>NZ_SWBM01000058.1 GCF_005116465.1 Robertmurraya kyonggiensis
TTCCACTCAAATTTGACTCCCTTCTTTAAGAGTTCGGTCATGGGCTTCGCAATCCGAGAGAAATCCGGAATAAAACGGCGGTAATAACCGGCTAAACCCAGAAAACTCCGAATCTCGTGGACAGAAGTAGGTGGTTGCCAATCCAACACCTCTTGCACTTTGGTTGGATCCACGGATATACCATCCTTGGAAACCGTGTGACCTAAGAACTTCACGCTCTCTAACCAGAATTCACACTTGGAGAACTTGGCGTAGAGCTGGTGATCTCTCAACCTTTGAAGAACAATGCGAAGGTGCTCGGCATGCTCTTCCTCATTCTTAGAATATATAAGAATGTCGTCAATGAAAACCACCACAAACTTGTCTAGTTCTGACATGAAGACCGAATTCATGAGGTACATGAAGTAGGCTGGGGCATTGGTGAGTCCAAAAGACATAACCAAGAATTCATAAAGTCCATAACGTGTGGAAAAGGCAGTCTTTGGAATGTCACAAGGCCTGATTTTGATTTGGTGATAGCCAGAGCGAAGGTCAATCTTGGAGAACACTCTGGCGCCAGCTAGTTGGTCAAACAAGATGTCAATACGGGGGAGTGGGTACTTGTTCTTAATAGTTACCGCATTGAGAGGCCGGTAATCAATACACAACCTCAAGGAATGGTCCTTCTTCTTCACAAAGATAGCGGGACATCCCCAAGGTGATACACTTGGACGAATGAAACCCTTATCTAGCAATTCTTGGAGTTGAATTTTTAATTCAGCCAATTCATTGGGCGGCATTCTATATGGTCTCTTTGATATAGGTGCTGTGCCAGGTTGAAGTTCAATCACGAATTCAATGTCTCTATCCGGCGGCATCCCAGGTAAGTCATCCGGAAATACATCGGCATACTCACATACCACCGGAATGTCCTTTAGTTGGGTTTCTACCATTGCATAAGCACACGCATCGACGCAAGTCCGTTGTGGCAGATATAGCACACTCGGGCCATGCGTAGGCGAGTTTATCTCAACAACTCGTTCCGCAACATCTAGGACAACCTTATGTTGAGTCATCCAATTGGCTCCTAACACAATGTCAATTCCTTCCATTCCAAGCAGAATCAAATCAGTAGGAAATGTTTTACTTCCCAGCCTGATTGGAACCTTGTGGGTGACTTGGTTGGATGCAATTTTACCTCCCGCAGTTGATATCACATATGATGATTTGGTATGGTACGATTTTAATCCGCATTTCACATGAAATCTTGTGCTTATAAAACTATGTGTTG
>NZ_SWBM01000059.1 GCF_005116465.1 Robertmurraya kyonggiensis
CTACCAGCAGAGTCTCAGGATGTCACCATTTGAGGCGTTGTACGGAAGGAAGTGCAGGACACCGTTGTTTTGGAATCAGACCGGAGAAGGTAAAGTATTTGGACCTGAGGTCTTGAAGCAGGCAGAAGAACAAGTGCAGGTTATCAGGCAGAATTTGAGAACAGCTCAGTCACAGCAGAAAAGTTATGCAGATGTAAGGCGACGAGATCTCAGCTTCGAGATTGGTGACTTTGTGTATCTCAAGGTGTCACCAATGAGAGGTGTGAAGAGATTCAATGTTAAAGGCAAGCTAGCACCTCGCTACATTGGACCATTCAAGATATTAGAACGGAGAGGTGAAGTGGCTTATCAGTTAGAGTTACCAGAGAAATTGGCAGGAGTGCATGATGTGTTCCATGTGTCCCAGCTGAAGAAGTGTTTACGGGTGCCAGAGGAACAGATTCCGTTAGAGGAGTTGAATGTGCAGGAGGACCTTACTTATGAGGAGTATCCGGTCAAGATCTTAGAGGAGTCCGAGAGAGTCACCAGGAACAAAGTGATACGTATGTGCAAGGTTCAGTGGAATCGTCATACAGAGGATGAGGCAACCTGGGAACGGGAGGATGATCTCAAGGCAGAATATCCACATCTCTTCCAATCCACGTCCGAATCTCGGGGACGAGATTCATCTTAAGGGGGGTAGGTTTGTAACACCCTGAAAATGCCTATTTAAAAAAATTAGTAATTAATTGGTTTTCCTATTTGAGTGCTCATAAATAATGTAGGAAAATAAAATTTTTGAATAAATAAAAGCAAATATAGGAAATAGAAACATTATTGTTGCATTCATGCTGGTGCATTTATTTTTGATTGTTGAATTCAAATTTGAATTTGAATTCAAATGAGTGTTTGAATAAAAGAAAAACCTTTTCTTTTTCTCTCTTTTTCTCTTTCTCCTTTCGGCCCACCACTCCAGCCCAGCAGTCGGCCCACCGCCGCAGCAGCCCGCTCCGCGCCAGCCCGCGCCCTCCGCTCGCTGCCACTGACATGCCGGCCCCACCCGTCAGCCTCTCTCTTCTCTCCGCAGCGCGCGCTTCCTCTCTCTCTCCCAGTCACTGACATGCCGGGCCCGCCTGTAAGCCCCTTCTCCTACCTCGCGCCGCATCGAACCGGGACTCCTCCCCGCGCCGCCGCGAGTCCTCTCCGCCCACGCCGCCTCCCTCGCGACTTGGCGCGCACGCCAAGGAGCTTGAAGCCCCCATAAATAGCGCCG
>NZ_SWBM01000060.1 GCF_005116465.1 Robertmurraya kyonggiensis
GGGCCACGCCCAATAATCTAACAATCCCCACCACATCTCAAATTCCCATATAGAGATTTGCTTATTTCTCACTACTGTTTATATGACAGTGTTTCAGCAAGGACTGTTAAGTTGAACTCTCGCCTAGAGCATCAAGCTACACTCATCCACAACTTGAACAATGGACTACGCCTTGAATTGCAAGTTTTGTGCGGACAAGTTTCACTCAAAGACCAAACCAGTACTTGGCTACCTGTAGCCTACCCCGCGGGTGGAGCATATACGTCGTACTCCTTGGTCTCTTCTTGAGCTTACTAAAGATCACCCAAATCTCATAGACTGCGACGTTTTACAATCGGGCTCATATAGGTGTGTTCTTTCAAGAATGTTCTGTAGGACAACATCTTCGCTTAATCAAGCCAATAGAAACACATTAAAGCATATCGCTAACCTGCCTTACAGCATTTGAGAGTACTGCATCTTCACTCAGAGAGGGTCTAGTAATTACTCTCCTCAGTCAACCAGCAGCTTGTTTTCTCAGGTTCTAATTCGCGGGATCTCCAATCACATAGGTTGGGTTACTACTGTGGCAACTTACGCGGGTCTCATACCCATCTCCCTCGATGCATTTTCTATCACATTCCGTGATAAACCTTTTGTAAAAGGATCTGCCAGGTTTTTGTCAGTTTGAATATAAGTCACACTTATTACTCCGGAGTTTCTCAACTTCCTGACAGACTTCAATCGTACTGTTCACTTTGACTATCACCGTTTGATTGTCACAGTTCATAAGGATAGTCGGTACTGGTTTCTCAACCACAGGAAAGTCCATCAAAAGCTCACGCAGCCACTCAGCCTCAACGGTGGCTGTGTCTAAAGCGGTTAGTTCCGCTTCCATGGTTGACCTCGTCAAAATGGTCTGTTTGCAAGACCTCCATGATATAGCACCACCTCCAAGGGTAAACACATACCCACTCGTGGCATAAAGCTCATCAGCATCAGAAATCCAGTTCGAGTCACTATATCCCTCCAGCACAGCGGGGTGCCCAGAATAGTGAATCCCATAACTCATAGTACCTACTAGATAGCGCATAACCCTTTCAAGTGCATGCCAATGATCTGAACCCGGGTTTGACATGAACCTGCTCAATTTGCTCACAGCAAAAGCTATGTCGGGTCTCGTTGCGCTAGCTAAGTACATGAGTGAACCAATAATCTGTGAATATCTTAGTTGGTTTTTGGCTAT
>NZ_SWBM01000061.1 GCF_005116465.1 Robertmurraya kyonggiensis
TGATGATGTAGAAGTTGTGCATGGTGATACTTCTGCTTGTGTTGCTTTAGGATAGCTCTTTGGTTGGCATTCATAATGATGTTAGATGTTTGGGTTTATTTGAGTTTATCAGCTGTACTAAGAATGACTTCATCCCTGCTGTTATAAAGCCAATAAACAATCAGCTGAATCATCTCATATGATTTAATGGATAATCGAGAGTGGTTGCAGCAGAGACTTGAACACTATCGGTCGCATCATAACGATATGTGTGAAGCCATTGAAGATTTTGATGATATAAGCAAGCTAGGATGTGGTTTTACATCGGCCGATCCTCTTGAGGAGGTAGACATTGGTGATGGTTCTATACCCAGGCCGACGTTTGTAAATAAGAATTTAGATCCTGCTTTTAAATCTGAATTAATAAAGTTGTTAAAGGAGTATGTCGATTGCTTTGCTTGGAATTATCATGAAATGCCTGGTTTAAGCCGAGAGCTTGTTGAGCATCGGTTGCCTATTAAGTCTGGTTTTAGGCCTTATAAACAACCAACTAGGCGTTTTAATCCTGAAATTTATGACCGAGTTAAAGAGGAAATAAATCGGTTATTAGAAGCAAAGTTTATTAGACCTTGTCGATATGCTGAATGGATTTCTAATATTGTGCCCGTGGAAAAGAAAGGAACGGGTAAGATTAGAGTGTGTATTGATTTTAGAAATCTTAATCGTGCTACTCCTAAAGATGAATATCCTATGCCAATAGCCGATATGCTTATCGATGCTGCGTCTGGACATAGAATGATTAGCTTTCTTGATGGTAATGCTGGTTACAATCAAATATTTATGGCCGAAGAGGATATATCCAAAACGGCTTTTGTATGTCCAGGCTTTGTTGGTTTGTTTGAGTGGATTGTTATGACTTTTGGTTTAAAGAATGCCGGTGCTACTTATCAAAGGGCAATGAATTTAATCTTTCATGATTTGCTTGGTATTATCTTGGAAGTTTATATCGATGATATTGTTGTCAAATCGGCTGGAAGTGTTCTCATTTGGCCGATTTGAGACTTGCATTTGAAAGAATGCGTCGGTATGGTTTGAAGATGAATCCACTCAAATGTGCTTTTGGTGTGTCGGCCGGTAAGTTTTTGGGCTTTATAGTTCATGAGCATGGCATTGAAATTGATCCAAAGAAGGCCGACACTATTGGCAAGTTGCAGGCGCCTAGTTCTAAGAAGG
>NZ_SWBM01000062.1 GCF_005116465.1 Robertmurraya kyonggiensis
CTTATTTTTTCGAAGAAGGCTTATCTCTTTTTCTTTTCGCAGGAACTCCGCAAACAGGCGTTCGCGAAGAACGACCAGATTGCGGAGTTATCGCTGGAGCTCCGTCGCTTGTCCGGGGCGCTCGAGGCTCGAGACCGCCAGCTGGACGACCTTCGAGGTGCTCGGGACCAGGCCCTCGCCCAGGGTCGGGAGAAGGGCGAGGTCATCGCTCGCCTTGAAGGCTCGGCCAGCGCCCTCCGCGAGCAGCTCGCGAACCGCAATGACTGGCTGGAGAACGAGCGGGCTGCGCGTCGCGCGGCGGAGCTGGCGGTCGAGGAAGAGCGGCGTCTCGCGGTCGAGGCTCGAGACCGGCTCGAGCGGGAGCAGACTGCTCGGGCCACGGCGGAGCGGCAGGCGCGAGAGGTGGAGCAGCGGGCCCAGGAGGCGGAGAGGGCCCTCGAGGCTACTCAGGGACAGGTCGAGGGTAAGCTGATTTGGCTCGAGCTCTGACCCTTTCGTTTTGTTGCTTTTTGGCTGACTCTTGTTGGTGCAGCATTGAAGCAGGCGCTTCAGGCCGAGACCGAGTCGAAGGAGGCCGTGCTGGTGGCGCAGACGGAGACCCAGCGCGAGCTTGATGAGATGGTGCAGGCAGCCTCGGCCGCCAGCAACGAAATTGCTGGTACCGGCCTGCAGTCCGGGAGCTCCCTCGCCAGTCGCCTTCGAGCGCTTGGGGGGCACTTCACCTCGCGTGTGAAGGAAGCCCTTCTGCTCGGGGTTCGGAAGGCGCTTGGAGTGGTCACGACCCACTACCAAGCGGACCTCTCGAAGCTCGCCGCCGGGTACGTCGTCGCCGACACTCTTAACGACGAGGAGGCAGTGGCGGTGATGGAGGAAGCCGATGCTGCTGCCGACGGAACGGCGCGAGTGCTTGCTGGCCACTTCGAGGGCGTCCTCTTTCCTGGCGAGGATGGCGGCGGCTGGGACGACCTTGGCGGCGGGGGTGATCCCTGAAAGTCTCGGGCCATCGAGCCCGAGTGTAAAAAGTAGTTTAGGAATTCGGACTTTTTTGATGTAAGATTAATTCGCCTACATCCTAATCAACATCGTTTATTTCGGTTTAAACGGGATGTTATTTTCGTGCGGTATCTTTGCGACGCGCATTGTGTCCGATGCATGTGCCTCGAGAGGGAAACGTCACTCGGATCGATCGTACGTGAATGAC
>NZ_SWBM01000010.1 GCF_005116465.1 Robertmurraya kyonggiensis
ATAGTCCGGTGGCGATGGCGAGAAGGTCACACCCGTTCCCATACCGAACACGGAAGTTAAGCTTCTCAGCGCCGATGGTAGTTAGGGGCTGTCCCCTTGTGAGAGTAGGACGTTGCCGGGCAAAAGCGAAAGAGTATCCAAGAGATACTCTTTTTTTGATCCCCAAAATCCTCTTAGTTACCCTCCTTTCATTTCACCCATTCAGGTTTGAGAACAGTTAAAAGTGGAGAAATTAATAGAGTATGTTATTTTTAGAAAAATATATTAAATTTTCCTTTCAAATGATTTCCATTAAAACTCAAATTAGACATCATGAATACGATATTGTGAAGTTTCCTCCGTTGCAAAATAATGTATGCCTCATGTATAATAAAAGTCAAAGATAGTCAAAGTCAGATAGGAGGGGATTTGGTGAGGAACATCTCCGACGTCATTGAACAATACTTAAAGCAAGTATTGGAAATGAGTGAAAAAGAGATCGTTGAGATTAAAAGAAGTGAAATTGCGGACCGATTTCAATGTGTGCCATCTCAAATCAATTACGTAATCAATACTCGATTCACAATAGAAAAAGGCTATATCGTTGAGAGTAAGCGAGGTGGAGGCGGCTATATTCGAATCATGAGAGTTCAAGCTTATGATTATGTAGACTTAATTGACCAATTGATATCGTTAATTGAAAACCGAATCTCTCAAAATAGTGCAGAAAATGTGATATACCGACTTGTTGAAGAAGAGATTATTTCAAAAAGAGAAGCCAAAATAATGCTTAGCGTTATGGATCGCTCCGTATTATATATCGATCTACCTTATCGGGATGAGCTACGTGCCAGAATACTAAAGGCCATGCTCACGACTCTAAAATACAAATAAGTCAAAGGCTGCCAAAGAGGTGAAATACGATGCTTTGTCAGGAATGCAATGAGCGACCTGCAACTTTACATTTTACGAAAATAGACAATGGGGAAAAAACGATGATGCACTTGTGTCAACACTGTGCACAGGAAAAAGGCGAAGCGTTTATGCTCAATTCAGCGTTCTCGATTAATAATTTGTTAGCGGGATTGCTTAATTTTCACAATCATGTTCAGCAAGCTGAAAAAGCTCCTGTTATTAAAAAGGAACCATTGCAATGTGAAGCGTGTTCGATGACCTATCAGCAATTTATTCAAATAGGGCGATTTGGATGTGCAAATTGTTATGAAGCATTTAAAGAGCAAATTAATCCTATTTTAAGACGTTTGCATAGCGGAAACGGGGCACATAATGGAAAAATACCAAGTCGCATTGGTGGAGGAATACACTTACGTAAAAACATCGAAACCCTCAAACAATCGATTCAAGAACTCATCACGCGTGAAGAATTTGAAAAGGCAGCAGAAATTCGTGATCAAATTCGTTCACTAGAAAAACAATTAGATCTACGCGATGAGGGAGGGAATTAAGATGTCGTTGGAGAAATTCTTAAATCAAGCTGTAAGCTCTTGGATGAGTGCAGAGGGTCCTGACTCCGATATCGTATTAAGCTCACGAGTTCGTTTAGCTCGAAACGTGCGCGATTACAAATTCCCAATTATTTTTTCAAGTGAGGAAGGGCAAAAAATCATTGAATCCGTTTATCGAAGTGTTGAAGGTCAACATTTTTCAACGATTGGAAGCCTGGAGCTATTGGTGATGGATGAACTACAGCCATTGCAAAAACGTGTGTTAGTTGAAAAGCATTTGATCAGTCCGAATCTCGCGAATAACTCAATTCTGGGTGCTTGTATTCTATCTGAAAATGAAGAAGTGAGTATCATGATCAACGAAGAGGATCATATTCGCATACAGTGCTTGTACCCAGGACTGCAAATAGCGGAAGCTTTAAAGGTTGCCAACGAAATCGATGACCATATCGAACAGCATGTAGATTATGCGTTTGATGAGAACATTGGGTATTTGACCAGTTGTCCAACCAATGTTGGAACAGGCCTCCGAGCATCAGTGATGATGCATCTTCCAGGTCTAGTGTTAACTCATCAGATGGGTCGCATTGTTCCTGCGATTAATCAGCTCGGATTGGTCGTAAGAGGAATTTATGGAGAGGGCAGCGAGGCTTTAGGGAACATTTTTCAAATCTCTAACCAAATTACGCTAGGAAAATCAGAGACAGACATTGTCGAAGATTTAGAAAGTGTAGTAGCTCAATTGATTGCTGAGGAAAGATCAGCAAGAGAAGCATTAGCGAAAACTTCGAACATAGAATTAGAAGACAAAGTGTTTCGATCCTATGGTGTCTTATCGAACTGCCGTATCATTGAGAGCAAAGAAGCAGCGAATTGTTTATCGGATTTAAGGCTTGGGATTGACATGGGGTATATTAAAAATATCTCGAAAAACATTTTGAATGAATTGATGATACTTACGCAACCAGGTTTTTTACAACAATATGCAGGAGGTCCGTTAAGACCGGATGAACGGGATGCACGGAGAGCTTCCTTAATTAGAGAACGATTGAACTTGGAACAATAAAGGAAAGATATTTTGGTTGTCACCAAAAATCATAAAGGAAAGATATTTTGGCTAGCGCCAAAAATCTTACATGATAGGGAGGATATAGAGATGATGTTTGGACGATTTACAGAAAGAGCGCAGAAAGTATTAGCTTTAGCCCAAGAGGAAGCAAATCGTTTAGGTCATAACAATATCGGAACAGAACATGTACTTCTTGGTCTTGTTAGAGAAGGAGAAGGCATCGCAGCAAAAGCTCTATATGCATTAGGTCTAGGCTCTGACAAAATCCAGGAAGAGGTAGAAAACCTTATTGGAAGAGGGCAGGATGCTTCACAAACTCCTCATTATACGCCAAGAGCGAAAAAGGTTATTGAGCTATCCATGGATGAAGCACGTAAGTTAGGTCATTCCTATGTTGGAACAGAGCATATTCTACTTGGCTTGATTCGTGAAGGAGAAGGCGTAGCCGCTCGTGTATTAAATAACTTAGGTGTAAGTTTAAATAAAGCACGTCAACAAGTATTACAGCTGTTAGGAAGCAATGAGTCAGGAGGACATCAAGGCGGTTCTGCTGTTAGTGCAAATACCCCAACACTGGATAGTCTTGCACGTGACTTAACTGCGATTGCCCGAGAAGGAAGTCTTGACCCGGTTATTGGTCGTAGCAAAGAGATTCAAAGGGTAATTGAGGTGCTAAGTCGCCGTACGAAGAATAATCCGGTGTTAATTGGTGAACCAGGTGTAGGGAAAACAGCGATCGCTGAAGGTCTTGCTCAACAAATTGTGCATAATGAAGTTCCTGAAATTTTACGTGATAAAAGAGTTATGACGTTAGATATGGGAACAGTAGTTGCTGGAACGAAATATCGTGGTGAGTTTGAGGACCGCTTGAAAAAGGTAATGGATGAAATTCGCCAAGCTGGCAATATCATTTTATTCATTGATGAGCTACACACTTTAATAGGTGCTGGTGGAGCAGAAGGGGCAATTGATGCATCCAACATCTTAAAACCTTCTCTTGCTCGTGGAGAGCTTCAATGTATCGGTGCGACGACGCTTGATGAGTACCGTAAATATATTGAAAAAGATGCAGCGTTGGAACGTCGTTTCCAGCCAATTACGGTGGATGAACCGACAGCTGAAGAATCCGTACAGATTTTAAAAGGGTTACGCGATCGTTATGAAGCGCATCATCGTGTATCCATTACGGATGAAGCAATTGATGCAGCAGTGAAACTATCGGATCGTTATATCTCTGACCGCTTCCTTCCAGATAAGGCGATTGATTTAATTGATGAGGCTGGTTCGAAGGTAAGACTTCGTTCTTATACAACGCCTCCAAATTTAAAAGAGCTTGAAGTGAAGTTAGAAGAAGTTAGAAAGGAAAAGGATGCGGCAGTTCAAAGTCAAGAATTTGAAAAGGCGGCTTCCTTAAGAGATTCTGAACAACGCTTACGTGAGCAATTAGAAGAAACGAAGAAATCGTGGAAAGAAAAGCAAGGCAAGGAGAATACAGAAGTAACGGTCGAGGATATTGCGAGTGTTGTTTCTAGCTGGACGGGAATTCCAGTTTCGAAGCTAGCACAGACCGAAACACAAAAGCTCCTTAACCTTGAAGAAATCTTACATTCTCGTGTGATTGGGCAAGAAGAAGCAGTCAATGCCATTTCAAAAGCCGTTCGTAGAGCCCGTGCAGGCTTAAAGGATCCAAAGAGACCAATTGGTTCTTTCATCTTCTTGGGCCCTACTGGGGTAGGAAAAACTGAGCTTGCTCGTGCATTAGCAGAAGCGATGTTCGGCGATGAGGATGCGATGATTCGCGTCGATATGTCCGAGTATATGGAAAAGCACTCTACATCAAGACTGGTTGGTTCACCTCCAGGCTATGTAGGTTATGATGAAGGTGGCCAGTTAACGGAAAAAGTTAGAAGAAAACCGTATTCTGTTATTCTTCTTGATGAAATTGAGAAGGCCCATCCAGATGTCTTTAATATCCTTTTACAAGTATTAGAGGATGGCCGATTAACAGATTCTAAAGGAAGAACGGTTGATTTCCGTAATACTGTGTTAATCATGACGTCCAATGTGGGAGCAGAATCACTAAAACGAAATAAGTATGTCGGGTTTAATCTTCAAGACAATGAGCAAGATTACAAGGATATGAAGGGCAAAGTAATGGAAGAGCTGAAAAAAGCATTCCGTCCAGAATTCTTAAACCGTATTGATGAAATTATCGTGTTCCATGCGCTAGAGAAGAAGCACTTAACGAATATCGTTAACTTAATGTCTGATTCTCTTATCAAGCGTCTAAAAGAACAGGATATTGATCTTAGGCTTACAGCTGCAGCGATTGAGAAAATTGCTGAGGAAGGATATGATCCTGAATATGGAGCGCGTCCGTTAAGAAGAGCGATTCAAAAGCATATTGAGGATCGCTTATCGGAAGAGCTTCTAAAAGGAACAGTTCTTACTGGTCAAACGATTACGATTGAAGTGGAGAATGGGGAGTTCACTGTGAAAGCAGGAACCCCACAATTGAATAAGTAATACATTAGAGGTATTCGCAGGAACTCCCTGTGGATACCTTATTTCTTTTTCAAATCATTTGTAATAAGGTAGAGGTAAGACAATTTGGGACGAGGATGATCGAGTTGAAAAAAGTAAAAACGGTTTATATATGTACAAGCTGTGAAACACAGCATCCAAAATGGCAAGGATTTTGTAATGGCTGTGGTGAGAGAGGGACGCTAAAAGAAGAAATCACCGGGGGCGAATCGAAGCAAACAAAACCAAGAGCGGCAAAAAGCAATGTACCGGTCAAACGTTTATTGGATACGAGTTCGTCAAAAAGCGATCGCCTCGTGACGTCTATCTCTGAATTTAATCGTGTCATGGGCGGGGGAATCGTCAAGGATTCACTCTCGATTATTACGGCGGTGCCAGGAGCGGGGAAGTCTACTTTGCTGCTGCAAGTCAGTCAGGATTTAGCGTCAAAGCGATTTAGAGTTCTGTATGCATCAGGGGAAGAAAGTGAAAGCCAAATCAAGAATAGGGCAGAGCGAATCCTTCCAAGTATTCACGAGAATATTTGGATTCATTCTGATACGAGTATGAATAATGTACTTGGAGTTATTGAAACAATTGATCCAGACATTATCATTATCGATAGTATTCAAACTTTTGTACTGGATGAATTCCCATCAAGACCAGGAAGCCCGACACAGACAATGGAATGTGCGAATGCGATGCTCAAGGTGGCAAAAAGTGCTGAGCGTCCAAGAGCTGTGATGATGGTTGGGCAAATGACGAAGGATAATGAATTAGCAGGTCTTCGTGCCCTCGAGCATTTGGTGGATACGGTACTTATTTTAGATGGGGAAGAAGGCGAAGAGCTTAAACAGCTATCTGCTAGTAAAAACCGTTACGGAAGTACAGGTGAAATGGGCTTCTTCTCGATGGAGGAGAATGGCTTAAGAGCGATTGATAACCCATCGGAGTTCTTTATTACCCAACGAAATGAGATTGTTAGCGGAAGTGCGTTAACGGTCATTAAAGAAGGGACAAGGCCGATTATTGTGGAAGTAGAAAGTCTGGTATCTCCTACCTTTACTCCGTATCCTTCGCGAATTGGGGAATGTATGCGAAAGGATCAGATTAGTACGTTAACGGCGATATTGGAGCAAAGAGCGGGACTACAGATGCTCACACAAAACGTGGTCATTAAGACAACGGGTGGCATTCGTTTAAAAGAAACATCAAGCAACCTGGCTGTGTTAATGAGTATCGTTTCTTCTTACAAAGGAAAAGGCATTCCGAATGATGTCGTCTTTATTGCCGATATTGGGTTAACGGGTGAGTTGAAAAAGGTTCCAACGCTTGAGCCGCGTATTCGTGAAATTGAACGAATGGGCTATAAAAAGGTCTTTATCGCTCGCAATGCCTTACGAAACCCGAAAGCCTTTAACGATATTGAAGTTATTTCATGTAATACGTTATCAGAAGTCATTGATAAGGTATTTAATTCGATGCCGTTTTAAAATGGAGCCGATTAGGGTCCATTTTTTTCTTATGCTTAAGCTTAAAATAGTGAATACTATAGCGTATCGCTGAATATTTTACCTATACTGCCATATCTTTAAAGAAGAGGATTCCCCCTATATAGGTTATAAACAGAGGAGGACAGAACTTGGATACTAAAAAGTCAAACGAAATTACTGTAGCTGAAATACTTCAACTGATTGCTCCTGGTACACCAATTCGAGAAGGAATCGATAATGTCCTCCGTGCCAAAACGGGAGGGTTAATTGTATTTGGTGAATATGAAAAAGTAAAAGGGATCGTTGATGGAGGCTTTCAAATTGATTGTTCTTTTTCCCCAAGCTTTTTGTATGAACTGGCCAAAATGGATGGAGCGATTATTTTAAATGAATTCGGAGATAAAATTTTGATTGCGAACGCACAGCTTGCACCTGATCCGAGTATTCCCACAACGGAAACTGGGATGCGCCACCGTACGGCTGAGCGCGTCGCAAAACAAACAAAGGCGCTTGTTATTGCAATTTCACAGAGAAGAAATGTCATTACGTTATATCAAAGTAATTTTCGCTATGCTTTGCGTGACATTGGGGTCATTTTAGCAAAAGCGAATCAGGCGCTACAAACATTGGAAAAGTATAAGGTTGTTCTCGAGCAAAGCATTGCTAACCTCGGTGTGTTGGAATTTGAAGAGATGGTCACCTATAGCGATATCATTAAAGTCATACGACGCTTTGAAATGGTATTGAGAATTAAGAATGAGCTACTGACCTATTTGAATGAATTAGGTACAGAAGGGAGGCTCATACGCTTGCAAATGAACGAGCTTTTAACAGATATTGAAGCAGAAGCGGCATTAGTTGTTAAAGATTATACTGCATCAAAGGATATCAAACCAAGAGAGACTCTTAAAAGGTTGCAGGAGCTGGCCCATGGAGAAATGCTAGAGGATGCAGCTGTGCTGAAATTGCTTGGGTTTACAGGCTATGTCCATATTGATGAATTTCGCTGCCCAAGAGGGTATCGGATGCTCAATAAGATTACGAGACTTCCGCCTGTGATCATTGAAAATCTCGTCGAGCGTTTTCAAGAGCTTCGTCATATTGTGGTGGCCTCAGTGGAGGAGCTAGATGAAGTTGAAGGAATTGGAGAAGTAAGGGCAAGAAAAATCAAAGAAGGTTTAAAGCTAATTAAGGAGCAATTGTTCGCAGATCGACAAATTTAGATGTTAAAAATTGGTATTATCCCATAAGTAATAGATTTTAACAGATGGACAATTTGTTAAAAACGAACGAAATAGATAAAAAGTCATATATACATATGAAAAAAACAAACTATTTTAGGAATATTTTATTAATTGTTCGTTTTTTGTTCGAATATCCCTCTGTTGTTAAATCATCTCATTTGACACTTTTTTTTCACGGTGCTACGCTTAATGAGTAATATACAATTCTTATATAGGTTTAATGAGCTTGTCATTTTTCTAATATAACAAAAGTGTTTCACTCTATTAACAATACCGAAAAAACTCTGTAATATTACGTTTCAATTTATAGAATTTGTTTATAATGAATAGAAGGAGGTGAAGGGGATGTTAAAGCGTATTATACAAGCTTGCTTCCTTATAACAGGTGGAACGCTAGGGATATTCCTTATTAGCGATCTATTAACTTTAATGAATTTAGAAAATGTAGCCCTTCTCAATAATACTTATATGACTGCCATACTTGGTGCAATTATATTCTATCTTATTACTTTTTGGGCAGTTGATTATGTTGTTGATTTTGTCAAATGGTTTGAGGAGTCTTTAATAAAGGTTCCGATTGCGGATATTTTATTTGGTAGTGTAGGGTTAATTCTTGGATTAGTGATAGCCTTTTTAGTAGGATTTGCCCTAAATATGATTGAAGTGCCTGTGTTGAACACAGTAGCTCCAATTTTATTAACCTTATTATTTGGGTACCTAGGCTCACAGGTCGGTCTGAAAAAACGTAATGAACTTATGACCCTTTTTACAAGAAATAAGAAGAAGACTGCTGAAGAAGAAGCGGAACCAGCGAATAAGAACGTACTAAAGATTCTGGATACGAGTGTCATCATTGATGGTAGAATTGCAGATATTTGCCAAACGGGATTTCTTGAAGGCACAGTTGTCATTCCACAATTTGTTCTTGCAGAATTGCAGCATATAGCGGACTCTTCTGATGCATTGAAGAGAAATCGTGGTCGACGTGGTCTTGATATTTTAAATCGAATTCAAAAAGAGCTTTCTGTTAAGGTAGAAATTTATGAAGGTGATTTTGAAGAGATTCAAGAAGTTGATAGTAAGTTAGTGAAGTTAGCTAAGATTACAAATGGTGTCGTTGTAACGAACGACTTCAATTTGAATAAAGTATGTGAATTACAGAAGGTGGCTGTCCTTAATATTAATGATTTGGCGAATGCTGTGAAGCCTGTAGTTCTCCCAGGTGAAGAAATGCATGTACAAGTTATTAAAGACGGGAAAGAGCAAAATCAAGGGGTTGCCTATTTAGATGACGGTACGATGATTGTTGTAGAAGGTGGTCGTGACTATATCGGAAAGCATATCGAAGTGCTTGTCACGAGCGTATTGCAAACATCTGCTGGTCGAATGATTTTTGCGAAACCTAAGTTATTAGAGAGAGCACTGTAGAGGGGATTAATTATGGCTTATGAAGTCATTATTCCTGCAGCTGGTCAGGGAAAAAGAATGGGAGCGGGGAAGAATAAGCTTCTATTAGAATTGAATGATGTACCAGTATTGATTCATACATTAAGAGTTTTTGAACAGGACCCTCAATGTGAAGGCATGATATTAGCGATTTCGCCAGAGGATGAAGAGTCGTTTCGAAAGCTCCTTAAGCAATATAAGATTCAAAAAGTTTCTAAGCTTGTGTACGGTGGGAAAGAACGTCAACATAGTGTGTATAATGGCCTCGAGGAGGCTGCAGGCACGGATGATGTGATTCTCGTACACGATGGGGCGAGACCTTTTATCGATATCAAATTGATTCATGAATTAGTGGAAGTGGCCAAGGAGTATGGTGCTGCGGTTGTTGCCGTTCCGGTAAAGGATACGATTAAAAGAGTTCATCACAACGAAGTGGTAGAAACAGTGGATAGGTCAAGCTTGTGGGCAATTCAAACCCCACAAGCTTTTCGTATTTCCGTTTTGAAAGAAGCACATATGCGTGCGCAAGAAACTGATTTTTTAGGAACCGATGAAGCGAGCCTTGTTGAAAGACTGCCATATCCAGTGAAGATTGTAGAAGGTAGTTATGATAATATAAAGCTGACTACAAAGGAAGACTTGTACTTTGCAGAAGCGATATTAAGAAAGACGAAAGGTGAGAAATGATGTTTCGAATTGGACAGGGTTTTGACGTACATCAATTAACAGAAGGTAGACCGCTGATTATCGGTGGCATTGAAATACCATATGAAAAAGGATTACTTGGCCATTCTGACGCAGATGTGCTTTTACATACGATCACAGATGCTTGCTTAGGAGCAATTGGGGAAGGGGATATCGGTAGGCATTTTCCTGATACTGATCCAGCTTTTAAGGATGCAGATTCGGCTAAGTTATTAGAACATATTTGGGGTATCATTAAGGAAAAAGGCTATGAGCTTGTGAATGCTGATTGTACGATTATTGCTCAGAAGCCTAAAATGGCGCCTTATATTGAGCAAATGAAAAATCGAATTGCTGAACTTTTAGAGTGCGAACCAGAGCAAATTAATGTGAAAGCAACAACCACCGAAAAACTTGGGTTTACAGGACGGGGAGAAGGGATTGCCTCTCAAGCGGTTGTCTTGCTTCAAAAAGTGAAATAAAGGCTCGATCTGGCTTTTTTAGCGTGGTATGATAAATCTCAAATGCATATAGGAGGATCATTATGTCAAACGATATTCGTGTCCGTTACGCACCAAGCCCAACGGGACACTTACATATAGGAAATGCGCGTACGGCACTATTTAATTATCTTTTTGCTAGAAATCTAGGAGGTACGTTTGTTATCCGTATTGAGGATACTGATAAAAAGCGTAACATCGCTGGTGGAGAAGAAAGCCAGTTAAAGTATTTAAAATGGCTTGGCATGGATTGGGATGAAAGCATCGATAAGGATGGTGGCTTTGGTCCATATCGTCAATCTGAGCGAAATGATATTTATGAAACTTATTACAAAGAGCTTCTTGATAAAGGGCTAGCGTATAAATGTTATTGTACAGAGGAAGAACTAGAAGCAGAGAGAGAAGCACAAAGTGATTCCAAGCAAATTGCTGGGTACTCAGGTAGATGCCGTCATCTAACTGCAGAACAGAAAGCACAATTTGAAAACGAAGGCAGACAGCCAAGCATCCGTTTCCTTGTTCCAGAAGGAAAGGTTTATGGGTTTGACGATATGGTAAAAGGCCATGTTTCCTTTGAATCAGATGGTGTTGGTGGCGATTTTGTTATTGTTAAAAAAGACGGTACGCCGACTTATAATTTTGCTGTAACAGTGGATGATTATTTGATGAAGATTTCTCATGTTCTTCGTGGGGATGATCATATTTCCAACACACCAAAGCAGCTTATGATTTATGAAGCGTTTGGCTGGAAAGCGCCAGTATTTGGTCACATGACGCTTATTGTGAATGAAAGCCGTAAGAAGCTGAGTAAACGTGATGAGTCAATTATTCAGTTTATCGAGCAATACGAAGAATTAGGTTATCTTCCAGAGGCGCTATTCAACTTTATCGCTCTATTAGGCTGGTCTCCTGTAGGAGAAGAGGAGATTTATTCGAAGGAAGAGCTAATCAAGAGCTTTGATGCAGAGCGTTTATCGAAATCACCTGCATTGTTTGATAAGCAAAAATTAGCTTGGATGAACAATCAATACATCAAGACGATTGATGTAGAAAGACTTGTAGAGATTTCCTTGCCACATCTTGTAAAAGCAGGGCGTGTTTCTGCAGATATGAATGACGCGGAATTACAGTGGGCAAAAGATTTGATTGCGCTATACCAAGAGCAAATGAGCTATGGAGCTGAGATTGTCGAGCTGTCTGGTTTATTCTTCAAGGATGAAGTAGAGAGAGACGAGGAAGCGAAAGAAGTTCTTGCTGATGAGGATGTTCCAGCCGTTTTAGCAGCCTTTTTACAAGAGGTGGAGCAGTCTGAAGAATTGAATGCAGAAAGTGTTAAAGCTTCTATTAAGGCTGTTCAAAAGAGCACTGGTCAAAAAGGCAAAAAGCTGTTCATGCCGATTCGTGTTGCGACAACGGGTCAAACACATGGACCAGATCTTCCAAAAGCGATTGCCCTACTCGGCCGTGATAAAGTAATTCAACGCTTAAAAGAGCTTTTATAAGGAAGAAGCGTACATTCTTGTTAACAGATTGAGAAAAATATAATATAGTATATATACCAGAATCGAATCACAATGTAGTTAGAAATAGATAATGTAAAAAATGTTGATGAGGAAAAGTAAGAACGCAATGCTTTAAAGAGAGGACCAACTTGGTAGAAATTTTGATTTCGCCTTGGCTGAAAATTGGTTCAAGCCCCTTGTTTTCTGAAATGCGCCTCAGAGTCCCTCTTCGAAAAAGGTCAACCTTTAGTAGATGAGGGCGGATGCTGCCGTTACCAGTGTAAAGTTGAGGCTACCCAGGTATGCCTAAACAGAGTGGAACCGCGCGGGATAAGCGTCTCTGTCATTATTGACAGGGGCGTTTTTCTGTTTTGAAGGGGAAAAAATATTGCTTTTCGTTAGGGGGATGGAGAAATGTTTAAAATGCTAAAAGAAGATATAGAAGTAGTTTTTGATCAGGATCCTGCTGCAAGAACATATCTAGAGGTAATTTTAACTTACTCTGGATTGCATGCGATCTGGAGTCACCGAATTGCACATGCATTTTACAAACGAAAGCTTTATTTTATCGCTCGAGTCATTTCACAAGTTAGTCGCTTTTTCACAGGGATTGAAATTCACCCAGGGGCTAAAATAGGGAGAAGATTTTTCATTGACCACGGAATGGGCGTTGTGATTGGGGAAACATGCGAAATCGGCAATAACGTCACCGTTTTCCAAGGTGTCACGTTAGGTGGAACGGGGAAAGAAAAGGGGAAACGACATCCAACGATTAAGGACAATGCCTTAATTGCTACGGGTGCTAAAGTGTTAGGTTCCATCACAGTTGGAGAAAACTCTAAGATTGGAGCGGGATCTGTTGTGCTAAAAGAGGTACCGCCTAATTCAACGGTTGTTGGGATTCCAGGAAAAGTCGTGATTCAGGATGGCATTAAGCTAAACAAGGATCTAAACCATTCAGATCTACCAGATCCAGTGGCTGATCGTTTTAAGGCTTTAGAGGATACAATTTTAGAATTAAAAAGAGAAATCAAGGATTTACAGCGTGAAAGGAGCCTTTAAGGATGGCTATCAAAATTTACAATACATTAACAAGAAAAAAGGAAGACTTCATACCTCTTGAAGAGGGAAAGGTTAAAATGTATGTGTGTGGTCCAACTGTTTATAACTATATTCATATCGGAAATGGTCGCCCACCAATCGTTTTCGATACGGTTCGAAGATATTTTGAATATCGCGGTTATGATGTGAACTATGTTTCCAATTTTACGGATGTAGACGATAAGCTTATTCGTGTGGCAAATGAATTAGGAGAAACTGTTCCTGAAATCGCGGACCGTTTTATCGAGGCTTATCATGAGGACGTTCATGCACTAGGATGCCGTAAAGCGGATGTGCATCCACGTGTAACGGAAAATATGGATATTATTATCGATTTTATTAACACGTTGATTGAAAAAGGATTTGCCTACGAATCTGAAGGTGACGTTTACTATCACACACGTAAATTCAAGGAGTACGGGAAGCTTTCCCATCAATCCATTGATGAGTTACGTGTAGGTGCACGTATCGCTGTTGGAGAGAAAAAGCAGGATGCTCTTGATTTTGCACTATGGAAAGCGGCAAAGCCTGGAGAAATTGCTTGGGATAGCCCGTGGGGCAAAGGCCGCCCAGGATGGCATATTGAATGCTCTGCAATGGCGCGAAAATATTTAGGTGATACGATTGATATTCATGCAGGTGGACAGGATTTGGCGTTCCCTCACCATGAAAACGAAATTGCTCAATCTGAAGCTTTAACTGGAAAAGCGTTTGCTCGTTATTGGATGCATAATGGTTATATCAATATTGATAATGAAAAAATGTCAAAGTCTCTCGGAAACTTTGTCCTTGTTCATGACATCATTAAGCATCATGATCCGCAAGTTTTAAGATTTTTCATGCTTTCGGTTCATTATCGCAATCCGATTAACTACACAGATGAGCTTTTAGAAAATACGAAAACGGCTCTTGAGCGTATTAAAACATCTTATCAAAATCTTAAGCACCGTATGGATGCAAGCACAAATCTTACTGAAGATAATCAAATGTGGTTGGATCAAATCGAAGATCTGCGTAAGCAATTTATTGAGGCAATGGATGATGATTTTAATACAGCCAATGGAATTTCCGTTCTGTTTGATTTATCTAAGCTTGCGAATCTCTATTTGATCGAGAAGAATACAGCGGTTGAAGTGATTGAAGCGTTCATGGCTGAGTTTAAATCTTTATTTGGAGTACTTGGATTAACGCTTGAAGATGAAGCACTTCTTGATGAAGAAATCGAAGCGTTGATTCAGAAACGTATTGAAGCACGTAAAGAACGTAATTTCCAATTAGCGGACCAAATCCGTGATCAGCTAAAAGAAATGAATATTATTTTAGAGGATACGCCTCAAGGCATTCGTTGGAAAAGAGGCTAATACGGATGCTCCAATACAATAGTAATTTAGATGTCAAACAATTAAATAGTCTAGCATTAGCCTATATGGGTGATGCTGTTTTTGAAGTGTATGTTCGTGAACATCTTTTACAAACTGGGAAAGTGAGACCGAATCTACTTCATAAAGAAGCGACTAAATATGTATCTGCAAAGGCGCAAGCAAGTATTATTCGCTATATGCTTGATGAACAACTTTTAACAGATGAAGAAGTTGCTGTAGTGATGAGAGGCAGAAATGCGAAATCAGGTACCGTACCAAAAAACACGGATGTGCAGACCTATCGGTACGGTACTGCGTTTGAAGCCCTAATCGGTTATTTATATTTACTAAAAAGAGAAGAGCGGCTGGAAGAATTAGTGTTGCTTTCTTTAAATTTGGTTAGTGAAAAGGAAGGGAGGAGTTTAAGTTGAGTCAGGATTATATCATCGGAAAAAACCCCGTGATCGAAGCGTTAAAATCCGATCGAGATGTGAATAAGGTTCTGATTGCTGAAGGCTCTCAAAAAGGGCAAATGCAGCAAGTAATTGGTTTAGCGAAAGAACGAAATGTGATGGTGCAATTTGTACCGAAGAAAAAAATTGATGGATTAGTGGAAGGCAATCATCAAGGTGTAGTCGCCCAAGTGGCTGCCTACCAATATGCAGAGTTAGATGATTTATTTGCCGCAGCTGAGAAAAAGAATGAGGCTCCTTTCTTTATTCTATTGGATGAAATTGAGGATCCGCATAATTTAGGCTCTGTCATGAGAACGGCTGATGCGGTTGGGGCTCACGGTATTATTATCCCGAAGCGAAGAGCGGTGGGACTTACGGCTACTGTGGCAAAAGCCTCTACTGGAGCAATTGAATACATCCCTGTTGTCCGGGTTACCAATATGGCCCAAACAATCGACAAGTTGAAGGAACGAGGCGTTTGGATTGCCGGTACGGATGCAAAGGGAAAAGAAGATTTCCGTCAATTTGATGGAACGATGCCACTTGGACTTGTAATTGGAAGTGAAGGAAAAGGAATGGGACGATTAATTCGTGATAAATGTGATTTCCTTATCAGCTTGCCAATGAAAGGGAAGGTAACCTCATTAAATGCTTCTGTTGCCGCGGCACTTCTAATGTATGAAGTTTTTCGAAAACGTTACCCACTTGGGTGAAGTAAATGGACATTCTGATTGTAGACGGCTATAACATAATCGGAGATTGGCCAGAATTAAGAACGTTGAAAAATAAAGATTTAGCTGCAGCAAGAGATCGTTTAATTGAAAAAATGGCGGAATACCAAGCGTATTCCGGATATCGGGTGATTGTCGTATTTGATGCCCAATATGTAAAAGGTACAGAAAAAAAGTTAAGTAACCATAAAGTAGAAGTTATTTTTACACGGACAAACGAAACAGCTGATGAAAGAATTGAGAAGTTGGCTATTTCTTTAAATAACCGCAAAACACAAATCCATGTTGCAACTTCTGACTTCACCGAGCAATGGGCCATTTTTGGACAAGGTGCCCTGCGTAAGTCCGCGCGGGAACTGTTAATTGAGATGGAATCAGTGGAAAAAAAGATCGAGAGAAAAGTGAAAAAAATTCAACAAACTGGACCTAGTTCAAGAATTCCTCTTAGTCAAGAAGTTGCAGAAATTTTTGAAAAATGGCGACGCGGCGAGCGAT
Source organism: Robertmurraya kyonggiensis (assembly GCF_005116465.1). Classification (GTDB taxonomy): domain Bacteria; phylum Bacillota; class Bacilli; order Bacillales; family Cytobacillaceae; genus Robertmurraya; species Robertmurraya kyonggiensis. The sequence continues at coordinate 16,050 of NZ_SWBM01000010.1, forward strand.
GACTGGTTGACGGCAGAAAAAAGGCTACTGTATAATATTTCTAACTAGCTTGTACGGTCGGGGGGATCCTAGTGAGTGCTGACTACAAAACAAAAGACGATGAAAACTTTGTTGATTATATCCAGCTAGAAGATGAAGAAATTGTAGAGTTGGTTCATCAAGGTACTGGTGAAGCATTAGATTACTTGATCCACAAGTACCGTAATTTCGTACGCGCAAAAGCTAGGTCCTATTTTTTAATTGGTGCAGACAAGGAAGATATTGTCCAAGAAGGCATGATTGGTTTATATAAAGCCATTCGTGACTTCAAAGAGGACAAGCTTGCATCTTTTAAAGCGTTTGCAGAACTGTGTATTACAAGGCAGATCATTACCGCTATTAAAACAGCCACGAGGCAGAAGCATATTCCGTTAAATTCTTATGTTTCTTTGGACAAGCCGATTTATGATGAAGAATCCGATAGGACTTTAATGGATGTGATTTCTGGAGCGAAGGTTATGGACCCGGAAGAACTGATCATTAATCAGGAGGAGTTTGACCATATTGAAGTCAAAATGTCCGAGCTTTTGAGTGATCTCGAACGGAAGGTTTTGGCGCTTTATTTGGACGGACAATCCTATCAGGAAATATCAGAAGAGCTCAATCGACATGTAAAGTCTATTGATAATGCTCTCCAACGGGTAAAAAGAAAGCTAGAAAGATATTTAGAGGTTCGCGAACTAACACTTTAGCATTAGGTCGTTCCTACTGAAATCTTATTGACACTATATCTTGTCCATGGTACAGTTTTAGAGATATAGAATGGGAAATAGTAGGTGGCTTTGATGATTAAAAAGGTTGCATTGGCCTGTGCAGAGTGCGGTTCTAGAAACTACTCAACGACAAGCAAAAAGGAATCAGAACGTTTAGAGTTAAAGAAGTTCTGCAGTACTTGTAATGCTCACACGACCCACCGTGAAACGAAATAATAATGATTTTTGGCTGTGGCCAAAATATCACATCATAAATGTATTTTGGTAATAGCCAAAATATCAATCCTTTATTATATAGCACCTTAAAAGTTGGAGGTCTCACTCATGCATCGCATCATTAATTTTTTCAAAGACGTCGGCCGTGAAATGGGAAAAGTTAGCTGGCCTAAAAGGAAAGAGCTAACTGGCTATACAGTTACGGTTCTAGTAACAGTAGTATTCTTTACTATTTTCTTTGCGGTTATCGATTTAGGAATTTCTGAATTGATTCGTTTAATTCCTTGAATAACCCCTATGTCTTAATGGTATAATGGAAAATGTGATAGGAATTCATACAAAAGCCCGGAAACGGGTTTTTTAATTTGGGAAAAAATAGACAAGTCTAATTTTGGATGCGTATTTTAATTGTAGGGAGGGAAGGACGAATCGTCCTGACAAATGGAAAAGAATTGGTATGTAGTTCACACATACTCAGGCTACGAAAACAAAGTGAAGACGAACTTAGAAAAGCGTGTCGAAACAATGGGCATGCAGGACAAGATCTTCCGTGTAATCGTACCAGAGGAAGAAGAAACTGATATTAAGAATGGTAAGAAAAAAACAGTAAAGCGCAAGGTGTTTCCTGGTTATGTGCTAGTTGAAATTATCATGACAGATGATTCTTGGTATGTTGTTCGTAACACTCCAGGGGTAACTGGATTTGTAGGCTCAGCAGGCTCAGGCTCAAAACCAACGCCGCTTTTACCGGAAGAAATTAACTCTATCTTAAAAACATTAGGTGTAGAGGAAAAACGAATTGATATTGACTTTGAATTAGGGGAAACAGTTCGCGTTAAAGAAGGTCCTTTTGCGAACTTTACAGGCTCTATCGAAGATATTGATAAAGACAAAGGAAAGCTTAAAGTTCTTGTTAATATGTTTGGTCGCGATACGCCTGTAGAACTAGAATTCACACAGATTGATAAGCTGTAAGAAGCGAATTTAGATAATCTTGTGAATTTCCAAAACTTATTATTGCATTTATTTCCGAAAAAACTTGAAATCGAATTGGAAAAGTGATAATATTTCAAAGGTCAGTATGTCTTTTAGAAGACAAAGTATTGCCAAGCTCTTTATTTTTATATAAGGACAACAAGTTGAGTGGGAGGGACGTTTTTCTCTGGTGAAAACCAAGTGGAAATCAACCCTATTACCACATCACGGACTTTAAGGAGGTGTGTCTCGTGGCTAAAAAAGTAATTAAGGTCGTAAAATTACAAATCCCTGCAGCTAAAGCTAATCCAGCTCCACCAGTTGGTCCTGCATTAGGTCAAGCCGGTGTTAACATCATGGGATTCTGTAAAGAGTTTAACGCTCGTACAGCTGAACAAGCTGGTTTAATCATACCTGTTGAAATTACGGTGTTTGAAGACCGTTCATTTACATTTATTACGAAAACTCCACCTGCTGCAGTTCTACTTAAGAAAGCAGCTGGAATCGAGTCTGGTTCTGGTGAACCAAACCGTAATAAAGTAGCAACAGTTAAGCGTGATAAAGTACGCGAGATTGCTGAATCAAAAATGCCTGACCTAAATGCAGCTAGCGTTGAAGCAGCTATGCGCATGGTTGAAGGTACTGCACGCAGCATGGGTATCGTTATCGAAGACTAATTCATGCTTATGTTTTATGTTCGTAATCTTACGATTACGAATTAGTTGATTAAAGGGTTGCGACGTTGAATTTGGTTTCACTCGCAACCTTTGTTCTGTTAAAAAAGCTAGTTCTGTTTTGAACGATGCTTTTGAAGTGCCAAGTACCACACTTGTGGGTTGTCGCTTTTCGTGTCTAGCTCCAGCGCCTATGGGCTCGAGGTCATAAGTCAATCCGACCAAGAGGTTAAAGAACAACCTCCTAGTCAGCTCGCCTTATGCTTGTCGTCCATGGACAAGGCGCTTGTGCTTTTCGAAGTGGGAGGTTATCCGCTAAAACCACAATTCAAGGAGGAAATTTAAAATGGCTAAAAAAGGTAAGAAGTATGTAGAAGCTGCAAAGCTTGTAGATCGTTTAAAAGCTTATCCTGCAGCAGAAGCAATTGATCTTGCTAAGAAAACAAACTTTACTAAATTTGATGCAACAGTTGAAGCAGCATTCCGTCTAGGAGTAGATCCTAAGAAAGCTGACCAACAAATCCGTGGAGCAGTTGTACTTCCAAATGGAACTGGTAAAACTCAACGTGTATTAGTATTTGCTAAAGGTGAAAAAGTGAAAGAAGCAGAAGCTGCTGGCGCTGATTATGTAGGAGATGCAGAATTCATCACTAAAATCAACCAAGGTTGGTTCGAGTTCGATGTTATCGTTGCTACTCCAGACATGATGGGTGAAGTTGGTAAGCTTGGTCGTGTATTAGGACCTAAAGGTTTAATGCCAAACCCTAAAACTGGAACAGTTACTTTTGATGTGACGAAAGCAGTTAACGAAATCAAAGCTGGTAAAGTTGAATACCGCGTTGATAAGTCTGGTAACATTCATGTACCAATCGGTAAAGTATCATTTGAAAATGAAAAGCTTGTTGAAAACTTCAACACTATTTTCGATACTTTAATGAAAGTTAAGCCAGCTGCTGCAAAAGGCACTTACATGAAAAACGTAACAGTTACTACTACAATGGGACCTGGAGTTAAGGTTGACCCTTCTTCAGTTTCAGCGAAGTAATAATTTAACAATTGACAGTCAGAATTATATTTGATAATATAAATTCTGTTGTGAAAAATAAATAACATTTGTACCGCAGACAGCAGGAGCGAATTCGCTTAATTTTCCTGCCGAGGTCATACGATAGAATGATTTAGTTGTATTTTGACTATTGTATACTTCCTCCATGTCTGTAAAGATGTGGAGGTTTTTATATGCATCGGTATGAATGTAGAAAATCTACAGGAGGTGTAAAGATGAGCAACGCTATCGATCAAAAGAAATTAATCGTAGACGAAATTGCTGACAAACTAAAATCAAGTGTATCAACAGTTGTTGTTGACTACCGTGGTTTAAACGTTGGTGAAGTTACTGAACTTCGTAAACAACTTCGTGAAGCTGGCGTTGAGTTCAAGGTTTACAAAAACACTTTAACTCGTCGTGCTACAGAAGCTACTGAACTTACAGGATTGAATGAGGTTCTTACTGGACCAAACGCAATCGCGTTCAGTGCAGAAGATGTTGTTGCACCAGCAAAAATCTTGAGCGATTTTGCTAAAAAGCATGAAGCTCTTGAAATTAAAGCAGGTGTTATCGAAGGAAACATCGCTTCAGTTGAAGATATTAAAGCTCTTGCGGATCTACCATCTCGCGAAGGTTTACTATCTATGTTACTCAGCGTGCTTCAAGCACCTATCCGCAACCTTGCTCTTGCTACAAAAGCAGTTGCAGATCAAAAAGAAGAACAAGGCGCGTAAGCTAGCATTATCTTCGGTTTATTAAAATAAAACTATTATTCCAAGGAGGAAAATAATCATGACTAAAGAACAAATCATTGAAGCAGTTAAAAATATGACTGTTTTAGAATTAAACGACTTAGTAAAAGCTATTGAAGAAGAATTTGGTGTAACTGCTGCTGCTCCTGTAGCTGTAGTTGGAGCTGCTGCTGGTGCTGCTGCTGAAGAAAAAACTGATTTTGATGTAATCTTAGCTTCTGCTGGAGATCAAAAAATCAAAGTTATCAAGGTTGTTCGTGAAATCACAGGTCTTGGACTTAAAGAAGCAAAAGAACTTGTTGATAACACTCCAAAAGCACTTAAAGAAGGAGCTTCTAAAGAAGAAGCTGAAGAAATCAAAGCTAAGCTTGAAGAAGTTGGCGCTAACGTAGAAGTTAAGTAATTTCTGTTTGATATGAAAAAGCTCGCTATTATGGCGAGCTTTTTTTGCATTTTGTGTTTGCTTTTTTTATTATTAGATTCAGGGTCATTTGTATGGAGGACCTTAAAGGTTGAGGTGAAAAAATGTCTGAACATTACTATTCTCGAGAACAAAAGGTAGAAAGTAATCCAACTTATTGGGATTTTACTTTAAGAAATCACAAACTCAAATTCAAAACCGATAACGGGGTGTTCTCGAAAAGAGAAGTCGATTTTGGCTCTCGATTATTAGTTGAGACATTCGAGGTACCAGAAGTCGAAGGAGATCTATTGGATGTCGGTTGTGGGTACGGCCCGATTGGACTTTCGATCGCGAAGGATACAGGCCGTGATGTACATATGGTCGATGTGAATGAACGTGCACTTTCGCTAGCAAAAGAAAATGCTGAGCTCAATAACATTTCCGATGTTTCTATTTATGAAAGTAATTGTCTCGATCAGGTAAAACATAAAGAGTTTGCTGCGATTTTAACGAATCCTCCAATACGCGCTGGCAAAAAGGTTGTTCATCAAATTTTTGAACAAAGCTTTTCTTATCTAAAAGATCAAGGGGAGCTTTGGGTTGTCATTCAAAAAAAACAGGGAGCACCTTCAGCGATCGAGAAAATTACTGAGTTATTTGGCGGTGTAGAGACGGTTGAAAAGAAAAAAGGATATTTTATTTTACGTGCGAAAAAATATTTGACTTGACATTTTCACTATGTTAACATTATACAATGCCAACATAATATGATCTGGTCCACATACTAATTCCAACAACATTGTATAAAGTTGGTATGGGTGGGAAAAACTAACAAAATAATAGTTCGTAATATGGAAAATGTGGTTTTTGAGAATAAAACCCTTTTTCTTTTTGTCTTATAAGACGAGGCCTTTTGGATTGTTTTAGCCAATCAAGGCGCCTTTTGTTTTATGAGACTGGCAATAGATGCACTATAACGCTTGATTTGAGGGGTGAATCAGTTGACAGGTCAACTAGTTCAGTATGGACGACACCGTAGGCGGAGAAGTTACGCACGAATCAGTGAAGTTTTAGAATTACCAAATCTTATTGAAATCCAAACCTCTTCATATCAATGGTTTCTTGATGAGGGATTACGTGAAATGTTCCAAGATATTTCACCAATCGAGGACTTCACAGGTAATTTATCACTTGAATTTATTGATTACAGCCTAGGCGAACCAAAATATTCCGTTGCGGAATCAAAAGAACGAGATGTTACATACTCTGCACCATTACGTGTAAAAGTTCGTCTTGTTAACAAAGAAACTGGTGAAGTGAAAGATCAGGATGTCTTCATGGGTGATTTCCCATTAATGACAGAGACTGGTACTTTTGTCATCAATGGCGCAGAGCGCGTTATCGTATCCCAATTAGTACGTTCACCAAGTGTGTACTATAGCGGAAAACTTGATAAAAACGGCAAGAAGGGCTTTACTGCTACAGTAATACCGAACCGTGGTGCTTGGTTAGAGTACGAAACGGATGTCAAAGATGTTGTTTACGTCAGAATAGATCGTACAAGGAAGTTACCTGTTACGGTTCTTTTGCGTGCTCTTGGATTTGGTTCTGATCAAGAGATTATTGATTTAATCGGTGAAAACGAATATCTTCGTAATACTCTTGAAAAAGACAATACAGAAGGCACTGACAAAGCACTATTAGAAATCTATGAGCGTCTACGCCCAGGTGAACCACCAACTGTAGAAAACGCGAAAAGCCTCTTGGTTTCAAGATTTTTTGATCCAAAACGTTATGATTTAGCTAATGTAGGTCGATACAAGATCAATAAAAAGCTTCATATAAAGAATCGCTTGTTTAATCAGCGACTTGCTGAAACGCTAGTGGATCCTGAAACAGGTGAAATTATTGCCGAAAAGGGAGTATTATTAGATCGTCGTACATTAGATCGTATTCTTCCTCATTTAGAAAAGAATATTGGTTTCCAAACACAAAGCCCAGTTGGTGGCGTAGTGGAAAATGATGTTCTTTTACAATCCATTAAAATTTACGCTCCAAATGATGATGGTGAAAAAGCTATTAACGTCATCGGAAATGCATATGTAGAAGAGGCAGTTAAAAACATTTCACCAGCTGACATCATTGCGTCTATTAGTTATTTCTTCAACTTACTACATGGTGTTGGAGATACAGATGACATCGACCATTTAGGTAACCGTCGTTTACGTTCTGTTGGTGAGCTGTTGCAAAACCAATTCCGTATCGGTCTTTCTAGAATGGAACGTGTTGTTCGTGAAAGAATGTCGATCCAAGACACGAATACAATTACGCCTCAACAGCTAATTAACATTCGTCCTGTGATCGCGTCTATTAAAGAGTTCTTCGGAAGCTCGCAATTATCTCAGTTCATGGATCAAACGAATCCTTTAGCAGAATTAACGCATAAGCGCCGTCTTTCAGCCTTAGGGCCTGGTGGTTTAACGCGTGAACGTGCGGGGATGGAGGTACGTGACGTACACTATTCTCACTATGGACGTATGTGTCCAATCGAGACTCCTGAAGGTCCAAACATTGGATTGATTAACTCATTATCTTCTTATGCAAAAGTAAATCGATTTGGATTTATTGAAACTCCATACCGTCGTGTTGACCCTGAAACAGGGAAAGTAACAAACACAATAGATTATTTAACTGCTGACGAAGAAGATAACTATGTTGTAGCCCAAGCGAATGCTCGCTTAGGTGACGATGGTTCATTCTTAGATGATCAAATCATCTCTCGTTTCAGAGGGGAAAACACAGTTGTTAACAGAGAACGTATTGACTATATGGACGTATCTCCAAAGCAGGTTGTATCTGCTGCGACAGCATGTATCCCGTTCTTAGAAAACGATGACTCCAACCGTGCCCTAATGGGTGCAAACATGCAGCGACAAGCTGTTCCATTAATGCAACCAGAAGCTCCAAGAGTAGGAACAGGTATGGAATATGTATCTGGTAAAGACTCTGGTGCAGCTGTAATCTGTAAGCATGAAGGAATCGTGGAACACGTTGAAGCGCGTGAAATTTGGGTGCGTCGTGTAGCTGAAGTGGACGGTAAAGAAGTAAAAGGTGATCTGGATAAATACAAGCTGTTGAAATTTGTCCGTTCTAACCAAGGTACTTGTTATAACCAACGTCCGATCGTTGCAACAGGTGACCGTGTTACAAAAGGAGAAATCCTTGCAGACGGTCCATCTATGGAACTAGGAGAGCTTGCTCTTGGACGTAACGTACTAGTTGCCTTCATGACATGGGATGGTTACAACTATGAGGATGCCATCATCATGAGTGAACGACTTGTAAAAGATGATGTTTATACTTCTATTCATATTGAAGAATATGAATCAGAGTCTCGTGATACAAAATTAGGACCAGAAGAGATCACTCGTGACATTCCGAACGTTGGGGAAGATGCGCTTAGAAATCTTGATGAGCGTGGAATTATTCGCATCGGTGCGGAAGTAAAAGACGGGGACTTACTGGTTGGTAAGGTTACACCTAAAGGGGTAACTGAGTTAACAGCTGAAGAGCGTCTTTTACATGCAATCTTTGGTGAAAAAGCTCGTGAAGTACGTGATACATCTCTACGTGTTCCACATGGTGGTGGCGGTATCGTTCACGATGTTAAAGTCTTTAACCGTGAAGATGGAGATGAACTTCCTCCAGGTGTAAATCAGCTTGTTCGTGTTTATATCGTTCAAAAACGTAAAATTCACGAAGGTGATAAGATGGCTGGACGTCACGGTAACAAAGGGGTTATCTCTCGTCTATTACCGGAAGAAGATATGCCTTATTTACCTGATGGTACACCAGTTGATATCATGTTAAACCCACTAGGGGTTCCTTCTCGTATGAACATCGGTCAGGTGTTAGAGCTTCATTTAGGTATGGCAGCTAGAGCACTAGGCATTCATGTTGCATCACCAGTATTTGACGGTGCGCGTGAGGAAGATGTTTGGGGAACAATTGAAGAAGCTGGAATGGCACGTGATGCGAAAACGGTTCTATATGATGGACGTTCAGGCGAACCATTCGATAACCGTGTATCTGTTGGGGTCATGTACATGATCAAGCTTGCGCACATGGTTGACGATAAACTCCATGCACGTTCTACAGGTCCTTACTCACTTGTAACGCAGCAACCACTTGGTGGTAAAGCGCAGTTCGGTGGTCAGCGATTTGGTGAGATGGAGGTTTGGGCATTAGAAGCTTACGGTGCGGCATATACACTTCAAGAAATCTTGACTGTAAAGTCGGATGACGTTGTTGGACGTGTGAAAACATATGAAGCGATCGTTAAAGGTGAAAATGTTCCTGAACCAGGTGTTCCTGAATCATTCCGCGTATTAATGAAAGAACTTCAGAGCTTAGGTATGGATGTTAAAATCCTGTCTGGCGATGAAAAAGAAATCGAAATGCGCGACTTAGAGGATGATGAAGAACAACAAGCAGAATCCTTAACAGTTGCTCCAATCCAAGAAGAATTTGAATCTGAAATTGTCGGTTCAAAAGAATAAATAAATTGTACGTGAAATAATACTACGCCATTTTCTCATTCCATCTTTGGGAGTGGGAAAATGGTAGTTAAGGCTATAAGGGTAAAACCTGTAGATTATGAGGGAGGTAGGCCCCTTGCTAGATGTCAATAATTTTGAGTATATGAAAATTGGTCTTGCTTCACCCGATAAAATTCGTTCATGGTCTTTCGGAGAAGTAAAGAAGCCAGAAACAATCAACTATCGTACCTTAAAGCCAGAGAAGGACGGACTATTTTGTGAGCGTATCTTTGGACCACAGAAAGACTGGGAATGTCACTGTGGAAAATATAAGCGTGTCCGTTATAAAGGTGTAGTCTGTGATCGCTGTGGTGTAGAAGTAACTCGTGCAAAAGTTCGTCGTGAACGCATGGGTCATATCGAATTAGCAGCTCCTGTTTCTCACATTTGGTATTTCAAAGGAATTCCAAGCAGAATGGGCTTAATTCTAGATATGTCACCTCGTGCTTTAGAAGAAGTTATCTATTTTGCTTCTTATGTTGTAACAGAGCCAGGCGATACGCCACTAGAAAAGAAACAGCTTTTATCCGAAAAAGAATATCGTGCTTATCGTGATAAGTACGGCAACAAATTCCAAGCTTCTATGGGTGCGGAATCCATTAAAAAGCTTCTATCTGATATCGATTTAGATAAAGAAGTAGATGCTTTAAAAGAAGAATTAAAAACTGCTCAAGGTCAGCGCCGTACAAGAGCAATCAAACGCCTTGAAGTACTAGAAGCATTCCGTAATTCTGGAAACGAACCATCTTGGATGATCCTAGATGTTCTACCAGTAATTCCACCGGAACTTCGCCCAATGGTGCAATTAGATGGTGGTCGTTTTGCGACTTCTGACTTAAACGATTTATATCGTCGCGTCATTAACCGTAACAACCGTCTAAAGCGTCTATTAGATTTAGGTGCTCCAAGTATTATTGTTCAAAACGAAAAGCGTATGCTACAGGAAGCTGTAGATGCTCTAATCGATAATGGTCGTCGTGGTCGTCCTGTTACAGGACCAGGTAACCGTCCATTGAAATCTCTTTCTCATATGCTTAAAGGGAAGCAAGGACGTTTCCGTCAAAACCTACTAGGTAAGCGTGTTGACTACTCTGGTCGTTCCGTTATCGTCGTAGGTCCAAACCTTAAGATGTACCAATGCGGTCTGCCTAAGGAAATGGCGATTGAATTATTCAAGCCTTTCGTAATGAAGGAGCTTGTTGAAAAGGGCTTAGCTCATAATATAAAATCTGCAAAGCGTAAAATTGAGCGCTTATCTCCTGAAATTTGGGATGTGCTTGAAGACGTTATTAAGGAGCATCCGGTTCTGTTAAACCGTGCCCCAACTCTACACATACTTGGAATTCAAGCATTTGAACCAACTCTTGTAGAAGGTCGTGCAATTCGCTTGCATCCACTTGTTTGTACAGCTTACAACGCCGACTTTGACGGTGACCAAATGGCGGTACACGTACCATTATCTGCAGAAGCACAAGCTGAAGCTAGACTTCTAATGCTTGCTGCTCAAAACATTCTAAACCCTAAAGATGGAAAACCTGTTGTTACGCCATCTCAGGATATGGTATTAGGTAACTACTACCTGACTTTAGAACGTAAAGATGCTGTTGGAGAAGGTATGATCTTCAAGGATACGAATGAAGCATTGATTGCTTACCAAAATGGCTATGTTCATTTACACACTCGTATCGCGGTTCATGCAGGTTCTTTAAACAACGAAACGTTCACAGAAGAACAAAACAACATGTTGTTAGTTACAACTGTTGGTAAGCTTGTTTTCAATGAAATTTTACCGAAATCTTTCCCTTATATTAACGAACCGACAAAGGAAAATCTTGAAGAAGAAACACCAAAGAAATACTTTGTTGAAAAAGGTGCGGATATTAAGGAATTGATTAAGAGTCTACCAATCGTAGACCCATTCAAGAAAAAGATTCTTGGAAATATCATTGCGGAAGTATTCAAACGCTTCAAGATTACTGAAACATCAAAAATGCTTGATCGCATGAAGAATCTTGGATTCAGATACTCCACTAAAGCAGGTATTACTGTTGGTGTGGCAGATATCGTTGTTTTAAAAGAAAAGAAAGAAATTATCGATGAAGCACAAATTAAGGTAGATAACGTCCTGAAGCAATTCAGACGTGGTTTAATCACAGAAGAAGAGCGTTATGACCGTGTTATTTCTATCTGGAGTGCTGCAAAGGATAATATTCAAGCAAAACTAATGAAGTCTTTAGAGAAAACGAACCCGATCTTCATGATGAGTGATTCTGGTGCCCGTGGTAACGCATCGAACTTCACGCAGCTTGCGGGTATGCGTGGATTGATGGCCAACCCGGCTGGTCGTATCATCGAATTACCGATCATCTCAAGTTTCCGTGAAGGATTAACAGTATTAGAATACTTTATTTCTACTCACGGAGCGCGTAAAGGTCTTGCCGATACAGCTCTTAAAACAGCTGACTCAGGTTACCTAACTCGTCGTCTTGTAGACGTGGCACAGGATGTTATCGTTCGTGATGATGACTGTGGAACTGATCGTGGTCTATTAGTAGCAGCTCTAAGAGATGGAACTGAAATAATTGAAGCTCTAGATGAGCGTTTAATCGGTCGTTATGCAAGAAGAGCGATTAAGCACCCCGAAACAAAACAAGTTATGGTACCTGAAAATGGCTTGATTACAGAAGATTTAGCTACTGAGATTGTCGAAGCAGGTGTCGAGGAAGTTTGGATTCGCTCCGCATTTACTTGTAACACTCGTCATGGTGTATGTAAAAAATGTTACGGTCGTAACCTTGCAACTGGTCAAGAAGTTGAAGTGGGAGAAGCAGTTGGTATTATCGCTGCCCAATCAATTGGTGAGCCAGGAACACAGTTAACGATGCGTACATTCCATACAGGTGGGGTTGCCGGAGACGATATTACACAAGGTCTTCCACGTATCCAGGAGATTTTCGAAGCGCGTAATCCGAAAGGTCAAGCGGTTATTTCAGAACTTGATGGTGTTGTTGTTGGCATTAACGAAGGTCGTGATCGTCAACATGAAATCATCGTTCAAGGAGAAATCGAATCTCGCACATATACAGCGCCTTATACAGCTCGTCTAAAAGTCGCAATCAATGACCAAGTTGTTATCGGTCAAGAATTGACAGAGGGTTCCATCGATCCGAAGGAATTAATCAAAGTCAAAGACGTGACGTCTGTACAAGAGTACTTGCTTAAAGAGGTTCAAAAGGTATACCGTATGCAAGGGGTAGAAATTGGGGATAAGCACGTAGAAGTAATGGTTCGCCAAATGCTTCGTAAAATCCGTGTAGTAGATGCTGGAGAAACTGAAGTTTTACCAGGTTCACTGCTTGATATCCACCAATTCACTGATGCAAACGAAAAAGCCTTACTTGAAGGTAAATTACCAGCAACGGGTCGCCCAGTGTTACTAGGGATTACGAAAGCATCTCTTGAAACAGATTCCTTCTTATCTGCAGCATCATTCCAAGAAACAACAAGAGTTCTTACTGATGCAGCAATTAAAGGAAAACGCGATGAGTTACTTGGACTTAAAGAAAATGTTATTATCGGTAAACTTGTACCAGCAGGTACTGGTATGCAACGTTACCGTAAAGCAGAACCTGTTGCAGCAGTTGAAGAAACAGAAGATGTTGTAACAGTTGAGTAAATTATCGAATACAATGTGGTACTTGTCGTTTGACAAGTACCACATTTATTCTGATAAATTATCTATAATTGATGTTGACATTGAATATCTATGATGTTAATATAACAAAGGTGCTCCTATTACCTGTTACTTTGGAGGATGTAAAATTGTCTTATGAAAAAGTAATGCAGGCCAAAAATTTTATAGTAGGAACAAAGCAAACGGTCAAAGCTTTACGGGATGGAAACGTAAAGGAAGTATTAGTGGCTATGGATGCTGCTCCAATGGTAACAGCCAAAGTCATCGATACAGCTGAAGAACTGAACATTCCGATCACCTATGTGGATTCAATGAAATCCTTAGGGAAAGCATGCTCCATAGAGGTCGGTGCCGCAACCGTTGCATTAACCCATTAAAAACTGTTTTTGTAGAGTGATCTGCAAGGACTTTGTTTTTTGCTTCAAAATGAACCACCTGGATGTGTGGGCTTAACGAAAAAGTGAAGGGAGGAAACATAAATGCCTACTATTAACCAATTAGTGCGCAAGCCTCGTCAATCAAAAGAGGAAAAGTCAAAATCACCTGCGCTAAACAAAGGTTACAACAGCTTCAAAAAAGCACAAACTGACGTATCATCTCCACAAAAGCGTGGTGTATGTACTCGTGTTGGTACAATGACTCCGAAAAAACCAAACTCTGCGTTACGTAAATATGCTCGTGTACGTTTAACTAACGGCATCGAGGTAACTGCATATATTCCTGGTATCGGACACAACCTACAAGAGCACAGCGTTGTATTAATCCGTGGCGGACGTGTAAAGGACTTACCAGGGGTACGTTACCATATCGTTCGTGGAGCATTAGATACAGCTGGTGTTAACAACCGTATGCAAGGTCGTTCTAAGTACGGTACGAAGAAACCTAAAGCAGCAAAAAAATAATCAAATAGAAATTATAAGCTTCTTTGAAAGGAGGAAGACAGATGCCACGTAAAGGACCTGTAGCAAAAAGAGACGTATTACCAGATCCGATTTACAATTCAAAGCTAATCAGTCGTCTAATCAACAAAATGATGGTTGACGGTAAGAGAGGTAAATCTCAATCTATTCTTTACTCATCATTCGATATCATTCGTGAACGTACTGGCAAAGATCCAATGGAAGTATTCGATCAAGCATTAAAGAACATCATGCCTGTACTAGAAGTTAAAGCACGCCGTGTAGGTGGTTCTAACTATCAAGTACCAGTAGAGGTGCGCCCAGATCGTCGTACAACTCTTGGTCTTCGTTGGTTAGTAAACTATTCACGTCTTCGCGGAGAAAAGACAATGGAAGAGCGTTTAGCTAACGAAATTCTAGATGCAGCTAACAACACTGGTGCATCAGTTAAGAAACGTGAAGATACACACAAAATGGCTGAAGCTAACAAAGCATTCGCTCATTATCGTTGGTAGAATTTACTTTTACTATTATAAAAACAAACTAAAAAACACTCATATGAGAAAGGAGAAATACCAATGGCAAGAGAGTTCTCCTTAGCAAATACAAGAAACATCGGTATCATGGCTCACATTGATGCTGGTAAAACAACAACAACTGAGCGCGTACTTTATTACACTGGTAAGATTCATAAAATCGGTGAAACACATGAAGGTGCGTCTCAGATGGACTGGATGGAACAGGAACAAGAACGTGGTATTACAATTACATCTGCAGCCACAACTGCACAATGGAAAGGTCACCGCGTTAACATCATCGATACACCAGGACACGTAGACTTCACAGTTGAAGTTGAACGTTCCCTACGTGTATTAGATGGTGCAGTTGCTGTACTTGATGCACAGTCTGGTGTTGAGCCTCAAACTGAAACAGTTTGGCGCCAAGCAACAACATACGGCGTACCGCGTGTTGTATTTGTAAACAAGATGGACAAAATTGGTGCTGATTTCAAGTATTCAATCAAAACGATTCATGATCGCTTACAAGCAAATGCTGCAGCAATTCAACTTCCAATTGGAGCTGAAGATCAATTCTCAGCTATCATTGACTTAGTTGAAATGAACGCAACATTCTACGGTAACGACCTTGGAACTGACATTGAGGTACGTGAAATTCCTGAAGAGTACCAAGCTGAAGCAGAAGAATACCGTGAGAAATTAATCGAAGCGGTATCTGAATTTGACGAAGAGTTAATGGAAAAATACCTTGGTGGTGAAGAAATCACTGCTGAAGACCTGAAAGCAGCAATTCGTA
The DNA here is from genome assembly GCF_005116465.1 of Robertmurraya kyonggiensis. Classification (GTDB taxonomy): domain Bacteria; phylum Bacillota; class Bacilli; order Bacillales; family Cytobacillaceae; genus Robertmurraya; species Robertmurraya kyonggiensis. Next base: position 31,375 of record NZ_SWBM01000010.1, read on the forward strand.
AAGGTACTGTTAACGTTGAATTCTACCCTGTTATCTGTGGTTCTGCATTCAAAAACAAAGGTGTTCAAAAAATGCTTGACGCTGTTATTGACTACCTACCATCTCCACTAGATGTTCCTGCTATTAAAGGAACACTTCCAGATAGTGATGAAGTAGTTGAACGTCATTCAAGTGATGAAGAGCCGTTCTCAGCTCTAGCGTTCAAAGTTATGACTGACCCTTATGTTGGTAAATTAACATTCTTCCGTGTGTACTCTGGTACACTAAGCTCAGGTTCGTACGTTCAAAACTCTACTAAAGGTAAGCGTGAGCGTGTAGGACGTATCCTACAAATGCATGCTAACAGCCGTGAAGAGATTTCAATGGTATACGCAGGGGATATCGCTGCTGCTGTAGGTCTTAAAGATACTACAACTGGTGATACACTATGTGATGAAAAGAGCCTAGTTATCCTTGAGTCTATGGAATTCCCAGAGCCAGTTATTCAATTATCTATCGAGCCTAAGTCTAAGGCTGACCAAGATAAAATGACTACTGCTCTACAAAAGCTACAAGAAGAAGATCCTACATTCCGTGCGCATACTGACCAGGAGACTGGACAGGTTATCATCGCAGGTATGGGTGAACTTCACTTAGATATTCTAGTAGACCGTATGCGCCGTGAATTCAAAGTAGAAGCTAATGTTGGTGCTCCTCAGGTTGCTTACCGCGAAACAATCCGTTCTTCTGCATCTGTAGAAGGAAAGTTTGCTCGCCAATCTGGTGGACGTGGACAATTCGGACACGTTTGGATTGAATTCTCTCCAAACGAAGAAGGAAAAGGCTTCGAATTCGAAAACGGTATCGTCGGTGGGGTTGTTCCTCGTGAATACATTCCTGCTGTTCAAGCTGGTCTTGTTGAATCACTTGACAGAGGTCTTCTTGCAGGATACCCAGTAGTAGATATCAAAGCTCGTCTATTTGACGGTTCTTACCATGATGTCGACTCTTCTGAAATGGCGTTCAAAATTGCCGCTTCTATGGCTCTTAAAAACGCAGCTTCTAAATGTAACCCAGTTATTTTAGAACCAATGATGAGAGTTGAAGTTATCATCCCTGAAGAATACATGGGTGATATCATGGGTAACATCACTTCCCGTCGTGGACGTGTAGAAGGTATGGAAGCTCGTGGTAATGCACAAGTTGTCCGTGCGATGGTTCCTCTTTCTGAAATGTTTGGTTATGCTACAACTTTACGTTCTAGCACTCAAGGTCGCGGTGTGTTCTCAATGCACTTTGACCACTATGAAGAAGTACCAAAATCAATTTCAGAAGAAATCATTAAGAAAAATAAAGGTGAATAATTGATTTTCACCAATATATAAAGTATAACTACTTATGTAAGAGTGGTAAGAAAAGGATCTCCTTTTCTTACTACATCCATATACTTAACTTTTTTATATTAAAGGAGGATTTCCAAAATGGGAAAAGCTAAATTTGACCGTTCAAAACCACACGTTAATATCGGAACTATTGGTCACGTTGACCATGGTAAAACTACTTTAACAGCTGCTATCACAACTGTACTTGCAAAAGCAGGTGGCGGTGAAGCACGCGGATATGACCAAATCGATAACGCGCCAGAAGAAAAAGAGCGTGGAATCACAATCAACACTTCTCACGTTGAGTATGAAACTGCTAACCGTCACTATGCACACGTTGACTGCCCAGGACATGCTGACTATGTTAAGAACATGATCACTGGAGCTGCTCAAATGGACGGCGGTATCTTAGTAGTATCTGCTGCTGATGGCCCAATGCCACAAACTCGTGAGCACATCCTTTTATCTCGTCAGGTAGGTGTACCTTACCTTGTTGTATTCATGAACAAGTGTGATATGGTAGACGACGAAGAGCTTCTTGAATTAGTAGAAATGGAAGTTCGTGACCTATTATCAGAATATGAATTCCCTGGTGATGATATTCCTGTAATCAAGGGTTCTGCTCTTAAGGCTCTTGAAGGAGAAGCAGCTTGGGAAGAAAAAATCGTTGAATTAATGAACGCTGTTGATGAGTATGTTCCAACTCCAACTCGTGACACTGAAAAGCCATTCATGATGCCAGTTGAGGATGTATTCTCAATCACTGGACGTGGAACTGTTGCTACTGGACGTGTAGAGCGCGGACAAGTAAAAGTTGGTGACGTAATCGAAATCATCGGTCTTGCTGAAGAGCCAAAATCAACAACTGTAACAGGTGTTGAAATGTTCCGTAAGCTTCTTGATTATGCTGAAGCTGGAGATAACATCGGTGCACTTCTTCGTGGAGTTGCTCGTGAAGATATCCAACGTGGTCAAGTACTTGCTAAGCCAGGTTCAATTACACCACACACAAAGTTCAAAGCTGAAGTTTACGTTTTATCAAAAGAAGAAGGTGGACGTCATACTCCATTCTTCACAAACTACCGTCCTCAGTTCTACTTCCGTACAACTGACGTAACTGGTATTTGTAATCTTCCTGAAGGCGTAGAAATGGTTATGCCTGGAGATAACATCGAAATGACTGTAGAACTAATCGCTCCAATCGCTATCGAAGAAGGTACAAAGTTCTCTATCCGTGAGGGTGGACGTACTGTTGGCGCTGGTGTAGTTGCTACAATCCAAGAGTAATTATAATTGATAAAAACAGATGGGTGACGACCCATCTGTTTTTTTGTGTTTGATTCTGTTGGAGATGGGTGTTGATGTTGGGGAAGGTCGAAGTAAGAATTTCTTTGCCGCAACTATGGATGTTGAACCCAAATCTATTACTTTGAAAATAGGGATAAAAATTCCGGTTAAAACAGAAATCTTAACAATTTTTCTGCAAATAAGCGGAATTTTTCCGGTTAAGCCATACATTTTTCATGATTTTAAGGCTTCTCAAGTCAATTAAGCGGAAAATCTCAGCCTATTTCAACTAATAACCATCAATCTAACGAAATAAACGGATTTTCTCCGGCTAATTAAGTGGGTACACCTTTTCGAAGAGATGAAAAATCAACAATGGCGGAGCCTTGCCGTCTAAAACATGAAATCGCATAAGAGTTCTAATATATATAGAAGAAACTCGTTTTCAAAAGAATAACGTTCTATCAGAGTAGAGAATCTTATAAATGACGCAGGACTTTTCGGGAGTTATTGGGGGAAAGTTTGAGTGAAAGGTTTATGAAGACAACTATTCCAACCTTACAGCGAACAATGTCCTCATAAACCAAAAGCTCACCAACTTACCGACATAATGCAAGTGCGTGGAGCGAAAATCAATCAGCGAAATCTCAACAAAATAAATAGAGAAAAGTACGTAGAACACTTCCCAAAAAAGATTCCTCTATTTACCGTCTAATTCAATAGTTCGACTATTTCTCGCACACTTGAAAACATCGATACAAGCCTATATAATAAAAAAAGTGTGATGATAAAGAAATGAAATTATAGGTTGCATTTACTTTATGATTCATTGTATAATAGACAATGTTGGTCTTTGACTGCGATGATGTGAAAGGTTGCTGACACACCCGGCCGCTTTGCCATGGCGAGTGTGTGGGAAATTTTCACGGAGAATGTCTATTTTAAAATAGGCGAAAAGGAGGGAAAATAATGGCAAAACAAAAGATTCGTATCCGTTTAAAAGCATATGATCACAGAATTCTTGATCAATCTGCAGAAAAAATTGTAGAAACAGCAAAGCGTTCTGGTGCAGCTGTATCAGGTCCGATACCTCTACCAACTGAAAAGTCTGTTTACACAATCCTACGTGCGGTGCATAAGTACAAGGACTCTCGTGAGCAATTCGAGATGCGTACGCACAAGCGTTTAATCGACATTGTGAACCCAACACCACAAACTGTTGATTCATTAATGCGTTTAGACTTACCATCTGGCGTAGATATCGAAATTAAGCTTTAATTTCTATCTATAAAGATGTTACTAAGAAACTTAATCAATGAAATAAAACAAGATAATCCACAGGAGGTGTGACTATAATGACCAAAGGAATCTTAGGAAGAAAAATCGGTATGACTCAAGTTTTTGCTGAAAATGGTGATCTTATCCCAGTAACAGTTGTTGAGGCTGCTCCAAACGTAGTTCTTCAAAAGAAATCCGATGAAACTGACGGTTACGTATCAGTTCAATTAGGATTTGATGACAAACGTGAAAAGCTTTCAAACAAACCTGAAAAGGGACATGTTGCTAAAGCAAACACTGCTCCTAAGCGCTTCGTACGTGAATTCCGTGGAGAAGGCTTAGCTGAGTTAGAAGTTGGTCAGGAAGTCAAAGTAGATATTTTCGCTGAAGGCGATGTAGTAGATGTAACAGGAATCTCAAAGGGTAAAGGTTTCCAAGGCTCAATCAAGCGTCATGGACAATCTCGCGGACCAATGGCACACGGTTCTCGTTATCACCGTCGCCCAGGTTCAATGGGTCCTGTAGCTCCAAACCGCGTATTCAAAGGTAAAGCATTACCAGGACGTATGGGTGGAGAACAAGTAACTGTACAAAACCTTGAAATTGTAAAGGTTGACGTAGAACGTAACCTTCTATTAATTAAAGGAAACGTACCAGGAGCTAGAAAAGCTCTTTTAAAAATTAAAAGTGCGGTTAAAGCGTAAATATTAAAGGCAGAAAGGAGGAAACAAGAATGCCAAAAGTAACATTGTTTAACCAAGCTGGATCACAAGTTGGAGAAGTTGAACTTAACGATTCCATCTTCGGGATTGAGCCTAATAACCATGTGTTATTTGAAGCTGTTGTAGCTCAAAGAGCTTCTTTACGTCAAGGAACTCATAAAACAAAAATTCGTTCTGAAGTAGCTGGTGGTGGTCGTAAGCCATGGCGTCAAAAAGGAACAGGTCGTGCTCGTCAAGGTTCGATTCGTTCTCCACAATGGCGCGGAGGTGGTACAGTATTTGGACCAGTGCCTCGTAGCTATAGCTACAAATTACCTAAAAAGGTTCGTCGCTTAGCGATTAAATCTGCATTATCTTCTAAAGTATTAGAGGAAAGCATTTTAGTAATTGAAAACCTTGCTTTCGAAACTCCAAAAACAAAAGACTTCAAAGGTTTCCTAAAAGGTCTTTCTGTTGAATCTAAAGCACTAATTGTTACTGCTAACCTTGATGAGAACGTAGCATTATCTGCTCGTAACATCCCTGGTGTAACTGTAGTAACTGCTGAAGGAATCAACGTATTGGATGTTTTAGGTCATGACAAGTTAATCATGACAAAAGCAGCGGTTGAAAAAGTAGAGGAGGTGCTTGCATAATGGATGCACGCGAAATCATTAAGCGCCCCGTTATCACTGAACGTTCAACTGACTTAATGTCTGAGAAAAAATATACATTTGAAGTTGACGTTAGAGCGAACAAAACTCAAGTTAAAGATGCTGTAGAGGAAATCTTTGGTGTTCAAGTTGAGAAAGTAAACGTTCTGAACTATAAAGGCAAATTCAAGCGCATGGGTAAATTCGGCGGTTACACTAACAAACGTCGTAAAGCCATCGTTAAATTAACAGCAGACAGCAAAGAAATCGAATTCTTTGAGGTTTAATTCATTAAAACAAGAAGAGGAGGGAAAATAAATGGCGATTAAAAAGTACAAACCTACCTCTAATGGTCGTCGCGGTATGACAGTTTCTGATTTCGCAGAAATCACTACTGACAAGCCAGAAAAATCATTACTTGCTCCTTTAAAAAGCAAGGGTGGCCGTAACAACCAAGGTAAGTTAACAGTTCGTCATCAAGGTGGCGGTCATAAGCGTCAATATCGTATCATCGATTTTAAACGTAACAAAGATGGCATTCCAGGCCGCGTTGCTACAATCGAGTACGATCCAAACCGTTCCGCAAATATTGCATTAATTAATTATGTTGATGGAGAAAAGCGTTACATCCTAGCTCCTAAGAATTTAGAAGTTGGTATGGAAGTAATGTCTGGACCAGAAGCAGATATCAAAGTAGGGAACTCTCTACCATTAGCTAACATTCCTGTTGGTACAGTAATTCACAACATCGAGTTAAAGCCTGGTAAAGGTGGACAATTAGTACGTTCTGCAGGTACTTCTGCACAGGTTCTTGGTAAAGAAGGCAAGTACGTATTAGTTCGTTTAAACTCTGGTGAAGTACGTATGATTCTTGCTACTTGCCGCGCTACTGTAGGTCAAGTTGGTAACGAACAACACGAACTTATTAAGATTGGTAAAGCAGGTCGTTCTCGTTGGTTAGGTAAGCGCCCAACTGTACGTGGATCTGTAATGAACCCTAACGATCACCCACACGGTGGTGGTGAAGGACGCGCTCCAATTGGACGTAAATCACCAATGTCTCCATGGGGTAAACCAACTCTTGGTGCGAAAACTCGTAAGAAAAACAACAAATCAGATAAATTTATCGTACGTCGTCGTAAAAAATAACGGGATTGAGCTACGGTTCAACTATGGAGCCGTAGGGCAATCACGAAGGGAGGTTCAATCATGGGTCGCAGCTTAAAAAAAGGACCTTTTGTTGATGAACATTTAATGAAAAAGATCGAAAAGCTTAATGAAACAGAAGGCAAGCAAGTGGTAAAGACTTGGTCACGCCGTTCTACGATCTTCCCACAATTCATCGGACACACAATCGCTGTTTATGATGGTCGTAAACATGTACCTGTATACGTCACTGAAGACATGGTCGGTCACAAGCTTGGAGAATTCGCTCCAACTCGTACTTACAAAGGTCATGCAAGTGATGACAAGAAAACAAGACGTTAATGAGAGGAGGCATTCTGATGCAAGCAAAAGCTGTTGTAAGAACAGTCCGTATTGCTCCTCGTAAAGCTCGTTTAGTTGTAGATTTAATTCGAGGAAAGCAAGTCGGTGAAGCAGTAGCGATTTTAAAACATACGCCAAAAGCTGCTTCTCCAATCGTTGAAAAATTATTAAATTCTGCTATGGCAAATGCCGAGCACAATTATGAAATGGACGTTAATAACCTTGTAGTTTCTCAAGTCTTCGTTGACGAGGGACCAACTTTGAAGCGTTTCCGTCCACGTGCAATGGGTCGTGCAAGTGCAATTAACAAACGTACTAGCCACATTACAATCGTATTAACAGAGAAGAAGGAGGGATAATAGTGGGTCAAAAAGTAAATCCAGTCGGTTTGCGTATCGGTGTCATCCGTGATTGGGAGTCCAAGTGGTACGCAGGTAAAGACTACGCTGATCTTTTACACGAAGACCTAAAGGTTCGTGAGTATATCACTAAGCGTTTAAGCGATGCTTCTGTTTCTAAAGTAGAAATCGAGCGTGCTGCTAACCGTGTAAACATCACTATCCATACTGCAAAACCAGGAATGGTTATTGGTAAAGGTGGTACTGAGGTTGAAGCGCTTCGTAAAGCTCTTAACTCACTAACTGGCAAACGTGTTCACATCAACATTCTTGAAATCAAAAAAGCTGATATCGATGCGAAATTGGTTGCGGAGAACATTGCTCGTCAATTAGAAAACCGCGTATCTTTCCGTCGTGCTCAAAAACAAGTTATTCAACGTGCTATGCGCGCTGGTGCAAAAGGTATCAAAACAATGGTATCTGGTCGTCTTGGCGGTGCAGACATCGCTCGTTCTGAGTCTTACAGCGAAGGAACTGTTCCTCTTCATACACTTCGTGCTGATATCGATTATGCTACTGCGGAAGCAGATACAACTTACGGTAAACTTGGCGTAAAAGTATGGATCTATAAGGGAGAAGTCCTTCCAACTAAGAAGAAAACTGAGGAAGGAGGCAAATAATATGTTAGTGCCTAAACGCGTTAAATATCGTCGTCAACACCGTGGAAAAATGCGCGGTCAAGCGAAAGGCGGTACAGAAGTAACTTTCGGTGAATTCGGTTTACAAGCAACTGAAGCATCTTGGATTACAAACCGTCAAATTGAAGCTGCACGTATTGCGATGACTCGTTATATGAAACGTGGCGGTAAAGTTTGGATTAAAATTTTCCCGCATAAGCCTTACACAGCTAAGCCTCTAGAAGTCCGCATGGGTTCCGGTAAAGGTGCTCCAGAAGGATGGGTTGCAGTTGTTAAACCTGGGAAAGTAATGTTTGAAATCGCAGGTGTTTCTGAAGAAATCGCACGTGAAGCATTACGTCTTGCATCACACAAGCTTCCAGTTAAATGTAAGTTTGTAAAACGTGAAGAAATTGGTGGTGAATCAAATGAAAGCTAATGAAATTCGTGACCTTACCACTGCTGAAATTGAACAAAAAGTTAAATCACTAAAAGAGGAGCTTTTCAACCTTCGCTTTCAATTGGCGACTGGACAACTTGAAAATACAGCTCGCATCCGTGAAGTACGCAAAGCGATTGCTCGCATGAAGACTGTTATTCGTGAAAGAGAGATCGGCGTTAATAATCGATAATCTTTGAGAGGAGGTTCGCACAATGAGTGAACGCAACCAACGCAAAGTTTACACTGGACGTGTTGTTTCAGACAAGATGGATAAGACGGTTACTGTTCTTGTAGAAACATACAAAAAGCATCCGTTATACGGTAAACGCGTTAAGTACTCTAAAAAGTACAAAGCTCATGATGAGCAGAACCAAGCAAAAGTTGGCGATATCGTCCGCATCATGGAAACTCGCCCACTATCCGCAACAAAACGCTTCCGTTTAGTTGAAGTAGTAGAAAAAGCTGTAATTATTTAATGATCGGAATTAGTTTTCATCCCGAAGGGAGGTAACACACATGATTCAACAAGAAACTCGTTTAAAAGTTGCTGATAACTCAGGTGCTCGTGAAGTACTAACAATTAAAGTTCTTGGAGGCTCAGGCCGTAAGACTGCTAATATTGGTGATGTTATCGTTTGTACAGTAAAACAAGCAACACCAGGAGGCGTTGTTAAAAAAGGCGACGTTGTAAAGGCTGTTATTGTTCGTACAAAGAGCGGAGCACGTCGTGCTGATGGTTCATACATTCGTTTCGATGAAAACGCATGTGTAATTATCCGTGACGATAAGAGCCCACGTGGAACTCGTATTTTCGGACCAGTTGCTCGTGAACTTCGTGACAACAACTTTATGAAAATTGTATCTTTAGCTCCAGAAGTATTATAATTTCAAATCAAATTGCCTTTAAGGAGGTGCGAACAGATGCATGTAAAAAAAGGTGATAAAGTAATGGTCATCTCTGGTAAGGATAAGGGCAAAACAGGAGTAGTTTTAGCTGCGTTCCCTAAACAAAGCCGTGTCTTAGTTGAAGGAATTAACATCGTTAAAAAGCACTCTAAGCCAAATCAATTGAATCCACAAGGTGGAATCATCAGCCAAGAGGCACCTATTCATGTATCAAACGTAATGCCAATCGATCCTAAGTCTGGTGAGCCAACTCGCGTAGGCTATAAAGTGGAAGATGGCAAGAAAGTACGTGTTGCAAAAAAATCCGGTGAAGTTCTAGATAAATAGTTCAAAAAAGAAGGGAGGTACTATGAATGAACCGCCTAAAAGAAAAGTATCAAAAAGAAATTACTCCTGCTTTAATGAGCAAGTTTAACTATAAATCAGTTATGCAGGTACCTAAAATTGAAAAAATCGTTATCAACATGGGTGTTGGTGATGCCGTACAAAACTCAAAAGCTTTAGATAACGCTGTTGAAGAGCTTGCTACAATTACTGGTCAAAAGCCAGTTGTAACTCGCGCTAAAAAGTCAATCGCTGGTTTCCGTCTTCGTGAAGGTATGCCAATCGGTGCTAAAGTTACCCTTCGCGGTGAGCGTATGTACGAATTCTTCGATAAATTAGTTTCTGTATCTTTACCACGTGTACGTGACTTCCGTGGGATTTCTAAAAAATCTTTCGATGGTCGTGGTAACTACACTCTTGGTGTAAAAGAGCAGTTAATCTTCCCTGAAATTGATTATGATAAGGTAAGTAAGGTTCGTGGTATGGATATCGTTATCGTAACTACAGCTAATACTGATGAAGAAGCACGTGAACTTTTAACTCAATTTGGAATGCCATTCCAAAAGTAGTAATCGCTAAAATAAGGGAGGCGAAAACGTGGCTAAAAAGTCAATGATTGCGAAGCAAAAACGCGCGCAAAAATATAAGGTACAAGAATATACACGCTGCGAACGTTGTGGCCGTCCACATTCTGTATACCGTAAATTTAAGCTCTGCCGTATTTGTTTCCGTGAATTAGCATACAAAGGACAAATTCCTGGTGTGAAAAAAGCTAGCTGGTAAACCCCATTTCTGGGAAGGAGGTAAAAAACAATGGTCATGACAGATCCAATTGCAGATTTGCTAACTCGCATCCGTAATGCGAATATGGTTCGTCACGAAAAATTAGAGGTTCCTGCTTCTAATATCAAGAAAGAGATCGCTGAAATTTTAAAGCGTGAAGGTTTCATTCGTGATGTTGAATATATCGAGGATAACAAGCAAGGCATCATTCGTATTTTCTTGAAATATGGTGCAAACAACGAACGTGTTATCACAGGTCTAAAACGTATCAGCAAACCTGGTCTTCGTGTTTATGCAAAAACTAACGAAGTACCACGCGTACTTAACGGACTTGGTATCGCATTAGTATCTACTTCTCAAGGCGTTCTTACAGACAAAGAAGCTCGCGCTAAACAAGTTGGCGGAGAAGTATTAGCATACGTTTGGTAATAGAGTTTCTTAAAGAATGGAGGTGCAATAAATGTCTCGTGTAGGTAAAAAACCAATTGAAATTCCAGCTGGTGTGACCGTTACTCTTAACGGAAGCGTGGCTACTGTAAAAGGACCTAAAGGGGAATTGACTCGTGCATTCAACCCTGATATGGAAATCGTCGTTTCAGAGAACGTAATTAGCGTAGTTCGTCCTTCAGAATCTAAAGAACACCGTACTATTCACGGTACAACTCGTGCGCTTCTAGCAAACATGGTTGAAGGTGTATCTAAAGGTTTTGAAAGAAACTTAGAGCTTATCGGTGTCGGTTACCGTGCTCAAAAGCAAGGCAAAAAGCTTGTTTTAAACGTTGGTTACTCTCATCCTGTTGAGATCGATCCTGAAGAAGGCCTTGAAATCGAAGTTCCTTCTAATACAAAGGTAATTGTAAAAGGTATCAGCAAAGAGCGCGTAGGTGCTTTAGCTGCTAACATTCGTGATGTACGTCCTCCAGAGCCTTACAAAGGTAAAGGGATCCGTTACGAAGGCGAATTTGTTCGTCGTAAAGAAGGTAAAACAGGTAAGTAATGCCGCGTAGGTAAACGAAAGGAGTGACCTAAATGATTACGAAGGCTGATAAAAATGCAACCCGTAAGAAAAGACACGCACGTGTGCGTTCTAAACTTGCAGGTACTGCAGCTCGTCCTCGTTTAAATGTGTTCCGCTCTAGCAAGCACATTTATGCGCAACTCATTGACGACGTGAATGGAGTAACTCTAGTGAGTGCTTCAACTTTAGATAAAGAAGTTAGTCTTGAATCTACTGGAAACGTTGATGCAGCAGTTAAGGTCGGAGAATTAGTTGCAAAGCGCGCAGTAGAAAAAGGTGTTAAAGCAGTTGTTTTTGACCGTGGAGGATACTTATACCATGGCCGTGTAAAAGCACTAGCTGATGCAGCTCGTGAAAATGGATTAGAATTTTAAGAGACAAAGGAGGGACACAAAAGATGCGTCGTATTGACCCAAACAAACTTGAACTTGAAGAACGCGTAGTTACCGTTAATCGTGTAGCTAAAGTTGTAAAAGGTGGACGTCGTTTCCGTTTTACTGCTCTTGTAGTAGTAGGAGACAAGAACGGTCATGTTGGTTTTGGTACTGGTAAAGCACAAGAAGTACCAGATGCAATTCGTAAAGCGATTGAAGATGCTAAGAAAAACTTAATCGAAGTACCGATGGTAGGAACAACTCTTCCTCACCAAGTTATCGGACACTTTGGTGCTGGTGAAATTCTTCTTAAGCCAGCTTCTGAAGGTACAGGAGTTATCGCTGGAGGCCCAGTTCGTGCGGTTCTTGAATTAGCTGGTGTTGGTGATATCCTTTCTAAGTCTTTAGGAACAAATACACCAATCAACATGGTTCGTGCAACGATGGACGGATTATCACAATTAAAACGTGCTGAAGACGTAGCAAAATTACGTGGTAAGTCAGTAGAAGAACTGTTAGGATAAGGGGGGAAAGCAAATGGCTAACAAATTAGAAATTACCCTCACTCGCAGTGTAATTGGTCGCCCACAGGATCAAAAGGATACTGTTAAAGCATTAGGCTTACGCAAAATGCATCAAACAGTTGAGAAAAATGATAACCCTGCAATCCGTGGAATGATCAACAAAGTTGCTCACTTAGTAACGGTTAAAGAAATATAATTCAATTCTTCTTCAAATAAGGAGGTGCCAACATGAAACTTCATGAATTAAAACCTGCAGAAGGATCTCGTCATGAGCGTAAGCGCAAAGGACGCGGTATTGGTTCTGGTAACGGTAAAACTGCTGGTAAAGGTCATAAAGGTCAAAATGCTCGTTCAGGCGGTGGCGTACGTCCAGGCTTCGAGGGTGGTCAAACACCTTTATTCAGACGTTTACCGAAGCGCGGCTTTACAAACATCAACCGTAAAGAATTCGCTATCGTTAACCTTGATACGCTGAATCGCTTTGAAGACGGAACAGAAGTAACTCCAGAACTTCTTGTTGAAACAGGTGTCGTAAGCAAAGAATTAGCAGGAATCAAGATTCTTGCTAAAGGGAAGTTAGAGAAAAAGCTTACAGTGAAAGCTCATAAATTCTCCTCTGCTGCGAAGGAAGCTATTGAAGCTGCCGGCGGTAACATCGAGGTGATTTAATGTTTCAGACAATCTCCAATTTTATGCGCGTGGGTGATATAAGACGAAAAATCATATTCACCCTTTTAATGTTGATTGTATTCCGTATTGGTACATTTATTCCTGTTCCAGGAGTAGATGCTGATGTATTAAAAGCACAAGACGAACTAAGTGTGTTTGGGGTTCTAAATACATTTGGTGGAGGCGCACTCTTAAACTTTTCCATTTTAGCAATGGGCATCATGCCGTATATCACGGCATCGATTATCATCCAATTGTTACAAATGGATGTTGTTCCGAAGTTCACGGAATGGTCTAAGCAAGGAGAAGTTGGTCGTCGTAAACTAGCGCAGTTTACTCGCTATTTTACAATCGTACTTGGTTTTATTCAGGCATTAGGTATGTCTTATGGATTCAATAACCTTGCTGGCGGTATGTTAATTCATAACCCAGGAATCGCATCTTATTTGCTAATTGCCACTGTATTAACAGCTGGTACAGCATTTTTGATGTGGTTAGGGGAGCAGATTACAACTAAAGGTGTAGGGAACGGAATCTCCATTATTATCTTTGCTGGTATCGTTGCAGGAATTCCTTCAACATTAAACCAAATTTATGCTCAACAATTTGAAGATGCTGGAGACCAGCTATTCATCCGTATTATCACAATGTTACTACTTCTAGTAGCTGTGATTGCAATTGTTGTGGGTGTTATTTTCGTTAACCAAGCGTTACGTAAAATCCCAATTCAATATGCAAAGCGTATGGTAGCAGGGCGTATGCCTTCTGGTCAGACATCCCATTTACCGTTAAAAGTAAATGCTGCTGGTGTTATTCCTGTTATCTTTGCGATTTCCTTTATTGTAACACCAACAACCATTGTTCAATTCTTTGATCAAAATGATGTTACATTATGGATTCAAAAAGTGTTTGATTACACACAACCAATCGGTATGGTTATATATAGTGCATTAATTATTGCATTCGCATATTTCTATGCCTTCATTCAAGTGAACCCTGAACAGGTTGCTGAAAACCTGAAAAAACAGGGTGGTTATGTTCCAGGTATTCGTCCAGGGAAGAATACACAGGAATATTTAACTCGTGTCTTATATCGTTTAACATTAGTTGGTTCGATTTTCTTAGCAGCAATTGCCATTTTACCGGTGTTCTTCGTGAAATTTGCCGGTTTACCACAATCTGCACAAATCGGCGGTACAAGTTTGCTCATCGTAATTGGTGTAGCACTTGAGACGATGAAGCAGCTTGAATCTCAGCTTGTTAAACGTCACTATAAAGGTTTCATTAAATAAATCGGTTGTGGGGACGTTTGGTTCCCATACCGTTTTAGCCTTAAGGAGGAATTCACGTGAATTTAGTACTAATGGGTCTTCCAGGTGCCGGTAAGGGTACACAAGCCGAGAAAATCGTCGAAAATTACGGCATTCCTCATATTTCTACAGGTGACATGTTTCGCGCAGCTATGAAGGAGGGCACGGAACTTGGATTGAAAGCAAAATCCTTCATGGACCAAGGTTCACTTGTTCCAGATGAAGTGACAATCGGAATCGTTCGAGAGCGTCTCAGCAAAGATGATTGTCAAAATGGATTTTTACTTGATGGATTTCCAAGAACTGTTCCTCAAGCAGAAGCTCTTGAAAGCATTCTTACCGAATTAGGTAAAAAAATTGATTATGTCTTAAATATCGATGTGGATCAAGATATCTTAATGGACCGTTTGACTGGTCGTCGCATTTGTAAGGATTGTGGCGCAACCTATCATTTAGTCTTCAATCCTCCTGCACAAGAAGGTGTATGTAATCGTTGTGGCGGTGAATTATACCAACGCGCAGATGATAATGAAGAAACAGTTAAGAATCGTTTACAGGTAAACATCGAACAGGCACAACCATTACTTGGTTTCTACGAAACAAAAGGGTACTTGAGAAATATCGATGGTCAGCAGGATATTAACAAGGTGTTTGTTGATATAGAGAGTCTTCTCGGGGGCTTAAATGCATGATTATATGTAAAACCCCGCGGGAGATTGAAATCATGCGTGAAGCTGGTCGGATTGTAGCACTTACCCACCAGGAATTAAAGAAACATGTAGCTCCAGGGATTACAACGAAAGAATTAGACGCGATTGCTGAAAAATTTATTCGTTCCCATGATGCATATCCTTCTTTTAAAGGGTATAATGGATTTTCTGGCAGCATTTGTGCTTCAGTGAACGAAGAACTCGTTCATGGAATTCCAGGGAATCGAGTGTTGCAAGAAGGGGATATAATAAGCATCGATATTGGTGCGGAATATAAAGGCTATCATGGTGATTCAGCATGGACTTACCCTGTTGGTAATATTGACGACGAATCTGCACGTCTATTAGATGTCACAGAACAGTCTTTGTATATTGGTCTTAAGGAAGCTAGTCCAGGTGAGCGTTTATCGAACATCTCCCACGCGATTCAGAACTTTGTAGAATCGAATGGTTTTTCGATTGTGCGCGAGTATGCTGGGCACGGAATCGGGCAAGACTTACATGAGGATCCTGAAATTCCTCATTATGGTCCTCCGAACAAAGGTCCGCGTTTGAAGCCGGGAATGGTACTTTGTATTGAACCGATGGTGAATGCAGGAAGTCGTTATGTTAAAACTTTAGCAGATGATTGGACTGTTGTTACAACCGATGGAAAAAAGTGTGCTCATTTTGAGCATACGATCGCTATCACTGAAACAGGCTATGAAATTCTGACAATAGTCTAGAATTAGGTGATTTTATGGTTGGTTACGATTCACGTCCAGAATTAGGGCAAATAGTCTTAATTTCTCACGGACGAGACGCAGGTCAGTATGCTATAATAGTAGGGTTGTTAGACAATCGGTTTGTTTTTCTGGCTGACGGTGATAAAAAGAAATTTGATCAACCGAAGAAGAAGAATATACTACATCTTAAGCTTATTGATTTTGTATCTCCAGAAGTTCAAAGAAGTTTATTAGAAACCGGTCGCGTAACTAACGGAAAACTCCGATATGCATTAAATAAGTTTGAATCGAGTAAAAGGTAGGATTTTTTCACTTAGTGAAAAATCTTTATTAAGAAGGGAGTTCGAGTTCGATGGCGAAAGATGATGTAATTGAAATTGAAGGTACAGTACTTGAGACTTTGCCAAATGCAATGTTTAAGGTAGAATTAGAAAATGGTCATACTGTGTTGGCTCATGTTTCTGGTAAAATTCGTATGCACTTCATCCGTATTTTACCTGGGGACAAAGTAACTGTTGAGCTATCTCCATATGACTTAACACGCGGAAGAATTACTTATCGCTTTAAATAGTCTATTGCACTCCGTACTATCAAGGAGGTTAGGATAATGAAAGTTAGACCATCTGTTAAGCCGATCTGCGAAAAGTGTAAAGTTATCCGCAGACGCGGTAAAGTTATGGTTATATGTGAAAACCCTAAGCATAAACAAAAACAAGGTTAATATTAAGGAGGTGCGCATATAATGGCACGTATTGCTGGTGTAGACGTCCCACGTGAAAAACGTGTAGTGATTTCTCTAACATACATCTATGGTATTGGTAAAAGTACAGCACAAAAGGTTTTAGCTGATGCTGGTGTTTCTGAAAACACTCGTGTTCGCGATTTAACTGAGGATGAATTAAACAAAATCCGTGAAATCATCGACAAGCTAAAGGTTGAAGGTGACCTTCGTCGTGAAGTATCTTTAAACATCAAGCGCTTAATGGAGATCGGAAGTTTCCGTGGTCTTCGTCATCGTCGTGGTTTACCTGTTCGTGGTCAAAACACTAAGAACAACGCTCGTACTCGTAAAGGCCCACGTAAAACTGTAGCTAACAAGAAGAAATAATCGGTAAAGGAGGTTACTTTAAATGGCTCGTAAAACAAATACACGTAAACGTCGTGTTAAAAAGAATATTGAACAAGGTGTTGCACACATTCGTTCTACATTCAATAACACAATCGTAACAATTACTGACGTTCATGGAAATGCAATTTCATGGTCAAGTGCTGGTGCATTAGGATTCAAAGGTTCTCGTAAATCTACTCCTTTCGCAGCGCAAATGGCAGCAGAAACTGCAGCTAAATCATCTATGGAACATGGAATGAAAACTCTTGAGGTAACTGTAAAAGGTCCTGGTGCAGGTCGTGAAGCAGCTATTCGTGCTCTTCAAGCTGCAGGTCTTGAAGTTACAGCTATCAGAGACGTAACTCCAGTACCTCATAATGGTTGCCGTCCGCCTAAACGTCGTCGTGTGTAATTTTTCTGTATAGAATTTAAATCCCTGTCTATAATGGGAAAAGGTAAGATATTTTCACTGCTGTGAAAAATCTACGATACTAAATTTTTTCTGAATAAATACAGAATCATTAATCCAGTTGTTGTGCACAATCGGGAACGTATACAGGGGGAATTTCAGTTAAGGTTTTAACTGAGATTTCGACGTTTTGAAGGAGGGTATATTTGATGATCGAAATAGAAAAACCAAAAATCGAAACGGTTGAGATCAGCGATGATGCAAAGTATGGGAAGTTCGTCGTAGAACCACTTGAGCGTGGATATGGTACTACTTTGGGTAACTCCTTACGTCGTATCCTATTATCGTCACTCCCAGGTGCCGCTGTCACATCGATTCAAGCTGACGGGGTACTTCATGAGTTTCAAACAATTGAAGGCGTCGTTGAAGATGTTACATCTATCATTCTTAATATTAAGAAGCTTGCCCTTAAGATTTACTCTGATGAAGAGAAGACTCTTGAGATTGATGTGCAAGGTGAAGGTGTTGTAACAGCCGCCGATATTACTCATGATAGTGATGTTGAGATTCTGAATCCAGATCTTCACATTGCGACCCTTGGTAAGAATGGTAATTTGCGTATGCGATTAACGGCAAGACGTGGTCGAGGTTATACGCCTGCTGATCAAAACAAGAGAGAAGATCAACCGATCGGTGTTATTCCAATCGATTCTATCTATACTCCTGTTTCACGTGTTGCTTTCCAAGTTGAAAACACACGTGTTGGTCAAATGACAAACTATGACAAATTAACCCTCGATGTATGGACTGACGGAAGTACAGGTCCACAGGATGCGATTGCTCTAGGTGCAAAGATTTTCACTGAGCATTTAAACATCTTCGTTGGTTTAACTGATGAAGCACAAAATGCTGAAATCATGGTCGAAAAAGAAGAAGATCAAAAAGAAAAAGTTCTTGAGATGACAATTGAGGAACTAGATTTATCTGTTCGTTCATATAACTGCTTAAAGCGTGCTGGTATCAACACTGTTCAGGAATTAGCTAATAAGACTGAAGAAGATATGATGAAGGTACGTAATTTAGGACGTAAATCTCTTGAAGAAGTAAAACATAAATTAGAGGAGCTTGGACTAGGCTTACGCAAAGACGACTGAAAAGTTGGCATCGTGTAGGACAAACCCAAGAACTGATGACTTCAACAAAGGAGGGAAACTTTCATGGGATACAGAAAGTTAGGACGCACTAGCGCTCAGCGTAAAGCAATGTTACGTGATTTAACAACAGACTTAATCATAAATGAGCGTATTGAAACAACTGAAGCTCGTGCGAAAGAACTTCGTTCAGTTGTAGAAAAAATGATTACGCTTGGTAAGCGTGGAGATCTTCATGCTCGTCGTCAAGCTGCTGCATACATCCGTAACGAGGTTGCAAATGCTGAAACAAACCAAGATGCTGTACAAAAATTATTCTCTGATATCGCTACTCGTTATCAAGAGCGTCAAGGCGGATACACTCGTATCATGAAACTTGGACCACGTCGTGGAGACGGAGCTCCAATGGTAATCATCGAGTTAGTATAATATCATTTTCTAACAACAAGGGCATGGGACAGTTTGAACAGAACGTGTTCATGTCCTTGTTTACTATCACCGCCTTTTTAAGGATTTAAGCCAACACTGAGTGTTATGATGAGCATGCATTGGATTATTATTATAACGCGCTGGACAGGTTTTTATGAGTTTATCGCGCGCATGTCTCGTCTAGCTCATGCACCTCTTTTATGACGATAAAAGAGGTGCAGGCTTTATTTCAAATTTTGAGCCAAATGGAAGACATTTGCTATAAAAGAATATTGCTATCATTTTCGTCTTAAATTTATAATGTCTTCGATAAAACAGGCTCGCCAAATGGCGAGTTTTCTTTTTTATATGGACTGTTTGGTTCATGCGGACAGTATTTGCTGGAATCATGAAATAGTTGTCTTCATGGAAGGTTTATACGGACACTATTTGCCTGGGTGCTTTGAATAGTGTCTTTATGAGCCTCTCATGCGGACACTATTTGTTGGATTCCTTTGAATAGTGTCTTTATGAGCTCTTCATGCAGACACTATTTGCCGAATTCGTGCAATAGTTGTCTTTATGAACTATCCACAAAGACGTTAAAGAGTTATTTTGTTGATGATTGTCTTCATGCGCACCAAAATCAACTTTTTAAATACGGCTAGTATCGATCACTATTAAAAAAATGGTATAGTAGATTTCGTTAAGAGAATAGAAAAGTTTAGTGAAGCAGAGCTGAGAGGAGGACGACATAATGAACAATTCAGTTGTGAAGATAGAGAATGTATCCTTCAAATATGAAGGGCAGGAACAATATGCCCTTAAGGATGTATCCTTTCAAATATATGATGGCGAATGGTTAGCGATTGTGGGGCATAATGGCTCAGGGAAATCAACTTTAGCCAAGCTATTAAACGGGCTCCAATTTCCTGAAGAAGGTCGTATCCAAATAGGTGGTATCGACCTAACAGAAGAGACGGTTTGGGATATCAGAAAATTGATTGGTATGGTATTTCAAAATCCGGACAATCAATTTGTTGGAACGACGGTACAGGATGATGTGGCTTTTGGTTTAGAAAATAACGGGATTCCCCGTGAAGATATGGTGGAGCGTGTTCAGAGCTCTTTGAAGAGTGTCAAAATGGAGCAATTTCTTGATCAAGAGCCGCACCATTTATCAGGTGGACAAAAGCAAAGAGTCGCGATTGCAGGTGTCATTGCACTGCGTCCGAAAATTATCGTACTTGATGAAGCAACATCCATGCTCGACCCACGTGGGCGAGAAGAGGTATTAGATACCATTAGAGAGCTAAAAAATGATCATCAAATGACGGTCATTTCCATTACTCATGATTTAGAGGAAGCTGCGAAAGCGGACCGAATCATCGTAATGAACGGTGGGGAGCTTTACCGTGAAGGTATCCCTGAAGAAATTTTTCAAATGGACGAAGAATTGGTGGGACTTGGGTTGGACATTCCATTCCCTGTAAAAATGAGCAAAATGTTAAAAGCGAAAGGCATTCCTTTAAATAAACATTATTTATCTGAGGAAGAGTTGGTGACACAATTATGGACATCTCACTCCAACAAGTAGAATATCGTTACCAAGCCAATTCACCATTTGAACGTCTTGCTATTCAAAATGTCTCGATTGATATACCATCTGGAACGTATTTGGCCATCATTGGCCATACGGGTTCAGGTAAATCAACCATTTTACAGCACCTTAATGCGATTTTGAGACCAACCGAGGGTAAGGTTGTCATCGGCGATCGCGAGGTCACCAATGCGAAGAAACAAAAGAATTTGAAAGAAATCCGCAAACGTGTTGGGATTGTTTTTCAATTTCCTGAGCACCAACTGTTTGAAGAAACAGTGGAAAAAGATATATGCTTTGGCCCAATGAATTTTGGGGTATCAGAAGCAGACGCTAAGGTTCGTGCAAGAAGAGCGATTAAACAAGTAGGTCTTTCTGAAGATATCCTGCAGAAATCCCCATTTGACCTGTCTGGTGGGCAAATGAGACGTGTAGCGATTGCGGGAGTGCTTGCAATGGAGCCTGATGTTATCGTCTTAGATGAGCCTACAGCAGGGCTTGACCCTCGCGGTCGAAAAGAAATTATGGATATGTTTTATCAGCTCCATAAGGAAAGAAATCTATCGACTGTTCTTGTTACCCATAGTATGGAGGATGCATCTCAGTACGCGGACCAAATCGTGATTATGCATCAAGGGCAGGTTTATAAAAAAGGTACACCTCGCGAGATTTTTTATTCACCAGAGGGTCTAATCGAGCTTGGCCTGGATGTGCCTGAAGTTGTTCGATTCCAACAAAAAATCGAAGAAACCTTCGGGACAAAACTCGCAAAAACATGTATCACATTGGACGAGCTGACAGATGAAATCGAGCAGCTTTTTAAAAGGGGTGAGCCAAAATGATGGAAAAAATGATTTTTGGCCGCTATATACCAGCAGTATCTCCAATGCATCGAATGGATCCAAGGTCAAAAATAATCCTTGTGTTCCTCTTTGTTTGTGTAGTTTTTATTGCGAATAACGCGATCACCTACGGGTTATTAGCGATCTATACGTTTTTAATGGTACTCTCCTCCAAGGTGCCGATTCGCTTCATATTGGGCGGTCTCAGGATTGTTCTATGGCTCGTGTTGTTTACCCTCGTGCTCCATCTCTTTTTCACAAAAGAAGGAGAAGTGCTATTTCACTGGGGAGCCATTTCGATTTATGAAGGTGGTCTAAAGCAGGGGATATTTATTTCCGTGCGATTCTTCCTACTGATCTTAATGACGTCCTTGTTAACCCTAACGACGACACCCATTGAGATTACCGATGGAATTGAAGTGTTGTTAAATCCTTTGAAAAAAATAAAGTTTCCGGTCCATGAATTAGCGTTAATGATGTCGATTTCCTTACGCTTTATTCCGACACTCATGGAGGAAACGGATAAAATTATGAAGGCACAGACTGCAAGAGGTGTAGAATTTTCTGGCGGACCCATTAAGGACCGCGTGAAGGCAATTATTCCTTTATTAATTCCATTATTCATTGGCTCATTTAAACGAGCAGAAGAACTAGCTACTGCGATGGAGGCAAGGGGCTATCGCGGCGGAGAAGGCAGAACGAAGTATCGTCAATTGCGCTGGAGCCTTGTAGACACAGTCATGCTTCTTATCCTAGCTGTCGTAACGGCGGCTTTAGTATTATTCCGTTCTTAGGAGAGAGTATATGCAACGATATAAGTGTAAGGTCGCATATGATGGTTCCCAGTTCTCTGGTTATCAGATTCAGCCAAATCAGCGCACCGTACAGGGAGAGCTTGAAAAGGCTCTAGAGAAGCTTCATAAGGGTCAAGAGACAAAAGTATTCGCATCTGGCCGTACAGATGCAGGGGTGCATGCAAGGGGGCAGATGCTTCATTTTGATTCGCCCTTCTCGATTCCTGAAGAAAAATGGCCAGTCGCGTTAAATACACTTTTACCAGATGAAGTTTCAGTTCTTGAAGTTGAAAAAGCGGAGTCGGATTTTCATGCAAGATTTGATGTATCAGGTAAGGAATACCGCTATTTTGTCTACACTGGTAAAGTACGAAATCCATTTCGAAGACATTATGCGTATCATTATCCTTATACCCTTGAACTTGAAACAATCAGAGCGGCATCCCAATATTTACTAGGCACTCATGATTTTACGAGCTTCTGCTCAGCCAAAACAGAGGTGGAGGATCGAGTAAGGGAGCTTCGTGAAATTGAGGTTCTTGAAGAGGGAGACATGCTCGTTCTCAGATTTGTTGGAAATGGATTTTTGTATAATATGGTAAGAATTTTAGTGGGAACCTTGCTACAGGTAGGAGCGGGTGAAATTGCAGCAGATGAGATCCCGACCATTCTTGCTAAAAAAGACCGCATTTACGCAGGGAAAACTGCACCACCACAAGGGTTGTACTTGTGGAAAGTAGATTATGAAAATAATTCATGACAACCTATCCTGGTGTCAAATATGTTCTTGACAGAATGACGTCAGTGTTTTATCATAATATGGTATGTATTTTAATCCCACGATAAGCCCCGGAACTTATTGTGATGAAGAATATACGAATTAGAATTTGAATTTTGAAATGGACAATTTTAGGAGGGAAACTCATGCGTACAACGTTTATGGCTAACGCTAACAATATCGAACGTAAATGGTACGTAGTTGATGCTGAAGGCAAAACTTTAGGTCGTCTGACTTCTGAAGTAGCATCTATTCTACGTGGTAAACATAAACCAACTTTCACACCACATGTTGACACTGGTGATCATGTAATCATTATCAATGCTTCAAAAATCCACTTAACTGGTAAGAAGCTAACTGACAAGATCTACTACCGTCACTCTTTACACCCAGGTGGTTTAAAAACAAGAACAGCGCTTGAAATGCGTACAAACTACCCTGAAAGAATGTTAGAGCTTGCTATCAAAGGCATGCTTCCAAAGAATTCTTTAGGTCGTCAAATGTTTAAGAAATTACACGTTTATGCTGGAGCAGAGCATCAGCATCAAGCACAAAAACCTGAAGTTTACGAACTTCGTGGATAATTAAGGGAGGATTTATACATGGCACAGGTTCAATATATCGGTACTGGTCGTCGTAAGAGCTCCGTTGCACGAGTTCGTTTAGTTCCAGGCAGCGGCAAAATTACGATCAACGATCGTGACGTAACAGATTACATTCCATTCGAAGCACTACGCGAAGTAGTGAAGCAACCATTAAACGCTACTGAAACTCTTGGTAGCTATGATGTTCTTGTTAACGTTAAAGGTGGAGGTTACACTGGTCAAGCTGGCGCTATCCGCCACGGTATCGCTCGTGCGCTACTTCAAGTTGACCCAGAATACCGTCCAACACTTAAGCGTGCAGGATTATTAACTCGTGACGCTCGTATGAAAGAACGTAAGAAATACGGTCTTAAAGGCGCTCGTCGTGCACCTCAGTTCTCAAAACGTTAATTTTACGTTTACGAAGGCTCTCAACCGATTCGGTTGGGGGTCTTTTTTATGTTTAAAACGTACTTTTAACCACTGCTGACCGCCAGTTATAGCACGATATACTTTTGGAATTTTGAAGCGGTTTGCACTTTAAGGATAGTGGTTACGTGTATCTTTTGAATATAAGTGTGCCCTAACCGCTCTTTTACCATTTTGATGCTTGCACCTGCTTCAAATGATCATTTGTGAGTGAATTTTAATCCTGATGAATGAGAACCACCTTTTCATTTGATAAACAGAATCTGCAGGTTCCGTTAAATTAGGCTCTTGTATTAGTAACGATACCCATCTATTCTACATAATTTGTTGATGAGTATTCGAAATATTTAATCAATGTGGCAATCTGGAGTACAGTTCTTTTTCGGTTTACATTGGCTGTTTTCCGTTTCAAGTTGCTGGCATAGCTTTTTAATTTGTTTGAGGAGGAAAAGAAATGAATGATTACCAAAATGAACTCCAAATGTTGAATGTCGGTGATTTCCAAGCGACTCAGGCAATCCCTTGGGATCAAAATCAGTACTATACCGATCAGGATCGACTGTTCATTGGTACAGGATTTGGTTTTGGTCGCTGCTTTAGTTGCTTTAACTGTTTTAACTGCTTTAGTTGCTTCCGTTGCTCTAACTGTTTTAGTTGTTCTCGTTGCTCAAATTGCTCCAGATGCGGTGGCGGTGGCCGTTGTGGTGGTGGCGGTCGCTGCGGAGGTTGAGGCAACTAAGTTAGTTAATAGTTTAGTTTTCAATTTGCGAAGGTCCACTGCAATGTTGCAGGGGACCTTCGCTATGAGATAAGACATAACGGACAAATTGCTATACATACGATGGTAGTGGAAGTTAATGCTCATTTATGGTCACAAGGGGTAAGGAGGAGAGAGATGGCAAATTTGAACCCTTCTACGCGTCTAAAAGTGAAAAGGGACACGTTTTATCTCCCTGAAGCAAACAGAGGTGTGTATTTTCGAAACAACTTAAGTTCATTCCGTATCGAAGGCAGTGGGATCGAACTGTGGGTTGAAAAGTTGTTACCGATGTTCAATGGGGAGAATACCTTAGGGCATTTGACTAATGGATTGCCAGTCCCACACCGAGATCGAGTATATGAAATTGCAGAAGTGCTGTATGCGAATGGGTATGTTCGAGATTTAAACCAGGACCTTCCGCATCAATTGTCGGATTATCAGCTTAAAAAGTATGCATCCCAAATTGAATTTGTGGATAATTTAGTTGGTTCTGGGGCGGCGCGTTTTCAAAGCTTTCGTCAGGCTAAAGTATTGGCAGTTGGCTCGGGTCCTATTCTAAATTCATTGGTTAATTCATTGGTTGATTCCGGTTTGTCTAAGGTCCAAGTGCTAATCACAGACGAGGTTCCAACCAATAGGCAGAGGTTAAAAGAACTCGTAGATCATGCACGGAAAAAAGACCCAGAAGTTGACCTACAGGAGGTTCCGCAAAAGAATGAAGGTTGGAGAGAAATAGTGAAGCATTTTGATTCGATTTTGTATCTGAGTCAGAAGGGAGAACTAGAGGAACTTAGGGAACTTCATAAAGTTTGCAGGGAAGAGAAGAAAATGTTTCTCCCTGCCATTTGCCTTCAGCAGGTAGGCATTGCAGGTCCATTAGTACATCCAGATTCCGAGGTGTGTTGGGAGACAGCATGGCGCCGTTTGCACCAATCTGTCTTATATAAAAACGAGCTATCCCCTGCCTTCTCTGCCACTCCGGGATCGATGTTAGCCAATGTGATCGTATTTGAACTCTTTAAAGAGTTTACAGGAGTTTTGGAATTGGAACAGAAGAATCGGATTTATCTTTTGGATTTGGTTACATTAGAGGGCAACTGGCATTCGGTATTGCCCCATCCACTAGTGACAAACAGTATATCTGCTGAATGGGTTGAAGATGTAGATAACCGTCTCCAAGTTGGCTTAGAGAAGGTGGAGTCAGGTGAATTACTTGTTTATTTCAACCAGTTGACATCAGAGGAATCAGGAATTTTTCATATTTGGGAGGAGGAAAATTTAAAACAGCTTCCGTTATCTCAGTGCCGCGTTCAGACAGTTGACCCTTTGTCACAGGGACCAGCTGAGCTGTTGCCAGACATTGTCTGTTCAGGTTTGACTCATGAGGAAGCGCGAAGAGAAGCAGGCTTGGCTGGGATTGAAACGTATGTTTCGCGAATGGCCAGTTTGATTGTTAATACTCTGCCACCAAATAAAAAACTGAACGGGAGTAGAGTGGTACCGGATGAAATTGTCGGGGTTGGAGCCGGTGAATCGTTTGTGGAAGGTGTTGGTCGCGGGCTGCAAAAGTGTTTGGCAGAGGAGCTTAGCAAGCAACAGATTAATCAAAAGTATTCTGTTTCTCGAGTACAGTTGAGTTATATAGAAGATGAGAGATGCCGGTTCTATTTAAACGCACTGACTACGATGCAAGGAGCACCCATTATCGGAACAGGAAAGGAAGTATTCGGTTTTCCTGTAGTATGGGTAGGTACGAAAGATGGATGGTATGGCAGTGCAGATTTAAATATAACAATGGCGTTACGGAAGGCATTACAGCAGGCACTTATGAAAGTGCAAAACAAATCGGATTCTACCTGTGAGGTAACATCCATACTTTTGGAAGAGAAGATCCCGGTTAGTCTTAACATTCCTGCGTGTGAAGAGAGGATACAGGCGGACATCCTACAAGGAGCCATGGAAATATTGAATCGGAACGGAAAACGGGTCTTAGTATTTGAATCAGAGATTGAACCTGTTTTTAAAGAGCAACTAGACGGAGTGTTTGGTGTTTTGCTGCGAGAGGAGGATTCACATTGAGTTCCTTCGTGTTGATTGTCGGAGAGGGGGTGCTGGCAGACCTTGTAAGTAAAGAACTGTCTGCACACCATCTAGTTATTCGTAAGTCCAATTTTGAGGAAGGAGTTCCAAGAAATATTGATTTGGCCCTTTTTTTGGATGATGGTTGGGAACCCTCTTTTCATCAAAAGGCGGAAGAAGTGTTAGGAAAGACTGGTACTCCCTGGCTCAGAGGCTTCGTTTCATTTGGAGAAGGCGTGGTTGGTCCACTTGTACGACCGGGTGTAGCAGGTTGCTCTCAATGTGTGGACATGAGAAGGTTTATGGGAGGACGCGACCGCACAGAGATGCGGGAGGTGCAACAGAAGCTGGCTGTGGCCGGAGGAATGGGGCGTGACCCATGGGCTTCAAATTCAGGAATTTTGCAAATGTCTTACCTGATTGGGGTTGAGGTACTGAAATTATTACAAGGTGAACAGGCTTATTCGGAAGGTAAGGTATATCTTATAGACTTGAAAACACTGAAGAGCTCATGGCATTCTTTTCTGCCAAACCCGTTGTGTCCGGTCTGTGGTCGATTAACAGAGGATTCACAGACATTAGCCCGAATTTCACTGCAGCCAAGTCCGAAAACTAGTTCCAACAGTTTCCGCTGCCGTCCGTTGGATGAGATGAAAAAAGTCCTTATCAAAGACTATCTGGATAATCGCACTGGCCTTTTGAATAGTAAAATGTATGACCTAGTGACTCCATTTGCTGATGCGAGTGTCAATCTGCCTATGATAGCCGGGGACGAGGGGACGGCTGGCCGGACGCATTCATACGCAGAAAGTATGTTGACAGCCATTTTAGAGGGATTGGAGCGGCACTGCGGTTTAGAGCCACGTGGCAAACGGACAGCAATCCATGATAGTTTTCGTAACCTGGAAAATCAAGCTCTTAACCCATTGAAGGTAGGCGTACACGCAAACGAACAATATGCGCAGCCTGGTTTTCCATTTAAATCGTTTGATCCTGACCGTTCTATTAATTGGGTATGGGGTTATTCGTTGTTAGAAGAGCGTCCAATTCTGGTTCCAGAGCTCCTTGCCTACTATAGTGTTGGATGTGGGTCACAGGGTTTTATCTATGAAACTTCCAATGGATGTGCGCTAGGGGGAAGTTTAGAGGAGGCCATTTTCTATGGAATTATGGAGGTGGTCGAGCGTGATTCATTCCTGATGACTTGGTACGCGAAGCTGAACCTTCCGCGACTGGATCCTTTTACAGCTGACGACGAAGAGTTGGAATTAATGATCGAACGGATGCGAGCGGTTGCTGGGTATGAATTGTATTTGTATAACTCCACGATGGAACATGGGATTCCAAGTATTTGGGCACTGGCTAAAAACAGAAAGGAAAAGGGATTGAATCTCATCTGTGCGGCCGGAGCACATCTGGATCCGATACGGGCGGTGAAAAGCGCGGTTCACGAGCTTGCTGGCATGATGCTGAACCTTGATGAAAAATTTGAGGCGAACCAGGAGGAGTATGAAAGAATGCTATATGATTCTTCCCTGGTGCGGCAGATGGATGACCATGGCATGCTGTACGGATTGCCACAAGCAGAAGAGCGCCTAAGCTTTTTGCTTGACGACAATGGCCCAATGCGAACTTTTAAAGAAGAGTTTAAGTGGAAGTCGAATCATATGGATCTTACCGATGATTTGCAAGATATCCTTAAGGTGTTCCGTCAGCGGAACCTTGATGTAATCATAGTAGACCAGACGGCACCGGAAACGATACGAAACGGATTGTATTGCGTAAAAGTACTGATTCCGGGGATGCTGCCGATGACATTCGGGCATCACCTGACCCGACTGACAGGGCTTGAGAGGGTATTCCGGGTCCCTATGGAGCTTGGGTATACGAATAAACCATTGACACCAGAACAACTCAATCCACATCCGCATCCGTTTCCTTAAGAAGTGATTAGGAGGTAGAGGATGAGTTTGGAAGACTTTCTGTACAATCTGCATTTTGATATTGATAAGGCAAATCAGCCGAACTGGGAAACCGATTGGGAGGATGCACCACTTCCATATAAATTCTACCGTGGATTACCAGTTGTTCCATTGTCCACGGAAGTACCATTGACGCTTACTGGAGGAGAACCTCCCGCAAGACTGGACCTTAAGAGAGTCGGTCATTTTCTCTGGTATGTATTCGGTTTAACTCAATTGAGCCAATCCCTCTTTCCGATGGATTCCACAGAGCAAGATATCTACCCTTTGCATTCATATCGGCGGTTTGCTCCTTCTGGTGGAGCGTTGTACCCTAACGAATTGTATTTGTATTTGAAGATAGAGGGACTCGCTGAGGGAGTCTATCATTATGATGTAGCACACCATAGCCTGGTATTGCTGCGGGAGGGGAACTTTGATTCCTATTTAGCCAGTGCTCTGGGGAATCGTTGTGAAATCTCCTCGTGTTTTGGTATTGTCTTTGTGTCGACAATGTTCTGGAAAAATTTCTTTAAATACAATAACTTTTCGTATCGACTCCAAGGGTTGGATGCTGGTGTTCTGATTGGACAGTTAATGGAGGTAGCGAAACGGTTTGGCTTCGCCTCAGGTGTGTACTTTCAATTTCTTGACACCGCAATTAATCATCTGCTTGGACTATCTGAACAGGAGGAGAGCGTATATAGCGTAATCCCACTATCAGTAGAAGCCACCAACTGGTCTACTAACGGAAGGAACCTATACAAAAATGTACTATCGAAGGAATTGAGACAGGAGTTGCCAGCGATTCAACCAGAACATTTCGTGCGGTCACATAATGTCAAAAAATATCCGATGATAACTGCGATGAACGAAGCTTCTAAGCAGGATTCCACATGGTCATTTCGTGTGAGCGAGGGGAGGAAAATTGCGGGACGTGGGGAGCCTAGGGTGGCATTGCCTCATATAAAATCCATATCGTATGATCTGGCCGAGGCTTGTGGAAACCGATTTTCTCCCGACATGGATTTCGTTTTGGGAATGGTGAGTCAACAACAACTGGCCACCCTTCTCCTAGAAGCAACGGCTTCTTTTTCATACAGAAATGATTTGGATGAAGCATATAGGAATAGTGGCCCTCGTGTAACAATCTACAGCTGTTTATATAATGTCGAAGGTATTTCAAATGGGGCTTACTATTATGACGGCACAGAGCACACGTTAATAGAAATATGCCCAGGAGACCATCGACTCCATTTGCAGACGGGAATGTCTCTGGATAATTTGAATTTGCTTCAGGTTCCACTATGCCTGCAAGTGGCTGGTGACAAGGAATTCTATAAAAAAGAACTAGGATACAGGGGCTACCGAATCCAACAGATGGAAGCAGGCATGCTCGTGCAACGATTGCTTTTGGCTGCATCAGCTCTCGGTATGGGAGGGCACCCGCTTCTTGGATTTGACGCGAATTTGAGTGATGAACTCTATAAAATGGATCAACAAGGAAAGACCAGCCTAATCCAAATCCCGATTGGTCCCTACCGCCCTCGTCCTTGGCTGAGGGGAAGTTTGCACAGCTAAAGGGTTAATACTAAGGAAGAGCTAGTAATCTAATGATGAACTAATATAATGAGTAATTATCTTTCCGGTTTCTTCATAAATATATCAAAGCGCGTAATAAATACGGTCTTAAAGGCGCTCGTCGTGCACCTCAGTTCTCAAAACGTTAATTTTACGTTTTCAAAGGCTCTCAAAGCTATGCTTTGGGAGTCTTTTTTATTTGTCCTCAAACTCCTAGTATATTTTCATCTATCGAAAATCAGTACAATTCTGAAATAAAATTTCATTAATTTATCGGAAATTTTAAAAAATAATTCCAATGACGTAATCCTAATGTCCTGCAAAAATGCATGATATGGGACCTATGTGGCATAGACTACTATACATCATTACCTATATGCTTTTACTATAAATTGTAAGCGTTACTAACAGTACATATACAAGAGACCCCGCCTACAATTCATTCAATTGTATAAAGGAGGACATATGAAAAGAAAAACGTTTATGATTACAGCCGTTTGTACGATGCTACTAGGCACTTCAACAGCTTTTGCCACCAATGACCTTCCTAAGATTCCTACTATTGAAAAAGAGGACAAACCCGCATTCCCATCTCAGAAACCACACCCTGTTTTTACCTGGAATTCAACTGTCATTCCTGTTTCGAGCAAACTTCATCCAAGCTCTGCACGGGGAGCAGGAATGGTAGAAGCCCCACTTCAGCAAATCGATCAAGTTATGAACCAAGCCATTTCTCAAAAATTAATGCCAGGCGCTGTCACATTGGTAGCGAGAGCTGGGAAAATTGTAAAACATGATGCGTATGGCTATGCAGCTCAATACAACGATGGTAATTTTTCCGAAATGGAAAAGCCAATTCCGATGAAAAAGGACACCATTTTTGACTTGGCCTCTGTCAGCAAAATATTTACTGCGACGGCCGTGATGATTCTTTTTGAAAAAGGATTATTCGACCTTGATGATCCGGTGGCAAAACATATTCCAGAGTTTGCGGCAAATGGCAAGGAACATGTGACCATTCGCCAGTTGTTAACCCACACATCCGGATTTGTCTCCTGGGTTCCTTTATATTCACAAGGGAATACAAGAGAAGACAGGCTGAAATTAGTATTAAACCAGCCGTTGAAAAATCCACCGGGTACAGCTTATGAATACAGTGATTTGAACATGATTACGTTAGGAATGTTAATTGAGCACTGGTCTGGGCAACGCCAGGATGAGTTTGTCCGGGAGAATATCACTGAACCTTTAGATATGGAGGATACGATGTACAATCCGCCAGCATCTTTGAAAAAACGCATAGCTGCAACTGAGTACCAGGCCGTACCGAATCGTGGTCTTGTTTGGGGAGAAGTTCATGATGAAAATGCTTGGTCGTTGGATGGAGTTGCCGGACATGCTGGTGTGTTCTCGACCGCAAAAGACCTTGCAAAGCTTGCCCATATTTTCATTAATGAAGGAAAGTATGGTGGGAAAAGAATTCTGAAGCCGGAAACAGTCGAGCTCCTGCTAGAGAATCAAAACGCAGCATTTGCCGGAAATGACCATGGTCTTGGTTGGGAGCTAGGTCAAGGCTGGTATATGGATGCTTTGACAGAAGGTACATACTCTTTTGGCCATACGGGATATACAGGAACTTCGATTGTAGTGAGCCCGAATAATAAAACAGTAGCCATCTTGCTGACAAATCGTGTTCATCCATCAAGAAATATGGGGTCGATGAATCAAACGCGTCGTCTATTTGCTAGACAAGTAGCAGATGCCATTCCTGTTTCGATCCCAGGGAAGGAAGCTGCTTGGTTTGCTGGGTATGGGGACAACCTGAACCGAGCGATGGAAACAGACCTCCACTTATCGAAGGATACCAAACTCACCTTCTCTACATGGCATATGATTGAGAATGTTTGGGATTTTGGCTCTGTTGAGATTTTTCGAGAAGGCAGCTGGGAGCAACTTGCTTCATTTACTGGTATAAGCAATGGTTGGGAAAAGAAAGAATTAGAAATACCTAGTGATGCAACAAAGTTGCGATTTGTCTATCGAACAGATGGCTCAACTAATTTACGAGGCTGGTATGTTCAAAATCCAAAACTAGATTCAGGAGATCTGATTTCTTTTACAAACAACGAATGGGAACTAAGAGACTATTAAAAAGGTAGGAGGAGAAGCATGCGAAAATTTATCATTTCGTTTCTAGCAATTACACTCTTTTTGACTGGAATTCCGATCTCAGGAGCAACGGCAGCTTCGGGTATCACTGATTTAGTGATTGATCTTAATGTTCCGCAGGTTACGAGAGATGTTAAGGATAACAAACTAGATTTGAATGGACTTCATGTTTATGAGGATGGCCACTTTATGCTTGCATCTGAAAACTTAAAATGGAAGTCTTCTAATAAAAATGTTGCCTTTGTGTCTCAAGATGGAGAAGTAACTTTAACCGGTCACAATGGGAAAACATTTATCTCTGTCACGGATGGCAGCAATAACGACAGAATTTCAATTCAATATAAGGGAAATCAGGACAAAATTCTTGTTAAGAAAGAGAAAGGTGCACGTTACGACCTGATCGAGAATGCAATCGAGCACATGTCAATGGAAGAAAAGGTCGGACAAATGCTCATGCCTGACTTTAGAAATTGGAATGGCCAAAATGTAACGGTCATGAATGACGAAATTGCCCAGCTTGTAAAGAATTATCATCTTGGTGGTGTCATTTTATTCCGTGAAAATACGGTAACCGCAGATCAAACAACTAGACTAGTGAGTGCTTATCAGGAAGCGGCAGAAAAGTACGGCCTGATCATTTCCATTGACCAAGAAGGTGGAATTGTTACACGTCTTCAAACAGGTACAGATTTTCCTGGGAACATGGCGCTTGGAGCGACACGCTCTGAAGAGCTAGCCGAAAAAGTTGGGAAGGCGATTGGCGAAGAGCTGAACGCCCTTGGGATTAATATGAATTTTGGACCTGTGCTGGATGTAAACAATAATCCAGATAATCCGGTAATCGGGGTACGCTCTTTTAGTGAGGACCCTGAGTTAGTATCGAACCTAGGAAATGCGTATATTAAGGGGCTCCATGAAACGGGTACTGCGGCAACGGCAAAGCATTTTCCAGGCCATGGAGATACGGCTACTGATTCACATGTAGGACTTCCATCGGTCCCTCACGATCTTGAACGGTTGAAAGAAGTAGAATTATATCCTTTCCAACAGGCAATGAATGAGGGAATTGATGCGATTATGACAGCACACGTGACATTCCCCAAAATTGATGATACAAAAGCAATTTCTAAAAAAGATGGAACAGAAGTTGCGGTACCAGGTACTCTTTCTCAAAAAATATTAACTGGTCTTGTGCGTGAAGAAATGGGCTTTAACGGAGTTATCGTCACGGATGCGATGAATATGGGGGCCATTGCAGAACATTTTGGACCTGTTGATGCGGCAATTCG
The DNA here is from genome assembly GCF_005116465.1 of Robertmurraya kyonggiensis. GTDB lineage: Bacteria > Bacillota > Bacilli > Bacillales > Cytobacillaceae > Robertmurraya > Robertmurraya kyonggiensis. The sequence continues at coordinate 64,885 of NZ_SWBM01000010.1, forward strand.
TGCTGTCAAAGCAGGTGCAGACATTCTTTTAATGCCGGTTGGGATTGAAGCGGTAGCGAACGGACTTTATGATGCTGTGAACTCAGGCGATATTTCAGAAGATCGTTTAGAGCAATCCGTTGAGAGAGTTCTAACTCTGAAGTTAAATAGGGGTATCGTTAAAGCTGAAGTTGAGAAGAGCCTCGATGAAAAGGTAGCGAATGCACTTAGAGTAGTAGGTTCAGCTGAACATAAAGCAGTTGAAAAAGAAGCAGCAGAAAAATCCATTACGCTTGTGAAAAATGATTCTGTTCTACCGCTCAATGTTTCATCGGAAGATAAAATTGTTGTCGTTGGTGGATCTGGGTACTCCATAAACCTTCTTGCAGCAGAGGTTCAAAAGCACCACCCTGGCGCCGTTTACATCAATGCCTCAGACAAACTGACAGCTGCACAATTAGCACAAGTACAAGGTGCAAAATATATCATTGCCGGCACATACACGTCTAGCGTGAGTGGCAGATCACAAAATGCTAGTCAAATGGTGATGACGAGACAACTTATAGAGACTGGTATACCTGTCATAGCTGTTGGCGCAAGAAATCCATATGACGTTATGTCCTTCCTAGATGTAGACGCCTACCTTGTTCAATATGGTTTCAAACCAGCAAGTTTTGCAGCAACAGCAAACACCATTTTTGGTCAAAACAATCCAACTGGAAAACTTCCAGTCACCATTTACAACCATGATGGCAGTGTATTATATGGATTTGATCACGGGTTAGGATACTAAGGAATAGATAACGGGGTATCTAGTCTTCTAGGAGGATGGCTATTTTCCCTAAACATGAGGAGGGGAAGTCTTGAAAAAGTGGATCTCAGGTTTATTGGTTCTAGTTCTATTACTATCTACAGTTTCAGCAGCTGTTGCAAAAAACGATAAAGAGAAGAAAAAGGAAAAATTCCGGTTAGGCGTAGAGGTTTTGCTGAAGGATAAGATTGATTTGATCAAGGGTAAGCAGGTCGGCTTAATCACGAATCCAACCGGGGTTGATCAAAACGTAACCAGTATTGTCGATTTGCTCTTCAATCATCCCGATGTGAATCTAACTGCTCTTTATGGCCCCGAGCATGGTGTTCGTGGAAGTGCTCAGGCCGGTGAATATGTTGAACAATATACGGATGAAAAAACAGGGCTTCCAGTTTACAGTCTATATGGGCAGACGAAGAAGCCGACACCCGAAATGCTAAGCAATGTTGATGTATTGTTATTTGATATCCAAGACGTGGGGGCGCGTTTTTATACCTATATATATACCATGGCCCTTGCGATGGAAGCGGCAAAAGAGAATAATATCCCAATTATCGTTCTAGACCGTCCAAATCCAATCAGCGGGACAAAAGTCGAAGGACCTGTGCTTGAAGATAAGTACTCTTCTTTCATAGGTGAGTATCCGATTCCTGTTCGCCACGGGATGACGATCGGGGAGTTAGCCAAGCTTTTCAATAGAGAATTTGAAATTGGAGCAGATTTAACTGTTGTGGAAATGGAAGGCTGGAAGCGGAATACGTATTATGATGAAACGCCATTAGAATGGGTCCTTCCGTCTCCAAACATGCCAACATTAGAAACTGCGGTTGTCTACACAGGGGCTGCCCTAATCGAAGGAACCAATGTTTCCGAGGGAAGAGGAACAACAAAGCCATTCGAATTGATTGGAGCACCGTTCATAAATAGCGACGACTTAGCTTCCGAATTAAACTCTTACAAATTACCTGGTGTCACATTCCGTGCTGCATCTTTTATACCGACCTTCTCGAAGCATGCGAATGTTTTAAGCCATGGAATTCAAATTCATGTGACAGATAGACACTTGTTCAAGCCGTTTGAAACAGGATTGTATATCGTAAAAACAATCCATGATATGTACCCGAACGACTTCCAATTTAGAGCACCAAGTTCAGCAGGAATCTCCTTCTTTGATAATCTTGTTGGGAATGGTTCCGTCCGTGCTGGTATTGAAGCTGGAAAGAGTGTAGAAGAAATGCAAGCAGCATGGCAAGCGGATTTAGATGAATTTAAAGAGGTTCGTGAAAAGTATTTATTGTATTAACAGGAAGAGGGCCCTTTTTTGAGAGGCCCCTTCTTTGCCTTGGCTTTTACTTGTTTTAGGTCACTTGTGGGATCTGGCTACCCGGTAACAATTACGCGGGGGCCTCAATACGGTGCAAGGTGGTTATGTTCCGTCACATACTTGTCCAATCGCGATTCCCCTTGGACCACTTCCGACTAGGATTGTAGCGATTACCGTATTTGTGGTTGTGTCAATTACCGACACAGAACCAGAACCAGAATTTGTGACATACACAAGTGAGCCATCAGGTGTGACAGCAATTCCCCTTGGAATGCTACCCACAGGGATTGTGTCAATTACTGTATTTGTCATGGTGTCGATCACTGACACGTTGCCACTGTTAAAATTAGAAACATATGCGCGTGTTCCATCTGGTGTAATTACTATTCCTTCAGGACTGTCACCAACTGGGATGGTATCAATCACTGTATTGGATGCTGTATCAATGACCACAACCGTATCATTTAATTCAATTGTGACATACGCACGTGTTCCATCTGGCGTGATCGCTATCATGTTTGGAGCACCGCCAACCGGGATTGTTGCAATTACCGTATTTGTCGCAGTGTTAATCACTGAGATCGAACCGGATTGATTGGAAACATATGCACGTGTTCCATCAGGTGTAAAGGCAATTCCAAACGGCGACCCGCCCACTGGGATAGTGGCGATCACCATGTTAATTGACGTATCAATTACTGATACCGAGGCGCTGGCTTCATTTGAGACATAGGCACGTGTCCCATCAGGTGTGATGGCCACTCCTATTGGAGCATTTTGAACAGGAATTGTGGCTATAACGGTATTTGTCATGGTATCGATCACTGATACGGTATCCCCCTGGATATTTGTGATATAGACTAGTGTCCCATCTGGTGTAATAGCGGCTCCAAACGGTTGATCCCCAACTGGGATTGTTGCGATTACAGTATTTGTTGCGGTATCGATAACTGAAACTGTATCACTTCCACCATTTGTGACATATGCCAAGACATCACAAACAAGTGGTGGAGGAGCTACGTTACAAAGACTTCGGTACAGTGTGATGCAGTATGTTCCGCTGTCCCCTACGCCTGCGGTAATGGTCAAGGAAGTCGGGCTATTCACAGATTGAGTATCCGTATTGCCTGGTGATGCGCTCAAAGTTATTGGTTGGGTAGCGTCTCCTGTAGCGGTCACTGTTCCTGAACTGAAAGTGTCGTTAAACAATTGAAATGTTCCTGAACGATAACTGCCAGCTGTGGCACTCCATACTTCTGTGCTGTCTAAGGGACCATTAAAGTTTCCGCACAGGATCTCTTGAACAATCGGACATGGTGGACAACAGCTTCCTCTGTTTTTTTTCGATTTCATTTTTATCCACCTCCTTAAAATGAAATAAGCTCCTACCTTAAGCTAAGACACGCTTGTACAATGTAATACAGTACGTCCCACTGTCACCATCAGCTGAAGTAATTGTAAACGAAGTCGGATTGTTGACAGATTGGGTATCAGTATTCCCTGGTGCAGAGCTTAAAGCGATGGCAGGTGTTGCGTCTCCTGCTGCTGTGACAGGCCCAGTGCTTCCACTAGAATTGAATAGCTGAAATGTTCCAGCGATGTAGGCACCAGCTGGGGCACTCCAAACTTCTTCAGCTGTTAATGCTCCACTAAAGTTTCCACAAAATTCTTCTTGGAAAATCTCCGGCTCGGGACAACAACCACTTGAATTACAAGACATTGAACATTCTCCTTTTCTTAAGTAGTAAAAGATAGATTTAGGGTTCTCTCTACAAACATAAGTGGTTAAAATCTTGTGCTTATATGTAGAGATAAATGAGTATAAGGGTTTTCTATCTTTTCTATTACTAGAATATTGAAGAGAGTTTAAAAGGAGTGTATGCTTGTCCAGCTTAATTGAAATATGTTATTTCATTAAACGATAACTATAACTCTCCTTTATTCAACCGGTTCGTGATGATGGAAGGGTAGAACTTTATAAAGAGTAATGCAGTAAGTGCCATTGGAACCAGGAGGGGCATTGATTGTAAAAGAAGTTGGGTTTATGGCTGCTCTAGAAATCGTAAAGCCTGGTCTGACTGCTGGGAGGATAATAGATGGAGTAGCATCGATAGACACCGTTACATCGGCAACACTACTTGAGGAATTGAAAACTTGAAAGGTTCCCTGTAGATAATGGTTGGAAGGAGCCTGCCAAACCATTTCTTCTCCATCAGTAAAATTCCCGCAAAATTCTTCTTTGATAATAGTGCAGGACTGCGTATGATTGTGATGATGGTCGTGTTCATTATCATGGTCATGATCGTGTGTGTGATGGTGCTCGAGATCGATTTTCTTAATTATGTTAAAAACACATAGTTCTTTTGGCCATAATAACCAACATGACCGAATGAGTTTATGAAGCATTAAACTACACCTCTTCTTTCGTAAACATGATTACCCTATTTTATGGGACGTGTCTTTAAATGGTGTTAGGTAAATTGGAAAAAATGATAGAGGAATTACTAGGTTAAAAACATTTGAACAAGCGGATTTATAAATCATTTGGATATTAATGATTAAGCTTGCTCTACCATTTCTGTAAATGAATACCTTCCTTATTTTTGAGAAACACTACTTTTGTCATTATGCGTGCGACAATTATGGGTTTTCACTTTGTTGATGGTGCTTTCATTTTAGGTTACGATGATAGTCGACTCGAAAATTAAAGGAGAGAGTAACATGTCTCAGTCTAATATAAAAGTGGCTGTACAGAAGTTTGGAAACTTCTTAAGTTCCATGGTTATGCCGAATATCTCAGCATTTATCGCATGGGGTTTAATTACAGCACTATTCATACCTACAGGCTTCTGGCCAAATGAAAGCCTTGCCAATATGGTTGACCCAATGGTCAAATATCTATTACCAATTATTATCGGATATACAGGTGGTAAGCTTGTACACGACCAGCGTGGAGCTGTTGTTGGTGCAATTGCAACAATGGGGGTTATCGCAGGTTCAGAAATCCCAATGTTCCTTGGTGCAATGGTTATGGGTCCACTTGGTGGATGGGTAATCAAAATGTTCGACAAGTGGATCGAAGGAAAGGTTCGTGCAGGCTTTGAAATGCTTGTGAACAACTTCTCTGCTGGAATTCTAGGTGCAATCCTTGCGATTCTTTCATTCTTAGGAATTGGCCCAGTTATTTCTACGTTTACAGATTGGTTAGTAGCAGGAGTTGACTGGTTAGTTGGAACAGGACTTCTACCATTAACAAGTATCTTAATCGAACCAGCGAAAGTATTGTTCTTGAACAATGCAATCAATCACGGTGTTCTTTCACCGATTGGTGTCGAACAAGTAAAAGAAACTGGACAATCTATTTTGTTCCTTCTTGAAGCAAACCCTGGACCTGGTATTGGTGTCCTACTTGCTTATATGTTCTTTGGAAAAGGGGCTGCAAAAAAATCAGCACCTGGTGCAGGAATTATTCACTTCTTTGGTGGTATACATGAGATTTACTTCCCGTATATTCTAATGCGTCCACTTCTTATTGTTGCAGTTATCCTTGGTGGAATGAGCGGTGTGTTCACATTAGTTATGCTTGGTGGCGGATTATTCGCTCCATCATCACCAGGAAGTATTCTTGCGATTACAGCGGTAACACCTCATCATGCAAGTGCGTATATTGCTAACTTTGCTGGTGTTATCGTAGCAGGAGTTGTATCATTCATCGTTTCATCCTTTATCTTAAAAACAGGTAAGCAAAGCGAAGATGATATTGAAGCTGCTACTCAAAAAATGCAAGAAATGAAAGGCAAGAAAAGCTCGGTTGCAGGTGCTTTAACAGAGAACCAAGGAGCTATGCCTGATAACGTTTCAAAAATTATCTTTGCTTGTGATGCGGGAATGGGTTCAAGTGCAATGGGTGCATCACTTCTTCGTAAAAAAGTAAAAGAAGCTGGAATCAATGTGAATGTAACAAATACATCTATCAGTAATCTTCCAGCTGATGCGCAAATCGTTATTACGCAAGAAGAATTAACGCCAAGAGCGCGCAAACAAGTACCAAATGCTTATCATATTTCAGTGGACAACTTCTTATCTAGCCCTGAGTACGATAATTTAATTAGTAAGTTACAATTCCCAGCTAATTCTGAACTTCATGAAATTGTCGATGATGCAGAAGAAGCGGGTACGGATAACGTAGAACAGGAAAACCATTCAGATGATTTACTTCGTCCGGAAAATGTCTTCATTAACAAAGAATTTGCTAATAAAGAAGAAGCCATCCGTTTTGCTGGTAGAGCATTAGTCGATGCAGGTTATGTCGATGAGAGCTATATTGAAGCAATGATTGAACGTGATAACATGACTTCTACTTATATGGGTAACGATGTTGCGATTCCACACGGTACAGAAGATGCAAAGAAGGCAGTATTGAAATCTGGTTTCACGGTTCTTCAGATTCCAAACGGTGTAGATTTTGATGGTCAAAAAGTTCGTCTTGTTTTCGGTATCGCTGGAAAAGACGGCACACATCTTGAAATCTTATCTGGAATTGCAGTAACTTGCTCAGATATGGAAAATATCGAAAAATTGGTTAGTGCAAAGACTGCACAGGAAATTATCGATATTCTTGGCAAGAAATAAATGATATGAACTGGCTGAATAGAAAAGCGTATATTTGCGCTTTTCTTTTCAGCGTTTTTCGTCACTTTACTTTAGGAACGAGTTGATAACTATGCATATTACTTCGAGAGAGAAAGCCATTATTGAACTGATTATTAAAACATCAGGGAAGCACACGGCTTTATCGATTGCGTCTTCTCTACATGTAAGTGCTAGGACAATTCAACGAGATTTAAAGTCAGTAGAAAAGATCCTTCAACATTTTGATCTTCGACTGACCCGCAACAAGAACCAAGGGCTAGTGATTGAAGGGAAGGATGAACAGATTTTCCGTCTCATTCAGCATTTAGCCAGGAGTGAGCTAATTGATGAACCGTTACAGGAACGTAAGCTTCGTCTATTACTTGCTGTTCTAGAAGAAGATTTGTATAAAACACAAGTGCTATCCAGCCATCTTGGAATTAGTACAGCGACTCTCGCTACTTATCTCGATGAGTTAGCAGAATGGTTAAGCCATTTTCAACTAGAGCTTACGAGAAAAAGAGGAGTAGGTGTCGAACTAAATGGGGCAGAATCAAACCGTCGTAGAGCGATCGTCCACTTTTTCCTGCAATACTTCCATGAGGAATTAATTGAAAAACTATTTTTACTGGAACAAGGGAGACTATCCGAAGAAAAGGTTCTGCACTATTTTAATGCAAGACTTCTTTGGGAAGTGAACTCGCTTGTAAATGCAACTTTTCAAGGTGCGCCCGGTCGACTTGCTGATAGTGGCTATTTGGAAATCGTATTACATATTTATATCACACTTCAGAGAATTGACGAGGATTTCTTCATTGAAGAAGATACTTGCATCGCTGAGAATGAAGTTGTGGCTGAGTTCGAAGTCATGCAGACCATTGCTAGTGAACTGGAACAGAAAATAGACGTAGAATTTTCAGAGTATGACCTCTTTTATTTGGCGCTCATACTTAAAGGTACGAAGCTCCGAGGAGCTGAAGGGGTACCTTATGACAGCATTGTCCTTGCGCAAATGATTAAAAACATGATTCAGTCTGTTTCAGAGCAAATACATGTTGATTTAACACAGGATTTTTCACTTTTTCAAGGGTTGCTCGCCCATACGGGACCATCCTTATTCCGTATTAAACAAAAAATGGAGTCCTTTAATCCGCTTAAAGAGGAGATTATGGGGAAATATCCGGTACTCTTTATGGCAGTGAAAAATAGCGTTGAAAAGGAATTCAAGGATATCGAAGATTTTCCTGATGACGAAATTGCTTTTATGGTTCTCCATTTTGGTTCTGCTCTCGTAATGCGGGAAGAGAATATGGCGATTAAAGCATTGGTTATTTGTCCGACGGGAATTGGCACTTCGAAAATGCTTGCGAGCCGAATTAAAAAGGAAATCAGTGAAATTAGTTTGATTGATATCAAATCCATTAAGGAAATCACAGAGCAGGTGGACCTTGATGAATATGATATGATTCTATCAACGGTCCGTCTGCCATTTGTGAAAACGGAATATGTCTTAGTAAACCCTCTTTTGACAGAGGATAATATCAAGACGATTAAAACATTTTTGCAGAATCATATTGAATCGATCACGAAGGGTCAAGGTTATTTAAAAACTGTTCCGTCTGAGCCTAATTCAACTGAACAGAATCTAGGGTTAGTAGAGATGTTGCGAGAATTGAAGGATGTTCAAGAAAGCATTGAGGCGATCGTTAAAAATTTTCGCTTCTATCGGATGGAAATATGGGGAAGTCAAGAGGATATTCTGGAAGCAATGCTTGCAAAGGCTGAAGCGGAACATTTGCTGACAGAACCAAAGGATGTTTTGCATTCCCTGAAGGAGCGGAGCAAAAAAGGCGGTCTCGGAATTCCACAGACGAACATTGCTCTTTTTCATGCTAGGAATGAGCATGTTCATCAACTTGTTTTCCAAATTGCTCACCTTCCGAACCCCTGTCTTGTCAAAGGGATGGATGGAAACGATGTGTGGATGAAAAACTTGCTTCTCATGCTCGCACCAGCGGAATTAAGCCAGAGAGAACAGGAAATATTAAGCTTGATTAGTACGAGCATTATTGAAACGGATGAGGCTCTGCTTATATTTTCCTCAGCAAATGAGGAGTTAATAAATAAAAGATTAGAATCGATTTTTGTGAAGTATCTGGAAAGTAATTTTAAAATTTATAGATAAAGGAATGATTCAGATGAAAACAGCAGTACATTTTGGGGCAGGAAATATCGGTCGAGGATTTATTGGAGCTCTTTTTTCACAGTCTGGATACCATGTAACTTTCGTAGACATTGCAGATGCAATCATTGATCAATTGAATGCAGAAAAGAAGTATCAAGTGAAATTAGCAACAGATGCAAAAGAATCTGTAACGATTGAAAATGTTTCTGGGTTAAATAATCTAAAGCAAGAACAAGAAGTGATCAATGCGATTAAGGATGCTGCCTTTTTAACAACAGCCATTGGACCAAACATTCTTCCACGAATTGCTCCGTTAATTGCAAAAGGTTTAACAGCAAGAGTAGAATCATCTAGTGAAAAGCTATATGTGATTGCTTGTGAAAACCAAATTTCAGCGACTGATCTTTTAAAAGGCTATATCATGGAACACCTTGATGAGCAAACAAAAGTGAAGGTATTAGCTCAAGTTTCATTCTTGAATTCAGCGGTTGACCGAATCGTGCCAATTCAAAACAACGAAGGTTCCCTTGATGTTCTTGTTGAGCCTTACTATGAGTGGGTTGTGGAAACAACTGAAGAAATTCCACATATCGAAGGAATGACAATTGTTCCTGAATTAGCACCTTTCATTGAAAGAAAGCTATTTACTGTTAACACTGGACATGCTGTGATTGCATACTTCGGTTACCTTGCAGGGAAGGAAACAATCGACCAAACATTAGCCGATGAAGAAATTTACAAGCAAGTAAAGGCAACTCTAGGAGAGACTGGTGCTTACCTAATTAACGAATACAACCTAGATCCAGCAGAGCATCAGAAATACATTGATAAAATCATTGGTCGTTTCGAAAATGCTCATTTAAATGATGGTGTGACACGTGTAGGTCGTTCTCCACTTCGTAAGCTTGGTCATGAAGACAGGCTTGTACGCCCAGCATTACAAGCACAAAAAGCAGGTCTATCTTACACAAACTTAGCGAAGGCGATTGCTGCTGCATTGCTATTTGATTTCTCTGGAGATGAGGATGCAGGTAAGCTGCAAGAGATGATCAAAGAAAATGGTGTTGTTCAAACACTACAAGAAGTATCTGGTTTAGATGCATCAAACGAGTTAACTAAAGAAGTTGTGGCTAAATATGAAGCATTAAAGAACTAATTTTATTGACTTCCGAGAATATTTTCTTGGAGGTCTTTTTTGCTGTTTTCGTACGGATTATTGTTATGGAATGGTCCTAATGCCGACCATTCCGTTTCATACAGGGCATAATCCCACGCATAGAAAGTCCACAGCACTTTTCTCAAACTTTTTCGATAACGAGTCTACTGGAAATAACGATTTTGTCCTTCATTTTATCTTTCAAAGCAACAATATTTGAGAAAAGAGCCTTTTTTTTGACAAAGGATATCAATGAGCGTATTATCTAATAGTGTTAGATAAATTCAGGAGGAGTGTTATGGATTTCAAGGAGTTAGCGTTTGAACTACTTGTTACTATGAAGAACACCTTCAAGATGCCGATTCATGAAAAAATTGGAGGTATCTCTCAAGGCGAGATGAGGATATTGGGGCATATTATGTTCCGAGGTGTCGGTGTCACAGCGGGCGAACTAAGTGAGCAATTAGGTTTCACGACCCCGCGTGTTGCTAGTGCTCTAAATAGCTTATCGAAAAAAGGATATATTGAACGTAGTCGTAATCCGGATGACAAGAGAATGGTGATCGTGCAAGTGACTGACGCGGGAAAGGATTTTTTGATCAAGCGTCGGCAAGAAGTGGTAGGTATGACAGAACAAATGCTTGAGAAATTAGGCGAGAAAGATGCAAAAGAACTAATTCGAATTCTAAAACGAATAAATGAAATTACAAATCCAGAATAGAGCCTTAAGGAAGGGGTAAAAGCATGCTGAAAATTTTTAAGCATCTTCAGAAAAAAGAATGGATGCTCATATTTTGTAGTTTGATCTTCATCGTGGCCCAAGTGTGGCTCGATTTGAAGTTACCTGAATATATGGAAGAGATCACGATTCTCGTTCAAACAGAAGGCAGTGACATGAGCGATATTCTGCTAAACGGTGTATACATGATATTGTGTGCTGTTGGTAGCTTGGTAACAGCGATTATTGTTGGTTACTTTGCAGCCAAAGTGGCAGCAGGATTTTCTGTGCGAATCCGTGGAAAGGTGTTTGACAAGACGTTGTCTTTTTCGATGGAAGAGATCAATGGTTTTTCAACGCCTAGTTTGATTACGCGTTCGACAAATGATATTACGCAAATTCAGCTGCTTATTGCGATTGGTCTACAGGCACTTGTGAAGGCGCCGATTCTAGCAGTTTGGGCAATTTTAAAAATCATGGGGAAAAGTTGGGAATGGACGGCAACGACAGGAGTTGCTGTGCTATTACTGATTTTGATGCTCTCACTCATTGTGATTTTTGCCTTACCGAAGTTTAAAATCATCCAGACTCTGACTGATAATTTAAACCGTGTAACAAGAGAGAACCTCACCGGGATTCGTGTTGTTCGCGCCTATAATGCTGTGGAATTCCAAGAAACTAAATTTGAAGAAGCGAATAACAATCTGACGAAAACGAACCTATTCACAAATAGAATGATGGCGATTATGCAACCAGGTATGGGTCTCATTATGTCGGGAATGAGCCTTGCGATTTATTGGATTGGTGCCTACCTTATTAATGGTGCTGCTTTACAAGATAGATTGACATTGTTCTCAGATATGGTTGTGTTCATGTCTTATGCCATGCAGGTTATTATGGCATTCATGATGCTTTCATTTGTATTTATTATGCTCCCTCGTGCTTCCGTTTCTGCGAAGCGTATCAATGAAGTGCTAGATACTGAAGCAAAGATTATTGATGGGGATCAAACCGAAGGAAAGGCCGGCATCTTAGGCGAAGTGGAATTCCGTAATGTGAGCTTCAAGTATCCAGATGCGTCAGATTATATCCTTCATAACGTTAGCTTTAAGGCTGGGAAGGGTGAAACAGTAGCCTTTATTGGTTCAACAGGAAGCGGAAAAAGTACCTTAATCAACCTGATTCCACGTTTCTATGATGCGACAGAGGGAGAAGTGTTGGTTGATGGTGTGAATGTCAAAGAATATACGCAGGAAGCGTTACACAATAAGCTTGGATATGTATCGCAAAAGGCCGTTTTATTTTCTGGTACTGTCTCTTCCAATGTTGACTATGGAGATAATGGGAAAGCAGAACCAGATGAAGCAGCCGTCAAGAAGGCTGTTGAAATTGCACAGGGTACTGACTTTGTAGAAAAAATGGAAGACCAATATGAGGCAACGATAGCTCAAGGTGGCACGAATATTTCTGGGGGACAAAAACAAAGATTGTCGATTGCACGAGCTGTGTATAAGAGACCGGAAATTTATCTATTTGATGATTCTTTTTCAGCGCTTGATTATAAAACAGATAAAGTCTTGCGAGCGACATTGAAAAAGGAAATTAAAGATGCCACCAACTTAATTGTGGCTCAACGTATTGGGACGATTAAGGACGCAGATCGAATTGTTGTGCTAGACGAAGGTGCGGTTGTTGGCATTGGTACACATGATGAACTGATGAAGACTTGTGGTGTCTACCAAGAAATCGCTTATTCCCAGTTATCGAAGGAGGAGCTTGAAATTGGCTAAAAAAGAAAAAGAGATTCCTCTTAATCAAAAAGAAGAGCATGGTCCAGGTCCTATGCCTGGTGGCCCGATGGGTCCTGGTGGAGGCAAAGCGAAAAATTTTAAAGAAACGATGAGGAAGTTGATCGCTTATTGTAAATCCTATGTGCCGCTGATTATTTTAGCATTGGTGTTGGGAATGGCGGGGGCTATTTTCAATATTATAGGGCCAGAGTATCTTAGTCAGATCACTGACATTATTGTAGAAGGAATTATGACAGAGATTGATTTGGATGCTGTTGTGGATGTAGCTATTTTCTTAGCGATATTGTATGGTGTCGGAGTTGTGTTCAATTATGCCCAAGGCTTCATTATGGCAACAATTACGCAACGCGTAGCTAAGAATTTACGTACGGATATTTCAACGAAGATTAATCGCATGCCACTTAAATATTTTGACAAAACGAGTTATGGAGATATTTTAAGTAGAGTTACAAATGATGTTGATTTGATCGGGCAAACGATGAATCAGAGTTTGGGGACACTTGTTGGTTCGATTACGATGTTCCTTGGCTCACTCATTATGATGTTTTACACGAACTGGATTATGGCGTTAGCTGCCATCGCTTCGACGATTGTCGGTTTTGTATTAATGGGTTCCATTATTTCAAAATCACAGAAATATTTTGTTCAACAACAACAACATCTAGGGAAGCTCAATGGACATATTGAAGAAGTTTATACGGGGCATAATGTTGTGAAAGTTTATAACGGCGAGAAGGAAGCGAAGAACGTATTCCATGATGTTAATACGAAATTGTATGATAGCGCGTGGAAGTCTCAGTTCATGTCAGGACTGATGATGCCGCTTATGATGTTTGTTGGGAATTTTGGCTATGTTGTCGTTTCGATTGTGGGAGCTGTGCTTGCTCATAATGGCTCCATCTCATTTGGTGTGATTGTCGCCTTTATGGTGTATATCCGCTTATTCACACAACCGCTTGCTCAGATTGCACAAGCTGCAACTGGACTACAATCTACTGCCGCTGCAAGTGAACGTGTATTTGAATTTCTTGCTGAGGAAGAATTGCAGGATGAAAGTGATAAACACGAAAGACTTGAAACAGCCAAAGGCGATGTCGAGTTTAGAAATGTCCGCTTTGGTTACAGCGATGATAAGTTAGTTATTAATAACTTTTCAGCAAAAGCAACAGCGGGTCAAAAGGTGGCTATCGTTGGTCCGACTGGTGCTGGTAAGACAACATTAGTGAATCTACTCATGCGCTTCTATGAAATCAACGATGGTGAAATCTTGATTGATGGTGTGCCGATTCGAAATCTCACTCGCGAAAATATTCATGATCTTTTCTGTATGGTTCTTCAGGATACTTGGTTGTTTGAAGGAACAATTCGTGAGAACATCGTCTTTTCTAAAAAGGGCGTAAGTGATGAAGAGGTTGAGGCCGCATGTAAAGCAGTAGGTCTACATCATTTTATAAAAACATTGCCTAAGGGCTACGACACAGTCCTTGATGACAAAGCAAACCTATCTGCTGGGCAGAAGCAGTTGATCACGATTGCCCGTGCAGTAGTTGAAAATGCGCCATTGCTTATTTTGGATGAAGCAACAAGCTCGGTTGATACTCGTACCGAAGTGTTGATTCAAGAGGCAATGGATAAGCTAACTGTTGGCAAGACGTCCTTTGTAATTGCCCACAGGTTATCCACAATTAGAAATGCGGACTTAATCCTTGTGATGAAGGATGGAGATATTGTGGAAAGTGGTAATCACGAAGAGCTACTTTCGAAAAATGGTTTCTATGCTGACCTTTATAACAGTCAGTTTGAGGATGCTTCATAATAAATTTACCCCCTGCGCCTTTGTGTGCGGGGGATTTTTTCTATGTAAAAAGAACTACGCTTGACAATTCAAAATCTTGGTGAAATAATGTTAGTAACCGTTTTCAATCAAATAAATTGGATTGTTACTGTTCGGCAGGCAAAACCTAATTTTGTGAGAGGGTATCCTAAGGGTATTCTTTTGTCAATTTTAGGTTTTTTTTAATAATTCCAGGTGTAATTCCTGTGTTTACGCTTTTCTATAGGGGATTAGAGGAGAGTTAGATATGGAAATCAGAAAGATATTGAACAATAATGTGGTAGTGACGAATAACGTCGATAACCAGGAAATTGTTGTAATGGGGAAGGGACTAGCATTTCAGAAACGAATAGGCGATGCGATCGATATTTCGAAAATCGAGAAGACATTTGTGCTGGAGACCCATGGAATTGCAGAGAAACTAGCAAAGCTGTTAGCAGATACTTCTGAGCTATATTTGGGCATCTCCTCGAAAATTATCCAATATGCACAGTCTGCTCTTCCTTATAAATTGGACGAGTACCTATATGTCGCATTAACGGATCACTTAAGCTTTGCGATTAGCCGGTATAAGCAAGGAATTCATTTGAAAAATGCTCTCCTTTGGGAAATTCGAAAGTATTATAAAGAAGAATACCAGGTGGCTTTAAAAGCGTTAGAAATCATTGAAAAGGATACTGGTGTGAGGCTTGGCGAGGATGAGGCTGCTTCTCTAGCTTTGCACTTGGTCAATAGTCAGCTCTCTGGAGAAAATATGGCAGCAGCCATTCAAATCACAGAAATAGTTAATACGATTTTGAATATCGTGAAATACCATTTTAAAATGGAATTAGATGAGAGCTCTGTCAATTACGAACGATTCCTCACTCATCTGCGGTTCTTTGCGATCCGCTTTATTCGCAATGAAAAACATGAGGATGGAGCAGATACTTTTCTTTATGAACAGATTCAGCAAAAGTATGTTGAAGCCTTTGTATGCACCAAGAAAATCACATTATATCTCGAGAATAGCTTCAATTGGAATCTGACAAAGGATGAAGAGATTTATCTAACTGTTCATATTCATAGGGTTACAGCACGACATGAATTGAATCAGAAAAATTGAAAATATTTTTATAATGAAAGCGTTGACGTTTTGAAAATACGATGATATCTTTTAGGTACAAACTTAATAACTTAAAAGGAATGTTACCTTTTTGGGCATAACCTGAATCGATTTGAAATGCACTATTTGTGTGTTCAAATTGGTTCAGGTTTTTTTATTAAAAGGCTCTTTTCGCAAAGAGTGTTGCTTTAAGATAAAAATTGATTAAATGTCTAGCAATATTGCGTCTTAAAAACAATAAAAGGTAGCGAAAAGTGCAGTGCAAAAATGATATGTAGCACTGAACCACCTGAAGGTGGCAGCGCCTCGTTTGAGGTGTAAATGTCGGCTTTAGATTTTTTTCGAAGAAAAAAATTAGGACATTGACGAAAAAAACAACAATCAATAAGTAGACAGCGTATTAAAAAAATTGCTGAATTAGCCATCTCTTTTCTCGCTAAGGACTTATAACTTTTATTCAAATTAGCAAAAAACACGGTGCGAAAAGAGTAACTATAAAAAATACAAATGAAAGCAGGGGTCAATGATGAAATATGAGCAATTAGCAAAAGACATTATTTCAAATGTTGGCGGAAAAGAAAATGTTAACAGTGTTGTCCATTGTATTACGCGCTTACGGTTTAAGCTAAAGGATGAAAGTAAAGCAAACACGGATGTACTAAAAAATATGGATGGCGTTGTAACCGTTATGAAAAGCGGCGGCCAATACCAGGTTGTTATTGGCAACCATGTGCCAGATGTATATAAAGCGGTTGTGGAAACTGGTGGGTTCCAGTCTTCAGCACCAGTAGCAGAAGATGATGGCAAAAAGCAGAACCCATTCAATCAATTTATTGATATTATCGCAGCAATTTTCACACCAATTTTAGGTGTCTTAGCTGCAACAGGGATGATTAAGGGTTTTAATGCGTTATTTGTAGCATTAGGATGGTTATCAAATACTTCTGGTACGTATCAAATCTTAAACGCTATCGGGGATTCTTTATTCTATTACCTGCCTATTTTCTTAGGCTATACAGCAATCAAGAAATTCGGTGGCAGTCCATTTGTCGGGATGGCGATTGGAGCAGCCTTGGTTTATCCAACATTATCTGGATTAACAGCAGGCGAACCGCTATACACACTTTTTGCAGGGACATTGTTTGAGTCACCGGTTCATATTACGTTCTTAGGCATTCCGGTTATCTTAATGACTTACTCATCTTCCGTTATTCCAGTAATCATTGCTGCTTACTTTGGTGCGAAAGTTGAAAATTGGTTAAAGACGGTAATTCCAGATGTCGTAAAAACATTCCTTGTACCATTCTTAGCATTACTAATTACGCTTCCGATTACATTTATCGTGATTGGTCCAGTTGCCACATGGGCAGGACAGCTATTAGGGGTAGCAACAACAAGTATCTACAACTTAAGTCCAATTATTGCAGGAATTTTCTTAGGAGCCTTTTGGCAAGTATTCGTTATTTTTGGTCTACATTGGGGCCTTATCCCCGTTGCGATTAATAACCTTGCTACACAAGGTGCAGACCCAATTTTAGCGATGATTTTCGCGGCTTCCTTTGCTCAAACAGGTGCTGTTCTTGGTGTTTGGTTAAAAACAAAACAGAAGAAATTAAAGTCTTTGAGTATTCCAGCCTTTATTTCAGGTATCTTCGGTGTAACTGAGCCAGCGATTTATGGTGTAACACTTCCTTTGAAAAAGCCGTTCATCATTAGTTGTATTGCAGCTGCTGTAGGTGGAGCTATTTTAGCAATATTCGGTACGATGGGTTATATGGTTGGTGGTCTAGGTATTTTCGGGATTCCATCCTATATTCATCCTGAATCAGGAATTGGCACAGGATTCTGGGGTAGCATTATCGCGATTGTAGTCGCATTCTTACTAGGGTTCATTCTTACTTATCTATTTGGAGTGGGAAAAGAAAAAACTTCTGAAACAACACCGATCGAAGCAAAAAAGTCTGATGTAAAAGTAGAAAATGTAGTCGTAGCTAGTCCGTTACAAGGTACATTGATGAACTTAAGAGATATTGAAGATGCAGCTTTTGCTTCTGGTGCTTTAGGAAAAGGCGTGGCAATCGAACCTACAGAAGGTAAATTATTTTCTCCTGTAACAGGTACGGTATCTGCCTTATTCCCATCGAATCATGCAATTGGAATTACAACAGAAGAAGGAACAGAAATTCTCATTCATATTGGTTTAGATACTGTACAACTTAATGGACAATATTTTACAGCCCATACGACACAAGGGGCGCGCGTAGAAAAAGGGCAATTATTGATTGAATTTGATATTGAGAAGATTAAAGAATCTGGATTTGCGGTTACTACGCCAGTAGTGATTACAAATCAAGGAGACTACCAATTAGAGACAACACTTAAAACTCAATTGAACGTGGGAGATCTACTCATTCAGGCTTAAAAAATGGATTGAAAGGAGTTTTTAAAATGGCAAAAACGAAATTTCCAGAAGGGTTTTTGTGGGGCGGTGCGCTTGCTGCAAATCAGGTAGAAGGAGCATATCTAGAAGGTGGAAAAGGTTTGACCACTGTTGATTTACTCCCAACTGGTGAAAAACGTTTCGAACTTATGCTAGGAAAAGTAGATTCATTGCGACCTATGGAAGGGTATTTTTACCCTTCCCATGAAGCAATTGATTTTTACCATACTTATAAGGAGGATATCGCGTTATTTGCCGAAATGGGCTTCAAAGCGCTCCGTGTATCCATCTCTTGGACACGAATCTTTCCAAATGGAAATGATGAGCAACCAAATGAAGCGGGACTTCAATTTTACGATGATGTATTTGATGAATTATTGAAATACGGGATCGAGCCAGTTGTGACGATTGCACATTTCGATGTTCCAGTCCATTTAGTAGAGCAATACGGTAGCTGGAGAAGCCGCGAACTTGTGAAGTTTTTTGAAAGGTACGCAACGATTCTTTTTGAAAGATATAAGGGAAAAGTGAAGTACTGGATGACATTTAATGAGATTAATATGCTTCTTCACCTGCAGTTTGTCGGTGCGGGACTAGTGTTCAAAGAAGGTGAAGACCAAAACCAAATTAAATACCAAGCTGCTCATCATCAGCTTGTGGCAAGTAGTCTAGCGGTTAAAGCGTGTCATGAAATTATCCCAGACGCAAAAATCGGTTGTATGTTGGCTGCGGGTTCAACGTATCCATATACATGTAATCCTGAGGATATTTATAGTGCTATGGAAAAAGATCGCGAGTCGTTCTTCTTTATCGATGTACAATCACGTGGTGAATATCCAGGTTATGCAAAGCGTTTCTTCAGAGATCACAATTTGAACATTCAAATGGAGCCTGAAGATGAAGAGATCTTAAAGAATCACACTGTTGATTATATTGGCTTTAGCTATTATGCAAGTCGTGTCACAAGTACAGACCCTGAAATCTTAAAACAGATGACTGGTGGAAACGTATTTGGTTCTGTTGAAAATCCTTATCTTGAAAAATCAGAATGGGGCTGGACCATTGATCCGAAAGGCTTCCGTATTACGGCAAATCAACTTTATGATCGTTATCAAAAGCCTTTGTTTGTCGTAGAAAATGGACTTGGGGCTGTAGATGAGGTTACACCTGACGGGGAAGTGCATGATGATTATCGAATTGATTACTTAGCTAAGCATGTAGCTGAAATAGCTGAAGCAATTGAAGATGGAGTTGAGATCATCGGGTACACAAGCTGGGGCCCAATCGATATTGTCAGTGCCTCTACTGGTGAAATGAAAAAACGTTACGGTTACATTTACGTTGATAAGGATAATGAAGGAAACGGGACGCTTAAGAGATTGAAAAAGAAGAGTTTCCATTGGTATAAGCAAGTGATTCAATCTAATGGAGAAAATCTAGAGAATTAAAAATCTGTGAAGAGGAGGAATAACAATGGCACAAACAAATAAAAGATTTCCAGAGGGTTTTTTATGGGGTGGTGCAACGGCTGCGAACCAAATGGAAGGTGGATTTCATGAAGGAAACAAAGGATTAAATATTGCAGATGTTCTTCCTGGTGGTAAAGAGCGACTCAAAGTACTTTCTGAGCCTGGTTTTAATTTTGAAATCGATCATTCAAAATACACGTACCCTAATCATGAAGGGATCGATTTTTATCATCGTTATAAAGAAGATATCGCATTGTTTGCTGAAATGGGCTTTAAAGCGTTCAGAATGTCGATTGCGTGGACACGAATTTTTCCTAATGGAGACGAGCTTGAACCAAATGAAGATGGCTTAGCATTTTATGATCGAGTCTTCGATGAACTTCGTAAATATAACATTGAACCGGTTGTCACGATTTCACATTATGAGATGCCAATTAATTTAGTAAAAGAATATGGTGGATGGAGAAGTCGTGAAGTTGTGACTTTCTTTGAACGGTATGTAAATGCGATTTTTAACCGTTTTAAAGATAAAGTGAAGTATTGGATGACTTTTAATGAAATTAACAGTGGATTGATGATGCCGATTATGGGGTTGGGTTTTGCGATTCAAAATGAAGAAGATCGTTACCGACCAACATTCCAAGCATTTCATCATCAGTTTGTAGCAAGCAGTATTGCCGTCAAGGCCTGTCATGAAATCATTCCAGATGCGAAAATTGGCTGTATGATAATTTACGCACCAGTCTATGCTTTCGATAGCAATCCGGAAAACCAATTATATGCACTGCAAGAGGAGCGCTTATTCAACTATTTCTGTGCGGATGTACAGGTACGTGGAGAATATTCACCTTTCATTAAACGATACTTCGAACAGCATAATATTGAGTTGGAAATTAAAGCAAGCGACCTTGAGCTTATCAAAGAACATACCGTTGATTATATTGCCTTTAGTTACTACATGTCTCGGACAGAAAAGAAAGTCAAGACAGATGAAGATAAAGCACATGGCAATATTTTATCTGGAATCAAGAATCCTTTCTTAAAAGCAAGTGACTGGGGCTGGGAAATCGATCCGACTGGATTAAGGGTGGCTTTGAACAAGTTGTATGACCGTTATGAAGTACCGCTATTTGTAGTAGAGAATGGATTAGGGGCGTATGACAAGTTAGAGGAAGACGGTTCTATCCAAGATGATTATCGCATTGATTATTTACGCGAGCATATTGCAGCTATGCGTGATGCAATCAATGAAGATGGCGTGGATATGATGGGCTATACAAGCTGGGGCTGTATTGACTTAGTGAGTGCATCAACTGGTGAAATGTCGAAACGCTATGGCTATATTTATGTAGATAAGCATGACGATGGCAGTGGAACTTTAGAACGTAAGAAGAAAAAGTCATTTTTCTGGTACAAGGACGTCATCGCAACAAATGGAGAAAAGTTATAAAATGTATCCCCTGCATCTTTGTGTGTGGGGGATTTTTCATGCAATAAAATTTGGCAGGAGCTGTTTTGGTATGTCTCCTTTCATGTCGATAAAGACTATTGAAAAGGGGTGAGCAATCAGTGAATGTGGTTACAACCTTTAATGAAAAAAGAAGAGAAAAACAACTTAAATATGAAAAATCAGTGTTAAAGGAAATTTCGTTAAAGAATTTGAAGGAACGGGTTACTCAATATTTTGGCTCATCTGATTTAACGTCGACTCTATTACTACAGGCGGGTGTTGAAGAGGCCTGCTACGACGTTGCGATAGAATCCTATTTGTTGGGCGCTCATTTTAGCCGTTTTGGGTATTATGGCGAGTCTGCCCAGGACGTGAAGAAACGCTGCCGCAAAGAAGAAAAGCATCTAGCTGACACGCTTTACAACTTTTTGCTCTATTGGGGCAAAGGGTCGGAAGCGGTGTACAGTGAATCACTCTATTATTTATGTGAACAGTATATTGAAAGCTGGTGGATGGAAGGCTTTCGTACGGGTGAAAGAAGACATAAATTAAGACTGCATTAAGGAGCTTCCACTTTTCGTTTTAAAATTGTTCTAATCATCCTTCTTGTCCCATATATTGAAATGTAAAGGACGAGCAGGAAGGACTGATTAAGGCAAATGAGTAAGAGATTAAAAATAGGGGCATTCCTTGTAGGTCTTACGTTGTTAATTTTTATTTTACAATATGATTTTCAAGAAGATGACTCAATTAAACCGTGGAATTTGCCTTTGTCAGGACAGATTATTCTTTTGGATCCAGGACACGGTGGACCGGACGGAGGAGCTGAAGGCGGGGATGCAATAGAGAAAGATATCGCCTTGAACATTTCTTTTAAGCTCCGGGATTATTTGCAGCAGCAAGGTGCCCTCGTAATGATGACAAGGGAAGAAGATACGGATTTGGCAGATGAAGATACAAAAGGGCTTAGTAGAAGAAAGACCGAGGATTTAAAAAGAAGATTGAAAATGATTAATGAATCGGAATCAGATTTCTATGTAAGCATTCATCTTAATGCCATTCCTTCCCCAAAATGGAGCGGAGCGCAAACATTCTATGCAGGTCACCTTTCTGAAAATGCGCGTGCTGCAAAATTCATTCAGGACGAACTTCGGACTAATTTAGAGAATACAACAAGAAGAGCGAAGCCAATTAATCAAGTGTACATTTTGAAATATGCTGAAAAACCGGGAGTTCTCGTGGAAGTTGGATTCTTATCGAACCCTACAGAACGCGAAAATTTACAAAGTGATGATTATCAAGACAAGGTAGCGGCTTCGGTCTACAAAGGAATCCTCCGCTACTATTCCCAAGAAGAAGAACTAGTCGAACCTGAGTAGGAAGGTGTATGCGCACCTTTCTTTTATTTTGAAAAAGCTATATAGGGTGTGATGCATTTAACAGCTTTACCCTAGTGAAATATGATATACTGATATTGGAAACGAATACAAGAAGGGGTGTCACAGATGTTAACAGAAGCAAAAGTTATTGAGATTCTTAACGGATTAAAGGAACCTTTTTTACATAAAACGCTCGAGGAATTAAACGCGGTCGAAGAAATCAAAATTAAAGAAGAAAAGAATCATGTAAGTGTCAAAATCGCGATTGCTAAAACTGGTACTTCTGAGCAGCTTCAATTACAACAACAAGTTGTTGCTTTATTAAAAGAGGCGGGTGCTGAATCCGTAGGAATTCGATTCTCTCAGCTTTCAGAGGAAGTGTTGGCACAGCACCGTACTGTTCAAGAAGAGAAGTCAGCAGGTCTCTTGTCTCCAAATAACAAAACAACTTTCATCGCCATTGCGAGTGGAAAAGGTGGCGTTGGTAAATCTACGGTTTCTGTGAACTTGGCTGTATCCTTAGCAAGACTAGGGAAAAAAGTAGGCTTAGTGGATGCGGATATTTATGGTTTCAGCGTCCCGGATATGATGGGAATTACACAACGTCCAGTTGTTAGAGGGGAAAAAATTATCCCTGTAGAGCGTTTTGGTGTACAAGTTATCTCTATGGGTTTCTTCGTTGAAGATAATGCACCAATCATTTGGCGTGGACCAATGCTAGGGAAAATGTTGAACAGCTTCTTCAATGAAGTTGAGTGGTCTGATTTAGATTATCTATTATTAGATTTACCACCAGGAACAGGTGATGTTGCTCTAGATGTTCACTCTATGCTGCCTTCTTGTAAGGAAATCATTGTCACTACACCACATCCAACTGCAGCATTTGTGGCTGCTCGTGCTGGAGCGATGGCATTAAGAACTGAACATGAAATCCTTGGTGTCATTGAGAACATGGCTTATTTTGAAAGTAAGTTAACTGGCGAAAAAGAATATGTCTTTGGTCAAGGTGGAGGAGAAAAGCTTTCTGAAGAGCTAAGAACGGAAGTATTAGGTCAGTTGCCACTGGGTCAACCTGATTGGGATGAGAACGATTTTGCACCATCCATCTATCAGGAAGATCATAAAATTGGTAAGCTTTACGCGGATATTGCGAAAAAGGTTATTGATAAATTAGCATAATAAAAATGAGGATGTCCACTTGGGCATCCTCATTCGTTTATTTCTCTTCTTCTTTTTTCTCTTCACTCTTGGCTTGCTCGGTTGCTGCCTTCAGTAAAATATCTTCAATTTTAGCTTTATAGAGCGGGCTTTCAAATGTTTCTGTCATGACAGATTGAATTTCTTTGCGATACTCATTGCTTTTCAATAAGGTTGTGACCTCTTTTGTTAATTCTGGATCCTTCATGAGCCCAATCATCATAGCCCTATATTCTGGATCCTTCATTAAATTCTTTAGTAGCTCCTCATGTTCTTTTTGCATCCCTTTTGCCATAGCTTCAGCAAATTTGGGATCTTCGAATTGTTTTTTCCAAAACTCTGCCCCTTTTTCAGAAGCTAGTGTCTTTTCTATTGTATCGGTGACAACAGTTTGATCCATCACAAGCTTTTCCTTCATCCCGTCATCTGCCATGATTTCTTGAAGAGCTTTTTTTCCATCGTCTGTTTTTAAAATATCGACAACCATCTTTTTCGTTTCTTCATAGTCCAACTCCCGACTAGCTGCGTCCGATTGAGCACAGCCAGCTAAGGCGAATGCAAGTAAAAGAATGAGGAGCAGATTTTGTTTATTCCTCATAATAAAGCTCCTTTCAAAAAATGCTAGAAGTAGACAATTTTTAAGCCTTTCTACCCTTAGGATGAAGAAATTCGACAATTTTTATGCGTTTTCATCGAATGCCTAGATTTTTCAATCTTTGGTTGGTACAATCGAAAGGGGAATCTAGAATCTTGGAGGAAAAGAAAACGTGAAAAGCCGTTATATTGTTCAATTATTTTTTTCCACATTGCTTGTGGGTGGGCTTGTAACTGGAATTCTAGGATTTATTGTCCGTTGGGATGAATTTCAAGTGTATTTTACGGATTTTGATATCCTTAAAATATTATCAACCTTATTTTGGTTATTTGGTGTCGGTCTAATTTTCAGCTTGGTGAGTCAAATGGGCTTCTTTGCTTATTTAACGGTTCACCGATTTGGTCTTGGAATATTTAAAGGGGTTAAATTATGGAACGCTGTTCAAATTGTTCTAGTCCTTTTTGTTTTATTTGATCTCGTCTATTTCCGCTATAAAGCGTTTGAAGGAAACGTAACCCCGTATTTCATTGATACATTGTTCTTGCTCATAGTTGCATTAGTTGTAGCGTATGTAAAAGCAAAGCAAACGAACAAAGAAGCCTTCGTTCCAGCAGTTTTCTTTATGGTGGTTGTAACTGTGATTGAATGGATGCCTGTTTTAAGAGTTAATGAACACAGTTGGCTCTACTTAATGCTTTTTCCATTATTAATATGCAACGCTTATCAGTTATTAATTCTACATAAATTAAATCAAAAGTCTGCACAAGAAAAGAAGCCTTCCAAGTAATGGATGGCTTCATTTTATTTCCTTCGAACTAGCGTCTGCATTAGCGATCATTTCTGAAATGGTCACAAAGGTTAACCCTTTCTTATTTAAATCTTTAATAATATTGGGGAGTGCTTGTGCTGTTTGTTTTGCTGAATCGGAAGCGTGAAAAAGAATAATATCGCCTTTCTTAGCGGAAGAGACATTCCTTACGATGGTATCCACGCCTGGGTTGGTCCAATCGTTTGAATTCAAACTCCAATGAACCAATGTAAGTCCAAGGCGATCAGCAACTTTTAATGTTTTTTGGTCAAAATGACCTGTAGGAGCACGTACCAACTTTATGTTTTTAACGTTTAGTTTCTTAAAGGCTTCTAGAGCTTTTGCAATATCTTTACGAACTTCTTTTTCTTCCACCTCGGTGTAGTCCACATAGTTATAGCCCAGAATTCCGACTTCATATCCATCCTTGATAATGCGTTCAACCAAAGTAGGGTGTCTTTCAGCCCATGATCCAGATAAAAAGAAGGTTGCGGCCGTAACTTTCTCTTTTTGCAATAAATCCAAAATCGGTTCGGCTTTTTCATCTCCCCATCCAATGTTGAAGGTTAAAGCAACGTTTCGTTCTCCTTTATAAACGGCTTTAGGTTCATCCTTATCCGAGAAAGTAGGGATATGAATGTAGTTTTCTAAATACAAAAACCATGCAGTAAAAAATGCAGCGATAATAACTAGAAAGAATTGCTTAACTGTTTTGCCATTCAATACATAAAAAAAGTTCACTTTGATCACCTCGTCCAATACACTCCTTGTCTCATAGGTATGCGGATTTCGGAAAAATATGTTAGAGACGTCATAAAAATAATCAAAATGGAAAACACTACAATAACCATTAATATTTAGGGGTGGTTATTGTGCTAGGGATGCTAATAAATGATAAAGAAGTTAAAGAAATTCAATACTTAATTAAAAGAGAAATGGATGAAATCCTGTTTGACTTAGATGATGAGAGGATTGACCATATCGTGAAAAGAGCGATGGAGGAACGGTATAAAATCCTATTTGCGTTATTTAAAAGGGTTGCACCATCGGAAGAATGTTTAATTTATTTGCGTACTTCAAAGAGTCTTTAAAAAAGTCTTTAAAAAAGTGTTGACATACATATTGTTATACTGATATATTAATAAACGTCGCTAAGGACAGCTTACATAAAACGAAAAAAGTTTTAAAAAAGTTGTTGACTTGAAAGTTCTTGATATGTTATATTGAGAAAGTCGCTTCTGGGCGATGAAGAAAAAAGTTTTCTAAAAGAAAACGAATGAATGATATTTTTTCTTTCGAAAAAAATCATTATTGCACTTTGAAAACTAAACAAATCATACGTCAACGTTAGTTTTATTTTAATGAAAAATATTTTCGCTAACGCGAAAAAATTTTAGAGCTAATTCTTACTCTTTATTGGAGAGTTTGATCCTGGCTCAGGACGAACGCTGGCGGCGTGCCTAATACATGCAAGTCGAGCGCTTGCGTATTGAAAGCTTGCTTTCAATATGCTTGAGCGGCGGACGGGTGAGTAACACGTGGGCAACCTGCCTGTAAGACTGGGATAACTTCGGGAAACCGGAGCTAATACCGGATAATGCTTTTGAA
>NZ_SWBM01000063.1 GCF_005116465.1 Robertmurraya kyonggiensis
TATCATGGTGAAATCGACGATCGCGTGAGAGAGGAGGGTGTGAGACAACGCGTCATGGATTATGATGCTAAAGCTGGGGTAGGGGACATGTTAAATGACTTTGGTGAAGCACACTTTAATGGGGAACCTATGGAGGAGGAGCCGGAGGCAACCGCAAACGTAGTGATAAATATCTAACAACCTTACACTCATTGTCCGCAGTCTGATTCACATGGTGGCCAGCCTTGTGGCGAGGTGAAGGCGTACGCTTTAGCTCACATGGGCAAGGCGACGGCAGACACTGACTTCAGCATGGAGACACCGGCCACAGCATACACCAATCCGACAATCGCCCCACGGCTTAGTGCATACACACAGAGGGCAAGGGAGGTCCATGGGTCGGAGTACGATCCAAGCACCCAGAACTTTGATGGACGAATCGTCATGGAGGTAGGAGGAGGCAAAAAGCATGGGCGTTACTGGATGGGTGACGGCACGATTGACTCGGCCTCGACTCCAAGACTCTCCGAGATTCGAGCAAGGGCGTCGAGCGGAAGCGATGCGATACGCCCAAGACAAACCGTTGACCAGATGCAGATAGTGAGTCTACAGGTTATTTCTGTTTGCTTCGAGATTTTTTAAATTCTGACACTATTAATTTGAATTCTAACATATATTACGTTGCAGGCCCAGCTACAAGAAGAGAGGAGCCAACAGGAGCAAATAGAGGCCTCCATGAGCCAGATGTACCTTTGGATGCAGAATGTGGGTGCTCAGATCTCTATACCTCCGCCACAGATTCAATTGTACCCAGCGCCTCGTCAACACACACCTGTGAGTATATATGAATGCTTTAGTTTGTATGTTGGTAACTTAATTCTTTCCCCACATGTGCAATATATTATTCTTTGTGCAGGGTCTATCGGCGGCATCAAATGATCCTGCTGCTAATATGTCGCCTGGTGTTACGGTGTCGCCTTGGGGGACATGCGGATCCCAGCCGGCACCACAAGACCCACATGCTACTGTGTCACCTTGGGGGACTTGGGGATCTCAGCCGTCGCAGGAAAATCCACAAGATCGTGATTCATTCCAACCCTCCCCCTCCAACCCTTGGGAACTAAGGCCGTATTACTAGATAGTGAACCTGTTGCCGTTTGATTGAACTTGATAATGTTATGGTTGAATTTGATTTGGATGTCGTCGAACTCTATT
>NZ_SWBM01000064.1 GCF_005116465.1 Robertmurraya kyonggiensis
TCCGCATTCATGGCGGCCTGCTCGCGCCGCGCCGCGCGCTCGCTCGCTCCCGAGGCTCAACAGTGGCCGTCTCACGTGCTTGAGCACTCCACCGAGCCTCCCACTCACCCCATTCACTCGCTCGAGCCTCCAGTGAACCCCTCCGCGCACTCCCCCTCCTTCTTCTTCCTCGCGACGCGCAAGCCGAGCTTGACTCGTTCGTGAAATTCGTCGCGCACACGCAGCCATTCCCAAATCCACTCCGCACAGAGCTAGACCAATCCCCTAGCTCCATTTCCCCCAACTTTCCCCAACACATTGCCCATTCCCGAGCTCGAATTTCCAAGTTCCCCCAAATCGACTTTTCCGGCCGTCGAACCACCTCACCGTCGAGACCCTACTCCGAGCCTTCCCCGAGCCTCCTCGAGCACGCCGTTGGCTTCCCCAAGCTCTGCTGGTGCTCTAGGACCTCTTCCCCCACCGCGAGCGGCACCGAGCTCGCCGGCGCAGACCCCGCAGCGGCCGCGCCGCCACCTCCTCGTCGCCGGCGTAACTCCGTCGACCCCCGGCCTCCCAACCGTGCCCAAACGACTCGTGGTGAGCCAAGGACCCTTTTCCCCCTCTTCCCCGAGCCCAGTTCGCCGTGGTTTGCCCGGCGTAACTCCGGCGAGCTCCCGAGGGCCATTGTTCATCGTCTACCTCTTTCCAGGGTCTTTCGTGCAAAAGTGCAGGACCTGTTCGCGAAAGTTTGAAAGTTCTAGGGTTCTCGGTGAAAATAGATTCTTACCCTAGATTTGATTTTTCCCGAATCTTGTAAAATCCATTAAAAATCGTACAAAAATCGGAAAAATGTGCAAAAATACTCTCTGGAATCGTTAGAGTCTAAACTACAATCTCTATTAGACATGTTATTGCTTTTAGTGAACTGTTATTGAATTAAAAATCAAACTAGGAAAACCTAAAGTTGTGCACCATTTCAAATCCATAGCTCCGCTGGGGTTGAGCTTTGGGTATGTTGTGCATATAGGCTTTGGACAGCTTGTGTCCAAAGGAGACTCAAAAATATGATGTGTAGCTCTAGTTATAGATTTAAATGTGTTTTCTGACTTTCTGCAGTAAAGAAATTGTTAAAAATAAATTGTGCAGCGAAAAATCATCATTTTGCTCCTGAGAACTTAAAACTTGTTAACACACATGTTAAAAATGAAAAACT
>NZ_SWBM01000065.1 GCF_005116465.1 Robertmurraya kyonggiensis
CTTTTAATATAAGTTGTTTAATTCAACACGATATATGAAGTTGATCGATTAGATGCCCGCACATGTTTTCTTGCAAGTTAAAATATTTAATTGGTATAATCATTATATAAATATTTACAAATAAAATTAATTAGGCTTTACCCGTGTTTTCATATGAAAGTATAATTTAAATTAATTCAAATAATGAATATTTCTTTGAATTATTCATTACACATCTTTTCTTAATTAAAATGAATGAAGCATATAGTCTTTGCTTTATTTTATAATAATAATCTTTCGATAGTTGTATCTTCTCGACCTTAGCTCCGATCTCAGCGTTTCCCATGTCCTTTTAATCCTTTCCGAGACCTCAACCTGTTTCTATGCTTGCTCAATATTGTTGCCCATGTTTGGTGTACTGTTTATTTATTTGTGCATATGTTTTCTTGTATGTGCTTGTTCAAGCTGAATTGGAAGATCAAGTTGTGAGGAGTTCGCTGAAGATCAAGTCTACGAAAGAATTAAGCAATAGCAGATATTACTAGGTTTTAAGGCAAGTGGATTTCTCCCTCAGCATACTCCTTTGAACCTATACACATTGCATGACAATTAAATTTATCTTTATGTTCGCGTTGCATTAATTTGATGGGTCCTATGTAAGGATGACTAGTCTTTTACACCTAAGCCTTGATACACCGGGTTTACTTTCATGTTGGGTAGCTATGCTAGATGCTTAACCTTGGTTCATGATGGGTTCTATCCAACATTGATGAATATCCTTATTATTTATATCTTGTTATGTTAATACAAGATCACCATGTTAATCGGAACATGGAGAACCACCCAGGATTTACCGTACAACCACAATACCATATGGCTCTGGTCTTAGCTGAATAATTAGATGAACTACATGTTGTGTTTGTGCTGCCTGTTGGGTTGTTATTTGTTTGTGGATGTGTTGGTGCGGGGATCGGAAGACTCTGTCTTCTGTTGAAACCGTAAGTGCTGGGAACAAACACACATGTAGGAATTCTTTGTAAAGGCTTCGTAGCGTCCCTATGCAATCACACCTCGGAAGTGTGGTATGCGCCTTTGTGGTGCAGCATGGTTGGGTCCAAAGTTCTTCGGAGCTTTTACGCGAATTGTGGTGAAAGTGTACAACCTCTGCAGAGTGTAAAACTGTTATAACAGCCGTGTTCGCGGTCATGA
>NZ_SWBM01000066.1 GCF_005116465.1 Robertmurraya kyonggiensis
CGCCCTCGCTGACCTGGCTAGCCACCCCAACGACGTGTCCTTCTCTGATTGCTTGGGATGGGAAGGTTTCCCTAGCATCTTGTGGTCGGTTCTACAGGCACTTGGCTACCCTACACCGCCACAATATGAGAGAATCCTCATCCGAGACCGTGGTGTGACTCGTTCCCGTGTGCGTTTGGTGGTACACCGTCACCCGCCGTGTCCTAGTTCCCCCACCTGGACGGTGGAAGTTCATGGACACCACATGGAGACGACTTGTGAGCTAGCTGCCTTGAATGGCATCAGTTCTTTTTGTGCTCAGAACCAGAGCTTGGTAGAGCACCAGTTGCTTGGGCTGTTTCCACCGACTCAGCCGGATGATCCCCACTGGATGAGGCGCTACCTTAGCTCTCCTTTGAGGATGGCGGAGAACCCCGTCGCAGCAGCCGCTTTGATGATGAGGTGGATACGGGCGTATCACCGTTTGCAGGCACTTCTTGGACGGTCGCAGAGCGAGATGCTCAACATTGCTATGGACATGTCCGCTCGCGCCCGTGACATAGGGGTTGAGAGGACCTCTTTGTCCATTGAGGTGACCACTAGAGATGCCATGATTGCTGACTTGGAGAGGCAATTGAATGACCTCCAGATTGCACACAACAACACCCAGAATGAGTTAGCACAAACTAGAGATGAGCTTGAGGAGGTACATGGTACCTTGGAGCATGCAAATGCTATGCTTGCCGCCCATGACGCTCAGCACCTTCTTGAGCAAGAAGGAGGGAATGGTGAAGGAGAGGCCCCCGATTCCGACATGGACACCGAGGATGACATGCCGCCCCTTCCAGCTCCACCTTCACCTATGGGCAGCGAGGCTACCGCTAACAACTTGGATGATTTTTAGAGTGGTAGTAGCAAGTTTACTCCTCCGCTAGGCCTAAATTTTGGCTTCATGTTGTAATAGGCTAGATGGAGTTGAGCTTCTCCTTTTATCTTTTGGTGGCAATGTAAATTAATGGTGTGGTTGTGGGATCAAAACTTGATGATGTTGTTACAGCTGTGTTGAAAACATTCTGCAGCTAACCTTGTTTTAATTATTGATGGGTTTTCCATTCATTTCTGGGCTGTGATGTGAACTACAAAGTTGTTTGGAATTTGTCAAACAAAATGATCACCAAATTGCAACCCCATTGGTTAAGCGA
>NZ_SWBM01000067.1 GCF_005116465.1 Robertmurraya kyonggiensis
ATGCATACAATATTTTGAAAACTCCTAAAATTTCTGCTCATACTTAGAGACAGACATATTCCCCTGACGTAATCCCTCAAACTCCCGTCTCTTGGCCTCACAATATGTAGGGAGACAATATTCTGTAGTGAAAGCCTCCTTAAACTGATCGATCAGAATACACCACAATCGCCATAATGATTGTAAAAGAATCCTTTGTGGATACTGGAGAGAATGTCTCTATGTAATCAATTCCTTCCTTCTGGCTAAACCTTTTGGCTACAAGTCTAGCCTTATATCTCTCCACTTGACCATTGGAGTCTCTTTTAGTCTTAAAGACCCATTTGCACCCAATAGGCTTGCTACCCTCTGGTAACTCAACCAAATCCCAAACGTCATTTGATGCCATGGATTTCATTTCATCTTCCATTGCATCTAACCAAAAATTTGAATATGAACTGCTTATGGCCTCCTCATAAGTGATTGGATCTAAATCATCACTTATGTCAAAATCATGCTCCTGCAAGTAAACCTCATAGTCATCAGGAATAGCTGATCTTCGAGTCCTTTGTGACCTCCTCAAAGGCACATCAGTATCTGCAATAACTGGTATATCCTGCTCTTCAACAATGGGTTCATTCTGACCAACTGTTGGCTCATCAACTACTGGATTAATGATATCTCTATCAGGAACAACAAGACTAGGAATGAATACACTTTCTTCTCTAAATTGAGGCTCTCTTGGACCATTACTATCATCAAAACCAAAATCATCCTCAAAATAAATGGCCCTGTCTGATTCCACGATTCTAGTGGTGTGAGAAGGACAAAAGAATCTTGAACCCCTTGATCGATCTGAATCATCGCTTATGTCAAAGTCATGCTCCTGTAAGTAAACCTCATAGCCATCAGGAATAGCTGACCTCCTAGTCCTTTGTGACCTCTTCAAAGGCATATCAGCATTTACAATAGTTAGAACATTCTGCTCTTCAACAACAGATTCATTTTGACCAACTATTGGTTCATCAACTACTAGATTAATAATATCTCTATTAGGAATAACAACACTAGGAATAAATAGATTTTTTTCTCAATAAATATCAGACAGTGATTAGCTTGAGACCAGGAGGTGGCAGTGCTTTGCGCACCTCCAGATTTCTAACCTCTTCTTCTTATTCTTCTTCTTCTTCTTCTTCTTCT
>NZ_SWBM01000068.1 GCF_005116465.1 Robertmurraya kyonggiensis
GATCCTCTGTAATATATATGCTTTGTTTCTTCTTCACAAACATCTTGGTGATTTCCTCTCCACTGGTGTTATCAATCAACATTCAAATATAATATATTAAAATAATATATTTCTTCCTCAACTTTCAAAATTCATTTAGCAATAAATCAATAAATTCCCAATTCCAAAATAATTAAAACCATAGTTGGAAATCTATAATAAATCATCAAATATCCCAAATAATCAAATTCTCAATAAATATTATTTAAAACTTCAATTTCAATATATATACCTATATATTGAAATTTATCCAAATCAATAAAATTTCATAAATCATAAATTCATCAATTTATAGAATTCAATAAATATAAATATTCCCAAATTAATTTTTTATAATATTGCAATAACGTCAAAATCACCAAATAAATTCAATTTAATCCCAAATTAAATTTCGAAGGTGGGTCACTCACCTCGAGCACGCTAATTTCCCACGATCCTCCTTAGGATCGGTTTTCCAACTCGCACGTGCTCCTAGAACATCAAAATTGCACAGGTCAAAAAATAATATTATTTTATTCGGGTATTATACCCGGTACCCGGGGTCATTTTTCAAACGTCGTCCAAAATACGCAAACGACGTACCTATGGAAAGCTTGTGAGACGAGGAGTGCGGAACCGATCGATCCTAAAGAGATTCCACTTCCTCATGAATTTATCTTGAATCGGGATGATCTCTTTTAATTGATTCTTTTTTTATATTGTAATATTTTACATCATTGAATGGACCCATTTGAAAACAATTAAACGATGACAAAATTATCAAAGATTGAGATTCCTTACTTCTATTCAACAACGTACGAATAGTTCCTTGATTTTGGCTAAGTGATTGTTGAATCCTTTCCTTGGAATAAATAGAATAAAATGGATTGGTACGGTTTGACCTATTATCAGAGATCGATCTGTTTTACCGAGAAGGTCTACGGTTCGAGTCCGTATAGCCCTATAAACCTAAAACCTATAATTATAATATAAAAAAAAAATTAATATTTATAGAATATTAAAATATTAATAATTTTTAATAATTTATATAATATTCTATATTCTAATTATAAATCTATATTCTAATTATAAATTAGAAATATATTATATAATTCTAATTTATAATTTTATTTATAATATAGAATAGAAAATAGAAATA
>NZ_SWBM01000069.1 GCF_005116465.1 Robertmurraya kyonggiensis
AAAGAGAGGTCAACAACGACCTACTAATATTAGACAAAGATTTATCTGGAACTGACTTGACTTTGCCAGAATGCAATTAGATTCCTTAAAATGTCAAGTTAGCTTTGTTCTCCTAGTTAGGCATTTAACTAACCACGAAGGACCCTACCATAAATGTGGTATATGGGAGAACCCCGTCACCCTTAATAGAATAAATAGATTTTTCTACAAGTGTGAAGGAGTATTCATCACTTGATCTACCATTTTGATAAGAACCTCGCCACGTTATTACCTTAGGGTGTCCATTAATAATTGGGTCGCAATTCTGATCCTAAAACTTGGGTGACTATAGCTAAACTAGTTTGAGAATGGGCTGTGACATTCTTAATCTAGCAGGTTTTAATTGGATCACTACAAGCGATTCGCTAATAATCACGTTCGCAATCCAACAGGTAGCTCTTCAACTTAGACTTCTACTTCTATTCATGACTGTGAATGAAATAGGAGTTCCATCTAAGTCTCCCCAGATTTGTGTGTTTGTGAGAATGGGGATGAATTCCTAATTTGATACACGTATTCCAAACATGATATTGGAAGGTGATATCAAACTTCAGACCTGAAATTAGCTATTGCCCATTATGCAGATATACAATTGTACCAAACCGTGTCCATAACGGGTAGAGGGTAAAATACCGTATCCCATTAGTTAACAGTTATTGCCAAGAGCATGCCTACACATGGTATCTCAAGAAGATAATTTGGAATATAAACTCTTCGATGTGAAGAGTTATGTGGACGAATTTGCTATTGAAGACTGAATATTGAGGTCTTATGTTGGAAAGTCATAAGTTCAATGAGACAATCTGTAGGTTAGGTTGAGGCTAGAATTTACTACAACCCTTCCTTGAGTTTTGAATCTAGACCCAGTATAGAAGTTCAAGAAATGTAACACCAACCGTTAGAGGAAATTACGGTGTATCAAGAACTTAAATACCCAACCAGCAGGCTATGTCGTTAGCCTGAAACTTAATTTCTTGAAGTTTTTGGAGTATGTGTTTGAATTTGGAAGTTTTGTTTTGGAGATTTGAAAATGTGGATTTGAATTTGGAATATGGTTTTGAGGATTTGAAATGTGGAGTTAAATATTTTGGAAATGGTTTTGGAATGTG
>NZ_SWBM01000011.1 GCF_005116465.1 Robertmurraya kyonggiensis
TCCGGTGGCGATAGCGAGAAGGTCACACCCGTTCCCATACCGAACACGGAAGTTAAGCTTCTCAGCGCCGATGGTAGTTAGGGGCTGTCCCCTTGTGAGAGTAGGACGTTGCCGGGCAAAGCGAAAGAGTATCTAATGAGGTACTCTTTTTTTGATCTAAAGCTCTAATAAAGATGAGTGTTGAATTTTCATTGAAAAATAGGAGGAAAAATTCCGGCTAATTCAAGAATTTCACCTATATATCTATAAATAAGCGGAGTTTTTCCGGTTAAGCTATACATTTTTCAAGATTTTAAAGCTTTGTAGGTCAATTAGCGGAAAATCTCCGCCTATTTCACCTAATATCCATTAATTTCTCAAAATAAACGGAATTTCTCCGGTTAAGTGGGTATCGTGGGTACACCTGCCGAAAATCAAAAAATCAACAATGAACGAGTGAAGCTGACGAAGAGATCCGACGGTCATAGACGACTAGAGTCCAAGCACGGAAGTTAAGCTTCGGCGCCGATAGTAGTTAGGGGCTGTCCCCTTGTGAGAGAAGGATGTTGCCGGGCAAGGTAAATAAGAAAACTTCAAAAGCCTCTTAGCTTATTAAAATGAAATTCCGCTAATCACTCCATAAAATCCATGAAAAAAAGCCCCATGAGGGCCCTTGCCTATGAATAAATTTCAGGTGTATTAATTTTCTTTAGTTTCTTTAAGTAATATTTATATTGAGGGTCTCTTGTATCCGTAGAAATAATGCTTTTTTCACAGTGTGAGCAGATAAAAGATGTATATAGATGAATGCCCTCAACTTTTGATTGCTCGCAAACGACACATAATTCCCCAGGGTACTTCTTTGCTAATGACGAACTCAAGTAACTCCACCTCCACACAACTATTCTGCCCATAAATCCCCTATTCTATAACAATTTTTAGAATATTCGCGTGCTAAAAGGAGGGTAAAATTCATATCGAAAACTTGATGAAGAGGTTAATCTTAGTTTATGTTACGAATTCGCATTCGTTGTATGTCTTCTAAAGATTTTTAGATAAATTATTCTTTTATTGGTAAAATAGATGAGTGTACAAAAATTGTTGGTGATAAAATGAATCAGTTTGATACGCCTTTATTTGAGGCTTTAAAAAAACATAATGAAGAAAAGTCAATTTCACTACATGTTCCAGGACATAAAAATGGCTTGCTGTTACAGTCGACTCCCTTTTTCCAAGACATACTGAATATCGATGTAACAGAATTAACGAATTTAGATGATCTTCACTCTCCAGAAGGAGCTATTTTAGAAGCGGAGGAACTTTTAGCTGATGCATATAAGGTGGAGCGAAGCTTTTTTCTTGTGAATGGGTCTACCGTTGGCAACCTTGCAATGATGATGGCCACCCTGAAAAAAGGAGACATTGCTTTTATTCAGAGAAACTGTCATAAATCCGTTTTAAATGGAATTGAGTTAACAGAGGCACAGCCTGTACTTCTTGGTCCAGAACAGCATGAAGACTGGGGAGTGGCAGGAGGGGTATCTCTTGATACGATAAAAAATGCCTATGCATTATACCCTGATTGCAAAGCGATTATTTTAACCTATCCGAATTATTATGGCATGACTTTTAATTTGAAAGAAATTATTCAATTTGCTCATGATAAACATATACCGGTACTCATTGATGAGGCGCATGGGGCACATTTTATTGGAGGCGAGTATTTTCCGCCATCTGCTGTTGAATTAGGAGCAGATGTGGTTGTGCAATCTGCTCATAAAACTTTGCCTGCGATGACAATGGGGTCGTTTTTGCATGTCAACAGTGAGTATGTTTCTGTAGAGAGAGTAAATCACTATTTACGAATCTTACAATCAAGTAGCCCATCTTATCCGCTTATGGCGTCATTAGATGTGGCTCGGAGTTATATAGGGACATATACAAAAGAGGATGAAGCCTTTCTAAAAGAATCGGTAGAGGTCTTTAAGAAGGAATTAGGAACTTTAGATTATGTGAAGGTGTTAGAATACCCTAATCATCAGGGAGATCCATTAAAGCTGACACTACAATCACGTTGCGTCAAGACAGGCTTTGAATTACAGCGTGTGTTTGAAGAAAAGGGAATCTATACAGAAATGGCGG
Source organism: Robertmurraya kyonggiensis (assembly GCF_005116465.1). Taxonomy (GTDB): domain Bacteria; phylum Bacillota; class Bacilli; order Bacillales; family Cytobacillaceae; genus Robertmurraya; species Robertmurraya kyonggiensis. The sequence continues at coordinate 2,122 of NZ_SWBM01000011.1, forward strand.
ATCCTATTAACGTTTTGCTCGTATTGCCATTGTTGAAAAAGAATATGTCTTTTCCATTTGATGAAATCATGAAACAACTGAGGGAGATTAATCTTCCTAAACAAGAAACAAAGGGAACATCTGACTATTTTCATAAAGAAAAAATATCGATATTACATAAGCTGCATTCAAATCGAGAGGTAAGTGTGCCGATTGAAGATACTGAGAATGATATATGTGCGGAAACAATAATTCCTTACCCACCTGGGATTCCTCTTTTACTAAAAGGGGAAATGATCACAAAAGAGGATGTGAAAGGCCTCATTCATTTAGTGAATTCAGGAGCCAGATTCCAAGGGGGAGCGCTCTTAACAGAAGGGAAATTGAATGTTTTTACACAGAAAGAAATTTAAGAATGACCGAGCGTTATACGCTTTTCTTAGTAAAATTGGAGGATAACAATGACTAAAGGAATATTTATTACATTTGAAGGTCCTGAAGGGGCTGGCAAAACAACAGTTCTGCAGATGCTTTTAGAGAAATTGCAAGCAGACGGAGAGAAGGTATTGTATACAAGAGAACCCGGTGGAATTGAAATTGCTGAGCAAATTCGCAATGTTGTTCTAGATAAGAACAATACGGCGATGGACCCTCGAACAGAAGCTCTTCTGTACGCAGCAGCTAGAAGACAGCACTTAGTTGAAAAAGTAGAGCCAGCATTAAAAGAAGGTTATATTGTACTATGCGATCGATTCATCGATAGTTCTCTAGCCTATCAAGGTCATGCGAGAAAGCTAGGGATTGATGAGGTCTATAGCATTAATCGTTTTGCGATCGAGGATATGATGCCAAAACTAACTTTGTATTTTGATATAGAACCGGAAATTGGTCTTGAGAGAATTAATAAAAGCAGTGAGCGAGAGGTTAATCGACTGGATTTAGAAAATCTTCAATTTCATCAAGATGTTCGTGAAGGATACCAGATTTTATTAAAAAGATTTCCAGAAAGAATGTACAAAATCGATGCAGGGCAAACAATTGACGCTGTATTAGACGCAGCTTATCAGAAGGTAAAGGGATTGTTTTAATCCTAATTGCAAACAGACATGTCTTAAAGATGATTCTTTAAGGCATGTTTGTTTATGCGGATTTCCTAAAGATTCAATCTATCGGATTTTCCATAACCTGTTATAATAGACATAATACAAACGGAAAATTAAAGGAGCTGGTATTATGAAGTTGATTATAGCAGTGGTGCAAGACAAGGACAGTAATCGATTATCAAGTGCCCTAATGGACCATAATTTTCGTGCGACAAAACTAGCAAGTACCGGCGGGTTTTTGAAATCGGGAAATACGACGTTCTTGATCGGAACAGAGGATATCCGGGTCGATAAAGCGTTACAAGTTATCAAAGATAATTGTCAGGCGCGGGAGCAAATGGTTGCTCCGGTTTCACCGATGGGTGGCAATGCAGATACTTATGTACCGTACCCTGTCGAAGTAGAAGTTGGTGGAGCAACAGTGTTTGTATTGCCAATTGAACAGTTTCATAATTTTTAGTACCTGAAATAAAAGTAAGAGAGATGATAGATGTGAGTATGTGGGAAACCTTAGAAGAAATGCAACCAAACGTTCTGAAAATGTTAAAGAATAGTATACAAAAAGGTCGGTTAGCCCACGCTTACTTATTCGAGGGGATGCGAGGGACAGGGAAGAAAGAGATTAGTCTGCTTCTTTCGAAAAGTCTTTTTTGTACGAATCCAATCGAAGGATATATTCCCTGTGAGACGTGTCATAACTGTAAAAGGATTAATAGTGGCAATCATCCTGATATTCATGTGGTTGAGCCAGATGGGGCGTCTATTAAGAAGCATCAAATCCAGTCCTTACAGGAAGAGTTCTCGAAAACAGGGGTTGAGTCAAAACGGAAGGTGTACACGATTGTCCATGCTGATCGGATGACCGTGAACGCTGCAAATAGCTTGTTGAAATTTTTAGAGGAGCCAACCGCTGAAACAACGGCGATTTTATTAACTGAACAAGCCCAACAAATTTTACCAACCATTCTATCGCGTTGCCAAATTGTGACTTTCAAACATTTATCTCCAGATCATTTGATTCAAAAATTAATAGAAAAAGGCGTTTCAGAAAAAAAGGCACCAATCATTGCACAACTTACCAATAATTTGGATGAAGGACTTCTTCTAAGTAATGATGAATGGTTTGCACAAGCCCAAAGCATAGTGGTAAAATTATATGAAGTATTAAGAAAAAATCCACTTGAAGCTTTAGTCGCGCTTCAAGAAAATTGGTTCTTACACTTCAAAGAGAAAGAGCAGATCGATCAGGGACTAGATTTAGTACTTCTAATCCTTAAAGATTTATTATATATACAGCTTGGGAAGCAGAACCAGGCTGTTTATTTGGACGAGAGCAGTCGTCTTGAACAATTTGCTTTGCAAACATCTGGACAGCGCCTAGCCCATCAGATGACGGCTGTGCTGGACGCTAAACGAAAGTTGCATGCAAATATGAATCCGCAGCTGCTTATGGAGCAGCTTGTGCTAGAATTGCAGGAGGGATCTACCTTTGTATAATGTAGTAGGTGTCCGCTTTAAAAAAGCGGGGAAAATATATTATTTTGATCCCGGAGATCTCTTAATTCAGAAGGACGATTTTGTAATCGTGGAAACGGTTAGAGGTGTAGAGTATGGGAAGGTCGTCATTGGTCCAAAGCATGTGGATGAACATGATGTTGTCCTCCCACTCAAAAAAGTTCTGAGAATTGCCGATCAAAAGGATCGTCTGATCGTAGAGGAAAATAAGCAATCCGCGAAGGAAGCTTATGAGGTTTGTTGTGAAAAGGTTGATCTTCATCAGCTGGATATGAAACTTGTTGATGTCGAATACACCTTCGATCGGAATAAAGTGATCTTTTATTTTACAGCGGATGGTCGGGTTGATTTCAGAGAATTGGTGAAGGATTTGGCTGCCATTTTTAGAACTCGCATTGAGTTAAGACAAATTGGTGTCCGCGATGAAGCCAAGATGCTTGGTGGCATTGGCCCATGTGGTCGTATGCTTTGCTGTTCTAGCTTCCTCGGCGATTTTGAACCTGTCTCTATCAAAATGGCGAAGGATCAAAATCTCTCTCTTAATCCAACGAAAATCTCTGGATTATGTGGTCGACTCATGTGCTGTTTAAAATATGAGAATGATGAATATGAATCAGCAAAGGAACAGCTTCCGGATGTTGGCGAAATTATCGGCACACCAGCTGGTCTAGGGAAAGTTGTTGGTTTAAATATTTTAGAACGTATTCTTCAAGTAGAAATGATAGACCAAGAGCGTGTCCTCGAATATACACTGGATGAAATATTAAAGGAAGGCGCTATGTAGGAATCCACAGACGATTGAGGTGGAAGCGTGAATAAAAAAGAAATCTTTGATTCAGTGAGTAATATGGAAGAGCGAATTGGACAGCTGTATCAACAGCTCGGTGAGTTAAAAGAGCATTTAGCGGAAATACTGGAAGAGAATAACTCACTGAAACTAGAAAATGTTCATCTAAGACGTCGGCTAGAACATACAACCTCTGATGTAGAGCAATTGGATCAAAATCAGAATCAAAAGAAAGCATCTGGGCATCCAGATGAAAAAATCGTAGATATCGGTGAAGGTTATGATAACTTAGCCCGACTCTACCAGGAAGGATTCCATATATGTAATTTGCATTTTGGAAGTCCTCGTAAAGAAGGAGATTGTCTTTTCTGCCTATCTTTTCTTAATAAAAAATAAGTTGGTCTTCCCCACACGGGAAGGCTTTTTTTTCAACTAGGAGGATCAAAATGGTTCAATTGAAAGATGATGAGCGTCTGGATTATTTATTGGCAGAGGATCTACGAATTATCCAGAGCCCATCGGTTTTTGCCTTTTCTTTGGACGCCGTGCTACTTGCGAGATTTGTCTATGTTCCTATTCAAAAGGGGAACTTAATTGATTTATGTAGTGGCAATGGAGTTATCCCTCTATTTCTTAGTGCCCGGACTAAAGGAAAGATTACAGGGGTAGAGATTCAGGAGCGACTCTATGATATGGCGTTAAGAAGCATGGAGTATAATCAACTTGAAGATCGTATTCAGATGATTCATGGGGATATTAAGGATATGCCATGTGAGCTAGGGAACGGAAAATTTGATGTGGTGACTTGTAATCCTCCCTATTTTCCAACGCCATCTAAGGAAGAGATTAATGCGAATGAACATTTGGCTATCGCTCGCCATGAAATTTATTGTACGTTAGAGGATACGATTCGTGTCGCAAGCCAGTTGGCTAAACAAGGTGGGAAAGTAGCCTTTGTTCATCGTCCAGGTCGATTAGTGGATATTGTTACGCTCATGCGTCAATATCGATTGGAGCCAAAAAGAATTCAGTTTGTGTATCCAAAAAGGGGCAAGGAAGCAAACACCCTTTTAGTCGAAGCAATCAAGGATGGGAAATCCGATTTAAAAATACTTCCCCCGCTATATGTGTACGAAGAGAACAATGAGTACACACCGGAAATAAAGGAAATTCTCTATGGAGATAAGGCGTAGTAGAGAAAATAAAGAGGTTTAGGTGAACGAACATGTGGCAGCAAAAAAGCTTTGAAAATGAACAAACGAAAGGGATCTTATATTTAATCCCAACGCCAATTGGAAACTTAGAAGATATGAGCTTTCGGGCGATCCGACTTTTAAAAGAAGCGGACCTAATCGCAGCGGAGGATACGAGAAATACAAAGAAGCTCTGCAATCATTTCGAGATTGCTACACCAGTTGTCAGCTATCACGAGCACAATAAAGAGACAAGTGGGGAAAAGCTAATTGAAAAGTTGAAGGACGGTGCAAAAATTGCGCTCGTGAGTGATGCCGGAATGCCAACGATCTCAGACCCTGGCTATGAATTAGTTGTTGCAGCGACAAATGAGAATTTAACAGTCGTGCCTCTTCCAGGAGCAAATGCAGCACTTACAGCTTTAATTGCATCTGGTCTATCAACACAGCCCTTTTACTTTTATGGTTTTTTACCAAGACAGAAAAAAGACAAGAAGCGGGAGCTAGAGGAGCTTTCAAAATTGATGTCTACCGTGATTTTCTATGAATCTCCGCATCGTTTAAAGGAAACGTTACAGCTTATGTTGGATGTGTTTGGAGATCGCAAGGTTGCCCTTTGTCGAGAGTTAACGAAACGATACGAAGAGTTTATTCGTGGAACGATGAGTGAAGTCGTTGAGTGGTCGCAAACGGATGAGATTCGAGGAGAGTTCTGTATCATTGTTGAAGGAAGTCCGGAACGAGCGGAAGAAGCCAATGTGTGGTGGGAATCTTTATCTCTAGTCGAGCATATTGAACACTATATTTCCGTGAAAAACTATTCGTCCAAAGATGCGATCAAGCAAACTGCGAAGGATCGAAACTTAAATAAAAGAGAAGTATACCAAGCGTATCATGTTGAAGAATAAGATTAAAAAAGGCTCCTCACAAAAGAGGGGCCTTTGAATATTTTAAATTTATGCTTTAACTGTGAAAGCGTCTTGGATTTCTTTAACTAGCTTTTCTGCACCGTCACGGCTTAAGATTAACTTACCGTCAGCGAATGTCATGTTGTCATCAGAAACTTCACCAGTTACTTGGCAAGTCATGTTCGGTAAGTATTTCTTTAGAATGATACGCTCGTCATCTACGTAAATTTCTAAAGCATCTTTTTCTGCAATTCCTAATGTACGTCTTAATTCGATCGGAATAACCACGCGACCAAGTTCATCAACCTTACGAACAATACCTGTAGATTTCATATTAAAATCTCCTCTCAATCTCCAAAAATATATTTTTATCTATCTATTTTTCGCCATAATTCGACAAAATTTTCTCTAAACCAATAATAACAGTAATTCCCATAAACGTCAATAATTTTATTTGTATTTTTTTAGTAATTATTGGATCATTTGTTACATTGATTTTACATCGTGTTATTTGTAAATTTCAAGAAAAATGCATTAGATATCTAAAAATTCATTATATTCAGGGATTTATTTTTACGACATGAATCGACAAAGTTCTTCTTTTTTCTTCTTCATTAGCGTATGTGATAAGCACCTCCCTTTTGAATTGCGAGAATATTCCTGTTCTGTTTGCACATTTTCTTATTTTTAGGTATATTTTGATGATAGAATAGGTAATGATGACGAGTGTATTTCTTCATATATAGATAGTATTCGTCTGAAATATATTTTTTGTATCCCTATAAGGAGGGAAATTTATGCAGGAACATTCAAAAACGTTTTATTTAACTACCCCCATCTATTATCCAAGTGGAAATCTACATATAGGGCATGCGTATACGACAGTTGCTGGAGATGCAATGGCTCGCTATAAACGCATGCGTGGTTTTGATGTCATGTACTTAACTGGAACGGATGAACATGGTCAAAAGATCCAGAAAAAAGCAGAAGAAAAAGGTGTCACACCACAAGAATATGTTGATGAAATTGTGGCAGGTATTCAAGATTTATGGAAGAAGCTTGATATTTCTTATGATGATTTCATTCGAACTACTGAAGATCGACATAAAGAAGTAGTAGAGAAAATCTTTGCTCAGCTATTAGATCAAGGGGATATCTATTTAGATCAATATGAAGGCTGGTACTGTACGCCTTGTGAATCATTTTTCACAGAACGTCAATTAACGGACGGAAATTGTCCGGATTGTGGAAGACCTGTTGAAAAAGTGAAAGAGGAGTCTTACTTCTTTAAAGTGAGCAACTATGCAGATCGTCTGCTGCAATACTATGAAGAAAACCCTGAGTTTATCCAACCGGAATCTCGAAAAAATGAAATGATTAATAATTTCATAAAGCCAGGATTAGAAGATTTGGCTGTATCCCGTACAACATTTGATTGGGGCATCAAGGTGCCTGGAAATCCGAAACATGTTATTTATGTTTGGATTGATGCTTTATCCAACTATATTACAGCATTAGGTTATGGTACTGACAATGATTCGAAGTATCAGAAGTATTGGCCTGCTGATGTACATTTAGTCGGAAAGGAAATTGTTCGTTTCCATACGATTTATTGGCCAATTATGTTAATGGCTTTAGATTTACCACTTCCGAAAAAAGTATTTGCTCATGGCTGGCTTTTGATGAAGGATGGAAAAATGTCAAAGTCAAAAGGGAATGTTGTTGATCCCGTTACGTTAATCGATCGTTATGGCTTAGATGCACTTCGCTATTATTTGCTGCGTGAAGTTCCATTTGGATCTGATGGGGTTTTTACACCTGAAGGATTTGTAGAGCGAATTAACTTTGATCTAGCAAATGATCTTGGAAATCTCCTTAACCGTACAGTTGCGATGATTGATCGCTATTTTGATGGGGTTATTCCAGTATACAAGAGCTCAAACACTGAATTTGATCAGCAGTTGCTTCAAGTGAGTGAAGAGACTGTTCAAAAGTATGAAGAGTCCATGGAGAAGATGGAATTCTCTGTTGCCTTAACAACTTTATGGCAGTTAGTGAGCAGAACGAATAAATATATAGATGAAACACAACCTTGGGTGTTAGCGAAGGAAGAGAAATTCGAGGAGCTAGGTTCTGTCATGGCTCATTTGGTTGAATCTCTAAGAAGAACAGCGATTTTACTACAACCGTTCCTTACTCGTACACCAGGAGAGATTTTCAATCAATTGAATGCGAATGCTCCTGAACTTACTTCTTGGGAAAGCTTATCTCAGTTCGGTCCGATTGGAGAAGGCGTTAAGGTGGCAAAAGGAAATCCAATATTCCCACGTCTTGATATCGAAGAAGAGGTTACTTTTATTAAAGAGAAGATGCAAGGAGCTCCAACTCCAGCTCCAGTGGAAGAGAAAAAAGAAGAAAAGCCTGATAGTGAAGAAATCACGATCGAGGACTTTATGAAGGTTGATTTACGTGTTGCTCAAGTAATTCAGGCGGAGCCAGTTAAAAAGGCAGATAAATTACTAAAGCTTCAATTAGATTTAGGGTACGAAAAGCGCCAAGTCGTTTCTGGAATTGCCCAATATTATAAGCCAGAAGAGTTGGTTGGTCGTAAAGTCGTTTGTGTAACGAATCTTAAGCCAGTGAAGCTACGTGGCGAGCTTTCTGAAGGAATGATTTTAGCAGGTTCTAAGGATGGACAGTTATCATTAGCAACCATTGCGGAAGCACTTCCTCTCGGAGCACGAGTAAAATAAAGTTTTGTGATCTAGCTTCAGCGGCTAGCCCCTCGATTGAAAAATAAAGAACATTTTTCATTGGTCGCTTCAGACCAGAGAACGAGGTCAAAAAACGATCTCATCCTCTAGTTTTCCAGCGCTTGTCTGGGCTGGGCGAGCAGCTTCCGCTTTTTGATAGACATAGAAATGTTTCACGTGTAACAATTTGCGCGAGACAGTTCTATGTTTTTCTTTTATTAAAATATTGATGATTACTGCTAAATAGGTTTTTTTAGTAAAAATCGTATATATGGAGATAATTTTCGAGAGATAGAAACTATTTTATCGAGATAATGAAACGAGAGATTAAATAAATGTAACTTAAGAGAAAAGAATGATACATAAAAATAATATTTGCTTGGAAGGGAGAATTTTGATGTTATTTGACACACATGCTCATTTAAATGCCGAACAATTTGACGAAGATCTACAAGAAGTCATCGAACGAGCTCAGCAAGAGGGCGTAGAAAATATGGTTATTGTTGGCTTTGATCGTCCAACGATTACAAGAGCGATGGAGCTCGTAGCACAGTTTGATTTTATGTACGCAGCTGTTGGTTGGCATCCTGTTGATGCAATTGATATGACAGATGAGGATTTGGCTTGGATTGAAGAGCTTGCGAACCATCCCAAAGTTGTAGCGATTGGGGAAATGGGGTTGGACTACCATTGGGACAAGTCTCCGAAGGACATTCAGAAGGAAGTATTTCGGAAGCAAATTCAACTGGCGAAAAGAGTGAAGCTTCCAATTGTCATTCATAATCGAGAAGCAACGGCTGATATTGTAGAAATCCTAAAAGAAGAAGGCGCTAGTGAAGTAGGGGGAATCATGCATTGCTGTAGCGGAAGTGTAGAAGTAGCAGAAGAGTGCATAAACATGAATTTCTATATTTCATTAGGTGGACCAGTTACATTCAAGAATGCACGGAAACCAAAAGAGGTAGCAGAAGCCGTTCCACTGGACAAACTTTTAATTGAAACAGATTGCCCGTATTTGGCTCCTCACCCTCATCGCGGAAAACGCAATGAGCCAGGTTATGTTAAATTAGTTGCAGAGGAAATTGCAACTCTTAAAGGGATCACTTATGAAGAAGTTGCGAAAAAAACAACCGAAAATGCCAAGAAATTTTTCGGCATTAAATGATATAGAATGCTGTCGAATTAGGATGAGGCTTGTCCAATTAAATTCTCATTCTAAAAAGTTCTACATGTCTCCTTTTCTTCATAGGATAACCGTGTCGATAACTCTCTCTTTTCATCTATGGATAAATTTTGCATAATAGGGAATATGTTCAGGGGAGGAGTAGATGGGTTGACATCAAGAGGTTAAGTCTATATAATCACTCGAGAGAGAAGGAGGCGTTTTTCATCGTAATCAAAAACATGAAAAACCTGTTTTCCAAGTCTTTGAGTAAAAAGAAATTGACCGTTATTTTAGCTAGTTTCGTAGTTTTTGCTGCAGCCTTTGGGTTTGTATTCTACGAAACAACGAAAACAACAGTAGCACTTACGCTAGATGGTCAAGAAAAAGTCGTTAAGACACATGCAGCAACAATAGAAGAAGTATTAAAAGAGTTAGATATTTCACTTCACTCAGAAGACTATGTATCACCATCAGCCGATACGAAAGTAAAAGAGAATCTTAAGGTTGTATGGGAACCAGCAAAACAGGTCCAAATGGTAAAGGGAAACGAAAAGAAACAAGTCTGGACAACAGCCGATACGGTTGGAGAGTTTTTAAAAGAGCAAAAAATAACCTTGAGCGAGCATGATAAGGTTCAACCCACAATAGATTCAAAACTTAAAGACGATCTACATATTCAAGTAGATAAGGCTTTTTCTGTAACACTCTCTGACGGTGGGAAAGAAAAGCAGGTATGGTCAACTTCGACTACGGTCGCTGACTTTTTATTACAACAAGGAATCACGCTAAATGAATTAGACCGTGTAGAACCAACTAAGGACGAATCCGTCACTGAAGAGACTAAAGTTATGGTCACTCGAGTTGAAAAAGTCACCGATGTAGTGGAAGAACCAATTAAATTTGCTGTTGTGACGAAGAAAGATCAAGCCCTGACAAAAGGAACAGAAAAAACAATTACCTCAGGTCAAGAAGGACTCGTTAAGAAGGAATTTGAAGTTGTTCTTGAAAACGGTAAGGAAGTATCACGAAAGCTACTGAATGAAACGACTGTGAAAGAAAAGCGTGATAAGGTAGTGGCAGTTGGTACAAAAATGATTGCACAAACAGTATCTCGTGGTGCAGATAACGTAAGTAAAGAATTCTATGTAAGCTCTACAGCTTATACAGCTAATTGTAATGGCTGCTCTGGAACAACGGCAACGGGTTACAATTTAAAAGCGAACCCAAATGCGAAAATTATAGCGGTTGATCCAAGTGTCATTCCATTAGGAACAAAGGTGTATGTAGAAGGGTACGGTTATGCCGTAGCTGCTGATACAGGTGGTTCTATCAGAGGCAATAAGATTGACGTATTCTTTTCGTCAAAATCAGATGCGTATCGCTGGGGCAGAAAAACGGTAAAAATTAAAATTTTGAACTAGTTACTAATACATTTAGTTTAGATATATTTAAACCTTACTTACGAATAGGTTTGTTTTTGAGCAGGGGGTTATCCTCTGCTTTTTTTTGCTATTTGTGAGATGCACTTTGTTTTTTTACTCGTTTTTCATTACACTTGTATAGACGAACAACATTACAAAAATGTTTCAGTTATTTATCAATTTTTTCAAAAAAAATGATCAAAGAGAAGCTTTCGAGATTTATTGGAGGATTTATGAAGATTAAAGAAATCATCGTCGTAGAAGGTAAGGATGATACGACCGCGATAAAAAGGGCTGTTGAAGCAGATACCATTGAAACCAATGGCTCGGCCATTAATGAAGAAACGATTGAAAAGATAAAGCTTGCGCAAGCAACAAGAGGCGTAATCGTTTTTACAGATCCGGATTTTCCTGGTCAAAAAATTAGACAAACGATTACTGCTCACGTTCCAGAATGCAAACACGCATTCATTCCCAAAGAGGATGCTCTTCATAAGCACGGCAGGGGAGTAGGAGTCGAACACGCATCACCAGACGTCATACGCAATGCATTAAAGGATGCGTATCTGATGATGGATGATGCAGTCGAGGAAATCTCTCAGGAGGATTTACTAGTCGCTGGCTTAATTGGTGGCACCGGCTCGAAGGAACGAAGAGTAAAGCTTGGAAAGCTCCTTAAAATCGGTTATACCAATGGAAAGCAGCTACATAAACGACTACAGATGTTTCAAATTACGCAGGAGGACTTTGCGCAGGCCATAAAAGTGATACAGCAGGAGGAGAAGGATGAATAAAGATATTGCAACGCCTGTCAGAACGAAGGCGATTTTAGAAAAACACGGATTTTCTTTTAAGAAAAGTCTAGGACAGAATTTCTTAATCGACACAAATATATTAAATCGGATTGTGGATCATGCCAATCTGACAGAAGATTCGGGTGCGATCGAAATTGGCCCTGGTATCGGTGCTTTGACAGAGCAATTATTGCGTAGAAGTAAAAAAGTAGTCGCGTTTGAAATTGATCAGCGATTACTGCCTATTTTAGAGGAAACACTTGCTCCTTACCCAAATAAGAAAATCATTCACCAGGATGTTCTAAAAGCGGATGTCGCTTCGATTGTCGCAGAGGAATTTGCAGGGATTGAGGATGTCATGGTTGTAGCAAATTTACCTTACTATGTGACGACTCCGATTATCATGAAGCTACTTGAAGACAAGCTACCGATCCGGGGGATTGTCTGTATGCTACAAAAAGAAGTGGCGGAACGTATTGCTGCGAAGCCAGGGACTAAAGACTATGGTTCTCTTTCCATTGCTGTTCAGTATTATACGGAAACAGAGACAGTTATGATTGTTCCAAAAACGGTGTTCGTGCCACAACCAAATGTTGATTCAGCAGTTATTCGTCTAGCTGTGAGAAAAACACCACGAGTGTCCGTAAAAGATGAGGCATTTTTCTTCACAGTGACAAGAGCAAGCTTTGCTCAACGTAGAAAGACAATCCTAAACAATCTTACGAGCCAGCTTCCTGCTGGAAAAGAGAAGAAGGAACAAATACTCACTGCCTTAAGTGAAGCAAGTATCGAACCAACTAGAAGGGGAGAAACCCTTTCTATTGAGGAGTTTGCAGTATTAAGCGATGCTCTATATCCTTACTTTATTTAATTATGGCTACACGCTGGAGGTTCTTATTGGAGCCTCCTTTTTTTATTGTCCGACAAAAGCACATGTTTCTAGTCAAATGCATATTTTGAAATAAAGTGATTGCTGTTTTTTAGTGGAGTTACAGAGGGAAGGTTGATATTTTTGCCGACTATTACCTCTATGAACGAAAAGCTAGAGGGCTCTACTTGGATGAATTGGAGTGACTTTATGTGACGATAAACCTCATGGACATTGTCGGAAGAATTTCTTATAAATGCGATATTCTGTTCCGAGTCATTGATATTAAAGAAGAAAATGGTCAAAAAATAGCTGTCTTATATGGTGAGGATTTTCGTTTAATCGCTGATGCTCCTTATGAAGATCTATTGGTCATTGATCAAACAAAGCGGATGCAGCTGACACGAGAATTTCGCTCTCTAGAGGAACAGTCCTATCGATTGTTTCAACAAGATATAGATTTATTGCAACAGAAACAAGAGTATGCAACAACAGACGGCTATACAAAAAAGGTTAATTATTTTCAAATGCCGGGGCGTGTTCTTCACATTGATGGGGATCCAACCTACTTAAAGAAATGCTTGAGTCTTTACGAAAGGATTGGGATTCCGGTAACAGGCATCCATTGTAACGAGAAAGAGATGCCTCAGAAAATTGGTCAACTTCTTGAGTATTACCGTCCAGATATCCTCGTGATTACAGGCCATGACGCCTATTCGAAATCGAAAGGTTCCATCACTGATATTAATGCGTACAGACATTCGAAATACTTCGTTCAAACCGTTACAGAGGCTCGTAAAAAAATTCCTAATTTGGACCATCTCGTAATTTTTGCTGGTGCTTGCCAGTCCCATTTTGAATCCCTTATACATGCCGGAGCCAATTTTGCTAGTTCACCGACACGGGTGAATATCCATGCTTTAGATCCTGTCTATATAGTGGCGAAAATTAGTTTTACCCCTTTTATGGAAAGAATCAATGTTTGGGATGTGTTGAGAAATACGTTAACAGGGGAAAAGGGATTAGGTGGCGTTGAGACGAGGGGGATTTTGAGAACTGGAATGCCGTACACCGCAGAGAATCAGGAATAAATTTTTCGACAATAATTATATAAAAACCAAGTGGGGGGCAAACATACCTCCCACTTTAGTTAAATTGGAATAATCCGCATCATTATACTATTTTGTATAGCTATACATATTCTTGTCAAAACAGGAAAGTATATTAAGGAAGGTTATTTTCGTTAACGTGAAGTAAGGGAAAGTTATTTTTGCTATCGCCAAAAAGCTTAATTGTAGAAAATTAGAAAAAAATGTGGAATAAAATATATTGACAATCATTTTTAAACACTGTTATAATTTATATTTTTGTGTTTGACTTTATTGTGTCAGTGTGTTATACTTTACATAGTGAGGTGGACCGAATGGCAAAAACTTTAGTTGATATTAAGAAAGCCCTGGATTCAAATTTAGGGAAAAGATTGTTGCTTAAGGCCAACGGTGGACGTAGAAAGACGATTGAACGTTCAGGTATTTTGGCTGAAACTTATCCATCGGTATTTGTGATTGAGTTAGATCAGGATGAAAATGCATTCGAACGTGTATCGTACAGCTATGCAGATGTACTTACAGAAACGGTTCAAATTACCTTCTATGAAGATACAACAGGACAAGTAGCGTTAAGCTAAGTTATATTGTGTGAGCAGTGAACAATGGTTTGCTGCTTTTTATTTTGCACATTTTTTAACCTTTCGTTATTCATAATAAGAATACGTAGTGAAGAAAGGAGCTGTTCGTTTTGGGCAGAAGACGAGGTGTCATGTCAGAGGGCTTGAAAGAAGAGCTTGCCAAAGAGTTGGGCTTTTATGATGTTGTCCAAAAAGAAGGTTGGGGCGGTATTCGAGCAAAAGATGCTGGAAATATGGTTAAGCGAGCAATTGAACTCGCAGAGCAGCAGCTAGCCAATAAGCAATAACCTTTTCAGAAAATAATTGAATTCACTACGTTAAAGTCGGGGCCAACTAGCCCCGGCTTATTCAATTTAGTATACTTTCATAATGGAGAAATAAATGAGAGTTATTTTCGCTAGCACGAAAAAACTCAGCTATTTTTGCTAAAGCAAAAAAGCATTGTTCTTTTCGCTAAAGCAAAAAAACATTGTTCTTTATACGAATTGTGAAGAAGAGCACGTCTAGATAAATTGTTTTATGGTACAATAGGACGAAAAATGGATGAATTTCTCACGTCATGTCCATACATATAATATTAAGGTGAAAAAAGGATCGATGGAAAGCTGTTTTCGCTAGCGCGAAAAATATTAAGGAAAGCTATTTTCGCTAACGCGAAAAAGCATAGTTATTGTTGCTTTGCAAAGGATTAAGGAAAATTATTTTCGCTAACGCGAAAAAATTCAAGTAGGTGGATTTTTTGAAGGTTTTGTTAAAGGCACCAGCCAAAATTAATTTATCGTTAGATGTTTTACATAAACGTCCAGATGGCTATCATGAGGTTGAAATGATAATGACAACGATTGATTTAGCCGATCGGATTGAGCTTACTTTGTTATCTGAGGACACGATTAAGATCACTTCGCAAAATCGTTTTGTTCCGGATGATCAACGGAATCTAGCTTACCAAGCAGCGAAATTGCTGAAGGATAAATTTCAGGTAAAAGAAGGCGTACAAATTAACATAGAGAAAACAATCCCTGTTGCGGCCGGTCTTGCAGGTGGAAGTAGTGATGCAGCGGCCACACTAAGAGGGTTAAATAAGCTCTGGAAGCTCGGATTGACCATGGACGAGCTAGCGGTACTTGGTGCGGAAATCGGTTCAGATGTTTCATTTTGTGTGTACGGTGGGACAGCGCTTGCGACAGGTAGAGGAGAAAAGATTGAGCATCTTCCTGCGCCTCCGAGTTGTTGGATCGTTCTCGCAAAACCATTGATTGGGGTTTCAACGGCAGATATTTATCGTCGTCTTCAATTGAATGGGGTTTCTCATCCAAACACTGCAGGAATGATTGAATCGATTCATCAACAAGATTTTGCCGGTGTTTGCAAAAATGTTGGCAATGTTCTAGAGGATGTTACATTGAATGTGTACCCGGAAGTAGCTCAAATCAAAGAGCAAATGTATCGATTTGGTGCAGATGCTGTTCTGATGAGTGGCAGTGGACCAACAGTCTTTGCATTAGTCCAGCATGATTCTAGAATGCATCGTTTATACAATGGATTAAGAGGGTTTTGTGACCAAGTGTTTGCGGTTAGAATGCTAGGGGAAAGGCATACTCTTGATTAGATCCGTATATTAATGATATATTAACGATAAAATATTCGGATTAAAAGGAGGTTTGAATGGTGAAGTTTCGTCGAAGTGAACGTCTGATCGATATGACGAATTATTTACTAGACCACCCTAGAGAGCTTGTATCTCTGTCATTTTTCTCAGAAAAGTATGGGTCAGCAAAATCCTCTATTAGTGAGGATTTAGGAATTATTAAAGAAGCCTTTGAACAGAGAGGCATCGGTACATTACAAACGGTTCCAGGAGCAGCAGGTGGGGTTAAGTTTTATGTGAAGGTTTCGGAAGAGGAAGCAAGACCCTTTGTTCAGGAACTATGTGAGTTAATTGCGAAGCCTGATCGCCTCTTACCTGGTGGGTATTTGTACATGATGGATTTACTAGGTGATCCTTCTATTTTACAAAGAGCAGGACGACTATTAGCGTCAGCTTATGTTCATACAAAAATCGATGTGGTAATGACAGTTGCTACTAAGGGTATTCCGTTAGCTTACGCGGTTGCGAGCCAGTTGAATGTTCCGGTTGTGATCGTGAGAAGGGACAGCAAAGTAACAGAAGGCTCAACGGTGAGTATCAATTATGTATCGGGTTCTTCAAAAAGAATTCAAACAATGCTTCTTTCAAAAAGAAGTTTAGAAGAGGGCTCAAATGTGCTAATCGTGGATGATTTCATGAAAGCAGGCGGAACGGTTAACGGCATGATCAGCTTATTAGATGAATTTAATGCCTCTGTAGCAGGAATTGCTGTTTTGGTGGAAGCGGAAAAAACGGAAGATCGATTAGTGGACGATTATCTATCTCTTGTTAAACTATCTGATGTTGATGTGAGAGAAAAAAAGATCACAGTTAGTGAAGGAAACTATTTTCAAAAGATAGAATCTTTATTAGTATAAAAATGATAGGGGGCTTCACTTATGAAAGTAGTGCAAACAAATCTGGCACCAGCTGCGATTGGTCCTTATTCACAAGGGATTGTCGTAAATGACTTATTTTATAGCTCAGGACAAATTCCGTTAACTGCTTCAGGTGAAATGGTAGTAGGCGATGTGAAAGAACAAACACATCAAGTATTTAAAAACCTCCAAGCTGTCCTACAAGAAGCAGGGGCTTCGTTCGAGACAGTGGTAAAGGCAACCGTATTCATTAAGAGTATGGATGACTTTGGAGCGATCAATGAAGTTTACGGTGAGTATTTTTCAACTCATAAACCAGCTCGTTCTTGCGTTGAAGTTGCAAGACTACCAAAAGATGCATTAGTAGAAATCGAAGTCATTGCTCTAGTAAAATAAGATCCTTTAATCACAAGGATCTCCCTTTTCTAGTATTTTTTGAAAGCGGGTTCACAATTTAGACCCAATTTTTAAAAAATTTTTACAGAAAAGAAGGAATACTAGAAAATTTGTGGAATTAATTAACTAGATTTGTATCTATTTGCAAAGGTGGTGAACAAAATGGAAGTAACTGACGTAAGACTACGCCGTGTAAATACAGATGGACGTATGAGAGCGATCGCATCGATTACACTTGATAATGAGTTTGTTGTTCATGACATTCGCGTCATCGACGGAAACAACGGTTTGTTCGTGGCTATGCCAAGCAAACGTACTCCGGATGGTGAATTTCGTGATATCGCTCATCCAATCAATTCTGGAACACGCGGTAAAATCCAAGAAGCTGTTTTGGCTGAATACCACCGTCTAGGTGAATTAGAAGTTGAATTTGAAGAAGCCGGAGCTTCATAGGATATAGCAACAAGGGCCTACTGCATCAAGTAGTGCCTTTTTTTATGGGAATTATTTTCATTCTTCACCTCGAATTCTTACCCGAAATTCTCCATTCCTAAACCTCTACTAAAATATTTTTGATAAGATCCTCTAAAAGTAATATTTCTAAAATGCACCTTTTGCCCCAATTAGCATTAGGATAGACACTTCCCTTTTTGCGTTGACAATTATTTGTACTTTGTGATGTTTCCTTGAAATAGTTGTGTTTTTAGGATATATTCTTAATGGATTAAATTTAATTTTTTGCAGAAAAATCAAGCGCATTTGCTTTAATTTTTCTTTTTAATATTTTGGGTTAAATGGAGGACTGTCAATGTCTAAACGTTATGCGGTCGTATTAGCCGCAGGTCAAGGGACAAGGATGAAGTCAAAGCTTTATAAGGTTTTACATCCCGTATGTGGCAAGCCAATGGTTCAACATGTTGTTGATCAAGTTTCTAAGCTTGATATGGACCATATTGTCACAGTAATTGGCCATGGTGCAGAACTAGTGAAATCTCAATTAGGTGATAAGTGCAGCTATGCATTACAAGCCGAACAGCTTGGAACTGCTCATGCAGTTATGCAAGCACAAGAAATGCTTGAAGGCAAAGAGGGAGTAACACTAGTTGTTTGTGGAGATACGCCTTTAATTAAAGCTGAGACAATGGAAGCACTGTTGAAACAGCATGAAGAGACAAATGCTAAAGTAACAGTCTTAACGGCTTATACAGCTGATCCGACAGGTTACGGTCGTCTTATCAGAAATGATAAAGGATTCGTAGAAAAGATTGTTGAGCATAAGGATGCATCAGACGAAGAGCGTAAAGTTAAAGAAATAAACACAGGTACATATTGCTTTGACAATCAAGCGCTATTTGATGCTCTCAAAAATGTTTCGAATGAGAATGTCCAAGGCGAGTATTATTTGCCAGATGTGATCGAGATTCTAAAAAATCGTGGTGAAATCGTAACGGCATTCCAAACGGATGATTTTGATGAAACGCTTGGTGTAAACGATCGAGTTGCTCTTTCTCAGGCTGAAGGCACTTTAAGAAATCGAATCAATGAATTTCATATGCGTAATGGCGTAACGATTATTGATCCGAAAAATACGTATATTGATGCCGATGTAGAAATTGGTCAAGATACGATTATTTATCCAGGGACCGTTCTTACTGGTCAAACAAAAATTGCTTCTGATTGCCAAATTGGACCGAACAGTGAGATTAAGAATTGTCATATTGGAGAAGGCACAGTCATTCGACAATCGGTTGCGCATGATAGCCAAATTGGTGCAGACGTAAATATTGGGCCTTTTGCTCATATCCGTCCGCAATCAGAAATACATGATGAAGTAAAGATCGGGAACTTTGTAGAAATTAAGAAGACTGTATTTGGTAAAGGCAGCAAAGCATCGCATTTGAGCTATATTGGAGATGCTGAGGTTGGTCGTGATGTGAATATTGGTTGCGGCTCTATAACTGTTAATTATGATGGTAAAAATAAATTCCTAACTAAGATTGAAGATGATGTGTTCATTGGTTGCAATTCTAATTTAGTGGCACCTGTAACCGTTGGAAAAGGGGCATACGTTGCTGCTGGTTCAACAGTCGTTGAAGATGTTCCAGGGAATGCATTAGCTATTGCAAGAGCTCGTCAGGTTAATAAGGAACAGTACGCAGAGAAAATCAAAAATAAATAAGAGGCTCTTTTCTTTTAGAAGATAGCCAAAATAAAAGAAAGCAATTGGAGGTTCATCATGTCAAACCAGTATTTAGATCCGAATTTAAAGGTGTTTACGTTAAATTCAAATCCGGAGCTTGCAAAAGAAATCGCAAAGGTGATCGGGGTAGAATTAGGTAAGTGTTCTGTTCAACGTTTTAGTGATGGAGAAATTCAAATCAACATCGAAGAAAGTATTCGTGGTTGTGATGTGTTCATTATCCAATCAACAAGTTCTCCAGTGAATGAGCATTTAATGGAATTACTTATTATGATTGATGCTTTAAAACGAGCTTCTGCGAAAACAATTAATATTGTTATGCCATACTACGGCTATGCACGACAAGATCGTAAAGCCCGTGCTCGTGAACCAATTACTGCAAAGCTTACGGCGAATTTACTTGAGGTTGCTGGAGCAACTCGTGTTATTACACTTGATTTACACGCTCCGCAAATCCAAGGTTTCTTCGATATCCCTACGGATCATTTAATGGGCGTTCCGATTTTATCTGAGTATTTCAAGAGTAAAGAGTTTGACAGAGATATTGTCATCGTCTCTCCTGACCATGGTGGTGTAACTCGTGCTCGTAAGATGTCAGAACGTTTAAAAGCTCCAATTGCTATTATTGACAAACGTAGACCTAAGCCAAATGTGGCTGAAGTGATGAACATTGTCGGAAACATTGAAGGCAAGGTTGCTATTTTGATTGATGATATCATTGATACGGCAGGTACGATCACTCTTGCTGCCAATGCGTTAATCGAAAACGGTGCTGTGGAAGTTTATGCGTGCTGTACACACCCTGTATTGTCAGGTCCTGCGATTGAACGAATTGAAAACTCTAAGATTAAAGAGTTGGTTGTGACAAACTCCATTAGACTTTCGGAAGAAAAATTATCCGGAAAGATTAAGCAGCTATCTGTTGCTGCATTAATCGGTGAAGCGATTATTCGCGTTCACGAAGACCAGTCTGTAAGTACATTATTTGATTGATTTCTATAAAAAACAAGGGCTTGCTTTTAATGAGCAAGCCTTTGCTTGATCAAAAAATAAATGTTTATTCCTTACTTCTTTTGGGCATTTTTTATAAAGGAGAGTCTATTTCGAAAAGTTCTTTTCGAAAAGACTCAAGAGGTTATGCACCAATAGGAAGGGGATCATACGATGAGTTCAGCTTTACGAGCTGTTGAGAGAATGGAATTTCGAAATTCTGCATTAACGAAGATTCGACAGGAAGGGAATATCCCGGCCGTTGTGTATGGAAACAAAATCGAAAGTACCTCTGTTTACATAAATGGAGCAGACTTTTTGAAAACCATGCGCGAAGTTGGTAGAAATGGCGTCTTTCCATTAAACTTAAATGGGAAGCAAGTGAATGTCATCTTAACCGATTATCAATCTGACCCGATCAAGCGTGAAATCGTTCATGCAGATTTACTTGCAGTCGATATGTCGAAGGAAATTCATGCTGATGTACGAATTACCTTAATCGGTGAAGCAGAGGGAGTAAAAGATGGCGGTGTCATGCAACAGGCGCTCCATGAAGTATCTGTGACTGCCACACCATCAAATATCCCGCAGGCGATTGAGGTTGATGTTACCCAGCTACAAGTCGGTGAAACGATTACGGTTGGAGATATTACAAGTGAGCAAGGTTATACAATAAATACTGAGGCAGAGCAAACAATCGTCTCGATTCTACCGCCAAAAGTAGAAGAGGAAATTGATTCTGGGGAGCAGCAAGAAGAAGGTGCTCCGGATAATGAAGAAGGCAGAGAAACAGAACCGGAATCAACAGACGAATAATCAGCTACATGCATAGATGAGGGACTGACTGTATAGGTCAGCCCCTTCCTGTATAGATATCGTCTCTTTTCTTTACATATGCTTTTTTTGCGTAGCTTGATTATAATTTAGATAGGACAAGTTTTGATTGAGATTAGGTTGATTCAACAAAGGATAAGAAAAGAGCGAATAAGGGTGAGATTATGAAATTGATCGTGGGGTTAGGGAATCCAGGGAAACAATATGAAAAAACAAGGCATAATATAGGATTTGAAGTCATTGATTATTTATCAGAGCAACTGCAAATTCCACTCGACCAGGCGAAGCACAAGGGTGTATACGGTGTGGGGAATGTCCGAGGAGAAAAAGTCTTCTTGTTGAAACCTTTAACCTATATGAATTTATCTGGTGAATCAGTACGTCCACTTATGGACTATTATCAAATAGATCTTGAAGATTTAATTGTCATTTATGATGATCTTGATCTCCCAGTCGGAAGGATTCGTTTGCGACAAAAAGGGAGTGCGGGTGGCCACAACGGCATGAAATCTATTATTGCTCATGTGGGTAGTCAAGAATTTAATAGAATACGAGTTGGCATCAATCGACCTTCAAACGGTCAGCCTATCGTGGACTACGTGTTAGGTCGATTTTCCAAAGAAGAACAGTCTTTAATCGAAGAGGTTGTGAAAAAGTGCTCGGAAGCTTGTGATGCAATTCTAGAGAAACCATTTTTACAAGTGATGAACGAATATAATCAGTAAGGCAAAATTGCAATTGATTCATAGAATAAGGCTCTTTTCTCAAACTTTGTTGCCTTTGGAGCAAAAAACTATGAATTTATCTTTGTTTTCAATGATAACTGGTCGTGAAACAATGAGAAAAGAACATGCTAACTAGGTACGATGTACCAAATGACTATTTCTACGTTAAAATTGGCCGCTGGCCAACGGAAGTAGGATTTTAACAACAGGTTTTTTTCGATAGAAAAAAACGATCATTACGAATACAGCATAGAATAAATATGAATAAAGCCCCTTTTAAACGGTCAATAATAATAGCAAAGAGTCGTTTAGAAGGAGGGCTTTGAATGGCCTTAAAATACCATTGCCGCCACTGTGGAGTTCATATAGGTACAATTGATAATTTATCTGTGGATACGGAAAAGTTGGGCTTGCACAAACTGACAGATGAAGAACGGATGGATATGGTCTCCTATGATTTAACGGGAGATATAAACATTACAGCCATTTGTGAAGACTGTCAGGAATCGCTCGAACGGAATCCAGCCTATTATCAAAATGATTACCTGATTCACTAGAAACAAGCTTTGGACGATATTCCAAAGCATTTTTCTGTTTGGAACTGATGAATTTTTTGCCATTGGAAAAGGGAGGAGGAGTCTTGTGTTCGGTCTGAAACAGCTTTTTATCGGGCAGGATGACACCCGTTCAGTTATAGCAGGAATTGAAGGCGACCTTAAAGAACAATTGGTCGCTGGATTGTCTGGTTCTGCTAGAACGGTATTTTTAGCATCCGTATACAACGAAACAAAAAAGCCATTATTAATTGTTACTTATAATCTTTTACAGGCTCAAAAGCTGTATGATGACCTCATTCAGCTTATTTCCGAGCAGGAAGTGTTTTTATACCCTGCGAACGAATTGATAGCTGCCGAAATGAGTGTCGCAAGCCCTGAATTAAAAGCACAGCGTATTGATGTTTTAAATCATTGGAGTAGAAATAATAAGGGAATCATCGTGGTTCCGATTTCGGGATTAAGAAAAGTGATCCCACCAAAGGCTCTTTGGAAAGAACAACAATTAAAATTAGCGGTTGGGGAAGATATCGATGTTGAACGTCAGCTCCTAAGATTTGTTGAAATGGGTTATGCAAGAGCGGAAATGGTTTCTTCACCAGGGGAATTCAGCGTTCGTGGAGGGATTATTGATATTTATCCGCTAACGGAATCGGATCCGATACGAATCGAATTATTTGATACTGAAATTGAATCGATTCGCTCGTTTTCTCTGGAAGACCAGCGTTCGCGTAATAAAATGAAGGACATTTTAATTGGTCCGGCAACAGAAACACTTTTTCAGGCGGAGCATTACGAGAAAGTAGCAGCCAAGCTTGAGGAAGGCTTGGGGAAAAGTTTGAAAAAGATCAAAGATGAAAAGGCAAAACAGCTCCTAGCGCAAAACATTAGTTATGAAATTGAACAATTAAAGAATCTGCAAAAACCAGAGCAGGTCTTCAAATATCTATCATTTGCCTATGAAGAATCTAATAGTCTAGTTGACTACTTACCAGAGAATGCGCTGATTTTTGTCGATGAAATTAGTAGAGTTCAGGAAATGAACGATTCCTTAGAAAAAGAGGAAGCCGAATGGTATACGAGCCTCTTAGGGGAAGGCAAAATGATTCACGATGTGGTGATTAGTCATCAAATTCAGCGAATGGTTCAAAAGGCAAGACGAAGCATGGTCTATATGTCTTTATTCTTAAGACATGTTCCAGGCACAAATCCGCAAAATATTATTAATATTTCCTGCAAGCAAATGCAAAATTTCCACGGTCAAATGCATGTGTTAAAAACGGAAATTGATCGATTGAAAAAAGGGAAGTATGCTATTCTTTTTCTTGGAGCAGATAGTAAACGCGTAGATAAGCTTGAAAGTGTACTAGAAGATTACGGAGTGGAATCGACCATTATTCAAGGGCATCAGGATCTAATGCCTGGAAAAGTTCAAATCATGGAAGGGGATCTCCAAACAGGATTTGAGCTTCCGATTCAAAAAATTGCTGTGATTACGGAAGAAGAGCTTTTCAACAAAAAGCCCAAAAAGGCTCGTCGTAGTCAAAAGCTTTCCAATGCTGAACGAATCAAGAGCTATTCGGAGCTAAAAGTAGGCGACTATGTTGTTCACGTCAATCACGGGATCGGTAAATACTTAGGAATTGAGACATTACAAATCAATGGGATTCATAAGGATTATTTGCATATTCGTTATCAAGGTAGTGACAAGCTCTATGTTCCAGTAGAGCAAATTGATCTTGTACAAAAATATGTGGCCTCTGAAGGCAAAGAGCCGAAGGTATATAAGCTAGGCGGAAATGATTGGAAGAAGGTTAAGAAAAAGGTTCAATCTTCTGTTGAGGATATTGCTGATGATTTAATCAAGCTCTATGCAGAACGTGAGGCTACAAAGGGTTATGCGTTCTCGCCAGATGGAGAAATGCAAAGAGAATTCGAATCTTCCTTCCCATATCAAGAAACAGAGGATCAGATTCGCTCTATTATCGAGATTAAAAAGGATATGGAAAGAGAACGTCCGATGGACCGTCTGCTTTGTGGTGACGTAGGTTACGGGAAAACAGAGGTGGCGATTCGTGCTGCTTTCAAAGCAATTGCGGATGGAAAACAAGTTGCGATTCTCGTCCCAACGACGATTTTAGCGCAGCAACATTACGAAACGATGCGAGAGAGATTTCAGGATTACCCGATCAATATTGGGCTTTTAAGCCGATTCAGAACGAAGAAGCAGCAAACTGAAACAATTAATGGTTTGAAAAATGGGACTGTCGATGTTGTTGTGGGTACCCATCGAATACTGTCAAAAGATATTGTCTATCGCGATTTAGGTTTGCTTGTCATTGATGAAGAGCAACGATTTGGCGTAACCCATAAAGAGAAAATTAAGCAGTTAAAAACAAATGTAGATGTTTTAACTTTGACAGCTACTCCGATTCCAAGAACACTGCATATGTCGATGCTAGGAGTACGTGATTTATCTGTTATCGAAACGCCACCTGAAAATCGTTTCCCTGTTCAAACCTATGTGATGGAGTACAATGGTGGATTGGTACGCGAGGCCATTGAACGCGAGTTAGCTCGTAATGGCCAAGTCTACTTCCTTTATAACAGGGTTGAAGATATTGAGCGCAAAGCAGAAGAGATTTCGATGCTCGTACCAGATGCACGTGTGACGTATGCACATGGGAAAATGAGTGAAAATGAGCTCGAGTCTGTTATGCTAGGCTTTCTCTCGGGTGAATTTGATGTTCTTGTGAGCACGACGATTATTGAAACAGGGGTCGATATTCCGAATGTGAATACACTCATCGTATTTGATGCAGACCGCATGGGATTATCACAGCTGTATCAGCTACGCGGTCGAGTCGGCCGTTCTAATCGTGTTGCCTATGCTTATTTTACGTATCGAAAAGATAAGGTTTTGACAGAGGTCGCAGAAAAAAGACTTCAGGCGATTAAAGAATTCACCGAGCTTGGATCTGGTTTCAAAATCGCTATGCGTGACTTATCTATTCGAGGAGCGGGAAATATTCTCGGTGCACAGCAGCACGGATTTATTGACTCTGTTGGATTCGATTTATACTCTCAAATGCTAAAAGAAGCGATTGAAGAGCGTAAAGGCGAATTTGAGAAAATTGAACAAAAAAGTAGTGTAGAAATTGACGTCGAGATTGATGCTTACATTCCAGATGCTTATATCTCTGATGGACACCAAAAAATTGAAATGTACAAACGATTCCGAGCAGCAACATCTATAGAAGAAATAGAAGAACTGCAGGAAGAGATTGTGGATCGCTTTGGTGAGTATCCGGAAGAGGTTTCGTATTTATTCCAAATTGCTGAAATCAAAGCACATGCCTTAATGGTGGGTGTAGAATCTATGAAGCAGGTAAAGAATGAAGTCACGATCCTTTTATCAGAAGAAGAAAGTGCAAGAATAAATGGACAAAAGATATTCGAAATCAGTAATGAGTATCGCAGAATGGTCGGTTTAGGGATGGAAGGGAATCGTCTCAAAATCGTTCTGCACATTAAGGGCGTAGAAGTGGCCCATTGGCTTCAAGCTGCTTTCAAAATGGTCCAAGGCCTCCAAGAAGCAAAAAGAGATGAGGAAAAGACAGTATCTTAATATGGGTGAACTTTTTATACGAAATAGGTCATATAGGACGTTTCATTTCGTAATGAGAAGGGAATTAAAGTAGAACACTGGAATCATTTTACTCTGATGGAACATTTACCATATAGGAGAAAAATTTTTGTTTGTGTATAGAACTTTCCATATGAAAGATACTAAGTTCAAACATGACAAGATTTCACATCAGTTGAAATTCATGTCAGTCTTTTAAATCATCAGATGAAAGTGAGGCAACGTTGGATGAAAGCAACTGGTATTGTTCGTCGAATCGATGATTTGGGTCGTGTCGTTATTCCGAAGGAAATTCGCAGAACCCTTCGCATTCGTGAAGGGGACCCGCTAGAAATATTCGTGGACCGCGATGGTGAAGTCATTCTAAAGAAATATTCTCCCATCAGTGAGTTAAGCGATTTTGCTAAAGAGTATGCTGAAGCTTTATTTGATAGCTTGGGAAATCCAGTATTAATATGTGACAGAGATACCTATATTGCTGTAGCAGGTGGATCGAAGAAGGATTATTTGAATAAGAACATCAGTGGAACTATAGAAAAAACGATGGAAGATCGCAACTCAGTTTTGAAAACGGAACAAGGTGGACTGTCGTTAGTAGATGGAAATGAAGAAACGATTTCTTCCTATGTAGTCGGTCCGATTATTGCCAACGGGGATCCAATCGGGTCAGTCATTATATTCACAAAAGAGGGTTCGCTTGGAGAAGTCGAACAAAAAGCCGTCGAAACCGCAGCAGGATTCCTAGCGAGACAGATGGAATCTTAGATAGAAAAGCGGAGAGCGCTTGCCCATCGGCGACAAGCATAAGGCGAGCTGGCTAGCAGCGCTGGACAGATTGACTGTAGAGCCGATAGCGCTCGGAGCTAGACAGATAGAAAAGTGGACCTCATAGTATTTGAATTCATATCCTCAAAAAAGGTAGCTTACCCGCTGCCTTTTTCTTATGCCTTCTTCTTAAGGAAGGTTCAGGAAACCTTCTTATGCTATAATACAGGCAGTTGAAATCGTGTTCTGGAAGGAGTTCGGCTTGTGCAGCCTGTTAATCAATCGAAAACTTTAGTAAAAGGAGCCCTTGTCTTAACCGTTGCCGCGCTCATCATCAAAATTTTAAGTGCAGTGTATCGGATTCCCTTTCAAAATATTGTCGGGGATACGGGCTTTTACATATATCAGCAAGTCTACCCACTGTATGGAGTCGCTCTGGTGCTTGCCACTACAGGCTTTCCTATTGTGATTTCAAAACTTTATATAGAACAGAAAAGTCGAGAAGACCAGCAAAAATTAATCGTAATCTCTGCCTTCTTTCTACTTATCCTTGGTATCTTATTGTTTACCATTCTGTATTTTGGGGCTGAGTGGATCGGGGAGCAAATGAACGATCCGAAGCTATCGATCTTAATTCGTGTAATCTCCGTTGTTTTTCTGATTTCTCCTATTACCGCTCTACTGAGAGGTTATTATCAAGGGGTTGGGAACATGATTCCGACAGCTACTTCGCAGGTTGGGGAGCAAATCATACGAGTCGGAACCATTTTAGTAACAGCCTTTGTTTTTGTGAAAGCAAATTACAACATGTATGAAGTGGGGGCGGGTGCGGCCTTTGGTTCAATAACAGGTGGATTAATTGGTGCACTGATCTTACTGACCT
Organism: Robertmurraya kyonggiensis; assembly: GCF_005116465.1. Taxonomy (GTDB): domain Bacteria; phylum Bacillota; class Bacilli; order Bacillales; family Cytobacillaceae; genus Robertmurraya; species Robertmurraya kyonggiensis. The sequence goes on from NZ_SWBM01000011.1 coordinate 29,793, forward strand.
TTATCTGGGCAAAAAAAGATTATAAATCCATTCATATTCGAGAAATGATACATAGTTTGAGCTTTAAAGAATCCTGTCGAATTTTTAAGGTTCTATTTGTACAAGGTTTTGCTGTCTGTATCAGTGGAATGCTCCTTCTTCTCCTTCAGCTTGCTGATTCCTTGAATTTATATGCCTTGCTCATAGCAAGTGGCATAAATGGAGAAGATGCTAAAGTACTTAAAGGGGTTTATGATCGGGGACAACCATTGATTCAGTTAGGAACCATTGTGGCTACATCCATGTCTCTATCTCTTGTCCCGCTAATAGCAAGTGAACGGATGAAGAAAAACATGCAAAGTTTGAATGAAAAGGTTCACTTATCACTCAGAGTAAGCGTTGCTATCGGGCTCGGTGCAACTGTAGGATTAATGACCATTATGGAGCCAACCAATATCATGCTATTTGAAAACAGCAATGGTTCAAATGTTCTTGCTCTGTTAAGCTGTACAGTCCTTTTTGGTTCAATCATTCTTACTCTGATTGCTATTTTTCAGGGCTTTGGCTATACGCTTTTCCCAGCTCTAATCGTGCTAGTTGGATTCGGAATGAAATATGTTTTAAACCTAGTTCTTGTTCAAAAGTTCGGAACGCTGGGAGCTGCGTGGGCATCCAATGGTGCATTAGGCCTCATCATAGTCATTCTCTTAATCAGATTGCAAATGCTGATGCAACACCGTTTGAAGCTTGGATTATTTTTGGTGAAGGCGGCCGCATCATCGCTCACGATGTTTTTTGTTTTAAAAGGATTTATCTATTTGACGGATTATCTATATTTGTTTGGCCATGAACGTCTAATCGCTACGATACAAGCATTAGGTGCCGTTGCATTTGGAGGTCTCACCTATCTTCTAGTTGTGATTCGGACGGGGATTTTTACAAAGGAAGAATTAACACTACTGCCCTTTGGGAGTAGAATCATATATTTATTTCCAAATAGAAAAAGGAGATGAAGGAAGTTTTGAATAAAATTGTTGTCATTGGTTTAGGGGCTGGCGACTTAGAACAGCTCCCATTAGGGATTTATCGTTTGCTAAAGGAATCGAAACATATCTATTTGCGCACAAAGGAACATCCGGTTATTAAGGAATTGGAGCAAGAGGGCCTTTCGTTTGCATCCTTTGATGAGACTTATGAAAAACACGACACCTTTGAAGCGGTATACGAGGAAATAACGCGTGAATTGTTTCATCTTGCAGAAAAGGATTCGATTGTTTATGCCGTACCAGGGCATCCACTTGTTGCAGAGCGAACAGTGCAGTTGCTTTTAGAACGAGAGGAAGCGCAAGGTATTAAGATAGAAATTAGTGGCGGACAAAGCTTTCTGGATCCTCTTTTTCAAGCGGTTAAAATGGATCCAATTGAAGGCTTTCAGCTTTTAGACGGGACGAGTCTTCATCGAGATGAAATCGAAATCCGCCAGCACGTGATCATTGGGCAAGTCTATGACACATTTATCGCGTCCGAAGTTAAATTAACCTTGATGGAGAAGCTTCCAGATGATTATGAAGTGTATATCGTTACGGCTGCTGGAAGTAAACAAGAAAAGGTGACAAAGGTTCTTCTGTATGAGCTGGATCGGGAAGTAACATTGAATAACCTTACTTCGGTTTATGTTCCTCCTCTTTCAGATGAGACGATTCTTTATAAAGATTTCTCTAAGCTTCGCCAAATTATTGCAGCACTTCGTGGGCCAAATGGTTGCCCTTGGGATAAAGAGCAAACCCATCAATCATTGAAAAAGTACTTAATCGAAGAATGCTATGAACTGATCGAGGCGATCAACGAGGAAGACATCGATCACATGATTGAAGAGTTAGGGGATGTCCTTTTACAAATCATGCTTCATGCCCAAATCGGGGAGGATGAGGGTTATTTCTCTATTTCGGAAGTCATTGAATCCATTTCGGATAAAATGATTCGCCGTCATCCGCATGTTTTCGGTGATGTACAGGCTGAAACGGCCGATGACGTGGTGAAAAATTGGCAGGAAATCAAGCGAGAAGAAAAAGGAGAAGAGACAACTACTTCCCTATTAGACAAGGTCAGCAAGAACCTTCCGAGTACATTACGAGCTTACGAATTGCAAAAAAGTGCGGCAAAAGTCGGTTTTGACTGGGAGCATGTAGAAGATGCTTGGCTCAAAGTAAAAGAAGAGCTTCTAGAGTTTGAGCAAGAAATGAAATCGAACGACCAAGAAGCGCTCATTAAAGAGTTTGGAGATATTCTCTTCGCCCTCATCAACATAGCTCGCTTTTTAAAAATCAACCCTGAAGAAGCACTACTAAGCACCAACCAAAAATTCAAACGTCGCTTCTCCTACGTAGAAGAACGAGTCAAAGAAACTGGCAAAGAGTTCAGTGAATTCACTTTAATGGAACTAGACCATTTTTGGAATGAAGCAAAAAGCAAAGGGTTTTAATAATTTTGTTGTTATCAACACTTATATAAGAAATTATAATTTGGAGTGAATCATATGCGTCTAGACAAATTTTTAAAAATATCCAGACTAATCAAAAGAAGAACATTAGCAAAAGAAGTCAGTGACCAAGGAAGAATCACCATCAACGGAATCGTCGCCAAAGCAAGCTCAACCGTAAAAGTCGGTGACGAACTCTCCGTTCGTTTTGGCCAAAAAAGAGTCACCGTCAAAATCGAAAAACTTCAAGAAACAACAAAAAAAGAAGAAGCAGCTGGAATGTACTCCGTTGTCTCTGAAGAAAAGCTTATTGACACAGAAGAGTAACTTACCTCGACTCTGAAAGCTTGTTCTATTCCTGCACATTTCCTCATACACTTGTACAAAAGCGTATTTGGAAAAAGTGAGGGATGAATAAATGAGCCAATATTATGATTCAAATACACCGAAAGCCCCTGTACAAGAACATGACGTCATCATGAGGGGAAGAAGACTGTTAGATATAACAGGAGTAAAACAAGTAGAGAGCTTTGACAATGAAGAATTTCTCCTTGAAACGGTAATGGGGTTCTTAGCGATAAAGGGTCAAAATCTACAAATGAAGAACCTTGATGTGGACAAAGGAATCGTGTCGATTAAGGGGAAAATCTTTGATCTTGTTTACCTTGATGACCAGCATGGGGAGAAGGCTAAAGGCTTCTTTAGCAAGTTGTTCCGATGACGCTTTCGACTCAATTTCTAACCATGATCGCGATGATCGGGATGGGAAGCTACTTTGGAGCTGCCCTCGATACTTACAACCGGTTTTTGCAAAGATCAAAGCGACAAAGCTGGTTGGTATTCATAAACGACATCCTTTTTTGGTTCTTACAAGGCTTGTCTATTTTCTATGTTTTGTTCTTGGTTAACAAAGGGGAATTAAGATTTTATATTTTTCTAGCACTATTATGTGGATTTGCAGCCTATCAAAGTCTACTGAAACGAGGATACTTAAGATTACTAGAGATTGTCATTTCGATGGTAATCTCTATTTATCGGTTTTTCGTCAAAGCCTTCCATATTTTGATCTATAAGCCAATCTATTCACTCCTTCTTGCGATAATTTCTTTAATAGTTATGCTAGGAAAGGGACTTTATGCCCTTGTTAAGTGGATTATTAAGGTCTTATTATCTGTTATAAGGGTATCTTTAAAGCCTTTTGGGTGGCTAATTATTCTTTTATGGAATTTATTGCCGAAAAAGATTAAAAAAATGCTCGAGAAGTTATATAATAAATTTGCAGGATTTTTCCATAAAACAAAGAATATCATTATTAAACTAATTTCCAAGTTGAAAAAATATAAAAAGTAAAGGAGGGTGCGAACGTGGGTGCAATGAATAATCGCAGTGTTACAAAATTACAGTCAGGCTATGCTCTGGAGCAAGAACGTAATGAAATTGGAGCAAAAAGAAGAAAAAAACTCTTACTTCGTAGATTAGTTGTTTTCGTCCTTTTTGCTGGAGTGATGTCGTATTTTATGATTTCCACCCTCATTTCGCAGGCCTCCTCTTTAGATGAGATTAAGCAGGAGCAAAAACAGTTGAACTCCGAGCTTACTGGCCTAAAGAAAGATGAGAAGATTTTAAAGGAAGAAATTGTAAAATTAAATGACGATGAGTACATCGGGAAGCTTGCTCGTAAGGAGTATTTCCTTTCAGAAGAGGGAGAGTTCATTTTTAATATCCCAACTAAGGAAAAAAAGGAAAAAACAACCGAATAGCTTGTATTATTGACACTCTTTTTTCCTATTCTGTATAATATATAGTAGTGATCAATTTCGTTATTATTATATTTATTGGAAGTTGACCCAAGTAAGATTTCTTAAATTCTTAAGGAGGAAAAATTTTTTTATGTCAATCGAAGTAGGCAGCAAGTTACAAGGAAAAGTAACCGGCATTACTAATTTTGGGGCGTTTGTAGAATTATCAGAAGGTACAACAGGGCTTGTCCATATTAGTGAAGTCGCAGACAATTATGTAAAAGACATCAATGACCATCTTAAAGTAGGTGACCAGGTTGAGGTGAAGGTCATCAACGTTGAGAAGGATGGGAAAATTGGTCTTTCCATTAAGAAGGCAATAGATAAACCTGAAAGACCAGCTAGACCTGAAAAAAGCTTTAGAGGTGGCGATTCAAGAGGTCAAGGAGGACGTGCTCGTCAAGGAAGAACGAATGATAGTCGCGCTCCTAAAGAAAATTTTGAATCAAAAATGGCTCGGTTCTTAAAGGATAGTGAAGACCGCCTATCTTCTTTAAAACGTAACACAGAATCAAAGCGTGGCGGAAGAGGCGCTAGAAGAGGCTAACTTGCTGCTGAATTGAATATATATTTAGTTTTTTCTATCGTAAAAGCAGGTCTACATGACTTGCTTTTTTTGTTTGTAAATAAATAGTATTTTAGACCTGTCATTTATTTATAAATCTGCAAAATCTCTAATTATGAGCGATGAATAAGTCCTGATTCTTGCGAATACGTGGCTACATTTTGTTTCCTTTTCGTGGATAAACATGAAATCAGTCGAACAAAAAATAAAAGCTTGTCCATAATTTTGACAAACTTCTGAAATGATTCTCCTTATAATAATCAACAACTATTAAATTTCATAATGTTTAAATACGAAACGAGAGACGGATGGTTGGAACGCTTCGATTGTTGAATATTTGCATTTGCAGATATCTCTACATCGAACGTGATAATAGTCCGTTTTGAAGTCATTATGATGATTAATCCAAAAAGTGAGGAGTGTAATTTTTATGGACAAGGTAGAACGGATGCTTATTGAGCCTGTCGGTGGTTTAAATCTAAATAGTAAAGCAAGACCAGATTTATCTGGTGTGATGAAAAAGCTCCAGTTAAAGCTCGATACCTTCTTTTTAAAGAAAGGGTATATCCTGTTTATTATCGGATTCTTGCTTGGGCGAGCATTAATTTTGTCAACGCTTACCCCATTTATCCTTCCTTTTTTTGCGGCTGTCTATTTATTAAAGAGAGAACGCACCCCTATAACCTTACTAGGTCTAGTTGCAGGAGCTGCCACCCATACGATAATCGATGCAGTTTACGCTTTTGGTGTTTCGGTCGCTTTTCTGATTTTTTATCGTATTGCTCTTAATTGGTTAAAAAACGAATTTAGAGCACTGCCATTCTTTGTTTTTTTCACCATTCTATTAAGTAAGCTTGCGAAGGGCTTCATTATGACGAAGCAAATCTCTCTCTATGAAACAATGATGGCGGGAGTTGAAGCAAGCTTAGGATTTATCCTGACATTAATCTTTTTACAGAGTATCCCACTCATTTTGACGAATAAAAGAAGACAAACACTGAAGACGGAAGAAGTAGTATGTCTTATCATCATGCTCGCCTCTGTCATGACTGGAACGATTGGTTGGTCTATATATGACCTGTCGTTGGAGCATGTCATGTCTCGCTATTTAGTTCTTGTTTTTGCATTAGTAGCAGGAGCAGCAGTGGGCTCAACCGTAGGTGTTGTAACAGGGCTTATTTTTAGCTTGGCCAATGTAACGAGTTTCTTTCATATGAGTCTGCTTGCTTTTTCTGGGTTACTAGGTGGGCTTTTACAAGAAGGGAAAAAGATTGGAGTGGCGATCGGTCTTTTTATTTCTACTCTACTAATTGGGATGTACGGTGATGGAAGTGCGAATCTTGATAAGAGTCTATTAGAATCAGCAGCAGCCATTCTACTTTTTTTACTTACACCGCAAAGCTTGACCTCGAAATTGGCCAAATTTATCCCTGGTACATCAGAATACGCAGCAGAACAGCAACATTATATGAGGAAAATGCGTGACGTTACGGCAAAAAGAGTCGAACAGTTTTCATCTGTTTTTCAAGCGCTCTCAAATAGCTTTTCCGCCTATGATGAAATAAATGATTGGGAAGAGCGTGAATCAAAAGACGTAGATCATTTTCTAAGCAATGTCACGGAGAAAACGTGTCAAATGTGTTTTAAGAAAGACTATTGCTGGGCAAGGAACTTTAATACAACCTATGAGTATATGAAAGACATTATGCATGAAATGGATGAAAATGATGGACAAATTTCTCCAAAGCTTTCCCGTGATTGGAACAAGCATTGTTCAAAATCGCAAAAAGTAATCAATACCGTTCAACAGGAGCTTACGTTATTTCAAGCAAATCAAAAGCTTAAGAAACAAGTGCAAGAGAGTCGCAGACTTGTAGCAGATCAATTGCTAGGTGTATCGACAGTGATGGGGAATTTTGCAAAAGAAATTCAACGTGAACGAGATAACCACCATCAGCAGGAAGAGCAAATCTATTTGGCCCTTCAGGATTTTGGGCTTCATATTGAGCATGTGGAAATTTATAGCTTGGAGCAAGGCAATGTGGACATTGATATGACAATTCCGTACTGCAACGGACATGGAGAGTGCGAGAAACTCATTGCTCCAATGCTTTCAGATATATTAGGAGAAACGATTATCGTGAATTCGGAAGAATGCGCCACGTATCCAAATGGTTTTTGCCACGTGACGTTCCGCTCTGCGAAGGCCTTTACGATTGAAACAGGGGTTGCCCATGCGGCAAAGGACGGAGGATTTGTTTCGGGAGACAGTTATTCGATGATTACATTGAATGGGGGGAAGCATGCAGTCGCCATAAGTGACGGGATGGGAAATGGAGAACGGGCTCATATCGAGAGCAAAGAAACATTAAAGCTTTTACAAAAAATTCTTCAATCCGGTATTGAAGAAAAACTCGCGATCAAATCGGTTAACTCCATTCTTTCACTGCGAACAACTGACGAAATTTTCTCGACGCTAGATTTAGCCATGATCGACTTACAGAATGCCTCTGCTAAATTTTTGAAGGTAGGCTCAATTCCAAGCTTTATTAAAAGAGGAAACACCGTGAAAAAAATTCAGGCTAGTAACTTACCAATTGGGATATTACAAGATTTCGATGTTGAGGTGGTGAATGAACAGTTAAAAGCAGGTGATTTATTAATCATGATGAGTGATGGAGTGTTTGAAGGACCTAGGCATGTGGAAAATTATGATTTATGGATGAAACGGAAAATTGGAGAACTTGATACAGATGATCCGCAGGCAGTTGCCGATTTGATTATGGAGGAGGTTATTCGCTCTCGCAATGCGATTGAAGATGATATGACTGTGGTCGTTACGAAAATCAAGCATAATACACCGAAGTGGGCAACGATTCCAATTAACAAATATCGTAAAAAAGCAAATTAAGGGGGGATTCGGTAAGAATAGAATAAGTTGCAACGGAGTAAACTAATCCTTTTCCTCATGTATATTTCCTCTTCTTCGTGACGAAAATGGTAACAACCTGTGAAGAGGAGGAGAAAGGATGAATCCAGGAACAATCAAACAAATTCTATTGATTACGGATGGCTGCTCAAATCAAGGGGAAGATCCGATTGCAATGGCTGCTCTAGCAAAGGAGCAAGGCATAACGGTGAATGTGATTGGTGTGATGGAGCACGATACAATTGATGAAAAAGGAATGAAGGAAATAGAAGGTATTGCGATGTCAGGTGGTGGTGTTAGCCAGGTTGTCTATGCGCAGAAATTATCTCAAACCGTGCAAATGGTGACAAGAAAGGCGATGACGCAAACCTTACAAGGGGTTGTGAACAAAGAACTTCGACAAATTCTTGGAGATTCGAAGTCGGTAGAGGATTTACCGCCTGAACAAAGGGGCGAAGTCATGGAAGTGGTCGATGAGCTTGGTGAAACCGTGAATTTGGACGTGTTGATTCTTGTCGACACAAGTGCCAGCATGAAAAATAAGCTTCCGACTGTGAAAGAAGCCTTATTGGACCTGTCTTTGAGCCTTAATGCACGTTCGGGGAATAATCAATTTGGGGTATTTGTATTTCCCGGGAAAAAGAAAGATGTCGAAAAATTGCTGGATTGGACACCACAGCTTGAATCATTAACAAGTATTTTCCCTAAGCTGACAACGGGAGGTATTACCCCAACAGGTCCTGCCATTCGTGAAGCTTGTGCTTATTTTAAGAAAAAACGTTCTCTAAGGAGTCTGCTATCTCGTGATGATGAACAGTACTTTGAAGAATCTATGTAAAGTTAGTCCAGGAACGATTATCGAAGGGAAATGGCACCATCATCGTTATACGATACTAAAAGAATTAGGATTTGGGGCGAACGGAATTGTCTATTTGGCACAATTTCATAACCAAAAGGTAGCGCTAAAAATGAGCGACAATGGAATGTCGATCACTTCGGAGGTTAATGTCCTCAAATCCTTCGCAAAGGTCCAAGGGTCATCCCTCGGACCTTCTTTAGTTGACGTAGACGATTGGGTTCAAAGAAATCATACGGTGTCCTTTTATGTCATGGAGTATATAGACGGTCCAGATCTACTCACCTTTATCCAACAAAAAGGGAATGGATGGACCGAGGTTCTTGTTCTCCAATTGCTCTCAGATCTCCACACCCTACATAAGCAAGGTTGGGTTTTTGGTGATTTGAAGCCGGAAAATTTAATTGTGATGGGACCGCCACCACGAATTCGTTGTATTGATGTTGGCGGCACCACGATGCAGGGGAGAGCGATTAAAGAATTTACGGAGTTCTATGATCGAGGATACTGGGGATTGGGTTCTCGAAAGGCAGACCCAACCTATGATCTATTTGCTGTAGGTATGATTATGATGAATATGGCTTATCCCAAAAGGTTTAATAAGACAACAGGAGGCCTGAATCAGCTACGTGGCATGATTCAGCAAAAGTCAGAATTGAAAAAGTATGAGGGCATTATATTAAATGCACTTCAAGGAAATTATCAGTCGGCAAAGCAAATGAGAATGGATATGATCCAAGGGATTGGAAGTCAGACAAAATCAGTAGTGTCGCCCTCGCCACAACAAAGAATAAGAGCCCATGTTAAGACCCAGAGGTATACCCCTAAAACGCCTCAAAAAAGAAAAGGGGGCTGGTTTGAAACCACTCTATTAGTAACAATTGTTTCTGTACTCTACTTCCTCTATATATTTGGAATATGATTTTTGGCAGAGAAAAAATAAACCAGCGGAAATTTGAAACAAAGTGAGGGTGTCATACGTACTCTATCTATGAAGATTATGTGTTAATCTTTAATTGCTGAAACGATCATGTGAATTGTTGTGATTTGAACTTCATTAATGGTAAGCTTAATAGAGAATAGTAAGCGTTAGAAGGAAGCGAAAAATATGCTGGAAAGAAAAGTAGAGGCTTTCTTTGAGAAGAGACAATTCTCTATTAAAAATCAAGGCATTTTAGTAGGGGTTTCTGGTGGTCCAGACTCTTTAGCTCTTCTCCATTTTTTGTGGAGTCAAAAAGATAAATGGAATCTACAAATTTGGGTTGCTCATGTTGACCATATGTTTCGGGGCGAAGAATCAGAAGAAGAAGCTCTTTTTGTTAAACGTTTTTGTGAAAACAGAAAGATTCCTTTTGAAATGACGCAAATCGATATCCCTGCACATATGGAGAAATCGGGATTAAGTTCGCAAGTAGCCGCCAGAGAATGTAGATATGCTTTTTTTCAAGAGGTTATGGACAAAAATAAGCTGTCGTACTTGGCGCTTGGACATCACGGCGATGACCAAATTGAGACCATCTTAATGCGATTAACAAGAGGTAGCACTGGGAAAGCTAGAGCTGGAATTCCTTTTTCACGAAAATTTCACAATGGAGTACTTGTACGCCCCTTCCTTTGTTTGAATAGGGAAGAGATCGAGGAATATTGCCGGCTTCATCAACTAGAACCGCGAAGAGATCCGAGTAATGAAAAGGATGTGTACAGCCGAAATCGATTTCGAAAATATATGCTTCCTTTTTTAAGAAAAGAAAATCCGCAAGTGCATGAGCAATTTCAGCGGTTCAGTGAAGAGTTAGAAAGAGATGAAGCATTTCTGATCCAGCTAACAGAAGAGCGGTTGGAATCAGTCATAACAGAGAAAACGAGTACTAGAATTTCCATTGATATTGAAGCGTTTAATCTAATGCCTTTGCCTTTACAAAGAAGAGGGATTCAACTAATATTAAACTATCTTTATAAGGTAAGACCTGCTTCATTATCCGCCATACATATTGAAAAGATTTTTTTCATTTTAAAAAGTCCTCATCCTTCTGGAACATTAGATTTTCCAAGTGGGTTAAAGGTAGTTCGTTCCTACCAGGAGTGCTACTTTCAATTCCATACTCATAAAAATCAAACATCCTATAAACTAGAGGTTAATGAGCCTGGAGAGGTTATTTTGCCAAATGGAGACATACTAACGTTAGAAATTCTCCGTGATGATGTGGTGAAAAATATGACTCCAACTCAACATCTCCTTTATATGGAGGAGGATGTTCTGCCTATGATCATTCGTACTCGTAAAAACGGGGATCGGATGACCATTAAGGGGATGAATGGAACGAAAAAACTAAAGAATCTTTTTATTGATGAAAAGGTTCCGATACATAAGCGGAATGGTTGGCCCGTTGTTACCGACCGAAATGACCAGATCATTTGGGTGCCAGGGCTAAAAAAGTCGAATCTTTATACGGTTCATGATTGTGAAGCGAGTCAAAGAATTATTCTTTTAACGTATATAAGCAATGATCTTCTAGGGGGCACAGCAAAACATGAAAAATGATATTGAAAAAATCTTGATTACTGAAGACGAAATTCAAGCAAAAATTAAAGAAATGGCAAAGCAATTAACTGAAGATTATCAGGATTCTTTCCCATTAGCGATTGGTGTCCTAAAGGGTGCAATGCCTTTTATGGGTGACCTTTTAAAAAGAGTGGATTGCTATTTAGAAATGGATTTCATGGATGTATCAAGCTATGGAAATTCCACTGTATCTTCAGGTGAAGTGAAAATCATTAAGGATTTAGATACTTCTGTTGAAGGTCGTGATATTTTAATTATTGAAGATATCATCGATAGTGGTCTAACTTTAAGTTATTTAGTGGAACTATTCCGCTATCGTAAAGCGAAGTCCATCAAAATCGTTACACTTCTTGATAAGCCATCTGGAAGAAAAGCAGATATCAAAGCCGATTATGTATGCTTCGATGTTCCTGATGCCTTTGTTGTAGGCTATGGACTTGATTATGCAGAAAAGTATCGTAACTTACCATATATTGGTGTTTTAAAACCAGAGGTATATACGACAAAAGAAGAAGCGTAAAATAATAACATTATTTTTCAATTCCTATTATAAAATATAGGCATAGACACGCTTGAAAATTAAGGGTTTATCGAAAAAAGACAAATCCTTGGTTTCAAATAAATCACTATGATACTAGTTAGTATAGTTGTTTACCGTGGGAGGAGGTAAGGGATGAATCGCATTTTTCGCAATACCATCTTTTATTTACTAATATTTTTGGTCATTATTGGTGTTGTAAGTTTCTTCAATGGAAATAATGAGCCGACAGAAGATATGTCTTATGATGAATTTATTACCCATTTACAAGCAGGTGAAGTTAAGGAACTAAGCATTCAGCCTGAAAGAGGGGTATACGAAGTAAGAGGAAGCCTTAAGAGTTATGAGGATGGAAAGTCCTTTATAACATATGTATGGAATAGTGAACAGCTATTAGATGAAGTGGATAAAGCAGCGGCTGCTTCGAAAGTAACAGTTATGCCTGCGAAGGAAACAAGTGGTTGGGTAACCTTCTTCACTTCGATTATTCCATTTATCATTATTTTCATCTTATTCTTCTTCCTATTGAACCAAGCTCAAGGCGGCGGAAGTCGTGTGATGAACTTTGGGAAAAGTAAAGCAAAGCTTTACAATGACGAAAAGAAGAAAGTCCGCTTTAAGGATGTTGCGGGTGCAGATGAAGAAAAGCAAGAACTTGTAGAGGTCGTAGAATTCTTGAAGGATCCTCGTAAGTTCTCAGAAGTTGGCGCACGAATTCCTAAAGGGGTACTCCTTGTGGGACCTCCAGGAACAGGTAAAACCTTGCTTGCTCGAGCAGTGGCTGGAGAAGCTGGCGTGCCGTTCTTCTCAATCAGTGGTTCGGATTTCGTTGAAATGTTTGTTGGGGTCGGGGCATCCCGTGTTCGTGATTTGTTTGAAAATGCGAAGAAAAATGCACCATGTATTATCTTTATTGATGAAATTGATGCAGTTGGTCGCCAGCGTGGAGCGGGTCTTGGTGGAGGTCACGATGAACGTGAGCAAACCCTTAACCAATTGCTTGTTGAAATGGATGGTTTCGGAGCGAATGAAGGAATTATCATCATTGCTGCTACAAACCGCCCAGATATTTTGGACCCAGCGTTATTACGTCCAGGACGTTTTGACCGTCAAATTACAGTAGACCGCCCAGATGTTAATGGACGTGAAGCTGTATTGAAAGTACATGCTCGCAATAAGCCGTTAGATGATTCGGTTGATCTTAAGGCGATTGCAGCTCGTACCCCAGGATTCTCTGGAGCAGACTTAGAGAATTTATTAAATGAAGCGGCACTTGTGGCTGCTCGACGCAACAAAAAGAAAGTCGATATGGATGATATCGATGAGGCAACAGACCGCGTGATTGCAGGACCTGCGAAAAAGAGCCGTGTTATCTCCAAGAAGGAGAAAAACATTGTTGCCTTCCATGAGGCCGGCCACACTGTCATTGGTGTCGTATTAGAAGAAGCTGAAATGGTTCATAAGGTAACGATCGTCCCTCGTGGTCAAGCTGGTGGATATGCCGTGATGCTACCGAAAGAAGATCGCTACTTCATGACAAAGCCTGAGCTTCTTGATAAAATCGTTGGATTACTTGGAGGCCGTGTTGCTGAAGAAATCGTCTTTGGTGAAGTGAGCACAGGCGCACACAATGACTTCCAACGCGCAACTGCCCTTGCTCGTCGAATGGTTACAGAATTCGGTATGAGTGATAAATTAGGACCGTTGCAATTTGGTCAGCCGCAGGGAGGCCAAGTGTTCTTAGGTCGCGACCTTCATAATGAACAGAATTACTCAGATGCAATTGCTTATGAAATTGATCTAGAAATTCAACGCATTATTAAGGAATGCTACGAAAAAGCGAAGAGGGTTCTCACTGAAAATCGTGACAAACTCGATTTGATTGCGAATACTTTATTAGAAGTGGAAACACTCGTTGCTGAACAAATTAAGCATTTATTTGACCATGGTACATTACCTGAACGAACTACATCTACGGATGACGAAGTGAAGGTTAATATTAGCGTGAAGAAGGACGAGGAAAACACAGAAAAGCCTGAAGCTGTCGACTTAGGAAAAACAGATGATGGTTTTGAAGTACCGCCAACTTCAACAGACGAAGATAAAAAAGAGTAAATGAATGAGGTGCCCTAAATTTGGGGCACCTTTTGTGTTGTGGGAACGAGAGATTTATCCTTTCGGCGAGATTTCCGCTTTTCCTAAAAGCAACATGTTGCGAAAAGTGGCTTTATTTGTGTTAAAATGTTGGCAGAATATGAATGTTGTGTCTTTAATTTAGATAAAGTGGTGATCCGGGTGATTTTTGTTTTTGATGTCGGAAATACAAATATGGTTCTTGGCGTTTATGATAAAGATGAATTAAAGTACCATTGGCGAATTGAAACCAATCGAAATAAAACGGAAGATGAATATGGCATTGTCATTAAAAGCTTGTTCGATCATGTAGGGTTAGAGCTTTCTGCGATTAAAGGAATCATTATTTCCTCAGTCGTTCCTCCGATTATGTTAGCGTTAGAAAGAATGTGCGAACGCTATTTTCATATTAAGCCACTTGTAGTAGGGCCGGGAATTAAAACGGGGTTGGATATCAAGTATGAGAACCCGCGTGAGGTAGGGGCAGACCGCATTGTGAATGCTGTTGCTGCGATTCATGAATATGGTAGTCCGTTGATTATTGTTGATTTTGGAACGGCGACGACGTATTGCTATGTCAATGAACATAAGCAATATATGGGCGGAGCAATCGCACCAGGTGTGAACATCTCGACTGAGGCACTTTACCAAAAGGCTGCGAAGCTCCCGCGTATTGAAATTGTACCTCCACCAGATGGAGTAGTCGGGAAAAATACCGTTGCGGCCATGCAAGCGGGTATTTTATATGGCTATGTAGGTCAAGTGACAGAGATTGTGAAAAGAATGAAGCAGCAGAGCAAAGAAACCCTACAGGTTATTGCAACGGGCGGACTTTCTGGTTTGATTGCGAAAGAAACAAACGTGATTGATATTGTTGATCCCTATTTAACATTAAAGGGTCTCCAGCTCATTTATAAACGAAACATGGAAACGATAAAGAAATAAGGTTGTATTAAGCTTGAGGGTATTTTAAATACAGCTAATGATATGCATCTTGAAAGGGGTAAAACAATGAGTGATTATTTAGTAAAAGCATTGGCCTACAATGACCAGGTACGTGCTTATGCTGTTCGCAGTACAGAAACGGTAGGAGAGGCACAAAGACGCCATCAAACATGGCCAACGGCTTCAGCTGCTTTAGGACGTTCCATTTCAGCTGGAGTTATGATGGGTTCTATGCTGAAGGGCGAAGAAAAGCTAACGGTCAAGGTAGAAGGGGATGGCCCACTCGGACCGATACTTGTTGATGCGGATGCGAAGGGACATGTTAGAGGGTATGTAACTCATCCGCAAGTTCACTTTGATTTGAATGAACATGGGAAGCTTGATGTGCGAAGAGCTGTTGGTACAAGTGGATTCCTATCAGTTGTTAAAGATATTGGTTTAAGAGATTATTTTACTGGTCAAGTTCCGATTGTGTCAGGGGAGCTTGGGGAAGACTTCACTTACTACTTTGTAAAATCTGAGCAAGTACCTTCTTCTGTCGGAGTAGGTGTTTTAGTGAATCCAGATAATACCATTCTTGCTGCTGGAGGATTTATCATTCAATTATTACCTGGTACAGAGGATGAAACGATTACTCAAATTGAAGAGCGCTTAAAAACAATCCCGCCAATCTCGAAGTTGATTGAAAAAGGACTAACTCCGGAAGAAATATTAGAAGAGGTTCTAGGCGAAGGCAATGTCCGTTTTCTTGAAACACAACCGGTCTCTTTTACATGTTCATGCTCAAAAGAAAGATTTGCGGATGCGATTGTGACGCTTGGAAAAGAAGAGATTACAGATATGATCGAAACAGATGGCAAAGCAGAGGCACAATGCCATTTTTGCAATGAGACGTATCATTACACAAAAGAAGAATTAGAAAATTTAATAGAGGAAGCAAAATAGACGATGATTCAGATCAATTTTTGGAGGAGAATCGGTTTGGAAAAAAAGTTGGAGAAAAAGCAGCTATGGTTGATAATTGCTGGCCTTATTTTAATAAATTGTCTAACCGTTGCTTTTTTTCTAACTAAACAAGGGACGGGCTTTGGCTCAGGTGAGGTTGTTGCAACGGTAGGCAAAGAGGAAATCACAAGACAAGACTGGCTGAATGTCATGGAATCAAGATACGGTAAGGATGTACTTAAGGAGCTTATCGATCAAAAGGTTGTTGAGTTACTTGCGAAAAAATACGATATTGAAGTACCTGAAGCTGCGATTGATCGGGAAATGCTTTTAGTCAAAACGATGTATGGGAATTCAACAGAGGCATCGAGCGAAGAAGAGTGGCGAAAGCAAATTGAAGCTAGTTTGCTGTTAGAGGAAATTTTAACAAAGGATGTTGAAATTCCAGAAGCAGAATTAAAAGCGTATTACGACGAAAACAATAGTCTATATAACATTCCGACTTCCTATCATGTTTCGCAAATTGTTGTAAAAACACTTGATGAAGCTAAGCAAGCGGTCAAGGAATTGGAACAAGGTTCAAATTTTTCCACATTGGCGATGGAAATGTCGATTGACGAATTTAGTGCAAGCCAAGGTGGCGATATGGGATTCGTTCGGGCAGAGGATGAGTTTATCTCTCCGAAATACATAGAAGCAATTGAAAAATTGAAGCCAGACAAATGGAGTGAGCCGATCCAAGTCGAAGACGGCTATGCCATTGCGTTGCTACATGAGCGTATTGAAGGGAAAAAGTATAATTTTAAAGAAGTAAAAGATGAAATCAGAAGAGTGATTGCTCTAGAGCAAATGCAAGGACATTCGACGGTAGAAGATTTTTGGAATGAAGTAAATGTCGACTGGTTCTACGGAGAAAAGTAAGCGAAAAAACACGGGCGCGTGCTCGTGTTTTTTACTAGATTAGAAGGGCTTCAACCGTCGATTTTGTGAAGATTTTTGGAATGAAAAATATTCAGTTTTTTTAAAGTAAAATGATTGACAATTTGGGCGAGGATTGATAAATTTAAATTAATCCAATAAATTTACTCGGAAATAGGGGTGTCATGATGGTACGTATAGCCAATTCAATTACAGAATTAGTAGGTCAAACGCCAGTTGTTAAGTTAAATCGTCTTGTTGATGAGAACAGCGCAGATGTGTATTTAAAATTAGAGTACATGAATCCGGGAAGCAGTGTAAAAGACCGTATCGCCTTAGCGATGATCGAAGCAGCGGAAGAGCAAGGCAAGCTGAAAGCTGGAGACACAATCATTGAACCGACGAGCGGTAATACAGGAATTGGTTTAGCGATGGTCGCTGCAGCAAAAGGATATAAAGCGATTCTTGTAATGCCAGAAACGATGAGCTTAGAGCGAAGAAACCTACTTCGTGCTTATGGAGCAGAGCTGGTTTTAACTCCAGGACCTGAAGGAATGGGTGGAGCGATTCGTAAAGCGACTGAACTTGCTGAAGCAAACGGTTATTTTATCCCTCAACAATTTGAAAACTTTGCAAACCCAGAAGTACACAAAAGAACAACAGGTAAAGAAATTGTTGAACAATTTGGTGACCAACTTGATGCCTTTGTTTCTGGAATCGGAACAGGTGGAACGATCACAGGAGCTGGCTCAGTATTAAAAGAAGCGTATCCTGATATCAAGATTTATGCAGTTGAGCCAACTGACTCTCCGGTATTGTCTGGCGGAAAGCCGGGCCCTCACAAAATCCAAGGGATTGGTGCGGGATTTGTACCGAAAGTTCTAAATACAGAAGTTTACGATGAAGTGATTCAAATTTCTAACGACGAAGCATTTGAATTTGCTCGCCGTGCTGCAAAAGAAGAAGGGATTTTAGGTGGTATTTCTTCTGGAGCGGCGATTTCAGCAGCCTTAAAGGTTGCGAAAGAGCTTGGAAAAGGTAAGAAAGTATTAGCGATTATCCCAAGTAACGGAGAACGTTACTTAAGTACACCATTATATTCTTTTGAGTAATTATATATTTCTGAGAGGAGCAATAGTCATTAGGCTATTGCTTTTTTCTATTTTATGGAGTTGCTACCTAGTTTACCGGTGGCCCGATAGAGCAAAATTAACAATCTTTTATAGTCATTCTCGGTTTGTGCTAGCTTTAAAAGGTTTTAGAAATGAACTCTAAAATGCTACAATAAACGAAAGCGAAAGTTTTGGAGGAGTAGAATGTCAGAATTACAGAATCGAATGATTGAATGTGGACCGTACACATTGGACTATCATAACAAGACGTTAATTATGGGGATTTTGAATATGACACCTGATTCTTTTTCTGATGGTGGGAAATACAATAAGATCGAACAAGCGGTTATTCATGCCAAACAAATGGTTGAGGCTGGTGCTGATATTATTGATATTGGCGGTGAATCAACGAGACCAGGCTATGAGAGAGTTTCGGATGAGGAAGAGATCGAGCGGGTTGCTCCGGTGATTGATGCTATTTCTAAGGAAATCCCAGTTCCGATTTCAATAGATACATATAAATCGACTGTGGCAGAGGCGGCACTTCAAGCAGGTGCTCATATTCTAAATGATATATGGGGCGCAAAAGCAGACCCTCACATGGCTACACTTGCTGCAAGTTATAACGTTCCGATTATTCTAATGCACAATCGTGATAACCGTGATTATGGTCATTTTTATCGTGACGTCGTGAATGATTTGTTTGAAAGTATCATGATTGCAAAGAACGCAGGGGTGAAGGACGATAAGATAATATTAGACCCTGGTATTGGTTTTGCGAAGGATCTTTCCGAGAATATTGAAATGATGAGACAGTTGGATAGGCTTGTCGACATCGGATATCCCGTACTTTTAGGGACGTCGAAAAAATCACTCATTGGACAAGCGTTGAATCTCCCTGTTGATGAAAGAGCGGAAGGGACTGCTGCCACTGTTTGTTACGGAATTCAGAAAGGCTGCCAAATTGTCCGTGTTCATGATGTGAAACAAATAAGTAGAATGGCGAAAATGATGGACATTCTTATAGGAAAGGGACAAGTACATGGATAAAATCTATTTAAATAAAATGGAGTTCTATGGCTATCATGGCGTTTTTCCAGAAGAAAATCGCTTAGGACAACGATTTATAGTAGATTTAGTGGTTAACGTCGATTTGAAGCGAGCGGGGGAAACCGATAACCTAACGTATTCTATTAACTATGGAGAATTGTATGAGGTGTGTAAGAAGATAGTAGAAGGGGAGCCGTTTAAGCTTGTAGAAGCAGTCGCTGAAAAAATTGCCGACACATGTCTTTCGCAGTTTACGAGAGCGGCGTCTTGCACAGTTAAGGTAACGAAACCAGATCCACCAATTCCCGGCCATTACGAGTCAGTAGCAGTGGAGATTACAAGGAGTAGATAAATTATGAATCGAGCGTTTCTGGCCATTGGCACAAATATCGGTGATCGGTATCAGAACATTGATGATTGCTTAACTCTTTTGCATGAACATCCTCATATCGAGTTAGTACGAGCTTCATCTATTTATGAAACTGATCCAGTGGGCTATACGGAACAAGATCCATTTTTAAACATGGTAATTGAAGTTAAAACAGCCTTGGCGCCTTCTGAATTATTGGATAGCTGCTTAGAAATCGAACACAGTCTTGGGAGAAAAAGGATAATTAGATGGGGGCCGCGAGTTATAGACCTTGACATTCTTCTGTATAATCAAGAAAATATTGAAACAGATAAGCTTTTTGTTCCTCATCCAAGAATGCAAGAAAGAGCTTTTGTATTAATTCCACTCCTGGAGATTAGTCCGAACGAGAAGCTACCAAGGACGAATCAACCTTTACGGAAATGTTTAGATAAAATATCTGATAGAGAGGGAGTACGGATATGGAAGCAGAAAAATGGGGAAGACGTATTCGCGCTTTTCGCAAACTAAAAGGGTATACACAGGAAGGTTTTGCTGAAAAGTTAGGTGTATCGGTTTCTATTTTAGGAGAAGTAGAACGAGGTAATCGCATGCCAACAACTGAGCTTGTGGCACAGGTTGCAGAAATACTACAGATTAGCATACATGATTTAACACCACCAGAAGAATAGTGTGGTGGGAAGGAGGTATTCTGTGCTTAAAATTGGTAATATCGAAATGAAGAACCAAGTAGTCCTTGCGCCGATGGCAGGCATTTGTAACTCAGCCTTCCGTTTAACTGTTAAGGAATTTGGTGCAGGGTTAGTATGTGCTGAGATGATCAGTGATAAAGGGATTGTTTTAAAAAATCAAAAAACAATGAATATGCTATATATTGACGAACGAGAAAATCCATTAAGCCTTCAAATCTTTGGCGGTGAAAAAGATACGCTTGTGGAAGCGGCTAAGTTCGTTGATAAAAACACAAACGCAGATATTATTGATATAAATATGGGTTGTCCAGTACCGAAAATCACAAAATGTGATGCAGGTGCAAAGTGGTTACTTGACCCGGATAAAATCTATGAAATGGTTTCTGCGGTGGTAGACAATGTTGATAAGCCTGTCACGGTAAAAATGCGTATGGGTTGGGATGAGGAACACATTTATGCAGTGAGAAACGCCCAAGCGGTTGAGCGAGCGGGCGGGAGCGCGGTTTCGCTACATGGACGTACCCGCGTTCAATTGTACGAAGGAGCAGCAAACTGGGACATCATCCGTGAAGTCAAGCAATCCATTAACATTCCGTTAATCGGAAACGGCGATGTACAATCACCTCAGGATGCGAAGCGTATGTTAGAAGAAACGGGATGCGACGGTGTTATGATCGGGAGAGCGGCTCTAGGAAATCCATGGATGATTTATCGTACGGTGAAGTACCTCGAATCAGGAGAACTTATGGGTGAGCCTTCCGTAAGAGAAAAAATCGATGTGTGCATCCTTCATCTTGACCGCTTAATTGCTTTAAAGAGCGAATATGTGGCTGTTCGTGAAATGCGGAAGCATGCAGCTTGGTATTTAAAAGGAATTAAAGGAAATGCCAAAGCGCGCACTGCTGTTAATACATGTAACACTAGAGACGAACTTGTGAATTTATTAAATGAACTTGTTTTAGAGCAAGAGGCCAAAGAGTTAACTGATGCCCAGGTGGGTTAACAATTGACTTCTGTAGCTTCTTTCATTATGATGTAAAAGAAAACTGCCGGTCATCACTGGCAGTTTTTTATTCTATTTAAATTACGTTATAGGTGTCTCTTTCACATATTTTGTGTAAAATAGTATAGTATGATTTTTTGTATTTATGTGCGTACCTTAATCAATTATCATTTTGAAATACATAGCTGTAATGGAGATGATGAATATGAGTCAGGAAGAATTAAATGACCAATTGATAGTTAGACGAGAAAAAATGAACGATTTACGTGAAAAAGGGCTTGATCCTTTTGGTAAACGTTTTGAGCGTTCTCATTTAACAAGTGAGATCACAGAGGCTTATGAAGGTCTTGAAAAAGAAGAGCTTGAGGAAAAGAATGTTGCTGTAACAATTGCTGGTCGCATTATGACAAAACGCGGCAAAGGGAAAGCTGGTTTTGCTCATTTACAAGACTTAACTGGACAAATCCAAATCTACGTTCGTGTAGATGCTGTTGGCGAAGAACAGTACGAGCTTTTTGGAAGTACAGATTTAGGGGATATCGTAGGTGTTACCGGTACTCTATTTAAAACGAAAGTTGGAGAACTTTCTATTAAAGTTCAAGACTTCCAACTATTAACGAAAGCTTTACGTCCTCTACCAGACAAATTCCACGGTTTAAAAGATGTGGAGCAAAGATACCGTCAACGTTATCTTGATTTAATAAGTAGTGAGGAAAGTAGAACTACATTTATTACTCGAAGCAAAATTATTCAAGTAATGAGACGTTATCTAGATAACAATGGATATTTAGAAGTAGAAACTCCGATGATGCATGCGATTGCTGGTGGAGCATCAGCTCGTCCATTTATTACACATCATAATGCATTAGACATGCAGCTTTATATGCGTATTGCCATTGAGCTTCATCTAAAACGTCTTATTGTAGGTGGTTTAGAGAAGGTCTATGAAATTGGACGTGTATTCCGTAATGAAGGAGTGTCGACAAGACATAATCCGGAATTTACGATGATTGAACTCTATGAAGCTTATGCAGATTATAAAGACATTATGAGCTTAACTGAAAATCTGATTGCTCATATTGCCCAAGAAGTACTAGGAACTACGTCAATCCAGTACGGTGAATATACAGTAGAGTTGAAGCCTGAATGGAAGAGACTTCATATGGTAGATGCTGTTAAAGAATATACAGGTGCTGACTTCTGGAAAGAGATGACTGTTGAAGAAGCTAGAGCTCTTGCAAAAGAACATGGAGTTGAGATTAAGGATTCTATGTTATATGGTCATATCGTTAACGAGTTCTTCGAGCAAAAGGTTGAAGAAAAATTAATTCAACCAACATTTATCTATGGACATCCAGTAGAAATCTCGCCGTTAGCGAAGAAAAATGAAGAAGATCCACGCTTCACGGATCGTTTTGAATTATTTATCGTCGCTCGTGAACATGCAAATGCCTTCACTGAGTTAAATGATCCGATTGACCAAAGAGAACGTTTCGAGGCTCAATTAAAAGAAAGAGAGCAAGGGAACGACGAAGCTCATATGATGGATGATGATTTCATTGAAGCGTTAGAATATGGAATGCCACCAACAGGTGGATTAGGAATTGGTATCGACCGATTGGTAATGCTTCTAACGAATTCTCCATCTATTCGTGATGTATTATTATTCCCGTTAATGCGTCATCGTTAATATGTTAAAAGAGAGCAAATTTGCTCTCTTTTATTTTTTCTAAAAGATTTTTGAAAAAAGTGTTGCTTCGGAATTATTATCGTGGTATATTATTATCTGTTGCCGCTAAGACTAGCGACAGACATTAGAAAGTTTTTAAAAAAAGATATTGACGCAGAAAGTCATTTCTGCTAATATTAAAAAGTCGCCTTTGAGCGATTAATGAAAAATATTTTCACTGTCGTGAAGATAAATGAATGATATTTTCGCTAAAGCGAAAACGAAGGAATGATATTTTTTCTAACGAAAAAAATCATTATTGTACTTTGAAAACTAAACAAATCATACGTCAACGTTAGTTTTATTTTAATGAAAAACATTTTCGCTAACGCGAAAAAATTAAGAGCTAATTCTTACTCTTTATTGGAGAGTTTGATCCTGGCTCAGGACGAACGCTGGCGGCGTGCCTAATACATGCAAGTCGAGCGCTTGCATATTG
>NZ_SWBM01000070.1 GCF_005116465.1 Robertmurraya kyonggiensis
GATCAACCCTAGCGGAGCTCTTGATTTGAAATGGTGCACTACTTTCCATTTTCATAGTTTGAATTTTAGCTCAAAAACAGTTCATCAAAAGTATAAACATGTCTAATAGAGATTGTAGTTTAGACTCTCACGAATCCAGAGAGTATTTTTGTGCATTTTTCTGATTTTTGTACGATTTTTAATGGATTTTACAAGATTCGGGAAAAACAAATCTAGTTTTAAGAATCTATTTTCGCAGGGAACCCTAGAACTTTCAAAACTTCGCGAACGAGTCCCTGGACTTTTGCACAGAGACCCCTAGACAAACGAAGACGATGAAGAAAGGCCCTCGGCTCTCGCCGGAGTTGCGCCGGCCAAACGGCGGCGAACTAGGCTCGGGGAAGTGGGGGAAAAGCTTCCTGGGCTCACCACGAGTCGTTTGGGGACGGTTTGGAGGCCGGGGGTGGTCGGGGTTGCGCCGGCGACGAGGTGGTGGCGGCGCGGCCGCCGCGGCTTCTACGCCGGTGAGCTCGGGGTCGTTCGCCGAGGTTCGAGGGGTCCTAGAGCACCAGTGGAGCTCGAGGAAGCCAATGGCGTGCTCGGTTGACCTCGGGGACGGCTCGGAGTAGGGGCTCGACGTGCGGGTGCTCCGGTGGCCGGAATTCGCGATTTGGGGGAAATCTCAAATTCTCGCCGGAGAAGGGACAATAGCTTGGGGAAAGTGGGGGGAAATGGAGCTGGAGTAGAGGGCTAGCTTCGTGCGGGACGAATTTGGGAATGGTGGAGTGTGGAAGGCGAATTTCTCGGAGAAGCTCGGCTCGGTTCGCGCGGCGCGAGGAAGAAGAAGACCGAGCGAGCGCGGGGAAGTGGAAATGGCCAAGTGAGCGAGTGAGAGGAGGGGTGTGAGTGCGCGGTGGAGTGATTGAGCACGCAAGGGAGGCACTGTGCGGCCTCGGGAGCGTGCGAGCGCGTGGGTGGCTGTCGCGGTCGCCATTGATGGCGCGCGAGCTCGAACAGAGCGCACACGCGCGGTTGGGCGTCAAAGATCATCGCGTGATGAAGTGGAGATCCTCAGCAGAGGCTTTGGCGCGACGCGAATGGACTCTACCGCCTGCAGTGCGCTCGGCGCGGCGCGAGCGCGCGTGCGGCCACG
>NZ_SWBM01000071.1 GCF_005116465.1 Robertmurraya kyonggiensis
GGAGGGAGGGGCGTCGGGGGAGAAGGAGGGAAGATCCAGGGGGTTTTCTGTAAAAGTGTTAAGGGGTTTTCTAAATAGATTTAAATTTCATGTTTTTCACCTTTTAATTCATAGAAAATCATAGGAAAGTCCAAAAATGATGAAATAAATTTTGTTGAACTTGTTTTAAAATTTGTCATCTATTAAAAATGCTAAGTAAATAAGTGTAGGTAATTAATTTAATTCCTTTATTTAAATTAATTAAATAAAGGTTTAATAATTTATAAAAGGGTTAAAATTTTGAATAATTCTTTTATAATTAGAAATAATTTCTAAAATTGTTTTATGTATTTATTTAAATGCTTTACCCTTTAGAAAATGATTTTTAAATCATTAAAAATAAACTAAAAATGATTTAGGGCAAGTTTTATTAAAGGAAAAATATAGGTTTGTCTTTTAAAAATCTTGGGTAGTTTGTGTTGGCTTGCAACTTTATCGAGAAGGGAAAGTTGCTTAGCTTCTTTGAAAAGTGTTGCATAGCATATCGCTAACTTGCATTACGTTTTAGTCTCTCAAGCTTCGGAGTACGAGCTCGTGGGATTCGCGGAGGATCAGCGACAAGTCAAGGAAGTGATCGTCGTCGCTCCGGAATCTCGTATCGCGGAAGAATCTAACCTGCTCGTGATTCCAGGCAAGCCCCGGTGCATCTTTGAATCACCCATTATTTCATAATATTCATGAGTCCAAATTCTATGATTTTATGTGCATTAAGTTAGGAATTGGTTGAAACCGTTTGATGCATGAAATATTCCTTGATAGAACTATCCTTGCCTAGATAAGAAATTTGATTAGCAATGTCTACATTGGCTATGCTTAGAAAGGTTAAGTAAAAGATGATGAACTAGGCCATCACCAATCTTATATGAATCACGAAAGATTCGAGTTGAAAGATAGTGGGCAGAAGCTGGTAGGAGAGATTGAGGTAAGCTCGATCCATAGTTCTGCCTACTTATTTAAGTGACTAAGGACCGTTCCGTTGTTTAAGTGATTGATCAAGTGATGCTACCTGGTTTCTTACTGGGCGATGTGACCAGTAAAGCCAATTAGATTAGTTGGTTTAATGATTGGAAATATCGCTT
>NZ_SWBM01000072.1 GCF_005116465.1 Robertmurraya kyonggiensis
CGGCACTAACTTCGTAAGCCAAAAGTTATTGGCATGTGTGCTTGTGAGATCGAATAGGCCGCTCATGCATTGCATCTCACTGAATTAATCTCAAAATTAATTCTTGACCATATTGAACCGCCGTCAAAGAAATTGAAATCAAAATCTAAAATTCCTGCTGAGAACAGTCTGTTTGCACCTTCAATTCGAAACTGAAAACTTGGTCAAATGAAAAAGTGTTCAACATGAAAGTTGTCATAAATGTTATAAAGAACATGCTGGAGAAATTTCAACGAAAATGGGTCGGTAAAACTGGAGTTATGCTAAAAATGGTAACCCCCTGTCTGCTGGGAATTTCTGGGGACAGTAAGGTAAAAATTGAATTTTTACCCCATCTTAACGACAGTATCTGCCCAAACCTCCAACATGAAACTTGTTAGGAATTACTTAAACCATGTTCTGGCCAAAGTTGAGAATTTTTGAGCTTACAGATTTCGAGTTTTGTAATTTTTACCACCCTACACAGAATCTGTTTTGGCGCTAACCGGTTCTCACCATGCCCCTTTTTCTTTTGGTTCAGATGGCCTCCAACGCTGACTTGGCTAGCTACCCCAGCGACGTGTCCTTCTCTGACTGTTTGGGATGGGAAGGATTCCCCAGTATCCTATGGTCGGTCCTTCAGGCTATGGACTACCCGACGCCGCCGCAGTACGAGAGAACGATTATCCGGGAGAGAGGTGTGGTTCGCTCCCGCGTGCGGTTGGTGGTATACCGCCACCCGCCGTGTCCTAGCTCTCCCACCTGGACGGTGGAAGTGCACGGGCACCACATGGAGACCACGTGCGAGCTAGCTGCCATGAACGGCATCAGCTCCTTTGTTACCCAAAACCAGGAGTTAGTGGAGCATCAGTTGCTGGGTCTATTCCCGCCGACTCAGCCAGACGACCCTCACTGGATGAGGCGTTACTTGAGTTCCCCTCTGAGGATGGCGGAGAGCCCCGTCGCAGCAGCCGCCTTGATGATGAGGTGGATACGGGCGTATCACAGGTTGCAGGCACTTCTTAGTCGGTCACAGAGCGAGTTGCTCCGCATGGCTATGGACATGTCCACCAGCGCCCTGGGAATCA
>NZ_SWBM01000073.1 GCF_005116465.1 Robertmurraya kyonggiensis
CTAAGATCCAACGAAGAAAGAGCTTGAACTTGAAAGAAATTCATGAAGGAGGACTTTTGGAGGACAAGCACCAAAAGAAGAAGAAGATCAAAGAAGAAACTAAAAATGGGAAATAATTCCTTAAAGTAAATTTAGTTGTAAAATCATATTCAAAATGGGGCATGTATAAGGTGGGTTGTCCCTCCACCATTGGCCTTTTGACCATTTATTGTAATAGGCCTTTTATTAATTGAAATGATGGTTTGATTAAATCAATTTGTGCATAGAAATCCTGTTCTCTACTAGGTTTTAATGCATGTGATTTTAAGCCTGAATATCTACGCTTAGGCTCATAGGAAAGCTATATTTGAATGGCGGAACTATGCAACTTAAACAAAATAAACAAGTTTCAAAAAGAATAAAATCAACTAGAAACCCATCAAACACCCTTGCTAAGTGCAACCTAGTGTGGGTGTTACATCATCGAGCATGCATTTCTTGTAGCGACGCCAGTCCCCATTGCACGATAAAGGCAAGCCTGACCTGTGAGGGCAGTCCTTTGTGGGATGGTCTGTCATTAGGACTAGAGCCCCATGTGGTACTTCAAGTGTAATCTAGTAATTGCATTTAAGGACCCAAGAAATAAAAAGTTTAAGAAAACATGCATACATCAAAATTGCATTTTTCAAATTCAAGAAAATAAATTGTAACATTGCATTGCATAAAGTGGTGTCCACCCTGCATCATCTAGAGCTAGGAATCTTCCTAAATAACAGCCAGCTCATCTTGCATTTGCAAAAGACTAAGCCAAGCATGAATTTAAAATCGTTGGTTAGATTAAGAATGTGGCAGCCCATATCAGGCGGGTCATAAGTCCAAGTGTCGGGCCAATCCTACTTTGGATTCATAAGTCCCATTTGCATTCGCTAGTCCAGGTTCGAGCCTTCACCACTCGGTGATACTCAATTTAGGATTAGGAATCAAAGGTAAATAAATTCAAATCTGTGTTTGAAGAAATTATAAATCCTTAAATCGGGCTTTCTCTTAGTCTTGAGCTAATGAGTTATAAGTCCCAATTTCTAAAAAAATGTCCAAATTAAACCAAAATAAATAGGCTTAGAGCTT
>NZ_SWBM01000074.1 GCF_005116465.1 Robertmurraya kyonggiensis
AATGACTTCCTCCCTTCGAGGGGGAAGCCTTGAGCGTTCTCTCCGCATGTTCCGCTCCGCGCGGTGTGGCCGATGTGGGGAGGAACACGGTCGTGTGGGTTTGTCCACAGCACTAGGAGCCCCCGAGCCTCGTTTGGCTCGAGATGTCCCAAATTTTTCTTCGTTCCTCGGGATCCCTTTCGAGGGACTGAGGAGGAGGCGATCCATGCTTCCCACGATTGGGATCGAGCCATGGATGCCTGGGTGAGCTGATAGCGGGTAGTTCGAGCGGACGTCCATGCCCCATTCGATAGGGGTAGGCTCGTGGTCATAGGACACGCCCGTAAAAGCTTTTCGCAAAAGTATGCTAGATGGGACTCGACCTCATTCGATAGAGGTCGAGGGCTCGATGCTCCCCCTCGAGGGGTCCCTCGATCTAGGCACTTTGCCCGGCCTCGAACATAATCGATTGGCTTCCTCGAGCGCTCGAGCTTCGAGGGTACCGTCGATTATCCCTGACTCGGTTGATCTGGGGCCCTTGTCGAAACCCTTCGAAGGTCCAAGGTTCGAACCCCTGATCAGTAGCACGATGGCTTCTTCAATTCGAGGCGGAAGCATCGAGCGTTATTCCATGGTCCCGCTCCGCGCGGGGTATCGAGGCTTTCGAGACCTCTTTCCTTCGAATGGGTGCCCTCGAGCTTTTGAGCTTCGAGGCCCCTTCTTCGAGGGTAGGCGTCTTGAATGCGCCCTCGTTCTGCGCGAGTCATGATGACCCGTAGCGAAAACTTCGCGGTTTCGTGCGATCGTGGGAGAAGTGGGAGAAGTGGGCGCGCTTTCTCGGGTGGGGCGTGCGGGCGCAGTTTGACACGACCGCACGTCTGCCGCGCCAGACTCCTCGAAATTTACGGCGTAGTTACTCGATTGCGCGGTTGACGCGGCCCGTGCCGTTACGTCTCCCGGGGCAGGCCTGGCTGTCAGTCTAGGGACTGTCGCGTCAAGGCTGGAGTCCTGCCGTGCTTAGCTCCGCGGGGGGAGTATAAATAGCACGGCAGTGCCCATGCCAAGGGTACGCTTCCCTTAGCATTCTAGCCTTTGCCTTCAGTTCCCTTTGCCCTAGCCTTCGC
>NZ_SWBM01000075.1 GCF_005116465.1 Robertmurraya kyonggiensis
GTAGCAAAAAGAAGAGCGTTTCGCGGCATGGGGATTCTGAGGAGGGAAAGTACTACTAGGAAAAAAGCGCTTGAGATCATAATTGATTGGGAATAGACCCCCTAACAACCCCCCCGGTGGTGGACCAAAGCAGAGTTTGGCCCTCGTAGCTAAGACGCTGTTATAGTGGTTGTTCCGGGGAAGGAGGGGGAGAGGGAGCTATAAGTGTCCTTACGGACCACTGTAGGATCGGCTATAGCATTAGATCAGAAGATAAAAGTGCTATAACTCAGATAAGGAACGTTACCCCTCTCTAGCTCTCCCTCGGGGAGAGTAGGTAGAAGCAGTAGCCCCTTACTCTATTTCCTAATCGGAAATAGACGGGGCGATAGAAACCTTATTAAACTTTGAGTTTTCCATCTCGTGCATACAAAGCTAAATAAGGGTTCTTTCTTTTAATTACCGTTCTATATATTCTAGAAACTCAAAACTCAGAGTGATACTTGACTTCCTCTTTGCATCGATTGGATCGATCAAAGAAGAACCCAACTATCAGAGAGTGAAGTGCACCTTGGGTAGTAAGGTGCACGAACGCCCTCTTCTAGCGTCTATGCCCCGACATTCTTTGTAAAAAGAATGGAATAAAGGGGCATCATACTTTGTCCGCTTCCTTTGCGTTAAGGAACTCCCCCATGGTTTACCTTTAGTTATAGCTCTTACAACCCCCAATTCCCCCGTATGGAGCCACCTTCTTCGTCGGCATGCTCTACCGTTTTAAACGGGGATGGCCACCGGAAAACCATCCGAGCTACCACTGCAGTATCGGTAGCAAACCCGACTTACAGGATAAATGTCCGCCTTCTTGTACTGATGAAAGTCGAGGACGTCAACCGCTAAGCAGCGATCCATCCAAGGTCCCCCAGTAAGAGCTCTTTTGTAATCCTCCCCATCAGTCAATTTAAGGATGGTCGTGGCCCAGGTCAATGAAGTCAACTCCCCATTTGGTCTCCACATTTTCTCATGGATAAATGTGTACCCCACTTTCTTACCCAGAACCTTAACTATAAGAGACTTCCTCCATGGTTGATACATTATCCTTTTAGTTTCCCCATTAATGTTGATC
>NZ_SWBM01000076.1 GCF_005116465.1 Robertmurraya kyonggiensis
AACGAAGTTTTGATCTGATCCTCTTCTTTCAGAGATATCTGATGATATCCTGAGTAACAATCGAGGAAACAGAGTAGGGTGCACCCGGCGGTGCTGTCGATGACTTGGTCGATGCGAGGAAGCCCAAAGGGATCCTTCTTGCAGTGTTTGTTGAGATCGGTATAATCAACGCACATTCTCCATTCATTTGAATTCTTTTTCCTTACAAGAACCGGATTGGCTAACCAATCCGGATAAAAGACTTCTTTAATGAAGCCGGCTGCTAATAACTTAGCTAGCTCTTTCTTGATGGCTTCCCGACGCTCTGTGGCGAATCTTCGGAGGCGCTGCTTTTTGGGCTTTGCGCTCTCGTTGAGGTCTAGCTTGTGCTCGATCAACTCTCTGGGGACTCCAGGCATGTCGGAAGGCTTTGTAGCAAAGATGTCCGCCTGGGCTCGCAGGAAGTCGACGAGCGCGCTTTCCTATGCAGGAGTGAGGTTGGAGCCGATCACGGCTGTCTTTGATGGATCTCCGGTTTGGAGATCGATCGTCTTTGTTGCGACCTTCTCCACAGGCTTGATAGCCCGTGTCTTCTTCTGCGTCGGGGCGTCATCGTCCTCTGCGACGACGGCTGCGGCCAAGGGTTGGAGCTCTTGGCGATCTATGGTGGACGCGGCTCGGACGGCGTACTCCACTGCTTCTTTGTCGCAGAGGTAGAAGCGCTTGATATCACCGCGAAGGGAGAGAACGCCGTGAGGCCCTGGCATCTTCAACACCAGGTAGGTGTAGTGGGGGATGGCCATGAACTTGGCCAATGCTGGTCGCCCGAGGATGGCGTGGTAGGAAGTCTCGAAGTCTGCAACTTCGAATTTAATGAACTCTGTACGGTAGTTGGATGACGTACCGTACGTGACGGGCAAGGTGATTTGCCCGAGGGGGATGGCGGCCTTCCCAGGCACGATGCCGTAGAAAGGAGTATCCGCCGGCTGCAGCGTACTCGTGTCGAGGCCCATGGACTTCAGCGTCTTGGCGAAGATGAGGTTGAGCCCACTGCCTCCGTCGATCAGGACCTTGGTGAGCCTGCTGTTTGCTACCACGGTCTCGAGGACAAGGGGAT
>NZ_SWBM01000077.1 GCF_005116465.1 Robertmurraya kyonggiensis
GAAGTCAACACATGAAATAATTCCAACTAACGATATTAATGACCTTCAGAAGGCAAGGTTCTAATTTAAAATTTTAAATAAGAGTTGTGCACATCACAAACGTCTGATCAATATGAAAGGGTTGGGAAAGTATGTTCTAATTATAAAACCAAACCACTTTCTCAAATGAAAGTTGTGTATCTAAAAATGTCATTTGCAACCTTGGTGAGTTATGTATAACTCAGATGCTTAATCTACCAAACATAGGAAATCAAGTTTGAAAGACCAACTTAAACATGGGATGAAAAACACACGGTCACACACCCTTTTTAAAGGAGCTCACCTTGGGCTATAAATAAAATAATATTTAGAGTGCTCCTGATGTTCTTTAGTAAAATAATTGTTAATGATTTAATGTTAGGGTTAAACACTTGGACTAATAAAGCTTGTAGATCTAATCATGGCCTACATGTGGCAATCTTGAGGTTTTAATAATAAAATGAGATTTTGTTCACAATATGAGCTTTCATAAAATACAAAGGATGTAAATTAATTAATATTTAATATATGTCAAGTTGTTAACGACATAATTAAAAGTTGAGCATATAAAATAAATAAGCTTTTAACCTCCATGTATGTGTCCATGTTTTAACTTTAAGTTAAAATAAGATTTTTACTCTCAAAATAAAAGGAGGAAGGACTTTAAATTGAAAACTCTCTTTGAGCAGCATACCTCTGATGTTTAGTGACACTATTGAAGGGTCTAAGAAAGGAGGGAGAGGTTAAATAAAATAATTAATAAAAAGGAAGATAAGGCAAAACAATGGGGTTAGAATTCAGAAATTGACCAAAAATTCAGACTGAAATTCAAAAACAAAGGTCTGGTGACACCCAACAGAAATCTCAAGATTTTGGTACTGAACTTAAAATCTCCGACAATAAGAGTTGCTGTCATCACAGATACAACCCTTCATAACAAATCTCGCCACGGCGTTCGCTCCGCTTGTTGACCCTCGAACCAGCATGTCCGTCACGATCGAGCTTACCCAGTATTGTCCGTCACGATCGAGCTTACCCAGTATGTCCGTCACGATCGAGCCTACCCAGTATGTCC
>NZ_SWBM01000012.1 GCF_005116465.1 Robertmurraya kyonggiensis
GCGGTAAATTTAAAGAGGATAGCAGGCATACTATCCTCTAAAGCAGCTATATAATCTCTCATTTTCGATTTCCGATCAAAGTATCTAAAAAAATACCCCACTTTTTCAGTGGTCTCGAAGGCTTCATGCGGACATCTTTCACTGGCTTCTTGCAATAGTTGTCTTTATGAGGGCTTCATGCGGACATTAATCCAGTGTTTCCGCTAAATAGTGTCTTCATGAAAGCTTCATGCGGACGTTAATCCAGTGTTTCCGCTAAATAGTGTCTTCATGAAAGCTCCATGCGGACGTTAATCCAGTGTTTCCGCTAAATAGTGTCTTCATGAAAGCTCCATGCGGACGTTATTCCCGTGTTTCCACTAATTAGTGTCTGCATGAGCCACTCCTAAGGCTGCTGTTAATAGGTCTTCTTACCTGTAAAGTAGTTTCCACTACGCATACATTGTTTACATTTTTTCGGAAATGTATTTAATCGCAGCCCTCTAACAGGTATAATAGAATTATCACAATTTTGCTAGATTTCTACAAAATGATAGGAATCAATACAAAGGGGAAAGCAAGGGGGAGCACTTTATGAATCAGTATACTTCCACAGGTATTCAAGGACTTGACTTTCTACTTAATGGTGGATTTCCAACAGGAGCTACAATTTTACTAGAAGGATTGCCTGGAACAGGGAAGACCAATTTAAGTATGCAATTTCTCTACAATGGTGCTGTGCAGTACGATGAACCAGGCTTGTACATTACATTTGAAGAGCTACCTGGTCAATTATATAAAGAAATGAAAGCGTTCGGATGGGATATCCAAGCCCTAGAACGCGAAAATAAAATGAGAGTGCTATGCATCTCTCCGCAAGTGCTACTTGAACAAATGGAAACACAAAACGGCTTATTTGAGCAAATCATCAATGAGATTGGCTGTAAGCGCGTTGCCATCGACAGTGTAAGTTTGTTCCAAATCGGTGACGAAAGTGTCGAGACAAAAAGAAAAACCCTCTATAAACTTCGCAATATTTTGAGAAAGTTCAACCTGACATCCCTGCTCATTCAAGAGCAAACATCTACTACCGATCCAGAAACTTCATATATTAACTATGTCGTAGATGGCGTTATCCGTTTAGCGCTCAAGGATTACAAGGAGCATTATCGCAAGCGTACATTAGAAGTGTTCAAAATGAGAGGACGCAAGATCATTGAGGGGGAGCATATTTACCGAATTACCGATCACGGAATTCATTTGCTGCCTGCATTCTCCATGGTGGAGGACAAGGCTCATTTGTACAATGCTACAGCTATTACTACAGGAATTCTAAAGCTAGATCAGATGTTAGATGGAGGAATCCCAGAAGGGTCAGCCTTTATTTTAGACACAAACAGCAAAGCCAATTATAAGTACTTGGCTGTCTCGATTGCTGCTAATCGCCTATTAGCTGGTGAAAGTTTAATCATTTTACTATCTAGTCTGTCTACGATTAATGATCTGGAGTTTTTATATGGACTGTACGGTGTTTCTTTAAAAGAATATGTGGAGAAAAAGAAGATTTTCTTTATCGAGCATTATCGTCGACCGATTCCACCAGGCTTTGAAGATGCCATCATCGATGTCTCTGAACTGAATAATGATGAATATCGCACGGAGGTTCAAGCGATTCTTGCCCCACATATTCAAGCGAGTGTTGAACGAAATGAAAAATGGTTTGTCTATTACGATTTAAATACAATCGTGTCTCAACGAGGCAAAGAGTTTCTACAAACCTACTTTACGGAAGAAATATCGAAGTTAAATGCATCCGGGTTCAGTGTTCTATCATTATCTAATTTTACCGAATTGGGTTCGGAGTTATCGAGCTTTATCGAGCGTACGTCAAACGGAGTGATCAAAACATGGGTGGAAGGAAGCTATCAATATGTTCAGCTTTTAAAATCACCAATGGGCAAAATGTCCAATCCATTGCTTGTCGAGAATATAAATACAAAGCCATATATTAATCTGATATAGGAGGGGGGACACAAATGTTACAGCTTAATCCCCTAAAAGTAGAGTGTACGCTTTTCTTCGAAGAAAATCCTTACACGTTTGAAACGGTCGAAGGATTAGCCTCAAGGCTTGGAAGAAGAACAACCGAATTAGCACAAATATTAGAGCACTTGGTAACAGTCTCCATCCTAGAAAAAATCGGCGATGGCGAGCAGGCAATCTATCGATATCTGCAACCAGACACGTTTCAATTTCAGAGAGAAGCGATATGGGACTAAATAAGGCGGTCCAAAACCTTCAGAATGGTTATGCTCACCTGCTTGGTATGATGATTTTAATGGTCGATGAAAACCGCTGTTCACAGACGGAGGTCTCGTATCCGAAACGGCTTTTTGAAGACGCGTTATTTAAGCAAATCGTTGATCTCATTCCAAATCCATCAAAGATAAAGAATACTGTTTTTGTTGAGATTATCCCAGGATTGAAGACGTTAATTGCACCTGTTGAAACAGGTTTGTCCAAGCCTTTTTATTTAATTGGCGGTGTCCTCGTTGAGGAAGGGACGGTAGAAGTTGTAAAAAAGTATCTTCTGGAACATTCTGAAGGTGTCCATTTTGTGGGTTATTTAGAGATGTTCCCAATTGTGTCAAAGGAAGAAAAAGAGGAAATTTTATCCGCCTTCCAACAACTTTCTGAATCCATTCAATCGATCTATCAATCACAACAACATGTAGATGTTTATCAAAGGAAAACTTCGAAAACGGAATGGGTTGCTGAACAAATTTCGAATGAAAGTTTTAATCTAGATTTGCTCTTACATCAATTTAAGGAGCTACGCTCAGAGCTTGATTTTATTGGCGTAGCTTTACAAAAAGAACATGAGAAATATGTTATTCTACATTTTCTTGATTCTAGGAATGCACCTATTAAGGGGAAAGAAATTACAATAGGAGAAGGATTTTTTGGCCAAGTGATTGTGACTGAAGAATATTCTCATTGGACGAACATTCAGGAAGATCCGCGGCTTTTACCTTACAAGGAAAACGGTCTTTTTCCAAGAAGCCTGTATTGTCAGCCAATTAAAATCGGGGGACAGACGAAGGCGCTGTTGTTCGGAGGAAGTGAAAAGGAAGAGGCTCATTTTGATGTGACGGATATCCGACACTTGGCCTCTCTTATTGGAATTTTTCTAAACCAGCAAACCATGAGAGATAGCTTTCAAAATCATCTCCTACAGCTATCAGCCTTTAACGAAATTTTCAGCGCGATGACAAATGTGCAGAACATGAAGAGAGTGCTCTATATCCTGATTGATATGGGAATGAATCTTCTATCTGGAACTTTTGCCTGCGTCCTGTATAAAGATGTGCAGGAGGAATGTAAGCTATCCATTCTATCACGTGGAATGAAAAATGACTTTTTAGCTTATTATGGCAGAGATTTAGGGAAAAGGTATTTCGCTGCCGAAAATGTAAACATGACGAAAGGTGTTTTTCATCAACTTGATAATGGAAGCCTTGTGTATGAAATGCCGATTACATTTCGGAGCCAGGTATTTGGGGTCCTCAGTATTGGCGTTCGCAATGAGGAGGAAGTAACTCCGTATATCCCATTCCTGTCGAGTATGGGCATTGTTGGTGGAATATCTATTTCTTTGTTGGAAAAAGAACAAGCGCCACAATCTGATGAGAAGATCATCCATGTTTTTACGAAACTATTAGAAAAACAGCAGCCAGCAAAATATGAACTATCCCAGCAGGCAATAGATTTGGTGAGCGGATTCGGTCAGCATATTGGTCTAACCTCTCAGCAAATCCATACCATTAAAAATGCGATTGTGTTGTCCTTTTATGAGGAAGAGATTTGGCAAGATTCTATCGTTGAAAAAGAAACGCAAGAGTTAATGGCGCAATTTTACCATACGAATGAAGTAGAGCATGTTTCGCTTAAGGTTTTATTCATTCTCCTACACCATATAGGTGTGAAGCTTGATCCTCGTATAAAAGATGACCCACTTTTACATAAATTTGAGGAGTGGGAATCAAGAAATTATATGGTCGAGATGGTCATTCCTTTAGAGGAACAGGTCGCAGCTGGCCTTGAGGAAGAAGAAATAAAAAAAAAGCTGAATCTATCAAATCGTGAAATGGAAGTATTGGCTCAGGTCCTGAATGGCTTGAACAATCGTGAAATTGCCCAGTCGCTTTTTATCAGTGACCATACGGTGAAAAATCATATGACGAATATCCTGCAAAAGCTTGGAGTCACAGACCGTGCACAAGCCATTGCGAAGGTGTATCAAATGGGGTACTCCCCCAAATAGAAGACTGTCCTCCGAGATGATTCTCGAGCGGCAGTCTTCTTTTTTGATCCAATAGGAGTCTATTCCTATTTCTATTAAAAGGAAGTAGGGAGGATGGTTTTAACCCCGTAATTCTAGCAAAATGAAAGCACAACTTAAGGAAATACTGAAGTAAGAAGATAAGGGGGGCAAGATGAAAAATCCATGGTTGATGTGTTTATGTGTCCTCTATATTCAAAAAGGATTGGATCCACATACTTTGAGTGAGCGATTTGGTGTGGATGATGCTCAAATTGCTCAACAATTAGATCTTTTAGTCGAGTTTCAGGTGGTATCCAAAATAAGCGATGAGTATCAATACATCTGTCCAGGAGAGTTTTCTATTCAAATAGGAGTGTAATCCTAAAAAAGGAAATTTCAAAGAAATGGGAATAGGCGGGGATTATCAAAACGCTGTACATTCTCCAAAATGAAGATAACAAAATCAGGTGATTTTCAGGAGGGGAACGGATATGAATAATTTGAATGAAGGAAAAATGATACTACAAGAAATCTCAGAGAAAAAAAGAAAACTAGTTGAGGTGGCAACGGAAAAAGGATTGCACAGCTCAGAGACGATCCTTTGTAGCCAGGAACTGGATGAGTTAATCAATGCTTTTTATCGATGCATACGTACTGGATATGAACTACAGAATAGCCGCTAATAATATCGCTTTCAATATTTGTACTATTAAAACATCTTAAAATAGCGAATTTTTCATATATGATAGGATTTAAGACTCAAATAAATTACATTTTTTCCAATTGAATACCTTTTGTTAGGTTTTAAGGAGATGTGCACATGGGACTATTGAATCTATTATCGAATAAAAAGGATACAACGCCAGAAGTTGTTGAAGAATTTTATACGCTCTTTACAGATTACCCTGAAGCAATCTTTATAACCGATTTTGAAGGGAAAGTGATTTCGCTAAATCATGAGATAACATCTTTATTGGGATATAGAAAAAGAGAAGCTGAATTACTAGCTAACGATTTGTTCCAATCTAAGAAAAGCGAAAAGGTACGACATCATTTTCGTAAAGCTACGCAAGGATATAAAACTACTTTTGATACGGCAATGCGTCATAAGAAATCGGGTAAGGAGATACCACTTCAAATTACGTTTATTCCATCTGAGACTTCCATCTTTGTAATATGCAAGGATATGACCACTGTTAAAACTTTCGAAAACAAGATCACTCATATAAGTAATCAGCTTGAGAATTCACAAAGGGTGACCAATATTGGGAATTGGGAGTATGACATCAAAACCAATAGAACTTATTGGAACAAGCAAGTCTATGAAATTGTTGGAATTGAAAAAGATGTATTTGAATTAAATTGGGAAAATATTCTTGAATATGTATATCCGCAGGATAAACGGACTTATCGTAAGAATTTCCAAAAAATATTAGATGAAAAGACAGAGCTCGATTTTGAGCACCGGATTGTTCGAGGCGATGGCAAGGTACGATTTGTTTTCGTTCGAACTAATGTCATTCTTGATGAAGAGGGGGAAGTAGACCGTATTTTCGGTACGATTCAAGATATTACTGAGCAAAGAGAATTAGAGTCAAAGCTAGAGCAAAGTGAAGAACGGTTCCAATCTGTTTCCGATCGCTTAGCAGCAGGGATTTGGTCATATGATATTCATGCAAATGAAATCACCTTTTGCTCTAAAGGGGTAAGAGAGATTTATGGTGTGAGTATCGAAAGTTTTAAAGAAAATCCCCTAGTATGGAAAGAATTTATTCTTGAGGACGATAGAGAACAGGTAGAAAAA
The DNA here is from genome assembly GCF_005116465.1 of Robertmurraya kyonggiensis. GTDB lineage: Bacteria > Bacillota > Bacilli > Bacillales > Cytobacillaceae > Robertmurraya > Robertmurraya kyonggiensis. Next base: position 6,108 of record NZ_SWBM01000012.1, read on the forward strand.
AAACAACTCCAATTAGCTACCGGAGAAGAAATAAACCATCAATATCGCATTATTGATGGAAAAGGACAACTCAAATGGCTTGATGATCAAACCATTCCACATCTTGATCAGGATGGAAATCTCGTTCAACTAGATGGAATCGTAAGAGACATTACAGAGAGAATGGATTATACAGAATCCTTGGCCTATATCGCTGATCATGATTATTTAACGAATTTACCGAATAGAAGATTTTGTGAAAGAAAATTAAGTGAACTAATCCAAAACGCTGCGGATAGAAACATGAAGTTTGCTGTGTTTTATTTAAACTTAGACCGCTTTAAGTATATTAATGATACATTGGGGCAAGAAATTGGGGACAAATTTCTCGTGAGTTTTTCCAAGCGGTTGAGAAAATATTTATCGTCAGATACATTCCTTGCTCGTATTGGTGGCGATGAGTTCACAATCATTATGAATAATATATCCTCCCTAGAAAATGCAATAAAACTAGCAAATGAAATTATTAGGGAGATTGAGAAGCCTTTTTATATAGAAGATTATGAGCTTTTTGTTACGACGAGTATTGGAATAAGTACGTATCCAAAAGACGGAAAAGACCCGCATACGCTGATAAGAAATGCCGACGCCGCTTTGTATAAAGCGAAAGAAGGTGGACGAAATGATTGGAGAATTTTTTCTCCTTCCATGAATGTTGAATCCTTCAAACAGTACCATTTGGAACGAGACTTAAGAAAATCGATTATAAACGAAGAGTTGTACGTTCATTATCAGCCAAAAGTTAATCCAAAGACATCTAAAATCGTAGGTGCGGAAGCGCTTGTCCGCTGGAATCATCCAGAGTGGGGAATCGTTTCACCGGGTGAATTTATCCCTTTAGCAGAGGAAAATGGTTTTATTTTCAAAATTGGTGATTGGGTACTGAAGGATGTTTGTGAGACGCTTGCCCAATGGCAAAAACAAGGTATTCCGGTGGTTCCTGTTTCAGTAAATGTCTCTCCGAAAAGATTGTTAAAGACAGACTTTGTTAAAACGGTTCAGCAAACGATTCATGAGGCAGGAATTGAGCCGATGTTAATTGAATTAGAATTAACCGAACAAACGATCATTAAAAATACCGAAGCAACAAAAAATATTATTACTGAATTAAAAGCATTAGGTGTCAAAATTGCTTTAGATGATTTTGGGACAGGCTATTCCTCCTTGTCTTATTTGAAGGATTTAGATATTGATACGCTTAAAATTGATAAGTCTTTTATTGATGGGATTACATTGGAGAGTACGAATGATGCCATTGTGAAGAGTCTGATCTTTTTATCAAAAGAAATTGATATCAATATTGTGGCTGAAGGAGTAGAAACAAAGGAACAGCTCACCTTCCTTCTTCAACAAGAATGCCAACAAATCCAAGGATATATTTATAGCAGGCCTGTATCGGAGACAAGGCTTGAATCGCTTCTTAAAAAGGAAGTCATTCAACCATTACAAACGAATGCCTTAAATGAAGCAATTGAAAATCGCAGAAAATACTTCCGTGCAAAACTAGATTATCCGCTAACTGCGGACATGACGATTATCAAATTCATGAACAAAGATGTAAAACTAGGTTCTTCGAAAGCGATCATTGAGGATATGAGTATAGGTGGGCTCAAATATGTGACCAGTATTAATCTCCCTATTCGAAATGATATGATGATCCAGTTTAGTACCATGATTATGGGTAAAGAAGTCAAGTTTGTTGGAAGAAATGCCTGGAAATTTGAGATAGATGGACTCTATGAATATGGTTTTGAGTACACTTTTAATGAGGCGGAACGGGATAGATTTGCCCCGATATTCAATAAAGTGATTCTTCAACTTAAGGAAGGGGCTATGCTCCCGGATTCTAGCATTCTTCTGGAAAGCAAATATGATTATTTAAAGAGTATGAATTAAGGAATAAGACAGGACAAGCGTCTTGAAAAGTTAATCTTTTCGGGCGCTTTTCTTCTGGGGAAAAGTTGCGCTAGCGTAGTACTTAGTCTTTGTCGATTTCTTGGTAGATCTTCTCGACTTCGCCTCTTGTGAAATTTCCCTTTTTGATGATTCTTTCGATCGATTTCTGTGAATCGCCTTTTTTAATTGCTTCGATTAAAAGTTCTTTCAGTAATTCCTTTTTTTCTTCTCTAGTACGTTGCTTAATTTGTTTTTCGATTTCTTCTTTAATAATATCCATTTGTTGTAACGCCTCCCATATTATTTTTTGCCCACGTTCGCTCAAATACTTCCTTACTAGTATGAACAGAGTTCCTGTTAGGTGCACCTTTTCGGATTCATCCGATAATTCTTGAATATCTCGGGTAACAAGAAGGGCATCTCTTTCAATTTCTTTTTTCTTCTATTAAAAAGTGGTTTGTAAAGAATAATCATTTTCTCATCATCTGTTAATTGAACATTGGGATTCTGACGGATTTTGTCTATTATTTGAAGATACGATTCTTCTTGTTGAACTTCGTTAAGAAATAGGGGATCAAATTGATAAAGAATAGATCCTAAATCAAGTGAAGATTTCACAGAAGCTCTTTTAATATGAGGAGCATAAATAATTACGCTTTTAAAGATAAATGCTGAATAACGTTTATCATCCTTAAATTTATTATACAAACCCAGTACGTATCCCCCAAACCGGAAAGTGTCATGTTTCTTAACTGTTGTTTGATATTCAACATGCAGAAACGTACCGTCTTCTAGCAAGTACAAAGTATCTCACTTTTACATCATTGTCACAATGTTTTTTAATTTTTCCCCTAATTCCACACCACCCCTCAATTCCAACACTAGCTAAACCCCTAGTGATTTTGGTATTCTTTACCTTAGAGACTCTTAGATTAAGAAGGTGTAGCAAGTGTTCGTGAAAATATTATCTGCACTATTTATACCCGGGTTACTCGTCGTGCTATTTACCCGCGTAACCTACAATCGCTATATTGGACTCATCCTTACCGTGGCATTAATCGCCGCTTCTGTATATAAAGGCTATACCAACTCATTTTTACTCATTGTCATTGATGCCTTCTCCTTAACTGCTGGGTTTTGGTATGCCCATCGAATGACAACAAAAGCGAAACGATAACATACAGTGACCAGTGAAACTCCATTCATTGGTCATTTTTACATTCAATTAATAAAAAAACGAATATCCGTTCGTATTTTATTGGTTAGTTTTAGGTTAATTGTGGTAGAATGGGAATATGAGTTTTTCGGACGAAAAATAAGCTACTGTGTAGAGAAGGAGGCTTTTTTTATGAAGGAGCAGTTTGAACTTGTCTCAAAATATTCACCTCAGGGAGATCAGCCAGAAGCGATACGAAAGCTTGTCCAAGGGATTAGAGAAGGGAAAAAGCATCAAACTCTACTCGGTGCAACTGGGACAGGGAAGACCTTTACGATTTCGAATGTGATTAAGGAAATTAACAAACCGACGCTTGTTATCGCCCATAACAAAACCCTTGCTGGGCAATTATATAGTGAGTTTAAAGAGTTTTTTCCGAATAATGCGGTCGAATACTTCGTCAGCTATTATGATTACTTCCAACCGGAGGCGTATGTGCCTTCGACTGATACATTTATTGAAAAAGATTCAAGTATTAATGATGAGATTGATAAATTGCGTCACTCGGCGACCTCAGCTTTGTTTGAGCGACAAGATGTTGTTATCATTGCCAGCGTATCTTGTATTTATGGTTTGGGTTCGCCAGAAGAATATCGAGAGATGGTCCTTTCCTTAAGAACAGGAATGGAGATCGAGCGGAATCAACTCCTTCGCCGATTAGTGGACATCCAATATGAACGTAACGATATTAACTTCCAGCGTGGAACCTTCCGTGTTCGTGGCGATGTTGTCGAGATTTTTCCGGCTTCTAAGGATGAACACTGTTTGCGCGTTGAATTTTTCGGAGACGAAATTGATCGGATTCGCGAGGTAGACGCCTTAACAGGGGAGATTATGGGAGAAAGAGAGCATGTCGCTATTTTCCCAGCATCCCACTTCGTTACCCGTGAAGAGAAACTGCGTGTAGCGATTGAGAATATTGAAAAAGAGCTTGAGGAACGATTGAAGGACCTTCGTGAAAACAACAGACTGCTTGAAGCACAGCGCCTCGAGCAAAGAACCCGTTATGATCTCGAAATGATGCGTGAGATGGGCTTCTGTTCAGGGATCGAAAACTATTCAAGACATTTAACATTGAGACCAGCTGGTTCAACACCATATACATTACTTGATTATTTTCCAGAGGACTTCCTTTTAGTGATTGATGAATCACACGTGACTCTGCCACAGGTTCGCGGCATGTTCAACGGGGACCAAGCAAGGAAACAAGTGCTTGTGGATCATGGCTTCCGTCTGCCTTCTGCACTCGATAACCGACCTTTACGATTTGAAGAATTTGAGAAGCATATTAGCCAAGCTGTGTATGTTTCGGCAACACCAGGGCCATATGAAATCGAGCACACACCTGAAATGGTGGAGCAAATCATTCGTCCAACAGGATTGCTTGATCCAACTATTGACGTTAGACCGATTGAAGGACAAATAGATGATCTGATTGGCGAAATCCAAGAACGTGTGAAGAAGAATGAACGTGTTCTTGTGACGACGTTGACGAAAAAAATGTCAGAGGACTTGACCGATTATTTAAAAGAGATTGGTATCAAGGTCAATTACTTGCATTCAGAGATTAAGACACTTGAGCGGATTGAGATCATTCGCGAACTCCGTCTCGGAAAATATGATGTTTTAGTAGGAATCAACCTTTTAAGAGAAGGATTAGACATTCCAGAGGTTTCTCTAGTAACGATTTTGGATGCGGATAAAGAAGGCTTCCTGCGTTCAGAACGATCCCTCATCCAGACGATTGGACGGGCGGCTCGTAATGCGAACGGACACGTCATCATGTATGCAGACAAAATCACGAATTCAATGGAACTAGCGATTAGTGAAACGAAGCGCCGTCGCGCTATTCAAGAGGAATACAACCAAAAGCATGGCATCACGCCAACGACGATTCAAAAGGATATTCGCGATGCGATCCGAGCAACAATGGCAGCAGAGGAAACAGAAGAGTACACACCAGCTAAAAAGCTTGGTGCTTTAAGTAAGAAAGAACGAGAAAAAGTGCTTTCCGATATGGAAAAAGAAATGAAAGAAGCAGCAAAAGCCCTCAACTTCGAAAGAGCGGCTGAATTGCGCGATCTGATTTTAGAGCTGAAGGCGGAGGGATAAAGAAACAATGGCAATGGATAAATTAGTCGTAAAAGGCGCTCGAGCCCATAACTTAAAAAACATTGATGTAACGATTCCGAGAGATAAGCTTGTAGTGCTGACAGGACTTTCAGGTTCAGGAAAGTCCTCGCTTGCGTTTGACACGATTTATGCAGAAGGACAACGTCGCTATGTGGAATCCTTGTCTGCATATGCACGCCAATTTTTAGGACAAATGGACAAGCCAGATGTCGATACGATTGAAGGATTATCGCCAGCGATATCAATTGATCAAAAAACGACGAGTCGAAATCCTCGATCGACTGTTGGAACAGTAACAGAAATCTATGATTATTTGCGTCTTTTATTTGCCAGAGTAGGACGACCAACTTGTCCGATTCATGGTATTGAAATTACATCCCAAACGATTGAGCAAATGGTCGACCGTGTCATGGAATATCCAGAGCGCACAAAGCTTCAAGTACTCGCACCGATTATTTCGGGACGAAAAGGTGCTCATGTAAAGGTATTTGAGGATATTAAAAAGCAGGGCTATGTCCGTGTACGTGTAGATGGGGAGATGCTTGATTTAGGAGAAGAAATCTCTCTTGATAAAAATAAAAAGCATTCTATCGAAGTGGTTATTGACCGCATTGTCGTCAAAGAAGGCGTCAGTGCTCGTTTAGCAGATTCCTTGGAATCCGCACTAAGACTTGGAGAAGGAAAAGTCCTCATTGATGTGATGGGTGAAGAGGAGCTTTTATTTAGCGAACATCATGCTTGTCCGCATTGTGGATTTTCAATTGGAGAGTTGGAGCCAAGGATGTTCTCTTTTAACAGTCCGTTTGGGGCATGCCCAGATTGTGATGGTTTAGGTGCGAAGCTGAAAGTGGATAAAGAGTTGATTATCCCGAATCCGGACCTCACGTTAAAACAAGGGGCGATTGCACCATGGGAACCGGTTAGCTCTCAATATTATCCGCAATTGCTAGAAGCGGTGTGCAACCATTTTGGCATTAATATGGATATTCCAGTGAAAGACCTGCCACAGAGTGATCTTGATAAGATACTTTACGGTTCTGAAACGGATAAAATCTATTTCCGTTACGAAAATGATTTTGGTCAAATCCGTGAGAACTACATTCAATTTGAAGGCGTCATTGGCAATGTGGAACGCCGTTTTAAAGAAACAAGCTCTGATTACATCCGCGAGCAAATGGAAAAGTATATGGCCGAGCAGCCATGTCCAACTTGTAAAGGCGATCGTTTGAAGCAAGAAAGCTTGGCCGTACTTATCGATGGCGAAAACATTTCCTATGTTACTTCTTTATCAATCAGAGAAGCGTTTGATCAAATTGATGGCATCACGCTCACGGAAAAAGAGAAGCAAATTGCTAGTGCAATTTTCCGTGAAATTCGTGAAAGATTAGGCTTCCTTATTAATGTAGGGCTAGACTATTTAACGCTTAACCGTGCTGCCGGAACCTTATCTGGTGGAGAAGCGCAACGTATTCGTCTTGCTACCCAAATCGGTTCACGTTTAACGGGCGTACTGTATATTCTAGATGAGCCGTCCATTGGTCTCCATCAACGAGATAATGATCGCCTCATCGATACTTTGAAAAACATGCGCGATATTGGCAACACACTTATTGTTGTTGAGCATGATGAAGATACAATGATTGCCGCTGACTATTTGATTGATATTGGTCCAGGAGCGGGTGTGCATGGGGGTCAAATCGTTTCTGCAGGAACACCGGAAGAAGTAATGGCAGATCCGAATTCTTTAACGGGGCAATATCTTTCTGGTAAAAAGTTTATCCCACTTCCGATTGAACGGAAAAAGGGAGACGGACGTTTCCTTGAGATTAAAGGTGCAAAGGAAAATAACCTGAAAAATGTCAGTGTGAAATTTCCACTAGGGATGTTCCTTGCGGTTACAGGTGTTTCTGGTTCAGGTAAGAGTACGCTCGTAAATGAAATTTTACATAAAGCGTTAGCTCAAAAGCTGAATCGCGCAAAAACTAGACCAGGTCAGCATAAAGAGATTAAAGGAATTGAGCATTTAGATAAGGTCATTGATATTGACCAGTCTCCAATCGGTCGTACACCACGTTCAAATCCTGCAACGTATACTGGTGTGTTCGATGATATCCGTGATCTATTTGCTGCGACAAATGAGGCAAAGGTTCGCGGCTATAAAAAAGGTCGCTTTAGCTTTAACGTTAAAGGTGGACGCTGTGAAGCTTGTCGTGGAGATGGAATCATCAAGATCGAAATGCACTTCCTTCCAGATGTGTATGTACCATGCGAGGTTTGTCATGGAAAACGTTACAATCGTGAGACGTTAGAAGTGAAATATAAAGGAAAGAGTATTTCCGATATTTTAGAAATGACAGTTGAGGATTCCCTTGAATTTTTCGAGAATATCCCAAGAATTCAGCGTAAGCTGCAAACAATTTTTGATGTGGGTCTTGGTTATGTGAAGCTTGGGCAGCCAGCGACAACACTTTCTGGTGGGGAAGCGCAACGTGTGAAGCTTGCGTCCGAGCTCCATCGTCGTTCGACTGGTCGCTCGTTCTATATTCTTGATGAGCCAACAACAGGACTTCATGTCGACGATATTTCTAGATTGTTAGTCGTGCTTCAACGTCTTGTGGAAAACGGCGATACAGTACTGGTCATCGAGCATAATTTAGATGTGATCAAAGCGGCTGACTATTTGGTTGATTTAGGACCTGAAGGTGGAGATAAGGGCGGAACGATTGTTGCTACTGGTACACCTGAAAAGGTAGCAGGCACCCTCGAGTCCCATACAGGAAAATACCTAAAACCAATTCTAGAACGCGATCGTCAACGCATGAAGGAACTTATACAGGAAAAGGAAAAGAGTGCTGTGAATTAATAGAGCGAGTATGAAATCACTTCGGTGGTTTTGTACTCGTTTTTTTGTGGGGAGAAATAAATAGGAAGATTATGTTAAAATATAGGGGGGGAATTCCATGCTTAAAATCTAGATGACAAAAGAAGGTATATTTTAGAATGGAAAATAAACATCGTAAGTTTGCTATAGGAATGTTGACGGTTGTATTATTGAGCGCTTGTGGAAACACATCTAATGAGGCAAGTTCTACTTTGGATAATAAGTCACAACCAGCTCAAATTACAAATGAAGATTCGGGAGAACATACTGTAGATGAAGACAATTCTGCTCCTAATACTAATGATACAAATGACAAAGAAGTAGTTGCTAGTCTTAAGGCAGAATATCTCATGAAATTAAATGATACTCAAAAAGAAACAGATGAGTTACGGGAAAATCTTGAAGATGATAGTACATATGGAATGAAGGGTGCAGAAGGAAAACGATACGAAGTTTGGGATGGGTTGCTGAATGAAATTTATGGCGTCCTAAAACATCAACTTTCTTCAGAAGAGATGGAACAATTAAGAATCAAACAACGGGAATGGATAAAATATCGAGATAAAACTGCAAAAGAGGCATCTCTAAAATACGAAGGCGGAACGATGGAACAGTTAGAATATGTGGCGGTCTTGAGCGACCTTACCGAAGAGAGATGTTTTGAATTGGTGGAAGACTATATGAAATGATCAAATGGTTATTTTGGGAAGGGTATGAGGATAACTATTGAGAGAATCCGGTGATTAGTGTCCGCATGGAGCGAGCATGAAGACAACTATTGGGAGAATCCCACGGATAGTGTCCGCATGGAGCGTTCATGAAGCCAACTATTGGAGGAAACTTCCGGATAGTGTCCGCATAGAGCGTTCATGAAGCCAACTATTGCAAGAATGCAGTGAAAGATGTCCGCATGAGAGCGTCATGAAGACAACTATTGGAGGAAACTTCCGGATAGTGTCCACATGAACGCGTCATGAAGACAACTATTGGAGGAAACTTCCGAATAGTGTCCGCATGGAGCATTCATGAAGCCAACTATTGCAAGAATCCAACGAACAGTGTCCGCATGAAAAATCCATGAAGACACTGTCACAAGCTCCAATGAAAATAGTGTTCTCATGACCCAAACCCCTCAAAAAATAAATCTAATCAATCGCTTTAATGACCCTCGCAGGATTTCCACCTACGACCACATTATCAGGTACATCCTTTGTAACGACTGCACCAGAGGCAACAACGACATTGTTCCCAATCTTAACCCCAGGATTGATCACTGCTCTTCCGCCAATCCAGACATTGTCACCGATTGTTACTGGAATCCCGTATTCTACTCCTGAAATCCGTTCTTGCGCATTAAGAGGATGCGTCGCTGCGTAGATGTGAACGCCTGGTGCAACAAAACAGTTATCGCCAATGCGAATCTCGCAAACGTCTAAAAAGACGCAATCAAAATTAGCATAGAAATTTTCCCCAACATGGATATTAGAGCCGTAGTCACAGCGGAATGTCGGTTCTATGTACAAGCTTTCTCCAGTAGAGCCAAACAATTCCTTCAATAATTCAGTTCTCTTATCTAAATCAGTTTCTAGTGTTTCATTATATAATCTTGTTAACTTTCTAGCGTTTACTCTGTCACTTACTAATTCTGGGTCGGCTGCATTATAGAGCTCGCCATCTAACATTTTCTCTTTTTCAGTTTTCATGAATGATAGCTCCTTGTATTTAGTGATGTTTTTCACTGTTTCAGAACCTATAGTTTACTATAGTTGAACTGGGAGGTGGTAAAGTTGAAAGTAAATTACCCAGTGAAAGAAGCAATGGATATAAAAAAAATTAAAGAATTGCTTAAGCCACTTGGAGGGCGATGTGCTAAAATCGTCGAAGGAAACCTAGAGTATCAAATCAAAGACGAGTTTGAGGCAGATGCATACCATCTATTAAAAGAAAAAGAAATAATACAATAACAGTCAGGCCTTCGGGTCTGGCTCTTTTTGTGCACATAATTTCAACTCTAAATTATTTCCTCTATTCTTACCGTACCTATCTGTAAATGAACGTTTTGTTACAAGATTCCACTTACATTAGTTACATAAAGATATCAAAAGTTAAATATCTAAATGGCATTTGAAAAGCGAAATATAATGACATTGAATTCTTACATTTACAAGAAAAGATGGAAACAGGAGGTTTGAGAAAAGTGGAACTTAGACAATTAGAGTATTTTGTTGAGGTCAGTAGGCTAAAAAGCTTTACCCATGCGGCTGAATCTTTACATGTATCCCAACCTTCTATATCCAACTCTCTAAATAAATTGGAGGAAGAGTTGGGTGTAAAATTACTTGATAGAACGACGAAAAGTGTTTCCCTAACGTTAAAGGGTGAAATTTTCCATTCGCGTATTACAGAGATTTTGTCTGAAATGAACCAAGCGATTGTTGAAATAAATGAATTGGATACCGGGGTCGTTAAAATAGGTTTACCACCAATGATTGGTGCTCAAATGTTTCCAAATGTTTTCATGGGGTTCAAAGAAAAATTCACAAATATAGAATTCGAAGTAACCGAAAAGGGATCTGTGGCTATTAAAAATTTGATTGAGAATGGTGAACTTGAAATGGGATTTATCATTCTACCTGAATCCTCAGAGCAACTCGAAATGGTACCTTTGGTTGAGGACCAGCTCGTGATCTGTGTTCCAAGAAATCACATTTTACACAGCAAAAAATCACTTCAGTGCAATGATCTAATCAAAGAAAAATTTATCATGCTTACGGAAGAATACGTTCATCATAATGCACTACTAAAATATTGTTTTCCGTCTAGCATCAAGCCAAATATTATTTTTACATCAGATAAAGTCGAAACAGTGAAAGCGATGGTGGCTAATGGTCTTGGACTATCCTTACTAATGGATATGTACGTTAAGGATCATCGAGACATAGTCGCCATACCATTAAAGAAACGATTGAACATCAATATTGGACTCGCTTGGAAGAAAGGCAGGGTTTTATCGAACGACTGTCAAATGGTGATAGCCTTTATTAGGGAATATTTTTGTACTGAACAACAAAATAGAAAAGTGTGAAAGTCACAATGATTGAAAGTTAATTTCACGATGATTGTGTTTTTTTAGAGATAAGTTTGTGAAATGTTTCACTTATAGTTTTAATCTATATATTTATAGAAAATCGGTATTTCACGATAAAGAAAAAACGTGTGAATATATTCACATAAGCAGGAGCACAATTCTCTGCCTGTAACAAAAAAATATTTTGGGAGTGAAAAAAATGGGAGCGGCAGTACGGAAGTTAGCTCAGCCTCAAAATCCTTCAAAGATTAAGTCAAAAAAAGAAAAATCAAGTAAAGAAGTAAATTTTGTTACGTTACTGATCACTTTTGCAGTCGGGGTGATTATTTGGTTCATCGGTGCCCCCGCTGGATTAGACCCAAAGGCTTGGCATTTGTTCGCAATTTTTGTTGCGACGATTGTTGGGTTAATTATTAAGCCAATGCCAATGGGAGGAGTAGCGATTCTCTCAATCACAGCCGTTGTTTTAACAGGTACTTTAGAGTTGCAAGATGCATTAAGTGGATTTCAAAATACGACGATTTGGCTCATTGTTATCGCATTCTTCATTTCAAGAGGATTTATTAAAACAGGTCTAGGTAACCGAGTTGCTTATATGTTTGTGAAAAAATTCGGGAAGAAAACATTAGGACTCTCTTATTCTTTATTGATTAGCGATTTAATTTTAGCTCCAGCTATGCCAAGTAATACGGCTCGTGGTGGAGGAATTATTTTTCCAATCATTCGCTCACTTTCAGAGACATTTGGCTCAAGAGTAGAAGATGGGACGGAGAGAAAAATTGGCTCGTTCTTAACAAAGGTAGCCTTTCAAGGAAACATGATAACCTCAGCAATGTTTCTAACGGCGATGGCAGCAAACCCTTTAGCAGCTACTCTAGCAGGAGACGCTGGAGTAAAAATAACATGGACGGGCTGGGCGATAGCGGCTCTGGTTCCTGGTATCGTCAGCTTGATCGTTGTACCGTACTTTATTTACAAGGTGTACCCACCAGAAATTAAGGAAACACCTGCAGCAGCCGAAATTGCAACGAAAAAACTACAAGAAATGGGAACACTGAGTAAATCAGAATGGAGCATGATTGCTGTATTTCTACTCATTTTAGGATTATGGATTTTTGGTGAAAGTATTGGAATTAATGCTACAACAACAGCTCTGATAGGACTATCAGTCCTATTATTAGCTTCTGTTTTAACTTGGAATGATATTAAGAAGGAAGAAGGAGCATGGGATACATTAGTTTGGTTTGCTGCTCTTGTAATGATGGCATCCTTCTTAAATACATTAGGGATGATTCCGTGGTTCAGTGACATGATGAGCGGAGCGGTAAGTGGACTCTCTTGGATTTGGGCGCTCGGAGCTCTAGCGTTGATTTACTTCTATTCTCATTATTTTTTTGCCAGCAGTACAGCACATGTGAGTGCGATGTATGCGGCATTTCTAGCAGTAGCAATGGCGGCAGGTGCACCACCGATGCTGACAGCGCTCATACTAGGATTCTTCGGAAACCTATTTGGCTGTATTACTCATTACGGCTCAGGACCGGCGCCAGTATTCTTTGGCTCGGGTTACGTATCCCAAAATAAATGGTGGTCAATCGGCTTTGCAATTTCTCTTATCCACATCATCATTTGGGCAGTGATTGGTGGGATTTGGTGGAAGATTCTCGGGTTATGGTAAAACAATACGATTTATGATTGATAGATTCCTAAAAACGGAGGTGTTAACCTTGAAATCGAATTGCTGTCAAGCAGATTTACTGAAGAGTAGTACCATTGATTATTTTCATGGTGCAGATGACGACTATGAGTTAAAAGTGCCAGTCATGATTTGTAGCCAATGCGAAAGCTCTGAACAACTCGTATTTAGTGGACAATAATCAGAAATAAAAACTAGCTATATCGCAAGCTAGTAAAAATGGAGGGTTCAAAATGAGAGAAATAACAGTAGAACAAATAACAGAAGTCGTAAAGACCTTAAGTATAGAAGCAGCCTGTGATCTACCGAGGGATGTTGAAAAATTATTAAAAGAAGCGGTAGCTACAGAGGAATCTCAGTTTGGCAAATACAGCTTGGAGAAGATTGTTAAGAATGTAGAGTTAGCACGAGCTGAGCATGCACCAATGTGTCAGGACACAGGGATAGTCGTTGTGTTCGTTGAAATTGGTCAGGATGTTCACCTTATCGGTGGAAGCTTAAATGATGCTATTAATGAAGGGATTCGTCAGGGCTATCAAGAGGGCTATCTTCGAAAGTCGGTTGTTGAAGATCCAGTCCTAAATCGAAAAAATACAGGAGATAACACACCGGCTGTGATTTATACAGAACTGGTTCCCGGTGATCAAGTGAAAATCCAAGTGCTTCCTAAAGGGGCTGGAAGTGAAAATATGGGTGCATTAAAGATGCTGAAACCAGCAGAAGGCTTAGAGGGAGTAAAAGATTTTATCATCAAAGCTGTTACGCAAGCAGGTGGAAACCCTTGTCCTCCAGTTATTGTCGGTGTTGGAATTGGTGGAACTATGGATAAGAGCACCCTATTAGCAAAAAAAGCATTGGCACGTGAAGCTGGTCAGCCTCATTCAAATCCAGCATATCAAGCGCTTGAAGAAGAATTACTAGTTGAAATCAATAAATTAGGAATCGGTCCACAAGGATTTGGTGGTAAGGTAACAGCCTTAGCTGTCCATATTGAGACCTATCCTACTCACATTGCTACGATGCCAGTTACTGTTTGCTTAAATTGCCATGCGGCAAGACATAAAGAAGCCATTCTTTAAACGGAGGGGAACAGAGATGACGAATATTAATAAGGTCACGACACCTTTAACAGATGAAGTTGTGAAGGACTTAAAAGCAGGGGACCAAGTATCGATTTCCGGTGTGATTTATACGGCCCGTGATGCTGCCCATAAACTTTTAACCGAATCGATTAAAGCGGGTGAGGAGTTACCGGTCAATTTCAAAAATCAAGTTATTTATTATGCTGGTCCCACCCCTGCCAAACCAGGGAAGGTCATTGGTTCATGCGGACCAACAACAAGCGGACGGATGGATGCATACTCGCCAATAATGATGGAGCAAGGCTTAAAGGGCATGATTGGAAAAGGTCCTCGTAGTCGAGAAGTGATTGAATCGATGATCGCTAATAATGTTGTCTATTTTGCTGCAATTGGAGGAGCTGCGGCGTTAATTGCTGATTCCGTCAAAGAGGCGGAAGTGGTCGCTTTTGATGAATTAGGGCCTGAAGCGATTCGCCGATTAGTGGTGGAGGACTATCCTTGTATTGTTGCGATAGATTCAGAGGGTAATAACTTATACGAATTAGGTGTTCAGCAATATAAAGTGGTGGATTAATTTGGACACGAAGATGAGGAGGGACACCGATGTTGAAGTTTGATGTTGTTGTAGTAGGTGCTGGTGGTGCAGGAATGATGGCTGCACTATCAGCCAGTAAAGATAAAAATTTGAAAGTAGCCGTCCTTAGCAAAATATTTCCTACTCGTTCACATACAGGGGCTGCCCAAGGGGGCATCAATGCTGCAATGGGATACAGGGACAATACCGATTCTACTGAAAAGCATTTTAGGGATACAGTAAAAGGTAGTGACTTTTTGGCGGACCAAGATGCAGTTGAATTTTTTACGTCGAGAATGCCAGAGATCATATCTGAATTAGATTTTTACGGCGTTCCATTTTCTCGCGATGAAAATGGGCATGTGGCGCAAAGACCATTTGGTGGTGCTTCCAGTCCAAGAACCTGCTACTCCGCTGATAAAACCGGTCATGTTATCCTCCATGCTTTATATGAACAATGCTTGAAAAATAAGGTTCAATTTTTGAATGAATGGTTCTTACTCTCTGTTGTTGTAGAAAATGGAGAATTTGAAGGCTTAGTTGCGATGGACATTCGAGAAGGAAAAATCTATCCGATTCAGGCTAAATCCGTTGTCATTGCCTCTGGTGGGTTTGGACGAATTTATTGGAGCAGAACGACGAATGCCATTAATATGACGGGGGACGGAACGGCTGCGTGCTTTGAGGCGGGAATTCCGATTAAGGATCCAGAGTTTATTCAGTTTCATCCAACAGGTCTTGCCCAAACAGGAGTGCTGCTTTCAGAAGCATGCCGTGGAGAAGGTGGATATTTAATTAATAGAGTTGGAGAGCGTTTTATGGCTCGCTATGCACCTGAAAAAATGGAGCTGGGACCTCGTGATCTTGTGTCGAGATCGATAGAAACCGAAATTAAAGAAGGTCGTGGATTCGGAGAGGGAATGACATCTTATGTATTAATGGACCTTCGCCATTTAGGTGAAAAGAAAATTATGGAACGTCTTCCTCAGGTTCGTGAACTGGCAATGGAGTTCGAAGGAGTCGACCTTATAAAGGAACCAGTACCAATTCGCCCGAGCTGTCATTACACAATGGGAGGTATTCATGTTTCTGACTTTGAAACATGTAGTACCCCAATTGATGGCATCCACGCTGCTGGGGAATGCTGCTCTGTTTCCATTCATGGTGCGAACCGTTTAGGTGGAAATTCTGTCGCAGATGTCGTCCTATTTGGAAAGTATGCTGGTATTGGAGCGAAGGAATCTGCGAAACGGAGAATCTTCGGAGGTACGACTAAGCTTGAACAAGAAGCTACAGAGTGGAATGCAAAATTTAAAGCAATTAGAGAAAACACGGTTGGAACAAGCATGTTTGACATTCGCAATCGCTTAGCGGAAACGATGTGGTACAACGTAGGAATTTTCCGGACAGAGTCAGATATGGCGAAGGCTTTGGAAACGGTAGATGAGCTGATTGAAGAATATAAGGATGCCTATGCAGGAGATCCTGCTGAAAAATATAATATGGCCTTTATCAATTATGTAGAAATCGGCAATATTTTAAAACTTGCTCGAGCTGTTACGATGGGTGCCCTGAATCGAAAGGAAAGCAGAGGCTCCCATTCTCGAGGAGATTATCCAACCCGGAATGATGAGCAATTTTTAAAACATACGCTCATTTATAAAAACGGGAATAAATATCGACTGGAGTATGCACCGGTAAAGATTACAAAATATCAACCGGAGGAGCGGAAATACTAATGGAAAAGATTACGGTAAAAATTAAGAGATTTGATGGACGTGAAAGCTATTATCAAAAATACGAAGTACCGTATGAAAAAGGAAAAACGATTCTTTGGTTGCTGACGATGATTCGGGAAGAACAGGATCCAACTTTGAATTTTACTTCTGCTTGTCGTCATGCCATTTGTGGTAGCTGTGCTGTACAAATCAATGGCAACGCCTTTCTCGCTTGTAATACGTCACTAGACGAGGTTTTGGATACGTACAAGACGATGAATTTGACGTTTGAACCGCTGAAGAATTTTGATGTCATTAAGGATTTAGTCATTGTATGGGAACCGAAGATGGAGAAGATGGAAAAGGTTAAGCCTTGGATCATTCCGAGTGAAAAAGGAAGCAATGAACACGGCTTTCTGCAAAGTGAAGAGGAGTTCCATCAAATCGCAGCTCCAACAGATTGTATTCTCTGTGGTGTCTGTGCTTCAGAATGTAATCAGCTAGCTGTAAATCAAGAAGGCTATCTTGAACCGTTTATTCTAAACAGGGCCTATCGTTATATCGTAGATTCTAGAGATGGTTCACCACAAGATCATCTTCAGCCTGTACTTGAAAACGATTTGTGGAAATGTCTTCATTGTATGCAGTGTGTATCTCAATGTCCAAAATCAATCCCATTAACAGATCAAATTGCGTATTTACGTTCATCCACGATGCAAATGGGTGCAGTGAATAACCAAGGAGCAAAGCATGCATATGCCTTTCATGATGACGTAAAAAATAAGGGCCGATTAAATGAAACAATGCTTCCAATCAAAACAGATGGTTTAGTACAAACAGCATTAACAAAAATTCCATTTGCGTTACGAATGATCAAAAAGGGAAAAATCAACCCACTTCATATGCCAAAGCAAATTTCCGGTATTCATGAAGTGAGAAGGTTATACGAGTATGCTGAGGAGGTTAAGTCATGACATTAACATATGCATTCTTTCCAGGCTGCACATTAGAATCAGCGGCAGAGGAACTTATGATTTCGACCAAAAAGGTTGCTGCTGTCTTAGGAATTGAACTGATCGAATTAGATGGCTGGACCTGTTGTGGGGCAAGTCATATTCAAGACATAGATGGATTTTTATCCACATCGATCAATGCTCGAAATATCGCATTAGCTGAAGAATTAGGGGTATCCAAATTAATAACCGTTTGTAATACATGTACGCTAATGCTCCGTACAGCAAAGCTGAAAATGGATAAAAACGAAAATCTTAAAGAAAAGGTAAATGTAGGATTGGAGCGAACGGGGTTAGAGTACAAAGGAACAGTTGAAGTTACCCACTTGCTCTGGGCACTTCTTGAGGATTATGGTTTGGAAAATCTTAAGAAAAAAGTAAAGGTCCCGCTAAAAGGCTTAAAGGTAGCTAACTTTTACGGCTGTCATATTTTGATGCCACCAGATGTGATGGGCTTTGAAAACCATCGCAACCCACAATCAATGGAAATGGTTGCAGAAGCCCTAGGAGCTGAATGTGTAGAATTTGACCAAAGGCTTGCTTGCTGTGGTTTCCACGCTGTTTTTCCAGCCCAAAAAGAAGTGATGACAATGACAGGAATTAATTGTTTGTCCCCGAAAGAGGCTGGGGCAGATTGCATCGTGACTCCGTGTCCGTTATGCCAAATGCAGTTGGATGCTTATCAACCTGATGCACAAAAAGGATTTGATCAAGACATTACAATGCCGATAATCCATTTGCCCCAATTAATAGGCTTAGCTTTAGGGATCAGTCCAGAGGAACTTGCGATTGATCGCCACGTCGTAGATGCTATTCCTGCATTGCAAAGAAAAATACAAGCGGTATAACAAGATCTCTAAAAGGGGATTTAAGGCATGAAGGGACTCTACCAAAAAAGAGCAAAACTAGTCGGGAGCGTAGATAGAGGAATGCTCTGGTTAATCAATATGCATGACGATTGGATCCATGATCAATATGGAGAGAGCTATATTTATCATGGGATCATCTATTCAAGTACGGATTCCTTTCACGAGCTATCAACATCCGTTACAGGCTATTTTCAAGATGATGATACACAAAAATGGATAGAAGTGAAGGATGGAAAAGCAATATTTGATTCAGAGAATATTAATCAAACTTGGAAGGAACGGTTAGAAAGCTTTATTAAGGTTACGATTCAGACAGGTAGGTATCATCGCTATATAGGGAATTTGAGGTCTTCTTTGTGAAGACCTTTTCCTATTTTTGCAATAAAAGGTTCACTTTTTGCTCGTATATCGAACAATTTAGGGGCGAATGGTTGTGCTATGATAACGCTAGTAACCTATTAAGTTGACAACTGATGAGGTGTTTCCACATGAAATGGAAGAAAATGAAGCTGAAATATATGATCATTCTTCTCGTAAGTATCGTGGTTAGTTTTTCTATCTTAGTTACTGGTTATTTTATCAATAGTACCATATCAGCTCGAATAGTGGCGAGCCAAGAGGAAAAGGCTTTAAACGTTTCGAGAATGATTGCCCAGACACCTACAATTATTGATGCTTTGAAAGAGGAAACTTCTGTACCCACAATTCAAAATTTTACGCGTAAAATCCAGACCTCCACGAATGTAGAATTTATTGTCGTCCTCGATATGAATGGAATAAGAAAGTCTCATCCTGATTCGAGTAAAATCGGCGAGAAGTTTGTGGGAGGAGATGAAAAGGATGTACTAGTTGGTAAGGAGTATTCTTCCATATCTGAAGGCACCTTAGGAAAGTTACTGCGAGCCTTTACCCCTATTTTTGACCAAAACCATCAACAAATTGGTGCTGTTGCTGTCGGGATTTCCTTGGAGCGAATCTCGCTTGTACTGAGCATGATCCGAAAAAATATTTTTTTGGGTATCGGCATTGGTATGATCTTTGGCACGATTTGTGCAGTCTTGTTATCTTATTTTGTAAAACGTGTTTTGTTAGGTCTTGAACCATCAGAAATTGCGAGAATTTTAAATGAGAGACAAGCACTGATTGAATCGGTTCATGAAGGGATAATCGCTGTGGATCAGGACGGAAATATTACGTTAGTAAATAAATCAGCAATGAATTTATTCGGAAAGTTAGGATTGAAGGATAATCCGATCGGAAAAAAAGTAGATTCTTATTTAATTAATTCTAAGTTGAAACAAACCCTCAAAACAGGGAAGCCCTATTTAGATCAGGAGCAACTCGTCAATGGTAGTGAGGTCATGAGTAATACTGTACCGATTATTGTTGATGGTGAGATCGTTGGAGCCGTTAATACGTTGCGAGATAAGAGTGAAATCAAACAGCTGGCTGAACAATTGACAGGTGTGCAATTATATGCGGACGCCCTGAGAGCCCAATCTCATGAATTTATGAATCAGCTTCATTGTATTTTAGGGATGATTCATTTAAAGGAATATAGCGAACTTGAGAAGTTCATAGAAAAAACAGTGGAAGATACTCAGAATGATATAAGAAATATTACCAAAAAACTGAATGAACCAGCTCTTGTCGGCTTTCTACTTGGTAAATTGAGCTATGCACGAGAAAAGGGTATCCAATTTGAGCTATCGATCCAAAATATGTTTCCTGGATTTAAAGACCCGCAATTTTCGCATGACTTGATCACGATAATAGGAAATCTCATTGATAATGCTATGGATGCATCACAAAAGGGAGTCCATAAGCATATCGTTCTTCTCCTAGATTTCCAAAGCTCAAACATAATTGTTGAGATGCGTGATTTCGGTGAAGGCATTTCAAAGGAACACGAACCAATGCTTTTTGAGAAAGGTTTTTCAACAAAGGGAGAGCATCGTGGCTACGGCCTCTTCTTGGTGAAGCAATCTATCGAAAAATTAAAGGGGAGCATAAAAATATCCAGCTCAAAATCGGAAGGTTCGATATTTACAGTAACAATTCCTTATATTTTGGAAGGTGAGTAACATGATTCGCGTGTTGATCGTTGAAGATGATCCAATGGTAGCCGAGTTAAATAAACGTTATTTGGAGAGTATTGAGGGATTTCAAGCCGCAGCAATTGCTTCCTCAGTGAAGGATGCAAAGCACTTCCTTGCAAGCAATGAAGTAGAATTGATTTTGTTGGATGTATACATGCCTGGAGATAACGGCCTTACTTTATTAGCTTATATTCGCGAGTCCGATTTTAGAATGGATGTCATTTTAATAACCGCAGCTTCTGATATTAAGACAATTCAAAGTGCATTGCGCTTTGGCACAATTGATTATTTAATCAAGCCGTTCACGTTTACTCGTTTAAAGGAGGCACTCATTGCCTATCAGCAAAAAGTGGAATTTCTCGGGTGTCATTCAAATCAAATTAATCAGCAAGAACTAGATGAAATACTTTTGCAAAAAGAAAAATTACAAGTCTCGCTGGATCTTCCAAAAGGACTAACAAAGCATACGCTTAGTCTAATTTGGGACGAATTAAAAGATATTGGTGAACAAGAGTTTTCCACTCTCGAAATTGCCAAGCGTACGGGTATAACAAGAGTGTCAATTCGAAAATATCTAAATTTCCTAGAAGACATTGGGGTTTTGGAGACCAACATATCCTATGGGGCGATTGGCCGTCCAATCAGCAAGTATGTCTATAATGAAAGCAATGATAGTCTCATATCGGATTATTTATAGTTTGTTTAATCGATGCTCAAAAAGTCCTTCAGAATCGGTCTGGCAGGACTTTTCTTCATTCAGTAACTGCCCAATTCCTCTTAAATATCCCCACCAATAACAGCCCTAGTCCAATAATAAATATAATAGGAAACAACAACCACATAATCATTCCTGCCCAACCATTTTGCACAATAAAGGCATAGCTCAGCCCGATTGCAAAAGAGAAGAACGGTGCAAGCGCAAACATGGTGGTGATGCCCCAAACTATATATTTTCTTTTCTTGGATTTTCCTTTCGTTAATTGAAAAGCCATAGCTGAGCCAATAATGGCAATTGCATATCCTACGAATATCGCCAATTCATCCCATCCCTTTCCCAAAACAAAATCCTACAATTGAATTTTAGCATAAATTGGTAAAGGAGAACCGTTACCAAACTAAATCAGACCTCAGACGTACTAAAAAATACACCCACGGCATGAAACCTTATTTTTTGAAGATCGTACTATTAGAGGAGGGGGAAAAAGACATGGAATCAAACAAATTATTAGCAGCATTGAGCTATTTTAGTATATTTTTTGCCGGGATTATCGTCCCAATCGTAGTGCTTTGTGTATCGGGTGATAAGGAAGTGAAGCATCATGCTAAGAAAGCACTTATCTCACACCTACTATTACTCATTCCGGTACCGATCATCATTTTTGCAGCATTTGCTGACATCATTGGAATCCATCAGGGTGAAGTCCCAATTATGCTTTTCGTTGGGATCATTATTTCCATCATTTTGAGCATAATCATCTTCATTTGGAATATTGTCAAAGGTATTCAAGTATTAAGTAAGGAAACCATAATATAAAGAGATTTAGGGAGGAAATAGCCATGGAACAAGAAAGAACACGAATTTTAACAATGGTAAAAGAAGGGAAGCTTTCTGTCAATGAGGCGCTTGAGTTATTAGATGCACTCGGACAATCTGAGAAAAATCCTGTAACTGGAGAGCTATCGACGAATGTGAAATTTGAAGAAGCGAAGAAGGATGATCCTTTTGCCAACCAAAAGTTTCACGCAGCAAAGGATAGAATCTTTGAATTCGTGGATACTGCGATTCAAAAGATAAAGGATATCGACTTGGATTTTAATTTTGGACAATCAACGGAGATTTCTCATAACTTTCAAGAGAGTGACGTATATTTGAAGGAGATAGATGTGGACATCGCCAACGGTTCTGTGAAAATCGTTCCGTGGGAGAAGCAGGATGTTAGCGTGGAGTGCGAGGCAAAGGTATACCGCGTCGATTCTCAAGAAGAAGCTCGCGATACGTTCTTGAAAGATGTCACTTTTGCGATTGACGGGGGCAAACTTCGTTTTAATACTCAGCAAAAGTGGATGAAAGTCCAAGCAACACTTTATATTCCACAATCGGAGTATGAACATGTTAAGATAAGAATGTTTAACGGTTCAGTCGATAGTGAAAACTTACATGTAGAAAAGTATCATGTGAAAACAGCCAATGGAAAAATCAATCTGTATAGTCTCACGAGCAAGTACGTAGATGCGGAGACAGCGAACGGTCAAATTGAGGTTCGTGATGGAAACATTGATGATCTCGAAATGGAAACACTCAATGGAGCGATTAAAATCGATGGAAACTTTCGAAAGCTCGACGTTCAATCCTTCAATGGTGGCATTGATTGTTCTGTGAACAATACAAACTGTGAAATCATTGAGGTGAAAACGGCAGCGGGTGGTATTAAGTTGTATATTCCAGAAGCATCAGTGATTTCCGGTGAGCTGAAATCGAATCTAGGAAATTTTAATGATATTGACCGAAGTGGCATTCAGGTGCTTGAGGAAAAAAGTGAAGTGATGCAGAAGCTGCTTCGTTTTCTACCAGTTTCACATGCTGAACAAATTACGAGAATTGGAGCCGACGCAAAAACGGGCTCGATTTCTCTAAAAAGAGTAAAATCTATATAAAAGATCTTTTGACATAAAAGGATGTTGTTTATGAAGTGGATTTTGGGGATTTTAATAAATGCGGTATTGTTTATCGCGTTGGCAGGATATTTCGGGGATTCTTTTTACATTGAAGGCTTTGGAGCTGCCATTGGAGCGAGCATTGTCCTTGCTATCCTCAATATATTGGTGAAGCCAATCTTAATTATTTTGACATTACCGATTACCTTAGTCTCGCTTGGATTGTTTTTGTTTGTGATTAATGGCGTAACGTTGCTTTTAACAGATGCGATTATCGGAGATGCTTTTGAAATCAGTGGACTGGGAATGGCCATTTTCATTTCGGCGATTATGTCTATTATCAATCTTGTCATTCAGAATTTTATATTGGATAAGAAACAGAAAAAGTAAAAGGGCTAGATGGTTGTGAAGGAAAAACTCGACTCCTCGAGGAAACTTCTTTTACAGCATCGGCCCTTTTTTATTCAGAAAGGTGGGTGTCGATTTTAATAGATTGAAAAATAGGCGGAAAAAGTCCTGTTAAATCAAGAAATTCACCTGTTCTCCCACAAATAAGCGGAATTTTTCCGGTAAAGCTATTCATTTTCAGGATTTTAAGGCTCTTTAGGTCATTTAAGCGGAAAATTTCCGTCAATTTCACCTAATATCCATTTATTCATCAAAATAAACGGACTTTCTCCGGTTAAGTGGGTACACCTGTAGAAAATCAAAAAAATAGAGCTTATTCAGATATAATCGTGGCTTGGTAGCCATCCTTTTTCAGTTTCTCAACCAATTCAGTGGCGGTTGTTTTTTCAGGAAACGGCCCCGCTAAGACTTTATACGTCTTATCTGATTTATTCTTCAGTTTGAATTGCCCCTGAATCCCTTTAACAATGGCCTCCGCACAAGTTCTCCGATAGACATCCGAACGAAGCAACTGAACTTCCTCTTTGTTTGTCATAAATCCACACTCGACGATAATAGCTGGCATTGCTGTAGCCTTAAGGACATGGAAGGTCCCCGTTTTTACACCGCGATCAGTGAGTCCTGTTGCCACAATTAAGTTTCTTTGCACCTTTTCAGCCAAGGCTGTGGCTACCGCTGGCTTCGTTTTGTATACATAGGTTTCAATCCCGCTGACACTGTTCCAGCCCGTCCCATAGGCATTTGCATGAATGGAGACAAAACAATCGACATCTAGGTGATTTGCTTTATTCGTGCGCTCCTGAAGAGAGACGTCTTTCGTGTCTGAATGAGAAAAATACACTGTCACATCCTCGAAGTTTTCCAAAAGGGACTTCGCATAGCTCGCAACTACTCGATTAAATTCGTATTCGCGCATACCATCTGGACTTCTTTTTCCTGGAGTATTGTAACCGTGGCCTGCATCTAATAATATTTTCATGTTCTAACACCCTCCTTTTCCCGATATGGTATACACTATTATCATATGTTTGAGAGGCGAAAATGGATATGGTCAATTAAACTCGTACATACAAATTTGGTTATCCGTAAAAAAATGCTAAAATAGAGTGAAACTTTTATTAAGTTAGAAACACTTCATGCGAAGTGATGAGTAATAGATACAGCCATCAAGGGAGGAGTACCCATTGCCAAAGGTACGCACTAAGGACATTTTAGACAGATTTAAACTTGAATTAATCAGTGGTGAAGAAGGGATTAACCGCCCGATTACGATGACGGATATCTCAAGGCCAGGTCTTGAATTGGCAGGCTTTTTTGATTATTATCCAGCGGAGCGGGTACAACTCTTAGGTAAGACCGAGTTAACCTTCATTCAAAAATTAGATCCAGAAACGCGAGCTGACAGACTCGAGCGACTTTGTACAGATATTACGCCTGTTATTATTGTGACAAGGGATATGCCAGTACCAGATGAATTGATTGAAGCATCTGAGCGAGAAGCGGTTCCGGTTTTACGAGCAAAATTAAAAACGACTCGTTTCTCCAGTCGTTTAACAAACTTTTTAGAAACAAAGCTTGCGCCAACAACCGCTGTTCACGGCGTGTTAATCGATATTTACGGTGTGGGTGTTTTGATCACTGGTAAAAGTGGTGTCGGTAAAAGTGAAACGGCACTTGAGCTAGTAAAAAGAGGTCACCGACTCGTGGCTGATGACTGCGTTGAAATTCGTCAAGAAGATGACGATACATTGGTAGGAAACTCTCCAGAGTTAATTGAACATCTTCTCGAAATTCGTGGTTTGGGCATTATCAATGTAATGACATTGTTTGGAGCTGGCGCAGTTCGAAGCTTTAAGAAAATTTCCCTTGTTATCAACCTAGAACTATGGGATCAAACGAAGCAATACGACCGTTTAGGTTTGGATGAAGAAACGATGAGAATCATTGATACATCTATTCCAAAGTTAACAGTGCCGGTTCGTCCAGGACGAAACTTGGCTGTTATCATTGAGGTGGCGGCGATGAATTTTCGTTTAAAACGAATGGGTGTGAATGCAGCCGAACAATTTGCGAGCCGCTTATCCGATGTTATTGAAGATGGGGATCACGAAGATAGATAAAAATTTTTAGAAACAAAGGAGACGGAAGAATGGAAGAAACTATAAAACCTCTTAACCCAATTGCTTTTTCATTAGGACCAATTGATGTTCATTGGTATGGAATTATTATCGGTGTTGGACTTGCTCTAGCTCTTTTCCTTGCGATTCGCGAAGGGGAAAGAAGAGGGCTAGAGAAGGATACTTTTGCGGATTTAATGCTGTGGGCAATTCCGATTGCGATTATTTCTGCTCGTATTTACTATGTGCTTTTTGAATGGGGCTATTATTCCCAAAATCCTGGCGACATCATCAAGATTTGGAATGGTGGAATTGCCATTCATGGTGCATTGATTGGTTCAGTCGTTACGGCGTATGTTTTTGCGAAAAAGAAAGGCATTTCCTTCTGGAAACTGACTGATATTGCAGCGCCAAGCATCATTCTTGGCCAAGCGATTGGCCGCTGGGGAAACTTTATGAACCAAGAAGCTCACGGTGGGGAAGTGAGCCGTGCGTTTTTAGAGAATTTATTTTTACCAGACTTTATTGTCAATCAAATGTACATAAATGGTACTTACTATCATCCTACTTTTTTATATGAATCAGTGTGGAATCTGTTAGGGTTTATCCTATTAATCTCATTACGTCGAGTGAATCTGCGTAGAGGGGAAATGTTCCTGTCCTATGTCATCTGGTATTCAATCGGCAGATTCTTTATCGAAGGGATGAGAACGGATAGCTTGATGCTGACAGAACACCTGCGCATCGCACAAACGATTTCAATCGCGCTCGTGATCGGGGCGGTTGCTTTACTTGTTTTTAGAAGAGTAAAAGGTCTTGCGAATGAGAGATACTTAGATCATTCGGCATAAAAAGGGAGACGTAAAACATGTGGCTTCAGTCAATTCGGAAAGGGCTTCTAGTAGGGCTTCAAACAGTTTGGACGTTGGGAAAAATTATTTTTCCCGTTACACTTGTTGTTGCTTTTCTTCAGCATACCCCGATTTTACCATGGATCATTGATTTGATTGCGCCACTGATGGGGCTAATCGGTCTATCTGGGGATGCAGCGATCCCACTTGTAATCGGAAATTTTCTTAATATCTATGCAGCGATCGGGGCCATTTTCACCCTTGATTTATCGGTAAAAGAAGTGTTCATTATTGCTGTGATGCTGTCTTTTTCTCACAATATGTTTATCGAATCAAGTGTTGTCACGAGAGTGGGGGTTAAGCTGTGGGTCGCACTTGTGGTGCGCATTGGCTTAGCCTTTATCTCGGCAATCGTTATCAACTTAGTTTGGCACGGTGGAAATCAGGCTGCGAAATACGGCTTGATACCGACTGAAGAAAGTGCCACTGGTTTATGGAATATGATTTTTCATGCCGTGGAAAAAGCAGTGCTTGGGATTGTCCAGCTTGCTATCATTGTCATTCCGTTAATGGTTGCAATTCAAATCCTGAAAGATTTGAAATGGCTTGCGATTTTTTCAAAATGGATGGCCCCTGTGACCCGCGCGCTCGGAATGAAAGAAAATACGTCTACGACTCTGGTTGCGGGCCTATTATTCGGCTTGGCTTATGGAGCAGGCGTGATGATTCAGGCGGTAAAAGAAGAAGGCGTGAGTAAGAAAGATGCTACGCTTGCTGTTATCTTTTTAGCAACTTGTCACGCAGTGGTTGAAGACACGTTGATCTTTGTTCCATTGGGCATTCCAGTATTGCCACTGCTAACTATTCGCTTAGTGATGGCAATCGTGATTACGGTTATTGTCGCAACGATTTGGAACCGAGCGGGAATTTCGAAAAGAAAGGAAACGACCTATGAGTACTAGAAATATTACTACTTTACTATTTGATTTAGATGGAACATTAATTGATACAAATGAATTGATCATCCAATCCTTTTTACACACACTGGGAATCTATTACCCTGACCAGTATAAAAGGGAGGACGTACTTCCATTCATGGGTCCTACATTAGTGGAAACGTTCGACTCGATGGATAAAGAGAAAACGGAAGAAATGGTCCGCATCTATCGGGAATATAATATTTCCAAACATGATTCGCTTGTAACAGAATTTGAAGGCGTTCATGAAACGATTTCTATATTGAAGGAAAAAGGTTTCAAGCTTGGAATCGTCACGACAAAACGATTAGAGGTTGTGGAAAAAGGGCTGAAGTTAACGAAGCTTGACCCATTTTTCGAGGTGATAGTGGCCATTGATCATGTGTCGAAGGCGAAGCCTGATCCTGAGCCGGTTCTAAAAGCACTAGAGCAGCTTGGCTCGAAGCCGGAAGAAGCGATTATGATCGGGGACAATTACCATGATATCGAAGGTGGACAAAATGCCGGCACGTTGACGGCTGGCGTTGCTTGGTCGTTAAAAGGGAAAGCGTTCCTTGAACAATACAACCCAGATTTTATGCTAGATCATATGAAAGATTTGCTTGAGATTGTCGGAGTAGAAGAGCCATGAGAAGGACCACTCGCTATCCTGTTGAAGGCGCGAATTCCTTGTGGCATGTGTACAAAACCGTCCCTTTTTGGAAGGTTGTCAAAAACTTTGTGGTCATTCAGATGGCGCGCTACACGCCATTTCTCGGCATGAAAAATTGGCTCTACCGAACATTTTTACGAATGAAAGTGGGAGAACAGACGTCCTTCGCCTTAATGGTTATGCTTGATGTTATGTTCCCTGAAAAAATAAGTGTCGGACGCAATACGGTTATTGGTTACAACACGACGATTCTCGCGCACGAATATTTGATTAAGGAATATCGCTTAGGCGAGGTTCGAATTGGTAGCGAAGTAATGATTGGCGCAAATTCAACGATTCTTCCAGGAGTCACAATTGGCGACGGCGCATTCGTTTCAGCAGGAACACTCGTACACAAAGATGTTCCAGCGGGTGCTTTCGTCGGTGGAAATCCAATGAAAGTCATATATACCAAAGAAGAGCTATCAGAACGTTGGGCTGATGATATGATATACGGGAAGAAATGAAAAGAAGGACATTACATCTATTGAATGGTAATGTCCTTTTTTATTAAGGAAAGGCATAGCTGCTGGAGAAGGTAGAGATTCTCTAAATTGACATTAAAAGTAGGTGGAATATGTTTAAAATCTTCTACAGCATAAGCATTTTAATTTCGGGTTTGCTGTTTTATGTAAGTAATCATATGACACAAACACTAAATATCAATAGTGAGTTTGGTATAGTGGGTGGTAATGGCAATCCGGGCCTGTTTCCTTGGATTTTCCTCTTTCCCTTCTTTTTATTCTTCGTTTATGGAACTATTAAATTATCGATGCGCCTATTAACTAAACTAGCTAAGGCTAAGATATTACAAGAAGAGGGATTTGAAAAAAGAGTATCTGTAATTCAGATTAATTTTCCTGTGTAAGCTCACTATACTTCTTGAAATTGTCTAGAAAAGCCTGCCAACCTTCTTGTTGCTGATCAATGGGATGCGTGGCTTCTGCATCAAAAGTTTCAATGATTTTCGTGTAGTTATCTTGAGCGATAAAAGTGATCGTTACTTTTCTTCCGTCTCCAAGCGTGTAAGCAATGAATTCGTTTTTCCTAACTTCATCATAAACTCCACCAAAATCAAAACCGAAGCTTCCGTCTTTTGCTTCCATTCGTGTAACGAATTTTCCGCCAACCCTTAAATCATTTTCGGCAAATGGTGCATGCCAATCATCAGAAGCAAAAGACCATTTCGTAATATGCTGCGGTTCGGTCCAAATTTCCCACACTTTACTCACTGGTGCATTGACTGTGGTTTCTACAGTTATTGTTGCTAGATTACTCATACGTATCATCACCTCGTTAATTTAGCTTGAATTTCTTCTTAATTATATAATTAATATCTTATAAAAGTTAGAAAATTTAAAAAATAAACAAAGTATTTATTCCATTTTAAAAGAGTATTCTCTCTCAACTTTGCAGATTTTGACCTTGTAGTTTTTATACCAAACTTCTTTGCCCTTCTCTTGTGCAATTTGATGGGGTGAGTTTTCTTTCCAACTTCTTATAGCATCTAGGGAATCCCAATATGAAACAGTTATCCCTAGTTCGATATCTCTTGCACTTTCTACCCCTAAAAAACCTGGTTGCTGAAAAGCCAATTCCAACATTTTTTCGGACATTTTGCTATAGCCTTTATCTCCATCAGTCCGTTCTGAAGTAAATATCACTGCATAATAGGGTGGTTGAGGAGTTTTTGTACTTCTATCCATTTTTAGTATCTCCCTTTATAAGTATCGTAAAACGATTTCCACTAAACGTTTGTTGTCTTCTGAAGAAACTTTTTCGGCTAATCTTGCTCCTGCAATTATAGGTGCCCATTGGAAAATCTCATCTCTTGTTAACCCAGTATTTTTGCAGTAATAGTTTAAATATAGTTCTGCCAATTTCACCGAAGTCTGTGAAAATAATAAATAGGTTCTATAAACGTCTGCGCGAATATCTCCAAAACTGGAATCCACCCAATCTATCACATAAACTTTTTCCTCGTTCATGATTAAATTAAAAGGGTGAAAATCTCCATGACACAGCTTTGGTTCATATTCGATTGAGTTTAATCTTCTTAACAATTTATACTTCTGCTTCTCATTTAGTAGAGATGGCATTTCAATCTGACGATACAGTTTCTCTGACATTGGCTCAAGTGAATCCGAGTCGACCACCATATCATGAAGTTTTTGCTGATCATCCACACAGATGCTTATGTAATGTTCAGCCTCCTCCATATTGTTCATTAATAGATCGCCTACAGTTTCCCCATGTATATATTCCATAATGATTGCCGGTCTACTATTAATCTCTGTTATTTCAAATATTTTAGGGACGCTTAGTCCACATGTGTAGACGTATTCTTGTTTCTTTGCTTCATATAATGCTTCGGTTGGGGGCAAATGATCTTTAAATACTTTAATGATTTTATCATCGTAAAGAAAAAGATCGGCAGTATTGCCATTAGCAATTGGATTAACTAGGTTCATTTTTTCACTCCCTAATAAAATCAATTATTTTTTACACATTGATTAATTTATACGGAGGTTCTCTTTATTTCTTGTATACATTTCATTATGGTGTCTCCGAAAGACCTAACATCAGATAAATAGTCATAGCCATCCGGTGAACCAAAACTATTAAACATCCTTACTGCAACAAGCTCTTCTTGTGGGATTACGAGCAAAGTTACACCTGTATAACCTAGTATCTGGTATGAACCTTCTGGAACTTCTGCACCTATCTCCGATTTCCTAGCGTTTAAATCTTTCACAAACCATAAAAAACCATTTTGCGGTAAGTCTTGATCTATCAGCGCTGGGCTATGTACGGATGTGGCCAATTGTATGATCTCTTTGGGAACAATTTGTTTACCGCCAATTTGCCCGTGGTTGAGATGTAAATATCCCCAGTAGGCTAAGTCACGTGCTGATACGTACATGTTCATCTTGTCGCCTTCTGTGCTGTCGCTTGATCTCCAATTTTTGTCTTGCTCATCACTAAGGATTACATCTACCAGTTTTTCATGTTTTTGCGCATACCAATTGGATTCCATTAAACCGAGTGGCTCGAATACTAGCTCGTGAATAATATCGGATACAGTTTTTGTAGTCGTTTTTTTAACTATTTGAGTTAAAGTGTCAATGCCAATCTGTCGGTATGTCCAATTTTCCCCAACGGGATACTCACGTATAACCGTTCCGTCTTTTTGGTGTAAACCGTGTGTATGAGTTAATAAATGCCTGATTGTTGTGGCCCTCCAGATAGTCTCATCAAGTTCCGGAAGATATTTTAAGACGAGGTCATCTATGTTTTCTATATGACCGTAATACACAGCGTATGCGACGGCAAATCCGATATAACTTTTTCTAACTGAAGCTACATGAAATTGAGTATCTGAGCTAACTATCCTTGCGTCACTTTTATTCGATTGTTTTCCGATATATTCCTCTAAAACAACAGAGTCTTTATGTATGACGATAACTGAGGACCCAGAACAAATTACCTGATTAAATGTGTTATGAACATGCTCTAAAACTGAAGAATAATGATGATTGGTTTTAGATTTGAGAAACAAGATAAAAAATGCCTCCGATCGTTTCGTTTTTTATACAAGATAATAATTCGATTTTCGAAATCTTGATCCCTCTTTTAGACTGAAAGAACACCTGCGTACAAGTAACCAATTCACCTAATAGCCTACCAATGAACTAGAAATTTATGGTTGACGGAACCTTACACGAGGAGTAAACTTACATATAACTTCACTTTGCTAATATGTTAGCGAACTAAAGGATTCGGAAAATTTCAAAGGTGGGAATATTGTGAGCCAGCTATTTATGTTTGAAAAGCCTTTAGGGATGAGAGATACATTACCTGAGCTATATGAAGCAAAAAGCCAGGTTCGAAACGCAATTGGAAATGAAATGAAGCAGTGGGGCTATCAATTTATGGAGACGCCCGCTCTTGAATATTACGAGACGGTTGGAACGGCATCAGCCATTTTAGACCAACAGCTTTTTAAATTACTAGATAGTCAGGGACACACGCTTGTCCTTCGTCCAGATATGACGGCACCGATTGCGAGGGTGGCGGCGTCGAAACTATTAAAAGAGGATTTGCCTTTAAGACTTGCCTACTCAGCGAGTGTGTTCAGAGCCCAGCAACGAGAAGGTGGAAGGCCAGCTGAGTTTGAACAAATTGGGGTTGAAATGATTGCCGATGAAACGGTCAGTGCGGATGGAGAAGTGATCGCTCTGATGGTTTCAGCACTCAAGCAAGCAAACCTAGAAAATTTTCAAATTTCTGTTGGCCATATTGGATTTGTACAAGAGTTATTCCTGCAAATTTTAGGCACAGAGGAACGAGCCCAGTCTTTGACGAAGTTTTTATATGAAAAAAATTTTGTAGGCTATAGAGAACATGTGAAAGGATTAAATCTTTCTTCGATAGATAAGCAACGACTGTTGGACTTTCTAAAGCTCAAGGGTGGAGAGGAAGTTCTT
Source organism: Robertmurraya kyonggiensis (assembly GCF_005116465.1). Lineage (GTDB taxonomy): Bacteria > Bacillota > Bacilli > Bacillales > Cytobacillaceae > Robertmurraya > Robertmurraya kyonggiensis. The sequence goes on from NZ_SWBM01000012.1 coordinate 38,598, forward strand.
GATTTTGCGCAGAGCCTACTCGAGAACGGAAAAGGAAGAGAAGCGCTTCTCCAACTCCAGCAGCTCTGGGAAATCGTAGTTGATTACGGTGAACAAGAGAAGCTCAAGTTTGATTTAACACTCGTGAGTCACATGAGCTATTATACGGGGATATTATTTGAGGTGTATGCGGACCAGGTTGGATTTCCTATTGGAAACGGGGGACGCTACAATCTTCTCGTTGAAAAATTCGGCAAAACAACAGGAGCGACTGGATTTGCGCTAAGAGTAGACCGATTACTTGAAGCATTAGGAGAGTTGAAAAAGGCAGAACCGGCTCATTGCATTCTATTTTCGGATGAACGCCGAAAGGAAGCTTTTCAACTTGCCAGAGATAAGCGCGGTGAAGGTGTAAAAGTGGCGCTTCAGGATATTAATGGAGTAAAAAATATCGATCAATTCACTGAGCAGTATGGAGAAGTAACCTTTTTAATCGGAAAAGCAGGGAGGGGGAACGAATCGTGAAAGACTTGATTACGATTGCTATGCCAAAAGGAAGAATTTTTGAAGAAGCAGCAGACCTTCTTCGCCAGGCAGGCTATGAACTCCCACCTGAATTTGAGGATTCACGAAAATTGATTATAGATGTGGAAGAGGAACGCTTTCGCTTTATTTTAGCAAAGCCAATGGATGTTCCTACATATGTAGAGCATGGAGTGGCTGATTTAGGAATTGCCGGTAAAGACGTCATGCTTGAGGAAGAACGAGATGTGTACGAGCTGCTAGATTTGCAGATTAGTAAATGTTATTTAGCGGTCGCAGGCCTTCCGGGAACGCGAATGAATGATGTTGCCCCAAAGATAGCGACCAAATATCCGAATGTGGCGGCCCGTTACTTTCGCGAGCAAGGGGAGCAGGTAGAAATCATTAAGTTGAATGGTTCGATTGAATTGGCTCCTCTTATCGGGTTATCGGACCGAATCGTTGATATTGTTTCAACGGGCAGAACCCTTGTCGAAAACGGACTCGTGGAATATGAACGGATTGTTGATATTACTTCCAGATTAATTGTCAATCCAGTCAGTTATCGGATGAAGGATGAGCGGATTAATGAGCTTGTGGAGAGACTTACGAGCGTAATGCAAGAAGGGGTGAAATTAAGATGAAAATCCTACAGGTGTCCGACACTCTTTCTATTAAAAGGACGGTTGACAGTGGCACGGAAGAACAGCTTTTAGCTGTAAAGGCCATTATTGAGCAGGTGAAAAAAGAGGGCGATGCAGCTGTTAAAAGATATACTGAGCAATTTGATGGAGCGGTGCTTGACTCGCTCCTCATATCAATGGAAGAAATCGATGAAGCTTATGCGGACCTTGATGATGAGATGGTCGCAATCATTCAGGAAGCTGCTACTAACATCCGCACCTTTCATGAAAAACAGCTTCGTCCATCGTGGATGACGACAGAGGAGAACGGCACGATTCTTGGACAAAAGGTGACTCCACTTGATTCAGTTGGTCTCTATGTGCCGGGTGGAACTGCTGCTTATCCTTCTTCTGTTTTGATGAATGTTGTTCCTGCAAAAGTGGCTGGGGTGAAACGAATTGTGATGGTTTCTCCACCTGGGAAGAATGGAAAAATTCCTGCGGCAGTTCTCGTGACCGCGAATATAGCAGGCGTTAAGGAAATTTATAAAGTTGGCGGAGCGCAGGCCATTGCTGCCTTAGCCTATGGGACCGAAACGATTCTTCCGGTTGATAAAATTACGGGACCGGGAAACATCTATGTGGCTCTTGCGAAGCGTGAGGTTTACGGGGATGTGGACATTGACATGATTGCCGGACCAAGTGAGATTAGTATTTTAGCAGATGAAACAGCTCGGGCAAACGAGGTAGCGGCAGATTTGCTATCGCAGGCAGAGCATGACGAGCGAGCATGTAGTGTGCTAGTTACGACTTCCGAAACGTTAGCTTATGAAGTAGCTGCTGAGGTAGAAAAGCAACTGGCTGAGTTGCCTCGAAAAGAGATTGCAGCAAAGGCAATAGAGAACTTTGGTGCCATTTACATAGCACGCGATATGGATGAGGCAGTTGTAACTGTTAATCAACTAGCCCCTGAACACCTTGAAATCATGACAGCAAATGCGATGGAGCTACTCGGAAAGATCAAACATGCTGGAGCGATTTTTATCGGAAGATTCAGTTCTGAGCCGGTTGGTGATTATTTTGCTGGAACAAATCACGTTTTGCCGACGAATGGTACAGCGAGATTTTCCAGTCCCCTCAATGTAGAGGACTTCCAAAAGAAATCAAGTGTGATTATGTATAGCGAATCAGCTTTTCAAGAGAATGGTCAAAAAATTGCTTCCTTTGCCCGCTTAGAGGGGCTAGAAGCTCATGCCCGAGCGATTGAAGCTCGGTGGAAATAGGTTAGGAGGAATGAAGGATGAGCAGAACGTCAAGTATCACGCGAAAAACGAATGAAACGAGTATTGAGCTTTCGTTGAATATAGATGGAGAAGGGAAATCCAACCTTGAAACAGGTGTCCCGTTTATGACTCATATGCTTGATTTATTTACGAAGCATGGTCAATTCGATTTAACGATTGCGGCCAATGGTGATACAGATGTAGATGATCACCATACGACCGAAGATATTGGGATTTGCCTTGGTCAGGTGTTACGAGAAGCCCTGGGTGATAAAAAAGGCATCAAACGTTATGGCAATGCTTTTGTTCCAATGGATGAAGCCCTTGCCCAAGTCGTTGTCGATTTGAGCAATCGTCCGCATCTCGAAATGCGTGCGACGTTCCCGAGTCAAAAGGTTGGAACCTTTGATACGGAGCTTGTCCATGAGTTCCTCTGGAAGTTAGCGTTAGAGGCACGAATGAATTTACACGTCATCGTCCATTATGGCCAAAATACTCACCACATTATCGAAGCGATTTTCAAAGCGTTGGCTCGTGCTTTAGATGAGGCCACAACGATTGACCCACGAATCAAAGGAATCCCCTCCACGAAAGGAATGTTATAAATGATCGGAATCATTGATTATGGGATGGGGAATTTGTTCAGTGTTAGCAAGGCGTTGGAAAGACTAGGTGTCAACTACTTCATTTCAGAGCAAAAAGAACAACTGCTCTCAGCAGACGCTCTTATTTTACCAGGAGTCGGAGCTTTTCCAGATGCGATGGAACGATTAAATGAGACGGGCTTAACGGAAATGATCCAGCAGTTCGTTGAATCGGGCAAACCACTTCTCGGTATTTGTCTCGGGATGCAGCTTCTATTTGATCAAAGTGAGGAGAATAAGCTGACCAAAGGTCTCGCTATTTTACCAGGGGAAGTCGTTCGTTTTACTGGGGAAGATTATAAGGTTCCTCATATGGGCTGGAACAGGCTGATATTCAACAACTCATCTACGATTCTAGCAAATATTGAAGAGGATTTTGTTTACTTTGTGCATTCCTATTATGTGAAAACTTCTGCTCAGGACGTGGTCATTGCAAGCTGTGAATACGATGTGGAAGTACCAGCGGTAGTTGGGCGTGGCAATGTGTTTGGCATGCAATTCCATCCTGAAAAAAGCGGCAAGCTTGGCATGGAGCTGCTTCGCAATTTTACCGAGTTAACAAAGGAAAGGATGTCTCAACTATGAGCTTTACCATTTATCCAGCAATTGATATGCGCGGCGGCAAGTGCGTCCGCCTTCTTCAAGGAGATTATGAAAAAGAAACAGTTTATGGGGATTCCCCTTTTGATATGGCTCAGAAGTTTGCGGATGAGGGTGCAAGCTGGATTCATATGGTTGACTTGGACGGTGCGAAGGATGGCAAGCGGGTGAATGACCGTTTCGTTTTGGAGGCTGCTTCAAAGTTGAATGCTAAGGTGCAAATTGGCGGTGGAATTCGCACAGAGGACGATATTCTTCACTATCTCGAAAATGGAGTTGACCGAGTCATTATCGGGAGCATTGCCATTTCCAATCCGAAATTTGCGGTGGAAATGGTGCGTAAATATGGAAGTCAAATCGCGATTGGCATTGATGCGAAAGATGGGTATGTCGCGACCCATGGCTGGCTTAACACTTCAGAGATGAAGGCAATTGATCTTGGTAAAAGATTTGCCGAGACGGGAGCGGAGACGTTTATTTTTACCGATATTGCGACCGATGGAATGCTGTCTGGTCCGAATCTTGCGGCCGTAGAAGAAATGGCGCTTGTAACGAAGAAGGAAGTCATCGCTTCAGGTGGTGTCAGTCAGTTAACTGACTTAACGGCCTTAAAGAAATACGAGGGAAGCGGCGTCAAAGGGGCAATCGTTGGAAAGGCCCTGTATGAAGGCAGATTTTCGGTGGCAGAAGCTTTGGTGGAGGTGAGGTAAATGTTAACGAAACGAATTATTCCATGTCTCGATGTAAAGGATGGACGCGTGGTCAAAGGGGTTCAATTTGTTGAGCTTCGTGATGCAGGAGACCCAGTTGAACTTGCCCGTTTTTATGATGAACAAGGGGCGGATGAGTTAGTCTTTCTTGATATTTCTGCCTCACATGAAGGAAGAAAAACAATGGTTGAAGTAGTAAAGGCTGTTGCATCAGAACTTGCGATTCCATTTACCGTTGGGGGAGGAATTAAATCGTTAGAGGAAATGAAGGTTCTGTTGCGTGCGGGCGCGGACAAGGTTTCATTGAATTCCCCAGCCGTGCAAAATCCGGATCTGATCACAGAAGGTGCCAATTTTTTTGGCTCCCAATGCATTGTTGTCGCGATTGACGGGAAATACGATGAAGAGCTTGGCTCTTGGCGGGTGTACACACATGGGGGAAGAGTGGCGACCGATTTAGAAGTGATTTCTTGGGCGAAGGAAGCGGTGCGCCGCGGAGCAGGGGAAATCCTCCTTACAAGCATGGATTGTGACGGTGAGAAAAAGGGATTTGATTTGGCACTGACGAAAGCAGTTAGTGAAGCGGTCTCGGTTCCGGTTATTGGTTCTGGTGGAGCTGGCAATGCTGAGCACTTTGCGGAAGCTTTTGATGAGGGAAAAGCAGATGCGGCTCTAGCGGCATCGATTTTTCACTATAAAGAAACATCGGTAGAAGAAGTGAAGACATTTTTGAAAAATAAGGGTGTGAACGTGCGATGAATTTGGAACAGCTCAAGTTTGATGAAAAAGGATTAATTCCGGCCATTGTCCAGGATGCGGGCACGAAGGAAGTGCTGACCCTTGCTTATATGAATCGTGACTCTCTAGAAAAGTCGCTGGAGACGAAGGAGACGTGGTTCTACAGCCGTTCACGTCAAGAGCTATGGCATAAAGGGGAAACAAGCGGAAATACGCAAAAAATTGTGCAAATCAAATACGATTGTGATCAGGATGCCCTTGTGGTACTCGTTGTGCCTGAGGGTCCAGCTTGTCATAATGGGACCACTAGTTGCTTTACAGAGAGTCTAGTTGGGGATTCGGTGGCTAGTAGTCTTGAAGACTATCGAATCTTACAGTCGTTGCAACAAGTTATTCACCTTCGTGAACTGGAACGTCCAGAAGGAGCATACACAACCTATTTATTTGAAAAAGGCGTCGATAAGATTTTGAAAAAGGTTGGCGAGGAAGCGTCTGAAGTCATCATTGCGGCGAAGAATCGTGATGCGGAAGAGTTAAAATGGGAAGCAGCGGACCTCCTATACCATTTACTCGTTCTTCTAGAAGAGCAAAAGCTTCCTTTTACTGAAGTTTTGAAGGTTCTTAATAAGCGTCATGAATCGAAAGAGTAGCAATGACAGTCGGGTTGTTGTATCAAAATAGCAATATAAGCGGAGTTTTTTCCGTTATATGTAGAATGGAGCTTGTTTCGAGGCAAATAAGCGGAAATTTTCCGATTAGGCAACCGCAATAGCTCTCATTTTCGAATATTTCGAGTCAATAGGCGGAATCTTTCCGTCTATTTAGCTTTTTTTAAAGCCAATTGCTTAATTAACCGTAAATTTTCCCGCTATTTTTCAGCTCGGGGTGCTATTGCTCCAAGGTTTTTGAGTGCGGAAATAATAGTACTCTAAACTGTAAAATCGGACTGGACAAATGTGGCAAAATGTCCATCAACAGTAACGGATTACGATTCCTGCAAAGGTACCAAATACCCCTTATTTGTGGTATACTTCTTTGGTATATCTTGAAATGATGGAGGATTCCATGAGTAAAGACTCGAAAGCAACAAAATCAACAACAGGAATACTGCTATCTTTTACACCGACGGGTGAGTATTACTTCACAAAAGGGTTGAAGGCTTACCAACGACGTGATAATCATAAAGCACTTAAATATTTAGAACGAGCGATGCAGCTCGAGCCAGGGGAGCCGATGATCGCTTGCCAATTAGCGATTATCCTTTCAGAAAACGGAAAATATCAAGAGGCGAATCGTCTCCTTCATATGATTCTAGAAGAATGGGATGAGGACATGGTGGAATGCCACTATTTTCTCGCTAACAATTATGCTCACCTTGGGTTATTTAAGGATGCTTACCAGCATGCTTCTCTCTATATGCGACTTGAAGGCGATGGGGAATTCGCGGAAGATGCAGAGGATCTTCTCGACCTCTTGACGCTTGAAGCAGAAGACATGGAAGAGGACTTTTACGAGCATGATGATTTGATCTCGAAGCAAGAAGAAGCGCGTGAACTTCTTGAACTAGGAGATTTTCCAAATGCGGTGAAGCTTCTAAAGGAAGTGATTGAGGAGTTTCCAGAATACTGGTCTGCCTACAATAACTTAGCCTTGGCCTATTATTATTTAGGTCAGAAGCAGCAAGCGGCTGATCTTCTAAATGAAGTCTTGGAAAAAAATCATGGCAATCTTCATGCCTTATGTAATAAAGCGGTGTTCTCTTTTTACGAGCAGGATTGGGGCACGGTCAAAGAAATCAAGGAAATTCTTGAAAAAGTAGTGCCGATGTCTGCTGAGCACCAATTTAAGCTTGGAACAACTTTCGCGTTAATCGGCGATTATGAATTAGCTTATTCGTGGTTAAAAAAGCTCTACAAGCAAGGATTTGAAGGTGAAGGTCCGTTTTACTATTGGCTTTCTTATTCGGCTTATTATACTGGAAGAATGCAAACGGCTGAAAAAAGCTGGCAGAAGGTTCTTCAGATTAATCCGGAAAAGGAAGGGCAAGAGCCTTGGAATAAGTCGAAGTCGACTGTTCAAGGATTTGAGAGTAGTCAACGGGTTGCTGAGAAATACCTAGTAGAGACCCATGTAGAAGAGCGCTTATTTGGTCTATTTCTATCTTCATTTTCCGCTAAAAAGGCTGAGATTCTGTCTTCTTTTAAGGCAAATAGTTCAGTGGAAAAAGAGTATCTGCAATTCTTAACAGGAAAGATAGATACACATATTGCTCACCAAACGGCTATGGCGTTGTATCAATTCCACCAACCGATTGGAAAAGCCAATGCTACACTTTTTATGATGTGTTTTTTATTATGGGCAAAAGCCGAAGATGTCCAAAATCTAAAAAACGAAAAAGCTCTTGCAGCGGCTTTGGAATATACATGGAGAAAGCTTCACAAAGAGAAGGTATCGCAACAGTTTGTGGCGGACCAATATGAGCTATCCCTATCCACCGTGCAAAAATATATAAAAATTGTGAAAAGCTACAACCTGTGAGCATAATCTTAGACTTAATGGCTGTCGTTTTATAGGATATGAGTAGATAGGAAATACTATTCGCAGGTTGTTTTTTTACAAAGGAGTGGGGTACACATGTCTGAAGAAAAAATTTATGACGTGATTATTGTTGGAGCTGGTCCAGCTGGAATGACAGCTGCTGTATATACATCTCGTGCAAACCTTTCGACATTAATGATTGAGCGTGGAATACCTGGTGGGCAAATGGCTAACACAGAAGATGTTGAGAATTATCCAGGCTACGAATCCATTTTAGGACCTGATTTATCTACGAAAATGTTCGAGCACGCGAAAAAATTCGGTGCGGAATATGCGTACGGCGATATCAAAGAGGTCATTGATGGGGAAGAATACAAAACGGTTATCGCAGGCTCTAAAGAATATAAGGCTCGTGCCGTCATTATTTCGGCTGGTGCTGAGTATAAAAAGCTTGGAGTACCAGGTGAAAAAGAGCTTGGTGGACGTGGCGTTTCTTACTGCGCAGTATGTGACGGAGCATTCTTCAAACAAAGAGAATTGCTTGTTGTCGGTGGCGGAGATTCAGCAGTCGAGGAAGGTGTCTACTTAACTCGTTTTGCATCGAAGGTAACGATTGTTCACCGTCGTGATGAATTACGTGCTCAGAAAATCCTGCAGCAACGTGCATTCGATAACGAAAAGATCGAATTCATCTGGAATCATACGGTTAAAGAAATTCATAGCCAGGATGGTGGAAAAGTAGGCAGTGTTACTTTAATGAACACGGTTGACGGCTCAGAACAAGAGTTCAAAACAGATGGTGTCTTCATTTATATTGGTATGGTGCCACTTTCTAAGCCATTCGAAAAGCTTGGAATTACGAACGAAAATGGCTATATCGAAACGAATGACCAGATGGAAACAAAGGTACCTGGTATTTTCGCGGCTGGAGATATTCGCGAAAAGACACTTCGCCAAATTGTAACTGCAACAGGCGATGGCAGTATTGCTGCTCAAAGCGCACAGCACTACATTGAAGAATTACTTGAAACTTTAAAAGCGAAAGCATAACGTTGTGATGTCTCAAATGGTTGTCTTTTAGGCGACCATTTTGGGGCATTTTTGTTTTTTTTTGGAGGGTCTTGACTTGGTTTTAGAAAAATGTATTCTTGATGAACGACCATGTGAAGGACATTTTTCAGATAGAGCGGGTAGGTAATGTCTTCGTGAAAGGCTCATGCGGACGTTGTTGAGATAGAGTGGGTAGATAGTGTCTTTATGAAGGGCCTGAGACCACTGAAAAACATTTCCATAAAAATGGAAACCACAAAGATTTAATCAAAAAGAAAAAAACCTCCATTTTGGTATAATAGAACTGTCGAAGAACTAATAACCAAATGGGGGTTTTTT
>NZ_SWBM01000078.1 GCF_005116465.1 Robertmurraya kyonggiensis
TTAGCTAAATTTTGGAGTGAGCTTAGCTCTTATACTCCAGTAGCTGTCATAAAGTTTGTAGATAAAAAGGATGAACAGAAAATGAGAAACAAAAATGAGAAGGAACTAGAGTAGAATTGAGTTTACAAAAAGAAATAGATCACTTTGGGTGAATTAATTAAAAATGGAGCATGTGAAATCTAAATTCCAGAACTGCACACTTGCTTAAAAATAATAATTTGAAATGTTGTATATGTGTACACAATCACCATCATAAAGACATAAAAATTTCCACACACCTCCTCTAATTTTGTGAAGGAGAAAATAGTTCACTAGTATGTCTAGGTGAATATGGCCTTCAAGGCCTTGTTCTTAGATCACATAGGCAGCCGCATTAAAGTTGTGCATCTCATGTAGAAGGCGCTCTCGCTGACGGCACCTACAACCTCGTCCCCGCCAACGAAGAAGAAGTGATGTGAACCCGCTAGGGTTTGATGCCCGATCTTTCGATGAGAGGCGTGGGGATAACTCGATTGAATAATGGTAGCATCGCTCACGGCCCGACTATAGCCTTCCAAGGCTGCGCCTTAGCAACCGATACTCTGTCTCCAATGGCTACCGCGATCTTGTGGAGCGCGTCACCCGGCCACTACGACACCCGTTTCTGCAAGCAATCGAAGAACAAGCAAGAACAAGTAGAACACGCAACTCAATTGCAAATATGGATTTAATACCAATCTGAATACACAAAGTTGGGGTTCCGAATCGAGTAGAATCGATGGTCTAGTCGACACACGTGTCTACAAGGAAGTAGCAATGGCTAAACTTTCACCAAAACAAAACCCAATCTGTTTGTGGCGGCTACGGAGGTATATGAAAGGGGTAGGGGACGACCAGGACATGGTGAGGATCGTCAATCAACCCTAGGGTAGTCCCCTAATGGGCCCCACTTGATACACAGCCCATTGGGCCAAATGAGGTGGCGCAGCACCCTGGGCAGATTGACAGGCGGTCAAAGATTTGATGATTGCGGATGCCTCAGAACAGATCTCGTCATGATTCCGAATCCATGTGAAACTAGACTCCAAGCCCGATCCATGAAGTACT
>NZ_SWBM01000079.1 GCF_005116465.1 Robertmurraya kyonggiensis
AGCTATCATATTGAGACCTTTTAAAGCCACGTGACAACATAAATGAATCAAACCTTTTATACCACTGACGGGGAGATTGCTTCAAACCATACAAGGACCTTTTCAACTTGCACACATAATTCTCCTTGCCTGGTACTATGAACCCCTCAGGTTGGTCCATGTATATCTCCTCCTCAAGCTCACCGTGCAAAAATGCAGTCTTTACATCTAACTGCTCAAGCTCAAGATCATGTGATGCAACAATACTGAGGAAAGTGCAAATAGAGCTATGCTTCACAACGGGAGAGAATACCTCATTATAATCAATACCAGGAATTTGACTGTACCCTTTTGCTACTAACCTTGACTTGAATCTAGGAGGCTCACTAGGAGACAAACCCTCCTTCCTCTTGTAAAGCAATTTGCAACAGACAATCTTCTTCCCCTTTGGCAATGGATCAATCTCCCAAGTACAATTCTTCTCGAGAGATTGCATCTCCTCCTGCATAGCTGAAATCCACTTCTCACGATTACCACAATCAATAGCTTCTCGATATGTTGCTGGCTCATAAGTGCTATCAACCTATTCAGCACAACTCAAAGCATAATAAGTCATATTACATTCTTCAATAAGACGGGGTTTAGGTCCACAACCCCTCTTTTGCCTGCGATGAGCAATAGGGACATCCTCCTCTAGCTGCAAAACAGGAGGTGATTGCAGAACATCATCACTATGAGCTTCATCATCAACAACATCACTCACGGTCTCCACCTGCACTGGTTCCTCATCAATAACATGCTCCACCTGCACACTGACATGCTGCAATTCTCTTGCTGAATTTTCTGGAACATGATCTGAGGACAATTTATCAGTAAACATCACAGATTCATTGAAACAACTGTCCTGCTCATGAAAGTCTTTCCTGTTTCGGGATTCCACAATTTGTAGCCTTTAACTCCCGAACCATAACCAAGAAACAGACATTTAATAGCTCTAGGCTCTAATTTACCATTGTCAACATGAGCATAAGCAGTGCAGCCAAAAACTTTCAACTGTGAATAATCTGTAGGTGTACCAGACCATACCTCAATGGGTGTTTTCTTTT
>NZ_SWBM01000080.1 GCF_005116465.1 Robertmurraya kyonggiensis
AGATCAAATAGACAATATGACCCTCGTTGAACTGTAAGTTCATCGGTTTTAACTTGTTGTTGATGTTAACCAAGCGATGGATGAACTCTCTGAGTCCACCTCCTCTGTACTGTACACCAACCAATTGCTCAAGCAACTGATGAGCGTAAATCTTGGAAGAACCAGTGTACTGATTCTTTATCTTTGCAAGGTATTCAACAACATTATGATAATCTGTGATTGCCCCCAAAATGGTAGGCTCTACGGTGTTCTCCACCACTGCTACACATTTCTTGTTAGCAGGTTTCCATTTAATCATGACAAGGTCATAACTCTCTTTGGATGCTTTATAAACATCCTGTGCTTGTTGCCAAGCAGTATCTGTCATGTCATCCCCTCTGACTGGCGCCTGAGGCTCTACAGGCACTGGGTGTGTGAGAATCCAGTCCAATTCTTGCATGGTGAAGAAGAGGATCAGCTTCTTGTACCATTCATTATAATTATCTCCCCTCAGAGTTGGGATATCTCTGATGGCAACTCCAGCTGAAATCAATTAGGAACAAGTGAGAACAATATATGAGAATAAATCTGAATATGACTATATGTTTTATCATCAACTTTGGTCAGAAAATAAAACATATAGTGACCTTTCACATTAAAACTTAATCACCTTTGGGCAGAAAAAAAGTAATAATGCATGGAATAAACATATCTATGAAATCATAATATTATTATTTTCAACTTTGGTCAGAAAACAATAATATCACAATTATTCTGAAATTTTAATCTATGACTTGAAAAATAAATCATCCCTTTGGTTCAAATTTAAATTCCAAGTCAAAAATAATTTATCTATGCAGCGGTTTCTATTAAAATTATTCTATTTAGAAGCAATGAAAATAATTCTGTAATCTATTCTCTAAACATTTATCCCTTTGGTTCAAAATGAAGAGAGATCAAAATTATGTGCAAATTCATATTCAAATTCAAATAAATAGCTTCTGAAATGAAAAAAATAAAAAAAAATAACATAAAAAAATAATTTTCAAAAATAAATCATAAAAAAAAAAATTATAAAAAATAATTTAAATATTAATTAAAAATA
>NZ_SWBM01000081.1 GCF_005116465.1 Robertmurraya kyonggiensis
TTCTTACTGGGTTATGGGACCAGTAAAGCCAATTAGATTAGTTGATTCAGTGATTGGAAATATCGCTTACCCGTGCTTGCTGGGTCGGAGAAAGGCGGGACCGTAGCCTGTAACTCACGGGGTGGTCGCCAGACGTGGGGCCCACGTGGGGGTGCGTTCCCGGGTTCGAGTAAGGATATTTCCGGTCGTTGGCCCAGCTGATTGAAAGGTTGTTGCGTACAGTAAGATCGACTGTGCGTGACTGGGGGCTAGGTATCTCCTGCAGGATGTACATTGATCCGGATCGACACAACTCTTGGTTATGAGTGCACTTGATCAGGTGTTAAACATCGTAGAGGAAACAAGTTGAACAAGATCAGTGTGATTCATAAATGCTGGTTGAGCTTAGTACAACCTGTATGCAAAATATTTTATAACCTAGATGGATAAGTAACAACTCAACTGAGCATAAAATACATAAAATATAAGGATCAAGTTTTAGTAATGCTTTTTAGGCAAAAGAGTCGAGTCAGCCAAATCCACATAAAGCCCAATCATATTCCTTGGGAGTCTTTTCTTTGGTAAGGCGGGTAAGTCTTGCTGAGTACCTTCGTACTCAGGGAATCTCCCTTTTGTTTTTCAGAAGAAGCTACGGAGGAGATCACCAAGAAGATCCAGAAGACCTAGATCATCGTGGTCCCGGTGATTCTAGGGTTAAGCCGGAGGCTGTAGATATGTGTGATATAGAACTACCTAGACTGGTTTGTATCAAACTCTTAGTAATGGCTTGACTTGCATTTAAGTTCTCTTCAAAACCTGGCTTGTAATAAGTAAGAATCTTGGTATGTTGTGTAAAAATGATAATGTTCGTTGTGTTCTCCTTACCGAAAACGATCCTGATGTATGGCAAAGATATGAGTTAACGTGGTTTATCGAGGAGTCCTTGGGACACTCGACAGATCACCAGTTTAAACTGTTTGAAGTGCGTCCGATAATCGTAACAGGTCGTTATGACGCACTTGAGCCAGTTTAAATTGGCGGTTCTGCCACATATTTGTCTTATTCAGAAAAATTTACATAATATTAAAACAAATATATATCGAT
>NZ_SWBM01000082.1 GCF_005116465.1 Robertmurraya kyonggiensis
ATGATGAAATTCAATGCCGAGGAAGTGTTTTTCCAATTTCCGAACTTCTTCACAGTACGCATCCATGTCTTCATGGTTTCGATTCTAGTCCTTATTGACTTGTTTGATGACCAACATTGAATCCCCATACACCAGCAGACGCTTGATACTGAGGGTGATGGCCATCTTCATGCCGTGAAGAAGTGCTTCGTATTCTGCAGCGTTGTTGGTGACAGCGAACTGAATCTGCAGAACATACTTGAGTTGATCCCCTCGAGGTGAAATCAACAGAACTCCAGCGCCTCCGCCTTCCAGCTTGAGTGACCCGTCGAAATACATGATCCAATGCTCAGGCTTGGTGGTGGCGACTGGGAGATTGTGCTCGGTCCATTCCGATATGAAATCAGTAAGGACTTGAGACTTCATGGCCGTGCGAGAACGGAACTCGATGCTGTATGTTCCGAGCTCAACAGCCCACTTGGCGATACGCCCTGTAGCGTCTTGATTATGGAGAATCTCGCCAATAGGATAACCAGTAACCACAATGATCTTGTAGGTGTCGAAGTAGTGCCGCAATTTTCTGGATGTCATTAAGACAGCATATAGAATTTTTTGAACTTGAGGGTACCTGGATTTGGAGTCCGAGAGGACTTCGCTCACAAAGTACACAGGTCGTTGAATCTTCTGAAGATGACCTTCCTCGTCACGTTCAACGACAATGGCGGCGCTGACGACATTAGTGGTTGCTGAAATATAGAGCAAGAGATCTTCGCCCGGGAGCGGTGCAGTGAGCACAGGAGGCGTAGTCAGGAATAGCTTGAGCTTGTCGAAGGCGACTTGAGCTTCCTGAGTCCACTGAAATCTGTCTTGCTTCTTGAGTAGTTTGAAGAACTCAGTGCCGCGTTCCCCCAGTTTGGAGATAAAGCGGTTGAGTGCAGCCATGCAGCCCGTAAGCTTCATGACATCCTTGACGGTGGTCGGCGGCTCCATGTTCATGATAGTTGCTATCTTCTCTGGATTAGCCTCGATGCCGCGTTCGCTGATGATGAACCCAAGGAGCTTTCCGGATGGAACGCCAAAAACACACTTGGCGGGATT
>NZ_SWBM01000083.1 GCF_005116465.1 Robertmurraya kyonggiensis
CACATTAGAGCTAAAGTGGCTCAAAACTGAATGAACAAAGAAAAGAAGGGTCTTAAATCATGTCGGTTAATATGCATGCTATTGATTGTAAATCCGTTGTTTCGACCGATAATGATAATAATGTTAATATTGCTGAATTTGCATGGCCTTCTAAAGTTGAAGCTTATTCTTGTTCATCTCTTAGGCCGGCTCATAAGAGTCGGCAAGAAGAATTAAAATTTACATTTAATGTATCTAAATGTGATCACATTTTTGATGAATTGCATAAACATGGATACATTAAGATTTCTCATGTTATACCTGCATTGGAAGAGTTGAAAAGGCATGCATATTGTAAATTTCATAATTCTTATTCGCATGCTATCAATGATTGCAAAGTTTTCTGTCGGCAAGTTCAATTGGCTATAAATGAAGGCCGTTTGAGATTTCATGATATGCAGGTGGATAAAACTTCTTTCCCAGTCAGTACCTTGGACCTGCAGCACCTAAGGTTTTGATTCGGCCGCATCAAGTTGAATCGACCAAAGGGAAGAATGTGGTGGTGGGAGATGAAAGACCCACTTTGATAGGGAAGGAGTTGATCCGTGAAGTGACATGTGAGAAATCTTCTGATGGAAAGGTAACATTCAAAGTCACATTGAGAGCCTCTGGACATGGGGGGCAAAGGTCGGTCGTTTCACCTGGACTACAACCGTCTGGGCCTGCTCTACTATAGGCGGTCAGACCGGCTGCAGCAGGCGGTCAGACTGGCTGGGCGGTTAGACCGGCTGCAGTAGGCGGTCAGGCCGTCCTACACCATGGTCGTCCAAAGGCGCTGAAAACGAAGCGTTCAGAGATTGGAGCTTCGAAAGTGAGTGTGGCTCAAGACGGAGGATCTGATATGAAGCCAAAGGTCACATTCGATATGCTTCTCGACAAGTACTCCAAGCAAAAGGCCGTTCCAAGCGATAGGCCATTCAAAAAAGAAGTGAGATCACCTAAAGGTGGATCTTTCAAGCCAGGGCAGCGTCATCATGTGCCTTTTGAGTTAAGTCCGATATGGGATGACACTGGTGTGATGTGGGTG
>NZ_SWBM01000084.1 GCF_005116465.1 Robertmurraya kyonggiensis
TATTAATTTCTTGTTTTGTGACGAGGCTCAACTTTATTCAAAATTTTTCTTCTTTCACTGAACTGTTGGTGTTAGGGTCAGCATTGAGCCCTTATCTGTTCGCTTTGGTGATGGATGAGGTCACTAGAGATATACAAGGGGATATTCCTTGGTGCATGCTCTTTGCTGATGATGTGGTGCTAGTCGATGAGAGTAGGGAAGGTGTTAATGAGAAGCTAGAGCTATGGAGACGCACATTAGAGTCGAAGGTGTTCAGACTTAGCAGGACCAAGACTGAGTACATGATGTGCAATTTTAGTGGGACTAGGCACTAGGATGGAGACGTTAACCTCGACGGACAGGTGGTCCCCCAAAAGGCTACTTTTCGGTATTTAGGATCGATGTTGCAACAGGATGGCGACATTGATGAAGATGTTAAGCATAGAATCGCAGCAGGCTGGATGAAGTGGCGTCAAGCCTCTGGCGTCCTCTGTGATCGGAGGGTGCCACAAAAGCTGAAGGGGAAGTTCTATAGGACGGCGGTTCGACCGGCGATGTTGTACGGGGCGGAATGTTGGCCTACTAAAAGGCGACATGTCCAGCAACTGAGTGTAGCAGAGATGCGGATGTTGCGATGGTCTTGCGGGTACACAAGAAGGGATAGAGTTCGGAATGAAGACATTCGGGAGAAGGTCGGGGTGGCACCCATTGAGGAGAAATTGACCCAACATCGGCTGAGATGGTTTGGACATGTCCAACGGAGGCCCTCGGAGGCGCCGGTGCGTATTGGGGTCCTAGGGCGGGCCAATAATATAAAGAGAGGTAGAGGTAGACCTAGATTGACTTGGGACGAAGCGATAAACAGAGACCTTAAGGAGTGGAATATTTCCAAGGAGGTAGCTTTCGATAGGAGCGCTTGGAGACTAGCTATCAACGTTCCTGAGCCTTGAGCTTTGTTTCTTGGGTTTCATCTCTAGCCTACCCCAACTCGCTTGGGACTAAAGGCTATGTTGTTGTTGTTGTTTATAACTCAACTATCATAAAGATCAAGACGATATGTACCAAAAGCTGTTCCAGTCTCCT
>NZ_SWBM01000085.1 GCF_005116465.1 Robertmurraya kyonggiensis
GATCGTCAACAAAATCATCTCTTAAACTCCTATACTTCTTCAACGCCATCCATATCCTCTGAAAAATCCTCCTCATTGAACCTGCACCGTGATCGATCGCCTCGAACTACGTGCAACAATTTTTCTGACACTTTTTGGGACGGGGTGTTACAGTCTTCCCCCCTTACAAAAGTTTCATCCTCGAAATTTCCATGTATCACTGGAATAAATGGGGATACTGTTCGCGCATCTGTTCCTCGGGCTCCCATGTGGCTTCTTCAACCAAATGATTTCGCCACAGTACTTTGACCAAAGGAATAACTTTATTCCGTAACACCCGTTCCTCACAATCCAAAATCTGTATCAGCAGCTCCTCATAAGACAAATCTTGTCTCAACTCAATCTCGGGATCGATCAGCACTTAAGTCTTCGTGACGCTGATGTGCAAGTGCCCTATTAAATCGAAGTATAAAATCCATCAATAAATTTTTCTTCGAAACGTACTTCTTGAAAAATGCATGGGAGCTTTCTGCACGTTGGCTACTTGACATTCCAGCTGAAAATACATATTTAACATATGCTGGCACCCATCTTGAACGTAGTTCAAAAATTGACTTTAACCATTCATTGTTATATAGGTTCGCCTTTTCGATGATAGAAGCCCATTTTCTTTCAAACTCTTCCGGACATTCTGACTCCCAAATGCATTGTTGGAAGTCCTTGTAAAAATCCCTGTAAGTGATTGCATTTAAATATATAGAAAACTTATCAAGTATGTGCCAACTACAATACCTATGAAATGTATTCGGTAAGCTCTGAGCTATAGCCTTTGTCATTGCAGGATCGATCCTCCACCTTAACAATTCAAAAGCTGCCTTTGCCAAGGTTGACAAATCTTTATTTGAAGTATCCTTCAGAAAGAAACCAATCTTTCTCAGTCCTCAGATATGAAAAATCGATGCCTAAGTTACATGCCATCATAATTAAAGGAGATAATGCCTCCCACACACCCAAGGTTTACTCTAATTTCAACAAGACTCCTACAAGTTTTAAAATTATCAATTTATATCTTGCAGGGA
>NZ_SWBM01000086.1 GCF_005116465.1 Robertmurraya kyonggiensis
GAGTAACTTGCCACTACCACTCTAGAAATCATCTAAGTTGTTAGCGGTAGCCTCGCTGCCCATAGGTGAAGGTGGAGCTGGAAGGGGCGGCATGTCATCCTCGGTGTCCATGTCGGAATCGGGGGCCTCTCCTTCTCCTTGCTCTCCCTCTTGCTCAAGAAGGTGCTGAGCATCATGGGCGGCTAGCATAGCATTAGCATGCTCCAAGGTACTGTGTACCTCCTCAAGTTCATCCCTTGTTTGGGCTAGCTCATTTTGGACATTGTTGTGCGCAATGTGGAGGTCATTCAATTGCCTCTCCAAATCAGCAATCATGGCGTCTCTGGTGCTCACCTCAATGGACAATGAGGTCCTCTCAACCCCAATGTCACGGGCACGGGCGGACATGTCCATAGCAAGGTTGAGCATCTCGCTCTGCGACCGTCCAAGAAGTGCCTGCAAACGGTGGTAAGCTCGCATCCATCTCATCATCAATGCGGCTGCAGCGACGGGGTTCTCCGCCATCCTCAAAGGGGAGCTAAGGTAGCGTCTCATCCAATGGGGATCATCCGGCTGAGTCGGTGGAAACAACCCAAGCAACTGGTGCTCTACCAACTCCTGGTTCTGAGCAACAAAAGAGCTAATGCCATTCAAGGCGGCTAGCTCGCAGGTCGTCTCCATGTGGTGCCCGTGAACTTCCACCGTCCAGGTGGGGGAGCTAGGACACGGCGGGTGGCGGTATACCACCAACCGCACACGGGAACGAACCACACCTCGGTCTCGGATAATAGTCCTCTCATACTGTGGCGGTGTAGGGTAGCCAAGTGCCTGTAGAACCGACCACAAGATGCTAGGGAAACCTTCCCATCCCAAGCAATCAGAGAAAGACACGTCGTTGGGGTAGCTAGCCAGGTCAGCGAGGGCGTCCATCTGAACCAAAAGGAAAAAGGGGCAAGGGTGAGAACCGGTTAGTGCCAAAGAGCAAAAACAGATTCTGTGCAGGGTGGTAAAAATTACAAAACTCGAAATCTACAAGCTCAAAAATTCCCAAATTTGGCCAGGACATTGTTTA
>NZ_SWBM01000013.1 GCF_005116465.1 Robertmurraya kyonggiensis
AGCATATTGAAAGCAAGCTTTCAATATGCAAGCGCTCGACTTGCATGTATTAGGCACGCCGCCAGCGTTCGTCCTGAGCCAGGATCAAACTCTCCAATAAAGAGTAAGAATTAGCTCTAAAATTTTTCGCGTTAGCGAAAATATTTTTCATTAAAATAAAACTAACGTTGACGTATGATTTGTTTAGTTTTCAAAGTACAAGAATGAATTTCCTTAGAAAGAAAATCATTTGCATCGCTCAGAAGCGACTTTATTAATATAACATGCATCCTAAGTTTAAGTCAATAACTTTTTTAAAATAACTTTTTTTAAAAGTTTGTGTCTCAATAAGGACAAGAAATAATATACCACGCCTAAAAAATGATTTCAATATAATTTTTATGTTTTTTTTAAGTTTTTACTCTGCTGCTCAAATTCTAAATCTATTAGATGTAAATCACAGGTCATAATGTCATAAAACAAATCATATTTATATGTATATCATTGCTATTTAAGAGAGGATGAAAAAGAAGTGTTAGGGAACGCAGCTTTATATCTATCATTTATCATGGCAGTCTACTTATTCATTTTTTCCTATATTGAAGGAATTAAAATCGCCAATTCAGACGAAAAAGTTCACGGCGGAACCTTTATTTTTACATTTACCTTTGCATTTATCTTTTCTGGGCTTACTTATATTTTATGAATAAGAGAATCAAGCGATTCTCTTATTTAGTTTTCAGCAGAGCTGAGATTGCAGCATCCACGAATTCCCCTTTTTCAAAAAACCTTTTCCTCAAAACCCCTTCAAACTCAAAACCATTTTTCTCAAGCACTCTTCTCGAGGCATTATTTAAGGGATCATAAAAAGCCTCGATTCGGTTTAAACCCATCTCGTTAAAACCATAGTCTACTACTTTTGCAATGACTTCTGCCATGACGCCACTCCCCCAATAATCTGGATGAAGCTCATAGCCTATCTCCGCTTTAAAGTGATCCCTTTCTAAAGCATGAAATCCACATGTGCCTATGAGTTCATTAGTATCATACCTGGCAATGCCCCATCTTATCTGTTTTCTAGATTGATAACGATACAACAAACTTTCTATTAGCTCTACTGCTTGTTGTTTAGTAGAGAAGGTTTCTAGATCGTAAAATTCCGTCACTCTATCCTGAGAAAAATAACTAAACATATTCGAGGCATCCGTTAATTCTATTTTTCTCAATCGAAATCTCTCTGTCTCTAACACAGGAAATTCCTCAAATGCTTCATCCCATCTCATGTGCATTCATCACCATTTCATAAAAGATAGTTTCCATCTAATTTTCTAGTTTCACTCTGCTCTTTACCATTTTTCCTTCTAATAGAAAAATCGTTAACGCCCCCATCACGATGAGCCCTCCCACCACTTGGGATTGGGTGAGTGTTTCATTTAATAGGTAGTAAGCAAGTACAGTTGCTCCTATTGGCTCTAATAAGATCGCCATTGAAATTACCGAAGCACTCAACCATTTGACTGACCAATTGAATAATGAATGTCCAAATAAAGTTGGAACAACCGCTAACAAAAGAAAATAAATCCAATCAGCAGTAGGATAAGGAACCAGTGGTTCATTTTTTACTAAAACATAAACCAAAAGTGTTAAGCTACTGACACTATAGACAACAAATGTATAAGTGATAAGACTGAGTCTTTTTCTAACAGTTTGTCCAAACATTAAGTAGGCTGTAATTAAAGCACAAGCGATTAGTGCAAGAATATCACCGAATAGCGCTGAACCACTTATTCGAAAATCACCCCAGCTAATGATAAAACTCCCCACAATAGCCAAAATACCGCACAGAATAGCTTTTATTGAAAATTTTTCTTTGAAAAAGAAATATGTACCGACAAAAGCGAACAGTGGTTGTAATGTGACTAAAACGGTGGAGCTAGCAACAGAAGTGTAATTTAGCGACTCAAACCAAAGGATGAAATGGAACGCTAAGAATACACCACCGATGATAGAAAAGATCCAATCTCGTCTCGTAATAAGACGAAGCTCCTTAACATACTTTAATAAAAACATTGGTAACATAATGATTACAGAAAAAAACAATCTGTAAAATGCGATAACACCAGAAGGAGCTGACGACATTTTTACAAAAATTGCAGATGTGGACACTGATAAAACACCAATTGCCAGTGCCAGATAAGGGTTCATTTTGGGCCCCATTGCTTTCAACTCCTATTTGAACTGCATAAAAATATTTTACATCCTTTTTTTCCCTAATGACTACTAGATTTTTTCTAAAATAGGGTAAGATTGCTCTAAGTTAATTTATTTTTACATAAAGGTGTGTATGGTCCTATGTCTGAATTGGAAATCGAAATGCTCATAAAACTTGGCATAACAGCCTTCCTTGGTCTAATCATCGGATTAGAAAGGGAATTAAAAAGAAAACCCGTTGGATTAAAAACATGTTTAGTTATTTCCATTGTAAGTTGCTTATTAACCATTGTATCAATCGAATCAGCTTATATGGTTCCAACGCGACCCGATATTAATATAACAATGGATCCTTTACGACTTGCCGCTCAAATTATTTCTGGAATCGGTTTTCTTGGGGCAGGAGTTATTTTACGAAGAGGAAATGATAGCATTTCCGGATTAACCACAGCTGCCTTAATTTGGGGAGCCGCTGGAATTGGCATTGCCGTTGGAGCAGGTTTTTATTTCGAAGCTGCTGCTGGAGTTGCTTTCTTAATTATCAGTGTGGAAATTGTCCCTTATATTGTGAGTTTAATCGGGCCACGAAAATTAAGAGAGAAAGAAATCAAATTACAGCTTCATATCAAGGACAAGGATAAAATTGTTACAATTATAACTGCTCTTAATGAAGAAAAAATTTCAATTAAGAATATAAGAATCAAAGATTTAGAAAATGATGACCATCTTGTTCAATTGCGGGTAACTGTCAATCAAAAACGATTAACGACTGATGTTTATTATACTGTCTCTAAGCTCGAAGGTGTTCGCACTGTAGAAATTGAAAGTTTGTAAAATGTATCTTTTCGAAAACTGAATATTATGTAATTCCCTCTTGATTTTTTACGGAGCTCGCTTATAATTAGCTTTGTAACACTTCATTTGGGGGATTAGCTCAGCTGGGAGAGCGTTTGGCTGGCAGCCAAAAGGTCAGGGGTTCGAGCCCCCTATTCTCCATAAAAGAAAACCCTTGCGACTAACGCTAGGGTTTTTCTTATACTACCAAATAAACAATCCAACAAACATTGCACTCAACAATGAAACAGCAATCCCACTAACTAATAGTCGCCAAACATTTTTCCCTATGATACGAGATTTTTCTTCTCCCATGATTGAACTGATGGCCCCGTAAATCATGCCGACTGTACTAAAATTAGCGAATGACGTTAAGAAAGTTGTAGCGACAGCCACCGTATGTGGTGCTAAGGTAGGAATCTGTTCTTTTAGATCCATCATAGCTACAAATTCATTCGTAGCTAATTTAATTCCCATAAGCTGAGCTACGTACAACGCATCTTGTCCAGACAATCCAAGAAGGAAAGCAAACGGACTGAAAATAATTGAGAATATCTTTTGAACAGTAAGTCCATCTACAAAGAATCCTAATATTCCATTAAGACACGCAGTTAATGCCACATATCCAACAACCATTGCTAAAATAACAATAATCATATTCATCCCAACAAGCATACTATTGGAAATCGTAGAGAAGAAATCCTTTCGTTCTTCTTTAGATGGGACGTAAACGATATCTTCTTCTTTCGTAACTTCGATAGGGTTTAATACACTTGCAAGAAGTAAAGCATTTAAACAGTTTAATGGAATCGCTGCAAATACATACTCCCCAGGAACCATGGTTAGATAAGCTCCAATAATCGAACCACTAATACTGCTCATGCTCATGATTCCAAACGTAAGTAATCGATTTTCTTTTAATACAGAAAGTTGCTGGCGAATAACAGCCAGAGCCTCTGTATTTCCAAGGAACATCATTTGCAATGAAAAGAAGCTTTCTAGCTTCGGTAATCCTGAAACTTTTGAAATAACCCAACCAACCTTATCAATAATCCAAGTTAGAATACCAAAATAGCTCAAGATATCGAAAAAGGTGATGATAAAAATAATCGGCATTAAAGCACTAAAGAAAAAGTCCACCGTAGGATTTGCCATTATGGATGGGAAAGCAAATGCTATGCCTTCGTTTGCACTGGATATAAGAAAAGTAAAAAATGATGCAATTTGATTAATGACCCATACCCCAATTTTGGTGCCAAGCATAAACCAAGTAATAAGTAATTCCACTACAATTAAACTTATAATTGGACGCCATTTAATGTTTCTCTTATTAGGAGAACAAAGAAACACGAGACCAAAGACAATTAGAATTCCTAAAATATTCATTAAAAAAAACATGTAAACCACTCCCTAAAATAGAATGCCTCGCATAAGAAGTCCTTTTCATTTTCCCCAGCTACAGGCGAAAAGCATGAAAAAAGTAAGAGTGGCGAGTATCCTATTTAATTGATACAGTCATTCATAATAACTAGTATCCATGGGAATAGTCTGCATGTTTCATTCTTATTTATTCATACTTCCCTGTAGTCCAGCAATTTTGGCTGCCGGGTAGAAACTATCAGACCGTTCAACTGATATTATACAAGGAACATTTTTGTGATTTGCTCATTTTATAACATCCAAAAAGATACGACAATGATTTAAAAAGAAGTTCTAATCATTTTATAAATATCAATTATTAGAAAATTTATATATGCCCACACTTAATGCTTATATCCTAATTTTCCCTCCCGACCGTATAGCGTTTTACTTGAATGCATATATTCAGTAGGAGATAATACTATTATTAACAGTTAAATTATGGAAAAGTATTCTGCTAGTTTTCTAGATAATAACAACACTAATTTCAAATCTTCAAGCACTTCGCCAAAGGAGGATTGATATTATGAAAAAGTTTATATTCATTATGGTTGGTTCCATATCTATTGCGATCATACTTGGAATTGTCGCATTTTTTACATATAAGTCATTATCCAAAGATTCTGTTCAAATCCAAGAAACTACATCGCAAAACGTGGTAGATGGTGAAAAGGTCATCGAGATTATTGAGACAGATGGGGAACCAGTTGAAGAAGAATTACCAATGGATATGAGTGAAGAAGCAATAAAAGATGCTATTCATGGTATGTCCCATCAAAAAGTCCGCGCTGAAGAGAAATGGGGATTTATTCCGCTAACTGCTGAACGGGTAAAGCGATTGAAAACAATCGTTGAAAAAAATAGGGACAAGTACGAGTATGCGAGCATTTATTTAGATATTCTTGAGCGCTGGGGCAATAACGACTTTTCTCAAGTCGACCATGACCATAATCAAATTTGGGATTTACAGAATGGAACGATTGGTAAAGCAACTGGTATCTTATCTACCGAAGAAGAAAAAGCATTCATTGAGGAGCATTTTGATATTGAACAATAGGAGGGCTTGCGCAACCTAACCTTACACTCCGCCCTTCAAAACCCTCCTCGATATAACAAATGTAAACGGAATTGCAATTCCAGTTGCGATGAGTGGAGCTACCCTATTATCAAGTTGAACCCATTCTCTTAAGGCATAAAGTGCCCCTGTAGAGATTGCGATGTTTACTACATATGTGATGGGAAATTGGAAGAATTTTTTCCAGCTTGGTTTTGTGCGGTATGTAAAATACGTGTTTAGATAAAAAGAACCCACCATACTGATGCAGAAAGCCATCCAATGCCCAATTAAATACTGGAATCCTACCACTTCTGAAAATAGTAAATACCACAGATAATAATGAAGGGTATTTACTATTCCAACCAAAATGAACCTTAGAGCCTCACCTTTCATTTTTATTGCCAACCCTTTCTCCACGATTTCTACCTTCCTATTAGTTTCCCCACATAATTGAATCTGCATCATTTTCATTAAAATTAAACCTATTTTTGTAATTTTTGTAGTATAATTTACTAAAAAACTATGGGGGAATCTTGGTCTTATGTCACAGAAATTACAAGGGATTTTAGATAATTTAGAAACGATTCAAAGATCATTTGCGGAACCAACTACAATTACTGTAACGGATACTGAAAAAATTGTTGCCCAAGTGAAAGCAGAGTTTGATACCACAAATATTCCAATTGGAATCCCACTTGCAAAGATGGAGAGCCCACTAATCACAGATTCATTAAAAAATGGCAAGGTTAATCGTGTCGAATTTGGAGCTGACCAAGGTATAGGTATTTCATGTATTGTTACCTTTAATCCTATTATGGATAATCATGAAGTAGTTGGCTTACTTATCATTACCACATCTACAGAAAAAATTGATACATTGCGTAGTGTTGCTACTGAGCTTTCTGTCGCTTCAGAAGAAATGGCTGCAACTTCTGAACAATTATCGAATGTATCGAATACGATTTCAGAAAAAATCCAGGCAATCTCTGCGGATTCAGAAAATATTTCAAAAATGATCGAAGACGCTTACCAGGTGATTAAATCGGTTCAAGAGATTGCCAACCAATCAAAAATCTTAGGTTTGAATGCAGCGATCGAAGCAGCAAGAGCTGGTGAATATGGAAAAGGATTCTCTGTCGTTGCGAATGAAATTAGAAGAATGGCTGATCAAAGTAAAGAGTCTTCTGTAAGCATTATCGAGTATTTAGAAAAAGTGAATGCGGCTATTAACGGAAATAACTCTTCTATTCATGAGATTGTGACAATGGTAGAAGAGCATACCTCAAGCCTCGGAGAATTTAATAATTCCTTAGACCTAATCGCAGCATCTGCTGATAAATTAATGAGTTCTTCTAAACTATAATCGTAAATATGAAAGTGGCTGACATTACTGTGTCGGCCACTTTTTTTAAACTGAGTAAATCAAAATGAAAATTAATCTACAATAATTACCAAATAAATTGTATCTTACTACAACCATTCCCTATTGTATAATTTACTTAAAAACATTGAGAGATTGGTGGATTTATGTCACAGAAATTACAAGGGCTTCTAGATAATGCAGAAACGATTCAAAGGTCTTTTTCCGAACCTACTTCTATTTTAGTAACAGATAGAGAAAAAATTCTCGTACAGGTGAAAGCTAGCTTTGATACCACTAATATTCCAGCTGGCACGCGTCTTGATTCTATGCCTCCTAATCCCCTTTTAGAGGAGTGCTTAAGAACTGGGAAGGTGAACAAAGCTGAATTTGGTGCTGACAACGAATTCGGACTTCCGTTTATTGTCACTTGGAACCCAATCATCGATAACCGTGAAATAGTTGGTTTGCTTATTACAACAACTTCAACTGAAAAAATCGAGAGTCTGCGAAATATTGCTTCAGAACTCTCCGTGGCTTCAGAAGAGATGTCAGCCACATCTGAACAATTATCGAATGTATCGAATACGATTTCAGAAAAAATCCAAGCAATCTCTGCGGATTCAGAAAATATTTCAAAAATGATCGAAGACGCTTACCAGGTGATTAAATCGGTTCAAGAGATTGCGAATCAATCAAAAATCTTAGGTTTGAATGCAGCAATTGAAGCAGCAAGAGCTGGTGAATACGGAAAAGGATTCTCTGTCGTTGCGAATGAAATTAGAAGAATGGCTGATCAAAGTAAAGAGTCTTCTGTAAGCATTATCGAGTATTTAGAAAAAGTGAATGCGGCTATTAACGGAAATAACTCTTCTATTCATGAGATTGTGACAATGGTAGAAGAGCATACATCAAGCCTTACAGAGTTCAACAATTCCTTAGATTTGATTGCATCATCCGCTGATAAATTGATGAATTCGTCTAAACTATAATCCTAAACACAAAAAGCGAGGTAACTAGCACATCTTGTGCAGATCCTCGCTTTTTTTCTATCTTTTTCTCTTAATAAACCATACTACCACCGCAATAAAAGCAATGACGATTAAAGCATAGACCACATTGGAGTAGACATCCATTTTTTCAACGATAATATCCCATGATTCTCCTAGTTTTGCCCCTAAGCATACTAGGACAATATTCCAAATCATCGTACCTACCGAAGTAAATAATAGAAACACCCAAAAATTCATGTGGGACATCCCAGCAGGAATCGAAATCAAACTCCGAATTAATGGGATAAAACGACAGAAAAATACCGTCCACGGTCCATATTTATCAAACCAAGCATCCGCTTTATGTATATCCTCCTTTGTCACGCGGAGGATACGTCCCCACTTGTCCACAATTTTTTCAAGTCGTTCCACATCTAGTTGAAGTCCTAAAACATATAATACGACCGCACCAATGATCGAACCAATTGTTGAAGCGATAACAACACCAACTATCGTCAGATCCGTCTGCGTTGTTAAATAACCACCAAATGTTAAAATAACCTCTGAAGGGATGGGTGGAAAAATATTTTCGAGGGCAATGAGTAGGAGAATTCCTATATACCCGTATTCACTCATGATATCCATTAACCAATTTTCCATTTGAATCTCCTTTAGTTTACAATTTACCTACTTAGGATAGTTTATCAGAAACTGCCCCGATTAAAAATAAGATTTGTGACTTAAGGCATCCTCAAACCGCTGTAAAAGAATAAACCGAAAGTGGCTTTACATCATTCGATTCCACAAACTCCTGTAATAGCTTCACTTCGGATTCAATAAGCTCCTTCATTTTCACAGGCATATCCCTCGTTTTCTCAAGCTCAAATTCTATGTCCGTGACGACTTTATCAATTTCCCATACGCCATCTTGCAGTTCAGGTGAATCGATTATTTCCTCTTTTATAACATTCCATCCTGCATTCTCAACGATTCTTTTTAGATCAGTCGGTGTAAAAAGAGTTCTTACATTCGAATCACTGTCCTGCTTAAATGCCTCATACTGAGCTTGAATTTGAATCGACAAGAGATGCGGATACTGCTCAATCAATTTGACTCTTGCATCCCACTCAGCAAAACAGAGCTGCTTTCCCCATCTTTTCACTTTTTCCATGATCCGTTGAAGCTCTTCAAAGGAAGATACGTACCAGGAACACTGGGAAAAAACAATATAATCAAAGGAATTCTCTGGGTAATCAAAATCACCAGATAAAATATCCGTTTCTAAATTGACCTTAATTTGTTTTCCTAGCTTCGATTGCTTTAAGAAGTCTAATGAATCTCCAAGGGTAATCGGAGCACCGTAATCACCTGAAGCCACATCTATTCCTTGGACAAATCCTGTTTCCCCAACAAAGTAGGCCAAGACTGCTGTCGTGTCTCCTTGACCACAACCGATTTCAAGAACTCGACTTCCCTCTTTTATGCCCCAAGAATCCACGAGCTTTATACGATGTTCAGTTTGTATTTTCTGGATGTTAGCCATTTCTTCATGCGTTGCCATACAAGTAACAATCGTTTGCAAAATATCCGTCCTCATACTCCAACCCCCACAAACTCTTTCATAAACGCTCTCGTTTTATTCTAGTAGAAAATGAAGGAATAGAGAAGCAATTTCGATTATTTATTCGGTGATATTTCAGAATGAAACATGCAAAAAAAGAAGAGGAAAGCAAGGTCCCCCTTTTTACATAAATTATAGAAGTGTTATTCCACTGAGGAAAATCATAACTGCCAAAATCGTCCGGAGAGGTTTTGCGGGAAACTTTGAAGAGAGGCTACTTCCAATCGTAACACCGGGAATCGAGCCTACGAGGAGATTAAACATTAACGCATAATCCACATGTCCAATGCCAGCATGGAGGAGGCCAGCAACCGTGACTAAAAGAAAAGCATGAGCGATGTCAGTTCCAACGAGCTCAGAAGGAGTTAATTTATACATCAACAACATCAGTAATGCAAACAAAGAACCCGACCCAATCGATGTCAGTCCTACAATAAAACCAAGAACAGCACCAATACCAATCGTAAGAGCTCTTTTATCTTCTAAAGGCTTTACTTGCCATCGATTCCATTGGAATCTTTCTTTCATAAAGGTTTTGATTAGAGTCGTGAGTGCAACAATTATAAGAACATAGCCTAAGGCATGCTTGATGACCTCTTCTTGATTATGAAAAAAAGCATTGAATAAATGGAGAACACCAACTGCACAGATCGCACTTGGAATACTTCCGATGGCAAGATACTTAACCAGTATTATATTAATTGTCTTTTGCCGCCAATGTTGCATAGAGCCGAAAAATTTTGTGATCGCGTTATATGCCAAATCAGTACCCACGGCAATCGAAGGACTTATCCCTAAAAGAACCAAAATCGGGGTTAATAATGCTGCTCCTCCAACACCTGTTAACCCAACCATAAATCCTACGAGTAGTCCCATCACTATTATTCCAATACTCATTTAGCGCTCGCTCCAAACTTTCAATTCATACACTAATTTATGAATGGGTCATGCGCCTTGTTACAACTGGATTGGAATTAAGATGGACTATTCCTCCTCTTCATCCTTCAATTCAATTTTCTTACAGCCTACATATAAACAAGAGAAAATATCGATACCTTCCCTCGCTTTCGCTAATCCTTTTAAATAAGGTTTCACTAAGTCCTTAAAATCTAAGCTAACCCCCTCTTCCTCTAAAATTCCATAAACATACAGCTTTTTTTCATCGAATAAGAGTGCTATATTGCCTACGGCCTTATTTGATGAATCAACGATATTCAAAACTTGAAACTCAGGGGTAATAACCTCTGGTGAAAAATAAATCTGCATATGTGTCTTCTCCTTTTAAGAAAGGCTTTTTGATTTTTTCATACCCAGTCGTGAATAGGCCATTTCTCAAGTAAACTGTAGTTTTTCAAATAAGGTGTCGCTATTTTTTTCTTTGGCTGGTTCCTTTTTACTCACTTTTATAAAGATAAGTGACAATAAAGCAACGAATAAGGTTAATCCTGCCGTCGTTAAAAACATCCCCGTTCGAGACCAGTCCATCAACGTACTATAAACAGGCGGTCCAACTGCCACGCCGAGAAAGCGAACAGATCCATACAACGACGTGACAAACCCACGCCTATCAGTTGGTACCGAGCCTGTAATAAAACTGTTGATACACGGAAGTACAAGTCCTGTTCCAACACTACTAATGGCAAGCACCGCGAAAAATGGGACTAAGTTTTTGAACAAAACTAGACTCGAAAAAGAAATCGTCATTAACAGTAATCCTAAAACAATAAGCCTCTTCATCAGCTTCATTTTTTTACCGATTTTACTACCGGTAATATAGGATGTAGTGGTCATAAATAATAAGGGAATCGCTAAAATTCCACCTTTTAAAACCCCATCAATTTGATAATCTTTTTCGAGAATATCGGATATATAGAACAAGATTCCAAACAATGTGAACAAGCAAGTTGCCCCTGTTAAATATGCGACAAATAGCCAACGCCCTTCGGTTTTAAAAACAGATACTAAACCTTTCACATAAGTACCAACAGGAGGTGGCTCTTTTTTTGCTTTCTTCTCCTTAATAAAAAAGATCGTTAATAAAAGGGACAGAAAACAAAAAATAGGGAAAGCAAAAAATGCCGCATACCAAAATAAAAGTGCAAATAGTGAGCCGATTAATGGACTGATAACTTTACCAAATCCATTTGAGGCTTCGACTAAGCCTAACACTTTACTCTGCTCTGCCCCTTTAAACAAGTCTCCTGTTAATGCCATGGCAATCGGTGCTGTTCCTGCGGCTCCAAGCCCTTGCATAATTCTGCCGGCCATAATCCATATATAAGAGTTAGAAAACCATGCTGCTGCAGCCCCAGCTAAAAGACCACCACTTCCATATAAAATAAGCGCCGGAATGATAATGGCCTTCCGCGAAAATCGATCCGATAAATATCCTAAAATCGGAATGGCAATTGCCGCTGCAATTGAAAACACAGAGATAATGAGGCTAACCTTAAATTGTGATATATCTAGTTCTGTTTTCATTTTCGGCAATATTGGAATAAGCATGGAATTCCCCAATACAAGAATGAGCGGGATAGAACCAATAGCGAAAATCGTCATCCCTTTATGCTTTTGCTTTGCCATGGATCAAACCCCCTATAGCTGTACTTCAACCTATATTATTGTTTGAATCCACAAGGAAGATTATTCAACTTTGTGTTATGACCTGTTGCTTTATTTCAATGGAAAAAGCCCATTACATACACATTCACCCAATTTTTGAATAGGCTATTTTAAAATTAGCAGAGGAGCGATCCTTATGGATTTTTTGGAATTACCGAAAAGAACAACTGGAAATAGAAGCTATGGTTTGACCTCGATTGTCGATTTTGGAACCCCGATTGGGGAATTAGAGCATTTACTTAAGGACTATCATTCATTCATCGATATTGCAAAATTAGGCATTGGCTCAGCTTATGTAACACCTAATATAAGTCAAAAAATCGCCCTATATCAGACGTATGGCATTAAACCGTACTGTGGAGGAACATTATTTGAAAAATGCTATCTGCAACAAAAACTGACTGAGTATTTTGCTTGGTTGAAAAAATTAGGGATCGAATGGTTAGAGGTATCCAACGGAACCTTGGATATATCTCTTGAGGAAAGACTTCAAATCATTTCAAAAGCGAAAGACTATTTTTACGTAATAGCAGAGGTTGGTTCAAAGGATTCGACTCAGGAGATGCCGATTTCAGAGTGGAGAGCGGAGATCGAACTTTTACTCGATGCAGGCTGTAAATATGTGATTACCGAGGGAAGAGACTCTGGCACAGCTGGGATTTACGATCAAAATGGAACCATTAAATCAGACCTAATCCAAGAGCTCATAAAGGGCTTAGACTGTCGAAAAATCATATTTGAAGCTCCTACCCCAAAACATCAAATGTTTTTCATCAATGAAGTTGGAACGAATGTGAACCTAGGGAATGTTAAGCTTACAGATACACTTATTTTAGAGACCCAACGCCAAGGCTTAAGAAGTGAAACATTTTTTCTGGAGGAACAGGAATGGAAATTACTCTTATAAGACATCTCCCTACAGAATGGAATCTCCAGGCTAAGCTTCAAGGAAAAAGAGATATTCCGATTTTGTCTATTACAGAAGACGATAAAAACAAAATCGAAACCAATCTACGCCTTTTAGAACAAAAGTCATATGAATTTGTATTATGTAGTACGTTGCTCCGAACACAGCAAACTGCACAATTATATGGATATAAAGCTTTGCCCGAACCCCTTCTAGATGAGTTAGACTTTGGTCCTTTTGAGGGCCGCTCAAAGGAAGATCTCATAATGGAGTACGGCAGTTTATGGAGTGAGAATCCACGAGAGTTGGTGATTGGAGAAAGCTTGCTTAATCTCGAAAAACGAATCATCTCATTTCTTGAAAAGTATAAAGAGGCTACTAATATTCTCGCCTTTGGCCACGGTTCTTGGATTAGAGCCTTATCTTCTTACTATCAATATGGCCATATTAATCAAATGAATCAAGTTACGTTCTTAAACAACGAACTTGTCTCATTTAAATTTTAGCGGTGTTTATTTTTTTCTCCAACTAGGCGTTAAAAAATGGCTGGGATGAAACTTGAGTTCATAAATGAAATCGATAATATTCGTTGAAATCAATTGACATATGATTGCATAGATGACGATTTTATAATCAATCACAATTGACGTTAATAAGAAAATGCATAGATTTATTGCCATCATGACTTTTCCAGGACTCCATTTTTTATAGGTGGCAATCATTAAAGCCGGAATAACCATCCCACCACTGGATGCACCAGCTCTGATGAGGATTCCTACACCAATTCCAAAAAGAATCGCTCCTGCCACAATATCCAATATAATATTCACATGTGGGACGGTCAGATATTTTATCGAAAAAAGACTAACGGTTGTTGATGTTGTAGCAACCGCAAGAATCGTTCGAAATGTCCACG
Organism: Robertmurraya kyonggiensis; assembly: GCF_005116465.1. Lineage (GTDB taxonomy): Bacteria > Bacillota > Bacilli > Bacillales > Cytobacillaceae > Robertmurraya > Robertmurraya kyonggiensis. The sequence continues at coordinate 13,919 of NZ_SWBM01000013.1, forward strand.
TATAGCCGAAATACTTCAAGGCAAAGACCAAAAACACGACATTTGCTAGCCATAAGGAAAAACCAAGGGGGAAATGAAACCAATGATTCACGAGGATGGCAAGACCAGCCGCCCCTCCGGAAGGTATAGAATGAGGAAACAAAAAGATCGACATGGCCATCCCTTGAACGATGGCCCCTATTAGCAAAAAGAAATAGATCATTATTATTTTTTTCATCTTAGACAGATGGGACCTTTAATTTTAACCGAATATCCTTCATTTTGTTCCCTCCCAATTGGACATCTTCCCTTGTCCATTTTATGAAAACCTCAAAAGGAATATGAACGTTTTGAAAAGATGTGTACAATTCTGTTTGAATCTAATTCTAAAATTGATAAACAAAAAGACTTATCCCCATTACAGAGATAAGCCTTCATAATTATTAATTAAAAGTTAGCAACACGTCTTACATGTCCGCTGAAGTGTGATTTATAGTAACCAGAATTCATGTTTGCAATCGCAACACCTGTAGAAGATTGAGAACCGATGAATTTCCCACCACCAAGGTAGATACCAACATGGCCATCTTTCTTGTATGTGTCAAAGAATACTAAATCTCCTGGGCGAGCTTCGCTATAAGAAACCTTTGTACCTTGTCCTCTTAATGCGCTTGTGCTAGAACCGATATTGATACCAGCTTGTCTAAATGCCCAGCTAACGAAACCAGAGCAATCAAATCTACCGTTTGCTACGTCATAAGCAGTTCTTCCTCCACCAAATACATAAACAGAATTACCAATGTATTTATATCCAGCATTTAAAATTGTACTTAGGCTACCATCATTTGCTGGTGCAGTATAAGCTACCTTACCACCACTTGATTGAGTAGATTCTTTACTAGAATCGTTTGAACTATATGCCGTTCTTTGTGCTTCTCTTTGAGCCTCTTGTTCAGCTTCAAATTGAGCTTCTAATTCATTTAGCTTCGCATTATTACCTTTTTGTGCTTCTTCTAAAGATTTTTTCAGCTCATCATTTTGTTGCTTTTGTTCTAACATTTGAGCTTTCATACCTTCAAGCTCTTCTTTTTTCTCAGTTAACTCGTTAAGTTTTTCGTCAACTGCAGCTTGTTTTTCAACAACTGCTGCTTTGTCTAACTCATGTTGCTTTATAAGATCACTATCAGCACTTGCAATTTGAGAAACTGCAAATACACGATCGATAAAATCACTAAAATCTTCTGAACCAAGAAGTACTTCAATATAACTCACTTTTCCACCAGATTCTTGGAAAGATTGAGCACGTTTTGCTAAAATTTCTGTTCTTTTAGCAATTGTATCATTTAACACAGCAATTTCTTCTTCAAGCTTTTTGATTTCTGCCTGTGTTGTTGTTATTTCAGATTCTGTTTTCGTAATTAACGCATTGTTATCTTGGATGGCTTCATCCATTTTTTTGATTTTATCTTCTACTGCAGCTAATTTGCTTTCAGTTGCATCGATATCTTTTTGGACTTGTTGAATTTGTGTAGAGTAGTTTGCACTGACTGAAGGGATTGCAATAAAACTCCCAACGCCTAGGATGATTGATGTATTCAGAGCTATAAGTTTCTTTTTCATCGTTCTATTTCCTCCGACCTTCTTGTTTTCGACAAGTTCATGTAGATATGTAACTAGCCATTATTCTATAAAATTACAATTCTCGTATTTATTCGTTTAAGTGACAAAATTCATGTAAAAAAAACATTTTTCTCATCTAGTACTATATCAGTCTATCGTAACAGAATGATGTTAATAATATTACAATTATGTTTCAATTCATTAGTATCTGGTACTAATTACGGTACTAATATCCTAAAAAGAACTAGTTCGATTGGCGTAAATTGGTAATTTTTCGTTCGGGATTTAGAAAGAATGTAAAGCAAGGAATTTCGGGGATTTTGTCAAATGAAGTCGAAAAACAAGGAGAACCAACAAAAAAAGAGGCCAATCAGAGTGTTTTCTGATTGGCCTCTTTAATATTGCTTTTTATATTACTCTTCAGATGACTTTTTATCATTGTCATCTGTTGTATTGTATTCATACTTAGAACGATCAATTGGTGTGAAGCCATTTGGTTCATAGAAACGTAATAAATCACCATTCACAACATTGTCAGAAAGATGTAATTTGTACTCAACGATTTCCTGGAATTTAAGTGCTTCAGCTTCTTGTTCTTCGGTAATTAGTTCACCTGTATTGGAATCATAGAACTTACCACCAACAGAAGTAACGGTTGGGCTGACAAAGTCACCATTTCGGAATGGAACAAGTGAATCATGCTCCTCAGATAATAAGTCTGTACCAAATTGGATATATTCTTTCGTATCAATTCCTAATAAATGCATTAATGTTGGTAAAATATCGATTTGACCACCGAATTCATGGCTCACTCCGCCTTCCATACCTGGTACACGGATATATAGTGGCACACGTTGCAGACCAGCTGCACTGTCAAAAGTAGAAAGCTCTTTACCAAGTACTTTTTCCATCGCCTTATCATGGTTTTGAGAGATACCATAATGGTCACCATACATGATGATGATGGAGTTATCATATAGACCAGCGGCCTTTAAATCCTCAAAGAATTGCTTTAAAGCTTCGTCTGCATATCGTGCCGTCTGGAAGTAATTATCGACTGATTTATCACCAGTTGTATGCGGTGCAATCGTTGCTTCATCTTGATTCATCGCATAAGGATAGTGATTTGATACAGTAATAAACTTCGTATAGAACGGCTGTGGTACAGTTTTTAATAACTCAGCTGATTGAGCAAAGAATGGTTTATCCATCAAACCATATTCCGCCATTTGTTCTTCTTCAGTATCATAATAGCTAATGTCGAAGAATTTGTCATAACCGAATGACTTATAAATCTCATTTCTATTCCAGAAGCTTCCTGAGTTGCCGTGGAATACCGCTGAAGTATACCCTTTTTGTCCCAAAATTGCAGGAGCAGCTTGGTACGTATTTACACCTTTTGTTGTAAAGGCTGACCCTTGTGATAAGCCATACAATGAGTTTTCAATCATAAATTCTGCATCAGATGTTTTACCTTGAGCAGTCTGATGGAAGAAGTTATCAAAGTAAACCGTATTTTGATCTCTTATTAATGAGTTTAGGAATGGCGTAACCTCTTCACCATTTAACTGATAATCCATTAAGAATGTTTGAATGGATTCAAGATGAAGGTAAATGACGTTCATTCCTTCACCAATTCCAAAATACTCCGGATTTGGCTGTGCATAATTTGATTTTGTAAAGTTCACAACTTCTGTCACGTCACTACTATCTGCCATAACCCTTTGTGCAGATGCCTTTGTACTTTGAACAGCATCATAAATTGTATAATTGTACATTCCTAAATATTTCACAATGTAATTACGGTCAAACCCTCTTGTTAAAAGCTCTGGACGATCGGATTCAGCTAAAGCTAAGTTCAAGCTTGAGAATCCTAATGCTAAAGATAGAACAGCAGCAATTTTGCGACGGCTCATATCTTTAAATTCAATTTTAACAACTTTAAATACAAGTAATGCAATAAGAATCACATTATCTACAAAGAATAAGAAATCATATGGTTTTAATAAAGTAACAACACTTCCACTTACATCACCAAAGTTTTGTGTTTGGAATAAAGTTGGCAATGTAATGAAATCGTTAAAGAATCGATAATATACCACGTTCGCAAATAAAAGGAACGATAAGATAAAATCAATGAGCATTAAAGCAATATATTTTCTTCTTCCCTTAAAGAAAAACGCAAATCCTAAAAATAATAAGGAAGAACCGAGTGGATTCATAAATAATAAGAATTTTTGTAGAGTATTTTCAATACCTAATTCAAATTGTGTTAATTGAATGATATATGATTTTAGCCAAAGTGATACGACAGCTAAAATAAAGAATACGATATATTTTTGAGAAACGTTTAATTGGCTTTGTAAAGTGTTTTTCATGATTTGTTGCACCTGCCTTCTAGTAACCTATTATACTTCTTTACAAAATAATTGAAAGATACGATTAGAACCAATCAAGCTAGTATCTAGCATAACTGTTAAATATGAACAATATATGAAAAGCTAAGACAAATTATTAAAAAAATATTGGACATGTTGTGAAATCAATTAAATTACTTTAAAGTTTTCCATCCAAAATAGCATGAACACAAGATACTAATATACTCCTTTTTAAGGAATTGTCAAGAGGGTGACCGATTAGATAATTTTACATACTGAATAGACGTATTACCCCACGAAAAGGTTTCATAAAACCTCATTTTCGAAAAATAATGAAAATGAACTAGGTATAAATTTCGTTTTGTTTCGGTGAACCTTTTGATCATAGTAAGAGACTACTAATTGTGTGTCTTTAGTAATGAAGTGTCCTATAATTTTTAAATGGACATATAAATAGAAGAAAGTCGAAATTTGACGAGAAATTTAATGGTTTAATAGATTAAAAAAATCCAATTCATTTAAGAATCGGACTTTTGATTAATTAATATGGATTTTCGATTATTTCTTTATCTTATCTTCTTCTATTTTATCGTCTTCAATAATCCCTTTAGTCGAGTTTTTAAACTCCTTCAGGGATTGACCGACCGCGCGACCAATTTCAGGAAGCTTCTTAGGTCCAAAAATAATAAGAGCAAGAACTAGAATTAATATCAAACCTGGAATTCCAATGTTAGAAAACATTTTTTCACTCCTTTATGTATCTCTTTCCGTAAGAGACGCAAGAACTTTCCTATATATAATACCCAAAAGTATTGTAACATATCGGCATCCTTCAATCTACTCCATCCTTTGCAATCAAGTACAGCAATTCTCACGCAAATGTTATCATTTTTTTCAAAATAATCTTTAAGAGTAGTAAATATCACAGATGTCTGTTAAAATCTGTATTAATATGTAATCAATCCCTTTATTATCGATAAATGGTAGAGGGATTATTTCTTGTCTATTATGTGGTAAATTTGATCATAACCGCTCAAGCTTATAAGGAGTTTTAGTCATGTCGATACCCGTTAAAGAAGGCAATTTAGTTACTGTCATCGAGACACTGCGAAAAGAAATGATACGGACAGGAATAGAGGAAGGTCTGGCTAGTCAAAAGACAATTGCCTTAAGCCAGCTTCTCGACCTATACATCATGAAATATCAAGAACTTAATTCAAAAAGGTATAACAAGGCATTGCATTAAATTTCCCATGTCTTGTTATGCCTTTTCTTTTTCTAAGAAATGAAGTTCTTTATCCAACTTCAAATAATTAGAGAAAACTGCCTTTTTGTAACACTTTTGGGATATATAACAAAATAAACCTAAAGGTTTCCCTCTAGGCTTATTCATACTTATTCAATATTTACATACCCTAATCTTGCAGAAATTTCTTTTCCCGCTGCGAGCATTTTTACCTTTAGCTCATCTAATCTCTCATCTGTCATTCTCATAGTTGGTCCTGAAATACTAATTGAGGCAACTACTTTTCCAAGATGGTCAAAAATCGGAACGGCAATGCATGTAATTCCGTATTCATTCTCCTCTAAGTCAAGAGCGTAGCCTTTTTGTTTCACTTTGATTAACTCTTGAAGAAATACATCTTTATCCGTAATAGTCTTATCAGTATGCATTGGTAAGCCTTTACGTTCGATGATTTCAAGAACGACATTAATCGGTAGGTGGGCGAGTATCGCTTTCCCAACTGACGTACAGTGCATCGGCGCCCTTTTTCCAACCTTAGAGTGCATCCGTAATGTTTCGTTGCCTTCAAGCTTTTCTATATAGACAACCTCACCTTGATCCCAAACAACAAGATGAATGACCTCATTTGTATCACGTTCTAGCTCAAGCAAATAGGGTCTTGCTTCCGATCTTAAATCGATCGATTCAAGTAGCTTTGAACTAATATCAAGAAATTTATACCCGAGCTTATAACGACCTGTATCTGTATCCTGTTCAATATAGCCGTATTGGGCTAATGTTGCTAGAATGCGGTAGACCGAGCTCTTATTGATATCAATGTGTTTGGCAATCTCCGTTACACCAAGTCCGCCTTTTTTCGCGCTGACAAGGGTTATGATGTCTAGTGCTCGCCCTACTGACTTAACCATGTTATCCCGTTCCATCTTGCTCACCTCCACGTCTTAACGCTGGAGCTCCCTTGAAGGTACTGTGAATTTATTTCTTAATGTTCCGATTTCTTCGATCGTACATTCAATCACATCATGTTCCCCAACAAATTCCGCCCCTACTGGACTTCCTGTTAAAATGACATCTCCAGGCACGAGAGTCATAACCTTAGAAAGATAGGAAATCATTTTTTCAATTGAAATAATCATAAGATCCATTCCACTATTTTGTTTTTCTGAACCATTCAATACAGCCTTCACTCGGACATCCTTTGGATTGAGTTCTGTTTCAATGACTGGACCTAATGGTGTAAACGTATCAAAAGACTTTCCAATTGTCCAATGCCCGGCTTCATGGAAAAAGGCCGGTGCTGTCACATCATTCCCGACAGTATAACCGAAGACATAATCAAACACTTCTGCTTCAGAAATATTTTTTGCCTCTTTTCCAATGATAACCGCTAACTCTGATTCAAACTTTACCTCCGAACAGCCTTCCGGGATGACAATCTCATCCTCTGGTCCAATAAAGGATGAAGTTGGTTTAAAGAAAAAGACTGGAATTTCTGGTAGCTCACTAGGCAAATCTTCCTTTTTTGCAACGAAGTTTGCACCAATCCCAATAATTTGATTGGGCACGAATGGAGCAAGAAGTTTCACTTCATCTACTGCAAAGTTTTGTCCTGTATACTCCCATTCTGTAAAAATATCTCCCTTTATTTCTCTAATGATATCATCGTGAAGAACACCTGTATATTCCTTATCTTCAAAAGTAAAGCGAGTAAATTTCATCTTTTTTGCTCCTCTCGAAATAATATTTGGTGGGAGATTTTCATGAGGACAACTTTTTCAAGAATCCCTCTCGCTGTGTCTTCATGAACCCTTAATGCGGACTCTATTTGCATGATCACCTTGATTAGTGTCTTCATGAACTCTTCATGCGGACTCTATTTGCGTGATCACCTTGATTAGTGTCTTCATGAGCTCTTCATGCGGACTCTATTTGCGTGATCACCTTGATTAGTGTCTTCATGAGCTCTTCATGGGGACTCTATTTGCGTGATCACCTTGATTAGTGTCTTCATGAGCTCTTCATGGGGACTCTATTTGTATGATCACCTTGATTAGTGTCTTCATGAGCTCTTCATGGGGACTCTATTTGCTTACTCACTTTGATTAGTGTCTTCATGAACTCTACATGTGGACTCTATTTGCTTACTCACTTTGATTAGTGTCTTCATGAACTCTCTACAAAAAATGCTTTTTAAAAAAGCTATCCCAAATGGTATCTAAATACTTTTGGGACAGCCTCATAAAGAAGTTTAATTCTCTACTGCTACCTTTGCTTTAAACTCTGCACGGCGACGATGTAATATTGGCTCCGTATATCCGCTTGGTTGGTCATATCCTTTGAATACTAGATCGCAAGCCGCTTGGAAGGCAACTGAATTATCGTAGTCGCGAGCCATTGGACGGTAGTTCGCATCCGAAGCATTTTGTTCATCAACTACTTTTGCCATACGTTTCAACGTTTCCAATACTTGAGCCTCTGTTACGATTCCATGGTGTAGCCAGTTTGCCATATGCTGACTAGAAATACGAAGTGTCGCTCTGTCTTCCATTAAACCGATATTATTAATATCCAATACTTTCGAGCAGCCAACCCCTTGCTCAACCCAACGTACAACATATCCCAAGATTCCTTGAGCGTTATTATCAAGCTCCTGCTGGATTTCCTCAGGGCTCCATGTAGGATTTTCCTCCACAGGTATTTGTAAAATATCATCTCTTAAATCGGTAGATGCAGCATCCTTTAAGAGCTCTGCCTGCACTTCTTTCACATTAACTTGGTGATAGTGAAGTGCATGTAGTGTTGCAGCTGTTGGAGATGGTACCCAAGCTGTGTTTGCTCCAGATTGCGGATGACCAATTTTTTGCTTAATCATTTCAGCCATTAAGTCTGGAATTGCCCACATTCCTTTACCGATTTGAGCATGCCCTTGGAAGCCTACAGATAATCCAACATTCACATTGGACTTTTCATAGCCTTGCAACCATTTTGTTGCTTTCATATCGTTTTTACGAATCATCGGACCAGCTTCCATAGAAGTGTGCATCTCATCACCAGTACGGTCTAAGAAACCAGTGTTAATGAAAACGATTCTTTCCTTTACCTTGCTAATCGCATTTTTAAGATTAATCGTTGTTCTCCGTTCCTCATCCATAACACCAATTTTCAGCGTGTTGCGCTCTAAGCTTAATAAATCTTCAATGCGATCGAATAATTCATTAGCAAAAGCAACCTCTTCTGAACCATGCATTTTTGGCTTTACAATATAGATAGAGCCTTTTTCACTATTTTGGAATTGGCCATTTCCGAGTAACGTATGCTTACCTATTAAACTCGAAAATACAGTATCCATAATACCTTCTGGGATCTCTTCACCCTCTGCAGTTAATATCGCATTCGTTGTCATCAAATGTCCTACGTTACGAGTAAACATAAGAGAACGGCCCTTAAGAGTAATTTCTTCACCAGTTGGAGATGTGTATTGGCGGTCTGGGTTCATCGCACGTGTAAGGATTTTATCACCCTTTTTGAAGCTCGCGGTTAAATTCCCCTTCATTAGTCCGAGCCAGTTCCGGTATACATGTGTTTTATCCTCAGCATCTACTGCTGCAACAGAGTCTTCAAAATCCATAATCGTAGATAATGCAGCCTCTAGTACTACGTCCTTCACGCCAGCTTTATCCGTTTTTCCGATTGGAGAAGTTGGGTCGATTTGAATTTCAAAATGTAAATCATTATTTTTTAATAAAACAGCAGATGGATTGGTTGCATCGCCTTGATATCCAACAAGCTTGGATTCATCTTCTAATCCAGTAGTTGTGCCGTCACCCAATACGATGACCAACTTTCCGTCAACAATTGTGTATTTCTCAGAATCCTTATGCGAACCAGCTTGCAGTGGTGCCGCTTGGTCCAAAAATTCTCTCGCGAATTGAATGACCTTTTCTCCTCGAATTGGATTGTAGCCTCCTGCACGAGTTGCACCATCTTCTTCACTAATAATATCTGTACCATACAATGCATCATATAGGCTTCCCCAACGAGCATTGGCCGCATTGAGCGCATAACGAGCATTATCGACTGGTACAACAAGCTGCGGACCTGCTTGAACAGCAATTTCGGCATCCACATTTTCCGTTGTAACCTTATAGTCCTCTACTACCGGCTCTAAATAACCAATTTCCTCAAGAAAGCTTTTATATTGTACAAAATCAAAGACTGTGTTTTCTTTATGCCAAGCATGAATTTTTTCTTGAATCTCATCACGTTTTGCCAATAGCGCTTTATTCTTTGGTGCCAGGTCAGTGATTAATTTCTCAAATCCTAACCAAAACTGCTCCTGATCCACCTGACTTTCAGGCAGTGCCTCAGAATTGATAAAGTCAGCCAATTCTTGTGCAACCTGTAGATTTCCAATTTTCACGTATTGAGTCATGACAAATTCCTCCTTGATTTTTATTGTTTGTTATTACGCAACAGCGTTTCGTAATTTATCTAAAAAAATAATATCATGGAAAACGGTTACTTTCAATAATTTTCAAAAAATTTAACCAGAGCGATATAAAAAAATCTTTCACACCGCTCCGTTCCTCTTTTTACGAGGTCTTCAATGCTTCCTTTAAATCTTTTTTCACTTCAGCACAACGACTTGGTGATGGGAAAAGCTTTCCTGCGTTTAGTAAATTTTTCGGATTAAAAACTTCTCGAACATCCGTCTGTGCTAAAATTTCTCTATCGGTAAAAACAAATCTCATCTCTTCTCTTTTCTCAATTCCAACACCATGCTCACCAGTAATCGTCCCGCCTACATCTGCACATACCTGCAAACATGCACTTCCCGCTTTTAGCGCTTTTTCAGTTTCCCCAGGTATTCTTGCATCAAAAAGGACAAGTGGATGAAGGTTACCATCGCCTGCATGGAAGATATTTGAGATACGAAGACCGCTCTCCTCACTAATCTGATTGATTCTTGCGAGCACCTCTGGTAGCTTACTCCTTGGAATGACCCCATCTTGAACGAGATAATCTGGAGAGATTGCTCCCATTGCTCCAAAGCCTGTTTTTCGGTTCGCCCACCATCTTCCTCGTTCTTCCTCACTTCCAGCTACCTTTACCTCTCGAACATTTCTCTTTTTGCAAACCTCTAAAATCTGATTGATTTGTTCCTCAATGCCAGCAGATATTCCGTCCACTTCGATTAAAAGAAGTGCTTCAATATCCTTTGGATGTCCGACTGGAAATGCTGCTGCCTCGACTCCTTCAATCGCTGTCTTATCCATCATTTCTAGAGCAGCAGGAACAATTCCCGAAGAAATAATATCTGATACTGCTTGACTTCCATCAGCAACCTTATCAAAGTAAGCTAGGACCGTTTGCTTCGCTTCTGGATTTTTCAAAATGCGAACGGTGATTTTCGTGACAATTCCTAAAGTACCTTCTGAACCTGTGAGTAGACCCAATAAGTCATAACCAGGCGCATCCGGAACACCATTCGTAGAGATTTCAACAATCTCACCATTTGGCATGATAACCTCAAGCCCTAAAATATGATTCGTCGTAACTCCATATTTTAGACAGTGAGCGCCTCCAGCATTTTCTGCCACATTCCCCCCGATTGTACAGGCATACTGACTGGAGGGATCTGGAGCATAATAATAGCCTTTATTTGCAATCGAGTTTGTTAGTTTCAGATTAACGAAGCCCGGTTCCACAACAGCACGTCGATTTTCAAGATCAACCGTAATTAAACGCTTCATTTTAACCAAGCTTATAATGACCTCTCCATTTAACGGAATTGCTCCTCCGCTTAGTCCAGTACCTGCACCGCGGGCGAGGAATGGCAGTTGATTAGCATCACAATATTTCACAATTTCAGCCACTTCTTCCGTACTATTCGGAAAGACAACACACTTTGGCAAATGCTTATGAATCGTAAAACCATCACAATCATAGGCGAGTAGGTCTGGCTGTTTATAAAGAATTGCCTTCTCACCAACAATTTTTGCTAGATTGATAATATCTTTATTCGATGTTTGCAATCCCTTTTTCGCCATCATTTCCCCCTCTCTTTCTCATCTTCTTTTTGGTAAGCCCAGTCAAGCAATTGCACGGTATGAACGATTTTTTGATTACGCCCATATTTTTCAACGCCGATGGCCATTTGCAGCATGCAGCCCGGGTTCCCCATCGAGATCATCTCCACCTCATCAGGCACATTGGACATCTTACTCCCCAGTACCGCTCCAGCCATTTCAGGATTTGTAATGTTATACACACCTGCACTACCACAGCAGCGATCTGCATTAGGCATATGAACCATCTCTACACCAGGAATATTAATCAATAAATCTCGTGGCTCATCACGCACACCTTGCCCGTGGGCTAAGTGACAAGCATCGTGATAGGTAATGCGCTTGTTTAATTCGGCCTTTGGTTTTTCGTAGCCTGTATCATAGAGATATTTAGAGATATCCTCAACCTTTTTAGAAAATTCTTCAGCCTTTTCATGCCATTCCGGCTCCTCACGAAACAGTTCGGCATATTCTTTTAGCATGCATCCACAACCAGCTGCATTAACAATAACGGTGTCTGCATCCTTGAATGCCTCTATATTTTGTTTGGCAAGCTTCCGACCCGTTTCACGATCTCCAGCATGAACATGAAGGGCACCACAGCATGTTTGGTTTTTCGGGATTTTGACATCATTTCCATTTCTCGTTAGCACATTGATTGTTGACTCATTAATATCACTGAACATCACATCCATGATACAACCCGTCAGCATTGCAACCTCGTTCTTTGTCTCACCCTTCGCCTTGATCACATCGTGGTTTTTGTACTTCTTTTGAACAGGAGTACCGATTTCAGGCATAATCGATTCCATTTCCACTAAATGATTCGGCATCACATTAATTAAACCCGTTTTACGAACCACCTTTTGCAATCCACTCTTTTGATAAAATTTGAGTAGACTTCCCAATGAATGCAGACGATTTGGATGTGGAAATAGGCCCTCTAATATGGCCTTACTTACTGCGCCCTTCCAACCTGTTAACGGCATCGCTTGACGAACCTGCCCACGTGCTTCTTCAATTAAGCCACCGACATCAACATCTGCAGGACAGGCGGTTGTACATGCACGACAGTCTAGACAAACAAAAACTGGATCAGCAAAATCTTCGTCCACTACAAGTTTGCCTTCTGCTACAGATTTTATTAAGTGCACTCTTCCACGTGGTGAATGCTGTTCTTGCCCTGTTTGTTCATAGGTTGGACAGGCTTCTAAGCACATGCCACAGTGGACACAATCAGCCCATTTATTCTCATCAGGTGCATCGCTCCAGAAATAATTACTCAGACTGTTCGTTTGACACGATGGAGTTGCTTTCACGTCCATTTCTCTTAGGCTCAATTTATATCCCTCCTATGAACCGATTCGGGTTTAAGATTTTGTTTGGATCAATTTTCTTTTTGATTCCTTCAACGAGGAAAAAATAAGAAGGTCTCTCTCCCCATACACTCACCTTTTGCCGCAGAACTAGAGGAAGATGCTTAATGGTTGCATATCCTCCTAGACTAGAAGCGTAAGCACGGAGTTCTTTAATAGCTCCTTCCACATCTTCGCTTGCACCATATAAATGAACCTGACACAGACCATGCCCCAAACCACCATTAGCGTCAATATGCAAATTATAGGCATCGCTTATTTGCTCTGCCTTTTGAATGACCTTCAATACATCTAGATTCACAACGCCAATTTTTACGCTCGCTTCCGTTTGGTGACCTGACATACTTGCACGTGGTGATAGATGATAGAACTGCTCCCAAAAAGCCATTGCTAGAGCTCTCTCCAAAATTTTCATCTCCGCCGTAGGAGGTTTTATTCTATTCACAAATTCCTCTTGGTAAAGGACAGAACTCTTCACATCCTCAAAGCTTATGGCCAGGGTATAACTTTTTTGCCCAACAAGTTTTTCTACTAAGGATGGATTTAAGAGCTCCAATGTAATCGGTTCCATTACAGAATCAAGAAAACTCACAACAAACGATTTTATCTCGGAGAGCTCGCCATCTGGAAAAGACAATAGAACAAGACTTTCATATTTAGGCACTGGTCGTAGCTTCACAGTAACTTCGGATATAACTCCAATGGTTCCCATCGATCCGATAAAAAGCTTATTCATGTCGTAACCTGCAACATTTTTTACAACTTTACCGCCCGAACGAATGACGCTGCCATCTGGGTACACAACACGAAGTCCAATAACGACATCTCTCGCCGAACCATAACCCAGCCGTTTCGGCCCACTATCGTTTGCTGCAATCACTCCACCAATCGTCGCTTCCTCTGGCCATGTTGGATCTAAAGAAATCTTCTGATTGAAATCAACTAAATAATCCTGGATTTCCTTAAGAGTGGTTCCTGCTTTGACTGTTAAAGTCATATCTCCGACGGTGTGCTCGATTATTCCTTTATAGTTAGCTAATGAAAGCAAGATATCCTCGGCCTCATTTACCCCTCCGAAGCCCCTTTTAGTCCCTCCACCGATTACAGATATTTTCTTACCATTTGTATTTGCATATCTTAAAAGACTAGATATTTCTTCTTCTGTCTCAGTGGCCACAATCACTTTTCCAGTGTTACCGAAAATATTTTCTAGTTCATGATTTTCTTTAATTCTTTCTTCTGGGACAACTTTTTTTAATTCTTCCTTCAAGTCTGAGGTTATCAAAATGGCTCCTCCCTTTTCTGTGAAGTTGGCTTCCATAAGCTCTTTTGTAAAATGGTTTCCACATACTCTAGGTGCTCGGTCATTTTGTTCTTGGCAAGCTCTGAGTTGGTTTCTTTTATGGCCAGAAAAATTTCTTTGTGCTGTGCATTTATTTTCGCTACAAGCTTTGGGTCTTCTTGGATAAATTGATGAAAGTCATTCATGTGTTTTTTTGTAGTGGTTGAAATGAATTGTATGAGTTGATAAATAATTTGGTTTTTAGAAGCCTTGGCAATGGTCATATGAAAGTTGTAGTCTTCTTCCCAGCCATTTGTGGTTTTGTTGGATAATATTGCTTCGATTTCTGCTAGCTGTTCATCTGTTCTGTTTGATGCTGTCATTTCAGCAATTCCAGGTTCTAATATTTTTCGCACTTGGAATAAAGCACGGACATCACTTGTTTCAGGAATGATCAAATGGTTATTAAAAATCTTACTTGAATCAAATCGACAAACATAAGTCCCTTCGCCTTGTCGTATGTCGACCGTTCCTTTACCTTTTAAGGTAATAATGGCATCACGGATTGCCGACCTGCCTACTCCAAACATTTCACACATTTCCCGTACGGATGGCAGCTTTTCCCCTGATTGAAAGGATCCATGCTCGATCATTTTTTCTATTTGTTCTACAACAGATTCCGACACTTTTTTTACCGAAATTTTTTCTACATTCATGCTCTCCCCCCTTTTGCTTTTGTCCTTTTCAGTTATCACATATCAGATAAGTACTACATAATCCTATTAAAACACCGTTTATATCTTTTATCAATAACTTTTTAGAATATACCAAATAATCAAAATAAAATGCGAACCGATTTTGTAAAATATCATATAATGAAAATAAGATTTAAAATCCAAATCAGTGTTATAGTACAAGCCGTTATTAAACATCTTTTCTTGTCCAATAAGAAGAAAAATAATGTATATAAATTGGAGTTTAGTCAAAAAATAAGGAAAAAGTTGAGGTGAATAAAATGGGGTTACTAAATGCATTTAACGAATGGAAGAACACTCGTTACGAAAAACATGTTTCGCAAATGAAAGAAGAAAACAAATGCCCTGAGTGTTATGGACGTGGATTCTTAATTTATCCAGCAAATGAGTTTGTGTATTTATCCAATCCATTCGATTGTCCTGGTTGTAACGGAAGCGGCTCATATACGGAATGGTCAAATCTTGTCTAAATGGACATAAAAATAAACCTACTGATCCCCCAGTAGGTTATTTGTTTTAACGTCTATTACTTTTCGGATCAAAGGCATCGCGTAGACCATCACCGACAAAGTTGATGCAAAGTACTGTTATCAGTATTGCCAAACCTGGAGGAATCCACGCCTCAGGACTGTTCCTTAATATCCGTAAGCTTTGTGCCTCAGAAAGCATATTTCCCCACGTTGGTGTTGGCTGCGGAATTCCAAAACCTATGAAACTTAATGCAGATTCAGCAATAATATAGGTTGCCATCATTAACGTCGCATTTACTAGGATTGGTCCAATCGCATTTGGAATAAAATGCTTAAAGATTATTCTCAAATCGCTGACACCAATCGCTTTCGCTCCAAGTATAAACTCCTGTTCTCGTAAGGTAAGAAATGTCCCTCGTATGATCCTCGTTAAGCTCGGCCACGAGGTTAACGCAATTATACTGACGAGTATAGTAACATTAACTTCTTCCAATATTGCTACGATCGTTAAGCAAAGTACTAAAAATGGGAGCATGAGTACTAGATCACAGGCTCTCATGATAATAGAATCAATTTTTCCACCATAATAACCAGATATGGATCCTAGTACAACACCTATTACTAAAGTAAACACCATCGCACTAAATCCTACGATTAATGAAATGCGACCTCCATATATGAGACGCGCAAAGTTATCACGGCCAGAGCTATCGTTACCAAGTAGATGATCCTCACTTGGGGGACGCTCAATTAATGTTAGATTTGTCTTTGTTGGATTGTGTTCAGTTAAGAACGGTGCTAAGATAACGACTACAACAATGAGTAACAGAATAAATACACTTGCAACAGCAAGCTTATTTTTCATGAATCGCTTCATCGCTATTTTAGTGGGACTCATGCCTTTTTCTGCGTTCTTTATATCTATTCCTGGTCCAGTATTTGTTTGTGGATTAAGTTCCATTTATTTCACCTCAATCGTAGCGGATTCTTGGGTCAACAATACTATAGAAAATGTCAGCTAAAAGGTTTCCTAAGAGTACAAAGAAACCAAGCATCAAATTTATTGCCATAATAACCGGATAATCACGATTTCCTATAGATGTGATGAATAAGGTCCCAAGTCCAGGAAATTGAAAAACGCCTTCTGTGATAACTGCTCCACCTAATAATATCCCAACCTCAAACCCTAGCAATGTTATGATCGGAATTAATGCATTACGGAGTGTATGCTTATAAAGTACGGTATTTTCTGTCATTCCCTTTGCTCTAGCTGTTCTAATGTAGTCACTTCCAAGCACGTCCAGAACTTCAGATCTCATGTATCGCATATAAGAGGCCGTACCTGCTAAACCAAGAGTTAGACTTGGTAAAACAAGATGCCTGATTTTGTCAATAAATAATTCAAAGCCTTCTATTCCTGGCTTTGAGACTGTACCATGGGACGGGAGCCAACCTAGTTGGATGGATAAAACATAGATCGCTAGCAACCCAAAAAAGAAATTTGGAGTAGCTAGTCCTAAGAAACCAAATGTTGTAGCACCATAATCAAGCGGTGTATATGGATGCCTTGCAGAATAAATTCCTATTGGAATCGAAACAATAATCGTTATTAACAGAGTCATAATTCCTAAATTTATGGTATTCGAAAATCTTTCAGCAATTAAATCAGCAACGGTTCTTCCCTTATAGATCAACGAGTCTCCAAAATCGCCTTTAACTGCATTTGTTACCCAACGCCAATACTGAACATGGATTGGGTCATTTAATCCTAATGCTTCTCTTTGCTTTTCATAGATTGCTCGGTCGATATTTGGATCCATTTTTTGCGAAAAGGGATCACCAGGTGCAGCTTGCATTAGGGCAAAAACAATGACAGTAAGAGCAAATAGCATTGGAATAAAAACAAGAATTCGCCGTATAAGATATTGGATCAATGTTCCCCCTCCTCCATTCTATTGATGTGATGTAATAACTGTTTGTCCAAGAGCCTTTTCTTTTAAAAGGAAAAGAGCGCGGCGTCATACCGAACGCTCTTTTCCTTATTGTTAAGACTCTATTACTCTTCTTCTGTTACATACCATAGATGCGTGTCATTTAAGAATGAGTAAGGTAGTACATCTACACCATGTAGACGAGTGTTATGTGCCCATAAGCTGTTTGCTGCATAAAGAATTAATGCAGGTAAATCTTCACCAAACTTCACTTGCCATTCGCTTAATTTACCGTTACGGTATTCTTTATCGAATGCTTCTGGTGGTGTATTAGCCTCTTTTAAGATTGCGTCAGCTTCAGCGTTATTCCAACGAGAATAGTTGTATGCAGCTGGTGCATCCCAAAGGCCTGTTGGATCTGGATCTGTACTATCTAATGACCATCCAACTAAGTATAAATCCCAGTCTTGAGCGTTGTTATCTAGATCTTCAAAGTAAGCAGCCGCTTCCTTCGGTTGACGAAGATCAATATTGATTCCTACCGCTTCAAGATACTCTTCAATGATTGGAGCTGAACGCTCACGAATTTGATTTCCTAATGGATAGTTAAGATTTAATACCCATTCTTTACCTGCTGGATCTTCACGGAATCCATCACCGTCTACATCTTTATAGCCAGCTTCATCTAAAAGTTTCTTAGCTTCGTCTTCACTATAAGCGTATTGTGGTGGGTTCTTATCATCATAAGCTTCAAATTGTGTAGCGATTGGAGAGTTTTGAACGATACCTCTTCCATAAAGAAGACCATCGATGATTGCTTGACGGTCTACCGCGTAAGCAATTGCTTGACGTACTTTTTGATCTTTTAGTTTCTCGTTAACAGTCCACTTAGAAGGATCAAGTGTCTTATCTCCAGCTGCACGGTGGTTAACCATCATACCCATGATTTGGTAACCAAAGTCCGGCTGCTCAATGATTTCAACATTTGGCATTGCGTCAACTGTTTCAAAGTCTGCTGCCTGGAATCCGTTTGGATCAGCAACAAAGTCAATTTCACCAGTTTCAAGTAAGCCAAGGATAACCGCTTGGTCTACGACCTTCCAAACAACGCTATCTAAGTATGGCTCACCTTTCCAATAATCAGCATTCTTTTCAAGGACATATTGCTCCCCTTGTACCATTTCAGTAAATTTGAACGGACCAGTTCCGACAATTTTACCAGCGTCACGGGATTCTGGAGCCGCTGGCATATCAGCCATTGGGATATCAGCAAAAATATGTTCTGGAATAATTGTGAATGAAGCGTCAGCAAGTGCCTTTACGTTTGGTTGAGCAAATACAAACTTGACTGTGTAATCATCCACTTTTACAACACCTTGGAAATCTTGAGAGGCACCAGTGCTGAACTCTTCATAGCCTACTAGATTAGCAGCGAAGTAAGAACGAATCCCACCAGCTTCAATGTATCCAGGGCTTGCTAACATTTTGTAAGTAAATACTACGTCATCAGCTGTAAATGGCTCACCATCATGCCATTTAACATTTTCTTCTAATTTGAACGTTAATTCTGTGTTATCCTCGTTAAAGGACCATTCTTTTGCAAGGCCTGGTGTAAAATTAAGATTTTCATCTTGTGAAAGTAACCCTTCATAGATAAAGCTTAGGATGTTTGCTTCATAAGCTTCTTCATAGAAAATCGGGTTAAATTGACCAGATGGTGGTGTATCCATCGCACCAACAACCGTACCACCTTTTTGTGGACCTTCAGCCGGTTGTTCTGTTTCAGTACCTTCACCTTCTGGTTCAGTTCCTGCATCATTTCCTCCTGAACACGCAGCAAGGATTCCTAGCATAAGAACAAAGCTTAGTAATAATAACCAACTTTTCTTAAACTTCAAATTCGTTCACCCCTTTTAAATTTTGGAAGAATTAAATAACTCGCAGCGGATTTCTAGGCACACCACCTCCTTATATGTAAAGACTTAAAGAAATTAATTATCATATAAGTGGCAAGCCACAAAATGTCCTTCACTTACATTGATCAATTCTGGTCTTTCAAGTGAGCAGCGTTCATGAGCTTTCGGACAACGAGTTCGGAAAGCACAACCGGATGGTGGATTAGACGGACTAGGCAGGTCTCCTTTTAGGATGATTTTTTCCCTCTTAGCAGTAATATCTGTTGAAGGAACTGCTGATAGCAATGCTTCCGTATACGGATGGAGTGGAGTTTCATAGATGTTTTTCTTAGGAGCAATTTCTGCAATTCTACCAAGATACATGACGGCTACTCGGTCACTAATATGCTTAACTACACTTAAATCGTGAGCAATAAATAAATAGGTTAGATTAAATTCATCTTGCAAATCAGCCATTAAGTTCAGAACCTGCGCTTGAATAGACACGTCCAAAGCAGAGACAGGCTCATCACAAATAACAAACTTTGGATTAAGCGCCAATGCTCTCGCAATACTAATCCGCTGACGTTGGCCACCAGAAAATTCATGCGGATACTTTAAACGCGAATCAGGTCTCAAGCCTACTTTTTCAAGAAGACTGATCGCCTTCTCCTTACGTGCGCTTTTTGACATATCCGTTTGAACCAATAGTGGTTCTTCAATCAATTCTTGCACGTTCATCTTCGGATTAAGAGAAGCAAACGGATCCTGGAAGACAATTTGCATATCACGTCTATATGGACGTAACTGTCGATTGCTCATCTTCGAAATTTCCTCATTTTCGAAAAAAATTTGTCCTTCAGTCGGATCTAACAACCGCAAAATCACGCGTCCTAATGTGGATTTCCCTGAACCAGACTCACCCACAACTCCTAGTGTTTCTCCTCTAAGAATGCTTAGCGATACGTCATCTACAGCCTTTACTTGACCTACTTCACGCTTGAAGACGCCACCCTTAATTGGAAAATACTTTTTAATGTTTTTAGCTTCTAATATATAATCTTGCTCTACCTTTTTTTCTAACTCTTTTTCTAGAAGTGACACTTGTTAGCCCCCTTATTCATACAGATAGCATCGGACATTATGACCTGGCTCAACAGTAACTAGTTCTGGATTAGCCGCACGACATTTATCCATGACGTGTGGACAGCGATCTGAAAAGCGACAACCTGAAGGAAATTCATGTGCGGCTGGAACCATTCCCTTGATTGCCCCAAGTCGTTCAACATCTTTATCTAGGCTTGGCAAACTTTCAAGCAATCCACTTGTATACGGATGCTTTGGGTTTAAGAACAAATTTTCAACTGTTGTTTGTTCAACGATTTGTCCCCCATACATAACCATGACCTTCTCTGCGTATTCAGCAACTACACCTAAATCGTGTGTAATAAGTAGGACAGCCATATTAAACTTCTTCTTCATTTCATCCATCAGATCCAAAATTTGCGCTTGAATCGTAACATCAAGAGCAGTAGTTGGTTCATCTGCAATCAACAGCTTCGGATCGCATGAAATCGCAATAGCAATCATTGCTCTTTGTCTCATTCCTCCAGAAAGCTGATGAGGATATTCCTTCATCGTTTCTTCCGCTCGAGGAAATCCAACTAGCTTTAAAAGCTCAATCGCTTTTCTTTCAGCCTCTGCCTTTGAAATCTTCTTATGACGAATTAATGTTTCTTTAATTTGATTTCCAATTGTAAAGACTGGATTCAATGCGGTCATTGGTTCTTGAAAGATCATTCCAATTTCTCTACCTCGAACAGTCGTCATCTGTTTGTCAGATAGAGGAACAAGATCCTTGCCATTAAAAAGAATTTGTCCGTCTTCAATTTTGCCTGGTTTACCTACCAATTTCATAATTGAAAGAGAAGTGATACTCTTGCCACTCCCTGACTCACCTACTAAAGCAACCGTTTCGCCAGGATTAACAGAAAAATCTACCCCGTCAACTGCTTTAGCTACTTTTTTTCCTTCTAAGTAGAAATACGTTTTCAATCCTTTTACATCTAACAACGTGTTTTGTGTCATCCACTGCACCTCAACTTCATTAGCTATGATTAAAACCTTTTAATCTAGTAATAAAAAATTATTATACGCATAGGTCAAAGTATTCATTTTTTTCTAATTTACGAGCCCAAATGGTGATTTATTAGCAAAAGTATACTATCAGGTTTAAATTTTTGCAATATAGGGAAAAATTTAAGAAATTGCAATTTTTAATAAAATATAGGCGTTTTCATGAATTTTTATTATTTCGCTTACCGAAGAAATACCGGAATTGAAAAATTTATTTAATTTTTTTAAAATAATAAATTTACTTAATTATTAATTAAATTGTAGTGATAAAGAAATATTTGTAATAGAATACACTAATTTCGACATAATATTTATTGTCTGAATAAATCTTTTCACTAATTCTACAAAACTATTATTTATACAAAATTTTTTATAAATATTCACAAATAGCCTTCGTAAACTTTTTTTACAATCTATATTTTCATTGTTAGAAAATCTGACAGACCTCCTAAAATTCAACAATTTTTGCCTTCTATCATGAATTAAACTCTCCTTTTTTCTTTTGCATGAACTCTGCAATAATTCCCAATACTATAAAGACAATAAGATTAGTTTTGAAAGGATTGCTTGCTATGCTATCACAGAAACAAATTTCAGATTTTAAATCAGAGCTGGAGAGTCAAAAAAATGAGTTAAAGCAGCGCTATGAAATGAATGAGCATCTGAACTTAACCTCAGGTCATGCTCATGAATCAGTAGGCGAGCTTTCAAGCTATGATAATCATCCTGGTGATGAAGGAACCGAATTATACGAAAGAGAAAAGGACATTGCCCTAAGTGAACATTACCGAACTGAACTAGCAAATATTAAGAAGGCACTGAACGCCATTGATAACGGGACATATGGGAAATGTGAGGTGTGTGGAAAAGAAATTGCTATCCAACGGTTAGAGGCTTTACCATCCACGACTTTTTGTATCGAGCATACGCCTGATCAGATCACTTCCCATGAGCGACCAATTGAAGAAGGAGTGTTAATGCCTCCATTTGGAAAGTTTGATATGGACGAGCAAGACGAATCCGTCTCATTTGATGCTGAGGATGCTTGGCAAGAAGTTCAAAGTTGGGGAACCTCAGAAACGCCTTCTGATTTCGTCAATGTGGAGGGCCACTATAATGATGTCGGAAATGAAGCAGAAGAAAATCATGGCTATGTCGAAGATTATGAAAACTTTGTTGGTGTTGACATAGAAGGAAAAAATGTAACGGTTTATCCGAACGCTCAGCATAAACGCTATGAAGAAATGCTTGATGAACAAGGTACGATGACGGCATTCGGAGATTTACCGGCTTCTGAACACGATCCGTATGTAGAAGAAAGGGACAATGATTAATATCATTGTCCCTTTTGAGTTTTTCTGCGCTTCTACATGTCCAGTGCATAATTTTTTCCAGACATTACAAAATCGGAGAGGCTTAATACAACAATTCAAATACCTCATTTAATTGCAGCACTCGTTCTCCATCCTCTTCTTCCTGTGCATGGCTAATTTCATCTGGAAGAATTTTATTTAGGAAATCAATTTGTTCATTGGACAATCTGCTTACGAAAGATTCCTCTGATGTAAAATCATCCTCTCGAATAATCGCGTAAATTTCTTTTCCTACATCAGAGCGATCCGTATAATTTGATAAGATTTCTTTTAAATAGCCTAATGGTTGATTCATTTTCGCTCATTCCTTTCATAAAAAAGATCTATTCTCCCATTAGAATGTGCTACTTTATACCAATTAATGAAAGCTAATTTTTTCTGTTTTTGAATTGACAATAACGAGTTAGGGATATATAATTTGTCTTAGGTTCCAATATCTCGAATTTGAGATAAATTAATTTGAGACAAAACAAACAAAGGGAGAGATTTTAAAATGACAAATGCAAAATGGGCTTTAGACGCAGCACACAGCAGCGTAGATTTTTCTGTAAAACATATGATGTTCGCAAACGTAAAAGGTTCTTTCAATCAATTTGATGCTTCTATCGAAGCAGATCCAACTGATTTAACTTCTGCTAACATTGAATTCACAATCAATACAGCAAGCGTTGATACTCGCAATGCTGATCGTGATGCACATCTTCGTGGTGAAGATTTCTTTGATGTAGAAAACTTCCCAGCAATGACTTTCAAGTCTACTTCTATTACTAAAACTGATGAAGGCGAATATGAAGTGACTGGTGAACTAACAATCAAGGATACAACTAAGCCACAAACTTTCACTGTAACTTACGGTGGAACTGGTAAAGATCCATGGGGTAATGAAAAGGTTGGTTTTGGTGTAGAAGGCGTAATCAACCGTAGCGAATTTGGTCTAACTTGGAACGCAGCACTTGAAACTGGTGGCGTACTTGTTGGAGATAAAGTTAAAATTTCATTAGACGTTCAAGCAGCAAAAGCTGAGTAATAAATATAATCCAAAACCTGCAGGTGACTACCACCTGCAGGTTCTTTGCGTTTATGGACTTAAAAATTAGGTCAAAATGAAAAGTAAGTCAAGTACCTTGAGGTGAAGAGGTTGCTGCATCCTTTTTTTTCACGGTTCATAAGAATGCCCTTCTTTTTACGTATCTTCATCATTGCCTTAGTTTTTATCGTTGGCTTCGGCTTTTTAGCGTACATTTTTGAACCTGAAACATTTCCGAATCTTTTTGATGGGATTTGGTGGGCAATCATGACTGTTTCTACAGTGGGATACGGGGATTTCGTACCCACAACCACACTTGGAAAAATAACAGGAATGGTTTTGGTTTTATCGGGAGCTGGATTTGTTTCATCTTATTTTGTCACACTCGCTGCCGCTACTGTTAAAAGACAAAATAACTTACTGGAAGGGAAAGTTATGTTTAAGGGGACCGATCATTATATTATTGTTGGCTGGAACGAAAGAGCTAGAGCGATTATCGATAAACTACTTACTGATAAAAAGGAAAGCTCCATTATCCTGATTGATCAATCATTGGAAACAAATCCTTTTGTGGATTATCATGTTCATTTTATAAAAGGGCGTGCAAATACAGATGAAATTTTAATAAAAGCAAACGTTTATGAGGCAAAAAAAATCATGATTACGGCCGATCAAAATCTTGATGAACTTCATGCAGATATGAACACGATTATTACGTTATTAGCCATCAAAGGGTTAAACCCTAATGTTATCTGTGTGGTTGAAATCTTAACAGAAGAGCAAGTGGCTAATGCCAAAAGAGCTGGAGCAGATGAAGTGATACAATCCAATATTATTTCTGGCTCAGTCATGACAAATTGTCTTCATTCAACAGGATCAGTCGATGCGCTGATTTTTCTCCTCGAGCAATTTGATGGAACTCGGTTCGTTTTTCGATCTGCTTCGTCATACGATGGAAAAACCTTTGTAGAAACGAACCAATCACTTCTCGATGAAGGAGCCCTTTTGTTTGGCATAAAAAGAGGAGCAGACACAATCGTTAATCCACCCCATCCTTTTAAGATTAAAGGTAATGATATGCTGCTAGTGGTTGACTCACCGGAGTAAAATACTTTCCAATTCAGCTGTCAAAACCTTTCCTGTCTCCAAATATTTATCCGGGACAGCAGCATCCTTATTTTCCGGTCCTTGAAATTGATTAAAAGACGCGTTGAAAGTACCGGCATTCGCATTTTGATCTAAGTCTGCTTCATATTCATGGGCCAACAGAAAAGGGCGATCAATCGCTACCGTACATCCTGGTGTATCCAGTTGCCCGTCTACAGCATGAAACGGGACACGATAAAACATATAGCCATCCTTGTCGTCAATTTTGTAATCAAAGTAGCCATGGTCGTAATCCCAATTTCCTCCAATCACATAACCTATTGGCTTTAGTGATTGTTCCAAATCAAATAGACGATACTCTCTTCCTTCTACTTTCGAAGGCATTTCAATCATAAAAAAATCCCCCTTCAAACTTTTTCTTAGTTTCTCCAAGGGGGATTTCGTATATTTTGTAACATTTAACCAGAATGCTTCAATGAAAAAGACTGTGTCCAAGCGGCCGTTAAAATAACGAGCCATGGTCACAGTCTTCAACTATCTTATAATCTCTTTTCTAGTTCTGCTTTCTTTTCTTCGAAACCTGGTTTACCAAGTAAAGCAAACATATTTACTTTGTAAGCTTCTACGCCTGGTTGGTCAAAAGGATTAACGCCTAATAAATAGCCGCTCATTGCACAAGCCTTTTCAAAGAAGTATGCAAGATATCCAAATGTATATTCATCAAGCTTTGGAACGGATACAACTAAGTTTGGAACGCCACCATCAGTATGAGCAAGCAAAGTTCCTTCAAACGCCTTGTTGTTAACAAAGTCTACAGTTTTACCCGCTAGATAGTTTAATCCGTCTAAATCGCTATCTGCTTCTTCAATCGTTAACTCATGACGAGGCTTTTCAACTTTGATGATCGTTTCGAATAAATCTCTACGACCTTCTTGAACATATTGCCCTAATGAGTGTAAATCTGTTGAGAAGTTTGCAGAAGATGGGAAAATCCCCTTCTGATCTTTTCCTTCACTTTCTCCAAACAATTGCTTCCACCATTCAGAGAAGTATTGTAGAGATGGCTCATAATTGATCAGCATTTCAATTGTTTTCCCTTTGTTGTAAAGGACATTACGAACAGCAGCATACTGATAAGCTTGGTTCTCCTCAAGCTCAGAAGAACTATATTCCTCACGAGCATCAGCAGCCCCCTTCATCATTGCCTCAATATCTGCTCCACTAACCGCAATCGGAAGTAATCCAACCGCTGTTAAAACAGAATAACGTCCGCCCACATCATCTGGAATCACAAATGATTCGTAGCCTTCTTCAGTAGCTAGTGTTTTTAGAGCACCACGAGCTTTATCTGTAGTTGCATAGATACGCTTTCGAGCTTCTTCCACACCATACTTTTCCTCAAGAAGCTTACGGAAAATACGGAATGCAATCGCTGGTTCTGTTGTCGTACCTGATTTTGAAATGACGTTAATAGAAAAGTCTTTACCTTTTAGTAAATCCATAACATCCTTCATATATGTAGAACTAATGCTGTTTCCAACAAAGATAATTTGCGGAGTTTTTCTCTCTTCTTTTCCAAGCACATTGTAAAAGCTATGCTGAAGCATATCAATCGCTGCACGTGCTCCTAAGTATGAGCCACCGATTCCAATGACAAGCAATACATCAGAATCACCTTTTATTTTTTCAGCTGATTTTTGAATTCGAGAAAATTCTTCCTTATCGTAATCAACCGGTAAGTCAATCCATCCTAAAAAGTCATTGCCTGCTCCACTCTTCTCATGTAAGGAATGATGAGCAACCTTGACTAGATCGCGTAAATAAGTAATTTCATGTTCACCAAAAAAGCTA
Source organism: Robertmurraya kyonggiensis (assembly GCF_005116465.1). Lineage (GTDB taxonomy): Bacteria > Bacillota > Bacilli > Bacillales > Cytobacillaceae > Robertmurraya > Robertmurraya kyonggiensis. Next base: position 40,413 of record NZ_SWBM01000013.1, read on the forward strand.
AGCGCTTTAGTGTAATCAAAACGTACTTGTCCCATAGTTGTCCTCCATCTTATGTATTCTTGTATTCATGTATACTTTAACGAAACCAAGCAATGTTATCAAGACGCAATCCATCTAAAATAACTATCTTTACAAATAGTGTCCTATTTTTGCCAAAATTATAAAGCTCTTTTCTCAAATTTCGTTGCTGTTAGATAGAAATAACAAAATCTAAACGATAACATTCTATAAGGAAGAAGCGTGACCAAATGCACATTTCTTCCTTATTATATGCATTACTTTTATAATGAAGCGCGGTAAATGGCTAAAACATCTTCATGATTTAACTTTTTAAAGCCACCAAATTCTCCGTTAATCATTGCTTTATCTGCCATCACTTCTAATTGACTATCATCAATATCATAATCTGCTAATCTAGATGGTGCTCCAATGCTATTCCAGAATTCACGCAGTTTTTCAATTCCTTCAAGACCTACTTCTTCAGCCGTCTTGCCAGTTGGATCAACTCCAAATACTCGTACAGCCAATTGTTTGAAGCGTTCTGGCTTTACTTGTAAATTATGCTTCATCCAGTTCGGGAATAAAATCGCTAATCCTCCACCGTGAGGAATATCGTACACAGCAGAAACAGCATGCTCGATATTATGCGTTGCCCAATCTCCTTGATAGCCCATAGATAGCATTCCATTTAGAGCCATCGTGCCGTTATAAAGAATGGTTGCACGATAATCATAATTTTCAAGGTCACTAATTAATTTCGGAGCAGTTTCCATTACGGTTATAAGCAAAGATTCACACATTCTATCTTGCAGAAGCGTGTTTTCTTCTAAATGGAAATAATGTTCAAATACATGAGACATCATATCGACAATTCCATATACCGTTTGATCTTTTGGAACAGTAAAAGTATTAACAGGATCTAAAATAGAAAATCTAGGGAATGTAGCTGGACTACCCCAACCATATTTCTCTTTTGTCTCCCAGTTCGTGATAACAGATCCAGAATTCATTTCAGAGCCTGTTGCTGCAAGAGTTAAAACCGTTCCAAACGGAAGGGCTTCCTTCGCAAATGCCTTTTTCGTGACTAAATCCCAGGCATCTCCATCATATTTTGCACCAGCTGCAATGGCTTTTGTACAGTCAATGACACTTCCGCCACCAACCGCTAAGATAAATTCGATTCCTTCTGACTTACAAATATCCACACCTTTACGAACAGTCGAAATACGTGGATTTGGTTCAACTCCAGATACTTCAAATAGCGTAACATCTAATTCTTTAAGGAGACTTACAACTTCATCGTATAGCCCATTTCTTTTAATGCTTCCACCGCCATAAACGAGGAGTACTTTTTTTCCGTACTGAGGAAGCTCTGTTTTTAATTGCTCAAGCTGACCTTTTCCAAAAATCAATTTTGTCGGGTTATAATATGTAAAGTTCTTCATGCAATATCGACTCCTTTCTTAGTTCACTTCTATTATCATTTATCTTATATTCCAATGCAAAAATTATGTTTTTAGAAGCTATCCGCAAATCTTATTGGCGCAAAAAATCCTTGCATACAAATGCAAGGATTTTGAAAGTCTAGCTCAATACTTTTTTAATTCGTTCAATCGCCCAGTCTAACTCTTCTTGCTTAATGACGAGCGGAGGAGCAAAACGAATCACTGTATCATGTGTTTCTTTACATAATAGTCCTTCTTCTTTTAATTTTTCACAATAAGGTCGTGCTTCTTCATGAAGCTCGACTCCAATAAAGAGCCCTCTTCCACGAACTTCTTTGATAACCGGATTGTCAATTTCCTTAAGTTTATTTTTAAAATACTCACCTAGTTCAAGTGAACGGTCTGCAAGCTTTTCATTCACTAAAACTTTGAGAGATGCTATCGAAACTGCACATGCCATCGGGTTTCCTCCAAAGGTAGAACCATGGGAGCCAGGATTAAATACGCCTAATATATCTTTGTTTGCAACTACACATGAAATCGGGAATACACCACCACCTAGAGCTTTCCCTAAGATGTACATATCTGGTTCAACGTCCTCCCAGTCACATGCAAACATTTTACCCGAACGTGCCAAGCCAGCTTGAATTTCATCGGCGATAAAAATGACATTGTTTTCTTTACATAGCTGTTGCGCTTTTTTTAAGAATCCTTCTGGCGGGATGACAATTCCTGCTTCCCCTTGAATTGGCTCAACTAAAAAGGCTGCCGTATTTGGAGTTATTGCACTTTTCAATGCTTCAAAGTCTCCATAAGGAATTAATTTAACTCCTGGTAACATCGGTCCGAAGCCACGCTTATATTCCTCATCAGAAGATAAAGAAACTGCCGTCATCGTTCGACCATGGAAGTTTCCAATACACGCAATAATCTCTGCTTGATTGTCCGCAACTCCTTTTACATCATAAGCCCATCTTCTCGCCGCTTTGACAGCTGTTTCAACTGCTTCCGCTCCTGTATTCATCGGTAGTGCCATATCCTTATTCGTTAATTGACAAACCATTTCATACCACGGACCAAGCTGGTCGTTATGAAAAGCACGGGAAGTTAACGTCACTCGGTCTGCTTGTTCTTTTAAAGCCTTAATAATTTCTGGATGACGATGCCCCTGGTTTACTGCTGAATAAGCACTTAACATATCCATATATTTATTGCCTTCAGGGTCCTCTACCCATACGCCTTCCGCTTTAGAAACAACAATAGGAAGCGGGTGATAGTTTCTAGCACCATATTTATTCGTTTGTTCAATGATATTTTGAGATTTGCTTGTCATAGGTTTGCACTCCTTCTTTGTTTATCTATCACATTACTATTGCAAGTTGTGTGCCAATATAAAAAATAAGTATTTACGCGAATTGCGCTGTTCTTGTGCAAAAATACTTTGCTTTTTCAACTGATTTATTGCAAAAATTTCTTGCACTATATAAGATAAAAAGAGGAAGAAGAGGAGGAAGAAACAATGAACGAAGGTAATATTGAGTTGATATTTGGAAAAGTCCTTGATTCGATTGATGCAGGTGTGCATGTCATTGATTCTGAGGGCAATACGATTTTTTACAATAAAAAGATGAGTGAAATCGAAGGAATGAAAATCGAGGATGTCCTTCATAAAAACATCCGTGAGGTTTTTTCCTTTCATAAAAACGGGGAAAGCACCCTCCTTCTAGTCCTCCATAATCGAACCGAAAGATTGAATGCGAGACAATCCTATTTTAATAATAAACAACAAGAAATCACGACGATTAATAATACATTCCCGATCGAGAAAGACGGAGTTTTAATCGGAGCGATGGAAATTGCTCGCGACGTGACAAAAATTGAAAAAATGATTCAGGATACTATTTTTCATAAAGGAGATGCCAAATATACCTTCGACAGTATTATCGGCGTTAGTACGGCTATCACAGAGGTTATCGAAGCTAGTAAAAGAGCGACGCGTACAAACTCTTCCATCCTCATTATTGGTGAGACAGGTACTGGAAAAGAACTCTTTGCCCAAAGTATCCATAATGGCAGCAGCCGCTCTTCTAAGCCGTTTATTTCACAAAACTGCGCGGCTATTCCAGAAACGTTAATGGAAGGAATTCTTTTTGGCACAAAAAAAGGGGCCTTTACTGGTGCAATTGAGCGTCCTGGACTGTTTGAACAGGCTGACGGTGGGACATTACTATTAGATGAAATCAATTCCCTTGATCCCTCTTTACAAGCCAAACTATTACGGGTAATTCAGGAAAGAACGGTACGACGAGTTGGCGATACAAAGGACCGCCCTGTTGACGTACGAATCATCGCCACAGTTAATCAGGACCCGATCGATTTGATTACAAATGGATTACTTCGTAAAGACTTATTTTACCGTCTTAGCGTTGTGTCATTATTTATTCCCCCTCTCCGGGATAGAAAAGATGACATTCATAAGCTCGTTCCATTTTTTGTAGAAAAATATAATCATGTATTCGGGATGCATGTATTAGGGATAGACAGAAGCTTGATGGACAGCTTTCTCGAATATGATTGGCCAGGAAATGTGCGCGAATTGGAGCATGTAATTGAAGGGGCAATGAATCTGATTGACCAAGAGGAAATGATTACTTTTTCCCATCTCCCCAATCATATTCGAAATAAACCACAATTTGCCGAGATTAATGGTGGAGATATGCTGATGGATGCAGAAAAACCACTTGATCTTTATTTACAGGATGCAGAAATTTCTTATTTGAAAAGAGTTTTGTTGCAGCAAAATGGAAATATCACCAAAACGGCTCAGGTGCTTGGGATGAGTCGGCAAAACCTGCAATATCGTTTGCGGAAATATGGGATAAGCGGTGCGCAAAAGTGAATTCATGACGATGAGTCGTTCATGTGGACAACTTTTGCTTAAATCTCGTGATTCTTGTCCGCATGAACCCGGCATGAAGAAACTATTTAAGGATATCCGATGAATAGTGTCCGCATGGAGCCTTCATGAAGACATTATTTGGGGAAATCCGATGAATAGTGTCCGTATGGAGCCTTCATGAAGACACTATTTGGGGAAATCCAACGAATAGTGTCCGCATGGAGCCTTCGAGACCACTGAAAAACATTTCCATAAAAATGGAAACCACAAAGATTTAATCAAAAAGAAAAAAACCTCCATTTTGGTATAATAGAACTGTCGAAGAACTAATAACCAAATGGGGGTT
>NZ_SWBM01000087.1 GCF_005116465.1 Robertmurraya kyonggiensis
TTTCAAAATATTATTAAAATATTACAGTATTTTGAAAACTTTGCAGGTCCATAACTTTCAAACCGTTTGTCCGTTTCGGACGTGCCGCTAGTCTATGAACTCGTGTCGACGAGTACTCTCTAACCATGCATGAGTCAAAGCTCAACTTTGCACGGACAAAAAGTCAACTCCGGCACCCCTTGGACAGTTTGGACCTTAACTTGTTTTGCCCATATCTTGCAAACCGTAGCTCCGATTTCGACGTGCTACCAGTCTACGGACTCGGGTCGATGCGTACTTCGCAACGGTACCTCGGTCAAGGCAAGATTATATTCGAATAAAAAAGTCAACTTTAGACCCTTTCGATCGATCATCCATTGGAACTCCACTTGGAACGTGGATAATAACACATAAAATATCATTAAATTTCATAATATAAATAAAGATAAATCCACGACAGTAAGAAAGTCTATAAAGGCCCAAAGTAACGCTGGCCACAATTACAAATACAACCACATGGCTCTACTAAGTACCAAAAGACAATCAGAGCAATACTAGTAGAGTAGAAAGTTTAGGAATATAACTAGAAAATAAAAGGTGTCCAACATGATAAAGAAATAAGACAGGAAAAAGGATGAATACTGCAGAGAGATCTCACAATCCACCCCTCTTAGGGCCTAGCTTCCTAGCTGGCACACCGATGATCCCACATTGGTCGAAAAGGAGAAAGAAGCAGTCCATATAAGGGGGTATGGATACCTTTCTAGTATGAGGCCTTCTACCAGTGGCCTTAGAGTAACCACCACAGAAAGGAACAAAACCATGCGGGCTGGGTATTGGAGTATCCACCCAGGCCCAAAGCGGACATCACACTGGGGTGGTCTGGGACCTTAAAGTGGTATCAGAGCCCAGTCGTGGATGATCTTGATGATGGTGTCGGTGAATAGTAATTTGAACAGTAGCTAGAACAGTGGTTTGTCGGCTGCTTTATACTATTCATGAACAGTGATTGATGAATAGTAAGTCTCGTGATTTGCTTTTCTTGATTGTTGTGATCGATCATCTAGGTA
>NZ_SWBM01000088.1 GCF_005116465.1 Robertmurraya kyonggiensis
TACGACGAGCGCGCGCTGCAAGGCGCGCCGCCGACGTCAGCATCCCTCCTCCCGCGAGGGAAGGGGAGATCCCGCGATCAGGGTCACAGGAGAGGGCTGCTCCCTTCCTCTCGGGACCCATTTCTGCACCACGTGCTACGACGGCACGTCCCTATCTCTATGGGCTACGCGGCCCTACGGCCACGTACGCCTCGCTCGTCCGCACCGCTATGAGTGCGTATGATGGCCAGCCAGGCCGTCATCCGGCCTCGGGACGCGACCTCGCCGCTCTGACGCCCGACGATTCCCACACGGAATCGGAAGATGGATATGCCTTTGAGCATGAGCACCCTGGTTGGGACTACTCGGGTCTCCGCGACCCAGAGGCCTTTATGGCCTTCCAAACAGCGGCGGATTACTGCTTCGGGTATTCCGATGATGAGTATGACCCAACCAGGGAGTGTTTCGTCATCAACGACGGGCAGGTCGGCGAGGGATCGACGTCGGACGACAACGGCGGGGGTGACGACCAGGGGGACAACGATGGCATAGATCCGATAGGCGCGCAGCCATCGGACCCATCGGATCACTCTCCTTCCGAGGACGAGCGGGATCCGCGCCACCTGCCACGAGTTAGCGGTGACGTCTCGCCACCGGCGCGCTCCGACCGCGAGCCGGGCAAGCGAGGCGACGAGCACGCCACGAACCTACGACACGCGGGGCGAGTGGCTCAGGCCCGCATCCTTGCCGAAGGCAAAGATGACGACCTCGCTCCTAGAACGAGCCAAAAGCTCATCGCGGCGGCCGCGCTGCTCCGAGCCATGCCGGAAGCAGCTACCCCCGAGGGGCGGAAGCTGCATCTCGAGGCCCAAAAGCTGGTTGAGAACGCCGCACGACAGCAGGCCGAGAGCTCAGCCTCCCGCCTTCGACGCTCCTCGGCCTCGAAGGGCGAACGAGGAGGGGAGTCATCGGTACGCTCACCCCGGCCTAACGGCAGGGCGCGAGCCCAGTCCCGCGGTGACTCCTGCCGTGACTCGGCGCGGCGCCACGCCAACGAACCACGTACGCCC
>NZ_SWBM01000089.1 GCF_005116465.1 Robertmurraya kyonggiensis
TGCCATGCGCCACCGGCACGATGGCCGCGGCCACCGCCGCCGCCGCGCCGCCGCTGGAGCCACCGCCCGAGCGGTCCAGCGCGCGCGGGGTCAAGGTCGCGCCGCCATTGCGGCGGGCGTCGGTGGACGGCCCCATGCACAGTTCCGACACCGTGGTGCGGGCGAAGGGCACCAGCCCCGAGGCCTCGAAGCGCTCGGCCAGCGTGGCATCGAACGGGTACGACACGTCGTCGAACAGATGCGATCCCAGACTGGAAGGGAAGCGCCGGCTGGGCAGCCCCGAGTCCTTCAGCAGGAACGGGATGCCGCGGAAGATTCCGCGCTGGCGCCATTCGGCGGCCAGGGCCTTGCCCGTTTCCGGCTGCACGTAGGTCAACGCGTTCAGCGGCTTGCCGCGCCGCTCCGCCAGTTGCAAGGCGCAGTCCATCAACTCGGCGGGCTGCACTTCCTTGCGCGCCAGCAATGCCGCCAGATCCAGGCCGTCCAGCCCTTCGTACTCGTCAATCCGCATGCGGTTCCCCAGCTTGGACGGTCCTCGCACCCACCCGAATCGGGCGTCCGGCCGTCGATATTCATCTACGCCACAAGTATTTATTAGCAATACTTCGATAGCACATATAAATATTCTAGCCACGGATTCGCCGCGCAAGCAATGCGCCGCGGATCAGGGATTTCCCGTGCGCATCCCCCGCCAGGCGCGGCAGCGCCGCAGCCGGAACGAGGCGGCGCGCGCCCGCTGTTCCGCCTGCGGCGCGTTGTGTGAGGCGGCACGTTTACGCTACGATGATTAATTCTCATTTTCGATTCAAAGCCCGCGCCGCCAGCCGACGGCGCCGGCCCCCTCCCAGCCCTGATCCCGTGAGCGCCTCCGACTGCCCGACCCCTGCCGCCGCGCAGGCCCTCTATTGCGATCACCACCGCTGGCTGCGCAGCTGGCTGCACCGCCGGCTCGGCAATGCCGCCGACGCCGCGGATCTGGCGCATGACACCTTCATCCGGCTGCTGAGCAAGACGGTATTTCCCCGCTTCGGCAGC
>NZ_SWBM01000090.1 GCF_005116465.1 Robertmurraya kyonggiensis
CGCGAAGGCAAGAAGCGCCAGATCCGCCGCATGTGCGAACTGGTGGGCCTGAAAGTGGTGGGCCTGAAGCGCGTGCGCATCGGCCGCGTGGCCCTGGGCGACCTGCCGCTGGGGCAGTGGCGCTACCTGCGCGACGACGAACGCTTCTGATCGGGACGGCGGTCCGGGGCCGCCGCGCGCATGCCGCGCCGGGGCCTACCGGCCGCGAGCAAATTTTTCAGTCTGTTTCCGAGCCGCCGTCATTTCATGAATGGCGCGGTATCCTTCGCCTGCCCGTCCCCGCCCAGGCGCTCCATCAGGAATTCGATGAAGATCCGGGTCTTGGCGGGCAAGAGCCGGGTTTCCGTGACGGCATACACCGGGACCGGTCCCAGCTGCCAGTCCGGCAGCACGCGCCGCAGCTGGCCCGATTTCTGCTCGGCGGTCTGGCCGCCGACCAGCACGGTGATGCCGGCGCCCAGCATCGCCAGGCGGCGGGCCATGGCCACGCCGTTGACGGAAAAGCGGTTGCCGGGCGTGAACTGGATGTGCTGGTCGCCGCTGTTCAGCGGCCAGCGGGTGACGCGGCCGGCGCCTTCGGCGCGGAACTCGATGCACTCGTGGCGGGTCAGGTCGCTGGGGTGCCTGGGTTCCCCGTGCTTCTCCAGGTATTCGCGCGAGGCGTACAGATGGGCGGGCAGCATGCCCAGCAGCCTCGCGATCTGCGTCGAGTCGGGCAGGTCGCCGATCTCGATGGAAATATCGCAGGTCTGGAACACGCGCTGGGCGTGGTCCGGGTTGGCGAGGTCCAGGAAAAAGGTGACGTCGGGATAGCGGCGCGAGAATTCCATGAACGATTCGGCCAGGAAGTCCGTACCGAAATCCGCTGGCATGTTCACCCGCAGCGGCCCCGACGGCGTGTCGACCAGCTTCTGCAGTTCCTCGTGGGCGATCTGGGCCTCGGCGACGATGCGTTGGCAGCGTTCGAAGTACAGCCGGCCGGCGTCGGTCAGCTCCACCTTGCGGGTGGTGCGGCTGAGCAGGCGC
>NZ_SWBM01000091.1 GCF_005116465.1 Robertmurraya kyonggiensis
ACGTTCTGCAATCTTCCTTGGGTGAGACATTAGAATGCACTTGAGGATTATTTTTTTCCTCCGTACGAGAGGATGGTGTAGCTGTGACCGCCGGGTTTCGTGGTGATACAACCGACGAATAATCTCGCCTCACAGCCTCAATATCAAAAGGAGGTTCTTTTCCTGCTGCAACATAATATGCATGTGTTCCTTCCAAATAAGGAAAAAGTCCATTTTTGGCCATCCAACTCTTGCCTCAGTTTGGTTTTGGCCATCGAACTCCAAAACCGGGTATCTTTGGCCATCCAACTATCAAAACCGTTCAAATTTGGCCATCGGGCTGTTTTGATGAGTGGTTTTAACTTTTTTTATTTACAATTTAGTCCTTAGATCTTAAAATGATTATTACTTTTTGCTCGTACCTCCGATTTAGGTGATTCTTGTGGTCACGTGTTACTAACGGTGAACACTATATTTTAAAGTAATCTTTACACTATTTTATCACTATTTGTTATATTATTTTTTTGGCTATTGTGTAGAAAAAATAATATAAAAAATTAAACAAACAATTATAAAATAATATAATCAATATTTTAAAATGTAAAGCTCATTGTTACGAACACTTGACCATTAGAATCACTTAAAATGGAGATGAAGAAAAAAATAGTAATCATTTTAACATCCAAGGACTAAAAAGCACTAAATTAGTCCATTTTAATCCTTGGATCTTAAAATGATTATTATTTTTTTCTCCTAATCTCTGATTTAAGTGATTCTAATGCTCATGTATTCGTAACGATGAACTTTATCTTTTAAAATGTTGATTATATTATTTTATAATTGTTTGTTTTACTTTTCTTATATTGTTGTTTCTACACAACGACAAAAAAATAATATAACAAATAGTGATAAAATAGTATAAAGATCACTTTAAAATATAGTGCTCACCGTTAGTAACACATGACCACAAGAATCACCTAAATCGGAGGTACGAGCAAAAAGTAATAATCATTTTAAGATCTAAGGACT
>NZ_SWBM01000014.1 GCF_005116465.1 Robertmurraya kyonggiensis
GTCCGCCGCTCAAGCATATTGAAAGCAAGCTTTCAATATGCAAGCGCTCGACTTGCATGTATTAGGCACGCCGCCAGCGTTCGTCCTGAGCCAGGATCAAACTCTCCAATAAAGAGTAAGATTAGCTCTTAAATAAAAACAAAATAAAACTAACGTTGACGTATGATTTGTTTAGTTTTCAAAGTACAATAGTGATTTTTCGCTTTAGCGAAAATATCATTCATTTATCTTCACGAAAGTGAAGATAACTTCCCTTAATTTCCCCTGGAGGAAAATTCTTTGGAGCGGGTGATGGGAATCGAACCCACGACAACAGCTTGGAAGGCTGTGGTTTTACCATTAAACTACACCCGCATATTATGATTCGAATGGTCGGGAAGACAGGATTCGAACCTGCGACCCCTTGGTCCCAAACCAAGTGCTCTACCAAGCTGAGCTACTTCCCGAAATAATATGGCGCGCCCGAGAGGAGTCGAACCCCTAACCTTTTGATCCGTAGTCAAACGCTCTATCCAATTGAGCTACGGGCGCATTCTGTTTTAAAAGAGACAACTTAATTAGTATATCAAAATAGTATTTATTATGTCAAGAACTTTTTTTGGTGCGGCCGAGAGGACTTGAACCTCCACGGGGTTGCCCCCACTAGGCCCTCAACCTAGCGCGTCTGCCATTCCGCCACGACCGCATAAAGATGCGACGATTACTATTATATCAATAATTACCTAAACTTTCAACTGGTAACTATTGGTGCGGGTGAAGGGAGTCGAACCCCCACGCCTTGCGGCGCTAGATCCTAAGTCTAGTGCGTCTGCCAATTCCGCCACACCCGCATGTAATACTTTTTAAAAATGGTGAGCCATGAAGGACTCGAACCTTCGACCCTCTGATTAAAAGTCAGATGCTCTACCGACTGAGCTAATGGCTCTCAAAGTAGCTGCTAATAAATTTCATCTAAAGGTAGGCATCTATTGATGTCCCCATCTCAGGATGTACAATCAAACAGCAGTGTGATGGGTACAACTTAAAACTAATTCACAAAAGAATTGCTTGAAGTTCTACCGATTGAGCTAACAATCAAAAATGGCTGGGCTAGCAGGATTCGAACCTACGAATGACGGAGTCAAAGTCCGTTGCCTTACCACTTGGCTATAGCCCAATAAAATTAATGGCGGTCCGGACGGGACTCGAACCCGCGACCTCCTGCGTGACAGGCAGGCATTCTAACCAACTGAACTACCGGACCAAAGTTTTTTCGACGTTAGGAGAAAATAACTTTCCTCTATTTTTTCAAACTAGCGAAAACATTTCCCCTTTATGGAGAAAAAAACTTTCCTCTATATTATATAGAAGGAAATTAATTAAATGGTGACCCCTACGGGATTCGAACCCGTGTTACCGCCGTGAAAGGGCGGTGTCTTAACCGCTTGACCAAGGGGCCATATTAAAATTGTATGGCGGAGAAGGAGGGATTTGAACCCTCGCGCCGCTCGCGCGACCTACACCCTTAGCAGGGGCGCCTCTTCAGCCTCTTGAGTACTTCCCCAAAATGGCTCCGCGGGTAGGACTCGAACCTACGACCGATCGGTTAACAGCCGATTGCTCTACCACTGAGCTACCGCGGAATAATGCTGATTAAAGGTTGTTCCTGTCTTATCGACTCTTCATATTATAATGAGATGTGTACTGCAAGTCAAGAACAAAAATTCACGATTTTTTATGGCTGTTTTTTGCCGAGGTATTTAAATTAACATCCTCTTAATTAAATGTCAACCATCTATTTTAATGAGTTTACCTCGACATTTTCCGCAAACATAACGAGATACATTAATCGTTCTTTTTCTCTGAAACAGCTGGGCACATTTTGAACACTTATAAATAAGAGTTTTGCTACTTCTTTTCCTAACAGGTCTATCAGGAAGAGAACTACAAAATCGTGGAGCATCCACCTTTTTCAACAAATCCCTAAAATCCGCGTCACGATGCTGATATCCTTTTCCCTCTAGGTGTAGATGATAGTGGCAAAGTTCATGCTTGATAATGCCAATGAGTTCTTCTTCACCTAATTGTTCTAAGTACTGACGATTGATTTCGATATTATGAGACTTCAATAAATAGCGGCCACCAGTTGTACGGAGACGATTATTAAACAAAGCCTGATGCCTAAATGGCTTTTGAAAGAACCTCATGGACAAATCTTCTACTAGCTCTTGTAATTGAAAATTCTCCATATTCCCCCGTCCCTTCTATCTGAAAGTAGTCAACATGACAACCTATTATAGCATACATTGTATATACCCCTTGAATTCTAGAACGGGAGGTCTAAGTATGCCTACTTGGTTCCAAAATCAGATGCAAAGAGCCTTTCTTGAGAAAAACCGCTACCAGATCAAACTCCTGAATCAATGCTGGTTCTTTTACAGAAAAAAACACTGCTCCTAAAAGCAGTGTTTCCTACTGTTGTTATTCACCAGGAGAAAGCATCGTTAAAGCGACTCTACCCTTCTTCTCATCAACGGAGTCAACCCAAACCGTTACAACATCTCCAACAGAAACAACATCTAACGGATGTTTAACAAATCCTTTTTTGAGCTTCGAGATATGAACAAGCCCATCTTGTTTTACCCCTATGTCGACGAATGCACCAAAGTCGACAACATTTCTTACCGTACCTTGAAGCTCCATACCCGCCTTCAAATCTTCAAGCTTTAATACATCTTTTTTCAGCAATGGTCTAGGTAAGTCATCACGCAGATCTCTCTCAGGACTCACGAGCGCATCGATAATATCTTGAAGTGTTAGCTCCCCGATTTCCAGTTCAACAGCTACTTCCTTAACATTCACTTTTGAAAGAGCATTCTTTAATGCATCTGTACCAAGATCAGCCGTAGTAAATCCAAGATTACTTAGTAGCTTTTTCACCTCAGCATAGCTTTCGGGGTGAATCCCTGTTCGATCAAGCGGTTCTGAACCATCTACAACTCGTAAGAAGCCAATCGCTTGTTCAAAAGTTTTCGCTCCAAGGCGCGGAATTTTTTTCAGTTGATCACGCTTTACAAACTTTCCTTCTTCTTCCCGTTTTTTCACGATATTCATAGCTACCGCTTTCGATAGACCTGATACATACTGAAGGAGTGAAGGAGAAGCTGTGTTTACATTTACCCCTACTTGGTTAACGGCTGTTTCTACAACGAAAGTTAAAGATTCACTCAATCTTTTTTGAGAGACATCGTGTTGGTATTGGCCGACACCTACAGATTTCGGATCAATTTTCACTAGTTCCGCAAGTGGGTCTTGTAATCTACGCGCGATTGAAACCGCACTTCTTTCTTCTACTTGGAAGTCAGGGAATTCTTCACGCGCAATATCAGAAGCTGAATACACACTTGCACCCGCTTCGTTTACAATCAGATAGAAAATTTGGTCAGACTGTTCTTTTAAAATATCTGCAATAAATTGCTCCGTTTCCCTTGACGCTGTACCATTTCCAATCGCAACAACTTCAACTTTGTATTTCTTTAAAATCGCAACTACCTTGTCTTTCGCTTCCTGAGGCTTTGCCTTTGGTGGATGCGGGTAGACAACACCGATTTCTAGCACTTTCCCTGTTTCATCTACAACCGCAAGCTTACAGCCCGTTCGATAAGCAGGGTCCACACCAAGAACGACTTTTCCTTTTAAAGGCGGTTGAAGCAACAGATTTCGGAGGTTTTCCGAAAAAATATGTATCGCTTGTTCTTCTGCCTTCTCAGTTAATTCGCCACGAATTTCTCTTTCAATAGAAGGTTGTATCAGTCTTTTATAGCCATCTTCAAACGCTTCACGTAACGCATCAGCCGTAATCGATGCAGGATTCTTAATCCATTTTTTCGATAAATAGTTAAAAATGACTTCCACATTTGATTTAATCGAAGTCCGTAAAATGTCTTCTTTTTCCCCACGGTTCAATGCCAAGATTCGATGGGGCACAATTTTTTGAACCGGCTCTGAATATTCATAGTACATTTCGTATACATTTTTCTCATCTTTTTCTGCATCCTTAACGGACGATTCGATGATTCCAGTCTTAAATGTTTCTCTGCGGATCCATTTGCGTCCCTCCGCATCATCAGATACGAGTTCAGCAACGATATCCTTGGCACCCGAAATCGCATCTTCAACAGTTGTAACTTCCTTCTCTTCTGATAAAAATTCTCCTGCTTTCTCCTCAAGAGAACCTGTACTCGGAAAAGTCATCATCCAATTCGCTAGTGGTTCTAGCCCTTTTTCCTTCGCAACTGTCGCTTTCGTTCTTCTCTTTTGCTTATAGGGACGGTATAAATCCTCTACTTCTTGTAGCTTTAAAGAGGCTATGATTTGCTGTTGTAGCTCAGGCGTTAATTTTCCTTGTTCGTCAATTAAGCGAATAACCTCTTCTTTTCTTTGCTCTAAGTTTTGGATGTAGTTCCATCTTTCCATGATGTCACGAATTTGCACTTCATCAAGAGCTCCGGTTTGCTCCTTACGATAACGAGCAATGAACGGAACTGTATTTCCATCATTCAATAATTCGATAACGTTTCTAACGGATTTTAATGGTATGGATTGTTCAGCAGCAATTACTTTCAAAATATCTTCCACGTAAAGGTCCTCCAACTATTTTCTATGTACCTAATTGCTATTTTAGCAAAAATCTCTATTCGAATGCACCTGACCAAATAACAAGGCACCTGCTGACACAGCAGGCACCCCCTTAAAACAAGCTTCCAATTATAAAAGTTGCATCTTCAGACGATGGTTTTCTTCTAATCTCTTCCGCAATTGTTTGCAAAGGCTTCTCTGCATTCAACACGGTTTTTAATCCTTGAAAATGAAATCCATCAGAATAAAGGAGAAATTTTGAATCCTGTTCATAAGAATACACCTGGGTACGAAAGGTCTGGGGCTTCCCAGACAAATACCCTGTAACAGGTAGCGGGTATGTCAGTTTTCCAGAAGATGAGTAGAGGAAAAAGCGAATGTTTCCTACACAGCTATAAGCAAACTCTTTCTTGTTAAAATACACCTTAAACACCGCTACTGCTGCACCTCTTTTTTCAAAAAGCGCCCTATTACAGCGATGCATAATTGCATCCACATCTTCTTGGTGATATTGTTCGACAATACTGATCACGGCAGCGGCAGAATCAAAGGCATTAATTCCGCTACCAAGACCATCTGCAAGAACACAAATAAAGTACTGATCCGTGCATGTGTAAAAATAACCATCACCACAGTATTCATTTCCAGCTTTGGTCCTTTGATGGGCAAATACTTCTACGGTCTCTTCTACAAAATGCTTCATGAGCGACACTCCGAATTATCATCTGCTAAGATCGCGTCTTTTAACTTTTTGATTGCTCTACGTTGTAGTCGTGATACGTGCATTTGTGATATCCCCAATTTTTCGCCAGTCTCCTTTTGGCTTAAATTATCTAAATACGTACATTGAATGATTTCTCGTTCCCGTTCCGTCAAAACATGAAGAACCTTTTCAAGCACCAATTTTTGATTCACTTTTTCATAGCCTGAATCAACATTTCCAACGATATCTAAAATCGTTACAGTTCCACCTTCAGCATCCGCCTCAAATGAATGATCCACTGACAATGCCTGATAGCTTTTTCCCATCTCCATCGCTTCTAACACATCTTCTTCTGAAATATCGAGTTCATCGGCGATTTCTTTTATCTTCGGAGAACGATGAAGGGTGGATGTTAACTCTTCGACCGTTTTTTTGATTTTTGGCCCGAGCTCTTTAATCCTTCTTGGTACATGAACACTCCAGGTTTTATCTCGTAAAAATCGTTTGATCTCTCCTACAATCGTCGGTACAGCAAAAGCCTCGAAACTTTTTCCAAACTTCGGGTCAAATCGCCTGATCGCTCCAAGTAAACCAATGATGCCTACTTGAACAATATCTTCGTGAAAAGACTTTCCTTTTGAATATTTTCTCGAGATATGTTCAATTAGCGGTTTATAGTAAAGGACGAGCTTGGCTTGCGCCTCTTCATCCTGACGTTTTTGGAAGGATTGAATAAACTGCTCGATTTCTTCCTTCGAGAGATGATTAGGTTGAGATTGTTTTGGCATCACTCTCCACCTTCTCTCCCTCCAGGTATTTCGTCATAAAGACGGTCACGCCTTCAGTATGATGAATTTTCACCTCATCCATTAGTGCTTCGATTAAATAGAGACCCAAGCCTCCCTCTCGCATAAATTCAACAGGATCCTGCTCGCGATCGTACGGTCGAATTTTTTCTCGAAGTTCTTGAAAATCAAAACTCATGCCTTTATCAGCCACCATGACCTCAAGTCGGTCCTTATATAAGCCGTAACCGATCACAACTTCGCCCTTCTCTTTTGTTTTGTAGGCATGTTGGACCGCATTCGTGCAAGCTTCACTAATGGCAATTTTCAAATCCTCAATATCATCAAACGAAAATCCCATTCTTTCTGCAATTCCCGAGGAGGTTAGGCGAATCACACCAATATAATCTGGTTTAGCAGGGATCTTCATTTCAATGTAATCATACGGTTGATTCATTCTACTTCACCTTCAATCGGACTATTAATATCCATGATGTCTGCTAAACCGGTAATTTCAAACAGTCTCTTTAGGCGATTAGATAACCCAACCAACCTAAGTTCACCGCTTTTTGCACGGATATTTTTGAAGATACCTACAAACACGCCTAATCCTGTGCTATCCATATAGTCAACGTCTGTTAGGTCGACAACCATTTGAACTTCGTCTTTTTTCGAAAGTGGAAAAAGAATCTCTCGAAGCTCAGGGGCTGTATAGGCATCAATTTCCCCGTGTACATATACTTCTATCGCTCTATCATTCTCAAATAATTCGATTTTGATGTTCATAACTGACCTATCTCTCCCCGATATCAGTCTTATACTCCATTACCCTTTACACGCTTCATTAAACGCTTCTTTTCAAAATAATCAGGGTAAAATCATCTCTCAATTGGAAATTTTGCAGTTGCTCCAAATCCTTATATATTCGATTCACAATTTCTTGTGCTGAAAGATGAAGATATTTATCTATATAAGTAAGAAGGGTGTCTTTTTCGACAAACCCTTCACTCGTTCTACACTCCGTTACACCATCGGATAAAAGAATAATCATATCACCCGGTTCAATCTTTTTTTCATATTGGGTATATTTCGTTTTCTTATCAATCCCAAGCATCAACCCTCTAGCTGTTATCTCGGTAAATCCCTTCTTCTTGCCATCATAAAAAAATCCAGGTTCATGTCCAGCAGAAGCATAAGAAAACAGGTGATGCTCATGATTATAGATTCCATAGAACATTGTCACAAACATACTCGGATCCACATTTTGTTCGACGACATGGTTTAAGTTTTCTAATAAAACACTTGGCTCATTTCGATATCCCGGTAGACTATCCATGGCATACTTAATCATCGACATGCATAACGCCGCCGGGATACCTTTGCCAATTACATCAGCGATCGCGATGCTAATACATTGATTTTCATCCTGAACAAAATTGTAATAGTCTCCATTCATAAGCCGTGCTGGGACGCTAATTGCCCCTATATCAAGGCCATCGACAACAGGTATTTTCGTATCAAGGAGGGTATGTTGAACATTTGCCGCAATTTCTATTTCAGATCGGAGTTCTTTTTGCTGATGACGAAGGCTTTGATGCTCGCGATAAGCAAACCCATAACCAAGCATAATCTCTAGCAATAAATCGAATGAGTGCGTAACATATGTAGGCATTTCAGGGTACATCTCTTGTAAAATCATTTTATGTAAACTTATTATTTCTTCAGGCGTTACTTGATTCTCGATCGATTTTCTGCTGAACTTTTGCGCTAAGTAAAGGGTTGATTCCTTCTGTTCCTCTATATACTTGGCTAAAATGTCTCGATATTTTGCTTCCATCGCTTCACGAAAAGGCATATTTTTCCCTCCTAACGGATCCACTTAACGGCTGTAATTTCGGTTCCTTTACCTTGTGAAGAGACAATTTGAAACTCATCCATTAGCCTTTTAACTCCAGGTAGACCAGCACCTAGACCACCAGATGTCGAATACCCATCCTCCATCGCTAAGCGAATGTCATTGATCCCTGGTCCACTGTCTACTGCTATGATACGCAATCCCGCATGTCCTTTATCATTCATTTTTTCAATACACACCCGTCCCTTATGTGCATAGATAAAAATATTTCTCGCTAGCTCGCTAATTGCTGTTGTAATTCGAGCCTGGTCGACGACTCCAAATCCAAGCTCTTTAGCAACATTTCTACCTAGTTGTCTTGCTGCAACGATGTCCCATTCAGTCTGGATATTCACGCAGGATTGGATGTCCATTTCTGTTATTCCCCCAATTCCTGTTTTAATTTCTCCAGGCCTTTTTCGAGGTCCAAGGATGTCAACACATCGTTCAAACTAATTCCTAACTCAATTAATGTGATAGCGACTGCAGGCTGAATCCCCGTAATAACCACCTTTGCTCCCATTAGCTTTGACATATTAATGACATCGCCTAAGACCTTTGCAATAAAAGAATCAATAAAATCAATGGAGGTGAGATCGATGACAACCCCATTGGCATTGGTTTCATGGATTTTATGCAGTAAATCCTCTTGGAATTGAAGCGCAGTTTGATCATCTAGTTCCCATTGAATCGAGACAAGCAAACAGTTATATAGTTTTAATATTGGAATCCTCACTGATTTCACCCACTTGTATCATTTTCTTGTTCATGATTTCTAATGCTGCTTCCATGCCTTTTTTCAAAGTGTTCTTCGTTGTGACTTGATTCAGGTTAATCCCTAGGCTAACAATCGTTTGTGCAATCTCTGGACGAATGCCAACAAGCATACATTGAGACCCGACTAATCTTACGGCATCGGCCGCCTGAATAATATGATGGGCAACCATTGTATCGACAACAGGCACTCCAGTAATATCGATCAAGACGACTTCAGATCGATGTTTGACTACCCCGTTGAGGAGATTCTCCATAATTTGCTTAGCTCTCTCCGTATCGATCGCTCCGATTAGAGGCATAACAGAAATCCCATCAAACACTGGAATTAAAGGTGCAGAAAGTTCTTGTAGTGCTATTTTTTGAAGAGATACAGTCCGTTCCCAAGTGGTGGAATAGACGTTGACGATTTCGTTCGTCATCGGATTAGTCCTTTTGTATATTCCATAAAAAAGTTTCATTTCATCTTCTTCGGTTACTAGTTTTTCTTCCTTGATTCCATCAAAAACTATGTTAGAAAAGACCTGTATTCCTTCAGTTACAAAGCTAATGGGCCAGCCAAGTTTGACGACTTTTTCAGCAAAGTCGCGAAGTCGTTCACTATATTCTTCGTTTTCATCATTCAAATTAGAGGTAACCATTTCCACAAATTCTCTACTTGTTCCAACAAATACTTGGTTTGAGACAACTCGAAGGACACGCTCGTCTGCTTTTTCCTTCATTTTTTCAACCCAGAGGTTGAGGATGTGTTCCTTGTGATTGTCGATATAGTTAATGATCAGACTATTCATTTCGCTCGCTCCTATCACAGTTCTATTTTCGAACGGTTTCTTCCTCTTTTTTACTGTAACTAATATATAAATGTATTAAAAGAAAATTTTCTAGCTCAAAGATTTTTTATTTACCCTTTTCGGGATTATTTTAAACCTAAAATATGGAATTAAGCGATAATTTTTTTCTTCCTTAGTTCGCCTGGCGCGAGTTGTTTTGCGTTCAAATCCACTTAGGTGATATTACTAAAATATGCTTGCACACATGAGGATAGAAATCTTAAATTTGGTTTTGTATGAGTCATGAAAAAAACTCGATTTGTATTTGACTGACAGTTTTGGCACCTTTTCACCTGATTCTGTCATGCAAACTATATTTGATTGACAACTTTTGCTCCCTCTCACCTAACTCTGTCACTCAACCCCCATTTGATTGACAAATATCCTACCTCGACAGCCAATTCTGTCATTTAAACCATATTTGATTGACAAATATCGCCTCCAGATGGCTATTTCTGTCGTTCAACCCCTAAATGCCTGACAACTTGCGACATAATAGTTCTCATTCTGTCAGTCAAACGGCGCACCCGGAGCGATTTCCCCCAAAAAGAAAGGCTGTTCCCAAAAGGTTGCAGTACAACCTTTTGGGAACAGCCCTGTATATTAAAATTCTATGAGACCTAAGCTTATTTGTAATGCTTCGTCCACTTTTTCCATCATTTCTTCATCCAGATGGGTGATTTTATCGGTTAAGCGCTGTTTATCGATAGTTCGAATTTGTTCCAGCAGTATGACCGAGTCTCTTTCGAAACCATATCGCTTCGCATCAATCTCAACATGAGTAGGCAGCTTTGCTTTTTGAATCTGAGCGGTAATTGCTGCAATAATGACTGTGGGACTAAACCGGTTCCCAATGTCGTTCTGAATGACAAGGACTGGACGGACACCGCCTTGCTCCGAGCCAACAACTGGGGAAAGGTCTGCAAAATAAACGTCTCCACGTTTAATATTCAAAGGATTATCCCCCGCTTACTAAACGTTCAACTGTGTGTTCTGCCTCATATTCTGCTTGAAAGCTTTCCGAAGCAATCGATAAATTAAGTTTCGCCATCTCCATGTAACCACGTCTCATGGATTCACGAATTTGTCTCTTTTTCCGTTCGCGCAAGTACATTTTTGTTGCCTGATAAATGAACTCGTTTCGGTTAACATTTTCTTGTTTAACGTAACCATCTAATTCAGTTACAAGATGTTGCGGTAATTTTACCAAGATTTCTGTTGTTGCGCTGGACTCAGACACAAACATACACCTCCACCATCACTACACACCATTTTTTGTACCGTACTAACTGTCCGTGAGACTTCCGGTTTTTTCTCTAGCTAATGAGAAAGCTGTATTTAGTTTATCTAATCTATACCAACTTTTATAATACCACCAAATCGCCTAGATGCAAAGGCTAATCGCTAATTCTACTGTATTATCAGCCAAAAAAATACCCTTTTATGCATCCTAATCCTCAAATATTTCGATTATGACTAAATTTATTGAAAAATAAGATGAATTCTTGAACTCGCATCAGTAGTGGATTTGCCCTCTCAAAGAGCTCAGGAGCCTAGTTCTTAGGCTTGGAGAACGCCATTTTTCACATCAATCGTTTTACCAGATTTTACATAGATGCGAGGGACCCTGCTTGAAATCGTACATGGGATTTCATAATTGATTGTATCTAGACGCTCAGCGAGTTCGTCAATCGATACATGCTCCTTTTTATCCCTTCCGATTAAAGTGACAACTGTGCCAATTGGTAGCTCCTTTGGTAGCTTTATCATACATTGATCCATGCATATTCTGCCCACAATCGGAACTCGCATACCATCAATTAACACTTCTTGTCCTTGAAGCCTGCGAATCCATCCATCCGCATAGCCAATTGGAAGGGTTCCAATCCACTCTTCCTCTTTCGCTTCATAGGTTCCTCCATAGCTAACTTTATCACCAGGTGAAAGTTCTTTCACATGGACAAGTGTTGTTCGCAATGAAAAAGCTTCTTTTAACGGAAAAGGAAGCTCTCCTTTTATTTCTTCCGAAGGAGCAAGGCCGTACATCGCAATTCCATAGCGAATGCCATTGAAGTAATTCGTCGTCCTTAACGCGGCAGCACTATTGCTCGCGTGAATTATTTTTGGCTTCGTTTGCAAGACCTCCACCATCTCTTTAAAAAGAGCCAATTGGTCTTCAAAATAGCTTAAATCTAAACTGTCTGCCGTCGCAAAATGGGTAAAAACACCCTCCAATTGAATGCGATGGTCTTCGTTAATAAGCGCTTCAATTTTTTGCAAAGTTGCTTTATCACGAATTCCGATTCTCCCCATCCCTGTGTCCAATTTCAAATGTACTGAGATTGTGACATCTTTCTCCATTAGCGCACCAATTTCACGAATCCATTCCTCTTGAAAAACAGTTAACGTGATATTGTTTTTAGCTGCCACATTGACATGGTCGGCTCGTGTCGCACCAAGGACAAGGATCGGCGCATCAATGCCTTTTTGTCGTAGAGCAAGAGCCTCATCTAAAAAGGCAACGGCCAAAGAAGAAGCACCTGCATCTAATGCGGTTCTTGCCACTTGCACATCGCCATGTCCATATCCATTCGCTTTTACAACTGCCATCATCTCAACATCTATAGGTAAACGAGATTTCATATGCTGAACATTTTCTTTTATACAATCCAAATCAACTTCCACCCATGTATCACGGTAAAACTGTTCTTGACTAACCATCTATTTACACTTCCCTTAATTTTTCCAAACACACTATAATAAAATTATCGAACTCCTATAAGAGAATGTCAAATTAGAAAAGTCCTATTCCTTCAGAAAAAGAGACCCTTCGTAAAAGAAGAGCCTCTTTGTATATGTTACTTTACCATATCGCCTTGTACCTCAACAGAACGGGCAAGTGTTAGCATTTCTTCTTCTGTTAAGTCGTTCGACGCAATTGTGTAATCCACTCCTTGGAATGTCCAAGATAGAGAGTTGGCAGTAAGGGCACCAATTGTAAAGCCTAAGTCAACCGGTTCACCGCTAACTGTTGTTGCCTCCATAGAGGTTGGTACAACTGTGGCTTTTTCCTGGATAATTGTAAAAGATTTTTCCCCATCGTATGTTAATACGACCCGCTTTCCATCCTCAGTTTCCATTGCCTTTTCACCAATAAGTTCTACATTGGAAATTTCAGCTGTTGGATATTTAACCGTGAATTCCTTATCCTCTACATCAGCCATAACTGGGACTTCCATTTGGGCACCAGTCATATTTTTTGCCATATCGAAATCCTGTTTTTCAAAAGTCGCATCAAAGTTCGCATTTGAGAATTCGACCGTGACGAGCGCTTTCCGATCTGGATCCATGACTTTTACACTAACAGGAGTTAAATCCTTTTTATTTAAAGTAATTTCCTGTAATGGAAGCATCTTGTTGTTTTGGTAGCGAGTTTTCGTTTCAAACACATAATGATCTTTTGTAGATGTGAATTTTGCTTCTTTGTCTTGTAAAATATCTTCAATCAGCGATTCATATAAGTAAGCTTGGCTGCTGTTCTCTGGCCATTCGCTTTGGAAGCGGAAGCTCTTATTCAAAGCAGGTGTCAGAACAAAGACTCCGTCATCATTTCGAAGAATCATCTGACTCTGGTCTTTTTGAGCATTTTTCAAATCTACGCGATAGTAGGAAGGTTCCTTATGCCAAATTTCCACATCATAGGTCTGTGGCTCTGTCCCCATTTGTAGCGTCATTTTAGCATTAACCTTGTAGGCTTTTAATTCACCTAGCTTACCGTCCAGTTCCTTTACGACATCTTCCTGTGATTTCGAACCACAAGCGGACAATACAAAAATTACCATTAGTCCGAAGAGAAGCAGAACATACCATTTCTTCATCCTTTCAACCCCTTTTGTCTCATTTATTCGTATTTAGCCTCATTGTTACTTAGTTTCCGTGCCAAGCCCGATGAGGCACTTCCACCTTTTCAATGTAAAGAGAGTAAGTAGCTGGTGGAAATGTGCACCAACTAGTCTTGTCTCCCCTATCGCACTATGAATATATGAGACAACCTTCGGGAATATGACGAGCCCTCGATTATGCTTTTTAATTTTTTTCGATAATCACTTGCGCAACAGCATATTCTGCACTATGAGAAATCGATAGATGAACCCCTTTGTTAAAAGGTTTCGTGATGAATGGTTTGCCCTTTTCATCGGACGCAATTTCAATGTCCAAAAAAGATAACTCCTTGCCGATGCCAGTCCCAAACGCTTTTGAAAAAGCCTCTTTCGCCGCAAATCGCCCAGCCAAAAACTCAACCTTCCGCTTCCCGGATAAAGTTTCAATTTTCACCTTTTCACTTTCTGTTAAAACCCGGTTAGCAAATTTCTCTTGTCGTTCCATAATCGCTTCAATTCTTTTTAATTCCACAATATCGAGCCCAATTCCAGAAATCATTGTTTATCTTCCTTCTCATTTTTCTAATTGGCCAAACATATTATGAGATGACCAACCATTGTCTTTTGTTTATTATAAAGTTAGATACCGTCCATTTTTCCCAGTACGTTATCTTATTCTCCATAGGTTGTTTTTTCGTAAATGTCTTAATTTTTTTCTTCAAAAAAAATCTAAAGCCGACATTTACACTTCCTACACGGTTTAGTGGTACTAAGAAATATTGCACGGCAATTTTTCGCTACCCACTTTATTGGTTTTTAAGAGGAAATAGAAGTTGATTTAATCAATTATTATCCATAAGAAACTATGTTTGCGAAAAATGCCTAGCCTAAGGGAGGTTATACTGTGTTTGTACGGACAGAGAGTTTCAAAGAATTTATCCGCTACTATCCGATTGTATCTTTTATTGTCTTTCTTCATATCTTAATATACCTACTTACTGTATTACCAGCTATCTTCCCGTCTAAATGGATTTTTGAAACGTTCATGGGCGTGAATCTGTACATTGTCCAAGGTGAATATTGGCGCCTCGTCACTCCTATTTTTCTTCATAGTGGCTTTCCACATATGTTATTTAATAGCTTCTCGCTCGTTCTATTTGGACCTGCTCTTGAAAGAATTCTTGGCAAACCGCGTTTTATCACATTGTATTTAGGTGCGGGAATTCTCGCCAACGTGGCTACCCTTATTTTGAAGCCCTTAACCTTTACCCACGTCGGTTCAAGCGGAGCGATCTTCGGACTATTTGGCGTCTATTTAGCAATGGTCCTTTTAAGAAAAGATTTAATCACAAGGGAAAATTCCCAAGTTATTTTAACAATCGCAGTCGTTGGCGTAATCATGACCTTTGTACAGTCAAATATTAATATAACAGCCCATATTTTCGGTCTAATCTCTGGCTTCCTTCTTGGTGCATTCCAGATTGGTCGAGGCAGTGAGCCAGCTGATTCCCTTAAAAATGTATCCTACCGTACACGAAGTACATCAGGTAGACCAAGCTTTACACCGAAAACCCTGATTTGGATTATTATCGCCGTACTCGCAGTCTTAGGTTTACTTGGTCGATTTTAAAAAAAGCGCCGAATTAGCTCGGCGCTTTTTCACTTTCTCTCGAAAACCACTTATACATTAACGCAACATCTTTTTCCTCTAAGTCAACTACTCTTCCACCAGCTCCACCCGCACCTGACATAAGGGTTGCTTCGACAGACGCTAAATTTTCTTTACGTTGAAAAAAACTTTCCTTCAATGACAAAACTTGAACTTTGTTCTTTTGCATAAACACCGTATGTTTAACCAAGGCTCTATACGAAAGGGTCAATTGGTTTCCTTGTTGGCTCCACCCAGCATCTTTATATTCTAAGTATGACCAGAATGCTGATAGTGGGAGTAACAATAGGGAGAGAGCACCCCATAGTTTAAAAAAGAAAATAAGGATGATGGCGATTGGAATAACAACTAACCACCCTCTAAAAATATATCTTTTTAGTGCCCGTTTAGGAGCAGGAGTTGTTTGAATATCTAAATCGTAACCATCGATATGATCTTCGATAAGCTGAGAAATTCGAGATTTTTTTATAAGCGGTAAAATGTTAACAGCCGCGCTTTCTGCATTGACCGCAGAGCCTCCAGCACTTTCGATATACACGCTCGCGTAGCCAAATGGCTGACGAAGAAAATTCTCACTAATGCGAATCCCTTGGATGCGCCCAAGCGGCACGGTAATCTGTCTTTTTTCTAAAAGTCCTCGCGTAACAATGAGATCATTTTCTACCCTCTTCAAGGTAAAATCAGCATACTTGATCATCATCCAAATCACCGCAAGGATCCAAGCGAATAGAAAACCAACAAAGACGATCGCACTGACAACAAGGACCCCGTTTGCCACAAATTCCTCTAACTCATGAAAAACTGCCTTGTACGGAATCAATTCGTCAAACTGTGTAACAAACGCAATGACCGCTGAAATGACAACGCCTATTCCACCAGAAGTGGAAGCAAGAATCAACAATTCCTTTGATGAAATTTTATATAGGATTTGTTCCTTCAGCTCTTGGACACTCTCAATATCATCGACACCTTGCGTTTTTACTTTTTGTAATACCTCTTGAATGATGGCAGCATCTGCTTTTGAAATGGCCGTTAAAGTCGCTTCAGCTCCAGGTCCGCTAGAACCAGCTGTTTCTACCTTTACTTTTACCAATCCGAACGGTCTGTGAAAAATCCCTTCTGAGAGGTCTAAGCTTTGTATTCGCTCAAACGGAATATATCGCTTCTTTCTTACAAATAAACCATATTCAATTCTTAACTCGCCTTCTTCAATCCGATACGTATAACGGAGCCAAGAGAGTACCCCTCCGACAAGGATGAGGACTAACACAAGAATTCCACCAAGAATCGAATAGATACCTCCTCCTGCACTTCCAAAAACAACAAATGCAAAGAAAGGAATGATCAGTTCTTTCAGGGTTTTGATTACGTTAAGTACGGCTGTAATCGGATGAAGTCGTTTCGGTTCAGACATCCTCATCAGCCACCCTTGCAAGTTTTGATATGAAAACCCTCATTTCTTCCGCTTCCTCTACCTCGAGCGCAGGGATTTCATGAGTAGTCGCAGCCGTCGAAACAGTGACAGTGGCCAAATCGTATTTGCGAAAAATCGGACCTTGGCGTGTATCCACGTGTTGAACACGAATCATCGGCACCAATGTTCTTTTTACAATAAAAATTCCCTGCTGCAGCTCAAGCTCCTGCTCACGAACCTCATATCGCCAACGTTTCCATTTGATGCGCGGAAACAGGTAAATAAAGAAGTAGCTTTCAAGAAACAGAAGGAGCACAGCAATTACACTGATCCATATAGGCCAATCAAATATGATCGTTAGGGAGATTATTCCCCCACAAAGTAGTAGCGTAAATATGCTATAAATCGTAGCCGTAATTCTCCAAACGGTTAACGCGCGCTCCGATATTCTTTTTTGCGGTTGTAGTAACATTCGGTTTTCCTCCAAAAAATGTAATCACACAGTACTTCTACGGTATCACATCCCAGATGGTTTCAAAACTGTTTTTTTGGAGATTGCGGGGGGTGGTAGGCTTAGGGGCATGAAGACACTATATTCAGGTACCACTTCAACAGTGTCCGTATGAACGCTCCATGAAGACAACTATTGCGAGAATCCTGTGGATAGTGTCCGTATGAACGCTCCGAGACCACTGAAAAACATTTCCATAAAAATGGAAACCACAAAGATTTAATCAAAAAGAAAAAAACCTCCATTTTGGTATAATAGAACTGTCGAAGAACTAATAACCAAATGGGGGTTTTT
>NZ_SWBM01000092.1 GCF_005116465.1 Robertmurraya kyonggiensis
CGCTAAGGTTTGCCCACTAGCCTTCATGGCTAATCATGTAGTAGATTGATTGAAAAGCATAATTTCCGCACGATGGTCGGAAAACTAATCTGTCTACTACTTATTTCAGCATAATTTCCGTGCGATGGCCGGAAAACTAATCTGTCTACTACTTATTTTAGCAATTCGTACCTTACATTATGTGATGCCAATTGATCTACTCCACTTGCCGCGTAGGGCAGTTATCAGTAGATACATACCGCGTAGCGCGTTTGGCATAGTTGTAGATATGTCTGCTTGATGACGATGATGTCGTTGCAGTGCAGATCGGTAGCAGGTAGAGGTAGCAGATCTTTCTGCTAACGACGTTGATGTAGTCGACGTCGTTGAAGTAGTCGTCGACGAGGACGACGGCGAGATCGCCGGCATCGAGCTTGATGACGACTCCTCCAGCGTAGTCGACGAAGAGCGGTCGTGCTGATAATGTGTTGTAAAACACGTCGTCAACGGTTGGATCTTCTCCCTCTCACGCCTCTCATGATAAACACAAGAACAAAGTAGACAAGACACAATGTAGGTGGAGCTTCTCTTTATTCCTCATATTCGATGATTTACAATGACAATCTCTCTCATATATATACTCCGACCTATGACTAGAGTTTCGGTAAGAGCCCACAAGCAACCGGACATGGACTAGGACTTCTAGTCCTTCTTTCCTTCTATACAAGTCCGGGCAACCGGACATGGACTAGGACTTCTAGTCCTTTCCTTCTATTCAAGTCCGGTTGTATTACAACACTCCCCCTTGGGCGATTACCACGAATGTATATGCCTCATTAAAAACTCCATCCGAAAACCCAGTGGGAAAAAACGGTTATTGGAGAAAAGAGTACATATCAACCGCAATTGTATTGCATATGTTGCCTCGTCAAAAACCTTATGTGAGAAACCTTCAAATAAAAACTCACAAAGGGAAAAAGAGTACAACATCAAACCTTCTTGGTTTCTATATAATTATACATTC
>NZ_SWBM01000015.1 GCF_005116465.1 Robertmurraya kyonggiensis
AGCGAGAAGGTCACACCCGTTCCCATACCGAACACGGAAGTTAAGCTTCTCAGCGCCGATGGTAGTTAGGGGCTGTCCCCTTGTGAGAGTAGGACGTTGCCGGGCAAAGTGAAAGAGTATCTAATGAGGTACTCTTTTTTTGATCTAAGCTCTATTAAAGATGAGTGTTGAATTTATTACCTTGAAAAATAGGCGAACAAAATTCCGGCTAATTCAAGAATCTCACCTATTTATCTATAAATAAGCGGGATTTTTTCGGTTAAGCTATACATTTTTCATGATTTTAAAACTATTTAGGTCACTTAGTGGAAAATCTCCGCCTATTTCACCTGATATCCATTATTTCTCTAATATAAACGGAATTTCTCCGGTTAGTGGGTACACTTGTCAATCAACGATGAACAATAGCAGACTTCAAGAAACAAAAATAGATAAAAGTCACCATAGCGCAACCGCATGGTGACTTTTACTGTATAGCGACATGACTCCGGCCGCATCATGAGAGGAAAGAAGATAAGGTCTCTATTTTTGCTTGTTTATGAGTTGCTGGTAGATCAAAAATGGTCCTTTGTCTAAGGTGATGTGCAAAAAGGTTTCGATTAAAGGAAAATCCTTTGTAGGCATGGTTTTAACTAGTTCACTCCACCATTCTGTTTCGTATCTAGCAATCATACTTAAATTGTAGAGAAGGAGGTAGTGAACCAGTAATTCATTTAAAGTAAAGCCATGTTCTTTTGATAGAGGAAGGGCAAAGGATTGTTTGAAAAGATTGTATTTCAACGGTGTGTAGTCATAAAAGTGCTGTCCTTCTTTTTCAAAAATAAGAAAATCTTTATCAAAATGCTTAAACGTAAATGCTGCCGTGGAAGATTTGCTGATGAAAAAATCGACAAAGCGGTTTTCAGTCATATGAAAAACGTCTAGGACCTTCACTGGAATTAAAAGAGTATTTCTCTCCTCATCCACATTCAAAAAGGAATGTCTTCCCTCTAACTGATGAATTAAATCCGATAGTTCGGGTATTTGTTTGATAAGACTATCCATGGAAACTTTATCTCCTTCTATTTGTTTCATGTGAAACAATTTTTCAGAAATAAAGGGAAATAGGCCAGTCTTTTGAAATTTTACTTCATCTTGGGAAAAGTGATATTGTTGTTTCTTTCTTTTTCTTGTTGAGACTCCATGGGCAAGAACGGAAGTGGTTTCTGGATAATCTGGATCTACCGTTAGGATACATGCCTTAATTAAATGAACAAATCCATAGAAGAGAAGAATAGGTTGGATAATTAATGGTGAGGCTTTGGCCTGCTCATAATATATTTTTCCATGTTCGAGATAATACATAAAAGGGTAGCAATTTTCGTATGCTTTTTTTTCGGACTGTTCAACGCCATTTTTTTTATAGCATTGTTTAAGATAGTCTTGCGTGTAGCTAGCAGAGAAAAACATCGAGAATAAAGACCAATGAAAAGTAGACAACAGACTTACCTCCAAATAATTAGAAAAATCAAACATATAATCTTATCCTTGACAGTATTTTAACCAATTGATAACCTACTAATAATATTTTCGAGTCTAGGAGGTCAAAAAGATGTGGGAAAATAAGTTTGCTAAAGAAGGATTAACCTTTGATGATGTTCTATTGATTCCAGGTAAATCAGAAGTTTTACCGAAGGATGTTAGTTTGCAGGTTCAGCTTACGGATAAGATTAGGTTAAATATTCCGATCATCAGTGCTGGGATGGATACCGTTACTGAAGCAGAAATGGCAATTGCTATGGCCAGACAAGGTGGATTAGGCATTATCCATAAAAACATGTCGATTGAACAACAGGCTGACCAAGTGTTAAAAGTAAAACGATCTGAAAGTGGAGTTATTACAAATCCATTTTTCCTAACCCCTGACCACCAAGTGTATGATGCAGAGCATCTCATGGGGAAATACCGAATCTCTGGTGTCCCTATTGTCAACAATGAAGAAGAGCAAAAGCTTGTTGGCATAATTACCAATCGTGACCTCCGTTTTATTCAAGATTACTCGATCATTATTTCTGATGTAATGACTAAGGAAGACCTCGTTACTGCGCCAGTCGGAACTACGTTGGATGAAGCAGAAAAGATTTTACAAAAGTATAAAATTGAAAAATTACCACTCGTAGATGAAAATGGCATTTTGAAGGGATTAATTACAATCAAGGATATTGAAAAAGTAATTGAATTCCCGAACTCTGCAAAAGACCATGCAGGCCGCTTATTAGTAGGAGCAGCCGTAGGGGTTACAAAAGATACGATGAAGCGTGTAGAAGAGCTTGTGAAGGCTCATGTGGATGTTCTCGTTGTTGATACAGCCCATGGTCACTCTAAAGGGGTAATCGAAACGGTACGCCAAATTCGCGAAGCTTATCCCAATGTAGGACTTATTGCTGGAAACGTAGCAACGGCAGAAGCAACAAGAGAATTAATTGAAGCTGGGGCCGATATTGTCAAAGTCGGAATAGGGCCAGGTTCGATTTGTACGACTCGTGTTGTAGCTGGTGTTGGTGTCCCACAAATTACAGCTGTTTATGATTGTGCAACAGAAGCTCGAAAACATGGAAAAGTGATTATTGCGGATGGTGGCATTAAATACTCTGGAGATATTGTGAAGGCACTTGCTTCTGGTGGTCACGCAGTAATGCTTGGTAGCCTACTCGCAGGAGTGTCAGAAAGCCCAGGCGAAACGGAAATTTACCAAGGGCGTCGCTTTAAGGTTTATCGTGGGATGGGTTCTGTTGCAGCGATGGAAAAAGGCTCGAAGGACCGATATTTCCAAGAGGATAATAAAAAGTTTGTCCCAGAAGGAATTGAAGGAAGACTTCCATATAAAGGACCTCTTCAAGATACAATCTACCAATTAGTAGGTGGGATTCGTTCTGGTATGGGGTACTGTGGAACAAAAGATTTAGAAGCATTACGAGAAAATGCCCAATTCATTCGTATGACGGGTGCAGGTCTCCGAGAGAGTCATCCGCATGATGTTCAAATTACGAAAGAGGCTCCGAACTATTCGATGTCTTAATAAATGAATGGTTGACCATGAATGGACTACTAGTTCATTCATGGTCAATTTTTTTTGCAAATTCCATGGTAAATTAGAGTGCAAAATCAGGACAATCAGACTAAAAATAGGAAAATACTCTATCTATTATTGGATTTGGAACTATGTTAAAATAACAAGAGTGTAAATGAAGACTGGGAGGGCTCATCATGAAAAAAAGCTTAATACAAAAAGGGCTATTATGTTTTTTAACGTTTGTATTAATGTTAGGAATAATACAAAAGCCAGCTGCAGCAGCTGCATCAATAGATATCAATGCGAATGCAGTAATTTTAGTAGATGCTGAAACAGGAAAGATTCTTTATGAAAAGAATGCTGAAACTGTACTAGGAATTGCTAGTATGACTAAAATGATGACTGAGTATCTTCTTTTAGAAGCTGTAAAAGAAGGAAAAGTAAAGTGGGATCAAACATTCACGATTTCACCTGAGCTTTCACAAATGTCTCACGATGATAGTTTAAGTAATGTATATCTACGTGTGGGTTCGAGCTATAAGGTAGAGGATCTTTATTCTGCTATGGCGATTGAATCTGCAAATGCAGCAACTCTTGCAATTGCAGAGATTGTTGGTGGAACAGAACAAAACTTTGTACAGTTAATGAATGAAAAAGCAGAAGAACTAGGTTTAGGAGATTTCAAATTTGTAAACTCTACAGGTTTAAATAACCGTGACTTAGCGAAGCATTATCCTGAGGGGATTGTAGGTGGACCTGAAGAAGAAAACGTGATGTCCGCAAGAGCAGTTGCGAAATTGGCATATCGTATTCTAAAGGATTTTCCAGAGGTATTAGAAACATCTAGTATTCCGGAAAAAACTTTTGCCGAAGGTACTGAAGATCGATTTGTAATGGATAACTGGAACTGGATGTTAGAAGGATTCCGTTCAATGGCGGACGAATATCCAAACTATCAGCAATTCACATATGAAGGTCTTGATGGTTTAAAAACAGGTTCTACTAATTTTGCTGGTTACTGTTTTACGGGAACAGCAATGAAGGATGGACAACGTTATATCACTGTTGTAATGGGAACAAAATCTCAAACAGAGCGTTTTGTAGAAACAAAGAAATTATTAGACTTTGCTTTCAGTAGTTTCAAAAAGGAAGAAATTGTTCCGAAAAACTATCAAGTTAAAGGAAACAAAACCCTTCCTGTTGCAAAAGGGAAAGAAGACAGCGTGAAAATCTACACAAAAGAAGCTCTTACAAGTGTAGTGAGTGTGGATCAAAAGGACAATTTTGAAACAGTTCTTAAGCTTGATGAAAAGAAATTAAATAAAGACGGTGAGTTAACGGCTCCTATTAAAAAGGGAGATAAGGTTGGTACGTTAACGATCAAAGCTAAGGATGGCGAAGAGGCAATTTTCTTAAGTGAAGATGGTCAAAAGAGTCAAACTGTCGACCTTGTAGCAGCAGAGGATGTTGAGAAAGCAAACTGGTTTGTCCTTATGATGCGTGGAATCGGTGGATTCTTCGGAGATTTATTCGGCGGTGTAGCATCAGCGGTAAAAGGCTGGTTCTAATAGGTAGGATGTAAAAGAGATAATTAAATATTTACAAAAAAAAGGTTTCCTGTATTGACAGGAGCCCTTTTTTATTGTTTATTTTCATTAGGAAAGAAACTCATTCCGATAGATTTAGTAGACTTTTTAAGTAAGAACGAGGAAAGTATTTTACCTTTGGCAAAATACACAGCTTCGAAAAAAGACTAAGGATCGTTTTTTGCTTCAAGCAAAAAACTCTAGGAGAGGGGATAGGAACGTGAAGACAGGAACAGATCGTGTTAAACGTGGTATGGCTGAAATGCAAAAAGGTGGCGTCATTATGGACGTTGTTAATGCCGAGCAAGCAAGAATTGCTGAAGAAGCAGGTGCTGTTGCGGTCATGGCACTGGAAAGAGTCCCATCTGATATTCGAGCTGCTGGTGGAGTAGCGCGTATGGCGGATCCTCGAATTGTTGAGGAAGTCATGAATGCTGTGACGATCCCAGTTATGGCAAAAGCACGAATTGGTCACATTGTAGAAGCAAGAGTATTGGAAGCAATGGGTGTTGATTACATCGATGAGAGTGAAGTATTAACACCGGCAGATGAAGAGTTCCATTTAAACAAAAAGGATTATACGGTTCCGTTTGTTTGTGGTTGTCGCGACTTAGGGGAAGCTGCTCGTCGTATCGGTGAAGGAGCTTCGATGTTACGGACAAAAGGCGAACCAGGAACAGGAAATATTGTGGAGGCAGTGCGCCATATCCGAAAAGTAAATGCACAGGTTCGAAAATTGGTGCATATGAGTGAAGATGAAGTGATGACGGAAGCAAAGCTTTTGGGAGCGCCTTATGAGCTTCTATTAGAGATTAAGAGACTTGGACGTTTGCCAGTCGTGAACTTCGCTGCTGGTGGGGTAGCAACGCCTGCAGACGCGGCTTTGATGATGGAATTAGGTGCAGATGGAGTATTTGTTGGCTCTGGTATTTTTAAATCAGAGAATCCAGCTAAATTCGCTCGTGCGATTGTAGAGGCCACGACTCACTATCAAGACTATAAATTGATTGCAGAGCTATCAAAAGAGCTAGGAACACCAATGAAAGGGATTGAGATTTCAACTCTAGCCCCTGAAGCACGTATGCAAGAACGTGGTTGGTAAAAGAAGATGGTGAAGGTAGGCGTGTTAGCGCTGCAAGGGGCAGTTCGCGAGCATATTCAAGCGATCGAAGCTTGTGGAGTGGAAGCAGTTATAATTAAGAAAAAAGAACAGCTAGAAGAAATAGATGGGTTAGTCATGCCTGGTGGCGAGAGTACGGCGATTAGAAGATTAATCGATAAATATGATTTCATGGATGGACTCAAAAGTTTCGCCCAAAATGGCAAGCCGATGTTTGGGACATGTGCTGGACTTATTTTACTAGCGAAAAATTTAGTTGGTTATGATGAATCACATATCGGTGTGATGGATGTGACCGTTGAAAGAAATTCTTTCGGACGACAAAGGGAGAGCTTTGAAGCGAATCTAGATATTGCTGGCATTGCCGATGATTATAATGCCGTCTTCATTCGTGCTCCACACATTGTCCGAGCTGGTGAAAATGTTGAGATTCTGGCCAAGCACAATGAACGTATTGTAATGGCTAGAGAGGGGAATCTATTAGGGTGCTCCTTCCATCCAGAGTTAACGGATGACTATTGTATTACGGCCTATTTTATCAATATGATCAAAGAAACAATTGTATAAAAGGGTTGCAATTGGAAGATAATTATAGTAAATT
Source organism: Robertmurraya kyonggiensis (assembly GCF_005116465.1). Taxonomy (GTDB): domain Bacteria; phylum Bacillota; class Bacilli; order Bacillales; family Cytobacillaceae; genus Robertmurraya; species Robertmurraya kyonggiensis. Next base: position 6,360 of record NZ_SWBM01000015.1, read on the forward strand.
AAGAGACAAAATTCCCTATAGCAAAAGCAGTGAGAGGAAATAGTAGCAGGAATTCCGTTCGAATAGAGAGCTGATGGTCGGTGCAAATCAGTGAATGGACCTTGTGAATCCATCCTTGAGTGGAGTATGGAAAGCCCTGATATGGGTTAGTAAATACTTTCGGGTAAAACCGTTATTGATTTAAGGTGGAAAGTTTTTTTGCTTTCAACTAGGGTGGCAACGCGGGTAACTCTCGTCCCTTTTTTGGGGACGGGAGTTTTTTGTTGTTCAAAAATAAGTAGGAGGGCATAAGAAATGTTAGATATTAAGTATTTACGTGCTAATTTTGAAGAAGTAAAAGAAAAGCTCCAACATCGTGGAGAGGATTTATCCGACTTCGGTAAATTTGAAGAACTTGATACAAAAAGAAGAGAATTAATTGTTGAGGCGGAAGCATTAAAGAGTAAGCGTAATGAGGTATCTGGGCAGGTTGCGACTCTTAAAAGAGAGAAGCAAGATGCTGACCATCTAATTGCAGAAATGCGCGAAGTTGGGGACAAAATCAAGGTACTAGACGAGGAGCTTCGCGAAGTAGAAGAAGCACTTGAAAATCTATTACTAAGCATTCCAAATATCCCACACGAAAGTGTTCCTGTTGGGGAATCTGAGGATGATAACGTCCTTCATAGAACTTGGGGAGAGGTAAGACAGTTTGATTTTGAACCAAAGCCTCACTGGGAAGTGGCTGACAAATTAGGTATTTTGGATTTCGAACGAGCAGGAAAAGTAACTGGAAGCCGCTTTGTTTTTTATAAAGGGCTAGGGGCTCGTCTTGAAAGAGCGTTATTTAATTTCATGCTTGATCTTCATACAGAAGAACATGGCTATCAAGAAGTGTTGCCTCCATACATGGTGAATCGTGCAAGTATGACGGGTACAGGTCAGCTACCGAAGTTTGAAGAGGATGCTTTCTTAATTGGCAATGAAGACTATTTCTTAATTCCTACGGCAGAGGTACCTGTCACAAACCTTCACCGTGACGAAATTTTAAATGGTGAAGAACTTCCAATCAATTATGCAGCTTTCAGTGCTTGCTTCCGTTCTGAAGCAGGTTCTGCTGGAAGAGACACACGTGGTTTAATTCGTCAGCATCAGTTTAATAAAGTGGAGCTGGTGAAATTTGTTAAACCTGAAGACTCTTATGAGGAACTTGAAAAGCTTACAGGCAATGCTGAAAAAGTACTTCAATTATTAGGTCTTCCATACCGTGTAATGAGAATGTGTACAGGTGATTTAGGTTTTACAGCTGCGAAGAAGTACGATATTGAAGTATGGATTCCAAGCTATGACACGTATCGTGAAATTTCTTCTTGCAGTAACTTTGAAGGATTCCAGGCTCGTCGTGCGAATATCCGCTTCCGTAGAGAGCCAAAGGGCAAACCAGAGCATGTTCATACTCTAAACGGTTCTGGGCTTGCAATTGGAAGAACTGTAGCGGCCATTTTAGAAAATTACCAGCAGGATGATGGAAGTGTCGTAATTCCAGAAGTGCTTCGTCCTTATATGGGAAATCGTGAAGTGATTAAATAATTTTTCAGCAGGGAACGAGTATAATCTCGTTCTCTTTTGTTTATTTCAAATCGATTGTGGCATAATAGTAAAAGTAAAAATGATTTTTTGTTGACATGTCCAAATAGAAATGATATATTATCATTTGTCGATACGGAGGAATACCCAAGTCCGGCTGAAGGGATCGGTCTTGAAAACCGACAGGCGGGTCAAACCGCGCAGGGGTTCGAATCCCCTTTCCTCCTCCATTGATATTGTTGAAAAGCACAAAGCGCATAAATTGGAGATTTAAAATCCGTTACGTAAACCGTAGCGGATTTTTTTTATACAAAAATAGAGTCTGTTTGAAACAATAAAACGGCAATAAAAGTGAGTGAACTTTTATTGCCGCCTTACTTATTTGTTGATATTTAAAATACGTGAAATTTGCTCTAGAATCGGTTCGATTGTTGCGCCTTCTTCTTGAAGGTCATAATCTTTAATGTTTAAGCGAAGAATTGGACAAGCACTGAAATGGCCAATCCAGTCTTCATAGCGTCCGTGCATTTCCTGCCAGTAATCAATCGGTGTTTCCTGTTCCATCGAACGGCCCCGTTTTTGGATTCGTTGAAGGATATCATCTAATGAACCTTCCAAATAAATTAACAAATCGGGATGTGGGAAGTAAGGAGTCATCACCATTGCCTCAAAAAGGCTTGTATAGGTTTCATAATCAACCTTGGACATTGTCCCTTTGTCAAAATGCATTTTGGCAAAAATACCAGTGTCCTCATAAATGGAACGATCTTGAATAAATCCGCCACCGTATTCGAACATTCTCTTTTGTTCCTTAAATCGTTCTGCTAAGAAGTAGATTTGAAGATGGAAGCTCCATCTTTCAAAATCCTTATAAAATTTATCTAAGTACGGATTATCGTGTACGCGTTCAAAAGAAGTCTTAAATTGAAGTGCCTCTGCTAACGCTGTTGTCATCGTCGATTTTCCCACACCAACAGTTCCCGCAATCGTAATTACGGCATTCTTTGGGATATTGTATTTCTCACGAAGATTCATGAAAGGTTCTCCTTCTATCATAGTAATCGGTCTAATTGTGCAAGAATATTGTCTAAATCCTGCTTATTATTAACGAAATCCATATTGTCACCGTTTAAACGGAGGATTGGAATATTTGGATTTTGTTTTTCGAATTCTTGCATGGCTTGTTCATAATCTAAAGATAATTGCTGTAAATAATCAGAGCTAATATTTTTCTCTTGTGAGCGACCACGATGGTTAATTCGGGATAAAAGTGTATCTAAACTTGCCTGTAAGTAAATCATAATATTAGGCTTGGGCATATCTTTTGTTAAAATGTCATAGATGTCTAAGTACTTCGGATATTCGTCTTCCTTCAATGTACGGCGAGCAAAAATTAAGTTTTTATAAATATGATAATCCGCTACAACGGGAATATTTTTATTTAAAAAATGCTCTTTAATATCACTTAATTGCTTATATCGGTTACAAAGGAAAAACATTTCCGTTTGGAAACTCCACTCTTCTAAGTTCTCGTAAAATCTTTCTAAGAACGGATTTTCATCCACAATTTCTAGCAGTAGTGGGTAATCATAGTGCTTTGAAATGGCTTTAGAGAGAGAGGTTTTTCCTACACCGATGGGGCCTTCCACTGTAATAAAAGGTACTTCCTTCATCCTTCTAGCTCCTTTGTTTCAAAAATCGACAAAAAATTTCACCTTCACTATAGTACCATTTATTTGGGTGGATTGGGTTAGTAAAAAAACGGTAGAACGAAATAAAAACGCAAAAAAAGACCAAGCAGTTTGTGTGACACTGCTTGGTTGATAGATTTCTAGCGTTTTGTGACTTCAAAATTTTCTACGATCAATAACCAATTTTGTGGGAAGGATAAGCCAAGTTTCCAGTAGCTCATTCCTCTTAAATTTAATTCTTTGATTAAATCGAATTTTGCTTGGATACTTCTAGCATCTTCAAACCAAACCTCGTGGCGTCTACCTTCACTATCCGTATAATTGAAAAAAGGTGCTTGTGCTTCAGTATCAAATTGAATGGCGACATTGTTATCAGCCGCTAATTGAATAGCCTGCTGTGGGCTTACAGCTCGAGCAACTGTTCCTTGAACAAATGGCAAGGTCCAGTCATAGCCGTATAAGTTTTGGCCCATCATGATTTTGTTTGCTGGCATTTCCGTTAAGGCATATTCAATCACATCGCGAACAGGTCCAATGGGAGAAACGGCCATTGCTGGTCCGCCGCTATAGCCCCATTCATATGTCATGATGACAACAAAGTCGACGATTTCCCCATGTGCTCGGTAATCGTGTGCCTCATACCAAGCACCCTCTTGTTCAGCGCTTGTTTTCGGTGCGAGAGCGGTGGAGATTAGCCACCCATGCTGACGGAAACGATCTCTAGCTTTTCTTAAAAAATTGTTGTATGCTTCCCGATCGGCTGGTCGTAAATATTCCATGTCAAAATGGATATCTCGGAACCCATACTTTTGAGCAGTTGCGACGATGTTATCGAGGAATGTGTTCTGAATGTCCATATCATTTAAAAGGATGCGTCCTAGCTCATCACTAAATTGATCGTTTTCCTGATTGGTAATGACCATCATGAGGATCGCATTGTTTGCTCTCGCGATTGCTGGGAAATCATTTAATAATGGTTCTTTTAATGTTCCATCTCGTTGAGCCTGAAAACTAAAGGGAGCTAAATAAGTTAAGTACGGCGCAGCATCTCTAGCGCTTTGAACGAGCTCTGGAGCAACCGTTGTTCCCCTAGGTTCTACATAAGCATTAAATTCTGCAGCTCTTCTTGGCCTTTGTGGGATGTAAAGCCGAGTGCCGACGTTTAAGGGTAGAGTTGGAGATATTCCATTAATCGAAGCAAGTTGCTGATAAGACATGTTAAATCTCCTTGCGATTGACCATAATGTGTCACCTGGCTGAACCCAATAAAAGCGACCTACAATGGGGACTACTAATGTTTGACCAACAACTAAATTATTTGGATTTGGAATTTCATTAGCTTCTATTAAATCATCAACGGTTGAACCGAAGGCTTGAGCAATCCCATATAATGATTGATTTTGCTGTACAACATGAATTTGCATATCGTTTCCTCCTTGCCCATATTTGCGCTACATTCATCCTATGCAGATGAGTAAGAGAAATTTACTCACTTAAAAAAGTGGGATAAACTATATAGAATCGTTTATATAAGGAGTATCATATGGAAAATGTTAATCATGAAAAATATATGAAAGAAGCCATTCTAGAAGCAAAAAAAGCAGAAGCAATTGGGGAAGTACCAATTGGAGCAGTCGTCGTAATTGATGATGAAATTGTTGCTCGTTCCCATAATTTAAGAGAATCGAATCAATCATCCATTGCCCATGCAGAAATTCTTGCAATTGATGAAGCTTGTAAGCATATCGGCAGCTGGCGATTAGAAAAGGCTACTCTCTATGTGACACTAGAGCCATGTCCAATGTGCGCTGGCGCTAGCATGCTCTCACGTGTTGAGAGAGTCGTGTATGGCGCGAGTGATCCAAAGGGCGGTTGTGCGGGTACGTTTATGAATCTTTTACAGGACAAAAGATTCAACCATCAAAGTGAAGTGGTATCAGGTGTATTAGAGGAAGAATGCGGACAGTTGCTATCTGATTTTTTCAGAAAGCTAAGAGAAAAGAAAAAGAAATTGAAGCTTGAGTCAGATGCTTTACAGTAATTTACAGCTGAGAAAGATTGATTTTTATACGGATTACTAGTATACTTGTCTTTGCCGTGCTAGGTGGGGAGGTAGCGGTGCCCTGTACTCGCAATCCGCTCTAGCGAGACCGAATTCCTTTCCGAGGCTGATGTCCTGTAGGGTCTGCCTTAGGTAAGTGGTGTTGACGCTCGGGTCCTGCGCAATGGGAATCCATGAACCATGTCAGGTCCGGAAGGAAGCAGCATTAAGTGGACACTCCCATGTGCCGCAGGGTTGCCTGAGCCGAGCTAACTGCCTAAGTAACGCTTATGGGCGTCAGTCGAAGAAAGGTGCACGGCTTTACATACGAATTTAAACTCATCCTTTATATAGGGTGAGTTTTTTTATGCCTAAATTTCTCCTGTATGTTTCTCATTCGAAAAAAATTAAGGTATAATGATGAGGACTATCTAATTTGACTAAAATTACTTACATATATTAAATGGGAAGGGGGCGTGGCAGTGAGTTATCAAGCTTTATATCGTGTTTGGCGTCCACAGCGATTCTTCGATGTTGTGGGGCAGGAGCATGTAACCAAGACCCTTCAAAACGCCCTACTTCAAGAGAAAATTTCGCACGCCTATTTGTTCTCAGGCCCACGAGGAACGGGAAAAACGAGTGCCGCGAAAATTTTAGCGAAGGCTGTAAACTGTGAGAAGGCGCCAGTACAGGAACCCTGTAACGAATGCCCTTCTTGTAAGGGAATTACGGACGGTTCGATTTCAGATGTTATTGAAATCGATGCTGCTTCAAATAACGGTGTAGATGAAATAAGAGATATTCGCGATAAGGTCAAGTATGCACCTAGCTCCGTACGTTACAAGGTCTACATTATTGACGAAGTGCATATGCTCTCTATTGGTGCGTTCAACGCTTTACTAAAAACATTGGAAGAGCCACCTCGACATGTCATCTTTATTTTGGCGACTACAGAACCTCATAAAATTCCATTGACCATTCTTTCTAGATGTCAACGCTTTGATTTTAAACGTATTTCGGCTAGCGCCATTGTTGATAGAATGAAGCTTATTGTCGATGAAACAGGGGTAGCTTGTGAAGATAAGGCCATGCAGGTTGTCGCAAGAGCGGCAGAAGGTGGAATGCGTGACGCGCTAAGTCTCCTAGACCAAGCTATTTCCTTTAGTCAGGATACAGTTACGGTCGAAGATGCTTTAACAGTGACAGGAGCTGTTTCACAAAACTTTCTAAACCGTTTGGCACTTGCTGTGAAGGAAAAGAATGTAGCAGCTGGGATCGAAGCATTAGAGGAACTTCTTTTTCAAGGAAAAGATCCTTCGCGATTTGTAGAGGATTTCATCTTGTTTTATCGTGACATGCTTTTATACAAAGCAGCACCGAACTTGGAAGAATCGATGGAAAGAGTCATGCTTGATGAAGAATTTCAAGAGCTGTCTAAACAGATCGAGCAAGAGGAAATTTATGAAATTATTGAAGTGCTGAACAAAACACAGCAGGAAATGCGTTGGACGAACCATCCACGAATTTTTCTTGAAGTAGCTATCGTCAAGCTATGTCAGCTTGCGAATAAAACGAGTTTAGCTTCATCAGGTGAAATTGAACGCTTGTTAATGAAGGTATCTCAGCTGGAAGAACAGCTTCAAGAGATAAAGGCGAATGGGGTTCAAGTAAGCGGAGAGCCGCAAGTAGCTGCAAAACCAGCAGCGCAACGCAGCATGCGTAAAGGGTATCAGGCACCTACTGGGAGAATGAACGAAATCTTAAAGGTTGCCACCAAGAATGATTTAAATATGGTGAAAAGTCGTTGGGGAGAAATGCTAGGTCGACTAGCTCAAAAACAGATGCGTTCTCAAGCTGCGTTGCTAAACGAAGCGGAGCCTGTTGCAGCTTCAACTACTGCTTTTATCATTAAATTTAAATATGAAATCCATTGCCAAATGGCTATGGAGAATGCTAACTTTTTAAATGTCTTAACCAATATATTTGAAGAGCTTGTAGGTAGAAGTTTACAAATTGTTGGAGTTCCAGAAGAACAATGGAGTCAGGTTCGTGGAGAATTCATTAAAGGACACCAAGATGATGACTCAAATGAATTGATCATGGAACAGCCAGAAGACGATTCAGTTGTATCCGAGGCGGTTAAATTATTCGGAGATGCACTTATTGAAATAAAAGAATAATGGAGGAATGAAGGATATGCGTGGAATGGGAAATATGCAAAATATGATGAAACAAATGCAAAAGATGCAAAAGAAAATGGCGGAGGCTCAAGAGGAGCTTGGTGAAAAGCAAATCGAAGGTACTGCTGGTGGCGGTATGGTTACGGTTATTGTTTCCGGACATAAAGAAGTGTTAGAAGTAAAGATTAAAGAAGAAGTTGTCGATCCAGAAGACATCGAAATGTTACAAGACCTAGTGCTTGCTGCAACAAATGATGCTTTGAAAAAGGCAGATGAATTAACAAACCAAACTATGGGGCAATTCACAAAAGGAATGAACCTTCCAGGAATGTTCTAGGAGGGAAAAATACATGTATTATCCTGAACCAATATCTAAGCTGATCGACAGCTTTATGAAATTGCCAGGTATCGGCCCGAAAACGGCCGCACGTCTGGCATTTTTTGTTTTAAGTATGAAAGAGGACACGGTCCTCGATTTTGCCAAGGCATTAGTCAATGCAAAAAGAAATTTAAGCTACTGTTCTGCATGTGGTCATATTACAGATCAAGATCCATGCTATATTTGTACGGATCAACGACGTGACAGATCCGTTATTTGTGTCGTTCAAGATCCAAAGGACGTCATAGCAATGGAAAAAATGAAGGAATATACTGGTCTATATCATGTCTTACATGGCTCTATTTCACCAATGGATGGGATTGGACCAGAAGATATTAATATCCCCGACTTATTAAAGAGACTTCAGGATGAAACAGTAGAAGAAATCATTCTTGCTACGAACCCAAATATTGAGGGAGAGGCAACAGCCATGTATATCTCTCGCCTACTGAAACCATCTGGAATCAGAATTACAAGAATCGCGCATGGTTTACCTGTAGGTGGGGATTTGGAATATGCAGATGAGGTTACATTGTCAAAAGCCCTTGAGGGAAGAAGAGAAGTTTAATCATAATCGGAGGAATTCACCATGTTTTTTCGACGAAAAGGATGGCTGCGCAAAGAATTTGATGAGAAGTTGTTAACACAACTTTCTGATATAAGAACGGATTGGGCCAATCAAAAAGCACTCGTTGACAAAAGCTTTGATCCTTCTGAAGAAATTTTGAGCTATGCGAAATTAACAGAAGCCAAATATTTTTACTTATTAAAGCAAGCGAAGAACCGACAAATCAATATTAGAAAATAAAAAATCCTTCTCCCGAGTCATTATTTGAATAACTTGTACATAGTTTCTATCGTATAGGTTATTTTCGGGAGGAGGATTTTATTTGGAACCAATGGTTGTTATTGCCCTACTAGGAGGACTAATTGTTGTATTTCTTTTCGTGGGTGCTCCTTTAAAGCCCATTCGCTTAGTTGGACAAGGTGTCGTCAAACTATTGATTGGAGCTCTATTTTTGTTTTTCCTGAACATTATCGGAGCTCAATTCGGAATTCATATTCCAATCAATTTGGCTACTTCTGTAGTTTCAGGTTTCCTAGGTATTCCTGGATTATTTGCATTGGTGGCAATTGATACGTGGATTATTTAATTTTTTATAAAAAAAGTGTTGATCTTAAGTTGTGATGGTGGTAACATAGTAAAAGTCGTCACAAGATAACAAGTTAACTACTTTTAAAAAAGTGTTGACATTTGATTGTGAGAATGATATATTTATAAAGTCGCCTCTAAGCGACAGATGATATTTTCGCTAACACGAAAAATCATTATTGTACTTTGAAAACTAAACAAATCATACGTCAACGTTAGTTTTATTTTAATGAAAAACATTTTCGCTAACGCGAAAAAATTTAGAGCTAATTCTTACTCTTTATTGGAGAGTTTGATCCTGGCTCAGGACGAACGCTGGCGGCGTGCCTAATACATGCAAGTCGAGCGCTTGCATATTGAAAGCTTGCTTTCAATATGCT
>NZ_SWBM01000001.1 GCF_005116465.1 Robertmurraya kyonggiensis
TGATAGGTCAGAGGTGGAAGCGCGGTGACGTGTGGAGCTGACTGATACTAATCGTTCGAGGACTTAACCAAATAGATTACTTTCGTAATTCTTCTTCTTCAGCATTATCTAGTTTTGAGGGAATAAAGTTTTTTCACGACAGTGAAAAAAACTGACCTTAGTTATTTGCGTAAGCAAAATAAGTGTCCTTAATTTTCTCTTGAAATAATGGTATAAATCAGTATAATAGAATATGTCTTGATAAATATTTAGGTCCGGTGACGATGGCGAGAAGGTCACACCCGTTCCCATACCGAACACGGAAGTTAAGCTTCTCAGCGCCGATGGTAGTTAGGGGCTGTCCCCTTGTGAGAGTAGGACGTTGCCGGGCTGCATATCTATTATATCATTATTCCGCGGTAGCTCAGTGGTAGAGCAATCGGCTGTTAACCGATCGGTCGTAGGTTCGAGTCCTACCCGCGGAGCCATACGGAGAGCTGTCCGAGTGGCCGAAGGAGCACGATTGGAAATCGTGTAGGCGGGCAAAACCTGTCTCAAGGGTTCAAATCCCTTGCTCTCCGCCATTATTTTAAAATTTCTGGCCCCTTGGTCAAGCGGTTAAGACACCGCCCTTTCACGGCGGTAACACGGGTTCGAATCCCGTAGGGGTCACCAATGCTTTTTACGAAGCGTAGCGGAGTAAAATAGCTTTCCACTTATTTTTCACGATAGTGAAAATAAGGAACAATATGGAGGATTAGCTCAGCTGGGAGAGCACCTGCCTTACAAGCAGGGGGTCGGCGGTTCGATCCCGTCATCCTCCACCAGTGTTTTTTACGAAGCGTAGCGTAGTAAAATAACATTCCATAATTCTTCACTACGGTGAATGAATTATAAATATTATTATCGCGGGGTGGAGCAGTCTGGTAGCTCGTCGGGCTCATAACCCGAAGGTCGCAGGTTCAAATCCTGCCTCCGCAATCAAAAGTTTTAACAAAGTTAAAACTTTATTGGTCCGGTAGTTCAGTTGGTTAGAATGCCTGCCTGTCACGCAGGAGGTCGCGGGTTCGAGTCCCGTCCGGACCGCCATTTATATGTTGGCTCAGTAGCTCAGTCGGTAGAGCAAAGGACTGAAAATCCTTGTGTCGGCGGTTCGATTCCGTCCTGAGCCACCATTTTTATAATTTCTAAGATGAATTTTGCATATATATACTTGGAGGGGTAGCGAAGTGGCTAAACGCGGCGGACTGTAAATCCGCTCCTTCGGGTTCGGCGGTTCGAATCCGTCCCCCTCCACCAACGTTTTTTCAACGTAGGAGAAAATAACGTACAGCTTTCTTTTTACCGAACGTAGTGAGGTAAAATAGCTTTCCATAATTTTTTATTTAAGAAAGATTAGTTTCTAAATATAGGGGTATAGTTTAAAGGTAGAACGAAGGTCTCCAAAACCTTTGGTGTGGGTTCAATTCCTACTACCCCTGCCAATTTTATTATGGCGGTCGTGGCGAAGTGGTTAACGCATCGGATTGTGGCTCCGACACTCGTGGGTTCGATTCCCATCGATCGCCCCATTTTTATATTAAATTATTGGGCTATAGCCAAGCGGTAAGGCAACGGACTTTGACTCCGTCACTCGTAGGTTCGAATCCTGCTAGCCCAGCCATTTCGCGGAAGTAGTTCAGTGGTAGAACACCACCTTGCCAAGGTGGGGGTCGCGGGTTCGAATCCCGTCTTCCGCTCCAATATATTATGGCGGCATAGCCAAGTGGTAAGGCCAAGGTCTGCAAAACCTTTATCCACCGGTTCGAATCCGGTTGCCGCCTCCATTTTAAAATATAATGCTAGTGTTTTAACTAGCCGGGGTGGCGGAACTGGCAGACGCACAGGACTTAAAATCCTGCGGTAGGTGACTACCGTACCGGTTCGATTCCGGTCCTCGGCACCATTCTTAAATGAAGAAATGCTACTAAAATACATACGACAAAAGATTTAACCATTTGGTTAGATCTTTTTTTTATGAACGGAATTATTATTGTAAGATTTCGAAATATCTGTTAAAATCTGTCCTTATAACTACATAAATTTTCCAGAGGTGATTTAAATGGAGATTGAGGACATTTATAAGGATTTACCGAGTATAGAGACGCCTCGGCTCATTTTAAGAAAAATAACGGCTGAAGATACAGCAGCGATGTTTTCTTATGGTTCGAATGTAGAGGTAGCGAAGTATGTTACTTGGGATGTGCATAAGACAACAACGGATACAGAAGCCTTTATTAGCTTTGTTCTCGCCCAATATGCAAATCAGAAGGTTGCACCTTGGGGAATGGAATATAAGGAGACTGGTGAATTTATTGGCACGATTGATTTCGTGTGGTGGAAGCCGAATCATCAGAGTGCGGAAATTGGGTATGTCCTTGCTCCTGATTATTGGGGAAAAGGAATTGCGACAGAAGCTGCCGAGGTTATTATCCGATATGGATTTGGGAAGATGGAACTTGTACGTATTCAAGCAAGATGCCTGGTTGATAATCTTGCATCTGCTCGCGTAATGGAGAAAGTAGGCATGTCTTTTGAGGGGATTAATAGAAAGAGTATGTTTATTAAAGGAAAGCATCATGATCTAAAAGTTTATTCAATTTTAAAGGAAGAGTTTACTTTATAATCTATTAATCTAGCAGTTGAGGTGTTGAAGTGAGTTATCATGAGAATGAATTAAGATTAAGACCAATAAAGGATGAAGATTTAAAAAGACTGTGGGAGCTTATTTATAAGGATGAGTCTCCAGAGTGGAAAAAATGGGATGCACCCTATTATAAATTGAAGCAAATCTCTTATGAAGAATTTTTAACAAACAAAGATGACTATGTGGATCACGAGCAACGTTGGGTGATTGAGGTTAATGGTGAGGTCATCGGGACAGTGGGGTATTATTGGGAGCATGAGCCTTCTAAATGGCTGGAGATGGGGATTGTCATTTATGACCCGAAATATTGGAACGGTGGTTATGAAAAAAGGTTATCCGAATGTGGACTAATCACCTGTTTAATACCTTGCCATTAGTTCGTGTCGGTTATACAACCTGGTCTGGGAACGTGAGAATGATTAAGGTTGGAGAAAAGCTGGGAATGAAGGAAGAGGCAAGGATAAGAAAAGTACGCTATTATGACGGTGAATATTATGATTCCATTCGGATGGGATTGCTGCGAGAAGAGTGGGAAGCAAACTGTATTTTTCAGCAGTAAAATCAATATGAAAATGGTTTGACAGAATCGTATTATCGTGATAAGATATACTTTGTCTTGAGTTACTGAAAAGCTTACTTTAGACAATAAGAATATGCCGGTGTGGCGGAATTGGCAGACGCGCACGACTCAAAATCGTGTTCCTTCTGGAGTGTCGGTTCGACCCCGACCACCGGTATCATAAATAAAAAAAGTTTCTCACAAATTGTGGGGAACTTTTTTTATTTTATTGAATTTTGAAAAAATTTGTTTAAGGATTGTTACATTGAAATGCTAAAACCTTTATAAGTTTCTTAAAGGTATAGAGGGATTTATTGAAATATTCTTTTTGAAAAAGTGAAAATTCTAAAAAATCTAAAATAACAGTTGAATATAAAAGAATAATTGTATACAATTATTCATATATAAAAGTATTATTCTGAATATTGAAAAGGTTGTGCTGTAAATTGGAAACAATTAATACAAGAAGGTTATCAACTCGAGATATTGCATACGAGTATATAAAAGGACAGATAATTAACGGTGATTTAGTACCCGATTCACCAATTATAGAAGATCAGGTAGCTAAGGAACTGAGTATCAGTAGGACACCATTAAGAGAAGCTTTACAGCGTTTGGAGTTTGAAGGGTTAATTAGTAGACAGACAAATGGCAGATTGAAAGTTTCTACTATTAGTGTTCATGAAGTGAATGAGATTTTCCAAGTAAGAAGTTTGCTAGAAGGATTACTTGCAAGAGAGGCAACATTAAAAGCATCAGAAAATGACATCAAAGAATTGAGAACGTTTACGAAGCTAATAGTTGAAGCGTCGCTATTAGATAATAGAAAAGATGTCGTTCGCTATGGAAGTATGTTTCATAACTATCTATATTCGATTAGTAATAACCAAACTGCCGTAAAAATCTTATTACAATTAAATGATAAGATCAGCAGATATAGAAGAATTGGCCCAATTAGAGACTCGATGCGTAGTAAAACTGCGGCAGAGGAGCATCAAGATCTTTTTAATTTGATTGAAAAGAGGGATGCAATAGCAGTAGAGGATGCAATGAAACTTCATATAAATAACAGTCTAAAGTCAGCAGTCAAGTCAATCGAAGAGTATATTGCACAAAGAGAAGAAATGGAGGAGTAAATATATGAGAAAAACTACAAAGTTTAAAGAATTGATTAATCAAAAAGGTATTCTCGTAATGCCAGGTGGGTTTGATGGCATGTCTGCTAGGCTTATCGAAGAAACGGGTTTCAAAGCTATGCTAGCAACTGGAGCAGGTATTTCGAATAGCCAATTAGGAATTGCTGATGTGGGACTAACAACAATGACTGAAGTGGCGCAACAAGTAACCAAAATGACGGATGTTACTAATATTCCTATTCTTGCAGACATGGACACAGGGTATGGAAATGCAATTAATGTAATCCGTTCTGTAAAAGAATTTGAACGTGCAGGTGCAGCAGGTATTCAAATTGAGGATCAATTAGCTCCAAAAAAATGTGGGCATTTCGCAGGTAAGCAAGTAATTTCAAAAGAAGAGATGGTTCATAAGATTAAAGCAATTGTAGATACAAGACAGGATCCTGATTTGGTAATAGTTGCAAGAACTGATGCGAGAGCAATCCATGGAATCGATGATGCACTTGACCGTGCACATGCTTATGCTGAAGCTGGAGCAGATGTTACATTTGTAGAGGCTCCTCAATCATTAAAAGAACTCGAAAGAATAGCTACGGAGCTAAAGGGAATTCCTCAAATGGCAAATATGGTCGAGGGAGGACTGACTCCATTATTGAGTGCTCAGGAACTAGAGCAAATGGGATTTAAAATTATGATTTGTGCAAATACAGCATTACGTGCTGCCGTAAAAGGAATTAAAGATGCGCTGACTATCTTACAAAATGATGGTGATCAGGCAAAGCTTCAACACCTTATATGTACGTGGGAGGAAAGACAGACTCTATTTAGACTACATGAAGTGTCTAAAATTGAAGATAAATACTTGCGATTTACAGAGGAGGTTAAGTAATGGCATCTCATGTAAGAGTAGTACCTTCTGTAACAAAGGAATTAAGTGAATTTACTTCTGCACTAAAATTGAAGGACCTACCAAGAGATGTCATTGAGAAAACAAAACTTTGTATTTTGGATGCGCTTGCATGTGGGTTGTATGGTTCTAAGCTTCCTTGGGGTGAACTAGCCATACAATTTGGTCAGTCCTTTGGTAAAGCTGATGAGGCAACTGTTTTCGGTACAAATATAAAAATTCCTGCTGATTTGGCTGCATTAGTTAATGGAACACTTATTCAGTCTTTTGAAATTGATGATTTACATAAAATAGCAGTCATCCACCCTGGGGCTGAAGTTATTCCAGCAGTACTTGCCACAGCTGAGAAAAGGATTTTAGAGGGTGAAGTAATTAATGGAGAAAAAGTAATACTTTCTGTGTTAGCTGGTTACGAAGTAGGTTGCCGTGTTGGGGTTGCTTCAGGAGCACTTCAATTAAAAAGAGGGTTCCATCCATCGGCAACATCAGGTGTATTTGGCGCGGCAGCAGGAGTAGCCAAAATATTAGACCTAGACAAAGATAGAACTTCACATTCCCTAGGAATCGCAGGTACTCAATCAGCAGGGTTAATGTCTGCTCAGTACGGAGCCATGGCTAAAAGAATGAATGCAGGGCGTTCTGCTCAGTCTGGTGTATATGCGGGAATTCTTTCTCAGATGGGCTTTACTGGGATTACTGATGTATTGGAAGCAGAATATGGTGGATTTTTTACTAGTTTTGCAGATAATGTTCGACCAGAGGATGCCCTTGTAAATTTAGGTTGTGAATTTGAAGTAATAAATGTAGGATTTAAAGCTTACGCATGTTGTGGAAGTAATCATACTTCGATTGATGTTATTTTAGAATTATTAGAACAGCATTCTGGATTAAATGCTGAAAATGTAAATCAAATTATCATATATACAACCTCAACAACAAAGAAACATGTAGGTTGGGAATATGTACCTTCTGGAATGACTGGGGCTCAAATGAATTTAGCGTATGCTGTTGCTGTTACGTTAACAGATGGAGAATGTTTCATAGATCAGTATCACGAAGAACGGATTGCTGACCCTACACTTTTAAATCTAATAAACAAAATAAAGATAATTCCAGTTGAAAGATTAGATAAATTAGGTAGAGAAGGTCGTCACGCTATTGAACTTGAAGTTCATTTAAAAAATGGTAGTGTACTTAGAGGAAATAGGGTACATGCGAGAGGAAGTTCGTATTTTCCATTAACAGATGGAGAAGTAAAAACAAAGTTTGAGAAATTAGTAAAGACGATTTTCCCTATTGATAAGGTGGAAAAGTTAAAAGAAGTAATACTACATTTAGAGGATTGTTCAGATGTAAGGGAATTAACAAAGCTATTACAATTATAGATGACAGTAAGGTGAGAACATGGTAGTCAGAATAGTTGTAGCGATAGCATTAACTTATCAAATTATGATCAACATAACAAGGCCGATTGTCTCGCTATATGCCACGAATTTGGGAGCAAATATGGCTGAAATTGGTTATCTAACTGCTACATATGCATTTTTTCCATTACTTTTGGCAATACCAATTGGAAAAATATCGGATAGAATAGGAGATCGCATCCCGACCATTCTAGGGACGATTGGAGTTACAGTTGGGATATGTTTACCATTTGTCTTTCAATCAATGTGGGCATTGTATGTTTCACAGGCGCTAATTGGAATATCACAGATTTTTATTAATGTAAATCTGCAAAATATGATTGGAACTGTTTCAACATCAAGTAATAGGGATAAAAACTATAGCTATTTTAGTCTTGGTGTTGCTCTAGGAACTCTAATCGGACCAGTAGTAGGAGGATACTTGGCTGAGCATTATAGCTATCATTTCTCATACTTGATTGCAACATTAATTGGGATTGCTCCGATAATATTAGCAATTTTATTACCTGTAATTAAACGAAAGATTGAAGAGGAAAAAGAAGATGAGAAAACTAAGGGTAAATCGGCGTTTAATTTACTGAAAATTCCTAATTTAAGAAAAGCTCTACTCGCAAGTTCTCTTGTATTGTATTCGCGAGATATCTATATTGCGTATTTTCCTATCTACGCTGAGTCGGTGGGGTATTCTGTTTCAACAATTGGTTGGATTTTAACCGTAATGGGGCTAGCATCAGTTGCAGTTCGGTCTGCTTTACCAATGTTGATAAACCGTTTTGGGAGAGAGCGTGTGTTATTAAGTACACTTGCTATTGCAGGTATAGCATTTATATGTATACCTGTCTTCGACAACATTATTGGATTTTATATATTTGCAGCACTCATGGGAGCAGGACTAGGATGTGGGCAACCCTTATCGATGTCTACAATTTATAACGCATCTCCAGTATCTAGAAAAGCTGAAGCGCTTGGATTGAGATTAGCGACAAATCGATTCTCACAAGTAATTGCTCCATTATTATTTGGATTAATTGGCACTGTTGGGGGACTATCACCGGTATTTTATTTGAGTGGAATCTTTTTGTTGGGCGGCTCTTACATTACTCGAGAAACAGAAAAAAAGGAGGAATTACCACATGCCTCAAACGATGGTTGAAAAATTAATCTCAAAAAAAGTTGGAAGAAACGTTAAAAGTGGTGAATTAGTTGTTGCTTCCGTTGATTTACTTGTTTCACACGATGGAAATCGTCCACAGGCTCCTGATATTTTTAAAGAGTTGGGTGGAGAGCGAGTTTTTGATCACAAAAAAGTGAAATTGGTTATTGATCATGCACCGAATGTTCCAAATCAAGCAGCAGCATCAATTCATCAATTGATGCGACAATTTGCTAATGAGCAAGAAGTTGAACTTATTGGACCAGGAGAAGGGATTTGCCATCAAATAATTCCAGAAAGAGGATATGTTAAGCCAGGTGATCTGGTGTTAGGTACAGATTCACACACATGTACTTATGGAGCATATAACGTATTTGGAACAGGAGTAGGTTCGAGTGATTTAGCAGCTGCTATGTTAACAGGAAAGTTATGGTTAAAGGTTCCAAAAAGTATAAAAATTGAGTTAAAAGGGTTACTTAATCGAGGAGTTTCACCAAAAGATATAGTGTTATATATCGTAAAACTACTACGTGCTGATGGTGCAACTTATAAGGCCCTTGAATTTTCAGGAGAAGGTTTGGCTTCAATATCAGTAGATGGTCGTATGACGATGTCTAATATGGCTATTGAAATGGGGGCAAAGACTGCTATTTTTCCCTGTGATGAAAAATTGGAAAAATGGTTACAGGAACGGAATATTGAAAAAGATTTTGTTGGAATAACAGCAGATGAAAATGCTGTTTATGAAAGAGAGATATTGATTGAACTAGGTATGATTGAACCGCAAATTTCTCTTCCTTCTACTGTTGATAATGTAAAAGATTTAAGAGAAGCAGAAGGAATTACAATTAATCAAGCTGTTATAGGGACTTGTACAAATGGAAGATTAGAAGATTTAAGAGAAGCAGCAATTATTTTAGATGGGAAGAAAATAAATCCCAATGTTCGTTTGTTTGTAACACCTGCATCAAGAGAAGTATATGTAAAAGCGCTTGAAGAAGGGATTATTACGACTTTAATAAAAGCTGGAGCAATTATTGGTGTTCCTGGATGTTCAGGATGCTCAGGAGGGGCACACTTTGCAATTCCTTCAGATGGGGAAGTTGTTATTACATCAGCGAACAGGAATTTTACTGGAAGACTAGGTAATCCCAAAGCAAATATATACTTAGCTTCACCTGCAACCGTTGCAATGTCTGCTCTTCAGGGGAAAATTACTAATACTAAAAAGGTGGTGTACTGATGATACAAAGAGGGAGGGTTCATGTTTTAGGAGAGGATATAAATACGGATTATATCATTTCTGCAAAGCATAAGGAGTCTAAATTGAATATTAGTGATATGGTTCCCTATTTAATGGAGGATATTGAGCCGGATTTTTCAAAAAAGATAGAACCCGGTGATTTTATTATAGCTGGTAAAAATTTTGGATGCGGATCTTCGCGTGAAGCAGCACCAGCAGTAATTAAAGCTGCTGGAATTGCTGGTGTACTCTCACCTCTTTTCGCAAGGATCTTTTTCCGAAATGCAATTAATGTTGGATTACCGGTATTAGAATTTGAAAACGCTACCATTGAGGGTGGTGAATTCTTAGAAGTCAATTTTAAAGAAGGAATTATAGTACGGGAAATGACAGGAGAAACATTTAAAGTTCAACCATTACCAGACTTTATGTTATCGATTTTGAATGAAGGTGGCTTAATACCATATCTAAAAAAACATAAACAATTTAACTTGATTCAAAATTAAGATTAATAGACTAGGAGGGAATTATTATGATGATGAAATTTTCAAAGGTTTTATTAATTCTAGGTTTGGTTGCAAGTTTGGTTGCTTGTAGCTCAACAACTTCGACAGATAATTATCCAAACAAGACAATTGAGGTAGTCGCAGCAGGGAGTCCTGGTGGCGGACTGGATACGATTGCTAGGGTGGTTGACGAAGCACTAAAGAAAGCAGATTTACAGGATCAGCCATTCACGATTAAAAACCTAGGTGGTGGAGGAGGAAATGAAGCCCGTGCGTATATTGAAAAACAAGATGATAATCCTTATTCACTTTTAACAGAATCAAATCGAGTATTTGTGAACGAAATTGTTGGTACAACGGATCTTGGGATTGAGGAAGTTACTCCAATTGCAAGAATGATGACTGAATATTTAGTATGGGTAGTCAAGGAAGATTCAGCTTATACAGACGCCAAACAAATCCTAGATGATCTTAAGGAAGATCCATCAGCAGTTCAGTTTGGTGTAGGAACAATACCAAGTAATGACCAAATGAATATCCTACGTCCAGCTATGGAATATGGGGTCGACCCTACTAAAATACCAGTTGTTGCATTTAAAAGTGGTGGAGACTTAATGACACAACTATTAGGTGGACATATTCAGGTCATTTCAACTGGTTTATCAGAAGCAATTCAACATGTCGAAGCCGGAAATGCACGTATTCTAGCAATTTCATCACCAGAGCAATTAAATGGTGAATTAGCTGACATCCCAACTTGGAAATCAATGGGTATAGATGTTTCAATTTTACATTGGAGAGGCATATTCGGTCCTCCTAATATGCCTGAAGAAGCAGTTAAATATTGGGACGAAAAACTTGGAGAGTTAGTAAAAACTGATACATGGAAAGAACTACTAGAAAAGCACGGTTGGTTTGATGCATATGCAGATTCAGCAACGTTTAAAGAAGAGCTTGAAGAGGAAAAAGAAATTATGGCTAATCTTTTAGAAAGTATTGGATTAGCAGAGTAGGTTGAGAACAATGACTGAGATAAAAAATAAACTAACCGGCGTATTAGGAAGTCTCTTTGGAATCTTTTATATAATTTTGTCTTTCAGTATTAAAGAACCACATGGCATGACCATGGACCTCTTGGGATCTAAAACATTTCCTATCGTAGCAGGTGTAATAATTTTGCTTAGTAGTTTATTAATATTTTTTCATAATAAAGTTGAAGACGGAGAAGAGGAATTTGGGAGATATGAAATTAAGATGATACTTCCATTTGTTCTAATAATCATTATATATATAGCTTTGTTACCGTTATTAGGAACAATCATCTCAACTATATTTTTCATGTCTTTAGTTATGAACAGAATGAACAAAGGGGTTTGGTGGAAAAACATAGTTATCTCAACTTCTATAACTATAGTATTTTGGTTACTCTTTGTAATTTTGTTAAAGGTACCTCTACCTACAGGTCTACTAGGGGTTATATAAGGGGGAGTTAATTTGGAAGCATTTGAATTATTAATGCAGGGTTTATCAACAGCGACGTTACCCTCAAATTTATTAGCAGCGCTAATCGGTGCGTTATTAGGTACAATTGTAGGAATATTGCCAGGGTTAGGGCCATCAACAACAGTTGCATTGCTAATCCCGGTAACCTTTAGTGTTAGTCCTGAGAGTGGGTTAATCATGATGACTGCGGTTTACTGTGGTGCTATGTATGGAGGCTCTTTGACCTCCATACTATTAAAAGTTCCTGGCGAAGCATCATCTGTAATGACAGCAATAGATGGTTACGAATTGGCAAAGAAGGGAAAAGCGGGACCTGCACTAGCAATATCAGCAATTGGCTCCTTTATAGGTGGAACTTTTTCAGTAATTTTACTTATGATAATTGCAATTCCATTAAGTAAATTTGCGTTGAAATTTGGACCAACTGAATATATGGCCATTATGTTGTTTGCGTTAATTCTCTCAGTTACTTTAATTGGAAACTCTATAATAAAAGGTGTTTTATCCTTAGCGTTGGGAATAGGTGTGGCAGTTATAGGAACTGATTTACAAAGTGGAGTAACACGTAACACATTGGGAATCGCTCATTTAACTGATGGCATTGATGTTATTGTGGCAATTATTGGGGTCTTTGGTATAGGTGAAGTTTTACATTTTCTAGCAACTAGAAAACAAGGACAATCTGATAAACGTTTATCGATCACTGGAAAACTTATGCCGTCCAAGCAGGATTTTAAACATACTGCTGCACCTATTGGAAGAGGTTCAATTATTGGATTTCTCTCAGGTTTACTTCCCGGTTCAGGAAGTACGTTGGGTTCTTTTATAGCATATTCAGTAGAAAAAAGATTTTCGAAAAAACCGGAAACTTTCGGAAAGGGTGCACTAGAAGGAGTTGCTTCTGCAGAGACAGCTAATAATTCAGCAACTGGTGGAGCACTAGTGCCATTATTAACATTAGGTATTCCGGGCTCGGGAACAACTGCTGTATTGTTAGGAGCACTAATGATGTATGGAATACAACCAGGACCTCAGCTTATGACAGAGCAACCTGTATTAGTTTGGGCGGTAATTGCATCGCTTTATATAAGTAATATTGTTTTATTGATATTAAATTTGCCTATGATTCGATTTTTTGTGAAAATATTAGATATACCAACAAGAGTATTAATGCCGTTAATCTTAGTTTTTGCATTAATAGGGGCATTCTCTATTAACAATTCGATTAATGACATATGGCTAGTGTTAATTTTTGGTCTATTAGGTTTATTTATGAGAGTCGTAGGATTATCACCAGCTATCTTTATACTGGCATTAGTTTTAGGAGATCAGATGGAGCAATCACTTCGTCAGTCATTGATTATTTCAAAAGGATCACTTATACAATTTGTTACCAGCCCAATTAGTCTTACCCTACTAATAATAGCGTTTGGATTACTAGCATATGATGTTATTAAACGTTTTAAGAGTCAAAGTACGGGAGAATATAAATCAATTGAATAATAAAACTAAAATTTTTCGTGCCTGTTGGAATATCTAACAGGCTTCTTTAATTAACAAATGTATTTATAAAAAAAGGAAGAAATAGAATGAATGTCCATTCAATTGGATCGTCTTACATGTAACTAAGACAAATACATAATTTAAGTTGGTCGAGTAATAGACAAGTTTGCAACAGAAAAAGGAAGCTTGTTAAGTACCAATGGATGCTTTTATCTTAAGTAAAAACCTTTAGGGTTTAACCTCTAATTCACACAAAATTTACCTCCCCTTAACATCTCCTATGATATATTAATAATATCAAATGGATATTTTAGGAAAAGTTCTTACATAACACACCACTCGAATACACTTTTAAAAGCTAACCAAAAATTAAGGAGTACTGTACCAGATGAATAAAATAATTGAAGTGTCAGGTCTTAAGAAATCCTATGGCAGTATCGAGGCTGTTAAGGGGATTGATTTTTATGTGGAAGAGGGGTCGCTTTTTGCTTTTTTGGGGCCGAATGGAGCGGGGAAGTCGACGACCATTGATATCCTTAGCACCTTATTAGAACCGAATGAAGGCCGTCTGATAATCGATGGTTACGAGATTGGTAGAGATGATAGTAAAATCCGTTCGGAGTTGGGGATTGTTTTTCAAAATAATCTACAGGATGACTTATTGACGGTAAAAGAAAATCTTCAGTGTAGAGGAAGTCTCTATGGGTTAAAGGGTCGCGAACTAAAAACGAGAATGGAATCTGCCATCGATTATACGGAGGTTCGAGGCTTTTTGAATCAGCCGTACGGGAAGTTGTCAGGTGGCCAAAGAAGAAGAGCGGATATTGCGAGAGCACTTATTAATCAACCTAAAATTCTTATTTTAGATGAACCGACTACAGGACTTGACCCGCAAACAAGGCAACGGGTGTGGGAAACGATTCGCGACATCCAAAAAGAAACAGGAATGACCGTTTTTCTCACGACTCATTATATGGAGGAAGCAGCGAACGCAGATTATGTGGTGGTGATCGATAATGGCGAGATTGTGGCCAAAGGAACACCATCGCAAATAAAAGAAGAGTATAGTTCGGATTATCTTGAAATTCACGGTGCAGATATTGAGAAGTTAAGCGACATCCTAGAGCAGGCAGGACACGAATATGAGGTAAGAGTAGACACATTAACTGTCAAACTTTCTTCAACTCTTGATGCACTGCCCATCTTGGAGCAATGCAAAGATGACATCATCGGGTTTCAAGTGGTGAAAGGGACGATGGATGATGCATTTATCACAATTACAGGAAAAGAGTTAAGAGAATGAGATATCTTATGAAAAGAAACTTGTTGGTGTTTTTTCGGGATAAGGCTAGTGTATTTTTCTCGCTTCTTAGTGTATTTATCATTATCGGTTTATATCTGCTTTTTCTAGGTGATGTCATGAAGAGCAATTTGGAAGGAGAAGAAGCGGGAACGTTGATCGATTCATGGATTATGGCAGGTGTCATCGCGATCGCTCCTATAACAACCGGAATTAGTGCATTGGGGATAATGGTCGAGGACAGGAAACTAAAGATTTATAAGGATTTTTATGCCTCTCCGCTTAAAAGGAGTAGTTTAGCTGGGGGATATATCTTAAGTTGCTTTACTATTAGTCTATTACTGACTCTGGTCACATTGATCTTTGCGGAAGTGTATATCGTCGTGAATGGTGGAGAATTGCTTAGCTGGACGGCCCTCGCTCAAGTATTGGGCATCATCATTTTAAGCGATTTTCTATCGGTATTTGTTCTTTACTTTTTTGTGTCTTTTTTCAAAAGCAGCAATGCCTTTTCTGCTGCAGCCACGATTATTGGAACTTTGATAGGCTTCTTAACTGGAATCTATATCCCGATGGGGAGCTTGCCAGATGCCGTTCAAACGATTGTTAAAATATTTCCACCCTCCCATGCTGCGATGATGCTGCGTGAAATTATGATGGGGCCAGCTGAGGAAACTGTATTTAAGGGTGTGCCTGAAACATCCGTTGAGGATTTCCAACTATTAATGGGCTCTCTTTTTAAAATCGGAGACTTTGTGATTCAGTGGTGGCACAGTCTTTTGTATATGCTTATTTTAGGAATACTATTCTTTCTATTATCTATGTGGAAAATGTCTAGGAAGACGAGTTGATACGACAGTGATGCTGTCGTATTTTTTTGCGTTAATTTCTTTAATCAAAGGGTACTTTATTGATAACCGGCACATTGTCCAATAATTGATGATTTATTTGTCCTGGTGAAAATGGTATGATAAAGGAGAATTTTTGTTCGTATTTTTAACGAGTCATCGTGGAAGTAAAAGGGAGAGAGACACAGTGGGACAAGCAGTGAAAAACAAACTAGCTCAGCCTTTCTTAAAATGGGCTGGTGGTAAGCGTCAATTGCTTCCAGAGATTAGAAAATATATTCCTAAAGAGATTAACACGTATTACGAGCCATTTATTGGGGCTGGAGCGGTCGTTCTTGATCTTCAGCCAAAGAATGCTGTAATAAATGATATAAATATTGAGTTAGTAAACGTCTACACGATTGTGAAAAACAATCTTGAAGAGCTAATTGAGGAATTAAGAAAGCATGAGAATGGAAATAACAGTGATTATTTCTATGAGATACGAAGCCTAGACAGAAGTAGCGAAACGTACAGTCATCTTTCTCCTGTTGAAAAGGCCGCGAGAATGATTTACTTAAATAAGACTTGCTTTAATGGATTGTACCGAGTCAATAGTAAGGGTCAGTTTAACGTTCCGTTTGGAAAGTACAAAAATCCTAATATCGTCAATGAGTCCGTTCTTCGAGCGGTTCATGATTATTTAAGCGATAATGATGTGACCATCTGGAATAAGGACTTTTCCGATGTGGTTGCAGGTGCTACTCAAGGCGATTTTGTTTACTTTGATCCTCCGTATGACCCGGTTTCGGATACAGCTTCTTTTACTAGCTATAGTTTAGATGGGTTTAACAGGGAAGACCAAATCCGATTAAGAGACTTATGTGTTGAGTTAGATAAAAAGGGTTGCAAATTCTTATTGAGTAACTCAGCAACAGATTTTATTAAAGAAATCTATACAGAAAAAGGCTTTCATATAGAGATTGTTTCCGCAACCAGAAACATCAATTCAGTCGGTTCTAAGCGTGGTAAAATTGACGAAGTACTGGTGATGAATTATGAGCAAAACAGATGACGCATGGGAAATATTGTTTGAACGTCATAAGATTTTAGAAAATGTCCGTCAGAATGGTTTCTTTGAAATACAAGCGAAAGAAATCAAAAAGGTAAGAGAGCCAAGGTTAATGGCTAAGTTTGATCACTATAGCCACTTACCAAAACTTTTTAAAGAGCATGGGTTGTCGATCTTGCCGATTTCTCGTTCAAGTTATGTCATTGGTGAGTTTGATGTCTATGAAAAGGTTCAATATAATCAAAAGCTAAAGCCCATTAGAGTAGACTTTCCTGCTGATTTAACAACCATTGATCCTACGAATCTTTACTCTGAAAGTTCAGCACTTCATTGTGCGCATGTAACGGGTATGATGGAAATGGTTATGGGAGAAGAATCTTATCAAACTATTTCTGGAAGAATGTCGTCTAAAGAGTTCGATTTTAATATTCGAATGAAAAAGGGAAATGAGCGGCACGTTACAATTAAGAACTCTCAGATTGAGATTGATGGTGGCTATGAGAGTCAAAATCAATTCATGATCGTGGAAGCTAAAAATGAAACTGTTGACGATTTCCTTGTGAGGCAACTCTATTATCCATATCGTCTATGGAAAGAAAAGACTCATAAGGAAGTTAAACCGGTCTTTTTCACCTATTCGAATGATATTTTTAGCTTTTTTGTGTATGAATTTGTTGATCCTAAAAGGTATAATTCCTTAAGACTAGTTGAGCAGAAAGACTTCATTATTGCTGATGAGAAGTTGGAGCTTGAAGACATTATCGCTGTATTTCAAACGGTCCAACCTGTACAAGAGCCTGAGATCCCTTTCCCACAGGCTGATTCATTCACAAGAGTTGTGGACTTGCTCGGATTACTTGTTGAAAATGATTTGAGCAAAGAAGATATAACGGAGAATTATGATTTTGATGTACGACAGACTAGCTATTACACTTCAGCTGGAATGTATCTCGGGTTAATTGAAAAATACACCGATGAAAACAGACAAGTCATGTTTACACTTACTAAAAGTGGAAGAGAAATTATGAGACTTCGAACAAAGGATAAATTTTTGAGATTGACGGAAAGCATTCTAGCTCATGAACCTTTTAAACAAGTTCTAGCAGAGTATATTCAGAAGGGTACGCTTCCAGAGAAGCC
This sequence comes from Robertmurraya kyonggiensis, assembly GCF_005116465.1. GTDB lineage: Bacteria > Bacillota > Bacilli > Bacillales > Cytobacillaceae > Robertmurraya > Robertmurraya kyonggiensis. The sequence goes on from NZ_SWBM01000001.1 coordinate 16,939, forward strand.
GAGAATTGTGGAAATCATGAAGAGATGCAATCTTTACAATGTTAATTCGGAGAGCACTTATTTTAGAAGAGCATCAACAATTACAGGCTGGATGAACTGGATTTTAGATTTGCCAGAAACATACTAATGAAAACGGTCTTTGTCCCATATTCTATGGGCTAGGGCCGTTTTTAATTGCTGTTAAAAAATCGGAAACATACTATTAGTTAATTCAGATCAAATCATGTATTCTTGATAAAGTGATTCCATTCCTGATGGGGTAGAGAGAAAAAAAGAAAGAGGGTATGTTATGCAAAAATTAGAATTCAACAGGAAAACGATTGTAACGTTGCTACTAGCTGGTTCGTTTATAGCCATTTTGAACCAAACGTTAATGATTACAGCAATCCCTCCGATTATGGAAGAAATGGGGATTACAGCGAATACTGGTCAATGGCTAACGACTGTTTTTATGTTAGTGAACGGTATTATGATCCCTGTCAGTGCCTTTTTATTAGAGCGATTTTCCACAAGACAACTATTTATTACAGCGATGAGCATTTTTGCTGCGGGTACACTCGTTGCAGGAATTGCACCTAACTTTGAGATGTTATTAATTGGGCGAGTTATCCAGTCTGCTGGAGCTGGGGTTATGTTACCACTTATGCAGACCGTATTTTTAATGATATTTCCAGTCAATAAACGTGGATCAGCAATGGGATTAATTGGCCTTGTTATCTCATTTGCTCCCGCCATAGGGCCAGCATTATCCGGTTATGTGACAGAGCATTATTCTTGGCGTGTATTATTCTTTATAATTTTGCCTATTGCTATTATTGATATTGTTATCGCCTTTTTTGCTTTAAAAAATGTAACCGAATTGAAGAAGCCTAAATTAGATATTCTATCCATTATTTTATCTTCATTTGGCTTTGGTGGACTTCTATATGGATTTACGTCAGCAGGAAATAACGGCTGGTTCGCAATGATGACCATCTTATCTCTTGGTATTGGAGCAGTAGCCCTTATATTATTTATCCTGAGACAATTACGAATGAAGCATCCGATGTTGGAATTCCGTGTCTTTACGTATTCCATTTTTCCATTAGCTGTTGTCATTGGGATGATTACATTTATGGGGCTAATTGGAGTGGAAACACTAATCCCACTCTATATGCAGAATATGCGAGATTTTACGGCTTTTGAAGCGGGCCTTGCCTTGTTACCAGGTGCCGTTATTACCGGATTTATGTCTCCAATTGCAGGGAGAATCTTTGATAAATTTGGGGCAAAAAAACTAGTTATGGTTGGTTTAACGATCATTACGATATCTTCTTTTGCTTTTATCAATCTAGATACATCTACATCCTTAACTTATATGACGATAATGTACAGCATCCGCATGTTTGGTTTATCGATGGTTATGATGCCAATTGCCACAGCGGGATTGAATCAATTGCCTAAAAGACTACTTCCGCATGGAACCGCAATGGATAATACGATGCGACAAATTGCAGCTTCTGTTGGGACTGCTATCCTTGTCACAGTTATGACGACATCTGAGAAATCAGCAGCAAGTAGAGAATTGGTCAACCCGGATATCTATGGTGCGAATGTAGCCTTTATTGTGGTTGCTATATTGTCTCTAGTTGGATTAATTATCTCCTTTTTTATTAAAAATAATGGTCCTTCACAAGAGGAACTGGAGAGAATTGATAGAGAAAGAATGAGAGAATAGGAACCAGGGAGATAATCCCATTGTTTTAACTTAAAAGCTTACCGAGCTATTTTTCGGTAAGCTTTATTTTTTGATCTAAAAGGCTGTTTTGTTAGGCAATATTACACAAAAAGGAGAATAGTACTGGGTATTTGTTCTCATTAAAGAACAATCGAAATCTAGTATAATTAGTTGTGAAAAGTCGAAAATTCTAAAAATTATTAAATTTTCGTTTTAAGAGAGTAAAATTTTCGTTAAACAAAACGAAAGAAACAAAAGACATGGTAAGTTGTTAGTAGACCTCAAGCGCGCTTCTAACCAAGAGAAGGGGGGATTAATTTAGTAGATTCGGAGGAATAGATGGAAGCGACATTTTACGCAGAGGAACTATATATGAGATTAGAGGAGGAACTCACTTGAAAAGGCTTAGAAAACAGCTATTTGCAATAACGACAATGTTCGTTATGTTGTTCAGTTTAGTCGTCCCATATAAAGCACAAGCTGCTGAAACGATTACCGTTGCCGAGGCGATTGCGAATAATTCGGGGACAGCCACTGTTGAAGGGTATATTGTGGGTTATACAACAGGCGGTGGTAGTGGCAAAGCTACATATGATTTTGAAGCTCCATTTTCAGCAGATACAAACTTTGCCATTGCAGATAGCCCTACGGAAAGAGATGCAACGAAAATTTTACCGGTTCAGCTACCTAGTAGTTTCCGAGGAGATTTTGGACTATTAACGAATCCATCGATCGTCGGTCAAAAGGTATTTATAACTGGTTCACTTGAAGCCTATTTTTCAGTATCAGGCTTAAAATCTCCATCGGCCATTTCCTTTGATGGCACAACACCACCTCCAGATGAAGAACCTATAGATGGTGAAACTGGATTAAAAATTCATGACATCCAAGGTCAATCACATTCCTCACCCTATAAAGATCAAAATGTAGTAGATGTACCTGGGGTTGTTACTTATGTAGTAGATAGTAGCAATTTCTATATGCAAGACCCGAATCCAGATGACAATTCAAGCACAGCAGAAGGTCTACTTGTGTACAAGCCATCTCATGGTGTTGCTGTGGGAGATAGCGTAACAGTTTCAGGTCTTGTCAAAGAGTGGGTACTTGATGGTTATGCTGAGAAGCTTCAAACTGACTTAGCGATGACTGAAATTAATGCTCAATCTGGAAAAGTTACAAAGGTATCGAGTGGAAACGAACTTCCAGCTGCAATCGTGATCGGGAAGGACGCTATTCCACCAACTTCTGTTATTGATAATGACAATCTAGGAACGTTTGACCCTTCAGAAGACGGGATTGATTTTTACGAAAGCCTAGAAGGAATGCTTGTTTCACTTGAGAATCCGACTGTAACAGGACCACAAGAATATGGAGAAGTTACTGTTATTACGGGTCAAGTGGAAGGAAAAGCATATACGAAAGAAGGAACTCCTCTTTTAACAAAAGAAAATCAAAATCCTGAAAAAATGTTTCTTCAATTAGATGATCGTAGCTATGTGACGAAGGCTGGCGACAGATTTGATGGAACTGTTACAGGTGTCGTGAGCTATACGTTCAGTAACTATAAAATTCTTACAAAAGCTGCTGACTTACCAGATTTGGTTGAACGTGAAAGAACGAATGAAGTCACGTCCATTCAAAAGGATGAGGACAAGCTTACGATTGCTGGTTACAATATCGAAAACTTCGTGGCAACTGACACTGCTAAACGCGATAAGCTTGCAAAATCAATGGTTGAGAACTTAGGCTCTCCAGATATCATTGGTCTTGTTGAAGTACTTGATGAAAGTGGAGAAACAGATAATGGTGTTGTCAAAGCAGATGCAAACTACAAAGCTTTAAGTGATGCGGTTAAAGGCTTTGGTGGACCAACTTATGCTTGGACAGAGGTCGCACCAGTTGATAAAGAAGACGGTGGAGTACCTGGAGGAAACATCCGTGTCGGTTATTTGTACAATCCTGAGCGTGTAACTCTAAACGAGGCACCTAAGGGAGATGCGACAACAGCCGTTGCTTATGAAAATGGCTCACTTACATTGAATCCAGGACGCATTGATCCAACAAATTCAGCTTTTAATAGTAGCCGTAAGCCACTAGCAGCTGAGTTCACATTCAATGGAGAAGAAGTTATTGTCATTAACAATCACTTCAACTCTAAGACAGGAGACCAACCGTTATTCGGGAAAAATCAACCGCCTTACCTTGAGAGTGAAGCACAACGTGTAGAGATTGCGACAATCGTAAATAACTTTATTTCTGACATCAAGGAACAGAACGAGGATGCAAATGTAGTCGTATTAGGGGACTTGAACGATTTCCAATTTTCTGCCCCACTGGCTGCGTTAAAAGGAGATATTTTAACAAATCTAGTAGAAACTCTACCAGCTTCTGAGCAGTACACTTATAACTATCAAGGAAATGCTCAAGTGTTGGATCATTTACTAGTTACTAATAATCTAGCAGAAGCGGCAGAGTTTGATATCGTGAACTTCAACTCTCCTTATATGGAAGAGCATGGACGTGCGAGTGACCATGATGCTGTTGTTGCTCAGTTAGATTTAGCGGTTGAAGAAGGACCATTTACATTGTCACTTCTTCATACAAATGATTCACATGCCTATGTGGAGCAGTTCCCAAGACTATTTACTGCAGTGAACGAATTACGGTCTGAAAAGGAAAATAGCCTGTTATTAAATGCAGGAGATGTGTTCTCAGGAACGTTGTATTTTAGACAGTATTTAGGTCTTGCAGACTTGTATTTTATGAATCATCTAGGCTTTGATGCGATGACTCTTGGAAATCATGAGTTTGATAAGGATTCTGCGACTCTAGCAAACTTCATCAAACAAGCAGAATTCCCAATCGTATCTTCTAATATTAATATGGCAGCAGATGCTGACCTTGGACCACTTTTCAATGATTCAATTGGTGGTAACAATGAACAAGGAGAAATCTTCCCAGCCATTATTAAAGAAGTGGATGGAGAAGAGGTAGGTATCTTTGGCTTAACAACAGAGGATACAACATTCCTAGCTAGCCCTGGTGATAATGTAATCTTTGAAGATGCTGTAGAAAAAGCGAACGAGACAATCGCATTACTTGAAGCACAAGGTGTAGACAAGATTATTGCATTATCTCATTTAGGTTATCAACCTGATTTGGATTTAGCTGAACAAGTAGATGGAATTGACGTCATTGTAGGCGGACACTCTCATACAAAGCTGGATGCTCCAGTGGTGATTGAAAAAGATGAGCCAACAATAATTGTTCAAGCAAATGAGTATTTGAAATACCTTGGTGTACTTGATTTAACATTTGACGAGAACGGTGTAATTACCGAGTATGCTGGTGAATTAAAGGATTTAGCTACGTATGAAGAAGATGCAGATGCAAAAGCAAAGGTGGAAGAGTTTAAAGCTCCATTAACCGAGCTTCAAAAGCAAGTAGTAGGTAGTTCATCGGTTGCGTTAAATGGAGAGCGTAATGATGTCCGCAGCAAGGAAACAAATCTAGGAAACTTAATTGCTGATGGAATGGTCGCGCAAGCCAATGAATTTATTCCAACGTATATTGCGATGCAAAATGGTGGCGGAATCCGCGCGTCCATTGACGAAGGCGATATCACGTTAGGTGAAGTCTTAACGGTTTTACCATTTGGAAACAACCTCGTTACCCTTGACCTTACTGGGGAAGAAATTCTTGCAGCCTTGGAGCTTAGTGTAAGCGCACCTGGTGCAGGTGGTTTCATGCAGGTATCAGGCTTGAAATTCAAGTATGACCCAGCGAAACCAGTTGGCGAGCGTGTCTGGCATGTAGAAGCATTAACGGCTGATGGATATGAAGAGCTTCAATTGGATAAAACATACCGTGTTGCAACGAATGCCTTCACGGCAGACGGTGGCGATGGTTACACAATGTTTAAAACAGCGAAAGATGAAGGACGTATCACTGAGCTGTACATTGTTGACTTTGAAGTGTTTACGTCTTATTTAGAAGCAAATAGCCCAGTTTCACCAACAGTAGAAGAAAGAATCGTACAAGAGGTAGCAGATAGTACTGCTCCAGAAGCTCCTTCTGTAAACGAAGTGACTGACCAATCGACACAAGTAACTGGAACAGCAGAGGCTGGTGCGACAGTGGAAGTGTCTGTTGGAGGAACTGTTATTGGTTCTGCTACAGTCGCGGAGGATGGCAGCTTTGTTATCGAAATCGCTAAGCAAGTGGCTGGAACAGAGCTTTCCGTTACGGCAAAGGATGCTGCAGGTCATGTAAGTGAAGCGATAGTTGTAACGGTTGTCGATGTAACAGCACCAGCTGCACCTCAAGTGAATCCAGTCATTCACAATGATACGGTTGTCACTGGAAAAACGGAAGCCAGAGCAAGTGTGAAGGTCGTGTTGGACAAGAAGGTGATCGGAACTGCTGTAGCGGATGCGAACGGTAACTTCAAGGTCACTGTACCAAAGCAAAAACATAAAAATGTCCTTACCGTCACAGCAACAGATACTGCTGGAAATGTTAGTGAGGCAACAACGGTTGACGTGTTAAAGAAAAATGAAACACCTCAACACCCTGCAGTCGCATTGGTGATTCAAATTGTGACTAGTGTATGGAATATATTAAAAGGTCTGTTTTGGTAAGTAAATTGTAAAAAACAACCACGAATGTTGTGTAATAGCAACGTTCATGGTTGTTTTTATTTATTTATTTATTTCCGGATTGAATTGCATGATAAATGACAATAAAAGATACTGATTGATTAAAAAGTATCAAAGCACTTAGAACGTACCATTCTCGTTAGGTGAATTCTCTGGTATCGCTTGACCTACATCCCACATTTCAACAATGAGGTTTTCTTGGAAACGAAAGATATGTACAACAGCCCCACCTAGGTCATCTGGATTCTGCTTTACATGGGAGTAGACTGTAACCATATCTCCTTCTTGAATCGCAAGTTTGACATCGAGTTTTTTGTTAGGGTTTTTATCTGCATTTTCCTCCATCGCGAGCATGAGGGAATCGGCATCGCCAGGAAAATAGGGATTATGGTGTGAAAAACTAGAGCTTATGTATTGTTGGTAGGCTTCTCGAACTTTCCCTAGAGCGACTAGTTGTAGAAAAGAAATGGCTTTCTCTTTGTGGGATAGGCTAGGAGTTAAATGATGGTCTATACTCATTCTTAAACATCCTCTCTTTATTTTAAAATATATGACATGGATTTAATGAAAGCTTAAAGTATATAAAAATTCATGTCAATTGTTGGAACACGAATGATTTTTCTTGGTCTAGCAAATTTGCTAGATTAGGCTTTATAATATTAATAAAGGAAGATTTTTCTAAGGGGGAAACCGATTGAGTATTTCATTTGAAGTAAAAAGAACAGTACAAGTATCACAACAAAAAGTATTTGCTAGCTTGATTGATCTAGATTCTGCAGAGCGCTGGATGCGAGGATTAGTAAGAATAGAACGATTGGATGAGGGCTCTATTCAGGAAGGGAGCCAGTGGAGGGAAACGAGAAAAATGTTTGGGACAGAGGCAACTGAGCATTTTGAAGTCGTAGAACTTAATGAACCGAATAAGATTGTTCTCCGTTGTGATGGAACAAAAGGGACAACAGGTAAAGGAGAATTTGTTTTTACATACATATTGACTTCATCGGATGAACTGACAGAGATTACATTAAATGGGGAAATAAATGGGCTTACTGGGTTGGCAAAATTATTCGGCAAAATGATGGCTGGAACTTTTAAGAAAGCTTGCTCGAAAGATCTAGATGCACTAATAAATTATTTGGAAAAATGAGAGATTGGAAAAGGAGTCTATTATGACCATTATCGATAAATTGAAGCTAACGAAGTATAAAAATCTAGCTGTACTTAATCAACCTAGTGATTATGATGTATTTGCTGGATATAAGACGACGTTATCGGGAGAACATGATGCCATATTCATCTTTGTAGAAACGCTTGAAGAAATGGTTAAGCATACTCAGAAAATTATAAAGGAGCAGCCATTGCTTGAAAAAGGATACTTATTTTTTGCTTATCCGAAAAAAGGGAACAAAAGGTATAAAACCTTTGTTCATAGAGATGATATCTTCCCAGCCATGAAAGTTGGCGAAGATGGATATGTGGCAAATTGCGATTTAAAATTTTCACGGATGGTGAGTATGGATGATGTATTCACTGTCGTCGGGTTAAAGCAGGAAAAAAGAAAAGCTCAAAAGTCATCTGCAGCAAGTCAATGTGTAGCTGATTATGAGGACAATGTAAAAGATGTTGAGGCACTGTTAGAGAATTATCCCCATGAGCGTCGCTTTTATAAAGAATTAACACCAGGCTATCAAAAAGACTGGGCTCGTTATATTTTTTCTGCGCAGCAAGAGGCAACACGTGAAAAACGTCATTTGCAAATGGTTGATATTTTATCCCAAGGGTATAAATCAATTGAATTGTATCGATTACAAAAGAAATAGAAATAGATTTAACAGTTTTTTTTGAAAGAAGAATAATTTCGCCGTTTTGTTCCGATAATGAAGGAGGATTATGACAAATAGTAGAATACTTATTTTTGTAGAAAGAGAAAATATTAGGAGGAAACTATGGGAAGAATCATTCATTTTGAAATTCATGTTGATGACATGGAGCGGGCTAAATCGTTTTACGGAGAAGTATTTGGATGGACATTTCAAGATTGGAGTGACTATGCGGGAATGCCTTATTTTGGGGCAGTAACTGGTCCAGAAAACGAATTAGGAATTAATGGAGCATTAATGAAGAGGCAAGGTCCACCTCCGGAACCAAACCAAGCTCTAAACGGTTTTGCTTGTACAATGGGAGTGGAAGACTATGATTCTGTTGAAGCGAAAATTCTCCAAAACGGAGGCAAGGTAGCGTTGCCAAAACATCCTTTACCAGGTATGGCGTGGCAAGGTTATTATTTAGATTCAGAAGGCAATGTATTTGGTATCCATCAACCAGACGAAAATGCAAAATGATGAAAAAGAAGTCCATCTGAGTCGATGGACTTCTTTTCGATTATTGTAGAAACGATTTTTCAAAGATTTCTAGAAGGTACTCGAGAGTGATAGGATCACTGTATGTGGATGCCTTCGTATTTATTTCGAATACATGGTCGTTCTTCACAGCAGGGATGTTCTTCCATGAATCGGTCTCTAAAAATGAATTATCAACATCTGGATTTTTACTTAAGATTACATAATCCCCAGCAAAATCAGGAATTAATTCTAATGAGATCGTATAAACTCCTGATTCAAGTGCCTTTTCTTTTACGATATCAGGCATTTTCAAGCCCATGGCTTGATACAATATTTCCGTTCCGCGGGCATAGTTATTTCCGAAGACATACATCTCCTTACCGCCACTTTCAATGACAGAAACGGTGGCATCTTCACCAATCTTTGCTCGTATTTTTTCTCCAGCAGTTGCTGTACGCTCTTTGAAATCGTCAACCCATTCGGTTGCTTCCTTTTCTTTGTTTAAAAGTTTACCAATTTCAATTTGCTGTGTTAAATAATCTAATTTCCCCCAAGTGTACACGACAGTCGGTGCAATATCTCCTAATTTATCAAGATTCTGCATATGAGAACCAGCAATAATTAAGTCTGGTTCTAGTTCAATAATTTTCTCCAAGTTTACCTCTGATACGATTTCTACTTCTTTAAGCTTGTCAGTGAATAGGGGATTTGCATTCGTCCATTCATCAATCCCAACGATTTTTCCATCCAATGCTAATACATTAGGACCGTTTGTGAGGGCAACGATTCTTTCTGGATTTTTTGGAACCTCAACTGGCCCAATTTCTGATTCGTATGTAAATGTGTCTTTTTCTGTCTCAGTATTGGCAGATTTCATTGATTCAGATGCATTGCTATTTCCGCAAGCGCTAAGGATAAGTCCAAACAAGAGTAATAATATTGCAATAGTGAGCTTCTTAATAGTAATCTTCCTCCTTATAAAACCTAATTAATAATGATAATCATTATCAATAAATCTATGATAATGTAAATGAGAATGATTGTCAATGAAACGTTTTCACTCATGATATGATTTTGTCGTGTGAGAAGAAAATATTAAACTAGATTATGTTCTTGCTGACTATATTTTTATAAAAATCGATATCACAAAACTTTTCCGTATATTTCGTGCGTCTATATACTGTAAGCCCGTTAGCTAACGAGAAGAAACAAGGAGATGTGTTATGTGTTAAGGAAGAAGCCTAGGCAGGAAGAAATAATTGCTGAGTATATGATACAAAACAAAGAGCGTTTTTATCGTCTTGCTTACAGTTATGTTCAGAATCCTGATGATGCACTTGATATTGTACAAGATTCTATTCATAAGGCCATTACATCAAAAACTTTAAAAGATGAAAAAGCGATTAAAAGTTGGTTCTATCGCATTGTTGTGAATACATCCTTAGATTTTCTTAGGAGGAAAAAGAAAGTAACGGTAGTAGATGATACTACAATTCAGTTGCAAATGAGTGGTCATCAAGATCACTATACAGATATTGATTTGCATCAGTCATTAAACGAGTTACTTCCTGAATATCGAAGTGTCGTTGTCCTTCGATATTTCGAAGATTTAAAACTTGAGGAAGTAGCGGAAATTTTAGACTTGAATGTGAACACTGTGAAAACTCGGTTATATAAAGCATTAAAAATACTTCGGGTACAAATGGATTCAGAGGAGGCCAAATAAATGAATGATAAAAAACTAGAGCAATTGAAGGAACAATATAAAGAAATTCCGATTCCATTAGAATTAAATAGGGTGGTTTATCAAGCCTTAGAAAAAAGAAATTCGAGAAAGTCTCTTTATCGCTGGGGAGTTGGAGTAGCAGCGGCAGTAATTATTTTTTCAACAAGCATTAATGTCAGTTCTGCTTTTGCAAAATCCCTAGCAGATGTGCCGGTAGTAGGCGACATTGTTGAGGTATTAACCTTTAAAAAGATCGCGGTGGATAAAGGAAATTATCAAGCTGATCTTGATGTACAGAAAGTACAAATGGACAATAAAGCACTAGAAGAGGGCTTAAATTTAAAGTATCTGGAAGAAAGTAAAGCACTTTATGAAAAGTTCATGAGTGAAATGAAAGCTCAAAAGGCTTTTGGTGAAGACGGTCATCTAAGCGTAGATAGCGGGTTTGAGATTAAGACGGATACCGAGCAACTATTATCAATGGGTCGTTACGTGGAGGAAACACAAGGTTCTTCCATGACAACATTACAGTACGATACGATTGATAAACAGAATCAGTTATTCGTGACATTGCCGAGTCTTTTTAAAAATGATACGTATATTGAAGTTATCAGCGAAAGTATCAAAAAGCAGATGAAACAGCAAATGGAAGAAGACTCTTCAAAGATTTACTGGATTGAATCATCTGATATGGATCCATTCACGTCGATTTCCAAAGACCAAGATTTCTATATTAATGCAGAGCATCAGTTGGTCATTTCATTTGATGAGTTCGAAGTGGCACCGGGTTATATGGGGGTAGTGGAGTTTGTGATACCAACTGAAGTGGTGCAGGATATTGTAGTGAGTGATGAGTATCTAAAATAAGGTTCGAAAAAATCCCTTCTCGAAATTTGAGAGGGGATTTGTACTTTTAATGGCTCATTTCAGTTGTAGTTCCATCATCTTCACCAGTTTTTGTTACCTTAAGTGTAGCAACTGCTCCTTTTGTTGCATGGTTGAATTGATGGGTAACGATTGGGTAGCTTCCTTCGCGTGTCACAGTGAATTCAACAACGGCTCCACCACTAGCAGGCAACATTACGGTTTGAAGACCTTTCATATGGTTGTATGGATTGCCGTCCATATATACATCGTCGAATACCGTACCAACGACATGGAATGAGCTAACTTCGTTCGGTCCTACGTTATTAATATAGATTCTGACTTTATCGCCGACTTTAGCTAATAATGGTTTTTCTTTTAGCGTAAAAGTATCCCCGTTTGTATTTGGGTCGCCTTCTTTTAATGCTTTCGTAGAGAATACAACATGACTAGGAACCCCATTCGTAAAGTCATCTAAATCATTGTATTTATACCATTCGTTTTGAACTAGCACATATTCTCTATCAATCTCTTTATCTGTTGGGTATCCATCCTTTGGTTTGACAATGATGGTACCGTGCATGCCGTTCGCGATATGAGAAAGAACGGGTGTTGTCCCACAATGATACATAAAGACACCTGGATTAGTTGCTGGATAGCTAAATGAACCAGTTTCGTCAGGTTCTACGTTTGAAAAATCATGGGACGGTGCTGCATGTACAGCATGAAAATCCATACTATGTGGGATTGCTGGGTCCATATTCTTTAGAGTGAAATTAATGGTATCACCTTCATTTACCACTACGACTGGTCCTGGTGCCTCTCCATTGAATGTCCATGCTTTGTATATTTCCCCTTTGTCGATTTCAATATCTGTTATTTGGGACGTCATTTCAACATTGACCTCTGCCGGACCTACACGCTCAATTTTTAAAGGAGTAGGTGCCTGATTTAGTCCTTCATGTGGCTGAATCACCGTAGTAGTGCTTGTTTCTGCTGCCATTGCTTTGTGTTCTGTATCCTTGTCTTTTGAATCTGCTTGCTGGTTACATCCTGTTAAAAGTCCTATGCCTAACGCTGAAGTAAGAAGAATTTTTACACCTTTATTCATTTGTGTTTCCTCCTTAAATTTCAATTCCTTATATACCTTCATCATAGTGTCGAATTTATTCTAAATAGGTGATCTTTCTCACAAACGGACCCGTATCTGTGAAGGATTTGTGAATACTTATTCAGTTTTGCGAAAGGTGGACTAATAAGTTGTGGGGATATATTAGAATGAGAATTTTTGTTTTATTAAGGAATCCTAGGGAAAGTTGTCCGCTGATGTTACAATGAATCTATGAGGATACAAAATGAGCGGGGTGTGTAATTTGAAAGACTTTATAGCATTTGATTTTGAAACGGCTAATAGAAAAAGACATAGTATTTGTTCGGTAGGAATGATCTTTGTTGAGGATGGAAAAATTGTAGATTCTATTTATCAACTGATTAATCCAGAAGAGCATTTTGATCGGATTAATGTTTCGATTCATGGGATCGTGCCGGAGGATGTAATAGGGGCACCAACATTTGATGTCTTTTATCATTCTATTAAAAATAAAATAGAAAACAAATTGATGGTGGCACACAATTTGTCATTTGATGGCTATGCACTTCGTGACAATTTGGCTCGGTATGAAGTGCTGCCGAGTTATAATCAATTTCTATGTACCTATCAAATGTCTAGAAGAATACTTCCTGGTCTTCGAACTTATCAACTCAATTCCTTATGTAATCACTTTGGAATTGAGTTAGTGAATCACCATCATGCTTTGGATGATGCAGAGGCATGCGCTTATTTAATGTTAAAGTTGACGAATGATTATGGGATATCGGATTTTGAAGAACTCTATGCGAAAACAAAGATTAAGCCTGGAGAAATCTCGGTTGGAACATTTCGTTCATCACTTGTGAGTAAATAATGGATTAAAAGGTGGTTTCAGTGAATTCTGGAGCCACCTTTTTTGCTCTGTAAAAGATGAGGGATGAATTTATTACATTGAAAAATAGGCGTAAATTTCCGGCTAAATTAAAAAAATCACCTATTCCTCTATAAATAAGCGGAATTTTTCCGGTAAAGCTATACATTTTTCATGATATTAAGGCTTTATAGGTCATTTAGCGGAAAATCTCCGCCTATTTCACCTGATATCTATTAATTCATCAAAATAGACGGAATTTGTCCGGTTAAAGTGGATGCAGCACCTGTCGAAGATCAAAAAATCAACAATGAACAATAACAGAATCAAATTAAAAAAACACAAGAGATTATTTTTTTCTAAATAGAGCAGTCCATAAGAAAGGAACTCCAAAGAGCTGGTTCGGTGGCTCAATTTCTTTCATTTTACGAATCTCAATTACTTCATAATCATGAAAGATCTCTTTTAGCTTTTCTTCCGTATAGCCCAATCCCCCTTGAAGACTACGTAATCGATAGACTTCCCAATCGGAAATATTCGCTCCACCTAGTTCTCCGTTGGGGATAAAACATGTTAATCCGAAGTAACCATTAGGCTTTAATGCTTTGTTGAGTAATTCTAGATAACTCATTCTGCGATGAGGGGCGATATGATGAAAGCAGCCAGAATCATAAACGATGTCGTAGGTACCTTTTTCATGCTCTAAATCAAAAATACTTTTGTTGATAAAATTAACCTGGATGTTCTTTTCAATGGCTCTTTCTCTTCCCCAGGAGATTCCTTCTTCAGATAAATCAACCGCATCAACAGAAAATCCATTTTCGGCCAGATAAATGGCGTTTCTTCCTGGACCGCAACCAAGTTCAAGTGCCCGACCTGAGTGGAAAAATCCTTGGTCAAAGTAGCTCACTAAGTTTTCGTCTGGAGCATTCACAAAGAAAGGTATTTGTTTCTCTCGATTAGCGTAAAAATTGTTCCAATTAAATTGTGAGTTTTCTAGTAATAAAGTATCGAGCATTTCTAAAAGATCATCGTAATTATGAATTGACTCTTTCATGTCTATCCCTCAATTCAATATGTATATTTGTATTATACAAAAGGGGGCTGCTTGCTAAGTTACGACAAAGTTAAAATGGCATTAAATATGCTGGTTCTGTAGACTTTTAGTTGAGCAATTTTATCCTAATAGAGTGGCATAATTGGACCAATTTTAAGAAGAAACCCCGTTTTAGACTTATCATACATAGCTGATATAAAGGCGGATAGGAAGTTAGTAAAGGGCATTTAAACTTTATGGGAAATTGGGTTCTTAGACATATCGTTACAAATGTTAAAATATTATTACGTGAAGAAAAGAGGAAAGTTCTTGGAAATAGAGAATAACTATTTTGAGGTGAAAAAAGAATTGTACGTATCAAAATAAGAAGAATTATCGAATAGGTTGATTCTTGCAGTATCGTATATTTTATAAGTGAACTCATATTTAATAGAAAGCAGGTCAATTCAATGCAAATAAAGTACAGCCTAACAGAAGAAGACTATCTAAATTTCAATCTTTTTCATATGAAAAATTCTAAGACGGCAAACAAAGCATTAAAAGTTCAAAGGTATTTGATTCCTATCGTCTACATGGTGGTTGCTTATGTTTTTGCAAGAGTACTAGATGGTTCGTATATTCTCTCGTTCAGTATTTTTGGCATTATGGGGATCCTTTGGATTATTTTTTATCCTAAGTATCATTACAATTTTGTCCTACGACAAGTACGGAAAATGATAACAGAAGGCAATAATGAAGGATTATTAGGGGAACACCTGATGACGATTTCGGAAGAAGGGGTCCACGACGCGAATCCTCAAGGGGAAACGAAAGTGAGTTGGTCTGGGATTCAGGATCTCAAGGAGGACGAGCATTATCTTTATTTATACAATAGTGCGGTGAGTGCGTATATCCTTCCTAAAAGGGAAGTGCATGATTTAGCAGAATTAAGAACGACATTGAATTCTAAAATCAAATAGACTCACGAAAAAAGACCTGGACAACTCCAAGTCTTTTTTTCGTGAGCTAAAAAAAAAATCATCTTTTTAAATGAAATATATTTGACAACAGGGGAATATACTCATATTATAATCTTAAAAGTTGCACGAGGGCAAAATATTGAGTTGCGGTTAATATTGTTCGTTTAAGCAAACAGAACATGTATAATATGGAATATTCTATAGAAGAGGAATTCACTTTTTTTTAACAAAAAGTTGCCCTAGGGCAAAATAAAAGACAAGGGGAAATATATATGGACGAATCTAACAAAATCTCATTGTTTCAAGGAAAGAAAGGAAATCTCATTAAAATTTCATCAATTTCGTTGGAAGGTGTAATGAGAAGAAGATTGTTAGACCTAGGGTTTGTGCCCGGAGCAATTGTAGAAGTTATAAAGAAAAGCCCTTTGGGTGATCCGATTGCATTCCGGGTTAGTCAAACGACTATTGCTTTACGAAAAGAGGAAAGCATGAAAATTGAAGGGGAGTTGGTGAATCATGAATAATTCATATCGAATTGCTTTAGCAGGAAATCCGAACACAGGAAAAAGCACGTTGTTTAATGCATTTACTGGTCTAAGGCAGCATACTGGGAACTGGGCTGGAAAAACGGTGTCATTAGCTGAAGGGACGGTTAGACATAAAGAAAAGAATTATCAAATCGTGGATTTACCTGGAACCTATTCACTCTTTTCCAATTCGGTGGATGAGGAAGTTGCACGCAATTATATCGTCTTTGAAAAACCTGATATTACTTTGGTTGTTCTAGATGCAACGTCATTAGAACGTAATCTCAATTTAGCTTTGCAAGTATTAGAAATGACTAAAAATGTTATTGTCTGCATTAACTTAATCGATGAGGCGGAGAAAAAGGGGATTAAGATAAATGAACGGATTCTAACAAGGAAACTTGGAGTTCCAGTCATTAAAATATCTGCACGAAATAAAATTGGTTTCCCGATGCTTTTAGATACCATTGATCGCTTAGTATCTGGAAAAATTGAGTGTAATCCTGTACAGACGACATACAACGAGGAGATTGAAGAAAAAATTACAACGATAGAATCAAAGATTAGTAATCTAGTAGGGAATACTATTTCTTCGAGATGGTTGGCGTTAAGATTATTGGATGGAGATAAAGCGCTCCTTACTGAATTCAATCGCCGATTGGTATTAAATGATCAGGTGAGGAGGGAGGCATAGAAGATGAACATGAATGAATTATTCTCAGAAGCCCAAGCGATATCGTCTCCTCAATTAAGAGATGATATTGTTCAACAATTGTATAGCAGAAGTCGCGAGCTTTGTGATGTAGGGGTTTCATACACAAAAACCAAAGCTGATACACGTACAGAAAAATTGGATGCTATATTCACTTCGAAGATTTGGGGATTCCCAATTATGCTCATTATGTTAGGTGTGGTCTTTTACTTAACGATTGCGGGTGCGAATATTCCTTCTTCTATGCTTGCAGAGTTCTTTGGTTGGCTAGAAGGCTATATAACTAGCGTTTTTCAATTTTTACATGCACCAGATTGGTTACACGGAATCCTTGTACTAGGTTTGTATCGAGGCTCAACATGGGTGATAAGTGTGATGTTGCCTCCGATGGCGATATTTTTCCCAACATTTGCCCTTCTCGAAAACTATGGATATCTCCCAAGAGTTGCATTTAACATGGACCGATTATTTAAATTTGTGGGTGCTCATGGGAAACAGTCATTAACGATGGCCATGGGATTTGGATGTAATGCAGCAGCGGTTATGTCTTCAAGAATTATAGAATCGCCAAGAGAAAGGATGCTGGCCATCTTAACAAATAATTTTGTCCCATGTAATGGACGATGGGGGATATTAATTGTCTTAGCTTCACTATTCATGGCAGCCAATTTTACAGGTGGTTTCAAATTACTTGTGACCACTGGGGTTATCGTTGGAATTGTACTGTTTGGAATAGTGGTTACCTTTTTCGTATCTTGGGCTTTATCCAAAACTTTGTTAAAAGGAGTGCCAACTCACTATACATTAGAATTACCGCCTTATCGTCGTCCTAAATTCTTCGATACGGTGATTCGCTCTTCGTTAACGAAATCTTGGACTGTGTTAGTTAGAGCAGTGAAAGTTGCAGCTCCTGCAGCCATTTTAACCTGGGTCTTAGCGAATATTCATATTGGTGACACAAGCATTCTTCTCCATATGGTCGAGTTCCTTGATCCGTTTGGAAAAATGTTGGGCCTTGATGGATACATTATGCTGGCATTTATCCTTGGTTTACCAGCGAATGAGATTGTCCTGCCAATCTTATTAATGGGATATCTTTCAACCGGCTCATTAACGGAAGTGGATAGCCTAGTTGACTTGAAACAAATTTTCCTTGACCATGGTTGGACGTGGGTAACAGCGTTAAATGTCATGTTATTTTCCTTGCTCCACTATCCTTGCGGAACAACATTAGTAAATATTTATAAAGAAACGAAGAGTAAGAAATGGACATTCCTAGCATTTTTAATTCCTACGGTGTTAGCGATCGTTGTTCCTTTTATCGTATATCAAACAGCGAAATTGTTGGGATGGGTTTAATTCAAAAAAAGTATGTGTTGGTAAAAAACAAGTCTGTTTACAGAATGATAAAATTCCTATACCCCATTTATTTGAAGAGTTCACTTACTTATGAGTGAACTTTTTTAATAAATACAGGAAAGATAATGGATAGAAAATTTGAATAAATCAAAAAAGAACATACATTCGTGTTAAAATAGTGTTAAAACTTAATTAGGAGGCGAATATGAAGTTAACAAATATTAATATTGAAGGACAAATGGAATTTTATAAAGTGCAAGGCTTAAGTATTATAGGGATTGAGAACGGTAAAATTTGTGGGAAAGAAAATTACGGTTTGCTAGAGGTAAATAGTATTAGAAAAGTAACTGAGAATTCGATATTTAGTGCATGTTCGATTAGTAAATTCTTAACTGGAATGTTGGTTTTAAAGTTGATAGAGGAGGGACTACTTGATTTAGATGAAAATGTAAATGAAAGGCTTGTAACATGGAGAGTGCCTGAGAATGATTTTACAAAAAATAGAAAAGTTACTTTAAGAAACTTGCTTAGTCATCAATCAGGAATTAAGGACCCAGAGGGTAGTTTTTTTGAACTTATTTCAGATACAGATGTTCCTTCAATGGTTAGACTTCTAGAGGGGAAAACACCATATTGTACGGTTCCTATTCAAGTACAGTTCGAGCCAGAGAGTGAGTTTCATTATTCTGATGCAGGTTATTGTATAATTCATCAGCTTATAGAAGATGTGATCGAAAAGCCGTTTTATCAAGTGATAAAAGAGTCCATATTTGAACCATTGGGAATGGAGAATAGCTATTTAGATCCAATGACGTTTGAGATAGATACAGATAATTTCTCTTGCGGTCATAATAAAAATGGTAGATTGGTAAATGGAAAATATCCTATCTATCCTTATCCAGCAGCTTCTGGATTATGGACAAGTTCAATAGATTTAAGTGCATTAGTGCTCGAGCTAATGAATGCTTTACAAGGAAAAAGTAAAATTGGAATATCCAAAAGTCTAGCTAATGAAATGATAACTACTCAAAAAGGAAAGCACTGGAGTGGATTGGGTGTATTTCTAGAAGGAGCTGAAAAAGAAATAGAAATTACCTCTTTGGGTTGGGGAGTCGGGTTTCAAAGCATGATGGTGGCGTATCCACATTTAGAAAAAGGTGCCGTTATTATGACGAATACAGAATTAGGCATGCATCAATTGAAAGGAATTATTGGAGACATATATAGAGCGCTATACATCAATTTGCCATAATAGGGGGCATGGTCAAATTGAAGAGGTAATAAGGACTTGGATATACATACAAGCCTTATTACCTCTTCAATTATTTCAAGTTCTTATAGAGATTTCCCATCTCAATTGCTCCGACAGCTGCCTCATAGCCTTTGTTGCCGGCCTTTGTTCCTGCACGTTCAATCGCCTGTTCAATTGAATCGGTTGTAAGCACGCCGAAGATGATTGGGATGCCACTTTGCATGCCTGTGTTCGCGACACCTTTTGCTACTTCACTGCTTACGTATTCAAAGTGAGGCGTAGCTCCTCGGATGACAGTCCCAAGCGTGATAATAGCATCAAAGCTACCTTGTTCTGCTAATTTTTTTGCGGCAAGGGGAATTTCGAAAGCACCTGGAACCCACATGACCGTGATATCTTCATCTTTTACACCATGCCTAACTAATGCATCTTCAGCTCCACCGAGTAGTTTGCTTGTAATGAATTCATTAAAACGAGACACGACAATCCCAATTTTTAACCCTGTACCAACCAAATTTCCTTCAATTACTTTTACCATCACGATTCACTCCTCTTAAAATGTTAGTATATGCCCGAGCTTTTCTTGTTTCGTTTTTAAATACTGCAGATTTTCCTTCTTTGCTGTCAGTTGCAGAGGGACTCGCTCGATTACCTCTAAACCATAACCAGTCAGACCAGCCATTTTTCTCGGATTATTCGTTAATAGTCGCAGCTTTCGAACGCCAAGATTTCGGAGGATTTGAGCGCCAATTCCGTAGTCACGCAAATCTGCTTTGAAACCGAGCTTATGATTTGCTTCAACAGTGTCATACCCTTCTTCTTGAAGCTTGTAGGCTTTTAATTTATTGATGAGGCCAATTCCTCGGCCTTCTTGTCTCAAATAGAGAAGAATGCCTTGTCCTTCTTTTTCAATTTGAGCAAGAGCTGCATGGAGTTGAGGACCACAATCACAACGATTCGAGCCGAATACATCTCCCGTAAGGCATTCTGAATGTACTCTTATAAGAATTGGTTCATCCTCATGAATTTCGCCTTTAACAAGAGCTACATGCTCTTTACCGTCCGTTTGACTCGTAAACCCGATTGCTCTGAAGTCTCCAAATTCGGTAGGAAGATTGATTTCAACTTCCCATGAAATGAGAGAATCGTGTTCCAGTCGGTAGGCAATAAGATCTTTTATCGTAATCATTTTCAAATTAAATTCTTTCGCAATCATCATCAAATCATCAACACGTGCCATTGTTCCATCATCATTCATGATTTCACAAATGACACCAGCCTGTTTTGAATTGGCTAATCTTGCTAAATCAACAGCAGCCTCTGTATGTCCAGCTCGACTCAATACCCCACCTTCTTTTGCGATGAGGGGGAAGATATGGCCCGGTCTTCTAAAATCATTTGGAACAGCGTCTTCGAAAAGCATTTTTTGAATCGTCAATGCTCGTTCGAAAGCACTAATGCCTGTTGTGGTTTCATTGTGATCAATGCTACAAGTAAAGGCTGTTTCATGATTGTCTGTGTTCTTCTCAACCATGGGTCCGAGTTCTAGTCGTTCAGCGATTGACTTTGCAATTGGAACACAGATCAGTCCTCGACCTTCTTTCGCCATAAAATTGATCATTTCTGGCGTAGCAAATTCTCCTAGACCGACAAAATCACCTTCATTTTCCCGGTCCTCATCATCACAAACAATAATCACTTTTCCAGCTTTCAAGTCTTCTAATGCGTCCTCTATTTTATGGAACATGTTTTCGTTGCTCCTTTCATGCTATATAAATCCGTTGTCTTTAAGAAAATCTGTTGAAATCCGACTTTCTTGTTTAGGCTGGAGAAAGGAGTAAACATATTTTCCAAGCATATCGAATTCAATATTTACCTTATCTCCAATCTGTTTAAGTCCAATGATGCTCTCCTTAGCTGTATGGGGGATGAGGGAAACAGAAATGAGTTCCTTTTCCACACCAAAAATCGTTAAAGATGTGCCATCAAGCGTGATTGACCCTTTATGTAGGGGGAGATGGCCAAATTCTTTTGGAAATGAAATGTCCAAATAAATGGCATTTTCATTGGGTGCTCTTTTAACAATTTTTCCAACAGCATCCACATGTCCAGTGACAAAATGGCCACCAAAACGTCCGTTGGCACTCATGGCTCGTTCTAAGTTAACGAGGGAGCCACAGTGTAAGGCTGATAATGATGTGCTCTGAAATGTCTCAGGCATGACATCAACGAAAAAGGTCATAGTGTCAAAGTCTGTTACTGTTAAACAAACTCCGTTAATGGCAATGCTATCACCGAGCTTTATGTCTTCTAGTACTTTCTTTCCGTGAATGTTTAGGCGCAGTGTTTTACCTTGTGATTGAATGCTTTCAATCGTTCCTAGCTCTTCAATGATTCCGGTAAACATTATTGTTTCGCCTCCTCAGTCAGAGGTTTTGCAGTAATTTTAAGATCTGGACCTATATGTTCAATAGCGGTAAAGTGAAGCTGATGTCCGCCCTTAACAAGTTCAGGACCGACTCCGCCAACAAATGGAATCGCATTGCTACCGCCGATTATTTTTGGCGCTATATATGCAATGATTTGCTGAAAGGCATTTTCCTCTATAAACGAAGCATGAACCTCTGAACCGCCCTCAACTAATACGGACATAATCTTCAGTACGCCTAATGTACGCAAAACCTCCTTTACCTTAATACGTGGACTATCTTGCGGTAGAACGGTAACACCGAGTGTTTCTAGCTCTTTCTTTCGTTCCAAATCAATTTCATTTCCGGTAAAAATAATCGTCTTTGCAGAGCGGTCCTGTACAACATTTGCCGAAATAGGCATCATTAATTTTGTATCTAACACAATTCGAATGGGATTTTTTCCACCTCGGGGTCGTCTGGTGGTTAAAAGGGGATTATCATGCAGGATCGTATTGATTCCTACTAATATGCCATCATGCTCATGACGAAGCTGATGGACATCCTGTCTTGATTCAGGGGAAGTAATCCATTTACTATCACCTGATTTTGCTGCTATTTTGCCGTCTAAGGAAATGCCTGCTTTTATAGTTACAAATGGAGTGTTTGTTTGGATAAAGTGAAAAAACTTTTCGTTAAGTTGTAAAGCATCTTCTCTGCATAAACCGACTTCGACATCGATTCCTGCATTCCTTAGTTTGGCGATCCCTTTGCCAGCAACAAGAGGATTTGGATCGGTCGTCGCGACAAAAACCTTCTCAATACCTGACGCAATAATGAGGTCAGCACATGGAGGAGTTTTCCCCTGGTGACTGCAAGGTTCGAGTGTGACAAACATAGTCGCACCTTTTGCAGAGCTACCTGCAGAGCGAATGGCATGCACTTCTGCATGGGGTGTACCAGCTTCTAAGTGCACACCTGTCCCCACTAATCGACCATCCTTAACCAAAACCGCACCAACCGAAGGGTTTGGGCTAGTCTGGCCTAAAGTAGAGCGAGCAAGAGAAATCGCTAGATTCATATAGTCATAATCATTCATTTCAAATAAAGGGAACCCCTTTCTATTGTAAATTCTCCATTTAAACACAAAATCCCTTACTAAAAATTAGTAAGGGAGAAAAAGCGTAGCACAAATAAGCGTCAAAAAATAGCGCTAATTGAACAATTCTATCTTCCTTCTCCCATCCAGACTTTTACTGTCGGCTTTGGAGTTTCACCAAATCCACCGTTTTCATATACATGAACCCGGGTCACGGACTAAGAGGGCTAGGCCTCATCACCGCCGGTTGGGAATTGCACCCGACCCCGAAGGAAATCCTATTGAATTAAAGCTATGATAGCAGATAGAAAAAAATCCTACAAGCATAAAAGATTTTGGTGAAGGAGCGCTTATGCCGATACAAGCAGAGTGGCATTTGATATATAATGGTATTCTCGACCAACACGAGATTGCTAGAAAGTATCTCGATGTATTGAATTTTTTTCGAAAAAAGTGGAAACTACTAAAATTGATTTGAAACATACATGTGATTTACATATTGGATTTTTGGATAATTTACTATTTTATATAAAGTTACAGAGAGTAGGCTATATTTTATGGACAAAGCACTTAGTAAAATAGATCAAAAAATGTTATTAAATGCATTACAAAAAGCAACAGAAGATACCGAAAAAATGATAGAGAAGCAATATGATAAGCACTGGAGTAAACTCAACGTTCCCTTCACGCTTCAGGAAGGTTTAAGTACATATACGAAATATGAATTAGATACGATAAGAAAAAAACATAAAATTGCCAATGTAAGTAATTTGAAAAAAGCTGAGCTTGTATCAGTCATGCAAGAGAGGATACCGAATCAATTAGAAAATATTTGTCTTTTATGGGATCTAGAACGATATCAGTTACTAATGAGTATCGCTGAAAATGGTGGTCAGATCGAAGCGCCTGACTTAGAAAGCAACCAAGTCATTTATTTACGTGAGACTGGGTTGATTTATTCTGGTATTTTTGAAGGGAAGAACATTTTAGCCGTACCAAATGAACTAATCGAACCTATCAAAGCATTGAAAAGCGACATAAAGTTGAATGAGATCGTCTCAAGAAATAGCGAGTGGATTAAGTTGACTACTGGTTTGTTGTATTATTATGGAACCTTGAGTGGTGCACAAATATTAGACATGATGGAAAAGTACATGAATGAACCACGTCTTAAAGAATATTTATATGTAATTGAAGATGCTAGTTCTTATCGTAAAATCTTTAAGAGATTTAAGGATGGCTTCTTAAACATACGTGGATTCGATCCAGAAAAAATTCAACAGGAGCATCAAATGAGACGTGAGCTTCCATATTATCCTTTTACGAAACAGCAACTTCTTTTGGCCGGTGAGCCAGGATTTGTTGAAAAAAACCAAGGTTTTATCCAATTAGTAAATTTTATAACGATGAACTTTGATATCTCCAATGAGGAAGCAGAGGCCCTTGTAGCAGAATCCGTTTTTGCAACGCGAATCGGAGAAAGCCCTAATTTTGTGATGAAGTTTCTAAGTCAGTCCTTGATCTTTGATGATATGGACACTGTTAAAGCTTTGATGGACAAAGTAGTCTATTTGATGAATAATACGAAACAATGGTTTCTTAAAGGATATACACCGATAGAACTAAGACCACTGCAGAAACCAGTTTTGAAACCCGATAAAAATGTTAGTGAAAAAGAATTGAAGATAGGTCGAAATGATCCTTGTCCGTGCGGAAGTGGGAAAAAGTATAAAAAGTGCTGTGGTCAATAAAAGGGAATAGCCAGATTTTCAGACAATAACTGAAAATCTGGCTATTTTATTCAAGTCGGTCGTATGCAAGGTTCAGCTCTTTTTCTCTTGTGCCAAAGCCTCCCGATTTATCGCCTCCGGTAATTTTTCCATCCAACCATGCTTTACCATAATGTTGTAACACAGGGCTCCTGCTTGCATGGCGTGATTAAAAACCTGTTTGTACATTAATACAACATCCGTTCTTAAAGAAGAGCCTAGGGATGCTCCGTAATAGGAAAGTGCAGTATTAACTAAGAAAGCGCAGTGAAACATCATGAGCTTGTCCGAAAAGGGACTTATAGTAGAAGCTTCAATTTCGTTATCCCATTTCTCAGGAATAGGCAAATGATCCTCAAGTAATTTTGCATTAAAGCTTTCGGCGTCTTGTCCTGCTAGTTTCACGTTTTTTAGCATAAACTTCCGAACATCATCTTTCTTAACTACTTGACTGAAGGCTAAGCTTAAGGAGCGAACAAAGCCTGTCTTTTTTGAATTAAAGAAAAGATTGCTGATCTCTGTAATATTGAGTGGCCGTTTATCCCCAATTAAATTCTCAATTTTGATTCAATAAATTGAACCTCCTTTGGAGAGGGAACGGTGGGAACACTTGAAAATCTCGGTACCTTCTTTGCTACTTTTTCAATGTGTTGGAATAGTACTTTGGCTGAAAGTAGACATTCCATAAAGTAATCCTGGATGTCTTCACGTTGCGATGTAGTAATAGCTAAGCTATATGCGCTTAACCCATGGAGCGTCATTATATAGGAGTAGAAAAGCAAGAATTGGTCAGTGAAAAGGCGCGGTGCTTTTAAATTGAAGTCTTTTTCAGTAAATCCTTGTGGGACTTGGAAATTTGCAGTTTTTAGGAATTTTGCGATGTTGGTGACATGATTTTCAGATAATTGTAATGAAGTTTCTAAAATCGGTTTGATTTCTTCATCCTCTACGATTTGAAGAAAGTATTTATATACGCATATTGCCATGCTATCTCCTAAGTACTGCAGCCAAAGACCAGATATTTCCGAAGCGGTTAAGGTGCTTTCTTTCTTATTGTTTTTAGAAGTCCCCAAAAGAAATACCTCCAATGTTTGTTAGGTTACGATCTTTATTCTGCCTTATTTTATGGCATAGGTTCTGAACTATACAGTTGGAACTATGGGATTTTTTGCTAAAATAAAAGCATGACATGATTAGGAGGGAGAATTTTAAAATGGACAATATAAAAAGTAAGGTCATGGATCAATTTGGAAAGCATGCAGAAAAATATGTCACAAGTGAACTGCATGCGAATGGTGCGGACCTCCAAACTTTAATTGAGTGGTTACAACCGCAAAAAACGGAGATCGTTTTAGATATTGCAACGGGCGGTGGTCATGTAGCGAAAGCTTTATCTCCCTATGCTAGCCAGGTTATTGCTACTGATTTAACGAAAGAAATGCTAGCGAATACAGCCATGCATCTAAAGCCAGTTTGCCCTAATGTTTCTTACGTCATTGCGGATGCGGAAAATCTGCCGTTCCTCGATGATACTTTTGATATCGTTACTTGTCGTATTGCGGCTCATCATTTCCCGAATCCTCATGATTTTATCAATGAGGTGGCACGAGTTTTGAAACCAAATGGTTCATTTTTACTGATTGATAATGTGGCTCCAAAGGAAAAGCACTTAGCGGAATTTATCAACTCTCTAGAAGCACTAAGAGACGAAAGCCATGCTCGTTGCTTATCTATTGAAGTGTGGAGAAATTTGTTTGCTTCATCCCATTTACAAGTGATTCAATCGGAGTATTTTAAAAAGACTTACACTTTGCCATCCTGGATAGAGCGCACTGCCAATAGTCAGGAACAAATCGATCGCGTAAATCAATTTATTTTTGACGCAAGCGAAGAGAGCCAAAAATACTTTAATATTTCTTATGAGAATGGTGTAATCCAATTCTTGCAGATAGATGGGTGGATTGTCATGTGTAAAAAAGAGTGTTAAATATTCAGACCTGAACATATTAGCTTGCAGGATTCACATAAACTAGATTATAAAAATATGGTTGGGGGAATGCCTATGAGTTCTGCGCAAGGAATAAAGGGGATAGATTGGCTTTTTCGAATCATCTGGCTCGTCATGGCTGCATGTTCTATTTATCTATTAAGCTTAGATCTTCCCATTCGCATGGATTCCTATGAGACAGTGTGTGAATCCATAAATAATGGTTGTTTGGAAACAAGCCAATTGACAACAAGAGAAACCATAGAACTAGAGGAAATTGGTCTATCCCTTAAAGCTTATACTGGCTTTAAAATTTTCCTCGACTTAGTTGTGGCTGTCGTTTTTTTTGGCGTGTCTGGACTCCTGCTTTTTCGTAAAGAGAAAATCGTATTCAACCTCTATGTGGCACTTGTTTTTCTCTCCCTTGGAGCCAAAATCTCTCATTATTTTCTCGACTATTATCCTGACCTAACTGTGCTTTATCATCTAACTAGCATTTTTGGTGGCACTTATCTCATTTTATTTTTAGTCCTCCCAGATGGAAAGTTCGTTCCCAAATGGACAGTAGGGGCAGCGTTGCTTTGGTTTACTACAGGAGTCGGTACGATTTACTTACCAGGTAGTTTTCTAGATGTAGAAACGTGGCCGAATTGGCTTAACTTAGTTTGTTGGATTGGCCTTCACTTAGTTTTAGTCTGTTCGCAAGTATATCGCTATTTAAAAAAATCAACCCAAGTGCAGAGACAGCAAATCAAGTGGGTTATTTATAGCATTGTCATCTTTTTTGTTTCCTTGGTATGCCTAAATTTTATAGGTCAGCTTGGCGTTGTTTTAAAAATGATTACAGAGATCCTCTATACAGGCGGATTAATTCTTATTCCGATCGCCATTACCTTCGCGATATTCAAATATAAATTATGGGATATTAATGTTGTCATTCACCGCACAGTCCTATACGGATTGCTGAGTTTGTTTGTCATTCTATTCTATGTTGGGGTAGTTGGATTAATCAGCAGGGCATTGCGAACAGAGGATAATGTTCTTGCTTCCATCATTACGGCGGGAATCATCGCTGTTTGTTTTCAGCCATTAAAAGAAAAGCTTCAATCCATTGTTAATCATATGATATATGGGGACCGAGATAATCCGTATTCAATTTTGAATCGTTTAAACACAGTATTAGAAGCAGCCAAAAATACGGAGCTCGTCCTGCCACGTGTTGTTAAAACGATTTCTCAGGCATTAAAAATTCCGTATGTAGCCATTCATTTACAAGAAAGAGGGACAGTTCAGGTCATTGCCTCTATCGGAGAACCTCACGAAGTCGGAATGGAAATTCCTCTTTTTCACCAGGGGCAGGAGCTAGGAAAACTAAGTCTTGCTCATCGTTCTTCGAGTGAACCTTTCAGCCAGGCTGAGAAGAAATTGCTCCAAGATTTAGCGAGACAGGTAGGGATTGTGGCGAATTCAATTTTACTTCATAAAGATTTACAGTGGTCGAGGCAACAGCTAGTCAAAGCAACAGAAGAGGAGCGACGAAGATTACGTCGTGATCTTCATGATGGATTAGGTCCGAGCCTAGCCAGTCTTGCGATTAAAATGGATGTTGCTAATAGCATTATGACTAATGACTCTCAGAAATCAAAAGAATTACTCGCCGAAATGGATACGCAAATCAAACAATTACTCCAAGATATTAGAAGAATTGTCTACTCCTTACGCCCTTCAACTTTAGATGATCTTGGATTACTTTCTGCGATCAAAGAACTAATCTTCCATTATAAAACTAGTAAAATTCATTTCAGTATGGATGGACCAGAAGCGCTTCCTTCTCTCCCAGCAGCCGTTGAAATAGCTGTTTATCGAATTGTTCAGGAAGCCATCACGAATGTTGCACGTCATTCTCAGGCAGAAAATTGTTCTATTTCTGTGGAGGTCGATAACAAATTTCATCTCCATATAACGGATGATGGAAGAGGCCTTCCAGAGCATCTTCAATATGGAATAGGAATCAAATCGATGAAAGAACGGGCTGAAGAGCTTGGGGGAACATTTACGATTTCTCCTCAAGCAACAGGTGGTACCGTTATTCAAGCGGAGCTACCAATTTAGAATGAAAGGATCCTATTATGATAAAGGTTCTTGTAGTAGATGACCATCCATTGTTTCGTGAAGGAATTGGGACATTGCTTCAGTCGACAGACATCGCTGAGCTTATAGGAGAAGCAACGAATGGAGAAGAAGCGATCGATTTAGCCTTACGTCTTAAACCAGATGTTATTTTAATGGATTTGAATTTGCCGATTAAAAACGGGATAGAAGCTACACGTATCATCACGGATTCTCTTCCTAACGTAGGCATCCTTGTGTTAACAATGTTTGATGATGACGATTCGGTTTTTTCTGCTTTGAAGGCAGGGGCAAGAGGCTATTTGTTAAAAGGGGCCAATCGGATGGAAACGCTCCGTGCGATTCAAGCGATTGCAAATGGAGAATCTATTTTTAGTCCAGCTATTGCTGTCAATCTATTAGACTTTTTTAAAGTGTTTCAGCCCGCACCCACTCTTATTTTTCCGGAATTAACAGAGAGGGAAAAGGGCATCCTTGAGCTCATTGTCGCTGGGAAAGAAAATGCGGATATTGCGAGACACTTTGGCATTACGTTAAAAACAGTGCGAAACCACATATCCAATATTTATAGTAAGCTCCAGGTTGCTGACAGGGCCGAGGCGATTGCTCAAGCGAAAAACAAAGGAATGGGAAAGAAAAGATTCTGATTTGCTATTCCCGAACCCTCCTAAAAAAATTCCCGACCTAGTCGGGTCGCGACTCCCATGACGACGGGAAAAGGTGCATGGTAATTTTAAATTGTAAATTATCATGTAAAGGGGAATGAGCAATATGCAGATTTCACAAAAATTCTTTAAGTTCTCAGGAGTACTGTTAATATTAGGAGGGATAATTGCGGCTATCGGGCATTTGTTGAAGCCACAAGAACCGACAACGGAAGCGGGAATTGAGCAGTTTATTTCACAGGCCTTATTATCAGATTCGTTCCTTGTCGTTGGAATACCGATTGTTGTTCTTGGGATAGTTGGGATATTCCTTCGCCAAAGTGGGAGCTTAAAGTGGTGGGGATGGATTGCCTATCCTGCAACGGTAATTGGAATTTTGTACGCAGATTTGATACAACCTGTTATTCGTATCATTGCTTATCCGTTTGTGTTAGCAAATACGATCACGGAGGATGAAATCTATACAGCTGTTACAACCATCTATGATCAAGACCCGTTCGGTTACTTTTTCCCGGTTATCCTTTTAAGCTTAATTGGACCGGTATGGGCAGCATTTTGCTTCTGGAAAGCAAAAGTATTTCCAACTTGGGTCGCAATTCTATTGGCGTTACTTTTACCAGTCTTCATTCTTTCACCAATGGTAGGCTTCTATAATTTCCCTGCGTATCTGTATATTGTATTTGGAATTTATGGAGTCCTAATGATTAGAAATTTTCGCCCTTCTGAAAAAGTGGTACCAGGTACCGTCGAAAAGGTTCAATAAAAAATGCCTTCCCGTCAATGGGGAGGCATTTTGCATTATTCTTTCGTTGGGATGATGCAGCTTTCATCCGTACATACTGCACCAGTGTCTTGTGATAAATCCTCAAATAGTGGCTTCGGATTTTCTTCTTCCCACACTGTTTCAAGAGCGTTCGTAAAATTTTCAAGCGGTTGTGCTCCAGAAATTGCATACTTTTGATTGAAGACAAAGAATGGAACACCAGTGATTCTAAGCTGTTGAGCAATAATTTGATCATTTTTAACATCGATAGCAAATGCTTTTTCATCATTTAAAACTTGGATTGCTTTTTCACGATCAATACCGGAAGCTTCAGCAATATCCGCAAGAGTTTCTACGTCACCGACATTCTTAGAATCAGTGAAATAACCATGGAGAAGATTCTCGGTCAGCTCTTTTTCTTTTCCAAAAGTCTTCGCAAATTTAGCCAAACGGTGAGCATCAAACGTATTAGTTGGTTTCATATTATCGTAGTTATATGTTAAACCAATTTCAGCAGCTTGTGCGATCATACCTTTGTTCATTTCTCGAACCTGCGCTTCACTTGTAACGAATTTTGCAGCTAAAGCTTCATAGATGCTTTGCTCTGTATACTTTGGAGTATTTGGATCGAGTTGAAAGCTCTTAAATTCAACCTCTACTTGATCCTTATATGGAAATTGTTCGAGGGCTATTTCTAACCGACGTTTCCCTATATAACAAAATGGACAGACATAATCAGACCAAACTTCAATTTTCATTTTCAACACCTCGCGGGTAATAGATTACCGTCAGTGTAGCATAATTACTTTAAAAAACTAAGAAGATTGCTCAGTTGTTTTTTTCATTAATTTTTGTTGTTTATGAATGGTATGATTGGTGCCCCATTCGTGCATGGCAGCTAAGATAGGCTCCAAGCTTTTTCCGTATTCCGTTATAGAGTATTCCACTTTCGGAGGAACCTGCGGGTAAACCACGCGTTCGATAATATCCTCATCTTCTAGTTCACGCAGTTGCTTGGTGAGCATTTTTTGGGTAATGCCAAGTACACTGCGTTTTAGTTCACTGAATCGTTGTGTCCCATTTTTCATTAAATGTAATAGAATGATCGGCTTCCACTTGCCAACTAATATACCTAATGCGTCTTCTACCTTACATAATTCTGGTTCAATGGTCATTTTGTCTTCTCCCTTAAATAGTATCCTTTTTGATACTATACAACTTTTAAGTGCGTACTTCCGTTTTGATTTGCTAAGGTCCATAATATCATTTAGTACGGAAAGTTCAACTCGGGAAAAATAAAATAACAAACACAGCAAAAGGGTGAAATGATAAATGGAAAAGTATCGAATTAATCCAGATAAAGGTCTGGAGTTTGGAATATATACACTTGGCGATCATTTGCCAAACCCTGAAACAGGGGAAAGAATTTCAGCACAAGAGCGGCTTAAGGAAATTATTGAATATGCAAAACTAGCAGACCAAGCTGGCCTTGATTTTTTTAGCGTAGGGGAAAGCCATCAGGAGTATTTTGCAACTCAAGCACATTCTGTTGTACTCTCAGCGATTGCACAATCGACAAAAAACATTAAAATTGGTAGCTCATCAACGATCATAAGCACTTCTGATCCAGTTCGAGTGTATGAGGATTTCGCGACAATTGACTTGATATCTGATGGACGTGCCGAGATTATTGCCGGTCGTGCTTCAAGAATCGGGCTCTTTGATTTACTAGGTTATAATGTCCGTGATTATGAAGAGTTGTTTGAAGAAAAATTTGATCTTCTCGTGAAAATAAATGAAGAAGAAGTGATCAATTGGGAAGGAGAGTTTCGTGCTCCTTTAAAAAATGCGAGTGTCCTACCTCGTCCGAAAAATGGTTTTTTGCCGATTTGGCGTGCGGTTGGCGGTTCTCCGGCTAGTGCGATCAAGGCAGGATATGCGGGTGTTCCAATGATGATGGCTCATTTAGGTGGCCCTGTTTCTGTTTTTAAACGAACAATTGATGCTTACCGTGCGGCGTTACAAAGCAGAGGCTTTGACCCAGCGGAGTTCCCGGTTGCAACTGCAGGATTTTTCTATGCCGCTGAAACTTCTCAGCAGGCGTTGCGTGATATGTATCCTCACATCAATGAGGGAATGAAGCGAACAAATGGACAAGGCTTTCCGAAGCAGCATTTTGCTCAAGGGGTCGACCCCCATAACATCATGAATATCGGAAGTCCACAGCAAATTATCGAGAAGATTCTCCATCAGCATGAGGTGTATGGTCACCAGCGTTACATTGCGCAAATTGATTTTGGCGGTGTACCATTTGAGCGTTTAATGAAAAATATTGAGCTGATTGGGACAGAAATTTTACCAGCAATTAAGAAATATACAAAGAAAAAATAGGGGGTTCCGACATGAAAATCGTTGGTTTATCAGGCTCAAAGGTGGGCTCAAAAACAAGAACGGCAATGAACTATACTATCGAGGCCCTCGTGGCAAAATATCCAGAAGTAGAAGTAACACTCATTGATTTGGCTGAATACAATGTTCAGTTTAGTGATGGACGCAATTTTCTTGAGTATGAAGGCGACACTGGCTATGTGACAAAAACGATTATGGAAGCAGATGCCATCGTTATTGGGACACCGATTTTTCAAGCGTCGATTCCAGGGACATTAAAGAATCTGTTTGACCTTCTTCCAGTTAATGCTTTTCGTGACAAAATCGTCAGTATGCTTGTAACAGCAGGCTCTGCTAAGCATTACTTGGTTGCTGAGCAACAGTTAAAACCAATTTTGTCTTATATGAAGGCACAAATCGTTCAAACCTATGTATTCATTGAAGAAAGCGACTTTCACCGCAAAGAAATTGTCAGTGATGATGTTCTCTTTCGGATTGAACGGTTGGTGGAGGATACGGTCGTTTTAACGGAGGCTTATGGGAAAATTCGTGCAGAGAAAGATGCTGAGTATGATTTTTAAAGATGTCTATAAAGGTCTGATGGTGTTCGCTTTTTGATTTTCGACAGGTGTACCCACCTAACCGGAGAAGTTCCGTTTATTTTGAAAAACTAATGGATATTAGGTGAAATAGGCGGAGATTTTCCGCTAAAAGATCTAAAAAACCTTAGAATCATGAAAAATGTATAGCTTAACTGGAAATATTCCGCTTATTGATAGAGAAATAAGTGAATTTCTTGATTTAGACGGAATTTTTTCGCTTATTTTTCAATGGAATCTTAAACAGAACCTATATAAAAAGAACGAAGCTGTCCACTTGGGGCAGCTTCGTTCTTTTTATGGAAGAATTACAGCCTTCACTCCGCTAAGTAAATAGTAGGGGAATGTTTCTGCAGTTCTTGCACGTTTTTATCATATACAATTTATCAGGAAACATTCATTCAAGTAGCTTATAAACACCTTCAATATAAATATAAAGTCCAAGAAGTAGACCCCATATCAGAAAACAGACAAAATATAAGGTGTATTTTAGGAAATGCATAAATGAGTCACCTCTGAAACAATTTGGCGAAGCTGTACGTCTAATATATGAGAAGTATTTATATTTGATAAGGGATGAAATCATGACGTACCCAACTGTCGTTTTTAAGAAAAAAATCCATGCAGTCAAAGATGAGACTACGTGCTTGTGTGGGATGTCTTATCGATTTATGATCCCGAAAAAAACAAAGGAGTTATTCAAGCCAATACATTTTAGAAAAATGAAGGACGTTACTTGCAAAAGATGCAAATACCTTCTAACAGAGAACTGTCCTTAAATTGCCGTAATGGAATTTGTTTGACCGTTCTGACTCCGTCTAAAATGAGGAGTGTAGAATCAAATGCCTCTTTTTTGACAAAAGAGGGAAGAGAGCCTTTCTTCATTTGATATTCCAAGTGAAAGGAGCCGACACCTCCAGGCTCTATCCTACCCGTACCGCCACTTCCTCTTGAAACCATCTTAATAAATTTGCTGTTAGGTACAAGCTCCATTTTAGTTGCTAGCTTTCTATGTGGTAACACCACCAATTCAATCCCATAATATTTGTCCCCAGGATAATCAAAAGTGCTTTCAAAAAGCTCTGTGCCAGTGTTTTTTAGCTCGATATCGTATCTTAAAATATTCTCAGCGGGAATAATCGTCGTTTCTATATCGGAAATTTCGATCATATCGGCTCGATCAAAACCTGTAAGAATGAACATAAGAATTAATGCTGCTACTTGTTTGATAAAAATCCCTCCTTATCGTCTTTATTATTTACAGGGCTTTTTGGACTATGCAATTGATACTTGGAAGGAATCATGCAAGTTTAGATAGAATAGTTACCTTGAGAGGAGAGTGTGTATGCTAAAATTCTTTGAATATAATTGGCAGGTTCGAGATGAATGGTTTGAGTGGTGTAAGCAGGTACCCGAGGAAGAGTTATTGAAGAATCGAGTCGGAGGGTTAGGGAATATTCTTCATACGCTTGTACATATTGCTGACGTAGAATATAGCTGGCTTTATGCAATAGAAGGAAATGAGCCTGTTGACGTAGATTTCTCCGAATATGAGTCGCTTGATAAAGCTAGGGAACTATCTGAACGGTTTCGTATAGAAGTAAGGGAGCTTTTGAGTAAGTATACTGGGGAAGATGAACTGGTTACCGTTCCTTGGAATGATGAAAAGTATACAAAAACAGAAGTCGTTCACCATATTATTGCACATGAAATTCACCACATTGGTCAGTTATCTGTGTGGGCTCGGGAAATCGGTTTGAATCCAGTGTCTGCTAATTTTATCGGAAGAGGGCTACATTAAAAGCGATCATTCACGTGGATGATCGCTTCTTTTTATCCTGCGGTTGGAAAGCTCAAGATAATTGAGGTTCCAAATTGTTCTTCACTTGAAACTTTCACACTTCCGCCCATTCCTTCAACAATACGAAATACAACCATCATACCAAGTCCCGTTCCCTTTTGTTCTTTTAAAGAGAAATAAGGTTCACCTAACCGAGCAACATGCTCAGGGCTCATGCCTTGACCTGTATCAGCAATGTGGACGACCGTTTTGTTATCGTTTGTAGTCGTAACGATGGATAATGTCCCACCTTTTGGCATGGCTTCGATTGCATTTTTACAAATATTCAATAGTACTTGGCGAAACTTGTTTGGATCGCCTTGGATTTTCGTTGTGTGAAAAAAGACCATATTCATATTTACTGAGTTCTTTAAAGCGAGAGGGCCAATAATTTCTTTACATTTTAAGATTTCTTTTTCAATATCGAGCGTTACTAAAACCTCTGGATGTGGCTTAGCAAAAGTTAAGTAATCATTAATAATATCAGCGGCACGCACGGTTTCATCCAAAGCGAGTGAGGCATATTGTTGGCAATTATCAGGTATATCTCTATGTTCCAAAATCAATTGAAGAAAGCCTTTTACAGAGGTCAATGGATTCCTAACTTCATGACTAATGCTTGCCGCTAGGTGACTGACAATTTCCATCTTTTCATTTTTGATTGCTCCGAGTTGTAAAATATAGGTTGTACGAAGAACTTCTGTTAAATATGTGACAAAAAAGGTAGAAAAAGTTAAAACAACAGAGTAGATGCAAAAGGTCTGGATATTGTTAAATCCATAATAGAATGAAGGCACTAAGAAACCAAATATGGAATAAATGAATGAGAAAGTGGTCGTAACACAAAGTCGCCATTTGGTTGGTTTTTTTCTGAACTTTGGTGAGAGCCAGAGGATAACTAATGATGAAATCACAACGAGGGAAATCGTAACCCAGATTCCATCGCCACCGAATGGAAGACGTACTAGAATGAGTACGAGTCCTAAGATGGTCATGACTCTTTTTCCACCATATAAGCTTCCGAGTAGAAAAGGAATAAAGCGTAAATCATAGATAAAATTGACTTCAACAGAAATCGACAAAAAGAGGCTAAGGCAAATTAAAAAAGAACACAAAAGTGAGAGATACATCCCCTGATATTCAAATTTAAGGAGCCTCTGTTTATTCCATAGTATCATGCTAAAAAATAGCACAAGAAGTAAGATAAAGAGTAGGTTGATGAGCAATCCTTTTAACAATATCACGCCAAATCCCCCAGTAGACCTATGTAAAAGTTACCATTTCCCTCAGTTTAAAGTATTGTCTAAATTTTTTCAATATTTTCGAGTGTAGCGACAAATCCCATCGTAGTACGACATTTTTTCGTAAATGACCTTGACGGCAAAAAAAGATCATGATAAAGTTTTTTTATAATTCTCTTGTGAAATTAATTTCAATCTAAATGTGGTAATGTTTTGATTGTGAATGAATATGCTAGAAGAGTTAAAGGGTAGTTAGGAAGCAAAACAAAATAAAATTGCAATAAAAATGCGGGTGTAGTTTAATGGTAAAACCACAGCCACGAGCATCACATCGATGAATCGGCTGCGAGTTGCCTCGACGATATAACATCCATGAATAAGCTTTTTAGAGTTAGAGGCATGAAAGGCCAAAGTAGGGTAGTAAAACAAGATGAAATTACAATATATATGCGGGTGTAGTTTAATGGTAAAACCACAGCCTTCCAAGCTGTTGTCGTGGGTTCGATTCCCATCACCCGCTCCAATACATAAGCAACGCAGTATTTCGTTTCTAAAGAACGAAGTATTGCGTTTTTTTATGTAGGCTATATTTTTCGTAAAGATTGTTGTTAAAATCCTACTACCGTTGGCCAGCGGCCGATTTTAACGTAGAAATAGCCATTTGGTGCATTGTAAATAGATTGCCTTAATGCAAATAAAATTAAGCTTGAAAATAAGCCTAATTTCTAGCAAGTAATAATTTTGTGAGTGGAATCTCCACCATGTATTTGAACAAACATTTTTTCTAAAGACTGGACCATTTTTTCAGCTTCATCCATTGACAAAGAGGGACTTAAGTAAACAATTTGCAAAGTATCCTTTGTGGACTCTGAAACGGCACTTCGTTCTGAATCGACAAATGGACTTCCAAATGGACCGTGGTCGTCTGCAGTAACAATTAAGTTATGTATGTTATTCGCTCTTCCGTTCAATCCAATATATTCTTCACCTTCTGCTCCTAATCTCATCGTGACATCACCCGATAAGGCTTTCATATCATATATTCCTAATGGAATTTGATATTGCAGAGAAAAGAAATTATTCACGTCGATTGCGCTGTTAACTGATGAAAGATATTGGTGCTTTTGTACTCTTCGGTATAAGGCTTCCGCAGAATGACGATAGCGATTTGGGTCTTTTCCAGTTTGTTTAAAAACAGTTCGCCACTCAATAATCCCATTGACATCCGTTACATTCTTATCTTCTAGCTCAAAGAATAACGATTCCTGAAATAGCTGTAGTCGTCCTTTTAACATTTGCGGTGAGGGTCCTACCTCAATATTTTGATATTGAATAGCAGCAATTTTAAAATCGGCTACTTTTTCGCATATCTGGGGTGATAAATGAATTTCCAAGCTTTCCACCTCCAAAAACTAATGAAAATAGTTTATCATAATGGATATGGTTTTTTACAATAATGTACCTTGATATACAAACGCTGAGAAGAAGGGAGGTACCTGATATGGACTATGATCAATTAAAACAAGAAATTATTGAATATAGTGAAACGATTGGGATCGATAAAATTGGTTTTACCACGGCATCTACTTTTGATGAATTGAAGAATCGACTTATTCGTCAGCAGGAGTTAGGCTACCAATCTGGTTTTGAAGAACCGGATATAGAAAAAAGAGTGAATCCTTCCTTGTTAATGGAGCAGCCTCGTTCGATAATTGCTATTGCATTAGCGTATCCATCGAAAATGAACGGACGTGTAACGAGCAAAAAAGGAGAGCGTAGAGGTCTTTTTAGTAGAGCTTCTTGGGGGCTAGACTACCATATTATTTTACGAGAGCGGCTGAAGAAGCTTGAGGAATTTATTATGGAAAAAGTTCCTGATGCGAAATGCAAATCCATGGTCGATACAGGTGAGTTATCGGACCGAGCAGTAGCTGAAAGAGCGGGCATTGGCTGGAGCGGGAAAAATTGTGCCATCATTACACCTGAATTTGGCTCCTATGTGTATTTGGGAGAAATGATTACGAATCTCCCATTTGCTCCTGATGACCCAATGGAGGATCGTTGTGGAGACTGTAATAAATGTATTGATGCCTGCCCGACAGGAGCGTTGGTTCAAGGTGGTCAAATCAATGCCCAGCGCTGCATCGCCTTTTTAACACAGACAAAGGATTTTATTCCAGAAGAGTTTCGTGAAAAAATTGGAAACAGATTATATGGTTGTGACTCTTGCCAAACTTCGTGTCCTGAAAATAAGGGGAAAGATTATCATTTTCATGATGAGATGGAAGCAGAGCCTGAGGTTGTAAAGCCACTATTGAAACCAATACTGCAATTGAGCAATCGTCAATTTAGAGAGGGCTTTGGTCAGTTATCCGGATCGTGGCGTGGAAAGAATCCGATTCAACGAAATGCCATTATTGCATTAGCTCATTTTAAAGATGATACGGCTGTAAATGATTTAGTCCAGGTCATGAAAGAGGATGCTAGACCTGTGCTAAGAGGAACGGCCGCTTGGGCACTTGGAAAAATTGGCGGGGAGCAAGCTGAGCAGGAACTACTTGGTGCAAAAGAACAGGAAACAGACGCAAATGTTTTGCGAGAAATCGAAAAAGGTTTGCAGATGATTAAAAGATAGGTTTGGAGGATGAGTTGTTCTCCAGACCTATTTTTTACTTGTTGAACGTTTGATTGACAGCTATTGCTGCAGATAGCTAGATATCAATGAAAGCTCCCTTGAATGACAACTAGAGCGGTAGGTTTCTATATTGTGTCAATGAAAGCTCATTTGATTGACAATACTGTTAGTAGCTTGATTTTGTCAATGAAGCATAATTGATTACCAATTACAGCTTAATCTAGCTCAGTCTTCCATACAAAGATTAGCAGTTTATGTCGTAAAATATCTAAATATTTAAAAACTTAACTGTTGATTTAAAAAACCCTCAAGTGTTAACATTACTTTGTAAGCGCTGCCTTTAGTTTTTCTATGCAACAGGAGTTACATAGAATACTATATTTGAGGAGGAATTGTATGAGCCAATTAACTGTAGATTTAAAAGAAAAGGTAGAAAAGTTTTTAAGTGGGAAGAAAAAGCTTTATATCAATGGGGAATTTGTGGAAAGCAAATCACAAAAAACATTCGACACTTACAATCCAGCTACAGGGGAAGTATTGGCTAGCGTTTACGAAGCAGGAGCAGAAGATATTGATTTAGCGGTAAGAGCAGCACGTAAAGCATTTGATGAAGGGCCATGGTCACAATTGAGTGCAGCAGCTCGCAGTCGTCTAATGTATAAACTAGCAGATTTAATGGAAGAGAACGCAGCAGAATTAGCACAGTTAGAGACTTTGGATAATGGGAAACCTATTCGTGAAACAACAAATGCGGATATTCCATTAGCCGTTGAGCATATGCGTTATTATGCTGGCTGGTCTACAAAGATTGTGGGGCAAACGATTCCTGTCAGTGGTCCTTTCTTCAACTATACACGTCATGAAGCAGTTGGAGTCGTAGGGCAAATTATCCCTTGGAACTTCCCGTTACTTATGGCAATGTGGAAGCTTGGTGCTGCGCTAGCAACGGGTTGTACTGTTGTGTTAAAACCAGCTGAACAAACTCCACTTTCTGCACTATATTTAGCTGAATTAATTGAAGAAGCTGGCTTCCCTCCAGGTGTTGTCAACATCGTTCCTGGCTTTGGTGAAACAGCTGGTCAACCATTAGTTGATCATCCTTTAGTAGATAAAATTGCATTTACGGGTTCTACTGAAGTTGGTAAATTGATTATGTCTAATGCTTCAAAAACGTTGAAGCGTGTTACGTTAGAACTGGGTGGTAAATCGCCAAATATCATCCTCCCAGATGCAGATTTAACAAAAGCTATTCCTGGAGCACTTAACGGTGTAATGTTTAACCAAGGTCAGGTTTGTTGTGCGGGCTCAAGAGTCTTCATTCAGAAGAAGCATTTTGACAATGTAGTGGCTGATATGGCTTCTCATGCTCAGAAAATTAAACAAGGGGCAGGACTTCACGCTGATACTGAAATTGGACCTTTAGTTTCAATCGAACAGCAAAATCGTGTCCTTAACTATATTGAAAAAGGTGTAAGCGAAGGGGCACAACTTGTAACAGGTGGTGTCAAACCACAAGAAGAAGGCTACTTCGTATCTCCAACTATCTTCGCAGATGTTCGTGATGAAATGACGATTGCGAAGGAAGAAATTTTCGGACCAGTTATCGCTGCATTGCCTTATGAAGATTTAGATGAATTGATCAACCGTGCGAACAATAGTGAATACGGCTTAGCAGCTGGTGTGTGGACACAGGATGTTGCGAAAGCACATTATGTTGCTAACAAGCTTCGTGCTGGTACAGTTTGGGTGAACTGCTACAATGCCTTTGATGCAGCATCTCCATTTGGTGGATATAAGCAATCAGGTCTTGGACGCGAAATGGGATCGTATGCGCTTAATAACTATACAGAAGTGAAGAGTGTTTGGGTTTCTGTTCAATAATCACACACGATTCAAGAGCTCGATCGGAAACGATCGGGCTCTTTTTATGCCTTTTTTCATATAAATAAAATGAAGGGAGTGTTTTTAAAAAAATGCGGGAACAACTTCAAGAACATTTACTTAAGCGTGTGAATCAGTACGTGACCCATACAAGAAATCATTCAGACGAGAAAATAGAAAGGAAAAAAGAAAGCCTAGCCAAGCGAAAAGGGGAAATTGTGAAGGTAAAAGCAACAGGAAATATTACTGATACAATCGATGAAAAAGAGTCTGCCAAAGCTTTTTACCAGGTACATTTTCAGTATCTCATTAATCACAAGGGGAATTTATATATAGAAGAAGAAATAGAGGAAAGGGTAGCAGAATTTTACAAGGATGTGTTAGTAGAAGATCAAGAAATAAATCCATTTGAATCAAGAGATATAGAACTGTTTTATGACGAAGAAGTAAGTGAAGAACGGGCAGGATTTAAATATGATCGCCTGAAAGCGGTGAAGTATGCAGAAGTGTGGTGGAATGATTTCAACCCGGCTTTTAAAAAATTCGATGTAGATTGCACGAATTATATTTCTCAATGCCTGCATGCAGGAAATGCACCAATGACTGGTTACCCGAATCGTAGTAAAGGTTGGTGGATGCAAAATAATAATTGGAGTTATAGCTGGACGGTGGCCAATTCCTTAAGATGGTATTTGCCGAATGCTAAGTCTGGACTCCGAGCAGAAATTGTGGCGTCGGCTGACATGCTCGAAATAGGCGACGTGGTTTGCTATGACTTTCAAGGAGACGGGCGTTTTGATCACACCACGATTGTTGTAGCAAAGGATAAAGATGGGATGCCTCTTGTGAATGCACATACGCAAAATAGTCGAATGAGATACTGGGCATACGAGGATTCCACTGCGTATACGCCAAATATAAAATATAAATTTCTTCATATTCTAGACGATCAAGCCGCAGGAATTAAAGTCCGATAAGAAGAATGATATAATAGCATGTAGATTTTAAAAAAGTTTTTGAGGTGAAAAAAGTGGCAATTCACGTAGTTCTTTATCAACCAGAGATCCCAGCTAATACGGGAAATATTGCTCGTACATGTGCAGGCACAGATACAACTCTTCATCTAATCCGTCCTCTCGGATTTTCTACCGATGATAAACAGTTAAAGAGAGCTGGACTTGATTATTGGCAATTTGTAAATATCGTTTATTATGATTCTTTAGATG
This sequence comes from Robertmurraya kyonggiensis, assembly GCF_005116465.1. Lineage (GTDB taxonomy): Bacteria > Bacillota > Bacilli > Bacillales > Cytobacillaceae > Robertmurraya > Robertmurraya kyonggiensis. The sequence continues at coordinate 58,704 of NZ_SWBM01000001.1, forward strand.
AGTTTTTTGAAAAGAATGCAGGAGGAGAGTTTTTCTATATTACGAAGTTTGGCTCAAGGCCGTATTCTACTTTTGATTACAGTAATCTAAATATGGATTATTATTTTGTGTTTGGAAAAGAAACGACTGGTCTTCCGAAAGATTTAATTGCGGAAAATCAAGATCATGCTCTACGTATTCCAATGAATGATAATATTCGTTCATTGAATTTATCCAACACTGCAGCTATTTTAATCTATGAAGCATTAAGACAACAGGATTACGCTCACCTAAAATAAGACTAGAGAGGGTGGAAAAAGTGAACCAGATTATTGAAACAATCTTAAATCATCGCTCGATTCGAAGTTTTGAAAAAGATAGACCTTTATCACAGGAACAGATTCAAACGATTGTAGAAAGTGCTCAAGCAGCTTCCACATCTAGTTTTATTCAAGCATATTCCATTATTGGAATAACGGATAAAGAGAAGAAAACCCGAATAGCAGAATTAGCTAACAATCAGTCCTATGTAGAAAACAATGGACATTTCTTCGTATTTTGTGCTGATTTGCACCGCCATGCCTTAATTGGAAAAATGGAAGGCAAAGAGGTGGAGCCTTCGATTGAAAGCACTGAAAAATTCATGGTTGCTCTTATCGATGCGGCTCTAGCTGCCCAAAATGCTGTGATTGCAGCAGAATCAATGGGGCTTGGTATCTGCTATATAGGTGGGATTCGAAACAATTTAGAGGAAGTTGTGAAATTGTTAAAGACACCAGACCGAGTTATTCCATTGTTCGGAATCGCAATTGGCTATCCAGCGAAAATCTCCGGGCAAAAGCCGAGACTTCCTTTTAACCATGTGTATCATGAGAACGTCTACGAAGAAAATGAACAGAAATATATAGATGAGCTTCAAGAATATAATGAGATCATTCAGAAGTATTACGAAGAGAGAACGGCTGGAAAGCGAAATGACACATGGACTTCGCAAATGGGGACCATGCTTGAAAAACAATCTCGTATGTATATGAAAGAATTTATTGAAGGAAAGAAAATGAACCTTCGATAGTACGAAAAAAGCTGCTGAGACGACTCAGCAGCTTTTTATCATACTAATTATTTGTTTGTACCAGGCTTATCGTTGTAGCCAGAAGTGAAGATAGCAGCTAAGAACGCAACCATAACGCCAAGAATAAGTACTAGACCCATTTATGTATGCCCCCTCAAAATTATAAAATTTCAGATAGCAAAAGTTAACATATAAATTTATTATAGCCTATTTACTAAAAAGTGTGAATGTAAAGTGTGGATTTTTTTTGACAGCTATTCTGCTTTACTCTAAAGGTTAATGAAATAGAACCATAAAACTCTCACCTTGTTTACGCATGTTCGTTTAATAGCTCGCATAGATTATATTAATCGTCTCTGATCAAGCGACAGGGGAGGGTCCTTATGGATATATTAAAAAAGATTGAGATGCAAAGATATGAAGAGGAAAAGTTAAAATGGGAAGGTACTTTTGCAGATTACCTAGAGATTATTAAAGAAAAGCCATGGGTTGCCCAATCAGCACATTCAAGAGTTTACAATATGATCAAAGATGCAGGAGTAGAAAAAATTGATGGAAAGAATCGTTATCAATTTTTCTGCAATCAGCTGTTTGGACTTGAGGAAGCGTTAGAGAAGTTAGTGGAGGAATATTTCCATCCAGCTGCTAAACGACTTGACGTTAGAAAGAGAATTCTATTGTTAATGGGGCCAGTCAGTGGTGGTAAATCGACTTTGGTGGCTATGCTAAAAAGAGGGTTAGAGGCTTATTCCCGGACAGATCGAGGAGCTATTTATGCGATTAAGGGATGCCCGATGCACGAAGACCCACTTCATTTGATTCCACATCACTTGCGGCAGGATTTTTTTGACGAATATGGAATTCGCGTTGAAGGAAATCTTTCTCCACTGAATACGATGAGGTTAGACCAGGAGTATGGAGGTCGGATTGAGGATATGATTGTGGAGAGAATTTTCTTCTCAGAGGATAAACGGGTGGGAATTGGAACCTTCAGTCCATCTGATCCAAAATCTCAAGATATTGCTGATTTAACAGGAAGCATTGATTTCTCCACAATTGCCCAATATGGTTCAGAGTCTGATCCGCGGGCTTATCGTTTTGATGGGGAATTAAACAAAGCCAATCGTGGAATGATGGAATTTCAAGAGATGCTGAAATGCGATGAGAAGTTTTTGTGGCATTTGCTTTCGTTAACGCAAGAAGGGAATTTTAAAGCAGGTAGATTTGCGCTAATTTCAGCGGATGAGCTTATAGTAGCTCATACGAATGAAACTGAGTATCGTTCCTTTATTTCAAATAAGAAAAATGAAGCATTGCATTCTCGTATTATTGTCATGCCAGTGCCTTATAATTTAAAAGCAAGTCAGGAAGAAAAAATTTATGAAAAGATGATTCGAGAAAGTGATGTGTCAGAAGTTCATATAGCTCCACATACGTTAAAAGTGGCAGCAATGTTCACCATTCTGACCCGTTTGAAGGAACCGAAAAAGGGAGACATTGATCTTGTTAAGAAAATGCGACTATACGATGGTCAAAATGTAGAGGGCTTTAACACTGCTGACCTTGAAGAATTGAAGAAGGAATACAATGATGAAGGTATGAGTGGAATTGATCCACGTTATGTCATCAATCGAATTTCATCTACGATTATTCGTAAGGAAATGACTTCGATAAATGCTCTAGATGTTTTACGCTCATTAAAAGAAGGGCTTGATCAGCATCCATCGATTACCGATGAATTAAAAGAGCGCTACTTGAATTTTATTTCTGTTGCACGCAAGGAATACGATGATATTGCGAAAAAAGAAGTCCAAAAGGCATTTGTGTATTCTTATGAAGAGTCTGCAAAAACACTAATGGATAACTATTTAGATAATGTCGAAGCGTATTGCAACAAAATTAAGCTTCGAGATCCGTTAACTGGAGAAGAAATTAATCCGGATGAAAAGTTGATGCGCTCGATCGAAGAGCAAATCGGCATCTCTGAAAATGCGAAAAAGGCGTTTCGTGAAGAAATATTAATTCGAATTTCAGCCTATGCAAGAAAAGGAAAGAGATTTGATTACAATTCGCATGATCGCTTGAGAGAAGCCATTCAGAAAAAGCTCTTTGCTGATTTGAAAGATGTTGTAAAAATCACGACTTCTACAAAAACGCCAGATGAGCAGCAGCTGAAGAAAGTGAATGAAGTTGTAGCGAGACTCATTGATGAACATGGCTATAATTCGACTTCAGCGAATGAGCTATTACGTTATGTAGGAAGTTTGTTGAATAGATAGAAAGCGGCTGGCAGAATTTCTGCCAGCCTTTTTTCATCGAGAAATCGATGTTTTTCATAGGCATACGTGCTTTTATCGTAACTAATTGTAAATTATTTCGGATCGTTGCATAGGATAGAGTAATCACCATTTTTACTTTTTTTCGTGAGACACCCGAGATATTGTATGCGAATAAGTAAAAAAGTGTGAACAATTTTATAAAAACAAGGAGGGGTTAAGATGACCGATGTTAACAATCATCAATTTGTGATTTCGAAGGAAGATTGGTCCCTCCACCGCAAAGGCCACGATGATCAGAAGCGCCACCAGGAAAAAGTCCAAGAAGCGATTCGAAACAATTTACCGGATCTTATAACAGAAGAAAATATCGTCATGTCAAACGGTCGAGAAGTGGTTAAAATACCGATACGTTCTTTGGATGAATATAAAATTCGCTACAACTATGATAAAAATAAACATGTGGGCCAAGGTGATGGAGACAGTCAAATTGGGGATGTTGTTGCTCGTGATGGATCCGGTGGCCAAAAGGGACCTGGTAAAGGTCAAGGAGCAGGAGATCAGGCTGGAGAAGATTATTTTGAAGCAGAAGTATCACTGATGGATATTCAAGAAGCGTTATTTAAAGAGTTGGAGCTTCCGAATTTGAAGAGAAAAGAACAGGATAATATTGTTGTTGAGAATATTGAATTCAATGATATTCGAAAAACAGGCTTAATGGGCAATATTGATAAGAAAAGAACCATGATGACAGCGTTTAAACGAAATGCGATGACAGGTCAGGCAAGTTTCCATCCGATTTTCCGAGAGGATTTGAAATTTAAGACGTGGAATGAAGTCATTAAACCAGAATCAAAAGCAGTTGTGCTGGCGATGATGGATACGAGTGGATCTATGGGCATATGGGAAAAGTATATGGCGCGCAGTTTCTTTTTCTGGATGACCCGATTTTTACGTACAAAATATGAAACGGTAGAAATTGAATTCATTGCCCATCATACGGAGGCAAAGGTTGTGAGTGAAGAAGACTTTTTCTCTAAAGGGGAAAGCGGAGGAACCATTTGTTCATCAGCCTACCGAAAAGCATTAGAACTTATTGAAGATAAATACAATCCGACGAGGTACAATATTTATCCATTCCATTTTTCCGATGGCGATAATTTAACCTCAGATAATGCAAGATGTGTGAAACTCGTGGAGCAGTTGATGAATGTATCAAATATGTTTGGTTATGGTGAAGTGAATCAGTATAATAGGCATTCGACCCTCATGTCCGCGTATAAAAACATCAAGCATGAAGACTTCCGATATTATATCCTCAAGCAAAAAGCCGATGTATTCCATGCCATGCGAAGCTTCTTTAAGAAGGAGCAGGAAGATAAGATGTATGCTTAAGAAAGAGAGGGATTCCTCTCTTTTTTAGTGTGTATTTTTTTATCAAAATTTTCAGAATCCTGATATGATAGAGGCAAGCCTTTAGAAATGGATATCAATCCGGAGGGGGAATGTATCTTGAATAAGAGCCTTATTAAAGGTGAACAGGTTCTACAAAGTATGGAGCTTCTCCAGGTTAAGAATTGGATGACACCGAATCCCTATTGTATTACACAAGGTGAAACGTTAAAAAAAGTAGCAGAAAAAATGGATGATCTTCGTGTAGAGAGTCTACCTGTAGTTGATAAAAATATGCATCTTCTCGGAATGATTACATTGCGAAAACTACTTTACCTTTTACTTCATGGAAGTAATAGCGAGTCCATAGTTCAAAGTACATTAACAAGAAATTTTGCTAGTATAAGTCCTGCTGATTCTATTTTGGATGTATTTACTCTTCCATATGATCAGCTCCCTGTTCTGGACGAGTACGGTGTCCTTGTTGGGATTTTAACTCGGCGAGACATTCTGGATGGTTTTTCGAAGTATATTTATCGATTAGAACAGCGTCAAAATTCTGCGGAAGCGTTAAATATCATTTTGGACAGTGCCTACGAGGGCATTGCCTTTGTTGATGAAAATGGGATTTTACAAGAGTTTAATAATGCTTACAGTCGTTTTACGGGAATAAAAAGAGAAGATGCTATAGGAAGACATGTTACGGAAGTGATTGATAATACCAATCTACATATTACTGTGAAAACCGGGATTCCTGAAAGGGGTGTCATTCAGAATATACAGGGACAGGACATGGTTGTACACCGAATTCCGATTTGGAGAAATGGAAAGGTAACGGGAGCCATTGGAATGCTCATATTTGAAGGAGTGACCGAAGTATATAAGATACATGAAAGATTACAAGAGGATCATAGAAAAGAACGATCCCAGAAAGAATCTTTAACCTTGATAAAAGAAGGAGATAGTCGAATAACGATTGACCAAATTATTGGGACAAGTGAGGAAGTCCTAAATGTGAAACGGATTGCGAGGCGTGCAGCAAGAACGGCGGCTACTGTCCTTATAACCGGAGAAAGTGGGACTGGGAAAGAAATGTTTGCTAAGAGTATACATCATTTAAGTCCATTTTCTACAGGTCCATTTATCAGTGTAAATTGTGGGGCTATTCCAGAGCAGTTATTTGAATCTGAGTTGTTTGGGTATGAAGAGGGTGCCTTTACTGGAGCTAAAAAAGGCGGAAAACCAGGAAAGTTTGAATTAGCCCAAAATGGAACGATTTTTCTAGATGAGCTTGGAGAAATGCCTCTTATGATGCAAACGAAGTTATTACGGGTTTTGCAGGAAAGAGAAGTAGAGCGAGTAGGTGGCGTTAAAAAATATCATATAAACGCAAGGATTATAGGGGCAACAAATCGTGATTTAAAAGAAATGGTGGATAAAGGAACATTCAGGGAGGATTTATTTTATCGTTTAAACATTATTCAGCTTCATATTCCTTCTCTTCGGGAACGTAAGAATGATATTCCGAGTTTAATTTCCTTTTATCTGAAGGAAGTTTGTGAAAAATATGATGTCCCATACAAATCATTAACATCCGAAGCTGTGTCTGCATTTATGAACCATCCATGGAAGGGCAATATTCGAGAAATGGTGAATACAATCGAAAGATTAGTGACCCTTGTTGAGGGAGAGACGATTGATGTACAGCATTTATCAAAAATTTTCATGAATGGAATAGAACAAGAACATGTCCTTACCAAAACAGGAACATTTTTGAGCGAAGCGAAAATGTTAGGAGACAAACGAGAAAAGGAATTGGTTCAAAATGCTCTAACAAGAGCAGGTGGAAATAAATCAAAAGCAGCTGAGATTTTGGGAATTCATCGGACGACCTTATATCAAAAGCTTAAAAAGTACGGAATACATTAGGTGTAGTGATGTCGCTACATAAACACAACACTGTAGTGTAGTGTCTACAGTGTTGGAAGATTAGAAATCCTAATAGATTGCTAGTTTGAAACTTGGCACACTTCTTGCAAATTAAATAAAGAATTTACAAAAGGGGTGGTAAAAGTGGAAAACTTCGCAGTATTTCGAACGCCTAAAACAATTTTATATGGAAGAAATGCTTTTGAAAACGTTGGAACAGAAGCCTCGCAAAGAGGAAAAAAAGCCCTAATTGTTAGTGATAAGATCATGGACAGTCTTGGGATTGTAAGCAAGTGTAGAAATCTTCTCGAAGAGCAAGGCGTACAAAGTGCAGTCTACTTAGGAATTGCTTCAGAACCAACAGACCAATATGTGTCTGAATCTTTGGAGATCCTGCAAAAAGAACAATGTGACATCGTGATATCGCTCGGTGGAGGGAGCTGTATCGATACGGCTAAAGCGATCGCTGTTCTGGCGACAAATGGAGGCTACATTGGTGACTATATGAGAGAAAGGAAAATAGCATCAAATCCCCCAGTCCCTCATATTTCAATTCCTACAACGGCGGGTACTGGTTCTGAAGCAACGGATGCCACGATTATTACGAATACAAGTTCAGATGTGAAAATGATGATCAAACAGCCTGCTTTTATGCCAGAGGTGGCCATTGTTGATCCGTTATTGACGATTTCAGCACCGAAAAATGTAACAGCTGCAACAGGAATTGATGCTCTTAGTCACGCAATTGAAGCCTATCTTTCAAGAAAATCTCATCCGATGACCGATACATTGGCAGTATCCGCGATGAAGCTTATTGTTGAGAATATTTTAACCGCTTACACAAATGGTGAAAATGAGGATGCTCGTGAAGCAATGGCATTAGGTTCTTTGCAAGCAGGAATGGCATTTTCCAATTCATCTGTTTGTCTTGTTCACGGAATGTCTAGACCAATAGGAGCCATCTTTCATGTTCCTCATGGGATATCGAACGCGATGCTATTACCGGCTGTATTAGAATTCAGTAAAGAAGCCTGTGTAGAGAGATTAGCTGATCTAGGAAGAATATTTGACCTTAATAATGAAAGCCTTTCCAGTAAGGAAGCAGCCAATATTGCCGTAAATTCGATAAAAGATCTTTGTGTCAAGATGAATATTCCAAACTTAAAAGGGTGGGGAATAGACCAAAGTACATTTGAAACTGTAGTGGATAAGATGTCGGTTGACGCTGTTGAAAGTGGCAGTCCTGCCAACAATCCGAGAATTCCAACTCATGATGAATTAGTGAAGCTTTATCATGTTTGCTATAATTATCAGTTTTCCGTGGAAGAGACGGTAAATTAAACATGGAAGAGGTGAGTTGAAAGATGGTCGGAATGCTTGGGTTAATTGCTTCCTTAATTCTATTAATCATTTTAACTATGAGAGGAATCAATATTATTATTGCCGCTATCATCAGTACCTTGTTGGTTGCTGTTACCGGAGGACTGAATCTCGAAACAGCATTAGCAGACTATTATATGACAGGGTTTACGGGATACTTTAAATCATGGTTTTTGATCTTCTTATTGGGTGCGGTATTTGGGAAAATCATGCAGGAAACACGTGCTGCTGACAGTATTGCCAATTGGGTGAAGAAAACACTTGGCCCATCACGCGCTGTATTTGCGGTTGTTGCTGCTGCGGCAATCATGACATACGGGGGAGTTAGTTTATTCGTAGTAGGGTTTGCGGTATATCCAATCGCAGTTTCTTTGTTTCGAGTCTCTAATTTACCACATCGCTTTATTCCAGCAGCATTAGTTTTTGGTTCTATTTCTTTTACGATGACAGCACCTGGTTCACCAGAAATTCAGAACCTAATTCCGACTGAGTTTTTTGGAACGAAACCAACTGCTGGAGGACTTATCGGCGTTATCATGGCCTTGATTATTATGATTGTCGGTGGAATTTTACTAGGAAGAATGGTGAAAAAAGCTGTTCAAAATGGGGAAGGATTTTCTCCACCGAATCAATTTTCAACAGCTTCTAATGAGATAGCGGCAGATGTCGAGCTAGAAATGCAAAAGCCTAGTACACCAGTAAATGCTAAGGATTATCCACATGTCATTTTTGCGATATTACCGCTAGTAGTCGTGATAGTGATGTTAAATACGATAGCTCAATTTGCCTCTTCAACTGCAGCGGCGTTACTTTCTTTGGCAAGTGGCATACTGCTAGCTTGTGTCTTTATGTTTAAGTATTTAAGAGAGTTCTGGTCATCATTAGCAAAAGGCGCTCAAGATGCATTAGTGGCCGCTGCTAATACATGTGCGGTTGTAGGTTTTGGTAGTGTTGCAGCTCAGGTTTCTGCATTTGATACGGTTGTGGATGGGTTAGTGAGTTTACCAGGACCACCACTTATGGGGTTAGCTATAGCAGTTACCCTTATTTGTGGAATAACAGGTTCTGCCTCAGGAGGATTAGGAATTGCCCTACCTATCTTAGCTCCTATATATATGGCACAAGGACTTGACCCAGGTGCGATGCATCGAATTTCAGCTCTGGCATCAGGTGGTTTGGATTCTCTTCCACATAACGGATATGTGGTGACAACGATCCGTGCAATATGTGGTGAGACCCATAAAAGGGCTTATTGGCCAGTATTTATTCTTAGCGTAGTACTACCAACGATTGTGTTGGCTCTAGCAGTCATTCTATATTCGATTTTCTAAAACAGGAAGGGGAAGGATTTCATGACAACGACAACCACAAAACTATTAAAGAACTTCATTAATGGGGTATGGATTGAGGCAAAAACGGAAAAATACGAGAGTGTTCCAAACCCTGCAACAGGAGTAGAACTTGCTCAGGTACCAATTTCAACTCGCGAGGACCTTGATGAAGCGGTGCAAGCTGCAAAAGAAGCTTTTAAAAATTGGAGTAATACACCAGTGCCTAAACGGGCTCGTATTCTATTTAAATATCAGCAATTATTAATTGATAATTGGGAAGAGTTAGCAAAACTGATCACTCACGAAAATGGAAAAAGCTACAAAGAGGCATATGGAGAAGTACAACGGGGGATTGAATGTGTAGAATTTGCTGCTGGTGCTCCATCGCTAATGATGGGAAAACAGCTTCCGGATATAGCCACAAATATCGAATCTGGCATGTATAGATATCCTGTTGGCGTAGTTGGTGGAATTACCCCATTCAACTTCCCGATGATGGTTCCTTGCTGGATGTTTCCGCTAGCAATTGCCTGCGGAAATACATTCGTGTTAAAACCTTCTGAAAGAACGCCAATTCTAGCAAATCGTTTAGCAGAGCTATTCAAAGAGGCAGGACTTCCAGATGGAGTTCTTAATATTGTCCACGGTGCTCATGATATTGTAAATGGATTATTGGATCATAAGGACGTTCCAGCTATTTCATTTGTTGGCTCTCAGCCAGTAGCTGAGTATATTTATAAATCAGCAGCAGGGAATGGAAAAAGAGTGCAAGCATTAGCAGGAGCAAAAAACCATTCGATCGTTTTGCCAGATGCTGATTTAGATGCTGCAGTAAAAGAGATTATTGGGGCCGCTTACGGATCTGCGGGTGAAAGATGTATGGCATGCTCTGTAGTTGTTGCAGTTGGAGATGTGGCTGAGCCGTTGATTGAAAAGCTAAACGAGCAAGCGGATCAAATTAAGATCGGAAACGGTCTTGAAGAAGATGTCTTTTTAGGTCCAGTGATTCGTAAAGAAAATAAGGAAAGAACGGCTAACTATATTGAAATAGGTGAACAAGAAGGAGCTGTACTTGTTCGTGATGGTCGTAATGACGAAGTATATCATAAAGAGGGCTACTTTATTGGACCGACAATTTTTGATCAAGTGAATCCTTCCATGAGAATTTGGAAAGAAGAAATTTTTGCACCTGTCCTTTCCATCGTTCGTGTGAATAGCTTAGAGGAAGCAATTGAGTTAACCAATCAGTCAGACTTCGGAAATGGTGCCTGCCTATTCACTGATAGTGGTAGTGCTGTACGATACTTTAGAGAGAATATTCAAGTGGGGATGTTAGGGGTTAATATCGGTGTCCCAGCTCCGATGGCTTTCTTTCCATTCTCTGGCTGGAAAAATTCCTTCTATGGAGACTTACATGCTAATGGAACAGATGGAGTAGAATTTTATACAAGAAGAAAGATGTTAACTGCTCGCTGGTAAGAAAATTTTGAAGGCACCCGCAATTGTGAGTGCCTTTTTACCTTAATTGACTTCTTTTGCGATAGAGCGACCAACTTGTTTTCCTGTAAACAAACAGCCCCCAACAAATGTACCTTCAAGAGAACGGTATCCATGAATGCCGCCTCCACCAAATCCAGATACCTCACCAGCGGCATATAGCCCTGATACTGGATTTCCTTCGGAGTTCAGGACACGTCCAGACAGATCAGTTTGCAAGCCTCCAAGTGTTTTTCTGCTCAAAATATTTAAGCGCACGGCAATGAGCGGCCCATTTTTAGGGTCCAAAATTTTATGTGGTTTTGCTACACGAATCAGCTTATCTCCGAGATAATTACGAGCTCCGTGCATGGCTGTAATCTGTAAATCCTTTGTGAACTTGTTGTCCATTTCACGATCGCGGGCCTGAAGTTGTCTTTCGATATGAGAGAATTCAATTAAGTTTTCACCTGAAATTTTATTCATTCCCTTAACCAGCTCTGGTAGGGTATCGGCAACAATAAAATCTTCACCATGTTCCATAAATGCTTTAACAGGAGCAGTCGGTCCAGGTGCTAATCTTGACAAAACCTTTTTAATGCTTTTTTCTGTTAAATCCGGATTTTGCTCAGAGCCAGAAAGAGCAAATTCTTTTTCAATAATTTTCTGGGTAAGAATGAACCAGGAATAATCATAGCCAGTCTTTTGAATAGCTTCGAGAGTACCAAGTGTATCGAATCCTGGAAAGTATGGTGTAGGGAATCGATTTCCCTCTGCATCTAACCAAACAGATGAAGGACCGGGTAAAATTCGAATCCCATGCTTTGGCCAAATCGGATTCCAGTTTTGTATGCCTTCAGTATAGTGCCACATCCGGTCACGGTTGACGATTCTGCCTCCAGCGTTTTCAGTGATTTCAAGCATCCTACCGTCAACATGTGCGGGAACACCTGAAATCATTTTTTTAGGTGGTTCGCCAAGTCGAGTTGGCCAATTTTTTCTAATGAGGTCGAAGTTCGCGCCAATTCCTCCACTAGAGACAAGAACAGCAGAAGCATGAAATTCAAATTCCCCAACAACCTCACGTGAGCTTGCTTCTCCACGGGCGACGTTGCTTGGGACGAGTATCGAACCTTTTACACCCACAACTGCATCATTTTCAGTGAGGAGTTCGTCGACTTGATGTCTAGGTCGGTAATCTACAAGTCCTTTGGCGATTCCTTGCCTAACCCTTTCTTCAAATGGTTTAACGAGACCAGGACCAGTTCCCCAGACGATATGGAAGCGAGGAACAGAGTTTCCATGTCCTTCAGCTAAATAGCCACCACGTTCTGCCCAACCAACTACAGGAAAGAACCTTACGCCCATTTGATGTAGCCATTCTCTTTTTTCTCCGGCTGCAAAATCAATGTAGGCTTCTGCCCATTTTCTTCCCCAATAATCCTCGTCATCTTCCCGATCAAAGCCTGCCGTCCCTAGCCAATCCTGCCAAGCCAACTCTTTTGAATCCTTGATTCCCATTCTTCTTTGCTCAGGTGAGTCGACTAAGAAAAGGCCGCCAAAAGACCACCAAGCTTGTCCACCTAATGAACTTTCGGGCTCTTGGTCTAGGAGTAGCACTTTTTTTCCTGCCTCGACTAATTCCGAGGTTGCGACCAATCCAGCAAGTCCAGCTCCCACGAAAATGACATCATATTTCAATTGTTTATCCCCCTTATTTTGACAAGAATTGCGTAATTATAATATTCACTAGATAAAGGGTTTTTTCCTGCACGTTTGTGGGTGGGTTAAGAGAAAAGGGGGAAGTGACGAAAGGACCCTAAAGAATGGGTCCCATAACACGCTATTTCTTTAAATCTTTTTTCGTACGCTCACTACGGATATTAACATCCTTGGAGAACTCAGTATCTGCTTTCTTGTTATTCGGATACTTGTTCTTACGCTCGCGATTATCGTTGCGATTTGTCATAAAATATCTCCTTTCTTGGCAAGATAATGTTATCTTGCGCAATTTATAAAATGAATAATATCCTTTTTTCCAAAAAACATAAGGATATGGGATTTTCAAAAAGATAAAGGGGATATTGTGATGAATCTTACGCCAAAGCAGATCGTCGAGTTACATGGGTTTAATAATCTTACAAAATCATTAAGTTTTAATATGTATGATATTTGCTATACGAAAACAAGGGAAGAGCGGGATGCTTATTTAGAATATATTGATGAAGTATATAACGCCGACCGACTAACGAATATCTTATCTAACGTAGCAGAGATTATTGGCGCGCATATTCTGAATGTGGCAAAACAGGATTATATTCCACAAGGTGCGAGTGTAACGATTCTTGTTTCAGAAGGACCAGTGGATGAGTCGCCTGTGGAATCATTCGAAGAATCGCCGGGACCGATTCCTGGTTCAGTCGTTGCCCAAATGGATAAAAGTCATATCACCGTACATACCTATCCTGAGTCACATCCTGATGAGGGGATAAGTACCTTCCGTGCTGATATAGATGTAGCGACATGTGGAGAAATCTCTCCGTTAAAGGCACTGAATTATTTAATTCATTCTTTTGAAACAGATGTGATGACAATTGATTATCGGGTTCGTGGTTTTACCCGTGATATCACAGGACATAAACTATTTATCGATCATGAAATTAATTCCATTCAAAACTATATCCCGGACGATGTGAAAAAGCTCTATCATATGATTGATGTTAACGTATATCAGGAGAATATTTTTCATACGAAATGTAAACTTCGAGGATTTGATTTGAATAATTATTTATTTCATCAATCAAAGGCTGATCTAACTTCAGAAGAAGAAAAGGAGATTACGGAAAAACTCGTAACCGAAATGGATGAAATTTTTTACGGGAAAAATATAACGGACGATTGAGACTACGATACTGTAGTCTTTTTCATTTAAACGATATAATAGAGAAAATAGCCTGCAGGGGGGAGAAAATGGATATCAATCATCTTAGGTCACTCCTTCAAAATCGAAAGCCTCGAATTTTAGGAAGTGAAGATTACTCGAATTATGCGGTGCTTTTACCGATAATCGAAAAAGACGATGGACTGCACGTCTTGTTTGAGGTTCGGTCCCATCAGTTAAGAAGACAACCAGGAGAAATTTGTTTTCCTGGTGGTAGGGTAGACGAGAGTGATAAAAATGAAGAACATACAGCTATTCGTGAAACTTCCGAAGAATTAGGAATTGCTGAAGAGGAGATTATCAATGTATCCCCACTCGATTATATGGTCTCATCGTTCGGCTCCATTATTTATCCCTATGTTGGATTTATTAATGAATCTGCGCATATTTCACCTAATCCAGCTGAAGTAGCTGAAGTTTTCTCTGTCCCACTCACATATCTTCAACAAACGAAACCAGAAATTTATCATATTAATTTCAAGTTAGAGCCTGAGGAAAAATTTCCTTTTCACCATATTAGAGGTGGGGAGAAGTATAAGTGGCAGATTCGACAAATGGAAGAGTACTTCTATTATTATGAAGATAAAGTGATCTGGGGACTGACCGCACGAATCTTATCTCATTTTTTAGAGATTATCTAATCTTAATTATAATTATTCTAAATAAATATTGACTTTAATATTTAAATTGGTATAATTCTAATTAAGAAAGAAATCGCACTAGGGAGATGATTCATTTGGTGAAAAAGACATGTGATACTTGCCATCAAGAAGTAATCCAGCTTAAGCACTCTAGTATATGTGCATGCGGGAGAAAGCTTTTAACAGTAATTAAATAAAGATGAGCCATGCTTTGGCCAAATTATATAGACATTTTGATAACAGTCCGATGGGGGCTGTTTTTGTTTTTTCTTCTAATTTCTAGGAAATATAGATTATAATAGAATAAATCAACGAGGGGGGAAACAAACATGATACGCTTTGGAATCATCGGAACCAATTGGATAACTGACTCATTTTTGCAGGCTGCTAGTCAGCATTCAGATTTTCAGTTAACCGCTGTTTATTCACGTACTCAGGAAAAAGCATCAGAATTTGCTGCAAAATATGGCATCGATTTAACTTTTACAAGTCTTGAAGAGATGGCTAAAAGTGATGCGATTGATGCTGTGTACATCGCAAGTCCAAACTCTTACCATGCGGACCAAGCCATTTTACTAATGGAAAATAAAAAGCATGTGTTATGTGAAAAGCCAATGGCTTCGAATGCACGTGAGCTTAGAAAAATGGTCGAGACTGCGAAGGAACATAATGTATTATTAATGGAAGCTCTAAAAACAACATTTCTTCCAAATTTCCAAGCAATTAAGAATAATATACATAAGATTGGTCAGGTAAGAAGATTTTTCGCAAGCTATTGTCAGTATTCATCTCGCTATGATGCATATAAAGAGGGCGCAATTCTAAACGCATTTAAGCCAGAGTTTTCAAACGGTTCATTGATGGATATCGGGGTATATTGCTTGTATCCGGCTGTTGCACTATTTGGGAAGCCCAAGGAAATTAAGGCGAGCGGCTTTTTACTAGAAACAGGTGTTGATGCTGAAGGAAGCTTAGTTTTGCAATACGAAGACAAGGATGTCCTTCTGATGTTCTCAAAAATCACAAATTCCTATGTTCAATCAGAAGTCCAAGGGGAAGAAGGTAGCATCGTTTTTGACAAACTAAATCCACCTGAGGATGTAAAAATTCGTTATCGTAATGGTGAAGTAGAAGATATCGCTCAAGTACAAGTTAATCATCCAATGTACTACGAAACAAATGAATTTATTGAGCTTTTACAAAACGGTAAAAGAGAATCGAGTATCAACTCATATGAAGTTTCTTTACAGGTGATGGAAATTTTAGATGAGGCAAGAAAACAAATGGGTGTCGTTTATCCAAGTGATTTAGAATGAAACCTACGATTTCCTAAAACCGTATAGAAACATATAACATGATTGGAGTTGAGTCTATGGAAATGGAAAAAAAGGATACAGGGAAGCCTTCCCTGTTAGGAATGTTTTGGAGACCAAATGAGCAGTTTGAAAAAATTAGACAAGAGCCAAAGATTTGGGGAGTTCTTTTTATTATTACTCTCGTCTATGGCCTAGCTGCTAGTTTGTCAGCGTTGACAATTAAGGCAGAGGATCTAGTTGTACCAGGTACACTTTCTCTGGAACAAGCAGAGTTAGTCTTGCCACTTACCAAAGTTACAACTGCTGTTGGCGGACTTTTCGCACCGATTTTAGGTATTTTGATTTCTACCGTTATTCATTTTATCATTGTTAAAATTGCTAGTAAGAATACAACTTTTAAACAATTATTTTCCATGAACACTTATATATTGGTCATTGGAGCTGCGGGAATCTTATTGAACAATCTAATTCAATACTTGGTTGGTCAGAATTCAGATATCTCATTCACAAGTATTGGAGGAGTATTGGGCAGTGACTCGCCTGTTCTTGCCACTTTTGAGATATTCAGTATTTGGCAGCTAATTCTAGTTGCATTTGGTCTTCATAAAGTAGGACAGCTTTCAAAAGGAGCTGCATGGACGATATCGATTGTCTTCTT
This sequence comes from Robertmurraya kyonggiensis, assembly GCF_005116465.1. GTDB lineage: Bacteria > Bacillota > Bacilli > Bacillales > Cytobacillaceae > Robertmurraya > Robertmurraya kyonggiensis. The sequence continues at coordinate 75,095 of NZ_SWBM01000001.1, forward strand.
TATTTTAGGTCTTGGAATGGGCTTCATTGCCGAGGCACTTCAAGGACTAACAGGTATTTAATCAAATAAAAATTGCTCTTTCCATTTCATGTGGGAGGAGCTATTTTTGTGTGCATGTCTGCGTTTATGGAAAAAATAGGCGGGTAAAGAATTTGTAAAATGTCAGGGTGGTGATTGTTGTGGAACAGTCAAGACTTGTGATAAGAGCATACAAGATTAAGAGGGGTGACACAGTCTGCTCCATCGCCCGTGAATTTAACATCTCCATTATTTCTTTATTAAAAGTCAACCAACATAAAAATCCGAAACAGCTAACGATAGGTGATACCCTTGCTGTACCGACTGAGGATTCGGATTCGGCTTAAAAGAGATTGTCTCATAAAAATAGGATAAATCCAGATGTGGAGAAGGCAATTTTTCTCGTAAACCATTCATGAGGACAACTATTTTAAGGAACCAACGAATAGTGTCCGCATGAGCTCGTCATGAAGACAACTATTGCGAGAATCCAGTGAACAATGTCCGCATGACCTATCAACAGAGAATATCTAAACAAAAAAGAGGAGCTATCCCAAGTGTGTATCTAAAAAAACACTTTTGGAATAGCCTCTTTTTCTCTATTGAAGCATAGTTCCATTTCCAGTCGCAGGTTCAAATGCATTTAGCATGTGCTGCATATCTTGTCCGCTGAATTGGGGGACTTGATAGTAGCCTTTTTTGTTTTGGTATAAAAAAAGTTCATAGGCCATTTCAATATGATTCGGGACACTGTCCGCAATTACACGACGAACGACTGGATTATTACACTCTGTAGCGGCCATTGTCATACAGCTTGAAAGGGACTTCATGCAAGACATCATCACACCAGAAACGCACTTATCACCAATTTGCGATGCCGCTTGATTTGGCTTTGTTGGCTTGCCGCCTGATAATCCAAACTGCACTTCATTTGATTGATTCATTTTATAAACAGAAGTTTGTTTCGATGGTTCCTGTCCTGTTTTAAAGGATTCGAGCAAAATATTGTATTCTTCGGTCATAAACTGTCTTTGCCTTTGGATAATATCCTTTAGCTCTTGGTCATTCGTATGTTCTTCACACATCAAGTATTCATTAAATGCCCCAACCAAACCATGTAATACTTCATGAGTAGCCATGACTTCATGTGCACCATGATTCGTTTGCCCAATTGGTTGTTGCTCATTTTGGTTAAATTGCTGTTGCATAAAAAGTACCCCCTAGAATTTTTTAAACATATTTATTATGAGGTTAGGAGGAATCATTCATGCATTATATTTCACGCTGATGTCTTGAGACAAAAGCATTTCCTTTCACCCAAAATCTGAGAGGATAATCCTTTGCTTCCCCACTATTTTCTATGCCAATTCTTTTTCCAACTGAAATACTTTCGGGGATATAACCTTCAGCAATCATCAAGGGAGGACTCAAAAAAGAGGAACCATAATCGTCCATTGTAATTCCGAGAGCTTTTGTTAATTTCCCCGGTCCATTTGTTAAATTTCTAAGCTCTGTTGTCTGCCTTCTCGTTTTCATTAAAGGAATACCGGTAAAAGGTTCAACGGCCCGAATTAAAATTGCCTGAGGCTTTTCTTTTTCACCACTCACCACATTGACCAAACAATGGGTGTGCATCTTATATGTATAAGCAATGCCTGCCTCCCCAAACATCACTTCTGTCCGTTTCGTTCTTCGGTTTTGAAAGCTATGAGCAGCTTTATCCTCAGGTCCCATATAGGCTTCCGTCTCTACGATATAGCCGGAAGCAACTCCTTCAGAAGTCTCTTTAATAAGCAAACAACCTAGAAGATTCTGAGCAAGTTCTAACGTCGATTGTTGATAAAACTCCTTTGTTTTAAGCCGGATTTGTAGTGGGTTTTCATTATTAAAAAACGTATCCATCGATTAGCCTCCTTTAATGGAGTTTCTAGTTATGTTCAAGTATAATAACAGTGTTTACTAGGAGGGAAATCATGAACGAGAAAATTGGATTTATTGGGTCCGGAAAAATGGCCCAAGCTATGATAAAAGGGATATTGTCATCTGCCACATTTGCCCCTAAACAAATTAAAGTTAGTGCAAAGTCAGATGAAACAATTAATAAGGTGAAGGAAAAGTATTCAGTCCATGCGACGAAGGATAATGAAGAAGTTGCGAAATGGGCAGATATCCTTTTCCTTGCTGTGAAGCCTGATATACATAATGAAGTTATTCAAGAAATTAGGTCGGTAATTGCGGAACATACCATTATTATAACCGTTGCTGCAGGAATTACATTGGATACCCTAGAAAGTGATTTTGGTAAAAAGATTAAAGCGGTCCGCACGATGCCGAATACGCCTTCATTTGTAGGAGAGGGAATGAGTGCGCTCAGCATAAATGATATGGTTACTTCTGATGACCTTGAACAAGTTTTAGCCATTTTCCGTTCTTTTGGAGAAGTGGAAGTGGTGGCAGAAAGATTAATGGACAGTATTCCAGCGATTAGTGGTTCTTCTCCAGCCTATGTCTATATGTTTATTGAAGCGCTTGCCGATGGTGGTGTGAAGGATGGTATTCCAAGAGAGCAAGCGTATCGTCTTGCGGCACAAGCCGTCCTCGGTGCTGCTAAAATGGTTTTAGAAACTGGCATGCATCCAGGAGAATTAAAGGACCAGGTTTGTACACCAGGTGGAGCAACAATCGAAGCTGTATCGGCACTAGAATTGAATGGATTCCGCGCATCCGTTTTACAAGCAATGGAAAGCTGTACGAAAAAGATAAAAAAACTTTAGAAGTGGGGGATTACTTTGGAAAAAATTAAGCTAACTGAGGAATTATCATTCTCACGCATGATCCACGGATTATGGAGATTGAATGATTGGAATCTTAAGGACCAAGAATTAGTAATGTTAATTGAAGAATGTCTAGACCTTGGCATTACAACCTTTGACCATGCAGATATATACGGAAATTATCAAAATGAAGCTATTTTTGGAAAGGCATTAGCATTGAAGCCTTCTCTTAGAGACAAGATGGAGATTGTGACAAAGTGCGGAATCAAGCTCCTATCCAATCAACGACCCGATCATGAGGTCAAGCATTACGATACAAGCAAAGATCATATCATTAAAAGTGCTGAGAACTCATTGAAAAATTTACAAACGGATTATGTGGATGTGCTCCTTATTCATCGTCCTGATCCGGCTATGGATCCAGAAGAGGTGGCCGAAGCATTTACGCTTTTAAAGGAACAGGGGAAAGTAAAACATTTCGGAGTTTCAAACTTTACTCCATCTCAATTTGATATGTTAAGCAGTTACTTGCCATTTCCATTGGTAACGAATCAAGTAGAAATTTCGGTGAGTCACCTGGAAACATTCCAAGATGGAACCATTGAACATTGCCTACAAAAGAGGGTAGCTCCGATGGCATGGTCACCGGTTGCCGGAGGGAAAATTTTTAACGCTACTGATGAAAAGTCCGTACGTATCAAGAAGGCATTACTCGAAGTTGGAGAAGAGCTCGGTACAAAGGAATTGGATAAGCTGATGTACGCTTGGCTACTTTATCATCCAGCGAAAATTATGCCGGTCATTGGTTCTGGAAAAATCGAGCGAATTCGCTCTGCTGTAGATGCTCTATCTATTAAAATGACTTGCCAACATTGGTACAAAATTTGGATAGCTTCCACAGGTGTGGATGTAGCATAAAAAGAAGACTTGGCATTTGCCAAGTCTTTTATTGTGTAAGATTCTCTATTCGGTTCATCAAGCTTGTAACATCACTAATTGTTGTGAAAATCTGCGAGTTTTCAAGCTTATCTAACGCGATATGACCATTTTCAAGAACTTTATTAATTTCTTCAAGGAGTAATTCATTTTTACTTACTAACTCCTGATGAATGTCTTCTGCGATTGTTGGGATGTCGCTCAAAGCAATAAATTCTTCAATTTCTGTTTTTAAGGTAGTAAGCTTGGCTTCAAGCTCTGTTACCAACTCAGGATTGCTTAGGGCATCTTCTACTAATTGTGGGGCTTCTTCAGCGAAAGTATTTAAACGTTCGATATGTTCGGTTGTTACCCCGACATAATCGAGCGTATCGTTAACCTCATTCAAAAATGAACAGCCGCTTAACAGCATAGTAGCCAAGACTAGCATGATGGTGAATTTCTTCATCTCATTCTCCCTTCTTGATTAACTTTATAATTATGCTTTCTATACTTACGTTCGAAAGCGCAAAAAGTTTCATGACAAAGATATCTCTTGAAAAGAATGCAGGTCCGGCGTAAAATGGGTTGAACAAACCAATGATTAAATTTTGAAGGGTTTGATATTCGTGACATTAGGACCTCGGGTTATAAAAACGGGAATTGCAGTTACGCTCGCATTATACATATGCTCTTTGTTTCATTTGGAATCAGCTGTATTCGCTGGTGTTGCCGCGATTTTTACCATTCAACCTTCGATTTATCGAACGTGGAAACAAATTTGGGACCAAGCTCAAACAAATACATTAGGTGCAATCATTGCGTTATTGGCACTTTATTTTCTAGGCAATGATCCCTTGGCAATTGGCCTCGTAATGATTATCGTTATTCTAGTTAGCTTGAAACTAAAAATGGCCGAAACGATTTCCCTTACATTGGTGACAGTGCTGGCGATTATGAGTGCACCGGGTAATGAAGATTTATTGTTTGCTTTGCATCGATTTGGCATTATCCTAATCGGAATGACATCTGCCTTATTGGTAAACGTATTGATCGCCCCACCCAATTACCGGAAAAACTACATCGACAAAGTTTATAAAGTGTTTCAAAATATGTCCATTTTAATGAGGACGGCGATTTCGAATGAAATGACGGAGAAATCATTTCATGATCAAATGAAGCAACTAGAAAAGGACCTCTTAAAACTAGAGGAGCAGTTTAAGCTCTTTGATGAAGAACGAGAGAAGATGGCGAAGGTCAATCAAATGGACTTACGAGAAATTGTTGTCTTTAAGATGATGTTCAAATCGCTTCAACAAGGGTTTCTTGTTTTAGAAAGTATAGATGATTTCTATTTTCAAAGTAAACCAAATGAAGATGAGAATGTATTTTTCGATCAACAATTAGAGCATTTAATCAAACTTCACGAGCTGATTTTATTAAAATACAACGGAAAAATAAAAATGGATGAAGAGCATCAGCTTGAAGAGGAGTTATTGAATCAAACAAGCGCATTCTTGGAAAAAAACATCAGTGATTTTAAAGAGGAAGAAGGAAGTAAAATTCCTCTCGTTGTTATTAGTTCAATAGTTTATCAATACGCATTCCAGTTGAATCGTCTAGACCGACTCGTTGAGCAATATGTGAAAAGGACAAAATAAAAGACCTATGAGGGGATTGAACGCCTTCATAGGTCTCTTTTTATTAATGCGGCAAGAATGCCAATTGATAGAAGAACAATACTGCAAATACGTAAATGATTGGGTGAACTTCACGCCATTTACCTTTGGCGATTTTGATAAGTGGGTAAGAAATGAACCCTAGTGCAATTCCAGTAGCGATACTTGAAGTTAACGGCATTGCTAAAATCGTTAAGAAAGCCGGGAATGCTTCATCTAATTCATTCCACTTAATTTTAGCAACAGAACCCATCATTAAGCTTCCTACGATGATTAAGGCTGGTGCTGTGATTGCTGATAAGCCAGAAACTGCACTTACTAACGGACCAAAGAAAGCAGCTAGGATAAAGAGAATTCCAACTGTTACTGAAGTTAGTCCAGTACGTCCACCTGCCGCAACTCCTGATGATGATTCAATGAAAGCAGTAGTTGGACTAGTTCCAAACACGGCTCCAACAGTTGTACCGATTGAATCGGAAAGCAATGCTGTTTTAGCACGAGGCAATGAATTACCTTTCATTAAACCAGCTTGTTGGGCAACTCCAACCATTGTTCCAGTCGTATCAAAGATTGTAACAAGTAAAAATGAGAAAACAACTGCATATAGGCTATGTTCGAAAACTTGGCCAATCGCGTCAATCGGATTAAGAACAATTAGTCCTTCAGGTAATTTCGGTAATGAAACAAAACCTTGATCAAAGGATAGGTTGCCAGTAAAGTAAGCAACAATACCTGTAACAATCATCCCAATGAATAACGCCCCGTGTACTCGTAAACTCATTAAAATCAATGTGACCGCAAGACCGATAATCGTTAAATAAGCTGAGGGCTGGTGCAGATCTCCTAGTGCTACTAAGTTTGAAGGATGCGCTGTAATAAGTCCAGTTAAGCGCAAACCAATAAAGGCAATAAATAAACCAATACCTGCGCTAATTCCGTGCTTTAGATTTTCCGGAATAGCTTCAATTAACATATTTCTAAAAGGTGTTAAAGAAAGAATGACAAAAATAATACCTGCAATAAACACAGCTGCAAAAGCTGTAACATAGTCGATATTTCCGTGACTACCAACAACAGAATAAGCGAAATATGCATTTAATCCCATACCAGGCGCAATCGCAATGGGATAATTAGCGAATAGACCCATCCATAAAGTACCGACAACTGCTGCAATAATCGTTGCAGTGAATACTTGATCAAATGGAACTCCGGCATCCGCTAAAATAATCGGGTTCACGACTACGATATATACCATTGTTAGGAATGTTGTGATCCCGGCTAAAATTTCCGTTCTCGCATTCGTTTGATGTTCTTTTAACTTAAACATGATTAACCTCCAAAACACGAACGTTTTAAAAACACATTCTCTATAATATTCGTTTTGTGGGTGGATTTCAAGCACTAAATCGAATATCATAAAATTATCTAATGTTCTTATTATTTGCAGTGTTTGTAATATTATTTATTGAAATTCAGTGACTCCGAGGGGGATGTACCATTGTTTAAACGTATTCAAGGATTACAAATAGAACAGCAAATCGAACTTTTAACAAGAGAATTAATTGAGATACAAAGCTATTCAGGTACGAATGGAGAAATACATAAGGCAGAATGGCTCTTTAATTTCCTTCAATCCTTTTCCTATTATCAGGTACATCCAGATCATTTAATCATTCGGGAGATCGAAAATGATTCATATGAGCGGAAAAATGTCTTTGCTTTATTAAAGTCGCCTAAGAATACAACAAAAACCGTTATTTATTTCGCTCATTTCGATACAGTTGGGACGGAAGATTTCGGTTCCATACAAGCAATTGCCCATAATCCAGATGCTCTTGAAAAGTATTTTTCTACGTATAAGAGTGATGAGGATGTGATGGCAGATGCTCAATCAGGGGAATGGCTTTTTGGTAGGGGTTCACTTGATATGCAGAGTGGAGTTGCTGTCCATGTAGCAAATCTTCTTTATTTTTCCGAGCATTTGGATGAACTCGACGGAAATATTTTAGTTATGTTCAATCCGGATGAAGAACGTCAGCACACAGGGATTAGAGGAGCATTATCCGAATTAATTCGTCTAAAGGAAAAATATGCTTTAGAGTACGTGGCAGCGCTCAATAATGATCTAATCTCGCCACTTTATCCTGAGGATAGCAATAAATATATTTACACAGGTACCGCTGGGAAGCTTTTGCCGTGCTTTGCTGTTTTCGGGAGAGAGGCACATGTGGGGGAAAGTCTATCAGGTATAGATCCTACAACTATTGCATCTGAGATCAATCTTAGAATCAATCAAAATCTCGACCTAGTTGAGAAAATCGAAGGGGAGCTTGTTCTTCCACCCAGCTGTCTATATTTTCGAGATGATAAAAAGCAGTATAATGTACAGACGGCGTTAAGCGCGCGTTTATATTTTAATTACTTCTATTATGAAAAGACACCTCATGCCGTGCTAGACGGGTTAGCTAAAATTGCCGAAGAGGCTTGTCACGAGTTTGAAGCTAGACTCAAAACGAGCTACTCCGAATTCGTCAAACTTAATCAATTGCCAAAAAGAGATCTTAGTTGGACAGTAGAGGTAACGACTTTAGAAAACTATATCGGTTATTTACAGGGGCTAAGGATAAATGAAATCGATAGAATAATAGAGGGCTTTCAGAATACAGATTTAGATGAGAGAGAGGCAGCCTATGAAATTGTAGATGCATTGCAAAAATTAGATCCTGAGAAAAAGCCGAGAGTAATCATCTTCTATGCACCGCCGTTCTTACCGTCTAATTATCTGAATTTAAATAATGAGAGGGGGAGCTCTCTTTCTGAGAAAATCCAGGCTGTTCTTGAGAAAGAAGCTACTGAAACAGGAGAAATTTTTAAACTACGAAAATATTTTCCTTATTTATCAGATGGTAGCTTCCTGTCTTTCGAAGATTCAGAAGAGGAGATTCGCTCACTAAAGAGAAATTTTCCTGCGTTGGATACGCTATTCCCAATCCCATTAGAAAAAATGAAGGAGTTAAATATTCCTTCAATCAATGTAGGTGTATATGGCAAGGATGCACACAAATGGACAGAACGAGTCTACAAGCCTTATAGCTTTGGATACCTTCCAAGATTAATACGAGAAATCACGAGGGCTTTATTACAGGACTAATAGAAGAACCGCATTTAAGCGGTTCTTTCGTTATATTTTTCTAGTTTCAAAGAAAAAGTCCTTAGAAAGCACGAGTCCGACAATATATAAAACAAATGCAATATAAGCTGGAAGTAGGTGAATAAACGTTGTGTACCCAATAAAGAAATGGGTTAAAAGGCCAGCAGAGAACGCCGGAATGCCTCCGATTAAAAAGGTGTACCAAACCCATCGTTGCCCTTGGTGAAATCCCCATAGCGATAGGGTGAGGACTAGCAATCCAACACTTATTAGGGCACCGCCAAATCCAGCTCGATCATGAGCGATAACGGGGATTAATTTTTCCGTCATCGTATTTAATTGCTCAGGTGTCATGCATATATACAAAATATCTGTTGAAACAAAAACGTTTGTTACCCCGATCGTTGAAATAACAATTCCACCAAGTATAAAAGCAAAGCCTAGGATCACAAAAGCAAGCTGTCCCCAAGCTCCTTTTTTCCATGCTAGATGATTCGTACGATTGCTGGAAGTTGAAACCTCATGTGCATTCTTTGTTTTTTTCCAGCCAATATAAAATACGGGTAGGAGAATTGCCCAAAACAACCCATGTAACCAATCGAAATAACCATAGCCAATAAAAAATAGTATCCCGAAGAAACCAATGATGGCAGCAATATTTATCGCTTTTCTAGCCCAATGAATTCCATATCTGACTCCATTACGAGCTAGCTGCATATACAATATGCCTCCAGATATCATGGTTCCTGCCAGCGTCATCCGATCATGTGCCATGAAATTGATGATTTTTGGATTGAGAGCCATGAGCTGTTCTCTAGTTAATTGTAAAAAGGCTTCGTCATAGGAAAGAATGACGGAGGTCATACTAAAGCCTAAGGCTAATAAGCCACCTACGAAAATAAACAATCCAAACAACCAGTACCATTGCCAGCCACTATGTACAACTTGTGCACGTTCCTGATCCAAAATAGCCTCATTAATTCGTTTTGGAAGCCCAGGTCCCGTTATGACATAGCCACTTGAAAGCATTAGAAGGTCGGCTCCATGTTTAAGAAAAAGTAAAGCGTCCTTTGGCTCTGAAATAGCACCAGAGACAATCGTTGGGATATTGGATAGCTCCTCTAGTGCTAGGATTATATCGGAAGATTGGTCTTTAGATGAATACCGTTTTTCACCTTGCTTCAAGAAGCTTTCCTCAATGACAATGCCATCAATTAAACGCTCATGAAATATTTGCTCTATGTATGCTTTTCTTACTTTTATCTTAGTAGCGGGTAATGATAAAAGGATTTTCGTATTTCCCTGAAATACCTTAAGCTCCTCAAGTTGTTCCTTATTTAATTCATCCTCGATAATGAGCCCGTCGCTATAAGGAATTAAAGCTTCTATTAATAAAAAGAGCTCTTTTAAACTTTCAGTCTTTCCAATCCGAATGAAGAGGGGGATATCATAAGGTTGGATTAGTTGTAGCTTTTCAATTGTTTTTTCAAGTCCGATTGATTCAAAGGACTCTGGGAAAAAGATCTGTTCGTTCAGGAAGAAAGCATGAACTTCTAATTGTGGTTCAATGGTAACAGGACCCATTTCAATAAATCCGAATCCTAAATGAGAAAAGGCACGAGTACCCGTTAATTGTGGGTCAACCTTGCCACTTAATCCAATAGGACTTACAACGGGAATACCAAGAAAATCCCGTTTTAAATGAGTTGAAGGAGCCATATGGCCCAGAAATTCGATGAACCGAGAGCCTCCAGGAATGGATGCGATGAAACTCATTCCATGATGAATAAACTCCCTTCCGATAGAACCTGGTAACCTCGACACAAGTGGTTTAAAGAGTGGATGATACGACCAATCAGGCATAGGTATCACCTCCTAGAAAATGTCTTCTATTTAATCATACACGAAATGAGCATAAAAAAATGGCTGAGTTTTATAAACTCAACCATTTTATATTTAGAAAAATAAATTCAAAATCATATAGCAGATACCAGCTAAAATGGCTGAAATAGGCAAGGTAATCACCCATGTGATAAGCATTCTTTGTGCAGTTCCCCATTTAACCCCTTTGACACGGTGAGCTGAACCAACACCGAGAATAGAGGAGGAGATAACATGAGTCGTACTTACCGGTAAATGAATATAAGTTGCTCCGAAAATAATCATAGCTCCAGTTAGATCCGCAGCAACCCCATTTACAGGACGGATTTTCATGATTTTACCGCCAACCGTTTTAATGATTTTCCAACCACCTACAGAAGTTCCAAGACCCATGGCGATCGCACAGGATAATTGTACCCAAAATGGAATGTCATCTGTCGTAACATAATTATTGGCGATTAGCGCCATTGTGATGATCCCCATTGCTTTTTGAGCGTCATTTGTTCCATGAGTGTACGATTGTAAAGCAGCTGTACCGATTTGTATTAAACGGAAGTTACGATTTGTTTTAGAAAGATTATTGTTCTTAAAAACTACCTTGAAAATGCTGTATACAATAAAACCTACAACAAAGGCGATAATTGGTGAAAAAATAAGTGCTTCTAAAATTTTTAAGAAACCTTTAAAGTTCAATGCTTGAAAACCCGCTGCAGCAATCGCAGCACCAGCGATAGAACCGATAATCGCATGGGATGAGCTAGATGGAATTCCGTAATACCAAGTAATTAAATTCCATGCAATCGCAGCAATTAGGGCTGCTAATATAACAACCGAACCGTTTTCTAAGGTAAAAGGGTCGACAATATCTTTTGTGATTGTTTTAGCAACGCCTGTAAAAGAAATCGCTCCAATAAAATTCATTGTAGCGGCAAGTATGATAGCTTGTCTTGGGCGTAATGCTTTGGTCGACACAGCGGTAGCGATGGAATTTGCAGTATCATGAAATCCATTAATAAAGTCAAATGCTAATGCCCCAATGACGATTAATACTGTAAGTATAAGAATAACATCCATGACAAGACTCCTTAGGCATTTTTCATAATAATGGTTTCAAGTGTATTTGCTACACCCTGACAATGATCAGCAATTTCTTCCAATGTTTCATAGATTTCTTTATATTGAATAATGCGAATTGGATCTTTTTCTACTGAAAATAAATGTTTAATTGACTGGCGTAAGATGCCATCACATTTGGATTCGTAATCTTTAATCTTTATTGCATGTTCACGAACTTGTAGGAGTTTTTTATTGGTAACTAGATCAATGGAAACTTCAATTTCTTCTGCACATGCACGTAAAGCTTGAACAAACTTCACCATGAATTCGTCAGCTTGAGTAATGCAGTACATTTCAAACATAGCTGCACAAGCCTCGAAGCCATCTAATACATCATCCATACTCATCGCTAATTGAAGAATATCTTCACGTTCGATAGGAGTAATAAATACTTTGTTCAACTCTTGAATCGTTTCATGTACGTATGTATCGCCTTTTGTTTCGTATTCCTTTAGTGTTTCAAAAAAGACTTTTAAATCATTGACGTTTTGAAGCTTATAATCAGCGAAATAATGCGCGCTCTCCCTTAAATTTATGGAAATGTCTTTTAACAAAACCATTAACTTGTCCTGTTTTTTGAAAACCATGATTTGACCTCCAATTATTCTTAAGCTTAATAATATAATTCCAAGCTAAATAATTTTATATGAAAAATAGTGAAAAATAAATAAAAATCACTCAAAAAAATAGTTATTTTGTCTTTTATTGATGAAAATTGTTTATTTCTAGTAATTATTGTTAGTAACTGTAAAAAACATGCGTATGTTACTTTGTGATACAATTCACATTTTATTCAAAACTTACTCGAAAATAAGAATTAATCTAATTATATAATAACTGTAATTGGATGATATAAATGGAAAGTCGCGACAGTTTATTTCAGCCAATAAAATTCATTGGGGGTATTACCATGAAAAGTATGAAGTTATTACTGACTCTTCTTTTCTCAGCCATGTTCTTGGCCGCATGTAATACGAAAGAAGATGCTGCTGCACCTGAGAAAGAACCAACCGCAACTGAAGAACCAGAAGTGGATGCTGAATTAGAAGCAGCTAAGGCTAAATTTGAGCCGCTTGGAGTAGTAGCTGTCCCTGCAGACAACGAATTAACAGATGAGAAAGTGGATCTAGGGCAAATGCTCTATTTTGATGAAAGACTTTCAGGTAATAATAAATTGAGCTGTGCATCATGTCATGCTCCAGCAGCAGGTTATGCTGATGGCCTACAGAAATTTATTGGTTTTGAAGGATTCAATGGACCGAGAAATAGTCCATCCATTATCAACTCTGCTTACTATAAGGAAAATTTCTGGGATGGACGTGCTGGCAGCTTAGAAGAGCAAGCGGTTGGTCCAATTCAGGCTGAAGGTGAAATGAACCAAAATTTAGGTGATTTGGTTACAGAATTAAGTGCAATACCAGGATATGTAGAAGAATTTAATAAAGTATTTAATGATAAAGTCACAGCTGATAATATTGCAAAAGCGATTGCGTCATTTGAGAGAACAATTGTGGTAACGGATACAGCTTTTGATAAATATTTGGCAGGAGATGAAAATGCCATATCTGCCGATGCCAAAGAAGGGATGAAGCTGTTCGTTGGTAAGGCAAGCTGTATTTCATGTCATGCTGGTCCGCTTTTATCCGATCATAATTATCACAACTTAGGTATGGATGGAGACGACGGTAGATTCGCCGTGACAAACAACGAAAATGATAAAGGAAAGTTTAGAACCCCAGGCCTTCGTGGGGTAGCTCATACAGGTCCATATATGCATGATGGCAGCCTAGCAACATTAGAGGATGTCGTCAATTATTATAATGTAGGTGGAGGGGTTCACCCGAACAAGAGCGAACTTTTACAACCCCTTAGCCTAACAGATGAAGAAGTAAAACATCTTGTGGCGTTTTTAGAGAGTCTAGGTGGAGAAGTACCTGAAGTAGAAGAACCGGAACTTCCACTATAAAAAATATGATAGCCTTGGGGATTTTTTCCCAAGGGTATTTTTTAGTTTAGGACGAATTTTGCAAGGGAAAAGAGATTACATACAAAAAATTTCGGCTCACATGCCGTTTATATAAATGGAGCGCCCATCTAGGTAATGGGCGCTCTTTTGCATTTACCACTCTATTGGACAAACCACGTCAATTTTTTCAAATGTTAGTGGATGCGTTAATTGGAGTCGTTCTGCATGAAGGGCTAAGCGATTGCTACTCGGTTCTTCATTATATAATTTGTCACCAATCAGTGGATGACCAATATGGCTAAAATGGACACGAATTTGATGTGTTCTTCCAGTCTCAAGCTGACATTTTACTTTTGAAGAATGTAGGCTTGCTTCGATGACTTCATAGTGTGTAATCGCTTGTTGGCCGTTTGGGGACACTCTTCTTTTTGTGGGATGATGTCGGTCTCTCCCGATTGGTTCCTTAATCGTTCCCTTTTTGCCTCTGATTTTACCTTGAACAAGTGCAACGTAAGTCCTTTTAATTTTTCGTTCCTCGAGCATTTTATCTAAAATGGAGCCTGCAAGTGCATGCTTTGCAAACAGAATAGCTCCTGAAGTGTCCCGATCTAACCGATGGATATGCTTTACTTGTCTCGACTCTCCATTTGCTTGCAGATGGAAGGCAACACCATTTGCCAAAGTTTCAGTATCCTCTGGGCTATTTGGATGAGTATTGACTCCAGCGGGCTTATTAACGATAAGTAAGTGATCGTCTTCAAAAAGGATTTCCAAATCCATATAAGTGGGTGTCACACCAAATTCAACATCGGAAAAAAGTTTTATCCGTAAACGGTCTCCTGCTTTTAGTGCTTCATGCCAGTTCGCAGGGGAACCATTTACTGTGACTTCTTTATTTGTTCTGAATTGATGAGTGAGCTTCTTAGGGGCATTCCAAACATTCCAAAATAAATGCTCAGTTGAAATGCCATTCCAGTCGGATGGTACCACTATTTCGAACCATTCTCCCTTTTTCGATGTAATTTGCATGTTTTTCTCCTTTCGATGGTACGGAATAATGTTAAAGCTTTGGCGATAATTACCACGCTTTTGACCTAAGTACATATGTTATTCTTATCATATATGACAAAGGTATTATAAGGCTATTAAAGGTGGGTTAAAAGTGAAGGTTGTTTTTGCGTCTACACCAGACCAAGAAGAAATGATAAAGGGACTTATTAAAACGTTTTATCAGGACATTTTTCCTCTTTATTATTCAGATCAGGACATTAGAGAATTTGAAGAGCTCAACGTATTACAACAATGTGCGCAGTTTGGAACCTTAAAGGAAGCATATCAAGTCATCGCTAGTCTGCAGACTTTGATTTCAATTCTAGAATCAAATGAACTACTACCAAAGTACAAATCCATTTTTCAAACGAATACAGATATTCTAAAGGATTATGGTATGTTTTTCCCATTTGATTATGAACAATTTTTAGAAGCAAAGCAAATGAATAATGCCAATTTTAGTGTTTACACAAAGGCAGCGAATGAGTTGTTGATATAAGTAAAAAAAGCTGAGACCAAAAAGGTGATGTATAAACCGACCTTTTGATCCAGCTTTTTTTATTTGCTATTTTGGTTAAACCAATCTTCGAATACTGCTTCTTCTTGAGAACCTACGATACGCTCTGTTTCTTTTCCTTCTTTAAATTGGACAATTGTTGGAGTTGAAGTAATTCCGTAATCATCCCAACCATCTTCAAATTCAAGTAAATTATATTGAACAAGGTCAACGCCCATTTCCTCAGCTAGTGGAGCAACGACTGGTGTTGTACGTTGACAATGAGGGCAATCCGGGCTATAGAAATAAACAGTTACATCTTCTTTATTAGCAAGCTTTTCTTCTAAATCCTCAGGCAAAATCACATTTTGATAATTAGGATCATCTAATTGATCAACAGTTAAAGCATTCAATGTATCTTTTCCATATTTATTATTCTCAGATGAGACCTTTTCTTCGTTCTGCATTTTTGTTAAAATCGAAACCCCTGCAAATAATACAATAATGATGACTAAGAAAATAAGTACTTTTTTCAATGATTAAACCTCCTTCGATTTCTTCCAAATCATGAAGCTACAAACAAAAATGATGATAAAAGCAATAAGGGCAAGGAAAGGAATCGTCACAAAACCGAACCAATTTATGTATTGTCCAGTACATGGGACACGACCACAGGCAGGGGCTGCATCAGCTAGAAAAGCAAGCTTTTGAAGTCCGTAGTGATATAAGGAAGTTCCAGCTCCGATAAGCGATAAAATCATCGTGTATAAGGATATTCGAAAATCCTTTTTAATCGTGGCAATCCCTAAAATCACAACCATCGGGTACATTAATATTCTTTGGTACCAACATAGTTCACAAGGCTCGTACTGTCTAATTTCAGAAAAATACAAACTTCCAAACATAGCAAGAACGGAAGCTGCCCAAGCGATAAAAATTAGCGATTCACGAACATCTTTTTTTTCGTTCATATATACTCCTTCTAAAAATTAGTCTCCATTATTTTATGATGTAAGCATAGGTTTTTCAAATAATACGTATAATGTTACGAAAAATTTTAAATTTTCCTTTACAACAATGTAATTTTTAACAAGCTTGTAATAGAAGTTTGAGTAGATTTTGTAGTACGATATAACCATGGCAAATTTTAGAATTCATATTAAACAGGAGTGGTCATAAATGAATTGGAAAGAGCAATCTTCTAGATGGCTTCAATATAAAGAATTAGATGCTGAACTAAAGGAACAACTCCTTTTGTTAGATGAAAAAGGTTTAGAAGAGTCATTTTATAAAAATTTAGAGTTTGGTACAGGCGGAATGCGCGGTGAAATTGGTGCAGGTACGAACCGAATGAACCTATATACAGTTCGCAAAGCTTCTGCTGGGCTAGCTGCTTTTATTGAAGAGAAGGGCAGTGAAGCGAAGAAGCAAGGTGTAGTTATTGCCTATGATTCTAGACATAAATCGCCAGAATTCGCGATGGAGGCAGCAAAAACACTTGCTTCAAAAGGAATTCATACATATGTGTTTGATGAATTAAGACCGACACCTGAGCTATCCTTTGCAGTTCGATTCTTAAAAGCCTATTCAGGAATCGTTATTACAGCTAGTCATAATCCGCCAGAATATAATGGATACAAAGTGTATGGACCAGATGGGGCACAGTTAGCAAATGAAGATGCAGATGCGCTAGTTGATCAGGTTAATGCTATTGCTGATGAACTGCAAATTGAAGTGAAAAATGAAGAAGAACTAAAAGCTGCAGGGCTAATTACGATAATCGGTGAAGAGATTGATCGTGCATATCAGGACAAGCTCGTGACGATCTCAGAAAACTCATTAGGTCAACAGTCTGACATAAAAGTCGTCTTTACTCCATTACATGGGACAGGAAACAAACCATTAAGAAATGGACTAAACGCTCTTGGTTATGAGCAAGTACATATTGTTAAAGAACAAGAATTGCCAGATTCACAATTCTCGACTGTGAAAAGTCCAAATCCTGAAGAGCATGCTGCATTTGAGCTTGCGATTCAAAAAGGAAAAGAAGTTGGGGCAGACCTACTTATTGCAACCGATCCAGATGCGGATAGATTGGGAATTGCGGTAAAAAATAGTGATGGCGAATATCAGGTTTTAACAGGCAATCAAACAGGTGCACTCCTTCTGCATTATATCCTTTCAGAGAAAAGTAAAAAGGGTACATTGCCTAGCAATGGTGTAATGTTAAAAACAATTGTGACTTCCGAATTAGGAAAAGAAGTTGCCTCATCCTTTAATGTAGAAACGATTGATGTATTAACAGGTTTCAAATATATTGCAGAAAAAATTAGACAGTATAAGGTTAGTGGTGAGCATCAATTCCTATTTGGATACGAAGAAAGCTATGGCTATCTAATTGGGGACTTTGCACGCGATAAAGATGCGATTCAGGCTGCTCTTTTAGCAACGGAAGCTTGTGCTTTTTATAAAGAGAAGGGCATGTCCTTATACGATGCATTGTTATCTGTATTTGAACAGTATGGATACTTCTTGGAGGGCCTACGCTCCCTTACATTGAAGGGAAAAGAAGGAGCAGAAAAAATCCAACATACCTTAACATCCTTTAGAGAAAGTCCATTACAAGAGATTGCGGGACTGAAGGTAGTGAAACAAGAGGATTATTTAAAAGGAATCAGTACGACGGCAGAAGGAGATACAACAATCGAACTTCCAAAGTCTAATGTATTGAAGTATTTCCTTGAGGATGATTCTTGGGTTTGCTTACGTCCTTCTGGAACAGAGCCAAAGATTAAATTCTATTTCGGCGTAAAAGGTGCTTCACTAGAAGACAGCAAGTCGAAGTTGAACAAAATTGAAGAGAGCTTTATGGGAATTGTTGAAGGTATGATGAACTAAAATAAAGACACGGCTTTGCGCCGTGTCTTTATTGATTGGTGGAATTCTTAATGCATTATTTCAACATCTAATGAATGTTGACTGACTAGGTGATTGTTGGCATGGTCGATGTATCTAAGTAAAGAATATAAATGTTTTTCAATCTCCATATAATCCTTCTCGAAATTATACGCGTGCAGGAAATGCTCGATTTTCTTAGATAAAAAATGGTCCTTTGTTCTGACCATAAGAATTAATAAGTTGTCCCATTCAGACCGGTGGGTATAATATAAAGCGCGATCATAATCCACTATCTCCATTATCACATCTCCTCTTTTTAAGGAGTTGATAATAGTGTGTGAAGATAGGGATGAATTTCACTCAGCAAATGTTGGTGACCTTGGTATAAAGGCATTTTCATCATTTACCTGTATAAAATCAATACTAAGTAAGCAAATATTTTTCTTTGAAGACGGGACTAAGTTCACTCCATACATCAAATTGATTACGGTCTAGATCAGAGAATACAAAGTTTCTTCCAGCGTGACCTCTATTTTCGATTTCACCAGTTAGTATCCCTTTTTCTTTAAATTCTTTATGTATCAACTTTAAGGCGTCTAGTCCATTTACTTCAAAGGTTATTGAAAAACGTTCATGGTTATTCGCATCAATAAAGTTTGCTTTTTGCCCTTCTTGGGCTTTGACGAGAAAAAAGCTCTGGTTCGCATAGTCCAGGATGGCTTTTTCTCCATCACGGTAATTCAACTTGGCACCTAATTTTTCTACATACCATTGTGAAGATACTTCAATATTTTGAACAGGTAAATAGATCGTTCCAACTCTTAATAATGTTTCTCTCATAGAATATCCTCCGTTTCCAATATATTAAAATTATACTATAGAATACTTAAATTTGGCTTTGACTTTTTTGAAAATGCACCCTATAATAAACATGAATTTATTAAGGAGGATTATTAAAAAATGACACACTCAATGAGACTTCGTTTCCCAGCTTTGAATCAGTAATTGAATACTGTCAAAGGCTCTGTTTGTGTTTGCAGAGTAAACGGGATAAGTCTGTCCTTTTTTAATCATCTTCAAATAACCATTCTTTGGAGAAAGGCGGAACGATCTGCCTTTCTTTTCGTTTGCTTAGTTTTCCTATTTTTGGAATGGAAGCTTATTTGTTGGAGGCTTTCTAATTCAATCGAATATATCCCTTTGCTCTTAATCACAGATATGAAGTCTGTGATTTTTTTGTTGGAGGAATTTAATATGATGATGTTACTCTTTTATTGATACCACCTAGGATTCATAACTCATGTTCTTGAATTTTAGGAGGTATAAAAATGGAAAATATAAACTGGAAACGTAAATTTATCTTAATATATGCAGGTCAATTCTTTTCATTACTGAGTAGTTCAGCAGTTCAATTTAGCATTATTTGGTGGTTAACAGTTACTTCAGGTTCACCACTTGTATTAGCACTGGCAGGATTGGCAGGATTTTTGCCACAAGCAATTATAGGACCCATTGCGGGAACGATAGTAGATCGTTACTCTCGGAAGATGTTCATGATTGTGTCAGATATGACGGTAGCAATAGGGAGTCTACTGTTGTTTTCGACAGTATATTTTGGGGACCCAAGCATTTCATTGGTTCTTTTCGTGCTAGTTATCCGTTCAGTTGCAACTGCATTTCATATGCCTGCCATGCAGGCTTCTGTACCACTTCTTGCACCTGAAGAGCATCTTACAAAGGTTGCAGGATGGGGGCAGATGTTAAGTTCATTATCAAATATTGCAGGTCCAGCTATAGCTATGACATTACTGGCTGTTAGTTCGTTCGAGTGGGTGTTACTACTTGACTTTTTTGGTGCAGTTATTGCTAGTAGCATGTTACTCTCCGTTCGGATACCAAGGGCACCAAGAACAGAAGAACCGACTTCAAGTGGATTTTTTGTGGAAATGAAAGAGGGATATGATGCTCTTGTAAAGCATCCAAAATTGTTAAAGCTCACAATTATCATGACGTTTGTAGCACTGTTATACATTCCTTTAGGCACATACTTTCCACTAATGACACGCAACCATTTTGAAAAAGGTGTGCTAGAAGCAGGAATTGTTGAGATCGTTTTTGCGATTGGTTTAATTTTAGGAGGCTTGATAGTTAGTTTGCTGGGAGAT
Source organism: Robertmurraya kyonggiensis (assembly GCF_005116465.1). Taxonomy (GTDB): domain Bacteria; phylum Bacillota; class Bacilli; order Bacillales; family Cytobacillaceae; genus Robertmurraya; species Robertmurraya kyonggiensis. Next base: position 95,204 of record NZ_SWBM01000001.1, read on the forward strand.
CGTTTTAACAAAATCAAAACGATGGTAGTAGGGATGTTGTTAATGGGATTTGCCTTGTTCTTTTCAGGATGGCTCTCTCCATCTTTATACTATGCATTTGTCGCTTTAAGCGGATTAGTTGGATTATCTGGTCCGATATTTTCTGCACCATTCTATGCATTTATTCAAACGGAAATCGAACCACATTTATTGGGGAGAGTGTTTAGTTTTGTAACAAGCTTATCTTTATTAGCGACACCGATTGGATATGGATTAGCGGGAGTCTTAATTGAAGCAACAAGTGTAGCAACACTTTTTTCTTTAATAGGGATTTTGATTATTTTGAATGCAGCTATAGCTTTGAAAAAATAGGAGGAAAATTCTATGTTCTTATTATTTTTTTAATACGAGCTTGATTTAAAAAAGCTCGTATCGATCCAGCTATCGGTACGAAATCAAACTAATTTCGGAGGTAGCAATTATGGAACAAATTTGTTTTGAATTAGAAAATGTTGAAGTAACTTATTTAGATAAAGAAATACTAAAAATTGATCGATTGGCCATTCATCAATTTGACCGTATCGGCATGGTGGGAAAAAACGGAGCAGGTAAAAGTACATTATTGAAATTGCTTGCAGGTATTGTTAAACCAACTGCCGGAAAAATTCATGGTCACGTTGAGTGTGGATATTTTGAACAAATCGAAGCACCAAAAGCTGTAGAAGCTGATCCAGCATTACTGGGAAAATTAGACGTACCAAAGGATTCGGAACAATTAAGTGGTGGGGAACAGACGAGAATGAAATTGGCCCAGCTATTTACACATTATTACGAAGCTTTGCTGATCGATGAACCAACAACTCATTTGGACCAAAAAGGAATCTCTTTTTTACTTGATGAACTTAAATACTATTACGGTGCACTTATACTCATTAGCCACGACCGTGCATTATTAGATGAACTTGTTACGACGATTTGGGAAGTCAGCGAAGGGAAAGTCCATGTGTATTCCGGGAATTATAGTGATTACGTTGCGCAAAAGGAACTTGAACGGGAACAACAAAGTCAGGCGCATGAACAGTTCCTAAAAGAGAAGAGTCGGCTCGAAAAAGCGGCGCAAGAAAAAATGAAAAAGGCAGAAAAAATTGCGCAAGCGGGCAGCATGACAAAACGTGAAGCAAACGCCAAGCCGAACAAAACATTTATGACAAAATCAAAAGGCACGGCCCAAAAAGCTGCTCAAAAGGCTGCAAAAGCGATTGAACATCGAATGGAGAGACTTGAGGAAGTCGAAGCTGTTCAAGATGAACGACCGATCGTCTTCCGTCAACCAAAACATCTAGAATTGCACAATAAGTTCCCCATAATGGCAGATAGATTAACGCTTCAAGTGAAGGATAAAGTGTTATTGGAGGAAGTAAGTTTCCAAATACCGTTAGGGAAGAAAATCGCCATAACAGGCAGCAATGGTAGTGGAAAGAGCACGTTGCTTGAATACATCGCTAATAATGGACCTGATTTAACGATATCACCAAAGGCGAAAATTGGTTTCTTCCGCCAAATGAGCTATCAGTATAAAGATAATGAAACGGTTCTACAATTTTTGAAAAATCGTTCTGAATATGATGAGAGTTTTTTACGTAGTATTTTGCACTCGATGCAGTTTGAAGGAACAGATGTTTTAAAGAATGTAAAATCCCTTAGTGGAGGAGAAGCGATTCGCCTTCGTCTATGTGAGTTGTTTTTAGGGGAGTACAACATTTTATTACTAGATGAACCAACGAATTTCTTAGATATTAATGCGGTTGAAGCATTAGAACGATTTATCAAGGCTTATCAAGGAACCATACTTCTGGTTTCCCATGATAAAAAGTTTATCGAAAATGTCGGGGATATGGAATTTGAGATTAAAGAGATGAAGCTCGTTCAAAAATGAACTAGAGAGAGGAGAACCCATTGAAAAATGGGTTCTCTTTTTTAATTTGATGAAGGAGATGGAGAACTATTCCAGATCATCATTTCTACTTTTTGCTCATACATTGTGATAAGACCAAAAAGGGGGAGAATCGGATGAGAGAGGAAGAACGGAAAGAACTGGAGTATGCGATTGACGAAATTACAGAAATCGCCTCAGGATTTGGCCTTGATTTTTATCCGATGAGATATGAAATTTGTCCAGCAGATATCATTTATACCTTTGGCGCATATGGAATGCCAACAAGATTTTCACATTGGAGTTTTGGAAAGCAATTTCATAAAATGAAGCTTCATTATGACTTAGGGCTTTCCAAGATTTATGAGCTTGTAATTAACTCCAACCCCTGCTATGCATTCTTGCTGGATTCCAATTCATTAATTCAAAACAAGCTAATCGTAGCTCATGTACTTGCACACTGCGATTTTTTCAAAAACAATGTACGTTTTCAAAATACGAAGCGGGATATGGTCGAAAGTATGGCGGCAACAGCAGAGAGAATCCGTCAATATGAAATAGAGCATGGAAAGCAAGAAGTGGAAAATTTTCTAGATGCAGTGCTTGCGATTGAAGAACATATTGATCCTTCGCTTATGCGTCCAAAGCTTTCTTGGACATTGGATGATGTGGATTATGAAGAGGAAAATGATTTCAAAGCAAGTCCTTATGACGATTTGTGGAATTTAGATAACAAAGATGTAAAACAAAGTAAGTCTAGAAAGATTAAAAGGAAATTTCCGCCGCAGCCAGAAAAGGATCTCATGTTATTCATTGAAAACTACAGTCGCGAGTTAACAGAATGGCAAAGAGATATTCTGACAATGATGAGAGAAGAAATGCTCTATTTTTGGCCTCAGTTAGAAACGAAAATTATGAATGAAGGCTGGGCATCCTATTGGCACCAAAGAATTTTACGAGAAATGGATTTAACTTCTTCTGAGGCATTGGAGTTTGCAAAGTTAAATGCTGGAGTAGTTCAGCCATCTCGAACAGGGATTAATCCGTATTATTTAGGATTGAAGATTTTAGAGGACATTGAAGAGCGATACAACAATCCGACAGAGCTTATGAAAGAAAGAGGAGTAAAAAAGAACTCTGGTCGGGAGAAAATTTTTGAAGTTCGTGAAATTGAATCTGATATTTCTTTTTTGAGAAATTATTTAACGAAGGATCTGGTATTACGAGAAGATATGTATTTATTCCAGAAACAGGGTAGGGACTACAAAATTGTTGATAAGGGCTGGGAAGAAGTCAGAGACCAGCTTGTGAACATGAGGGTTAATGGTGGATTTCCTTTCTTAACTGTGTCAGATGGAGATTATTTGAAAAATGGGGAACTCTATATTAAGCATTGGTATGAAGGAATTGAACTTGATCTTAAGTATTTAGAAAAAGTACTCCCTTATATTTATCAGCTATGGGGAAGAGGCGTGCACATGGAAACGGTTATTGAGGATCGTAATATGTTATTTTCTTATGATGGAAAAGGGGTTCATCGGAAATATCTGTAGTGTGAAGGGCTACCGAACAAGGTAGTTCTTTTTTTGTGCTAATATCATGAACCCCTTTAATGAGGTTCATGAATTAGAGGTTAATGGATCAAGATGTTTTCGTACCATGGAAATGGAAGCTTGGTTGTTTTCTAAAATATAGACCATTTCCGCTAATTTAAAACATTCCACAGCTTTTTCCACGTTATTTAGTGATTTATAATTATAAGCTTTTTGAAAGTAAAGGTCCCCGCGAAGGTACATAAGCATATGTTTTTCTGTAAGTTTTAGCCCTCTATCACATAAGTGAATGGACTCATAATGATTTCCCGTAAGTCTCATGATACGGGCATAATTATAAAACAAACGAACTGGAACATGTTTATTGATGACTTCGGATAGCTGGTTAATATGAGTCATCGCTTCTTCATATTTATTGATAGCCTCTTCATGCAGATTGCACTGACTAAAAATATTGGCTTGGCTAATTAATATTTCGATTTCTCTTTCTGAGAAAAATTTTTTGTTGTTTATCGTCATATGTAGGGCTTCTTCTAAACTTTGGATCGCTTTAGACAGATCCTGATCTAATTGAAAATAGCAAATTCCCTCATGCCATGTTAGAAATTGCTGCAATTTCTTTTCCATAAATAAAAAATTATTCTTTTCTGTTTCAACAATTTTACGAACAGACGTGTAATCCCGATTATTAATGGAATCTCTAATTTGAGTAAAAGCATCAATGACGTAATCATGTCGAGGAATGCTAGAAATATCTAATAAGTATGAGATGTCGATGCTAAATCGATCAGCAAGCTTTAACAAAATATCAGCAGTCGGAAGAACATTACCGTTCTCGATTTTACTAATATAGGCCTGTGTGCAAATATCTTTACTCGTCTCGTATTGGGATAACCCAAGGCGTTCTCGTGCCTCTTTAATTCGCTGACCTAAATATCTTGCCATAAAATTTCACTCCAATATAACTATATTTATCATGGAGCACGAAAAAATTCGTAATTGTAAGAAAACTGATGGTTATCTTCATTATATCAGTAAATAAGGAAAATTCACCAATTCTTTGGACATGCTATGATATTTGAAAATTAACAGAGGTGATGAAGGATGAAAAAATGGATTGCTAGTCTTTTGGTTATATTACTTGCGTTTTTCGGGACTTATCATGACACCACATCTATTCATGTAAACTCTAACAATGATGATGAACCTGGCGTAATGCATTAAGAGATTTGTTTGATCTCATCAATAAGATTTATGGGGGATGAGGAAATTGCTTGGAAAACAAGTCGTTTACCATGAAGAACTATACACAATCTTATTCAATTATAATAATGGCATGCTCGAAATAAGAAACATCAACTCCTATAATGATGTAAAATTAGTCAACATTAATGAAATAACCATTATCGAGCCCACAGATATAGCTTGAAAAGTAAATAAAAATTGGGAGGACTACATAGATGTAGTTCTTTTTTTGTGGTTTTTAAATTTTTTTTAGAAAAAGCGTTGACGAGTATTTTTAAAGGTGTTATATTGATATAGCTGTCGCAAAAAAGTAATTAATAGATTGGCCCCTTGGTCAAGCGGTTAAGACACCGCCCTTTCACGGCGGTAACACGGGTTCGAATCCCGTAGGGGTCACCAATGCTTTTTACGAAACGTAGTGGAGTAAAATAGCATTCCTTAAATTTTTTCGCATTGCGAAAATAATGTTCCACTTTTACGAAACGTAGTGGAGTAAAGTAGCTAGTTTTTTTGCGAAAGCAAAATAAACTTCCTTATCTCGCGATAGCAAATTTTAATTTTAGTTTTTTCGTGTTAGCCAATATGTTTCTTCTTTTAAGTTGGGGCCTTAGCTCAGCTGGGAGAGCGCTGCCTTGCACGCAGGAGGTCAGCGGTTCGATCCCGCTAGGCTCCACCAAAGCTTTTTACGGAACGTAGTGAAGTAAAATAGCTAAGCTTTTTACGGTAGCAAAATAAGGTTCATTGATTTTTCCATGAAAAGTAAAAAACTAAAATAATAATAATTTTGGCGGTGTAGCTCAGCTGGCTAGAGCATTCGGTTCATACCCGAAAGGTCGTGGGTTCGACTCCCTCCGCCGCTACCAATTTTATAAACTGGAGGAATACCCAAGTCCGGCTGAAGGGATCGGTCTTGAAAACCGACAGGCGGGTCAAACCGCGCAGGGGTTCGAATCCCCTTTCCTCCTCCATCTTTTGTTTTTCTTCATTATTAAAAAGAATAATGAAACCTATTTTCGCTAACGCGAAAAAACAGACGGAAGTTATTTTCTCGTTCCTCGAAAAAGATTAAGGAAAGATATTTTCGCTAACGCGAAAAATCATTGGTCCGGTAGTTCAGTTGGTTAGAATGCCTGCCTGTCACGCAGGAGGTCGCGGGTTCGAGTCCCGTCCGGACCGCCATTTAATTTTCAAAACTTAATTTGGTAATGTGTTTAGAAATTTAATATTTTGTTATGGCTCAGTAGCTCAGTCGGTAGAGCACGATGAATAAGCTACCGTGAGAAAGCAACCAGCGTACTCATCGAACAGAATCTTGATTAAGCTTTCTGAGATGAGGACGAAGGACAAGCAGTAAGTTTGTTTAGGAATTCAATATCTTTTTATGGCTCAGTAGCTCAGTCGGTAGAGCAAAGGACTGAAAATCCTTGTGTCGGCGGTTCGATTCCGTCCTGAGCCACTTTTTATTTGGAGGGGTAGCGAAGTGGCTAAACGCGGCGGACTGTAAATCCGCTCCTTCGGGTTCGGCGGTTCGAATCCGTCCCCCTCCACCAATGCTTTTTATGAAGCCTAGCGGAGTAAAATAGCATTCATTCAACGCAGAATAGCAGAGTTTGAATAACCTATCATCTACAGGGGCATAGTTTAAAGGTAGAACGAAGGTCTCCAAAACCTTTGGTGTGGGTTCAATTCCTACTGCCCCTGCCAGACGGAAAATGAACATCTTATATTGTAATGGCGGTCGTGGCGAAGTGGTTAACGCATCGGATTGTGGCTCCGACACTCGTGGGTTCGATTCCCATCGATCGCCCCATTTTTACATTTTAATATTCATGCGGGTGTAGTTTAATGGTAAAACCACAGCCTTCCAAGCTGTTGTCGTGGGTTCGATTCCCATCACCCGCTTTTCAAAAAAAGCTGAGTAAATGTACTCAGCTTTTTTTGATCTAGAATAATTGAACCTATAATACAATTTGAATTTTAAATAAAAATTTCTAGGCTGTAAAGAATATGGAGGAAATGCCAAAATGATTATTGAGTGGGTGTGAACAGATGGGATTTGTCAAAGACACTCTTCTTGTATATGGAAGAATCATAACTTTACTTCCACTTTTGCTATTTATTACTCTTTTTATGGGAAAAAGGTCAATAGGGTCATTGCCAATTTTTGATTTTTTGATCATCATTACTCTTGGCGCTGTAGTAGGTGCAGATATTGCTGATCCAAATATTGCTCATATCCATACGGCCATGGCTATTATTGGCTTAGCCCTACTTCAAAAACTCATTTCTTATATGACCATCAGATTTAGAAAGTTTCGTAATGCTATCACTTTTGAACCAACTATTGTTATTATGGATGGTAATTTTAAAGTCGAAAATTTACGTAAGATTCAATATTCAATAGATGAAATTTTGCAGATGCTTAGGGAAAAGGATGTTTTTGATGTTTCAGAAGTCAAGTTAGGGATAATAGAAGCAAATGGGAACATATCGGTGTATAAAAATAGAGATAAATCACCAGTGTTACTTGAAGATATGGGCATAAAAAGCCATAAAGATAAATTGCCATACCCTGTCATTATTGAAGGGAAAATTGATTATCAAATGTTAACCAAATTAAGTACGAGCGAATTTTGGCTTATGGAGCAGCTCGAAAAGAAAGGGATTAAAGACATAAATGAAGTTTTCTTTGCATCACTAACATCAGACTTAGAACTGCACCTTTCACTTATGAACGGTGATGCACCCCAACACATGAAGCATTAAAAACTCCATCTTAAAAAATGGAGTTTTTAATTTACCCTCTACAAACTTTTTACTTCACATGTTCCTAAATATTTCGTATACTTGAATAACATAGAATTCCAATAAGGTAGGTGGGTTTTAAGTGGATAAAAAGCCTGTATCAATTCCAAGACCACTCGTCAGACTGAATCAATGGACAATTGTGTTAAGCGTGATTTTAACTTGGATTACTAAGCAAGAATATATTTTACTTATCCCTTTACTAGCAGGGGGAGCTGGCCTTATTTTTAAATTTAATCCTATTATGAAAGTTGGCGGATTTTTCTTAAGAAAAGAGCCTTCTGAATACATTCCAGAAGACTTCGACCAACAACAATTCAATCAGGTAATCTCCGTTGTTTCTTTAGCATTAGGATTTGTTGGCTATTTAATGGGATGGACCGTTTTAGCAATAATCTTTACCGTAATGGTAGCATTAGCAGCTTTTATTGCCATCTTAGGCTTCTGCATTGGATGCTATATTAGATTTCAATGGCAGCAGTATAATTATCGGAAATCACTTCATTAATTCTTCATCTCTAGAAAAGAAATGCAATACACTGTGAGACCAATGAGCCGTCATAAAAAAATGATTTTCTAGAATAGAAAATCTAAAGAAGAACTTAGGAACCTGAAACGTTTAGGTTCTTTTTTTTTATTTTTGTATCTTGGTATTCAAATTATTATAAATCAAAGCTATTTTTTGGGAGTAACCAGAAATACGTAAGGGTTTTATAGTGAAATAATTAACAATTAAAAATATTTTAAAAATTGTTGAATATTAAATTTGTAATATTATATACTTGTAATACAACTTGTGTGAAGCGCTTACAAAACTAGAACAATTACGATAAAGGGGAGAATACCTAAATGAAAAAGCGATTATTTTTTGTGTTAACTTCCGTATTAGTTCTTCTTTTAGCTGCTTGTGGAGGAACAAGTAGTAGCGGTGGAGGAGGAAATAAACAACAATTTCTAACAATTGCTACCGCTTCTTCAGGTGGTACGTATTATCCAATTGGTGTAGGGATGGGAAATCTATGGACTCAAGAGCTTCAAGATGAAGGGATTAAAGCAACAGGTCAATCATCTGCAGGTTCTGTAGAAAACATTGACCTATTAAGAAATGGTGAAGCACAACTAGCAATTTTTCAAGGTTTAATTGGGGCTCAAGCAATTTCTGGTTCTGGAAATTTCGAAGGTAATGCCTATGAGGATTTGCGTTCAATCTCTATGCTTTGGCCAAATGTTGAACATTTCCTACTTATGAACAATAAGGTTAAGACTGGTACGATTTCAGACATTGATGGTACTACTTTTTCAGTAGGTCCACAGGCAAGTGGTACAGAACAATCTACGCTTATTATGATGGAAGGCGTTAATTTAACGAAAGACAATATTAAGCCAGAGTATTTAGGTTACGATGATACAGTTTCTGCGATGCGTGATGGAAGACTTGATGGAGGTTCAGCTCCAGGTGGTATCCCAGTAGCAGCAATCATGGATATGTATGCTAGTGGTGTTGATGCAACTGTACTAGAAGTAAGTGATGAACAATTGGAAGACATCAATAGCATTTACAATACTTGGTATCGTTTCGCAATTCCAGCTGGTACATATCCAGGTCAAGAAAAAGAAATCAAAACAATTGCTCAGCCAAACTTCTTAGGAGTTACAAAAGAACTGGATGAAGACACTGTCTATAAGCTAACGAAAACTTTATACGAAAACTTAGAGTTTATGTATGGTGTACATGATGCAGCAAAAGATATGACGCTCGAAAGCGCATTAGATGGATTACCAGCGCCTCTACATGTTGGAGCTTATAAATACTTTAAAGAACAAGGATTAGAAATACCGGAAAACTTAATCCCAGAAGAGGCTAAGTAATAAATTGTAAAATGATGTTTTTGAAAATTTTTATTAAGAGTAAATAGGGAAATTGCCAGCGTCCAAAATTTAGGCGCTGGTCAGCTTTTTCTTTCTATCGGAGACCGATTAATTTAATTCAGAAGGAAGGTGGATTAGGATGCTTAAGATTAAAAAGACACCTAAAGCAGGTCAAGAAATGGATTTGGATAAAGAAGGCGGTGGGGGAGTTCGGCAATTAACTGGAACACAGGCTAAGATTGTGGCTGGTTTTGCAATTGGTCTCTCCGTTTTCTCTATTTATGTTAATGGATTTATGAATATACAAGAAATCTATAGAAATGTTATTTTTCTAGGTTTCTTATTTATTTTAGGTTTTCTCCTCTATCCAGCAACAAAGAAGGGAAGTAGAGTTAAGTTTTCCGTTCTGGATGTGATTTTAGCTGTCATAGGACTATCTGGGGGGCTATATCTACTATTCAATTATTCTGTCATTCACAATGTGAGGATGTCACAGGCCATCACACAGGATTATATTTTTGCGATTATCACAATAGTGATCTTACTCGAGGTTGCAAGAAGAGCCATAGGGATTTTTATTCCTTTACTTTCATTAATTGCACTTGTTTATGCCGTGTATGGACCAATGTTTCCAGGGTTATTTGCACATGCAGGTTTCTCTCTTGAGAGACTGTTATACCGCGTCTATATGACTACTGAAGGTGTCTTTGGTATGACATTTTCAATTGCCACTACCTATATCATCATCTTCATACTATTTGGAGCGTTCCTGAATGCAAGCGGTGCAACAAAGTTGTTTAATGATTTGGCGATTGCCATTGCCGGACAACGTCGTGGCGGCCCAGCCCAAGTAGCTGTAATCTCTAGTGCACTAACTGGTACGCTAAGTGGAAGTGCTGTCGCAAACGTAGCAACTACGGGAACCTTCACTATTCCACTAATGAAAGGTCTTGGACTGAAACCTAGATTTGCAGGAGCTGTAGAAGCTGCTGCCTCAACAGGTGGTATGATTATGCCACCAATTATGGGAGCTGCCGCTTTTATTATGGCTGGCTTTTTAGGAGTTAGTTACAATGTGATCATTTTGGCTGCCATTATTCCTGCCCTACTTTATTATGCTGCTCTTATCTTTGCGATTGATATCGAAGCGAAAAAGCTTGGTCTAAAAGGAATGAGCAAGGATTCGATTCCTCAGGTACGGGGAGTGTTAAAAGAAAGAGGTCTTCTCTTACTGCCAATTATCATTATTATAGGTACGTTATTAACTGGAAGAACTCCTTTGTTTGCAGGTTTTACGGGGATTATCACAGTTATTATTACGAGTTGGTTAACCAAGGATAAGTCGAACCGAATTACATTTAGAAGAGCAGTAGAGGCTTTAGTTGATGGAGCAAAAGGAACGATTCAAGTTGGAGTCGCATGTGCGTCTGTCGGAATTATTATTGCTGTTGTTACGATGACAGGACTTGGCTCTACTCTTGCTTATAACATTATTGAACTTTCCGGTGGCGTATTGGCTATCGTACTTCTACTGATCATGATTACTTGTATTGTCTTAAGTATGGGTCTGCCTTCAACAGCTTTATATATTGTCGTAGCAGTAACGGCTGCTCCTGCACTTGTAGATGCTGGAGTAAACCCAATTGCGGCTCATTTCTTTGTATTTTGGTTTGGTGCACTTTCTAACGTAACACCTCCAGTGGCCTTAGCATCTTATACCGCTGCAGGGATTGCAGGAGCGGATGCAATGAAAACATCATGGACCGCGGTGAAGCTCTGTTTACCAGGGTTTATTATACCATTCATGATTGCTTATAACCCAATAATGGTGATGCAAAATGAAGCAGGGGGATCAGCGTCATTCGTGAGTGCCATTCCTGTACTATTAACAGGTTTACTAGGAGTATTTACCCTAGCGATTGCCGTATTTAATTTCTTTAGAACAAAATTAACGATTATAGAACGGATTGGTTTTTTTGCAGCAGCATTTCTTTTAATTAAGCCTGGAATTGTAACTGATTTAGTCGGACTTGGATTGGTCATTTTACTCTTGGCGATTCATATTATTCGTTCTAAGAAAATAGAGATTCAGCCGAGTTCTGAAGTAGGAGCTTAAAGTACAGAGAAATACGATGTAAAGGAAGAGTTCCATGCGAATTAAAAGAGAAAAGGTATCTAGCTTAGTACTTGAAGAATTGAAAAAAATGATTAAATCAGGTGAATTTCCTTATAATAGTAAGCTTCCATCTGAAACAGAGTTAGCTAAGATGTTTGGTGTAAGTCGTTCTCCTGTAAGGGAAGCACTAAGTGTTCTAGCAGCGAGCGGATTAATTGAGTCAACTCAAGGAGGAGGCAGCTGGGTGAGGGAAGTGAACCTGGCAGAAATGCTCGAGCATGTCCAATTTGAAATGGTAAAAGTCCAGCAGGTACAAGATTTATTAGAAATGCGGACGATTATTGAGTCAGAAGCTGCTTTTCTAGCTGCCAAGCGATATAAACCACAGGATATTGTTGACCTAGAAGAAGCCCTTGAGGCCTTCCGAAAAGCTAGTGAAGATCAATTTAAGATTGGGTATGAGGAAGACTATGCCTTTCACAGGATAATTGTGAGAGCTGCCTATAACCCGTTTCTAACCCAGACTATGGAAAATGTATCAGAACTTCATGTGAAATCATTGATGTTTTCACTTGAGAAAAATCTTGGGTGGGAAGAGAAGAGGAAGGAAGTCTTTACAGAGCACGTGAACATTTTTAATGCCATTAAGAATGGTGATGGTATAGCTGCACGTACTGCTGTGATTGAACATTTAACAAATACAAGAATAAAGCTTGGAGATAAACGAGTTTCTAAACAAAAATAAAAAGGATAGAGGTATAAGATGGATATCCGCAATATTTTTTGTATCGGTCGTAATTATGCTGCACATGCAACCGAACTTGGGAATGCAATCCCTGAATCACCCATTCTTTTTTCAAAGCCAACACATGCCTTAGTAAAAGCGGATGGCAAGGAAGTTTTGTTTCCTAGTGATCAAGGTGAAATTCATCATGAACTAGAAATCGTTCTTTATATCGGTAAAAAAGTAAGAGACGATTTTAAAGTGGATGATGTTGTAACGAAAATGGCACTTGGAATTGATTTTACTTTAAGAGACTTACAATTTGATTTAAAGAAGAAAGGGTATCCTTGGCTCCGTGCAAAAGGATTTAAAAACTCAGCAATCATAACAGAATTCTGGGATTTTCCAGGAACAGAAGCGTGTAAGGAAACGAACTTTTCTTTATTAAAAAATGGTGAGCGTGTACAACATGGCAATATCAAATTGATGATGTTTGATTTTCAATCGATGCTAGAACATATTCATCAAGAATTTGGTCTTGATGAAGGGGATATTGTTTACACTGGAACACCAGAAGGAGTAGGACCTATCTCAAATAAAGAAGAATTTGTTTTACAGTGGGGAAATGAGGAAAAAGGACGTTTTATCGTTAGACAATAATTTCGGATTAGGAGCGATACCCATCGTTCCTTTCCTTACATTATTCTGGACAGTCCACTAGACCTCTAGGACAGTTAGGGGGAGAAAGATGGAGTTTGAGCCAATTAGGAAGCAAAAGCGTATTTATCAAGTGATTATCGATCAAATCAAGCAGGCTATTGAACAAGGACAGATAAAGCCTGGTGACAAGCTTCCGTCTGAAAGAATGCTGGCTGAGACATTGTGTGTTTCTAGAACATCGGTGAAAGAAGCGATAACCGTTTTGGAAACAGCAGGTATTGTACGAGTGAGACCAGGGGTTGGGATGTTTTTAATAGAGGATTCACATCAAAGTTTATTATCGAAATTTTCTGAAGTGATAGCGAGCAACAAAACAAAGTTTACGGATTTGTTTGAGCTACGGCAGGCGATTGAAGGCGATGCAGCCTTTTACGCTGCGAGCCGAATTACAGAAGAACAAAAAGAAAAGCTTACAGTGGTTTTCAATGAACTTGTTTTGGCTGAAAAACTAGGAGAAGTAGCGAGTAAGGAGGATTTTCGTTTTCACTTTACGATTGTTGAGGCTGCCAATAATCCCGTGATGCTTGAGGTAATGAATTTAATCTCAGATAAAATGATTCATAGTTTAGCAGAAAGTAGAGAGACCTCTATGAAGAATCAACAGTTAAATAACGAAGTGCAATTGGAACATCGTCATATTTATGAGGCGATCATGAATAATTCTCCTGAACAAGCTAGACAGGCAGCGTGGGTACATCTACAAGGAATTAAACAGCGTTACATCCATCGTATAAGTCAACAAAAAATGGAGAGGAATCAAAATGGATAGAGAGCGTTTGATAGATTTAATGGGTGAGATTATCCCAGATGAAAAAAGAATCCTAACTGATCAAGCTGATTTATATAGCTATTCATATGATGCTTCATTTGGCTTTTTTGTTCCTGATATTGTGGTTCAACCGAAAGCAACTGAAGAAGTGGCGAAAGTTATGAAATTAGCAAATCAATTTGAGATTCCCGTGTATCCACGTGGTCAAGGCACTAGTTTAAGTGGAGGTCCTCTTCCTGTAAAAGGTGGAATTGTTCTTGATTTATCAAGATGGGACCAGAATCTTGAAATTGACTCCGAAGACATGGTAGCGATAGTGTCCCCAGGAGTAATCACAGGGAACATAAATGCAAAAGCAATGGAGAAGGGGCTCATATATCCTCCAGATCCGAGCAGTTCCAATATCGCTACAATTGGTGGAAATCTAGCAGAGAATGCAGGAGGACCAAGGGGTCTAAAATACGGGGTTACCAAGGATTATGTGATTGGATTAGAGGTTGTTACACCAGAAGGAGAGATTATCCGAACAGGTGGTAGGACTGTGAAAAATGTAACAGGATATGACCTCACGAAATTAATAGTTGGCTCAGAAGGAACTTTAGGAGTTATTACAGAGGCGATTCTTCGTCTTTATCCAAAGCCTGCTTCTACCCAAACATTAATGGCTCTATTTGATGATTTAGTAGATTCTGGCCGAGCTATTTCGAAAGTTCTAAACTCTGGAATATTGCCAGCTAAGATGGAGATTATGGACCAAGCCTCTATACAAGCTGTAGAAGCCTATCGTCCGTTAGGTCTTCCAACCGATGTAGAGGCATTAATTTTAATCGAGTTAGATGGACATCCAATGGCAATTGCTGATGAGATGTTAAAGGTACAGGAAGTATGTAAAGAAGTTGGAGTAAGGGAAGTGAAGGTGGCTGCCACAAGTGAGGAAGCTGAGAAATTGTGGAGAGCGCGGAAATTAGTCTCTCCTGCTATCGTGCGAGTGAAGCCGACAAAGATTTCTGAGGATGCTACGGTCCCGCGAAGTAAGATTCCAGCTATGTTTCAAAGATTAAAAGAAATAAAAGATAAATATAACCTTGATTTGGTCGTATTCGGTCATGCGGGTGATGGCAATCTACATCCTAATATCATTGCTGATAAGCGAAATCAGGAAGAAATGAAACGAGTAGAAATGGCAGTTGAAGAGATTTTTACAGCAGCAATTGAATTAGGTGGGACCCTGTCGGGAGAACATGGAATTGGCACAATGAAGGCTCCATTTATGGAAATGGAATTAGGTGAAGTGGGGTTAGATATGATGAAGCGAATCAAGCAAAGTTGGGATCCTAAAAATATCTTAAACCCGGGCAAAATATTTCCTGAAATAGGGCAAAGGCTTGTGCTGACTGATGAGTAAAACAAATCTAGCTTACCAAGAAACTTTCGATTGTGTTCAATGTGGTTATTGTTTACCTGCTTGTCCAACCTACAAAACGATGGGGAAGGAAACTCATTCTCCTCGAGGTCGAATTAATCTCGTAAAGATGGCTGCAGAAGGCAAGATTTCTCTGTCTGAGTTAGAAGGACCCATTGACCTTTGCTTAGGTTGTCGAGCTTGTGAGACGGCTTGTCCAACGAATGTTCAATACGGAAAAATTTTAGAATCAGCGAAGGAAGTCCTTCAAGAAGATAGAAGGAATAGAATGCCAAAAAGAGTCAAGATGTTTCAATCTTTCTTTTTTAATCGGGTGTTGCCTTCGGATACTGTTTTAACAATGGCAGGAGCGGGCTTATCTTTTTACCAAAAAAGTGGCTTGCAAAAGGCTACGCGCAAGCTAGGAATCTTAAAACAGTTCCCTGAAAATATCGCAAGCTTTGAAAAAATATTACCAGAAGTGGCAGGTCCGATTCGAACAAAAAGTAGAGTTCAGCGTGCACCTGTACAAGAAGTCCCTACTTACTCGGTTGGGTTTTTCACAGGATGCATTATGAATACGATGTTTTCATCCATTAATGCACTTAGTATTAAATTGCTCGAAGCGGCAGGCTGTGAGGTAAAGGTGATAAAAGAGCAAACTTGCTGCGGTGCTCTGCAAAATCACAGTGGGGAAACGAAAATTACAAAGGAATTAGCAAAGAAAAATATTGAAGCCTTTGAAAAATACCAATTTGATTTTGTTGTAAATAGTATTGGTGGCTGTGGTGCGATGTTAGTTGAGTATGACCATCTTCTCGCAGATGAACCTGAATGGGCGGAGCGGGCAAAGAATTTTGCCAGAAAAAACGTTGATATTAGCGTGTTATTAAGCAATTTACCTTTACCTTTTAAAAATGAAATCCGTAAAACGGTTACTTATCAGCCATCCTGCCATATGACGAATGTACAAAAGAGAACGAATGAACCGTTAGAGCTTCTTAAATCCATACCAGGTATTACTTATAAAGAGATTCCGGAAAAGGATATGTGTTGCGGGTCTGCGGGGATTTACAATATCGTCAATTATCACGAATCAATGGATATCTTAGATGACAAGATGGAACAAGTGAAAAAGGTCAAACCGGAGATCATTGTAACAACAAACCCTGGCTGCCACTTGCAAATGAAGTTAGGTGTCGAACGTGAGGGACAATCTGAAAACGTTCAAGTTGTGCATTTGGTTGAACTATTAGCCAAGAGCTGTGAGATAAATGTCTAGGGAGATGAGGGGATGTACGATTTTACAATTATTGGTGGAGGGATTGTTGGTTTGTCAGTAGGTTTAGCCCTAACGGAACAATTTCCGAATAAAAGAATTTTGCTTTTAGAAAAAGAAAAAGAGCTGGCCGCACATCAGACTGGAAATAATAGCGGTGTTATCCATTCTGGTATCTATTATAAGCCAGGAAGTTATAAAGCTAAGTTTGCAAAACAGGGTAGTCAATCAATGGTTGATTTCTGCCAAAAATATGAGATTGAACACGATATTTGTGGGAAAGTGATTGTTGCAACGAATGAGAAGGAATTGCCGTTATTAGAAAATCTCTATCAGCGTGGTCTGCAAAATGAGCTAAATATCAAAAAGCTTACTCGAGATGAATTATTAGAAGTTGAACCTCATGTAAATGGTCTTGAAGCCATTCATGTACCTGCAGCAGGGATTGTGAATTATAAACAGGTCTCTGAAAAAATTGCAGAATTGATTCAGGAACATGGAGGTGAAATTCGGTGTCAGGAAGCCGTCCGAGCAATCAAAGAGCTTCAGGATGGAGTTACAGTAGAAACGAACCAAGGCTCCTATGAAACGAAGTTTTTAGTCAACTGTGCAGGCTTACACAGCGACAATATTGCTAGATTAGCAGGATATAAAATTGATATGAAAATCGTTCCGTTTCGCGGTGAATATTACAAGCTGAAGCACGAGCGAAGGAGCTTAGTTCGTAACCTAATTTATCCGGTTCCGAATCCTGATTTTCCTTTCCTTGGTGTCCACTTCACGAGAATGATTGGTGGAGAGATAGAGGCAGGACCAAATGCAGTATTAAGCTTTAAACGAGAAGGCTATAAAAAAACAGATATCAATGTAAAGGAATTAGCTGAAGTTTTATGCTATAAAGGATTCTGGAAATTGGCAAGTCAAAATATGAGAGAGGGCATTAATGAAATGGTGCGCTCAGTTAGTAAAAAGAAATTTGTGGAAAGCCTGCAGACCTTAATTCCAGAAATTAAAGCTGAAGACTTAGAACCTGGTGGTGCAGGTGTCCGAGCGCAAGCATTGAAAAGTGACGGCTCACTCGTTGATGATTTTCATATTGTACAAGGTAAAAAAAGTCTGCATGTTTGTAATGCTCCATCTCCGGCAGCAACCGCTTCGCTTGAAATCGGGAAAGAAGTTGTGAAGCAAATAAAGGAGAGATTTTGATGGTACATCATCCGATTGTATTCTTTGCCCAATACATAAAAAGTGGGGGACGTTCATGAAAAATATCCTAATGGAAAAAGTGCATTTATTAGATTGGGTGAATGAAATTTTCAAAGCTGTAGGTTTAGACGAGGAGCAAGCGAAAACGATAGCGGACCATCTTGTATTAGCTAATTTACGGGGTATCGATTCCCATGGTGTTAGTAAGGTAGATATTTATACAAAGCGGCTGGAGAAGGGAATTGTTAATAAAGATTTTCAATATACGAGATTAAGAGAAACGCCTGTTAGTGCGCTGATTGATGGATGTAATAGCATGGGAATTCCGCTCGCAACAGCTGGGATCAAGATTGCAGTGGAAAAAGCCAAACAGTCCGGTGTTGGAATTGTTGGGATCAAAGGTTCCAATCATGCGGGAATGTTAGCTGCGTATACTGGCTATGCAGCAGATGAAGACTGTATTGCGTTAGCTGTTACAAATGCACCACCGTCCATGGCGCCGTGGGGTGGACGAGAGATCTTTTTTGGAACCAACCCCATTTCATACGGTATTCCTGCTGGAAACCAATTGAATATTATTTTTGATATGGCGACAACGGTGGTGGCAAAGGGAAAAATCATATTAGCCAAACAGGAAAACAAGAAGATTCCATTAGGATGGGCAATTACGAAAGATGGAAGGGAAACTACGGATCCAGAAGAGGCGCTCGATGGATTAATTTTACCAAGCGGAGGACCAAAGGGGTACGGGATTGCTTTTCTTGTAGAGATTTTATCAGGATTATTCACTGGTGCAGCATATGGACCATATATTGGTAGTTTATTTGATGACTTTGAAAATGAACAAAATGTTGGGCAGTTTTTCTTTGCTATGAGGGCTGACTTGTTTGAAGATTTATCAAATTTTAAACAGAGAATGGACCAAATTATTGAAGAAATTCGCCAACTGAAAAAGATGGAGGGTGTAGAAAAAATCTATCTTCCAGGTGAAATTCAACTTGAATTAGAAAAAACTAGACTAGCTGAAGGAATTCCGATTTCAGCCGAAGTCATCGACAGCCTTGTGTCCATCAGCCAAAAATATGGAGTACCCACAATTAAGTATGAGGAGATCCTAAAAGGAGGCATTGTATGAACGTTGTTTATTTAGATCCGGTTTTTCCTGAAATGAAAAAAATGTTACTGGATGCGAAACCTCAACAGGCTGAATTGAAATTTGCAGCAGAATATGAGGGCGAGATTCTAGATTCCATTCTTTCAGAAGCAGAGTATTTATTGATGGCAACAGAAAAGGTGGATCGTTCGTTAATTGAAAAACTACCAAGAGTCAAGCATATTCAAAAGACAGGTATTGGTGTTGATAATATTGATTTACAGGAAGCGGACAAAAGAGAAATCACGGTTTCCAATACACCTGGTGCAAATGCTACAGGAGTAGCAGAGTTAACGATACTCCTAATACTAGCTTTATACAGAAAACTAATTGTATTAGATAAAGCTACTAAAAATGGCGAATGGCAAATGTGGGAACATAGGCTTTCTTCTTATGAATTATCGGGAAAGGTCCATGGATTTATCGGATTTGGTAATATCGGACAGGAGACAGCCAAGCTTTCAAAAGGGTTTGGTACAGAAATTATCTACTATGACGTTCTGCAAGCTTCTTCTGAGATTGAAATGGAAGTAGATGCGACTTATTGCCAACTAGATGAGTTGCTCAAAAAAGCTGATATTATCAGTTTGCATGTTCCTTTAATACCACAAACTAGACATTTGCTCAGTGAAAAGGAATTTGACTTAATGAAGTCTTCAGCTGTTCTCATTAATGTTTCACGCGGTGGAATTGTCAATGAAGATGAGCTGGCAAGAGCCCTATCTGTTGGTAAAATCGCAGGTGCAGGAATTGATGTTTGGGAGGGAGAGCCTCCAAACGCTAATCATCCACTTTTTCAATTTGATCAGGTTATTGCAACCCCGCATATTGGTGCTGGAACAAAAGATACGCTAATTAGGGTATTAAATATGGCTTTTGACAATATTTCATCCATTGAAAAAGGTGAGCAAGCTAAATTTGTCGTTTCTAAATCAATTCATAATGTCTAATAACTTATAATTCAACTCATTATAAATTCAATAAAAAGGAGATTAAAAGATGAGAATAGGAACAGTGAAATTAAACGGTAAAGAGACGGCTGTAGTATTGGTCAATGAAAAAGTATATGCGATTGAGAAGATTAATGAAACTCTGGGATTGGAATGGAAAACGAATCTATTTGAATTAATTCAAACTGGACAATTACATGAATTAAGAGATTGGTATACTGCTGATTTGAACGAACTTGAAAAAGTGGAAAGCTTAGAAAGAGAAGAAGTTTCATTTGGACCATTGTATCGTCATCCACGTAAAATTTGGGGAATTGGACTTAATTATGTAGAGCATGCAGCTGACTTAAGTGAAGTGGCGCCTAATACGGAACCTGCTAGCTTTATGAAACCAGATACTGCAATAATCGGACCTGAAGACACGATTTTGATTCCACATCAATCAGAGCGAACAACAGCAGAATCAGAGCTAGGCATTATTATTGGGAAAGAGTGTAAGGATGTCTCAGAAGAAGACGCGATTCATTATGTTGCAGGCTACACGACTATTATCGATATGACTGCTGAGGATATTCTCCAGAGAAACCCACGCTATTTAACACGCTCTAAAAGCTTTGACACATTTTTTAGCTTTGGCCCAGAACTGGTTACGACGGATGAGGTTGAAGATGTTAATAGCTTAGTAGTCTCAACAATGATTAACGGTTCCTTACACCGAAAAAACGTAGTCTCTAACATGACGTTCCAACCATGGAATTTAGTTTCGTTCCACTCAAAAGTAATGACACTATTACCTGGGGATATTATCTCAACTGGTACGCCAGGTGCAGTCGTTATTCGTGATGGAGATGTAGTTGCTTGTGAAATTGAAGGATTTACTTCATTAGTAAACCCTGTTAAAGATCTTAAAAACTAATCGATACGGAGGGAATTATAAATGGATTTACAACTAAAAGGAAAATCAGTTATTGTCACTGCAGCAAGTAAAGGACTTGGGAAAGCAACGGCGAAACAGTTTGCTGAAGAGGGAGCACATGTAGTAATCAGCAGTCGAAATCAAGAAGAATTAGAACTAGTAGTCGAAGAAATCAAGAACGAAACTGGTAATCCTCATGTCCGCTATGCAGTATGTGACATTACAAACCCAGATGATATTAAAAGTTTGGTAGAAACAGCTGTGCAATGGAATGGCACAGTCGATGTTTTAATTAACAATGCCGGCGGACCTCCTGCTGGGGGATTTGATAAATTTTCAGATGCAGATTGGCAAAAGGCATATGAATTAAATTTATTAAGCTTTGTTCGTTTGATTCGCGAAGTTTTACCATATATGAGAAAGACGGGAGCAGGAAAGATTGTCAATTTTGCTTCTTCTTCCATCAAGCAAACACTTGATAATTTACTTTTATCTAATACGTTTCGTGCAGGAATCGTCGGTCTTTCAAAAAGCTTATCTCAGGAATTTGCGAAGGACAATATTTTAATCAACACAGTTGGACCAGGAAGGATTGCAACGGATAGGGTCGCTGAATTGGATGAAATTCGTGCTAAGCAAGTTGGGGTATCATACGAGGAGTTAAAGACACAAACAGAAAAGTCTATCCCAATGGGCCGTTATGGTCGACCAGATGAATTTGCGAAAATGGTTGTATTTCTTTCGTCAGGTGCAAATACGTATGTGACAGGACAGTCATTTGTGGTCGATGGGGGATTAGTGAAAGCATTATAGGATTGGAGGTTTCCTAACGTTGACTAAAAATCTTGTAATCTGTAAAAGAGTACCTGAATCTATTTTGAATGAGCTCGAAAGTCAATTTCATGTTTCCTATTATCCAAATGGCGAGGAACTGGAGAATCCCATTTTCGTAGAGAAGCTTTTGGAGGCAGATGGTATTTTAGGTCCAAAAATGGCAAATATCAATCTCTTAGAAAAAGCACCTAGAGTCAAAATTATTTCTAATATATCCGTAGGATATAACAATTTAGATATCGAGTTACTTACTAAAAGAAGAATAATGGCCACGAATACACCCGATGTCCTAACAGATACAACAGCGGATACGATGTTTGGAATACTATTGGCAGCAGCAAGGCGGATTGCAGAACTCGATCGTTTTGTGAAACAAGGAAAGTGGAAAGCCACCATTACCGAAGAGCATTTTGGCATTGAAGTTCATCATAAAACGATTGGGATTATCGGAATGGGAAGAATTGGAGAAGCAATTGCTAAACGGGCTCACTTTGGCTTTGATATGGACGTTCTTTATTACAATCGTACACGTAAAAAAGAAGCTGAACAAAAATATGATGCAACGTATTGCCAGTTGGATGAACTTTTGACACGTTCCGATTTTGTTGTCCTTATGACACCATTAACAGAAGAGACAAGAGGCATGATTGGCCTACATGAATTTTCCTTGATGAAAAAAACAGCCATTTTTATAAATAGCTCAAGAGGAGAAACAGTGAAGGAAGCTGATTTAGTCCAAGCTCTTCAGCAGAAGTTAATACGTGGAGCGGCTCTAGATGTATATTCGAAAGAACCAATCGAACCTGACCATCCACTTCTTTCATTTGAAAATGTCGTAACCGTTCCTCATATTGGCTCAGCAACAAAGGAAACACGTGATAAAATGGCTAGTCTAGCGTCAGAAAATATTCGGTTAGGGTTAGAAGGAAAAGTGCCACCTAACGTCATTAATCCTGAAGTGTTCCAACTAGGAGGTTAGAAATGGAAAAAAAGGATAAGCTAACTTCTTATGGTGATGCAGGCTTTAGTCAGTTTATACGCCGGGCATTTGCTCGGCATCTAGGCCATGATGTCAGTGATTATGAAAAACCTTTGATTGGTATTGTTAATACAGAAAGTGATATTAATCGATGTCATTCGCATTTTGGTCCTATTATAGAAGCAATTAAACGTGGGGTTTTAATGCAAGGAGGCATTCCATTAGTATTTCCGACAATCTCTTTAGGTGAGATTTTTACAAGTCCGACAACAATGTTATATCGAAATCTCGCTGCGATGGATACGGAGGAAATGATTAAGGCACAGCCATTAGAAGGTGTTGTCCTAATCGGAGGCTGTGACAAAATGACTCCTGCCCAGCTAATGGGTGCTGCAAGTAGTGATATTCCAACAATCATGATTACAGGTGGTCCAATGGCCAATGGTGAATACAAGGGAAGAACACTTGGTGCCTGCTCAGATTGCCGCTATTTTTGGCAGGAATTTCGTGCAGGGACAATTGATGAAGTAGAGCTCGATGAAATTAATGCTGCTTTAGCTCCTACAGCAGGACATTGTATGGTCATGGGAAGTGCAAGTACGATGGCCGCATGCGCGGAAGCACTTGGGATTATGCTTCCTGGCGGTGCAGCAATTCCAGCTACAGAAAATAAACGATTGCATATAGCTCAAAAAACAGGACAGCAGATAGTCAAATTAGTAGAGAGTGGCCTAACACCTTCTAAGATTATGACAAGAAATGCCTTCGAAAATGCCATAAGAGTTTTGATGGCTATTGGAGGTTCTACGAATGCTGTTATTCATTTAACTGCGATTGCTGGGAGACTTGGAATCGAACTTTCTTTGGAATTGTTTGATGAACTTGGAAAAACGACTCCGTTTATTGCAAACCTGAGGCCAGCCGGAAAGTATCAAATGGAGGATTTGTACCGTGCTGGCGGGATTCCTGCAGTAATGAAGGAACTAGAAGAGTTGCTACATCTTGAAGAAATTACCGTAACCGAGAAAACAATCGGGGAGAATTTGCAAGGGATTAAGGTTGAAGATGTCTACCGAGATATTATATATCCTGCTGCACAACCTCTGTATAAAGGTGGAGGCTTGGCTGTCGTTAAAGGGAATCTTGCAGAAAATGGGGCAGTCATTAAACCGAAGGCAGCTTCACAACACTTATTAAAACATCGGGGAAGAGCGGTTGTTTTTACTTCGATTGCCGACCTTGAAACTCGTATTGCAGACCCAGATTTAGATGTTCATGAAGAGGATATACTTGTTTTGCAGAATGCTGGGCCTGTTGGAGCACCAGGAATGCCAGAAGCGGGAATGATTCCAATTCCAGACAAGCTTTTGAAAAAGGGTGTCCGTGACATGGTGCGGATCTCAGACTGTCGCATGAGCGGAACTGCTTTTGGTACGATTGTTTTACATATCTCCCCGGAGGCTGCAATTGGTGGTACGCTTGCACTCGTCCAAAATGGAGACATGATTGAATTAGATGTAGAAGCAGGAAGATTAGAGCTACTCGTTTCAGAAGAGGAGTTAGAGAAAAGACGTGTTGACTGGAAGGTACCTAACAATCTAGCTGAAAGAGGATATACAAGGTTATTCCAGGAGCATGTGATGCAAGCCGATAAAGGTTGCGACTTTGACTTTTTAACAAAAAGGGGAAGTTCCGGGCTATAGAACTCTCGACTTTCGGTTTCGGTTCAGGGGATTACAAAAAATAAGCAAGAAAAAACTGACTTTCTTATAAGTCGGTCTTTTCTTGCTATTTATTTTTGAGCTGTTATTTAAGTTGTTCTTTATAGTCTAACGTAAAACGGAATTTGCTGTTCACCAATCCTGTGTTTTTTCCAATAACCAATCGATTTCAATATGGCGTAGGACAAGGTGTTTGATATCCTTATCAAGATCTTCTGTCGCTTCTAGCAGTTTATCGATGTCTGTTTTAACCATATCATAATCCTCCTGGATATATAGTCTATGTGTTATATATCTATGTATCCATTTTTTTAAATTATAAACATGTATCTGTAAATATTCACTATATACTTCGATTCAATAGTGAATATTATGGGGGTCTTATGTAATCCAAATGTGATCAAAGTATTAACAAACGATGAAAAATGTAAGAAATAAATCCCGAAGTGTTGATTAATCCTGCATTTCGCCTTATGTTATTTTTAAGAGTTTAAATTAGGAGTGAACATAATGAATGTTCTTGTTATAGAAGATAATGAAAGTGTTTGTTCGATGATTGAGATGTTTTTTTCAAAGGAACAAATCAATGGTGAATATGTACATGATGGAATTCAAGGATTTAATCGCTATAAAGAGGGCCAGTGGGATCTGTTAATTATTGACTGGATGTTACCTGGAATGGACGGAGTGGCCATTTGCCGAAAGATCAGGGAAGAAGGGGACTCCATTCCAATTATAATGCTGACAGCAAAGGATAGTGAATCAGATCAAGTGCTTGGTCTTGAAATGGGAGCCGATGATTATGTGACAAAACCCTTCAGTCCACTTGCATTAATGGCAAGAATTAAAGCCATTACACGTCGTCTAAAGGGGAGTTCTCAAGAAAAGGCTGAGAAAGGTCTTTTAGAAACACAATTTTTCAAAATAAGTAAAGAAAAGCGAGAAGTCTATCTAAATGGTGAAGCTGTGACGAATTTGACGCCAAAGGAATTTGAACTCCTCTACTATTTTGCACAGCATCCAAAACAAGTGTTTACCCGTGAACAACTTTTGGACAGGGTATGGGGCTATCAATTTTATGGGGATGAACGTACAGTGGATGTTCATATCAAACGCCTTCGAAAAAAAATCGGCACAGACAACCAGCCTTTCTTTCATACTGTGTGGGGAGTAGGATATAAATTTGATGAAACGTTCCAAGCGAGTGAAGATTAAATATTTACATCAACAATTGCTTAGTCATATGAGTGTCCTTTTGGTGGCATTTTTGATCCTTAGTTTGGTTTTTGCCCATTATGTAGAGGGGCTCGTCTATCAAAATAAGGTCGATGAACTCAAGTCCTATGGAGAAAATATACTTGAAGATATTGCAACCAGTGCAACACCATCTGTTCGTGTTCTCAATCAATATGGGACAGTCTTAAATGGAAGAAACATCAGCTTCAATCTTTTTGATGAGCAGGGAAATATTATTTATCCAGCTGGACCTTATGCTCAGGATATTAAGCTGGCAGACGAGGCATTGGCTGATATTGCCAAGGGGAAAACAGTGGTCGTAAAAAATAGAATGAAGCATTCTGATCAGGATGTTACGTTTGTTGCGATGCCCTATATTGTTCAAGATACTTTGGTCGGCGGAATATTTTTAACGGCGCCCATAAGTGGTTCGAGAGAAATGATCACGAAAATTAATCAATATTTGCTTTTAACTGTGTTATTAGCATTTGTGATCTCTATACTTCCGAGTTGGATTTTATCAAAATTCCACGTGAATCGAATTAAGAAAATACAAGAAGCAACCTCCTTGGTATCTGCAGGTGATTATTCAGTGAAATTGCCGCCTTCCGATTTCGATGAGATCGGGGAACTAGCTAAGGATTTTAACCATATGGTGAAAAAACTGAATGAGAGCGCAGAAGAAATCGAGAGTCTTGAAAATCGACGGAGGAATTTCATGTCAGATGTGTCACATGAATTAAGAACACCATTAACCACTATTAGTGGTGTGGTTGAAGGTTTGAAAAATGGCATGATTGCTGACGAGGAAAAAGAAAAAGGCATTAATCTTGTTAGCCAGGAAACGAAACGTCTCATTCGCCTTGTCAATGAAAATCTTGATTATGACAAAATCAGATCAAATCAAATTACATTGAGAAAAGAAGATATTCAGTTGTCAGATGTTTTTGAGATTATTCAAGAACAGCTATATTTGCAGGCTGATGAAAAGAATGATCGGCTTGAAGTTGATGTGGATGAAGATGTCTTTGTTTTTGCTGACTATGATAGACTTATTCAAATATTGATTAACATCACGAAAAATAGCATTCAATTCACAGACGATGGAACCATCTGGTTGAGAGGTAGAGCGGAGAGTAATCAAACAGTGATTGAAATTGAAGATACTGGGATTGGCATTGATTCAGCAGAGGTTGAAAAAATTTGGCATCGTTTCTATAAAGCTGACATCTCAAGGACGAACAACCCTTATGGAGAGTTTGGTTTGGGCTTATCGATTGTGAAGCAATTAATTAATCTACACAATGGTACGATTGAAGTGTTTAGTGAAAAAGGAAAAGGAACGAAATTTATCATTCACATTCCATATGAGAAAAACGAATAGCAACTAGTAGACCAAATCGTAGCAGATTTGGTCTTTTAATATTGGAATGAATGAATAATACTGGATATTTTTAATATGAAAGTGCATAATTTTTGGAGAAGCTAGATCAAATCATGCCGTCAGGAGTTTATATATGACCACTGAACAACATTCTACCTACATATCTTTATCAAGAGATGAATGGGCAACTTTGCATTCCAGTCCAGCGTTTCAATTAACAAAATCAGAAATTAAGAAACTACAGGGGACAATCGGAAACCTGACGAATGAGGAAATTAATAAAATCTATTTACCACTTATTCAGTATTTGTCGTTCAATATCCAAGCAATGAAACAATTACATAAGGTTAGAAATCAATTTTTGAAGAAAGATACAAAGAACTTACCATTTATTATCGGAGTTGCGGGAAGTGTAGCGGTCGGAAAAAGTACCACATCACGGATCCTTCAATCATTACTTTCTAATTTACCGGAAAAACCGAAAGTAGAAATCGTCACTACAGATGGATTTTTATTTTCAAATGATGTGCTCAAGGAAAAGGGTCTATCTGACAAAAAAGGGTTTCCGGAGAGTTATGATTTAAAGGGGTTAATTGAATTTCTAACTGAAATTAAGTCTGGAAATCCACGTGTCCAAGCACCTGTATATTCCCATCTCCACTATGACATTATTCCAAACGAATACATTGATGTTTGTCAGCCAGATATTATCATTGTTGAAGGTATAAATGTTTTGCAAACTCCAAAACAAGTAGGGGATAGTATTCCAAGTCGATTTGTATCGGATTTCTTTGATATTTCGATATATGTGGATGCAGAAGAAAATCATATTTTAAAATGGTATTTAGAAAGATTTAAAGTTTTAAAAGAAACGGCATTTGCTCAACCTGAATCATATTTTCATCGATTTGCAGGACTATCTGATAACGAAGCAGAGGAAATTGCAACTGATATTTGGAATCGAATAAATAAAGTAAATCTAGAAAATAACATCCTACCAACCAAATTTCGAGCCGATATTATTATCGAAAAAGGCATTAATCATCAGGTTGAAAATATTAAGGTAAGGAAAATCTAGCAATTATAAAAGTGGATAGATATGAGAAGCTCCCTGGATAAATGAATTGTCCAGGGAGCTTTATTTTGGATTGAAGAAAAATTAGAAACATGTAAATCAATTTTTTAACGATTCTTCCCTAATTGTTCTAACCTTCTTAAAGGTTTAGTCATTTTTTGTTCACATTTGTTGGATAGGATTAGAACATAAGGAACACGAGGAGGAAAGTAACAATGTCAGATTTAGAAAAAATTGAAGAACAAGTTCACGAGGAAGTTCAAGAACAAGTTCAAGAAGAAATGCTTACAAAAAAATCTAAGCCTAGAAATTTTATAAAAAGTTTTTCAGGAATGGTCGCTGCTGGTGTGGTTGGTTCCGTATTAACGATGACGGTTGTCCCTCATACTGACGTATTTCAAAAGCTATATGAACCAGTCCAAGCACAGGAGGAAGTAGCAACGAACAAAGAGAAAGAAGTTAATATTGTTCCAACTTCTACTTCTACATCAAATAGTGGTAATTCAATTGCAGATATCGTAGAAAAATCATCTGCAGCCATTGTTGGGATTGTGAACATGCAACAGCAGAGCAACCCATTTTCAAGATCTACTGAGGCAGTTGAGAGTGGCTCAGGCTCAGGGGTGATTTTTAAGAAGTCCGGTAATGAAGCTTATATTGTGACAAATAATCACGTAATTGAGGGAGCTTCAGAAATTGAGATTTCTCTGCATACTGGGGAAAAAACGACGGCTGAATTAATAGGAGCGGATGCGCTAACGGACTTGGCTGTTTTAAAAATTGATTCGAAATATGCAGACACAGTTCTTGAGTTTGGAGATTCGTCTTCTTTAAGAGCAGGGGAACAGGTTCTAGCAATCGGAAATCCTCTTGGACTTGAATTCTCACGCACAGTTACTCAAGGAATTATCAGTGCAGTCGATCGAGACATTGCTGTTTCCACGTCTGCTGGAGAATGGGAATTAAATGTCATTCAGACTGATGCCGCGATTAACCCAGGAAATAGCGGTGGAGCACTTATGAACACACAAGGACAAGTCATCGGGATTAATAGTTTGAAAATTTCCGAGAGTGGGGTGGAAGGATTAGGGTTTGCCATCCCAAGTAATGATGTTGTACCGATTGTCAATGAAATCATTCAAACAGGAAAGATTAGTAGACCTTATTTAGGAGTTAGTCTTGCAAGTCTTGAAGAAATCCCACAACAGTATCTACAGAGCCTTCCACAGGATGTAAAAGGTGGAGCAGTGGTTACGTATGTGGATCCTAATTCAGCTGCTGGTCAGGCTGGGATTAGTGTCCAGGATGTCATTGTGGCCATCAATGATCAAGAGGTTACAACGACAAACGATCTACGAAAATATCTTTATACTGAACTCAACGTTGGTGATGAGGTGGAATTGAAGATTTATAGTGGCAGTGAAGTGAAAAAGGTGAAAGTTAAGTTGACAAGCAATATTCCAACGAGTTGATCGTTGGAGGGGAAGAGTACCCTTGTTTCAGTATTGGAAGAAAGCTAGGAATGAAAAATTGGAGGTCAGAACGGAAAGAACAGTTCTTAAACATTAGGATACCGATGGATGCGGGCGGGGCGAGCTAACCGACAATTTCGGCATAGCTTCGCCCTAAAAAAAGGTCTAATACTTAATTTTTTGATTTTTATAGGAGGAAAAACAATGAAAAAATGGATTTGGATTGGCGTCATCTTGGTCGTTATCGTGGGTGGGAGCCTTTGGTTTTATCAAAGTAAAAAAACAGCTGCTCCTTTAGAAGAACAGCAAGTTATGACGACCACTGTTCAAAAAGGAGACATAAAAGTTCAGGTTAGCGGTTCAGGCTCGGTCTCATCTATTAACAGTTCAGATATTTCTTCGGAATCAGAAGGCATTGTCGATGAGGTTTTAGTCGGAGTGAATGACGTGGTAGAAGAAGGAGACGAACTAGTTACTTTTACAGATGGAAGTGACCCGATTACTGCTCCGCATGCTGGTACGATTACCTCACTAGATATTGAAGATGGAAGTCGAGTTCAGCTAAGTCAAGTGGTTGGCCATATAACAGATTATGAAACACTACAAACTACCATTAGTGTGGATGAGCTTGATATCTCAAGTATCAAAGAAGGACAAACTGCTGAAATTACGGCTGATGCTTTCCCAGACGAAACGTTCGAAGGAACGGTCACTGCCGTTTCGAAGGAGGGAACATCAACTAATGGAGTATCTAGCTTTATTGTGAATGTACAGCTTAAGGACCCAAAAGACTTATTAATTGGAATGTCAACTGAAGTAACCATCACAACAGAAAGCAAAGAGGGTGTTCTGTATGTTCCGATTGAATCTGTTCGCGTGAATGGGGATGAAAAATATGTCATTGTCCAGGAAACAAGTGATAATTCAGAGGCTACAACACAGCAAGTTGTCGAGACAGGAATTAACGATGATCAAAACATCGAAATTGTTTCTGGATTATCGGAAGGGCAACTTGTTCAGCTCGCAGTGACCATTAATTCCAATAACCAAGCTCAAGGATATATGCGTGGTAATGGAGGACAAGGCTTCCCGGGTGCTGGAGGAGGACAAGTTATTCAAGGCCTCCCTAGTGGTGGCACTGGAGGACAAGGATTCTCTGGCGGTGCAGGCAGGGGGAATCAATAATGACCCAACCAGTGATTGAAATAAAAAATCTAACAAAAACCTATGAACTAGGTGGGGAAACGATTCATGCCCTAGAGGATGTCTCGTTGCATATCAATGATGGGGATTTTATCTCCATCATTGGCCCATCCGGCTCAGGAAAATCTACGTTCATGAACATGATTGGTTGTCTCGACAAACCTGACTCTGGAGAATATCTAATCGAAGGTAAGAATGTTGCCAAAATGAATGATAATGAGCTAGCAACGATTCGTAATGTAAAAATAGGATTTATTTTTCAAAACTTTAACCT
This sequence comes from Robertmurraya kyonggiensis, assembly GCF_005116465.1. GTDB lineage: Bacteria > Bacillota > Bacilli > Bacillales > Cytobacillaceae > Robertmurraya > Robertmurraya kyonggiensis. The sequence continues at coordinate 126,001 of NZ_SWBM01000001.1, forward strand.
TTTAAACAAACTAACAGCTCTTGAAAATGTGGAACTTCCGCTTATATATAGGGGATTGAGTGCAAAGGATCGGAAAGAAAAAGCCTTATCCTGTCTGAAATTAGTAGGATTGGAAGACCGATGGGGCCATTTACCTACTCAACTCTCAGGTGGACAACAGCAGAGGGTTGCTATCGCAAGAGCGCTTGCAGGGGATCCAACAGTCCTTCTTGCTGATGAACCTACAGGAGCATTGGATAGTAAGACTAGTAATGATGTGCTACAACTACTGAAACAATTAAACGAAAAAGGACATATCATTGTTCTGATTACCCATGACTTAGAAGTAGCAAAACAAGCAAAGCGGATTGTACGAATCCATGATGGACAATTGTATGAAAATGGAGGTGACTGGTTTGAACCTAATAGAATCTATCAAGATGGCCTTAAAGAGTATCAGAAACAATAAACTTCGCTCTTTCCTAACAATGCTTGGGATTATTATTGGGGTTGCATCAGTCATTACATTGGTCGGAGTCGGACAAGGTTCCTCAAAATCTGTTACAGACGAAATCGGAAGCCTTGGAACAAATCTATTAACACTCAGTGTAACAGATACGGACTCTGTACAACTGGAAGAAGATGACCTAGGGCGATTTGAGGAATTAAATACAATTGCAGAAGTGGCACCAATTGTTTCTGGAAGAGTGTTGGCGAAATATGGTGAAAACTCTGCCCAGGTTTCGATTACTGGGACTACTTCCTCCTACCTATCTGTAAGGGGATTGTCACTAAGTCAAGGTCGCTTTTTATCAGACATGGATGATGAATTAAGACAAAAAGTTGTTGTGCTAGGTGCTGACACAGCAGACACTTTATTTCCTAGAGCAAATCCTCTTGATGAAAGCGTCAAAATAAATGGAGTCTCTTATAAAGTGGTCGGTGTATTACAGTCGATAGGTAGTTCACTAGGTTCAAGTGGAGATAGTGTCATTATTGCACCACTATCTACTACCCAAAGATTAATTCAGGATACAACTATTGGGACTGTTTATTTGAACGCGGAAAATAGCGATTCTGTCAATTTTGCGAAATTACAGGTTCAAGGAGTCATGACAACTTTATTTCCAAATATGAGTGATGCTTACTCTATTTCTAGCCAAGAAGATTTAATGGAGACGATGAGTTCTGTGTCTGATACGATGACACTCATGCTAGGAGGAATTGCGAGTATTTCCTTACTTGTCGGCGGAATAGGTGTTATGAACATTATGCTTGTATCGGTATCAGAACGTACTAAGGAAATTGGAATTCGCAAAGCCATTGGTGCGAAAAGAAAGTCCATATTGTTACAGTTCCTTATTGAAGCTGTCGTATTAAGTATGATTGGTGGCTTAATCGGAATTCTTCTAGGATACGGTGTATCAAAGGGGCTTGAGGTATTCGCTAGTATGACGATTTCGTATTCATTGAACGTTGCCTTATTCTCCTTTTTATTTTCATGTGCTATTGGAATTATCTTTGGCGTGTTCCCTGCCAATAAAGCTTCGAAGCTGGATCCAATCCTTGCTTTAAGGCAGGAATAATACAATGTATGGCTAACCATCTGACGAATGCTTAGATGGTTAGCTTCAATTAAAAATGTTGGGAGAGATTGATTTGAAAAAAGCAAAAAAATGGGTTGGTATTTTAGCGTTGGCATTTCTTATCGTGCAATCAACTGTTGGAATTATTAATTACACCCAAACAGGAGGTCAACAAAATTTTCAAGGTAGAATGGAAAGAATGAATGGTGGTGGCATGCCGCCTCAAATGAACCAGGAAGGCACTACTGGAGATACTTCAGGAACAGTTGCAAATACAGAGCAACCACAATTTCCACAAAATGGAGAGATGACGAACCTTAACGGGAATTTTGAAAGACTGTCTGGCTCTACTTCCTTTTTAAGAAACCTTGAAAATGGAGTAGTAGGTGTCATCTTGGATGGGTTATCTCTTTTATTGGTTGTTGCTTGGATTGTGTTATCCGTATTAATGAGAAAACACGATAAAACTCCAGAGGTATAAATCGGGGGAGATGACTCAATATGAAATTAAAGAAAAGGGCAAAAGTCATTACCGTTGGAACCATTATTCTATTCGCAAATATTTATCCATATCCGCTCCTTCATTCAAGTGCGGAAGAAATATCCTTAGTTGAAAACACCGTTCAACTAAAGTCATTAACCATTTCAGAATTTCAGTTGAATCAAACTTTTTCATCTGATGTGAGTTCGTACACGGCAAATGTGTCAAATGAAGTTGAACGTATGAGTTTAAGACTCGAAACGAAGGATGAGACATCATCTGTAACCATTAATGGGGAGATAGTAGAAAGTGGAGTCGAAACGGTTCTCCCTCTAGAAACAGGAGAGAATATTTTTCACATTGTGGTAACCAATGGTACCGAAACTAGCACTTATACCTTAACAGTTATTCGGGCACCAAATGATAACAACCAATTAGCGAACATAATGTTATCTAGCGGAGAGCTTGCGTTTGAACCGGCTGTTACTCATTATAATGTAAACGTAGATTCCAAGATTAGTAACATCACAATCAAACCAAAAGTAGCTGCTGAGACATCTACTGCAAAAATTAATGGGGATGTCATTGGTGAAAAAGGGTATACAATGGAGCTTCCAGTCGGTAACTCTGTTGTAAGCATTGTCGTAACGGCAGAAGATGGTGCAGAGAGAACATATCAAATTACAATTAATAGAGCAGAAGAAAAAAACAATTCCAATGATAAAGATATAGAGGGGCAGAAACAAAATCCGGATTCCAAAGTTAATGAGGAGAAGACACCGATACAAAACCCGGACAATAGTAATCAAACAGATCGTCTTGATTCGCCCCAACAATCACAAAATAATAGGACAATGCCTACTATGTCAGGTAGCTTTGGCACAGAAGTGGAAGAACAGACAAAAGCAAACCTAAGCAATTTAACAATATCAGATGGGACTTGGGACAATTCTTTTACTTCAGAAGAGTACACCTATCATATTGCAGTAGATACTGATGTTACTAGTGTAACAATTGAAGGAAATCCTGAGGAAAATGATGCAGAGTTGACGATTGATGGTATCGAAACAACAAATAGTGCTACTGTAGCCATTGGTGATGTAGCTCAAACCGTTATATCAGTTGCGGTTACCTACGAAAACGATCGAAAAACGTATGTCCTTGTATTTGATAAGGACATTGATGATTGATAAGCCAAAGAAAAGGCTGTTTCAAAGTACGACTTTGGAACAGCCTTTTCCATCTAATTGCTACTATTTTCGTTTACACTTTGTTGTGCTTCTGTTTTAAATTTGTTTAATTCCTTATGAAGGTCCTCCATATTGACATCTAAAGTATCGAGAACATCATGAAAGGATTTTCCGTCTTTTTTCAAGGCGACGATCTCATCTAATGATTTGCCACTTACCTTTGCAAGGGCTGCCGCACCAATTAGAAAGCGCAAATGTAAACCGTCTTTAATGTAAGCATCAATTTCTTCGGTTTTTTTGTTCGTATAGCTAGCTAAGTATTCTTTTACTGCAGGTTCATTGTTTTTTACAAATTCCTTCCACTGAATCATCGATTCTATACGCTCTAATTCTTCTTTATCAACACCGAGCTTCTCAGCTGTTTTCTCCCAAGATTGTGTTTCTTTATGTATATCTAGTACTTCATCAATTTTCTTATTCGACTTCTTACTTAGCATAGCTGCCCTAAAAATATCGGCTTTCGTGTATCCTTTGTCTTCTAATTCTTTTACTTGTTCACGTTCAAGCAATTTGTGGTGTTGTTTATGATGATGCTCCATTTTATGTTCATGATCATGTTTTTCAGGGGCAGCCTGTGCAAATTGAGCCGGATACCAGGTCAACCCAACCATCAAGCTCATCAAAATTATTCCTATTTTCTTCAAAACGTGTTCTCTCCTTTTGTTCATAATGTAATACGAACATAGGTTAACCATAATTTGCTAAATTATGAGGTGAAAATAAAATATATTGAAGAGGAATGTTTCATTCGAATGTTTAAGGGGTAAAAAAAATCATCCCCCAAACGAATGGGGGATGAGACTTATGAGACGATAGAAGAATTGGTTAAGGGTATATTTTTAATGTCCTGTACTGTCTCTTCTTCTAACTTTGTCACTTCGAGGTATTTAATATGGTGTTCTTCCATTTCAAGAATCGTAAATACATAGGAATCATTGATGATAGAATCTCCCTCTTGCACTTCGAAATTCTCTGTTAATATCCAACCACCAATGGTGTCAACATCTTCATCATTAATTTCAAGTCCAAGTAAGTCATTTACTTCACTGACTAATACTTTGGAGTCAAAAATATAGTGGTCGTCACTAATTTTTCTGACTTCAGAAATCTCATCCATATCGAATTCATCTCGGATTTCACCAACGATTTCTTCGATAATGTCCTCAACAGTTACAAGCCCAGATGTACCACCATATTCATCCATTAATATCGCCATATGAATACGTTCCTTCTGCATTTTGATTAACAGATCACCAATCGGTACAGTATCAATTACGCGAATAATTGGGCGGATATAGGATGCTAATGATTGAGTAGCAATTTCTGGATGATTTAATAAATCCGTCATCACTTCTTTTAGGTTGATTAAACCAATAATATGGTCCTTATCGCCATCAATGACAGGATAGCGAGTAAATTTTTCAACATACATAACTTCGATGAACGTTTTAATCGTATCATCCTTTGATAATGAAACGATTTCCGTTCGAGGAACCATAATTTCCTTTGCGATTCTATCGTCAAATTCAAAAATTTTATTTACATACTTAAACTCTGATTGGTTAATTTCACCACTTTTATAACTTTCGGACAAAATGAGTCGAAGTTCTTCTTCAGAATGTGCTTCTTCACTTTCCTTCGCAGGTTTTAGTCCAAACCATCCAACGATCACTCTAGCAGATCCATTTAACGCCCAGATGAATGGATAGAACAAGCGATAGAACCAAATGAGTGCTCTTGCCACAAACAAAGTTACTTTTTCAGCTTTACGAATCGCAACTGTTTTAGGAGCAAGCTCACCAACGACAACATGGAGAAATGTGATAAACACAAACGCAATAACGCCAGAAATTACATGGGACAGTGCAGGTGCAATAGATAAATCTTCTAATAGAGGATCAAGCATCTCTGCAATAGTTGGTTCTCCTAACCAACCAATTCCTAACGCTGTAACTGTAATTCCAAGCTGACAAGCCGATAAGTATTCGTCAAGATGAGTAATGATTTTTTTCGCAGCAATGGCACCTCTGCTGCCTTCTTCAATCAATTGATCTACTCTTGAACTTCTTATCCTAATGATCGCAAATTCTGAAGCGACAAAAAATGCCGTAAAAGCAATCAAAATGGCTAACAAAACCAAGTTAAATATGTCCAAATAAGTTTCCTTATCTCGCAAAATACGAGTAAGGAGTCACCTCCCGATAATTTAAAAAATGTTTTTGATTTTCTTAACTTGTTAATTCGGAAAGGGATTTTAGCAACACTTCACTTTCAGTATTGAGCAATTTGGAATAGCTTTCGACCTGGCCAGATTCGAGACTCTCAAACAAAGGAATCAGAACGTTTAGGTCTGTTTGTAGCTGCTTCATTTGCTGGGTTACTGATTGGATATGTTTTTTTAATTCCCCTTCATGTACTTCTTTTAACTTCTTCATTTCTAGTTTTCTTTTAATCTCTTCTAAAGGAATATGGAGATTCTTGCATTCTTCAATAAACTTCAAATCCTCTAGATCTTGATGTGTGTATATCCGATAATTTGATTTTGAGCGTTGTGCCTTTAAAAGACCAATACTAGTATAGTAATCAATGGTTCTCTTTGATAAGTTGGCTAAGTTTGCTAGTTCGCCAATACGATAGACAGCCCCATCATACCACCTCAATCCTAAACTTATAATTAAAATTATAAGGAAACAAAACCATACAGTCAAACGTTTCGGTTGTGAAAAAGATGTTACCTATAGTTTATTATAAACGAAGAGTAATATGAACAAATTTGCTGTTTTTAGCAGTAAATACCTATAAAATTAGGTGAAACAAGGGCTGTGGGTTAGGTATTCTTACAAGGAAAATGGCTGTATGATTTATGTAGTGGTAATGTGGAAAGGTTTGATTAGAATCATGGAATAGTTGTCTTTCATCACGTACTAATGAGAACATAATGAAGCATTGACATAAGAGTGTGTCCTCATAAATAAGCTGCCACTCCCGTTCATTTTTAAAACTCTACTAGCCTATTATTTTCTGTTCCATTCATGTGTGAGCATGCTGTACACGAATATATGATGAAAATGCCCATGCAAATATTCACCATCACGAAGGCAACCTTCATATGTAAAACCAAGACGTTCAGGAACAGCGCGACTTTTTCGGTTTTTTTCTCCACAACGGATCTCGATTCGGTGAAGGTCTAATTCTCTAAAAGCGTAATGTATGATAGCTTGAACGGACCTCGTCATAATTCCATATCCTTGTGCATTCTGGGAAAGGAAGTACCCCAATTGAGTTTGTCGATTATACCAATTGATATCATGAAAATCGATATTACCTACTAATACTCCTCTAAAACGTATTCCAAAATTGGGCTCATTGTTTTCCAAAAATCGATTTAGTCCCATTTGGATAAGGAAATAAGTGTCTGACGGTGAACGTACTTCATCAACCCAAGGCAACCACTCGCGTAAATAGTATCGATTTCTCTCCACTAATTGAAAGTATTCATCAGCGTGAAAAGGCTGCAACAATTGCAGTTCAATCTCATTATCACCTTTTATCGTAAACATGGCCCAACCTCCTTTAGTCCTTCTATAATCTTATGTTTGCTTTTTTCAAAAAAGGTTCAAATAGGAAATTTCCTTTAGGGTAGTAGTTTTTATCGATTGCTTGTATAATGATGGTATAAAGTGTAAATTTACACCAATTCTACATATAAAGGGTGACGATGGATTGACACGTGAGGAAATTATTTTAAAAGTATCTGAAAAACTACGTCTTATTCGAACGGAAGCAGGATATACACAAGATAAAATGTCCGAGATTGTCGGTGTATCCAAAAAGACTTTGGTGCAAATTGAAAAAGGTAGAATGTATGCCAATTGGCCAACGGTTGTTACGATCTGCGCTCTTTTTCGAGAAACAGAAACGGTGCAATTTTTATTCGGAAATGAACCATTAGAGGTGCTAGAAACAGTTGCAAGGGACGGAATTGATTATCGAAAGGAAAAGACGATGGGCGGAAAGCTTTGGTGGAAAGAAGTGCTAAAACAGGAAGGCTTCATTCTACAGCAAAATATTCTTAGCCAGCATTATCGGATTTTGGATGATGAGTATTTTCGGATTTTTAGCAGTACAGATGAGGAAGCATCAATAGAGAGGTTTAATGAATTAATTAGGGAAAAGACACTATAGACGATCAGACCTAAGACGGAGAAGGAAACCATCATCAGTCTCTTAATTGTTGGAAAAATATCCCGTAAGATATAGCTAACATAGAGAGATGGGAGAATATATCAAATGGGAAAATTCAAAGAAATTTTTCAGAATCGAAATTTTACGAAGTTATTTTTAGCGAACTTCACTTCTCAACTAGGTAGTACGATTGGGCTGACAGCCTTTATGTTTTATTTGCTGGATCGTTTCACTGACCAGCCAGCGTATGCAACCATTACGGAGCTCATGTTTTCCTTGCCTACATTAGCAGTCTTTTTTATCGTCGGAGTATTGGCAGATCGAATGGATCGGCAAAAAATTGCTTATTATTGTGATTGGATAAGTGCGCTCTTATCCTTGTCATTAATCATAACCATTTATATAGGCTGGATGCCGTTAATTTTCGTAGTCTTATTTTTGCGAAGCGCGGTGCTGAAATTCTTTTTTCCAGCTGAGAATGGAATTGTTCAAGGAATCCTTAAAGAGGATAACTACACGACTGCTGCTGGACTCAATCAGTTAGTGGGAAGCTTGTTTATGCTTTTTGGAAACGGATTAGGAATTTTCGCTTATTGGTCTGTCGGAATCTATGGGGCGCTTATTGTTGATTTTCTTTCCTTTATTGGAAGTGCTCTCTTAATTCGGGCATGTAAAATAGAAAGGGAAGTACGACTTCCAAATGGAGAGCATCGTTTGAAGGATTTGAAGTTCAAGATGATCCTCGAGGATTTTAAAATTGGCTTCCTGTATATGATGAAGCATAAGCTTTTAAAAAATCTAATGATTGGTTTCATTGTCTTTGGAGTAGTAAATGGAGGATTCTCGGTAATGCCGGTCTTCATTCTTAAATATAAGCTTGCTCCTGAAACATATGAAGAGTTATCGATTGTCATTGGTATCGTTTTTGGAGTTGGCGTATTAATAGGCAGTTTTGTCGCATCATTGCTTAGTCAAAAATTGAAGCTTTATCAGTTAATTAATATTGGGCTTTTACTAACAGGTAGCATCATCATTACGGCTTCTTTGCCAAATAACATTACTGTCTTTATGATTGTCTTATTTTTTGCGGCACTAGGTCTCCCATTTGTGAATGTGGGAATTGGCGGGTGGTTGCCGAGTATAATCGATCCGAAAATGATGGGAAGAGTGCAGGGCTTGATGAATCCACTTATGATGTTAGCGCAATCGTTAACCCTTGGATTTATAACGGTTAGTTTCCCCACCATTTTATCCATTGAAATGATTTATTGGCTCGTTGGGGGATGCTTGGTTCTCGTAGGAATTTTTTATATGATCACACTTCCAAAACTTACGAATGCTGAGGAGCAAATAAAAAATTCTACACTTCAAGAATCGAGTGCAGCACGTTAGAGATCAATTGTCAAAGGACTGAGACCAATGGGGAAAAGGAAGCAGTTTCTTATTTTGATAGCTGTTATTGGGCAAATATTAGGGATCATTTTGCTTTTTGTTCACATGACAGCAGCAATCGTCAGCTTCATTATTTATGGATTAGCCTGTGCCACACTCTTCATATTATTAATAGTGGAGCGAATGAAGGAGAAAGAGGAGGAGAATGAACATGATTATCGTGACTACTGATTATGTACCGGGAAAAGAAGTGAAAGAACTAAAGGGATTTGTAAGAGGAAGTACAATTCATTCAAAACATATTGGGAAGGATATTCTTGCCGGCTTAAAAACGATTGTTGGCGGTGAGATTAAAGAGTACACAGAAATGATGGAAGAAGCTCGAAAGCAAGCGATCGCTCGGATGGTGGAAGATGCTGAATCAAAAGGAGCCAATGCGATTATCGCGATGAGGTTGGCAAGCTCAGCCGTGATGCAAGGGGCATCTGAGATTATTGCTTATGGGACGGCGGTTTATGTAGATTAATACTTGTTTGAAAAATAGGAATTGACTTTCAATTCCAACGATGATAAGCTAACAAAGTGGAAAAAATATGAAATGAGATAGGAGGTTACGAACATGATTGTAAGAAAGCATATACCTAAGATAACTAAATATGATCACAACGTAACCATACCTAGCATCCTTGGATAAAAATATTATCTAATTAAATTCTTGGCACAGGTCTACGTTTATTCCGTAGCGTGTGCTGTCTATATGAAGGAAGGCATATCGCAATATTCGATATGTCTTTTTTTGATCCCTAAAGGAGAAATACGAGTTAGAACTCGTTTTCTATAGATTGACAAAATTTATAAGGAGGTCATGACGATGTTGGTCAAAATTAGAAAGGAAGTAACAAAAGTGGAGCTAGAAGGCGGTTAGTGAAGTTCGGACAGATGAAAGGAGATGACTTCTTTGTTTTCAATATTAGGGAAGCTTAGTTGGTTTTTTAAAGAATACTGGAAACGCTACACGGTGGCAATTGGATTACTTATTTTTGTAGGAATATTAGATGTTATGCCACCTAGACTTGTAGGAATGGCAATTGATGATATTCATATCGGTACTATGACATGGGATAGAGTTTTTTGGTATATTGGGATCTTTTTACTGATTAGTATTGTATCTTACGGCATTACGTACGTATGGCATTATAAACTTTTTGGTGGGGCATACCTCGTGGAAAGGAAGCTTCGTTCAAGATTTATGAAACACTTGCTCAAAATGACACCGACGTTTTTTGAGAAAAATCGGACGGGGGATTTAATGGCAAGAGCGACTAATGATCTAAAAGCTATTTCCATAACAGCTGGTTTTGGAATTTTAACTTTAGTCGATTCAACGGCATTTATGCTGACGATTTTAACGACAATGGCCGTTTTCGTGAGCTGGAAGCTAACTCTTGCGGCAATCTTGCCATTGCCGATCATGGCTTGGTTAATGAAAATTTACGGCGATAGAATCCATACACGTTTTACTGAAGCACAGGATGCATTCGGGGAACTCAATGACAGGGTTCTGGAATCAGTCGCAGGCGTTCGAGTCATTCGAGCATATGTGCAAGAACGAGCGGATGAGCAATTATTCCATCAGTTGACTGAGGATGTATACGAAAAGAATGTGAAAGTGGCTAAAATTGATTCATTCATCGATCCGACGATACACGTGTTAGTCGGGATAAGCTACATCATTGGGTTAGGCTATGGTGCTTATCTGGTTTTTCACCAAACCATTACATTAGGGGAGCTTGTTTCTTTTAATGTGTATTTAGGAATGCTGATCTGGCCAATGTTTGCTATTGGTGAACTGATAAATATTATGCAAAGAGGAAATGCTTCATTAGATCGGGTACAAGAAACATTGGCCTATGAAGCGGATGTACAAAATCCGGAAGAGCCAGCTAAAGTGGAGGAACCTAACTCAATTGAGTTTAAAGAGGTTACTTTCCGCTACCCATCCTCGAAGGTAGATAATCTAAACAATATTAAGGTTCATGTAGATAGAGGAGAAACTCTCGGTATTGTTGGTAAGACAGGTAGTGGAAAAACGACTTTTATTAAGCAACTGTTGCGAGAATACCCAACTGGGGATGGTCTGCTAGCAATTTCAGATATCCCACTGCATCATCAATCATTGGAGAATACAAAGGCTTGGTTAGGGTATGTCCCTCAGGATCATTTTCTTTTTTCGAAAACTGTTAAGGAAAATATTCTATTTGGGAAACCAGGAGCAACCGAGGAAGAGCTCCAAAAGGCGATGAGGCTTGCTGACTTCCAAAAAGATTTAGAAATGCTTCCTGAAGGGTTAAAAACACTTGTTGGTGAAAAAGGAGTGGCGTTATCTGGAGGTCAAAAGCAAAGAATTTCGATCGCTCGGGCACTTATTAAAGACCCGGAAATCTTAATTCTTGATGACTCTTTATCTGCAGTAGATGCAAAAACGGAGAAAAAGATTATCGATAACATTCGTACTGAACGATGTGGAAAAACAACTATTATTTCAACACATCGAATGTCAGCCGTTCAGCATGCTGATCTAATTGTTGTTCTTGACAATGGGATTGTTGTAGAAGAAGGAACACATGACGAATTGATGGGAAAAAATGGTTGGTACAAGGAACAATTCGAGAGACAGCAAGTTCAATCCGCAGCTGAAGAGGAGGTATTTTCGAAATGAAAATACTAGGTGTTTTCAAAATGAAAAAACTAGGTGATTTCGAAACGAAGTCCACAGGCAGAAGACTAGTGGATTACGCATTACTTTATAAAAAATTGATTATTGCAGCTTTGCTCATGCTTACAGTATCGGTTGCTGCTGATTTATCGGGGCCGTTTATTGCCAAACGATTAATTGATCACCATTTACTTGGAATTGAATCGAATTGGTATGAAACGGAAAATAGCAAGGATGCTGTTGAATATCAGGGGCATTTTTATAAAAGAGAACAATATATGGAACCAGATGATGTCAAAATGGAGCCGGTAAGCATTCTCCAAATTAACAGAGACTTTATCTTTGTAAAAGACGAAGTGGTTTTTGATGGGGATAGGACATTTGAGAACGGAACTATAACAATTACATCTGGAAAAGAATCTGCTACCTATTCGGGAACTGTACTTGAGGGTGAAGAACTTTTACGATTTTATCAGCCTGAAGTTCCTCGAATGGTACAACTGCTAGCGATCTATTTTGGCGTGTTGATTGTAGCAGCGTTCTTTCAATTTGGGCAGCGCTTTTTCTTACAGAAATCGGCTCACAGAATTATTCAGAAAATGCGTGAGGATGTATTCGGACAAATTCAAAAGCTTCCAATCAAATACTTTGATAATGTTCCTGCAGGAAAGGTAGTTGCGCGGATAACAAATGATACAGAAGCTATTCGTGAGTTGTATGTTACCGTGCTAGCGACGTTTTTTACAAGTGCCATTTATATAACAGGGATTTATATTGCCCTGTTTATCTTGAATGCAAAGCTTGCGGCGATTTGTTTGCTTTTATTACCGATTCTTTATATATGGAGTATTGTTTATCGAAAGTATGCTTCGAAGTATAACCATCAAATACGATCACGTAATAGTGATATTAATGCGATGGTCAATGAATCAATTCAGGGGATGAATGTGATTCAAGCCTTCAACCGTGAAAAACAAATTAAAGATGAATTTGAAAAATTGAACAAAGAGCATTTTAATTATCAAAATAAATTGTTAAGCTTGAATTCCTTAACGTCTCACAACTTAGTCGGAGTTCTAAGGAATATCATCTTTGTTGCATTTATATGGTATTTCGGAGGAGCAGCCCTAAATGCATCTACGGTTTTATCACTGGGAATGCTGTATGCTTTCGTCGATTATATTAATCGTCTTTTCCAACCAGTTACAGGAGTAGTTAATCAGTTAGCAAACTTAGAGCAAGCATTGGTTGCTGGGGAACGAGTCTTTAAGCTATTAGATGAGGAAGGAATCGATGTAAGTGACGAAATCATCCCGCGATATAAGGGGAATGTAAAGTTCGACCATGTTCATTTTGGCTATAAGGAAAATGAGTATGTCTTAAAGGATATTACTTTTGAAGCCAAAAAAGGGGAGACCGTTGCTCTTGTTGGCCATACTGGTTCAGGAAAAAGCTCAATTATCAATCTCTTGTTCCGTTTTTATGATAGCCAAAAAGGGACGATTTCGATTGATGGTGTCAATATTCAAGACATTTCTCATCAGACTTTACGAAAGCATATGGGGATTGTATTGCAGGATCCATATCTTTTTACAGGAACGATTGCTTCCAATGTAAGCTTAAATGATCCTACGATTTCAAGGGAAAAAGTGGAGAAGGCATTGAGAGATGTAGGAGCAGATAAGGTTTTGATGAATCTAGAAAAAGGCTTTGATGAGCCTGTAATTGAAAAAGGAAGTACGTTATCAAGTGGTCAACGACAGTTGATTTCCTTTGCTCGAGCCCTTGCGTATGATCCGGCTATTTTGATTTTGGATGAAGCGACTTCAAGCATTGATACTGAAACTGAGGTCATTATTCAGGAAGCAATGGATGTGCTGAAGAAGGGGAGAACAACTTTTGTCATTGCGCATCGTTTATCAACGATTCGAAATGCTGATCAAATTATTGTTTTAGATAAAGGGAAAATCGTTGAAAGAGGCTCCCATGATGAACTGATGGAGTTAAAAGGAAAATACTATCAAATGTATCAGCTCCAGCAAGGTCAGTCCATGGCTGGGTAATTTGTTCAAAAAACGTTCATAATCTAGTCACAGAAGTTTGCGTTTTATCACTGAGGCCCCCTATGTAGCTGTGATATTTTTAACAGAGAAGTAGCTAAAGGGGGCATTAATGATGGAAGAAATGAGCATTACATTAGCAATTGCTAGCATAATGGTGCTAGGGTATTTCATTGTCAATTCACTGCTTTCGAACATGGAAAAGTAATATCACAAAAAATACAGCATTCAGAAGCCCCCTTCATTAGAAGGGGGCTATAGCCATTTCACATATTAAATTGTTACTTTGCAAATTATATTAATTAGAATTGTCCACCGCTAAGTTGTCCTTGAGCAAGAGAAACTAAGCGCTTAGTGATTTCTCCACCAACTGAACCGTTAGCACGAGAAGTTGTGTCTGCTCCTAATTTTACGCCAAATTCGCTTGCGATTTCATACTTCATTTGATCTAGAGCTTGTTGTGCTCCTGGTACTACTAATGAATTTGAAGAACTGTTGTTTGCCATGTGCTGAACACTCTCCTTCAGAAATTTTTGTCTATTGGTTGGGTTAGCTGGACTTGCACCAGCGAGCAAGCGTTGCTTACCGACGGGTAAGTGTTGCTTACGAAAGTAAGTGCTACTTGAAACGAGTCAGTAATTACTTGCCACCTGTACTTGGTTTAACCCATCGGTTAAGAAGTTGTTTTGCTGTCTGTACTCATTAGTATGGAAAGCTTGGAATGATTTATTCAAAAAAGAGGCTCGGGAATATTTTCCTTATAAATCACCGTTCTGAAAAATTCATACTTGCACTAAAAGGACACAAACTATTATTAACTTGTATTACTCGAAAAAAATTAGAAATTGAGGGGTAATGGATGGGAATATGTCCGATATGCAATGGATTTCAAGAGTTACAAAAGGAATGTCAGTCGTGCGGTACTTCTTTAGAGGATAGTGGACGTGTGATGGACTATTATGATGATTACAGTCCCTACATGCCAATCGATTTAATGAAGCTTGAAGATGGCTATCCGAATGATTACGAAAAGCACCAATGCCCACACCTATTAAAATGTCCACAGTGCGGATATGATGAAATTGTCTTTATAGAAGAGTAAACGAAACGGAGTTCAATACCATTTAGGGACGAAAAGTTGTGGTATATCATGTGGACACTATTTGGGAGTTCACGAAGATTAGTGTCTTTATGAACCAAGCATGCGGACATTAAATGAGGGATGGTTAAGATTAGTGTCTTTATGAACCGAGCATGCGGACATTATTTGGGAGTTCACTATGATTAGTGTCTTCATGAGCCGAGCATGCAGACACTATTTGGGAGTTCACGAAGATTAGTGTCTTCATGAGCCGAGCATGCGGACACTAAATGAGGGGTGGTTAAGATTAGTGTCTTCATGAGCCCAGCATGTGGACACTATTTGGGAGTTCACAAAGATTAGTGTCTTCATGAGCCGAGCATGCAGACACTAAATGAGGGGTGGTTAAGAT
Organism: Robertmurraya kyonggiensis; assembly: GCF_005116465.1. GTDB lineage: Bacteria > Bacillota > Bacilli > Bacillales > Cytobacillaceae > Robertmurraya > Robertmurraya kyonggiensis. The sequence continues at coordinate 141,143 of NZ_SWBM01000001.1, forward strand.
TAGTGTCTGCATGAGCCCAGCATGTGGACATTATTTGGGAGTTCACAAAGATTAGTGTCTTCATGAGCCGAGCATGCAGACACTATTTGGGAGTTCACAAAGATTAGTGTCTTCATGAGCTGAGCATGCGGACACTATTTGGGAGTTCACAAAGATTAGTGTCTTCATGAGCCCAGCATGCGGACACTATTTGGGTATTCACTATGATTAGTGTCTTTATAAGCCGAGCATGCGGACACTATTTGGGAGTTCACGAAGATTAGTGTCTTCATGAGCCGAGCATGCGGACACTAAATGAGGGGTGGTTAAGATTAGTGTCTGCATGAGCCCTGCATGTGGACACTAAATGCAGGATCACTAAGAATAGTGTCTTTATGAACCGTGCACGCGGACATTATTTGCGAGTTCAATAAGGATAGTGTCTTCATGGAGTGCTTCCCTAAAGCTGAAATCATCAAAAAAAGAGATGCCCACAAAAGCTAGGCTTTGGACACCTCCTCTTCCTCATTTATCATAGACATGAAACAACATAATTTCATGAATTTGTTTAATAATTGATTCTTCATCATTTGGAACTTCGTCTGAAGCCCATTCTATTTTACCGTCTGAAAAATAGATCCCGTTATACTTTTGCTTCTGATAGTAAAATGAAAAATGCCATCCTGGCATCTCTTTATTCTCATACAAAGGCTTGTACTGAAAATGTGTAATCATAATTTCCCTCCCCTAATGCTATTGTACCTTTCGTATGAAAAAAGAAAAGATGCCGACGATATTCAATTGAAAAAATAACCAAATAATTGAACCAAGTGACGAACTCGAGCTTCCTCAATATCATTTTCATCAAAGCTCATCGGCTTGGAATTAATCTCATAAATGACGTAATCTTCGTTTTCGGTTAAACCGGCATCAATGGAAAACTCTCCGAAAAATCCAATTTCTTTTGTTAAAATATCTCCGCAACGCTGAACGACTTCTTGAATAAATTGCTTATCTTTATCTTTTAAAACCTCTTCTTGTGGAATCAATCTTCCACCGTTTGGAATATGTGTTGTGACACTTTGTTCAACGGATTGTCGAATCCCTATTCCAGTAACCTTGTATTTCTCCCCATTAAAGTGGGCTAGAACTCGAAAATCATAACGATTCCCTTCGTGTAAAAGAGGAGAAATGGTTTTTTGTGCGATACAAGGCCTCTTCGTTAATTTAGCCTTATACTCATTCCAAAGCTCATCAAAGTTGGAAAAGGCATGCTCCTGTTTTAACCCTTGGACGAAAATCTTTTCATCCTTCATCATCCTATAAATACCTCTTCCTTTTGCTGCACTAGAGGGTTTCACATAGATGTCCTTATATAGTTCCAAAAAGGATTCAAGAGAAAGTCGATCTTGTATAAGTATGGTTTCAGGGAAAAATCGGCCTAAGCGTGCATCCTCACTGAAAATCTTATAGAGTTCAAATTTATCTAAAAAAGATGGGTTAAAAAAACAGACATCCTTTTGTTGAAAGAGTCTGATTGCAGATTGAAATTGCTCTGTTTGTTCCATTTTACGAAAAGGAAGTCGATTATAAACGAGATGAGGAATGGGAAGCTTTACTAGTAACCACTGCTCCTTATACGGTAAGTAAAGATGACCATCTACTTGTTGGTCTCCCAAATCCTCTAAAGTGAATACAAACGAAATGCCCTCATGCTCAAGAATTTCTTCCTGTAGCTTTTTAAAAAGGAGACCGTTCCCAATAATGTTTCGTTCATTTTTACGACCAGCTAAAATGCCCACAAAGGGTCCCAGATTATTTTTTTTCCTACATCCTAAATGAAAAGGAATGGATGATGAACTAGGCTTATTTCTGTATGGAACAGGAATTTCGTCCACCCCAAATGTATATTCCTGCTCAGCTTCAGTGTGAAACCAGATTTGTTTATCTGGGTCGTAATAAAGAATCATGTGATAATTTCCTCTGGTGAAATTATAGATTTCTCTGTTAGGAAAATAGAAAAAGCTAATGATAACTTTCTTGTTAATAGGTCGAAATCCTTTAATTGAGGGTGCTTGAAAATTGATCTTCCTGGTTTCGAGTTTGCCTCGAGTAGCCACACGTTTCCTTTCCGGTCAATCCCCAAATCAAAGCCGATTTCTCCAATCAACCCTTCCATATGAGTATCCAATGATTGACTAAGAGCAAGAGATGCTTCCTTTAATTTGTTTAAAGCTCCCGTTTGTTCTTCCTTTGTATCAAAAATCTCATCGATGGTTTTTATTACACCACCATTATTAATGTGGGTAGTAACACTCCCTGGACCAGCTACCTTCCCGGCGAGTGCGGTTATGCGCCAATTTCCTTTCATATCCTTATTCGTGTGGATGCGGAAATCGACTGTGCAATTGTCCACTCGAATGGAATGGATTCCTTGCTGAACAAGCATAGTGGAAAGCTTGCGGTTTTTGAATACATGCTTGAATAGTCCTTCAAGCGTTGGGTATTTCCTTAGCTTATTCGAACCATCTTTTTCACGGTAGCGACAATAATAAGCGTTGTTTTCTCGATCATATATGATTTGGTGAATTCCAAGTCCCAGACTTCCGTTCATTGGTTTGATAAATACATGACCGTAATCAGCTAGCATTCTTTCAACCATCGAAAAAGACGTGAAAGGGTGTGTTTCAGGTAAATATTTCGAACTTAGATCATCCTGATGAAGGCGTTCATAAACGTCCATTTTATTAAAGAATCCAGGATTGTACCATGGGATTAAATATTCTTTTTGCAATCGCTCTTTTATATTTGATAGTTGCGCTTTCTTTTCACTGCGACGATTGGGAAGGCGATCATAAATGACATTAGGAAGGGGAACTTCAAGTGTTTCCCAGCCATTTTCTAAAAAGAAGTAGCCAAAAACTGTTCCATTTTCCCAATTAATATGTTCTTCTCCAAACACGTACGCATGAGCCCCGACGAATTTTTCAACGGAAAGGAGCTTTGAAAAAAATAAGGAGCGTTCGCCAATTGGCCTCAGAGTGAAGGGAGTGAATCCAGATGTAAAGATCCCGACAAGGGGACCAAGATGCAACGTTTGATCATGGGAAAATAAATGTAGTTGGACTTGAAGATTCGGCATCTTTATCCGTTTCGCAATATCATGACTTATGGCAACTGTATTTCTCCCATTTGGATGGGGAACACAAATAGCATTCGTGGAAAACGTTCCATAAGCGATTCTTTTGATCTCCCCTAATGATATTTCTGGAGGATAATAAACGGTATTCTTCATATCATCGATAAATTCAATCAAATACGGTTTCTTCATTCTAGTATGCTCCTTTCCATAATCGTATTAGCATAGAGTAGAGGACTTTCGTATAAATAATCCTGCAGCCCTGGCTGACTAGTAAGCAATACCTTGCGTCCAGGCTTTGAATTGACGTCTAAAATCCAAATGGAATGATCCTTTGCCACTCCAATGTCTACTCCGAGTTCAAAGAGTGGATGAAAATTTTCTTCTAATAAATGGGGAAGGCTTTCTAAAATAAACTTTATTTCTTCATTGATAAAATTTCGTTTTTGCTCAGGGATAGATTGTATCCATGTTTCATAATCGATGACAGTAGCACCGGCACTTAAATTCGAAACAATTCTTTCCACTTTTCCTTGGCGTATACCTTTTCCAACGGTGATCCAGTTACCGTTACGATCCTTTTGTAGAAGAGAACGGATATCAAATGGTTCGTGTTGTTCATTTGTTAGTGATAAATAAGGTTGGAGCATGAATTCCTTTTTCTTAAGGAGTCGCTCAAGCCAATTAAGTAACAAGGCTTCATCAGCAAAGACACGAGAGACTTGCTGCTCCAATTTATCTGTTTTCACGATATAATGCCTTTTTTGCATTTCAATATAATAAACACCGTTCCCTTGTGAGCCATTACTTGGCTTAAGAATGATTCGTTGAAATGTTTGTAGTAGACTTTGAACCATTAGTGGCGAGGTTACTTTTACCGTCTTCGGAAGATAGGCAGAAAGTTTCGAATTAGATAGGACCTCATATAGTTCGAGCTTATTTGGCAACCCGTAACCAAGGAAACGAACATTATCCTTACTCTTGAGCCAACTTACGATTCCTTTACATTGACGCGAATGAAAATCTTCTCCGTAAAAACAGCGATCATATAGTACATCTGGCAGAGGGAATTTCTTTTTCAACCATCGGTTTTGCTGATGCGAATATAGTTCTCCTTCAAACATTTCAGTCGTAGGATCCATGCTTGCAGGAATGAACCGGACGCATTCGATATCATATTTAAGAGCACGTCCTGCTATTTCCGTAAAATAGGTGTGCTCATTTTTTAGTTGTAAGGTCATAAATCCAAGCGTTAGCATTTTACTCCCCCATTTCATTCCTTTTTATCTGTTTAAAGGAAAGTGCTGTTCCATATTCAAAGATCGCTTTTGCAGACGGGCGTATTTTGGCCTTTTGCTCTTCTGCATTTTTTGATGGCTTTGAATTCACTTCAATTATAAACAATCTTCCGTTTTCGTCTACGCCAATGTCGATGCCTAATTCTCCAACGAATCCTTCGGTAGATTGACTGATGACATTTGCTACTTCAAGTGAGAGTTCTTTCATGAATGTGACGTGAGAAAGTGCTGTTTTATAGTTAAATAGAGCGGTTAAAGGAATAACGGGTTTCAACATTTCTCCACCTTGGGCGAGATTAGAGACAAATTGTGTTTTGGAGGAAACTCTTGCAATAATCGATGTTACTCGCCAGGTTGCCTGAAAGTTTTTATGGCAAAGGACTCGAAAATCCAACTGTCGACCTTCGAAAGTTGCTAGTGGAATCGTCTTTTGGATAATGAAAATCGTGTGTTTTCGTTTTTCAAACCATTCAAAAAAATCGTCTAGATCATTAAAGGTTTTTCGTTTATCTTTTTCACTTGCTGAAGAGGACTGAACGATAATGTTCTTGTCAGCTTTGGTAACTCGAAAAATATTACGTCCTTGACTTCCGTTGATTGGTTTGAGGAATACAGAGTCATATTTTTCAAGAAAGAGGCGTAAGACATCAAAGTTGAGTATCTGTGTATCTGGTAAGAAAGGGTGCAAATGTTCCTCGGCAAATAAAAGATTGTGGACCTCCCACTTTGATAAAAAGCGTTCATTAAAGATGGGAATTTGTTGCAAGGCAATTTCACTAACTTTATTTTTAAAAAAAGAACTGGCTTCTATATTCCGAGAATGAATTCGATTGTAAATGACACTAGGGAGGAGAAAGTTTCCTTTTTTCCATTCATCATTATCGTAGTAATACCCTTCAATCTCATCATTCGAAAAATTTTTTATATGAAAAACATAGAAAAATCCACCACCAATATTGGAGGTAAAATGAAGCTCCTCACAAAAGGAGTGAATAGAACGAAAATTGGGCCCATTTTCTTGTTCCTGGATTTCTGTAACTAAGGCAAAAACTGGGCCGAGATAAAGGGTTCTTTGGCTCCGGTCATATTGGCTCATAAAACGAATCTCTTGAATTGGCAACGGTAGATTGCTCATGAATTCTTCACTTACGAGGAGCACATCCTTTTCTATGGCTCGTGGTTCCACTCGAATGTGAAGGAGCTTTGTTCCGATAAAGAGATTCAGTTGGTTAGATGGTTTCAATCCCCAATGATTCAGTAAAGAGTTGCTCAAATAAACAGTATTTTGATTATCTTGAAACGTTTTCGTGGGTACAATCGTAATAGGTAAATAAGAAGCAGACGCCATAAGCATTCCTCATTTGCTCGTCTTTGTAGCTCCATATATAATAAGCTAGGTAGAGTGAAAAATAGGCAAGAGTCGGTATAGAGTAATGTATGATATATGCGGATATTTGGTGCCTAGAAGGGTTCCTTATATGAAGATGGAAGGTAGATGGAGATGAGTATTTTTTATACGATTTTATTTATGGTGATTATTGGGGCAGTTATTGGAGGCTTTACGAATCACCTAGCAATAAAAATGTTATTTCGTCCATATAATGCTGTTTATATTGGTAAATGGAGAGTGCCATTCACTCCTGGAATCATCCCAAAACGGAGGGATGAGCTTGCGAGTCAAATGGGAATTATGGTCGTTCAACATCTGTTAACACCTGAAAGTATTCAGAAAAAGTTTTTGAATGAGAGTTTTCAACAAGAAATGACGAAGCTTGTTCAAAAAGAGCTAGCTAAGTTCCTTACAAGTGAGGAAAGTTTAGAACAACTGATGGAACGTATTGGTTATACAGATAGTCAGATGAAGCTGAAAGAAGAGTTAGATGCCTTTTTTGAGAAAAAGTATGATCAGCTCATGGATAAATATAGAGAGCGCCCTCTTAAAACGGTTTTATCAGATGAAATTTTAGAAAAAATTGATTCGAAAATTCCGCAAATCAGTGGCTACATATTAGCAAAGGGGAGAGATTATTTTGCCAGTGTGGAAGGAGAGCTCCGGATTGATCGAATGGTCAATGATTTTGTAAAAGAACGGAGCGGAATGCTTGGGAACATGCTACAAATGTTTTTAGGAAATGTCAATTTAACCGAGAGAATTCAAAAAGAGATCATTAAATTCTTAAATAGCGAGGGAACAAAGGATCTAGTCACAACCCTTTTAAGAAAAGAATGGGATAAGGTATTGGATTGGCAGGCTGAGAAGGTTGAAGAGCAATTCGGCAAAGAGCAGTTAGTCAAAACATTAAAGCAATGTTTACACAAAGTCATACGTGTAGATCAAGTGTTAGCCACTCCGATTTCAACATTAACAGAATCTTATAAAGAAAGAATCATTGAAAACGTAGCTCCGACTGCTGTACAGATGTTTGGAGGGTGGTTATCTAATCGTATTGAGGATTTGATGAAACGACTCCATTTAGCTGATGTTGTGCGCGAACAGGTAGAGTCCTTCTCCGTTCAACGTATAGAGGAAATGGTCTTATTGATTACAAGTCGAGAGCTAAAGATGATTACGTATCTAGGGGCCCTACTTGGTGGATTGATTGGACTATTCCAAGGTGTAGTAATGCTGTTCATCGGGTAGTCAGATGTCACCGTGTGCATTTTCCTTCATAGTTTGTTATAGTGGTATGGATTGTGATGAATAAGGAGTTGGAAATTAAATGGCAGTGAATTTACACGATGCAGCTTATGAGTTAGAAAAGGCGATTCGCAATAGCAATGAGCTAAATGAGTTAAAAAAGATGTACGATGCTGTGAACGCTGATGATACAGCACGCACAATGTTTGAGAACTTTCGTAACATCCAAATGCAGCTTCAGCAAAAGCAAATGATGGGTGAAGAAATTACACAAGAAGAAGTTGAACAAGCGCAAAAATCTGTTGCTTTAGTTCAACAACACGAAATGATTGGAAAGCTTATGGAAGCTGAACAACGTATGAGCGTTATCATTACTGAATTAAATCAAATCATCATGAAGCCTCTTGAAGAGCTTTATGGTTCTGCTGAATAATAAGGATAGGAAGACCCCGCTGATTTAGCGGGGTCTTTTTTATGAGGTTTTTCAATTTTTTAAAACTTTCCGCCAAGCTGTTGCTCAGCCATTTGTACAAGACGCTTTGTAATTTCTCCACCAACCGAACCATTTGCTCTAGAAGATGTATCTGGGCCAAGCTTAACGCCAAATTCTGATGCAATTTCAAATTTCATTTGATCAATTGCTTGCTGTACTCCTGAAACGACTAGCTGGTTTGAACTGTTGCTTCTTGCCATGTAAATCATCTCCTTGGTGTATTTGTTTGGTGCTACATTTCTAGTTATGTTTCATATTTTATTTCTTATTCATAGATGAAGTATGGTAAATTTTACAAAATTATTTTGTGCGTGTAAAAAATGTCCTAGTTGCTTGTTCTAATTAGGTTTTTTTTCTCATAAAAGTGTATTAGATGGTCTTTTCTTTTTCGAATAGGACCTTTTAGGACAACAAAGAATGGGGGCATTAAGGGTGATATATAAGCTACTAGCTATAAATATCGATGGAACCTTGCTGCAATCAAATGGCAGGCTCCATAAATCAACGAAAGAAGCAGTTGATTATGTAAGGGAAAAAGGAATCTATGTAACACTAGTAACATCAAGAAGCTTTCCATCTGCCAAAAAGGTTGCAAAAGCATTGAAACTAGACTCTGTCCTTGTCACACATCGTGGAGGTTACATTGCCCAAGAGCAAGAAGAACCACTCTTGGCAAAAAGGATTAATGAAGATATAACGTTTGAAATCGTGAGACTTCTAGAGGGCTTCCATTGCCAAATTAGATTGGTTCATGAAAACTACTCACTTGCGAATAAACTAAAAATGAATAACAATTTACTGGCAAAGACCGTTGTGAATTCAGGAGACCCACTGTTTTATCCACATCAATTTGTAGATTCTATTAGCGATACGATTATGGATGATCCAAGTGCTCCTCCTAAAATAGAAGTGTATTTCGAAGAAAAAAGTGATTTACAAGATGCAGAGAAGGCGATTCAAGGGATGTTTTCCGAGGTGGAAACGTTAAAGCTATCTGATTTCCGCTTGGAAATTGTTCCGCGTGGAGTTTCGAAGCTATCAGGGCTTCTCTATTTGGGTCAGCAATTAGGCATTAAGCGAAGTGAAATGGTCGCCATTGGTGACGCGATTGACGATATTGAGATGATTGAAGCAGTCGGTCTTGGGGTGGCCATGGGAAATGCACCTCTAGAGGTGAAGAAGGCAGCCGATTGGATTACTCGCTCTAATAATCAAAAAGGTGTCGGCTACATGGTGAAAGAACATTTCCGTAAGCAACAGCCGATTGAATTTTTGAAGAAGATGAATATTATTCGATGAAAGCAGGCACAGGGGGCCAGCCCCCTTGGCCTGCTTTTTTGGTGGTTTAGGTAATTACCGATTTCGCTGTTGGATAACTTTGTCATAGAATGTATCTACGTTTAGCTCCAGCGCCTAGCCCCTCTTTTGAAAAATACAAATCAATTTTTCATTGGTCGCTTCAGACCAGATGTTGAAGTTGAAGAACAAACTTCATCATCTGGTCCTCCAGCGCTTGTCGGGGCTGAGCAAGGCGCTTGCGCTTTTGTTCCGAGTTTTTCCGAATTGACCTTATTTGCTCCGAATTGTACACTTAAAGTAATTTTGCGTGCGAAACTAAAGGAGAGAGCAATACGTTGTATATTCATATAAATGGCCTCAAAGATGAGCGCTTTGTTAGACCACTACAGTTAATCGCCAATTTGTTTTTTGAAGAGACGAACGTGTCTTTGGAAAAAACAGAGGGCGAACCTGATTTCGTTATTGATTTTGAATTAAAGGTTGGGCAACAGGTAAAAGTACAAGCGACATTACATGATGCAGATGGTCAAACCTATCAAGCTCAATATGAAAAAGAGATGCCCCGTGAGGCAACGGAAAAAGAACAATTTAAAGTTTTCAAAAATACCGTAGCTCATGTGTATTTAACTGTACTTCAGGATTACACAAAAATGGTGCAAAAGTGGGGGATTTTAACAGGAATCCGCCCTACAAAATTATTGCATAAGTCACTTCAAGAGGGACTTTCAAAAGAAGAGGCTCATAAAAAGCTGAAGGCTGATTATTTAATTACCGATGAAAAAATCCAATTAATGCAAGATATCGTTGATCGCCAGCTAGCTGTTGTTCCTGACCTATACGATCTTCAAAATGAAGTCAGTATCTATATCGGAATTCCTTTTTGCCCAACAAAATGTGCGTATTGTACATTCCCAGCCTATGCGATCAATGGCAGACAAGGTTCAGTGAATTCATTCCTTGGCGGTCTTCACTTTGAAATGAGAAAAATCGGGGAATGGCTGAAGGAAAACGATGTGAAGATCACAACGGTCTATTATGGTGGAGGAACTCCGACGAGTATCACAGCGGAAGAAATGGATATGCTGTATGAAGAAATGTACACGTCGTTTCCAGACGTGAAAAATATACGAGAAGTAACGGTAGAAGCGGGTAGACCAGACACGATTACTCCAGAGAAGCTGGAAGTTTTGAAGAAATGGAATATTGACCGCATCAGTGTTAACCCACAATCCTATACACAAGAAACATTAAAGGCGATTGGGCGTCATCATACCGTGGAGGAAACAATTGAAAAATTCCATCTTGCAAGACAGATGGAAATGAATAATATCAATATGGATTTAATCATTGGTTTGCCTGGAGAGGGAGTTGCAGAATTCCAGCATTCTCTTGATGAAACTAAGAAGCTAATGCCTGAGTCATTAACTATTCATACCTTGTCCTTTAAGCGTGCTTCTGAAATGACGAGAAATAAAGACCGTTATAAGGTTGCGAGTAGAGAAGAAATCATTGAGATGATGGACCTCGGTGAAAAGTGGACGAAGGAACACGGATATGCACCGTATTACTTGTACAGACAGAAGAATATTTTAGGAAACCTTGAAAATGTCGGTTATTCTCTTCCGAATCAAGAAAGCATCTACAACATTATGATTATGGAGGAACAGCAAACGATTATTGGACTTGGTTGTGGGGCTGCAAGTAAGTTTATCGATTCTGATGGAAAAATCATGCATTTTGCCAATCCGAAGGATCCGAAAACGTATAACGACAGCTTTGAGGATTACACAAATAAGAAGATTGAAATTCTTAATGATATTTATAAAAACAGTGCCCTTGCGAAATAAGCAAGGGTTTTATTTTTATAAAATCGAAAGGATTTTCCCTGTGAAAGTAGAATGTTTTAAGAGGTCATACATAATATTTTACAGGCACCTAAATGAAAACGGTTTCTAATTGAAGGGAGGACGAAAAAAATGATGATGCAAACACCTTTAACAATGACACAAATGATTAAACGAGCAGAGAAATTTTTTCCGAAGAAGCAAGTGATTTCACGGACATCGAAAGGAATTGTACGGCTCACCTACAAAGAAATTGCAGAAAGAACCAGAAGGTTAGCAGACAGCCTGCAAAAGCTTGGCGTTGAAAGAGGAGACAAGGTTGGAACCCTTGCCTGGAACACCCATCGCCATCTCGAAGCCTATCTTGCCATCCCTTGTAGCGGCGCGGTCATCCACACGATCAACATTCGTTTAGCACCTCAGCATATCTCCTACATTATTAATCACGCAGAAGATAAAATTCTACTTATTGACGCAGATCTTATTCCACTCATTGAAAGATGCAAAGATGAACTAACATCGGTCAAAGCATTCGTCATCATGACGGATGAAGACGAGCTTCCCGAAACAAGCCTTTCACCTGTCTATCATTATGAACAATTAATTGCGAGCGGAAGCAATGACTATGAGTATCCAGATAATATTGATGAAAATGAACCGGCAGGAATGTGCTATACCTCTGCGACAACGGGAAATCCAAAGGGTGTTGTCTATACGCATAGAAGTAATGTCCTGCACAGCATGGCTCTTGGTATGGCGGATAGTATCGGATTAAGTGAGAAAGATGTGGCGATGGCGATCGTACCAATGTTTCATGCAAACGCATGGGGGCTGCCGTTTGCAGGTGTTTGGTTCGGAACAACGCTGGTTATGCCTGGACCATATTTTACCCCAAAAATATTGGCAGAGTTAATTGAAGAGGAGAAAGTAACTTTTTCCGCTGGTGTTCCTACGATTTGGCTAGGGATGTTAAAGGAACTAGAAGAGAAAGAATATGATATTAGTAGTCTTAGAGCCGTTCTTTGTGGCGGATCGGCTGCTCCTAAATTTGTTATTCGGGCGTTTGAACAGAAATACAATATCCCTTTTTTGCATGGTTATGGCATGACCGAGACAAGTCCGCTCGTGGTGGTATCTACGTTGAAAAGCTACCAAGAAGAATTGTCTTACGAAGAACGGCTTGACCTCCGTGCGAAGCAAGGGATTCTGGTACCAGGCTTAGAGATTAAGATTATTGGACAAAACGGGGAAGTGGCCTGGGATGGAAAGGAAATGGGGGAACTTCTAATCCGTGGACCTTGGATTGCCTCCGAATATTACAAAGATGAGAGAACAGTAGATGCTTTCCGCGATGGCTGGCTGTATACAGGGGATGTTGTCACCATTGATGAGGAAGGATTTCTTAATATTGTCGATCGAACAAAGGATTTAATTAAGAGTGGTGGAGAATGGATTTCATCGATTGATCTTGAAAACGCGTTAATGGCACACGAAGCTGTCTTTGAGGCAGCGGTTGTGGCTGTACCCCATGAACAATGGCAGGAGCGCCCAATAGCTTGTGTTGTGTTAAAAGAGAATAAGCAAGTGACAAAAGAAGAATTACTCGAATTCTTAGCCCCGCAGTTCGCGAAATGGTGGCTACCAGACGACATTCTATTTATGGATGAAATTCCGAAAACGTCAGTCGGGAAGTTTTTGAAGCGTGCGTTGAGAGATCAGGTGCAGGATGAGCTACAAAAGAATTGACCAATAAAATAGACAGAAAACAAAGTGCTTGGATAAATCCAGGCACTTTGTTTATTGGGGATAATAATCAACCATTAAATCTTGCAATTTTCTAATAGCTAAATTAAGTTCCTCAGTTCCCCCTAATTAATCCATATTTTTTTGGAAATAAAACACATAGCAACTAATAGTTGCTTAACAAAAAAATGATAAATATGGTATTTTTAAACAAATAAGCAGAAAGGAGAATATCAAAATGCCGCTACAAGAATTGCTGAAGTTATACCGTGAAAAAAATAATTTCACACAAGAAGAACTAGCAAAGAAATTAACCGTTTCACGTCAGGCTGTTTCAAAGTGGGAAAATGGTAACAGTTTTCCAGACGTATATAACTTAATTTTATTGAGTGATTTGTATGATATTTCTTTAGACGAGTTAATTAGAGGTGCAGTATACTTCCCGAAACCATTTATAGTGGGAAAGAAAATCACTAAGAAGTATATTTTCATTGTGGGATTCCTTGTGACAATTTTTTGTTTTTCTCTCCTTTTTACTCTTGAACTACTTGCACCTTTTTGGTCCCTCTCCATAGCTTTGTGTACTTCTTATATATTGTTACCTACATTTATTGAACCTTATTGGGTCATCACAAAGAAGGGGATAGTGTATCAGCATTTTCCGAAATATATAGATAAAATTAAATATACATCTATGGTTCTATTCGGAAAGGAAACAACTTATGGAACAACACTTTCTTTTAACACAATTCTTTCCATCGCTATTGTTTACGAAAAAAAATCTAGAATGAGTCCGATGGATATTAATCCAGATGATTTATATATCCGAATCTGTCAACAAGATGGTACAACTATAAATTTGACATTACATGATAATCTTCTTCCTTATTTACCCCAAGCTATATCTTATTTTGAAAAAAAGAAAATAACCGTAACAGATAAAAGTAAAGTGACTCAAGCAATTATGAGTGAAAAAACTCTATATGAAGAAATGCATGGTTTAGAATCAAATGAGCATTTATAGACAGCTTATTACAGGCGTAGAATTATCAAAATCAATAAGTGAAAATGCTATTTAAATTAACATTAAAAATGGAGAGGAAGAATAATGTCTAGTTCATTTAAAAAATTGTTATTACTATCAATCTTGTTTTTCTTACTTGTTGGCTGCTCAATTAATAGCAAATATGGAAACACCCCAACAAATCATAAACTAATCGCTTATAAAGTTGAAAATGAAAGAGGGCAGCATCTTTATGTATTAGGTACGATCCATGCTGGTGAAGTTGAAAGATACCCATTTAGAGAAGAAATTGAATCTGCTTTTGATGAAAGTGATTACTTTGCGGTTGAAATCGATGTTACTAGTACAGAAAATGTTGTAATGGATATGAAAGCCAATGCAATAAAAGATTTGAATGTTAGTGAAGACGCTTTAGCTCATTTAAAAAAAGTAAGTGAGACTTATCCCAAAACTGTTAGTAGGCTTACGATGAGCTATGATAATTTGTTGAATTATAATGCCTTTACGATTGAATCGTTAATGGGAACAGCAGCTATTTCCAAATTGGGTCATAGCTCTACGTATGGAATTGAATATTATTTTTTAGACAAGGCAAAACATGAAAATAAAGAAATTGTAGAAATGGAAGGACCTACATACCAAGTTGATCTAATGCAAGAGTTAAATAAATCTTATGCTGATTTTATGCTTAGACATTTATTATCATATGAGGATAGTGTTTCCACTTATGAAAAAGAAACTCAATTTGTCTTAGATGGTGACGTAGAATCACTAATAAATATAATGTATCCCAAAAACGATAATAGTAGGGAACAAGGGTACTATGATGCGTTTATCTTTAATCGAAACGACACGATGACTAATTTAGCCAAAGAATACATTGCCAGTGGAGATACTTATTTTATTGCCGTAGGTGCAGGGCATGTAATTGGTGAAAGAGGGATTATTCAGCAATTAGAACAGCAAGGATATAAGGTAACCAGATTATGATATAGAATGAATAATAAGAAAATACAAAAAATATTAGAAAAAGGCTTATGTAATCGTTTCATATTCCTTTATAATGGAGTTGAAGACAAAGGGGAGGGGAATGAAAATGACAATTGAATTCCTGACAAATACAGTGAAAGTCGACGTAGATGGACGAGTTGCCACGATTCAATTGAATCGCCCAGAAAGTTTGAATTCGATTAATGCAGAAATGATTAAAGAACTAAGCTACAGTCTTAAGGAGATTAGCAACTCTGATGAGATTGATATTGTCGTCTTGACTGGGAATGAACGTGCGTTTTCTTCAGGTGGAGACATTAAAACAATGCTAAGTGAAAATGCAAATGAAAACGATTTCTATGTAGTTATGGATAGTATAAGTGAGCTGATGGTCACACTTCATAACTTGCCAATGCTGACGATTAGTGCGATTTCAGGTGCTGCAGCGGGATTGGGGTTGAGTATTGCGCTTGCAACAGACTACATACTTGCCGACAAAAATAGTAAACTAGCAATGAATTTTATCGGAATTGGTCTGATTCCAGATGGTGGAGCCCACTTCTTCCTAGAAAAACGTCTTGGTGAAGATCGTGCCAAGCAACTCATTTGGGAAGGTAAAGTGTTGTCAGCTGAAGAAGCTGTGAATATGAAACTAATTCATGAGGTATCTGAGAATTACAAGGAATCCCTACAGAAAAAAGTAGAAGAGTGGTTAGGGAAGCCAGTGAAAGCAATGATTAAGACAAAAAAGATTTATGCTGAAAAAAATCGTCCACAGCTTTTAAAACTTCTTGAACTTGAAAAGCATGGTCAGTTTGCGATGAGACAAACGAAAGATCATAAAGAAGGCATTGCTGCATTTTTAGAAAAGAGAAAGCCAAACTATATAGGGAAATAAGGTTAAGAAGGTCTGTATTCAAGGAGAATACGGACCTTCTTATTTAACTACTAAAATACTTCTCTAGCTTATAAGCAGCAATAGCAAGCTGTATCTTTAATCTTTCATCAACAGAGCCAGTGTTTAAGCCGAAGCGATTTTCGATTTGCTGTAATCGGTATTTTAGCGTGTGACGATGAATAAAGAGTTTTTCGGCAGTCGATTGGAGATTTAAGTTTTGCTGAAAATAAACCT
Source organism: Robertmurraya kyonggiensis (assembly GCF_005116465.1). Classification (GTDB taxonomy): domain Bacteria; phylum Bacillota; class Bacilli; order Bacillales; family Cytobacillaceae; genus Robertmurraya; species Robertmurraya kyonggiensis. Next base: position 156,722 of record NZ_SWBM01000001.1, read on the forward strand.
CTAAAGTATGAATGTAATCAATGCCTTTATTATTCGATAGTAGTTCTCCAATTTGCTCCTCGTAAAATTGCTTCAAACTAATGCCCAATTCCTTCATTTGCAGTAATAAATGAAAGGTGGCCAAATCATCATAATGAATAATTTCCTTTTTTGTTGATAAAAGGTTTGCGAGATCAACAGCGTATTTCGCTTCTTTTGCACTTTCACTCAATTGGTTAGGAGTGTCATAGGATTTTCCGATGCCAATTATAATCGAAATTTGAGGATTTTTTTCCTTCCATTTTAGTAAAATTTCCTCCGCCAAATCTAGGCTGTCCTGTTTCAAACTTTTTCTCTTTTCAGAATGTACTTCTGTAAGAAGAGTCAATCCATCCAATCCAGTTCGAAGCAAAAATTGACGCTCTTTTAGCTCCATCATTCGGAAAAAATGGTGGTAGAGAAGGTCTAAATGTTCCTGACTAAACTCATTATCTAATTTTATTTGCAGCACTACTTGACTTAGTGAAAGATTAATTCCTAATTTTTTCCCTCGTTCGTGAAGAATGGCTGAGGAATGAACGTAGTTGTTGATTAGATCTTCTAGAAACGTCGTCTCCATTTGTTTATGTAAAATTTCCTGAAGAATGCTTTTGGTGACTGTTGAAAAGTTAAGCTCTGTTGGTAGCTCGATGAGAGGTAAGTGATGTTTGTTGGCAAGAGCTAAGAAGATTTGTGGGATTTCTTTTAAATAAAAGCCACTGTAAATGGCAATGCCAGATAGTCTCTTCATTGCGAGAAGCTTTTGAAAATGTAAGCTGTTTTCATTGAGGCCATAACCAGTGGTAATTAAAAACTCCCCTTGCTGAAAACGATTGATGTCCTCAATCACTTCAACAATTGTGACCCAATTTATTTGATTATGAAGGCCGGTTGCTCCTGCTAAGAGCTTGGTAGATTTCATAACAGGTAAGTTTATGGCCTCATGAACTGTAATACTCATTGGATTCCCTCCTGCTAAGGGCTATTTATACACATTGTATAATAAAAGATTGATATTTTACATGGATTTGTCGTATTCAAATTATCTTATCCCTCCCATAAGATAAAAATAACAATACACATTCAGGGGGGAGCGGCGTGGAACACTCCTATTTAATAAAACCGATGTTAGCAAGTCACTATCCAACTGCTGTATACGGAAAAGGTATCTATATTTATGATGAAGACGGAAAAGCCTATCTTGATGGTTCTTCAGGGGCTGTGACAGCGAGCATTGGTCATGCTGTACCTGAAATCATTAAAGCAATGACCAAGCAGGCCGAAAAGATATCCTTTGTCTATCGTTCCCAATTTACAACAAATGAAGCGGAGCAATTGGCTCGAACGTTGAGCGAAATTGACTTTATTAAGGATGGTCATTACAGTTCTTTCTTCGTTAATAGCGGTTCTGAAGCGACAGAAACGGCGATGAAAATTGCGATTCAGCATTGGCAGGAGCAGGGCAGACCAACGAAAAATAAAGTAATCTCCAGATGGACTAGTTACCATGGCATTACGATGGGAGCTCTATCCTTATCAGGCCATTCAGAAAGAAGACACCGTTTTGTTTCCCTATTAGATGACCTTCCAACCATTCCAGCACCTTATTGCTACCGATGTCCATTTAATCAAACCTATCCAAGCTGTCAACTCAAATGTGCTTCTGATCTAGAAGCTGCGATTCATCGAATCGGTGCCGAGCATATTGCAGCTTTTATTGCTGAACCAATTATTGGGGCAGCTGGAGCAGTGATCGTTCCACCGGACGGGTATTATGAGCGAATCAAAGAAATATGTGACGAGAACGAAATCCTTTTTATAGCTGATGAAGTCATGACTGGCATCGGAAGGACTGGAAAGACCCTTGCTATGGAGCATTGGAATGTCATCCCGGATATTATTGCCCTTGGGAAAGGTATGAGTGCAGGCTATACACCGATTGCGGCTACTCTTGCAAGTGAGAAGGTACTGGATCCGATTCTACAAGGCTCCAAGATTGTCATGAGTGGGCACACATATAGTGCTAATCCTCAGTCTGCAGCGGTTTCCCTCGCTGTTCTAGAGTATATTGAAAAGCATAATTTAATAAATGAAGCAGAAGAAAAAGGAGCTTATTTACTTGCTGAACTGCAAAAATTGGCTGAGCATTTTTCGATGATTGGCGACGTTCGTGGAAAGGGTTTAATGGTTGGGGTTGAGTTTGTTTCTGATTCTTTGAGTAAAACTCCTTTTCCGAAAAAACTTGATATAACTAATTCGATTGTATTGGCGGCAAGAGATAAAGGGTTATTAATCTACCCTGCTTCGGCTGGGATCGAAGGGGGAGAAGGAGATGCCGTCATCATTGCTCCTCCATTAACGATTAAGAAAGAAGAGATCGATCAGTTAGTCGAGCTTTTTAAAAAAACGATAACAGATATTCAAAAAAGTAAGGAGGTCCATCATGACGAAGGTAGCCTCACTTGAAAAAGCTCTCTCTTTTATTACAGATGAATGTGTCTTAATGTACGGCGGTTTTGGCGGTGTTGGAAATCCACCGACAATAATAAACGGAATTCTGGAAAAAGGCGTGAAGGACCTAATTTTAATTGGAAATGACGCAGGATTTCCGGAAATCGGTATCGGAAAAATTGTCAGTCGAGAGCGAGCGAAGAAGCTTATTACGACCCATATTGGTTCTAATCCGATTGCAGGAAAGCTAATGGTTGAAGGAAAGCTGGAGGTAGAATTCTGTCCGCAAGGGATTTTAGCTGAAAGAATTCGAGCTGGTGGTGCGGGACTTGGAGGCATTCTTTCCGATATCGGGATTGGGAGCGTGATTGAAAAAGGAAAGCAGAAGGTGTTGGTAGGTGGAAGAGAGTTCTTGATTGAAACGCCTCTCCAAGCAGATGTAGCCATTGTTCATGCTAAGAAAGCAGACACCTATGGAAATCTCATTTATGACAAAAGTGCCCGAAATACGAATCCTATTGTAGCGACAGCAGGAAAAATCACAATTGCTGAAGCGGAAGAAATTGTAGAGGTTGGAGAACTCGACCCAGAGTCAATCATCACTCCTGGAATTTATGTCGATTTCATTGTTCAAAGTAAGGGGGTGGACTGGAAATGGGCATGGGAGTAGATATACGCAATCACATTGCGAGACGGGCTGCGAAAGAAATCAAAGATGGCATGATTGTGAATTTAGGTATTGGTATTCCTTCTCTCGTTTCTAATTATCTTACTCCAGATATACGCGTCATGTTTCACTCTGAAAATGGAATTCTTGGCATGGGAGAGTCACCTGAAAAAGGGGAAGAGGATGCAATGCTTTGTAATGCAGGAGGATTTCCAGTCACGATTCTTCCGGGTGCCTCTTATTTTGACAGTTCCACAGCCTTTGGCATGATTCGTGGTGGTCACCTAGATATTACGATTCTTGGAGGTCTTGAGGTGAGTGAAAAAGGCGATTTGGCCAATTGGGTTATCCCAGGCAAACGAGTACCTGGCATTGGCGGTGGGATGGAGCTTGCGGAAAAAGCGAAAAAGGTCATTGTGCTAATGAGTCATGTCAATAAAAATGGAGAACCGAAAATTTTAAAGGAATGTACTTTACCTCTAACTGCGAAAAACTGTGTTGATTTGATTATTACGGACATGGCGGTGATGGAGGTAACGGAAAGTGGCCTTATCTTAAAAGAAGTGATGGAGCCTTACACAGTGGAAGATGTGGTCAAAAGTACCGGTGCTCCATTAACCATTCGAATGGAGGGGAACGAATTTGACTGATCTTAAGGAGCAAATCAACCAATGGCTCGCAGACAATCGGAAAAGAGGAATTCAGCTCTTACAGTCGTTTGTCCAGGCGAGGAGCATTCAAGGATTAGAAAAAGATGTCCAAGAACTTGTAATTGCTGAGCTTGAACGTATGGGACTTGAAGTGGATGTGTGGGAACCAGACGGCAAGGAGTTGGCTCAGAGTCCATATTTTGCTTCTTCTAGAAGTGAGTTCACAGGAAGTCCGAATGTGGTCGGTGTTTTAAAAGGAAGTGGGGAAGGCCGTTCGATCATCCTCAATGGTCATATCGATGTTGTCCCAGAGGGAGATATGAATAAATGGGAAGACGACCCATATAGCGGCAAAATCATCAACGGGAAACTGTATGGTCGTGGAACAACGGATATGAAAGGTGGCAATGTTTCATTGCTTTTAGCCATCCAAGCCATTCAAGCACTAGGAGTCCGATTAAAAGGGGACATCATTTTTCAAAGTGTGATAGAAGAAGAAAGCGGCGGAGCAGGCACATTGGCGACCATTTTGAGAGGATACAAGGCAGATGCAGCACTTATTCCTGAACCGACGAATATGAAAATTTTTCCGAAGCAGCAGGGCTCGATGTGGTTCAGAATTCATGTGAAGGGACAATCGGCTCACGGAGGAACTCGCTATGAAGGTGTGAGTGCGATTGAAAAAAGCATGACTGTGGTTGAGCATATTTTGCAATTGGAAAAAGTTCGGAATGAACGAGTGACTGATCCGCTGTATGAAAGGATTCCGATTCCTTTTCCTATCAATATGGGCAAAATCTCGGGAGGAGACTGGCCATCCTCGGTTGCCGATTTAGTTCAAATCGAGGGCCGTATGGGCGTTTCGACGGAGGAGACAATGGATGAAGCCAAAGAGGAGATGGAAAAATGGATAGATCGGTTAAAAGAAATAGATCCTTGGTTTGAAACGCATCCTCCGAAATTAGAGTGGTTTGGGGCGAGATGGCTACCAGGTGCAATTGATATCGAACATGAGCTTATGCAAACGCTTAGTTCAAATTACAAAGAGGTTTTAAAAGAGGAACCGATAATTGAAGCTTCGCCTTGGGGAACAGATGGTGGACTATTAACGAATGCTGGGAATACACCTTCTGTCGTCTTTGGTCCTGGAGTGACAGAAATGGCCCATTTTTCAAATGAATATATTGAGCTTGATAAAATGTTTGTCGTAGCGGAGATAATTGCACTTACTTTACTAGAATGGTGTGAAATAGAATAGGAGGTTCCTAGATGACAATAAAACAGAAGTCCATCGATTTAAAAACGGCAATTCCCGGTCCAAAATCGGTAGAGCTATTGAAGAGAAGAGAGGAACATGTTCCACGCGGTCCGTTTAACACGGTTCCCTCCTTTATTGAAAAAGCAGAAGGAGCACTCGTGACTGATGTAGATGGAAATACATTGCTTGATTTTGCGGGTGCGATCGGATCGTTAAATGCTGGTCATTGTCCGCCTAATGTTGTAGCAGCACTAAGGGAGCAAATCGATAAATACTTGCATCCGTCTTTCCATGTGTTGATGTATGAGCCTTATATTAAACTAGCAGAAAAATTAAATGAGATTACTCCTGGCACCCATAAAAAGAAAACATTTTTCCTAAGTAGTGGGGCAGAGGCGGTTGAAAATGCGATTAAAATTGCACGTAAATATACAGGAAGAAAAGCGATTATATCGTTTGAGCGAGGATTTCATGGTAGAACGTATATGGCCATGTCGTTAACGAGCAAAGTCAAACCTTATAAATATGGGTTTGGACCATTTGCGCCAGACACTTACAAAATGCCGTATCCATATTATTATCGGACACCTGATGGAATGACGTGCGAAGAGGTCGACGAACAAATCATAAAGGAGTTCCAAACATTTTTCCTAAGTGAGGTACCGGCAGAGGAAGTGGCGGCAGTTATAATGGAGCCTGTACAAGGTGAGGGAGGATTTGTGATTCCTTCGAAAACCTTTGTCCAAAAGGTAAAAAGGATTTGTGAGGAAAATGGCATTCTTTTTATTGCTGACGAAGTCCAAACAGGCTTCGGGCGAACTGGAAAAATGTTTGCGATGGAGCATTTTGATGTAGTGCCCGATTTGATGACGATGTCAAAGTCGATTGCGGCAGGTCTCCCGATTAGCGCTGTAACAGGAAGAGCTGAAATTATGGACGCACCAAATGTCGGTGAGATTGGTGGAACGTATGGTGGAAGTCCTCTTGGATGTGTGGCTGCGTTAGAGGTCATAAAAATAATGGAAGAACAAAAACTACCAGAGCGAGCCAATCATATCGGAGAAACTATTGTTGAATTTTTTAGGGAGTTACAAGAAAGAGTTCCTTTTATTGGTGAGGTCCGGACATTAGGAGCGATGACTTCAATCGAAATAGTGAAGACGAAGTCAGGGAAAGAACCAGATAAAGAGGTAACAGGAAAAATTTTAGCGGAGTGTCATAAGCGAGGATTAGTTTTAATGAGTGCTGGCTTGTATGGGAATATCATTCGAATATTAAGCCCGCTAGTGATTACGGATGAACAGTTGCATGAAGGCTTATCTGTATTAAACGAAGTAATGCTTGAACAAATTTAAGGGACTGATTTTTTCAGTCCCTTTCATACCGTCTCCCAGCATTAAAACCAATGATGAGTCCGATTATGAGCGGGAACAGTGAATCGGTCCCAAAGTCCTTAAAAATCAAACCTAAAACGAGCCATGCTCCTACAGCACCTAAAATACCCTGTAACAAGGGATGCATTGAACCACTTCCTGTCATTTACATGTGAAATAAGATCAATTTGCCGCTAGAAGATGTGCATCGATGTGTTTTGTTCAAAGCTCCTTTTTCCTCAAGTAGCTTTTCGCCAATTTCTTTTGCTTGATTGTCGTCTGTCGCTTCGAAAGTCTCGTCGATTACTTTTTCCCCATTCAGTTCGAAAACAGTCAGTTTATATGTTTTCATTCGCAAAAAATCCCCTTTTGTTCGTAAAATTCAGATTCTTATATTACTATTTTTGCATAATTATCTAAATTATGCAAAATAATAATAGAGAAAAATGAACCCTTTTTGTGTTCTTGTTCGTATAGAATGATGGAAGAGGAGGAATGAATGTGGTTCTAAAGATAGAGAATGTTTCGAAGCGTTTTGGAAGTTTTACTGCGGTAAATGATTTGTCGATAACCATTCCTGAAAAAGAAATGTTTGGTTTTCTAGGAGCAAATGGTGCTGGAAAAACGACGACCTTCAGAATGATACTTGGATTATTAGATGCGAGTAAAGGTAAGATTACATGGGATGGAAAGCCGATAGATTACTCGACTAGTAGTGTGATTGGCTATCTGCCAGAGGAAAGAGGATTGTATCCAAAGCTGAAGGTAAGGGATCAGCTAGTCTATCTTGCGCGATTAAGAGGGATGAATAAGCAGGATGCTTTAGCGGAATTGAAGATTTGGTTAGAACGCTTTAAGGTTCCTGAATATCTCGATAAAAGGGTAGAAGAGCTTTCAAAAGGTAATCAGCAAAAGATTCAATTTATTGCAGCTGTTTTACATAAGCCAAAATTGTTAATTTTGGATGAGCCGTTTAGTGGATTGGATCCAGTCAATGTGGAGCTATTAAAATCCGCTGTTATAGAGCTAAAAGAGCAAGGAACGACGATTGTGTTTTCTAGCCACCGCATGGAGCACGTAGAGGAAATGTGTGAAAATTTATGTATCATGCATCATGGAAGTCCTGTTGTCCATGGTTCTTTAAAGGATATTAAACGATCCTTTGGTAAGAAAAATTTAGTCATTCATGCTGATTTTGATTTAAGTGGTTTTGACAACTATCCGGGTGTGACGAAGGTAAAGAGAACACCAGAGGGAGTTCACCTACAAATCGAAGGAGAATATGTAGCTGAACGGATATTAAAAGATATTGTAGGAAAAGGTTTTATTCGCCGTTTTGTGTTAGAAGAGCCTTCCTTAAATGATATCTTTATCGAGAAAGTAGGTGCTTCCTATGAATAACTTTTGGATTATCTTTTTTCATACGTATTTAAGTAAATTAAAGACAAAATCGTTTATTATTACAACGATTATTACGGTTTTAATTGTAGTTGGACTAGCGAATATGACGAATATCATTAATTTTTTCGATAAGGGAGAAGGCAAGGATACAATTGCGGTTATCGATGAAAGTAGTACGTTAGTTGAGCCACTTCAACAGCAATTAAAAGCAAGTAATTCAGAAATTGAATTAGAAGCGTATAAAGATGGTGAAGAAAAAGCAGAAAAAGCTGTCGAAGATGGAGATTATAAAGGTCTCTTAGTTTTGTCCCTTGATAGTGAGGGTCTGCCAGTTGCCACATATAAAGCGATGAGCATATCTGACTCTGCCTCTGTTACTGCTATACAAACAGGTTTACAGCAAATCAAAACTCAAATGGCTGCGGGGAAAATCAATTTAACATCAGAGCAACTTGCTAAGCTTTATGAGCCAGTGGAAATGGAACAAATTGCTTTAGAGGAAAATGCGAAAACGGCGGAAGAACTTAATCAGGCAAGAGGTCTTGTCTATGTGTTATTATTTGTGATTTATTTTGCCGTTATCTTGTATGCCAATATGATTGCGATGGAGGTTGCTACTGAAAAGTCTTCTCGTGTGATGGAAATTTTAATATCTAGTGTATCTCCAATTAAGCAAATGTTTGCCAAGATTTTAGGTATTTGTTTATTAAGCTTAACCCAAATGGCTGTATTGTTAGGTGTAGGGTATATTTCAATTAAAAGAAATCTAGAATCAATGGAAGGTGGATTCTTTAGCGTCTTTGGTTTTGGTGATGTCCCTGTATCTACAATAATTTATGCAGTTGTCTTCTTTATATTAGGGTATTTCTTATACGCAACATTAGCAGCCTTTTTAGGGTCGCTTGTCAGTCGAATTGAAGATGTCCAACAGATGATTACGCCAATGACAATGATGGTCGTGGCTGGATTTATGATTGCGATGTTTGGTCTTTCACAGCCGGATACTCCATTTGTTACGGTTACGAGCTATATTCCATTTTTTACCCCAATGTTAATGTTTATGCGTGTGGGAATGCTGACTTTACCAGCGTGGGAACCAATTCTAGGACTTGTCATTTTACTTGTCACGATTATCATATTAGCTGTATTTGGAGCAAGAGTTTACCGTGGCGGAGTTCTAATGTATGGAAAATCGAATTCCTTTAAGGATATTAAAAAGGCTCTTCAGTTAACTAAGTCTGAAAAATAATATAAAGAATTTACTGGGAAAAAATAAGTTTTCTTGCCTTTTCCATTTGTATCTGTTATTCTTAGGTAGAATTATTTTTGTTCACAATTAAGGGAAGAATTATATATTTCGCCTGGAAGAGCAAGAATAGTAATACATTTGTGCGCTATACGCACATAGGAGGCAACATACATGGAAAATGGTAAAGTAAAATGGTTTAACGCAGAAAAGGGCTTCGGATTTATCGAGCGCGAAGGCGGAGAAGATGTATTCGTTCATTTCTCAGCTATCCAAGGCGAAGGTTTCAAAACTCTTGAAGAAGGTCAAGCTGTAACTTTTGACGTTGAGCAAGGTGCACGTGGACCTCAAGCTGCTAACGTTAACAAAGCTTAATTAACGTTTGAACTTTCAGGCAGATCCTTTATAGGATCTGCTTTTTATTTTGTCTATTTTTCTAGAACGTATATTCGCTTTTGTGGTAAAATGTAGGAAAAGCTAATGTGAGGAATCATATATGAAAAAAGTGAAATTTATTCATGGTGCAGATATACATATAGATAGTCCGATGGTAGGTCTGAAATCTTTGCCTCCTCGTATTTTTAAAAGACTTCAGGAGAGTACCTTCCATGCATTTAGAAGTTTGATTGATGCGTCGATTACTAATCATGTAGACTTTGTTATTTTAGCAGGAGACTTATTTGACAATGAGAAGCGGAGCGTAAGAGCACAAGTATTTCTCCGTAAGGAAATGGAGAGACTTGCCGAAAAGGAAATTGATGTGTTCTTGATTCACGGGAACCATGATCACTTGAGTGGGAATTGGAGTCAAATTGAGCTTCCAAGCAATGTTCATGTATTTGGGGAACAGATAGAAGTAAAATCATTTACGACAAAAAACAATGTAATTGTGCATCTCTACGGATTTAGTTATCCGGAGCGGCATGTGTATGAGAGGAAAATCGATGCATACGTAAGAAAAGCTGGAGCTGATTTTCAAATAGGAATCCTTCATGGAAATATGGAGGGGAGTACGGAACATGGAAACTATGCACCATTTCAACTCAATGATCTTCTCGAAAAAGAATTCCATTATTGGGCACTAGGTCATATTCATAAGAGAGCGATTTTAAAAGAAGAGCCCGCGATTATTTATCCTGGAAATACCCAAGGTAGAAATCGAAAAGAAACTGGAGTAAAGGGTTGTTATTTGGTTGAGTTGGATGACTCGGGATCTAGTTTTGAGTTTGTGGAAACGAGTGATGTTGTCTGGTCTGAGGTTTTGATCGATGCTAGTGATGTTTCTTCCTTCGACCAATTGTACCAACTGTCTAAGGATACAATTGAAAACATCCGCGTAGAAGGCAAAGGAAATATAGCAACTTTCCAAATTTCGAACCTAGCTGTGCATCTTAAAAATCTAGATGAATTAATCGAAACACTGCAAGAAGATGAGAAGGATGAGGTTTCTTTTGTTTGGGTGAGCTCCATGAAGTTTGAGGAAAAGCTGATATGGGATCGTCAGGCTCTCAAAAAAGAGTCGGATTTTTATGGAGAACTATTTGATGTCCTCGAACAGTCTGAAGGATGGGACGAGCTTCTAACGACCCTCTATAAGAATCCTGTTGCAAGAAAATTTCTGACGCCACTTTTAACGGCAGAAGTCGAAGAAATCAGTAAAGAGGCAGAAACTGTTCTAATTGAAAAGCTATTAAGGAATGGATAAGGAGGTGGCCGATTTGAAGATTTTAGAAATCCATATTTATGGCTATGGCAAGCTAGAAAATAAAGTTTTAACCAATTTCCATGACCTCAATGTATTTTATGGAGAAAATGAAGCAGGCAAATCGACCATTATGTCCTTTATCCATAGCGTACTCTTTGGTTTTCCAACGAAACAACAAAGCGAACTTCGATATGAACCAAAAAAGGGCGCAAAATATGGCGGACAATTAGTGATTCAAACTGAGGAAAAAGGGAAGGTCGTCATTGAGCGTGTAAAAGGACGAGCAGTTGGTGATGTCTCAGTTTTACTAGAGGACGGGTCAACTGGCGGAGATGAGCTGTTAAATGAACTTCTTTCTAATATAGATAAATCACTTTATCAATCGATTTTTTCTTTCAATCTTCATGGTCTCCAAAATGTGCATCAACTTAAGAATGAGGATTTAGGTAAGTTCTTATTTTCCACTGGAACGATTGGTTCCGACAGACTTCTAGTTGTAGAGAGTGAACTGCAGAAAGAAATTGACAATCTTTTTAAACCGAATGGGAAAAAACCCTTAATCAATGAAAAGCTTCAGGAAGTAAAGTCTGTCTTTGAAGAATTAAAAAAGGCTGAGCAGCAAAACGGGCAATATGGAAAGCTTCTAGAGGAAAAAGAATTGCTAGAGCGTGAAATAGAGCAAAATCAATTTACAGTAACTGAACTGCAGAAGAAGATTCGGCAATTAGAGGAATGGGAAAGGCTAGCACCGTTTGTAAAAGAAAGAGACCTTCTACAAGCTGATTTGGAACAGAACCATGTTACATTTCCAGTTGATGGGTTATCACGTTTAGAGCAGGTTCAGCAACTTTTAAAGCCATTAGAGGCTCAAAGAAAGATCTTAATCGAACAAAAAGCAAAGCTTCAAGCTGAATTGAGTGAGATTCTGCCAAAGGAACAGTTGATTGCAAAAGATTCGGCCATTCAGCGTGCCTTAGAAAGGCTCCCACTTTACGAAACTTTAATGGAAGAGGAAAGTGTATGGCTAGCTGAAAGAAGTCACCTTTCTGCCAATATCGAGGAATTAAAAGAAAGGCTCCATTTTCCAATACACAAAGAGCGATTGTTCCAAATTGATACAAGCATTTTTATGAAAGAAAAAATCGCTGAAGCAGAGAAAAAGCAGGTGCGTTTAAAGGAAAGAAAAACGGAGCTAGATGAACAGTTTGCTAGAGAAAAAGAAGAGCTTGAGCGACTTGAATTGCAGAAGGAGCTTTTAAAAGAAGACATGCTTCCGCAAGCTGAGAGAGAAGCAAAAAAGCAGCTATTATTAAAGCGGAATAATCAGGAATCAATTGAAAAGGAACTTCGAAATACACAAGACAAGATCTATCTTTTACAAATGAGTGTGAAGAACGAAAGAAAACAAGCAAGGCAAAATCAGTAACAGTCACTTGTTCTGAGTGTCATTTTTCTATTGCTATCAGTCTGGGGATTGTTTCAATCTCAATGGTTAATTACAGTGGTTGGAGGAATTGGTTTTGCATTCATGCTCTTTCTGCTCTACCAAAGAAAGAGTAACAGGAATCAAGATGTGGAAAGGGAGATTCAAGAGCTTAAATCGAAGGAAGCAGACTTGCAGCATCAGCTGAAAAATTTCTCTTTTGCGGAATTAAATTTAATTGAAGAACAGTTGCGTAGAGATGCAGCATTACAGGATCAGCTAGCTGTTCTGCAAATCAAGCTAGAACAGCAGAATTCCCAATATGACAGGGTTATTCAATCATTTGAAGGCTGGGAACAGGATGCGATATCCCATAGGGAGCTATTGAGTCAACTAGGCAAGCAGCTACTAATTCCAGAAGAGATCGCCCAATCGAAAATAAATGAGGCCTTTCTTTTAATTGTGAAATTAAAGGATGCACTAAAAGAGTATCAATCTATTGAGGCACAATTGCAGAAGAAACAAGAAACAAAAGAAAGTATTGAAAATGAGATCTCGGGATTGTATGAGTTGTTTTTTCAAGGCGAAACCATTCCGGTTCGTGAGCAAGGATTTTTGTTGAGGGACTCGCTTAAAAAGGAACTTGCGAAACAACAGAAATATGAAGCAAAAGTTGAAAAGCATCGGGATCTAGCTGAGCAGTTAGATATTGTGGAAAAAGAATATGCGCATCTTCATAAAGAGCAGGAAACCCTTTTTCAAGCGGCGGGAGTGGACACAGAGGAGGAATATCGTTTAGTAGGAAAGGAGGCCGAGAAACAGGCTCTGATATCCTCAAAGATAGAAGACCTCTCAAGGCAAATCGAATTGTCTTCTCTAGATGAATTGACGATGCAAGAGCTGTCTTCAAGTGAACCACAAGCAGAAAGCTTGGATGTAAAGGCTAGATTAGCTCAATACTTAGATGAAAGTCAGAAATCACACCAAGCTTTAGCTGATGTGAAGCATCAAATTGGTTTGCTTGAAGAAGGTGGAGTGTATGGAGATCTTCTTCACAAGTATAAGCAGCTTCAGTCTGAGCTCGATTTAGAGGCGAGGGAATGGGCCAAGCTGTCAATGGCAAAAGAAATGCTGTCGAGAACTGTAGATCGCTTTAAAGAGGAACGCCTTCCAAGGATGTTACAAAAGGCAGAAGAATATCTTGCCATTTTAACGGAGGGAAATTATCTACGCATTCTGCCTAAAAAAGAAAGTAATGGCTTTCTGATTGAGCGGAAGGACCATATTCTGTTTGAAGCGAATGAACTAAGTCAGGCAACAACTGAGCAGGTCTATGTTTCGATTCGTTTAGCCCTTGCGACCACGATATATAAAAAGTATGCCTTTCCCATTGTTATTGATGATAGCTTCGTTAATTTTGATCACAAACGTACAAGTAAGGTCATTGAATTATTAAAGACATTGAAAGACAACCAAATTCTCTTTTTCACCTGTCACCAGCATTTATTGAAATATTTTCATGAAACAGAAGTGATGGAAGTGGGAGAAGGGATCACCACTAATATGATATAATAGATTGAAAGAAAGGGGCGAGGAGTCTTATGAGTAAAGGGATTCTCCAGCATGATGTAGGAGAGCAAGTAGAAAAATTCTTATTGATTAAAAGCTCTACAAAAGGGACTGCTAGCAATGGAAAGCCATTTTTAACGCTTATTTTGCAGGACCAGAGTGGAGAAATAGAGGCGAAGCTATGGGATGTCTCTGATGAGGATGAGAAGAGCTACAGCAATGAAACGATAGTTAAGGTAATAGGTGATATTCAAAACTATCGAGGTCGAAATCAATTGCGACTTCGTCAAATACGTCCTTCTTCGCAGGCAGATGCAGTTAATCTATCAGACTTTCTTGTTACCGCTCCTTTGAGTAAGGAAGAAATGCTAGGCAAAATAACGCAATATATTTTTGAAATGAAAAATCCGAATATCCAACGAATTACGCGTCATCTTTTGAAAAAGAACCAGGACGCATTTTTGGAGTATCCAGCTGCAACAAAAAATCATCATGAATTTGTGTCTGGACTAGCTTATCATGTTGTTAGTATGCTTGATTTAGCAAAGGTTATTGCTGAATTATATCCAAGCTTGGACAAGGATTTACTATATGCCGGAGTTCTTCTCCACGATTTAGGAAAGATTACAGAGCTGTCAGGTCCAATCTCTACGACGTATACAGTGGAAGGAAACCTGTTGGGCCATATTAACATCATGGTCTCAGAAATTGTCAAAGCAGCAGATGAACTTGGAATTACAGGTGAGGAAGTTTTGGTTCTTCAACATCTTGTCTTATCCCATCATGGAAAAGCAGAATGGGGTAGCCCTAAGCCTCCACTAATCAAAGAGGCAGAAATCCTTCATTATATTGATAATATTGATGCGAAGATGAATATGCTGGATCGTGCCCTTGAACGAGTAAAACCAGGCGAATTCAGTGAAAGAGTGTTTGCACTCGATAATCGTTCATTTTACAAACCAACTTTCCATAAGTAACGCAAAAAATGCCTCCAGCTGTGAGGCATTTTTTTTGCGCTTCTCTACTAAAAAACAATATTCAAGTTGAAAGCTTTCCTTATCATATTTTTCGCATGCTAGCATACATTTTTAACAAACGCAGCTTGTACAATTTGATGTATGGAGGATGAGAAATGGATATTCCCGTTTGGATTTTAGTGCTTGTTGGAGGAATTATTATTAGTGCATTTATGGCCGTAAAGGTTGGTAGGGAAGAAAGAGAAGAGGAAAGAGAAATAATAGAAAGAGAAGGAGAGGTCTATATGGAGCGACTCAAGAAAGAGAAAGAAGAGCGCTCTGAAGGAAGTTCTTTCGGTTAATGAGCATAAAAAATGGGTTCCCCCATTTAAAGGGAACCCATTTTACATTCTTATTACTTTTCTTCTGTTTCAGCAGCTTCTTCTGTTTGCATAAAGCCGCTTAAGTCTTTATCGCTAATTTTAACATTAGCATCTTTTAATTCTTTTTGTAATGTTTCAGTCATTTTTGTGTTGTCAATTTTGGATACTTTAATTTCTTGCTCGATTTGAGCTTTCATATCCTCTAAGCTCTTTTTCTCTTCTTTTTCAGTCACTTGGATAACGTGGTAGCCATGCTCAGATTTAACTGGAGCACTGATTTCGTTCACATCAAGAGCGTAAGCAGCTTCTTCAAATTCTGCTACCATTTCACCAGTACCGAACCAACCAAGATCCCCACCTGCTTCAGCAGAAACAGTATCAGTAGAATATTCTTTTGCTAATGCAGCGAAATCTCCACCCTCATCAAGCTTCGCTTTCACTTCTTTAGCTTTTGCTTCGTCAGCCACTAAAATGTGACGAGCTTTGATTTGTGGTTTGTAGTTATCGTAATATTCTTTGATTTCTTCATCTGTAACTTTGATATCTGCAGTGGCAGCTTTCTCTACTAATAAATCTAATTTTAGACTTTCTTTAAATGTTTCTTCAGTCATTTGATATTGTGCTAGAGCCATTTCGAAGTTTGAACCAAGCTGTTCTTTTACTTCGTTTAACTTAGCATCTAATTCTTCATCAGTTACCTTATACTTGTCTGATAGAACTTTTTCATAAACAAGCTGTTGAAGAACTTGCTCACCGTAAGTCTTCTTCATTTCCTCATATAGCTCGTCCTTGGTGATGTTTCCGGCTTTTGTTTCTGCAACTGCTTCAGAATTGTCCCCGTTATTACATGCAGCTAAAGTGACGATGCCCGCAAGTAAAAGAAGGGAAAGAATCCACTTTTTCATCAAAACAACTCCTAAAATTAAATTCTTAATGAATGAGAGTTAATTTCACAAATTTTTGACATTGATTTTTACACGCCTGTCGTTTTGATTTATGAAATTGCTCCATGTATTAATCACAAATTATACTATATCACAATTTGGAAAAAGAACAAAAGAAATATGAGATGGGTTAAAAGATGGAGATGGTTAAAAATAGGCAACATACCTATACCATAATGTGGACTAATACATAGGATAAAGTGTAAGCAATAAAGTTGGAGGTACCTTCATTTCTTGCTTGCGTCCAAAGAATATAGAGGAAAATATATTCTTTGGAAATCATCACTAACTTGTTATTCGCCTAATCGGTGGGGGTTATTTATGAATAGTATATAACAAGCGCATTTGGAAGGGGGTGTTACGATGGGTCACGGAGGCGGATATGGTGGCGGTTTTGCCTTAATCGTAGTACTATTTATTTTATTAATCATCGTTGGAGCTGCTTGGTTCTAGGTTAATTAATGTTAAAACAAAGAGAACATGAGTTTTAGTCTCATGTTCTTTTTTTACGTGCATATTGTTTTTTTGTTTATTTTTCAAAAGGAACAATTATTGTGAAGAGAAACTTATGTGAAAAGTATTTCAATGTATGAGGTAATCAATAGAATCGTTATTAAAACATTAATCGTTCTAAAAACCTTTGGTTGTTTTTCTTCCGGAATTTCTTTTTGTAAGCAAAGGGAAGTCGTTAGTTTATTAATGTTAAACAAAATAAATATAGCAAAAATAATAAAAATGGAGATGATCACCAAATCCCTCCCTAATAGGTGAGTATTTCAAGTTCGAACTGTTCTTTTCTTACTACGATAACAAAATTTAAGTGTGAGTACCACTTTTAGCATCGCTGTGAAAAAGACATCTTCACAAATGTCTTAGATGGGCTCTTATTGATTGCTTACCAATATTTCAAAACCATCTTCGTTTTCTTCAATATATGCATGTTTTGGTGCCTTCAGAATGTTTAGGGCACGGACAAGGTCCGGTACGGAAATGCCGGTTTGGTAAGCTAGTAAAATAGCAATATAGTGTACATAATGTGGCAATATGAAACATAAAGACACGAGTATCACTGTTAAAGTTACAAAAGGTAATAATAAAGCAATTAAGAATAAATGCTTTGAAATAGGCTCATGTGCTTTAATTTGAATGGAAGGGAAGAACATAAACTTCCTTTCAATTCTTTTTCTAATCTTTGGACCAAGATGAGCGATGGGTAAAAAATGCAACAATTTATGGACAGGATAGACTATTATCATACTGAATATAAATAGAAAAAAATGATTATCATAAAAGGTGGTTGGTACAAACAAATGTGATAACGAAATATATAGTATGATAAAAGTTAATAACATCGTAATCAAAGAGATAATAAACAGTCTATGCGTCCCGTATTGTCGTGTGTAGTTTACTGTTTTCCAGCAATGCAAAAGTATCATCCTCCAAAAGGAGTATTTAGGAATAATTTGTGATATTCTCTAACTTACTTATGATACTTTACGATGAAAGAATAAAAAAATCAATAGGAAATCGTATTTCAATTTTTGTTTGTTTTTTGTAAAATAATAGCGGAGATGGCAATGGAAAATGCCTGAATATAAATAAATTTGTCGAAAGAGGTTTTTATTGATGAACCTTGATTCTTTAATAGAAAAAATGAATCGCCTTGAATATCATCAATCCATTTTACTGAAGATGATTTCAAAAAGCGATGATCATTTTTATAAGTTAATTGTCGAAAGATCATTGAATAAACAAGACGTGGAAACATTTCACAAGAAATGCAATGAATTAATGATAGAGCTGGAAGAACAACAAGCGGAGGGATTTGTGTATTTTGAATCTCTTTTTAAAAAGTTCAAAGAATCACTACACCCAAACCTAGAAGCAGAAGAAGTCATACTAGCATGTCTCCGCCAACAATTATTTTTACCTTTAATGATAGAGTTTAAGAAATATATATAGGATTACACGAGCTCCTTAGAAGAATCCTTCTTTTTCAAGTGTCCATCCTCATCCTTAAATTCATTTTCAATATTTTCAAAGGATCTTTCAAAAATCTCCATAAAATCATCACCATATACATTACGAACTATGGCCATCATTTCAACGATTTCAGGGAATTTACCATATAAGCTTTTTAATGGCATTGCACCTGTAAAAACAGCATTTTTGTCTGGATCGTATGTTTCCATTAACTCAAGTAAAACTGCTTCCCCTTTTTCAGTTAATTTGATGTAGGTGTTTCGTTTATCGCTTTCCTTTTTAGAAAAGTTGAGGAGACCTCTTTCTTCTAACTTCTTTGAGAAGTTGAAAGCGGTAGAAACATGCATCACACCAAATTTTGCGACATCTGAAATGGATGCGCCATTTAAGTGATAAGCAATCCAAAGAATATGGTGCTCATTGATATTTAAGTCAGCAGATTTAATCCATTGCTGCCAATCCTTTTCAATTGATTTCCATAAAGCTTTACTTAATTGCGCGATTCTTTGGCTAAAAATCATTGCTTCTTTCATTGAATATTGTTTTTCTGTCATCCCCTAATTCACCCGCTTTATTTTTCTTTATTATCATTATGCCAAGAAAACAAAAATAAATAAAGAAAAAATATACTAAATTTTTAGAAATTTTTTCGTTAAGTTTGTTTTATCCGGCGAAACGAATAAGTTTAATACATAAATCTGTTCGCAAGCATTTTTATAGTATATTACTTTTCTTCTTATTAAATAAAAAATCCTTCTTTTTCTAAATAAAATTTGTTAGGAAAAGAAGGATTTTACTATTAATTAAAAAATGTTCATTTGGTATGTAATTCTAATGTTCTTTCAAGCTCTTGAATCGTATCCTGGATAACATCTATTTCACTCTTTAGTTGCTCTTGATGAGGTTTTATTTCTGCTTGCCATCCTTCGATAAGCGTCTTAACATCGCGTATGAAGGAAGTCACACCATCTTTCCCTTCTGTAGAAAGAATCGTGATGGATTTTGTGATTTCACCTAAATCAAGTTTAATTTGAGATAACTGTTCGATCCAAGTATCTTTATTTTCGCTTAAATATTTTCTTGTTTCTTTTCCTGAATTAGGTGCTGTTAGTATCGTTGCGATACCCGCAGCAATTCCTCCAATGATAAAACCTGTTAATAAAGATTTTCCGTTCATTCTCTCACCTCATCATACAAATTCTTGGGCCACTGCTTGTCTCATAGGAAAATGATTCAAAGCATATAGATGTATTATACCTTTTTTATTAGGCTCTTTTCTCAAACTTTGTTGATATTGGAACAAAAAACAATGAATTAATCTGTATTTTCAATGTAACTAGTTTTATAAAACTGAGAAAAGAGCTTGTAAACATCGCTACGATGCACCTGTTGGCTATTTCTACGTTAAAATCGGCCGTTGGCCAACGGCAGTAGGATTTTAACAACAATCTTTACAAAACAGCCTTTAATAAAGGAGTGTGGACAAGTTTGGATGGAATGATTTTCGGCTTAATTGCAGCAAGCGTTGTGTTACTGTTCGGAGCCGTATATAACTTTATGTCGTTAAAAAAACCAGGGTTTTATCCTCCAAAGAGATTGTTGAAAAAAAGGGCGGCTCTGTTAGCTAGTATTGCGGTAGTATGCATTTTATTGGGATGGACTGTTACTTTGTTTAAATAAATGCCGGTAAAGATATTTTTCTTTTAGTAAGAAAAAAGAACCCAAATGGGTTCTTTGCTTAAGCTGAATATGTCGTGTTATTTGTTAACTTTGTTCTTTTCACAATCGTTAAGGCAATTGGATATAGGATTATCATGACAATTGTATTAGCAGCTGTAGCTGGTAATACTGCAAGGCCGAATAAGGCTGCAAATGATCCAGGTAGACCAACAATCAAATATGCTGAACCTAGGAACACTGTTCCAGAGATAATTGTACCTAGTGCCGTTAACGCAGCGATGCTGATGATATTCGAACGAACTTTTTTAAGTGCTAAAAATAATCCAAAGAATATAAATGCAGTAATCGGTTTATCAATGATATTTGGGATAAGTCCTCCAGGGAAACTTGTTGTTAATCCAGAAATAACGCCGGTAACTAAGCCTAAAAGTAAGACACTTTTGCTATCTGGGAATAAAACAATTCCTAAAAACATCATTGCTAACATCATATCTGGCTTCATTCCAAATGCAATCCCTGGTATGGCCAAATGTAGTACAGCACCCATCCCAACTAAAAGGGCTAGGGCCACCAAATTTTTCGTATTCATTTCTCATCTCTCCTCGACTAATCTGTCTATTCTTTTGCTTCTCCCGTAGTGCACTCATTGCCTAAGGCGAAAAGCTTGCTACCATTATAGCATAATTATTAGCGTAGTACAGTTAAATTCGGAACCTGGAATATTAACCCTTTTGGCGATAGTTTTTCATGAATTCAGCTAGTTGGACCACATGTTCCACTGGTACAGCATTATAAATTGAAGCACGGCATCCTCCAACAGAGCGGTGTCCGTTCAGTCCGACAAAACCATTTTCTTTTGCAAGGGTTAGGAATTCTTTTGTTGAATCCTCGTCCGGTAGGGTAAAGGTGACATTCATGTTAGAGCGACTATCTAGATTCGCATGGCCAGAATAGAAGCCATTGCTTTCATCGATTACATCATAAAGAATTTTTGCTTTTTCATTATTCTTTTGTTCAATGGCTGTAATCCCACCTTGGTTTTCCACCCAGTCGAGTGTAAGTTTAAGCAAATAAATGGCAAATGTAGGTGGCGTATTATAAAGCGAGTTATTTTGGCTATGGGTCTGATAATTCAGCATGGTCGGTAAATGATCAACAGATGCTTGGATAAGATCTTTTTTGACGATTACTACTGTTACACCTGATGGTCCAAGATTCTTTTGCGCTCCCGCATAAATCATTCCAAACTGGTTGATGTTTAATGATTTGCTTAAAATATCGCTAGACATATCGGCAATTAGTGGAACAGACACGTCTGGATAACTTTGCCATTGCGTACCGTAAATTGTATTGTTGCTTGTAACATGAAGATAGGCTGCATTTGATTCTAAGTTGTCTACGTTTATCTGAGGTATAGATTTGTAATTTTCATCTTTTGTAGAAGCTAGGACGGAAGTGGCTCCCACTTTTTTTGCTTCTTTTAAGGCTTTTTCTGACCATGAGCCTGTTAATACATAAGAACCAACTTTTCCCTCTGTTAAAAGGTTCATCGGTACCATGGAAAATTGCAAGCTTGCTCCGCCTTGAATAAAGAGGATTTCGTACTCGTCAGAAATCTGAAGAAGATTTCGTAGTTGTGTTTGTGCACCATTATGAACAGCTTCATAATCTTTGCTGCGATGGCTCAGTTCCATTATAGACATCCCTGTCCCGTTAAAATTTAGTAATTCTTTTTTGGCTTGCAGAAGGACTTCTTCTGGGAGTGCAGCGGGTCCCGCGTTAAAATTAAGTGCTCGAGTCATTGGTCTTACCTCCACTAGTTCGCTTTTTATATGTGATTCATTTTACTTAATTCCAAAATGAGTGTAAATGATAAATTTCATAATTGTCTAAGAAATCTAAATTAATGTTGTAGATGGTGGATTTTGTTTAAGGGTTTCGCTTTGTACGCCTAGATCGTGGAGAAAATGCTTTAGCTGACCGACAAAAATGGTTTGCGTGAAGATGGGGGAGAAAGAGCCGGAGCTGACCGACAAAAATGGTTTGTACGCCAAGATGAGGGAGAAAGAGCCGGAGCTGACCGACAAATTTTTGAACCCAAAGTTTTGTCCCAAATAAAGAAGACTGTCCACCCAAAATAGGTAACAGTCTCAAACATCTTATAGATTCTGCTGTATCTCACTAGCCATTTTTTGATAATCTTCTGGCTTATACTCGCTTTGGTGGGATTTCCACACAGCTCCAAAGCCGTCACCTTCGCCATAACGTGGAAGTAGGTGCATATGGTAATGAAAAACAGATTGTCCTGCTTCTTCGCCGTTGTTGTTCAATAAATTTAGCCCAACAGGATTGTATGTAGCTTTTAATGCATTTGCAATCTTTGGAACGACCTCAAAAAGATTTTTGGCAATATCCGGTGTTAGTTCATAGACATTTTCTTTATGTATTTTCGGAATAACCAGTGTATGTCCTTTTGTAACCTGGCTTATATCTAAGAATGCCACAACATGTTCGTTTTCAAATACCTTTGCGGAAGGGATTTCTCCTTTGACGATTTTACAAAAAATACAATCGCTCATATTTAAGCTCCTTTCAATATTTATTTCCTACATTTTACCACAACGGTATTAAAAATAAGAAGGGGCAGGATTCGCTAGGAATCCCGCCCACCGTTTGAAGGGGAAATGCTTCATTGTTCTTTCGGGTTACTTTCTTTGATAAACACCTCATTTGACATGAATGTTATATCTAATGAGAAAGCGATCTATAGTTCAAGCGTACCATCCCCAATTCTTTATAAGTTATCAGCAACGTATAAAGCGGTGAGATAGTCTTTCGTAAACACCCCATTTTATTATTAAAATGGATTCAGATCTTAGGTTAAATGAACTGATAGTCCAATACAACCATCCCCTTATAGGAACGTTGGAAGCTTATATTGAAAGGAAATAGCCTGCGACAGACACCCCATCTCAATTTTTAAGATGATTTTTTATCATCAGGTTGTTTCCCCTTCGAATATTATGATGTCCGGTTCTATGAGAATTATGTATCGCTATTTTTTAAAGGAACAATTTGTTAAAATGGGACTAACTACTGTTGGGAGTTGTTAAGAATGAGTTTGCTACAAGTTAAAGAGGTGACAGGTGGGTACACACGTAATCCTGTCTTGAAAGACGTATCATTTGAAGTTAATGAAAATGAAATCGTAGGCCTTATTGGTCTAAATGGTGCTGGGAAAAGTACGACGATTAAACATATTATCGGTTTAATGGAGCCTCATAAAGGCGAAATCAGTATCAATGGACAAACGTTCCAAGAGGACAAAGAAGCTTATCGAAAGCAATTTACCTTTGTTCCAGAAACTCCAATTTTATATGATGAATTAACATTAGATGAACATTTATCTATGACGGCTATGGCATATGGATTAGATAAGAAAACGTTCGAAGAGAGAAAGGAAGCTCTGTTAAAGGAATTCCGAATGAATAAGCGTTTGAAATGGTTCCCGGCTCATTTTTCAAAGGGAATGAAACAGAAAGTTATGATTATGTGTGCTTTCCTTGTGCAACCAAACCTTTACATCGTTGATGAACCGTTTGTAGGTCTGGACCCGCTTGGGATACAATCACTACTCGATTTAATGAAAAAAATGAAAGAAGATGGGGCAGGTATTCTTATGTCCACACATATTTTGGCTACTGCCGAACGATACTGTGACCGTTTTGTCATCTTGCATGAAGGGAAGGTTCGTGCAAAAGGTAAGTTGGACGAATTGCGAGAACAATTTTCAATGCCGAATGCAACCCTCGATGATCTATATATTCAGCTAACAAAGGAAGAAGATTATGTTTGATGAAAAGGTTCTGTGGAAGCAGCGATTTGGACGAACGAGTAAGGAATTAAGCAAATATCTTCGCTATATTTTTAATGGACATATCGTCATTGTTCTCGTCTTTTTAATAGGGACTGCCGCCTTTTATTATCAGGAATGGATTAGTACATTGAGTCAAAGCTTTCCGGTTTCGATTATAATGGCCGCCATAATTGGTCTATTGCTTACATATACTCCGATTTACACATTCCTAATGGAAGCAGACCGGGTATTTTTGATTCCGTTAGAAGAGCGACTCGGAGGATATTTTCAACGTTCTATGGTTGTAAGTTTTGTTGTCCAATTGTATTTGTTGATTATGGGACTTGCTGTCTTGATGCCTTTGTATGCTCATGTGCATAATGGAAGCTATAACAACTTTCTGCCGTTTTTACTGATTTTAGCGATTGTAAAAATCATGAACTTAATGATTCGTTGGAGAGTTCAATTTTACGTGGACACCAATGTACATAAGATTGATTCGGTCGTGCGCTATTTTGTTAATGGTGTCTTCCTCTATTTCTTATTTGCTGGGGCAGTTGTTTGGTTTTTCATCCCAGTGGTTCTTATTTTTGTTGTTTTGTATGGGGTGTATTACTCGCAGACAAAGCAAAGAGGCTTGAAATGGGAATATCTAATTGAGCAGGAAGAGAGAAGAATGATGTCCTTTTATCGACTGGCCAACATGTTTACTGACGTTCCAAAGCTTCGCGATCAGGTAAAAAGAAGAAAGTGGCTCGACTGGATTTCTTCTTTCTTGAAATATCGGACAGAAGGGGTATATACCCATCTCTTTGTTCACACCTTCATTCGTGGGGGAGATTTCTTAGGCTTATTCATCCGCCTAACAGCAATTGGTATGTTTGCTTTATACTTTATTACCTTTGGAAATGGACAAATCCTTTTTGTGCTCCTGTTCTTATTTTTAACAGGATTTCAACTACTGCCACTATGGAATCATCATCAGAACAAAATTTGGTTGAATCTATATCCTGTACGAGAAGAGTTAAAAGGAGAGTCTTTCAAGAAAGTCTTAGTGGTTTTAATGTTCATTCAGTCATTCTTATTAAGCGTTCCATTATTCTTAAAAGCAGAATGGTTCATTGGACTTGTATCCATCGCTGCAGGATTTGCCTTTAGTTATATATTTGTGTTTGTGTATAATGGCAGCAAGTTAAAAGCATAGGACATAGAGGGTTCATGTACTGCAAAATTCTTTTGTGGTGCATGAACCCTTTTTTTGTATAAGGACCATTAATTAACAAACAATATAGGCACTTGAATTAAATGAATTAGGCAAACGAGGAGAGTTTATGGAATTCGTTGAACGTTTGTTTGCTCAATATGGATATTTTGTATTACTGCTTGGTCTCCCTCTGGAATTGATTGCTTCTCCAATCCCACCTGGAAACACTACATTAGCATATGCTGGATATTTATCTTACAAGAATGTCCTTGGAATTCTACCCACTTTCGCTGCAGCATATTCTGGTACAGTACTTGGCATAACGACTACGTATTGGATCGGAAATAAGTTGGGCCTCCCACTTATCGAAAAATATGGGAAATGGTTCTTTTTGAAGCCAAAGCATTTTATGAAAACAAAAATGGCCTATGAGAAATACGGCAACAAAATGCTTCTCTTCGGTTCTTTCTTACCGGGTGTTAGACAGTTTAACGGGTACTTTGCAGGCATTATTCGTGTTCCATTTCGGACATTTGCTTTATATGCCTATACAGGAACAGCTTTGTGGGTATCCGTATTTATCGGGGTTGGCTATGTATTCGGTTATCAATGGCACCTTGTGTTTGCTTGGATAGAGCATTTCTTTAGGGTGATTTTAATTATCCTGTGTTGTTCCATTTTGATTTTACTTGTCTTGAAATGGCGTAATTGGTTGAGGGAGCGAAGAGGGATTCATCAAGGGGAGTTAGAGTGAATAGATTGTTTTTGAAACATTTCCACTTCTGATTCGTATGTTATTAATAAACTAAGGGGAAAAGGATGTAGTAGGCATGACGAAGTATGAGTTACAAGCATACGAGGAAATTCAACAGTGGAAACGAAAGCTTCTCAAACGAGCAAATTTAGTACAACGTTTATCAAAAAAAGCGCAAGATAAAATAAATGAAAAAATTCCGGAAAAGGCCCACCAAATTATTACGGATGCCATTAAGAATATGGTAAAGGTGACGATAGCAGGCTCTAGTTTTACCACGAAAACGAATGATATTAGGAATATGAGTTTGGAAGATAGGGACAAGGAACTTGAATCAAAAATTTCGTTATATCGTAAAACAGCGACAATTGAAGGAGCGGGGACGGGTGCCGCGGGCTTTTTAGTCGGATTAGCGGATTTTCCACTACTACTTTCGATAAAAATGAAGTTTCTATTTGAAGCTGCTGCTGTATACGGCTATGATACGAAGGAATATGAAGAACGATTGTTTATTCTCCACATTTTTAAGCTTGCTTTTTCAAGTGATGAAAAAAGAAGAGAGACGTTAGAAATTATTGAGAACTGGGAAGAACGGAAGAAAGAGATTATGGATATGGATTGGCAAGAGTTCCAACAGGAATACCGAGATTATATTGATTTTGTCAAAATGCTTCAGCTTGTCCCGGGAATCGGAGCAGTAGTGGGAGCCTATGCGAATTACAATTTATTGGACCAATTAGGGGAAGTGGCGAAAAACGCCTATCGAATAAGGGTATTGGGGAGTTCTCCGAAGTTTTATTGATCGTCGTCACATGGTTGGGAATTTACAAATTATTCTTGACTAGTAATGGTGGTTTTTGTAATTTTTAGTTAAATTATAAAAACAAAGGGTGTTTTAATTTGAATTCATTCCTACCTTATGTTCGTTTATTAATTGCTTCTATGTTGGTTCTGCTTTTCTCATTACTCCTCAATGAAGAAGATAAAAGAGAAGTTATTTCAGATGTGGACTATTCAAATAAAATGGTGAAAGAGGGCTATGTGATCTCGAAAAAAATTGGAGAAATCATGATATCAGATGAGCCAATTCCCATTTGGCAGATGTTAAAAGGATTTATTACTTCTGATTATGGAAGCCCATATTTAATTGTTCACAAACATGTTAATGCTGAAAATGGAGAACTTTTAAAAGGATTAAAACTAAATCAAAAGGTTAGAATCTATGTGGATTCTGTCTTAGAATCTAATCCACCAATGGTCTATGCATATCAGATTGAAGTAATTGAAGAGATATAAAAAGTTTTGATCAAAAAAGCAAGCAAGTGGTGGTCTCCGCTTGCTTGCTTTTTAGCGTTATGCTGTTTTTGCAATGATTGTGTTTTTTTTCGTAAATGTCCAAAGGCCGACATTTACATCTAGAGACACACCTCATTTTTGCACGGCACTTTTCGCTTCTCCCATATGTTTTTTTAGGTAATACAGGGAACTTGTATTCCAAACTATGCTTTAAAAGCAACAATTTCCGCGAAAAGAGCCTAAGGTTAAGATGATTTGATTTTCTATCTCAATACATACGTTTCTAGTGTCTGTTCTTCAATGAACTCAATAGATTTTCTGTTTTTTGCATAATCAATAATTTGATCCTTTATGTTCGGAAATAGGAGTATCTCATCCAACTCAGATAGCTCAATCCATTTTACGCCTATTTGATTGGGATCTGGATTCGCTGGCATTTTGGGGATAGAACCATCTTTGATTTTGCAATCAAACATTAATTGTAACGATTGAGTTGTCCCAAATCGATTTGAGCTTAAATGTGGAGCGTACTCGTAAACGATTGCTAAAGGTCCAACTTCTACATCTATGGATGCTTCTTCTATTGCCTCTCGGCGAACTGCCTCAAGAATCGATTCATTCGGTTCCACGCCACCTGCTGGTAGGTTGTAATGTATGCCTCTTTCATCATTAAATTCCACTAATAGAATTGAATTGTTTTCAATAATGAGTGCGCATGCTCGTACTCTAATATGATAATTCAATGGTATCCCTCCAATTATAATTAAGATACTTTCAACGAAGAAGATTAAATATTCTTTTTTGAAGAATATTTGGTGTGTTTTTTCAAAGTAAGGTTATGGAAATGACATTTTAAAAGGCTATGGGCAAGACTCATTTATAAAGGAATAGTAGAAAGATAGGATAAACATGAGTGCTTGTATCGTATAAATCACTAACCTTTCAGTTAGGCCAATTACATTCAAATGTAAACTCATAGAAATGGGATTTAAAACACCAAACAAAGTGATCAAAATTGCCATGAATAAAGTCAATTTGCCTAGTTGTTTTGTTGTTTCCTGTCTTAAGTACCCAAATGCAATTAGAAATGAAGAGGCAATGGTTGTAAAAACGATGATCACTGTCACGACAATATGCATCATATTTTGAAAGTTCATTTCAGTTTTGTTTTGAGTGAGAGGGAAAAAGCTGTAACCAATCATTGAAGTTAACTGCATGATGATTAAAACGATAAATCCGTATTTTAATAGGTTATTGGAGGCTTTCTTAATCAAAGCTATGACAAATAAAATCATGCAGATCCCATAGATAGACGTGAAAATTTTTAACAAGGATGCATGCGGAGATCCGTCAGCAGTTAGGGAGCTGATATCAGTTGAAATGGGGTTGTATTCTGGCCATAAAATCTGACCTAAAACCGTATGTACAATATAAAATAATGCTCCGATCATTCCCAATGGCAGTAAGTATTTGTTCATTTTCTCCATTTCTTGTTCATCTCCCAGAAGAAGGTACTAATTATTTTTCGCCTTAAAATATATCATAACTAATCCAGAATTTATGTGAAATTATTAGGAAATTTATAAAAACTTAGCAATCTATAAGAAAATGGCTGTATTTCTCTCTTTATCCTCGATTCCATCGCCAAGAAGGAAATCTTCCTGTCACCAGTTTGAATAATGGCGATTTTTTTTCCCTGAGGATTGAATATTAAGCTATAAACAGAAAGGCGATAAATATACTCTTTTCCCTCTTCTTTTTTCCAAAAGTAACTATTTCCATAATGCGCTCACCTCTTTTTTCTAAAGAAAATAAAAGAAGAGGAAACAATTCCTCCCCTTCGGCTAACTATTAGAGAGATACTTCCGCCTTTTGTGGTTTATAGGTAAGCGCCGCAGCACCTAAGGACTTCGCAGCTACTAACAAAGCTTTTTCATCAATTTCAAATTTAGGATGATGATGTGGGTACGCGATTGGAACCCCAACTGGTCTTGCTCCAGTAAAGAAGAAGGTACCTTTCACATGCTGTAAGTAGTACGCGAAATCTTCGCCACCCATTTGTAATTCGGCTTCTTCTACTGTTTCTACGCTTGGAATGCTGTTCACACATTCCACAATAAAATCTGTTTCCTCGTCATGGTTTACAACAGCTGGATAGCCTCTGTTGAATTCGTAAGTGTATTCACAATCTGCAGCAAGGCATGTTCCTTTAACAATTCTCTCAATCTCATTTTCGATAAAAGCGCGAACATCTTCATTAAAGGTGCGGACAGTACCTACTAGCTTTGCTTTATCAGCGATGACATTAAATGCATTTTCAGCAACAAATGAACCAACAGAAACGACAGCCGAGTCAACAGGACTCACTTTGCGACTGACAATTTGTTGAAGGTTTAGGACGAGTTGGGATGCAATCACGACAGCATCCTTCGTTCTATGAGGCTGAGCACCGTGCCCACCTTGACCTTGAATATTGATTTCGAATCGGTCTGCGGCTGCCATAATTGGACCTTTTCGATATTGTATTTTACCAGTTGGTTCACTTGCCCATAAATGAGTTCCGAAAATGGCATCGACACCTTCTAAACAACCATCCTTAATCATGGCGATGGCTCCACCTGGTGCATATTCCTCTGCGTGTTGATGGATCATCACATATGTACCTTCAAGTTCATCCTTAATCTCATTTAACGCCTTAGCAAGGACTAACAATGTAGCAGTATGTCCGTCGTGTCCACATGCATGCATGACACCTGGATTAAGAGATTTGTAGGGAACCTCGTTTTCTTCTTGGATTGGAAGGGCATCGAAGTCTGCTCGTAGCGCGATCGTTTTGCCTGGTTTAGCACCATAGATCTTGGCTACAACACCATTTCCACCAACATTGCCTTTTACTTCAATTCCTAATTTTTCATAAAAATCTTTGATATAGTTGGCAGTATTGACTTCTTGAAAGGATAGTTCTGGATGCTGATGTAAATATCTTCGAATCGACACCATTTCTTCATAATAAGACTCTAGTTTTGCAAATAGTTGTTCAACCATTCTCAACTCTCCTTTTTTAAAATTTTTTATCTATTTCGATAATTATAACAGAATTAATTCGATAATCTAAGTTTTTTCATCAAAATGAAGGGGAAGTTCTTGGGAAGTTGGTTTTGAATGACAAGAAGTATTTGAATCAGACAATAGTTGTCAATGAAAACTAGTTTGATTGACAAGATGAAGCGAAGAAGAGGGATAGCTGTCAATGAAAGAACAATTGACTGACAAGATGAAGCGAAGAAAAGCAAAAGTTGTCAATGAAAGCTCATCTAGTCGAGAAGATAATAAAAAAATGGAAGTGGTTAATCCAAAATAAAAAAGCTGCTAAAAAAACATAGCAGCTTCCGTACAATACTTACTTGATAAACTTCACACAAACTGGATCTGGCACCACTATATCTGATTGTAGCAATGTTAATTTCCCAGTAGCTTCGTCTCGGGAGAAAAGAACGAGATTACTTGACTCTTGATTGGAAGCCACGATGAACTTTTCAGAAGGATCTAGAGAAAAATCGCGTGGCCAGTTTCCTTCTGTTGAAGTATGCTCGACAAATGAAAGCTCACCGTTCTCAAGATTTACCGCAAATACAGCAATGCTGTTATGTCCTCTGTTTCCTGCGTAAATAAACTTTCCATCAGTCGAAAAATGGATGGCACTTCCTTGGTTGTTTTCTGTGAAATTACTTGGAAGTGTGGAAATCGTTTGTAGCTCAGTAAAGCTTCCGTCATTTTCGTTGTAACTTAGAACAATCACTTCAGAGCTGAATTCTGTCATGACATAAGCAATTTTTAATTGAGGATGAAAAACAAGATGGCGTGGGCCGCTACCAGGTTTAACAGAGAGTCTTTGCTTTTCGGATAAAATACCGTTAGAAACGGCATATGTATAAATCAGATCGCTTCCTAAATCAACCGCTACCAAATATTTTTCGTCGGGCGTAAAAGCAGCGTAATGCATATGAGATTTTTCTTGTCTAGAATCTGGTCCAGACCCTGTGTGCTCAATTACAGATGCTGGAGGAAGTAAAGAGCCATCCGTATCCGTTAGATAGGATTCAACCGTTCCTTTATGATAATTTGCTGAGAAAACATTTTTGTTATCACTTCCAACGCTTACATGGCATGGAGGAGAACCTGCAGAAGCTTGTGTGTTTAAAAGTGTTAATTCTCCTGTTTCAGAATCTAATTTATAGGCTGAAACACCGCCTAAATCTCCGGTTTTCACAACTGAATAAAGAAAACGATTGTCGTCACTAATTGTTAAGTATGTAGGGTTTTCAAGCTCGGCTGCTGCTTTCACTTCGATTAATTTTGTTGCATTCGTATCTAAAACAAAAGAATAGATTCCTTTACTTTCACCTTTAGTATAGGTTCCAACATAGCCGGTGTATTTCGTCATCTTAATTCCTCCGATGCTTATAAAATTTAGTTTTAAGTATTGTTACCTTCCTTTAAGAGAACATGTCTGTAGGCAAAAAAACATTACATCTGCATTATACTAAAACATTTATTGGAAGGGTAAAAAAATGCCCAGATCATATCTGGACATTTTCCTCAAGAATCAATTTTAGATTAAGAACATCGCGACAATAGTCGTTACAACCAATCCGATCGTAACAGGTAATAAATTTTTTCGTGCGAGTTCAAATGGGTCTACATTACAAATGGCAGCTGCTGGGATGAGTGCCCAAGGAACCAAAGTTCCTCCACCTACCCAAATGGCAGCAATTTGCCCGAGGGCAGTAAGTGTCGCAGCACCAGCTCCGATAGAGTGGGCAAATAGATTGGCGATTGAACCAGCTAAAGAAATACCAGAAAACCCTGAACCATCTAAGCCAGTAATCGCTCCAACCGCAGTCAAGGTAATGGCACCGATTTCTTTGCTTAAGGGTACAACTGATGCAAGTGCAACCCCTAGATCATTGACGATTCCGTGAGAATCTTTCGGTAAATACTCGCCAATTATGGTTGTAAAGCCCGAGTCTCCTAAATAAAAGAATGCAGCTATTGGAATAACGGGACCAAAGACTTTAAAGCCAAACTGAAAACCTTCAATTAAATAATTCGTTGTTTTTTCAAGTCCTTTGTTCTTATGGCTCATTAACGTAATGACAATCAGTATGAAAATCGCTGTGCCACCGACAAGGGCAGTCGCATCACCGCCTGATAGATCCAAAACAAACATGCCAACAACATCTAATACAAATAGGATCGGGACAAGTATGGCAAGGAGGCGTTGTTGGGTTCTTGTTAAAAGAGTAGATTTTGTTTCTGCATTTTCGTTTGAATCTTGTATTGAAGTTGAAACCTTGAGTTTCCCAAGCTTCATATCTCTTTTTAAGAAAATGAAAGCTGCGATTGTTGTCACTACACCCATAACAATGACAAGGGGAATACTAGCACTTACGACATCATTCACAGGAAGCCCAGCTGCATCAGCTGTAAGCTTAGGTGCAGCCTGAATAATGAAGTCACCTGATAAAACCCCTTAATATAAAGTTATTTATTTTTACTAATGATGGACAAAAAAAGAAACCCTCCACCAATCAATTAAGATCAGTGAAGGGAATAGGAAAGATAGAGATATTAAATTACTGTATTATTGGAAGTTAAGAGAAAAGGAATCTATTCTATAACCACTGTGTTTAGTGGCAAAAGTTTGATTAAAGTAAGTTAAGGTTATATTGCTTACGCTTGTCTCGTAACCTCGACAATAGATTAAGAAACAATACTATAATAATTTGTCACTATCATAGCAGAATAGAATAGTTAGTAATCAGTTGAAAGAATAGTGACGAAGTCACCAGCGAAGCAAAGCGAAGCTGTAATACTGTTAGAACAGTTAGACACAGTAAGCATCAGTTAATCACAGTTAGCATTAGTTTCTGATACTCTTAAGTCCGTCAAATAGGGGTTTTTTACTGGTTATCTGTGAAACATTATTTTTAGTGATTTTTCATGAAACACTGAAACCCTTGAGGCTGTAGGGCTTAATGTGTGTTGTTCTGTGAAACATTTTTACTTTTGAACCTGAGTGATTTATGGCGATCTTACTAGTATTCGTTAATCAGTGATTCAAGGGCTTTTAGATAGGGGTTAATCCCTAGATCAGTGACTTTTACATACTAAAGTAATACCATATAGGACTGTTAAAGGCTGTGAAGCTGTAATACTACTATACGATAGGTAACACCATATAGGATTGTTAAAGATTTTCCGAAAGTTTTTTAAACTCATTTAGGTGACTATCTTTGTATTGCATAAACAGACTATAACAGTCTTTGCGACTTTTGCCCTGAACAATATTCCGTATAGTTACTTTAGAGACAGGGAATAGCTTCTCGATCTGATTTGGCTGTAATCCTTCCACCTTATTCAAGTATAGAATTTTATAGACGTCTCTATCAGTTAGTTTGACATTAAAGGCACTACTATTTAAGTTACTCATTTTGTTCTGTCCTTTCCATAGAATTTTTGGGGTAGATAACTATTACACGAATTTACTAGCAAAAGAAATCTATTTTAGGACAACGCTATTATTTATTATTAAATGATTATTATTAAAATGATTATTATTACGTCACAGTTGGTTGTGACTTTACTTTCTCTAAATTTGTGATTAACAAAGTAGTAAATTTGTGATTAACCCATACAAACAGCTTGAAATAAATGGAATTGATTTACTGTAAAAGGCTGTGAAGTGCTATGGTCAAGATTATGCTTGGTTGCCACTTATAGACACCAGCCCACAAAACTTTTTTATGCACAATTCAATAGCGTCAGGGCTTTACGATATATGGTAAACAACTAAAATAAAGGCTGGTAAGTACAAAGCACAATGCGAATATTTAGCCATTCTTGTTAATTGATCCAATAAAATGGAAACAAAAAAGACCACTCTATTAAAGAGTAGCCTTTTTCTTTGCCCTTATAAGCGTACTTTTACTAATACCAGTGATTTCCTCTACTTGCTTATATGAATGTGTTTCTAACAGTCCTAAAGCGTGTTCTATTTTTTTCTTTCCATAAATCTTTGGACGTCCTTCTTTAAAGTCCTTACGCTGTTTAGCTATTGCTTTGCCTTCCTGAGTACGTTCTACAATCATATCCCTTTCAAATTCAGCAAATGAAAAGAAAATGTTTCTAATTAGTTTACTTGCTGGTGTATTATCCATTATTCCGATATTGAGTATATGGACTTTAATTCCTTTGTCTATCAATTCTTTAACCGTTTCAGACCCTTGTGTCATACTTCTAGCAAAACGGTCAAGTTTAGTAACTATTAAAGTGTCACCTTCTTTTAAAGCTGAAAGTAATTCATTAAATACTGGTCTATCCATTTTAGTACCAGTGAATTGTTCTTTATAAATTTCAGTAGCACCATTAGATAACAATTCCTTTTCTTGATGTTCTAAGCTATTTCCGTCTAATTGTCCTTTGCTTGAAATTCTAGCATATCCGTAAATTGTCATTATGTATTATCCCCTTTTTCTTATGTTGTTTATGACACTATGTTATGACACTTGTTGATACCATGATATTACAGTACTCATTTTTTGGTGTCAATACTTTTAAGTTATGACTATCAAAAATGTTAGAATTATGATTCAATCAAAAGCCAACACAATCAATCGGACAGTCACAGCAACGCAAGAACAAGGGGTGGGCTACAATCAAAACTGTCAATCAAAATAGCGGTACTAATAAAGGCACTAATACAACAATACCAGCACCCCAGCACAGCCCATAGAATAGGCATACAGCCACGTAAGCAATAGGTGAATAGATAAACACTCACAACGGCACAGGACACCATAGAAGGGGAAAGAGACAGTAACAGAATGAGACAGTAAAGAGGATAGAACAACAGCACCAACAGCGAAGCAACGAAAGAAAGGAAAGAAGAATAAAAGAAAGAGACGAACACGAGAACACAAGCACGAGAACAACCTCAAACCCTTGATATGACTGGTTTTCTGATACCCCACCCCCGTACCATAGGGGAACAGGGGTTCGGTAGGGGTATCGTCTAGTGCTTGCAAAATATATGCACCATTTTTGAAAGTGTTCTATGCACAAACCACTATTGTTTCAATTAGCTGCGTTTCTGATAACTTTTCTAAGAGAAATATCTTTTTCCATAATAGATTGGTTAATTTAATTATAAACTCAAAAGTAACAAGATTTTTAAATTAGCAGGAAAATGAATTTATCTTAAAGAATAGAAATATTTAAGAAAACAAGGAGGTGTAAAATGAATAAAATAGGTTGGTTGTGTCTAGGAGTTGCTGGTGGTCTGGTCTTATGGGCTATTACCCTTTTTAGTACTGGTTTCGGATATTATAATGGTCAATTTAATGAAGCTTTGTATGTAAAGTTCATGGGAGATATTGTGAAAGTTACAACTACAGAAGAATTGAGTAAGTACGGTAGCTACTATTTAGGATTAAGTTCTATACTTATGTTCTGTGCTATTTTCCTTTACCGAAAGTTTTTAAAAATTGTTCCAGTAAATAATGAAGTATAAGTATACCTATATTTAACTAAGGGGTACAAACTTTAAAATTTAGAACGGGCTAATCATTTCTCCAAAAATTTTTTGTGGGATTTTTCATAACTTTTTAGGCACAAAAAAAGAAGAGGGTTATTAGCTGTAATTAAGCTAATGCCCTCTTTTCTCTATATTGTCTATTCTGTTCATTCCTACAATTACAGCAATTAAACCGCCTACCCAAAAAGCCTGTTTTCTCTTTTTGAAAACTATCCTCTATCTTTATGGAATAACAGACCGTACATTCTAAATAAACCATTCCTTTGACGTCCTTATATGCTTTACGTCCTCTTAAGCTAGTGGCGAATAGAGTGAGTACCATTAAATCAAACCCTCAGACTTGAAATAATCCTTTATGATAATAGGATTAACCCTTAATTCCTGTGCTATTTCTTTATAACCGTAATCATTCCAAATCATTTTATATAAATCATCTATTTTAAAGGTTTCCTTCTTTTTAATTCTATGTCGCTTAGAAACACTTTTAAGCCTCTCACCGTTTTGATCCGAATACGGTAAGCCACAGGCGTGTCGCTGGTGCTGTTTCCCTACAATATGACCAGCCTTACCAAAGAAAGTATACTGACAATCAGTACAACAAAAGACCATTACAGCATGTTTATTGTAATAGGGTGTTAAAGGCTTCACAGCCCCTTTATAGAATTCATTTAATTTAGTTTCAAACTCTAATCTATTCATAATATTAGCCACCTTTATAAATGATTTAACGACAGTTAGAAACCGTCTAGGTATTAACCCCTTACCTTCTAAAATTCAACGCTTGAAACCCTTGATATGATTGACTTTATACAGTCCTATTTTTCGTTATTTAGCCCTCTTTTGATTGTACTTTCTATGTGAGTTTCTATTAGCCGATTTCCTACACACATCACCACAGTACATAGCTTTATTTGAGACTGAGTTAAAACCCTTGCCACAGCCTTTACACTTTTTATTTAATACTGTGTCAATTCCATAATAGACAGCCTCTAAAGTCTTGTTAGCTGGTAACACAGCCTTTTCAAAGTAAGTACATGAACAGTCACTAGCTGGTATCTTTTTGCCTCGATATTCGCCACCACTTATTAACGGACATTCTCTATCAAATAAAAGACATTTACCGTCTATATAATTAGCACAGCTTGTAGTAATCAATTTCTTCATAGTCTCCATTTCCCTTTTCCCCCTAAATAAAAAGCCACCAGCGAATTATTCGCCAGTGACCTCTTTGTCTTTCATTTGTTTAATTATTTGTTCTTTAATCCCAGTGTCTTTAATTCGATTAAGTACCGCTTCATTTACAGCTTTTTCATCAATGGGGGAAGGGTCTTTAACGCTACCACATTCATTCTGTAATGCGATTCCGTAACTCATCGCTAAAACAGGAGGAAGCCCTTTAAGTACCTCAGTATTTCCGTTTCTCAGTTCGTCTAAAATATGTGCCTTTACTGTATGTGTTAAGTTCATACTATTTCACGTCCTTTGGTTGTTTTAATCCTTGTGGCAATCTACCACCATTTGCAAGAAATATATCGTTTTTCGTCACAACAGTGTCATTAGCCCACTGTAAAGACGGTTTATACTGTTCTTGATTAAAAGCATGATAGATATTAGGGTAACGTTCTTTTACAGTCTTATCGTCAAATATCTCCATTACATCAGGGGCAATAGAATGAAATTGACTATTTACAGCCTTACCCATTTCAGCGATCTCACTTAACA
The DNA here is from genome assembly GCF_005116465.1 of Robertmurraya kyonggiensis. GTDB lineage: Bacteria > Bacillota > Bacilli > Bacillales > Cytobacillaceae > Robertmurraya > Robertmurraya kyonggiensis. Next base: position 193,857 of record NZ_SWBM01000001.1, read on the forward strand.
TCATGTAACGGTACTTTTCTACAATCTCAGTGGCGTTATATTCGTTTAATGCCTTTCTATCCTGTACCAATACATCTTTTAGAATAGGAGTATATTGTAGCTTTAAAGCTGTTCTTTCCTCGTTCAGTTCCTCTAATAGAACGTTAATGACCTCAGACCTTGAAACAATTTCTCTTTTTCTGATTTTAAGATAAACAACTTCTGAAATAGTGGCGGTTTCCTGTTCTAACAAGTTATCCGTCAATTCTTGTTGAATTGTTTCAAGATCGGCTTGTAACTCACGTTCTTGCTGGTCAAGTTCTTCAACCTTAGATTTATATTCCTCAATAACCTTTTTTGATTCTGTGAAAAGTTCCTTTACTTGTTTCATTTCTCATAACCTCCGATAGATTCATTTTGTAAGCGTTACTTATAACCTCGTTTTTCTTTTTGTTCGATTACATTTCTAATTGACGCTAGTTCAATATTCGATATGCGTAAACGCTTGATAGCGTCTCTAAGTTTTTCATGGTAATAAGGGGTAAATTCTAAAGAACCCTTCTCTAATTTGCAGATTGTGGACGAATTAACGTTCATAAAGTGACTGAAATCAGCTAACGTTTTGTTGCGTGCGTGGCGTATCGGTTTGAGGAACCTGTGATCGTATTCCATGTTATAGGGTAATTTTGAATTGACAGTGTACATGTGTGTTATCACCTCACTAATGTTAGTTCTAAAAATTAGAAGTAGAAGTACAAATAAAAAGGCATGGCATAAAGCCACACCTTTGCTACTGGGAGACATGTCTATTCTAATCCGTAACAGGTATTTGCCTGTCTAGTGTATAGATCACTAGACCACAGTGGATTACAGGCAATTTTTATAAAAATTTTATTTAATGTCCTAATCCGTTCCTTATTTGCAAGTGCCTCTTTGAATAAACATTAAAGGGGTACTGGTACAGATGAAAGATATAAAAAGAAGTGGAAAATTGAGTAACCAAAATAAACAATCTGAATATCATGGCTTACAAGAGGTGGTGGGCTTATGAAAAATAAACGTACACCAAAAGTAACCATTATCAAAGCCACTAATCCGAACTATAAACAAGTTGCTGAAGCTATCGTAAAATTATCTCAATCTAATACAGAATCAAAGAAAGACGTTTCCTAATTGGAGACGTCTTTTTCTTTTAGTCTTATTTCAAACTCATCTTCTGTATTGACTAATTCAAGGCTTTCAAACAGTAGTCTGTAGATCCTGTTCTGATTTTCAATGCTTTCATTTTCTATATTATTTAGTAAATCAATAGCATTTTGAATAACAGAATTTCTATCGTACTCGGATAAACTACCCAATAACCTCTCATTATCTTCAAGTGACATATTCAATTCTTTTTTATCATTTTCTAGTGGTGGCACTAAACCTACGTAATCAGCCTCGGATAGTGTTCCCTTAATTAGATAGCCTTTAGCGTTCTGGATTTGTGTTTGTATGTCAGCTATTCGCCTTTTAATGTCCTTTATTTGGTTCATTACGCTTATTTTCTTGTCATTGGTTGTATCTATATCCACGCTTTTTATTTCTTCCATTAAGGTTTCCTTGTATGTTTCAATTGCATTGTAGAAGTGGGGAAGTAGTTCTTTTAATGAGATTGATTTATTAGAACACTTCTTTTCATAGTAATCCCCTATAACCTTCTGACACTTTCCAATCTGATAAGACGTAAAACCCTCTTTATTAGTCCATGACTTATGAATTGGTAGTCTACTTCCACATTTACCACATACGACTAATCTATCCAGTACAGTATTTATTTTAGTGTAACGGATTCCTTGTGGATTCCTACTACGTGACTTAATCATGTTTTGTACTTCTTGATATTCTTCTATCGTCAATAATGGCTGGTGTGTATCTCTTACAATTACAGATTCATCAAACATCTTACTATCATAATGACTTTCACCTAAATAGACACGATTTTCCAACATTCTTGTAATTGTGCCAACGTCTTTCCATCTCTTATTATTTTTTGTAGTATACCCTAGTCGATTAAGTTGACCAATGATTTCAGCTATTACATATCCTTCCAATACCTTGTCGACAATATACCTAAAGGCTTTACTTTCAATAGGGTGGGGAACTAGCTTGTCCTTGTCTTTAAAGTAGCCAAAGGGTGGCTTATTAACATATTTACCTTCCTTAGCACTAGCTAATACTTTCACATTCATTCTGTAAGCAAAGTCCTGAAGTTCTTTCTCATTCATAGCCCCACGTATGATATTTGATAGACGCTGTTCCCTACTGTTAGGGAATATATAACCTTCACGTAAGGACAGAATAACAACATCTGTATTACTTAATTCATGATATACATTTGTTTGTTCATATACCCCACGATATAGTCTTGATTCTTCCACTACGATTATTAAATCGTGCTTTCCATCTAAACAGGCTTTTAACATCTTCCTGTATTCAGGTCTATTTAAGTTGGTAGACTTTGCTACAAAATCATTATAGATAACATAATCATTCCAGCCTTGTTCTTTGCAAAAGTCCGTCAATCGCTTTAAATGGCTTTCTATTGTTTCTGCCTCAGTCATGCCTTTACTTTTCTTAGACTTCCTTAAATACAGTGCTTTAGGCTTATCAGAAGGCTTGTAATCAGCTTGTGAGAATGGTTTATACAATGTGTTTCACTCCAGTTAGTATGATAATTATATACTTTATAATAACATACTTTTTCTCCGGACAAGGCGATTCCGTGACCAAACAAATTCATAGCCATAGCAACGCCAAGTGCTGGTAACCCAACTCTCACGGCTACTGGTAACAATACAGCCCCTAATAAAGCAACCGCTGGGGACGGCCAGAAGAACCAGGATATTACCATCATTAATATTCCAATTGTCCAATAGGCTAAAGCAGGAGTACGAATCAGTTTTGAAAATGGAGAGATCATGACATCGTTAATACCGGTCGAAGTTAAAGTTTTGCTCATGGCAACAATAATAGAGATTACGAGAATGGTAGGTAATAGCTCGGTGATAGCGTAAATAAAACTTGTAAAAATACTGCTGACAGAGGCAGTTAAGGAACCAGTTGCAGTGATTGCAATAAGAAAGATTCCGACTATACAAACGAGAGTTGTATCTCTTTTGAAAACCATAAAGCCAATGATGAAAAGAATGAACAGAACGTAAATCCAATGAAGCGCTGCAAGTTCAACGCCCATTTTTCTTCCCCCTTAAGTTGAGTAGTAAAGGCTCTAAACATGAGCCTTGTAAGTAAAAAAATAGGCGATACCCCATTTTTTACAGAGTATGTGAAAATGTAAAAATGGTGTGTGACGACATCTCCGCCTGTAGACGGAGATGAAAACACTCTTAAGATTGTTTTCGGAGTCTAAAAGAAAAAGTATACTCAATTTAAAAAGGGGATTATCGTTTGTTATCGAATTAAAGAAATAAGGAATCGAAAGAAAGGGAATTGCCATGAAGTCTAGATCCATCAATCAAATTTTATTTGCATTATTTTTACTAGTAGTTGGAGTTGTTCTTTTACTTGTAAATATCGGTGTCATTTCCTTGGAAATAAAAGAGCTTTTTGTCGTTTTTTATCCGTTTTTGTTACTCGTAATAGGGGTTAGTATGTTTTTAAAAAGGCTATTTAGTAGAAGGAAAGACTCATTGTCTTTTAGCTTTTTCTTAATTTTATTTTCCGCAATGCTCGTACTCGATCGCCTGAATTACATTTCGTTTGGTTTTTGGGACATCTGGAAGCTGTGGCCAGCGATTATTATACTAATGGCATTTTCGATGCTGTTTCAGAAGAAAACAATTAAGATTCACATTACGAGAGACGGTTCTAAAACGGGTTTGGATAAAGAAACTGACGGGGAAATTAAGGGATATAGAAAGGGCAGTGGGTTATCAATTGGAGATATAAGCTTCAAAGATAGCAATTGGGCATTAGAGCCACTCGATTTATCAAACTCAGTTGGGGATTACTATATTGACTTTAGTAAAGCTTTTATCCCAGAGAAAGAAACTCCAGTCGTGATTCGAGGTTGGATTGGCGATGTGAAAATGATCGTTCCGGAAGATATACCGGTCAAAATTCGCTCGAAAATCAGTGTTGGGGATATTCGTATTTTTGAACAAAAGACAGATTCGTTTAATCGGACGTTGGAATATAAGACGATAGGTTATGAAGAGGCCACCAGGAAGTTAAATATTATAATAGACTTGAAAATTGGTTCGATTCGAATCGATAAGGTATAGGAGTTATTTTATGAAAAAAATATTTGGTATCCGAGGATGGTTTATTCAAAGCTTTATCATGATGGCTTTTATCGGTACATTAATCCTATTCGTTGGTTTGCAAATTTATCTATTTAATAATGATTCTACCATTCTAGATATAAAAACGATTTCCTGGCTTTCCGTTTCTGCACTCATCATTTTCCTGCTTGTTGGAGTGTATTTTGGAATTAAGGGAAGCCAGCTTTTAAAAGGAAGATTAACGGATGTTCTCCTCTATATTTCTACATTAAGAAGTGGCAATATATCTGAAAAGCTATTAATTGATGACAGGGATGAGATCGGTTTAATCTCTGAGGAACTAAATCAACTTGCAGACTATATTCAAGAACAAAGTATCTCCCTGCAAAGATTAGCAGATACAAAAACATCTTTAGCCCAATCTGCTCATACAGCAGTTGTAATGGAAGAGAGGCAAAGGCTTGCAAGAGATCTACATGATGTTGTAAGCCAACAATTGTTTGCATTAAGTATGATGTCGTCTGCTACCTTACGATTATTTGAGACGGACTCAGAAAAAGCAAAATTGCAGCTTGAGGAAATCTCAAAAATTGCTGCTAATGCGCAAGGCGAAATGCGGGCATTGCTCCTTCACTTACGCCCGATTCAGCTAAGTAATGATCGACTCTGTGATGGAGTTATTAAGTTTCTTCAAGAGCTAAAAGGAAAAACAAATTTAGATTTTCAGGCTAGTATTGATGAAATTGAACATATCTCAAAGGCAACAGAAGAGCATTTGTTTCGTATTATTCAAGAAGCTCTATCTAATATATTGCGCCATGCCGAGGCTTCCAAAATCACGATGACGTTAACAGAAAAAGAAAACTATATTTATCTATTTATTGGCGATAATGGCAAGGGCTTCAATCCAAATACAGAGAGAATCATGTCTTACGGATTGAAAACGATGCGAGAAAGATGTGAGGAGCTAGGGGGCGTTTTTAAGATCCGTTCCAAAGAAAAGGAAGGTACATATATTGATATTCGAGTACCATTTGTAAGGGAGGTATGATGTTTGATTCGTGTTGCTGTTGTGGATGATCATGAGATGGTTAGAAAAGGGATTATTTCGTATTTAATTACTGAGCCTGAAATTGAAATCGTTGGGGAAGCAAATAGTGGAAATGGTGCAGTATCCCTAGTTCTTGAGAAAAGACCAGAGGTTGTATTGATGGATTTACTTATGGAGAATGGCACTGGTATTGATGCGACAAAAGAAATATTAAAAGAGTATCCAGAATGTAAAATCATTATCATCACAAGTTTTTATGATGATGAACAGGTATTTCCAGCAATTGAAGCAGGAGCCTTTAGCTATATTCTAAAAACAGCAACAGCAGAAGAGGTTGTAAGGGCGATCCAAAAGGCTGTAGCTGGTGAAACAGTAATTGAGCCAAAGGTAGCCAATCGAATGATGAAGCGATTCCGTCCTCAAGAGAGAAAGCCACATGATGAGTTAACTGAGCGAGAAATGGAAGTGCTTATGTGCATTGGGGAAGGAATGACAAATCAACAAATAAGTGAAGAACTTTTTATTGGAATAAAGACAGTGAAGACCCATGTTAGTAATATTTTAAGTAAGCTTGATGTAACAGATCGAACCCAAGCAGCAGTTTACGCAAATAGGAATGGACTTGTCCAGAACCAATGATAAAAGCGCTCAACTCGAGTGCTTTTTCTATTTGTACACAATAGCTTCCTAAATTGTCTTTCATTTTTCTGAGGATTATAATTAATCCGTTGTTTCTTTTTCTAACAGATAATGTTTTCGAAAAGAATCGTTGTTTTAAAATAATTCGAATGAGGAATCTCGCATGCAATCATTATTTAGTCTATTAAAATACTTGAAACCATACACATTCTTTGCCATTATTGGACCTCTTTTCATGTGTGTTGAGGTCGGGATGGATTTATTGCAGCCGATGATTATGCAGCACATCATTGACAATGGAATTGCTACAAATGATACGTCCTATGTCGTCAAAATGAGTCTACTCATGCTCCTTGTTGCCGTCATCGGATTAATTGGTGGGATTGGCTGTTCCATTTATAGTACGAAAGCTGCCGTTAACTTTGCCACTGATATTCGACAGGATGTCTTTCAAAAGGTCGAAAGATTCTCTGCTAAAAACACAGACCAGTTTGGGGCAGGGAAATTAATTACAATTGCCACGAATGACATTACGTCTGTTCAAATGGCGGTCATGATGACATTGAAAATTCTTGTTCGAAGTCCGCTATTATTCATTGGAAGTGTCATCATCGTTTTTATTTCAGCAAGAGAGTTCTTTTCCATTCTCTTAATCTTAATTCCTTTACTTACGATCGTGAATTGGTATTTCATGAAGAACGCTGGAAAGCTGTTCCGAAAGGTTCAAGAAGCAATCGATAAAATGAATACAAAGCTACAGGAGAATTTGACGGGAATTCGTGTAGTGAAAGCATTGGGACGTCAGGACTATGAGAAAAAGGGATTTGCCGAAATAAACGAAGAACAGACGAGAATAAATACATCTGCGAATCAAATGATTATGGGACTCATGCCGGTAATGCTGTTTCTTGTAAATATTGGTGTCGTTGCTGCACTTTGGATGGGTGTTATAAAAGTAGACAATGGAACGACAGAAGTTGGAGTCATTCTCGCTTTTATCAATTATTTAACGATCACATTGAATGCCTTAATTAGTAGTAGTCATGTACTAATGGCGATCACGCGAGCCTTCCCATCAGCTGAGCGCATTCAGCAAGTGTTGAATACAAAAATGGATATCGAAAATAAAGTAGAATCGTATGAGCCGTCTTCAATCAAAGGAGACATCGAATTCCGTAATGTTAGCTTCAGCTATAGCAAGAATGGCGAGCTTGTTTTAAAGGGGCTTAATTTTAGAGCAAGGCAAGGTGAGAAAATTGGCATTATTGGTACGATTGGTAGTGGCAAATCAACCTTAATCAAATTGCTTCCACGCCTATATGATGTTGATACTGGAGAAATTATCATTGATGGAAAAAACATCAAAGATTATAAATTAGAACAATTAAGAGAAGAAATTGGCGTTATCCCACAAAAAGCCATGTTATTTTCAGGCACGATTGCTGAAAACTTGAGATTTGGGAAAGAGAATGCAAGTAAAGAAGAAATGGAAGCCGCAACAGCGACTGCGAATGCTTCTGAATTTATCGATAAGCTTGACCAACGGTTTGAACATGTCCTAACTCAAGGTGGAAACAATTTATCTGGCGGGCAAAAACAAAGATTATCCATTGCGCGTGCATTTATCAGAAAACCAGCCATCGTAATATTGGATGATTCTACTTCCGCTGTGGATGCGCTGTCTGAAAAAGAGATTCTTAATACTTTATATCAAGAGTACGAACAGTCCACTACATTTATCATTGCATCGAAAATTTCATCAATCATGAATGCAGATCGAATTCTAGTAATGGAAGATGGAAAAATTGTCGGAGCTGGGACTCATCACGAATTGTTGGAACAAAACAATGTGTACCAAGACATTTATAACACTCAAGGTGGAAAGGAGGGAATGATTCATGAATCAGCCAGCAACTAAGTTTTCAGGGCATCCAGGTGGAAAAGGCCGATTCGGAGGACCGGTTGTCAAAGCAAAGGACAGCAAAGGAACGTTAAAGAGAATTTGGTTGTATATGAAGATGGAGAAACATGCACTCATCTTTTCCATAGTAATGGTGTTATTGACTAGCTTACTTGGACTTATTGGACCTTATTTAATTGGTGTGATTATTGATGACTTTATTATTCCGAAAAATATATCTGGAACGATACGGATGGCAGTCGTACTTGCAGGAATCTATGTGGTTTTGTCCATTTTCACTTGGTTCCAGTCCTATATCATGATTAATATTTCCCTCAAAACCATTAAAAGATTGCGTCAGGATTTATTCAATCAGATTCAAAGTCTATCATTACGATTTTTTGATAAAAAGACGCCAGGAGAGTTGATGAGTCGTGTAACGAACGATATTGACCAACTAAATAATGCGCTGAGTCAAAGCGTGATACAAATTTTCTCTACTATATTAACCGTTGTCGGTGTTATGATCGCTATGCTCACTTTAAACTGGATGATGGCGCTTGTGACACTTTGTGTCATTCCATTGATGTTTTATGTAACGAAAAAAATTCTTAAATATAGTAGTAGCAATTTTATCAAAAGACAAAGGGACCTGGGTGAATTAAACGGTGTGATTGAAGAGTCGATTTCGGGGCTTGAAGTTATTCAATTATTCGGCAAAGAAGAGAAGGTATTTGCTGAATTTTCTACAATCAATGAGCGTCTACGAGGGTCCTCTACCCAAGCAGAAATGGTTTCAGGATTTTTGGGTCCGGTAAATAACTTTATCAATAACTTGGGACTTGGACTAATTATTGCAGCTGGAGCATTGTTGACCCTATACGATATGGCTACTGTTGGGATTATTGCTGCTTTTGTGACATATTCACGCCAATTTTTCCGACCGATTAACCAAATGTCGAGTCTCTTGAATACGTTTCAGGCAGCTATTGCAGGGGCTGAAAGAGTATTTGAAGTAATGGATGAAGTTCCTGATATCCAAGATAGGGAAGATGCCGAACCTGTTCATTCATTGCAAGGAAATGTCGATATTGCTCATGTGACCTTCGGTTATTCAAAGGATAAGCCGATCTTGAAAAACATTAATTTACAAGCAAAAGCTGGACAGACAATTGCAGTTGTAGGTCCAACTGGTTCAGGAAAGACGACATTAATCAACCTATTGGCTCGTTTTTATGATGTTGATGCAGGCGAAGTCAAGATTGATGGAAGAAATATTAAGGATTATCTATTAAGTGACCTTAGAAAAAATATTGGGATTGTGTTGCAGGAGCCGTTCTTATTTTCAGGAAGCATTATGGACAATATTCGTTATGGTAAATTAGAGGCAAGCGATGAAGAAGTGATCCGAGCAGCAAAAACAGCATCTGCTCATCAATTTATTAAATACTTGCCAAATAAATATGAAACGATTATTACGCCTGGTGGGGGAAATCTCAGCCAAGGACAAAAGCAATTACTTGCTATAGCGAGAGCTATTTTGGCAGATGCGAATATTTTAATTTTGGACGAGGCGACTTCAAGTATTGATACAAAAACAGAATTCGAAATTCAAACAGGTTTAGTGAATTTGATGAAGGGAAGAACAAGTTTTGTGATTGCCCATCGTCTAAAAACAATAGAGAATGCAGATGTTATAGTAGTAGTTCGAAATGGTGAAATTATCGAAAATGGAACTCATCACGAGTTAATGGAACGAAAAGGTTTTTACTACGAGTCTTACCGCAATCAGTTCCAGCTAAGGAATCTTTCATAACATTTTTCTATCAAAATCAATGAGAGCAAGTAACAACAATCAACTAGAAAATAGCCATTCTAAAAACGTCTATTTTTTGACACTTCTCCGAGTAAGGTATACAACGATAGGAGAAAACGCTATATTAGAATGAGTATAAATAATTTATTCTCGAACAAAGGGTTTAGATGAGAATAGATGGTCTTGAAAGGTGGACATCTTTGTATGGTGAAAGAAATAAATGAAACATTTTTAAAAGCAGCAAAAGGGGAAAAAACGGATTATGTTCCTGTTTGGTATATGAGACAAGCTGGAAGATCGCAGCCAGAATATCGTGCGATCAAAGAAAAATACTCTTTGTTTGAAATTACGCATCAGCCTGAGCTTTGTGCTTATGTAACAAGACTTCCTGTGGAACAATACGGGGTAGATGCTGCGATTCTTTATAAGGATATCATGACGCCACTTCCTGCGATTGGTGTAGATGTCGAAATTAAATCAGGCATAGGTCCTGTTATCTCCAATCCCATTCGTTCATTAGCAGATGTGGAGCGCTTAGGGGAAATTCATCCTGAAACGGATGTTCCATATGTGTTAGAGACAATTAAGCTATTAACAGAGGAACAGTTATCTGTACCACTGATAGGTTTTGCTGGGGCTCCATTTACGTTAGCTAGCTATATGATCGAAGGTGGACCTTCGAAAAACTACAATAAAACAAAGGCATTCATGTATGCAGAGCCAAAAGCTTGGTTTGCACTCATGGACAAGCTTGGTGATACAACAATTACATATGTGAAATCGCAGATTAAAGCAGGAGCTAGCGCGATCCAAATTTTTGACTCATGGGTAGGAGCTTTAAATGTAGCAGATTACCGTACTTATATTAAACCCGTCATGAATCGTATTTTCTCAGCATTACGTGAGGAAAATGTACCGCTTATCATGTTCGGTGTAGGAGCGAGTCATCTTGCTCTTGAATGGAATGACCTTCCACTTGATGTAGTTGGCTTAGATTGGCGACTTCCTATCAATGAGGCACGTGCAATGGGGATTCAAAAAACGGTACAAGGGAACTTAGACCCAGCTATCCTTTTAGCTCCTTGGGATGTAATCGAAGAGAAGGCTAAGGCTATTTTAGACCTAGGAATGGCTCAACCCGGATATATTTTTAATCTTGGACATGGGGTTTTCCCACAAGTGAACCCAGAAACATTGAAAAAACTTACTGCGTTTATTCATGAATATTCAGCAGAAAAATTACGTCGTTAGTCCTGAGCATTTTGTTTGAAATATGCTTTTGATTTTTGGCAAGATTATGGACTAGAGACGTAAATTATGAGGTGAACAGAAGAAATGGCAAAAAAACAAATGGGTTTGCTTGTTATGGCATATGGAACCCCTTATAAAGAAGAAGATATTGAGCGTTACTATACACATATTCGTCATGGACGTAGACCTTCAGACGAAATGCTAGAGGACCTAAAGGGTCGTTACGAGGCGATTGGAGGACTTTCTCCACTTGCTGAAACGACAAATAACCAGGCGAAAGCTCTACAAAATCACTTAAATGAAATTCAAGATGAAATTGAATTCAAATTATACATTGGATTAAAACATATTGAACCGTTCATTGAAGATGCTGTGAAAAAAATGCATGATGACGGAATTGAAGAAGCATTGAGCATTGTATTAGCTCCTCATTTTTCAACTTTTAGCATTCAGTCTTACAATGGACGTGCAAAAGAGGAAGCGGAAAAGCTAGGTGGACTTACGATTAAGTCTGTTGAAAGCTGGTACAAAGAGCCAAAGTTCATTCAATATTGGGTTGAAAAAGTGAAGGCAACCTTCGAAGGGATGCCAGAAGAAGAACGCAATGCAGCAGCATTAATTGTTTCTGCACATAGTTTACCTGAAAAAATTCTTGAACTTGGTGATCCATATCCAAACCAGCTAAAGGAAACAGCTGAATTAATTGCGACAGGTGCAGGCGTAAGTCATTATTACTTAGGTTGGCAAAGTGCCGGAAATACGCCAGAGCCTTGGTTAGGACCAGATGTTCAGGACTTAACAAGAGAATTATATGAAGAGCACCATTTTAAAGCATTCGTGTATACACCAGTAGGCTTTGTAGCTGAGCATTTAGAAGTATTATACGATAATGACTATGAGTGTAAGGTTATTACAGAAGAGCTGGGCGTCAGCTACTATCGTCCTGAAATGCCAAACACGGACCCATTGTTTGTTGATGCAATGGCAACGGTTGTGCTTGATTTATTAAAATAAATGATTAATCCAAACTAAGCAAAGAAGGCGATTGACTGTGTCTGAGAAAAAGAAAAGGGTTGTAATACTTGGGGGAGGTATTACTGGACTCACTACTGCTTTCTATTTACAGAAGGAAGCAAGGGAGAAACAGCTTTCACTAGAGGTCATACTCGTTGAAGCAACTCACCGATTAGGTGGAAAAATGCAGACTGTAGCTCGAGACGGCTTTGTGATCGAAAGGGGGCCAGATTCATTTCTGGCACGAAAGCAGAGCGCATCCCGTTTAGCGAAGGAAGTCGGCATGGAAGATCAATTAGTTAGTAATACTGCTGGAAAATCATACGTACTAGCTAAGGAACGTCTCCACCCAATGCCTGGAGGTTCCATTATGGGAATTCCAACCCAAATCGGTCCTTTTATTACAACTGGATTGTTTTCTCTCGCAGGTAAAATGAGAGCGGCAGCTGATTTTGTCTTACCAAAATCAAATCCTTCTCAAGACCAGTCACTTGGTCACTTTTTTAGAAGAAGACTTGGGGATGAAGTACTCGAGAACTTGATCGAACCCCTCTTGTCTGGAATCTATGCTGGTAACATTGATGATATGAGCTTAATGTCAACATTCCCTCAGTTTTATGAGGTGGAACAAAAATATGGAAGCCTTATTCTCGGTATGAAAAAAGGTACTCCTGCTCCTCCAAAGAAAACACCTAGATCGAATAAGAGTAAAAAAGGCATGTTTCTTACGCCAAAAGGTGGATTACAATCGATGGTTGATGCGATTGAAGCCAAGCTTGATCCAAACTCCATTTTAAAGGGACATCGGGTTGAGTATGTGCGCAAAACGGAGGAAGGCTACACTATCAAATTAAACAGCGGAGAAATCCTTCATGCAGACAGTGTAGTTTCCACTCTTTCACATCAGGTGTTACCTGCTATCTTTTCAGAAAATGAGTTTTTTGAAGTGTTTGAGGACATCCCATCTACTTCGGTTGCCAATGTGGCTCTAGCTTTCCCGAAAGAGGCAATAGAGAAGAATATTGATGGGACAGGCTTTGTCGTTTCAAGAAACAGTGATTATACGATTACGGCTTGTACATGGGTACATAAAAAATGGCCACATGCTTGTCCAGAAGATAAAGTTTTATTGCGTTGCTTTGTTGGAAGAGCCGGTGATGAGACGATCGTTGATCTGTCAGATGATGAAATCATTAAAATGGTTCTTGAAGATATGAATAAGACAATGAATATTACGATGGAGCCAGAGTTCGCAGTGATTTCTAGATGGAAAAATGCAATGCCGCAATATACGGTTGGCCATAAGGAACGTTTATCAAAAGTACTCGAACAAGTCGATCAACAATTACCTGGGGTATTTCTTGCTGGTGCATCATTTGAAGGCTTAGGAATTCCTGATTGTATCGACCAAGCAGAAGCTGCTGTTGAGAAGGTTATAGAATTTATAAAATGATCGAAATAAATAAAGACCAAATCCATAGTGGGTTTGGTCTTTTAATATACGAATAAACGTTCGTTTTGTGAAGCACTCAAATTAAAAAGTGAGTTTTCTCAACTTCCATATTATTAGTATAAAACAATTTTTAATAACAGTCTATATTTATTCTGAAGATTCTTTTATATTGATAACACCTGGCCGGGAATGAAGTGAAGTGGAGGATATCATGTATGCGTTATTGGGATTACAATTTAAAAGTTCGGCTCATGGGCGAAGCGATGTTCAATTTACTGTATTGGATGTATTTTCCGTTTATTGCTCTCTATTTCAGCATGGAGTTAGGAAATCATATAGCAGGGTTGCTTATGACGGTTCCTCCGATTATAAGCATGTTAGGGAGTTTGATTGGAGGTGGTCTAGCCGACAGTATGGGAAGAAGACCAATGATGTTAGCTGGTTCAACACTTCAAGCCATAATGTTCATCGTATTTGCATTGTCTTTATCTCCATGGCTCGATTACCTTGCTTTTATCGGAATCGGCCTAGGCGGCGCCGTTTATCGACCACCTAGTTCGGCTATGGTGGCTGACTTGGTTCCTGAAAAAGATCGGCGACAAGTATTTGCTACATTTACAACGGCCAAAAATATAGGAGCTGTCCTAGGTCCAGCTATTGGAGCCATACTATTTTTTCAATATCGCCATGCACTTTTATGGACATGTGCGATCGTTTTACTCACATACACAGTAGCAATATTTTTTATTGTAAGGGAAACGAAGCCAAATTTCGTTAAAGCAAAGGCTCAGATAGGAACAATCATTATTCAGCAATGGAAGGATTATCATATTATTCTTCGTGATAAAATATTTGCCATCTACATATTGGCAGGCGTATTTTTCGTTGTAACGGTGATGCAACTCGATTTGTATTTGCCTGTCTATTTTGTGAATCATGTCCCAGCTCAAACACTTATTCATTGGAACGATTGGTCATTTAGCTTAACAAGTACAGAAATTTTTGGTTGGATATTAGGGCTTAATGGACTGTTATTTGTTTTATTCGTGTTACCGGTTACAAAGTGGCTAAAAAATTGGAGGGAACGAGATGTTTTTATTCTTTCATCCCTTATATCGGGCATTGGAATGCTTGCATTAGGATTTCACACAAATATTTGGTACCTATTTGTTGTGACGATTATTTTTACATTTGGAGAGTTGATGCGCTCACCAGTAATGGAGAGCTTTGTCAGTCATTATGCACCTGCGGATGCGAGAGGAAAATATATTGGTGCAGACAGTTTGCAATATACAATTGGGAGATTTCTAGCTCCAATCACCGTTTTCTTATCTGAATGGTTTGAACCTATGGGGATATTAGGTTTATTATTTATTTTTTCGTTGATTAGTGTGTTTCTATATTCGAAGTTGTTCAAGATGTACCAGGCTATTGACAATTAAATCTAGAAGAGTAAAATAGATTTCGTACTGAATGACCAATTTAGACTTTTGGTCAAAAGAGGTGACGAAATGGCTGTTGATAGAAGAAAATTAATTGTTGAGGCTGCAACTAAGTCCTTTTCCTTGTTTGGTTTTAAGGCAACGACGATGGAGCAGGTCGCAAAAATTGCGAATGTAGGTAAAGGCACAATCTATACTTTTTTTAAGACAAAAGAAGAGCTGTTTGATGAGATCGTGAATTGTCTCATTAAGGAGATGAAGTTTGCTGCAGAAGAATCGATTGATGAGTCCAAGTCTTTTCAGGAAAATGTTCACAGAGCTTTATACAGAATCTTGGAGTTTCGTCTAGAGCATCAACTGACGATTAAGCTTTTCCAAGAGGGCAGAGAAATGAGAACACCTGCTGTCATGGAAGTGATCGAGCGAATCGAAAAAGCCGTTTTAAATTTTATTAAAGATAAAATAGAATTGGCGATTGAGAAAGATGAAATTCAACCATGTGAGCCGGAGCTTACTGCGTTTGTCATGATTAAGATGTATATTGCCCTAATTTTTGATTGGGAAAAAAATCATCAGCCTTTAACAAAGGAAATGATTGCGAAAACATTGGAACAACATATTTTTCAAGGGTTGTCAAAATAGATAATCCTTCCTTTTTGAACAAAAATGACCAATTGAGAAAAATGGTCAATTATTATGGAGGTTAAGAATGAAAGCAGAATTACGGCAACTTTTTACTAACAAGAAACTCTTAATCCCAGTAATTGCAATATTGTTTATCCCAATATTATATAGCGGTATGTATTTATGGGCCTTTTGGAATCCATACGGTCACCTTGAAGATTTACCAGTAGCGATCGTAAATGAAGATAAAGGTGCCTCATTTGAGGGAGAACAGTTAAAACTAGGGGAAGAATTAGTCGATAAATTGAAGGAAAATCATGAATTTGACTATAATTTTATCGATAAAGAAGAAGCTTATAAAGGATTAGAAGAACGTAAATATTATTTACTTGTAGAAATTCCTGAGAATTTCTCAGAAAATGCAACAACTTTAATGGATGAGAAACCAAAAAAGCTAGAGTTGATTTATGTTGCGAATGAAGGTACGAATTTTCTTGCTTCACAAATTGGTGGAAACGCCATGGAGAAGATTAAGAGTTCGATTTCGGAAAAAGTAACTGAAACCTATGCTGAATCAGTATTCTCAAATATTGAGGAGCTGGCAGATGGAATCGAGCAAGCAAGTGATGGTGCCGGAAAACTTAAGGATGGTTCTGTCGATTTAAGTAATGGCACAAAGGAACTTCATGAGCATTTGGTGGAATTGGCTAGTAAATCGATTGAGTTTAATCAAGGTATGAACAGTGCCAATTCAGGTTCTGCAGATTTAGCATCAGGAATTACAACCCTGAATGAAGGTTTAGCTGAACTAGGAAAAGGGCATTCACAGCTTACTTCAGCTTCTAAGGATATTGCAGCAGGGAATACTGAGCTTGCAAAAGGAATTAGTGATGCTAAAGCAGGGATTGATGTGATCGATCAGAAGCTACCTGAAATGACGTCAGGAACTGAACTGCTTGCTCAAGGCGCAGAAAATGTATCTAGTTCATTGAATGCATGGAGCACAGAAGCACAAAAAGTGAGCGGTGGAGTGAATTTGCTTCAGCAAAAGCTTGCCGGTGTCATGGTTGGAATGGATCCAGCTGAGAGACAAGAGCTTCAGGCACTGTTAGATAATCTCCAAACAGGAACAACACAATTGTCCGAATCAGCTGGGGTTATTTCAAACGGTGCAGCAGATTTGTCTGGAAATTTAAATACTCTAAGCGAAAAACAGGGAGAACTTCAACAAGGTGTTCATCAACTAGCTGAAGGCAGTGCAATGCTTCAGGCAGGTTCCGATAAAATTCTTGCAGGGGAAGAACAATTCCAGGCAGGAATGAAAACATTTGATCAAAAATTAGCAGAAGCTCGAGCAGGTGCAGGGGAGCTTGCCCAAGGTGCTTCAAGTCTACAAAGTGGTTTGAATGAATTAACACAAGGAACAGAAAAGATTACAAGTGGTACAAGTCAATTGAAGGATGGGGCAGGAAAGCTAGCTGATGGGACAGATGAGGTTGCGACAGGAAGCAAGGAATTAGCTGAAAAACTTGCTGATGGAGCGAAGGAAGCAATATCTGTTGAAGCTGATGACGAAACTTACAATATGATGGCCAATCCTGTAGAGGTTAAAAATGAGAAAATTAATCATGTACCAAACTATGGTACTGGATTTGCTCCATACTTTTTGTCACTGAGTTTATTCGTTGGGGCATTAATGATTTCTATCGTATTTCCATTTAGAGAGCCAGCGTCTGTTCCTCGAAATGGAATGAGCTGGTTCACAAGTAAATTTACGATTCTTGCCGGAATTGGTATTATTCAAGGTTTAATTGCAGCTGCCATTTTGATGGGAGTATTAGGATTAGAGGTACAAAATATTCCATTGTTCTTATTATTTGTCGTTGTGACGAGTCTTACCTTTGTCGCATTAATCCAATTTTTTGTAACACCACTTGGAGATCCAGGAAGGTTTGTTGCCATTCTTATCTTGATTTTCCAATTAACAACAAGTGCAGGGACATTCCCATTAGAATTAATCCCAGGATTTCTTCAGAAAATCCATGCGTTTTTGCCGATGACTTACTCGGTTCAAGGATTTAAAGCGGTTATTTCTAGTGGAGACTTTGGATTCATGTGGCATAATCTATTCATTTTGTTAGGTTTTATGGGCATATTTATCATCGGAAGCTTACTATATTTCCGCTTTAAACATAAGCGTCAATTTTATGTGCTAGCGAAAAAAGGCGAATAAAAAAGGGCCAGCTGTTATGAAACAGCTGGCTTTTAATTTGGAAGGGATTATGGAACAAAATGCAGGTGCAAATTGTTGCCAGTAAAACATGGATCTATTTGAGACTTTTCACAATGATGGTTAGAAAAACGAACAGTTAAGCTGGGGACTGTTAAGTTCGTTTTCTAAACTGTTTCATTATGAAATAGATTCAAATACTAAAAAATAGTAAACTTATAGATTTGTAACACCTTGGCAATGATCGCATTGGTTGCTGTAGCATTCGTGCTGTTCTTCAATTTTAGCCCCACAGTTGTTGCATTTCTTAGGTGGTAAATTCCTGAAAAATTCAACGATGCTCTCAATCATTTGTATAGCCTCCTTGTGCATAGGTGTTTGAAACAGTTTGGTTATTAATTTAATTGTATTATAACAGTTGAGTGGATGTCAATCCTGATTTTATAAATTTTAAAGCAAATCCTTTATAATAAAGTTAGACAAAAAGTTTCTTTAGAGGAGGTACTATTTTGAAGTTAACAGTTATCGGTTTTTGGGGCGGTTATCCAAAAGCAAACGAAGCGAGCACAGGCTATTTATTAGAGCATGCTGGGTACCAATTACTTCTTGATTGTGGAAGTGGTGTCCTGTCAAAAATCCAGAATTTTATTGAGCCAGAGGAGCTCGATGCTGTCCTTATTTCTCATTATCACGCTGATCATATTGCTGATATCGGTGTGTTGCAGCATGCTCGTATTATCAAAGGTTTTTTAGGGGAGAAACCAGATACACTCCCAATCTATGGTCACACCCTTGATGAATATGAATTCGCTAAACTTACTCATAAGGGGATAACAGAAGGAGTCGGCTACGAACCGCAAAACACTTTAAAGGTCGGCCCTTTTGAGGTACAATTTCTTAGGACGAATCACCCGGTACCATGCTTTGCGATGAGAATTGAAGCAGGTGGAAAAGTACTTATTTATACGGCTGATACTTCCTATAAAGAAGAATTTATTCCTTTCTCTAAAAATGCTGATCTGTTGCTTGCAGAATGTAACTTTTTTAGCCATCAAGATGGTCGTAATGCCGGGCATATGAACAGTACAGATGTAGGAAAATTGGCAAATGACGCAAGTGTGAAGCAAGTGATTCTGACTCATCTGCCTCAATACGGTGAGCTATCGAAATTAGTTCAAGAGGCAGGAGAAATCTACAATGGTCCGATTTCATTAGCTGAATACGGGAAAGTTGTAACATTATAAGGAGATGACATCATTGTTATTTATTGATAACAAGGGGATCACAGATCCTCAAATTAATTTAGCAATTGAAGAATATGCTTTAAAGAATTTAGATATTAACGAAACGTACCTGCTTTTTTACATAAATGGTCCTTCTATTATCATTGGGAAAAATCAAAATTCAATAGAAGAAATCAATACGGAGTATGTTGAGGCGAATGGAATTAAGGTAGTCCGTCGACTTTCGGGTGGTGGAGCGGTTTATCATGACTTAGGAAATCTAAACTTCAGCTTTATCACGAAAGATGATGGAGAGTCTTTCCATAATTTTAAAAAATTCACGGAGCCGGTTGTGGATGCACTGCATAAGCTTGGGGTACAGGCTGAACTAAGTGGACGAAACGACATTGTTGTTGAAGGTAGAAAGATATCCGGAAACGCCCAATTTTCAACGCGTGGTAGAATGTTTAGTCATGGAACGCTGATGCTGGATTCTGAAATTGATCATGTCGTTTCTGCTTTAAAGGTGAAAAAGGACAAGATTGAATCTAAAGGGATCAAGTCTATTCGAAGCAGAGTAGCGAATATTTCTGAATTTCTTACTGAAAAGATTTCAATTGAGGATTTCCGTGCGTTGCTATTAGAGAATATCTTTGATGGAAAAGAAAATATTCAAGAGTATGTGTTAACAGAACAAGATTGGGAAAATATTCATCAGCTTTCAAAGGAACGCTACCAAAATTGGGATTGGAATTATGGGAAATCTCCTAAATTCAATCTTCAGCATTCTCACCGTTTTCCTGTCGGCAGCATCGATGTACGTTTAGAGGTCAATAAAGGAATAATCGAAAACTGTAAGATATTCGGAGATTTCTTTGGCGTAGGAGATGTAGCAGAAATTGAACAAAAGCTTATCGGAATTCGCTATGAAAAGGCTGAAATTGAGCGAGCGATGGAAGATATAGATATAAAACATTATTTTGGAAATATAACAAAAGAAGATTTCACAACATTAATCTACTAACGATGTCATCTGGCATCGTTTTTTTATTTCGGCTAAATGGTCTGATAAATAGGTGAATGCACGTTTAATATTTTAAAAATTCATTTATGTATGCGTTTTCTCTTGTGTATATAATTTTCTTTCAATATAATATATTTAGAAATTTATTTTATTTGTGAACATTTTCGCAAATATTTGGAAAACAGCATGAAGATACACTCCTCCTAGTCATCCTAATAAGTTTTTTGCGGGAAGGCCTTCACAACAAACAAAGGGGATGGAGTAGATGAATTTATCTTCTCAACTGCATGAAACAGCAAAACGATTACCTCAAAAACCAGCGTATTACTTTATGGATCAATCAAGTACATATGCCGAGCTTGATGAGGCTATCACAAAATTTGCATCAGGATTAGAAATGCTTGGAGTCAAAAAAGGGGATCATATTGGATTATTATTAGGGAACTCGCCATTTTTTGTCATTGGCATGTATGGGGCGCTGCGATTAGGTGCTACGGTGATTCCGATCAATCCAATCTACACGCCAGACGAAATCGGTTATATTTTGAATAACGGAGATGTCAACACGATTATTGCACTTGATTTAATGGTGCCTTTAGCAGAGAAAGTTCATCATGCCCTACCAAAGGTGGAAAACTACATCATTTGTGAAACTCCACAAGGCAAGGAAGCAAATGTGGACGTAACGCAGTTATCTGTTTATCCAAAATTGAAATCGTTTACCGATTTATTAGCTACAGGTGATCTAAGCTTTCAAGGACCTGAACTAGATGAGGATGATGTGGCAGTTATCTTGTACACTTCTGGAACGACTGGAAAGCCAAAAGGGGCGATGCTTACCCATAAGAATCTATATTCCAATGCGAGAGATGTTGGTATTTACTTGCATATGAATGAAGATGATCGGGTAATCACGACTCTTCCAATGTTCCATGTGTTTTGTTTGACTGTATCGTTAAATGCACCATTGTTAAGTGGTGCAACAATTTTGATTGATCCAAGATTTAGTCCAAAGGAAATTTTCCGTTTAGCAAAAAAATATGAACCTACTGTCTTTGCTGGAGTTCCTACAATGTATAACTTCCTCTATCAATATCCAGATGGGGATCCAAAGGATTTAAATTCTTTAAGATTGTGCATTTCTGGTGGCGCTGCTATGCCGGTTGCACTTTTAAAAAGCTTTGAAGAAAAGTTCAGCGTTATGATTTCCGAGGGGTACGGATTATCTGAGGCATCTCCAGTAACTTGCTTTAATCCACTTGATCGTCCAAGAAAAGCAGGTTCGATCGGACAATCCATCGTCCATGTTGAAAATAAAGTAGTCAACGAGCTTGGAGAAGAAGTTCCTCCAGGGCAATCGGGAGAGCTGATTGTACGTGGTCCGAATGTCATGAAGGGCTATTATAAAATGCCCGAGGAAACAGCTGCAACGATTCGTGACGGTTGGCTCCATACAGGGGACATGGCGACCATGGATGAAGAGGGTTATTTTTACATTGTGGACCGTAAAAAGGATTTAATCATTGTCGGTGGTTACAATGTATACCCTCGTGAGGTTGAAGAGGTATTGTACAATCATCAAGATGTCATTGAAGTTGCTGTTATTGGTGTTCCTGATCCAAATCAAGGTGAAGCAGTAAGAGCTTATGTTGTTAAGAAGAATCCTAGTTTAACTGAAGAAGATGTGTTAGCCTATTGCCGTGAGCACTTAGCGAAATATAAAGTTCCGAGTGCAATCGAATTTTTAGAAGAGCTACCGAAGAATACAACAGGAAAAATCTTGCGTAGAGCGCTTAAGGATCAAGTTACGAAAAATTAATGATTGTTGGCGTTTCTGTCATATGCAGGAACGCCTTTTTATTTGTATAAAAGAAGGAGTAAAGCTGTTGCTGGACGAATTTAAGATGATAATTCAATAAGGGAGCGATTAAATGAACTATAAAGTTTTGATCAACATGGAGATAGCGAATCATGAAGTGCCTGAATTGCGAGCTTTGGTGGGATGGGGGAGACGCGATAAGGATTATCCAGCCTTATTTGAACGTTGTAATTTCTGGGCAGGGGTTCGAGATGAAAATCAGAAATTGATTGCATTTGGCTATGTTTGTGGCATGGGCTTAGAGCATGGCTATATGGAGGATATTATGGTTCATCCTGAATATCAAGGGAAAGGAATTGGAGTATTGCTGGTAAAGGCATTATTGCATGAGTCTGAGCGATTTGGATTAGGCATCGTAACAGTTTCATTTGAAGAGGAAAATACAAACTTTTATAAAACTTGTGGGTTTACCCCTAGTGCAGGTGGAGTATGGCAAGTAGATTAGAAGTTTTTCAAGCTGGCATTGTGATGGCCAGCTTTTATTTGTTTTTGTAGGATTTTGTTAGTTAGAGATGTTTGGTTGCCAACAATGCTTAGGCGGATAGGAATTTTGTCAATCAAGTGAGGAATGAGTGACAGATTTCAGTGACGAGAAAGGAATTTTGTCAGTCAAAAGAGGCTGAGTTCAATTAGAGTATGAAAATGAAGTTCAACTCAACCCTCAACGGCTAATATCCCATCAATTATCCACTAGATAGTGTGAACTCTTCTAATCACAAAAATATTATTTTCGAAAAATTTATAACTTTGTGTAAAAACACTTGAAATACCATAGAAGGTAATTATATAATTTTAGTTATATATTATTATTTAGCGCACAAAAGCATAAAAGCGACAAAGTGAGAGGAAAATAGGGGGATATAAAAAATGTTGAAAAAATTCAAAGCAGTAGCTGCTGTTGGAATTATGGGAGCACTTATATTAAGTGGGTGTGGAGCGGAGGAATCCAATGGAGGCTCTTCAGGTAGTGGAGATTCAGAAAAAACATATAAGGTTGGGGTTACGCAATATGTGGAGCATCCATCACTTGATCTAGCAACAGCAGGATTTAAAAAGGCTCTAGAAGAATCTGGATTAAAAGTTGAATATGATGATCAAAGTGCCCAAGGGGATCCGAATAATACTCTAACCATTGCCAATAACTTTGTAGGCGACAAAGTGGATTTAATTTTTGCAAATGCAACTCCAAGTGCGCAAAGTGCACTAAATGCAACAACGGATATTCCAATCTTATTTACTTCAGTTACTGACCCAATTGGTGCTGGCTTAATCGAATCATTTGAAAAGCCAGGTGGAAATGTCACTGGAACAAGCGATATGTATCCTGATGCGATTCCAAATACAGTTGATTTTATCGTCGAAGATTTTGGTGCTAAATCTATCGGAACGATTTATAACACAGGAGAACAAAATTCCAATGTTCAAGTAGAAGAAATTAAGAAGGCATTAGAAGGTAAGGATGTCGAGTTAGTGGAAAGCTCAGTTGCTACGACAGCTGATGTAAAACAAGCTGCTGAGTCCTTAATCGGCAAGGTTGACGTCATTTATATCATTACTGACAATACCGTGGTTTCTGCACTAGATTCTGTTATTCAAGTTTCAAATGAAAACGACATTCCACTATTTGTAGGGGAAACAGATTCAGTTGCTAAGGGAGCCTTTGCTGCTTTCGGTATTTCTTATGAAGCGATTGGCTACGAAACTGGTAAAATGGCTGTTGAAATTTTGAAAGGTGAAAAGACTCCTGCGGATATTCCAGCTCAATATCCGACGGAAGTAAAGCTAGTCATCAATAAAAAGGCAGCAGAAGAAATGAACATTGAATTGAAAGAAGAATGGAACGATATTGCCGAGTTTTTAGAGTAAAAAGAATGCAAAGGGCTTCTACTTTTTAGTAGGAAAGCCCTTTGTTTAAATTCCACGAGAGGAAGATTTTATGTTTACGGCTATCTTTGGCTCTGTTGAAGCTGGTGCTATATATGCACTTATGGCTTTAGGGGTTTACTTATCTTTTAGAATATTAGATTTTCCTGATTTAACGGTGGACGGAAGTTTTGTTACAGGAGCAGCAGTAGCAGCAATGCTGATTATCGGAGGAACGAACCCTTTTGTGGCGACAATTGCGGGTTTTGTTGCAGGCTTTATTGCCGGGTGTATCACAGGGTTACTCCATACGAAGGGGAAAATAAATCCTCTGCTGTCCGGGATATTAATGATGATTGCCTTGTATTCTATCAATCTAAGAATTATGGGCAGATCAAATATTTCACTCTTAAATCAAGAAACATTGATTACGCAAATGACGGATTTTTGGAAAGGTCTTAAAATTGACGATGGTATACAGGCACTCTTTAATTCTATCGGTCTTTCTGCTTTTGTTCCTAAAACATGGGGCATTCTCATCATTATGCTTCTTCTAGCCTTTGTAGTAAAAGTGTTAATCGATCAATTTTTAAAAACCGACATTGGCTTAGCAATTCGAGCAACAGGTGATAATGAAACGATGATTCGAAGCTTTTCAGCCAATACGGATTATTTAAAGGTGCTTGGTTTAGGTCTCTCGAATGGACTTGTTGCCTTATCAGGGGCCTTAATCGGTCAGTACAGTGGCTTTAGTGATGTTGGAATGGGAATCGGGATGATCGTCATTGGTCTCGCGTCCGTCATAATTGGTGAAGCAGTGTTTGGTGCAAAAAGCATTGTACGAGCGACCCTTGCAGTCATCGGTGGAGCGATTTTATATCGTATTATCGTTGCTCTTGCCCTTAGAGTGGAGTTTTTAGAAACGGGGGATATGAAACTCATTACAGCTATTATCGTTGTGGCGGCTCTTATTATCCCGAAAGTGATCGATTGGCAAAAAGATAAGCAAAAGAAGAGAAAGAGATTACTAGCATCGAAGAAAAATATAAAAGCGAACGAGAAAAGTGGTGAAAGCCTTGCTGCAATTAAATCAGATATATAAAGTGTTCAATGAAGGTACACCAGATGAAAAAATTGCTCTAGACCATGTCAATTTAACGCTCAAACCAGGTGATTTTGTGACGGTAATCGGGAGTAACGGTGCAGGAAAATCGACATTGATGAATATGATTTCAGGGAAGCTTGTGCCTGACCTTGGAGTGATCAAAATCGATGGAACTGATGTAACAACGGTAAGAGAGCATAAACGTTCTAAATTTATCGGTCGTGTATTTCAAGACCCGATGGCAGGAACGGCTCCGTCGATGACGATTGAGGAGAACCTAGCACTTGCTTATACAAGAACTAGATCTCGCGGTTTAGCAAGAGGCGTATCGAAAAAGAGAAGAGAATTTTTTAAAGAAAAATTAGAAATCCTTCATTTAGGATTGGAAAATCGTTTACAGGCGAAAGTGGGACTGTTGTCTGGAGGAGAGCGCCAAGCTCTATCATTGTTGATGGCAACCTTTACAGAACCGAAAATTTTACTATTGGATGAACATACTGCTGCACTAGATCCATCACGGGCAGAGTTAATTACACGATTAACAAAGGATATTGTCGAAGAGTTTAAGCTGACGACGTTAATGGTTACACATAACATGGAGCAGGCATTGGAGTTGGGAAATCGCTTGATTATGATGGATAAAGGACAAATCATTTTCCAAGCGAATGAAGGACAAAAGCAACAGCTTACAGTTGATAAGCTTCTTGAGGAATTCCAGCGCATCCGTGGTGAGAAATTGAGCAGTGATAGAACCGTGTTAATTTAATCGTGTCAGATGAAGTGCTGTCGAGTGTGCGACAGCACTTTGCTGTCTTTAGAGGAGTTTTGTTGATAAATGTAATATTAGAATCCTGAAAACCAAATGCAGATAAGAATAAAGTAAAGTGTACCATGAGAGGTTCATGATGCTGATAATAGGAAGTATCAACTGGAAAAGGGAATCATGAGAGGTTCATGGTGCCGAACAAGGGAAATGGCAATTGAAAAAGGGAACCATGAGAGGCTCATGATTCCGATAAAAAAGAAGTTACGCTAAAAAATGTAACATGACGGTCCATTGCTCTATTAATAAAGAAACTCCATCAAAATTGAATACAATTATGGATAATGCATAACCAATTGAAAGCTCGTGAGCACTGTACTAGTATTTTTATAGCTATGTGTTTTATTAGCTAGAAAGCGAATGGAATCACCTGTAGAAAGGATAAACCGCTCTTCCCCGATGGCTAACTCAAGCTCTCCGCTCATCACAGTGATGTGTTCTTCTAGCCCTTCATTATGTCTTTCAGAAATATGCGTACAACCTGGTTCAACCTCAACAGTGAAGATTTCGAACTTTTTTCGAGGGTCAAATGGAAAAATCGAATATACACGATAATCTCCATTACTCTCCGTCACAGGAGTAATGCTGTCTAACTTCACGACTGTTATATTTGAGTCTTCTTCCTGAATCAAGGAAGAAAAAGAGATTTGCAAGCCGCGTGCAATTTTCCACAAAGTTGAAACTGTTGGGTTTGAATCTCCTCTTTCAATTTGCCCGAGCATCGCTTTGCTAACCCCTGTTAATTCGGCTATTTGATCCAGACTGGCACCACGATTCTTCCGAATGGCCTTTAAATTATCGCCAATGTTTTTTTGAATGTTTTCCATTTGCTCCTCCAAAATCATTGTATAATATAACGCACGTATGTATAATATATTTTATCAGAATTTTAAGTTAAGTACAAAAACGGTACACATACATATGGGGGGTTGGCGGATGCAAGATATTGCTTTAAACAAAGCTGGCACAGAATTTAGAAGAGGTATGCAAGCTGGAATCAGTATTGGCATTGGTTATATACCTGGTGCTCTAACATTTGGCTTGCTTGCCAAGACAACAGGGCTCTCAATTGGAGAAACGTTATTAATGAGTTTGGTCGTATATGCAGGGGCTGCCCAATATATATCACTGAGCTTACTAACGTTAGGCACAGGAACATTTGAAATTATCTTAACGACTTTCATTGTGAATATCCGCCATTTTCTTATGTCAGCTTCTTTAAATGAAAAAAGTGAAGAGGATGAGCCAATAGTAAAAGCAGCTTATGCATTTGGGATTACCGATGAGACCTTTTCAGTAGCTGCAGTCAAGGAAGGGACTGTATCAGCAAGGTATATGTTCGGCTTAAACTTAATTGCTTATTTAAGTTGGGTTGTTTTTTCAGGAATCGGTCATGCAGTTGGTGCAAGCTTGCCGCAAATATTTCAAGAAAGCATGTCTGTTGCTCTGTATGCTATGTTTGTTGCGCTATTAGTGCCATCTATGAAGAATGGAGTAAAGGTTGTATTTTTAGCTGCATTAGCTGCCATTTTTAATACCATTTTTACGATCACGAATGCTTTATCAACGGGATGGGCGATTGTCACGGCGACCTTGCTTTCAGCAGTCCTTGTTGAATTAATCGTGATGATGAAAGAAAGGGTGACAAAGAATGCAGAGTGAGATCGTCTGGATGATCATTGGCATGGGAGTCGCTACGTATATTCCAAGAATGCTTCCTTTTGTCCTTTTTCGCGGGAAGGAATTACCTGAATTTCTTCAAGGGGTATTAAAAAATGTTCCGTACGCCACATTAGGCGCTCTTATCTTTCCAGGAATTCTTTTTATTCACGAAGATATTTGGTATGGGATTTTAGGAGCAGCTGTGGCGATTTTTATTTCCTTCATTGGTGCAAATGTTATTGTCGTCGTATTAGGGTCAATTGCTGTCTTATCTTTGTATTCTTTTTTCATTTGATGCTAGTTCATGTGAGAGCTAGCTTTTTTTGATTTTATTTGGAGATTTTGAGATGCTAATGAGTAGTCTGCAGTTCTAAATGTTATTTTTTTTACTAAAATGATAATAGAGTGGTTGTCCAACGAGTAGTTCATTTTTACAACGCGGAGGGGGAATGGGATGGCTAGAAAAATTGGATTATATGGCATACTCTCGTACATTCTATATGGTCTATTCTTTTATTGGTATTTGTTCTATTTTGCCGATTCAAGTTTACCGTTTGAATACGAAGGTTCAAGCGCAGATCCAGCAACTTTTCTGAATGGACGTGAGCTCACATTAAGTGAAGAATATTCGAAAATACGAAATTTATTGTTTTTCTTAAGTACACCCTTTGAATGGCTACTCTATATATTTGTTTTATTAACGGGGCTTTCTGGCGCTTTTAAAAAATGGGCAGGTCAGTCTTCAAAGTTTAAAATGGTCCAAGTGGCGATCTATACATTCTGGCTTTCCTTATTTGCTTATGCAGTTACGTTCCCATTAAGCTATATCAGCCATTCTCTATCGAAGTCTTATAATATTTCGACTCAATCGTTTCCCTCATGGATGAAGGATGAGTTGATTGATTTCTGGATTAATTTTGGAACGATGTTGATCATTGTTGCCGTAGTCTACTGGTTGATGAGTAAAAGTCAAAAACGTTGGTGGCTATATGCATGGCTATTGTCAGTGCCATTTACATTATTTGTGATGTTCCTTCAGCCTGTTGTCATCGACCCGTTATACAATGACTTTTACCCGTTAAAGGACAAGCAATTAGAAGCCAAAATATTAGAACTTGCCAGTCAAGCTAATATCCCAGCTGAGCATGTGTTTGAAGTCAACATGGCTGAAAAAACAAATTCGTTGAATGCCTATGTTACCGGGATTGGAGCAAATTCCCGGATCGTTCTTTGGGATACGACATTAAATCGGTTAACGGATGATCAAATCTTATTCATAATGGCTCATGAAATGGCCCATTATGTGGAAAAGCATCTCTATATCGGGATAGCTGGCTATTTACTTCTATCATTAATTGGGCTGTATCTAGTCGCTAGGCTCATGAATATCGTGGTTGCCAAATGGGGAGAAGTTCTTAGGATTCCAAGAGTTAATGATATCCGTTCATTCCCTTTGTTTTTGCTGCTTCTATCGGTGCTGATGTTTGCTGCTAGTCCGTTTTCTAATCTTGTTTCACGCTATCAAGAATCGCGAGCTGATAAATATGCGATTGAAATGACAGATAACGTAGAAGCAGGTGTGAAGACTTTTCAGGAGTTGAGCAGAGCCGGACTCAGCCAGGTTAATCCACCACTTTTAGTCAAACTCTTTAGGTATGGACACCCAACAATGCTTGAACGAATTTCGATGCTGGAAGAGTATGAGCTTGAAAAAAGAAGAGAGAGTCAGGAATAAGCAGAGTCCATTTGGGCTCTGTTTTTCATTTGAAACTTTTTCCAATGAATATCGTAAGTAGTATTATTAGTTTAGGGGGCGAAATTATGAGAGAACTAGATGATCAAATTATGGAGCTTAAACAAGAAAAATATTTAAAGGAAAAGTTTCTTCGAAGATTAGAAGAGCTTCAGAGAGAGCGGCAACACGAAGCTGATAACGGAAAAAGCTTGAGACTACGATTAGAAAAAGAATTAAAGGACGTGGATAAGCTCGAAGGTGTTTCCCTTTCAGGATTTTTTCATATGATTGCTGGAAAAAAGGAAGAGCGTCTTGAAAAGGAAAAAGAAGAGGCGTTTAAAGCAAGAATTCTGTATGAGGAGTCTAAACAAAAGCTAGCAGAGTTGGATGTAGATATGCATGCTTTGAATGCAAAGATTGAAGAGATTGGCGATGTAGATGAACGCCTTAAGGCTGTGTTGATGGAAAAAGAGCAGCTCATCCATGAATCTGATCCAGCCCTTAGTGCACTACTCAATAATTTGATGGATCAGAAGATAAATTTGGAAATGGCATTAAAGGAACTCGATGAAGCAAATGATGCAGCTTTACAAGCTGAAAAGGCATTGGAAAAGGCAGATAGTTCTTTAACGAGTGCCAAAAACTGGGGCTATATGGATATGGCTGGCGGAGGGCTCATGTCTACTTTAATTAAGAGATCTCATATGGACGAAGCAAAGGAAGTTTTGCACTCTGCTCAGTATTATTTGAAGCGCCTGCAAGCCGAGCTTAACGATCTTGGAAAGGAATTAACCACAAATTTGGAGGTATCTGATTTTCTACATATCGCAGATCTCTTCTTTGATAATGTTTTTTCGGACTGGATGGTCCAGGAAAGAATTTCGGCATCTGCTTCTCAAGTGGCAGATTGTCTAGAAAGATTGGAAGAGTTACAGAGGGAATTAAAAACAGAAAAAAATCGTGTACAAGTGGAACTACAGAAAGTGGTTCAGGACCGGTTATCGTATCTTCATTCATGAGGTCATGCGGAAAATCCATGTCGTACTCAAAAAAACAAAGCTGTCTCAAAGGGCGACCCTTTGGAGACAGCTTTTTAAATGAGTGGATATCCTATTTACGTGCCAAATTTTTTGTTCAGTTCCTTGTACTTTGTAGATAGCTGAAGGAAGGTTTTTTTGTCCTGCTCGTCAATGGCCTTGTCAATACGTTTTGTTAATTTTTCCTTCTCTGACTTGAGCAGAGCTTCTGATAAAATCATATCGATGTATAAGTTTAGCACATACGCTTCCTTTAACTTTTTGCGATTCATTGCACCGGATTTCATAAATTCTGTATAAGATTGTTCTCTCACCGAAATCACCCCTGATGCCTTTTTGATATTATAAAGGATTTTCGGTAAGCGATCAATTAAATTATTTAAAAATTTAGAAAAATAAAACGGAATAATGAATGTTTTTTGAATTATTGCCAAGATTCGACAAAATTTCAAATATCCTTGTTATGATAGTAGTGAAACTCTGGATCAGACGAAAGTCCCGATACAAGAGTTATTTGAGGCATAAGGAGATGGATATATGGAAAATGGGAGGCTGTTAATTGAAGAATACGAAATAAACTCTTCGACAATTATCTTGCTACCTATTGTGTACGGAAGTCGAATATTTACAAAGATTCATGAGCTTGAAGAGGATTCAATCTCTCCATTCAAGCCCCTTGAGATTGTCAAGGAAAGCTGTTATAGCTATGGAAGTAGTTATGACGGTAGAAAGGTGGCAGCGAGGAAGCTTATAGGGGCAGTCCAAAAAGTTCCCATTGCTGTTTCCCCACTTATTTATATGTTCCCAACAACATCACCTGAAAATCCCCATTGTGTTTGGGTAGCACATGAACATGTTGTCGATTACAAAAGAGGAGAAGAACATTGTTCGACGATTGTTAAATTCAGTAACAATCAGTTTATCCCACTTCCTATTTCGCTTAGTTCCTTTGAAAACCAGTTGATACGAACCGTGATGCTTAAAACAAAGATTTTAAAAAGCAAAGATACTCCTACAGCTAAAATGATCTATTCAAGTAAGATTCGAAAATCAAATTCGGCGGAAGAACAAGAAAATTATTATTGGTAAATTCTAAATACTAAGATGGGTTAAGTAAAACTCTAGTAGCTCTTGAACTTTGTTACGAATTCTTGGATTGAAGTAATTGTGGTGCTCTTCGTAGCCCTTATAGAGAAACGTATACATAGTAAAGGCTTCGTCACGTTTTAATTCGAAAACCTTCAAATTGTTTTTTTTCATATATTGCTTAACCTGTGATAATTCATTTTGGATGGTCTTCATTGTTTTTTCAATGAGGTTTACATAAGGATCCTTCAGTTTAAAAGGACTCTTATGGATAACGGTCAAATCTCTATTTAAAATGGTGAGGACCATAGGCAGATAAATAGCCTTCTCAATGATATCCCGATCCTCTTCAGGAATCCTCGTCATATTCATTCACCTCTTAATAGAACAAATGTTCGTTTTTATTTTATAAAAATTATATGCAATTGGCAAGTGAATAATTCCTCAAAGTGAAAAGAATAATTTCCCATTTAAAGTTTGTAAAAAAAAATGTAGAAAAAGCAGGAGAAATTATTTCAATTATCGAAATAAAAGGGAAGCTAAAAATGGAGGATGATTGAAATGACAAAAGAGTACTTAAAAGCAGAAGATTTATACAAGCTGAAATCAGTGGCCGACCCACGCCTAAGCAGTAATGGTAAGGATCTTGTGTATGTGGAGACAAAGATCTCTGAAGAAAAGGACGAATATGTTTCGAATCTTTATTACATAGATGTAGAAGAGAAAACAACTCCTATTCAATGGACATACGGGGAACATCGTAACCATTCTCCACGCTGGTCACCAACAGAGGGAGAAGTAGCTTTTGTCTCCAATCGTAGTGGGAAAAATCAAATTTTTGTATTAAAAGCAACAGGTGGAGAGGCTCGTCAAGTGACTGAGTGTACAAATGGAGCATCTAATCCAGTTTGGTCTCCAGATGGAAAAAAAATTGCCTTCAACGTTTCTCTAGGTGAAGACGAACAGTTAGTAGAAAAGGATAAAAAAGAAGAGAAGAAATTAGTTCCACTTGAAGTAGATAAAATGAAATACAAATCTGATTCTGCAGGCTTCTGGAATGGAAATTATTCACAAATTGCTGTAGTTGACCTAGAAACAGGTGAAACAGAATTAGTGACAAAAGGGAAAAACGATTATCATCTTCAAGGCTGGTCACCAGATGGGAAACATCTAGCAGTGTTAACAGACCTAAGCGAGAACTTGGATTTCTCTTTTATAAGTGATGTGTATTTATTAGATGTTGAGACAAAAGAGCTTGAAAAAATTACAAATAGTAATGGCTATTTTGGTGGTGTTACGTGGTCACCGAATGGAAAATACATTGGCCTACTTGGGCATGAGAGAGAGTATGACAATGCGACCCTAAGTAAGATTTGGGTGTACGATACAGAGCAAAAAGAACTTTCTTGTCTAACAGCTGACACTGATTTATTGATTGGTGACTATGCAATTGGAGATTTCCAACAAGGAGCCGTATCACCAGGTCTACTTTGGACTGAGAATAATGAAAGTTTCTATTTCCTTGCTTCTGATCATGGGAATACGGCTGTTTATTACGGCTCACTACAGGGAGAATTGTATCCAGCCCTATTAGAAAACCAACATGTGTACGGACTAACAACAGGAGGAACTTTAAATCGAGCAGTAGTAGCGATTAGTAAGCCAACTTTACATGGAGAAATGTTCCTTTTAGATGTACCGACAGGAAATCTAGAGCAATTAACTGAGGTTAATAAAGAATACACAGATGTAGTGAAGCTAGCAGAAGTAGAGGAAATCGAATTTAAATCGAAGGATGATTGGGACCTTCATGGTTGGATCATGAAGCCAGCCAACTTTGAAGAAGGAAAGAAATATCCACTTATTCTTGAAATTCACGGTGGACCGCATGCGATGTATGCGAATTCCTATTTCCATGAATTTCAAATGTTAGCGGGAGCTGGATATGCTGTGTTATACATTAACCCACGAGGCAGTCATGGCTATGGACAAAAGTTTGTTGATGCAGTCCGTGGTGATTATGGTGGAAGAGATTATGCAGACCTAATGGAAGCAGTCGATTATGCTCTAGAGAAATACGACTTTATCGATGAAACGAAGCTTGGTGTAACAGGTGGAAGCTATGGAGGCTTCATGACAAACTGGATCGTTGGCCATACAAATCGATTCAAAGCCGCAGTTACCCAACGTTCCATTTCCAACTGGATCAGTTTCTATGGTGTAAGTGATATCGGCTACTATTTTAATGCATGGCAAATTAAGAGCGAATTAGAGGATGCAGAAACCTTATGGAAGCACTCACCACTCGCTTATGTGAATAATGTTGAGACTCCACTCCTCATTCTTCATAGTGAAAAGGATTTCCGTTGCCCAATTGAGCAAGCAGAGCAACTCTATATTGCCTTGAAGCATCGTCAGAAAGAAACAAAGTTTGTTCGTTTCCCAGAATCGAATCATGAGCTTTCAAGAAGTGGAAAACCAACTTTAAGAATTGCTAGATTAAATTACATTTTAAATTGGTTCAGTGAGTATATTAAATAATAAGAAGACGAAACCGCAAAGCTTCAAGTTTTGCGGTTCTTTTTATCTCGGGCTATACTAGTCCTCTTTCAAATTAGAAAAATCCCTCTATTTTTGGTACTCTTGAATTAATCAACTTTTATTAGAATCTACAAAACATTTCGTCATAAATCGAAACCTCTAGAGCAAAAAATATGTCCAATATTGTATGGAGTAAAATTTCTAAATGGAAGGTATTTTTTAAATGAGATATGAGAGACAAGTGAAAAAGAAAAAAAGAAAATGGAAAGTGTTCCTCCTCATTATTTTGCTATTGGTGGTAGGGGCGATTTCCTATAGTTATTTTCAATATAAACAAGGGGTATCGCAATCGTTAGACAAAGTAGATAACCAAACGATTGTACAGGAAGAATATGAATTTAACGGAGAAAAAGACCGTTATGGAGGAACGAATGTCCTTCTCCTTGGTAGTGATTCTCGTGGAGAAGAACAGTCTCGAGCAGATACAATTATGGTTGCGAGATATCATCCGGATACAGGTTCGTACAAGTTAATTTCCATTATGCGGGATACTTATGTCGAAATTCCAGGTCATGGTGAGAATCGGATCAACACCGCTTTTGCACTTGGTGGTCCAGAATTACTTAGAGAAACAATCAAAGAAAACTTTGACTTAGATATTCAGTATTATGCCATCGTGGATTTCCAAGGCTTTGTTCATTTAGTTGATGAAGCTTTTCCAAAAGGCGTAAAAATCGATGTTGAGAAAAAAATGTCTGAAAATATTGGTGTCACGCTTGAGCCTGGTGTTCAATACCTAGATGGCGAACATCTATTAGGGTACGTTCGATTCCGTCACGATGCCATCGGGGATTTCGGAAGAGTTGAGCGACAACAAAAGGTAGTCAAACAGATAGGTAGCCAGCTGACAAGCATTCAAACAATACCGAAGCTACCAAAATTGGTTGGTGTTGTCACACCTTTCATAAATACGAATATGGACACCGGAGATATGCTGTATATTGGGAAAGACTTTTTATCCAAGGAAAATCGTAATATCGATTCTTTGAGAATCCCAGTTGATCATTCATGGGAGGATGCAACCATTAAAGGGGCATCAGTTCTATCCATTGACTTAGAAGAAAATAAAACAGCGATTCATGATTTTCTTGTAGAACAAAAAAGTCCTATAGAATAAAATCGAAGTCTTTCATGTTTTTAAAGGAGATATTTAAGTGGAAGTTGAAGTTTTAAAAGAATGGTTCACATTAGAAAATATAATGGAAGTAATCGAACACTACCGTGCAATTGGACCAATTCCAGGGATTTTATTACCTATGTTAGAAGCCTTTTTGCCTTTTCTGCCATTGGTGATCTTTGTGATGGCGAACGCCAATGCTTTTGGGTTATGGTTTGGATTTCTCTTTTCTTGGGTAGGAGCATCTGTAGGAGCGTTGCTTGTCTTTCTTCTTATTCGTCGATATGGGCAAAAAAGATTCCTCTCCTTTTTAAAAAAGAGCCCGAAAGTCAAAAAATTGATGGCATGGTTGGAGAGACATGGATTTGGACCATTATTCTTATTACTATGCTTTCCATTTACGCCATCAGCCGTTGTCAATATAGTGGCGGGTCTTTCGAAAATAAGCATCTATCAGTATATGCTAGCCGTAATAGCTGGAAAAATGGTGATGATTTTTACGATAAGCTTTGTTGGCTATGATATTCGTTCACTTATTACACAGCCTATCCGAACAGCCATTGTAGGCGTCGTCATTTTTATCTTGTGGCTTGTGGGGAAACAAATTGAAATCAGACTAAATAAAAACGTGGAAAAGGAAAAACAAATTAGTTAAGTCGAAATTCTACATATAGCTAAATTTTCCTGGAGGTGAAGGGGTTGAGAGAAGAGGTAAAAAAAGAGGGGATTGAATGGATAAAAGCAGTGGGAATTGGTCTTATTTTAGTTGTTTTCATTCGTGCATTTTTCTTTTCTAATTATGTCGTAGAGGGTGAATCGATGAGACCAACTCTCGAGGACGGAAATAAGCTGATTGTCAACAAGCTTGGCTATCAAATCGGAGATTTTAACCGCTTTGATGTCATTGTTTTTCATGCAAACGAGGAAGAAGATTATGTTAAAAGAATTATCGGTTTGCCTGGAGATGAAATTGAATACAAAAACGATCAGCTGATTATTAATGGGAAGAAAGTGAATGAACCTTACCTCGATAAATATCGTAAACAACACCTCGCAATAAGGCTAACAGAGGATTTTACCTTAACAGTGCCAAAAGAGAAGCTTTTTGTCCTTGGAGACAATCGATTAAAAAGCTACGATAGTCGTCAATTCGGCTTTATCTCTGTTGAGCAAGTAGTCGGTAAAGTGAACTTGCGCTATTGGCCAATTGATCATATGGATATGTCTTTTTAGGAAAATGGAAGCAAACAGAAGGGACTCGATTATTTTCGGGTCTCTCTTTTTGTGTTACACTAATAAGAAAGAAAAATCAGAAAATTACAGAGGGGGGAGACGATGAAAAAGCAACTGGCTGTTATGAAGACGAAGCTCATTCCGCCAAGATTTCGTGAGGAATCCATTCGAAGAGCAAGGCTTACTAGAAAAATGAAAACGATTTCAAGGTATCCGCTTACGCTTGTTCATGCAGGTGCTGGCTATGGAAAAAGTACTGCAATATCACTTTATGTTAATGATGAAAAAATTCGTTGTTGCTGGTACTCGATCACCTCCTCTGATGATGATATTGTCCCTCTTTTGACCTATGTAATAGCTGCTGTGCAGAGTATTGCTCCGTCTTTTGGTAAGGAACTAGCTGAATATATGGATAAAATGAACCCATTTATCCGTGAAGAAGAAATTAGCCAGCTATGTACATTCTTTATAAATGAAATAGTTAGCTTAGAAGATGAGATAACGATAATATTAGATGATTTTCATCAAATCGAGCACTCTTACAACATTAATCACTGGATGGAGAAACTATTAGAGCACATACCGGAAAATCTACATCTGATTGTCTCAAGTCGAAGTAGACCGCGTTGGAAATATCTTCGGAAAATGAAAGTAAGCAATCAACTACTAGAAATAAGTAAAGAAGATCTCGTGTTAACAAAGGAGGAAGTCGAGCTCCTACTGTATGATTTTTATCAGCTTAGCTTAACAGAAGTACAGCTTGAAGAAGTGTATCGTTTAACTGAAGGATGGGTGATTGCTTTAGGGATGGTGGCCCAGCAAATTCCTGAATATCCGGAGCTGGTTTTTAAAGAATCCTCGCTTTCATTAGAGGATTTATTTCACTATTTAGCGTTAGAGGTATTTGAAAAGCAGCCACCAATGATTCAACAGTTTCTTGAGCAAACGAGTGTGCTTGAGGAAATTGACGAAGAAATATGCAATGAGGTACTTGGGCTTACTGGTTCGAGAGAGATGCTACAGCAAATACATGAGCGAAATCTATTTATCCAAAAATTGGGGGAAAATCAATTTCGCTATCATGCGTTATTTAAAGAATTTCTAGAGGAACAGTTACGAACCAATCAACCTCGAAGTTTTGCATTAATTCATGAACGATGTGCTCGTTTTTTCGAGAAGAAAGAACAATGGGAAACGGCTATTAGACATTATGAAAAAATGGGTAATATTCAAGCAGTTGCAGCACTTTTAAATGATTACGGTTCAAAGCTTCTTGAGAGTGGAAAGCTAGAAAGCTTATACGACCGTTTAAGTAAAGTTCCGGATGAAATTAAGGATCAATTTTTCAAGCTGTGGTTTTTGCAAGGTGAGGTGGAGCGTTATCGCTCTTTATATATGGAAGCATCTGTTTCATATGATCGGGCGATTGTGGAGGCTGATAAAAGAGGCAATCAGCTCGGAAAAAGCAAAGCGTTAGAAGGAAAAGCACAAATATTTCTTGATACGATTCAGCCGTTCAATGCGGAACGCTTATTGTATCAGGCGATTGAAATTCGAGAAAGTAGTGATATAAGCCCCGAAGAAGAAACTCATAAGCTGTATCGGTTGCTAGCAGAGAATTTAATCAACTCAGGGCAGGCAAAGAAGGCGGAGAAATGGATAAAGAGAGCGCAAGCCTTCCATGAAAATATTGTTGATGGGAATTTAGAAGCAAGACTTTATTTACGGACAGGTCGGTTAGAGGAAGCGAGAAAAACGTTACTGTCAGCGAGAAAGTTATCGAATATGCAAAAACTTCCCCAGTCTCATCGTGAGACCGATTTATTATTAGCACTTATTGAAGCATTTAAAGGAAATGATGAGGAGTCCAAGAAATTGGCGCAAGCTGGAATTCAATACGGAATTGAAATTCATTCCCCATTTGTGGAAGCTTGTGGTTGGATTCGAATGGGTCATGCAGTTCAACTCATTCATCACTATGAAAATACTTTGGCAAAAAAATGCTATGAAACGGCGTTAGATATTATGGAACAGATTCAAGTAGAGAGAGGAAAAGCTGAGCCCTTAATGGGGTTATGTATTTTATAT
This sequence comes from Robertmurraya kyonggiensis, assembly GCF_005116465.1. GTDB lineage: Bacteria > Bacillota > Bacilli > Bacillales > Cytobacillaceae > Robertmurraya > Robertmurraya kyonggiensis. The sequence continues at coordinate 232,015 of NZ_SWBM01000001.1, forward strand.
GGAAGTAAGGGAGAATATGAGCGTGCCATTGAAATGGGAAAAGCAGCCCTGCAAGAGACGGAAAAGGTCAAGGATCTGTGGCTTTCATCTTTAATTATGTTAGGAATGGGGATTGCCTCTATAAATAACGACCGGCTTGAGGAAGCATTTATTTACTTTCAAAAGGCGGAAAAAATGTTCGTTGAGTGCCAAGATGAATATGGGAAAATGCTGAGCTTTTTTTGGCTATCTTATTGTGCTTTTTTAGGGCAAGATGAAGAGAATTTTAAGAAATATATGCTTCAGTTTTTAAAAAATGTACGTCTTGGAAACTATGAATATATTTTTCATAAAAGAACTCTCTTTGGCCCAAGAGACCTGCAAATCTTTGCCCCGTTATTAATTGAAGCACATCAAAAAAATATTTCTTCAGGTTACACAGGAAAGCTTTTACAGGATATGGGCATATATCGGCTTGAGTCTCATCCAGGATATACTCTTAGAATAAAAGCTTTGGGGCAATTTAAGGTGTGGCTCGGGAACAAAGAAGTAGAAGAAAAAGATTGGCAAAGAGGAAAAGCAAAGGAACTGCTTCAGTTATTTATGACCCATATACGCCACATGTTTACGAAGGAAGAAATCTTTCAAAAGCTATGGCCAACCTTAGATGAAAAAGGTGCGACAAGAGATTTTAAAGTTGCGTTAAATGCGTTGCACAGCGCTTTAGAGCCGAATCGCAAAGCCCGTTCAACACCATTTTTTGTCATTAGAGAAGGGGCTACATACGGAATAAATGTCGCGGCTAGAATTGAATTAGATGCAGCAGAATTTGAAGAGTGGGTCACACTAGGGCTTGATGAGAGTGAGAGGGAGCAAGCCATTTCATGTTTAGAGCGGGGGCTCCAACTTTATAAAGGAGATTATTTACATGAACGGCCATATGATGATTGGTGCTTAAATGAACGGGAGCGCTTACTTGTACTCTTTTTAAGAGGAGCAGAAAAGCTCGCCCAATTGTACGTGCGAATAGAGGATTATAATAAAGCGATTTACTGGTGTGAACGAATTATTAAAAAGGACCAGACGTGGGAAGAGGCATACCGGTTAATTATGTTTTGTTTTTATCGAAAAAACAATCGTCCCTTTGCGATGAAATGGTATAAAAAATGCTGTGACATATTAGAAGAAGAGTTAGGTGTTACTCCTCTCGAGCCAACTCGTCACATGTATGAAATGATTCTTGAAGCAGATGAGAATATTGAACCGATTTGAGCAACCCAGAAGATGGGTTGTTTTTTTTAGGCAGTTTTCGTGTAGATTGTGTTTTTTCGCAAAAGTCCAATAGCCGACTTTTGCACCTGTATATGAGATTTAGAAATACTATATGAGATTCCATTGCTCTTTTCTCAAATCTAGTAGCTGAATATCCAAGATAAAACAACACTATTCTTTGTTATTTTGTTTCAAAAGCAACAATGTTTGAGAAAAGAGCTTCTTTGTAACTCAAATGTAACCTGTGCCATTTATGATAGCTTCAAAGCTCGATAGCTTATGGTAAGGACCATGCTTTACACATCTTGTCGATGGGAGCGGAAGGTGCAAGACTTAATGCCTGGAGCGGAAAGAAACAAGATAAGTATGCAAAGAGTCTTTGAAAAAATCTAAGGGGGAAGAACCACTGTGAAAACGTTGAAACGGAGCCTGTTTTTTGCATTCTTTTTATCACTATTCTTGATTGCAAGCGCATGTAGCAATTCAGAACAAACTGAGTCTGAAGGAAACGAAGGAACAGAAGGAACTACAGAAACAGAAGAAGCACCAAAAGAACCGATTAAAATTGGTTTACTTGCCTCACAAACAGGCGGACTAGAAGCATATGGTGAGCAGACATTAAGAGGATTTGAACTTGGATTAGAATATGCAACAGATGGAACGATGGAAGTAGCTGGACGCAAAATTGAATACATCGTAGAAGACACCGAAACAAAGCCTGAAGTTGCCGTTCAAAAAGCTACAAAACTATTAGAAGAAGATGAGGTTGATTTCTTAGTTGGTTCATCCAGCTCAGGAGACACATTAGCCGTGCTTCCACTAGCTGAAGAATACGAAAAAATTATGATTGTCGAGCCTGCAGTGGCTGATAGTATTACAGGCTCAGAGTTTAATCCATTCATTTTCCGCACAGCGCGTAACTCTTCACAAGATGCAGTAGCAGGTGCTGCTGCTATTGCTGGTGAAGGTGTTAAAATCGCTACTTTTGCACCGGACTATTCCTTTGGATGGGATGGAGTAGCAGCATTCAAAGAAGCTGCTGAGAAACTTGGAGCAGAAATTATTCATGAAGAATATGCTCCTGCAGATGCAACCGATTTTACCTCTAATATTCAAAAAATCATTGATGCAAAACCGGATTATTTATTTGTCGTATGGGCGGGGGCAAACTCTCCTTGGAATCAAATAGCTGACATGAAAGTGCAGGAAAAAGGAATCAAGATCTCCACTGGTGCACCAGATATCGCGGCATTAGCGACAATGGAGCCACTTATTGGAATGGAAGGATTCACCGTTTATTATCATGACCTACCGCAAAATGACATGAATGCCTGGCTCGTTGAAGAACATAAAAAACGTTTTAATGGCGATGTCCCGGATTTATTTACACCAGGAGGCATGACAGCGGCCATTGCAATTGTAGAAGCCCTCAAGAAAACAGAGGGAGATGCAGATGCGGATACGCTAATTGAAACAATGGAAGGCATGAGTTTCGACACACCAAAAGGCACGATGACCTTCAGACCAGAGGATCATCAGGCTTTACAGGCACTTTACGCGATTAAACTGGAGAAAAAAGATGGGGTTCCATATCCAGTCCCAGTTTTAATTCGTGAATTGAGTCCGGAAGAGACTGCTCCTCCAATTAGGAATTAGCATTAGTACGGACAATGAGCTTCGGTAATCTTACCGAAGTTCATTGTTTATCTATCAGGCTAAGAAAGTATAAATTTTGACTTTGAAAATTGTCCAGCTTCAGGCGCCAACGACTCGAGGTCATAAGCCAATCCGTCGAGAAGGTTAAAGAACAACCTTCACGCCGGTTCGTCTTATGCTGGTCGCCGTTAGGCGGGCGCCTTTCGCTTTTCTTATAAAAAGGAGGTTTTCAGGTGGAGACATTGTTTGAAACAAAGGATTTAACCATTGCTTTTGGTGGGCATATTGCTGTCGATCACGTGACGATATCAGTTTCTGCCAATCAATTTAAGTCGATCATCGGTCCGAATGGAGCCGGGAAAACGACATTCTTCAACTTGTTGAGTGGTCAGCTTTCTCCAACAGAAGGGGAGATCTTTTTCCGCGGAGAGAATATTACGAAACTCTCATCGACTGAAAGGACAAGGAAAGGAATTGGACGGTCCTTTCAAATTACCAATGTGTTTCCGAATTTGACGGTATTGGAAAATGTACGATTGGCTGTTCAATCTCAAGCAGGTATTCGTTATCAAATCCTTTCTCATTTTAAGAAATATAAAGACTTAGAGGCAAAGGCACTGGAATGGCTTGAAATGGTGATGCTGGAGGATAAACAAGAGACACTAGCGATCAATTTGGCCCACGGTGAAAAAAGAAAATTAGAGATTGCGATGTTACTAGCGTTAAATACAGAGGTTCTGCTGTTAGATGAACCAACAGCAGGAATGTCATTGGAAGAGGTACCTGCGATTTTAGATGTGATCCGACGAATTAAAGAAAAAGGTGACCGAACGATTCTATTAATCGAGCACAAAATGGATATGATCTTGGATTTATCTGATTCCATTATGGTGTTGTTTAACGGTCGCTTGCTTGCAGATGGTACTCCTGAAGAGATTATGCAAAATGAAACCGTTCAGTCTGCCTATCTAGGAGGGATTCACAGTTGAGTATCCAATTGAAGCTAGAAGACGTTGAAACCTATATTGGTCAGTTTCATATTTTACAAGGCATTTCACTAGAAGTACGAAAAGGAGAGGTAACCGTGCTTCTTGGGAGAAATGGTGCCGGTAAAACGACGACACTAAGAACAATTATGGGCTTAAATCCCTCTACAAAAGGAACGATCACTTTTAACAATGAGGAAATTCAGTCACTCCCGACGTATTCTGTAGCGCAAAAGGGGATTGGATATGTTCCGGAGGATCAGGGGATTTTTTCCGAGCTGACAGTTGAAGAAAATTTGAAGGTCGCCATGAAAAATGAAAGTGACAGGACAAAAGAGCGTCTTGATTATATTTTAAATTTGTTTCCTGACTTAAAGAAGTTTTGGAAGAAGCCCGGTGGTCTTTTAAGTGGAGGGCAAAAACAGATGCTATCGATTGCAAGAGCGTATGTAAACGATAATGAGCTTCTTTTAATCGATGAACCAAGTAAGGGGCTGGCTCCGATTGTCGTGGAAAAAGTGATGGAATCAATCATCGAAATGAAGGATAAAACAACGATTGTTCTTGTCGAGCAAAATTTCATGATGGCGAGTACGATTGGGGACCAATTTTACATTATTGACGATGGTCAGACGGTACAAAATGGTGCGATGGAAGTGTTAAAAGAAGACGATGAGATGAGGAGAAAGTATTTAGGTATTGCGTAAAGGGGGGGAAGAGGAATTGGATGTTTTCTTTAATTTGACGTTAAATGGATTGGCGACGGGCATGCTCATTTTTCTATTAGCTGCAGGGCTAACGCTGATTTTTGGATTGATGGATGTATTGAACTTTGCCCATGGAGGATTGTTTGCCTGGGGAGCTTATAGTGGCACGTGGCTCTATGCTACAACCGGTAGTTTTATCATCGGCATTCTCGGTGCCGTGGTTACGGGATTAATTTTAGGGCTGATTACAGAACGGGTCATAATTAAGCCAGTGTATGGTAATCATGTGCAGCAGATTTTAATTACTCTCGGTCTCATGCTTGTTTTATCTGAATTATTAAAGGTCGTTTGGGGACCGAATCAGCTTTCCGCAACGGCACCTGATTTCTTAAAAGGAAGCTTTGAATTAGGCGGAATCATTATTATTAAATACCGTCTATTTATCATCGCTGTTGGATTCCTTGTGTTTGTAACTGTTCAATATGTGTTGAAAAATACAAAAATTGGTCTTGTCGTTCGCGCTGGGGTTATGAACAAAGAGATGGTGCAAGCGCTTGGAATCAATATTAAGAAAGTCTTTATGCTTGTCTTCATGGTTGGTTCTGGAATGGCCGCGCTTGGTGGAGTTCTCCTTGGTCCATATTCAGGTGTTATTCATGCAGAGATGGGCATGGAGTTTGCGATTCTCGCCTTTATTGTCGTTGTTATTGGTGGAATGGGAAGTTTCCCAGGCTCTATTTTAGCAGCCATTCTCGTTGGTTTATCTGGATCCTTTATGGCCTATTATGTGCCTGACTTAGCGCTTGCTGCAAACATGCTGTTAATGGCCGTTGTACTTATTTTTAGACCACAAGGCTTATTTGGGTGGAAGGGGTGAGAAAAGTGAAATCAATATTTGTTCAAAGAAAAAACATTGTTTATACATTCATTGCGATTTTGCTTATCCTTTTTCCATTTATGAATGATTCTCGCTCGATGATGATTCTGTTCACTCAAGTATTTATCTTTGCGATTTTCGCCATGAGCTATGATTTATTGTTGGGATTCACAGGAATTGTTTCGTTTGGTCATGCGATGTTCTTTGGAATTGGAGCATATGCAGTCGGGATCTTTATGAAACAATTTGAACCCACCTTACCTTATTTCTTACTGGCCGTCGTCATAACGATTCTCATCACAGCTATTGTTAGTTATGTAGTAGGATTATTAACTTTACGATTAAAAAGCCATTTCTACGCTATGCTCACATTAGCCTTTGCCAGTTTGTTTTTGGTATTGGCTGAAAAATGGCGCACATTGACCCATGGAAATGATGGTTTTACTTTTAGAACGCCTGAATTATTTCGAGATCGATTAGATTTTTACCTCATCTGTCTCGTTTCCATGATTGTCGTATTTTTACTCTTAAACCGCTTTACAAACTCACCTCTAGGAAAGGTGTTACAAGCAATTCGGGAAAATGAACAAAGAACAGAATCCTTAGGCTATAGCGTTATTCAATACAAAATTATTGCAAGTGTTGTCTCAGGTGTTTTGGCCGGATTTGCAGGGATCCTTTACTCCGTATCGTTGCGCTTTGTGAACACGAGTGTATTTACGATGGACATTACGTTAGATGCTCTCTTAATGACGATAATTGGTGGTGTTGGTACGTTAATCGGAGCGATTATTGGCGCAGGATTGATTGAATTTGCTCACCATTGGTTAACCGAGCTTGCAAAGGTTCATTGGATTTTCGAACGTTGGATTATCTTTTTTGGCATTATCTATATTCTTGTTGTGATGTTTTTCCCACGAGGAATTGTCGGGACAGTAAGGAATATAAAGATGAAATCGAAAAAGCGTGTAATCGAAAAATCAGAGCAACAAAAGGCAGCTGGTTAAGGAGGAATGGATATGGAGCAATCACAAATCGCTTCATTTATTATTCGATTTCATTTAGCTGAGTTTGATAAGGAATCGAATAAAAAGAGCTGGCGAATCAAAGTCACACATGTACAAGAGGATGAGGAAACCCTTTTTGAAACGATTGAGGAAGCGACACTTTTTATGAAGAAAATTGTCGGGGAAGCTTGAAGCTGAGGTGAAGGGAAATGACAATTGGAATCTTGAGTGTCGCGACGTATATTCCGGATACTTTTATGACGGGAAAGGAAATCGCAAAAAAAGCAGGGATTCCACATGAAATTGTGGAAGAAAAGATGGGGATTAAATGTAAACCGATTCCAGGTATGGATGATCATACTTGTGAAATGGGGATAAAGGCTGCTAAAAAGGCAATAGCGCGGGCGGGAATTGATCCGTTAGAGATTGATTTGATTATAAATATTGGAGAAGAACATAAGGAGTATCCTCTATGGACTGCCGGAATTAAGCTTCAAGAGGAAATCGGTGCCTATAATGCCGTGGCCTTTGATGTTGCACTAAGATGTGGAACAACAATTATGGCTTTAAAGATTGCGAAGGATATGATGAGTTCAGACCCTAAGCTGGAAACCGTTTTACTTGCAGGGGGCTATCGAAACATCGACTTTATTGATTACGAGAATACAAGAACTCGTTTTATGTTTAATCTTGGTGCAGGCGGTGGAGCGATACTGCTACGAAAGGGACATAACAAAAATCGACTCCTAGAAACAAGCTTGATCACAGATGGAAGCTTTTCTGAAGATGTAGTAGTTGTAGCAGGGGGAACAAAGAATCCACTTACAAAAGATAATCTTCACCTCCATCAACTTGATGTCTTAGATCCTGATGGGATGAAAAATCGACTGGAACAGAAGTCGATGTCCAATTTCTTGAAGGTTATTCGCGAGTCATTGAAAAACAGTGGGTATTCTGAGAAGGATATTCAGTATGTGGGTCTCTTACACATGAAAAAATCAGCCCATGAATATGTATTAAAGGAATTAGGTTTGTCTCTTGAGGATTCTATTTATCTAGAAAACTACGGTCATATTGGACAAATTGATCAAATTTTATCTTTAGAGCTTGCGGAACAGGAAGGTAAGTTGAAGGATGGCGCTATCGTTGTCTTAGTAAGTGCAGGAATCGGCTATGCATGGGGGGCAACAACAATTCGTTGGGGAGAGGGAGATTAGGATGACAATGGGTGTGCAGGTGGAATTGAAAAAAGTATTGTTGTCAAACGGTGAAACATTGACATATCGAGAAAGAGAAGGTGGAGAAAAGAAGGTTTTGCTCATTCATGGCAATATGACCTCCTCGAAGCATTGGGATTTGGTCATTGAAAACATGGAGGCCTCTTTTAAAATCTATGCGGTGGATTTAAGAGGGTTTGGTGGGTCCACCTATCATACTCCCATTCAATCAATTAAGGATTTTTCAGAAGATGTGAGGCTCTTTGTTGAGGCTATACAGTTGACTGATTTCTCGATTGTCGGTTGGTCAACAGGTGGAGCTATCGGCATGCAATTTGTTGCTGATTACCCCGGTGTTTGTGAAAAACTTGTCCTTTTAGCCTCCGCTTCAACAAGAGGTTATCCATTTTATGGAGTAACAGAGGATGGTCAAGTTGACTTGAACAATCGACTCCAAACGTATGAAGATGTGAAAAACGATAGCAAAACCTTGGCGATTCAAGGAGCGTATGATACGCAAAATCGTGAACTGTTGAAAGCGACTTGGAATGCGTTGATTTACACAAAAAATCAACCAAGTGAAGAGCTTTACGAGGAGTATGTTGACGATATGCTGACACAAAGAAATTTAGCAGAGGTGTATCATGCGCTGAATACTTTCAACATTAGTTCGGTGAACAATGGTTTAACAGAAGGGGAAAATCAAGCCAAAGATATAATCATCCCAACACTTGTTCTTCGAGGTGAACGTGATTTGGTTGTTGTTAAGCATATGGCAGAAGAGATTATGCAGGACTTAGGAGAAAATGCTCGTTTTATAGAATTAAAGGATTGTGGGCATTCTCCTCTCGTAGATGATTTAGAACAATTGTTACAGGAGATAACTGATTTCTTATCTTAATGGAGGAAGGACTATGAGATTAGCTGAAAAGGTAGCGATAATTACTGGAGGAGCAGGGGGAATTGGCTTCGCTGCAGCAGAAACCTTTGCTCACGAAGGGGCAATGGTAGCCATTGCTGATTTTGATGAAGAGGTTGGTGGTGGAAAAGCAAATGAACTACAGGAAAAAGGCTACGATGTAGCGTTTTTTCAAGTAGATGTCTCGGAACGAGTCAGCGTTGATGAGATGGTGCAAAGAGTACTAGACCGTTTTGGTACGATCGATATTCTTGTCAATAATGCGGGAATTACAAGAGATGCGATGCTTTCCAAAATGACTGCGGCTGATTTTCAAAAAGTAATCGATGTAAACCTGTCGGGCGTTTTTCATTGCACACAAGCGGTTCTCCCTACTTTGGTGGAAAAGGGAAGCGGCGCGATTATCAATACGTCTTCCGTATCAGGTGTCTATGGAAATATTGGACAAACGAATTATGCGGCTTCAAAAGCAGGTGTGGTAGGAATGACAAAAACATGGGCAAAGGAGCTAGGCCGAAAAGGAATTACGGTTAACGCGGTAGCGCCAGGATTTATTGAAACAGGCATGACCGCAACGGTACCTGACAAAGTTATTGACCAAATGAAACAGCAGATTCCACTTGGTCGGCTTGGGGCACCAGAGGATATTGCTAACGCCTATTTGTTTTTAGCTTCTAATGAAGCAAAGTATATAAATGGGATCACCTTACACGTGGATGGTGGGATTAGAATGTAATACTTTAAAAGTAGCCTTGGGCTACTTTTTTTTTCAAAATATAAGAAAGCATAAATCTCGACTTTGAGAATTGTCTAGCTCCAGGCGCCAACGGCTCTCGGGTCTGGGCCAATCCGTCGAGAAGGTTAAAGAACAACCTTCTCGACGGCTCGTCTTATGCTTGTCGCCGTTAGGCGGGCGCCTTGCGCTTTTCTTAATTTGTAACTTCCTTGTAACCACTCGTCGATACAATCAATCCATCAAGAATGAAGGAGAGATTTTGGTGAGGTGGGAGCTTGACTGGCTAGCAAATAAAGCGAGATTAACACCAGATGCAGTAGCAATTATTGATGCTGAACAAAAGAAACATTGGACTTTTGCCGAACTCAATCAGTTATGTGAGAATACGGCAAATTGGTTATATAAACAAGGAGTAAAAAAAGGCGATCGCGTTGCCCTTTTTTCACCAAATGATATTAGCTATTTTCAATTGCTTTGTGCCTGCCTTAAGCTTGGGGCAATATTCGTTCCGATAAATTGGAGATTGTCCTTTCATGAAATAGCGTATATTTTACAGGATTGTTCACCAAAACTAGTTGGCTATCACAAAAGCTTTCAAGAGAATATGGAAAATGAAATATTTAAACTATATCGTTCCTTTCAAGTAAATCAGAATGTAGAAAAAGAAAGCCAATATCCAGCAGAACCTATCCACGAAAGAGATCCGTTAGCGATTATTTATACAGGAGGTACGACTGGAAACCCAAAGGGAGTCGTATTGTCTCACCGATCGATCATGTGGAATGGGATAAATACGATTATTAGCTGGAATTTAACAAATGATGACACGACGCTAACATATATGCCTCTTTTTCACACAGGAGGTCTAAATGCGTTATCGATTCCTCTTTTAATGGCAGGGGGAAGGGTTGTCATCGGTCGAGAGTTTATACCTGCAAAAGCGATACAATATATCAATGACTATCAATGCACGATTGTATTGCTTGTACCTACAATGTATCAAATGATGATTGAAACAAACGAATTTCAAACGAGTACCTTTGAATCGATGAAAACCTTTTTATCAGGGGGTGCTCCATGTCCGTTAGAAATATATGAGGCTTTTAAAAGAAAAGGAATTTTATTCAAAGAAGGCTATGGACTGACAGAAGCTGGTCCGAATAATTTTTTCATTGATCCCCATGTTGCTATGGAGAAGCTAGGTTCAGTTGGAAAACCAATGATGTTTAATACGATTAAATTGGTAAAAGAAAACGGAAAAGAAGCAGGTGTGAACGAGGTAGGAGAGGTGCTGATAAAAGGAAAGCATTCCTTCGAATATTATTGGAACAATAAACAGGCGACAAAAGAAACGATAGAGGATGGCTGGCTTAAGACTGGTGATTTAGCACGAATGGATGAAGAAGCCTATTTTTATATTGTTGGTAGGAAAAAGGATATGATTATTACGGGGGGAGAAAATGTCTATCCTTTAGAAGTGGAGCATTGGCTAGCCTCTCATCCTCAGGTGGATGAAGTAGCGGTTGTTGGATTGCCAGATAAAAAATGGGGAGAGATGGTGGCTGCCTTTGTGGTACTAAAATCGGGTGAAGAAACTGAAAGTGAAGATTTGAAAACATTCTGTTCTTATAAATTGGGAAAATATAAAATTCCAAAAGTGTTTTATTTTGTAAGTGAGCTTCCAAAAACGCATGTCGGTAAAATTGATAAAAAGCAGTTAAAGAAAATGGGCTCAAATATAAACGAGAAAGCGTGAAGAAAGAATTTTCACGCTTTTTGTGTTTTAATAGATGAATAGTTTTAAAATTTGGAGGACGATTATGATCGAAGCAGTGATTCATGGATTGATTTTAGCATTTGGACTTATTCTGCCTTTAGGGGTACAAAACGTATTTGTATTTAATCAAGGAGCGATTCAACCTAAATTCTCAAAAGCGCTGCCTGTCATTATTACCGCGTCGCTTTGTGACACGTTACTTATTTCATTAGCAGTATTGGGAGTGTCAGTTGTTGTTTTAAGCTCGTATTGGATTAAAACGATCCTTTTTGTAGGTGGGATCATTTTTCTTATTTACATGGGAATCGTCGTTTGGAGAAGCAAGCCTACACAGCTTGATGGAGAGCAAACGTCAGTTTCACCGAAAAAACAGATTCTCTTTGCAATGTCGGTTTCCTTGTTAAATCCACATGCGATCATGGATACGGTCGGGGTAATTGGAACTAGCTCTATTAAGTATGTAGGAACCGAAAAATTCGCCTTTGCGATTGCTTGTATCATAACATCATGGATATGGTTTGCTGGACTTGGGATTGCAGGGAGACTTGTAGGCAACCTAAATAAATCAGGGAAGTTCTTGCTTATCCTAAACAAGGTTTCAGCCATTATTATGTGGGGAACAGCTATTTATATTGGGCTATCTCTTTTTGGGTAAAAAAATCGAGCCATAGATGCTCGATTTTTTTAATAGGCGTGTTGTTCCTGAACTAGTTCCTGAGATAGAAAAATCCCAAAAATAAAGTTAAGTATAAATAATCCTATCAACAAAAGAAGCACGAATTGAAAGTTGAGTAGCATGACAACGGGTGAAGCAATACTTGCCCCCGTTAATAAAACAAATGAATAGATAGTGAGGGCTTTGGCTCGGTGTATGCCCCCTAATGTACCAACTAATGTGATAACAGTAGGGATCAATAGAGAAATTGAAGCAACAAATAAAATCGATAGTGTCATTAGGGCAAACCAACTATGAAAGAGGCTCATAGAAATGAGACTTATCATCCCAATAACAAAACCTGTAAACATGGTCCGTTCTATCCCAAATTTCTCAATCAGTTTCCCGGTAAATAGGGAAAGGACGGCTCCAGTCAACCCAACAGCACGAAGGCTAAATAGCTGTTCTGGTTGTCCTCCGAAATAACGTCCAATTCCATCATAAAGGGCAACGAAAGAAAAGAGCAATGTGAAGGTAATTCCGTAGCATTTAAGTAATGTTCTATTTTTGAATAAGGAAGTCATGATGGATAGGGTAGCACGATTATTAAAGTGTAGTATTTTGGATTTTGGGAGGACGATAAGACTAAGAATAAAAAGAATAAAGTAGCTAATCGCAAAAAAATAATAGACATTATTCCATGTAGACAGAGAGGTAATTGAAGAACTGATTAATTGACCGAGAATTCCCGCCATTAAGAAGCCTGTGTTTATAAAAACAAGTAAGAGGGTTCTTGTTCGTTCAGTATAGTGATCAAAGATAAGTGCGAAAGCAACAGGTGCGAAACTTCCTAGCGTTAGCCCCTGAAAAGAACGTGCGGCGTAGAGGCCGATAGTAGTATCCACTAATCCCACCAGTAAGGTTGAAATAGCTGAGGCTAACATCCCAATTATGATGATTCTTCTTCTTCCGAATTGGTCAGATGCTGGACCGAAGTAGAGAAGCCCAACCGCGTAGCAAAGGGAAAATAAACTTCCAGCAAAGACGACATGGTTTTCTTTAATCTGTAAGGAGTGAGAAACAGTGTCATAAATGGGGATTAAGGTATAAATATTGCTGGCAATAAAAACGCCAGTAATGATGAGTAAAACCGCTGTGTATCTTAATCTCGTATCCACATATATCACCCGCCTATGCCATAGTATGCAAGTACTGTGGCATAGGTAGGTTGTATAAGCAATTGAATATTATTTCAATCGGAATCCTTCTTCTTTCAAATACTGGGCTGCTTCATTATAGGAAGGAAATGTTCCATCAAGATTTAATCCAGCATAAACATTCCACATCTCATCTTCATAAATAAGAATAAGGGTGAAGTTATCTTCGTTAATCCAATATTCTTCTTCCTCAGATTCTCCGACTATCGCAGACTCGATGTTTGATCGTGGGGCTAGTGATTCAATGGATTGTTCAATAATTTTACGAAGCTCTTTTGCTGAGTATTCACGGATATTGACCATTCCTTTTTGGTCTGGTTCATATTCATCTAAGTATTCAGCATAGACAAAGCCATTTCCATTGGGATGTAAATGGTAAACAACAGTCTTTTTATCATAATCACTTTCTTCATAATGAAAATTAACACGACCTAGAGATACATCACGGCGAGTTAATTGAGGGAACGATTCAATAATTTGTAGCTTTTCTTCAAATGATAGCATGGTGCCTCCACTAAAATTGGATTTTAATTTCGTTTCATTATACCATTAGATTTATGCTAACAAAAACAGAGAACAATAGAGGAGCCAGTAAAATGTCAGATGGCCGTAATCGTAAAGATATTAAAGAAGGACTAGAAGTTGAAATCGTCTTAAAAAAAGACCAAAGAACAGGAAAACTAACAAAAGGAACAGTCAAAGACATATTGACCAACTCCTCCTCCCATCCCCATGGAATCAAAGTTCGACTAATCGACGGACAAGTGGGGAGAGTACAATCGATTATTACTGATGGGAAATAGTGTAGTCGATACATTAAAGCTAATTTTAGGCAGATTTTTTGATTTTCGACAGGTGTACCCACTTAACCGGAGAAATTCCGTTTATTTTAATGGATATTAAGTGAAATTGGCGGAGATTTTCCGCTAAATAACCTAAAAAGCCTTAAAATCATGAAAAATGTAAAGCTTAACCGGAAAAATTCCGCTTATTTATTGGGAAAAAGGTGAATTTCTTGATTTAGCCGGAATTATTCCGTTTATTTTTCAATGCAATAAAATCAACACCCACATTTAACAGAGCTAATTTTTAAAAGAAAGATTTAACGAACAATTTTTAACCAGAGTTATTTTACATAGGTGAATTTTGAGATGCCATCATTATATTTTATTAGTGTGAAATTCATTTTAAAATGCAAACTAAGTTGATTGGAGCGGAAATCAACTCGAAAGAGGGAGTCCAATCTATAAAAAACTCTTTATCAAAAGGACAATTCAAATAGATAGTCCTTTTTTTGATGCATAAGTTTTTATCGAGTCGAATAGCTTTTATCAACTAAATCAGGACAAGCTTTTGAATATGAAAAAAGTAACAAAACACGATCCGAAAAATTGACTACATATTGTGGTAAGATGTGTATAGTCTACAACACAGAAGACGCATAGTGGGTGTTTTAGGAGGTTAAACAATGTCGATAAGACTATTGATTGGAAGATCAGGATCAGGAAAAACAACCTTCTCTCTAAACGAAATACAAGAAAAAATGAAGAAGGACCCTGATGGCGATCCAATCATCTATTTAGTACCAGACCAAATGACATTTCTGTCTGAATATAAATTAATCACAACCCCTGATATCGCTGGGATGATCCGAACCCAAGTGTTCAGCTTCTCTCGCCTTGCCTGGAGAATTCTCCAAGAAACAGGCGGAATTAGCCGATATCATATTAACAATGTTGGGGTCAGCATGTTGATTCGAAAAATCATCATGGATAAAAAGGAAGAACTTAGACTTTTTGAACGAGCAGCAGATAAGAACGGTTTTATCCAACAAATGGAGACTATTCTAACCGAGTTTAAACGTTATCTCGTACGTCCGGAAGAATTAGCTGAAAAACAACAAGATACAAATGATAAAGTATTGCAGGACAAGCTCCACGATTTAGAAATTATTTATCAGGCATTTGAAGATGCCTTATTTGGAAAATATACAGATTCAGAGGATTATTTAAGATTACTAGGTGAGCAGATTGCGAACTCATCATATTTGAAAAATGCAACCATCTATGTAGACGGTTTTTATAGCTTTACACCGCAGGAATATTTGATTATCGCTCAATTGATGAAACACGCTAAGCAAGTAACGATTGCGTTAACTTTAGATCAACCTTTTACTCATGAGGCACCAGATGAACTTCATCTCTTCCGCATGTCAGGTGAGACGTGTCAAAACATTTATGAAATGGCCAGGGTAGAAGGACTGGAAATAGAAGAGGTCCTTTTTGAAGAACAATTGAGGTTGGCACACGATTCCTTGCAACACATGGAATCATTTTTTGATCAACGACCAAGTATTCCTTATGAAAAAGAACCTCTCATTCATCTTGCCGAAGCGGTCAATCGACGAGCAGAGATAGAAGGAATTGCCCGTTCAGTTCGCAAACTCGTACGAGATGAGGATTATCGTTATCGGGATATTGCTGTGCTTTTGAGAAATGGGCAGGAGTATCAGGATCTAATCGAAAATGTTTTTGCAGATTATGAGGTACCAGTCTTTATTGATCAAAAAAGAGTAATGCTCAACCATCCATTAGTTGAACTTCTTCGTTCAAGTCTTGAAGTGATCAATGGATTTTGGCGCTATGAGCCTGTCTTTCGAGCGGCGAAAACAGAGCTCTTTTTTCCATTAAATCAGAACCCACAAGTGCTACGTGCAAAAATGGACAAGCTCGAAAATTATGTACTTGAGCATGGTGTGCAGGGTGCTAAATGGACGAAAAAAGAACGCTGGAAGTATCGTAGATTCAGAGGCTTAGAGTTTGAAACAGGTGTTCAAACGGATTCGGAAAAAGAATTAGAAAATGAATTGAATGAAGTAAGGGATATGATTGCAGCTCCTATTCTGACATTAGCGAGAAGATTTAAAAAGGCAGAGACTGGTAAGCAACTATGTGAGGCACTCTATCTTTTTCTTGAAGAACTTGAGATTCCAGCGAAATTAGAAAAGTGGAAAACAGAAGAAGAGGAAAAAGGAAATCTTGTGGCAGCACGTGAACATGACCAGGCTTGGAATGGGATCATCGATCTATTCGATCAGTTCGTGGAAATGCTCGGTGAAGAACAAATACCACTCAAAAAGTTTGCTAGTATTCTAGACGCTGGTTTAGAGTCGTTACGTTTTGCTCTCGTTCCACCAGCAATAGACCAAGTATTAGTCGCAGATCTTGAATTATCACGTCTATCGGATATTAAGGTGGCCTTCGTGATCGGTTTAAATGATGGAGTACTTCCTGCAAAGTATACAGAGGATGGATTGCTCGCAGATGAAGACAGGGAACGTTTGGCAACGAACGGTCTAAAGATAGCGCCAAGCAGCCGTAAAAGATTGCTAGATGAAGAGTTTTTAGCTTATAAGGCCTTTACAACTGCCTCGGACCGTGTTTTTATCAGTTATCCAATGGCGAATGATGAAGGAAAGGCACTCATGCCATCTCCGTATATTTCAAAAATGATGGAGATGTTCCCAAATATTCACCATCATCGCTATTTAGCTGAGATATCCGAGCTCCACGAGGATGAGCAAGTGGAGTATATTTCCCATGAGGAAACGAGTCTGTCTTATTTAGCCGCTCAGCTTCAGCTCTTGAAGAGAAATTATCCAGTCTATGAGATGTGGTGGGATGTATATAATTACTATTTATCACATCCACGTTTAAGTGAAAAAGCAAAGAATGTTTTGTCGAGCTTAAATTATACAAATGAATCGAAGCAAATTACGGAAGAAACGAGTAGAGAACTGTATTCCGATGTAATTCAGGGTAGTGTTTCACGGATGGAGCTGTTTTCATCTTGTGCGTTTTCCCATTTTGCTCAGCACGGCCTGAAGCTACGGGAGCGACAAATTTTCCGCTTAGAAGCGCCTGATATCGGTGAATTATTCCATGGTGCTTTGAAATATATTGTTGAGACCGTGACGGTCAGTGAACGCACCTGGGACCGCATAACGAGGGATGAAATTGAAAGGCTAGCAAAGGAAGCGGTTGAGCTTTTAGCACCGAAGCTTCAGCATGAAATTTTGTTAAGTTCGAATCGTCATCATTATATAAAAAGAAAGCTTGAGCAAATTATCAAGAGAGCTTCATTCGTTTTACAGGAACACGCAAAAGCAAGTGGCTTTGCCCCTGTTGGCCTAGAACTAGGCTTTGGTCCAAAACAGAAGCTTCCACCAATGAAGTTCTCATTAAATAATGGAACAAAAATGGAGCTAATTGGTCGGATTGACCGTGTCGACAAGGCCGAGGATGACAAAGGCGTTTATTTACGGATTATCGACTACAAGTCGAGTGCCAAAGAATTGAATGTTAATGAAGTGTATTATGGATTATCACTGCAGATGCTGACGTATTTGGACATCATTTTAACCAATTCAAAAATGTTAATTGGAAAAGAAGCAAATCCGGCGGGGATGCTCTATTTCCATGTTCATAATCCGATTGTGAATGCATCGAAAATGCTTTCTCTTGATGAGCTTGAAGATGCCTTGTTTAAGAAGTTCAAGATGAACGGTCTCTTACTTGGAGATGAGAATGTTATTCGCATGATGGATCAAACATTGGATTCAGGAGAATCTTCGATTATTTCAGCAGGCATAAAGAAGGATGGCATGCTTACGAAACGTTCGAAGGTTGCGAGTCTTGATGAGTTTGATGATTTAAGAAAGTATGTCCGCAATTTTTACGTAAAAACAGGGAATGACATTGCTGGTGGAAATGTGGAGATTGCCCCTTATAAAATGAAGGACCGAAAGCCTTGTACGTTTTGTTCGTTCAAATCAGTTTGTCAATTTGACGAATCGATGGAGGGAAATGACTATCGAAATCTCCCAATTCATTCAAAAGAAGAGGTTCTACAAATGATTCGAAAGGAGGAGGAAGTACATGGCGATTCCAACTAAGCCTGAGGGTGTGACGTGGACAGACGACCAGTGGAAAGCGATATGGGCGAGTGGTCAGGATATTTTGGTTGCTGCTGCGGCTGGCTCTGGTAAAACAGCTGTCCTTGTTGAAAGAATTATTAACAAAATTCTTTCGACGGAAGACCCGATTGATGTTGATGAATTGTTAGTCGTAACATTTACAAATGCGTCTGCTGCTGAGATGAGACATCGAATCGGGGAAGCATTAGAAAAAGCTATTAATGCGAATCCATCCTCAAAGCATCTAAGAAAACAATTGAGCCTATTAAATCGAGCTTCTATTTCGACCTTGCATTCCTTCTGCTTAGAGGTGATTCGTAAATATTATTATAAAATTGATGTCGACCCCAGCTTTCGAATTGCTGATTCGACTGAGGCACAGCTATTACGTGATGAAGTCATGGATGAACTGTTTGAGGACGAATATGGAACGGACGGAAATGAAGCATTCTTTGCTTTAGTAGATACTTTTTCTAATGATCGTAGTGACGTAGCTCTTCAGGATATTATTCGTGAAATCTATGATTTCTCACAAGCAAATGCTTCACCAAGCAAGTATTTAGAGTCGATGAAGGATATGTACCACCTTGGGGAAGGAACAGAAATCGAAGAGCTTCCTTTTGTGAATGCCCTTCTTTTCGATATTGAGTTACAGATCCGAGGAGCCAAGCAACTTTTACAAAATGCCCTTGAATTGACAAAGTTGCCTAGGGGTCCTGCTCCGCGAGCAGAGAATCTGATAGATGATATTAGTCAAGTGGACGGATTGCTTGAAGCGAAGAATGTTTCTTGGCAGGAGCTGCACTTGCGCATGCAAGTCGTGAACTTTTCGCGTGCGAAAGCATGTCGTGGCGATGAGTTTGATAAAGAACTTTTAGAGCAAGCGCAAAAACTGAGAGACAAAGCGAAAAAAATGATCCAAACGATGAAAGACGAATTGTTTTCAAGAAAGCCTGAAAGCTTTATTCGTGATATGAGAGATATGGCCCCGCATGTTGATACATTGGTGCGACTTGTGGAGAGCTTTGCGAGTCGATTTGATGCGGTGAAAAAGGAAAAAGGGCTTGTTGATTTTGCTGATTTGGAGCATTATTGCCTGCAAATATTAGCAGAAAATGTGGGGAGCCTAATTCCTTCTGAAGCAGCATTGTCTTATCGAAACCATTTTAAAGAAGTATTTGTTGATGAATATCAGGATACGAATATGGTTCAGGAATCGATTCTTCAGCTCGTTACGAAGGAAGGCGAAAGATGCGGGAATATGTTCATGGTTGGAGACGTAAAACAATCCATCTACCGCTTCCGTCTGGCTGAACCGAATTTGTTTTTAGGCAAATACCTCAGATTTACGAGTGATGGCGAGGATTCTGGACTCAAAATTGATCTGGCGCGCAATTTCCGTAGTCGAAAAGAAGTGTTAGACGGAACGAATTTTCTTTTTAAACAGCTAATGGGGACGAGTGTCGGAGAGATTGAGTATGATGTAGCAGCTGAACTTGTTAAGGGGGCGGACTATCCTGAAGGTGAGCATCCGATTGAATTACTAATAATCGATCAAGAAGGCAAGGAAGATAATGAGGACGAAACCGATGAGGTAGAGGAACTCCAGTTTGATGCGGCTGAGCTTGAGCAATCGCAATTAGAGGCTCGGGTTATGGCGGAGAAAATAAAAGAACTAATCTCTGAACGGAAAGAGGTATACAACGGTAAGACAAAGTCAAGTCGCCCGATTATGTACCGCGATATCGTGATTTTGCTTCGTTCAATGACATGGGCACCACAAATTATGGAGGAATTTAAGGAGCAAGGGATTCCAATTTACGCGAATCTATCCTCTGGTTATTTTGAAGCAACAGAAGTATCGATTATGATGTCTCTTTTAAAAATGATCGACAATCCGTATCAGGATATTCCTTTGGCAGCGGTGCTTCGTTCACCGATTGTTGGATTAAATGAAGAAGAGCTTGCTACGATCCGTATCCATCACAGAAGTGGTTCTTTTTATGATGCAGTGTTAGCGTTTTGTGAAAAATCTCCTACTGCTGAAACCGAAGAGGTACATGGCCGTTTGAGAATGTTTTTAGAGAGTTTCCAAGAATGGCGTAAAAAAGCACGCCAAGGAGCAGTTGCAGAGCTTATTTGGCAGCTGTACCGAGAAACAAAGTTTTACAATTTTGTTGGTGGATTGCCTGGTGGAAAGCAGCGCCAAGCGAATCTTCGGGCTCTTTATGATCGAGCAAAGCAATATGAGAGTACATCCTTCAGAGGACTATTCCGTTTCTTACGCTTTATCGAAAGAATGCGTGATCGTGGGGATGACCTAGGGGCAGCAAGAGCACTTGGTGAGCAAGAGGATGTTGTTCGAATTATGACGATCCACAGCAGTAAAGGACTAGAATTCCCAGTCGTGTTTATTGCAGGAACGGCTCGTCAGTTCAATATGATGGATTTAAGAAAATCCTATATGCTCGATAAAGAACTTGGATTTGCCGCAAAGTATGTGAATGCAGAGAAACGAATAACCTACCCATCACTTCCGCAGCTTGCTTTTAAAAGGAAAAAGAAGCTTGAGATGTTATCCGAAGAAATGCGCGTTCTTTATGTTGCTCTGACACGTGCAAAGGAAAAATTATATATGCTTGCTTCCGTGAAGGAAGTCGAGAAAAAGCTAGAAAACTGGTCACAAGGTTTGGCGCATCAGGAATGGTTATTAGGTGAATATGAGCGAGCTTCTGCAAAGAGCTATTTAGACTGGATAGGTCCAGCACTGATAAGACATCAAGATAGTAAGATGCTTCGTGGTGAAAAAGGAATCGACCCATTGGTACCTTCAGATATAACTACTCATCCTTCGTCTTGGCGGATTGACATTATCAAATCGGCAGATATAGCTTCGAAGAATGAAGAGCAAGAGGTTGAAGAAGATCAATTGCTGGAAAAAGTTTATCGAGGCGAAGCAATTGATTTGGCATCGGAGCGAAAAGAAGAGATTGTACAAGCTTTGAGTTGGCAATATTCTTTTAAAGAAGCTTCTACGCGCCGTTCAAAGCAATCTGTATCAGAAATGAAGAGACAGCGTGAAATCGTTGATGAACATAGTGGGAAGGAATTGCTTTCAAAGGGTTCTCGTCCGATTTTTAATCGCCCTCGTTTTCTACAGGAGAAGAATATTACACCTGCAGAGAGAGGTACGGCAATGCATATGGTCATGCAGCATGTAGATTTAGGGAAGGCGATTACGGCCGAGACTATTAGTCATCAGCTAGATGCTATGGTTGAAAAAGAGCTTTTAACAGAGGAACAAAAACAGGTCATTGATGTGGAGCAGATTGTTCAATTTTTCAGTTCTACTCTTGGACAGCGGATGTTAAAAGCAGAGTCACTTAAACGAGAGGTACCATTCAGTGCGGCATTTCCGGCGAGTGTCGCTTATCCAGATTGGAAGGGCGAAAACGAACCTATATTAGTTCAGGGTGTCATCGATTGTGTGTTTGAGGATGAGCATGGACATGTCCTAGTGGATTACAAGACTGACGGCATTCACGACCGCTACAAAGGTGGATTTGATGAAGCTAGACCAATTTTGGAGAAACGATATCAAGTGCAGCTCGAACTGTACACAAAGGCACTTGAGCAAATTTTAAAGAAAAAGGTAACAGAACGGTATTTGTTCTTCTTTGATGGGGGACATATACTGGAGCTCTGATTTCTTGTGTCAAGCCGGAACCTGTCAATCAAACAAAAACTCATTAAAAAGAGACTCTCCTAAAAGGCAATTTGTTTAGCCTTTGGAGCAGTCTCTTTTTCTAGTTATTCCCCGAAATTGGTTGATCCACTAAGTTTGTATCTAGCGTATTGTTCGCACTAATGGCGTTATTGGTGAGTATGAAGCCACCTGTATTTCCAGCGCCTGATCCAGAAATGGTTTTAGATGCGCTCTTAGGGGAGATGAAAAAAGTATCGCCGAATTGAACAACACCGCCGCTGACAGTAATGATTTGTACAGGTCCTACTATAGCAGGCATAAAAACACCCTTTTCGTAAATTTGTCATAAGCACCCTGAGAGTGTCCTTATTTGATCTTATGCCAATAACTAGTTAAAGTTCCTAGTCGTTATCTCGAAGGTGTCGAATATGCTTAATCCGTGATTCCATAGAAATATTTCGGCTATTACCAATATGAAGCAGGGATGAAGTGGAAATACCGATGATTTTGATTTGGTTCACCCGAATAATCGGATTCAGTGCGATAGTTTCAAAGGCTATTTCATCTGTAATGGGCTCAAGGATGAGAGGCTCATTAAAAATATCAAACTGAGAAAAATCCATCTCATTTCCATAAAAAATTTCATGCTCTCTTTGAACAGCGAGCGCACGGGAGAACGCTTGGATTTGCGATGAATCTCCAATTTCCACGGTTGAGGCTGTAGTCACGGAGGTAACATTGATGCGATCGACAGAAGATGTTCTTTTACTAATCATAAATTCTACCCTTGTGGATTTAATGGAACAAAAGGTCCGATAATCAACGACTCAGCAGGTGTATCAAAGGTTGATGCCAGCTGAATCGTTTCTGTATCTCCGACAAGAACGATCGAAGAACTTGAGACACTTTCGACCTGCATGTTGCCAACTGCTAGCTCTCGGTTATATACCTGTAGATTCATCCTGTTCATCCTTTCCTTGGCTTTCTACTGGCAAAGTTTTTAAAAAAGTAAGCACAGCATTTTCAATATCCGTTTTCATCTGCGCTACA
This sequence comes from Robertmurraya kyonggiensis, assembly GCF_005116465.1. Classification (GTDB taxonomy): domain Bacteria; phylum Bacillota; class Bacilli; order Bacillales; family Cytobacillaceae; genus Robertmurraya; species Robertmurraya kyonggiensis. The sequence continues at coordinate 254,751 of NZ_SWBM01000001.1, forward strand.
AGCTGTTCATCAATTTTCTTTTGAGCTTCTTCTGTTCGTTCTTTATCAGGGATTTTCTTCAAATAATATTCAATTCGTTGAGGTAGCTGTCTAATAATATCTTCTTTTATAAAAGTTACGTATGGTTCATCAAATGTTCTGCCAAGCTGTTCTTCATATTTTTTGACCAATGGTTCTAAATCGGTCTCTAAGTATTGAAAAATAGCATCTTCTAAAGCCATGCTTCTTTGCATCTTTATTTTGGGTTGAATGTGGTTTACTTTCCCTTTTTTCGGGTGAATGTTATTCCCATTATTGCTATTGCTGTTATAGCTATTCCCATTGTTATTTGGTAGCTCGAGCTCTTCAATTTGCTGCTCAATATCAGCAGGATTAAGTCCAATATTCAATGTTCCTTCTAACGATTCAACCTTGAGCTGATCAAATTTATATTCAATTGTGCCGACCTGAATGGGAGGGCGTGCTTTTACCTCTTCAAGTTCACTAGACAGTGCATGAACTGTTTTTTCGAGTTCAGCAATTCTCTGTTCCTGTGTCTGAATGAACGTATGCATTTGTTGTAAGTAAGTGTATAGCTCTTGGTTCATCTTAACACCTCATTTTTTAATTACGCCGAAACCAAAGGTACTGCTGGCATAGTAAATGATCCTTCTTGCACAGTAGTTTGAGGTTGACCTGGTTTTTCTGCTTCAGGTGCAGGCTCGACAAATCCACCCGTATTATAGAGGTGGCTCGAACCCCTGATGATCCCTGCTGTGCCAATTTGAAACACAGAAGAGTTAGCGATACTTTCGATTTTTAGATTATTGATCACAATGGATTGCTGAATATAATAATTCATAGTCTCACACCTTTAAGTATTGAAAAGGATGCTTTGATCGGCTCCATCCTGGTCAAATGTATTCGTGGAACTAATGTGATTGTATACTTCTACATAATCGCCTGTGTTAAATGATCCCGCGCCAGAATAGGTTTTAACGGAAGCAACTGGCATGATTTTATAAACGTCTCCGATGTTAAAAACGGAACTAGTTCCGATCGAGTTCACTTGAACAATCCCAACAATGGCAGGCATATTTCACACCCTTTATCTCTTAGTCTCCTTGTTTATTGTATGTATTGACTGGGCAAATGTGATGCAAATGCCTACATTTACATAATTGATGTTCGCAAAATTGTTATATAACACTTCCAAACAACGTGGTAAAATATAGTTAATTAAGAATATTTTGAATTTAACTAGGAGGATATGTATGAATGTACCATTAGTGCTTCCACAGTTTTTAGACCGTGCAGTGAATCTGTATGGGGACAAAAAAGCGATCATTAGTGAGAACCGAGTACTTACATATGGACAGTTGAATGAGCGAGTAAACCGTCTATCTCATGGTTTAAAGGATGCAGGTGTAGAAAAAGGAGACCGTGTTGCTTACTTAGCTCCGAATTCGATCGAGATGCTCGAAGGCTTTTACGGAGTGTTTCAGGTAGGAGGCGTGATGGTTCCGCTCAATATTCGTTTAAAGCCTGATGATTACTTGTTTATTTTAAATCATAGTGAATCAAAAGTTCTTCTCGTCGACCAAGACCTCTATCATCTTATTACCCCAATCCAAGATCAGCTAATTACAGTGGAGCAAATCATTGTGCATTATAAAGATGATGACACAGATGAGCTAGGCTATGATGAATGGATGATTCAGCAGAGTGGTGATGTTTTTGCGAGGGTGCCATTAGATGAAAACGATGTGTGTAGCCTTCTTTATACGAGTGGAACAACAGGTAATCCAAAGGGAGTTATGCTGACCCACCGAAATAATTACTTACATGCATTGAGTTCCATGCATCATCTTCGTGTTACGGATGAAGATGTCTTATTGCATGTTTTACCAATGTTCCATGTCAACGGTTGGGGCTCCCCCTTTTATTACACAGCGAACGGTGCTACCCAAGTTTGCTTAAGAAAAACAACTCCTGATACGATCTTTGAAGCGCTTGAAAAACATAAAGTGAGCGTGATGCATATGGCTCCAACTGTTCTAAACTCACTTCTCCAGTATTATGAAAAAAACACACCAAGTATTGAGCAAGCTGTCCGTGTCATTATTGCTGGTTCTGCTCCACCACCAGCATTTGTCACGAGAGTTGAAAAAGAACTCGGTTGGGAATTCATTCAAGTATACGGTATGACTGAGTCTACACCGTTAAGTTTAATTTCTGTCGTTCGCTCCCACTTAAAGGATTTACCGGTAAAAGATAAGTATCGAATTAAGTCAAAAGCAGGTATTTCCATGATTGGCTGCGAGGTCACGGTTGTCACAGAGCAAGGAAAGGAAGTGGCTCATGATGGCAAGGAGATTGGTGAAGTCATTACGAGAAGTAATAATGTCATGCTCGGATATTGGAAGAATGAAGAGGCTACTATGGAAACGATTCGAAATGGCTGGCTCCATACTGGAGATATGGCAACGATTGATGAATATGGGCATATCGATATTGTCGACCGGAAAAAGGACATTATTATTTCGGGTGGTGAGAATATATCTTCTATTGAAGTAGAAGGAGTCTTGTATGACCATCCAGATGTACTAGAAGCAGCAGTTATCGCCGTCCCTCATGAAAAGTGGGGAGAAACTCCACATGCTTTTGTTGTTTTAAGAGAAGGGAGAAGTGTAACAGAGCAAGAATTGGTCATATTCTCGAGAGAAAAGCTCGCACATTTTAAAGCGATTACAGGAGTAACCTTTGTGAATGAGCTACCGAAAACCGCTTCTGGTAAAATTCAAAAGGTTGTCCTTCGTAATGAATTTTGGGAAGCAGCCGGAAAAGGCGGCAAATTTGTAAATTAATCAAGGCTCTTTTCTCAAATTTTGTTACTTTTGGAGCAAAAAATCAATGAATTTAACTTTGTTTTCAATGATAACTGGTCGTAAATTAATGAGAAAAGAGCCAGTTTTTTTCGTAGAATAAAACATGCAAACTAATTACGATGCACCAAATGCTATTTCTACGTTAAAATCGGCAATAGGATTTTAACAACAATTTTTACGAGAACAGCCTTAATATAAGAAGGGCCGGAGAAATCTGGTCCTTTTTCTGTGAACGGTATATAATTTGAAAAAAGAATATTTTGGAAAAGGAGCTATATATGTACACACCAGAAAAAGAGCGAATTGTTTCACTTGATATGATGCGGGGATTTGCAATTTTGGGGATATTCCTAGTCAATATGCTTTCATTTCACTCCCCGCTACTTTATTTAGATCCATTTTCATGGTGGGAATCCTACCTTGATAAAGGGACATATATTTTTATCGATGTCTTTGCTCAAGGGAGCTTTTACCCCTTATTTTCACTCCTATTTGGCTATGGTCTGGTGCTTCTCTATGAAAGAACGATTAAAAGAGAACAAGCCTTTCTTCCAATTGCAACAAGAAGGCTTTTAGCACTACTTTTCATTGGGATGCTCCATGCTTTTTTTATCTGGCATGGGGATATTCTCATCACATATGCCATTTTCGGGTTCCTATTTCTCCTTTTTAGAAAGCTATCAGGAACAGCGATGATCATAACTGGAGCACTTTTTTGGATTATACCGAATCTCCTTTTAACACTATTATTTGTTGTCGCGCTCTTGCTAAGCCCAGTAGGGGAACTGTCTATGTACGAGCCTGAACTTGCTAGACAATCCGTTGAAATCTATCAGCAAGGAAGCTACTTTTCTATTTTTCAACAACGTTTTGAAGACTGGTATGCGGTTAATAATCTAGCAAATGGTGTATTTATGTTATTTTCAATCTTTCCATTCTTTCTCATAGGGGGAGGAGCTGCCAAGCTAAAGTGGATGGAGAAGGTTACAGAATTAAAGAAGCCATTTTTCATTAGTCTATTGATTTTCTTAACTGTAGGTCTTTTTCTAAAACTAAGTCCGTATATATTTGATAAAAATATTGTTAATGAATACATACAAGATTCTTTTGGAGGCCCAATGCTAGCTTTCTCTTTTGCGTTGGTGATCGCTCTATGGGCAGAGAAATCAAATAGATTTCCAAAAATATTTGCTCCTGTTGGAAAAATGTCGATGAGCAATTATTTGCTACAATCGATAGTCTCAACCATTCTCTTTTATTCATATGGCTTCGGGCTATATGATCAGATTTCAGCATTTTGGGGAACTGCGCTTGTAGTATTAATCTATATTTTACAAATCGTATGGAGTTCTTTTTGGCTCAAAAATCATTATTACGGGCCAGTTGAATGGCTATGGAGAAGTATAACCTACCTGAGATGGCCAGATTGGAAAAAAGAGTAATTGATAGATTTGTAGTATAATTGTATTAATATTCTAATAATAAAGGGTGATTATGATGAAGTATGTAACAGCAGAGGATCATCATGGCGAATTTGTTGGCATTATTGGGGAAGAGACTGATAGCCTTTTACCATTAAAAAGGGCAGAAGAGGCTTGGAAAGGGGAAAGTAGCCTTCCTGAAACCCTGCAAGAATGTATAGCTTTAGAAGGATTTTCGGTACAAGCCCAAGATATTTTACAATGGAGTGTATCAAATGCTCCTAATCTTTTTTTGAATTTGAATGATGTAAAACTTTTAGCTCCGATTCCAAGACCAGCGAAGAACATTTTCTGTGTTGGAAAAAATTATGAGGAGCATGCAATTGAAATGGGCAGTAAGGATGATATTCCGGAACATGTTATGGTGTTTACTAAAGCACCTACGACGGTAATTGGTCCAAATGAAACGGTCTTAAATCACAAAAATGTGACAGAGCAGTTAGATTATGAGGGTGAACTAGCGGTTGTGATAGGGAAAAAGGGCCGCGGGATTAAAAGGGAAGAAGCATTAGATTATATTTTTGGATACACAATAGTCAATGATGTGACAGCAAGAGACCTCCAATCAAGGCATAAACAATTTTTTATTGGAAAAAGCTTGGATGCATCGTGTCCAATGGGCCCGTGGATTGTTCATTCTTCTGTGATTGAGAACCCGAATGAACTAAACATCGAAACGCGTATTAATGATGAGGTACGACAAAGCTCTAATACGAAGCATTTTATCTTTCCTATCGAAGAAGTCATTTCTGTTTTATCAGCAGGTATGACTTTAGAGCCAGGGGATATTATTGCAACAGGTACACCTGCGGGAGTTGGAAAAGGATTTAAACCACCACGTTTTCTAAAGTCTGGAGATAAGATGGAAGTATTTATTGAAAAAATTGGCAAACTTGTGAATGATATCGAAGAATAGACGAAATCTAGGAATCTTTTGAACGTTTAATATTTAGGATTTTCGTCGCAGATATGATAAGATATTGTAGAAATTAGAAGAGGAGGCATATTCATGACTGCATCAACACATCTACATATTACAACTTGGGTGTTAACTTTAATCCTATTTTTCGTTGCCCTTGGTCTACATAAGAGTGGAAAAGCAAAAGCACAGAAAATTGTTCACATGATTTTACGTCTATTCTATCTATTAACAATCGCAACTGGTGGAATGATCGCACACCTAATGTTCTCTCAATATCCAATAACATATGTATTAAAGTTTATTTTCGGATTCCTAGTAATTGGTTTCATGGAAATGGTACTGGTACGTACGAAAAAAGAAAAGAAAACAACGATGTTTTGGGTATTGTTCTTTGTATCATTAATTGTAGTTCTTGTGTTAGGCTTCTATTTACCACTTAGTTTTTAATAGGATTTATTAAGAAAATTCGACGATTTTCGAAAAAAGCTGCCAAAAAGGCAGCTTTTTCTATTTTTTAATATGTAAATATGTTATTTTAGAAGAAAATATACTATGCACTAACTAGACAAACTATTGGTGGTTGGCATGATAAAAACTATATCCTGTGTATATAAAAATACGGATGAACTTAAAAATTTAATAAAAGACAATGTCTTATATGAATATCCAAACATACTTATTCAAATCTTTTCTAGTAACAATGACTTAGTGGAGCTAGAGAAGATTCAAGAGATGATGTGTACTGTTCTTCCTCAAGCAAAAATAATGGGGTGCACGACTTCGGGAGACATCGTAGAGGGCTACTCTGTTAAAGAGGAGATTAGTATTAGCTTTACCATTTTCGAAAAAACGGAATTAAGATCTTCCCTGTTTAATTTAAAAGACTACAATAATATCAGTGAAATGGGAAAGAACATAGTGTCAAAGCTATGTGACTCTAATACGAAGGCTCTTATTTTGTTTTCCTCTAATTATTCAGTCGATCTACAGCAGCTTCTTGATAGTATTCATGAGGGAAAGGAAGACATGGCCTTGGCTGGTGGTATCGCTGGAGAAAAGGATGCCTTCCGTGAAGGGTTTATTTTTGATGGAGAAAAAATGTCAAACGAAGGGGTTGTTGTTGCTAGCTTGAACAACCCAGACTTACAGGTTCAAACGTTTTCGAACTTTAAGTTTCAGGAAGTTGGGAAGTCGTTCAAGATCACGAAGGCAACAGGTACGACGATTGTTTCCATCGATCAGAAAAAGCCAAGTAGAGTACTTGAAAATTATTTAGGCAAAGATTTTCTAGATCAAATTAAATTGCAAAGAAATGACTTTCCGTTTCTCTTAGGAACAAAAGACAAATCAACCCCGATATGGATCAAGAATCTGTTAGAAGATGGAACTATTACAGTTAGTGATCCTGTTTCTAAAGGGGATAGCCTTGTTTTTGCTTATGCCCATTTACGAGAAATTATTGACAATTCCCTTCATGAACTAAAAAGATTATCGAAGCAGAATGTTGAGACGATTTTTGCCTATAATTGTGCATCTCGAAAAAGAACTCTTCATGAGTTTGCAACAGATGAAATCCGAATGCTTAATTCCATTGCTCCAACCAATGGTTTCTTTGCGAATGGAGAAATAGCTATTGAAAATGGAAAGCCACATTTAGTCGGCCATTCTTTAACTTTTTTAGCATTGTCAGAGAATAGTAAGAAGCAGTCGAATCGAAAGATTAATTTCAAATATAATATACCAGATAGCGTAAAAACAATTGTTACACTTACACATTTAATGAAAGCGTCGCAAGAGGATCTTGAAATTCTGAATGATCATGCGCAAATTTCTGAGCAACATTATCGCTCGCTATTTGATAATAATACAGATATTGTTTATTCCACTGATTTACAAGGGAATTTTACAAGTGTAAATCCAGCCTTTGAAAAATTGTTAGGCTATAAAAAGGAAGAATTACTTGGAAAATTAGCTTTGAATTACATAAACGAAGAGGAAGTTGCTAGAGTTCGTACTTATTTTTATAATGCGGTAAAAGGGAAAGAGCAACATTACAATATTGAAGTAAGTTCGAAAACTGGCGAGTTTAACCTCCTTCATTTGAAAAACATTCCGATTACCGTGAATGGGGAATGTGTTGGGATTTATGGAATTGGACGTAATATTACCGAGCAGAAAAAAATAGAAGATAAAATCATTCAGCTTGCCTACTATGATCAGGATACAGGGCTTCCAAATCGAATTAGATTTACAGAGATGCTGAGTGAATTATTGCAAACGGCAAAAAAGAAAAATCGGAAACTGGCATTAATGGTAGTAGACATTGACCGTTTTAAGATTATTAATGATAGCTTGGGCCACGATGCAGGTGACGAAATATTAAAGGAAATTAGTGGAAGAATTCAGGCTTCTATTCCAAGCGGAGCTTTTTTAGGAAGATTTAATGGAGATAAATTTAATTTAATTCTTTCAAAAAATGTATCGATTGAAGCGGTGATTAAAATAGCGAAATCAATCCTTCATAATGTTGCGGCACCGATTCATTATTCAAGCCAAGAATTTTATGTAACTGCAAGCATCGGAGTTAGTCTTTTCCCAACAGATGGCACCGACGAGATTACTTTAATGAAAAATGCCGATATTGCCATGAACCGGTCAAAGTCACCAGGTGGAAATCGACTCACGCTCTATTCAAATGAAATGAACGAAGAAGCAATGAAACGGCTTGAGCTAGAGAGTTATTTAAGAAAAGCGTTGAAAAAGAATGAATTTTTCTTATGCTACCAGCCTTTAATCGATTTAAAGTCCGGAAAGCTATATGGTAGCGAAGCACTTATTCGCTGGAATCATCCTGTTCTCGGACTTGTGTCACCCGGAGATTTTATTCCTTTAGCAGAAGAGACTGGATTGATTGAGGAAATTGGTAGTTGGGTATTACGTACTGCTTGTAAACAAAATAAAATGTGGCAGCAAAAAGGGTTAAAAAACATCACCGTCTCAGTCAATGTTTCAGCTAATCAATTCCAGCAAACAAAATTTGTTGCTGAGGTAATTAGGGCATTAGCCGAGTCAGGTCTAGAACCAAAGTATTTGACCTTGGAATTGACTGAAAGTACTATGCTACGCAATATTGACCATAGCATTGAAGTGATGCAATCTTTGCAGAAGCTAGGTGTACGAGTCTCGATTGATGACTTTGGAACAGGCTACTCGTCTCTTAGCTATTTAAAGGATTTACCGATTAACAATTTGAAAATTGATCGTTCTTTTATCAACAATCTTCGTTTAGATACATCGGATATTGCGATCGTCAAAGCGATTATTACGATGAGTCACGGGCTAGCTGTTAAGGTAGTCGCAGAGGGTGTTGAAACAGAAGAACAGATCGAATTATTGAAGAAATTGAAATGCCATTACGCACAAGGATTTTACTTGCATCGCCCATTAACCTCTGATGACTTTGAGAGAGTTCTGATCGGATAATGAAAAAGCGCCCGCTGTTGAGGCGCTTTTTCTTATGATGTAAGTTTTTCGATAATCGTTCGTTTACCGTTATTAAGTGTGAATTCAAAGCGATCGTTTTTCTTTTCATAATAGCAAAAATGATGCTGGATACTGCAAATATCCTCCTGATTATCAAAAATGATAAAATTTACCCCTTCTTTTCGTTCTTCTTTGTTTAAGAAGGTGAGGTGGTTGTAACAGTAAATACAGTCATATACGGAAAATTTTAATGAATTTAGGTGAGTAACGAATTGATAAAAGGCATCATCGGAAATTTCCTCTAATAATCGTTCCAAAGAATAGATCAAATTTTTACGAATACGAATCGTATCATTGTTTTTGAGCACAAGGAGTTCATCTGTAAACGCAATTTTTCCATCCTCAAATAAAACGCCTTTCCGAAAGCGATTATGACGGTATATTTCTATTTCCTGGTGAAGATATTCCTCTAACAATGATGCCTCTTCAGTTTCATTTTCGAAAAAGACCCATTGTTCATTAATATACTCAACCGTCCCCTCAATAAAGGCGCGGGTTTGAAACTCGATTAGTTTTGAGCGCTGCTGTCTATTCATCCTTTACCTCCAAAAAGAAAAACCCTATGTTTTTCAGGTTCAGACTGGGTGTTTTTAAATAAAAAATATGGATGCCTCAACATTCGTTGTAGACATTTTCCGTTTTTTTTAAACGGTGATTTTAAATTTAGGACAATTAACCATTTTTTGAGCCCAGCATAAGATACAACTAAGCTTATGTGAAAAGACACACGTTCAGTAACGAAAGGATGATAACAATGTGTGGAATAACAGGCTGGGTAGACTTCGGAAAAAATCTACAAGTTGAAACGGAAACGCTAAGAACAATGACAGAAACATTAGCGAAACGCGGTCCTGATGACACAAATATTTGGACAGACACACATGTAGGATTAGGTCACAAAAGACTGATCGTGGTCGATGCGGCAGGCGGTAGACAGCCAATGCAAAGAGACAAGAACGGCAACCGCTATATTATTTGTTACAATGGCGAACTGTACAATACGGAAGAAATACGCAAAGAGTTACTAATAAAAGGATATTCCTTTCAAGGTCATTCGGATACAGAAGTTCTGTTATCTGCCTATATAGAATGGGAAGAAAAATGCGTGGATTTTTTAAACGGGATATTCGCCTTTGCAATTTGGGATGAAAGAAAGCAACAAGTGTTTGTGGCAAGAGACCGTCTAGGGGTAAAACCACTATTTTATGCTGAGTTGCCGAAAGGATTTATTTTTGCCTCTGAAATAAAGGCGATATTAGCTCATCCAGATATGAAGACTGAAATTGACCGGGAAGGATTGTCAGAAATATTTGCATTGGGCCCATCTAGGTCTCCAGGAAATGGTGTGTTTAAAGGCGTCAGTGAGTTGCGACCAGGTCATGCTTTATCTCTTTCAGCAAGGAACGGCTTAAAGATTTGGCGTTATTGGAATGTAAAAAGTGAAAAGCATGAAGACTCCATTGAAGAGACGATCGAGAAGGTGCGTTTTTTATTTACGGACGCGGTTGAAAGACAGCTTGTTTCAGATGTTCCATTATGTACGTTCTTATCTGGCGGAGTGGATTCGAGTGCCATTACGGCGATTGCGGCGATGGAGTATGAGCGGACTGGAAAAGGCAAACTTCACACGTATTCGATCGATTATGAGGGAAATGATCAATTTTTCAAAGCAAATGAGTTCCAGCCAAACTCTGATGCTGCTTTTATCAAGCAAATGACTCAGGAGTTTAACACGATTCATCATAGTTGTATAATCACGCAGGAGGACTTGGCTGGTTATTTAAGAGAGGCTTTACATGTTAGAGATATACCAGGAATGGCGGATATTGATTCCTCCTTGCTTTGGTTCTGTCGTGAGATCAAGAAGGATTTCGTTGTAAGTTTGTCTGGTGAATGTGCCGATGAGATTTTTGGTGGGTATCCTTGGTTTTATCGTCCAGATGATCTACAAAGACAGGGCTTCCCTTGGATGAGGTCGATTCATGAACGACAAAGTTTGTTAAAAGAGGATTGGCAGCAGAAGCTTCAGTTGGAAAACTACATGATGGCGAAATTCAAAGAAACAGTTGCGGAGACACCGCGTCTAGAAGGGGAAAGTAAGTTGGATGCTGGTCGCAGAGAACTATTTTATTTGAATATGATTTGGTTTATGACGACATTGCTTGATCGCAAGGACCGAATGAGCATGGGCGCAAGCCTTGAGGTGCGTGTACCATTTGCTGACCATCGTTTAGTTGAGTATGTATGGAATATACCATGGGAGATGAAGACGTACGGCAATCGGGAAAAAGGGTTACTTCGTAAGGCTCTTGAGGATGTTTTGCCGCATGATGTATTATATCGTAAAAAGAGTCCTTATCCGAAAACGCATAATCCGAAGTATACGGCTGTTGTAAAGCAGATGTTAGGGGATATCATGAAAAACCGTAGTTCGGTACTGTATGAGTTCTTTAATGAAGAGAAGTTGCGAGGGATTATTGAATCAGAGGGAGCGTCTTTCAAGGAGCCTTGGTTTGGGCAGTTGATGACAGGCCCGCAGCTGTTGGCGTACTTGGTGCAGCTGGACATTTGGTTTGAGGAGTACGGGATTCAGATCGTGGATTGAGGTTTGTTGGGGTTTTTGAAGGACAGCGAGCCGCTCGTGTTTTGGCGAGGGGACGTTGTCCTTTTTGGGGTTATGTGACAGGCTGCTATTGGGATAAGCGAATCATGTCACTCAAAAATAGTTTAATTGACAAGATGTTGTTGGTAAGAGCGGATGTTGTCAACCAAAGATAGTTTAATTGACAAGATAGAGCAAGGGAGAGTAAAAGCTGTCAACCAAAGATTGTTTGATTGACAAGATAGAGCTAGGAAGAGCAAAAGCTGTCAACCAAAGATAGTTTGATTGACAGGATGGAGCAGGGAAGAGCAAAAGCTGTCAACCAAAGACAGTTTGATTGACAGGATGGAGCAGGGAAGAGCAAAAGCTGTCAACCAAAGACAGTTTGATTGACAGGATGGAGCAGGGAGGAGCCAAAGTTGTCAATCAAAATAAATTACTACAAATAAAAGGTAGCTTTGCCGTTACCCTCACGTTTAAAGTTCTTTATAAGAATTCTTAAGATTGTTCTGTAACCAACTATTCCATTACACCACTTAAATATTTCCACAGTTGTAACTTTCTTCTCTGGAAATAGTAACTGAAAATCCCAAATACTCCGCAGTACTGCAGATTCGAGTGATTCCACATTTCTACATCCACCACAAAATACTTTACCTGTCCTATCTAAATCTGAAAGCATATTAGATCTGCACTCTGAACAAAAGACACCCTTCTTAAGCTCACCATATTCATATTTTGGGAGGTTAGGATTTGGGTAGCCTGAGCGATGATCTGAAAGAATGCGCTCAACAAGCTTTGTGTATTTAGTTCCTGGATTAGAGATATCCATTTGCAACTTTTCTATGAACTTATCAAGTTGAGTCGGTAAAATAATCGAAGGATTGATAGGAGCATTGTACAACGTAAAGTGTGGGTTTATAAAAATAAGATATGATTTGATGGGGAGATTGAATTTCCGTTCTAGTAAGTATTTTCTAAACAATGTTTCGCAGCGAGTGGATTGATGTATTGGGTTTTTGAGTTCTGTGCCGTTAGTAGTTTTCCAAGTTTCTCCGTCTACAATAAAGTCTCCTTCAAAATTTTTAATATCAAATAAATACAAACCATCTTTTGAACATCCTAAAGAATCAATCTGAAAAAGTGAGTTATTTTGCTCGAGTAATAGGTCATTTAAAAAGGGGATCTCGTTCAAATGGGTTTCCATCAACTTATCAAACTTTAGTTCTCCTTCATATCCTTTTTCAAGACCTAAATAATACTGTCTTTCTTTTTCGGTAAAGTTTTTTCTAGGGGACAGAGCACGAAGAATTAACAATTCAGAGGACTCACTACGGGGTTTTAAAATCAAATAATCACAGCCTTTCATTTATTTTGTCTTACGTAAATTATCATATCATGTCCCTTCCATCATCAAGTCTAAGAAATATGTCCATTTTTAGGAAATCCGACAATGATTCAGTTGACTGACCGGGGGACTTAACGATAATCTTATAGAAGAATAACAAATGCAGAGGAGAAACGCGGATGAAAAAGCGGTTACTATTCATTTTAATCCCGTTGCTTCTTTTTTATGGGCTTCCTAGTAAAGCGGCTGAAAAAGAAGTACGTACGTGGCAGGATGAAACCATTTACTACATAAATATTGATCGATTTAACAATAATGATTTTTCCATCGACCAGGATGTTGAGGCAACTGCCCCAAATAAATATCATGGTGGAGATTTCCAAGGGATAATCGACAGATTAGATTACATAAAAGATATGGGATTCACAACGATTAACTTGTCCTCCATTTTTGATAATGAAGATAACGGATATCACGGAAATTGGACGAAGGATTTTCAAACGATTGAAGAGCATTTCGGTTCACTTGAAAAATTCAAGGAGCTTGTAAATAAAGCACATAAGAAAGACATGAAGGTGCTCATAGATTTTAATGCCAATCACGTTGGACCAAACCATCCATGGTTAAAGGACCCAGAGAAAAAAGATTGGTTCCACCCTGAGCACAACACGAATCTTGAAACTAGCTGGGTAGATGGCTTTCCTGATCTAGCACAAGAAAATCCAGACGTACAAAACTATTTAATCGATACGGCAACATATTGGATTGAAGAAACCGATATTGATGGCTATCGACTTGAAAATGTTGAATATGTACCGGTAGCATTTTGGCAGGAATTCACGAGTTCGCTGAAAGAGGTAAAAAAAGATTTCTATTTACTTGGAGATTTACACTCTGAAAACGAAACGATTAAGGATGCAGGAATGGATGTTTACTTCGATTACTCTATCAATAAAGAGTTAAGAGAGGCATTTTTTCAACCTGACCAGCCCTTAACAATCGACGACGTAACTCCAGTAGTTGGATTTATGGATAATAACCATATGCATCGATTTACAAGAGATTCCATCGAAATCAATCAACATCCTGGGCCGCGTTGGAAATTGGCTTTGACTTATCTATACACAACTCCTGGTGTTCCGTTTGTATTTTACGGTAGTGAAATCGCTTTGGATGGTGGAGAAGAGCCTGATAATCTTCGCCAAATGGATTTTAGAACAGATAAGGAATTAATTGAATACATTACGAGTATTGCTAGTGTACGTCAACAGTTACCTTCCTTAAGAAAAGGAGACATGGAAGTCCTGTATGCAAAAGACGGGATGACTGTGTACAAGCGAGAGTATAATGGAGAAGTTTCTGTTGTTGCGATAAACAATATGACAAAATCTCAAGCCGTTACGATTTCATCGTCAGAATTAGAAGATAATAAGGAATTACGTGGTTTGCTTAGCGACAATTTAGTAAGAAGTAAGGACGGGGAATATCACATTATCCTTGACCGGGAAGAAGCAGAAATCTATTTGCTGGCTGAAAAAACGGGGCTGAATATCCCATTTATTGTAGCTACAGCAGGAGTGTTTGTCCTGTTCATTGGGTTTCTCTTTTTACTAAAAAGGAAAGCTAGATAATAGGAAAATGCAAGAGGGCATCCTCTTGCATTTTGTTATGTTCCGAGTACCTGTCCAACAAAGTTCTCAATATGTGACATATCGATGCTTTGAGGGGAGAGCTCTATTTTTAACGGAACAGCGTCTAGGAAAATTTCCTGTAATTCATCGACTGCCCCACAAAACTTTGGATAAAAGCGATCTCCCGTACCGAAAATTCCAGTGACAAGCTGAGGGCAACGTAACAGCTCTTGTTGAAGATGGAGTAATTCATCTGGAACATCTCCATCACCCCAAGTGTAGGTCCCGATTACAAGACTATCATAATCAGAAATAGAGCTTAGAGAAAAATTTTCGAGAGGGTAACAATCTGTCTTCATTCCCTGCTCCCGAAAGCACCCAGATAGAACTTCAGCCAGCTCCTCTGTATTACCAGTGATGGAGGTATAGACAATCGCTAGCTTCATAGTTCATCAAAACCATTCGTTTCAGACACTTTCGTGTAAGTCCGTGATTTTTGCTCAAAGAAATCGGATTTCGTTTCATTCATCATTTCGTCGCTAAAAACATGGATCCATGGCATTGGGTTCTCTCGTCCATCATAGTGATTTTCCAGTCCTAATTGGCGGAATCGTTTATTAGCCAGATATTCAACATACCCCTCAAATTCTTCTAAACTAATACCTTGGATATCTTTTAAAATATAGTTTGCCCATTCTTTTTCCAATTCAACTGCTGAAGAAATAGAGTCGTGCACATATTGAATATTTTCCGACGTATTTAGCTCAGGGTTTTCTGTCAGCAAAATCCGAATGAACTGCGCGATAAAATAGGCATGCTGCATTTCATCCCTTTGTATGTAGCTGATCATCGTGCTCGTTTTGAGCATTTTCTGCTGCCTTGCTAAATGATAGAAAAAGGCAAAGCCTGCGTAAAAGTAGATTCCTTCTAGATTTATCGACTGCACAGCTAACTGGAATAAATGCTGTGGAGTAGGCTCATTACGAAAATTCTCATAAGCGACTAAGATGATTTGATTTCTTTTACGAACAATTGGGTCATCTTTCGCTTGGTTGAATCGTTCAATTTGCTCACTTAAAGGAATAAGCGAACTTAAGATATAAGAATAGGATTCATTATGAACGGCTTCCTGTTGAGCAATAACCGCAAAAATTGCTTTAAAACTCGGGTCTGTAACGTAATCCATTACCTGTGTCATCGTAGGAGTCTGCAGACTATCAAGTGATGCCAGCTGTGTGTTCACACGAAGAAATACATCTTTTTCAATCGAACTTAGCTGATCCCACTGCTTAATATCATCCTGCATATTGATTTCTTGCGCCTTCCAGAAATTAGCGAGAAGGGTTTGGTACATTCGGTACATTTGAGGATAGGCGATGTCATTCCAATTTAAAATCCCCGATGCCTGTCCATTCACAATACCTGTTGATTTATTCGGAAATTGAGGGTTTAATAGTTTAATTTTTTTTAGCATCCAAAAAGTCTCCTTTTAGCTATGACAAGCTTCACATTCTTCTATTTCAGTTTGCGACGTGCTGCGGACATAATAGGTTGTTTTGAGCCCATTTTTCCACGCTTCAAGATGCAATTCTAAAAGTTCCTTCGCTTTAATATCATGGCGAACATAAAGATTGAAGCTAATTCCTTGGTCGATATGACGTTGTCTCGCTGCATTTTGCTTTATGCTCCATTTCTGATCAAGTTCATGGCGAACCTTGCGATAGTAATAATAAGTATGATGATTCAAATCTGGTGCAGTTACCTTAAATTTGAAATTCTTCTTTTCCTCCGCATACTCAAGGGCATAGAGGGGATCGATTCCGTCTGTTGAGCCACCAATCTTCGCTGTTGAAGAATTCGGGGCAACGGCCATCATCCAGCCGTTTCTCAGGCCAGATTCGCGAATGGTTTCTTGAAGCTTCAACCATCGCTCGGATACATAGCCTTTTCTTCTAAAATAATCCCCAGTTTCCCATTCAGACCCTCTAAACAATGAGTATGTTCCCTTTTCTTTTGCCAGTTTCATTGAGGCCTTAATCGTGTAAAAAGCAATCTCTTCATAAACTTCATCTGCATATCGGACAGCTTCATCAGTTTCCCATTCAAGTCCCTTTAAAGCGAGAAGATGATGCCAGCCGAAGGTACCTAACCCTACAGCTCTGAATTTTTCATTCGTCACCTCCGCTTGTTTAACGGAAATATCATTTATATCAATCACGTTATCTAGCATTCTCATTTGGATGGCAATTAACCGTTCGAGCACATTTGCACCAATAGCATTCGGTAAATGTACGGAAGACAGGTTACAAACAACAAAATCTCCAGGTTTACGGACAATGACAATATTTCCATCTGTGTCGGTGAATTCTTTTTGGATTGTTGTTGCAGACATGTTTTGAGCAATCTCTGTACATAGATTGCTACAATAAATGGATGTTCGACCACGGCCAAGAATATGCTTGTTTGGATTTTGGCGGTTTACCTCATCACGATAAAACATATAAGGAGTTCCAGTTTCAAGCTGTGCCACCATTATGCGAACCATGATATCCATTGCTCGATACGTTTTACGAGGTAGAAGTGGGTTCTTTACAGCCTCTTCGTATTTTTCGGTGAAAGCTTTTTCGTCTACTTCGTCATAAAAATCCTCAAGACCAAGAGCAACGCCATTTTCATCTTTCCAGCCCATTATTTGTTTGACTTGATGTGGACAGAAGGTGTGCCATTCACCAATACTCTTTCCATTTTCATCGACTTCTTCGACTTTTTTCATGAAAAGATCAGGAATAGAGACTCCAGTAAAAATATCATGTGCTTTTCTTCGTTCATCTCCGTTATTGGTTTTTAAATCTAGGAAGCCATTCATAATGTCCTTATGGAAAATATCTAGATATATGGCTACAGCTCCTTGACGCTGTCCCAATTGGTCCACACTCACCGCAGTATCATTAATGAGACGAATCCATGGCACGACGCCAGAGGATTTTCCCTTAAATTTCTTAATGTCTGAACCTAGTGCTCTTACTTTGCCATAATAGATTCCAATACCGCCACCGTCTTTGCTTAATCGAGCAATATCCCAGTTGTTTAAATAGATGGAGTCTAGTGAATCCTCGACCGTGTCAATAAAACAAGAGGAGAGCTGTCCGAAGCTTTTTCCAGCGTTTGATAAAGTAGGAGTTGCAACGGTCATATAGAGATTGCTTAATGCCCAATAGGCCTCTTTTACATAGGAAAGCCTCTGACCCTGAACTTCATTTTTCATCAATGTCATGGCGATGATCATGAATCGTTCCTGTGGTAGCTCGTACAAATTTTGGTGATAGTCTTTCGCTAAGTAGCGGTCAGACAGAAGGAATAAGCCCATGTATGTAAAAAGCTGATCTCTATCTGGAGCGATTTCCCGACCTAACTGATCGATTTCACTTTTACTGTAAACTTCTAGCAGATCATTTGAATAGATTCCGATGTCAGTTAGGTGTTGAATCATTGTATAAAAATCGCCATATTTTTGCCGTGATTCATAGTCTCTTGAGCTAGCTGCTTTTTCATAGAGCTCAAGAAGTAGCATTTGTGCTGCAACAAAAGTCCAGTGGGGCTCAATCATGCCAATTCGGTTTAAGGCGTATTGAAGGACGAGTTGGCTACGTGAAACTTCATTTGTTGAAAGAAGTTGTTGTTCTATTTCTCCAACATTTAAGTTGTACTTTTTGGCTGTGTGAGAAAGTGCTTCGAGAACTTGATTTGATTCTATTGTTTGCATGTTAAAACCTCTCTTTTTAAAATTTGAGTAGAGAGGAAAGGATAAATAAAAAACCCACCTTCAAAATGAAGATGGGTTAAAACGTTGATTTTAAGATAGAAAGGAATAAGCCTTTTCTTAAATACCTTCGTTTTACCTTCCCAACTCCCGAAGAAGATATGACGCGATAAAAAAGGCAGGTCTCCTGACTTGTGATCATCCTACTCTAAGGCCTTCCCATCATAGTGATAGTGGTTATCCTTATTTCGTCACACTTACAGTTGCGGGTACAGTTCTGGATTTTCACCAGATTCCCTATTAAGTCTATTTAGACACCTAATTTATTGGTTGATACCATATATTGTGTTATGTTTCATTTGAACCTACTATATATGTAAGTTTGTTTCATTATATGTGATCTGTTTTAATTTGACAAGCACTTAGCGATAATTCACAAATTGAACATCAATGGTTAAGTCAGCTTCTCTAACGGCTGAAATAATGGCCTGTAAGTCATCACGGCTCTTTGCAGTGACGCGGACTTGGTCATCCTGAACCTGACTTTTTACCTTTAGGCCACTATTTTTAATTATCGTATTAATTTTCTTGGCGTTATCTTTATCGATACCTTGAACGAGCTTTGCACGCTGGCGCACAGTTCCACCAGATGCACCTTCAATTTTTCCATAATCAAGATTCTTGATGGGGATACTTCTTTTGATTAGCTTACCAATGAGTACATCTTTAAGTTGATCTAGTTTGTACTCATCGTCAGAAACAAGAACAAGTTCTTCTTTATCAAGTGTGACATTGCTTTTACTACCTTTAAAGTCATAACGAGTGGAGATTTCCTTCATCGTCATCGTAATCGCGTTTGTTACTTCTGAAAATTCTACTTTTGATACAATGTCAAAAGAGCTTTCCTTTGCCATAATAATTCCTCCTAACTACAATTTCCCATTATGGCTTCATTATAGTAAAATTAACAAGTTCAAACAACTTTCGGATTTTTGAGGAGTGTTTTTAAATGGCTTTAAATGATTTTATTGGACAAATTCTAACATTAACGGTGGCACGATATGCCCAGTATGGTTATTTTTTAACGAATGGGGAAGAAGATATCCTGCTTCATGAAAATGATACAGAGCTTGAATTAAGAGAGGGAGATGAGGTAGAGGTCTTTCTTTATGCGGATAATCATGGAAGAGCGACGGCTACTACGACGATCCCTGAGGTTCGTGTAGGCTCTTATGGTTGGGCAAAGGTAAGTGATACGAAGGAAGGATTAGGTGTGTTCCTTGATATTGGGATTAACAAAGAAATGCTTCTTGGAGAAGAGGATTTGCCAACGAAGCGTTCTGTTTGGCCAACAGTGGGGGACCTTTTATATATCACGCTCAGAGTAAATCGGAATAACCGTATTTATGTGAAGCTTGCAACTGACCCAATCATTGATGAAAAAAAGGTGAAGGCGACGCGTGATGATTTTAACAAGAATATTCAAGGCCATATTTACCGCACTGCAAAGGTAGGTAGCTGGATTTTTACTGCAGAAGGCTATAAAGGATTTATTCATGAATCTCAGCGAGTTGTGGAGCCTCGTTTAGGAGAAAAAGTAGAGGGCCGAGTTATCGATGTAAAAGAGGATGGGACGATCAATGTTTCCCTTGCTCCACGTAAACAGGAAGCTTTAGGCGATGATGCGGAGAAAGTATACGCATATTTGCAAATGCGAAACGGTGCAATGCCATATTGGGATAAAAGCATGCCTGAGGACATTGAAGAGCGTTTTGGCATGAGTAAAGGTGCTTTTAAAAGAGCATTGGGTAAGCTCATGAAGGATGGCCTCGTTTATCAAGAGAATGGTTGGACGTATAATAAGACGGAAGAATAAGTCTTATTACGCTGTGTTCAGGATTGACCGATACATTGGGGATGAGGACCGATATATTTGAAATTAGACCGATAAAATTGGATAAAGACCGATATATTCAAATAAAGACCGATATATGGTGTGTTAGTCTTATCTAATTGCACGCTTCAGTTGCTAATCTCCGATATCCACGAAAAAAGAGCTGCTCCCACCAAGGAGCAGCTCTTTTCGATCATAAATGGTCTGTCTTTTTCGAGTATTGACGTTTACCTGCTTTGCGATTTTTCTCGCGCTCCATGTTTTTCTCATGGCGAAAAGCATTGTTGTCCTGCGCTTTTTTATCATTATCAGAAGTATGTGGCATAAAAAATACTCCTTTCTGTTAAAGAATAAAGGTCATCGCTTTATTGTTCTTCAACTTAAAAAGGAGTATGTACGTATTTGGTTATTTAGATGGTAATTCGTTAAGGAAGAAGAAGGCAATTGTGCCAGGGCCAGTATGTGAACCGATGGCTGCACCGATATCGGAAATTGTCACATCCGCTACCTTTAACTCTTCTTGAATTAATTCCTTCATGTTTTGAGCCATTTCTAAGCTATCAGCATGGCTAATCCCAATCGTTTGCTTTTCTAATTCACTGCCGCGCTCATTCATTACTTCGATAATGCGACGAAGGAGTTTCTTTTGTCCACGATGCTTTTCAATCGGAACAAGCTTGCCATCCTCCATATTCAAAAGTGGTTTAATATTCAACAAACCGCCCATGAATGCAGAAGCTTTTGAAAGACGTCCGCCCTTAGCTAAATGGTCTAAATCATCTACAGTAAATAAATGCTCCATATGCTCACTACGGAATTTAATATCTTCAAGTACCTCTTCAAAAGAAGCACCAGCGTTCGCTAATTTCGCTGCCTCCATGACAACGAGACCACAACCTAATGAAGCACACTTCGTGTCAACGATCTCAAGTCGTAAATTTGGATATTCCTCTTTTACTTGATCGCGAATCATGACGGCTGTTTGATATGTACCTGAAAGTCCAGATGAAAAGGCGATATAAATGCCTTCCTCGTTATTTTTCGCCATACTTGTAAAAACTTCTTCGAAAAGAGAAGGAGATACTTGTGATGTTTTTGGCATATGGCCTGAACGAATTGCATCGTAAACTTTAGAAGGTTTAATGGTGATGAGATCCTCGTATTCCTTATCTTGTAAGTGAACTCCCAATGGAAAGAGAGTCACGCCATTTTCTCCAAAAAACTCTAGGGGTAAATCACTCGCGCTGTCAGCTAGAATTTTTACTGACATAAAACATACACCTGCTTTCAATCATTTCTTTTAGTTTATAGAAATTATGAGAAAAACTCAATAAATAGTAGTCAGAATGGGGAAATTAGGGATAAGAGATAAATTTTTCGCTTGAAAAAGGAGGTAGTTATTATTCTGCTTCATGTAAAAAAACTCATCGTTGTCTTGGTTGGTGCTCTATTAAATGCAGTAGCCATGAATCTTTTTCTCATTCCAGCCAATGTATATGCTAGTGGATTCACTGGTACAGCCCAACTTCTATCAAGTATTTTTGGCGGAAATGTATCGACTGGAGTTCTCTTATTCCTCTTAAATATCCCAGTTACCATTCTTGGTTGGTTAAAAGTTGGGAAGTCGTTCACCTTGTACAGTTTCATAAGTGTGGCACTCATGTCTTTATTTCTTGAAATCATCCCGATCTATCAATTATCACACGATATTTTATTAAATGCTGTCTTTGGAGGAGTCATTGCGGCACTAGGAATTGGATTTACGTTGAGAGTGGGGGCATCAACGGGAGGATTGGATATCATCGCAATGGTCCTTTCAAGAATGTCTGACCGTCCTGTTGGAACTTACTTTTTTGCTTTAAATGGCATCATTATTTTGTCAGCAGGCTTTTTATTCGGCTGGGAAAAAGCGCTCTACACACTCGTCACGTTGTATGCTTCCACAAGAGTCATTGATGCGATTCATACGCGTCATGAAAAACTAACAGCGATGATCGTGACAAAAAAATATGAGGAACTGAAGAATGCGATTCACTCTAAACTAATGAGAGGGATCACCACAGTCCCAGCAAAAGGGGCTTTTACAAATGAAACAAAGGAAATGATGATTATTGTGATAACCCGATATGAGCTGTTCGAGCTACAGCAAATTTTAAAAGAGGTCGACCCACATGCCTTCACAAATATTGTTCAAACAACTGGGATATTCGGTTTCTTCAGAAAGGACTAGTCATTTTTTGCGAGAGCGGGGAATCTAATAAAGTAGAAAGGAGAGTGCCAAAAGATGAGCCTGTTACAATTTTTATTAATGATTCCGTTTCTTTCAAACCTTCTTTTTGGAGCGGGTGAACAAACTGTTTTTAAAAATGTTCTCGTAGACGGTGAAAAGGGAGAATATCTTGTTGAAGGGGAAGCTCATACAGAAGCTGGAGCGTTTTTTTACACAGTGGAGGATGGGCATTATCAATATGTCGATGAAACGAAAATAAACCTATCGGATAAATCCCCATCTCCTTTTAAAATTGCGGTGAAAATTCCGGCAGATCAGCTTCCTTATAATGCTACACTCATTCTTAATCTTTATGAACGGGATAAGGACAATCAGATTGTCCATAATTATCCTGTCATTTTGGAGGAATTTTACGATTAGAAAAGAAAAGCCGGCACGATATCAGTGCCGGCTTTTCTCTACGTTAATTGATCAAGCTCATTTTGCAGTTGACTTAATTGTCTTCTCTCTGCCATTGTAGAATTGGCAAAAGCGGAAGAAATGGCATTTTTCGCACGAGCAATTTCAGTATGCTGACCGCTACCGGTCGCATTCTTTGCTTGTTCTACAGCACTTCTTGCTTCAATGAACAGGCGATTACCCATGTTAGATTCCTCCTAGTGAGGAATCTTTTGCATTTGCCATTTTTTGAGCTTCCGCTTCGGCGTAGGTGGTATGGTAAGGAATGCGTTTATCATGCTGTGTTACTGCGTCTACTCCACGTTGGACAAAGCGCTTCGATTTACTACTTCTACCCATTCCAATCCCTCCTGGCTTTTCGAGCTTGCGAAACCGCTGTCGATTTTTTTGGGAAAAATCGTTGCCGCTTCACTGTTTAGTATGCTC
Organism: Robertmurraya kyonggiensis; assembly: GCF_005116465.1. Classification (GTDB taxonomy): domain Bacteria; phylum Bacillota; class Bacilli; order Bacillales; family Cytobacillaceae; genus Robertmurraya; species Robertmurraya kyonggiensis. The sequence continues at coordinate 277,914 of NZ_SWBM01000001.1, forward strand.
TAACCATAGATGTTCATGAAGCCACTTTTTGCCTAAAACCTTAAATCGCTTTAAGATTGAGGAGGTCATTTAAATAAACAGCGACGCCATCTTCTTCGTTTGTTACCGTTATATCATTCGCGATATTTTTTAATGGCGCAATTGCATTACCCATAGCAATTCCATGCCCCGCATATTCAATCATTTCTAAATCGTTATCCTCGTCTCCAAATGCGATGATTCGCTCTTTTGGAATATTGACATACTCAGAAACTTTTTGAATACCGACAGCTTTATTTAATCCATGCTTAATAATTTCAATTACATGCCATGGAGCAGCCCAACTACGATGATCAATCATTTCTGCATGGACTTCAGACAAGTGTTTACGAATTACTTTTAGCTGATCTTCTTCTGTATGAATCAGCATGCTTGTTGGAGAGTCAGTAAGGAACTTACGCAAATCACCTGTTGTAACTTTCGGGTTCCCCATGGAAAATACATCAAGAATTCTTTCATCGTGATAATGAAAATAGACCTTATCCATTACTTCTGCAACAATGTTGTGGAATTGGTAGTCATGACAAACTTCAACTACATCTTTTGCCACTTTAATATCGAGAGGAGCATGATAACCAAGCCAATCATTTTGAAGCGGATGATGGACAAAAGCTCCATTAAAATTAACGATCGGGGTATTTAAATTAAGCTCATGGTAATACATTTCACTAGAACGAAATGGTCTTCCAGTCGCAATCATCACGATATGCCCATCCATTTGAGCTTTTTTAAGAACTTTTTTTGTGGTCTCAGATATCTTTTTGTCATCGGTTAATAAGGTACCGTCTAAATCTAATGCGATTAAGTGTTTTTCTGCCATAATTTCTCCTTTGTGTTTTATTTCATATTCATAGTGTAAAGCTTTGGGTTTTTATTCGTCTACATGATAAACTAAAAATATAGATAATCTTAATAATGGTAACAATTTTTGTGAAGTTTTGTAAAAGAATATGATAAATAATTTTATTTTAGCCGGATATGATGGAAATCACTACAACAACTAATGCCAATAGATAGAATGTAGTTATCATTTGAAAACAATCATATCTTTGTCTAAGATAGAAATGAATACGATTTAAGGGAGTGAGTCAAATGGAACAAGAAGTAAAAGATAGCATTATGGGAGCTCTTGAGCTAGTTGTTGACCCAGAGCTTGGAATAGATATTGTTAATTTAGGCTTGGTTTATGATATAGAAATGGATGAAGAAGGGAACGCGACGGTGACAATGACTTTGACAACAATGGGTTGCCCACTTGCAGGTACAATTGTGGATCAAGTCAAAGCAGCGTTAGAAGAAATTCCTGAAGTTAAGAGTACAGAAGTAAATATCGTTTGGAATCCACCATGGACAAAGGACAGAATGTCTCGTTATGCAAAAATTGCTTTAGGCATTCGTTGATTTTAAATATTATCCAGTTAAAAACAGGGGAAACCCTGTTTTTTTGCATTAACTGTGAGATAGTTCACTTTCTTCTCTCTAAAAAGCTTTTATAATGCATGTACAGAAACTTTTTTAGAGTCGATTTCGTAACGAAATTGGTTCAAACAAAAAGTCCCTCAAAATAGCTGGGAGGCGTTTTGAATGGTATTTAGTCGAGATTTTAATAAAGACCCATTTATCGTCATTTGGGAATTAACGAGAGCTTGTCAGTTGAAATGCTTACACTGTCGAGCAGAGGCGCAATATAAAAGAGACCCCCGGGAATTAACATTCGAACAAGGAAAAGACTTGATCGATCAAATATATGAAATGAATAATCCAATGTTGGTATTTACAGGTGGAGATCCACTGATGCGTCCAGATGTATTTGATATCGCAGAGTATGCTGTTAAAAAAGGTGTCCGTGTTTCGATGACACCAAGTGCAACACCGAATGTAACAAAAGAGGCGATTGAAAAAGCGAAGGCAGTCGGACTTTCACGTTGGGCTTTTAGCTTAGACGGCCATAACGCAGAAATCCATGATCATTTTCGTGGAACAGCAGGATCATTTGATCTAACGATGGAGAGAATCAAGTACCTTCATGAGCTAGAAATTCCGATACAGATTAACACCGTTATTTCTCGTTATAATGTGAATTACTTAGAGGAAATGGCGCAGCTAATAGAGGAGTTAGATTGTGTACTCTGGAGTGTGTTCTTCCTTGTCCCAACAGGAAGAGGTCAAGAAAGTGATATGATTTCACCAGTGGAGCATGAAAAAGTGTTCCTGTGGCTTCACGATTTGAGCAAACGTGTTAAATTCGATATTAAAACAACAGCGGGACAGCACTACCGCAGAGTTTTTATCCAACAAAAGCTGAAAGAGAAAAAGGGACAAACAGAAGAAATTCGCTATTTAGATGCATTAACTGAGCAGGGGCTGACTGGATCGATTGATGGTTTAGGACGCGCACCTAAGGGAGTTAATGATGGAAATGGCTTTGTATTTATCTCGCATGTTGGTGATGTATACCCGAGTGGACTTTTACCAGTCAAAGCAGGAAGTGTAAAAGAGCAGCCACTTTCTGAAATATACAGAGAATCACCGATTTTCAAGGATTTACGGAATCCAGACAAATACAAAGGCAAATGCGGAGTTTGTGAATTTAGAAATGTATGTGGTGGTTCCCGTTCCCGTGCGTACGCGATGACAGGAGATTATTTAGAAAGTGAACCATTCTGTGTATATATACCGAAAGCATTACGAAAAAAAGAAGCGTAATCGAGTGGAGCGCCTAATTTGTGCGCTTCATTTTTGTGTTGAGTATTCTAGGACAGTACCTTTATTTATACAATAGATTAAGATCCAATAGATACCTGAATTAGAATCAAAAACTATTCGTTTTTAAGTTTGAGATGTGCCATTATGGATTCATGAATGTAAATGGTAAAATAGAAAAAAAAGTTAAATTGTTGACAACTTCATGACAATTATACGTTTTATACCTATATTTATAGGAATTATGATGTAATAACAATATACAACTCGAAGTGAAACACACTCTAAATATGGAGTTGATGGGATTGACTAAAGTAAAAGATCAATTAAATAGACCATTAAGAGATCTTCGGATTTCTGTTATAGATCGTTGTAATTTTCGTTGCCAATATTGTATGCCAGCGGATATCTTCGGCCCTGACTTTGCATTTTTACCAAGGAATCAATTATTAAGCTATGAGGAAATTGAGCGTCTGGCAAAGATTTTTGTAGGTTTAGGTGTTGAAAAAATTCGCCTAACTGGAGGAGAGCCTTTGTTACGCAAGGATCTTCCTTATTTAGTGGAAATGCTCTCAAAGATAGAAGGCTTAAAGGATATTGGTTTAACTACAAATGGAGTCCTGCTACCAAAGCATGCGAAAGCATTGAAGGACGCAGGCTTAAAACGGGTCAATATTAGCTTAGACAGCTTAAAGGACGAATTGTTTGGCGAAATCAACGGGCGTAATGTTGGCGTTGGGCCTATTTTAAAAGGGATAAAGGCAGCACAAGAAGCAGGCTTAGGTGTCAAGATTAATATGGTTGTGAAAAAAGGCCTAAATGATTCGGAAATTATTCCGATGGCTCAATTTTGCAAGGATAATGAGTTGCAACTCCGCTATATTGAGTTCATGGATGTAGGAAGCTCAAATGGTTGGAAAATGGATGATGTTGTAACGAAGAAGAAAATTTTCGAGCAGCTGAGCGAGCATTTTTCCTTAGAACCAGTGGACCCAGACTATTATGGCGAGGTTGCTAAGCGTTATCGTTATAAGGATACGAATGTAGATGTTGGCTTTATTACATCCGTTTCAGAATCATTTTGTTCTAGCTGTACACGTTCAAGATTGTCAGCTGATGGAAAGATCTATACATGCTTATTCAATGGGAATGGTCATGATTTAAGAGATTTCATGAGAACAGGCGTAAATGACCAGGAAATAGTTGAACGTGTTTGTGAAATATGGAATGGAAGAGATGACCGTTACTCGGATATTCGTACAGCAGAAACCGTAGCAAATCGAAAGAAAATTGAAATGTCCTATATAGGTGGATAAACTCTCTCAAGCGATTGAGAGAGTTTTTTTCATAAAAAAAGCTGCGATAATGTATCGCAGCCGTGGATTTAGATGTATCTTGGGAACAAAATATTATTTTCAAGATGGATATGCATGTATGTTTCTTCTTCTAGTAATTCCAATCGTTTAAAGACTAATCGGTAGGAACCACACGCGTCCATTGGTGGCGTAAAGTCAGAAGTAATCTCTCTTAATTCTTTTAGAATGCTACCAGCATGATCATGCTCTTTTTCTAACTCGACGATAGCTGCAACAATTTCATCCCGATTTGCCACACTTGGGTCATCAAGCTTAAGTAATGAAGGGAAAGTAAACTCATCTTCCTTCTTCGTATGCTCAAGTAATTCCTTTTTTAATACATAAAAGAGTTCGTATACCTTTATAAGCTCAGGATGGCCATCTCCGTGTACCTTAGCTACTTTTGTCACATAAGGGCTTAGTTGAGCCAATTCTTCTTCAAGTGGACGATGGTAGCGTTCCTGGATATGCTTAATAATTTCTTCTGATGGGGAATCAGTCCAAACCTCTGGAGAATCTGATGAGTTTTGTGCGTTCTCATATACCTCGATTAATTGATTTGTTAATTCTTCTACATTTACTGCTCTTTGATTTGCTGCCTCACTCAATGGGATGTTTCCACCACAGCAAAAATCGATGCGATGCTTTTTAAAAATATCTGCAGCCTTAGGCATTTCATTCACAATATCTTTTACTAATGATGATTCGTTAAAAGGAAAGGACATAATCCTGAACCTCCTGTAATTTTTATTTTCACATTGTAAGCATAAATGATTTTTTCTTAGAATTACGTGATACATATCACACATTGGTGAAATTATGGTGGTTAAGGTGCTCGTGGAGCTTTTACGCAAATAATTAAACGATTGCTCAGTGCAAAAAAATGAAATTTTTACCTGTGATATTTGTCATGTAGCGGGAAATTATGTACGCTTATAATAATCAAATAGGTTTACTACAAGGTTGGAGTGATAGTAATGGGAGAGTTCAGAAAACCAATTTCTATAAATGAAGCAGTAGCAAAAGTAATGAACATCCAAATGAACGGAAAAACAGAATATGTCTCAATAAATGATAGCTATGGACGCTTTTTATCAGAGGATCTATTAGCAACAAGTGATGTACCGCATTTTGATCGTGCTCCATACGACGGTTATGCTGTCCGTGCGATTGATACAACAGAAGCGAGTCAGCAACATCCAGTTGAATTTGAGGTCATAGATCATATTGGAGCAGGATTGGTTTCCGATAAAAGTGTAGGTCCTTTCCAAGCGGTAAGAATTATGACGGGAGCTCAAATGCCAGGAGAGTGTGATTGTGTGATTATGCTTGAGCTTACGAGTGATTACGAACGAGATGGCAAAGCATATATGTCAACAAAACGTGTACATAAGCCAGGAGAAAATGTCTCTTTTCGAGGAGAAGATGCGAAAGAAGGAGACACACTCGTTTCAAAGGGGACAAGAATTAACCCAGGCATACAAGCTGTGCTAGCTACCTTTGGTTATGCAAAGGTTCCTGTTGCAGCAAAACCAAAGGTTGGGCTATTTGCCACAGGTACTGAGCTTTTAAATGTGGACGAACCACTGCAGCCGGGCAAAATCAGGAATAGCAACTCATATATGATTAGTGGACAAATGAAACGTACAGGAGCAGAAGTCATATACTTTGGTACGCTTCCTGATGAGTTTGATACATGTTTTGAAGCGATTAAGGAAGCAATTGAAAAAGTGGACATGCTTGTTACAACAGGTGGCGTTTCAGTTGGAGATTTTGACTTTTTACCTGCCATCTATGAAAAACTAGGTGCGGAAGTATTGTTTAATAAAGTAGGTATGCGTCCAGGAAGTGTGACGACTGTTGCTCATTATCATGATAAAATTTTGTTTGGTCTTTCAGGTAATCCATCTGCTTGTTATGTTGGATTTGAGTTATTTGCAAGACCGGTAATACGGAAAATGCTCTTTTCTCCACAGCCGCATTTACGAAAAGAAAAGGCAATACTTGATGTGGATTTTCCGAAGGCAAACCCATTTACCCGTTTTGTCAGAAGCAAATGCTTCATCACAGATGGGAAATTAATCACGACTCCGAGCGGATTGGATAAATCAAATATTGTGATGAGCTTAGCAGGTGCGAATTCATTAACAATTTTGCCAGGTGGAACTCGTGGCTATCAAGCTGGGGATGAGGTAGAGGTTCTTTTACTAGAGGAGCATGAAGGTAGTCAATGGCCATGGTGAACCCTACCATTTTTCAAATCGTAGGGTATCAAAACAGTGGAAAAACGACATTAATTAAAAAGTTGATTCGTGAATTAGCGGAACTTGGATTAACGGCAGTGACGATTAAGCACCATGGGCATGGTGGGAAACCAGATTTTCAAGAGGGAAAGGATTCGTATCAGCATTTGCAGGCAGGGGCACTGGCTACACTAGTAGAAGGCGCTGGTCATCTGCTTCTACAATCTGAAAAAAATAAGTGGTCACTTGAAGAGAAGATCCAACTTCTGTCCTTTTTCAAGCCTAATGTTATCCTAATAGAAGGACATAAGCCCGAATCGTTTCCAAAAGTGGTGCTGATTCGAAACGAAGAGGATCTTACATTGCTCGACGAATTAGATAATATCAAGGTTGTTTTCTATTGGAATCAAATGGACAATAACTTTGAAAGTATAAAAGCCTTTTCTATAAAGGATGAAGCTGGGCCACAATGGCTCGCACTTTACTTGCAACGAAGGTCTTTCGACTAATAAGATGTGAAGTTTATGTGACGGTTTTCCAATATGTGATGACACTCACGCTGATTTACTATTTAATCATATATAGTATGGATAAGTAGAAAATTAGGAGTGAGTCTAGCATGAAATTATTTATGCCGAATCAGCATGGTGCATGGGCAATGTTGATAATTCCTTTTTGGTTAGGAGTTGTGACGCAATCCTTCATCTGGCAACACATTCCGTTTTTTATCGGCTGGCTCTTGTTGTATTTAGCAACCTATCCAATGCTGTTGCTTTTTAAAGGAAAAAAAATCCCGTTCTATCGAAAGTGGACGCTTATTTATATTTTTCCAGCTCTATTATTATTGCTAATCCCTTTATGGACTCGGCCATCGATAGTCTATTTTGGTCTAGCGATGATTCCATTTTTTATCATAAATGCGTATTTTTCGCGTAAAAAAAATGACCGTGCTTTACTGAATGATTTCAGTGCAATCATTGTTTTTGGGATTGCTGGATTAGCAAGTGCATATTTGCCATATGGTCATATTAATGCAGATACAATACTGATCTTTGTCGCATCTAGTCTGTTTTTCATTGGTTCGACCTTCTATGTGAAAACGATGATAAGGGAAAAGAAAAACATCGTATACAAGCGAATTTCTTGGACTTATCATGTTATCGTTCCTGTACTCTATCTGATTTTTGGCTATTGGATCGTAGCGATTGCCTTTATTCCAAGCCTTGTTAGAGCCTATTATTTTTACGGGAAACCATATACTATGAAGGATGTTGGCGTACTGGAAATCGTCAATGCAGCCATTTTCTTCATCGTTATGACAATTGCAATTCTAATATAAAAGAACTCGGTCAATTTGACCGAGTTCTTTCTAATCTATTGAACATATTTCAATCGGGCAGTTTTCACAATCAATTTCGATTTTGATGTATTCGAGATCATGAATGGTGATAATGCCTTTATCAATCGAGATAATATCGTTTTTTCTAAGTTCGCTTAACAGGCGATTGACAACCTCACGTGATGTCCCGCAAAAATTGGCCAATTCCTGATTCGTTAATGGTGTATTTATGATGATGCCATCTTTCGTATTGAGCCCGTAACTATTGGATAAACGGATTAGTGTGGAGTAAAGTGCACCTTTTTTTCCGTGTAAAATCAGATCACGAAACTTTGTCTGAGTTTTTCGATGTTCCTGAGATAGCCACTTCATAAATTCTAATGCAATCTCATGGTTCTCACTGAGCTTTTTTTCTAGCTCGTTTTTAAAGATGACAGCAACTTCTCCACTTTCGATTACCTTTGCGTTTTGCATATGGTTTTGTGCAGAACAGAAAAGGGAAAGCTCACCAATTAAATCACCCTCTGAAGCCATTCTCAACGTGAGTTCACGACCGTCAGGAATCATTTTACTCAATTGAATCTTCCCACTTAAAATCAAGAACAATTCATTCGCTTTGGTGCCTTCTTGAAATAAAAAAATCCCTTTTTCGATTTTACGATTATGATGGAACGTCTCAACAAATGATTGCAGCTCGGTTGATATTTCCGTATATGCTTGCATGCTTTGACCACCTTTATATGAGGCGAAAAATCTACCTGTGTGAATTTATATACACATAGATACCCTAAATTTGAACAAATAGTGTCTATGAAATTCTACCTATTATCAGTTTAGAAATAAAAAATAACATAGTCAATCAATTAATAACATCCAGAAAATAACAGATAGGAATTAAGAGAGTCCTATTTTTTAATAAATTTCAAAAATTGGTTGATTTTAAGAATTTGAATTCTTATAATAAGAGCAACGAAAACTTATAAAAATGAATTAAAATGATTATTTATGCACTTCGGAAAAGAGAGGGGAATGAAATGAAGGTTTCGGTTATAGGGACTACGGGCTATGGTGGTGTGGAGTTATTGCGTATTCTCCATCGGCATCCCGTATTCAACATTCATTCAATTCATTCCACCAAAGAGGAAGTACCTATTTGGAATGAATATCCACATTTATATAACATTTTAGAGAATCAAATTGAGAAAATAAATTTTGACAGAATTTCGACAGATAGTGATGTTGTCTTTTTAGCGACTCCTTCAGGGGTTTCTAGTAAGCTAGTGGATGAATTCTCGAATAAAGATATTAAAGTGATTGATTTATCAGGAGACCTTCGGCTAAAAAAACCTGGTGAATATGAGCGGTGGTATAAGAAGGAATCGGCCAATTCTCAGCTCATTGAGGAAGCTGTCTATGGATTAAGTGAGTGGAACAGGGAACAAATCAAGCGTTCCAAGCTCATTGCTAATCCTGGTTGTTACGCCACTTCAGCCCTAATGGGATTAGCTCCAGTAACGAAGGCAAGGTTAATAGATACAGAGAGTATCATCATTGATGGGAAATCAGGAACATCTGGAGCTGGGAAGGCTTTATCAAAAGGCTCTTTATTCGCAGAAGTCAATGAAAACTTCAAAATCTATAAAGTGAATGAGCATCAGCACACACCTGAAATAGAGCAGCAATTGCTAACTTGGCATGAGGGTATCCGGCCAATCACCTTCAGTACTCATTTATTGCCAATGACAAGAGGGATTATGACCACGATTTACGTGAAGCTACGCGGTCAATATAGCACTGAACAGATTCTATATTTATACAACGAATCCTATCAAAACGCTTCATTTGTGCGGGTGCGGCCAGAAGGTAATTATCCTTCTGTTAAGGAAGTGGCAGGCTCTAACTATTGCGACATCGGCTTACATGTAGATGAACGTACCGGACGATTAACGATCGTATCCGTCATTGATAATTTAATGAAAGGGGCAGCAGGGCAAGCGGTTCAAAATGCAAATATCATGTTTGGATTTGAAGAAACGTTAGGCCTTGAAATGATGCCTCTATACCCATAAGGAGGAGACTAGGTGGAAACACTTACAAAGGTTTCAAGCATACAAGAAATTGAGAATGGTAATATTCTTTCACCGAAAGGATTTTTAACAGGAGGCACACATGCTGGACTTAGACATTCACGTAAGGATGTAGGGATGATTTTTAGCGAGGTTCCAGCGAATAGTGCTGCTGTCTATACATTAAATGATTTTCAAGCAGCTCCAATCAAAGTAACCCAGGAGAGCTTGAGCCACGGAGGTCTGTTACAAGCTGTTGTCGTCAATAGTGCATGTGCCAATGCTTGTACAGGAGAGAAGGGTCTTCTAGATGCCTATGAAATGAGGGATTTAGCAGCTGAAAAGGTTGGTATCAATGAAACCTTAGTGGCCGTCGCTTCAACAGGCGTAATTGGGGAATATCTTAAAATGGATAAAATTAAGAATGGAATTTCTCAATTGGAACTCGGTGCTGAAGAAGAGTTTGCGGAAGGGTTCCAATCGGCAATCTTAACAACGGATACTTGCATGAAGAGTTGTGGATTTAAAGGTATGATAGATGGCAAAACGGTTCATATGGGGGGAGCATCGAAAGGCTCTGGAATGATTCATCCCAATATGGCAACGATGCTTGGTTTTGTGACGACGGATGCGAATATTTCTCCCGAGTACTTACAAGTAGCATTAAAAGAAATAACAAATTATACATTTAATCAAATTACTGTCGATGGAGACACGTCGACAAACGATATGGTTTTGGTGATGGCAAACGGATTAGCTGAAAATCAAGCACTATCCCCAAGCCATCCTGATTGGGATGTATTTGTCGGATTACTTTCAAAAACATGTGAAAGTCTTGCTAAGCAAATCGCAAAGGATGGAGAAGGTGCTACGAAATTAGTAGAAGTACAGGTTATTGGTGCTTATGACGAGGAAGATGCTCGCAAGGTTGCCAAGCAAATTGTCGGATCTAATTTGGTGAAGACAGCGATTTACGGGGCAGATGCAAACTGGGGCAGAATTATTGGAGCAATCGGTCAAGCAGAAACGAAAGCGAAAACTGAAACAGTAACGATTTCCATAGGTCCAGTGACAATGCTTGAGAAGAGTAACCTTATCGATTTTTCAGAAGAGGAAGCAAGCGTCTATTTGCAGCAGGATTTTATCCAAATCTTTGTTGACCTACATATGGGAAATGGAACAGGGACGGCATGGGGCTGCGACCTTTCATACGACTATGTGAAAATAAATGCTAGCTACAGAACATAGGAGAGATACAAATGAAAGCGATCCTAATTAAATGTGGTGGAAGTATTTTGGATGAATTGTCTGCAGAATTTTTTACGAGCCTCCATGAATTGAAAAAACAGAACCATCAAGTCATCATTGTCCATGGTGGGGGACCAGACATTAATCAAATGCTTGAGCAATTAAATGTCAAAGCTGAATATGTGAACGGTCTACGAAAAACGAATGAAGAAACGTTAAAGGTTGTGGAGATGGTGTTGTCTGGTCAAACCAATCGTAAGCTTGTTCAAAAGCTGTCCGAGAATGGTTTGCAGGCTATTGGCCTAAATGGGAGTGATGCTGGCATCCTAACAGCTGAATATGTTGATAAGGACCAACTTGGTTTCGTTGGGGATATTATCGAAGTCAACGTTGAGCTACTAAAGCTTCTATTACAACAAGATATCATCCCAGTCCTTACACCAATCGCAGCATGTGCAGATGGAACAAAACTGAATGTGAATGCTGATTACGCAGCCGCAGCAGTTGCCAAAGCGCTAAGGGTGGAGCAATGCTTATTTGTTACAGATGTAGAAGGTATTCTGATCAATGGCATGGTGCAAGATTCCATCCATATAGTCGAGATTGAAAGCTACATCAAAAAAGGTGACATTTATGGTGGGATGATTCCGAAGGTTACCTCAGCAATCTCTGCGATAAAAAAGGGAACCAAGAGTGTCCGAATTGTAGCAGGAAAGAAAAGCTTTTATCTCAATAATGAATGGTATGGGACGAAAATTCTTTGAAAAGGGAGGGCTAATCGATGAGTTATCTTTTTCCGACTTATGCACGCTGGGAAGTTGAGCCAGTGTCTGCTGAGGGGACCTATTTAACAGATATTAATGGTAAAACCTATTTAGACTATACATCAGGTATTGGGGTATGTAACCTTGGCCATCAGCCGAAGATGGTAAAAGAGGCAGTTTCTAAACAACTTGACCATTTTTGGCATGTATCGAACCTTTTTACAATTGGCCAGCAAGAAAAAGCAGCACAATTACTGGCAACAGCTGCAGGGCTAGAGGCTGTGTTTTTCGCGAATAGTGGGGCAGAGGCGAATGAAGGAGCGATTAAACTAGCTCGTAAGGCGACAGGGAAAACAAAGATTATTACCTTTGAAAAGTCCTTCCATGGGAGAACCTTTGCCACGATGTCGGCAACTGGCCAGGATAAAATCAAGATTGGATATGGTCCAATGCTCGAGAAGTTTGTTTATGTTCCATTCAATGATATAGAGGCATTGAAAAAAGAAATGGATACAGATGTAGCAGCGATTATGCTAGAGGTTATTCAAGGTGAAGGTGGAATTCATGTTGGTGAAACAGCCTTTTTAAAAGAGGTTGAAGAGCTTTGTAAAGAGTATGGTGCATTACTCATTATTGATGAAATTCAAACAGGGATTGGCCGAACAGCTAAACCATTTGCTTTTCAACATTTTGAGCTATCACCTGATATTGTTACAGTAGCAAAAGGACTTGGAAGTGGACTTCCGATTGGAGCTGTAATTGGGAAGGAGAGCCTTAAAGTTCATTTTGGACCAGGTAGTCATGGCTCCACCTTTGGAGGTAATCCAGTTAGTATCCAAGCTGCGATTGCGACGATGGAAATCATTTTTAATGAAGTATTTTTGCAAGAGGTACTAATAAAGGGTGAATACTTAGTATCACAATTAACAAAGAAGTTGCAAAACCAAGATTCTGTAAAGGGCATTAGAGGACTAGGGCTCATGATTGGGATTGAATTTGATTACCCAGTGCAAAATCTATTAGCAGAACTTAGACAAGAAGGATTCCTTGCTTTATCAGCAGGGGAGAACGTATTGAGGCTGCTACCACCATTAACAACATCAATAAGTGAAATAGACGAGAGCATAGAAATCATGAAAAATACCATCGGAAATACAAATAAGGCCGTCGTTTAGTTAGGCTAATTTTTTTTCAAGGATATGCATAAATATTAATTAACTAAAATAAATATACAAAAGATTTTGAGGTGTATGATGTGAAGGGATATTTACATTTACAAAGTGGGGATATATACGAAGGGGATTGGGCAACTAGTAACCCAACTCAAAATATAGATGGAGAAATCGTCTTTTATACAGGAATGACTGGCTATCAGGAAGTATTAACGGACCCAAGCTACAAGGACCAAATCATTGTTTTTACGTATCCGTTAATCGGAAACTACGGAATTAATGAGGACGACTTCGAAAGTAAACAGCCACATGTTGCTGGGGTTGTAGTTTATGAGGCGAATAATGAATCATCTCATTATCAAGCAACCTACTCACTACAACATTATCTAGAAAAATGGAATATTCCTTTGCTTTCTCATATTGATACAAGAGCAGTCGTTAAGAAGATACGTCATCAAGGCTCCATGCCTGCAAGTATGACGTTGGAAAAAGAAGTAAATGAAATGAATAATGACCATTTGCTTGAAGAAAAGGTTCCAAACGTTTCAGATAAAAATATCAAAACATACGGAAGTGGAAATAAGCATGTTGTGCTTATGGACTTTGGGACAAAGAAGTCAATTCTTTCTTCTCTCCTTGAAAAGGGCTGCAAAGTAACTGTTGTTCCTTATGATACTTCTTTTCAAACAATAGAGAACCTAAATCCGGATGGTATTCTCCTTTCAAATGGACCAGGGGACCCGAAACAATTAAGCAATATTCTTCCAACTATCAAAAAACTCTTAGAGAACTACCCAACACTTGGCATTTGCTTAGGCCATCAGCTTGTAGCACTTGCGATGGGTGGAGATACGAAAAAGCTTTTGTTTGGTCATAGAGGAGCAAACCATCCCGTCAAAGATGAAAAGAATAATGTTGTATTTATGACTTCGCAAAACCATAGCTATGTGGTTGATGAAGAGAGTATAAAAGGAACAGGACTTATGGGGAGGTTTTTCAATCTTCATGATAAGTCGGTGGAAGGTCTGAGTCACAAGCATTTGCCAATCCAAACGGTTCAGTTCCATCCAGAAGCTAATCCAGGTCCTTGCGAAGGAGCTTATATTTTTGATGAATTTTTTCAAATGATAAATGAACCGAAGAGGAGTGCCGCGCTTTATGCCTAAAGATTCTACCATACAAACCATACTAGTCATCGGCTCCGGACCAATAGTCATTGGTCAAGCGGCTGAGTTTGATTACGCAGGCACTCAGGGCTGCATCGCTCTTAAAGAAGAAGGCTATAAAGTAATTCTTGTGAATAACAATCCTGCAACGATTATGACGGATTCTAATTTTGCTGATCGAATTTACTTTGAACCATTAAAGGTTGATGTTTTAGAAAAAATCATTCAAAAAGAACGTCCAGATGGAATTCTTGCCACTCTTGGAGGGCAAACAGGATTGAACCTTGCCTTTCAATTAAGTGAACAAGGGGTTCTTGAAAAGTACGGTGTGAAAATGCTCGGAAGCTCGATTGAGTCAATAAAAAAAGGTGAGGATCGGGAGGAGTTTCGTCAGCTCATGAAAGATTTAAATGAGCCTGTTCCTGAAAGTGAAATCGTTCATTCTGTTGATGAAGCATTAGCTTTCGCCCGAGTAATTGATTTTCCGATTATCGTTAGACCTGCTTACACCCTCGGAGGTACCGGTGGTGGGATTGCTATTAATGAGTACGAACTGAAACAACTTGTCTCAGGTGGACTTCAAGAAAGTCCTATTCATCAATGTTTAATTGAACGAAGTATCGCTGGGTTTAAGGAAATTGAATATGAAGTTATGCGAGATGCTGCAAACACTTGTATTACGATTTGCAATATGGAAAATTTCGACCCGGTTGGCGTTCATACAGGGGATTCGATTGTCGTTGCCCCGTCTCAAACATTGACAGATGAAGAATATCAAATGCTTCGTGCAGCAAGCATCAAGATTATCTCTGCGCTTGGCATTATTGGTGGCTGTAATATTCAATTTGCCCTCGATCCAAAGAGCAAAAATTATTACCTCATTGAGGTAAATCCAAGGGTAAGTCGTTCTTCAGCACTTGCGTCTAAAGCAACCGGATACCCAATTGCAAGAATGGCAGCAAAGCTTGCTGTAGGTTATTCGCTAGACGAAATTATCAATCCGGTAACAGGTGATACATTTGCGAGTTTCGAGCCAGCTCTCGACTATGTAATTGTGAAAATCCCAAAATGGCCGTTTGATAAATTTTCTACGATAGAACGGAAACTTGGTACGCAAATGAAGGCAACAGGCGAAGTAATGGGAATCGATCGGAATTTTGAGCGTGCTTTACTAAAAGCAATTCATTCTCTTGAGATCGATGTACTTGATTTACAGCTTTCTGGATTTGGAGCCCTTTCGGAACAACAGCTAGAGGAAAAACTGTTGGAACAAAATGATGAACGCTTATTTGTTTTACTAGAGCTAATACGCCGAGGTAAAGAAATCAGTGAGCTTCATGAACAAACGGAGATTGATCTGTTTTTCTTATCTTATTTGAAACGATTAGTTGATTTAGAAAAAGAAATTTCTTCAGTCAACTTAGAACTCGTTACAAAAGATAAACTCCAGTTGTATAAGGAAAAAGGGTTCAGTGATAAATACTTAGCAAATGCATGGAATACTACCGAGAAAACAGTACGTGGCAAACGAAAAGGCTTAGGTATTATCCCGTCTTATAAAATGGTTGATACATGTGCAGCGGAGTTTGCGGCTAGATCGAATTATTATTATTCAACGTACTTTGGAGAAAATGAGCAATTCCCATCATCAAAAAAGAAGGTACTCATTATTGGCAGTGGACCGATTCGAATCGGTCAAGGAATTGAATTTGATTACTGTTCCGTTCATGGAGTATTCGCGTTAAAGGAACAGGGAATTGAAACGATTATGATCAATAACAATCCAGAAACGGTGAGTACGGATTTTGCAACAGCAGATAAATTGTATTTTGAACCACTTGTGATAGAGGATATCCTTAACGTGATTGAAGCGGAGAAAATTACAGATTGCATCATCCAGCTTGGTGGGCAAACAGCGATCAATCTTGCTAACGAACTAGAACAGTATGATGTTAATATTTTAGGAACAAAGTCGGCGACGATAGATGTGTTAGAGGATAGAAAACTTTTTTATCAGCTATTAGAACAACTTGATATCCCTCATTTACAAGGAGATATCGTTAACAATCCAGAAGAATTGCTTTCCGTAGTTGAAAAAATTGGCTTTCCTGTACTATTAAGACCGTCATTCGTTATCGGTGGAAAAGGAATGGAGACAATTTACAATAAGGAAGAACTCGATAAATATATTGAAAGCGGCCATGCGCGTTACCCATTTTTGGTCGATGAATTTCTTCATGCTGTTGAAGCAGAAATCGACTTGGTAACAGATGGTCAATATATTGTAGCTCCAGCAATCATGGAGCATATTGAAAAGACAGGTGTGCACTCAGGCGATAGTATGTCAATTCTTCCAGCACAGAACTTATCCGAATCTGTGCAGCAAAAAATGCTCGATTACGGCAAGAAAATTTCCCAACATCTGCAGTATAAAGGACTTATGAATATCCAATTTATCGTGAATAACGATAACGTATATGTGTTGGAGGTAAACCCGCGGGCTAGTAGAACGGCTCCGATTGTAAGCAAAGTGACTGGAGTTCCTCTTGTGCAAATTGCGACAAAAATATTGCTTGGGAAATATAATTTGTCGAAATACGATGAAGAGAAGAATTTAATGAAGCTTCCATTTGTTTGTGTGAAGTATCCTGTTTTTTCAAATTTTGCGTTAAAAGGACTAGATTCCAAGGTTAGTGCTGAAATGAGATCAACAGGTGAAGGCATCTGTCTCGGTGCAACAGTGGAAGAAGCTTTAAGAAAAGTATTCCACGCTGCAATTAAACCAAGTGGGAAAATTGTTTTGAATGAAGACATGGAATTGAAAATTCTAGATGGGCATTATCCAATTGTTGTGAGTGAGGATGAAAGTTTGCTTACTGACGAGACGATTGCTTATTTCAATACCTCACTGCTCCCTGGAGACAAAAAATTAAGGGAAATTGCAACGAAAAAGAGAATTATGACTTTTACAGAAAAAGAGAGCTTACTGGCATTTTGTCAGGCGTTGACTGTAAAAGACTTTGAAGTAAATGCAATTGAAGATTGGCACTTATTATTGAGAGAGGACGTGACGATTTGATGATAGCAGTTAAAGATATACCACACGAATTAAATATAAAGGGGAAGGACCTGCTCACGTTAGCAGATTATTCTTCTGAAACAATAGAAGGCTTACTTGACTTAGCGATTCAACTAAAAAATGCTCATTTATCTGGGGAAGAAACTCCATTTTTAAAAGGGAAGATTCTAGGGCTGATTTTTGATAAGCCATCAACTCGTACGAGAGTATCTTTTGAAGCTGGGATGCTTCAATTGGGCGGTCAAGTCATCCATCTAAATGGTCAGGAACTACAGCTAGGAAGAGGAGAGCCAGTCTCTGATACGGCAAAGGTATTATCTCATTATATTGATGCTGTTATGATCCGTACGTTCTCTCACAAAAAAGTGGAAGAATTAGCAGAGCACGCGACAATTCCGATTATTAATGGATTAACGGATCTCTATCATCCTTGCCAAGCGTTGGCTGACCTTTTGACGGTTATCGAAGTGAAGGGAAGTCTTAATGGGATTAAGATGGCCTACATTGGAGATGGCAACAATGTGGCGCATTCCTTAATGATTGCAGCGGCAAAAACTGGCATGAAATTAGCAGTGGCTTCTCCAAAAGGCTATGAGCCAAATGCTGTTGTGTTAAGTAAAGCTCAGGAATTTGCTAAACAAACAGGAGCAGAGATCATTGTGACGAACAGCCCGAGTGAAGCAGTTGTCGATGCTGATGTGATTTATACAGATGTCTGGACAAGTATGGGCCAAGAAGCAGAAAATGAACAACGCTTAAAGGATTTCGAAGGATATCAAGTAAATGAAGAACTTGTAAAAGGTGCGAAGGACGATTTTATGTTCCTTCATTGCTTGCCAGCGCATCGTGAGGAAGAAGTGACTGCAGCCATCATCGACGGTAAACACTCCTACGTCTTCCAACAAGCAGGCAATCGCCTCCACGCCCAAAAAGCATTGTTAGTCGAGATACTGAAATAAAAACGAGCCTGCCTTTCCCTGGCGTGTATAAAGATATTCAAAAAACAAAGGACCTTAAAATGGTCCTTGATTTTTTCCAATTTAAGTATTATTATATGAACAATATTAAATTGCATATCTAGTTCAGCGTTGAAAAGGACATGGATTATTCATCGTTTCTTGGTAGAGAACAGGGTCATAGGCTGAAAACCCTGAAGAAAAGTGAATGGTCTACCACCTTTGAGCTATTATGGGGAAATGGATTAATCAAAGTATCTATAATCGGGAAATCCCGTTATCTTTCTGAGCATAAAACATAGATTATGTTTTTATGGAATCAGGGTGGAACCACGACCACACTCGTCCCTACTATGGGGAAGAGTGTGGTCTTTTTTTATGAAATTTAACAATTAAGTGTAGAAAAGGACATGGATTATTCATCGTTTTCTTAGTAGAGAACGGGGTCATTGGCTGAAAGCCCTGAAGAAAAGTGAATGATTTACCACCTTTGAGCTATTATGGGGAAATATATTTATCAAAGTATCCATAATCGGGAAATCCCGTTATCATATTGAGAATAAAGCATTACTTATGTTTTATGGAATCAGGGTGGAACCACGACCACACTCGTCCCTACTATTGGGAGGAGTGTGGTCTTTTTTATATTATTTAAAATCAGGAGGAATTAAAATGTCTAATCAATTAGAAGCAGAATCAAGAAATCATCGAAAGTTAGGTCAAGAGTTAGAGCTGTTCACTTCTATGGAAGAAGCACCAGGCATGCCCTTTTTCTTACCAAATGGAATGGTGGTTCGTAATGAACTTGAAAATTTCTGGAGAAGAAAACACCAAAAGGCGAGCTATCAGGAAATTAAAACACCGATTATGATGAAACAGGAACTTTGGGAACAATCAGGTCACTGGGATCATTATCACGAAAATATGTACTTCTCCAATGTTGATGAACAAAACTACGCGATAAAACCAATGAACTGTCCTGGAGCCATTTTAATATTTAACAATAAACGGAGAAGCTACCGTGAGTTGCCTATCCGTTATGCAGAGCTTGGTTTAGTTCACAGACATGAGCTTTCAGGTTCTTTAAATGGACTTTTGCGGGTTCGTTCCTTTACTCAGGACGATGCACATTTATTTATACGGCCTGACCAGATTGAATCAGAAATTGATAAAGTTCTCGAGTTAATTGATGAGTTCTACTCACACTTTGGATTTGAATATAAGGTGGAGTTATCTACTCGTCCAGAGGATTTCATGGGCTCCGAGGAAATCTGGGATCAAGCTGAAACAGCATTGGAATCAGTTTTGAAGCATAAAGGGGTGAACTATCAGCTAAATCCAGGAGATGGAGCGTTTTATGGTCCTAAAATTGACTTTCATATCTTAGACTCACTCGGCAGAAGCTGGCAATGTGGTACTGTCCAATTGGATTTTCAAATGCCGGAAAAGTTCAACTGTAGTTATGTTGGAGAAGATAATAATTTGCATCGACCTGTAATGATTCACCGAGCCATATATGGATCGATTGAACGGTTTATGGCCATTTTAATTGAACATTTTTCTGGAGAATTCCCTCTATGGCTAGCACCAGTTCAAGCTAAAATTATCCCGATTTCAGATACACATGCTGTATATGCAGAAAAGGTGAGATTCCTATTGGAATCAGCAGGATTACGCGTAGAAGTGGATTACCGGAACGAGAAGATGGGACTGAAGATTAGAGAAGCCGAAAGGCAAAGGATTCCTTACATGCTTGTAATCGGAGATAAAGAGGTTGAAAACCAATCTTTAGCAATAAGAAAACGTAAAGATGGAAACCTAGGTGTTTTGAGTATAGAAGAAGTTGTTAAAAGGTTTAAAAAAGAAATTAAACCTTCGTAAATGAATGAATAAGGAAATTAACGGTAATGTATATTGAACTTTATCTCAAGTACTAAGTTGATTGGAGCGGAAGGCACGAGACTCCTGCGGGAGTAGCAGGTCAGCTAAGACCCCACAGGCGCAGAAGGCGCCGAGGAGGCTTAGCGACTGCCCGCGGAAAGCGAGTGCCTGGAGCGGAAATCAACGAATCGTCAATACAAACAAAACATTAGAAAAATGAACAATGACTTCATGAAAGCCTTCCAAAAGGAAATACTAACAGTAACCTCAAGGAAAGGAGATTGATTATGGGACAACAACATCGATTCCGTGCAGGACAGAAGGCGCCTAACAATGGTATATATATGGAAATAGGCGAAGAGGGAGACGGGGTATTACATCCGAAAAAAATCAAATTAAAAGCTGGAGACCGCTTCCCGGAAAACTCTAATCACAATCGCCAATGGACCTATAAGTCAAAGTTCAAATAAAAAAAACGAATTTTTGTACACACTAAAGCCATCCTTTAAATAGGGATGGCTTTACTTATGGAATAAATAGGATATAATAAAACTAAAGGTCAAAAAAGGTCAAAGGAGAAATCAATGTGGATTTAAATAAAATGACGGAACGGCTCCAAGCAGCAATTATGAGTGCTCAATCCCTTGCAACTTCAAACCAACATCAAGAAATTGATGAGGTTCATTTGTTTTTAGCATTGATGGAGCAGGACGATAGCTTAATTGCGGCAATTCTGGAAAAGGTCCACCTCCCTTCACAGACATTTTCCGATGAACTCAATCGTTTGCTTCAGAAAAAACCACAAGTATCAGGAAGTGGCATCGAGCAAGGCAAGATTTACATCACAAACAACTTACAACGATTAATGGCAGAAGCTGAAAAAGAAATGAATCTCTTTCAAGATGAATTTCTATCTGTTGAGCACACGCTACTTGCAGCAGCAAAGCTTCAGCAGTCAAACATAAATGAAATACTAAAACGATATCAAATCACTTATGAAGGATTACTACAAGAAATAAGAAATATTAGGGGGAATCAAAGGGTGACATCACAAAACCCTGAAGCAACATATGATGTTTTAAAAAAATATGGGCGTGATTTAGTTGCAGAAGTTAAAGCGGGCAAAGTAGATCCAGTAATCGGTAGAGACGGTGAAATTCGCAATGTGATCCGTATCCTTTCAAGAAAAACGAAAAACAATCCTGTTCTAATCGGAGAGCCAGGTGTCGGAAAAACAGCAATAGTTGAAGGACTTGCTCAACGTATAGTCAGAAGGGATGTTCCAGAGGGATTAAAGGACAAAACCATTTTTTCATTAGATATGAGTTCTCTAATTGCTGGGGCAAAATTTCGTGGAGAATTTGAAGAAAGATTAAAAGCGGTTCTAAATGAAATCAAGAAAAGTGAAGGAAAAATACTTCTCTTTATTGATGAGCTCCATACGATCGTTGGGGCAGGGAAAACAGAAGGCGCAATGGATGCGGGCAATATGCTTAAACCAATGCTTGCACGGGGTGAGCTCCATTGTATTGGTGCCACGACATTAGACGAACACCGAAAGTATATTGAAAAGGACCCAGCCTTAGAACGACGTTTTCAGCAGGTGCTTGTTCAAGAACCAGATGTGGAGGACACAATTTCAATTTTACGAGGATTAAAAGAACGATTCGAAATACACCATGGTGTGAATATTCACGACCGTGCACTCGTCACAGCAGCGACTTTGTCTGACCGATATATTTCGGACCGGTTTTTACCAGATAAGGCAATCGATCTCGTTGATGAAGCATGCGCGATGATTCGAACAGAAATTGATTCAATGCCAACTGAGTTAGATGAAGTAACAAGACGCGTGATGCAGTTAGAAATTGAAGAAGCTGCTTTGCAAAAGGAAGTAGATGAACAAAGTAAGAATCGTCTTCAAACTTTACAAAAAGAGCTTGCTGATTTAAGGGATAAAGCTAATTCCATGAAGGCCAAATGGCAGGCGGAAAAAGAAGGCATTCATAAGGTTCAAGAAAAACGTGAACTTCTCGAAAAATTACGTAGAGAATTAGATAAGGCGGAAAATAACTACGACCTAAACAAGGCAGCAGAACTTCGCCATGGCCGTATTCCTACGCTAGAAAAAGAATTAAAGGAACTAGAAGAGGAAGTTAGTAAGCAAACGGGAGAGCGCCTTTTACGGGAAGAAGTAACGGAAGAGGAAATCGCCAATATTGTTGCAAGATGGACAGGGATTCCTCTTGCCAAGCTTGTAGAAGGTGAAAGAGAGAAGCTGTTGCGATTAGAGAGCATCCTACACGAACGGGTTGTCGGTCAAGATGAAGCCGTGCAATTAGTTTCAGATGCTGTCTTAAGGGCGAGAGCTGGGATTAAAGACCCGAATCGTCCTATCGGCTCGTTTATTTTCCTCGGCCCAACTGGTGTCGGAAAAACAGAATTAGCAAAAGCATTGGCACAATCGTTATTTGATAGTGAAGAACAAATTATTCGTATTGATATGTCTGAGTACATGGAAAAGCATTCGGTATCAAGACTTGTAGGGGCTCCTCCAGGATATGTAGGATATGAAGAAGGCGGACAGCTTACGGAGGCTGTGCGACGCAAGCCATATTCAGTCATCCTGTTAGATGAGATCGAAAAAGCGCACCATGATGTATTTAATATATTGTTGCAGATGCTTGATGATGGGCGTGCGACTGATTCACAAGGACGTACGGTTGACTTCAAAAATACAGTGATTATCATGACTTCAAATATCGGTTCACACTTTTTATTGGATGGACAAGGTGAGAGCGAAAGCATTTCAGAAGAAGTAAAAGATAACGTCATGTCCCAACTTAGAGGCCATTTCCGACCAGAATTCTTAAACCGTGTCGATGAAGTGATTATGTTTAAGCCGCTGACATTAAATAATATCAAAGAAATTGTTATGAAGTTGATAGCACAATTAAAAGAAAGATTATCGGATCAACAAATTGATTTGAGCATAACAGAAGAAGCAAAAGAATATATTGCAGCAAATGGATTTGATCCTGTTTATGGAGCTAGACCTTTGAAGAGATTTATCCAACGAAATGTTGAGACCCTTTTAGCACGGGAAATCATTGCAGGAAAAATCGGAGAAAATAGTACTGTACAGATAATTCTTGAAGAAGATACAATAAAAATTAAGTAAAGCAAACATAAAAAAAGTCATCCTAGTATTTTCGAACAGGATGACTTTTTTACACCTATTAATGAGTTTCGTGTCCGCTTGGCTCGTTCGGTAGGATAGCAGGGGCGATCAAAATGATAATCGTTGCTATTACTGCCATAACGGCACCTGTTGTAAAATTAAATTCCGTTCCCATCATAGCGCCTGCTACATAGGTTAACATTTGAATTAGAGCGAATGTCCAGAAAAAAGTCCAAAAGTATTTCACCGTATTCACCTCTTACTATTTAACATCCTTTTCATTCTACCATAGGGAATATGATTGTTAAAGTGAAACTTGATATATAAGCTACTATATCGCTTACAACAATCCGGAAAAATAAATAAAATTTGAGAAAGAAATCATCCAGAACTAGGCGAATTCCCTTACACTTTAATGTTCCCGTCATACATTAATAAGAGTAAAAATTGCTAAAGGAGTTTTTCGTATGGAGCACCGAAACTTTAAACTGGATACCGAATGGAATATGATTCATTATCCCGAAAAACCTACTGGTTTCGGTATCCTCATTATTGGTGATGAAAGGCATTTTGTTGATGAGAAAACTAGCTTTTGGACGCAAAACGAAGGAAAATCAGCACTTATCTCAAGGTTGAAGAAACAGGGCTACACCGTTTTTTATTCGAATTTGTATGGGAAGAATTGGGGCAGTGACAAAGCGGTTCAGTTGGCTAAGCGCTTATACGAATTTGTAATCCGAACAGAAATTATCAATAATAAAATCCATCTATTTGCTGAGGGAATGGGAGCATTAGTAGCTCTTAAGCTGCTAGAAGAAATGAAAGGGAATATCCGCTCTGTTGTATTGTTGAATCCGGTTCTATCTTTAAAATATCATCTAGAACAGGAAAAAGAACATAAATTTTTCTATAAAAAGCTTCTTAAGGAGCTTTCCTCTTCTTATAATACGGAAAGCAATCAGATTGTTGAAATCATCAGTAGTCCTGACGATGACAGTCCACACTTAAGCTCGGATGTTCCGTTGAAAATTATTCATGTGCTTGCTGGTAATCGAGCATATAAACAGTCCAATTTGTTGAAAAATCTGTCGGTAAAGTGGAAAAATGAGCAGACACCTGTCACAATCACATATCTTGTTCCAGAAAAAAAAGAACGCTTGGATTACTATTTGGTCAATTTTATGAAAGAGAACGAAAGAGTTCTGTAATAACGACGAATCGACATGAATGGAAATAATCAAGCCTCCCTGAGCATAGGATGAATTAAGAGTTTGCTCGAGGGGGGCTTTTTTGTCATGGGAACAACTTATATTATCGGAGCTTTTGAATTTTTAGGGTTTCATTTTTGTGAAAAGATTTTAGATGAGGGAAAAGAAGTTGTCGGTATTTGTTTTGTCTCTAATAATGATACTTATTTAATAGAAGAAAAGCGATTACATATCGGGAGAAATGCAAATTTTTCGGAATGTGACCTGCTAAAGTTAGATTTAGAGAATATCGATTCTTCTAAAAATGTATGGATCGTAGATTTTTATGATTTTTTTGTAAGAGACAGGGAAGAGCAAGTCTTCAAGAATGAAAGCTTGAACCATGTTTTTGAGCAATTAGACAAACACAAGAACAAAATTGTTTTACTACTACCTATTTCGCTGTTTTCACAATCCATTTTTCAAGAAGAAAAAGAGCAGTTACAAAATTGGCTCGGAACGTTCGAGATACCTGTTCAAGAAATCTATTTGCCTACCATTTATGGTCCATGGCAGCCGAAGGAATTTCTTTTTCACCAAGCACTGTCTGACGAAGGTAAACAATGGAATTATACGATTCGGGAATGGACTGGCGACGCTATCTATGTAGAGGATATGGTCACAGAAATTTTGCGAATTATCGAAGAGGGAAATGATAAATATCTTTTAATAAGTAAAGAGAAAGAGCAATGGAAACAGGTTGCAGCTCAATTGAAGCTAGGACATCAGCCAGTTGATGAACAGAATATTAACTTTGATGGGATGAAAAAATTCGTAGAGCCGTCCATCTCGATTGAACAAGGGCTAGAAAAGCAAAAGCGAATGATGGAGTCCTTACGATTTGAAGAATAAATTTTTTGACATGAATTCTATATAAAGAAAAAAAACTTTTCAATTTTTCACGATAAATGTAGAATTAAAGAGATATACCGATCATACTAGGTAGAAAGAGCCATTATATTATTTTTTTTGAAAGGCGGAAAAAGAATGAAAAAGAGATTAGGACTGTTCGCGATTATTCTTTTATGCCTTTATACATTATCAGCATGTGGACAACCCTTGTCTTCAGGGAAATTGAAAAAAGCGGGGTTGTTAGTTACCGAAAGCGTAAATGATCAAGTATGGGGGACCAAGGGCTATAAGGGAATGCTTAAAATCCAATCTCATTTTGATGTGGATGTTTATTATAAAGAAGGGATCAATTCACAGGTTATTGCTGAAAGAGCAGTCAAAGAATTTGATCAAAAGGGCGTTAACTTAATTTTTGGCCATGGGCAGGAATATGCCGATTATTTTAATAAGCTTGCAGAGCAGTATCCTCATATTCATTTTGTTAGTTTTAACGGAGATGCTACAAAAGAAAATACAACCAGTTTAAATTTTGATGCGTATGCGATGGGATTTTTTGGCGGTATGGTAGCAGGTCACATGACAAATACTAATAAATTAGGGATAATCGCAGCATATGAATGGCAACCAGAAGTAGAAGGCTTTTATGAAGGGGCCTTATATCAAAATAAGGATGTTGATGTAGACATCCAATATGTTTGGCAGTGGGACGATGATAAGCGTGCTCTCGATATTTTAGATAATATGCTTAGAAAAGATATTGACGTTTTCTATCCTGCTGGTGATGGGTATAATGTGCCTGTTATTGAAAAGATTAAAGAAAATAATCTCTTTGCAATTGGTTTTGTCTCAGACCAGTCCGATTTAGGAGAGTCAACAGTATTGACGAGTACTGTTCAGCATGTTGACACCCTTTATGAATTAGTGGCTGATGAATTCATTAAGGGAAAGCTTGACTCTGGAAACCTTTCCTTCGATTTTCAAGAAGATGTTATCACTTTAGGAAAGTTTAGCCCTCTAGTGGACGAGGAATTTAAGAAATCCTTGAATGACATGATTGAAACTTATAAGAAAACTGGAAAGCTCCCTAATCACGAAGATTAAGAAAAACTGCCTGTCGCTGTTGATAGGCAGTTTATTTTTTTTGCAGAAATTCTAACAGTACAGGTTTAATTTTTTTGAATAAAGGCTTCAAGTCATTTGCAGAGGTCATTAATGTATCGAAGTGCTGCATCATTTCCATATAATCAATATTTTGCAGGCGTTCTCCAATGAATGGAATTTGATTGATTGGATTTTCTTCTGAACTCTTAGTTCGTGACGTGCGCTTTCCAAATAACCAGTCACGTTCCTCTTGTTCAACAGGAACTGTATCATCTTCCTTTTCATCAAAACGTTCTCCAAACATAAATTTTGAAATGGGATCTTGGTAGGGCTTGTTGTCCTTTTCCATTTCAAAGCACCTCCTATAGGTAAGGCTGTTCTTATAATTAAAGATCCTAATAAAATCCTTTCATTATAGATTATGACTTAGCGTAGTTAATGTATAGACAAACGTGGAAATATACTTATTGGAGAAGTGGTAATTTAAAAAAAGTTGCAGTTAAAACATTCTCTTGTTAAAATAATTAGTACCAAGTCATAATAATTGATAATAAAATGAAAATAATATATTTTATAAACCACGAAGGGTGTTGACTTTATGAATGCGGGTGTAATTGGAATAGGTAGATTTGTGCCTGAAAAAGTTGTGACAAACGCTGATTTTGAAAAAATTATGGATACTTCTGATGAGTGGATTAGAACTCGTACAGGGATTGAAGAGAGAAGATTTGCAGATGATCAAACAGACACATCTGATTTAGCTTTCAATGCAGCAAAAAATGCGATCAAGAATGCAGAAATTTCTCCCGAAGAAATTGGCTTAATCTTAGTTGCTACGGTAACACCGGATGTTCCGTTCCCATCTGTTGCATGTAAAATACAAGAACGACTAGGTGCGAAAAATGCAGCAGCAATGGATATTAGTGCGGCTTGTGCAGGTTTTATGTACGGAATGGTAACGGCAAAGCAGTTCATCGAAGGCGGAGCATATAAGTATGTTTTAGTGGTTGGTGTAGAAAAACTATCGAAGATTACTGATTTTGATGATAGAGGCACTGCAGTGCTTTTTGGAGACGGAGCTGGTGCAGTTGTCATGGGAAAAGTTTCTGGAGACCGTGGAATTTTAGCATTTGAGTTAGGAGCGGACGGTACAGGAGGAAAACATCTCTATCAAGACGAATATATTATTATGAATGGACGAGAAGTGTTTAAGTTTGCGGTTCGACAAATGGGAGAAAGTAGTGTTAATGTTTTAGAAAAAGCAGGACTTACAAAGGAAGATGTGGATATGCTAATCCCACACCAAGCGAATATTCGAATTATGGAAGCTTCTAGACAACGTTTGGAGTTACCAATCGAGAAGATGTCGAAGACGGTTCATAAATATGGGAATACATCTGCAGCTTCAATTCCGATCTCAATTGTAGAAGAGTTGGAAGCCGGTAAAATTAAAGACGATGATGTTCTAGTGATGGTAGGCTTCGGTGGAGGTTTAACCTGGGGAGCAATCGCATTAAGATGGGGTAAATAAACAACAGATTTTTTGAGCAAAGGAGATTGTTACTATGACGAAACGAAGAGTTGTTGTTACTGGAGTAGGGGCTGTTACACCTCTAGGAAGCAACGTTGAGACAACCTGGAACAATATTATTAACGGAGTTTCAGGAGTAGGGCTATTAACAAGATTAAATCCAGAAGAGTATCCAGCAAAGGTAGTTGCTGAGATTAAGGATTTCAATGTAGAAGATTATATCGATAAAAAAGATGCTAGAAAAATGGATCGTTTCACTCACTACGCTGTGGCAGCTTCATTAATGGCGGTAAAGGATTCAGGGCTTGACATTAATGAGCAAAATTCTCATCGAGTAGGTGTTTGGATTGGTTCAGGAATTGGTGGAATGGAAACATTTGAAAACCAATTTGAAACTTTTTTAGATAAAGGATATCGAAGAGTAAGTCCATTCTTCGTTCCAATGATGATTCCGGATATGGCAACTGGCCAGGTTTCTATTTCATTGGGAGCAAGAGGCTTCAATTCTTGTACAGTGACAGCTTGTGCAACAGGTACGAACTCGATTGGAGATGCTTTTAAAGTAATCCAACGTGGCGATGCTGATGCAATGGTTACTGGTGGCGCTGAGGCTCCAATTACAAGAATGGCAATGGCAGGATTTAGTGCAAACAAAGCATTGTCTACAAACCCAGACCCGCAAACGGCGAGCCGTCCATTTGACTTAAATCGAGATGGTTTTGTTATGGGAGAAGGAGCAGGAATCATTGTTCTAGAAGAACTGGAGCATGCATTAGCTCGTGGGGCTAAAATCTATGCTGAAATCGTTGGTTATGGTGCAACAGGGGATGCTTATCATATTACAGCACCGGCACCAGGCGGTGAAGGTGGCGCGCGTGCGATGAAGATGGCAATTGAGGATGCTGGACTTACGCCTTCTGATGTAGGCTACATCAATGCCCATGGTACAAGTACAGACTACAATGATAAGTTTGAAACTTTAGCAATCAAAGAAGTGTTTGGGGAGCATGCTTATAAGGTGCCTGTTAGCTCAACAAAATCGATGACGGGTCACTTGTTAGGTGCTGCTGGTGGGGTTGAGGCTATTTTTGCTGTAATGGCGATTAAGGATTCAATCCTTCCACCAACCATTAATTTGGAAACTCCAGATCCAGAATGTGATCTTGATTATGTTCCAAATCATGCAAGAAAGCAGGAAGTTAATGTTGCTATCAGTAACTCATTAGGTTTTGGTGGACATAATGCAACCATTGCTTTCCGTAAATATGAAGGATAATTGAATATAAGCAGAGGCTCTCCCGAAAAGGTAATATAATGACCTTTTCGGGAGGGTCTTTTTATTGGGGATTGTTTGGTTGCTGAGATGATGCTTATTCTAACATGAGTTTGCGGACAAAGATATTTGCACGCCAAGATGTGTGTGATTCTGCCCGAGTTGACTGGCAAAGGGTAAATGCACGCCAAGATGCGAGTGATTCTGCCTGAGTTGACCGATAAATGATATTTGCATGCCAAGATGCGAGTAATTCTGCCCGAGTTGACCGCCAAATGATATTTGCACGCCAAGATGTGTGTGATTCTGCCCGAGTTGACTGGCAAAGGGTAAATGCACGCCAAGATGCGAGTAATTCTGCCCGAGTTGACCGCCAAATGATATTTGCACGCCAAGATACGAGTAATTCTGCCCGAGTTGACCGATAAATGATATTTGCACGCCAAGATGCGTGAGATTCTGCCCGAGTTCACCGCCAAATGATAAATGCACCCCATGATGCTGCAGAAAATCTCTCAGATGGATTAATAACTCCAAGAACTATTCCATATTCACTTTTCCTCCACAATCCTCATACATTAATGTAAAAAAATGCTGGCTGGAGGTTGTGTTGATGGGAGTAATCGAGACGAATGAATGGCTAAGCCGAGAATTTGATCAACCGGAAAAAAATATTGAAAGAATAAAGGAAGACCCGGAGGATTTTTACTCATACTTGCAACAATTCGGGATGTACAAGCCAAACCTAAGAACTTGGGAATACTTCAAACAACTCAAAGAAGAAAATATCTGGAAGAAGGTAGAGAACCTCCATAATGAATACCGAAAAAAATGGAATGGTGTTGATATAGAAATCTATATTTTTCCGAGTCGTTCAAATAACAAAGGTGGGGTCTCATTTAAGGAATCGATGTATTTATTTGTACCACCGTTGGAGGACCTGAAAGAGTTAGAAGCTTTGTTTATTCATGAATACCATCACGTGTGCAGATTAAATCGGCAAAAGAAGAATGAAAAAGATTATAAACTTCTCGATTCAATGGTATTAGAAGGCTTAGCTGAGCATGCTGTTGAGTATTACTGTGGAACAGAGTATCGGGCAAAATGGTGCGAATATTACACAGAAAAAGAATTGGGGAGTTATTGGAATAA
Organism: Robertmurraya kyonggiensis; assembly: GCF_005116465.1. Taxonomy (GTDB): domain Bacteria; phylum Bacillota; class Bacilli; order Bacillales; family Cytobacillaceae; genus Robertmurraya; species Robertmurraya kyonggiensis. Next base: position 308,262 of record NZ_SWBM01000001.1, read on the forward strand.
ACTAAAGGGAGATATTCTTCAAACAAATAGAAAGGATAATCTTCACGACCGTATTCTTTTTGGGCGAGGTGGGTATCCAAAGCTTCTTGGATATGCCCTCGGATACTACCTTACGAGAAGAAATAATTTCGAGAATAATAATTTTTCTAGAAAAATAAATTTTTATTCGACTCCCGAATATTTCATAAATAGTAATAAAAACTCCAGAAATCCCATGGATTAAACGCCTTTGCAAGAACACTTTGATTTTTTTAATAAATAGAAATTTGGAAATTGTTAAAAATATCTTGCGATTTTAATAATTTTGTAATAATATTTTAATAAATCAATTGAATTTACAGAATAATTGAAAATCAAATAAAAACGAGCCTTCAAGTTAAGTTCTCTTCATCTAGTGTTGAATCAACATAATAGATTCAGTGCAAGTATGAGATTCACGCTCCGGAGGGGTTAGGAGGATTATTTTGAGTGAACCAATTTTAGAAATCAATCATTTAACAACATCCTTTCGAATCAAGGACGAACATTATGCAGCTGTTGATGATGTTTCTTTAACAGTAAATAAGAATGAGCTACTGGCAATCGTTGGAGAGTCAGGATGTGGCAAGAGTGCCTTAGCTTTTTCAATTATGAGATTACACAATCGTGCCAAAATTGAGGGCGAAATTAAATTTAAAGGTCAGAATATTACGGAATTTAGCACATCTCAATTGAATGCTTTACGCGGTAAGGATATGGGAATGATTTTTCAGGACCCATTAACAGCGTTAAATCCTCTTATGATGATCGGTGATCAAATTGGTGAGATTTTACTGATACATAATAAGACCCTTTCAGCGAACAAAAGAAAAGGAAGAGTTATTGAACTTTTAAATAAAGTAGGAATCCCTCGTGCTGAGCATGTGTACAATCAATTCCCACATGAACTATCAGGCGGAATGAGACAAAGGGTTGTCATTGCGATGGCAATTGCGAATAATCCAGAGCTACTTATTGCAGACGAACCGACAACAGCTCTAGATGTAACGATTCAATCGCAAATTCTTGACCTTATGAAGGAACTTAAAGAAGAGTCGCACGCTGGCGTTATCCTCATCACCCATGACTTAGGTGTTGTTGCAGAGATGGCAGACAGAGTAGCGGTTATGTATGCAGGGCAAATTGTCGAAATAGCTGATGTGTATACACTGTTTGAAAATCCATTACATCCATACACTCGTTCTCTATTAAACTCTGTTCCTACTGCAAATGAGGAACAATCGAAGCTACACGTGATTCAAGGGGTTGTCCCATCTTTACAGAATCTTCCTCGTGAAGGCTGTCGTTTTAGTGCAAGAATTCCATGGATTTCTGAATCAGCCCATGAGAAAAATCCTGTATTACACGAGGTAAGCCCAGGTCATTTTGTGCGCTGCACGTGTTACAAGGATTTTCATTTCCCTGATGGTAAGAAGGAGGATAAGCACCATGTCATTTCTTGAAGTTAACGATTTAAAGGTTCACTTTCCAATCCGTGGGGGATTTTTTGGGGGAACGCAAGGCTATGTTAAAGCGGTAGATGGCGTGTCTTTTTCAATCGAAAAAGGAAAGACCTACGGTTTAGTTGGGGAATCAGGTTCTGGGAAAACGACTACCGGGCGCGCGATTATCGGATTAAATAAGATTACCTCTGGGAAGGTCCTCTTTGATGGACAGGAAATTAACGATCTTCATCGTGCGAGCAAAGATATCAGAAGAGATATCCAAATGATTTTCCAGGATCCCTACTCGTCTCTTAATCCGAAAAAACGAGTAAGTGATATTATTGCTGAGCCTCTACGAAACTATGAAAAGTTAACGAAGGGCGAAGAGCAAAAGAGAGTTCAAGAATTAATAGAGTTAGTTGGTTTAAGCCCAGAAAGTAGTGTGAAATATCCTCATGAATTCTCTGGTGGGCAAAGGCAAAGGATTGGGATTGCTCGAGCAATTGCACTAAAGCCGAAATTAATTATTGCGGATGAACCAGTTTCTGCGTTGGATGTTTCGGTACAAGCCCAGGTGTTGAACTTCATGCAGGATATTCAAAAGGAATTAGGATTAACCTATTTATTTATAAGTCATGACCTCGGTGTCATCAAGCATATGTGTGATGAAATTGGAATTATGTATAAAGGAAGATATGTAGAGTCAGGAACGAAGGAAGACATCTTCAATAACCCTCAGCATATTTATACGAAACGTCTCGTTGCAGCGATTCCAGATATTAATCCAAGGAACCGTAGTCAGCATCTTCAATTTCGTCAAGAAGTCAAAAAAGAATATGAACAGTCATTCAATAAATACTTTGATAGCGAGGGCTTAGCCTATCAATTGCAGCCCGTATCTAACACACATCTAGTGGCTTTGCCTGAGAAAGGTTGAATGTTATGTGGAAATTTACTTTACGTCGAATCGTAACCATGATACCGCAAGTACTTTTACTTAGTATTATTGTTTTTGTTCTAGCAAAAATGATGCCAGGGGATGCCCTAACGGGAATGGTTGACCCGAATGTTGACCCTAACACCATTGCTGAAAAACGTGAGGCCCTTGGATTGAATGATCCATGGTATGAACAATATACAAGATGGCTAGGTGGCGTATTTCAAGGTGATTTAGGACAATCGATCCATTTTAAAATGCCAGTATCTGAATTAGTATGGCAAAGAATTGTCAATTCATTTTGGCTTTCAGCCTTCACGTTAGTTCTAACTTATTTAATTGCCATCCCACTTGGGATCACAAGTGGTCGATATAATGATTCTTGGGCAGACCGTTTAATTACAGGGTACACGTATGTCGGCTTTGCGATGCCAATCTTTATTTTTGCACTTGTGATGCTTTGGGTATTTGGCTTTTACTTAGACCTTTTCCCAACAGGTGGAAGTATCCAACCAGGCATAGAACCAGGTACGTTTGAATACATTATGAGCAAGATTTATCATATGTTATTACCTGCTCTATCGATGGCTCTGATTACAACAGTTTCAACCGTACAATATCTACGAAGTGAGATTGTTGATACAAAGCAAAAGGATTTTATACTTACAGCAAGAGCCAAAGGAGCTTCTGAGACAAGAGTTTATAATCGTCATATTTTAAGAAATTCACTGTTACCGATTGCTGCTTTTCTCGGATATGAAATTACTGGGTTAATTGGGGGTTCGATATTTATTGAGAACATCTTCAGTTATCCAGGTATGGGGCAATTGTTCTTAAGTTCTATTAGTCTACGTGATTATAGTGTCGTAACATCTCTTGTGTTGTTATTCGGAATGTTAACGATAATTGGAGGATTGTTATCCGATATCATTTTAAGTCTTGTTGACCCACGTATTCGTATAAAATAAGCATCTGTAAACTGTGAGGTGATTCAAAATGGAAACGAGCAAGATTGAGCTCAGTAATGTTGAAGGCGACAAGAATCTAAATGCAACGAAAAGTCCATCTGGATGGAAAATTATCGGACGTGAGATTGTACGTGATAAATTAGCTTTATTCTCGTTAATACTGCTAACTGTCATTATCATTTTAGTATATGGGGTATCCCTATTTCTGAATCAGGAGGAAATTGTAACGGTTGATTTGTTTTCCATTCATGAAAAGCCTTCTGAAACACATATACTGGGTACTGATTACGGCGGACGCGATGTATTTGGACAATTAATTATTGGAACACGTAATTCACTCAGTATCGGCATTTTAGTTACTGTTATGACCGGAGTTATTGGAATTATTTTCGGATTAGTTGCTGGTTATTTCGGAGGAACTATCGACAATATTCTAATGAGAATTCTCGATTTCTTTATGGTTCTTCCTTTCTTAATGATTGTAATCGTGTTTGTTGCGATTGTACCGAAGTATAGTATTCTATCATTCTCATTAATCATGACTGCCTTTTTGTGGATGGGGATTGCCCGATTGATTCGCTCCAAGGCACTGCAAGAAAAAGAACTAGACTATGTACAAGCATCGAAAACGCTAGGTACTTCAAATTTGAAAATTATGTTCACTCAAGTACTGCCAAATTTAAGTTCGTTAATCATCGTTACGATGACATTGAATTTGGCAGCTAATATTGGTCTAGAATCTGGTCTATCTTTCTTAGGTTTTGGATTTCCAGAGAGTACTCCAAGCTTAGGAACACTAGTATCTTATGCAAGAAATCCGCAAACTTTGGAATTTAGATGGTGGGTTTGGGTACCTGCATCCGTACTTATTTTAGTATTGATGTTAAGTATAAATAATGTCGGACAAGCATTAAAGCGTGCGACCGACGCAAGACAAAGAAGAGGATAAAGGGGAGGCAATTACAATGAAGAAGGCAAAATTCAGTAAGCTTCTGTTAGCTGTAATGCTAGTATTTTTACTAGTATTAACTGCTTGTACAGGTGGCGACAAGGAAACTTCCAAAGAGTCCGACGGCGCTGACAAGAAGACAGAAGAAAAAGAAGATGGGTTATTTTCTGTCGATGATTTTAAGCAAGTTAAGACTAATGAAGGGGAAGCTATCGAAGGTGGTAATTTAAACTTCGGTTTAGTTTCAGATACTGCATTTGAAGGAACTCTTAACTGGAACTTCTATTCAGGGGACCCTGATGCGCAAATCCTTACTTGGTTTGACGAAGGGTTATTAACATGGGATGAAAACTATGTTTATACAAATGATGGTGCTGCAACTTATGAGCCACAAGAAGCAGTTTCAGAAGCAGTCCTTGCTACTTTACCTGCAGACCAAGCTACTGAAGTAGCTGAAAATGGTGTAACAATTAAGTTCCAAATTAAAGACAATGTTAACTGGCACGATGGAGAGCCCGTTACAGCTGAAGACTGGGCCTTTGCTCACGAAGTAATTGCTAATAAAGATTATGATGGTCCACGTTATGGTTCTGATTTCACAAACATCGTTGGTGCGGAAGCATACCACAATGGGGAAGCAGACAAAATCTCTGGTATCGAAGTATTAGATGATAAAACATTACAAATCACTTATATCCAATCTACTCCATCTCTTGTAACTGGAAGTATCTGGTCTTACCCACTAGCAAAGCATATCTTTGGCGATATGGCAGTAGCGGATATTTCTTCTTCTCCAGAAGTACGTGAAAAGCCGATTGGTTTTGGTCCTTTCATCGTAGATAGTATCACTCCAGGTGAAGCAGTAGTTTTAAAGAAGAACCCAGACTACTGGCGCGGAGAACCAAAACTTGACTCTGTAACAATCAAAGTTATCAATCCTAACGTAGTAGTACAATCATTGGAAAAAGGCGAAGTTGACTTAATTAGTTCATTTAACGTTGACCAGTATCCAGATAACGCAGATATGGCTAACGTTGAATATTTAGGTAAAGTTGACCGTGCATACACTTATATTGGATTTAAATTAGGTACATGGGATAAAGAAGCTGGCGTAGTTAAACCAAATCCAGATGCGAAAATGGCTGATGTAAATTTACGTAAAGCTATGTGGCATGCTGTTGATAATGATGCAGTAGGTAATGAATTCTATCATGGTCTTCGTTGGAATGCGACTACATTAGTTCCGCCTTCACACCCTGAATTCCATGATGATACAAATCCTGGATTAACATATGATCCGGAAAAAGCGAAGCAATTATTAGACGAAGCTGGATACAAAGATGTTGATGGTGATGGTGTCCGTGAAGATAAAAATGGTGAACCATTAGTTATTAACTTTGCTTCTATGTCTGGTGGGGACACTGCTGAACCACTAGCACAATACTATATCCAATCTTGGGCTGCTGTAGGATTAAAAGTTGAATTATTAGATGGCCGTTTACAAGAATTCAACTCTTTCTATGAGAGAGTAGGACAAAACGGTGATGATGATCCAGCAATCGACATCTACCAAGGTGCTTGGGGTGTAGGTATTGACGTAGACCCTCGTGGATTATATGGCCGTGATGCAATTTACAACTTCTCTCGTTATGCAAGTGATAAAAACGATGAGTTAATGGCTAAAGGTGTTTCTAAGGAAGCATTCGATGTAGAATACCGTAAAGAAGTTTACAAAGAATGGCAACAATTTATGGTTGATGAAGTACCAGTTTTCCCAACATTATATCGTTCAATTATCGTACCGGTTAACAACCGTGTTCTTAACTACTCAATTGAAGAAGGTTGGGCTAACTTACACGAACTTGCTTTAACACAAGAGGAAGCTCTTAAAGCAGAATAACTATGATGAAGAAAGAGGCTCGCACTCGTGCGGGTCTCTTTTGTGTAGAAAAAGCATTTTTATGCCTAATGAGGAGAAAATGGCTTAAGGTGGTATTTTTGGGAATAAATTAGCGTTACACTGCCCATACTTAGTGACAAAGAGTTAATGAAGTGAGGGGTAGTGTCATGTTATATCTTCATGATGTATGGGTGAATTGGTTTGAAGGAGAAGAAAATGGATACAATGTATGTCACTTTCATGAATGGCGCAAGGACGACGGCGTTGAACTACTTGACCAAGTACCGCTAGTGAAAATAAACTCTCCATTATTCAATTACATAGAAAACGATTTATCTGAGTTGCCGCAGCAATTGTTGGATGATATTTATCAGAAAGCGTACTTGCGAAAAAATCATGAACGCATTCAGCTCGATTATTGCTTTATAGTAACAGACGGTGCTGGCATATTAGTAGTGGATACCATTGGTTATAACATTCCTATTCGAAAAAGTAGACTGATTCCAAGACAAGAGCAATTGGTATATGAAATGATTGAAAATCATGAGCCTGTTGACTACCAATTCAATGATGGTACGTCTCTTAAACAATTTCACATTTTATCTCCATCACCAGAATTGATGAGCGGACTAACCCGAAAGGAAAGGCAGTTAAAGCAATTATTGTTTATGGCCCTGGATCAACTTCGTGCATGTGATAATGTCGCTGAAATTCGTTACTGGCTAACAGAATGGAGTCCAGAACGTTACGGGGAAATTCAGGATTTAGAATTAGATGCAGCTTGGAATGAATTATTTGAGGAAACACAATACAGTTGGTCAAGTAAGCATGAACTTTTTTGTGAAAATATCATTAAAGGACAACCCTTTTTTGAAAAGCTATGGGAAATGGAGCATGGCCCGAAGGTAAATTAAGTAGGGATGTTGGTTAGATTGATGAATGCTCCGATAAGTACAATCAAAGAAGTCCAATTCAATCGAGAATTGGACTTCTTTTTACGTATATTAAAAATTACTTTCTCTTTCTTCCTAATCCCATTGCTTTTTCCATTTTCTTAAGCATTTTGCTAGCAACGGCATTGGCTTTTTCAGCGCCACGGTCTAAAATGGCATCTAGTTCAGGACTATCGATAAGCTCGTAGTATTTCTTCTGGATAGGCTCTAAAGCTCCGACAACAACTGTAGCTAAATCACCTTTGAAATCTCCGTACCCTTTCCCTTCGTACTCTTGCTCGATCTCAGCAATAGACTTTCCTGCAAAAATGGAGTAAATCGATAAAAGGTTTGAAATACCAGGCTTATTCTCCTTATCGTATTTCACGATTCCCTCTGAATCTGTAACCGCGCTCTTGATTTTCTTTTCAATTTGCTTTGGATCATCTAATAAAGAAATAAACGATTTTTGGTTCGGGTCTGACTTACTCATTTTCTTAAGTGGATCCTGAAGCGACATCACGCGTGCCCCTTCCTTAGGGATACGAACCTCAGGGATGGTGAAAATATCGTTATACTTCTTATTAAATCTTTCTGCGATATCTCGCGTTAATTCTAAATGCTGCTTCTGGTCTTCTCCAACAGGAACGAGATTTGTACTATATAATAGAATATCTCCGACCATTAATGGAGGGTATGTAAGTAGACCGGCAACGACTGCATCTTTCCCAGCAGACTTATCCTTAAACTGAGTCATTCTCTCAAGCTCGCCAATATAAGTCACGCATTGTAACATCCAGCCAGCTTGTGCGTGAGCTGGCACCTCTGATTGGATAAAAAGCGTCGCCTTCTCTGGATTAATCCCGACAGCTAAATAAAGAGCGGCTAGACTTCTGATGTTTTTTCGAAGCTGCGCAGGATCCTGTGGAACTGTTATTGCATGCTGATCGACAATACAAAAATAACAATTATATTCATCTTGTAGCTCTACGAATTGCTTTAATGCTCCAATATAGTTACCAAGTGTAATGGTACCGCTTGGTTGAATTCCTGAAAAAATCGTTTGCATCCTTGTTTCCTCCTATTTCTCAATTCATAAATTATACCATTTTTATAGGGAAATTTAAAATGAATAGATGTACAAAGCTAAAAGCATAACAACCGTTACCAAGATGCCATTTAATAGGAAAGGTAATACATTAAAGGAAATCATTTCGGATGGAGGAGTCATTTCTTCTATCTCAGATTTCTTCACGTTCTTACCTGCAAAGACTTGGCGGAACGATTTCGTTACCGCATCAAAAAAACCGCTTCTAATAGTAAAAAATAGTAATGAAACTAAAATGAATAAGCTCCCAATATAAAAAGAAATATTAATATAGTGGAGCAAAGTAATCTCCTTATTATAGAGAAAGGAAAGGAGGAATACAGCCGCTTGAGATGACAGAAATAATAGAATAGTTTTAATTATTTGTTTTTTCAAAATATCAACTCCATGAAAAATGTTGTTTATAAAATAACATTATACAGGAATATATTAGTTGAAACATCTGTATTTATCCTTTGAAAACATCGACTTTACAGCTTTTTACAAAATTGTAAAGATTAAATTACTAATATTTCTGTAAAATAAAATTTTTTCAAGAAAACAATTTACAAAGAAAATATTATCTGTATAATAGTCATTGTAACCATTTTTCAGAAAATATAAAAAGGGGAGGTATACTAGTGAAAAAGTCGAAATATTTTCTACTTTTATCTTTAATGCTAGTAATCAGTTCATTCTTAGCTGCTTGTGGTGGCGGAGATGATGCTGGTAAAGACAAAGAAGGTGCTGATAAGACAGCAGCTGTACAAGAACTTAAAATGTTAGAGTCTACTGCAATTCCATCAATGGATAGCGTAATGGCTCAAGATACTGTAAGTTTTACAACATTAAACAACGTTAACGAAGGTTTATATCGCCTTGATCCAAACCAAGAAGTTGTTGAAGGTGTGGCAGATGGCGAACCTACAATTAGCGAAGATGGAACAGTTTACACTTTTAAATTAAAGGATGCTAAATGGTCTAACGGCGAGCCTGTTACAGCGAACGATTTCGTTTACGCTTGGCAACGTGCAATTGACCCAGAAAACGCATCTCCATACGGTCCATACATGATGGATGGTAAAATCAAAGGTGCAGCTGAAATTACTGCTGCTGCAGCAGAAAAGAAAGAATACGACCTTAACACTTTAGGTGTTAAAGCTGTCGACGATAAGACTCTTGAAGTTACATTAGAAAGACCTATTCCTTATTTCAAATCTTTAATGGCGTTCCCAACGTTCTATCCACAAAACCAAAAGTTTGTTGAAGAACAAGGCGAGAACTTTGGCCTAAAGGCTGAAAATGTATTATACAATGGTCCTTTCGTTCTAACTGAATGGGATGGAAGCACTGATGAAGAATGGGTATATGCTAAAAATACAGAATATTGGGATGCAGACACTGTTAAGCTAGAAAAGCTTACATGGAACGTTCTAAAAGAATCTCAAGCTGCAGCAAACGCATTTGAAACAGGTGAAGTTGATATCACTGGTAAGCTTTCATCTGACGTAGTTCCTCAATATACAGGTGACGAAAGATTACTTAACTGGTTAGAGCCAACAATCTTCTGGTTGAAAATGAACCAAAAGAATAACCCTGCATTGAAAAATGTAAATATTCGTAAAGCAATTGCACAAGCAATTAACAAGCAAGATTTCGTAGATGGTGTATTAGCTAACGGTTCAATCGTTGCTAACTATGCTGTACCAAACGAATTTGTTAAGAATGAAGAAACTGGTGAAGATTTCCGCGCAATCAACGGAAACGAGTTATTACCATACAATGTTGACGAAGCGAAAAAGGCTTGGGAAGCTGGATTAGCTGAACTAGGCACAGATACTGTTGAAGTTAGATACTTAGGTGATGACACTGAGAGTGCTAAGAAAGCAGCAGAATATGTTAAGAACCAATTAGAAACAAATCTTCCTGGAATTAAAGTAACAGTTGAAAGTGTACCATTTAGCGTACGTCTTGACCGTGAAAATGCACAGGATTACGATCTACAGATGGCTGGTTGGGGACCTGACTATTTAGACCCAATGACATTCTCTGATCTTTGGTTAACTGGTGGCGGAAATAACAAGATGGACTACTCTAACGAGAAGTATGACCAACTTGTAAAAGAAGCTCAAACAACTTTAGCTCAATCTCCAGTTGAGCGCTATGAAGCACTTGCTGAAGCTGAAAGAATTCTAATTGAAGAAGATGCAGCGATTGCTCCTTTATATCAACGTTCTTCTAACTTACTTGTAAGTGAAAAAGTTGAAAACTTTACTTACCACTTAGTAGGACCTGAATACAGCTTTAAGTGGACTTCTGTAAAATAATACTTGTTTCATTACAATGATAGACGTTGTAAAAAGAGAGTATATTGTTCATGACAATATACTCTCTTTTCCCTTTGTGAGAGAACTATCAAACTTTTTAGAGATTTTGAAATATTAGGGGGTGCAAAAGATGGCAAAATATTTGACTCAGCGTTTCGTTTACATGGTCATAACTCTATTTCTAATTGCCTCGTTAACATTTTTCCTCATGAAAATTATTCCAGGTACGCCATTTTCGAATGCGAGTAAATTATCAGAAGCACAACTGAGCATTATGATAGATAAATACGGTCTGGATGAACCAGTACCTGTACAATATGCCAACTATTTGTTGAACTTATTAAAAGGTGATTTAGGTGTTTCGTTCCAATTTAATAATGTGGGAGTAACAGACATTATCGTAAACAGTATGGGGCCATCAGCAACACTTGGAGCCCTAGCGATTCTTTTTGGAACTTTCTTTGGAATTATTTTAGGAGTAATATCCGCATTAAAACAAAATACATGGGTGGACTATTCTTCAACGTTTATTGCCGTTTTAGGTAAGTCAATTCCATCTTTCGTTTTTGCTGGATTGCTTCAATATTATGTTGGGGTAAAACTTGGCTGGTTCCCAGTTGCGTTCTGGCGTGGTCCAGAATACATGGTATTACCAACCATTGCGTTAGCAATGTTCCCACTTGCAACAGCTTCTCGTTTTGTAAGAACGGAAATGATTGAAGTAATGGAGTCCGATTATATTACCCTAGCAAAAGCAAAGGGTGCAAGCTGGTTTGAGATTGCGTTCAAGCATGCATTAAGAAACGCACTTATTCCTGTTGTTACGGTATTAGGACCATTAGTAGTTAGCTTGATGACTGGTTCGTTGGTTATTGAAAAAATCTTCGGTATTCCAGGAATCGGGGAGCAATTCGTTAAATCAATTACGATAAATGATTATCCTGTAATTATGGGTACTACGCTTTTATTTGCCGCTTTGTTTGTAGTAGTTATTTTGATCGTCGATCTGCTATATGGAGTCATTGATCCACGAATTCGTTTAGCGGGAGGGAAAAAATGATGTCACAAGAAAAAATAGCTAAAGAAATGTTTCTACCCGCTGAAGTGGATGCTACGAAAAGCGAGGAAATTTCAAAGCCAAGTCTAAATTATTGGCAAGATGCATGGCTACGTGTAAAGAAAAATAAAGGGGCCATTGTAAGTATGGTCATTCTCGTACTTTTAACGATTATGGCACTTGTGGGACCTTTATTAACAAATTATGGAATTGACCAACAAAATATTAAACATAACAATTTGCCACCACGAATTCCTGTTTTGGAAAAAGTAAGTTGGCTTCCATTTGATGGGGATTTAACGCGAAAAAATGGTGATGTTTACAATGCTTACGAGATGAAAAATGTTGATAATTACTATTGGTTAGGTACTGATAGTTTAGGGCGTGACATTTTTACGCGTCTATGGAAAGGTACGCAAGTATCTCTATATATCGCTTTCTTAGCGGCAGCTATTGATATGGTTATCGGTGTTCTTTATGGAGCTATTTCTGGCTTTGTTGGCGGAAAAACCGATAATTTCATGCAACGTATTACTGAAATTCTTGTCGGTATTCCTAACTTAATTGTTGTAATCTTAATGATTATCGTTATGGATCCTGGTATTTTGTCTATTACCATTGCATTAACAATTACCGGATGGGTCGGAATGGCCAGGGTTATCCGTGCTCAAGTACTAAAGCTTAAGAGCCAAGAATATGTATTGGCTGCAAGAACACTAGGACTTTCTAATGGAAAAATCATTAGCAAGCATCTAGTACCAAACTTAGCTGGTGTTATTATTATCAACACAATGTTTACGATACCTAATGCGATCTTCTTTGAAGCATTCTTAAGCTTCATCGGTTTAGGATTACAGCCACCGTTGGCTTCGTTAGGTACGTTAATTGATGATGGATTCAAAGTTTTACAGCTTTATCCTTACCAAATGATTATCCCGGCAATCGTGATAAGCTTAATTATGATTTGCTTTAACATGGTTGCAGACGGATTACGCGATGCATTAGATCCGAAAATGCGTGACTAGAAAAAGGCAGGTGAATTAAAGTGACGAAAATATTAGAAGTAAATGACTTGCATATCTCATTCCACACCTTTTCTGGAGAGGTACAAGCCATTCGTGGAGTAAATTTTGATTTAAATAAAGGGGAAACACTAGCGATTGTTGGTGAATCAGGTTCAGGGAAATCTGTTACATCAAAAGCAATTATGCGTCTTTTACCGGAATCAAACTCAGACATTAAGAATGGGGAAATTCTTTTTGAAGGCAAAGATCTAACAAAGCTTTCAGATAAAAATATGCAAAAGGTACGTGGAAAAGATATTTCGATGATTTTCCAGGATCCAATGACATCTTTGAACCCAACAATGACTGTAGGGAAGCAAATCATTGAACCAATTGTGAAGCATCAAAAGTTAAGTAAAGCAGCTGCAAAAAAGCGTGCGATTGAAATTCTTGAATTAGTTGGAATTGCGAATCCTGAAGAACGTTTCAAACAATATCCACATCAATTCTCAGGTGGTATGAGACAACGTGTTGTTATTGCGATTGCCTTAGCTTGTAATCCTAAGGTGCTGATTGCGGACGAACCAACAACAGCTCTTGATGTAACGATTCAAGCTCAGATCTTAGAGTTAATGAAGGATTTACAAAAGAAGATTGATACTTCGATCATTTTCATTACCCATGACCTTGGGGTTGTTGCGAACGTTGCAGACCGCGTGGCGGTAATGTATGGTGGTAAAATTGTTGAAATCGGAACAGTTGACGAAGTTTTCTACAATCCACAGCATCCATATACATGGGGCTTAATAAGTTCAATGCCAACATTGGATACTGAAGATGAAGAACTTTATGCGATTCCTGGTACACCACCAAATCTACTTCATCCACCTAAAGGAGATGCCTTTGCACCTCGTAACGAATATGCGATGAAGATCGATTTGGAAGAACAGCCACCAATGTTTAAAGTGTCTGATACGCATTATGCTGCGACATGGTTATTACACCCAGATGCACCAAAGGTTGAGCCACCGCCTGCAGTACAAAGACGCCAACGTCAATTCCTTGATATAAAGGAGGGAAAGTAAATGGCGAGCAATGAAAAATTATTGGAAATTAAAAATCTAAAGCAATATTTTAATATTGGGAAACCGAATGAAGTAAAAGCGGTAGATGGTATTTCCTTTGATATATTTAAAGGTGAAACATTAGGCTTAGTTGGAGAATCCGGATGTGGAAAATCCACAACTGGCCGTACGATCATTCGCTTGTATGATGCGACTGATGGTGAGGTAATTTTTAACGGAGTCGATGTTCACGGTAAGAAAAAGAAACAAGAGTTAAAAGAATTCAATCGTAAAATGCAAATGATTTTCCAGGATCCGCAGGCTTCCTTAAATCCGCGTATGAAAGTATCGGATATTATTGCCGAAGGAATCGATATTCATGGACTTGCTAAGACGAAAGAAGAGCGCATGAATCGCGTTGTGGAATTATTAGAAACGGTTGGATTAAATAAAGAGCATGCGAATCGTTATCCTCATGAATTCTCTGGTGGACAAAGACAGCGTATCGGTATTGCCCGTGCACTTGCTGTTGAACCAGAATTTATCATTGCGGATGAGCCAATTTCAGCTCTTGACGTTTCCATTCAGGCTCAGGTTGTAAACCTAATGAAAAAGCTGCAAAAAGAAAAAGGGCTTACGTATTTATTCATCGCTCATGATCTTTCAATGGTGAAATACATCAGTGATCGAATTGGGGTTATGTACTTTGGGAAATTAGTAGAACTTGCACCAGCAGATGAACTATATAATAATCCAATTCACCCATATACTCAGTCTTTATTGTCAGCTATTCCACTACCGGATCCAAATTATGAGCGCAATCGTAAACGTAAATCGTATAATCCGAAGGTTCATAATTATAGTGAAGGCGACAATGTTCAGTTCCGTGAAATCAAGCCTGGCCATTTTGTCCAATGCTCTGAAAAGGAATACGAGCAATACAAAGCACAATACAAATAACAAAAAACGATCTCAAAAACGAGATCGTTTTTCTCTTTTGTGGGGATTATGAGCTAGGGGCTACATTTAGGATGACCAGTTAAGTAAACTACATTTCATTGACAAAATCACCAGAACAGTGTTTTCATGGAATGGATATTCCCAAAACCATGTCTTTCTGAACATTTCATGACCATCCGCCTTAAAAATTCCGTGGATTCAAGAAATAGCTCATAGCTTATGACCATCATTAACGATAATATAATGTTAAATAGATAGATATTTTCCTAACTTTGTATATGAAGTTAGCGGGGAAAAGGGGATAGAAAGCATGTTGTACCGAGTGTTAGGTGTGATTCTTTTATTGGGCGAAATATATCTCGGGGAAAGCTCCATTTTTGCTAAAGAACATGAATACAAAACTTCAGGGGCAATGTCAGTGCGGGAACATGAATCTCTTTTAAGAGAATTACCGAAGCAGTTGAAACGGTTCAAGTTTGAAAGCGGCTACTCCTTTCAATATCCTGACGCGGTTCGAGGTGTCTACGTAACCGGTCATTCGGCAGGTGGTGCGAAATTTGCTCATTTGGTCAAATTAATGGATGAGACCGATTTGAATGCGATGGTTATCGATTTAAAGGATGATTGGGGGAATTTAACCTATATACCGGAGGAATCATCAGCATATAAACAAATAGGAAAACCTTATATAAAGAATCCAGATGAAATGATAAAGACATTGGAGCAAAAACAAATTTATCCTATTGCACGCATTGTTGTGTTTAAAGATTCTGTTCTTGCTAAAAGTAAACCCGAATTATCCTTTAAAGAAGGTACAAATGTTTGGACAAATGGCAGAGGCGAATCCTTTGTGAATCCATTTTTAAAAGAAGTCTGGGACTATAATATTGGAATTGCAATTGAAGCGGCAAAACTAGGGTTTCAGGAAATTCAATTTGATTATGTTCGCTTTCCAGAAGGCTTTGAAACAAGAGATAAGTCATTGATCTATTCGATGGGAGAGTACGAAAAAATGGATATGGATAATGTGCAGAAACGTGTACAAGCGGTAACTGATTTTGTTGCGTATGCAAAAGAGCAGCTAAAACCTTACGAAGTAAAGGTGTCAGTGGACATTTTTGGTTATACAGCAACACTATCAGAAGCACCGGGGATTGGGCAAAACTTCTCAAAAATTAGCAATCACATTGATGTCATTTCCTCAATGATTTATCCAAGCCACTGGACATCGTATTTTGGTATTGGTAAGCCAGATTTAGAACCTTATAAACTAGTGAGTGAGTATGCGAAGGTGGAAAAAAGTATACTGTCAAAGTTAGAAAATCCCCCTATTTCAAGGCCATGGCTGCAAGATTTTACAGCTTCGTGGTTAGGGAAAGGAAACTATAAACAGTACGGTAAACTAGAAGTAGAAGAACAAATCAAAGCATTAAATGATCAAGGTGTTAAGGAATTCTTGATTTGGAATGCCGGTAATAGTTATACGACAAATGTTGATTATACTCCATAAAAACTGAGACAAAATGTCTCAGTTTTTTTTGTATTATTTTTTGAATCCGCCTACATTTTTCCAACCTGTTTGAATTCTCATAGATTTATCAACGAACTCTGAGCGGTTTTTCCCACCAAAAATCTTGGTGCCAATTCCGTGTAACATAACACCCATTAAAGCTGTTATTCCGATAATTAGAATTGCGACAATAGCTAAATCAATTATGTACCCAGCCATGACAAACCCCCTGCTTTCATTTAAGCATTCTAAAAATTTTGAATCCCCTACTTCTATTCTAAAAGAACTTCAACCGTATTAAAAGAAGAATTTCGTTTAAAAAAGTTTAATTCACAGAATAATAGGGAAGGGTAACCATTGAATTTCACGAAGGATGTGAGGGTGGATGCACTGGTACCAAAAATTAAATCAATATTTTCCTGTTGAAGAAATGAAGTCGCAGAAGCATATGGAGACTTTATTGAGGGAGCGTTCTGATATATATCATAAGGATGAAAGTCCACTACATGTTCTGATGTACGCTGAATTTGACTATTTTGTGTTCATTGATTATTTGTTTGTCTCAAAGGATGCGCGTGGTCAAGGACTGGGTCATAAGCTTATTGAAAAATTGAAAAGTAAAGGAAAGCCAATTATTTTGGAAGTTGAGCCTGTGAACTATAAGGATAGTGATACAGAGAAACGTTTGAAATTTTATAAAAGAGAAGGATTTGAACATGCTCAATCGATTGGCTATAGAAGGCGTTCCCTTGCGACAAAAGAAGTAAATGAAATGGAAATTTTGTATTGGGCTCCAAATAATGAAAGTGAAGATGTAATTTATGATGCTATGAAAAAAACATATGAGTCCATCCATACTTATAAAGACAAACAAATTTATGGGGAAAATTATCAACCGGTTGAAGAGGTTCTTACCTTTGAAGCGACCGGAGCTAAGGCTGATGTATTAAAAGATGTATAACCAAAATTTTCTTACATTTTTTCATTTTCATTTTTCAATTGAGAATAAAGTGCTTTGGATTCGAGATTTATTGCGGGTTTCGATGCTTCAGAAAAATATTTTCATTGAAATAGTAAAAAAATGAAACTTTCTTGCGAATGATACGTCTAATATAGAGATTGAAGAAATTTATGTACAAGCAATTAAGACAATCGTTTGATTCCTGAAAAAACTATACCTTTTTAAAAAGAAAAGGTGTATAATGTTTTATATAACTTCTACTTTAAAGTTATTTTAATTTAGAGTATAGATCTAATATAGATTTTTCTATATATGTCGACAATAAAGGAGTGTGAGTAAAAATGGTTACATTATACACTTCACCTAGTTGCACATCTTGCCGTAAAGCAAAAGCTTGGCTTGAAGAGCATGAAATACCTTATAGTGAGCGAAATGTATTTTCTGAACCACTCTCAATTGAAGAGATCAAAGAGATTCTTCGAATGACAGAGGATGGTACTGATGAAATCATTTCAACAAGATCAAAAACTTTTCAAAAGTTAAATGTGAATTTGGAAACAATGCCACTTCCGCATTTACTTGAGCTCATTAAGGACAATCCAGGATTGCTACGTCGCCCAATTATCATTGATGAAAAGCGACTCCAAGTTGGCTACAATGAAGATGAGATCCGTCGTTTTCTTCCAAGAAAAGTGCGTACATTTCAACTTCAAGAAGCTAGGCGTCTTGTTAACTAAAGCATAACCTTCGATCATTTGTATCGAGGGTTTTTTATTTAATCTTAAATAATTGTAGGGAAGAGTAATATTTGATAAGATACTACAAATAGGTTTCAACTGGTTAAATTTTAGTGATCGTATGGGTGATAAAACAGTTGCTTATGCGGTAGAAGCATATTATATCTAACCAGCTTGAAATTGATTAAGTTGTAGCTTATTTGACCACAATTAGGCATATAATGGTTTTTATAAATAGGTTACATTTTATTTCCCTTTATGTTCTTTTTATCATAAAATATAAGTACAAGGTAACAAAACAATTTACTTGCATGTGTACGATTGAAACAAGTGGGTAAAGGGTAACATGTATTCTGCATGGGGGTATTTATTCCCTTCCAATAATGCAAGAAGGGAGAGGTTACTGGATGGAAATCGAACGTATTAATGATAATACTGTTAAGTTTTATATTTCTTATGGTGATATAGAAGAACGCGGGTTTGATCGAGAAGAGATTTGGTACAATCGGGAACGCAGTGAAGAATTGTTCTGGGAAATGATGGATGAAGTTCATCAAGAGGAAGAATTCATGATAGAAGGCCCCCTTTGGATACAAGTTCAAGCTTTGGATAAAGGTCTGGAAGTCCTTGTGACAAAAGCACAAGTGTCAAAGGATGGGCAGAAGTTCGAGCTTCCAATTCCTGAAGATAAGCTGAAGGATTTCTCTGCAGAAGAACGAATTGAAGAGCTTCTTGATCATCATTTTCATACAAAGAATCCTGAGCTTGAAGGTCCGTATGATGGTTCATTGGAATTCCTACTTACCTTTAATGATTTCGAGGATTTAATTGCTCTTTCAAATCGAAATATACTAGATTCTTTAGTAACTAAATTATATTCCTTCGAAGGAAAATATTATTTGTATGTTGAATTTCTTGAAGAAGACTTTGATGAAGATGATATAGATGATAGCTTAAGTATGCTTCTCGAGTATGGTGTGGAGACTCAGGTAACCTTTCATCGAGTAGAAGAGTACGGGAAGGTTATTATTTCTGAAGATGTCTTTGCAGAAGTGAGAAAGTATTTCCAATAATAAATGCCGATTTCAGAGATGAAATCGGTTTTTTAGTGTAACGTGGAGGTAGGTGAAGCCATTTGAAAAATACTGTCAGATTAATATTATATATTGGGGTTTTGTCTGGACTGTATTATTTTTTAAAAGGGTATATTGAAGGTGGTGTATTTGGCTACCTAAGCATCATTACAACACTCTCTGTTATCTTTATAGGTTTTGTCATCTTCCTAGAAAATCGTCATCCGACTCAAACGCTGACATGGTTAATTGTCCTTGGTAGCTTTCCCCTTGTAGGATTTATCTTTTATTTGTTATTCGGTCGAAGTTTTCGAAAGGAAAAGATGTTTCGAAAAAAGTATTTATTTGATAAACAAACCTTTTTAAAAGTTGAAGGGGATGTTGAATACCACAGCATTGAAAGAATTGAAGAAATGGGTGCTGATCAACGGAAGCTCTTTGCGCTGGCTCATAAAGTGGGGAATAGTCCGATTACCTTCCGTACGGAAACAAAAGTATTAATCAATGGGGAAGAGACATTTAGAGAAGTCATTCATGCATTGAAAGAGGCAAACGACCATATCCATCTGGAATATTATATTGTTCGCGATGATAGCCTTGGGGAAAAAATTAAGAATATTTTGATTACGAAAGCACTAGAAGGGGTAAAGGTTCGTTTTTTATATGATGCCGTGGGTTCTTGGAAGCTTTCGAGAAGATACATAAAGGAATTAAAGGCAGCGGGTGTAGAGGTTGTTCCTTTTGGCCCTGTTAAAATCCCAATCCTAAACAATAAGTTCAATTTCCGTAATCATCGTAAAATTATTGTTATCGACGGCAGTATCGGCTTTGTTGGAGGCATCAATATTGGCGATGAGTATTTGGGGAGAAATAAGTATTTTGGACATTGGCGCGATACTCATTTATGGCTAAAGGGAGAAGCTGTTCGTTCTCTTCAGCTGATATTCTTGCAGGATTGGTTCTATATGACGAATGAGAGTCTTTTAACCGTGGAATATCTATCACCAGTCTTGATCGAAAACAATCATGGAGGCGTTCAATTAATCGCAGGTGGGCCGGATAATGAGTGGAGTGTTATTAAGCATATTTTTTTCTCGATGATTACTTCTGCGAAAAAATCAGTCTGGATTGCTTCGCCATATTTTATTCCGGATGAGGATATTCTTAGTGCCATAAGGGTAGCGAGCTTAAGTGGGATTGATGTAAAACTACTTGTGCCGAATAAACCAGACAAGCGGATTGTTTTTCATGCTTCCCGCTCGTATTTCCCTGATCTTCTTGAAGCTGGTGTGAACATTTATCAATACGAAAAAGGATTTATGCATAGTAAAATGATTATCGTAGATGACACGTTAGCTTCGATTGGAACTTCCAATATGGATATGCGTAGCTTTCACTTGAATTTTGAGGTCAATGCCTTTTTATATAATACAAAAAGCACGAAGAAACTTGTGGAAGGTTATTTGCAAGATATTGAGGATTCTACCTTACTTCAAGTGGAGGATTTCAATAAACGTCATTTCGGCTATCGCTTAATAGAATCCTTGTCGAGATTGCTTTCACCTTTTTTATGAATCCTTGGTTGCGACCTAGGGTTCTTTTTTTTGAAATAGAAAAGGAATTAGCCAATTCGAAGAGAATAGATCCAAGAGAAAGGAGAGGTTGCCTTGCTGACAGTAAAATTAAAATCTGGTGAAACGATCTCATTGGCTGAAAAGTATAGTCGGAATCAGTTGGAGGCGATGCGAAAAAAGGAAGAGTTCTATTGTCGGAGTTGCTCGGAAAAAATGATTTTGAAGATAGGGACGCAGCGCATTCCTCATTTTGCTCATGAAAAAGGAAGTGAATGCACAGAATACGACCGGGAATCAGAGTATCATATGTCTGGTAAAATCAAGTTGTTTGAATGGTTGGAAATACAAGGTCTATCTCCGGAAATGGAATGCTATTATCCACCCATTAAACAACGTGCAGATATTGCTTTTACTTATGAAGAAAAGACTTATTGCATCGAATTTCAGTGCTCGACCATCTCAGCAGAGGTTTTTCGAAGGCGTACGGAAGGCTATCGGAAACTATTGCTACACCCGATATGGATTTTAGGTGGTAAAAATATTAATCGCAAACAAACGCACAAACTATCTTTAACCAATTTCCACTATTTATTTTTAAAAGAAACGGCTAACCGCGAAGTGTATCTCCCTGCTTATTGTCCTCAAACGAATCAATTCATCCGCTTGGAAAATCTAATTTCCCTTTCGACAAGGATGGCTTATGCTAGCATTCTTTGTAAGCCTTTAGAAAAATTAACTGTTCAAGACTTAATAGAACCAACGTTAACTCTTTCCCCATCCTTATAATTCTGGAGTAGTGATCTTCTTCGTTTTAAAAATACTCTCATTACTAGTGGTCTAAAGGACCAATTTTTATTCGAGCTTTATTCCCACACACTTCATCCTTATACGCTTCCATCCTATGTTGGTCTTCCGTTGAAGCAAAATTACGCGATTGAAACAGCCTCATTTATTTGGCAGACTTATCTATTCTTAGAGCATTTATATGGCCGAGAGCTTGGCACGATCGTCCGTTTCGAGGATGTGTACAAGACGACATTAAAAAGTCTAAAGGAAAAGCAATTAATTGTGAGAGACTTACCTTGTTTGCATCGAAATCCACTTCCATTTCTGATTCAGGAATATTTAGGAGCATTGTCACAGATCGGCGTGCTAAAAAAGAAGGAAAACAACATATATTTCATTGATAAACAAATCAAGATAGCAAACAATATGGAAGAGCGGCTGAAGGAGGAAGAAAAATTTCGTCAAGAATATTATGAAAATTAGTAGGTCCACAATTGTTAAAACAACCCCCTTAAGATAAAATAATGAAGAGATGATAATTTTTCGAATTTCGAAACAATTGAATGGAGGTATAAGGATGGGAACAGAAACTGCTGTTAAGAAACTCCCAACTAGAAGTGAAATTAAAGTAGAAGATACATGGAGATTAGAAGATATTTTTGCTA
Source organism: Robertmurraya kyonggiensis (assembly GCF_005116465.1). Classification (GTDB taxonomy): domain Bacteria; phylum Bacillota; class Bacilli; order Bacillales; family Cytobacillaceae; genus Robertmurraya; species Robertmurraya kyonggiensis. The sequence continues at coordinate 330,216 of NZ_SWBM01000001.1, forward strand.
CCGATGATGAGTGGGAAAAGGAATTTAAAGCAGTAGCGGAATTAATTCCTGGTGTTGCTGCATATCAAGGGAAGTTGGCTGACAGTGCCGATGTACTATATGAAGCTCTGCAAAAGCAGGACCAAATTTTAGAGCGCATCAGCAAGCTTTATACATATGCCCATATGCGTTATGACCAGGATACGACGAATTCCTTTTATCAAGGGATGGATGGCCGTATCAAAGGATTATATTCCCAAGTAGCAAGTGCACTTGCATATGTCGTTCCTGAAATCCTTGCAATCGAAGAGGAAAAAATCAATGGATTTTTAGATACAAAAGAAGAGCTCAAGCTATATAAGCATGCTTTGGATGAAATCAATTTACAGCGCCCACATGTTTTATCCGCTGAACAAGAGGCACTTTTAGCGGAAGCTTCTGAGGTTATGGACGCTTCAAGCAATACATTTGGAATGCTAAACAATGCAGATTTAGAATTCCCAAGCATTAAGGATGAGAATGGGGAAGAAGTAGAAGTGACGCACGGACGTTATATTCGTTTCCTTGAAAGCACAGATGTCCGCGTTCGTAAGGATGCTTTTAAAGCAGTGTATGATACGTATGGAAAATTCAAAAATACATTTTCTAGTACATTAAGTGGTCAAGTCAAAAAGGATAATTTTAACGCGAAAATTCGCAACTATAGTTCTGCGAGACATGCAGCATTAGCGGCTAATAATATTCCTGAGACGGTCTATGAAAACTTAGTGAATACGGTGAATAAGTATTTGCCGCTGCTACATCGCTATGTGAACCTAAGAAAGAAGGTTCTTGGAGTCGACGAGCTTCATATGTATGACTTATTTACTCCGCTTGTGAAGGATGTAAAAATGGAAATTCCATATGACGAAGCGAAGGAAATGATCCTTAAGGGACTTGCTCCACTTGGAGAAGATTATTTGAATGTCCTAAAGGAAGGCTTTGAAAATCGTTGGGTTGATGTTCATGAAAATAAAGGAAAGCGTTCAGGTGCCTATTCTTCTGGTACGTACGGAACAAATCCATACATTCTTATGAACTGGCAGGATAATGTGAACAATCTTTTCACACTTGCTCATGAATTCGGTCATTCTGTTCATAGCTATTACACAAGAAAGACTCAACCTTACGCTTATGGAGATTATTCGATTTTTGTAGCAGAAGTAGCGTCTACTTGTAACGAAAATCTGTTGAATGATTACTTATTAAAGACAATTGATGATGAGCAAAAGAGACTATACTTGCTCAATCATTATTTAGAAGGCTTCAGAGGAACAGTCTTCCGTCAAACAATGTTTGCTGAGTTTGAGCATCTAATTCACCAAAAAGCTCAAAATCATGAAGCTTTAACTGCTGAGTTATTGACAAAAGAATACTATGACTTGAATGTGAAATACTTCGGTAGGGAGAACATGGTGATTGATGAGGAGATCGGTTTAGAGTGGTCTAGAATTCCTCACTTCTACTACAATTATTATGTTTACCAATATGCAACTGGCTTTAGTGCAGCAACTGCCTTAAGCAAGCAAATTATTGACGAAGGTCAGCCGGCTGTTGATCGCTATCTTGAATTCTTAAAATCAGGTAGCTCCGATTATCCGATTGAAGTATTGAAGAAGGCTGGAGTAGATATGACAAGCTCTGAGCCGATTGAAGCGGCATTAAAGGTGTTTGAAGAAAGATTAAATGAGATGGAAAGCTTGTTATCTTAATTTAACGAAGAAAGGCGGTCCTACTTGTGGGACCGCCTTTTTAGATGCTGTTCTTGGGGTTAGACCGATATAATTGAATGAAGACCGATATAATTTTTTAAAGACCGAAATATTCAAAATAAGGACCGATATATTTGATCCAAGAACGATATAACAAAATAAAGACCGATATCCGGCCACGCACACTAAAAAAGTCCTCATCAAAACCCTTTAAATCGGTTTCTATTATTCAAATACCCGATAAAAATTAATAAAGCGATAAATAAAATAGGTGAAGTGATAAAAATCGAAACTAAATGCATGAGTCCGAGCAAATTAAATAGAAAAGCAAATATAATAAACAGAAACATGAGAATCACCGGTACATTTTTCATGAAAACAGCCCCTTTGTCCAAAAGACTCCTTGTCTCGATTATATTCACAAAAGAGATAATCATGTATAAATTGGGTCCTCAGCATTTGTTTTTGACAATATTGTGAAAGAAAGCACAAATTTATTGTCGAATGTTGAAATGCGTGGTATATTTAACTCGTGAAGTTAATCACAAACAAACATACCCCTTTGTTTGACCGTGAAAAATTTCTCCCATCCCCTTTGTTCGTATTTAAATAGGAAAAGGCCGTGCAATCAGAATGGTTTGCACGGCCTTTTCATGTTAACAGGCAATTTTGTATGGCTGTTTATATTGTTACGACACTAAGATTGTGAATTCACATATCTCCAGAATACACCGTATTTCGCTGGGAGTTGCTCTACTACTTGTTTTAATTGGAGCTTCTTCATTTCTTTTTCGACTTCCCCAACAGACATGTTATACACGACTGCAATCTCCTTAGAAGCAACCAAATTAAAATGCTTCAAAAACGCTTCAATAGGAGGGGGATTGGAACGCTCAGGTGTATTTGGAAGCATTTCGAACAAAATCTGCTCATACACTTGGTACGGATAAATCCCTGTAATCTTGATACCTTCATCTTCAATATTTTCGTTGAAAAAGACAAGAGTGGGGATTTCTTGAACTTCCATTTCAGAAGTGATTTTTAAATCACATTGAAATGCCTTTGCTGCACTGTCTGAATGGAGGTCAGATATGAACTCCTCTACATCTAATCCAGCCGCCTTCGCACAATCCTTCAAAATTTCCTGGTTGGAAATATTTTGTTTCCCAAAGAAAAGCTCTTCTTGCAATTTTCTCAAAAAGCGGTTTCCAGCTCTTCTTCCTTGTAGTTCTGCTGCCTTAATGGCTACCGAAACTATATGAGGGGAAGAAACCGGGTTCTCAAACCATAGCGAGCCATCACAGGACATACCCGTACGAGAGGCTGTTTTTTCCCAAAGATCGGCTATGTTCTCGAAATGCTGCTTTGTTGATATATTTAACATCGCCAATTTCCCGCTGATCACATGCTTGATGGAAAAATAACGACCGTATTCAATCTGTAGTTTTTTCAACACAGGTTCAAGGGCCCAACACTCTGGACATAACGGGTCTATGAACATATAAATTTCAATTGGTTTTTTCTCTGAACCGTGACAATGATGAGAAGATGACATTTTATAACTTTTTTCGCTCACAAGCCTTCACCTTTCATGTCTTCCTTTTCAGATGTGTTGATCATATGCTCGGCAGTCAATACAAGTCTTGAGTAAAAATACTCTCTAAGCATTCCGTCAAGTCCGACTTCATCCATGGCTTCATTCATACATGACAGCCAAGCCTTCGCCCGAGTTTCTGTAATTTCAAAAGGCATGTGTCGTGCCCGTAGCATTGGGTGTCCATGCTCCTCCGTATATAAAGAAGGGCCCCCTAAAAATTGCGTCATAAATTGCTTTTGTTTTCGTGCTGTTTCAGAAAGGTCATTTGGGAAAATAGGAACCAAATCTGGATGCTGGCCAACTTTGCTGTAAAAAGCATCGATTAACTGATGTAATTTTTCTTCACCAATTACTTCAAATGGTGTGGACATATTCTCCATAAATGAAAACTCCTTTGTGTTGGCTCTTATCCATAAAAATTGGGACATAAGGTGCCAAATGTACTATCCGCCTTGCGAGTTTCCTTTATTTTATCAATGAGAAAGCAATATCTCAAACAATTGGCTCGAAGATAGAAGAATAGGAAATTTGAGGGAAAAATAATAACCCTATCTGCTAAAGAACAGATAGGGCTATTTCGCTATGCCATCAGATTACTAGTGATTTTTTTTACGTAATTTTGCGTTTCTTTGAAAGGAGGGATGCCTCCGTACTTGTCCACGTTTCCTGGACCTGCGTTATAAGCTGCTAAGGCAAGCTCCACATTGTTATCATATTTATCTAGCATTTGTCTTAAATATTTACTTCCGCCAAAGATGTTTTCCTTGGGGTCAAATACATTGGAAACACCTAAATGCTTCGCTGTTCCTGGCATAAGCTGCATTAGGCCAGATGCACCAGCAGTGCTAGTTGCATTTGCGTTAAAATTGGACTCTTGCTTAATCACGGATTTAATTAAAGAAACAGGTAGGTTGTACTTACTTGCTGCCTCTTCAATCAATGCATCATAATTAGACTTCTCACCTGAAGTAGTTGAGAGCTTCGTTAAGCTAAGAGGTGGAAGGGAAGTTGACATTGGGAACGAGGTAAGTGTTCCAGATGTATCTTCTGTTTCCGTTCCTGTTAATAAAGACTCCTGACTGCTAACAAGGATTTCATTGATCATTTCTTGAAAAAGAGAACTTCCTGTTCCAGTCGAAGTGCTATTAAAATTTTGTAAAGCCTGTAACTGAAGCATTACTTTTAATTGTTCAACATTCATATTACATTCTCCTTGATGGCCTATTTCTGATTGAACTTTGCTTGATAAAACCTACGAATTTTATTTTCAGTCGTTCTTATTGGTATATTTAATTGGCGTAATAGATTTTCAAATATCTCTTTGCCTTTTTGATAGTCATGTACTTCATATTCTAACTCATAATCAAAATGATTTAAATAGGTACTATAATCTAAAACAATTAAACCACCTTGAAAGTCTTGTTCAGCGCGCTCTGTTGACAATGTGCCAAATAGAACCAACTCTTCAAGGGGAATTTGGTGCTCTATTAATCGTTCCTTAACTGGGCCATCAATGATTACGTTGTTTTCTAGCATTTCAGTTGCTTCCTGTTTAGAAATTGCCTGGTTTGTCTCAAGAAGTCCTTCTGGATGAGGTTCTTTTAAAGTTAATTCATAGCGTCCATTTTTAAAACGAATTCGTAAAGCGCATCCAAGCTCCTTTAATGAAAAATTAACTGTATCGAAATAATGGTTATCCTGTTTGATGAACTTGGAGTTGTCTATGTCTAAAAAGCTTTTTAATTGCATAAACTCTGTTTTTGTTAAAAGGTTCTTAAATTCGATTTCGATATTCTGAGACATTCATTTCAATCCTCTCATTTACAATAATCAAATTGTACCTTATTTAAGAAGGTGGGGCTACTTCCTATAAGTGTGAATATATGAGTGTTTTATGGTAAAATGGTGAAGTATGGGAGTTGAAATTATGAGAGAAAAATTATTAGTCATAAAAACAAATACAACAGATAAAAATGATATAGCACTTCTAGTAAATCCTGAAACGAATTTGAGTGAGGTAAAAGCAACTGGCCAAATGCTCGTTGATTCTGACGGTTTATCATTTGTTTATGTACTAGATATAAACGATGAATATACATATCTTGCGATTAAAGAGGACTTTTGGACAGAATTAAAACAAGGAATGGATTCACAGTCAAAAGTCTACTTAAGTAATAGCACAGAACATATTGAACTGGAGAATTTTTTCGAAGAGCTCGAGTATCTCGTAGAAAACATAAAAGGAAACGGCAATTATGGCGAGGAAATGGTTACAAAGGTAGAAGCTCGTTTTTAACTTCTGCTGATCATCCGTCAGAGAGAAAATAGTGCAGCTTGTTCAAGGAACATGCCAGAAAACTTCGGATGAGGTGAAACGAACGTTGAAGAATTGGGACCAGTTTTTAGCACCATATAAGCAAGCGGTTGATGAATTAAAGATTAAATTTAAAGGGATGAGGGGACAATTCGAGTTAGCATCTGATCCTTCGCCTATTGAATTTGTTACAGGTCGGGTCAAGCCGATTGCAAGTATTCTTGATAAAGCAAAGCAAAAAGGAATCCCTTTAAATAAATTGGAATCCGAAATGCAGGACATTGCGGGACTTCGAATGATGTGTCAGTTTGTCGATGACATTGGGCCAGTAGTTGAGCTTCTTCGGAAACGCAATGACTTTGAAATCGTTGAAGAGAGAAACTATATTTCTAATAAAAAGGAAAGCGGATATCGTTCTTACCATGTTGTCATTCGCTATCCTGTTCAAATGGTATCAGGAGAAAAGAAGATCCTTGTGGAAATTCAGATTCGCACATTAGCGATGAATTTTTGGGCAACGATTGAGCATTCATTGAATTATAAATATAAGGGACAGTTTCCAGAGGACATTCAGCTTCGTTTACAAAGGGCAGCGGAAGCAGCCTTCCGATTAGATGAGGAAATGTCATTAATTAGGGGCGAAATTCAAGAAGCACAAGCCTTTTTTACGAGAAAAAAAGAATTACAGCAAGATGAGAACAGCGAACTCACCAATTTAAATGGACACTCAGAATAAATAAAATAGCCGATTAAATAGAGGAGTCAAAATGATGAATTTTGCAATTACTTCAAAAGGGGATTCAAAATCAAATACACTAATGCATAAAATGAGGTCGTACTTACAGGATTTCAATCTTGTATATGATGAAGATAAGCCTGATATTGTCATTTCTGTTGGTGGAGATGGAACGCTTCTTTACGCCTTTCATCGTTATAAAAATCGACTAGATAAAACGGCTTTCGTTGGGGTTCATACAGGGCATTTAGGGTTTTATGCCGATTGGACACCTGAGGAGATCGAGAAGTTAGTGATTGCGATTGCTAAAACCCCGTATCAGGTCGTAGAATACCCACTTCTTGAAGTAATTGTTCGCTATTCACATGGGGGAAAGGAAAGCCGTTATTTAGCCTTGAATGAATCTACTGTAAAAAGTGTAGATGCAACCCTTGTGATGGATGTTGAAATAAGAGGCCAGCTGTTCGAACGTTTTCGTGGGGATGGCTTATGTTTATCCACTCCATCAGGTAGTACGGCTTATAATAAAGCGTTGGGCGGAGCGATTCTTCACCCATCGATCCCAGCTATTCAACTAGCTGAAATGGCTTCAATCAATAACCGTGTATTCCGGACAGTTGGTTCGCCATTGGTCTTACCAGCTCATCACACTTGTATGCTGAAGCCAGTTAACAATCCTGATTTTCAGATGACGGTTGACCATTTAACCTTACTCCATAAGGATGTAAAGTCTATTCAATTTCGAGTGGCAGACGAGAAAATTCGTTTTGCAAGGTTCAGACCATTTCCGTTTTGGAAAAGGGTTCGTGATTCATTTATTTCTGACTAACACGAGTAAGGGAGTATGTAGATTGTCTAAATTTACATTAGAGTGGAAAATTCAAAGGGCTGATGCCGGCAAACTCATACGAGCTTTTTTGAAGGAACAGGAAATTTCAAAGGCAGCCCTAACAGATATTAAATTTTCTGGTGGCACTATTAAGCTTAATGGGGAAGATGTTACAGTTCGAAAACCATTGAGTGAAGGGGACATACTCCTCGTTGAGTTCCCACCGGAATCAATAAGTGAATCGATGGAGGGGGAAAATATCCCCCTTCATATTTTATATGAGGATGATAATGTTATCGTCGTTAATAAGCCCGCTGGAATGAGCACAATTCCATCTCGTGAACATCCAAGCGGAAGCTTAGCTAATGCCATTATTGGGTACTACAAGAAAATAGAATTAGAAACAACCGTTCATATTGTGACGAGATTAGATCGAGACACTTCTGGACTTGTACTGATTGCGAAGCATCGCCATATCCATCATTTGATGAGTAAGCAGCAAAAAGAAGGCACTTTAAAACGGAATTATGAGGCATTAGCCGAAGGGATTTTTTTCGAAACAAAAGGTACGATCGAAAAAAACATTGGGAGAAAAAGTGACAGCATCATTGAAAGAGAAGTGCAAGATGGTGGACAATATGCTTGTACGCATTTTGAGGTCCTCAAACAATATTCTACATTTGCCCATGTGAAGCTTCAATTAGAAACAGGCAGAACACATCAAATACGAGTGCATCTATCATATATTGGTCATCCATTATTAGGGGATGACTTGTATGGAGGGGAAACTTCACGTATAAAAAGGCAAGCTCTTCACTGTTCAAAGCTTACCTTTAACCATCCGATTGAAATGCGTGAGTTCAGTTTTGAGATCGAGTTGGCTGATGATATGAGAGAATTACTATAAAATCTCTTTGAATTTTTCTGCCACAAAAGGCATGGTTGATGCAATAGAGACCAATGTCATTTCTGGATACTGGAGAGCTGTCAATTTGCCACCAAAGACAGCCCCAGTATCGATATTGTATGTATTGTTGATTACTCTTGGCTCTTTTACAGGTGTATGACCGTAAACAATGGTTCTGTTTCCTTTGTAGTGTTTCGCCCAATCACGTCGTACCGGAGAGCCATCTGGGTGCTTTTCTCCCGTAATGTCTCCGTACAGGACAAATGTTTTTACCTTTGAATTTTCCTTTCCAATATACTCCTCTCGAATACCTGCATGTGCAATGACCAGATTTCCATTATCTAGTACTTGGTGCAAAGGGTTCTGCTCATATAATTCGATAAACATCTCTTTTATTTGCTTTTGTTTCTTTGAGGTAAGTGCTTCATATTCTGCCACAGTTGTTTCTAACCCATGTGTTACCTGAACTTTGTTCCCTAAGAAATAGCGATAAAGTTTGTTACAGTGGTTGCCAGGTGTATAAAGAGCCAGTTTCTCTTTTATCACGAGCCTCCAAACGACTTCAATGACTTTAAGTGACTCTGGTCCCCGATCGGTTAAATCTCCGACAAAAGCAAGTCGCCGACCTTGAGGGTGAATAGGGATACCACGTGACCAATCATAATTTAGCCTTTTTGTTAATTCTTGAAATTCATCAAAACAACCATGAATATCTCCAATAATATCAAGTTTCATCTGGGACTCCTTTGTTAAGTACAATTTAAAAAATCTAGCTACCGTAGGCGCCTTCCGCTTTTCTTATTATATCCAACCTTATTGTTTGCATCATGAGTAGGAGCTTTAGTAGGATAAATAATTATGGATCCCTTTGTGAGATTGTTGTTAAAATCCTAAAGCCGATTTTAACGTAGAAATAGCTTATTCATGCTTCTTAACAGATTTGCAAGCTCTTTTCTCATTGTTAAGGCTAGATATATTTGAAAGCATTGCTTAACTCTTTTAATTTTTGGTATCAAAAACAACTAAGTTTGAGAAAAGAGCTGTAATTATATAACTTGATGAAAAAATAGATTTTCATTCTGGTTGATAAAGGAGGAGTTGGAAATGGAAGAACATGGTGCCTCCGTTGCATCTTTAGTTATTGTGATCATCATCGCATTTTTAACACCGATCTTACTTCACCGTTTCAAGCTCAACTTTATTCCCGTTGTCGTAGCAGAAATATTAATGGGACTAATCATTGGAAAAAGTGGCTTTAATCTCGTTCACGAGGATATGTGGTTAGAGACACTCTCAACCTTAGGATTTATCTTTCTGATGTTCTTGAGTGGTTTGGAGATCGATTTTTCTGCTTTTACGAGTAATAAGAATAAGAAAAAAGAAAAGCTACCGAATGGAAAAGATGAACCGAATGGCTTTTTTGTCGCCTCTGTTGTCTTTATTGGCATTTTTATCGTGTCTTATGGCTTATCGTATCTATTTGTCCTCGCAGGTTTCATTGATAATGCATTTTTGATGACATTAATCATTTCGACAATCTCATTAGGAGTAGTCGTTCCAACTTTAAAAGAAGCTCATTTAATGAAAACGAATATTGGGCAAATCATTTTGCTTGTCGCGGTTATTGCCGATTTAGTAACAATGATCCTACTAGCCGTTTTCGTATCTCTTTATGATGGTGGACAAGGAAATACATGGCTTTTACTGATTCTCTTTGGGGCCGGACTTATTTTGTACTTTGTAGGCCGTAGATTTAAAGGGAATAAGCTAATTGAAAATATGTCTACTGGCACCATCCAAATCGGAACACGTGCTGTATTTACCTTAATTATTTTGTTAGTAGGTATTTCCGAAACTGTTGGAGCAGAGAATATCCTAGGCGCTTTTTTAGCAGGGGTGTTGGTATCTCTCTTGGCACCTGACCAGGAGCTTGTTCATAAGCTTGATTCCTTTGGCTATGGCTTCTTAATTCCGATCTTCTTCGTCATGGTCGGTGTCGATTTAGATATTTGGCGATTATTTGGTGACCCGAAGATGCTGATGTTAATCCCGCTTCTTCTCATTGCCTTACTGGTGTCAAAGCTCATTCCAATCGCTGTTTTAAAAGCTTGGTATGATACAAAAACAGTGATAGCATCAGGATTTCTTTTAACCTCAACATTATCCCTTGTAATTGCTGCTGCAACAATTGGAGAGCGGATGGGTGTTCTCACTACAGAAATGAGTGGAACTCTAATTCTAGTAGCAGTTATTACATGTGTGATTACACCAATCGTCTTTAAAAATCTTTTACCACGAGAAAGAGTGGAAGCTAAACAGCTAAAAGTAGCTTTTATAGGAGCAAACCAGCTAACCTTGCCGATTTCCCGTGAATTAAAGTCTTCCTTGTATGAAACTACGTTGTATCACACGAAACAATCGAAGGAAGAGGGAGCGCAAATCGCCGATTCTTTATTCGAAATTCAGGAAATTGAGCAATTTTCAATCGACGCATTGGAAGATACAGATGTGTTCTCTGCAGATGTAGTAGTTGTTACGACTGGTGATGATGAAATCAATGCAACACTTGCGATTGCCATCAAGGAAAAGGGTGTCGAGCGTGTTATTGTCCGAATTGAAAGTCCGGACTTAGAGGAAGGCTTAAGAGAAGAAGGTGTTGAGGTGTATTCGGTATATAATTCATCGAAAGCACTTCTACGGGCTTTAATAGAATCTCCACGCGTGATGAGCATTCTGACAAACCAAGAGACAGCACTTTACGAAATCCGTCTGTTGAATGACCAATTTGATGGTATGTCGATCAGAAGATTTCCTTTTACAGGGGATATCATCTTTGTACGTATTTTCCGTGGCAAGGATTCGATTGTCCCACACGGTGACACAGAGCTTCAACTGAATGACCGGTTAATTGTGACTGGTACAAAAGAGTATGTGGATGAACTAAAACGTGAACTAGAGTTTTGTGAATGGTGCTAGAGAACTCTTGTTAAAGGTGGACTTTGTGATTTATTACGTTGAAAAATAGGCGGAAAAATTCCGGTTAAATCAAGAAATTCACCGACTTCTCTATAAATAAGCGGAATTTTTCCGGTTAGGCTATACATTTTTCATGATTTTAAGGATTATTAGGTCAATTAGCGGAAAATCTCCGTCTATTTCACCTAATAATCTTTAATTTTTCAAAATAAGCGGAATTTCTCCGGTTCAGTGGGTACACCTGACGAAAATCAAAAAATCAACAATTGATAATAATAGAGCATTAAAAAAAATGATAAAAAGCGGCAGTACTTGAGTCATTTCATAATGTAGCGACTATGCATTTTGAAATTTGATAGATTCAAACGTATTGCCGCTTTTCTTTTTGGAGAAAATAAGATAAAATTAGTAGTAGGTACTAATAACTTGTTATAAAGAGACTCTTTTCGCGGACATTATTTATTTTCTTACGAAAAAAACTTATTGCTTTTAGTTAGTACTTGTCAAATGTATAGTAATATTTCCTCTTAAAAACAGTAAGCGGTGGCGAAAAGTGCTGTGCAAAGAATTTGTAGCAATTAACCACATAGGTGGTGTAAATGTCGGCTTTAGATTTTTTTCGAAGAAAAAAATTAGGACATTTACGAAAAAAACAATATTCAATAAAAATGTGTATAAAAAACGGAGGTAATTTTAAAATGACACTTTCTTTAGAAGGAAAAAATATAGTCGTAATGGGAGTTGCAAATAAACGTAGTATTGCATGGGGAATTGCTCGTTCTCTTCATAATGCAGGAGCTCGTTTGATTTTTACTTATGTAGGGGAAAGATTAGAAAAAAGCGTAAGAGAACTTGTTGATTCATTAGAAGACAATAACTGTCTTGTTTTACCTTGTGATGTAACAGTGGATGAAGACATTGCGAAATGCTTTGCCACAATCAAGAATGAAGTAGGAACGATCCATGGAGTTGCTCACTGTATCGCTTTTGCTAATAAAGAAGAGCTTCAAGGCGAATATATGAACACAACTCGTGATGGGTTCTTACTAGCTCACAATATCAGTGCTTATTCTTTAACAGCAGTGGCTAAAGAGGCAAGAGGGTTAATGACAGAAGGTGGAAGCATCGTAACGCTTACGTACCTAGGTGGTGAGCGTGTAGTACAAAACTACAATGTTATGGGTGTAGCAAAGGCTTCTCTAGATGCAAGTGTAAGATACTTAGCAAATGATTTAGGACCACAAGCTATTCGTGTGAACTCTATTTCTGCAGGTCCAATTCGTACATTATCAGCAAAAGGAATTAGCGATTTCAATTCAATCCTAAAAGAAATCGAAGAGAAAGCTCCTTTAAGAAAAACAACAACACCTGAAGAGGTTGGAGACACAGCTCTATTCCTATTCAGCGATTTATCTCGTGGCATGACAGGTGAGAACCTTCACGTTGACTCTGGTTATCATATTCTTTAATTAAAACAAGCTCACCTTTTAAAAGGGTGGGCTTTTTTGATCTGAAAAATAAGGGCTCACTTGGAAACGAAATAACCACTTCGGCATACATATAGAAAGAATCAATTGTATGGGGAGGTGCAAGCAATTTGAGTAAGGAACAGAAGAAAAGGGAGCCCCTACTATATATACATCAGCCAGGATTTCAACCTCCTGAAGGTGTCATGCAGAAATCCTTTTCAGCCAAGAATGCTGACAAGATTGTAGAAGAAACCAAAATAGAGGCTGGAATTGAACGGAAAAGTAGAGGAGCATTAGAACAAGAATTCCAAAATAGAGACATAACATTAACGTCTAAGCAGGTTCAACAAACGATAGAAGATTATGAGCAGGCACAAACTGTGCAGGAACCAAGCCGAGGGGGACTTGGTCTTAGAAGACTTAAGTCGTTTAAAGAAATGGACTTAGTGGAAAAGCTTGACTACTTAGAAAGGTTTCCTCCTCAATTACCTCCGATTCCATGTAATTTCACAACAGAAAACGGGACGCTACGAGGAATCTTAATTGAGAAAAATGCGCATGAAGTGGTCATTCGACTTTTTGATAAAAAGGAAGTAACCATTGCAATCCAAGACCTGAACGAAGTAAAAATGATCGGGTTTCGTTGAAAATTGCTCGATCAGAAAGAGCCAGTCGAAACAGACTGGCTTTTTGACTAATGAATTATTTTTTTAGTCTTCACAAATGTCTAAGTCTACATCAGCGATACATTGAATTGCACAGAAGCAGCTTAAGTCAACTGTTACGCAATCGTCAGTTCTTTCAAAACGATCCACTTCGCAAACTTTACCTAAATCAATGCAGCAACCTTTTGTTAAATCAACTGCTTCACGATCGTGTTTCACTGGCTTGATGACACGTAAAGTGGCACAGCAATTATCGAAGACTTCTTCAACGCGGAAGAAGATGGATACGCACGCACAGTTATCTTCTCTGAAGAATGCATGGAAAGGAGAACCATCTGCTGTCTTTAATACAAATACGCGAGTATCTACACGATTCCTTTTGGTTGGATTAACTAAAGAACCAAGAGGTTCCTGGAAGCAATTAGTAGGACATTCACAAACATCTTCGGCTGCATCTTGGATGTCTTTTATAGCACGAACAACTTCACATACACAGTTGCCGCCACTAACGCCTAATACGTCGTTGTTATTTTTTCCACAACCCATTCGTTTTTCCTCCTTATTTTCTTAGATGTAATATTACATTAATAACATATTGCTATAAGGGCGTTTGGGTAACGGACAAACGCCTTGTTTCCTAAAAATGGGCAGAATAATTAATTGATAAGGGATGACTAGAATGACAATTTCTTGGATGGAGATAGTGATTATCTCTTTGGCCAGTTTCCGATTAACAAGACTGATTGTTTTTGATAAAATTACTGAATTTTTAAGAGCACCATTTTTTGAGGAAGAAATTGAAGTGAACCAAGATGGACAGGAAGAGGTCTATTATGTTCCGAAAAAAGGCATATACACGAATTTCATGGGTGAATTGTTGAGCTGTTATTGGTGTACTGGAATATGGTCTACACTTGCAATCTGTATATTTTATTTTGGCTGGCCTGCCTACGCTACACCCATTTTAATCATTTTGGCAGTTGCGGGAATTGCTGCGATTATAGAGACAATTGTACAAAGATTGCTGTAAAAAAGCTCTTATCTCATACTTTGTTGCTTTGAAGCGATAATACAATGAATTTATCTTTTGTTTAAAGATCATTAGTCGCAAATCAATGTGAAAAGAGCCAGTTTTTTTCGTAGAAAAAAACATGCAATCTAATTACGAAGTACCAAATAGCTATATATACGTTAAAATCGGCCGCTGGCCAACGGAAGTAGGATTTTAACAACAATCTTTACGAATACAGTCTTCATAAATGTGGGTATTTTTAAAAACTAGGTAAAGGACATATACATGCTTTAATCAAGTTGCATAATGTATCATATCGTTACTGATTTTTGTTTAGGGAAAATTTAATTAGGATGGGAGAGAAGGTTCGTGCGAGTACAAAACAACACGATGACAAATAAAAACAGACCACTACCACCGCTTCAGGCAAACAAAACACTTAAAACGACAACAAAGAAAAAGGGCTGTGGATGTGGGAAGAAGAGTTCTCGATAGTTAAAGATGTTTTCGGATTTAATTTACTTAACATAGTAGAGGCTGTTCCAATAGGGCTTTTGCCTTTTGGCTGGCCTTTTTATTTTGGATAAGAATTGTACATATTCTCTTCATGAAGAAAATATTGGAAGCAGAAATTTAATGGAAATGGTTCATATTTTGTGAAAAGGAAGAGGAAAATAATAAAGGAATTTACAGATGTAGTGGAGGAAGGGAATCCTAAATGAGAAAGTGTTTATTTCTATTAATGATGATGAGCGCAGTCCTTGTAGGTGGATGTAACAATGATGGTCCGAAAGAGAGCGGTATCTCATTAATTAAGACAACGAATCCTACACCTGTTGCCATTGGTAAAAATACAAAGAAAGAATTAGACCTCATTCAGTCCGTTGAAAAGGATATTGAGGGCTTCAAGGAACTTTACGATGTCGCTGTGGTTAAGGGTAAGGAGGATATTCTAGTAGCTTATAAAGTAAAGCACATGCAAAGGTTTCACATGAAGAAAATAGAGAAGAAAATGAATAAGCTATTAGAGGAAAAATACCCAGATGAAAACTTCATCGTCTCGAGCGATTATAAAATTTTCCTTGAAGCAGTGGAGCTAGAGGAAAACATGAAGGATTCGAATTACTCAGGAAAGGAAGCAGAGAAAAAACTACAAGAGATTATCGAAATGAAGAAAGAGCTAACATGAAAGGAGCTTGGCGATGGGGAATAAGGATAATCAATCAAAGGAGCAACAGCAGTATCAATCATTAGAAAAAAAGTATGAAGTGAAAAGACCTGTTCTAAAAAACTGCATCAAAGCATTTTTTGTAGGTGGTCTCTTCTGCTTAATCGGGCAAGCTGTGAGCTATTTCTACATATACTTTTTTAATTTCACCGAACAGACAGCGGGGAATCCGACTGTTGCCACAATGGTCTTTTTCTCAATGCTCTTAACGGGATTTGGCGTCTATGACCATATTGGACAATTTGCTGGTGCAGGTAGTGCTGTACCTGTTACGGGTTTTGGGAATGCAGTTATTTCTGCCGCGATTGAACACCGGACTGAAGGCTTTGTTCTTGGGGTTGGTGGCAATATGTTCAAATTAGCGGGTTCCGTTATTTTATTTGGCGTATTTTCCGCGTTTATTGTGGCTTTAATCAAGACACTTCTCATTAAATGGGGGGTTATTTAATGCGTAAAGGACAGCAAACTTGGGTCTTTGCCAATAAACCGGTGATCGTTTCAACGGGTGCATCAGGAGGGCCTTTTGAAGCGAATGGAAGGCTTGCAGCTGATTTTGATATTCTCCATGACGATTTATGGATGGGAGAGGACTCCTACGAGAAAGCGCAGCGTGTGTTGATGGAGGAGGCAGCGCAAACTGCTCTAGAAAAAGCCAACAAGAAAAAAGATGATGTTCATTTCTTTATTGCGGGGGATTTAATTAATCAAATTACTCCTTCCAGTTTAGCGGCTCGAAATATCGAGTTACCCTATTTAGGTATTTTCGGTGCTTGCTCTACTTCGATGGAGGGACTTGCTCTAGCATCCTTTTTGATTAATTACGGGGGAGCGGACTATATTTTAACAGGAGCTTCTAGTCATAATGCGGCTACGGAAAAGCAATTTCGCTATCCTACGGAATATGGAGGACAAAAGCCACCAACTGCCCAATGGACTGTTACCGGTGCTGGTGCTGCCTTAGTAAAAAAACATGAAAATGAAAGGGGGCTGCCAGTCGTCACCTCGGCAACAATTGGGAAAGTTGTCGACCTTGGAATGACGGATCCTTTTAACATGGGAGGAGCAATGGCACCAGCTGCTGCTGATACGATTACGGCTCACTTTAAGGATATGAATCTAGACCCGGACTATTACGACTTAATTTTGACAGGCGATTTGGCAAGGATTGGTCAGAATGTTACGTATGAACTTTTACAAAAAAACGGGATCAATTTTGAACGAGAGAAGTTTCAAGATTGTGGGATCTTGATCTATAAAGAGGATCAGCCCGTTCAGGCTGGTGCGAGTGGAGCAGGTTGCTCAGCTTCTGTATTGTACGGACATATCATAAAGGAAATGATGAAAGGGACTTACAAGAAAATTCTTGTTGTTGCTACAGGTGCTTTGTTATCGCCACTGACGTATCAACAGAGTGAAAGTATTCCTTGTATTGCTCATGCCGTTGCCATTGAGATGGACATTTAAAAGGAGGGTGCCGCATGCTACCTATGTTTTTCTGGGCATTTGTGATTGGTGGACTTATTTGTGTGATCGGACAGCTATTGTTCGATGTGGCCAAATTAACTCCAGGGCATACGTTAAGCTTGTTTGTAGTGTTAGGAGCAATCCTAGATGGTCTGGGTTTATACGAACCATTAGCTGATTTTGCTGGGGCGGGAGCAACGGTTCCGATCACGAACTTTGGGAATACGCTCGTCCATGGTGCGTTACAGGAAGCGGAACAACATGGTTTAGTGGGTGTTTTAACGGGGATGTTTGAAGTCACTAGCTCAGGGATTTCAGCTGCCATTGTCTTTGCATTTCTCGGAGCCCTATTCTTTAAACCAAAGGGATAATTAGAAGTGTAAACAAGCCAATTCTGCCATGAAGCCTATACACTTTTTTTGTGTCCCACATATGTTACTTGTGACACCATTAAAGCGAGGTGACATATATGGGCTTCGGATATGGAGGCTGTGGCTATGGTGGCTACGGTTATGGCGGCGGTGGCTATGGAGGTTCAACCTTCGTACTAATCGTTGTATTGTTTATTTTGTTAATTATTGTTGGAGCTAGCTTCTACAACTAATAATTAGCAAACAAGTCAGGAGGAATGCCGTTAATTGAACGGCATTTCTTTTTTAATTGTTTTTTTTCAGACGCTGTAGCTTTTACGACTAGAACATAAAAGAAGTTTGTTTATATTTTACGTATATCTTAAATTTGTGAGAAAAAAACATGCTCACAAGATCTTAAGCACAAATTATATATTTCTACGTTAAAATCGGCATTAGGATTTTAACAAACTTTTTACAAGTAGCTTTAATTATGTTTTTGACATTAATCATTAAAAAAGAGAGTAAATTTTATATTAAGGAAGTAAGAAGGACAACTAAAGGGGTGTGGAGGATGAGGTTTTCACAAACAATTGCACTGATTACTGGGGCCGGAAGTGGAATTGGCAAGGAAGTAGCCATTCGTTTGGCTGGAGAAGGAGCTAGAGTTGTCCTTGTGGGAAGAACGAAATCCAAATTAGAGGCTGTGGCAAATGAGATTAATAGAACAAAAAGAATCCCTATGGCGGAAATTTTTCCTGCGGACGTGACGGATGAAGAGGAGGTAAAAGAGTTGGCAGATTACATTAATATTCATTTTGGTGACCTTCATATTCTAGTTAATAATGCAGGCGGAGCCAAGAATTCCAAAATACTAGATACAACTGAGGAAGATTGGGATGATGTACAAAAAACGAATTTACGGAGTGTCTTTCTAGTATCTAAAATGCTAGGAAATCTCATGGTCACAAAAGCTAAGGATGAAAATGGACTGCAGGGAAGAGCAATCGTTAATGTCGCGTCATTATCGGGTCATCAAGCTGGCCAATTTCTTCCTCATTACAGTGCTGCTAAAGCTGGTGTCATTAACTTCACTCGTGCTCTTGCACTTGAACTAGCTCCATACGGGATTCGCGTGAATTCTGTTTCACCAGGTTTCATCGAAACTCCATTGACAGAACAAGGGCTACAAAATGATAAATTTGTCAAAGCGATTGAGCGAAATACTGCTTTAAAAAGAATTGGAAAAGCAAAAGAAATTGCTAATGTGATCGCGTTCATTGCTTCCGAAGAAGCATCGTATATGACGGGGTCTGATGTGCTAGTCGATGGAGGCTGGTTAATTAAATAGAGCTCTTTTCTCAAACTTCATTACTCATCTAGAGTAAGAGATACCTTAGTGGATGAGAAAAGAGCAAATTATTTTTGAAAAAAATAAGCATGCAAGTTTAATAAATGAGCACAAAATAGCTATTTCTACGTTAAAATCGGTTTTAGGATTTTAACATCAGGTTTTTTTCGAAGAAAATAAACAATCTATACAAAACGATGTTGAATAATTTGAAAACGCTATCTTTTTGTGGTGTTTCCCATATGACTTAAGCCTTTCCTTTTAATACGATATCACCTTTTTAAGCTCCATTCATAAAATAGAATTAGCTTAAGAAGGAGGCGTAGTTTAACAGTATGGATAATAATTTCTTTAAAAATATTGAAAAGAAAACAGGCGTCAATATGAAGGATGTTTTTGAATTAGCCAATTCACTACAAAACGCGAATTTCAAGGATGAAAAGACGGTTCGAAGTGTAATTAGAAGAGTGTCCCAAATCGCTCATAAGCCAGTCAATAAGGAAACGGAAGATAAGATTGTTAAATCCATCGTTAACGATGGCAAACAACTTGATTTTAACACCATTTCTAAAATGCTGAATAAGAAATAAGTAATATAAGAAGCTGTCCCAAAAAAATTAGATATTTTGGGATGGCTTCTTTTTTTGCTGGTCTCGACGGGTTCATGCGGACACTGTTGATAGGATTATGAAAAAAGTTGTCTTCATGAAATGTTCATGCGGACACTGTTGATAGGATTATGAAAATAGTTGTCTTCATGAGAGGTTCATACGGACATTATGGATAGGTATTTGAAAAAAGTTGTCTTCATGACGAGTTCATGCGGACACTGTAGATAGGCATTTGAAAAAAGTTGTCTTCATGACGAATTCATGAAGACACTATTCAAGTAATCGACCCAAAGATTGTTCTCATGAAAACTAAGATATAAACACCAGTGTAAAGACAGCCATATTTATCACTTCACTGGTGCTAAAAACCGCGAAGGATGAGCATTTTTTCCACGCCTTTTATCTGGAACCGAAATATATAGTTGTTCCATTGCTCGTGTAATGGCCACATAGAGAAGGCGTCTTTCTTCTTCAAGAGGTGACACATCACCGTTTCGATAAGAGTCGAGAGCATAGTCATGTGGAAAGCTACCATCAACCGTACTGATGATATAGACAATTTTATACTCTAATCCTTTGGAACGATGGATCGTGCTTAATGTAATAGCATTCGCTAATCCCTTACTTATATTCTTCATTTCTTTATTCATGGCAGTCATATGATTAACATGCTCTAAGAAATCAAGAAGGGTTTGAAAGCCACGGGCAGCGACTTTTAGATCACGCACGTCATCGGAGCCTTTATCCAGCTTGTTTCCTTCGTTTCCTTTTTTTTTAATAAAATCACCGTAACCAAGCTCTTTTTCAACTGTTTCAATGGCGGTAGGAGGTGTCAGTCCACGAATCGAACGAATGACAGACACAAGTTTCTTTAATTTTCTCTCCTGAAAAGCAAATCCGGTTTTAACCTCGCTTAAGCACTCCAACATGCTACAGTCTTTGAGAATACTGTCGGCTTTTAAATCTTGAAGTACATTATTTTTCACAAACAATACAGGGAGAACATTGCGAATAGCGTCCTGATCATCTTCGTTTAAAGCCAGACGAAGGAAGGAGAGCATTCCTTTGACGATAAATCTTTCATAAAAAGGTTCTGCATCCTGGTCAATTCGAAATGGAAGACTAGAATTGGCTAATCGCTCAAAGACGGCCCGGCTCCCAGTGTTTGTCCGAAAAAGAATGGCGAAATCCTGAGGCTCATATCCTGCTGCAATTTTTTCCTGAATGTCTTGAATGATCATCGTCGCTTCTTCTTCCTCATCAAAAGGATAGAAGAGAGTTGGTACAGCCGGAGATGAAAATTGGGCTTTCATTTCCTTCGGTCGACGCTCTTTATTTTTCTTAATCACCGCATTGGCAGTCGCAACAATTTCATGGGTAGAACGATAATTTTCATTGAGTACAACAATCTTCGCATTTGGATAATCTTTCTCAAATTCTAGCAGGTAATGCGGGTCACTTCCTCGAAATGAATAAATAGATTGATCATCATCGCCAACTGCACATATATTCTTTGAGGCACAGAGCAAACGAATTAACTCATACTGGACTTTATTAATGTCTTGGAACTCATCAATAAGAAAGTATTGAAAGCGATTTTGATAGGCTGCAAGAATACTAGGATTCTCTTGGAAAAGGTGATAGCAGCCAACAAGCATATCATCAAAATCGAAGAGAGCTTTTTCTTCCTTCTTTTTCTCATAATGGTTGTACAAAAATGCAACCTTTTCCTCCCATGGAGATTCTGGCCGCACCTGAGAAGGGAGGATCAAAAATTTTTTCAAAAACCAATTTGTTGAATGGCTAAATCGTAAGCAAATTCTTTTTCATCTAGCTCTAATTCTCTTCCGCCATCCTTAATAATTTGTTCCTTTTGCCACTCTTTTTTTAAAAGTTTGTCCGAGCTCCATCGATTTCGATCATGGAATGATAAGATTCGATAAAAAATACTATGGAAGGTACCTGCGAGTAGCTTTCCGATATTGTAGTTCTCCATTTTTGGATATGTTTGTAGACGGTGTTTCATTTCCGCTGCTGCTTTCGCTGTAAACGTGACAAGCATAATCGATTGAGGATCGATTTTTTTCTCGTGAATCATATAGGCTGTTCGAGCAGTCAGTACTCGAGTTTTACCACTGCCAGCACCAGCGATGACGAGAAGAGGTCCCTCAGTGTGAAGTAACGCTTCCAATTGATTGGCATCTAAAGCAAATTGGTGCTTTCGTAAATCTTCTATATATGGACTTGTGACTGTTGCTTGGCTCTTAGTGGAATCAGTAAATACCGGAACCTTTTTAACGGGTTGGGGATTTTTAAATTCGGTGCGTTGCTCAACTGTAGTAATAGAGCGGGAGACAGGAATCTTAAAACCATTTCGCTCCACATATTCGGTCTTTTCACTAACCTGCTCTTCATTTGTCTGTATTGGATCCCGACAAGAGGCACCCTTACTCAGATGAAAGAAGTGAGGCTCGTTTTCAATCCCTAAATAAAACCGAACAGGTTCTTCACAAACAGGACAAAATAGTTTTCCTTTTTTGCCTGCATCATGAATCATTTGATAATGCTCTCTATGTAATTGGTTTATGTAAATCATTTTTTTATCAAACAGAGCTGTATTCATAAAATTCCCCTCAATTAAATCAAAATCACGCAAACTCTATCATATCAAATCATATAAATAATCTAAAGACACTGTCTGAATTTGTTTTATATTTCCTAAAGGATATGGAGGGAGAAAAATGGGTTACATCGCACCAATCCCGAATTTTCAATACAGTCAGTATGCAGAGCGAGAGCTAGGTAATGGCTATGACCCTTTTCAAATTATTCCAGTTGGACGAACGAAGCCGGCTACTAATGCTAAATTAAATCATGCAAGGGAGCAGGATATGGTTCAGATGAAACAAATCAATATAAAGAGCTCCGATCTGCCTAAAATGAGCAGTCGGAGCAAAGTGGAAGAAATATATAGTGAATTAACTGGTAAGGGAAGATATATCAATGAATGTATATAGGGAGAGATCTAGTACGTTTGAACGTGTAACGGCTCTCCTTCTTTCCATTCTGCATATAGGACTTCTTTTTCGGAGTGAACTCCATGTTTTCTTATTTCGTTAAATAATTTATCCTGGTCCCATTCAATCATTTGTAGATTATCGAGCTCAACCTGTCCATCCATAATTAAGGTTACCGGAAGTGTGACATTGGAGAGGGGGAGGTTCAAATCATGTAGTGTGGGAGAAGAATAACTTGACTTTCTCAACACACTAATCGCTCCATCTGTTTCTAAAATAGCGTATTGACATTCACGGATTGAGAATATCCCCTTTGCTCTCAGAAGATGTTGGAGCTGATTAATATCAAGATGGGCTTTTTTTAAGACTATGTAATCGATTTTTCCTTTGCGGATAACGATGGAAGGTTCCCCCTCTAATAGTTTCCGAAGACCCTTTTTTTTCTGGGTAAGAATCTCGGTTACAAAAATGAGTAGTCCCCAAACGATGACTGCAAAGATTACTTTGGAAATTGTGATTTCTTTATCATAAACGGCATTGCCCACTAATTCTCCTAAAATAAGCGCAGAAATGAAATCAAAAGGCGTAATTTGAGTGATTTGTGTTTTCCCCATCACTTTCGTTAAAACAAATAGAGCAATATAGCCAAAAATAAGTTCCAAAAAAATCTGAACAAATTCCACAGTAAATTCCCTCGTTCTCTAAAATAGTTATTCTCTAGTAGTATGAGGAAAATTAGTAAAAATATGAAAAGGACTTTTCGTGAAATTATCGTATTAGATGAAAAATGAGAGCTCCTTATTCGGAAGCTCTCATTTTTACATATTAAATTTCCTTTATCATAGTCTTATGTGGAATACCAGCATCGAGAAATTCTTCAGAAATGACTTCATAACCTAACTTGCTATAAAAAGGAATGGCATGAGTTTGAGCGTTGAGCTTCAATTTATTAAGTCCACGACTCTTCGCATATTCCTCGATTCCTTCCATAATTACTTTTCCTGCTCCGCCTTTGCGTTTCTCTTGTAAGACGCAAATTCTTTCTACTTTTCCATAGCCCTCGACAACGCGGAATCGGCCTGCACCGATCGGGTCATGATCATCCCATAAGATAAAGTGTGTTGATTCTGCTTCAAGGTGATCAATTTCTTCTTCCTCTGGAACCTTTTGTTCGTCAACGAAGACGATTTTTCGTACGCGATATGCTTCTTTTAATTCTTGTTCATCTGCAACTAATTTAAGCTTCACTTTTCTTTATTCCTTTCCTAGACGAAATGTTTCGTATACCGTCCATGAGCCATTTTCAAGCTGATAGAGAAGGTGGAAACGATCGACCGTATCTTCGTTATTAATCGGCTGTAATCTTAAGGAACTATACACATCAGAATGCTCGTCGTTTGATAGTTTTTGCCCAACCGTGATGTGAGGGACGAAGGCATATTCTTGTGGATGATTCGCTAAGAGATAACTGAGACCTTCATGAAGATCCACGATTTCATGAGAAGGCTCGACTTTCATATAAATCACATTATTGACAGGCTGAAACGAACTAAATTTTGTGACATTGATTTGAAAAGGTGAAAATCGTTTCGCTGCTTCTCTTAATTTTTCAGCTATTTCCTTGATTTGTTCATCACTTTCTTCAAATGTATGAATGAGCGTGATGTGTGGAGGAATGAGTGCGTAATGCGGGTCGTATCTTTTTCGATAAGAATTTGCTTTATCTTGCAGACTTTTTGATGGAAAAATAACAATTCCGTATTTCATAGCAAAACCCCCAAGTTAATAGTATGTAAACGATTGTAATTATTATATCAAATTTTCAGAGTTTCTTCTCAAATAGAAAACATCCTTCTTAGAGCTCGTTTGATATCCGGCTGCCAATAGGTCCAAGTATGGTTTCCTTCAAATTCATCATAGAAGTATGGGAAAGCCTTACTTTCGATTACAATATTTAGTTCACGGTTTGGTGTTAAAAAATCCTCCATAATATTGGATGTCGTCTTTACCTCAGTCTCTTCTTTCCCAATAATATGGTACAAGGATAATAAATGTGGTTGAGTGAAATCCACAACAGCTTCGATTATTTCGTCATTCACATAAGGTGACTGTAGAATTACTTTTCCAAAAGTATGTGGAAATTGTAGGGCAGCCATTAGAGATACTGTTGCCCCTAGAGAATCCCCGATAAGTGCACGTCCCATACCCATTTGATAGCTTGGAAATTGCTCGTCTAAAAATGGAACAAGCTCCTTCGCTAAGAATCGAATATAAGCAGCGTTTTGCTCCCCGTCTGGGTGATATTTTTTTCGACGATCCTGTACGTCCTTATATGGAATCCCAATTATGATAAGGTTTTCAATTTCGCCATCTTTCATAAGCTCATCAGCGACACGGCCAATTCGTCCAAGCTGAAAATAGTCACGACCATCTTGGGCAATCAATAAAGAATATTTGTATAAGGGTGAAAATGATTCAGGTAAATAGATAAGAAGCTGAATCGTTTCTTTTAATTCCTTGCTTTCAAAAAAGTGTTCAGTAATTTTACCTTTAGTCGCAATCAATGAAAATTCCTCCTGTGTCTCAGGATAGTAATAGTTAATCTAGATTTTATCATAGGAATAGGGGAAATACATTTTTGAAGCCATAAAAAATCTTAAGCAAAAGAGTTTTTAATAGGAGTGATTTTCGAAGGATTACTCTGTGTATAGTTGGTATTGTAAGCTAATTTGACAAATGTACATAATATTGTGATAAAATAGAAAACGATGAAAATTAAAAAAGGGGGAAAAGGAATGAAGAAAAAAGGTTTTCTTTTGATAACGATCCTGATATTAGCACTATCGATGTTCCTAGCAGCTTGTGGTAGTAAAAATGAAGAAACTGCGGGCACTGGCGGTGAAGGAGATTCTGCAGAATTACCAGAATTCATCAGCATTCTAACAGGTGGTACTGGTGGTACATATTATCCGTTAGGTGGTTCGTTTGCTGATATTATTACGGACGAAACAGGAATCACTGCAACTGCTCAAACAACGGGAGCATCAGCTGAAAACATGACAACTCTTAAAGCAGGGGATGCTGAGGTTGCTTTCTCTCAAACAGATATTGCTTCTTATGCAAAAGAAGGAACAGCGATGTTTGAAGGGAATGCAGTAGAAAATGTTCAAGCGATTGGAACTCTTTATCCTGAAACGATCCAAATTGTAACAACTGCGAAATCAGGAATTAAGACTGTTGAAGATTTAAAAGGTAAAAAAGTATCCATTGGTGCTCCAGGTTCTGGTACGGCATTAAATGCTGAACAAATTTTGGAAGTCCATGGATTAACATTAGATGATATCAAAAAGCAAGACTTAGATTTTGCTGAGTCTACAGAAGGAATTCAAGATGGAACAATTGATGCAGCATTCATTACGGCTGGAACACCAGCTGGTGCTGTTGAGAGTTTATCTGCAACAACAGACGTAGTAATTGTTCCATTAGAACAAGACAAAATTGATGCGTTAATGGAAAAGTATCCATACTACATCAAAGATGAGGTTACTTCAGGTACTTATGGTTTAACAGAATCAGTTCCTACGGTTGCTGTTTCGGCAATGCTTGTTGTAACGAGCGATCTTTCAGAAGATGCTGTGTATGAAATTACAAAGGCCATTTTTGAAAATCTAGATAAAGTCACGCATGCAAAGGCAAAAGTAATTGATCCTGCGAAGGCTAAGGAAGGCGCTGGAATTGACATTCATCCAGGAGCTCAAAAATACTTCGACGAAAAAGGATATTAATTTTTGAACCTCAATTAATATTAGCAAATATGACCGGCGATAGAACCAAAGAAATGGTTTTTAAGCCGGTCAACTTTCGTTAAGTGGTGAGATTTGAGGCACCATTATAGGTGGGATTCACGTGAAGAAGTGGAGAAAGGGAATCATCATTTTTTTCATCCTCATTTTTGGTATAACTACATTAGTATTCATGCCGATAAAGGAAGCGCTTGTCTTCGAATATCAGAACACAGAAAAAGTGTTAGCCTACCTCCCTTCAAAAAAAGAACAAGCTTTTCAAATCAAATATACTCACTCCATTCATTTATCTGATGTAGTAGAAAGCTATCAAGTCAGTACAGATGGACAACTTAAACAATTTGAGTTACAATTTGAAGATTTTGCTATTGGCATGCCATCAGAGGCAGGGGAGGGAGAAACTTTTGAGGAGAAGAATGGAATCTATTACATAAAAAATATGAATCGAGTTTTTCCTTATTTTGATCTCCGAACTGGAAAGGTAAGAGCGAATCACAAGATTATCTTTGAAGATAGGGAATATCCCTTATCGAACTATATTGAACCAGGAACATGGGTACGAATCAAATTCAAAAGAATAAATCTTTTACAGCGACTGAAAGGAGCGAACATCCTTGATAAATAAAGAAGAATATTTGACGCTGGAGCAACAACAAGAATTAATGGAAAAATATGATCCAGAAGCAGGGACGCGAAAGCTAACTGGAATCTTACGCTGGGTTACGATTATTGGTCTCTTAGCGTTTTCTTTATTCCAGCTTTATACTTCTATTTTTGGAGTTCTGACAGCCCAATTACAGCGTACGATTCATTTAGGATTTGCCCTAGCACTTGTATTTCTTTTATTTCCTGCTAATCGAAAGAAGAGGAAAAATAAACACAAAGTAGCATGGTATGACATGATCCTTGCGGGCTTGTCAGTCGTGATTGGTGCTTATTGGCCTCTTAAAATTGATGAACTTGTCATGAGAGTCGGACAATTGACTACAGTTGATTTTTATATCGGCTTACTTGCTATTTTACTAGTCTTAGAAGCTACTAGACGTGCTGTTGGCCTACCAATCACGATTATCGCTGTTATTTTTATGGTATACGCCTTATTTGGTCAGAATATGCCTGGGTTCCTAGCGCATCGTGGACTTGAATTAGACAGGCTTGTGCAAACGATGTTTTATACAACTGAAGGGATTCTAGGTACACCATTAGCAGTTTCATCTACCTATATTTTTCTCTTCTTGCTCTTTGGTTCCTTCCTTATTAAAACGGGAGTAGGGGAGTACTTTAATGACCTATCAATTGTTGTTGCAGGTAGAAGTATTGGAGGGCCAGCCAAGGTAGCTGTTTTCTCGAGTGCTCTTCAAGGAACGATTAGTGGAAGCTCCGTTGCGAACGTAGTCACTTCAGGTGCATTCACAATACCGATGATGAAAAATCTAGGATACAAGAAAGAATTCGCGGGAGCAGTAGAGGCGGCTTCCTCTACAGGTGGACAAATCATGCCGCCAATTATGGGAGCTGCTGCATTCTTAATGGTCGAATTCATTGGTGGTGGCATCACCTATTGGGATATTGCGAAAGCGGCAGCCATTCCGGCAGTACTCTATTTTGCAGGAATCTGGATTATGACCCATTTTGAGGCAAAGAAAATTGGTCTACGAGGGTTAACGAAAGAAGAAATGCCTGATAAAAAAGAAGTATTGAAAAATATCTATTTATTGATTCCGATTATTGTGGTTGTTCTCTTAATGATGTCTGGTATGAGTATCACTCGTGCTGCATTATGGTCCATCGTTGTCTGTGTCGTAGTAAGTGCGTTTAAGAAAGCTACACGAATGGGTGTTAAGGACTTTATTGATGCTCTTGTGGATGGTGCACGTTCTGCACTGGGCGTAGCTGTTGCCTGTGCTGCTGCAGGGATTATCGTTGGAGTTGTTACAAAAACTGGTTTAGGATTAAAAATGGCAAACGGGCTTCTTGATTTAGCAGGTGGATATTTGATTCCTACCTTATTCTTAACAATGATTACATCATTAATTATTGGAATGGGTTCACCAACGACAGCAAATTACGTTATTACGTCTACGATTGCTGCACCAGCAATCATTTTATTAGGTGTACCTGATTTATCTGCACACTTATTTGTGTTCTATTTCGGCATTATTGCTGACATTACGCCTCCTGTGGCGTTAGCAGCTTTTGCTGCAGCAGGTGTTTCTGGTGGAGAACCGATTCGGACCGGAATCGAATCTTCTAAACTAGCCATTGCGGCGTTTATCATTCCGTATATTTTTGTCTTATCGCCAGAAATATTAATGATTGATACAACTTGGACATACGTCATATGGGTAGTCTTTACGGCTTTTGCGGGTATGATGTGTATTGGGGCTGCTACAGTGGGTTATTGGCTAAGGAAGTTAAATTGGCTTGAAAGAATTATTGGATTTATCGGAGGTATTTGCTTGATTTATCCTGAAACGATTTCTGATATCGTTGGCCTAGTTGCTTTTGCATTACTAATTGCTCTTCAATATCTTTATAAGAAAGAGGATATGGGTAAGCCGGTTGTAGCAAAGCTTAAATAAAAGAAAGTCAGGATCATATGGATCCTGACTTTCTTCATTATATATTAGGAAGCTTTTTCAATGGCTTCTGCTTTTTTAGGATTGAATTGCCCTTCCCATTTTGAAATGACAATCGCTGCAAGTGAGTTACCAATAACATTAACGACAGTACGTCCCATATCAAGAATACGGTCAATACCAGCGATAAAGGCTAAGCCTTCGATTGGCAAACCAACTGTTCCTAACGTTGCAAGTAATACGACAAAGGATACTCCTGGCACACCAGCAATTCCTTTAGATGTAACCATTAACACGAGCATCAAAGAAATTTGATCTGCAATACTCATATCAATTCCGTACATTTGTGCAATGAAAATCGCTGCTAAGGCTTGATACAAGGTAGAACCATCAAGGTTAAAGGAATAACCAGTTGGAATAACGAAAGATGCAATATGCTTCGGACATCCGATTTTTTCAACTTTCTCCATAATTTTTGGCAGAACTGTTTCAGAACTTGCAGTTGAGAAAGCCAAGATCAATTCGTCTTTTAATAGTTTGATTAACTTAAAGATGCTATATCCCGCCATTTTGGCAACAAGTCCTAAGATAACGACAATGAAGAAAATCATCGTACCGTATACTGTTAGGACAAGTTTTCCAAGTGGAACGAGGGAAGAAAGTCCAAACTTAGATACGGTAACACCAATTAAAGCGAAAACTCCGAATGGAGCAAATTTCATAATTTGGTTTGTAGCCCAAAACATCGCATCGGCTACACCTTGGAAGAAAGCAAGAACTGGCTTTCCTTTCTCTCCGATCGCTGATATTCCTAAACCAAGAATAAGCGAGAAGAAAATAACCGCTAACATATCTCCTTCTGCGATGGCAGCGATAGGATTAGTCGGTACGATTTCAACAATCGTATGAATCAGTGATGAATGGCTAGTTTCTTGCGTTTCAGCTGTTTCAACATAGCTATTAATATCTGTTTGTTGTAGGTGACTCCTGTCGACACCTGAACCTGGATGGAAGATATTCGCTGATGCAATTCCAACGATAATCGCGATGGTCGTAATAATCTCAAAATAAAGGATTGATTTACCACCGATTTTTCCCAATTGCTTAAAGTCTCCAACTCCAGCAACAGCAACAATAATACTAGATAAGACGATTGGAATAACGATCATTTTAATTAAGCGGAGAAAGATATCGCCTATAGGTTGTAGGTATGAGGCTGCTGTTGGATTTCCAAAAAAGATGGCACCGACGATAATTCCGAGGACAAGCCCGATAAATATTTGAGTAGCTAAACTAATTTTTTTCATAAACATCTCCTTACCTTTTTGTATTTTTATGTGGAAAATAAAAAGTCTCGGTAAGGGAAACAAGCATCCCTTTTCTGTATGAAAAATAGACACCTAAAGTGTCTGTTGTACAGAAAAAATATAGTGTTCTGTTCCCTTAAAGGCGCTGACGGGGTTAGCTGACGGGTTAGGACTGGAAACATGAGCCCTTTCGACTTAGAATTCACCCCAATAGATTTAAAGCCTACGTTCGGGTCCCCCGCTCTTTTCGAAAAAGATTAAGCGAAAAAAGACATAAAATGATATTATCTTAAAATAGTATAAAAGTAAATGAAAGTTATTGGAAGTCCCATATGACATATGAAAAAAGGCTCAGAAGAAACATTGGTCATGTTTCTTCTGAGCCTTGTAATTAACCTAGTTCACGAAATTGTTTTATCGCCATAACTGATAATATATTTTCAATTTTAAATAGCCTCGATTGTTTTCGTAAATAGCAATAAGCACGAATGGTTGTATCATTAATATGAGTCACGAGGATTTTCCGTTGTGAAATTTGTTTGGAAGAGGAGATGTAAATCATCTCAACTGGTATTTGTTCGTTTAATGATTTTAAAAGCAGCCTATCCATGAAGTATCACCACTTTCGTATTCATATTCTTATTATACCCGAACGTAAGTTCTTTATACAATAAAAATACGAACTTTTGTTCTCGCTTGGTTTTAAAAATTCTATTGACTTTTCCACCTGTCCAAGTATAATAATATCTATACTTCATAAAACGATCTGTTAGCTCAGCTGGGAGAGCATCACCTTGACAGGGTGGGGGTCGGGGGTTCAAGTCCCTCACAGGTCATCAATGCAGTTGTATCAATGGTTTAGCAAGGTTCTTGCAAACTGAGTTGGAAAAGGGTCGAGGGTAGACACTTTTCTAACAATTAAGACCACTTACCTTCTTAAAAAATGAGAAGGAAGTGGTCTTCTTACGTCTAGTCAAGTATTTTTTTATATTTCTTCTTGATGAGATTCATTGTTCTGTTGGAGGATAAAAGAAAGAAACGACAAATAAGCCTAATCTATAATCATTTTTTGAATAGGCTTAAATATATGTTAGAATTTGAGATATAACTATGATGAGGTGGCTAGCCGGTAATCATAGCTTATACCGTGTGTGATTAAATGAAAGATGCTCTTACGTAGTTTATTCACACAAGCGATGGACGCAACTTTATGACATTTGTTATAGGGTTGCGTTTTTAATTTGTCATAATAATCAACAATGTGGTTACTCCCGTATCGACGTAGCTTAATCATAATTTGAATGATAATAAACAGTAGCTTACGTAATTGCTTATTTCCACGCTTGTTAATCTTGTCTTTATAGAACGACTTGCCAGATTGAAAACGTCTTATATCAATACCTGCGAATGCATTGAGTTGTTTATTATTGCTAAATCTGAATATATCTCCAATCTCAGCCATTAGCCTTACAGCTGTATTTGGGCCTATACCCGGAAAGCTTAGGAGGATCTTATACTCTACTCTTTGTTCAGCGATCTTAATCATTTTTTCAGAACACTGGTCTTTTTCATTTAAAAGCTCTTGAAAACGTTTGGAGTAGATTCTTACTTGTTCACAAAGAACATCATCTGATGAAACAGCTGGATAGGATTGTTCCGCAGCTAGTAGTAGTTCCTGTGCTTTCTTTTCAGCCCTGTTCTTAGAAATATTTTTATTGGTATTCGCAATAATTTTGTTTCGTATAACTGTTTTTGAGTGCCCAATTAGAAAGTCAGGGTGTGGGAATAGTTGGGCAATGTTTAGAAACAAATCTGATTTTCTTGTTAAAATAGTCAATTGATTGTTCCTTTGTATAGGAACAATCAATTTTATATGTCTGGGTATGGAAAAATTCTAACTAGATAATTAAGACTCCGTTTATTTTGGTAATTAAATCATTTTCATTCACATATTTGGTAGATAGTGTAAAATGATATTGAAGATTATTATCCAAATGGGTGGTGGAAATGTGGGTACAACTGGCCATTTTAATTGGGAATTTGAAACTATTACGAATCATATGTTGGATATTCTTTTAATTGTTGACCAGAATCAGATTGTTCAATATGCTACGCCTTCTTTTGAAGATATTTTAGGATACAGTTACGAGGATATAATTGGAAGGAATGCGTTTGAGATTCTTTACCCTGAAGACAGGAATCGACTTATTGCATCACATAGGGAAGTATTAAGAACTCAAAAACCAGCGCACGATGAATATCGAGTGTTCCATAGTAATGGTGATGTAAAATATTTAGAATCTCAGGTTACGGTTATTCCTAATAATCCAGAAAATCTTGTTGTCGTAACAATTCGTGATATTACAGTTCGAAAAAAAATCGAAAACGAGCTCCAGAAAAGAAAAAATCGGTACCAAGAATTACAATATAGTTTAAAAGTTTTCTCTAAGGATTTATCAACTGTAACGAGGTTATCAGAACTTGAAAACAGGGTGGTAAAAGAATTAAATGTAGTAATTTCAGAATCTAATCCAGAAATTCTAGTTTATGATAGTGAAAGCCGAAAAGAATTATACTCGGAATTGCAAGCCAACTTACTACAATTAAAAGTTGGAAAGTTACATTTTGATAATGGGAAGATTCTTATTTTGATTGGTAACCGTAGAGAGCAAATTTACATTCTTACGTTAAAAGCTTCGGCAATTAATGAATCCATGGATACGATATGGCTTAAAACTTTGGTTTACTATACCATTATGGTATTTGAGAGAATAAATGTAATTGATAACCTTTTAATGCAACTTGAAACAGCTATTCAAAGGAAAGAAAAGCCTCAGTGGATATCAAGGCTATTGTTTAACCTATCGGAAAGGCAAAGATTGGAATTATCCAGTGAATTGCATGACTCTGTCCTAAATGATCAAATCGAATTATACAATTTATTGAAAGAGCTACTTTTAGAAGAGGACTTTGATAGAGAGGTTTACGATCAACTCAATGGGATATTACAGGGGTTGTTGGATACAATTCACCAGGTCAAGATGACATGTAATGAACTTCGTCCACCAATGCTTAGGGAAATAGGACTTGAAAGAACTCTTAAAAATTTATTTGAAGAAACTCATTTATCATCAACTTTTAAAATAATGTTTAAGTCAGAATTAAATGATCTTATATTAGATGAAGAGAAAACAATTGCTATTTACCGTATTGTACAGGAGTTACTTAATAATGCCGGCAAACATTCTTATGCTACTAAACTTTTCTTCAACATAACATTAATAGATGATAAGTTAAATCTTGAATACTATGACGACGGGAGAGGCTTTGATGTTGAGAAATTGACGCCGTCATTTACTAATATGGGACTTTCAGGAATGAGAGAGAGGATACTAAGTCTTAACGGAAACATAGATATTATCTCTCGACTTGGAAGGGGACTACAAGTAAGGATGCAGATTCCCATTAGTGTATAAAATGGTTAGTATAATTATCAGTATATAGGACTCATTACTTAATATTTATGAATATATTTCCTCATGAAAATGTATGCTGAATTACTACAAAAAAGTAAAAAACCACCTTTGGGGCTGTTTTATTCATGACCCATTGGCGGTTTTTTTCAACAAAATGGAAAGGTAAGAGCGTTCCCGTTTGTTATTGAAGTTAAAGAATAATAATAAGAATAACCAATAAATATCAAGTATTTATTCAGATGTTTAATTAGAAAGATACATGTTTTGTCTTGCAAAGCTCCATCCACTAATTTTTATAAGAAGGAAATACCTAGCCCAAATAGTACAATTAAAAAATATTCAACTTAAATGTTGGCTATTTTTTAATTGTATTTCTGATAGTTAGAAATGAAAAAAAGATAAGAATCTAGAGGAAAATATACATATGTAAGGGGAATAAGACTATGCCAACCTTAGGAAAATCAAATGACGTTTCCGCAAGAGAAATACGCTAACACGCAAGATTTTTTCGGTTTTCTCTCCATATATTCATGTAAACTAAAAATATATAAGTGTAATTCTTAAATCGGAAGGATGTGTAATAAATTGGAAAATAAAGATTCGTACAAATATCTTTTTGATACAATCCTAAACAATACAGTAGATATGCTTTTCATTGTAGATAAAAATCGTCATCTTGTATATGCAACTCCAAGCTGTTACAAGACAACTGGCTATAATCCTGAAGAATTGCTAGATAGGGATTTATTTCTAATGCTTCATCCTGATGATAAAGAATACATGCTGCAAAGGCATAAAAATCTCCTCGATAGTCAGAAAAAGAATTCAACTGAATACCGAATTATTACTAAAGGTGGTGAAATAAGGCACTTCGAATGTAAGACAACACCTCTTCCTGATACGGAGAATTATCTTCAGGTTGTTTCTGTCAGGGATAACACTGAAAGAAAATTAATGGAAATTGAGCTTGAAAGTCGTAAAAATCGGTATCAAGTTCTGCAAGAAAGTTTGAAAAATTTTTCTGGAGATTTATCTTTAGTTATGAAACTAGCTGATCTTGAAGATAGATTGATTAAAGAGTTGGAAACAATTTTGCCAGGATCCGAGCCAAACCTCTTATCGTTTGACCTAAAAGACTTTAGCAATGTTTCAAATGAACTACCGCCTGAATTTGCCAACCTAAAAGTTGGGAAAATAGAGACTATAAAAAAAAAGACATTCATTAAAATTGGAGAACTAAAGAGGAAGGTATACATCCTTTCACTAAATGCAGGTGCAGTTCATGAAAAAATGGAGTCAATTTGGCTGGAAACCTTTTCACAGTATACGATGATGGTTTTTGAAAACTTACATGTTATCGAGAATTTAATTATGCAATTAGAGGAGACTATGCAAAATTGGGAAACACCACAATGGGTGCTACGACTTTTGTTTAACCTACAGGAACAGCAACGTATGACTCTATCAAGTGATTTACATGACACGGTTCTACAGGATCAAATTGATTTATATAGAAGATTAGAATCACTGTTAAATAAATATGAAATCGAAAAGGATAGTAAAGCCAAGCTTAAGGAGATTGAACAAGGATTGCTTGACATCATACACAAGATCCGTGTGACATGTAATGAGTTGCGGCCTCCTTTACTTAGAGAACTTGGACTCGAAAGAGCATTGGAAAACTTGTTTGAACATATTCAAGTTACGTCAACATTTAAAATTAATTTTACTGCAGAAAATACATCTTTCCTTAATTTTAATGAGGAACAAACGATAGGAATCTATCGAATTGTTCAAGAATTGCTAAACAATGCTGAAAATCATTCAAGGGCTTCGGTATTAAACTTTAATATTCACTGTAATGACTTTCAACTTAAAATGGAGTATACGGATGATGGAATTGGATTGGATACGGTTAAACTTAATCCTTCCTTCAATAGTATGGGGTTAACAGGTATTACCCAAAGGGTTCAAAGTCTGGGAGGAAAAATTGAACTTTTTTCAAAGCCAGGAAACGGATTAAAGGTATTTATCGAGCTACCAATAAATGATAAAAGGGGTTTATTATGACTAAGATATTGATTGTTGATGACCACTTATCCATCATTGAAGGAACAAAGTTGATTTTAGAACAGGAGACTGATTTTGAAATTACTGTGGAAAACAGTTCATTGAATGCAATGAATCAAATAATGCTAAACCATTATGATGTCTTGCTATTTGATTTGTATATGCCACATTTGAATGGTCTTGAACTCTCAAAGCAAGCATTAGCATATAACCCGGACCTAATAATATTAATTTATACAGGTTTTGATATAAAACCACATTTTAATTTACTGGTTGAAACGGGAGTGTCAGGATTTTTGTCAAAAACCTCATCTAGGGATGAACTGGTAGCGGGGATTAGATGTGCTTTAAGAAAGCAAGTTGTCCTACCTCTATCGTTGGTTAGGGAGTTAAGGAGGCCAGGAATTATTGCAGATGGTTCCTGTTCAAATGGAAAAGTTATTTTGACAACAATGGAAGAAGAGATCCTAAAGGAGCTAAGCAAAGGGAAAAGTACCAGAGAAATTGCTGTGACCTTATCAATGAGCCAAAGATCATTAGAATATAATTTAACCGGGCTATACCAAAAGTTTGGAGTAAGAACTAGGGTAGATACTATTTCAAAAGCAAAACAGCTAGGGTTGATCCCTGAGGAAGAGCTTAAATAATGATTTTCTATAAACTTAGGCTATTTTCGAAAACTTTAAATGAATATCAATAATTTAATATTATAGAATTTCAAAGAGGAAAGATTTGGGATTGATAGAGAGGACAAGACTTTAGCAAGGTCTTGTCTTTTTAAGAAACTTTCAACATTTATACTGGGGTACGATTTGATTTTTGACAGGCAGAAGTAAGCTTTGCTCCACTCGATTAGTTCAAACAAACGTTGACCAAATCCATTTGTCGATACCATAAAATTCACTTATTTTTTCTAATTATTCCGATGATTAGTGATTATGAAATTAAGTAGCCTCAGTGCAATAACTGAATGAGGCTGCTTTTTTCTGTTACTTTAAAGTTAAAAGTAAATATTTTTAGAAATAAAATTACAAATACTTGCGGTACCACCACTAAAATATTTCGGGGGCATTCAAAAAGTCTGCGTTTTTATAACTGCATAAAATCAGTACAATGAAAATGCTCATAAGTTTCAAATTGATCTTATAAAACGAAATACAAAGTGGGGGTTGAAGTAATGATTTATTAACTTGGGGTGATACAAAGGTTGGAGTTATCATAATTGAGCTTTTCTACAAAAAAGTCAATTTCATTGAAAGGGAGAATCTGCTGCTAACAAGAGGAAGTAGATTATGAAAAACAACAAATTATTGAAGTTGTCGAATTGCTTAAATTTATCTACACTCGTGGAAAAATTTAATAAATGAAACGGAAAAGAAAAACAACTTCAACCTATATCAGCAATACCAGATTAAAGGTTTAGCTAAATTGAATAGTTTTTAATTTTCAGCGTGTGAAGAAGTACTGGAATGTAAAATTAATATAATTTTGGAGGTAAGGAAATGGATATTAAACAAAATAAGAAAAGTAAAAAGAAAGTTGTTATTTTTTCTATTGTGGGATTACTAATAATATTTTTGGTCACGTCGTTATTATTTCCACAAAATGATTATGGAGATTACGAGGAAGAAAATGTCGAGAAAGGGGACATAACGACCTATTACAGTTTTTCAGGGTCAGTAGATGCAAAAAGCAGACAGAACGTTATTAGTACAAAAGAAATGCATATTGAAGAAGTTTTAGTAAGAGTCGGAGATCAAGTAAAAAAAGATGATGTTTTGTTTATCAACTCCGATGGAGAGAAAACAAGAGCGGAAATTGATGGAGAAGTATCTAAAGTTAATATTAAGAGCAATAGTCATGCGCTCAAGGGGTCACAGTTGATAGACATAGTTAACTATAGCGATTTACACGTAAGCGTAAAGGTTGATGAGTATGACTTAAAATATGTAGCGGTGGATCAAGAGGTAAATGTAACAATAAACGCCCTTGAAAAAGAAATAAAGGGTAAAGTCTATGCTATCTCTAAGGAGGCTACAAATGAAAATGGAATATCCTATTTTACAGCGATGATTGATATCAACAAAGATGAAAAGATTAGGGTGGGAATGAGTGCAGAGACTAGAATTTTGAAAGATGATGTAAAAGGAGTCCCGACTGTATCATTGAAAGCTATACAATTCGATAGTAAAAATAAGCCTTATGTATTGAAAGTTTCAGAAAAAGGAGAGCCAATCAAAAAATATGTTCAAGCTGGCATTAATGATGGGACAACAATAGAAATTAATAATGGTATTAGTATAGGAGATAAAGTAATGATCCCGAAAACATTTAATCAGGACAGTGGCGCTGAAATGATGCACGGTGGAGGAGAAAAATAATGAGGGATCGCATTCTCAAGATGAATCAGATCAAAAAAGCTTACTACATGGGAGTTCAAGAACAAATAGTATTGAATTATATTGACCTTACCGTGAATAGGGGGGATTTTGTTGCGATTCTAGGGCCGTCAGGTTCGGGGAAAACAACTCTCATGAATATTATTGGATGTCTTGATTCTCCATCAAGTGGTGACTATACTTTATCGAATCAAAAAGTTAATGAACTAGATGATAAGCAGTTAGCAGCGATTAGAAACAAAGAAATTGGATTTGTGTTTCAGCAATTTCAACTTCTGCCACGATTAAATGCACTGCAAAATGTGGAACTTCCACTTGTTTACTCCGGAGTGAGTGAAAAAGAAAGACGAAAAAGAGCGATTGAAATGCTTGTTAGAGTAGGACTTGAAGATAAATTGCAAAATCGCCCCAATCAGCTTTCAGGTGGTCAACAACAAAGAGTTGCAATTGCAAGAGCAATGGTTACAACACCCACCATTTTACTGGCAGATGAGCCAACAGGAGCATTAGATCAAAAAACAGGTCAACAGATTATGAATCTTTTTCATGAAATAAATGAGGAAGGAAAAACAATCATAATGATTACTCATGATAAAGAAATTGCTACAAATGCAAGAAGAATTGTTCA
The DNA here is from genome assembly GCF_005116465.1 of Robertmurraya kyonggiensis. GTDB lineage: Bacteria > Bacillota > Bacilli > Bacillales > Cytobacillaceae > Robertmurraya > Robertmurraya kyonggiensis. The sequence goes on from NZ_SWBM01000001.1 coordinate 368,734, forward strand.
TATTCTTGATGGTCAGCTTAGAGAGGAGAGAGCGTGATGGTTAAGGAAAATATACGAATGTCCTGGATGAATGTAATCCACAATAAAATGAGGTCCGCTCTAACCATCCTAGGAATTGTAATTGGTGTAAGTTCTATAATTGCCCTTATCACAATCGGTAAAAGTTCAATGAACGATATGACGAGTGAGTTTGCTTCATTCGGTGCAGACAAAATAACAGTTCAGGTAACAGGAACTCCATTAAAGCAGGGACTTACTAATAGTGATATTGAAAAACTAAAGAGTATTGAAAGTGTTGCTGGACTTTCCCCGACCCTCACTGGTAATACAACTATTGTGGGTTCGGGTATCGAAAAAACAAATATAGTAGTTCAAGGGAAAAATGATGTTTACTTTACCAAGAATAATAACATTATAGAAGAGGGTAGAGGTATTAACATTTTAGATATTGAAAGTGAGAATATGGTTTGCTTAATAGGATCCAACATTGCAAGGGAACTGTTTTTTGGAGAAGATCCAATCGGTAAAAAGCTGATTATTGGCGGAGTTTCCTCCACTGTTATAGGCACTCTAAATGAATCTAGCAATTTTTCAAGTACATCAATGAATGACTCAGTGATTGTTCCATATACGTCATCCATGAGCTTACTAGGGACCGGGTTTATATCAAGTGTTGATGTATATATGAAGAATTCCAAGCAAGCTGAAAAAATAACAGAGGATATTGAATCAGTATTATATGAAGCTTTTAACGGAAAAAAAGAAGGGTTTTCAGTGATGAATATGGAGGATATGCTTTCTTCGATCAACAAAATAACAAATATGTTATCGATGATGCTTGGAGGAATTGCTTCTATTTCTCTCTTCGTCGGAGGAATTGGTATTATGAACATGATGCTCGTTTCAGTAACAGAAAGAACAGCAGAAATTGGTTTAAGAAAGGCGCTTGGAGCTGAACCTAAGCGGATCCAACAACAGTTTTTAATGGAAGCAGTATTTCTATCACTTATTGGTGGAATAATTGGATTGTTATTTGGAGTATTGATTGCATTTATTGTTTGTACGTTTATTGGTGCAACTTTTACTCTTACAACTTCAACTGTTTTGTTGGCTCTTGGGTTTTCGGCAGCAATTGGAATTATTTTTGGTATTGCACCTGCGAAGAAGGCTTCTAATTTGAATCCTATTGATGCATTGAGAAGCGTTTAGTAGAAAATATTTGGTGTAAATAAGTGTTTGTCTATTCAAAATATGTCCAGCAAGTTGAAATTGATAGCTTATTTTTTACACTAATTACGAAATTGCTTGGAAATTATGTCTAAGATTGCTTGTATAAAAATAATCTTTCCCATGAGTAGTATTGGAACATTCATGGTACTAAACTAAGTAGACTAAACCACTTTATTAATGTTTTATTATCAGAATTAAGGCTGCGTAGCAGCCTTAATTTTATCTATAATTCTGATAAAAAAAGATATCAGATTCCTGCTAATTTTAGACTGAATTTCTTTAACTTCCGTTTCATATACGACTCTTTCCCTTTACATTTTTTTCCGTCAATATTTGTATGACCCCGTTCGTACCGAATTCATATCCCATAGAAAATTAAATAATCGCAGCATTAGAATGAACTGCTTTTAAAATAAACAGTATGTAAAGGAAAAACCCGATAAAAGGTATGTTATTAATTGGATCCTTTCATCGGGTTATATAAATACCATAATTATTTTTTTATTTCAATCATTTATAGTTGACCATATCACTTTAGAAAAAAATTAGTAGTTAGTTTTACATAGATTGCTTTTGTTTAGATTTACGAACTAAATTCTTATTTCTAAATAAACTCTTATCTATTATTAATGAAATAATCAACGAAATAATACAAATGAGGAAAAGATTTCCATAGATTTCAATTGATAATGATTTCCCTTCTAGTTTTAAATTGTTCCCACGATACTCAAATCGTTTAATGGCATATTTAGCGGTTTGGATACCTTCTTGCTTTGCCAGATATTCAAATGGGGCTTCATATACATATCTGTTTGCGGATCCGCTATGCATGAATATTAATTCATTTATATTTCCGATATCTTCCCATATTTCTATCTCATTTGAGGCAATCGACTTTGCCTCAGACCCAGCAAGCATCAACCTATCCAAACGAGGTGCATTATTCATTGAATATCTAGCCAACAGGTTGAGTCCATATTTTGTTACGATCGGCTGTTCTGAATTTGAAATGGTAAAAATCTTATCTGAACCAATATTCCCAAAAATATCTATAATGGAAGCGACTTCTCCTATTCCCATATTATTATATAATAAAACCCCTGTTTTATATTTATTCCATTGAAATGCTTGATTCAAGGGAAAAACACTATCCTCAGCGCCAAAATAATAAGGGGTAATTTTGGGGTTATTTACAAAACTGTAATTTGGATAATTCAACAGCTTTGCAACCTTTTGGGATACTGAATTACCTAAATTTTGAGAAATAACGTATAGAGATGCATCAATACCTGAGGACAAACCAGCAGAGGATATTATGTTGCCATCTTTTACATATCTCTGATCTCTTTTCCATTTAGTACTTGGGTAATCTTTTATTCGTTGGCCAATGTTTGACCAGTGAGCAGCAGCCTCTTTTCCATCTAAAAGTCCCGCATCAGCAAGATTTCTAGATCCACTACAAATACTTAAAATGGTATTATTGTTAGTGTAATTTTCTTGAATCCATTTTCTTACAGGTTCGTAACTCTTCTTATCTACAATTCTTATATTAGGTACTACAATGATATCCGGACTATGACCAAGAAGATCTTTTAATTCTCTAAAAGAGTAGTGGGGAACAATGTCCAATCCTCCAGTTAAAGATTTAACTTTGTTATCTGGGGCAACGGCAAATACATTATAAGAATTCGTCATAGCAAAAACTTCATACGGCCCAAGAAAATCAAAGGCCTCTGTCATACGATCCCCCAATAATACTGCAACAGTAGGTTTTTTCGGGTCATACTGTGGCTTTTTAAGTTCTTTAATTAAAGGAATGGGAGTATCTCGATAGGACAAGAGAAAATTAGATTGAGATTTTGTATATCCTATCCACCCGATTCCTCCCACAAAAATAGTAAAAACAGTTAAATATAAAACAATCCGCAATAGTAACTTAATCATTATAATCTCCTTCCAAAATTATTTTACTGATAAATATTTTTTATTATATATTTTTAAAATAAAGAATTAACCGCATATTTTATGATGGCATCCGCAAAATTTTTGATAAAGATCTCATATTATAAGGAAAGAAGTAATGGATGGATTGAAAAAAGGCAACCTAATTTTTTGTGCAGTAATTACAGTCAAATTTGCATATGAATCAAGGCGAAGTGGAAAGCAAAGAGCTATTCTTTTGTTTAGGAATAAAGGGAAAATGGAAAAAACTACGAAAATAACATGGAAACCAAGCTAAATTAATATCGAATAGAACAAGTATTTTAAAGATCTGCCATTAGGCGGATTTTTTTTGTGGAAAATTAGGGGAGCCACGAAAAAACTTGCGGGATGACCCAAAATTCATGCGGTTAAATCCCAAAAATATGCGGTTAGTAAGAATAAAAACACCTTAGAATGAAATCATCTAATACATTAGAGAGAGCTAGTAGATTGAACGGATTTTCATATTTGAATCAAAAAGGAGCTTAATATTATGAAAGATTTTAAGTTGTTTTTACCATATGTGAGACGAGTAAGCAGATTGTATTTAATCGGATTTGTTGGGAGCTTATTTCGGTTTCTGATCCCACTATTTGTGCCATTAATTTTAAAATATATTTTTGATCATCTACTTCAAAATGAAGCATTGTCTCGGGTGGAAAAACTGGAGCAATTAATTTACATTGCCATTGGAATGCTTGTCGTTTTTCTATTCATTCGTACACCAATGGAATATGTAAGGCAATATTGTATTCAAAAGGCAAATAACAACATTATAAAAGAACTTCGTAAAGATGCCTTTAAAAAAGTTTATTCTCTAGATGCAAAATATTTTGTGGAAAACAAAAGCGGAGAAATTGGCACACGCTTTTTTGATGATATTGAAAAAGTTAGAGGGTTTTTAACTGCAATTTTAGGGAATATCTGGATTGAAATGATTGTCCTATTATTTGTTGTGGTGGTTATGCTTACGCTAAATGTAAAATTAACACTACTCTCTGTGGTGTTAGTCGGTTTTCAATTTATTCTGGCTCATTTCCTATCAAAAAAGTTTAAAAAATCGACACATAACATGATGGGATATCGTTCCGTTATGAGCGGTTTTATATTTGAAAAAATCCAAGGTGCCTTTCTATCAAAATTGTTTGCATCCGAAAAGCGCGACAAAGAAGAAATGGATCAACACTTAACACATTTTGATACTTTAACCGATAACCATGTCAAAGTAAATGCTGTGATGTTAGCATCCGTTAACGTTCTCAGTGATATGACCCCGTTCATAGTAGCAATCATTGCGAGTCTTTTTGTATTAGATGGTAGCTTAACGGTAGGTAGCTTAATCGCTTTTTTTGCCTATGTAGATAAGATGAGAAGTCCGGTTGCGGCCTTAGTTAATGCTTACCCTGCCATTACGGAAGGAAGTGTTGCCCTGCAAAGGATTTTTGCATTCTTTCATACACCTTCTACAATTAAAGAAAAAGATAACCCTGTTGAATTAAAGCAATTTAATCATGCTATAGAGTTGAAAAACGTGTCATTTTCTTATGATGGAAAAAAAAGTATCATTAAAAACGTTTCTTTAATCCTTGAAAAAGGGAAATCGTATGCCTTTGTTGGTGAGAGTGGAGGGGGAAAGAGTACAATTCTGCAGCTTTTGCTAAGAATGTATGATGTCTCGAACGGTGAGGTGTTAATAGATGGTGTGAATATCAAGGATTACTCGATGGCAACCCTTAGAGAGCATATGGGAATTGTGACACAGGATAATTTTTTATACAGCACTTCAATTAAGGACAATATTAGAATGGCAAAGCTTGATGCTACGGATGAGGAGATTATTGCTGCTTCCAAAAAAGCTTTTGCACATGATTTTATTACAGCTTTACACAATGGCTACGATACAGAAATTGGAGAAAGAGGGATTAAGCTTTCAGGTGGCCAAAAACAGCGAGTGTCCCTATCCCGTATATTTTTGAAGAATCCATCATTAATTTTTTTAGACGAGGCCACTAGTGCACTTGATAATGAGAGTGAAAAGCTTGTACAAGAGTCTATTAATCAATTTGATCGTGATAAGACAATTATTATGATTGCACACAGACTATCAACGATTATGAATGCTGATACGATATTTGTAATGAAACACGGAACTATAGTAGAAAGTGGAAGTCATGAAAGTCTATTAAAAAGAAATGGTTATTATAAAGAGCTTTATACAAAACAAATTACGTCTAGTGAAGAAAAATTAAAATTGGCCATAGGATTTAATTAAATATGATAAATTACATCAAAAAAATTAGTAGGCAGAATGGGGGAATTAAATTCCTTATTACTTTGGTAAAGGCTTATATGGCTAATAAGTTCAAAGTATAGTCCATAAAGATATGAGCTGACAGGATTGGTTGGGAAAATCGAAAAAATTACTAGAAGAATTAATCTTGATAATTGGATATGGGAAACTGTTGAACGACTGGAAAAAAACAGAAAAAATTCTTTTGTTTATTGCCAGTAGATGAAACAAGAAATATAAAACAATGAGTATTGTTAACTTACACTCCTTTCTACCTCCCCCTTTCATATTGGTGTTGAGTTTGCAGTATTGCAAAAAAGCTTTTTATTCAAAAACAAAATTTATCTATCTAAATGTAATTTATATTGGGGAGGAGGATGATTAAAAATGAATACAAAAAGAATAGCTTATATAAAAATTATAATTGCGATGAGTATAGTCGGTGTATTTGTTGCCCTTAACAAAGTAGCTACGGCGACCATGCCTATATTTTTATTTTCGGAATTGAGACTAGGCATTGCGGCCATTATTCTGACCATTATTCTATTAAAAAATGAAAAAAGGTACCCTATCCCTTCCATAAAGGATGCATTGGTCTTATTTATACAGGCCCTTTTAGGAGTATTTTTGTTTAGTATTTTTCTATTGCTTGGATCCAAATACACAAGTGCAATTGAAAGTGGAATAATATCCAGCTTAACACCTGCTTTAGTTGCAATTGTTTCCATACTCGTATTCAAGGAAAAACTAGGCATACATCAAATGCTAGGGATTGGAATCGCACTGGCTGGTGCGTTATTTATAAACATAGTTGGTTTAACAGGTAATGTATCTTGGACTGTTTACTCTCTGATAGGGAATGCCCTTATATTATTAGCTGTAACAGGTGAGGCATTTTTTGTTACTTTTGGAAAATTAGTATCGAAGGATATCAGTCCACTTGCAGTTAGTACCATCGTCATTACAATTGGAGCAATTCTATCTTTTCCCTTTGCTGTTACAGAGGCCTTCACTTTTGATTTTTCTAGCGTTACAGGAAAAGATGTGTTGCTTGTTATTTACTCAGCAGTGGCTGTATCCGTTGTAGCGGTTCTTCTAATCAATCAATCTGCTAAAGTATTATCAGGTGGTGCTACTGCGGTATTCACTGCGTTCATGCCAGTAAGTGCTATATGTTTCTCATTTTTGATGTTAGGCGAAAAAATCCTTTGGTATCATTTGGTTGGAATTGCATGTGTACTATTTAGCATATTGTTGGTTTCTGTAAAGGATCAAAGAGTTAGCGTAAACTAAGTGTTCTTACAAGAGGAAAGATTTGAATTTTCGTTATATAAAGGAGAAATAGTTATGGAATATGATATGGTGGTAATTGGTGCGGGGCAGTCGGGATTATCGATGGGATATTATCTGAAACAATCCTCTTTATCTTTTATTATTCTGAAAACAACAAAACAGTAGGGGAGGTATGGGCTCTTCCTTGCTTTCAGGAGTCGGAGATGATGCTAGCCATTTATATAGACATATGAAACAGAAAAAACTATCCATCTGTATGGAAGCGTGACTTAAGAATTTGGAACGTTTTCAGTTGTAGATCCAAGAATAAATTTAATTCCACGACATCTAATCATGACATTGCCGAAAATGATATTAGAATAGAGCATCTTCAACCAAATGTATGGGTGTGCATCATATTCCATGTGGCGATCGGGATGATAACTTTACTAGAAAAGAATCATGAACTAATGAGACAAACTTATTTCTCATTCTGTCTAATTATTAGAAAAAAATAGTAGGGAAAGGGATTTTGATAATATGATTGAAAATGTAAGTCATATCACATTTGTTGTAAAAGATTTAAATAAGACTACTCAACTATTTAAAGATTTATTGGGAGCTAATGAAGTTTATTATAGTGGAGAAAAAACACATTCTTTATCAAAAGAACGGTTTTTCATAATTGGTGGACAGTGGATAGCTGTAATGGAAAATAAAGATATTGTTAACAAAACGTATCACCATGTTGCATTTAAAATTAAAGAGGCAGATATAGATACTTATCTAAACAAAATAAAAAAGTTGAACCTAGATATGAAACCACCTAGACCAAGAATAAAAGGTGAGGGATACTCTATATATTTTTATGATTATGATAATAATCTTTTTGAACTACATACAGGTACATTGGATGAAAGATTATCCTTTTATAGGGCAGTGGATAGTGAAAGTTAAATCCTAAAAATTGGAACTCTGATCTATTTCAGTTTTGGTATCATGCTGCGATTGCTATAATGAGTATTTGTTTCTTTGGTAGAGTTAATAGCATCTTAAACCCACTATTTATGGGTGGGATGGTCATTAACATGAGTCAAGTTGATGTGCTTAAAGAACAATTTTCACTATGTCATGTACTTGATTGCTTCAGGGTTATTCGAATTAGGTGCCTTAATCATGCTACCATGTTACGTTTGAAGCAGGCGAATAAAGTAAATGTAAAACAAGTTGGTAAATCATTAAGAAAGATTAAATTATTCAGTAATTTGGTTTATTAAAGATTAGATGGATTGAATGGCTAGATTTGATAAGGAGGTGTAAATTGGGATGGATTCTAACAGTGTGGAGCTAGAATTTGATGAATGTTGTTCTATTGTGGAAAGAAGATTTAGTTACCATTCAGAAAATGTTAAGAACAATTTAACTCATCGTTTAAATAGAATCGCGGGACAGATTAGAGGTATTCAAGGTCTGATTGAGAAAAATACTTACTGCGATGATATCATAACACAGATATCTGCTTCTCAGGCAGCGTTAAACAGTGTTGCAAAAATACTATTAGAAGGCCACTTGAAAGACTGTGTAATTGAGAGAGTTCAAGAAGGCGATTACGAAGTTTTGGATGAATTAATAATAACAATACAAAAATTAATGAAAAAATAAGGGGGGAAAATATTTGAAGAAAATAGAATTAGATGTCAACGGTATGTCATGTGGTCATTGTGTAAAAGCGATTGAAGGAAGAGTGGGAGCCCTATCAGGAGTTAAGGACGTTGTAGTTGATATTGCAAATGGAAATGTTTCGGTTGAATTTAATTCCGACGTTGTTTCATTGCATAAAATTAAAGAAACAATTGAAAATCAAGGATATTATATTGGATAGATTAATATAAAACGTGCCTTATTATTTGGGCACGTTTTTATTATTATGTCCAAGCTAGATAAAGTAGCGCAAGATAAATGCGGTATTATGCATCAAAATTGCGGTTTCAAATATTCTGCGAATAGTAGAATATCTCTATAAACAACTATTAATTAAAAAACAATGTTAAATTTCATTGATTTATGTTTCTCCATTACTAGGGAAGGAATAAAATTATGAGTTTGAAGGAAGCAAATCTACAAGTAATTGGAATGACTTGCGCAGCCTGTGCCAACAGAATTGAAAAAGGGTTAAGGAAACTGGACGGAGTTACAGAAGCAACAGTCAATCTTACACTCGAACATTCTTTAATTAAATATGATCCAGAAATAACAAACATAGGAGTCTTGGAAAAGAGAATTAGAGAATTAGGTTATGATGTAGTAACTGAAACAGCAGAATTCATCATCACAGGAATGACCTGTGCGGCATGTTCGGCAAGAATTGAAAAGGGATTATACAAGATTGATGGTGTTTCAAATGCAAGTGTTAACCTGGCTTTGGAATCGGCAACCGTACACTTTAATCCGTCTATGGTAAGTGTAAGTGAGCTGATTCAGCAGATTCAAAAGCTTGGATATGGTGCACAGATTAAAGATGAAAATAAGGAAAAAATAGATCCTCGCGAAAAAGAGCTTATGCAACAAAAGGGGAAATTCCTTTTCTCTATGCTACTATCACTTCCCATGGCTCTCGTGATGTTCGCTGATATGGCAGACATGCAATATTTCTTAAATGTACAGGAGTTCTTCATGAATCCATGGGTGCAACTCGTGCTATCTGCTCCTGTTCAGTTTATCATTGGCATGCAATTTTATGTAGGAGCCTTGAAGGCCCTAAGAAATCGAAGTGCCAACATGGATGTACTGGTCGCACTCGGCACCTCTGCTGCGTTTTTCTACAGCTTATATGCCACCATAGATTCTTATGGTAAGGGAGCAAGCATGCTCGAGGTTTATTTTGAAACAAGTGCGATTTTAATTACATTAATTATATTAGGGAAGATTTTTGAAACGAGTGCTAAAGGGCGAACATCTGAAGCGATTAAAAAACTGATGGAATTACAATCAAAGAATGCAATTGTTGAGAGGAATGGAAAGGAGATTGAGATTCCACTTGATGAGGTGGTTGTCGGAGATATCCTTTATATCAAGCCTGGTGAGAAAGTGCCTGTTGACGGTGAAATCATTGAGGGAAGAACAGCTTTAGATGAATCAATGTTAACCGGTGAAAGTGTTCCGGTGGATAAGACAATAGGTGACATGGTAATAGGGGCTACCATAAACAAAAATGGATTCATCAAAGTACGTGCAACAAAGGTTGGAAAAGACACGGTGCTTGCTCAAATTATCAAAATTGTCGAAGCAGCACAGGGATCTAAGGCTCCAATTCAGCGTTTAGCAGATCAAATTTCATCGATATTCGTACCGATAGTTGTAGGAATTTCAGTTCTCACATTCCTGATTTGGTATTTGTGGGTAACACCTGGCGATTTTTCAGGATCACTCGAGAAATTAATTGCAGTACTTGTTATCGCTTGCCCATGCTCATTGGGATTGGCGACACCCACTTCGATTATGGCGGGGTCTGGGCGTGCGGCAGAATTCGGTATTTTGTTTAAAGGCGGCGAACACCTTGAAATGACTAACCGTCTTACAACAATAGTTTTGGATAAAACAGGTACAATCACAAATGGCACTCCTGTCTTAACGGATGTCATCGTAGAAGGAAATATAACCGAGGACGATTTTTTAAAGCTTATCGGCTCTGCAGAAAAACTATCGGAGCACCCATTAGCACAAGCGATCTATAAAGGGATAAAAGAGAAAGGGATATCTTTACAAGATCTATCTGAATTTGAAGCGATACCTGGATTTGGTATCAAGGCTGTAGTAAATGAAAGAAAAATTTTGATTGGAACTCGACGACTTCTAACACAATATAGTGTTTCATTTGAAAAGGAAACAGCGAAAATGGAGTGGCTTGAACGCAATGGTAAAACGGCAATGCTTGTGGCGATCGATGGTGTATATGCTGGAATCATTGCTGTTGCAGACACCATTAAGGACTCTTCTAAAAAAGCAGTGGAACGACTGAAAAACATGGGTTTAGAAGTCATTATGATCACAGGTGACAATCAAAATGTAGCACATACGATTGCACAACAGGTGGGAATTGAACACGTCCTTGCAGAAGTGCTTCCGGAAGGGAAAGCTGCACAAATTAAGCAACTTCAGGAACAAGGGAAAATCGTTGCAATGGTGGGGGACGGAATTAATGATGCGCCTGCATTGGCTGTTGCCACTATTGGTATGGCAATCGGTACAGGGACAGATGTGGCAATGGAAGCAGCAGATATTACTTTGATTCGAGGAGACCTACATGGTATTGCGGATGCTATTTATATGAGTAAGAAGACCATTCAAAACATCAAACAAAATCTTTTCTGGGCATTTGCCTACAATACTGTTGGTGTTCCTGTTGCAGCATTTGGGCTTCTTGCACCATGGCTCGCTGGTGCAGCTATGGCATTCAGTTCAGTATCCGTTGTTTTAAATTCGCTCAGACTTCAAAATGTAGAGTTGGATATCATTCATTCTACAAACATAAAAAGAGGAAATAAACTTAAAAAATTTGTATTACCTGCTGTCTTGTATTCAATCGTTTTATTTGGTGGCTTTTATATTTTTAACAACGTAGTTGAAGATAATAAAGCTCAAAAACAACTGGCCGCTACTCAAACTAAAGAAACAGCTATTCAGAATAAAAGTCAAGATGAAAGTATGAATAACCATGAAAACAATGAAAATGGCTCAAGCAGTTCAGGTAATAAAAAGAGTGAAGTTATACCAAAACTCGAATACAAGGACAAATTACTATCCATCCAATTAAATGACCTAAATAGTAGTCCTGTGATTGAGTTGGAAGTGAGTCATGAAAAGTTACTTCATTTAATTGTTGTAGATGAGAAGCTTGATAAATATTATCACCTACATCCTAAAACAAAGGGTGATGGGAAATTCGAGCTTAATACTTCTATCCCTGAAGGCTCATATAAAGCTTTTATAGACATTAAACTGATAGATCTCAACTATGAAGTGGAGCCTGTTAAGTTTACGGTGGGTAAAAGTAAGAACAAGGAACAGGAAAATAAGTTAACACTTGATACAGAACTAACTAAAAAAATAAAGGGACACACGATAACATTAAATCCAGTGACATTTGAAGCAGGCAAACATATCACACTTGATTTTGACCTTCCGAATGTTGAAATTGAACCTTATCTAGGTGCCCTAGGCCATGTCGTGATACTAGATGAAAAAGCTAGGAAATACATCCATGTCCATCCACATGAGGTCGATACAGTATTTGAAACCGAGTTCGATACCCCTGGTGTATATAAACTGTGGGCGGAATTTAAAATTAATGGTGAAGTGAACGTATTCCCATATGTATTTGAAGTGAAATAAACGAATAAAGCGTCGAAGACGATGGACAAAGGAGTGAAAATATATGAGAAGATGGGCAATTGCAGGAATGCTTTATATGACAATAGTTATCTTTTGTTTTCAGTTTTATAATGAGCGGATTGCAAAGGATGATACTTCGGTGGCTCAGGCTGAAGGGCAAGATAAGCAGGGTATGAAAGGCATGGAAAACATGGAAGAAACCAATACTGAGGATCATGGTTCCGAGGAATCAGTATCTGGCGAACATGGCGAGGAAGAAGGAGAAAGTGATCATTCTCATGGAAGTGATTCTACACACGAGGAAGGTAGCCAGGTAAATGCATTCGTAGTAAATGATAAAGAAAACATTAAGATTTTCTTAAAAGATAAAGCTGGTAATCCAGTAGACGAATTAAAAGTAAATCATGAAAAGATTCTACATCTGATAATGGTCGATGAACAGTTGCAAAAATACTACCATGTACATCCTGAAAGAACAGGCAAGGGTGAGTTTACGATAAGTAATAATCTTCCTGACGGTTTTTATAAAGCCTATGTAGACATTAAACCGAAAAATTTAGCTTACGAAGTAGAAGCAATACCATTTGTCGTGGGCAATCCTGATTCGTCAACGCATGGCCATCCGCTGGAAATAGATACCGATTTTACAAAGAGTGTAGATGGGGAAACGGTAAAGCTTAACATTAGTTCTTTTAGGGCGAACATTCCAGTACAGCTCTCCTTCGAATTGGATGAAACAAATCTAACTCCTTATTTAGGAGCAATGGGACATGTTGTTATTCTTGATGAATATGGCAAAAAGTTTCTTCATGTTCATCCAACAAATGATGATGAGCCGGTATTTGAAACAACGTTTGAAAAGCCAGGTGTCTACAAAATTTGGGCTGAATTTAAACAAAATGGAAAGGTAAGAGCATTCCCGTTTGTTATTGAAGTAAAAGAATAAAATATTGACATCTAAAAGATTAGAAACTCAAAAATGTAAGCTCCCTGTCTTTGGAGTAGGTTCTGAATGTATAGACCGTTTCCAACTATTTGTAACTTTGGGAACATCACACGGTGAACTAATTGGGAAATTAAAGAAAGATAAAATCATACCTCGATAAAATATCCTACGATGTTTGGGGAGGAAAGGTTGGAATGACATTATAGAGAATGGGTAAGGAGATTACTATGTTACAGATGAAAAGTTATTTAAAAGCCTACCATCCAATCGTCCATTTATTATTATTGGGTACTATATTCATTAGCTTAACAAGCTCAATGAGTGTAATATACTTGCCAATTTATTTGATGAATTCAGCAAAACTTGATCCTATTACTCTTGGATTTATAGTTGGCGCAGGTGCATTGACAGCTACAATCGGTGGGTTTTTAGGGGGAACGCTTTCAGATTTTTTTGGTAGAAATCGTTTAATGCGAGGCACCTTAATCGTGTTAGGTTTTATATTTATAGGATTCATATTTACCAGTAACACAATATTTTTATTTATATTAAATTCTCTTCGAGGGCTATTCTCAACTTTTTTCTTGGCAATTTCCAAAGCACTTATAGCGGATCTAACACCAAAAGAAAAAAGGTTTAGAGTGTTTTCCGACCGTTATATGGCTTGGAACATAGGATATTCTGTCGGTCCAATTATTGGGACAGTATTAGGAGTAGCAGGAAATAAGATAGCTTTTATCCTTACAGCAGTAATATATTTGAGCTATTTTCTTCTAATGAGTGTTCTAACTAGATTCATCACAAAAAGTGAACAAAATGAAAAAATATCTGAAAAAATAACATTTTCACAGGCTTGGATTGTATTTAGAAATGATAAGGTACTACTTTTATTTATTATAGGAAGTACTTTATTTACAGCAGTACATGCTGAGATGTCCGTTACCTTTTCACAATATCTAAAAATGAACTTCACTGATGGTGTTAAATTTTTTGGATACCTAATGAGTATAAATGGAATTACGGTTATTTTGACTCAAGTATTTATTTCTAGGTGGTCGGAAAGGTTTGGAATTTTATATCGAATAGCACTAGGTGGGGTGTTATTTGCAATAGGGGAAGTAGGTTTTGCATTTTCAAATAGTTGGATGGGATTAATCATTTCAATGATTATTTTCACTTTCGGAGAAATTTTAATTATTCCTTCCGAATATGCTCAAATAGATGAGATTACACCATATGGCATGAGGGGCATGTATTATGGTGCACAAGGTTTCAGTGAAATTGGTAATTTTATTGGGCCGTGGTTTGGAGGAATATTATTACATTCTTTTGGCGGGAAGATTATGTTTCTTACATTTTCAATGTTTTCATTATTAAGTATTGCTTTTTATTTCTGGGGACGTAAACTTCACCTGAGTAAACAGACGTTTTTAAATAAAAGCAGTACAATTAAGTCTTCATAAATAAAAGATTTATCTATAAATTTATTATAGTAAGTATTATTCCAATGGTAACCATTAAACAATACTAAACCAAAACGCTTGTGATATAGAACTATATAAAAAGAATAAGCCTGGAGGTTTCGTTTCGAGCTTGGATATCATTCTTTATGATGATGGTCTAGCTAGTATTGATATGGCAATTGTTCAAGAAAATTTTCGAGGGTCAGGGCTAGGGTAGGAATTGATTTCTCATTGTTTAAACAATATTCAAATAGTTTATCCATTATATTAATTGACACTGTCCGAGGAAAGCTATTATATGGAAAATTTGGGTTTAAAGTAGTAAGTAGTGTGTATAAGTACATAGGTAAATCAGTATCAAAAATCACACATAAAGAATATGAACAAGTAAAACCTCGTAATCTATCATTGGGGAGATGTTGACTTGGGAGGGATGCGAGTTTGGAGACATTTTTCGGATAAAGTAAATATTTCAAAATTACACCTATAATTAAGGGCAAGGAAATGTAAGGTATATGAAATTTAGAAAAAATGAAAGGTTTCGTGAAATTATACTTGTATTTCTTTAAGACATTTATATTATAATGAGCCACATCCGTAACGGGATAATGGATAAGCATGGAGGAGCCGTATGCTATGACCCGCACGTACGGATTTGTGAGAGGTGCATGAAACCCTTCATGAGCCTAATCTATTACTGGCTAATAGTGGGTTCAACCTATTACAAGTCTGGAATTATGTTGAGTTGGAACGAATTAAGGATACCTCTCCTAGATTCAAATATATATGTCAAATAGAATCAAGGATAGAGTAGGAATTTCTCTCTTTTTTATTCATCTATATAAATATTTGCAGAATTTGTTATATTTTATTCTTAAACCAATGGAATAATAATTGGGTTGTGTGAGAAAAAAAGACCACTTGCCACCATCTTGCTAACACATTTGCTAACATACTTATTTTTCTGAGCTTAACTTATTTAACTGATTTGATTTTGAACCCCTAAAATTCCAGACTCAGCAGCACTAAATAGACTTATTTAACTCAGTTTAACTCAATTGATTTTGATGATTAAGATTGACAGGGTGGGGGTCGGGGTTCAAGTCCCTCACAGGTCATCAAATTAAAAAGGCTCAAATCCTTGTTTGTCAGGGATTTGGGCCTTTTTTGTTTTGCATATTTAATGATGATTGAGCGGGTTGATAACATTTAGTTAATGGCTTTTGAGCCTATTATTCATTGGGGGTAGCGTGTTTATCTTTATCAAGTATTCACAGAACTAGAATTTTTGTTACTTCCAGAACCTTGACTCCAAGGCGTTCCAAGGAAAGGAAGTGCCCAGCGATCTAGTCCGTACCATCCAGCATTTTTCCATGCTAGGACAAGCCATGTAGCAAGTATAAACAAAATTGGATTTGTGCTTAGAGTTCCAGCAAATAGGAAGCTAACATTCATTAGTCCCCCGAAAAATGCTGCGAGACCTGTCAATAATCCGAGAATAAGTCCTAATCCAACAAGCAACTCACCATAAGCTACCATAAAGGCAAATATCTTGGCATTAGGAAGCACAAATGTTTCTAAAAACTGGGCATACCAGCCGCCGACGTCTGTTCCTGCTTCAGCTTTTGCCAAAGCCCCGTTGATAAATCCTTGTAAAGCTCCACCAGCATTTTCCCCTGTCCACGCATCAGCAGTAATTTTCCCCCAACCTGCCTTAAGCCAAGAGTAACCGACATATAAGCGAACAATAAGCCAAATCAATGCCGCCTTTGTACTAGAAAATAAAAATCGTGATACAGGATTTTCGGGAATTGTAATGAATTTCTCGTTTGCCATGGGCGATAACCTCCTTTGTAAAATTCGGAATATTATTATAATTATTATAGGTTTAAATAAGTCAATATTCAACGGATATAGGAATATAACTACTTGAACCTAACGTTATAAGTGTTTAGTATTTTCATCAATTAAAGCAGAATTCAAGTAATAGAATTACATTTTTTCCAAAAAGATTTATCAAAATTTCATTTTGTGTACCTTTTTTGATAAAATATACTAAAAGTAACATTCAACAACCAAGATTATTACTTATTTTAGATATATAGAAATGAACAAGAATCGCAGTTTTATTTCCAGTTCTATTAATAAATGATTATAGGGGATTACGATGGAATACGAAAAACTTAACAAGGTTATCGAGGCAGCAAAACTTTACTATCTTCTTGATTACACTCAAAGTGATATTGCTAAAAAACTAGGAATTTCAAGACCAACTGTGTCACGATTGCTGCAGATAGCAAAAAGTGAAGGTATTGTTCAAATTAAAGTTAAGGATCATTCTGAAAATAGCGAAATATTGTCAAGTGAACTTGAACAAAAATTCAATTTAAAAAAAGCCATTGTTGTCCCAATACCCCAATATGAAGACCATGTCATTAAGAACTATCTTGGGGAAAAAACAGCACGATATCTTGAAGAAATTGTCAAGGATGGTGATGTTATAGGGGTTACTTGGGGAACAACGATATACAATGTAGCCGTTGAATTAAGGGAAAAGGCTTTGAAAGATGTAAAAGTGGTGCAATTAAAGGGTGGCGTCAGCCATTCTGAAAAACATACATATGCATCTGAAATTCTTTATTTATTTGGAAGGGCATTTAACACAACACCAACACATCTCCCACTTCCAGCCATTGTAGATCATATTGTTGTGAAACAAGCAATGGAGGCTGATCGCCATATTAAAAAAGTGCTTGAGGTTGGCAAACAATCGAGTATTGCCGTTTTTACATGTGGACCAGTAGAACAAAATTCATTGCTTTTCCAATTAGGCTACTTTACGGATGAGGAGCTGAAGATGATTTATTCAAAAGCTGTCGGGGACATATGTTCACGATTCTTTGATGAAAATGGAGACGTATGTATTGATAGTTTAAATGAACGAACGCTGGGTCTTCCTTTATCTAGCTTTAAGGAGAAAGAATACTCTATTTTGGTCGCTGGAGGACCCAAAAAAATAAATGCTATTCATGGAGCTTTAAAAGGCAAATATGCTAATGTTTTGGTGACTGACGAATATACGGCACAGTTCCTGTTGGATTTAGAAAAATAGTACTATAAATATTAATACGAAAAGGGCTAACAGACCATTTTAGAAATGGCGTTAGCCCTTTTTATGTATAAAAATTGAAAAAGGAATGGACTATTAGACTTAAAAAAATGAATTTTTTAAAAAAAGAGAATTATAGAACTTTACATTTGTTCAAATTTATTTTTACATATGTAAAAAATTCATGGTATAGTGGATTTATAAAGAAAACGCTTTAACGGCTGCATGCATGTAAATGTCTCAATGTTTAATAGAATCTTTCCACATATAGGAGGAAATCAGATGAGAATGGTAGATGTTATCGCAAAAAAAAGGGACGGACAAGAACTAACTAAAACGGAAATTCAATTTGTGATTGATGGATATACAAAAGATGATATTCCTGACTACCAAATGTCTGCATTTTCCATGGCGGTCTTCTTTCAAGGGATGACAAAGGAAGAACGAGTATATTTGACAGAAGCCATGGTCAAATCTGGAGAACAAATTGACTTAAGCGCAATTGAGGGAATCAAAGTTGATAAGCATAGTACTGGCGGTGTAGGCGATACAACTACGCTCGTTTTAGGACCATTAGTTGCCTCAGTAGGGGCTCCTGTTGCAAAAATGTCTGGTAGAGGTCTGGGACATACTGGAGGTACCATTGATAAATTAGAATCCGTAAAAGGATTTCACGTTGAAATTACGAACGATGAATTTATTCATTTAATGAATACGAATAAAATAGCGGTTATCGGTCAGAGTGAAAATCTGACTCCTGCAGATAAGAAATTATATGCACTTCGTGACGTAACCTCAACTGTTGATTCTGTACCATTAATCGCCAGTTCGATTATGAGTAAAAAAATTGCAGCCGGTGCTGATGCGATTGTCTTGGATGTTAAAACAGGCAGTGGCGCATTTATGAAAAGCCTAGAAGATGCGAAAGAATTAGCTCAAGCAATGGTTGAAATTGGAAATGGCGTGGGACGTAAAACGAAGGCAATTATTTCTGATATGAGTCAGCCGCTAGGGTACGCAGTTGGTAATGCTTTAGAGGTAAAAGAGGCCATTGATACATTAAGTGGCCATGGACCAAAGGATTTACACGAATTATGTTTAACTCTTGGTAGCCATATGGTTGTTCTCGCAAATAAAGCTTCTAATATGGAACAAGCTCGTGAAATGTTAGAAGAATCCATTCGAAATGGTAAAGCACTTGAAAGCTTTAAGACATTTTTACAAGCTCAAGGTGGAGACGCTTCAGTTGTAGATGACCCTTCTAAATTGCCTACTGCTCAGTACATGATAGAAGTTCCTGCAACTGAATCCGGTTATGTGGCTGAGATTACAGCAGAAATGATTGGAGTCGCAGCAATGATGTTAGGTGCCGGAAGACTAACGAAAGAATCTGAAATTGATTTGGCAGTCGGCATTGTTCTTCATAAAAAAGTTGGGGATTTTGTGAATGAAGGAGAATCTATTGTCACAATCCACAGCAATAACGAGAATGTATCAGATGTAATTGACAAAATCCGTGCGGCCTATAAATTTTCAAGTGAAAACATTTCTGCACCAATACTTATATACACAGAAATTCAATAGATTGAAAGGAAGAATACAAATGACACAAAACTTAGCAAAATTTATCGATCATACAATGTTGAAGGCGGAGGCAACGAAGGAGCAAATCCTAACATTAGTAGAAGAAGCAAAAGAATACAACTTTGCCTCCGTATGTGTTAACCCAACATGGGTTAAATTAGCAGCGTCTGAATTAAAAAATACGTCTGTTGATGTTTGTACAGTAATCGGATTTCCACTTGGTGCAACGACATCAGAAGTCAAAGCCTTTGAAACGAAAAATGCGATTGAAAATGGAGCAACTGAGGTTGATATGGTTATCAATATCGGTGCTTTAAAAGATAAAGACTATGCACTTGTAGAAGAAGATATCAAAGCTGTTGTTAATGAAGCAAAAGGAAAAGCTCTTACAAAAGTAATCATTGAAACATCATTATTAACAAATGAAGAGAAGGTTAAAGCTTGTGAATTAGCCGTTTCTGCAGGCGCAGATTTCGTTAAAACATCAACTGGATTCTCAACTGGTGGAGCAACGGTAGAAGACATTGCGCTGATGAGAAAAACAGTAGGACCTGATATTGGTGTGAAGGCATCAGGTGGAGTAAGAAGCCTAGCAGATACCGAAGCTATGATTAAGGCTGGAGCAACTCGAATTGGTGCAAGTTCAGGTAAAGAAATCATTAATGGTCAGGTATCGAATTCTTCTTACTAATTTTTAAACTGCTTCTCTTGAGGTTGGTTCAAAGCGCGCCTCAAGAGAAGAGCTTATACAAACAGGAAATTCAGAAGAACGGAGATTGAAAAATGGAAATTAAGAAGTTAATTGATGAAGCTGTGGAAGCAAGGAATAAAGCCTATACACCTTATTCAAAATTCAAAGTTGGTGCAGCTGTTCTAACTAAGAATAATCATGTATTCCAAGGCTGCAATATCGAAAATGCTTCCTATGGGTTAACGAATTGTGCTGAAAGAACAGCCATTTTTAAAGCTGTATCTGAAGGTGAAAATGCGTTTGAAGCAATTGCAATTGTAGGAGAAACAGATGGCCCTATATCACCTTGCGGTGCTTGTCGCCAGGTTATTGCAGAGTTCTGTGATGAAAACACGAAAATTATCTTAGCAAATCTAAAAGGGGAATATGTAGAAACTACTATTACAGAGTTGCTACCAGGATTTTTTTCATCTAAAGATTTAAAGAAATGATTATTTATGTTTTTGTTGAAAGCGAATACAACCAAGAATTTATAACATGTTGGAGGAAATTATGAATTACGTTATTTCAATTATAGGATTGTTAGTCGTATTTGGCCTAGCTTTTATTGCGAGCAGTAACCGTAAAAATATAAAATACAAGCCGATATTAATCATGATCATTGTTCAAATTGCTTTTGCTGCATTACTATTAAACACGAAATTTGGCTTAATTGTTATTACAGGTATTTCAAACGTCTTTTCAAAATTACTAGAATATGCTGCAAGTGGAATTGATTTTGTTTTTGGTGGTATGGCAAACGAAGGACAAGCACCATTCTTTTTAACGGTTCTTCTCCCAATCGTATTTATCTCAGTGTTAATTGGGATTTTTCAACATTTCAAAATACTCCCGTTTTTTATGAAAGCAATCGGTCTTCTTTTAAGCAAAATTAACGGGATGGGCAAATTAGAATCATATAACGCAGTAGCATCTGCCATGATCGGACAATCAGAAGTATTTATTACTGTTAAAAAACAAATTGGTCAGTTACCTCCTAATCGTTTGTACACACTATGTGCTTCCGCTATGTCGACAGTTTCTATGTCTATCGTCGGAGCATATATGACAATGATCGAACCTAAATATGTTGTAGCAGCACTTGTTATTAACTTATTTGGTGGATTCATTATTACTTCGATTATCAATCCATATACGGTAGATGAAAAAGAAGATATCTTAGTTGTTCAAGAAGAGGAAAAACAATCTTTCTTTGAAATGCTAGGGGAATATATTCTAGATGGATTCAAAGTTGCGATTATCGTTGGTGCGATGTTAATTGGTTTTGTTGCATTAATGGCAGGAATCAATAACTTATTTGAACTTGTTTTCCAGATTTCATTCCAGGAAATATTAGGATACATCTTTGCGCCATTTGCATTTATCATGGGTGTTCCGTTATCGGAAGTTGTACAAGCCGGCGGTGTTATGGCAACGAAACTTGTAACGAATGAGTTTGTGGCGATGTTAGATTTAGTGGAAATCCAAGAAAACTTTAGCCAACGTACTTTAGGAATAATTTCAGTATTCTTAGTATCCTTTGCAAACTTTTCATCGATTGGAATTATCGCTGGAGCAGTGAAAGGACTAAACGAAAAACAAGGAAATGTAGTGGCAAAGTTTGGCTTAAAACTACTATATGGTGCAACATTAGTTAGTGTATTATCATCAGTAATCGTAAGTTTTGTATTATAATTGATACCGAAAAAGCACTTTCCATCTGAAAGGAGGGAAAATGCTTTTTCGCATTTTTACTCGGGAGGTGTGACTGTTGTGGGAATTTTTTCACAACAAGTTATATGAATTACGTAGGTATGTTTCTATCAGGCGCGGTACTTTTTTTGAACAGTCTTACCCTATTAGGCAGAGCCAGTCAAAAAAGTGTTGCATTTCTAAATATCATCGTTGGAGCGTTACAGATAATATTTCCAATCTATTTAATTGTTACTTCCAATCAGACCAATTGGGATTTTTACAATAATGCAGCGATCTTCCTATTTGGATTAACCTTCTTATATGTAGGAGCAACAACATTAATGAATCTCGAAGGAAATGGGCTCGGTTGGTTCTCATTATGGGTTGCCATAGTTGCCATGGTTTATACGGCAACTTCCTTTATTCACTTTCACGACATTGTCACAGGATTAAATTGGGCAATGTGGGCATTTTTATGGGTTCTATTCTTTATCATTAACACGACAAATAAGAAAATTCACTCCTATGTAGGAATTGTAGCAATGATTCAATCATGGGTTACACTTACAATTCCAGCTATTCTCTTTTTCCTAGGTATTTCGAATATACCATTTGTGAATAGTGTGATGATTTGTGTACTCATCCTCTCTATCTTATATTTTGTCTTTAGTATAGTGAAACAGAGAATTTCATCCAAAAGCGAAATGTCACTATCCAACGATAGTAGAGTTGCTTCGTAAAAGGGGCAAGCTATATTTGTACAATAGTGGGTTGGGCTTTTACTTTATAAAAGGGTTTCTGCTGAATAGCGGGAGCCCTTCTATTTATTGTGAGCTATTTTGTCTTATGAATTTTAAATAGCACTTCCAGCTATAGGCATTTTTTACCTAAAGTAAGAATATAGTAGATTAAACTACTAATGGGGTGTTATGAAAATGTCCTTTATAGATGGGAAATATATTGAAGTTGATTCAGGAGTCGAACTTTTTGTACAGGATGTAGGGGAAGGCGAGCCATTAGTGTTCATTCCAGGATTCACTTTTACAACAGAGGTATTTTCGAAACAGGTTGAATTTTTTTCGAAAACAAATAGGGTGATTGTTATAGATCCTAGGAGCCACGGTCGTTCGACCAAGTCACTCCATGGAAATGACTATGTTACCCACGGAACTGACCTTGCAGCTATCCTACAGGCATTAGATGTGAAAAATCCAACTCTATTGGGATGGTCCTTTGGTTGTTTAACCGTTTGGGAGTATTTGAAGCAAAATGGTGCAGAACAGATTAAATCTATTATTCTGGTAGATATGCCACCAAAATCTCTGTCCATTAAAGAGAATGATTGGGTTGAAGGAGCTCTTGATGATATTGCAGCCATCTATAATAGTTTTTTACGAAATTCAAAAGGGCAAAGAGAGTTCATAACAAGTTATATTACTCAGGTAATGATACAGAGAGAACTCGCTGAGGAAGAGTTAGCTTGGCTTGTGGAGCAATCGTTAAAAACACCTTATTATATTGCAGGTAACTTATTCGCTTCAGGAATGTTCTCTGATTATCGAGAGACGGCAAAAATAGCTAGTCAAACAGTCCCATCGTTAACGGTTGTCGCGGAACACTGGGCAGAAGTTGCAGGTAATTATCTTAAGCAATTAACACCAGAATCTAAAGTAGAGGTTTTGGGTGGGCATATGATGTTTTGGGAACACAGTGAAAAATTCAATGAGATCGTATCAAATTTTTTAAATAAAATTGAATGATGTCACTGGCTCTGATTTGCATCTTTAAGTCGAGGAATTGAGAAATGACCATCCCATTACCCAGTCTAATTATCACACAAAAGGTCCATTCTAGAATTTTCTAGAGTGGACCTTTTTGTTTCTAAGAAATCATGACTTCGTATCGGCTTCAATGTATTCCACAATTTTTTCGCAAATTTCATGTGTAATTAGTGAATCATTTATTGACGGCACGGGGATGCGATTATTCTGAACGCAATCGATAAAATGATCTAATAGCTGATAGAAGCCACGTTTATATAGGGTTGGCTCCCAGTCACCGAATTTTGAAATACTGATTTCTTTATTATGATAGTGAGTTGTTTCGACAAGACTGTTCACGACGAATTTATCCTGTCCCGTCATGTATTCGATGATTTCTTCAGTGACACCACCATTTCTGTTCATGATCCCGATAGCGGTACATCCTTCTCCAATAAGGGTGAGGACTACATGGTCAAGAAGTTCCCTATTTTTAAGATATTCAATCTTGATATCCTTGACTTCAGTGTCCATCAAAAATCTAAGTGTATCGACAACATGGATAAAATCCTCAACAACAAATCTTCTTACAAAGTCTGGAGCAGAAAATCGATTTTTCTGCATGAGAATTAAGTTAGCTTTTCCCTTTTCTTTCAGTTCTTTCACTTTTGGAATGAATCTTCTATTAAAACCTACCATGGCGATCTTGCCGTTCTCTTTTGCGAGATTAACAATTTTTTCGGTTTCATGAAAGTTCATTGATATCGGTTTGTCTATGTAAGTGTGGATGCCATTTCTTAGTAATGTTTCCGCTATTTCAAAATGGGCCTCTGTAGCAGTGCTCACAATAGCTGCATCGATTCCAATCTCTATTAATTCCTCAACAGATTGAACTTTTTCATTAACTCTGTATTTTTTTGAAAGGCTGTTTAAGGTATCTACATTTCTTGTACAAAAAACAAGTTTCATGCCTTCTTTTTCCGAAAGGACAGGTAGATAGGCCTTTTTTGCAATATCACCTAATCCGATAATTCCAAGTTTCATTTTTATCACTCCGTTATGGGGTCAAATTATTTAGTATTCCAGTAGTTGACTCAATAATATCCAATTATTGTTTTGTGTACCAGCACAAATTAGAAGCTTAATTAGCATATTAACTTTTTTCACAGTATAACAAGTGCATCATATATAGTAACTAGTAAATGTGCTTAAGAGTGAACAAAATAATAAGTTTCAATACTAACCATCCATTGCTTGTCTAAAATAGGCATCATTTCTAGAGGAATAGCCGTTTCTTAACAGGATAAATTGAATAAATTATGATAGATGAATTAGAAGGAGGTGTTATTATGAGTTCTAATAATTGCCGAAGAGATGAATCTCCTCAAACAGTTAATGTATACAAAATCTATCAAACAAGTCCAAAAAAAGAAAGTAATGCTAATGACGTTCTTGCAGCAAACCAACAACTACTTACTGCAATGTTAAATAGACGTCAACAGAGCTCGTTCGATCCAGGTCAAATCCTTAATGATGTTCTAAATTCAACATTAGCTTCCTTACGTGCTAAAAGTTGTGTCGTAGATAGCCTTGCTAGATCATTCAATTTATAAATATTGATCATAAACGGTAGATGATACTGCATCATTTATCAGTATTTTTTCGGGAGAGCCAATTATCCTATAATAACACCAATTTTTTCAGTCGAAAACCACACTACCTAAGGTTGGTGTGGTTTTCATATATTTTCATGTTTTCAAAAACGAAAAATATAATTTGAATATTTAGAAATTATTATTTGACAGTGGAATAAAATAGACTTATATATTATTAGAATGATATTGCCTAGGACTTATTCTTTCTTGATCCAAATTTATGTGAAAAGTGAGGTCATGAGATGTATAAACTGTATTGCCGTCTCTATCAATGGGTTCTGCGATTAGGTACTTTTATTCTTCCATGGAGAAAACCTGAGTTGTTATCTGGCGAAAATAGTTTGCTGAAATTGCCAAAATTGATTCGAAACCTCAAAATTGAAAGCGTTTTAATTGTGACTGATAAAGGAATTACCTCAATAAAATTGATGGATCCTTTTTTACAAGGCTTACAAGACGAGAATATAAAATTCTTTATCTATGACAAAACGGTTCCTAATCCAACGATAGATAACATTGAGGAAGCTTTTCGAATGTATAAGGAGAATCAATGCCAAGGGATTGTTGCTTTTGGCGGAGGTTCACCAATGGACTGTGCAAAAGGTGTTGGTGCAAGGGTGGCTAAGCCTAGAAAAAGCATTCCACAGATGAAGGGTCTATTTAAAGTCATGAAAAAGTTGCCTCCGTTATTTATGATTCCTACCACAGCGGGAACCGGAAGTGAAGCAACTCTTGCTGCAGTAGTTTCTAATAGCGAAACGCATGAGAAGTATGCGCTTATGGATATATCGCTGATACCACATTATGCGGTCTTGGATCCATTACTTACTGTGAATCTTCCGCCACATATTACGGCAGCTACCGGAATTGATGCGCTGACACATGCAGTGGAAGCTTATATCGGTAAAAGTAATACAAGGGAAACGAGAGAATGTAGTAAAGACGCTGTTAAATTGATATTCGAAAATCTTTTTGAGGCGTATTCGAATGGCACCGATCTAACTGCTCGAAAAAATATGCAAACAGCTGCCTATTTAGCAGGAATTGCTTTTACCCGGGCTTACGTTGGAAACGTTCATGCAATTGCCCACACATTAGGAGGTTTCTATTCGGTGCCACACGGATTGGCTAATGCCATCGTTTTACCGTATGTACTTGACTATTATGGAGATTCTATACATAAACCACTTGCAGAGCTTGCTGATTTAATAGGAATTAGTGAATCTGGTAATAATGAAGAAAAGAAGGCAAAAAAGTTTATCGAAGCCATTAAACAGTTGAACCAAGATATGAAAATACCTACAAAAGTGAATGGGATTGAGGACAGGGATATTCCAGTGATGGTTGAACGTGCCCTAAAAGAAGCAAATCCACTTTATCCAGTACCGAAAATTCTAACAAAACATGAAATGTTTGAACTTTATCAGTTAATTAAGGAGTAAATATTGAATTACATTATATAAATTGATATATTATAATTCATAAATACGTATTCAATGATGTGATCAAGTAAATAAGAATTGTGAATCAGAAAATATAGCCTTGGCTGAAAGCTATATCACCTCTTCTTATTGAACCCTACCACGGAGATGTTAGCCAAACTAACCGAGTCGTTTCGTTACAAACGTTAGAGGACTTTAATCTTTTTATTAAAGTCGAACTAAGGTGGTACCACGTCTATTAAGCATAAAGACGTCCTTTATTAGGACTCTTTATGCTTTTTTATTTTATTTTATTTTTTCAGGAGGAAAAAGACAATGTCTCAAAACACAAACGATTTTTCAAAATGGTATATTGATACCATTCAAAAGGCGGATTTAATGGATTACACGCCTGTACGTGGATGTATTGCATTCAAGCCAGATGGTTACGAATTATGGGAGCATATTCAAACAGAAATGGATAAGCGCTTTAAAGAAACGGGCCACCGTAATGCCTATTTCCCAATGTTAATTCCAGAATCATTTTTCCAAAAGGAAAAGGACCATATCGAAGGATTCTCACCAGAACTTCCTTGGGTAACAGAAGCGGCAGGAGAACAGTTAGAAGAACGTTTAGCGTTACGTCCGACTTCAGAAACAATGATTGGACATTTGTATTCTAACTGGATTAAAAGCTATCGCGACCTTCCAGTTTTAATTAATCAATGGGCCAACGTATTCCGTTGGGAAAAGAAAACTCTTCCATTCATCCGTACGTCTGAGTTCCTATGGCAGGAAGGTCATACGGCTCATGTGGATGAAGAAGATGCTCGTAAAGAAACGATGCAAATGTTGAATATTTATAAGGAAGTTGTAGAAGGATTGTTGGCGATTCCAGTTTATGATGGAGAAAAAACACCATCAGAACGTTTTGCTGGTGCTGTTGATACATTCTCGATTGAAGCGATGATGAAGGATGGAAAAGCTGTCCAAGCTGGTACTTCTCACTACTTAGGAACAAAATTTGCAGAAGCATTTGATATTAAATACTTAAATAAAGAAAATAAACATACGTATGTGCATACAACTTCATGGGGTACTTCTACACGTCTAATCGGTTCAGTGATCATGGTGCACGGCGATGAGCAAGGTCTAGTTTTACCACCAAAGATCGCCCCAACTCAAGTTGTGTTGATCCCAGTTGGACCTTGGAAAAAGAACCCTGCGATCATTGAGAAATTAGATGAAATCTTTGCAGCGTTAAAGGCAAAAGGAATTCGCGTTCGTCTTGATGATTCTGACCAATCACCAGGATTCAAATTCAACGAATGGGAATTAAAAGGGGTACCTGTCCGTATTGAACTTGGACCACGTGATTTAGAAAATAATCAGGCTCAAATGAAAGCGCGTGATGAAGGAGACAAAGTTTCCGTTGCTCTAGAATCTGTAGTGGAAAGCATTGAGAAAGAGCTTGAAACAATGCAAACTCGTCTTTTCGAAAAAGCAAAAGCGTTCCGTGCAGAGCATTCACATACACATATCGATTCATTGGAACAATTAGAACAACATTTAGCAGCGTCCGAACAGAATGACACAATTCCTGGTTGGATTTTAGCTGGTTGGTGTGGAGACGATGCTTGTGAAGAAAATGTAAAAGAACAAACGAAATTCACAACACGCAATATTCCATTTAACCCACCAACAACGAAGCATACTTGCATCAACTGTGGTAAGGAAGCTAAACATACAGTTTGGTTTGCGCGTGCTTACTAATAGGAATATTTGAAATAACCGGTGAGGGTTATCCTCATAGATCATTAGCAAAAAGCCCTATTTCTCTGAATCGGGGCTTTTTGTAGTATAAAAGTGAAAAGATCTCTTTTACCATTAAAATTAATTGTCCGTATTTTTCGCTTACCAGAAGCTAGTGATTCCGTGTAGGTCAATTTGAAAAGGATAATCTCGACCAGAATTTAGGAAGGTATGCCGATGGATGGAGAACGGCATTCTAATTTTTCTTAGATACATATAGATATGAAAAAAATTAGTCGACACTACTTGTGAACATTAATTGAACATGTGAAAACATCGGATGAGAAAACAATCGAATTTGTCTTGCATTTTATTTTAAGGTCAAGTAATATCAAATTATATTTTTATGTGAAATATTTCACAAATTTATGTGAAAATATTCACATTACCCAGATGGTAGACAAAAGAGAGGGGCAAACAGCATGGAAAAGCCAAAAGTAGTTATACTTGGTGCAGGTTACGGTGGTCTTATTGCGAGCAGAGAGTTAGAGAAGATATTAAATAGTGGGGAAGCAGATGTTACTTTAATTAACAAACATGATTATCACTACATTTCTACTCAATTACACAAAATCGGAGCTGGTACAGCTTCTGACAATAAAGTCGCGTTACACATTCCAGACTTATTAAAGACGAATCTTGTGAAATTCAAAAAAGCAGTTGTCTCAAATGTAGATTTCAACGACAAGAATATCGTTTTAGATAATGGTGAAACATTGGAATATGATTATCTATTAATCGCTCTAGGATTTGATGTAGATACGTTTGGAATCCCTGGGGTGGAAGAGAATGCTTTTAAGATTCGTAGTTTTAGAAGTTCTAAAGCGATTCAGAACCATATTACGAAAGAATTTGCGGCATACAAAGAGGACCAGGATCCGTCTCATTTAACATTTGTTGTAGCAGGTGCTGGATTCACTGGAATCGAAATGGTTGGGGAATTAGTCGATAAGCTTCCGAAGCTTTGTAAGCAATATGATATTCCAGTTAAGGAAACAAGAATCATTAATGTAGAAGCATCTGATTCTATTCTTCCATTCTTTGATCGAAAAGCAATTGATTTTACCACTGCATATTTGAAAAAAAGCGGTGTGGAATTGATGACATCTACTAAAATTGTTGAATGTAAAAAGGAATCTATTATTTTGGATAATGGTTTCCAAATTCCAGCTAGAACTCTTATTTGGTCTGGAGGAGTTAGGGCGAATAAACTACTAGAAAAATGGAATTTACAATTGGTTAGAGGGAGAATCCCAGTGGATGAATACCTTCGGGTAAAAGAGCTTGATGGTGTATTCTGTATTGGAGATGCATCTCTATTCACGAAGGAAGATCAGAATGCTTTACCAGCAACAGCACAGGTTGCCATTCAACAAGCGCAAACTTGTGGACCAAATATTGCAGCAACAATACGTGGAGAGGCTTTAAAACCATTTACGTATAGTCATAAAGGAACCGTGGCTTCTATCGGTTTGAAAGTAGCGGTAGGAAATGTATTCGGAGTGAAGATTACAGGATTATTCGCAGCTTTAATGAAACAAGTAGTGGAAGCAAGATATTTGCTAGTACTTGGCGGACCAGTGTTTATGGTAAAAGAACTCTTAAATCTGAATCCTAAAAAAGGATCTACCCAAACGGTTTCATCTAGATAGTATGCTGAGTGGATGACAAGAAAGCCGACTTTTCTAGTCCAACACTTTTACAGGCACAATCCCTTAATTAAAAGGGGATGTGCCTGTTTTTGTTAGATAAGGTATAAAAGTTGGTCTAGATTTAGAAGTCAAAAAATATAGTGTTTTTTAGGGACTCAAAAATGTATTTGGATCGAGTTAGAGGAAATTTAGAAATACATGACGAATAATACTTTTGAGTTATTTGTCTGAAGAAGAATAGAAATTGTTACCGTACAGAAAAGTGCTCCTTCTTCTTTTTTTAAAAAAATGTAAACGTTTACTTCTGGTTATTATGTAAACGTTTACATATCTAAACAAACGAAAGGAGGTGATATTGGAACAGCTATTAATCAGGAAATATCTTTGGTTCTTTTTATCAGGCTGAGACTACAAATGGCAATCTCATTTTGTTTACGAGGAGTGTGTAGATTGAAAAAGAAAATATTCTCTATGTTCGTCGGAACGCTTGTTTTGGTAGGCACGTTATTAATTAGTAGCGTAAGTGCGATTACTCCATCCAATGTAACCATGATTTCCAGGGTGACTGGTGCAACACCATCTGGGGAAACGATGCCAAATCCAAATCAAACTCATACGAAATATGATGTAGGAGGTACAGACCTAGGTATCGTTTGGGACAAAGGTGGAGGCGAATACTTCATCGCATTTGGCGATACAAATAATACAGCTGGAAATTGGAACAGAAGCAATATTCTAGCCATTTCTTCGGATAAGAATTTGGAAGATGGACTTTCTTTTTCAACGATGATTCAAAGCTCCCCAGGATATGCAAAAGAAATTATTCCTTCCAAAAAAATTAATAATGACGAACAGACAGTTATCCCAACCGCTGGAATAACAGTTGGCAATCGACATTATATTCACTATATGTCGGTCAATCATTGGGGAGATGCGGGTAGATGGTACACAAACTACTCAGGTATTGCCTATTCAGATGACAACGGGCAAAACTGGGTAAAGCATCCTACTGCAAGATGGTACAACAATACTTCTACTTGGGATAGCAAGTTCCAAATGGCCGCTTTTGTTAAGGATGGCGGATTCGTTTATATGTATGCTACACCAAACGGGCGATTTGGCGATGTGTATCTTGCGAGAGTTCCGGAAAACAATCTGTTGAATATTGGTGATTACCGATATTGGGATGGAAATGGCTGGGTAACAGATCAAGCGAAGGCTAAACAAGTAGCTATCGGAGTAGCTGGAGAAATGTCTGTTGCTTACAACACTCATTTTAAACGGTTTATCATGACATACTTAAACGAGGATCGTCAAGCTATCGTTATGCGTGACGCGCCAACTCCAGTTGGTCCTTGGAGTGGTGAGAAAATTTTAGTTCCAAGTAATTTCACTGGATTAGGTCAATATAATGCGTTCATGCACCCATTGTCCAATAACAGTTCGACCTTGTATTTTATCATGTCGACTTGGTATCCAGATTATAATACCCATTTAATGAAAGTGAACTTGAACGATGACATGCTAGGGGACAATATCATTTCTGATCCAAGTTTTGAAACCCAAACAGCAACACCGATCATGGCCCCTTGGTACGTGGAGGGCGAAGGTGGACTTGATCGAAATCTTGGAAATGCTCGTACTGGACAAAATAATGGATATGTTCGCAACGGAAGTGGTTGGAACGCTATTAAGCAACGTGTTGTAGTACAACCGAATACGAATTATACCTTGAAAGGTTGGGTACGTTCTTCCTCCAATAATTCAGAAGGCTATTTTGGAGTAAGAGTTCCGAACGATGGGGCTGTCATAAAAGAGAATAAGTTTGGGTCACTTTCGAATTATACGGAACAAACCGTCACTTTTAACTCTGGACCGAATAGTGTTGTTGAACTGTATACGGGCATTTGGGCTAATGGTGATACTTGGGCTCAGGTAGACGATGTTAGCTTGATTAGAGAAAATAACCTTGTCGGGGATGCTGGATTCGAGACTCAATCATCGTCACTACTTTCGTCACCTTGGTATACAAACGGGAACGCTGGCGTCGACCGGAATATTGGTTTAGCACATACTGGATCAAACAATGCTTTTGCTAGGTATAACAGTGGCTGGAACGCGGTAAAACAGGAAATTTTCGTTGAGCCGAACCAAACATATACATTAACAGGATGGATTAAGACGTCATCGAACAACAATGAAGGATATTTCGGAGCAAGATTGCTGAATGGAGGAGCCATCCTAAATGAAACTCAGTTTACTAGTTTCGAAAATTATACCAAGCAGACAGTGACGTTCAATTCTGGTAATAATCACAGTATTGAAATTTATGCTGGGACATGGGCGAATAATGGTGACACTTGGATTCAAGTCGATGATTTTAATGTTACTAAAAACTAATCTAGCTTTGTAGTTAAGTCTCTCGAATTAAAATTTGATTTATATAGAAAAGGCGGAAACCATTTTCACTAGGTTTCTGCCTTTTCATATTTTCATGAGAAGACTAACTCGTTTAGTTATTTGTATTGTTCGTATAAATATAAAAAACGGGATATTTATCTTGAGGTTCCAATTGGAATTCGTAAAAACACGAACGATTTATTAAGTTGACAAATAAATATTCGTATTATATACTCGTTATTGTGCTTAGAAGAAGGGCATGAAAAATTCATTTCTCTCAATACTAAACATAAGTCATAATAACTGTTTGGTAGTTTGAGGATTCCCAGTAGTACTTGGAATCAATATGAAATGAATTATCATAATAATCGGTTTTTATTTAGTCTTACTCATTTTTAGGAGAGTGTAAATATGGATACTGTATTTGATTATGAAGATATTCAACTTATTCCCGCAAAATCAATTGTAAATAGTCGTTCTGAATGTGATACAACTGTTAAATTCGGAAATTATACATTTAAGTTACCAGTCGTTCCTGCAAATATGCAGACCATTATTGATGAAAAGCTTGCCATTTATTTAGCTGAAAATAACTATTTCTACATTT
The DNA here is from genome assembly GCF_005116465.1 of Robertmurraya kyonggiensis. GTDB lineage: Bacteria > Bacillota > Bacilli > Bacillales > Cytobacillaceae > Robertmurraya > Robertmurraya kyonggiensis. The sequence continues at coordinate 401,734 of NZ_SWBM01000001.1, forward strand.
TGCATCGCTTTAATCCAGAGAAACGTGCAGATTTCGTGAAAGACATGAAAGCGCGTGGATTGTATGCTTCAATCAGTGTTGGTGTTAAGGAAGAAGAGTATAGCTTTATCACACATTTAGCAGAAGAGCAGCTTACTCCTGAATTTATCACGATTGATATCGCACACGGTCATTCGGATTCAGTGATTAAGATGATTAAGCATATCAAAGCAACCTTGCCAGAGAGCTTTGTTATTGCAGGGAATGTTGGAACTCCGGAAGCGGTTCGTGAATTAGAGCATGCTGGAGCTGACGCTACAAAGGTTGGTATTGGACCAGGTAAAGTTTGTATTACAAAAATCAAAACAGGCTTCGGTACTGGTGGTTGGCAGTTAGCTGCACTTCGCTGGTGTGCAAAGGCTGCAAGTAAGCCGATTATCGCTGATGGGGGTATTCGAACTCATGGTGATATTGCAAAATCCGTTCGATTTGGAGCTTCAATGGTCATGATCGGTTCTTTATTTGCTGGCCATGAAGAGTCACCAGGAGAAACAGTTGAAAGAGATGGAAAGCTGTTTAAGGAATACTTTGGTTCAGCATCTGAATACCAAAAAGGCGAAAGAAAGAACGTCGAAGGTAAAAAGATGTATGTAGAATACAAAGGTTCCATTGAGGATACTTTAGTTGAAATGGAACAGGATCTTCAATCCTCCATTTCTTATGCAGGTGGAAATAAGCTATCTGCTATTAGAAACGTGGACTATGTAGTTGTAAAGAATTCCATCTTTAATGGTGACAGAATATATTAAGTCGTAAAAGCTCAAATCCTTTTATAAAAGGTTTTGGGCTTTTTTTAATTCTAATATTTTCCTTTCCTAAAAGAGGAATTTTTAACATATGAATGTTTAAAGTGAGCATCCTGTCCTGAGCGTTCTATGCCGTGAATGCAATTAACCCTACATTCGTGTTGGAAAAAGAATAATCATTAGGTTATAATTATTTTAATAATTGAAATTATCTGATTAAGTTTAAAACAATCAAGAGTTGATGCCTTAGAAGCAGTTATGTTCATAAAATAATTTGCTAAAGGAGGAATGCTAACTAGCTTAATGAGTTGTTAGTCTATTAACTCAAAAAAAAAGGAGGATATGCTGTATGGCAGAAACGAAAAAGAATCGGTGGCTTATTGCAGCTGCTGCTGTAGGAATTCACATTTCCATTGGCTCCGTTTATGCATGGAGTAATTTTACGAATCCGTTAAAAGAACAGTTTGGTTGGTCAGATTCAGAGGTAGCATTAACATTTAGTATTGCAATTTTATTTTTGGGACTTTCAGCTGCCTTTCTAGGTCATTTTGTTGAAAAGCATGGACCAAGAAAATCAGGACTGCTTGCAGCGATCTTTTTTGGTGTGGGAATAGCGGGTTCTGGGCTTGCCGTATTAATAGGATCGAAAGTATTACTCTACATCTTTTATGGAGTGTTGGGAGGAATCGGTCTAGGTGTTGGTTATATCGCACCTGTCTCCACATTAGTGAAATGGTTCCCTGACCGTCGTGGACTTGCAACAGGACTAGCGATTATGGGATTTGGCTTTGCGGCAGCTATCTCTAGCCCGATTATGAATAGCTTAATCGAAAACGTAGGAGTAGCAAACACCTTCTTTATTTTAGGAAGCGCTTACTTTATTCTGATGACTGCATCATCCTTATATTTGGAAAAACCACCTGAGGGCTGGATGCCAAAAGGGTTTCAGGAAAAGGTCGAATCGGGTGCAGCAAAACCAAGATTGGACTTATCTCAGCTAATGGCAAATGAAGCGGTAAAAACAAGTCGTTTTTGGTATTTATGGCTGATGCTCTTTATTAACGTGACATGTGGAATAGCCATTTTGGCTGTTGCAAAACCATTAGCAATGGAGACAATTGGCATTGATACTGTTGCAGCAGCGGCACTTGTCGGTGCTATTGGAATATTCAATGGATTGGGGCGTATTGGCTGGGCGTCAATTTCTGATTATATTGGTCGTCCGAATACGTACACGACATTTTTTGTTCTACAGATTGGATTGTTTTTCATGTTGCCGCATACGACAAATTCACTTTTATTCCAAGTTATGTTGGCCATTATTTATACATGTTACGGTGGAGGTTTCGCTTCCATACCAGCGTATATTGGGGATCTATTTGGGACGAAACAACTTGGTGCAATTCACGGCTATATTTTAACAGCATGGGCCGCAGCTGGGCTCGTAGGCCCGATGTTTGCTGCATATATTAAGGATACAACGGGAACTTACGCAGGTAGCTTAACCTTCTTTGCAGGATTATTTGTTGTTGCTCTCGTCGTATCATTATTAATTCGAGTTGACATATCGAAGCTTCGAAAGCAAAAAGAGACAGAAACAGAAACTGGAGTGACGGCCTAAATGAATATGGCATGTCGAGTGCAAGTGCATCGGGAGGAGGGAACAGATTTCTTGAAGAACACGGTTAAACGAACCGTCACCCGTTATGCACAAGGAAACATTATTGAAGAGGAAGATTCCATTGTTACTGAGCATCCAATTACGATCAAATTGAATCAAAATGAATTCGCAACTCTTGTTTGTACACCAGAATATATTGAGGATATGGTAATCGGTTTTTTGGCTTCAGAAGGTGTCATCAGAGGGTATGAGGATATCGATGATATTTGGATTCAAGAAAAAGAAGGATTTGCTCATGTTAAAACAAATTACGTGAATCATTTTTATGAAAAATTTCACTCGAAACGCTATATTTCTTCTTGTTGTGGAAAAAGTAGACAGGGTTTTGTATTTTTTAATGATGCAAAAATGTCACATTATTTTAAAGATGTGAACGTAAAGTTAACCTTTGAGGAATGCTTTCGCCTAATGGAAGAAATGCAAAAAAGTTCGAGTGTATTTATTGAAACAGGCGGTGTGCACAATGCTGCGTTATGTAGCAAAGATGGCATGATTATTTCTCGATTAGATATTGGTCGACATAATGCATTGGATAAAATATATGGGTACTGTCTTCGGAATCAAATTTCATTAAAAGATAAGGTCATCGTTTTTAGTGGGCGTATATCCTCTGAGATTTTATCAAAAGTAGCGAAGATTGGTTGTGAGGTTATTTTATCCAAATCAGCCCCTACCGAACTAGCACTTGAGCTTGCTGAAGAATTAGGGATCACAACCGTCGGCTTTATCCGAAATGATGCGCTCAATGTGTACACACGATTAGATAGAATTGTTGGTTTATAACAATCTCTCAGGAGAGGAGTGGTGAACATGGAAACTCAAGCTAAACAAGTCGAAACCATTTGTAGTTTTTGCGGAACTGGTTGTGGTCTTGATGTTGAGGTAGAAAATGAACAAATTGTGAAAGTTAAAGGACATAAAGAAAATCCTTCGAGCCATGGAGAAACCTGTGTTAAGGGAGCTCTTGGATGGGGATATATCAATAGTGACAGAAGATTAACTGATCCACTCATTCGTAAAAATGGAAAGCTTGTACCTGCTAGTTGGGATGAGGCACTACAACTAATCGCTCATAACTTTTCAGCGATTAAGGAGTCTCATGGTCCGGATGCGTTTGGATGCTTTAGTTCTTCTCGTTCTACAAATGAGCTAAACTATCTTGTTGGAAAGTTTATGCGTACGGTCATCGGCACGAATAATATTGATAGCTGTAACCGAACCTGACATGCTCCTAGCGTCACCGGTCTGGTGACTGTGTTTGGAACAGGTGCAGCAACTGGCTCTTATGATGAATTAGAAAATACCGATGTTATTCTTGTTTGGGGAAGCAACACCCAGGAATGTCACCCGATTATTTTTAATCACATGCGTCGTGGTATTAAGAATGGAGCCAAAATGGTTGTCATTGATCCAAGACGGATTGATCAAACGAAGTTAGCCCATAAGTATTTACCGGTACGTGTGGGAACTGATATTGCTCTAGCAAATGCGATGGGGCATGTCATTATTGAAGAGGGCTTGGCTCATGTAGATTTTATTCAAAATGCGACAGAACAGTTTGAACTTTATAAAGAGAAGGTACAACAATACTCGCCAGAATATGCCGAGAAAATTACTGGAATACCAGCAGAGGATATTCGGGAAATTGCCCGTCTCTATGCTACTGCAGAGAAGGCAACGATTTGTTGGACATTAGGGATTACAGAACATCATAATGGAACGGAAAATGTTTTTTCTTTGGTTAACCTAGCTCTACTAACTGGTCACATTGGGAAATATGGCTCTGGTCTCAATCCACTCCGTGGACAAAATAATGTTCAGGGCGGAGGAGATATGGGAGCGTTGCCTAATCGCTTAGTTGGTGGTTGGAATTACGATGACCCAGAAGGAAGAAGGCTTCATGAGCAAGTGTGGGGTGTATCGGTTCCTAAAAAGATGGGCAAACATCAGACATTAATGCTAGATGCGATGGAAACGAAGGAAATAAAAGCACTTTATGTAATTGGTGAGAATCCAGTGCAATCAGATGCAGATGGACACCATGTAGAGAAGCTGTTCGAGAATCTTGATTTTCTCGTTGTCCAAGATATCTTGATGACGAAAACAGCCATGATGGCTGATGTGGTTCTTCCTGCGAAAGGTTGGGCTGAAAACGATGGTACTCTCGTCAATTCTGAACGTCGCATCCAACGTGTTCGTCCAGCATTAAAAGGGCCAGGTATATCGCGTCATGATCATGAGATTGTCCAGGATATTGCCAACAGTATGGGAGCTAACTGGAACTATCAGTCTGCAGAAGAAGTTTGGGAGGAAATTCGATTACTGGCACCTAATTTTGCTGGGGTAACGTATAAACGAATTGATGAAGAAGGTGGTTTACAATGGCCATGTCCAGATGAAAACCATCCGGGTACACCATTCCTTCATACCCGTCTTTGGTCAAACGACGTAGGTAAAAGAGCGACGTTTGTGCCTACTGATTATCAGCCGCCAGCTGAGGTACCAGATGAGGAATATCCGTTGATGCTAACAACTGGACGTCGTCTCCAATTTTATAATACTGGTGTCCAAACGAGTAATTATAAAAAGGTGAAAAATGCGGAGGAGGCCATCGAAATACACCCAGATGATGCAGCTCATTTTGGTTTTGAAGACGGTGAAGTGGTTCGAGTTAGATCCAGAAGAGGAAATGTGGAGACAAAAATAAAGATAAGCAACAAACAGCCACGAGGCTTAGTCTTTATGTCCTTCCATTTCCCAGAACAAGCTAATACAAATCTATTAACCAATCATGCTACGGACCCGCTTGCAGGAACAGCAGAGTTTAAGGCATGTGCGGTGAAGATTGAGAAACATGAGAAAGGTACTGTGTTAACAGAGGGGCAGTAATCTAGTAGAAATTTAATGAGGAAGCTGGAAATCTTGGTTTATCAAGAATTCTAGCTTCTTTTTGTTATTTTTTTGTAAAAATTGAGTGAGATAAGCATACTAAAATTTACCCATCCTCAATATAGTTAATTTTCAGTTAATAATCTTTACAAAACCTTTACAATTCGTTAATGAAACATTTACAAACAATCCTTATTGTTTACAATAGGCAAACTGCGAAATAGGACATAGTCAGTCGAATTTTGGAGGTTTAACATATGAAAAAAAAATTAAAGATAGGGTTACTAATACTCTGTTCATCAATGATATTAGCTGCCTGTGGAAATAGTAGCGCGGGAGATAAAACAGGAGATTTAGAAGGAAATATACATACCTTAGCTATTTCAGGTTCTACTTCCGTCGGACCCTTAGCTGAGAAATTGGCTGAAAAATATGAGAAAAATAATAATATCAAAATAGAAATTAACCAAATTGGTTCTTCCGCCGGTATAACGAATGCTATCAATGGGGTTTCAGAGATTGGCATGTCATCACGAGAATTAAAGGATGAAGAGAAAGAGAGTTTACAGGAAACAGTCATTGCTTATGATGGCATTGTTGTTGTAACACATCCAAGCAACAAAGTTAAAAATCTGACAATGGACCAAGTCAAAGACATATTCACAGGAAAGGTTACCAACTGGAAAGACCTTGGTGGAGATGATTTAGAAATTGTAGTTGTTTCCCGTGAAGACGGTTCAGGCTCTAGGGATGCTTTTCAAGAAATTGTGGGTTACTCTTCAGGTGAACTAATTAAAAGTGCGATTGTAGCAAGTGGTAACGGGAACATTAAAACCACAGTTGCAACGAATAAGCATGCCGTCGGTTTTATTTCTTTTGAGTATATCGATGATTCGGTTTCTCCAGTAAGCATTAATGGAGTAGATGCAACTGCAGAAAATGTTCTAAATCATAAATATGTTTTATCTCGTCCGTTCCTATTTGTTCATGTAGAGGACAATCTTACAAATGAAGGACAAAAATTTATCGATTATATTTTGAGTCCAGAAGGACAAGCGATAGCGGCTGAATCAGGAGCTATTCCAGTTCAATAATTAGAATAAGTAAAAGCAATCTTGGGGGAATGCAGAATGTCAAGCATACCGATAAAAAAGGATGCAGGAGAAATTGGCAAGGCAAATAAAAGGAAGTATTTGTTAGAAAAAGTTTCAGGGAGAGTATTCTTATTTTGTGCACTTCTTTCGGTTGTCAGTTTATTGCTTATCATAGGATTTGTTTTTTATAAAGGCTCTCATCCATTTATTGCAGAGGGGTACAGTTTTATTGATTTCTTGTTAGGAAGTGATTGGGTTCCAAGTGAGGACAAATTCGGGATCCTACCGATGATCGTAGCTTCAATTTACGCTACAATTGGTGCCTTAATAATTGGTGTTCCGATTGGTTTATTCACTGCTATTTTCTTAGCAGAAATTGCACCGAGAAGCGTAGCAAAAATCATTTCACCAGCAGTACAGCTACTAGCAGGAATTCCATCTGTATTATATGGAGTATTTGGACTTGCTATCATTGTTCCTTTTTTACAAAATAACTTAGGTTTAATTAAGGGTCAAAGTTTAATAGCTGTGATCATCGTTTTAGCAATCATGATGCTACCGACAGTTGTAACAGTGGCAGAAACAGCGATTCGGGCAGTGCCAAAAACATATAGAGAAGGTTCGTTGGCATTAGGTGTTTCACCAATCGGAACGATCTTTAAAGTGGTAGTTCCGGCAGCTAAGTCGGGAATTATGACGGCCATCGTTCTTGGGATGGGTAGAGCTATAGGTGAAACAATGGCAGTTATCTTAGTAGCGGGGAACAGCTTGATCATCCCTACAAGCTTAACGGATAGTATCCGGCCTTTAACGACAAATATCGCTTTAGAAATGGGATATGCGTTCGGTACGCATCAAGAAATGTTGTTTGCGACTGGAATTGTATTGTTCTCGTTTATTTTAATATTGAATTTTGTTCTAGCAAGAATTAGCTCGAAAGGTGGCAATTAAGTTGAGGAAGCTAAAAGATAATATTCTCCTTGGTTTACTTTGGTTTGCAGCCTTCTTAACAGTTGCAGTACTTGTCATGATTGTAGGTTATATTTTCTACAAAGGAATCGGCTTAATCAGCTTTGATTTTATTTTTGGTGATTATTCTCCATCTGGTGGAGGCGGAATATTACCTATGATCGTTACAACTATTTATACGATTGCTATCTCACTATTAATTGCCACTCCAATTGGAATTCTAGCTGCAGTCTATTTGCAGGAGTACGCTAAACAAGGAAGATTAGTAAATACAATTCGTTTTGCAACGGAAAGCTTAACAGGTATTCCTTCTATTATTTATGGATTATTTGGTGCCGTGTTTTTTGTGACAACCTTGAAATTAGGTATGTCGATCATTGCAGCTTCACTAACTTTAACGATTATTGTCTTACCAGTTATTATTCGGACAACTGAAGAGTCTTTAAAGACAGTACCGAGAACATACCGTGAAGGTTCACTCGCTCTAGGAACAACGAAACTCCAGACTTTGTACAAAGTAATTTTGCCAAGTGCTATGCCGGGGATCTTGTCTGGGCTCATTCTCTCAATGGGTAGGATTATTGGGGAATCAGCAGCGATTTTCTTAACAGCAGGAACAGTGGCGGCAATGCCAGCAAGTATTTTCTCATCTGCACGAACGTTGACAGTGCACTCATATCTCGTCACACAGGAGGCGGGAGATATCGAACTTGCAGCAGCTGTTGGGATCGTACTTATCGTACTCATTTTAATTTTAAATTTAACTGCTACCTTCATATCGAAAAAGTTAAATAAAGCCAACTATTAAACGAGGTGAATGACTTGAATACAATAGTAATAGATCGTAAAACGGTGACAGATAAGTCAGTCAATACAACAGAGCAACAGAAGAAAATTGCAGTGAAAGATTTAAATCTCTTCTATGGAGAGAAACAAGCACTATTTGATGTTTCGATTGATATTAAGGAAAAAGAAGTGACGGCATTAATTGGTCCCTCTGGTTGCGGGAAATCTACTTTTTTACGAACTCTCAATCGTATGAATGACCTAATTGACGGTGTCAAAATTAATGGGAAAATGGTTATTGATGGTGAGGATATATATCAGACCAATGATGTGATCAAGCTTCGAACAAAAGTGGGCATGGTATTTCAAAAACCAAACCTTTTTCCAATGAGTATTTATGATAACGTGGCGTATGGGCCACGGATGCAAGGGATTAAAAATAAAGCTGAGTTAAATAAAATTGTTGAGGAAAGTCTGCGAGGAGCAGCAATTTGGGATGAAGTAAAGGATCGCTTAAAGAGTTCTGCTCTAGGCCTCTCAGGTGGTCAACAGCAAAGGGTTTGTATTGCACGTGCGATTGCGATGAAACCAGAAGTAATTCTAATGGATGAACCAACATCCGCACTTGACCCCATTTCAACCCTAAAGGTAGAAGAATTGATTGCTTCGATGAAGAAGGAATATACGATAGTTATTGTGACTCACAATATGCAACAGGCAGCACGTGTATCTGATAAAACAGCCTTTTTCTTAAATGGTGAGATTATCGAATTTGATGAAACAAATAAAATCTTTTCAATGCCATCTGATCAAAGAACCGAAGATTACGTTACTGGTCGTTTCGGTTAAGCGGAGGAGAAAACAATGGTTGTTCGCGAGAATTTCGAAAATAGTTTGCAGGAATTGCAAGTAAAAATGGAAGAAATGACTCAATTGACGGTGGAGTCTTTAGAAAAAGCATTTAATGCACTTAAAACTCAGGATGTCGAATTAGCTCTCAGAGTTATAGAAGAAGACAATGAAATAGATGATCTAGAAGAAGAAATTAATCAATTGGCTATCTGGCTAATGGTAAAAGAGCAGCCTGTCGCAAGAGATTTACGTAAAATCATTGGTGCTATTAAGATTTCCTCTGAGGTTGAACGAATCGCAGACTTTGGAGTCAATATCGCCAAAGCAACGATTAAGATTGGCAGCGGGAATTCCTTAATGAACATAACAAGTCTTGAAGCGATGAAAAATGTATGTATTACTATGCTGAACAAGGCTCTAATATCATTTTTCGATGAGAATATGGCCCTGGCAAAAGAAGTTGGCGATATGGATGACGAGGTTGATGAATATAGTGATGTTACCTATAAGCAACTGACTAGCCACTTATGTGAGAAACAAGAAGAAACAAACCAATTGGTACAATTATTGTTTGTGAATCGTTATTTGGAACGGACTGCAGACCATATCACGAATATAGCGGAAAGCGCAGCATATTTAATAAAAGGTCGGAAATATGATTTGAATTAAGAAAAGGCTGGAATCTTTGTGGAACAAAGGTTTCAGCTTTTTTTGTAAAATAGCGTAGTTTCATTAGATTGTGGGGATTTGAGCAAGATAGCTCAACCCTTTTTATAATCAACAGTGAACAAATTTGTGTAGAAAATGAGTAAAAGCGCAAATTCAACTTAGTTATTGAAAATTCTAAATATTTCTGCTACACTTTCTCACAGAAGGGTGATATCTATATGTCGCAATTAAAAGATAAGATCATTACGACCGCACTGCAATTGTTCGAGAAAAATGGGTACCATGGTGTCACCGTAAATCAAATTGTTGAAGAAAGTGGTACTTCAAAAGGAGGGTTTTATCATCATTTTACATCAAAAGACGAACTTCTTTTTTTAATTCATGATTATTTTATTCAATATGCATTAGATAAAGCTAAGCATGCCATTCAAACCTACACAACATCCACTGAGCGACTTCAAGCGATCATTTACTATCATGTACAAGTATTTGAGCTTTACAAACCACACATTTCCGTCTTTTATCAAGAGAGCAAGTATTTAAAACCCGAGTATGAAGAGATTATTAAGCGAAAAAGAGATGAATATCGAGATATTGTTTTTCGAGTTATTCAGGATGGGATTCATTCTGGAGAGTTTCGTTCTGAACTGTCAGTCGAAATGACAGGTATGGCCATTTTAGGCATGCTTAATTGGATGTATAAATGGTATAAAACGGACAGAGAAAAAACGATTGAGGAAATAGCCCATCATTTTATTGATCTTATTTTGCAGTCTGTGTTAGTAAAGTAACATTTATATTCTATTAAATTTAAGCGCTTTCATTTTTTGAGCCCAACACCGACCAACTAGTCGGTCTCAAGGGATGTTAGATTCAGAGATCTGGTTTTGTTTATAACTTGTCCCATCTATGAATATATTTGAATGAAGGAGGAACGAGGAATGAATTTTGAATTAACGAAAGAACAGCAAATGGTAAAAGACATGGTGAAAGAATTTGCGGAAAAAGAGGTGGCTCCAAAAGCGGTCCATGTTGATAAGACAGGTGAGTTTCCAGTACAGACATTTGAGAAAATGGGTCAATTGGGATTATTAGGAATTCCTTTTCCGGAAAAGTATGGTGGTTCAGGCGGAGACACCATCTCGTATGCCATAGCCGTTGAAGAAATTGGGAAGGCATGTGGAAGCACTGGATTAAGCTATGCCGCAGCTGTTTCCCTTGGTGCGAGCCCCATTTATTATTTTGGAACAGAAGAGCAGAAACAACATTTTCTAGTCCCATTAGCCAGTGGAAAGGGACTAGGCGCCTTCGGTTTAACAGAGCCAAATGCCGGTTCAGATGCTGGCGGAACAAGAACAAAAGCAGTTCTTGAAGGTGACGAGTATGTGATCAATGGGGAAAAATGTTTTATCACCAATGCTGAATATGCCAAAACCATTACCGTAACTGCTGTGACAGGAAAGGATGAGCGGGGAAAAAATATTATTTCTGCAATTCTTGTTCCAACTGATACAGCAGGATTAACGATTAATAGCAACTATGAAAAGCTTGGTGTTCGTGGTTCTAATACATCTGAAATCATCCTAGAAAATGTCCGTGTACCAAAGGAGAACTTACTTGGTGACCCTACTGGAGGCTTTAAACAATTCTTATATACATTAGATGGTGGGAGAATTTCCATTGCCGCACTGTCTGTTGGGATTGCTCAGGCTGCTTTAGAAAAAGCGATTAACTATGCCAAGGAAAGGACTCAATTTGGTCAACCGATTGCAAAGTTTCAAGCGATTCAATTTAAGTTAGCTGACATGGCAATGGAAATTGAGTTAGCAAGGAATATGGTTTACAAAGCGGCTTGGTTAAAGGATAACGGAAAACCTTTTACAAAGGAATCAGCCTACGCCAAATTATTTGCCTCAGAAGCAGGATTCCGAGCGTGTAACCAAGCGGTCCAAATCCATGGAGGTTACGGTTATATGCGTGAATATGAGGTGGAACGCTATTTGCGTGACATCAAGCTCATGGAAATTGGAGAAGGAACATCGGAAATTCAACGGCTCGTCATTGCGAGACAGTTAGTCTAATAGAAACAAATATTTTTTATTCGAGGGGGATTCACATGGACGTTAGTGGAATTTTAAAAGTCGTTTCCGAAAGTAAGCTCGTTTATCCAACTGAAGAAAGACAGGCAAAAACCTCCATTGGAAGCAGTCAGGCTTTTCAAGAACTACTTCAAAAATCCCAACAAGATCCCGCATCCTTTTGGAATGATGTCGCAAAAGAATTGTTTTGGTATGAACCATGGCAACAAACAATTAGTGGAAGTCTTCCTGATTTTCGATTTTTTGAAGGTGGTATTAGCAACCCGTGTGTGAACATGCTTGACCGTCATGTGGAAAATGGAGCTGGCAATCGGACTGCTCTCATTTGGGAAGGTGAAAATGGAGACACAAATTTTTTTACCTACAACATGCTGTTAGCTGAAGTAAACCGTTTTTCCAACGTGCTCCGTTCCTTTGGTGTGAAAAAAGGAGATTGCGTTGCGATATTTTTACCGAATCTAGTTGAGGCGATTATCGCTGTTCTTGCTTGCTTCCGAATTGGAGCCATTTATAATACCATTTTCTCTGGCTATTCAGAGAAATCATTGAAGGATCGCCTCGTTAGTTTTGAGCCGAAGGTTATCGTAACAACCGATGCAACACCACGACGGGGGAACGCAGTTTACTTGAAGGAAAAAGTTGACAAGGTCGTTCCAGATATTCAGTCTATTGAAGCGGTGATTGTTGTCAATCGGTTAGGAACAGAAGTCAACATGAAAGAAGGTCGTGATTTCTGGTGGCATGAACTAACGGAGAAAGCAAGCATCCATTGTGAACCGGAGAGGCTAGAAGCAAATGATTATGGAATCGTATTCTATACAAGCGGGACGACAGGAAAGCCAAAGGGTGTTGTACATTCTGGAATGGCTTTTGTCGTACAAAATTACTTTTATAGCAAATATCATATGGACCATCATGATGACGATGTGTTCTGGTGTACAGCAGATATTGGCTGGTTAACGATGCACATTTGGGGGATTGCTGGAGCATTGTCAAATGGTGTCACTACTGTGGTATACGAAGGTTCTATTGATTTCCCGAGAAAAGACCGGTTTTATCAGATGATCGAAAAGTATCGAGTCAATAAATTGTTCACAGCTCCAACCGCGTTACGAATGTTAAAGAGCTTGGGAGAAAAAGTGCTAGAACAATTTGATTTATCCTGCCTTGAAGTCATTTCTCTTGTTGGTGAACCATTTGATCCTGAATCATGGCTTTGGACATATGAAGTATTAGGGAAGAAAAACATATGTGTTAATAATACCTGGGGACAGACGGAAACGGCGGGATGCCCAATAGCAGGGGCAGCTTGGTTAACACCAATGAAACCTGGTTCAGCAGGGATACAATTTTTAGGAGCAGATGTAGCGGTTGTCGATGAGACAGGCAAACCAGTTCAGCAAGGAACTTTAGGAAATCTAGTTATTCGGAAACCATTCCCGATGCTTTGTCGCACACTTTGGAAGGAGCCGGAACGCTATTTAGCCTCTTATTTTAGTCAGGTGGAAGGTAGCTATTTTGCTAGCGACTTGGCCCTAATTGATGAGGATGGCTATGTGTGGGTAGTGGGTCGCTCGGATGATGCCTTTAATGTGGCTGGTCACCGCTTAAGTACGATGGAAATTGAAAGCGCTGTGTTGGAATGCGAAGGTGTTGCAGAAGCCGCAGTGATTGGCGTGCCTGATGACATAAAAGGAGAGGTCCCTCTTGTATTTGCTCGAGTAAGCAACCTATCGCTTGGGACAGGTGAATTGAAGGAAAAGATTAATGAACGGATTGTTGAACAGATTGGAAAAATAGCGGTGCCAAAAACAATTATTTTTACAGAGGCGTTGCCTAAAACAGTGAGTGGGAAAATTATGCGCCGATTGTTAAAGGAAATCGTTACAGCAGGCAAGGTTTCAGGTGATATTACGGGGCTAGAAGATCCAGGTACCGTGTCACAAATTCAAGAAATCATAAGCCGAAAAACGACTGTGAAATGAGCCTAAGACTTGTCGTTGCATCATTGGGAGGTGTGTCTGTTGTTTTCGAAAATTTTAATTGCTAATCGTGGGGAAATTGCGGCACGTATTATCCGTACATGTAAAAAAATAGGAATTCAAACAGTTGGGATTTATTCCGAAGCAGATGCAGATGCCCCATATGTAAATTTGGCAGATGAAGCCTATTGTATCGGAAAACCTCGCGTACATGAAAGCTATTTGCAAATCGATAAAATTATTGAAACAGCAAAAGCTTCGGGTGCAGAAGCTATTCATCCTGGCTACGGTCTTTTAAGTGAAAATGCTGAGTTTCCCCGAAAATGTGAGGAAGCTGGCATCGTGTTTATAGGTCCTAGGCCAGATGTGATTGAAAAAATGGGCAGTAAAATCGCAGCCAGAAACGCCATGAAGGAAGCGGGTGTCCCGGTGGTACCAGGTACCGAAAAGGCAGTTGCAGATGTGAACGAAGCGATTGCGGCTTCAGAGCAAATTGGTTATCCAGTCATGCTAAAGGCAAGTGCTGGTGGTGGCGGGATTGGCATGCAAATTGTGCAAAATGATGAAGAATTGCTAAAAGCATTTGAGGGAAATCAAAAAAGAGCACAAATGTTTTTCGGGAATGGTGAAATGTATATAGAGAAGTATATTGAAAACCCTCGTCACATTGAAATTCAGTTATTGGCTGATAAGTTCGGGAACTGTGTGTACCTATGGGAAAGGGAATGCTCGATCCAGAGACGTCACCAGAAAGTCGTCGAGGAAGCTCCATCTCCATTCCTAGATGAAGTTACACGGAAAAATATGGGGGAAGTGGCTGTCAAAGCCGCGTTAGCGATTGGCTACGAAAATACCGGGACGATTGAGTTTTTAGTAGATGAAGAGAAAAACTTCTACTTCTTAGAAATGAATACCAGATTACAAGTTGAACATCCAGTAACAGAAGAAATTACGGGGCTTGATTTAGTAGAGGAACAACTACGAGTGGCAGTTGAGGAAAAGCTACGCTGGTCTCAGGAGGCAATCAAATTGGAAGGGCATGCGATTGAGGTCCGAATTTACGCAGAAGATCCAAAAACATTCCTTCCTTCTCCAGGGAAAATCACAGCCCTTGTCCTTCCTTCTGGTGAGGGAATTCGTCATGAGCTAGCAGTACACGAAGCGTCAACAGTAACACCATTTTATGATCCGATGATTGGGAAATTAATTGTATCTGCCTCGACCCGTGAAATGGCTATTCAACGTTTGACAGAGGCACTGGAGCAGTATCAAATCGACGGCATTAAAACAAACATTCCAATGCTTCGAGAGGTCGTTGTTCATAAGGCATATCATAACGGAGATACGACGACTAGTTTCGTAGAGAAATATATTCAAAAATAGGAGGAATCATCATGGCAACTATTCAATCCAATATGGCAGGCAGCGTATGGAAAATACTTGTGAATATAGGGGACGAAGTGACCGAAGGACAGGATGTTGTGATTTTAGAATCAATGAAAATGGAAATCCCGATTGCTGCCGAAGCAAGTGGTATTGTAAAGGACATTAAAGTAAGCGAAGGAGATTTTGTTAACGAGGAAGATGAATTAGTGATATTAGAATAATTCCTGGAAAGGAATGTGAGTGATGAGCCTTCCGAAGAAAGTAACGATAAAAGAAGTTGGGCCACGTGACGGTCTGCAAAACGAAAAACAAATGATCAAGACAGAAGACAAGATTGAATGGATCAATATGTTATCTGAAACAGGGTTATCTTATATCGAAATCACGTCCTTTGTGAATCCTAAATGGATACCTCAATTAGCGGATGCGATTCAAGTGGCAAAATCGATAAAACGGAAAAGTGACATTACGTATGCAGCGCTTGTTCCGAACGAAAGAGGGCTTGAAGGTGCGCTTGCAGCCAATATGGATGAAGTGGCGGTGTTTATGTCCGCCTCTGAAACTCACAATCTGAAAAATATCAATAAATCTATATCCGATACTTATCCTGTGCTAAAACCTGTCATACAAGAAGGAATTGCTGCAGGAAAATCAGTTAGAGGCTATGTTTCTACTGTATTTGGTTGCCCTTATGAAGGGAATGTTTCCATCGATTCGGTTTTGGCTGTTTCCGATAAATTATTTTCATATGGAATTGAGGAGCTTTCTTTTGGAGATACAATCGGGGTTGCCAATCCGAAGCAGGTGGAAGTGGTTTTAACAGAAGTTTTGAAGCGATTCCCTAAAGAAAGAATCGCGATGCATTTTCATAATACGAGAGGGACGGCACTAGCAAATGTGCTAGTTGCACTGAATCTTGGAATTACAAATTTTGATAGCGCACTAGGAGGGCTTGGCGGCTGTCCATACGCACCTGGTGCATCTGGAAATCTAGCAACCGATGACTTGCATTATATGCTTGAGGGTATGGGAATTGAGACTGGACTCAAGCGGAAAGAACTTATCCATTCCGCACGATTTTTAGAAGAAAAATTGGGGAAGGCGCTCCCGAGTCATACGATGCAGACGGAGCGAAGCAAGATTTCTAATTAGAAAGGTGGGCGCCGTTTTGACGACTACTGTTTTACTAAATATCGAAAAAAATATCGCCACAATTACATTGAATCGTCCTGAAGCAGCTAATGCTTTTTCGAGGCAAATGCTCACTGAATTTAAAGAGACCATTGGAGAATTAAAGTATAACGCATCGATCCGTACTGTGATCATCACAGGTGCTGGTGAAAAAGTATTTTGCGCAGGGGCTGATTTAAAGGAACGAGCGGGAATGACGCCTGTCGAAGTAAAACAGACAGTAGCCTTGATTCGTCAGGTTATCAATTCTGTTGAACAGCTCCCAATGCCAGTTATTGCAGCCATCAACGGAGCAGCATTCGGGGGAGGGCTTGAACTCTCTTTAGCCTGTGATATCCGGGTAGCGACCGAAACGGCAAAGATTGGTTTGACTGAAACGTCCTTAGCGATTATACCGGGAGCAGGTGGGACGCAACGTCTACCTCGACTCATAGGTCTAGGGAAAGCGAAGGAACTAATTTACACGGCACAGAGAGTGGAAGCATACGAAGCAAAGGAAATAGGACTGGTAGAATATGTCGTTTCAAAAGAGGAGCTTTTACAAAAAGCGAAAGAACTTGCTGATAGAATTGCTAGTAATGGGCCTATTGCCGTAGCTCAAGCAAAAAACGCTATCAATAAAGGAATGGATGCTGATTTACAGACTGGTTTAGAAATTGAACAGATGGCATATGCCGTGACCATCCCAACAAAAGATCGTATCGAAGGACTGACAGCTTTTAAAGAGAAAAGAAAGCCGCAGTATAAGGGGGAATAAGGGATGACTGTTCAAACACAGGGGGAAGAAAAAATGGAACAATATCATGAACTCGTTGAAAAGATTAAACAGGGCGGCGCTAAAGGCTACCATGAAAAAAATGCGGAAAAAGGAAAGTTATTTGTTCGTAAGCGGCTTGAGCTACTTTTTGATGAGGGAATAAAAGTAGAAGATGCCTTCTTTGCAAACTGTAAAGAGGACGGACTTCCAGCAGATGGTGTGGTCACAGGTATTGGAAAAATTCATGGTCGCACGGTCTGTGTGATGGCCAATGATTCAACAGTCAAAGCAGGTTCATGGGGTGCTCGTACAGTGGAAAAAATTATCCGAATTCAAGAGACGGCGGAGAAATTGCAAGTTCCGATGCTGTATTTAGTCGATTCGGCAGGTGCACGAATTACCGATCAAATCGAAATGTTCCCAGGCAGGCGAGGTGCTGGTCGAATATTTTACAATCAAGTAAAACTGTCTGGAAAGGTTCCGCAAATATGCTTGTTATTTGGTCCATCAGCTGCTGGTGGTGCCTATATCCCAGCATTTTGCGATATTGTCGTGATGGTCGAAGGAAATGCATCGATGTATTTAGGCTCACCAAGGATGGCGGAAATGGTCATTGGCGAAAAGGTGACGCTTGAAGAAATGGGTGGAGCAAAAATGCATTGCTCGGTTTCAGGCTGTGGTGATGTATTGGTTAAAACGGAAGAAGAGGCATTAACGTTCGCTCGCCGTTATTTATCCTATTTTCCACAAAGTTATAAAGAAAAGCCAGAAGTAGTGCAGCCTGGTACGGCTAAGCAATTTGAAAAATCGATTGAAGAATTGCTTCCGAAAAATCAGAATGCATCTTTTAATATGTATGAATTGATTGACCGAATCATCGATGAAGATTCTTTTTGTGAAATTAAAAAGTTATTTGCACCTGAATTGATAACAGGCTTTGCACGATTGAACGGTCAGTCGATTGGGATACTTGCAAACCAGCCACGCGTAAAAGGTGGAGTGCTATTCCATGACTCAGCAGATAAAGCAGCGAAGTTCATTACCTTGTGTGATGCTTACCATATTCCGCTATTGTTCTTAACAGATGTTCCAGGCTTCATGATTGGAACGAAAGTCGAACGAGTCGGTATTATCCGTCATGGAGCAAAAATGATTTTCGCCATGAGCGAGGCTACTGTGCCGAAAGTTTCGGTCATTGTCCGAAAAGCTTATGGTGCAGGACTCTATGCGATGGCTGGTCCTGCTTTTGAGCCAGATTGCTGCCTAGCTCTTCCATCCGCAAAAATTGCGGTTATGGGGCCAGAGGCGGCAGTGAATGCGGTGTACGCTAATAAAATCGCGGCACTTCCAGAAGAGGAACGTCAGGAATTCATTCAGCAGAAGCGGCATGAATACGATCAGGACATCGATATTTATCGCCTAGCCTCTGAAATGATTATTGATGAAATCGTTGAACCGAACAGCCTTCGCGATGAACTTGTGAATCGGTTTGAAGTGTATAAGTCGAAGTATCAAGTGTTTACTGATCGGAAGCATGGGGTTTATCCGGTTTAGAGAAACTCATAAGAAAAACGCAGGAAAAATTACCTGCGTTTTTCTTACTTTTCCCGTGTCATCTTAACCAACGTAATAATATCTTGTGAAACAGCCTCATACGGTACGTCATCTTTCTTCAAATCATTTTTAATCTTTTCAATAAGCGCCACTGCTTTCGGATTGGTAACGGTTAGGGTTTGAACATTCCCATTAAAAACCTTGTTCATGTAATTTTTTGCTTTATCAAGATTGTCATCCACATCTGGAGCTGCTGTCTCTTGTGATGTGTCCTGATTATTTCCATTAGGATTTGTCATTCCGTTGGCACTGTTTAGAACATGGTTCTGCATCGAATCATATTGATTGGAAGTCGTCTCAGCTGCTGCTCTTGCAAGAATAACTGTGTCATCTAAAACGAATACCTTTACCCCGCTAATACCTTCGCTACCTAATCTGGATTCTAGATGAGAAGAAATGCCTCCATCATGTAGGCCGGAGCTTCCAATCATACTATAGACATCTGTTCCGGCCCCATGAGTCGTTCCACCGTGTTCATCGGTAGTTTGTCTTTTTTCGCCATTTTCACTTGGGATAATTAAGCCGTCATTCAAATTTTCGGTAGATACGTTTTTGTCATATACGTTGGTTGCGTGAGGACTGTGGGTGTCGATATGCTGTCCTTCCTCTGCTTGTACCGTTTCATCGACTGCATTTTGTTGGCCGGCGCATGCTGAAAGAGTCAAAATAATTCCTATAGGAACCGCTATTTTCCAAGTTTTTTTCATATTTTTCCACCTCTAAAAGTTAGATTTTATGTTATCTTGCCCAAATTATTTCTGTGTATGAATGGATTTTATTGGGGCATTCTATCGGTAAAATGTAGGAGGTGGATTTTATGGCAGATAATGCTAATCAACAGGAAAAAAATGAATCTCTTACCCGTCGTAGATTTCTTAAGAATTCTGGAATTGCTATTGGTGGTTTAGCTGTAGGTGGAGCCTTAGGTAGTTTAATTCCTTTTAAAGATAAAACGACGAATGAAGATGTCAAAACTGAACAACATGTTGAAAATTACAATCTCGCCCTAATGTTTTTTACCCAACAACAATTTCGAATGGTCGAAGCGGCGACAGAACGGATTTTTCCAGCCGATGACAATGGTCCAGGGGCGAAGGATTTAGGAGTTGCCTATTTTATTGATCACCAATTAAGTGGAGACTGGGGCTTTAATGCAAGGGAATACATGCATCCACCGTTTTTTAAAGGTGAAAAAGTGCAAGGGTATCAAGGTCGACTTAGACGTCGTGAAATTTTTGATATTGGACTTCGAGAACTGCAAAATCATAGCTTAACAAAATTCGAAAAGAACTTTATTGATTTAGACGAAGAACAACAAATTGATGTTCTAACGGATTTTGCTGAGGATAAGGTCCAGTTGACTACGATTTCACCAAGCGGATTTTTCAATATGTTGAGAACCGCTACATTAGAAGGAGCTTATAGCGATCCTTTATATAGTGGAAATCGCAATATGGATGGCTGGAAAATGCGCAATTATCCAGGCAGTCAAATGGCCTATACGGATGTGATTGATCAAGAGTTTAAGGTAATTGCACCAAAAAGTCTTAAGGATCATTTAGGACATTAATAGAATGAGGTGATGAGCGTGGCAAAGAAATTACCAAAGGTAGATGTGGTCATTGTTGGTGTTGGCTGGGCAGGGGGGATTATCGCTGCTGAGTTAACCAAACAGGGCCTAAATTGCGTCGGGTTAGAAAGAGGAAAAGAGCGAAAAACTGAGGATTATTTCATGGTCCATGATGAGCTTCGCTATGCCCTTAGATATGAACTTATGCAGGATCTTTCTAAGGAGACAATTACATTCAGAGGCAACGAAAAGCTTCGAGCATTACCGATGCGCCAATATGGATCTTTTATATTGGGAGATAATTTAGGAGGTTCAGGAGTTCATTGGAATGGTCAAACCTATCGTTTTCTTCCTTACGATTTTGAAATTCGTAGCCAAACAATCGAGAGATATGGGAAGAAAAAGATTCCGAAGGACATGACGATTCAGGATTGGGGTATCACCTATGATGAACTGGAGCCGTATTTCGATAAATTTGAAAAAATGGCTGGTATTTCTGGAGAAGAAAATCCTCTTGGGCCAAAAAGATCCAGCCCATATCCTACTCCGCCGATGAAAACAACACCGGCACTGGAAAAATTCCGAAAAGCAGCAACAAACTTAAAGCTCCATCCATATAATCGCCCTTCTGGAAATCTATCAGAGGCGTATACAAATCCTGACGGGGTTTCTCGAGCAGCTTGTCAATATTGTGCGTATTGTGAGCGATTTGGTTGTGAATATGGGGCGAAAGCTGACCCAGTTGTTACGGTAATTCCAGTGGCGAAAAAGACAGGAAAGTTTGAAATACGTACTCATTCGAATGTGAGACGGGTGTTGAAATCAGGTAACAAGGCCACAGGAGTTATGTATATCGACACAACAACAGGTGAAGAGATTGAACAGCCTGCAGATATTGTAGTGCTAACAAGCTATGTTTTTAATAATGTAAGACTTTTGCTGCAATCAGGCATTGGTCGTCCATATGATCCTAACACGGGGACTGGCGTTATCGGGAAAAATTATGCTTATCAGGTTCAAAAAGGGAGTGCCACAGGCTTTTTTGAAAAAGAAGAGTTCAATACGTATGCGGGTGCAGGTGCACTCGGGATGGTACTCGATGATTATAATGGCGATAATTTTGATCATACCAAGCTAGATTTCATTCATGGCGGATCGATTGCCATTTCGCAAACAGGACTTCGTCCGATATCTAACAACAAAGTACCAAAAGGAACACCTACATGGGGAAAAGAGTTTAAAGCAAATTCGGTTAAATATGCTAATCGGATGTTATCCGTTGGGGGACAAGGGGCCAGTATGCCGTTTAAGCATCATTATCTTGATCTCGATCCGACCTATAAGGATGAGTTCGGTGACCCATTAGTGCGGATAACCTTTGATTTTGAAGAACAGGACCGACAATTGGCTAAGTATTTAAATGAACGCTGTATCGAAATTATGAAGGAAATGGGGGCAGATCTTATTGATCCGTTTGAAGAGTTAGGTCCATATGACATTACGACCTACCAATCTACCCACAATACTGGCGGTATTATTATGGGAGCAGAACCAGATACATCAGCCGTTAATAATTATATGCAAATGTGGGATGCTGAAAATGTTTTTGCTGTTGGTGCGACTGCGTTCCCGCATAATAGCGGCTATAATCCTACTGGTACGGTCGGGGCGTTAGCTTATCGAGCAGCTGAAGGGATTATGTCTTACAGAGAAAAAGGTGGAATTTTAGCTTAAGAGGTGGAAGTATGCTATCGAATATTGGTATTCCGGGATTAATCCTTATTTTAATCATCGCGTTAATAATATTTGGACCGAAAAAACTTCCGGAAATCGGTTCTGCAGTGGGAAAGACCTTATCAGAGTTTAAACGAACAGCCACATCGATCATTGATGAAGACGAGGAAGGAATAGATATGGTTGAGAAGAAGCAACCATAATTAAATGGAAAGAAGCTGATCATAATTAACCAGCTTCTTTTATTTATTTCCCCTCATAAAAAGGCAACTCAATAATAAAGGTAGTTCCCATCCCATATTCACTTTTAATATTAATTTTTCCCTTTAACTGTTCAATGATTTGAAAAGATATCGTCAAGCCAATTCCAGTTCCTTTTTCTTTTGTGGAATAAAAGGGTGTACCAATCCGTGAAAGTTGTGATTTAGTCATGCCCTCACCGTTATCGGCAATTTTAATGACTACTTTTTTGTTAGCCTCATAAGCGTGTATTTCTAGTATTCCGTTACTCTCCATTGCCTCGATTCCATTTTTCAAGATATTAATAAAGACCTGTTTAACTTCATCAGTATTCCCATTTATATAGAGGTTATCTTCAATTCTTGAAACCACTTCAATATTTTGGAAATTTGTATAAGAAGTCATAAGCTCGATTGTTTTCGTTAATTCTTCGCTAATGTTGACCACTTGAAACGATGAGTTATTCGGCCTTGCTAAAGATAGATAATCATTAATAATATCCTGAGCACGAGTCAATTCTCCCAAAGAAATTTCGATATAATTCCGTTGTGTATCGGTAATATTTTCATCCCTCTTGATCAACTGTAAAAAACCGTTAATCGTCGTCATTGGATTTCTTACCTCGTGAGCAACCGATGCAGCAAGCTGGCTAATTACATTCAGTTTTTCAGAACGTTTTAACTCCCGTTGTAAAAATAATTGTTGTTTCAGATTTTCAATAAGAAGGAAGACAAGCATTAACGTGAACCAAGTGATTAATGAGAAAATAAAAACCGTTAAAATGTAGTCAAGTTGCTCTCTTTTAATCATAGTAATACTTCTAGTTAACGTTATGAGCCAATAGACGCCACTAATGGAAAGAAGCTTTTTTTTCAAGCTGAGCAGTTTGAATTTTTTTCTAAGATAATAAAAAATGACTGTAATAATAGAATAGTTGATAAAAAATACCAAGAGGTTCAATTCATCTAAAAAATTCAAATAAATAAGCATAATGATAACAGTGATGATTCCTGGAACCATCCCGATATACATGAAAGCGACGATAATGGGAATTAACCTAAAATCATAAACAAACCCATTTGCATAACTAACTGGAAAGGACATTGTTAATAGGAGAATGATAATAACCATTCCTAATAGCTTTCCTCTGTGAGATTTACTAGAATAGATATTTTTTAGTATGGCTAAAAAATAGAATACAAGAATAGGAAAGATGACAATTAGAACATGATATAGTATGTGACCAATATTTTCTAGCAAAACACAGAATCCCCCTAAAAAACGCCCAATTTATTCTCCCATTTTCTTAATTTCTACAACAATAGATATAATCCTTCAAAGGATTTGTATATCCTACAAATTTTGCGGTGGGAATTTTTACCTCAAAGCTGTTTATGTGGTAACAATTACATATTTCCCATATACTTGGAATTGTAGAAGAGGTGAAGAAAGTTTGTCTAAAATGAATTCTCACATAATTTTATTAATGATAATAACAGTGGCTATTGCGGTAGCTGGAGCTCTTATAGCAAATCTTATCCATCTTCCAGTCCCTTGGTTGCTCGGTTCAATGGGGGCTGTATTAATTGCTTCGAGGCTCGGTTTGAAATTATACTGGTCCAAATATATGAGAGATCTTGGAACGGTCATTGTCGGTTATTCCATTGGATTGTCCTTTACAAAAGAGGCGCTAAAATTAATTTTTGCTCAGCTTCCATCGATTTTCCTAGCGACGATTATCATTATCGGATTTTGTATAGGCTTAGCTTTTATCATTTCAAAAATGACAAGATTGGATTACCCATCGGTTCTGATTGGGAGTATACCAGGTGGATTATCACAAATGCTTCTTTTGGGGGAAGAGATAAAAGGAATTAATCTGTCCATTGTAACGTTTCTACAGGTTTCGAGATTGATTTTAATTGTCGTTTTTGTTCCATTGTTTGTGTTTAGTCCATTCGTTGCGCATGAACCATCAAGTTCTTCCATAACCATTCATTCTCCAACAATTGGTTTAGTGGATCTATTTCCAAGTATTCTCGTGTTTATCCCGATAGTGGTCTTATCTATTTTTCTTGCAAAAAAATTGAAGTTCCCAACTCCATATCTAGTGGGACCCATTTTTAGCACAGCAATTGTTGGCTTGATGGGATTTGTTGGGCCAACACTTCCATCAAGTGTATTAGATGTTTCGCAATTGATGATTGGTGTATATGTGGGGTTATTAATTCAATTTGAAGAAATTGAGAATAAAGCGAAAATGTTTGGTGTGGCTATTGGTTCAGGAATTATGCTTCTGCTTGGCTCTGGGGGATTAAGCTGGCTTTTTGCACATATGAAAGATATGTCCATTGCTACTAGTGTACTTAGCTTGGCACCAGGTGGTATGGACCAAATGGGGATTATGGCAGCTGAGATCCATGCAGACCTCTCGATGGTAGCGGGTTATCAGTTGTTTCGATTGTTTTTTATCTTTTTTGTTGTTCCGCCAGTCTTAAGGATATTTATTCAATATTTATATCGGAAAAAGGAAATTGCGGCTTCTATGAAAGAAATGAAAAAGGCTGTACCCAAGTAAACATTCGGGTGCAGCCTTTTCATATTTACTAAGAAGACATTTTTTCTCTCTTCCGGAAATTCCGAACGAGTGGGTAAAAGAAAATTCCGCTTGCGAGTAGTGCGACTCCTAATAGGAAGGTCTTAAAATCGGAAGTTCCTGTATAAATCACCCAAATTGAATAGATCGTTGCTAGTGTAGCAATGATTCCATCAGGAACTCTACTTTTACCAGTTAAGTAAGTTTCTCCTGTTGTCACAAGCTTTAATTGGTACAAAGAAGAAATTAAATAGGGTACGAGATACGCGAGTGTCGCAATATAAATGACGAAATCAAATGCACTTGCGATTGAACTTGAAATTGTTGAAAAAATAAAAATCTGAGCTAATCCGTTTGAAAGAATAAGGGAAAAGATAGGCATTCCCTTTTTGTTTTCCTTTAAAAAGGCCGGCATGAATAACCCTTGCTTTGCTGCCTGATAAGGAACCTCTGCACTTAATAAAATCCAACCTAATGTGGAACCTAATAAGCTAATTAATCCAAGACCAGCAATTAAATAGGCTCCGACTGGTCCTAAAATCGACTCAATTGCATCCACTAAAGGCTTCTCAGATTGTATCAATTGTTCCTGAGGGAGAATCCCCATCACAAGAACACTAATGCCAATATAAATGGCTAAAGCGATTATAAGTCCAAGAATCGTAGCTTTTTTTACATCTTGCTGTTTTCTTGCTCTTCCAGCGAATACGATCGCGGATTCGACTCCGATAAATGCCCACAGGGTAGAAACGGCAGCATTGTTAATTTGACCTAGCAATCCAACCGTATTTCCAGCGTCATCATATCTTGGTGCGTCAAATGGTAACAAATAGCTTTTTTGAAAAGCAAATAATGCAATGACGATAAAGATGAAAAAACCTATAACCTTCGCAAATGTAGCGATAAAGTTGAGGGTTCCTGCTCCTTCAATTCCTTTTAATATGATGAAATGCATGCCCCATAATAGAACCGTACAAATAATAAACGTGACAAGATTCCCTAATTGAAGCGTAAAGTTGCCAATTTGAGTTACAGTGGCATCACTATTAATAATTGGAAAGAAAGTTGATAGGTAACTTGTAAAAGTGGTGATAATAGCCACATTCCCTGCGAAATTTCCAATCCAATAGCCCCATGAAGACATAAAGCCTGAAAGAATGGAAACATTTGAATCCTTTTTAAACAATTCTTTCGCATATATTTGCGGTCCACCATTTAATTCAGGTTTTCTAATAGCGAGGTTTCCAAACACGAGGGCAACCATAAGAACTCCAAATCCAGTCAATCCCCAACCTAATAATACTCCTGCTGGGCTTGCTGATTCTGCTAATACTCGTGGGAGCATAAATATACCAGAACCAACCATGTTCCCTACGACCAAAGCTGTTAAAACCCAGAAGCCTAATTTATTTTCAGCCATAAAAGGTTATTCTCCCTTCAATGTGTAAATGATTTTTTATGCACAGAAATTCATAATAACCATTTCGACAAAAATCGTCAATAGCTAATCCTTTTTCTACTTATTTAATATATCCAATAAATAGATGAGCTTAACAAAAATACTTTCGATGCTCTAATAATTTTCATTGATAAACATAAGTTAGTATTTTATAATAATTAGAAATATTACGAAAATTTATCATACCAAAGGAGGGCACGCGAATGAAACTCTATATGTCAGTAGACATGGAAGGAATCACAGGTTTAGTAGATTATACCCATGTTGATTCTTGGCAGCACAATTATGAACGCTCTCGTCAAATCATGACCGATGAAGCAAATTACGTGATCAATACAGCTTTTGAACAAAGCTGTAAAGAAGTAATTGTGAACGATAGTCATTCGAAAATGAATAATTTATTAATTGAAAAGCTCCATCCTGAAACCCAGCTTATAAATGGAGGCGTAAAACCGTTTTCGATGGTAGAGGGCCTTGATGAAAGCTTTTCAGGAGCTATTTTTGTTGGATACCATGCACGTGCTTCTATGAAAGGTGTCATGAGTCATTCGATGATTTTTGGAGTCCGCAATTTCTACATAAACGATGTTGTTGTTGGAGAATTAGGGTTCAATGCTTATGTAGCTGGATATTATGGTGTTCCCGTTATCATGGTAGCTGGGGATGACCAAGCAGCAAAAGAAGCAGAGGAACTCATTCCGAATGTGACAACGGCAATTGTCAAGGAAACGATTACACGCTCTGCCATTAAATCTCTTACCCCTACAAAAGCCGGACAGCTTTTACAAGAAAAAACGGCGATTGCACTTAACAATAGACATCTCGTGAAGCCACTCATTCCACCAGAAAACCCAGTACTTAGAATTGAATTCGCCAATTACGGACAGGCTGAATGGGCTAACCTCATGCCTGGAACGGAGATTGAACCAGGTACAACAACAGTTCGATTCCAAGCCAAGAATATTCTCGAAGCCTATCAAGCAATGTTAGTTATGACAGAATTAGCCATGCATACCGATTTTTGTTAGGGAGTGAGTAAATGGCAACATATTTGATTAAACGATTCTTCGCCATGATTGTGACATTATGGCTCATTATTACATTAACCTTCTTTCTCATGCATGCTCTTCCTGGCTCACCCTTTAATGATGAACGGAATACGAGCGAGGCTGTTCAGAAAAACTTAATTGCCCATTTCAATCTCGACCAGCCGGTTTCCGTTCAATACATAGAATATCTTAAATCCATCGTTCAATTTGATTTTGGCCCTTCAATTAAGAAATCTTCACAAACTGTAAATGACTTACTAGGAAGGGGATTTCCTGTTTCCTTTGAATTAGGAATGGTCACGCTTGTGGTCGCGATTCTATCAGGAATTCTGTTAGGAGTGCTTGCGGCACTCAAGCATAACGGGGTAATTGATTATCTTGCTATGACTATCGCTGTGTTAGGGATATCCGTGCCGAACTTTGTGCTTGCTACCCTGCTGATCCAGCAGGTGGCAGTGAATTGGGAGCTGTTGCCCGTCGCAACATGGAAGAGTTGGAGGCATATGGTGCTACCAACCTTAGCTCTTGCAACCGGTCCTATGGCGATTATTGCCCGACTTACTCGTTCCAGTATGCTAGAGGTGCTCACACAGGATTACATCCTAACAGCGAAAGCCAAAGGCTTAACTCCTTTTAAAATTGTCTTCAAACATGCATTGAAAAATGCATTATTACCGGTTGTGACCGTTCTCGGTGCATTGGCTGCTGGGATTTTGACAGGAACTTTCGTTATTGAAAAAATCTTTGCTATTCCCGGTATGGGAAAGTATTTCGTAGATAGTATTAATAATCGTGATTATCCAGTCATCATGGGCACGACCATCTTTTATAGTGCTCTATTAATCTTTTTATTATTCTTAGTCGATGTAGCTTACGGGATTCTCGACCCAAGAATCAAGCTACATAAAAAGGAGGGAAGATGATGGAGGCACCAAAGCAGCAGGATACATCCTATACTCAACCCAATATTCTCGATGAATGGTTTGTGCCTAAGAAGGCTAATAAGGACGACGCGGAAGCAGTAGTTAGACCGAGTGTCTCTTATTGGAAAGATGCATGGCATCGTCTATTGAAAAATAAACTAGCAATGTTAGGGCTCGTGTGTTTGGTATTACTAGTCTTGATGGCAGCATTTGGACCAATCATCGCGCCTGATTCGGCCAAAACAACAGTTCTTCAAAATCAAAATCAGCCTCCATCCTTCGAACACTGGTTCGGAACAGATGAGCTTGGCCGAGATGTGTTCACACGGACATGGGAAGGTGCACGTATTTCTCTATTTGTCGGGGTAATGGCTGCCCTTATCGACTTTATCATTGGTGTTACCTATGGTGGGATTGCTGGGTACAAGGGAGGAAGAACGGATCATTATATGATGCGTTTTGTTGAGATACTCTATGGCCTTCCCTATTTGTTAGTCGTTATTTTAATAAGTGTTGTGCTTGAACCAGGCTTATTTTCTATCATTATTGCCCTTTCAATTACCGGATGGGTTGGGATGGCTAGAATGGTTAGGGGGCAAGTTCTGCAGATTAAAAACTATGAATTTGTGCTAGCATCTCAAACATTCGGAACAAAAACCTCACGAATTATTCGCAAAAACTTGCTTCCAAATACAATGGGACCCATTATTGTTCAAATGACATTAACCGTACCATCTGCCATTTTTGCCGAAGCTTTTCTAAGCTTTCTTGGGATCGGTATTCAGCCTCCTTATGCAAGCTGGGGCTCGATGGCAAATGATGCATTACCTGTAATCTTGTCAGGAGATTGGTGGCGATTATTCTTTCCAGCCTTCTTCATTTCCTTAACGATGTTTTCCTTTAATGTTTTAGGGGATGGATTACAAGACGCGCTTGATCCGAAGTTAAGGAGGTAACAGAGCTATGGAAAAAATACTGCAAGTAAAGAATCTCCATGTTTCCTTTCGAACCTATGGGGGAGAAGTAAAGGCGGTTCGTGGAGTGACTTTTGATTTACATAAGGGAGAAACGATTGCTATTGTCGGGGAATCAGGTTGTGGGAAAAGTGTAACGGCGAAAAGTATTATGGGCCTTATTCCTAACCCACCAGGAAAAATTACCGATGGGAAAATTCTTTTTAAAGGAAAGGATTTAGCAAAATTACCGGATAGGGAACTGCGGAAAATACGTGGCGCAGATATATCAATGATTTTCCAAGATCCAATGACCGCTCTGAATCCAACGTTAACGATTGGCGAGCAAATTATGGAAGGGATCATTCAGCATCATAAGATTGCTAGGTCAGATGCTCGAAAAAAAGCGCTGGAAATTTTGGAGTTAGTCGGGATCCCGAGCCCGAAAAGTAGACTTAAGCAATATCCTCATCAGTTTAGCGGTGGAATGAGACAAAGGATTGTAATTGCCTTAGCACTAATCTGTGAACCAGAAGTGATGATTGCTGATGAGCCAACAACCGCATTAGATGTGACCATACAGGCGCAAATATTAGATTTATTCCGTGATATCCAAAAGAAAACCGGCGTATCTATCATTCTTATCACCCATGACTTAGGTGTAGTTGCCCAAGTGGCTGATAGGGTCGCGGTTATGTACGGGGGAAAAATTATTGAGACAGGAACAAAAAGGGAGATCTTTTATGAGCCTCAGCATCCTTATACAAAAGGATTGCTTAATTCTGTTCCTCGTATAGATATAGAAGATGCTGAGCTTGTACCAATTGCTGGGACACCTCCTGATTTATTTGCACCTCCAGCTGGTTGTCCATTTGTGGCTAGATGTGAGTACGCAATGGAGGTTTGTGACAGAATCTATCCGACTCAAACGCTGAAAGGGAATGAGCATCAAGTTTACTGTTGGCTTCAAGATGTCCGAGCTAAGACAAGTTTTGCTACTAAATGGTAACTTCTTTTAGAGATAACTCTAGAAGTTAATTAAATACCTAGTTACATACCAAAACGTTAGGGGGAAACAGAATGAGGAAGTATTTATCGATTTTTTTAGCAACTCTATTAATCTTTGTATTAGCTGCGTGTACGGCGAATGAGGATGCAGGCGAAGAGCCTAAGGATGGAGATGGAGCAACAGAAGAAGCGAGCGAGAAAGTTCTTTATTGGAACAATAGTATTGAACCAACATCATTTGACCCTCCGGTTGGATTTGATGCAGTTTCTTGGAGTGGGTTAAACAACCTAATGGAGGGATTAACACGTCTAGACGAGTCCCACACGCCGCAGCCAGCTATTGCAGAAGACTGGGATGTTTCTGAAGATGGAAAAACGTATACCTTCCATATCCGCGAAAATGCGAAATGGTCAAATGGAGAAGATTTGAAAGCTTCTGATTTTGTCTTTGCATGGAAACGTGCCCTCGATCCAGAACTTGCAGCTTCATCTGCATTCTTAGGTTATTTGATTGAAGGGGCAGAGGCCTACAACAGTGGCACAGGGTCTGCCGATGCAGTAGCAGTAAAAGCAGTTGACGATAAGACGTTTGAAGTAACACTCACAAGTCCACAAGCCTACTTCTTAAACATTATTTCGTTACCTACTTTTTTCCCAATTAATGAAAAGGTAGCAACAGAAAATCCAGAGTGGTTTGCAGAAGCAGAATCATTTGTCGGAAATGGTCCATTTAATTTAACAGAATGGGAACACGACAGCCACTTTGTGATGGAGAAAAACGATCAGTATTGGGATGCTGAAAATGTAAAGATTGATAAAATTCATTGGGCAATGGTTGATGACCCGAATACAGAGTACCAAATGTATCAAGCTGGTGAGTTAGATTCATCTAATATTCCACCAGAGTTAAGTGAACAGCTATTTGAAGAAGGTGATGTGGAAATTGTTGACCAAGCTGGACTATATTTCTACCGTTTCAATGTCACGAAAGAACCGTTCCAAAATAAAAATATTCGTAAAGCATTTGCTTTAGCCGTTGATCAACAGCAAATCGTTGATTATGTAACGAAAGGTCATGAAGAGCCTGCATATGGCTTTGTTTCTCCAGGGTTTTCTGATGCCAATGGGCAAGATTTCCGTGAAACAAGTGGAGACCTTTTAAAAACCAATGTTGAAGAAGCAAAAGAATTGCTGAAAAAAGGGATGGAAGAAGAAGGCTATGAGACACTTCCAGAAGTTACTTTAACTTATAGCTCAACTGAAACACATAAAGTAATGGCAGAGGCAATTCAACCTATGTTTAAAGAAGTTTTAGGTGTCGATGTGAAATTACAAAGTGTTGAATCCAGTGTGTTTTCAGAGGAACAAACAGAATTGAAGTATCAATTATCTCGTAGCTCATTTTTAAATGACTTTGCTGATCCGATTAACTCTCTGGAAAGCTTCCAAACAGGACATTCGATGAACCGGACTGGATGGAGCAACGCAGAGTATGACAAGTTAATCCAGGATGCTAAGAAAGAGTCTGATGAAGCAAAACGATTTGAGATGTTGTATCAAGCAGAGAAAATTTTAATGGACGAAGCACCAATTTTCACTGTTCATTTCTATAATCAAACATTCTTACAAAATGAAGCTGTAACAGGCGTCGTTCGTCATCCGGTGGGCTACGTTGAGTTTAAATGGGCAGATAAAGCGGAGTAATTTTTTTGATATGAAAGGGGTGTTCAATCGGACATCCCTTTTCCACTAACGATTTGGAGGCGTATTGTCGATGATGTTGCCAGACCGTTTAAAAAGAGGAGATACGGTTGGGATTATTGCTCCTGCTAGCCCTCCAAATTTAGAGAAACTTGAGAGGGCGATTACTTTTCTATATGGGTTAGGTTTGAACGTGAAAATCGGGAAGAATCTTGAAAAAGAGTTTGGTTATTTAGCCGGACAAGATGAGGAAAGATTAGAGGATTTGCATGAGATGTTCGCGGATGATGAGGTCAAAGCCGTCTTCTGTGCTTGTGGAGGCTATGGAACAGCAAGACTTGCTGAAGCAATCGATTATGAAGTCATCCGTAATAATCCAAAAATCTTTTGGGGCTATAGTGATATCACCTTTCTCCATACCGCGATTCGGCAGCAAACTGGATTGGTGACCTTTCATGGGCCAATGTTAGCAAGTGATGTTGGGCAAGAGGACGTTCATGAGTTAACAATGAAAACTTTCTCACAACTATTTGATCCAACGACAATTACTTATTCAGAACAAATATCACCTTTGCATATATTAATAGAAGGTGATGTGACGGGAATTCTCGTCGGAGGGAATCTTAGTTTATTAACAAATACATTAGGAACAAAGTTCGAGGTTGATACAGAGGATAAGATTCTTTTCATCGAGGATGTCAATGAAGAGCCTCGGTCTGTGGATCGAATGCTAAATCAATTGTGGATGGCAGGAAAGCTACAAAATCTTAAAGGTGTGTTAGTTGGGGATTTTAAAAATTGTACCCCTCATCGTGAAAAAACGCTTTTACTAGAAGAAGTCTTCGATTATTACATAAAGAAAATCAATAAGCCTACTATGAAGGGCTTTAACATTGGCCATTGCTCGCCCAATATTGCTGTACCACTTGGCGTAAAGGTTAGGCTAAACACATACGAAAAGAAAGTTGTATTTGAAAATGGGGTCCAGTAGAGAAGAGGTGGATCAGGATGAACATTACGAATATTGATACTTATAAAGCATCTGTACCGTTGATTAAACCTTTTAAGACGGCTTTGCGTACCGTTGTTGTAGCAGAGTCGGTGATAGTAAAAGTCACCTGTGACAATGGGATTATTGGCTGGGGAGAAGCACCGCCAACACATGTGATTACAGGAGAAAGTCTTGCGAGCATCGAGGCGGCCATTCACCAAGTGATCAAACCTGCATTGCTTGGAAAAAGTCTGTTAAACTATGAAGCTCTTTTTCATGAATTGTCGGCGGTTTTGGTGGGGAATCCAAGCGCCAAAGCTGCAGTTGATATGGCTTTATATGATTGTCTAGCGCAAAATTGTCGTCTGCCTCTTTACCAGTTTCTTGGCGGAGATAAGGACGAAATTGAAACAGATTTTACGGTTAGTGTGAATGGTCCAGAAGAAATGGGAGAGGATGCTGTTCGCTATGTCCAGCAAGGCTTTGATGTGCTAAAAGTGAAAGTCGGGAAAGATGATGTTGCTACGGATTTGAAGAGGATTACTGAAATCCGAAAGCGTATTGGTAACGAGATTAAAATTAGGCTTGATGCGAACCAAGGCTGGCAACCAAAAGAAGCGATTCGCATCATTCGGAAAATGGAAGAATTAAATTTAAATATTGAACTAGTAGAACAGCCTGTTAAAGCACATGATCTCGAGGGGTTAAAACAAGTAACTGATGCTGTCGAGACATTGATTATGGCCGATGAAAGTGTGTTTACGCCGAAACAGGCGTTAGAGGTTGTGAAATCTAGAAGTGCTGATTTAATCAACATTAAATTGATGAAGGCCGGGGGAATCTATCAAGCTACGATTATCAATCAGCTCGCTGAGGTAAGCGGAATGGAATGTATGGTTGGAAGTATGATTGAGACTCGCCTGGGAATCACAGCGGCAGCTCACTTTGCGGCTAGTAAGAAAAATATTACGCGTTTTGATTTTGATGCACCACTTATGTTAGCGAAAGATATTGTCGATGGTGGCATTCAATATAATGGGAGAAAAATTACTTTTTCAGATCGTGCGGGTTTAGGAATTAGTCAAATTCATGTGGAGGGTGAGGTTGTTCATGGTTAACGCTAAAATTGTTAATGTTCCAGTGGCTACAGTTTGGACTTCATTCGATTCACCTCGGGAGTTTGACCAAAAGGCGATTTCCAACCCAGTCATTATTCAAGATTGGATCGACAGTTTGTCCTATGAAGAATCCCTGGACCTCTGTAATTCTAATCTTGTCCAAACTCAAGTCCTATTTGGTGAAGAAGTATTGGTGGTAGAAGAAAAGGATGGCTGGTCAAAGGTTCTTTTACCTGAGCAAGCATCTAAAAAGGATGAACGAGGGTACCCTGGTTGGATTCCGAATGCGCAATTAACGAATGTAGCCGAATGGAATGTTAAGACTGTACCGATTGCTGTCGTCACTAGTAAAAAAGCTGAGATTTTTGACGAGGAGAAAGCTCTTCTATTTCTATTAAGCTACCAGACGACTCTACCAGTATTGGAACAGGTTGAAGAGTCGGTGAAGGTACAAACACCAACAGGTTTTGGGTATTTGAGAAATAAGGATGTTGAGATTGCTCCTTCCTTCGCTGAACGTAAAAAAGGAAATGGACAGGAGATTGTTGCAGCAGGTGAGCAATTTCTAAATTTGCCTTATCTTTGGGCAGGAACGAGCAGCTTTGGATACGATTGCTCTGGGTTTAGCTATAGCATGTGTAAAGCAAATGGCTATATTATCCCGAGAGATGCTGGAGATCAAGCGGACGCTGGGAAATCTATTCCTTTGAGTGAAATCGAGCCAGGAGATCTCCTTTTTTTCGCCTATGAAGAAGGAAAAGGAAGCATTCATCATGTGGGGATTTATTATGGGGATGGGAAACTTCTCCATTCACCGAAAACGGGAAAGACGATTGAAATCATTGACCTAAAAGGAACCATCTACGAAAAAGAATTATGCGCAGCAAGCCGTTATTGGTAGATTCGGAGGAAGATAAAATGGAAAAACAGGTATTATTAGAAGTGAAAAACTTGAAGAAACACTTTTCCCTTAGCCGCAAAACTACTCTGAAAGCTGTTGATGGAGTCTCGTTTCAAATTTATCAAGGAGAAACGTTTGGAATTGTTGGCGAATCAGGCTGTGGAAAATCAACAGCAGGTCGAACCATTATCGGACTGTATGATCAAACAGAGGGTGAGGTTATTTTTAACGGGAAAGATGTCCATTCATTAAATAAGCATGAAAAATTCCAAATGCAGAAAAAAATGCAGATGATCTTTCAAGACCCGTATGCCTCATTAAACCCGAGGTCGACCGTTCGCGAAATTATATCTGAACCAATGGAGGTTCATGGTTTATATCCGAATAAGTTAGAACGTTTGGAACGCGTGTACCAATTATTAGAGGATGTTGGTTTGAATCGAGAGCATGCTAATCGTTATCCTCATGAATTTAGTGGGGGGCAACGGCAAAGAATCGGGATTGCTAGAGCATTAGCGTTAGATCCTGATTTTATCATTGCTGACGAGCCAATTTCTGCTCTTGATGTATCTGTTCAAGCGCAGGTTGTGAATCTTTTGAAAAAATTGCAGGATGAAAAAGGGTTAACATATCTTTTCATTGCCCATGATCTTTCGATGGTGAAGCAAATAAGCAATCGTATCGGAGTTATGTATTTAGGGCATCTTGTGGAATTAACGTCAAGTAGCCAATTATACAAAAATCCGTTACATCCGTATACGAAAGCATTGTTATCGGCAATCCCGATTCCAGATCCGGATATTGAAGATAAGCGGGAACGCATTATTTTGGAAGGGGATATTCCAAGTCCGATTGATCCACCGAGTGGATGTGTCTTTAGAACAAGGTGTGCACATGCGATGGATGTATGTGCAAGGGTGAAGCCTGAATGGCAGGAAATCGTTAAGGAGCATTTTGTTGCTTGTCATTTGTACAATGGGGTTGAAACGTCTGAATCGGTGGGTCCAAAAATAAACATGATGGCGAAAATATGAAACATTTAGTTGAGCGTATTGATGAGCTAATAAGGTTGTGTCCGGGACGTATTAGTCTTCAGGGAGAAATTGGCGATTGGTCCTATGAGCATGATAGTGAGCGTATGTATTCATCGGCTAGTCTTATTAAAGTACCTATTTTGATTGAAGCGTTTCGACAGTATGAGAATGGTGTATTTTCTTTAGGTGATTTTGTGGAGATTAGAAAGGACCTGCGTGTAGGTGGTTCAGGGGTCATACAAGCACTAGAACAATCTTCTTGGATGATTAAAGATCTAAAGACGTTAATGATCACCGTATCGGATAATACAGCTACTAATATGCTTATTGAGTTATTAGGAATAGATTCAGTGAATGATAGCATCGAATTATTGGGATTGAAAAAGACTAAGCTACAGCGTAAAATGATGGATTTTTCTGCGGTGCAGGAAGGGAAGGATAACTATACGTGTGCTGCTGATATGATTCGATGTTTAAAAGTAATTGATGAGAGTGGCTTTTTAAAGGAAGAAAGCTGTCGTGAGGCAAAATTGATTTTACGACATCAACAGTTTCATAAGATCCTAGGGCTTCTCGATCAGGAACAAGGGTATATGGGGAGTAAGTCTGGTAGTCTGCCAGGTGTTGAACATGATTGCGCGATCATCGGTGTTCAAGGAAAGACAGCTTATGTAGCGATTCTTATTGACCAAATACCGGAAGGAAAAAGCGGTACTTTGACGATGCAGGAAATCGGCAGGGCTGTATATGATGCAATGACCACAGTTTAGTTTTGGAGCTGTGGTTTTTTTGCGTACATTGATTTAAGTTGAAAGACAAAGTGATTTGAGTGACAGAATTGTCCTGTGAGGAGGAAAAGTTGTCAATGAAAATTGGTTTGAATGACAGAATGGTGCTGTGAGGAGGGAAAGTTGTCAATGAAAAGTGGTTTGAATGACAGAATGAACTGTGAGGAGGGAAAGTTGTCAATGAAAAATGGTTTGAATGACAGAATGGTGCTGTGAGGAGGGAAAGTTGTCAATGAAAAATGGTTTGAATGACAGAATGGTGCTGTGATGATGGAAAGTTGTCAATCAATATTGGTTTGGTTGACAAGATGACCCTATGAAAAGAAATAGTTGTCAATCAAACGAAATTTGAAAG
Source organism: Robertmurraya kyonggiensis (assembly GCF_005116465.1). Taxonomy (GTDB): domain Bacteria; phylum Bacillota; class Bacilli; order Bacillales; family Cytobacillaceae; genus Robertmurraya; species Robertmurraya kyonggiensis. The sequence continues at coordinate 438,908 of NZ_SWBM01000001.1, forward strand.
ATAAGAACATGAATTACCCAATGGACAACTTTTGTTGCCTAAAAACCTTAGGATAAAAAAGTATAGAAAAGAATAAAAGAATACTATTTGTTAACGCTTACATTATAGATTAATAAATTTATAATAAATTTGTAATAAATTTCTTACACATATGAAAGGGGTAGTCAAATGAGAAATGGATTGAAAGCGATTTCTTTGTTTTTTGTTGCAATTCTATTCGTCGGAGTACTTGCTGCTTGTAATAGCAGTAGTACAGGTGGAGGTAGTAAAGAAGTAAGTGTTGGTATCGTATTACCAACAAAGGATGAACCAAGATGGGTACAGGACGAACAAAGATTTAAGGATGCATTAAAAGATTCTGAATACACTACAGAAATTTTGTTCAGTCAAGGTTCTTCTGCGAAAGAGAAAGAAAATGTAGAAACACTGCTTAACAAGGGAATTGATGTTTTAATCATCAGTCCTCATGATGGAGAAGCAGCAGGTGCAGCGGTAGAAGCTGCTAAAAAAGATGGTGTTACAGTTATTGCTTACGACCGTCTAATTACAAGTACAGATGCGGTTGATTATTATGTAACATTTGATAGTCTTGCTGTTGGGGCTGCACAAGCTCAATACTTAGTGGATAATGCAAAAGGTACAGGTATTCCATTGTATCTGTATGCAGGTGCAGCATCAGATAACAACGCATTCTTGTTCTTCGAAGGTGCATGGAGCGTTCTTCAACCAAAAATTGCTGATGGTACTTTCAAGATTGCTAATTCAAGTGAAGCAATTACCTTAAAGGACAAAGCAGAATTATCTCGCGATGAGATGAGTAAAATTCTTGGTCAGGTGACAACAAACTGGGAACCAAATGAAGCGATCAATAAAGCTCAAACACATCTTACAGCTGCAGCAGCAGATATGAAAGGTGATGTAGCCATCCTTGCTCCAAATGACGGAACAGCTCGTTCTATTGCCGATACTTTTGCAGCTGATAGCGCTATTACAAGTTACGTTATTACTGGTCAAGATGCGGAGAAGGCTTCTATCCAATACATTATCGATGGTAAACAGTCAATGACTGTATTTAAGGATGTGCGTACTCTTGTTAAGGACGCAATGGGTATGGCCGTAGATATTCTTGACGGAAAAACACCTGAAACAACAGGAACTTACGACAACGGCGAAGTTGAAGTAAAAGCAAAACAAACGGATGTTATCGTTGTTAACCAAGAAAATGTTAAGCAAGAATTAATTGATTCTGGGTATTATGAGGCAAGTGAGTTTACAGGACTGTAAGCAAATATGGAGCATTAGTGATAGATTCGTCTATCACTTTTCTCCATTATAAAGTTGTTTTGATGGGGGGATCAGGATGAGCGAATATATTTTAGAGATGAACCAGATTTCCAAGGAGTTTACAGGTGTGAAGGCACTCAGTAATGTAAACTTCAAAGTGGAAAAAGGAGAAATTCACTGTTTGATTGGTGAAAATGGAGCTGGGAAATCTACGCTCATGAAAGTACTCAGCGGTGTATACCCTTATGGAACTTACGAGGGCGATATTGTATTCGAAGGTATCATACAGAAGTTTAATAAAATCACTGATAGTGTTGAGACCGGTATCGCGATTATTTATCAGGAATTGGCCCTTTTTCCGGACCTTTCTGTATATGAAAATATTTTTGCTGGGAACGAAGTGAAACGTGGTGGGGTAATTGACTGGAACCAAACCATTGTTCAGGCAAAAGAAATGTTGAAAAAGGTTAATTTGGATGTAAATCCTGAAATGCTTGTGAAAGATTTAGGAGTAGGGAAAAGACAGTTAATTGAGATAGCTAAGGCATTAAGCAAAGATGTGAAGCTGCTCATATTAGATGAACCAACAGCTGCTTTAAATGAAGATGATAGTGAAAACTTATTGAAGCTATTAGGAGATTTAAAGAAACAGGGTATTACTTGTATCATGATTTCCCATAAATTAAAGGAAGTTATTTCGATTGCTGATAAGGCTACTATTCTTCGTGATGGAGAAACGATTTGTACGCTAGAAGGCTCTAGGGGAGAAATTAAAGAAAACATTATTATTAAAAATATGGTTGGCCGAGAGATAGATGATATTTATCCTAAGAGAGAAAACAAGACAATCGGGGGAAAAATTCTAGAACTTCACAATTGGTCTGCTTATGATCCTCAATTGAGTCGCAATGTAATAAAAGATGTTTCTTTTCATGTAAACCAAGGAGAAATTGTCGGAATATCAGGATTGATGGGCTCTGGTCGGACAGAACTTGCCCTCAGTATTTTTGGGAATGCAAAAGGCTATAAGCTTCAGGGAGATTTAGTGTGGGATGGCAAATCTATCGTATTTAAACACCCTAGTGAGGCGATTGAGGCTGGCATAGCATACGTAACAGAAGACCGAAAAGGAGATGGGCTTTTCTTAGGTCAAGATATAAAGAACAATATCTCTGCTGCAAATCTTAAGAGCATATCACAAAATGGTGTTATCAATCAAAACGAAGAAATCAAGATTGCAGATGGGTATAAAAATTCTCTTTCTGTGAAAGCTCCTTCCTTAGAGCAAATCGTTGGGAACTTAAGCGGTGGAAACCAACAAAAAGTATCGTTAGGAAAATGGTTGTTCGTCGGTCCAAAGTTGTTAATTTTAGATGAACCGACCCGAGGCATAGATGTAGGAGCAAAATTTGAAATTTACACAGTTATGAATAAATTAATCAGCGAGGGAATGAGCATCGTTATGATCTCGTCGGAACTAGGAGAAGTTCTTGGAATGAGTGATCGCATCTACGTCATGGCACAAGGTGAAATAAAAGGTGAGTTGTCTGCTGAAGAAGCCACTCAGGAAAATATAATGCAACTTGCAACGCAATAGGAGGTTAGACCAATGAACACGTTAAAGGAAGCAAAAACGCTAATTCAAGAAAATATTCGTGACTATGGCATGTATATTGCCTTATTTGTGATTATCCTAACATTTACAATCATGACAGATGGACTATTCATGTCTTCACGAAATATCAGTAATTTAATAGATTCTGCAGGATATATTGCTGTTTTAGCCGTAGCTATGACTTTAGTCATTGTCATTCGCCATATCGATTTATCGGTTGGTTATGCTGCTGGATTTATGGGTGCCATTGCAGCTATATTGATGACTCAAGCAGGAATGCCAGTTTATATAACAATTCCCATTATTTTAATACTAGGAATCGTTATCGGTCTATTTAGTGGCTTTCTTGTAGCAAGCATCGGAATTCCTGCCTTTGTTGCTACGTTAGCGGCAATGCTTATCTTTAGAGGAGCATTGCTACAAGTTACCGAAAAAACAGGAACAATTATTATTCAGAATGATACATTTAATGCAATCGGTAACGGTTATATTCCCTCCCTTTTACAATTCAATGGATTGCATTTACTAACCCTCATAGTCGGTTTAGTGGGGATTGGTTTTTACATTTACAGTGAAATCTCTAATCGTAGGAACAAAATGAAATATCAATTTGATGTAGTTTCTACTGGTATTTTTGTTTTAAAATTAGTGTTTATTTCGGCGATTATTGCTTATATTACATGGATACTAGCAGGTTATAACGGGTTTTCTTGGACGATTATTATCATGTTATTGGTCGTTGTGATTTATCATTTTATTTCAACAAAAACGGTGCTTGGAAGACATATTTATGCAGTAGGAAGTAATCCAGAAGCTGCCCATCTAACTGGAATTAACGTAAAAAAGATTACTTACATTGTATTTGGTTCAATGGGTATGATGTCCGCTCTCTCTGGTATCCTTTTTACAGCTCGTTTGCAATCGGCTACTACAACTGCCGGAACATTATTTGAACTCGATGCAATCGCAGCTGCATATGTTGGAGGGGTGTCCGCGGCCGGTGGTGTCGGAAAAGTAACGGGAGCAGTAATTGGTGCCATTGTAATGGCATCCTTAACAAACGGTATGAATTTACTAGGTGTTGGAATTTCCTATCAATATATGATTAGGGGCGGTGTCCTGGCACTAGCTGTTATCTTTGACGTCTTGACTAGAATGAAGAGATAAAAAATACAAGTAGGGGCTAAAGTAGTCCCTACTTGTATTTTTTAGAGCAGTTTAAGAATTTTCTTTAAGTTCTTCATTGCTCCTCTTTTTTTATAGTGATGATCAGCTAATAGATTTGAGAAAAGATTAATGGAATTTCAAAAATTTTATATACACGTACAAAGGTCGGATTAAAGTCTTTTTATAAAATAAAAACAGGACTTTTACGAAAAACATCAACACTACACAAAAACATCTTCATTAAAACAGCCCTTACTAAATACATTGAAGAAATCCCAATAGATGGTATGATGGAACTAGTTATATGGGGAAAGGGGATACAACTCTTGCGAAAAACTGGCCTCATTTTGCTATTTATAATATTCTTCGCTCTTTGTTATCTTACTTTCGTATCAGCAGAGGGAGTTTTCCGCTCCGATTGGCAAGCTCCAAAAACGATTGAAGATGAGAATGCCCAGCTACGTCTCGTTCTCATTACTCAAGATGCAGAAACCACTTTTTGGGACAATCTCGGTAAGGGTGCGATCGAGCAGGCAGAAAAGGAAGGTGCTTCTCTAGAGATATGGGGAAGCTACGGTAATAACCACGAAGATTTTTTGAAAAAGCTAGAAATTGCTATTCATTCTAAGGTAGATGGAATCATCGTACAAGGACTTGATACAGAAGAATTCAAATATTTGTCCAAGGTCAAGGCATCTTTCTATGGGATCCCGATCATTACAGTTGCCAACGATGTGCCGGTGGAAGAAAGCTTGAGAAGAACTTATGTAGGTTCTGACCAATACAAGGCTGGAAGTATGATAGCAAAGCAATTATTATATGATATGGGAAATTCCGGAAGTGTTCTTCTGACATATAATTCTAATCAAGAGTATTATCAGAAGCAAAGGTTGAATGGGATTCAGGATGTATTGAAGAATTACCCAAATATCAAAACGATCTATTCGGAAACCTCAAGTGATCGGGAACAGATTATCACAGCTACAAGGGATGTGCTGAATAAAACCCCAGAAGTTGATGGAATCATTGCAGTGAATGCTAATATTGTTGGAGCTTTGGTGCAAGAAATAAGTAAGCGCTATCAAGTAGAGCCGTACTTTATATATTCCTTTGATGACGGACCAGAATCCCTTACATTGCTCAGACAAGGTAAAATTGATGGCATTATCGAGCAATCTCCTGAAATGATGGGAAAAACAAGTGTTCAATTGATTATGGAATGGCTGAATGGGGAGACAGTGCCACTAGACCTTAAGGGCTATTTTACAGATATTCGTATTTTGAAAGCGAAGGAAGTTCAATGACAAGTATTCAAAAAAAAATTTTAATCCTTACCTCCGTCATCCTAGCCATCATGGTGACGATTTGGATAGCACTCACTTACTATAACTACAAAACACAAAATCAATACAATGATATTTTACAAAGGTATATAAGTTTGAATGAAGTGACCAGTGCTAGCCAACAGGTGATTACCGACTTAAATAACTATATGCTTACTCCGTCATCCGGCAATTTAAGACAGCTGAATTTAAGTAAAGACAAGATTCAAGAGGCAAAATACGAGATTTTTCCACTTCGAAACGAAGAAAATGATTTTGCTTTGACGAACTATATTAATTTAATTGATAGTTTACTTGAAACAACTGATAGACTAATTATGTTTATCTCTGGTAAGGATATGGAGGCTGCAGCAATAGAGTTCTCTGAAGCAACTAGAATTTCGAATTACATAGCCGAAATGAAGCTTACTATACTAGATACTGAACTTAAAACCTATGATCGATTTTATCGAAATATCATTGTTCAATCTGAAGAATTAATCAAGCTCGGTGTTTGGCTTATCTTACTTATTACATTTATTTTACTTTTTATTTCTTATTGGTTCTCATTAAGTATTACGCGACCTGTTTATAAGCTGACTCAAGCAGCAAATGAACTTTCACAAGGTAAATTTGATATTCAAATCAAGGTTGAAACCAATGACGAAATTTCCTTTCTCGCCAAAACGTTTGATCGGATGAGAATTAATATTAATAATCTAATTTCTGAAATTAAGCAAAAGGCTCAGCTGGAACACGAGCTGCAACAAAATAAACTTCTTTTACAAGAAAGTCAGTTTCGTAGTTTACAAAGTCAAATCAATCCTCATTTTTTGTTTAACACGTTGAATACACTATCCAAAAAAGCTTATTTGGAAGGGTCGGAAGAAACTAGTGATTTATTGGTAAGTGTGGCGAGCTTGCTGCGCTACAACTTAAAGCGGATTGACCGGGCAGTTACCCTTGCAGAGGAAGTTGCCGTATTACGTCAATATATGGATATTCAAAAGGCAAGATTTACACAACGCTTAAAATTTTTTATAGAAATTGATGAATCATGCCTAGATCTGAAGATTCCAGCCTTAACATTACAACCAATTATTGAGAATGCTGTCATACATGCAGTTGAACCAAAAGAGGAAGGTGGAACAATTTGGTTCCGAATCTTCAATCAGGCCGAATGGATAACGCTCGAAATTGAAGATGATGGTACGGGAATGCCAAAGGAAAAAATCGAGCAGATCTTGAATGAACGAACTGTTCAAACGGAAGGACATTCAACGGGAATTGGATTTAGTAATGTTATTAAGCGACTTCGTCTTTTCTATGGTTATGAAGATGTACTCATGATTGAGAGCACAGAGGGGAAAGGGACGAAGGTTATCATTAAAATATTGAAGAAAAGGAGTACATAAAATGCTCAAGCTCCTAATCGTAGATGATGAACAAATTGAACGTGAAGGTATGCAAGCCATTTTACAAAAGGGATATCCAGATATCATGATTGAACAGGCCAATAATGGAAAAATGGCGATAGAAATGACTGATATTTTTAAACCAGATCTAATATTAATGGATATTAAAATGCCTGGAATAACCGGTCTTGAAGCTGTTGAGCGAATTAGTACCAAGTATTCTAGCATCAAATTTATCATGGTGACAGCCTATGATACGTTTGAATATTTACGCACAGCGATTAAGCTAGGAGTAAAAGATTATTTGCTTAAACCGAGTAAAGTAAGTGATATTCTTTTAACTGTAGGGAAAGTAATTAAGCAAATTGAGGAAGAAAAAAAATTACTTGAGACGAGCAGGCAACAACAAGAGGCTTTACAAAAAGCTTTAGCACTCGTTGAGACAGACGTCGTCACACAGCTGTTGTTCGATCATGTCCATGAAGTGCATGTCGATATGTTAGTTGAGATGCTAGACATTAGCTCAACGAATGAGATGTTTGTCATGAGTGTTTTAATCCCAAGGGGTCAAGAAAATTTATACTCGGTCATTAAAGAAAAAACCCGGCAAGGTGGGGATGCTTGGCTAGGTGCTCTATATGGAAACCAACTTCCGATAATCGTTTTTCGGGATCCTGATAAATCATTTCGCTTACAGGCATTGTCCCTAGCACGTGATATTCTTTCCATATCGAAATCAAATCAAGCTGAAGAATGGTTTATTGGGGTTGGAAGTCTGTGCAGTTCATTGGATCAAATAAGACAATCATATTATGATTCATTGATTGCTACGATCGACATAACGCTGCCTGTGAAATATCGGTTTTATTCAGATGTGCCTGTTCTTGAAGATATGGGCAATGAACAGTTAAGTAGATTCCGTGAAAAAGAGTTTTCTGATGTAATTCGACTGGGAAATTGGGAGCAAGTCCATACAAATGTCGTTGATTTGATCCAGCGCTTTGAGAAGGAAGGAGCAGGCATCATCCAATCACAGCAAAGATTATTAGAAGTACTTTGGATCATCTCTAGGGTAATGAGTGAAATGGGAATTGAGACGATTACACCACTTTACTCTTTTCAAGCTCAGGATTATCGGCAACTGCGAGTCGAAGCAGCGCATCTATTAGAAAAAATGAAGCAGGCATACATAGAGCATTATAATCAATTTGAAGTTAATACAATGAAACATATAAAGCAATTTATATATGAGCACTCTCATGAAGACATTTCGTTAGATACACTGAGCAGCCGAGTAGGATTAAGTCCAATTTACATAAGTAAAATGTTTAAAGAAAAGTTGGGGATCAACTATATAGATTTCTTGACAGAGTGCAGAATTGAAAAAGCAAAGGCTCTTTTATGCAACCCCGAAAAAAGCATTAAGGAAATTACTTTTGAAGTTGGTTATCACGATCCGAATTATTTTAGTAAGGTATTTAGAAAAGTCTGTAATGTATCACCGAAGGAGTTCCGAAAAGAGCTACTTGGTAGTAATAGTTAGGGGAGAGTTGATGATGAAAAAATGGATAAAGCTAATAATCTTTGTCATCACTCTTGTTCTTGCAGTCACAGCTTGTAAAGGTGGAGTAGTTCAGAAGAATTATTCTAAGCAGGCAGTGTCCGAAGAAGCGGAAGTTGAAGACGTAATGATTGAGAAGAAGATCAAAATTGGTTTCTCAATGGATACGTTAGAAGAAGAACGTTGGTTAAGGGATAGATGGATGTTCCTGGATGCGGTGGAAGAGTTAGGGGCACGCGTAGAAATTATGGAGGCAAATGGGGACGAAGCACTGCAGATTTCACAAGCTGAAACGCTTATAAATGAGGGAGTCGATGTCTTAGTAGTTGTACCTTATAACGCTGAGGCTGCCGCATCCATTGTACAAAAAGCACATTCTGCAGGAATTAAGGTTATCTCATATGATCGATTAATCAAGAATTCGGAGATTGATTTATACATTTCTTTTGATAATGAAAGAGTAGGGGAATTGCAAGCTGAGGCGCTAACGAAACTAGTGCCAAAAGGAAAATATGTTTATATAGGTGGAGCCGACACGGATAATAATGCCCATTTATTTAAGAAAGGGGTATTTAACATTCTGCAGCCATTAATAAATCGAGGCGACATTACTGTCGTATATGATCAGTGGACAAAAGATTGGCTCCCTGCTAATGCCTTTTTGAATATGGAAGAAGCTCTAAAAGCAAATAATAACGATATTGATGCTGTCATCGCTGCCAATGATGCAACAGCCGAAGAGGTCATTAAGGCACTTGAGGTGCAGGGGCTTGCAGGAAAAATCCCTGTAGCAGGACAGGATGCAGAGCTTGCAGCGGCTCAGCGTATTGTTGAGGGAACTCAAACGATGACTGTATATAAGCCGATTCAAACATTAACAATGGAAGCTGCTAAAGCGGCAGTGCGATTAGCGAAAGGTGAAAAAATCGAGACCGATACTAAAATTAGTAACGGAAAAATTGAGGTACCTTCAATTTTGCTATCTCCTATTTCAGTCGACAAAGCTAATATCGATGAAACAATTATTGTTGATGGATTTCATTTAAGAGAAGAAGTTTATCGGAATGTGGAATAAGGAAGGTGTTTTTTGAAAAATTCGTCCGCCAAGATGATGTTATTGGAGGGTCAAGTTGACTTGCAAATATGGTTTGAAAGCCAAGAAGAAGCCAAAAAGTGAGAAGAAAAAGTTGCCAATCAAAAGTAACTTGAGAGCTAAGTCACTTAAAGAAAAAGTAAAGCTTCCCGTCTTAGGTGGTTTAACTAACCTTTGACGGGAAGCTATTTAAATTATATGTACGAACCTTTAATACCCAACCTCAACTGAAGCTACAACGATATACATTAAATCATTTTTGTCGCCTTTTTCCTCAAGAACAATGCCGCTTGTTGTTAACATGCCTCCGTCCATCACTTCGACCGTCACAACACCGTATGGCAATGCTTTTTTTACAGTATCGATATCTAATTTATCCTTATCACAAGGTACAGCAAGTTTAACATTTACTCTCATATTGTCCAAGTTATTATCTTTTAAGACTGTGCGAATCCCCGGCATGGAATTAAAATGAATTGCATTTTTAATAGCGCGAACAGCTGCAGTCGTAATATCTTGACCATGAACATCAATACCCATGCCCGTTTCAATAAACATAATTTGATCCATTATTGAACATCTCCTATCTGTTATCATTCACCTACCATTTTATCTCTTTTTCGTTCTCCCAACAAAATATAAAAATTTTTAAAAAACTTATTGATTTTAAAAGAGACTCATATTATGATAATAAAAAATAACTAATCCAATAGTTTTAATCGGGATTATAAATAAATCGTGTCTGATCAGACGAACTGAAGGGCGCTTATCTTTTTTATATAGGGATAAGTGCCCTTTTGATCGTAAAAGCATATACATAAAAAATAATTGGATTTCTAGCTATGAATGTTGACTGAAACACTCAACATTAGAGGAGGGTGTGAACGTGAAGGTATCAAGTAAAGGAGAATATGCTTTAAGAGCATTGATTTTACTAGGGAATAATCCAGGGAAAGTGCTTGGGATACAAGAGATTTCAGAGAAAACTTTGGTTAGCGTTCATTATCTGGAGCAATTGCTTCTACAGCTAAAAAAGCTGGGTTATGTAACGAGTAAAAGGGGAGCAAGAGGTGGTTATACACTTCATTTGAAAGCGGAAGATATCAATATTGGTGAGGTAATCAGGGATTTAGAGGGACCGTTGTCACCGATGGGGTGTGCCTCTATAACAAAATATGAACCTTGTGCATTAGAGGGGGGATGTCAGCTTAAGCCGCTTTGGACATTGGTTAGAGATACGATTGCCTATGTATTAGAGCGAACAACGCTCGAAGACTTGCTTCAAAATCGAATTACAAAGCTAGAAGGGGATGATTTTGTTGTCGCTAAAAGGACGCCTTGACCAGCAAGTTCTTGAAAAAATTGTTAGTTTGCTAGAAGGATTGGAATTCGGAACTGTGCAAATCACAGTTCATGATTCCCAAATCACGCAAATCGATCGTTTAGAGAAATATCGTTTTCCTGCACAAGCAAAGGTGAGACAACAGATACCAAATCAGCAGAAGAGAAGATAAAAAGTATGAATAATCCGCCGATCGGACGCCCGAAGGCCCTTTAGTTTTCAACACGTGATATGTAACGTTGTGAAAATCTATTGGGTTTTTTTTATGAAAAAAGCCCATATCAAAAATTATAAAAGGGGATCAACCAAAATGAAAAAGAAATTATTGATATTATTCTCAGCACTTTTACTCGTATGGGTTGCGGGGTGCTCCAACCAAGAGGCAAGTACGGAAGGTTCTAACGACAAAGAAGGAGAAAAAGCAGAAGATCCAAAAGAAATTGAACTATTAAATGTTTCCTACGATCCTACACGTGAACTTTATGAAGAATACAACAAAAGCTTTGCTGAATATTGGGAGAAAGAAAAAGGACAAAAAGTGACCATCAACCAATCACATGGAGGATCTGGAACTCAGTCACGTTCCGTTATTGATGGACTCGATGCAGACGTTGTAACTTTGGCCCTTGCTTATGACATTGATGCCATTGCAGAAACAGGCAAGATTGCAAAGGATTGGCAAACAAGACTTGAAAATAATAGCTCACCGTACACATCCACAATTGTTTTTCTAGTTCGTAAAGGAAATCCAAAAGAAATCAAGGATTGGGATGACTTAGTGAAGAAAGGTGTTTCCGTTATTACACCAAATCCAAAAACATCTGGCGGTGCAAGATGGAATTATCTAGCTGCATGGGGATATGCACTTCAACAAAATAACAACGATGAAGAAAAGGCGAAAGAGTTTGTTGCTAGTCTCTTTAAAAATGTACCAGTATTAGATTCAGGTGCACGTGGTGCAACAACGACTTTTGTTGAAAGAGAAATTGGAGATGTATTACTTGCTTGGGAAAATGAAGCTTTCTTAGCATTAAATGAGCTAGGTGAAGATGAATTTGAAATTGTCATTCCTTCTGTCAGTATTCTCGCAGAACCACCAGTAACGATTGTTGACAGTGCCGTTGAAAAAAATGGGACAGAAGAAGTAGCAAAGGCTTATCTTGAGTATCTATATACTGATGTAGGTCAGGAAATTGCAGCTAAAAACTATTACCGTCCACGTTCAGAAGAGATTGCAAAGAAATACGCTGATCAATTCCCTGAAATTAATCTATTCACGATTGATGAAGTGTTTGGGGGCTGGACAATAGCACAGAAGACACATTTTGCTGATGGAGGAGTCTTCGACCAAATTTATCAACCTTAAAGGGGAGCTATCACGTGTTTAATAAGTCAAAACCTCATCGAGTATTACCAGCCTTTGGCCTATCAATGGGGTATACGATCATTTATTTGAGTCTCATTATCTTAATTCCGGTTGCTGTACTTTTTCTAAAAGCAACCACGCTAAGCTTCTCTGATATATGGCAAACCGTAACGAATGATAGAGTCATCGCTTCCTTTAAATTAACATTTTACACATCATTTGTTGCAGCGGTGGTCAATGCTATATTTGGAACTTTGATTGCATGGGTTCTCGTAAAATATCAATTTCCTGGTAAAAAAATCGTAGACGCGCTTGTCGATTTACCTTTTGCCTTGCCAACGGCCGTAGCTGGAATTGCATTAACAACGATTTACGCTCCAAATGGCTGGATTGGTCAACTTTTTGAACCGATAGGGGTAAGAATTGCCTTTACCCCTATTGGCATTATGATTGCATTAACATTTATTGGGCTGCCGTTTGTTGTACGAACGGTTCAGCCTGTTTTACAAGATTTTGACCGTCAATTTGAAGAGGCGGCTTCCACACTTGGAGCAAACTCGACTCAGATCTTTTTCAAAATTATTTTACCGACGTTATTTCCGGCCATTTTAACAGGCTTTGCACTCGCATTTGCTAGAGCGCTAGGGGAGTATGGGTCTGTCGTATTCATCTCAGGGAATATGCCTATGAAAACGGAAATTGTTCCATTGCTTATCGTGACTAAGCTAGAGCAATTTGACTATGCAGGGGCAGCAGCCATTGCTTCAGTCATGCTTATATTTTCATTCATTCTTTTATTCGTGATTAATTTTTGGCAGTGGCGAATCGCGAAAAAGCATCAAGTAGCTTAGAGGAGATAGAAAATGAATACTAAAACAATTGCGCAAGCAAATACAGTCAGCCTGCAAGGGTTGAAAAAATGGGTACTTATTGGGATAGCTCTTGCATTCTTAGGCTTATTTATTGTCATTCCACTTATTGCCGTTTTTTCAGAGGCTCTCAAGAAAGGAATTGAACTCTATTTTGCAGCACTTACTGAACCCGACGCGCTTTCAGCTATTAAACTAACTTTAATTACAGCCGCAATAGCCGTACCAGTTAATACGGTTTTTGGAGTCATTGCCGCTTATGCCATTGCGAAGTTCTCCTTCAGGGGTAAAAATATCTTGGTTACCTTGATTGATATTCCTTTTGCAGTATCACCAGTTATTGCTGGACTAGTTTTTGTTCTCTTGTTTGGTTCACAAGGTTTGCTAGGGCCATTCCTAGAGGCGAATGATATTAAAATCGTTTTTGCAGTTCCAGGAATTATTCTTGCTACTCTTTTTGTAACGTTCCCATTTGTTGCCCGCGAGTTAATTCCGATCATGCAAGAGCAAGGGACAGACGAAGAGCAAGCGGGGAGAATACTAGGAGCAAATGGCTGGCAAATGTTTTTCCGCATTACTCTACCTAACATTAAATGGGGTTTGCTATATGGTGTTATTCTTTGTAACGCCCGTGCTATGGGGGAGTTCGGTGCAGTCTCAGTAGTTTCTGGTCATATTCGTGGTATGACGAACACGATTCCACTTCATGTGGAAATTTTGTATAACGAATACAATTTTACTGCGGCCTTCGCAGTTGCATCATTGCTTGCCATTCTCGCCCTCTTCACCTTAGTGCTGAAGAGCGTAGTGGAATGGAAGTCGAGAAAGGAGTGAGAAAATGGGCATTACAATTGAGAATGTTTCAAAATCATTTGGTGAATACCTAGCTATTAAAGATGTTCAATTAGAAATTCCATCGGGAGATTTCATCGCTCTATTAGGCCCATCTGGTTCTGGTAAAACCACTTTGCTAAGAATGATTGCAGGTCTAGAAAGCTTGGATTCTGGAAAAATTCATTTCAATGGCGTTGATTACTCAAATAAGCCAGTAAAAGAACGGAAAGTCGGCTTTGTTTTTCAACACTATGCATTATTTAAACATATGACCATTTTTGAAAACATTGCATTTGGATTAAAGGTTAGACCATTTAAGATTCGACCATCCAAGCAAGAAATCAAGGAAAGAGTCTACGATTTATTAAAATTCGTCCAGCTGGAGCATTTGGCTGAGCGCTATCCTTCCCAACTTTCTGGCGGGCAAAAGCAAAGGATTGCCTTGGCGAGAGCATTAGCTGTTGAACCTGAGGTGCTACTTCTTGACGAGCCTTTTGGAGCACTGGATGCAAAGGTAAGACAAGAGCTACGCCACTGGCTCAGAGAAATTCATGAAAAGTTGAACATAACAACTATCTTTGTGACGCATGATCAAGAGGAAGCTCTAGAAATGGCGGATACAATTGTTGTGATGAATCAAGGACAAATTGAGCAAATCGGCTCACCAGATCAAGTGTATCATCACCCTGTCAATGCATTTGTTTACCGATTCTTGGGAAGAGTAAATGAATTTTGCGATTCAGATAACGAAATCAGTTACATTCGACCACATGAGATTGCATTGAAGAAAAGTGCCCAAGGAAATAGCGTCCCGGCTAAAGTTCTTCACGTTCATTCTGTCGGTTCGTTGGTCCGAATCCAACTAAATCGTCTTGACACGAATGCTCTTTTTGAAGCAGAAATTAATACAGAGAAATATCAAGAAATCGGTCCTCTGAAAAAGGGAGACCTTCTCTACGCCTCATTCTCTAATTTAGTCGTTTTTGGAAACGAACAAAAAGAGCCATTAACTGCTATTCTATAATCAAAAAAGTCTGCCTTCAAATATAGGCAGACTTCTTTAAATCTTTTTCTTTTTTTAGATATGGATTCCAATTCACAAAGAAAATCCCGACAAAGATAAAACATCCTCCAATTAGTACATTTAAGCTTAAGGCTTCGTCTAACAAAAGCCAGCCGGATAAGACGCCAAAGAAAGGAGCTAAAAAAAGAAAGGCACTTGTTTTACCTGGGTCACCTTTTCGCAAAACAGTAAACCAACTGCCGAACTGTACAATCGATGCCATAATTGCTAGCCAAAGTAATATAAATAATGATTCACTAGTGAAAGTAAAAGTTGGTTTTTCAAAAATAAAGCTAAAGACAAAGAGGATGATTCCTCCAAATAGCATTTGATACGCGGTTAACACCCAAATATCAAATTCAGGCTCCCATTTTTTTATGAGCAATGTGGCAATCGCCCAGCTGACAGCAGAAGCCATTCCTAAAATGGTCCCAATTTCAAATTGCAGGCTCATTCCTAAAGTTATAAACACTCCTATAAATCCAATTGTTACTCCAAACCATTGAAGTACTCGATATCTTGCTTTAACGAAAATGGTTCCAAAGAGAACGACGAGGAAAGGGTTTGTAAATGTTAAAATGGACGACTCTCCAGCATTGATTGTTTTTAAGCTTAAAAAGATGCAAGCCATAACTCCAGCTGTTTGAAACAGTCCGACTAAAGCGATTTTGCTCCATGCTGAGATTTTTTTCGGATGCGGCCGTTTTAATAATTTTACTAATAGACCCATGATTAATCCTGCGATTGTGAAGCGGAAGGCAACGAGTAGAATGGGTGATGAATAAGCTAGCCCCATTTTACCAATCGCAAACGATGATCCCATTAAACTTGTCGCTAACACGATTAATCCTGCATAAAGCCACCTATTCATAATTATTCTCCTGTCAATTTCTAATTATTAGAAATTTTATACAATTTGAGGGAGAAATACAAATTTGCTGATTGTAAAAGAAAAACATTCTACCCAAAACGAGGGTAGAATGTTCTTCGTAAAATTATGCAGTTACTGCTTCATCTTCTAGTTCGCCAGCTGGACCGAAGAATTCGAAGTGGATGTTTTCGGCTGGTACACCCCAGTCTTTAAGGGAGCGGTACACCAATTTCATAAATGGAACTGGGCCACAGAAATAGAAATTAGCTTGATTGTCAGCCACGATGGATTTTAACCAGTCTGCTTCGATAAATCCTTCTTTATCAAAATTCATGTCTGCTTTGTCTTGTTCAGTTGGTTCAGAATAAGCAACAAAGCTATGAGCTTTATCATGCTTCGCAACAAGAGTAGCTACCTCGTCTTTCAATGCATGGAAGTTACTATTTAATGCGCCATGAATGAGGAATACTTCACGTTCTGGTTCTTGCTCAACAATCGTATGTAGCATGCTAAGCATAGGTGTTAAGCCAACACCACCACTGATTAAAACAGCTGGAGTTGATTTTTGCTCAAGGTAGAAATCTCCTGCAGGAGCGCTCGCTCTTAAAATATCGCCTTCTTTGAATTCATCATGTAAGAAGCTTGAAACAACACCTAAATTTTCGCGTTTCACGCTAATGCGATAGTAGTCTTTACCAGAAGCATCAGATAGACTGTAGTGTCTAATGTGCGTATACTCTTCGCCCTCAGGTTGAACCTTCAAAGTAAGGTATTGTCCTGCTGTATAAGATGCAATCTCTTTACCATCTTCCGGTTTTAAATAGAAGGAAGTAATAACATTACTTTCTTCCATTTTTTTCGCTACAACAAAGTTTCTAAAGCCTTCCCAGCCACCTGGCTGTTCTTTTGCTTCCCTGTACATTTCTTTTTCAATGCCGATAAATGCATCAGCGATTACACCATAAGCCTCTGCCCAAGCAATAATAATTTCGTCTGTTGCAGCATCTCCAAGAACATCTTTAATAGCAGCTAATAAGTTTTGACCGACGGTTGGATAATGTTCTGGAAGAATTCCTAATGCGCGGTGTTTTTCACCGATTTGTTTTACAACAGGTATAATAGATCCAAGATTGTCGATATGTGCAGCTGCTGCATAAACAGTATTAGCTAAAGCAGTTTGCTGTCTTCCTTGACGTTGATTTGCATGGTTAAAAATATTCAATAGTTCAGGATGATTCGTGAACATCATTTGAGAGTTAAGCACGATCCAGGAAATTGCGGATACCTATCATATATCAAAAAATCATTTGATGAAGATTATTCATCAGCTCGGACAGTTAGGTTACGTAGAAACAATCAGAGGTCGAAACGGGGGAATCCGTTTAGGAAAAGACCCGAAAGAGATTAATATTGGTGAAGTGGTCTCGAAAACAGAAGAGGACTTTTATATGGTTGATTGTTTTAAAGAAGGGGGAAGCTATTGCGTTCTCACACCAGCATGTAAGTTAAAACATGCGTTACATGAAGCCCTTCAAGCTTTTATAAACGTGCTATCAAGCTATACATTAGAAGAACTCGTTGTGAACAAAGAAGAATTACAAAAGTACGACTATTAGCTTTTGAAAAATAAGGAATCTCAAAACCAATGGTTTGGGGATTCTTTTTGTTTGGAATAAATTCCCTGGTTCTGCTAAACCTATTCTGAGAAACTACGAAAGGTGGATGCAAGATGATAGACGAATTATTAATGACAGTATCCAATACGATAGCCCCTATCATATATTTTTTTACTGTTTATTCTTTATTTGGTTGGTTGTTAGAGAATGTTCATAGTTTTTTTACTAGAGGAATCTTCTTAAAACCAAACTTTTTACTAGGACCATTTAAACCGATGTATGGGTTTGCACCTGTGCTTCTCATAACTTTCATTTCACCACAAACCAATTGGCCAATTGCTCTATTTCTTTGCTTCCTTATTCCTACATTAATTGAATACGTAAGTGGTTTATTACTTGAAAAATTAACGCAAAAAAAATGGTGGGATTATTCAGAGATAAGTTTTAATATCCAAGGACATATTTGTGTTACTTACTCGTTATGTTGGATTTTGCTTTCTATTATATGCGTTTATTATCTACATCCCGCTATAGAGAGTTTATTTCAAAAAATGGAGCCCGTTTTACTTTATATTTGGCCGATTATTCTCGTTTATTTTCTAGCAGAAATTCTTTTAGCTATTAGAAGACATATAGGAAAAAATGAATCTTTAGAAACGATTGGTTAAAATTTTGTGAATTTTTATCGAAGTTTGATGAATTGTGCATTTTTTTCCATTGATGGATATAATTTTACCCCTTATAATATTGAAGTATTTCACTAAGGAACAAAGAGGAGATTGGCATGAAGAGGAGAAAATGGAGTTTGAAGCTTGGACAGAAAATTAATTTTATTGTATTAGGAATCATTCTATTTTTATCTGTAGTGGTTGGATTTGTTGTTGTTGAGCAAGTTACAGACGGAATTAAAAAATTTGCTACGGAGAAGGCAAAAGGGGACTTAAATCTAGGCAAGAGCTATTTGGATGCAAAGTACCCAGGTGATTGGGAAATCAAGGGCGGAGATTTATACAAGGGTTCAGAAAAAATCACAGATAACTTTGAACTTGTTGATGAATTAGGGGAAAAAACAGGTGATACCATTACGATTTTTCAAGGTGATACACGAGTTGCAACGAATGTTATGATTGATGGAAAACGTGCGGTAGGAACTCAAGTTTCTGAAGAGGTAGCCCAAGTTGTTTTGAACGATCATAAGGATTTCTTTGGAGAAGCAAACGTGGTGGGGAATAAGTATATGTCTGGATATACCCCGATCGCAGATAATACTGGGGAAGTAATCGGAATTTTCTATGTTGGTGCACCACAAAGTATTATTGATGATACAATTGCATCCTTTATGAAAATATTTATTATTGTGCTTGTGATCGTGATTATTTTCTCTTTTGCTATTGTGTATTGGTTTACAAGAGGTTTAACGAAACGACTTTCTTCAATTTCCAATGCTATGAATGATGCGAGAGAAGGGGATTTTACAAAAGAAGTTATAGATACAAAAGGGGATGAATTAAGTCATCTTGCTGAAAGCTACAATTCTATGAAGGAAAATCTCAAAAACATGATTCAACAAGTAATAGAGACTTCTGATCAACTAGTTGCTTCTTCTCAGGAGTTAACATTAGGGGCGGAACAAACGGCAAAAGCAACCGAGCAAATTACATTATCGATTCAAGTGGTTGTTGAAGGAGCGGACAAACAAGCTAATAGTTTGGATGATACGGCACGGGCAATGGAAGAGGTGACTGTAGGTATCTATAATTTGGCAGAGAGTTCTTCAGTCATTGCAGAGTCTGCACAAAATACACGTGAACACGCAAAACAAGGTGGAATTATGGTCGGAGATACAGTACAGCAAATGGGAGCTATCCACCAATCCGTAAATGATAGTAGCGCAGCGATACAATTGCTTGATGAACGCTCTAAGCAAATAGGCAATATCACAAATACAATTTCAGAAATTGCGAATCAAACGAATCTATTAGCTTTGAATGCGGCTATCGAGGCTGCCAGAGCTGGTGAACATGGTCGAGGATTTGCTGTAGTAGCAGAAGAGGTACAAAAATTAGCAGTACAGTCACAAGAATCTTCAACGCAAATCTCAGAATTAATCAACGCGATTAAGAAGGATATGATCGATACGTATCAATCGATGGAACAGGTTAAAGTGAATGTGGACAAAGGAATTGGAATTGTTGAAAAAACAGAAGAGAACTTTGTTGGCATTATGAAAGCTATGGAATCTATGGAAATTCAAGTTTCTGAAGCAGCTGCAACATCTGAACAAATGTCAGCTAGTGCTGAGGAAGTTTCTGCTACCGTAAACGGAATTGCAGAAATTACCAAGCAATCGACGGCACATACACAGACGGTATCTGCGGCAACTGAGGAACAGCTTGCATCGATGGAAGAAGTACTTGCGTCAGCGAATTCGTTGGCTTCGATGGCAGATGAGCTTCAAAAATCGGTCGGTAAGTTTAGAATATAATAACAACGGTCCGAGAGTGTGGTGCTCTTGGACCGTTTTTAATGACATATCTACAAAGAAGCTCTTCAAACAAGAAAAGAGACGAACTAAGTTCGCCTCCATACTAAGAATTAAACCTTCATTACGCCACCAGTACTTGCATTTGTAACAAGCTTAGAATAGCGAGCTAAATAACCTTTTTTCACTTTTGGCTCAAAACCTTGCCAATTTGCTCTGCGTTTTTCCAATTCTTCATCAGAAACCTCTAATGTGATCTTACGGTTATTCAAATCAAGCTCGATAATGTCTCCGTTTTCTACGAAGGCAATTGGACCACCTTCGGCTGCTTCAGGGGAGATATGTCCGATAGAAATTCCTCGTGATGCACCAGAGAAACGACCATCTGTAATAAGTCCGACCTTTGCGCCTAGACCTCGTCCTACGATTTGAGATGTTGGGGCAAGCATCTCAGGCATACCTGGTCCGCCTTTTGGTCCTTCGTAACGGATAACAACAACATCGCCTTCTTTTACTTTGCCAGTGATAATGCCAGACAATGCGTCCTCTTGGGAATCAAAGCAGATAGCTGGTCCGCGATGGTAACCGCCAACGACTGGATCAACTGCTCCGACTTTAATAACAGAACCTTCTGGAGCAAGGTTGCCAAATAAAACAGCAAGCCCCCCTTTTTCAGAGTGAGGATTATCTAATGGGCGAATGACATCCTGATCAAGAATGTCGCATCCTGCTACATTTTCTTTTAACGTTTTCCCGGTTACTGTTAAACAATCTCCATTCATTGCGCCTGGTTTTTTCAATACTTCATTGATGATGGCACTTACGCCACCCGCATTATGAACATCCTCGATATGATAGCTGGATGCAGGAGCAATTTTGGCCAAATGAGGCACGCGAGCGGCGATTTCATTAATGCGCTCAAGTGAATATTCAATTTCAGCTTCATGAGCTAAGGCTAGTGTGTGTAAAACTGTATTCGTTGAACCACCCATTGCCATGTCCAATGCGAAAGCATTGTCAATTGCGTCAATCGTAACTATATCCCGTGGTTTGATGTCTTTTTCGATTAGTGTCATTAATTGTTTTGCTGATTTCTTCACAAATTCCTTGCGTTCTTCTGCGACCGCTAAAATTGTACCGTTACCTGGTAGGGCCAGTCCAAGACCTTCAGCTAAGCAGTTCATCGAGTTCGCTGTGAACATACCTGAACATGAACCACAGGAAGGGCAGGCTACTTGCTCTATTTCTGTTAATCTAGCTTCATCAATTTTACCAGCTTGGAATGCACCAACACCTTCGAATACAGATGTTAAATCTAGTGCATTGCCCTGACTATCTACACCAGCCTTCATCGGACCGCCGCTGACAACGATAGTAGGAATATTAACGCGAAGGGCAGCCATTAACATTCCAGGTGTAATCTTGTCACAGTTCGGGATACATACCATACCATCGAACCAGTGGGCAGCTACAACGGTTTCTACCGAGTCAGCAATGATTTCACGACTTGGAAGAGAGTATCGCATTCCGATATGTCCCATTGCGATTCCGTCATCGACACCGATTGTATTCATTTCAAAAGGTACGCCACCAGCTTCACGTATGGCGTCTTTGACAATCTTTCCGAACTCTTGCAAGTGTACATGTCCTGGAACAATATCAATATATGAATTTACTACTGCAATAAATGGTTTATCAAAATCCTCTTCAGAAACGCCAGCAGCTCGGAGTAAGCTTCGGTGAGGCGCACGATCAAATCCACTTTTAATCATATTACTTCTTAATTCAGCCAACTTAACTCCCTCTCTCTTTTTGTGCAAATTTTTAAACTTTTTCATATTTTAACATTATTTAGAGGAAAGTGATAGGATTTTTGCTTCAATGCTTTTATTCATAAAAGTTTTACATGGTTTTGGAAACTACATATTACATTCTTCACATTTACATAAGGTGGTTTATAGGGTAATATAAGGTTGAAGCTAAATGAAATGAGGTTTTTTGATGGAAAAGTTAGAAAAGTTTATTGAAAGTTTAAATTTACAAAATCAGATTTCGCTTATAGATGTTCCAGAAATTGATTTATATATGGACCAGGTTATTCAATTGTTTGAAAATAAATTTAAAGACTCCATTCGCAATGATGATGAAAAAATACTGACTAAAACAATGATTAATAATTATGCGAAGTCAAAATTATTTTTCCCGATTAAAAATAAGAAGTACTCGAAGGAACATTTATTGCTTATTAGTCTTATTTATCAATTAAAGGGTGCGCTATCGATTCATGATATTAAGGAGACCTTTAAGGGTATAAATAGAATGATGGCTGAGGACGAAAGCTTTAAACTTGATCGCTTCTATAGTAGCTATTTAGAGCTTTGTAATAGTAACGTCGCTAATTTCAAGGAAGATATAAAGGAAAGAGTGAAAGAGGCAAATTCGGAAGTGATGGATTTGGAGACGAATGAACCGGAATATCTCGAAAAGGTATTATTAATTTCGTCACTTGTTAATGTGAGTAACCTATACCGAAGGGCTGCTGAACAGTTGGTTGATGAAATTATAGAAATTGAAGATGGAAGGAAGGAGAAGAATTGAGCGAAACACATACGTTTACAAAAGGTGAAGAAATTGCTAATGCGATAACCCATGGAATTGGGGCGATACTTAGCATTGTTGCTCTTGTATTATTGATTGTCACTTCAGCGATACACGGTACATCATGGCATATAGTTAGCTTTACTCTTTTTGGATGTTCGATGCTGTTAATGTACACATGCTCAACGATGTTGCATAGTCTGCCAGCGGGAAAAGCGAAGGATATTTTTGAAATCCTTGATCATTCGTCCATCTACTACTTTATTGCTGGAACGTATACTCCATTCTTATTTCTCATCATCCAAGGATGGTTAGGTTGGACGATTTTTGGAATTGTGTGGGGACTTGCGATAGCAGGGACGGTTTTCAAGTCCTTTTTTGCGAAAAAATTTGTTTTCTATTCGACCCTTCTCTATGTCTTAATGGGATGGTTGATCGTATTTGCATGGAAACCGATCTATCATAATCTTCATTCAAATGGCATTGCCCTTCTTGTAGTTGGCGGCCTACTGTATACCTTGGGTTCTGTTTTTTACGTATGGAGAGGTTTTAAATTCCATCACACCCTTTGGCATTTATTTGTGATCGGTGGAAGCATGGCTCATTTCTTCTGTGTGTACCTCTATTTAATTTAAGTTTGAGCAAGTTTTTAGGTTTGTCATCTGTTTGCTGTATAATAATAGAGGTTAGGAATTTTACGTATGGAGGAATTTTTCATGAACGTTAAAATCAATAAAAATGCAGCAAAAGTTCTGAAGGAAATGCTAGCATCTGAAGAAGCAGAAGGTAAAATGATTCGCGTCTACATTACGCATATGCATGGCGACCATGCTCATTATGATCTAAAGCTTGATACTCCAACAGAGCACGATGAAATTGTTAAGACAGATAAGGATGTTGAAATCCTTGTTGATAAGCGCGAAGAGTTTTTAGACGGCGTATGGATTAAATATTTCTATGTTCCACAAGAACAATTTGAAATTACGAATCCTTCTAAGGATCATCACCACCATCACTAAGAATGGACGAGCCCTTGCATGTTGCAGGGGCTTTTATTGTCTTTTTAAAAGGGGTCTTTGTGTGTTTTGTGAAAATTTTCCACCCATTTATTTTGAAATTTTGGTAAAATAGAAAAATTAAGGGGAGGAGATTTTTCATGATTAGAAGATTAACGAATAGAGACCATGAACAATGCTTTGCACTAGTAAACTCTCAGCCTGCTGAAAACCTTTTTATCATTGGAGATATAGAGGCTTACGGGTATGATAAGGATTTTCAAAAAGTATGGGGAGATTTTAATGAGGCCGGAGAATTAATTGCAGTTCTATTAAAATATGAAAATAACTATATCCCATTTGCGACTGGAGATTTCAATGCAAAAGGGTTTGCAGAAATTATGGATGCGGATTCTGATTTTTATTTTATGTCAGGTTTAAAAGACATTACCGGTAAAATCGAGCCATTTGTTAAAAAGGCTATGGTTCGAAAAAGACAGACGTACTACGCAAAGTGTACGAACCTTTCGGCACATGACGTGAATGTATCGTTTGTAAAGCAAGCCATCCCAGACGATGCTGAAGCTCTTGTGGAAATTCTTAACAGCATTCCTGAATTTAGTGATTCCACTATTACTGTGGAAAGAAAGCGTAGGGGATTAGAGGACGGCACATCGAGAACGTTTTTTGTAGAAGAGGATGGGAAAATGGTTTCAACTGCGTCAACTGGAGCTGAGAATTCTACATCTGCGATGGTTGTGGGTGTTGCAACATTGGATAATTACAAGAAAAAAGGCTATGCATCAGCATGTATGTTGAAGCTTTGCGGGGTCCTTTTGAATGAAGGAAAAGAGCTCTGCTTGTTTTATGATAATCCATCAGCGGGAGCAATTTATAAGAGAATTGGCTTCCAAGATATCGGGTTTTGGATGATGTATACATTTGAACATTGATGAATATTCTGGTGATGTATTTGAGGGGATTGAATTATACGGCTTAGAAGATGAGAGTTACAACAATCTCTTTGAAAGTACCATAAACACAAAAAGGGCCACCCCGATGTAAGGGTGAGCCCTTATTTCATTTACTTACCACCATTGTCATATCGTTATTAAAATGGAAATTGCCGTTCCTTCATTTGAACAGACACCCATTTTGTTACAGTGAATTCCTCTACTACCCAAGGATTTCCGAAGCGTCCTAAACCACTTGCTTTATTTCCTCCAAAAGGGATATGTGGAGCATCATTTACAGTTTGATCATTGATATGAGTCATTCCAGCATCGATTTGTAGAGCTAACTCTTCACCTTTTTTCAAGTCGCACGTGAAAATGGATGAGCTTAAACCATAATCAGTATCGCTTGCTAGAGCAATCGCCTCTTCGTCTGTAGCGGCCTTAATGATTGTCGCAATCGGAGCAAATAACTCTGTTTGTGCAAGTTTGCTAGAGTTATCAACATTGGTAAGCACACACGGAGTAAGGACGTTCCCAACACGTTTTCCTTCAAGAGCAACCGTTGCTCCTTCGCGTTTTGCTTCTTCCACATTAAATAAGGCTTTTTCCAGCTGATGTTCATTAATTAGAGGTCCAATGACAGTTGACGGGTCACTTGGATCACCGTACGGGAGAGATTTTGCTCGTTCTACAAATTTTTCAACAAAAAGCTCGTATTTGTCTTGATGGACAATGAAACGATTGATGATCATGCAAATTTGTCCTTGGTGAATAAATTTGCCAAAAATAGCAGCGTTTACAGCTTGGTCTACGTCAGCGTCTGATAAGACGACGAATGGGCTGTTGCCACCAAGCTCAAGAGAAACACGTTTTAAATTCTGTCCTGCGATACCACCAATATGGCGTCCTACAGCCGAAGACCCAGTAAAGCTAATGAGCTTAGGAATCGGATTTATTAGCATGCCATCGCCAATTTCCTCGATATCGGTAAGAACAACATTTAAGACACCTTTTGGTAATCCCGCTGCTTCAAACGCTTTGGCGATAATAGAACCACCCGAAAGTCCGACTTGAATATCTGGTTTATGAACAACGCTATTTCCAAGGGCAATGGCCGGTACGATGGTTCTCAATGATAAGTTTAATGGAAAGTTAAAAGGTGAAATCGATGAAATAACGCCCAATGGCAAACGATAAATATGATTCAGTTTTTCATCTGTCCCCGCTACTTCACGAACCTTGTAAATTTCATCAACGTATTTAAAAGATTCTTCAAGAATTTCTAAGGCGAGATGATGTTCGACATGACATTTTAAGACGGTACCACCAGTTTCACGGATTAGTGTTTGTATAATTTCCTCCTGATTGTCCTTTAAATACTGAGTAACTTTGTGGAGAACTTCCTTTCTTTCTACCACTGTAGAGTTGGCCCATTTTTTCTGAGCCGCTTCTGCAATTTTAAAGGCTACTTCGAGTTGTTCGCTAGTGGCCAGACGGACAGAAGTAACAACAGAACGATCATATGGATTTAAGATATCATATGTCCTCGTGCTTTTTCCCTTAGTCCACTCTCCGTTAATAAAGCTTTTGTTCATAACTCCAACTGCTTGCATAACAAAACTCCCTTCTAATGAAATGGTAACGCTTTCAAGTATGCCTAGCAATTATCTGATTACCCCAAATCATATCAAGGGTGAATATTTACCGTAAACCTAGCTGTTGCATTATATGAAACGACTAAAAAATCTATTGTATTTATTTTAATAGGGTAAGAGCTCCCTTTTCCCCCATATTCTCTGGTGGCCATACGCAAAGATCAAATGGATAGTCCGAACCAGGAACGACTCTTTCTTCACCAACAATTTTTATCAGAAAATCGAGGCTATCTTTATTCCATAATACTGAGTCGTACCAAAAACGATTTAAGTATTCAGAAGGCCGTGCCTGTAAATTCGCAGATACAAGTTCCCATTGTTCAAATCCTTTATCTAGTCTGCCAATTTGGTAGGGGAGGAGTCCGCCGCCGTGAGCAAATAGAATCTTAACCTTCGGGAAGCGGTCAATAAGTCCACTTAATATGAGATCAGTTGCACAAACAGTCGTTTCCCATGGCACACCGATTAAATTTGGCATCATTCTTCTTTTTAAGCGTGGATCCTCACAAAGGAGAGGGTGAATGAACACGATTGCTTCTAATCGGTTTGCTTCCTCGAAAAATGGTATGAAAAAGTCATCCGATAACATATGTCCCTTAAGTCCCGGACCGATGATTACACCTTTTAGTCCTAAATTCATGGCTTCGTTTAAGATTTGTGCGGCTCTGTCTGGATTTGTAAATGGAACAGTTCCTAATGCTGAGATATTGTCAGAATATGTGTGGGATAAGTTTGCCAAAGATTGATTGTAAACCTTTGATAGATCGGTTGTAATATCTAAGGAGAATTCATACATGAACAATTGAGGGATGGGTGAAATCATTGAATGTGTGACACCTACAGTTTCTTGTTCTTGTAAAAAAAGTAGTTTGTCAATAAAGGTTTGCTTTAGTTCAAATCCCCATTTTCCATTTACTACAAGAAACTCATTATTGCCTTCCTCTTTTTTAACCCATTTGGTATTCACTTTTTGTTGATGTTCCTTTATCCATGTAAGAACATCTTCAGGGATAAAATGAGTGTGGAAATCGTACATAACAACATTCCCTTCATTTGTTATTTTCGTGGATAATATCCCATGCGTTCAGAGACATCCATTGCAGCTTGAATAACTCTTTTTGAAAGGCTTGGAATTTTATTGGCTTGAATTCTTTGTTTTGGTCCTACGACAGAAAGAGCGGCAATCACTTTTCCTTTGTAGTCATAAATAGGAGCAGCTATTGAATTCACACCCTCGAGAAATTCTTCAATGCTGTGAGCATATCCATCATGTCTAATTTTTTTGAGGTGAAGGAGGAGATTCTCGGGTTCTGTAATTGTATTTTTGTTAAATTTCTTTAAACCTTTGCTGATAACACTTTCAACTATTTTATCATTTGAGAAGGCAAGTAATACTTTTCCAGAGCTCGTGCAGTATGGTGGGTTCCGTTTTCCTACATGTGTTAAGAACCTGACAGGGTGGTTACACTCAACTTTATTTAAGTAGATGACCTCAAGATTATCCAATACGGAAATATGAGCTGTTTCCCCGATGTTTTCTACCAGTCTATTTAAAACTGGCTGTGATTCACGGTACACATCCATATGACTATTAACAATTCCACTTAAAGAAAGGATAGAGAGCCCCAATCGATATTTTTTCGTTTCCGGGTCTTTGAATACAAAGCCTTCACTAGCAAGGGTGCTCATCGTGCGACTAACGGTACTTTTATTTAGTCCGAGAGTGGCTGATAGGTCAGATATCTTTTTTTCTGGTTCATCCATGGTAAAGCTTTTTAAAATTCGTAGTGCATTTTTAACAGAGGAAAGATGATTGTCATCTCGCTCCATTAAGGTCATAAACATTCCTCCTTTTTGGCGCTATATAGTAACCTTTGTTTCTATAGTGGAAATATAGCAGAGATTAAAAATAAAATAAAGAACTTTTTAAATATTATGATATTTATATCAACATGCCTACGGTACAGCATTTTTTACCTTTTAAAAAAAATATTCTACGTTGCATATAGAGCAACTAGTACATTGAATAAGAATTTTGCAAACGTTAACATAATCTTTAGAAAATGCAGAAAAAACCACAATGTTAAGGAGGACTATCTTCATGAAAGTAGAAACTAAAGTACAAGCAATCAATTGTTTACATTTTATTAATGGACATTTTGTAGATTCTCAGAATAAAAAAATCTTTGAAAATATCAATCCTGCCACAGAAGAAGTATTGGGCACAGTTGCAGAAGGTGGCAAAGAGGAAGTTGATTTTGCTGTAAGAGCAGCGAGAAGAGCACTAAATGGTCCATGGAAAACAATGACCCTAACGGAGCGTTCTAAAATTATCCGTAAGATTGGTGACCTGATTCTTGAAAGGCAAGAAGAATTAGCCAGATTAGAATCACTAGATACAGGTAAACCAGAGTGGTTAGCCAATAAAATTGATATACCAAGAGCAGCTTACAATTTTCATTTTTTTGCAGATTATATGATTTCGGTTGGAACAGAAGCTTACCAGCAGGATGATCAGGCGCTGCACTATTCCTACCGACGTCCTGTTGGTGTAGTAGGAATTATTAAACCTTGGAATTTACCACTACTGCTTCTTACATGGAAGCTTGCACCATGTTTGGCGATGGGAAATACTGCGGTTATCAAACCGGCAGAATGGACTCCAATGACTGCAACCGTCTTAATGGAAATTTGTAAAGAAGCAGGAGTTCCAGACGGTGTTGTAAATCTTGTTCATGGATTTGGTCCAAGTTCAGCAGGAGGAGCTATTTCTGAGCATCCAGATATTGATGCGATTTCTTTTATCGGTGAACCTAGTACAGGTACAGCGATTATGAAATCGGCGGCTGATTCTTTGAAAAAGCTTTCCTATGAGTTAGGCGGTAAGAATCCTAATATCATTTTTGCAGACAGTGATTTGGATGATGTCATCGAAACGACGCTTCGCTCTAGCTTTATTAATCAAGGAGAGGTTTGTCTTTGTGGTTCTCGATTATACGTAGAGCGTCCAATATTTGACGAATTTGTTCAAAGATTTGTAGAGGCAACAAAAGAGTTGAAGGTTGGAGATCCATTGAAAAAGGATTCAAACGTAGGTGCATTAGTGAGCAAGGAGCATTATGACCGTGTTATGAGCTATGTTGAGATTGCGAAGAAAGAAGGTGGAACCATCCACACTGGAGGAAAGCGCCCAGAAGGTCTTGAAAAAGGTTACTTCCTTGAGCCAACGATTATTACAGGATTAGATCGAAATTCCCGTTGTGTACGAGAAGAAATTTTTGGTCCAGTGGTTACGATTTCTCCGTTTGATATGGAGGAAGAGGTAATCATGCAAGCGAATGATACCCATTATGGGCTAAGTGCAACAATCTGGACGACCAATTTAAAGAAGGCACATCGGGTGGCCCATCAAATCGAAGCAGGAATTATTTGGGTCAATACTTGGTTTTTACGTGATCTCAGAACTCCGTTTGGTGGTATGAAACACAGTGGTATTGGCAGAACAGGCGGTATGCATAGTCTTGATTTTTATTCAGAACTTTCGAATATCACGATTAAATTATAGGTTTCAGAAGGGATGGATGAATATTGTCTGAAAAAATTTTTCAATACGCCAAGCAACTAGCTGAAGCAGAAGAAACGAAAATCGGGATTTCTCCTATTTCTGAGATGGATGCGGAATTATCAATTCAGGAAGCATATGCCATTCAACTTGAGAATATCCATCGGAAGCTTGAGCAGGGACAAAAGGTTGTTGGGAAGAAAATAGGCCTAACCTCACTAGCTATGCAAAACTTACTTGGTGTAAGCGAGCCAGACTATGGTCATTTGTTAGATAGAATGGTTGTGGAAAACGGAGGGAAGATTTCCCTTGATAAGGTCATGCAACCGAAAGTCGAAGGGGAAATTGCTTTTATTCTCAAGAATGATTTAAAGGGACCTAATGTTACCACATTAGATGTCCTTCAAGCAACTGAATACGTCATACCCGCACTCGAGATAGTCGACAGTCGTATTCAAGATTGGAAAATTAAATTATCTGATACTGTTGCAGATAATGCATCTTCTGGCTTTTATGTACTTGGAGGAAAGCCTTCAAAAATTGATGAGGTTGACCTTAGATTAATTGGAATGGTCCTATCTAAGAATGGGGAAATCGTAAACACTGGAGTCGGGGCTGCAGCCTTGGGAAATCCTGCGAGTTGTGTTGCGTGGCTAGCCAATAAATTATCCGAATTTGATATTTCTTTACGAGCGGGAGAAGTGATTTTATCAGGTGCGCTATCAGCCGCTGTGGAAGCAAGGGCAGGAGACGCCTTTACAGCCAAATTTGCTCATCTTGGGGAAGTGAGCGTTCGTTTTTGATAGATACGTAGAAAGGGGAGGCTTATGAACAAAGTAAAGGTAGCTGTACTAGGATCGGGGAATATCGGAACAGATTTGATGCTTAAACTTAGACGTTCAGAAATATTGGAATTGACGACTGTCATCGGGATTGACCCAAATTCTGATGGTTTGAAAATGGCGAGAGAATTTGGTTTTGAAACGATTGATACAGGTATCAAAGGATTTTTAGAAAAACCGGAACTCGCTGATATTGTTTTTGATGCAACTTCAGCAAAGGCACATATTCGCCATGCAAAGTTGCTTCGTGATGCTGGAAAGAAAGTGCTTGATTTGACGCCAGCTGCTGTTGGACCTTTTGTGGTTCCTTCGGTGAATATAAGCGAGCATCTTGATGCTGACAATATCAATTTAATTACTTGTGGAGGTCAAGCGACGATTCCAATTGTTCATGCCATCAATCGAGTTCAACAAGTTGAATATGCGGAAATTGTGGCGACTATTTCGAGCAAAAGTGCTGGCCCCGGAACTAGAGCAAATATTGATGAATTTACACAAACGACTGCGCGTGGAATTGAAAAAATAGGCCGGGCCAAAAAAGGGAAAGCGATCATTATTCTAAATCCTGCAGAACCTCCTATTATTATGCGGGATACGATTCACGTATTGCTAGAAGACCAAGTAGTTGATGAAGAGCGAATTATTACATCTGTCAATGAAATGGCTGTTCAGGTTCAATCGTATGTGCCAGGATATCGCTTAAGACAACGGCCATTTTTTGATGGGAATCGAGTGACTGTATTCATCGAAGTCGAAGGCGCTGGAGATTATTTGCCGAAGTACTCAGGAAACTTAGATATTATGACGGCTGCTTCAGTAAAGGTTGCAGAAGAATGGGCAAAGCATAAGATTTCAAAGGTAACTTTGATCTAAGGAGAGGAGTTGTTGAACAGGAATGGAATCACATAGGGACGTACTTATTACAGAAGTAGCATTACGGGATGGAAGTCATGCCATTCGTCACCAATTTACTGTTGACCAAGTGGTAGCTGTTGCAAAGGGTTTAGATGAAGCGAATGTCCCGTATATCGAAGTATCACATGGTGATGGATTGGGCGGATCCTCTCTTCAATACGGTTTATCTTTGACCAACGAGATGGAACTAATTGAAGCTGCTGCTTCAGTTGTAAAAAATGCTAAGATCGCTGTACTCCTTTTACCTGGGATTGGCACTATGCCCGAACTAAAAGAAGCTGCTAGTCTAGGAGCTAAAATGGCTAGAATTGCAACCCATGTAACCGAAGCAGATGTCTCTCCACAGCATATTTCGCTTGCTAAAGAACTTGGTCTTGAAACGGTAGGATTTCTTATGATGTCACATATGGCTCCTACTGCAAAATTAGTAGAACAAGCGAAATTGATGGAAAGCTATGGAGCAGATACTGTTTACGTCGTCGACTCTGCAGGTGCTCTTTTGCCATATCAAGTAAAGGAAAGGATTAGAGGACTAAAGGATGCCTTAACGATTAATGTTGGATTTCATGCCCACAATAATTTATCTCTAGCTATGGCTAATACGCTAGCAGCGATTGAAGAGGGATCCACTCGAATCGATGGTAGTATTCGTTGCTTAGGAGCCGGTGCGGGAAATACACAAACAGAAGTATTGGTGTCAGTCCTTGATAAATTAGGTATTCAAACCGGAATTGATATTTATAAAATGATGGATATTGCTGAGAATATCGTTGCGCCAATTCTTGAAAAGCCACAGGAAATTACGAAAGATAGCCTTGTCTTAGGATATGCTGGAGTCTACTCTAGTTTTCTATTACATGCGCAAAGAGCTTCAGAAAGGTTTGGCATTGATTCAAGGGATATTTTAATTGAACTAGGTAAAAGAAATGTTGTTGGCGGACAGGAAGATATGATTTTAGACGTTGCTGCAGAGCTGGCAAATGCAAAATAAATAGAGTTTGATTTTTACACCGTTGCCTAAAGGAGGAAAAGGATGAATAACGCTCTCTATAAGGATATTGCCAAACATTTAGTCTCAGCGGAAATCGAAAAGAGGGAAATTGAAAAGGTCACATCCACGATGAAACAAGACCTTACCGTTGAGGAAGCTTACTTTGTCCAAGAGGAGCTTGTGAAATTTAAGCTCGAAGATGGAAGACGAATCATTGGACCGAAAATGGGGTTAACAAGTCAAGCGAAAATGCAACAAATGGGTGTAAATGAACCGATCTATGGATACGTCTTTGACTATATGTTAATTGACGATGGTGGGAAAGTTTCACTTAAAGACTTAATCCATCCGAAAGCAGAAGCAGAGATTGCTTTTGTAATTGGTGAAGATATTGAGGGACCGGGGGTTACAGGTACTCAAGTTTTAGCGAAAACGGATTATGTGCTACCAGCTCTCGAAATTATCGACAGCCGCTACGAAAATTTTAATTTTACATTGCCCGATGTCATAGCTGATAATGCCTCTACCTCTAGAGTTGTGTTTGGGACATCGTTAAAAAAGCCTGAACTATTTGAGCTAGATGTAGTTGGTGGTGTTTTAACTATTAATGGAGAAATTAAAGATCTTGGAGCAGGAGCTGCTGTGCTAGGACATCCTGCTAATTCCATTGCGAGGCTTGCGAATATGTTGGCAAGAAAAGGTGAAAAAGTGAAAAAGGGCGATATCATTTTAACGGGTGCAATTACAGGAGCTGTGAAGCTACAGAATGGAGATTCTGTAAGTGCCAAATTTGATGGCTTAGGTGAAGTTTCTTTTACTGTAGTTGAATAACTTTCATAAGAAAGGAATAAGAGCATATGCCCATTATCAATGTACAGTTACTAGAAGGTCGGTCTGAAGAGAAAATTGCAGAAGTAATTCAAAATATCACGAATACGGTTTCAGAAACTTTGGATTCACCAAAAGAGAATATTCGTGTTATTGTGACAGAAATACCGAAAACGCATTGGGGAAAAGCTGGTAAACCAATGTCACAAAAGTAATTTTCAAGCAATGAAAGATAAACCATAGCCAAGCTCCGACAAAGTGGAAACATATAATAACTGTAATGGTTTATCTTTCAAATTTATAAGGGAGGGATATGAATAATGACGATTGAGTTAAGTTTATTGGCCCCGCATGTACCAAGCATTTGTCATGAAGATCAGGCACCCGAGTTTCAGAAGGATATGGTCGCTTCCATGAAGGGACTGGCGAAAAAAATCGCAAGCATTGAGCCTGATGTAGTGGTACTAGTTTCTTGTCATTGGCCGTCAACTTTTTTCCATTATGTAGACTGTACTCCAGAGCATAAAGGGATCTTAACTGCATTTGAGGCACCAGATTTGATTAAGGACGTCCCTTATCATTATCCAGGAGATTCAGAATTAGCAAATGAACTTGTTAAAGCAGGTGAGGATGCTGGACTTCAAGTACAAGGTGTAAATGATCCCTATTATATTTGGGACTACGGGACAGTTGTTCCTTTGAGATATCTAGTTCCAAATGAAGATATTCCTGTTATTAATTTATCAGTAACGTTAGCAGCTAGCTTAGAAGAGACGTATAAATGGGGGCAAGAGATCGCCAAGGTTTTGAGAGAAAGCGATAAGAAAGTCATTTTTGTTTCAAGTGGCGCCCTTTCTCACAATTTAGTAAGAGGCAGACATAATAAACCTACGGTATCTGAGCATGCGTTGGATAAAGAATTTATAGATTTCATCATTAAAAAAGATTATCAGTCAGCATATGAAATGCTTCCTCAATATGCACGCCTTGCAAAGGTTGAATCAGGTGGCAGACATTTAGCGATGCTTTTTAGCATGATTGAGGATGGATGGGAACCAACTTATTTTGCCGATGGTCAGTCCTCGGGTAGCTGGAATGCTTTAATTGCCTTCGGAGCAAAAGAGACGGTACGTTTTGTGACAGAAGCAGACGTTGAATTTGTGAAGTAAAGAACTTGAAAGCGCTTAATAAAATTATGGCTGTATCACCTTTTTACAGTAATAAAAGGGGGTGGATAGATGCGTACAAAGGTTGGGATAATTGGATCTGGACCGGCGGGTTTGATGCTTTCGCATCTTCTGCATCTTCAAGGAATTGAATCGATTGTTTTGGAGAACCGTTCAAGGAAAGAAATAGAAGAAACCATTCGTGCTGGTGTCCTAGAACAAGGGACGGTTGATCTCTTGAAGGAGACAGGGGTTGCTGATCGGTTATTGAAGGAAGGTTTTCTTCATCATGGAATCGAATTGCAATTTAGGGGTAGAAGGCATCGAATCAATATGAATGAACTTACAGGTGGAAAAAGCATCACTGTATATGCCCAACATGAGGTGATTAAGGACTTAGTTGCCACACGTCTCCAAGATGGGGGACAGATCCTTTTTGATGTAAGGGATGTTAGATTACTAGATATTGAGACTTCTTCACCAAAGATTCGATTCCAAAAAGATGGGGTAGAGGAAGAAATTGAGTGTGATTTTATCGCTGGTTGTGGTGGCTACCATGGCCCAAGTCGAAAAGCGATTCCAGAACAAGTGCGGAAAGAATTTAAACATACGTATCCATTTAGTTGGTTAGGTATTTTAGCTGAAGCACTACCTTCAAATCCTGAATTGATTTACAGTAATCACGAGACTGGATTCGCCCTTATTAGCACAAGGTCTTCTGATATTCAACGTTATTATCTTCAGGTGGAGCCAACAGACATAATCGAGAATTGGTCGGAAGACAGGATTTGGACCGAGCTGCATAGACGAGTCGATCTAAATGATTGGAAGCTAAATGATGGTCCTATTATACAAAAAAATATCGTTCCAATGAGGAGTTTTATTTGTGAAACGATGCAATATGGACGGCTCTATCTAGCGGGTGATGCTGCACATATCGTTCCGCCAACAGGGGCAAAAGGACTTAATTTGGCCGTGGCGGATGTTCAAGTATTATCAAAGGCACTGACGAATTTTTACCATGAACAAGAAACAGAACTTCTTACTCAATACTCTAAAATTTGTACAAGGCACGTGTGGAAAGCACAACGCTTTTCTGCGTGGATGACCAGAATGCTCCATCGAAATTTTGACCATTCTCCTTTTGAATATGGTCTTCAACTTGCAGAATTAGACCTCGTGACATCCTCTGCTTCAGCAGCAAAAAGTCTTGCTGAACAATATGTTGGTTTACCTCTAGAGTATTAAAAGCATAAAAAAATTTCATCTGTTGCATATATAGAAACTGTGTTGTTGTCCTGGAGTTACTGACTCTATATGATACAAGAAAGTTAAGACTTAATATTGGTAAATAATCAATGGGGAGTGAGGAGGGTGCATTCTTTTACGAAATGAAAGCGTTTTATTGTAGTGTGAAGAAGTTTAAAAATCGGGGGGAATAGAAATGTTTAGAACGTGTACTAAATTATCCTTATTATGTCTTACCATACTTAGTATATTAATTTTTACTGCTTGTTCAAATAGTTCTAGTGGAGACGGAGATTCCGCTAGTGGGAACGGTGGAACCGTTGAATTAAAGCTAGGTCATATGAATTCACCAGAACATGTGCAGGACACGGGTGCTATGACGCCGTTTAGTAAGGACGTAGAAGAATTAACAGATGGTCGAGTCAAATTTCAAGTTTATCCAGGTGGAGCTTTAGGTGGACCAACTGATACATTTGATAATATCGTAACGGGGATTATGGATGCCGGTTGGGGGTTGCATGGTTATAATGCTGGGAAATTCACTGTCCATACAGTTTTGCAATTGCCTTTCTTAGCTGATGGAACTGCGGCTGAACTAAGTGTAGTAGCTCAAAAGCTATACGATACCTTCCCGGAAATTCAGGAGGAATACACAGATGTTAAGCCATTATGGATTCACGCCGCTGATCCTTATGCGATCATTACGAAAGGAAAAGCAGTTAGAAGCTTTGAAGATGTAAAAGGCTTAAAACTTAGAACTCCATCAGTAGAAGCAGGGAATATGATTGAATCTTGGGGAGCTACTCCAGTCTCACTGCCCGCCCCAGAAATTTATGATGCATTACAAAAAGGTGTAATAGATGGTGGTGTTCTTCCTGTTGCGGCGATTAGAGATTTTAATCTAGCAGATATCGTTGATTATGTAACATTAGGAAACTTCAATACGAGTCTATTCTATGTGGTAATGAATAAAGACAGCTGGAATAAGATTTCTGCTGATGATCAAAAGTTGATTGAAGATGAATTGCTAGGACTACCAATGGCAGAACTTGCTGGTAAAGCATTTGATGAACAGAAAGAAAAAGCAGAACAAGATGCAAAGGCAGCTGGAGTTGAATTTATTACTTTGCCTGATGATGAGTTAAATAAATTCAAAAATAATGCTGAGGGTGTAACCGAAAAATGGTTAACTGATATGGAAGCAAAAGGAATCGACGGACAAAAGATTTATGATGAAACGGTGAAATTGATCAAAGGAAAATAGTATGAACAATTGAGGTGATGTTATGAAACCAGAGGTTCAAGAAAGTCAATCGTTGGGAGCTCCTGCTCTCAACGATGTCTCTTTTTCTCAAAAACTGACTGAGAGATTTGAAAAGATTACGTTGTTTATGAATAACGTTTTGCATAAGATTTCTAGTTTTGTATTGTTCATTCTAATGTTTCTAACATTGGCTGATGTTATTGGAAGATATTTTTTCAATAAGCCTATAACAGGAACGTATGAACTTACTGGGTTGGCACTTGCTATTATTATTTTCTTTAGTTTGGGTTCTGCTCAGATTCATAAGGATCATATCGAAATTGATTTCTTAACGAATAAAATGCCTTTGAAGGTACAACATTTTCTAGCTTTACTAGGCTCTTTGATTCTAACTGTTCTCATGGCAT
Organism: Robertmurraya kyonggiensis; assembly: GCF_005116465.1. Classification (GTDB taxonomy): domain Bacteria; phylum Bacillota; class Bacilli; order Bacillales; family Cytobacillaceae; genus Robertmurraya; species Robertmurraya kyonggiensis. The sequence continues at coordinate 476,235 of NZ_SWBM01000001.1, forward strand.
TAACCACTTGGCAGCTATATGAATATACGATGAGAATTTTAGTTGGTCATGAAACGAGCGGTGATTTAGGATTACCTTTATATATCTTTTCAGGTCTCACTATAGTTGGAGCGTTTTGTTTTACACTTACCTATCTATTAGATGTATTGAAAACTTTACAAAAGTTGGTGAAAAAGAATGAGTCCTGAACTTATAGGTGTCATAGGTATCTCGCTACTATTAGTACTCATTTTATTAAGAGTTTCAGTAGGGCTTTCTCTATTTCTCGTTGGATTCCTAGGTGTCTCTTGGTTGTCAGATTGGAATGTAGGACTTTCGCAGCTAGGAACATCTGCCTTTGGAACTGCGAAAAACTATAGCTTAAGTGTAATCCCGTTATTCATCCTAATGGGAATGTTTATGTCAAATACAGGTTTAGGAAAAGAGTTATTCCAAGCTGTTGATAAATGGATTGGACATTTTCGAGGTGGTTTAGCCATTGCAACAATTGGTGCAGCATCCATTTTTGCGGCAATTTCAGGGTCATCCAATGCAACAACTGCAACACTTGCTAAAATTACAATTCCTGAAATGAAGGAGTATAACTATAAAACTACTTTTTCAACAGCAGCTGTTGCTGCCGGAGGTACATTAGGAATATTGATACCTCCAAGTGTAATTCTAATTTTGTATGGGGCCTTAACGAACGAGCCGATTGGTCCGCTGTTAATTGGAGGGCTAATTCCAGGGATCATCATGACAATTCTTTTTATGCTAATGATCAATATTCAAGTAAGACTAAATCCATCTATTGCTCCAAGAAAAAAAGAGGTTTCATCTTTTAAAGAAAAGGTTCTATCCTTACGAGGAGTTTGGCCATTTCTTGTCATCTTCTTTATTAGTATTGGTGGCATTTATTTTGGTGTCTTTACACCGAGTGAAGCTGGTGGAATAGGGGCAGTAGGTGCATTTCTATTAACCCTTTTTACAAAAAAATTAAATTGGTCAAAGCTATTATCTTCCCTAGATGAATCGATTCGCTTAACAGTTATGCTCTTTATAATCTTGATTGGTGCTTCATTATTTGGAAAATTTCTAGCATTGAGTCAAATTCCGATGTACTTAACTTCTACAGTAGGAACATTGGATGTTTCACCCTATTTGATCATGGCGATGATTCTTGTTGTTTACTTTATATTAGGGATGTTTATGGAAGGGATTGCGATTATGGTGTTAACCTTGCCAATCGTTTACCCGTTAATTACTCAACTTGGGTTTGATGGTCTTTGGTTTGGCATTATCATGGTCATGGTTCTCAATATTGGGGTGTTGACTCCACCACTTGGATTAAGTGTTTATATCATTAGTGGAGTTGTCAGAGATGTACCGATTGAGAAAATTTTCAAAGGGGTTATCCCGGCAATAGTGACAATGATAGTATTTACAATCATATTGGTTATCTTTCCAGAAATCGTTACGTTTTTACCTAATATGATTAAGTAGAGGAGGTCCCGTATGATCAAGAAGACTCTTGAAGAAAAGGCTTTTAAGCATTTGAAAGAAAAAATGGAGGAAGGGCTATTACCACAGTGGGTTTTAACGGATCCAGATATTTATGAATTGGAGATTGAAAAAATTTTCGGATACTCATGGCAGTTTTTAGGTCATGAAACAGAAATCAAAGAACCAGGAAGTTATGTAACCAGGTGGATGGTTTATGATCCAGTCATTCTTTTGAGAAACCGTAATGGTGAAATTAAGGCGTTTTTAAATTCTTGTACCCACCGTGGAACCCAATTATGTACAGCTGATCGTGGAAATAAGAAAACATTTACATGTCCTTATCACGGTTGGAGCTATAACCTTGATGGGGATTTAATTGGAATTGTCGCAGGAAATAAAGTGTATGGGGAAGAGATGGATAAATCTGAGTGGGGTCTTCGTCCAATTCCAAAGGTTGAATCTTACCAAGGAATGATTTTCGGTAATCTCGACCCGAATGCGGAATCTCTTGAGGATTATTTAGGAGATATGAAATGGTATCTTGATATTTTACTAGGAAGAAGCGGAGGGATGGAAGTTATTGGCCTTCCGCAAAGATGGGTTGCAAAGGCAAATTGGAAAGCGACAACAGAAAACTTTGCTGCTGACCCTTATCATGTTCAAACGACACATCGCTCAACAGTAGAAATGGGAATTAGTCCTGAGGATCCACTCTATGCAGGATATGGGCATCAAGTTGTTATGAAAAATGCTCATGGGATAAATGTTATAACTTCCAAAACAGGGAAGGCGAGAGTGCCATTTCAAGGAACGCCAGATTCGATGTGGCCATTATTCGAACAACATTTAACTCCTGAACAATTAGATATACAGTCAAAAGTAACGGTATTTGTAGGTGGTGTATATCCTAATCTTTCCTTTGTTAGTCCGATTCATGGAACAGAAGGGGATCTCCACAACTACTTGAATTTTAGAATGTGGAGACCGTTATCACCTGAAAAGGTTGAAGTTTGGTGTTGGTTCTTAATCGACAAAGCAATGCCTGAAGAGTATAAACAAGCTGCCTATAAGGGCTATTTAGGTTCTTTTGGTCCGTCTGGCACACTAGAACAGGATGATACCGAAACATGGGCACGTATCGTCGAGGTAAGTAAAGGGTTAATGATGAAGGATAAGGAGCTCAATTACAATAGTGTAAGTAACTATTTAATGGGCTATAAACGAGTGGAGCCTGACGAGAATTTCCCAGGTCCAGGAACTGCCTATCCTACTACTTATATCGATTCTATTGCTCGAAGCATGCATGAAAGATGGTTAGAGTTGATTTCAAAAGACTTATTTGTGAAGGAGGAGTCACGATGAGTTCTGACGTGAAAAAGAAAATCACTCCTGAATTACAAATGGAAATTACGAATCTCTATTATCAAGAGGCCTATTTTCTAGACAATCGGAAATATAAAGAGTGGTTAGAGTTATTCACTGACGATATTAGCTACAAAATGCCGCTACGGGAAACAGTTGAGGGAGTGGGAGTAGAAAATATTGCGGATGACTCTTTCTATTTCGAAGAAACAATAAAATCCTTGTCGACACGGGTAAATCGCTTGTATACAAAATCAGCCTGGGTAGAAAATCCAGCGACAAGACAAAGGCATTTTATAACCAATATCATCATTGAAAGTACAGAGAATCCAAATGAATTCAGGGTAAGAAGTTATTTTCTATTTAAACGAAGCAGAGGATCAACCATTGACATCGAGGAGATGTTTGGAGAGCGTGTTGATAAGGTACGTCTTGAAAATAATCAATGGAAGATTGCCTCCCGCATTGTTTATCCCGATCAATCTGTTATTACAACGATGAACATGAGTATGTTTTTATAAATTGTTTAAAAGAGCGAATCGATGAACTCGGTTGGCTCTTTATTTATTTTTAATAAAATCAGTCTTAGGTCTTAGCATCATTTACATATGGGGTCTATGTCAATCTGTTGGAAGTTTGATATGATAAAAGTTAGAAAAATCGTGTATATATAACTATGGTTGAAACTTTCTTATTATTTTATCGTAATTATATAGAGGATTAAATGTTAGGGGTAGATATTAGATGAATCCATTTCTTTCGTTTGTGTTACGAACGTTAATTGCGATTCCAACGGCGGGCATTGTATGGCTAATCAGCTTTTTTGGATACGATCAATCGATTTTGTTATCAACTACTTTTGCGGTAGCTGGAGGTTTTATTATTTATCTCATTGCTAAAACGATCATGAAGCACCGTTTTCTTAAGAGCCAAGGGCTTACTAGACGTGAATATAAATATATTGAGAAAAATTTAAATGAAGCAAAAAGAAAGATTGACCGCTTAAATAAAGCTCTTTTTTCATTAAAACAATTGACGATGTTAAAACAAAATCTTGAGATTCTCAGAATTACGAGGAAGATCTATCGCATTACGAAAAAAGAACCGAAAAGATTTTACCTTGCTGAGAGATTTTATTTTTACCATTTAGATTCCTTTGTTGAGTTGGCGGAAAAATATTCATTTCTCTCTGCTCAACCTACGAAGAATCTTGACTTAAGATTATCTTTACAAGAAACACGTAAAACAATAGAAGAAATGCGGAACTCATTGGAAAAGGATTTAGACCAAGTCCTTTCAAACGATATTGACCAGCTTCACCTAGAACTTGATGTGGCGAAACGAAATATCAATACAATTCAGGATGAAAGTAGGAGACTAAAATGAGTGGTAAAAACGATTCCCTTTACGGAAATACGAGTAATGTCTTCGACGATTTGTTAGCTAATCCATTTGGTGAACAAAAAGATACGAATGAAGTTTTTCAAGCAACCGAGAAAAAGCCTGTTAAATTGATTGATGTTATCCCTGAAGAAAATCGTGCAAAAGCTTATCAGCTGGCAGAGCAAATTGATCCAAAAAATCATGAAGCAATGATTTCCTATGGTTCTCAGGCACAGGGAAAGCTTTTGTCATTCTCCCATACGATGCTTGAGCATGTTCAAAAGCAGGATGTTGGGGAAATTGGAGAAATCATCAGTAACTTAATGAAGAAATTGAATAGTGTAAGTCCCGATGAGTTAAAAGCAGATAAGCCTTCTTTTTTTGCGAAAATGTTTGGGCGAATTTCAGATTCGATTCAAGAGGTGTTATCGAGATATCAAAAAACCGGCGCACAAATTGATCGCATTAGTGTGCAGTTGGATCGAAGTAAAAACACGCTCTTAAGCGATATTCATTATTTGGAAAAGCTCTATGAAAACAATAAGGATTATTTCAATGCCTTAAATGTGTATATTGCAGCTGGAGAAATTAAGCTAGAAGAGCTGTACGAAAAGACAATACCTGCCATGCGGGCAGACGCTGAAGCTACTCAGGATCAGATGAAATTCCAAGAAGTCAATGATATGATTCAATTCGCTGACCGTCTAGATAAGCGTTTGTATGATTTAAAGTTGAGTAGAGAAATTACGATTCAAAGTGCGCCGCAAATTCGTCTTATCCAAAACACGAATCAAGCTTTGGTGGAAAAAATTCAGTCATCAATCCTTACAGCGATTCCGCTATGGAAAAATCAAGTCGCCATTGCTTTGACTTTAATTAGACAAAGACATGCGATGGAGGCTCAGAAGCAAGTCTCGAAAACAACCAATGAGCTTTTATTAAAGAATGCTGAAATGCTAAAAACGAATACGATTGAAACGGCAAAGGAAAATGAACGAGGACTTGTGGATATCGAAACGTTAAAGAAGACACAAGAAAACTTAATTTCGACTCTTGAAGAAACAATGCGAATTCAGGAGGAAGGCAGACATAAACGTCGCCAAGCAGAATACGAATTAGCGGCGATGGAGAATAACTTAAAACAAAAGCTCCTGATGATTAAGGGAGAGTAATGGGTTTTTCGTGACAGTGTGGGGGGATCGACTGAAGCTATGCGAGTTGGACGTCCAATCTAGTTTGACCGACAAGTTGAGAGAGAATCCGTTCGAATTGACCGGCAAATCAAATTTGTACGCCAAGATAAGAGAGAATCCGACCGAGCTGACCGACAAGTTTAATTTGTGCAATAAGATGAAGTGGATCTATTGAAGCCCTCTATCAAATGTGATATGCAGGACAATAGTGATAGAAAACAAGAAAAGTAGTCCAACAAATATAAAGAAGAAGTTGTCAAATCGACAGCTTCTTCTTCTGTTTACAGAACATACATATAGACACAAAGAAAATGAGCTGTGCTCCCTAGCATAATAAAGATATGAAAAATCTCGTGAAATCCCATATATTCAGATTTTAAGAAGTTTGGTTTTGCTCCATAAATAATCCCGCCGATTGTATAAAAAATACCTCCAAGTACCAACAGGAATAAACCGGTTGAACTTAAAGCATCTGACAAAGGAGAGGCAGCGAAGATGACCATCCAGCCCATTACGATATAAATCATTGTAGATAACCATCTCGGACAATTGAACCAAACCATTTTAAACAGTACGCCAGATAAGGCAAAAAAGGTAATTATCGAGAAGAGAACCCATCCAGTAACTCCATTTAAGCTGATTAAGCAAAACGGAGTGTAGGTCCCTGCGATCAGAACGAAGATCATAGAATGGTCTATTTTTCGTAGAAAGGCAATGACCTTGTCTTTAGCAATGACCATGTGGTAAGTGGCTGATGCAGAGTAGAGTAAAATCATGCTGATTCCAAAGACAATCACGGCTGCGATTGCAAGTCCTGACGAAGTGGTTAGTGCTGCTTTAATAACCATCGCTAATAAGGCGACAAACGATAGAATGGCCCCACTAAGATGGGTTAATCCATTAATAGGTTCACGAATATACTTCAACATAATCATCTCCATGTTTTTATATGTAGTTATTAATACTACCTAAAATAATATAGATATTTCACGAAATAGTCAATAGATTCTTGTTTGTTATTTTCAATAGATGATTGGAGCGGAGAGTATGAACTGTTGAGGGAGTAGCAATACAAAGGAAACTTAATGGGGCGATATTCCGCGACGTACTCGAAATTCCTTGTTGAAGGCGAGTGCACGAAGTGGAAATTAACAATGACCAATATTAAATTTTTCATGTTAGGTTTTATAACATAAAATTCAAAAAACTCTAAAATTGTTATTGACATATGGGATTTATAGAGTAAAATTAGTATTAATTACAAGATGTTATATTTCCTAACATTAAGATGTAAAGAAATATAACGAATAATAGAAAGGGGAGAATGTTTAATGGATGCTGTCGTTTTGATGGATAATCTGTGGGTAGCGATTGGTGCAATTTTAGTATTTTTTATGATTGGTGGATTCATACTACTCGAAGCAGGTTCCACAAGAATGAAGAACGCAGGTCATATTGCTGGAAAAACAGTTTTTACGGCGGGACTTGGTTCACTGGTTTTCTGGGCTGTCGGTTATGGTTTTACTTACGGAGATGGGAACGCATTTATCGGATTATCTAATTTCTTTTATGGAGATGCTTCTACGGTAGAAGAAGGGTTAACTCCTGCAGTAGATTTTTCGTTCCAGGTAATGTTTGCAGTTGTTTCATTGACTATTGCATTTGGTGGATTTGCTGAACGAGCAAAATTAGCTGCATATGTGATATTTGCAGTTCTTTTCACAGCTTTAGTTTACCCAGTAGTTGCACACTGGATTTGGGGTGGCGGTTGGTTAGCAGACCATGGAAAGCAAGACTTTGCTGGTTCAACGGTTGTTCACTTAACAGGTGCGATGGCAGCATTAGCTGCAACGTTGATCTTAAAACCTCGTATTGGGAAATATAATAAAGACGGTTCTTCAAACAATCTTGCAGGACACAACCAAGTATATACTGCATTAGGTGTCCTTATCCTTTGGGTAGGTTGGTTCGGATTTAACGGAGCTAGTACATTTGGAGTAGCTGATGGATTTTTAGGATTCGTTATCTTAAATACACAATTGGCAGCTGCTGCTGGTGCGGTTGCGGCGATGTTTACTTCTTGGGTTGTAACGGGTAAAGCTGATGTTCCAACTACATTAAATGGTGCCCTTGCTGGTCTTGTTGCAATTACAGCTTCTTGCGGATTCGTTGCTCCATGGGCGGCGGTTGTCATTGGTCTTGTAGGTGGAATTATGGTTGTATTCAGTATGAAATGGTTTGATAAAGCGAAAATCGATGATCTGATTTCTGCATTATCTGTTCACGGTACTGTTGGGGTTTGGGGTACACTTTCTAATGGATTGTTTGCTCTACCAGCGCTATCAACGGATATCGATTGGGGCCAAGCTGGATTATTCTACGGCGGTGGCTTCCACCAATTAGGCGTTCAAGCATTAGGTGTTGTTGCTTCTGGTGCATATGCATTTGTTGTGGCATTCATTTTATTAAAAATCATGGATAAGGTCATGGGTGGTCTTCGTGTTACAGAAGAAGAAGAAATCATGGGTCTTGATATGAGTGAGCATGGAAGCTATGGATATCCAGAACAATTTGAAGCTTCAACAAGTGTAAAAACTGAATCACCTTCCGTGAATTTAAGCTAAATTCTTTATAGGAAAATGGTAAAATAAACGAGAAAGAAGGCCTCTTTTAAGAGGCTTTCCTCTATTTCAATGGGCTTTTTCCCACTTAGGATGTAAAGGGTGTGGGTATCGTGTCAATACATGCAAAAAACTCATATGCAAGTTTAAAAGAATGGAAGGATGAAAATATATCTTTCCATTATTCAGATCCGGCTCAGCTAAATGAGTTCCATGATCAAACGATGAAAAAAGTGTTCGAATTGGCGCTTGAACAAGTTGAGACACAACCACCATGCGAGTTTTCATGGTTTATTACAGGTAGTGGTGGAAGATTTGAACAAGGACCCATTAGTGACCAAGACCATGGGTTGATTTATGAAGTCTCGAATGAAGCATATGACGAATATTTTATAAGACTTGGGAAGGAACTCGCATACGGTTTAAATGAAGTCGGTTACCCGTATTGTCAAGGAAACGTAATGAGTTCTAATCCGTTATGGTGCAAATCATTGGATAGTTGGAAGCAGCAACTGCTTGCCTGGATGGAAGAGGCATCATGGGAAACGGTTCGGAATCTGCAAATTTTTTACGATGCGCGTAATTTGCAAGGAAATAAATCCTTTGTTCACGAGCTAAAGGATGTGATTTATCTTTTTCAAAAGGAGCATACCTCCCTTTTAAAACGGTTCAAGGAAAATGTCATGCATGTTAAAAGTGCAGTTGGCCCACTTGGACAATTTATTGTTGAAGAACACGGTCCCAACGAAGGGGCAATTAACTTGAAGTATACAGCCTTTTTGCCTTATGTGAATGCCGTTCGTTTACTTGCGATCAAAGAGGGAATTTATGAAACATCAACACTTGACCGAATTGATCAATTAATACGTATAAATGGATATGGAGCAGGCTTGAGGGAAAGTAAGAAACATTTTCTAGACCTGTTGAAATATCGAACCTCGCTTTATCAATCTAAGACGTATGATGATACCCATTTTTTAAAAGTTAAGAAGCTTAGTAGGGTGGAGAAAAAGGAAATAAAACAGATTTTAAAGGATGGGAAAAGACTTCATCATTATGTCTCAGATCTTATTTTGCATGAATGGAGGTGATGAGCAGTGGCTTTAGATTCTTTTCGGCAACTAATGAGAGGGATCCAAGGGAGATTTACTTTAACGGAAGGTGCTAATTTACAAAACTCGCAGCAAATTGCCTTTTTGCGTCAAATGCAGAAGGAGTTAAAGCAGGAAAACTCTTTGAATGTGCCCTTAGAAAAAATGAGTGCTGTCGTTTTCGATATTGAAACAACTGGATTTTATCCTGAACATGGAGATGAAATTATTTCGATAGGAGCTGTAAAAGTAAGAAATGGCGAAATGGTAGAAGATGAAGTATTTTATTCACTTGTTCAATATACACAAGAACTGCCTGAAGAAATTGCGAGTCTAACGGGCATTACTTCGACTGATTTAAAAAATGCTGAGCCATTATCTGAAATACTGCTTCGTTTTTTTGATTTTGTTAAAAATGATACTTTAGTGGCTCATCACGCCATCCATGAAAAGAACTTTTTGCAGAATGCTAGCTGGAAGCTTTTTCGGACCCCCTTTAAGCATCGAATCGTAGATACATCGTTTCTTTATCGGATTGCAGATCCTGACCTAGGATTAACGAGATTAGAAGATTTATGTATTCACAATGACATCGAAGTTATAGAGCGTCATCATGCGCTTGGAGATGCTAAGCTAGCTGCAAAATTGTGGTGTGCGTATATAGAGAAAACGAAGCAATTAGGCTGTCGTACGTTGAGCGATGTGTACGAGCGGCTAGCAAGAAAATAAAAGGTCGATTCGTAACGATAAACGAATTGACCTTTTGCTTAATTATGAACTTTTAACTCCATAAAGAATAAGTCCGACCCCACAAAAAATCCACAGCATTTTTGCAAAGGAGACTTTCTCCGCGATTCCAATTAATCCAATGGTCGTTGTTACGATTAATACAATCGGTCCGATTAACGCAAGGGAACTATTAATGATTAGGGCCTTCTCAACGTTATTAACCTTTAGAAAAAGAAGTGCTGCCATTATTTCAATACTGCCTGATAACATTCGGAGAAGAGCCATCCCTATAATTGCTTTTTCTAAAAACTGAAACATAATGACCTCCCTCGGTATTTTTTCCATTCTAATTGTATGCATAAGAACAGAAGAGAAGGACAAGTTCGTGAAATTATTTTTCATGGTGGAGCAGTGGGTTTTTCCATTGATGCCTACAAACCCTTTTAAATAGGGGCGCATAAACTATAGCAAAAGAAGTATAGGAGTGCTGCCCAAGATGATTATAATGATGGGTACTTTGCTTTCAGACCCACCAGCATCAACACTTTCTGATATAGAGAAGAAGATATATGAGGAGCTACAAAAAAGTGAGTTGCCTCATTATTATTCGTCACGGAAACAGTTGAATTTTGAATTATTGTTGCGAAAAAATATTATAGATGCTGCAAGACGACTTGCGAGAGTACCAGTTGAGTTTAATATATTTGAAGAGTCTAGATTCAATCCACGTTTTTGGACAAAGACGATTCATGGCTACCGCCTTAATCCAAATGTTCTTCCTTCAGAAGCAATTGAAGATATATATGCAAATGGCCATGAATATGCTTTTGAATGCTCCACGGCCATTGTGATTATTTATTACTATGCTGTATTGAGATCGATAAACCGCAATCTATTTAATCGATTATTTCAAAATTTGTTAGTTTGGGACTGGAGCTATGATGAGGATTTGCGCATTATAACGAAAGCTGGGACGGAATTTATTCCGGGTGATGTCCTTTATTTTCATAATCCTGATCATCAGGAGCCACAATGGATTGGAGAGAATACCGTCTATTTGGGAGATAATCTGTATTTCGGGCATGGTACGGGGATCAGGACGAAGGAAGATATGATTAGAGCCCTAAATACATTACGAAAACCTTTCGCTACAAGATCTGCTTATCTTTTATCACAGTATAGTCGTCTGGATTTCAATTATCTTTCTCAATTTGCGATTTGAATTTTCTTTTCTAAAACTGGACATAAACCCAAAAATTTTCGGGAGATATGCATATTCTAGGATTGGGAACACATTTTTAGATGAGGAGGAGAATAGATGCATCAAGTACCTAATTATATATATAATGCGCCACAATATGATGTAAGACTTGGAAGAAGGCCATTTGGAAGGCCGTTCGGGCGTCCTTTTGGATTTGGATTCGGAGGATTCGGCTTCCCATTAGGATTTATCGGTGGTTTAGCTGCAGGATCTCTTATTCGCCCACCGTTTTATCCACCTTACCCACCATATTGGGGAGGATGGTGGTATTAACCACCTAGTTCTTAGTTCTGATACTAGCCTATCAAAGGCTGTATCAGACTTTACATAAATCGATTGGAAATCACAGGCTGAGTATTGTCTGTGATTTTTTTCTAATATTTAATGAGGAATGGATTTTCCTTCTTGTTTTGTTCAAATACATACTTCCCCTCCACTTTTGACTCACGGACAACCACCTAAAAATGTGCATTTGTCTATTCCCACATTTAATCCATGATGAATAGGATATATAGACTTATGATAAGGAGGTCTAAAAATATGTCAGAAGAATACGGCTATGGCGGCGGATTTGCCCTATTAGTAGTACTGTTTATTTTATTGATTATTATCGGTGCTTCTTGGGGTTACGGCGGCTTTTACTAAGGATTTGTCGGTAAAGGAGGAGACATGATGTACGGATTTGGTTACGGTGGCTATGGCTACGGTGGTGGCTATGGAGGCGGTTACGGCGGCGGATTTGCTCTAATCGTAGTTCTATTCATTCTCTTGATTATTGTTGGAGCAGCTTGCTTTAAATGGTAAAAGATAATGAAGGGAGGCTGGGGAAACCTAGCCTTCTTTTATTGTGTGCGTGCAAAATCGATTGATCTTTGGACTATATAAAAGGTGGGAAATTTGCTATAATATATCGTTGCAGGTATTTTTTAAATTAGTGTAGATGGATTTTTAAATAATGATATGAATTTGATTTGATGGAAAGGATACAAACATTTATGGCAAAAAACTTTAAGGATGAGGTTTTATCTCGCCGTACCTTTGCAATTATCTCCCACCCGGATGCCGGGAAAACAACGCTGACTGAACAGCTTTTGCTATTTGGTGGTGCTATACGTGATGCGGGGACTGTTAAAGGGAAAAAGACGGGGAAATTTGCAACAAGTGACTGGATGGAAATTGAGAAACAACGTGGTATCTCGGTAACATCGAGTGTGATGCAATTTGAATATCAAAATTGTCGCGTAAACATCCTGGATACACCAGGGCACCAAGATTTCAGTGAAGATACTTACCGTACACTTACAGCTGTAGACAGTGCTGTAATGATTATCGACTCAGCAAAAGGGATCGAGGAACAAACATTGAAGCTTTTCAAGGTTTGTCGTATGCGTGGAATTCCGATTTTTACCTTCATCAATAAGCTTGACCGCGAAGGTAGAGCACCATTAGAACTTCTTGCTGAACTTGAAGAAGTTATGGGCATTGAATCGTATCCAATGAACTGGCCAATTGGGATGGGAAAAGAGTTCTTAGGAATCTATGACCGTTTCTATAAGAGAATTGAACAATTCCGTGTGGATGAAGATAAGCGTTATATCGAATTAAATGAGGATGGCGAAATCGAAGGGGATCATCAGCTGAAAACATCGGGCTTGTATGACCAAACACTTGAGGAAATTATGCTCTTGAATGAAGCAGGCAATGAGTTCTCTCGTGAAAGAATCGAAAAAGGAGAATTAACTCCTGTCTTTTTTGGTAGTGCATTGACGAATTTTGGTGTACAAACCTTTTTAGAAACCTACTTACAATTTGCTCCATCACCACAGGCGAGAAACTCATCTGAAGGCAAAATTGATCCTTTAAACGAAGAGTTTTCTGGATTTATCTTTAAAATTCAAGCCAATATGAACCCTGCTCACCGTGACCGAATTGCGTTTCTTCGAATCTGTTCTGGAAAGTTTGAACGAGGCATGACGGTTAACATTCCGAGAATTGGAAAACAACTCAAACTTGCGCAATCAACTCAGTTCATGGCTGATGACCGGAGCACTGTGGACGAGGCGGTTAGTGGAGACATCATCGGCCTATATGATTCAGGTACGTACCAAATAGGTGATACGTTAACAATTGGGAAAAATAAATTCCAATTTGAAAGATTGCCACAGTTCACGCCTGAATTATTTGTGCGCGTTACTGCGAAAAACGTCATGAAGCAAAAGCATTTCCATAAGGGAATAGAGCAACTTGTACAAGAAGGGGCAATTCAGCTCTTCAGAAATGTCAGAACAGAGGAGTATCTACTAGGTGCAGTTGGTCAGCTTCAATTTGAAGTGTTCGAACATCGTATGAAAAATGAGTACAATGTGGAAGTCATTATGGAACGACTTGGTTCAAAGATTACTCGCTGGGTAGAAAATGAACAGGTCAATGAAAACCTGTCGGCTGCTCGAAGCATCCTAGTAAAAGATCGCTATGGAAAGTTAGCATTCTTATTTGAAAATGACTTTGCATTAAGATGGTTCCAAGACAAAAACCCTGAAGTTAAATTATATAATCCGATGGATGACTATTCATAGACCCGTAATTAAAACGACCTATTCTAAGTCGTTTCAGAGCGTAGACAAACTGGAAAATCTTCGAGTTTGTCTACGCTCTTTGTTTAATGCCCTGTTATTGTTCATTGTTGACTTTTTGATTTTCGACAGGTATACCCACTTAACCGAAGGATTTCCGTTTATTTTGAAAAATTAATAGGTCTTAGGTGAAATAGGCGGAGATCTTCCGCTAAAATGACCCAAAATACATTCAAATTTCTAAAAATGTATAGCTTAACCGGAAAATTTCCGCCTATTTATAGCGAGGTTAATTTTTTGATTTAGGAGGAATTTTTCGCCTATTTATCAACTTACTGGCGCTAGCGCCTTACAGCTCGGCGCACGCCCGGAAAGCAAGTGCCCGTAGCGGAAATCAACGGATTCTAACGACAATGCTATTTGTCGGCAGTTTGAAGCGACCTATTCTGGTCGTTTTTTATTTTTTGTTGACAGCTACGCAAAATAATCATATATTGATATAGTAATGTTTTGCTTTAACGCTCAAAAGCGTTTAAGTGCGAAAATATTAAAATAATCAACTAGTGAGGACAGAATAATGAACAAGCAACAAGCTGTAATCAAGCCTTCAACCATGGAAGCTTTATTACTTACGGTTATAATACTGGGTGGAGTCAGTTTTTCGATCATTAAGTATGAAGCGGTGCCACATATTCCAATTTTCTTTGCGATTTTTCTTTTACTAATATATGGAATGCTAAAAAAGGTCTCCATTCAGGCACTAGAAAAAGGGATGATAGACGGAGCCAAATCGGGTTTAGGCGCAATAATGTTGTTCTTCTTGATCGGGATGCTTATAAGTAGCTGGATGGCGAGTGGAACAATTCCTACTTTTATTTATCTTGCATTGGAATTTGTGAACGGGAATTTTTTCTATGCTATAGTGTTTGTTGTAACGGCAATAGTAGGATTAAGCATTGGCAGTTCCTTAACAACTGCTGCGACCATAGGGGTTGCTTTTATCGGTGTGAGTAGTGCATTAGAACTCTCTTTACCGATTACAGCGGGAGCTATTATTTCCGGTGCATTTTTTGGAGATAAAATGTCTCCATTGTCAGATACGACAAATCTTGCCTCGATGGTAGTCAAGGTCGATTTATTTGAGCATATCAAAAATATGATGTGGACGACGATTCCTGCATTCATTGTTGCACTTATTCTTTTTGCTGTAATGTCGCCAAAAGAAGCATCTGCAAGTTTCACTCAGCTTTCTAGTTTTAAGGGAACGTTGAATTCGCTAAATTTAGTGCATTGGTATTCACTTATTCCATTTGTTTTATTATTCATTTTAGCCTTCAAAAAAATCTCAGCGATTGTAACCTTATCGTTTGGTATTCTCTCTTCATTAATACTGGCCTTTTTTGTTCAGCAAGAATTTAGTTTTCAAATGATGATGAAGCTGTTATTTTCAGGTTACGAGATTAATAGTGGGGTAGCAGTAATTGACAGTCTTCTTAATCGTGGAGGAATGGAGAGTATGATGTTCTCCATGTCATTAGTTATCCTTGCGTTAGGATTAGGTGGATTATTGTTTACGCTCGGAATCATACCTGCTTTATTAGATGCTATTTCACAATTTTTGTATAAGGTACCTTACTTATTTCTAGCAACCGTTTCAACAGCAATTGGCATCAATTTTTTAGTGGGAGAGCAGTACTTATCCATCCTTTTGACGGGGAATACGTTTAAGCCATCATTTGAAAAAGCAGGATTGCGAATGAAAAATCTTTCAAGGGTACTTGAGGATGCGGGTACTGTCATAAATCCGTTAGTACCTTGGGGGGTTAGTGGGATATTCTTAACAGGTGTACTTGGAGTGGAAACATTTGATTACTTACCATATACATTTTTCTGCCTTCTTTGTCCAATTATTACATTAATTTATGGATTTTCAGGCTTTGCAATTACAAAAAAATAATCGCGAAAAAACAGTCTTATTTTTGCTAAGGCTGTTTTTTTCTTCAAAGAATCTTTTACAACATAATATTTATAAAAACGCGAATCCTAGTAGTATACATACAGACTAGGTGATTATATGAAAAAAATTGGAAAGCTTGAAGCGGTGTTTTGGAGTATTGCTTTGCCTGGCTTTGCCCAGTTATTGATGGGCCAACTCTTCAAAGGAAGTTTATTTGTATTTCTAGAAATTCTGATAAACGTTATGGGTCATTTTAACACTGCTATTATGTATAGCTTTCTAGGGGAAACAGAAATGGCCTTACGCATAGTAGATTATCAATGGCTTATGTTTTACCCGTGCTTATATATGTTTGCCATGTGGGATGCTTATCGAAGTGCTTCTCCAGAAACTCCAATTGAAACCCTCACTTTTTTACCTTTTGTTTTTGGGGCTTATTTTATTACGGTAGGATTAATGTATTCACCTAAGGTTGAAATATTTGGTGTAATTCCAGGCCCAGTTTTTTTTCCAATGATGGCACTTATTCCTGGATTACTGATTGGTCACATACTTAGAAAAATTTTTTTATTGATAAGAAAGACTTAGATGAATTTGTGGTTATATTGACGGATCCCATTCTTTACAAGTGGTCAGGTCTAGTGGGGGAAGCGTATGTAGGACGATCATCCTCTAACTATTTTCCTGATGTATCAAGTACGTGAAATCAAATATTTTTGTACAGATGATCAACGATTTTTTTCCACCCCCACATTTTTTTGTGCGATTTCGTACCTTCTTAGTGAATGGCGGCTACCGCTAAAAAACACAAGAGGTGCAGATATGATGAATAACACAAAGAAAAAAGTAATGGCACTAGCTACAGCAGGATTAATTGTATTTTCTACAACAACTGCATTTGCAAATGAAGGCTCTGAAGATTTGGGTCTAGAAGTGGTTACAGAAACGAACACGAATGTTGATACGGAACTTGAAAACATTACAAATGAAGAAAATGAAGTGGCTACTGAAGAGCCAGCAGTATTACCTGGTAGCATTTTCTATTTTGTAAAAACAGCCTTTGAAAAAATTAGATTAGCCCTTACATTTGAAGATGCAAAGGAAGCGGAGCTACTTGCAACTTATGCTCAGGAAAGATTAAAAGAGGCAGAAGCTCTATTTAAGGATGGTCAAGAGGACAAGGCTTTACAAACGATTTATGATGCTCTTAAAAATTTGGAGAATGCTGACGAAATGGTAGATGAAGAAAAAACAGACGAGGAATCAAGGGAAACAGCTGAACCTGTAACTGAAGAAAGTCAGGATACGCAAGAACCTGCTGATACAGAAGAAACAACTAATGATGAGACAAACAAAGAAACAGATTCTACTGAATCAGAGGAAATTACTGAAGATGAAAAACTTGATGATGTAGAAAAGGTAATCTCCCAAAACATCATCGCGTTAAAAGCAGCACTTGAAAAAGTGAAAAATCCAGCAGCAAAGGTTGCTCTTCAAAGAAATATTGAAAAAAGCTACGCGAAGCTTGCTCGTAAGATGGAAAAAATCGCTGAAAAGAAAAAAGAGCTTGAAGCTTCAAAAGATTTTGTTCCAGTTGAAGTAAAAGCTGAGAGCAATGTAAAAGTCGAAGCAAAAGAGAAAGTAAAAGCTGAGATGAAAGCGAAGGCAGAAGCAAAAGCAATAGCAGAGGCTAAAGCAAAAGCAGAAGCTTCTGTAGTAGTTGAAGCACAAAAAGTGCAACCATTGAAAAACAAACAGACAGAAACAAAACAAAAAATTAAAGACATGAAAAATGAGCATAAATCAAATGTCAAACAAATAAAGAATGAAATTAAGGAAGTTAAGAAGCAAGTTAAGCAAGATGTTAATATCGACAAGAAAGTGGAAAAGATTGAAAACAAGCTAGAAAAACATATCCCTGTTAAAATTGAAAAGAAAAATTTTGACAACAAAGGTTCCTTCCACCAAGAAAATAATTGGAACCATCAAGGAAGATAAGAAAAAAAGAATCAAAAGTCTATACACTCAAAGGCTGTCCTTACAGCCTTTGGGAACAATTTTTATAAAATCCAGAAAATACCCATCCCTCTCATAAACAAGAAATTTTCACATTTCCAAATCCTTACCCTTAAAAAACGGACAGACATAGCGTAATATATAATATGTGATCCGAGAGGGGTGAGACTGTTGCTTGGTTTATTGTTTATGGCAAGAAAAAAGAAAAAATCACTAGAGGAAACTGTACACTTGGTGCAGCAAGGTGATCATACTTTACAAAACGAACTTATTGAAACTTATAAACCATTTATTGCAAAATCAGTTTCTTCCGTTTGTAAGAGATACATTACTGAAGCCGATGACGAATTTAGCATTGGTTTGATTGCATTTAATGAAGCGATACAAAAATATAATTCAACTAAAGGAAGCTCTCTGTTAAGTTTTGCTGACGTGCTAATAAAGCGTCGAGTTATTGATTACATTAGAAGTCAATCAAAGCATAAAAACGTCAGTCTTCACATACACGAGGATACGGAAGATGAAAGTCCACAGGTTTCGATTGAATCGCAACTTTCAATGGATGAATACCAAAAGAAAACAGAGGCTGAGCATCGAAAAAATGAAATCATTCATTTTTCTCAGCTCTTACGAGAATATGAACTTTCGTTTGATGAACTTGTTAAAAATTCGCCGAAACATGCAGATGCTAGACTGAATGCGATGAAAGTAGCCCTCGCTTTAGTGGAGCAAGAACCCCTTCAACAGTTCTTAGTAGAGAAAAAAAAGCTGCCAATTAAGCAGCTAGAAGAAGCTGTTAAGGTAAGTAGAAAAACGATTGAAAGAAATCGTAAGTATATCATGGCCATCTCGTTAATTTTGATGGGAGACTATGTTTATTTAAGAGATTATATTAAAGGGGTGTTGGAAACGTGAGAAAAGGCATTATTATGGATATGAATGAACGTTTTTTAACATTATTAACCCCTGATGGTGAGTTTCTCCAAATTAATCGACAAAAGTACGATTATGAGATTGGCCAGGAGGTACCAATTCCCATTACAGAGAAGCAGAAAGCTACGAATTTTTCTTTTTTTCATTCATTAAAAGGAAAATCATTAGCGGCCGTGGCTATTGCCAGTATACTAGCACTTATTACCTTTATTCCATTTAATCAAAATGAAGTCTATGCTTATATGAGCATAGACGTAAATCCAAGTATTGAGCTTGGAGTCAATGAAGATTTAAAGGTTATTGAGCTTATTCCTTATAACGAAAGCGGAAGAACACTCATTGAAGAATTAGGCAACTGGAAGAAAAAGGATCTTAAAGCATTGACAGAAGAAATTTTGGCAAGCCTGAAGGGAAAAGGTTATCTTAAAACGGAACAAGAAATCGTCATCGGGACTGTTCATACAGGTGAATCAAAGGAAAAAATAGAAAGCAAACTTGAGGAAGCGCTTAAAGAAATAGAAGAAAATATTTCGGATGAAAAGGCAAAAGTGATTTCTTATGAAGCAACTGAAAAAGAGCGTGAACTTGCTCAGGAAAAGGGCTTAACAGCGGGTAAGCTAATTTCTGAGCAGAAGAGCAATCAATCAGAAAAACCGACTCAAGCTGATAAACATGTGGCGCCGAAAGTAACTCCAAAGGCTCAAAATCCAAGTGTGAATAAAGAACAAAATGGAGTTACTAATAAGACTCCAACTAATGAAGCAAAGAAACAAGAGAATCAATCGCAAAACAAGAAAATAGAAAAATCTGAATGGAATGAAGAAAAGTTTAAGAATGAGGTTAAGAATAAACTTCAGGAAAAACATGGTGAAGTCGAAAAGATTATTGAAGATAAAGCAAGTAAGCTTCAAAAGGAATTGGAGAAGAATGATCAACTTAAGGAAATCGAGCGCAAATTGAACGATGAAATTGAGAAGAGAAAGAACAACTTCAATAACTATAATAATAATCAAAATAACCACTTCAATAACAATAACTATTTCAAGCCATTCGAAAATTACAAAAACAATGAACATCATAGATGAGAAAAGTCCGGCAGAGTATGCCGGACTTTTTCCATGGTATATTAAATTTGAATTATTGTTGGTTTTGACCAGAAAGACCTGCCTGAGCCTGTTTCACAAGTCTCTTTGTGATTTCTCCGCCTACTGATCCGTTTCCTCTTGATGCTGTGTCAGAACCAAGTTGTACACCGAATTCTTGAGCGATTTCATATTTCACCTGGTCCATATATTGTTCAATACCAGGAACTAATAGCTTGTTACTGCTTCTTGCCATTTCTCTCAACTCCTAATGAATAGTCTTAAAAACACGCTGTTTTCTTACTGATTGACGTTTTTTCGTAAATGTCCTAATTTTTTTCTTTGAAAAAAATCTAAAGCCGACATTTACACCTCCTACGTGGTTTAGTGCTACAAATTATTTTTGCACGGCACTTTTCGCTAACTTTTATTGTTTTTAAGAGGCAATATGGTTTGTCATTTAATCAATTTTTATCTAACAACAATTTTTGCGAAAAGAGCCTTATAATAAGAGATAAAATATCCCTGTAAAAATAGTATTTGAAAAATCGTAGGTTCCATGAGTGGAAAAGACTTGAAACGGAGAATAAAAAAACTATGAACTTTTCCCGAAGGAAAGGTGCATAGTTTTTTTAAAAGATTATTCTTGTACTGCTTCCATTAATAGATCAACAATGTGAACAGCTCGCATTTTTTCACTGAGTTCTTCTCGTTCAATACCGAGCTTCATTTGAAGTAGGCAGCCAGGATTTGCAGTTACAACTGTAGAAGCATGAGTCGCTTTTGTCTGTTCCATTTTGTAATCGAGAATCTGCATTGACATCTCGGACTCGATAATGTTGTAAATACCAGCTGAACCACAGCAACGATCAGCATCTTTCATTTCTGTATAGTCAATTCCTCCAATGGCTTGAAGCAATGCTCGAGGTGCAGCAGACGTTTTCATGACATTTCGTAAATGGCAGGAATCCTGATATGTGACGATTTGATAAGGTAATTGTAGTTTCACCTTTTTATGAAAATCCACTTCATATAAGATTTGTGTGATATCTTTGATTTTATCCTTAAAGGCTTTCGCTCTGTCTTTCCATTCAGGATCATCTTTTAATAAGTGGTCATAATCAACAAGGAAAGCACCGCAGCCACCGGCATTCGTAATAATGTAATCGACATTTAAATCCTCGAATGCCTTAATATTTTTCTTAGCTAACGCCTTCGAACCATCTTTTTCACCGCTATGGCCATGAAGTGCACCACAGCAGTTTTGGTCTTGCGGAATAACGATTTCACAACCCGCTAATTGCAATAGCTTCATTGTTGCATTATTGGTTTCAAGAAACATCGTATCCATGAGACATCCTGTGAAAAAGGCAACACGGTTTGTTTTAGGAGCCACCGCGGGTAAAAATTCAGGGCGATTTTTCATTTCCTTCATTGTTGGAACCTTGGGCAGAACTCTTTCCATTGTTGTTAAGCTTTCTGGGAAGAGTTTCATGACACCAGTTGACCTTGCAACCTTTTGCAGACCGGAGCGTTGGTAAAAGCCTAATAATCCAGTTAATGTTCTCATCCGGTTTTGATGAGGGAATAATCCTTCAAAAACCGCTTTTCTCACCGTACGTACGGGAAGAGAATGTTTTTTATTTTGGTTGATAATGTCACGAGCTTCTTCTAGTAGATGTCCATAGTTAACACCTGATGGACAAACTGGTTCACAAGCTCGACATCCAAGACATTGATTTAATGATTGTTCAAAATCTTCATCTGGTTCAATTAAGCCGTCAACGACCGCTTTCATAAGGGCAATACGACCTCTCGGCGAATGGGATTCCTTGTAACCAGAGGTGATATAGGTTGGGCAGCTAGGTAAGCAAAAGCCACAGCGCATACAGTTTAAGAGCTCATCTTGATCCATTCTATCTTGGAAAACATTCTGTATTGTTTGTTGTTCCTGTACTGTTGTCATTGTCCTACCACCACACGTTTTCTACTATCTTTCGCGAATACCTTACCAGGATTCATGATGTTATTCGGATCAAGTCCATTTTTAATTGCTTTCATCGCTTCAATACCAGCTGCACCTAGCTTTAACTCAAGATAAGGTGCTTTCACGACGCCAACTCCATGTTCCCCGGTAATGGTTCCACCTAATTCAATCGCCTTAATAAAGATTTCTTCAAAGGCTTGCTCCACACGTTCCATTTCTTCTTTGTTTCTTGCATCTGTTGGTACAGTAGGATGAAGGTTTCCGTCACCTGAATGACCAAATGTACAAATTGGTAAGTTGTATTTTTCAGCGATTTCATTAATCGCTTTAACCATTCGAGCAATTTCAGAACGCGGTACTGTTGCATCTTCCAATATAGTAGTTGGTTTAATTCGTGCAATCGCAGATAAAGCAGTTCTTCTTGCTGTTGTCAGAGCTTCTGCTTCCTCAACTGTCTTAGCCATTTGTACAGATACAGCCTGTTCTGACTTACAAATATCAGCGATTTTAGCCATATCTTTTTCCACTTGTTCTGGTGAGCCGTCTTGTTCGATTAAAAGGACTGCCTTTGCTTCAGTAGGTAAGCCGATTTTGACATAATCTTCTACTGCCGCAATCGTTGGCTGGTCTAAAAACTCTAGGGTTGCAGGAATGATTTTATTGGCGATAATTTTCGAAACGGTTCTTGCAGCAGCCTCAAGGTCTTCGTAAAGTGCTAAAATCGTTTTCTTTGTTTCTGGAATTGGAACGAGCTTTAGTATCGCTTCTGTAATAATTCCAAGTGTTCCTTCTGCTCCTACATACAATCTTGTTAAATCGTATCCGGCTACGTCTTTCGCAAGTTTGCCACCAGTTCGGATAATATCGCCATTGGCCATAACGATTTCTAAGCCCATGACGTAATCTCTTGTAACTCCGTATTTTAATCCGCGTAAACCGCCGGAGTTCTCGCTAATATTTCCACCGATAGTAGATGATTTCATGGAGCCTGGATCCGGTGGATAGAAAAGTCCATTTGCTTCTGCTTTCTTGATAACATCAAGAGTGATAACACCTGGTTGTACCGTCATCGTTAAGTTGTCTAAATCCAATTCAAGAATTTGATTCATATGCTTAAATAAAAAGACGATGCCGCCTTCTGTCGGACAAGTTCCACCGCATAGATTCGTTCCGGTACCTCTTGGAACGATTGGGATTTTATGTTCGTTACAAATCTTCACTAATTCAGAGACTTCTTCTGTATTACGTGGACTCACAACTGCGTCAGGTAGTGCCTGTAAATCTGGTGTTGCGTCATATGAATAACAAAGTCTACCTACTTTACTATCATCATAATTTTCCGGACCGATGATGGCGATCATCCTTTTCTTTATCTCTTCAGTAATCATAAGTGCCATTCCCCCAATTAAATATCTTTCGTCTAAAGCGCTTACACTTAAACAGTTTATTATATTAAGTATAAAAAAAAGCGGGGGAACCCGCTATGTATGATAATACAAAATATTGATGATGAAATATTATATTTTTAGATGTTTATCTAAAAACTGTAGAGATAAGTAAAGGATGAATAAATCATCGATATTTCTAGGATTCAAATGGGTCATTTCAGTAATTTTTTTCAGTCGATAATGTAGGGTGTTTATGTGAACATGCAATGATTCAGATGTTCTTTTCAAAGAAAAATGATTTTCGATTAATTTCTTTAGTGTCACAATCAGTTCCTCATCTTCTAAGAGTGGAGCGATTGTTCTTTTGATAAAATCATCTTTTGTTTGCTGAGAGATATCGTCTAAAATCATTTCTAAAGCTAAATCTTCATCAAATATAAGATCGCAGGTTGAATTCTTCGCATGGAGCGCCCGTTCTGCTTGATGGAAGGATTGATTGATGTCTTTTGGAGGAACACTCAATCCAACCCCCATACTGACTTCCATTTTCAAGCGATCTAATAAAAACTGATGAAATCGCTTTGCTTTATCATGATAATTTTGGTCCGAAGTAAGTAGATAAATGATTCGATTATTTCCCCATCTCGTAATGACATCTGTATCTGTGCGTTCTTGCCATGAAAGAATAGATAGCCATAAATCACGATGGAGAATGGAGGAGCCTTTTGCTACTTCAGCAATCATAACCTGGCGGTGCACATTTAAATCTATGTGTAAAAGCTTAGCTCTTTCTAAGAAAGCTTCATTCCATTCCTTTAATTGAATCCAGTCAAGAAGAAACGCCTCCATTGAGCGGGATTGCCAGTCGAATTGCTCGGTCACGTAGCTTTCGCTAATGAGGAGCTCAGTCATTTTTCGTATAATTTCTCCAAAAGGAGAGACGGCATCTGGGTTGCCTGTAATTCCAATCACCCCAACAACATCTCGTTGAAAAAAGATAGGGAGATTAATTCCAGCCTTAACGCCTTTTAATATCTGTTGATCTGCTTCCGAGATAATAAGTTTTTCCTTTTTTTGAGAAGCTATTAAGGCACCTTCATGAAAAGTGTTCACTCTTATAGGATCTGTACTTGCGATAATTTGTCCTTTTGTATCAACAACGATAATATCTTCATCTAATAATTTCCGTACTTCAGTAATTATTTTTTCAGCAAGTTCTTGAATTAGCATGAACATTTCCTCCTAATAATTCCATTATAACGGTTATGTCCTAGGATTATCGATTGTAAAATTGGCGGGAATTCTTTATGATAGGAAAATAGGAAAAAAGAAGTGTGGAGAAGCCAATGTGGAAAAAATTTAAAGTATTTCTGAAAAAATTAACGCCAGCTCAAGTGATCGTTGGCTATTATGCGATTGCAACGACGATTTCGGTTCTGCTGCTTAGAATTCCGGCTGTACATAAACCGGGAGTAGAAGTATCGTTTATTGATTCGGTTTTTACTGCGATCAGTGCAGTGAGTGTAACTGGTTTAACGACTATGAACATCTCTGATACATATAGTGTGTTTGGAATTTTTATGTTAATTCTTATTTTGCAATTTGGCGGCATTGGTGTCATGACATTAGGGACATTTTTCTGGCTTTTGTTAGGTAGAAAAATCGGCCTGAAAGAACGTCAATTAATCATGATTGACCAAAACCAAACGAATCTTTCTGGACTTGTTCTTTTGATTAAAGATATTCTGAAAATTATTCTTTTGATTGAGTTAATGGGGACAATTATTTTAGGAGTTTATTTCCTTAACTATTATCCAGATTGGAAAGAAGCTTTTTTCCATGCATTATTTGCTTCGGTCAGTGCAACCACAAATGGTGGATTCGATATTACGGGCAATTCCTTACAACCATATGCAAAAGATTACTTTGTTCAATTGATCAATATTATTTTAATTACCCTTGGAGCCATTGGATTTCCGGTTCTTATCGAGGTCAAACAGTTTTTAATGAAGAGGGAACATCAACGTGCTTTTCGATTTTCACTTTTTACGAAACTGACATCTGTTACGTTTCTAGCACTATTGGTTTTTGGTACTGTGATAATCCTCTTATTAGAATCTGGACATGCATTAAAAAATGCCAATTGGCATGAATCGTTTTTCTACGCGTTCTTTCAGTCTGCCTCTACTAGAAGCGGAGGACTGTACACGATGGATGTGAGTTCCTTTACCCAAGCGACCCTTATTATTATGAGCGGTTTAATGTTTATTGGGGCATCACCAAGCTCTGTTGGTGGGGGGATTCGTACGACAACCTTTGCATTAAACATCTTGTATCTGTATCATTTTGCAAAAGGGAATCGGCATATTAAGATTTTTCGACGAGAACTTCATGAAGATGACCTTCGCAAGTCATTAGCTGTTACGATGCTGGCATTTGCTCTTTGTGCCATTTCTCTCGTTGTATTATCCATAACAGAGGATCATTCTTTACTTACACTCATGTTTGAAGTTTGTTCTGCATTTGGAACTACAGGATTGTCGATGGGGATTACAGCTGACCTCTCTTCAGTTGGAAAATGTGTCATCATGATTCTAATGTTCATCGGTCGTATTGGAATGACCTCCTTCTTATTCATGATTGGTGGAAAAGAAGAGAAGGCGAATTATCATTATCCAGTAGAGCGTGTGATTATAGGATAAGAAAAAAAGTCCAAGGGGTTCCTTGGATTTTTTTTTCGTTTACGGAAATAATAAGCTCGTAACATCCTAACAGGAGGAATTTACAATGGCGAAAAGAAAAGCACAGTTTGATGCTGTTGAAAAGCACTCGAAAACACCAAAGCGTAATATTGAGGAAACAGAATTCTCAAGCGAATTTGCAAACGGTGAGAATGATATGAAAGGATTCAATCGCAATTCTAAAAAAGGCAGAAAGGGTAAATCATAATGCCAAAAAAAGATCAGAAAGATAACGCTAGTAGAGTTGAATTTGGAACCGAGTTTTTAGAAATTAATCATACGAAAAATATTGAAATCCCATTTGCTAGTCGACAAAAGAAGGATGTTGGTGGCAAAAATAAAAGAAAACAATAAACGAAAACACGGTCCTAGGACCGTGTTTCTTTATGCGTTTTTCGTACTGAAAAAGTTTGCTTTTTCGTTAATTGGATCAAAATAGACGATCATGGTTGCCTTTTGTGGTATGACTTTACCTGTCTCCAAGTATACTTGCAGATCAAAATGTATATCTTCCACGAGAGTATGCTTGTATAGTTCGCGTTCATTTAATTTTAATTCCACATAATCTTCGCCAAGGATGGTTGGTGTTTGTAAAATACTTTGATAGATCACAGATCTTTCTTTTTTCTCAAGAGATTGTTCCCACCAAGGTTTTCTCGGCTTGTATTTGGCTTTTGATAAATAATCCAGCTTCATTAACCCGTCAATGACTTCAAGGTCATTTATGTCCTTCGAATGTAGGAATTGATAAAGTCTTTTAAATAGATCCTCTAATTGATGACCAATTCTACTCCAACCACGATTTTCCCAGAACGCACCGAACTCCTGGAAGAAATCAAACGGAGAAGGGAAGACCTCGGTTACTAAATATTCGATTGTATGATCCATACGATGATCATTCCAATACTTTTCTAGTACATCCTCGACCTGTTTAATCTTAATGATATCCTGGAAGCTCAATACGTTGTTGCCAAGAATTTCATAAGGAGAATGGTCCATATAGATATATTGGTGTTCGTCTGCACGAATTCTAAGTCCAGTTCCACGTAACATTTTTAGAAATCCAAGCTGAAGCTCTTCAGGTCTTAAGGCAAATACATCATTAAAGGTTTTACGGAAAGAGAAGTAATCTTCTTCAGGTAGACCGGCAATTAAGTCTAAATGCTGATCAATTTTTCCACCTTCCTTAACCATTGTAACGGTACGCGTTAGCTTTTCGAAATTCTGCCTTCTTTTCACTAATTCATTGGTGTCGTCATTGGTTGATTGTACGCCAATTTCAAAACGGAATAGTCCCGCAGGCGCTTCGGTGTTCAAGAACTCGATTACTTCGGGCCTCATAATATCCGCAGTAATCTCAAATTGAAAAACAGTACCTGGTACATGTTCATCAATCAAAAAGCGGAACATTTCCAGCGCATAGCTACGACTAATATTGAAGGTCCTGTCGACAAATTTAATTGTTTTTGCGCCATTCTTCATTAAATAGCGGATATCGTCTTTGATTTTTTCTCTGTCAAAATAACGTACTCCAACTTCAATAGAAGAAAGGCAGAATTGACAATTAAAAGGACAGCCACGGCTTGTTTCAACATAGATAACTCGTTTTGATAGATGAGGGATATCCTCTTCAAAGCGAAACGGAGAAGGGAGCTCTCTTA
This sequence comes from Robertmurraya kyonggiensis, assembly GCF_005116465.1. Taxonomy (GTDB): domain Bacteria; phylum Bacillota; class Bacilli; order Bacillales; family Cytobacillaceae; genus Robertmurraya; species Robertmurraya kyonggiensis. The sequence continues at coordinate 503,695 of NZ_SWBM01000001.1, forward strand.
GATCAATCTTATTTCCTTGTGGCGTGAATTTGATTTTTCCATCTTCACGATAGGCAATCCCTTTCACTTGCGTAAAATCGTTTTCCCCTTGAAGTTGTGTGAGGAGTTGTTTAAAGGTCTCTTCACCTTCGCCCATAACAATAAAATCGAACTCAGGAACGCGTTCCATCCATTCGTATACATCATAGGTCACTTCAGGGCCACCAATCACGATTTGAATGGAGGCATCAATTTTTTTAATCATCTTCACAACTTTGATCGTTTCTTCAATATTCCATATATAACAACTGAACCCGATAATAGTAGGTTTTCTCTGGATAAGGTCCGTGACAATGTTCATGGTTGGATCCTTAATGGTGAATTCAACTATTTCTACATCAAACTCAGGTTCGGCATATGCCTTGAGGTAGCGGATCGCTATATTCGTGTGAATGTACTTAGCGTTTAAAGTGGTACAAATGGTCTTCATGTTCTCAAAAAACTCCTTCATCAAAAATGATGGTTAAATAACCTTACTATTATAACGTATTGGAAGGAATTTGGACAGAAATGGTGGGGATGTTGTAACAGTGAGGGGAAAAGAGATTTTAGTGACAAAGTGTAGCTGAAGCGAGGTAATTCTGTCAGGGAAAAGTGGTTTCATTGACAAAAAGTAGCTGGAGCAGAGTAAATTTGTCAGCCAAATGATATGTCGTTGCCAAGTTGACGTAAAAACCAAATCAATTTGTCAATCGAAAAGCCCAAACTGACTAAAAAACGCATATAAAAAAGGGCCCACCAAAAGAAATACCTTTTGAGTGAACCCAATTCATTTTAATCCTTAAGGAATCATCCAACTTAAAACAGTACCTTGTAGTAATGTGATTACACAAAGAATTAATAGTAAGAAAACACTATACTTAAGGGTGAAACGTAATAACTCTGATTCTCTACCGGCTAATCCTACCGCTGCACAGGCAACTGCAATGGATTGAGGAGAAATCATTTTTCCTGTTACCCCACCAGAAGAGTTAGCGGCAAGGGCTAACACTGGTTCCATACCAACAGATGTTGCCGTTACTTGCTGTAGTTTTGCAAATAATACGTTTGCGGATGTATCGGAACCGGTGACGAATACTCCAAGCCATCCAAGTACAGGAGAGAAGAATGGGAAAAGTGAGCCCGTTTTCGCTAATACCATACCTAGTGTTGTCGTCATTCCAGCAACGTTTGCAACATATGCATAGGCAACTACCGCACAAATTGTGATAAGTGGGAATTTAATTTCCTTAATCGTATCAATAAAAGTAACAGCCCATGTTTTCCAGGACACTTTGAAAATGAATTTAGTCACTATCGCCGCTAAAAGAATTGCAGTACCTGCTGCGCCTAGTAATTCTAGCTTGTAAACAGCAGCAATTGGTGCACCAGTAGAACCATCAAGTACTTGGTTGTGCAAGAAAGGCACTTCCGGCATAAATGTTAAGGCATGTCCAATAGAATTTACTACTTTTAAAATCGCATTGGCACCTTCATAGTGACCAGTTAAAGCTTGCTTAATTACCGGTGTACCCCAAAGTGAAATGAATCCAGTTAAGATAATGAATGGAGACCAAGCCTTGAAAATTTGGCCGCCTGTAAAAGTTTCTTGTTTAGTAGTAAGTTTTACAGCTGCAGTTGCTGCGATTTCCTGTTCTGCAGGGAATCGATAAATGTTTTTCGGTTTCCAGAACTTCATGAAAATAGCTAAAGCAAATAGAGAAACTAATGCAGATAGTATATCTGGTAATTCAGGTCCTAAGTAGTTAGAAGTTAAAAATTGTGTTACGGCAAAAGAAACACCTGATACTAAAATAGCTGGCATTACTTCAAATGCCTTTTTAAATCCAGCCATAATGACAATTAGGAAAAACGGAATGAACACTGATAGGAATGGTAGTTGACGACCAACCATTTTAGAAATTTCTAATGCAGAAATTCCAGTTGGACCTTCCATAGCTGTGATTGGAACACCGATAGCACCGAAGGCAACTGGTGCTGTATTTGCAATCAAACAAAGTCCAGCAGCATACAATGGGTTAAATCCAAGTCCTACTAATAAAGCAGCAGAAATGGCAACCGGTGCTCCGAACCCTGCAGCTCCTTCTAGAAAAGCTCCGAAAGAGAAGGCAACAAGCAATGCTTGAATACGTCTATCTTCTGTAATCGTTAAAACGGAATGACGAATAATATTAAACTGTCCCGTTTTAACAGTTAGATTGTAAAGAAATACGGATGCAATAATGATCCAACCAATAGGTAATAATCCGTATACAGCCCCTTGAGTACCAGACATGAATGCGGTACCAATTGGAACCTTAAAAGCGACAACCGCAAGCACAAGGGCAACAAGTAAAGTAGTTAAGCCCGCTATGTAGCCTTTCATTTTTTTAATAGCTAAAGCCCAGAAAAAATACAATATTGGAATTAGAGCGACAATTGCAGTGAGAGCTAGGTTGTCTCCCACAGCGGTAAAGTTTTGAGTGAATGTCATGTTTTTTCCCCCATTTGAAAAATATTTAGTAGGTCTAAATGTTTTTTGAAAACACTTAAGCCATTCTCCCCTTTGAACAAAACCCCTAAAGAAATCGTTTTCATTGTTTCGTAGCATAAGATGATATGGTCATCTGATGACTTGATGTTTCAAATTATATTTTGTTAATTAAGATATTTCAACACTTTTGTGAAAAAATTATTTTTTTTCTAAAATTAGAAGACTCCAGATTGTTATCAGACTAAGTCTCGAAAAATAGTTTTATAGTAATAAAAGGTATAGTCTTTGTTAATATGAAAATAAATTAAATAAAACAAAATAATAGACAAAGCGATATGAAGGTTTTAATGTATAATATTGCTATGGGCATAGGGATTAAATGGGGTGAAATTACTTGCAATATAAACAAATAAAACCAAAAAAGATTTATGAAGAAGTAGCAGAAGCGCTTCACGAGATGATTCGTACCGGGCAACTTAAGCCAGGTGATAGACTAGATTCGGTGCAACAGTTAGCGGAGAACTTTCAAGTGGGACGCTCCGCAATACGGGAAGCATTGTCTGCCTTGAAGGCAATTGGTCTGGTGGAAATGAAACAAGGGGAAGGAACTTTTATCAAAGGGTTCGAAGCAAAACAAATCACATTTCCATTATCCACTGCAATTCTGATGAATAAAAAAGATATAGAGAATCTTCTAGAAGTTAGAAAAATCATTGAAACAGGTACATCAGCAGCAGCAGCAAGAAACCGAACTGAAGAAGATTTAGAAGTGATGAAGCTTGTACTAGAGGAAATGAAGACGGTTCAAGGTGATGGTGAATTAGGGGAAAAGGCAGATTTTAAATTCCATTTGGCTTTATCTGCTGCAGCCCAAAATCCGCTCTTATCGAGTCTCATGGAACATGTTTCTGAACTCATGTTTGAAACACAGAGAGAGACAAGACGCTTATGGTTGTTTTCAAAACAAACAACCAGTGAGAAATTATATGAACAGCATGTTGAAATCTATAAGGCGATAGAAGCTGGGGACGAGGAGCAGGCAAGAAAAGCCATGCTTTCTCATCTTGAAAATGTAGAGGAAATACTAAGAAAGTATTTCGAAGAAAACGTGCAGAAATAAATGAATTGATAAGAGGACTTTCCTTGCAAAGGTGTTATGACCTAGCGGGAGAGTCCTTTTCTCTTGAAAAAAGAATAGCGAAATAGCTTAATCCTAAGACGTACGAGGATAGATTTTAAGTATTAATTCGCATTTAGTTTGTCATAAATTATTCGAAAATAGTTTTAATGGCGTGTTGCATTACCGAGTTTGGATATTAATTCCATACAAATTATTTTTTTGAAAACTCTTTCAAAAGTAGGAATGTTTGTAGTAGTATAAAAATAGTTAATAAAGTTCTTCCATATTTTAGTCATCAGATGACCGGGTGACCTATTGAATTGAAGGGCTAAAATTTTGTGTGCATAAGGAGCGGGGAAAATGAAAGTAACCCTTTTTGCTACTTGTTTAGTAGATATGTTTCAAGGTGATGTAGGGAAAGCCACAGTAGAACTATTAGAACGACTTGGTTGTGAGATTGATTTTCCAGAATCACAAATTTGCTGTGGTCAGCCTGCATATAATAGCGGCTACGTAGAAGAAACAAAACCAGCGATGAAAAAAATGATTGAGGCATTTGAACATGCAGAATATGTGGTATCACCATCTGGTTCATGTGCTTATTTCTTTAAGGAATATCCACATATTTTTAAAGGTGATCCAATTTGGGAGTCAAAGGCACAAGCTCTTGCTGATAAAACTTATGAATTAACGCAATTTATAGTAGAAGTATTAGGGGTAACGGATGTAGGTGCTTCTTTAGAAGGTAAAGCAACCTATCATACATCCTGCCATATGACGAGATTACTAGGTGTGAAGGAAGCACCTATGAAACTATTAGGCAACGTAAAAGGATTAGAGTTCACTGAGCTTCCTGAAAAGGATAAATGCTGTGGATTTGGAGGAACATTCTCTGTAAAAATGGCTCATATTTCTGAGCAAATGGTTGATGAGAAGGTTCAGCATGTAGAAGAAACAGAGGCGGATATTCTAATTGGAGCAGATGCTGGCTGTTTAATGAATATTGGCGGAAGAATTGGTCGAAAAGGGAAACAGATTAAGGTTATGCATATTGCAGAGGTTCTGAACAGTCGATGAAATTGAAACTATCGACAAAAGGGGGAATAGCAGATGGGAATGAAAACAAGCAATGAGAAGTTTAATGATCGTGTTGAAAAAAATCTTAATGATGCCTTTATGCGTGGAGCTGTTTCCAGTGCACAGGAACGTTTTCAAACGCGACGTTTAAATGCAGCAGAAGAGCTAGGAAACTGGGAAGAATGGCGCTCACATGGTGAGGAAATTCGTCAGCATGTTCTTGATAATATTGATTACTACTTATATCAATTAAGCGAAAATGTCTCTAAACGAGGCGGACACGTTTTTTTTGCAAATACACCAGAAGAAGCAACAGAATATATTCAAGCAGTTATTGAGAAAAAGAACGCAAAAAAAGTTGTCAAATCAAAATCAATGGTTACAGAAGAAATTAACTTAAATGCTTGCTTAGAGAATATTGGCTGTGAAGTTATTGAAACAGATCTTGGTGAATATATTCTTCAGGTAGATGACCATGAGCCACCTTCTCATATTGTTGTTCCAGCATTGCATAAAAATAGACAACAAATTCGAGATGTATTCCATAAAAAACATGGTTACCAACATTCTGATGAGCCGGAAGAATTAGCTTTACATGCCCGTGAAAAATTACGTCAAGAATACTTATCTGCTGACGTGGGAATTACCGGTTGTAACTTTGCTATTGCAGAAACAGGTTCAGTTACCCTTGTAACAAATGAAGGAAATGCGGATTTAGTTTCGGCACTTCCGAAAACTCAGATTACTGTTATGGGAATGGAGAGACTTGTACCAACCTTCGAAGAGATGGAGGTACTTGTAAGCTTATTAACAAGAAGTGCAGTAGGACAAAAACTAACAAGTTACATCACAACACTGACAGGAACAAAGGATGAAGGGGATGTAGATGGACCAGAAGAATTCCATCTTGTCATAGTAGATAATGGTCGTTCTGACATCCTTGGCGGAGAATTCCAATCAATTCTCCAATGTATCCGTTGTGCAGCATGTGTGAATGTGTGCCCTGTCTATCGCCATGTTGGAGGTCATTCATATGGCTCCATTTATTCTGGTCCTGTAGGAGCTGTTCTTTCTCCATTATTAGGAGGATATGATGATTATAAGGAGCTTCCATACGCATCTACATTATGCGGTGCATGTACAGAAGCATGCCCAGTGAAAATTCCATTGCACGATCTTCTCCATAAGCACCGTCAAGTAATTGTTGAGAAAGAAGGACGTGCACCGATTTCTGAGAAACTGTTGATGAAAGCATTTGGTATTGGTGCTTCCTCACCTGCCCTTTATAAAATTGGTTCAAAAATGGCACCAGCTGCGATGAATCCATTTTCTGATGGGGAAAAAATCACGAAAGGACCTGGTCCATTAAAAGCATGGACAGAAGTTCGTGACTTCCCAGCACCAAATAAAGAACGTTTCCGGGATTGGTTCAAGAATCGTTCAAAGGGAGAGGAACAGTAATGATTGGAACTATACAAAATAGAGAAGCTTTTTTGAATAAATTAGCAGGTCGATTGGGAAGAGAACGTAGAACTGAGGTTGAAAGACCTGATTGGAAATATAATCCCCAAGTTGAGGTTCTAAGAGGTGCGACCCCGGACGAGTTAGTAGATGTGTTAAGAGAACAATGTAAAAACATTCATACAAATTTCGTGCTGACAACTTCTGGGGAGCTCCCCGCTTCTATCAACGAAGTTGTAAATAACTATGGTGGCGGTCCGATTGTTTCTTGGAAGGATGAACGCTTTGAACAATATGGTTTAACAAGCCTGATGAAAGAGGAATGGCCAGAAAAAGGCATTGAATTACACGAATGGGATCATACAAAAGGAAAAGAAAACATTGATAAAGCTAATTATGCAAATGTAGGAATTACGATAAGTGATATTACCCTGGCAGAATCGGGAACTGCTGTGCTATTCAGTGGGAAGAACAAAGGAAGAACGGTTTCTTTCTTACCAGCAACTTCGATTATTCTTGTTCCGAAAAGTAGTATCGTTCCAAGAATGACGCAGGCTGCTCAAATTATCCGAGAAAAAGTTGCAAATGGTGAGCAGGTTGCTTCTTGTGTAAACTTTATTACGGGTCCAAGTAACTCAGCGGATATCGAAATGATTTTAGTCGTTGGTGTTCACGGTCCAATCAAAGCAACCTATATCGTCATTGAAGATATGTAAATAATAGAAATATAGTAAGAAGGTGTCTATATAAAGGCACCTTCTTTTTGAATTTTTTCATACAACCCTAGAAGCTGGCTGAATTTAATAGTCAAAATGAACAGCTTTTTAAAGGAGTGTTTATTATAGAAGGAAAATTTCCTGTTATAAAACAAAAATACATCTGTTATATAATTGCAAGACCTTGCACAACAACCTTTATATAAACTGTTTCAAAATTTCTTCCTATATGTTTAACAAATGTCACAGATTGTATGAAAAAGTTCACCTACAATATGAAGTGGGGATTAGTATCAATACACTATTCATACATATAGGGAGGGAGATTATGTCTATTTTACCGAAAAAGAATGATCTAGGTTTTTTTGAGATTCGTCTTGAATCAATCGGTGGATTAGGGGCAAATTTAGCAGGAAAAATGTTAGCAGAAGCAGGAGTACTTGGATTGGGCTTGAATGGCTCGAACTTTTCATCCTATGGATCAGAAAAAAAGGGTTCACCTGTAAAAAGCTTCATTCGTTTTTGTGATGCAGAAGTTGAAATTCGTGACCATAGTCCAATTGAACAACCGCATATTATCGGTATTTTTCATGAGGCACTATATAAAACAGTTGATGTTGTAAGCGGACTCATTCCAGATGGAATCGTGTTAGTGAATTCTACTCGGGACTTCAAAGATGTAAAGAGCGACCTACAATTATCATATGGCACATTGGCCATCGTCGATGCTTTAGGAATCGCAGTGGAAGAGCGCACAAAGGTCAATACGGCCATGTTAGGAGCACTTTTCCGTATTTGTGATTTTCTCGATCCTGAGTCTATGCGAAATGTCATTCGCAAGACCTTTGAAAAAAAATATCCGCATTTAGTAGAACCGAACATTCGCACTTTTGATAGAGGATATAATGAAGTTCAATTTAAAACGTTTGAAGCCCCAGCCGATGCAATTGGGAAGAGCTTTAGCCGTCCACAGCCACTATTAGGCTATGAAACTCAGGCACTTGGTGGTGTAATTACAGCTCAAGGCAATAGTATTTTAAAAGATTTAAGTGGTTCTCGCCAAGGTTATTTACCTGGTTTAAACCTGGAAGATTGCATTCATTGCGCTTCATGTGACACCGTATGTCCTGATTTCTGTTTTGTATGGGAAGAGGGAGAAGATAAGCGCGGAAGAAAGCAAATGTTTCTACAAGGAATTGATTATCAATACTGTAAGGGTTGTTTGAAATGTGTGGAAGCTTGTCCAACAACAGCTTTGAATGAATTGCGTGAAACCATCGGGTATTCAGAAGTCCATCAAGTGAAGCAAAACTTTCCGTTAATCGCAGGGGGTGTTTCCTAATGGCATTAAAAGAAAAAGAATTAACAGCTGGAATGGAAGCTGAGCAGTTGATGACCTTTGAATCTGGGAACGAGATGGCGGCAATGGCGGCGGCTCAAATCAACTATCATATTATGGGCTATTTTCCAATTACTCCGTCCACCGAAGTCGCCCAGTATTTGGATCAAATGAAGGCTCGTAGAGAACATGACATTAAACTAATTGCGGCAGATGGGGAGCATGGTTCTGCTGGAATTTGCTATGGAGCAGCTGCAACAGGAGCACGTGTTTTTAATGCGACAAGTGCGAATGGATTCATGTACATGTTAGAGCAACTACCAGTTCAATCTGGCACTCGTTTCCCGATGGTGATGAATCTCGTGACACGTTCGATCAGTGGACCACTAGATATTAGAGGTGACCATTCTGACCTATATTTTGCACTCAATACTGGTTGGGTGATATTAACAGCAAGAACCCCACAGGCTGTCTATGACATGAATATTATGGCGTTAAAAATAGCTGAGCATTCAAAGGTTCGCTTGCCCGTCATATTGGCTTATGATGGATTCTTTACTTCCCATCAAAAGCGGAAGGTGCAATATTTCAAGGATCGAAAAATTGTTCAGGATTTCGTAGGAGAATGTCCACTTGATTATCAATTTGCCCGTGATCCGAAAAATCCGGTAACAATTGGTGCTCACATGAATGGGGACGATTTAACGAATAATCACTATCAACAATCTGAAGCTATGTATGCTGCAGGCAAAGTGTTTGAAGAGGTGTCAGAAGAATATGCAAAGCTGTCTGGCCGTGAGTATCCAGTCTTAGATCTATACAAAATGGAAGATGCGGATGTTGCTTTATTCTTATTAAATTCAGCGGCAGAATCGTCGAAGGATGTAGTAGATAAGTTTAGAGAACAGGGTATTAAAGCAGGTGTCATCAGTCCAAATATCATTCGTCCTTTCCCAGCTGAAGCGATTCGGAAGGCGTTAAAGAACGTTAAGTCTCTTTTAGTAGGAGAGAGAGCTGATTCTTATGGAGCAAATGGTCCAAACCTTACTCATGAGGTAAAGTCTGTTTTACAAGAAGATAAGGAAAATCAAACGATTGTGTTAAGTAGAGTGTTTGGTCTCGGTGGGAAGGATTTCTATGCAGACGATGCGGAAAACTTTTTCCAAATGGCGATTGATGCGCAAGAAAAGGGTTACGCAGAAAAACCTTTTGATTATTACGGGCATGTACCAGGTCACCCAGAAAACGTCATACAGCCGGTTATTACTCCTCAACATGGAGATGTATATCGAACAGGTTTAATTCAAGTCACAGAGGATGAAGAAACAAATAAATTGAAGGTTAAAATGCCACCATTGCGAGCATTGACTTCAAAACCCAAACGTATTGCTTCAGGTCATGGGGCATGCCCAGGATGCGGAATCTTTGGTGGACTAGAGTTGTTTTTCAAAGGGATTGAAGGAGATGTGGTTGTGTTATTTCAAACAGGCTGTGCTTACGTAACGACTACTTCTTATCCACATACATCCCATAAGCAAACAATGATGCACAATCTGTTCCAAAATGGAGCAGCCACATTATCAGGTACGCTCGAAGCATTTTTTGAACAGAAACGTAGAGGGGAAATTGAGGTAGCGGACGATGCAACCTTTGTTATGATTACTGGGGATGGTGGTATGGATATCGGAATGGGCTCTGCCATCGGCACGGCTCTTCGTAACCATAAATTAATCATTCTTGAGTATGATAATGAAGGCTATATGAATACAGGTTCACAAATGTCCTATTCAACCCCGATTGGGAATATGACTAGTACAACCAATGTTGGGAAGTCTCAGCAGGGAAAAGCATTCCATCATAAGGATACACCGCAAATTATGGCGGCGACTAATATTCCTTATGTCTTTACAGGTACAGAAGCATTCCCGCAGGATCTGGTTAAAAAAGCGGCCAAAGCTCAGTGGTATGCCCAAAATGTTGGAACTGTTTATGGAAAAATTCTCATTACTTGTCCACTCAACTGGAAATCAGAGGATCGCTATGGGAATACGATTATGGAGGCTGCGGTCAATTGTAATTTTTTCCCACTATATGAAGTGGAACAAGGGGAAACAACTATTACTTATGATCCTGAAGCAAAGAAAAAGAAAATCCCACTTTCAGACTGGCTAAAATATATGGGAAAAACAAAACATTTATTAAAAGAAGAAAATAACACGATTCTTTCGGATTTTGAAGAGGAAATCGAAAGAAGATGGCAGAGACTAAAAGCGCAGCACGAGAATCCATTATTATAAATGATAGTACAAGTTCTCTACTAAGAAATAGAACTTTTTTCCTATTTTGAGGGGCCGTTTCATAGAGACGGTCTTTTTGTCACGAAAAAACCATTTTTTCTCATTTTTATTGCAGGTGTTTTTTTCTTTTTTGTAGAATAAGAAATTGATTTGAAATTTCCAAGTGTCTATTCATATGTTAATCCTATATAAACAAAGTCCAAGACAAAGCGATAAAAGGTGGGAATACGGTGAAGGAAATGCAATTTAAAAGTGCCGGAAACGAAATATCTTCCATGCAAACCGAAGAATTATTGGTACATCAAGAAGCACAGAAAAATGAAGAATTTTATCGAGATTTATTTATTGAGGCGCTAGATGGGATTGTCTTTTGGACAGTAGAGGATGGGATCATTGAAGCGAATGAATCGGCCTGCAAAATTTTTGAAAGCAGCGAATCTGAGCTAAAGCACAAAAAAATAGAAGACTTTGTATTTAGCCACCCGAGCAATTATAATCGAATATTAAAGGACCTATATAGCAGAGGTTCGGTTCGAGATGAACTTGTATTTTTGATGCCGAATGGACAGAAGAAAATATTGGAATTTACCACAAAGCTACACTCGGCTAATGGTCATCGTATGACGATTTTTCGTAATGTTACGGAACGATATGAAATGGAACAGGAGTTAAGAGAAAGCGAGCGTAAATTTCGAAGCATTTTCGAAGGAGCGGTTGAAGGTTTAATCCTTTGGAATGATAAATTTGAAATCGTAGATGTAAACTCTTCTGGTGAAAAATTACTTCATGCAAATAAAGAAGAGATTATTGGTCATTCTCTGTTATCGATATTGGCACAGTATAATGTCAAGGAAGAGGATATGTCAGAGCATGTCGATCTTTTTAAATCGAAGGAGCATTCATGCGGAGTAATCACGTTTGTATCGGAAACAGGTGAAAGGACGCATGTGGAGTACGCGACAAAGAAAAATGTCTTTTCGAATTTAAATATGACTACATTTAAGGATATTACAGACAAACTGCAAATGGAAGAGCATTTGCGGAAGTCAGACACATTGAGTGTAATTGGGCAGCTTGCAGCCGGTATTGCTCATGAGATTCGTAATCCGATGACGGCGCTTAAAGGCTTCATTCAGTTATTAGAAGATACAATTAAAGAGGATCATTCGATGTATTTCGGAGTGATCAAAAACGAACTGAATCGAATTGATTCTATCATTAATGAATTTCTAGTATTAGCAAAGCCGCAAGCGATGAAATACTTAGAAAAAGACATTGTTCAATTGATGAAAGAAACGATTGAATTACTTAAGCCTCAAGCTGTGCTACACAATGTTCAATTTCAACTAACGCTTGAAACCGAAATTCCTTATATTTATTGTGAACCTAATCAGTTAAAAAAGGTATTCATCAATATTATAAAGAATGCTATAGAAGTAATGAGTAACGGAGGTTTTATACGGATTGCGATTAGAAAAGTGGATGGCGATCAAGTATTGGTATCGATTCAAGATGAAGGTGAAGGAATTGACCCTGAGAAATTAAGAAGATTGGGTGAACCGTTTTTTACGACAAAAGAAAAAGGGACTGGATTAGGGCTAATGGTTTCCTATAAAATCATTAGTGAACATCAAGGGCAAATAGATGTGGAAAGTGAGCAAGGGAAAGGAACCGTTTTTTATATAAAACTTCCTATTAGAAGAGTTTGAATGTAGAAAGGTCGAATACAATTGAAATATTATACTATCTATCAATCAAGTATCGGTGAAATTTATGTTGTGGCAGATGAAAATCATATTGTCGCGCTGCATATCGGCAATGAGGATTTCTTGGAATCAGAAAAAGAAGAGGTTCAGAAAAATAGTAGTCATCCACTCTTAATGCAAGCTGTCCAACAATTGGATGAATATTTTTCTGGTAAGCGGAAGGACTTTGATTTACCTTTACAAGAGAAGGGTACTATTTTTCAAACAAGAGTATGGAATGAGCTAAAAAAGATTCCTTATGGTACAACAATCAGCTATCAGGATGTAGCTACGGCGATTGGAAATACAAAAGCTGTTCGAGCAATTGGACAGGCGAATAAAGCAAATAAACTTCCGATCATCATTCCTTGTCATCGAGTAATTGGGAAGGACCAATCATTAACAGGCTACGCTGGAACACAAGTTCATATTAAAGAGAAGCTACTAGAATTAGAAGGAGCTTTCTTTAAAAAATAGTTGGTTCATCACGGAAAATGTCGAATATAGAAAAGAGATTTATCAAAAAACATGTCTTTATAGAATGTTTTGTCTAATATTGCGATTCTATTTACATTCGAACTTTTTCTTGGCATAATTCATCAAGGATACATTAATAGATTTAAGGATTTAAGGTAGATTAGGGGGATAGCGGTGCAGTACGATTGTCGGGAAAAGTTGAATGAAATTCGAAAAATGAGAGAAAAAATGATAGAATCAGCTCAAGAAAAAGGGTTTACCAGTGATGATACAATTCGATATAGTCAGGAACTTGATCAATTGATATATGAGTACCAATGCTACTCTAAAAGAACTGGTCAACAACAAGATGAAATTAGAATTGCCTTTAAACAAATGATAATGATTTTACCACAAGCACAAATGTTGGTTTAATATATTGTTTAATTAGGCTCTTTTCTCATATTTTGTTGTATTTAGAACCACAAAATTAAAGAACTGAGCTATGTTCTTCAGGGATATCTTTCCTTATAACAATGAGAAAAGAGCTTGCAAACATAGTCAGAGTGCACCAAATCATATTTAATTACGTTAAAATCGGCCGCTGGCCATCGGATTTAGGATTTTAACAATAATATTATGACATTAGCTTTTAATGACAACTAGATGAATGATGTTATATGAGGACTCTTGAAGAGGTCTTCTTTTTTTTGCCATTTATATTTCGAAATTAAGTGTCATTGTGATTTTTATCATAGAGGAAAAATGGAAATTTTCTTTATTATTAATATAAATAAATTAAATACCTATTCAAATTCTATCTAGATCTTCTCGAAATTAATTATTACTCCAAAGATATGACTCCACTATTTATTTTCTAACAACTACAGAACAGTCAGCAGTAATTGCACCACCATCCATGATTTTGTTTGTACTATGCTTTCATCAAACTTTGATAGAGCATGTCAAAATAAAAACAATTCTAGAAGGGGGATTTATTGCATGCACATAGTTGTTTGTGTCAAACAGGTCCCAGACACAAAAATCATCAAAATCAATCCTAAGACGAACACCCTAGACCGCCGTAGTGCACCTGCCATCTTAAATCCGTATGACGCGCATGCTGTACAAGAAGCAGTAAGACTCAAATCCATTTTGGGTAGAGGTAAAATATCTGTCCTTTCAATGGGTCCACCTCAAGCAACCGAGGTTATTAAGAAATGTATAGAAATCGGTGCTGATGAAGGATATCTAATTTCAGACCGTGCCTTTGCAGGAGCAGATACACTTGCAACAAGTTATGCATTATCTAAGGCGCTTGAGAAAATAGCAAGCGTTGATCCAATCGATTTAGTGATTTGCGGTAAGCACGCCATTGATGGTGACACAGGACAGGTCGGTCCTGGAATCGCGAGAAGGTTAGATATTCCGCCTGTTACGAATGTGATCGAGGTTTCTGAAGTCAACAGTAATGATAGGACGATTGTTATTAAGAGAAAGCTTTCGAACGGATATGAGCTCGTACAAGCTAATATGCCTTGCTTATTAACGGTTGAGAAAGAAATTAATAAGATTGAATATTCGCCTCTCTCAAATATGTTGAAGGCAGCTAGATACAAATCTCATATTTGGTCCGTAAGTGATTTAGGAGAAGTTAATATCACCCAATTAGGATTAAAAGGGTCCCCAACTGTAGTTGGAAAAATGTTCACACCACCGAAGCTTGAAGGTGGAAAAATGCTAGATGGAACTAGTGATGAACAAGTTTCACAGCTCATGGAAGTGCTTTTAGAGCAAAAAGAGCTCTTAAATGTGAAATAGGTAACATATTAGATATAAAATTGGAGGTTTTCTAGGATGGAGGAATACCAAGGCGTGTGGGTATTCATTGAGCAATCTGAGGGTGAAATTGCAGGCGTATCCCTTGAATTGCTTGGTGCTGGACGACAGCTTGCAGATAAGTTAGAAGTTCCATTGGCAGGCGTATTATTAGGAGAGAAAGTGCGAGAGCTTTCTACACAAGTTATCGGACATGGTGCTGATATAGTGTATTTGATTGATGATCCAGTATTAAAATATTATCGTACAGAATCGTATATGAAGTGTGTCAATAATTTGGCGCTTAAATATAGGCCGGAAATCTTCTTATATGGCGCAACTCCGAACGGAAAGGACCTTGCAAGTGCAGTCGCAACTGATTTGAGTACGGGTCTAACAGCTGATACGACTATGCTTGATGTGGACGTGGAAAAAAGATTACTAGAAGCTAGTCGTCCGGCATTTGGCGGAAATATCATGGCCACAATTCTTTGTAAGAAGAATCGACCACAAATGGCTACTGTTCGACCGAAAGTAATGAAGGCGCTTCCTTTTGACGGAGTTCGTATTGGGGAAGTGGTAGAAGAAATGATTGAGCTAAGCGAAGAAGATATGCGTACAAAAGTGCTTGAGATTGTGAAGAATGTAACAAAAGCAGCTAGCTTGGCCGATGCTCATGTTATTGTCTGTGGGGGAAAAGGAATGGGGGACCTAGAAGGGTTCGAACTCATTCACGAGTTAGCAGATACGATTGGTGCTAGCGTTGGAGGTACGCGGGACGTCATTGAAGCGGGGTGGCTCCCACATGAATTGCAGATTGGGCAAACAGGTGAAACAGTCACGCCTAAAATCTATTTTGCTATCGGTCTATCTGGTGCTATCCAGCACGTCGTAGGCATGAAAAATTCCGAGCTCATTATTGCCATTAATAAAGACCCAAATGCTCCGATCTTTGAGGCTGCCACTTATGGAATTGTCGGAGATGCCTTTGAGGTTGTACCGAAACTAATTGAGCAGTTCAAACAAATTCGTGTGAAGCAGGGAGGTGAAGTAAGCTATGTCTGAGAAATTTGATGTAATCGTCGTTGGGGCTGGACCAGCTGGTACCGCATGTGCTTACACATGTGCAAAGAACGGTCTGAAGGTATTGCAGATCGAAAGAGGAGAATATCCTGGAAGTAAAAATGTCATGGGTGGCGTTTTATACCGAAAGCAAACAGAAGAAATTATTCCTGAGTTTTGGAAAGAGGCACCATTAGAAAGACCGATTATCGAGCAACGTTTTTGGATGATGGATAAAGAGTCTACGGTTTCCTTCGGCTATAAGGGGCTTGAATGGGGAGTGGAACCGTACAATAATTTTACGGTCTTGCGCGCACATTTTGATCAATGGTTTGCCAAAAAGGGAGTTGAAGAAGGCGTTCTATTAATCAATGAAACGGTTGTAACGGAATGTATTGTGGAAGATGGTAAGGTTATTGGCGTTCGTACGGATCGTCCTGATGGAGAAATTTTCGCTGATGTAGTTGTTCTTGCAGACGGCGTTAATTCACTTTTAGCTAAACAGCTTGGATTTCATAACGAACTAAAGCCTGACCAAGTTGCATTGACAGCTATGGAGGTTATTAACCTACCAAAGGACAAAATCAATGATCGCTTTAATTTGCAAGAAAATCAAGGCTGTACAATTGAAATCTTTGGCGACTCTACCAAAGGAAATCTCGGGACAGCATTTATCTATACCAATAAAGAGAGCATAAATATTGGAGTCGGTACCACATTATCCAGCATGATTAAGGCAAAAATGAAGCCTTATGAATTGCTAGATTATCTAAAAAATCATCCTATGGTGGCACCACTTTTAGCAGGAGGAGAATCTACTGAATATCTGGCACATTTAATCCCTGAAGGAGGCTTCCGTGCTGTTCCGAAAGTCGCTGGCAATGGAGTTGTAGTAATTGGAGATGCAGCACAGCTTGTCAACGCGATACACCGAGAGGGTTCCAATATGGCCATGGCTTCTGGAAAAATGGCTGCTGAGGCTGTTATTCATGCAAAAGAACGTAATGATTATAGTGAAACAAGCTTAAATAGCTATCGTGAAGCCCTATACGCAAGCTCTATTATGAAAGATTTAGAAAAATATAAGGATGCAGCTCATTTGTTCGAAAGTAGCCCACAGTATTTCAAAGAATATGTTCCAATGATGAATCAGGCAATGAGTAAATTCTTCACGGTCGATGGAACACCGAAGAAGGAAAAGCAGAAGCAAATCATTAAAGGTTTCACCAGTGAAAGGGGCACCTTTGGCGTGATGAAAGATCTTTATCGTGCATGGAAGGCGGTGAAATAATGTCCACAAAAACGATTGAAGAAAAACAATATTTGATTCGTTTTAAAGCAAACACGAAATCACATTTAACTGTACTTGATCATGACATTTGTAGCACAAACTGTCCAGATAAGTTATGTACGCTATTTTGTCCGGGAGAAGTATATAAATGGGAAGGTGCAAGAATGCAGGTCGGCTATGAAGGTTGTCACGAATGTGGAAGTTGTCGAATTGGTTGCCCTCATGAAAATATTAAGTGGGAATATCCATTAGGCGGCCATGGTATTGTGTTCAGGTTGGCGTAGAAATTCAAAAGAAAGAGGAAGCGACATGACCGTCGCTTCCTCTTTTTTCACTTTCTATTTTCATGATCCTTGGATAGTTCAGGGGAGAATTCATCAGAAGCCTCCGTTTGATATTGAAGGTTTCTTGGGCGATTAGTACGATCTCGGTCATCCGTGTGCTTCGTGATATTAAACATATACTTATGAAAGACATATTCTACAACCGCTATCCCGATAGCTGTAATAAGTGCCATGGTAAAGGCAGTTGTCGATGCTGTTAGCCAAGAAATCATTAGCCAAACGATTAAGAGAGCAAGGACAAAATCCACTAACGTAGCAACAATATTACTGGTTCTAGGCAAAACGCCTAAATCTCCAACTAAATATGATACAATTCCTAAAACGAGTGTAATTAGGAATACTGTTCCGAATGTCATTCCATAATATAATCCTAAAATCAAATACAAAATAGCAAGAGTAGCGATGAACTTAACAGCTAATGCTTTTAAGTTTCCCATAGTAACCACCTTTAAGTTGTATTATTTTTTGCTTCGAGTTTTCTTCGTTTTATCCTGTTGAAAGGCACTTTCTGTCTCATGATCTTTTTGATTTTGCTCAATGCTGTTGTTTTTAGCTTTCTTTTTGCTCATGATTTCACCACCTTCTAAACCTATTTTGTGTTTTTATGCATGAAATTATTAAGAAAAGTTGCGTATTCACTGTCTGTATATGTTTTCACATGGATTCTTAAAAAGAAGAAAAGCAAAAGGGGAAATGGAGATTAGCATATTTGAGGAGAAGGAAGATGAAAACCATTGATTGTAATTGTTAGTTTTAGCTCAGTAGCAGCCTTACAAGCCTGATGAAAATTTCTATAGATAGAAGAGGTGTAGTAGGGTTTTTTATTTTGAAAATAACCGTCTTCATTTGTTTCGTAAATGACCACATTCCAAGTATAAAACTCTTCTTGCTCAGATTCTCTATGTCCTTCAATAGCAATTAACCAATGGGAAACATTTGGGACGGAATGCACAATATCGTTTCTGCTTGTGGGCAAAAGACAAGTTTGATAAAAGTCACGATGATTACTAAAATGCATGATTTTTTCCTCCTTAAAATTGAATAGTTATTCTATCTATAATTATAGAGAGTTTTCACGAAAACGAATGGTCTAATTGTTAACAATAATCGAAATTTAAAACGCTTTCATAGTTGTATAAAAAAGGATGGAGCTCTAAGCCATCCCTTTTTTCGCTGTATCATTAGGAAGTAGTAGTGTCAGGACTCCGAGTAAAGGAAGAAATCCGGTTAAGATTATCGTTAAGACAATTCCAATTTGGTCGGCTAAGTAACCGAGCACAATTGAACCGATTGCGCCCATTCCAAAAGCTAAGCCTACAGTTAAACCTGACATTAAGCCGATTTTTCCCGGGACAAGCTCCTGTGCATAGACAACGGTAACGGAAAAGCTAGACATTAAAATAAAACCTGTAATAGTCAAAATAATAAATGCAATTGTAGGCGATACAAAAGGCATTAATATAGAGAATGGTGCTGTTCCAATTAGTGAAAAGAAAATCACATTTCTCTTTCCAAAACGATCAGCTAATGGACCGCCAAAGAAAGTACCGACCGCACCTGCCACTAAAAAGGCAAATAGGAAACCTTGAGCCTTTTCAATTGAAAAATCATAGCTTTCGATTGCAAAAAATGCATAGTAGTTTGTAATACCCGACACATACCAAGAACGGGCAAAAATTAAGAATAAGAGCAAGACGAGATATAAGACAATTTTTCGTGTAAAAGGATTTTCAGCAGAAACTGCGCTCTGTCCTTTACGTTTGACACTTTTAACATCTAGTTGCAATTTTTGAGTGTACCAGTTTGCGATATAGACTAACAGAAACACGGCCATGGCTGCGACAATGATGAACCAAGCAGCTCCCTTTTGACCGAGCGGGACTAAAATTAATGCGGTAATGACAGGGGCTAATGCTTGCCCTGTATTTCCCCCAACTTGATATATGGATTGAGCAAGTCCTCTACGCGTTCCTGCGGCCATATGAGCTACTCGAGAGCCTTCTGGATGAAAAACTGCTGAACCAAGACCGATAAATAAAACAGAAAATACAATCCAAATAAAAGAAGGGGCAAATGCTAACCCAAACACACCAATTAACGTAGATGTTAACCCAATCGGCAACGCATAAGGCATCGGTTTCTTATCCGTTACAACCCCTACAAAGGGCTGCATCACCGAGGCAACCATGTTTAGCGAAAAGGCAATGATCCCGAGCTGTGTAAAAGTTAATCCCATAGAATCCTCTAAAATTGGGAACATAGCAGGGACAACAGCTTGGAGAGAATCATTCAATAAATGACAGATCCCGATGATAACTAAAATTTTGTAGTTTGTGTTCTCAATTCCTTTTTTAAAGGGCTGAGATGTTAAGGCTGCTTGACTCAATGAATACCCTTCTTTCAAAAGTTGATATTGCTATATTACATGAAAATTTCTGCTCGTGGATCCCTTTTTTGAAATTTTTGGAGATTAATAGGATTTTCCTATTTTAAGTAGAATACTTAAAGGAATGAATTTTTATAATGGGGGATTTTTTAATGGAACGATTTGTTGAGCAAGTCTTTACAGAAGAAATCATGAATGAAGCATTACAGCATTTTGCTTTAGAAAAAGAGTATAAGAAACTAGGGGATTTTGAGAATTATGTGTTTGAAGTAACAAGAGAGGGGAGTCCATTTATATTGAGATTGACGCATAGCTCTCATCGAACAAAGGAAGAGTTGCATTCGGAAATCGATTGGATGAATTATTTACATACGAATCAAGTTCTTGTTCCGAGAGCATACGAGTCCGTAAATGGGGAGTTAGTTGTGCGTCTACAAGCGGAGGATGGGACGAACTTTTTTGCCAGCCTTTTTTCAAAAGTCCCTGGAGCACATATAAGGTCCAATCACGAAAAATTTGACCAGGAATTATTTTATAAATGGGGGCAAACAATTGGAAAAATGCATCAAGTGACGAAGGGATATGTGGTAGGTGAAAACCTAGTTAAAAGACCAAGTTGGGAAGAGGAAGATATTCACTTCGTTGACAAATATGTTCCTACAGATGAACAGCTCATTATCCAAAATGCGAACGAGCTATTGCTGGAAATCCAAAAGCTTGATCAAAACATTGATAATTATGGGTTAATTCATACGGATATTCATTCGGGAAACTTCTTTTATGACGGGGAAAATATTCACGTTTTTGATTTTGATGATTGTTGTTATCATTGGTTCTGTTCAGATATTGCCATACCTCTGTATTATTCCGTTCTCTATGGGTTTCCTCAAGGGAAAAAAGAGGTGCGGAATGATTTTGCAAACATCTTTTTTAATGCATTTTTATCAGGATATAAAAGTGAAAATGTCTTGCCGAGTGGATGGGAAAAGCAGGTGCCTTTATTCTTGAGACTTCGAGACGTAGCTCTTTATTCCGTCTTGCATAAAAAAATCTCACCAGAGGATAGAACGGAAAAGATGATTGCTCAAATGAAAGAAATAAAAGAACGGATCGAACAAAATGAACCAATTGTTGATATAGCTCAATTAACATTAAGTGTATAATAGGATACTAAAAAAGTCTCTCTATGTTGGTGTAGAGAGACTTTTCTAATGTGTCTTTGCAATAGGTAAAGTAATTTTTACAGTAGTACCTTTATTTTCTTTACTTGTGATATGAATCTTTCCACCAAAGGAATGAAGGATTCGTCGACATACAACCAGACCTAAGCCAGTCCCAGTTTCCTTTGATGTATAAAATGGAGTGAAAATTTTCTCAATGACCTCATCTTTAATTCCAACACCTGTATCACTTATCATAAGCTCACAGGTGGAGTTCTTTTTAGATAGGTCAATTGTAAGACGACCTCCATTTTCCATTGCTTCAAAAGCATTTCTTGTAATGTTTAAAATAACCTGTTTCATTTGATCTCGCGTACACTTTACAAAAATCGGCTGTTCTGACGGATTATAAATCAAATCTATTTTGTTTAGAGTAGCCTCTGATAGAATGAGTGGTTGTAGTTCATTAAGAACTTTTGCTATATCTACCGCATGCATTTTTTGTGCGGTAGGCTTTCCTAAAATTAGAAACTCACCAACGATTTCATTAATTCTTTCGATTTCTTTATTAATTACTGAAAAATAAAGGCGATCGGTTGGGTCATCGTATTTTTCCCCTAATAGCTGAACTAATCCTTTTATGCCGGTCAAGGGATTACGAATTTCATGAGCTGTACTGGCTGCGAGAGTTCCAACCAATTCTAGTTTCTGTACTTCGTTTTCTTGTTTTTCTAATGCTGCCTGACGTCTAAGCAACATATACATAATTAATAGAAACAAAATATTCGTCAGTATCAGTACTGCACCAATGATGAAAATGTAGTCCATTGTCGTATTCCGTACGTCGGGTTCGGGTACTTTTACTTGCAAATTCCATGGAATTCGGTCTATAGGTACGGAAACCCATCTGTCATTATCCAATGGGTCATCCTTTTTAATATTAAATCCCATAACTTCTTCGTCATTGGCATTTAACACTAACAGCTGTGCTCCAGGCGTAAGAACATTTAATAAATTTTTCACATAGTCGACTCGAAGTAAAGACATAGAAACAGCAATTAACTCATTTTTATCATTTAGAATCGGAACGGCAAGTGCAAGAACCTTTTGATCATTCGGTAAAGAGAATTCTTTATTCGAAATGATAATATCTTTCGTTCTAACAACTTCTTGAACAATATCTATTTCAAAAAAAGCATTCTTTTGAAATATTTTGTTTGAGCCTGTAATGATTTGCCCATCAATACTAAGTATATAAATACCACCATAACGAGGATCTGATTGATTGGTTCGTTCTAGCAATGGCTGCATATCCTCTAGATCCGTATATAAGGTTTTGGCAGCTAAGGAGAGTACTTCAAGTGAAGTTACTGTATCACTAATAAATTTGTCCCAATGAGACGCATGAATATGAGCGACCCAATTGGCCTCCTCCATTCTTTCATCAAGTTTTCTTTGTGATTGAATGTGGATTAAATAGTAACTTCCGAGAATAGTCGGGAGCAGTACAATAAAAATATATAAAATAATGGTTTTTTTATGTTTTCTTTTCATCCATTAACTCCAACACATTTATTTCATTAGCTCTTTTCTCAAACTATGTTGCTTTTGGAACAAAAAGTTGATGAATTAGTCTATGTTTTCAATGATAACTAGTTTTAAATCAATGAGAAAAGAGTTTGCAAACTTAGTTAAGATGCACCAAATTGCTATTTCTACGTTAAAATCGGCATTAAGATTTTAACAACTATTTTTACGAATACAGCCATTTCATTTAACGATGTTTATTATAGCATTAAATGGGAGCGTAAAGGGAATCCTTTTCCGACATATTGTAAAAAAATGGGACTAGAGAATAGACCGCGAAATTGACAGGGGAAGGGAGACTTTTCTATAATAGTTTTAAATCAAGATATTTTGGTTTGAAAAATTCTCTAAAGGATTTGAGAAAAATGAGTTCAGAAGATGTTAAACAATCATTAAAGTTATTTATTGTGCTTTCACGCGCATATCGAGCGGTTAATGAAAATGTCAATAAACTGATCCACACATATGGATTGAACCCAACTGAGTTTGCTGTGTTAGAGCTTCTTTATCATAAAGGGGATCAACCTCTTCAGCAAATTGGTGGAAAGATCCTTCTTGCAAGTGGAAGCATCACTTATGTTGTAGATAAGCTTGAGGAAAAAGGGTATTTAGCAAGAGTTGCATGTCCGAATGACCGTCGAGTAACATTTGCTCAAATCACAGAAAGCGGAAAGCAATTTATTGAAAATGTATTTCCAGTCCATGAGGAAAGAATTCATTCTTTAATGTCAGAGCTTTCTCCAGCAGAAAGAGAGACTGCTATAGCTCTATTAAAAAAGCTAGGTTTATCGGTTTCTCCTTAATAGCTTTAGGATGAAACTGAATGCTTATCATTGATTATTGACACTGAAACGGTCCGAAAAACGGATCGTTTTTTAATTTTATAGAAGGTTCTGGCATTTTTTAGTATAATGGATTAGTAAAGTCTTAATTTTTTGATAAGGGGGCTTTTGGATGGGGTTTACTCAATATACATACACAAGACCAAATTTTGAAGTTATTGAGAAAAGCTTTGAAGAAGCGTTAAACAGATTCAAAGAAGCGACATCAGCTGATGAGCAAAATCAAGTAATGACAGAAATTAATGCGATCCGAAATGAATTGGGGACTATGTTTAACCTTGTTGAGATTCGTCATACGATTGATACAAATGATGAATTTTATAGAACAGAGCAAGATATTATGGACGAACTCGGTCCACAAGTTGGTGGATTAATTACGAAATACTATCTGGCATTAGTTGAATCACCTTTTCGTGCCGTATTAGAAGCGAAATGGGGAAAACAATTATTTGCTCTTGCTGAAGCACAATTAAAGGTATTTTCACCAGAAATCGTACCCCTATTGCAAAAGGAGAATAAGCTCTCAACAGAATATACGAAGCTTATTGCTTCTGCGAAAATCATGTTTGAAGGGGAAGAACGTACCCTTTCACAAATGGAACCTTTCACACAATCGACGGATCGAGAAATGCGTAAAAAGGCGAGTGAGGCTCGATTCGGTTTTCTTGCTAGTCATGAAGAAGAATTAGATCGTATTTACGATGATTTAGTTAAAGTGAGAACGGAGATTGCTCACAAATTAGGCTTCGGAAACTTCGTCGAACTGGCTTACTATCGCATGTATCGTACGGATTATAATGCGGAAATGGTCGCAAATTTCCGTGACCAAGTGAAAGAGTATATTGTCCCAGTTACAACCAAGTTACGAGAAAGACAACAAGAGCGGATTGGCGTTGAAAAGCTTAAGTTCTATGATGAAGACTTCAATTTCGTTTCTGGAAATGCTGTACCAAAGGGAAGACCTGAGTGGATTATTGAAAATGGGCAAAAAATGTATGATGAGCTCTCAAAGGAAACGGGCGAATTTTTTCAATTTATGAGAGAAAATGATCTTATGGACCTCGTTGCGAAAAAGGGTAAAGCTGGCGGCGGTTATTGTACATTTATTGAAAATTATAAAGCCCCATTTATTTTTTCTAACTTTAATGGTACTTCCGGGGATATTGATGTATTAACTCATGAAGCAGGTCATGCATTTCAAGTCTATTCAAGCCGCGGGTTTGATATTCCTGAGTATTATTGGCCAACTTATGAAGCAGCTGAAATTCATTCGAT
The DNA here is from genome assembly GCF_005116465.1 of Robertmurraya kyonggiensis. Taxonomy (GTDB): domain Bacteria; phylum Bacillota; class Bacilli; order Bacillales; family Cytobacillaceae; genus Robertmurraya; species Robertmurraya kyonggiensis. Next base: position 528,183 of record NZ_SWBM01000001.1, read on the forward strand.
GAGCATGGAGTTTTTCACATGGCCGTGGATGGAACTTTTCTTTAAAGAAGATACCGACAAATACAAGTTCTCTCATTTAGGTTCTGGGTTATTATTTTTACCTTATGGGGTTTCAGTTGATGAATTCCAGCATTGGGTATACGAAAATCCAACAGCAACACCAAAAGAGAGAAAACAAGCTTGGAGAGAGATTGAAAAGAAATACCTTCCGCACAAAGATTATGATGGCAATGAGTATTTGGAAAATGGTGGATTTTGGCAGAGGCAGGGCCATATTTATAATTCTCCATTTTATTATATTGATTACACGTTAGCGCAAATCTGTGCGTTCCAATTCTGGAAACGTTCAAGAGAGAATCATGTGGAGGCTTGGGAGGATTACCTTAAACTATGTAAGTTAGGTGGTAGCCTTCCGTTCACCGAGCTTGTGAAGGAAGCTAATCTAATTTCACCATTTGAAGACGGTTGCGTGGAGTCTGTTGTTGGCGAAATTGAAAACTGGTTGAATTCAGTGAATGATAAAGAGCTTTAATTATTTAGGCTGGTCCATTGGATCGGTCTTTTCTTTTTGTTTGGACTATGATAAATTTAAATAAATATATGAACGAATGTTCATACTTTGATATATAATGAATTGGGATGAGGGATTTTATGGACGAAAAAAATCATCACTTTCTAAATGAAGAAACTGTTGAGGATGTGGCTACTAAATTCAAGGCACTTGCAGATCCTACAAGAGTGAAGATCTTGTATTTATTAACACAAGAGGAATGCTCGGTGGGTCATATTGCTGAAGTTCTTGGAATGACGCAATCAGCTGTGTCACATCAGCTATCCTATTTAAAGCAGCTAAGACTCGTAAAATCTCGACGGGTAGGGCAATCGTTCATCTATCGATATGATGATGAGCATGTCATTGAAATCCTAAAACAAATGATTCGTCATTCTTTACATGATTAGGGGGAATCTAAATGCATTTTCATGATCAAGAACTACATCATCATCACGGGCACGATCATGGCCACGGACATCATCACCATCATCATCACGACCATGGTAGAGAAGGCAATAAGAAGGGCCTCATGATTGCCCTTATGATAACAGCAGGGATTATGTTATTAGAATTTATTGGGGGACTTGTCACGAATAGTTTGGCTCTATTATCTGATTCAGGTCATATGCTTAGTGATACGAGCTCGCTGGCGTTGAGCTTAGTGGCAATGTGGTTTGCGACAAGACCCGCTTCTCCTAATAAAACCTATGGGTTCTACCGATTCGAAATATTGGCAGCGTTGTTTAATGGGTTAACATTATTTTTAATTGCAGCCTTTATTGTCTATGAAGCAATCGAGAGATTTCTTGAACCACAAGCAGTTGCTAGTGGAACTATGATTTTAATCGCCATCATGGGTTTATTGGCCAATTTGCTTAGTGCGTTTGCTCTTATGAGTAAAGGCGATGTAAAGGACAATGTGAATTTAAGAAGTGCTTATCTTCATGTGTTAGGGGATGCGTTAGGTTCAGTCGGTGCCATTATTGCAGGGGGAATGATGTATCTATTTGATTGGTATATTGCTGACCCGATTATCAGTGTTGTTGTAGCACTGTTAATTTTGAAGAGTGCTTGGGGGGTTATCAAGCATAGTATTCATATTTTAATGGAAGGTACACCGATCACAGTTGACCAACAAGAAGTAAAAGCAACGCTTCAAAAAATAGATGGAGTGATTAATGTTCATGATCTTCATATTTGGACGATCACGTCTGGCTTAGATTCTCTTAGCTGTCATCTTCTTATTAAAGATAATCAAGATAGCCAAGCTATTTTGCAAACAGCCATTAATCTCATAGAGTCGAAATTTAAAATTCTTCATACCACCATTCAAATTGAAAAATCGGATCTCCAGCACGCTGAGAGTGAGGTTTGAGAAACAAAGACGGGGACAGCTACTTGTCCCCGTTTTTGATCTTGATTTCATCATTTTCTAACACTGCAACTAGAATTTTTGCATCTGGTTGCTCGATAATTAAATCTGTTATTTTATCTTCAAGATGTTCTTGAAGAACTCTACGTAATGGACGAGCACCGAAGGTAGGATTGTATCCTTTTTCAACAAGATATTCTTTGACTTCATCTGTAACTTTGAACGTCATTTCCTGCTCGTTCAACATATCGTCTAATTCAAGAAGCATTAAATCTACGATTTGTAACAAGTCTTCTTTTTCTAATGGTTTAAACTCGATGATGCTATCGAAACGGTTCAAGAATTCAGGCTTAAAGAAGCTTCCAAGAGAGTCAAGAATGTTGAGTTCTTTTGTTGTATGGTCTTGACCAAAACCAACTTTCACGGATTTTTGCCCAACTCCAGCGTTACTTGTCATAATAATGACCGTGTCTTTGAAGCTTACCACTCTACCTTGACTGTCTGTTAGTCGACCATCATCTAGAATTTGTAGGAATAGATGCTGTACGTCAGGATGAGCTTTCTCGATTTCATCTAAGAGAATAATACTGTACGGATTACGACGAACCTTTTCTGTTAATTGTCCAGCTTCTTCATGTCCCACATATCCTGGAGGTGAACCGATAAGTTTAGAGACACTATGCTTTTCCATATATTCGCTCATATCAAGACGAATCATCGCGTCTTTTGAGCCGAATAATTCCATAGCGAGTGTTTTCGATAATTCTGTTTTCCCGACACCTGTTGGTCCAACAAATAAGAAGGAGCCAATTGGACGATTTTTTGCCTTTAATCCAGCACGACTTCTTCTAATTGCTTTCGTAACTTTTTCAACTGCTTCTTTTTGCCCAATAACTTTTTCTGATAGACCTTGATGGAGATTTTTCATTTTTGTTTGTTCATCTTCTTGAAGCTTTCCTACAGGAATCCCCGTCTTCTTTTCGATTAATTCTTGAATATGGTGAACCTCAACTACTGGGCGTTCTTGTTCGCCATTCGTTAAGGCTTGTTCAAGCTTCATTTCTTCTTGGCGAAGGGCTGCCGCCGCCTCATAATTTTCCTCTTTTAAAACTGTTTCCTTTTCTTTGGAAATTTCCTTCAGACGCTGTTCGATATGCTCTGTTGAACGATAGTCAGAATTCAAGTTTAGCTTAGAACCAGCTTCATCCATTAAATCGATTGCTTTATCTGGAAGGAAGCGGTCTTGGATATAGCGATGTGATAAAGTGACACAAGCTTCGATTGCTTCATCTGTAAAGACCACTTCATGAAAGTTCTCGTATTTTCCCTTAATTCCTTTTAAAATTTCCTTTGCTTCTACTACAGATGGTTCATGAACATGGACAGGCTGGAAGCGACGTTCAAGTGCCGCATCTTTTTCAATCGTGCGGTATTCTTTTAATGTTGTCGCACCAACAAGTTGTAACTCTCCACGTGCGAGTGCTGGTTTTAAAATGTTACCTGCATCCATAGAACCTTCTGCTGAACCAGCACCAACAAGTAGATGAATTTCATCGATAAAAAGAATGATATTTTTTCGTTGCTGTAATTCTTGGATGATTTGCTTCATTCTTTCCTCGAATTGCCCACGAATACCAGTATTAGCAACGAGAGATGCGATATCGAGTAGGTATACTTCTTTATTCTTTAATTTATTTGAAACATTACCTTCGGCGATTTTAGTTGCTAAATCCTCCGCAATAGCTGTTTTACCAACACCAGGCTCACCGATTAGTACTGGGTTATTTTTATTTCTTCTATTTAAAATTTCGATGACTCGAGTAACTTCTTCTTCACGGCCAATAACTGGGTCGAGTAATCCGGCCCTTGCCATTTGCGTAAGGTTGCGCCCAAATTGGTCAATGAAGCCTCCACCTTGATGAGAAGGTTGTACATTCATATGTTGTTGACCGTTTGATGACGCCAATTTTTTAAAAAGTTCTTCGAAAGGCTGTTGGTTAAATGGAGAGAATCCTGACATGCTAGGGCCGAATGCAGAACCGATTTTGGCTCTTTCAGTATTATAGCAAGGTTGGCAAAGATGAAGTTGTTTCTCCGTGCCATTTAGATTCACTGTTAAATGAACTTGTGCATTTGACTGCTGACAATTTTGACAAAGCATTTCACATTCCTCCTAAATAGTTTAGTTATTATTTTGACTTTGACTATATTTGACCTTTGAGTGTATTATACTTTGACCTTTTTTGACTTTCAAGTATTTTGATTAAAAAAATTTAGGTCATGGTTTGTCCGAATCCTCATATATTGAAATGGAGGAGGGTATTAAATGAAGACGAAATGGAGAGCAGCCTTCCAAATTGCGGCCGTTTATGTCGGTACAGTTGTAGGAGCAGGTTTTGCCACGGGACGAGAAATAGTTGAATTTTTTTCAAGGTTTGGCTTTATTGGTTTTATTGGTATTTTAATGAGTGGGTATATTTTTATCTTTCATGGAACAAAATTAATGAGAATATCAGCTAGGATAGGGGCGCGCTCTTATCAAGAGTTTAATGAATATTTATTTGGAAAATTTTTCGGCTCTATTATTAATGTCTTGATGCTTTTTATGTTATTAGGGGTTTGTGCTGTCATGCTGTCAGGTGCTGGGGCAGTATTTAACGAGCAACTAGGTATTCCGAAGAATATAGGACTGGCATTTACAGTTGTCTTATCTGTCTTAGTCATGCTTTTAGGAATTAATGGCCTATTTGCTGTCAATAGTATTGTTGTTCCGGTCATGATAGGCTTTAGCTTATTATTGATGTTATTTTCGATGAGATTGCCCAATTTTCTAGATCACGTGTTTTTTATTCCATATGTTGAGGATGGATGGAAATCTATTGTTTCACCCTTCTCTTATACGGCGTTAAATATTGGTCTTGCTCAGGCTGTGCTTGTGCCAGTTTCAGCAGAAATAGGGGATGATGAAACAGTAAAATGGGGAGGAATTATTGGTGGAATTGCTTTAACGGTGATTTTGTTAACTAGCCATTTTACCTTGGTCATGCTTCCGAATCTTGAATCCTATGAAATTCCAATGGCTGTAATTATGAAAAATCTAGCTCCGGGGCTATATTGGATTTTTATACTCGTTATATATGGAGAAATTTTCACTTCTATTATTGGGAATATTTTTGGTTTAGAGCGGCAACTCAAGACTTATTTGCGTTTGCCGAGCCTTTTGATAGTAGGAGTACTTTTTGCCGTGTCGTTAACCATTAGCATAGTGGAGTATGGGAAGCTTCTTTCCTATTTGTATCCGCTGTTTGGTTACGTTAGCATCCTTTTCATCATTCTATTATGGATGAAACCATTGGAGGGAATTAAAAAACGGTAAACCGAATATTGGGTTTACCGCTTTTTCTATTAATTCAATGGATATATGATAAATAAAAATAAATCAAATACTAAATGTGAAACAATCACAAGTGGGAGACTTTTCTTCCACGCATATAAGAATCCCCAAAAAAGTCCTGACACAAGTGCAGCAAATGGTAGCATTACTGAGCCTGAATAAAAATGCGCAGATGTATATAGGACAGATGAAACGACTACAGCTGTTACTGTTGAAGCACCTTTTTGGATTCTTTTTTGAATGAAGCCTCTCCAGAAAATTTCTTCGCCAGGAATTATTACTAATAATAATACAATGTAATGCCATAGCATGGTAGGCGATAATCGTTTATATAGTTTCGTTATTTCATTTGCAAATGGCAGATTCAAAGTTTGTATGAGCCAGCTTCCGATAAAGAAGAGAGCAAATAATGCGACGCCTGATAAGACACCTAAAGTTAATTTGGTAATAAAAGAAGCTTTATCTTCAATTGCTTCATGAAAAATAGAGTAGCTGATCAAAAAGAGCATCGATGCTGTGAAAATATACCAAAAAATACTACTATCGTGAAAGGTAAGGAAAAGCAATAGATGCGATAGTACAAATCCGAGGATAAGTCTTTTGTCGGTTCCCCAAGTAGGAATGGACATGGTCAACAATCCTTTCTAACTTAAAAAAAGTAATGTTTTGTTTCGAATAGAATCAATTCATTAGTCCATTATATATGTTAGAAGAAGGGAGGACAATCATTTGACGAAATCTCAAAGAGAAAAGGAAAGAGCTTGGACCATACGAAAAAAAGAGCAACATCCCCATGGTAAGGTGAAGTCCTTTAAGGAGCTTTCAAAAGAAAAAGATGAAGGTTAGTTCGTGGAAAGACATACAAAAACCCTATTGGATAACCTATAGGGTTTTTGTTGGGAAAGCTTACAGACTAGGTTTGATTACCTTGTAATTTTTATGATTGACCACAGTTCTTTGTTCAAGTTCAAGGTCACGATAGTTATCCATATAAGTCAAATCAACGATAACTGAGTTTTCATTTACTTTCTCTACTATCCCCTGAAGCCCGTCTCTAAATTCAATAATGTTTCCAACCTCGGCCTTTTTCATTCCAGTCTCTCTCCTTTTTCTCCGAAATGACAATTTATAAGTAACAGTTTGCACTAAAATCTACCATTCGTAAAGAAAAAACAGAATATTTTCTTGACTTAAATTAAATTTCTAATTAATATTATTGCTTTCTGCGCAACCAAAGACCTAACTAATACAAGATGCGTGCTCATTTAGTCCTATAAAAAGTCATTTTTGGTTTCTTGCGAATTCTTTCAATTCTTCTACAATTACCTTCTTCGTTTCATCATCATCTAATCCTTCTAAACCATAGGAAAAAGTGTAAGGACTGATGCGTTTTTTCCATTTTGGTTTGGCAATGATTGAAATGTTCTTTTCATTTAATAGAAAGTTAACCTCCATTAAAAGATCTTTCTCGTTAATTGGCAAATCCAAAGGAGAAAGAAAGCGAACTCCATTTGGACTTAAATCAACAATGGAAGCAGTACCTTCCTTTGAAGTACTAGCTCTTTTATTTATTCTTAAAATTTTGAAGGTGCCTTCGATTGGCGTTCCGAAGGTAAAACGGAATGGCTCGTCTCGTCTATATGGCATGAATTAGATCCCTCTTTAGCTAAGATTCATGTCAAGAATCATACCGTTAATTAATCGACTGATCAATGAAAAAAGTATGACAATTTAAAATTCTATCTTTTTAATGCGATTTTTTTGTAAAAAAGTTAAGAGTTTGTTATTCTTTTCACAGGTACTTTTTTTTTTCGTAAAAAACACTTCAATTCTAGTTAAAAAGTTCCTATAATGTACATGAATAGTGTTTATTTGTTTACAATAATGAGGGTAGGATTTTCCTTAATTAAAGTGAATATATGACACACAATTATTCATTACAACAAAGTTAATTAATAAAGATAAGGGGTTTGATTAAACATGGTAGAAAAGCAATTTAAAGTTATCGCTGAAACAGGAATTCATGCTCGTCCAGCAACTCTATTAGTTCAAACTGCAAGTAAATTCGAATCTGAGATCCAGCTTGAATATAAAGGAAAGAAAGTTAACCTAAAATCAATCATGGGTGTTATGTCTCTTGGTATCGGTCAAGGTGCTGACATTACAATCAGTGCAGAAGGTGCAGACGAAGAAAATGCACTTCAAAGTCTTGCAGAAACAATGCAAAAAGAAGGGTTAACAGAATAATGAGCTTTTTACAAGGTATTGCTGCATCAAGCGGGATTGCTATTGCAAAAGCATACCGCCTAGTAGAACCAGATTTGACTTTTGAAAAAAAGACAGTCGAGAACGCGGAAGCTGAAGTTGCTCGTTTTGATGCTGCAATTGCACAATCGAAAACAGAATTAGAGGCAATCCGTGATAATGCTAGGGAAAATCTAGGTGCTGATAAAGCAGCTATTTTTGAAGCTCATCTTCTTGTCCTTAGCGATCCGGAACTACTTTCACCGATTCAAGATAAAGTGAAATCTGAAAATGTGAATGCTGAGGTTGCTTTAAAAGAAACAGCTGATATGTTCATTACTATGTTCGAATCTATGGATAATGAATATATGAGAGAAAGAGCAGCGGATATTCGTGACGTAACGAAACGTGTTCTTTCACACTTACTAGGTGTCAAAATTGTTAATCCAAGCATGATTTCTGAAGAAGTTATCGTAGTTGCTGAGGATTTAACACCTTCTGATACAGCTCAATTAAATCGTCAGTTTGTAAAAGGATTTACTACGGATATCGGTGGTAGAACTTCTCACTCTGCGATAATGGCTCGTTCTTTAGAAATTCCTGCAGTTGTTGGTACAAAATCAGCAACAAAGGATATTCAAAATGGCAACTTAGTTATTGTGGATGGATTAAAAGGTGAGGTTCACATCAATCCAACTCCAGAACTAGTTGAGCAATATAAGAAAGAAAATGAAGCATTCGAAGCTCAAAAAGCTGAGTGGGCAAAGCTTAAGAACGAAAAAACTTACTCTCAAGATGGACATCATGTAGAGTTAGTTGCGAATATTGGTACACCGAAGGATCTTGAAGGTGTTATCAACAACGGTGGAGAAGGCGTTGGTCTATATCGTACAGAATTCTTGTATATGGGAAGAGACCAGCTTCCAACTGAAGAAGAGCAGTTTGAGTCTTACAAGGCTGTTCTTGAAGGATTAGCAGGAAAGCCAGTTGTCGTTCGTACATTAGATATTGGTGGAGATAAAGAATTACCTTATTTATCTTTACCGAAGGAAATGAATCCATTCTTAGGCTTCCGCGCTATCCGCCTATGCCTAGAAGAAAAGGATTTGTTTAGAACTCAATTAAGAGCGCTACTTCGTGCAAGCACATATGGAAACTTGAAAATCATGTTCCCAATGATTGCTACCCTTAACGAATTCAGACAAGCGAAAGCAATGTTAGAAGAAGAAAAGGCGAAGTTAATCAGTGAAGGTGTGGCAGTTTCTGAAGATATTGAAGTAGGTATCATGGTTGAAATTCCTTCTACAGCAGTATTGGCTGACCAATTTGCTAAAGAAGTTGATTTCTTCAGTATTGGTACAAACGATTTAATTCAGTATACAATGGCTGCTGACCGCATGAATGAAAGAGTTTCATACTTGTACCAGCCTTACAGCCCATCCATTTTACGTTTAGTAAAAATGGTGATTGATGCTGCTCATAAAGAAGGCAAATGGACAGGCATGTGTGGGGAAATGGCTGGAGATGAAACAGCTATTCCACTTCTACTTGGTCTTGGACTAGATGAGTTCTCTATGAGTGCTACTTCTATTTTGAAAGCACGTGCTCAAATCCGTCATTTAAGTAAATCCGATATGGAGAAAATGGCAGAGCAAGCATTGCAGCTTCCAACTACTGATGAAGTAGTAAAGATTGTAAAAGAAGCAGCGAACCTTAAGTAATAGGTTTATGATATTTAAAAAGGGGTATAGAAGGATAGAGTCACTAGGTGTATCTATTTTCTCCCTTTTTTGACCGACTGGAATTATTCTGGTCGGTTTTTTGTGTTTTTTCGATAAGGATGTTGAGCTCCACTCTAGGCAATCGATTTCCGTGGGAAGCTGTGTCGGATACGCCATGAGGTCACCGGATAGCATGCTATTCCAGACCACTGAAAAAGTGTTGTATCTCGATAAGGGGGGCTTTTTTCGCATTGCGGAGATGTCTCTTCTCTCTGAATCACGAAAATGGCCTAAGAAGCGAATTTGAGGGTTCTTTTTTCCTTTTTCAGATTTTCATAATTTAAATGAGAGTTTGCTCGATGGTCTCGAGCTCTTCATGCGGACACAATTTGCAAGCGCACTTTGATTAGTGACTTCATGGGCCCTTTGAGGCCACTGAAAAATGTTGGTTCTCGAAAAAGAGGTATTTCTTTTGGGCTGTATGTCTCACTATGTTAGAAAAAATGGCCTAGAAGTGAATCTCAGAGTTATTTTTCAGATTTCCTTATTTTAAATCAAGTTTTTCAGTGGTCTCCATGCTATTTCCGCAGGAGTCTCGCGCTCTTCAGTCCAATCAACTTGCGTTATAATGCGATAAGACTTAGCCTACTCGAATACTTCGAATTCCTCATTCTCCTTTTTTGCTAACACTATTTCTTCGTTTCCTTTTACACTGTATATTTCAGTTCCTGCCTCTAGGTAGTTGGAAGTAAGGTTTTCTTTCGGGATTAGTTGTATTGGGATTTTATCTTTAATAGTTCCGATAAGTTCTAGTGGGGTAATTCCTAATTCTTGGGTTGTGCTTCCAGTTGATTGCATTTCTTTTCCGTTAACAAATAGCAAAGCTTGATATTGGGTTTCTGAAAGAATGTCATAATCGTTGGTAGATTCATTTTGAGTACAGGATGTTACTATCGATGTCAGGATAAGCAATAGGATGAAGTTAAGGATTTTCAAATTAACAACTCCTTTTTGGTCTATTTTACCATTTTTAAATCATCCTTTACTAATCATTGTGCATGTTAATATTTGAATTGAGTGATAAAATGAAAACAAATACATATGGGAGGGGATTTATTATGTTGACGAAGGATAATACGGTTGTTGGGTTTATCGGAACCGGTGTGATGGGGAAAAGCATGGCTACGAATCTCTTGAATGCTGGCTATCAGGTTGTGGTGTATTCACGAACAAGGGAAAAGGCTCAAAGTTTGTTGGGAAAAGGGGCTACATGGGCTGATTCACCAAAAGTTGTCGCAGAAGAGGCGAATGTGATCATTACGATCGTGGGATATCCTACTGACGTAAGAGAGGTATATTTAGGAGAAAACGGGTTAGTTACAAATGGGAAAGAGAATACATATTTAATTGACATGACAACTTCTACTCCAAGTTTAGCAGAGGAAATTTATGAAGCTGCTAAAGCTATGGGAATGCATGCTCTTGATGCACCAGTATCAGGTGGAGATGTAGGGGCAAGAGAAGCAAAATTGTCCATTATGGTTGGTGGAGATAAAGAAGCTTATGAAGCCGTGTTACCGATTTTACAAACCTTAGGTACGAATATTGTTTATCAAGGAAAAGCTGGAGCTGGACAGCATACGAAAATGGTTAATCAAATTGTCATTGCTTCAGGGATGATTGGTATAAGTGAAGCACTAGCATACGCTGTTAAATCAGGACTCGATCCAGAGAATGTATTGCAAAGCATTTCGTCTGGGGCTGCAGGTAGCTGGTCACTATCAAATTTGGCTCCAAGAATGATTCAAGGGAATTTTGAGCCAGGCTTCTATATTAAGCATTTTATTAAAGATATGACGATTGCTTTTGAAGAAGCAGAGAAAATGGGAATGGAAGCACCTGGCCTGTCCTTAGCTCTATCTTTATATAAGCAATTAGCAGAGCAAGGCGAAGAAAATAGCGGAACACAGGCGTTATATAAATATTGGAAAGAGTAATAAAGGGATTAAAACGCATAGTTTCTCTTTTTAAATTCAAAATAGTAGTGATTTAAAAAGAGGAGGTGTGACGTGTGGCTAAACGTTCAAAGAAGCATGGTGCGAAGCAAAAGAACAAACAGGGATTTGATTCGGCATCAATGAATCAAGAGTTTGCAGAAGAAGTGGGAAGTCATGACACGAATCAACTTCAAAAATCAAAGGCCAAAAAGGCAAAAGCAAGTAAGAACAACGGCAAATATAATGGTTAAGAGAGTATAGTTAAATTGAGTACATCATTTCTTTCAGAGTGGTGTACTTTTTTGATTTTTATGGAGATTTTTAACAAAATTATAATCAATATAAATTTATTTTAAATCGATAAATGTTATGTTAAAGTCAATATGACAATATATTAGCGAGGTGCTTTTTATGAAACAAGGATCAACACTCTTTTTAAAAATGGCTCTTATTCTTATAGGAATTCCAATTCTTGCTTTATGCATATTTTTTGTACCTGCAATAGGAAATTTTGCAGCAGAATTGTATCCAGATAGTAGTTATATAAAATATCTCATATTCCTCGATCTTTACGTAGCAGTGATTCCTTTTTATTTTGCTCTTTTTCAGGCTTTCAAATTGTTAACGTATATTGACAAGAACAATGCATTCTCGGAAATATCGGTTAGAGCTTTAAAAATGATTAAATATTGCGGAATCGCCATTAGTTTCGTGATTGGAGTAGGAATGCCATTATACTACCTGCTTGCAGAAAAAGATGATGCCCCTGGGATCATCTTAATCGGATTGGTCATTATTTTTGCTTCAATGGTGATTGCAGTCTTTGCTGCTGTTCTTCAAAAGCTGCTGAAAGATGCAATTGATATAAAATCAGAAAATGACCTAACGGTTTGAGGTGAATAATATGGCAATTATTATCAATGTTGATGTAATGTTGGCGAAAAGAAAAATGAGCGTGACAGAACTATCAGAGAGGGTTGGAATAACAATGGCTAACCTTTCTATATTAAAAAACGGAAAAGCAAAAGCGATTCGTTTATCCACTTTAGATGCCATTTGTAAGGCTTTGAATTGTCAACCTGGAGATATTTTGGAATACCGTAGTGATGAAGATTCTTAAGAAAATTTCCAAAAAAAAGAGCGATTGTTCAAAGGGACAATCGCTTTTTACATTTTTTATGTGCTTTTATTATTTTTTGTCTCGATTAGTGGTTTTGTATGTTTGGCCATTGCTATCATACGTGACCCATTCACCGATCGGGTTACCCATATCAAAAAATCCTGACCGTTTAATTGTCCCATCAGCACGATACCATTCCCAGTAACCATTTGGTTGGTCATCAACCATTTTTCCCTTTGACCATATGGTTTTTCCGTTTGCATGGTACTTGTATGTGTAACCGTCAATCACTTCTTGCTTCTTATTTTTGATCTCTTTGGGTTGTGCTAAGTCACAATTTTCATTTTCCATGATTATACCTCCGATAAACATTTTATTCATTTTATCAAAAACAAAAAGGATAGATCACTGTCGATCTATCATTTTAGGAAGTACTAGCTTTTTACTGTTTAAAAAAGTTTTCCATCCGATTCATCGCTTCAGTGAGTGTTTCCATCGAATATGCAAAGGATAAGCGAATATAGCCTTCTCCTAGTGGTGAAAAGGCGCTTCCTGGTACGACAGCGACACCAGCTTTTTCAACAAGTGATAAGGCGAAGTCAAATGAATTTGGATATTTTGCTGGGAGTTTGACGAAGAAATAGAAAGCTCCATCTGGTTTGACAATTTCGAGGCCCATTTCCGTCAGTCGGTTATAAACAAATTCACGTCTTAGGACATACTCTTTTTTCATTTCCAAAGCATCATCTTTTCCGTGAGTTAATGCCTCTAGTGCTGCCGCTTGAGAAATAGAGGTTGCACAAGATACGTTATATTGATGCACCTTCAGGATATGCTTTGCTAAATTTTCTGGGGCGAAAATAAATCCGATTCTCCAGCCAGTCATCGAATGAGACTTAGATAAACCATTGATGACTATTGTTTGTTCTTTTAAAATGGTTCCGATTGAAAAATGTTCCTGGTCATAGACAAGTTCACTATATATTTCATCGGCCAGAACAAATATATCTTTTCCTTTTACCAATGCAGCAATCTCCATAATTTCCTTTTGTGTTAAGCTTGCGCCTGTAGGGTTTGAGGGGTACGGCAAAACAATGCAACGTGTTTTATCAGTTATGTATTTTTCAATAATATTTGCTGTTAAGCGAAATTGATTCTTGGTTGTGTCTGCATAAATGGGCTTTGCTCCACATAATCGAATAATAGGCTCATAGCCTGGATATACAGGTCCTGGTAGGATAACTTCTGTGCCTTCTTCTAAAATGGTACGAAAGGCAATATCAATCGCTTCACTTGCTCCGACTGTAGTAATAACTTCTGTTTCTGGCTCGTAAGTCAGGTCATACTTTTCCTTTACAAATGTTGCGGCAGCCTGCCTAAGTTCGATCATCCCTGCATTATGCGTATAAGATGTAAAATTATCATCAATCGCTCGTTTACCAGCCTCTTTTACATGAGCAGGTGTAGGAAAATCGGGCTGACCAATTGTAAGTGAAATCATATCCTTTGTTCCAGCTACTAGATTGAAAAATTTACGTATCCCTGAAATCTCGATGTTTTTAACATTTTCATTGATTAAGTGCTCCACAAATTTCACTCTCCGATACTTTCTATCATGATATCTATTTTAGCAGAGAGAAATTCTTTTGTAATCCTAGAGCAAAAAAATACCCAGTGGGGACTAGGGGGATTAATATCCATAATCCCAATCAATTTCTTCTTCATGCCAAATGACAGGAGCTACAAATCCAAGGTCAGCATTCTTTTTATTCAACGTACATCCACAATGCTCCGCCAGAAGCTCTTCTAACACAGATTGCTCGACATTCTCCATAATAGTGACAATTTGCTCATTTTGAAATAGAATCGCAGTTCCTTTCATATTGAATTTGCCCCTTCATTTTAGAATAAATTTGCTATTAACAATTGCATTGTAGTATCCGATAAAAAGAATGTCTACACTATAGTGAAAAAGTTCACATAATTTTAAAATTACGCTGCAATTAGTTACATTTTTTTACGAGTGGTTTAAAAATTTGAATAAGTACTTTTAACTATTCGTGGTATAGTAGCTATATACGTATTTGGAAGGAAGGACGAGCAAGAAATGGAAGATAATAGAGGTATTCTTTTAGAAAGTGGTACAAACGAATTAGAAATTGTTGAATTTACTATTGGAAAAAATAAATTTGGAATCAATGTTATTAAAGTAAAAGAAATTATTAATCCGGTTGCTATTACACAGATTCCTCATGCACACCCAAATGTAGAAGGAATTATCGAGCTTCGTGGTGAAGTTTTACCAGTAGTGGATGTGGCAGCTGCACTAGGATTTCCAAAGTCTACAAATCCAGAACAAGATAAATTCATTGTGGCTGAATTCAACAAACAAAAAGTTGTATTCCATGTTCATACAGTAACGCAAATACACCGTATCTCATGGGACCAGATCGAAAAACCGTCAGATATGTATCAAGGTGCGGATAGCCAAGTGATTGGTGTCATTAAGATGAACGGTGAAATGATTCTTTTATTAGATTTTGAAAAAATTGTGGTCGAAATCAATCCTGAATCAGGGATCAATGTTCAACAGGTAAAGAAATTAGGAGAAAGACAACGTTCAAATAAGCGCTTAGTAGTGGCTGAAGATTCTCCATTGCTTAGAAAGCTTCTACATGACACTTTAGCAGAAGCTGGATTCAATCAAGTTGAATTCTTTGAAAATGGACGTGATGCGCTCGAGTATTTGGAGAGTGTAGTCAACTCTGGCCAAAAGGTTACAGATGTGATCCAACTACTAATTACTGATATTGAGATGCCGCAAATGGACGGACATCATTTAACAAAACGAATTAAAGAAAACGATGATCTAGCAAAACTTCCGGTTATCATCTTCTCTTCTCTAATCACAGATGACCTCAAGCATAAGGGACAAATGGTTGGAGCAGATGCACAAATCAGTAAGCCTGAGATTGCTGAACTAGTACTACACATCGATAAACACATACTATAAAAACATTCTAGGACCTACAGATGAACATTAAGTATCTGTAGGTCCTTTTTGTTAAGGAGTTGATTGGATGAGAAAATACATAATTCTTCCCTTTACTGTAATCATCATCATCATTTTTTTAATCATCTTTACTATATACGGGCGCGCTATTTTCCAAGAAGGAAACCCACTCCCGATCGTAAAAGCCATTATCCAACTAGAAACATCAGACTCCGATTACATCCAATTTTCCAAAACGCCACCTAAATATATCTCAAAATCAAATATTGATAGAGAAACAATGCTCAAAAAATATATGGAAAAAGACAATTGGACATACATCGAACAACTTGGAGGCGGTTATATCTTCACAAAAGATAATGAGCAAGCAATTGTAGTAACAAAACAATTCTCAAGCAAATATTTCGTTTGGGAAGTACCTTCAGAAAACTGATGAATCATATCAAATGCCACGGCTTGATATAAGAGACTTTGTCGAAACCGTTCTAAATTGGACAGGCGTAATAGAAGTATTAGATTATGAAGAATATGTTGAGGAATATAAAATCAGCAAGGTTTAAGAAAAATGTAGGAAATCAATAAGCATTCCAATACAAGTGAAAAATAAAAAGACTATTGATAGAAAGGTATCTAAATATCAGTAGTCTTTTTACTTTTTATTCAAAAATAATTCTCCCCGAGCTTCTTAAACACAGGCTTCTCATACTTTCTTTTTCTCGGTTGAGAAGGATTGACTTCTTTCATACCAGTATAAAAACAGAGCAATTTCTTTGCTTCACTCAAAGAAAGATGAGCTCTCGGATTCCGCACATTTTGGTCTAACTTTCCTAAATGGGGTAAATAATGAAAGTCGCTTTTAGAAGGAGGCAAGTGAAAAGAATATTTGCCACATTCAACTAAAACATCAGACTGCTGCTGACTAAACTTCGGATTATTGGAAAAGTGAAGACCTACCTTTTTCGCTTTTCCTTCCTTTAATAATTTTTGTAAGGCATCATGCTTTAACCTGTAAAGAAATTTTGGGTCAGGAGCAGTCTTGGCATGACGATTTACAATGAAGATAGCTTGAGAGAGGTTTTCAATCGTTGGATTCAAATGAGAGGAAGAATTCCGTTCTCGATTCAATGTGTAAGCTCCTTTCGAATAATTTCATTATGCATTATTATACTCTTTTTTTTATGAAAATGGAAACTCTTCCGAATGAAATATTGGAATCTAGAAAATTCTGTGACTATTTTCACTCTTTTGCAACGTTTAATGAAATATTATGATAAAAAAGCGAATATGGCCATTCATTTTTTCAAAAAACCTTCGTTAATAAAATATAAAAAGGAGGAATTTCCATTTTAATGTTCGTTTTTTCCTATATAATTAATAATAGTAAATTGATTCTAGTAAATAAGTAATGGTATAATAATAAGGACTTATTAGTTTATTCAGATAATAAATACATACAGACAGAGAAAAAAAGGGTTTTTGGCGCTGCAATTAAAACCTTTGCAATGGAATGAGGTTGGAAGAATGGATCCTCTCTTAGAGAGAATGGGGCAAATCGAACAAACAAGAAAAGTCAGCAAAACTGTAGAAAGAATCATCTATAATCTAATATTTAATTATGTTAAACATATGGTATATGTGATGAAAGTAGAAAAGGGTCCAAAGTTTCGCTACCTATTTGTTAACGAAATGGGCTTACTATACGCTGGTTTATCTGAGAATGCAATTGGTAAAACAATGGAAGAAGTTTTGCCGCTTGATCGTTATATGGAAATACTAAAAGGATATGAGGAAGTATTAAGTACTAGTGAGAGTGTTACATTCTCAGACCAACTTAAGTTTCCGAATGGACAAATGGGATTTGCAGAGTCTATCTTAACTCCTGTGAAGAATGAGAAAAACGAAATTAAATATATTGTTGCAGTAACGCGAGATGTGACCGATTTAACGGTAGAACGAAATAGCCTAATTAATGCTGAGCAGAAATATCGTTCCATCGTAGATCATAACTTAGATGGCGTTTTTACTGTTACCTTAGAAGGAAAAATACTAGAAGTTAATCCTGCTGGACAAAAGTTGTCAGGCTATACGAAAAAGCAAGTAAGTAAACGTTCATTTTATGACTTACTACCTGAGGAAGATATTCAAAAATTCAGGGAGCTATTTAATAAAACAACAACATCCGGAGTAGCACAAGAATCACTTGATTGTCGTGTTATTCATTCAAAGGGGTACTTCTTAACGACACAAATTAAAATTGTTCCGATTGTAATCAACTCAGAAATTACTGGTGCATATGTGATGACAAGAGATATTTCTGAGCAAGCTGAAAATGCGGAAACGATCAAATATATGGCCTTTCATGACCATTTGACAGGATTATATAATCGAAGAGCGTTGTTAAATGATTTAGAAGAAGCGATTAAGAAAAATAAAAAGAAGTCTGGTACATTTGCTTTGCTTTCAATTGACCTGGACCGTTTTAAGTATTTAAACGATACGCTAGGTCATCTTGCAGGTGATCGGATTTTAATTCAAGTAGCAGAACGTTTAAGTGAATATAGTAATAAAAATGTCAGAGTCTATCGCCTAGGTGGAGATGAGTATAGTATTCTTTATGTTGGTGATAGAAGAGGGGCAACTTATCTTGCTCAGAAGATTCTAAATCTCTTTTCGAAATCCTTCTATTTGAACTATCAAGAATATTTTATTTCACCAAGCATCGGAATTAGCATGTTTCCGAATGATGGAAAAAATGCTGAAATGCTCATTAAAAATGCAGATGAAGCACTTTTTAGCGTGAAAGAAAGAGGAAAGGCTCATTTTCAATTTTATCGAACGGAAATGAACTCAGCTGTTTCCCATATTGTTGAATTAGAGACACATTTGCGGAAGGCATTGGCTAAGAAAGAGTTTATCTTGTATTATCAGCCACAAGTAGATTTAGCATCTGGTCAGGTGAATAGCTTTGAAGCATTATTACGTTGGAATAGTAAAGAGCTGGGGATGATTTCTCCAAATGATTTTATTCCACTTGCTGAAGATACAGGTCTTATTGTTCCTATTGGTAATTGGGTCATTGACACAGCATGTAAGCAAATTAGTGAATGGTCTTCATTAGGTGATAGAGGAATAAAAATCGCCATAAATATTTCACCAAAACAATTTTTACAGCCTAAATTAGTCGAAACGATCAAAGATTCGATTGAAAAATACAAAATTGAACCATCCTTGCTTGAAATTGAAATTACCGAGGGTGCGATGCAGGATACAGGTGAAACATCTCCAATTTTAAAAAGCTTAAAGGAACTAGGAGTAACTATCTCGATTGATGATTTTGGAACAGGCTATTCTTCCTTAAACTACATCAAGCAGTTTCCGATTGATGTATTAAAAATTGATCAATCGTTTGTACGAGATGTTATTAGCAATGAAAAAGATGCTGCGATTACGACTACAATTATTCACTTAGCCAATAGTCTTGGCTTAGAGGTGGTAGCTGAAGGAATTGAAGAGAAGGAACAAGCCGAGTTTCTAATGAAAGCAAACTGTCACAAAGGACAAGGGTATCTATATTCTAGACCGATCAGTGCACAGGATGTGGAATTCAATCTGTTTAAAAGCAATCATGAGATCGTTATAAATTAATGCAAAAAAATGGCTAAATTACTTAGCCATTTTTTTGTTTGAACCCTATCCATTAATTAAAGTGAAAACAGTTAACTCCGGCGGGGAAAGAAAACGAAAAGGTAATCTTGTCGTACCTAAACCTCGATTTACGTATAAAGTGAGTGGACTCACATTCCCTATCGTATAGAATCCTTCAAAATACTTTTCCCCGTAGGGTGGTTTAACAAGCGCACCAAGAAACGGGATTTGGATTTGTCCACCATGGCTATGCCCACTCAATTGAAGTTGAATATTATAGTCTTCTGCAATATCAGCCAAATCAGGTGCATGAGATAGAAGAATTTTATAGGCCTCTGCAGGAACATTTGCTGTAGCAGCAGATATATCTGGGGTACCAAGCATGGCATCGTCAATTCCTAAAAGATAGAGGGCTTCTCCCGTTTCTTTCGAGATTTTAGTAGATTCATTTAAAAGAAGTCTGAATCCGGACTCTTCCATCATGTTTCGATAAATATCAGTACCATATCCACCATGGTCATGGTTCCCATATACAGCATATTTTCCAAAAGGAGCTTGCAGTCTTTGCAATATCGCAACAGCATTCTCTGGTTCCATATATTTATTGGGTTCGTCAAGTAAATCTCCAGTGAAAAACAAGATGTCTGGCTGAATTTCATTTATACGGTCTACTAATTTGTCTAGCTGTTCTAATGTATATTGAAAGCCTAAGTGAGTGTCACTAAATTGAACAATTCTAAAATTACGGAAGCTTGTGGGAATATCTTTGTGTTGGATTTGGAGCTTATTGATTTTTAGTAGCTTTGGTTCAATTCTCCCTGCGTATGTATATCCTCCAGCAGCAAAGCAAATTGTTGTAAAAAATGATCCTAGAAGTCTTTTTAAAAAGGACCTTCGAGTAACCTTTTTCGGCATTTTTTCTACCAACCTAACATTCAGATTCTGATAAACTTACTTGTTGATTGCACTATAGAGAGCATGGTCGACCTAAGAGAACAGGTCGCTAATGCGTATCCTAAAAATAAAACAAATCGACACTTGTACAATATTTTTGTGATTTTGCCTTATTTCTTATGTTAACAAACAATTTTGTGAAAAAGAAGGGTGTTTTCACTCATAATTTGCTTTCGATTTATACGAAAATTCATGCGATTATGCTAAAATAAAAATGAACTATGTTTCATTTTTTAGTGTGATAAGTTAGGAGAAGCTTCAACGAATCTACATTTCGCGGCTTTTTTTCAAAGTCGCCCTCAAAATTTCATTTCCTTCTCTAATTATACTTTTTTGTTAACAGCTAGTTCGTTATAGGTACCTAATTGCGTGGTATAATCTTTTTCATAAGGAGGTATGCAAGATGGATGCATTGGATATCTTAACCGACCTAGATAACGTTGTTCCTTTCTTTCAACCGATATTCAGTGCCGACGAGCATCGTGTAGTTGGTTATGAAGTTTTAGGTAGATACAAAAGCGATGACGGTTACATTAGTTTAGGTCCATATTTTCTTGATGAAACAATCCCTGAGGAGTATCGCCTCGATCTAGATAATACGGTTTTACGGAAAGCACTTGAGCAGGCTTCATTACTTGATGACGATATTATGTTATTCATTAATCGAGATGCAGACCTCTTATTGTATGATGACGAATCGTTGCTTGATCTTCTTTTAGAATTTGACAAACAAGGCATGAGTGTAGATCGGATTGTTATTGAAATTTCTTTAAATAAGAACCCAGAAGATATGGAGCGTCTAGGACATTTAATTACATATTACAAAACTTACGGCATAAAAATCGCCTTTGATAAGCTAGGAGATAATAGTCATCAAATCGACCTAATCGGTTTAATTTCGCCAAATATTTTAAAGGTAGATCTTCAGGCACTTCGTTCGATTAATTTGGCACCAAGCTTTCAGGATATTATTTATTCTTACTCACTTTTAGCGAGAAAAATTGGAGCAACCTTACTGTTTGAAAATATTGAGATGGTTTACCAGCTTCAATATGCATGGAAAAATGGCGGAAGGTACTATCAGGGTTATTACTTGCAAAAACCAGATGCTCAATTTGTTGATCGCAATGTTCTGAAAGAAAAGCTGAAAAAAGAATGCCAAATGTTTATCAATAGTGAAAAGAAAAAGCTAGAAGCTCAATTTGAGCAAACAGAAGGTTTTCAGACGAATGTATCAGAGCTTCTCCAAAAGCATCGAAAAATAGAAAAATATGAGGAATTGCTTAAGGTCCTTGCTAAGGAGATGGAACAATTCGCTTTTCGAATGTATATATGTGATGAAGATGGCTTTCAGCTTTCTCCAAACATTTTTAAAGCCCAATCCGGTTGGCTCGTTCAAAAAGAATATTTACACAAAAATTGGAGCTGGAGACCGTATTTCCTTGAAAATATTCTGAAGATGCGTAAAGAGAGAAAGGGGATCTTATCGGATTTATATAGTGATATTGAAACAGGAGAAAATATTCGTACCTTTTCGTATCCTCTAAAGGATAAACAATTTCTATTCATCGATATTTCTTATGATTTCATCTCAGATCATCATGAATTACTTTAAATTGGTAATCGTATGAGTGTATATTGAGCCATTAATCAAGGAAACGTAACATTAATACAATTCCTTAAGGGTGAGATGTACATGAGCACATACATGCTTGTATTAGCTATATTTGTTGTTGTAGTGGTCATATTTGCACTTGGTTATACGGCCGCAGTAGCAAAAAGTCAGAGACGATTAAAAGGAGAACTCGATACAGCGATACCTGGACGTGTTCAGGAAGGGATTTTTCAAAAGAATCCTGTTTTCTTAACCTATTTATTGTTTTTTGTATTAGTACTTCTAATTATCTTAATCGCAGTACTAAATTGGTAAGGGCCTCTTTTGTGAGGCCCTTTTTTCAATCTTCAATTTGTAGGATTTCTTTTAGTTTTTCAATATCAAAGCCGGTTACGACAGTTTCCTTATTTATAACAAAGGTCGGTGTTGAAAATGAGTTGTATTTATTAATAAGCTCATTTCGAGCATGGCCATCCTGTTTAATATCCTTTAGCTCATAAGTAAATCCGTATTCTTTTAAAAAGAGCTTCGCAATTTCACAAGGGGGACAATCAGGTTGTGTGTAGATTGTGATCGTAGTCAAAATTCTTTTCCTCCAAAAACATTCTTTTTCTTATTATAAATGATTTTGCTTATGAAGATAATCAATAAGCCCCATCGAACTAACTTCCATGTCTAGTTTAAGGACATTGTGTACTTCATGAGTGCGGGAAACACCTAATTCTTCAAGATGTAGGGTTACTTTCTGTATTAATTCTTCTGCAGTAATTTGCGCTTGTTCTTCAAATGTTGTTCCTTCCGAATAGCCTTTTTTCCCAGCCTCAATAAATTTATTCAGCCAAAAAGCTACCTGCTTATATACCTCATTTGGATTTTTTGACAAGCCATAATGTCCAAAAAAGATTCCGCTCAAATTTAAGCTCTTACAAAGTTCAATGGATGCAAGCATTTTATTAGGATCAAACTGATTTGGAGAGGTGCTAGGTAAATAAAATTCAACGCCTTCTTCAAGCAAAGTTGAATATCGGATTCCAACTGTATCGCCGGTAAACATTCCATTCACCTTTGGATGGTGAATGCTGAAGTGGTGATTGGCATGTCCTGGAGTGTCATAGAAGGTTAAGGTGCAGTCTTCACTAATTATAAGAGTTTCTTGATCGTTCTTTTCGATTAGACGATCTTCAGGGATAGGGATAAGCGGGTCAAAGAGTGAATCGAATTTGTCACCGTAAACAGCGCGTGCGCCTGCAATTAGTCTTGAAGGATCCGCTAAATGTCTTTTGCCTTTAGGATGAACAATGACTTTTGCTTCAGGGCATTGTTCCAATATTAAACCTGCACCACCTGCATGGTCTAAGTGAATATGCGTAACAATAATATATTTAATATCTTTAGGTGAAAAGCCCAATTCATGAAGGCCATCAATAATGTAGGGAACGGAAGGACTCGCACTTGTTTCAATGATTGTTAACTCGCTTTCAGTTAACACATATGTACCTGTGCGATCAGGCATATTTAGATCAAATCCATCGATTAAGTAAATATTATCCGCAAGCTTCTCAACTTTTTTCAAAAAAAATCCCCCTTTTTACAGCTTTTTCATGTACAAACATCTTTCATTATTTTATTCTGTTAATACTGGCATGTAAAGGTAACGGAAAGAATTTTCTGAAATTAATCCATATGGATAATAACATGTCAAAAGAGAAACCTAATTGTAAAGCGTAAGCATACACTGGTTTTGTTTTTGAAAGGAGAGGGAATATGTCACAGCTTCAAGGTATCATCACACGTTTAAAAAGTCTTCAGGAGCAAGGAAGCAGTGGAGAATCTGCACAACGTTTTTTTGAGGTGAATGGAGAACGAAAGTGTCAGGTTACATATCATCCAAAAACTGAAACTTTTGAGTTAGAGGTTTATTACGAAAAAGAAAAGCCTAAACGTTATCAGTTTGATAATATCGATATGATCACAATCGAAATCTTTGACCTAATTCAGTAATGATTTTTCGCGAAGCGTAGCGGAGCGAAAATATCATTCCACGTTTTTTTCCCGTAGCGGAGCGAAAATATCTTTCCTTGATTTTTTTCCCGTAGTATAGCGAAGGGAAAATAACATTCCACGATGTTTTCCCGTAGAGTATAATACCAAAAAGTTGGGGTGATGTATTTGTTGCCAACAGTGAAATGTCCTAAGTGTCACTCTGAGGTAGAAATGGATCATGTTTTAACTGCTCAATCTAACCAAAATGTTATATATAAATGTCCTGAGTGTCATTATGAAGTCAGGAACATTCAAACAAGTAAAGGTTAATTGGAAAATTTTTAGGTGTTTATACAAGGTGTCAAGCACGAAACTGTGATAGAATAAAATAGGAATGAAAACAATGATGGGGAGTTTTCGACTATGGTAAGTCTACACAGTGAAGAATTTTTGGAGATTAACATTCAAGATTTAATGATTCCTTCTGAACGGGTTGCTCATGTTCAAGTGAAGAACAGCTTGGAGCACGCTCTATTAGTACTGACCAAAAGTGGTTATTCAGCTATCCCAGTGCTTGATCCACAATTTAAGCTACACGGATTGATTAGTACCCCATTGATTATGGATGCTATCCTTGGTTTGGAAAGAATTGAATTTGAGAAATTAGAAACACAGTGCGTCGAAGAAATCATGAATCAAGAAATCCCAAGAATTCAGATTGATTCATCGCTTAAAACATGCCTTAGCTTGTTAATTGACCATCCGTTCCTTTGTGTTGAAAACAAAGAAGGACTTTTTGAAGGAATATTAACAAGAAGAGCAGTTTTAATTCAGCTAAATGAAAATGCGTAATCATACAGATAATCAGTCATAAGCCTCCTAATTTAGGGGGCTCAATTTTTGTTGGTAGAGGTGTGAAATGGAAGAAGCTATACATAACCCGTTAATAAAAAACAAAAAGCAAACCAAAAGGTCATTGGTACTAGCTGCAGTGATGTTAGCCATGTTTATGGCGGCCATTGAAGCGACGATTGTAGCAACGGCGATGCCAGCTATTGTGGGTGATCTCGGGGGATTTGCTCGCTATAGCTGGATTTTTTCATCGTATCTACTAATGAATTCAGTAACCGTTTTAATTTATGGGAAACTGTCAGATTTATATGGGAGAAAACCCATCCTTGTCTTTGGTATTATCGTCTTTTTATTCGGTTCGATACTTTGTGGGTTCGCCGAAACGATGACGATGCTGATCATTTTTCGTTTTGTTCAAGGATTTGGTGCAGGAGCGGTCATGCCTATAGCTAGTACCATTGTTGGAGATATTTACACGATGGAGGAAAGGGCAAAAATTCAGGGGTATTTAGCTAGTGTTTGGGGAGTTTCGGCCATACTAGGACCAGCAATTGGAGGAATTCTTGTACAATATGTTAGCTGGCAATATGTTTTTTGGATTAATGTTCCATTAGGTATTTTAGCAATGATCGGACTGATTTTATTTTTACATGAAAGTGTTGAAAAGAAAAAACATAAGATTGATTTTCTTGGAGCTATTCTATTGACGACCGGAATATCAACCTTAATGCTAATTTTAGTAGAAGGAGGCACTCATTGGGCTTGGAATTCTGCACCGGCTATTTCGTTAATTGTAGTTAGTATTACTGCACTCATTCTATTTATCTTCCAAGAAAGAAGAGCCGCAGAACCAATGATGCCATTCTCGATTTGGAAGGAAAAATCGATTTTTATTGCCAATGTAACTTCACTGACAACAGGTGTTATGCTGATTGGATTATCAAGTTTTCTCCCAACCTTTGTGCAAGGTGTAATGGAAGAAGAACCGATTGTAGCTGGATTTACCTTAACAACGATGTCGATTGGTTGGCCTATCGCTTCTACTGTAGCAGGCAACCTACTTCTGAAAATTGGTTTCCGTGTTACATCATTAATTGGTGGAGTTTCACTTGTAATTGGAAGCATCATTTTTGTCCTGTTAACTCCGGAAATGGGACCGATATGGGCAGCAGTTGGATCCTTTTTTGTCGGTGTAGGGATGGGGATGACGACTACTTCGTTTATTGTTTCAATTCAGAGCACCGTCTCTTGGGAACAACGAGGTGTTGCAACGGCATCGAATATGTTTATGCGTAATCTTGGAAATACGATCGGTGCGGCCCTTCTTGGAGGAATTCTGAATAGCCAAATGATTGCTTATATGAAAGAACATGGTAAAGGGATTTCAGAAGAATTTACGCTCGACTCAGCTAATATTCTATTAAATGAAGAGCAGAGAAGTGCACTTTCGGATGGCGTGAAAAATATACTTCAAGATGGGTTAACTGTATCGATTCACACGGTTTATTTGGCTGTCCTAGCTTTTGCATTGATCAGTTTTATCCTAATTGTTTTTCTACCAAAGAAAAAAGAATCCTAATAAAGAAGGTGTGAGCGTATGTCAACATTATCATCATTTCATCTTCTCTCTGTGCTAGCTTCGGAAATGAACATGCGCAAGTCAGCAGAACGATTATTCGTATCCCAGCCAGCTTTAAGTCAAAGACTTCAGACGATTGAAAATGAATGGGGCACGAAGCTTTTTATTCGTTCTCAAAAAGGGCTAACGTTGACGCCTGCCGGAGAGCTTGTTGTTAAATTTGTCAATGAAGTTCTTGAAAAAGAAGAAAAGGTGAAAGAAGCCATTACCGCTATGAATTCTGAAGTGTACGGGACGTTAAAAATTGCGGTGGCATCTATCGTAGGTCAAAATTGGCTGCCAAAAGTATTAAAGAGATTCGTAGATCGGTATCCGCATGCTAAAGTTCAATTGATTACTGGATGGAGCAGTGAAATCTTACGTTCGATTTATGAGGACGATGTTCATATCGGAATTATCAGAGGGACGCCTGATTGGAAGGGTGTGAAAATTCATCTTTTTGAAGACCATTTATATTTGGTTGATAAAGAAATCACATCTCCCGAACAAGTGCTGACTACGGATCGTCCTTTTATTCAATTTAAAAGTGATTCGAACTATTTTCAAGAAATTCAGGACTGGTGGCATCGTCAATTTCAAACGATGCCAAAAAGAACGATCGTTGTTGATCAAATCGAGACATGTAAGCAAATGGCTTTCAACGGAATTGGTTATGCGATTCTTCCTGCGATTACATTGAATGGAAGCGAGAAGGATATTTTTAAAATTCCTTTGCTGGATGAAAATGGGGATCCGCTTAAAAGAGATACATGGCTCTTAGGTTATGAATCGGCCTTTAAGTTAAAACAGGTTCAGGCTTTTGTTAGTTTGATACAAGAACATATTGAAGAAGAAAAGAAATAGTTTTTTCTTGTTTTGCTTTTTCTATTTTGCTAAAGTAAGATTCAGAATGTACATAATAAATAAATGTATGAGTAAACATAGGAGGTATAAAAATGACTAAAATGATGGATGCAAACGAAATTATTTCGTTTATCGCAAATAGCAAGAAATCAACACCAGTGAAGGTATATGTGAAGGGTGAATTAGAAGGAATTGATTTTGGGACAGACTCAAAATCTTTCATCACGGGTAATACTGGTGTAGTTTTCGGAGAGTGGAGCGAAATCGGTCCAGTTCTTGAAGCAAACAAAGAAAAAGTAGAAGATTATGTAGTGGAAAACGACCGTAGAAATTCTGCAATTCCACTTTTAGATATGAAAAACATCAAAGCGCGAATTGAGCCAGGTGCAGTTATCCGTGACCAGGTTGAAATCGGTGAAAATGCAGTTATTATGATGGGGGCTTCTATTAACATCGGTGCTGTTATTGGCGAAGGAACAATGATTGATATGAACGTTGTTTTAGGAGGAAGGGCGACAGTCGGAAAGAACTGCCATATCGGTGCTGGTTCCGTTTTAGCCGGTGTTATTGAACCACCATCTGCTAAGCCTGTAGTTGTCGAGGATGATGTTCTTATCGGTGCAAACGTTGTTGTTCTTGAAGGCGTAACGGTTGGAAAAGGTGCACGTGTAGCAGCAGGTGCGGTCGTAATTGATGATGTACCACCAAACACAGTGGTTGCAGGTGTTCCGGCACGTGTCATCAAAGAAATTGATGAGAAGACATTATCAAAAACAGAAATCATTCAGTCATTACGCAATCTATAAAACAGTTCAAGCGTGGATATATATCCACGCTTTCTTAATAGGCGGAGGGATGAGAAATGCCATTTGTTCAAATTCGTAGAGACTTACACAAAATACCTGAACTAGGGTTTCAAGAGTATAAAACGCAGAGCTACTTGTTGAATTACTTACAATCTTTACCTCAAGATCGACTCCAAATAAAAACATGGAAAACAGGAATTTTTGTCAAGATCGACGGGCTCAATCCACAAAAAACGATCGGTTATCGAACGGATATTGATGGACTTCCGATCGTTGAGGAGACAAACCTGCCGTTTCAGTCAGAGCATCCTGATAATATGCATGCATGTGGGCATGATGTCCATATGAGTATTGCGTTAGGCTTGGTCACTCATTTTGTGCAAAATCCAATAAGGGATAACCTATTGTTTATTTTCCAACCAGCAGAGGAAGGACCAGGTGGAGCAGAACCGATGCTGAAGTCGGAGATAATGAAGGAATGGAAGCCGGATATGATTTTTGCCCTTCACGTTGCTCCTGAATATCCTGTAGGTTCAATTGCAATGAAAGAAGGCTTACTGTTTGCTAATACGTCAGAGTTATTTATTGACTTAAAAGGCAAAGGCGGGCATGCTGCATACCCTCATCAAACGAATGATATGGTTGTGGCAGCTTGTTCGCTCGTCACACAATTACAGTCGATTGTTGCAAGAAATGTAAATCCTTTAGATAGTGCAGTTATCACGATAGGAAAGATTACAGGTGGTACGGTACAAAATATCATTGCGGAGAAAGCAAGGCTTGAAGGTACCATTCGAACCCTTTCTGCAGAGTCAATGGTTAAGGTGAAAAAGAGAATTGAAGCGATTGTAAAAGGAATCGAAGTAGGATATGAATGTGAAACAAGCATTGATTACGGAAGCATGTACTATCAGGTATATAATGAAGAAACATTAACAAGAGAATTCATGGATTTTGTTTCGGAGAACACCGAAATCAATGTAATTGAATGTGAAAAGGCAATGACTGGCGAAGATTTTGGTTATATGCTAAAAGAAATCCCTGGCTTCATGCTATGGCTTGGTGTTGATTCAGAATTTGGTCTGCACCATTCGAAGTTGAATCCAAGTGAGGATGCTATCGATACAGCGATTTCGTTCATTTCGAGATATATAAAGTTCAAAGGGAACCAGAGCTAAATCAAAAAAGCTCTGGTTTTTCTTATTCTTATTAATCAGACTTGTATCAAAGATAAAAAGTTTTCAAAAAAGGAAAATAATTCACAAAAATAGTGGCAAATTATTTCGTAATCCGTTATATTTGTAGTTACGTTCTAATTTTTTTTTGAAGAACTGGGGGGGAACGGATTTTGGAAACTTTTAAAAAGCTTAAGGAGTTTTATTGGCCTTATAAGAAGTATTTTTTATGGTCTATTTTGTTTATGCTGCTCATTACAGGAATTACAGTCGTCTATCCAATTATTCTTCAAATTACCATTGATGAAGTAGTTCTTGGTGGAAAATACGAATGGATTCCATACTTAGCTCTAGGTTTTATCGGGATTATGATTATTAAAGGGGCGGGAACATATATTCATCAGTATACAGGTGAACTGTTTGGGATCACTTCTGTATATAGACTAAGAAATGCATTATATGGCAAGCTGCAATTCTTGCCTTTTCGCTATTATGATAATGCGAAGACAGGGGATTTAATGTCGAGGCTGACTTCAGATGTTGAAGGCTTTCGATTCTTTTTATCTTTTGGATTTTCTGAATTATTACGATTGATCATTTTGATTGCAACCACATTTGGGGTTATGTTTTACTATTCTCCATCGCTTACTTTTGTAACATTAGCCACACTTCCTTTTTTAGCGATAGTTGTATATAAATTTGAAAAATCCGTACATCCTGCTTTCAGAGGTATCCGAAAATCCTTTGGAAAACTAAATACAAACGTCCAGGAGAATATTAGCGGAATTAATACTGTAAAATCTTTATCTCGTGAAGACTTTGTTATTGATAAATTCAATTCTTCCAATGGTGATTATAAAGACAAATATCTTTTTACCTCTGGAATATGGGCTAAATATTTTCCGCTTATGGAGTTTCTAGGGAATATCAGTGTCGTGCTTCTATTTTCCTATGGAGGATATTTAGTCATTAACGACAGTCTCCAGCCGGGAGAGCTTGTTGCTTTTTATAGCTTAGTAGGCTATATCATTTGGCCGATTGCAAATCTTGGCTTCGTAATCAATCTATTTTCACAATCGAAGGCTTCTGGAGAGAGATTACTAGAAATACTTGAGGAAGACAACGAAATCAAGGAAATGGATGAAGCGATTCATGCCAACAAGCTAAAAGGTGATGTTGAGTTTGAAAATGTAACGCTTCGCTATGGGGTAGATGACCAGGAGGCATTGTATGATATCACCTTCCAAGCCGCACCTGGTAAAGTAATTGGACTAATTGGTTCAACAGGTTCTGGAAAAACGAGTTTGACTCAATTGATGACACGGTTCTATGAGCCGATCCGCGGAGATGTGTTAATTGATGGTGTTAGTGTAAAAAACTATTCTCTTCATTCATTAAGAAGTAATATCGGCTTTGTCTTGCAAGAATCATTTCTATTCTCGTCCTCCATTAAGGCGAATATTTCATACGGGCGTCCTGATGCAACGATGGAGGAAATTATCGATGCGGCGAAGAGAGCTCAAGCTCATGAATTTATCATGGAGTTAC
The DNA here is from genome assembly GCF_005116465.1 of Robertmurraya kyonggiensis. Classification (GTDB taxonomy): domain Bacteria; phylum Bacillota; class Bacilli; order Bacillales; family Cytobacillaceae; genus Robertmurraya; species Robertmurraya kyonggiensis. The sequence continues at coordinate 558,657 of NZ_SWBM01000001.1, forward strand.
CAGATGGGTATGACACGATGTTAGGAGAAAGAGGCATGGGGTTGTCTGGTGGTCAAAAACAACGAATTGCCATTGCCCGTTCTATCTGTGTTGATCCGAGTATCTTGATTCTCGATGATGCGACGAGCGCGGTTGATATGGAAACAGAGTTTCAAATTCAGAAGGCATTAAAAGAAGTTATGAAAGGCCGTACAACCTTTATCATCGCTCATCGTATTTCATCTTTGAAGCACGCTGACGAAATTCTCGTTTTAGAGAATGGTAAAATCGTTGAGCGTGGGACACACGAATTTCTCGTCTCGAATGATGGTCCATATCAGCGTATTTATAATATTCAATATCAGGATCAAGAAAAAGTAATGCAAGAGCAGATAGGTTAGGAGGGATTCGATGAACAAGAAAAAGGAATCAATCAATGAAAATGTACTAAAAAGATTTCAGTATTCTACAGAACAAGTAATTGAAAAGCCTTTTAACTGGCAACAAATGATCAGGCTCTTTGGTTACATGAAGCCATATAGTAAAAATTACTTACCTTTGTCGGTTCTGATGGTACTCCTAACTACAGCTGTCCGTCTCATCATCCCAATTATGATTGGGGTATACGTTTTAGACAAAGCGATTATTGAAAAAGATACGGGCATGTTGACTCAATTAATTATTTGGATCGCTGTTTTGTATACTTTATTTTATATCGCCAATATTCTAAGAATACGATGGATGAATCAGTTAGGGCAAAGTGTTATTTATGATTTGCGTCAACATCTATTTACGCATGTTCAGAGCCTTTCGCATCGCTTTTTTGATCAACGTTCAGCAGGCTCGATTCTCGTTCGTATTATGAACGATATCAATTCCTTACAGGAATTATTTACGAATGGGGTCATTAATCTATTGATGGACATGATTTTACTTGTTGGGATATTTACGATTCTGTTTTCTTTAAGCCCTCAATTAACATTGGCAGTCATGGTTATTCTTCCTCTCATGTTTTTTATTACGACGAGCTTAAGAAGAAATATCCGTCGTTCATGGCAAATTGTACGTTTGAATCAATCAAAGCTAAATTCTCACTTGAATGAAAGTATTCAAGGGATTCGAGTGACCCAATCTTTTACACAGGAAAGGGAAAACATGGGATTCTTTGATGGTGTGAATACCGAGACTTTCGAAAGCTGGAGAGTCGCCTCTAAGAAAAACTCTATGTTCAGACCATTTGTTGAGCTTACGAATGCAGTGGGGACGGCGGTTTTAATTTGGTATGGTGTTCACTTAATGCAAACAGGATCCTTAACTATCGGTGTCTTTGTATCTTTTGCCTTTTATTTAGGAATGTTCTGGGAACCGATTTCCCGTTTAGGTCAAGTGTATAACCAATTATTAATCGGAATGGCCTCTTCAGAGAGAATCTTTGAATTTTTAGATGAGAAACCGATTGTTTCCGAAAAAGATGAATATAAGCGATTAGAAGAGATAAAAGGACATATTGAGTTCAAGGATGTTGTCTTTTCTTATGATGAAAAACGTCCAGCTCTTAAAGGCATTAATCTAGAGATGGGTGCCGGACAAACCGTTGCCCTAGTAGGGCATACTGGTTCAGGGAAAACAACAATTGCCAATCTTGTTAGCCGCTTTTATGACCCAACAGGTGGTCAAGTATTGATTGATGGACATGACTTGAGGGATGTTTCCTTGAAGGATTTACGTGAGCAAATAAGTGTTGTGCTTCAAGATACCTTTATCTTTTCAGGTACGATTGCTGAAAATATTCGTTTTGGAAATCCAAGGGCAACGGATGATGAAGTTAGACGTGCAGCAGAAGCTGTAGGTGCTAATAGCTTCATTGAAAGATTACCTAATGGTTATGAGACTGAAGTAGAAGAGCGTGGAAATGTGCTATCGGTTGGTGAGCGTCAGCTCCTGTCGTTCGCACGCGCAATCCTTGCAAACCCACGTATTCTAATTCTAGATGAAGCGACTGCTAGTATTGATACTGAAACAGAAGTAAAGATACAAAAAGCATTACGTACGTTACTTAAAGGAAGAACGGCGATTATTATTGCTCACCGATTATCGACGATCCGTGAGTCGGATAATATTATTGTCCTTGACCATGGAAATATAATCGAGCAAGGAAATCATCAGCAATTGATGGAGTTGAAAGGGGAGTATTATCACCTCATCAAAGCCCAGTTTAATATGCTGAATGCCATTTAATATAATAAGCAAAAAAACGAACATTAGTGACAATGTTCGTTTTTTTTACGATTATTTTGGACACAGTGGATTTTTGTAACTTTTCCCAATTTTACACGTCAAACAAAAAAAGGGGTGATATTTTGATGTATAGAATAAGATTATGGATGTTACTAGTAGTTTCACTCGTACTTGTTTTGGCTGCTTGTAGTGCTGCATCGGAAGAGAGTACAGAACAAAGTGGAATGGATAAGGCAACTGCTGAAGATAGTAGTAAAACCGAAAATGTTGCAATTACAGAAGGCAGTAGTGAGAATGAGGAAAATCCTTCACAAGTGATAAACCGAATGGTCATTTACAATGCGGAACTAAGTATTGAAGTAAAGGATTTTCAAGAATCTATGACTCAAATTGAAGCGAAAGCAGCAAAATATGGCGGTTATATTGTTGAATCCAATACGTATCAAGATGTGGAAGAAATATATAGTGGAACAATTATCGCAAGGGTTCCTCAAGATAAATTTCAGGCATTTCTAAATGACACGGAAGGGTTGGCGGTAAAGGTACACAATCGTACTGTGAATGGGGAAGACATTACGGAGGAGTACATAGACCTTGAATCGAGGCTTAAATCTAAGCGTGTGGTAGAAGAACGTTTGCTAGAGTTTATGAAACAGGCAGAAAAAACAGAAGACCTTTTAAAAATATCCAATGACTTGGCTAATGTGCAAGGAGAAATCGAACAGATATTAGGGAGAATGAAGTATCTAGAAAATCAGAGTGCTTTTTCAACTATTACAATTTCTTTAAGTGAAGACAAAATTGCTAGTCCAAAAGTGGATAATAAGGATTTAAATACTTGGGAACGAACAAAGAATCAGTTCATCACAAGTCTTCATTATTTACTTTCTCTCGCGTCAGGCTTGGTGGTCCTCGTGATTGGGAATATCCCTATTCTTTTATTGCTCTTAGTACTTGGTATCCCGATCTTTTTATATACGAGAAAAAGCTGGAGGAGCAAACGTGGCGATGACAAGTAGCAAATAAACTACTGTATTTTCTTTTACAAGAATATGCTAAAATAGGGACATCATTTACTCGGGGGAATGAAAGTGAAGAAGGAATTTGCTGTAATTGGACTCGGTCGATTCGGGGGAAGCATTGTACGTGAATTGGCTGATCAAGGCTTAGAGGTAATGGCGATTGATTTTAAGGAAGAACGTGTTAACGAATTCTCGATGATAGCTTCTCATGCAGTCATGGGAGATACTACAGATGAGTCTGTTTTAAAAGGTATAGGAATTCGTAACTTTGACCATGTGATTGTAGCAATTGGAGACGATATTCAAGCTAGTATTTTAACAACCCTTATTTTGAAAGAGCTCGGGGTTAAACATATAACTGTAAAAGCACAAAATGATTACCACGAAAAGGTACTGTTAAAAATTGGGGCAGACACCGTCGTTCATCCTGAAAGAGATATGGGTAGAAGAATTGCCCACAAGCTCGTGTCAAATAGTGTTTTAGACTACCTAGAACTGTCTGATGAGCATAGCATTGTCGAGATTGCTGCTGGTGGCGGCTTGGTTGGTCACAGTATCATCGATCTCGATATACGAGCAAAATACGGTATTAACATTGTAGCAATTAAACGAGGAAATGATATAAATGTGTCTCCTCAAGCTTCTGAAGTTATTCTCCAAAATGATGTCTTAATTGTCATTGGAGCAGATTCAGACATCAGTCGTTTTGAAAAGAAAGTGATGAATATCTAATTTAAAAAGGGGAGTGTCCGTAATTTCGGACACCCCCTTACTATTTAGACTTCCATAATGATTGGTAAAATCATTGGACGACGCTTTGTTTTTTCATATAGGAATGGTGCAAGTGTATCTGTGATTTCATTTTTAATCTCAGACCATTGTGTTGTTCTTCTTTCCATTACCTTATTTAAGTGCTTGGAAATTAAGCTTTGAGCATCATTGATTAAGTCACCTGATTCACGCATATAGACGAATCCGCGTGAGATGATATCTGGACCAGAAGCAATCTTGAAGTCCTTCATATTGATGCTAATAACTACGACTACAAGACCTTCTTCAGAAAGAATTCTGCGGTCACGAAGCACGATATTTCCGATATCTCCAATACCACTACCATCAATGTAGACATTGCCTGAAGGGATTTTTCCTGCTACTTGGGCAGTATCTTCACTTAGAGCGAGTACTTCACCATTGTCCATGATAAAGCAGTTTTCTTCTTTCACACCACAATCTGTAGCAAGTTTCATATGCATTCTTTGCATGCGATATTCACCATGGATAGGCATAAAGAATTTTGGTTTAATTAGGCGAAGCATAAGCTTCTGTTCTTCTTGACCACCGTGGCCAGAAGTATGGATATCACTTAATTTTCCATGGATTACTTCTGCACCAGCGCGGAATAGCATATTAATTGTGCGACTTACACTTAGTGCATTGCCTGGAATAGGTGATGATGAGAACACTACTGTATCACCAGGGATGATTTGAATTTGACGGTGAGTTCCATTGGCAATGCGTGATAGTGCTGCCATAGGTTCCCCTTGACTTCCTGTACATAAAATGGTTACTTGATTAGCTGGAAGACGGTTAATAGACTGAGCATCAATAAATGTATCTTTTGGAGCACGGATATATCCTAGTTCCTGACCAATATTGATTGCTGCTTCCATGCTTCGTCCGAAAACAGCTATTTTTCTTCCGTTCGCAACCGCAGCTTCCGTCACCTGTTGTAAACGATGAATGTTGGATGCGAATGTAGCGAAAATAATCCGTCCATCTACTTTTCTGAAAATATCATGGATGTTATCTCCAACCCGACGTTCTGACATAGTGAAATCAGGAACTTCACTATTTGTACTATCAGATAATAAGCAAAGTACGCCTTCTTTTCCGATTTCCGCCATTTTTGTTAGGTTAGCTGGCTCTCCCACAGGAGTAAAATCAAACTTGAAATCCCCTGTGTGAACAATTTGTCCAGGCGGTGTTTTAACAACAATTCCAAATGAATCTGGGATACTGTGAGTAGTTCTGAAAAACGTTACAGATGTTTTTCTGAATTTAATCACGTCATCCTCTTGGATTTCGTGAAGCTTTGCTGTTCTTAATAAACCGTGCTCTTCTAATTTGTTACGAATAAGACCTAATGCAAGTTTTCCACCATAAATCGGAACATTGATTTCTCTTAACAAGTAGGGGATTCCACCGATATGATCCTCATGTCCGTGCGTTACAAAAAGCCCCTTAATCTTATCTACATTTTTTACTAAGTACGTATAATCGGGAATAACATAGTCAATTCCAAGCAGTTCATCTTCTGGAAACTTAATTCCCGCATCAATTAAGATGATTTCATCCTGAAACTGAACCGCATATGTATTTTTACCGATTTCACCTAACCCACCTAATGCGAACACGGCGGTTTGATCATTTTTAACAAATTTCATAAATTATCCTAGCTCCCATACTTTATAGTTTTCATTTTTTTGTTCATATTCTAAGAATGCTCCGTCAACAGGAGTAATAAACTCAATATTAAATGGACGATCTGCCAAATTTGAGCGCACTTCTCTCACTGATCCCGCTTCTACAAAAACAGTTTGTGTCTTTTCGCGAACAGGTACTTCTGTTTTTAATTCTTGATAATAAACTTTAAAAATCATTTATAATCTCTCCTTAATCTATTTATAAAGTTGATTTTCATTTAATGTACTTCAAATTATTCCGTACAGATTGTAGACTCAAAAAAATTTTAGATTTCCGAATCAATGGTAACTTTTTATATTATATATAAAAATACCTTTAATTTCATTTATTTTACTTATTTATTCTTCTTGACATTTTATAAAAAGCTTGTATTGAATAGTTTTTTACATGTATGTAATAAACAACAATATCCAATTTACTATAAAGAAGGAGCCCTCCGCAAGCTAGAAGGGCTCAAAATTTAGGCAATTGATTTTTTTCGAAGCAAATCTTTCCACTGTTCAACAAGCTTTTTCTTTAGCTTCTTTAACATTGTGGATCATCTCCTTACTTCTTATAATATACGATCCTTGTCCAAAGTAAAGTCCCTACGAGTCCTTTCTTATTTATATTATGTGAATTTATCTCTGATTTTTTTCATGGATAAAGATGGTACAAATTAATAACGGAGTTTTTGAAAAAATAAGGATAGATAGTGTTCGAAGGAAAATGGCGAAGTGATTTAAAGCTGCTGGTTATCTGAAGAATAAAGTCTGTATTGAAAAAGTTGTCCTCAAGATCGATTTTTCATGTGAATCCGCTCTTGGGACAACTTCTTTTTCTATCTTTCTATAGCTATAGAATTTTCGACTGGTTCAAATGGTGCATCTTTGTTGATATGGTCATAGAACATAACACCATTCAAATGGTCAATTTCATGTTGAATGACGATAGCAGGGAGTCCTTTTAGACGAAGTTGGACTTCTTCACCGTCAAGAGTGGTTGCCTTCACCGTCACCCTAGCATAACGCGGAACAAATCCGGGAATAGATTCATCTACGGATAAACATCCTTCCCCAGAAGCTAAATAAGCTTTTTCAACAGAATGACTAATGATTTTGGGATTAAACAGCGCATAGCTGTGAAGGTTATCCTTTTCATCTGTTACATGAACGGCAAGCATTCTCTTTGGCACGTTTATTTGTGGAGCAGCAAGACCGATACCTGGGCGAAGTCCTTTTTCACTCGCTATTTCAGGATTTTGGCTCGAGATAACATACTCTAGCAAGTCTTTTAATATCTTCTTATCTTCTTCAGATGCTGGAAGCGGAACCTCTTTTGCGACTGTACGCAAAGTGGGGTGACCGTCTCTTATAATGTCTTCCATCGTTAGCATTCCATTCACTCCCAAGTTTAACTCTCATTTTTGTATGGCATTATTTTAACAGAAATTGAAAATCCAGTACAGATGGATGCTTTCAATAATATGTGTATGATTTTTATCACTAAAATATCATTTTGAATCTGGCATAAATGCTACTAGATTTGAATAGGATGAATTAGTAGAAGAAATAGTAGAGTTGACAACCTTTGGACATGCATTAGAAATTATTTTTACAATTTTTCCCTCGGGATATTGTAATAAGACCGAACAATCGATATAGTAATAAATGTTAAAATAAGGGGGTTGCAAAATGTCGACATTAAAAAGACATAGTATTTATTTGTTTCTTTTATTATTTATTAGTTCGACTATTTTGTCTGGGTGTCTAAATCGAACATCAACAGAAGATGAAATGTACGAAGTATTAGAAAATGTGGTGTCACTTGAAAAGGAATTCGAGGATCAACAAGAACCATTAGTCGAATTAGAGAGAGAAGAGAAGGATATTTATAGCCAAATTATTGCGTTGGGTATGAAGGAATTCGATCAAATTGTTTCCCTTTCAAATGAGGCTCTAACCATCGTAGGAAAGCGTCAGGAATTCATGCAAAAAGAAGAAGATAGTATTCAAGCATCCAAAAAGGAATTCGGAAAGCTAAAACCTTTGATTGGAGAATTAGAGGACGAAAACTTAAAAAAGAAAGCCAATGAGCTTTATGACACGATGATGGAAAGATATGAAAGTCATGATGCTTTATTTGCAAATTACACAAAAGGTTTAGGATATGATAAAGAACTGTACGAAATGTTCCAAAAAGAAGAATTATCGATCGAACAATTAGAAGAGCAAATTACTAAAATAAATGACACGTACAAAATTGTTTTAGAGTCAAATGAACAATTTAATGAGCATACGAAAAAATATAATGAAATAAAACTTGATTTTTACAAAGCAGCAGGAATTGAAGTAGACGAAGAAGGAAACAGTCAATAAGAATCGACAACTATGTCGATTCTTATATTTTTGTCTAAAATAGTAAAAATGAACAGTACAATGGAGAATTGTCTAGCGAAAGTAGCCTATCACCTAGCAAACTTCAGGTTCCCTCCCTACGATAAGTCAACAATGCGCTGCAAGTTTCCTATATCTCAGTCGCGACCCTTCCAGTTTGTACGGTGATGCCCAGGCGCTTCCGCATTTCGTATTAAAACGCTTTATTTTAAAATAATTATTACATAAATATCTTTATTATAACAGTGTCGAATTGTACTGATTTTTATAGTACAGAAGTCAATTATTTATGGTACAGTTTGAAAAATGCATGATCAGATAAAAACTATGATTAGATTGAAAAAACTTGATACTAAGTAATTGACTATGCTGAATTGCTTGGTGTACACTTAAAACGAAGTTCGTAGTTGTATCAATTTGTTTCACAAAAATTATAATACAGCTTATACTATCAGCAAGTATAAAACGCGCGTTTTATTTGAGCAGTATTGTGGAAAACTACTTTTGGTAGTATGCTTTCCACTATTTTCGCGGTTTTCGGTCAGAATGCGTTGTTTCTAAACAATAAGAAAGTGCCAAATTACGGCTACTTATCCTACATAATGACAAGAAATAAAAATGCATAATGCCTGAGAAACCAAAAATTTAAAAACAATATCCTATTTTATATGAAAGGGGACTTTTTAATGGCTTCTAAAACTAATAAAGCAAGTTTAGATGCAATGAAGCAGCTTGAAAAAGTAGAAGAACAGTTTCAAACGATTCAAATCCTGAATGAAGAAGGAGAGGTCGTAAACGAGGCTGCAATGCCTGAATTAAGTGATGAACAATTACAAGAGCTAATGAAACGTATGGTATACACACGTATTCTTGACCAACGTTCTATCTCTTTAAACAGACAAGGTCGTCTTGGATTCTACGCACCAACTGCTGGTCAAGAGGCTTCTCAGCTTGCTTCCCAGTTCGCTTTAGAAAAAGAAGACTTTATCCTTCCAGGATATCGTGATGTGCCTCAAATGATTTGGCATGGTTTACCGCTATCTCAAGCGTTCTTATGGTCAAGAGGACATCTTAAAGGTGGAGACATTCCAGAAGGCGTTAACGTTATTTCTCCACAAATCATCATTGGTGCTCAATATGTTCAAGCAGCAGGAGTTGCTCTTGGAATGAAGAAGCGCGGTCAAAAATCAGTTGCGATTACTTACACTGGTGACGGTGGTACTTCACAAGGTGATTTCTCTGAGGGAATTAACTTTGCTGGTGCATATAAAGCTCCTGCTATTTTCGTTATTCAAAACAACCAATTCGCGATTTCAACACCACGTGAAAAGCAAACTGCTGCTAAAACATTAGCACAAAAAGCAGTTGCTGCTGGTATCCCAGGTGTTGTTGTTGATGGTATGGATCCACTTGCTGTATATGCAGCTGTTAGAGAAGCTCGTGAGCGTGCAGTAAACGGTGAAGGTCCAACATTGATCGAAACAATGACTTACCGTTATGGTCCACATACAATGGCTGGAGATGACCCAACTCGTTACCGTACATCTGATTTAGATAACGAATGGGAAAAGAAAGATCCACTTGTTCGTTTCCGTAAATTCCTAGAGAAAAAAGGAATTTGGAATGAAGAAATGGAAAATGAAACAATTGAAAGAGCAAAAGAAGATATTAAAGTTGCTATAAAAGAAGCAGATAGTGCTCCAAAGCAAAAGGTAACGGATTTGATCTCAATTATGTATGAAGAGCTTCCGCAAAACCTTGTGGAGCAAAATGAAATATATAAAGAGAAGGAGTCGAAGTAAGCCATGGCGCAAATGACAATGATTCAAGCAATCACGGATGCGTTACGTACTGAATTACGAAATGATCCGAACGTATTAATTTTCGGAGAAGACGTAGGCGTTAACGGCGGGGTTTTCCGTGCTACTGAAGGTCTTCAACAAGAATTCGGCGAAGATCGTGTATTTGACACGCCTCTAGCTGAATCTGGTATCGGTGGATTGGCAGTTGGTCTAAGTTTACAAGGCTTCCGTCCTGTTCCTGAAATCCAGTTCTTTGGTTTCGTATATGAAGTAATGGATTCTATTTCTGGTCAATTAGCGCGTATGCGTTATCGCTCTGGCGGCCGTTATAATGCACCTGTTACAATCCGTTCACCATTTGGTGGTGGTGTACATACACCAGAAATGCACGCAGATAGCTTAGAAGGCTTAATGGCTCAACAACCAGGTTTAAAAGTTGTTATTCCATCAACACCTTACGATGCAAAAGGTCTATTAATTTCTGCAATTCGTGATAACGATCCGGTTATTTTCCTTGAGCATATGAAGCTTTATCGTTCATTCAGACAAGAAGTACCTGAAGGCGAATACACGATTCCACTAGGAAAAGCAGAAGTGAAGCGTGAAGGTTCAGATCTTTCTATTATTACTTATGGTGCAATGGTTCATGAATCAATCAAGGCAGCAGAAGAGCTTGAAAAAGAAGGTTTCTCTGTTGAAGTAGTAGATTTACGTACAGTAAGCCCACTTGATATTGATACAATCATTGCTTCTGTTGAAAAAACAGGCCGCGCAATTGTTGTACAGGAAGCACAAAAATCAGCTGGTGTAGCAGCTAATGTAGTTGCAGAAATTAACGACCGTGCAATCCTTAGCCTAGAAGCTCCAGTATTACGTGTTGCAGCTCCAGATACAGTATTTGCTTTCCCGGAAGCTGAATCTGTATGGCTTCCTAACGTACAAGATATTATTGAAACAAGTAAAAAAGTACTTAATTTCTAATTTTAATTAGAATCGTTAGTTTCAAATATTAAAAGGGTTTAAGGGAAATGGGCTTCCATTTACCCTTAAATTTGATCGGAACAGCAAACAAACATGAATTTTAGGAGGATGAATCAATGGCTTTCCAATTTAGATTGCCGGATATTGGTGAAGGTATCCATGAGGGTGAAATCGTAAAATGGTTTGTAAAACCAGGTGATAAAGTTCAAGAAGATGACGTGCTTTGTGAGGTTCAAAATGATAAGGCAGTCGTTGAAATTCCATCTCCAGTAGAAGGAACAGTTCTAGAAGTACTAGTTGAAGAAGGTACAGTAGCGACAGTAGGTCAAGTACTTATTACCTTCGATGCACCAGGATATGAAGATCTTAAATTTAAAGGTGACGAAGGCCATGATGCACCTGCAGAAGCAGCAACTGCAAAAGCGGAAGAGTCAGCACCTGCAGCTACAGCAGCAAACGCTGACTCAAGCGATCCAAGCCGTCGCATTATCGCAATGCCTTCAGTTCGTAAATATGCACGTGATAAAGGTGTAGATATTCGTCAAGTGAGTGGTTCTGGCGACAATGGTCGTGTACTTAAAGATGATATCGATACATTCTTAAATGGTGGAGCAGCACCAGCAGCGGCTGCAACAACTCAAGAAGCAACAGCTGCACAAGCAGAAACTGCAAAACCAGCAGCAGCTCCAATTCCTGCAGGTCAATATCCTGAAACACGTGAAAAAATGAGCGGTATCCGTAAGGCGATTGCTAAGGCGATGGTTAACTCTAAGCATACAGCTCCACACGTTACTTTAATGGATGAAGTAGATGTTACGAAGCTTGTAGCAAGCCGTAAGAAGTACAAAGAAGTAGCTGCTAACAAAGGAATTAAGCTTACATTCCTTCCTTACGTAGTAAAAGCTTTAACAAGTGCATTACGTGAGTATCCAGCACTAAATACATCATTAGATGATGCAACAAGTGAAATCATTCATAAGCACTACTACAATATCGGTATTGCAGCAGATACTGAAAAAGGTTTATTAGTTCCAGTTGTAAAGGATGCTGACCGTAAGTCTGTATTCAATATCTCTGCAGAAATTAATGAACTTGCAGTTAAAGCTCGTGATGGTAAATTAGCTCCGGACGAAATGAAAGGTGCATCTTGCACAATTTCTAATATTGGTTCTGCTGGTGGACAATGGTTTACTCCAGTAATCAACCATCCAGAAGTTGCGATTCTTGGAATCGGTCGTATTGCAGAGAAGCCAATCATTAAAGATGGTGAAATTGTAGCTGCTCCTGTTCTTGCTTTATCTTTAAGCTTTGACCACCGAATGATCGATGGTGCTACAGCTCAAAATGCTCTAAACCATATTAAGCGTTTATTAAATGACCCAGAATTAATGTTAATGGAGGGGTAATAAAATGGTAGTTGGCGATTTTCCTATTGAAACAGATACTCTTGTCTTAGGGGCAGGTCCTGGTGGTTATGTAGCTGCAATTCGTGCAGCTCAGCTTGGACAAAAAGTTACAATCGTAGAAAAAGGAAACCTTGGTGGTGTTTGTCTTAACGTTGGATGTATTCCTTCGAAAGCGTTAATTTCAGCTGGTCACCGTTATGAAACAGCATTACATTCAGAGTCTCTTGGAATTAAAGCTGAAAACGTAACAGTTGACTTCACAAAGGTTCAAGAATGGAAATCTAGCGTTGTTAACAAGCTAACTAGCGGTGTTGAAGGCCTTTTAAAAGGAAATAAGGTTGAAATCGTACGTGGAGAAGGCTATTTCGTTGATGCGAATACAATTCGTGTTATGGATGATAATTCTGCACAAACTTATAAATTTAAGAATGCGATTATCGCAACTGGTTCTCGTCCGATTGAGATTCCTACTTTCAAGTATACGAATCGTGTTATCAATTCTACTGGTGCTTTAAGCTTACCTGAAATTCCTAAGAAATTAGTTATTATCGGTGGTGGAGTAATCGGTGTTGAGCTTGGAACTGCTTATGCTAACTTCGGAACTGAAGTAACAATTCTTGAAGGAAGCGAAGAGTTATTTGCTGGTGCGTTCGAAAAGCAAATGACATCTATCGTTCAACGTAACCTGAAGAAAAAAGGCGCTGAAATCGTAACAAAAGCACTTGCTAAAGGTGTTGTTGAAAAAGAAGATGGCGTTGTAGTTACTTATGAAGCAAAAGGTGAAGAAGTAACAATTGAAGCAGATTATGTTTTAGTAACAGTTGGACGTCGTCCAAATACAGATGAAATGGGTCTTGAGCAAGTTGGTGTTCAAATGACTGATCGTGGTGTAATCAACATTGATAACCAATGCCGCACAAATATCCCTAACATCTATGCAATCGGTGATATTGTTCCAGGACCACAGCTTGCACATAAAGCTTCTTACGAAGGTAAAATTGCTGCTGAAGCTATTTCTGGACACAATGCACAAATTGATTATCTTGGAATCCCTGCAGTTGTATTCTCTGACCCAGAACTTGCAACAGTTGGTTATACAGAAAAGCAAGCGAAGGATGAAGGAATTGCAGTAGTTGTTGCGAAATTCCCATTTGCTGCAAACGGTCGTGCATTAGCGCTTGATAGCACAGACGGTTTTGTTAAGCTTGTAACTCGTAAAGAAGATGGATTAGTAATTGGTGCACAAATTGCTGGTCCAAGTGCTTCTGATATGATCGCTGAACTTGGTTTAGCAATCGAAGCGGGTATGACAGCTGAAGATTTAGCTCTAACTATCCATGCTCACCCAACTTTAGGTGAAATTACAATGGAAGCTGCAGAAGTTGCTCTAGGTAGCCCAATCCATATCATTAAATAAGAAGGCTCTTTTCGCAAACATTGTTGCTTTTGAGTTATAACTTGGTAAGTGCATTTCAAATTTAAACTCAATTAAAAGACCGATGGCCGCGAAAAGTGCCGAGCAAAAATAATGTGTGAATAGGAACCTCATAGGAGGTGTAAATGTCGGCCGTTGGACATTTACGAGAAAAAACACAATCATTACCAAAACACCGAATAAGAATGAAAAAGTCCTTCTCGATGAATTGAGAAGGACTTTTTGTATGGAATCAATTAGTTAGGGCTGCTTCAACGGGTTGAATGATTTCTTCTTTACTACTTTCACCTACAATTTTTACTAAAACCTTGTCGTTCTGGATGACTAAGAGAGCTGGACATTCTTTTATTTCAATGGAATCAAAATAATCCTCTACTTTATTTGGAGATAAGGTTTTCATGTTTTTGAATTCGTTCGGGAATTGTTGTCTCAATTCAATTATCGCATTGTAGTAGGGGGCTTCCGTTTGCAGATTAACAGATTCTGTTTCATCAGATAAAAAAATAATTTGCTTCATACTACTGTCCAAATCTAAAGGGGCGTCTTCGTTGTTCGCGCATGAAGTAGATAAGAATAGGGCCATCAATATTATTGGCAAGACCTTCATAGCATAGCCTCACATTTCCTTCAATAAATTATCGATCAATTGCACTGCAGATTACATAAATTTCAAATTCCAATTTTCTTTTATAGTAACATAGAGGATAACCAAAAAAGGCAATGTCATCCAAATGTTAAAGAAATGAAAAATATCATTTGCAAATTTGTCATACACTAATAATAGTAGTTTGTTTTTAAGGTTGATTTTCAAGCAGGAATAGTAATTTTTCCTTTTAACTTGGTCTGAAAAATAATTAGTAGGTGGTTGTTTTGAAGAATTACGTTGTCCTTTTATTACATTTAATACTTTGGAGTGGCTATACTTTGACTGAGTGGCTGTCAAAGGACGACCAAATTATTTACAATATTTTAATGTTTTTCGTTTTCGTCTATATAGCTGTGATTTTAGGAAATTATATTCTAAAATCAACGAAGAAGACTCTATTAATTACCCTAGCTAGCTTAATACTTTATAGCTCGATTCACGTCACCTTGAATCAGTTCTAGCCGAAAGTCTCTTATTTGCTTACAATAATAATAGACAATGACAATCTTGAGGTGACAGCTTTGAAGAAAATACTTGCAGTGCTCATTATTTTATTGCTATTTGGATGTAGTAACAAAGAGGAGTTATTTAGTAAAGAAGCTGAAGCGACTAATGTAGAAAAAGTAGAGAAAAGTGCCACGCTTTTACAAGAAGAAGCATTAGAGTCAGTGGATGAGTCTTTACCAGAAGATGAGACAGTTGTATCTGTACAAAAGGAACCTCTTTATCGTATTAATCCTACCTCGTGGGCTGTGGAGCCGATAGGAGATGCAAATCAAAAGGTTGTGTTATTGACAATTGATGATGCACCCGATAAGTATGCTCTAGAGATGGCAAATACGCTTAAATTTTTAGGTGTTAAAGCAATATTTTTTGTAAATGGGCATTTTATTGATACAGAAGAAGAAGCAAAGGTTCTTAAGCAAATTCATGATTTAGGATTTCCGATTGGAAATCACACCTATTCTCACAGTCATTTAGCGGAATTAACGGAAAAGGAACAGTACCGAGAAATTGTTTCGTTAAATGACCGAGTTGAAAAGATTATTGGTGAAAGGCCAAAATTTTTCCGAGCTCCTTTCGGAGAAAATACAGATGTCTCAAGAAAGATTGCAGCAAAAGAGAAAATGGTTATGATGAATTGGACATACGGATACGATTGGGTTCCAGAGTTTCAATCTAAGGATGCCATCACAGAAATAATGGTCAATTCACCATTTCTTCATAATGGGGCAAATTTACTCATGCACGACCGGAAATGGACCAATGATGCGCTCGCTGATATTGTTAGAGGATTTGAAGGAAAGGGGTATCAAATTGTGGATACAGACTTAATTAAAACTCTAAATTGATAAAAGAAGACGACAGTAAATGTGTCGTCCTCTTCGGTCATTTTCTAGGATAAAAATACATGATTCTTCCGTTAAATAAATGTAATTCCCCTTTGAGCTTTTTGGCAAGGAATTTACTAAATTCATTTGCCTTTCCTTTATCCCCAAAGGTTGATGTTTCAGGGAGGGTAATTTGGATATAAGTTTGCTCTCGTTCTGTACCGTCTTCATCACGCACAAGCTCATTATCAACACCGAGAAGCATGATATGATAATTGTGTTGTTCTGATTTAAGATAAAACCATTTGCCTTTTCCTTCAGGTTTTTCTTTGATTTCATAAGGAAAAGAGGCTTCCCCATATTGCCAATCGAGTTGTTTCCCTGTTTTTCCGGTTATATCCTTATAATACTGAAACAATTCAATAACATCTTCAGTGGTAACGCTTCCCTTTTCAGATGAAGGTACGAGCTTTATGTATGCATGACTAGACATTTTGCTTCCCCCAATTCTCCCATACATTTTTATCAATTTTAATACAATTATATTCTAGCAAAGTTTTGAAAGGGGTGACAAGTACAAAAGCGCAAGCGTCTTGAACATCGCCGTACAAACTGGAAGGGCCTGTTCTTTCTATAAAGGAAATTTGAATTGCAAGCAATTTACAATTGACTTATGGTAGGTAGTAAAAATGCACTTCAATTTTTACCTGGGGACCTGAAGTTTGCTAGGCGATTGGCGCTCCAACTAAAAGCTATCGATGATTTCCTTATGGAGCTGGACGGAGATATGCCAAGTAAAAAAATATCATTTGATGCGAGAATAAAAAATTCTGAACATAAAAAAAGAGCACTTCTTTGAGTGCTCCGTGTAAATAAAGGAATAGAAATTATTTTTCTTCTTTTGGAGAGTCACAGCATCCACACTTTGCGTAAAGGACAGTTACCTTTTCATCTTCAAAATGATCGATAGTAGCCTCACATGTCTGGCAAACGATAGTGCCCATTTTTCTCACTTCTCCTTTGTAAGATCCTTTATTTATAATTTATTTTAATTATTGCTTCCCATAATAAAAAGTAGGGATTTTATTAAGGAAACAACGATTTTGAAAACGTTTAATTATCTATAAATCAATAATAATATAACACTATTAATATTTCAAGGATAAATTGTATAACACATTTAAGTTTTTTTATGAAAAATAAGACATAAAAAAATCGGCAATAATGCCGATTTTAATGTTATTCGATTGCCTTATGTTCTTTTATTACTCTTAGCATACGTGCATCAAAGTTCTCTGGTCCTTGAACAGGGAGGCCAGCTTCAATATTTTTCTTAATGTAAAGGAGATTATCCTTTGTGATAATTTCACCAGGGATGAAAATTGGAATACCTGGTGGGTATACCATAATAAACTCAGCAATAATTCTTCCTTCTGATTCATCAAATGGAACAAGCTCAGTTTCTGCATAAAATGCATCTCTAGGTGTTAAAGAGAGTAATGGAATATCCGGTAACAGTACCTTAGCATCAAGTGCCTGCGTTTTTTCAATACGCATTGTTGATAGCTCGCGAAGTGCCTTTAATAAAATGTCGGCTTCGTTTTTCGTATCACCAGGTGTGACAATACAAAGAATGTTATACAGGTCGGAAAGTTCAACTTCAATATTGTACATTCCTCTTAGCCATTTTTCGACTTCAAATCCAGTAATGCCAAGTTCTTTTACAGAGATAATCAATTTGGTTGGGTCATAATCGAACGTTGCTTTTGAACCGAGAATTTCCTCCCCGACGCAAAATAGATGCTCCATTTCATTGATTTCATTACGAATATAATTAGCCAATTGAATGGTTCTATCAATCAGTTCGTGACCTTTTATCGCAAGTTGCTTACGTGCAGTATCTAAAGAGGCCAATAGTAAGTATGAAGTGGATGTCGTCGTTAACATACTTAATATGGATTGTACTCGTTTTGGAGAAACAAGGTTGCCTCTAACATTCAAAATAGAACTTTGAGTCATTGAGCCACCAAGCTTATGAACGCTGGTTGCAGCCATATCCGCCCCAGCTTGCATTGCGGACATCGGCAATTCTTCATGGAAGTGAATATGAACACCATGTGCTTCATCAACTAAGACAGGCACATTATGTGAATGAGCAATTTCAACAATTTTTCTTAAATCAGCAGAGATTCCAAAATAAGTTGGATTAATAACCAGTATTCCTTTTGCATCTGGATGTTGTTCCAATGCTTTCTCAACTGACTCTGTAGTGATCCCGTGGGAGATCCCTAAGCGCTCATCGACTTCTGGATGAATAAAGACAGGTATCGCACCTGAGAAAATAATCGCTGACATGACTGATTTATGTACATTACGAGGTACGATGATTTTGTCTCCAGGGCCACATACTGCCATCACCATGGTCATGATTGCTCCGCTAGTACCTTGGACCGAAAAGAATGTATAATCCGCACCAAAAGCTTCAGCAGCCAAATCTTGAGCTTGTTTGATAATCCCTTTAGGAGCGTGCAAGTCGTCCAATGGTCCGATATTAATCAGATCGATGGATAATGCATTTTCTCCAATAAAGTTTTTGAAATCAGGGTCCATTCCTGCACCCTTTTTATGACCGGGTATATGAAATTGAATTGGATTCTTTTTTGCATGTTCAAGTAATCCACTAAAAAGCGGAGTTTCAAATTGTGACAAATTTCTTCCACACCTCTTTACAAATTTTCAATTCTTTGTTGTCTGTTCGTTTTAATAAAGAAATAAAACAAATGAATTATAGCATTATTCATTTTCTGTGCATAGAAAAATATTTAATAATATTTAGTTTTCGATCTTCAAAGGAAAATAACTCATGAAATCAAGGTTTGTTGGATTGAAAAATATGGATAAAAATGATTTGCAATTTATAAGGCAGATCGATACAATCACAATAGTTATAATATGAAGCAGGTGAAAAAATGGAATATCAATATCCGATTGATTATCATTGGTCGACCGAAGAGATCGTCGATGTTATAAAATTTTTTGAACACATTGAAGCAGCTTATGAAAAAGGGATTGAACGGGATAGGTTAATGAGTGCTTATCGTCGTTTTAAAGAAATTGTCCCAAGTAAAGCAGAAGAAAAAAAACTCTGCGGTGAATTTGAAGAGATAAGTGGTTATTCCTCGTATCGTACCATCAAAAAAGCAATAGATGCTGAAAGTGGACAAAAAATAAAAATGTAAGTAAAGAAAGGCTGTTCCGAAGGACCTATAAGGTCGTTTAGGAACAGCCTTTTTTGATATGTTTTTATCGATGCGTTCTAAAAGCAAGCTATATTGCCATAATTGGGCATCAAACCTATTTTATAAAAGTTTAAGCCAATTTATAGAGGGGTAGTAATTCATTAAACACACTTTCAACCTTATTAATAAATTCCTCAGTTGACATAGCTACACACTTTTCTCTCGGAATTTGATAGCCGCATAAAATTTCTGCTTTTTTCACAGTTTGTAGGCGCTCAAACATCGCTTTTAATTCTTCCTTAGATAATTCACTATGGAAAGATACATCAGGCTTCATATGATCACCAGACCAAACAAAGTCCTTGCTCGTCTCTTTATAAATCGCATTAACCTTTTTAGCTAATTTCTGCCCGAGTTCTTCCTTATTAGGTGCTTCATAAATGACAGCAAACCAAATGAATACATGTGTTTCCCATAAACCAATTTGAAAATGTGGCAACATTTTATACCCACGAGGATTACTTGCAAAAGCCACCCAAGTATCCTTTGGGGGATTTACAGTTCTCCTTGCGTGCTTAGCTACATGAGCAAACATTTCTGTCCCAGTCATAGTCGCCAAAGTTGGAGCAAAGTGTTGACCGAGAGCTTCTAGCTTAGGTCTAATAGTAGTCTTTAATGCATCCATTCGTGGTTCAAAGCCATCTATTTTAAAAACATCAAAATCTTGAACAGTAAATCCTGAAAAAGTCATGTTTCTCCCTCCTTAATCTATGTCAAATATTGTAGCATATTGTGGATTATTCGGAAAAGAAGAAGGCTCGAACCCGAAAATTCGCCAGGTTTAGGCAATAACACAAATTTGTTGCATATAAAAAATACCCTCATAAGATATTAAAAGAATTGAAAGGGGTGAAGTGGATTGAAACAACTAATGAATTCTTTAACTAAGAAAGATCCTGAAAAAGAACGAAAAGCGATGTTAAGACTTGAAATGGATTATGAGCTTCTTACTCTTTTTGATGCAATGGCTGACAATAATGAAACTCAAAAGGTAAAAAGTAAAGCGAAGCTTGAAAAAATTAGAACGGAACTTTTAAAATTAAGAGCTCTATGAACCAAGGAGAACTGTAAATATGGATAATATGAGCGGTGATTTGGACAATACTTCATAGAACGAATTCCTAAGATATAAGAGGGAATTCGTTTTTTATTTTTCGGGCTAGGGAAAAGTAATATAAGTTGAACCGTACACTGAGATCCATTACCCTATTAATAAGTAGAAAATATACAAAGATAGGAAGCTGATGAGCGGTGCATGAAAATGAAATCTTAATTTATGCGAAAAGCTGGATTAAAGAGGCCGGAGAACGGATTAAGAAATCCTTCCAAACGACGTTAAATATTGAAACGAAATCAAATGCAAATGATCTTGTTACTAATATCGATAAAGAGACAGAACAGTTCTTTATTACAAAAATTAATCAGCAGTTTCCAGAGCATCGTATATTAGGAGAAGAAGGAAACGGGGATGAACTTGAAGAATTAGGTGGCGTCGTTTGGATTATTGACCCAATCGATGGAACGATGAACTTTGTGCACCAGCAAAGAAATTTTGCTATTTCAATCGGAATTTATGAGAACGGAGTTGGCAAGATCGGACTTATTTATGATGTCGTTCATGATGAGTTATATCATGCTGTAAAGGGAAAAGGTGCCCATTTTAATGATAAAGCATTACCAAAATTAAATGAGGTTTCGGTTTCAGAGGCAATAATTGGCTTAAATGCAACTTGGGTTACACCGAATCGGAGAATCGATCCATTAATATTAGGAACCTTAGTAAGGGATGTTCGTGGAACGAGGTCGTATGGGTCTGCTGCAATTGAAATTGCTCAAGTGGCAGCTGGGAGACTAGATGCTTACATTACGATGAGATTATCACCATGGGATTTTGCTGCGGGTCTTATTTTAATGGAAGAGGTTGGAGGGGTCTCAACTACACTTAAAGGAGAACCAATACAGATATTGCAACAAAACTCTATCTTTATTTCTAAGCCAGGCTTACATAAATCAATCCTGGAGAACTATTTACAGGGCAAAGAATGGTAAAAGGAAAACTGGGGAAGCCCGGTTTTCCTTTTACTTTTACAATAATTTATAATTTCCCGCTTTCGCGCATTTTCTTTTTCGTTTTGAAGCCAAATCCCATCACAAATATAAAAGCGACTAATGTAAGAATAATTCCGATAGGACTTCTATAACTAACGGCAATGCCTGTCCCCATCAAGCATACAACAGCTGCTAATGCTAAAAATAAAAATGGCCACTTGATTTGATTCATGTCAAATCCCCCTTATTTTCCGAAAAAAAGCTCTATTCATTTATATTTTACATAAAAAGCTATTAGGTTTCTACAACAAATGTGTTATAATATTTCAGTTAGACTGCAAAATATAAATAAAGTTTTAGATTGAATAAAGGTAGGAGTGGAATTTTTGAAACTAAGAGAAGATATTCGCAACATCGCGATCATTGCCCACGTTGACCACGGGAAAACAACTTTGGTTGACCAATTGTTAAAACAATCTGGTACTTTCCGTACGAATGAACACGTGGAAGAACGTGCAATGGATTCGAACGACATTGAAAGAGAACGTGGAATCACGATTTTAGCGAAAAATACAGCGATTCAATATAAAGACAAAAGAATTAACATTCTCGATACACCAGGACATGCTGATTTTGGTGGAGAAGTTGAACGTATCATGAAAATGGTAGATGGTGTGCTACTAGTTGTAGATGCATATGAAGGTTGTATGCCACAAACTCGTTTCGTTCTAAAGAAAGCTTTAGAGCAAAACTTAACACCAATTGTAGTTGTAAACAAAATTGACCGTGACTTTGCACGTCCAACTGAAGTAATTGATGAAGTACTTGATTTGTTCATCGAATTAGATGCAAACGAAGACCAATTAGAGTTCCCGGTTGTTTATGCTTCAGCTATTAACGGTACTGCAAGTGCAGATCCTGAGAAGCAAGATGAAAACATGCAGGTTTTATATGACACAATTGTAGACCATATTCCTGCGCCAGTGGATAATCGTGAAGAGCCACTTCAATTCCAAGTAGCATTACTTGATTACAATGACTATGTGGGAAGAATTGGTATCGGACGTGTTTTCCGTGGTACAATGAAAGTTGGACAACAGGTTGCATTAATGAAGTTAGACGGTTCTGTAAAACAATTCCGTGTAACAAAGATCTTTGGTTTCTTCGGTCTAAAGCGTGAAGAAATACAAGAAGCTGTTGCAGGTGATCTAGTAGCTGTATCTGGAATGGAAGACATTAACGTTGGTGAGACTGTATGTCCTGTTGAACACCAAGAAGCACTACCGGTTTTAAGAATTGATGAACCAACTCTACAAATGACATTCCTAGTTAATAACAGTCCATTCGCTGGTCGCGAAGGAAAGTTCGTGACGGCAAGAAAAATCGAAGAGCGTCTACGTGCTCAATTACAAACAGATGTAAGCTTACGTGTTGAAAATACAGATTCTCCAGATGCATGGGTTGTTTCTGGTCGTGGTGAGTTACATTTATCCATCCTAATTGAAAATATGCGTCGTGAAGGCTATGAGCTTCAGGTAAGTAAGCCAGAAGTAATTGTTAAAGTTATTGATGGAGTACGTTGTGAGCCTGTAGAGCGTGTACAAATTGATGTACCTGAAGAAAACACAGGTGCAATCATGGAGTCAATGGGTGCCCGTAAAGGCGAAATGCTTGATATGATTAATAATGGTTCAGGTCAAGTTCGACTAATCTTTATGGTTCCAGCACGTGGATTAATTGGTTATACAACTGAATTCTTAACGTTAACTCGTGGATTTGGTATCATTAATCATACATTCGATAGCTACCAACCAATGGCTCAAGGTCAAGTTGGAGGACGTCGTCAAGGTGTACTTGTTTCAATGGAAACAGGAAAAGCGTCAACTTACGGAATTATGCAGGTTGAAGACCGTGGAGTTATCTTTGTAGATGCAGGAACAGAAATCTACGAAGGTATGATCGTTGGAGAACATAACAGAGAAAATGATCTTACAGTTAATATCACAAAAGTGAAGCATGCAACGAATGTTCGTTCAGCTACAAAAGATCAAACGAATGTAATGAAGAAACCAAGAATCATGACTCTAGAAGAATCATTAGAGTATTTAAATGATGATGAGTACTGTGAAGTTACACCAGAATCAATTCGTCTTCGTAAGAAAATCCTTGAAAAAGGTGAAAGAGAAAGAGTTACGAAGAAAAAGAAAGCTGTTGAAATGAACTAGTGCTTTAAAGGGGAGTATAGGAGAATGGATATTACTGAACGTCTGACGTTTTTCGCTGCGCTGTTTAAAGTGAATGAAAACCCAAAGTTAGGTATGTGGCTGCTCTATATTACGATTATTCTTCTATGTGTGGTCGTATATAAACTAGGGTTTGCCAGAAAGCTACCAATGTTAAAAAATGTAGTCATCTACTCCTTTTTAGCATTAGGATGTACAATCCTTACATTCTTTGCTGTCTTTTTACCAATTGCCGAAGGGCTTGTAGTGGCTGCTTTAATCTTGATTATTTACAAAATCCGTTTACATCAAGAAAAGAAACAGCAAAGCCAAGGAAATGAAGTATAAAGGGGAAGCTTTATGAATTCATTACAAGATGCGCTTTATAACTGGTTAACGATTAAAGTCGTTATCGATGAACGTCCTGATGACACGGCTGCAGTTGAAACCGAAAAAACGTTTTATGATATGTTGAAGGATGACCATTCCCTTACAAACATTGAAGTCACCAAGGATAACGAGATGTATTATGTTCAGTTCGAACATGAGGGAGAGAGAAAAAAACAGAGATTTCCTCGAGAACTGATCGAAGTAATGCTTGATCAAATCAATCAGCAGCCAGAACGGTACCGCAATTATCCCGTTTAAATGTAAAAATCCGCTCTCTTTTAAAGGGGAGCGGATTTTTGTTTAGCACTAGCCGATAGGCGGGCGCTCTTTGAACTTTTCTAATTACCATTCATCGTCTTCGCTATTTGAACGATAAAGCCTGAAGTTTCCAGTGGCGATTCTTTGGTTTGTTTTCTCTGTAATTCTTTCTTCGCATGGTTTACACATAAATGTATGGATAGGGCGGTTTCTTAATCGTTTCGCTTGAAATGAATCATCTTCAATTGATTGAATTTGATCACATATGACACATTTAACTCTCATGATAACACCTCTTCATGAATAACTAACTTGTTTTTTAGTATAACATTCAATTCATAATTGTCCTAGCTTCAATTAGAAGAACGTCCTACAACTCGAAAAAATAGAAGGAGCTTAACCGTTTTGGGGTTAAGCTCCTTTAGTTATTTACTTTGAAATTGTAGTTTAATCCATATGATTATTGGATTGGTCATTTTGTTCTTTCTCTAATTTCTTAGTTTCTGAATTATTTAGTTTTTCTTTCTGTTCATCCACTTGATTTTTCTTCGCATCAGGATCAATGATATCGGCTGGTACCTCAGGCATTAATCGGCCCGAAATATCAGCAAGCTCATTGATAATTCCTTGTATAGGCTCGCCGTTACGAATATCATCGGCTATTTCACCAATACGAGCTGTCATATCAGGGTCAGCGACGACTATAGCGCGTGCTCCGTGTGGGTCGTGTTTTAGGCTCTCTGCCACAGAATATTTAATGGCACCTACTTCAGAACGTTCGATGTTTTCTTTTACATCAATGCCTACAATTGCATATCTTCCTAGTACAACGGCGGTAGCATCATTCACATCCGGAATGCTAGTTGCTAAATCAACAAGATGCTCGGATATTTCTTGACCAGTTTGGCGGTCGACATTTTGAATGGTTGAATTTTTGACGTTTAAAGGTTTATTATCCTGATTATTGTTTCCTTCGTTGGCATTGTTATTATTCGCTCCACACCCAGAAATAAGTGCTAAAAGTAAAATGAAAATGAACCCTTTCTTCATATGGTAATACACCTCCAAAAGTTGCTAATCAAAATCATAATTAATGGAAAATCTGTAATGATTCATTATGTTTATTGTGTAAAACTTCTTCTATCTTTATTCGAAAAATCATATATTTTACAAAAGCTCTACCTATCCAATGGGATAAACCTACAAACAAAGACCTAAGAGGAGCAGGAGGCAATGGATGACAAAAATATATGTGTTAGATACGAATGTCTTGTTACAGGACCCGTACTCCATCTTTTCATTTGAAGACAATGAAGTAGTAATTCCAGCAGTAGTACTCGAAGAAGTCGATTCCAAAAAGCGTAATATGGATGAGATCGGCAGAAACGCGAGACAAGTATCCAGACTCATTGATGGCTTAAGACAAAACGGGAAACTGCATGAGAAAATTCCTCTTGAAAATGGCGGTGCTTTACGAATTGAATTGAATCATCGATCATTCCACCAGCTACAGGATATTTTTGTAGAAAAGACAAATGATAATCGTATTCTGGCAGTTGCCAAAAATTTATCCCTCGAAGAAGACACGAAGTTGGAAGGAAGAAGGGTAATTTTAGTTAGTAAAGATACATTAGTGAGAGTCAAGGCAGACGCAATTGGCCTTTATTCTGAGGATTTCTTAAGTGATAGGGTAGTTGAAAATGATCATATTTATACTGGCGTTCTTGAGCAATTTGTTGATATTACATTACTGAATAGTTTTTATGAAAAAAAGGAGATTCCAGCATTTGAATTTCCTAATCTTACACTTTACCCCAACCAATTCTTGATCATGAAGGATACATTAGGTTCTTCGTCTTCTGCAATTGGAATGGTAGACCAAACAGGAAAAATGATACGAAAGCTTGTATTTGACCATGATCATATTTGGGGAATTCGCTCCCGAAATGTGCACCAAACAATGGCGATTGAGCTTTTACTAAGAAAAGATATTTCATTAGTTACGCTTATAGGTAAAGCAGGAACTGGGAAAACATTACTGGCGTTAGCCTCTGGACTTATGCAAACAGAGGATTTTGGGGATTACAAAAAATTATTAGTTGCAAGACCAATCGTACCAGTTGGGAAAGATATTGGTTTTTTACCAGGGGAAAAGCAAGAGAAGCTTCGCCCGTGGATGCAACCGATATATGATAATTTGGAGTACTTGTTTAATGTGAAAAAGCCTGGGGAGTTAGACGCAATTTTGGCTGGGATGGGGTCTATCGAAGTAGAAGCCTTAACTTATATTCGCGGTAGAAGCATTCCTGACCAATTCATAATTATCGATGAAGCGCAAAATTTAACGAAGCATGAGGTAAAAACGATTTTGACGAGAGTAGGGGAAAGAAGCAAAATTGTCTTGATGGGTGACCCAGAGCAAATCGACCACCCATACCTAGATGCCTATAACAACGGCCTTACATACGTTGTGGAAAAGTTTAAAAATGAAACCATTTCCGGTCATGTAAAGTTATTTAAAGGTGAACGTTCAGGACTTGCACAGCTCGCAGCAGATTTATTGTAAACAAAAAAAACTTCCATCACAAAGGTGGAAGTTTTTATTCTACACGAAATTCTTTCACGTTTCTAATTGGATTGTTAAAATTAGAGCCATCCCCATAATAGCAATGGACCGGACCATCTTCTCGCAATGGTTTTCCATCTATAGAGAAACCTAAAACCATTTGTTCAGCAATTTCTAATGGAAGTTTTACTTCACCTTCATCCGAGATTATAATCAGATGGCTTGCCTCTTCTAGAACTTCAGCATTTTTTAAAAATGGCTCAAAAGGAATACAGAACGTGCCAGTGATTAATTCTTCTTTTATAAATTTCTTTTCAGTCTTCAAGGTTGGTGGAACGATTGCACCTTCGATAATTTCGCGATCCCAATGCTTAGAAACTTCTTTTGTGTATTCTTCTAGTGAATCTTTTTCTTCTTTTTCGTCATGGAAAAATGAATGCAATTCTTGCTTTCTGTCATCAAAAATCCATACGCTAGGATCTAAGGTTATGCTATATTTTACTTTGCCGGAGATAAGTACGATTGATTCCATGGTTGCCTCCTATTTATCAATAGATTAAGTATAACGATAATATTGCAAATTGTCATATCTTCAGACTTTTTAAGATATTTTTGGAAAAAAGTAGCGATAGTCCCTATTGTTCTTGCAATTTTCATCTTTTGCAGTTAAAATTTATAGATAGGATAATCGCTCGGAAACGGGGGGATCAAGGTTGGCGTCTGAAATGATAGTAGATCATCAAGAAAAAGCCAATGCCTTGTTAAAGGCTGACGCTGATAAAATATTGAAGCTTATAAAAGTGCAGATGGATAACTTAACAATGCCGCAATGTCCTCTATATGAAGAGGTTTTGGACACGCAAATGTTTGGGTTATCACGTGAGATAGATTTTGCTGTTCGCCTCGGATTAATTGAGGATAAAGAAGGAAAAGCTATTTTAGCTGAATTGGAAAGAGAACTTTCTGCTCTGCATGAAGCATCACAAAAAAAATAATAAATAAAAAACTCAAACGTCAATGAAAGATCGTTTGAGTTTTTTTACATAAGGCTGTTTTCATCTGGAAAGACTTTTATTTTTACTGTACCTATAAAGTTAGGTCCTATCATGAAGGGACTCACCTTGTAGTAGAAAAATTGATAATACGGATAAGGAAGATAAAGTATGTTAAAAAAAATCCTTAAATCATACGATTACTCACTCATCATAGTAGTTGTCTTACTAGCAATATTTGGACTAGTTATGGTTTACAGTGCAAGTATGGTGACGGCCATTCAAAGATATGGTTATGAAAGTGATCATTTCTTTGTTCGACAAAAGATTTTCTTGATTGCTGGAGCGTTGGTATTTATATTTTTTGCGTTCGTCCCGTATAAGCTCTATCTAAATAATAAAATACTCGGTACAATTGTGTTATTATCATTAATTTCACTGATAGGAATATTTAAGTTTGGTACTGTTGCCGGGAATGCACAGAGTTGGTATGAATTTGGACCGCTTCGTTTGCAGCCCTCAGAGTTCGTAAAAATAGCTGTCATTGTGTATTTATCAGCTGTTTATGCTAAAAAACAACCATACATAAATCAGTTTAACCAAGGGGTATTACCACCTCTAGCTTTTATCGTGTTAGTCTGTGCTTTAGTTGCTTTGCAGCCAGATTTCGGGACTACGGCAATTATTGTCATGATTTCAGGCATGATTATTGTTTCATCGGGAATGAATTTCAAAACTATTTTAAAATTAGCCCTTCTAGGTTTAATATTATTTAGCCCATTTGTCTTTATCTTAAAGGATGAAATATTTTCAATGGAGCGTTTAGAAAGATTTTCTGTCCTCACGAATCCATTTGCAGATGGTGTGGCGGAGGATGGAGGATATCACCTTATTAACTCCTATTATGCAATTGGTAGTGGAGGCGTTAATGGTCTTGGACTTGGACAAAGTGTGCAAAAACTTGGTTATCTGCCTGAACCTCATACAGACTTCATCATGGCTATTATTGCCGAGGAATTAGGTGTATTCGGTGTTGCGTTTGTCATTCTCTCATTAGCATTTATTGTCTTGAAAGGGATCTTCATTGCCTTAAAAGGGAAGGACCCTTTTGGTAGTTTACTAGCAATCGGTATATCCGGCATGATTGGGATTCAAACGTTCATTAATCTTGCGGGGATTTCAGGTATTTTTCCATTGATGGGTATCCCTCTGCCGTTCGTCAGCTATGGGGGATCTTCATTATTGCAATTATCTATTGCGATGGGAATCCTAGTAAATGTCTCAATGTTTGTGAACTATGAGAAAAAGTACAAAACTAATGAAAAAGAGGGTTTGAAGGTTGTTTCGAATAATACGAGAAATAGTTTTAAAGCCTGAAAACTCTTTATTCTCTGAAATAATTATTGTAAAATAAATTAACAAAATTATTTATTTTACATATTGCGTAAATTGTCAGTTTTTAATGCAATTTTATGCTATGATACTTTAAATCGCTAAAATGAAAGTAGTTAAGGCTTCCAAATGGAAAATATCAGAGAAGACGAGGTGTGTTCAATGACAAGAAAAATTGAAAAGGTCCTAGTTGCGAATAGGGGAGAAATCGCCATTCGAGTATTCCGTGCATGTACAGAATTAAATATTCGTACAGTGGCAATATATTCCAAAGAAGATTCTGGTTCTTATCATCGCTATAAGGCAGATGAGGCTTACTTAGTGGGAGAAGGAAAAAAACCAATTGATGCATATTTAGATATTGATGGAATCATTGAAATCGCAAAAGATGCGGATGTTGATGCGATCCACCCTGGATATGGATTCTTATCAGAAAATATTCATTTTGCTGAACGATGTGAAAAAGAAGGTATCGTGTTCATTGGTCCAAAATCTAAGCATCTTGATATGTTTGGGGACAAGGTAAAGGCAAGAACACAAGCGCAAGTCGCTAATATTCCTGTCATTCCAGGTAGTGATGGTCCAGTTGAAAATGTTACTGACGTAATTGAGTTTGGTAAACAATACGGATTCCCAATTATTATCAAAGCTTCCCTTGGTGGCGGCGGCCGTGGTATGAGAATTGTCAAGAGTTTAGATGAGGTTGAACAAGCCTATGACCGTGCAAAATCAGAGGCAAAAGCTGCATTTGGGAATGATGAAGTATATGTAGAACGTTTTATTGAAAACCCGAAGCACATCGAAGTACAAATCATTGGTGATGAACATGGCAATATTGTTCACCTTTTTGAGCGAGATTGTTCTGTTCAACGTAGGCATCAAAAAGTAGTAGAAGTTGCTCCGTGTGTATCGATTTCAGAAGAGATTCGCGGAAGAATTTGTGATGCTGCTGTTAGCCTAATGAAAAATGTCGATTACTTAAATGCTGGTACGGTAGAGTTTCTCGTTGCTAATGATGAATTTTATTTTATTGAAGTAAATCCCCGTGTTCAGGTCGAGCACACAATTACAGAAATGATTACAGGGATTGATATCGTTCAGTCTCAAATCCTTGTGGCAGAAGGACATTCTCTTCATTCCGAAGTAGTAGCCATACCTGAACAAGAGAATATTAAAATTCACGGATATGCAATTCAATCCCGCGTAACAACTGAAGATCCACTAAATAACTTTATGCCGGATACTGGTAGAATTAATGCCTATCGCTCGGGTGGAGGCTTTGGTGTACGTTTGGATGCAGGGAATGGTTTTGCTGGAGCAGTTATTACGCCATACTACGATTCTTTACTCGTTAAACTTTCTACTCATGCCTTAACTTTCGAGCACGCAGCTTCGAAAATGATAAGAAACCTACAAGAATTCAGGATTCGTGGGATTAAAACAAATATTCCTTTCTTAGTAAATGTTGTGAAGCACAAGAAGTTTGTTTCAGGAGAGTATAATACTTCGTTTATCGATAAAACACCTGAACTGTTCTTGTTCCCGGTAAGCAAAGACCGTGGTACTAAAATGCTTACATATATTGCTAATGTGACAGTGAATGGTTTTCCAGGCATCGAAAAGAAAAAGCGTCCTGTTTTTGATGTTCCAAGAAAGCCTAAATTAAAGGTAGGTACACCTTATCAAAATGGAACAAAGCAAATCCTCGATGAAAAAGGAGCAGACGGGTTAGTAGAATGGATTAAACAGCAAGAAAAGGTTCTATTAACGGATACAACATTCCGTGATGCTCACCAATCACTTCTTGCTACACGTGTTCGAACGAAGGACCTTCAGCATATTGCTGAACCTACAGCAAAGCTTCTTCCAGAGATGTTCAGCTTTGAAATGTGGGGTGGTGCAACATTTGATGTGGCTTATCGCTTCCTAAAAGAGGACCCTTGGGAAAGACTTCTTACCCTTCGTAAATTAATGCCTAATGTACTGCTGCAAATGTTATTGCGTTCTGCTAATGCGGTTGGGTACAAAAATTACCCAGATAATGTAATCCGTGAATTTGTTGAAAAATCAGCAGATGCGGGTATTGATGTATTCCGAATTTTTGATAGCTTAAACTGGGTTAAAGGGATGGAAGTAGCGATTGATGCTGTAAGGCAAACTGGTAAGATTGCAGAAGCAGCAATTTGTTATACAGGAGATATTTTAGACCCAACAAGAACAAAGTATGATTTGAATTATTATAAAACTTTGGCAAAAGAATTAGAGCAGCAAGGGGCACATATTTTAGCGATAAAAGATATGGCGGGGTTATTAAAACCGCAGGCTGCTTACGCTTTAATTTCAGAGCTTAAAGAAACAGTTAATATTCCAATTCATTTACATACCCATGATACAAGTGGAAATGGAATTTATACTTATGCAAAAGCGATTGAAGCGGGAGTAGATATTGTTGATGTTGCTTTAAGTACGATGGCTGGCCTGACTTCACAGCCAAGTGCTAATTCATTGTATTATGCACTTGAAGGTACAAATCGCAAGCCTGATGTTAATATTGGTGCGTTAGAGCAGCTTTCTCACTACTGGGAAGATGTTCGAAAATACTATCAGGATTTTGAAAGTGGTATGGTAGCACCGCATACGGAAGTATACCAACATGAAATGCCGGGTGGACAATACAGTAATCTTCAGCAACAAGCGAAAGCAGTAGGGCTTGGGGATGAATGGGACCGGGTAAAAGAAATGTATGCTCGCGTGAATCAGATGTTTGGGGATATTGTCAAAGTAACTCCATCCTCTAAAGTGGTAGGGGATATGGCTTTATATATGGTACAGAATGATTTAACGGAAGAGGATGTCTTAACTCGTGGAACATCACTAGATTTCCCAGATTCTGTAGTGGAATTGTTTGAAGGCTATTTAGGACAGCCAGCTGGTGGTTTTCCGAAAGAGCTTCAAAAAATTATTTTAAAAGGCAAAGAACCGATAACTGTTCGACCAGGCGAACTACTTGAGCCAGTCAACTTCCAGGCGATTAGTGATGAACTATATAAAGAGCTTGGAAGACCGATTACAAGCTTTGATACAATTGCGTACGCTCTGTATCCAAAAGTGTTCAAAGAATTTACTGCAACGGTTGAAAAATTTGGCGATGTCTCTGTCTTAGATACACCAACTTTCTTATATGGTTTAAGATTGGGCGAAGAGATTGAGATTGAGATTGAAACTGGAAAAACACTAATCGTTAAATTAGTTTCAGTGGGTCAACCTCAGGTGGATGGAACTCGAGTTGTCTATTTTGAACTGAACGGTCAACCTCGTGAGGTCGTTGTGAAGGATGAAAGTATTAAAGCAACAGTAGCTGCTAAAATAAAAGCTAATCCAAAAAATGAGGAACAAATTGGTGCGTCAATGCCAGGAACAGTGATTAAAGTGCTAGTGGAAAAAGGAGAAAAGGTAGAGCAAGGTGACCATCTCATGATTACAGAAGCAATGAAAATGGAAACAACTGTTCAGGCACCTTTTTCAGGCGTTGTAAAAGATCTTTATGTTACTAATGGAGAAGCCATACAAACAGGTGATCTATTAATCGAGGTAACAAAATAAAAAAAGGTTGCAGCAAAAAATGCTGCAACCTTTTTTCTAGTCTGTAGTCCGAACGGTTAATGGCGGGATATTAATCGGTTCTCCGACCGATT
This sequence comes from Robertmurraya kyonggiensis, assembly GCF_005116465.1. GTDB lineage: Bacteria > Bacillota > Bacilli > Bacillales > Cytobacillaceae > Robertmurraya > Robertmurraya kyonggiensis. Next base: position 591,219 of record NZ_SWBM01000001.1, read on the forward strand.
TTGATTGTTGTAGTAATAGTTCGTTCTTTCTACTTCTTGAAGTTAATAGAATGAAATAGCTCAATACACCAAATAAACAAGAAACAAAGAAGGCGTGGGCAAGTGCGATGTACAGATTTTGTAGGGAAAGTACAACTAATGCCCCGGCAATAACTTGTAATGTTACAAGGATAAAGGATACAATCCAGCCCCAATAAACAACCTTTTGGTGTTTATAATGAACAATAGCTAAATATGTAATATAGCCAATCCAAATGAAAATAATGCCTGCTGCAAAACGATGTCCCATCTGAACCCACTCATGAAACGAAATAGGAATGTTTGGATCTGCATTCACACACAATGGCCAATCCCGACATACTAGACTTGCGTTGACATGTCTAACCAATGCTCCTGTATAAACAACAATAAAGCTATAAATGGTAACCCCAATAATATGCTTACGCATTCTTCCATCTATCACAAGCTTCTCTGCTTCAAACTTTTTATCAACTTCAAAGATAAGTAAAGTTAAAAGAAATACTGCAGCAAACGAAATGAGTGAAATTCCAAAGTGAACTGCAAGGACAAAATCCGATTGTCCCCATAAAACTGCTGCTGCCCCAATTAGTCCTTGGAGAACTAAAAATGAAAACGACAATAACGCTAGAAATTTTGTTTCGCGTATATGACCTATCGATTTCCATGCCCAAAAGGATAGAATGAGTACCATAAATCCTACAGCACCAGAAACAACACGGTGGGCAAGCTCGATGACAAGCTCAACGGTAATATTTGTGGGAATGAGTTCTCCGTTACACAATGGCCAAGAACGACCGCAGCCCATGCCGGACTCGGTTTTCGTCACAAGTGCTCCACCAATCAAGATGAACAGCATCCCGATTGTCGTTAAGACGGCAAACCATTTAAGTGACCGTGTCAATGTTATACACCTTCTTATTAAAACTATGAATGTGATACAGTACCAACTACATGTAAACAATATATCAAATTTTTAGGAAAAGAACAGAAATTATTCTTATTTTGAGTCACTTTTTTGATAGTACACAAAATTTCAATGTTTTACAATGGTTAATAAAATAAACAATGTGATTATAGTAAAAAGGTTGCAAAATAGATGAGAGTTTGCTAGAAATATAGGAGGGTTAATCCCTTTTTACGAGTTGATTGTAGATGTAAATGATGGGTAGAAGCTCTAAGAGAACAAGTTAATTCTTGTTTCTATTAAAGGTGGAAGTGGACGAAATTCTGATTGTTTTTTTGTTATTGTAAGAAAATAACAGTATTAATAGCCGGAAAAACCCGAAGTTCACATTTTAGTCAAAAAAAATTCAAAAAATGTTCACAGAACAAGTAAAAATATGGTTTAATAAATTATAGGAAAACCTTAACAAAACATGAATATTTAGCAACATTAACACTATGCAGATAGTGAAAAAGTTATCCTTAAAAAGTTTGAATTGGCTTACCTCGTTTTCAATACAAATATAGCAGTGTAGGTCATTATATCGTTCGTGGTTGTGTATACATATGGTGTATTTGTAATTAGGGAGGAAGAAAAAATGAGCAATATACCGGCTTTAGGTGAATCATCCGTAGATAGCGATGAACAGAGCCTCAAAGCTATAAAAGAGAAAACGAGTGTATGGAAGGATTTCTTAGCACTAATTAAAATCGGAATCGTCAATTCCAATATGATCACAACTTTTACAGGTTTGTGGCTGGCGATTCATTTTACGAATGCAGGTTTTCTAACAAATCTTGATATTGTTTTTTATACTTTGATAGGTTCTGCCTTTATTATTGCTGGTTCTTGTGTAATCAATAATGTTTATGACCGTGATATCGACCCGTTAATGGAGAGAACAAAGAAACGGCCAACGGTTACTGGTTCTGTAAACTCAACGAAAGCGCTGTTTTTTGGATTAGGACTAGTCGTTATTGGAACAATATTTCTATTACTGACAACGTTTTCAGCAACAATAATTGGAATCATTGGTATTTTTAGTTATGTCGTCCTTTATACAATGTGGACAAAGAGAAGATATGTTTCAAACACAATTGTTGGGAGTATATCAGGAGCGGTACCTCCTCTGATCGGATGGGCTGCGATTGACCCGACCCTTGATGTTATCGCTTGGAGTTTATTCCTTATTATGTTTGCGTGGCAACCACCTCATTTTTACGCGCTTGCGATGAGAAGGGTGGAAGAGTATAGAGCAGCTGGTATACCGATGTTACCAGTCGTTAAAGGGTTTGATACGACGAAGAAACATACACTTGCATGGATTGCGATACTATTCCCAATACCATTTTTGTTGCTTTCGTTAGGTATACCTTTCTTGATACTAGCAACCATATTAAATATAGGCTGGCTTATTCTAGGCTTGTATGGATATCGTAAAAAAGATGATATCAAGTGGGCTAAGTCGATGTTTGTATACTCACTTCAATATATGACAATCATGTTTGTAGCCATGGTAATAGTCACAATCATTTAATTACAACATATTAAAATCTGGGAAAATTTTTCTTTACAGTTCATACGGTAAAGGGGATTTATCTATAAATTTTTAAATGAGGGTTAATTTCATAAAGTAGCCTTTAAAAGGAAAACGAAATAAGTAATTTACAGAAATCATTTACAAATATCAAATTAAAACATCGTTTTTCAGCAATACGCTTTATGAAGTTTTCTCATCTGAATTCTATTATTTTTCACATGAAAGAGGGGTATGTTTAAGCTATGAAAAAGCTAGCGAAATGGCGTCTGTTTTCTCTAATAACCTTGATGGCGCTCATTCTTTCCGGTTGTGGCAAACCTTACTTATCTACCCTCCAGCCTGCTGGGGAGGTAGCGAAAAGTCAGTTTGATTTAATGGTTTTAAGTACGCTTATTATGGTCGGAGTTATCATTATTGTAACGATTATCTTCTTAATTGTACTTTTCCGCTTCAAACGAAAGGATGAAAGTATTCCGAAACAGGTAGAAGGCAGTCATAAATTAGAAATTATCTGGACTGTTATTCCAATTCTGTTACTTTTAGTTCTTGCTGTTCCTACAGTATTAGAAACTTTTAAGCTTGCAGATGTTTCAGCAATGGATAAAAAGGATGAAGAAGGTAATACGGAAGCTCTTGTTATCAATGTTCGTGCTAATTTGTATTGGTGGGAATTTGAGTATCCAAATGAAAAAATTGTAACGAGCCAGGAGCTTGTTGTCCCAACTGATCAAAAAGTTTATTTCAATCTGAAATCTTCTGATGTGAAGCATTCCTTCTGGATTCCAGCAGTTGGTGGAAAGATGGATACGAACACAGATAATATCAATAAGTTTTGGTTAGAATTTGATTCTAAAGGTGCTGAAGCAGCAGGTGAATTATTCTACGGTAAATGTGCTGAGCTATGTGGTCCTTCACATGCTTTAATGGATTTTAAAGTTAGAGCACTTCCAAGTGATGATTTTGACCAATGGGTAGCAACAATGCAAGGCATTGAAGAGCCTGTACAAGCAGATACTGCAAAAGCGCAAGAAGGACAAGAAATTTTCAACAACAGCTGTATCGTATGTCATGCTGTAACACCAGCAAATACGACTCCAGAAGCTGCTCGTCAAGCACCAAACTTAACAAACTTTGGTGACAGAGCTTATGTTGCTGGTATCTTAGAAAACAACGAAGATAACATTAAAAAATGGTTAACAGATCCTGAAACAGTTAAGCCTGCCAACAAAATGACAGATACTTATGGTGATTTGACACCAGAACAGATTGATGCATTAGCAGCTTACTTATCTGGATTAAAGGTACAAAAATAACATCATTGAATCACCATAAAATTAATTCTATTAATTGGGGATTAGTTTTCAAAGGGAGGTAAAATTGTGAGTACGAACGCTCAGAAAAAGGGGTTCGGCGCAACACTTTGGGACTTTTTAACAACCGTTGACCATAAGAAAATTGCCATTCTTTATATGATTGCAGGTGGTTTCTTTTTCTTAGTTGGCGGTCTCGAAGCCATGTTTATCCGAATCCAGCTAGCAGTACCAAATAATGATTTCGTAGGTGCTGGCTTATATAATGAAATCTTAACAATGCATGGTACAACAATGATTTTCTTGGCAGCTATGCCACTCTTATTTGGATTTATGAATGCTGTAATGCCTTTGCAAATTGGGGCACGTGACGTAGCATTTCCATTTGTGAATGCTCTAGGTTTCTGGTTATTCTTCTTCGGGGGGGTATTCCTAAATCTTTCATGGTTCCTTGGAGGAGCACCTGATGCTGGTTGGACTTCCTATGCATCATTATCTCTAGCGTCTGAAGGACATGGGGTTGATTTCTATTTATTAGGATTACAGATTTCTGGTGCTGGTACGTTGATGGGTGGAATTAACTTCCTCGTAACAATTATTAATATGCGTGCACCAGGAATGACTTATATGCGCATGCCGTTGTTCACATGGACAACATTTGTCGCATCAGCTCTTATCTTATTCGCATTTCCGGCATTAACAGTTGGAATTTTCTTGTTAATGTTTGACAGACTGTTTGGTTCTAATTTCTTTGTTACTGCTGCCGGTGGTAATACAGTAATTTGGGAACATTTGTTCTGGATTTTCGGACACCCAGAGGTTTATATTTTGGTTTTACCAGCATTTGGTATTTTCTCTGAGATTATTCCAGTGTTCTCTAGGAAGAGATTATTTGGATACTCTTCTATGGTCTTTGCAACCGTATTAATCGGATTTTTAGGATTCATGGTATGGGCTCACCATATGTTCACTGTTGGACTTGGACCTATTGCCAATGCAATTTTTGCAGTTGCCACTATGGCGATCGCCGTACCAACCGGTATTAAAATCTTTAACTGGTTGTTCACGATGTGGGGCGGAAGCATCAAGTTTACCACGCCAATGCACTACGCAGTGGCATTTATTCCTACGTTCTTACTTGGTGGAGTTACAGGGGTAATGCTTGCAGCTGCAGCGGCAGACTATCAGTATCATGATACGTATTTCGTTGTTGCTCACTTCCACTATGTTATTGTGGGTGGGGTAGTATTTGCTGTCCTGGCTGGAACTCAATTCTACTGGCCAAAAATGTTTGGAACAATGTTAAACGAAGCTTTAGGTAAAATTACGTTCTGGTTATTCTTTATTGGATTCCATTTAACATTCTTTATCCAGCATTTCTTAGGATTATGGGGCATGCCAAGACGTGTATTTACATTTATTGAAGGTCAAGGCTTTGAAACAGCAAACCTCGTAAGTACAATTGGTGCCTTCTTTATGGCTGTAGCAACTGTTGTATTATTAATCAATATCATCATCACTAGTATTAAGAATGAAAAGGTTGGAAACGATCCTTGGGGTGACGGAAGAACCCTTGAGTGGGCTATCCCATCTCCACCACCATTCTATAACTTTAAGCAATTGCCTTTAGTTCGTGGATTAGATCCACTTTGGATTGAAAAAATGGAAGGGAAAAAGGGCATGACTCCTGCTGAGCCATTAGGGGATATTCATATGCCGAATAATTCCTTTACACCATTTGTTATTTCATTTGGATTGTTTGTCGCAGCGTTTGGTGCGATGTACCGTTTAGATTATAATTGGGGCTTACCAGTTTTAATTCTTGGTATGGCAATAACGTTTGGTTCTATGTTCTACCGTTCAGTGAAGGATGACCACGGTTTCCATATCCATAAGGAAGAATTAACAGATGATAATGATAAGGGGGTTAAGGCATAATGCACGCTGAAGAAAAAATGACACTTGAAAAATGGCCTGCTGCGCCTGAAAAGCAAACCCTTGAAGGAAAAAATAAATTCGTTGGATTTTGGCTATTCCTTGGTGGAGAGACGGTACTATTTGCCTCTCTCTTTGCCACGTACCTTGCACTAAAAGATAAGGTGCCAAATCCAGAACATGCATTAGCGAAGGATCTTTTTGAAATTCCATTAGCTTTCTTAATGACCATGTTACTTTTAACTAGTTCGTTAACAAGTGTATATGCAATGTACCACATGAAAAACTTTGAATTTAAGAAAATGCAGCTATGGTTAGGAATCACGGTTTTACTTGGTCTAGGATTCTTAGGCTGTGAAATTTATGAGTTTAATCATTATGTACATGAATATCATCATACATTTACAAGTAGTGCATTTGGTTCTGCTTTCTATACATTAGTTGGTTTTCACGGAGGTCACGTAGTATTTGGACTTTCTTGGATTATCCTCCTAATGGCACGTAATGCTAAGAGAGGATTAAGTCTCTACAATGCTCCGAAGTTCTATTTAGCAAGTCTATACTGGCACTTTATTGACGTTGTATGGGTATTTATCTTCTCAGTCGTATATTTAATGGGAATGGTGGGGTAACTGATGGAGAACAATCAAACAAATACAGGTAACCCGAGCGTAGATATCACATATCGACGTAAAAGAAATGCAGAAGAAATGAGACATCAAGTTATCTCTTTTGCGTTAATGATTTTCTTTACGGTTGTAGCATTTGTTGCTGTTGGTTCAGGTATGTCTGGATGGTTTACTGTTCCATTCATCCTTCTGCTCGCAGCTGTTCAAGTAGTATTCCAACTATATTATTTCATGCACATGAGCCACAAAGGACATGAGGCTCCTGCGTTGTTCTTGTATTCAGGATTATTAGTAGGATTAATCACCATTTTAACTTTCTTAACGATTGTATGGTGGTAAGATAAACTGAAAATCGGCTGTCTTAGGCCGATTTTCTTTTTTATGTTATAATTTAGGCAGCTTAGTAACTTAAGAGGTGATGGGTTAATGTTAACCTTGAATATGTTTGGATTTAGAGCGTTATGGAGTCCATTTTTCTTTTTAGCGATTTTAATCGTGACTATTGGATTTTTTCTCATCACGGTTAAATACCGAGATAAATTTAAAGATACAGAGGCTTTAACAACAAAGCAGGGAGTTTATTTTACGACTGGGATGATTTTGTTGTACGCGATTAAAGGTTCACCTTTGGATTTAATGGGGCATTTAATGTTTTACGCACATATGATTCAAATGGCTGTTCTTTATCTTGTAATTCCTCCGCTATTCATTGTTGGAATTCCACAATGGATTTGGAAAAAGATATTAAATCAGCCTTTTTTGAATAATGTTTTTAGATTTTTCACGAAACCACTTATAGCGTTAATCCTTTTTAATGGAATGTTTTCTTTTTACCATATACCATTGATATTCGATATTATTAAAATAGACATGTGGATGCATGCCTCTTATACGGTTCTCCTATTTGTCATGGCGATATTTATGTGGTGGCCATTAATTAATCAAGTAGAGGGAGAACATAGGTTGAGTGGGGTGAAGAAGATAGGCTATATCTTTGCAGATGGTATCCTTCTAACACCAGCGTGTGCTCTCATTATTTTTGCTGATGTGCCGATGTATGATACATTTTCAGATCCAAGTGCTTGGGCGAAAGCATTAGAATTATGTGTGTCGCCAACGATACTGTCTACTTTAAGTTTAAGTGGTCCAGAGATGTTTAATTCGATGTCATTGCTACACGATCAACAGCTTGGTGGCGTATTGATGAAAGTTCTTCAGGAAATCGTATATGGAGTCGTTCTATTCCAAGTATTTTTTGAGTGGTATCGTAAAGAGCAAGAGGAAACAGAGGCTGAGAAATTGCATCGTTTAGATCCGCAATCAGTTGAATAATCACTTAAATGGCACCTTATATAGGTGCTTTTTTTGAAATCAAAAGCATAGATTGAACTATTTGTTTGTTAACTAGGTCACAGATTAGCAAGATAAATGTGTCAGATTTAGAACAATTTTATGGTTATTCCTTGTGAGGATTGAAAAAATGTTCATAGTTCACTAAAATTATAATTATGTACATTCTTACTATGAGGAATTGAGAGAGGACGACTATATGAATTTTTCATTACCAGTTTTACCAACAATCAGTACTACTTTCATTGTGTTAAGTGCTATAACTGTTGCAATCGGTTGGGCGCAAATTAAGAAAGGGAAAAGAGATTCTCATAAAAATACGATGGTTTTAGCAGCGATCTTTGCTATTATCTTTTTTCTCATTTATGCTTCAAGAACGATTTTTATTGGAAACACTGCATTCGGTGGACCAGATGATATAAAGATTTACTACACGATCTTTTTAATTTTCCATATTACCCTCGCAACGGTTGGTGCGGTACTTGGTATTATTTCTCTAGTTTCAGGGTATAAAGAGAATTTCGGTTTTCATCGGAAGTTAGGACCAGTAACAAGCTTTATTTGGTTCTTTACAGCAATTACTGGGGTTGCAGTTTATCTGTTACTTTATGTCTTTTATCATGGTGGAGAGACAACTTCTGTGATTAAAGCTATTTTAGGGCTATAAAAAAGAATCGTCTTAAGGCAGTAGTCAAACTCGGTTTGACTACTGCCTTTTCTTTTAGAATAGAAGTAGGATTACGGATGATATGGACTGTGAAAATAGTGTATACTTGTAAAAATGGAGTTTATACTGAAATAACAGACAATTAAATGAATTATTTGGAGAAATTTATATAATGAATAAAGGGAAACACACTCTGAACAAGAGGCAAAACGAAATACTAGCATTGCTGCTAAAAAACAATAAAAACGAAAATATAAAAATTAGTACAATAGCAGAAACACTTCATTGTTCTGAAAAAACGGTTAGAAACGATTTTAAGACGATTGATGAATGGCTTGAACATGATTATCAAGCAAAAATCATCCGGAAACCAAACATAGGAGTAAAGCTTGAAATTTCAAACGATGAGCATGAGAGATTACTTGAAGACCATCATAATCAACAAAACCGACATAATAAAACATTTGAAAAAGAAAGAAAAAAAGAAATCTTATTCATGCTTTTAAGAGACAATAAAACTTTATCTCTTCAGGAGCTATGTGAACAATATTATGTAAGTAAACAAGTTATAAAACAAGATTTACATGAAATAGAGCAATGGATAAAACTATTTCATTTATCAATTGAGTCCAAGCAAAAAATTGGCTTAAAAGTCATAGGAAATGAAAAAAATAAGCGAGCAGCCTTGCTTCGATTGCATCAATTCACACAAGAAAAAGATAAATTATCTTTCTTTGAAAAATGGTTTTCCCATTTTGAAATTACCAGAACAAAGCAACAATTAAGAAAAATGGAAAGTCAATTACATAAAACATTTACAAATGAATCGATGAATAATTTAGTATTGCATTTATTGGTTATGGTAAAAAGAATTAAATTGAAGCAAACAATTCAATTATCATTAAATGAACAGACCGCTCTAAAAAGCACTAAAGAATACGGTGTCGTCCAAAACCATCTGAAAGAGCTGGAAAGCTCATTCGTGATCAAATTCCCAGATGAAGAAATCATCTATTTTCTACTACATATCATTAGCTCAAAAGAAAAAGGAAAACCTGATTTTGAAAAAAACATATTATCACCGAAAGTAACAACACTCATTCAGGTGATGATTAAGAAAGTTTCCGAACAAACAGGTATTCAACACGAAGCCGATCAAACATTAGTAGAAGGGCTTATGATCCATATGAAAACGACGTATGAGCGCCTAGAGTATCGTCTTTATCATCGAAATCCTCTTCTTGATGATATTAAAAGAATGTATTCGTACACGTTTGATACGATTTTTCACATTACAAAAGAAATGGAAAATGAAATTGGGTTCATTCTCCCAGAAGATGAAATTGGCTATTTGGTTCTTCATTTTGAAGCATCAAAAGAGCGGATTCAAAAAGAAGACGGGAAACATAAAAAAGCCATTGTTGTTTGTTCAATGGGTATTGGTATGTCCCAGCTTTTGACGACTAAATTGGAACGGAAATTTCACTCACTTGACATACTAAAATGCGTATCGCTAGAAGAAATGGAAGAAGTCGTAAGAGTAGAAAAACCGGATTTTATTATAAGTACAATTGCGCTTGAAGAGATTGATTATCCGTCTATAACGATATCTCCGCTTTTCCAAAAAGAAGAAGAGGAAAAAATAAAAAAGTTTATTGCCAATTTTAACGTTAAGGAAAATAAATTTCCGATATTAAAAAAATTTCTTGAAAAAGAATTAATTTTGATTAAAAAGGAAATGACAAATCCAGACGAAATAATAGAAGAATTAAGTCAACTATTGCATGATAATGGGTATGTAAACTCCGAATATTTAAAGGATGCAAAAGAAAGGGAAGACCTATCATCAACAGCAATCGGGGCAGAAATTGCGATCCCACATGGGCATCCGAAAAACGTATTAAAACAGGGAGTAGCTCTTGCCATTTTAAAACATCCTGTTCGCTGGAAAAATCAGCTTGTATCAATTGTCTGTATGCTTGCAATTAAAGATTCAAAAGATGAAAATATTAAAAAAATGTTTGAGGAAATCAACTTTTTAGGCGAGAATCAACAAATCATTGATAACTGGAAGAATAGTAGTTCAATAGAGGAATTCTATCAATCAATATAAAACAAAAAAGACGAATTTTACCGCAATATACGGTAAAAATTCGTCTCTTTTTTTAGAAAAAAATGAATAAATATAAAAATACAAAGAGAATGATAACACTTTCAAAATACAAGGGGGGGGATTATAAAACATGTTTTTATCGAGGCTAACAAAAGAATTGGTGCAATTTGAAGAAAAGATAGATTCATGGGAAAAAGCGATTGAACGCGCATCGAACCCGTTGATTGAAAATGGATCCATCGATGAAAGTTATGTCAAAGCGATGATTGAAAATGTCAAAAACTTTGGACCTTATATTGTGTTAATGCCAAAAGTGGCAATGCCGCATGCGAGACCAGAAGATGGCGTCAAAAAAACCGGAATTAGTCTACTTGTTGTAAAAGAAAAGGTTTTATTTGAAATAGACAAATCGGCCAATCTCTTTTTGGTTCTAGCAGCAGAAGATGCAACAAACCATTTGACATTGCTTCAAGAAATTTCAGATTTCTTATCTAAAGAAGAAAATATTGAAGCATTGTTAAGCGCAACAAATTATGAAGAATTTTTACAAAATCATAGGGGGAATTAAAAATGAAAATTTTAGCAGTATGTGGGAATGGACTTGGAACTAGCTTTATGCTTTCACTAAACGTCAACAAAGCATTAAAGGAATTAAATATTGACGGGGATTGCAAAAACATGGATTTAGCCAGTGCAAAAACAGAACAGGCTGATTATTACATCGGAAGTCCTGAAATTATGGACCAACTAAATGATGGAAATAAGAAAACAATTCGTGTCGTTAATATGGTGAATTTAAATGAAATTAAAGATGCGTTAAAAGCGCATATTTTGGAGGGGTAGTAAGATGTTTGATCTAATTATGAAAGATATTCTTGGAACACCGGCAATTTTAGTTGGACTCTTCGCTCTTGTCGGATTACTTTTACAGAAAAAAGGCATTGCAGATGTTATTTCCGGTACACTGAAGACTATAATGGGCTTTATTATCCTTGGTGCTGGGGCAACTGTATTACAAGGGTCTTTAAATATTTTTAGCCAAATGTTTGAAGAAGGGTTTCATATTGAAGGTGTTATCCCAAATAACGAAGCCATCGTAGCACTTGCCCAAGATGCTTTTGGGGCAGAAACAGCGATGATTATGCTCTTTGGGATGCTTGTGAATATTTTACTCGCACGGTTTACAAAATTTAAATACATTTTCTTAACAGGTCACCACACGATGTTTATGGCATGTCTACTTGCAGCAGTATTATCGACATCTGGTTTAAGTGGTGCATTGCTTGTACTTGTTGGTTCTGTGATTTTAGGACTTTTAATGGTGTTAATGCCTGCGCTTCTTCAACCGACAGTAAAAGAAATTACAGGTTCTGATGATATTGCAGTTGGTCACTTTGGTTCCATCGGTTACTTTGTAGCAGCAAAAGTAGGAAAATTGACTGGGAACAAACTAAAAACAACTGAAGAAGTAAAAGTGCCAAAATCACTTGGATTTTTACGTGATTCATCTGTCGCACTTGCACTTACGATGACGTTAATGTTTTTTGTAGTCGCTCTTGTGGTTGGACCAAACTTTATTGAAAAAGAATTAAGTGCTGGCACAAACTTCTTAGTATTTTCTCTAACACAAGCCATCACGTTTGCCGGTGGAGTGTTCATTATCTTAGCTGGTGTAAGAATGCTCATTGCAGAAATTGTTCCTGCATTTAAAGGGGTCGCAGATAAAGTGGTTCCTAACGCAAAACCAGCTCTTGATTGTCCAATTGTTTTCCCATTTGCACCAAATGCGGTAATTATCGGATTTTTATCAAGCTTTGTAGCGGGACTAATTAGTATGCTAATTCTACCAATTTTTGGACTTTCTGTTATTGTACCCGGACTAGTACCTCATTTCTTTACAGGTGCAGCAGCAGGGGTATTTGGAAACGCAACTGGAGGTCGTAGAGGAGCTATCCTTGGGGCATTTGCAAACGGACTTTTAATTAGCTTTTTACCAGCCCTATTACTTCCAGTTCTCGGTTCACTAGGATTTGAAGGTACGACATTTGGCGATGCTGATTTCGGTGTAGTGGGGTTAATTATCGGGTACATCATCAGTTTATTTAGCTAAAAAAAGAAACACTGCTAAATGACATGACCAGGTTATTTCATTAGGCAACATGTGGGCATGAACTCGGTATGGTACCGAGCTCATGCTTTTTAATTTTGCTATCTGCAATGATTGTATATCTTTTAACTACAGTGAATTTGGCAAAAAGAAAAGCACCACCAATTGTTAGCTTTAAAGTGCCTAACAATTGGGGTGCAGTCCGCAAACGCGGAGTCACTCTATTTATTCGTTTGAAAAGAATCAACAACTGATTTTACTTCAGTTAATATCTTTTCACATTGGCTCACTAATGTTTTTGGGAAATTTTCGCCCTCACCGTATTCAACACCGTGTGGATAGTAGTGCTTGCCAAGTAGAGGTGTTAATAATTGAATAACTGCTTTGTTTGCGCCTACATCGCCTTCAACAGCATAGCCAAGGACGCGAAGGTAGAAAACGCCTTCTTTTAATTCGAATTTACGATCGTAGGATACTCTTTCATAATCCCATTGCTCAGCACGAACCAAACCGTAATCATCCATTACATCGTCTAGACGTTTTAAATCTGCTTTAATGTCTTCATATCCTAAATTCTCAAATTTCATCTTAATCCCTCCTAAAACAAATAGAACGTAAACGTAAGTATTATGTAAAATTTACTAAAATAATCTCAAATCTAATAATAGTGGAAAAGTGAAAAAGTTGCAATGACATCGCAAAAGAAATCAAAGTTCTTTCACAATTGTTGATTCATAAATTTAATTCTGAAATCTAGGGAATGATAAATGGATGTATAAGTACTATTTTTCGGAAGGTGATAACATGGAGAAAATCAGGGATATTATGAGTGATGAAGTGGAATGCTGTACACTTCTGGATAATGTATATGAAGTGGCTGTAAAAATGAAAGAATGGAATGTTGGGGCGATTCCAATTGTAGATGGTGAAAAACTACTAGGCATGATAACAGACCGTGATCTCGTTGTACGAGGGATAGCAGAAAAGCGACCGGGCTCGACAAAGGTTGAAAAGGTTATGAGCGATTCACTTATTACGGTTACACCGGAGACTAGTTCGGAGGAAGCGGCTGAATTAATGGCTAAGCACCAAATTAGAAGGCTGCCTGTAGTAGAAGGAGAAAAATTAGTAGGAATTGTTTCATTGGGTGATTTTGCAGTTCGAAAACTTACTGATGGTCAAGCTGGTGAAGCTCTATCGGAAATCTCTGAGAACGACTTTGGCCAAATGCACCATTAGAGGACACATTGCGTGTTCTCTTTTTTTAGCGTAAATTTGCTAGATGAAATAATCATAATTCTCTATTTCGTACATAGAATGATAGAGGGAATTACTAGAGATAACTGTTTTGTAAAAGAGAGGAGGATACGCTCTGCGTGCACTTATTCGCATTTTAATTGGAATATCAGTAATACTATCTATCGTATTTTACTTACATCTATATCTATTAGAAGATTTTTTTCCAAGTGAACAAATCGTAGCTTCTCAAGTGAAAACAACAACCGAGGTGGAGAAAAAGGAGCTTCCCAAGATAGAAATTCCAAGAGAAGGACTTACTACATTTATAGGTAAGGATGCAGCGTATGTAGAGGAACAATTAGGCAAACCAGAAAGAATTGATCCTTCTGCATATGATTATGATTGGTGGATTTATAAAAAGGGGTTGTCAGAGTACATTCAGGTTGGAATCGCCAATAACAAGGTAGTTACGCTATATGCAATCGGCCAAGACGTAAATATCACACCTTTCAAGATTGGGGAAAAAGTTGAAAATCTATATGCTAATCAATCAATAGAGTCCAATATCAATGTTGAATATCAGGGGAACACATATCGTTTTGAATTGACAGAAGATGATCTGAATACTCAGCCCCTCGTACAAATAGGTTCTTCTTACGCACAAATCTTTTTAGATAAATTTGATGGTACGGTATCAAGTGTTCGTTTTGTGGATGCTGAAACGTTAATTAAACAACAGCCCTATGAGCTTGTATACCTAGGAGAGCTTTTAGAGGCGAGTCCTATTGATGCTGAGAAAGCAAAGGCTATATCATCGGGGGAAAGCAAGCAAATATTTGACATCTCCAACATGATGCGTGTGCGCCATAATCTAAAATCTTTAGAATGGGATGAGAAAACGTCTGAAGTTGCTTTGGCACATAGTGTGGACATGTTTGAGAGTCAGGAGTTTTCGCACACCTCGAAAAAAAATGGGGAGTTATCGGATCGACTAGAAGCAGGTGAAGTTTTTTATCAGTTGGCAGGAGAAAATATCGCCGCAAATTATGCGGATGCACCTGCTGTAATGGAAGGTTGGCTGAATAGTAAAAGCCATAGGGAAACGCTCTTAAACGGTGAATTTACCCATCTTGGGGTAGGTGTATATCAGCTGCATTACACGCAAAATTTTATCCAAAAGTGGTAGGGTAGTGGACGAATTAATCTTCGTCCACTATTTTTTCAATCCTATTAAAAAGAAAAACATCTTCTTTCCAATTACCAAATACACGAACCTTATCCCCGATTTGATAGTGAAAGAAGGGTTGAGTATTTTTAAATAGTGGAATCATTTTTCTAATCCTCAAGGACTTATGATCCGTTTGCACTACTAAATCAGTAACAATCACGTAATAATGATAGTAAAACCGTTGTCGTTCCTCGCGGATATCTTTGATGACTCCTACGACAATTGCTTCCTCTACTACATTTTCTAATTGCAGCCATTTCTCTTTTTGCTTATTCATTTCTTTTTTCGTTATCCAAAAGAAATAGATACACAGAAAAGGAATAACGATGGCGGTAACCATAGGGACACCTCGCACTGAGAAACAGGGTATTATTTATCCTTATTCAGAATGAAAAAAGTTCCTGACGCTTGAGCGATTTTTTGTCCATCTGAGCGAAATACCTCAGCTGATACTAACATCGTTTTTGTACCATGATGATCAATACTTGCTCGACAAGTAATCGAGTCACCAATGCCAGGTGCAATATAGTGAATATTAAGCTGACTTGTGACAGCTGCAAATCCTTCCGGGAGAACATTATGGACCATCGCACCCATACAGGTATCAATAACAGTTGCTGTGATTCCGCCATGAAGGATATTCAATGGGTTGTTAACAAGCGAATGAAGTGGGATTGTAATTTCAAATGAGTTCTCTTTTAAACCGCCTTCCATATGAAGAAGACTATTGATATATGTATGCTGTTTATTATTTAAACCTTCGAGAACCTGGTGTAAAACACTTAAATCCTCTTCTGAACCTTTTTCCAAAATTTCAGTAAATAATTGTTTGATGTTCTCTTTCATTTCCTTCACCTTTCTTCGTTTCGTCTGATTCCTTAATCACAATTTTGCTGACCTTATCATATCGTACCATAGGTGATTGATTCACATATAGAGTAAAGTTTGAATTGATTTACTTAGAAACAAGCCCTTTGTTAGAGGTGAAGTAGTATGTCAAAGAAAACTCTCCATCCATCTGTACAGCAATTTAAAGAATTCGTTAAGAAACATCCCCAAATAGTGTTAGAGGTAAGAAGAGGAAACTCGAAATGGCAGGACTTATTTGAAGAATGGTATCTACTTGGCGAAGAGGATTCCCGTTGGGACGAATTTAAAGAAAGAAACACAACAGCATCTCAACCCGATGAAGAAGGAAAGAAAGAATGGATGCAGCAAGTAATGGGGGCGATGAAGAACATGGATACAAACCAGCTTCAGCACCATGTTTCGAGCCTGAGTCAAGCCCTAGGCGCTATACAAGGGTTAATTTTACAATTTCAAGGAAACCCTCAATCAAAATCTTCTGGGGGAAATAGAACGAGTCAACCCCAACATCCATTTCAATTTAGAAAGGATTAATAGGGGGATTTAACATGAGAAGAGAAATAATGGATGTAATTTTGGCAGACCATGACCTAAAAAGATTTCTTCATGAACAGCCGATTTGGTACCGAAAGCTCGGTAGAAATCCAGGAGACTTACAATCGTTTCAGATTGCGGCGTTACAGTATCATAGAAAAACAATTCCTGATCGTGTTGAAAAATTTTCAACAGGCGTACAAATGGCTTCAATGATGATGGGAATGTTTCAAGCGATGAATAGTCAAGCATAAGCAGCTTTCTCGTGCATTTTGAGAAGGCTGCTTTTATATATGGGAGGAAAAAGAGTAAAAATAATGAAGTTCGTTAACAATATGCTTAAATCCGGATTGTGAACGGGGGACCAAAGATGAAGTATATAATGATTTTCTTTTTATTCTTAAATATAGCAGGCTGTCAAAAGGAATTACCTGAGCCAGAGGTGAAATTCCAAGTGATACCAATGAGTACGATCAATACAGTACATGATTTGCCAGTAGTGATTGACCAAAGTCGTGAACCTTTTCTGGTGCAGCATCATGTAAAAGGGGATAATGTATTTGTAGAATGCGTGATTCCAAATATTTCCTTTCGAGAGGATAGTAAGAATAAGGGGAAAATAATTCTTATGATTGATGGGAAAAAGAGAGAAGAAATTCATACGGCTGCTTTTATCATCAAAGGTTTAGGAAGGGGCACCCATCAAATCTCATTAGAGGTTGTAAGACCGAATAATGAACCATATCATCTTAAAAAGGAGTTTGCTGTTTCGATTCAGTAAGGTGATGCTGGAACTTGTAGTAAAACTTTCGCTTTTCCCTAGATTCATGATAAAATAGGGAGCGGAGGTGAGCATACATGCTTGCTACTTTAGAAAGATTAGAAATTTTAGATCAGGCAGAGCAGCTTTCTAGTATGATTCTGCAATCTGATGTCGTCGAATATTACTTATCATGTTTAAATAAATTGCGCACTAGTAAAGAAACACAGCAAAAAATTAAAGCTTTTACGAAAGAAAAGGAGCTTTATGAAGAGGTTCAACGGTTTGGAAGGTATCACCCTGATTATCAAAAAGTCATGAGAAGTATCCGTGAATTAAAAAGAGATATGGATATCGATGACAATGTTGCTGAATTCAAAAGAGCTGAAAATGATCTACAGGCTCTATTGGATGAAATTAGTGTGATTATCGGAAAATCTGTTTCAGAGAAAATAAAGGTACCAACCGGTAACCCATTCTTTGATAGTTCTTCTAGCTGCGGCGGCGGTTGTGGATCTGGTGGAAGCTGTGGTTGTTCGTAAAGACTTAGGACACTCTCCTAAGTCTTTTTCTAAATCATTGAATTGAATTATATGGATTTGTTTGCTAGACTAATAAAAACACATGTGTTCGAAGGGGAAAATAGTATGTTAGGGCAGCGCCAAGGGATCATAGTATGGCTGTATTCTTTAAAACAAGCCAAAATGTTAAGAAAGTTCGGAAATGTTCACTTTGTTTCCAAGCGTTTAAAATACGTTGTTCTCTATTGTGATTTAGAGGACGTTGAGACGATCATGGAAAAAATTCAAAACTATTCGTTTGTCAAAAAAGTAGAGCCTTCGTTCAAGCCGTTTTTAAAAACAGAGTTCGAGAATTCAAAACCAGATAAAGCGAAGGAATACGATTATAGAATGGGTATATAAAAGGCGAAGCACAGTGGCTTCGCCTTTTAACTTTCTATTGAAGTGGTGGAATATAGTGGTTCATCCGTAAAATACCAATTAAGTATTGGAAAAATAATTCTTTTTCTGCAAACTGGGTAGAAGGTCTGACTTCAAACTGAACAATTTCTTTTCCTAGCTCTTGTGCCGTTTCGCGAAATAGATCAAAGCGTTTATTTGGTGTAACATTTGGATTTGGTATCCCTTCACGGCAAATATAGAGTGGTTGAAATTTACCAGGGTCGGTTGGCTTTAGGACAACAACTAATGAGGTAACCTCTCTATTTTTTACAGTTGTGTGATAAGCCATCATATGTAGAAGTCTTTCTTTATTTGCTTTTGCTTGCTCAATTAGTTCGTATATATCTGAATATCCTTCGCCTAATTCAATAAAACGTTGAATCAAAAATAAGCCCTCCTCTAATATACATCCAACAATACTTTATCATGGTTTTTCTTCTAAGGCTATGTTCACAAATTGAATATATTCGATGTGAAAATATGTGTGACGAATTTCCCAAATTCTGATATTGTTATCATAAGAAAGTAATAAGGAGTATGTCTATGTGGAGAATGTCGTTCACATTATTAATAGTATTATGTTCTTTTATAGGCGGCATGCTTTTCTGGCAGTGGCACGTCTACTCTGACTATGATCAACCAAATGAGCAAGCAGAACAAGCTGAGCAGGAATTAACGGTTGAATCTAAAGGGGATCAATTAAACATCACTCAACGGATTGAAGGTCTGCAATCGGGGAAGGAATATCGTATTAGTTTTCCTGACTCCATTCCAAATTGGAGTTGTGAAAATGCGGATGGAAAAATTTGTAATTCGATTGACGAGAACCCTGCTTCCTTTGTAGCAGAAAATCATTCGATCATTCTTCGCTATCAAATAGAATTAAAAGAGAAAAACACTTTTCTATTAAATGAGTGGATGGGGCAGCTTCCAGATGTTGAAATCTCCCATACGACAATTAAAGTGATTGACTCTGCGAGAAGAGAAGGTTCATGGATAGCTGGTTTTCCGTTAAAAGGTTTCAATGAACTTGAGTTGATTGATTATTATGTTTTCGCAGGTGAAGGCGACAGTGGCTCACTTTATTGGCATTCCGAACCTTTGACAAAAATAACGGATCAAAATGGACTGCAATTTTTTGCGCAAGGTAATAAGAATAAGCAGGACTATCCTTTAGAGAGCTTGAAGAAAATTTCTAACATAACTGGGATATCAGTCATTTTTACGAATAGTTTCCAAGAAACTAATGGGAACGGTCTTATGGTCGCTAATCCAGATATAAAGAATGAGCTACTCGAACGAAAAATCGTATATAACTATTTCTTGGAGAAAGCTCCTACACTGCCATTAGAAGAGAAATGGCTCATTGATGCTTTGACTTCTCTATTCTTAGGTCAACAAAGTAATGTTCCAAAAGGAAATGAACTTATTAGTGAAATGAACCGTGTTTTAGCGAAAGAGGAAACTGAGAATTTCGTAAATGCCGTCATTAAAGAAGATAGCATTACACCCGAAATACTCGATGAACTCATAGGAACTATCAAAGAGAAAAACACACACTTTTTCACTTTGAATAAGAATGAAGATACAAAGCTTGTACCTCTTTATTTTAATGATGCACGTAAGGTAGTTATACAAGGAAAAATCCAAGAAGATATTGAAGTGTTGCTTATGAATGATGAGAAGCTAGTTCCATTTATAGATACGATGACAGCTTTAGGGTTTGAAGCGAAGGTTTTAGCGGACCAAGAAACGATTCTACTAGACAATGGGAATAATAATTATCGCTTCTACATTAGTCAAAATATCTTTCTATACAATGAAGCGGATTTCGGTTTATTAGAGAATCCGTTGCAAGTAATAAATGGAACGGTTTTTATAAAGGTTAAACTCCTTCCAGAATTATTCAAAGCAAACATTGAAGAAACTGAGAATGAAATCAAAATCTCATTGGACTCCTAATAAATAGAGGCTTGTTGATTTTTAGTGGAAATCAACAAGCCTTTTCTTATGAAGGCTGTTTTCGTAAAGATTGTTTTTTTCTATCGAAAAAACCCTGTTGTTAAAATCCTACTGCCGTTGGCCGCTGGCTATCAGCCGATTTTAACGTAGAAGTAGAGAATTAGTGCATCGTAGCGATGTTTGCAAGCTCTTTTCTCATTTATGTAAAATTAATTATTATTAGAGATACAGTTTAATTCATTGATTTTTTGTTCCAAAAGCAACAAAGTTTGAGAAAAGAGCCTATATGAAAAAAAGAAAACCCTGCAGAGACTTCTGCAGGGTCCTTCCAACTCCTTTATAAGGAAAGAAGGCAAAGGGAGAGGAGAAACCGGAGGAAGAACTTATGGGGAAACGTAAGTCTTCTCCGCGGTTGGCAACAACATCCTCGAATAGATGTTGTTAATAACATTATTTCCATAAAAGAATTGGTTATACATTATTAGGATCATTTTTTACTCTTTCTTTTTAACAATAAGTATTGTTGGCATGCTCATCTCACGATCAAATGGGCGTTGGCTTTCTTTATTGGCACTTTCTTGTAATTATGTTAGGATGGTAAGGAAAGTTTACAATTTGATACGGGTGATTAATTTCCATGAGAGTAGTTTCTGGTAAATATAAAGGAAAAACATTGAAGGCTGTGCCTGGCAACTCAACTAGACCAACAACAGATAAAGTAAAAGAAGCCCTCTTTAATATTATTGGACCATACTTTGATGGTGGACTGTGCTTAGATTTATTTGCTGGAAGTGGTGGTCTGGGAATCGAGGCCTTAAGCCGCGGAGTGGACAAGGTGCTGTTCATTGACCGAGATGGTAAAGCAATTCAAACGATTCACGAAAATTTAAGGCAATGTCAGGCAGAAGAACAGGCCGAGGTGTATCGAAATGATGCCAATCGAGCTTTAAAGGCCATAATGAAAAGAGAACTGATTTTTGATTACATATTTCTTGACCCGCCATATGCGAAGCAGCAGCTAAAAGAGATTATAGAAGTGATTGATCAGAACGGACTGTTGAGTGAGGAAGGACTTATTGTAACTGAGCATAGTACAGATGTGAAGATGCCACCCACGATACAAGGGTTAACTCAAATCAAACAGGAAACATATGGTATTATTACGATTTCAATTTATGCAAAAAACGGTCCGATGGAAGAATCAATGAATGGTTACACTAAGTAAGAGCAAAAGGTCATGTTTTAAAAGGGGGAGCACAGGTGGCAAGCATTGCGGTATGTCCAGGTAGCTTTGATCCGATTACTTATGGACATTTAGACATTATTACAAGGGGAGCAAAAGTATTCGATCAGGTATATGTGTCGATTCTAAATAACTCTTCTAAAAAACCGTTGTTTACGGTAGAGGAACGGGTGGCGCTTATTAAAGAAGTAACAAAAGATATTCCTAATGTTAAAGTTGATTCTTTCCAAGGGTTGCTTGTCGATTATGCCAATAATATTGGAGCAAATGCTATCATTCGCGGTCTTAGAGCGGTATCTGACTTTGAATATGAAATGCAGCTTACATCCATGAATCGATTTTTGAATAATAAAATTGAGACTTTTTATATAATGACAAATAATCAATATTCATTTTTGAGTTCTAGCATTGTAAAAGAGGTCGCGCAATATAGAGGAAATATTTCTGAGCTAGTTCCTCCTAAGGTAGAAGAAGCACTACGATCAAAGTTTGCGAAAAAATAACAAAAACGAGTACTAGTTTGTGAACTAGTGCTCGTTTTTGTTTATCTTGTTGGCATAAATAAGAATATATAACATTAAGGATAAAATCGTTAGAAGCGGTCCTGTATCTTTCATGATTTGCATAATTCCAACCGACTGTTCTTCTAAAAACGCGACAGGAATGGTATTTGTGGTGCCGTTCGTAGTGTTTAATTTTTCGTAAAATGGATTCCATAACAGAAGAGTATATAATCCAGCAAACGCACTGTGAAAAATTCGAGCAATAAAGAATGGTTTGAAGTTGATATCTGTCTGGGCTAGGATACTTGCAACCTGTGCTTGCACACTAAAACCGCTAAACGCTAAGATCATGCTTGCAATAATCGCTTGATACATAAGAGAAGTATCTTGAACCTGACTTGTTAATTTATTTCCTAACGTAATTTCGAATAGACCCGAAATTAATGGGATACTAAATGAATCTGGTATTTGAATAAAACGCAAGAAAACTTCAACGATACTTGCAAAAAATTCGATCATATGCAAATTAGTCAGGAGTTGATTAATGACCGAGAATAAAATGATAAAGCCACCGATCATGAGTAATGTCTGAATAGAAGACATTACGGCATCTCCAAGTAATTTTCCTAGCGGTCTATTATCCTTTATTCTTGTTTGATGGAGTTCACGAAGAGCAGTCCTCAAGGCAAACAATTTCCTGTTTTTTGACTCCTTGGTGCTACTATCGTCACGACCATAAAATCTCATGAAGATGCCAACGGTTAAATTTCCAAGATAATGAGCTAAGGCTAATATGACACCAAGTTTGGGATTGTTGAAAAATCCAACCGATACAGCTCCGAAAATAAATAATGGATTCGAACAGTTTGTAAACGTCACAAGTCTTTCAGCCTCAATTTTCGAAAGCTGCTCTTCTTGCCTTAATCTTGCTGTTAACTTTGCTCCCGCTGGATATCCAGATGCCATCCCCATTGCCCATACGAATCCTCCTACTCCAGGAACACGGAATAGCGGTCTCATTAAAGGTTCCAACAGTACTCCCACAAATTTCACAACGCCAAAACCGATTAGCATTTCCGAAACGATGAAAAACGGAAGCAAAGAGGGAAAGACGATTTTCCACCACATATCTAATCCTCGAATGGAGGCTCCAACAGATTCCTGTGGAAACGAAATTAAGGAAATGGCTAAGATGGTAACGGAAGTAGCGAGAATGATGGTTTTTAGTTTGGATTTTACCACTCAAGAATCCTCCCTCAAAGATTTGCTTGCAGATGCTTAAAGTGCAACTTTTCAGAAACAATGCTAAAATAGAAATAAATTCAAGTAGAAAATGTGATAAATTACTTTATCAAAATAACAGTACTCGCGGTCTTGTCCTCATATAAATCAATATACTCATAGAAAAATAAAATAGACCATTTGAATCGATAAAAAGTGGGGGAGCGTAATGCAAGAACGAAAGCTGAAGCAATTAATTCCTGAAGCTTAAAAAGGAGGCGTCGCTTTTGCATCATCCTAAAATTGGTCTTGCCTTAGGCTCTGGAGGAGCGCGTGGATTTGCTCATCTTGGTGTTTTAAAAACATTATTGGATGCTGGGATTCCTATTGATTTAATCGCTGGGAGTAGCATGGGGGCAATGGTTGGTTGTTTCTATGGGGCTGGGCTTGATATTGAAAGATTGTATAATTTATCTCGTGTATTTAAGAGAAAATACTATTTAGATTTTACAATTCCAAAAATGGGCTTCATCGCGGGAAATCGTGTTAAAGACCTAATTCGAATTTTTACACATGGAAGAAATCTTGAACAGTTGGATATTCCTGTCCATGTTGTTGCAACCGATTTAATGACAGGGGATAAAATTGTTTTTAAGGATGGTCCGATTGCAGATGCAGTTCGTGCGAGTATCTCGATACCGGGAATCTTTGTGCCTGAGAAGTATGAGGGAAAACTTTTAGTTGATGGTGGGGTAATCGACCGGGTTCCTGTTTCTGTTGTAAAAGAAATGGGGGCGGATCTTATTATTGCTGTAGATGTTTCCCGTGTGAAGCGTAACGCAGAAATCTCCTCTATTTACGATGTTATCATGCAAAGCTTGGATATTATGCAGATGGAACTTGCCGCAAATCGGGAATTTGCATCTGACTTTATGGTAACGCCACCAGTTGAAATGTATAGTTCAAGGGCATTTACACAGATTGATGAAATCATTGCTATTGGAGAAGAGGAAACAAAAAAACATATCGATACGATTAAAGGGTTAATTGAGCAGTGGAAGGAGCAACACTAGATGAACAAGCGTTTTTATTTTCGATTTTTTTTCATATTACTGGTCTTATTTCTATTTTTCGCAACATTTTATAGTTTGCCTTATTACGTATCGAAGCCAGGTATGGCGAAAGAGTTGGAACCGATTATTGAGGTTGAAAATGGGTATGAAGAAGAAGGGAACTTTATGCTCACAACGATTCGTATGGGAAAAGCAAATATATATTCTTACTTGATGGCTAAAGTAAGCGATTATCAAGAAATTTATCCTTTAGAGGCTGTTAGAGCGGAAGAGGAAACAGAAGAGGAATATAATGTACGACAACTGCATCTTATGGCTACATCCAAGCTTGCAGCCATTGAAGTAGCTTATAAAAAAGCTGGAATTCCGATTGATTACAAATTTAATGGTGTCTATGTTTTAAATGTAGTTGAGGGAATGCCAGCGGATGGCAAACTTAAAGCAGGAGATCATATTTTTAAAATTGATGGAAATGAGTTTAAGTCCTCAGAAGAATTTATCAATTATGTAAGTGATAAATCAGCGGGTGATGAAATTACTTTGTCTTACTTGCGTGATGATAAAGAAGGAGAGGCAGTTATTAAGGTAGAGCCATTTCCAGATGACAAAACCCATGTTGGTGTCGGAATAGGTTTAGTTGATGATAAGGAATTGATCGTCGACCCAAGTGTTGAAATAAATTCAGAAGAAATTGGTGGTCCTTCAGCTGGATTTATGTTCTCACTCGAAATTTATAATCAGCTTGTAGAAGAGGATTTAACTAGGGGTTATCAGATTGCAGGAACTGGAACAATGGAAGCGGCTGGAGTTATTGGTCGAATCGGTGGGATTGAGCAAAAAATTGTAGCTGCCGATAAAGCGGGCGCAGAAATTTTCTTTGCGCCAAACGAAGAGGGAGCGGCGGATTCCAACTATAAGGCTGCTGTAAAAACAGCAAAAGATATTGGAACGAAAATGAAAATTGTTCCGGTTGATACATTTGATGAAGCAATCGATTATTTAGAAAATCTAGAACCAAAAAAGAAATAGATTAACAAAGAGGAAAGGCGTTTATAAAATGCCTTTCCTCTTGTTGTTTGGATTCTAAAGTCTGTTTGATATATGTCTTTTCTCAAACTTTGTTACTTTTGAAACAAAAATCAACGGCTTAATCTGTATTTTCAACGATAATTAGTCTAAAATCATTGAGAAAAGAGCTTGCAAATACAAATTAGAAACACTATTTGGCTATTTCTACGTTAAAATCGGCTGATAGCCAGCGGCCAACGGCATTAGGATTTTAACAACAATTTTTACGAAAATTACCTTGTTATATAAATGGGTGGTTGTTTGTATTCCATCTCTAACAAAGCTTGCTGCATCTCTTTAGATGCTCCCAGGGCATATATTCTTGATGCACGCACGTCAAGGGTAATATCATCTTGTTGAAAGGATGATAATTTTGATACAAGAGGAAGCGGTACTTGGCCCTTCCATTTATTTAAATACAATCTCCCTGTATCGTTCATCGCAAGTAGGCGAATATAAGAAGGGTTCGACATTCTTTGTCTCATCTCAGCAGTGGATGTGTTAGTTAAAATATGAGTGCACATTCTTTGGAGTTTTGTCCAGGTATATCTTTTGGTTTTCATACGAGTCATAAAGTCATAAAAAGAATTAGCTTCGAGGGCAGCTGTAATCACTCGATTTTCTAATCCTTCATCCACTTCATAAATATTTTTAAGTTCTTCGGTTGATGCTTGTAGAATACGAAAACGTAAATAGGTCCAATAATTTTCCCATTGATGAAATTGGTGATAATTCCTAGAGTATTCATGTAAGAGGGTAGCAGTTGTTTTTGGAACATAGGGTTCTATTTCTTCAAGTGTCCCACTTTGCGCGAACATAGCTTTACGAATACTTGTAGCGCTGGCTATAGTTGCAGATGTGAAATCCTCATCGTGGTAGTTCGCGTTCGTTCTTGAGACTGTTAAGGCTTCCATATCGAGATTCAAATCTTTTATTGCTTTCACATATTGGAAACCCAGTATATTATTTGGCTTTGAAAGGTCAACGATTGATTCAGGTGGTTGAAGCTCCAAAAAGGCTCGAGAAAGGGCTGTTGGATAACTTACCCCTTGATCAATATGAAATTTTATTTTATGATCATATTCTTGTTTATTCGATTCAAGAAAGTCGAGAGTTGCCCAAAAATCATCAATTTTGCCAGATTCACTGCCAAAGCATACGCTATCACAACCAATCGCTCCTAAGAGTGAAATTGCTCCAAAGGCGAAGGTGTCTGCTTTTTGTGTGGCAAACTGGTATGGAAGCTCGATTACTAGGTCAACGCCGGCCAAAACAGCCATTTGGGCACGTACCCACTTTGGTAAGAGAGCAGGTTCCCCTCTTTGGAGAAACTGACCACTCATTACGGCGATAACGACATCGGCCTGTGATTTTTTTCTAGTTTCTTCTAGGTGAAAAGCGTGTCCATTATGGAAAGGGTTATACTCAACGACTACACCGACAGCTTTCATTGCACTACTCCTTATTTCATTTTGAATGTAAAAAAATAATATACTTCTATAGAGAAAAATTTTTTAGTTTGAAATCTTTGTTGGTTTTCTAATTGAATCTTTATATATTGTGAAATCGAGTTCGATTATGTATTATGTATTGATTAAAGTATCTTAGTAATGACTACATTATAGTGTAAAGAAAAAATATTGACAAATAATTATAGGAAAGCTATAATAACCTTTGTTGCCTTGGGGTGATTCGTATGAAATGGACATTAAGTCAGTTACAAAAATATCGAAGCAAGGATTATCCTATTGATGAAGTTGTGAACCTTGATGAGATAAAGGAAATCGACCCGAACATACGGGAGGTATCCCCTATCCATATTACAGGTCGAGCTGATATTGACTCATCAAAAGTTACGTTTCATCTTAAAATAGAAGGACATTTAGTCCTCCCTTGTTCTCGTACATTAGTTGACGTGAATTATCCAATTGATGTAGAAACAACTGAAACTTTCCTCTTAAAAGGTTTGGATTATGAAACCGAAGAGGAAGTTCATCAAGTTAAAGGAGAAGTAATTGACCTTGAACCGGTCTTACAAGAAATCCTTTTACTAGAAGTACCAATACAAGTTTTTGCTGACGAAGGTTCAAGCGAGAAAGGGGCTCCACAATCAGGTAATGATTGGGAAGTCATTTTTGAGCAAAAGAAAGACAAGATTGACCCGCGTTTAGCAGGACTTGCAAAACTACTTGATCAAAATGATCCTTCTTCTCATTCATAGTAATGGAAGAAACAAGAGACAGTTGGAGACCTAGTCTTCATGACTTTCTTAATTCTCTTTAAGGAGGTGGGAATAATGGCTGTACCTTTTAGAAGAACTTCTAAAACTGCGAAAAGAAAACGTCGTACTCATTTTAAGCTACAGGTACCAGGTATGGTAGAATGCCCAAACTGTGGTGAGATGAAACTTGCTCACCGTGTATGTAAAGCTTGTGGAACATACAAAGGAAAAGAAGTTGTAAACGACTAATATTGACTTTAAGATAAAAAGCACAGGAATTCATTCCTGTGCTTTTGTCGTTATATAGAATTAAAGGTAGGGTAGCTTATGGACTCATACAAAATGGAAGAGCGGGAAAATGGTGTCCTGCTGTTTACAATAACAAGAGAAGAAAAACGTAATGCAGTCAATTATGAAGTGATGGAAGGTTTGGAGAAAGCGATTCGATTAGCGCATGAACCCAATATTAGGGCCTTGGTGATTACGGGTACTGGAGAGAAAGCTTTTTGCTCAGGTGGCGATTTATCGGTATTTCATGAATTAAGAACTGAGGAACAAGCCTATCAAATGCTTTCAAAAATGGGAGAGAACTTATTTAATCTGGCGATGCTTCCGAAGCCGTCCATTGCACTTATTAATGGTATAGCAGTTGGTGGAGGTTGTGAGATTGCTGCGGCATGTGACTTCAGAATTGCTCGAAAAGGAATTAGTGCTGGATTTATCCAGGGAAATCTAGCTATAACAACAGGTTGGGGTGGTGGCACTCTCTTATTGGAACGATTGCCTGTATCTAATGGAATGAAGATGCTTGTTGAAGCGAGAAAGTATACGGTGGATGAGCTAATAGAGTTAGGTTTTATTCAGTACATATATGAAGGAGCCCCATCAGAAGGCTTACGTGCGGCAATGGAGACAACCTTTCTATTAGAAGGTGACGTACTAGGAGCTTACAAAGAAATGCTGATTCAAAAATGGGAAATGTCCAAGTTGAAAGAAAGAATAGAAAATGAAATTCGCAACTGTGCAATTTTGTGGGCAAGCGAAGCGCATCATAAGCAAGTGGAAAAATTTCTAGGAAATTAAATATATTTCACTCAGAGAAATAAGTTTTATCAGTCTATCTCTTCTAGTAGATGCATATGTATGAATAAATACAAATAAACTAGGAGGGATTTTCTTATGCCCACAAACCGTCAAGATGCCTGGTCTAACGATGAAGATTTACTACTTGCTGAAGTAGTTTTAAGGCATATCCGCGAAGGGGGAACCCAACTTCAAGCCTTTGAAGAAGTGGGGAAGCAGTTATCAAGAACGGCGGCAGCGTGTGGATTCCGTTGGAATTCTTATGTTCGCAAGCAATATAAATCAGGAATTGAGCTTGCAAAAAAACAGCGTAAGGAACAAAGAAAGCAAGCGCAAGGTACTGTTGAAGAAAAATTAGTACCGGAAGAAATTACCTCTTCTGTAACCCAGAATGAAGAGAAGGTTACAACGATTGATTTTGATGATTTAGTCAGTTTCCTAAAGGTGCTCTATCAAAAATTGGAAAATACAGATGGGCAATCTGAAAAAATACATGAATTAGAACAGAAGGTATATACTTTATCGGCTGAGAAAGAAAAGCTGTTGAATGAATTGCAGACGATAGAACAAGATTATAAGGCTCTAATAGAAATAATGGAAAGAGCAAGAAAAATGGTTGTCTTGCAGGAAGAAGATCGCCAGCAGAAGGTTAAATTCCAGATGGATAAGAATGGAAACTTAGAACGAATTGAAAAATAGCCAAATTAAAAAGCGGACATTGAGTCCGCTTTTTTAGATGGTTTCAGGGAACCAAAAAAGTGGGTTTTCTCCTCTGTCTCTTGCCATATCATATTGGACAGAAGTGAAGCCCATTTTCTCCCAAAATTCCTTAGATCTCATTCGTGCATTTGTTCGGATAGGTAAGTTCTTTCCTTTAGCATAATCGACTAGTGCTGTGCCGTAGCCTTTTCCTTGATAATCAGGCAACACTTCGAGTTTCCAAAGTTCTAAGAAATCATGAGGCGGTTCAAAATAATGATTAAATTTTGCATCTACTTTATACAAGCTCATTCTTGCCACTAAAGTATCTCCAAAATATATCCCGTAAAAAGGAGATTCGCTATCATTGTCAATGATGTTTGCTTCTAGATCCTCAAGCATGGAAAGCTCCTGCAAGCCATATTCCTTGAATCTTTTAAACTCCTCTAATGTCTTGTAGTTTACTTTTAATTTCTCTACTTTGAAGTCCATGTGCATCCCCCTCAGTCCTACTTGGTCGTGACTCCCTTTTAATTATATATTCATTATATAATAAAAATACAGAAAATACTTACAAAAGAAAAGGAGATTTGCTTTTTCTTAGTGAAATTGCCTCTATTAATCGGACAAAATTTAAGCTCTTTGATAAAATAGGATTATTACTATAGTCCGATTGTGTGAAATTATAATTTTTTGAGGCGATATTATGAAAATTGCAGTTATCGGTGGCGGCTCCATTGGTCTATTATTTTCTTATTGTTTACATAAGCATCATGAGGTTACTTTGTATGTAAGGAATCCTTTGCAAAGAGAAAGAATTGCGTCTGAAGGAGTTGTTCTTCAAAGTAAACAAAAGACTAGGAAAGCAGATGTCCAGGTAAGACTTATTTCTGAATGGGGCAATCAAGATGAGGAACTCTCCATCATTTGTGTGAAGCAATATCAGCTAGAAGGACTTTTAAGAAATGCTAGTCTTCCTACTAATCATCCATATTTATTTCTTCAAAATGGAATGGCGCATTTAAAATGGGTCGACCGATTTAATTTAACTGTTGTAATGGTTGGGACTGTAGAGCACGGAGCATATCGAGTGAATGAGAACACTGTCGCCCATACTGGCGTTGGCAGAACTAATATTGCTTTTTATAAAGGAAAAAATGACGAACTCATTCACTCCTTTGTAAAACCAATGTCTGAAACCTTTCCGGTTCAAATAGAAGACGATTATAAACTTATGCTACAAAAAAAGTTGGTTGTAAATGCGCTGATTAATCCATTAACAGCTGTGTTGAAGGTAAACAACGGTCGCCTTCTTGAAAACGTGCATTATTTTCATATTTTCAATGAGTTGTTTAACGAAATAAAAGAGATTTTGGAGCTAGAAGAGGAACAAGTATATTACGAAAATACTCTTAATGTGTGTCGAAATACAAGTCAAAATCGCTCATCGATGTTAAAGGATATCGAGGAAGGACGACAGACGGAAATTGACGCGATCTTAGGGTATTTAATAGAGGAAGCAGAGAAACGAAATAGTAAAGCGCCACTCGTAACCACTCTGTTTCACATAATTAAAGGGCGTGAAATAGAGAGGGGAGGAAAATAAGTTGTCAGAGATTTTTTCAAATATAGCAGCAATATTTGTAACAATTCCAATTCTAGGTTATGTTCTCATCTTTGTGATTAGTAAGCAAATTACAAAGCATCACCGCCGTTCCGTTCGATACGCATTGGATGGCAGCACAGTGTTGTTTATCATATCGGTACATTTCTTAATTATGACCATTTGGGAGAAGTCTTTTCTATGGCTGATTATCTTATTGATTCTTTTGATTGGCGTAGCCATCGTATTTCTTCATTGGAAGATTAAACAGGAAATTGATTATAATCGGGTTTTTCGTGGGTTTTGGAGATTTAATTTTCTAATGTTTTTCTCCGCCTACATCATTTTAATCATCATTGGGATTGTTCAAGGTGTTTCAAATGCAGTTTCTTAGTAAGGACGAGCATCTCTGAAAAATTGCATAAGCAAAGATTTTTTATTTATGGGGCTGGGATGCTATACTCATACGTAGAAACTGTCGCTTAGAAAGGAAGTACATAAATGGAGATTGTCAATCTCACTCTCCCAACTATCAATAAGTTTGCTAATAACTATTACAATGGGAACGAAGAAATACAGCAGTATTTCCACTATAACTATCAAAATCCAAGCCATTACCAGGAGCGCTTGGCTGAATTAGCGAATCGCTCTTTTATGAGGGATGAACTTGTAGAGCATATTTCTGCTTTTATGAAGCCTTTTCCTTCATCAGTTAAAGTTCAGGAGTCTCTTGAAAAATTAAGAAATAAGGATTCGGTTGTTGTCATTGGCGGACAGCAGGCGGGTATTTTAACGGGGCCATTATATTCTATACATAAAGTCATTTCTATTATTGCTTTTGCGAAGAAAAAGGAACAAGAGCTTTCCGTCCCTGTGGTTCCTGTATTCTGGATTGCTGGAGAAGATCACGATTATGCTGAGGTAAATCATGTATTCGTGAAAAAACAAAATCAATTAGAAAAAATGGTTTTTCCGCATAAAGTTTTAGACAAGAGAATGGTTACAGATTGTAAGTTAGACAAGGAGCTTTGTAAATCGTGGATCGAGGAAATCGTTGAAACATTCGGTGAAACTGATTTTACAAATGAGTTGCTAACTTTCACTGACAAGGCGCTTGCTCATTCAGATAACTTTGTTGATTTCTTTTCTTATCTTGTCATGGAAATGTTTAAAGAATATGGGATACTCCTTGTTGATTCTGGAAATAGGCAGTTTCGTAAATTGGAAAAAGAAATTTTGATTGAACAGATAAACAAGGCAGTTCAAATCACTTCTACTGTAGAAGAGCAGCAGACGAGACTTACGGAAAAAGGTTATCAAAATACGATTGAGATTTCTTCCCAAGCCGCAAATCTCTTCTACTATGATGAAGAACATTATGAAAGAATTTTATTAGAATTTAATCCTGAAACGAGTACTTTTTCAGGTAAAGATGGAAGTATTTCTTTTGCAAAAGACGAACTTTTATTAATGGCAAGAGAATACCCTGAAAAGCTAAGCAATAACGTTGTCACCAGACCTTTAATGCAGGAAACATTATTTCCAACTTTGGCTTTTATCGCTGGCCCAGGTGAAATTGCGTATTGGTCAGAATTGAAAACAGCTTTTGAATTGTTTGAAATGAAAATGCCACCGATTGTGCCGCGGATTAACATCACACTTTTAGAAAGAGATGTTGATTCAGACTTGGCAGAATTAAAATTGGACTTACAAAATGTTTTAGAAAAAGGTGTAGGTACAGAAAAGAAAGCATTTCTTGATTCAGTAAAAGATAAACGTTTTGATTCGTTATTTGCTGAAACAAAACAACAGCTAATGGCCAATTATCAGCTTATTAAAGAGCAAACCGAGAAGGAATACAAAGGTTTAATGAGGTTAGTTGAGAAAAACGAATCGATTCTATTAGCGCAAATTGCCTTTATGGAAGGAAAATTTGAGGATGCCCTTCATCTAAAACATGAGGTTGTCTTAAACAAATATGAACGGGTTGAGTGTTCATTGCGACCATCTGGTGGACCACAGGAACGAACTTGGAATATCTATTATTTCTTAAACAAATATGGTTTAGGATTTGTAGAAAAACTTACCAATCTGCCATATGAATTCGATGGAAAACATAAAGTGGTGAAAATATAACCCAAGAAAGGCTTTATCTTCGGATAAAGTCTTTTTTTATTGCTCTGATTCATGATTAGAAATTGTAGTGCCAGTTACCCATTTTTCAAGGAAGTGGAGAATTTTTTAAAATTTAGTGGAGGAAAGTGGGGTATTGTGGTACATTTAGGTTAGAGAGTGGGGGTAGTGGGTATGTTTATGGGTGAATACCATCATAATGTTGATACGAAGGGTCGCTTAATCGTGCCTGCAAAGTTCCGTGAGCATCTTGGCGAAACGTTTGTTTTGACACGTGGTCTGGATCAATGTTTGTTCGGATACCCACAATCTGAATGGGCTGTTATTGAAGAAAAGCTCAAAGGTCTACCCCTAACTAAAAAAGATGCCCGTGCTTTTACTCGATTTTTCTTTTCAGGTGCAACCGAGTGTGAAGTTGATAAACAAGGAAGAATCAATATTCCTACTCCACTCATGCAATATGGAAAGCTTGAGAAAGAATGTGTAGTTTTAGGTGTATCCAATCGAATTGAGATATGGAGCAAGGAACTTTGGGAAGACTATTTTGTAGAATCTGAAGAATCTTTTGCTGAAATTGCGGAAAATATGATCGGGTTTGATATTTAAGTTTCGAAAGGTGGACAACCATGTTTGAACATACAACAGTGCTATTACATGAAACAGTAGAAGGTTTAAACATTAAACCAGATGGAATTTACGTTGATTGTACGATGGGAGGAGCAGGACATTCCTCACTCATATTATCGAAGCTATCTTCTAAAGGTAGACTTTTCGCATTTGATCAGGACGAAATAGCGATCGCGAATGCCAAAGAAAAACTTGCTCTATATGGCGATCGGATTACAATGATTAAAAGTAATTTTCTTCATTTAAAAGAAGAACTTGCAGCGCATGGTGTTGAAAAAGTCGATGGGATTCTCTATGACTTAGGTGTTTCTTCACCTCAGTTAGATACTCCAGAACGCGGTTTTAGTTATCATCATGACGCACCTTTGGATATGAGAATGGACCAAGATGCTCCACTTTCTGCATATGACGTTGTAAATTCGTGGAGTTTTGGAGATTTGTTAAGAATTTTCCATAGATATGGGGAAGAGAAGTTTTCAAAACAAATCGCACGAAAAATTGAAGCGGCAAGAGAAAACGAACCAATTGAAACGACTGGTGAATTGGTAGAAATTATTAAGGATGCGATTCCAGCACCTGCGCGAAGAAAAGGTGGTCACCCGGCGAAGCGAATTTTCCAGGCGATCCGAATTGCGGTGAATGATGAGCTAGGCGTATTTGAAAAATCACTTCAACAAGCAATTGACCTACTGGCTCCAGGCGGAAGAATTAGTGTCATTACGTTTCATTCATTAGAGGATAGGATTTGTAAGGTTACATTTAAGAAGGCAAGTGAGACACCTGATTTGCCACATGGATTACCTATTATTCCTGATGAATACAAACCAATTTTAAAATTGATAACAAGAAAGCCGATCATTCCTTCAGACACTGAACTAGAGGAAAACAATCGTGCTCGTTCAGCTAAATTAAGAATTGCAGAAAAGCTTTAGAATATAGAATTTATTTAATTGAATTCCAAGGAGGGAAAAGAATGGGAAATTTAGCAAGGAAGCTACAGCAGGAGCAAGAACAAAGACAAATACAAAAACAAGTACAATCGCCTGAAATTGGAAAGAAAAATCGATTTGGTCTATCTCCAGGAGAGAAAATTTTAGGAGTGGCCTTTTGTGCGGCACTTTGTTTTGGTGCAACTCATATTATTTCGAATCAGGCTGATATATATGAAATAAATAAGGATATTCAAGAAACGTCTGCTATGATACAATCTCAAAAGAAGGTAAATGCTGACCTCGGTATGCAGGTAGAGGAACTCAGCACTTATGAGAGAATTTGGGCAAAGGCGAAAGCGCTTGGTTTGAAGCTTAATGAAAATAATGTCAAGGTTGTGCAAGATCAATGATAAGAAAACAGCCAAATATGAATGTTGGAGCAGCGCTATTATTTGTAATTTTTTGCCTGCTCTTTTTTGTCTTAATTTTTCGGTTCGTATCAATCCAAGTGACTGGAGAAGCTGCTGGACAGCCACTCGCAGCTAAGGCGCAGAAAAATTACAATAAAAAGGGAATTCTTGAAGCAAAACGTGGAACCATTTACGACCGTAATGGGGAAGTGATTGCAGAGGATACTTCTTCGTATACAATTGTGGCTATTTTAGATAAAAAAATGAAGCCGAATTATGTTGCAGATAAAGAAAAAACAGCTGCTCAGCTTGCGAAGTATATTGATTTGTCAGAGTCTGAGATTTATAGAATTCTATCTAAGAAGGATCTTTTCCAAGTGGAATTTGGACGTGCTGGAAAAGATATATCTCTACAAACAAAGCAGGAGATTGAGGAGTTAGAGCTGCCGGGGATTACCTTTGTGCGTGAATCCAAGCGTTTTTATCCAAATGGTGTTTTTTCTTCCCACTTAATCGGTTATGTGGATTACGAGGATGGAGAAACGAATCCGGTAGGACAATTAGGAATTGAAAAGTCATTAAACGATATTTTGACAGGGAAAAATGGCTCTATCCAATATGAAAGTGATTTATGGGGGTATCTATTACCAAACAGTGAAGAGAAGATCGTGCCTGCACAAAATGGTAATGATGTCTATTTAACACTAGATAAGAAGATTCAAACCTTTTTAGAGGATGCTTTAAACCAGGCGCAAGAACAATATAGTCCGCAGAAAATGGTGGCGATCGTCGCTGATCCTGCTACTGGTGAAATATTGGCGATGGGGCAAAGACCTACATTCCATCCAAAAACAAGAGAGGGTATCACGGATACTTGGTTAAATGAAGCGGTAGAGGTTTCGTTCGAACCGGGTTCTACAATGAAGGTGTTTACACTTGCAGCTGCCCTTGAAGAAAATGTTTTAAATCTCAATGAAACCTATCAATCGGGTTCCTATAAGGTAACTAAGAATTCACAAACGATTCGTGACCATAACAAAGTAGGATGGGGTCCTATCACTTATTTAGAAGGGATCCAACGCTCCTCAAACGTTGCGATTGCAAAAATCGTAAATGAAAAGTTAGGTTTTGATACTTATAGAGAATATTTGACGAAATTTGGATTTGAGGACCCAACAGGAATCGAAATTCCAAATGAAACAGGTGGGAAAATCGTTTACGAATATCCTATCAATAAAATTACGACAGGATATGGACAAGGTACGGCGATTACAGCCATTCAACAAATTCAAGCGGCAACAGCCATTGCCGGAAATGGAACGATGTTAAAACCTCATATCATTGAGAAAATCAAGGATCCAAACACAAACCAGATTGTTGAGGAAGCAAAGCCAGAGGTGGCGGGAAAACCAATTTCTGAAGATACCGCGAAAAAAGTTCGTGAAGTTTTAGAAACGGTTATTAGCTCTCCAAAGGGAACAGGTTATGAAAAATATAATATTGAGGGCTATGAGGTAGCTGGTAAAACTGGGACAGCGAATTTTACTGAGAATGGAAAGTATGTACATGGAGCTAGTGATTACGTATTTTCATTCTTAGGAATGGCGCCGGCGGATAACCCACAACTCATCGTATATGTAGCTGTTCAGAAACCAGATATTGAAGTATCTTCTGATGGTTCTAAGCCGGTGTCTATGATTTTTAAACAGGTTATGAAAAATAGTCTTCAATATTTGAGCATTCAGCCTTCGGAATTAGAAGCTTCGAAAACCATAGAAATTCCTGATGTAAAAGGAAAAAGTGTTGAACAAGCGGTAGGGAATCTCAATGGTTTAGGTGTCAATCCGGTTGTAATAGGAAAAGGAACAAAAATTGTGAAACAACTACCGGAAAAAGGACAAGCTTTGCTTGAAGGGGAAAAGGTTGTTGTTTTGACAGATGGAGAAATTACCTTGCCCGATATGAGTGGCTGGTCTCTAAGAGATGTGATGAAAGTAGCCAATTTAGCCAAACTTGAGTTAAATGTCTCTGGAAGTGGATATGTGACCAAACAGAACCTACCAGCAAATGCACCTTTGAAGGATGGAGACTATTTGGTTGTCCATTTACAAAAGCCAGATCAAGTTGTTGAAGAAGAAGTTGAGAAAGAAGTAACAAAGGGTGGATAATCCTGAATTTAGAAAAGGTACCGAGAAAACATTCGGTACCTTTTTAAGTGTATCTAATTCCTGAACGTACCCAATTGGTGCGTTCTATTTATATTTGTACAAGCATATATTGGAACGAGCCATATAGTAGGGAGGTTCGTTCGAATGCGGGTTTCGAATGTGACGGTTAGAAAAAGATTAATCATCGCTTTATTTTTTGGATTCTTGATTTTCTTTATTATTGATGTGAGGCTTGGCTATGTGCAATTTTACTTAGGGGATTGGCTGACGGATGGAGCGGAAAACTTATGGAGCCGTAAAATACCATTTGAGCCTGAACGTGGTGAAATTGTAGATCGAAATGGAGTGGAGTTGGCAACCAATATGAGTGCGCCAACCGTATATGTCTTTCCGAGGCAAATAAAGGATCCAGCAGGAACGGCTGAAAAATTAGCTGCTGTATTGAACGCCTCAAAGGAAGATATTTATAAGAAGATCACCGAAAAATCATTAAATGTAAGAATCCCTCAGGGAAGAAAAATTTCCAACGAAAAGGCGGCTGAGGTAAGAAATCTTGACTTACCTGGCGTTTATATAGGGGAGGATTCGAAGAGATATTATCCGTTTGGAGATTATTTGTCTCATGTTCTAGGATTTACTGGAGTTGATAACCAAGGTTTAATGGGACTTGAGCTCTATTATGACAAACAATTAAAAGGGGAACAGGGCTCTGTTGAGTTTTACGCAGATGCGAAGCAAAATCGAATGAACGATAAAGCGGATGACTATGAGGCGCCTGTTGATGGACTTGATTTAAAATTAACAATTGACTCTAAGGTACAAACAATTATTGAAAGAGAATTAGATATTGCTCAAGCAACGTATAATCCAGATGGTTTGATCGCCATTGCAATGGACCCAAACACTGGAGAAGTCCTGGCGATGTCAAGTAGACCAGGATTTGATCCAACGAACTACCAGAACGTTGCTCCGGAAGTATACAATCGAAATTTACCGGTATGGAGCACTTACGAACCGGGGTCAACTTTCAAAATCATTACCTTAGCTGCTGCCCTTGAAGAAGGGAAGGTTAATTTACAATCTGACCATTTTCACGATTCTGGTTCGGTTAAGGTTAATGGCTCTACACTTCATTGCTGGAAGCGTGGGGGGCATGGGAGTCAAACCTTTTTAGAAGTGGTACAAAATTCTTGTAACCCTGGCTTTGTAGAGCTTGGACAAAGACTAGGAAAAGAGAAATTGTTCAAATATATTAAAGACTTTGGTTTTGGAGAAAAAACGGGGATTGATTTGCAAGGTGAAGGTACGGGAATTCTCTTTAATTTAGACAATGTTGGACCTGTTGAATTGGCAACAACAGCTTTTGGACAAGGGGTTTCAGTTACGCCTATTCAGCAAGTAACAGCTTTGTCTGCGGCGATTAATGGTGGGACATTGTATACTCCGTATATTGCAAAAGAGCTTGTAGACCCGATTACAGGGGATGTGATCATGAAGAACTCTCCTACAGCTAAAAGAAAGGTGATTTCTGAAGAAACTTCGAAAGAAATAAGATATGCCCTTGAAACTGTAGTTGCTCAAGGTACTGGTGCCAAAGCGTTTGTGGAAGGCTATCGTGTTGGAGGTAAAACGGGTACAGCGCAAAAAGTAAAAAATGGAAAGTATATGGAGAATAACCATATTGTTTCCTTTATTGGGTTTGCTCCAGCAGATGACCCTCAGTTGGTCGTTTATGTGGCTGTAGACAATCCGAAGGGCACTGTTCAATTTGGAGGTAGAGTAGCAGCACCTATTGTTGGGGAAATCATGGGAGATAGCTTGAGAGCTATGGGAGTTCCACCTCGTAGGGATCAAATTGAAAAGACGAAAAAGGAATGGACAGACCCTGTCTTGATTGAAGTGCCTAATGTCGTAGGGATGACAAAAACAGAAATAAGTGAGCTATTTGTCAACTTCAAAATAGATGCAAGTGGAGAGGGGAAAACTGTCGTCAAGCAAACACCAGAATCAGGAATTAAGCTTAAAGAAGGTTCTACGATTCGACTCTACTTCGATGATGTGGAAAACAAAGAGGAATAAAGAGGGCGGGGCTGAAATATACGCCCGCTCTCTTTTTATGCTAATAAAAATAGTCCAAGCCGATTTCAAAATACACTAAAATTCCGCAAAATACAGAATTATTTCGTTCGTTTAACGACTTCGTGATATACATTGTGAAATCTACCTTGATCATGTAAAATAAAAGGCGTCAGTTTTTTGAGAGGATATGATCGATTTGAAATTACATACATTGCTAAGTCAACTTCCCTTTATCGATTATAAAGCTTACGATAATCCAGAGATCGTCTCGATCGAAAATGATAATCGTAAAGTCGTCCAGGGAAGCTTATTTGTTTGTATAAAAGGATTAACAGTAGATGCGCATGATTTTGCAGAATCTGCTGTAAATAATGGTGCGGTCGCTGTTTTAGCTGAAAGACCTTTAGACTTAACAGTTCCAGTTATCGTCGTAGAGAGTACGAGAAGAGCGTTAGCTGTACTTTCTGATGCATTTTACGGTCAACCTAGTCATAAACTTCATATGATTGGAATTACGGGAACCAATGGGAAAACAACAACAAGCCACATTATTGAAAAAATATTAGCGGATGTTGGCAAGCAAACTGGCTTAATTGGTACCATGTATACAAAAATCGGTACCAAACAATTTGAAACGAAAAATACAACTCCAGAAAGCCTCACCCTACAAAAGACCTTTCACCAAATGGTGAAGGAAGGGGTTGAAGCAACGGTGATGGAGGTTTCCTCCCACGCATTAGTGGAAGGTCGAGTTCATGGTACGGATTTTAATGTTGCTGTGTTCACGAACTTAACGCAAGATCATTTGGACTATCATAAAACAATGGATGAATACCAAAGAGCTAAAAGCCTATTATTTGCTCAACTAGGCAATACATATGATATGGCTAAACCAAAATTTGCAGTGCTAAATATGGATGATGAAGCGAGCAAGATGTACATCGAATCTACAAGTGCCCATGTAATTACATACGGGATTGACAATAGCGCTAACCTTCATGCTAAAAATATTCAAATGACAGCGAATGGGACTGAATTCGAATTAGAAAGTCCTTTTGGACTCCATAAAGTATCGATGCAGCTTGTTGGCAAATTTAGTGTCTATAATGTACTTGCGAGCTTAGGTGCAGCGTTAGCGTCAGGCATACCGCTCGAAAGTGCCATTGCTTCCATCGAAAATGTTTCAGGAGTAGCTGGACGATTTGAACTTGTCCAAGCGGGGCAGGATTTCTCAGTTATCGTGGATTATTCACATACACCCGATAGCTTAGAAAATGCGATAACTACAATCCAACAGTTTGCAAAAGGGAACATTATCGTTGTGGTTGGATGTGGTGGTGACCGAGATAAAACGAAGCGTCCACTGATGGCGCAAATTGCTTGCAAATATAGTAATAGACCAATTTTCACTTCAGATAATCCAAGGAGCGAAGACCCTGTACAAATTTTAAATGATATGGAAGCAGGGGTTCATGGTCAGCCTTATGAAGTCATTGTTGACCGCAAAGAAGCAATCTATCACGCTGTTCAGCACGCAAAAACAAATGATGTTATCTTAATCGCTGGAAAAGGTCATGAAACCTATCAGTTAATTGGCGATAAAAGCTATGATTTTGATGATCGATTGGTTGTAAAAGAGGCGATAAAGGGGAGATAGTATGTATCTAACGTATGAAGATGTATCTCTGTTATTTCCAGAAGTGGCCGGAATTAAGGATGTGAACGTAGATTTTCTAACCGTTTCCTTTTCGGCAACAGCACAGCAGCCAAAGGGGCTTTTCATACCTTTGAATAACTCATCAGGTGAACTAAAGCTTGCTATCGCAAATGGTGCAATTGCAGCTATTTGGAAAAAAGGAATGGAGATACCTACATACACTCCTAATCATTTTCCAATTCTTTTTACGGAAAATTTGCTTCAGGCAGTCAAGAAAATATTATTATTGTATAAAGATAAAATGAAAGCTAGTAAGAAAGAAAATATGACAGATTTTCTTTTTTTAGACGAAAAACTTCTGAATGATTTCTATGATACATATGATAGTGCTGTAATAGAAACAATTTTGAACGAAATGTTGCAGAAGTTTCGAGAGGAGAAGGAATAAATAATGCTCGAGCAAGTTATAATTTTTACCATATTATTAGGATTTTTGATTTCAGTCATTCTTTCTCCTATTTTTATTCCTTTCTTAAGAAGGTTGAAATTTGGACAAAGCATTCGTGATGAAGGACCGAAATCTCACCAGAAAAAACAAGGGACACCAACGATGGGCGGAATTGTTATTCTTCTTTCTATTGTGGTGACGACGTTTATCATGATCGGAAAATATGCAGAGCCTACTATCCATACGTATTTGTTAATATTCGTAACGTTTGGATTCGGACTATTAGGATTCTTAGATGATTTTATCAAAGTCGTCATGAAACGAAATCTAGGGTTAACATCCATACAAAAATTAATCGGACAAATTATTGTCTCAGTGATTTTCTTTTTAATCCTACAACATTATGAGTTTTCTACAGTGATTTCCATTCCGTTGACAGATCTTTCTTTTGACCTAGGATGGGGTTACGTTCTATTTATCATATTCTGGTTAGTTGGATTTTCTAACGCAGTTAACTTGACTGATGGACTTGATGGTTTAGTGTCAGGAACAGCAGCGATTGCGTTTGGTGCGTTTGCTGTTTTAGCCTGGAGCCTCTCTCAATTAGAGATTGCCGTATTCTCAGTCGCAGTTGTTGGAGCTGTATTAGGTTTCTTAGTCTTTAATGCACATCCAGCTAAAGTGTTCATGGGGGACACGGGCTCACTTGCTTTAGGTGGTGCAATTGCTACGGTTGCTATTTTACTTAAGCTTGAAATTATCCTCATCATTATTGGTGGAGTCTTTGTAATTGAGACATTATCCGTTATCTTACAGGTTATTTCATTTAAAACAACAGGCAAACGAATTTTTCGAATGAGTCCACTTCACCACCATTATGAACTGATTGGTTGGTCAGAATGGCGTGTAGTAGTTACGTTTTGGACAGTTGGCTTAATTTTCGCTGTG
The DNA here is from genome assembly GCF_005116465.1 of Robertmurraya kyonggiensis. Taxonomy (GTDB): domain Bacteria; phylum Bacillota; class Bacilli; order Bacillales; family Cytobacillaceae; genus Robertmurraya; species Robertmurraya kyonggiensis. Next base: position 633,502 of record NZ_SWBM01000001.1, read on the forward strand.
CTTGGAATTTATATCGAGGTGTGGATGTAATTGAAACAGGTCAAGAAATATCATCATAAAAAGGTATTAGTATTAGGTTTAGCAAAAAGCGGGGTCAGTGCAGCCTCGCTTTTACATAAATTAGGGGCATTTGTGACGGTTAATGATCAAAAGCCGTTATCAGAGAATCCTGAGGCGCAAGGTCTGCTTGAGCAAGGGATTACAGTGATTTGTGGTGAACATCCGATTGAATTAATGGATGAAGGATTTGAATTAATTGTTAAGAATCCTGGTATCCCATATCATAACCCGATGATCGAAAGAGCACTCGAACTAGAAATTCCGATTATTACAGAAGTGGAGCTGGCTTATTTAGTATCTGAAGCACCATTTATCGGGATTACTGGAACGAACGGGAAAACAACAACGACAACTCTTGTTTATGAAATGTTAGAAGAAGGAAAGAAGGCGCCTTTAATTGCGGGGAATATTGGGACAGTAGCTTCTGGAGTTGCTCAAGAAGCAACTACTGATAATACGATTGTCATTGAATTATCGTCCTTTCAGTTAATGGGAATTGAAAGCTTCAAGCCTCGCATTGCAATCTTAACGAATCTGTATGAGGCTCATATCGATTACCATGGTAATTTAAATGAATATTGGAAAGCAAAAGCAAACATTACGATAAATCAAACGGAAAGTGAGTATTTCATCGTGAATGCTGACCAAGAACAAGTCATGGAGGTTGCAAAACAATCTCATGCACGTATCATTCCATTCTCTACAAAGAAAGTTGTAGAAAATGGAGCATATGTAATGGACGATGCGATTTGGTTCATGAATGAAAAAATTATGGATGTGAAGGATATTGTCCTTCCAGGTGCTCATAATCAAGAAAATATTTTATCCGCAGTGGCAGCAGCAAAATTGTCTGGTGTAGATAAGGATGCGATTTTCCGTGTGTTAAACACATTCAAAGGTGTAAAACACCGTCTTCAATATATTGCGGATGTAGAAGGTAGAAAATTTTATAATGATTCTAAGGCGACCAATATTTTGGCTACTTCGAAGGCGTTGGATGCTTTCAAGGAACCAGTTGTGTTATTAGCTGGAGGATTAGATCGTGGGAATGAATTCGATGAGTTAATCCCTTCTTTCGAACAAGTTAAAGCGGTTGTCACTTTTGGGCAAACTGCCGAAAAAATTGAGCGGGTTGCACGTGAGGCGGGAATAAAAACAATTCAGCGTGTCGATAATGTTGAAAAAGCCGTACCTGTTGCCTTTAATCTGTCTAGCCCTGGAGATGTAGTGTTATTATCACCTGCATGTGCAAGCTGGGATCAGTATAAAACTTTTGAGGTTAGGGGAGACATTTTTACCGAAGCGGTGCATAAGCTTAAGTAAGGGCTTGTCCAGATGTTTGTATATAAACATCCAGCCCTCTAAACTTGCATTCGAGGTGTGTTAAATTGCCGACTAAACGATCGACTCCTGACTTTATCTTATTAATAGTAACTTTTACATTGCTTGCACTAGGACTCATTATGGTCTATAGTGCAAGTGCTGTTTGGGCAGATTATAAATTTCAGGACTCCTTCTATTTTGCGAAAAGACAAATGCTTTTTGCGGGAGTAGGGGTCGTTGCGATGTTATTTGTCATGAATATTGATTATTGGACATGGAGAAAATTCGCCAAGGTCATTATGATTATTTGCTTTGTTCTATTAATTGTTGTACTTATTCCTGGAATTGGTACTGAAAGAAATGGTTCTAGAAGCTGGATTGGTGTAGGGGCATTCTCGATACAACCATCAGAATTTATGAAGTTGGCCATGATTGCATTCCTGTCTAAGTATTTATCAGAGAATCAAAAGAATATTACGTCGTTAAGAAAAGGATTATTTCCTTCGTTAGGATTAGTATTCTTGGCATTCGGAATGATTATGCTGCAGCCTGATTTAGGAACAGGAACGGTTATGGTTGGAACCTGTATTGTCATGATTTTCGTGTCAGGTGCAAGAATCCTCCACTTTGTTGGACTTGGTGTAATAGGACTCCTAGGGTTTGTGGCGCTGGTTGTTTCAGCTCCTTATCGAATTCAACGGATTACATCATTCTTGGACCCCTGGTCAGACGCACAGGGGAGTGGGTTTCAAATCATTCAATCGTTATATGCGATTGGGCCAGGTGGATTATTTGGACTTGGTTTAGGGCAAAGTAGGCAAAAGTTTTTCTATTTGCCGGAGCCCCAAACTGACTTTATTTTTGCGATATTAGCAGAGGAACTAGGCTTCATCGGGGGATCATTTATTCTTCTTTTGTTCGCTTTACTATTGTGGAGAGGAATACGAATTGCCTTAGGTGCTCCTGATCTCTTCGGAAGTTTTTTAGCTGTCGGAATTATTGCGATGATTGCGATACAAGTGATGATTAATATCGGAGTTGTGACAGGGCTTATGCCAGTCACGGGGATTACACTCCCGTTTCTAAGCTATGGAGGGTCGTCATTAACATTGATGCTTCTAGCGATTGGAGTCCTACTTAATATTAGTCGTCATTCGAGATACTAATGTTAGCCCTGTAATTAGGGCTTCTTTTTTGTTTTGGCTGTTTTTTCTAGGATCTGATAATGTTCATTGTTGATTTATTGCTCTTCGACAGGAAGGAGTCCCCACTTAACCGGAGCAATTCCGTTTATATTGAGAAATTAATGGATATTGGGTGAAATAGGCGGAGACTCTCCGCTAAATGACCTTAAAAGCCTTAAAATCATGAAAAATGTATAGCTTAAACGGAAAAATTCCGCTTATCTATAGGGAAAAAGGTGAATTTCTAGATTTAGCAGGAATTTTTCCTATTATTTTTTTATGCAATAAATTCATCACCCACATTATTATAAAAACTTGTTTTAACAAATGTAAAAGCGGTTGTGCAGTGGCAGCAGTTAATATTAAAATATATACTTTGTGTTTATAATGCTATTGGTTGCTGTTTTTAGATGATTTTGCACGGGTCTTTTAGTAAAATGATGAAGATAATACAAATTCATGTCGAGATCATTAAAATCATTTAACATTATGATGTTGTTATCTCATATTATCCCTGAATATAGTAGAATGGTTAGGTGTCAAATTTAAGAGGTGAAAACATGCGAATTGTAGTCAGTGGTGGGGGTACCGGAGGACATATTTATCCGGCACTAGCCCTAATTAGAGAAATCCAAAAAGAAAATAAAGAAGCTAAATTTTTGTACATTGGAACACAGCAAGGCTTAGAAAGTAAGCTTGTTCCTCGGGAAAATATCCCTTTCAAATCCATACATATTACAGGCTTCAAAAGAAAGCTGTCATTTGATAATGTGAAAACCATTTATCGTTTTGTAAAAGGTGTTTCCGACAGTAAGAAACTATTAAAAGAATTCAAGGCTGATATCGTCATAGGTACAGGGGGCTATGTTTGTGGTCCTGTCGTTTATGCAGCATCTAAGCTTGGAATTCCAACGATTATTCACGAACAAAACAGTGTACCTGGTTTAACTAATAAATTCTTGAGCAGATATGTAAACAAAATTGCGATTTGTTTTGATGAGGCGAAAACCTTTTTTCCAGAAGAAAAGGTTGAGTTCACAGGGAATCCTCGTGCTTCAGAGGTATTATCACAGGATGGGGCTCGTGGCCGACTTTCGGTAGGTCTAAAACCAGGCATTCCTGCTGTATTAATTTTCGGTGGAAGTCGTGGAGCAAGACCGATTAACGAAGCGGTGATCAAGTCACTATCGGAATTTGGAACGAAGCCTTATCAAATCTTATATGTGACCGGTGATGTACATTTTGAGAATGTGAAAAAGGAAGTTGAGCTTGTTGGAAATCCGGGCAATGTTATCATCAAACCGTTTATTCATAATATGCCAGAGGTATTAGCGGGAATTGATTTAACCGTTTCAAGAGCTGGAGCGACAACTTTAGCGGAATTAACCTCACTAGGTATTCCAAGCATTCTTATTCCAAGTCCATATGTGACGAATAATCATCAGGAAAAAAATGCGCGCTCATTAAGTGATCGTGGAGCGGCAAAGCTATTATTGGAAACCGACTTAACGAGTAAAAAGCTAGTAGAGGAAATCGATAAGATTTTAATGGATGAAAAACTATTAGCAAGTATGAGAGTTGCAGCTGAAGAGCTTGGTATTCAGGATGCTGCTAAAAGAATGTTTAACGTTATGAAAGAATTAACTAGCACAAAATGATTGGTCGTTTTTGACCATAAAAAGCATAATTTATAAGTAAGGCTCTTTTCTCAAACTTAGAATGTTTGAGAGAAGAGCATAGGAATCTAAAACGATGAACAATAGTGACATGAAAATATTAGGTGAGAACAAACCTCAAGTTTGAAAGGGAGGTCAACATGAACGAGCTAATTTCAACATTGAATGACCTAAACGTGGGTAAAGTTAAGGGAAATGAACCACTCGCAAATCATACAACAATTAAAATTGGTGGACCAGCAGATTGTTTAATTGAGCCATCTTCACTAGAAAATCTTCAAAAAACAATGGAAATCATCCGCACAAAGAATATAAAATGGCGAGCTATTGGAAGAGGATCGAATTTACTTGTTTCAGATAAAGGGATTGAAGGCATTGTTATAAAGCTTGGTGCAGGTCTAGCAAACTTAGAAGTAAACGGAACTGAAGTAACGGTAGATGGTGGTTATTCTTTAGTGGCACTAGCTACATCGATAAGTAAAAAAGGGCTATCTGGACTTGAATTTGCAAGTGGTATTCCAGGTTCTGTTGGTGGAGCTGTGTATATGAATGCCGGAGCTCATGGTTCAGATATTTCTAAAATCCTTACGAAAGCACTTATTTTGTTTGAAGATGGAAATCTCGAATGGCTATCGAACGAGGAAATGGGATTCTCTTATAGAACCTCCGTTTTACAAAAACAACGTCCGGGAATTGTTGTTCGTGCTGTGTTTCAATTGTCTGAGGGAGACGGTGAAACGATTCGAGAACAAATGAAAAAAAATAAGAACTATCGTAAAGAAACGCAGCCATGGGATTCACCATGTGCAGGGAGTATCTTTAGAAATCCATTGCCAAACTACGCAGGGCAATTAATCGAAGAAGCGGGATTAAAAGGATATTCCATTGGAGGTGCAAAAATTTCTGATATGCATGGGAACTTCATCGTCAATGATGGTGGTGCTACAGCAGAAGATGTATTGGCACTGATTCAATATGTAAAAGATACCATTTTTGAAAGCAAACAAATTCGAATGGAAACAGAGGTTGAAATCATCGGAAGAAAATAGGAACAATTTCCTAATTTAAAATCAACTCTACTAATACCAAAATTTATGGTATAATCTAACACTAGATTAATCATTTTTTTTGGTATTAAATTTAGGATAACGGCATGTATATCGTGCCGTTGTTTTTCTCTTTTTATGGTATTATATCTACATAAATAGTTGAACGAGCAAACATCAAAGGACTTTGATATCACGCAGATTTACCCATAAGGGAAAATAGAGGTGAAAGGATTGGAAAAAGGGAAGATCGTTTCGCTAGAGGATCGTGTTCCTAAGCTTAAGCAACAAAGACGGAGAAAGGCAAATAAACGTCTTATATTTCTCTTGCTTCTGTTTTTTGCGCTGATCAGCTGTGTAGTTTATTTCCAATCACCGCTTAGTCATGTTAACAAGATAAGTATTGATGGGAACGATACATATACGGATGATGAGCTAGTCTCCCAAAGTGGTATAACGAACAAGATGAATGTATGGAAAATAGATGAAGCCAATATTGAAAAAAAACTAAAAAAGCTCCCAGAGATCAAATCTGCGAAGCTAAAGGTAGCATTCCCAAATCATGTCTCCATAAAGATTGTCGAATGGAAGCGAATTGCCAATATTATGAGAGAAGGGAATTTTCAAGCTATACTTGAGAATGGTCAAATACTCGGGGAACAAAAAGGCCCAGTGCCAATAAATTCTCCAATTCTAGTTGATTTTTCTGAAGGAGAAGCACTTGAAGAAATGATCACTGGGTTAAATGCTATTCCAAAAGAGGTCTTAAATTCTATTTCTGAAATTCATTATACCCCGAAGGAAACAGATAAATTTCATATTACATTATTCATGAATGATGGTTTTGAGGTAAGTGCTTCTCTAAGGAGCTTTTCGGAAAAAATGTCACATTATCCATCAATTGTGAGCCAACTAGATCCCAAAATAAAGGGTGTTATTGATTTAGAGGTTGGTTCATTCTTTAAAGCGTTTGAAGTGGAAGGTGCTGAAGAAGAGAATGAAACTGAAGATGAAGGGTAAATACGTCATTCTCTCGTTAGTCGGTTTAGTATTAGGATATATGATAGCTTTCTCCTATCAATTAACTAGAGAAAACGAACCTGATACGATTAGCAATAGTCAATGGGAACGAGATATAGAGCTGAGGAATGAATTAATCGCTCAAGAAGAAAATAACCGAGAGCTACAACAAGAATTAGCTGACAAGCAAGAGAAGCTTTTAGAAATGGAAGCAGAGCTTTCTGAGCAAGAACAAGGTTTTTTTAACCTCGCAGAGGATTCAGAAAAGTATCGTATATTCCTTGGAAAAGTGAAAGTTAAAGGGAAAGGCGTAACCGTAACCCTTGCGGATGGTCAATATGATCCGAAGGAAGAAAATATTAATAACTACTTAGTACATGAGCATCATGTCTTTAATGTTATTAACGAATTATATGTGTCTGGTGCTACAGCTGTTGCAATCAATGGTCAGAGATTAACGCATAATTCTTATATTGTATGTAATGGTCCTGTCATTGAAGTAGATGGAAACCCTCACCCTGCTCCATTTGTGATCACTGCAATTGGTGACCCGGAGGTACTATCTGCAGCCATAAATATTACTGGCGGCGTTAAGGACATGCTTGTTAATGAAAATATTGAATTTAAGTTAGAAGAGAATCAACAAATCTTACTTGACCCTATTTTAGGATCTTAATAAAGACTTTCTCAAAAAAACTATCACTCATTCCTTGTCCACATAAATAGAAAGTAAGGTGATTCGGTGGGCAAAAAAAAGACTTTAAGTTTCACGTTTATTACGATGATTATCGGTTTGATGTTAGCAGTTCAATTTCGCTCAGTACAAACACCAGAGGTTCGAGACACGCGAGATACATGGCAGCTTCGGGAAGATTTAAACGAAGAAATGGAATTGAAGGCTCGGTTAATAAAAGAGATTCGTGCAAATGAACAGAAATTAGCTGAATATGAAACCGAAAGAAAACAAGGCCAGGAACAAGCGTTGAAAAATACGTTGAATGAATTGAAAGAACAAGCGGGTCTAACTGATGTAACCGGACCAGGAGTTACGATTCAAATTTCGAAATTAGATGACGAATTATTATTAGACCATGTTGATTACACACTCTCTCCAGATTTGTTAAGACGGCTTTTAAATGAATTAAATATGTATGGTGCGAAAAATGTTTCAATTGGTGGACAAAGAGTTATTAATACTACAGTTATTAGAGAAATTGCGGGTGAAACAAAAATAAATGGCCGTTCACTTAAAAATTTCCCACTCGAGATTAGAGTCATTACTGAAACATTTGAGGATGCTCAGGAATTATATAATCGCATGCTTGTATCGAAAGCAGCCGAAGAATTTTTCATAGACAACCTAAAGGTAAATGTTTTAGATCCAGAGATGAGTGTGACCGTCCCTGCGTATGAAGACTCGATTAGAATTAGAAATATTGAATCAGTAAAAGCTGATAAAGGAGAAAGTTAGAAATGTGGCTTCCGGTATTAGGACTGGTTATAGGAATTCTTCTAGGACTTATGAGCAATTTTAGTATACCAGACGAATACTCCAATTATCTTTCGATCGCAGTTCTTGCTGCCCTAGATACACTGTTTGGTGGGATTCGAGCTCATCTGCAAAACATTTATGATGAGAAGGTTTTTGTATCAGGTTTTTTCTTTAATATTATCTTAGCTGCAAGTTTAGCTTTTCTAGGTGTTCATCTTGGTGTAGACTTGTACTTAGCAGCAGTTTTTGCTTTTGGAGTTAGATTGTTCCAAAACATTGCCGTCATTAGAAGAATATTGATTGCAAAAAACTCGACTAAATGAGTCATTTCACAATGTACGTAGACTAATTAATAAACGAACAGAGTTAAGCAATTGTAAATTTATCAAATATGATACTTTTAGAAATCAAAATTAACATTGAATGTTCGTTTTTCACTTGAAGTGAGCCATTATGATATTGATTCAAAAAGAAAATTAGAAAAAAATGAATTTATTAAAAGGGAAAATATCAACTTTGCCGAATAATTTTATAGATTAGATAAATTATTCGTTTGCAATGTTTGTTGTTCAGGAAATTGAATTGTTAAGAGGAGGTGCCAATGAGAATGAACAGCAACGACATATACGTAAGTCTTGACATCGGTACATCCAGTGTAAAAGTAATCATTGGTGAAATGGTAAATGATACTTTAAATATTATTGGAGTAGGTAACGTAAAGTCTGAAGGCTTAAGAAAAGGCTCTATCGTTGACATAGATGAGACCGTTCATTCTATTAAAAAGGCGGTAGATCAGGCTGAAAGAATGATAGGAATGGAAATAAGACAAGTGATTGTAGGAGTAACTGGCAATCACGTTCTTCTTCAGCCGTGTCATGGGGTAGTAGCCGTCTCAAGTGAGAATAGAGAAATTACAAATGATGATGTCGCAAGAGTTATCGACGCGGCACAAGTTATTTCAATTCCACCAGAACGGGAAATTATTGATGTAATTCCGAAACAGTTCATCGTAGATGGATTAGATGAAATTACAGATCCAAGGGGAATGATTGGTGTTCGTCTTGAAATGGAAGGAACCATTATTACTGGATCAAAAACGATTTTACATAATACATTACGTTGCGTAGAACGAGCTGGTCTAGAGATTTTAGATATCACTCTTCAACCTTTGGCAGCAGGTGCGTTTGCGCTCTCTAAAGATGAAAAGAATCTGGGAGTGGCCCTAGTAGATATCGGAGGTGGCTCTACAACAATTGCAGTGTTTGTAAATGGTCACCTTCATGCAACTAGTGTTATTCCGATTGGTGGAGACCATTTAACAAAAGATTTGTCCATCGGACTTCGTACTTCAACTGAAGACGCAGAAAAGATAAAATTGAAGCATGGACATGCTTTTTATGACCATGCCTCAGAGGAAGAAGTTTTTAGTGTACCAATTATCGGTTCTGATCAACATCAGCAATTCAATCAGCTTGAAGTAGCAGATATTATTGAAGCAAGAATGGAAGAAATCTTTGAATTAATTCGTGGCGAAATCAAGCGCATTGGCATTTACGATTTACCAGGTGGTTACGTCCTAACTGGTGGGGTAGCCCAAACACAAGGCGTTCTTGAGTTGGCCCAGGTCATCCTTGAAAATCGGGTGCGTATTGCTATTCCAGATTATATTGGTGTTCGTGAACCACAATATACAACTGCTGTTGGATTAATTAAATTTGCTTATAAAAATGCCAAAATGCAAGGCAGAAGCTTAAGCACTCAATCAGCGGTAACTGAGCCAAAAGATAAGCGTGTTCCAAAGCAAACACAACAACCGAAAACAATAAAACAAGAAAAACAATCAGAAGAAAAAATAACATCGAGAGTTAAGAAATTCCTTGGTTACTTTTTTGAATAGTTGAACGCTCTTTAATACATTATAAGAATTCAACTTAATCGATTACTTTCAAGTAAGAGAGCAATATTTCTACTTGTAGAGGACGGGATAAATAGTGCTATCAGGAATATCGACGAATTAGGAGGATTTGTCATGTTGGAATTTGATACGAATTTAGATTCATTAGCAACTATAAAAGTAATCGGCGTCGGAGGTGGCGGTAATAATGCCGTTAACCGAATGATTGAGCACGGGGTACAAGGCGTTGAGTTTATTGCTGTGAATACAGACGCACAGGCTTTGAACCTATCAAAAGCCGAAATAAGAATGCAAATTGGTGGAAAGCTTACAAGGGGTCTTGGAGCAGGTGCAAACCCAGAAGTAGGTAAGAAAGCTGCCGAAGAAAGTAAAGAACAAATTGAAGAAGCATTAAGTGGAGCAGATATGGTTTTCGTTACCGCTGGAATGGGTGGCGGAACAGGTACTGGTGCTGCACCAGTCATTGCTCAAATTGCTCGTGATTTAGGTGCACTTACAGTAGGTGTTGTAACGCGTCCTTTCACATTTGAAGGAAGAAAACGTTCTAACCAAGCTGCAGGCGGAATTCAAGCTATGAAGGAAGCGGTAGATACTTTAATCGTGATTCCGAATGATAGATTATTAGAAATCGTCGATAAGAGCACTCCAATGCTTGAAGCTTTCAGAGAAGCAGATAACGTATTGCGTCAAGGTGTTCAAGGTATCTCAGATCTAATCGCTGTACCTGGACTTATCAATCTTGACTTTGCTGATGTTAAAACAATTATGTCTAACAAAGGTTCTGCTCTTATGGGGATCGGTGTTTCAGCAGGAGAAAACCGTGCGGCAGAAGCGGCTAAAAAGGCCATTTCTTCACCGTTACTTGAAACTTCAATTGATGGAGCTCAAGGTGTCTTAATGAATATTACAGGTGGAACAAACCTAAGCTTGTATGAAGTACAAGAAGCTGCTGATATTGTAGCTACTGCTTCAGACCAAGAAGTTAACATGATCTTCGGTTCCGTTATTAATGAGGACCTAAAGGATGAAATTGTAGTAACAGTTATTGCTACTGGTTTTAATGAAGAAGTAGCACAAGCAAAATCTTTTAGACCAAATATTGGTCAAGCAAAGCCAAACTCATATGATGCTGGCGCTCCTCGTCGCGAAGTACGTAGAGAAGAAGAGGTAGTTGAACCAACACGTACAACCGCTTCTCAACAAGAGGATGCATTGGATATTCCAACATTCTTGAGAAATCGTAATCGCAGACGCTAAAATTTACCAACCAAAGCATGGTCAAATTGGCCATGCTTTTTTCTATGAAGCTTTTCTTCCATTTTCCTCTGAAAAATATCATTTTTAGGTTTCCAATCCCCAAATAAGAAAAACTGACAAAATCCGAATGAATATGTGGAAATTTATTTCAGAAAGTGACACACTTCCATATTCAATGTGCGCTATACTTTTTCGTAACAGATTAATAGAAACACATTTCAGGCAATCTAGTATAATCCCAACCTGAAGCAAAAGGGGGAGAGATATTGACGATCTACTTGGATGTCATTTGGGCCCTCAACTTTCTGTTCGACACCCTACTTTTATATTTAACTGCGCTCATTCTAAAAAGAAAAGTAAACTACTTCAGGCTTGTTTTAGGTGGTATCGTCGGTTCAATCATTATTTTATTATCAATCACTCCGTTAAATGACTATTCAAATCATCCGGCGACAAAATTATTTTTTTCCTTCTTGATGATTTTGGCTGTATTTGGATATAAACGACTTCGTTTTTTTCTAAATGGTGTTATGACCCTATATTTAGTCACATTTCTCTCAGGTGGTGCATTAATAGGTGTTCATTACTTCATCCAATTTGATTTTCAGTTAGCTTCAAATGTTGCTTTAAGAAGTATTCAAGGATTCGGTGATCCCATTAGTTGGTTATTTGTACTGTTAGGATTTCCCCTAGCTTGGCATTTTTCGAAAACAACAATCGGGAACATTGAAATTACCAAAATTCAGTACGATCAAATTGTGGATGTTTCCATAAAAATAGACGATGTTTTAATGAACTTTAAAGGTTTGGTTGATAGTGGAAACGGGTTATACGACCCTATTTCCAAAATGCCCGTCATGTTCGTATCACTTAAAAGGATGACGGAGATACCAGAAGCCATTTCGATTTTAGCAAATGAAGCGGAGAGTATTATATCAGGGGCAGAGCATCTTCCTCCAGAATGGGAATACAAGCTTCGAATCATTCCTTATAAGGTGGTCGGACAAGAGAATCAACTCATTATTGCAGTTAAACCAGACGAGATCATTATTGATAATGGAAAGGAAGCGTTGCAGGTAGAAAAAGGATTAGTATCTTTTACATTTCAGCAATTATCGTCCGATGATGCCTTTGAGTGTATCGTACATCCGAAAATGTTAACAGGGATGAAAGCTAAAACATCAACTAAAGTAAGTTAATCGAATGAATTTAGATTATGAACATGTTTATAAGGAGGACAACAGATGAAAAACTTGAAACTTCGCTTATCCTACTATTGGTATAAACTATTAATTAAACTCGGAATTAAAACAGATGAAGTCTTTTATATTGGTGGAAGCGAAGCACTCCCTCCTCCTTTGACGAAGGAAGAAGAAGAAGTATTATTGCAAAAACTTCCCCAGGGAGATAAGGCAGCCAGATCTATCCTAATTGAACGCAATCTTCGGTTAGTTGTCTACATCGCTAGAAAATTTGAAAATACAGGTATCAATATTGAAGATTTAATTAGTATTGGGACAATCGGCCTTATAAAGGCGGTTAATACGTTTAACCCAGAAAAGAAAATTAAATTAGCTACATACGCATCGAGATGTATTGAAAATGAGATTCTTATGTACTTAAGAAGAAACAATAAGATAAGGTCTGAGGTATCCTTTGATGAACCGTTGAATATCGATTGGGATGGGAATGAGCTCTTGCTCTCTGACGTGCTAGGAACTGAAGAAGACATCATTACAAAAAATCTGGAGGCAACTGTTGATAAAAAGCTTCTGTTGAATGCCCTTCACCAATTATCTGAACGCGAAAAGCAAATTATGGAGCTGCGGTTTGGTCTGGGGAATGGAGAAGAAAAGACGCAAAAGGATGTGGCGGATATGCTGGGTATTTCACAGTCTTATATATCTCGCCTCGAAAAGAGAATTATTAAGCGACTAAAAAAGGAATTTAATAAAATGGTCTAGTAGTGTGGATGAAAAAAATTTATCGGTGTAAAAAACCAATGTCTACTAGATTTCATGACTATTCATGACAAATTTCGACAGCGATGGCTCGTATCGAGGTGCATATTTTTCCTTCTCAAGGAGATACTGTTTTTTGTACAGCAGCTCCTGTGAGGAGGGAAAAGAATTGACTCGAAATAAGGTTGAAATTTGCGGTGTAGATACATCTAAGCTCCCAGTGCTTAAAAATGAAGAAATGCGAAAGCTCTTTAAGCAAATGCAAAGCGGAGATACGTCTGCGCGAGAAAAACTCGTCAATGGGAATTTACGTTTAGTATTAAGCGTTATTCAGCGTTTTAACAATAGGGGCGAGTTTGTGGATGACCTGTTCCAGGTTGGTTGTATAGGTCTAATGAAATCGATTGATAACTTTGATTTAGGTCAAAATGTAAAGTTTTCTACTTACGCTGTTCCGATGATTATTGGAGAAATTCGACGTTATTTAAGAGATAACAATCCAATTCGTGTTTCACGCTCATTAAGAGATATAGCCTACAAAGCCCTGCAAGTTAGGGAAAAATTAATGAGTGAAACTTCAAAGGAACCAACAGCAGCAGAAATTGCGAAGGTGCTTGACGTACCTCATGAGGAAATCGTATTTGCTTTAGATGCCATTCAAGATCCCGTTTCCTTGTTTGAACCGATCTATAACGATGGAGGAGACCCGATCTATGTAATGGACCAGCTGAGTGATGAGCGAAATAAGGATATCCAATGGATTGAAGAAATTGCTCTTAAAGAAGGCATGCGTCGCCTAAATGAAAGAGAAAAGCTCATCTTAAGGAAGAGGTTTTTCCAAGGAAAAACACAAATGGAAGTAGCCGAAGAAATTGGGATATCCCAAGCTCAAGTGTCTCGACTAGAAAAAGCTGCAATTAAACAAATGAATAAAAACATACAAAGTTAAGCTGCCAAATTGGCAGCTTTTTAAGCCTGTAGACACACTTTAGTAAGAGTTTGTCTACAGGCATTTTTAAAGAGAGGGAAAATTAACTTTTCCAACAACTATTCATTTTTCTCCTATCTCAACTCATATAAATAATAAGAGAAAAGGTAGGAGTTGATATAGATGCTAAGAATTTCGGATTTTCAAACGAAAGATGTCGTGAATATATCAGATGGAAAAAAACTTGGGAATATTGGGGATATTGATATTAACCTAAAAACAGGCAGAATAGAATCGATCATCATCGTTGGGTCAGGGAGAGTATTAGGTCTATTTGGCAAAGAAGACGAAGTAACCATTTCTTGGAGAAACATTTTGAAAATTGGTGAGGATGTCATCTTAGTTCGATATAATGATGTCCCTGAGTTAAAGTACCTGCCAGAGTAAGAATTTTTCCTAATATCCTGTGACCTACTGCGCTTTTCGTGTTAAACTAAATAAAAACGCTCAAGAGGTAATGAAAATGGAACCATTCTTTTTAAAGAATGAACAATTTTTTCTTATTGATGGATGGAATAAAGAGTCTCTCGTGGCGGGTTTTACAACGAAAAATGGTGGTTTAAGCCGTGAGGAGTTTGCTTCTTTAAACATTGGATTTCACGTTCAGGATGAATACAATTCAGTCTGTCAGAATCGAGAACTGATTGGTGACCTGCTTCATTTCCCTATTCTTAACTGGGTAGGTGCTGAGCAGACTCATGGAATCAAGATTGCAAAAGTTAAAAGTGATGACAAAGGAATTGGTGCAACTGTGTATGAGGATTCCTTTAAGAACACCGATGGATTCTTCACGAAAGACGCGGGAGTTTTGCTAACACTGTGTTACGCCGATTGTGTCCCACTTTACTTTTACGCTCGCACACAACATGCAGTTGGATTAGCGCATGCTGGATGGAAAGGGACAGTCCGTGGTATTGGCAAAGAAATGGTGAACGTGTTTCAGGCTGAGAATGTGAGTCCAGATGACATTTTTGTTGTGATCGGCCCATCAATTTGCGAAAATTGTTATATTGTTGATGATCGCGTGATAGAATTAGTTCATAATATACTAGAAGATGTCGAAGAAAAACCATATAATTTAATAAATGGTAATCAATACTATTTGAATTTAAAAGAGCTCAATCGATTGATTTTAATTAATGCAGGTATTCCAGAGGAAAATATTCAAGTGACAAAATTCTGCACGAGTTGCCATACTGACCAATTTTTCTCACATAGACGTGATAAAGGAAAAACAGGTCGGATGATGAGCTTTATTGGTTGGAAGGAGGATTAGCACAAGTTACAATGCAAGTGACAGACAATCTTACACTTATAAACGAACAATTAAACGAAGCTTGCAAGAAAGCAAATCGAGATCCAAATGAAATAACCATCATAGCGGTTACGAAATATGTCACGATTGAAAGAGCCAAAGAGGCTATTGATGCTGGAATTATGGATTTAGGTGAAAATCGCGAAGAAGGAATAAGCGCTAAATGGGAAGTTCTACAGGACAAGCCAAGATGGCACTTTATCGGTTCCTTGCAAACTAGAAAAGTAAAAAACATCATCGATAAAGTCGATTACATACATTCCTTAGATCGATTATCTCTTGCGACTGAGATCAATAAACGTGCTCATCGTACGATTAATTGTTTCATCCAGGTCAAAACGTCTGAAGAGGAGTCTAAGCACGGTCTAGATCCAGAAGAGGTAATTCCATTCGTAAAGGAGCTTCAGGGTTTTTCTAATATACGGGTGGCTGGATTAATGACAATGGCTCCTTATACAAAGGATGAAAATATTTTAAGAAATTGCTTTAGAACTGTGAAAAAATTACAGGATAGTATTCAGGAACTTCATCTTGACTATGCACCATGCCATGAACTTTCCATGGGAATGTCCAATGATTTTGCTATTGCCATCGAGGAAGGTGCAACGATGGTTCGAATCGGAACCGCATTAGTCGGTGAATAAAGAGGTGTGAATAATGAGTATAAAATCAAAAATAAAAACATTTTTTTTCTTAGATGATGAATATGACTATGAAGAGGAAGGGTATGAGGAAGAAGTAGCGCCGCCTGCTCGTTCTCAAAAGTACCAGCCTACAAATGCTACAACGCAGAAACAAAATGTTGTCAGCCTTCAAAGTGTACAGAAATCATCAGGTTCAAAGGTTGTATTGGTGGAGCCACGCATTTACGCAGAGGCACAGGATATTGCTGATCAATTAAAAAATCGTCGCGCTGTCGTTGTGAATCTCCAAAGAATTGAGCGAGATCAAGCAAAGCGAATCGTCGACTTTTTAAGTGGTACTGTATATGCTGTTGGGGGAGACATCCAAAAGATTGGAACGGATATTTTCCTTTGCACACCTGATAATGTTGAGGTTTCAGGAACAATTTCGCAAATTTTACAAGAAACTGAATATGACGATTCGAGGTGGTAGGGCTACATGTTATTCATTTTTACGATATTGATTAAATTGATTGAGATTTACTCATGGGCTCTGATTATTTACATTTTGCTTTCATGGTTTCCCAATGCACGAGAATCATCGTTTGGTCAGATTCTAGCGAGAATATGTGAACCATATTTGGATCCTTTTCGTCGAATCATACCGCCTTTAGGGATGATTGATATTTCCCCGATTGTCGGAATCTTAGTGTTACGTTTTGCGACATCTGGGTTAGCTGAGTTATACCGTTGGATTGCATAATGGTAATCTTTTGATTTAAAAGGGGTATGTTTTTGGTTTCCCCTTTTTTACTTTTTCAAATTCAGTAATTTGGTCAATCTATTTCGTAATGTATTACAAGTTATTATTGTGAAATCTAGTCAGGTGATTACATGAATATTTATCAGCATTTCCGTCCGGAAGAGCGAGAGTTTATCGACCAGGTCCTTCAATGGAAGGAGTTTGTAGAGAATTCTTATTCTTCAAAGCTAACCGATTTTTTGGATCCAAGGGAACAGCAAATTATCAAAACAATCATTGGTACTCAGTCTGAAATAAAAGTTGCTTTTTTTGGAGGCTTAGAGGAAAACGAGCGGAAGAGAGCGTTGATTTACCCAGACTATTTAAATGTTGATAAGGATGATTTTAATATTCAACTCTTCGAGATTGAATATGCAACTAAATTCATCACAATAGAACATCCGCAAGTATTAGGAAGCCTCATGGGGCTTGGCCTTAAGAGAGGGAAATTTGGGGATATCCTTATCCAAAACGACCGGGTCCAATTTCTTCTCGTAAAAGAAATAAGTGATTATATCCAGATGCAGCTCACTCATATTGGCCGCTCTTCGATTTCGTTAAAAGAGATTCCTTTGGCAGAGGGGATGAACATTTTAGATAGCTGGCAAGAAGTAAGTACAACCGTATCTTCTCTTCGTTTGGATACAGTTTTGTCTACCCTGCTTAATATTTCTCGACAAAGGTCACAAGAATATATTAAGAGTGGACGCGTGAAAGTGAACTGGACTACTATCGAAAATCCTGCTTTTGATTGTGATGTAGCCGATATGATTTCCGTTAGGGGTCATGGCCGTTCAAAAATCATTTCGATCGAAGGAAGAACAAAAAAGGACAAGCTCCGGATTATTGCTGGAAAACAGAGATAAGTCGGTTTTAAGAAAATTTCTTGGAATTATGCAGGAAAACCAAAATAAATGTCGAATAGTTGGTAATATCAACATTCAATACATAAATATTTTACTAAAATATGGAGGTGGCCTTCATGCCATTAACACCTTTAGATATACATAACAAGGAATTCACAAAAGGATTCCGTGGTTATGATGAAGATGAGGTAAATGAATTTTTAGACCAGGTTATTAAAGATTACGAATTAATTATTCGTGAGAAAAAAGAATTAGAAGAAAAATTAAGCGACGTCAATGCACGTTTAGGTCACTTCTCTAATATTGAAGACACTCTTAATAAATCGATTGTTATTGCCCAAGAAGCAGGGGAAGAAGTAAAACGTAATGCGCAAAAAGAAGCGAAGTTAATTATTCGCGAAGCTGAAAAAAATGCTGATAGAATTGTAAATGAATCTTTATCCAAGGCAAGAAAGATTGCTCTTGAAATTGAAGATTTGAAGAAGCAATCTAAAGTCTTCAAAACTCGTTTCAAGATGCTTATTGAAGCTCAATTGGACCTTTTGAATAATGATGATTGGGACCATTTGCTTGAATATGAAGTTGATACAACTGAATTAAAATCTGCTGAACAAGAAGACACAATGGCTTGACGCATAGCGTTAGAAAGTCATATAATACGTAAATAAAACATAATTCATACAATGAGAGGGACAGTACAAGATTCTAGAACTTACTGTAGCGAGCCGAAGATGGTGGAAGTTCGGCGTGGGTAGAAGCTTGGAAGATCACCCTTGAGTACCTAACTGAACATTTGCAAAAGGTTTTGCCTTTTGTAGGAGTAGGTAATGGCGAGTCATTCACGTTACGAATTCTTTGAGCGGATAGATTTATTCTATCTACAAGGGTGGTACCGCGGGAGTTAAAACCTTCTCGTCCCTTTTATAGGGATGAGAAGGTTTTTTGTGTTTTTATTAGCCTATAATGTATGATGAGTGGTAATGGAGTTTTTTAGGAGGAAAGTGAAATGGAATACAAAGACACGTTATTAATGCCAAAAACTGAATTTCCAATGCGAGGAAACCTTCCTAAGAGGGAACCTGAAATTCAAGAAAAATGGAATGAAATGGATATTTATAAAGCGGTACAAGAAAGAACACAGGGACGTCCGTTGTTTGTATTGCATGATGGTCCTCCATATGCAAACGGGGACATCCACATGGGCCACGCGTTAAATAAGATTCTTAAAGATTTTATCGTACGCTATAAGTCCATGAGTGGCTTCCAAGCACCGTATGTACCAGGTTGGGATACCCATGGATTACCAATCGAGCAGGCGCTTACGAATAAAGGTGTTAAGCGTAAGGAGCTAACTGTTGCTGAATTCCGCAAACTGTGTGAAGAATATGCTTATCAACAAATTGATAATCAGAGATCTCAATTTAAACGCTTAGGTGTTAGAGGAGATTGGGAAAATCCATATATCACTTTAAAGCCAGAATATGAAGCACAACAAATTAAAGTGTTTGGTGAAATGGCTAAAAAAGGCTATATCTATAAAGGCTTAAAGCCAGTTTATTGGTCTCCTTCAAGTGAATCTGCTCTAGCTGAAGCGGAGATTGAGTACCAAGATAAGAAATCTGCGTCTATTTATGTTGCTTTTGAAGTGAAAGACGGAAAAGGCGTACTGGATACAGAAACGCAATTTATTATCTGGACAACAACTCCTTGGACGATTCCTGCTAACCTAGGAATTACGGTTCATGGTGATTTAAGCTATGTAGTAGTTGAAGTGTCTGGCAAAAAATTCGTGATTGCAAAAGATTTGTTAGAGTCCGTAACAAATGAATTAGGATGGGAAAATCCATCTGTTATTAAAACAGTTCAAGGTTCAGAATTAGAATATATTATTGCAAAGCATCCGCTATATGGGCGTGATTCTTTAGTAATGCTAGGAGAACATGTAACTACAGATGCTGGTACAGGTTGTGTTCATACAGCTCCTGGTCACGGAGAAGATGACTTCTTAGTTGGTCAAAAATATGGTCTTGATGTATTAAGTCCAGTAGATGATAAAGGCTGCTTTACAAATGAAGCAGAAGGCTTTGAAGGCTTATTCTACGATACAGCGAATAAACCAATCACAGAAAAGCTTCAAGAAGTTGGTGCTTTATTAAAGCTACAATTTATCACGCACTCTTATCCACACGATTGGAGAACAAAGAAACCAGTTATTTTCCGTGCGACTGCTCAATGGTTTGCATCTATTAAAGATTTCCGTGAGGACCTTCTACAAGCAATTAAAGAAACAAAATGGGTGCCTGCATGGGGAGAAACAAGACTCTTTAATATGGTAAGAGACCGTGGGGACTGGTGTATTTCTCGTCAACGTGTCTGGGGTGTTCCGATTCCTGTATTTTATGCGGAAAACGGAGAACCTATTATTACGGATGAAACAATCAATCATGTATCAAACTTGTTCCGCGAACATGGTTCAAATATTTGGTTTGAACGTGAAGCAAAAGACTTACTACCAGCAGGCTTTACGCATGAATCAAGTCCAAATGGAATCTTCACTAAAGAAACAGACATCATGGATGTTTGGTTTGACTCTGGTTCTTCGCATCAAGCAGTACTTGAAGAGCGTGAAGACCTTCAGCGTCCAGCTGACCTGTATTTAGAGGGTTCAGACCAATATCGTGGATGGTTTAACTCCTCTTTATCAACTGGGGTAGCTGTTACTGGAAAGGCTCCATATAAGGGCGTTTTAAGCCACGGTTTTGCATTAGATGGTGAAGGACGTAAAATGAGTAAGTCAATTGGAAACGTCGTAATCCCAGCTAAGGTAATGGATCAGCTAGGTGCCGATATTTTACGTTTATGGGTAGCTTCTGTTGATTATCAGTCAGATGTTAGAGTATCTGATGCGATTCTAAAGCAAGTAGCTGAGGTGTACCGTAAAATCCGTAACACGTTCCGTTTCTTACTTGGAAACTTGGAAGACTTTAATCCAAGTGAAAATAAAGTTGCGTATGAAAACCTAAGAGAAGTGGACCAATTTGTTTTAGTGAAATTAAATGAATTGATTAAAAATGTTCGCAACGCATACGAAAATTATGAGTTTGCATCCATTTATCATGCAGTCAATAATTTCTGTACTTTAGATTTAAGTGCGTTCTATTTAGATTTTGCAAAGGATGTTCTTTACATCGAAGGCGCTGATCATCAAGACCGTCGCGCGATTCAAACAGTTCTTTATGAATCCTTAATCGCCCTAACTAAATTATTATCACCAATCCTTTCTCATACTGCAGACGAGGTTTGGAGCTTTATTCCAGATGCGAAAGAGGCAAGTGTTCAATTAACAGATATGCCTGAGTACGTCGAGTTAGCAAATGGTGAGAAATTAGTAGAAAAGTGGACGAAGTTCATGACGCTTCGCGATGATATCCTTAAGGCTCTAGAGGAAGCTAGAAATGCGAAAGTCATTGGTAAATCTCTATCTGCTAAAGTGAGCTTGTATGTAAATGGATCAACAAAAGAATTATTAGATACCATTTCAGAGAACTTACAGCAGTTATTTATTGTTTCTGGTTTTGAAGTTGCTGGTTCATATGATCAGGCACCTGAGGAAGCGGTAAAATTAGAAACTGCAGCAATCGTTGTTTCCAAAGCAGACGGCGAAACATGTGAGCGTTGTTGGGTTGTAACACCAGAGGTTGGCCAAGATCATGACCATCCAACACTTTGCCCGCGCTGTGCAGAAGTCGTAAAAGAAAATTACAGTCATTTAGCCTAAAGTTAAGACTTTTCGAGATTATTCTCGGAGAGTTTTTTCTTTTATAGTGATATATTCCAACTCCGTTAATGCTTGTTCTCTCTGTTAAATGTTTGCCTGTGTCAGAAAATGCGCTAGGGAAATAATAAGGGAAAATAAGATAAAACGGAGGTTTAGATATGGAAGCATTTACGAAAAAGAAGCTCTATTCAGAACTCCGTACAATGAAAAAAGAATTACAAGATAGTCTTGAAAATAATAACTGTTCACCGCTTGTTAAACCCCTAATTGAGGAAGAGTTAAAGGATGTTGAGAAATCGATGGAAAAGCTCGAAAATGGAAGCTTCGGTTTATGTGAAATTTCTGGAGAGCTAATTCCAACAGATTATTTAGCCATTGTTCCAACGATTCAATCCATGGAAGACGTTGATGAAATAATCAAGTATTATTGTAAGCCGATCTACTCCTAACGCTATCGTTTTTACAGGTAGTATGCTAAAATGCAAAGGTAACAATTTCGTGAGAGCTGGAGGTTACCTTTGTGTTTTTTTATTACATACTTGCACTTGTAATTATTGTAATTGATCAATTAACAAAATGGCTGATTGTAAAAAATATGGATTTAGGGGAAAGTATTGCGATTATCAAAGATTTCCTTTATATTACATCTCATCGTAATCAAGGTGCAGCTTGGGGAATTCTTCAAGGACAGATGTGGTTTTTCTACATTATCACACTCGTTGTAATTGTTGGGATTGTTTATTACATGGCTAAGCATACAAAAGGTAAGAAGCTATTAGGTATTTCACTTGGATTGATGCTTGGTGGTGCTATCGGTAACTTTATCGATCGCGTATTTCGCAAGGAGGTCGTGGACTTTGTCGATACATACATCTTCGGCTACGATTTTCCGATTTTTAATGTAGCGGATTCAGCGTTAGTCGTAGGAGTAGCCCTACTCATGATTCAAATGTTCCGCGAAGAGCGTGAAGCAAAGGAGAAAGCACATGGAGAAAAAGGAACACATCATTCTTGAGGAACATGCAAATGAAAGAATTGATAAAGTACTTTCAACATTAAATACAGAATGGTCGAGAACTCAAGTTCAACAGTGGATAAAAGAAGGGAATGTCCTCGTTAATGGACAGCCAATCAAAACAAATTATAAGGGTTCTTTAAATGATAAAATTGAAATCACAATCCCAGAACCAGAAGAATTAGATGTCATTCCTGAGGAAATGGATCTGGAAATTTACTACGAGGATAAGGATGTTATCGTCGTTAATAAGCCTAAAGGGATGGTTGTCCATCCTGCGCCTGGACATTTAACTGGAACACTTGTGAACGGTTTAATGGCTCATTGTAAAGATTTATCTGGTATTAATGGTGTACTAAGACCAGGAATTGTTCATCGTATTGATAAAGATACGTCAGGTCTTTTGATGGTTGCAAAAAATGATTTTGCTCATGAGGATTTAGTTAATCAACTTGTTGCAAAAACTGTAACTAGACGTTATCGTGCTGTAGTTCATGGAAATATCGCGCATGATGATGGAACAATTGATGCACCAATAGCTCGGGATCCAAAGGATCGTCAAAGCATGACAGTTGTAGATAATGGAAAGCATGCTGTTACACATTTTCACGTTTTAGAACGTTTTAATGACTTTACCCTAGTTGAGTGTCAATTAGAGACAGGAAGAACCCATCAAATTCGTGTGCATATGAAGTATATTGGGTTTCCTTTAGCTGGGGATCCAAAGTATGGTCCAAGAAAAACAATTGATTTTGGTGGACAGGTCCTGCATGCCGGAATCCTTGGATTTATTCATCCACGAACAAAGGAATATCTAGAATTTGAAGCTCCACTTCCAAAGGATTTTGTCGAATTGTTGGATAAGCTTCGAAATAATCGTTGACAAATGTTCCAATTATAAGCTACTATGACTATAGTTTAATAAGTCCTTTAAGACAGTCCAGAGAGGCTGAGAAGGAAACGGATCGTAGGTTGGAATAGGTATGTCTAACTTACATTAAGCATAGAATTCGTCTATCCTCTCGCCCTGTGGTTGAGAGGATTTTTTGTTCTTGCGGAAGGATGTGAATTTACTTGGTAGAAAAAGCAGTTGTGTTAGATGAGCAAGCGATTCGTAGAGCATTAACAAGAATTGCTCACGAAATTATTGAGAAAAATAAAGGTATTGAAGGTTGTGTTTTAGTTGGAATTCGTACAAGAGGAATTTATCTAGCGAATCGTCTAGCAGAGCGCATTCAACAAATCGAAGGTAAAGCCATTGCAGTTGGTGAATTAGATATTACCCTTTATCGTGATGACTTAACAACGAAAACAGATAATCAAGAGCCGCTTGTAAAGGGTTCAGATATTCCAATTGATGTTACAAACCAAAAAGTTATTTTAGTGGATGATGTTCTTTATACAGGAAGAACGGTAAGAGCAGCACTGGACGCGTTAGTTGATTTAGGAAGACCATCTTCCGTACAGCTTGCAGTACTAGTAGACCGCGGACACCGTGAGTTGCCGATACGAGCAGACTATGTAGGAAAAAATATTCCGACATCAAGCTCTGAAAAAATTGTAGTGGAATTAACTGAAATCGATGAACAAGAACAAGTAAGTATATACGAAAAATAAGATTGACCTTTTAATTGTAGTCCAGAGAGGCTAGCAAAAGGAATTGTATAGGGATACCTCTATACTATTTCGCCTAACCTCTTTGAAAAATTTCAAAGAGGTATTTTTTTTAGGGGGAAAATGAAATGAATAAACCAGTACTTGATATTAATGAAAAACCAACACCCGCACAAATGATAACACTTAGCTTTCAGCACATGTTTGCAATGTTTGGAGCGACAATCTTAGTACCAAAATTAGTTGGTTTAAGTCCAGCGATTGCTCTTTTAACAAGTGGAATTGCAACGATTTTATTCTTACTTATCACACAGTTTAAAGTGCCTGCTTACTTGGGTTCATCTTTTGCATTTATTGCACCGATTTTAATTGCATCAAATGGAGGAGAAAGTCCAGGTAACGCGATGATAGGTGCGATGGCAGTAGGGATTACCTACGGAGTTGTTTCTTTAATCATCTGGAAAACAGGCTATAAATGGTTAATGCGACTTTTACCACCAATCGTTGTTGCGCCAGTTATTATGGTAATCGGTCTTGGATTATCTGGAACAGCGGTAGACATGGCGATGAATGTAAATGGGGAGTATAACTTCTGGCACTTTACAGCTGCTTTAGTTACATTGTTTGCAGCCATCATCTTTACGGTTTATTTCAAAAATATTTTAAGTGCAATGCCGATTTTACTAGGACTAATCGTTGGATACATTTATTCAGCCATCATAGGAATTGTTGATTTCACAGCAGTAATAGAAGCGAACTGGTTTGAACTTCCTAAATTCTTATTCCCAGGAATCGATTATGAATTTACGATTACTTCATCCATCCTACTGGCAATGGTACCAATCGTCTTTGTTACAATTTCAGAGCATATCGGACATCAATTAGTACTAGGTAGAGTAGTTAATCGCAATTATATTAAAGACCCAGGCTTGCATCGTTCGATTGTCGCTGACGGTCTAGGAACTTTTGTTAGTGCGTTCTTAGGCGGACCACCAAAAACGACTTATGGTGAAAATATCGGCGTACTAGCAATTACAAGAGTATATTCAGTTTATGTTATCTTCGGAGCAGCGGTCATTGCTATCCTGTTCTCGTTTGTAGGTAAGGCAATGGCATTCATTCAAACGATTCCGACTGCGGTCCTTGGTGGAATTTCCATCTTGCTCTTCGGAATTATTGCTTCAAGTGGTTTGAGAATGTTGGTTGAAAGTAAAATTGATTTTGGTAACAATAGAAACTTAGTGATATCTTCAGTTATCTTAGTTCTAGGAATCGGTGGAGCAGCATTAAGAATAACAGACTCATTCAGCATTGAGGGAATGGCATTGGCTGCGATTGTTGGGGTTATCCTGAACCTAGTTCTACCTGGAAAAGATACAGCAAGTCAAGCTTTAGAAGATGATGAGAAAAATAATGATGTCGCATAGAGTCAGCCTTTAATTAAATCCAGAGAGATTTACAAGGGTGATTAATATTGTTGGCATACAGGGGAGCTGCCGGAATGGAGCTATCCTTGTGTCAACCTTATTTAACACACCCTGAATCCATATCAGGGTGTGTTTTTTTATGATAAAAGAGGAGGGTTTCTTTATGAAGCATCTATTAACCACAAATGCTTTATCGCTTGAAGAAGTTAGGATGATTATAGAGGAGGCACAAGCTTTTGCCGAAGGAGCTACCTGGCAACCAGAGCAGCAAACCTTTGTTGCAAATTTATTTTTCGAGCCGAGCACAAGAACGAAATGTAGCTTCGAGGTTGCGGAGAGAAAGCTAGGTCTAAATATCATTCCGTTTGAGGTAAATGCTTCAAGTGTTTTAAAAGGAGAAACTCTTTATGATACGATTCGCACCTTAGAATCAATTGGTGTGGATGCTGTAGTAATACGACATTGCGAAGATAACTATTTCTCTGAATTAGAAGGCAAACTTAAGACGTCAATTATCAATGCAGGAGATGGGTGTGGGCATCATCCAACACAGTCCTTACTAGACCTGCTCACAATTCAACAGGAGTTTGGACATTTTTATGGACTAAAGGTCGCGATTATCGGCGATATTCGCCATAGCCGGGTAGCTCGCTCAAATGCTGATGTGCTTCACCGTCTAGGGGCAGAGGTTGTATTCTCAGGACCTGAGGAATGGTTTGATGAAAGTCTTTTGGAAAGTGGTAAATACGAGGAAATTGACCAAGCGATAGCGACGTCAGATGTTGTGATGCTACTGCGAATTCAGCATGAGCGACATGACCAAGATGGACAGGATGGAAAAGAAGCTTATCACAAAAAGTTTGGGTTAACAGTTGAGAGAGAAAAGACAATGAAGGCAGGAAGCATCATTATGCATCCTGCACCGGTTAACCGAGACGTAGAAATTGCTGATGAGCTTGTGGAATGTGAGCGTTCAAGAATATTTAAACAAATGGAGAACGGTGTTTTTGTCCGAATGGCAGTACTGAAAAGAGCATTACAAGAAGGGGGAAAAGTCAATGTCAATCATCATCAAAAATGGCCAATTGCTTACTAATGAAGGAGCTATAGAACAACAGGATATTTTTATAGAAAATGGAATCATCGAAGAAATAGGTGCATCTATCACGAGAGAAGCAAAAGAAGTCATTGATGCGAAAGGGTTACTTGTTGTCCCTGGATTGATTGATTTGCATGTTCACCTGCGCGAGCCTGGAGGGGAAAAGAAAGAGACAATTGCAACAGGGACACTTGCTGCGGCAAAAGGAGGATTTACAACAATTGCTCCAATGCCAAATACAAGACCTGTACCTGATACAAAAGAGCAATTACAATGGCTTAACCAAAGAATTGAAGAAACAGCGTCCGTAAGAGTATTACCTTATGCGTCGATTACGGTACGAGAGCTTGGTCAAGAATTAACAAACTTCGAAGAATTGAAAGAAGCAGGAGCTTTTGCATTTACGGATGATGGTGTCGGTGTTCAAAATGCATCCATGATGTTAGAGGCGATGAAGAGGGCATCTGCTATCAACATGCCAGTTGTGGCTCACTGTGAAGAGAACACGCTCATTAATAAAGGAGCTGTTCATGAGGGAGATTTTTCAAAGAAATATGGAATAAACGGAATTCCTTCAGTATGCGAATCTGTACATATTGCCAGAGATGTCCTTTTAGCTGAAGCAGCAGATTGTCATTATCATGTTTGCCATATCAGCACAAAGGAATCTGTTCGTGTCGTTCGCGATGCAAAGCGAGCAGGTATTAAGGTTACTGCAGAAGTGACACCACATCATCTTTTACTATGTGAGGACGATATCCCTGGACTAGATACAAATTACAAAATGAATCCACCACTACGAAGCAGGGAAGATAGAGAAGCTTTAATCGAAGGGCTCTTAGATGGAACAATCGATTTTATCGCTACGGACCATGCACCGCATACAGCTGAAGAAAAAGCAGAAGGAATGCAGCTTGCTCCATTTGGAATTGTTGGCTTAGAAACAGCATTTCCGCTTCTTTACACATACTTCGTCAAAGACGGGATCTTAACCTTAAAGCAATTGGTTGATTTCTTAACAATAAAGCCAGCTGAAGCCTTCGATTTATCTTATGGAAAATTAGAAGTAGGAAAAGAAGCAGATATTACATTAATTGATTTGCAGCATGTCGAAAAAATTGTACCAGAGACTTTCGTATCGAAAGGAAAGAACACACCTTTTGGAGACTGGGAATGTGCAGGGTGGCCACAGCTTACGATCGCCTCAGGAAAAATTGTTTGGAGCAGAGAGGGTGTAACAGCATGAAAAGACAATTAATTTTGGAAGATGGTAGCGTCCTTTTAGGTGAAGGATTTGGAAGTGAAAAAGAAACGATTGGTGAAGTCGTTTTTAATACGGGGATGACTGGCTACCAAGAAATCTTATCGGACCCGTCTTATTGCGGGCAAATCGTTACGCTGACTTATCCTCTAATCGGGAACTATGGTATCAATCGCGATGACTTCGAATCGATTACGCCTGCAATATCCGGATTTATTGTGAAGGAAATAGCCGATTTTCCGTCTAACTGGAGAAATGAAATTTCTTTGAGTGAGTTTTTTAAAAGCAAAGACATTCCAGGGATTGCAGGCATTGATACAAGAAAATTAACGAGAATTATCCGCAAGTATGGAACGCTAAAAGGAGCCATCTGCTCAGTGGATGAAGATGTTCAAGGAGTTCTGGAGAGATTAAGAGAAACCACACTAGGAAATGACCAAGTGAAACAGGTTTCTACGAAAAATGCCTACCCAAGTCCAGGAAGAGGAAAAAGAGTTGTCCTTGTTGATTTTGGGATGAAGCATGGTATTTTACGCGAACTGAACAATAGAGATTGTGATGTTCTAGTCGTTCCTTACAATGTTACAGCAGAGGAAATACTCCGTTTAAGTCCAGATGGCGTGATGCTTTCGAATGGACCGGGAGACCCGAAGGATGTAACAGAAGGAATTGAGATGATTCAAGGAATTCTTGGGAAAGTGCCACTATTCGGAATATGCTTAGGACATCAACTCTTTGCGTTAGCATGTGGAGCAAATACAGAAAAAATGAAGTTTGGTCATCGTGGTTCCAACCACCCAGTGAAGGATTTGCTTACTGGAAAAGTGGCGTTGACCTCGCAAAACCATGGTTACGCTGTTGAAGAAGCTTCCATTGAAACTACACGATTAGAAGTAACGCATATAGCTCTAAATGACAGCTCAATAGAAGGTTTGAAACATAAGGATTTTCCTGCGTTTACCGTTCAATATCATCCTGAAGCTTCACCAGGTCCAGAGGATGCCAATTATTTATTTGACCAGTTTATGAGTTTAATAGAATCTGAGGAAAGTGGTGCAAACAAATGCCAAAGCGTACAGATATAAACAGTATTTTAGTCATCGGATCAGGACCGATTGTCATCGGTCAAGCAGCGGAATTTGATTATGCAGGAACGCAAGCGTGTATCGCCTTAAAAGAAGAAGGTTATAAAGTCATTCTTGTTAACTCCAATCCTGCCACCATTATGACAGATACAGAAATTGCTGATGTCGTCTATATTGAGCCACTCACACTTGAATTTGTTAGTCGCATTATTCGAAAAGAACGTCCAGATGCCATCGTACCAACATTAGGAGGGCAAACTGGATTGAATTTGGCAGTCGAGTTAGCCAAGTCTGGTGTGTTAGACGAATGTGGCGTTGAAATATTAGGAACGAAGCTTTCAGCGATTGAACAAGCAGAGGACCGGGATCTTTTTCGTAGCTTAATGAATGAGCTTGGTGAGCCAGTTCCAGAAAGCGAAATTGTCCACAATGTTGAGGAATCCCTTCAGTTCGTTCAAACAGTGGGCTATCCAGTCATCGTTCGTCCAGCCTTCACACTAGGTGGTACGGGCGGAGGGATTTGCCACAACGAGGAAGAGTTAATTGAAACAGTACAAAGCGGCTTGAAATATAGCCCTGTAACTCAATGTTTACTGGAAAAAAGCATTGCAGGATTCAAAGAGATTGAGTACGAGGTAATGAGAGATTCAAATGACAATGCGATTGTAGTTTGTAACATGGAGAACATTGACCCAGTTGGTGTTCATACAGGAGATTCCATTGTTGTGGCTCCAAGCCAAACTTTAAGTGACCGAGAGTATCAGATGTTACGAAATACATCTTTAAAAATTATCCGAGCTCTTGGAATTGAAGGTGGCTGTAATGTTCAGTTAGCGCTCGACCCATACAGCTTTCAATATTATATTATCGAAGTAAATCCACGGGTAAGTCGCTCATCCGCGTTGGCCTCTAAAGCAACTGGTTATCCAATTGCGAAGCTTGCTGCAAAAATTGCTGTAGGTTTGACGTTAGATGAAATGATGAACCCTATCACTGGAAAAACATATGCAAGCTTTGAGCCAGCACTTGACTATATCGTTACAAAAATTCCACGCTGGCCATTCGATAAATTTGATTCTGCCAAGCGTAATCTAGGAACACAAATGAAAGCAACAGGAGAAGTAATGGCGATTGGACGGACCTTTGAGGAATCATTGCTAAAAGCAATTCGTTCCCTCGAGGCAGGAGTTTATCATCTTGCTTTAAATGATGGGGCAGAAATCGAGAACGACCTGTTAGAAAAACGAATTCGCAACGCTGGAGACGAAAGATTATTTTACATTGGAGAGGCATTGGGAAGAGGATATAGCATCGACACTATTCATGAATGGAGCCAAATCGACCTCTTTTTCCTTCATAAGATGGAAAAAATCGTTAAGTTTGAAAAAGTCATTCGTGAGAATCACTTTGACATAGAAGTGGGAAGAAAAGCGAAAGAAATGGGTTTTTCCGACAAAACATTAGCGGAAGCTTGGAATAGTACTGAGCTTATGGTTTATCAATGGCGCAAAGAGAATGGCATCATCCCTGTCTACAAAATGGTTGATACATGTGCAGCCGAATTTGAGTCGGAAACACCTTACTACTACGGTTCTTATGAAGAGGAAAACGAATCAATTGTGACAGAGAAGAAAAGTGTCGTTGTACTTGGTTCAGGTCCAATTCGAATTGGCCAAGGAATTGAATTTGACTATTCAACGGTTCATGCTGTCTGGGCGATTAAAGAAGCAGGTTACGAAGCGATTATTATTAACAGCAACCCAGAAACTGTTTCAACTGATTTTAGCATCTCCGATAAACTGTATTTCGAGCCACTTACCATCGAAGATGTTATGCATATTATTGACTTAGAACAGCCTGAAGGAGTTGTCGTCCAGTTCGGTGGACAAACGGCTATCAACCTAGCATCTAAGCTAGTGGAAAGAGGCGTAAGGATTCTTGGGACTTCACTTGAAAATATTGATGGGGCAGAGGACAGAGATAAGTTCGAGCATGCTCTTTCCCAATTAAATATTCCGCAACCAAAGGGGAAAACGGCCCTTTCGGTAGAGGAAGCAGTGAAGATTGCAGCAAGTATCGGGTATCCTGTATTGGTTCGTCCGTCTTATGTGCTCGGAGGGCGTGCGATGGAAATTGTCTACCATGAGGAAGAGCTTTTACACTATATGAAAAATGCTGTTAAAATCAATCCGGAGCACCCGGTATTAATTGACCGTTACTTAACAGGAAAAGAAATTGAAATTGATGCGATTAGTGACGGAAAGTCTGTCCTAATCCCGGGCATTATGGAGCATATCGAAAGAGCAGGGGTTCACTCAGGTGACTCGATTGCAGTCTATCCAACACAAAGTATAACTGCTGAAATCAAAGAAAAACTGGTAGATTACACAGAACGACTGGCAAAAGGGTTGGGCATTATCGGACTCTTAAACATTCAATATGTGGTTTCAAAAGGAGAAGTCTTCGTTATCGAGGTCAATCCTCGTTCAAGCCGGACAGTTCCATTCCTGAGTAAAATTACGAAGGTTCCAATGGCGAAGATTGCCACAAAGGTCATTCTTGGACAATCTATCGAGGAGCAAGGTTATGAATCAGGGCTTGTACCAGAAAAATCAGGCGTATATGTAAAAGTACCGGTATTCTCTTTTGCTAAACTACGCAGAGTCGATATTACATTAGGACCTGAAATGAAATCAACGGGCGAAGTCATGGGTAAGGACACAACTCTTGAAAAAGCCTTGTACAAAGGACTTGTGGCTTCTGGAATGAAAATTCAACCATTCGGTACCGTATTAATGACCGTGGCTGATAAGGATAAGGAAGAATCCCTCCAATTAGCAAAAAGATTTGCTGCAATTGGATTCCGTATTATGGCGACAAGCGGCACAGCAGAAGCGCTTAAATCGGTTGGAATTCCCGTTCAGGTGGTCGATAAAATCGGAACAAAGGGACCAGATCTTCTCGATGTGATTCGAAATGGTGATGCTCAATTTGTTATCAACACCTTAACAAAAGGAAAACAGCCCGCTCGTGACGGCTTTAGAATCCGTCGTGAATCCGTTGAAAATGGAATTCCGTGCTTAACATCTCTTGATACAGCAGAAGCAATGCTCCGAGTACTCGAGTCGATGACATTTTCAGCAGAGCCTATGGGTGAACAAACACCAGTACGAGAGGCGGTTTTCCAGTGATAGTAAACGAAAATTGCACGATTGTTTCTCAAAAAGAAATTGCAGGGAATATTCATGAGCTCATCCTTCGAGGTGAGCTTTCTACTGAAATGCAGGAACCTGGTCAGTTTGTTCACGTTAAAGTAGCTGACGGTCATGACCCATTACTTAGAAGACCAATTAGCATAGCGAATATCAATCATGAAAAGAAGGAATTTACGTTAATCTATCGTCTAGAAGGTAGAGGTACAACGCTTTTATCAACGAAAAAAGAGTACGAAACAGTGGATATTTTAGGACCGTTGGGACATGGGTTTCCGATTGAAGAAACGAATCCTGGAGAAACAGCTCTTCTAGTAGGTGGTGGAATCGGAGTTCCTCCTTTATATGAATTATCACAGCAATTAGTCGCACGTGGTGTCAAGGTTATCCATATTCTTGGCTTTCAAACGAAGGAAGTGGTGTTCTATGAAGAAAAATTTATGGAGCTCGGGGAAACCTTTGTAACAACGGTTGACGGAACATACGGTATAAAAGGGTTTGTGACAGACGTCATGAAAGATTTATCCTTTGACACGATTTATTCTTGTGGACCAAAGGCGATGCTAAAAGCCCTGGAAACGAACTATGCAGCAGATAAAAAAGTCTACTTATCTTTAGAAGAAAGAATGGGCTGTGGAATTGGCGCTTGTTTTGCTTGTGTTTGTCACACTGCAGATGACCCAACGGGTTTTTCTTATAAAAAAGTATGTACAGATGGGCCAGTGTTTAAGGCAGGGGAGGTTGTTCTATGAGTAGATTAGAGATAGATTTACCTGGGCTACACTTGAAAAATCCAGTCATGCCTGCCTCGGGTTGCTTTGGCTTTGGAAGAGAATTTGGAAATTTATATAACCTCAGTGACCTAGGAGCAATTATGATAAAAGCGACTACGGTAGAACCTCGGTTTGGAAATCCGACTCCAAGAGTTGCGGAAACGTCTGCTGGAATGTTAAATGCCATTGGTTTGCAAAATCCAGGTCTTGAGAAGGTTTTAAATGAAGAACTTCCTTGGCTAGCACAGTATGATGTTCCGATTATCGCCAATGTGGCTGGCTCAACTGAAGAGGATTACGTTGAAGTGGCTAAAAGAATTTCAACTGCCCCAAATGTTCACGCGCTAGAGTTAAATATCTCCTGTCCAAATGTGAAAACAGGAGGAATTGCTTTTGGCACGATTCCAGAGGTGGCCAAAAGTTTAACGAAGAAAGTAAAAGAAGTGTCTGAGGTTCCTGTATATGTGAAACTTTCTCCGAATGTCACGAACATCGTAGAAATGGCAAAAGCGGTTGAAGATGGTGGAGCAGATGGATTAACAATGATTAATACTTTGCTCGGAATGAGACTTGATCTTAAGTCGGGAAATACGATTTTAGCAAATAAGACAGGAGGGCTTTCTGGCCCAGCAATAAAACCAGTAGCGATTCGAATGATTTACGAAGTAAGTCAACAAGTCTCCATTCCGATCATCGGCATGGGTGGAATCGAACGTGCCGAGGACGTTATTGAATTTTTCTATGCGGGTGCGAGCGCTGTAGCAGTCGGTACTGCAAATTTTGTTGACCCGTTCGCTTGTCCGAAAATTATAAAAGATTTGCCAGAAATACTAGAACAACTAGGATTTGACCATATTTCTGAATGTACAGGAAGGAGCTGGAAATAACGTGAAAGATTCGCTAATTATTGCCCTTGATTTTCCTAACAAAGAGGAAGTTTTTCAGTTCTTAAATCGTTTTGATGATGAAAGCCTCTTTCTAAAAGTTGGAATGGAGCTTTTTTATCAAGAAGGTCCTAGAATCATTCAGGAATTAAAAGAGAGAGAACATCAAATTTTCTTAGATTTAAAGCTTCATGATATTCCAAACACAGTATACGGTGGGATGAAAGGTCTTGCGCAGCTAGGCTGTGATTTGGTCAATGTTCATGCTGCCGGTGGAAAAGACATGATGCGCGCTGCTCTTGAAGGTTTAGAGGCAGGGACAGCTCCTGGGCGGGTACGTCCGGCATGTATTGCCGTTACTCAGTTGACAAGTACATCAGAACAACAAATGAGAAGCGAGCAGCTTATTGAAGCTACGTTAGCTCAATCGGTTATTCATTATTCCTTAATCGCACAAGAAGCTGGTTTAGATGGAGTGGTTTGCTCTTCCCATGAAGCGGGAATCATTCGAGAGCAGCTTGGAAATGAGTTTGTCACGGTTACCCCTGGTATTCGTTTAGGCTCTGACCTTGTTCAGGATCAAAAAAGAGTGGCGACACCGGAGCAAGCTAGAATTGCTGGTGTATCTGCTATCGTCGTTGGACGCGGTATTACAAAGGCAGAAGATCCGTATAGAAGTTATCAAGCATACAAACAAGCGTGGGAGGGCGTTCGAGCATGAAAAAACAAATAGCAGAGAGATTACTAGACATTGAGGCAGTTGCCTTAAAACCAACAGAGCCATTCACATGGTCTTCAGGTCTACAATCACCGATTTATTGCGATAATCGATTAACCCTTTCTTATCCACAGGTTCGTAAGGAAATTGCTAATGGATTAAAGGAGCTAATCGTCGAGAA
Organism: Robertmurraya kyonggiensis; assembly: GCF_005116465.1. GTDB lineage: Bacteria > Bacillota > Bacilli > Bacillales > Cytobacillaceae > Robertmurraya > Robertmurraya kyonggiensis. Next base: position 668,077 of record NZ_SWBM01000001.1, read on the forward strand.
TTTTCCCGGTGTAGAGCTAGTAGCTGGGACAGCAACAGCTGGTATTCCTCATGCGGCTTGGGTAAGTGAGCTTCTTGATTTACCGATGTGCTATGTTCGTTCAAAAGCAAAGGGACATGGAAAAGGGAAGCAGATTGAAGGAAAAGCGACAGAAGGACAAAAAGTGGTCGTAGTGGAAGACTTAATATCCACTGGTGGAAGTGTCCTTACTGCTGTAGCGGCATTACGTGAAGCGGGCTGTGAAGTGTTAGGTGTAGTTGCAATTTTTACTTATGAGCTTGAAAAAGGGAAAGAATTGTTGGAGGAAGCAGGAATTACTGCATATTCTCTATCTGACTTTTCTACATTAGTAGAAGTTGCTGAAGCACGAGGCTATGTTAAGGTAGAAGATTTGAAGAGCCTAGCAGAGTGGAAGAAGGATCCGACAGCGTGGGGAAAAGTTCATCAATAAACAATAGACAGGCTGAGTGCCTGTCTTCATCTTTTTAACCTTAAAACCGTATCCTCTTCAGGTGTCACATACACGGTTTGTTGATTTTCATAAATCACATACCCAGGTTTTGCGCCAGATGGCTTTTTGACATGGCGGATTTGAGTATAGTCAACGGGTACGGAGCTCGAACTTCTTGCCTTACTGAAATACGCTGCTAACTGAGCTGCCTCAAGAATCGTCTCATCAGAAGGGGCAGGATTACGAATAACGACGTGAGAGCCCGGAATATCTTTTGTATGAAGCCAAATCTCGTCTCTTCCAGCCAATTTATTTGTTAAATAATCATTTTGTTTGTTGTTTTTGCCGACAAGAATTTCAGTTCCATCAGTAGCTGTGTATTTCTCCAAAATAGGCTTTACATTCTTAACGTTCTTGCTGCCTTTCTTTTGACGATCTCGTAAGTATCCACCTTCAATCAATTCTTCTCGGATTTCCGAAATGTCTTTAGTGGATGCTGTTTCAACCTGCTGCAGTAATGTATCGAAATAGGCAACCTCTTCTTTTGCTTTTTCCATTTGTTCACTAGCCATCACGAGCGCTGTCTTAGCTTTCTGATATCTTGTGAAAAATTTCTGTGCATTGTCAGATGGTGATTTTTGCGGATTCAACGGAATTTTTACCGTTCCACCATTTTCATCATAGTAATTGATGACCTCGATTTCCTTCATCCCTTTTTCAACCGCATAAAGATTGGCAGTCAACAATTCCCCGAAAAGCTGATGTTGATTGGCATTTTCTGCTTCCGTGATGGTAGCTTGAAGCTTCTTGATTTTTTTCTCGTTCTTTTCTTTTTCATTCAAAATAAATCTTTCTAAGTCGTTTGCTTGCTGTTTCACCCGATCACGGTCGGCCTTGCCAAAATAGAAACGGTCTAGAAGCTCGCTTAACGAATCATATTTCTTACTCTCGCCCTTTAGATGCTCCATCGGCAAGAGGTAGAAGGATTCTTTATTATCAAATGAAGTAATCGAAGGCTCGTATTGATGATCCTTCATTTTTTGTAACATTCGTATGAAAGTTTTTGGTAGTGTCGCCCGGTTTGCGATTCCCGCTTGATAAACAATTTCTTTTGCAAAAAGAGGGGAGATACCCGCAAATTGCTCTACTAGCTGCTTATCTAATTTCCCCGCATTAAAATCAATTTTTCTCAAAAGGTCCTCTTCCGTTGCAACTATAGGATCTTGTTTGTTTTGTGTTGGTGGTGCAATATACTCCTGGCCAGGCATGATTGCTCGATGGCTATTAACAGCGTAGGATACATGTTTAATGCTATCTAAAATCAAATTCCTTGTTTTATCAACTAATATGATATTACTGTGGCGGCCCATAATCTCCACGATTAATTGCTTAGATGAAATGTCGCCAATTTCATTTCGCCCTCTTACGTCAAAAACGATCATTCGGTCCATCCCGATTTGATGAATATCCTCTAAAATAAAACCTTCAAGATGCTTTCTTAGAAGCATACAGAACATCGGTGGCTCACTTGGATTTTCATAGGTTTCATTGGTAAGCTGTGCCCGGGCATAGCTTGGATGAACGGATAGAAGTAATTTATGATTCTTTCCGTTTGCCCGAATGACGAACACAATTTCATTTTTGTAAGGTTGATGTATTTTATTAATTCTTCCCCCTTTTAAAAGGGCAGAGAACTCATGTGTTATCGCTCTAGTAAACAAACCGTCAAATGACATTTCAAACATCCTTTTCTACATAAAATCTCAACTTCCATAATAGCCTACTTTAAGGGAAAAGACGAACATATTAGTCGTTTTCGCTAAAGGTGTCATTCATCTGATTGATTTTAAATCGATTGTAGCATTTTTTAGGACGAGTCTGAATAAGCTTTCTTTAGAGTAGGCTGGCTCTGATTACAATAAATTGCTGCCAATATCGAGGAGGAGTGAGATGGTCGGATGAAGTTCCATGAAATGAATGAACGCGATGTTGAAAAAGTCTTGAATACCGACTTAAAAGAAGGGTTATCAAGTACAGATGTTCAAAAGAGGATTAAGCAACACGGATATAATGAATTAGCTGAAGGAGAAAAGCAGTCCGCACTACTCTTGTTTTTTAGTCAGTTTAAAGATTTTATGGTTCTTGTTTTATTAGGTGCCGTCTTAATTTCAGGATTACTCGGAGAATACATTGATGCGATTGCCATTGTTGCCATCGTCATTATAAATGGATTTTTAGGTTTTTTTCAGGAACGGAAAGCAGAGAAATCTCTTGATGCATTAAAGGAACTATCTGCTCCACAGGTTTCTACATTAAGGGATGGTCAGTGGGTGAAAATTCCTTCAAAAGAGCTTGTTGTGGGTGATGTATTAAAGTTTGCATCTGGAGACCGAATTGGTGCGGATGTTAGAATTATAGATTCGAAGAGTCTTGAGATTGAAGAGTCCGCCTTAACGGGGGAATCACTGCCAGTCGCAAAAACTACAGCGAGAATTGACAAAGGTGACGTCGGCATTGGTGATATGGAAAATATGGCCTTTATGGGAACGATGGTGACAAGAGGGGCCGGAATAGGTGTAGTCGTTGCGACAGGAATGAAGACGGCAATGGGACAAATTGCTGATTTGCTGCAAAATGCGGAAACCGTCATCACTCCTTTACAAAGAAAACTCCAGGAGCTCGGGAAAATTTTAATCATTGTCGCAATCCTTCTCACTATTCTTGTTGTGTTCGTTGGTGTTATACAAGGAAACGATCTATATACGATGTTCTTAGCTGGTGTATCGTTAGCGGTTGCCGCAATCCCAGAAGGACTACCCGCAATTGTCACTGTTGCACTTTCGTTAGGTGTCCAGCGAATGATTAAAAATAATGCGATTGTACGAAAGTTGCCTGCTGTTGAAACATTAGGCTGTGCTTCCGTTATTTGTTCGGATAAAACTGGAACAATGACACAAAACAAAATGACTGTGACACATCTTTGGAGCGGTGGAAACACTTGGACGGTTGATGGGGTCGGCTACGATCCACACGGAAGATTTTATCGTGCTGATTCAAAACAACCGATTGATATTAAAAAGGAAAAATCACTGCAGCAAATGCTGATGTTTGGCATGATGTGTAATCATGCTAGTCTGAAAGAGAAAGAATCAAATGAATTTATAGTAGACGGAGATCCGACAGAAGGAGCTCTTCTCGTTGCAGCGATGAAGGCTGGCTATAATCGTGATTTATTATTAAATCAATATGAAATTGTACAGGAATTTCCCTTTGATTCAACTAGAAAAATGATGTCCATTGTGATAAAGGATGTCAATGGGCGTCAGTTTGTCGTCACAAAGGGAGCGCCAGATGTTCTTGTAGGGATTAGTGAATCGGTACTATGGGATGGGAAACGAGCCACTTTTTCAACAGACATGAAAAATAATGTCCAATCCGCCATCAATAATCTTGCTTCACAAGCACTAAGGACGATTGCGATAGGATTTAAAGAAATACCTGCGAAAACTCTTATTTTTAGCGAAAAAGAAGCGGAGAAGGACCTTACTTTCATCGGATTACAAGGGATGATTGATCCGCCTAGACCAGAAGTGAAGCTGGCAGTGAAGGAATGTAAGGAAGCGGGAATTAAGACGGTTATGATTACTGGAGACCATGTGATTACCGCTAAGGCAATTGCAACACAGCTTGGTATTTTAACACCAAAGAAAAAAGTATTGGACGGAAATACATTAACGAATATGACCACAGAAGAATTAGAGGAAGTCGTCGATGATGTCGCTGTATTTGCTCGAGTTTCACCTGAACATAAGTTAAAAATCGTTAAGGCATTGCAAAATAGAGGCCATGTTGTCGCGATGACGGGCGATGGAGTGAATGACGCACCGGCTATCAAAACAGCGGATATTGGTGTAGCGATGGGGATTACTGGTACAGATGTAGCGAAGGAAGCATCGGCCTTAGTTCTACTTGATGATAACTTTGCAACCATTAAGGCAGCGATTAAAGAGGGCCGGAATATCTATGAAAATATTCGAAAGTTTATTCGCTATCTATTAGCCTCAAATGTTGGAGAAATACTCGTTATGCTTTTTGCGATGTTGTTAGCCCTTCCACTCCCTCTCGTTCCAATACAAATACTCTGGGTGAATCTGGTTACTGATGGTTTACCGGCGATGGCTCTTGGTTTAGACCAGCCTGAGGGGGATGTTATGAGAAGAAACCCAAGAAGTCCGAAAGAAGGCATATTCGCTAGAGGACTTGGTTGGAAGGTAGTCTCTAGAGGTTTCTTAATCGGGATTTCTACCTTGATCGCCTTTATAATCGCGAACAATGAAAATCCTGAGCATCTTGCTTATGCACAAACAGTTGCTTTTGCTACATTAGTTATGGCACAACTTATCCATGTTTTTGATTGCCGTAGTGAAAAATCAATATTTGTTCGTAATCCGTTTGGCAATATGTATTTAGTTTGGGCAGTTATTTCTTCGGTTTTACTTATGTTTGTAGTTATCTATTATCCACCGCTACAACCGATATTCCATACCGTTCCGATCCTTGCAAAAGATTGGATTATGATACTAGGTTTGGCGGCAGTACCAACTTTTTTACTAGCCGGAACATTTTTGGCAAGAAAAAGAAAAGAAACTGTGGTATAATCCAAAAGGTGATAGAGGAGACTCTATTACCTTTTTCAATTTCATTATTTGGGTGTGTTGCTATGATTGTTAGCATGACTGGATTTGGCCGTAGTAAGGCAGAAAAAGACAAATATTCTGTAACAGTAGAAATTAAAGCTGTGAATCATCGGTTTTTAGAGTTTAATATTCGAATGCCTAGACAGTTATTTGTAATCGAGGATAGAATCAAAAAGAAAATCAGTGAACAAGTGACTAGAGGAAGAATCGAGGTATTTGTGACACTCGAGGGTTCTGGGAATTTTTCTTCTAAAGTAAATGTGGATTGGCAGCTTCTTGATGAATATGTTCAATCTATTAAAGCGATTCAAGAAAAATACCAGCTAGAAAACCCAATCTCACTTCAAGATATATTGATCCGCGAAGATTTTGTTTCCTTTGATGAAGACCATGCTGGTAATGCAGAAATAGAAGCCCTTGTTCTTGACGCAATTGATGATGCTGCAAAACAGCTAAAATCGATGCGTGTCATTGAAGGCAACGTTCTTGCAAGCGACATACATAACCAATTACATATTTTAAGTAAAAAGGTCATTAGTTTAAGAGAATATGCTCCAAGTGTCGTCCGGCTTTATACGAAAAAGTTGCGAAGCAGAATGGAAGAATTCGCAAATGGACAAATCGATGAAGCTCGTCTTGTTAATGAAATAGCTATTTTTGCTGACAAAGCAGATATTAACGAAGAGTTAACAAGATTACATAGTCATATCGACCAGTTCCAAAAGATTATGAAGTTAGATGAACCGGTTGGTCGGAAAATGGACTTCCTCCTTCAGGAAATGAATCGAGAGGTTAACACAATTGGCTCTAAAGCAAATGATTCTAATATTGCTAGAGAAGTCGTTGAAATGAAAAGCTTACTCGAGAAAATGAAAGAGCAGGTTCAAAATATAGAGTAGCCTTGGTTTAGAAACATGTAACCAAGGTAAAAATAAATAACTGACTAATGGGGGAGAAGCATGTCAATTAAATTAATCAATATTGGGTTTGGGAACATCGTTTCTGCAAACCGTATTATCTCAATTGTAAGTCCTGAATCTGCACCGATAAAAAGAATAATTCAAGATGCAAGAGACAGGGGGGCTTTAATCGATGCGACTTATGGAAGAAGGACGCGTGCGGTCATCGTTATGGATAGTGACCATGTCATCCTTTCAGCTGTACAGCCTGAGACAGTTGCAGCTCGATTAAATGACCGTGATGAAATAATGGATGAAGGGTAGGTACATTTCATGCAAGAGAAGGGGTTATTAATCGTTTTATCTGGACCCTCGGGTGTTGGGAAAGGTACCGTTCGTAAGGAAGTTTTTTCACAAGAGGATACCGCTTTTGAATACTCCATATCAATGACGACGCGTAACCCACGACAAGGTGAGGTCAATGGTGTCGATTACTTTTTCAAAACAAGGGAAGAATTTGAAGAACTGATTAAACAAGGCAAACTTCTTGAATATGCTGAATTTGTTGGGAATTACTACGGTACCCCAGTGGATTATGTTCGAGAAACCTTAGATAAAGGAAAAGATGTTTTTCTAGAAATCGAGGTAGAAGGGGCAAAGCAGGTCCGCGAGAAGTTTCCAGATGGCTTGTTTATTTTCCTCGTTCCACCAAGTCTTTCTGAATTGAAAAATCGTATTGTTACAAGAGGGACAGAAACAGAGGATGTTATCAATAATCGTATGAGTGCTGCAAAAGAAGAAATTGAAATGATGCATTTATATGATTATGTTGTGGAAAATGATAAGGTAGAGAATGCAGTTGAACGTATCAAAGCGATTGTAATTGCAGAGCATCTACGTCGCGAACGAGTAGAACCAAAATATAGAAAAATGCTGGAGGTTGAACAATAAATGTTATATCCATCAATTGATTCACTTTTGACTAAGATCGATTCAAAATACTCATTAGTTTCTGTAGCAGCAAAAAGAGCACGCAGATTACAGCAAGATGAAAGATTAATGCTTACTAAATATGTATCACATAAACCAGTTGGTAAGGCATTAGAAGAAATTCACGCTGATAGACTTACTTTCCGTGTTGAGAACCATGACGAAACTGCTGAATAAGAAATGTTTCATTAATGAACAACCTAGACATTAGGTTGTTTTTTATTTGAGGGTGCAGATTTTTAGAGTCGGGCCCCATGAAGACAAGAATCGAGTGAAGCTATAGAAAGATGTCCGCATGGAGCGTTCATGAAGACAAAGATTGAGTGATACTTAAGAAAGATGTCCGCATGGAGCGTTCATGAAGACAAGAATCGAGTGATCTTTAAAAAAGTTGTCTTCATAAAACGTGCAATAAAACATCAATAGTAAGCATTCGTATAAAAGAAGCACCCTTCGAATAAAAAAGATGCAATGAAACGACAATTCTTGCATAATGGAAGAAAGATATTTGTTACTCGGGACGGGGGTTCACTATGTTAAATGGGAAAAAAGTTTTACTATGTGTGACAGGAGGAATAGCCGTTTACAAGGCTGTTGCTCTCACTAGTAAATTAACGCAAGCAGGGGTAGAGGTAAAAGTTATCTTAAGCGATTCTGCAGCGAAATTTGTTACTCCGTTAACATTTCAAGCGATGTCACGCAATGACGTTTATATAGATACGTTTGATGAAAAAAATCCGAAAGTGATTGCTCATATTGATTTAGCTGACTGGGCTGATTTAATTCTCATTGCCCCTGCTACAGCAAATACGATTGGAAAATTGGCGAATGGAATTGCCGACAATATGATCACAACTACACTTTTAGCAGCGACTGCTCCCGTTTGGATTGCACCAGCCATGAATGTTCATATGTATGGGCATCCAGCAGTCATTAAAAATATTGAAACGCTTCATCATTTTGGTTATCAATTTATTGAGCCTAGTGAAGGGTATCTAGCATGTGGTTATGTTGGAAAAGGGAGACTAGAAGAACCAGAGAAAATCGTACAGATCATGGAGTATTTTTTTGAACCAAAGGACTTGCCCTTAAAAGGAAAAAGAGTCCTTGTTACAGCAGGCCCAACTCGGGAAAAAATTGATCCAGTTCGCTTCATTACCAATCTTTCAACTGGAAAAATGGGTTATGCGATCGCAGAAACGGCCATTGATCTAGGAGCAGCTGTTACTTTGGTTTCAGGTCCTGTATCAATCTCGCCACCTAAAGGGGCAGACCTAATCAAGGTTGAAAGTGCGGAAGAAATGTACAATGCGGTCACCCAGCATTTTAATGCAGCTGATATGGTCATTAAGACTGCTGCGGTTTCTGATTATCGTCCGAAGGTATCCTATGATGAAAAGATCAAAAAACAACCTGGTGATGAAGTGCTTGAACTAGAAAGAACGAAAGATATTTTATTGGAGTTAGGAAAACAAAAAACTCATCAAGTTCTAGTAGGCTTTGCTGCGGAAACAAATAATGTGGCAGGGTATGCCAAGGGTAAGCTTGAGAAGAAAAATGCCGATATGATCGTGGCGAATGATGTTAAAGCAGAAGGTGCCGGATTTGGGACTGATACCAATATTGTCACCATTTATAAAAAAGACGGTTCGTCTATCGAATTGCCTAAGATGACCAAGCAAGAGGTTGCAAAGAACATACTTCTAGAGGCAAGCAAATTACTAAAAGGTGACAAAATACAATGATTGCGAAAGTGATTGTTGATGTTCCTGCAAAGCAGACGGACCGTGCATTTGACTATTTAGTTCCTGAGTCTCTTGAAGACGTTATTAAACCTGGAGTCAGAGTGATTGTTCCATTTGGTCCAAGAAAAATTCAAGGATTTGTAGTTGGTTTCAGTGATCGATCCGAATTTACAGGTCTAAAAGAAATCATTGAACCAATGGATTTGACTCCTGTGTTAAATGAGGAATTATTGGGCTTAGGAGATTGGTTAACAGAACAAACCCTTTCTTATAAAATCTCAGCCTTTCAGGTTATGCTACCAGCAGCTCTAAAAGCGAAGTATGAAAAAAAGATTATGCTAAGGAAGAGCATTGACCTGCTTCCTGAAGAGCTTCAATTTTTATTTGAAAAAAATGACACGATTATTTGGAATGAGGCTGGAGGTCACTTAGCACAGCTCCAAAAAGAGGCTACAAAAGGCAATGTTGAGGTTTTATACGAAGTAAAAGAACGAGTGAAAAAGAAGAAATTAAAGCATATATCTGTCAAAGTTTCGAAGGAAGAGTTAATCACTCATAGAGAGCAGCTTGCTGCAAATGCTGAGAAACAGAAAGTTCTTATTGATTTCTTTATTGAAAATCCGAAATCGATCGAACAACGAGAGCTCTTATCGATTCTTGACGTACCAGCGACTACGATAAAGAGTCTTGTCAAAAAGGGATTGCTTTTAGAAGAAGATTTAGAGGTATACCGCGACCCTTACGAGGATCGAGTTTTTGAAAAAACGCAGCCTTTAACATTAACACTCGAACAGGAAAAAGCGATCTCTCCTATTCTAGCTACATTAGAAGAAAACAAGCAAAAGGTGTTTTTGCTTTATGGAGTGACCGGTAGTGGGAAAACGGAAATCTACCTGCAATCTATTCAGCGTGCGATCGAAATGGGGAAAGAAGCGATTGTTTTAGTCCCAGAGATTTCTTTGACACCGCAAATGGTGAAACGATTCAAAGGGCGATTTGGGAATGAAGTAGCCGTTCTTCATAGTGGCTTATCTTCTGGAGAAAAATATGATGAATGGCGTAAGATTGAGCGAAAAGAAGTAAAGGTGGTAGTGGGGGCAAGATCTGCTATTTTCGCTCCTTTTGAGAATTTGGGCATTATCATAATTGATGAAGAGCATGAAACGAGCTATAAGCAAGAGGATAATCCGCGTTATCATGCAAGGGATGTTGCGATCGAGCGTGCGAACTTTCATCAATGTCCAGTTATTTTAGGAAGTGCAACGCCTTCTTTAGAAACCTTTGCGCGCGCACAAAAAGGTGTCTATGAACAGTTAAACTTGCCAAAAAGGATGAATAATCAAGCACTGCCTTCCGTCGAGATTATTGATATGCGTGAGGAACTTCGCGAAGGCAACCGTTCGATGTTTTCTAGAGCGCTTATAGAGGGATTGAAAGACCGTCTCGAGAAAAAACAGCAGATTGTCTTGTTTTTAAATAAACGTGGACATTCGTCATTTGTCATGTGCCGTGACTGTGGCTATGTCGACAATTGCCCTAATTGCGATATATCCCTTACATATCACCGCTTTAGTCAGCAAATGAAATGTCACTATTGTGGATACGAATCCTATGTTCCTTCCAAATGTCCTGAATGTAATGGTGAACATATTCGCTATTTCGGAACGGGAACGCAGAAGGTGGAAGAGGAGCTTGGTAAAGTCTTACCAGAGGCAAGAGTGATTCGTATGGATGTAGACACGACAAGTCGCAAAGGTGCTCATGAAAAACTATTAAATGATTTCCAAGATGGAAAAGCAGATATACTTCTTGGCACACAAATGATTGCCAAGGGTTTGGATTTTCCAAACATCACCCTTGTGGGTGTACTTTCAGCGGATACAATGCTTCATTTACCAGACTTTCGTTCCTCAGAGAAAACCTTTCAGCTGTTAACTCAGGTTAGTGGACGAGCAGGAAGACATGAACTGCCTGGGGAGGTCATTATCCAAACCTATACGCCCGAGCATTATAGTGTAGAGCTTGCAGCTACACAAAATTTTGATCACTTTTTTGAGCGAGAAATGATGATTCGTCGTGCTCATCAATATCCGCCTTATTACTATATTGCTTTGATCACGGTAAGTCATGAAAATGTAGCGTATGTTGCATCGACCACAGATAAAATTACGAAATTTGTCCAATCAAAGTTATCGAAGGAAGCGAGTGTCCTTGGGCCAGTTGCTTCACCGATCTCGCGGATCAAAAATAGATATCGATATCAATGTTTGATAAAATACAAGCGGGAACCTGATTTAAACGGAACGTTAAAAACTATTTTAGAACATTATCAGCAAGAAACGGTCTCAAAAGGATTACAAATCTCGATTGATGTGAATCCTTATATATTAATGTAGACCAAGGAATTTGGAGGAAATATTTTGACTGTAAGAGCAATTGTTACCTATCCTGCCGAAATTTTAGAGCAGGAATGTGAATTAGTAACGGTTTTTGATAAAAAATTAGTAAAGCTATTAAACGATATGTACGATACGATGATTGAATTTGATGGGGTAGGCCTTGCCGCTCCACAAATTGGCATCAATAAACAAATTGCGGTAGTAGATATAGATGATGAGTCTGGAACCATTGAGCTTATCAATCCAGAAATTCTTGAAACGAGTGGAGAGGATTTAGGGGTCGAGGGTTGTCTTAGTTTCCCTGGACTGTATGGGGAAGTAACAAGACCTTATTATGTAAAAGTGAAAGCTCAGGATCGAAAAGGAAGACCATTCGTCATTGAAGCTGAGGATTACTTAGCTCGTGCTATTCAACACGAGATTGATCATTTACATGGTATCCTATTTACGTCAAAAGTAAGTAGATATTTGAAAGAAGAAGAGTTAGAGGAAGTGGAACAAAATGACTAAGATCGTATTTATGGGGACACCTGATTTCTCCGTACCAGTACTACAACAAATAATTATAGATGGCTATGAGGTAATCGGAGTTGTGACTCAACCAGATAGACCGGTTGGGAGAAAAAAGGTGTTAACACCACCTCCTGTTAAAGTGGAAGCCGAGAAGCATGGTATTCCTGTTTTTCAACCGGAAAAAATCCGTGTGCAAGAAGAACTAGATAAAATTCTCGCGCTTAACCCTGACTTAATTGTTACAGCTGCCTTTGGACAAATCTTGCCGAAGGCGTTGCTCGATGCACCGAAATTGGGTTGTATCAATGTTCATGCCTCTCTTTTACCAGAGCTAAGAGGTGGGGCACCAATGCATTATTCCATTATTCAAGGGAAAGACAAAACCGGAATTACGATTATGTATATGGTTGAAAAGCTTGATGCTGGAGATATGCTTACCCAAGTTGAGGTACCAATTACAGAGACAGACACGGTTGGTACTCTTCATGATAAGTTGAGTGTAGCTGGTGCAAAGCTATTATCAGAAACCCTTCCTAAGCTATTAAATGGAGAGCTTAAAGGAACTCCTCAACGAGAAGAGGATGCAACTTTTGCTTATACAATTAAACGTGAGCAAGAAAAAATTGATTGGACAAAAACTGGAGAAGCTATATATAACCATGTTCGCGGAATGAATCCTTGGCCAGTAGCCTATACCACACATGATGGCGCAGTTATGAAAATTTGGTGGACGGAGAAAGTGAAAGGCTCGGGTCAGAAAGCTCCAGGAGAAATCATAGCGTTAGAAGAGGACGGATTCGTTGTTGCGACAGGAAATGAAACAGCTGTGAAAATTATCGAGCTCCAGCCTTCAGGGAAAAAGCGTATGAAAGCAAGTGATTTTTTACGTGGAGCAAAGCTCGCAGTTGGAGACAGATTAGGAGTCGAGCATGAGTAATAAAAAGAACGTCCGAGAAAGTGCTTTGAACCTCTTAGAAGCAATTGAAAAAAATCAATCGTATAGCAATCTTCTACTAAACAATGTTATTAAAAAAAATAATGTTGAGCCGAAGGATATTGGGTTATTAACGGAATTAACGTACGGAACTCTACAACGAAAAATGACGTTGGATTTCTACTTGGAACCATTTTTAAAAAAGGCAAGAAAATTAGAACCGTGGGTCAAACAGCTCTTAAGAATCACTCTTTATCAAATGATTTATTTGGATAAAATTCCAGATAGAGCGGCTATTTTTGAAGCGGTTGAGATTGCGAAGAAAAAGGGCCATAAAGGAATTTCGAGTATGGTCAATGGTGTTTTGCGGACGATTCAGAGAGAAGGAGTCCCAAGCCTGGAAGAAATCAAGGACCCGATTGAACGTCTTGCCATTGCCACAAGCCATCCCGAGTGGTTGGTAAAGCGATGGGTAGAACAGCTAGGCTTTGAAAAGGCTCAGGAAATGTGTGAGATCAATTTGACTGCGCCATTACAGACCGCTCGTGTGAACACAACGAAGATAAACCGTGAACAATGCCTTCAAATGCTTCAGGAGGAAGGTTATCAGGTTGAAGCGAGTCCGGTTATCCCAGAAGCACTTAAATGTTTGAAAGGGAATTTGGCGAATTCGAATACTTTCAAGAAAGGGTTTATCACGATTCAGGATGAAAGCTCGATGCTTGTCGCTCATGCATTAGGTGTTGGAAAAGATGAACATATTTTAGATGCGTGTGCTGCTCCAGGAGGAAAATCCACACATATTGCCGAAAAGCTAAGTTTGACAGGTCAAGTCATTTCACTCGATCTACATGAGCATAAAGTGAAGCTTATAGCTGAAAATGCTAATCGTCTCGGGTTGAATAATATCGAAACAAAGGCGTTAGATAGCCGAAAAGTGCAGGAGCATTTTGAGAAGGAAAGCTTTGATCGTATCCTACTTGATGCACCTTGCTCTGGACTAGGCGTAATGAGAAGAAAGCCGGATATGAAATATACAAAAAAGGAAGAGGATGTATTTAGACTCCATTCTATTCAAACTGACCTTTTAAAAGCAGTTGCGCCTTTATTGAAAAAAGGTGGTATTCTTGTATATAGTACATGTACGGTCGATGATGTGGAAAATCAAAAGATAGTAGATGCCTTTTTAGCCGAGAACTCGGAATTCGAAGGGGATTTAGGTTTTAAAAATAGGATGCCAGAAGCCATTCAACCATTATGTAAGGACTACTCTCTACAAATTTTACCTCAAGATTTTGGTTCGGACGGATTTTATATAGCAGTATTAAAGAAAAATTGATATTTGTCTGGAAAAATAGTTGCCAGACAGCAAAGAAAGCAGGTGTAGGAATGGAACAGACAACAAGAGAAAAGAAGCAAGTGACAAATCAAAAGCCATCCATTTATTCCTTACAATTACATGAGTTGAAAGAATGGTTAGTGGAGCACAATGAAAAAGCGTTTCGTGGAGAACAGATTTTTGATTGGCTTTACTTAAAACGCATTACAAGCTTTGAAGATATGAGCAATCTTTCTAAAGGACTCCGTGAGAAATTGGCAGAGCATTTTACTATTACAACGTTGAATACTTTAATTCAACAAACATCATCAGATGGAACAATCAAATTTTTATTCGAACTCCATGATGGTTTTTCGATTGAAACGGTATTAATGCGCCATGAATATGGAAACTCCGTTTGTGTAACAACGCAAGTAGGCTGCAGAATCGGCTGTACGTTTTGTGCATCAACTCTAGGTGGATTAAAAAGAAATCTAGAGGCAGGAGAAATCGTCTCTCAAGTCGTAAAAGTACAACAGGCACTTGATGAAACAGATGAAAGAGTGAGCTCTGTTGTTATCATGGGAATTGGTGAACCATTTGATAATTTCGATTCCATGATGTCTTTCTTAAAAATTATCAATCATGATAAAGGGTTAAACATTGGTGCCCGTCATATTACGGTTTCAACAAGTGGAATTATTCCAAAGATTTATAAGTTTGCTGATGAAAATTTACAAATTAATTTTGCGATTTCTCTCCATGCACCGAATACAGAGATTAGAAGCAAATTAATGCCGATCAACAAAGCGTATAAACTTCCTGACTTAATGGAGGCAGTGAGGTATTATATTGATAAAACAGGTCGAAGAGTTAGTTTTGAATATGGACTATTTGGTGGGGTAAATGATCAAGTAGAACATGCGGAAGAATTGGCTAAGCTGATCAAAGGGATCAAATGTCATGTCAATTTAATTCCGGTTAACTACGTTCCTGAACGAGATTATGTAAGAACACCAAGAGAGCAAATCTTCTTATTTGAAAAAACATTAAAGCAGCATGGGGTCAACGTAACGATTAGAAGAGAGCAAGGCCATGATATTGATGCTGCATGTGGACAACTACGTGCGAAGGAGCGAAAAGAGGAGACGAGGTGACTGGTGAAGTGAGTGCCATTTTTATGACAGACAAAGGGAGAGTACGCCAGAATAACGAAGATAATGGCGGGATTTTCGTAAATAAGGATGGGCAAAGACTAGCCATTGTGGCTGATGGAATGGGGGGCCACCGAGCTGGTGATGTAGCTAGTGAAATGACAGTGGCTACCCTACAGTCCATGTGGGAGCAAACAGTACGAATTGAAACTGCAGATGAGGCTGAAAACTGGTTACGAACACATATTAAGAGTGTCAATTCGATTTTGTTTGAGCATGCAAGAACAAATGAAGAATGCGATGGGATGGGAACTACGATTGAAGCTGTAATTGCTACAGGTCTTTTTACTACCGTTGCACATGTGGGGGATAGTCGTAGTTATATTGCCAATCCAGATGGATTCCAACAGCTGACTGAAGATCATACGCTTGTAAATGAATTGGTACGGACTGGTCAAATTTCTGCGGAAGACGCGGAACATCATCCGAGAAAGAATGTTATTTTACGCGCGCTAGGAACTGAGCAGGATGTAAAAATTGATGTGAAAACGATAATGTTTGAAGAGGGAGATTACCTACTGCTTTGTTCTGATGGTCTCTCTGGTAAGGTAACGAAAGAAGAGATAAGAGGGGTCCTTGATAGTGAGGATTCCTTAGAGAATAAAGCTTCAAAACTTATCACGATGGCAAATGAGAATGGCGGCGAAGATAACATCACCCTTGTAATTTTAGAATTTGAAGATGATAGAGAAAGAGGGTGAAAATAGATGTTAATTGGAAAAAGAATAAGCGGTCGTTATAAAATCCTCGATATGATTGGCGGAGGTGGGATGGCTAATGTTTATTTAGCCCACGATATGATCCTAGATCGTGATGTGGCTGTCAAAGTGCTTCGTCTCGATTTTTCTAACGATGAAGAATTTATTCGCCGTTTTCATAGAGAAGCCCAATCTGCTACAAGCTTGGCACATCCAAATATCGTGAATATTTACGATGTTGGAGAAGAGGATTCGATTTATTACATTGTCATGGAATATGTCGAAGGTCAAACCTTGAAACAATACATACAACAGCATTCTCCCGTTCGGGTGGATGTAGCGTTAGATATTTTACAACAGTTAACTTCAGCTATCTCACATGCCCATCAAAATCATATCGTCCATCGTGACATTAAGCCGCATAATATTTTAATTGATCATGATGGTAATGTGAAAATTACTGACTTTGGCATTGCGATGGCGCTAAGTGCAACAAGCATTACCCAAACGAATTCTGTTTTAGGTTCTGTCCATTACTTATCTCCAGAGCAAGCACGCGGGGGAATGGCGACTAAAAAATCCGACATCTATTCACTCGGGATCGTCATGTTCGAGCTTCTTACGGGGAGATTGCCTTTTTCAGGGGAATCAGCTGTCTCAATTGCTTTAAAGCATCTCCAATCGGAAACACCGTCAATAAGACGATGGAATCCAACGATTCCTCAAAGTGTGGAAAATATTGTTTTGAAAGCGACTGCCAAAGATCCTTTTCATCGATATGATAGTGCCGAGGATATGGAGCGTGATCTACGTTCAGCGCTTGATCCTGAAAGAATAAATGAAGCAAAATTTGCTATTCCGGAAGATGATGAAGCAACAAAAGCGATTCCGATTATTACTGATGAACGTCCTTATCGAAATATAGATGATACGAAGATTCGCGAGAAGGATCAAGATAGCAAAAAGACCGTGCAGGACGATCAAACAGAGGGTAACGATAAGAAAAAGAAACCAAAAAAGAAGAAAAAATGGCCAGCGATATTAGTTTCTGTTTTCTTCTTGCTTATTATACTATTTGTTTCGGCTGTTATATTTCTTCCTGACATTCTGGCCCCAGATGAGATTGAAGTGCCGGATGTGGCTGGGATGGAGCTAGAGGACGCGATACAAGACTTGCAAAATGCTGGTTTTGTTTTTGGAGAAGCAGTAGAAATAACGGATGAAGATGTAGAGGCAGGATTAGTTGTCAAAACAGACCCGAAAGCTGGCAAGGTTTTAACAGAAGGAACAACCGTAAATGTATACATCAGCACTGGTAAAGAAAAAATGGAAATGCTTGATTACACTGGCCGTGCATACGATGATGTGGTACAGCTTTTAAAAGATCAGTTTAAAGATATCAAAAAAAATGAAATAAATGATGATACAGTTGCCGCCGGGAATATTATTGAACAGTCAATATTACCAGGTGAGGAAATCATTTCAGAAGAAACTGTTCTTGAGTTTACGGTCAGCAAGGGACCAGAACTGATTAAATTAAAGGATTTAACGGGATATAATGCAAAAGGAATAGATGAATATGCGTCGTCCGTCGGATTATTTGTTGATAGTTCGAAGGAAGAATATAGTGACACAGTCGAAAAAGGCTTAGTCATGTCTCAAGAGCCAAAAGCGGGTACGGAACTTAAAAAAGGTGATAAAGTAACAGTTATTTTATCAAAGGGTAAAAAAGAAATTCCACCAAAGGATGTTGTTGAAGAAGTTACGATCCCATATGAACCTGCTATCCCAGGCGAACCACAATCCGTGCAAATCTTTGTAGAAGATATGATTCATAGTAGTACTGAGCCTTATGATGCCTTTGAAATCACAAGCCCGACTACGAAAAAAATCACATTAAAGATTGCTCCAGATCGGAAAGCTGGTTATAAGGTGATCGTCGATGATCGTGTCATTATTGATAAATCAGTTCCTTATCCAGGGGAATAATGAATAGGTGAGAGGATGTCCACTGTAATTGCAATGGGCTCCTCTCAAGCTGTGAAAGAGTGGAATAGTATTTTTCCAAAGGAGTGTATGTATGCCTGAGGGCAAAATTATTAAAGCATTAGCCGGATTTTATTATGTGTTGACGAATGAAAATGAAGTGATCCAATGCAGGGGTCGCGGCGTATTTCGAAAAAATAAGGTGAGTCCTCTTGTTGGAGATGAGGTTGTTTTCCAAGCAGATAATGATCGAGAAGGCTACATTTTAGAAATTAAAGAACGAAAAAATGAATTAGTTCGACCGCCGATTGCCAATGTTGATCAAGCGATCCTTATTTTTTCAGCGGTTGAGCCTGATTTTAGTACGACATTATTAGATCGCTTCCTTGTACTCATTGAATTTAATCGCATTCGTCCCATTATTTGTGTTTCTAAAATCGATTTAACTTCAGATGAAGAGCGGAATAGAATTGAAACGTATGCGGCGGAGTACGAGAAGGCTGGATACAAAGTCATTCTAACTTCTTCCGTAACAGAGGATGGAATTAAACAGTTACTTCCTCTACTAGATGGAGAAATCTCCGTTTTTGCTGGCCAGTCAGGTGTTGGGAAGTCGTCGTTACTTAATGTGTTAAAGCCGGATTTAGAGCTTGAGACAAATGATATTTCTACCCATTTGGGGCGTGGAAAGCATACGACTCGTCACGTGGAATTAATTGAAATTGGAGCAGGATTAGTCGCTGATACTCCAGGATTTAGTTCGTTGGAATTTACGGAGCTTGAGGCTGAGGATTTAAATTACTGCTTCCCAGATATTGAAGCAACGAGTGAAAATTGTAAATTTAGAGGCTGTTTGCATATGCAAGAACCGAAGTGTGCAGTGAAGCAGGCCGTGGAAGATGGGGAAATTCCACTGTATCGCTACGAGCACTACAAGGTATTCCTCCAAGAAATTAAAGACAGAAAGCCGAGGTATTAGAAATGGTAAAAATCGCGCCTTCTATTTTATCAGCGGATTTTTCAAAATTGGGAGAGGAAATTAAGGATGTTGAAAGAGGAGGAGCGGAACTCATTCATGTAGATGTTATGGATGGTCATTTCGTCCCGAATATCACGATTGGTCCGCTTATTGTGGATGCTATTAGACCAGTGACAAAACTTCCTCTAGATGTGCACCTTATGATCGAGAACCCAGATCAATATATTGAAGCTTTTGCAAAAGCTGGAGCAGATTATATTACGGTGCATGTAGAGGTATGTCGTCACCTACATCGCACCATACAAAATATTAAATCTCATGGAATTAAGGCTGGTGTTGTATTAAATCCGGCTACACCAGTTAGCTCGATTGAACATATTATTGAAGAAATTGATATGGTTCTTTTAATGACAGTTAATCCTGGTTTTGGTGGACAAAAATTCATTTCATCTGTTGTTCCAAAAATAAGACAGGTGAAGGAATTGGCAGAAGCTAAAGGACTTAACATTGATATTGAAATTGATGGCGGTGTCAACACAGAAACGGCAAAACTGTGTACTGATGCAGGTGCAACAATACTTGTGGCTGGTTCTGCGGTCTATGACAAAGCAGACCGTAAATTAGCGATTGAAGAGCTAAAAAGAAGTACCATGTAAAGAATATAATCAGTAAGTCAGCTATTTAGGTAGCTGGCTTCTTTTTTAGAAAGGGTGAGGAGTGTGATCATCAACATTTTGGCAGGGGGTCCAGAGGCGCAGCTACCAGAGCTTAATAGCTTTCAAGAAAATGAAGTGGTATGGGTTGGAGTCGATAGGGGCGTATTTACCCTTCTTTCCCATGGAATTGAGCCGCAAATGGCGTTTGGAGACTTTGACTCGGTCAATGAAGAAGAGCTGCAATTCATACATACAAAAGTCAAATCGGTTCGAATCTATAAATCAGAAAAAGATGAACCTGATATGGAGCTCGCTCTCACTTGGGCAATCGAACAAAAGCCAGAACGGATTCGCCTATTTGGAGCAACAGGAGGACGATTGGATCACTTTTTAGCTAATGTCCAATTGCTGTTGAGACCATTGATCGAAGAGAGTCCGATTCTAATCGAAATCATTGATCACCAAAATTTGCTCTATGCAGTCCGTCCAGGAACTCATCAAATAAAAAAAGACGAACAAAAAAAATATATTTCCTTTCTCCCAATCCAAGGAGCTGTTGAGAATCTTACGCTTGCTGGTTTCAAATATCCATTAAAAGATCGTCATATTCCTCCGACTTCTACACTATGTATTAGTAATGAACTTATTGATGATTGTGGTACTTTTTCTTTTACTGAAGGCATATTATTGGTGATAAGAAGCAAGGATTAAAAAATCCCAATTAAAGAGTACTCATTTTTATCTAATGAATATGATAGTATGGAAAAAATCGTGAAAAGAAAGCTGTATGCGTAAGATGGTGAGGAGGGACATTATGAAATTTTATACAATTAAGCTTCCAAAATTTCTAGGTGGCATTGTCCGGGCCATGCTAGGGACTTTTAAGAAGGGCTAGTTTTTTGCACCTCATACATTATGAGGTGTTTTTTATTATTATAAAATGGACAAAATAATGACAGAATGCTGTTTTCGTAATAATTGTTTATTTTCTTACGAAAAAAACCTGTTGTTAAAATAGTTATTTGGTGCATCGTATCAAGTTTACATGTTTTTTTCTACGAAAAAAACTGGCTCTTTTCTCGATTTTTTCGACCAGTATTCATTGAGAACTAAAATAAATTCTTTGTTTTTTACTCCAAAAGCGACAAAGTGTGAGAAAAGAGCATAACAGAAAAAGAGCATCCAATAAGGATGCTCTCATTCTCATTATTACACTCGTTCGACTTTACCTGATCTTAGTGCTCTTGCAGAAACCCAAACACGCTTAGGTTTTCCATCAACAAGAATACGTACTTTTTGAAGGTTAGCACCCCATGTACGCTTGTTAGCGTTCATAGCGTGAGAACGTGCATTACCTGAAGTAGTTTTTTTACCAGTGATTACACATTTACGTGGCATATTTATTTCCCCCCTTACTATGAAAGGTGTATCATTTTAACTTTAATTTTCGCGCAATTTAACATTGCCATTCATAATTTTAATGCGAAAAACTAAGATACATTTTTCGACTATTAAAAGATACTTTAATAATTTATCATACAAACTTTTGGAATGCAATAGTTCAGGTGCGAGTTTCAAGAAAATTTCCTTGACAGATACTTGTCGCAATTGCTTGCAAATTGACGTGGTACTTTCAAATTTGTTTTCATTATAGTAAAATGACTTTAGTTGAATTTCTATCACAAGGTATTAAGATGAATTAATGCTTTTATCTTATTTATTTTTTCAAATACGGATAGATTCTTCAGCACGGAATTATTTCCAAAGGGGGAACGATCGATGTCCATTGAATTAAAAACGAACTACGGGCAAATTGATATCTCAAACGATGTAATTGCAACAATTGCTGGTGGAGCAGCAGTTGATTGCTATGGTATAGTAGGAATGGCGTCAAAGCAACAATTAAAAGACGGATTAACCGAAATATTACGTAGAGAAAATTTCACACGTGGTGTCATCGTTCGCCAAGAAAATGACGAAGTACATATTGATATGTATATTATCGTTAGTTACGGAACGAAAATTTCCGAGGTAGCTCATAACGTCCAATCAAAAGTAAAGTATACATTGGATAAGACAGTAGGCCTTAGTGTCGACTCGGTAAATATCTTTGTTCAAGGCGTTCGTGTTACGAACCCGTAGTGAGGAGGAAGTTTTGTGTCAATTAATACTTTAGATGGAAAGCGTTTTGCACAGATGATTGCTCAAGGAGCTCATCACCTGTCCACTAATGCGAAATATGTGGATGCATTAAACGTCTTTCCAGTTCCAGATGGAGATACTGGAACGAACATGAACTTATCGATGACTTCAGGAGCCAAGGAAGTTAGAAATAATGTTCAAGACCATATTGGTCGTGTTGGAATTGCTCTATCCAAGGGTCTCCTAATGGGCGCACGCGGAAACTCAGGAGTTATTTTATCTCAGTTATTCCGTGGATTCGCTAAAAATATTGAGCAAAAGAGTGCTATTAATGGAATGGAATTTGCGGCTGCGTTTGAAGCGGGTGTACAAACTGCTTATAAAGCTGTTATGAAGCCAGTAGAAGGTACAATATTAACAGTGGCAAAAGATTCTGCAAAGCGTGCTGTTGAAGCTGCTAAGAAAAGCAATGATATCGTTAAGATCATGGAAGAAGTAGTAGCTGAAGCGAAGGCGTCTCTAAAAAGAACTCCAGACCTTTTACCAGTATTAAAAGAGGTTGGTGTTGTTGATAGTGGTGGTCAAGGATTAGTTTTTGTTTATGAAGGATTCCTTGCTGAATTAAAAGGTGAGAAATTACCTGAAGCACCATCGGAATTGCCAAAAATGGACGAACTAATTAGTGAAGAACACCATAATCATGTTCAGGGCCATATTAATACAGCAGATATCGTTTTTGGTTATTGTACAGAGTTCATGGTGAAATTTGAATCTGAGAAGCTAAGCAAAACTCCATTTTCAGAAGATAAGTTCCGTCAGGACCTAAGTCAATATGGCGACTCTTTATTAGTTATTGCTGATGAAAATGTCGTAAAAGTACATATTCACTCTGAGAAACCAGGTACTTGCTTGTCCTATGGCCAACAATATGGAAGCTTAATCAATATGAAGATTGAGAATATGCGTGAACAGCATACGAGTATTGTTGGTGAAGACCATAAGGCTCCTGCGCCGGTAGTGAAGAAAGAAAAGCAGGAGTTTGGAATAGTAGCTGTTTCAATGGGAAGCGGAATCGCTGATTTATTCCGTAGCATTGGTGCCAATGCAGTGATTGAAGGCGGCCAAACAATGAACCCTAGCACAGAAGACATCGTGAAAGCAATTAAAGAAATCAACGCGAAGAAAGTCATTATTCTTCCAAATAACAAGAATATCATCATGGCTGCTGAACAAGCTGCAGAAGTTTCAGAAGAGGATGTAATTGTCGTTCCTTCGAAAACGGTACCGCAAGGATTAGCGGCACTACTTGCTTTTAATCCATCTGCAGGTCTTTCTGATAATAAGGACGGCATGACAGAAGCGATGAGCCATGTTAAGACTGGCCAAATTACTTTTGCGGTTCGTGATACAAATATAGAAGGTGTAGCGATTGAGAAAGATGATTTCATGGGCATTGCCGATGGAAAAATTGTCTTAACAGATAAGAATAGATTGAATGCTGCAAAAGGACTTCTTAAAACGATGTTAGACGAAGATTCCGAAATCCTAACTATTTTGAAGGGTGAGGAAGCAACTGATGAAGACGTTGAAGAATTAACAGCATTCATTGAAGAAGAATTCGAAGATGTTGAAATCGAAGTACACGATGGAAAGCAACCATTATATTCATTTATCTTCTCAATTGAATAACTTCTTATATGAACTTACAAAAGCATGGCTATATTAGTCATGCTTTTGTTCATCATTCCAGAGTAGTTTAAAGGAGCTTTAAAGTGAATGACAAAGTGTTAAAGCAATCAATTACACAAGTTAAAGGTATAGGCGATGAAACGGCGCAAATCTTAGCGGAATTGAATATTTACACCGTCGAGGATCTCCTTGAGTACTATCCGTTTCGATATGAGGATTATCGACTACGTGATTTAACACAGGTCGCACATGAAGAAAGGCTTACTGTCGAGGGAATCGTCCAGAGTGAGCCTACTCTTATGTACTTTGGTCGAAAGAAATCAAAGCTTACGTTTAAATTACTAGTCGGCAATTTTTTAATACAGGTTGTCTTTTTTAATCAGCCGTATTTAAAAAATAATGTAGCTCTTAACGAAACCATTCAAGTGACTGGGAAATGGGATATGCACCGCCGTACGATTACCGCGTCTGAAATGAAAACTGGTCCTTCCCAACAGAAAGAAAGTCTCTCACCGATTTATAGTGTAAAAGGAAACGTAACAGTTAAAGGGATTCGTCGATTTATTCAACTAGCATTCCATCAATTTGGAAACCACATCGAAGAAACGATGCCACAAAATTTAATGATTAAATATCGTCTCCCTAATCGGCGTGATGCCCTTCGAATGATTCATTTTCCGCAAAATGATCAAGACTTGAAACAGGCGCGTCGTAGGTTTGTTTATGAAGAGTTCTTATATTTTCAATTAAAAATGCAAGCGCTAAGAAAATTTGAACGTGAACATTCCCAAGGGCTCAATCAAAAATATGATTTGGAAAAATTGCAGACCTTTTTAGACAGTCTTCCTTTCCCGTTAACTAATGCGCAAAAACGTGTGGTTAATGAGATTTTGGCGGATATGAAATCAAATTATCGTATGAGTCGCCTACTCCAGGGGGATGTTGGCTCTGGTAAAACGGTTGTGGCGGCGATTGCTCTATTTGCTAGTCATACAGCTAGCTTTCAAGGTGCCTTAATGGTTCCTACCGAGATCTTAGCGGAACAGCACGCAGAATCTTTAAAAAATCTCCTAGAGCCATTCGGGCTGAAATGTGAGTTACTGACTAGCTCTGTCAAAGGAAAACGTAGAAAAGAAATATTAGAGCAGCTCCAGGCGGGGGAAATCAATGTTTTAATTGGGACCCATGCGTTAATCCAAGACGAAGTTCATTTTCATAAGTTAGGATTAGTGATAACAGACGAACAGCATCGTTTTGGTGTAGGACAGCGTAAGATTCTCAGGGAAAAAGGGGAGAATCCTGATGTCCTCTTTATGACGGCAACGCCTATTCCGAGGACACTGGCTATTACAGTCTTTGGAGAAATGGATGTATCGATTATTGATGAAATGCCTGCTGGTAGAAAAATAATCGAAACCTATTGGGCGAAGAAAGAGATGCTTGAACGCATTCTATCCTTTATGGAAAAAGAGCTGTCAAAAGGGAGACAAGCTTATGTGATTTGTCCGTTAATCGAGGAATCTGAAAAGCTAGATTTTCAAAATGCAATAGATGTCCATGCTTCCTTACAATCCTATTTTCATGGTCGCTATGAGGTGGGGTTAATGCACGGTCGACTAGGAGCAGATGAAAAAGACTCTGTGATGAAAGCTTTCAGTAAAAATGAAATTCAAGTTCTTGTTTCGACCACTGTTGTGGAAGTAGGGGTCAATGTTCCAAATGCAACCATGATGGTGATTTATGATGCAGAACGATTCGGATTATCTCAGCTCCACCAGCTCCGAGGACGTGTCGGAAGAGGCAGTGAACAATCCTATTGTATTTTACTTGCTGATCCGAAATCAGAGGTCGGGAAAGAGCGGATGCAAATTATGACAGAAACAAATGATGGCTTTGTACTCAGTGAAAAAGATCTGGAATTAAGGGGTCCAGGAGACTTTTTTGGAAAAAAACAAAGTGGTGTACCAGAATTTAAGGTGGCTGATATGGTTCATGATTATCGCGCTTTGGAAACTGCGCGAAATGATGCAACTGAACTTATACAATCAGCGTTCTTTTGGGAATCTCCTGAATATGAACATTTACGAGAGTCTCTCCAAGAATCGGGAGTGTTACAAGGGGAAAAACTAGATTAAGTAAGGCGAGATGTCGAATTATTTCTTGCAATCTGCTTTTTTAAATCATATACTACTATTAGTACCTAGTCTTAATAGCTTGGACGGTGTCATGCATGAAGAGGAATAAAAGAGAGCGGCAAGCGTTGTTAACAGAAACGATAAAGGAAAATCCTTTTATCACTGACGAAGAGCTTGCTGATAAATTTACAGTTAGTGTTCAAACTATTCGATTGGATCGTTTAGAACTATCCATACCTGAGTTAAGAGAGAGAATCAAAAACGTCGCTGAGAAAAACTTCGAGGATGAGGTTCGTTCCTTACCTTTAGAAGAAGTAATCGGTGAAATCATAGATATGGATTTAGATAATTCAGCGATTTCCATTTTAGATATCAAAAAAGAACATGTTTTCAAACGAAATCAAATTGCAAGGGGACATCATCTATTCGCGCAAGCCAACTCACTGGCGGTTGCTGTGATCAATGATGAGCTTGCTTTGACAGCAAAAGCGAATATTCGCTTTACTCGCTCCGTTCTTGAAGGTGAAAGAGTTGTCGCAAAGGCAAAGGTCATCAGTATTGATGAAGAAAAGGGACGTACTCTTGTTGAAGTAACGAGCTTTGTAAACAGTGAAATTGTTTTTAAGGGTGATTTTGAAATGTATCGTTCACATGCGTGAGCGTAAGATAATTCACATACATGGTGGATTAAATTTTGATATTTAAGGAATGTGACATAGATGAAATTAGCAATCGATGCAATGGGCGGAGATAATGCGCCAAAGGAAATCGTTTTAGGGGCGATGAAAGCCGTTGCGACATTTAAAGATCTACATATTATTTTAGTAGGTAATGAAACACAAATTAAAGAACATCTATCAAATGATGAGCGAATCTCGATTGTGCATACAGATGAAGTCATTCTTGGTACAGACGAGCCTGTACGAGCAGTTAGAAGAAAAAAGAAAGCTTCTATGGTATTAGCTGCACAGCTTGTGACTGATGGTGAAGCAGATGGATGTATTTCTGCAGGAAACACAGGAGCTTTAATGGCAGCGGGATTATTTGTTGTCGGTAGGATCGATGGAATTGATCGACCTGCTTTATCTCCTACTCTACCAACTATTGGTGGTGAAGGATTCCTTTTACTAGATGTTGGTGCGAATGTAGATGCTAAACCAGAGCATCTATTTCAAAATGCGATTATGGGCTCCATTTACTGTGAAAAAGTAAGAGGTGTTACAAATCCCCGTGTTGGATTGCTCAATATCGGTACTGAAGAGAAAAAGGGGAATGAACTTGTTAAACAAACCTTTACTCTTTTACAAGACGCTAATCTGAATTTTGTTGGAAATGTTGAAGCAAGAGATTTATTAGACGGTGTTGCTGATGTCGTGGTTACAGATGGATTCACCGGCAATATGGTGTTGAAAACAATTGAAGGAACTGCCATGTCTGTTTTTAAAATGTTGAAGACAGCTCTGTCTAGCAACTTGAAGACAAAGTTAGCTGCCGCTGTTATTATGCCCGACTTAAAAGGTCTAAAGGCTAAAATGGATTACTCTGAATATGGTGGAGCTGGCCTTTTTGGATTAAAGGCTCCAGTTATAAAGGCTCATGGTTCTTCCGATGCTAATTCAGTGTTTAGTGCCATTCGCCAAGCTCGCGAAATGGTCGAAAAGGAAGTGACCAAGACGATTAGAGAAGCAGTAGAAAAAACACAAGATTAATGATTGAAAAGGAGACTTTTAATGGGAAAAATGGCTTTTTTATTTCCAGGTCAAGGCTCACAAACTGTGGGAATGGGTAAATCACTTTTTGATAAGGAAGACTCAGTACGTGCACTTTTTGATAAGGCAGATGCTAAACTCGGAATCCCTCTATCAAAAACGATTTTTGAAGGCCCAATGGAGGAACTTACTTTAACAACGAACGCTCAGCCAGCGTTACTCGTGACTAGTATTGCGATTTTACAATATTTTAAACAAGCAAATATTGAAGCTGATTATGTAGCAGGACATAGCCTGGGTGAATATACTGCACTTGTTGCTGCGGGTGCTTTATCTTTTGAGGATGCGGTATATGCGGTCCGAAAAAGAGGAGAATTCATGGAGGAAGCTGTTCCGAATCGTGAAGGTACAATGGCGGCTGTATTAGGCTTAGGTCGGGACGAGCTAGCGAAAGTAACAGAGGAAATCGCAAACGAAGGAAATCCCGTACAGTTAGCGAATATTAACTGTCCAGGACAAATCGTCATTTCAGGTTCACGTAAAGGTGTTGAGCTTGCAGGTGTTAAGGCAAAAGAAGCTGGGGCAAAACGTGTGTTACCTTTAGAAGTCAGCGGACCATTCCATTCAAGCTTGATGAAGCCTGCTTCCACTAAGCTTCAAGGAGTCCTTGATGAAATCGAGATTAAAGAAGCAAAAATTCCTGTTATCGCAAATGTAACTGCGACTGAGATGAGCGCTCCAGTTGAGATTAAGGAAAAGCTTATTCAGCAGTTATATTCTCCTGTTCAGTGGGAAGATTCAGTTAAGAAAATGATGGAGTTAGGTGTAGATACCTTCATCGAGATTGGACCAGGTAAAGTGTTGTCTGGGTTAGTGAAAAAAATCGACCGTTCAGCTAAAGTGTTCAATATTTCTGATGAAGAGACTTTTACAGCTGTTCATGAAGCATTAAAGGAGGAGCTACGATGAAACTAGAGGGAAAAAGTGCTTTAGTTACTGGTGCATCGCGTGGAATTGGTAGAGAGATTGCTCTGGAGCTAGCAAGACAAGGTGCGAACGTAGCTGTTAACTATGCTGGTAGTGAAAGTTTAGCGAATGAGGTTGTGAATGAAATCAAAGCACTTGGTCGCGATGCGATTGCGATTCAAGCCAATGTTGCCGATGGCGGATCTGTTACCGAAATGGTGAATAAAGTGATCGAGCAATTTGGAAGACTTGATATTTTAGTGAATAATGCTGGTATCACTCGTGATACTTTACTTATGCGTATGAAGGAAGACGATTGGGATGCGGTCATTGACACGAACCTAAAAGGCGTTTTCCTATGCACGAAAGCAGTAACTCGTCAAATGATGAAGCAAAGAAGCGGTCGAATCATTAATATTTCATCAATTGTTGGCGTAAGTGGAAACGCTGGTCAAGCTAATTATGTAGCTGCAAAGGCTGGGGTGATCGGGTTAACGAAAACAACAGCAAAAGAATTTGCTTCACGTGGTATTACCGTGAACGCGGTGGCACCTGGCTTTATTACAACCGACATGACTGATAAGCTTACTGAAGAAATTAAAGGGGAAATGCTGAAGCAAATTCCACTTGCTCGTCTAGGCGATCCAGAGGACATTGCAAAGGTAGTTGTATTCCTAGCATCCGAAGACAGTCGCTACATGACAGGCCAAACCCTACATGTAGACGGCGGAATGGTGATGTGATCAGAAAAGCGGAGAGCGCTTGATCATCGGCGACAAGCGCTGGAAGGGCAGGGGATGAAGTCTGCACTTTGACTTCGGTCACTGACCTGAAGCGACCTCGAGCTGATAGCGCTCGGAGCTGGACAGATAGAAAAGCGGAGAGCGCTCGTCCATCGGCGACAAGCACTGATAGATCCCGCATCCGCAGATGACGTTAAATTCTCACTTTTATTACGAAAAAGTTGTTTGCTATTTTATTCAATTTCACGATGTAAATAGTTAAAAATGAGATTGATTAATTAAACCAAAATAACTATAATGGCTTGAGGGGAGGTGAACAAGCATGGCAGACGTATTAGAACGTGTAACGAAGATCATCGTTGACCGCCTCGGTGTTGAAGAATCTCAAGTTAAACTTGAAGCAACTTTCAAAGAAGACCTAGGAGCTGATTCCCTAGACGTAGTTGAACTAGTAATGGAATTAGAAGATGAATTCGATATTGAAATTTCTGACGATGATGCAGAAAAAATTACAACAGTTGGCGACGCAGTTAATTACATAAACGCCAATTCATAATCGTTAGATTCCTAAAAAGCTCCGTTTTCATAGCGGGGCTTTCTTCTGTAAAAATGACCCATTTTCTTAAAATATATCTTTGCCTTTTAATGCAAATATAAGTACACTTAGGAAATGGAATGTAAAAAAATAGCAAGGTGGATTAGACATGCGTAAGAGTGGGAACGAAAGAGAAAAACGCACATTTCGTAATAGAGATAGACAATTTAAAGAATTTCAAGATAAAATAGGTGTACCATTTTCGAACGAGAAATTGCTTATACAAGCTTTTACTCATTCATCATATGTGAATGAGCATCGCAAGAAGCCTTATGATGATAACGAAAGGCTCGAATTTTTAGGAGATGCTGTACTAGAATTAACCGTTTCTCAATTTTTATATAAAAAATATCCAACGATGACTGAAGGGGAACTGACTAAGCTAAGAGCTGCTGTTGTTTGTGAACCTTCTCTTGTGGCATTTGCCAATGAATTAACCTTTGGTGAATACGTACTTTTAGGTAAAGGTGAAGAGATGACTGGTGGAAGAACTAGACCAGCATTGTTAGCAGATGTTTTCGAAGCGTTTATTGGAGCTTTATTTTTAGATAAAGGAATTGAAACGGTCGTACAATTTCTAGAGAAAGTCGTTTTTCCTAAAATTGATGCAGGTGCTTTTTCTCATGTGATGGATTTCAAAAGCCAGCTACAGGAGCATGTTCAACGAGATGGCTCAGGGGTTATTGAATATAAAGTTTTACAAGAAAAAGGCCCTGCGCATAATCGTGAATTCATCTCTCAAGTCTCCCTAAACGGGACAGAAGTTGGCGTTGGAACAGGAAAATCGAAGAAAGAGGCAGAACAGCATGCTGCCCAAATGGCTTTGGAAAAATTAAAGGCACATATATAATTTTTAATACATGTTTTAACAGTAGAGATGAAATGAAGAGGGGGATACAAACGTGCATCTGAAACGTTTGGATGTAGTAGGCTTTAAATCATTCGCCGAGCGCATTGGGGTTGACTTTGTTACGGGTGTTACAGCAGTTGTCGGCCCGAACGGAAGTGGGAAAAGTAATATTACCGATGCAATCCGCTGGGTGCTTGGTGAACAATCAGCTAAATCCCTCCGTGGAGCAAAAATGGAAGATATTATTTTTGCAGGAAGCGACTCGAGAAAGCCACTAAATTTTGCAGAAGTGACGTTAACACTTGAAAATGAAGATCAATTTTTGCCAATTGATTATAACGAAGTCAGTGTAACTAGAAGAGTCTATCGTTCTGGGGACAGTGAATTTTTTATTAATAAACAGAGCTGTCGTTTAAAAGATATTATTGATTTATTCATGGACTCGGGACTAGGTCGCGAAGCTTTTTCGATCATCAGCCAAGGGAGAGTTGAAGAAATTCTAAATAGTAAGGCTGAAGAAAGAAGAACGATTTTTGAAGAGGCTGCCGGGGTTCTCAAATATAAGACGCGTAAAAAGAAAGCTGAAGGTAAGCTGACAGAAACCCAAGAAAACTTAAATCGTGTAAACGATATTGTACATGAGCTTGAAGGGCAAGTTGAGCCATTAAAAATTCAAGCATCGATTGCAAAAGATTATCTTCAGCAAAAAGAAGAGTTGGAGAAAATTGAAGTTGCTCTAACAGTCTATGAAATCGAAGAATTGCATGGAAAATGGGAACAGCTTTCAAAGCAGCTTGAGCAAAATAAGCATGTCGAGATGGAACTTTCTGCTACTTTACAAACAAAAGAAGCAAAAGTTGTCGAGATGAGAGAGCAAATTGCAGCAATTGATGAATCGATAAACGATTTGCAAACGGTACTTCTTCATGCATCCGAGGAGCTAGAAAAGCTTGAAGGGAAGAAAGAAGTTTTAAAAGAACGAAAGAAAAATGCGAAGCAAAATAAAGAGCAGCTAGAAAAGTCAATTGCCTCATTATCAGCGAAGCTAGCTGAACTTACAAAGGAAAAAGATGAGCAAGAAGAAACTGCTAATGCTTTGGAAAAAGAAGCGAGTGAGCTTCAGAAAATTCTTTCGGAAAAACAAAATCAATTAAAGCTTTTCAGCGAAAATATTGAAGAAAAAATCGAATCACTAAAAAGTGATTATATTGAGATTTTAAACCAGCAAGCAACTTATAAAAATGAACTTCAAAATATTGATTCCCAAATCGGCCAACAGCAGCAACGAAGCAAAAGGCTTGATGAAGATAACCAGAAGTATTTAGAAGACCGTCGTGTTATTGAGGAAAAAAGAGCCGCGATTATGTCCAAGCTGTCTGTCGTGCAAAAAGAGCTAGAAGAACAGGTTCATATTTTCCGAAATGAACAAACAAAACTTGAGAACCTTCGCAATCAATATGACAAGCAGGAATCTACTCTATATCAAGCCTATCAGTTTTTACAAAAGGCGAAGTCAAGAAAAGATATGCTTGAAGAGATGGAAGATGATTATTCTGGCTTCTTTCAAGGGGTTAAGGAAGTACTGAAGGCTCGTGAGCACGCGTTGTCTGGTATTGAAGGGGCGATCGCGGAGCTTATTCAGGTTCCAAAGGAGTATGAAGTTGCAATTGAAACTGCTTTAGGTGGAGCGGCGCAGCATGTTGTCGTGACTACAGAGGAAAGTGGACGAAATGCGATTCAATACTTGAAGAAAAATTCCTTTGGTCGGGCAACATTTTTACCAATGAGCGTCATTAAAGGGAAATCTCTTTCTTCACAGCAACTCCAACTGATTCAGGGACATCCTGCTTTTGTAGGTGTTGCTTCAGAGCTAATTGGAACAGAAGAAAAATACAGCAGTGTGATTACAAACCTCCTTGGAAATGTTGTCATAACTGGGGATCTAAAAGGTGCCAATGAAATGGCCAAGATCCTCCAATATCGCAGTCGATTTGTCACGTTAGACGGGGATGTCGTCAATGCTGGCGGTTCGATGACCGGTGGTGCCGTTAAGAAGCAGTCCACTTCCCTTTTAAGTAGAAAAGGAGAATTGGAAGACTTAAAGGAAAAGCTTGCTGAAATGGAAAGGCAAACTGCCATTAAAGAAGAGCAGGTTAAGGAGTCGAAAGCAAGCATTCAAGATCAGCAAACTCTTCTAGATGATCTTCGTAAAAAAGGCGAAGAGCTTCGAATCGAGGAGCAATCGATCAAAGGGGACCTGCGTGAGGTTGAATTTGAAGAAAAGAACATGAATGAAAAGCTTGCTCTTTATGATTCGAATATCTCGCAATATGGAGAAGAAAAAGAAAGGCTCTCTGCGAGGAAAGTAGAATTAACTCGTTTACTTGAGGAATCAGAAGAAACAAAGCTTTCTCTTGATGGGGAAATTTCTCTCCTTACTGAACAAAAAAATACACAAATTTCTTCTAAGGAAACGGTCACAGAAGAAATTGGTGAGTTAAA
Source organism: Robertmurraya kyonggiensis (assembly GCF_005116465.1). Taxonomy (GTDB): domain Bacteria; phylum Bacillota; class Bacilli; order Bacillales; family Cytobacillaceae; genus Robertmurraya; species Robertmurraya kyonggiensis. The sequence goes on from NZ_SWBM01000001.1 coordinate 700,887, forward strand.
GGTGAAGCTGGCGGCTAAAAATGAGCAGGCTCGTAATGCTCGTGAAAATCTCGCGAAAACAAAATTTGAGTTAGATGAGGTTAGCCAAAACTATGATTCTGTTAAGGAAGACCTGGATTTACTATCTTCAGAAATGACAGATAGTAGCTCTGGTGCAGAATATTTAGAAGAGGCGGCTTTGCAAAAGCTTCAAGATAAAAATGAAACGACAAAGCTTATTGCCTCTCGTCGTGAAGAAAGATTAGCGCTCCACGGTCAAGTTGAGGATGCTGAACTTGAAGTGCGAGAACTTAAACGTCAGCATAAAGGCCTTATCGGAATTTTAACAGACGAAGAAGTGAAGCTGACTCGTTTAGATGTCGATTTAGAAAATCGTTTAACACGTTTACGTGAGGAATATTTGCTTTCGTATGAAGGGGCAAAGGATGAGTATCCATTAACGATTCCTGCTGACGAAGCAAGGAAGAAAGTAAAATTAATTAAGCTGTCCATTGAAGAGCTAGGAACGGTCAACTTAGGAGCGATTGAAGAATATGAGCGTGTTTCTGAGCGCTACGAATTTCTTTTAGAACAAAAAAATGACCTTCAAGAAGCGAAGGATACTTTGTTCCAGGTTATTGATGAGATGGATGAGGAAATGAAAAAGAGATTTGAACAAACTTTCTATGGAATTCGGTCTCATTTCGAATCTGTATTTCAATCATTATTTGGTGGAGGACGAGCTGATCTAAGGTTAACTGACCCAGAGGATCTTTTAAATACAGGCGTAGAAATTGTTGCCCAGCCACCAGGGAAGAAATTGCAGAATCTTGGCTTATTATCCGGTGGAGAACGTGCTTTAACGGCAATAGCCTTACTCTTCTCGATTCTAAAAGTACGACCTGTACCATTCTGTATTTTGGATGAAGTGGAAGCTGCTCTTGATGATGCCAATGTACATCGTTTTAGTCAATATTTAAAACGATATAGTGATGAAACACAGTTCATTGTTATTACTCACCGTAAGGGAACGATGGAAGGTGCAGATGTCCTGTACGGGGTAACGATGCAGGAATCAGGTGTGTCCAAATTAGTTTCTGTTAGACTTGAAGAAACAAAAGAGCTAGTAGAATCTTAAAAGTTGATCGCTGAAAAAGGAAGGGAAGCGTATGAGTTTTTTTAAGAAGCTAAAAGAAAAAATTACACAGCAAACAGATGTGGTTACAGAAAAGTTCAAAGATGGACTGACGAAAACGCGTGATAATTTTTCAGGTAAAGTAAATGACTTAGTCGCACGTTATCGTAAGGTCGACGAAGACTTTTTCGAAGAGCTTGAAGAAATCTTGATTCAGGCGGATGTCGGCTTTGAAACGGTTATGGATTTAATTGAAGAGCTGAAAATGGAAGTGAAGCGTAAGAACATACAAGACCCAGCTGAGGTTCAAAGTGTCATTTCGGAAAAACTTGTGGAAATCTATGAGGGTGCCGATGAAGCGTCTACAGAGCTAAATATTCAAGCTGAGGGATTAACGGTTCTATTATTTGTTGGTGTAAACGGCGTTGGAAAGACAACAACGATTGGGAAGCTTGCCCATAAGTTTAAGTCAGAAGGGAAAAAAGTTGTCCTTGCTGCAGGTGATACGTTCCGAGCCGGTGCGATTGAACAGCTTGAAGTATGGGGCGAGCGTGTTGGTGTTGATGTCATTAAGCAAGGAGCGGGTTCAGATCCAGCTGCTGTTATGTTTGATGCGATTCAGGCTGCGAAATCAAGAAATGCTGATATTTTGATTTGTGATACAGCAGGACGTCTACAAAATAAGGTTAACTTGATGAAGGAACTTGAAAAGGTGAAGCGTGTAATTGAGCGTGAAGTTCCTGGCGCTCCTCATGAGGTACTTCTTGTCCTTGATGCAACGACAGGGCAAAATGCCTTGATTCAAGCGAAAACGTTCAAGGAAGCTACAAATGTAAGTGGTATTGTATTAACGAAGCTTGATGGTACGGCAAAGGGTGGTATCGTGCTTGCGATCCGCAATGAGTTAGGAATTCCAGTGAAGTTTGTCGGTCTTGGTGAAAAGATGGACGACCTCCAGGAATTTAATGCAGAGCAATACGTTTACGGCTTATTTGCTGATTTGGTTGAAAATGAAGAGTTAGATTGAGTTATCTTTGCCCGGTACACATTGTGTGCCGGGTATTTTTGTGGGCTTCTAGGATACAGGATTAGCGGAAAATACCGTTCAAGAGCAGTTTCATTGACAGGAAAAGCAGAAAAGAAGTGAGAGTTGTCAATCAAGAGCAGTTTCATTGACAGGATAGGCAGAAAATGAGTGAGAGTTGTCAATCAAGAGCAGTTTCATTGACAGGATAAGCAGAAAAGCAATGAGAGTTGTCAATCAAGAGCAGTTTCATTGACAGGATAGGCAGAAAAACAGTGAGAGTTGTCAATCAAAAGCAGTTTCATTGACAGGATAAGCAGAAAATGAGTGAGAGTTGTCAATCAAGAGCAGTTTCATTGACAGGATAGGCAGAAAAGCAATGAGAGTTGTCAATCAAGAGCAATTTCACCAACAGGATTCACGATCATCATCCATAATTGCTCCTACGAGAGTATTGCTCTGCGTGAAGGCTGTTTTTATAAGGAGCTCAGTCCATTCTAAAGAAAAGTTCCTCCTTCATGAACACGATATAGAGTAAAGATAAAATCTTGACATCGCTTATGGATGCGTGTACACTGACTATGTAAAGGCTTTTCACTTAACAAGGAGGGATGAGCTGTGCTTGAAAAGACAACTCGTATCAATTATTTATACGATTTTTATCAATCCTTGTTAACACCAAAACAGCAGAGCTATATGTCTCTATACTACTTAGATGATTTTTCTCTTGGAGAAATTGCCGATGAATACGGGGTAAGTAGGCAGGCGGTGTACGACAATATTAAGCGTACTGAAGCCATGCTCGAGGAGTATGAAGAAAAGCTATGTTTATTTGATAAATTTCAAAAGCGAAATAGGCTCTTGAATGAAATAACAAATGCTTTAAAGACTGAATCTCCTTCGAAACAGGCATTATTAGAAGCAGTAGCAGAGCTTGAGAAATTGGATTAGGAGGCGGCAAGATGGCATTTGAAGGATTAGCCGACCGACTGCAAAATACGATGCAAAAGATCCGTGGAAAAGGTAAGGTTAACGAAGCGGATGTAAAAGAAATGATGCGTGAAGTTCGTCTTGCCCTTTTAGAAGCGGACGTTAACTTCAAGGTTGTAAAAGAATTTGTTAAAAAAGTTAGTGATCGTGCCGTTGGACAAGAGGTTTTAAAAAGCTTAACACCTGGTCAACAAGTCATCAAGGTTGTAAAAGAAGAATTAACAAACTTGATGGGTGGCGAGGAAAGTAAAATTGCTGTCAGCAACCGACCTCCAACTGTCATTATGATGGTCGGATTACAGGGTGCTGGTAAAACCACAACAACTGGAAAGCTAGCAAACCTACTACGCAAGAAATACAATCGAAATCCAATGCTAGTTGCTGCAGATATCTATCGTCCTGCTGCGATTAAACAGCTTGAAACACTTGGAAAACAGCTTAATATGCCTGTATTCTCCTTAGGAGACCAAGTGAGTCCTGTAGAAATCGCAAAGCAAGCTATTGCCAAGGCAAAAGAAGACCATAATGATTATGTCCTTATTGATACCGCTGGTCGCTTGCATGTGGACGAAGCTCTAATGGGTGAACTAAAAGACATTAAAGAACTATCGAACCCGAACGAGATTTTCCTTGTTGTTGATGCAATGACTGGTCAAGACGCTGTCAATGTAGCCCAGAGCTTCAACGAACAACTGGGCTTAACTGGTGTCGTATTGACAAAGCTTGACGGGGATACTCGTGGGGGAGCAGCACTATCGATTCGTTCTGTAACCAACACACCTATTAAATTTGTAGGTCTTGGTGAGAAATTAGATGCATTGGAATCCTTCCATCCAGAACGCATGGCTTCACGTATTCTCGGAATGGGAGACGTTCTGACCTTAATCGAAAAAGCACAGTCGAATATTGATGAAGAAAAAGCGAGGGAAATAGAGCAGAAAATGAAGTCCAATTCATTTACTCTTGATGATTTCCTTGATTCGCTAGGGCAGGTTCGCAACATGGGGCCACTCGAAGATCTTCTGAAAATGATGCCTGGTGCGAATAAGATGAAGGGTCTAAACAATCTTCAAATTGATGAAAAGCAAATTTCTCATGTCGAAGCGATTATTCAATCGATGACGAAAGAGGAGAAAATCCATCCAGAAATCATTACATCGAATCGTCGTAAAAGAATTGCAAAGGGAAGTGGAACTTCTGTACCGGAGGTAAATCGTCTCCTCAAGCAATTTGAAGACATGAAAAAAATGATGAAGCAAATGTCAGGAATGCAGCAAAAAGCTAAGAAAAAAGGGAAGAAAAAAGGTGGTTTCAACCTACCATTTAACCCTTTTCAATAAGAAATTTGCTGATAAAACCTAAAAAATTTTAACTGACAAGAAAAAACACTTTACAAACTATTTAACAATCTGTTATTATTCTATCTTGTGTGAAACTATTCGGAGGTGCTATTAAACATGGCAGTAAAAATTCGTTTAAAACGTATGGGAGCAAAAAAATCTCCTTTTTATCGTATTGTAGTAGCTGATTCTCGTTCTCCTCGTGATGGACGTTTTATTGAAACAGTTGGAACTTATAACCCAGTAGCTGAGCCAGCTATCGTTGATATCAACGAAGAGTTAGCTCTTAAGTGGTTACAAGACGGTGCAAAACCATCTGACACAGTTCGTAACTTATTCTCTAAACAAGGCATTATGGAAAAATTCCATAACGCTAAGTTCAGCAAGTAATAGTCGATATGAAAGAGCTTATTGAAACAATTGTTAAGCCTCTTGTAGATTTCCCAGAGGATGTTCATGTGAATGTCACCGAGGAATCTGACCGCATTACTTATAAACTTAACGTGAATAAAAGCGATATGGGTAAAGTGATCGGTAAGCAAGGGCGCGTCGCTAAAGCTATTCGAACTGTTGTCTATGCAGCAGGATCTACACAACAGAAGAAAGTCTTTTTAGAAATTGTTGAGTAAGGCTCACCGTATTATTACGAGAGACACAAAAAAGGAGGGGAAACCCTTCTTTTTTTTAACTATTTTCTCGGTTTACAAAAGGGTATTAAATAAGCCTGAGGAATAACTAAAAAAAGCGCAGAGGAGGCGCTGAGCTTGAATATTCTACAAAGTGTCGTGGTCAAACAGGTACTTACGGAAAAAAGTAAAGAACAGCTGCTCCAAAAATACGAAGACAATCGTCTGCAACTTAAGAAGGAATGCGAACAGCTGATGTTCGAATTAAAAAAACTTGAAAAAACAAAAAAATACCAAGCTGAAAATCTAAAAAAGCAATTTGAAAAAGAAATACATACTCGAAGGGAAAAATTAAAGCTTCTCGAGTTTCAAATAGAACAATTACATATGCTACCATTAGGAAGCGAACTAAAAGAAAAAGAAATACAAGGTATAGTTGAAATAAATGTAGGCGACGTTTGGGAAGATATCGTGACGAGTAAAACGATTATCATAAAGGATGGCATCGTTGCTGAAATTCGCTAGAGGTGATGATTGTTGGAAAAATGGTTTAATGTAGGAAAAATCGTAAATACCCATGGGATTAGAGGAGAAGTTCGTGTCATTTCCAAGACGGACTTTGCTGAGGAACGGTATACGAAAGGGAATAAGCTGTACTTATTCATGCCTGATGCAAAAGAGCCAATAGAATTAACGGTTGAATCTCATCGGGTACATAAAAATTTCAATCTTTTAACCTTTGAAGGCTATGGAAATGTCAACGAGGTAGAGAAAATGAAAGGTGGAATACTCAAGATTCGTGAGGACCAGCTTACAGAGCTTGAGGAAGATGAATTCTATTTCCACGAAATTATTGGCTGTCACGTATTTACCACAGATGGCGAAGAGATTGGAAAGGTACGCGAAATTTTAACGCCTGGTGCCAATGATGTTTGGGTCATTAAAGGCAAGGGTGGAAAAGATATTTTAATTCCGTATATCGAGCAAATTGTTAAAAAAGTAGATATAAAGGAACAAACCATTATTATTGAGCCGATGGAAGGGTTACTATCATGATGAAAATTGATGTCTTAACCCTTTTTCCGGAAATGTTCGAAGGGGTTCTAGGAAGCTCAATTTTAAAAAAAGCAGCGGAACAAAAAGCTGTTGACTATCATATCGTTAATTTTCGTGAGTTTGCTGATAACAAGCATAAGACCGTTGATGATTACCCGTATGGTGGAGGGGCAGGGATGGTGCTTAAACCTCAGCCTATCTTTGATGCGGTTGACCATCTAAAGGAACAAGCACAAAGTACGAAACCTCGCGTTATTCTCTTATGTCCTCAAGGGAAAACACATAATCAGAAAATCGCGGAAGAATTGGCTAAGGAAGAACATTTAATCTTCATTTGTGGCCATTATGAAGGCTATGATGAGAGAATCAGAGATCATGTAGTGACCGATGAATTATCGATTGGGGATTATGTGCTGACTGGTGGGGAGCTAGGAGCGATGGTTGTTATTGATAGTGTTGTGAGACTCTTGCCAGAGGTTCTAGGCAATGAAGAATCTCATCAAAGAGACTCTTTTAGCACAGGATTTCTTGAACACCCCCATTATACAAGACCAGCTGATTTCCGTGGAATGAAGGTTCCAGATGTTTTAACATCAGGAAATCATCGGTTAATAGATGAGTGGAGAGAGAAGGAATCTCTTAAACGGACATATGAGCGCAGACCGGATCTTCTCGAGAATATAGAACTTACAAGTGACCAAAAAAAATGGCTAAGAGAATTTGAAAATCAGAAGAAATAGCCTTGATGTGACTTGAGTATTATGGTATGATAATTTTTGTGACTTAGACTACTATAGTTTACGTCTTATAACGATGTTCCGCTGCATTTATAGGCTAAAGTCCTGCAAGAGCGTCTGTTGGAAGGAGTTGAAAACGATGCAACAATTAATTGAAGAAATTACAAAAGAACAACTTCGTTCGGATCTACCTGCTTTCCGTCCTGGTGATACAGTACGTGTACACGTAAAAGTTATCGAGGGAACTCGTGAGCGTATCCAGCTTTTCGAAGGTGTTGTAATTAAGCGTCGTGGTGGTGGAATTAGCGAAACTTTTACAGTACGTAAAGTTTCTTACGGAGTAGGCGTTGAGCGTACTTTCCCAGTTCACACACCAAAAATTGCGAAGCTTGAAGTTATTCGACGCGGTAAAGTTCGCCGTGCTAAACTTTACTACCTACGTAACCTACGTGGTAAAAAAGCTCGTATCAAAGAAATTCGATAATAAAAGCTTAAAACTCAAAAGGGGCTTGTGTACGTAAGAATCTGATAAGATTTTTACAACAAGCTCCTTTTTTGTGATATTGGGGACTCGTCATTGGTAAAATATTCATAGATACTCCTTATGACTTGAGGCTGTTGTTAGAAAGAATACATACGATTATACTAAGTCTCATTCGTTCTTACTTCATACGTGAAAGCTATGATAGTTTACTTTTATATCGGGAATTGTCATAATTATTGTAAATGAGTAAGTTTGTAATATAAAGCGTGCCATTATAGATTAATTTAACTGTACATATGAAATGGTGGGGATTGATAAGTGGCGAAGAAAAAAAATGAGCTTTGGGAATGGACAAAGGCACTAATAATAGCTGTTCTGTTAGCAGTTGTCATACGGTTTTTCTTATTTGCACCAATTGTGGTAGATGGAGAATCCATGATGCCAACTTTGCATGATCAGGATCGTATGATTGTGAATAAATTTAGCTATAAAATAGGTGAACCAGAACGATTTGATATAATCGTCTTTCATGCACCGGAAAATAAAGATTATATAAAGAGAATCATCGGACTTCCTGGTGATAAGATTGAATATCGGAACGATACGCTTTATGTGAATGGAGAGGCAATAGAGGAGTCATACTTAGATGAGTTCAAGAATCAAGTGATCGATGGACCATTAACGGAGCCTTTTACACTTGAAGAGCTTACAGGGCAAGAAACTGTACCTGAGGGTCATTTGTTTGTAATGGGGGATAATAGACGCTATAGCAAGGATAGTCGTCATATCGGAACCATACCAATGGAAAAAGTATTAGGGAATACCAGTATGATTTACTGGCCTCTTGAGGATATAGGCATCGTTGATTAACAACATAGTAAAAGGGGGTGTAGTCATGACGATACAATGGTTTCCTGGACATATGGCGAAAGCTCGCCGACAAGTAACAGAAAAGCTGAAGCTAGTTGATATTATTTTCGAATTGGTGGATGCAAGAATACCATATTCCTCCCGAAATCCAATGATCGATGAGATCATTCAGCATAAACCACGTTTGGTACTTCTGAATAAAGCGGATATGGCTGATAAGGAAGTAACAAAGGAATGGATTCGCTTTTTTGATGAGCAAGGGATTAAGTCTTTGGCGATCAATTCACACGCTGGTGCTGGAATGAAGGATATCGTTATTGCTGCAAAATCGATTCTAAAAGAAAAATTCGATCGAATGGAAGCAAAAGGAGTTAAACCAAGAGCAATCAGAGCAATGATTGTAGGGATACCGAATGTTGGGAAATCAACATTAATCAATCGGTTGGCTAAAAAGAATATTGCTAAAACAGGTAATACACCTGGTGTGACAAAAGCGCAGCAATGGATTAAGGTCGGAAAAGAACTTGAATTATTAGATACACCAGGAATTCTTTGGCCCAAATTTGAGGACCAAGAGGTTGGTTCAAAGCTTGCTTTAACAGGAGCGATTAAAGATACCATCCTAAACCTCCAAGACGTCTGTATTTACGGTTTACGCTTTTTGGAGAGGGAATATCCACATCGTTTAAAGGAACGCTATAGCCTCGAAGTAATTCCTGAAGACGTTGTTGAGTTATTTAATGAAATTGGCAAACGACGAGGCGCCCTCATGAGCGGTGGAGAAATCAATTATGATAAAGTGACTGAACTTGTCATTCGTGATATCCGTTCCGAACAATTCGGTCCATTGTCATTTGAAAAACCAAATGAGACAGAAACGAACGAATAATAATAGAAAAGACCTTCTTAGCTCAATGAGGAAGGTCTTTACTTTTTTCAAAAGTAACCGATACATTAACTAAGTAGTTTTAAGAGAGTGAGGCAGTTCAACTTGAGTACATACACAATAAAAGAAATAGAAGAAAGACTTAAATCGATTCAATTCTCTGATAATCCTTTTTTAGAAGAGGTTAGATTAGATAGCCGTAAAGGCGCCCAGCAGTTGCTAAACAAATGGCATAATCGCTATAAGCAACAGCAACAAGTTGAAGAAAAGTTTCTCTCTATGTCAAGTTATGAGAGAGACCTCCGTAAGCAAGGCTATCGATTTATCGGAGGAATTGATGAAGTTGGCCGAGGACCGCTTGCAGGACCCGTTGTTGCGGCTTGTGTCATCCTGCCAGAGGACTTTAAGTTATTTGGTCTCGATGACTCTAAGAAGCTATCTGAAGGGAAACGTGAGGAATTTTACGAATATATAAAAGAGCAAGCTGTTTCTATTGGAATTGGCATTATTGAAGCAGAGGAAATTGATTCGATAAATATTTACGAGGCTACGAAAAAAGCAATGCTTTCAGCCATCCAACAATTGTCCGTAAAGCCTGATTTCTTATTAATTGATGCAATGCCATTACAAACACCATTTCCAACTGAGTCGATTATAAAAGGTGATGGAAAAAGTATTTCGATTGCTGCTGCATCAGTTATTGCCAAGGTTACAAGAGACCGTATGATGAAGGAAATTGATCAGGAATATCCATACTATCATTTTTCAAAAAATATGGGCTATGGTACGAAAGACCACTTGTTAGGACTCGAGGAACATGGCATTTCTCCATATCATAGAAAAAGCTTTGAACCGATAAAAAGCATGCTGAAATGAGAGGATACGAATGTTAGCAAGCTTCATACACTCACTACAAAAGCAGAATATGAACCCTCAAAATACAAATCGAAGCTTTCAACCGGGGCAAATTTTTCATGGGAAAGTCTTGAAGCTATTTCCACAGCAAACAGCAGAGATTCAAATAGGAAATCAAAAGCTGATTGCGAAGCTTGAAGTTCCTTTGTCGGCGGAAGCGAGATATTGGTTTCAGGTACAACCAGGGGAAGGGAAGGTCCACTTAAAAGTGTTGCATATGGCTGATACTGGTAGCCATTCTCAAGCTCCTGTAGCTTCGACATTATTAAAACAATTTAATCTTCCACTCACAAAAGAAAACCAAGAGACGGTTAACTTTTTTCTAAAGGAACAGCTCCCGATTACCAAAGCTTCGATTCAAGGAGCTGTAGGTTTACTAGAAGGCAACAATGATCTTAATGATGGATTAGCGGCTTTAAAGGAAATGGTGACGAAAAATCTCCCGATGACGAAAGATATTTTTGCGGGCGTACTGTCAAATGTCAAGAATGAACCGATACACAACCTCATGGAGACCCTTCAAACACGCCTGAGTGAGGGAACAGTAACAAAAAAAGGCCAACAGCTAATCTCCGTGCTAAATCAGTTCATCATGACGGGACAGGAGAAAACAAGCCAGAAAATCATTAGTGATCTGATGCGAATTTGGTTGAACCCAAATGGAGATAAAGATTCACAATCTGCGCTAAGTATACTTCAAAAGCTTTCTATTGTTGAGAGGAAACCTGAAGGGCAATTGTTACTGGAGATAGGTGGACGGCTACTGCAAAATCCAAACTCAACATTATCACAAAACGCTAGCGATAGATTAACGCATGCCTTGCAAAACAATCAAGAAGTTCTAGTTAAGCATGCCATTTCAACTGAAGTAGAAAATGGTAAAGATTCACATACATTGTTATTGAACAAGCCAGAAGGCATTGCTAAAGTCTCTTCTTTTGTTCACGAACAGGCTCGTAATGACTCGAAGGTGTTTAATGAGCAAGAATCAACTCTCCTTGGTAAAGTTATTGGTGAAGTGCAAGCAGGACAGGTGAATTGGGAAGATGGCAAAACCGTATTAGATCAGTTCAAAAACCTTGTTAGCAAACTGGGACTCAATTATGAACATAGCTTTGGTTTAGGGTTTAAGGATGAATTTCTGCAGGAACTCCCGAAGCAAGATGCTTTAAAAGCGATGTTACTTCAAGTAATAGGTGACGACGTTCAGCCTTCTGTTAAAGAGGCGGCAGAACAGCTCTTGAACAAAATTACTGGGATACAGCTTTTATCGCAGGATTCGGGGCTTGTTCAACAATATGTGATGCAAATTCCATTAACCTTTTGGAATAAAACAACGGAATTAACGGTGCAATGGAATGGACGTAAGAAGGAAAATGGTCAGATTGATCCGAATTATTGCCGGGTTCTTTTCTATCTTGATTTGGAACACATGCATGAGGTTATTGTAGATATGCAAATCCAAAATAAGATCATGAATATTTCCATTATTAATGATGTAAAAGATATAAAATTCATATCCCAGCCCTTTATCGAGAACTTAAAGGATAATCTTGAAAAACAAGGCTTTAAGCTTAGTGATATTCATTTTCTTTCGACGAATGAACAAAGGGAGAAGCAGCAGAAAAAGATCCCCAATCAAATCTATCAATCTAGTTCATACAGTGGAGTGGATATTAAGATATGAGAGAGCATGAAGAGAAGCAGGTACGAAAAGAAGCGATTGCATTAAGATACGACTCTACAAAAGATGAGGCACCAAAAGTGTTAGCTAAAGGGAAGGGTCTTGTAGCAGACAATATTCTTGAACAAGCTGCAGCCCATGAAGTTCCTATTCAAGAAGATGCCTCATTAGTTGAGTTATTGGGAAAGCTGAACATCAATGAAACGATTCCTGAGGAATTATATCAAGCTGTGGCAGAAGTATTTGCTTTTATTTATAGGACAAATAAAGAAGTTGGTAGTAGGAAATAACGAATCTACCAATTTTTTTTATGTCTAGCTCCAACGCCTACGCGTGCGCAAACTCCGGGTCACCAGGTAAAAATTGAAGTGCATTTTTACTACCTACGATAAGTCAACTATGAATTGCTTACGCAATTCAAGTTTCCTATATCGAAAGAACATGCCCCTCCAGTTTGTACGGCGATGAGCACTAAGGAAAGCTCCTTAGAATAATCTTCGCAGGAACAATCTGTCCTTTGATTGTTCCGATGGCACTTACACTTTTCTTATTATACAAAAATAAAAGAATATTATAATTTTTGGCATAATGGTAGACAACTTATTTTTAGAATTATAAAATGAAAGCGCAGTCTATTATTTATCAAGCAAGAGTAAAAGGAGTTTGTTTCTATTTGCTTACATAAAGTAGTAGAATTATATGTATTATGAAACCCTTTTACATCAATAAGGAGGATGGGAAATGAATATTCACGAGTACCAAGGTAAGGAAATCCTGAAGTCATTTGGGGTATCCGTTCCTAACGGAAAAGTGGCTTTCACCGTTGAAGAAGCTGTTGAAGCAGCAAAGGAATTAGGCACTGCAGTTTGTGTTGTTAAAGCACAAATTCATGCTGGGGGACGTGGAAAAGCTGGTGGTGTAAAAGTTGCGAAGAGCCTAGACGAGGTTCGAACATACGCTAGTGAAATTTTAGGAAAAACACTTGTTACTCACCAAACAGGTCCAGAGGGGAAAGAAGTAAAACGCTTATTAATTGAAGAAGGCTGCGATATTAAGAAAGAATATTATGTAGGATTGGTACTTGATCGTGCAACATCTCGCGTTGTTCTGATGGCTTCGGAAGAAGGCGGAACTGAGATTGAAGAAGTTGCTGAAAAAACACCGGAGAAAATTTTCAAAGAGGAAATTGATCCTGTTGTAGGTTTACAACCGTTCCAGGCTCGCAGAATTGCTTTTAATATTAATATTCCAAAGGAATTAGTAAATAAAGCAGTCAAATTTATGATGGGTCTATATCAAGCATATATTGAAAAAGACTGCTCTATTGCTGAAATTAACCCACTTGTTGTAACAGGTGATGGGGATGTTATGGCATTAGATGCTAAATTAAATTTTGATTCCAATGCACTTTATCGTCAAAAAGATGTATTAGCCTATCGTGATCTTGAAGAAGAGGATCCGAAGGAAATCGAAGCATCTAAGTACGATTTAAGTTATATTTCTTTAGATGGCAACATTGGTTGTATGGTTAATGGTGCTGGTCTTGCGATGGCTACAATGGACATCGTTAAGCATTACGGTGGGGACCCGGCTAACTTCCTTGATGTTGGTGGCGGTGCCACTGCTGAGAAAGTAACTGAAGCATTCAAAATCATCCTTTCTGATAAGAACGTGAAAGGTATTTTTGTTAATATCTTTGGCGGAATCATGAAATGTGACGTCATTGCTACAGGTGTTGTAGAAGCAGCGAAGCAAGTAGGATTAAGCGTGCCATTAGTTGTACGTTTAGAGGGTACTAATGTTGAAATCGGTAAGAAAATTCTTGCTGAATCCGATATTGATATCATTGCTGCTGATTCAATGGCAGATGGCGCACAAAAAATTGTTTCATTAGTTGGATAAGGTTCAGCTAATTACGACTTCTGTAAGTCGAGCGGGCAACTTTTTATCTAGATCTTGAGAAACGCAAATCAGAAAGGAGAAAGATCTCGTGAGTGTATTTATTAATAAAGATACGAAAGTAATTGTACAAGGGATTACAGGCTCTACTGCCCTTTTTCATACAAAACAAATGCTAGATTATGGGACTCAAATTGTTGGAGGAACGACTCCTGGTAAAGGTGGCATGGAGGTAGAAGGTGTACCTGTATTTAATACGGTAAAAGAAGCGGTAGCAGCTACAGGTGCAACTGCATCTGTCATCTATGTACCAGCTCCATTTGCTGCTGATGCTATTCTTGAAGCTGTGGATGCAGAGTTAGACCTTGCAATCTGTATTACAGAGCATATCCCAGTACTAGATATGGTTAAGGTTAAACGCTATATGGAAGGCAAGAAAACTCGTTTAGTAGGACCAAACTGTCCTGGAGTGATTACGGCTGACGAATGTAAAATCGGGATCATGCCTGGATACATTCATACAAAGGGCCATGTTGGTGTTGTGTCCCGTTCTGGTACATTAACATACGAAGCGGTTCATCAATTAACTCAAGCTGGTATCGGTCAAACAACAGCTGTAGGTATTGGGGGAGACCCAGTTAACGGAACAAACTTCATCGATGTTTTGAAAGCCTTCAATGAAGACCCTGAAACTTACGCAGTTATTATGATTGGTGAGATCGGTGGTACAGCAGAGGAAGAAGCTGCTGAATGGGTAAAAGCGAACATGACTAAGCCTGTAGTAGGCTTTATCGGTGGACGTACAGCACCTCCAGGAAAGCGCATGGGTCACGCTGGTGCGATTATCTCTGGTGGTAAAGGTACTGCTGATGAAAAAATTCGCGTTATGAACGAGTGTGGAATTGCTGTAGCAGACACACCATCTGTCATGGGTGAAACATTAATTAAAGTTCTTAAAGAAAAAGGACTTTATGATAAATGTAAAACACATTAATTAATGTATGGTTAGTCCCTTCGTAATCGGAGGGGCTGACTTATATTTAATTGTAGGAGGAAACTATAATGGATGAATTTAAAAGACGGCTTGTCTCTTTGCACCATTGCAAAGGTATTAGCTGGAAGACCATTTATCAGCTCTTGAAGTTAGACCCACAGTTAACAACTTTATTTGATGAAAAGAAGATCCCTACCTTACAACCCCCTCTAAAAGAAAAGTTCCTTGAAGACCTTCATTCTCCTTCCATTCAAGAACAAATCCATCACTATCACTTAAACAATATCCATATGATTACTTTCTTTGACGACGAATATCCGCCAGCCTTAAAAGAAACGTATGAACCGCCTTGGGTATTATATGGAAAAGGGAAAATTGAATTTTTAAAAAGAGATGTTAAACTAGCAGTTGTTGGTTCAAGAGCAGCCACAGACTACGGAAAAAAAGCGATAGATGCAATTTTTCCCAAATTAATTGAAAAAAATGTTCTTTTCGTTAGTGGACTAGCGACAGGTATTGATACGATTGCGCACCAGAAGGCAATAGAGCTTGGTGGTGAAACAATTGCAGTAATTGCTGGAGGGTTTTATCATATCTATCCTAAAACGAATAAAGATTTGGCTTTGCGTATGATGAGGCATCAACTGGTTATTTCTGAATATCCACCGAATACAACACCTTCTAGATGGCATTTCCCAATGCGAAATCGTATTATTAGTGGGATGGCAAGTGGAACCTTTATCGTCGAAGCAAAACAAAAAAGCGGTTCACTTATTACCGCAAATTATGCTGTTCATGAGGGTAGGGAGGTATTTGCTCTTCCGGGTAGTATTTTTAGCGACAATTCTGTGGGAACGAACGAACTAATTCAACAAGGCTCAAAATTGGTTCTAAATGCAGAAGATATAATAGAAGAATTATTCTATTCCTGTTAAAAATTCAAAAAAAATTCGTCAAAAAAAATAAATTTTTGGAAAAAAGGTTGAAATTATCTTAAATCTAGTATACATTTTGCAACAGGTGAAGGATTAAGTATTTATAATTGACAAATGCCGCATTTTTGTTCTGAATATGGTGATTGGTACATCTGTGAGAGGGCCTTAAAGCATTGAATGGGAACATCATTTTTGTTCAATTGTGTAGAGGTGAAAGATTGCTATCCTTGACAGTTGTGAAAATTGCATATTTAATAATAATGAATATTTAAAAAATTACCCGGTATGATTTTTAGGGGAAATGTTGATAATTATGGGGAAAATGAATGAACTATTTCGAATCCCTTAATAAATATAATAAACCCTCTTGAGGAGGACAATTGATGTCAGATTTTCTTGTAATCGTTGAGTCACCTGCGAAGGCCAAAACGATTGAGAAGTATTTAGGAAAAAAATATAAAGTGAAAGCATCCATGGGACATATCCGTGACTTGCCAAAAAGTCAAACGGGTGTAGATGTGGAACATAATTATGAACCCAAGTATATTACGATCCGAGGCAAGGGTCCGGTTTTAAAAGAATTAAAAACTGCTGCGAAAAAAGCGAAGAAAATCTATCTCGCGGCCGACCCGGATCGTGAAGGGGAAGCAATAGCTTGGCATTTAGCTCATAGTTTAGATATAGACATTCAATCTGATTGCCGTGTTGTATTTAATGAAATAACGAAGGATGCGATTAAAGAATC
Source organism: Robertmurraya kyonggiensis (assembly GCF_005116465.1). Lineage (GTDB taxonomy): Bacteria > Bacillota > Bacilli > Bacillales > Cytobacillaceae > Robertmurraya > Robertmurraya kyonggiensis. The sequence continues at coordinate 717,186 of NZ_SWBM01000001.1, forward strand.
TTTCAAACATCCTCGGCCAATTAATATGGATTTAGTTGATGCCCAACAGGCGAGAAGAATTCTTGACCGTCTTGTAGGTTACAACATTAGCCCATTATTATGGAAGAAAGTTAAAAAGGGCTTAAGTGCAGGACGTGTACAATCGGTTGCTGTTCGTCTAATTATAGAACGTGAAAAAGAAATCCAAGAATTTGTACCTGAAGAATACTGGTCAATTGATGCGGAGTTCTTAAAAGGAACGGAAAGCTTTGAAGGAAGCTTTTATGGTGTTAACAATAAAAAAATTGAATTAACATCTGAAGCTGAAGTACAAAACATAATGAAGCAGTTAAATGGGAATAAGTATAAGGTTACCGCTGTAACGAAAAAGGAAAGAAAAAGAAATGCGGCTGCACCTTTTACAACTTCTTCACTGCAACAGGAAGCAGCGCGAAAACTAAATTTCCGTGCTAAAAAGACAATGATGCTAGCGCAGCAGCTGTACGAAGGTATCGACTTAGGTAAAGAAGGCACCGTCGGTTTAATTACATACATGAGAACGGATTCAACGAGAATATCAGAAGTGGCTCAAACTGAAGCTGCTGGATATATTGAATCTACTTATGGAGAACAATATTTACCAACTGAAAAAAGAAAAGAGAAGAAAAATTCAAATGCACAGGATGCCCATGAAGCAATTCGACCAACGAGTACGCTTCGTGAACCAACAAGCATGAAGGATTTTCTCTCACGTGATCAATTACGTCTATATCGTTTGATTTGGGAACGGTTCGTAGCTAGTCAAATGGCTCCTGCTGTTATGGATACGATGAGTGTTGATTTGCAAAATGGGGAAGTTGTTTTCCGTGCAACGGGTTCGAAAGTCAAGTTTCCTGGTTTTATGAAGGTGTATGTAGAAGGAACGGACGACCAAACTGAAGAAAAGAACAATATGCTTCCTGACTTAAAAGAAGGCGACGAAGTGTTCAAAAAAGATATTGAGCCAAAGCAACACTTTACGCAGCCGCCTCCTCGATACACTGAAGCACGACTTGTTCGTACTTTAGAGGAATTAGGAATAGGAAGACCTTCTACCTTTGCGCCGACGCTAGATACGATTCAGAAACGTGGTTATGTGGCATTAGATAATAAACGTTTTGTTCCAACTGAACTTGGTGAAATCGTCCTTGAATTGGTCATGGAGTTTTTTCCGGAAATCATCGATGTTGAGTTTACTGCGAAAATGGAGCAGGATCTTGATAATGTGGAAGATGGAAAAACAAAATGGGTAAATATTATTGATGATTTTTACAAGGATTTTGAGAAGCGTTTAAAAAAGGCCGAGCAGGAAATGGCTGAAGTGGAAATCAAAGATGAGCCGGCTGGAGAAGATTGTGAGCAATGTGGACATCCGATGGTCTTTAAAATGGGAAGATACGGAAAATTCATGGCTTGCAGCAACTTTCCTGATTGCCGAAATACAAAACCAATTGTGAAAGATATCGGTGTGAAATGTCCGAAGTGTGAAAAAGGAAATATTATCGAACGCAAGAGTAAAAAGCGTCGGATTTTTTACGGCTGTGATCAATTCCCAGAATGTGACTTTATTTCTTGGGATAAACCTTTACCACGGAGCTGTCCTAAATGTGAAAGTCTTCTTGTTGAGAAGAAGCTTAAAAAGGGAATTCAAGTTCAGTGCGTAAATTGTGACTATAAAGAGGAGCCACAAAGCTAAGAAGGGTGAGCAAACTGCTCACTCTTTTGTGTGCGCTCTTAAAACATTTGCTGGTATTTGAAACTTTTATAATTCTTAATTCGTATAATAAAACGAATAGTCGAATTTTCGAGTTGTCGTAAGGAATTCAAAAAGAATGACAATATCATCTTGCAAGTTATATGTAAATGGTATTTAATAAGTAGTCGGGTATGATTTTCACAAGTGTTCAGCTGTTTTATTAAATTTGTATTTTTGAAGCGTAATACAAACAATTCAGAACTTTGTGAAAAATTTGTAAATTTTCTTGCGTGTCAAGAATGTTTGTGCTATTATTGAATAGCTATGCCCTGTGAGGTGAAATTAGTGACAGATAACCGTGATTGCATGAAGTTGTTTTTACAGTTTTTGCAAATAGAAAAGAACTACTCTCCTTATACAGTTGAATATTATCAAGGGGATCTTCTAGAATTTAGTTTGTTCATGTCTGAACAAACTATTGCAAAATGGGACGAAGTGGAATACCAGGACGTTCGATTGTATTTAACAAAGCTTTTTGAACAAAAACTCGCAAGAAAGTCTGTTGCTCGTAAGATTTCTAGTTTGCGCAGCTTTTATAAATTTTTAGTACGTGAAATGCTTGTAGTACATAATCCTTTTGCACAAGTTTCTATTCCAAAGATTGAAAAGAGATTACCAGAATTCTTTTATGAGGAAGAACTGATAGCGCTTTTTGAAGCATGTGATGAAACTGATCCAATGGGACAAAGAAATAGGGCGATACTTGAATTGCTCTATGCGACAGGTATTCGTGTCAGTGAGAGTTGCTCAATTCGTCTCCAAGACATCGATATGGATTTGTCCACATTATTGGTGCATGGGAAAGGGAGAAAAGACCGTTATGTACCTTTTGGTAGTTTTGCTCATGAAGCAATAGAAAGATACATATCATATGGACGAAGAGAAATTCTAACGAAAAATAAAAAAGAGCATGATTATTTACTTGTAAATTTTAGAGGTGGACCTTTAACACCAAGAGGTCTACGTACAGTTCTTAATAGCATCATAGACAAGTCATCTTTGAATGGACAAATTCACCCTCACAAGCTTAGACATTCCTTCGCTACCCACCTTTTGAATAATGGGGCGGATATGAGGACGGTTCAAGAATTGTTAGGACATGCAAATTTATCATCAACGCAAATTTATACACATGTCACAAACGACTATTTGAAAAAGACTTATATGGCTCATCATCCGAGAGCGTAATGTCTCTATTAAAGGAGGAAAATGTATGAATCAATTTCATGCCACAACCATATTCGCAGTTCAACATAACGGGAATTGTGCAATGGCGGGAGATGGTCAAGTTACATTTGGTAATGCGGTAGTGATGAAGCACACAGCTAGAAAGGTAAGAAAGTTGTTTAATGGTAAAGTACTTGCAGGTTTTGCAGGTTCGGTTGCTGATGCTTTCACACTTTTTGAAATGTTCGAAGGAAAGTTGGAGGAATTCAATGGAAACCTTCAAAGAGCAGCTGTTGAGCTTGCGAAGCAATGGAGAGGCGACAAAATGTTGCGACAATTAGAAGCAATGCTCATTGTCATGAATAAAGAAAGCATCCTCTTAGTATCAGGGACTGGCGAAGTAATTGAGCCTGATGATGGAGTTCTAGCGATTGGATCTGGTGGAAATTATGCACTTTCTGCTGGAAGATCACTAAAACGATATGCAGGCGACCATTTATCAGCAAAGGAAATTGCTCAGGCAGCCCTTGAAATTGCTGCGGAAATATGTGTTTATACAAACCATAATATTGTCGTAGAAGAGCTATAAGGAGGAATGCGAAATGGCAAAAGGGACTAATTTAACTCCAAGGCAAATTGTAGAACGTTTAGATCAGTACATAATTGGTCAAAAGGACGCTAAGAAAGCAGTTGCAGTGGCTCTAAGAAATCGTTATCGTCGCAGTCTATTGGATGAAAAGCTTCGTGATGAGATTAATCCAAAAAACATTTTAATGATTGGTCCAACGGGAGTAGGGAAAACCGAAATTGCTAGACGGATGGCGAAGTTGGTCAATGCTCCGTTTGTCAAGGTGGAGGCAACGAAGTTTACCGAAGTTGGCTATGTAGGTCGTGATGTTGAGTCAATGGTGCGAGATCTTGTGGAAACTTCTGTACGTCTTATTAAAGAAGAAAAAATGCAAAGTGTAAAAGAGCGTGCAGAAGAAAATGCAAACAGGCGCCTAGTTGAACTACTAGCACCATCTGCAAAGAAGGCGACAAACTACAAAAATCCTCTTGAAATGTTGTTTGGTGGAGGTGCTAATCAACAGGAGCCAGACACGAACTCTGCTGAAGAGTATAACTTACAAGAAAAACGTAAAATCGTAAGAGAAAAACTGGCAATGGGCGATTTAGAGAATGAAATCGTTTCTGTTGAGGTCGAAGAGCAACAGCCTTCTATGTTTGATATGCTACAAGGCTCGGGCATGGAACAAATGGGGATGAATATGCAGGACGCTCTAAGCGGCCTAATGCCGAAAAAACGAAAGAAGCGCAAACTCACTGTTAAAGAAGCAAGACTCGTGTTAACAAACGAAGAGGCTCAAAAGCTGATTGACATGGATGAGGTTACGCAAGAAGCTGTCTTTCGTGCAGAACAATCAGGTATTATATTCATCGATGAAATCGATAAGATTGCAAGTAAAAATCACGGTGGATCCTCTGCCGATGTCTCTAGAGAGGGTGTTCAAAGAGACATTCTCCCTGTTGTTGAAGGGTCTACGGTTGTCACTAAATACGGTTCTGTGAAAACCGACCATATTTTATTTATGGCAGCTGGTGCGTTTCATATCGCCAAGCCATCAGATTTAATTCCAGAGCTGCAAGGGCGTTTTCCGATTCGTGTGGAACTGACGAAGCTCACAGTGGATGACTTCTTTAAAATTCTGATTGAGCCTGATAATGCACTTATCAAACAATATCAAGCTTTATTAGAAACAGAAGGTATACAAATTGAATTTTCTGACGATGCTATTCGTAAGATAGCAGAAGTTGCTTTTGAAGTGAATCAAAATACGGATAATATTGGTGCGAGACGTCTTCATACAATCCTAGAAAAGCTTTTAGAGGATTTATCCTTTGAAGCTCCGGATATTACGATGGAAAAAGTCGCGATTACACCTCAGTACGTTGAAGAGAAGCTAGGAGCAATTTCGAAAAACAAGGATTTAAGCCAGTTTATTTTATAAACGAGTGCTCTCTTTATAATTGTAAAAGAAATAAGTAGAAAAAGATTTTTTATATTTGAATGGTTTTTAGGAGGAAGAACAATGGATTTATTATCAAAAACTAGAAAAATTAACGCATTACTACAAAAGGCAGCAGGTAAACCAGTAAATTTCAAAGAAATGTCAGAAACACTAAGTGAAGTTATTGAAGCAAATATCTTCATCGTAAGCAGAAGAGGTAAGCTTTTAGGGTTTGCGGTAAATCAAAAGATTGAAAATGATCGTATGATTAAAATGCTTGAGGATCGTCAGTTCCCTGAAGAGTATACGAATAATCTTTTCAATATCAAAGAAACATCTCAAAACCTTGATATCGAAAGTGAATATACTGCTTTCCCAGTTGAAAATAAGGAACTGTTCCAAAACGGTCTTACAACTATCGTTCCTATCATCGGTGGTGGAGAAAGACTTGGTACCCTTATTTTAGCTAGACTTCAAGAGCAATTCCATGATGATGACCTTATTCTTGGAGAATACGGTGCTACTGTAGTAGGTATGGAAATTCTTCGTGAAAAAGCAGAAGAAATCGAAGAAGAAGCTCGTAGTAAAGCTGTTGTACAAATGGCAATCAGTTCATTATCTTACAGTGAGCTTGAAGCAATTGAACATATTTTTGAAGAGTTAAATGGACATGAAGGTCTATTAGTTGCTTCAAAAATTGCTGACAGAGTTGGAATTACTCGTTCTGTAATCGTAAACGCACTACGTAAGCTTGAAAGTGCTGGTGTTATTGAATCTCGTTCTTTAGGAATGAAGGGAACATACATTAAAGTACTTAACGACAAGTTCTTAATGGAATTAGATAAATTAAGAAATAACTAATATGACAAAGAGGATGCGTACAACTTGCATCTTCTTTTTTATTGTTAAAATATAGTTACTTTCATGTAACAAACTTTAAAACCATTAATTGCATAATTGTCCTTTTTTTACTCACTGTGCAAAAGATAAACTTGGATTATATAATGATAATCGAAATGAAAAAGCTGAAATCAAAAATCGTTTTTCAACGACGTCTTGATTTCAGCTTTTTTTACATGTTTCTGCCATAAACTCAAAGATATTAGTAAAAGTGAGAAGATTTTCCTGTGGTATTTCGACAGGATTCTGCGTTTTTCTGAGATAACTATTGGGTCTGTAATACAGCAATAGTCATATTGACATTGGATAAATTTGAGTAAAATTAGTGAAAACAGGTCCTATATCCCATTTTTTTTAACGAATATTGCATAGACATATCATTTCTTATTCATTACAATGAATTATGTATTACATTTTTCATCGAAATATTACAATCTTCTACAAATTCATTACAATTGTATTGATATAATAACGGGGGTGAGGAATTGAAGCTGTTTTCAAATACGATTTCAACTCTTGAGAATGCTTTGAATTATTCTTCTGCAAAACAAAAGGCGATATCTCAAAATATTTCCAACGTAGATACACCAAATTATAAATCAAAAGAAGTAAGCTTCAAATCAACGTTACAGAACGCGGTTGATTCTTCTATGACAGCTAGACGAACAGATGCGAGGCATATTGACTTTAATGGACAAGCATCTTCTGGAATATCCGTTACAACAAACAATAGCAGTTCCTACAATAATAATGGTAATAACGTGGACCTCGATAAAGAGATGGCCGATATGGCAACAAATCAGATTTATTACAATGCGCTAATTGAGAGAATAAATGGGAAGTTTTCAACGCTTCAATCTGTCATTAAAGGAGGGAAATAACAGTGTCTATTTTCCATAGTATTAATACTTCTGCATCAGCATTGACTTCACAGAGATTAAGAATGGATGTTATCTCATCAAACATGGCAAATGTGGACTCCACAAGAGCGGAATTGGTAGACGGAGAGTGGGTACCATACAAACGTAAATCTGTCGTACTTAAAGCGAACGAAGGTGGTTTTTCTTCATTCTTAAATGTTGCGATGAATAAAGGTGAAGTTGGAAATGGTGTAAAAGTGTCACAGATTGTCGAAGATGAAACACCTTTTAAAGAAGTATATGACCCTGAACACCCAGATGCTGACGAGAATGGCTATGTACAGATGCCAAACGTTGACCCTTTAAGAGAAATGGTTGATTTAATTAGTGCGACAAGGTCTTATGAAGCCAACGTTACAGCTTTAAATGCCTCAAAAAGTATGCTCATGAAAGCATTAGAAATAGGAAAATAAGGAGCTTAACCTAAATGAATAATATTTCGTTTCCAAGTGTTTCAAAGGTGTTTCAAACGAATCAGACTTCACAAGCTTCATCTACTACACCATTCGAAGCACAAAAGAGTTTTGCGTCCGTACTTAAGGAATCAATTGAAAAAGTTAATGAAGCACAGATTGAATCTGATGTAATGACTGAGAAATTAGCGCGTGGTGAAGATGTTGATTTGCACCAAGTAATGGTAGCAAGCCAAAAGGCGAGCATTACACTTTCAGCTACAATGGAAATTCGTAATAAGGTTATTGAAGCGTACCAAGAAGTTATGAGAATGCAAGTTTAATATAGTTTGATTAATTTCATAATGGTTTATCATTTGTTAAAAAACGAACAATCTTCAATTATGTATCTCATGTTCGTTTTTAACAGTTCTTCTAACATTGTGAAATCAACTCAGTTGAGTTGTTGGTAAACAACTTAGTTGTTGATGAACAACATTGTTGTTGAAAAGCTCTGCTTTTTCCATCAATTAGACAGAATAGCCGGGGGATAAGGATGACAGTTTCGTTTCAAAAATATATAGAAAAAATAAAAGAATACTGGAATGGCCGTTCTAAAAAACAAAAAGCGCTCATTATCGGTTCAATTCTGTTATTGGTAATCGTTATCTCGCTCTCAACATTTTTTGCAACGAGAACGAAAATGGTTCCCCTATACAAGGACTTGTCCCTTTCTGAAGTAGGAACAATTAAGGAAAGCCTTGATAGTAAAGGAGTCAAATACGAAATAACAGAAGGTGGTACAACGATTAGCGTACCTAGTGAGCAGGCGGATAGTTTGATTGTAGAACTCGCAGCAGAGGGATTGCCGAAGTCTGGTGGAATTGACTACTCGTTTTTTAGTCAAAATGCCGGCCTTGGGATGACCGACAATGAGTTTAATGTCATGAAGCTTGATGCGATGCAAACAGAACTTGCGAACCTAATTAAGGGTATTCAAGGTGTTAAAGATGCGAAGGTGATGATTAACCTTCCGTCACAAGGGATTTTTGTTTCTGATGCAGATGAACAAGCCTCTGCGTCTATTGTCTTAAATACAGAGCCAGGCTATCAATTCGAAGAGAAACAAATTAATGCACTTTATAATCTTGTTTCAAAAAGCGTGCCAAACTTACCTACTGATAATATCGTCATTACAAACCAATATTTTGAGTATTTTGATCTAAAAAATGGAGAAAATTCTTCTGGAGATATTTTCACCGCTCAAAATAATATTAAAAAAGAGATCGAAAGAGATGTTCAGCGTCAAGTTCAAAGTATGCTTGGAACTTTGATGGGACAGGATAAAGTAGTCGTTTCCGTTACTGCCGATATCGATTTTAAACAAGAAAACAGAGAAGAAAACTTAGTGACGCCAGTTGATGAAGAAAACATGGAAGGTATCGCAATCAGTGCTCAGAAAATCACAGAAACTTTCACTGGTGAGGGAGCTGCAGCTGAGGGTGTACCTCAAGGTGAAGATTCAGACGATGCTTTAACTGGTTATGCTGCAGGATCCAATGGAAATGGCGATTACGAGAAAATAGAAGAAACCATTAATAATGAAGTAAATAAGATTCGTAAAGAAATAATTGAGAGTCCATATAAGATTCGAGATTTAGGAATTCAAGTAATGGTTGAACCGCCAGTAGCTGATGATGAAACTTCTCTTCCACAAGAGAGAGTAGATGACATTACAGAGATGCTAGCAACAATTGTTAGAACGACAATTAATAAGGATGCTGTCGAAGGTGAATTAACAGATGAGGCTATCCAGGATAAAATTGTTGTTTCTGTTCAACCGTTCAACGGAAAACCACAGTTTAGTAATCAAACAAGCACAAGCTTACCTTGGTGGGTATATGTGTTAGGTGGCGTATTAGTATTAGTAATTATCCTATTAATCTTCTTATTCATGCGAGCTCGCAAAAAACGTGATCAAGAATTATTGGCGATGGAGGAAGCAAGTGCGGCCCTTCTTGAAGTACCAGATGTGAATGAAGAACAAGAAACAGAAAGTAGCCTAAGACGTAAACAGCTTGAAAAAATGGCAAAGGATAGTCCAGAAGACTTTGCTAAGTTATTAAGGACGTGGATTGCAGAAGACTAGGAGGATTGAAAGTTGGTTAAAAGAGAGCAGAAAGAATTAACAGGAAAACAAAAAGCTGCCATTCTTCTTATTTCACTCGGACCTGATGTGTCTGCGTCTGTATATAAGCACTTAAGTGAAGAGGAAATTGAAAAACTAACATTGGAGATTTCTGGTGTAAAGAAGGTTGATTCTCATTCCAAGGAGGAAATTTTGGAGGAGTTCCACAATATCGCCTTGGCTCAGGATTATATTTCTCAGGGCGGTATTGGCTATGCCAAAACCGTACTGGAAAAAGCATTAGGTAGCGATCAAGCAGCTGTTATTATCAACAGACTTACATCAGCGCTTCAGGTTCGTCCATTTGATTTTGCTAGGAAGGCAGACCCAGCTCAAATTTTAAACTTTATTCAAAATGAGCATCCGCAAACAATCGCACTTATCTTGTCTTATTTAGATTCTTCACAAGCAGGACAGATATTATCTGAGTTGCCTCAAGAAATGCAGGCGGATGTTGCAAGAAGAATCGCGGTAATGGATAGTACTTCTCCTGAAATCATTAACGAAATCGAACAGATTTTAGAAAGAAAGCTATCTTCTACTGTTACACAGGACTACACGCAAACTGGCGGAGTGGAAGCTGTTGTCGAAGTGCTTAATGGTGTAGATAGATCGACTGAAAGAACGATCTTAGATGCACTTGAAATTCAGGATCCAGAATTAGCAGAAGAAATAAAGAAGAGAATGTTTGTATTTGAAGACATCGTCACACTGGATAGCCGTGCAATTCAACGTGTTATCCGTGATTGTGAAAACGAAGACCTTATGCTTTCACTTAAAGTATCAAGTGATGAGGTTAAAGAAATTGTTTTCAACAATATGTCTAAACGTATGGTTGAAACCATGAGAGACGAGATGGAATATATGGGACCTGTTCGATTGCGTGATGTTGAAGAGGCACAATCAAGAATTGTGGCCATTGTCCGTCGTCTAGAAGAAGCTGGTGAAATTGTAGTCGCTCGTGGCGGAGGAGATGATATTATTGTCTAGGCTTATCAAATCAAGATGGTCAAATCTTGAAAACCAAGAGAATAAAGTCATCTCCATTAAAAGCTTTCATGTTGAAACAGAAAATAATGTTGAAGAAATCGTTAACCATAGAGTATTTGCAGAAAGAGACTCGATTTTAGCACAAGCAAGAGATGAAGCAGCGGCAATCGTAAACGAGGCGAGGCACTATAAGGAATCACTTGAGCAGAATTTAGCAGAAGAGAAGATGGCTTGGGAGCAAGAAGTCATCCAACTAGCGAATCAAGCCAAACAAAGTGGATATGAGGCAGGGCTAGACGAAGGTCGAGAACAAGGGTATACAGAAATGCTTCAATTAATCGAACAAGCGAAACAAACAGTTGATTCTTCGAAACTAGATTATCGTAAGAAAATTGAGGATTCAGATCAAACCATACTTGACCTCGGATTGAAAGTAGCGAAAAAAATTCTTGGAACCCATCTTGATGGGAATTCGGAGCATTTTATAACGGTAGTAAAACGTGCGTTAAAAGAAGCGAGAGAGTACCGAGAAGTACAGCTCCACATTCATCCAATGCATTACGAATATATTCTTTCGCAAAAGGATGATTTGAGCAAAATTTTCCCGAAGGAAACAGAGATTTATATTTATCCGGATGGAGATTTGTCAGAGCAAAGCTGTATCATCGAATCGGCCAATGGAAGAATCGATGCCAGTGTCGACCAACAGCTTGAAGAAATAAAAGTGAAGCTTTTTGAAATGCTGGAGAGTGAGTAAAGTGAAGGCAGCTGACTTATTAGAGCAAATAGACCATATAGACACATTTAAACATTACGGCAGGGTAAAGAGAGTCGTAGGACTTATGATTGAATCACAAGGCCCTGAGAGCTCAATTGGAGATGTTTGCTATATTCATGTCGGCCACAAAAAGAAGAGGAAAATTCAGGCTGAAGTGGTGGGCTTTAAAGATGAAAATATTATTTTAATGCCATATACAACTGTTAATGATATTGCACCTGGTAGCTTGGTGGAAGCTACGTTAAAACCTTTGGAAATCAAGGTAGGTCCAGGACTTATCGGAGGAGTCTTTGATTCATTAGGACAACCTCTTGATGGCTCCCAGCTACCAAAAGGATTAACGCCTGTGTTAACTGAACAACAGCCGCCAAATCCGCTTACAAGACCACCAATTGATGAATCTATTGAAGTGGGGGTAAGGATGATTGATAGTCTCCTTACTGTTGGAAATGGCCAGAGAGTTGGGATATTTGCGGGAAGTGGTGTTGGTAAAAGTACATTGCTCGGAATGATTGCGAGAAACACAACGGCAGATTTAAACGTCATTGCCCTCATTGGAGAACGTGGCCGTGAGGTGCGAGAGTTTATAGAGAGGGACTTAGGTCCAGAAGGGTTAGCTCGTTCAATCGTAGTTGTTGCAACATCTGACCAACCGGCGCTCATGCGAATAAAAGGTGCTTTTACTGCAACAGCAATAGCAGAATACTTCCGTGATAAGGGTCTGAATGTAATGATGATGATGGACTCTGTCACACGGGTAGCGATGGCGCAGCGGGAAGTGGGACTTGCAATTGGGGAACCCCCAACAACTAAAGGGTATACCCCATCCGTGTTCGCCATTCTACCTAAGCTATTAGAACGTACGGGAACAAATATCCATGGTTCAATTACTTCTTTCTATACAGTATTAGTAGACGGAGACGATATGAACGAGCCTATTGCCGATACTGTCCGAGGAATTCTCGATGGACATTTCGTACTTGATCGAGATTTGGCAAACAAAGGCCAATATCCGGCAGTGAATGTTCTAAAAAGTGTGAGCCGTATTATGAATCATATCGTCCCTGAAGAGCATCGAAAATCTGCAGAGAAGCTTAGGGAAATGTTAAGCACTTATATAAACTCTGAGGATTTAATCAATATCGGGGCATATAAAAAAGGTTCTTCAAGAAAAATTGATGAGGCAATTCGTTTATATCCTGAAATTATTGACTTTTTAAAACAGGAAACAGGTGCCAAAGTATCCTTAAATGATGGTCTGCAGCAATTGTACGGACTAATGGGAAAAGGTGAGTAATCTAGGATGAGCTACCAATATAAATTTGCAAGAGTCTTAGCCTTGAAGGAACGGGAAAAAGAAGAAGCTCAATCTGTTTATCAGGATGCGGTTAAAAAGTTTGAAGAAGTAGCGGAAAGACTCTATGAATTATTGAAAAAGAAAGAAGAATTAGAGGATTTTCAGGCGAGTGGACTCCAAGGCGGACTTCCGATTTTGCAAATACGTCATCATCAACAATTTATTGGAAACTTAGAAAAGACGATTCAACACTATCAAAAAATGGTTATCAATGCGCGAAATAGGATGAATCTATATCAAGAGAAACTGATGGATAAAAACATTGAAGTGAAAAAGTTCGAAAAGATACGAGAAAAAGATTTCACGCATTTTATGGAAAATTTAAAAGCGACTGAAAGCAAGCAGATGGATGACATTTCCATCCAGCATTATATGAACTGGGGAAGTTAGGTGATAAAGGTGGCAAATACAGCGATAGAAAAAGAAGAAAAAAGAGTTAGTCGGTTTCAATGGTTTGTATTCACTGGTCTTATCCCAACTTTATTTGCCATTTTAATTGTCCTTATTGTTCTCTCGTTTGCTGGAATAAACGTCTTTGACAAGGCGAAGGAATATGGTCAAAAGATTCCTTTTCTTTCAAACCTCATCGAAGAAACGACTCCTAAGACGATTGAAGAATTGGAAACGACAATGATTAAGCTTGAAGGTCAAATAAAGGATAAAGAAGCACAGATTGCTGACCTAGAGACTGAGCTTGACGGCAAGGATAAGGAAGTAGAGCGTGGGAAACTTGAAATGGAACAGCTTCAAATGCAAATTGATGAGCTAATGGCCATTCAAGAGGAAAACAAAAAAGCTTTTAAAGATATTGTCGAGACCTATGAAACAATGTCCGCTAAAAAAGCAGCTCCTATTATTACAAATATGAGTGAACAAGAAGCGCTTAAAATTCTATCGAATCTTAATTCAGAGCAACTAGCTTCGATAATGGAAAATTTAGAGCCAGCAAATGCAGCAAAATATACGGAGCTTTTAACGAACGAAAACGAATAAGTCTTGGTACTTGAAAGGAGGTGAAAATGTGCAAATTGGTGGATTGGGTTTTATTAATACAATTGCATCTCCAGTAAAAGAAAGTACTCAGACATCTGGAGAAAATGGTTTTCAAGGACTATTTGGGTTGATGCTAACTGGCACACAAACAAGTGAGGCTAGTAACCTTGAGACAAGTTCGGGCGAAATGACAAAAGAACAATTACTAGACCTACTTGGATTCTTAAAATCAGAAGATATTTTTGAAGTAGAAGGTGGCATGAATCTTCTTAATCAATCGATGTCAGCAACTGACCAAAAGGAACTTCTCTCTTTTATTCAGGAAGCACTCGGTTCTGATGTGGATTTAGGAGATTTCATTCAGAACTTGAAAGACACTTTAGGTCTGATTGTAACGCAACCTAGTAGTGAAGACGTAGAAACCGAACCAAATATTGAAGATATACTCGCTGTTTTAACCCAAATGGCGTCTGTCCCATTAGAAGATTTGAAAAAAGCATTTAATGGAGACACAGCTCAATTAGTGAAAGCAATCAAGCTGGTTGATTTATTGGCTTCAGAGAACGGAACGATTTTTGAAAAAGGAATCACAGATAAGGGAACCAGTTTTGATCAAAGCAAGATGAAAGATTTGCTTCAGCAGTTGACGACAAAGCTTGAACAATTTGTTGAGACTGGAGCAAAAAGTTCAATTGCGGATCCGACTAAGCAAGCAGCGAAAATGGAATATTTACAAAAGGCTTTTGCTCCTGTAGCAGCAGAGATAAATGCCAAGCTTTCTACAACAAATGGAATTAGCGAAATTCAGTCAGAACAAAAACCTGCACAAGCAAAAGTTGAAGTGGTCACTGGTGCGGTTCAATTTCAACAAGTTTCAAAGGCAGAGCAATTAACCTTAACGTTAAGCCAATCAGGGAAGCCAACGTCAACGGCAGATTTAATTAAACAATTTGAAAATGTTTTAGCGAAAAGTCAATTTTCTAATGGAGCTGGCACACAAAAGCTACTAATTAGATTAAATCCCGAGAATTTAGGTGCTTTGCGGATTGAGTTAATCCAAAGAGATGCAGGAATCGTGGCCAAGATTATGACTACGACACAGCTAGCGAAAGAAACGTTAGAATCTCACTTAAATGGATTAAAACAAGCTTTTGGTTCGCAAAATATTCAAGTGGACCGACTAGAGGTTACACAATCTGTTTTACCACAACAGGATCGATATTTCGGGAGAGAGCAACAGCAACAATCCCAGCAGCAAGGACAGGAACGTCAGGAGCAACAAAATGGAAATGAAGATGTGAAGGAGCAAAATTTCAATATTTCCTTAGAAGAAGCTCTTATAAATACAGAAGTGTAGGAGGTGAAATACATGGCAAATACAATTGATTCATCGTTGTATCTATCAAACTCTCAAACTCAAAAGACTACAGGTTCGAATGTGCTTGGAAAAGATGATTTCTTGAAAATCCTTATGGTCCAATTACAAAACCAAGACCCAACGAGTCCAATGGAAGATAGAGAGTTTATCGCACAAATGGCACAGTTTTCTTCTTTAGAGGCTATGACGAATATGAGCACTACAATGCAACAATTTGTTGACTCTCAAAATACAAATTCATTGATTTCTTATAATCAATTTATTGGTAAAGAAGTAAATTGGCACAAGCTAAACTATTCTACTGAAGATCCGAATGCACTGCCAGAAGTACTTGAGGGTAAGGGTAAGGTTGAATCGATTCAGTTTAAGGATGGCTCAGTTCAATTAATTCTTGCTGATGGAACTATCTTAGAACCAGCTAATATCTCTGGAGTTAGTGAATCTTCTACAGGCTCAGCTGATAGTAGTTTAGTTCAAGCGAGTATGCTAATTGGTAAAATGGTTACTTATCTGAATGCATCTCAGGAAGAGTTAACTGCATTAGTAAAATCCGTTTCTATCAAGGATGGTAAAACGTTATTCCAATTAGATGATGAGAATCAGACAAGCATTACTTCTCAACAAATGACGAAAATCGAATAAAAAGGGTTGGTTGGATGGATAAGTCTTCATTTAGGCCGATACAATCTCAGCCGATTGCAACCCAGAGACTTCAACAAAAGAAGTCAAATCAAGTAAACGGAAATTCTTTTTCCTTTCATTTTCAACAGGCGATACAAGAAAATAATAAGTTAGTTTTGAGTAAGCATGCCAAAGATAGGCTTGAGCAGCGTGGAATTCATATTTCTGAGAATCGTTGGGAGCAAATCGAAGGTAAAGTGCAAGAAGCGAAAAAACTAGGAATAAAGGATTCTCTAGTACTTCTGGATGATGCAGCGCTGATTGTGAGCGCCAAAAATAATACGGTTATTACTGCTATGGATAGACAAGAGGCAACTTCACAAATTTTCACAAATATTAACGGGACGATTGTTCTCGAATAAAAAATGGAATGGCTGGACCTAATTAGGAGGCCAAAAGCTGTGGACTGATTGAAGCAGCTTATAACGAAAGGAGAAGTTCTTAATATGTTACGCTCAATGTACTCAGGTATTAGCGGAATGAAAAACTTCCAAACAAAATTAGATGTAATCGGAAATAATATTGCTAACGTAAATACTTTCGGTTTCAAAAAAGGTCGCGTGAACTTTAAAGATATGATTTCTCAAACAGTAGCTGGAGCAAGCTCTCCATCAGCAACTCTTGGTGGGGTGAATGCAAAGCAAGTAGGACTTGGTTCAACATTAGCTGCAATTGATACAATCCACACGCAAGGAAGTCTTCAAACAACAGGTCGTGGACTTGACCTAGCGATTTCTGGAGACGGGTATTTTGTGGTAGCACCGAATCCAGGAGCTGGAGATGTCCCATTTAACGAGTTAGATAAAAGTTTTACAAGAGCGGGTAACTTCTATTTAGACGAAGAGGGTTTCCTTGTTAACTCAGATGGATTATATCTTCAAGGATATGCAGTAACAGAAGGAACAACTGATGCAGCGGGAAATGTTACACCAGACACTATCGATTATACAAAATACACTAGAATGCAAATTCCTTCATCTGCTGAAAGCTATAGCATTTCTGACAAAGGGGAAGTCCAATATGTAGAAGATGGACAAATTAAACTTGCAGGACAAGTGATTATTGCGAAGTTTGATAATAATGAAGGTCTTGAAAAAGTTGGTCAAAACTTATTCAAAGCATCTGCAAACTCAGGACAAGCTACAGATGCAGCACCAAAAGAAGACGGAGCAGGTTCAGTTGTTGCTGGTGCTCTAGAAATGTCAAACGTAGACCTTTCTGAAGAATTCACTGAAATGATTGTGGCGCAACGTGGTTTCCAAGCAAACACTCGTATTATCACAACATCTGATGAAATTCTGCAAGAGCTAGTTAATTTAAAACGATAGGTTAAGGGAGGGACAGGACTGAAGTGATGAGTCTTCAGTCCTGAAAATAACCGTGATTAATGTTACTAGATTAAATGGAAAGTCATTTATTATTAATGCTATCTATATCGAAACAATTGAGTCTTTTCCGGATACGACGATTACCCTTTCAAACGGGAATAAATACGTGGTCAAGGAATCAAAGGACCAAGTAGTACAGTTAGTTACGAAATTCTATCAAACTGTTAACCTAATCGGACTTCAACAGTTGGAGGGGGCAGAGCATGAAAAATAATAAACTTGTTATGATAATGTTAATCATCCTAATTGCGATAACCCTTGTAGGTGCTGTTGCAGTTGTCGTTGTGTTGAAGGTTACAGGTACTGAAAAAGCTGAAGGACCAACAATCGATGAAGTCATTGAAGCTTCTGTCGATATTCCGGAAATCACAACAAACTTAGCTGGAAATGATTTAATTCGAATCTCATTTAAAATAGAGACAGATAGTAAGAAAGCTAAGGAAGAATTAGAAAAAAGGGACTTCCAAGTAAAGAACATCATCATTCTTTCCTTATCCGAGAAAACAAGTGAACAAATTCAGGGCAGTGAAGGGCAAACTAAACTTGAATCTGAACTGAAGGATAAGATCAATGAATTGATGCAGGAAGGTAAAGTGGAGAAAGTTTATATTACAGGTTCACTCCTCCAATAATGTTACCAAACCAATAAGATTTATAAGTACTGGAGGTGAGGATTCATGTCTGGAGAAGTTTTATCGCAAAGTGAAATTGATGCCTTGTTATCTGCGATTTCCACAGGAGAAATGGATGCAGATGAGCTCAAGAAAGAAACAGTTGAGAAAAAGGTCAAGGTGTACGATTTTAAGAGAGCGTTAAGATTCTCAAAGGATCAGATCCGGAGCTTAACAAGAATACATGAAAATTTCGCCCGATTACTGACGACATTTTTTTCAGCACAATTAAGAACATATGTGCAAATTTCTGTGGCATCTGCTGACCAAATTCCATATGAAGAATTTATCCGTTCGATTCCAAAAATGACGATCTTAAATGTTTATGATGTACCTCCGTTGGATGGAAGAATTTTAATGGAAGTCAATCCGAACATTGCGTACGCGATGATGGATCGAATGATGGGTGGTAAGGGCTCTAGTATCAACAAAGTAGAGAACTTAACGGAAATTGAAACGAAAATCATGGCGAGCACGTTTGAGCGCTCCTTTGAAAATTTACGGGAGGCCTGGGCAAACGTCGTAGATATTGACCCAATGCTAGCTGATTTTGAAGTGAATCCTCAGTTTTTACAAATGGTTTCACCGAATGAAACCGTTGTGGTCATTTCATTAAATACGACAATTGGTGAGACTTCAGGGATGATCAATATTTGTATCCCACATGTCGTTCTAGAACCAATTATTCCAAAGCTATCCGTTCATTATTGGATGCAAACAGACAAGAAGGATAGAGAACCTCTGGAAATTGCCGCATTGGAAAAGCGTCTTAAACAAGCGGATATTCCGGTTGCTGTTGAGTTAGGTGGTTCTGAAATCTCCATTCAAGATTTCTTAATGCTTGATGTTGGCGATGTGATAGAACTCAATCAACTAATTGAACAGCCATTAACAATCAAAGTTGGCGATGTTCCTAAGTTTGTGGGACAACCAGGAAAATTAAACAAAAAAGTCGCTGTACAAGTACTTGAAACATTGAAGGGGGGAGACGACGATGGTGAGTAGTGATATGCTCTCTCAAGATGAAATCGATGCTCTACTAAGAGGCACAGATGACAGTGAAATAGAGACGAATGAAGCAGAAGATATCAATGTAGAAGATTACCTCTCGTCAATGGAACAGGATGCTCTTGGAGAGATCGGAAACATCTCATTTGGAAGCTCTGCAACAGCTCTTTCTACTTTGCTTAATCAAAAAGTCGATATTACAACACCAACGGTTTCTGTCATACCGAAACAAAGGTTAAAGGATGAATTTCCACATCCATATGTGGCCATCCAAGTTAAATATACTGAAGGTTTTTCCGGCACGAACTTGCTTGTCATTATGCAAGAGGATGCAGCGATTATTGCTGACTTAATGTTGGGTGGAGATGGTTTAAACCCGGCTGATTTAATGGGTGAAATCCAATTAAGTGCAGTTCAAGAAGCAATGAATCAAATGATGGGATCTTCAGCTACATCGATGTCTACTATTTTTAGTAAAAGGGTGGATATCTCGCCACCGACGATTGATGTTTTAGATGTTCCACACGGGGCAGGAACTGAAAAAATTCCGAGCGAAGACATGCTTGTTAAGGTTTCGTTCAGACTTAAAGTTGGAACGCTAATTGATTCAAACATCATGCAGCTTGTTCCGTTAGAATTCGCTAAGGATCTAGTGGCAGAATTATTAGACCCTAAGGATTCAAGTAGTTCGGCAGCTCCAGCTGTGGATACAATGGTTGCAGAACCAAGCCCGCAGCCACAAGCACAAGCCGCACCTTCAAATCAGGCAGTGCCTACAAATCAGGCAGCGCCTATGGGAGTACAACAACCTTCAATGCCGCAATATGATGCACCGGTAAACCAAGGAAATTGGCAACAAAATTCACAAGCACCTGTTTACCAAGCGCCTGGACCGCAGCATTTTGGTTCCCAATTTACTCAAGGGGCACAACCGAATGTTCAACCAGCTGTTTTCTCAAGCTTTGAACAGTACCCGCTACAGGAATCAGAATCTAAAAATCTGAATATGTTGCTTGATATTCCACTTCAAGTAACGGTTGAACTTGGACGTACAAAAAGATCAGTTAAAGAAATCCTAGAGCTTTCACCTGGTTCCATTATTGAACTAGATAAATTAGCAGGTGAGCCAGTGGATATTCTAGTAAATAACCGTCTGATTGCTAAGGGAGAAGTTGTAGTTATAGACGAGAACTTTGGTGTTCGTGTAACTGACATCATTAGTCAAAGTGATCGACTAAATAAACTTAGATAAATATTGGGGGAAGACATTAATGGCACACAAAATTTTAATCGTAGATGATGCTGCATTCATGCGAATGATGATTAAGGATATTTTAACAAAAAATGGTTTTGAGGTTGTTGGTGAAGCAGCTGATGGAGCTCAAGCAGTAGAAAAATATCAAGAAACTAACCCAGACCTTGTAACAATGGACATCACGATGCCAGAGATGGACGGGATTACTGCATTAAAAGAAATTAAGAAAATTAATCCAAATGCGAAGGTTATTATGTGTTCAGCTATGGGAAAGCAAGCAATGGTTATTGATGCTATCCAAGCAGGGGCAAAAGATTTTATCGTAAAACCATTCCAAGCGGATCGTGTTATTGAAGCTATTTCAAAAACATTAGGTTAAGGTTATAATGGCGGCTTTTAGCCGCCTAATCCTTCTTATAAGCATGACAGGAAAAAATACTTATGTCAGAGGTGTACCCAGTTGCAAAAGATACATAAAATCATCAAGGTGATGCTACTCTTATTTGTTGTCCTTATTTGCGCAGATATAAAAGTCTATGCAGAACCAGAAGATAGCGTAAAGGATTTGTTTGAGGAGCCAGCAGATAAAAACAACGAGACAAAGCAAACGCCTGAAAAAGAGACAGATGATGTCACTGCTCAGGAAAATACAACTGTGGGGATAACAGCCTGGGATGTCATAAAGATGATTTTTGCAACGATCTTTGTGATTGCACTTCTTTACTTTCTGCTGAAGTATATCAATAAGAAAAGCCATGGCTATAAAGATTCTCAATTGATTCAAAACATTGGAGGAGCGCCTCTTGGTGCAAACCGCTCTGTGCAAATGATTAAAGTTGGGGAACGAGTTCTTGTGGTCGGTGTAGGAGAAAATATTCAGCTGTTAAAAGAAATTGAAGACGAAGAAGAAGTTCGTCAAATCATCGAGGATTATAACAACAAAATGGAGCAGCTCATAAGCCCAAGCGATATTGTGACAAAGGTTCTTCAAAGAACAAAATCTCTAAATGTATTCGAGAAGGAAAAAGAAAATAGTTCATTTTCTTCCCTCCTGAAATCACAATTAGATAAGATTTCAAAGGAACGTAAGAAGTTATATGATGAAATGGAGAAGAAAGGGCCAGACGAAAGATGAATGAGTTTATGGAGTTTTTTAACACAAGCGACCCCGCTAACGTATCAACATCTGTGAAGCTAATGTTGCTTCTGACCGTAATGTCCTTAGCTCCGAGCATCTTGGTTTTAATGACTTCTTTCACTAGAATTGTTATCGTTCTTTCCTTTGTCAGAACGGCGCTTGCCACACAGCAAATGCCACCTAACCAAGTAATCATTGGCTTATCTTTATTTTTAACTTTTTTCATTATGGCTCCTACATTTCAGGAGGTTAATAAAGAAGCGTTAACCCCCTTGTTTAATGAGGAGATTACGCTTGATGAAGCGTATGAGCGGGCATCGATGCCGCTTAAGGAATTTATGAGTGCAAATACGAGGCAAAAGGATTTAGCTTTATTCTTAGAATATACAAAGGCTGAACGTCCTGAGTCCATTGCGGACATTCCATTAACGACATTAGTTCCGGCCTTCGCCATTAGTGAAATTAAAACGGCGTTTCAAATTGGCTTCATGATCTTTATTCCGTTTCTTGTCATTGATATGGTGGTTGCTAGTATCCTAATGTCGATGGGGATGATGATGTTACCGCCAGTTATGATTTCATTGCCATTTAAAATTTTGCTCTTTGTCCTCGTAGACGGATGGTATTTAGTTGTGAAATCCCTATTAGATAGCTTTTAAGCAGGTGAAAATGTATGACTCCAGAAAGTGTAATCTCAATCGCAGAGCAAGGGATATGGGTGGTACTATTGGTCAGCGGCCCATTGTTGGTACTGGCATTAGTTGTCGGATTGATTATTAGTATTTTTCAGGCGACCACTCAAATCCAAGAGCAGACACTGGCGTTTGTTCCAAAAATTGTTTCAGTTTTATTAGGAATTGTCTTCTTTGGAAAGTGGATGCTGAGTCATATGCTCTCCTATGCCAATGAGATATTCTCTAATTTAACTAGGTTTGTGGGATGAATATATGCTAGATATGGTTCCAGAATTTCCTGCGTTTTTATTAATATTTGTTCGAGTAACATCCTTTTTCTTGATGATGCCTTTCTTTTCGTATCGAACGATTCCGGCAACGCATAAGCTAGGATTTGGTTTCTTTCTTGCTTGGATTATGTTCTATACGATCGATGCACCGGTTCTTGAAATAAACGGTGCATACTTTTTATTAATCATGAAAGAAGCTCTTGTCGGCCTATTAGTCGGTTTTATTGCTTACTTAATTCTTTCAGCCATTCAAATTGCTGGGGGATTCATTGATTTTCAAATGGGCTTCGCGATTGCAAACGTAATCGACCCACAAACTGGTGCTCAAAGTCCTCTAACCGGTCAATACTTTTATATGGTTAGCTTACTTTTCTTACTTAGTGTAAATGGTCATCATCTACTTTTAGATGGTGTTTATCATAGCTATGAATTTATACCGATTGATCAACCGTGGATTTCTTTTGGTGATGAAGAAATTGTAATCTTCGTATTAAAAGCATTCAGTTATATGTTCATGATTGCCTTGCAAATGTCTATTCCGGTTGTTGGAAGTTTGTTTTTAGTCGATGTGGCCTTAGGAATTGTAGCTCGCACAGTACCTCAACTAAATGTATTCGTTGTGGGGCTACCAATAAAAATCGGCGTAAGCTTCATCATCATTATTGCCGTTATCGGGGTAATGATGGGAGTTGTCTCGCAAGTTTTTGAACAAATGCTGGTGACAATGAGAGGCCTTATGGATCTAATTGGAGGTTCATAAATGGATTTCGTAAGATTAAATTTACAATTTTTTGCTGGAGAGAAAACAGAAAAGGCAACACCAAAAAAGCGTCAAGATAGTAGAAAAAAAGGACAGGTTGCCAAAAGTCAGGACATAAATACAGCGATCGTATTGCTTGCTGTATTTCTCGTCCTAATGTTTGCCGGTAATTATTTTTATACTTCCTTATTGAATATATTTCGTCATTCCTATCAGGAATACATTGGCATGGACCTCACCGAAAAAAATGTACAAATGATTTTTCTCGATATTCTTGAAGAGTTAGTCTTTGTACTTGCTCCAATCATGGTTGTTGCTATGCTTGCCGGAGTGATAGCCAATTATATGCAATTTGGATTTTTGTTCTCAACAGAGTCAATTCAGCCTAAATTGGAAAAATTAGACCCAATCAAAGGATTTAAAAGAATCTTTTCGATGAGGGCGATTATTGAGTTACTAAAATCGATATTAAAAATTGTTCTAGTAAGTGTTGCAACGTTTTCGGTCCTTTGGATGCGGAAAGAAGAAATCCTAATTCTTGCGCAAAAGTCGGTTGGTGCAAGTCTTGCTACGATCGCGAATTTAACGGTGCAAATGGGATTAATCGCTTGTGTGCTTCTCATTTTCTTAGCAGTACTCGATTATTTATATCAAAAATATGATTTCGAAAAAAATATTCGAATGTCAAAACAAGATATAAAAGATGAGCATAAGAACATCGAAGGGGACCCGTTAATCAAATCTAAAATTAAACAACGTCAACGGGAAATGGCGATGAGGCGGATGATGCAAGAAATTCCGAATGCCGACGTCGTCATTACAAACCCTACCCATTATGCCATTGCGTTAAAGTACGATGAGCATAAATTGGATGCCCCTTTTGTTGTAGCAAAGGGTGTTGATTTTATGGCACAGAAGATAAAACTTATCGCCAAGGAAAATGAAGTCATAATGGTGGAAAATCGACCATTAGCGCGTGCCTTGTATAGCCAGGCGGAAATTGGGGATGTCATCCCAGAGGAATTTTTCAAAGCGGTAGCAGAAATTTTAGCGTATGTCTATCGCACGAAGAACAAAATCTAAATCACCATGATTAATTATTTGCCGGATATTCTAAAGACCGGTTTAGTTTTAGGGGTTGTGTTGTAGAGATGCAATCTTGATAGGGGGAACATCATGAAAGCGAAAGATTTATCTGTATTGCTTGCGGTTATTTTAATAGTGGCGATGCTCATAATCCCATTACCAACATGGTTATTGAGCTTGCTTATTATCGTAAATATCGCAATAGCATTACTGATTCTTTTAATATCAATGAATATCAATGAACCACTACAATTTTCAGTCTTTCCCTCGCTTCTATTATTAGTAACGTTGTTTCGATTAGGACTGAATGTATCGACAACTCGTGCGATCCTTTCTACAGGAGAGGGTGGTGGAGTAGTAGAAACCTTTGGCTCCTTCGTAATCGGTGGAAATATCGTTGTCGGATTAGTTGTATTCTTTATCTTGGTAATCATAAACTTCATCGTTATTACAAAAGGTTCAGAACGTGTTTCTGAAGTAGCGGCACGTTTTACATTAGATGCAATGCCAGGGAAACAAATGAGTATTGATGCGGACTGAAATGCCGGTATGATTTCAGAGCAGGAAGCCCGAAAACGACGTGAGAAGGTTAGTAGTGAAGCTGATTTCTATGGCTCTATGGATGGTGCCAGTAAATTCGTTAAAGGTGACGCCATTGCTGGTATCATCATTACACTCATAAACCTTGTCTTCGGGATTGTCATAGGTGCTGTACAGCTCGGACTTCCTTTAGCAGAAGCTGCAACAAGATTTTCATTGTTAACAGTAGGTGATGGGCTAGTTAGCCAAATCCCAGCCTTATTAATCTCTACTGCTACAGGTATTGTCGTAACAAGAGCAGGTGCATCAGATGGAAGCTTGTCACAGGATATTTCAAAACAGCTTCTTGCTCAGCCAAAAATGATGTACGTTACAGGCGGAACAATCATCGTATTAGGTTTATTAACACCAATTGGGATCGTCATTACATTACCAGTTGGTGGTTTACTCATTTTTGCTGGATATAAAATGTCCAGAACTCCTGTAGAAGAAAAAGAACCACTGGAAGAGCTAGATGAACAAACTCAGGCAGATGAAATGAAAAGTCCTGAAAGCGTCGTTAGTCTCCTAAATGTTGACCCAATTGAGTTTGAATTTGGCTATGGATTAATTCCTTTAGCAGACTCAAATCAAGGCGGGGATTTATTAGACAGAATTGTCATGATTAGAAGACAGCTTGCGATTGAGCTTGGACTCGTCATTCCAGTTGTACGTATTCGAGACAATATTCAGCTTCAACCAAATGAATATCGACTTAAAATCAAAGGGAATGAAATGGCAAGGGGAGAGTTACTACTCGATCATTATCTAGCCATGAGCCCTGGAGTTGAGGATGATTCGATCGAAGGAATTGATACAGTTGAGCCATCCTTTGGCCTGCCAGCTAAGTGGATTACCGAAGGAATGAAGGAGCAGGCTGAAATATTTGGCTATACAGTCGTCGATCCACCTTCCGTTGTATCCACTCACATCACAGAGGTCATAAAAGCGAATGCTTATGAGCTTCTCGGTCGACAAGAAACAAAGCAACTGATTGACCATGTGAAAGAAAGTTATCCAATTTTAGTAGAGGAAGTTACACCAAATCCTCTTTCTGTTGGAGAAGTACAGAAAGTGCTTGGCAAGCTCTTACGCGAAAATGTTTCAATACGAAATCTACCTATTATTTTTGAAACCTTGGCTGACTTCGGTAAAGTGACTTCTGATACAGACTTATTGACTGAATACACCCGTCAGGCGTTAGCGCGTCAGATTACAAATCAATATAGCTCAAATGGACAAACCCTAAAGGTTGTCACAGTCTCTGGAAAAGTGGAGAAAATCATTGCTGATGGTGTACAAACAACGGAACACGGAAATTATCTTTCCATTGATCCAAGTGTGTCACAAACTATCCTTGAATCGATTGCGAATCAAGTTGAGCAGCTTTCTTTAATGGAACAAACACCGATTGTGTTATGTTCACCGGCTGTGAGAATGTATATCCGTCAATTAACAGAGCGTTACTTTCCACAAATTCCGATTTTGTCCTATAACGAGCTAGAGGCCAATGTTGAAGTACAAAGCGTAGGGGTGGTGAACATAGATTGAAGGTAAAAAAATACGTGGCATCCTCCATGCCAGAAGCGATGAAACAAATTCGTACTGAATTAGGAAATGACGCGGTCATTTTAAATTCAAAAATCGTCTATACCGGTGGTTTTCTCGGTTTTTTTAGAAAAAAGAACATCGAAGTGATTGCTGCTATGGATCAGGTAGGGAAAATGGAGCCAAAGGTGAAAGAGAAGCCGAAGTTAGCTCCGATTTCTCAACCTGTGAAAAATCCTCCAATCGCTAAGCCTCAGGTGATCAGCACTCCAGAAAATAGACTAGATCGTCCATCTGGAGATTTACTCAATGAGTTAGCAGAGTTGAAGGCAATGGTGAAAAACATGAGCGCAACAGGTCAAGGTGGGATGTCCTACCCTGGACCTTTGGATGACCTAAGTCGTGAGCTCAAAAAGCAAGAAATTGAACCATATATCCGTGAAGAATTAATGTCTGTATTGTTAGAAAAATGGTATACCGTTGGTGCTGTATCCTCTGAGGAAGAGGTAAAAGCGTGGTGCAAGGATTTGATGAAGGAACGAATCTCTGGTCTGCCATATGGAGACATATCGTTTGCGAAAAAATATGTTAACGTAGTTGGTCCAACTGGTGTTGGGAAGACGACTACCTTAGCAAAAATAGCGGCGGATTCGATTCTTAAATTCCATAAAAAGGTCGCTCTCATTACGACTGATACATATCGAATTGCGGCGATCGAACAGTTAAAGATATATGCAAAAATATTGGCTATTCCTTTAGAGGTTTGTTATAACCTCGATGACTTTAGAAAAGCCTGCGAATCCTTTAAAGATTATGATGTTGTTCTAATTGACACTGCAGGGAGAAATTTTCGAAACGAACAATACGTGGTAGAATTGAAGCAAATTCTTGATTATGACAATGACATGGAAACCTTCCTTGTACTTTCTTTAACTTCAAAACAGAATGATATGGAAGAAATCTATAAACAGTTTTCAAGCATTGCAATTAACCAATTCATTTTTACAAAAATGGACGAAACTTCATCGTACGGTGCGATGTACAACATGATTGACAAGTATCGAATTGGAGCAGCTTATTTAACTAATGGACAAAATGTCCCAGACGATAAGGTGGCAGCATCAGCAGACGTGATTACCAATCTGATTCTTGGGGATGAAACGAAATGAAAGACCAAGCTGAGGCATTAAGAAAAAAGTTACTTCAAAAAGAACAAAAACCGATGATAGCCAAAACATTAGCCGTTGTTAGTGGAAAAGGTGGAGTAGGAAAATCGAACTTTTCGTTAAACTTTGCCATTACTTTATCTAAGAAGGGTCATAAAGTGTTACTATTTGATATGGATGTAGGAATGGGTAATATCGACATTCTATTAGGAAATAGTTCACAATATAGCATCGTTGATTTTTTTGATGAACAAGAATCTTTAAAGGATATTGTCACAGAAGGACCCAATGGCCTTCACTATATTGCTGGGGGAACAGGACTCAGTCGTCTTTTTAAGGTAGAAGAGCGATTAATGAATAAATTTACAGAGGAACTATCGGCGCTTTTCGAATATTACGAATATGTCATTTTTGATATGGGTGCAGGTGTAACAGAAGAGTCTCTTCACTTTATTCTATCGGTCGATGAAATCATTTTAGTAACGACACCTGAACCAACATCTGTAACGGATGCTTACTCGATGTTAAAGCATATTCATATGCTAAATGAACAAGTCCCATTCTTAATCGTTGTGAATCGAGCACTTTCTGAAGAGGATGGAGTTCAAACATTCAACCGACTAAAGATGGTTGCTAGAAGATTTTTAGATAGAGAAGTAAAGCCATTAGGAATGATTCCTGATGATCGAGCTATCCCGGCGGCGGTAAAGAAGCAAGTTCCATTTGTTATAAATGAAAAATCGGCAGCGTCGAAAGCCCTTATACAAATTGTCGACATGTATGAGAAACATAATTTCACAGAACTTCAACCAGCAAGAACTTTTCATTTTGTTTCAAAGTTGAAGCAATTTCTCTTTGAAAGGTAGTGCTACCCGTCATGCAAAAAATTAAAGTGCTTATTGTCGATGATTCAGCATTCATGAGAAAACTGATACAAGACTTTTTATCAGAGCATCCGTCCATAGAAGTAATAAGCACAGCTAGAAATGGGGAAGACGCCCTAAAAAAAATCAAGACATTGAGTCCGGATGTTGTCACCATGGACGTGGAAATGCCAGTACTAAATGGTATAGAAGCGCTCAAAAAGATAATGAATGAGCACCCAGTACCAGTATTAATGCTCTCTAGTACGACAAAGCAAGGTGCGGAAAATACTATCCAAGCTATGGCTTTGGGTGCTATTGATTTTATTGCAAAACCATCTGGAGCAATTTCTCTAGATCTTTATAAAGTAAAAGAAGAGTTAATTCAAAAGGTAATTTCTGCTAGTAAGGCGAATTTAACCCAGCTATCAAAGGATTCAAACGACGATTGTGTAAAAAGAACTATTCCACCTTCTGAGGAATGTAGTAAAATAGAACGAAAGGGACCATTATCTGGGACCCGTGAAAAAACTATTTCAAAAAAGCTTATCTGTATAGGAACATCGACTGGTGGCCCTAGAGCATTGCAGCAAGTTGTAACGAGACTTCCAAAAAATATAGATGTACCAGTATTTATCGTGCAGCATATGCCGGCTGGCTTTACAAAAAGCCTAGCAGAAAGACTTAATTCTCTCTCAGAATGTATTGTAAAAGAAGCGGTCGATGGAGAAATTGCTGAAAGAGGGACAATCTATATTGCTCCGGGGGGGTTCCACTTAACTGTCAAGGAAATGGGGACAAGCTTAAAAATCCAATTAGATGATGTTACTCCACCAAGAGGTGGTCATAGACCATCAGTTGATGTCATGTTTGAATCGATTAGCGATATCAAAACGTACTCGAAAATTGCAGTGATT
The DNA here is from genome assembly GCF_005116465.1 of Robertmurraya kyonggiensis. Taxonomy (GTDB): domain Bacteria; phylum Bacillota; class Bacilli; order Bacillales; family Cytobacillaceae; genus Robertmurraya; species Robertmurraya kyonggiensis. The sequence continues at coordinate 746,056 of NZ_SWBM01000001.1, forward strand.
ATGACTGGAATGGGTTCTGATGGTTCACAAGGACTAATCGAATTAAAGAAAACTGGGGTAGTCACAGCTATTGCAGAATCTCAAGAGACATCCATTGTTTACGGAATGCCTAAGGCAGCCGCAGCAACAAAATTAGTTGACGAAGTTCAAAATGTAGAAAAAATTGCTGAAACAATTTTGAGATATATATAGAGTGTGTTCAAAAAGTCACGAAAAAGTATTTTCTCGGACTTTTTGAACCTCTTTACAAGTCGAGGGGGGTAAGACAAATGGAAATGAACCAATATTTAGAAGTCTTTATAGAAGAAAGCAAAGAGCATCTACAGAGTTGTAATGAAAGACTTTTGGACTTAGAAAAAAATCCAGAGGATTTGAACATTGTGAACGATATTTTTCGTTCTGCACATACATTAAAAGGTATGTCTGCAACAATGGGTTATGAGGATTTAGCAAGCTTGACTCACCAAATGGAAAACGTACTAGATGCTATCCGCAATCATAAACTATCAGTTTCACCTGAACTATTAGATGTTGTTTTTCAAGCTACCGATGATTTGGAAGCAATGGTATTCTCGATTGCAGATGGTGGAGATGGTAAGAGAGATGTAAAAGAAGTAGTCGAAAAACTTAAATTAATTGAAAAGGGTGAAAGCCCTTCTAAAGCAACTGCTAAATTAGAAGTGGCTGCTACCGCTACCGCACCTGTATCAGCAAAAGCAAAGAGTAATTATGATGAATTTGAATATACAGTTCTACAACAATCTAAAGAACAAGGTTTCGAAGCGTTTGAAATTACGATCGGCTTAAGAGAAGATTGCCTATTAAAAGCTGCAAGAGTCTACATGGTATTTGAAGTGCTAGAGAAGGTTGCAGAAGTTATTAAATCAACTCCATCTGTAGACCAATTAGAGGAAGAACAATTTGATCAAGAATTTACTGTATCTATTGTTTCTAAGGAATCTCAAGAAGACTTGCAGAAAATGGTCATGAAAGTATCTGAAGTTGAGAAGGTTGAAATTGCCCCAATTTCTCTTGATGGGAACAGAAGTAATCAAGAGGAAGTAGTGGAAGAAGTAATTGTTGATGAAGTTGCGAAGCCATCTAATGTTGAGACTTCAGAAGAGGAAAAGAAAGTTACAACTACTAGTTCAACAACGAAACAACCAAACAATAAAACGATCCGTGTCAATATTGAAAGACTAGATATATTATTAAACCTGTTTGAAGAGCTTGTCATTGACCGTGGAAGATTAGAACAGATTTCCAATGACTTAAAAAACCAAGAGCTTCATGAGACTGTTGAAAGAATGTCGAGAATTACAGGAGACCTACAAAATATTATTTTAAATATGAGAATGGTACCTGTTGAAACGGTATTCAATAGATTCCCAAGAATGGTACGTCAGCTTGCCCGAGATCTTGGTAAGAAAGTGAATCTTGAAATCATTGGCGCAGAGACAGAATTAGATCGTACTGTAATCGATGAAATTGGAGACCCACTTGTTCATCTAATTCGAAATGCATTGGATCATGGCTTAGAAACACCAGAAGTGCGTAAAGCAAATGGAAAGAACGAAGAGGGATCCGTTGTTCTTAAAGCATTCCATAGTGGAAATCACGTATTTATTGAAATCGATGATGATGGAGCAGGTATCAATCGTCGTAAGGTACTTGAAAAGGCAATTAAAAATGGAATCATTTCTGAACAAACAGCAGCGACTTTATCGGATAAAGAAGTATTCGATTTAATTTTCGCTTCTGGATTCTCTACAGCTGATAAGATCTCTGATGTATCTGGTCGTGGAGTTGGTCTCGATGTCGTGAAAAACACAATCGAGTCACTCGGAGGATCCATTTCAATCGATTCGAAAGAAGGAAAGGGTTCAACCTTCTCTATTCAATTACCACTTACATTATCGATTATTTCTGTCATGCTCGTGGAAATTGCAAAAGAGAAATTCGCTGTTCCGCTTTCATCGATTATCGAAACAGCGATCGTGAAAAAGAATGAAATTTTAAACGCACACAATCAAAAAGTGATTGATTTCCGTGGAAAAGTAGTTCCACTTTTATTCCTAAAGGATATCTTTGAGGTTCCTTCACAAGGCGAAGAAGATGATTTCTATTCTGTTGTCATCGTCAGAAAAGGTGACAAGATGGCTGGACTAGTCGTTGACTCCTTTATTGGTCAGCAAGAAGTCGTTCTTAAATCACTTGGAAACTATTTACAAAATGTTTTTGCGATTTCTGGTGCAACCATTCTTGGTGATGGACAAGTAGCATTAATCGTTGATTGTAATGCCTTGATAAAATAAGGAATCTTAAAGGAGAAGAGGAAGGTGACTGTAATGACCGAGACTTTAACAGATGACTTAAAATACATTGTTTTTCAACTAAAAGAAAAAGAATATGCAATCCCTGTTAACAAAGTACACTCCATCGAAAAGATTGAACATATTACGAGAGTTCCTGGTGTAAATCCTTATATTAAAGGTGTCTTAAACTTAAGAGGAGTCGTTACGCCAATTCTTGATTTACGTCTTCGTTTTGATATAGAGGAAGTGGCATACACAGATAGCACTAGAATCATCATTGTGTCATTTGATGATATGGAAGTAGGCTTAATTGTTGATACTGCAAATGATGTCATTGATATTAAAGCAGATGCGATTGAACCACAGCCTGAAGTAGTAGGTGTTGATGCAGCTGAATACATCAATGGTGTTGCGAAGCTTGATAAGCGATTGCTTATTCTATTAGATCTTGAAAAAATTCTACAACGTGATGATCTAAAAACTAATTACGGAAATGAAGGATAAATAGATGAGTTTCCTCGATAAATTTTCTACTGTCCATCTAGATGTGCTAAAAGAGGTGGGAAATATCGGTGCCGGCCATGCCGCCACCTCTCTTTCCACATTATTGAATAAAAAAATCGACATGAGAGTACCAAAGGTGAGAGTGGTCTCTTTTGATGAGATGATGGACATGGCTGGTGGTCCTGAAAATATCGTGGCAAGCGTCTTTTTAAGGATTGAGGGAGACGCACCTGGTAGTATGTTTTTTGTTCTTTCTATAGAGCAGGCAAATACCTTTATTAAACAAATGATTGATGATGTCCATTTTTCATTTGAAAACCCACCATATAATGAATTAGCAATGTCTGCTTTGCAGGAATTAGGGAATATTTTATCTGGTTCGTATTTGTCATCGTTATCCGATTTTACAAATTTGGATTTATACCCTTCAGTCCCGGCGTTAAGTATAGATATGGTTGGTGCAATTATTAGCTTTGGCTTAATTGAACTATCTCAAGTAAGTGATTATGCAATTGTAATTGACACTGCTTTAGACGATGATGACACCCATTCTTCGGAAAGTGTAAAAGGGCATTTTTTTCTTTTGCCCGATCCAGACTCCTTCGAGACGATTTTTAAAGCTTTAGGAGTAGCTGAAGATGAATGATACTGTTCAAATCGTGAAAGTCGGGATTGCTGATATGAACATTGTGACGACACCTAATCTCATTCGAACTTCTGGACTTGGTTCCTGTGTTGGAGTGGTCGTTTACGATCAGGCGAAGGAATTAGCAGGATTAGCTCATGTAATGTTACCTGATTCCTCACTAGCAAAAAGTGGAATATTGAACATAGCGAAATATGCTGATACTGCTGTGAAGGAGCTTGTTAGCCGAATGATTGATTTAGGCGCACGGAGCTATTCCATGAAAGCAAAAATTGCTGGCGGTGCTCAAATGTTTCAATTTACGAGTAGCAACGACATGATGCGGATTGGTCCTCGAAATGTCGAAGCAGTTAAGAGAGAGCTTGCTATGTTGAAAATTAGCTTAGTTGCAGAGGATGTTGGAGGCAGTAGCGGAAGAACGATCGAGTTTGATCCAAAAACATGCTTGCTTAATATTCGTACCGTTAATAAAGGGGTCAGAGATTTATAGTGGTGGAATCAGTCCTTTTTAAAAAGGGCTGATTTTTTCTGTACGCTGTTTTCTCATTGATTGTTGTTTTTTTCGTAAATGTCCTAAAGCCGACATTTACACCACCTACAAGGCGCTGCCACCTTCAAGTGGTTTAGTGCGACACATTTTTTTGCACGGCTCTTTTCGCTGGCATTTACTGTCCTTAAAAAGATATATTGTTAATCATTTAAATCAATTTATCTAAATGCAACAATTTTTGCGAAAAGAGCCTTTCTGTAAAACAATTATTGCCAAAAATATTTCATATTGGTCGTGAACAAATTTGAAGACATCTAATATGCTCACCATTAATTTGATATAATAGAATAGAGTTCATTATGTCCTAAGATTGAATTTTACCATCCAACTTGTCGATGGTCCTAGGAGGTTACGATGGGAATTGTGTTGACAGCTGAGGAACAAATTATATGGGAAAAATGGATTTCTGCAAGAGATGAAGAAGCGGGAAATCTGTTAGTGAAAAAATACATGCCCCTTGTCAGCTATCATGTTCAAAGGGTGTCTGTTGGCCTTCCGCGAAACGTATCTAGAGATGATATCCATAGTCTAGGATTAATTGGACTGTATGATGCTCTCGAAAAGTTTGACCCTTCGAGAGATTTAAAATTTGATACTTATGCTTCCTTTAGAATACGGGGAGCCATTATAGATGGTTTAAGAAAAGAAGATTGGTTATCGAGAAGCACAAGAGATAAAGCGAAAAAAATAGAGGCTGCCATCGGGAAACTCGAGCAAAAGCTGATGAGAAATGTCACGGCAAAGGACATTGCGAGCGAATTAAATCTCACTGAAGAAGAAGTCGTGACGACAATGAACGAACATTTCTTTGCCAGTGTATTATCGATTGACGAGAATCCGAGTGAGCAAGAAGAGAAAGATGGACAAACCTTCGCAATTAAGGATACAAAGGCGGAGATTCCTGAAGAGAAAGTCGTTAAAGACGAACTCATCAAAGAAATGGCAGAAATGATTGCCCATCTTAATGAGAATGAGCAATTAGTTCTTAGCTTGTTTTACCAAGAGGAATTAACATTAACCGAAATTGGACAAGTCATGGATTTGTCTACTTCAAGAATTTCACAAATTCATTCAAAAGCAATTTTTAAATTGAGACAATCACTAAGCAAAATGGTTTAGCATCCAGATTAACAACTAAATAGATATAACTAGAAAGAGGGTTGGCAAAATGGATACTCCGTTTCGAGTAAAGATTTCGAAGAATCAATTGGAAGCTCATATTGAATTACACGAGCATCACGATGAAGATTTAACCATCTCAATAGGTGAGCTAGAAAATTTTTTGAAGGAGCATCAAGTTGTTTTTGGTATCATTCAAACAAAACTTCAAGAGATTGCAATTGATCCAACGAATATCGAATACCCACTTTTAATTGCTGAAGGGACTCCTCCCCAGCATGGTGAAGATGCATATTTGACTGTTGAATTTAAGAAAGAAGAAACAAAGCAGAAAGAAAAGGTGAATTTCCGAGAGGTTCTTGATATTCCGTCAGTAAAAACGGGTGAAGTTCTGGCTTCAGCGGTCACAGAGACATTTGGTGTTAATGGGACTGCTGTGACTGGAAAGGTAATTCCTGCCCGAGACGGGAAACCATTAAAGGTTAAACCGGGGAAAAATGTGATTCAAAATGGAAGTCAATTTATATCAACAATTGATGGGCAAGTAAGTATTACCCACAAATCCATAACGGTTAACCCTGTTTTTGAAGTGAGGGGAGACCTAGACTTAAAAACAGGTAATGTCAATTTCGTGGGAAATGTCGTTATCCGCGGTAATGTCCCAACAGGCTATGAAGTGGTGGCAGGTGGAGATATTAAGGTCTACGGTCTCGTAGAAGGGGCACAGCTAGTAGCAAGAGGAAATATTCTTATTTCTGGTGGGATTGCTGGAGGGAATCGTGGAAATGTGGTTGCAGGTGGAAGTATTCAGGCCAATTTTTTAAACCAGGCAGCTATAAGAGCTGGACAGGATGTTATAATTCATACTTCATCTTTGCATAGTAGTATTGAGGCCAAAGGAGCCATTTATTGCAAAAACGGTCATATTATCGGCGGTACTTTGCTCGCTGGAAAAGATATTTATGTGAAGGAACTTGGAAACGATCTCTATACAAAGACTGGTCTTGCAGTTGGTTATGACCCATCAATTGACAAAAAGGAATTAAGCCTCAAAGAGGAATCAGAACAGATTTCTGAAAATGTCAAAAAACTTGAACTGATTGAAAATAAGATTTTGGCTACTCTTAAACAAAAAGGACAAGTAACCGAACAAGAAAAAGAACTTCTGCTTAAGCAAAGAGCAACAAAAACTCAGCTTGAGAAGCAGTTGAGAAATATTCACTGGCAGTTAGAAGAAATAGAGTTGGAGAAAAGTGATCGAAGCAATTTCAGTATTTTCGTATACGATAAAGTTCATCCTAACACGAGTTTGAATTTCGGAAAATATTCAAGATTAGTTCAAACAACGCACTCGTATGTTAGATTTTATATAAGAAATAGTGAAATAGTCTTCGAACCAATTTGATGACCTGCTATATATCAATGAGAAGTAGTTTTCGCGAACCTTAACTGAGTATTATGTAAAAAAGGACGTGGTTGAAGATGAGCCTCAAAGCGATTGAAATGCAGGTTGCACTTCCAAGAACACTAGATGCGCAGAAATTACAAGAGCAGATGCAACAACGAGGTCAATTACAAACTGACTTTGCCACTGATAATGTGAAAAAGGAAGATATAAAGAAAGAACAGACGGTTTTGAAGCAGGAGCAAAAGGATATTGCTAGGTTTCAAAAAGAAAGAAATCAGGATCAACACTCGGGTGAACATGGTGAAAAGAAAGAGAAACACCATCAGAAAAAAGAAAAACACCCTTATAAAGGTACGCATGTGGATTTCAGTGGATAGAGGGATCGTATGACAATTTTAATAATATTTAGTATCGTTCTTAATGTCGTTGCCCTATTTTGTATCGCAATTCTATATTTGCGACAAAATAGACTCCTAGAAGTAGAAAAAAAGCAAGAAAAACTCATTAAGGAAATGGAAGAGGTTATTTCCTCTTATTTAATGGAAATGACTGAAGAAAATGAAAGATTCATAAATAAGGTTAGAGAGATGACTGCCAAGCCAACAACATCTAATGAACCTATTCGAGAAGCACTGAAAAAGGAAGATGTGAAACTAGAACGAACATCACCAAGAAAAGGCAACGTTTATCAAGCAGTTCAAGCGTACAAAAAAACACCGTCTTCCAATGAAACAATTAATCAAGAAGAAGAACTAGAACATAAAACACCTCCTGCTCCACAAGAGCCAGTTAATCAAGAAAATGATAATAATTCTACGGATCTCTATTCGCAATCGTTCTATTACCAGGCTCTTTTACTAAAAAAGCAAGGGTTATCAATCGAGGATATCGCAAGAAGACTTAATAAAGGAAAAACCGAAATAGAGTTATTATTCAAATTACGACAAAATGATCAAGAATGACTTGATTCGAATTCATACATATGCTATATTAACAAATGGTGTTAATACACACGTTCATGGATTTAGGCAATTGGTGCTGTCTGTAAGACAGTTTTTGACTAAAGATGATATGAGCGGAGGCAAACAAAACCATTTAGGAGGAAAAAACACATGTCAGTAATTTCTATGAAGCAATTGCTTGAAGCTGGTGTACATTTCGGACACCAAACTCGCCGTTGGAACCCAAAAATGAAGAAATATATCTTCACAGAGCGTAACGGCATCTACATCATCGACCTACAAAAAACAGTTAAAAAGGTTGAAGAAGCTTATAACTGGGTAAAAGAATTAGCTGCTAATGGCGGTACAGTTCTTTTCGTAGGTACAAAGAAACAAGCTCAGGATTCTGTTAAAGAAGAAGCAGAACGTTCTGGAATGTACTTTGTTAACCAACGTTGGTTAGGTGGAACATTAACAAACTTTGAAACAATCCAAAAGCGTATTGCACGTTTAAAAGATATCGAAAGAATGTCTGAAGACGGTACTTTTGAAGTACTTCCAAAGAAAGAAGTAGTTCAATTAAGAAAAGAGCAAGAGCGTCTTGAGAAGTTCTTAGGCGGTATTAAAGATATGAAGCAACTTCCAGATGCTTTATTCATCATTGATCCTCGTAAAGAGCGTATCGCTGTTGCAGAAGCTCACAAATTAAACATCCCTATCGTAGGTATCGTTGATACTAACTGTGATCCAGATGAGATCGATGTTGTTATCCCTGCAAACGATGATGCTATCCGTGCAGTTAAGCTTTTAACAGCTAAAATGGCAGATGCTATTTTAGAAGCTAAGCAAGGTGAAGAAGTAACACCTGCATAATTAAAAAGCTGAAGCGTCTTGGTCAGACCCGACAAGCACAAGGCGAGCCGACATGGAGGTTGTTCTTTAACCTTCTTGACGGATTGACTGGTGACCTCGAGGGGCTAGACGCTGGAGCTAGACAACTTATAGATTTGCTTGAATGAAGGTGATAAGAGGGCTTTACCCTTCTTTATCACCTTTTTTTGAGAATTATTTACAAATCATAGATTAGCTTTCGCTAGTCTTGCAAAAAATAACGATACATATACCTAAGGAGGATTAACTAAAATGGCAATTACTGCTCAAATGGTAAAAGAACTGCGTGAAAAAACTGGCGCAGGTATGATGGACTGTAAAAAGGCGTTAACAGAAACAAATGGTGATATGGAAAAAGCAATCGACTTCTTACGTGAAAAAGGGATTGCTTCAGCTGCGAAAAAAGGTGACCGTATTGCTGCAGAAGGTCTTACTACTGTAAAAGTAAACGGAAACGAAGCTGTAATCTTAGAAGTTAACTCTGAAACTGACTTTGTTGCGAAAAACGAAGGTTTCCAAACACTTGTACAAGAATTAGCAGATCATTTACTTGCTAAGAAGCCTGCAACTGTAGAAGAAGCTGTTGCTCAAACAATGGATAACGGTGCTACTGTTGAAGCTCATATTAACGCTGCAATCGCTAAAATCGGTGAAAAGTTAACTTTACGTCGTTTTGTAATTGAAACTAAAACTGATAACGATGCATTCGGTGCTTACCTACACATGGGTGGACGCATTGGTGTATTAAGTGTTCTTGAAGGTACTACTGACGAAGATGCTGCTAAGGATGTTTCTATGCACATCGCTGCATTAAACCCTAAGTTTGTTTCTCGTGACGAAGTATCTGCTGAAGAAGTAGAGCGTGAGCGTCAAGTTCTTACTCAACAAGCATTAAACGAAGGAAAGCCTGAAAACATTGTTGCGAAGATGGTTGAAGGACGCCTTGGAAAATACTTTGAAGATGTGTGTGTTAACGACCAAACATTCGTTAAGAACCCAGATCAAAAAGTTCGTCAATTTGTTGAATCAAAAGGCGGAAAAATCCGTAGCTTCGTACGTTATGAAGTAGGAGAAGGTATTGAAAAGCGTGAAGATAACTTCGCTGAAGAAGTTATGAGCCAAGTTAAAAAATAATTGACAGTCAGATAAGTTGTCTCTAACTTGAGACAGCGTTCTTATCTAAAAAGTAGGGGACACATTGTGTTCCCTCTTTTCAAAAGTAAAAAGAAACAATTTTGTCCTTGGAGGTCGCGTTCGACTTCGTGGATACAATAGACTTCAAGGAAATTGAAATATACATATGGAGGTTCCAATGAGCAGTCCAAAATACAAACGAGTTGTCTTAAAGCTAAGTGGTGAAGCTTTAGCCGGAGAAAAAGGTTTTGGAATTAATCCAACCGTAATTAAATCAGTGGCAAATCAAGTAAAAGATATAGCAGAATTAGGTGTTGAAGTAGCCGTTGTGGTTGGTGGTGGCAATATCTGGCGTGGAAAGATTGGCGAAGAAATGGGAATGGATCGAGCAAATGCTGATTATATGGGCATGCTTGCAACGGTTATGAACTCATTAGCTCTTCAGGATAGCCTTGAACAAGAAGGTGTAGAAACTCGCGTTCAAACATCTATCGAAATGAGACAGGTCGCTGAACCATACATCCGTAGAAGAGCGATTCGTCATCTTGAGAAAAAGAGAGTTGTCATTTTTGCTGCTGGAACAGGAAATCCATACTTCTCTACAGATACAACTGCAGCGTTACGTGCTGCAGAAATTGAAGCAGATGTTATCCTCATGGCGAAGAACAATGTGGATGGAGTGTATTCTGCTGACCCAAGAATTGATGCTAATGCGAAGAAATACGATGAACTTTCTTATTTAGATGTGTTAAAAGAAGGATTAGCCGTTATGGACTCAACAGCATCGTCTTTATGTATGGATAATGATATCCCACTCATTGTTTTTTCAATCATGGAGAATGGAAACATTAAAAGAGCTGTTCTAGGTGAAACAATTGGAACTATTGTAAGGGGGAAAAATTAATGCCAAAACAAGTCATTGCCAATGTGAAAGACAGAATGACAAAAGCGATTTCTGCTTATACTCGTGAGCTAGCAAGTATCCGTGCTGGACGTGCAAATGCTTCTCTTTTAGATAGAATTACTGTGGACTACTATGGAGCACCAACTCCTGTGAACCAATTAGCAGGTGTATCTGTTCCAGAAGCTCGTTTACTAGTGATTCAACCTTATGACAAATCTGTATTAGGAGAAATCGAAAAAGCGATTTTGAAATCTGATCTTGGTTTAACACCAACGAATGATGGAAGCGTGATTCGCTTAATGATTCCTCAATTAACAGAAGAACGCCGTAAGGATCTTGTGAAAGTTGTTAAGAAGGAAGCGGAAGAAGCAAAAGTTGCAATCCGTAATATTCGTCGTGATGGAAACGAGGATCTTAAGAAACTTGAGAAAAGCGGAGAAATCACTGAAGATTCACTTCGTGGATATGTAGATGATATTCAAAAGGTTACGGATGAATATATTGCAAAAGTAGATAATCTTACTAAAGATAAAGAAAAAGAAATTTTAGAAGTATAAGGTTCTTCCTCAGGCCCTCTAATCTTTAGGGGGTTTTTCTTTTATTATTTGCTTCTGTGTCTTAAATGGGTTGGCATGTACATATTTTATTAGAGACATCTTTTTTTTTTAGAGAAAAATCTATTCTATCCTAATTTGCATGCTTTCTTCTCAATAAATCCTTATTTTTAGATCTAATAGCAACAAAGTTTGAGAAAAGAACCATAATTTTTGGTATGATAGATGCAGAAAAGGTAAAATAGTGGAATATATTGACTTTAAGGATCTGTTTTTCTCATAAAATAATAGATGTAGATTGTGCCGACTATACCAGGAGCAGAGAAAAATCATCCTTTGGAGGAGCAGAAATAATGTTAGATAAAATGAAGCCTTGGAAGAACACGAAAAATTCTTCCGTTCTCCGAGATAAGATAGAAGTTATAAAAGAACAGACTATCCCAGCTCACGTAGCGATCATTATGGACGGAAATGGTAGATGGGCGAAGAAACGGGCGTTGCCTCGAATTGCTGGTCACCATGAAGGGATGAAAGTGGTGCGAAAAATGACCAAGCTTGCTAATCAGCTTGGAATTAAGAGACTCACTCTTTATGCTTTTTCCACAGAAAACTGGAAGCGTCCGAAAACTGAGGTTGACTACTTGATGAAGCTCCCTGAAGAATTTCTAGGGACGTTTTTGCCAGAGTTGGTCGAGGAGAATGTTAGAGTTGAGATGATGGGCTATAAAGAGAGCTTGCCATCCCACACTCTAAAGGCGATTGAAAGAGCAATGAACGCAACAAAAGGAAATGATGGATTAGTATTAAATTTTGCCCTCAACTATGGAAGTAGAGCAGAGATTGTCGATGGGGTCAAACGTGTCTTAGATGATTACAAACGTGGTATAATAAGTGAAGAAATGTTGAATGAGGATTCTTTTTCAACTTATTTAATGACAAAGAATACTCCAGACCCTGATCTCTTAATCAGAACGAGTGGAGAAATTCGCTTAAGTAATTTTATGCTTTGGCAATTGGCATACACAGAGTTTTGGTTCACGGATGTGCTTTGGCCTGATTTCAATGAGGATCATCTATTGGAGGCAATAGAAGTATATCAAAATCGCCAAAGACGATTTGGTGGAGTATAACGAAGGTGTTGAATATATAATAATGAAACAAAGAATTATTACAGCAGTTATCGCAGCAGCCGTTTTTCTACCAATTGTTATATTAGGTGGACTGCCAATTGTTTTACTAGCCTATTTATTGGCATCTGTTGCATTGTATGAATTGTTAAAAATGAGAAATCTAAAGATTTTTTCCTTTCCGGGCATTATTTCATTAATTGTATTATGGATAATCTTGTTACCGGAAGGGGTTTGGCCAGATATTACGTTAACAAAGATTGAGGTTGCTGCTATAGCGGTCTTACTATTTCTAAGCTATACAGTGATCACAAAAAATAAGTTTACCTTTGATGATGTTGGCTTTTCTATAATCGCGATTGTATATGTGGGCTTAGGCTTCTTCTATTTTATTGAAACGAGAGAAGCAGGAATTGAATACATTATCTATTCATTGTTCATGATTTGGGCAACGGATTCTGGGGCTTACTTTATGGGACGTGCTTTTGGAAAGAGAAAGCTATGGCCAGAAATTAGTCCTAACAAAACAGTTGAAGGTTTCTTCGGCGGTATCATCTGGGCCGTTATTGTCTCAATTCTTTTTGTTATTTTTACTGATATCCCTACGACTTTCCTTGAATTTGGTATTTTAACAATTGTTTTATCAATATTTGGGCAGCTTGGCGATTTAGTCGAATCTGCATTGAAAAGACATTATAATGTCAAAGATTCTGGTACCATACTTCCAGGACACGGTGGGATATTAGACCGTTTTGACAGTCTCTTATTTGTATGGCCGCTTTTAAACTTCTTTTATTTATTATAGAATAGTGGCTTACTTTCATTTTAAAATTTCAACTTTGAGAATTGTCCAGCTTCAGGCGCCCTCGGCTCGAGTGAAAAAAATAATACACTTTTTCCTGGGTCATAAGCCAATCCGTCGAGAAGGTTAAAGAACAACCTTCTCGACGGCTCGTCTTATGCTTGTCGCCGATAGGCTGGCGCCTTGCGCTTTTCTTATCAGGAGTGAATTTGGTGAAATATATTAGTTTATTAGGAGCAACAGGTTCCATCGGGACACAAACGTTAGATATTATCCAAGAACATCCTAACGAGTTTCATCTAGTGGCAATGTCGGTGGGACGTAATATTACACTTGCGAGAAAAATCATTGTAGAAAATAAACCTGAAATTGTATCTGTAGTGAATAAGGAAGATGCTGATAGTTTAAGAAATGAGTTTCCTAACATCAAGTTTACTTACGGTGCAGAAGGTCTAGTCGAAATTGCTACATATCCGAAAGCTTCCATCTTGCTTAATGCAGTTATCGGTAGTGTAGGATTATATCCAACACTTGAAGCAATTCGGAATGGAAAAACAATCTGTATTGCCAATAAGGAAACATTAGTTACTGCAGGTCATTTGGTCATGAACGAAGCAAAAAAATACGGTGTTCCACTACTTCCTGTGGATAGTGAACATTCAGCAATTTTTCAAGCGTTACAGGGAGAAAAGGAAAAGAACATAGAAAAACTCATTATTACAGCTTCAGGTGGAAGTTTTAGAGACAAGAGTAGAGAAGAATTGCAGAATGTAACTGTAGAACAGGCCTTAAACCATCCAAATTGGTCTATGGGTGCAAAGATTACAATTGATTCAGCGTCAATGATGAACAAAGGCTTAGAAGTAATTGAAGCACATTGGCTATTTGATATTCCATATGAAAAAATAGATGTCCTACTTCACAAAGAAAGCATTATTCATTCCATGGTTGAATTCCACGATAGTAGTGTGATTGCACAATTAGGAACACCGGATATGAGAGTCCCAATCCAATATGCCTTAACATATCCAGACAGGTTGCCATTAAAGACTGCTAATCGCCTTAATCTAGCCGAAATTGGTCAGCTCCATTTTTCAAAGATGGACATAGAAAGATTCCGTTGTCTCCATTTCGCTTTTGAAGCTGGAAAAATTGGAGGAACACTTCCAACTGTTTTGAACGCAGCCAATGAAACTGCGGTGCAAGCCTTTTTAGATGGAAAGATTACTTTCCTTCAAATAGAGGATTTCATTGAAAAATCATTAAGCTCTCATAAACCAGTTATGAATCCGAATCTTTCTCTTATTCAGGAGGTTGATTTAGAGACAAGAGCATACGTGAACTCACTTCTACAATAAAAGGTGGTTATATTTTGAGTACAGTAATAGCCTTTATTATTATTTTTGGAGCGTTAGTTTTTTTTCATGAATTAGGACATTTAATTTTCGCAAAACGAGCAGGTATCCTTTGTCGTGAATTTGCGATCGGGATGGGACCGAAGCTCTTTTCCTTTACGAAAAATGATACGGTCTATACGATTCGTCTCCTTCCAATTGGGGGATATGTTCGTATGGCTGGTGAAGACCCGGAAATGGTTGAAATTAAACCAGGTTACCGGGTCGGCTTGATGTTTGATAGTAATGAAGAAGTAAGCAAAATCATTCTGAATAACAAAGAAAAGTATCCTGATCTACGTATTATTGAAGTAGAGTATGCAGATATTGAACATGATTTAATTATCAAAGGATATGTAGAGGGTGAAGATGAAATTCTTCAAACTTTCAAGATTAGTCGTACTGCAGTATTTGTGGAGAATGGCAAAGATAGCTTAATTGCACCATACGATCGACAATTTGCATCTAAAACACTCGGTCAAAGAACGATGGCGATATTTGCAGGACCGATGATGAACTTTATTCTAGCATTTGTCGTTTTTGTTATTATTGCTTTGATTCAAGGAATTCCAACGACCGATCCAATGTTGGGTAAATTGACACCTGATGGAAGCGCTCGAGAAGCAGGGCTTCAAGAAGGGGATATTATTTATTCTATCGATGGAGCAGAAATAACTAGCTGGAACGATGTTGTCGAAGTTATTCAAAAGAATCCGGAGAAAGAATTAGAATTTCATCTTGAGCGCAATGGACAAGAAATGACGATTCCTGTAACACCGAAGAGGCAGGAAGTGGAAGATGGAGAAACGATCGGAATTATTGGAGTATACAGTCCTATGGAAAAATCTCCGCTAAAAGCTGTAGTTTACGGTGCAGAGGAAGTCTATAAATGGACAAAAGAAATTTTCTCAATGGTAGGGAAACTCGTAACTGGTCAGTTTTCCATTGATGCACTTTCAGGTCCTGTAGGAATCTATCAGTCAACCGATACAGTTGCCAAATCAGGTATCATGAACCTGATGAAATGGGCAGGAGTACTTAGCATCAACTTAGGAATAATGAACCTACTACCAATCCCAGCCTTAGACGGAGGAAGACTCATGTTTTTCGCGGTCGAAGGTTTGAGAGGAAAGCCGGTTGACCGCCAAAAAGAAGGAATGGTCCATTTCATCGGCTTCGCCCTACTCATGCTCCTAATGCTTGTTGTTACTTGGAATGACATACAACGGTTTTTCTTATAAGTTTATTGGCTATCTCTTCTATAGAGGTAGCCAATTTAATATAAACAAATATATGTATTTAGAGGAGAGGCTTTTTGAGATGAAACAGAGTATGACGCTTATACCAACTCTTCGTGAAGTACCATCAGATGCAGAAATAAAAAGTCATCAACTGTTGTTTAGAGCAGGTTTTATAAGACAAAACGCAAGTGGTGTATACAGCTATCTACCACTTGGAAAAAGGGTCCTACATAATATTGAGCAAATTGTTCGTGAAGAAATGGATGACACAGGTGCTGTTGAACTTTTAATGCCTGCACTTCAGGCAGCAGAGCTTTGGCAAGAGTCAGGTCGTTGGTATACATATGGTCCAGAATTAATGCGGTTAAAAGACCGTCATGGTCGTGAATTCTCTCTTGGGGCAACACACGAAGAGGTTATCACTAGTCTTGTACGAGATGAAGTGAAATCGTATAAAAAATTGCCTTTGACTCTTTATCAAATCCAAACGAAATTTCGTGATGAAAAACGTCCACGTTTTGGATTACTACGTGGAAGAGAGTTTATTATGAAGGATGCTTATTCTTTTCATGCTTCACAAAGTAGCTTAGATGAGATTTATGAATTACTTTTCCAAGCATACACCAATGTGTTCATGCGCTGTAATTTAGATTTCCGTGCCGTAATTGCAGACTCGGGAGCTATGGGTGGGAAGGATACTCATGAATTCATGGTTTTATCAGATGTAGGCGAGGATACGATTGCCTATTCGGATACGTCTAATTACGCAGCAAATATTGAAATGGCGCCAGTTGTCGTTAACTATGAGAAGGCTGAAGAGGAAGAAAAAACACTTGAAAAAGTGTTAACTGAAAATCAAAGAACGATTGAAGAAGTTTCTTCTTTCCTGAAAGTAGATTCAACGAAATGTATTAAATCATTACTTTTCAAGGTAGATGAAAAATATGTTTTAGTACTTACTCGTGGTGACCATGAAGTAAACGATATTAAGTTAAAGAATCTTTTTGAAGCGGGAAGCGTGGAACTTGCAGATCCTGAAGTTACCACAGAGGTACTTGGCTGTCCAATCGGTTCACTAGGACCTATTAATGTAGAACAGGTAGAAATTGTTGCAGATTTTGCTGTCCAATATATTGCGAATGGCGTATGCGGAGCAAATGAAGAAAACTATCATTATGTAAATGTGAATCCACAAAGGGATATCAAAGTAAGTCGTTTTGCGGACCTTCGTTTTATTCAAGAAGGAGATCCTTCTCCAGATGGACAAGGAAAAATTCTCTTTGCAAAAGGAATAGAGGTTGGCCATGTCTTCAAATTAGGTACACGTTACAGTGAAGCTATGGGGGCAACCTACCTTGATGAAAATGGTAAGGCTCAGCCGATGATCATGGGTTGCTATGGCATTGGTGTTTCAAGAACGATGGCGGCAGTTGCTGAGCAATTTAATGATGAAAAAGGTCTAGTATGGCCAGCGAATATTGCACCATTTGAGTTGCATTTAATTGCCATTAACATGAAGGATGAAGAACAAGCAAAACTAGCTAATGAATTATATTCCTTCTTTAAGCAAGAACGTTTTGAAGTCCTGTTCGATGATCGCGCAGAAAGACCAGGTGTAAAGTTCGCAGATTCAGACCTAATCGGTTTACCAATTCGTATTACAGTAGGAAAAAAAGCTGTAGAAGGTATAGTAGAATTAAAAGTAAGAAAAACCGGAGAAATGCTCGAAATCCACAAAGACCAACTACTAGATACAGTAAAACAACTACTTTCAAATCTATAAAGTTAAAGGGTCTCTCAAAACTGAGGCCCCTTTTTGTTGGAAGTTGTTTCTCCACAAGAGAGAAATAAGAGTTTGTCGATATTATTCTGTATGTTTTTGTTAGAGATATTTTATAGAAATTTAAGTAATAGACATTTAGAAATATCTAACTAAAGTGTTTATAGTTAAGATTTTATTGTATGTGTGCATTCTTAATCTGATTGCACTTAAAGTTGATTGGAGCGGAAGGCATGAGACTCCTGCGGGAGTAGCAGATCAGCCGAGACCCCACAGGAGCGACAGCGACGAGGAGGCTCGGCGACTGCCCGCGGAAAGCGAATGCCTGGAGCGGAAATCAACTCGCAAGAGTTAAATAACTTTAAGAAAATGTATCCTTTCGCAATTATTTTTTCTAATTCGACAAAAATCTCACAAACCGAACTTTATGGTATAATTACTTTCGTGAAACAACTCAAAAACAAACAAACCAAATCGACACAATCGACAGAAAAATAGATGAACCAATAGAGAGGAGAGAGAGTGAATGAGCGGTGCCTCTGACAAAAAAGAAGCATTCCAGCACTTGCTCCAGCAATTACAACTAACAGACGACCAAACAATTTCTCATTTTACCAATGCAGAAATCGATAAGGTCATGGTTGAAAGGCAAGCAAGAAAATGGCATTTTCATTTCAAATTTGAAGAAATTTTACCAAGAAACGTATTTACGCTTTTTACCTCGCAACTCGAGAAAACTTTCTCTCATATTGCTAGCACCTCCTATTCCATTCAAGTAACAAACCAACAAGCTTCAGAACAGCAAGTTTTAGATTACTGGAGTATTTGTATCCAGCAACTTGAAGGAATGGCGCCACCTTTATTAAAATTACTCAATGAGCAGATTCCAAACGTTATAGGGAACAAGGTAGTTATAAAGGTGACGAACGATTTAGAAGGAATTGCAATTAAGAAGAAATACGCAGAAATAATTTCGACTTCTTACCAACAACTTGGTTTTCCTCCTGTAGTCATTGACACGGAAGTCCATGAACAGGCCTCAAATGAACAATATGAACAATTTTTAGAAGCGAAACAACGAGAAGACCAAGAACGCGGTCTACAAGCATTAATGGAAATGGAAAAACAGGAAGCGGAAAAAGAAGCAGGGATTGAAGTACAATCTGGTCCACTACAGATCGGACTTACGATCAAAGACGATGCTGATTTCCGTAAACTAATTGATATTGTTGACGAAGAACGTCGCATTGCGATCGAAGGTTATGTATTCGCAGCAGAGACGAAAGAACTGCGAAGTGGTAGAACCCTTTTAACCTTTAAGATTACCGATTATACAAGTTCAATCATGGTAAAAATGTTCTCTCGTGATAAAGAGGATGCAGCTCAATTTGAACGAGTTCAAAAGGGAATGTGGCTAAAAGTTCGTGGTAGTATTCAAAATGATACATTTGTCCGTGATTTGGTCATGATCGGGAATGACTTAAATGAAATAAAACCAATTGGAAGACAAGATACGGCAAAAGATGGCGAAAAGCGTGTAGAGCTCCATCTTCACACACCAATGAGCCAAATGGATGCAGTTAGTCCTGTTAGTAGTCTTGTTGCCCAAGCAAAAAAATGGGGCCATAAAGCAATCGCGATTACCGACCATGCTGGTGCTCAATCATTCCCTGAAGCGTTTGGAGCTGGGAAAAAGAATGATATCAAAATTCTTTATGGAATTGAAGCTAATTTAGTCGATGATGGAGTGCCGATTGCTTATAATGATGCCCATCGTCTTCTGGCTGAGGATACGTATGTTGTATTTGACGTGGAAACCACTGGATTATCAGCTGTATACGACACGATCATCGAGCTAGCAGCAGTTAAAATTAAAGATGGGGATATTATCGACCGATTTGAAGCCTTTGCTAATCCACATCATCCATTGTCTGCAACTACAATTGATTTAACGGGAATTACTGATGATATGGTACAAAACGCACCAGAGGTGGAAGAAGTATTAAGAGACTTCCACAAGTGGGCTGAAGATGCAGTATTGGTTGCTCATAATGCATCATTTGATATGGGATTCTTAAATGTCGGTTATAAAAAAAGCGGTTTAGAAAAAGCGACTAATCCAGTTATTGATACATTAGAATTAGCTCGTTTCCTATATCCTGAAATGAAAAACCATCGCTTAAATACATTGGCGAAAAAGTTTAATGTCGAATTAACTCAGCATCACCGTGCCATTTATGATGCAGAGGCAACAGGGTATTTGTTGCTCATTATGTTAAAAGAAGCTCTTGAAAAAGGAATCAGCTATCATGATGAATTAAACGACAACATGGGTAAAGGGAATGCCTATCAAAGGGCACGTCCATATCACTGCACTTTACTTGCGCAAACTGAGGCAGGGTTGAAAAATCTATTCAAGCTTATCTCCATTGCTCACATCAATTACTTTTACCGTGTACCACGTATTCCAAGGTCAGTCCTTCAAAAATATCGCGAAGGAATACTTGTCGGTTCAGCTTGTGATAAAGGTGAAGTTTTTGAAGGTATGATGCAAAAAGCACCTGAGGAAGTAGAAGAAACAGCAAGATTCTATGATTATATTGAGGTGCATCCGAAAGAGGTTTACTCTCATTTAATTGAATTAGAGCTTGTGCAAAATGAAAGTAAGCTAGAAGATATTATTCAAAATCTTGTTAAATTAGGAGAAAAGCTCGAGATTCCTGTTGTTGCAACAGGAAATGTTCATTACTTAAACCCAAATGACAAGATTTACAGAAAGATCTTAATTAATTCACAAGGTGGGGCAAACCCGCTTAACCGTCATAATCTACCAGATGTGCATTTTAGAACAACGAATGAAATGCTGCAAGCTTTCTCTTTCCTTGGGAAGGAAAAAGCGAAGGAAATTGTTGTGACGAATACGAATAAAATTGCAGATATGATTGATAACATCAAACCAATTAAGGATGATCTCTACACACCTAGAATTGAAGGTGCAGAAGATGAGATGCGTTCGATGAGTTATGATATGGCAAAGAAAATCTATGGAGAGCCTCTACCAGAAATCGTTGAAGCGCGCCTAGAAAAAGAACTGAAAAGTATCATCGGGCATGGTTTTGCCGTTATCTATCTTATCTCACATAAACTCGTAAAGAAATCACTGGATGATGGCTATCTTGTTGGTTCCCGTGGTTCGGTCGGTTCGTCGTTAGTTGCGACGATGACGGAAATTACGGAAGTGAATCCACTACCGCCACATTATGTGTGCCCAAGCTGTAAGCATTCTGAATTCTTCAATGATGGTTCGGTTGGTTCAGGTTTTGACTTACCAGATAAGGACTGTCCAAATTGCGGTACGAAGTATAAAAAAGATGGACATGATATCCCGTTCGAAACATTCCTTGGCTTTAAAGGGGATAAGGTACCCGATATCGACTTGAACTTCTCAGGGGAATATCAACCAAGTGCTCATAACTATACAAAGGTACTGTTTGGTGAGGAATATGTTTACCGTGCAGGAACGATTGGTACGGTAGCCGATAAAACGGCCTTTGGTTACGTAAAAGCTTATCAACAGGATAACAATTTACAGATGCGCGGTGCCGAAATTGAGAGACTAGCTACTGGATGTACCGGTGTAAAACGAACAACAGGTCAGCATCCAGGGGGAATTATCGTTGTCCCTGATTATATGGATATTTACGACTTTACGCCAATTCAATTTCCAGCTGACGACCGCAATTCTGAATGGAAAACAACTCATTTTGATTTCCATTCCATCCATGATAACGTATTGAAGCTTGATATTCTTGGACACGATGATCCGACGGTAATCCGTATGCTCCAGGATTTAAGTGGAATTGACCCGAAGACGATTCCGACTGACGATAAAGATGTAATGAAAATTTTCAGTGGTCCGGAAGTTCTTGGCGTAACAGAAGAACAAATTATGTGTAAAACAGGTACTCTAGGAATTCCTGAATTTGGCACACGTTTTGTTCGTCAAATGTTGGAGGATACAAAGCCGAAAACATTCTCAGAGCTTGTTCAAATATCAGGTCTATCCCATGGTACCGATGTTTGGTTGGGGAATGCGCAAGAGCTGATTCATAACAGTACGTGTACATTAAGTGAAGTAATCGGTTGTCGTGATGATATCATGGTTTACTTAATTTATCAGGGTCTCGAGCCATCATTTGCGTTTAAAATTATGGAATCGGTTCGTAAAGGTAAAGGACTGTCCGATGAGATGGAAGAGGAAATGCGCAAAAACGAGGTGCCAGAGTGGTATATCGACTCATGTAAGAAGATTAAGTACATGTTCCCTAAAGCCCACGCGGCTGCTTACGTTCTAATGGCAGTGAGAATTGCTTATTTTAAAGTGCATTATCCGCTCTTTTATTACGCAGCATATTTCACTGTTCGCGCCGAAGATTTCGATATTGATGCTATGGTTAAGGGCTCTCAAGCTATTCGTGCAAAAATTGAAGAAATCAATGCAAAGGGCTTAGAAGCATCTACAAAGGAAAAGAACCTCTTAACTGTTCTAGAGCTAGCTTTGGAAATGAACGAACGTGGATTTACTTTTAGTAAGGTAGATTTATATCGTTCAAGTGCATCAGAATTTATTATTGATGGAAATTCATTAATTCCACCGTTCAACTCAATTGCAGGTCTTGGGACTAATGCTGCGATTAACATCGTGAAAGCAAGAGAGGACGGAGAATTTCTTTCAAAAGAGGACTTACAGCAACGGGGAAAAGTTTCTAAAACGATTATGGAGTTTTTAGATAATCATGGTTGCTTAACTGGAATGCCAGATCAGAATCAATTATCATTGTTCTAATTGATGAATGATTCTGTCACTGTCAAGTAAATAATGCGTTCTCATTTGCATAAAAATATTGGTTATGGTATAGTTTTATTGGAAATACTATCGATAACTCTCGTTTACAAGAGTGGGGCTACCCCACTCTTTCGTGTTGTGTAGGATAAATTTTGGTAGGTGATGATGTTCTAAGTGCTTAACTTTTGCGGCATCATCACTACTCGTAAGCTTATACATAACCGGCCGTATGTAATCAGATAAACTTCTTCCTTTTCATTCTTTATGCAATTCTATACAGATAAAGTTAGGAGGGAATATATGAGTAAAGTAATTGAAGTAGTAGAAGAAATCGTGAGTCCCATTATTAATGAACTTAATCTCGAATTAGTAGATATTGAGTATGTAAAGGAAGGGAAAAATTGGTTCCTTCGTGTGTTCATTGATAAAGAAAATGGTGTTGACATTGAAGAGTGTGGAATGGTTAGTGAAAAGCTTAGTGAAAAGCTTGATGAACTTGACCCAATTCCATATAACTACTTTTTAGAGGTATCTTCTCCAGGTGCAGAACGACCTCTCAAAAAGGATAAGGATTATGAAAAGGCAATTGGAAAAAATGTGTTTATCAAAACGTATGAGCCAATCGATGGCGGAAAGACCTTTGAAGGGGTTTTAAAAGAATTCGCAGACGGTCAGATTACGATTGAGATGACAATCAAGACTAGGAAAAAATCCGTGCAAATTCCGTTTGATAAAATCGCAAATGCGCGACTTGCAGTCACTTTTTCTTAATAGTTCGTGCTTCAATCAAAAAAACATAAACAATCAGTTTATAGTGATCTAAAGGGGGATATATTCAAATGAGCAGTGAATTGCTTGATGCTCTTGATATACTTGAAAAAGAAAAAGGAATTTCAAGAGATGTAATTATTGAGGCGATTGAAGCGGCATTAATATCCGCGTATCGTAGAAACTTTAATCAAGCGCAAAATGTGAGAATAGACTTAAACCTTGGTACAGGCACAATGAAAGTCTATGCTCGTAAAGAAGTAGTGGATGAAGTATTTGATCCGCGCTTGGAAATTTCTGTTGAAGATGCTCGTCATATCAATCCAAACTATCAAATTGAAGATGTAGTAGAGCTTGAAGTAACACCAAAAGACTTCGGTCGAATTGCGGCGCAAACGGCTAAGCAAGTAGTTACTCAACGTGTCAGAGAAGCAGAACGTGGTATTATCTATTCTGAGTTTATTGATCGGGAAGAAGATATTATGACTGGTATCGTTCAACGTGTTGATTCTAAGTTTATCTATGTGAGCTTAGGGAAAATTGAAGCTATTTTACCAGCAAATGAACAAATGCCAAATGAAAGATACAAACCACATGATCGTATCAAAGTGTTCATTACAAAGGTAGAAAAAACAACGAAGGGTCCACAAATCTTTGTATCTCGTACACATCCTGGTCTGTTAAAACGATTATTTGAAATTGAAGTACCTGAGATTTATGACGGTACTGTTGAAATCAAATCCGTTTCAAGAGAAGCTGGGGATCGCTCGAAGATTTCTGTGCACTCTGAAAATCCAGAGGTTGATCCAGTTGGTTCTTGTGTAGGTCCAAAGGGAGCGAGAGTTCAGGCTGTTGTTAATGAACTTAAGGGTGAAAAGATCGATATCGTGAAGTGGTCAAATGATCCTGTTGTTTTTGTAGCGAATGCTTTAAGCCCATCTAAGGTGTTAGACGTTATCGTTAGTGAGGAAGAGAAAGCGACAACAGTTGTTGTTCCTGATTATCAACTGTCTTTAGCTATTGGAAAGCGTGGTCAGAACGCTCGTCTAGCGGCAAAGTTAACTGGATGGAAAATTGACATCAAGTCAGAGACAGATGCAAGAGAAGCAGGCATTTTCCCAAGAGAAGAAGGAATTCTTTTGTTTGATGAGGAAGATGACAATGATGAGCTAGATACAGATCTAAGCTTAGAGTATGAAAATGAGGATAATCTCGAGTAAAAAGAGGTGACGGATGAATGAACACTAGAAAAAAGGTTCCTTTGCGTAAATGTGTCGCTACTGGTGAAATGCGACCAAAAAAAGAACTCGTTCGCATCGTTCGTTCGAAAGAGGGTGAAGTGTCCATTGACCTAACGGGGAAGAAAAACGGCCGAGGTGCTTATCTTTCAAAAGACAAGGACGCAATTCTTTTAGCAAAAAAGAAAAACACTCTTAAAAATCACCTTGAGGTTGATATAGACGATTCAATTTATGATGAGTTACTCGAGTTAGTAAATAAGGAGAAACGACTATCCTAATGAAATCAAATCAATGGATGTCATTGCTTGGCTTAGCCAATCGAGCACGTAAAATTATTTCAGGTGAAGAGCTCGTCGTTAAAGAAATCAGAAGCGGCAAGGCAAAGCTTGTGTTGCTATCTGCGGACGCATCGGCTAACACTGCGAAAAAAGTGACGGATAAATGCAAATCCTATTCCGTTCCAGTCCGAATGGTAGAGAGTCGCGACTCTCTTGGACAATCGATAGGAAAAGAAGCCCGTGTCGTTGTGGCTGTGTTAGATGCAGGGTTTGCAAATAAGCTGAAACAATTGCTCGATTAATTCTTGCGGGGGTGAAATAATGAGTAAGATACGAGTTTACGAATATGCGAAGAAACATAATATTTCCAGTAAAGACGTAATTACAAAATTAAAAGAAATGAATATAGAGGTTTCGAATCATATGACAACAATCGAAGATGATACAATTCAGCAACTAGACCGTCTTTACAACAAAAAAGAGGGAAAACAACCTCAAAAAGAAAATTCTCAAGTGAAAAAAGCACCTGAGAAAAAAGTAGAGCAACAGCCTAAAAAGGCAGTCATCGCAGATGAGGAAGAAGACAAAAACGTTGGTCCTTCTACAGTGAAGGTAAAGACTGCTCCGAAAAACCGTGATGGTAAAAAAGTCGCACAAGAAACACAATCAAAGGAAAACAAAGTGTTCAAAGGAAACCAACCAAACAACAATTTTAAAAATAAAAATAACAAGAACCAAAAAAATAAAGGGAAGCATCAACAGCAACAGCAAGTAAACACTCAGCCTCCTAAGAAAAAAGAAAAAGAGCTTCCTGCTAAAATCACTTTTAGTGACTCTCTTACAGTTGCGGAGCTTGCAAAGAAACTTCATCGTGAGCCTTCTGAAATCATCAAAAAATTATTCTTACTTGGCGTAATGGCTACGATTAATCAGGATCTTGATAAAGATGCGATTGAATTAATAGCTTCAGAATATGGAGTTGAAGTAGAAGAAGAAATCAAGGTCGACGTTACTGATTTAGAAGTATATTTCACTCCGGATGAGGAATCTGAATTAGTAGAAAGACCATCTGTTGTAACGATCATGGGACACGTTGACCATGGTAAAACAACATTGCTTGATTCTATTCGTAATACAAAAGTGACAGCTGGAGAAGCTGGTGGGATTACACAGCATATCGGTGCTTACCAAGTAGAAGAGAATGGTAAGAAAATTACTTTCCTTGATACACCTGGACACGCAGCGTTTACAACTATGCGTGCACGTGGAGCGAAAATCACGGATATCACCATTCTTGTTGTTGCTGCTGACGATGGTGTAATGCCTCAAACAGTTGAAGCAATTAACCATGCTAAAGCTGCTGAAGTACCAATTATTGTTGCAGTAAACAAAATTGATAAAGAAGCTGCAAACCCTGACCGTGTAATGCAGGAATTAACTGAACATGGCTTAATCCCTGAAGCATGGGGTGGAGAAACAATCTTTGTTCCTCTTTCTGCTTTAACTGGTGAAGGAATTGACTCTTTACTTGAAATGATTCTACTTGTGAGTGAAGTAGAAGAGTATAAGGCAAACCCAGATCGCAAAGCGATTGGTACTGTTATTGAAGCTCAATTGGATAAAGGCCGTGGCTCAGTTGCGACCCTTCTTGTTCAAAATGGAACATTAAAAGTTGGAGATCCAATTGTAGTTGGTAATACATTTGGGCGTGTTCGTGCAATGGTCAATGACCTTGGTCGCCGTGTAAAAGAAGCTGGTCCGTCAACACCTGTAGAGATTACTGGTTTAAATGACGTACCTCAAGCTGGGGATCGCTTTGCTGTCTTTGAAGATGAAAAGACAGCTCGCCAGGTTGGAGAAGCTCGTGCTACACAAGCTCTTCAAGCACAAAGAAGTGAAAAGACACGTATTAGTCTTGATAATCTGTTTGACCACCTTAAACAAGGTGAAATGAAAGATTTAAATCTTATTGTAAAAGCTGACGTTCAAGGTTCAGTTGAGGCAGTAGCAGCTGCATTCCAAAAGCTAGAAGTGGAAGGTGTAAACGTAAAAATTATCCATACTGGTGTTGGAGCGATTAATGAATCTGACATCACATTGGCAGCCGCTTCAAATGCAATAGTGATTGGATTCAACGTTCGCCCTGATAATAATGCGAAGCGTGCAGCTGAATCAGAAGATGTAGATATTCGTCTACACAGAATTATTTATAAAGCGATTGAAGAAATTGAAGCTGCGATGAAAGGGATGCTGGATCCTGAGTTCCAAGAAAAGATTATTGGTCAAGCTGAAGTTCGTCAAACGTTTAAGGTTTCCAAAGTTGGAACAATCGCTGGTTCATATGTAACTGACGGTAAAATTACTCGTCATAGCGGAGTGCGCTTAATTCGTGACGGAATTGTTATTTTTGAAGGAGAAATTGATGCTTTAAGACGCTTCAAGGATGACGTAAAGGAAGTTGCACAAGGTTATGAGTGCGGTATTACAATTAAAAACTTCAATGATGTAAAAGAAGGCGACATCGTAGAAGCATATATTATGGAAGAAGTGGAACGTTAATGATAGTTGGCCTTGCGGTTTGCGAGTGTATTATTTATGATGCACATTCTCTAAAAGATAAGCGGTCCGTGTTGCAAAGGGTTTTGACTCGACTTAAGCAGAGATTCAATATTTCTGTATCCGAAGTAGAGTTTCAAGACGTCTGGCAAAGAACAAAGATTGCCATTGTAGCCGTAACCTCTTCGCAAGTTTCAACTGAAACAGAACTGCAAAACGCTCTAAATTTTATTGATTCCTTTCCTGAAATTGAAAGGACCATAACAGATATAGAGTGGTTATAGGTTGAGAATTTTCGTTCTCATTATAAAATAATTATTTTTATGAAGTGTAAGCTGCAGCTTGATTCAAGGAGTCGCACTTACACTTTCTATCAGACTAGAGGTGACTATAATGGGCCTTAGATCTAATCGTGTTGGAGAACAGATGAAGAAAGAGCTAGGCGAAATCATCGGACGGAAGATTAAAGACCCGCGGATCGGGTTTGTGACCGTTACTGATGTTCAGGTTACTGGAGATCTCCAGCAAGCAACGGTGTTTATCTCTGTGTTAGGTGATGAGGAACAACGAGAAAACACGTTGAAAGGTCTTGCGAAAGCGAAAGGATTCATCCGATCAGAGATCGGGCAAAGAATCCGTTTGCGCAAAACGCCTGAAATTACTTTTGAATTTGACGAATCAATAGATTACGGTAATCGTATTGATTCCCTTCTATATCAAATTAAGGAAGAGAATCATTCTAAGGATAATGACGAGCAAGAATAAGCTCGGGTTCTTTTTCAATAAGTACCAGGTACCACAAAACGAAGGGATAGACGAGGATGTCTATCTCTTTTTTTGTTGAGGAACTGTTATTGGCTATTGCTGATTTTTTAATTTCCGATAGACGCACCCACTTAATCGGAGAAATTCCGTTTATTTTGAAAAATTAATGGTTAATAGGTAAAATAAGCGGAAATTTTCTGCTAATTGACCTAAAAAACATTAAAATCATGAAAAATGTATAGTTTAACCGTAAAATTCCCGCCTATTTATAGAGAAATAGGTGCATTTCTTGATTTAGCCGGAATTTTTCCCCCTATTTTTCAATGTAATAAATTCGACATCCACCTTTAACAGAGCTTCTGTTGAGAAGACTATGTATCAACAAGAAAGATAAAGAAAACGGAGGTTTTTATATGGAAGGTATTTTACCACTATACAAACCAAGAGGAATGACATCACATGATTGTGTGTTTAAGCTGAGAAAAATTCTTCGCATGAAAAGAATTGGACATACAGGCACGTTAGACCCTGAAGTGGATGGTGTTCTACCAATTTGTCTCGGTCGTGCCACAAAGGTTGCTGAATACATAACAGATGCGGGAAAAACCTATGAAGGCGAAGTCACGATCGGTTTTTCAACGACGACAGAGGATGCTGGGGGAGAAGTAGTAAAAAGCAAGTTAGTTGAACGGGAATTTTCAAGAGACGAAATTCTCGCATGCTTAGCGAATTTAACAGGGGAGATTACCCAAACCCCACCAATGTTCTCTGCTGTAAAGGTAAATGGGAAAAGATTATATGAGTACGCACGCCAAGGAATCGAAATAGAACGTCCATCAAGACAAGTAACCATTTATGACATTGAACTATTAGATGAGCGACAATGCTTTGAAGGTGAAACGATTTCTTTTCGCTTCAGAGTATCGTGTAGCAAAGGCACTTATATCCGAACGCTAGCTGTTATGATCGGTGAAGAACTCGGCTATCCAGCCCATATGTCCGACCTAACAAGAATCAAGTCCGCACAGATCACTCTTGAGGATTGTATTACCTTAGAAGATGTTGAAAAATTAACAGCCGAAGGGTCTATTGAGAGGGTGTTAAGACCGATAGAATCGGCTTTATATTATTTGCCGAAATATGAAATTAGTGATAAATTAATTGAGAAAGTAAAAAATGGCGCAGCTTTACCAATCCCTGACGAATTTATTAATGAAAAGGGACCAATTGTGGTTGAAACGCCAGATGGTACAGCGTTAGCGATCTATCAAGCACATCCTCTTAAGGAAGGGCTAATGAAGCCAACAAAAGTATTGAAAATACAAGAGAACTCATAGCCAACTTTAAAAGCTGGCTATATATATTTCGTAAAAAAGTCGGTATTGTAGGAAATAGGTGAGAATCGCGTGGAAGTTATTCATATTCATCATCCATACAAAATTGAGCCCGGACAGTTTTCGCCAATGGCGGTTGGCTTAGGCTTCTTTGATGGAGTACATTTAGGACATCAGAAGGTAATCAATACCGTTCGTGAGATTGCCGAAGAAAAAGGGGTAAAGAGCGCAGTAATGACTTTCGATCCCCACCCATCCGTTGTTTTGCAAAAGAATGTAAAACATGTGGAGTATATTACTCCGATAAAAGAAAAGGCAAGATTAATAGAGGAATTAAATATCGATTATTTATTCGTTGTTCATTTCACGAAAGAATTTGCCAGTCTTTTACCAGAGGAATTTGTTGAACAATATTTGATTGGACTAAATGTCGTTCATGTTGTTGCTGGATTTGATTATTCATATGGGAAAATGGGAAAAGGAACGATGGAAACATTACCAGTTCATTCCCATGGGAAATTTGAAGTTACAGTTATTCCGAAGCTTACCTTAGAGAACGAGAAGATTAGCTCTACATTTATCCGTCACTTGATTAAAGAAGGACAGTTAGAAAAACTTCCTGCTTATTTAGGGAGATATTATACGACATCTGGCATTGTTATCCATGGAGATAAAAGAGGTAGAACGATTGGATTTCCAACGGCGAACACAGATGTTGACGATGCTTTTTTTATTCCTCCAATTGGGGTCTACTCCGTGAGGATTCTCGTAAATGGAGTATGGCATGAAGGGGTTTGTAATCTCGGCTATAAACCAACCTTTAAAGAAGAGCAAGCTCCAAAGCCTTCGATTGAAGTCCATATTTTTAACTTCAATGATGATATTTACGGACAAGAAGTAGTAATTGAATGGCATAATCGAATTCGACCTGAAAAGAAGTTCTCTGGCATTGAAGAGCTTGTTCAACAGATTGAAAGAGACAAGGAAAATGCCATTGAATATTTTAAGAAAATAATTGGAACGCAAGATGTAGTCTAAACTTGCTAGTCCGTAACCAAGTCGCCTGCGCTTTGGCACTTTCCACTTGCATTTTGTCGCAAAAAGTTGTATTCTAATAAACGTGAATTGATTTGTTAAATCATTCACGCCATAATATGAACCTTTGCTTGGCAAGTCGAGTCACCGACGCTTGCTGAAGCATTCGGGGATTTAAGAATTAGGAGGTGAAACGGATGGCAATCACTAAAGAACGTAAGAATGAACTTATCAATGAGTTCAAAACACACGAGAACGATACTGGTTCACCAGAAGTTCAAATCGCTGTCCTTACTGAAGAGATTAACAACTTAAATGAACATTTACGTACTCATAAGAAGGACCACCACTCACGTCGCGGTCTTTTGAAAATGGTAGGTAAACGTCGTAACCTTTTAACTTACCTTCGTAACAAAGATGTTCAACGTTACCGTGAGTTAATCACAAGACTTGGATTACGTCGTTAAAAGATGAAAAGCGGAAGAGCCTTGTTAGACCCGACAAGCACAAGACGAGCCGCTCAGAAAGGTGCTCTTTACCTTTCAGAGTGGATTGGCTTGTGACCTCGAGGGTCTAGGCTTTGAAGCTAGACAAGGAAAAGCGGGATTCTTCCCGCTTTTTTGTTAGCATGAAAAACTTGGAAAATTAATACATACTCGTTTATTTTAAGTCTGAAAAAAGATGTACATACTATAGAGGTACGCTATTCTTAGGTTATAAACCTAAACGAAGCATCTAAATTTTACTTTTGAATATAATTGTCTTCTAGCAAAAAGTTAGATGAAATTTATTATAAAAAATAATGTATTACATTAAATAGTTAGTTAGTAA
The DNA here is from genome assembly GCF_005116465.1 of Robertmurraya kyonggiensis. GTDB lineage: Bacteria > Bacillota > Bacilli > Bacillales > Cytobacillaceae > Robertmurraya > Robertmurraya kyonggiensis. The sequence goes on from NZ_SWBM01000001.1 coordinate 777,020, forward strand.
GAGAGGGGTTAAAAAAGAATGGAACAAAAGAAGACCTTTTCTATAGATTGGGCTGGTCGTACTTTAACCGTCGAAATGGGCCAGCTTGCTAAGCAAGCAAACGGTGCTGTATTAGTCCGCTATGGGGATACTGCTGTGCTAAGTTCTGCAACAGCTTCAAAAGAACCGAAGAAATTAGATTTCTTCCCATTAACTGTGAATTATGAAGAAAGACTATATGCAGTCGGAAAAATTCCGGGTGGATTTATTAAAAGGGAAGGTCGTCCAAGTGAAAAGGCGATATTAGCAAGTCGTCTTATCGACCGACCGATTCGACCACTTTTTGCAGAGGGATTCCGTAACGAAGTACAAGTTATCAGCATCGTAATGAGTGTGGATCAAGATTGCTCATCCGAAATGGCTGCAATGTTTGGTTCATCACTTGCATTATCTATCTCTGATATTCCTTTTGAAGGACCAATTGCCGGAGTAACAGTGGGACGTGTTGATGGGAAGTTCATCATCAATCCGAACGTGGAAGAAGCAGAAAAAAGTGATATTCACCTTGTTGTTGCAGGTACAAAAGATGCGATAAACATGGTTGAAGCTGGGGCTGAAGAAGTACCAGAGGAAACAATGCTCGAAGCAATTATGTTCGGTCATGATGAAATTAAGCGTCTAATTGCCTTCCAAGAAGAAATCGTTGCTCAAGTCGGCAAAGAAAAAACGGAAGTCGTACTTTATATTTTAGATGAAGAATTAGAGGCTGAAATTCGTAACGAATGTGAAAAAGACATGATTCAAGCGATTCAGGTACAGGAAAAGCATGCGCGTGAAGATGCAATTAAGGCTGTTAAAGATCGCGTAGTAGCAAAATATGAAGAGCAAGAAGTAGACGATGATACTTTGAAGCAAGTGAAACAAATTTTGGACAAACTTGTAAAAGGGGAAGTTCGTCGACTTATTACGGAAGATAAGGTTCGTCCAGATGGCCGTAATCCTGATGAAATCCGTCCGTTATCTTCTGAAGTTGGGTTATTACCTCGTACGCATGGTTCAGGTCTATTTACGAGAGGTCAAACTCAAGCATTAAGTATTTGTACATTAGGTGCCCTAGGTGACGTGCAAATTCTTGATGGATTAGGAATCGAAGAAGAGAAACGTTTTATGCACCACTATAATTTCCCTAGCTTCAGTGTCGGGGAAACTGGCCCTATCAGAGGACCAGGTCGTCGTGAAATAGGTCACGGTGCACTTGGAGAACGTGCCTTAGAGCCGATTATTCCAGAGGAAAGTGATTTCCCATATACAATTCGTCTTGTATCAGAAGTATTAGAATCAAACGGTTCTACTTCTCAAGCAAGTATTTGTGCAAGTACTTTAGCGATGATGGATGCAGGGGTACCTATTAAGGCTCCAGTAGCTGGTATTGCGATGGGACTTGTGAAGTCTGGAGAACACTATACTGTCCTAACAGATATCCAAGGTATGGAAGATCATTTAGGCGATATGGACTTTAAAGTAGCTGGTACTGCTAAAGGTGTTACGGCACTTCAAATGGATATCAAGATTGATGGTCTATCTCGTGAGATACTTGAAGAAGCATTGTTACAAGCGAAAAAGGGACGTATGCAAATTCTTGATTCTATGCTTGCAACACTTTCTGCACCTAAGAATGAGCTTTCTAAGTATGCTCCAAAGATCTTAACGATGCATATCAATCCAGATAAGATTCGTGATGTTATTGGACCAAGCGGTAAGCAAATCAATAAAATTATCGAAGAAACAAATGTAAAAATCGATATCGAGCAAGATGGAACAGTCTTTATTTCTTCTACAGATGAGGAAATGAATCAAAAAGCGAAGAAGATTATTGAAGACATCGTTCGTGAAGTTGAAGTAGGACAAATGTATTTAGGAAAAGTAAAACGAATTGAAAAATTCGGAGCATTTGTAGAAATCTTTAACGGCAAAGATGGCTTAGTTCATATTTCAGAATTAGCAGAAGAGCGCGTAGGTAAAGTTGAAGATGTTGTCGCTATAGGTGATGAACTTCTTGTAAAAGTAACCGAAATTGACAAGCAAGGTCGTGTCAACTTATCTCGCAAAGCCGTTCTTAAAGAGCAACGAGAACAAAACGAACAAGCACAGAATTAAGGAGTATTCACTCACGTAAAGATTTTTTGTGCTCCTATACTTTTAAAAAGTCAGGGCAAGCCCTGGCTTTTTTGTGTATTACGTACGACTACTAGGAAGATGTCTAGCTCCAGCGCTTGTCGGGGCTAAACAAGCCGCCTCCGCATTTCAATGTTCTACCTTGTCCTAACCTTTCATAATTTGTTATGGAAGGAGGCAAATAAAATGAAAAAGTTTGCATATATTGCTATGATCATTTTACTTGGGGTATTAATCGTCAATAATTCTCTTACTGATCAGTATTTGGTAAAGTTAAAGGGTGATTCAGTTTTAACAAGTAAAAAAGCCGACCCTTTGTATGAGGAAATTAGCCTCAAAGCAAAGGAATATGAAAAACCCGCAATTGATGCCAAGATTGACCGAGTATGGAAGACCATTCCTGGAATTAATGGATTGAAAATTGACATAGATGCTTCCTATAAGAAAATGAAAAAGGCTGGGGAGTTTAATGAGGAAAGACTCGTGTTTACTGAAGTTTCGCCCTCCATTCATTTAACAGATCTTCCTCCTAGTCCGATTTACAAGGGGAACCCTGAGAAGCAAATGGTAAGCTTAATCATTAATGTTGCTTGGGGAAATGAGTATTTATCGCCAATGTTAGCTACCTTGAAAAAGAATCATGTGCGTGCGACGTTCTTCTTAGAAGGAAGATGGGTGAAAAACAATCCAGAACTAGCAAAAATAATTGTAGCAGCAGGGCATGAAGTAGGAAATCATTCTTACACTCATCCAGATATGAAACGTTTATCTGGTGCAATGCTTAGGCAGGAAATATCTAAAACAAATGAAGTTATTAAAGCAACTACAGGTAAAGTACCAACCTTACTTGCACCCCCAAGTGGGAGTATGCGTGATGAAGTTGTTTCGATTGCAGCTGAATACGATTTAAGAACCATTATGTGGAGTGTAGACACAATCGATTGGCAAAAACCAACACCTGAAGTGCTTATTCAGCGTGTGGTGACTAAAGTTCATCCTGGGGCCATCGTATTAATGCACCCAACAGCCTCAACAGAAAAAGCGTTAGACCAATTAATTAAAGAAATAAAGGGGAAAAATTTCGAACTAGATACTGTATCGGAGTTAATTAGTGAAGAAAGATAATCTCGTTCAAGAACCTAATAAGTTAGGATTAATGGTTATCTTGGATAAAAAAGGGATTAAAAAGACAAGCTAAAGAAATAGAAACGATATTAGCATCGTGTTTTGGAAACAGGAGGAGTCATTGTGATAAAGAAATATACATGTCAAAACGGAGTAAGAATCGTACTAGAAAACATCCCTACTGTTCGTTCTGTTGCAATCGGAGTTTGGATTGGGACAGGTTCGCGTAATGAAACACCAGAAAATAATGGGATCTCTCATTTCCTTGAGCATATGTTTTTTAAAGGAACGAAAACAAGAACAGCACGTGAAATAGCGGAGTCCTTTGATAGCATTGGGGGACAAGTAAATGCCTTCACTTCAAAAGAATATACTTGTTATTACGCGAAGGTTCTCGATGCCCATGCTGGTTTTGCGTTAGATGTTTTAGCTGATATGTTTTTCAATTCTACTTTTGTTGAAGAAGAATTAGCAAAAGAAAAGAAGGTTGTCTGTGAAGAGATTAAAATGTATGAAGATACTCCAGACGATATTGTTCACGATTTACTAAGCAAAGCAATCTACGAAAATCACGCTCTAGGTTATCCAATCTTAGGTACAGAAGAGACACTCGAAACATTTAGTGGAGCAAAATTAAAGGAATATATGCATCATACATACACGCCGGAGAATGTCGTTGTCTCCATTGCTGGAAACATCTCAGATACTTTTATTGCTGAAGTAGAGAAATATTTCGGTAGCTATGAAGGCGGAAAACAAGAACAAGTTGAATCGAAGCCAACATTCCATACGAATCGATTAGCTCGTAAAAAAGAAACGGAACAGGCTCATTTATGTATCGGTTACGAAGGTCTTCAGGTTGGCCATGAGGATATTTATAATTTGATTATCCTTAATAACGTTTTAGGTGGAAGTATGAGTTCTCGCTTGTTCCAAGATGTACGTGAGCAAAAAGGGCTTGCATATTCCGTATTCTCATATCATTCTTCTTACCAAGATAGTGGAATTGTTACGATTTATGGAGGCACAGGTGCAAAGCAATTGGATGAATTATTTGATACCATCCAAGAAACACTCTCAAAGCTAAAAGCTGAAGGGATTACAGCTAAGGAGTTAAACAATTGTAAGGAACAACTCAAGGGTAGTTTAATGCTCAGCCTCGAAAGCACAAATAGTCGTATGAGTCGTAACGGAAAAAATGAATTAGTCTTAAGACGTCATCGTTCTCTTGATGAGATCGTGCTAGAAATTGATGAAGTCACAAAAGACAATGTAGACAAATTAGCCAATAAAATTTTTACAGACCAATTCTCTGTTTCTTTAATTAGTCCAGATGGAGCTTTACCGAAAAATTTAGTCTAATCAACTGCCCAGTGGGTGTTTTATTTTGCGGCTGAGCTTATTCTAAAATCTCTCATCCTTCGATACATATATATAGAGTGGAATTGAAAGGGGATTTTTCTAATGCGACTAAGCGAACTAAGTGGCAAAGAAATTGTCGACGTGAAGAAGGCCGAGCGGCTAGGGGTTCTGGGCCAAACAGACTTAGAAATTGATGAAAGAAGCGGTCAAATAAGAGCATTACTTATTCCATCATTAAAATGGTTTGGATTCAAGCGCCAAGGTGGAGAAGTTCGAGTGCCATGGAGGCATATCAAAAAAATCGGAAATGACATGATCATCATCGACATTCCAGACGACGAGGATTGACTTAAAAGTCAGTCCTTTTTTTATTTAAAAAAAGAGAGTCGGGAAAAAGGACTTCCTAATTCACTATCCAAATTTGACTGATTCAGTCGGATAACTCACCGATCCCAAATTTCAAACATATGATGTTGGAGTAGTTCGTAATATGCTATTTTCTAACAATTCATAATGAGCCTCTAAAAAGGCAATCACTCTAAACATTATGAATGTTTCATTCCTATTTAGGATTCTTTAAAAAAGAAGGTGAATGTTCTATGCTGACAGGATTGCATTTAGCAGTCATCGGTGGTGATGCAAGACAGCTAGAAATTATCCGTAGACTAACAGAACTCGATGCAAAACTCTCATTAATCGGATTTGAACAACTTGATCATGCTTTCTCTGGTGCAGTTAAAGAAAAAATCGATGAGACAGATTTCGCCACAATCGATGCGATTATATTACCAGTTGCAGGAACAAGTCTCGAAGGTCAGGTCGAAACAATTTTTTCAAATGAAAAGGTATATTTAACAGAAGAAATCTTACTTGAGACACCATCCCATTGCACAATATATTCTGGAATAACGAATGCGTATCTAGACGGAATCACCCAAAAAACAGACCGCCGACTCGTTCAGCTGTTTCAAAGAGATGATGTAGCCATTTATAACTCTATTCCAACCGTGGAAGGAACCATCATGATGGCGATTCAGCACACTGATTTTACCATTCATGGTTCGAACATCTTAGTCCTCGGTCTCGGGAGAGTAGGTATGACGGTGGCTAGAATATTTGATGCTTTAGGTGCCCATGTAAAGGTGGGAGCAAGGAAAACGGAACATATCGCAAGAATAACAGAAATGTCGCTCACTCCTTTTCATTTAAAAAACCTCGAAGAACATGTAAAAGACGTTGATATTTGTATAAATACCATTCCACATTTAATCGTTACAGCATCCGTCATATCAAAAATGCCTTCCCATACTTTAATTATCGATATAGCCTCTAAACCAGGCGGTACCGATTTCCGCTATGCCGAAAAAAGGGGAATTAAGGCTTTGCTCGCACCAAGCTTGCCTGGAATCGTTGCACCTAAGACTGCTGGACAGATATTGGCGAACGTTCTTTCAAGAGTTTTAAAAGAGGACTTACAATCACGAAAGGGGTAAGCAACATGAGCTTAAACGGAAAAAGAATCGGGTTTGGGTTAACAGGCTCCCATTGTACCTATGATGCGGTTTTTCCTGAAATTGAAAAACTAGTCAATGCAGGGGCTGAAGTTCTGCCTGTTGTCACCTATACTGTTAAAAATACAGATACACGCTTTGGAAAAGGGGAAGATTGGGTACAAAGGATCGAAGATATTACAGGGAATAAAATCATTGATTCGATTGTTAAAGCTGAGCCATTAGGACCGAAAATCCCGCTAGATTGTATGGTAGTTGCGCCATTAACGGGAAATTCTATGAGTAAGTTTGCGAATGCAATGACAGACAGTCCAGTGCTAATGGCTGCCAAAGCTACCTTACGCAATCGGAAACCAGTTGTCCTTGGCATTTCAACAAACGACGCACTTGGATTAAACGGAGTAAACCTTATGAGGCTAATGGCCACAAAGAATATTTACTTTGTTCCTTATGGTCAAGATGACCCTGTCAATAAACCCAATTCTTTAGTAGCGCGTATGACTTTAGTATCGGAAACAATCGAAGCTGCGATAAATGGAGAACAATTACAGCCTGTACTAGTAGAAAGGTATAAAGATCTAACATCGTAGCAAAAATTTATTTCTTTAAAGTATGAATATGATAAAATAGATGGTATCATTGAATAAATTTCATGATGCTTGAAGATTTAATCTAACTTTTCACATTGTGAAATCGACTTTATTTAATTATTTCTAAGAAGAGGGAAAAGGTTGATTAACCCTCCCTCTCTTAGAGTTAAACTTACTATAAGATATTGAAGTGTATGGAAGGGGAAACATTTGATGGCAGAAAGAAAAGCATTTCATGTAGCAGTAGTTGGAGCAACAGGCGCAGTAGGGCAGCAAATGCTCAAAACGCTTGAAGATAGGAATTTCCCTATTTCTAAATTGACTGTTTTATCTTCAGCCCGTTCAGCTGGAAAGGCAGTCCTTTTTAACGGACAAGAGCATATTGTCCAAGAAGCAACTCCAGATAGCTTTGAAGGAGTGGACATCGCTCTTTTCAGTGCTGGAGGAAACGTATCAAAGGAATTAGCGCCTGAAGCTGTGAAAAGAGGTGCGATTTGCGTTGATAATACGAGTGCATTCCGTATGGATGAGAATACTCCACTTGTTGTACCAGAAGTAAATGAAGGGGATCTTCATCTTCATAATGGAATTATTGCAAATCCAAATTGCTCGACGATCCAAATGGTAGTAGCCCTACAACCGATTTTTGAAAAATACGGTCTAAAAAAGGTGATTGTGTCCACTTATCAAGCTGTTTCAGGCTCTGGTGCCCAAGCGGTAGAAGAACTGTACGAGCAAACAAAAGCGATCATCAATGAAGAGAGTTATGAACCGAAAATTCTTCCAGTAAAATCAGACAAAAAACATTATCAAATTGCATTTAATGCGATTCCGCAAATTGATAAGTTTGAAGCGAATGGTTATACATTCGAAGAAATGAAAATGATAAACGAAACAAAGAAAATCATGCATTTACCTGAATTAAAGGTAGCAGCAACTTGTGTACGTCTACCGGTTGCCACTGGCCACTCTGAATCTGTATATTTCGAAGTGGAACAGGATGGAGCAACAGTAGCGGATATTAAAGCATTGTTAAAGGATGCACCGGGTGTAGTCCTACAAGACGATCCAGACAATCAAATCTATCCAATGCCAGCTGATTGCGTTGGAAAAAATGATGTATTTGTCGGAAGAATTCGCCAAGACTTAGACGAAGTAAAAGGATTCCACATGTGGGTGGTATCAGATAACCTTCTAAAAGGTGCAGCATGGAACTCTGTTCAAATTGCTGAAAGCTTAATAAAGATTGGACTAGTTAAATAATTTGCTTCATGTGAATATAAACATCATGAGGTTTTCTTAATAATTGAGGTGTTACGATGAAAATAATCGTTCAAAAATTTGGAGGAACATCTGTAAAGGATGAAGGAGCTAGAGAATATGCGAGAAAGCATATTCAAAAAGCATTATCTGATGGATACAAGGTTGTTGTAGTTGTATCAGCCATGGGACGAAGTGGCGATCCATATGCAACGGATACTCTCTTATCCTTGATAGGTGGCTCTAAAACAAAAGTAACAAAGCGAGAACAGGATTTATTGCTCTCTGTTGGTGAAGCTATTTCTAGCGTTGTTTTTACAAATATGCTATTAGAAAACGGAGTAAATGCCACTTCACTTACTGGAGCACAGGCAGGATTTAGAACAAGTGCAGACCATACCAATGCAAAAATCATGAAAATGGAATGCGACCGTATCATTGAAGAATTAAAAGAATATGATGTTGTTGTAGTAGCTGGTTTCCAAGGTGCTACCAAAAATGGCGATACAACGACCATTGGTAGAGGTGGAAGTGACACATCAGCAGCTGCATTAGGTGCAGCGCTTCAAGCAGAATGGGTCGACATTTTTACTGATGTAGAGGGCATTATGACGGCGGATCCACGAATTGCAGAAAATGCCAGACCATTAACGGTTGTAACATATAACGAAGTTTGTAACTTGGCCTATCAAGGAGCAAAGGTGATTCATCCACGGGCTGTTGAAATTGCGATGCAATCAAAAATTCCGATTAGAATTCGTTCAACATACACGGACAATCCAGGAACTTTGGTTACATCGATAAGTAGAAACAATCATGGTAGTGATATTAGAGAACGTACAGTAACAGGGATTGCCCATCTTGCTCCGGTTACGCAAATTAAGGTTTTGGCTAAAAAAGGACAATACAATCTACAAACAGAAGTTTTCAAGTCGATGGCAAATGAAAAAATCAGTGTAGATTTTATCAATATTTCTCCTAATGGCGTTGTGTATACCGTCACAGACGAGATGAGCGATAAAGCAGAAAAGATACTAACTGACTTAGGCTACGAACCTGAATTGGAAAGAAATTGTGCGAAAGTTTCCGTTGTAGGAGCCGGTATCGCAGGTGTCCCTGGAATTACAGCGAAAATTGTATCAGCATTATCGGAAAAAGGAATTCGTATTCTACAATCTGCAGATAGTCACACGACCATTTGGGTATTGGTGAAGGAAGACGATCTTGTAATGGCTGTAAATGCCTTACATGACGCTTTTCAACTTGAGAATGACACCTTCGAATATGAACGGATGGATAATTACTAAAGAGAGAGGGTAGTCTTTTTGGTTCCGAAAAGGCTACCTATAAAAAGGGTTAAATGTACTCAAGGGAGTGTAAATATGGCTTTATTTGGTAGAGTTTCGACGGCAATGGTAACCCCTTTTGATAATAAAGGGCATATCGATTTTGCAAAAACGACTCAATTAATCAAATATTTAATTGAAAATGGTACCGAATCATTAGTAGTTGCGGGTACAACAGGTGAATCACCAACTTTAACAAAGGAAGAAAAGATTGCTCTTTTCCAACATGTTGTTAAGGTTGTAGATAAGCGTATTCCTGTTATAGCAGGTACAGGCAGCAATAATACCTATGCATCTATCGAGCTAACTAAGAAGGCGGAGCAGCTTGGAGTAGATGGGATTATGGTGGTTGGGCCATATTATAATAAGCCAAATCAAGAGGGACTTTATCAGCATTTTAAAGCAATTGCGGAAAGTACGACATTGCCTGTAATGGTGTATAACATCCCTAGCCGCTCTGTTGTAAATATTTCACCAGAAACGATCATTCGTTTATCAAAGATCTCAAACATTGTAGCCGTAAAGGAAGCCAGTGGAGATTTGAGCGCGATGACGAACATTATTTCGAATACAGATGAAGATTTTTACTTATATAGCGGAGACGATAGTCTTGCTTTACCAGTTCTATCGATTGGAGGAGCAGGGGTGATTTCCGTTGCATCCCATATTATTGGGAACGAAATGCAAGAAATGGTTCAAGCATTTTTAAATGGTGACACGAAGCGTGCAGCTAAACTGCATCAAGAGTTATTGCCAACAATGGTAGGACTTTTTAAAGCTCCGAACCCAGTTCCGGTTAAAACAGCTCTACAATTAATAGGGTTAAATGTAGGATCTGTAAGATTACCTCTTGTTCCTCTCACAGAAACAGAGAGAAACGATTTAATTGCTTTAATCAATGTAGAAAAATAATGATAAAAAACGGCTTGAGTTTTTCAAGCCGTTTTTGTATTTAAATGGACCTTCTTTAGAACTGTTTAAGTTCCTTCAGCTTAATTTTGTTGGAAAGGATTTCTATTTTCAAGTATAATGAGGTTAACTGATCCAGGTCGTAAAACAACAGGTAGGAGGAAATATGAATTGAACATACGAACGAATGAAAACATCAAGGTAGTGGCTCTGGGGGGAGTCGGAGAAATCGGGAAAAATATGTACATAGTAGAAGTGGACAATGATATTTTTGTCCTTGATGCTGGTCTTATGTTACCTGAGAATGAAATGCTCGGTATTGATATTGTTATTCCTGATATCACTTATTTAACGCAAAACAAGGAACGGGTCAAAGGAATATTTTTAACGCACGGTCATGAGGATCATATTGGAGCACTGTCATATGTTTTACGTCAAATTCAAGTGCCGATTTATGGGACGAAACTAACACTTGCATTAGCAAAGGCGATTATAAAAGAACAAGAGTATAGAGGGAAAGCTGAGTTTATCGAAATCAATTCTGATACCATATTAGAGTTTGATGACGCGCGAGTAACCTTTTTTAAAACGAATCATAGTATCCCTGATTCTGTTGGGATTGCTATCCGTACTTCAAAAGGTGCAGTCGTGTATACAGGGGATTTTAAATTTGACCAAACTGCAAATGAACTTTACAAGCCTGAAATCGGTAAGATGGCTCAATTAGGAGAAGAAGGTGTCTTATGTCTGTTGTCTGATAGTACTGACGCTGAAAAACCGGGTTATACGCCATCAGAAGCAGTTGTTATAAGAGAAATGAAAGACGCTTTTTACAATGCAAGAGGAAGAATTATTGCAGCATCCTTTGCTTCGGATATAAATCGCATTCAGCATATTTTTGATGCTGCATATGAAAGCCGTAAAAAGATTGCAGTGGTAGGAAAAAGCCTCCAAAAGGTTTTTGATATTGCGATTGAACTTGATTATTTGTATGTTCATCACGAACTCATTATCCCGATTAATGAAATAAGAGACTATGCTGATGATGAAATTGTCATTTTAGCGACAGGCATGCAAGGAGAGCCAATTGAGGCCTTACAAAAGATGGCGAAGGGCCAACATAAGCAAGTTAATATTCAAAAAGGGGACACGGTATTAATTGCTGCTTCTCCTCTTCGCGGGAGAGAAGTGTTCGTTTTTAAAACGATTGATATGTTAAGTCGAGCTGGAGCAAATGTCATCTCAGGTAGACGCTTAGTGAATACATCGAGCCACGGAAGTCAAGAAGAGCTGAAATTCATGCTCAACTTAATGAATCCTAAATTCTTTATTCCTGTTCATGGAGAATATAGAATGCTTCGTGCTCACAGCAAGATCGCTAAGGAAATTGGCTTTACGGATGATCGGATTGCTGTCATTGACAAGGGAGAAGTAGTCGAACTCATGGGCGACCAAATTAAGGTTTCAAGCAAGGTAGCTGCAGGTAATGTGCTTGTCGATGGAAATGGCGTTGGAGATGTAGGAAATATCGTTCTGCGAGACAGAAAGCTATTATCACAGGATGGCATTTTGATTGTCGTTGTTACTTTGAATAAAGCAGCGAAGAAGGTTTCTGCTGGTCCTGAAATCATTTCACGTGGTTTTGTTTACGTCCGAGAGTCAGAGGAACTCATGGAAGATTCGGTGAAACTAGTCCGAGGAATCGTAGAAAAGAATCTACAGAAGGAATTTTTTGATTGGACTAGTATTAAGCAAGATATGAGAGATGGCTTGAATCAGTATTTATATGAAAAAACAAAACGTAGACCGATGATATTACCAATTATTATGGAGGTCTAATTCTAAAACGACACTAGTTGTCGTTTTATTTTGTAGTAAAAAGTTAATAACTATAAAACACTTGAACTTATAGGCTGATTCTAAAACGATACATGTGTATCGTTTTTAATTTGAATGGAAATACCTGTATGAAATGTAATCGAGGGTTGAATAATAGAGATAGCATGCGAAGAAGGGAGAAGATTTTAATGGATCATGAATATAGATGGAAAAATGCCGAAGGTGATGGTGGACAAGAGCCGGAGGCGCCAAAAGAAGATAAGCCATCACCTCTGATGGAAAAAATCCAACAACTAGGTCAAACCAACGTCCCGCAACTCTCACAGGATTCAAAAATCCATTGTTTGACAATCGTTGGACAAATTGAAGGCCATATGCAGCTACCGCCACAAAACAAAACAACAAAATACGAACATATTATTCCTCAAATTGTGGCCATTGAACAAAATCCAAAAATCGAAGGTCTCCTCATTATTTTGAATACTGTTGGTGGAGATGTGGAGGCAGGCCTGGCGATTTCTGAGATGTTGGCTTCCTTATCAAAGCCATCCGTTTCACTTGTTCTAGGTGGTGGTCATTCTATTGGAGTGCCAATAGCTGTTTCCTGTGACTACTCTTTTATTGCTGAGACGGCAACGATGACAATTCATCCAATACGATTAACAGGACTAGTGATAGGAGTCCCGCAGACCTTTGAGTATTTAGATAAAATGCAGGAAAGAGTTGTAAGTTTTGTGACGAAGCATTCCAATATTTCTGAAGAGAAGTTTAAGGAATTGATGTTTGATAAAGGGAATTTAACGCGTGATATTGGAACGAATGTGATTGGAAATGATGCGGTTAAATACGGTCTAATAGACGAAGTTGGCGGAATTGGCCAAGCGATGAAAAAACTGAATGAACTAATCGATTTGAATAAAGAGGAAAATGAGGGGATGGTGCAATGATTTTATATACGACGATGCCTTTAGAACTCGTATATCCAATTGAAGAAAGTGAGTTCGCAAAGCGCAAAACGGTTAACTATGATGGTATATCGTTAATTGTTGAGCAAGATGAGAATCAGGCTTATCGTGTAATTCAAGTATTGAGTACAAACCCAGAACACTTCTTAGATGTAAGATTTCAACCAGGTGCAAAGATTTCTCTTTCTTAAGAAAGAACAAATAGAACTGCAGTACGAGCTTATGATATAATAAATTTAAACCACATGAGAGCAGCCACTTAGGCTGCTTTCGTTTTTACATACTTCAAGAGAGTCAATTTCACGATGTACCAAGATAATGAAAAAATGAACAATTTTCTAACTACATATCTATTCAAATGTTCTTTTTTCACTTGATATATGATTGACATGTCTACGATATTAACTAAATTAAGGTGATTGAATGGTAAAGAAAAAAAGAAGAAAAGCAAAGAAAAATAATCAGTTTAAACGGACTGTTCGATTTGAACTAATCGGGCTCATATTAGTTGCTCTAGCAGCCATATCCATTGCGAACTTAGGTGCTGTTGGTGGTGCGTTCGTCCTCTTTTTCCGTTTCTTCACTGGTGAATGGTACATGTTGTTTTTACTTGCCCTCGTTTTGATAGGGGGATATTTCATTTGGAGAAGAGAAATTCCAAACTATTTCCACCAAAGACTTATAGGTATTTACTTAATAGTTGCTGCACTCTTACTTTTAAGTCATGTAACTTTATTTGAGAATCTACTAAATAATGAAAAGTTTGACGACCCAAGTGTTATTAAAAAGTCATGGGAACTCTTTTGGATGGAAGTTAATGGGGAGACGAGTACGACTGATTTAGGTGGCGGATTGATTGGTGCAATTATGTACGCCATGTTCTACTTCTTATTTGAGGGAGCAGGTACAAAAATAATATCTATTGTGCTCATCATTATTGGACTAATTCTTTTAACCGGAAAAACCTTTGGAGAGGCCGTTGGAAAGCCATTTGTATTTGTTGGAGGCTTTATAAAGAACCAATGGAAAGCCTTCTTAGGTGATGTTCAGCATTCCAAGCAAAAAAGAAGAGAAAGACAAGAAGCTATTCGTGCCGAGCGACAAGAGCGAGAACAAAATAAAGAAATTAAAGAAGAACCGGCGGCTATCATTCCTGTTGATGTAAATAGAGATAGATCTGTTTCTAAGCCGGAACCGATTATTTCAAGCTTTGCTGAAAAAGCCTATGATCGCATTGAAAAAGAGGTACCCACTGATGTTCAGAATAAGGGTAAAAAAGAAGAGGAGCATCATGAAGTAGAAGAGGAAAGTGCACCTCCAATTACATTTACAGAAGTAGAAAACGTCGACTACAAGCTTCCTCCGATTAAACTACTTAAGCTTCCGCGTCATACCGACCAAAGTGGTGAATATGAATTAATTCATGCGAATGCAGCGAAGCTCGAAAGAACCTTTCAAAGTTTTGGTGTAAAGGCTCGGGTAACACAGGTACATTTGGGACCGGCTGTTACAAAATACGAAGTTCATCCTGATGTTGGGGTTAAGGTAAGTAAAATTGTCAGCCTAAGTGATGATTTAGCATTAGCATTAGCGGCAAAAGATATACGGATTGAAGCACCGATCCCAGGGAAATCTGCAATCGGGATTGAGGTACCAAATTCAGAGGTCGCGATGGTATCTCTAAGAGAAGTACTTGAATCGAAACAAAATGACAAGCCTGATTCCAAATTACTGATTGGTTTAGGTAGAGATATAACTGGTGAAGCAGTTTTAGCAGAATTGAATAAGATGCCCCATTTGCTGGTAGCCGGTGCTACTGGTAGTGGAAAGAGTGTGTGTATTAACGGGATCATTACGAGTATTTTAATGCGTGCAAAGCCGCATGAAGTGAAGTTAATGATGATTGACCCGAAAATGGTAGAATTGAATGTTTATAATGGTATTCCGCATCTACTTGCACCAGTTGTAACAAATGCTAAAAAAGCTTCACAAGCACTGCAAAAGGTCGTTAGTGAAATGGAGCGGCGTTATGAGCTCTTTTCCCATACCGGAACAAGAAACATAGAAGGGTACAATGAATTTATCAATCGCCATAATGCAGACTCAGAAGCAAAACAACCATTATTACCATATATTGTAGTGATTGTGGACGAGCTTGCTGATTTGATGATGGTTGCTTCGAATGATGTTGAGGATGCCATTACACGTTTAGCACAAATGGCTCGTGCAGCCGGAATCCACTTGATTATTGCGACACAACGACCTTCGGTTGATGTTATTACTGGTGTCATAAAAGCAAATATACCTTCACGAATTGCATTTGCTGTATCTTCTCAGACGGATTCTAGAACAATTCTGGATATGGGTGGAGCGGAAAAGCTACTTGGTCGAGGAGATATGTTATTCCTTCCAGTAGGTGCATCTAAGCCTATCCGTGTTCAAGGGGCCTTTTTATCTGATGAAGAGGTAGAAGAGACAGTAAACTTTGTTATAGGTCAACAAAAGGCCCAGTATCAGGAAGAAATGATTCCAGATGAAATCCCTGAGACCACAACAGAGGTTGAAGACGAGCTTTACAATGAGGCAGTAGACTTAATCGTTGAAATGCAAACTGCATCTGTTTCCATGCTTCAAAGGAGGTTTAGAATTGGTTATACAAGAGCTGCAAGACTTATAGATGAAATGGAACTTCGAGGTGTTGTCGGGCCATATGAAGGCAGTAAACCAAGAGCTGTATTAATCGATAAGCCATCAGAAGAAGCAAGTTCATAAATAAAAAAATTTAAACCAGACCGTAGAGAGACTCAAAGGATTTAGAGTAGCTCTACGGTTTTTATAATATAGACTGAGAAAAAATTACTTAGTTAAGGGAGTTTAACATAAAGAAGTGTTAAAACTATTTACATAAAGACAAGATTATATTTATCGTCTCTCTTTTCTGATAGTTCTAGCAATATCTGGAACAGGGATGTTTCAATTAGGTTATACTATTGGAATCCCTTACTATATTTTTTTAGTAATAATGGGAAATGTTAGGTCATTGGAAGCGTTCTAATCGTAAGCTGTAAATAAATCTGACGTATTTTTTGTAGAACTTTGTCTTTCTCTATTTATTTATACCTAGAAAAATGGTATAGTATTTTCGATTAGTAGGATTGATTATACATCAGAGGTCTGATGTCTTGGAGAAAACTGGTTGGAGGAAGCAAAAATGTCCATCAAGGCAGATAATAGACACTTATACTTACAAGTGATTGATCGGATTAAGCAAGATATCGAAGAGGGTATCTACAAAGAGAGAGAACAGCTTCCCTCGGAATTTGACCTTGCGAAACTTTTAGGAGTAAGCAGGGCCACGCTTAGAGAAGCACTTCGTATTCTTGAAGAAGAAAATATAATCATCCGACGTCACGGAGTAGGGACTTTTGTGAACGCAAAACCTTTATTTTCTTCCGGAATTGAACAACTTAATAGTGTAACGAATATGATTGTTCAAGCTGGAATGAAGCCAGGGACCATTTTCTTTAGCTCAGACACTGAAGCTGCTACCGAGGAGGATGTTCGTCGTTTCTCATGTTCCATTGATGATGAAATCGTCGTGATTGAAAGGGTACGAACTGCAAATGGGGAACCAGTTGTCTATTGTGTTGATAAAGTTCCAAAGGCCTATCTTCCAGATACCTTTTCCCACGAAGAGGAATCCATGTTCAATATTTTGGCCGATACAGCACAAAGAAAAATTACATACGCAGTTGCAGAAATTGAACCTGTTGGATATCACGAAAGAATTTCACCCATACTAGAATGTGAACCAGAAACAGCTTTGCTTGTATTAAAGCAAATGCACTTTGATGAAATGGACGAGCCCATTCTATACTCGGTCAATTACTTCAGGGCTGATAAATTCAGTTTTCACGTACTTAGAAAAAGAGTGTGAATTGAATAGTCCGATTTTTTCTACTAAATCAAATTTATAGGGGGTACAAACCTTGAAAAAGCGTAAATTTGGATTAGCTTTATCACTCGTACTTGCAGCAGGAACAATTTTAGGTGCTTGTGGAAACAAAGAAGAAGAGCAAGGCGGCGGAGATGGAGCTTCTAAAGAAGAAGCAAACATTAAAGTAGGACTTGTTACAGACACTGGTGGCGTAGATGATAAATCATTTAACCAATCTGCTTGGGAAGGTTTAAAGAAGTTTGGTGAAGAATTTGGTCTTACTGAAGGGGAAGGGTATCGTTACCTACAATCTGAAAAAGAAGCAGATTATATTCCGAACCTAGGTCAATTTGCTGATGGTGGCTTTGATGTTACTTTTGCAGCAGGTTTCTTACTTGAAGATGCTGTGCAAACAGCTGCTGAACAAAATACTGGTACAAACTTCGCATTAATTGATAGCTTATTAGCAAATGCAGACGGAGAAACAGTTTGGTTAGACAACGTTTCTAACGTAACATTTGATGAGCACACTGGTTCTTTCTTAGTTGGAGTAATTGCTGCAAAGACTACAAAAACTAAAAAAGTTGGCTTTGTTGGCGGAGTAGATTCTCCACTAATCAAGAAGTTTGAAAATGGATTCAAAGCTGGTGTTAAATCAGTTGACCCTACTATCGAAATCGTATCACAATATGCTGGTGACTTTAACAAACCAGAAAACGGAACTAGCATTGCTTCAACAATGTACACTGGTGGCGCTGATATAATCTATCATGCTGCAGGTGGAACAGGTAATGGTGTATTCACTGAAGCGAAAAACCGTAAAGCTAATGGCGAAGAGGTTTGGGTAATTGGTGTTGACCGTGACCAACATGAAGAAGGTATGCCGGAAAACGTTACTTTAACTTCAATGGTTAAGCGTGTAGACAATGCTGTTTATGAAATTTCAAAAATGGCAAAAGATGGAAACTTCCCTGGTGGTAAAGAAACTGTTTTCGGTCTTAAAGAAGAGGGTGTAGGTATTGCACCAACTACTGAAAACGTTAGCCAAGAAGCTCTTGACTTAGTAGAAGATTACAAGCAAAAGATTCTAAGTGGCGAAATCGAAGTTCCTAAAACAGATGAAGAATTTGAGGCTTTCGAAGCTTCTCTATAATAAGTGAAAGATAAGGCTAGTTGTGAAACATGCGCTAGCCTTATCTTTTGGATTAATGGATATTTATTGGCTCATTTATTCTTCAGAAAGGCTACTTTGACAACTTTGGTAGGCTGAAGGATAACTGAACCAATAAACAACTTAAACGAATGTACAAGTCATATATCAAATGTAAAAAACGATTTTTTACTTGATTTACTGTAAAGGTAAAATTCGTTTTAAACTTGAAGCAAAAGGAAAATTTGACTCATTCATGGTGGTTTATAGGGTCTAAAGAATAATATTTTTCCATTGCGAAAATGGGGAGTGATTTTTAAGTGGAATACGTAATCGAAATGAACAACATTCGCAAGGAATTTCCGGGAATCGTTGCAAACGATAACATAACTTTGCAAGTTAAAAAAGGGGAAATTCATGCGTTGCTTGGGGAAAATGGTGCAGGAAAATCAACTTTGATGAATGTTCTTTTTGGGTTATACCAACCAGAAAAAGGGGAAATCAAAGTAAAAGGACAACCGGTTAAAATTACGGATCCAAATGTGGCAAACCGATTAGGAATTGGGATGGTGCATCAGCATTTTATGTTGGTCCATAATTTCACCGTAACTGAAAACATTATCTTAGGTAGCGAACCTACAAAAGGCGGAAAAATTAATATAAAAGATGCCGCTAAAAAAGTGGAAGAGCTTTCAAAGAGATACGGTTTATCTGTTGATCCTTATGCAAAAATTGAAGATATTTCTGTTGGGATGCAACAACGTGTTGAAATTTTAAAAACGCTATACCGTGGTGCAGAGATTTTAATCTTTGATGAGCCAACAGCCGTTCTTACTCCTCAGGAGATTAAGGAGCTTATTCAAATCATGGGTAAGCTAGTGGCAGAAGGAAAATCGATTATCTTAATTACCCATAAGCTTAAAGAGATTATGGAAGTATGTGATCGCTGTACAGTTATTCGTAAAGGTAAAGGAATTGGGACTGTTGAGGTTTCAGAAACAGATCCTGATCAACTTGCTGCATTAATGGTTGGCCGCGAGGTTCACTTTAAAGTCGATAAACAAGAAGCGCAGCCTACAGACGTAGTGTTGGAAGTGAAAGATTTAGTAGTGATTGATTCGAGAAATATTCCTGTAGTAGAGGAACTTAATTTAGAAGTGAAAGCTGGAGAAATTCTAGGTATCGCTGGTGTTGATGGAAACGGTCAAACCGAATTGATCGAAGGAATTACTGGACTTAGAAAGATTAAGTCTGGAAGTGTTAAGATTAATGGCAAAGAGACGGCTCATCTATCAACACGTAAAATTACGGAAACTGGTGTGGGGCATATCCCTGAAGACCGCCATAAGCATGGCTTAGTTCTTGATTATACAATTGGAGAAAATATGGTGTTACAGACCTACTATCAAAAGCCATATTCAAATTCCGGAGTCTTAAATTACAATAAGATTTATGAGAAGGCAAAGAGCCTTATAGAAGAGTATGATGTCAGAACACCTTCTGAGTTTACTCCGGCGAGAGCTCTATCAGGTGGTAATCAGCAAAAAGGAATTATTGCTAGAGAAGTGGACCGTAGTCCTAGTCTCTTAATTGCTTCCCAGCCGACTCGTGGTTTGGATGTAGGGGCGATTGAATTTATCCATTCTAAGCTAATAGAAGAACGAGATAAAGGAAGAGCGGTACTACTTGTATCATTTGAGCTTGATGAAGTTATGAACCTGAGTGACAGAATTGCTGTTATTTATGAAGGCAAAATTGTCGCAATTGTTGACCCTAAGGAAACAACAGAACAAGAATTAGGGTTACTCATGGCTGGTGGTAAGAAAGAAAGTGTAGGTGTTTCATAATGCAAAAGCTGTTGAAAAATCAAAGATTATTTAATATTGTTGTTCCACTCTTCTCTATTATCCTTGGGATACTAGTTGGAGCTATCATTATGTTGGTTTCTGGGTATGACCCAGTGACTGGATATGGTGCACTTTTCAATGGAATGTTTGGGAATCCTAAATCAATCGGTGAAATGATTCGTGCTGCTTCACCTCTTATTTTAGCTGGGTTAGCGGTAGGATTTGCTTTTAAAACAGGTCTTTTTAACATTGGGGTCGAAGGTCAATTATTAGTCGGTTGGTTAGCGGCTGTTTATGTTGGATATGCTCTTGATTTACCTGCAATCATACATGTACCTGTGTCAATTTTAGCGGCGGCAATTGCTGGAGGAATTTGGGGTATGATCCCTGGCCTACTGAAAGCGAGATTTAAAGTTCACGAGGTTATTGTAACCATTATGATGAACTATATCGCTCTTTATTCAACAGCAGATATCATTAAACGCTATCTGTATGCGGGAAATGAAAAATCATTCCCAATTAAAGAGTCGGCTTCTTTAGCTTCTACATTCCTTGCAGACATGACAAACGGTTCTCGACTGCATTGGGGGATTGTCGTTGCAGTTATTGTGGCTGTATTTATGTGGTTTATTTTAGAAAAGACTACTACAGGTTATGAGTTAAAAGCAGTTGGTTATAATCAACATGCATCTATGTACGCTGGGATGAATGTTCAGAAGAATATCGCGCTTTCTATGACAATTTCTGGTGCGTTTGCAGGAATTGCAGGTTCTATGGAAGCTTTAGGAACGTTTCAAAATATGACAGTAATGTCTGCGTTTACAGGAACAGGATTTGATGGTATTGCTGTTGCATTGCTTGGTGCTAACAATCCGTTTGGAATCATTTTAGCTGCCTTGCTATTTGGTGGGCTAACAACTGCAGCTCCACAAATGAACTTTAATGCAAATGTTCCACAAGAATTAGTTGACGTAATCATCGCATTAATTATTTTCTTTGTAGCAGCTAGTTATTTAATTCGTTACATTCTTACACGATTCAGCAAGGAGGGGAAATAAGATGAGTTTTCTTGACATTTTATCGATTATTATTCCAGCTGCACTCTATACAGCTGCCCCCCTTATTTTTACAGCTTTAGGAGCGGTCTTTAGTGAGAAGTCTGGTGTTATTGGACTTGGAGTAGAAGGTTTAATGGTTTTTGGAGCATTTTCTGGTGTTTTGACAACGTTATTACTTGAAGGAAATATGGGTGAAATTACACCATGGCTAGCTATTTTGATTGCAGCTATCGCTTCAGGAATATTCTCTCTTATCTATGGTGTGGCTGTTATTTCGCTAAGAGCTGACCAAACAGTTACGGGAGTAGCGATCAATATGTTAGCGGTTGGTTTAACTTTATTTTTAATCAAAAAGATTTTCAATAAAGGACAAACAGATTTTGTTGATTTCCGTATTGACAAGGTAGATTTCCCGATTCTTTCAGATATCCCGGTTATTGGCGATATTTTCTTTTCGGGAATTCCTTATACTTCTTATATCGCAATTGCAATGGCATTCGTAGTTTGGTATATCATTTATAAAACCCCATTTGGGTTGCGTCTAAGATCAGTTGGTGAACATCCAGCTGCAGCTGATACAATGGGTATCAATGTAAACCGCACACGATATATTGCAGTTATTTTATCAGGTGTCTTCGCTGGAGTTGGTGGTGCAGTATACGCACTTTCAATTTCAGGAAACTTTACAGGACATACAATTGCAGGACAAGGATTCTTAGCAATTGCAGCTATGATCTTTGGAAAATGGCATCCAGTTGGAGCAATGGCAGCGGCACTATTCTTTGGTTTTGCACAATCATTAGGAATTACAGGTGCGCAAATTCCATTCCTTCAGGATATCCCGTCTGTATTCTTAATTATGGCTCCTTACATTTTAACAATCTTAGCTCTTACTGGCTTTGTTGGACGTGCAGAAGCTCCGAAGGCTTCAGGTGTTCCGTATATTAAAGGTACTAGGTAAAGAGTACATCAAGAACCCGGCAATTTAATTGTCGGGTTTTTATTTTTAGATGGCGGAACTTGAAATGGAAAATACATGAAGGGTATAGTAGAAATATCCATTTGTGATGTTCTATGAAAGAACTGTTAATGGGTATGATATTAAAGACCAGAGATAGATATACATATAATAAGATACTAAGGAGGATGACTAAATGGCAGTGATATCGGAAACTGTTAAGGATATGAATGGCTATAAGCTTCATATCGTTAAAACCGAGAAATTCAAAACGAACACTTTAGTTTGGAAAATGAAGGCCCCTTTGAATAATGAGGATGTCACATTACGGGCCCTGCTTCCCTATGTTTTGCAAAGTAATTCCAAAGCCTATCCAACCTCTACAGAACTAAGAACGTACTTAGATGAATTATATGGAGCGAGCTTTTATGTGGATTTATCAAAAAAGGGTGAATATCATGTCATTAGTTTTGCTCTTGAGATTGCCAATGAAAAGTTCCTGTCCGACCATACCCCTTTATTAAAAAAAG
Organism: Robertmurraya kyonggiensis; assembly: GCF_005116465.1. GTDB lineage: Bacteria > Bacillota > Bacilli > Bacillales > Cytobacillaceae > Robertmurraya > Robertmurraya kyonggiensis. The sequence continues at coordinate 799,561 of NZ_SWBM01000001.1, forward strand.
CATTCGATTTTCTCTCAGGAGTTTTAACTAACCCAAATGTTACGGGTAATGCATTTGACAAAGAAACAATCGAAAAAGAAAAGCGTACCTTAAAACAAAGAATACAGTCTGTTTATGACGATAAAATGAAGTACTCAAACTCTCGACTAGTGGAGGAAATGTGTAAAGGAGAAAGATACGCGCTTCATGTCCATGGTGAAATGGATGCTGTTGATGCCATCACTCCTGAAAGCTTATTTTCTTACTATGAGAAGGCTTTTTCAGAGGACGAACTCGATTTGTATATTGTTGGAGATGTAACAGAAGATGAGATTACATCGATAGCTAATGAAAGATTACAATTCTCGCCTCGTCAACCAATATCCGTTGAATTGGAGCAAGACACCAATCAACGAGAAGTTAAGAAAATCAATGAAGTGCAGGATGTCAAACAAGGTAAGTTGAATATTGGTTTTAGAACAAATGTAGTCTACGGCGATGAGGATTACTATGCTCTTCAAGTGCTAAACGGAATCTATGGTGGATTTTCTCATTCGAAGCTATTTATCAATGTTCGTGAAAAAGCAAGTCTTGCTTATTATGCAGCAAGTCGCCTTGAAAGTCATAAAGGATTAATGATGGTTATGTCCGGGATTGATCACAAGAACTATGATCAGGCGGTTTCGATTATCGAAGAGCAAATGACGGCGATGAAAAACGGAGACTTCACCGAGCAGGAGCTCACTCAAACGAAAGCAGTGATAAAAAATCAATTGCTAGAAACGATTGATACTGCTAGAGGTATTGTCGAGGTTCTATACCACAATGTCGTTTCACATCAAGATATTACGTTGGATTATTGGATCGAGCAAATGGATAAAGCAACGAAAGAAGAGATTGTAAAAGTTGCGGAGAAAATTCAATTAGATACCATTTACTTTTTAACAGGACAGGAGGTGGCGGAGTAATGGAGAAAATTACTTTCGAACAATTGCAGGAAGAGCTTTATTATGAAAAGTTATCGAATGGACTAGACGTTTACATTTTACCGAAAAAAGGATTTAACAAAACGTATGCTACTTTTACAACAAAATATGGTTCCGTTGATAACCATTTCGTTCCTCTGGGCAAGGATGACTTTGTGAAAGTTCCAGATGGTATTGCCCATTTCTTAGAGCATAAGCTGTTTGAAAAAGAAGATGGCGATGTGTTTCAACAATTTAGCAGACAAGGGGCATCAGCAAACGCCTTTACTTCCTTTACAAGAACAGCCTACTTATTTTCAAGTACATCAGATGTGGAATTAAATCTTGAGACGTTAATGGATTTTGTTCAGGAACCGTATTTTACGGAAAAAACAGTAGAAAAAGAAAAAGGCATTATCGGTCAAGAAATTACAATGTATGATGACAATCCTGATTGGCGTCTGTACTTCGGTTTAATTGAGAACCTTTATAAAAATCATCCGGTTAAGATTGATATTGCTGGCACGATTGAATCGATTTCTCATATTACAAAGGATATGCTTTATGAGTGTTACCATACTTTTTATCATCCGAGTAATATGCTTCTATTCGTTGTTGGGCCAGTAGATGTTGAACAGATCATGAAGCAAATAAAGGATAATCAAGCGAAAAAGCCTTTCGAGGACCAGCCTGAGGTTAAGCGCCAGTTTGACGCTGAAATTCCAGAAACAAACGAAGCAAAAAAAGTGCTTGAAATGAATGTGCAAACGTCTAAATGCTTGCTTGGTATTAAGGCCCTACATGTAGAACAAAGTGGGGAAGAGATGCTAAAAAATGAATTAGCAACAAATATTCTCCTGGATATGTTATTTGGTAAAAGTACAAGTAATTATGATAAATTGTACAATGAAGGGTTAATTGACGATACTTTTTCCTATGATTATACGCAGGAAAAAGGATTTGGCTTTGCGATGATCGGTGGAGATACAAGCGACCCTGAAAAACTTGTGGAAACTTTAAAGGGAATGCTCTTTGAAGGAAAAGAACAGGGTCTAACAGAGGAAAGCTTAGAGCGAACCAAAAAGAAGAAAATCGGTGGATTTCTCCGTGCTGTCAATTCACCTGAATTCATCGCAAACCAATTTACTCGCTATGCGTTTAATGAGATGGACCTTTTTGATGTCGTTCCAATGCTTGAGAAAATCACTATTGATGATGTCAAGAAGGTGGCACAGGAATTTATTTCAGAAGAACGTTTTTCCGTTTGTCAGGTTGTACCGAAGAAAAAAGAAGCTTCATAATTTGAAGTGTCAGATTGAATTGTAGGTAAATGCTTTTAAAGCGTCCTAAGTGACGCTTTTTCTAATGGGAGCTGGAGAGTATGAAAAAATATGCATTAATAACTGGGGCAAGTGGGGGAATTGGGAGAGCCATTTCATTAAAGCTAGCAGAGGAAGGCTACTCGCTCTATTTACACTATCATCAAAATAAAGAAGCGATGAGCCAATTATTGGAGGAGCTCTCTCGATACGAAGGAGAGTTCATTCCGATTCAAGCCGATTTATCAATTTCAGATGGGTATAAGCAAATAGTAAAAAATATATTTTCCATCGATTCGATTATTCATAATAGTGGCATGGGACACTACGGACTACTCGTAGATTTACCTCAGGAAGAAGCAGAGAAGTTAATCACGACGCATGTAACAAGTCCTTTGTTAATGACGAAGGAGCTACTTCCCAAGTTATTATCGAAAAAGAGTGGAAATGTCCTTGTCATTTCCTCGATTTGGGGACAGACCGGAGCCGCGTGTGAAGTCGCCTACTCTACGGTTAAAGGGGCCCAACTCTCATTTGTGAAGGCTTTGAGCAAAGAGGTTGCCTTAAATGGGATTAGAGTTAATGCTGTAGCCCCTGGAGCAATCCAAACACCGATGATGACATCCTTTACGGAGGAAGACGTAAAAAATATGCAAGAGGAAATTCCAATGGGGAAATTGGGAGCACCAGAAAGTGTAGCAGACGTTGTTTCCTTTTTGCTTTCGGAAAAAGCTGCATATATTACAGGGCAAACCATTCCGGTTAATGGTGGATGGTATATATAAAAACTTGATGAATAATTTCAGATTCCGATATGCAAAATAACCTTGTAATACAATTAAGGAGGTTATTTCATGTCTGTACTTGATAACTGGAACCAGTGGAAAGACTTTTTAGGAGATCGCTTAAATCAAGCTGAGAGCCAAGGAATAAATCAACAGGTCATTAATGATGTTGCTTATCAAGTAGGGGATTACTTGGCAAAGCAAGTCGATCCGAAAAACGAGCAGGAAAGAACTTTAGCTGATCTATGGTCTGTTGCTAGTCCAGAAGAGCAGCATGCAATCGCGAATGTAATGGTGAAATTAGTACAAAACAACGGAGCGCAAAAATAGGATAGCAGAATTTGAAAGAGAGGCCGTGCCTCTCTTTTTTACACGTTGTTTTCAATGTATTTGGGATTGTAGACTTATCTTTTGATTTTTCCTTCCCTATTCATAGAAAATCCTTTATTATAGAAGCTAGATGAATTTGCTTTTTTTTGGCGATTTTGTCGAAAAAGAGAAAAAATTGGAGAATACTTTATACTGGATTTATTGGATAAGTCCTTGTCCCTTTAACATTCTCCTATTTCACTTCTAAGGAGGTTTTCCATGGAAAAGAAAGAATGGTACTTAGAATATGAAATACAAAAGAACCGTCCAGGACTCCTTGGTGACATTTCTTCTTTATTAGGGATGTTATCTATTAATATTGTGACGATTAATGGAGTAGATGAAGGTCGGAGAGGTTTATTAATTTTAGCGAAAAACTATGATCAAATCGTACGACTTGAGTCTATTTTAAATACAATGGATACAATAAAAGTGATCAAACTTCGCGAGCCGAAGTTAAGGGATCGATTAGCAGTTCGTCACGGCCGATACATACAAAGAGATGCAGACGACAAAAAGACTTTCAGATTTGTGCGCGATGAACTTGGCTTATTAGTAGATTTTATGGCAGAATTGTATAAAAAGGAAGGCCATAAGCTAATCGGAATAAGAGGAATGCCTCGCGTAGGAAAAACCGAATCTGTGGTTGCAGCTAGTGTTTGTGCCAATAAAAGATGGCTTTTTGTGTCCTCAACTTTATTAAAACAAACGATTCGCAATAAATTAATAGAAGATGAGTACAACGAGGATAATCTGTTCATAATTGATGGTATTGTCTCTACCAGAAGAGCGAATGAGCGCCATTGGCAGCTAGTAAGGGAAATTATGCGCTTACCAGCAGTAAAGGTGGTCGAGCATCCGGATATTTTTGTGCAAAATACAGAATATACGTTAGAGGACTTCGACTATATTATTGAGCTTCGAGACAATCCTGAACAGGAAATTACATATGAAATTGTTGAGAAAAACGGTATGTTTTCAGATTCTGATTTTGGCGGATTTGATTTTTAATTAATCACTTTGCTCAAGCTTTGTTGCATTTAAATCAAAATATAACGAATCAGATATTTAGCAGGCAATTATTATTGCTTATTACATATACGAAAATAGCGTTTAGAAAAGTTACGCAGTTGGAAGGTGTTTCAAATTGACTGAAATAGGAAATCGATTAAAAGAAGCTCGCCTTGAGAAAGGGATGAGCTTAGACGAATTACAGACGGCAACGAAAATCCAAAAAAGATATCTGCAGGGGATTGAAGACGGCAACTATAATATGATGCCAGGGCCTTTTTATGTCCGCGCATTCATTAAGCATTATGCAGAAGCTGTTGGGTTAGATCCAGATGCATTATTTGAAGAGTATAAGTCTGAGATACCGAATACTTTTAATGATGACCTTCCGGAAAAGATATCTCGTGTCCAAACACGTAAGAATATTTCGGGAAGTAGTTCGAAGTTTTTTGATATTCTCCCAAAGGTATTAGTTGTTGCTTTTGTGATTGGTGCATTAGCAGTAATTTGGTATTTTTATTCAAAAAATGCGGATGAACAGTCCAATTCTCCAGTAGACAAAAATAATGAAGAAACCTCATATGAACAAAAAGAAAATTTAGTTAAAGAAGATGTAGTGGAAGAAAAGCCTGCTGATGATGAAACAGTTGATGAGGAAACTACAGAAGGCGAGACTGGTACTGAAGGTACGACTGAAGAAGAACCGGAAATTCCAGCTCAGGATATTGCTGTAGTAGAATCTAAAGGAAAAAATACTGTATATGAACTCAAGAATGCAGAGAAATTTGAAGTTAAGCTTGTTTCAACAGGTGAAACTTGGGTTAATATGAAGAACAGTAATGGCAAGTCCTTGTTCCAAGGAATGCTGAAAAAAGGAAGCGCTGAAGAAAGCCATTTAGTAGATTATACGAATGAAACGGAAGCGGTGCTTAAAATTGGGAATGCCGTCAATACGGAAATCTATGTAAATGACGTAAAATTGGAGTATGCAGCCGCACCTACTGACCATGTTACTCAAGATATTACAATTCGTTTCACCAAAGTAGCACAATAGTCATCGATTCGGTGACTATTTTTCTGCTTTTTATTTACAGCAATAGACAATGGAGGGTCAATAATGAATTTACCAAATAAAATAACGATATCAAGAATCCTACTCATACCTCTCTTTCTGATTGTGATGATTGTTCCTTTTTCATGGGGAGAGATGAGATTTTTAGGAGTTAATTTACCTGTCACTCATTTTGTTGGAGCACTCATTTTTATTTTTGCTTCCACAACGGACTGGGTAGATGGCTATTATGCCCGCAAATACAATATGGTTACGAATCTAGGGAAGTTTTTGGACCCACTAGCGGATAAGTTGCTAGTGTCGGCTGCGTTAATTGTTCTTGTTCAATTAGGAATGGCGGCTTCTTGGATTGTTATTCTAATCATTAGTCGTGAGTTTGCTGTGACTGGACTTCGTGCAATCCTAGCTGGAGAAGGGGAAATTGTTGCCGCTAATATGCTAGGGAAGATTAAAACATGGGCACAAATTGTTGCGATCTCTGCTTTACTTTTACACAATACAATCTTTGAGATGATTTCACTCCCGTTTGCAGATATTGCCCTTTGGGTTGCAATGATTTTCACGATTTGGTCCGGTTGGGATTACTTCAATAAAAATAAGCATGTCTTTATCAACTCAAAATAATATAGTAAGGTAGTTCCTTAAATTTTCTCAGATGAGGGGTCTTTTGATGAATGCGGAAATTATTGCAGTTGGTTCAGAGCTTTTACTTGGACAAATTGCCAATACGAATGCTCAATTTCTATCAAAACAGCTCGCTAATATTGGAGTGAACGTATTTTATCATACGGTTGTTGGGGACAATTCGAGTCGACTAAAGAAGGCATTAGAGGTTGCAGAAGGTCGTGCGGACTTCATTATTTTTACCGGTGGGCTAGGTCCTACAAAAGATGACTTAACGAAAGAAACGATCGCTTCTCATTTAGGCAGAGGCCTTATTCATGATGAAGATGCTTTAAAGTCAATTGAACAGTTTTTCATCACAACAAAAAGAGTGATGACAGAAAATAATCGCAAACAAGCCCTAGTACTTGAAGGCTCACGGGTGCTTCCAAACGATCATGGCATGGCTCCAGGAATGATTTTACAAGAAAAAGAACGGTCCTATATGTTGCTGCCTGGACCACCCAAAGAAATGCAGCCGATGTATACAGTGTATGGAGAGACGGCGATCCTAAATTTTCTTCAACCACAAGATAAAATTGTTTCTCGTGTCCTTCGTTTCTTCGGTATCGGTGAATCACTATTAGAAACTGAAATTGAAGACCTAATCGATGAACAGCAAAATCCGACGATTGCCCCACTTGCTGCTGATGGCGAGGTTACACTTCGATTGACAGCAAAGGAAAAAACGGAAGAGCTTGCCAATCAATTGATAAAGGCAACGGAAAAGAAAATTCTTGACCGTGTCGGACAATATTTTTATGGCTATGATTCTACCTCTCTCATGCAGGAACTTTTTAATGATCTACAAAAACGAGATTTAACTCTGGCTTGTGCTGAGAGCCTAACCGGTGGATTGTTTCAGCAGGAAATCACTTCGATTTCTGGAGCAGGAGACGTGTTTAAAGGTGGCGTTGTCTGCTATGCTACTGAAATAAAAAACAGAGTGCTACATGTGAAGCAGGAAACTTTAGAAACTAAGGGTGCTGTCAGTAGCGCCACAGCTATCGAACTCGCAGAAAATGTCAGAGATCTACTGCAGGCTGATATTGGGATTAGTTTTACAGGCGTTGCTGGACCAACCGAACAGGAAGGAAAACCAGTGGGTATGGTATTCGTCGGTTTATCTATTGCTGGTCGAGAGACTCAAGCTGTTCAGCTTCAACTTGCAGGAACAAGAGCGGGAATCAGAGTACGAACAGTGAAGCACGGGTGTGCTCTATTACTAAATAGTTTAAAGGATTCACAGAATGCGATTTAATGTATTCTGTGATTTTTCTTTTCTGATAATGACTTGAAAAGTTCTTTCTGCGTAGGAATTCTGTTCGAATTGAACGTTTTGCTTAATGGGATGAAAGATTTATCAGTAAAATTCGGTTGAAAAAAATCGAATGGATGTTCGATTTTTCTCTCGACAAACGAATTTAAAACAGGTATAGTAGAGATAGGTTTTTGAGAAGAAAGCTAAATAATGATATATGTGTTATTTAATAAGGAGGAATTTATTGTGAGTGATCGTAAAGCAGCCTTAGAAATGGCGTTAAAACAAATAGAAAAGCAATTTGGTAAAGGTTCAATCATGAAACTTGGGGAGCAAACTGATCGTCAAATAGCAGTTTCACCAAGTGGTTCTTTAGCATTGGACGCTGCACTTGGCATTGGGGGATATCCAAAGGGACGTATTATTGAAATCTATGGACCTGAAAGTTCAGGTAAAACAACAGTAGCTTTACACGCGATTGCGGAGGTACAAGCAACTGGAGGACAGGCTGCATTTATTGATGCCGAGCATGCTTTGGATCCTGTTTATGCTTCAAAATTAGGTGTTAATATTGATGAATTGCTTTTATCACAGCCAGATACTGGGGAACAAGCGCTTGAAATCGCAGAAGCTTTAGTACGTAGTGGTGCTGTAGATATTCTAGTAATTGACTCAGTAGCTGCACTTGTTCCGAAAGCCGAGATCGAAGGAGAAATGGGAGACTCACACATGGGGTTACAGGCCCGTTTAATGTCTCAAGCTCTTCGTAAGCTTTCAGGTGCTATTAATAAATCAAAGACAATTGCCATTTTTATTAACCAAGTTCGTGAAAAGATTGGTGTTATGTTCGGAAACCCTGAGACTACACCTGGTGGAAGAGCATTAAAGTTTTATAGCTCTGTACGTGTAGAAGTCCGTCGTTCGGAGACATTGAAGCAAGGTAATGAAATGGTTGGTAATAAGACTAAGATCAAAATTGTGAAGAATAAAGTAGCTCCTCCATTCCGTACTGCCGAAGTAGATATCATGTACGGTGAAGGTATTTCTAAAGAAGGAGAGATTATAGATATCGGTTCTGATTTAGAAATTGTTCAAAAGAGTGGAGCTTGGTATTCTTATAACGGTGAGCGTATTGGACAAGGACGCGAGAATGCTAAGTTATTCTTGAAGGAAAATCCAGAGCTACGCCTTGAGATTCAACAAAAAATCCGTGATCATTATGGTCTTGATGGGGTTCAAGTATTACCTGAAGATGATGGTCAAGAAGAATTGGAATTAATGGAATAAGCTAAGTGGCAGCAAAGCGAAATCGCTTTGCTGTTTTTTAAAGCTTTATAGTATCCTTTTAGTTGGAAAAACCCGTCAATTCAGATACTTGACAATAAAATTTCACACCTTTACAATTAATATGTATATTTTACAATTTTTAATGATGATTAAAACGTGAAAAAGCCTTTGTGCTGTATGTTGATGAAGAACAATGTACATGCCGACAGTTTAGAAACGTAAAAAACAAAAGTTCATAGCAAGAGGAGGTGAAATGATGGATTTAGTACCTGTAATCATCTCCATTTTGCTTGGCCTGTTCGTCGGTGCAGTTGTTGGCTATTTTGTTCGTAAATCCGTTGCTAAAGCAAAGCTTGTAGGCGCTAAAGATGCGGCGGAGCAAATTTTAGAGGATGCGAAGCGTGATGCAGACTCTATTAAAAAAGAAGCTCTGCTAGAAGCAAAGGATGAAATTCACAAGCTTCGAACAGAAGCTGAACGTGAAGTTCGTGATCGAAGAAATGAGTTGCAAAAACAAGAAAATCGTTTGATGCAAAAAGAGGAAAACCTGGATCGAAAAGATGAATCGTTGGATAAACGTGAATCGCAATTAGAAAAGAGGGACGATTCTCTTAACAAAAAACAACAGCATATTGAAGAGATGGAAAGCAAAGTGGACGAGATCTTAAAAAGGCAACAAACTGAGCTAGAACGCATCTCAGGCTTAACTCGTGATGAGGCAAGATCCATCATTTTAGAGCGAATGGATAAGGAATTATCACATGAAGTCGCTCTAATGATTAAAGAGAGTGAAAATAAAGCAAAAGAAGAAGCGGACAAGAAGGCAAAAGAAATCTTGTCACTAGCGATTCAGCGATGTGCAGCAGACCACGTGGCAGAAACCACTGTATCTGTTGTAAGCTTGCCAAATGATGAAATGAAAGGTCGCATCATTGGTCGTGAGGGCCGTAATATTCGTACGCTTGAAACTCTTACAGGTATCGACCTTATTATCGACGATACACCAGAAGCTGTTATTCTTTCGGGATTTGATCCAATTAGAAGAGAAACGGCTAGGTTAGCTTTAGAGAAGCTAGTTCAAGATGGTCGTATTCACCCAGCACGTATTGAAGAAATGGTGGATAAAGCTCGTCGTGAAGTGGATGAACACATTCGTGAAATTGGTGAACAAACGACCTTTGAAGTTGGGGTTCATGGTCTCCATCCAGACTTAATTAAAATTTTGGGCCGCTTAAAGTTCCGTACAAGCTATGGTCAAAATGTTCTTAAGCATTCCATTGAGGTTGCTCAACTTTCTGGCTTACTTGCTGCAGAACTTGGTGAGGATGAGACATTGGCACGCCGTGCAGGATTGCTTCATGATATCGGTAAAGCAATTGACCATGAAGTAGAAGGAAGTCATGTTGAAATTGGTGTTGAGCTTGCAACGAAGTATAAAGAGCACCCAGTTGTCATCAATAGCATTGCTTCACATCATGGCGATAGCGAACCAACGTCTGTCATTGCTGTCTTAGTAGCAGCGGCTGATGCCTTGAGTGCTGCTAGACCAGGTGCAAGAAGAGAGACGCTAGAGAATTACATTCGTCGCTTAGAGAAGCTTGAAGAGATTTCTGAGTCTTATGAAGGCGTTGAGAAATCATTTGCTATTCAAGCTGGTCGTGAAGTACGAATTATCGTAAAACCAGACCAAATTGACGATTTAGAGTCTCATCGACTTGCAAGAGATATCCGTAAGAAAATCGAAGCGGAACTCGACTACCCAGGTCATATTAAGGTAACAGTAATACGTGAAACAAGAGCAGTTGAATACGCAAAATAAAACGGTGCATATTGCATCGTTTTATTTTTTTGATAGGCGGATTTTGGGATAGTTAACTATTTTCTTTAAAGCCATCTCACGTTTTATAAAATATAAGCATTCTGTGCTATAATGGACTACTAGAATGAGAAGTAGAAAGGGATTAACATATGGATATTTTGTTTGTTGGTGATGTAGTAGGGTCTCCGGGCCGTGATATGATCACAGAATATGTTCCGAAGCTAAAAGAAAAATACCGTCCACATATTACAATCATTAATGGTGAAAATGCTGCTGGCGGAAAAGGAATCACAGAAAAAATTTATCGTAGCTTCTTAGAGGTTGGTGCACAAGCAGTAACTATGGGAAATCATACTTGGGACAACCGTGAAATATTTGAGTTTATTGATAAGGCCAAGTATCTTGTAAGGCCAGCTAATTTTCCTGAAAATAATCCTGGTAAGGGGATTGTTTACATAAAAATGAACCAGATTGAAGTTGCAGTCATCAATTTACAAGGCCGTACGTTTTTGCCTCCAAGTGACGATCCGTTTTTGAAGGCTGATGAACTCATTGCAGAAGCAAAGGAGAGAACGCCGTTCATTTTTGTTGATTTTCATGGAGAAGCAACAAGTGAAAAGCAGGCTATGGGATGGTATTTGGATGGTAGAGTTTCTGCTGTGGTTGGGACTCACACTCATGTTCAAACTGCTGATAACCGCGTCTTGCCACAAGGAACAGCTTATATATCAGATGTTGGCATGACAGGACCGTATGATGGGATATTAGGAATGGACCGTGAGATTGTATTAAAGCGTTTCTTAACCAATCTTCCAGTTCGTTTTGAAGTTCCTACAGCTGGACGTACTCAATTAAGTGCGGTCTTAATTCAATTAGATGATAAAACAGGTTTAGCGAAAAAAATCGAACGAATTTTAATAAATGAAGATCACCCATTCTTTTCCTAGTTGAATTTTGTAAAAGAACTAGGTGAAAATCGCTTTTCCTTGTGAAATTATTTGCCCCATTTTTTCCATTATTTCGTCCAAGCTGGAATATGTTTTTTCTGCTTGGAATATAGTAGCAATGGAATCATATATACCTGACTGTCCAATACGAGGGCATCAGGAGGGGTTAATGAGGAGGAGCTAGGAATGGAAATATTAAAAGTTTCAGCAAAATCTAATCCTAATTCTGTAGCTGGTGCGCTTGCCGGAGTTCTGCGCGAAAGAGGTGCTGCAGAAATCCAGGCGATCGGGGCGGGTGCATTGAATCAAGCCGTGAAGGCAGTAGCAATCGCAAGAGGATTCGTGGCACCTAGCGGCGTAGATTTAATCTGCATCCCGGCCTTTACAGACATCCTGATTGATGGAGAGGAACGAACAGCAATTAAGCTTATTGTCGAACCTAGATAACAGCAAAAGTGATGACCCTGTTTGCTATGCAAGCAGGTTTTTTCTTTCTAAAAACAAAAAATAATTAACTATTATTAATGTATTTGAAATGAAAAAATATTCATAATTTCGTCAATATTTGCTCGGAAAGACTTGCATTTTTTACTACATAGGTCTAGAATTGAAAGCGTTTAGTACCCTTCTTTTTCAAAGGTTTGAGATCAGGAATTGTACTACTCATGAGGAAATTTCTAAATGTTGGATTATGGTTATTAATACGAATTTTATAAAATAGATAGAATTTTTTATCAATATCATATTCGTTTTTTTAACTTTAATAATGCATTATGAAATGAACTCGCATAGATTAAATAATCATTTTTACATATTTCTTAATGTATCCGAAGGGGTGTAAGACATGATCAATCAACTTTCTTGGAAAGTTGGCGGACAACAAGGGGAAGGTATTGAAAGTACTGGGGAAATTTTTTCAATTGCTCTGAATCGTATGGGCTACTACTTGTATGGTTACCGTCACTTTTCATCACGAATCAAAGGCGGACATACGAACAACAAAATCCGCGTAAGCACAACACAGGTGCGGTCTATCTCCGATGATTTAGACATTTTGGTTGCGTTTGACCAAGAAACAGTAGATCTGAACTACAAAGAACTTCATGACAAAGGGGTTATTATCGCAGACGCGAAATTTGACCCGAAGCAACCAGAAGATACGAATGCTGCATTATATGCGGTGCCATTTACAGATCTTGCAACAGAACTTGGAACATCTCTAATGAAAAACATGGTCGCAGTTGGTGCTACATGTGCTGTATTAGATTTAGATATTAATAGCTTCAGAGAAGTAGTACAAGAGATTTTCGGTAAAAAGGGTCAACAAGTCGTTGACAAGAACATGGAAGCAGTAAAAGCTGGCTTTGATTATATGAAGAGTCAAATTTCTGATGACACAGTTATGCAGTTAGAAAAAGCAGACGGTAAAAAACGTCTATTTATGATTGGGAACGATGCGATCGCTCTTGGTGCGCTTGCTGGGGGATGCCGCTTTATGGCTGCTTATCCAATCACTCCTGCTTCAGAGATTATGGAGTATTTAATTCAAAAGCTACCAGCACTTGGTGGTGCTGTTATTCAGACAGAAGACGAGATTGCAGCAGCTACAATGGCGATCGGAGCAAACTATGCAGGGGTTCGTGCTTTAACGGCATCTGCAGGTCCTGGTCTATCATTAAAAATGGAAGCAATCGGTCTTTCTGGGATTACAGAACAACCGCTTGTAATCGTAGATACTCAACGTGGTGGTCCATCTACAGGATTGCCAACGAAACAAGAACAATCAGACTTAATGGCGATGATTTATGGTACACACGGTGAAATTCCAAAAATCGTTATGGCACCAAGTACTGTACAAGAAGCATTCTATGATACTGCTGAAGCTTTTAATCTAGCTGAAGAATATCAATGTCCTGTCATTGTTCTATCAGACTTACAATTATCATTAGGGAAACAAACTGTTGAACCTCTTGATTATAGTAAAGTGGAAATTCGTCGTGGAAAGCTTCAACAAGAAGAACTTCCAGAGATTGAAAATAAAGGTTATTTCAAACGTTATGAAGTGACAGAAGATGGAGTTTCTCCTCGTGTAATTCCTGGTATGAAAAATGGTATCCACCATGTTACTGGGGTAGAGCATGATGAAACTGGTAAGCCATCTGAATCAGCTGTGAACCGTAATGCACAAATGGATAAACGTTTCCGTAAGATAGAGAATATTAAATTTAATACACCAGTTTATAAAAATGCTCCTCATGAAGAAGCGGATATTCTGATTGTAGGATTTAACTCAACTCGTGGGGCAATAGAAGAGGCAATTACTCGCCTTGAGAAGGATGGTTTAAAAATCAACCATGCTCATATTCGTTTAATCCATCCGTTCCCAACAGATGAATTACTTCCATTAGTGAAGTCAGCTAAAAAAGTACTGGTAGTAGAAAATAATGCTACTGGACAATTGGCGAATATTCTAAAGATGAACGTCGGACATGCTGAAAAAGTAACAAAGCAATTGAAATACGACGGAAATCCATTCTTGCCACATGAAATTTATACAAAATGCAAGGAGCTGTTCTAAAAATGGCAACTTTTAAAGACTTTAGAAATAATGTAAAGCCGAACTGGTGTCCAGGTTGCGGAGACTTCTCTGTACAAGCGGCAATTCAGAGAGCGGCAGCAAATGTCGGTTTAGAGCCAGAACAATTAGCCGTGGTTTCTGGAATCGGTTGTTCTGGACGTATTTCTGGTTACATTAATTCATATGGTTTCCATGGGATTCACGGACGCTCCCTTCCAATTGCACAAGGGGTAAAAATGGCTAATCGTGATTTAACTGTTATCGCTTCTGGTGGTGATGGGGATGGATTCGCGATTGGGATGGGTCATACGATTCATGCGATTCGTCGTAATGTGGATATCACTTATATCGTTATGGATAACCAAATTTATGGTTTAACAAAAGGTCAGACATCACCAAGATCAGCAACTGGTTTTAAAACAAAATCAACTCCGGGAGGTTCTGTAGAGCAGCCAATTTCACCTATGGAAATGGCCTTAACAGCTGGAGCAACATTTGTTGCACAAAGTTTTTCTACAGATTTAAAAGACTTAACGGCGTTGATTGAAGCAGGTATTAAGCATAAAGGGTTCTCCTTAATCAATGTATTTAGTCCTTGTGTAACTTACAACAAGGTGAATACGTACGATTGGTTCAAGGAAAATCTTACGAAGCTAGCAGATATTGAAGACTATGATTCTTCTAACCGTGAACAAGCGATGCAAACATTAATGAAGCACAATGGTTTAGTAACAGGGCTTATCTATCAAAATACAGAGCGTCCTTCTTACCAAGAGCTTCTAAATGGTTATTCTGAAACACCACTTGCAACTTCAGATTTACAATTAGATGAAGCGCATTTTGAAAAGCTCGTTGCGGAATTTATGTAAGATCCCATTCTTATAAGCCTATTAAAACAACCTCAAGATCCTTTGGGGTTGTTTTGTCATTTTAATAAGCTTGGACTGTGAAAGAATGGTTCATGGAAACACTAATAGAAGTGATTTGGTAAATAGAGTCCCCATGAAGGGCAAATGAAGACACTAATCGAAGCGAGTTGGTAAATAGAGTCCACATGAAAGGTTCATGAAGACACTAATCGAAGTGATTATGCAAATAGAGTCCGCATGAAAGGCTCATAAAGACACTAATCGAAGTGATTATGCAAATAGAGTCCGCATGAAAGGTTCATGAAGACACTAATCGAAGCGAGTTGGCAAATAGAGTCCGCATGAAAGGTTCATGAAGACACTGATCGAAGCGAGTTGGTAAATAGAGTCCGCATGAAAGGTTCATGAAGACACTAATCGAAGTGATTATGCAAATAGAGTCCGCATGAAAGATTCATAGAGACATTAGTCTATATGAACTTACAAATAGTGTCTTCCGTAGAGGAGATCAACATTTTGAGTTAGAGACTATATACAGTTCGAAGATTTTTTGTTTTTTACATACAGATAGTGAAAACCTCATGAACAGTAGGTTGCTATTGTATTCGGTCCGTGTAGGGTTTATACTTTTATAATGTGTGTATTAGTAAATTCGCAAATGAAATTTGGAGTAAATCCTAGTAAGAAAGGAGATTCTTCATGAACGAAAATCAACGTTTAGAAGGTCAACAAGTGAAAGCGGCTAATTCTTCGGACAAAAAATCCGAAAAGGATTACAGCAAGTATTTTGAAACCGTTTATGTAGCACCTTCATTAAAGGAAGCGAAAAAGAGAGGTAAAGAAGAGGTTAAATACCATAACGACTTCGCTATTTCTGAAGAATTTAGAGGACTTGGCCAAGGTCGTAAATTCTATATCCGTACTTATGGATGCCAAATGAATGAGCATGACACGGAAGTTATGGCTGGAATTTTTCTAGCTTTAGGATATGAACCTACTGATACAGTAGATGATGCGAACGTCATCCTATTAAACACTTGCGCAATTCGTGAAAATGCTGAAAATAAAGTGTTTGGTGAACTAGGGCACTTAAAGCATCTAAAAACAGAAAATCCTGATTTGCTCATCGGTGTATGTGGCTGTATGTCGCAGGAAGAATCTGTTGTCAATAAGATTCTAAAAACGTATACACAAGTAGATATGATATTTGGTACGCATAATATCCACCGTCTACCAAACATTCTTCACGAAGCTTATATGTCTAAAGAGATGGTTGTTGAAGTTTGGTCAAAAGAAGGCGATGTCATCGAGAATCTTCCAAAGGTTCGTCGTGGCAATATTAAGGCATGGGTAAACATTATGTACGGATGTGATAAATTCTGTACATATTGTATCGTTCCTTATACGCGCGGAAAAGAACGTAGCCGCCGTCCAGAGGAAATTATTCAAGAGGTTCGTCAGCTTGCGGCCCAAGGATATCAAGAGATTACGCTGCTTGGTCAAAACGTAAATGCGTATGGGAAAGATTTTGAGGATATGAAATATGGTCTTGGTGACTTAATGGATGAAATCCGCAAGATTGATATTCCGCGCATTCGTTTTACAACAAGCCATCCTCGCGACTTCGATGACCATTTAATCGAAGTGCTTGCAAAAGGTGGAAACCTTGTTGAGCACATTCACCTTCCAGTACAATCTGGATCAACAGATGTGTTAAAAATCATGGCTCGTAAATATACGAGAGAACAATACCTTGAGCTTGTTCGTAAAATTAAAGCTGCGATTCCAAATGTAGCATTGTCTACTGATATAATCGTTGGTTATCCAAACGAAACAGATGAACAGTTTGAAGAAACTTTATCTCTATATCGTGAAGTTGGATACGAGCATGCTTATACATTCATTTATTCTCCTAGAGAGGGTACACCGGCTGCTAAAATGCAAGACAATGTTCCGATGGCAGTTAAAAAGGAACGCCTTCAACGTCTAAACAGTCTTGTGAACGAACTTTCAGCTGAAGCGATGAAAAAGTACAAGGATCAAGTTGTTGAGGTTCTAGTTGAGGGTGAAAGTAAGAATAACCCAGATGTTTTAGCTGGATATACTCGTAGAAACAAGCTTGTTAACTTTGTTGGTCCAAAAACAGCTATTGGTAAAGTAGTTAAGGTGAAAATAACGGACGCAAAAACATGGTCATTAAACGGAGAAATGCTTGAGCAAGTAGAACGGGTAGAGGTGAAGTAATATGGCGAAGTTTAACAAAGATGATATCGTCGCACGTGCGCGTGAATTGGCTGCAATGATCGCAGAAACAGAAGAAGTAGATTTTTTCAAAAAAGCTGAGGCGCAAATTCATGAGAATGAAAGAGTACGTAAGCTAATTGATGAGATTAAAGGTTTGCAGAAGCAAGCAGTGAATTTACATCATTACGGTAAACCAGAAGCTTTAAAAAGAACGGAAGATAAGATTGCTAAAATTGAAGCTGAACTTGATGCGATTCCAGTTGTTCAAGAATTTAAGCAATCCCAAGGTGATGTCAATGACCTTCTTCAACTTGTAGCTTCCACTATCTCTAATAAAGTGACGGATGAAATCATCACTTCAACAGGTGGAGACCTATTGAGCGGAGAAACAGGAGCAGAAATGAAGAACAAGGAATGCTCTCACCACCATTAAGATAGCGTAAAAATTCCTCTATACCGAAATCTTGGTATAGGGGATTTTTTTGTTCGGAGCCTTTCGCAACATATAAATGAACACAAATTCTCATCACAGAGATTCACCCATTTCTAGGTATATGCATAGGATGTTCTATATTCGAATTAACAATTGAACGCGAAAAAATGGATTAGAACAAGGCTTAATTGGGTGCGTATTAGGCATTCGACATTAATAAAAGGCTGTTTTCGTTAAAATGGTTGTTAAAATCCTAATGCCGTTGGCCAGCGGCCGATTTTAACGTAGAAATAGTCAGTTGGTGCATCGTAACACGTTTGCAAGCTCTTTTCTCATTGATTTAAGACTAATTATTATTGAAAACACAGATTTATTTATTGATCTTTTGTTCCAATAGCAAGAATGTATGAGAAAAGAGCCCAATAAAAAGATAAGCACACTAGTCTAATATCCCGCATAGGATGAAATGAAACTGAATGAGGAGGTTCGCTCGCAATGGGAGAATACAGAGAGATTATCACAAAAGCGGTCGTAGCGAAAGGACGAAAATTCACTCAATCCAATCATACGATTAGCCCGAAGCACTATCCAACGAGCATTCTAGGTTGCTGGATTATTAACCATACGTATGAGGCGAAAAAGGTTGGAAAAACAGTTGAAGTTTGCGGCTACTATGATATCAATGTTTGGTACTCCTTTAATGATAATACACAAACCGAAGTCGTCACAGAACGAGTAGACTATACAGACGTTATTAAACTAAAATACCGCGACCCAGATTGTCTCGACGAACTCGATGTAATTGCTAAAGTATTACAGCAACCAAACTGCATAGAGGCTGTGATTTCCCCGAACGGAAACAAAATCATTGTCCACGTTGAGAGGGAGTTTCTTGTAGAAGTAGTCGGCGAAACAAAAATTTGTGTCGAAGTCCACGCTGATAAGTGTAAAGACGATGATGATGATTGCTTCGATGTAGACGACGAAGAATTCGAAGATTTAGATCCAGATTTCTTAGTCGGCTCTGAAGAGGAGTAAAACAAAGCTAGGAAGGTCATGCTTCCTAGTTTTTTCTTTTCTCGAAAATTGGAAAACGATTGAAACAATACAACCAATTCTTGCCCTATGCTATAATAAAAGAATGAGACTACGAAACAGATTGCTGTTTCTATTAAATGTGAAATGAATGAATTAAAAACATATTAACTCAACACAAATGAGAGTTTTGGAGGATTTATATGGCTGCTACATATACGCCGATGATACAACAATATTTACAGGTGAAGGCAGACTACCAAGATGCCTTTTTATTTTTTCGTCTAGGTGATTTTTACGAAATGTTTTTTGATGATGCCATAAAAGCATCACAAGAATTAGAAATTACGTTAACGAGTCGTGAAGGAGGCACTGAGGATCGAATCCCGATGTGTGGTGTTCCTTATCATTCGGCTCCTCAATATATTGAAAGACTTGTAGAAAAAGGCTTTAAGGTGGCGATCTGTGAACAGACAGAGGACCCGAGACAGGTAAAGGGGATTGTAAAACGAGAAGTCGTACAATTGATTACTCCTGGAACAATGATGGAAGGCCGTGGCCTAAATGAAAAAGAAAATAACTATATTGCCACACTAAGCATTTTTGACGAAAATAGCTATGGATTTGGATATAGTGATTTATCAACTGGGGAAAACCAAGTAACCATACTAGAAGGTGAATTTGAACTTGTCCTGAATGAATTAGCTCTCTCTGGAGCAAAGGAAGTAGTCATCCCGGCAAGCCTAGATGAAGCGCTAAAAGGAAAAATGAAGGAGCGCTTTGGAGCAACTCTATCAATTGAGGATAATGAAAACCTAAATGAGAGTTTTTCTGTGTTGTTGAATGGATTAGAGGATACGAAACTGACGAAGACGATCTCTAGACTATTTAACTATCTCTATCGTACGCAAAAGAGAAGTCTTGATCATTTGCAGCCAGTTACACGATATGAAATCCAGCAATTTATGAAAATCGATTATTATTCGAAACGTAATCTCGAGCTTACCGAGACGATTCGTTCGAAAGGGAAAAAGGGTTCCCTTTTATGGTTACTAGATGAAACAAAGACGGCAATGGGAGGAAGACTTCTTAAACATTGGATTGACAGACCTCTTATTCAAAAAGTAGAAATTTTACGTCGCCAGTCTTTAGTAGAAACGTTCATGAGTCATTACTTCGAACGTCAGGATATTCGTGAAAAATTAACAGAAGTATATGATTTAGAGCGGTTAGCTGGACGAGTTGCGTTTGGAAATGTCAACGCCCGTGATTTAATCCAATTGAAGCGTTCGTTAATGCAAATTCCAGCTCTAAAGGCTATCATTCATGACCTGAACAATGAAGCAGCGAAACTTTTAGCGGAGCAGCTTGATCCTTGTGAAGAAGTGGTCGATATTTTAGAGAGAGCAATTATGGAAAATCCTCCATTATCCATTAAGGAGGGAAATATAATTCAAGATGGATACCATGAAGCGCTTGATCGCTACCGAGATGCAAGTAGAAACGGTAAGACTTGGATTGCCCAATTAGAGCGTGAAGAGCGTGAGAAAACCGGTATTAAAACGTTAAAAGTCGGCTATAACCGTGTTTTTGGTTACTATATTGAAGTCACGAAAGCGAACCTTCACTTGCTGAAGGATGGCCAATATGATCGTAAACAGACATTAACAAACGCTGAACGCTTTATCACTCCAGACTTGAAAGAAAAAGAGGCACTGATTTTACAAGCAGAGGAAAAAAGTGTAGAGCTAGAATATGAGCTTTTTACAGAGATTCGTGAATTTGTAAAAGGATATATCCCTAGATTACAGCAATTAGCGAAAACCGTTAGTGAAATCGATGTTCTACAATGCTTTGCTTCGATTAGTGAAGAAAGACATTATGTGAAACCAAGCTTTTCTGATGAACGAATCATCCTATTAAAGGATGGACGTCATCCAGTTGTAGAAAAAGTCATGAAGGCACAAGAGTATGTGCCAAATGATTGCTATATGGATAAAGATCGAGAAGTCCTTTTGATTACAGGACCGAACATGTCTGGTAAAAGTACGTATATGAGACAAATTGCATTAACAGCGATTTTAGCGCAAATCGGCTGTTTTGTTCCAGCGAATGAGGCAACTCTACCAATTTTCGATCAGGTCTTTACGAGAATCGGAGCGGCGGATGACTTAATTTCGGGTCAGAGTACGTTCATGGTCGAAATGCTAGAGGCTAATAATGCGATTGAGAATGCAACGGAAAATAGCTTAATTCTATTTGATGAAATTGGTCGCGGAACTTCGACCTATGATGGTATGGCGCTCGCACAAGCGATTATTGAGTACATTCATAATCGAATTGGTGCAAAGACATTGTTTTCAACTCATTACCATGAGCTGACTGTACTGGAAGAAGAATTAAAGCAACTGAAGAACATTCATGTTAGCGCCATTGAACAAAATGGCAAGGTTGTTTTCCTTCATAAAATCAAGGAAGGTGCAGCAGATAAGAGTTATGGAATACATGTTGCCCAGCTTGCGAACCTGCCTGCTAGTCTGATTGGTCGTGCGAAAGAAATACTTCATGCTTTTGAAAGTCAAGACGCACCAAGCAGTGGACAAGCACCAACAGTAGAAACTGTAAAAATAGCAGAAACAACAAAAGCATCCGCTGACGCGCAGTTATCTTTCTTCGATGAGAATCCTGTTGTGAAAGAAAAAGCGACACTTTCTAGTAAAGAAAAGCGTGCATTAGATCAAATAAAAGAAATTGATATATTAGAATTAACGCCAATGCAGGCGATGAATACACTTTATGAGCTTCACAAGAAGTTGAAACACTAATTCGAAAAAGGAGTGTGACAGATGGGAAAAATTATTCAGCTCGATGATTTACTTTCCAATAAGATTGCTGCTGGTGAAGTAGTCGAACGGCCCGCTTCTGTTGTAAAGGAATTAGTGGAAAATGCGATTGACGCAAATAGCACGATTATTGAAATTGAAGTAGAGGAAGCTGGACTTTCGAAGATTCGAATTATTGATAATGGTGACGGGATTGAAGAATCAGATGTGTTGATGGCTTTTAGAAGACATGCAACCAGCAAGATTAAAAATGAAAAGGACCTTTTTCGCATTAGAACTCTCGGTTTCCGCGGTGAGGCACTACCGAGTATTGCCTCTGTCTCGCGCTTAGAGTTGAAAACCTCTACAGGTGAAGAGGGGACTAGGCTCGTACTTGCAGGCGGACATTTAGAAGTACATGAAAAAGCATCTGCGAGAAAAGGAACAGATATCCAGATTACTGATCTATTTTACAATACGCCTGCTCGATTAAAGTACATGAAGACCGTTCATACCGAGTTAGGGAATATTACCGACATTGTCAATCGTCTGGCTTTATCTCATCCAGAAGTGTCTTTTCGCTTAGTGCACAATGACCGAAAGCTTCTTCACACGAACGGAAATGGTGACGTGCGACAAGTTCTAGCATCCATTTACGGATTGAACATTGTGAAAAAAATGATTCCAATCCAAGCATCATCACTTGATTTTACAATTAGTGGATGGCTTGCTTATCCGGAAATTACGCGTGCTTCTCGAAACTACATTACAACGATGGTAAACGGACGTTTCATCAAAAATTATCCGTTAGTCAAAGCGATTCAAGAGGGGTACCATACCCTTCTTCCCATTGGACGTTTTCCAATCGTCATGATTAACATTGAGATGGATCCAATTCTAGTAGATGTGAATGTACATCCTTCTAAAATGGAGGTTCGTTTTAGTAAAGAGGCCGAATTGAACCAGTTGGTGGCCCAGACCATTAAAGAAGCATTTCATACGAAAGAGCTCATTCCAACGGGGATGCAACGTGAGCCAAAAGAAATGATTCGGACTGAGCAGCCTTCTTTTGATTTAGATCATCTCCCAATTGCGAAAGAGGAACAGCCTCCAATCGAATATGAGCTTCCAGAAATCGAACCATATTCGCCGCCTGTACAGATTCCGTTTGTTCAGAAAATGGAAAGGATTGTGGAAAAGAGACAGGAAGATCCGATTGTACCGAGTTTCTCAGAGACGGTGGTAGAAGAAGTTGAAGAAACACCAGCACCGATAGAATCACGTGTTCCACCTCTATATCCAATTGGACAGATGCATGGAACTTATATTTTTGCGCAAAACGAGAAGGGTCTCTATATCATTGACCAACATGCTGCTCAGGAACGAATCAAATACGAATATTTCAGAGAAAAGGTTGGACAAGTTGAAAAAGAGTTACAAGAGATGCTGGTTCCTCTAACTTTTGAATATTCGTCTGATGAGACGATTAAAATTATGGAGCACAAGGATAAGCTAGAGGAAGTTGGAGTTTTCCTTGAGCCATTTGGGATTAATAGTTTTATCGTACGTTCCCATCCGCAATGGTTTCCTAAAGGGGAAGAGAAAGAAACAATCGAAGAAATGATTGAACAGATCCTAACGATGAAAAAAGTAGATATTAAGAAATTAAGAGAAGAAGCTGCCATTATGATGAGTTGCAAAGGTTCCATTAAAGCAAATCATTATCTGCAGACAAGTGAAATTCAAGCACTACTTGATGAACTAAGAAGGTCATCGGATCCGTTTACTTGCCCTCATGGACGACCGATTATCATTCATTATTCCTCGTATGATATGGAAAAGATGTTTAAGCGTGTAATGTAAGTAAATCGCCAAGCTCAGGAAACGAGTTTGGCGATTTTTTGTCTTATGGGATCGTCTATTTCTAATATGTGGAAAACAAGATATAATAAAGTTAATCATCAAGGTAGAAAAAAGATTCGTCTGTCATAAATATAGTAGTAGGCCATTCTTAGGGGTGATCAATTGGTTCTATTAGCTGTTTTGCCTTTTTTTATCGGGTTAATTTTGATTGCTTTTATCATTATTGCTGCAGTAAAAAATAAGGAAGGAGGAGAGAAGATGATTCGCCATTTATACACTTATTTAGTTCTTTTTGCGACATTAATGATGGTGATAGGAGGAGGGATCTCCATTTTTATGGCCACTGCTGATTTAGTGAGTCCACCTGCCTATTATCAAAGCTACTCTGATTTTAAAATGATGAAGGAAAGTGAAAAAATATCTCAGGATGATAAAAATACCTTAAGTGAGGATGAGTTAAGAACCCAATATGATCAACTCATTGAAGATGAAGAACAGAGACAGAAAAATAACGCTGTTAATCAAATTATTAAGAGTCTAGGCTTTATTGTGATTCCACTTCCGATCTTCATCTATTTTAATAGATTGAGAAAAAAGATTATCGAAACATGATAAAAGGAATCTTGTTCATCTATTTAGACTAGGAGAATTGCCCATTTAGCTTGTCTACCCATTCCGAACTATAAGTTGTCTACATATAATGGACTAACTGAGAACAGAGGGGAGGCAACTAAATGAACTCGCTTCAAAATGACAAAAGATACTATGGCTACGGAGGACCAGGTGGATATGGTTATCCGGGAACAGGATACGGTTATGGGTACGGCCCGGGTTATGGACCAGGATACAGTGGTTATGGATACGGATATCCGAGTGGCAATATTTACGCTGGATTACTCGGATTAGGAGCAGGCTTATTAGGCGGGAGTCTTTTAGGTCAAGGAGGACATTATGGTGGCTACCAAGGACATCACAATGGGCACAATCATGGCGGAAATAACCATGGCGGGCACAACAATCACAATGGACATCAGCATAATGGAGGGCATCACAGACGCTCTAGATAATATAGTAAAGGACACCTGCATTGTAGGTGTCCTTCCATTTCATTTGATTGATTGTTGGAGTCTTTTCATTAAACGTAAAGAATCGCCAGTACCTAATGCAACTGATTCAAGAGGATTCTCTGCAAGCTGCACTGGAACAAAAATTTCCTTACTAAGCCATTCTTCCATTCCGTTAAGCAATGATCCTCCACCAGTTAAAATAACACCGCGGTCAACGATATCACCACTTAGTTCTGCTGGGCATTCTTCGAGTGTAGCACGAATTGCTTCAAGAATATGAAGAAGTGATTCCTTTAAAGTATCACGAATTTCGTAGGAAGATAGGGTAATTGTTTTTGGTAATCCTGTTACTAAATCTCTACCTCTTACATCCATTTCAAGTTCACGATGATCAACAAGAGCATAGCCAATCTCCATTTTTACTTGCTCGGCCGTTCTCTCACCGACAAGAACATTGTACTGTTTACGAATGTACTGGATAATTTCCTCATCCAATCTGTCGCCACCAACAGTGATCGATTGACATGCTACGACACCGCCGAATGAAATAATGGCAACTTCGGTTGAACCGCCACCGATGTCGACAATCATGTTTGCGACAGGCTCATCGATCGGAAGACCTGATCCGATGGCTGCCGCTACTGGCTCATCAATTAAAATGACTTGCTTTGCACCAGCGTTGCGCGCGGCATCTTGAATCGCTCTTTTATCAACACTAGTTGCTGCTGAAGGGGTGCAAATAACTACATTCGGTTTTCTAACCGTTAATCCTGTTAGTTGAGCAGCTTTTCTCATAATAATTTTCAATAGTTCAGTCGTAATGTCATAATCTGCAATTACTCCATTTTTTAAAGGACGAATAACACGAATATTTGCAGGCGTCTTTCCGACCATTTCTTTGGCATCACGGCCAAAAGCAATGACCTTTTGTGTGTTAATATCAATTGCTACAATGGAAGGTTCGTTGAGTACGATTCCTTTATTTTTACTATAAACTAATATATTTGCTGTTCCTAAATCAATTCCAATTTCATTTGCTGAAAGCATTTTGTTCCCACCAATTCCTTGTTGTTTTTACTTTATATAAATTAGCACGAGATATGTCGAAATTGGGGGTTGTTATCTAATCGTTAAGGAATTGTAATGAAACAAGAAAAAATCGGAAATAACCTAGGACTTTGAATAGGGGTAAAAAGGATTGGGCATAATTGATAAATGTTGAGTAAAATGGTGAATCCTTTAATAATTGCCTTTAAATGTGTTACGATGTATTAGCAAAAGTTCTTTATAAAACACAAATGGAATGAAAAGGCAGTGGCGGTATTGGTGAAACGTGAAAAAGTAGTGGTTTTAATTGGACCTACAGCTGTAGGGAAAACAAAACTAAGCATTGAGTTAGCAAAAGCTTTCAACGGAGAAATCATTAGTGGCGATTCGATGCAAATTTATAAAGGGATGGATATTGGAACCGCCAAGATTACCGATGAAGAGATGGAAGGAATTCCCCATCATTTAATTAACATTAAAGAGCCTAATGAATCCTTTTCCGTTGCAGAATTTCAGGAGCGGGTTCGCAAAAAAATAACCGAGATTACACTACGGGGAAAGCTCCCGATGATTGTTGGAGGTACGGGCTTATACATACAATCCGTCATTTATGATTATCAGTTTTCGGATGCCCCATCGGACGAAGAATTCCGACGTACTCTTGAAAAAAGGGCGGAAGTGGAAGGCAATGAAGCGATCTATCAGGAATTACTGAAGGTCGATCCAGTAGGAGCGGAGTCGATTCATCCGAATAATCTACGAAGAGTTGTTCGAGCGCTAGAAATTGTTCACTGCACTGGAAAGACAATGTCTCAATATCAAGAAAGTCAGACTCCAGATTTGATGTATGATACAGCGATCATTGGGTTGACGATGGACAGAGAAAAATTATATGAGCGCATTAACAAACGAGTAGATATCATGATGGAACAAGGATTGTTAGAGGAAGTGGAGCAGCTTTTTCAAACAGGATTGAAAGATTGTCAATCCATTCAAGCGATCGGCTACAAAGAGATTTATGAATATTTATATGGTAAAATATCTATTGTGGAAGCCGTTGAACAGCTGAAACAAAATTCACGTCGGTATGCGAAACGCCAATTAACTTGGTTTCGTAATAAAATGGATGTGGAGTGGTTCGATATGTCAGATGTGACGACAATCGAAACTTTACATAAAAAAATTACGGAAATTTCTTCGTATATTGAAGGAAAGCTAGAAATAAAATCGAATACATATTAATAGAGATAAAAGAGGAGGATCCCATGATGAAACAATCCATTAACATTCAAGACCAGTTTTTGAATCAGTTGCGTAAGGACGGTATCAGCGTTACAGTATTTTTATTAAATGGTTTCCAATTAAGAGGCCAGATCAAGGGCTTTGATAATTTTACTGTTTTGTTTGAATCAGAAGGTAAGCAGCAGCTTGTATACAAGCATGCGATTTCAACCTTTGCGCCTCAAAGGAATGTTCAAATTGATTTAGAAGGTCCACAACAATCATAATTAATAGCGATTTCTTCATATAGGAAAATTGCTTGAAAATTGGTTCGAAGGAAAAACTAATACGTCATAAATATTTCTAAGGCTCACTTCATACACAATGAGGTGGGTCTTTTAGTTTGAGAAAAAATCCTAATGAAATAGGACTGAATTGAATACATATAGATTAGTTACCTTTTTTTGAAGTTGAATATCACAAGAGCGAGTCCTAAATAGGCATTTGTCACAACAATAGCATTCTTTGAGTATATTGTTTTTAAGGAAGGCTTTCTAAAAAAAGACGAAATTGCCTTGAAAGAAATGAGAGGTGAAAGCTTTGGACCAACCTTTTCGCATGAAAAATAACGGACAAATTAGTATTGTCCTTAATTCACAACAGAGAAAAACATTAGAAAAAGAACTTCCAGATTTAAAAGTTGTTCCAAAGGAAATGCAACAAGAGCATGCCGCGTTAAAGGAAATTGAAGAAGAACTCGGTGCACTTGTTGGAATGGATGAAATGAAAAAAACAATAAAAGAAATTTATGCTTGGATATATGTCAATAAAAAGCGAGAAGAAGTAGGTTTAAAAGCGGGAAAGCAAGCTCTTCATATGATGTTTAAAGGAAATCCTGGAACAGGAAAAACAACAGTTGCAAGATTAATTGGTAAGTTGTTTCATCGGATGAATGTTCTATCGAAAGGGCATCTTATTGAAGCAGAAAGGGCAGATTTAGTCGGAGAGTATATTGGCCATACTGCACAGAAAACAAGAGACTTAATTAAAAAGGCAATGGGTGGAATTTTGTTTGTTGATGAGGCTTATAGTTTAGGGCGCGGGGGAGAAAAAGATTTTGGTAAAGAAGCAATCGATACGATGGTCAAGCATATGGAGGATAAGCAACATGATTTTATCCTCATATTAGCTGGCTACTCGCGAGAAATGGATCAATTTTTAACTTTAAACCCAGGGTTATATTCACGCTTTCCGCTTGTCATTGATTTTCCTGACTATACGATTGATCAGCTGATGGAAATTGGTGGGAAAATGCTGAAGGAAAAAGAATATACATTGAGCCATGAAGCGGAAAAGAAACTCCGTGAACATTTATACTGGGTGAAGACATCCTTAAGTTTAACAAGTTTCTCGAACGGAAGATATATGCGAAATATTATTGAAAAATCGATTCGTTCTCAATCAATGAGATTGCTTTTACAAAACCATTATGACCGACATGATTTGATGACGTTACGGAGTAATGACTTGATATTGGATGATTATTAGAAAAAGGATCCAGCGCGGACTGGATCCTTTTACATTTTATAAAACGCACCTTTTTTTTCGAAGGATAATCTTTTCGGAAGCCTCCAGTTGTATGTATAAGATAGTACACGCAATAATGTGACAAGAACAAAAAGAATGTACAACTCCATCGAGCTTACAGCTAGTTTAAGCCCGATGGCTAGGCCACACACGATTGCCCATACCCCGTATATTTCTGCTTGTAAAATAAGTGGTTTTCTTCCAGCGAGTAAATCTCGAATCATCCCACCGCCACTACCGGTTAGAACAGCAGCAACAATGACAGCACTTAATGATAAATTCATTTTAACAGCATACATTGCCCCTTGAATGGCGAAGGCGGATAATCCAATGGCGTCAAAAAAGTTTCCCCATCTTTGCCAAAGCTTTAGGAGATTGTTAAGAAATAAGAATACGATTGTAATAGATAGTAGGGCGATTTGAAAAAATACACCTTGCTCCCATAATGCGGAGACAGGCACTCCGATTAAAAGGTTTCGTATTGCTCCACCACCAAATGCGGTAACAATTCCTAATATGTATACTCCTAAAATATCAAAATCCTCTTCCATGGCAATAATGGCACCGCTCATGGCGAAGGCAACTGTGCCAATCATACTTAATACTTCCCAAGTCATGCTATTTTTCTCCTCTAATCTACAAATCTCAGATGCAAGCTTTTCAAATTATTTGATTCGAATAAGCTCTTCAGTAAATTTTTGCAAACAAACAATTTGATTTTATCATGGAAGGCTCTATTCTCCAATGAAAAATTCGTTTTGTGGAACAATATTTGATATGATGAAAGCAAAGTGTTATTTGTTGTCCCAAATGGGAGGCAACTTGTAGTAAGGAGGCAATTTAGTGAATCAAGAAACTAGCTATGAAAAAGTCATCATCGTTGGCTGTCAAACAACGGAGGATGAACTTCGATATGAATATTCGATGGATGAGCTTGAGTCCTTAACAGAAACAGCAAAAGGAAAGGTCGTTGCAAAATTAATTCAAAAGCGTGACCGTGTTCATCCCTCTACATACATAGGAAAAGGTAAAGTTGAAGAATTAAGAGCGCTTGAGGAAGAACTTGAAGCAGATTTAATTATCTTTAATGATGAATTATCTCCGAGTCAGGTCAGAAATCTTTCCGCAAACATTGATGCAAGAATTATTGATCGAACCCAATTAATTCTGGATATCTTTGCAACGCGTGCTCGATCGAAAGAAGGAAAATTGCAAGTTGAGCTTGCTCAGCTCCATTATCTTTTACCTAGACTTGGTGGACAAGGTACTCAACTCTCAAGACTTGGTGCAGGGATTGGAACTAGAGGTCCTGGGGAAACGAAGCTAGAATCTGACCGTCGTCATATTCGTAGAAGGATTGATGATATTAAGAATCAATTATCTGTCATTGTCCAGCATCGAGACCGCTACCGGGAAAGAAGAAAGAAAAATAAGACATTCCAGATTGCAATTGTCGGTTATACAAATGCAGGAAAATCAACGCTTTTTAACCGATTAACGGAAGCGGATTCTTTTGAAGAGAATCAATTATTCGCAACCCTTGATCCAATGACGCGAAAAGTCATCTTACCTAGTGGCTTTGGTGCACTCATAACAGATACGGTTGGATTTATTCAAGACCTTCCGACAACATTGATTGCGTCTTTTCGTTCTACATTAGAAGAGGTAAGTGAGGCTGACTTAATCCTTCATGTAGTCGACATGTCGAATGAGGATTATTTTCAGCATGAGGAAACGGTACATAAACTATTAGAGGATTTAGAGGTTCATCAAATTCCACAGCTAACCGTCTACAATAAGCGGGATTTACAGCATATAGATTTTGTTCCAACCGCAAAGACAGCGACGATTAGCATCAGTGCTTTTGATAAGGACGATCGAATTCGTTTGAAGCAGAAGATTGAAAAGCTAGCCATTCAATCAATGGAATATTATCATGTAGAAGTTCCATCTTCAGAAGGGAAGCTGCTTTCCCAGTTGAAGAATGAAACGATTTTAAGAGAATTAAATTTTCATGAAGAAAAACAAGCCTATGTTTGTAAAGGATATGCACTCACAGACCATCAAATTTATGGACAGTTGAAAAAATATACAGTTTAGAAGGAGAGCAACATGTTTCAACAATTAAAGTATGGGGTCAAGCTAGAAAAAATCATAAAGGAAGTAGAGGTGAAAATTGACCCATTACATAAAGAAATCGATGAGAGAATCGACCGAAATCAATTTCGTGTTTTATCGAGTTTTCAAAACAAGCGCGTGAGTGACTCACATTTCATACCATCAACCGGCTATGGCTATGATGATATTGGCCGAGACACACTAGAAGAAATATATGCTGAAGTGTTTGGTGGGGAAGCGGGACTTGTGAGACCACAGATTATTTCTGGAACACACGCGATTTCTATTGCGCTATTTGGCGTACTTCGACCAGGGGATGAACTTCTCTATATTACTGGGAAGCCGTATGACACGTTAGAAGAAATTGTCGGGATTCGAGGGAATGGAGTCGGTTCCTTAAAGGAATACGGAATTTCTTATAATAGTGTTGCCTTAACGGAAGATGGTCAAATTGATTATCAAGCGATTAAAGAAGCGATGAAGCCGAATACGAAAATGATTGGAATTCAGCGTTCCAAAGGCTATGCCAACCGACCTTCCTTTACCATCGCTCAAATTAAAGAAATGATTGATTTTGTAAAAGAGATTAAGTCAGATACCGTTGTGTTTGTCGACAACTGTTATGGAGAATTTGTAGAAGACTTGGAGCCATGCCATGTTGGGGCTGATCTAATGGCGGGTTCGCTCATTAAAAATCCAGGTGGGGGGCTGGCGAAGACTGGCGGATATCTCGTTGGAAAACAGGAATGGATTGAAGCTTGTTCTTATCGTTTGACATCGCCTGGTATCGGACGCGAGGCAGGAGCATCCCTGTATAGCCTGCAGGAAATGTACCAAGGATTTTTCTTAGCGCCTCATGTTGTTGGACAAGCATTAAAAGGTGCGATCCTAACGGCCGCTACATTAGAGAAGCTAGGAATGAATACAAATCCAAAGTGGAATGCATCCCGTACTGATTTAATCCAGTCTGTACAATTTGATGATAAGGAGAAAATGGTTGCCTTTTGCCAAGCAATTCAATTTGCTTCACCTATTAATTCGCATGTCACTCCGTATCCAAGCTATATGCCTGGTTATGAGGATGATGTGATTATGGCTGCAGGGACATTCATCCAAGGAGCAAGCATCGAATTAACTGCAGACGGCCCGACTCGCCCTCCATACGTTGCCTATGTACAAGGAGGATTAACCTATTCACATGTAAAAATGGCGATTTGTATCGCATTGAATCACTTATTAGAAAAGGGTCTTTTACAGATTGATTAAAACTTTAGATTACTAGAAAAAAATATTTAATTTTTTTATGTTACAAAACCTAACATGGTGTTGACAGAAAAACTAACATTTCATATAATAAAAACATGATAGAAAGGTGGAGAGACAATCGCATGAGCGGAAGTGAAATTCGTCGTACGATGCCACTATTTCCAATAGGAATTGTGATGCAATTAACTGATTTAACTGCACGTCAAATCCGCTACTACGAGGAACACCAATTGATATCTCCAGCAAGAACAGAAGGGAATCGGAGAATGTTTTCTCTTAATGATATTGACCTTCTCCTTGAAATTAAGGATTTAATTGATCAAGGTGTCAATCTCGCTGGAATTAAACAACTTTTTTCCTCTAAGGAAAAGCAAGTAGTGACAGAAGAAATGCAGAAGGAAGCTAAAAAAGTAAGACGCGAATTGTCTGATGATGAATTGAGGAAAATTCTTCGGTCTGAATTAACGCAGGCTGGAAGATTTAATCGTTCCTCGTTGCGTCAAGGAGATATGTCTCGCTTTTTTAAGTCATAAAAAGAAGTAAGAATGGGGAGGAAGAAGCATGGCGAAGTTTACAAAAGATGATATCAAAAGATTGGCAAGTGAGGAGAACGTAAAGTTTATCCGTCTACAATTCACAGACATCTTAGGAACAATTAAGAATGTGGAGATTCCTATCAGTCAGCTTGAAAAAGCATTAGACAACAAAATGATGTTTGATGGTTCTTCTATCGAAGGATTCGTTCGTATTGAAGAATCTGATATGTACCTATATCCAGATCTAGATACATGGGTAGTTTTCCCGTGGACAGCTGAAAAAGGTAAAGTAGCACGCTTGATTTGTGATATTTACAATCCAGATGGTACACCATTCTTAGGTGACCCACGTAACAACCTCCGTCGTATTTTGAAAGAGATGGAAGAGTTAGGATTCACTGATTTCAACTTAGGACCTGAACCAGAATTCTTCTTATTCAAGCTTGATGAAAAAGGCGACCCAACTCTTGAACTAAATGATGCTGGTGGTTACTTTGACCTTGCTCCAACAGACCTTGGTGAAAACTGCCGCCGTGATATCGTTTTAGAATTAGAAGAAATGGGTTTTGAAATTGAAGCATCTCACCATGAGGTTGCTCCTGGTCAGCACGAAATTGACTTCAAATATGCTGATGCAATTACAGCATGTGACCAAATTCAAACCTTTAAATTAGTTGTAAAAACGATTGCTCGTAAGCATGGTCTTCATGCGACATTCATGCCAAAACCATTATTCGGTGTAAACGGTTCTGGAATGCACAGCAACGTTTCATTATTCAAAAACGGAGAAAATGCGTTCTACGATCCAACTGGAAACTTAGAACTAAGCGATACAGCTCGTCAATTCATTGCTGGTATCATTAAGCATGCTCCAAACTTCACTGCTGTAACGAACCCAACAGTGAACTCTTACAAGCGTCTAGTTCCTGGTTATGAAGCACCTTGCTATGTTGCATGGTCTGCTAGAAA
The DNA here is from genome assembly GCF_005116465.1 of Robertmurraya kyonggiensis. GTDB lineage: Bacteria > Bacillota > Bacilli > Bacillales > Cytobacillaceae > Robertmurraya > Robertmurraya kyonggiensis. Next base: position 832,693 of record NZ_SWBM01000001.1, read on the forward strand.
CCGTTCGCCATTAATTCGTATTCCTGCTTCTCGCGGTTTAAGTACTCGTGTTGAAGTAAGAAGCGTAGACCCAGCTGCTAACCCATATTTAGCAATGGCTGTTCTTTTAAGTGCTGGTCTTGACGGAATTAAGAATAACTTAACTCCTCCAGCTCCAGTAGATCGTAACATCTATGTAATGACAAGAGAAGAGCGCATTGAAGAGGGAATCATTGATTTACCAGCTACTTTAGCTCAAGCTCTTGATCAATTAAAATCTGATGAAGTTATGACTTCTGCTCTTGGAGATCACATTCTTGAGCACTTCATCGAAGCAAAAGAGATCGAATGGGATATGTTCCGCACTCAAGTTCATCCTTGGGAAAGAGAACAATACATGTCCATGTATTAATAAATGCAAAAACCCCTTAACCATTCCTGTGGTTAAGGGGTTTTTTGTGCTTGAATTCGTTCAACCATCTTAATAAAGTAAGTTGTCTGGGCTAGGGTAAAGAGTGCGAAGAGAGGGATAAAGATAAGTATAATCTTTCGGTGCCAAGTTAAGTTATATTTCATAGTAATTGCCGAAGTGATAAAACTAGTAAGGAAGTGTGTGAAAAAATGCCCCATAGATTCAATCCTTTCGTCCTTTTTATCTAGTGTGGCGCAAATTTTGAATCAACATTCCTATTTGCATATTTATCCTTATTGAAGGGGAAATTATTCCAGATATGTGGAGTAGGAGGCTAGTCTGATGAAGATTATGAAATACACGAAACCATTGCTAATACTAATGATGATTCTACCTTGGCTATCGATTCCTTTGCTAGGGAAAGCTGCATTTAAAAGATTTTTATCGGCTGGTCTATTTATTTCCTTAATGGTTCGATTGGTTAACTTCATTGCGAAAAAACGAAAATGGTGGTGGTGGTATACAAAACTCCATCCAGAACTCTCGGGGTCAATACCTTTAATAGTTGGACCGTTTTTTATCGGTTCAATGTGGATTCTAAAGCTAACCTATGGAAAGTTTTTTAAATACATGTTAATAAACTTAATCGTTGACGCATTTTTTACTTTTATATTAGTAGATCATTGGTTAACCAAATTTGGGATCGCCTCATTGGTTCGTATGAAAAAGATTCAATTATTAGGAGTGTTCGTCATCCTTGCATTACAGTTATATGGTTTTCAATATGTAAAAGAAAATTTTTCAGGATTTTTGAAGGGTAAGTTTCATCAAAATATGAATTAATCATGAATGTATAAATAGAAAAAAGCAAGCGACAGCTTGCTTTTTAGTCATATCTTATACTTAATGAATATGGCGATAAACACCAATTACTTTACCAAGAATAGAGACATTTCTCAAAATAATAGGTTCCATAGTAGAGTTTTCTGGTTGAAGGCGGATGTAATCTTTTTCTTTGAAGAAACGCTTAACCGTTGCTTCGTCTTCGTCTGTCATAGCTACAACAATATCTCCGTTATTAGCTGATTGTTGCTGTCTAACGATAACATAGTCACCATCTAAAATTCCCGCTTCAATCATGCTTTCTCCCATAATCTCTAACATGAAAACATTCTCATCATCAGCAGCAAGTCGCTCTGGTAATGGGAAATATTCCTCCACGTTTTCGATGGCTGTTATAGGTAAGCCTGCTGTTACCTTTCCGACAACCGGTACATTAATGACCTTGCTCTTTGGAATATTAGAAGCCTCGTCGATTTCTAAAATCTCAATCGCGCGTGGCTTGGTAGGGTCACGACGGATAAGTCCTTTACTTTCAAGTCTTGCTAAGTGGCCGTGAACGGTAGAACTTGAAGCAAGTCCAACAGCCTCACCGATTTCTCTAACGGATGGTGGGTATCCTTTAAGCTTAACTTCGTCTTTTATAAATTCAAGAATATCTTGTTGTCTTTTTGATAGCTTAACCATACTTTCACACCTCGAATCTTATTTCTTGTTTCAATTATAGCATGTATTACCAATTGATACAAACATAAGTTCGAATTTTTGTTGACACAAAACAAATGTTCGTATTATAATAAATTCAAATAAACGAACATACATTCTTAAATGAGGTGTTTTTAATGAAAAAAATTTGGAATCGATATTCTTATGCTATTATACTAATCTTATTGAGTTTTTCTTTGGCATTTGTTTTTGCACAGAAATCTGAATCTACTATAAATGAAGAATTCATCTCTATCACTGTTGAGGAAGGTGATTCTTTATGGGAATTATCGCAAGCTTATGCGGACGAGCATCAACTTTCTTCTAAACAATTTATCAACTGGGTCAAGAAGACAAATGAAATTGATGATACTATTAATGTAGGTGATTCACTTATCATTCCTGTGAAGGCTGATAATTTATTTTTAGCTAGTAGCGGGGAAAACGAATAGTAAGGAAGTATTGTTCAATGAATGCAGTTGTATATTGTCGAGTTAGTACGAAAAAGGATACTCAAGAATCCTCTTTAATAAGGCAGGAGGAAGAACTTTTAGATTTAGCGGCTAACTATCAATTTGAAGTGGTGAAGGTCATAAAAGAACAAGCCAGTGGCTATGATTTGGAAAGAGAAGGCGTTATTGAGTTAATATCTTTAATTAAGGATAGGAACATTCAAGTCGTTTTAATTCAAGATGAAACAAGATTAGGAAGAGGCAATGCGAAAATTGCCTTGTTGCATTGTATTATGAAGGAAAATGTGACTCTATACACGGTCGCGCATAATGGGCAGCTCCAAGTATCTGAGGCTGATTCAATGGTATTGCAAATAGTAGGGATGGTAGAGGAATATCAACGGAAAATACATAATATCAAAATTAAAAGAGGCATGAATAAGGCAATTAAGGAAGGATATAAGCCGCAAAACAATCTTAAAAATCTAGGAGAAAGTAGTGGAAGAGAACGGGTAGAAATACCGATTAAGGAAATTGTGCGACTCCGACAAAATGACCTTACCTTTGCAGAGATTGCAGCAACCTTAAGAGGATTTGGATATCCAGTTTCAAAAGCAACAGTCCATAGAAGATATCAGGAATACATAGAAGAAAAAGGAAGCCAGGAAGCATAAGCTCATTCCTTGTAAAAAGAGCTGATTCATAGTAATATTTATGTTACTCAAGGTAAAGAAAAAGGAGCTTAATCATGCTTTCAAAAGAAAAAATGGCAAGAATTAATGAGCTAGCAAATAAAGCGAAGCAAACGCGTCTTACTGATGAGGAAGCGAAAGAACAAACTTTACTTCGCAAAGAATATTTGGAGACTTTTCGCTCATCTATGCTTACAACATTAAAAGGTGTAACCATCATGGATCCTGATGGTAATGATGTTACTCCAGATAAATTGAAGCAGTACCAAAATAAAAATAAATTAAATTAAAAGTTATAAAGGAATGCGTATATATACGTTATTCCTTTTTTTAATTCCTTTGAAAGGATATATATATTACACATAGAGACAAAAAATAGTGGGAAAATAGGAACAAAATTGATTTTTTCTTTAAATATTTACTTTATAGGTTGTGAAAAAATTAACAGGCATATATATTTAATAGGTAGAGTGAATTTCATTCTTGTCACTTTAGCATTGAAAAAAGTTATGCCAGTATATTCAACTTCGCCTTTTTCTTTTACTAAATGCCTGAAAGTTTCACTTACGAAAAGGAATACATAGGAGGGATAGATACAATGTTTGGACAAGTTGATACATTATCTATTAATGCAATAAGAACCTTGTCAATTGATGCAATTGAGAAAGCGAATTCAGGTCACCCTGGGATGCCAATGGGAGCTGCGCCAATGGCGTACACTCTTTGGACAAGACACATGAACCATAACCCAAAAAATCCAGAGTGGTTTAATCGTGATCGTTTTGTTTTATCTGCCGGACATGGTTCCATGCTTTTATATAGCTTGTTACATTTATCTGGTTATGACGTTACAATTGAGGATTTAAAACAATTCCGTCAGTGGGGCAGTAGAACTCCTGGACACCCAGAGTTTGGGCATACACCTGGAGTAGATGCAACTACTGGACCATTAGGTCAAGGTATTGCAATGGCTGTAGGGATGGCAATGGCTGAACGTCATTTAGCCGCTTCATACAATAAGGATAAGTATGATTTAGTTAACCATTTTACATACAGTATTTGTGGTGATGGAGATTTAATGGAAGGTGTTTCTGCAGAGGCAGCTTCATTAGCTGGTCATTTAAAGCTAGGTAAACTAGTTGTATTATACGATTCCAATGACATTTCTCTTGATGGGGATTTAGATCGTTCTTTCTCTGAAAGTATTGCAGAGCGTTTCAAATCTTACGGATGGCAATATATTCGTGTTGAAGATGGCAATAACCTTGAAGAAATCGCGAAAGCGCTTGAAGAAGCGAAAAGTGATGAATCACGCCCAACAATGATTGAAGTTAGAACAGTCATTGGTTTCGGTTCTCCGAATAAATCTGGTAAGTCAGACGTACACGGTGCACCACTTGGAGCAGATGAATTAAAGTTAACTAAAGAAGCATATCAGTGGTCATTCGAAGAGGACTTCCATGTACCAACTGAAGTGTATGAGCAATTTAAGAAAACCATTGCTGAAAATGGCGAGAAGAAGGAAAAAGAATGGAATGATCAATTCCAAGCTTATAAGAATGAATACCCAGAATTAGGTGCGCAATTAGAGGCAGCAATGAAGGGTGCATTAGTTGAAGGCTGGGATAAGGATATTCCTGTCTATGAAGAAGGAAAGAGCTTAGCAAGCCGTGCTTCATCTGGTGAAGTGTTAAACGGAATTGCTAAAAATCTTCCATACTTTATTGGAGGCTCAGCTGACTTAGCCGGCTCTAATAAAACAACTATCAAAGGTGTTGGTGATTTCACACCTGAAACATTTGAAGGTAGAAATATCTGGTTTGGTGTTCGTGAATTTGCAATGGGAGCTGCGATGAACGGAATGGCTCTACATAGCGGATTGAAAGTATTTGGAGGTACATTCTTCGTATTCTCTGATTACCTAAAACCAGCGATTCGTTTAGCTGCTTTAATGAAGCTTCCTGTTACATATGTATTCACACATGACAGTATCGCGGTTGGTGAAGATGGTCCAACACATGAGCCAGTTGAACAATTAGCAGGTCTAAGAGCAATGCCTAATTTAGACGTAATTCGTCCTGCTGATGGTAATGAAACTGCAGCAGCTTGGAAATTAGCTGTAGAATCAACTGATCGTCCAACTGCACTAGTGTTAACACGTCAAAATTTACCGACATTAAGAGATACTGATAAGAACGCTTATGAAGGCGTATCTAAAGGTGCATATGTTGTTTCACCGGCTCATACTGAGACACCAGATATATTATTACTTGCTGCTGGTTCAGAAGTACCTCTTGCGGTTGAAGCACAAAAGGCACTTGAAAGTGATGGCATTCATGCTTCTGTTGTAAGTATGCCTTCTTGGCACCGTTTCGAGCAGCAGTCACAGGAATACAAAGATAGTGTTATTCCGAAGAGTGTGAAGAAGCGTTTAGGAATTGAAATGGGTGCATCTCTAGGTTGGCACCGTTATACAGGTGATGAAGGCGATGTCCTTGCAATCGACCAATTCGGAGCATCAGCACCAGAAGCAAAGATTTTAGAAGAATATGGCTTCACGACGCAGAATGTTGTTGCACGTGTGAAAGCTTTATTGGCAAAATAATAAAAATGAGGTGCTAGCTTATAGCTAGTGCCTTTTTTTATTGTTTAAGAAATTATAGATTTCGCTGTTGTGGATAACTATGTTATAAAGTGTATCTACGTTTAGCTCCAGCGCCTAGCCCCTCTTTTGAAAAATAAAATTCAATTTTTCATTGGTCGCTTCAGAACAGGTGATGAAGTTGAAGAACAAACTTCATCACCTGTTCTTCCAGCGCTTGTCGGGGCTGAGTAATGCGCTTGCGCTTTTGTTCAGATAATTTATGTGAATTCGACAAAATATGTGAAAGTTTTCAACTATTTAAGACAAACATTTTCAGAATTTTCCTATATAATAGAAAGAAAGGAGTGAATGAAGGAGGGATAAGGTTTGCGAACCTATCAACTATATATTATCGATGATGAATTTGCCTCCCATTATTTCGGAAGAGAACACATGTTTTTTCGCTTGTTTAAAGAATATGAAGAAGCCTACGGGGAACTTCAATCTATCATAAGAAAACAAATCCAATACATAACAAAATCCATTCCCATCATACGTTTCCATCAATCCATTCAACAACAGCTGCAAAATCACAATGGATTTAGTATGGAGCATGGATTATACATAATTGACCAAGGAAGAGGTAGCTCGGCGAGGTTGGAAATCCTTGATAGGTGTTTCTTACTTGAATCAAAGGGAAGCTATGAAGCAGAAACTAGTTTCTTTGAGGTGCTTAGAAAAAATGAGCGTTCCATCCTTGCGATCGACTTAAATAACAATCATTATGGCTGGTTAAAACCGATAAAAGAGCGGAAATTTGTCTAAAGAATACTCTTTCTCATGAAATTTGTGAAAAGAGCGTTGAAAAGGCAGGAAAATTTGGTGCAAATATTGTATAATAACCTTTGGTCTAGTACACTGTATGATAGACAACATGAAGGAGGAAATTTTATATGTGGCCTTATATTCTAGTAGGTGTAATCGCTTTGCTAGCTGGTGTAGCACTAGGGTTTTTCATCGCTCGTAAATACATGATGACCTATTTAAAGAAGAACCCACCAATTAATGAACAAATGCTAAAAATGATGATGATGCAAATGGGTATGAAACCATCCCAGAAGAAAATCAATCAAATGATGTCTGCTATGAACAAGCAGCAAGGTAAATAAAGCATAATCAATAACCATCTTATTTAAAAATAGGGTGGTTATTTTTTATGCTATTTTATATTTAGAAGAATGAAAACCTTTCTTATTTTGAAAATATTTGGTAAACTATTTTGGTTATAACGTCAAGGGGAGGACCCAATATGAAAGTGTTTTTGCAATTATCTTGGTTTTTTAAGCAAGAAAGAAAAGCATACATATCTGGAACATTAATCTTACTGTTTGTCGCTTTGTTGCAGCTAGTTCCACCGAAAGTTATTGGAATTGTTGTCGACGAAATTAACCGAGGCAGCTTTCAGGCTACTGATTTATTAAAATGGATTGGTGCATTGGTTGGAGCAGGATTACTTATGTATGTATTGCGTTATTATTGGCGAATTATGATTTTTGGCTCATCCGTCAAACTAGCTAGACAGATCCGTAATCAACTATACGAGCATTTCACAAATATGTCCCAATCCTTTTACCAAAGAAAACGGATAGGGGACTTAATGGCACATGCAACAAATGATCTTTCAGCTATTCAACAAACAGCAGGTTCAGGTGTGTTAACACTTGTTGACTCGCTCGCAACAGGAGGCTTTGTTATTGTTGCAATGGCTGCAACGATAAGCTGGAAGCTGACCTTGATTTGCTTGATTCCTATGCCTCTAATGGCGATTTTAACGAGCTGGTATGGAACTTTATTGCATCAGCGCTTTCATAAAGCTCAAGAAGCTTTTTCATCCTTAAATGATAAAACGCAGGAAAGTATTAGTGGAATTAAAGTTATCAAAACATTTGGACAGGAGAAAGAGGATATCGAGGATTTTCGTGAGCTATCGGACGATGTTGTACAGAAAAATATCTCCGTTGCTAAAGTTGATTCCTTATTTGACCCAACGATTTCGTTGATAGTCGGGATTTCCTTTTTCCTATCGATTGCCTTTGGGGCAAGATATGTTCTAATGGAGGAAATATCGATTGGTGAATTAATTTCGTTTACAACCTACTTAGGTCTTTTGATATGGCCTATGCTTGCATTCGGATGGCTCTTTAATATTGTCGAAAGAGGTCGTGCATCCTATGACCGTGTCTCACAATTATTGTCTGAACGGACTGAAATAATCGACCGAGAAGATGCAGTAGATTTTATCCCGTCTGGAGACATTGAATTTAAAATTGATGAATTTATCTATCCTGAGGAAAAAGAACCGATTCTCCAGAATATTCAATTCCGAATGAAGCAAGGAGAAACACTAGGAATTGTCGGGAAAACAGGAGCAGGGAAGACATCTCTTTTGAAATTGTTGATTCGTGAATTTTATGCGGAAAAGGGCACGATCGTCTTTGGTGGGAAGAAAATTGATGACTACCGAATCAAAAGACTTCGGGAAGCGATTGGTTATGTGCCACAAGACCACTTCCTTTTTTCAGCCACAATTAAAGAAAATATCGCTTTTGCGATGCCAACAATTGAAGTTGGAAAGGTACATCAAGCTGCTTCGATTGCCTCCCTTCATGAGGATATACTCGAATTTACCGATGGTTACGAAACAGTGGTAGGAGAACGAGGTGTATCCTTATCAGGTGGTCAAAAGCAACGGATCTCGATTGCGCGTGCTTTATTAATGGACCCAGAAGTTTTAATTCTTGATGACTCCTTATCGGCTGTTGATGCAAAAACGGAAGAGTCTATACTTACTGCATTAAAGGAAGAACGTGACGGTAAAACAACTATTATTACAGCTCATCGTTTGAGCGCCATTCAGCACGCTAATTTAATTCTTGTACTGGATGACGGTAAAATTGTTGAACGAGGCACTCATGAACAATTGATGGGACAGGATGGATGGTATAAGGAAATGTATCTACGTCAACAGTTAGAAGAGCTTGTGGAGCAAGGAGGTTAAGAATATGGAGAAAATGAACTCAGGTACTAACAATGAACAGTATAAAGTTTTAATGCGCCTCCTTAACTATACGAAGCCACATTTAAAAACGATTATCTTTGCATTTTCGTTGTTGTTAATTGCCACAATTGGCGATATTTTAGGACCGATCCTTGTAAAAATATTCATAGATGATTATTTGACTCCGGGAAATCTTGTCTTCAACGCACTATTTGCACTAGGAGCTGCTTACTTAGGCATACATATTATGAATGTTGTGGTTTCCTATATTCAACTATTGAAATTTCAAGAGATTGCATTAAAAATTATTCAAGCTATGAGAGTGGACGTTTTTACAAAAGTTCAGGCACTTGGTTTAATGTATTTTGACAAAACGCCTGCAGGGAGTATCGTATCAAGGGTCACAAATGATACGGAAGCGATAAAGGAAATGTTTGTGACAGTCCTTGTGACATTCATTCAGAGCGGATTCCTCATGGGTGGTATTCTTATCGCGATGTTCATATTAAATGTGAAACTTGCACTGTTTTGTTTATTCATTTTACCGTTATTATATATGATTATTCGTACGTACCGCCGACTTAGCTCGAAATTCTATCATGATTTGAGAGAACGCTTAAGCCAGCTTAATGCGAAGTTAAGTGAGTCACTTCAAGGGATGGGAATCATCCAAGTTTTTCGTCAGGAAAAAAGATTGAGAGCAGAATTTGAAGACATAAACAATAAACATTTTCAGGCAGGCATGCGAAATATTAAAGTGGATGGACTATTGTTAAGACCAGCAATTGATTTAGTCTATATTGCTGCTCTAATTCTTGTACTTAGCTTTTTTGGCATCACTTCTTTTAATAGTCCGGTTGAAATAGGAGTGCTCTACGCTTTTATCAACTATCTAGATCGTTTCTTTGAGCCTGTGAACAATTTCATGCAGCGACTATCTTTATATCAACAAGCAATTGTTGCTGCGACACGTGTATTCACACTTCTTGATGAAGAGGAGCTTGCACCGGAACAAAAAGGTGATGCTAGCCAAATTCAAGACGGTGAAATTGAATTTCGAAATGTGAGCTTTTCATATGATGGAAAACGAGATGTCTTAAAGAATATTTCTTTTACTGCACGTCCGGGGGAAACGGTCGCTCTTGTTGGTCATACGGGGAGTGGTAAAAGCTCGATTATTAATTTAATGATGCGCTTTTACGAATTTAACCGAGGTCAAATTTTAGTCGATGGGAAATCGATTAAAGAGTATTCCGAACAAGAATTAAGAGAAAAAATTGGGCTTGTACTACAGGACCCGTTCTTATTCTTTGGTACGATTAAGGACAATATTCGCCTTCATAATAAGGATATGAGTGATCAAGAAATAGAGGAAGCGGCACAATTTGTGCAAGCGCATTTGTTTATTGAAAAACTAGAAGATGGGTATATGCATCAGGTGGTAGAGCGTGGAGCGACTTTCTCTAGTGGACAACGTCAGCTACTGGCCTTCGCTCGAACGATTGCTGCCAATCCTAAGATTCTAGTGCTTGATGAAGCAACGGCTAATATTGATACGGAAACAGAAGAGGCGATTCAGACTGCTTTGGAAAAAATGCGAGAGGGAAGAACGACGATTGCCATTGCTCACAGACTCTCTACGATTCAAGACGCTAATTTAATACTTGTGTTACACCATGGGGAGATTGTTGAACGAGGGACGCATCAAGAACTTCTTGCTCAAAGAGGTTTATATCACAAGATGTATTTATTGCAAAATGGCTCTGCAATCAAGTTAGAAGATGTGGTAGGTTAAATAGCGTGGTGTGGAAGACACAATTTGTTCACATTCACTTCAATATCATTTCGAGGAAATCTCTGTTAAAATGAATGCATAAAAAAGTATAGCAGGAGTTGTTAACATGGCAGATGTGAACGTATTTCTCGCGCTTGGTGCAGGGTTCTTAAGTTTTATTTCACCTTGCTGCTTACCTCTTTATCCTGCATTCCTATCTTATATTACAGGGATGTCGGTGGGAGAACTAAAAAATGAGAATGCAATGCTACAAAAAAGAAGTCTCTTACATACGCTCTTTTTCCTATTAGGATTCTCGATAATATTTTTAGCACTAGGATTTAGTACTACTTTTATTGGGGAGTTCTTTCGGCAATATAATGATTTGATTCGACAACTTGGGGCAATCTTCATCGTTTTCTTTGGATTGATGATCGTCGGGATCTTAAGTCCTGAATTTTTAATGAAGGACCGAAAATTTGAGTTTAAAAACAGACCTTCCGGCTATTTTGGTTCAGTGTTAATCGGAATTGCTTTTGCAGCTGGTTGGACACCATGTACAGGACCAATTTTAATGTCGGTAATTGCGTTGGCAGCAACGAATCCAGGCTCTGGACTCGTTTATATGATTGCCTATATTTTAGGATTTGCAATTCCATTCTTAGTTCTATCTTTCTTTATTGGTAAAATGAAGTGGATTCGCAAGAACAATGTGCTCATCATGAAAATTGGTGGGTATATCATGATTGTGATGGGGATTGTGCTCTTCTTTGATTGGATGACGAAAATTATTATCATCTTTTCAGGTCTTTTTGGAGGATTTACAGGATTTTAATTACAGTCTAATTTTCGGATCTGAAATGTCGATTTTTCGCCACGTTTTTTGACAAAAATAAGAAAAATGTCGGATTCTATTCATTGAATTCACCAGTATATTCCTTTACATTTAAATAGTAATACCATTATAATGAATAAATATAGTACTATTTTACTAGTTATTTTTTTGGTAGTTCTGGGGGTATGCACCGATGGCGAGAATATTAATAGTAGACGATGCAAAATTTATGCGATTAACATTATCTAACATATTATTGAAGGCAAACCATGAGATAGTCGGAGAAGCTGAAACGGGAATGGATGCAGTTTCGCTTTATCGGAAATTAACACCGGATTTGGTGACAATGGATATTACGATGCCAGAAATGAGTGGTCTAGAAGCGATGAAGGAAATTAAGAAAGAATTTCCACAGGCAAAGATCATTATGTGCTCTGCAATGGGACAACAAAAAATGGTTGTCGAATCTATTGAAGCAGGTGCCAAAGATTTTATTGTAAAACCATTTGACGAAGGTCGCGTTCTTGAAGCAGTAAATCGAGTATTAAACTGAATTTAAAAGCCATTTAAGTAGATTACTTAAATGGTTTTTTCGCGTTTTCATGGAATTTCTGATAATCCTTGTCTCAATTTTGTAGCGTATGGTATATAATGTAGGGGAGAATCTTACTAAAAAGAGGATGACTTCTATGAACTATGTCGTCATTACATCCATTGGTGCTGTTTTCATGGCCATATTTGCAATGGTTGTTCGGATGAAATCAGCAAAAAAACCAGTATCTGCAAAGAAAATAATCCTTCCACCTATTTTTATGAGCACCGGTGCTCTCATGTTTATTTTTCCAGTGTTCCGTGTGACTCCCATCGAGGTTGTTGAAGCCGTAGCGGTTGGATTACTATTTTCTACATTACTTATTAAAACATCGAAATTTGAAATCCGTGATAATGATGTCTATTTAAAACCATCAAAGGCATTTATTTATATTTTAGTGGGCTTACTTGTTATTAGGATTATCGCCAAGCTTGTTCTGAGTTCAACAATTGATGTTGGCCAGCTCGGAGGAATGTTCTGGATTCTTGCCTTTGGTATGATTGTTCCATGGCGGATTGCAATGTTTATTAAATTTAAGAAGCTACAGCAGCAGTTATATGAAAATGTACCGACAAAAACAGTTTAAAGAAAAAGCCTGAATCATTTTGATTCGGGCTTTTTAAAATAGATGCTGATAAGGTGCGACATCTATTTGTTTCTCATTCAATTTTTTTAATAGAAATTTATGATCTCGTTTCGGAGTTGCTAGTATGTAACCGCGGATAACGATATCCTGAGTTATTTTATTATGCTTTTCATTCACTGCAAGCTCGCCGATTTTTCCGGCAATCTTTTGCCTTGCTACATCTCGGAATAGATCTGGTACAGGGCTTACTAAGTCTTCAAGTAAATCCTTTTCTTGTTGTCCCCAAAGATGTTTAGTCTTACTCACATAATACTCTTCCCAATCCATATCCGATTTGCCATCTTCCTTCGGCATCCTCTTTAAAAACTTTCTGAACATGAAAAATCCGCCAATTGCCATCGATCCAGCGAATATGACGATCCAAACTAAGATAAACCACAAAAACCAACCTTCTAGCATCCGATCACCTACAAAACTGTAATTTTCCATTTCTATTATAGACGTTTGAGTTAGGATTAGACAAGGGATTGATGATTTATGATATGCTAAGGTAGGATTCGGTAAAAATTATTACGAAAATGTGAATAGGGGAAAGGGGAAATCTTTTAAATCTCTCCTATTTGGTTGTAAGAACTATAGTTTCTCGATATAATGATAATTGTTCATTTCGGGGCTGAATGGGGTACTGGTGTCCTCCGTGGTCTTCAAAACCATCTGTGACCTGCGTGCCAGGTTAGCTGGGTTCGATTCCCAGGCGGTCCCGCCAAAATTTTTGATTAAGATTATACTTTTATATAAATATTAGAACATATTCCTCCTTGCTAATTTGGGATTCCCATTTCTGCAAAGGAGGTTTTTTATTGCTGTCCGTATCCACCTACAATCGTCCTATTTCTACATCTTATCGGCACTTATTAGCGTTACCATAGTCGTTCAGACACATCTTTTGTAATATTGTTATCAAATTGTTATTCTCGTAAAAGATTTAATATCTCCCTGTACTTTTTCTGTAAGACAAGTTTGTTAAGATAGTCCACAATAAAGATAAGCCAATGGGAGGCAAATATGAAAAGAAAATTAGCAACATTTGTGGCAACAACAGCGATTTTTACATCAGTGGCAACTACTGCACAGGCACAAGAAGTTACAGTACATAAGGGAGACACAATCTGGGGCTTTTCTAAGGAGTATGGTGTATCTGTTGATTCTATTAAAAAATGGAACAATCTTTCAAGCGACCTAATCCACCCGAAGGATGTTCTTGTCGTTTCTCCAGAGAAAAAGGTGGTTGTGAAAAAAGGAGATACTCTTTGGCAGATTGCTAGAGACAACGGAGTAACTGTAGAACAATTAAAAGAATGGAATAATCTCACTTCCGATTTAATTCACCCTGGTTTGAATTTGACTATTGAATTAGGGAAAACCAATACAGCACAGTCTACTAGCGCTGGAACAAAGACACCAGCACCAGTACAAAATGCACCAGCGCAAGCTACTACACAAACCAATGCTCAAGCAAGCACAGCTCCTGTTGAAGGAAAAGTAATCACGGTTGAGGCTACTGCCTATACGTCAAGTTGTGAAGGGTGTTCAGGTATAACGAGTACCGGCATCAACCTAAAGGAAAATCCGGATGCTAAAGTTATCTCTGTTGATCCAACTGTAATTCCATTGGGCTCTAAAGTGTATGTTGAAGGATATGGCTATGCAACAGCCGCTGATACTGGTGGAGCGATCAAAGGGAACAAAATCGATGTGTTTGTTCCAAATCACGCAGATGCTGTCCAATTTGGACGTAAACAAGTGAAAGTAACGATTTTAGACTAAATTATAGAAAAGGGCACACTTCAAAAAGTGTGTCCTTTTTCATGAACTCTAACGACTTTAATCAACAAAGCCTACCAAAACCCAAACGGGACATTTCCGTTCCAACTTTTCAGTACAGTCTTAAATACCTGAAAATGGTACAGAAAATGATCAGCGAGCATTGAACTGTCATCACGAAAATCATAGGCAATTAAGAAGTTTTCCAGCATGTCCTCATCGCAATTTTCTCCTAATCCTTTAATCCATAGTTTAAAGGATAGGTCTTCTCCTAGTTTCCCAAGACCACAACTATCAAAAGTTGATTGAATTTGTTCTTTATTCATCTACTCATCCTTTAAATTAATAGTGTTTACAAGATTCCATTATATTCAAGCGTAGCTTGTTCGATAAGGCTTACTCCATAAACGGGCAGGGGCAAATCTACTATTTTTTGCACTTTTCCTGTGTAGCTTGTCTATTATATAGTGAAGTTTATTTTTATGGATTATACATTTTAGGGACATGTGATTGTTTGGGAGGGAGATCACAGAGAGCCACCATTACATTATGAATGAATGAAAGTTGAAAGGAGTATAGGACAAATGGAAAAGGAACTGCGTGATCTTTTTGATACTTTAAAAAAACTAGGATTTCCAAAAGTATTAAGCGATAATTTTTCGAAACTTGTGGAGTCCGGTGCGTCGACTGAACCAACTGAATTACTGGGCAAGCTCAGAGAGTTTGATCTCTCGAAGGAATTGACAGAATTTGTAGGAATTATGGTCAAACAACGTGCCCAAAATGAGTTGAAAGAGGTATTGGATAAAACCTTGAAACTTGCACTTCCAGAAGAGCTAAGAGGGGTGTTGAATCGGATTATGGAAGGGTCAACCACATTTGATTGGCAAGGTTTTTATGAGAAATTAAGAAAAGTTGGTTTTTTAACAGAGTTTAAATTAAATGAACAAATCCACAATAACTTAAATCGCAAAGAAATTGTTGAATCCCTCAATCAATTTTCATTTGTATACGCAGATCTGCTACAAGACTTAAATGAATTTGTTGAATTGATTTCCGGTCCATTAAACCTACCGACGAAAAATGATGTAGCAAATGTCGCAAAGCTCGCCATTCAACACGAAGAAAAGCTTAATGAGATTGAAGAACAGCTTTCTAGTCTCAATCAATTTTTGAGGGAAAAATTCTCTGAAGATGTGCAACCCGTAACAGCTGTAAATCCAGTCACTTCTGAAAAAACTCAACCCGTTAAAGTAGCACCAAAAGTTTTTGAAGATGTTTCTACGGTTAAAGAATCACCAAAAACAGTTGCGGCTAAAACTGTTAAAGAATCAACAAAGTCACGAGCAACAAAACCTACTTTAGACGCAAGTGAAAAACAAAAGAGAAGGATACTCCTACAAAGTATGCTACAACCATCCAATGACTTATTAGGTCCGGAAAATTTAGATGATTTATTAAGTCGTAATCAACAATTGAGTATTAGTGATCTGTTGGGTAGTCAAGTCCCTTTTGGTCGTAAGGAGTGATGAATGAATGGGATTGGTAGAAGAAAAACAAAGATGGGAAAGGTTTTTAAATGTATGGCGAGAGGAACCACCGAAGGGAGCCGAGACAGAACGAGTGGCAATTTGGAAACTTAATAAGGCTACTCTTTGGTATTATCCAGCTGTAAACAAAAGATATGCTACACCAATCTATCTTATTTATAGTTTAATTAATAAGGCTACAATACTAGACTTATATTCTGGAAGCAGTGTAATTGAAGCATTAGTTAATGAAGGATTTGATGTCTATCTAATTGATTTCGGGATACCAGGCTATGAAGATAAAGATTTAACGATGGATGACTACATTGTTAAATATATTCAAAATGGAGCAAAAAGGGTGTTAAGACATTCTGGGGAAGATGAACTAACCGTGATTGGTTTTTGTTTAGGAGGAACATTAGCAGCTATGTATGCAAGCATAGCAGAAGAGCCGATTAAAAATTTGATACTAGATGTAGCGCCCATTGATTTTTCAGTATGGCCAACTTTCAGTGAGTGGATTCAAGCGTTAAGAGCGGAAGAGTTAGGCTTCGACCGTTTAATTGAAACAGTAGGCTTAATTCCAAGTCGGCATATGGAGGCGGGGGTTCGAATCATTACATCCCCTATGTATTTGAGTCCGTTTCTCTCCCTGTTAAATAAGGCAAATAATGAACCATATGTGGGAAAATGGCGAGCCTTCCGTAGATGGACTAAAGAACATATCCCTATGCCTGGAGGAGTACTAAATCAATTGTTGACTGATTTCGTAAGAGGCAATAAATTAGTGGAAGGGACAATGATTGTGGATGGGAAAAGGGCAGACTTGTCTAACATTGAAGCAAATTTACTTGTAATTGCTTCGACCTATGATCGACTTGTTCCAAAAGAAACAACGATGAAGATTATGGACCTAGTTTCGAGTGAGGATAAAACCTATCATGAGCTTCCGGGCGGTCATGCTACCTTAACAAATAACGGCAAACTCCCTGATTATCTGCAAAACTGGGTACCAGAACGATCAAATCCTTTATATTAAATTGGGTTGACATTTTGGTGAAAACCCATTATATTTTAGGAAATGAACCGAAACCCAAGTAAATAACTCGGAAAAATTGCCTTTTGGTCGACCAATGGCTCCTTTAATGATTACGTTGTGATTACGTAAACATTTAGGAGCCATTTTTGTTTAGTTTTTGAAAATGGAAAGGAGAGGTGCAAATGGGAAAACTTCTTCGTCATGCCGTTGAAAAACGACGAAAGGAATTAATTTGTAAGCTGTATCCACATTTTGTCATACGGAAAGAGGATAAGGAACTGTATGAATTATCTTTATCCGAATTAGAGAATGAATATAAAAAACTAAAGTCAGAACTACATCCCCATAGTGAATTCGAATCAATTCATTGGAGCCATAAATATTAGAGAGCCCTGATTCAGTAAACTGGGCTCCTTTCTTTCTTTTAATTGGAATTTAGAAAACAATCAAAAAAATCAAATCATTTAATTAGCAAAACTGAAAATAAAGGTTTATATTTAAAATTGAAAATGACGAAGGGAGGCTGTTTACACTATGCCGAATACGCGAATTGGAAAAACGCACTTACATGTCAATCCGATTGGATTAGGTGCAAATGCCATCGGAGGACACAATATCTATGAAAATATTGATGAGGAAGTTTCCAAAAAGATTATACATACTGCTGTCGATCATGGGATGAACTTTATTGATACAGCTTACTTCTATGGACTTGGCCGTTCAGAGGAGTTAATTGGGGAAGTGATGAAGGAACATGGGAATCGGGAGGATTTTGTCATTGCCTCAAAAGCATCTTATACGTTTGTAGATGGCAAGGTCGTTCATAATAACGATCCTGATTTTCTTACACAAAGCGTTGAAGAAGCTTTAAAGAGATTGCAAACTGATTATATTGATTTGTTTTACGTTCATTTTCCTGATGAGGCTACTCCGAAATATGAAGCAATTGGAGCTTTGCAGAGATTAAAGGAACAGGGGAAAATCAGAGCGATTGGCGTTTCTAATTTTTCATTAGAGCAATTAAAAGAAGCGAATCAAGATGGATATGTAGAAGTGCTTCAATCTCATTACAATTTGTTCAATCGGGCAGCCGAACAAGAAATTTTCCCATATGTTGCAGAAAAACAAATTTCTTATGTTCCATACTTTCCATTAGCGAAAGGGCTTCTGACTGGAAAATATACAAGAGAAACACAGCTAACAGCAAGTCAAAAGAAACATCCTTTATTTAAAGAAGAAGTCTATTTTAGCCATTTAGAAAAAATTGATCATTTACATGAAATTGCTCGAGAAAAGAATTCAGAGGTCGGGCATATCGTTCTTGCTTGGTATTTAACAAGAGACGCGATTGATGCAGTGATTCCAGGAGCGAAAACACCAGAGCAAATCATCAACAACATTAAAGCTGGTGAAGTCAAATTAACAGAATCTGAGATTGCTAGAATTGATAAGATATTTTCAACTAATTAAGGAGCTGGATGTGGATGGAATATCGTCGTTTAGGTAATACAGGCTTAAAGGTAAGTGAAATCAGTCTTGGTAGCTGGCTAACCTATGGTGGCTATGTTGAAGAGCAGAAGGCTACAGCTTCTATTGATAAAGCATATGAGCTTGGAATTAATTTTTTCGATACTGCGAATGTGTATATGCGTGGAGAAGCTGAGAAGGTGGTTGGAAAAGCTCTTAGCCAGTATGAGAGAAGTTCTTATGTATTGGCAACCAAGGTCTTTGGAAAAATGGGTGATGGTCCTAATGATGCTGGACTGTCTCGAAAGCATATTATTGAGCAATGTCATGCTAGTTTAAAAAGACTAGGTACAGATTATATTGATATCTATTATTGTCACCGATATCACATTGAAACTCCGTTAGAAGAAACTTTACGTGCATTGGATGATTTGGTTCGGCAAGGGAAAGTACTATATGTAGGTGTCAGTGAATGGACGGCTGAGCAAATGACAGAAGCGGTTCATTTGGCAGATAAAAAGCTCCTTGATCACATTGTTGTCAACCAACCAAACTACAGTATGCTTCATAGAAACATAGAAAAGGAAATTATTCCTGTATCTGAAAAACACGGTATTGGTCAGGTTGTATTTTCTCCCTTAGCTCAAGGAGTTTTAACAGGGAAATATAAGAAAGGGGAAGCTGCTCCAGCAGGTAGTCGCGCTTCTCAAGAAAACTATAGCAATCTATTTGGTGTATTGAATGATCAAAATTTGGATAAAGTAGAAAATCTGAAGATTGTAGCTGAGAAAGAAAGTTTAACTTTATCACAGCTTGCAATTGCATGGATCTTAAGGCAAGCAAATGTAGCGAGTGCATTAGTCGGAGCAAGTCGTCCAGAGCAACTTGAAGAGAATGTCAAAGCATCAGGTGTTAAGCTCAGTAAAGATACACTTCTACAAATAGAAGAGATTTTATCAGTCTAGTAAAGGTGGTACGAACAAATGAAAATCGTTGCACTAGTAGGTAGTACAAGAAAAGATTCGTTGAATTTAAGCTTGGTGAATACTCTACAAGTACGATATGGAGAAAAAGTGAAGATTTCGATAGCAAATATTGCAGAGCTTCCTTTTTACAATCAAGATGATGAAAACAATCCAGGTGAAGTAGTAACGAAGTTTAAAGAAGAAATTGCGAATAGCGATGGAGTTCTGATTGCAACTCCTGAATATAACTGGACGATTCCAGGTGTGTTGAAAAATGCATTAGATTGGATCTCACGAGTAGATAAAGTATTAGTAGGGAAACCAGTTATGATTGTTGGGGTTTCTGCTGGACAGGTTGGAACATTGAGGGCTCAATTGCATCTACGGCAAATCCTAGCAAGTCCTGGACTTTCTGCAAATGTATTACCTGCAGCCGGCAATGAAGTTCTTGTTAATTTTGGACCAAGTAAGTTTAAGGATGGATTACTCATTGACGAGTCAACATTAAACTTTATCGATGGCGTTTTCGAACGTTTTATTGATTGGGCGAAGAAATAATGAAAAAACATTGCTTGGACGCCCAAGCGATGTTTTTAATTATCCTCATTCTCCACCACATGCTTCAGAATGGAAAGCTTATTGCTCCAGAACTGCTCGTAATATGCTAGCCAATCTTTTAATTCCTTGAGTGGTTCAGGATGGAGTTGATATATTTTTTCTCTTCCAACCTTTCGACCACTCACCAATTTTGCTTCTGAAAGTATATGAAGATGCTTGGCTACCGCAGTACGACTAATTGGAAAATGGGAACTGATTTCAGAAATCGGTAATTCCTTATGGGCGAGTAATTTCAGAACATCGCGCCGTGTTGGGTCAGCAATCGCTTGAAAGACATCATGTTTCGCAGCGTTCACTTAGCTTTCCACAACCGTTTTAAGCTTATTGACAATTCCAACCCAACCACCATTCATGCGATCGCGAATAACCGAAGCGTCTTCACCAGCTTTTGGAACGACTGCATCTGGCGTTTTCCAACCGCCATGTATCACCGTAAATTCAGTATGTTCACCTACTTCTTTTAAAATAAATGACACAACCCAGCCATCTGTGTCCCAAGCGAATTTAATAAGATGGGGCTCGTCTACCTCTAGAACCTTACAAGGAGATGGTCCAAAAGGGGACTGAATATGAAATTCATGACCTTCCTCTAATCTAAAATCACTTGGCATGAACCATGTACCAATTCCGTCTGCTGTTGAAACCTTTGCCCATACTTTTTCGATAGGAGCCTCAATGAGGATTGTTTGATTAATATCTTGTACCGTTGCCAATTGTATTCCTTCTTTCTTTTTTAAAATGAAACCATTTGGTTTTATATTTGCATCATATAACACCAATTGGTTTCATGTCAACGTAAAGTTTTACTGTTCAATTTGAAGATACAAATAGTATTATTAGGTAGAGATACCATACATATACATTTATTCTTTGAAAGAAAGGAGTAACCAATCATGATGGCATTTTCATTTTTCCCAATGTTAATGATGCTTTTTTATCTAGCGGCAATTGGATTTTCGATTTGGTTTGCTTTAAGTCTAATCAAAGCACAGAGAGAGCGAAATGAAATATTAAATGAAATTTCAGCTAAGCTTGAACAAAAATCGGATATAAAGAAAGATGAATTGTAGAAAACGTGTCCTTCATGAACAATGGGGGACATGTTTTACTTTTACCTGCTAAAAACATTCCCGTTTTTTCCAGAAAAGTGGTTATTTATATAAACAATTCTAAATAAATGGTATAATTGGAAAACATCGAAGATAAGGAGAACTAGATTATGGATACAATTACATTTAAGAATATATTCTATCGTGGACGAATAGTATTTGAGGATGAGTTAATCAGACACTATCATACTGAAGAATTGCTAGTTTACTATTCTGGGAATTTTCTGCAGTTTAAGAGAATGCCTCGGATAGACGAATGGCTTCGAGCATTTGAGTATTTAAGAGAATTCCATGTGAAAAATGGACAGAATCATGTGAAGTTCCTTTTTCCAGAAAATGAAGAGACTCCCGAAGAATTATTACATACGATGAAGAGCTCAGGATTTGATATTGGATTTCTGGAATTGTATGGGATTGAGCCGAGCAAATTTCCAGTAGCTCCTGTTAATTCAAGGATAAATGTGCAAAAGGTAACAGAAGAAAATTGGCAGGATTTTGCACAGTTGAACTTTGAAGTGGATTCTAAGTTTGGTGAAGCATTCGCACTAGGGAAAAGAGACATGCACAAGCGGAATTTGGCTGATGAGCGATTCCTTCAGCTTATTGCTTATTATGACAACATGCCAGCTGGAACTGTTGACATAATAATTGGGAAGAATACGGCAGAGATCGATGGGTTGGTTGTTCTAGATTCCTATCAGAAAAAGGGGATCGGAACCCAGCTTCAGCAATTTGTTATGAATGAATTTCCCGATAAAACAGTCATCTTAGTAGCAGATGGAGAAGATACACCGAGAGAAATGTACAAGAAACAGAACTACCAATATCGAGGAAAAAAGTATGAAGCATTGAAAGTATTTTCCGATTAAGAATTTTGCACATCAGTAAATTTAGCTCCTGTGCGATATAATAAAGATATAGTGAAAGGGGAGTCTATAGATGGATAGCATGGAAAAGCATTATTCTGAGGATAAATTCTGGACAAAATTGAAGAAGTTCGCAGTCAAAGCAGGGCACTCTGTGGTGTACACAGCTCTCTTACTGTTCTATACATTACAAAAACCGGACCTACCGAAGAAGGCAAGAGTAACAATTCTAGCTGCACTCGGCTATTTTATTCTTCCAGTTGATTTAATTCCTGATTTAGCTGTGGGTATTGGATTTACAGATGATCTTGGCGCTCTTGGAGTTGCTCTTATTCAAGTAGCGATGCATATCGATGATGAGGTTAAGCAAAAAGCAAAAGCGAAGCTTACAGACTGGTTTGGAGCAAACGTTGATACATCAGAAGTTGATAAAAAGTTTTAAAAATGTAAGGAGACAGTTTAATAAGGCTGTCTCCTTTTCTATTCTTATTTTAGTGGATGTTCCTCGAGATATTTGACCAAATCATCATAATTATAAGTTGCATAGATCGCCTCTTTTTGGGTGAAAACAACAAAGGTATAGCCAAGAGGGTATAAATCACCAGTGTGAAATTTAACCTCAACGTCAGGAAATTGGTCCGTAAATTTGGGATTTGATAAAGGATCTAAGAAAGCCCCATCCCCAATTCCAAGAACCGAATATTTATCAGGACTTGTCGATCTCCATTGCTCATCTAGTAGTTCCTCAGGTGGCTCTAATTCGACTGTTAATGTTTGAACTTCTGTTTGTGTTGGATCAGTCATATGATTAAATTTGACTTTCATATGGACTTCTTGACCTAGCTTAAGATTTTCAATATCTTCTGTATAAAACTCATACCCACCAACATTTATAATCTTATTCAATCGATCAATTTTCATAACTGGACCATAGTTCTCGATTTCAAAAGGCTCAAATTTTGAGACGAAGTACTCGATTATCTCTTCAGAATTGTTTGACTGAAAAATAACCTCTTTATCATCAAATATATAGAAACTTGGCGATTTAGTTATATTCAAGTCTGGATATTGTTGCTGTGCAGAATTAATGTCTGACGTTCTCATTCCTGAAATAGGGACGCCCCCATATCCGAGAGGTAAGTTTGAAAAAGGATCGGCATATTCATTTTCAGAAACATAAAGAATAGAGTAACTGAAAGAATCCTCGCTTAATAGTTCTTGGTAAGAAACGACCTTTTCTTTTTCCAAGGCAACATAATATGTTCCTTTTCTTCCCTCTTGAAAGTTGGCCTTAATTTTATAAGCTTGAAATCCAGGCTCATTAGGTAAATAAATGATTTGATCGTTTGTTGTAGCCCCTTCAAAAAAGGGGAATTCTTCTTTCGAAAGAGGATCTAACATCATTACTCGAACGTATGTAGGCTGTTCCCCGTTAAATTCTATTTTAAAATCTTCCAGTGGGTTGACCGTTGTAGCTTTGGCATCTGCTACTATCTCGGTTTGTTCTTGATCATTCATCAATTCACCATTCCATTTGAATTCGCCAAGCGTTACATTCACTTCAGTACTACCAACTGTGACGTGCGGAATTGGGGGGTGCTCTTCTTTATGCGCTTTATAGCCATCTAAACCAACCATAAGCCCTAAAGCTATAACGATTCCGATTCCCCATATCCATTTTCTTATCTTCATAAAATTCCCCTTATCTATCATTCTTTTATTCTCATGATGAATTTCGCGAAGTAGAACTATTATCTATAAATATACCATTTACTATTAGAAAAGTTAAAGGGAGGAAATATAGTTGGAGGAAAAAAAGAGGGAGGGACTTGGCAGGAATTGAACCTGCTAAATACTCAGAGCAAGTGCCTATAATGACACTACTGCTGGTTGCTCTGCCGTTGAGCTACAAGTCCCTCATGTCTAGTATTCGTTGCATAGAATGATTTTATGCAATCTAAATATGCTCATAGCCTAAACGAACATAATCCTTTACCGACTTACAATCGACGACATAATACATCTTATGGTCGTGTGTAATTACCGCTTTTTCCTCATTTTTGCCTGCATGTTCTAATGCTTTTTCTAAAGTTGAAAATTCATTTTCAAACATATCCATAAGAACTCTCCTTTTAAGAAAAATAACTATTCATAGGATGGACAAAATCTGAGAAACCTAACAATTATTATCGGAAATTTTTCTACGGGAGGTGTAAGTATGCCACGCGGAAAAGAGTTTGATCAGCTACCGAAATCGAATATAGTCCCTAGCACAGGGAAAGAGGGGAGCAACACAAATCGTGAAGTTTTAGGAAGTATGGTAGATGGGGACGAACCGAAGACTTATATAGCAAAAAAAGAAGGGGAGTGATCCCTTCTTTTTTTCATAGGCTATTCATCGGTGCAATTAGATCGGATGTTTCATTTTTAGCAGAGTTGACTAATGTTGAAACAGGGTATTTTTCCATTTCATCAGCTGGATAGGGAGTAATCAATTCCTTAAGTGCTTCGATGTTTTGTTGCCTAGGATCTAACCAAGTTTCATATGTATGAGGTGGCAAAATGACCGGCATACGATCATGCACATCTTTCGTTACTTCATTGGGACCTGTCGTAATGATTGTGCAAGTGGTAAGTGGCTTCTCACCCTTGGACCATGTTTCCCATATTCCCGCAAAAGCAAAAGGTTTCCGGTCCTTCATCACAAAACGGAAAGGCTTCTTCCCATCCTCGGTCTTTTTCCATTCATAAAAACCATCAGCTAGAATCAGACATCTTCTTCGTTTAAAGCCATGCTTAAAGCTTGGCTTCGATTCAATCGTTTCGCCTCTAGCATTAATCATTTTGTAGCCGATTTTTTCATCATCTGCCCAATAGGGGACCAGTCCCCATTTCATATCTTGGCCAATTCGCTTCCTACCATCAGAAACAACGGCAAGGATGTTTTGCCCAGGTGCGATGTTGTATCTAGGTGTTGTCTCTTCATAATAATCAAAGTCAAAATAGGCTTGTAATTGCACAATTTCATCAGTTAATGTAAATCTTCCGCACATATAATCACATCCTTTTTCCACTATTATAAATGAATCTACATAAAAAATCCCTGCCAATGGGGAATTCGGCAGGGAGAGGGAGATGATCCATAATATCGCTTAAAACTAGCAATACCCACATTTATCCTAAATTAAACCAAAGTCACTACTTTGATTTCTTTGTTTTTTCTTCATTCTTTGTATTGCTCCGCGCCCCTATAGTTTGTTTGAACATTTGATGACCTAGTACCGCTACACCAGCAGCAATAATTCCGTTGAAAATGCCATCTATCGAAAAACCGAAAGCGATTGTCCCGATGACGAGTGAAATGCCAAGTAGAAACCAAATAATGGTCCAATCGGGGATTTTTGGCGTTTGCTTTAATGCATAGCCAATCACCCAGAGTACAGGGACTAGCACATAATAATTTTCATTTAAGAAATTGATCAACTCCATCTAAATCCCTCCTTTGCGATTGATAGTTTATCTTATGTTAATAGGTGCGCTCCTGCTTGTATGCTACGAACTAAAAAAGTTTTTATCGGCATGTCCATTTTCCCTGAATCTTTATATATAAAAGGTGAAGGGAGGTGAGTAAGATGGCAGAAGCGATGATTATGGATTCAAAACTACGTCTATTATTTGAAACTGGTTTAAACGAAAAAGGAGAACCCGTTTACAAGACTAAGACGTACAGTAACATTCGCAAGGATTCAACAGCAGATCAGCTTTCACAAGCTGCAAGAGCTCTAGGAGGATTATGTGAATATCCTCTTGTAGGAGTAGAGCGTGCAGACAACTTTGAAATTGTTGGTTAACAAAATGAAAATTTAATGGCATAGGAGGTGAAAAAGTATGGCAAAGCAATTAGAAATGCAGTTTGTAACCGAAATTGGTCAAACTACTATAACTCTAGAGGCACCGAAAGAACCCATTGATCCGGTAGCAGTTAAAGCTGCTATGGATGAAGTCGTTGCATCCGAAGCTTTCTACAGTGCAAAAGGAAAGCTTGTAGCTGTAAAGGGTGCGAGATTAATTGATCGAAATGTAACAGAATACGAGATTTAATGAGGGAAGGGGCCGGAAGTAATTGAATCTGGCCCCTTTTTCTATAATTAAGAAGGGAGGGAATAAAAGTGGAACAACTAATTCCTTTTATCAGTGAGGTCGGCTTCCCAATTGTTGTCACGCTCTACTTGCTGCACCGAATCGAAGCAAAACTAGACGTAGTCGTACAATCCATCCAAGGTCTACCTGAAAGACTAAAAGGGTAAACAAACTCCGCTTACCTTGAATAAGTATTTGAATAAAACCCACCTTAGAATAACTTTTTTCGAGCGATTATGTCATGTTTCGACAGCTTTAAACATTGATATATAGGCGTTTGTCGGAAGTTTTCTGATTGACAGAATAGACTGATAATGTTATATTAATATCAGCCGTTCAACCGTGTTAGAATTCTGCAAGACACTTGTTCGAAATGTTTGGAAAGGGTCATTTTTATAAAACAGTTATGAAATGACTCGGGTAATGTAAGAACATGCAATGCGTTGTCAATGGTGAATTTTGCAAAGGCACTAGTGCCAAATAGGAGGATTTGTTTTAATGAAAAACGGTAAAGTAAAATGGTTTAACGCAGAAAAAGGATTCGGATTTATTGAATCAGAAGATGGAAATGATGTATTCGTACATTACTCAGCAATCCAATCAGAAGGATTCAAAACATTAGAAGAAGGTCAAGAAGTTTCCTTCGAAGTTGTTGAAGGAGCTCGTGGGCCACAAGCGGCTAACGTAGTAAAACTATAATAGCGAATTGACGGAACAGCTCAAACCAAAGGTTTGGGCTGTTTTTTGATCTATCAGTTTCCTATTTTTGTAACCCATTTTGAAATCCCAAACTGCTATAATAATAGAATGAAATGAAATATTGAGGTGAAGGCAATGAAATTTATTCATACTGCCGATTGGCATTTAGGAAAGCTCGTTCATGGGATTTATATGACAGAGGACCAACGAGAGGTCCTAAATCAGTTTGTGAAATTAGTAGAAGAAGAAAAACCGGATGCTGTTGTCATTGCCGGTGATTTATATGACCGTTCTGTCCCGCCGACAGATGCTGTTGAACTTTTAGATGAAATTCTATATAAAATTAACGTTGAACTAAAAACGCCGATTGTCGCAATAGCAGGTAATCACGATAGTGCCGAAAGACTTTCCTTTGGGAGCTCCTGGTATCGCAACAGTCATTTCTATTTAACTGGAAAGATACAAAATGATTTTCAGCCAGTTCGATTAAATGGTGTCAATTTCTATTTAGTACCTTACGCAGAGCCTGGAATGGTGCGGCAGCTTTTAAAGGATGACTCGATTCATTCTCATCAGGAAGCGATGAAAGCAGTCATCGGGAAAATTGAGGAGAATCTTAATCCAAATGAACCAAATGTGTTTGTGGGACATGCCTTTGTATTAGGAGGAAATACTTCAGATTCAGAAAGAACTCTTTCAGTAGGTGGTTCTGGTTGTGTAAGCCACGACCTTTTTGCACCATTTTCCTATACAGCTCTTGGGCATCTTCATAGTCCTGATGCGATCAAGCATGACAAAATCTTTTATTCAGGTTCTCTATTAAAATACTCTTTCTCCGAAGCAAAGCAACGTAAATCTGTTTCGATCGTTGAAATGAATGATGATGGGACGTTCCAGGTTCGCTATCATTCACTGACCCCAAAGCAAGATATGCGTGAGCTTGGAGGACATTTAGAAGAGCTATTAGATCCAAGCTTTTATGAAAAAGAGAAGGTCGACGATTACTTAAAAATTACATTGCATGATGAAGGGGCTCTCATCGACCCGATTAATAAGTTGCGCCAGGTATATCCGAATGTTCTCCATCTGGAGCGAAAAATTTTCTTAACAGATATGGAGAAAAAGCAGAACTATTCCGTTCAGAGAGAGGAAAAGAAATCGGAAATCGATTTGTTTGAGCAGTTTTATCAAGAGATGACAACAGCTGAGTTCACGGAGGAGAAAAAAGCAGTTGTGGCTGACGTCATTGAGAAGGTTTTAGTTGAGGAGGGGCAGAAATGAGACCGATTAAACTAAAGATGCAAGCATTTGGACCTTATGCTGGAACAGAGGTAATTGATTTCTCTTCCCTCGGAAATCGAACAATGTTTGTCATTTCGGGTAAGACAGGTGCAGGGAAGACAACGATTTTTGACGGTATAAGCTATGCCATATACGGAAAAGCAAGTGGTGAGGATCGAAATGGACCGGAATTAAGAAGCCAGTTTGCCAGTGACGATCTTAACACAGAGGTCTCTCTCCAATTTAGCCTTCGTGGAAAAAGCTACTTCATAAAACGTTCTCCTCAACAGGAACGGAAAAAAGAGCGCGGGGATGGATACCGTATAGTTGGGGCAACTGCTGAGCTATATCAATATGATGAGCATGGTGAGCAGCAACTACTTGCTGCGAATGTAAGAGATGTGGAAGAGAAGATTAAAGAAATCATGCTGATTGATAGCAACCAATTTCGCCAAATCCTTATGATTCCGCAAGGTGAATTTCGCAAGCTATTAACTTCTGATAGTAAAGAAAAAGAAGCCATTCTACAGCGTTTGTTCCACACAGAGATTTATAAGCGGGTTGAAGATAAATTAAAGGAAGAAGCAACTGCTCTAAAGAAATCAGTGGAGAAGCAAATGGAGGACAGAAATCTCCTTATACGTAAAATAACTGCCCTATACAACGAGGAGCTTCAAGAATATTTAGCGAATGGTAGCGAAAATGACGTTCTTATTTTTCCACTTTTAGAAGATGAAATTGATCAAATGAAGGAACAGCTTGAAGTTGTCAGTAAAGAAGTAAATGATAAAACGAAAGATAAAGAATTACTATCGCAAAAGCTTTACGATGCAGAAACGATTTTAAAGCAGATGCAATCGAGGGATGAGCTTGCTGCCCGGAAAATCGAGCTTGAAGGACAAAAAGATCAGGTTGCAATGAAAGAAAGAGTCATTGAGTTAGCGAATAAAGCAGCAATACTCGCGAAGCAGGATGAGTTATGCCATCGATTGAACAATGAAAAGAAAGCCTTATTGAAGGACGCAGAAAATAGAGAAGCACGAATCGCTGAGTTAAAAGTTCTATTGCAGCAACGAGAAGAGGCGTGGTTAAAGGAAAAGGATAGAGAAGGGGAAAGAAAAGCAGCGCAGGAAACCATTCACTCTCTTAATCAAATAAAGGAGGAAGTGAAATCATTCGCGCTTCTTGAGCAGGAAGTTTTGAAGCTTGAAAATGAGCTAAAACAATTGAAACAACAGCAGAGTTCTGAAGAAGAACGTGTGAAACTACTTGATGCAAAGCTAAAGATTTTGCAGGAGGAGAAGAGTTCATTAGAAAAAACAGAGCTTCTGTTGATAGAAAATGAACGGAAGTTAGAAAAGCTTGAAACTGAATTGACGTTGTTGATGAAGTACGAGCAACAGCTAGAGCGTTACAAAGAGAATTCATCCTTACTTGAGACGAAAAAAGGGATTTTTGGACAGGCCCAAGCGCGCTTAGAGGATGCCAAGCTATTAGTGACCGAATTAGAAAATAGATGGCTCCATGGACAAGCGGCAAATTTAGCGAGTCAGCTTCATGATGGAGAATCTTGTCCGGTTTGTGGGTCTATTGCTCATCCGAACCCTGCAACAGGAAGTGGAGCTGAACTTCCAAATGAGGATGATTTAAAGGCAGCAAAGGCGCAGGTTGTTTCCTTAGAACGAGAAAAGACGACAGCAGAGACAGCCTTCCTAGATAGCCAGTCACGGACAAACGCTTTGCAGGATGCTATCGAGGAATTACTTTCGGATATCGTTAAGGTCCGCAATGATTTTTCTAAGGAAATGGTCGAACCTCTCAAGAATCAGTTGCTAGATAAACGAATGACTACAAAGCAAGAACAAGTGCGATTGAGTGAAAACAAGCAGAAACTGGAAAAAATCACACAAGAGCTTGAGGACGTTGAGAAACAAAAAGAAAGTATCATAAATATGGTTGTGAAGTTAACTGAAACTGTGAACGAAGCATCGATTACCTTCACTGAAAATAAAACCAAGCTTGAAGGCTTAAAAGTCCGTATTCCAGAAGAATTACGTGATTACCGCCAGTTTGAAGATAAATTAATGGCTGCAGTTAGAAAGCAAGATTTGCTTCAGCAGCAATTCGAACTAGCAAATCGAGAATTCCAAGTGACAAAGGAACGCTTTGCTTCTGAAGAGTCAGGACTTCTAACCGTACGAAAGCATGCTGAAGATAAAGAGAAAGAGCTTAATGTGGAAAGAGAAGCTTTTGTTACGCAAATGAAGGAACAAGGTTTTAGTGATTATAAGCAATTTGATGCAGCGAAAAAATCAGCAGGTGAGATTCAGCAGTTAGAAAATGAAATTCGTGCTTATGGCGAGGAGCTCCGCTCAGTATCAGACCGTTATCAAGAATTAAGTGCAGCTCTAAAGGATGTACAAGTTCCAGATATGGAAGGGCTAAAGCTCGCTTTACAAAAAGTTCAGGAACAAATCACGACGCTGAACAATACGTATACAAATCTCTTAATTAAGAAAAGAGACAATGATGAAATCCGCGATTCGATTTTGCGAATTAACGATGAGATGAAAAATCTTGAAGAGCGTTATAAGCTAGTCGGGGAGTTGTATGATATTGCGCGAGGACAAAATGCGTCGAAGATTACATTTGAACGCTATGTGCTAGCGGCATTTTTAGACGATATCCTGCTCGAAGCGAACGATCGCTTATTGAAGATGACGAGTGGAAGATACAGTATGCACCGGAAAAAGGATCGGGCAAAAGGGAATGCACAAAGTGGTCTTGAGCTGCTCGTTTTTGACCAATATACGGGCCAAGAGAGACATGTTAAAACATTGTCTGGTGGAGAAAGCTTTAAGGCTGCTTTATCTCTTGCGTTAGGACTTGCCGATGTCGTGCAAAATTATGCAGGTGGCGTATCGCTCGAAACGATGTTCATTGATGAGGGATTTGGAACACTCGATCCAGAATCATTGGATCAAGCCATTGAAGCACTAATTGATATTCAAAGTAGTGGCCGTCTTGTCGGAATCATTTCACACGTTCCAGAACTAAGAGAACGAATTGATGCGAGACTCATCGTTACAGCAACGCAAGTCGGAAGCACAACTGAATTTCACCTATTGAACGGTTGATGAAAAGGAGTACATTCTTATCGTAAGGGTGTACTCTTTTTATGTCATTTTCGAAGAATTAAAATATTGTTTAAATTAGAAGGGATTTCCATTATAATGAAAATACCTTTTTGTGCGGAAGGGGTGGAAGTTTGTCCCAATTTTTCGGTCATCAATATGAACTTTATCCATTTCAATTATTTTCAGTTACGCATCTGGTCATGCTCATCTTATTTGTTGCTGGAAGTGTATTATTATATGTATTTCGAAAACCTCTGAAATCATTGGAGAAGCCAATGAAGGTAATCATGTTCAGCGGTTTATTTATATTGGAATTGTTTTATCATATTTGGCTGTATAGTGGAAAGGCATGGGAAATTTCTTTTACATTGCCACTGCAGCTATGTTCGATAAGTCTTCTACTTTGTCTAGGCCTGCTAGCAACAGATTCGAAACTTCTTTTTCAAATTGTCTACTTCCTAGGAATAGCAGGTGCTATCCAAGCTTTACTTACCCCAGATCTTTTTGTAGGATTTCCTCACTTTCGATTCCTTCAATTTTTCATTACCCATATGCTTATTATTTGGGTGGCGTTGTTTTATGCTATTGTAAAAGGATTTCGGATTACAGGAAAAGGGTTATGGTCGGCATTTGCATTTCTCAATCTAGCAGCAGGCGTTGCCTTTTTGGCGAATGTCATAACAGGTGGAAATTATATGTTTTTAGCGCGGAAACCATCAAACCCATCTCTACTTGATTACTTAGGACCTTATCCTTACTACATCCTAGTGTTGGAATGTTTGGCATTGTTATTATTTTGGCTTATATACCTTCCATGGCGAGGAGGACGAAAATGAAACGAATTATGGTGATTGGTGTATCTGCAGGTGTGGGGAAATCAACTTTCGCGAAGAGATTAGGGGAGAAGCTTCAAATTCAAGTCCACCACTTGGATACGTTTTATTGGAAACCAAATTGGATTGAAGCATCGAGAGATGAGTTTGTACAGGCTCAAGAACAAATCGTGGATGCTGATGAATGGATTATTGAAGGAAATTATACAGATACGTTTCAAGTGCGTGTTGATAAGGCGGACATGCTTATTTATTTAGAACTCCCCCTTTATGTCTGTCTTTACCGTGTTCTAAAGAGGCGAATTATGTATCATGGAAAAACAAGAAGTGATATGACGGAAGGGTGTCCGGAAAAAATTGATTGGGCATTTATAAAGTTTATTTTAACAACTTATTATCCACGTAGGAGTAAAATGGCTGAGCGTTTTCGTAGCTATGATAAAAAGGTAATTGTCTTAAAAAATCGTAAAGAGATTAAGGCTTTTTTAGAAGAAGGAGTATTGCAGTGGAGATTAGAAAGTTAACACACCAAGATAAAGTTCCAATGGATTTATTGTTACTTGCGGACCCATCAGAGGAATTAGTTCGCAAATATTTAAATGTTGGGGAAACGTTCATAGCTGAAATAGAAGAAATGGTAGTAGGAGTTTATGTATTTGTTTCTTCAGAAAAAGGTAGCGCTGAACTTATGAATATAGCTGTAAGAGAGGAGTTCCAAAGGAGAGGCCTCGGGAAACAGCTTATTCTTGATGCGATAAAACGAATAAAGCAAGCTGGTTACACAAGAATTGAAATTGGGACAGGCAATTCAAGCATAGGTCAGCTTGCTCTATATCAAAAGTGTGGGTTTAGAATTACTGGAATCGACAGCGATTTCTTTCTTCGCAACTATCCAGAGGTCATCATAGAAAACGGGATTCAATGTGTCGATATGATTCGACTATCTGTAGATTTGTGATTAATTTGGAACTTCTCTAAAGGTTATTTCAACGATACGCTCCGTTTTTTTGTCAAACTCAATATTAATAAGGATTCCAAATTCTTTATTATTCTCTTTTAGCCATAGCTTAAATTTTTCAACGGTTGTATTCGTCCCGTGAACGCGACCGATATGCTTATAATCTTTGATTTTTGCCGCTGGATACTTCTCCTGTGTTTTTTGCATCGCAACTTTTCCCCATTTTGCATATTCTTCCTCTGCAGCATTTGCTACATCTACGATATAGGTATTAATAGCAAAAGGTACAGATAATAGCATAAGAGAAATCAATATCTTTTTCATAACCAAACTCCTTCTTCTTTTTACTTAGATTCTTCCTTTTTCTTTGTCCCTATTCATAAAAAAGAAGGGTTTCATCAACGCTTATCGAAAATTTTAAAGAAATGAATTGAAAAAAGGGGATATAGAATGATAGAAATTACAGAAGTTAATGACGTAACTTGTGTCAAGGGGACAACAAAACAAGGTTCAATGGACGTATATACCTTTCTGGTAGACGGTCAACTTATCGACACGGGTCCCGAATCATTATTACCTGAACTAATCCCTTTTTTTGAATCGAATGATTTTGAAAAAGTGATCGTCACACATCATCATGAGGATCATACTGGTGGAGCGAAATGGATACTAGATCATAAGGATGTGCCAATTTTCATCCATCCATTGGCGGTAGACTTATGTAGCGAAGATGCGAAATATCCATTCTATCGCAAGCTTGTCTGGGGAGAACGAAAGGCTTTCAAAGCAGAGCCGATCACGAATACATTTCAATCGAGAAGCTATAATTGGGAAGCCATTCATGTTCCAGGACATGCTTTTGATCACTTAGCCTTTTTGAATCAAAGTACGGGCGTGCTTTTTTCAGGAGACCTATATGTGACACCAAGACCAAAGCTCATGTTAAGTTTTGAAAGTGCTCCTGACACGATGGAATCAATTAGAAAAGTACTGACTTATGATTTTTCAGAACTATATTGCTGTCATGCAGGCTATGTTCCAAACGGCAAGGAAATGTTG
Source organism: Robertmurraya kyonggiensis (assembly GCF_005116465.1). Classification (GTDB taxonomy): domain Bacteria; phylum Bacillota; class Bacilli; order Bacillales; family Cytobacillaceae; genus Robertmurraya; species Robertmurraya kyonggiensis. Next base: position 866,726 of record NZ_SWBM01000001.1, read on the forward strand.
AAAAAGAAGTTGGAGTACATGGAAAATAAAAGTGGAGAGATCATTCACCTTTACAAGCAAGGATTGATGAGTGAGGAGATAAAAGAAAAACTGTTGCCGAGTAGGCATCCGATTATTCAATTTTCCAATCATGAATGGGATACGCTTCATTTTATAACGTCAGTAGTTGAGCATTACCAGAAAACGAAATAAATGAACAAATCGTGACATTATTCTTCTTCCTTGAAAGATACTGTTATTCAAGATACAGTAAAAATAGTAACATTGAAGGAAGTGTCGGTAAAGGATGAAAAGATATTTTACAATCGGGATGGCCGGTCATATTGATCATGGAAAAACGACGTTAACTAAAGCTTTAACGAATGTGGATACAGACCGATTAAAAGAAGAAAAAGAACGGCAAATCTCAATTGAACTCGGGTTTGCTCCATTATATGAGGATGAAGAGCTACAAATATCAGTTGTAGACGTACCTGGGCACGAACGCTTTATTAGGCAGATGATTGCTGGCGTGGCAGGAATTGACTTAGTCGTGCTGGTTGTTGCTGCTGATGAAGGTGTCATGCCTCAAACAAGAGAACACTTAGACATCCTTGGTTTCCTTGGAATCAAAAATGGAATTGTAGCGATTTCTAAAATTGATCGAGTGGAAGAAGAATTTATCGAGCTTGTTCAGGAGGATATTCGTGAGGAACTTAGAGGCACAGTGTTTGAAGATGCTCGACTTGTCGTAGTAGATAGTCTTTCACATAAAGGGATTGAAGAACTGAAAAAATTAATTATACATACATTAAAAGAGCAAGAAACGCGTGATGTGAAAGGGGCGTTCCGACTTCCAATTGACCAAGTGTTTACAGTGAAAGGACAAGGGACCGTTGTAAGAGGAACCGTTTATGAAGGCAGAGTGGAAGAAGGTCAAACCCTAACGATTATGCCGAAAGGACTTGAAGTAAAGGCGAGGCAAATTCAAGTTCATCATAAGCCTGCGAAGGAAGCTTTTGCAGGTCAGCGTGCTGCCATCAATTTGGCAGGCGTTGCAAAGGAAGAGATTGAGCGTGGTGATGTGGTTGTATCTTCGGAACATTTTAATGTAACCAATACGATCGATGTAGCGATTCGCGTTGTTGAGGATTTGGATTATATGGTGAAACAAAGAATGCCGATTAAATGCCATCTTGGAACTGCAGAAGTGATGGGGAGAATTGTGTTTTTTGACCGAAATGAATTAAAGGAAGAAAACGGAGAAATTCTTTGTCAAATTCGCTTAGATGAGGAAATTGTGGCGAAGCGAGGAGACCGTTTTATTTTAAGAAGACCAAGCCCTCAGGAAACAATAGGTGGCGGCTGGGTAATTGATCCAAAAGGGCAAAAGTATCGTTTTGGAGATAAAACAATTGCTGAGTTGGAAAAGAAAAAGGTCGGTACACCAGGAGAACAAATCGTAACAGCATTAATGGAGGCAAAGAGTCTGTCACTAGACGATTTGATTACGCGAACTTCACTCGATAGAGATGTTCTGATAGAAGAACTAAACAGTGAAGACTTCGTACTAATCAATGGGAAAGAGTATACGTTAAGAGCGCTCATCGAAATGAATGAGGAAGATTTATATAATCGTTTGCGTGATTACCATACGGAATTTCCAATGAAGCAAGGATTAAATAAAGGTGAGCTCATTCAAGAACAAGCAAAGCTTTATCCGAAGGTACTACTTGATTTTGTTATAGAAGAAGCGATTAAGAAGGGGATATTCAAAAGAAAAGCACAATATATCGCGATTGGAGAATTTGAACCTCATGTACCGAAAAGTTGGAAGACTCGGACTGAAAATATGCTGGAAAAATTAAAGTCTGACGGGATGAAGGTTCAGTACTTTCAAGATTATTTAACTGCATCAGGTATTCCTGACGCTGTTGTTGTAGATTTGAAGAAATTTTTAGAGGAAGATAGTCAGATTGTCGCGCTCGATTCTCAATATTATTGGCATGGCGATGTTTTTAGGGAGACAGTGGCAAAGCTCCAAGCCGAAACTGGACCTGAATTTGAAGTAGGAGAGGCAAAAGACCTTCTAGGCCTTTCCCGAAAATTCATGATCCCTTTCCTAGAAACACTTGATGCTAAAGGCTATACAAATCGAGTAGAAAATAAGAGAGTTTGGAAATAGAGTAACGGTACTATTCTGGTAACGAAAAAACCGCGGTATTATCCAAAAAACGCGGTTTTTTCGTCATTTATGGAGCTTACTGTGTTTTGAAAAATAAACGTAAGAATCCCGTTTATATTGGTGAAAATCCATATTTTCTTAAAAATTAGGGGAGTTTTTCCGCTTAAAGTGTCTAAATCTATGGATTTGTTCTTATTTCGAGCATATTACCGGAATATCTCCGCTTATACCTGATTCTTAAGCTCCATCCGAATACATTAACCGAAAATTCTCCGTCTATATCAGGACTTTTCATTAAATTAATCTTGTTTCATCTTCATTCGCTATTTTCTAAAAATTTTCATTTAGGTGTTGCAAAGTGAGAATGATTTGAATATAATTTAGTTAAACGTTTACACATCTTGATATATCTGCACATCCTTTTATTTTTTGTTTAAACAGTAAACGTTTACACAGGTGCAGGCATATTATTTTTTTATAACAAGTAAACGTATACACAAAAGTGAATATCCTAAAAGTAAATTTCTGAGTATTAGTTAAGCGTTTTCAGTAACGATTTAAGGTATAATTTGTATAAGTTGAAAAAAGTACTTTAGGATGTGATTTTTTGTCTAACGCAACAATTAAGGATATTGCTAGGGAAACCGGACTTTCTATAGCAACTGTATCAAGGGTTATCAATAATAGTGGCTATGCAAGTCAAGAAGTAAAGGAAAAAGTTTTAAGAGTAGCTAAGCAATTAAACTATCAGCCGAATGCGGTTGCTAGGAGCTTAAAAATTCACCGAACAAATACTATTGGTGTAATCATACCCGATATATCGAACTCATACTTTATGAAGATATGCCGAGGTATTGAAGATACAATTCATGAAAGTGGATACAATCTGATATTTGTTAGCAGTGATGAAAAGGTAAGCAAAGAAAAGGAAATGCTTCAAGTTTTATTTGAAAAGAGAGTAGATGCTATTGTATTGGCAACTACAGAAGAGAATGAGGAGATGATAAAGAAGATAAGTGAAGCAGGTATACCTATTATTCTCATAGACAGAAAGCTGAGAAATTCTGCTATTGAGCTTGATCTTGTGGATGAAGATAATACTTGTGCCGCTTATCAACTTACAAAACATTTAATCGAACAGGGTCACACAAAAATAGGTGTTATCAATGGTTCTATTAAAGTAAGTACAGGTTTTGAGAGATATGAGGGCTTTAAACTTGCCATAGAAGAGCATGGCATAGAGGAGAACCCAGAATATATTTATTACGGTAACTTTACTGAAGAAGATGGTATTAGGGCAGTTAACCATTTTATGAAGTTAGAGGATAAACCAACTGCAATCATATCTTTTAATAACATGATGACATTTGGAGCAATTTTGCAATTGATCAAGAGTGGTTATAAAATCCCGGATGATGTCGTTATAGCATCTTACGGCGAAGTAGAAGCAGCGCAATTCTTAAGATCCTCTGGAATCATAAGTGTTTTCCAATCTCCTTATGAAATGGGAGTTAAAACTGGTCAAATTATACTCGGACGATTACAAAATAACATTAAGGCACCAGTACATGAACAATTTAAACCACAATTGTTCACGGGTAATAAGAATTAATCTTTTGAAAATGTTTGAAATCATTGCTGATTCATTCATTTATTTCAGATTAATGAATGAATCAGTCAGTTCTAGGTGGAAAATAGAGGCGCAGCTATAAGAAAAATCAAAATAGAAGGAAGTAGATGTCAGTGGATATTTTAGTAATTGGCAGTTTTATGATGGATTTAGTAGTACGCACACCTCGAGCACCGGAAAATGGGGAAACAATTATCGGAAATAGCTTTTCAAGATTTCCAGGTGGTAAAGGAGCCAATCAGGCAGTTGCCGCAGCAAGACTGGGTGGGAAGGTTACGATGGTTGGAAAAGTTGGTTCTGACAACTTTGGCGATGAATTTCTTCATACATTAAAAAAAGAGAATATTGATACAAAGCATATTGAACGTGATTTAACACATCCAACAGGGGTAGGTTCCATTACTTTAGAAGAAAATGGGAACAACCGCATTGTTGTAGTTCCTGGTGCAAATAGACAATACTTAGTTAATGATTTAGATAGAATTCAAGATTTGATTAAACAGTCTAGTATTTTAGTAGTTCAATTGGAAATGGATTTTGACATGACAAAGCAGGCTGTCGCATATGCTGCAATGTATGATGTACCTGTCATTCTAAATCCTGCACCAGCACAAAAGCTAGATGATGAATTACTCGAAAAGGTTACTTATTTAACACCAAATGAAACAGAGGCAGAAATCCTAACAGGTATCAAGGTAGATTCAATAGAATCAGCAGAAGCTGCTGCAAAGGTGCTTTTGTCTAAAGGTGTAAAAAATGTGGTCGTTACACTAGCTGATAAAGGGGCACTCATTGTCAACGCTTCTGGAACACAGCATATTCCAGGTTATACTGTAAAACCAATTGATACTGTTGCTGCAGGTGATTCTTTTAATGGAGCGCTGGCTGTTGGGGTAACAATCGGAAAGCCGCTTGATGAAGTCGTTCAATTTGCTAATGCTGTTGGTGCGATCGCGGTAACACGAGAAGGTGCGATTCCATCATTGCCTTATATTAATGAGGTGTTGGAATTTATGAATGACCAACTATCAAATATAAATAGCTGAAAACTGTAGAATGGGTTCATATTCAACAGTTGATGTAAACGTTTTCCTAAATAAGCTCCTAAATCATGTGCCAACACTAACACATAAAGGGGCTTTTTTCTGTCCAAATTTACTTTTAGAAAGGAGATCAATCTGTGCAAGTAGGAATCTTTCATTTTGGCTATCTGTCATTTGGTAGCAAACTTATCATCCATAAATTAGTTAAAAACTGTATAAAAAGCGAAATGAAGGTCGCAAACGTTCTTTTTGACCAAGATTCGAAACAATATGGTGTAACAGAGTTTACTAAAGATGCGTTAGAAGATTGGGAACATATTCGCATTGGTGTACTGCCTAATTCTTTGAATGAAGACATTCACATGACTTTGCAACAGTTTGATTCCATCATAATTTTAGGTGGTAGCAGACAACAAGTAAGTTATTTGGAGAAATATGCCAAGGGACGTGTTCTGTCAGTTCCGATTTCAATCTTAAATGATTTTGAAGGATCCCAGTACACACTTGGCTATGACACAGCTTTAAACGTCGTTGTAAATAATATTCTTAAAATCATCGATACGATTGATTCCTTAAAGTATGGGAAATTAAGAGTGTTCTGCGCCCAAATTCCAGGAACCACTGCGAATGTCTTATTAGAGGATGTAGCGACGGCGATAGATGGAAATTCAATCTATCAACCTGATGAGAAGTTTTGGGATGAACTTGCAAATCGATTAGATGAAAAATATAAAGCTGGTACAACTTATTCCATTTTGGTCATAAATGAAGCACAAGACCCAGAACAGGTTCAGGAAAAGCTAGCGCAAAAACTCGATATCGATTTCAAATGGAACCATTTTGATGAATCACAATGCTTAGGTCCTTATCCGACAGCTGTGGATAGAGTGTTAGCAATGAAGCTAGCTCAATGTGTAGTTCGTTGGATGGACGAAGTTAGACAATCGGCTTACTTGGTTGTAAAAGAACATCAAGTTGAGTTTGAAAATATTTAATAAAAAAGGAGAAACTGTTATGAATCCAACTGAAACAAAAACCGCTATTGAACAATTATCCATTAATACCATTCGAACACTATCCATTGATGCTATTGAAAAGGCGAATTCAGGTCATCCAGGCATGCCAATGGGAGCGGCGCCAATGGCTTACACGCTTTGGAGTCAATTTATGAAACATAATCCAGCAAACCCAAAATGGGCAAACCGTGACCGTTTTGTATTATCCGCAGGACATGGTTCGATGCTGTTATACAGCTTATTGCATCTTTTCGGATACGATGTAACGATGGAAGATTTGAAAAACTTCCGTCAATGGGAAAGTAGAACGCCAGGGCATCCAGAGTTTGGACATACGCCAGGTGTTGAAGCAACTACAGGTCCACTTGGTCAAGGTGTAGCTATGGCTGTGGGTATGGCAATGGCTGAGCGTCATTTAGCAGCTACTTATAATCGTGACGACTACAATGTTGTGAATCATTTCACTTACAGTATTTGTGGGGATGGAGACTTAATGGAGGGTGTGTCTGCTGAAGCGGCATCACTTGCAGGACACTTAAATTTAGGTAGATTAATTGTGTTATACGATTCAAATGACATTTCATTAGATGGAGAATTAAATCTATCATTCTCTGAAAGTGTAGAAAACCGTTATAAGGCATATGGCTGGGAAGTCATTCGTGTAGAGAATGGCAATGATGTTGTAGAGCTAGCCCGCGCTTTAGAACAAGCGAAACAAAACCTTGAGCAGCCAACATTGATTGAGGTGAAAACTACAATTGGCTTCGGTTCTCCAAATAAGAGCGGGAAATCGGCATCACACGGAGCTCCACTTGGTAAAAGTGAAGCAGAGCAAACGAAAGCAAATTATGGTTGGAACTATGAAGAGGAATTTTATGTACCTGAAGAAGTTGCCACACATTTTAGCGAGTTAAAAGCAGAAGGTGCAAAACATGAACAAGAGTGGAATACACTTTTTGCTGAATATAAAAAGTCATATCCAGATTTAGCCGAGCAATTTGAAAAGGCATTGAACGGGCAATTACCAAGTGGTTGGAATAAGGATATTCCAGTATACGCGGGTGATGGTAAAATAGCTACTCGTTCAGCATCTGGGGAAGTAGTCAATTCCATTGTCAATAATCTTCCTACGGTCTTTGGAGGTTCTGCTGACCTTGCTTCCTCAAATAAGACTTATATGAAAAATCAAGGAGATTTCTCTGCAAGTAATTATTCTGGTAAAAATATTTGGTTTGGTGTCCGTGAATTTGCGATGGGTGCGGCAATGAATGGGATTGCGCTTCACGGTGGACTACAAGTATTCGGAGCAACCTTCTTTGTATTCTCAGATTATGTACGTCCGGCTATTCGTTTAGCAGCTCTTATGAAGCTTCCTGTAACGTACGTCTTTACACATGATAGTATTGCGGTTGGTGAAGATGGACCGACACATGAGCCGATTGAACAATTAGCTGCGCTTCGAACTATGCCGAATCTATCTGTGATTCGTCCTGCAGATGCTAATGAAACAGCAGTTGCATGGCGACTAGCAATTGAAAGCAAAGATGAGCCAACAGCACTTGTTTTAACACGTCAAGATGTACCTATCATCCACAAGGATTCGGAAACGATCTACGATGGTGTGAAAAAAGGTGCATATGTCGTCTCTGAAGCTAGCAATAACGCAGAAGGGTTGATTCTCGCATCTGGTTCTGAAGTTTCCCTAGCTATTGAAGCGCAAAAAGAACTAGAGAAAGAAAATATCTTTGTAAATGTCGTATCTATGCCGAGCTGGAATCTATTTGAAAAACAATCGAAAGCATACAAGGAAGCTGTTCTTCCACTTTCTCTTACAAAGAGATTAGCGGTTGAAATGGGATCTTCAACTGGCTGGCATAAGTACATTGGTCTAGAAGGGGATATCATTGCGATTGACCAATTTGGAGCTTCTGCACCAGGAGACCAACTTATGAAGGAATATGGATTCACGGTAGAAAATGTCGTTTCGAAAATGAAGAGTATATTAAATAAATAATTCGTTAATAAAAGCACTATTCCCTGAACTTGAGGATTAGTGCTTTTTTATAATAGAAAATTAACTTAAAGTTTAATAATAAAAGTATTCAAAATATTTGATAGATATAATAAAATAAGGATAGAAATAGTAAACGTTTTCATTAATTGAAAGAGAGGAACTGAAGATGAAGCATTTATACTTGCAGGAGGAGCATGAAATTTTTCGAAAAGCATTAAGGAAGTTCCTTGAAAAAGAAGCATACCCTTTTTATGAGCAGTGGGAGGAGGAACGGATTATTCCTAGAGCATTCTGGGAAAAGATGGGAGCACAAGGCTATTTATGTCCAGATGTGGATGAGAAATACGGTGGTAGTGGAGTTGATTGGGGGTTCTCTGTGGTAATAAATGAGGAGCTTGAACGGGTTGGTTCCGGACTTGTTGGAATTGGTCTTCACAGTGACATAGTAATTCCGTATATTACTGCGTTTGGGACAGAGGAGCAAAAGACGCGCTGGCTTCCGAAATGTGTTACTGGAGAAACGATTACTGCCATTGCAATGACTGAACCAGGTGCAGGATCCGACCTTGCAAACATTCAGACGACAGCCATTTTAGATGGAGATCATTATGTACTAAATGGTCAGAAAACCTTTATTACCAATGGTATTCATGCGGACTTAGTCATTGTTGCTTGTAAAACAGATCCAAAAGCAACACCGAAACATAAAGGTGTTAGCCTTCTTGTTGTCGAGAGGGATACGGTCGGCTTTTCTCGTGGGCGGAAATTAAATAAGGTTGGCCTTCATAGTCAGGATACTGCTGAGCTCATTTTTGAAGATGCAAAGGTTCCTAAGGAAAATTTACTCGGAGAAGAGGGCAAAGGATTCCAGTATTTAATGGAAAAGCTTCAGCAAGAACGATTACTTGTCGCCATCGCTGCTCAAGCAGCGGCTGAAAAAATGTTTGAAATGACGATGAGTTATGTGAAGAGTAGGCAAGCATTTGGGGTACCGATTAGCAAATTCCAAAACACGCAATTTAAGATGGCTGAAATGGCAACGGAAATCGAGATGGGACGGGCATTTCTTGACCAGTTGATTGCTGAACATATGAATAAACAAGAAGTCGTAAATAAGGTTTCGATGGCTAAGTGGAAGCTCACTGAGACTGCTAGAAAAATAGCAACAGAGTGCATGCAGCTTCATGGTGGATATGGTTATATGGAAGAGTATGAGATTGCAAGACGCTATCGGGATATACCAGTGGCGAGTATTTACGCGGGAACGAATGAAATCATGAAGACGATTATCGCAAAAAATCTCGGATTTTAGTTGGGATAAGCAGCTAGTCAGTCAGAGGAATTTCTAATTTGGGGAGGAAATGAAATGACGACGCTTGGGAAAATTTTCGATTTAACTGTTGCAAAGCATCCGAACAAAGAGGCTCTTTATGATGTGCGAAAAAATCTTCGCTACACGTATAAGGAGTGGAGTATTGAAGTTGAGAAGCTAGCCAACGCTCTTTTACAAGAAGGTGTGCAAAAAGGAGACCGGGTGTCCACATATTTGTTTAATACAGAAGAGCTCGCAACGACCTTTTTTGCTTGTGCCAAAATCGGAGCGGTCTTTAATCCAATTAACTTTCGTTTGATGTCAGAAGAGATCGCGTTTATTTTGGCGGATGCGGAGCCAAAGGTCGTACTCTTTGAAAATCTTCTGTCCTCAGCGATTGAGCCTCTTCATAATCGCTTTGAGGGAACGGCTTTCTGGTGTATCGATGACAAGACTCCAGCCTTTGCTGCTAGCTATAAAGAAAAGGTAGCAGCAGCACCCAATGCTGAAATTAATGCTGAGATTGACGAAAATGATACGTATGCCATTATATACACAAGCGGGACAACAGGTGGGCCGAAAGGGGTCATCCACCGTCATCGAGATATGGCTGAGCAAAGCTTAATTGTCGTTGCGGCAACAAAGGTTGAACCAGAAGAAGTGGGGCTAGTCATGGCACCCATGTTCCACTGCGCAGAATTGCATTGTGCCTTTTTACCAAGGGTTCATGTTGGAGCTAAAAGTGTTATTCTGCATCATTTTGATCCAAAAGAAGTGCTACGCTTAATCGAGCAAGAGAAAATCACGAAATTCTTTGGTGCACCGACGATGTGGAATATGATTTTACAAGAGGACTTAAGTGCCTATAATATTGAAAGCTTGAAGTATGGTCTCTATGGGGCAGCTCCGATGGCACCAGCATTAGTGTTTGCCTGCCAAAATAAACTCGGTGTATCACTTGTGCAAGCCTATGGGATGACCGAAATGGGTCCAGCAATCACGTTTCTTTCTGAACACGATCAAATTCGTAAAGCTGGATCAGCTGGGCAAGCTTGCTTGAATCATGAAATTCGAATCGTTCGTCCGAATGAAAATGGACCTTCTGAGCCAGATGATATCGTGGCGACAGGAGAAACTGGGGAAATTATTGTAAAGGGGCCTTGTATGATGAGTGGTTATTTCAATCGTGAAGAAGCTACAGCACAAGCGATGTATAAAGGCTGGTACCATTCTGGTGATATAGGGTATCTGGACGAAGAAGGGTATTTATGGGTGAAGGACAGAGTGGATGATATGCTTATTTCCGGTGGTGAGAATATTTATCCAAGGGAAGTGGAAGATGTCCTATATGGACATGAAGGTGTATTGGATGTGGCAGTTATCGGTCAGCCGGATGATAATTGGGGTGAAATAGTTACTGCTTTTGTTGTGAAAAAGGATGAGTCATTGACTGCTGAAGAGCTCGATGAATTTTGTAAGAACAGCGATGAACTAGCGAATTATAAACGGCCAAGAAATTATATTTTTTGTGATGTCCTTCCAAGAAACGCAAGCGGGAAACTACAAAAATTCATACTCCGTCAGCAACTCGAAGACACGCTTGCATAATTGATGACATATAAAAGGCCTAAACGAATTACCGTTTAGGCCTTGATTTTATAATTTAAATGAACTCTTTAATGATACGATTAGGTTAAACACTGGTTTTTCAGGTGTTGAGTATTTCGGATCAACATTGAAGTAACCATGACGGAAGAACTGGAATTTCTCCTGTGGATTAACAGTCATGTTTGGCTCAACAAAACCTTGAACAATCTCTAAAGAATTCGGATTGACGTTATCAAGGAATGTCTTTTCTACACCGTCTTCTGATTCTTCTTCGTTCTCTAAAATAAGAGGTTCATATAAACGGAACTCAGCAGGTACAGCATGCTTCGCATCGACCCAATGAAGTGTACCTTTTACTTTTCTGCCAGTAAAACCGGTACCACTCTTAGTCTCAGGGTCATACGTACAATGAATCTCCACTACTTTTCCGTTCTCGTCCTTAATAACGTCCTCACACTTAATGAAATAAGCGTGCTTTAAACGAACTTCATTACCAGGGAACAAGCGGAAGTATTTCTTCGGAGGGTCCTCCATGAAGTCATCCTGCTCAATATAGATCTCACGAGAGAATGGAATTTGACGAACACCCATCTCTTCATTCTCAGGATTGTTTTCAGCATCAAGCATTTCCACTTGGTCTTCAGGATAGTTTGTGATAACAACTTTTAAAGGACGTAAGATTCCCATCGTACGAGGGGCTTTTAGCTTTAAGTCTTCACGAACAAAATGTTCTAGCATAGCTGAATCAACAACACCAGAGCCCTTTGATACTCCCGTTGCTTTTACGAATTCACGAATTGCTTCAGGAGTAAATCCTCTACGACGTAGTCCAGAAATTGTTGGCATACGTGGGTCATCCCAGCCATCAACGAACTTTTCATCCACAAGTTGCTTTAATTTTCACTTACTTGTGACGGCATTCTCTACATTCAAACGACCAAATTCAATTTGGCGAGGCTTGCTTGTAGTTTCGCAATGTTCGATAACCCATTCGTAAAATGGACGTTGATCCTCAAATTCTACCGTACACAGTGAATGTGTGACATCCTCAATTGCATCCTCTAATGGGTGAGCAAAAGCATACATTGGATAGATGCACCATTTGTCCCCAGTATTGTGATGCGTTGCATGTGAAATTCGGTAAATAACAGGGTCGCGTAAGTTAATGTTAGGGGAGGACATATCGATTTTTGCACGAAGAACTTTCTCTCCGTTCGCAAATTCCCCATTACGCATACGCTCAAATAAGTCGAGATTCTCTTCAATAGAACGGTTACGATATGGACTTTCTTTACCTGGCTCTGTCAAAGTTCCGCGGTATTCACGAATTTGATCGGCTGTAAGATCGTCTACATAGGCTTTTCCCTTTTTTATTAATAGAACTGCCTTCTCAAACATAACTTCGAAATAATCAGAGGCGAAACGAAGTTCGTCCCAATCATAGCCAAGCCACTTAACGTCTTCCTTAATCGCGTCAACATATTCTTGATCTTCTTTTAAAGGGTTTGTATCATCAAACCGTAAATTTGTTAATCCGTTAAAGTCATCAGCTAAACCAAAGTTGATTACAATTGATTTGGCGTGACCGATATGTAAATAACCATTTGGTTCTGGAGGGAATCGAGTAACGATTTTATCGTGCTTTCCAGCTTCTAAATCCTCCTTCATAATACTTCTAATGAAATTTGAAGAGTTTTCCAATCTTTATCAGCCTTTCCACTTATCTATAGTTATTGTCCTATTATACAATAGGATAAGGAATTTTCACAATCACTGATAAGTAGCCTAGACAATGGACTTATCAACATTCTCACTCTGGTGTAAGATACAAACTTTTTCGAAAACAGAAACGTATAATGAAATGGAAACAACATTTATATGTTTTGGAGACTAAATTGAACAAAGAACCAGCGAATCTGTGGTATGATGTTGTTGATATTTCTGTAGTTTTAGCTTTTATTTTTATGTGATGAAGGAGTATACGTATGAAATATAGATCGGCTTTTGATATTATTGGTCCGGTAATGATTGGACCGTCTAGTTCTCATACAGCTGGAGCAGCTAGAATCGGCCGCGTAGCAAGAACATTGTTTGGACATCAGCCAAAAAAGGCGATTGTTCATTTATATGGATCTTTCGCAGAAACCTACAAAGGACATGGCACGGATTTAGCCATTGCTGGGGGACTGCTTGATTTTGATACATTTGATGAACGAATTCCCCAATCATTACAATTAGCAAAAGAAGCTAATATGGAAGTGGAATTTGTTATTGAGAGCACAGTAACAGAGCATCCAAATACAGTTCGTCTGCAGTTATTAGATGAAGATAAGGAGCTTGAGGTCGTAGGAGTTTCGATTGGTGGAGGAACCATTGAAATTACCGAGCTTAACTCATTTAAATTGAAGCTATCTGGTGAGAATGCAGCAATCTTAGTTGTTCACAATGATCAATTTGGCGTTGTTTCAGCTGTAACGACCGTAATGGCCCAAAATGAAATTAATATTAGCCATATGGAAGTTTCTCGTAAAGAAAAAGGAAAAATGGCGATGATGGTCATCGAAGTCGATCAAAAATTAGACGATTCTGTTTTAAAGGAAATCGAAGGACTTCCGAATGTGACGCAAATTATCAAGATGGTGGAATAAGGGTTGAAGGGATTGAAGATAGATGGTATTTCGTAGTGTAGCTGAGCTTGTTGAGCTTGCTGAAAGCAAACAAGTGAAGATTGCAGAAGTCATGATCCAACAGGAGATTGAAGTAACAGGCTTAACGCGAGAAGAAATCATTGCTAAAATGGATCGCAATTTAACGGTCATGGAGCAAGCGGTGGAACGAGGCTTAAAAGGCGTGGTTTCTGTATCTGGTTTAACAGGTGGAGATGCGGTTCTTTTGCAAAATTATATTAAAAGCGGAAAATCCCTCGCGGGAAATTTACTGCTTGATGCCGTAAGTAAAGCTATGGCAACAAATGAAGTAAATGCAGCAATGGGAACAATTTGTGCAACTCCTACGGCGGGTTCTGCTGGAGTGGTACCAGGTACCTTATTTGCGGTAAAAGAGAAGCTGAATCCAACGCGTATGGAAATGATTGAGTTCTTATTTACATCTGCAGCATTTGGTTTTGTTGTTGCAAATAATGCTTCCATTTCAGGAGCTGCCGGTGGTTGTCAGGCAGAGGTCGGTTCTGCAAGTGGAATGGCTGCTGCGTCAATCGTTGAGTTGGCAGGCGGTACGCCAAGTCAATGTGCAGAAGCGATGGCAATCACGTTGAAAAATATGTTAGGTCTAGTATGTGACCCAGTTGCTGGGCTTGTTGAGGTCCCTTGCGTAAAGAGAAACGCTATGGGTGCATCTAATGCGATTACAGCTGCAGATATGGCGCTTGCTGGAATTAAGAGTCGTATTCCATGTGATGAAGTGATTCATTCGATGTATTTAATCGGACAAACAATGCCAACAGCACTGCGTGAAACGGCAAAGGGTGGCTTAGCGGCAACTCCAACTGGGAAAAGATTAGAGGCTGAGATTTTCGGTCGTCAAAAACAAGGACAAAATGAGTAGACATGAAGCTTGGGAGGAGAGTCTCCCGAGCTTTTTTCTATTGGCTCTGTTATTGTTCATTGTTGATTTTATGATTTTCGACAGGTGTACCTACTTAATCAGGAAAATTCCGTTTATTAAATAGAGAAATAGGTGAATCTCTTGATTTAGACGGAATTTTTCCTCCTATTTTTCTATGAAATACAAACAACGCCAACATTTAACAGAGCTTTCCTAATAAATAGGTTGTCGACGAGGTTAGTCATGTTACACTGGTGTTAACAGAAGATTCTGGAGGTAGTATTTGATGGATACCAAACTGAACTATGCCATCCAATTACGTGACGATGGAAAAAATGAAGAATGGAATCAGGTTATGGTTGAACTGGTGAAGGAGTTTCCACGTGATCCCCAAATTCAGTACCTATGTGCATGGAGCTATGATCGATTAGGAAAAGAGACTGAAGCAGTCCCTCACTATGAGACTGCCATTGCCTTTGGGCTAACGGGAGATGATCTTGAGGGGGCATATTTAGGGCTCGGGAGCACTTATCGTACTTTGGGAAAATACGAGCAGTCGAAAGAGGTAATAGAGAAAGGGATGGAAGTTTTTCCTCATAACCATGCATTAAAAGCTTTTTATGCGATGACTTTGTATAATCTAAGTGCACACGAGAAAGCAATAGAATTGTTATTAAGAAGTTTAGTAGAAACAACAAATAATGTAGATATTCTACGTTATAAAAAGGCCATCCTGTTTTATTCGGATAAACTAGATGAAACCTGGGTATAGAAACAATTGATCAAAGGAGAAACAACATGACAGGCTACAATGGTGAAAGACATCTACAGCAAAAGTACAACACAAACAAGAGAGCAGAAGCATTTTATGCCAATCAAATGATTGATTTCCTCAATGATGTAATGAAGGACTTCATGGCAAACCAAAAAATGGTCTTCATTTCCACTGCGGATAGCAAAGGGGAATGTGATTCTTCATTTCGCGCTGGGGATGCAGGGTTTGTAAGATTTATAGACAGGAAGACACTGTGTTATCCCGAATATCGCGGGAATGGAGTTATGGCTAGCTTAGGGAATATCAGTGAAAATCCCCATATCGGTGTGCTATTTATTGATTTTGAAAAAGGAATCGGCTTACACGTAAACGGGAATGCGACGATTGTTGAAAACAACGAATTAAAGAAATGGATGTCAGAAGAACGCGCTACTGAAATAATGGAATTAGAGGGGAATAGACCAGAACGCTGGGTATTTATAGACGTGGAGGAAGCGTATATTCATTGTTCTAAGCATATTCCGAAGTTACAGCAGGTAGATAAAGAGATTCACTGGGGTACTGATGATGAAGTGCTTAAGGGCGGCGACTATTTTAAAGTGAAGGCTATGAAATCTAAATCTGAGTAAAAGTTTTAAAGGGGAATACAAATTGACGGATATCATTTCAACAGAAGCAGAATTACGGGAGCTTTTGGGTCATCCTAGTGAATTGGTTAAACGAAAGGTCATCTCAACATTGGACGAACATTGCCAGGAATTTATCTCGAAATCACCATTTCTAGTTATTGCATCATCAGATGAATTCGGTCATTGTGATGTTTCACCGAGAGGCGATGAACCTGGATTTATTTTTATTGAAAATGAGCACCGTTTAGTCATTCCTGAAAGGCCTGGAAATAAAAGAATGGACACACTACGGAATATCCTAAAAAATCCAAGGGTTGGACTTATTTTCTTGATCCCGGGACTTGGTGAAACCTTAAGGGTAAATGGAAAAGCTTTTATCACAAAGAATGAGAAAGTTCTTGAAAAAATGGCGGCTAGAGGGAAAACGCCAGTCGTTGGAATATGTGTTGATGTCGAGGAATGTTTCATACATTGTGCAAAAGCCTTTAAACGCTCGAAGCTATGGGAACCACAAATGTGGTTGGAAAAAGAGGAATTACCAACAGCGTCCAACATTCTTTTTGCTCATACGAACTTCTCATCAGTTGAAGACATTGAAGCGAGCTTAAAGGAAAGCTACACAAAGAGGCTTTAATTCAGAATCTGCAAAACTCGAATTTTCGAAGGACTAGAACTATATTGACTTATGTATGGCGTTTGCAGCTAAATGTTCAACCTCTTTTTTTACATAAATATCATATTGCATTTTATCAAGGTTGCGGTTAATGCGACTATCAAACCCTCGAAACGGGGTTTCAACTTTGAATTTGACTCCCTGGCTCTTTAGACGAGAAAGGATTTGGAAATATTCTTCGGCACCAAAGGCTGTATGAATTAACACCCAGTTTCTTTTGAAATAAATACGAAATAATTCCCTTACTATCAATATGGAAACAATAATGAGGATATAAGGTAGCATGAGAGTACTCCTTTCAGTTTTTAGTAATGTAAAAAAACCGACACTTATATATACGATATATAATCGGAAAATACCTGTTTTAATTTGGCGTAGATCCCATTCGCTCATATATTTAATTGCAAATGGAAAAATAAAGAAGATTGGACACAGAAGAAAGGTGCTATTTTATGATCAATATCATCGGGATTACAAAAGAAGATAAGATTGAAAAAAATCTTTCCATTCAAAACGTAAATTTTTCAAATTATAAATGGTTTTGGGTTGATTTTAATCAGCCCACCGAAGAAGAAATCACTCATTTGGATAAGACCTTTCATTTTCATCCCCTTGCAATTGAAGATTGTATTCATCGTCTGCAAAGACCGAAATTGGATTATTATGAGGACCACACGTTTTTTGTCACACATATTGTACGTGAAGATGAAAGGAAATTGGTCAAGGAAGAGTTGAATTTTTTCGTAGGAGAAAATTATATTGTTACTTTTCATTTGCTTCCTGCGCTTGAAGTCCATCATGTTTGGGAAAAGTTAAGTACTCAAACAAAGGGAGGCAAATGGGATCCAAGCTATGTCTTTCATCAACTCTTGGATAATGTCGTAGATAATTACTTCCCGGTTATTTATAAAATTGAAGACCAGTTGGATAACATTGAAGATAATCCAGGAAACGAATCGATGAATAAGCTAATGGATGAACTATTCTCGATTCGTCATTTATTATTGCAGTTTGGACATACCGTTAATCCAATGCGAGATTTGCTTTATCGTATGTTAAGTTCCCGCCATTTGAAGGGGATTACAAAAAGAAGTGCGTATTTTTCTGATATTTATGATCATCTATTGAAGCTCTCCGATATGGTCTCGTCCAATCGAGATGTGACAGCTGATATAAGAGACAACTATTTATCGCTTAACGCTTATCAAACGAATAATGTGATGAAGGTGTTAACGATTATGACGTCTATCTTTGCTCCACTTACGTTTATCGCTGGTATCTATGGGATGAACTTTGAATATATGCCTGAGTTAGGATGGAAGTACGGTTATGTATTTGCGACTGGTTTGATGGCGATAATCGGTGTCTCGATGTTCCTTTGGATTAAAAGCAAGGGCTGGTTTCGATAAGTAGCTCAAAAGTATAACTTTTCAAAATGCTCTCATTTTTCTATGGAAGTTTTTGGTGAAAAAGCGTATTTTAGTACTATACGAAAATTACAAAGAGGGGCTGTGAAGAAATGGGATTGGGTTATGTAAATGGAAAGTTTGTAAGCTTAGATGAGCTTGTGATTCCAATAGAAGAAAGAGGACATCAGTTTGGTGATGGGGTATACGAAGTCATTCATTGCTATAATGGAAAGCCCTTTATGCTCGATGAGCACATTGAAAGATTGATTCGAAGTTGCGAGGCTATTAAATTACCAATCACACAAACATTTACAGATTTTCAAGAACTGATTCTAACAGGGGTTGAAAATGCTCAGTTGGATTTTGGAAAAGTGTATCTTCAAATTACACGCGGAATCGCACCGAGGAATCATCCATTTCCAAATGTGCCTGTGTCGATTACGATGACACTAACGGAATCGGCGCCAACACCTGTAGAGATGCGAGAACAAGGTGTCTCTGCCATCACGCATGAGGATGAAAGATGGGCAAAATGCTACATAAAGTCTCTTAACCTATTACCAAATATATTGGCAAAGCAAGTAGCTCAAGACCAGGGTTCCTTTGAAGCGATTCTAGTGAGGGATGGCTCAATTACTGAAGGAACAAGCTCCAACGTGTATATCGTGAAAAATGGTGACATTATCACCACACCTCTAAGCAATCATATCCTAGCAGGAATCACGAGAATTGCCGTGAAACAAGCAGCTAAAGAGTTAGATATCCCATTTGTTGAAAAAAATTATTCGCCTGATGAACTTTTACAGGCAGACGAAGTATTTATGTCTAATACGTCGATTGAAATTCTCCCGATCGTAACTGTTGACGGGCAAAAGATTGGCAATGGAGTTCCTGGAGAAATTACTAACAAGCTGTATTCGCAATACCAAGTATATAAGCAAAATCAATCGTAGTATTGGAGTGAGCCTGTGAATATTATTGATATGCACTGTGACGCCTTATTAAAGCTATGGCAGTCGAAGGGAACGGCATCATTTGTGGATGCGCCAGAACTGGATGTAAATATGTTGAAATTGAAAAAGGGGAAGGTAAAAGTACAGGCTTTCGCAGTCTGGGTCGATCCTTCCATCAACACATTACATCAATTTGATGTCGCTCTTGAGCAAGTGAGACTTTTTCATGAAGAAATTTTACAGAAAAATGATGAGATCAAACATATGAAGGATTGGTCTGAACTCGATTCGTTAAAAGAAGATGAGATTGGAGCGATTCTTACCCTAGAAGGAGTTGGCCCCATTGGCAACGACATTTCCAAGCTTCAAATATTATATGAATTAGGAGTACGGTTGGTCGGATTGACATGGAATAGTGCCAATCTTGCTGCTGATGGTGCATTAGAGCCAAGAGGTGCAGGCTTAACGACTTTTGGAAAAGAAATCGTCCGTTTCAATAACGACAGGCAAATCATTACGGACGTGTCTCATTTGAGTGAGCGAGCGTTTTGGGATGTGATGGAGCTAGCTAGCTATCCAATGGCTAGCCATTCTAACACAAAACATCATTGTGATCATCCGCGTAATCTTTCCGATTCACAGGCACGAGCTATGTTTGAACGTGGCGGTTTGGTTCACGTTGTCTACCATCCACCATTTGTGAAAAAGGATGGGAATGCAACAATCCAAGATCTTATTAAACATATTGAACATCTGTGTGCTCTAGGTGGGGTCAAACAAATTGGCCTTGGTTCTGACTTTGATGGGATTGATGAAAAAATTTCTGGCCTTAATCATGCAGGGGAAACGCAAAACTTGATCAATGAGTTGCTTAAGCACTTTAGTGAGGAAGAAGTTCGTGGGTTTGCTTTTGAGAACTTCTTACGTCATCGTCCGAAAAATTAAAGAAAGTGGCGTGCAGACTGTTACCAGTGTGCACGCCATCTTTTTACAAAACCATTTCTGATAAAACGTAGTGATGTAAAAGCTTCGCTGTATTCGCAATAGAAGATTCATGTGTACGTTCAAAGGCATGTGAAGAATCGATTCCAGGTCCGATTAGTCCGTGAACGATATCATGTCCAGAGCGAATAGCAGCTGATGCATCAGAACCGTAAAACGGATAAATATCGAGCTTGTACTCGATTCCGTTTTCTTCTGCTAGCTGCACAAGATGCTTTCTTAGTCCGTAGTGATAAGGGCCACTCGCGTCCTTTACGCAAATGGATACTGTGTATTCGTCAGTTGATTGACCATCACCCATGGCGCCCATATCGACTGCCAAATATTCGACTGTTTCAGGAGTTATATTGGAATTACCACCATAGCCGATTTCTTCATTGTTGGAAATTAAGAAATGGGTAGTGTAAGGTAAAACGATGTTTTCTGTCTTCAGTTGCTTAATCAATTGAAGTAGAATGGCAACACTTGCTTTGTCATCAAGATGTCTTGATTTAATAAAACCGCTTGGAGTGATTTCTACGCGTGGTGCAAACGAGACAAAATCGCCAACTTCGATTCCGAGCGCGCGAGCATCCTCTGCGTTTTTAACAACCTCATCTACACGAACTTCCATATTATCCTGGTTCCGTTCAGCTTTACCGGCATCCTTGTAGACGTGGACAGACGTTTGGTGCATTAAAATGGTTCCAGTGTATTTCTTGCCTGAACTTGTTTCAATCTGGCAATATTCACCCTCGATAGAGTTGAATTTGAAACCACCAATAAGATCTAGTTTGAGACGTCCACTAGGCTTAATTTCTTTGACAATTGCACCTAACGTATCGACGTGGGCAGTAAGCATTCGATGCTTTGTCATCTCAGTGCCAGGTAATGTTGCGATTAGTCCGCCCTTACGATTACGGTATGTGTCCACCTGTAATTCTTTTAAAAATTTCTCAACATATGTAATCACTTCGTTTGTGTTTCCTGTTGGGCTTGGAATCGATACAAGCTCTTTTAATATATCCATTGTTTGCTTTGTATTTGGGTATGTCATGGGTTGGCTCCTTTCAAATCTGTATGTACTACTTTATAATATCATTTAAGTAGGGCAAATTTTAAGAAAAATTGATTATAGTACGTTTATGGAGGTATTAAAAGTGGGAGAATGCAAAATTGACCATTCTATCGAAGATGTGAAATCTAAATATGAGTCTCAAGTAGCCTATTTACCAGAAGATGTGAAGGCTTCGTTTTCTGATTTTTTCAAGGCGGAACATACGCAAGAAATTCTGAATGATGTGTTTCATTTATTAAAAAAATATGACTTAGTGGATGAAGAGGAAAGAGAAACACGAAATAAGCGCCTTACCCTAGTCTTGAAAAATTTATAGGTATAAAAAAAGGAAGAAACCATGCTCTTCCTTTTTAATTTGTCCTTAACATTTTAAAAAAATTTGCCGAATACTCTTTATTACGGGGAAGATCATCGAAAAAGAGGAGAGGGTATAGTTGGCAAAGTTATACAGCATGATTATCGATGCACCGATTAATTGGGTTTGGGATTTCTTACAGGATTTCAGCCATTGGGCGCCAATTGTGCCTGGCTATGTAAGTCATGAAGTGATAAGTAATGAAAAATCAAATTGGGTATATATGACCTATTTAGGAATTATAAAGAAAAAGTTTGAATTTGAATTGGAAATTCTGAGTGTGACTCCACCAAGAAGTATGACCTTTCAAGTCAATGGATTAAATGAAGGTTTTACGGGTCATGGAAGTATAGAAGTGAAAAAATTAAAAAGCGATCGAACCTTTATCAATGCGACGATTGATCTTCAGCCGACAGGGAATCTTGCAAGAATAATCAAGCCGCTTATTAAATCAAATCCTCCTAAAATTACACAAGAGTTTAAAGAAGCCGTAACAGCTAGAATTTATGAATATAAACAAGGTTAAATGAAAAAACCATCTTGCATTTCTAGCCTCATGGTGCTAGAATGAAAGATGGTCTGAAAGTTTTAAAATAGTTAAATATAAATATCCTATAATAACATTAACACAAATAAATCATTAAGTCAAGTGAATAGGATTAAAAAAATGATTTTTCGGACCAAAATTAAAGAGGGGTGTGATTTCATGAGTGAGGAACAATTAGAAAAGAATATCGAACAAGGACGGGTACAGGATATAGCTCAAGAAATTCAAATAACGATCGATAAACTTTCCCAACAAGCAGATAAAGTTAGTTCAGATGCTCATGAAATACGAAAAACATTTTGGAATGATGTAACGGTGAACATCGATGAGCCAGATGACTTCGAAGAGACATTTTGGAGCATTAGGCAGCAAGTTGAACTTTTATCGGAAAGAGAAAGAAGTGAGAAACAACTCGATAAGCAAATCCGTACACTCTTTAGATTAAAAGGTTCTCCTTACTTCGGCCGTGTAGATTTTACCGAAGAAGGGGAAGTGAGTGAAACGATCTATATTGGAATCGCCTCTTTTATGGACCGAAACGAAGAAAATTTCTTAATCTATGATTGGCGTGCACCGATATCTAGTCTTTATTATGATTATCCGCCTGGTCCTGCTAAATATGAAACGCCTAGTGGGATGATTGAAGGGGAAATGACGCTTAAACGACAATTCATTATCCGCAACGGAACGATCGAAGGTATGTTTGATACAGGTGTGACGATTGGTGACGAACTCTTACAGGAAGTGCTCGGAAAAAATGCTGATGCACAAATGAAAACCATTGTGGCGACCATTCAAAAAGAGCAAAACCAAATTATTCGTAATGAGAAAAGCAAATATTTAATTGTTCAAGGTGTTGCAGGTAGTGGGAAAACCTCTGCTGCCCTTCAGCGCGTGGCGTATTTACTGTATCGACACCGGAGAACTTTGTCTTCAAAAAATATTATGTTGTTCTCACCAAACCCATTGTTCAATAGTTATGTTTCGACCGTACTTCCTGAACTTGGTGAAGAAAATATGGCACAGACTACTTTTCTTGAGTACTTGAGCAATAGGATTGGTAGAGGGTTAGAGCTTGAGGATTCCTTTACACAGCTTGAATATTTATTAAACAGTCAAGAAACGGAAGAATACAAAACAAGAGTGGACAGTATTCGCTTAAAATCGAGCATTGATTTTAAAAAGATATTAG
Organism: Robertmurraya kyonggiensis; assembly: GCF_005116465.1. GTDB lineage: Bacteria > Bacillota > Bacilli > Bacillales > Cytobacillaceae > Robertmurraya > Robertmurraya kyonggiensis. The sequence goes on from NZ_SWBM01000001.1 coordinate 889,669, forward strand.
ATCAATATATTAAAGCTTTAAGTGAAGATGGGCTTGAGTTTAAGAGCATTAAATTGAAAAATGAAATCCTTCTTTCAGGAGAGGCCATTAAGGAACAATTTTATTCCTTTGATAGAGACATCTCTATTCGTAATCGAATTGAGGATTTAAAGGAATGGGTCGTTAAGGAATTAAGAAAAAAGAAGAAGCTAGAGCGGAGAAAAGATTGGGTTAAAGAGGAAGCCCAGTTTTTAGACAAAGAAGATTTCTTAGAAGCTTTCCAAAAGCTTGAGGCTAAGCGTAAAGATGATAAAGAATCCTTTGATGATTTTGGCTATGAAGAAAAACTTCTAGCTGAAATCGTTGTTAGCCGCTATTATAAACCGATCATGAATCAAGTGAAGCGGTTAGCGTTTATTGATTATCCAACAATTTATAAAAACTTGTATCATACACTTGGGGACAAGTGGGTTAAAGTGAGTGAATATACGATAAGAAGTCTTGAGAAAGAAGAAATATCTTATGAGGATGCTACTCCATTTGTCTATCTGAAGGATAGGCTTGAGGGAGCGATTACTCGTTCCTCTATTCGTCATCTGTTTATTGATGAAGCGCAGGATTATACACCTTTTCAAATAACGTATTTGCAGGAACTTTTTCCTTATAGCAAAATGACGCTCTTAGGGGATATTAATCAAGGCATCTATTCCCATTCGAATGATGCTGAATCCTTTTTACCTGAGGAAATGCAGGGAGATGAAGAGCGAATTATTCTAACAAGAAGTTATCGTTCAACAAAACCAATTGTGGAGTTTACACGCTCGATTTTAAAGGATGGAGATATGATTGAACCGTTTAATCGCGAAGGTCAAATGCCAACGATGACGATGGTTTCTTCTGGTCGAGAGACCCTATTGCGTAAAATTGTTGAAACCATTAAAGAACAATCATCCACTTACCAAACGGTTGCTATTATTTGTAAGACTGCAAAGGAAAGTGCTGAAGTATATGCCCACTTGAAATCAGAGGTTCCAGTCCGATTAATTGAAAAAGGGACGATTTCATTTGAGACTGGCATTTTAGTTATACCAAGCTATCTTGCGAAGGGAATCGAATTTGATTCAGTGCTATTGTATAATGTCGATATGTATCAACGAGAAAGTGAAAGAAGACTTTTATACACAGCCTGTACAAGAGCCATGCATGAGCTTCATCTCTTTTCCATGGGAGAAGGAAGTGCGTTATTGATGGAAAGTATGGATTATATAGAGGTTAGATAATTTGTTTTGAACGATGAAACCTTAGTGGTTTCATCTTTTTTTGTTTGGGGAAGGAAGTGGTGGTTTTGGTTTATAAGCACCTCTAAATGAAAATTTTCCCAAAATGTATTGAAATTTCTCTTTATTGGTGTAAAATTACACTAAAAGTACAAAAAGAAGGTAGGGGGATTTCTTGCAACCACTATCAAGAGAAGAGAGAAAACGCATTGTTCAACAAGAATTAGTACAACTACAAAGAGAAAACTATATTACCTCTAGTGTGTATGAAGGAGTTACGAAAGCGCACCACCAGTTTTATGCAGACTTAGAAGCAAAGGAACAACAAGAGAGCATATCGACTGCGCCAGTGGTACAAGTAACAACAGAAAAGAAACTGATACCACAAATTAAAAAGCCTGAAAAAATAAAAAAAACGGAAGAACAAATCAGAGAGAGAAATATTACATGGCTCCTAAACCTAGGGGTGATTCTCCTGTTAATCGGTGGACTATACGTTGCAACAAGTAATTGGGCGACAATGTCGAGCGTGACAAAGGCTGGTGCAATCGGATTAATTTCTATCTTGTTTTATGGCATTGCCTTTGTATCGAAAAGAATCCTTAAAATTGATAAAACAGCTTTTGCGTTTATTGTGCTCGCAAGCTTGTTTTTACCTATCTTTTTATTATCGATTGGATGGTTCCAACTATCTGGTACCTACTTATCTATTTATGGAGAAGGAAGATATCTATTTGGTTTCCTTAGCAGCATTGTGCTACTACCAGTCTATGTTCTTATAGCGAAAAAATTAAAGTCCAGATTATTCGTCTGGTTTTCTTACATAACATTAACCATCGCAATGGGATTTCTCCTTGCAACATTCAAATTAGGAGAGGATAGCTTCTTTCTTGGAATGATGCTTTTTCAAGCGGTCTTAATTTTCTTCTATCACCGTATAAAAGGAATCGAGAAATACAAAATCTTCACGAAAGAATTTGTATACTACGCTCAGTTTAATTTAATCCTAACAACCTTACTCATGCTTGTTCTTTTCAATTCTCATGGGTACTTAGGATTCAATATGATATTAACGGCAGTTATCTATTTATCCATGGTCTATGTAAGTGGAAGAAAAGAATTTCACTTTGTTTTCAGCGCCACGCTTGTGTATGGTGCCTATCAACTTATTGAAAATACGGTGCCGAATCAATTAAGTCCATTATTATTTGCGGGCATTGGATTCATTTTTCTGCTTGTTCCAAGGGTACTTGGCGATCATTATCCGTGGAAAAAGATTTTCACCTATACAAGCAGTGTCGTATCTGGATGTGCCTTTCTTTTTATAACCTTTCAGGCTATTACAATCAATTGGGGGAATGCATCCGTTGTACTATTGCTTGCTTATGTAGTGATTGCTGGGAACTTTTTATATTTAAGCAGTACAACGAAAAAAATCCTATTTCGTTATCTAACCGCCGTCTTCTTATCAGTAGCTATGTTTGAAGGCGTACTTCTCGTTGACCAAGAAATAGACCTACAACCGTTTGTTTTATTTGTATTCTTGATTGGGTGCATTCTATTTGCTGGAATCGGTGTGTACGTGAAGGGGAGACTACTTGAAAGCATTAAGCAGCCTGCAAGAGACGTAGGTTGGGCCTATATGTTTTTATCGATTTTTATTGCTTTCACCATGTACGAATGGTGGGAGCTTGGCGTTATGCTTGTCCTAATCAGCGTTTGTGCATATTTGACCCTAGAAAAAGAAACGCGTTTAGAAGTAAAACCTCTTGCAGAATGGATTATTCCTTTATCACTCGGTTTAGGGGTTGTTTCGTTTGCGGAGGAGTTAAGAGGGTTCTGGGCTTTTTACGAACAAGAGCTAGGAATTGCAACTCATGGTATTCTAGCAAGTATCGTGTTAATTTTTGCTTCTGTCGCTATTAAAAACAACCAGTTAAAAAGAAACAGCTTCTACGTTGCTCAAGGTTTCTATACTTTAGCATTAATTGCCGCTACGTTCCTCCCGATCAACGGGGAGTGGGTACGTCCACTTACCTTCATCGGAGGCATCGTAATGTACAGTTGGCTTTATCGAGTCACAAAATTAAAGTATGTAACGTATGTAGTTAGCGGAATTTCCTTGATGACGTATTTTACGATCTTAAGCTCGATAGGGGAGCTTGGTAGACTACATCTAATCGGCGGAGCCATTATTCTATTGGCAGTAGCTTTCTATATAAAAAATCGTGAAAGGCATTACTACCAGGCGTTCGCTTTAGTTGGCCATGTCTACTTGCTAATTGCGTTATTGTTAGCAATGTTTATTTTCGGAAAAGAATCGGTATGGAGCTTCCTCATTAGTCTTGTTATTTATGCAGTAAGTACAAAGCTGGTAGAGAGAGAATGGAAGCGGAAGGTATTCCTCTATAGTGCTTTTACGATGGTTTTTGCGATTTTTGCAACAGCGATTGAGTATGGAGAAAATCTTGATGGTGAGTATGCCTACCTTTTAACAAGTGTTGTCTTAACAGGATTTTGGCTGTTAGCCAATGCTTCGTATAAAAAAAGAATGATTTACTATCTTGTCGCATTTTCTTTGTTAGGAATCCTTGCATTTCTAAATATGTATCCATACAAAACTATCCCATTCGTAGTAACTGTGTTGTATGCTATCGGACTATTGCTCATTCTTCACCGAAGTAAATGGGATTTCGTTGCGATACTACCAAGCCTATTTATTTATATGGGCACCTTACAATATTTAATTTACCAGCCATTTGCATCAATTCATGAACTATGGATTCTGGCTGGGCTAGGAATGGCCTTTCTCATTGCAGGAAAATGGTGTTACCGTCAGTTGTATGAACAACATGAAGGAGAAGTGTCGTTCTCGGTTGATGCATATACGTTGATAGCGGTTTTCTTTTTTGGAACAATGTATGGGTTCGAACAACCCACGATATGGTCAAAGCTACTTCCAGGCTTATTGATTGTATTAACATTATGGCTTCAAAGAAAAAGAGTATCTGTGGAACTCCAATGGATACCCACATTCTTAGCGGGTGCGTATTTACTACAACCGTATTACGCTTTACTTGGCGAGGTTTCAATACATCCTCTTTTGGTAAAAGAGGCGTATGTGTTACCATTTATCATGCTTTTAATCTATTTACAATTTTGTCTAAAAGGAAAATACAAAGAGGTCGTAACGTATTTGCAGTGGGGTATTTTGCTTGTGGTATCAGGTGTGCTCATCATTGACGGACTTGAAACTTCAACCATTTACGATGCATTAATAGTGGGAGGCTTATCATTAGCGTCCTTACTTGCAGGTGTTTTCCTAAAAATAAAATCGTATTTCTTCGTCGGTTCAGGAGTCTTATTGCTAAATGTATTCCTGCAAACTAGACCCTACTGGGGTAACCTTCCATGGTGGGCATATTTGCTCATTGCAGGTTCGATACTGATTGGAGTAGCCAGCTCAAACGAATGGAATAAACAAAAAGCTGCAAGAGGAGAAAAAACGTTTATTTCTACATTAAAAGAAAGTGCCATAAAAATGTGGAAGCAATGGAAATGATTGAACTACCCCCACCTAAAATCCATTTGGATTTTTGAGGAAGGGGATTCCTAAAAAGGCTACTAAAGAGTTTAGTAGACCATTGCCCGTTCAACTAGGCTATGTGTTTTCTACTTTTCACTTTTAACAAACCTTTTGCCTCAAAGTCTGAAAGAGCCCCTTGAGGAAAGAGTTGATTCATTGAGTCAATCTTGTCGTAGGCAAAAAGTTCTTTCCGATAGAACGCGTGTTTACGAACATCGGATAGGCATGATGAAATCCACTTCCACTGCGCCCAGTGTTGTAGACCTGCTATCTTCTCTGGTAACAGGGAATGCAACACTGGTGGAAGTGTTTCTTTAAATCCCATTGCACGACGTGCAATCACATATGAAGCTGCTTGGTGAATCGAGATTCCCATACGCTTCATGTATTTGATTTTGCCAATTTGGGAGGTGTAGGCTGAATTCACATCAAACACGGCTACACCCATTTTCTCCGCCCGGTTTTTAATGGCAGAAATCATTTTATTGTAGGCAAAATGACTCATCGCTTTATTGGCTTTTCTATTGCCGTATGGTTGAGAAACTTTGGATTGGGTGGTATTTAATTTTTCCAATGCAATGGGCTTATTTAACTTCATTGCTAAATCAACAATGACCACTGCCTTGTTTTCAATCATTTTCGTGATTTGTTCAGACGTTTTCCCTTCCAAATCGAAAGAAAACACACCTGATTTTATCAGTTGCCCTGTTGTGTTGATATTGGACCATGCGATATGGTCTACATTAAGATCCAGACCTAATAAGCCGTCTGCACGACTATCATTTTTATGAGGATTCCCTGGCACATCAACTATGCATTTGAAAATATAATAGTCCCCATGATCTTCAACAGACCATGCAATGGGGTTGCCGTATTTCTTTTTGTTTTTGCAGCTCATCTGTGTTTCAATTGCGTGGTCAATCTGTTCTTGACCATATGGAAACACAAGATTATCAATTATGATCTCAGTACCATTCGGGGGTGTGAAATGAAGTTCTCGAGTCTCTGGAGTATAACAAAAGACGAAATTGCCGACTTTGGCATCTTTTCGACCACTAATGGTTATTTGATTGTATCGAGACCGTTCCCAATCTTTTCGCCATTGCTCATGGTCGTTTTGATAGTTTTCTTTTGTGTGTTGAGCCTTGAATAACTTTTTAGTGCCAAAAACTACACTGTTAATACTATTTTTTAAACTTTTCAGCTGTTTTTGCAACCTATCTAATCTGAATTCCAGCCGACCTAATTTACTTTTAAAAAAAGCGATTTGAACATTTAAATAGTCATGTTCAAATTGATAAGCATGATAGTATATGTCAGCTCTATATTTAAATTGCACCACAAAAAAATAACCAAATTGTTGTTCTCTGGATGTTTGATTGAATTTCGGACTTCCGTTTACACCAGACCGTTTTTCTAACACTTGTGTTTGGAACGAGAATTGTTTGGCACGACTAAACAAAAGATGGGCATGAGAAATAGAATTTGTATATTCTTCAGGTAATGTATCTTTGTATATACGATTAGAAAAATAGGCTTTCATCATTTCTCACCCACCTCGAAAAGAACACTTGTTCTTAATTCTATTTTACCAAACACTCATAACTTTGTCCTTTGATTTTTATTTAATTTTGAAAATAGACACAAGAAAAGCGATTCATCTCTTCCCTACGTTGTTGAGGAAGGAGTCTTCTCGCTAGTGTTGATATAGAGAACCCCACAACAATGAATGTTGTGGGGTTCGTCTATTATGAGAAGAAGAAAATTCCCATTAATGAATAAATAATGACCGTTGAAAATAGAACTGTCATATGGACAAGGGAAAAAACAAACATAGACTTTGCCCATGTGCTTGGATCCATCTTTTTCGAACCGTACATACTTAAAACAAGCCAACCAATACTCAAAATTAGAGCCACTAGCATAAGGCCGATACTTAATGTTCCGAACAGAAAGCTCATTAATATCATGATGACAAGGTATACGTTTGTCTGGATAAACGTTCTTTTAACCCCTTTAATTACCGGTAACATCGGAACTTTGGCGGCTTCATAGTCTTCATGACTGCGAATCGCAATCGCATAAAAGTGAGGCATTTGCCAAATAACTGTGACAAAAAATAATCCAATGATCGCAGGGTGAGTAATATCAGGTTGAATGGCAGCCCACCCGATTAGCGGTGGCATAGCCCCAGAAATACTGCCTATTTCAGTATTCCAAATCGTTCTTCGTTTTGACCACATGGTATAAGGTACGACATAAAAAAACACGCCGAGAAAACCTAGTAAGCCAGCAAGCGGAGTTGCTAAGGCGAGTATTCCAACCCCAAACACCGACATAAGGATGCTTAAGATGAGTACGGTTTTGGCTGAAATCTCTCCCGTTACGGTTGGGCGATTCTTCGTTCTCTTCATAACTGAGTCAATATCCCGATCGTATAGATTGTTAAAGGCTCCCGCAGCAGCAATCACAAGAGTTGAACCAATTAGGGCATAGACGATATTTGGGTAGACCTCGACCAAATCTTTTTGATAGGTGTATAGAGCGAGAGTTAACCCTGCAAACATCGGGATTAAGTTTGATTTAATGATACCTGTTTTCACCGTTGCTCCGATAATTTTGGATAACGGACGTTTTGGAAGTTCTTGAGAACTTAGATTTTCATTCATGACGTGAAATGTCCTTTTCGTTAAAATTTCTCTGCAGACTGCATTTATAGCACTAATATAACATTAGATAGTGTCACTTATTGTGATTAAAATCACCAATACTATTTTACCATCATTCTTTCAATAAATTAAGTAATTGGATGAAATTGCGAATAAGATTCATGTGAATAGTCCAAAATAAACCATTTTGTAGACTTTATTAATCGAGATGAAAGACAGTTCAGTCTATTTCATATTTCTGAATTTTAGACATACTTCGTCATAAATTTACAATAATATAATTATGTTAACTAGAGAAAGTGACGCCAAAAATTATCTTAAATACATCTCCAGTAAATCTGCAATTAATTGTACAGGTTTTTGAGTAAAAAAATGAAATAATCTTTTAAATGCCATTGCTGATCTATAAGTTGAGCCTCAACTTTTTCCCCTTCTGATTCTTTCATACATTTCTTAGCGAATTCTTTATCATGATTTTCCGAAAAATAATGTTGAGAATAGTAGGTAAGTTGAGTAGTGGATTCTTCAGCAGCACCTACATGGCTTGTACTGACTATAAAAATAGTCAAAAAGGCGATGCATAAAGATAGGAAGTGTCGAAACAATTTGTCCTCCTCCTTCCGTGTCATTTCAATATTTTATGAAATTTCGGAAGGAGGGGAATAGATTATATGGTGGAAAGTTTTTACATATTTAATATATTAATCTTTGATTGTGAGGCCCAGCATCATCGCGAATCCAATTGCTTGTTCAGAATTGACGATGCAGCCAGGTAAATCATCTAATTCAACCTGAATGGCTTGAAATGTAGAACTACTAATGTCTGTTCCTTTTAAAGTAGTTCGAGAAAAATTCGCATCATTCAAATCGCATTCTTGAAAGGCTATCTTATTGAATTTACATTCATAGAAATCTGCACTTCTGAGAATGCTGTTATCGAAAACCACTTGTTTGAAGCTACTATAGCCAAATGAGCTCAAATTCAAATTACAATTTTCAAACAAGACATTTGCAAAGGATGCTTCAGCTAAATTCACTCCTAATAATTTGCAGTTTTTAAATTCTGTTCGATGAATCACTGCTTCCATGAGGTCAGCATTTGAAAAATCACAATGATCAAAAATCACATCAGTTAAATCAATTTTTCGAGAAGAAACATTGTTAAATGTCACGTTTTGGAAGATGACTTGCGAAAACTTAATCTTGTCCAAATTCTCTAGTTCAACCGTGCAATTGGAGATAAGACAGTCTTCAATATAAGGATCATCATCATTGAAAATTTCCTCAAAGTTTACTGGAGTTAGATGAGCAGGAATTTTTGGTTGGTCAATTTTTGTGGCCATTTTTATCACCCTTATTTAAAAATAAATGTTTCAATACCTTCATTATAACTGAACAACACGATTAATAAATTTATTATATTAATATATTTCTAAAACCGAAAATATGTTATGAGATTGTTAGGAAATTACATGTTTATTACAGTTTTATTAAAAAGAACATAAAGAGAATACAACCTCTCGAAAGTTATAGACGTATAGAAATGGGGTATGGTAGTCTATAAAAGTTGTTGGGAGGTTGAATATGAAAAAACGAGAAGCTTACTATGATAATGCGAAATTTTTACTGATTTTTTTCGTAGTATTTGGCCATTTAATCCAATCATATATTCAAGAAGACAAATTTATTTATACCATTTACACAACTATTTATACATTCCATATGCCAGCATTCATCTTAATTTCAGGATTTTTTGCTAAAGGCATTCATAAAAAAGGGTACGTTAAGAAGATCACGAAAAAATTAATCATTCCGTATTTAATTTTTCAAGGGATATACTCAGTTTACTACAACTTTATCCAGGAAAATGAAGGGATTGTATTAGATCCATTCGTACCACAATGGTCCTTATGGTTCCTAATGAGCCTATTCTGTTGGAATCTCATGTTATTTGTCTTCACAAAATGGAAAGCTGGTATTTCACTTATCATGACTGTTGCTTTAGGTGTAATTGTCGGTTATTTTGATGAAATTAATAGCTTCTTGAGCTTATCACGTACATTTGTGTTTTTCCCATTTTTCTTAATCGGATATTACTTGAAAAAAGAACATTTTGAAAGGGTGAAGGCAGTAAAGTTTAAGTATTTATCATTGATCGTGTTGTTATCGATATTTGCTGCTGTGTATTTCCTTCCTGATTTCGAATACAAATGGCTGTTTGGCTCAAAACCATACGGGGAATTGGATGAAACAGGAGTTAATGCAGGAACGATTCGCTTAGGGGTTTACGCCGTTACATCTCTTGCAACTCTAAGTTTCTTAGCATTAGTTCCGAGGAAGCACTATTTCTTTACAAAATGGGGTACTAGTTCACTTTACGTCTATCTTCTTCACGGTTTCTTTGTCAAATACTTTAGAAACAGTGGATTAGAGAATATTCTAAGTGAATCAGAACAGATCATTGTTCTATTATTGTTATCAATACTACTAATTGCGTTCTTATCAAGTAAATTCATTCGGAAAATTGCACAGCCATTAATTGAACTAAGGTTCTCTTTTCCGAAAAAATATGTAGCCAACTTCGGGCAAAAAGATTAAATCATACATTGAATGACCATTTACTGGGAAAACTCCTAATAGGCAAAAATTAGGAGTTTTTTTGTATGAAAAATTATTTCTTTTTTATCATTCTTATGACAATCGTGTTTGGGACATATTCATGGACAATGTCAGCCTCTCGTGAGATCAATGTAGTTGCATTAGGAGATTCAATCACTTATGGGACGGGCGATTCAAAGAAAATGGGATATGTTGAAAGAGTGAAAACTCAGCTCGAAGAAAAAGAAGGCTTACCTGTATTTGTGAAAAATTATGGAGTGCCACGCCTGACAAGTGAAAATATATTAGAAAAGCTTGAGGATGCAACTATACTAGAAGAAATTAAGAAAGCTAATTATATTTTTCTCTACATTGGAACAAATGATTTTAGAAAATGGATAAAGCCAACAGGCGATAAGCTTACTTGGCATAACATGATGAAAGGCAAAATAATTTTTTCCGCGAATCTTCAAAAGATAGTAGAGAAAGTGCGAAATGAAAATAAGCTAGCTCAGATTTATGTGATGGGACTATATCATCCGTACACTGAATTCGATAACCAACAAGAAATTTTGAATATTATTGAATTGTGGAATCATGAAATGGTCAATGTAACACATAAATTTGAAGAGTCGTATTTCGTGCCAACTTTGGATGTATTTCTAAATAAGCCAAAAATGGAATATTTTCAAGATAAGATCCATCCGAATTCAGATGGCTACCAAGCGATTGCGGACCGAGTGATGGAGAGGATTATAGATATAGAAAAGAATAAACATTCTAGTTAAGAAAGTTGTCAGGGTGGCAGCTTTTTTTCTTATGGTCAAACAATAGTTTTATTGAAATAAGAAGTCTATTATAATCAGATTGTAAGCGGTAAAAAGGAAGTGTTAGCTATTATGGAAAAGGTTCATCAACAAAATCAATTAAAGGCCGATTGTGAAAATTGTTATGGGTTATGTTGTGTTGCACTTCCTTTTGGAAAGTCAGCAGACTTTGCTATGGAAAAAGAAGGAGGAGCACCTTGTCATAACTTAGAGTCAAATTTCCGCTGTAGCATTCATAATGAATTAAGAAACAATGGCTTTAAAGGGTGCACCGTCTTCGAATGCTTTGGGGCGGGACAAAAAGTTTCTCAGATTACTTTTCATGGTAGAGATTGGCGAGAAGATCAAAAAGTAGCAAAGGAAATGTTTGCTGTGTTTCCACTTATGCAACAGCTTCACGAAATGCTTCTGTATTTATATGAAGCTCGCAGTCTTGGGGCAACTAAATCGATACATAAAGAATTACAAAAAGCTTTGGATGAGACAGAGCAGATGACGAATTTAAGTCCAAAATCGATTTTAGATTTAGAGATACATATTCATAGAACAAGAATTAACGAATTATTATTACGAGTAAGCGATTTAGTTCGGGCAAAATTTAATAACAAAAAATCAAAAAAGGATCTAATAGGTGCAAAATTAAGAGGAGCTAATCTTAAAGGAAGTAATTTTAGAGGTGCATGGCTAATTGCGGCTGACCTTAGGGAAGCTGATATGTCTATGTGTGATTTCATTGGATCTGATTTGAGAGATGCGGACTTAAGAGGAGCGAATCTTACAGGGAGTATTTTTCTAACACAAGTGCAGGTTAACTCCGCTAACGGGGACATCCATACGAAACTACCGGATACTTTAAAATTACCTCCACATTGGCTCAATTTCAAGTGAACGTTTAGCTTTATTGTTACGCCGAACTATTCGTTACGCCAATAAAGCTAAACGTGAGAGAGAAGAGCTTCTCTCCAGAATTAGAATAAAATATGAAACGCGTTTCAGAGCAAGAGATTTTTTAAAATAGGTGAGTACATGACGAATATTAAAGACTTAGCGAAGATGGCTGGGGTGTCGGTAACCACAGTCTCCCGTGTATTAAATGAGCATCCCTATGTGAGTGAAAAGAAAAGGATGGCTGTACTAGAAGCGATTAAAGCTACAAATTATCATAAAAACATTAATGCCGTACACTTAAGCAAAGGAAATACATTGCTTATGGGCGTAGTACTTCCTTTCACAGGGCATCCCTATTTTGCTTCATTATTGAAAGGAATCGCAAGAATTGCATTAGAGCACGATTATAAATTGGTATTGTTTCAAACAGATTATTTAGAAAGTAGAGAACTCGATGCACTGCTGATGCTGAAAGAAAAGCAGATTGATAGCTTAATCATTTGCTCAAGAGCATGTAGTTTGGCAACAATTGAGGAGCATCTACACTATGGTTCAATTGTGCTATGTGAAAATATTAAACGAGAACAAATTTCTACCACATTTGTTAACCATTATTCTGTCTTTTTTGAAGCGCTTGAGTATTTATATCAAAAGGGGCATCAGAAAATTGGCTATTGTATTGGCAGAAGATCCGGGAGTAGTAGCAAAAAAAGAGAGCAAGCTTACAAGGATTTTCTTGTGAAATACGATTTACATTTTAGACCAGAATATATTATGGATAACTGTCTCTATGTTGAGGACGCTGAAAAAATAATCAAGGAATTAAAAACGATGGAAGTGCCTCCAACTGCATTGTTAGTAACAAATGATCAAATAGCAGCTGGGGTTGTGACTTGTTGTCATAATGAAGGGATTGCGATTCCTGACGAGTTGGCTATTATCGGTTTTGATAATCAACCGATTGCAAAAATGATGAACATTACTACAATTGATATTCCACACGAACAAATGGGAGAGAATCTTTTTTTACAAGCGGTAGGAGAAGAAATTAGCCATACGGAAGTAAAGGTAAAATTGATTGAACGCGGTACAGTATGAGGAGGGGAAGCCATGAAAACGTCTGTTATTACGACTGAAAGATTGAATTTAAGAGAAATGGGAAAAGAAGATGCTCCACTTTTGCAAGAAATCTTCTCAGACCCTGTTGCGATGAAATATTATCCTTCTATAAAAGATGAAAAACAGACTTTAGATTGGATTGAGTGGACCTTAAGGAATTATGAGAACTATAGTGTTGGGCTTTGGATTGTGGAGGACAAAGACACGGGAGAATTTCTCGGTCAATGTGGAATCGTGCCTCAAGAGGTAGATGGAGAGATTGTGATGGAGATCGGGTATCTTTTTGCCAGAAGAGTCTGGGGAAATGGCTATGCAACGGAAGCAGCAGCTGCTTGTAAACACTATGGTTTTGAACAGATGAACTTAAGTAAAATAGTTTCACTTCCTGATGTAAATAATATTCCATCAACAAAGGTGGCAGAACGTATTGGTATGAAGGTTGAAAAAACAATTCATAAATGGGGAAAAAAAGTGTTTGTGTATTCTGTTTCTAAGGAAGGGGAAATCAAATGAAACCTAGAGTTACTGTTATTACCATCGGAGTTAATGATTTAGAAAGGGCGTTAGTATTCTATCGTGACGGATTAGGGTTTCCGACGGAAGGTATTGTTGGCCAGGAATTTGAGCATGGGGCTGTTGCTTTCTTTGACCTCCAGCCAGGATTAAAGCTAGCCATTTGGAATCGGAAAGATATCGCTCATGAGGCAAAAGTGTCACTCGATGCAAAAAGTTCGACTGCATTCACACTGGGACATAATGTCGGAAGCAAAGAGGAAGTGGACAGGGTAATGGAACAAGCTTTGAAGGCTGGAGCTATTATTTCGGACCCTGCTCATAAAACGTTTTGGGGAGGTTACTCAGGATATTTTCAGGACCCTGATGGTCATTTATGGGAAGTTGTCTGGAATCCACAGTGGGAATTTGAGGAGTAAGGAGGCCTTTGTGCTATGAAGCTAGATCGGGACACTCAATATATTAGGGATGTTAGTTTGAAAAGGGAACAGATTTTTTCCTTTGATAAATTTCCACTTAACTTACCAGTAATTCGTCATTTAGATAAGATTGTCTTCCACCCGAATATTACGTATATCGTCGGAGAAAATGGCACCGGAAAATCTACTCTACTAGAAGGAATTGCACTTAGTCTCGGATTTAATGCAGAAGGAGGTACTTTGAACTTTAATTTTTCCAGCTATGATTCTCACTCGGATTTGGACGAATATCTTCGCGTGGTAAAAGGGGTAGAACGAGCAAGCGATGGTTTTTTCTTTCGAGCGGAAACCTTTTATAATGTTGCGACTAATATTGAGGAAATGGACAAAGAGCCTGGTGGAAGGCCGATTATTGATTCTTTTGGAGGGAAGTCGCTTCACGAACAATCTCATGGAGAATCCTTTTTTGCGGCTTTTATGGAGAGGTTTGGAGAAAATGGACTATACATATTAGACGAACCGGAGGCAGCGTTGTCCCCATTAAGACAGCTGTCGCTGTTAGCTAGAATACATGAACTTATCAATGAAGGTTCTCAATTCATTATTTCTACCCATTCTCCAATCATCATGGCCTACCCACAAGCGAAAATCATCCAGCTAACTGAAGAAGGAATGTCAGAATTGCATTTAGAAGAGACTTCCCATTATTCCATTATGAAACAATTTTTCGAAGACCGAGATCGGCTGTTATACCATCTCTTTCAATAGGTAAATGATTTAATTTCGTAAAATTTTTTCGAAAAATTTCCTTAAATCTGGACTAGCACCTTACCACTTTTCTTTTTTTGCCATATAGATATGGTAGATAGAAAGGAAGGGAGGCTAAACATATGATCTTAACCATCATAAGAAATTTTGTCGATAATAACATTGATACAGTAGATGATTTATTGAAAGATATTCGCGAACTATTTAAAGCATTATTCAAAGACGACGATTAGTACAAGAAGAGGTAGCCCGTCCTGCTTATCCAAGAGTTATTTTGGGAATTGAGCATTGTAATAATATCAATGATGATTTTTCTCCAATGTCATCATTGTTCTCTTTTTCTTCTAAAACAGATCACCCCCTAAAGTTCAATTTTGGAAGGAATTGAAATAGTAGAAAGCTAACCTACCTTTTAGTCTCTCCAGGACCATGCGCGGGCATGGTCCTTTTCTCTAAATTTGAAAGATAGTAAAATAGTTTGATTATTTTGAATAGACAATTCCTACCAAGTGTAATAAAATGGAAATACAAAAGCTATTTTTATATAAGGAGTCCTTGAAATGATTAACGTAATATGTGTTTTACTATGGTTATTTGCCTTATGGAAATGGGGAGATTGGAAGAATTGGGAGAAATATTACGGGACCATTCTTTTCTTTATGCTAGGCGACTTCCTGTATTTATACTTATTGTCCGATCATTACCCAATGTGGAAATATACTCCACCCGATTTATTTGGAAAATATGATTTAGCCAACACGCATATTTCACTAGCAATTATTCTAGTCAAATATCCTGCCACGATACTCATCTTTTTACCTAAATTTCCTGCACAAAACATTTTTAAACAAATACTCTATTTCGCTTTCTGGGTCGCCTTATATGGTGTGAATGAACTAATAGATTTACAGTTAAATAATATTACATACGACAACGGTTGGACCTTTTGGTGGTCCGTTCTCTTTAACGCAGTTATGTTCTTCATCTTATGGATTCATTCTAAGAAACCATTAGTCGCATGGCTATTATCAATTATCTTTATCGTGTATTTATGGCAAACCTTTGATGTTCCAGGAATTGTATTTCGTTAACTTGTAGCCGACGCATATGTATGTGTCATTTTTTTTTGATCAAATTTGGAGGAGGTTTAGGATGATCATCATGCTAAATGGAGCTTTTGGAGTAGGAAAAACAACAGTAGCAAAGGAGTTACATAACACCATGAAAGATACAATGTTGTATGATCCTGAAGAAGTTGGCTTTATGCTAAGAAGTATCATAACAGAAGATATCAAATTCCCAGAAGAACGAACAGATAATTTTCAGGATTTGAAGCTTTGGAAACAACTTGTCGTCCAGGTTGCTGAACAATTAAGATACCGGTATAACAAGCATTTGATCGTACCGATGACGATTTATAATAAAGATTATTATCACTATATCTATGAAGGATTTAAGAATATAGATAAAGAAACCTATCATTTTTGCCTAATAGCAGAAGAATCCACGATTCATGAACGGCTTCGGTTGCGAGGTGAAAAGGAAGGGAACTGGTGTTATCAGCAAACAAGTATGTGTGTTACGGCATTTCAGGAGGCAGAGTTTGCATTAAGGATTAAGACGGATGGAAAGAGTATTGATGAGATTGCGAATGTAAAAGAGTGTGAAATTGATGCTTAGGAGATACATAGAAAAGTATTTACGTTATGATGAATTCAGGAATTGTGCTATTAGGAAATAAGAGTATTGGTGGTGTCAAAAATGAAAGAATTCATTAAACAAGCCTATAATGAATTATCCGATGATTATGAACATAATGTGGACACTCAGAGTGCCTACAACATTTACTACGAGCGCCCAGCTATGATAAAGCTTCTCCCTGATGATTTGAAAAATAAGAAAGTCCTCGATGCTGGGTGTGCGGCAGGTTGGTATACGGAGCAATTCATCGAGATGGGGGCAGATGTGGCCGCTGTTGATATGAGTCCAGAAATGGTCGAAGCTACAAAGAGGCGTGTAGGAGAAAAAGCTGAGGTTTTGTGCTGTGACTTAGAAGGCAAATTACCTTTTGCTGATGAGTCCTTTGATTTGATAGTAAGCTCTCTCGTACTCCATTACGTTGGGGATTGGAAGCAAACATTTGCCGAGTTCCAAAGAATCTTAAAACTAGATGGGACTTTTATTTTTTCCGTTCACCACCCAATGATGGATATTCATTTATCCGAAGAAAAAGAGTATTTTAGCACCGAACTAATTATCGATACATGGAAAAGGCAAGGGGAATTGATAAAAGTTCCGTTTTATAGACGACCGCTTCAGTCGATTTTGAACGAAACCGTCCTCTATTTTTCCTTAAAGAAAATCGTAGAGCCGCAGCCTGTTGATGAATGTAAGGAAAAAGCTCCTGAGAGTTATGAGAGACTAATGAAAAATCCACAATTTCTCATCATAAAAGCTCAAAAACCATGAAATAAGAGAAATTAGGGGGATAAATTTTTGAAAGTGCAATTTAAAGAATTTGAAGTCAATCAATTAAAATATCATATTAGGTTTGCAATAGAAAAAAGATGCAAAGTACCTATCACAAGTAAGGCTTAAAATCGATGGTGAAACGGAATTTCTTGATCGAGTACCAGGTGAGGCTTATCTAGATGAATCTAGTTTTAAGAGGACTCTGAGAGTCCTAGAAACCTATTTTTAGTTGCTGAAGTCGGTGGGGAAATTGTTGGTTTCGCTCGATGTGAAGGGAATAACTTGAAACGTACCATACATAAAGTAGAATTTGGTATTTGCATTTTAAAAGAGTATTGGGGATTTGGAATAGGAAAGAACTTGTTGGTGAACGCCATTCAATGGGCCGATTCTCATGGAATTAAGAAAATAACGTTAAATGTACTCGAAACGAATGAAAAAGCAATTAAGCTTTATCAGAAGTTTGGATTTGAAGTAGAGGGAATATTGAAGTGCGACAAAATTTTATCAGATGGAAAATATTATAATACGGTTGTAATGGGTAGATTTCAGGACTAATAGGGAGGGGAAGGTTATGACGACTATTGGTTTGATTAGGCATGGAATCACAGCATGGAATGAGTTAGGCATGGCACAAGGACGTACGGATATTCCGCTCAATGAGCTAGGTAAGCAGCAAGCGATGAAAATTGCTGAAAGACTATCTTTCGAAGATTGGGATATGATTGGTTCAAGTCATCTTTTAAGAGCTGTGGAAACAGCTACAATTATTGGTGAGAAAAGAAATATGCCAATTACCTTTCTTGATGAACGAATACAAGAACTGAACTGTGGTGAAATTGAAGGTACGACTGAGGAGGAGCGAGCCCAAAAATGGGGAAGTAATTGGCGAGAACAAGACCTCGGTATGGAAACTGTAGAAGAAGTATTCAATAGAGGGATGCAATGTATAGATGAAATCGTTCAATTACATAAGGGAAAAAAGGTTTTGCTCGTAAGCCATGGTGCAATGATCGGCATACTGTTGCAACGTTTACTGCCAGATGTTTTTAGGTCCACCTATATGGATAATACGTCTCTAACTATACTTACGAACACAGATGGAATTTGGGATTGTAGACTTTATAATTGCAAGAAACACCTGTAAATTCCTGTCCATGAATGACTCAACTTTACATATCTTTAAATTATATTAAGAGCACAGGCATGAGAATACGGGAGGATGAAATGAGCACTGTAGGTATGGTTTTAGGCATCATATTAATGCTCTCTCTTTACGGGGGCATGAACTTTTTTATTGGTAGAAGGATTTTTCAATTTCTTAGATTTCCTTTTCCGCATTTAAATGGAAAGGTGTTTGCGGGTATATACATAGTGTTAGCATTATCGCTGATGATCGGAATTTTACCGTTACCTCCTGAAATTAAGGCAATCATGAGCTGGATCGGCTCTTATTGGATGGGTATTTTTGTTTATCTATTAATACTTTTACTAGTGGCTGAATTAGTTATCTTACTTGGAAGATTAATAAAAGTTATTCCAAGACCCATCCCTAAATCTATTCGTTTTTATAAGGGCGCAATTGTACTTTTACTAACGATTGGTTTGGTTAGTTATGGGATGTATAACGCAAATCAGATTAAGCAGGTTTCCTATGAAATTCAAACGAAAGAATCAACAATGGCTACTGAGATGAAAATAGTCATGATCAGCGATTTGCATTTAGGAGCCGTTAATTCCGAGAAACATCTTGAGAGTATAGTCCAGGGGATCAATAATTTGGATCCGGATCTTGTGTGTTTAGTGGGAGATGTTTTCAATGATGATTTTAATGCCATACGAAATCCGGATAGAGCAATTGAATTGCTTAAAAGTATTAAGGCGACGTATGGCGTTTATAGCAGTCTGGGAAATCATGACGGTGGAAACACGTTTAACGAAATGACTAGTTTTCTGCAGGAAAGCAATATAAAGCTCCTAAATGATGAGTACGAGATTATTGATGAGCGATTGGTACTGTTTGGACGGGTAGATCCGACACCAATAGGCGGGTTTGGAGACCTGAAAAGAAAAGACACGAAAGATATTATGAAAACGGTAGCTTCATTGCATACAAACATGCCTGTTGTCATGATGGATCATAATCCTGCAAACATTGAGGAGTATGGCAATGAAGTGGATTTAATCATTTCTGGACATACGCATAAGGGGCAGATTTTCCCGGGTAATTTGATAACAAACGCCCTATATATTGTAGATTATGGACATTACCAAAAGGATGCTGAAAGTCCCCATGTAATCGTTTCTTCTGGCGTGGGTACTTGGGCAATGCCAATGCGGATTGGTAGTAATAGTGAAATAGTGAGTATTTCTTTGCGATAGGCTTAAAGATACCATACCGTTCTTAAATAAAAAACGGAGCGCGATCCCTTGTAGGGCAGCGCTCCATTTTTTTGATTTTTAGTATAAACAAAATGTTTATTCTTTTATTTTATTCCAATGTCCACATGCTCAAAGCTAGAAACCTTAAACAATCCAGTATCGGTAAGCTTCAATTCTGGAATCACTGGTAATGTTAAAAATGATAGGGTTAAGAACGGATTAAATTCAGACCCTGCGCCAATGGTAGCAAGTGCTTCATCGAGTTCTTTTAATTTTCTATAAACCTCTTGGTGAGGTTGTTCGGACATTAATCCAGCGATAGAAAGGGGGAGGGAAGCAATCACTTGTTTGTCCTTTACGACTATGAGACCACCTTGTATCTCCCTTATCATATTTGCAGCAAACGCCATATCTTCATCAGTGGTTCCAGCAATCACTAAATTGTGAGAGTCATGAGCGATTGTTGTGGCAATGGCACCTGAATGGAACCCGAACCCTTTTACAATCCCGAGTCCCATAAGTCCGGTCATATGATGGCGTTCAATGACTGCAAGTTTCAATTGATCTTTTTTAATAGAAGGCTTAAAAAAGCCTAAATCACACATATTGATACTATCAATATGATGTTTTGTTACGAGACTGTTTGGAATAATTTCGATGATATTTGATTGATTTAAAGGATGGACAATTCGAAAATCTATTGGTCTTATTTCGTGAAAATGTACAGAGTTTGTTAACGGTATCGTGTCCTCGTAAATATTTTCTCTCTTAAATGGGAGAAGTTGGCCATTTTTCACAACAAGGGAGCCATCTTTAAAAACCCTAGATATTTTAATAGTTTCTAGCTCATCTAATAGAATAAAATCGGCTTGATACCCTGGTGCAATGGCCCCTTTATTGCCAAATCCAAAGCACTCGGCGGCGTTAATCGAAGCCATTTGTATCGCCGTAATGGGAGGAACCCCTAAAGAAATAGCCATTCTTACATTGTGATCAATACTGCCTTCCTCCAAAAGATCATCCAAATGTTTGTCATCTGTGACAAACAAACATCGTCTTGAATTTTGTTCATTGACGACAGGAATAAGTTGTTTTAGATCCTTTGCAACCGTACCTTCGCGAATCATGAGATACATTCCTCGTCTTAGTCGTTCCTTGGCTTCTTCAGCTGTTGTGCTCTCGTGGTCTGTTTTGATATTGGCGGATAAATATACGTTCAGTGCTTTAGGCGATAGGCCAGCACCATGACCGTCAATCTTTTTTTCATGAGCGAGGGCATCAGATATTTTTGTTATCATATCTGTCTCTGCATCTAACACAGCAGGATAGTTCATGACCTCAGCAAGGCCAAGGACCCTTGGATGTTCATAAAAGGCACGTAAATCATTTGCCTCTAAAATAGCTCCTGAATGTTCAAATTGCGTGGCAGGTACACAGGATGGTAGCATAAAGAAGAAATCGAAGGGGAGATTCTCGGTCGCATCAAGCATGTACTCGATACCTTTAACTCCTAAAACATTGGCTATTTCATGTGGGTCTGCAATAACAGTAGAAACGCCATGTGAGAGGAGGATTTTCGCAAATTCACTTGGAGTTAACATCGATGACTCAATATGAACATGACCATCTATAAAAGTAGGGGAAACATATTGACCAGTAGCATCTATGACATTCCTTCCATCATACTCACCAATTCCGACAAACACGCCGTCGACAATGGCAAGATCACCTTCCATAATTTCACCGTTGAATACATCAATGATTTTCCCGTTCTTAATCACTGTGTCCGCTAGTTCTTTTCCAGAGGCCACAGCGATTCTTTTCTTTAATTTTTCCATCATACGGATCACCATCCTTTCTTAAAGTAATGCTCTTTTCTCAATTCGCATTAGAGAATTGAAAAAAGAGCTATAGAGATATTTTAGTAATGGGTTTTAGTCATGGAATCGTTCCATAACGCAAATGGAAGATTATTTTGCTCCAGCATTATTTGCTCCATTCGAATTTTTCTTTTTTCCATTGGAAGGGCAAGCTCCTCGTATATAAACTGGTCATCAAATCCAACCTTTGCCGCGTCTTCTTTCGTACTTGCATAGTAAACGGCTTTCGGGCGTGCCCAATAAATGGCGCCAATACACATTGGACAAGGCTCACAGCTAGTGTAAAGTTCACAATCATCTAACTGGAACGAATTCAAATACTGACATGCTGCCCTAATGGCCTGAATCTCAGCATGAGCAGTGGGATCATTTGTAGCAGTAACTTCATTTCGTCCAATTGCAATGATTTTCCCATTTTGGACAACTATCGCACCAAAAGGGCCACCATGGACGGATGTAACATTTTCTGTCGCGACATTTATCGCTTTTTGCATTAGCTCAGTTTCACACATGTCATTTCTTCCTCTCTCTGTATCGTTTCAAAAAGGTATTTCAACTATTATTCTATATGTTGTAAGAAAATTCTATTTATTTGTTAGATAATTTAACATATATTTTTCGAAGCAAGGGTCGATATAACTAAAACCTAATAATGTATATTTGCTAAGATATGGAAGAATCTGGACTAATTTAATAGAACGAATATTATAAAAATACGAAAGAATTCGTAAAAATATGAAACAATTTCCAGTTTGAATCGTCTGTATAGAATGAGGTTATTTAGTTATGTCCTTTGTACCATTTTTTAGGGGTGGGAAAGCATGAAGCTTAGAATATATATGATTATAATATTATGGTTTGCGATCGGGATGGTACTACAAGGATGTGGCTCCACAAAAGCCCAAACAGCTTCAAGTAAATTAATCCATGCAGAAAAGACATTGCCTTTAAATTATTTTGAGTTGGCAGAGCAAGGTGTTTTAGTATATAAAGCATCGAATCAGGATGAATTTAAAGCATTATGGGAGAAGTTTCGGCTTAAAGAAGAATTACAAAATGAACTGGACTGGGGTAAAAAAGTCGCTATTTTTCTAGGTATTGTTGAATCAGGAACATGTCCATTACAATTTGAATCTGCTGAATTAGCCGGAGAAAATACGGAGATTATGGTACGACTCGAAGGAAGTTCAGAAATGGCATGTACAGATGATGCTACACCTAGGACGATTGTGATTGAGATGAATCAAAGCGAATTAGCTGGTGTTAGCTATGTGAAAATAGACAATTACTTTGGGATTAATCCAAGAGTTGAATTTCACCAATTGGAGGAGGAAAATAATTAAATAAGGAGAGGTAGAAAACTACCCACTCCTCATCATTATCGAAAATATTTCTTCAGTGCTTTTTGCAACGTACCTAATGTTATTGTGTTTTGATCAAATGAAAAACCAAGGGAAACTATTTTTCTTACCACATCTGGTCTCAACCCTGTTATGACTGTGCTGCAACCCATCATTGACCCACCATCAATAACCTTCATTAATTGGTCTATTACATCGGGTTCCATATCTGCTATACCGGATAAATCCATTATCAAGGTCTGAATCCGTAATAAGCCAATCTCGGTTAGTACTTTTTCCTGAAGTACACTCATTCTTAAAGAATCCATTGCTCCAATTAAAGGGAGTATTGATACGGAAGGAGTAATCGGAATAATTGGGACTGATAATTTCTCCACGAGTTCTCGATGCGCTTTGAGTAAAGAATCTTTGTAAGTGGAATATTTAATAAAAAATGTATTCAAAAATCGATCTACGTGATTATTAATTTGACGCTCTAAATCAAAAAAATCATTGATATTAGAGCCGTTTGAATACTCTTGGAATGCTTGGATGAAACTCCACAATGTTCTTCGAATTGCTTGAATCCACTCAAGTTTAAAGGTTAAGTCAATCGAATGAGTTGCCCATGCAATTCCTTCTTGCTTCGCAAATGCGCTTAGCTCTTCTTCTTTTCCCTCAATTATATAAAAGGAAAGCGTATGAGCATTGTTGACTAAGTCAATATTCCCGATTGCGAGAATTTCATTTATCTTATCCTTAACGTTTACTGCCTCTGATAATAGAGTTCTTTCAAATTCCAAATGATTTGCTTCAATGAATTCTCTAAGGTTAAGTGCTTCATTATATGTATATTCCATCTTGTACCTCCATTTGAAAGACTACTAAACTATTACCCGTTATTTTGATACCTAAACCTTTTTTACTAGAATATTTTACCTATTTTAAAAAAGAGGCTTTTTAAAATTGTTAAGGTTTGCGATGATAGCGATTTGTCCAGTGTGGTACGCTTCATGTGTAAAGACGTGATCAAAGAGCCACTCTACCGTTGGTTCAGAAGGGGGGACCCACCCATCTGAAAATGTGGGCACTTCAACAACTTCATTGAACATAGAATGCTCCAAAGATTGTAAAAGAGTGTCTGTTTCATTTCTTATTTGGATGTAACTGTTTACGAGCTCAGAAGGTGTACTATTTTCGTCTATTCGAAGAGAGAATTCTCTTTTTAAGTAAATGCTATTAATCCAGTAATCCTCACTCATGGCAATATGAGCCACAATCCAGGCGATTGATTTCGGATAGGCACTTGATTTCTTATACCAGTCGATTGGATCAAGCTCTGTTAAATAGGGAATCAGGGTCTTGCGTATGTCATTTCGATAGGGGAAGTGCATTTAGAAACCACCTTTATATGTATCTTTTAATATAGACTATATATGCAATTACAAAAAAAGGAAACCCCTGGTACAAGCCAAAATCAGGGGAGGTTGATTAGACATAGGAGTGGTTATGCCGAAATTTTTTATCTTTAACGATTGTCTTCAGGATGTAACTTATAGATGGTATTTCCATGTGTATTCTTAAGTATTTCCAGTAATTGTTCCGCCATATAATTTGAACTATAGCTAAATCCTTGATTTACCCATTCGATAATCATGCCAAAAATCGCATAGGCATGATAGCTAGCCTGAATCTCTCGATTGATTTTTGAGCTTACGTGCTGGTTGAAAAGATCCTGCAATGCTAAATTTTTAATTACTTCACAAATCTTATTCTGAAAACCAGATAAGTTGGTTGATTTAACGATTAATGTGTAGAAGCTTCCATATTTGCTCACGTGGTCAAAGATTTTGATCGCAGATGATGTAAGATTTTTTATATCAAAATTATCGATGCTTTTATATGGTTCACGATAGGAATTTGTTAAATCAGTTATGATATCATCGATAAGTTCCTCTAAGATATCCTCTTTGTATTGATAATTTTTATAAAAAGTACCTCGGTTTAAGTCAGCCAATTTTACAATATCTGTGATTGTAATCTCTTTAAAGTCTTTCTCTTTCATTAATGAGAGTAATGCATCTTTCAAAGCTTGTTTTGATTTTAGAATTCTTCGGTCGATGTTAGTAGACATTGTTACTCCTCTATTGTTTAATAAAAAACTTTAATGTACAAATGAAACTAAGAGTGTTGAAAAATAGACAAATCTCTCTTTGTTTGATGATTGAAACTACGTTATACAAAGATTATACTATATTTGAACTTAGATAATAAACAAGTGTTTATTAAATATCTAAGGGAAGCGTTTACAAATGGATGGAGGGTTTTTTATGAAACTTCAAAACAAGGTTGCTGTTGTAACAGGGGCTGCATCAGGCATGGGGAAAGCCATTGCAGAATTGTATGGAAAAGAAGGGGCAAAAGTTATTGTTGCTGACCTCAATCTTGAAGGTGCTTCAGCAGTGGCAGAAAGCATTAATAGTAACGGTGGGGTAGCGAAAGCAATCCAAGTCAATGTGGCAAAATTAGAAGATATTGAAAACATGATTGACACTGCTGTAAATGAATTTGGTACTTTGGATGTGCTTGTGAACAATGCAGGTATTATGGATGGATTTGAGCCTGTTGGGGACATTACTGACGAACGTTGGGAATTAATTTTTGATATTAATACAAAAGGTGTTATGCGTGCAATGCGTAAAGCAATTCCAATTTTCTTAGAAAAGGAAAAAGGGAATATCATTAACATCGCTTCAACTGGTGGATTAAATGGTGCTCATGCTGGTGCAGCATACGTTGCTTCTAAGCATGCGGTCGTTGGTTTAACTAAGAATACAGGTTTCATGTATGCACAAAAAGGTATTCGCTGTAATGGTATCGCACCAGGCGCGGTAATGACGAATATTGCTGCTTCTATGAAAAATGTTAACGAGTTTGGAGCTAGTCGTGCACAAGTAACCCAAGGAGTCATTCCTCGTGCTGGACAAGCAGAAGAAATCGCACAAGTAGCGCTTTTCTTGGCTTCTGATGAATCTAGTTTTGTGAATGGCACAATCGTTACTGCTGACGCTGGTTGGACTGCAGCGTTCTAAAAAAAATGGCTCTACTTCGTTAAGAAGTGGGGCCATTTTCTTTTATCTGTCCTGGAATAAGAAAACGAGTTAAAGTGTTTGAAATTCCCCTAATTCACGAATAAAATTACCAAATATATCAAAAAATATCCTTATCAAATAAAATGGTAAGGAAACCCTCATGAGAAATTTCAACCCAACAAATTCAGTTAATCCTTCAAAAAAAATTCGGAAATTCAAAGCCCATGTAAGTGCTTTCGGGACAACCCAACTTCATCTTCGAAATCCATATGTAATCGCATGGTGGTCAGCGGCTTTTCCTGGTTTTGGTCACTTACTTTTATCGAAATATTTAAGAGGTTATGCCTTATTTATATGGGAAATTTTAATAAACAATATGTCACACTTGAATCAGGCAATGGTATTTTCTTTTACTGGAAATATTGCAATGGCTAAGGGTGTCCTTGATCATAGATGGACGATTATGTATATTCCGGTCTATCTTTTTGCTATTTGGGATAGTTATCGAACCACTGTTGATATAAATCGAATGTTTCTTTTGGCTGAACGCGAAAATGCTGAATTCAATTCGTATGTGATGGCTGGTTTAGAAATTAACTATTTAGATAAAAGAAGACCACTCAATGCTGTCATTTGGTCACTTTTCTTACCAGGATTGGGTCAGCTATATATCCATAGAGTTGTAACGGCCATTTTTACCATGATGTTTATGGTGGCCTTTGTTTATTATTCTAATTTTCTTCTAGCGGTTCATTATCTTTTTATGGGGGATATTAGTCAGGCGACAGAAGTCCTAGACATACAGTGGCTGCTATTTATGCCTTCACATTATGGGTTTGCAGTATATGATTCTTACGTCAATACAGTGGAAAATAATAAGCTGTTCGAGAGTGAGCAACGCAAATATCTTATTGAAAATTATCAACTAAATCGCGTTAAAATACCTGTGGGGGAATTCAAGTAAATGCAAATATTTTCTACTTTTGAGCATTCATCGTATTTGGAATTAGCGATCACTTCTATAGAGCAACTGGGAATAACAAAAGAAAGCATTCTTGCTGTACCTCTAAATAATAGAGTCGAAGAAAGACGACTATTTGATAGTATTCATCGTGCCGATGGCATTAGTCTTTTTGATAAAGGGGCAGCGATTGGTACAGCCTTCTCCGTTGTTGGGGCAAGTGTAGGATTTGTACTTGAGTGGGGCCCCATTTATTGGGGAATAATTGGTGCTGCTTCAGGATTCATTTTAGGATTCATCATTGATTTTATCATTTTCAAAGTGGTTCATAAAAGGCAAAGAACGCTCAATGGTAAAAAGTCAGAAGTAGTTTTAGTTGTTGAATGTAAAAAAGAGTTGGGAGATAAAGTAGAACAATTGCTTTGGGAGAACTTAGCTTTAGGAGTTTCGAAAGTCGAGTAAGGGCATTATTTCATGAATCTACGAATAAACCAATTATGCCAATACAAGAATAGACTGACTACAAAGTAATATAAGACTGAATAGGAAATCTTCCAGCCTTTATAGTGTACGTATTCAAAAAACCTTGCAAGCTGCTCATAACATGTAGAAAAAATGATAATAAATAGGCAATACCAAATGGATTTCTTCCATTCTAATGGCATGAAATTTAAAAAAATAATCCCAAAACAAGCAGGTAAGGTAATCTCAATGATCACATCCGTTAATTGCGGTCCTGGCTTATTCAATAGATCATAGAAATTGAAAATTTCCCCTAAAGTCAGGTCTGACACAAGGACAATAAATGATATCACAATCCATGAAATATATATTTCTGACCAAGACAATCTTTTTGGCATGAAAATGAATATTACTGTAAGAATAATGTAGGATATAACGATAAAAGAAATTGTCATTTCTTTTCCCCTTTACCCAAAGATAGTATTTCCTATTATCCCACTATCGTCTTCAAATATCCCAGAGATAGAGATTAGATACTCTTATCTATTCATTTCTTCCTTGTAATTCCCATCCTGCCATTTGAAATATCCGTAAATAAGTATTGCTTGAGCTACGAAAATAAAAAATCTGCCCCATGTTGTAATATTCTTAAGTGTGTAAATACCCAGTACGTCTTGTAACAAGTAGTGAGCTGGAAAAACAGCGAACATGAAATCCAGAATGATATTCGTCATCAGATAAATCCAAAATTTTTCGTATGTAAAATAAAAAATCCATACCGTAATAACAGGAAAAGCTCCAAGTATGCCCGAAGCGAATAAAGGACGCAAAAAAGGGAAAAGGACCGTGTGTAATTCCCAATGTTCTTTGTTAAATGCATATACGTTGTAAAGCAACATGAGTAAGGTAGCAAACAGCCCGGCCGGCATATAGCGTCTAATCGATTCTCTTTTCATAAAAAACAATGATAGCCATGGTCCTATAAAGATTGCCCATAGAATAATTTTGTTTAGCATATCCTTCTCACCTTTAAGTCAATTATTGTATTAGTATTTTCTCCCAGCAAACAACATATACGAAACTTTTCACTAATGTTAAAATAAGGAAAAGGGGGATTTACATGTTTATGTTTGACGATTTTATGTTTCAGATTATACCGATCATTGTTGGAATCATTTTTGTTATTGTAATTGGTGGCATTCTTTTTACAGCTATTGGAGGCATTTCACGTTGGAGTAAAAATAATAGTTCTCCACAGCTGACTGTACCAGCGAAAGTTGCCGCTAAAAGGACAGCGGTTCGGGGTGGAGGAGAGACAAGGGCTTATAATGACTACTTTGTCACCTTCGAAGTCGAAAGTGGAGACCGAATGGAGTTAGAAGTAAAGGATACGGACTACGGTATGCTAGTTGAAGGGGATAAAGGAGAACTATCATTTCAAGGTTCTAGATTTCTTGGCTTTAAAAGAGCTATAGAACTTGGCGTCCAAGGTTAAGTAGAAAGAGAGCACCTCGCTAATTACTCGGTGCTCCTGGAGGTATATAGTATGGAGGAATTTTGATCCATCCTCTTTCTCTCATCTTTGATTTTACATCCATTCCGTAAACGCATTTTTCCGAATGGAATCGTATCCACATCAAGCCTACATCACTCCGAATACTTTGACTAATGTTTGTGGAACACATCACGATGTTTGATGCTACTTTTGCCGATAGAAAATTAGCGATCTCAGAATCGGTCGCCTTTACACCTGGTGGAACACGATCTGGATCCGATTTTGGTTTTGGTTCAGGAGGATTTGATAAGGGTACTCCTTCATTAACCAAAAAGGTTTCTAATATATTTTTTTGATGAAGACCAAGCTTTTTGCCATCATTTAATAATTCGATTAGTTGTGTGTCTGTTGTTGTGTTCAAGGATGCATCGATAACTGGAATTTCTTCTAAAAGGGCAGTTAAATAGAGCCAACAACCCATTGCTTCACCTATGTGCAGTCTAGGTTTAGGCTCTGTATCAAATCTTGAAACTAAGTAATCAAAAAACGCTTCGATTTTATTGGGCAAAGCGAACACCTCGAAATATGGAGTTTTTACTAGGATTTGTAGATTTATTGCTTTTATACATATTAAGTTTGGTGTGGGGGTTCTTGTATGTTGTCGTTAAAGCCAAAAGAAAGAAGTCCTCTAAGAATATTTCTTGGTAAAAAGTATTATCGATTAAGAAGGTATTTTGCATGGTTCAATGGTTCAAAGAAATATGCTTTAGCCAAAGAATCCAATTTGCTAAAAGAAGTTACTTTCTCCCATAAAACCTTACTTTTACGCGAATTGAAAGATGTGGATATGTGGTTGCAGCATAACAAAGTGATTAACCTAAAGATCGCGACAAATAGATTAAATAAAGTGGTGATTAGACCTGGTGAAACCTTTTCCTACTGGCGTTTACTAGGCAATACCACAAAGCGAAAAGGCTATGTTGATGGCATGATCTTGTTTTATGGAAAGTTCATACACGGTACGGGTGGTGGATTATGTCAGTTATCAAATCTGATTTACTGGATGACGTTACATTCTCCATTAACGGTTACAGAAAGGCACCGACATAGTTATGACGTTTTTCCAGACTCCAATCGAACACAACCATTTGGGAGCGGTGCAACCTGTGCATACAATTACATGGATTTGCAGATCAAAAATGAAACAGAAAATACATTTCAGTTAGTTGTATATTTGACGGATATGCACTTGGTTGGGGAATGGAGAAGCGAGGTCCCAACTGTAAAAAATTATGAGGTGTATGAAAGGGAACATATGATTACTCAAGAGTTTTGGGGAGGATATGTGAGGCATAATCTTATTTATCGCAAGGTTTTTAATCGAGATAAGATACTCATTGATGATGAATATGTAACCGAAAATCATGCGATTATGATATACGAGCCTTTTTTAGAAGAACCGAAGGAAAGTATTTAATTGATCTAATTTACGTAGTATCAAGTTTGTACTTAACGTCGATTTCTACTAATCTATTCCTTCTTTTTAGAAAGAAAAAATAATAAAGAAGAATGAGTCATCCTTTTGGGTGGCTCTTTTAAATTTAGGTAAATACTTCAAACAAATCCACTCCCATCATATCTCATTTCACCTGCTCATAAAATGGATAAGAAAGGAGTGGGGAATATGAATCGAGTCGCCACTGAATATTCGTATCTTAACTATCCCGATGATATGTTAGCCATTATTCGAGATGGTTTAAATAAAGGGACTACTCCAAAGAAAATCCTTATTGCTGGAGCGGGGATGGCTGGACTAGTGGCTGCTTCCTTATTGAAGCAAGCGGGACATCAAGTCACAGTCATTGAAGGGAATAATCGAATTGGCGGGCGAGTCTACACCATTAGACAGCCTTTCACTTTTGGGAATTATTTAGATGTTGGAGCAATGCGGATACCAGATAATCATCTTCTTGTTATGGAATACATCCGCCGTTTTAAGCTACAAACAAACAAATTCATCAACACTACCCCAAATGACTTAATTTTTGTCAATAATGTTTTAACGACTAGTTCTGAATATGAACAGAATCCAGATATATTACGCTTTCCGGTTGATGATTCGGAAAAAGGAAAAACTGCAAACGAGCTCTTTCTATCTGCGGTAAGACCATTTCTTGAACGATATCAAAACAGTACAACTGAAGAGCAAGAACAATTACTAGATCAATTCGATCGATATTCAATGGAAGATTTTTTACGAAACAACCCTTATGGTCCATCTTTATCTCTGAATGCGATAAGAATGATTGGTGTATTACTTGGCATGGAGGGATTTAGAGAACTGTCTTTTACAGGGATTATTACGGATATTATTTTCCCAATCTTTAATGAGGAAACAGAGTTTTATGAGATTAGTGGAGGAAATGATCGTCTACCAGTAGCTTTTCAAAATGAACTTCGGAATCAAATTTACATGAATGAAAGAATCATAAAAATTAGACAAAACGATAGAGGAGTCATTTTTCAAACGATTAATCAAGAAACAGCGGAACAACATACATTCTTAGGTGATTACGCGATAATTACAATCCCTTTTACTACGTTTCAGTTTATTGACGTAGAACCCTATAATTCAATCGATTTTAAGAAATGGCAAGCCATCCGAGAACTACAAATTTTAGAATCTGTCAAAATTGGAATTGAATTCAAACATCCTTTTTGGGAGAAATACAATGTGGGCCACGTCATATCTGATCGTCCAACAAGGTTTAGCTATATTCCTAGTCATAAAAGTACAAAAGGTGGGCCAGCCGTCATGCTTGCAAGCTATAGTTGGGGTCATGATGCTAGTTTGTGGAATAGTTTATCAGACCAGCAAATTCTCTTTTATGCTTTGAAGGATTTAGCGAAGGTCTATGGCAATGTTGTCTATGAAGAATTTCTTCAAGGAGTTACGTTTAATTGGAGTCGAAATCCTTATTCTGCAGGCTGTTTCACTTTGTTAGCACCTGGACAGAAAACAGACTTTGGAGATATCATACATCAGCCAGAGGGGAGACTGCACTTTGCTGGGGAACATACATCTTCCTTTCATGGTTGGATAGAAGGAGCGGTCGAATCGGGTCTCAGGGCTGCTTTTGAAGTAAATTCAAGATAAAAAAGTCTTTCTTCACCCTAACATGACAAAAATGTCACATTAGATGCTGTTATATCGATGGTTAGTGAAACCCATAGTCGATATAGTATAGTGGTGAAGGAGGACGATACAATGACAACTATCATACAAACCAAAAATTTATCGAAGTCTTATGGAAAAACACAAGTGTTAAAAAATATTGATTTAAAGATTGAACAAGGGGAATTCACAGCGATTATGGGGCCTTCCGGTTCTGGAAAAACCACCTTAATGAATACTCTCTCAACTATCGATAGCTTTAATGGTGGTGAGGTTTGGATCGAAGGAAAATCGCTGTTAGATATGAAGAAGAAACACTTACGTGAATTTCGTCAAAAAAGAATGGGCTTTATTTTTCAAGATTATAATTTACTCGATACTCTAACGGTAAAGGAAAACATATTGCTACCACTCTCTTTGCAAAAAACACCCATAACTGAAATGGAAGAGCGATTAGTAAAGATCGTTGAGGCATTGAATATTGAGGGGATTCTACATCAGTACCCTGCTGAAATTTCAGGTGGACAAAAGCAGAGAACAGCTGCTGCAAGGGCGATTATCACCAATCCAGCCATTGTATTTGCTGATGAGCCAACAGGAGCACTAGATTCTCGCTCAGCAACACAATTATTAGAACAAATGCAGTTACTTAATAGCCTGTTTAAAACAACCGTCATGATGATTACTCATGATCCATATGCAGCAAGCTATTGCCAGCGAGTTATCTTCTTGCGTGACGGAAAAATCGTCAATGAAATGTTTAAGGGAGATCAAACGGAAAAGGAATTTTTTGACCGCATCTTAAACGTTCAAAGCGTCTTAGGGGGCGAAAGACGATGAGCATTGTAGATTTATCTTGGAGAAATATGAAGCGGAACTTCCGTTTATATACGATCTATTTCATTTCTATGCTTGTCGGGGTCGTCATCTTTTTTACCTTTTCTGGCTTAATGTTTAATAAAGACGTCGTTGAGGCCATTCAGAATAAAGAAGACTACAAATTTGCTATTTCGATTGCTTCCGTGGTCGTCTTTTTGTTCATCGTATTCTTTATTTTGTATGCTAACTCATTTTTTATGAAGCAACGGAAAAAAGAATTTGGTATGTATTTACTGTATGGCATGAAGGAAAGACAAGTGGCGGCAATGGTCTTTTTTGAAACTTTATTCCTTAGTGCGATTGCGGTTTTCGGCGGGATATTAATCGGTGGATTATTATCGAAGTTTTTCGGAATGGTGTTAATGAATCTAATGCACTACAAGGAAGACATTTCTTTCTCTTTCCCGCTAGAGGCTATTTCTTTAACGATATTGCTATTTGCACTATTAATCATGATAATTACGATTCAAAGCTATTTCAATGTCCGTCGCGTGCAATTAGTTGAATTGTTCCATGCGAAAGAAAAAATGGACAAACCGTTCAAGTTTTCTTCTCTGTTAGCAATTGTATCAATTCTATTAACTGTAGGGTCTTATTATACGATTACGCTATCTGGACATTCAGATATATGGAAAGAACATTTTAATGAAACCTTGATTGGAACAACTGTGGCTTTGATTATTGGAACCTATTTATTTTTCCGCCAGTTTTCAGGGTGGATTTTGCAAAAAATGAGTCAAAATAAAAATTACTTTCATGGGAACAAAATGCTATGGATTTCTTCCCTGCGTTTTTCCATTCGAGGGAATACGATAAACTTTACGTTTAATGCTCTGATTAGTGCAGTTGTGATTTATGCTGTTGGTTTTATCGCAGTGGATTACGCGATTAAAGGTCAGGTTGTGAAAGAAGAATTTCCAAACCATATTGCCTTCTCAACGCCAGATGATGAATCACTAAAGAAAATTGAACAAATCATGAATGAAACACATCCAATTATTGCTCATGAAACGATAACCGGAATTCAAACGGAAAAAATTCAAGACAGAAAAGCATACTTTGCTTACCCTGAATACTATACAGAAGAGTTTTACCTTTTTCCCGAATCACAATTAAATACGATTGTGGATTTGCGTGAAGTCGGTGATAAAGTCAATGTAGAAGGGGAGGAAGCCATCCTATTAACTAGAGGGATAGATGACCCTAAAAAATATAAGACGTCTCAGCCTGAAATTACGGTTTTAGAAAACCATACATTTCATATAGTAGAGAAAATACGTTACCCGCTTTTAAGTATTCCGACGAGCCCTGGTGGGGATACTGCACAACAACCATCGGTACTCGTGATTTCAGACGAATCTTTTGGGAGTTTAAAAGCAAACAGTTCACTTTCGTCCTATGAACTATACAAAATTGAAAACCCGAAAACAGCGAATGACGTATCTAGGGACGTATACGATATCGTGATGAAAACAGGAGGCGCCTATTATTCATCTTATATCGATCAGTATTCCTCGAATATTGAGTCATCATCTTTAATATTGTTCTCAGTGGCATTTTTTGCAGTCATTGCCTTGTTTGCTTTGGGAAGTGTCATCTACTTCAAGCAACTTCGCGAAGCGACAGAAGAGAAGGAGCACTACGAAGTATTACGAAAAATTGGTGTTGATGACAAAGAATTGAAAAAGATTATTCGGAAGCAATTGTTATTCGTATTCTTACCTCCATTAATCCTTGGACTTGTACACAGCTGGTTTATTTTATATTACTCAGTCATTTCGGTTATAAAAGATCTTCCATCATTAACGACGATTATTTTCTCTGTCATGGGATTTTACGTCTTAACGTATTTTATTTTTTATATATCATCAACATCGATTTACTACAAAATCATCAATGAAAAAAGCACACGGTAACTTAGTTTCGATTTTGTCCCCCTTTTGGGGGCAAAATTTTTACTCACCGTGTGCTTTTTGTCGTATTAGATACGGATCATGGTTTTTCGGAAAATGAATGATAAATTGGGTGAAAGAGCCAACCTCTGATGTGCAGGTAATATGATGGCCGAGTTTATTTGATAGGGCTTGTGCCAAATATACGCCCATTCCCGTTGACTTCGTATAGACGCGGCCGGTTTCTCCAGTAAAACCTCGATTAAAAATACGCGGGAGGTCTTTTTGACTGATGCCAATCCCATTATCACGAATTAAGAGCTGCTTTTCTTTTGCTGTCTCTATAGTTGAAATGGTAATCTCTCCACCATTTTCAGTATATTTTAAGGAATTTGTCATAAGTTGATTTATGATAAAATGGAGCCATTTCGGATCACTTTGTACCTCAAGTGTTTCTGCATTAAAGTTCATCCGAATCTTTTTTGAAAAAAAGGTTTTAGAATGAGCCTTTATGATCTCTTTTGAAATTTGAATCACATCACAATTTTGGATGTCGTAGTCCTGATTGAAACTATCGAGCTTTGCGTAGTAGAGCGCCTGATCGACATAATTTTCAATTTTTCCGATTTCCTCCCTTAAACTTTCAGCGTCCATATCGGTTTGCTCTAGTAGTCGAAGGACGGCAATAGGTGTTTTGATTTCATGGAACCAAGAGACGATAAAATCATAATGTTCCTTTTGCCTGTTTTGTATTTCATTCATTTCACGGATATGCTCACGTGCTAGCTCATCAATATACTGCTTTGCAAGTTCACCTTCAAGTGTAAGGCTATCTATATCTTCTATTTTCATTTGCCTGTACTGGTGGTAGCGAAAAATTAAAAATCCGATAAGCACAAAGCTTGAAAGGGTTAGGGCATAGAAAAATGTTCCCCACGCCCAACCGCTATCACTAGCTGTAGTGAATACTAGTGTAGGAATTAATCCTCCTAGTAGATACAAGTAAATATATGGCTTTTCATAGGAAAGGAAACGTAATATGCTCATTCGATTAAGTACCCCAGTCCTTTTCGAGTGACAATGAAGTCTTCTAATCCGAGGGCTGTAATTTTTCTGCGCAACCGATTCACGTTTACGGTCAAGGTGTTATCATCGACGAACTGTTCTTCATTCCATAGAGCCTGCATCATATCCTCACGTGAAACAATTTTTCCGATATTTCGCATCATCAATTGCAAAAGGATGAATTCATTGCGGCTTAGTTCAGTGCTTTGGCTTTCAAATTCGATCGTTGATTTTGTGACATTCAGTTTTAAGCCACGATGAGTAAAACTT
Organism: Robertmurraya kyonggiensis; assembly: GCF_005116465.1. Classification (GTDB taxonomy): domain Bacteria; phylum Bacillota; class Bacilli; order Bacillales; family Cytobacillaceae; genus Robertmurraya; species Robertmurraya kyonggiensis. Next base: position 925,677 of record NZ_SWBM01000001.1, read on the forward strand.
AAATTGTCATCTTCCTGATAGGTGTATTTACGTCGAAGTAGTGCAATGATTTTTGCAACAAGAATCCCCAAATCAAAGGGCTTTTGGATAAAATCGTCACCTCCCATATTGATGGCCATAATGATGTCCATATTTTGATTTCTCGAAGAAAGAAAGATAATTGGTACCTTAGAAACAGCCCGAATTTGCTGGCACCAGTAGTAGCCATCAAAAACAGGAAGATTGATATCTAATAGAACGAGGTCTGGGTTATTATGCTCAAACTCTGTTAGAACCTCGTCAAATCGCGTCACTTCTACTACTTCGTATTGCCATTTCTTTAATGTATCAGCAACAATTCTTCTAATTTTTTCATCATCTTCAATCAACATGATTTTATACATTAAATCCCTCATCTAATACAATAGTCATTAACTCTATTTTAACACAAAATCATTTCTACTATTTGGTATTGACGGTTCATCTCCCGCATATGGATGTAGTAGGGAAAAAGATAGTTTTCAATTTTTTTGGGGGGATAAAAGTCACGATTCTGTCACAAATAAAAAGCCGTCTTGATTGCTTAGAAAATAGTAGGGTGTTAGAATTTGTTTTAGTTTGTTAAGAATTGTTGACAATGTATAAATAGAGGGGAAGGTGAACGGCATTGCTTGCGAGCGATAGACAGAATAAGATTAAAGAACTAGTTTTGAGTCACTATTCTCTTAAAATTTCAGAGCTTAGCGAAATTTCTAAAGTATCCGAAATGACCATTCAAGGGAAAATGAAAAATAGCAAGGGATGCTGCCATCATGAGTAAAAAAATCCTTAAAAATATCCTGTTTGTATTTGTTTTGTTTGTGATGATACCTCAAGGCGTATTTGCCCATGCAACTCTTGAAAAAGCAAATCCCGCTCCAGACAGTCAGCTAGATGCTGCTCCAAAAGAAATCGTATTGCAGTTTAATGAAAGACTTGAAAAAGAACTTTACTCGATTAAAGTTTTTGATGAAAATGGAGACTCTATTAGCAAGAAAGAAACGAAGATTAGTAAAGACCAAAAATCAATATCTCAAAGTTTATCGGAACTCCCAGATGGTCTCTATACGATTTCCTATAAAGTGATTTCAGCTGATGGACATCCTGTGGATGGGTCCTATGTTGTTTCCATCGGTGAAGGAAATATTCTCGACACTTCTGCACTGGACTTACATACAGAAGAAAATAATTCAGGCTTCTTCAATACGATGAATTCTATTATAAGGATTCTCTATTATACTGCTTTACTGCTTACTACCGGATGGCTACTATGGGGAACCTTTCACAGTCTAGGATCAAGAGAGACATATCGGAAATGGTTCGTTTCCTTACAAATTTCGCTCATAATAAGTACTATTCTGATGGGGGCAATGCAATTTACAGAACTATTGGATAGTTGGTCTATTAAAGGTATTCTTTCTATTTTAACAGGTACATCTCTAGGAATTTCTTTGACGGTATCCGTACTCTTAACCATTCTCGGTTTTGTACTCTTATTTAGATTCAATTGGTTAGATAGATTTTGGGTGTTACTTTTGCTTGTAGCAAAAAGTATAAGTGGACATGCTATGGCGTTTGAACCACCAATCGTAACAATACTCCTTGATATTGTCCATCTACTCGCAGCTGCCATTTGGGCAGGAGGACTTTTCTATATTCTTGTTTTTTGGCGAAAAAAGAGGGAAGAAATACGAGCATTTTTACCGACGTTTTCTAATTTTGCTCTAGCTAGCTTATTGATTTTAATCATAACTGGTACAGCATCTACCTTGATCTTTTTACCAAAGATGACATATCTACTCTATACGACATGGGGGAAAATGCTCCTTGTAAAGATGGCATTTGTGTTACTGGTAGTGGTTATTGGTGGAGTTTTACGCTATCGATTAAAGAAGAAGCAAGAGCATTTAGGAACATGGTTAAAAGTCGATTTCAGTATGATGGTGCTGATCTTAGTGATTGTGGGGATTATGACACATTTAAATCCACTTCCCCAAAACAAACCATTAGAATGGCACGATCAGAAGGATAATATTGAATTCACCTTCTCGATTACACCGAATGCACCGGGTACGAATCATTTCATGATTTTTGCCAAGTCTTATGAAGAAGGTGTAAAAATTAAACGGGTAAACTTATATCTGTCATCCATAGATAATCCTGAACTAGCTCCAATTGAAGTTCCTTTTACAGATGGAAGTATGCTTGACGGGAACTATCTGCCGTTTCCAGGAAAATGGTCTGCCGAACTTCGAATCTTAGACTCTGAAGATAATGAAGTAGTGTTTTATAAAGATTTCATGATCTATTGAAAATGAGGATAGTGATTAAGGGACGGTTTGGCTTTTTGAAGCTAAGCCGTCCCTTTGTTTTCGGGCTGAATTATGATAACATCAAATTATGTAAATATTTCCAAGTTTAAAAAGGAGGTAAAAATGTCTTATAAAAATACGTTTATCAAGGTGTCTGAAGATTCTCCCATCACTTCTGCAGTTGCTCCTCTTCCTAGAAACGGTAAACCTACGACAGCTTCGATTGAATATGATTTGATCAGCAAAAATCCCTACAAATACACTCAAGACGACGTACAATTTGAAACGTACTTAATTAAAAATCAAATGAATTCAACAGATGAATTAAGGCAGCAATTTTTTAGCAAACCGAAAGCATGCTTCCGTGCATCACCATTAGTGAAGAAATTTGGTTGGGGCATTCATTATGATGCTGATGGAAAAATTGCTTTGTTTGAGGTTGAGAGTGAGAACTATAACGGATTTCTTCATACGGATGGGATTACGTTGTTGAAGGGGATGCGTTCGAAAAGGAAATAGGGGGCTATCGATGTCTCGAAAACAACTTATGAATTTATTGCATTGAAAAATAGGTGGAAAAATTCCGTCTAAATCAAGAAATTCACCTATTTCCCGATAATTAAGCGGAATTTTTCCTGTTAAGCTATCCATTTTCCATGATTTTAAAGCTTTTTAAGCCATTTAGCGGAAAACTCCGCCTAATTAACCTAATATCCATTAATTTTTCAAAATAAACGGAATTTCTCCGGTTTAGTGGGTACACCTGTCGAAAATCAAAAAAGCAGCAATGGACAATAACAGAGCCTATAGAATAAGTAAAAATCAGTACATAAATCTGGTAAAAATGCGATTCTGGAAAAACTAGAATCGTATTTTTTATAGGTAAGTTTGCAGGAATATCATAAGCTATGGAGAAATTAAGTGGGAAAGCGATTGTTTTATGATGGAGTGAATTTCATGAAAAACATTTACTTAATAAGACATTGCGAGGCTGAGGGGCAACCCTTTGAAACAAAACTTACTGAAAATGGGATAAAGCAGGCAATTGAATTAGAAAACTTTTTTGTTGATAAGCAGGTTGAAAGGATTATTTCAAGTCCATATAAGCGAGCAGTTCAGTCGATACAACCACTGGCTGAGAGGTTAAACCTTGAGATAGAACTTGACAACAGGTTAACCGAACGTGTGTTAAGTCCTAAAAATTTCCCTGATTGGTATGAAAAACTACAAGATACGTTTGAGGATCTTGATTTGAAGTTCGAGGGTGGAGAATCAAGTCACGAAGCGATGAATCGTATAGTCGAAGTGATAGAAGAAGTTGTTCGAGGTACTCCGGACAATGTTGTTATTGTTACACATGGTAACTTAATGTCATTACTCTTAAAACATTTGCATCAAGACTTCGGTTTTGATGATTGGAAGAAGCTCAGCAATCCAGATGTTTATCTATTAAAATATCGAAATTATCAAACTACATTTGAACGAATATGGAAATAAGGGAGAGTCGAATAATGAAGAATATTCTTGTGCTTGGTGGAACACGTTTTTTTGGACGAAAATTGGTAGATTTGCTGCTTGAAGAAGGACATAATGTAACGATATTAACACGTGGTCAATCTGGAAACCCATTCGGTGATAAAGTCGAACATATCATTGCAGATCGTTCCAATCAAACGGAATTTGCTAGGAAGGTTGATGGACGTACATTTGATATTGTATATGATAACATTTGCTTTTCTCCAAATGAAGCATATGATTTTTGTGAGCTTTTTAATGGGAAAATTGGCAAACTGGTATTTACCTCCACATTATCCGTCTATGAAGTAAATGGTAAGGAGAAGCTTGAGACTGATTTTGATCCGTATCATTATGAAATTCGCTTGGGGAACAAAGAAGATTTTTCATATGGGGAAGGAAAGCGGCAAGCGGAGGCTGTGTATTTTAAGTATGCCCAATTTCCTGTAGTAGCTGTTCGTATCCCGATCGTGTTAGGAGAGGATGATTATTCGCGTCGTTTACATCTGCATGTTGAACGAATTGCAAACGGTGAACCAATTGGATTTGTAAATATGGATGCCGAAATGTCCTTTATCCAAGCAACAGAAGCAGCTCAATTCTTAAAATGGGCTGGCATGACAGAAATAGAAGGGCCTTTTAATGCCACAGCAAATGGCAGAATCTCATTAGCCAATTTAATAAAAATGATTGAAGCAGCAACGGGTAAATCTGCCAGAATTGCGCTTGTGGGAAATGATGAGATTATTTCACCTTATGCTGTTCCAACCTCTTGGTATATGTCAAACGAAAAAGCAGTTGCGAATGGATTTCAATTTACGAATTTGGATGACTGGTTAAGGCCATTAGTCGAAGGGATTGCAAAAGAGACAATAATCTAAGAGAAGATCAAATTTTTTGAACACACTGGGGTGAATATATTGATTTATAGTCGTACAAATAAAACGATAGAAACGGGTAGATTGCTACTGCGTCTGTTTACTGCATCTGATGCAGAAAATGTAATCACAATGTGTAATAACTACAACATTTTCAAAAGTACTTTGACTCTACCATATCCATATACGCTAAATTGTGCGCTGTCGTGGATTGCTAACCACGAGCAAAACTTTGACCTAGATCGAATGTATGAGCTTGCCATAACAGATAAGAATAGTGGACAGTTGTATGGTGCCATTGCGATTTCAAATCATAAGCAGCATAAAAATGGAGAACTGGCATATTGGATTGGAGAAGAGTATTGGGGGAAAGGGTACGGGACAGAGGCAGCGCAAGCGATGATAGAATTTGTTTTTAAAGAAAAGAATTTTCATCGTGTCTATGCACGACATTTCAAATCAAATCCTGCATCTGGAAAGATCATGGAGAAGTGTGGAATGACATATGAAGGCATGTTAAAAGAACATGTCTTCAAAATCGATCGTTTTGAAGATATTGTTTATTTTGGGATTATCAATCCGATGGGAAACAACAAATAAAAGGCATAGCTTAACATTTAACGGTATATTTTTCTGGCTACATACAAATGCAATTCTATCCAAACTGAGATTTTGGATTTTTTTGAGTTTACCTTTCATTGTATCATTTTTATTTTCAGGAGAATTCAAGTCAATCTTGCAATTTGTGAGTTGGAGTACAGCTTTGATTTCTGGTTCAGATATCATTATTTCATTTTTGAATGTAATTAAACCGAAGAACTCAGTATTCTACGAAGCCTATTATCGATTGAAATAGTATTGAGGCTTGTAGTACATCATCATTTTGAATTAACGAAGTACGATAGTTCAATTCTTTTGGCCGCCCTTTCATTGGGGCGGTTTTCCTTAGGTTTCAAAAATCAACTTTAAGTTTGATCTTTAAATAGGATGATCTTGTAACCTTTTAATATACTCAAACGATTAATAAACGAATACAGAAATAAGGGGGGGAGCTCTTGCTTGATAATGGGAATTTAGAGAATAGGATTATTGAAATCTATCGTAGTCATTACCTAGATGTTTATCGGTTTCTTATTTGTTTTACTGGAAGTCAAAATGATGCAGAGGATCTAACTCAAGAAGTGTTTATTCGTGTGTTAAAAAATCTACCTAATTATAATGAAGGCAATTTAAAGACTTGGATTTTCTCAATAGCAAAGCATGTTGCTATTGATCATTACAGGAAGAAGCGATTTACACAAGTTTTTAAAGATGGCTTTTTTAAACAAATAGCATCTACAGAAAAGGGGCCAAATGAACTATTTGAGCAAAATGAACTAAAAAGAACGGTTCAGTTAGCAATCTCGACCTTAAAACCCGATTTTAGAGCAGTCGTTATTCTAAGGGGAATAAGCGAATTGTCCATAAAAGAAACTGCGGATGTACTTGATTGTAGTGAGTCAAAGGTTAAAGTAGATTATCATAGGGCTATGAAAATCCTTAAAAAGAAACTACATATAGATGCTGAGGGGGGTATAGGTAGTGCAAACTGATAAGGATTTTTTTAAATTGATGAAAGAATCATATTCAACGGAACCAAGAAAAGCGTTTGTTTCTGATACTGAATACATTTTAAGGAAAAATGCTAAAAGATTAAATAGAAAACGAACATTTAAGATAGTTTCGATAACTGCAAGTAGTGTCCTTGTTTTTGTAATTTCTATCTTATGGCTATTCTCTTTTCCAGAAACAGAACAGAAATCATCCTTAATTGGAGAAAATAGTCGTGATGAACCATTTATTTATATTTATCACACGCATAATCAGGAATCATTTAATTCAGTAACTAAGACTGTCGATGCAAACGGAGCTTTCCATCCATCTACGAATATTACATTAGTGGGTGAAAAGCTTAGTCAGGCTCTCAATAACAAGAGTATCATTACACTACATGAAAAAAGGGATGTTATGAAAGAATTGGGTGAGAAGGGCTTATCTTATGAAGAGTCTTACGCAGTCTCAAGAGAATTCTTACAGAGTACATTAGAAGAAAATCCGAGTATTAAAATGATATTTGATATACACAGAGACTCACAGCCAAGAGATGTAACTACTGCTACAATAAATGGGGATGATTATGCCAAAATATCATTTATTGTTTCTAAAACAAGTGAAAGATATATAGAAAACTTAAAATTTGCTTTAGCAATTCATACTCTTATGGAAGAAGAATATCCAGGTCTATCTAGAGGAGTTATTGAAAAGTCTGCTGCTGAAAACCAAAATACCTATAACCAAGACTTAAGGAATGAATCACTATTAATGGAAATTGGAGGAGTGGATAATACATTGGAAGAAGAGTATCGTGCGATTGATATCTTGGCCGACGTGATTGGGAAAATAATTAAGAAAAGAGAGTAACGTGAGCTGTTGCTGATAAAGAAATCCACTAAATATCTCGAGAAACATTGATGTAAGGCATTAATGCTTCTCGGGATTATTTATTACTATGGAAGAAGGATTAATAGCGAAAACTAGCGAAGTTATTAGTACTTTCATTTTTTCGGAGGTTCAAATGGAGATTTATAGATTTGCCAAGGACAGTGGAAAAAAGATCACTCAATACAATTCGGATTTTGTCATGTCTCGTGTGATTCGCACTGAAGGTGGTGTTCACATTGGTGCTATGTATCTAGAGAAAGATGGGATTATCGGGTATCATCAAGCAACCACTCCACAGCTTCTTCTAATTATTTCTGGTGAAGGATTTGCTCGTGGAGAAAGCGAAGAGTACATAATGGTTCGGCCAGGGGATGCGGTGTTTTGGACAAAGGGTGAATGGCATGAAACGCAAACAGATACAGCTTTAACTGCTATTGTGATAGAAAGCGAGAATTTAGATCCGTCCTCATTCATGCCAAACAAAAGTGAGATTATTTAGTAGCGGCCAGGAATAAAAATAATGGTATTCTTAATCGTCTTAAGTATGTCTCTTCCTTTTCAAAATGCTCTCTCTTAGGTATCGATTCTCTTAAAGATTCAATCTTAAACCCAGCAGATTTGAGTGCTTGAAAATAATCTTCAATCGTTCTGTGGTACTTATAGACTGTAGAACCAAGCCACTCTTGTTCTCGAATTCCAGAAACGAAGTAATTATCCACGAACCAATTCGTTCTTTGCCCATTCGTTTGCAAAGTGGAAGTAATAACGGGATGTTCAATAGAAAAGATTAATTTTCCACCATCAGTTAAAGTGTCATATATATTTCTAAATAAGACGTCGATATCCTGAATATAATGAATTACTAGCCTTGATATGACCATGTCAAAGTGATTTTTAGGAAATTCCCAATTCTCAATAGTTGATTGTACCAAGTGTATATTTTTATATGTTTGTAGATTTTTTACTGCTGAATGATACATATTAATTGATCCTTCAATTCCAGAATAGCTTTTACATCCGATATTCATCAGATCGATTCCAAACTTTCCGTCACCGCACCCTAAATCAAGAATATTTAACTGGGATACATCTCCCATAAGCTCAATGAAAATTGGCTTTTCAATTGTGTCATTTGGATTTTCTTTGAATGCTCTCTTTAAAGTGTAACGATGAAAGAATTCTTCTTTGTCATAGTATTGCGAACCGTTTCTTTGCAAAATTGGCAAACCTCCTCAAAACAACATTGGAAAAATTATACACGATTTCAACTGTGTGATGAACATATTTTTACATTGCATCGTATATAAAAAATAAATTCGAATAGGGGAGTGTCAGTTATTGGGTAAAAAACGAATTTTCATAATCGTTGTGGCCATGTTTTTGTCGGGATGTACTAAGACATTTGAAGGAGTGGTTTATGAGGTTGCAGAAGATTATTTTTTGATTGACTGTTCGGATGAAGCGAAGATTAAAAGTAATGATATTGAGGATATTGGTTACGGATGCAAGGTTAAATTGTCCGATAAGACAAGCTTTAGGAGTGAAACTGGGGAAAGTTTGGTATTAGAGGAAATTAAAGAGGAGGCGACTGTCAGAGTTCTACTGATGCATTCAAAAAATATTACGCAAAGTAAAGAATCTCGAAACCTTGAAGCTAAGGAAATAATTGTACTCGATGAATAGAATAATCTTGCATACTAAAAGCCAGACTATATTGCCTGGCTCATAGTTTATCTACGACTAGTGGCATTCCACCAGCAAACAGAATTAGAATGTAGAATTTTAAGCGCTTTCATTTTGACGGGTTTTATTTTCTAACTAACCCATGGGGGTCAATTACGAACTTCTTAGAAGCACCCTGATCAAATTCAGCATAAGCAGCAGGGGCTTGATCTAATGAAATAAGTGTAGCATTTACAGCTTTGGCAATTTGTGCTTTTCCGCTTAAAATGGCCATCATTAGGTCGCGATGATATTGCATAACTGGCGTTTGACCTGTGACAAAAGTATGCGCTTTTGCCCATCCTAGACCTAAGCGAACCTTCAAGGTTCCAATTTTTGCATCCTCATCAACGGCACCTGGGTCACCCGTAACGTAAAGACCTGGAATACCAAGACGGCCTCCGGCGCGAGTAACTTCCATAATCGAATTCAATACAGTGGCAGGAGCTTCTCCAGCACCAGCACCGTGTCCATGGGCTTCAAATCCTACACAATCAATTGCACAGTCAACTTCAGGTACGCCTAAAATTTGTTCAATTTGCTCACCGAGATTTGGATAATCTCTGAGATTTACGGTTTCACATCCGAAACTCTTCGCTTGCGCAAGACGCTCGCTATTTAAATCACCCACAATAACAACGGAAGCACCTAGAAGTTGAGCAGAATGAGCAGCCGCTAAACCAACAGGTCCAGCACCCGCAACATATACAGTTGCACCAGGCTTAACTCCTGCACTTACAGCACCATGATAACCAGTTGGGAAAATATCAGAAAGCATAGTTAAATCAAGAATTTTTTCAAGTGCTTGATCTTTATCAGGAAATTTAAGTAATTGAAAATCTGCATAGGGGACCATAACGTATTCGGATTGTCCACCAACCCAACCGCCCATGTCGACATAACCATAAGCTGAGCCAGGACGATCTGGATTTACATTTTCGCAAATATGAGTATTTCGTTCTTTACAGCTCCGACAACGTCCACATGCAATGTTAAACGGTACAGATACGAGATCACCCTTTTTAATAAACTCCACGTCACGTCCAACTTCGATGACTTCACCAGTGATTTCGTGACCGAGAACGAGACCTTCCGGGGCAGTTGTTCGCCCGCGCACCATGTGTTGGTCGCTACCGCAAATATTTGTGGTGACAACTTTGAGAATGACACCATGGTCGCATTTACGACCGACATTTAATGGGTTTACACCAGGTCCGTCTCGTAAAATCAAGTCGGGATAGCTGATATCTTCAACCGCTACTCGACCAGAACCCTTGTAAATCACTGCTCTGTTTCCTGACATTTAACTTTCCTCCGATCTACTTAATATAAAATAATAACAGATAAGAGAATTAACTATAATTCAGAATTATCTGTACAATCTAATTCTATAAAATAATTCTTTTTTCTGGAAGAACGCACTTTTTTGTGAGAAGGTTACCTTAAGGATACTTTTGAGATATTTTGGAAAGGAGATAATCTGAATGGAAGATTTACGGAAAGAAGTAAAAAAGAAAATCCGGAATGGTGAATTTAATTGTGAAAAAGAGTTCACCTTATCTCTTATTAACGGGAAATGGAAAATCACAATCATCTATTATTTAGGCACAAATGGTAAGTTAAGATTCAGTGAAATTAAAAAGTTATTTCCAAAAATCTCTCATAAAGTCCTGACAGCACAAATACGAGAATTAGAGGCAGATGGAATTGTCAGTCGAAAAGTCTATCCAGAAGTTCCACCAAGGGTCGAATATTCGCTAACAGAGTTAGGTGAAAGTCTAATGCCGATCGTCCTTATGATGTACGAATGGGGAAAGAAAAACATTAATTCTTTTGCGAGAAGGTAATTTAGTCAAAAATCATACTATTTTATAAGTAACTGAAGGAGAATGAAGTTTTTATGAATCGATGCGGTTGGGTTAACCAAGATGAGTTGTATATTAACTACCATGATCACGAATGGGGAGTACCAGTGTATGACGACCGTCTCCTTTTTGAATATCTAAATTTAGAGGGAGCACAAGCGGGATTAAGCTGGTACACAATTCTTAAAAAACGGGAAAATTACCGCAAAGCCTTTGATGGATTTATTCCTGAGAAAATTGTTTTGTATGATGAGAAAAAGATAGCAGAACTTCTACAAAATGAAGGGATCGTTCGAAATAAGCTAAAGGTGAATGCTGTTGTTACAAACGCAAAAGCTTTTCTAAAAGTGGTCGAGGAATTCGGCTCATTTAGTGCGTACATATGGTCTTTTGTAGATGGAAAGCCAATCCAAAATAACTTTAAGGATTTAAAAGAGGTGCCAGCATCAACTGAATTTAGCGATAAAATGAGTAAGGATTTAAAGAAGCGAGGATTTAAGTTTGTAGGTTCAACAATTTGTTATGCATTTATGCAGGCGACTGGCATGGTCAATGATCATATTACTAGTTGCTTTTGTCACGAAACAGTACAAGAACTAGGTTGAACAGAAATCAAAAATGGAGAAATAAGATGGGGACAAACCAAAGTGTTAATACTGTAGCTCTTGAATTTTATGAAGAAAAGTTTAATTCTATATTAAGTGATTATGATTTATCTGAGAAGCAGATAAGATTTACTTCTCTGCCGTCAGAAGCTATGTTGTCATGTGAAATAGATAAAACGAGGCATCCTGTTGTCATTTTATCTGGTGGTGAACCAGTAGGATTCTTTGTATTGCATGGTTGGGAAGGCGTGAAGACCTATAGTGATAATAGATCTGCGATATTGGTAAGGGCCTATTCGATTAATGTCAAATTCCAGGGAAAAGGGATTGCCAAGAAATCTTTATTCATTTTAGATTCCTTTGTAAAAAGCAATTTTCCTGGTAGTAATGAAATCATCTTAGCGGTCAACCACCAAAACACAGTTGCACAGCATCTTTATAAAGTAAGTGGTTTTATAGATAAGGGAATTCGAGTGATGGGTAGGATGGGGGAACAATACATTTATCATAAAGAGCTACAAATATAGTGCTATTCTTCTAATTGGAGAATAGTTTTTTTATACAGAAAAATTAAGAGGGAAAAGCTGAAAGTTATAGAATTCTTAACAAAGAAAGCTTTCTTCCATTTTTTATAAGGAGGGGAATTTGAAATGGAGTATAGAATTGAGAAACTTGATTATGAAATTCGTATTGTTGGACAAGGTAAATCAGTTTCAACGAACAAGGCTTCCAAAACCATTTCTTCATTATGGAACAACGCAAAAAAAGATGGTTTTACGCAAAAGTTAATCGATATGTCATGGGAAAATCCAAAATGTACATTAGAAAGTCTTTTGGGTGTTTGCGGAAAGGAAGCAAGTATTAGTGAAGACGAGTTTATCTACTTCATGGGTGTAAGGTATGAAGGGGAAGCGGAAGAAGATATGGAAACCCTCATTATTCCACCAAGTACTTGGGCTGTATTTCCGAATGTTACTGAGGCCTGGAAACGACTATATTCAGAATGGGTTCTCACTTCTGGTTATGAATTGGTTGATTTGCCGTGCATTGAATGCTATTATCCACCAAAGCATAAACCAAGAAATGAGCTGTGGGTGCCTGTAAAATAATAATTAGCCAGAGAGCATTAACCAACCAGGTTTAATGCTTTTTTCGTTTTTATATATAAAGGTATTTCTGTGAAATTTGTCGAAATAGATTGATAGACTAAAATTTAGGAAGTGGACTATGTGGAGTTTTGGGTGAATAGAGATTGTTTTTATAAGGCGATTTCAGATGTAAGTAGGGCAGTAAGTGCAAAAACGTCGATTCCAATTTTGACAGGCATTCAAATAATTGCAACTGAAGAGAAGCTGACTCTAGTAGGGAGTAATTCAGATATTTTCATTGAATCCAATATTCCTATGACCATCAATAATGAAAAAATACTGGATATATTTGAACCAGGTAGTGTGATTATTTCTGCGAAATATCTAATCGAAATTGTAAAAAAGTTGCCGAATGATGTTCACGTGAAAATGAATGGGAGGCAATTAGTTACAATTAAATCGGATGATATTATAACCACCTTAAATGGGTTTCAGGCTGATGATTATCCAAAACTTCCTAGAATTGATGAAGATGCTTCTGTAAGGCTATCAAACACTGAACTTAAAGAATTAATCAATCAAACTACATTTGCCGTCTCTAAAAACGAAAATAAACCCGTCCTGACAGGAGTATATCTGTCGTTCCAAGAAAAACAACTAACTCTTGCCGCAACAAATTCGCATCGATTAGCTATACGGAAACTCTTCATTGAAGCGTATTTAGACGGGGCTTGTATTGTACCAGGCACGAGTTTGAACGAACTCTCTAAATTAATGCAGGATGAGTCAGGTCATATACATATTTATATAACAGAAAGTTATATCACTTTTAAATCAGTTAACATGACCCTGTATTCAAGACTTATTGAAGGGAATTATCCCAATGTTTTAGGCTTGTTACCAAAAGATGCAAAAACGGTTATTACAATTAAAACCTCTCAACTTTTAAAAGGGATTGATCGGGCAAGTTTATTTGCATACGAAGGGAAAAACAATCGGATAAATATTGAAATAGAGGATGGTTCAAAAATGCGAATCTCTTCAAATTCATCAGAGGTTGGAAAAATAGAGGAACTACAAAATATAAAAGAAATCAATGGCCAAAGGGACTTAAATATTGCATTTGATGGAAGATTTTTAATGGATGCATTAAAAGCAATAAAAGAGGAAGAGATTCAATTAAGTTTTGGTGGTTCGATGAGACCAGTCTTAATTGAACCTATTGGAAATCCAAATTATCTTCACCTGATTTCACCGGTACGAACATATTAGGAGTAGGAGTTGTTATAAATGGCAAATGGAGTACAAGATTTCTATTGTGACGAGGTATTGAGTGGGAATACGAAAGTAGAGAGAGTACTTGAAACTGAGGATGCACTTGCTTTTTATCATACACGTCCTTTTTATGACGTACACATTGTCGTAATACCTAAGCAGCATATTCCATCCTTACTGGATCTTAACTCAGATAATCAGCATGTGATGGTTGACGTATTATCAGTCATTCAGCAAGTTGCTAATCAGATGAATGAAAAATATGGTGCCTGTACAGTATCAACGAATATAGGGGAGTATCAAAGTAATAAACATATGCACTGGCATATTCATTTTGGCAAGCGAATTCGATTAGAAGATGGTACTTGGTGCTAAATGCTCAAAAAGGAAGGATATCTTGATGAGATATAAAGTGAAATCTCTCAATGTGGGGAGAATCGAAACCCTTACATATGGTAAAAGAACATTCGAATCTGCGATTAGAAAGCAATCTGTGTCAGAACCTATCTTTTTGAGTAAAACAGGACTAAAGAGTGATGAACAAGCCTATGAATATCATGGTGGTGAAGATAAAGCTTTATGTTTATATTCGTATGATTATTATCCATATTGGAAAAATGTTGTTCATCATTTTAGTGAAACAGCATTATTTGGGGAGAATTTAACCGTGGAAGGACTCAAGGAGGATAATGCTCACATCGGAGATATTTTTTCATTTGGGGAAGCAATAATTCAAGTATCCGAACCACGAAATCCTTGTTATAAGCTTGCAGAAAAATATGAAGTCCCTGATATGGTCGTTCGTATGAGGGATACCGGCTATACAGGATTTCTTTTTAGAGTTTTGAAAGAGGGAGTGGTATCTGTAAATGATGATTTAGTACTGCTCGAACCAGATGCGCAGAAAGTGTCAGTCGCATCAGTAAATGAAGTGAAATTTTTCGACCGTTTCAATAAAGAAAAATTGGAAAAAGTATTAGCTGTTAAGGCTTTATCGGAAAGCATCCGTGTTCCTTTATTGAAACAATATCAATCAGATAAAACTAATGAATGGTCATAATTAGACAAAGAGCCCACAAATATTTGAGGGTTCTTTGTATTTATGATTGACAAGGCGGAAATCCATTTATATCTTGAATTGTATTCATCTCGTATTTTTTTAGAGCAAATTGTCGTTGGTACAGGTATTCAATGACAAGAAGTCTTCCATCAGAAACTACACATAAAAGACCGGATGTAGCAGTACCACCCATGAATGAAACTCCAATTGGTTGACCCCATAAGTATCTAATTTATTGTTGCCACGGCATATGATCCTATAAAGATAAAATATGAATAGGAAGTTCGTAGAGTGCTTGGATTGTAATGAAATCTCTAATGTGAAATATTTCACAAAATGTTCAAGAATGGGCCGAAAAACCCACAGCAGGATCATGTATATTATCACTATAAGCATCGTGTTAACATCACCAAGGGGGATTTAAGATGAAAAAGATTTATCAACTATTATTAATTTTAGGACTTGTAATGACACCATTTTTTACACAAGCACATGTAAAGTGGTTCACAAAAGTGACGCCTCAAAAAGAAACAATCGAACATATTTTATCATCGGAGTTTATGGGACTTGCTCTTTTAGCAGCTGTCGTACTTGCAGCATTAACTTTAGTTATTCCTAAAATGGCTGAATGGGAACCAGTTAAGAAAATTGAAGACCGTCTATCTAGTTTAAGAAAGTATTCTCGCCATTTATTAAAATACGGTACGGCTGTAGCTTTAATGATACAAATCATAAATGGAACACTTTTTGCACCTGAGTTCCATATTCACAATACATTAGTTGTCGTTTTGACATGGGTAGTGATCGGATTATTACTCATTCCACATCATATCGCAACGAAATTAGGTTCTGCTATCTTACTTGGATTATTTGTTTATGTAACGATTCATCAAGGCATATTTCATATGTTAGACTACGGCTTCTATGTAGCGATTATTGGAGTTTTATTAGTTGGAAAAACGAAATTCGAGCATATTGGATTTCCATTCCTATATTTAGGAACAGGTCTATCTCTTTGTTGGGTAGCTGTTGAAAAATGGGTGTATCCTGGCATGGCATTAGATATTATTGCGAACCATCATGTCCCTACATTCGGATTTGAACCAGCATTATTCCTTGTCATGGCGGCATTTATCGAGTTTGTCGTTGGGTATCTATTAGTCGTCGGGATTTTAAACCGTGTACTTGGATTTGTCGTAACATGTATTTTTATATTAACGACGATGCTATTTGGTATGACAGAAGTTGTTGGACATTTCATGATTCACATTGTCCTCATAATCTTTATTATAGAAGGGGTTTCTTTCTACAACCCACCTATTAAAATGCGCAAAACAAAGCTTGATCAATTCATTTTCGTATTCTTAAACTTTATCTTTGTGCTAGCAACGTTTGTGTTAATTTATTATCGATTTGCTTAAAACTTAATCTTAATCAGACTCGGTTTCTTATGAAATCGGGTCTTTTTTATTGAGGCAGATAAATATATAGCCGACCTTTTTAAAATACTAAGTAAGAAAGGATTGGTTACTTTGGAAAATGCTCAGAAATTGAAAATTGTTGGTGATATATATGATAGGGTACATAAAGCCAATTATGAGTATCTAGATTTTTGGCTTGAAAATACATTTTTGCATTGGGATTTTTGGCTTTCGTTGGCTTTTACCTTGATTCCATGGATATTATTCATCCTTTTTCGGAAAAAAGAAAGTACGTACCGGCTATTATTTGTAGGTTTATTCGTTGTGATCTTTGCTTCTTGGTTTGATTTTTTGGGTGTGGTAGGTGGGCTATGGTTCTATACAGGAAAAGTAGTTCCAACCATTCCTTCCTATATGCCATGGGATTTTTGTATTTTACCTGTCTTTGTTATGTTTTTAATACAATTCAAACCAGAAATGAAACCTTTTTGGAAGGGATTATTTTTTGCCAGTGTTGGGAGTTTTATCGGAGAACCATTTTTTAAATGGCTCGGTTTTTATGTGTCGATTCACTGGAATAAATTCTACTCATTCCCGATCTATTTTGTATTATTTATGATTTGTCATAGGTTAAGTAAAGTTAATCAATTTGAGCGTATAGAGTGAGACCGATCTTAAACAAATGAAAAGGTTTTCTTTGCATAAGTGTGTCTAGAATACTTTATACGAAGATGCAGGGTATATATGCGAATAAACTTGTATTAGATCGGTTTTCAAAGAGGGAAGCTGAGGAAATTGCTCTCATGATGACTGCGGCAATTGAAGGTGAAATGATGCTATGCCTAACCCAGAAAGCTAGCCAACCATTAAAGATTATTACACATGAATGGGATTCAAAGAAACACTTCCACCAGTGTTGCATTCCCTGTTACCAGAGAAGATAGCAGGTCTACATCACTGGGCGCAGTGGAAGTGGGTTTCGTCATGCCTGTCTGATGTTCGTAAACACACGTTCTATCGGATAGAACTTTTTGCCTGCGACAAGATTGACTCAATGAATCAACTCTTTCCTCAAGGGGCTCTTTCAGACTTGGAGGTAAAAGGTTTGTTAAAGGTGAAAAGTAGAAAACCCATTGCTTAGTTGAACGGGCAACGGTCTACTAAATTCTTTAGTAGCCTTTTTTAGGAATCCCCTTCCTCAATAATCCATTTGGATTTTAGGTGGGGGTAGTTCAATGGCACCAGTTATTGGTCGATTATTTAATAAATATGGTCCACGAGCAGTTATAACACCAGGAACAATTTTAGTAGCAGTTGGTTACCTAGCATATGCTCAATTTGGAACTGATACAGCTTTATGGATGATTGTGGTGACACATATTATTATGATGTTGGGAATTGGAGCCGTGCTTGCCTCGGTTCAGACAAACACATTACAGTACTATCCAGATGGAATTGCACTAACGCAAACGATTCAGCAGGTATTGGGATTGCTGTCATGGTTTCGCTTCTATCAGCCAAGCAAACTAGTTATCTTGCAGAAATTTCGAACGATGCAGCACAAGCGGCTGCAGCAGGTACTTCTTTAAGATCAGCTTAGTCTTTGCATTGATTAATGTTGTATTGTCATTCTTTATGAAAAAACCAAAGTAATAATTGAGATTAGACTGTATAAGAAGGAGTGCACAAATCAATAGATTTGCGCACTCCTTTTTGTAAGTATCGAAGTCCAATAAATGGAAATAATACTTTTAGTTAATAATTTTTAGGAAGTGAAATTGTGCATACACTCTTATTGCTTGGATACATCGTGGCAGGCTGGAAGTGGGGCGATTGGAGGAATTGGGAGAAATATTATTCCACCATTCTATTTTTTATAGTAGGGGACTTACTGTATAACTTTTTGTTATACAATTACTCGATGTGGCAATTCCATACTTCATTTGACAAAGCCATTTTGCCAAATCACAGTTTGATCTCCCTTGCCATTGAATTTGTATCATTCCCAGTAAAAGTTTTAATTTTCCTAGGTCATTATCCTGATCATAAAAGTAAATTCATTCAAACATTGTATATTCTTGCATGGGTAATTGTCTTCTCCGTTTTTGAATTACTTGCCTTAAACGTATGGGAAGGGCTCTCTCATCATAACGGTTGGAATATGCCTTGGACGGTTCTTTTTTATATCGTCACTTTTACTTCACTTAGAATTCATCAAACTCGACCATTATGGGGCTGGATGATTTCTTTAATCGTGATTATCTCTTTATTTCTTATCTTTGACGTTCCAATTGGGAAGATGAAGTGAAAGATAACCGGTGCTGTGTTTTTAACTGTATATTTCATAAGTAATACTTATATATTTTGATAATTACTTTAATATTTTCTTATGGGATTTTGAGTATTAATATGGAATTAGTAATTTCACTACATGTATGAATACTGTGAAAAGAGGGATGGTCAGTGGTGATTGATTTTCATGATGAAAAAAATAGATTTAGCTATACTAATCGAATCGCAGATGTTTCCTGGACTAATTTCATCAAAAGCATTGTACCAATCCAGGAGATTTCCGCTGCAATAGATATTGGTTGTGGTGGTGGAATATATACAAAAGCACTTTCGGATATGGGGATAAGTTCTGTTATAGGCCTTGATTTTTCTGAAGCTATGCTTGCATGTGCAGCAGAAAATTGTAAAGAGTATCAAAACATTTTCTTCAAAAGAGGCAGAGCCCTTCATACTGGATTAGAGGGTAATCGTTTTGACCTTATACTAGAAAGAGCATTGATACATCATATTGAGGATCTCTCAAGTTGTTTTAAAGAGGCGTATCGATTATTAAGGAATAATGGGTATTTTATTGTACAAGACCGAACACCAGATGATTGTTTGTTAGAAGGGGATAATTCTCACATAAGAGGCCATTTTTTTGAACCATTTCCTAAGTTAATAGAAAAGGAGACTAACCGTAGGCATCAAAGCAAAAATGTCATGGAGATGTTAAAGGAATGTGGTTTTCGAGAAATTCAAGAAATGCAGTTGTGGGAAACAAGGAAAGTGTATCCTCATAAGACGGAATTACTTCAGGATTTAAGGAATAGAACTGGGCGCAGTATTTTGCAAGAATTAGACGATAACGAATTAAAGAAATTGATCAATTTTATCGATATACAAGTTCCACTTGACCATACGATTGTAGAAAAAGACAGATGGACAATTTGGTGGGCAATAAAATAGATTTGAAGTAATAGGAGTGTGAATGGAAGTTGAACTACCGTAAAGCAGGGTTGGATGACATGGATCAAGTGATTGCTTTAAGAAAAAAGCAATTAGTGGATGAGGGGATTGAACCATCGATAGACATCGATGTGGAACTGCGTGATTTCTTTTATCATAAATTAAGTAATGGTACTCTCATTCAGTGGTTGGTTGAGGACAAGGAAGAAATCATTGCCTGTGGGGCTATAATCTTTTTTGACTTCCCACCTTCATATACAAACAAAAGTGGCAAGAAGGGCTATATTTGTAATATGTATACAAATGAAAACTATCGTGGACAAGGAATTGCCACGCAATTGTTACATAAATTGGTTGATGAAGCCAAACATTCGGAAATAACAAAAATATGGCTTGGAGCTTCAAAGTTGGGAATGCCAGTATATAAGAAGTTCGGCTTTAAAGAATCGGACGAATGGCTAGAATTGAATATGTGATGAACAGGTCAATCATATTTACAAACTAAAATACCCTACAGAGCCAATAAAAGGCTTTGTAGGGTATCTATATTGATTGTTAAGCAAGCTCCTTCTTCATTTGGACGTGGACATATTTATCGACAATCAGTCTATTAACAACACCTAAAATTATGTAAATGATAAAAGAGTAAATATAATGCCAATCTAGTATTTTATAAATGCCCATGTATGTAAATATAGGTTCTACAATATAGGATGCACCAAAGGACAGCACCACTAAGGCAAATAAAAAGGATTTCCAACTAGTAAAATTTTGATAAACAAACATGAAAGTAATAGGAATAACCGTTAAATTAATTGGATTTAGACGTGGAGTAACAGGTGCCAACTGGGACTCATAAATCCAACGAAGAAAATAGGAACCCATATCGTCCAGTAAAGTTGCAGCAACAGACATTTGTAGACCGTAAACTAATACAGTTGTAATCCTCTTTTTATCCGCTAAAAATGACCACCAAAGAATCCAAGGTACGATTGCAATAAATAACAGAAACCACCAATTAAATGAAAATAGTATTTCATTTACCCAAATAGTATTTCTAAGCTCACTCATTTGCCTTTTTAACTCTATTAAATCCTCGATCTTTTCCATGGCATCACCCCTTAATACTATAATATTGATTGCATTACCCTGATTACTTAGGAATAAACTTATTATTCAATAAATAATAAAATAGTCATAGCTGGTTCAATGGAAATATATTTCTATTGTTTTATAGAAGGAATTGTTCCTAAGGAAATAGAACTAATGGAGAACATAAAATATGGCAAGGGGCGGGCTTATGAAATTTGTTCTAATATTTGGACCTCAGGCAGTGGGTAAAATGACAGTCGGGCAAGAATTAGCCAAGATGACAGAATTGAAGCTTTTTCATAATCATATGTCCATCGATCTAGTGAATCATTTTTTCGATTACGGTACAAGACAGGGAAAAAGGTTAGTCTCTCTTTTTCGCGAAGAGCTCTTTGAAGAAGTATCGAAAAGCAATGTAGATGGCTTAATCTTCACATTTGTTTGGGCTTTCGATTTACAATCTGATTGGGAGTATGTTGAAAAAATTAGTCGTATTTTTGAATCAAAGGGCGGCACTGTGTATTACGTTGAATTGGAGGCTGATCTCGAGACAAGGATGGAACGAAACCAAACTTCTAATCGGCTAGAGCATAAACCATCCAAACGGAATATAGAGAAATCCGAAGCTGATTTACTGGAAACATTAGAAAATCATCGATTAAATTCATTTGAAGGTGAAATTCAGAAGGAAAACTACATAAAGATAATTAATAACCAGTTGAGTGCAGCTGAAACTTCGAAACTCATTAAAGAGAGATTTCAATTGTGATAGAGGAGAGATGGCTGTGGAAATTCGAAAAGCAACGATTCACGATGTCCCAGTATTAGCAACTTTGATGGAGCAGCTTGGTTATCCAACGACCATTGAAAGCATGAATCTACGATTTCGCCATATCGAATTAAATCCCGATTATCACACTTTCGTGGCTTCGCTAAATGGTAAAGTTGTTGGGATGATCGGATTAATTAAATGTTTCTATTACCAAATGGACGGGGTCTATGTGAAAATTGCTGCTCTTGTAGTAGATTCTCGATTTCGCCATGAAGGTATTGGAAAGCAATTGGTGGAAGAAGCAGAAATTTGGGCAAAAAGCTTAGGGGCTACAGGAATGAGCGTTAATAGTGGGAACCGACCAGAAAGAGTAGATGCTCACAGATTTTATAAGAGGTTGGGATATGTAGATCAAAGCACTGGCTTTGCTAAAAGCTTATAAGAAAAAGACTACCTAGATAGTCTTTTTTCTATTTTAAAAGGTCGGTGTTGAAATTATTTCATTGAAAAATAGGCGGAAAAATTCCGGCTAAATCAAGAAATTCACCTATTTCTCTATAAATAAGCGGAATTTTTCCTGTTAAGCTATACAATGTTCATGATTTTACGTCTTTTTAGGGTTAATTAGCGGAATATCTCCGACTATTTCACCTAGTAACCATTGATTTTTCAAGATAAACGGAATTTATCCGGTTAAGTGGGTACACCTGTCGTAAATTAAATCAACTATGAACACTAACAGTGCACCTATAAAAATATCCCACCCAATGCACCTACAACAACTATAACCCATGGCGGTAACTTCCAGTATACTAGCATGCTAAACAAAATGGCCGCAAAGGCAAAATGGAGAGGTTCTAATATGGAACTAGTCCATATTGGTTGGTAAAATGCAGAAATTAATATGCCAACAACAGCTGCGTTTATCCCCATTAGCGCACCTTTTACTTTCTGATTGCTTCGTAAGGAATTCCAGAACGGAAGGGTTCCAAAGATTAATAAGAATGCGGGTAAAAATATGGCGATCGTTGCAACGATTCCTCCTTGCCAACCATTCATAACTGTACCTAAATATGCAGCAAACGTGAATAATGGACCAGGAACCGCTTGAGTTACCCCATACCCTGCTAAAAAAGCGTCTTTGCTAAGCCATCCCGTAGGAACAAATTCACTTTCCAACAATGGCAAAACGACATGACCTCCACCAAAAACTAACGAACCGGAGCGATAAAAGCTGTCAAACATGGCAATCCATTCTATGGAGGTTACCTCTCGTAAAATAGGTAATAGAAATAATAAACCGAAAAATAATACCAAGCATGTGACAGCAAAGCTTTTAGAAATTGGGAACTCATAGCTGTTTTCTTCTTCCCTCGTTTGTTGATGATAGAGTAGTAATCCAATAATGGCAGATAGAATGATCACAATAACTTGAGTAAAAGCCGTTTGCCATAATAGAGTGGCGACTAGGGCAAATAATGCAATAGCCTTTCGCTTTAAATCAGGCGTTAGACTTTTAGCCATTCCTAAAATCGCATGAGCCACAACTGCGACTGCGACAATTTTTAGGCCATGAATCCAGCCGCCAGTATCAATTTCTAACCCTTGAAATATTAAGGCAAAGATGATTAGTGCCAATACAGAAGGGAGGGTAAAACCGATAAAGGAAACAATTCCACCTAAAACGCCGGCTCTCATTGCTCCAATGCCAATCCCGACCTGGCTGCTTGCAGGACCAGGTAAAAACTGACACAAAGCTACTAAATCAGCATAGCCTTTTTCGTCCATCCATTTTCTTTTTCGAATGTATTCATGATGGAAGTACCCTAGATGGGCAACGGGTCCACCGAATGAGGTTAAACCTAATCTTGTTGAAACGAGCAATATTTCAAGAAGGGTACCCCTGCTAATTTTTCCATTTGTTATCATATTAATCTCCTTCTTAAAAGAGTTTTGAAGAAAGGGAAGGAATAAATTTTGTCGAATTTTCTTCCATCCTGTTTCCCTAACTCATGAAACGTGCTATTGGGAAGATATCATGATTGTTAATGGAATGCGATAGATGAGAATGAATCTTTACAAAATTTTAACGTAAGAAAGACATGGAGTATCCATGTCGAAAAGAGAACTTTTAAGGCTGAGGGAAAAAAGCATGTGGAGAATGTTCGGGATACGGATAGCGCTTATGGCAATCTTTGTAGGGGCCAATGTAAGTAGAAGGCTGAACGGGGCTTGTTGCTTGTTTCCAAAGCTCTTCATCAATGCAATACGTATGGGCGATGATGTCAGAGGGAGTGAATTTTAAAATGTCAGAACCTAGAATGACTTCTGGTGTAGGCGCATCAAAAATCGCTAATAGATGGGTGTTATCCACAGTTGCAATTTCATAGTGCCACCATGCACGTGGGATATTAACGACTTGACCAGGCGTAATGGAGAAGCTAAGTAGTTTTTTGGTAAAAGGGTTTAACAAAGACACAATGGCAGAGCCTGAAATACAGTAGACTAGTTCTGCAGCATTTTGGTGATAGTGGGGTTCTACAACATTTTCAACACTTAGAAAGATATCTAGTAAAGATACATTTTCAAGCGTATTTAATTGTTGTGCCCCCAAAATGTTAATGAGGTTCTGATTATCTTTTTTGAAAAAGAGACTTTTATTCACATCAAAGAAATATTGCGTTGTTGGAGATGTGTAATCTAAATGGGAAGACATATTTTGATTCACCTCGATCTTAAAATTTCATAGGCATGTTATGCGTAAGTGAATCGTTTGGTGTAAAAGAAAAGGTTGAAGAGCTGGTACTCTTCAACCTTTAATTGCTTTATCACGAGATTTTACAAAAAAGTAAGCTGATATCCAAGCTGTGATGGGGATGACCATTGTGACGCCTATCCCTGCAAAGAATATCGTAATCATTTCTGAACTAAATATTTTGGAATTGATGATTTCTCCTAAAGAATAGGATAAGTCTTTGAACCAAATCAGCAGGGCTAAGTAGCTTCCGAAGAAAGCAAAAAATAGTGTATTCGTACTCGTTCCCAAAATATCCTTGCCAATACTAATTCCAAACGCGAAAAGGTCTTTGCGACTGATCGATGGGTGATGTGTGTACATTTCCTGCATCGGTGAAGAGATGGCCATGGCGGCATCTGCAATGGCGCCGATTGTACTGACAATAATGACAGAAGCAGCGATTTTTACAAAATCAACGCCTATAAAAAGGGAGAAGACACCCAATTCTTCTATTTCTTCCTCACCAAATCCTTGAATCATCGCTTTATCTGTAACCATGACAATCATTAAAAGCAACACGACGGTTGTAATAATTGTGGAGAGGAAGGCCGTTTTCGTTTTGCTATTAATATCATTTATAAAAAAGAGATTGATACAGCTAATTAATGCACATGCGATAACCGTAATGATGATCGGGTTAAAGTCCGGGTTCGTCATAAAAAAGAGAATAAAAATGAGTACTCCAAAGTTGAAAAATAACGCAATAAATGACCTTGCCCCTTTTTTACCACCAATAATCGTCATCAAGATGAATAAAATGGCTCCGAATAAAACTAACACATTCATAATCTTGCCTTCTTTCGTTTAACAAAAAAGATCGTCGTGTATAAAGCGATGGGAATGGTTATTACGATTCCGATTCCTCCAGCTAATGCCCGTGCTAATTCAAGTGAAAGATTCATATTAAGGGTAAAGCCAAGGGAAGATGCGTTCTTTAAATATAAAATAAGCATCGGGATTGTCCCACTTATGTAAACGAAAAACAAAATGTTGGTCATAGTCCCCATGATGTCTTTTCCGATTTCTAATCCTGATTTCTTCAATACTTGGATGGATATGTCATTATCCTTTTCATATAATCCAAAAATGGAAGAGGAGAGAGTAATGGCTACGTCCATTACAGCCCCTAATGAACCAATAAATAAGCCAGCCATAAACACCATTTTATAAGGACGAGTGATAAATTGAATTTCTTCATAACGAAGACCTTGCTCTTTTGTCACCCACATAACAAGATAGGCGATAAGTAGAGAGACAAAGGTCCCTAATAGGGTCGCAATAATGGCTGCGTATGTTTTTTCGTTAAAACCATTAACAAGTAATAAAGAAATTACCGTAAATAAAATGACACTGACACTGCAAATAACTAACAGACTACTGCCTGCGAAATTGAGATAAATGTCTAAAGCATAAGACAATATTATGGCATTAACGGCTAAACTAATAATGGAAAAGAGCCCTTGTTTTTTGCCCACAATTAGGAGAATGAAAATAAAAGCCCAACCGATGATTGAAAGATATTGGTCACGTTTTAAATCTTTGATGGTACCTACGTATTCGCCATTATCTGTAGCTTTATCAATGTAAACAAACAGTTCATTTCCTACATGATACCCTTGGTCGTATGCACCAGATTTGGTGTATTCATTGGTTAAATGAATCAACTTTCCTTTTTCATCCCCATTTTTAATTTCAGCTTCGATTTCTTGGGTATACAAATGATCTTTATTTTCATTCGTGTCGACCATTTCTGATGAGTCTACGAGTTTTGTTTTGACGACTTCGGCTATCGGATTTTTATAAAATGATTCATTGTGATAGACAAAGACCAAGGATATGAAAAAGCAAAATGCTAGTATGATATAGATGATAATCTGCTTCTTGTTAATTCTTTCTATTAAAGTGTGCATTCATAAAACCTCCAACTTTGCTGGGCACCAATAATCTTACAAAAATATTGTAACTCCATCGGACATTTTTCGACTAGAGTCGGTACTCTACTAACAATGGACTTAGAATAACATGTACATTTTCAGTCTTCAAGAAATTCTTCCCATTTGGTCGCGGTATAGAGGATTATTCAAAAATTAAGAGAATATATCTTTTTAAATGGGTAATCTTGAGGGGGAGATCCAAATAAGAAAGGAGAAAATAGTATTACTGGTTTTATGTATTTTTACGATGTTACTGTTTTGGCTCGGTAATCTCATGAATCCGAAACCGGGGAGTTCATCAGGAAATGGAAACCCAGCTATTTTAATCATGTGGACTCTTGTTCCGCTATTTTGCTATTTGGTCTATTTGTGGTTCAGAGTTATTCGTTCATATACGATTAAAAAGATGATAATCAGCTTGGGGTCATTATTGATCCTAGTTCATTTAATTGTGGCCTATCTCTATCAAAGAAGTGCCTTTTTGAAATATCGAGAAATATTAGCTGAAGCATATAAAGCGAATTTTGGATTTATTGACTGGGAGTATATTGATCAAATAACTACATTTTCATCCATCCATGTCAACAATCAATATTTTAATCCAAATACGTATTTGATGTTTCTAACAGCTTCCATATTAATAGCTTTGGTAATAATCTATTTTAGTCAAGAATGGAGGAAACAAAAATGACAATTATACCTGATCTTTCAATGAGACCTTTTAATCTAACTGTAGAACGTAAAATGGTTTGTTCACCTACCGTGATTTTCGACGCGTGGACAAAGAAAATGGACCTATGGTTTGCAGCACCTGGAAGTGTCATCATGCAAGGGGAAGTTGATACAGCTTTCTTTTTTGAGACGGTTTATAAAATTGAGGAACCGGGAATCGTGCAACGGCATCCACATTACGGGCGCTTCCTACGACTTGAACAGGATCGTTTAATCGAGATTACTTGGTTAACGGGTGAAGGTGGAACAAGAGGAGCAGAAACAATTGTCAAGGTTGAGCTTGAACCTGATGGTAGTGGTACGTTCGTCAGACTGAAACATGCAGGATTTCCAGATGAGGAATCGAAAAGACAACACGAGGAAGCTTGGCCATTCGTGTTGGAACAGTTAGATGATAAAATGGGCAATTATCAAGTGGATAATTAAAAGCCAACAATTAAATATTGTTGGCCGTATCTTGTTTTAAGTTGTTGTTTTGTTGAAGCTTTAAATAAAGCCGCCGTTGACTCGAATCGTCTGTCCTGTTATCCATTCGGATTTCTCGCTTACTAAAAAGTCAATGACATTGGCAATATCTTCTGGTTCCCCGATGCGACCAAATGCGATTGACTTTTTCATCCCTTCGATTTGCTGCTCTGTTTTTCCAACATTGAAAAGTTCCGTATTAATTGGACCGGGAGAGATAGTATTGATTGTGATTTCTTTTACAGCGAATTCTTTTGCCAACTGACGCGTGAATTGTTCAACGGCACCTTTAGTCCCTGCATAAACACTGTATCCAGGGAACATTTGCCCAAGTACAGATGTAGAGAAGTTAATAATTCTACCTTTTGGTTCCATTAGTTTTAAAGCCTGTTGGCAGGCAAAAAATGTTCCTTTTACATTCAAATTAAATTGCTTATCGAAATCTTCTTCTGTTATCTCTGACAGAGATTGGGTCTTCATAAGTCCTGCATTGTTTATCAAAATATCAATTTTACCGAATGCAGCTAACGTCTCAGTAAATAAGGACTCTACACCAGAGACTGTACTTAGGTCAGCTTGAATGGCGGTTGCTTCTCCACCTTTTTGAATTATGCTTTCGACAACTCCTTGCGCCTTTTCTTTTCCGGTTGCATAATTCACGACAACTTTGATGCCTTGTTGAGCAAGTTGTTGAGCAATCGTACGTCCTATGCCTCGAGAAGAACCAGTGATAATAGCAACTTTACCTTGTAGACTTTGCATAGCCTCGACTCCTTCATAAATATTTTGTAATGAACCCGTGATCTTTTTAGACTGTACAGATGTTCGTTTCTTTTTCAACTCGATAACGAACTTTTTCATACTTAACGATAGCAAGCTTATATTCCAAAGTAAAATTTTGCGACATGTTTGTACCAAACCTTATTTGAAAAAAGGAGGTAATTCTGATTAGGAATTTGAGCGTAGGGATGATAATTTCGCTTTTAAGTGCCTGTACTGCTTCTACAAATAGTCTAATAGATTCTGAAACCAGTCCTAACATTCAAATTGTTGAGGATATTGGTTCAGACACAGTTTTAGTAGAATACACGCTAGATAATATGGAGCGAGGAAAACATGATTATTACGAGCAACCGATAGTCATCAAACAAAATATAGAGACAAAAAACCTTACAAGAGGGTCTGTTGTTTGGTTTGAAGACGAGATCGGGGAACAGAAGATTGCTAGAGTCGTGGGTGTGCCTAATGAAAAAATAGAAATAGAGGATGGACAAATTTTAATTAATGACCAACAACTTGATTCATTTTATGGGAGCGCACATAGAGCAGGGCTTGATAAGCAGGAATTTCTCCAAGCTATGAAAGGCTCCAAGTCTAATTATGATGAAAAAGCGGTGCAAGAAACATTTGAAAAGGATCTAGAGAAAATGAGTCTTGACGAAAAGGATTATTTTCTCGTTTCAGATGACTGGTTCCGTGGGGAGATGAGTGTAGTAGAAGAGAAGCGGATTTTGGGACTTGTGCTGGGATATGGAAAATGAGGGGATCATGTGACTGAAAAAGAAAGAGATTCTATTGAAAAAATCTTTGGACAAATCTATGAAATTAATAAACTATCTGAACAGGGTTGTACATCAGAAGTACGAAAAATCTTAACTGAAAGTGGTACCTACTTATTGAAAAGTTCTTTCTACAGTAGATATCGCGAATGGCTAAGGATGGAGGCACTTGTTTTAGAGAAACTAACCAACCAACATGCTATTCCAGTTCCACGTTACTTCGGATTTTTCGAGGATGAAAAGAGTAGCCATCTTGTCATGTCCTTTGAGAAAGGAACAACTTTAACTACAGCTTTAAAGAATGCGAAGAGTCAAATCGAAAAGCTAAACCTGATTCGAAGCTTTGGTGAATTTTTGAACCGACTTCATGAAACCAATATACCTGAGTCTTTATATCGAGAGAATGATTGGTTAGAAGAGCAATTGATAAGGGCAGAAAAGTATTTGCACGAAGGACAAACAGAAGGGACTCATCAACTATTAGAACAGCTACAATCCACTAAGTTGCACCCAGTCAGTCAAACGATCATTCATGGTGATTGCACAACTGATAATGTTCTTGTTATTGATGGAAAGGTTAGCTTCTTTATCGATGTATCAGGCATGACTGCTGGTGATCCGCGCTATGATGAATCACTTGCGATTGGGTGTTTTGATGACGAATCTCACATCAAGATGTTTTATCAAGGATACAGGCGTTATCAAGTATCAAAAGAAGAATCTCAATACTTTAATGAAGGTTTATATGAATTTTTCTAAGTCATCACTTGTTGATGGCTTTTTTGAATGGAAAAATATTAATTTTTCACGTCTTTTTTCTCAGCATATCTTCTGATAAATGGGATTTTTTTATCGCTCATCAAGTACCAAATGAGGATAGGAGCAATGATGTTAAGAAGAAAGACCACAACCACAATGGTCCAGATAAACCAACTTGTATTTAGCACATGTTGATACAACCAAGAATGATACATGTCCATCAGAACCGAGACCTCCGATCATCGTTTATGATTCATCATGACCAAATCGCGATGTAGCAATACCTCATTGAATAAATTTTGGTAATGAAGCGAATAATTAACAGTGAGTTTAATGACAAAGGAGTTTCTCAATGCCTGACGAGCTAGAACTTAAACTTACATCAACGTTTACATACGATATTCAGAGTAATATCACATTGATTAGAGAAATCTTAGGTCATAGTGTTGATCTCGTTCAGCGAGATTTTGTTTTTCATCAGGAAAAACAAATAAGAGGTGTTCTTTTTTATACAGACGGTTTAATTGATAAAGAGGAAATTAATAAAGCTTTAAAAACATTGATTAACCGCTCTGAGGAAATCATGAGATCTTGTATTGGTGCCCCAATGGGTGATGAGCTTACGGAGAATATCAAAACATATCTTCTAAACAATGCATCCGTAAATCAATCAAATAAAGTCCAGGATGCAATTGATGGAATTCTATCAGGAGATACGGCGATTATTATTGATCGCACAGAGCAAGTCATTATTTTGACATCTAGAGGAGCAGACGCCAGGTCGATCGATGAACCACAAACCGAGCAGGTTGTGAGAGGACCAAGGGACGGATTTACGGAAAATATCCGAACGAATACAGCTCTTGTGAGAAGGCGAATTCGTGATCCACGATTTCGAGTTGACTCTATGAAAATAGGGAAGAAATCAAAAACGGACGTAAATATTGCCTATTTAAATGGAACTGCGAAAGAAGGACTTGTAGATGAAGTAAAAAAGCGCTTAGCACGTATTGAAATTGATGCTGTTATTGATAGTGGATATATCGAGGAACTAATTGAAGATGCACCATTTTCTCCTTTTACAACCGTTCAAAGTACAGAAAGACCTGATAAAGTGGCTTCATCCATTTTTGAAGGAAGAGTCGCCATATTTGTGGATAATTCTCCTTTTGTATTAACAGCACCTGCATATTTCTGGCAATTCCTACAGGCTAGTGATGATTATTACTCAAGGTATATGTCAGGTACCTTTTTTCGGTTGATGAGGTACATCGCTTTTATTCTTAGCTTAACGCTTCCTTCCCTTTATGTCCTTTTAATTAGCTTTCATCAAGAAATGATTCCGACCCCATTGGCACTAACGATTGCTTCTGGAAGAGAAGTGATCCCATTCCCTGTTCTATTGGAAGCACTGATCATGGAAATTTCATTTGAATTAATGAGGGAAGCGGGCTTAAGGATGCCGAAGCCGGTGGGGCAAGCAGTTAGTATTGTCGGTTCCCTTGTTATCGGTCAGGCGGCAGTACAAGCAGGTGTCGTTTCTCCTTTTATGGTAATCATTGTGGCTTTAACAGGGATTGCTTCTTTTGCCATTCCCAACTATGGAGCATCATTTTCGATTCGTTTGATTCGCTTTCCTTTATTAATTGCGTCAGGAACATTAGGCTTGCTAGGGTTCGCCTCAATGTTCACGATTATTGCTATTCATGCTTTGTCACTACGTTCTTTCGGTGAGGCTTACCTATCTCCGGCAACACCTTTCAAACCTTCGGATCAAAAAGATTTTTTGATTCGGATGCCTTGGTGGAGAATGGATACAAATGCCCAATTAGCTGAAGGAGAACAATACCGTCTTGGGGAACACCAAGTTCCGTCGCCGCCACCCAAAGAAGTTGACAAGGAGGACGATAAAGGCCAGAAACCTCCGGAAAAAAAGAAATCTAAAAATGACGGTGATGCACAATCCTCTAAACAATCCCTAGTTAAAATTAGAAGAAAAAAGAGGAAGTGGGGTCAGAAGGATGAAAAATAGGAATGTTGTTTTTCTGGTTCTCTCTTTGCTTCTTCTAGTAACGGGTTGTGCGGGGAAAAGAGAAATAAATGAATTGGCTATTGTGATGGCAGTAGGAATTGATAAGGGGGATGAAGGAAATGTAAGAGTTACAGCTCAAATTCCTCGCCCATCTGACGCTAGGGGACAAACCGGTGCTCCTTCGGGTCAAACAGGAGATGCGATCTGGTCTGTATCAGCTGAAGGAAAAACAATATTCGAAGCGATTCGCAATCTAGGTAGGTTCTCACCAAGAAGAATTTTTTGGGCCCATAATTTTATAATCGTCATAAATGAAGAATTTGCGAAAACGGGGATTCAGGATGTCATAGATTTTTTTACAAGAAATCCAGAGCTTCGTATGAATACTTGGGTAGCAGTGACTCCTGATAAAGCGATTGAAGTGGTGACAACCATTACGGGATTGGAGGTCATTCCAGGGGAAGCAGTGGATAAATTATTACGATATAGCGCCATTACTTCTCAGGCACCACGCACAACGATGAGAAACCTCTACAGTTCGTATTTAAGCGAAGGGTCAGACCCTGTTTTAACTCGGGTTAAGCTTGTAGAAAAAGGGATTTCGAATAAAGATCCTGGAAAAATGAAAGTAAAGCAAGTTGAATTAGCAGGTGCAGGCATTTTTAAAAATGATAAATTAATCGGAGTATTAGAAGGAGATGAAGTACGTGGACTGATTCCATTTATTGAAAGGCTCGAATCTGTGATCTTAAGTGTTTCTTGTCCTAAGGATCAGAGTGAGAATGTATCCTTGGAACTCCGTCATCAAAACTTCAAAATAACTCCTGGATACGAAGATGGCAAGCCAACATTTCATGTAAAATTAGTTTCCTACAGCAGCATAGCAGAAGCAGACTGCCCAATCTCATTGAAGGATAAAAAACAAGTAGATGACATGGAAAAGGAATTGGAAGAACTTTTGTACAATGACATTAAGAAAATTGTTGATAAAGTACAAAATGAATATAAAGCGGATATTTTACGTTTGGGTGAAGAGTTTAATAACAAATATCCAAGTGAATGGAAGCAATTAAAAGCTGATTGGAGTGAAAGGCTCCAAGATGCGAAAATAGATATTGAAGTCGATGCGAACATCAAAAATTCAGTATTGCTTTATAACCCTACAAAATCCAACTAGGAGCTATCAATGAGAGTTCAAATTTCGAATGGTATGTTTATGGCTATTATTATAAATATGGTGTATGCGAAAGCGATCGGCATCACCCAAGGTTCACTCGCGAGGGAAGTAGGAAATGATATGTGGATGTCTACAATCTTTTCTACTCTTCAAGGAATTATGATGATTTTGATTGTAACTTATGTGATAAAACGAACACCTAAAATGGATATTTTTGAACAGAGTGAATTGTTGCTTGGGAAGATATTCTCAAAAATTATCGCTTTGTTTTTCTTCATTTTTTTTCTATTTGCTTTCGGGGGAGTTATTGCCACATTCGTTTATCATTTAAAAGATTTCTTTCTCCCAGACGCTCCTTTACTCTTATTTATCATTGCAGCTTTCATCATGGGAGTATACGGAATCTTTTTTGGCTTAGAAGTGATCGGTAGAATGGCGCTAATTGGAGTGTTTTCCATTGTTGCTCTAAATGTTTTGATTATCCTAGGCTCACTTTCCGAGTTTCGGGTAGAGGAGCTAGAACCCATTTTTGAGTCAGGTTTTCTAAGTACTTTATGGGCTAGTCGACACAACGACACGGATTGGCTTATGGCGACGATGATGGCAGCGATCGTCCTTCCGCATGTTGGAAAACACGAAACATGGGGGAAATCAGGGATGATTGGAATAGGATTAGGTGGCCTATTTGTGGTTTTGTGGCCGATTTTACAAACAGGAGTACTAACTTCTGAAGTGACTGCACAGTATTTTGTTGCCTGTATGCAAATGGCAAGAAGTGCTCATATTGGCTTGTTTCTTCATCGTTATGAGCTAATCATGGTTGCGTTCTTTGCTATTTCCGCCTTAATTCAAATTATGATGACCTTCTTGTGTGCTTCAATTGCGGTTCAAAGGCTCTTTGGTTTAAAGGATTATCGGCCTGTTATTGTCCCTGTTGCCTTAATTCTGTGTGGAGGTGGTTATTGGCTTGTTTTTGACCACCAGATTGCGATGGACTTTTTAGAAAGGACCTGGGTGTACGTTGCTTTATCAATTGGGTTTGGCGTACCTCTATTGCTTTTGGGAATTGGTTTTCTTTTTAAGAAAAAAATTCGAAAAACAAATATGGAAGCTTCTTCATAATGATGTATGGGCAGCCATGGAAATGGCTGTTTTTTCAATTATATAGGTTTCAAAATTTTGGGTATTGTGAGAAAATAGGAAGAAAATCACAATAGGAGATACATATGGGGAATCAACTTCGAATAGTTAAGCCAACAATCGAATTGGAAAAAGAATATCTCTCATTTTATCAGGAATGGTTGGACAGTGGGGAGAAGATGGTCCCGTGGGTCATTCAAAAGGACCCGACTAATTTTTCGGAGATGGTGCGGTTTTTGCATAATAGCTCAATGGGAATTGGGATTAAGGAAGGATGGGTTCCAGATTCAACATATTGGCTGGTAGACGAAGATAATCGAATTCTTGGTGTTGTGAATATCCGTCATCAATTAACCAAACATTTGCTGAATAGTGGGGGGCATATTGGTTATGGTATTCGTCCTTCAGAACGAAGTAAGGGATATGCAACGACATTGCTCGCATTGTCTCTAGAAATTACAAAAGAATTAGGGATTGTAAAAGCTCTTGTCGTATGTGATGAAGTCAATACAGGTTCAGCACGGACGATTTTGAAAAATGGTGGTATCCCTGATTCCGACTTTATTGAGGAAGATGGAAATGTTATCAAACGTTTTTGGATTGAATGAGGAGATGAGCAGGTATGGAGGACATTTTGGGTTTCTTACTAGGCTTTTTACAATTGTTTTATCCTTTGTTGCTCGCATCGATCATTACTTTTATTTATGCTTTGATAAAGAGGTCATGGAAATGGATGCTCGTTAGTGGTATTTTACTCTTTCCAGATGCATGGTATTTCAGTTGGTACCCACCATTTCCCTGGGCGAAATTTATCCCATTGATTCAAGTTATTATCGCTTTCATTTTTTTTCGAACGAAGGGGAAGGAGAAGTCAAAATGACAAAGATTGCTATTATTTCAGATATTCATGGAAATAAAACGGCATTAGAAGCTGTGCTCGAAGATATCAAGCAAAGAGAGATTGATAGAATCTTTTGTTTAGGTGATTTAATCGGGAAGGGACCTCAGGGGTCTGCTTGTATCGAGTTAATTCAAAAGAATTGTGAGAAAGTCATTCGCGGAAACTGGGATGTATTTATCCAAACTCCGAGCGAGAGCGAATTCATTCAGTGGTTTCAAGAACGTTTATCGAAGGAAGATAATCAGTACTTAGCATCTCTACCATTTCATATTGATATTGAACTGAACGGACAATTGGTTCGCTTTTTTCATGCTTCCCCTAGAAGTGAGTTTGAACGGATATTACCATCTCCAATTCATCCTATTGAGAAACGCTTATCGATGTTTGAACACAGTGAAGCAACTGGTTTTCATGAACGGACTCCTGATATCGTTTTTTATGGTGATATTCATGCGACTTTTTTAGAAACCTTTGAAAACGGAATCTTATGTAATGTTGGAAGTGTCGGGAATTCCCTTGATTTAACGGCTGCTTCATACGTAATCATTGACGGAACTCATCCGAATAATTCGATTCAATTTGTGCGAGTAGATTATGATAAAGAATTAGAACTCCAGATTGCCAAAGAAA
Organism: Robertmurraya kyonggiensis; assembly: GCF_005116465.1. Taxonomy (GTDB): domain Bacteria; phylum Bacillota; class Bacilli; order Bacillales; family Cytobacillaceae; genus Robertmurraya; species Robertmurraya kyonggiensis. Next base: position 961,147 of record NZ_SWBM01000001.1, read on the forward strand.
TGGGCTTACCTGCTCTAGATAAATATCATGATGAAATCATGTTGGCGAAATATCGGGGTGCTCCTAAAACTAGGGAGGAAGATGAATGAGCTTTCTTGATTTGATGCCACTTGGCATTGCTGGGGCTATTGTGATATTAGTATTAATTGGTTTTTACAAGGTTTTTGTGAAAAAGAGAAATGTCACGCCTTTTTATACTCCTTTTGATGAGATTACCGGCCAGAGTCCAATAGAATTTCACGAGGAACAGGTAATTCTTGCAGAGGATGAAGACCAAGGGGATGACAAGGATAAAAATAGACCACTTCACAAAGATTGAAGTGGTCTATGAAAAATAATTATTTGCCTAGAATAGCCATGACGCCTTTATAGATTAAGAAAAGAGAGAAAACTAAGATTGCTAAAATACCAATGACGTTAGTTACAGGAGCAATGCTGGCTAAGAAAGTTCCTGCTAATGGAACCCTTAACAGCGCAAAGCCGGCCAAAATTCCAGCAAGCAATAAAAGGATAAATCGGTCCATATTTCATTCCTCCTTTCATTACATCTTATGTCCAAGTGCTATGGAAGGTGCTAGATTTTAGTTTAAGGAAAAAATTTCTAATTTGAAAAGCTGTCATTTTCCGAAAATAAAAAGTATTATAGGAATATACTAACGTGCATGGAGGTGAACATTGATGGAAGAAAGACCATTGCATTACGATGGAAGTGTTCAGAATGTACAAGGTGCCAATGAGGAAGCAAATGAATCCTTTAAGTTAACGGATGAAATGAGATTGAACATCAGCGGTAATCCATATACTTCTGAGCAAAGTAAATAATTTTTTTAATTAAAAGAAAGCGCTTACTATCAATTTTAAAATGCTTGTGTCTTGAAAAGAGATCTGAGCATTTTTGTTGTATTCCTTATAATTGGAATAGAAAGTACTTACATATAGGCAATTGGAATCAAAATGAGATGTGTGAATACTGATCAATTGATTGCTCTTTATTTTTCTTGTTATACTTTGCATTCAATTAGCTCAAGTAGCTAAAAATAGAATGTACACACTCATCCAAGAAAGGTAAGGTAGAAAAATGACTAAAGTATTGTACATAACTGCTCATCCACATGATGACACTCAATCTTATAGTATGGCTGTAGGAAAAACTTTTATCGACACATACAAAGAAGCAAATCCAAACGACGAGGTAACACATCTTGATCTTTATACGGAAAACGTTCCTGAAATTGATGTAGATGTATTCAGTGGTTGGGGGAAATTAAGATCTGGAAGTGATTTTGAGTCTCTGTCAGCTGATGAAAAAGCGAAAGTAGGAAGACTTGCAGAGCTATGTGATCAATTTATCGCTTACGATAAATATGTATTCGTAACACCTCTATGGAACTTCTCTTTCCCTCCAGTAATGAAGGCATATTTAGACGCCGTTTCCGTTGCTGGAAAAACGTTTAAGTACACTGAGCAAGGTCCAGTTGGGCTTTTATCTGGTAAAAAAGCTCTTCACATTCAAGCACGTGGTGGCATTTATTCTGAAGGGCCAGCTGCTGCATTAGAAATGGGACACCGTTACCTAGATGTTATGATGCAATTCTACGGAGTGGATTCTTTAGAGGGTCTATTCATCGAGGGACACAATGCTTTCCCTGATAAAGCTGAGCAAATCAAAGAAGACGCAATTGCACGTGCAAAGGATTTAGCACAAAAGTTCTAATCAACAAAATAGCCTCCACCTTAACGTGGAGGCTATTTTTGTTGAGTTCAATTTTTGAGCCAATAAGCAGAACCATCATTGCTTCTGTCCATAAAGCCATATTCAATGAAATATCGTCGTATCGTAACGTAATCATGGAAGACTTGTTTGAGGACTTCATTTACTTCTTTTTCTGTATATTTCTTGCTTGAATCAAATTTCGTTAAGATATGCTGCAAGACGATGAGCTTCCGCTTTTCTTTACTGGGAAAAGTGTCAAGTGGTCCATCCAAACCTTGTTTAAAATACGTAATTAAAACTTTTTCCTTTTCTTCTTGTGTTACCGCATACCGTTCATCCACCATTTTTGCCCCCTTATGAAAAGGCACAAAATCCGTTGCCTTCTCTTTCTCTAATAGATTCATAATTGCCAAGAAGATCTTAGCTTGTTTTTCTTTTTCCTTTAATTTGAATCGGTGATTGCGAATAGTGGAGGTGCTACCGCCAATGTTTTGTGCAATTTCCTTATCTGCAAGTCCTTGCTTAAAATATAGGAGAAGGTCGCGCTGATGTTCAGATATACCAGAATACTTCTTGTCCATACTCACTAAATATTCGAACATGGATTGATGTTGCTCTTTAATATGATGAATCATAGCTTTCCTAGCATCATAAAAGAGTTCACGATTTTCATGTGGGTACATAACGCCATTTTCAAAAGATTGATTGCAAATGAGGCATACGTATTCATCGGTTTCTTGATTAAAAATGTACCCGTTTGAGATCTCTTCGGTGGACGCAGACCAAAATAGCTCTTCTTTATTCATTTAGTAGACACAACCTTGATTTGTTTTTGTATTTATAGACATTTTATAACGATGTCTAATATATTTCAATCTGTTTTGGAATTTTTCTGATTTTTATGGGAGGTCTCATGCTTGCCCTATTAAAACAATTATCGAAATGGAATAAAAAAAGCCAGCCCAATACAGCGCTGACAAAACTTCGAAATAGATGATTCTATCAATTACTCTTTTCCGTTTTAGAAAAAAAATAAATGGCAATGACAAAGCAAAGCATACTTATTGACCAGACAACTCCGGCGATTCCTAAACGCAAAGAATTTTCCTCGGAAGCCATAGGATGCGTATAATCAGTACGGAACGCATCTAAGGCTATAAAAATAGCAGCCATAAAAATCAAAAGGTGGATAAAAGTCCAAAGGTAACCCCAGCTTTTACTCTTGTTTTTTAACCAATACAGAATGATAGCTACTACTACTATACCCAGGACGATGAAAAGTCCTGTTACTAACATACCAATCGTTTCTTCTTCTAAGGGCATAAGAAATACCTCCTTGTTTGTGTATTTACCTAAATTATACAGAAAAATGTTATAATTAGCCTAATGAAGAAATGTAAGAGGGGACTGAACTTTTTGGGAGAATTGTTAGACATACTTGATGAAAATTATCAGGTGATTGGTCAGGAGACAAGGGAAAATGTACATGAGAAGGAATTGTTACATGCAGCATTTCAGTGTTGGTTTATTAAAATCTTTGATGGCAAGCCTTATATTCTTTTTCAAAAAAGAAATAGTCGAGTAAATTACCCTAATCTACTTGATACAACAGCAGCGGGGCATCTATCTGCAGGAGAGGGACCAGAGCAAGGAGCACGGGAAATTGAGGAAGAGCTCGGAATAACGATTCCTTTTGAAGATTTATCTTCATTAGGGAAAATTCGCGATACTCTGCCATGGAGAACGGACAAAATTGATAATGAACTATGTCACTTATACGCCTATCAATATGATAGTCCTCTGCAATCTTTAACTCTGCAGGCAAGTGAAGTAGAGGGAATTGTGTGTATTTCAATGGAAGATTTCTCAAAAGTGATTGAATCAGAGGGGAAACTCGATTTTGAGGTTATTGTTTATGACGGTCAAGCAGTCGAGAGCAAAATCCTAAACTTATCAATGTTTGATTTTGTCCCACATCAGCTTGCGTATTATCAGTATAACCTTGAGAAATTGATGGCTATAGTAGAAGTTTAAACTTGATTTATCAAATTCAACTGGCGAGGAAGATGATAAATGATTGAACTTGTGGGGACATGTATCCGGTGTAATAAGAATGTCTATTGCACAGATGGATTTCTGAATGGAATCACATTAGGTGGCGGACGAATTCTTTGTTTTTCTTGTAAAGAAAATGATCCGTTAATCGATATATTGGAAAAGAATGATAAAAAATAACCTCGAAATCACTTTGAGGTTATTTTTTGTTGACTTGTTTTCCGCTTTTCTTTTGGCTTTGCGACTTCGAATTACCAATGTGAAATTCGCTTCCAAGTTCTACATCATTATGCTTATCGTGCTTCTCAACTTGTTCTCTGGTTTGTTCTGGATTTTGTTTTCCTTGCTTTGACATGTTACCAACTCTCTTTCAAATAATATCATCTAAGTTTTTTTGACGTAAGGAGAAAATAACTTTCCTTATTTAATATTTTCAAAAGCATAGATATAAATTCAAAATTTATGGTATTTCAAAGAGGATATTATTTCATTTTTAGTCTATTATGAGAGCAAAGCATTTTTTTCGAGAGGAAATACTATATGTTCATTTTATTAATCGTTATTTTAGCTTTGGTTCTGGTCTATGTCTTTTTACAACAAAGACTAGGAGGAAATCCTAGTAAAGAAGAGAGAAGTAAATTTAGTCATTTAGAGAACTATGAAAATGGAAAGTTCGTCAATTTAAACCCTACAAAGATGGATATGAATATATCTGCTATGTATGCTTTAATGAAAGAATCACAAAAAACGAAACAGGAGAGTAAGCCGAAAGAGAATGTACCAATTCAGCCTATAAACTGGGAACGAATAAATGGGAAAGAAGATAGTTTTACTTGGTTTGGACATTCAACATTTTTGCTTTCTATTGATGGTAAAAAGATTCTGCTAGACCCGATGTTTGGACCATCAGCATCACCAGTCACAATGATTGGGAGTAAGCGGTTTAGCAAGAATACATTAAGTTTAATCGATGAGTTTCCATTTATTGATGCTGTACTTCTCACTCATGATCATTATGACCATCTTGATTATCCGTCTATTTTAAGATTAAAAGACAAAGTCGGACATTACTTTGTACCTCTTGGAGTCGGGAATCACTTGGTTAAATGGGGGATTGAGAGAAGGAGAATAACTGAGCTTAACTGGTGGGATGAGATTCACTGGGAAGGGATTACACTTGCTTCAGTCCCATCCCAGCATTTTTCCGGAAGAGGTCCTTTCAATCGTGACAGTACATTATGGACCGGTTGGGTCTTATATGGGAAAAATACGAGATTATACACTAGTGGTGACGGTGGATACGGCCCACATTTTAAAGAGATTGGGGAAAAATATGGACCATTTGATCTTACTTTAATGGAAGGCGGACAATACGCTTCACTCTGGTCCCCGATTCATATGGTTCCTGAAGAATCGATTCAGGCTCATCTTGATGTAAGAGGAGAAAAGATGATGATAATCCATTGGGGAGCATTCACACTTGCACCTCATCCGTGGAAAGATCCAGTTGAAAGAGCTTTACGAGAGGCAGAGAAACAAGAAATACAATTGCTTACGCCTCCGATTGGGGGAACGGTCTTTATGAAAGAACAGGAGAATACAAATTCATATTGGTGGAAGGAAATTAACTAAAGCTGTGTCAAAAGGTCAATCTAAACGACTTTTTGACAACAGCTTTTTTTGTTTAAACGAAGACACTTAAAACGAAGCCATTCTTATCTTAATTAAAATGTTCCTCAATAGGAAATCCTAAACAAAACGATCCGAAATTTTTTAGGAGGAAATATGAAATACATAGGTAGAATAAGCTCGATCATACCGATTTTAGTCATTAATATTTGGCTCCTAAAATTTACAGCAGAATATGACGGAGTCGCATACTTTTTATTTAGTCTGCTTCTGGCCATTTTGGTAAGCGTCATTTCTTGGATACTAGGTGGTCAATATGACAAAGCCAAATATTATTATCATGAACTCCAAAAGGAAAAGGAAAATCTTCAACAAATTTTTGATAGTGTTGAGGTAACCATATGGTCGAATAATATTGTAGAACAACGCATCCATGTTTCAAAGGGCGTAGAAAAAGTGTCTGGTTATCCAGTAAAGCGATTCTTCGATGACTACTCTTTCTGGATGAAAATATTTCTACCTGAAGATCGGCAAAAGTTAGACCAATTTTATAAGCAAGTTTTATCAGGGAAGTCTGATGATGTAGAGGCTCGATTCATTCACGCGAATGGGGAAACACATTGGGCTTATGTATCAGGTACACCGATATTTGACAAAGAAAATAAGGTTATAAAAATAAATGGGATTGTCGTAGATATCACTTCTCGGATAGATACTGTTGGAAAGCTTAAAGAGAGTGAGAACCGATATCGAAGTGTTGTAGAATTATCACCCAATTTAATTGTGATATACCAGGATGAAAGGCTTGTTTATGCAAATCCAGCAACTACGAAATTATTAGGGTTGGAGTTATCAGAGTTAAAGGGAAAGTCAGCATTTCAATTCATTCATCCTACCTTTTTAGAAAAAGCTGTAGAATGCTCCAAAAGGAAATCACTCCATAACAAGGAAACAGACTATATTGAATATAAAATCATAAAGCCTAATGGAGAAATTGCCTTTCTCGAATTGGCGGGCAACGAAATAGCATATAATGGACAATCAGCGATATTGATGGTGGGTACTGATGTGACAGCAAAGAAACAGCAGCAGGAACGAATTGAATATATGGCTTTTCATGATGCACTTACGGGTTTACCTAATCGTTATATGTATAATGATACTTTAGAAGAAGCATTGGAACGATGTAAGCAGGCTCATCATGTTCTTGGTGTTATGTTTATTGACGTCGACCATTTTAAGTCTGTGAATGATACGATGGGTCATGAAGCAGGTGATGAGCTGTTAAAACAAGTTTCAGAAAGAATTAGAGAAAATGTTCGTGAGGAAGATATGGTGGCACGACCAGGTGGAGATGAGTTTACCGTATTACTTGAGAATGTTCATGAAAATTTAGTCCGTGACATAGCACATAGGATAATAAAAGCTTTTACTTCTCCGTTCTTAATTAATAATAAGGAAATCTATGCATCCAACAGTATTGGTGTTAGTTTATATCCTGTGGATGGGGACGATAAGGAAACTTTAAATTCAAAAGCAGATATTGCGATGTATTTTGCGAAGAAAAGTGGAAAGAACAAGTATCAATTTTTCAATGAACATGGGGATAAGCTTGCTCGTAAGCTTCAATTAGAACAGGATTTTAGAAGTGCCATTGAAGAGAATGAGTTTTATCTGGAATATCAGCCTTGTGTTGAATTGAAAACAGGAAGTGTCTATTGTGTCGAAGCATTAGTAAGATGGAAACATCCGATCTTAGGCATTATTCCACCTAATGAATTTATTCCAATCATGGAGGAGACAGGGTGGATTGTGAATCTAGGAACCTGGGTACTAAATGAAGCATGTCGACAGAATAAAGAGTGGCAAAAGCTTGGAATTAATGTGAAGGTTGCGGTTAACGTGTCTTCCATCCAGTTTGAAGCGGAGAATTTTGTGGATGTTGTTAAAGAAGCATTGTTGAAACACGAGATGCAGTCTGACTTTCTAGAAATAGAAATCACAGAGAGTGTCATGCAAAATGTTGAAAAATCAACGCGCATCATTCATGAACTCAAGGAATTGGGTGTGAAAATATCGATTGATGACTTTGGAACAGGGTATTCATCACTCAGTCTGTTAAGTAGTTTATCCATTGACCATGTTAAAATTGATAAATCTTTTATCGATGGTATTACCAGCAATTCTAATATTGCATCTGTTGTGAAGAAAATGATCGAAATGGGAGAAAGTCTTAACTTTGATTTAATTGCAGAGGGAATAGAATTGGAGGAACAGGCTAATTTCTTAATTGAAAATGGCTGTCGTTATGGACAAGGGTATTACTTTAGTCGGCCAGTGTCACCTGAAGAAATACAGAAGCTACTAATGCAAATGTGGTGAAAAAGTATCATTCCTGATAGGGGTGATACTTTTTTATTTAGGGTAAATTTCAAAAAAATATTAAGTAAACAAGGAATTGTAACTGATTTCTAGAATTATATTGTATCTTAGATAACAGGAGAGCTATGTATGAAGATTCGTATCATTGGTTCGGTCGCTAGCGGTAAAACAAGTCTTGCTAAGAAGCTCTTCAAAACTGAATATCCCCTACTATGAGTTGGATAATGTGGTTTGGAAAAGACACAAGTCTGGTGACATTAGACGGACTGAACAGGAAATGAAGGATTTTTTGGAGGAGATTGTCCAAATCGAAGCGTGGATTATTGAAGGTGTGCATGGAGAGGAATGGGTGGCTTCTACCTTTGGAAAAGCTGATGAGATTGTTTTTCTAGACAGTAGTTATTCAGTTCGCACCTATCGTATTATCCGAAGGTTTCTTTTACAAAAACTAGGGATTGAAGCTGCCCATTATCAACCTACATTCCATATATTTCGTAAAATGTTCAAATGGAATCGTCATTTTGAAGAGGTAGGAAAACCAAATTTCTACGAGAACTATGACATGTATCGTGACAAGTTAGTCGTTATTAAGACGTCGAAGGATTTACTTAACTATATTAATTCGAGGTGATTGAAGTTGGATCCTAATATCAGGATTATAGAAGTGCAGTCAGTGAATGAGTATGTGAATGAATTATCTCAGCTTTTAAAAGAAGTGGTCGATTTAGGAGCCTCAATTGGGTTCCTTCCACCTTTGAGTTTAGTAGCTGCCCGCCATTACTGGGAGAATGTCCTAGAGCCTGGTGTGATTTTGTATGTGGCGATGAAGAATGGGAAAATCGCGGGGACGATTCAATTGCATTTATGTCAAAAACAAAATGGTCTCCATCGTGCCGAGATTGCTAAATTATTGACACATCCGGAGTATCGAAGAAATGGAATTGCTCGTGCCTTGCTAAAAGAAGCAGAAGACAGAGCAAAAACTGAAGAGAGATCATTGCTGGTATTAGATACGAGAGAAGGGGATCCCTCTAATCGTCTCTATATTTCTGTAGGCTACATTGAAGCTGGAAAAATTCCTTTTTACTGCATCTCGGAAAATGGGCAGTTGGATCCCACAGTCATTTACTATAAGTACTTTTAGAAGGAGACACCAATTGTGTTGAATATTGAGTTAAGAAGACCCAGGAGTGAAGATATTGATGAACTGTTTGAGTTCTTTCAAATCATGGTCAAAGACACTTATATAAAAGAGGGCATTGGCGACAAACTAGAGGATTTAGAAATTGAAATACTGGTGAAAAAGAAATATCTTTTGGAAGATTTGAATACAAAAGGTGAGAAAAGATACTTCTTAATAGCAATCTGCCAGGACAAAATAATTGGTACGATTGCTTATGGTCCAGCAAATGAGATTATTATGAGTTGTTTACCTCAATCTGAAAGTGTGGTACATGAATTAGGTACCGTATTTGTACACCCTGAAAATCAATATCAAGGTATCGGGAATCTTTTATTGAAATCAATGTATCAAGAAATGAGCAATCACGGGATTAAACAATTTTGGTTAGATAGCGGATATAAACGTGCCCAATACATTTGGCAAAAAAAATTCGGAGAACCAGAAATTTTTCTGAAGGATTATTGGGAAAAAGATGCCCATCATATGATTTGGAAAGTTAATGTTCCTGTGGAGTAGTTTTGGCCTGATAATTCATAATGAATATGAAAAAATAATAAGTAATTGTCAGTACCGCAATATAAACGGGTAGTGAATAAACATGTCTCCACCCTGTTAATACAAACACATGAATTTTCGTTAGAGTAATTTCAAAGACAACTGAAAACAATGTCCATATCATCAGGTAAGCCACTAACTTTAGCCTTTTCCATTCTAAAATATGGAGTATATATACATACAGATAGCCAAAGGCAGGGTAGACAAGATATAAAATAAGATCAAAAATTTCATAATCTTTTCGATCGTTTAAGTTATAAAGATTATGTGGGTTTACAGCAAGAGAATGATCAAGAATGCTTGGGAAAGAAATGCTAACCAACACGATTAACGGTGTAATAGGGTTTGGGAATCTTTTCGGAACTAACAAGAAAACAAGTAAAGAACATAGGAGTGCTCCTAAGATAAACCATTCATTTATATCGAATTTTTGCGGAAAATTAAGTATCATAATTATTCCCTCATTAATCGTTTTTTTCTATACCAAATCCAGAAAGTGAATGTAGTTAGAACGGTAAAAGTCCATTCTGATAAAGAATATAAAAAGAAATTGTTCGTTGTAGAACGGATGACACCAATCTTGATAAAGATGAATTCAGTTAAAGACATGCTGATGATGCTGAAGAGAATGATAAAAAATTTCCAAGAACGCTTTTTCATTCTTGCATATAGGTCAAAGAACACAATGATAATTAATGGATGTAGAAATAATCTTTTTAAAAAATAGACGATAAAATAGCTCATGCGTTCGGACAAGGCAATCACGTGTAAATTAAAGAGTAGTATGGATGAAACCGAGTGGAGGATGATCCACACAGTCATCCAAATGAAGAAAATCTCATAAAGGTGCAGTCTTTTCTTATAGTTGAAAAAAATGAACAAAAAGAACATAACGACAGTAAGGTACAATGAAATGACCATGAGATCACACCTATAGATTTAATACAATTAGTATTAAGTAATCTTTCTCTCTATATGCAAATAGGTATAGCACTTTTGAAAAAATATTCCATAATTTCTGTATAACTTCTTTACTCTTGAAACTATCATAAAGAGAAAACCTTATGATAGTTTCAAGAGTAAGGAGGAGAACGAATGCCTAAAAAGACTGAGGAAGCCAAGGTGCAATCCTCTGAAGATATAAATGAATTAAGTCGAATGTTAGCAGCAGTTTTAACTTATCTTTCGGATGACGATATCGAAGTAATCGATATTGAATACCTTCTCGACCATACGGATGGTCTCCGGGAATGGTGGGAACACTTTCGGGAACAAAATCGAAAACAAATTGAAGAGGAAATTACGCAATCATTAGTGGACTTATCACTAGAAGAGCTAGAACGCCTCCGCGAACAAATAAATGAGAAAAAGAGTACCACGTAAAGCATTCCTTAAAATAAGTGGAATGCTTTTTCCGTGAATCTTTGTTAAAACTAGAACGTATTTAGTATGAAGTTCTAAAAAGAGAGAAGGTTCCTCATGAAGACAAATCGATTTGTGCGGATGGGTAAAATCTTAAAGCTCGCTTTCGGCATCATTTTTCAAATATACCGGTATAAAATTACGAAGAAACCCAAATCTGAATGGGACAAGCTATGGAGTGAAATAGGAGAACGTTTTCGAAATACTCTGTTTGAATTAGAGGGGTTATTGATTAAAATTGGTCAAATTCTAAGTACTCGAGCAGATTTGCTGCCTGAGAGTTTTATCAAACAGATTGAAGACCTTACTGATCATGTTCCTCCGTCTACTTGGAATGAAATCGAACATGTTCTTGAGTCTGAATGGGGTGGGCCTGTACAAGAACTTCTTCAATCGATCGAAGAAGAGGCGGTCGCTTCTGCCTCAATAGGCGAAGTATATAAGGGGATTTTAAAAAGTGGTAAGCAAGTGGCCATAAAAGTACAACGACCTAATATTCAATCCATCATTCAGACAGATTTTCATACTTTCAAAATCATTATTTGGTTAATAGACCTTCTCGTCCCTGTTCCAAAAGGTTTCATCAATTTTAAGGTGTTATATCGGGAGTTAAAGCAAGTAATTGAAAGGGAGCTTGATTTTAATATAGAACTACAAACACAAATTTACTTTAGTGAGAGATTTAAAGATAATTCATATGTCGTGATCCCTAGCGTTTATCCAGAGCTTAGCACTTCCAAGGTGTTGGTCATGGATTGGGTAATAGGAGAGCGCATTACAAATGATGATGCACTCTTGGAGATGGGAGTAAAGCGCGATGTTTTGGTAAAACATTTACTGGAAATATTCCTGCCTCAGTGGCTTGAACCAGGTACGTTTCATGCAGACCCCCATCCTGGAAATATGCTAGTCACGAAGAAAGGGAAGATTATTTTACTTGATTATGGGATGGTCGGAGATATAAGCAAACAGGATGCTAATTGTTTTCAGGAACTAATCGAAAACGTACTCTCAAAAAATTATGGTAAAGCGGTTGAATGTCTAAGGACTTTAGGTTTCTTGCTACCTGAGGCAGATGCTCGTGTGATAGAAAAGTTTCTCGGAGAAATGGCCTCTTTTCAGCTGAGTCAATTAAAAGCTGCTGATATTTTCGCTTTGAAAAAAGAAATGTATGAAATGGTTCAAGTCTTGCCAATCCAGGTTCCTACACGTTTTGTGTTTTTGGGACGAGCTTTTGTAACGGTTGAAGGGATCATTCAGCATCTTGCGCCAGATGGCGATCTAGTGGAAATTGCGAAGCCTATTTTTATAAAATGGCTCAATCAACAGGGAAATGCAAAATGGGCATTTGCTTGGCGCTGGGTTCAATCACAACCACTCTTTAAGATTTTTCATACAGTCACAGATTTTTTAAACATGCCACGGAAATTAGAAGCAATGAAAGAGGTGGAGCAAAGACGACATTTTCAATTTCAGATTTATGAAAGCAGGAAAAAGAGTTTATTCCAATTGTTGTTGCTTGGTACAGTAGGAACTGGAGTGGGGATTTATTTAACTCACTCTATTATTACTCAGTTCTCTGTTGGAATATTGGTGGTATCAGGGTTTGGTTACATCATCGCTCATATCAGGCAAAAGAAGTGGATGAAGTACATGCCTAATAAACATAGATAAAAGCTAAAGAGTTGAGTTGTACGGAGGGGAAGCACTTGAATATTGAGGCGGTTTTTATAGACAGAGATGGGACGATTGGTGGGAATGACACGGTTATATATCCTAGTAAGTTTGATTATTCCCAGGAGTTCAGGAGTCAATGCGAGCATTGAAGGATGCAGGTGTATTAACCTGTTCTTTCACCAATCAACCAGGAATTGCAAGAGGAGAGGCGAGGATTGAGGATTTTGAAAAAGAATTAATGGATTTTGGAATAGATAGGATTCTTGTATGTCCACATCAGCATACGGATGGTTGTGAATGCAGAAAACCATCACCAGGGATGCTTCATAAAGCGGCAGAGGAAAACCATTTAGACCTGAAGAAATGCGTTTTTATTGGAGATAGATGGACGGATTTGGTTGCTGCTGATGAAGTAGGGAGTATGAAAATATTGGTTAAAACGGGTAGTGGTACTGCTGCATATGAGCAATACATTAATAAGGAGTATGTTGGTCGTTGGGCGAACGCTAAGCCAGATTATGTGGCTAGTGATTTTAATGAGGCGGTTCGATGGATACGGTCACGGTCGATATTGTGATACAAAAAAGGCTGCACTTGGCAGCCTTTAAGGTCAAGGTTTATTAGGGTTACTTTGTTCTTGAATCGACACTCGTTTACTAGGTGGCTTAGGATAATTTTCACCAGTTGGAGCCGTCAAGGTATTTCTTTTGTCTAAAACCTTTCCTGTATATTCGATTGGGTTAATGTCCTTCAATGTCCTCACCTCCATTAATAGGATGGTTCAACAAATGAATTCCAACCACAGGAAAATGTTCCAAATCAAAAAGACAGTTTGATTTCTTGAGAATTGAAGATTTTCTTTTCATCTTTATCAAAGATATCGCTTGTATCGAGTAAGATCCACTCGAGAGTATCAGGACTATGGACAATGAAACCTATATTCCCTTGCTTGACTTCTTTCCCCAGGAGCTCCCCGTTTAACTCTTCAAGATAAATATCTTCGTGCCAGTCAAATTCTTCGCCAAGGTTCGTTTTCATTTTAGCGATAGGAGCGAAATGAACTTTCTCGGTGGAGGTATTTTCGACCTCTACAAATACTTTAACGAAATCAAATTCCTCTTCGTGTGTCAAAACATGAAAATAGTCGATTAAACTATAGTCAGGTCGTAAATGAATCTGTTTCATCTCTTTGATCGTGAGTCGAATAAGGCCGAACTCAAATGTATCACCAATTTGTGAAATAGCTTCTAAAGTGGCTTCGCCTTTTTCATCGGAAACGGTTTGGCCGATTTCCATCAAGGTGCGATCATCTGGTACCTGAGGATTTGGACTGTATTCAGTTGAAAAAGTTGATTCTGCTTCGACTACATGTGATTCCGTCAAGCTATTGTTGTCTGAGCATCCTACTAACAGAAGTGTACTTAGAAATACAAGACTAAATACTTTTTTCACACAAATACCTCCAAAATTCGCGTATGGTCTATCTGTCTTTTATAGAAATTCTATATTTTAGAATTTCAAAGATATTTTTGGCGATGTCAGTATTGTCAATTTGTCCTGCAAATTTTTCAGAGGAAGGACCATATGCATAAACCGGAACATCTTCTCCAGTGTGACCGCCAGTCGTCCAGCCTGTATTAGAACGAATATCAAAGATTTTTTCGATAGCGTTATCGATTTCAACCGTTTGCTTTTTCGCAGCAGCTGTTTTCACAGTTTGAATTTCTTCTGTTGTTAATTCAAGATCAATATATTTCTTCAATGTTTCTTCTACACTAGCACCAGCAGCGATTTGCTCAGCCATGAAATCAGGGGTACGTTTCGCTGCTTCTAGTGCTTCCGGATACCAATTATATATTCCATTTGCACCAATAGAGAATCCACCTGTAGAATGGTCTGCTGTTGCAACCACTAAAGTGTGCTTGTCGTTTTTAGCAAAATTAATAGCAGCTTGGAATGCTTTTTCGAAATCTTCCATTTCACTCATCGCACCAACGATGTCATTGTCATGGCCGGCCCAGTCGATTTGACTTCCTTCAACCATTAAGAAAAATCCATCCTTGTCCTTGCTTAACCGCTGAATGGCAGAGTTTGTCATCTCTTCTAATGAAGGGCTTTCCTCTGTGCGGTCAATCATTTTTGCCATTCCTCTTGGCGCAAACAAGCCAAGAATCTGATCATTTCTATCTTTTAATAAATCTTTCTTATTCGTTACATAACTAAATCCATCTTGTTGAAACTCATCTACAAGATTTCGGTCATTTCGGATAAAAAGGTCCGATCCACCACCAAGGAGGACGTCAATTTTATGTTTTCCTTTTACTAAGTCATCGAAATAGTCATCAGCAATCCCGTTCATATTTTGACGACTTTGATCGTGTGAACCAAATGAGGCAGGTGTGGCATGTGTGATTTCAGAAGTTGCTACGAGTCCAGTCGCTTTTCCTTGCTCTTTCGCAGCTTCCAGAACAGTTTTTACGTCAGTTCCATCATTATCAACAGCAATTGCGTTGTTATATGTCTTGATTCCGGCAGACATAGCCGTTGCTGCTGAAGCAGAATCCGTAATATTTTGAGCAGGATCTTCTGGGTAAGTCATTTGCTGACCTACAAGGTATGGATCGAATCCAGTGGTATCAACAAATTTTGATTTTGCAGTATCTTTTAAATAACGATGTGCGGACGTGTAAGATACTCCCATTCCGTCTCCAATAAGAACGATGACATTCTTGATTTGACCGGAATTTGAGTGATAGTTCTTTGCATCGGCAGGCTGGATGCTTCCTATTAGACTTCCGACTGCTATTGCAGATACTACTGTGAATGGGATGAGTTTCCTTTTCCACTTTTTTGACAACATGAATTTCCCTCCTTATTTTACCTTCGTTGCCTATTATATTTTTGATAGTTTACTAGTCTATTAAATAATTGTTTGAATTTTGTAAATATTTTTAGGTCGAAAGTTGGTCGGCGGATCGACCTAGTTGCTGAGAATTCTTAGTATTTAGAAGGAGATCCGAGGTTTTTGGAGAAACAAATATTAGGGGAGGCTGAACTAATGAAAAGTCCAATTAAAAACAAAATCAATCTTGTATTTATACCGGTTACAGATATTCAAAAAGCAAAAGAATGGTACACTATGATTCTAGGATTGGAAGATGGCGAGGATTTTTTTGAGCATTTATTTGTTGCTAAAATGGATGGTGCAGGCATGATCCTTGATACAATGCCGATGTGGAAAGATGAAAGCGGAGAAGTGCCTAGAATAAATGTCCCAGTTATTCAATTTGGCACAGATGATATTTCCGCAGCCTATGATTTTATGATGGAGTATGGAGTGGAAATAGTGACAGAGGTTATGAATGAGCAATTCTTTGTTTTCAAGGACCCAGATGGCAATTTACTTATGGTATGTCAGGACTAAAGGAACATCTATTGAGGATTAGTACATGAAGAAGTTAAAGATCGTAGGAGTATTTGTATTGTTGCTTGTTATCTTCATTTTCTTAAACAATACTTCACTATTTGTAAAAGCAGGGAATCCTACACTGCTTGCTCATCGTGGGATGGCTCAAACCTTTCCGATGGAGGGAATTGAATGGGATACATGTACGGCTGAAATTATAAATGAACCAGAGCATTCCTATCTCGAAAATACAATCCCTTCTATGGAAGCGGCTTTTGCTGCTGGAGCAGATGTGATTGAATTTGATATAAAAAAAACGAAAGATAATCAATTAGCTGTTTTTCATGATTTCGAATTGTCTTGCCGAACCGATGGCAAGGGAGAGATTTCGGATTATACGATGGAAGAATTGAAACAATTGGATGTCGGATATGGCTACACTGCTGATGGAGGTAAAACCTTTCCTTTTCGAGGAAAAGGGGTAGGCTTGATGCCATCCTTAACAGAAGTGTTGACGAAATTTCCAGAGCGTTCATTTCTTATACATATTAAGAGTAGTAAGCAAGTGGATGGTGAGCTCTTGGCACAGTATTTAAGTGAGCTTGCCCCTGAGCAACAAAAGCTAATGACGGTATATGGGGACGATGAGCCTATTGCTGCATTCAAGAAACTAATGCCAGAAATCCCGGTTATGTCGATGGCGACTTTGAAAAGCTGTATGCTTCCATATATAGCAGTTGGTTGGACAGGTTATATCCCGATTGCTTGTGAAAATACACAAATACATCTACCTGAAACGTATGCTCGTTGGATGTGGGGATGGCCCAATAAATTTGTGAAACGAATGGAGTCGGTTGGTACGAATGTTGTCATTGTTGCGGGTGATGGATCTTGGTCTGAGGGCTTCGATACGTTATCGGATTTAGAACGTTTACCAGACAATTTTGATGGAGAAATTTGGACGAATAGGATTGAAAAAATAGCTCCAACATTTAAGAAAACAGAATAGAATTAGTTTAAGGCTGTCCGAATGGGCAGCTTTTGCTTATAGACTATGTCCATTTATGATCATTAGAATAATACAAGATCCTTATTACATAGTGATGATAGTGGAGAGACAAAAAAAGCTTCGGTAAGGGGCTGAGAACCTTTGAGAAGAAACAGAAATATGCCTATTGTCGCCTTGCTTAGCGTCTTCTTATTGGTATTTCTACTTGTCATCGCATTCCGACATATTAAAATTTATATTGTGTTTAGTTCAGGAATTGGACCGTTTATCATGGTGAGCTTAATCATTTTATTAATCGTTTTTGTGTTTTTTAAAGGGCGTTAAAAAGGATTCTGGAAGAGAAATATCGAACATATCTAATAATGGTTTTCTGAGGGGGGATTAATGGATGGACGAAAGATATCCAATAGGAAAGTTTCAAGTAGAAGGAGAGATTACAAATCCGGTTGTTCAAAAATGGATTAAAGAAATTGAAGTTCAACCTGAACAACTAAGAGAGGCCGTACATGGACTTAGTGAAGAACAGCTCGATACCCCATATCGGGATGGTGGCTGGACGGTGCGACAAGTCGTGCATCATCTTGCAGATAGTCATTTGAATGCATATATTCGATTCAAATTGGCACTAACGGAAGACAATCCTGTTATCAAGCCGTATGAAGAAGGGGAATGGGCAAAGCTACCCGATTCGAAAATGCCTGTTGAAGTTTCACTAACATTATTTGAGAGTATACACCAGCGCTTAGTTACGCTTTTAACTAGTCTTACGCTTGAAGATTTAGAAAAAACCTTTGTACACCCTGATTCAGGAACAATCTCACTTGGAAGAAATATTGGAATGTATTCTTGGCATGGTCGTCATCATATTGCGCACATAACATCCCTCTGTAGCCGAAAAGGATGGAAAGTATATTCATAAGAGTAAAAGGGAACCTCGATTATACGAGCGTTCCCTTTTACTATCCTTAATCCTTCCATTCGGCAAAAAAGACACGTAGATACTCTTGCATGAATTGATGCCGCTCTTCGGCAATCTTCTTCGCGTAATCCGTATTCATTCTATCTTTCAATTTTAATAATTTTTCATAGAAATGATTGATCGCAGTCGATTTGCCATTGCGATATTCTTCCTTTGTCATCGATTCTCTAGGTTTGATTGCAGGATCATAGATCAAATCACCTTTTGAACCGGCATAAGCAAAGGTGCGTGCTATACCAATAGCACCAAGGGCATCTAAGCGGTCCGCATCTTGAACAACTTTGGCTTCAAGTGAAGTTAGAGCTGGTTGTCCACCACCTTTAAAAGAGATGGATGAGATTATCGCAATTATTTTTTCAATTGCAGGTTTGTCAATCTCAATGGTTTCTAGCCAATTCGTAATTTTTTTTATTCCCTCTGCTTCAGATGCATTCAATTTTTCATCGGCGATATCATGAAGCAATGCTGCCATTTCACAAATAAATAAATCAGCATTTTCCTCTATCGCGATCTTTTTCGCCATTTCTGTTACACGCGCAATATGCCACCAATCATGGCCACTCGGGTCATTCTGTAATTCCTTATGTACGTATTCTTTCGTTAGAGCTACCTTTTTGTCATGACTCACTATATTCACCTACCATAATTTATCATTTTCCATTGTAGATGATATTTTCTTTGATAGCTATCAAATTTCCGCATATTCTTTCTTATTTGAGAGAGGATAAATAGACGGAGGTTGATAGAGAATGAAGAAATTTTTATTTGCTATATTTTTCAGTGCATCACTATTCTCGCTCACAGGCTGTGGGGATGATGAAATGCCTGAAGAAGGAGAAGAAATAGAGGAAATTGAAGAGGAAGATGAAATCGGTGACGGTGAAGTAAATGATGAATGAGGAGGGCATAGGCTCTCCTCTTTTATTTTGTTCGCATGTAAACAGCCAAACAATAATATAGATAGAAGTAAACAGGCTAGGAATGACTTGAATTTTATAAAAGGGGGGCGTGACATGCTACATATCGTAGCTTGTATTAAGCAGGTTCCGGATACGAAAATCATAAAAATGAATCCGAAAACAAACACGATGGATCGAAGAACAGCTCCAGCAATTCTAAATCCTTACGACGCACATGCCGTTGAAGAGGCTGTCAGAATAAGAAATCGTTATGGTGGAACAGTTTCTGTCGTGACAATGGGACCACCACCAGCGGTAAAAGCGATCAAAAAATGTATTGAAATTGGTGCAGATGAGGGCTATTTAATTACCGATCGAAGATTTGCTGGGGCAGACACACTTGCAACAAGCTATGCAGTCACGAAAGCGATAGAAAAAATCTCTAAAACAAATCCTGTTGACCTGATTATTTGCGGAAAAATGTCCATTGATGGGGACACAGGACAAGTGGGACCAGGAATTGCAAGACGCCTAGATATTCCGCCACTTACTTCAGTAAATAAGGTCGTGGAAGTCAATCAAGAAAAGGGATATGCTATTGTTCACAGAAAGTTTGAGGATGGCCATGAAGTGGTTCAATCGACGTTGCCTTGCCTTCTATCTGTTGAAAAAACAATCAATGAAGTACCATACTCAACTTTTCCCAATATGTTAAAGGCAGCAAAATACGAACCTTATATTTGGTCCGTGGATGATTTAGAGGATGTAGATATTAAGCAATTAGGGTTGAAGGGCTCGCCAACGATTGTTTCGAAAGTATGGACACCATCAAAGCCAGAAGGTGGAACAATTTTCGAGGGGAATGCCAAGGAACAAGTAGAACAATTGCTTTCTATTATTCTTGAAAAGAAAGAATTGTTTACTGTGAAGGAGGAATCTTGATGGATTTCCAAGATTACAAGGATATTTGGGTCTTCATTGAGGAAAAGGATGGTGTGATTGCTCCGGTCTCACTTGAACTATTAGGGGCTGGGAGAAAGCTTGCTGATAAAAGAGCTTCTAACCTAGCAGGAGTATTAATCGGAGAAAATGTAAAAAATCTAGCTTCGACGATATTTGAGTATGGGGCAGATATTGTGTATGTATATGACCAACCAATATTTAAACATTACCGTACCGAATCCTTTATGAAGGCACTACTAGATTGCTCCAACAAATATAAGCCTGAAATTATTTTATATGGCGCAACCTCTACGGGGAAAGACTTGGCGAGTGCGGTTGCTACTGACCTCCCGACGGGGCTCACGGCGGATACGACAGAGTTGGATGTGGAAGAGGAGACTGGCTTACTTTTAGCAAGCCGTCCAGCCTTTGGTGGAAATATTATGGCGACGATTTTGTGTAAAAAATATCGTCCTCAAATGGCGACAGTTCGAGCGAAAGTGATGAAAGCGCTCACTCCTGTACGTGGGAGAATGGGGAAAGTGATTGAAGAAAACATAGCACTAGCAGAAGAAGATATCCGCACAAAAGTGTTAGAGATTGTGAAAGAAACAACAAAAAAGGTGCGAATTGATGAAGCAGATATTATCGTCGCAGGCGGAAAAGGGTTGGGAAGTGCAGAAGGCTTTCAGATCATTCATAGATTAGCAGAAACATTAGGAGGAGTAGTAGGTGCTAGTCGTGATGTGGTGGAGGCGGGATGGGTTCCTCATGCTCATCAAGTCGGACAAGCGGGCGTAACGGTTACGCCGAAAATCTATTTTGCAATCGGAATATCAGGAGCAATTCAGCACATCGTTGGGATGAAAAACTCAGGTTTAATTATTGCGATTAACAAAGATAGTGAGGCACCGATTTTTGAATCATGTCACTACGGCATAGTTGGAGATGCTTTTGAAATTGTACCTATTTTAATAGAGGAATTCAAAAATGCATTAACGAGGGAGGAGGTTAGTCATGTCAGAGAAGTTTGATGCAATCGTTGTAGGAGCTGGACCAGCCGGAATATCGTGTGCTCATGATCTAGCAAAGGGAGGAGCTAATGTTCTCCTGATTGAACGAGGGGAGTATCCAGGTTCGAAAAATGTCATGGGGGGTGTCCTTTACAGAAAAATGATGGAGGATATTATCCCTGAATTTTATAAAGAGGCACCACTTGAGCGTCCTATTGTTGAACAAAGGTTTATGATGATGGAAAAAGAGTCCGCCCTTACCTTTAGTTACAAAGGGTTGGAATGGGCAAAAGAGCCGTATAACAATTTTACTGTATTACGAGCGAAATTCGACCAATGGTTCGCTGATAAAGCGGTTCAACAGGGAGCTATTTTGATCAATGAAACGGTTGTCCTTGAATGCATTGTTGAAGATGGCAGAGTCGTTGGCGTAAGAACAGATCGACCTGATGGAGACGTGTATGCAGATGTCGTCGTTCTTGCTGATGGTGTGAATTCATTATTGGCACAGTCGTTAGGTTTTCATAAAGAATATAAGCCTAATGAAGTAGCCTTAGCGACGATGGAAGTACTTAAGCTTGATAAAAAAATAATCGAGGACCGATTCAATCTTGAAGATAATCAAGGCTGTACAATCGAATTGTTTGGCGATGCGACAAAAGGGATTGTCGGCACAGGTTTTCTCTACACAAATAAAGATACATTAAGTCTTGGAGTAGGAACACTTCTATCAGGATTAATTAAGCATAAAATAAAGCCTTATGAGCTACTTGAGTATGTGAAAAATCATCCAATGATACGCCCATATATTCAAGGAAGTGAACCTCAGGAATACTTAGCTCACCTTATTCCGGAAGGTGGCTACAATTCAATGGGGAAAATTGTTGGTGATGGTGTCATTGTTATCGGAGACGCATCACAGCTAGTGAATGCGATTCATCGAGAAGGTTCAAATCTAGCCATGACGTCAGGAAGACTTGCTGCTGAAACGGTTCTTTTAGCGAAGGAAGCAGGAGATTTTTCTGAGAGAATGCTTGATCATTATCGAGTTAAATTGTTAGATGGATTCGTTGGTCAGGATATGAAAAAATACAAGGATTCCACTCATCATTTCGAAAAGTTCCCTCAATATTTTGAACAGTATATTCCGATGGTGAATCGAGCAGCTAGTCAAATGTTTACGGTTGATGGTTCGTCCAAATGGGAGAAACAGAAGAAGATTATGAAGGACCTCGGCTCAACGAAAGAAAAATTCAAACTCGCTCGCGATATTTATCGAGCTTGGAAGGTGGTCAAATAATGGGGGAACAAAACAACGCTCAGTCCATTGAAGCGAAACAGTATCTGGTGCGCTTTAACGCGGATACAAAATCACATCTTCATGTGAAAGACGAAGATATTTGTTTAACTCAATGTCCTGATAAAATTTGTACGATCTTTTGTCCAGCGGAAATCTACAAATGGGAAGATATTCGCATGCATGTAGGCTATGAAGGCTGTCATGAGTGTGGAAGCTGTCGAATAGGATGTCCTCATCAAAATATTCGTTGGGAATATCCGAAAGGCGGTCATGGAATTGTGTTCAGGTTAGCTTAAGGAATAGGTGGAGGGTGAAGGACTAAGTTCTTTGCCCTTTTCTATTGGTGCAATGAGGTATGTACTTTTTTCACAATGGATGTCAAAAGGAGTGAGGAATGAACCTCTATAATTGTGGCAAGTATGGAGTGGCGATGAGTTGGTCGTGCTTTGCTTTCAATTCAATGTCTCTTAAACAGGCTACGGCATCATGAAATGTTGTATGATAGGGTGATTGAAAGTAGGGAAGAAATTTATTAAATGAGCCTATTTCATTTGAAGGGAAAATTACGACGCGCCAGCTGTATTTTTTTTCACGCGCTTCAAGACCTTCTAATGCTATCAACCAATGGGTAAAACCAGCAAACAATTTTTGATATTTATCTTCGTATTCAATTGCTTGTAAATCCGTTTCATTAATGGGTATAGGTGAGATTTGATAAAAATCGCGATAATTAAATCCTTCTGTCATTAACATCCCTCCCTTATAGAAAAAGTAAGTCTAATAAACATTATATGTATGACGGTGGAAAAAGATTTGTGTTTTCATAATATTTTCATTTTAATGGTGGTTATGGCATGATGTTACCAGAGGTGTTGCAAGTGTTACAGGGAAAACGCATTAATTTAAGACCACTTACCTTAGCGGATGCGGAACGTTTACTAGATTTACAGATCATTAATCGAGTTTTCTTTGAACAGTTTTCGATGATTCGTACAGAGGATTACTATACGATAGCCAAGCAAAGGGAATTAATCGAAGAATGGGAGCAGAGTGTAGAAAGAGATGAAGAATATCGATTTGGCGTATTTTTAGATGAAAACTTGATTGGTACAATCAATCTTTTTCAAGTCATACGCGGCTCTCTGCAAAGTGCTTTCATTGGATATTTTCTTGATCAAAAACACAATGGGAAAGGGTATATGACAGAAGCGGTACAGCTTTTGGTTGAATATGCTTTTAGTGAGTTGAAATTGCATCGGATTGAAGCAGGTGTGATGCCACATAATATTGGTTCCATTCGTGTTCTTGAAAAAAGTGGATTCCATAAAGAAGGAATCGCACGGAAAAATGTCAAAATTAATAATCGTTGGGAAGATCATCAGGTATTAGCAATCATTAATCCGAATGACGAATAGTTGTGGGAAATGGGAGGTACCTATGGAACGTAAATATAATGATTTAATTGGTGAGATTTTAGAAAGGTCTGGGCAAAAAGACAATTTTGACGTCAAAGGGAAAGGAAAGCCTCTTTCGAAAGACTATCTTCAGATGGATACGTTTCAGCATTTTCAAAAGATAGCCAAGGATGCAGGTTTCCTGCCACCATGGTTAAAACTGCAAAAGGATATCTCTCGACTGGTTCATGCCTGCCAAACGGAGAAGGATGTCAAAGAAATCAATAAGAAAATTAAGCAGCATAACAAAATCTGTCCTCTTCCAATGCAAAAAGGTTTGGTTAGTCTCGAACATTTAGAAAAGGCGAAGGAAATTTGGTGAATGAGAAAAGTTGCCAATGAAGGCAGCTTTTCTCCATGTTACTCAGAAAGTAGTTTCTTTCGATCGATGACTTCTGGTGGTTGCTCCATCCATCCGTTGTTAATCATAATTTTCACGCCATCCTCTACAAATAAAGTAATGTTTACTAATGATCTTGTGTACATAAATCCAATATCATGACGACCGTTGACAGCTGCTGAATTGCCAAAGCTCCTAATTTTCATTGAAAACATATCAACTTTATGAAAAAGCATTAATTTATCGGAAAAAGGTGGTACTGTAGATTCAGTTACTAAATGGTCGATAAAAGAGGGGGATGGCAAACTTGCTTCTCCTAGATAGTGCATATAGGTTTCAACTGCTTTTTGAGTCATATTAGTTCCTCGAATGAATAGTTCCCTGATTTTCTCCTGTTGGGCAACTTGACTAAATGCTAAAATAAGTGCCTTACTTGCTATATTGTTTTCGATATTATCATATAGATGAGTGACCTCTAATGCATGCATCGGACGAACATGACCAAAATAGCCATTTAGAAAATCTTGCTCTACCCATTTCACTTTTTCGGGAACAGGAATGGACGGTGGTTTCAGAATGAATCCTTTCTTCATTAAAATATTATTGATTTCCTCAATTAATTCGATAGTTGCATATGTTGTATGAATGAAAAAATCCTTAACATCCTTTCGATACATTAACGGAACAGCTACATTATATAGACTCATCCCCGCCTTAGAAGCATATTTCAAATAATGAACATAAAATTGGTCCTCAAATAATCGAGGAGCATCTAGATTCACATCTTCTTCTGTAAATCCTTGTGGAATTGGAAAGGTATCTATTTCAAAAATGCGAGTAATTGTCTCGAGAAACTCCTCGCTTAACCGAAGGGCGTGCTCTAACAAATGCTTAACATCTTTGTCATTCACATGTCTAAGAAAGTATGTAAGAATCCATTTTGACATGCTATTTCCCATGTAAGTTGCCCATAGCTTTCCCATTTCAGCGGATGTAAGCTTTTCTAGCTGCTGCGAATTTTTCTCTTCCAAAAGAAAATCCCCCTAGTTGTTTTTGTTTATTTTTTCCTTACAATGAGAAAATATCCGTTAAAATCGACCAGAAGGATGCACAAGTATTTAATTATGCTTATCCAACGCTAATTTCAAACCGAATCCAATCAAAACAAGGCCTGTGGATTTATCTATAACACTTTGGACCTTCGGAGACATAAGCCATTCGCGTAAAATATTGATAAATAGGACGTATATGACAAACCATGCAATTGATAGGAACGTGTACGTGGTTCCCATGAGAATAAGCTGTAAGGACGTATTTGTATCTGTTGATACAAATTGCGGTAAAAAGGTGATGAAAAAAACTGCTACTTTTGGGTTGAGCACATTGGATAATAAGCCTTGTTTGAAAGCGGAGTTTTTTACTTCTGGTTGCGTCTGCAACACTTGTTTGTTTTTTCTTTTGATAAAAGACGATAAACCAAGGTAAATCAAATAGACGGCTCCTACATATTTAATAATTTCAAAGGCAAGAGCAGATTGCATTAAAATCGCAGATAGTCCCAAGGCGGCTGCAAAGGTATGAACTAAGCAACCCGTTGTAATACCTAGTGCGATTTTAAAACCTGCTTGTTGTCCTTGTAAAATCGTTCTCTTTGTAATGAGGGCGGTATCTATTCCAGGACTCATTACAACAAATAATGATAGTAGTAAAAAGGTTAAAAAATCATTCATACTAGTTGCTCCTTTTTTGGTTGATAAATTCAGATAATTTAAGATTTAGTTTAACATAATTTTGTGGAAGAAAAAGGAGAAATTGTACTTAAAGGAGAATAGAAGAAGTGAAATACATCAAAGGAGAATTATGATGCTAACTAGTGAAGAGATAATTTCACTTATAGAAAGTGATAAGTGGATGATGGAGATTTTAGAAACTGTTAAGCTATTAGATCAACCCGATTGGTGGGTTTGTGCTGGTTTTGTTCGTTCGAAAATTTGGGATGTGTTACATCAATTTGAGCAAAGAACACCGATGCCTGACATAGATGTCATCTATTTTGATCCGAGTAATATTGATGAACAGGAGGAGAAAAGGCTAGAAGAAAAACTTCAAGAGATGCTGCCAACAATTCCTTGGTCGGTTAAGAATGAGGCAAGAATGCATTTGAGAAATAGTTTTTCTCCTTATCGTTCGTCAGTGGATGCTATTTCGAAGTTTCCAGAAACTGCAACAGCTTTGGGGGTAAAACTAGATGAGTGTAACAATCTTCTGCTATCTGCTCCACATGGCATAGATGATTTGGCCAATCTTGAGGTAAGGCCGACACCATATTTTGCAGCGTCCGATGAAAGGATGAGCAAGTATATCAATAGAGTCAGGAAAAAGAATTGGACAACAATATGGAGTAATGTAAGCGTCTATTATAGCGAAGGCTGAGAAAAAATGATGGATTGGAGGGGAGCGACGATGATTTTTGAGGTAACGAATCAGGTGAGAGTATCAAACATGAAAGAAGGTCAAGAGTGGTACGAAACGGTTTTAAATAAGAAACCTGATTATATTCCACATGAAGGATTTGCAGAGTGGGAGCTAGTTCCGGGATGTTGGTTGCAGGTATCAGAAGAGACTCCTACAGAAGGAAATGGACCGATACGTTTTGGAGTGAAAAATATTGAGGCTGAAAGAAAAAGGCTCATAAAAGAGTTAGGGATCAAAGAATTCGAAATTCATTCAAGACCTGAGGTACCAGTAAAATGGGGTTCTTTTTCTGACCCATGGGGAAATCAACTTGGCTTTTTTGAGTACTTGGATAAGGAGGAAGAACAGCAGCGTATCAATATAATCATTGGAAATAGTAAAAAATAATAAGGACTTCAGATTGATTTTACGAGGTGTAACTACCTTGTTTTTTTATCCTCTTTACAACGTAACAGTGTTATGTTACATTATCATCAAGAGGTGAATAGGATGGATGAAACACTCATATCAAAAAAGGAGCTCCTAGAAGAAACGAATATTACGTACGGTCAGTTATATCGTTGGAAAAGAAAGAAATTAATTCCTGAGGATTGGTTTATTAGAAAGTCAACTTTCACAGGGCAAGAAACATTTTTTCCGAAAGAAAAGATACTTGAGCGCGTGAACAGGATTAAGGAATTAAAAGAGGACCTTTCTCTCGACGAATTAGCGAACGCATTCTCACCCAATACGAAAGACATCAAATTGTCTAAAGAGGATTTCGAGAAACATAACATTGTTTCGAAGAATGCGATTCAAATTTACGAAGAGCAGCAAGGGACGCTTAAGACGATTACGTTTCAAACAACATTGTATTTGTACATTCTAGATAAAGCTTTGGAAACTGGAGAAATTGGCTGGGAAGAAGGAAAACAACTGATTCAAACTTTGTCGGACTATTACCCGAAACTGGAAAAAAACCATGCGTCTATTGTAGTTTTAAGAAAATTAGGTGTTGCAACAGTGCTACTTGTGACAAATGCTAGCCCATTTTTCGTAGATTCCAAAACAAAGGTGGCCGTGCACTTGAAAATTGAAGATGTCATTAATGAAGTATTCAATGTGTTCGTGAGGAGTGGTTATTGAGATGGGGAACTATGCGATGAAGGATTTGAAAATTGTTGGGGATGGAACTTACCCTGGTGGAGATTATGAAAGAGTAGCGATTACCGGTAACGGGATCGTTAGTGGGAATGTAGTAGCAAAAGAAGCAAAATTTACTGGAAGTTGTACGGTACAAGGGGATGCCACTTTTCAGTATTTCAAAATTACTGGCCAAGGTGATGTAGAGGGTGACCTCATTAGTGAGGAGGTCAAAGTGACCGGAGAATTAAATGTTGGGTCCATTCGAACCGAACTTTTAAAAATAAAGGGATTTTTGAATTCATCTGGAAATATAGAAGTAGAAGAGATGAATGTCAAAGGTGGATTTGATATTGAGGGTTCTCAAAATGTTGGTCAATTAGTTGTCAATTTACAAATGGCACCGAGTGCTGTAACAGAAATTGGTGGAGAAGAAATTCTGATTAAAAGTAAGAGTTTACTAAATCGGAAGTACAGACTTGAGGCTGACTTGATTGAAGGAGACACAATCTATCTTGAGTATACAACTGCTAAAGTCGTGAGAGGGAATGACATTGAGCTTGGTCCTGGCTGTCAAATTGGGTTAGTGGAATACCGGGAGAATTTTGAAAATAGAGATTCAAAAGTTGGAGAAGCCAAAAAGATCTAATGGGAGGATTTCACAAATGACTGTAGAACAAAAAGGGGACTTAATTATTTCTGGACATGGGAAATCAGGTGGGGGTTCATTTGAACGGGTAATCGTTAATGGACATGGTGTTGTTCATGGAGAAATCAATGCAAAAGTTGTAGAAGTAAATGGGCATTCCAAAATGCTTGATGGTGTTTACGTCGAAGAAATGACGATTAATGGTCATTCAAGGAATGAAGGACTTGTGACCTTTAAATCGATGGAAATCAACGGGAAGTCAACATTTTTGAATAGTATTGAGGGAAAAGATTTGGAACTAAATGGCATGATGAAAATTGAAGGGGATTGTGAAGTTGAAAATGCTGAATTAAATGGTGTTTTTACGATTGATGGTCTTTTGAATGCAGACACGATTGCTATCTCATTAAGTGGACGTTCATCTGTAAAAGAAATTGGTGGGGAGACGATCTCGGTGAAAAGGGATAAACAGAGCTTCATGCAATTGGATAAGTTATTTTCCATCTTAAATAAAGAGCTTATGGCTGATATGATTGAGGGGGATGTGCTCGAGCTCGAACATACGAAAGCGAAGACTGTTCGAGGAAAACATGTTCATATCGGGCCAGGCTGCCAGATTGATTTAGTCGAATATCGAGAAGATATCCGAATTTCAGAAGAAGCAGATGTGAAGAAATCGGTTAAGATCTAAAAAAGTCGATTCTTGTGATCGACTTTTCATAGACTTATGAAGTTTTTGGTTTGTTATAGCCTTTTTCACCATATGGTTGAAGTTTCTCTAACCATTTATTTTCGAGCTCTTCTAATGCTTCTTTCTCATTATAGTAGGGCTCCTCTTTCTTTTTTAAGATCTCTAAAACTTCGATATGGAAGGCGTCCTTACCGAATTGATGCCATTCCTTTTGAACCTCGGTATAAATGGAATTACCACCGTTTGTTTCAAGCATAAATCTTAATCCATTTAATGTTTTTAAATTTTTCGTACTACCAACGAATACTTTTCCGTTTACCGTATTTTTAATTTGATAAACACCAGCTTGTACTTCTATTTCTTTAAATTGTTGTTTTAATTCCTTTTTACGTACCATTTTTATCACCTTACTTTATTTTATTAGCCAATATTGACTTCCATCAGGCTTACGATCAATAAATCCATATTCGATTAAATACCTTCTAATTAATACGTAATCCTCATAACATTTCTTTAGAGACTGATTCAATTCTTTTTCGTCGTAAGCATGATTGACTTTTAATTGTTTCGTAATCTCCTGTAATACTACTAGTTTTTGCTTTTCCTTTGAAGGGAATTTCTTTAATTTCCCATTGGAAAAGAACTTCTTAATCATTTCTGCTTGTTCTTCTTCGGTAACGTTATAACGCTCGTCAACCATTTTCGCAGTTTTATGAACAGGAATGAAGGCGGGTGCATATTCGTCCTTTTCTTTTAGCAGCTCCATTAATGCTAAAAAAGTTTTCGCTTGTCGTTCCTTTTCCTTTAACGCGAAACGATGGTGGCGAATGGTTGAGGTACTTCCTATTCCTAGCTCAGTTTGTACCTCTGTATCACTTTTTCCTTGGTAAAAAAGATCGAGTAGTCCTTTTTGATGCTCGGTTAGTCCAGTAAGTTTCTTATCCATTCCAAGTAGGTAATCAAAAACAGATTGATGAGACAATTCAATATGAATGCGAATGAAGCGCTCTGCCTCATATAGAACATCATTGTATGGATAAATGACTCCTTTATCGATTTTCTTGCCACATAGGAGGCAAGTATAGACGTTCTTTTCCTCGATATAACCTCTTTTTAATTCTTCTAATGAAGCATTCCAAAATAATTCAGAAACATCCATTGTGTTCACACGTCCTAAACGGTTAATTGATCTATTTGCTAATATACAAACATATTAATAAAAAGTTTATGTTTAGTCAAACGAAATATAAACAAATGAGATGATTGTTTGTTGATGACTTGATAAATCGAGAAAATGTTTGTGCGAAAATTATAGAGGAAATTGTATTCATTTGTAGAAATATTTAAGGAGGGAGGGTATTATTTTATGAAACAAATCATCGCTTTAGGTGGAGGCGGGTTCTCGATGGAACCTGAAAACCCACTATTAGACACTTATATTCTTAAACAATCAAATAAGGAAAGACCAAAAATCTGCTTTATTCCAACTGCGAGTGGAGATTCAGAGGATTATATTTCACGTTTCTATCAGTTTTTTGAAAAAATGAATTGTGAACCATCCCATTTATCTCTATTTGTTCCTCCAACGAGAGATTTGGAAGGGTTTATTTTAGATAAAGATATTATTTACGTCGGTGGAGGAAATACGAAAAATTTAGTGGCCCTATGGAAGGAATGGGGCTTAGATGCCATCCTCAAAAAGGCGTGGAATCAAGGTATTATAATTGCTGGAATCAGTGCAGGGGCGATTTGCTGGTTTGAAGAAGGAGTCACAGGTTCTTTCGGAGGGATGGATCCGATTGGCGCACTTGGATTCCTGAAAGGTAGCTATTGCCCGCATTATGATGGGGAAGTTGATAGACAACCAGCCTATCGGAAATTAATTGAAGCAAAAGAATTATCTACTGGATATGGGGTAGATGATGGGGCAGCTCTTCATTTTATTGATGAAGAACTTCATCAGGTGGTAACTTCTAGACCAAATGCAAAAGCGTATAAGGTCTATCTAGATAATGGAGTTATCGAGGAAGAACTCGAAAAGACTTATTTAGGTGATAAGTGATGAATTCTGAAATCAATTGGAAAAATCTCGCTTTACTATTAGGAGTAATTGTGGTGCCATTAATGATTATTTTGGCGCTAACCTTATCATTTGCTATCCTACTAGCTATGGGGTTCGCCAGTTCAATAGTATGGGTGATATCACTCTTGTTAATAGTAGGCGTCCTCTTAATCCTTGGATTAATTACTTCCATAGGCGTTTTCAAGCTCAACCGCCCGAGTTGGAGAAAATTCTTTATGATGTATAGTTTTTTCACTGGAATAGCAGCTCTCATTTCTTTCTTTATCATTAGGGGAGCAATGGGGAGTCTTATTGAATGGTTGGTTTTCGGGATAGGTATCGTTTACCTTCTATTAGGATTTGTAGTACAAAAAATTAAGGATGATGAAAAGACTGTTTCGTGACAGTCTTTTTTTATGTAAAATATCATATTTTATCCACTAAATAGATACTTTATCCTAGGAGAAATTTTCTAAGTTAAGTTTGAATGGCTGAAAATTTGTCAAAAATATTGTAAAATAAGTTTACAAGATAATACCATTTACTGTTATAATAGGTAATAATTTCTCTGATATTGTTTTTTTAGGAGGATTTATCCGTGAAGATAGATACAAAACACACAGACTTACATAAGAACATTGAACACCTTAGAAGCAAAATGATGAAGACTGGATATAATAAAGGATTATTAAATTCAGAAACAATCAAATATAGCCAAAAGCTTGATGAATTAATTATGCAACATCAAACTTCTCAAAGAAAAAACTGAGTAGGTCTATAAACCTATATTAAAAACGATGCTTAGAAAAAGCATCGTTTTTTGGCATTTAAAAGGAAATTGTTATGTCTCTATAGAAATAGAAGTGAAAAAGTTTAAAAGGGGGCGATTCCATGAAAATTAGAGAAATTACATTAGAGGATGCTGGAAAATTCGTTGATTTAATTAAACAGGTTGAAAGTGAATCTGACTTTATGTTGATGGAACCAGGGGAACGAAACTTGACGGTTGAGCAACAGGTTAAGAGACTAGAAGGAATGAAGAAATCACATAATTCTACTATTTTTCTTGCTGAAAAAGATGATGAATTGATTGGCTATTTGATCGCGATAGGTGGCACAGCCAAACGAGACAAGCATTCTGTTTATCTTGTTATTGGGATATTAAAGCAATACCGAGGATTGGGGATTGGAACCAAACTTTTTCAACAATTGGATGTGTGGGCGAATGAAAAGCAAATTCACCGATTAGAATTAACCGTTATCCAGCGAAATGAATCAGCGATAGCGTTGTATCGAAAAATGGGATTCGAAATTGAAGGGACGAAAAAGCACTCCGTTAAAATTGGTGCTGAATATTTAAATGAGAATTATATGGCGAAGCTTTTACCGACCTCCGAGGAAAGTGAAAAGTCACTCTTAAAAGGTATGGAAGGAGTCTTTGTTCCTGTTAATAATCCAGATGTATCGGCAAAGTGGTATGAGGAAGTACTTGGGTTTACATTAGTATATCAGGAAGAAGAGGCCGCTGTTCTGAGAATATCGGGAGAGTCTCAAACAGTTGTCTGTCTTGTGAGAACTGTGAATCATCAACCGATGAAGTTCCCTGAAAATGATTTTGGTGTAGGTAAGTATTATAACTTTATCCCTGAAGATTTTGAAAAAACGTATGAAAGATTAGTAGAAAAAGGGGTTAAGGTAAATCAAATTGATCGTGAGGGAAATACTAGATTCTTTACCTTCTATGATCCGGATGGAAATCCTTTAGGAGTATGTGGATAGGTACTTGGCCCGTCATGTGAAAGCAGGAAATGACAGGATTGCTTTCTTTCAGATTGCTAAGATTGATTTAAGGAGTGAGGCATATGGGGTGGGTTGAATCATTACAAAAAGCCATTGATTTTATGGAAGAGAATCTGTTAGAGGAAATTTCGATTGAGGATATTGCGCAAGTAGCTAATTCATCACAATTTCATTTTCAACGAACTTTTTCCATTTTAACCGATATTTCTGTTGGAGATTATCTCAGGCGAAGACGGTTGTCATTGGCTGCACAGGAGCTTGTTAATACAGATGTGAAAATTATCGATCTTGCCCTCAAATATCTCTATGACACTCCCGAGGCTTTCTCGAAAGCTTTTCGTAAACAGCATGACATAACACCCTCTGAGGCACGGAAGCATAAGGGGAGGCTGAAATCTTATAATCGCCTGATCATTCAGGTGAATTTGAAAGGGGCAGAACCAATGAGGTATCAGATTGTTGAGAAGGATGCATTTCAGGTAATCGGAGTAAAAAGAGAGTTTTCGTTAGTGAATGATGAAAATCTAAAGGAAATTCCAAAAATGTGGGATGAGGTACATGCGGATGGAACCAACGATTTGTTGATTTCATTGAATGACGGTGAATTGAAAGGGGTGCTAGGGGTTTGTGTTGACAATAGAGGGAAACATCCGGATAAAATTGATTATTGGATTGCAACGAATTCGAATAGTACTGAAGTGGGGAATTTAGAAACGCTTGATATTCCAGCTTCAAAATGGGTTGTGTTTGAGGTACATGGACCGATGCCAGATGCTATGCAAAAAACATGGAAGCAAATCTTCTCAGAATGGTTCCCTTCCCATCAATATGAGCATGCGGGGACACCTGAGTTAGAGGTATATCCAGCGGAAAATCCAAATGATCCAAACTATTATTCTGAGATCTGGATTCCGTTGAAGTAAGAGGTTAATCTACTTTGAACACCAATAGGAAAAGTTGAGCTTTGTCTCTTCTTTTCCTTTTTTTGTTTGCAATTGAAACCGTGTCAGAAAACTTTACAAGAAGATAGAAGGGATAGGAAAAATATGTTACATTTACTAGCATTAAAAATGAACGAGGGGGAGTAATATGGGAGCTTTTGTAGTCACAGTTCGTCAGGTGCTCGAGAATCCATGTTTTTCAAACGCGACGGTCGTTGCTGGTTCTGAAGGGCTTGAACGAGTGATCAGGTGGGTCCATGTAATGGAAGTACCAGAGATAGGAGCTCTTTTGAACGGAAATGAACTAATTCTTTCGACAGGAGTTGGCTGGGGAGAACAAATCAAGCCTACATCTTACTTACAAGAACTAATTGAAGCAGGCGCTGCTGGTCTTTGTGTGGAGCTTGTGAAATACAAAAATGAAATCCCTCAGGACATGATCGTGCTTGCAAAGGAGCACCATTTCCCAATTATTGTTTTTCATGAAGAAGTCCGATTTATTGACATTACACAATCCATTAACACGCATTTAATGAATAACCAGTATAAGCTGCTTAGTGATTTAGAAAGCTTTTCAAGAAAACTTAATCAAACCCTTCTATTACCCAATGCGTTTAAAAGAGTTTTGAATCTACTAAATGAACATTTAAATTTACAGGTCCTCTATCTATCGAAAAATGGGGATGAGGTACTGTTCGCTCCTGTTCAAAATATGAAAGAACAAGAGCGTTATCACCGCGTAGTAGAAAACTATAAACAAGAGCGCATATATAACCCAAACAAGCAATTTCAAACCCCTTCAAGTGACTATGCAGGTCAATCCATACAAACTCTGGGCCATAAATTCGCCGAGTTAATCATTTTTCCTCGAGATAAAATGGTTAGTGACTATGACCTAGTAGTCCTTGACCGTTGTGCAACAGCTATTTCTCAAGATTTGCTGCGGATTTTCTACGTAGAAGAACAGAATAAATACAAGGAAAGGCAATGGATTCAGGAATGGTTAAACGGGGAACTTTCTCAGGTACAGCTTGAAAAAACACTCCGATCCATTTTTCCAACTGTCGATCCATATGGCGTAGTTGTATGTGTATGTGAGATTGATGAAAGAATTGATGAGTCAACCTATTCCTATTACAAATCGATTTTTCGAAATATCTTTCAAAATTATGGACTGTATCTATATACAGTTGAAGACCATCAAGAATTGAACTTCGTATTATTGAACCTCAGAGAAGATGATTGGAAGCTACGAATGAAAAAGGCGTTGCAACAAATTGAGAAGACAGATCTTTTTATGCAAGCTTCTAATAATACCCCACATTTTGGTGTTGGAAAATATACGACATCGATTCATCAGATTTCAGATAGCTATAAAACAGCAAAAGAATCGTTAGAAATTCAGAAGAAGGTTGGGATTTCTGACGAAATCTTTTACGAGAATTTGCATATTTTCCGTTTGGTATCTTTGTTAGAAAAACAAGGTCACCTAGAGGAATATATGAATGAATATATTGGTTCAGTGATTGAGCACGACAAAAGGCATAATAGTGAACTTTTGAAGACATTGGCTGTGTTTTTAGAATCGAATGGGTCTAAAAAGGATGCCGCCAAGGAGCTCTATATTGTGAGGCAGACACTATATCATCGACTCGACAAGATCAAAGAATTGCTTGGAGAAGATTTTATGGAGTCATTTAAACGTCCAGCAATAGAATTTGCTTTATATGCGTATCGTTATTTGATGTCTAGTGAAAAAGAAACATCCTTATTACGAGTGATTCGTTGAAAGAACAAATGTGTTTATTTGACATTGTGTCCATTGAAGCACTAAAGGGCAAGACCTATACTTTTTAATATCAGAAAATTCGGTTAAAAAAGGAGGTCAAATACATGAGTCTCATAAGAATTTCGTATGAAGATTTAAGTAGGAACTTTGAAGAGGTTGAGGCTGGTCTTTCAAATCGAGAGGCATTAGAAGAAGCAAACCGCTGCCTCTATTGCTATGACGCTCCTTGTATACAAGCGTGTCCTACGGGAATTGATGTTCCTACTTTTATTAAAAAAATTGCTTCAGGCAATCTCAAAGGGTCAGCGAAAACGATAATGAGTGCCAATCCAGTTGGTGCGAGCTGTTCTCGTGTTTGTCCAACTGAAGAATTATGCGAAGGAGCTTGCGTCTTAAATCATGCAACCAAACCGATTATGATCGGAAACTTACAGCGATATGCAACCGATTGGGCAATGAAAAATGAAAAGATTTTATTTTCTGTTGGCGAAAAGATAGGAAAGTCAGTTGCGATTGTTGGCGGTGGACCAGCTGGTTTATCTGCGGCAAGAGAGCTAGCTTTACTGGGATATGATGTAACGATTTTTGAAGCGGAGGAAAAAGCAGGAGGCTTAAATACGTATGGCATTGTTTCTTTTCGTCTCCCGAAAGCTGTCTCGTATTGGGAGGTTGAACAAGTAGCTAGCATGGATGTGGAGATTAGAACAAATACAAGAGTTGGGAGGGATATTTCAGTAAAAGAAATCCTGGATAGTTATGATGCTGTGCTGTTAGCAATTGGTATGGCTCATGTTCCAGCTTTGGGGATTCCTGGTGAAGAATTGGCTGGTGTCTTTGATGCAATTGAATTTGTAAAGGAAACGAAAACGAAGCCGATAACGGATGCTCTTTTAGGAAAAAAAGTGGCGGTGATTGGAGCTGGAAATACAGCGATTGATGCAGCTACTTGTTCGGTGCGCTTAGGAGCGGAGAATGTCAAAATTCTTTACCGTCGTACATTGGAAGAAATGACTGCTTACGATTTTGAATATGATTTTGCCAAGCAGGATGGTGTGGAGTTTCGTTGGTTAACAGCCCCAAACAAAATTATTGGTCATGAAGGAAAAGTCGTAGGAATCGAATGTATGAAAATGGAATTAGGCGAGCCTAGAGAAGATGGTCGACGTCGACCTGTACCTATCAAGGGCTCTGAATTCACATTAGAGGTTGATGCTGTGATTAAAGCAATTGGCCAGTCAAGATATTTGGATTTAATTGAAGCGTTTGAGATTGAACATGATGGCGGTGTGGTCACAATTAATCCAGAAACCTTTCAAACTACGAACGCCAAAGTATTTGCGTGTGGCGATGTTATTTTTGGCAAAGGGCAAGGGGAAGCGATGGTCGTTTCCGCTGCTCAACAAGGAAAAAAGAGCGCCTATAGCATCCATCAGCTGTTGATGCCGACGATGGAAACGGTATGAGAATAGGAGGGGAATAGAATGGCAGATTTAAGTATCAATCTAGCATGCATTAAATCTCCCAATCCCTTTTGGCTTGCCTCGGCGCCTCCGACCAATTCCGGATATCAGGTCCAGAGGGCATTTGAGGCTGGTTGGGGAGGAGCCGTGTGGAAGACGTTGGGAGAGCCAATTATCAATACAAGTTCACGATTTGCAGCAGTAAGCTTTAACGGACAAAGAGTTGCTGGCTTTAATAATATCGAATTGATTACGGACCGTCCTCTAGAGGTGAATTTAAAGGAAATCTATGAAACGAAGAAACGATTTCCAAACCATGCGATAATTGCTTCGCTAATGGTGGAGCCGCAGCAAGATAAATGGCATGAGATTGTGAAAAAAGTTGAGGCTGTTGGTGTTGATGGGCTTGAGTTGAATTTTGGTTGTCCTCACGGTATGGCCGAGCGTGGTATGGGTGCTGCGTCTGGTCAGGTCCCGGCCCTTGTTGAAAAGCAAACCTTCTGGGTAAAAGAGGTGGCACAAACTCCTGTTATCGTGAAACTGACGCCAAATATCACGGACATTACTGTAACAGCAGAAGCAGCAGTTCAAGGTGGTGCTGACGCGATTAGTATGATTAACACGATCAATAGTTTAGCAGGTGTAGATATTCATAGTTGGAATACGATTCCACATGTCGCTGGGAAAGGTGCTCATGGTGGATATTGTGGGCCAGCGGTGAAGCCGATTGCCCTACACATGGTCGGAGAATGTGCCCGAAATCCAAGGGTTAATATTCCGATTTCTGGAATTGGCGGGATTTCTAACTGGGAAAATGCGATTGAATTTATGTTGATGGGAGCGACAGGTGTTCAAGTGTGTACAGCTGCCATGCACCATGGTTTCCGCATTGTTGAGGATATGATTGAAGGCTTGAACAATTATTTAGATGAAAAAGGAATTGCTTCTGTTAGCGAAATTGTCGGAAAGGCGGTTCCTAAGTATTCCGATTGGGGAGATCTAGACCTTAATTATAAGGTTGTTGCACGAATTAATAATGACGTATGTATTAACTGCAATAAGTGTCATATCGCATGCGAAGATACATCCCATCAATGTATTGACATGTTAAAAGATGGAAAGGGTAACTCAATTTTACGAGTGCGTGAGGAGGATTGTGTCGGCTGTAACTTATGTTCCATTGTCTGCCCAGTAGATGGAGCAATCGATTTGGTTGAGCTGCCAAATGAGTTTCCTCCAATGACATGGAATGAAAGACAAGCAGCAATCGGAGCTTTAGGTTGTGCTGTGGATACTGTGAAATAACGAGGAGGGAATTTTGTGAAAAAAGTAATCATTAATGGAATCGTAGTAACCGCAAGTGATACGTATCAAGCAGATGTATGTATTGAAAATGGTGTCATTACGCAAATTGGTTCGAAACTGTCGACTGAAGGAGCAGAGGTCATTGATGCAAAAGGAAATTACCTTTTTCCAGGAGGAATTGATCCCCATACGCACCTCGATATGCCTTTTGGTGGCACAGTAACGAAAGATGATTTCGAGACAGGAACGATCGCTGCTGCATTTGGTGGTACAACCACGGTGATTGATTTCTGTTTAACCTCGAAAGGGAAATCGCTGCAAAGTGCGATTGATACATGGCATGCGAAATCAAAAGACAAAGCCGTTATCGATTATGGCTTCCACCTCCAGATCGTCGAAGGAAGCGATGAAGTATTGAGTGAACTGCCAAAGGTCATTGAGAATGAAGGAATTACTTCCTTTAAGGTCTTTATGGCTTATAAAAATGTTTTCCAAGCAGATGATGAAACGCTTTTTAAAACGCTGTTGGCTGGAAAGGAATTAGGAGCACTTGTAATGGTGCACGCGGAAAATGGCGATGTCATTGATTACTTAGTGAAAAAGGCTTTGGCTGAAGGGAATACAGACCCGATTTACCATGCTTTAACTCGACCACCTGAAGCAGAAGGAGAAGCGACAGGAAGAGCAGCTACCTTAACTGCACTTGCAGGTTCCCAACTATATGTAGTCCATGTTAGCTGTGCTGAGGCCGCTCGTAAAATTGCTGAGGCCCGAAGCAATGGTGTTGATATTTGGGGAGAAACTTGTCCGCAGTATTTGGTTCTAGATCAATCCTATTTAGAGAAACCGGATTTTGAAGGAGCAAAATATGTGTGGTCGCCTCCTTTACGTGAAAAATGGAATCAAGAAGTATTATGGAATGCTTTGAAATCAGGAACTTTACAAACGATTGGGTCAGACCAATGTTCATTTGATTTTGATGGACAGAAAACATTGGGAAAAGAAGATTTCTCGTTAATTCCAAATGGTGGGCCAATCATTGAAGATCGCGTGAGTATTTTGTTCTCAGAAGGTGTGAAAAAAGGAAAAATCACGCTGAACCAGTTTGTGGATTTAACATCGACTCGTGCGGCGAAGCTGTTCGGCTTGTACCCGAAAAAAGGGACGATTGCGGTTGGTGCAGATGCGGATATTGTGATTTTTGACCCGAATGTAGAGCGAGTCATTTCGGCTGAATTACATCATATGGCAGTGGACTATAATGCCTTTGAGGGAAAACAAGTAGTTGGCGAACCCGTAACGGTATTGTCACGCGGGGAGTTTGTGATTTTAGATAAGCAGTTTGTCGGAAAAGCAGGTGCTGGACAATACTTGAAGCGTGCGAAGTATGGGGAAGAGAAGGTAACGGAAGAAGTTGGGTCAGTGGTTAGCTGAGGTGCGTAGTGAGGGCTACCCGAATTGTCTGGGAAGTGTGAATTGGTCGTAGGATAAAACTATTCATATTGCTCTTTATGAAAGAGAATTCGAGAAAAAGGGAACTACGAAGCGTTTATAATGCCTTTTATGAAGCAGGGCACAAGAAAAAGGTCACTAAGAAGCGTTCATATTGCCTTTAATCAAGCGGAACTCAAGGAAAAGGGAACTAAGAAACGTTCATAGCGCCCTTAATGAAGGAGTACTGCCTAAAAGGTAACCATGAATTCTTCCCTGTACAACAAATGTGAAAGGAGGATAAAACCTAATGTCGGATTACCAGCATTACTTACAGGAGCGGGACCGAATTGACTACCTTTATCAAAAGGGATACAAAATCTCTAATATCCAGGAGAATTTAGAAGGAGCTCTTGTGGAGTTCCAAAAAGCTGAAGAAGAGAAAGAAATCCTTCATATTTTAACTGCGGAGGGGCGTAAATATTTTTCCGTAAAGGTAATCCAACAGAATCAATAGGGAGGATCGAAAATGGAAAAACAGAAAATATTAATAAACGGTGAACGACTGAAAGAAACTCTTGAGGAATTTGCTAACTTTGGTCGCACGGAAAACAACGGTGTGACAAGGCTGGCCTTATCCGAGGAAGATCGTCTAGCGAGAGACTATTTCTGTAAATGCTGTCATGAGCTTGGAATGTCTGTGAAGGTCGATGACATGGGCAATATTTATGCGACCCTTGAAGAAGTCGACAATAGTAAGCCCCCAATCGTTATTGGCTCTCACCTCGATTCGGTCAAAAAAGGTGGACGGTTTGATGGGGTGCTTGGGGTGATCGCAGGACTAGAGGTTGCCAGGACACTGGTTGAAAACAATGTTAAACCAAGTGCACCATTGATGCTCATGAATATCACGAATGAAGAAGGTGCAAGATTCGAGCCTTCTATGATGTCTTCAGGCGTTTTATCCGGAAAATTCGATAAGGCGACGATGCTCGCTAAAAATGACGTAGATGGGATTACCTTTGAGGAGGCACTCAAGGCTATTGGTTATGAAGGTGACGAAGAGGCGAGGCTGAAAGAAGCCACGGCATTTCTTGAACTACATATCGAGCAAGGTCCAATTTTAGAAAGAGAAGGATTACCTGTTGCTGTAGTAGAAAGTGTGCTCGGAATGGTATGCTACGAACTTGTTGTAACGGGCGAGTCAGACCACGCTGGTACTACGCCAATGGATATGCGAAAGGATGCTCTTTTTGCAGCAACGAATATGATTGCTCAGGCTCGGGGAAAATTGCGGGCGCTAGACAGTGACTTAGTGTTTACGATGGGTCGAATCAATGCCTATCCGAACATTCATACGGTCATTCCAAATAGAGTAGTCTTTACCCTTGAGGCGAGACACAAGAACCCAGCAATCATTCAGAAGGTGGAGGAAATCATTCTTGAATTGACTAAAATATCCTCAAATGAAGGATGCTCGATTTCAGCAGAAAAGCTTTGGGACCGTCAAACGGTTTTCTTTAATGAAGAGTTGTGCGATAAAGTGGAAGAAGCGTGTAAAACCCTAGGCTATCCATATAAGCGAATGGATAGTGGTGCAGGACATGATGCTCAGTTTCTTGCAAGCTATATCCCAACCGTAATGGTATTTGTGCAAAGCATTAATGGAAAAAGCCATTGTGAAGAAGAATTAACAAGATGGGACGACTGTGAAAAAGGCGTCAATATTTTGCTTGAAACAGTTCTATCATTGTAGCGATCTACTATTAATTTATAGTAGATTTTTTTTCGCCATTGTTTAACGCAGTGTCTAATGAACGCAATATGGATGTGAACGATAATAAGGCAAAAGGAGGAGATTCGCATTGTTAATTAAGAGTGAAACAATTGTTTTGAAAAATTATTTGAATGGAGCATGGGTTCAGTCTAAAAGCAGTGAAACGTTAGATGTTTTGAATCCTGCCACTGGGGAATTGCTTGCGAAGGTGCCACTTTCAACTAAGGATGATGTGGATGAAGCAGTTCAGATTGCAAAGGAAGCCTTCAAGTCGTGGAAAAACACGCCAGTTCCTAAGCGCGCACGTATTCTATTCAAATATCAC
Organism: Robertmurraya kyonggiensis; assembly: GCF_005116465.1. Classification (GTDB taxonomy): domain Bacteria; phylum Bacillota; class Bacilli; order Bacillales; family Cytobacillaceae; genus Robertmurraya; species Robertmurraya kyonggiensis. Next base: position 1,002,933 of record NZ_SWBM01000001.1, read on the forward strand.
TATTTGCTAACAGAGAACCATAAGAAGCTAGCTAAACTCATCGTCCAGGAAAATGGAAAAGCCTACAACGAGGCATATGGTGAGGTTCAGCGAGGAATTGAATGCGTTGAATTTGCTGCAGGGGCACCAACCCTGATGATGGGAGAGACGTTGTCGACGATTGCTCCAACAATTGATTCGGAAATGTTTCGATTTCCTCTAGGGGTTGTCGGTGGAATCACACCGTACAACTTTCCGATGATGGTGCCATTATGGATGTTCCCACTTGCAGTAGCCTGCGGAAACACTTTTGTATTGAAACCTTCTGAACGGACGCCGCTATTATCAAATGAACTAGCTCGGCTATTTACAGAAGCAGGAGCACCAAATGGTGTGTTGAGTATTGTTCATGGAACACATGATGTTGTCAATGGTCTACTAGAACATCCGGATGTCAAAGCGATATCATTTGTCGGCTCACAGCCGGTGGCAAAGTATGTGTATGAACGTGCAGCTGCCAATGGAAAAAGGGTTCAAGCTTTATCAGGAGCGAAGAATCATCATATTGTTATGCCAGATGCCGATATGGGAAAAGCAGTCGACAACATTATCAGTTCTGCTTTTGGTAGTGCAGGTCAGCGTTGTATGGCATGTAGTGCCGTAGTGGTTGTCGGAGATGGAGATGAGTTTGTCGAGGCTCTTAAGGAAAAAGCGGATGACTTGATCATGGGAAATGGACTCGACGAAGAGGTTTTATTGACACCAGTGATTCGCGAATCTCATCGAGCGAAAGTGCTTGAGTATATCGAAAAGGGTGAAGATGAAGGAGCCAACCTCATTCGAGATGGACGTAAGGACATGAAGGAAAAAGAAGAAGGATATTTCTTAGGTGCCACCATTTTTGACCATGTAAAACCGGAAATGACGATTGCAAAAGAAGAAATTTTTGCCCCTGTCCTAAGCCTTTTACGCGCAAGGGATTTGGACGAAGGGCTTGAATACATTAGCAAATCAAGATACGGAAATGGAGCAACGATCTATACAAAGGATGCAAAAGCGGTCAGACAATTCCGAGAAGAAGCTGAGGCGGGAATGCTCGGAATTAATGTGGGAGTACCTGCTACAATGGCATTCTTCCCGTTTTCAGGTTGGAAGGATTCCTTCTATGGAGACTTACATGTTAACGGCAAGGATGGTGTTAATTTTTACACAAAGAAAAAAATGATTACATCTCGATTTGATTATTAGAGGGGTGAGAAGATGACTGGAATTGAAGCGGAAGTAGATATTGCCACAAAGGATAAGGATTATGTCTGGCACTCGATGAAGCCATATAATCCAGATGCGACGATGATCGCGGAGAAGGCAGAAGGTTCTTGGGTAACTGACCATACCGGAAAAAGATACTTAGATGCGATGTCAGGGTTGTGGTGTGTGAATGTTGGATATGGGCGAACAGAACTTGCTGAAGCCGCTTATGAACAGTTAAAGACAATGGCGTATTTTCCTCTTTCACAAAGTCATAGGCCCGGCATACTTTTAGCAGAAAAATTAAATGAAATGCTTGGTGAAGAGTATGTCATCTTTTTCTCGAATAGCGGGTCGGAAGCGAATGAAACAGCTTTTAAAATTGTCAGGCAGTACCATCAACAAAAAGGTGATCACCATCGATATAAGTTTATTTCCAGATACCGTGCCTATCATGGCAATTCGATGGGGGCGCTTTCGGCTACCGGTCAAGCGGAGCGAAAGTACAAATACGAACCGCTTGCTCCTGGATTTATTAAGGTTGCTCCACCTGATGAGTACCGTGAACCTGAGGAGAATCCACTTAAGCTTAAATCGGTTGAAGAAATTGACCGTGTGATGACGTGGGAAATGAGTGAAACAATTGCGGCTGTGATTATGGAGCCAATCATTACTGGTGGTGGCGTGATTATGCCACATGAGAATTATTTATCTGGTGTGCAGGAGGTTTGTCAAAAACACGGAGCCCTTCTGATTGTCGATGAAGTAATCTGTGGGTTTGGTCGAACGGGTGAAGCGTTTGGGTTCATGAACTACGGTGTTAAGCCAGACATCATTACGATGGCGAAAGGGATTACGAGTGCCTATTTGCCTTTATCTGCAACCGCTGTGAAAAAAGAAATCTATGACGCTTTTAAAGGAACGGAAAGCTATGATTACTTCCGCCATGTCAATACCTTTGGTGGGAATCCTGCTGCTTGTGCACTAGCCCTTAAAAACCTTGAAATCATGGAAAAAGAGAAATTATTTGAACGCTCGAAAATGAAGGGATCTTTCTTGAAGGAGACGTTAGCTAACCTTCTGAAGGAAAACGCTTATGTCGGCGATGTAAGAGGAAAAGGACTACTCATAGGAATTGAACTTGTCAAGGACAAAGAAACAAAGGAGCCACTAGCTGTTGAGTTGGTGAATCAAGTGATAGCTGGATGTAAGGCATCAGGAGTGATTATTGGAAAAAATGGTGCAACGGTTGCAGGCTATAATAATGTGTTAACTCTCGCACCACCACTTAATATCACAGATGAAGACCTACAATTTTCAATTGAAACGATTACGAATGAGTTGAATAAGCTTTGAAAATGGTCCCCTCAAATTTGAGGGGATTTTTCTTTGTTAGAACTTCTAACAAAGGATGATTGTTTGACATTTTGTCTAATGTATTTGCCAATTGTTATCGCTAAAATGTAATAAAACATCACAATAAGGGTCGTTTATGGGAAGGAAGGGAGAGTACGAGATGACAACAACGCAAGTGCCTGAAATTGAACTGGACCATGTGAGTATGCGATATCAAACGGATAAGTCTGAGGTATTAGCACTTGAAGAAGTGACTGTAGATATTCGAAAGGGAGAGTTTGTTTCTCTATTAGGACCATCTGGTTGTGGCAAAACGACACTTCTCCGGATTATGGCGGATTTGATTCAACCAACAAACGGAGAAATTAAGATTGCTGGTGGAACAGCTAAAGAAGCGCGGTTAGCTCAAAAATATGGAATCGTTTTTCAAAGTCCTGTTTTATATGATTGGCGAAAGATTAAGAAGAACATCACGCTGCCACTCGAAATGATGGGTATTGGAAAAGAAGAGCGGGAAAAGCGTGTCGATAGCTTGTTAGAATTAGTGGGCTTAACTGATTTTAAAGAAAAATATCCTTGGCAGCTAAGTGGAGGAATGCAACAGAGGGTTGCGATTGCAAGAGCACTTGCGATAGAACCAGAGATTTTGCTCATGGATGAACCATTCTCTGCCTTAGACGAGTTTTCGAGGGAACGGCTGAATGAGGAACTGCTATCGATTTGGAGCAAGGTTAGTAACACGGTTGTCTTTGTCACTCACAGCATATCAGAAGCAATTTTTCTATCAGACAGAGTGTTTGTCTTATCACCTCATCCAGGTCGATTATCTGCTGTTGTGGAGATTCCTTTGCCAAGACCGAGGACAAAAGAAATGCGAAATCGTAAGGAGTTCTATGAATTAATTTCTGAAATTCGAGACAGCTTTGAAGGGGTGTAGACGATGAGGAATTCCATGTTGATGAATCGTGTTGCACCAGTAATAGTTTGGGCCGTCTCAATCTTAATCGTTTGGCAATGTCTATCTTGGGTTTTTCTTGAAGTACTAGAGCTTCCTTTAGCACAGTCAAAGCTACCGTATTTACATGAACTTGCAAGGACCTTTCCTGATTATGCAGATGTTCTTCTGGCAGAAGGAGCGGTTACTTTTTCGAATGCGGCTTTAGGATTTTTGTTTGGAACAATTGCAGGCGTCTTTCTAGCGATAATGATGAGTATTTCAAAATGGGTGGAGCAGCTCACATTTCCCTATGCGGTTGCATCACAAATGATTCCTATACTTGGCTTAGCCCCAATCGTATACGGAATCGTGCATGACGATCAGATTTCGCGCATTTTGATCGCGGCCTACATTACATTTTTTCCAGTCGCGCTCAATATGCTTCGAGGGCTAAGAAGCGCAGATCCTTCTGCGGTTGAATTGATGTACTCCTATGCTGCGAAACCTTGGGTAATCTATTGGAAGTTGAGGTTGCCAGCGGCATTGCCAGGATTATTTAGTGGTTTAAAGATCGCTGCTCCACTTGCTGTAACAGGAGCCATTTTAGTCGAATTGATGGGAGCGACTGAAGGTATTGGGGTCATCATGCTTCGAAATCTCTATTACGGGCCATCCCATAATTATATGTTTTGGCTTACTGTTATTACTGGTGCATTCCTTGGGATCGTGAGCTATTTATTAATTACTTTGTTCGAACGAATTTTAACACCATGGCAACCAGAATTTCGAAAAACTGGAGGTGAGGACTAATGGCTGGTAAACCAGCAGAAAAAGAAGTTGGTTGGGTCAGTCAGCCAATTGTCAGCATTCCTTCTGTGACAAAGAAGAGCCAGCAAGGGAAATTCCGTCATATGCAAAAAGTAGCCTTGCCCCTCGGTGCTGGAATTCTTTTTATTCTGCTATGGCAGCTTCAAGCTTTTCATACGATTTTGGGGCTTCGTACATACCAGCTGCCACTGCCTTCGTCTATTGTTGAGGCAACCTTTGAAAATATCGATATCCTTATTTCTTATATGGGCTATACCTTGTCAGAAGCCGTCCTTGGAATGTTCCTTGGTTCATTTCTGGGATTTGTTCTAGCACTTATCGCAACAGCTTTTCCAAAATGGGGAAAGGGAGGCCTCTTGGTTGTCGTTGCGTTAAATGCTGTCCCGATTGTGGCCCTTGCGCCAATTATGAATCTTTGGTTTGGAGACGGAATTGGTTCACGAGTTGCGATTGTCACAGTGGTCACGATGGCTGCGATGGCCATTAACGCTCATAAAGGAATAACGAATGTCAATCCACTAGCCTTAGATTTAATGCATTCTTATGCGGCAAAAAAGTTCGACGTTTTTCGGTATTTACGCGTAGCAAATAGCCTTCCTTATGTTTTTACAGCGTTAAAAATCAACACTACTGCAAGTATGATTGGTGCAATTGTAGGAGAGTTTTTCTTTTCCTCAAAGGGTCTGGGCTACCTAGTCTCAAACTCTGTCAAAGTTGCAAAAATGCCTCTTGGCTGGGCCTGTATAGTGATGGCAGCTATTGTCGGGATTCTTTTCTATTTAATCATAGAAGGGTTAGAGAAAATCTTTTTAAAATGGCATTCCTCAGAACGAACATAATCTTGTCCGTTATTTTGATTTTTGTCTATTGCAAAAATCTCAATATAGTAAATGATAGGGGGAAAGCGAATGAAAGGTAAGTTTGGAAAGTTAGTAGTTTTGATGGTTATGGTCGCAGCAATCATTTTAGCAGGCTGTGGAAGTGACTCTTCTTCTGGAGAATCTAATGGTGAGTTGGTTCCTGTTAAGCTCCAGTTAAAATGGGTACCTCAAGCACAATTTGCTGGTTACTTTGTCGCTTTGGAAAATGGGTACTTTGAAGACGAAGGCTTGGACGTGACGATTGTTCCAGGTGGACCAGATATTGTTCCTGAACAACAGGTAGCAAATGGTGCAGCTGAAATTGGAATCGGTTGGGTAGCGAGCTTGTTACCTCACCAAGAGCAAGGATTACCTCTTGTGGAAATAGCACAAATCTATCAAAAGAGTGGGTTGCTCCTTGTTTCGAAAAAGGATGCTGGGATTAATTCACCAGCTGACTTAGTTGATAAGAATGTTGGGAACTGGATGGGTGGAAATGAATTTGAAATCCTTGCTCTCTTTGATAAGTATGGATTAGATCAAAATAAAGACCTATCTTTTGTTAAACAAGGCTTTACAATGGACCAATTCCTTGCAGGCGAAATTGATGCGGCATCTGCTATGACGTACAACGAATACCATGTTGTACTTGAACAGGGTGTTCCAGAAAGTGATTTATCTGTTATCGATATGAATGATGAAGGAGTAGCGATGCTTGAGGATAATCTTTTTGCCAATGAAGAATGGCTTGAAGATAACAAGGAGGTAGCGGCGAAGTTCATTCGAGCTTCTATTAAAGGTTGGCAGAAGGCAATTGAAGAACCAGAGGCTGCTGTTGACGCAGTCATGAAGGAAGCAGAGGAGGGGAGCAGTACGAGAGAACATCAGTTAACAATGATGGAAGAGGTCGCGAAGCTTGTGGTGCCAGAAGGTTTTGATTCGAAAAATATTGGAAAGATTGACGATGAAATGTTCAAACAAACGGCTGATATCGCTCATAAATTTGGTGTTATCAAAGAACCAGCCAATCTAGATGAGGCATATACTCACGAGATTATGGAGATGGCGTTGGAAGAATAGATTATTCCGTGGTGGCCCAGGCTTCTGTTGAAACAGATGGCTTGGGCTTTTTTCTTATATTTTTAGAATGGTTTGCAGGAATATAACCAACAAAGGTGTAATAAGTACCATTAGAATAACCATTTTTTGGAGGTGACTTTTGCTGAAGAGAATTTATCTATTTTTGAGTTTATGCTTTGTTATTGTAGGTTGTTCAAACAAAACTTCTGAATTGGATCCAAACGAATTCAATTTTAGTCTGACTTATGGTACATATGGGAAACAAAAGATAGATACCTTCAATGATATTGTCGTTAAGGACCTTATTGAGGATGGGACGATTGAGGTTCATATTTCTCTATCAGAGGATGAGTTAAAGCAGATTTATAATGAAATGTTGAAAATAGATATTATGGGAGACTTAAACATAGGAAAGAGTGATTGCATCTCTGAACCACCACATCCAACCAATTGGGAGATTGAGATGAACGGTCAAAGAAAAAGTATTTCCTATGCTGATTATTGTGACTATCCAAAGGATGTTTTGAAACTGATGGAGCTTAAAGATTTCATCCATCAAATCGTTTCTTCAAAAGAAGAATACAAGAAGTTACCTGAAGCAAGGGGTTTGTATCAGTAAAGCGAGAAAATCTCTTTAAGAAAATTTTAGGAGGGAGCGGTAAGAATTTGAAAGGTTGGATATGTATAGGTGTTGCTGCGATACTTGCTTTTTCGGCTCTTAGACTTTTTGTTCATGGCCTCGGCTACTTTGATGCTATATTAGATGATTCTTTTTATGCAGACTTTTTGGGGCATATTGAAAGGATATCAACAATTGGTGAATTGAGAAAGTATGCTTATATAAACACTGGTTTAAGCATTTTTCTAGCGCTTTTTGCAGTCATTCTCTATCGCAAATTTTTAAAAATGGTACCAGTTATACAGTGATTTTATTAACGATGTAATTTTATATTCTAGAATTAGAAGACTTCCGGAAATCTGGAAGTCCTTTTTGGTAACCTGCAAATATACATAATGTCTTAAAAAAATTGAAACCAATCCTCAAATCAATCGTCTTAGCATTAAGTGGGAAATGGGGTGGGATAGTCTTGAACAAATTGCCGAAGTGGGATAATGAAAGCCTAAATAGCAAAAATAAGTGGTTTGAAAAAACAATGAATGAGTATGGAGATAGACTAACAAAGCTTTCCTATAACTATACCAAGGATTGGAATCTTGCAGAAGATATTGTACAGGATGTCTTTATTACTTGTTATAACGAATATGACAAGATTCATAGCATTGTATCTTTTAAAGCATGGATATTTAGAATTACGATAAACAAATGTAAAGATCTTATAAAGAGTTCATTTTTTAAAAGGGTCATTATGAACGAAGAACTACTTAAAAGTACAAAAGCTTCTGATTTATCACCCGAGATGGCTCTAATAAAGAATAGCGAAGAGGCATTTTTATCAGTTTGTGTATTAGGTCTCCCAATAAAGTATCGTGAAGTCATTTTGCTTTATTACTATGAAGAATTATCCATTGATGAAATTAGTGAAATATTGAAGATAAATAGAAATATAGTAAAGACAAGACTGAACAGGGCAAGGTTGAAGTTAAAGGTAATTCTAGAAAGGTGGAGATAGAATGGAGAAAGAGCTAAGAAATTTGCGTAAAGCAATGAATTCTTCCACTCATAAAGGGACACGCTTTACCGAAGCACAAAAAGAGAAGATTTGGTCCGCACTTCAACAAGAAAAGTTTAAAGCGAATAGAAAGCCTAAATTATATATTTACTTGATAGCACCTATAGCCGCATCCTTATTTGTCCTAATCTTTTTCACAGAAATAATGAGCAGTTTTGCTCCGAATGAGGAGATACATCAAGGAGCCAAGCAATCGTTGGAAAGTGAATGGAAGATTAGAACAGACTACTATAGCAAAAATAAGCTATTGTTCAGTGTCTTTCCAGATCCTTTTCTATCTGAAGGTAAACCAACAGGCTATATCTTCAGTTTTAAGGAACCTTTTGAAGCATATAAAGGAAAGGAAATTGAGATAAATGCTATTAGTGAAGAGACAGGTGAAATTCTAAATGTAGTTCCAAATCAAGTGATAGTTGAACCTTCTCCAGGATACGAGACTCTAGAAAGATTTACTATTGTCGATTTTACCATTCCAAATGCAGGACTTTGGAAATACGAGGTTTACTTAGACAATAAGTTGTATGGAGATGTAGTATTATCGGTCAAAAATGAGGAGTCCACACAGATATTTTTACCAGAAAATCTTCCGAAATTTGTTCAAAAAAGGGATTTTGAACAAATTGATTGGAATCGAAAAGCAGTGCATATAGGCAATAATATTTTGGGGAATCTTAATAAATCAGGTGTAATTGGTGCTGATATTCGAAGTGTTAACATAAACCAAAAATGGATGTGGCATCTATGGGGAATAGAAAGTCCAACTGAATTAACGGTCGTTGGCTACCATAGAAAAGAGAGTACAGTTTATCCAATCTTAACTGGGGGATGGTCGATACAACTTGGAGGAGAAAATAACGGAGCCGATGCACACGCTCCATCAAGTGTAAACCTTCCTTATCGTGGAGAATGGGCAATATTGCTATATGTTGATGAAAAGTTATTCGATGTATTAGTATTTAATATAAATTCATAGAGAAGGTATACAAATAGTGATTGATAAAGTAATAGTTCTAAGTATATAAAATAGGATTCTTCAGATGAGATCAAGGTTGGGTAGGAGTGGTTATTATGAATGATATTTTCATATCGGTATTGTCTATTATAATAATGGTTTACCTCATCTTGAAAAACAAAAAAACCTTAAAGAAACTGACAAAAATGCAGCTGTTGTGTGTAGTGATATCTTATCTTGTTGCGATTATCGTTGTGTTTTGTCTTATTTACTATGGCGGTAATTGGATCGCAGGTCATTTTACAAACATATTTTTCAAACACCTCATTTTTATAGCCGTAGTCTGTATTGTGCTCTTTTTCTGTGGAGGTATTTTGCGAAAAGTCTTAGAAAAGACCACGAACGGGGTTCTTCCAAAAAAATAAGCTATGTTTAAGGTGGGTGTTGAGTATATTACATTGAAAAATAGGCGGAAAAACTCCGTCTAAATCAAGAAATTCACCTATTTCTTTATCAATAAGCGGAATTTTTCCGCTTAAGCTATACATTTTTCATGATTTTAAGGCTAATTAGGTCAATTAGCGGAAAATCTCCGTCTATTTCACCTAATAACCTTTAATTTTTCATAATAAACGGAATTTCTTCCGTTAAGTGGATACACCCGTCGAAAATCCAAAAAAACATACTGTACGAGAAAAAAGGTGCTGAAGACACAGCCCCTTTTCTATCCCTTCTGCCTCAAGTACTTCTTATCATGCATAAACAAACTCCAAAAATAGATAAATCCCGGAAAGAGTATGGCGAATCCGACGATATAGGTAATGAATACCGCGCGAAACGAATTCGGATCCGTGAAAGCTGATTCAATCGTGACATTCGGATAAATGATATAGGGCAAGTGCGCTTTTCCATAAACATAGCTTGCAATTAGGTATTGTAAGGTTGCTGCTATAACGGATAGCCTAGGCATTCCCATAACCCCTTTTTGAAAAATAGAAGGGGCGTATAAACCGACTCCGATAATCAAAAAGAAGGCAACAGAAATCAGCAACAGAGGTAGGTCATCCATCATCCGTTCGTACAACCACTCTGCTTCATTTTGTAAGGTAAACATAATTAAGAAAGCGAATATCAATGAAATCGGACCCAGTATGCGACCATCTCGTAAATAGACACGATAGGCATCCATTTCCCCAGCGGTCTTCGAGTAGTCTGCTAATAACAAGGATGAAAGAAAAAGAGTACTACAGATCGCAAATCCGATGAATGCATAAACATTTGGACTAGAAAACAATCGGCCCAAGTTTAAATTCGCGAAGCCATCACCATAATCGACAAACTTTCCATGGGTGATTGGCAACACACTTATCAAAAGCCCAGGGATAATGATTCCAGCAATTCCTGAGATATATGTAAGGGGCTTTTTATATTCAGTTGCAATATTTGAAAAAACTAAGAATGCACTACGTAATGCCAACAAAAGGAGAATGATGCTACCTGGAATAAGTAGGATTGTCCCAAGATTATATGCTGCCGTCGGAAAAAGGCTATACACTGCCACTACTAAAGCAACAATGAATGTATTCGTCACTTCCCAAGTAGGAGATAAATAGCGATTCGCGATGTTTGTGGCTCTCGTTTTTTCTCGATTGATGTAGACCATTGACCAAAAGCCAGCACCAAAATCCATCGTGGCCATGACAGCATATATAAAGACGAATCCCCAAAGCACGGTAATTGCGATGAGTGCATCTGCCATTTGAATCTCCTCCTATGTATTTGAGCTGTAGAGCGGGACATTTTTCTTTTCAGCACGTTCGATGTCGTCGAGTTCGGTATTTTTTCTGAAAAAATAGAGCAATACGAGCACGACTGCGATGGCTAAAATGATGTAAACTGCAATGAATAAGATAAATAGGGTACTTAAATTAGTGGCGGTCGTAGCTGATTCAGCTGTTTTTAAGATTCGATAAATGACCCATGGTTGGCGTCCAGTACAGGCAAAAATCCAGCCGAACTCAATCGCAAGAACAGCTAAAGGACCGGTACATACTAGAATCCAAAGCAGAGGTTTTGGATAATGGTCTTTCTTTAAAAGTTTTCTCCAAGCCCAAACTAGTAACGGAATCACAATAAGGATGGAACCAATTCCAACCATGCCATTAAAAAGAGTATGGATAAAAAGGGGTGGCCATTCGTCCTCAGGAAAATCATTCAAACCCACAACGACTGTATCGAAGCTATTTCCAGCGAGAAAACTTAGGGCCCATGGAATTTCAATGGCTCCTTTAATCTCTTTCGTTTCTTTGTCAGTCACTCCGCCAATGGCAAGAGGGGCGTGGGATTGGGTTTCAAACAAGCCTTCGGCGGCAGCTAACTTTTCTGGTTGATATTCATGTAAATATTGTGCCGATTCATGTCCGTTTAAAGCAGTCAAAAAGGCAAAAAGGCAGCCTAAAATAAGTGTTAGCTTGAGTGCTTTTTGATGTAATTGATACACTCTTGTTCCAGTTTCATGTTTCCTCATTTTAAAAGCAGCAACCGAAGCCACAACAAATGCACCAACGACATAGGCTGACAAGGCGACATGACCAGCGGTGACGAAGAAGCTTGGGTTAAAAAAGGCTTCCCACGGATTAATATCTGTAAATTGTCCATTTTCATAGCGAAATCCTGCGGGTGTTCCTTGAAATGCATGGACATTTGTAATCAATACTGCTGAGGATAATGCGCCAATGGCAACGAGGATGAGGCTTGCAATTCTCATCCATGGGGCGATTCGTTCTGCCGCATAAACATAGATGGACATAAATAAGGCTTCAATAAAAAAGGCATAGATTTCAATTTGGAAGGGAAGGGGCATGACACGTCCAATCACTTCCATGAAACCTGGCCATAATAATGACAATTGAACACCAGCGATGGTTCCTGTAGGGATACCAACTCCGAGGAGGACAGCAAAAGCTTTCGTCCATCGTTTTGCCATCACGACATAATCTTGGTCTTTTGTTTTCTGATACGTAAGCTCCGCAGCTAAAATCATTAGCGGCAAACCCACACCGATTGTGGCAAAAATAATATGAAAGGCCATCGTCGTCCCAAATAAGGACCGGGCTATAAATAAGTCGTCCACAGTTCATTCTTCCTCTCGAAAATAATCTTCTATGTGATTATTTCCTTCTGTGGAAAAAATATGTAATCTCTAAGAGCTTATTTAAATGAAAGAAATGTGAAAGTATTCATTCTCCGCCATCATCCATGTCGCCGTCATCAAATCCATCGATATGGCCATCAGTGTCAAAAAAATTGTTTATGGAATGAATGACACTAGTTTTTTGATCGATATAGTGCCCAGACATAAAACTTTCTAGTGTGATGACTTAGATAGCCTTCTGTCTATTTTTGGTAAAAACATATAGATAAAGACTGATTAAGAATGATACGATTAAGAAAGTGAAAATGAAAACTCTTAACATACTGTTCGTCCTCCTTTCCTTGTCCGTTTGTAATATATATGAAATTGTGATTCCTAGATGCTAATTATAAAAAGGAGTTGATCTTCATTAAGGTCAAAGTTAATTATCCATTTATCTATTTTTATAATGAACCGAATGTAGTATTTGTCTATCAAATTAAAACAAGTCAGTATCTAACACTTACGGATATGAATGAAGTTGGCGAGTGGGCGACTTATGAATTAAAAGATGCTGGTGAATTTGAAAAATTCAACCATGAAGAATACCTACCATTAGAAGGAAGAGGATACTTTGTAAATCAAGAAGGTTTATCCGTGATGGTGAAAGCAATCAATAAAGTAATTCAAAAAAATAGAGTGGTTATTGAATCGATTCCTGTTCATGTTGTCTCTACAGAATCAGCAGCGGGTAGTCTTAGATTTGGACTTCCACGACCACGGATGGTAATTGGATATCCAGACTCACTTGCGAACGGCCCGATACTGAATTTGCATACTGAAGTGGGTCTTTCCTATCGAATTGAGTGGCTATATGAAAATATAAATTCTGAACAAGAAGACCATCTTTTTGAAAATCAAATTATGAATACATTACGAGAGATTGAAGACATTGCACTAGATGCTCCAGTTTATATTTGGTATGGGAATAATGCTATGGAACAAGTAGGATTACGTTTCTTTCTTTATCAGTTGCGAGAAAAGAACAATAAGATATTTTTGATAAACTCAACAGAGTTTAATGAAAATGCAGTGGAACCTGTCTTTTATACTAGTCAAATGGAAACTGATGATTTACGAGTAATTTTTGAAAAAGATAAAAAGCCTTTAACTGAAAAGGAACGAGCGCAATATCAAAAAGAATGGGAACAACTATCGGAAACAAAAGAAGTACTTCGAATTTGGGAAGATAGTCAAATCAAAAGTGTGCCAGAGGATTATTATGATTCATTCATTATTGAAACACTGAGGAACATGCACATACAGCAGGACCAGAAGGATTTTATCAAAACTGGAAGTTTAATCGGTGAAATATTAGACAGTCATATACAAATTGATATTTTCTTTCTCGAGTATCGAATCCGTCATCTTGTATATAACGGGGTGTTCGAGTTAAAGGGAATTCCTAAGTCGATGCGTCATTATAGAGTGAAAATACGATAATACATATTTAAAAAAGGAATCCATGGGGTTCCTTTTTTAATTTCGGCTTGTAAGTTTTTATGGTAAAAAAATTGGGACAATCGACCACTTTTTGCATAAAGAGGAATAAAAAATCCCATGAGAACACAACATAACCATGCTTATCTAAAATTTGGCTAAAAGGAGAAATGCAATGAGTATTCATCGACTTCTTAGAAAACGAAAGCCGATAGTTGCTGTTCTTTTGCTGGGGTTTTTACTTGGTCAAACGGTCATGGTTCATGCAGAAAAGATTGAAAATGTATCGACGGCAGCGATTGCCATTAACGGTAAAGTAGTAAATGGAATTAACCCGATAAAAATCGATGGCGTTTATTTTCTGCCATTTGTCCAATTAGCAAAAGCGCTAGGATACAACTATATTAAGTTTGAGGAAAAAACTTTAACCTATGAAGTGACTGATGGTTCTACCGATATACGAATTACGATGGGTGGAACGCAGGCAAAAAAGGGGAATGAATATGTCAACATTAAAGCCCCTCGATGGATCAATAACACAGCGTATGTTTCATTACATGCTGGTGGGGCATTATTCAATTCTTACATTACTTTTAAAACGGAAAATGGTTCGATTCAAGTACAAAAACCAGCACAGCAATATATTGTTCACTCTGGGGATACGCTTTGGAATATTTCTCGCTTGCACCATACGACTATAGATGCCTTAAAATCGGCAAACAATCTTACTTCAAATATCATTAAGGATGGTCAGGTTTTAAAACTACCGAATAGCGGTTCACCAAAAGAGATGGAGCCTGTCAAAGAGCATGAACCAGTGAAAGATAGTAGTAATGCATCTGTCGCTACACAGCGGAAAAAGGTTCTTGATGCGGCGAAGCAGTATATTGGTGCAGTGTATAAGTATGGAGCTACTGCAGCAGAAGCACCAAGACTATTTGACTGTTCTTCTTACACTCAACTTGTCTTTAGTCAAGCGGGAATCAGTCTTCCGCGTGTTTCAAGGGATCAGGCAAGTAAAGGGGTGGCAGTTACTCAGTTGGAAGCCGGAGATTTAATGTTCTTCACGATTAAGGATTCCTATTCAGACGGAAGAGTTGCTCACGTTGGTATTTATATGGGTGATGGAAGTATGATTCATGCTTCTTCTTCACTCGGGGTTGCAATTACGAAAAATGTAATGCAGAACCGTTACTGGGCTTCAAATTATTTGTTCTCTAAAAGAGTTATTAAATAGGACTCAAACAGGCTAATTCTTATCGGAATTAGCCTGTTTTTGTAGTGTGTATAATGATATCAAAACCATCTGAAAGAGGAGTATTGATTTATATCGTTTGAAGAAAAAACTATAGATTAAACAGGACTGGAAAAATATGTGTCGAATAGAGTAATGGAATCATTTTTTTGAGGGGATCGAAGTCTACATGGAAAAAATATATTTTGACTACAATGCGAGTACTCCATTAGCTCCTGAAGTAGTAGAAGTGATGAAACCCTTATTAACAGATTTCTACGGAAATCCTTCAGCACTTCATTGGGCGGGAGTATCGGTAAAGGAATTATTACATACAGCGCGAAAACAGGTAGCCCAATTGCTACATTGTTCATCCAATGAAATCATTTTT
This sequence comes from Robertmurraya kyonggiensis, assembly GCF_005116465.1. GTDB lineage: Bacteria > Bacillota > Bacilli > Bacillales > Cytobacillaceae > Robertmurraya > Robertmurraya kyonggiensis. Next base: position 1,018,122 of record NZ_SWBM01000001.1, read on the forward strand.
ACAAGTGGTGGAAGTGAAGCGAATAATACGGCTTTAAAAGGCTACTTTTTTAAAAACAGACAAAAAGGCAACCACATTATTACGTCAAAAATTGAGCATCCAGCTATTATCAACCCGTGTAGGTTTCTAGAAAAAGTCGGGGGTAAGGTGACTTATGTTGGGGTGGATGAATTTGGGAGAGTATCTGTGGATGAAATTGAAAAAGCCATCACAGACGAAACCATTTTGATTACGATTATGCATGCGAATAATGAGACAGGTACCCTACAGCCAATTGAGGAAATTGGAGAGTTGGCTAAAAAGAATGGGATTGCCTTTCATTCAGATGCTTCACAGTCCATTGGCAAGGTTGATGTGAATGTGGAAGATTCTAATCTTGATATGCTCACGATTGCGGGGCACAAGCTTTATGCGCCAAAAGGGATTGGTGCATTGTATGTAAAAGATGGTATAGAGCTTGAACCTTTAATACATGGTGCTGGTCATGAGTTTGGACTTCGTGCAGGTACGGAAAATACTTTACTTGCTGTAGGTCTGGGCAAGGCTTGTGAACTTGCAATGGCTCAACTAAAGAAAAATAATATTGGTGATCTAACAGACCATTTTTGGCGTAGATTGCAGGAGGAATTTGGCGAAGATGTAATGTTAAATGGACATCCTGATGAACGATTGCCAAATACACTGAATGTGAATTTTGTTGGTAGGGTTGGACAAGAAATACTGTCAGCAATTCCTGTCTTGGCCGCGTCTACAGGTTCCGCTTGCCATGCAGGTAGTGTTGAGCTTTCTCCAGTTTTGAAAGAAATGGGTGTATCAGAGCATGTGGGGATGGGTGCGATACGTTTCAGTCTAGGTCGGGATTCCACAAAGGAAGAGATTGATAGAGTGGTTGATTTGATCAAAGTTGCTTATTGAAGGAATTTAATTGTCTTAAGAAAACTTAGATTTTAATCAAGGAGGAGCCTATGGACCACACTTTTAGACACTTTCTGGATCGATTTTTAGAAGTTTGGAGTTTGTCGGTATTAGAAGAATTGAAGAATATGATTTCTGAGGATTACCATGGAAGAGAAATTTCAAACAGTGAGATTATTGATTTTGGATATGTAGAGTCTTTAGACGGTTGGGAGCAAGGCTTTAAATTCGTTAATGAACATAACGCGAAATGGATCCTAAAAGAAATGGACATTATTCCTTTAAGAGAAAATGAGAACTTAGTGATTATATCTGCAACGATGGAGATATATGGGAAACGATTAAAGACGGGGAATCTATTTTTTGATACTTTTAGAAAGAATGATTTGAATGAATGGAAGTTAGTTCGAAGTTATATTGAAGCGGGTAATTTCAGTAGAGCATATTTTGAAAAAATTGAATTTGATAAAGATAGATAAGTATCGTTATCGCCTTCAGGCTTAAATAATGGATGAAATTCAGTTTATATGGTATTTGCATCTCAAAAAATCACGTTCTGATAAGGAAGTGGCATTTGGTGTTTAGTAGAAAAAATGAATCAACAAAAGCCGAGATCTTGTTATCGGGCAAAGTTTGTCATTTAAGCTAGATGAATTAGAAACGATGAAGTTACTGAAAAATTTAGAAGAGGGATCATACGACTTTAAAAAAATGGAGTCTATAAAACTCTATTCTCCAGATGGGAAACTAAAATCAGTCATTAATCCAACGTAAATTTCAAGAATATGGTTTTCTTAAAATAACTGTGGAAGTAATGCATTTACTGTAGCAGGTGAAATACTATTTTGAATGGAGTGTGGAACAATTGGCTGAAAAAAGAATCGTAAAAAAAGAAGGGCTTATATTTTTGGTTGTGACGCTTATTCTATTTTTGACCATGAGTTTCCTTTCGATCAAGTATGGATACATTAACTTTAACATGAATGAACTGACAATTTGGGTTCCACTTGTACTGATATTTTCTTCAACTGTATTTGCAATTCAAAGTTATAAAAGTAAACGAACCTATTATACTTACGGCCAAATAGTTGTCATTCTGGCACTCCTTATTTTTATCTTGATTCCGCAACTTATAACTGTGTAGCGTTTTTCCAAAAAAGGATTAACGCTTTTTTAGTGTCCTACATATTTGTGCACGAACTGTCGGATCGTTAGTATTAGATCCTGTTATTCTTTTGATGAAGGGAGGTCATACGATGGATTTACTTCAAAATATGAACAAAGCTCTAAATTATATTGAAGAAAACCTCACGAATGAGATTGACTATATGGAAGTGGCAAGAACGGCTTGCTGTTCCGAATACCATTTTAAAAGAATGTTTTCTTTTCTAGCAGGTATTCCATTATCAGAATATATTCGAAGAAGACGCCTAACTCTTGCTGCATTTGAGCTCCAACAAAGCGATCTCAGAATCATCGATATCGCTATTAAATATGGATATAGTTCAGCAGACGCTTTTACCAGAGCCTTTCAGCAATTGCATGGCATTACTCCTTCAGAATCGCGAAGTAACGGGCAAGCATTAAAAGCTTATCCAAAAATGACCTTCCAATTATCCATTAAGGGAGGAACTGAAATGAATTATCGAATTGAAGAAAAGGAAGCTTTTCGTATAGTTGGAATTACGAAAAGAGTTCCAATTGTTTTTCACGGAGAAAACCCAGAAATCACAGCCATGTGGAAAATGTTGAATCCAGACAAAATTAAGTTGCTAATTGAACTATCTGATGTTGAACCTACAGGAATAATCCAAGCGTCTACTAATTTTTCCGAGGGACGTATGGAGGAGAAAGGTTATCTTGACCATTATATTGGTGTTGCTACATCTAAAGAAGTTCCAGAAGGATTTGCGATACTGAAAGTACCTGTTTCGACTTGGGCTGTTTTTGAATCCGAAGGACCTTTTCCAAGCACGCTTCAGGAAACATGGGGACGAATCTATTCTGAGTTTTTTCCTTCATCAAACTATGAACAAGCAGAAGGACCCGAGATATTATCCATCAAAACTAAAGACTTGACTCTTCCAAATGTAAAAAGTGAGATTTGGATACCAGTTAAGAAAATGTAGAGCTACTGATTTTTTCAGTAGCTATTTCAATGTTTAAGTGAAAAGAAGATTAACAACCTAGCAGGACTTATTCCTGTTTCTCTTGAACTTATAGGAATATTAAGTATTTCTATATAAAGGAGCAGCAAAATGATTATTGATACAGATGTAACGTTAGATGGAAGTTTGCTCTGTCTAATTCCATTCGACATGAAAGAGAAGTATTTGTTAATTGATGCTATCAAGAGTCTGGAAGTGTGGAAATATACTTGGAGAGAAGTTAAAACAATAGACGATATTGAAGAAATAATGGAAATCGCAGCAAAAAATAAAAAAGAACGTAGTCAAATCCCTTTTATGATTAAAGAAAAATTAAATGGTCAAATAATTGGAACGACACGAATTGGAGAGATAGATGCCCAAAATCGAAACGTAGAAATTGGTTGGACTTGGCTTTCACCAGCCTATTGGAGAACAGGTGTAAACACTGAATGTAAGTACTTGCTCCTTCAATATTGTTTCGAGGTTTTGAAATTGATTCGAGTCCAATTTTCAGTCAGTGGACATAATGTTCGCTCACAAAAAGCGGTGGAACGTATCGGAGCAATAAAAGAAGGAACGTTTCGTAAACATCGAATAAAATCAGATGGGACTGTACATGACAATGTATTTTACGGCATACTTGATAGTGAATGGAAAGAAGTGAAAGAAAATCTTCTTCATTTAATGGGGAAGGAATATTGATACTAGCACGTATGTCTTTATTCAAGGTAACTGTTTACGGCAACAATTTTTAATAGAATGTAGCTAGATGAAATGACATAATGAAAAGGGTGGTTTACATGAACATACTTTGGGATTTTGATGGAACATTATTTGACACTTACCCTGCCTACACGAAAATTTTCTCGCAAGTCTTAGGAAATACGGTAGATAAACAGGAAATCTATCAAAAATTGAAAGTTTCCTATTCTCATGCGATTGAATACTATAAAATACCACAAGAGATCGAAAAAGAAATGAAACAATTAACGAAGGAAATCGCTCCGAATAAAATGAAGCCTTTTGAACATGTCGAAGAGATTTTAAAATACGCTGATAAAAATGTGATTATGACCCATAAAAATAGAGATGGTGTTTTGGCCATTTTAAAGCACTATGGTTGGGAGAAATACTTTGTCGACATGGTTACAATTGATGATGGTTTTCCCCGTAAACCGCATGCTGCATCCTATATTCATTTGAATGGCATGCATAGAATCGACCTCGCTATTGGTGATAGAGAATTGGATTTGCTACCTGCGAATGAAATTGGAATTTCGACTTGTATGTTTCAAGGTAAAAGTAAAGTAGCGGATTATCATTTAGAGAATTACTCAGATTTTTTTAAAGTTATAGCTCGTTAGAATTATTGAGGAGATGAGCTTTATGTTCCAATTTGTTGATAGAATTGAGAACGATTTAACGCCTACTAAATTAAATACCTATTGGCTAGGCTTTGAAATGGTTGCATATGCAATCTATGATAAAAACACTGTCCATATATTCAATCATCCAAAGTTTGAGAACTCTTACGTAAAAAAGAAAAATGGGGTTTTCTATCTTTTTACACAATAGAACTAGGGGGGATAGCGTGAAAAAATTTTATATTGCATCAGGTTTACAAAACAAAGACATGGTACGGTTTGTTTCCCAACGCTTAAAAGAAATGGGATTCATTCATACATATGATTGGACACAGAATGAACAGGCAGCAACTTTTGAGGAATTGAGAGAAATTGGGCAAAAAGAAAAAAATGCTGTATTAGAATCAGATTTTCTTATTGTTCTATTGCCCGGCGGTAAAGGGACTCATATTGAATTCGGAATCGCACTCGGACATGGTAAGAAAATATACTTGTACGCATCGGACAACGAAGTCGATAACTTTGAAACAACAAGTACCTTTTATCATTTACCAGAAGTGGAGAAGTGTTTTGGGTCGATTGAAGAATTGTTGGGAAAAGTGCTCTTAAGTGCAGACATACTTCAATAGAGGAGTATGTTTTTTAATTTAGTTGAATTTTTAGAAAAATTACTTTATATACGTTGACAGGAATATTCCTTATGAGGTTTATTAAAAGCATGAAAACATTTCATGTTCTAGCTGAGCCTAATCGATTGCTAATTGTTGAACTCTTGCGGGAGGGTCCACTTTCCGTAGGAGAAATTGCTGAAAGATTAGGATTCAATCAACCTCAAGCTTCTAAACATCTGAAAGTACTAAGTGATGCAGCTATCGTTGAAGTGGAGGCAATTGCTAATCGTAGAATTTACAAACTTAGAGCAGAACCGTTCCAAGAGCTTAACAACTGGATTGAGTCATATCGTAGTATCTGGGATGAGAGGTATGACCGTCTTGAAAATCATCTCCAAAATTTAAAGAAAAAGGATGTGAAATTGAATAACGACGAGTCTAAATAGAAACATTGGGGATATACGGAGATTTAGATAAGATAAGCTATTAACAATCCTTAATACATCTAGACGAAACCGCAGAAGATTTTTCAAATTAATCTTTGGAGGTAGAAAAATGTCGACTAAAATGATTTCAAAAGTAGAGGGAAATGTACTTGTTTTGGAGCGTGAATTTGATGCACCGAAGGAGCTAGTCTTTAAAGCATTCAGTGAACCAGAACATCTAAAGCAATGGTGGGGACCACGGGGTTGGACTGTTCCTGTATGCAACGTGGATTTTAGACCTGGTGGAGTTTGGCATTACTGTATGAAGTGTGTGGATGAGAATCAGGGCGAGTTTTTTGGTATGGAATCTTGGGGAAAAGGTGTATACGAAGAAATCATACAAGACGAGAAAATTGTTTACAGGGATTATTTTTCAGATGCTGAAGGGAATGAAGCAGAGGGGATGCCATCTACGCGGGTTACCTTATTATTTGAAGAACAGGATGGAAAAACTAAGCTCATTAATCGTGCAGAATACGATTCTTCAGAAGCACTAAAAACGGTCTTAGATATGGGCATGGAGCAAGGTGTCACAGAGACTTGGGATCGATTAGAAGAACTTTTATCTTCCACCAAATAAAGCCGAACAAAACAAGCAATCCTGCAGAAGAAGGATTGCTTGTTTTCTATTAGATAGGGAAGTGAAGGAGCTTCCTTACCAAAGCTAAAAAATAGTTATATACGTGCGTTGTTCTAGAGGGACAACGCTTTTTATATTTTTTCGTATCAGGGGATTGAAGTTTTTATTATCTTTCAGAAAAGTTAGAATTTTATAGTAGTACGATTATTATCTTTGTAATAGAATGATAGTGGTAGGGTTATTTTTCATAAATTATGGTAACTTTGCGTGGGGTTATCAATAGGAGAGGATATGAATGAAAAAGATTATTAACGACCCTAATTTAGTAGTACAAGATATGCTGAAAGGATTAGTTGCTGCTTATCAAAACAGTCTCAAGCAAGTTCCGAATACTACAGTAATTGTACGGAAAGATGCCCCAATAACTGGAAAAGTTGGTTTGGTTAGTGGTGGAGGAAGTGGACACGAGCCGGCACATGCAGGCTATGTGGGACAAGGTATGTTAGACGCAGCTGTATGCGGAGAAGTATTTACTTCGCCGACACCGGACCAAGTCTATGAAGCAATTAAAGCAGTAAATGGAGGAGCTGGTGTATTTTTAGTCATTAAAAACTACACTGGTGACGTCATGAACTTTGAGATCGCAACAGAATTAGCACAAGCTGATGGAATTGAAGTAGAACAAGTTATCGTTAATGATGATGTTGCAGTAGAAGATAGTTCCTTTACTACTGGACGCCGTGGAATTGCAGGTACTATTTTTGTTCATAAAATTGCAGGTGCAAAAGCACAGGCTGGCGGTTCCCTGCAAGACGTAAAGGCCATTGCTGAAAAAGTAGTAGCGAATGTTCGTTCAATGGGAATGGCTTTGAGTCCATGTACGGTTCCTGCTGCAGGAAAGCCAAGTTTTGAACTTGCTGAAAATGAAATGGAAGTAGGCATGGGAATTCATGGAGAACCAGGAACAGAGCGAAAAGTAATTGCAACTGCGGATGAAATCGCCACTGAGTTAACGCAACAGGTTTTAGATGATATGGGTTTAAATAGTGATGATGAAGTAGCAGTTTTGGTAAATGGACTCGGTTCTACACCAGAAATGGAACTTTATATCGTTAACGGAAAAGTAAGCGAAATCCTAAAGGAAAAGGGTATACACATTCATAAGACCTTTGTCGGTGAATATATGACTTCGTTAGAAATGGCTGGATGCTCTGTAACACTTCTAAAGCTTGATGAGGAATTGAAGGAATTACTTGATGCAGAATCAAAAGCTCCAGCTTTTCTAAACTAATGAACGGGAGGCAATGGGATGAAATTAGATGTTCAACAAGTTTTAAATTGGCTGGAGAAAACGAATGAAAAGATTCAAATGAATAAAGAATATTTAACTTCACTAGACCGAGCGATTGGAGATGGAGACCACGGGATTAATATGTCACGTGGTTTTCAAGAAGTCATAGACAAGACAAGCACTACGACCTATACTTCTGTGTCAGATTTGTTTAAAGATGTTGCGATGACACTTTTATCTAAAGTAGGTGGAGCTTCTGGGCCACTGTATGGTACAGCTTTTTTAAAAATGTCCATGATTGTAAAAAATAGAGAACCAATAGATAAGAAGACTTTAGAAGATGCCCTTGAATCTGCTCTAGAAGGTATTCTCCAAAGAGGAAAAGCAAACTTGAATGATAAAACACTAGTTGACGTATGGACACCCGTTGTTGATCTTCTTAAGGATAAGGAAGTCATAAAAGGTTCCGAATTAGAAGAAGTATCAAAGAATGCAATGGAATCTACAAAAGAACGGATGGCTAAAAAAGGACGTGCAGCTTACTTAAAAGAACGTTCAATCGGTCATCTTGATCCAGGCTCTGTTTCCTCTTACTATTTATTCGCTTCATTAGCTGAAGTGTTATCGGAAGAGGAATAATCATATGTCAAATGTAGGAATTGTTCTCATATCCCATAGTTTAAAAGTGGTAGAAGGTATACAGGAAATTATTCAGCAGGCTGTTCATAATGTTCCAATTGAAATTGCTGGAGGAACAGATGATAATAAGATAGGTACAAGTGTACAAAAAATCATTAATGCAATCGTTAAAGCATATAGCGAAAAAGGTGTGCTTTTATTTTATGATTTGGGCAGTGCTAAGATGAATGCAGATCTTGCAATAGAACTCTACGGTTATGAAAATGTTAAAGTAGTTAATGCACCATTATTAGAAGGGGCATATGTTGCTGCGGTGGAATCTAGTATTGGCAAATCATTAGAAGAAATTGAACAATCGACACAGACAATTACGAAGGATTCATAGGAATAGTTCAGCTCCCTTTAAAAAACGAATAATTTATTTCTATAAGTGGATTCTTGATTCTTTTAATCCAAAAGTATACATGGATATACTTCTAGTATGAGGGGAATTTGATGACAAAATTACAAGGTGTACTACCAGCAATAAGAAATATGAAGGACTTTGAAAAGGTATTAGTTAGTAATCATGAAAATATTATTTTTTTAGAAACTAGACTATCCCAAATTAAAAGCCTAGTAAAACACGCACATGATCATCATAAAAATGTATTTCTGCACGTGGATTTGGTTCAAGGATTGAAAGTGGATGAATATGGTTTAGAGTATTTAATCAATGACATTCATGTGGACGGAATTGTTACAACTAAAGCAAATGTTATTACGATGGCTAAGAAGCATAATATTACAGGAATACAAAGACTGTTTGCACTAGATAGTCATGCATTGGATCACAATCTAAAAATTTGTAAGAGAGTGCGACCTGACTACATAGAAGTATTACCTGGTGTCATTCCTAGTATTTTAAAGGAGATTCATGAAGAAACTGAAATTCCTGTAATTGCGGGAGGATTAATTCGAACTGATGAGGATGTAAAGAAGGCACTAGATGGGAATGCAATAGCTGTCACAACTTCTAATATAAAACTCTGGGAATTCTAAATTTTACAAAAATTTACGATATAGATATTGACAGCGCTTTCATTTTGGTTTAAAGTAAAGTTACAAGTTAAATCAAGTGATGGAGAATCGGAGACCCACACGACATTCGATACAGCCTTTCGAGGTTAGTAAGTTTGTATGTGTGGTTTTTTTATGGAAATCTTCCCCTCCGTCAAACAACTAGATTAATAACAAAGTTTAAAAATAATATGAATAAGGGAGTGTGTACTATGTCAGCTTTTGTTGGGGAAATTATTGGTACTATGATTCTTATTATTTTTGGTGGTGGTGTCGTAGGGGGAGCTATTCTAAAAAACACGAAAGCAGAAGGCGCGGGATGGGTTTTAATTACGATAGGATGGGGTCTTGCTGTTACAATGGGTGTATATGCAGTCGGTAATATTTCTGGAGCCCATTTAAACCCAGCAGTAACGTTAGGTTTTGCGGCAGTTGGAGAATTCCCGTGGAAGGATGTTCCAAGTTATTTGGCTGGACAAATGATTGGTGCATTTATAGGGGCAGTGATTGTATACTTTCAATACTTGCCACATTGGGGAGCAACAAAGGATGCACCTACCAAACTCGCTGTTTTCTCAACAGATCCTGCAATCCGTAGTACAGCTTCCAACCTTGTAAGTGAGCTTGTCGGTACATTTGTACTTGTTCTTGGACTTATGTTTATTGGAGCAAACGATTTTACAGAAGGATTAAATCCAGTCATTGTAGGGTTATTGATTATTGCTATCGGTATGTCACTTGGTGGAACAACAGGATATGCAATTAATCCAGCTCGTGATCTTGGGCCAAGAATTGCCCATGCACTTTTACCAATTCCCGGCAAAGGAAGCTCTGACTGGGGCTATGCTTGGATACCAGTAATCGGTCCAATTATTGGTGGGGTATATGGCGCCTTATTCTATCATGCTATATTTAATAAAGAGTTTTCTGGAACGTTCTGGGTAGGCACTGTTGTTGTTGTATTAATCCTTATCTATGCAGCGAACAGTGAGTTGAAAAAGGCGAGCAATACGATAGTTAATAATAATGCTTCAAAATCTGTTTAATGAAAAAAGGGGAGGGATTTTAGAATGGAAAAATTTATTCTATCTTTAGATCAAGGCACAACAAGCTCACGTGCTATTTTGTTTAATCACAAAGGAGAGATTGTGGCAACTGCTCAACGAGAATTCGAACAGTTCTTTCCAAAGCCGGGTTGGGTGGAACATGATGCAAATGAGATTTGGACATCTGTTCTTGCTTGTATGGCAGAAGTTCTCCGTAAAGCGGATGTTACAGCAGAACAAGTAGTAGGTATTGGGATAACAAACCAACGTGAAACGGCAGTAGTTTGGGATAAAAATACTGGAAAACCAATCTATAAAGCTATTGTTTGGCAATCGCGTCAAACAGAGGAAATTTGCCGTGATTTACGTGACAAAGGATATAATGAATTATTTAATGAAAGAACTGGCTTATTACTCGATCCGTATTTTTCAGGAACAAAAGTTAAATGGATTTTAGATAATGTAGAAGGTGCGAGAGAAAAAGCTGATAATGGGGAGCTATTATTCGGAACGATTGATACTTGGTTAGTCTATAAGTTATCAGGTGGGAAAGCTCATGTTACAGACTACTCCAATGCATCACGCACATTAATGTTTAACATATATGATTTAAAATGGGATGAAGAACTACTTGATATCTTAACTGTACCTAAGAGCATGCTACCTGAAGTACGTCAGTCCTCTGAAATATATGCTAACACAATTGACTACCATTTCTTTGGCTTTGAAGTACCAATCGCAGGTATTGCTGGTGACCAACAGGCTGCGTTATTTGGGCAGGCTTGCTATGACAAAGGAATGGCAAAAAACACTTATGGAACCGGTTGCTTCATGTTAATGAACACAGGTGCAGAAGGTGTAAAATCGAAGCATGGATTACTAACAACATTAGCTTGGGGTGTGGATGGAAAAGTAGAATATGCTTTAGAAGGAAGTATTTTTGTAGCTGGGTCAGCGATCCAGTGGTTACGTGACGGATTACGTATCATCGATAACGCTCCAGAAAGTGAAGATTATGCAGCAAAAGTGGATTCAACTGAAGGTGTATATGTGGTACCGGCCTTTGTTGGATTAGGTACTCCATATTGGGATAGTGAAGCCCGTGGGGCTGTGTTTGGACTAACACGTGGTACCTCTAAAGAACACTTTGTTCGTGCAACCCTAGAATCTTTAGCCTATCAAACAAAAGATGTTTTAGATGCTATGGTTGCAGATTCTGGTATAAACTTAAAATCACTTCGTGTCGATGGCGGAGCAGTGAAAAATAATTTGTTAATGCAATTCCAAAGTGATATTTTGGGTGTTCCAGTCGATCGACCAGTTGTAAATGAAACAACTGCGTTAGGTGCCGCGTATTTAGCTGGATTAGCGGTTGGTTTTTGGTCTGGAAAAGAAGAAATTGCGAAACAATGGCAAAATGAAAAAACCTTCGCTCCTGAACTTGAGGAAACAAAACGCGATGAATTATACAATGGGTGGAAAAAAGCTGTCGCAGCAACAAGAACCTTTAAATAAGCGATGGTGAATCTTTTGCTCCTCCACACCACGCATGTGGAGCTCCCTACCTCTTTTGAGCAAAAGATTTCCCATTTTTACGATAAGATACTATAATAAAATTAAGTTAATATTGTGGATGCAGAATTAGAGAAACCACATCGCTCTATTTAATTATCATAAATAGGGTCGATTTGTGGTTTCTTTTTTGTTTATCTAGAGTGATTATGAGATTGAAGAGGTAAACATCGCTAAACTTTAAATGGGCTAAGAAAGGAACGATGTCAATGAAATTTTCAAATTTAAAGAGAACGGAAATTAAAAGTAACATGCACGCCGAGAATTTAGACATCCTTGTTATTGGTGGAGGAATTACTGGTGCAGGTATAGCATTAGATGCAATCACGCGTGGTATGAAGGTAGCGGTTGTTGAAATGCAGGATTTTGCAGCGGGAACTTCTTCGAGATCGACAAAGCTAATTCATGGTGGGCTACGTTATTTAAAGCAATTCGAAATTAAAGTTGTTTCTGAAGTAGGGAAAGAAAGAGCCATCGTTTATGAAAATGGCCCACATGTTACTACTCCAGAATGGATGATGCTACCGTTTTATCAAGGGGGAACATTTGGACCTTTTACTACAAATGTTGGATTAAGGGCTTATGATTTTCTGGCAGGTGTTAAAGCATCAGAGCGTAGAAAAATGTTTAATGCTGAAGATGCTCTAAAGCGTGAGCCCTTATTAAATGGGGAAGGTTTGAGCGGTGCAGGCTACTATGTGGAATATAAGACAGATGACGCGCGCTTAACTATTGAAGTAATGAAGAAGGCCGTGGAAAAAGGAGCCCTAGCACTAAACTATTTGAAGGTAACGGAACTTCTTTATGACAAAGGAGCTATTGTTGGAATAAAAGTAGAAGATCTAACAGACGGTACTACAGAAGAATTTTATGCGAAAAAGATCGTCAATGCATCAGGACCCTGGGTGGATATATTGCGTGAGAAAGATGACTCCAAAAATGGGAAGACTATTCAGCATACCAAAGGAATCCACTTGGTATTTGATGCTAAAAGATTCCCATTAAATCAAGCGATCTACTTTGATACTCCTGATGGGAGGATGGTATTTGCGATTCCTCGTGAGGGCAAAACGTACGTTGGTACAACCGATACAGTGTATCAAGGAGATATTGCACATCCGAAGATGACCGTAGCGGATAGAGACTATCTATTAAAAGCAATTGATTTTATATTTCCTGAAATAAAAATTTCTCCTGAAGATGTGGAATCCAGTTGGGCAGGGCTTCGTCCATTGATCCATGAGGAGGGTAAATCTCCATCTGAAATTTCTCGTAAGGATGAGATTTTTGTTTCTAATTCTGGATTGATTTCCATCGCTGGTGGGAAACTTACCGGATATCGTAAAATGGCAGAAAGTATTGTAGATTTAGTAGCGAAACAGTTACATGAAGAGGAAGGAAGAAATTTCCCAGCTACCCTTACCAAGAACCTACCGATTTCTGGAGGTGATGTAGGAGGTTCAGAAGGATTAAAGAATTTCCTATCTAAGAAAACACTGGAAGGGCAAGAAATTGGACTAACAGAAGAGCAAGCAAGAGCATTAGTGCAACGATATGGTTCGAATGTTGATGAAGTATTTAGTATCTATCAAGACAGTATAGAAAAGGCAGAAGAGACAAACATCGACCGAGTTGTATTTGCTATGCTTCGTTATGCATTAGATTACGAATTAGCTTATAAGCCAGTTGACTTCTTTATACGTCGAACGGGGGCGTTGTTCTTTAATATTCAATGGGTATATGCACATAAGGAAGTAGTAATTTCTTATATGGCAAAAGAGTTTAGCTGGACTGACGAACATAAAGAACTGTATGCACAAGAGTTAGAGCAACTGTTGTATGAAGCTACACATCCAATTGAACAAGAGTGAATATGATTATTCCTACCTGTGTTTTTTTGTAAAGAAAACACAGGTTTTTATTTCGGGATATTTTACCCACTTTTTATAATATTTAAGATTACACGGCGATAACCCATGAAGGATTATCGCCTGTTCTTGTTGACGTATTCTATCAAGGTTGAGGTACATATAAACTTAGGGGGGATACAATTTTGAAAAATAGACATCTGTTTTTGTTTGGAGGAAGCCCTCCGTTTACTGGAAATTCAGGGGAAAAGTTTGCAAGTCACATCAATGGAAAAGTTGCGATTCTTTTTCTTGAAAGGAATGGATGGAAGGAGTACATGCCGAAATATACATCAGTCTTGGAGAACCAAGGAATACATGACTTTTTGTACCTTCCACTAACTTCAAATCCAGATCATTCCATTCTTAATGAACTAATATCGTGTTCAGGCGTAATCATTGGTGGAGGAGACACAGAGCTTTATCGCGATTATATTGTCGATACAGAAATAGGTGTTCATATTAAGCGGATGTACCAACAAGGGATTCCTGTTGCAGGTTTTTCAGCAGGAGCCTTGATTAGTCCTTCATACTGCGTCATCCCACCAATCGATAATTCGAAAAAGGAACATCTTTTTCTACAAGGATTGAGCCTGTTAGAGGATTGTGTAATCAGTGTACACTACACAAAGTGGAATGAAGAGACAAACTTAAAGGTGGCAATGGCGAAGGTGGATGCTTCTGTTGGTTATGGGATTGATGATGAAGGGTATTTATATTTTGAAAATGAACAGCTAGTCGAAGCTGAGAAATACTATAAATTCACATAAACAGGAGGAAAGATATATCTCATGAGGTCCTTGCTTTTTATTCATTTCTTTCAATTGGAATTGCAGGGGCAGTTGGATGTGTGATTGGAGGCGCCATTTTGTTGGGAATGGGTATTTTCCCTATTAGCAATTGGTCCATTACTAGGAACAATATCGATGGTCAAATATAAACGCTATGAATCTAGCGAAGTATAATGATCCGCACTTCTTGTTAAAAGGAGTGCTTTTCCGCAGTTGCGATCGATTCTTTTCATCATTTCTCAGAATGCTGGCCATCCTGGAATAGTGTTGATGGGTCTCGTCATTATCTTTGCCATGATCGTCATTGCTGTTTTTGCTGCAGTGCTCCAAAAGCTTTTAAAGAATGTAATCGATATAAAGTCAGAAAATGATATGACAGTTTGATTTTAGGTGATATAAGTGAACTGGAAGATCTACATTAAAAATGGTTTTACTTGCCAAATTGAATTTAGCTAGAATTTGTACGGCATAAGAAGTCAACCTGGAGTTATTCTTGAATATTATAGTAAGGAGTAAATCTATTTTTTTAGAGGTGTAGAATGTTAATCTCAAATATAGAAGTTGGGCAACTCACAGATGCTCAAATAACAAAGTTGGTATTTTCCGATATTGAAGACGATGATGCTAATGGAGATTGTATTTTTGTTGCTGGTAGCAGTAAAGCGATTCAATACCGTTTACCAAAAGCGCTCGAATTATATGAGCAGGGAAGAGCGAACAAGATACTATTTTCTGGTGGTGTGAAATGGAATGGCAGTGTTGAACCAGAAGCGATTGCTTTAAAAAGAGAGGCGATGGCTAATGGTGTTCCTGAAAATGATATATTAATCGAAGACAGAGCTCTCCATACACTTGAAAATGTCTTAGCCTCACTCTTGGTATTAAATAGAGCGTTTCATTTGTATAATGTAAAACGACTTCTAGTCGTCACATCCTCTTATCATATGAAAAGATTGTATCTAACATTAAAGACTTATATGCCAGATTGGATTCAGTTCACTCTGTGTACTGCTGATGATCTTAATACGAGAAAGGAAAACTGGTTTTTAAGTGAAATCGGCAGAAATCGTGTGCGATCTGAAGCTACAAAACTTGTAACCTATGTTAAGCAAGGTGCTTTGCGAGATATTGAAATAGATATATAATCAAGTTCGAATTTCTCAAGCCAAGTTGGTGGTCCGTTAAGCGAATCGATATATGCATCAATAAGGAAATAGGAGAGGCGTGACGATAGAAAACATACTATCGCTACGCCTCTTTTGTCTGTGATGGCAGCATATAGACCTCATAAGCAGGGAGTTCGGGAATATGGGATTTTTGTAAACGACCTTCCTCTAAAAGTTCGCTAATCCCTCTTTCAATTTCCGTATAATCGACACCGAAAAGGTCAGCCATTTTGATAGTTGAAAAAGAAACGTATTTGGGGGTTTTAGTAGAAGAAATAATCATCGATTCGACACGCTGAAATAACTGTTCTTTATCCATACAGTCCCATTCTCCTTCCTTCATGATCCTCTAATTATCTTTCTCCTTAACATAAAAGTCATGCATGTTTTTTCCACCTTTATGAAAATATAAACAATATTGAACAACTATGAATAATCAACTTATTGAAAGAAGGAGGCGGAGATATGGGATTTCATCAACCGCAGCGTATTGCAGAATTAGCAGTTGAAGCGGGTGCAAGAAAAGTAAACCTTCCCCTTGTGAACATGCTTGTATTAGGGTTTCTCGGCGGAGCTTTCATTGCAATGGGCTTTTTGCTTGATATTCGGGTTGTGGCAGGATTGCCCCATGAATGGGGAACGATTAAAGCACTATTAGGAGCAGCTGTTTTCCCGGTCGGTCTCATCTTATTGATTATCGCTGGAGGCGAACTTTTAACGGGGAATATGATGGCAGTTTCAATTGCCTGTTTGTCGCGAAAAATTAAAGTTCAACAGCTATTAACGAATTGGTTTTGGATAACTATTAGTAATTTTATTGGTTCTCTATTTGTAGCTTATTTATTTGGACATGTTATTGGATTGACTGAAGGAGAACCGTATTTGGCCACAACCATTTCCATGGCAGGTGCAAAAATAGATGCAGGTTTTTGGGCAAGTCTGATTTCAGGAATTGGCTGTAACTGGTTAGTTGGATTAGCTGTATGGCTATCTTATGGGGCAGATGATATTACTGGAAAAATCCTTGCGATTTGGTTTCCGATTTTGGCATTTGTTGCGATTGGGTTTCAGCACGTGGTAGCGAATATGTTCGTTATCCCAGCAGCTATCTTTGCAGGAAGCTTTACGTGGGGACAATATTTGACCAACTTTATAGCTGTATTTATTGGCAATGCAATTGGCGGTGGAGTTTTTGTTGCGATGATCTACTGGATCGCCTATATCGGAAACGTCCAACCTGTCGTTGCAGAAGGTAACAATCTATATGCAATAAAAAACAAACAGAGGAGGTAGGAGATGGAAAATCGAGCATTTTCTATTCAAATAAACGGGAAAGAGTATCCCGCTAATGAAGGGCAAACGATTTTAGATGTAGCCCAATCTCAGGATTATGTGATTCCAAGTATTTGCTATCACCCAAATTTGGGTTCAATCCAAACCTGCGATACTTGCTTTGTTCAAGCAAATGGAGAAATGGTCCGGGCATGTGTCACAAAAGCAGAACCTTCTATGGAAGTAGATACACAATCACCAATTGTGAAGGATGCTCAATACGAGGCGATGTCTCGAATTTTGAAAAATCACGAGCTCTATTGCACCGTTTGTGATAACAACAATGGAAATTGTGTTGTTCATAATACAGCTGAAATTTTAGAAATTGAGCACCAAAAGTATGAATTTAAACCAAAGCCATATCCACCAGACAATTCACATCCATTTTATCGTTATGAGCCGGACCAATGTATATTGTGTGGTCGTTGTGTAGAGGCATGTCAGGACTTACAGGTGAATGAAACGTTAACGATTGATTGGAGCAGGGAAAATCCTCGAGTCATTTGGGATAATGATGTCCCAATTGACCAGTCGTCATGTGTTTCCTGTGGACACTGTGTCACGGTCTGTCCGTGTAATGCTCTGATGGAAAAATCAATGCTCGGTGAAGCAGGTTTCTTAACTGGTATTCCACCGAAAGTTTTAGAACCGATGATTGATATGACGAAAGAGGTTGAGCCAGGTTATAAAGAGATTTTTGCTATCTCTGAGGTCGAAGCAGCGATGCGGAAATCGCGTGTGAAGCGGACAAAAACGGTTTGTACGTATTGTGGAGTAGGCTGTAGCTTTGAGGTATGGACGAAGGACCGTCACATTTTAAAAATTGAACCACAAGCAGAGGCACCTGTGAATGGGATTTCTACTTGTGTGAAAGGAAAATGGGGCTGGGATTTTGTTAATAGTGAAGAGCGTTTAACCAAGCCATTAATTCGTCAGGGAGATGAATTTGTAGAGGCTACTTGGGATGAAGCGCTTGATTTGATTGCCACAAAACTTTCCAGTATTAAGAGACTACATGGTCCTGATTCAATTGGCTACATAGCTTCTTCTAAATGTTCTAATGAAGAAAACTTCTTATTCCAGAAGTTTGCTCGTTCTGTGATGGGCACAAACAATATTGACAATTGCTCCCGTTATTGTCAGTCGCCAGCCACTACAGGTTTAATGCGCACAGTTGGAATTGGTGGCGATTCAGGTACAATGCGAGATATTGAGAAGTCTGAATTGATTATTGTCATTGGTGCAAATCCTGCAGAATCTCATCCAGTGTTAGCAACAAGAATTAAGCGTGCTCATAAGCTACATGGACAAAAGATCATTGTCGCAGATATTCGTAAGCATGAGCTTGCTGAGCGTGCGAATCTACATGTCCATCCGAAACCAAGTACAGATCTTGTCTGGTTATCGGCAGTCACAAAGTATATTTTTGATCAAGGCTGGGAGGACAAAGACTTTTTACAAGGAAGAGTCAACGATGTAGACGCATATAAGGAATCTTTAGAGAAATTTACGCTCGAATATGCGGAGGAAATCACAGGACTCACACATGAAGAGCTAATTCAACTAGCAGAAATGGTTCATGAAGCGAAATCTGTTTGCATCTTATGGGCAATGGGGATTACTCAGCATTTAGGCGGTTCCGATGGAAGTACCGCGATTTCCAATCTACTTCTCGCTACAGGCAATTATGGCCGACCTGGTACAGGGGCTTATCCATTAAGAGGACACAACAATGTACAAGGTGCTTGTGATTTTGGCACGATGCCTGCTTGGTACCCAGGGTATGAGCCTGTACAGAATAAGGAAGTACGTGAACGGTATGAAAAGGCATGGGGTGTCTCTTTACCAGAAAAGCCGGGTATGAACAATCATCAGATGGTCGAAGGGATTCAGAAAGGAAAAATAAAAGCAATGTACCTATTTGGTGAGGACATGGCAATTGTTGATTCGAATTCTAATCATGTACACGATGCTTTTGAAAAATTAGATTTCTTTGTCGTACAGGATGTCTTTTTCTCAAAAACGGCTCAATTTGCAGATGTTGTTTTACCTGCAGCCCCAAGTCTTGAAAAGGATGGAACATTCACAAATACAGAGCGAAGAATTCAACGATTCCATAAGGTGCTTGAACCACTTGGGGATTCGAAACCTGACTGGTTGATTTTTCAGGAGCTAGCCAACAAGCTTGGAGCGAATTGGAATTATAAGGATCCAGGTGAAATCATGGCTGAAGCCGCATCCCTTGCGCCGATTTTTGCAGGGGTCAGCTATGAGCGTTTAGATGGCTGGAATAGCTTGATTTGGCCAGTACACAAAGACGGTACGGACACACCACTCTTATATAAGGATAAATTCTTTTTCCCAGATGGGAAGGCAAGGCTGTATTCAGTCGACTGGACACCTCCATTTGAGGCCGGTGAAGAATACGATTTACATTTGAACAATGGCCGCCTACTTGAACATTTCCATGAAGGAAATATGACTTACCGATCAGAAGGTCTGACTCATAAGGTTCCACATCCGTGGCTTGATGTGTCGGAGGAGTTGGCTGCAGAACGTGGATTGGAGGATGGGGCACTTGTACGATTAACCTCCCCATATGGACAAGTTAAGGTGAGGGTAATGGTCACCGACCGTGTACGCGGAAACGAAATCTATTTGACGATGAATTCAAGTGAAGATTACGAAGCGGTTAATCGTTTAACGAGTAGCTATCACGACAAAATTACCCATACTCCGAATTACAAGGAGATGGGGGTAAAAATGGATGTTCTCGAAGCAACTGGCGAGCCACCTCTACCTAAGGTTAATTTCCGTTTTGGAAACCGGATCCCTCAGTTGAGTGTAAGAGTAGAGGAAAAATGGAAGCGTTCAGACTTTATTCCGATTCAAGAGTTATTTGGTGGAGAGGGGGATGGATATGGCGAAAGCGATCAGGCAAATTAATAAAAGCGTGCCGAACCCTGTAGAAGAACAGATTAAGGCCATTTCAGAATTAACGAAAGCCATTGCGGATAATCGGGAAGCGCTGATGACGACTATGGATATTTTAAAAGGGTTACATGAAATGGGTGTTCTGCCGGCTGTGAAGGCGATGCTTGATAATCGTACTGATATTGGGGCGATTGCGATACAGCAAGCCAATCAACCAGGCATGCATAATATGATTAAAAATGCGATGGGTGCAATGAAATTCTTTGGATCGATTAATCCAAACGAAATGCAAGCAATTTTTAAAGGTCTATCGATTGGCTTCGAGCGTTCCGCGGAGGTTGTGCGAAATGGAGAGCAGAAAAGTCTATTTAAGTTAGGGACAAGCCTACGCGACCCTGATGTGAAAGCTTCTCTCACAACGATGGTGGAGTTCTTACACGGAATGGGAGAGGCTTTTAACCAGGAAAATGAAAAGGTGAATTAGTAAGGAGTTGGCGAAATGGAATCTGGTAGCTGGAAGCTTGAAGGAGTGAAAACCAAAGAAGATGCTGACAAGGTTCTTCAGGCTTTGAACTCCGTATGGGGTGTACGAAAGGCAGAGGTCAATCTAAACAGTGGAGAAGCGATTGTAAGCTTTGATGAGAAAGCGGCAACCTATGATGATTTTGCCCAAGCCGTTATTGATTCTGGTTACAAGGTGGGAGGGTCGAAGGATGAAGGTTTGTGAAGTATGTGGTGCTGAGGAAATGGATGAGAGTCCATGGTTTAGAAATAAACCGCAAATGGGTGGCTTACATGTATGTGAAAGCTGTCAAGAAGACCGAAAGCATCCATTTTTTGAAGAGAGTGAATAGGAGAGGATGAGATTTATCATCCTTTCTTTCGTAAGTTCAGTTACATCGAAAAATAGGCTTAAGAATTCCGGCTGAAAAAGGACTTTCACCTTTTTCTCTATAAATAAGCGAATTTTTTCCGGTTAAGCTATACATTTTTCATGATTTTAAGGGTCCTAAGTTCAATTAGCGGAAAATCTCCGCCTTTTTCACCTAATAACCATTCATTTTTCAAAATAGACGGAATTTCTCCGGTTAAGTGGGTAGACCTGCCGAAAGTCAAAAAAACCGACCAATAATAGAGCCTATTCGGAAGGAGGTTAGGCGTGAAACCGATTGAAGTGAAACGGCAAACATTACGATTTCACAATGGAAACGCGGAAGCAACGGAAGATCACGTCGTAACAGAGTATCCTGTTACTGTGAAGCTAAATGAACAAGAATTGGTGACGATGGTTTGCACACCAGAGTACATTGACGATTTGGTGATAGGTTTCTTAGCTTCGGAAGGGATTATTAAAAGGTATGAGGATATTCAAGATTTTTGGGTACAGGAGCAAGAAGGGATTGTCCACATCAAATGTGAAAAGGTAAATCCTTTTTACGAAAAGTTCCAAAATAAACGCTATGTCACTTCATGTTGCGGAATGTCTCGACAAGGATTTGTATTTGTAAATGATGCCTTAACAGTGAAAAAAATGAAGGATTTTCGCATCAAACTTTCAGTGGAGGATACGTTTAGGCTGATGGGTGAAATGCAGAAGGCTGCCACAGTCTTTCAGCATACAGGCGGTGTACATAACGCAGCGTTATGTGATGTGAATGGAATGATCTTATCAAGAATGGACATCGGACGTCACAATGCCCTTGATAAAATTTATGGATTTTGTTTAAGAAATCAAATCCCGATTCAGGAAAAAATCATCGTATTTAGCGGTAGAATTTCTTCTGAAATTTTGTTAAAGGTTGCTAAAATTGGCTGTGAAATCGTGTTGTCCAAATCAGCACCCACAGAGCTTGCGCTTGAACTCGCCGAGGAGCTTGGGATTACAACGATTGGATTTGTACGAGGGGATTCGCTCAATGTGTATACGTATCCGGAGCGAATTTCTATAAGTTGATACGGCATATTTATTCAAATGGAGCTGACTTAATACCAAGTTGGCTCCATTTTTTCGGGAAATTTTTGTAATATAATTTTACACTATACAGATAGTGAATTCTATTAGAAAATAAGTGTAACAATAGCTCTGTTTGCGTCTATTTACACTCCTTCATTAGAGAATGCAAACAACGTAGAATGTCAATCCGGAGGGACTTATGATCACAAGAGAATTACTTTTTCATCTATTTAATAAACTTACAGGCGGTATAATGGTTGTTAATTCATCAGAAATCATTGTATATATGAATCCTGAGGCAGAATGCCTTTTTAGTACAAAAATCAATGATTCGATTGAACGCTCCATTAGTACATTTATCCCTCATTTTCAAAACGGATTGAGAAACGATGTATTTGAAGGCATTGGCGTACGGAATTATGGTGATACTTTTCCATTACATGTTCAAGTAAATTCAATAGTAATTGAAAATGAGGATTTGAAAGTATTACTTGTAAAAAATCTACAAAATAATGAAGATGTAACTGAAAAATTAATCAAAATGAATGAGGAATTAGGAAATATTAAATTGGCCCTTGATGAATCGACGATTATTGCGATAACGGACAGAAAGGGTACCATTACATTCGTTAACCATAAATTTTGCGAACAAACAAAATATAGTATGGATGAAATCATTGGCCAAAATCATCGAATCCTAAACTCAGGAACCCATTCAAAAGAATTCTTTCGTGAGATGTGGAGAACGATTGGAAGCGGAAATGTATGGAAAGGTGAAATTAAAAATAGGGCCAAGGATGGTACCTTGTATTGGGTCGATACAACGATTGTCCCGTTTCTTGGCGAAAATGGTAAACCATATCAGTATATAAGTATTCGTACAGATATTACAAAGAGAGTCGAAATGGAAAGAGAATTGCAAGAGTCTTTGAAACAGGATTTCTTGTACACTGTGAAAAACTTGAATAATGGTATTTTTAAAATGAGAAAAGACGAGAAGGGGATGATGTATTACACCATGGGAGAAGGAAAGCTGATGGATGCCATTGGTGCCAATTCTACCACATTATTTAATAAATCCCCTCATGATGTTTTTGAAAAAGAAATAGCAGATTTGAAGCATCTATATTATGAAAAAGCTTTTGCGGGCGAGCGCGTTAACTATGAAGTTGCGCTACAAGGAAAGCTCTTATATGTTGATGTTTCACCGATCAAACAAGGTGATACAGTATTGGAAATTGTAGGTTCTGTTCATGATATATCTGAACTAAGGTCCACCCAAAGACAGTTAAAAGAGAATCGGATACAATATCAATCTCTTTTTGAAAATAGCCAGGATTATGTTGTGATCTATGGGGAAAAGGGAGAAGTTTTTGATATGAACCCCCGAATGATGGAGAATTTCGGTATCACGAGGGATATGTTTGAACGTATTAATATCAAGACATTTCTTACCAAACAATTTCGAGTTATCGATGATACTTTTTTTGATAATATCGTCAACGGAAGCCCCCAGAATTTTATGATTGAAACGAAAGATAAGTTTGGGATAGAGGTTTTCGTGGATGTTCAATTTCTACCTATTATTGTAGATGGTAAAATCAAAGGCGTCTATTCCATCGGCAGAGATGTGACAGAAGATAAGAAGATTCAAAATATGAATGCATACTTAGCTCAACATGATGAGTTAACAAGTCTCTTAAATCGCAGGGGCATGAGTCAGAAAGTGGAAGAGTCGTTAGCATATGCTGAAGGAGAGCAGTTAGAAATGGCTTTTTTGCTGATTGATCTTGACCGTTTTAAGAAAATCAATGATACACTTGGACATCAAATTGGTGACCATCTTCTTGAGAGCGTTTCAGAGCGATTACTTGAAATTATAGATATGGAAACTCAATTTGCTGCACGTATGGGCGGAGATGAGTTTGTTGTCTTGTTACCTTCCATTGAGAACCAAAGCGATGCAATTAATCTAGCGAAAGCTTTTTTGCAAAAATTAACAGAGCCATTCTATATAAACAATAACGAACTATTTGTGTCGGCAAGTATTGGGATTAGTATGTATCCAACAAATGGAAAGACAGGAATCGAATTATTAAAAAAAGCAGACGTTGCGCTGTATCAGGCAAAAGAACAAGGTCGTAACATGTATCAAGTATATGGGGATTTTATGGATGAAAGGACGTATCAATCCTTTCTCATGGAAAAACAATTAAGAAAAGCTATTTTGAATGGTGAATTTATTATTTATTACCAGCCACGAGTCAATGCATTGACTGGAGAAATCATTTCTGCTGAAGCATTGATTCGGTGGGAGCACCCACAGCTAGGCTTAATAAGTCCAGGAGAATTTATCCCACTAGCTGAAGAAAGTGGCCTTATTATACAAATAGGGAAGTGGGTTAAAAGAAAAGTTTGTGAACAATTAAATGAGTGGAGAGTAGAAAGAATACCTCTTATCCCTATTAGTGTAAATGTTAGTTCTCAACGATTTTTACAAAGAGATTTTTCAAATGACATTAAAGTGTTATTAAATGAATTTCAACTAGAGGGAAAATGGCTAGAAATTGAAATTACAGAAAACTCGATTATGAAAAATGAGGAATATATATACGAATGCTTACGCGAGTTAAAAAAAATGGGGATTCGAATCTTTATTGATGATTTTGGAACTGGTTACTCTTCGTTTAACTATTTGAAGACTTTTAAACTAGATGGAATTAAGATTGATCGCTCTTTTATCCAAAATATCTCAACTGAATCTGACAATGCGGGAATTACCATTGCCATGATCAAAATGGCGCAGCATTTGAAAATGGATGTTATTGCAGAAGGGGTGGAAACTGAAGCAGAACTTTCCTTTTTACTTGAACAGGATTGCCAATTTGTACAAGGGTTCTATTTTGGTAGACCTTGTCCAATGGAAGAATTTGAAGAAAAATATATGTATTCGCGTCAAGAAAATCAATCTTAATTGAAGAGTCATTTCATACATTGATTACTGTATAAAAGAACCCCTCGAATTGGAAATGGAGGGGTTCTTTTATGGATTTTTTCGTTCATAAGCTTTTTTCGCTAAAAACAAGCCAATTTCTTTATTGCGTTCCCAGATTGTCGGGAAAGAACTTAGCGGGAGATTGGTATCCTCAACGAATGAGCCAATTTCTACTGTTAAAGCGGGTCTTTTAAAATGCAGCACAAACCAATCTGTATACCCTCCACCTTGCTGATATATTTTGGGTTCTTCTAGTTCATATTTTGTGATATCTGCTACTTTTTCTGCAATATTATAATAATCCTCTAAAACTTCGGTTGTGTGAGTCAGGCCCCACCGATGAAATCCCCAAAATAACATATTCCCAGAAGAATGATAAGAAGCGACAAGTTCTGGATCAATTTCGTAAGTGAAATCCACTAAGGCCTTCACTTCTTTTGCTTCAAGTGGCTCCGTTCCTTTATAAAATTGATAACTCGGATTTAAGCTTACTCCTTTTAGTCCTTCCCAATTTGCAGGGTATTGTCGATTTAAATCAATGCCTTGAAGGTTTGCTTTCCATCGATTAAAGTCCTTTGAGCCTTTGTTCATCTGGATTAGATTTGAATGGATATAGGCAGGAAAGGCATAGAGGCCGAACTGTTGCAATGTAACCCCATCTGGATTAACCATTGGAACTACCCATATCGAGACTGTTTCTAAAATTCGTGGAGAAAATTGTTCGATCGCTTGATTCGATTCATAGGCATCGGCATAGGTTTCAATCATTTTCATCAAGAGAGCACTTGTTAACCATTCTCTCGCATGATGAGCACCGTGTAATAGAATCGTTGTCTCGCCATTCCCAAGTTTAAGGGCCCATATCTTTCTTCCTAAGCCTGTTGAAGTTAATGATTTGAATGTAATGAGGTCAGGATGAAGGGCGGCTAAATTTTCAATATCTTTTGTTAATGCCTCATAAGTATATAATTCCTTCGTGTTTACAATAGCAGCGTGTCCTACTGATGGAAGGCACCAAAAACATAGAAATATCAATACGATTCGTTTCATGTCAATATCCTTTGTAAAATTGTGACTTTAATAGTTATTTTGAGTTAACTTCGGTATTTTCATGACAGTTTTTGTTAGTACTATAGAACCAAAATGAATGCGTTTAAAAATTGTTTTGTGTCAGATTATTTGACACGGTGATAGACCCTTATTATACCGTGATATATAATTTAGAAAATTCAATGATTTAAAGTGATAAACAAATGAGGTGTGAAGCAATTGACAACCTATGCAGTAGAAATGCAAGGCATTGTGAAGACATTTGGCGAGGTAGTGGCCTGTAATCATGTGAACTTTTCTGTGAAAAAAGGAGAAATCCACGCCTTGCTCGGTGAGAACGGGGCAGGAAAAAGCACAATCATGAGCATGTTATCTGGCATCTACAAGGCAGATAGTGGCAGTATCTCTATTCATGGACACACTAGTCGGATTCGGTCACCAAAGGAATCGATGGAATTAGGCATTGGCATGGTTCACCAAAATTTCCGACTCGTGCCAACGTTAACTGCGATTGAGAATATTATTTTAGGAGAGAAAAAGGATGTTTGGCGAGGTGCTTCGTGGCGAGCACGAAAAGAAGAAGAAATCGCCATTTTTGCAAATAATTATGGACTTATTTTTCCAATGAATGTGCCCATTTGGCATTTATCTGTAGGTGAACAGCAACGTGTGGAAATTGTGAAAACTCTTTACCGAGGGGCAGACATTATCATTTTTGATGAACCGACTTCCGTGTTAACGCCAGGAGAAGCTGACCAATTATTCGAAACGATGAAAGAACTAAAACGGAATGGGAAAACGATGATCATCACGACTCATAAGCTAAAGGAAGTGATGACTGTTGCGGACGAAATATCGGTAATGAGAAAAGGGGAAATGATTGCACACATAAAGCGTGAGGACACAACCATGCAAGAATTAGCACAACTTATGGTTGGTCGAGATTTATCACAAGGCTTTGAACTTCCTTCTATAGAAAATGGAAAGCGGATTCTAATTGTGGAGGATTTGCTTGTTAAAGGCGAACAAGGAATGACAGCGTTAAATAAGATTGGCTTTACTATTCATGAACATGAGATTGTCGGAGTTGCTGGTGTTGCAGGAAATGGGCAAAAAGAGTTGGCAGAAGCACTGACAGGCTTGATTCATTGGCAAGACGGCACGGTTATTTTGAATAAGGAATTGTTATCTAAGCCTTCCGTACAAAGCCTAATCGATAAAGGAATTGCCCATATTCCAGAAAATCGAATGAAAAGTGGATTGGCTGGTGATTTAGGAATTGTCGATAATCTCCTTTTTAAAACGTATCGAAACAAAGAAAGGACGAAGTTTAGTTTACTGCAGAAGAAGAAGAATCAAAAATGGGCGAAGGAACTGATTGAAAAATTTGATGTTAGAACCCCTGATTTACATAGTCCAGTCAAACAGCTATCAGGTGGAAATCAACAAAAACTATTATTCGCAAGAGAAATTGATCAAGAGCCAAAGCTTATTATTGCTTTGCATCCGACACAAGGTCTTGATGTTGGAGCAACGGAAGCAGTACACAATATGCTGATCAAATTGCGTGCAACAGGTAGTGGGGTACTTCTTATCTCAGAAGATTTAGACGAAGTGATGCAGCTATCTGACAAAATATTGGTTATATACAATGGCCAAATCCAAGGTGTGTTGAGTCGTGATGCAGCGGATAAAGATGAAATTGGTCAATTAATGGCTGGATTAGAGGTAAGAAAGGAGCCAATCTATGAGTCAGCGAACCTCCATTGAGCAAGCCACTGTAGAAATAAAAACATCCAATAAGGGAGTGTTCCCTTATCGATTCGAATACAACCCACATAAGAAAACAAACAGCTTCATAGTCCCGATTGTCTCAACGATTGTCGCCCTTATTTTATGTGCCATCTTTATTGTCATAAATGGAATGAATCCACTAACCGTTTACGGAAAAATGGTACAAGGCGCATTCGGTTCCAGTTTTGGGATAAGCGAAACATTGTTAAAAGCAACACCATTGTTACTATGTGCTCTCGGAGTGGGGATTGCCTATCGCATTTCTATTTGGAATATCGGAGCCGAGGGTCAATTTATTTTAGGAGCAATAGGAGCGACGGCTGTCACGATATTTTTGCCGAATTTACCTGGTCCCTTATATATTCCGCTGATGGTTGTTGCCGGCATCATTTTTGGAGGACTTTGGGGATTATTCACAGCAATTCCTCGTACATACTTTCGAGTCAATGAATTAATTACATCTCTGATGCTGAACTATGTGGCCCTTTTACTATTGGATTATTTGGTGTTTGAACCATGGAGAGATCCAGAAGGCTTTAACTTTCCTGGAACACCTTTGTTCACACCATTTCAAATGCTTGCCACAATCGGTGGTACTAGACTTAACCAGGGTTTAATTATTGCGGTTGTTGCGGTGAGTGTATTCACATTTTTACTGGCAAAAACAAAATGGGGTTACGAATTAAGGTTGCTTGGTGCGAATCCAACTGCGGCTGCTTATTCCGGTATTAAAGTCAACAAACATATCTTACTTGTCATGATGATTAGTGGAGGGCTTGCAGGGTTAGCAGGTTCGATTGAAGTGTCCGGGGTGGCACATCGCCTCATGTATGGGATTTCACCAGGGTACGGATATACGGCAATCATTGTTGCTTGGTTAGCCAAGTTAAATCCATTCGCGATGATTTTTACCTCCATTTTTATCGGTGGACTCATTGTTGGTGGATATAGCGTGCAGACGATTGGCTTACCTTCATCAATGTCGCTAATGCTTCAGGGAGCAATCTTGCTTTGTTTAATCGCCGGTGAAATGCTTAGTAAATTTCGTTTGCGAAAGGCAACAGGAGAGGAGTGAGTTTTAAGTGGATACAGCGATTATTTTAATGTCAGCAGCGATATCGGCTGGGACACCATTGTTATTTGCAGTGTTAGGTGGAATTTTAAATGAAAAAGTTGGGGTTATCAATCTTGGCACAGAAGGAATCATGCTGATTGGGGCTGTTACATCCTGTATTGTCTTTTTACAAACAGAAAATCTCTTCCTTACCTTTCTTGCAGCATTACTTGCAAGTGCTGGACTTGGACTTATACATGCTTTTGTTTGTATCTCATTACGAGCCAATCAAATTGTTAGTGGCCTTGCAATCACACTATTCGGAACAGGTTTCAGTGCCTATCTTGGAAAATCAGTAGCAGGTTCAGCTTTGCCTGTTTCTGTGCCAAAGATTGAACTTTCCTGGTTAGAGCCAATTCCTTTTATCGGAAGGGTATTCGGGAACTTAGATATCTTCAGTTGGCTTTGTATTTTCGTAGCTATTGTCATGTATTTTTACATGTATAAAACGTCTTGGGGCCTTCATTTGAAAGCGGTCGGTGATAGTCCTTCTACTTCTGATGTGATGGGAGTCTCGGTCGATGGTTATCGATACTTTCACGTCATTC
The DNA here is from genome assembly GCF_005116465.1 of Robertmurraya kyonggiensis. Taxonomy (GTDB): domain Bacteria; phylum Bacillota; class Bacilli; order Bacillales; family Cytobacillaceae; genus Robertmurraya; species Robertmurraya kyonggiensis. The sequence goes on from NZ_SWBM01000001.1 coordinate 1,047,419, forward strand.
TAGGTTCGATGCTAATGGGTCTTTCTGGATTCTATTTAATCATGGTGTATTCACCGAACTGGATTGAAGGGATGACAGCTGGTAGAGGTTGGATCGCCATTGCGCTCATTATTTTTGCGAGATGGAATCCGTTGTATGCCCTCGCTTGTGCCTACTTCTTTGGTGGTCTTGATGCTCTCGGCTTCCGGTTTCAGTTACTTGAAGTTGCGATCCCATCTTATTTCTTAAAAATGATCCCGTATATTGCCACGATCATTGTACTCATGTTTGTTGGCTGGAAAAATCGCCATAAGCCACCGATTGAGCCAAAAGCATTAGGAGTACCATATTTCCGTGAACAACGATTTTGAGGAGGTGAACTTTTTAGTAGATTTAAAGTTTTTCATAAAAAGGGGGATATTGTTGAATGAAAAAAGTCTTAGGTATTTTTATGATTCTTTTACTATTTATGCTGGCTGCTTGTTCGCAAGGGACAACTAAAACGAGTGAGTCTGCTAAGACCGAGGAGAAGTCAGAAGAAACAACTGGAGAAGCGACAGAAACGGAAGAAAAAGAATTGCCGAAGGTTGCTTTTGTCTATATCGGTGTTCCAGGAGATGGTGGCTGGACGTATGAACATGATCAAGCAAGAAAACTAGTGGACGAAACATTTGGCATTACATCAACAACAGTAGAGAACGTACCTGAGGGTCCAGATGCAGAGCGTGTTATTGAAGAACTCGCGCAGGATCACGATATTATTTTTACAACAAGCTTTGGTTATATGGATCCAACATTTAATGTAGCACAGAAATATCCTGAAGTTTTATTCATGCATGCAACTGGCTACAAAACTGCTGAGAATATGGGAACATACCAAGGACGAGGTTATCAACCTGCTTATTTAGCTGGTATTGCCGCTGGAATGTTATCATTGAACAATAAGATTGGGTATGTTGGGGCATTCCCACTTCCTGAAGTCATCTATACGATAAATGCTTTTACATTAGGGGCACAAAGCGTCAATCCTGATGCAGAGGTTTCGGTAGTTTGGAGTAACACATGGTTCGACCCAACTACGGAAAGACAAGCAGCAGTGAGCTTGCTTGATCAAGGCGTAGACGTACTTGCTAATTATCAAGATTCTCCTGCAGGTATCCAAGCAGCGGCGGAACGTGGTGTTTGGGGCATGGGGAATGATTCAGATATGAACGAATATGCGCCAGAAACCTATGTGACAAATCCAATCTTAAACTGGGGACCTTATTATGTAGATGTTGTACAGAGTGTTATTGATGAAACTTGGAAGAGCGAGGCTGTCTTCTATGGATTTAAAGAAGGGATGGTTGAACTAGCTCCATTCGGTAAAAATGTTCCGCAAGAGGTTCAAGATGCAGTAGAAGCAAAGAAAAAGGAAATTGTCGATGGTACTTTTGATATTTTCAAAGGCCCTATTTATGATCAAGCTGGCAATATTAAAATTAATGATGGTGAAACTTTAGCAGATCCAGATATTTTAAGTATGAACTGGTTTGTTAAGGGCGTAAAAGGAACGATTCCAGCAGAATAATAGGAGAGGATGCGCTAATATGCTAGTAGAAGATCCCGTGTTGCTTCATCAATGGCATCCTGTCCTGATGTCTAAAGATTTAACGGAGGAACCCAAAGGAGTTGAGGTTCTCGGTGAAAAAGTAGTCGTCTTTCGTACATCAAAAGGTGTTCATGCATTTAAAGACTTATGTATTCACCGAGGGGTTCCGTTATCCCTGGGAAAAGTAGAAAATGATGAAATTGTTTGTGCCTATCATGGCTGGACGTATAATGGCTGCGGGGCTTGCACAAAAATTCCATCCATGCCAAAGGGAAGGGTAATCCCTTCGAAGGCAAAAACAACGACATATAGCTGTGCAGAAAAATTTGGTTTTGTGTGGATCTGTCTCGGGTTTCCCCCTGAAACGGAACCAACGATTGGGACGAACACTTTTGATAACCCTGATTATGTGAGAGTCGTTATGGGGCCTTATGATGTTCAGGCTGCAGGTCCACGAGTAGTTGAGAACTTTCTTGACGTGTCCCATCTTATGTATGTACATGAGGGACTTCTTGGAGATAGTGCATATTCTGAAATTAGTGATTATCGTGTCCATGAGATCAATGGCCAGCTTGTCACAGATGAAATTGAAGTCTATCAACCTGACCCAGATGGTAGAGGATATGGGGTACATTCCTTATACAAATATAAGGTTCATAAACCTCTCACCGTTTCTTTCACAAAAAAGATAGTCGGTTCTGAGAATTTTTTTGAGCTCTATTTAATAGTTTTACCTGTGACAGAGGCATCAAGTGTCGCATTCATGATTATGGAAAGAAACTATGCCTTAGATGATCCTGATGAGATATTTATAGCTTTTCAGGATGTTCTAATCGAGCAAGATCGAGTCATCGTTGAAAACCAAAAACCTGAACTGCTACCACTCGATCTCCAAGCAGAACTGCATCTAAAATGCGACCGATTGAGCATCGCTTATCGCAGGATGTTGGGGGAAATCGAGATTACTTTTGGTACGGCATGAGGAAAAAACTGCACCTCGAAATGGAGGTGCAGTTTTTTATGTGAGAGGAAGTTCTTTCTTTTTATTCATTTTTCCAAATAAATATTGTAATGCATACAAAATATACGTCTTATAGTGATAGTAAAGAAAGAATTGGAAATGCGATAATCTGTTTAGTCCTACAATTTTAAATTTCTTAAGAACATCGATGAAGAAAAATGCAAAGATTCCGTTAGAAATGGCATTGAACAGCAAATACTTTTTAAAATTTCCAAATGAAAGGTTAAGCATCCATATTGAAAAGGGGATGAAAAGACCTATATCAAAAGGAAGTTCATCTCTCACAAAAAATTTCCGCTTATCGTAAAACTTCCACCACTTTCTCTTCCGTCCGTACATGTGATTGATGATTTCAAAAATCCCTATTAATACACTTGAAAGCAGATAACGTTTGAGATTCTTCTTTTTCATAAAAAGCAAGGAAAGCCATGGAATGGTTAAGATCATTAGATTAAAGATGATGTGCCTCTTCGATGCCATAATTGAAAACACCTCGATTTGTTATGTATGTTGCTTTTATAAATTAACCAAAATAAGAGTTATTTAATCTAATTGAAAACAGGAATTAAACACACGTCTATTTTTTAGAAAAACTACGCACAAAAATGAATGAGCTGCATATATTATCTATTGTGTGAGATATTCGGATGGAAGGAAGTATGAACAATGAAAGACCAAGTAATCTCTATTACAAAAGAATGGCCAAAGGGAGGGGATGGATATAAAGTCGTCAGAGTCGAAGTATCTGACCCTAGTGAAAACCTATATGCGGTTTGCACTCCAATCAAAAAGCAATAATCGTCTTTTATAAAAGCCACCTCAGGTTGAATTCGAGAGGTGGCTTTTAAAATGAATATTCAAAAAATTTATATTTTTACTGACGTTGCTATTAAAATATAGTTTCCATTTTCGTGATCCTACTCCTAATTACTAGAGATAGTAGAGGAAGAAATATTAGCATACTATATTAGGAACACTTATTATTTTTCGGAAAATTATAGCATTTCTCATTCATATTTACATAGAAAAATTGCTGTGCTACTATCAGCATGGTTTTGAATTCATAGAAGAAAATAGGCAGCAAATTATTTATCAAGGAGTTATGAGAAATGATAGGGAATGAGGTTCACCCAGTCGAGAACATGGAACTTTTGAGTGAAATTATTCAATTAAAAACAGAGAAGAATAAATTATATCGCCAAAGTGGTCCAAATAGTTCTGGTTATCTAGATGTTTCGCTACGACTCAATCTACTTATGACGAAGTACATTGATGAAAAGATCGAAAATTTAGCAAAATAGAAGAGCAAGAAATTAATGTGTGAAAGCAGCTTTCGATGGGAGAGTTGCTTTTTGTTTTATGAGAAATTGCAAAAGAAGTTCTTAAGACACCCAGTTTTACCATAGAAAAAACGCTATTAATAGTTGAAAAATCTATTTCAAAAAAACACCAAAAAAATTAATTGAAATAAATTTTATTTTTTTGTAGATATTTTTATTATTTGTTGTTACTATAGTGAAGGAATTATTAGTGGAAAGCAGATATTTCAATATCAGGGTCTTTCCAAGCAGATAATTTTTGACCACTTTTTTTCGAAAAAGTTAAGGCAACGGTTCGCCGGGTCAAATGCCGATTGGCAACTTAGTTGCCTTATTGATTGAGTTAAAAGCTCAAATTTTATAAGTTGGTTACTTTACAACCAGTGTGCAAATGCATATCAACTTGTGAAACGGTCAATAAGAGTAGTAAAAGTAATTATTTGCTATATAGACTCTGAACCTATTGATATATTCTAATATTGAAAAGCTCTTTCCATGAAAATTGGGTTACTCTGGTTATATACCAGTACTATGTCTATCATGATGCTTTTCTAAAAATGATTATATCTCAAGCAAGTGGATGCGCATGTCATGCGTTATTTCACTTGCTTTTTTATTGTTTAAATGACCGTGAACAAAACCTTTTTTAAGGGCGACCAGTCGTCTGATGCTTCAAAAATTTCTTTTAAGAAGGAGATAGGAAAATGGGAAAAGCGCTTATTATCGGTTGTGGAGGAGTGGCACAAGTAGCCATTCATAAATGTGTACAAAACAGTGAGGTTTTCGAAGAGATTTGTATCGCGAGCCGTACAAAATCTAAATGTGATAATTTAAAAGCAAAATTAGATGGTGGAAAAACGAAGATTACAACAGCACAAGTTGATGCAAACAATGTTGATGAGCTAATTGCTTTAATTGAAGAAGTAAAGCCAGATATCGTTATGAACCTAGCATTACCTTATCAAGATTTAACAATTATGGATGCATGTCTTGCAACGAAGACTCATTACATGGATACAGCAAACTATGAGCCAGAAGATACGGCGAAATTTGAATACAAATGGCAATGGGATTACAAAGAGCGTTTTGAAGAAGCTGGCATTACAGCACTACTTGGAAGTGGATTTGACCCAGGCGTAACAGGTGTATTCACTGCTCATGCCCTAAAGCATCATTTTGATCATATTGAATACATCGATATTCTTGACTGTAACGGTGGTGATCACGGCTATCCGTTTGCAACGAACTTCAACCCTGAAATCAATATCCGTGAAGTATCAGCTAACGGAAGATACTGGGAGAATGGTGAGTGGATTGAAACAAAGCCAATGGAAATTAAGCGTGTGTATGATTTCGCTGAAGTTGGTGAAAAAGATATGTACCTTCTCTATCATGAAGAGCTTGAATCTCTTGCGAAAAACGTACCAGGACTTAAGCGTATCCGTTTCTTCATGACATTTGGTCAAAGCTACTTAATGCACTTAAAAGCCCTTGAAAACGTAGGAATGACTTCTATCGAGCCAATCGAATTCGAAGGTCAACAAATCATTCCATTACAGTTCTTGAAAGCTGTTTTACCAGATCCAGCTACACTTGGACCACGTACAAAAGGTAAAACAAATATCGGTTGTATTTTCCGTGGGAAGAAAGACGGAAAAGATAAAACTTACTATGTATACAATATTTGTGACCATGAAGCTTGCTACGCTGAAGTTGGTTCTCAAGCAGTTTCTTACACTACAGGTGTACCAGCGATGATCGGTGCGATGATGGTGATGACTGGAAAATGGAATAAGCCAGGCGTATTCAACATAGAAGAATTCGATCCAGATCCATTCATGGAAGCATTAAACAAGTGGGGATTACCATGGCAAGAAGATTTCAACCCAACTTTAGTTGATGCAGACGAAGTAAAAGAAGCGGAGCTTGTTCGCTAAAATGCGTTTTGAAGAACTACCAACACCTAGTTATGTAGTAGATGAAGCACTTTTAGAAAAGAATCTAAAAATCCTGAGCGGAGTCATGGAACGTACAGGAGCAAAGATTATTCTAGCGCAAAAAGCTTTTTCCATGTATTCCATGTATCCACTGATCGGTGAATATTTAAGTGGTACAGCAGCAAGTGGTTTATATGAAGCAAAGCTTGGTTACGAGGAGATGGGGAAGGAGAATCATGTCTTCTCCCCAGCTTATCGTGAGGATGAAATTGATGAGATTATTTCGTATTGTGACCACATCATTTTCAACTCTTTTTCACAGGTTGAAAAATACCGTGATAAAGTATTGAAGGCAGGGAAGAAATTCGGTCTTCGTATTAACCCTGAGTGCTCAACACAGGAAGGGCATGATATTTATAACCCTTGTGCAGTTGGTTCTCGTTTCGGGGTAACACGTGACCAGTTCCGTCCAGATTTATTGGAAGGAATGACAGGTTTTCACTTCCATACGCTTTGCCAGCAAAACTCTGACGATCTAGCAACAACTCTTGATGCGATTGAAGAGAAGTTTGGTGAGTGGCTTCCTCAGATGGAATGGATTAATTTCGGCGGTGGTCATCATATCACTCGTGAAGATTATGATATACCTTTACTGGAAGAATGCATTCGTCGTATGCAGGACAAGTATGGTTTAAAAGTGTATCTTGAGCCAGGTGAAGCTGTTGCTTTAAATGCTGGATTCTTAATCACGGAAGTTCTTGATACGATGAAAAACGGAATTGATATTGCGATTGTTGATACGTCTGCATCTTGTCATATGCCTGATGTATTGGAAATGCCTTATCGTCCTCCATTATTGGGTTCTGGTGAAGTAGGGGAAAAGCCGTTCACGTATCGCCTTGGTGGACCTACTTGTCTATCTGGCGATTTCATTGGGGAATATTCTTTTGATGAACCGTTGAAAAATGGCGATCGTTTAGTATTTGGTGATATGGCGATTTACTCAATGGTTAAGAATACAACATTTAATGGGATGGCATTGCCTTCGATTGCCGTACGTGATAAAAACGGGGATTGCCGTGTCTTGCACAAATTTGGATATGAAGATTTTAAGATGAGATTGACATAAAAGTTTGGGGCCACTTTCTGGGAATAGAAGGTGGCCTTTTGAATATGCTACTTTAACACTTTCATTGATCGTGCTATTTCAAGCATCATTTCTTTTGGTATCCTAGAGGAATCCATTTCTAACAGAGTCCCATTTTCTGCCCAGCGTAATACACCACCCGTAATGAGTTCACCTTTGTTATCAAACTCTCCACTGTTTCCCCATGCTGTAAAAAAACCTCTTTTTTCATTTATATTTATTTCTTCCGTGTTTGGAGTTATTGGTTTTTTAAAATTTATTGTCCATTTCCGTAGTTCAATGCCAACATATCGCATAGGATCTGTCTTATCCGTATAGTAGTGTAATCGGAAATAGCTAAAATGCTTCTTCGCGTCCATAGGGTATGTCTTAATTTCTAATGTCCAATCATCAGGTGTTTTTTCAGGTACAAGAACAGAAAAATCAACTTTTTCTTTGAGTTCTGGAAGTGTAACACTGTTATGTTCATAGTCGCGTTGGTCTGCTTGAGCGATTAATGGTATCTGTAGGAAGAGGGTGAATAGAAGTATTCTTAGAATCACGTTCATGTCCTCCTATATCGAATTGATGATAGTTTTTCCAAATTTGTTTGTTTTAGTGTAGATGAATAAATAAATTTTACATTTTTTAGGGACGAGCTGTTTCATATCATTATTTTCCTCCATTAATTGTTATACTTTTTCATAATTTCTAAATAAATTGACTACTATTAGTATATTGTAGTAATTTTTAATGTAGATACCGAACGTAATCCATCAATAATTTTTAGTCAAATGACTACTTTGAACGGAGGAATGTAATATGTCAAAGATTCCATCAGTTTTAGAAAATTTGAGAATTCCTGTGATTGGTTCACCACTTTTTATTATTAGTAATCCCAAGCTTGTGATTGCCCAGTGTAAGGCAGGGATTGTTGGTTCGATGCCAGCGTTGAATGCAAGACCAGCATCTCAACTTGATGAATGGTTAGCCGAAATTACGGAAGCGCTTATGGAGTTTAATGCAAAAAATCCGGAACGTCCAGCTGCACCATTTGCGATTAATCAAATCGTACACAAGTCAAATGATCGCCTTGAGCAAGACATGGAATTATGTGTGAAATACAAGGTTCCAGTCATTATCACGTCCCTTGGAGCACGTGAAGAAGTGAATGTAGCGGCACACAGTTACGGAGGAATAGTGCTTCATGATGTGATCAACAATAAATTTGCCCATAAAGCGATTGATAAAGGGGCAGATGGTTTGATTGCAGTTGCTACAGGTGCTGGCGGGCATGCAGGGAGTAAGAGCCCCTTTGCATTGGTTCAAGAAATTCGTCAATGGTTTGATGGTCCACTAGCTTTAGCTGGTTCAATTGCGAATGGGAAATCTATTTTAGCAGCGCAAGCAATGGGAGCTGATTTTGCTTACATAGGATCGCCGTTTATTGCAACCCACGAGGCGAGAGCTGCTCAAGAATATAAGCAAGCCATCGTCGATTCTACATCTGATGACATTGTTTATAGTAATCTATTTACTGGTGTTCATGGAAACTATCTAGCACCGTCCATTCGTGCAGCTGGTCTAGATCCAAATGCTCTTCCGGAGAGCGATCCTTCGAAAATGAATTTTGGTGGAGAAGGGAAAGCAAAAGCGTGGAAGGACATTTGGGGCAGTGGGCAAGGAATTGGGGTTATCAATGAAGTCACTGGTGCTGGTGAATATGTTGATAAGCTTCATCAAGAGTACATTGAAGCAAGAGACAATTTGTTGAAGGTGAGTCAGGTATTTGCTTGAAGTTAGGGGAAGAAATGGAAAATACTATTGTAGTAGCTGTTAAGGGAGTTATCGTACACAAAGGAAAGGTATTAATTGTAAAAAGAGCAGCAGATGATGTTGGTGGCGGTACGTGGGAATGTGTAGGTGGAAAAATTGATTTTGGTGAACAGTTAGAAACTGCCTTGATACGAGAGATTGAGGAAGAAGTGGGATTAACTATTACGGTTGAAAAGATTTTGTATGCTACAACCTTCAATACCGACCCAACACGCCAGGTTGTCATTCTTACATACTTATGTCGGTGCGATAGTGAAGCGGTTATTCTTTCAGAAGAACATAGTGAATATTTATGGGCTACGAGCAAGAAAATGAAAGCAATGCTTGCACCAGGTATCGTTACAGATTTTGAGAAGTACGATGTTTTTAAATTAGAAGGACTTCATTAGGGGGAATCATATGATACTTGAAGCCGCAATACTTCAGGTTAAACCAGGAATGGAAAAAGAATACGAGAATGCTTTCTGCAAAGCATCTACGATTATATCATCTATGAAAGGGTATGTTTCACACGAATTGCAGCGGTGTATGGAAGTGGATGGAAAATACTTACTTCTAGTACAGTGGGAGAATTTGGAGGATCACACCGTAGGTTTTAGACAATCTACTGAATATCAGGCATGGAAATCACTATTACATCACTTTTATGACCCATTTCCTATAGTTGAACATTTTGAAAAGATCAATTTAGATTAAATAAATGAAAAGGAGAGTGGTGACTTGGAACTATTTGTAAGTCAATATACTTGGATTCAAAAAACAAGGGAATTATTATTTCGTTATTGTGAAACAGTGTCTCCCGAAGATTATGTGAAAGAACTGGAAACCTTTGGAGGAGATTCGATCCTTGGACTGCAGGCGCATGTAGCAGATTGTTATCGAGCATGGCTAGGGACTCGTGCTCTTGGGAAATCCCTTGCAGCCATCAGTCCAGAGTCCATTAATAACGTACAAGAGATGCAAGAAGTTTATCGAAAAACTGATGAAATGGTATATGAATTTCTTCGTGAGTTTAATGGAAAATGGGAACAGAATGTTCCAGTTATGTTCGAAAATGGTAGACACGCAGAGTTCACTGCATTATGGCTTTTTACACACACAATTACGCACGAGTTTCATCATAAAGGACAAATAGTGAAAATGGGGAGAACCCTTGGATACATTCCACCAGATACGGACCTTATTGATCCTAAGTTATAATAGGAAGGCATGAACTCGACTTAGAAATGGGTTCATGCCTTCTATTATTCATCCCCAAATCTTCTCTATCAATGTCAAAACGATTTCGAAGAGAATAAGGATAACGATGATCCATTCGACAAAAAGGCCACGAATGGAATGGCTGATATTAGAAAATCCACCCATTATGTTGTAGAGTATTTCGGTTTTATCCTTAAGAATTTTATGACGGTCACTTAGTTCGAAAAATTCAAGCATGTTTTCATAAAAATCGTTGGCAGTACTGATTTGCCACGTTATATCTGGCTTGTCTAAAATCATAATATAGGAAATCGTATTGTACTCGTGGCGAATGATTTTGGCCATCGTGCGTGCGAGTTCTTTATTTCCGATGCGAAGCCTTCCTTTTTCCAAGCGGTCAATCATCGTTTCAAGTCTATCGTTAATCTTTTCGAGCTGTTCCTCAGTTTTCTCTAGTGCTACAGACTTCGCGAGAATCGTTGAGATAATCTCAGGATAGTAATCTTCAAATTCAGGCACGACGACATATTCGTCTGTCAATTCAATCTCGACATCATTATTAATATGTAGGCTGTAATCATCGCTGTAACGGTCTATGTTTGAAAGGTCGATTTCTGGTTCAAATGAGCGAATATATTTAAAAAAGGTACCCATATCTCCTTTGTTTGACATATTGATAAAAACAATGCTGCCAAAGGAAAAAACGAGAACTTGCTCTGCTTCTGCAACCGATCTTTTTAGAATGGATTGGAGAATTTCACCTTTAAGAATCAATGGTTCTTCCCAAGTAAACTTTTTTCGTATTCCACATTGAATGGCGATTTTGTTTAAATTAATCTCGTTCGTGATAGCAAATGCTTTGAAGGAAATGGGGTTCATAGATTTCACTCTTTTCCGCTTATTTGTTCTATCTCTATAATATTCTAACACGACCACGAACATGCTAAAACAGGAAAGAAGTCTTGAAAAATCAAGACTTCTTTGCGAATTAGCGATTATCAATTTTTTCAGGGTTTAGATCATGGTTCATTAAGCGGTGCATCGCCATTTCTTCGAATTTCGTACCTGGTTTTCCGTAGTTGCACCAAGGGTCGATCGAGATCCCACCACGTGGAGTAAATTTACCCCAAACTTCAATATAGCGAGGGTCAAGAAGTTTAATTAAATCGTTCATAATGATGTTGACACAATCCTCATGGAAATCTCCATGGTTTCTGAAGCTAAATAGATAAAGCTTTAAAGATTTGCTTTCCACGATTTTTTTATTAGGAATGTATGAGATATACATAGTAGCAAAATCGGGTTGAGAAGTGATTGGGCAAAGACTTGTAAATTCTGGACAGTTGAACTTTACGAAGTAGTCACGGTCAGAATGCAGATTATCAACAGACTCCAACACTTCTGGAGCATATTCAAATGAGTATTTTGTATTTTGGTTTCCTAATAAAGTTAAATCGTTTAATCCTTCTTCAGTTTTACGGCCTGACATAATTATCCTCCTCAAATAAAAAAGCCACATCCTATATGGACATGGCGAATAGTCAATGTTCCATAGTTTTTTATAGAGGGTATAAGCTATGAACCTCTTATGTTAATTTCCTCTTCATATATTATAGAAATAAGCATGATACGTCAAATATATATTTCTGGCAAAAGGGGGTTTTCAGCAAAAACATAATGTGTTATGATTTTCAAGTCAATTTCATAAAATCCGTTTTCGCAAACGGTAGAGGTTCTAGCTACCCTCTCTAAAAAACTAAGAAATACAGTTGTGCTTTCTTAGCGGACTGTTTTTTTCTATTTATAAGAGATTTGTTAGGGCTTATATATTGACCGAAAAAACATACAAGAGGTGTCAATTATGAGGGTACTACTTTATTTAATTTCAATTGTGGCAGCAAACGTTGTCACTGCCGCATTTGCACCAATGCAATTAGGCGTATTTATTGTGCCAATGGGGACTTTGTTGGTTGGGTTAACCTTTATTTTCCGTGACTTAGTTCAGAATCAATACGGACGTAAGAAAACGTATTTATTCATTGTGATCGCATTAGTGTTATCCGCCATCGCGTCATATATTCTTGGAGATACGTTATTAATCGTAGCGGCTTCTGCGATTTCGTTCTTGATCGCTGAAACAACTGATACGGAAATCTACACACGCTTAAATTTACCAATGAATTTGAAGGTATTGTATAGTGGGATTGTTGGTGGATTGCTAGATTCTGTAATCTTTGTGATTATTGGTTTAAGTCCACTTGGTGCAGGATTCCTTCCATGGGAAGCAGTTCCATACGCAATCTTTGGGCAGGTTATCGTAAAAACGATCATCCAAGGTATCGGGGCAGCGATGTTGAATCCGGTATCGTCTATGTTTAAGGCGAAGACAAATTAATTAAGAGGGTTATCTATGAAGGCAGGGTAGGTGCCATTTGAGATAACCCTTTTTTTGTTGGAGAGGGTAGTAGCTTGCACGCCAAGATAGAGATAATCCGGCTCGAGTAGACCGCCAAATCGAGTTTGCGCGCCAAGATGAAGTGAATCCGGCTCGATCTGACCGCCAAATCGAGTTTGCGCGCCAAGATAGAGCGGTTCATGCTCGAGTAGACCGCCAAATCGAGTTTGTACGCCAAGATGGAGCGGTTCATGCTCGAGTTGACCGCCAAATCGAGTTTGTACGCCAAGATAGAGTGAAACCGGCTAGAGCTGACCGATAAATCGTGTTTGCCCGCCAAGATAGAGATAATCCGGCTCGAGTAGACCGCCAAATCGAGTTTGTACGCCAAGATGGAGAGAATCCAGCTCGAGTTGACCGCCAAATCGAGTTTGCACGCCAAGATGAAGTGAATCCGGCTCGATCTGACCGCCAAATCGAGTTTGCGCGCCAAGATAGAGCGGTTCATGCTCGAGTTGACCGCCAAATCGAGTTTGTACGCCAAGATGGAGAGAATCCAGCTCGAGTAGACCGCCAAATCGAGTTTACGCGCCAAGATGAAGTGAATCCTGCTCGACCTGACCGCAAATCATGTTTGCCCGCCAAGATGAAGGAAATCTCTCCAAACCTGACTGACAAAATAGTTTCTCAGCTTCATGGAAAGTCAATTATCGACATTAGTTAACATAATATATAATTATGTCCACCACATATCGCCAACAGAATCTTTCATCAAAATTGGTAAAAGATTTCCTACGGCTTTGCTCAAACCTTCATCAATTGACATCAATCCATCTTCGTGCTCGATGCTGATAACATAATCATAACCATATAGACGAAGGGTACTGATGATATCTGTCCAATCTTTGGCCCCATGTCCATAACCAACAGAACGGAAATACCAGGCACGATTTTGCATATCGGCGTAAGAAGTCATGTCAGTTAACCCATTACGGTTCATATTTGGCTGATCGATAATGGTATCTTTCGCATGGAAATGATGAATCGCATTTTCACGACCTAAAATTTTGATTGCCTCAACGGGGTCAATTCCTTGCCACCATAAGTGGCTTGGATCTAAATTCGCACCGATTGATTCACCACAAGCTTCTCTTAATCGCAAAAGGGTAGCGGGCGTGTGTACGGAAAAGCCACCATGTAACTCAAGCCCAATTTTGATCCCATGCTTCTCCGCAAACTGAGCTTTTTCCTTCCAATAAGGAATGATCTTTTCTTCCCATTGCCATTTCAAAATATCTTGAAAATCGTTCGGCCATGGTGAAACTGGCCAATTTGGATATAAAGCATTTTCATGATCACCTGGACAACCTGAGAAAGTATTGACGACCGGAACACCAAGCTGACTTGCGAGCTGTACCGTTTTCGTAAAAAGGAGGTCGGCTTCTTCCGCAATCTTCTTCTGTGGGTGAAGGGGATTGGCGTGGCAACTTAATGCACTAATGGTGAGACCATAACTTGCAATTTTTTCAAGAAATTCCTTTTGTTTATTCTCGTCTCCCAATAATTCATCAAGCTTACAATGAGCATCTCCAGGATAACCTCCCGTGCCTAATTCAACAGCTTCAATACCCTTTGCTGCAACTGTTTCTAACATCTCAACAAACTCTTTTTCCGCGTATAAAACAGTAAAAACTCCTAGCTTCATCAGGCTTACCTCCTTCATGTAACGCATTACATAGCATAATTTTTAAAAATGAAACTATCATATAATAACAGTTTATATGTATGTTCGATTAAGTAGAGTATGCCAGAATTGAACAAATTTGTAATCGATTACAATGAATCACATATATATGGAATGGAAAGTGGGTTTTAGAATGGCCAATATCCAAGAGGTCGCAAAGAAAGCGGGGGTTTCTGTTGCGACGGTTTCTAGAGTACTAAATCACCATCCATCCGTTACCCCAAAGACAAGGGTCAAAGTCGAGACTGCCATAAGAGAATTAAATTATGAGCCAAGTATGTTGGGACGAAATCTTCGTAACTCGGAAAGTCGTCTGTTACTCGTGTTGATTCCGAGTATTTCAAACCCTTTTTACACGGAAATCATCAATGGCATTCAAACGACAGCAATCAAACATCGTTACAATATCCTTCTTTGTGAAACGAACTCAGACCCGCGAAGAGAAAATATTTTTTTCAACATGGTAAAAAACAAACTGGCTGATGGTATTATTTCGATGGACCCGACGATTAATAGACAGAAATTAACGGAGTTGGCAGAACACCATTCGGTCATTTTGTGCAGTGAGTACATGGAAGACGGAAGCATTCCATATGTCACAATTGATAATGAACGAGCCGCCTACCAGGCTGTGAAGCATTTAATCATTTTGGGGAAGAAAAAAATTGCTTTGATTAATTCTGATGAGCGATTTCTCTATGCTCGCCAAAGAAGAAAAGGCTATGAAAAAGCATTAAGAGAGTTTGAGATTCCTATTTCAGAAGAGTTAATTTACAACACGCATGAATTGAATTTTCATGATGGCGTTCAAGCCATGAGAATGCTACTACGAATGGAAGAAAAGCCATCGGCTGTTTTTGCTGTGTCTGACACGCTAGCGATTGGAGCTTTAAAAGAAATCAAGGCTAGCGGTTTGAAAGCACCTGACGATATTGCAGTGGTCGGATTTGATAATATTCATTTCTCCAACATGTCAAACCCGACATTAACGACCATCGCACAGCCTATGTACAAAATGGGAGCGACTGCTGCCACAATGTTAATCAATCAGATTCAAAGTAAGCAAGTGGAGAGTATTCTACTGGATCATGAATTAATCATTCGTGAATCAACTATGGGTTAAAAGGAGGGAGTCATTTTGGGTATTACTGTGGGAATTATTGGATGTGGTTCCATTTCAAGATTTCGGCATGCGCCTGAGTATAAGGCAAATCCGCATGTCGATGAGATTGTTTTCTTCGACAAAAGTTTAGAAAGAGCGAAGGAACTTGCTGAGGAATTTGGTGGACGAGTGGTCGAAACAATTGAAGAACTATTCAACGATTCTAGCATTATTGCCATTAGTGATTGTTCATCAAATGAAGCACATCATCTTAATACCACGCAGGCACTCTTACATGGCAAGCATGTATTATGTGAGAAACCGTTAGCGATTAATGTGAAATATGCCGAACAGATCCTGGAGGCACAAGCCGCATCTGGGAAAAAGTTAATGGTTGATCACAATCAACGTTTTACAAAGGCTCATCAAAAAGCGAAGGAAATCATTGAAAAGAAAGAACTGGGCGAAGTACTGACCTTTAAGACAAATTTTGGTCATCAGGGACCTGAGAGCTGGAGTGTAGATAAATCGAATGCAACTTGGTTTTTTAAAAAGGAGCGTTCTCATTCTGGTGTGGCTGGGGATCTAGGCATTCATAAAATTGATTTGATTCATTTCTTATTAGATGACGAGATTGAAGAGGTGCTTGCTTTTACCGGAGCACTGGATAAGCTAGATGAAAATGGCGAGCCGATTGAAGTTTGTGACAATGTCGTTTGCGCGTTAAAAACGAAAAAGGGACGAATCGGGACAGCATCTTTCTCATGGACATATTATGGATCTGAAGACAATTCAACAACCATCTATTGTCAAAAAGGCATTCTTAAAATCTATCAACATTCAACAAATCAATTAATTGTTGAGAAAAAAGATGGGGAAGTCATCAAATACGAATTAGAAGCGATTCAAACGAATGAGAGCCAAACGAAATCAGGTGTAATTGATGCATTTATTGATTGCATTATTCATGATAAGGAGCCACCAGTGACAGCTCAACAAGCGGTAGCAAGTCTTCGTGTGATCGAGAAAATCTTAGGTGAAAAATAATCTGACATACAATGTAACGGATTACATATGATTTAATAGGCATCAATCCGTGTGTAATCCAATAACGATGGGAGGGTTGGCATGTTACACCAGCTTGCGATTAATTCGAATACGTATCATGGTTTTTCATTAGAGGATTGTGTTAAAGGAGCAAGTGAAGTAGGTTTCACACAGATTGAACTTGCCGCTGTTAAAGATCACACGCCGCATGTTTTACCAGATATGTCAAAAAAGGAAATTCAGGATATTAAGAATTTGCTGTGGGAGTATAACATGTCCTGTATCGGGATTGGAGCCCACAGTAACGTGATGAAAAACGAGGGGATTGAAAATCTTTTACAAAGTGTTGACCTTGCGGTGGAATTAAACTGCCAGTATCTCATTACAGCAACCGGGGATGCCCACAATGATACAGATGTCATTGAGGATGAAAAGATCTTAATTAAAAATTTACTACCAGTAATTGAAAAATGTGAGCAGCATCAGAAAATGTTAGTCATTGAAACACACGGGAATAATTATGCCACAGGTACGTCTCTAAAAAATCTTGTCCAATCTCTTTCTAGACGAGTAAAGATTAATTATGACACAGCGAATGTCATCTTTTACGGAAATGTATTTCCTTATGAGGATTTAGAGGCTTCCATCGATGCTGTACAATTCGTTCACTTGAAGGATAAGTTGGGAGCAAATCATGAATGGAATTTCCCAGCCATTGGCGAGGGGCATATCGATTTCACTAGAGTTTTTACTACTCTACAAAAAAACGACTATAAAGGGCCAATAAGTGTGGAGATTGAATTTACCCCTGCAGGGCCATCAGGTCTTGAGGAAGTAAACGAAAGTGTGAAAAAATCCTATGCCTATCTTTCGAGAATTGTAAGGTAAGAGAAATGAAGAACGTTGCGATAGTTGGTATGGGGTTCATGGGAAAGACACACTTACAAGCGTATCAAAAAATGGAGAATGTGCGGGTAACAGCTATTGAATCGAATGAATTTGATGAACTATTACGAAAAAAAGTTGATGTGATCGATATATGTCTACCTACATTTTTACATGAAGAGTACATCATCAAAGCTGCACATGCTGGAAAACATATTATTTGCGAAAAACCTTTAACTTTAACAACTGAATCAGCAGCAAGGATTATTGATGCTGTTCAGAAAAATAATGTGAGATTGTTTGTTGGGCATGTACTACGTTTCTGGCCCGAATACGAACAGATTAAGCTTTATAGCCAAAAAGAAAAATTCGACATCGTGCATGCACAGCGATTGGGACAGATACCAAAATGGAGTACATGGTTTCAGTACCCTGAAAAAAGCGGTGGCGCTTTATTCGACTTGCATATTCACGACATTGATTTTGTTACCTATGTCATTGGTGAGGTAGAGTCTGTTTTTGCAGTGGGTAGTAAAAATCAATTTGGGGCTTGGGATCATGTGATGTCGACCCTTTCTTTTAAAAATGGCAGCAAAGCCTTTCTGGAAGGGTCTCATAGGATGACGGGAGAATATCCATTTACCTTTGCCTTTCGTGCACAATCGAGAGAAAGCACAATTGAGTTGAACGTAGTGGCCGGTGAAAATATTGAAAGCATCAGTTCGAACCAATTTTTCCGTTACGATAAAGGCAAAAAGAACTCGATCGAGATAGAGAAAAAGGACCCGTTCGAGAATGAGTTAGCTTATTTTATCCATTGCCTAGAAGCGGAGGAAAAGAATGATGTAATTCCGCAAGAAGATGTTCTATATACACTTCGAATACTTGAGGCAATTCAGCAATCGTTGGAAACAGGAAGGATAGTCCGAATTTAGTGAAAGCGCTTTTATCTAAAGGGGGTTTTTGTGATGAAGAAGGGTTGGAAGTTGTTTTTGTTGCTCGTGTTGGTTTTCATTCCATTTTTAGCGGCGTGTAATAATTTGGCGACGAATGAAGAGCCAGAAGAAGAACCAGCTACACCAACGGAAAACGAGACAGAGACAGAAATGCATAAGATTGGGATTCTTGCACCAGCTGTGACACATGGTTGGGTAGCTGCGGTTGCTTATCATGCAGAAGCAAGGGCAAAAGAATTAGGTGATGAGATTGAATACCAAATCCAAACTAGTACGAATGCAGAGGAAATGACCTCTCAACTAGATGATTTAATGACATGGGGTGCAGAAGCCATTGTTGCCTTTCCGCAATGGGAAGGGATGGAGGTGCCAATTCAAAGGGCATTAGATGCAGGTGTCAAGGTAGTCAACTTTGATATTGCTATTAATGCTGATGGTGTGTACCGTGTATCTGGTGATAACGAGGACATGGGCATTCAGGGAGCCAACTATATTGTTGACAAGATTGGAACAGAAGGGAATGTCGTCATTCTAGAAGTACCTTCTTCAGGATCGGTATCTGAGCTAAGGAAGAAAGGCTTTGTAGAAACGATTGAAGAAATCGCTCCAAACATGAATTTAATCACATACGCTACTCAGTTCACACGTGAGGATGGCTTAAAGGATTTTGCTGATATTTTAACAAGTAACGATAAAATTGATGCCGTTTATTCAATGGATGATGAAACGTCTATCGGAGTTTTACAAGCGATTAGAGAAGCGGGTAGAACAGATATTAAAGTGGTTACAGGTGGTGGCGGAATGCAGGAGTATTTTAATATGATGCCTGAAAATGAGGATATTTGGATTCAATCAGCCCTGTACAGCCCAGCGATGGTTAAAGATGCTGTTGATGTAGCCTTGAATGTTCTTAATGGAGAGACAGTAGATGAGGTCACAATTATCCCGACTACGATTGTAGACAGAGAGAATTATGAAGAATTCCTTGATGAAGGTTCGCCTTATTAAGAATAGAAGAGAGGGTATGGCGCAGCTGTAGCCTCTCTTTCTACCATTACGAAGTGGAAGTGATGGCATGCTTGTTGAAATGAAGAACATTGTAAAATCCTTTGGAAGCAATCACGTGTTAAAAGATGTTTCCTTTTCAATCAAAGGTGGAGAAATATGTGCCTTGCTTGGTGAAAATGGGGCTGGTA
The DNA here is from genome assembly GCF_005116465.1 of Robertmurraya kyonggiensis. Classification (GTDB taxonomy): domain Bacteria; phylum Bacillota; class Bacilli; order Bacillales; family Cytobacillaceae; genus Robertmurraya; species Robertmurraya kyonggiensis. The sequence continues at coordinate 1,066,753 of NZ_SWBM01000001.1, forward strand.
AGTCTACATTGATGAATATCCTGGGTGGGGTGTTCAAGCAAGATTCAGGTTCGATTTCTGCAGATGAGGAACTGATTGAATTCAATGTACCTGCCGATTCTCAGGAAGCGGGAATTGCTTTTATCCATCAGGAATTGAATTTAATCAATGATTTACCGATCTATGAAAATATGTTTCTTGGAAGAGAGAAGAAAAACAAAAGAGGAAGTCTTGACCTGGAAGGGATGTTAAAAGAAACCGAGAGTATGTTTGAGAAAATGAATGTGGATCTCGATCCGAGAAGAATGGTAAGTGACTTGGATGCTTCTTATAAACAAATCGTTGAGATTTGCCGCGCGATGATGACCAATGCTTCCATTATTATCATGGATGAACCGACATCTTCCTTAACTGAGCAGGAAACAGCTAGAGTGTTTGAGATGATGAAAAAGCTAAAAGATGAAAATGTGGGGATCATTTTTATTTCTCATAAACTCAATGAGGTGCTGGAGGTTTGTGACCGATATGTTGTCCTAAGAGACGGGAGTTTGGTTGCAGAAGGAAGAGTAAATGAAGTCATAACGAATGAATTGGCGCGATTTATAGTCGGATATGATGTCAGAACAGAGTCTTTAAGAAGAGAAAAGAATTTAGGTGAAGAAATTTTAAGGGTAGACGGGTTCAGTTCGAATTCTATTTTTAGGGATATTAACTTCTCCATTCGTGCTGGTGAAATTGTCGGTGTGACAGGACTTCTCGGGGATGGGCGGAGTGAACTTTTTCAAGCGATATTTGGAGCGGTACCTGTCACTTCAGGGAAAATCTACTTGAACGGTGATCTAGTTAGCATTAAGAGTACGACCCAGGCAATTGAAGCGGGAATTGCCTATCTTCCACGAAATCGAAAAGAGAATGGAATTATAAAAGATTTGAATATTATTGAGAATGCCTCGATTGTCACATGGTCGAGATTCTCAAAACGCGGTGTTATTAATGCCCGAAAACATGAGGCGGTCTATGAAGAGCAAAGAAAGTCTCTAAGGATCAAGATGGATAAGCATACGGATCGAATCACCAGTCTTTCTGGTGGAAATCAACAAAAGGTAGTTTTAGCAAAATGGCTAGCTGCCAACCCAAAACTACTCATCTTAGATAATCCGACTCAAGGGGTAGATGTAGGGGCTAAAGAGGATATTTACGATATTATTATGAAGCTGGCGGATGAAGATATTGCGATTGTGGTTTTATCAAGTGAAGCGCAGGAAATCATTCGACTGTGTGACCGTGCGATTGTGATGTATCATGGCGTCATTCAAGGTGAAATAGCAGGAGAAAACATGAATGAGCACAACATTATGAATCTCGCAACGGGTGGTGTATGGACGAAGGAAGGGAGGGAAATCCATTGAAATTTTTGACGTGGTTCAAAACGAAATGGAAGAACGAGCCACTTTTCAGCACGGCGATTGCACTCATCATAATGATTATTTTACAGACATTTGTGTTGGGCTTTGATTATGATTCTTTCGGTAGTTGGTTTGAATCTTGGACAAACAATTGGATTAACATTTTGCGAAATAATGCGGGGATTGGCATTATTGCGTTAGGGATGACCTTTGTCATTATGACTGGTGGTATTGACTTAGCAGTCGGCTCGACTTTGGTTGCCACTGGTGCTTTTACGATGATTCTTCTCGATACAGGCACAAAAGGCATTCTAAGTATGCTTGGGATGACAGGCATTCCTGCGTTTATCTTAACAATTATCATCGTATTGATTTTGGGTTATCTATTAGGCGCGCTCATCGGAGTTACGATTACGAAAGGAAATGTACCTCCGTTTATTGTTACATTAGGAGCGATGCTTATTTTTCGAAGTGTGACCCAGCACTTTATGCAGGGTTACAATCCAAAGGTACCTATGGAATTCTTAGAGATTGCAAGCTTTAGGTTTGGCAACTACATGATTATGCCTATCATTTATTGGGCTGTCATTGCTTATATTCTCTATTATGTTTCCAAACGAACCACATTTGGAAGGCAAATTATTGCGGTCGGTTCAAATGAAAGAGCGGCAAAGCTTTCTGGTGTGAATGTAAATAAAGTAAAGTTACGTGTTTATGCTTTGATGGGAGTCCTTGTATCGATCGCAGCGATTATTCAGGTTTCTCGTGTTGGTTCTATGGACTTTTCTAATGCAGGTAGGGGAATGGAGATGGATGCCATTGCTGCAGCAGTCGTCGGTGGAACGAGTATGGCCGGCGGAAGAGGCTTCGTCCTTGGTACGGTGTATGGAATGCTCATTATCGCCGTTATGAATAATCTATTAAACTTGTTCGGTGTGCCTCCATTTTTACGGGAAGCATTTAAAGGATTGATTGTAATTGGTGCAGTGTTGTTGCAGAGGAAGGAGAAAACATCCTGATTTAGAATGGCCGTTCTCAGTATAAATGGGAGCAGCCTAGTTATTTGTTGTTACAGGATATGTTTTCAGGTGTTGATAGCTGATAACTTCTCCTCGATAATTTCATGTCAAGGCACCATTTTACCTAAAAGTGAAATGATGCCTTGTAGTGATTATTTTACTTCAGTTGACAGTTGCCAAGTGATGCCGAACTTGTCTTTGACTTGACCATAAGAAGGGCTCCAAGGTGTTTCTTGGAGTGGCATGATAGCTTCTCCACCATCTAAAAGTTTCTCATATACTTCTTTTGATGTTTCTACATCATTGAAAAGGACAGCAACATCTACTTGTGCTCCAGTTTGATATGGTTGACCCGGAAATGTATCTGAGATCATTAGGAATGTATTCCCGATTTTTAATTGTGCGTGAAGTACACGGTTTTTTGCCTCTTCAGGAAGAGGGAATTCAGGGTTTTCCGGCATGTCTCCGTAAGTTTGAACTCCTAAATTTTCTGCATTTAAAGCATTTTCATAGAATCTTACAGCTTCTTTCCCATTGCCATCCAGTCTAAGATAAGGATGTACTCCTAAAATCATTAAACACACCTTCTTCATAATTTTTTATATGTAACCATGGGGGAACATACATTCTTATTATACAATATGTTTCATAAAAATGGAAACACCAACTTTAATTATCCTAACCATGAAACAAATGAATTATCCTCCTACTTATTTTGTTTAGGAGTTTCTGAATTGAAATACACGCACTTTAATAGGGAGGATTCACACAATTTTTGGTGAACTTATAAGTAGTCAATCCAATGAAAGGAAGTTGGTTATGGTATATATCGCATTACTACGTGGGATTAATGTTGGTGGAAAAAACAAAATTGATATGAAGATCCTTAAACAAACATTTGAACAAGCAGGAATGGAGGATGTGGTGACTTATATCAATACAGGGAATATTATTTTTTCAAGTAAAAGTCAGTCAAAAAATGAGTTGTCTCACATTTTGGAGGAAGCCATACATAAGGGTTTCGGTTTGGATATTAGAGTAGTTGTCCGTAGTTTTGAAGATATTAAAAGAATTATCAGTGCCATTCCTGATACATGGAAAAATGATAATGAGATGAAAAGTGATGTTCTTTTTTTATGGGACGAGATAGATGAGGAATCTGTACTGGAGAATGTGGACATTAAACCGAGTATAGACACGGTAAAATATGTGCCTGGAGCAATCCTTTGGTCGGTTGAAAAGAAAAATGTGAACAAGAGTGGGATGTCAAAGATAATTGGTAAAAAAGTATATAAGCAAGTGACAGTGAGAAATGTCAACACGGCTCGGAAGATATACGAATTGATGCAAGGTCAAATTAGGTAGAATACGACTTCCCGATTCTCCCGACACGTAACCAGAATGCAAATAAATAGTTCTCCTTAGGGTAATAGTAATATTTATCATCTAAAAAGGAGATGTTTTGCATGAATAAACAACTAGAAAATCAGGTTGCACTCGTAACAGGTGCTGGTTCGGGGATCGGCAGGGCAGCTGCTCTTAAGCTTGCTCAAAATGGTGCAAAGATTGCACTAGTCGATTTACATAAAGATCACGTGGAGGAAGTCAAAACGCAAATCGAAGAAATGGGGAGCGAAGGGCTTGTATTGGAAGCCAACGTTGCTCACCCTGAGGAAGTTGAAGCCTGTTACCAAAAAACTGTAAAACAGTGGGATAGATTAGATATCGTATTTGCAAATGCCGGAATTAATGGTGAGGTAACGCCAATTGAAGACCTAGAGCCGAAGGATTGGGAATTGACCATTTCTAATAATCTAACAAGTACTTTTTTAACAGTCAAATATGCTATTCCTTATTTAAAAACAAATGGAGGAAGCATCATTATTACAAGTTCTATCAATGGAAATCGGATATTTAAAAATTTTGGAATGTCTGCCTATAGTACATCCAAAATTGGTCAGATGGGCTTTGGAAAAATGGCAGCCCTTGAACTTGCTCAATACCATATTAGAGTGAATATTATATGCCCAGGTGCCATTGAAACGAATATTAGTGAAAACACGTGGAAAGAAAAAGAGAAGTTAAAAAAGGTGGAAATACCAGTTGTATATCCGGAAGGAAACCAGCCACTGGAACACAGAGCCGGAAAAGCAGAACAAGTAGCTGATTTGGTTCTATTCCTTGCTTCTAGTCAATCTAGTCACATAACGGGGAGTGAAATTTTCATCGACGGAGCAGAATCCTTATTGTAATTTGAGATAGTGGGATAAGTTCAATACAAAACCGAGCATAATCCATAATGTTCGGTTTTTTTCGAAAAATATATGAATTGATGCAAGGGAAGAGCAAGTAGTATTTAAAGTATTTATATAATGATCGCTAAAATAAGGTTTGGAGCACAGATTAATGTCATGTTTAAGAGCATTTTGTTTCGACTATGTCTATCTTCTGAGGATTCAGTGGCATAATTAGCTCGCATTCTATCTCCACTTACCATACTTCCTGATAACACCATTGATAATCCGAGCAAAATGATGCCGATACCACCTGGGATGAAATATGCTTTATCAGATCCCCAAATAAGTATTGATACAAGGAAACCGACAATCGCAAGTATGATTCCGAGTAATAAATTTTTCAAGCTATTCATCCTTCCACATCATTTTTGAAGTTTATCCTTAACACGAATACTTTTGTTCAGGTGTAAAAAAATGTGTCTCGTGGCTGGCATTAAAATTAAGCCTGCAATGTTCTTTTTGCTCCAATAATCAGTTAACCAATTTGATCTTGCCATAACTGCGTTTTCCTCAAATAAACGTTCAATTCTGTTATGATCAATACTTAGATTAAAATCACCAGAATTCAGGGAAGATACAATTTCTTGCGTACGTGTTCCAACAGCTGTGCGATAGGTTAATAATGATTCAAGATCAATACTTGAACTCAACAAAGCAATTTCTTCTTCGCTCATATCATTACCAGAGTGCACAAAGGGAATATTCATTTTTTCTAACAAATGGTGTGTAAATAGGACTTGCTGTTCATTCGCTATTAAAATATTCATCGTCATATCTTCTATACGAGTAATATGCCATAAGTGCCATGCAATGGAATTCTTAGTATCAGGATTTGAAACCGGATACTGTCTGAATGTAGTTTCGTCCAAATCCCGTAACAGTGCATCTTCAAGTGTTGTTAAACTCGTTCTACCGATAGTAGAACTGTGTACCAAAGAGTGCTGATCTAGGAATAATTGTACAGCTTGTGAATGTTGCTCAGGATTTATAATAATTTCTTTCAGGTTCTTGTGGTTTTCATTCCATACCTTTAGTTGGTCTTTATCCATTAGTACCATCTCTCCCTATAAATAAAGCGATTCCTCATCATTAAGAATCGCTGCTGTTAGTTAGAAAAAATTAATAAAATTACAGGGATGCTAATAACAAAGTATGATAATAGAATCGTTAACAAGACAGCATCATATGATTCCAAATGAATCACTGTAGTTCCTTTTGTTCATTTTTAAGTATGTATACGTGGAAAAAGGTAATTGGTTTCAGCATCAATCTAACTATTTGGCTTTACTATTATATGCTCTGTCGACAGTGGTAACTTTCCTAGGGCAGTCCGCAGAAATTCAGGATACAGCTCTATTTCTTGAAGTTCTTCAATCGGCATCCATTGATAAATCAATCTTTCGCCTTCTATCCCGTAAAAAGGTGTGCTGCTTAATTCAAATGATTTATTTTCTGAAGTGACGAGGTAGTACATCCCAATCTCATGAACATCTTTTCCTTTGTATTCAAAAAAGTTTTCTACTACCCATACCAATTTTTCAATCTTAATATCGAGACCTAGTTCTTCTTGAAACTCTCTTCTTATACTTAATGTTGAATCTTCAGCCATTTTTACTCTACCACCTGGAAGTGACCAGTTCTTTTCGTTGACGTCCCGGTGTAAAAGGACATGACCATTTTTGATCCAAATCCCAGCAACTCGATAGTTAAAAACAGCAATGTCTGTATGAAATACTACGTCCAATTTATGTCAGCTCCTTTATGATGGAATAATTCGACAAAAACCGAAAAATTCCTTTCTTATCATGAGAGAGTCGACTTCAATTCCTCATTTCGTACTTCTAAAACATATTGCTTTAAAACAAAATCTCTACCACCATGATCCTCATACCAATTATTGATACGCTTGAGGTGCTCTTGATCGTTTCTGACGTTCGCTTCGATTGCTTGATATTCCTCATAGCTGTCATACTCCCAAATAGCAAAAACTTCTGTTGTTGCTTCATCCTTTGGGACTATCCATCGACCAATTAAACGTGCTCCATGCTTCAATTGATTGGGTAAGTTAGTTTCATTAAAATGAGCATTAAAAATCTCAACAAATTCATTTTTCACCACATAGAATTTTCTTCGATAGAACAAACATTTCACTTCCTTAATAATTTTATATAAAACTAACTTCTACTTTTATGGGAAAAATTCCTTTTAGCTTTGCTATGAGTCTCGAAGATTTGTCTATACCGCTAAAGACAGTTAAAGAAAATGATAAATATTTCCTTTGATTTGGGGAATTTTATACACATATGTGTTAGATCATTTAAAGGATGATTACGATGCTAGTGGCTCTATTTGCCTTGATTGCGTGGATGATAATAATTGTTTTCGTCTTGGTGCCTAAAAGATTAACTGTTACAGAAATGATCTTTTTATACTATATCATTGGAATTCTCACGGTCACCTTATTTACGATTCTTGACGTTAATTTAGAATGGGTTCCCGTTACTAGAGATATAGAAAAATCTTTTGCATTACATATTTGTCGCTTCATTATCATCCCTTTTCTTCTGATGATGGCTTCCGGAATTCTTAATTCTCCCTTGAGTCGCCGTTGGAGATGGTCAATTGGAGTCTTGATTTTGATACTATTGTTGGTAGATGATGGGCTAATGCTTCGGTTTGAAATGATCACTTTTCGCCATTGGAGCCTTCTGTATAGTATTCCTATGTACACGATGTTTATTGTTACGTTGACTTTTATTACCCGATGGTTTGTTCGCTTAGACAGAGAGGAGCTCAAGTAACCTTGAAAGTAATTCACTATGACAATCATTTTAATGGGAACGAGTGGTTTGTGATCATTTCAATCGTGGTTGGACTCCTAGCATTTTTAGCCATTCCAAAACGATTTCCGATAAAGGTGTCGATTATCTACCTACTTACGGGCGTTTTTACCGGCTTTTTTTTCGATCACACGTTAAGCGTTATTCCAGTTAGCTATTATGATTTAAATGATAAATCAGTATTTGAACTGACCGATTTTTTATCCCATGTAATGTACGCATCCTATAGCTACTTCTTCTTTTATTTGTATGACTATTTAAAAGTAAAATTTCGTTATTCGCCAGTGTATATTTTGATATGGACCATTATGAGCATGGGGATTGAAAAATTAAGTGCACTTGTAGGGGTGTATCACTATAAACATGGGTATACGATCTTCTACTCATTTATCATCTATTTATTAGTTCACAGTAGCTGGGTCGCACTCTACTATATAATCGAAATCGAGCGACAAGGTGAGAAGAAATCTATACTTCTTCAATAGTTTGAGTTGTACCTTTTAACCTAAAATTGACAGATAATATGTTATATACATGTTATATAGAAAGTCTATCTAGAATGAGACGAAGAGTGGAAAAATAGGATGTCAAAAAAGACCTAAATCAGGTTTTTAAATTCAAATTCTTTTAAGAAACACATAGCTCACCTTATCATAGTTCATCTTATTTTCATAAAAGCGGTGCGCATTGGTCCGCTGCAATCCTGATGAAAGTGAGACAATATCATAGCCATTTTCCTTTGACCAACTATGGACATAATTTAGAAGTGCTTCGCCATATCCTTTGGACCGACTCTCTGAATCTGTCACTAAATCACAAACCCAAATAAATTTCCCATTATACAAAGTAATCATCGGCATAAAGCCTGTTGCGGCTACTATTTTTTCGTTATCATATAAGGCTGCGATTTTATAAGATTCCTTCTCTACGGCTTCTTTCACCAGTTCAACGAATTGGTCCTCATTCAAATGTGTACGCAATTGCTTCATGACAGGAAAGGCTTCTTTCCATTCCTTTTCAATTTTCAGTTCCTTAATTTCAACCATTTTTATACATCTCCTTTAATCATATTTAAACACAATCTGGTATAATCAAAAGGACCAGATACGGTATATTTGATGGTGTCAGATTTGATATAGGAGATGAGCTATGATTGAACTAACTCCAATTTTCGATAGTAAAAGTGGTAAGGCATTGTACATACAACTTGCCGAGTATATCAAAAAAGAAATTCTAGCTGGAAGAATAAATACTAATGAAAAATTACCGTCGAAAAGAAAATTATCAGAGTACCTTGGAGTGAGCTTGAACACAATACAAGCTGCTTACGATCAATTATGTGCGGAAGGGTATGTGGAAAGCCAACCTCGAAAAGGATTATTTGTAGCTTCCATTGAACATGAAGTATTCATGCAACGACCTTTAGAAAAACAAGGACCAATAACTAAGATCAAAGAAGTAAAAATCAAAATTGACTTCAATTCAGGGAAGGTCGATTTAGATCATTTTCCATATGCAATTTGGAGGAAACTTACCATTCAATCTTTATATGAGGATCAGGTAGAATTATTTTACATCGGAAATCCTCAAGGGGAAGAGAACCTTCGTGAGCAAATAGCAGCCCACCTTTATGCATCTAGAGGTGTTAGATGCTCTGCCGAACAAATTGTCATTGGTGCTGGAACACAGTCTTTAATCGGATTATTGTCTATGATCATTGGAAATGAATTTACATATGCACTGGAGAATCCCGGATTCCATAGAGCGAGAATCGCTTTGCAAGACCTAGGTATTCGTACAATTCCCATTTTGCTTGATGAAGATGGAATAGATATAAACCTGTTAAAAATGTCAGATGCACATGTAGTGTATGTTACACCGTCTCATCAATTTCCGAAAGGGATGCTAATGCCCATTTCCAGGAGAATGGATTTGTTAAAATGGGCAGAAGAAAAGAACGCTTACATTATTGAAGATGATTATGATGGAGAATATCGTTATAAAGGGAAGCCAATCCCGGCTCTGCAAGGACTGAGTGTTAATGAAAATGTAATCTATTTAGGTACATTTTCCAAATCGTTAATTCCATCTATTCGAATAAGCTATATGGTTTTACCAACTCCACTTTTAAAAAAATATCATGAGCACTTTATCATCTACAAACAGACAGTTTCCCGCCTTCATCAAGAGACACTTTATCGTTTCATGAAGGAAGGGTATTGGCAGACTCATCTTAATAAGATGAGAACTCTTTACCGTAAAAAACAGGCGGCCTTAATGCTAGCGATTACTCAATATCTTGGTGGTAATGTCACCGTCATCGGTGAAAAATCTGGCCTTCATATTGTTTTAGAAGTTAAAAACAATATGGCTGAAGTAGAATTAATTGAGCGGGCGATGGCTGTTGGTGTTAAGGTTTATCCATTATCCGTATATTATTATGGTGAAACAGAATACACAGGTTCTCGAGTTTTAATAGGCTTTGGAGGATTAACAGAATCAGAAATTAGTTCAGGAATTAAGTTATTAAAAGAAGCCTGGAGGCTTTAACAAAAGGGAATGGTTTTTAGAAGACCTCGTACATGAACAAGGAATCATTTCTGTATGTGCTTATGATGCAAACCAAATTCCGGCCACTTGGACAACCTTGTTAATTAATAGTCATGGAGTGACTCTTACAGATAGAGAGGTTATATATAGTTCTTGAATTCTAAGCGGCCAAGACAGGTAGAAAACACACAAAAAACCGAGCATAAAACTACATGCTCGGTTTCCCATTTAGGCTTTCTTTACCTGATATTCATTGACTTCAATATTCATTTTTCGTTCCCAAGGTCTACTTTGCCAACGTCGTAAAGCGAGAATTCCACGAATCCATTCATCCAATCCTTGTGCAATCCATACACCTAGTAATCCTAAGCCTAACTGAATGCCGAATAAATAACTAAATACAACGGCGATACCCCACATGAAAATGATTCCGACATACATAGGGAAGCGAACATCACCAGCTGATTTTAACGTATTCATTAAAACGATATTCATCGCTCTGCCTGGTTCGATAAAAACAATAGCCCAAAGAACCGGGAGCCCTATTGCAATGATACTTGGATCATCTGTAAAGAAATTGAGAACAGGGGAGCCAATTAAGGCGATAATTAACGATACCGTTAAAGAAGCTACCATGGCAATCTTTAATGTGCGCATCCCACGGTGAAATGCCTTTTCAAATTGCTTTCCGCCAATGTATCGAGCAACTAACATTTGAGTACCCATTCCAATCGCCATCGTAAACAAAAAGCATAGCATCGAAATATTGACAATATACACACGAGCGGTTAACGAAGATGCTCCAAGTGTTGCGATGATTCCTGTAATAATCAATTGAGAAAATTGATACGATAAATTTTCACCAGCTGATGGAATTCCGATTGAAAGGAGTCCGCGAAAATCTTCTTTTTTGATTTTAAAAATATGCTCCAGCTTAATCGAAATCGATAAACGCTGATAGACAAAGTAGAGTAGAATAAGTACTGCAATGCCTCTTGCAGCTACAATTGCCCATGACACACCTGTTACTCCTGTAATAGGAAGTCCGAATAACCCAGAAAGGGCCACAATATTTCCGATAATGCTGATCACATTCATGAAAACTGTCACAAACATGGATTCTTTAGTGAAGCCATAGCTACGGAGAACAGCACTAAGTGCAAGAGACAAGGATTCTAAGAAAAGAGACAGTCCACAAATTTTCATGAAAATGAGTCCGTACTCGTAAATCTGTCCATCTACATCAAAAAGTGTTAGAAAATACTCTCCAAAGAAAAAGACAATCACAGCTACGATAACTCCAAACCAGAAATTCATTCCGAACGCTGATTGAGCCATCTGTTTCGCTTCTGCAATTTTTCCTGCACCAAGCTTTTGCCCGATTAAGATTGTCGCTCCGACAGATGTGACGTTAAAAACGAGAATAAATATATTGAGTAATTGATTGGCTACCCCAACACCTGCTGCTGCATTATCTGAATAATGTCCAAGCATAAAGGTCGCGATAATCCCCATTGTCATATGGAGAGCAATTTCAATGAAAAGGGGCCAAGTTATTTGAAAAAGAGTTTTTTCTTGAAATTGATTTTTTTCTTCCGTCATGGAATCTCCTCCAGTACTCCCTGCTGATTACAATATTTCTATTCTAATCCTTTTCTGCCAAAAGTAAAGGGGAAAATAGCATGTTCAAGTGTACTTCCGAAAACGCTCGGTTTTGTCCCATATCGGGTCATCATCTGTACGTTTCAATTTAATTTGAAAGTACAGTCCTCGAATAAGTAATATGAGCCAGAGTTGTGCATAGGTAAAGTACATTAGAAAAGAGGTAAACAAATCACGTAAACCTATTCTTTTGTCCATTACTTGGGAAGAAACAAGCTGGATGAAATAGATGAGCCATGACTCAAACCATAGGACAAGGAGAGGGACACTAGCTGAACTCTCCACGATACCGAACATACCAAGGAAAAACCATATATCTGAGACGATAAGGAAGAATACGAAACAAACATAGACCGCAAGTAATTGAGCGGAGTGAATAAAGTTTCTCCCTTTGAAGTATTCAGGATTTTGAAGTGTTTTTTCAATTAAATAGAGATTTCCCTGCATCCACCGTGTTCTTTGCTTCACCCAAACACGTAGATTCTCGGGCTCTTGTTCCCACGTCCTCGCTTCCGGAACAATCGGTAATAATCCCCCTTTTCCGGTAAGTGCGAGTGTGAGGTCTGCGTCTTCTGCTAGCGCTTTTGGGTCATACCCGCCAGCATCAAGAAGGGATGAGCGTTTAACGAGCATATTCGTGCCAGTAAGGGAGCCAAGCTTAAACAACTTCCACCGTCCTGCTTGCATCGTAAGTTGAAAAACGGAAAATTCTAAGGCGATCATGCGGGTAAGACTATTCGTCGTTTCATTGATGGTCTTGACGTAGCCAACTGCGCCAACAGCCTCTGGTGTTGTTTCTGCTGCTTCGACGAGAAGTCGGAGTGCATCAGGTTCTGGTTGATTATCGGCATCATACACGCAAATATATTCGGAATCCGTTATTTGCAGACCGTAATTGAGGACTCTAGATTTTCCACTCGGTTTTCGAGGCGGAACATGAATATGGTGAATGTTTTTATACATATTGGCATAATAATCTGCAATTTCACCGGTTTCATCTTTGGAATTATCGTTGAGGAGATAAATTTGTAGGTTACCTGGATACTGAATTTTCGTCATTGCAAAAAGGGTATCTGCGATCACAACCCCTTCATTATGAGCCGGAATGAAGATGGCGACACTTGGATAAGTGGTTAATGGGGTCGCGGTCTTTTTTTGTCCACGAAAAATTAAGCCAAAAATCGTGAGAACGGAGTAGTAGACCAACAATAGCCAAAAACTAATCGCGATAATCATCAGTGTGATGACCAAAATGCTCACCCCTTATAAAGACTTTCAACTGGTCCCGTGTCTCATCCCAAAGCTCAGGCAATCGTGCTGTTTCAAAAGAGAGCGATTGTTTGCTGGTTTCATCAAGCTTTCCTTTGAGTCGTTCCAGAACAATCTCGACACCTTGCTCAGTTGTGTTGTTCAGGTATAGAATGATAGCTCGTGGATGCAGTTGACCTGCTAAATCGTATTTTGCTCGAATCGACTCCAATACGGCAACGGATAACTTGTCTCGAATAATTCTCTGCTTATACTCCTTACTCTCATTAATAAGGATGTGGACAAGAAAACCAGATTCTTTTCTCCTTTTCATCCCGGTAAAAAGAATTTCAGCTTGTTCAAGAAACTCATTCAAGGTAAGAATACCTGTATGTTCATCGTATTTTCTTAATCGTAAAAGCTCTTCGTTTAATACCTGCAGAACCTCCCGATTTTTCCGAACCGTATACCCATAGATCCATGCTATCAAAGCGGAAAATGAAACTAAGGCTTGCACCGCAATATTGATTCCTTGTTTATTTAAATCCCAAGCGAAATACCAAGATGTACCGACGTTGAAAAAGGCCAAGATTAAAATAATGGTAATGAGCAGGGCAAAGGAATACATCGTACGAGTGAACATACTGAGAAGTCCCATAATCAGCATTAGTACAATCATCCCGATATAATAGGTACGTGATTCAATGATCAAGCTACCTAAGAGGATAGAGCCCAATAATCCTAAATAGATGAAGAAATGCTTTGTTAATCGTTCCATTTGAAACCCTCATTGTTTTTCAAATTGTCATCATTTTAGTATTTGGGTAGGCTGTAGGAAATTATTTGATATAAATAATGGTAGATTGATGAATCCCTAAGAGGTACAATGGAAGAGGAATTCTAGATCAGGTATATATCCAATACTTATTGTAGAAAATAGAATTGATCTAAAGTTTAATAAATGATGAAAATGAGGTTTTAACAAGCAATGATTAAAATTGACATTCCGAATCCAGACGTCTCGATTAGCGAACGTAAACAAATTCGAGAGAACGATGAACCAATCATCAAATCCATCGAGGGATTCATCGATCTTCATAAAATTCCAAGAGATAAAGGTGGCATCATTTTATTTTACAATATTAATGATGAGCTATTGTTTGTTGGGAAAGCAAGAAAGTTACGTCCAAGAGTGAAAAAGCATTTGGAAGACAATGTGTCTCCTTTAAAGGGTCATAGAGAAGAAGTATACAGAATTGATGTATGTGTTGTCGAGGATCCAATGGAAAGAGAGATTTACGAGACGTACATCATTAACACGCTTCAAGCGAAATATAATATAGAAAAAGTGTTCTATAAGTAAGTGCAAAAGGGAAACCGAATTTGGTTTCCCTTTTACATTTTTAGTTCCATTGATTTTCTTTTTCCATTTGTGTAAATGAGGACTGTGAGACATGTCAGGATTAGGGTACCGTGAAAAGCCAACACCATTTTTGGTAACGTAAAAGCCTCTAATAAAATGGGTGCAACGACGAAACCGAGAGCAAATCCTAGTGATTTTAACAGCATACCGACACCAAAGATTCTTCCTCGAATATGATTGTCTGTTTTTTGAAGAACAGTAGCATGCAAGGTTGTGAAGCAGGCATCAAATACACCTGTAAAGAACGCAAAAGTCAAGACAATCGATAGGTTTATACTTGAGAAGAATGTAATAAATCCCGTTGACATCAACATGGCTGTGAAAAAGCATGCGTAAAATAATCGATTTCCATGTAAGAATTTTAGTTTTGGTAAAATGATCGTTGCGAGTACTGACCCTATTCCCCAAACTCCCCAAATCAAACCATAATACAGGCTTTGACGACTTGCATCAATATTCTCTGCTAACAATGGAATCCCCAAATTATGTGAAGCACCAGCAAATGCACCAACTAGGAATACAATGTTAACAAGTAGTAGCATCGGAGCGAGTAGGATGTACGAATAGACTTCTTTTATATCACGTACGATATTGATGAGTTTGTCCTTGAAACCATTTGTTATGACTACTTTTCTTTCTGTTAGGTTTGTTTCCCATTTCATGCCGAGTAAAACGAGGGCAGAGACAAAATAGGTCAGAGCGTCAATGATGAGAGTGATTTCATAACCAAGAATATCTGTGATGATTCCAGCACCAATAAAGCCAATTACTAAGCTAATTGAGGTTAATCGAGAGATGAGCGCATTTGTTTCTAGTACTTTATCCTGCCCGTAAATTTGCGGAATTTCAGCACTATAACTTACCGCGAAAAAGCTTGAGAAGATCCCAATAAAGAAACATACGACAAGTATCATGATCGGGTTTGGAAAAAAGACGAGAGTTAATATAATGACAGCTCGGAATACATCCGTCCCAATCATGATTTTTCTCCGGTCAAATCGGTCAGCGAGAACCCCTGAAAACAAGCTCGACAACACTCCACCTAACGTCTTAACTGCCATAGTGGCTGCCAACCAGGCAGAGCTTCCTGTTGCAACATACATTAAAACATTGATGGCAATCATGTCCATAAACGTTCCTAAATCAGAAAAAGCTTTTACATATAAGAAAATTTTACGATTCATTGCTTGGTTTCTCCCTGGTTGTATAATGTTTTTCTTTATTTTAAAGATTTAGAAAATATTTAGCAATACGAAATTTTAGAGTGAGGAATGGTTTTGCCGTTAAGTTGGTGAGTTTAGGCCTTTTACAGACCGATAAATATGTTTGTACGCCACGATGTCGGGGAAGGAGTCAAAGTTGACGGACAAATAGGATTTGCACGCCAAGATGTAGGAGATAGTGGTTGATCTGACCGACAAATGTGATTTGTACGCCAAGATGATGGAAGAGAAAGAGCTAGAGTTGACCGGTAAATAGGACTTGCACGCCAAGATGGAAGAGAAAGAGCTAGAGTTGACCGACAAATATAGTAAATTAACTTTCCCTTAATTCTGAATCAAAATAGCTAAATCCAAAGCGCTTTTGGTAAAGAAAAACGCTATTAAAATTTTTGCATTCTGCTAAAATAGATAGGTAAAAGATTAATAGATAAAAAGGGGATTAATTTTTGAAAAAGAAAATTATGTGGATTATGATGATACTTATTCTAATCGTAGTAATGGGCCTCGGGGTTGCAGGAAATTATTTTTACGGTGTGGCGGTAAAACGCGGTGAAGAAGGACCAGCATTACATGGTGGTGGAAGCAGTGAAGTTGCTGCGACTTTAGAAGGTACAGAAGAACAGCTAGCAAAAACGGCAGCGTTAATGGAGTGGGCAGCAAACCAAGAATTCGAAATCGTCCAAATTAAATCATATGATGAATTAACTTTAAAGGCACGATTCTTAAAAAATCCATACTCAAATGGCAAAGCTGTCATCATTGCCCACGGATATCATGGCAGTGGAGAAGATATGCAAGGCATTACGAAATATTATTATGACCTAGGCTATGACATTCTAAAGCCTGATGCCCGTGGACATGGCATGAGTGGTGGCGATTATATTGGCTATGGCTGGCATGAGCGCAAAGACTATGTGGATTGGGTCGATTATTTAATTAAAGAAAAGAATGAAAACACCATTTTCCTACATGGATTTTCAATGGGAGCTGCCACAGTTTTGATGGCGTCTGGCGAAAAACTTCCAGCTGAAGTAAAAGGTATTATCGAGGATAGCGGTTATACAACTGTGAAAGCAGAGTTAACGCACCAAATGAAATACTTGTACAATCTTCCGGCATTTCCGATTATGGAAGTGACAAGTGGGATTACAAAATTAAGAGCGGGTTATACGTTTGGCGAAGCATCTGCTGTTGAAAGTGCGAAGAAAAATAAGCTGCCATTGTTTATAATTCACGGGGATCAGGATGACCTTGTACCGACTAAAATGGCGAACGAAATTTTCGAAGCAGCGACTAGTGAAAAAGAGCTATGGATTGTACCGGGTGCAGGACATACGGAAGCTTATACAGTTGCAGAAGAAGAATATCAGAAGCGATTAAAAGTATTTTTAGACAAAGCGATTGCTCAATAATTCGGGAGAGGACGGTTTTAAAAAAGCCGTCCTTTTTTTGATCTGGTTGTGAATATCCCCCTAAATTCTCTAATATGATCAAAATGGGAAGGGGAGATGCGCTTGAAAAAAGAAATCCTATTAACAAGAGAAATGCTCGCCCATTATGTTGAACTGAGTAAAAAGAAGAAGGATATCGAAGCAGAACTAGATGAACTGAAGAAAACATTTAATGAATTTTTTGACGAAACGGTTGGGAAACGACTTAAAGGAGAAGTAGTCTTAAAGGATTACAAACTGCAACGACAAATCCGGACGACGGAAAAATATGACACAGAATCGACCGTTAAAAGATTAGAAGAACTTCATTTAAATGACCTTATTCAAAAAAGTCCTGATGAAAAGAAAATTAAATCTGCGATCCATTTGGGCATTTTAAAAGAAGAGGAATTGGCCGAATGTAAAGCAGTGAATACTTCGCAGGCGATTTATGTGAAGCATATCGATTAGGTTGACTAGACCGAGCTGACCATAAAATTAAAAAAGCTGTTCCACAAAAGAGATTATCCTTTTGCAGAACAGCTTCTATAATTTTATATTGCAAATGCATGATTATCAATTTTCTTAATCACTTTACGAGAACGAATCCAGTTGTCTGTCGCGATTTCGGGATTATAGAAGTAGATGGCATTGTTTAAATTTTCAGGGGTTTCTACTGCTTCTTCTACGGCCTCTTTTGCTTCTTCAGACGCAGGTTTGTTAATGGAACCGTTCTGAACGGGTGAAAATGCATAAGCACGCCCGGTTTTTTCATAGACAACGTCTTTCACTGTGTCTGGGAATTCTTCGGATTCTACACGATTTAAGACGACTTCAGCAACGGCAACCTTTCCTTCATACGATTCACCTTTTGCTTCAGCTTCAACTAAGCGAGAAAGTAATTCCTTTTCTTTATCAGAAATTTTTTCTTCCACATTTTCTTTAATAATATCTTGATTTATTGGTTTTTCCGGAATTTGAATTTTATCTTCAACTTTTTCTTCAGCAAATGCGATAGTACTTTGCAAACCTAAAAAAGCTAAAGTAGCTACGCATGCCGCAGCTATTTTTTTCTTATAGATGTTGTTCATGCTGTGCTACCTCCTTGTTTTTGTCTGTACTAACCCTAACATGGGTCGTCCTCGTGATGTAAGAACAATACGGTTACATTTCTTTTTAAATTGATAAAAAAGATTGCAGGTTCGATCGGAATATGACAAAATACCCGTTATTTCTTCATAATCCATCCAGTTTTTGACGAAAGAAGGGAGAAAGTTCCAGCGGTTCCATTGAAGATTCTGGATCTCAAACAAGAACAATGGCAATTAGGACCTAGAACTTGAAAATAAACGGGGCTAGAGGGAGTAAGAGAATGTTACTTTTCTCATATAGTCCTTAGTTAATTTATCGTGATAGAGTAAGGAATAATGAAAATCAATTCCCAAAGGGGCAATAAATATGAGTTTTGAAGAACAATTAACGAACAAACAATACTTTAATAATTTGATTGAACATAAAGGAAACAATCCGGTAGAAGTATTAGGAGAACTCTTTTTTGAGGAACAAAAGCAAGAGGTGTACGATTTGTCGTATATTCGTTTTGCACAAGGTGAGCTGTACTTTCAATACAAGGACTTTGAAGCAGCCATCTATAAATGGGAAAATATTAAAAATGAGCTTGAGCCATGGGCTAAAAAGAATATGGCAGATGCTTATGTAGAATTAGGTCTTTATCCAAATGCCGAGTCGATTTATACATCAATTGTGACGGACTCGGTCATCCTAAATACAGAAATCGGTCTACAGTTATTCTCTCTTTACACAAAGCTTAGAAATCTGGAAAAAGCAGACAGTATGATTAAGAAGGTCGTCTCCCTAAATCCAGATTATCCATTGGTAACAAAATTGGCACGTTCTTTTTATGAAGAGAACGGAGACTGGAAGAGTGCAGTGGAGCTTGCCGTTAGTGAAGGGAAAAGACAGGAATCAATGCAATGGTTTTCTGTTTTGAAATCTTATATAGATGAGGGTTATGCTGAAAAATTTACACCTGAATATTTCGAGCAGCCTCTATTGACGGTAAAAAGCATTAGCCACCCACAGTTCGGTCAGTTGCTATTTTCATTATGGAAACACTACGTGAACGATGAGCAATATTTGGCTTGGGTCAAGAGCTTTAATCATCTGTTTAAGGAAATGGAATTGCTTGACCAGGAACAGTGGTACGAAACGAATAACCTATTTAATGAAGTGTTCTTTAGCTTGATTAATGGGAAGTACTACATTCATGAAATCAAACCATTGATTCCTGAGTTGTTATACAATTGGAGAAAAATCGCTGAGTTTTCAAGTGCTACACTTGTATCAGGTGCAATTTTAGCATGGAATGATCATTTCCCTGAAGCGCTTGAACAGGAAATGGTGGAAAAAGCGGAGTATTCTATTAGTCGTGAATCCCATTCGAATGATACGGTTGAAGATGGTCTACAGCTACTGACTGATATTTTAAAATGGGGAGAAAATGAACCTGTACAGTTGGAATGGGAAGGGGAACCACTTTATATTGAAGGACAAAACGATGTAAAGGATTTCCTACAGTCCCTTCAAGATATGAAGCAGAGTGAAAAGTTATTAGTGCTGATCAAGAATTTACTTGATACTCTTTTAGCAAAAAAGGCCGAGCAAAAAGGTGAACTTCGCGAGTCCATTACTTTGAATGAAGAAGTCCTTTCGAAGTTAAATGGTGCGGTGAATCAATTAGATGATTTGCAATTCACGAAAAATAATGTCATTACAAAAGCATTCCAAAGCAGAAAGAATGAAATGAGAGAGACGATACAATCGAAAATCCCTGAGATTCTACAAGGATGTGCAGACTTGGTACATGAGGACAGTGATTTCAAAAATCTTCATGTTAAAATTAATCACGAAATGAATCAACGTATTCAGCTATACCTAAATGAAACAGCCATACCATTGTTAAAGGTGAAGTTTAAGGAATGGTACAGAAAGGCTGAACTTGAGTTTAATGAAAGCAAACGATTTATTGATGAAATGTCAGATGGATTAAACCAGTTGTTTGGTGACGATATGTTAAAATTGCAATGTGATTTCCAAGTGCTGAACGATTGGAAGCGAGATATGGAACGGATGACGAGCTATTCGGCTTTTGAAAAGGAGAATATTTTCCTACGCTTCACACCGTCTCAATTCTTATTAAAAAGCGCTAGCAAGCTTTTTGGGGGATTATCACAGAATAAAGGATTCTTGGTAAGTCAGTATCAGAAGGCAATTGAAAACGAAGATTTTACTGAAGTTGCCGAACGAATCGCTAATCGCTTTTTACAACAGCTTGACCTATTCGAACGGACGCTAGAACGAGACATTTGTATGTTCTTTGATAGCCCGATGGATGTGTTAAAAGTTGCCGTTGAGAAGTTGAAAAAGGAAAAAGAGGGCAACGAGAAAGAGCTTCACATGCTGAACTCCAGTCCAGAGAAATTCTATGATCCAGTTACTCTATTCCAAATTCGCCATCGTCAATTAGAATGGTTAAATATTCGTCATATAACTACATTGATTGATCCTGCATAAAACAAGGGATAGATTAAGGAGTGTTAAGAACTCCTTTGTCTATCCTTTTAATTTTACGATTCTGCATGCTATACTAAGCCATAGAAAACATACATATATTAGCTTAGTAGATAGATAGGAAAAGGATGGGGGGGCAGGATGGAACATCAATTAGCGAAATCCATTCCCGCGAAAAAGGAAAAACAGGTGGGCATGATCTTAGTGTTAGGATTTTTATCAGCACTTGCACCATTTGCGATGGATATGTATCTTCCGACCTTGCCAGCACTTGCGTCAGATTTACAAGCAAGTACTTCTCTAACGCAATTGAGCTTAACCTTCTGTTTAATAGGTCTCGCATTAGGACAATTGATTGCTGGTCCGATCAGCGATGCACGTGGTCGAAGGGCTCCTTTAATCATCGGAATGATTATTTTTATTGTTTCATCAATTCTATGCGCTTTTACGAGTTCGATCATTGTACTTATTGTCTTGCGCTTGATTCAAGGTCTCGCAGGTTCTGTCGGTCTTGTCGTTTCTCGAGCAATTGTCCGTGACTATTATTCGGGCAATGCCATGACGAAATTTTTTGCAGTGTTGATGCTTGTGAATGGTGTTGCTCCAATTATCGCACCTGTTTTTGGTGGTCAAATGCTAAGATTTACACCATGGAATGGCGTTTTTGTCGTACTTGCGATTATTGGGATGTGTCTCCTTTTAGGTGTAATTTTTAAATTGCCAGAAAGCTTACCGAGAGAAAGACGGAAAAGTGGTGGATTAAAAGACACTTTTTCATCATTTCAAGGGATTATGAAAGATCGTGTTTTTATGGGGCTTAGCTTGTCACAAGGTTTTGTTTTTGCGGCGATGTTTGCTTATATTTCAGGTTCGTCATTTGTTTTACAAGAAATTTTCGAAGTTTCCCCGCAGGTGTATAGTGCGATTTTTGGAATCAATAGTATTGGAATTGTCCTGGCATCTCAACTGAGTTCAAGGCTAAGTTTTCAGTTTGGTGAGAAGAAAATTCTTGCTATCGGATTAATTACGGCAGTCTGTGGTAGCTTAGCATTATTGTTAATGATCCAATTGCAGGCAGGGCTACTCGGAGTACTTGTGCCACTGTTTGTTGTTATTACAAGTGTTGGTTTTGTTGCACCAACAAGTACCTCCTTGGCAATGGACCGACAAGGTAGAAATGCAGGAAGTGCTTCAGCATTAATTGGCTTGTTGCAGATGGGATTAGGAGCTATTGCCACACCGATTGTAGGGATTGGCGGAAGTCTTACAGCAACACCAATGGGGTTGGTAATGGCGGTAAGTACAATTTGTGCGATAATTAGTTATTTGTTGCTAGCTAGAGGGAAATAATAGTAGTGGAATACATAGCTCATTTATAAAGGGGCTATGTTTTTTCAGTAGAGAAAAACGAAGGAAGAGGAGTCTATGATTTTAGAAATTAAAAGCATGAACGAAGAGTTTGCAATCGAGATATTAGACTGGAAATACGAACCACCATATGATTTTTACAATAACGAATCAGATCCACAAAGTCTAAAGGAATTGATGGAAAATTCCTATTATGTAGTTGTAGATAATAACAAAAAGATAGTTGGCTATTTTTGTATTGGTGATAGTGCAAAGGTGCCAATTGGCGTACAGTTTGGAGCCTACAATGAGGAACTTATCGATATTGGGATTGGAATGAATCCATCATTAACTGGAAAAGGGTATGGAGCTACATTTTTTTCATTTATTCTAAGTTTTATTGAAGAGAATTTTTTGAGGGTGCCATTTCGCTTAACGGTAGCCAAATTTAATCAAAGAGCAATCCACTTATATGAGAAGTTTGGATTTGAGAAGGAAATGGAATTTGATAGGGGAGATACTAGGTTTATGACAATGGTTAGGGGATGTTCATTCACGTGATTTAGAGCACAAAAAAAGGAAAGTAGGGATGAACTTTCCTTTTCGTGTTTGACAAGGATTCTGATTAATCCTAGTGTCTTATGTTTCTTCAATTTCTAATAGAATGCTGCGATTTTCTTGTACACTCTTTACCAAAACAGCATTCCCTTGAAGTTCAAAGATTTTAATCGACTGGTCTAGAGATTCTTTAGCTCTCGCTTTTTCTCCGAGTCTTGCCAAATTCTCACCACTTTGATAGAGAAGTTCTCCATATATGTAGAGAGTATCGTATTTCTTGCATAAACGTATGCCTTTCTTACACCATTCAAGTGATTCTTTAAATTTCTCAATATCAGTTAACAATTGTGCTAATCCAAAAACAAGTCTAATTTCGATATGGGAGTTTGTTAATCTTGGAACCTCTTCAAATTTTTTTAGAGCTTCACGAAATCGAGTTTCAGCTTCCCCATAATTCCCCGTTTCTCTATGAATGACAGCGATACTGTTTAATATTTCAATTTCTTGTTCGGTATTATACTGCTTATTATTTGTGATTTGTAAGGCTTCATCTAAGATTTTAAGAGCTTTACTAGGATTAGACTCAATGTAATGAATACTAATGGCTTCATGCCACAGTAGAAATTGTAGGTTTTCAGGTTCTTGATAGTAGGGGTGTTTTTTTTCTAAAAGGACCGTGTCGTAAAGACTTTCGTAATCCCTCATTCGAATCACTTTTCGAATATATTTTTTACTATTTTGAAGATACTCAACCTTATAGGACTCTTGCATTTCAAAAAAATAATTCATATCGACACCCAATTTAGTTGCAATCTGATTTAATAACAGAGCGGAGGGCATTGCATTATTGTTTTCTAAATTTGAAATTTGCGCCTGATTACAAATACCAGAGGCTAGTTCTTCTTGACTTAAGCCCAGTGCTTGTCGTAGATCTTTGATAGCTTGCCCAAGATTAAACATCTCTTAAAATACACCTCTTCGTAACACTTTCATCAATTAATTGTTAGTGCCCAATAATTCGTCTTCGTTTTCTTTTACCAACTTAACATATTGCTGATTATCCTGGAGTTGGAAAATTAGGCAAGACCGATTAAAAGCTTGTTTTGCTTCATTATGTCTCCCTAATTTTGCAAGATTTTCTCCAACTTGATATTGGAAATGTCCTAATAAATAAAGAGTTTCTATTTCATCGCAAAGTCTAATTCCTTTTTGGCTTAGAAGAAGAGAGTCTTGGAAACGATTTGTTTCTGTATATAACTGTGCTAATCCGAAGAGGATTTTGAGCTCGATGTTCTGATCCGACACTTTTGGAAGTTGCTTTAAAAGATCCAAAGCTTTATGGAAATTACTTTCCGATTCTTCGTTAATTCCTAATTCTTTTTGCAAAACAGCGAGACTAGTCATAATTTGAATATCAACCTCGGAATAACGATGTCCTTTTTCGTTAAGATTTAAGTGGGGTCCTTGTTTCAATAATTCCATCGCTTTTAAGGAGTCTTTCTCAACATAATGAATGCAAATGGCTTCATGCCATATGATGAATTTTAAATTTTTTCCTTCTTGAAAGAAAGGGTTTTTCTTTACTTTAAGAATGTATTCGTATAGTTCATTGTATTTCTTCAGTTTTTCCAAATGAATGACTTCATTTTTTACACTATTGATATACTCGATTTTGTGTGATTGTTGTATATCAAAAAAGTAATTCATATCGACGCCGAGCTTTTTCGATATTTCATTAAGAATTATGGCAGATGGAATTTCATCATCCTTTTCGATCTTGCTGATTTGAGCTTGAGAACAGATTCCTGCAGCAAGTTCTTTCTGACTCATACCAGCTCTTTTTCGTATATTTTTCAAAGATTCTCCAAAGGGTAAAAACTCCATGTTGTTGCTCCTTTAATTGAATACAAATTGATGTGATTTTTTATAAAGTTAATTTTGAATAAACTTCAAAAATTTGTTCAAACATGTCTTTACTCCTATATAATAACACTATTATTGTGTGTGAATATACAGAATTAGTTGTAAAGCAAAGTAAAAATTTTATAAAAAATGATGTTTTTTCTAATATTAGAAAAGTAAGCGAATGCAGGAAAATCTTGGGTAGATATAGAAATTTATATGTATGTCTATATTTTAAAGGAGCCAATAAAATGATGGAGAAAAAAGTGAATACCTACCAAGAAGCTATTGATGTGATTGAAGAGGTGGGCTTACTCCCACTAGCTACCTTAATCCCAGATTATCCTTCATTAAATACGATTACGATGTCAGAAAATTGGTATTTAGACACGGAGTATGATCCATGGATTTGGAGAACAAAATTTTCATCTGATGGGGTTGCAGGGTATGGAAAATTTATTAAAAAGAAATCTGTATTGATTTCTCGTCAACTGCTACCATATATGAAAAATATTTTAGGTCATTCTAAGTCTGTTGAGGAACGTTATTTTAATGGGATCATATCGAAAGAAGCACTTGAACTATTTAAATTGATAGGTCAAGAAGGAGGTATAGATACAAGAAATCTTAGAGTTAAAGCTGGACTTAAGGAAAGCCATAAAAAGAGGATTTTTGAGAATGCTCTTTTGGAATTACAAGGAGCAATGGATATCGTTATTTCAGGAATTCAAGTGAAGAAGAATGGCGACGGTGAGAAGAACGGTTGGAACAGTACTGCATTCGAAACTTATGATTCATGGGCCGAGAGAAATAATATAGAAACTTTTGAACTAAGCAGAGAAGAAGCGAAAAGAATCCTGATGATTCATTTTTCAAGTTTTTGTAGTAATGAAGTGGTTAAGAAGTTTGAAAAAATATTTAAGTGAAGAAATAGTGTGATGACTAGTTGATAGCGTCGCCTTTATATGAAATTGGAGGTAAATTGGTGAAAAAATTGGCTCTACCCATTCTCATTTTCGTAATGGGGTTGTTGTACATATTTGTGATTCCAAACGAACCAGAAGCACTCAAGACATTATTTAAATTGATCCCGATGTGGCTGATCCTAATCTATGCCTATATACGGATTCCTGATAAAACATCACGCCCACATTGGATTATATGGAGCGGTCTATTCTTCTGTATGCTTGGTGATGGATTGCTAAGATGGTTTGTTATTGGATTAACTGCCTTTCTGATTGGTCATATCTTTTATGCAGTAGGATTTTCTCGTTATCGACAGGTATCAAAGCAATCACTGCTTCTCCTTATCCCAATTGGATTGTATGGGTTCGTAATGGGGTTTAGCGTGATAGATGCATTGCTGGCAGATCAAAATTATGCCTTACTCGTCCCGGTACTTATATATCTTATGGTCATTCTACTGATGTGTTGGACTTCTTTTTTATCAAAAAATAAATGGGCAATGATCGGGAGCGTACTATTTGTGATTTCAGATTCATTTTTGTCATGGAATATGTTTGTGTCGGATATTCTCTATTCAGATATTTTGATAATGACAACTTACTATTCTGCCCAATTTTTGATTGCACATAGCTTACGCTTTTTCAAACCTTATCCGTAAATACAACTGTTCTGAATGCAGTTGTATTTTTTTGTAAGTTGTATACCTAGATTTTCTATGTACACTTATGTATAATGGCTAATGAAAGGAGTGCTTTTGATGAAAAAAAGTATCTTAGCACTATCTGGTGTACTGATTGCTGGGATGATTATTAGCACGATCCTATATGAAAATCAGAACCATGTGGCGGTACCACAGCTGAGCGTGCCAAAAGTAGAACAAGAAAATAATCAACAAAATGAGGCTAATGGATTGTGGCCATTGACAAATGAACAGATTAGTTATTCCTTACAAAATGAAGAATTAAACATTACATACAATAAAGGTGAAGGGTGGGTAAGGGTTCCTATTGAAAAGGAATCGCTATTTAGTGGTGAGTATAATGGAAATAAAAAAGAACTGATTCCCGGAAGCTATCTATTAACAGAAAATCGAATTGGTTTCCTATATGGTAATGAGTCCATTCTATTTAAATATTCCCTCGATCATGGCCACACATGGCAAGAAGGGCTAGTAGCTAAAGACTTTCCACATGTTCGATTTCGAAAAGTTGATTTCTTAAATGCACAGTTTGGTTATGTCGTACTCACTGGTGATCGTACAATGTCTTGGGAGTATTCAACTGCCTATTTGACTCATGACGGCGGGAAAACATGGGTGGAAACAACAACACCACCTTCAACAAGAATTATTGCAGACGGTGGTTTTATCGATGAAAATACAGGATTTATGTCGTATGGAACAATTAATCCAGATAAACCGGATTTGTATGTGACACAAGATGGTGGTAAAACCTGGAGTGAATCGATCGTTCAAATTCCTCAACAATATGAGCAAATCTTTGTTCAAGCAGAGCTCCCAGTAAAAGAAGAAGAGCAATTATCTTTGTTAGTTAATCAAGGTTCCACAGGTGATTATTTAGGTGGAAAGGTAAAAGGGAAATTTATATCTACAGATAATGGGTTAACATGGTCGTTTGTGATGGAGGTGCAGCCGAATGAAGGAGAATAGAAATATAATGCTCGGTTGGATTTTATTGCTTTTCGCTGCTGTTCTCTTCTGTTTACAATTAGCCTATATGTTTGCACATGCAAACTACCAGGTCGAGTATACGGATAGTCGACTTTTTTATGTCCTCAACATATTGTGTGTAGTATTTCTCTATTTTGCTCTTAGCCTTTTACTGAAGAAATTTATGAAAACCATTCTAGCTGTTTTAAGTACCATTCTTTTGGTACAAATTGGTTTACTTGTTCATGTGAACCAAGAGGTTAGAAACATTGTCAGTATATCTCCAAATAAACAACATGTTTTTTCGGCGAAGGAGAATCTAAAGAGTGGAGAATTCGTATACTATCGAACAAACTATGGTATTTTCGCGAGACCTAAAGAGGTTCTCCCAAAGAATATTGTTGGTGAAGTGAAAGTAGAGTGGTTAGCCAATGATATAGCAGCACTTACATATCAGAGTACTGAGAATAAGACTGAGCATTTCGTTGCAACTTATGGTGACCGCAAAGATGGCATTTCCTATTATAATGTTGGAGCGGAGATCCATGGTGTATGGCAAGGTTCAAATCTTGAAGTAACGAGCGGGTCTGAAGGAATCTCTGTAAAAGAGAATAATGTGGCAGAGTTGTTCAAGTGGAAAGATATTCAGCAATATGGAACACAAGCTGTTGTTTTAAAAAGGAATAAGGAACCGATTTGGACGATCTCATTGAATGAAAATTTTGTTGTTCAGTCAGATTCAACTGGGCCTATGGTGGGAAATATAAGTTTATGCAAGGTAACTATGGATCAAGTTGTTCCAGTGACTCTTCAGTTTATCCAATAGAAATTAATGTCTTGATAGATCGGGGTGATTACGATGCGGAAAAGTAAGAAAGAGCAAAAAATATTATTATTCCTTTTAGGGTTTCACATCATTTTGTTAATTCCGATTTTATTGCGAAAACCGCCGATTAAGGATTGGCTGCTCGTCTATTTTTATAATGCTGCCACTAACGTGTTTATTGATAATATTTTAGCTCGGCTAAAAATTGTACGATATCCGGATCGTATACTTCCGAAGCTGTTTCAAACACATATTCTATTTGATTTATTAATTTATCCGACCATCTCTGTCTTTTACAATCAAATAACAATGAAAGATAAACCTATTGCAATCTTTTTTAAGGTTTTTCTGTTTACTGTCCCGATGTTAATGATTGAGCTATTTGCAGAAAAACATTCCAACTTAATTAAGTGGAGTAGTAAATGGAAATGGTATCATACTTTTCTGAGTCTGACTTTTAAAACATTAGTGACGAGAGGCGCTATTGCTTGTGTTCGAAAAATAGAAGAGAGACAAAAACGCAAAGAAACGGAAGTAATGGTGTAAGAACATAAAGGAAAACAGCGATAATCTAGGCAGGATTATTTTTGTTGAATTTTTTGCTTGAGGGGGAGGGAATGGTGAACAAAAATATCCGTAATCTTTTAATCGTACTATTCGTTTTTTTAATCATAGTAATTTTTGGACATTTAATAACAAAATTATCGATACCAAATACGAGAAATTGACCATCAGACAGGCGGACGAGACGACAATGCTGATCACGGATAAAGTGGAAATTGAAGAGTTCATCAAGTTAATAAATACTAGCCCACGCGATTTCTTTCTACTTACTTTGGGATTTAAATATGATCATTCTCCTCATGGGATGTTGATTTTTGAAAATGATGAAGGGAAGTTGGAGATGGGCTTTGTATTGGATGAGGACGAAAAAATGATTGTGATTGCGGATCATTGGGATCTCTTTACTAAAAAGGAAATAACTTGGTGATTAGATGAAAGTATGTTGGTCCCTCATAATGATTTCATTTTCCATTCCAGGTAGAGGAACTTGAAAAACATACGCAAATAAGAAAACAGCATCATATGAAATGATACTGTCATAAAGAGTATTTAATTACTTGCATGCGCGGCTCTAAATTTTGCAATATTAGCTGTCGTACCACCATCCACTCGAAGGTCAGTCCCAGTAATGTAAGAAGCAGCATCTGAAATTAAGAATTCAACAGCTGTAGCAATTTCAGATGGTTCTCCTTCGCGTTGTAGGGGGGTGTGATCCAATAACACTTTCATTTCTGCTTGTTGGGATGCTTCTTGGCGTCCCATTGGTGTGTTAATCGTACCAGGTGAAACGGAAACAATACGAGCACCTTTTTGACCCCAAGCCCATGCTTGCTCCTCGACAATTAAGATAACGCCTAACTTTGATAGTCCATAAGCAGCACCAGAGTTTCCTTGCGCGAATTGTTCCATTGTTTCAACCACATTCTCTGCCAGTGGATTCTTCAATACTTCTGTATATGGACCTTCTTTTGGTGTAAAATGACCACTCATTGAAGAAATACAAACCGCAACAGTACCTGGTACGGCAAGTTTGATAAATTCATCTAAAACAATACCAGTTCCAACGAGGTTCACTTCTGTAATACGCATAGAATCAGCCATTGTTGGCGATAATCCAGCTGTATGAATAATAGATTTCAAAGTTCCTAGTGAAGCGGTCTTTTCTGCGAGTACTTTCACATTTGCGGAATCAGTAATATCTACTGTTTGATAATGTACATCTGTAATTCCTTTTGTTGCGAGCTCATCTTTGGCTAGAGCCAATCGTTCTTCATTCACATCCGCCAACAGAACTGTTCCAGTTTTCCCAACTAATGATGCTATTGCTTTCCCCATCCCGCCTGAACCACCAGTAATTACATGAACATTTCCCATGGTAATACCCCCTTATAGTCAATACACTTTGATCGTATGGTATAATTTCAGTAAATTCAAACGACATTTGCACACAATATGTCCATTTTGAAGGAGGGCCAAGATGATCACGAATGAATCAGAGCTATCAACTAAGCAATATATTGTATCGGCCATCTTAGAGCTACTTGGTTTAAAACACTTTGAATTGATTTCGGTAAAAGAAATTGTCAAAAAAGCAGGGATAAGTCGCTCGACTTTCTATCTCCATTTTCAAAATAAGTTTGATCTGATTGATACTGTAAGGGATGATATTACGACTACATTCCTTTCTTTTTATGGCCATAAAGAGAATGCTTCACTTGCAGTGAACAAGACAACGTATTACATCTGCCAACATATCTATGACTATCGTAACTTTTATCAATATGAGTTTGATAATCCCTCATATGTCCAAGAGCTTTCCAATACATTAGCGGAAAAATTGCTGCAGGTATACGACGACAAAAGCTATGCGATATTTGCTAGTTTTGGAACGATTGGGTATTTAACTTTTTGGGTAAAAGATGGATTTCAACTTAGTCCGGATGAAGCCGCAGCGGAACTGGTGAAAATAGGAGTTACAGATTGGTCAACACTCAGTAACGGAATAAAAATTCGGAACATTCTGTGATGAATATGTTAAAATTTAACAAAGGTGTGGTGTGAATAATGGAAATTAAATCAGTCATTCTACAGTCTAATAATATTGAAGAAATGAAAGAGTTTTATGTGGAGCACTTTGGCTTTCCTTTAGTTAAGGAGGATGAATCTGGATTTAGGATCGTTGTTGGGACTAGTGAATTGGAATTTAGCTCAAAACAAGTAGAGGCGAATCCCTATTATCATTTTGCTTTTAACATACCAACGAATAAATTTGAGGAAGCGAAAGAGTGGGTGAAAGATAGAGTTGCTTTAAATGTAGATTTTGAAAAAGATGAAATCTATTTTTCGAACTTCGATGCTCATTCACTATATTTCTATGACCCAGCTGGGAACATCGTTGAATTAATTGCAAGGCATGCGTTAGCAAATGCGCAGGAAGGCGACTTTTCGATAGAATCTATTTTGAACATAAGCGAAATTGGTCTTACAGTAGATGATGCAATACATGCATGTCATAAATTAATGGAGATTGGAATTCACGAACGGGAACACGGTGATTTAACTGCATCATCTCTCAATTTTATGGGAGAAAAATCTAAGGGGATCTTCATTATTTTGAATCAGCCAGGTAGGAGATGGATTTTCTCAGATAAGCAGTCTGCTATATTTCCTTTGGAGATAATAACAACTGAGGATAGGAAAATTGTTGTCAATTTAGAAAAACAGTTCGAAATTTTCTAATACGAGGGACTGATTGTATGAAGGAAGAGAATAAACCAATGAATGATGCCATTGACCATTTGAATAAGATTGAAGGAAATGTAGGCAATCTAGCAAATACGGATCTAAAAAAATTGCCAAAACCGATAAGATATTTTGGGTATTTTATGATGGGCTTCTTTTCAGTGGGAATTCTACTGATTATTGTGTTGAATTGGTTGAAGTGAGTTTTCTTCGAGCAAATAAGAAATGCATTTTTTAAGCGAAATAGAGCAGTGGGATTAATTTTATGGAAGAACATAAGAAGCAAAAATTCGTTAGTCTTGATGTGGAAAGACTTAATATTGTTGATTCAAAGGGTAATGTGAAAATGACTTTATTCAATAATGAAAACATTCCTCCTGCTATGATGGATGGCGAAGATATTTTACCTGGACACAGACAAAACGACCCGATCTCTGGACTGATGTTTTATAACAATGAAGGTGACGAGTGTGGAGGTTTAATTTTCGGAAGTAGCAAGGATGAAAATGGTGATTATCAAGCTTCTGCATCTCTAACATTTGATCAGTATAAGCAAGTCCAAGTAGTACAGATGCATTACATGGACAATAATGGAGAAAAACAATATGGGTTTTCAATTTATGATCGGCCGAAAGACCTCTCCCACATTTAATAAAAAGAACACAGAAAATTAAAAACTCAAATGTAAGTGACGAGCAAAAGGATAGTCTTTCAGAAGAAGTATGGGAAGGCAATACACAAAGAGCATTTATGGGAAAAATTCAAAAGGTGAAGTAGCCGTTAAACTAATGGATTCTAAAGGACATGAAAGGATTCGAATGGTCGTCGAAGAAAATGATGTGCTGATGGGGAAGGTAATGTCGTATATAAATTACCTCCTGAAAAATAGAGGTGAATCACTTGTCGAAGGTTGCACTTATCGTAGTTACACACGATCCGAATGGTAAGAACATTGAATTGTTTAATGAATTACGGGTACATATTGAGAGCAACTATTCTGAGCTATTTATTACAATAAGCGAGGAATCTTCAACTGACATTATCGAAACAATAAAAGATAGTAAATTCAATATTAAAATTATCCCAAAAAATGGTGCAGGTGCGGCACGACGGGAAGTAGTGAAGTTTGGATTATCAGGCCAAAGTGATTACTTTCATTATTGTGATTTTGATCGACTACTAACCTGGTGCAAGTATTACCCAAATGAATTAAAAACAATCGTCTCGGATATTCCAAAATACGACTATCTGATTCTAGGACGCACAGAACGCGCAATGAATACTCATCCCATTGAGTGGGTGGAAACCGAAAAGATAACGAATAAAATTTGCTCAATCGAGTTAGGAAATGTTGTAGACATTACAGCGGGCTCTTGTTCGTTTTCAAGGAAGAGTGCTGAATTAATTAATAAGTTTTCAAAGGAAAAAATGACTGACGCTGAATGGGCAATGATAGCAAAAAGAATTGGTGGATATCAGGTTCATTATTTACCTGTAGAAGGATTAGAATATCACGAAGAGACGAATGGACTAACAAGGAAAATCTCTGATTCTGAAAAATGGTTTAGTAGATTAAGACTTAGTCTAATCATAAGTGAATCTGCAATTAAGACAGGTTTAAAAGCGTAACTAAGAAATAAAAGATACAAAGAGCATGGCTATACCATGCTCTTTGTATCTTATTCAGCAATTTCCGCTGCATTCTCTACTACTTCTGCAGGAACTTTAAATTCCTTTACCTTATTCACATTTGAATATTTCACATCGACCGCTGTGATCATATTAACAGTTTCTCCTTCAGCAGTAACATCGATATCCATCTTCGCAACAGCTGATTTTAGTAAGTATTCTTTATCAAGCGTGAGTATATAATCAAATGTATGAATTTTTACATCTTCGACTTCTATTTCCTGAACAGAATCCTTCAAGACTTCCTTTACTAATGCAAATTCTTCCTCATTTGCATCTTCAGCTAAATTAACCTTCAGGCTATATCCGTCTTCAACGCTTTCCAACTCGAATAGCTCCTCGAATTTTCTCAATTTATCTAGGTCTTCTTCGATGGATTGACCCGCTGCTAATTCGGAAAATTCGGCTGTGTCATTAGTTGGAGTTTTCACCCAACTTGGCATCTCGGGTAAAAGCAAATATGTATTATCCTTGTCGATATATATTTCCATATCTCCTTCTACAGTGCCCATTTTTAAGTAAGTGAGGAAGGGTTCTTGTGAATATGTCATTTCTAAATTAACGGACTGATCCAATTTCTCTCCATTTGAATCAAGTTTTACATCAATTTTCCCGTTTACTTCAGCACTATTAATGTCTGCATTCAAAGCTTTACTGACAACATCTTCTTTAGAAACTGTGGTGCTACCACAAGCAGACAAGACCATTGCAGTGGCTGCAACTACAAAAAACAAAAACTTTTTCATACTGACCCCCAATATTAGACTTATTAATAGTTTACTATATTCTTCCAGATAGGAAAATACTTACTTTTCGTTGATATTTTTCCATTGAAAAAATCGAATTGAAACATAAACACTCGATTTTCGTCTAATAGTAGAGGTGATTTAGATGTTATTCAGTCTTATGGGGCTGACATTGGTGATCCATTTAGTCGATACACTGGCGTATTCTGTTCGACTCAATTCGGTAAAAAGTGGAAAGTTTGCGCTATCGATGTCTCTATTTAATATATTTGTGCTTGTTTCGAGAACTGCCAATATGTTTCAAGCGCCACTGATTGGTGGACTCATTGGTATTAGTATTGCAAAAGGAATCGACCCTCAAAATGATATTCGATGGGTTATTCTTTCATCGACAATAGGTACGATTTTGGGAATTGTGTTAATACCAACCTTTTTAAAAATATTTTCTAAAGCGGTCGATCGACTAGAAGTAAAAGGTTCAGTTCCATCAATCGTAGTTGAGGCGCTGAGCATTTCCAATATAAAACGAATCGTAAAAAACACTACGAAACCAAGAAAAATGATGTTTCGTAGCTTAAGATATCGCGAAATTCCGAAACGACTTTTATTATTAAACACAATGATAACCGCCATTTATACAATCGGTGTGCTATCGGCTTATTACGCTGCATTTTTTATAGATGAGGAATACCGTTTAGCAGCTTCGGCATCGTCTGGTATGATTAATGGGATAGCGACAATTCTTTTAACATTATTAGTAGACCCGCAGTCCGCAATTATCACGGATCAAGCCATACGCGATAAGCGTCCTTATGGGGATGTTAAAGCACTGGTCATCTTGTTAATCGGAACGAAACTACTCGGTACACTAATTGGACTACTCTTAATTTATCCAGCCGCAATCATTATTGCTCGATTTTATTCTTAAAAAGGATTTCGGGTTGTATTTGTTGAATTCATTATCGGAACCAAGAATTTGGGGGGTACAAGTATTGCACATTATCAATTTGGATAAAGTTTCATTCCAATTAAGAGAGAACCGCAATTTTAAATGGTTAACGGATTTAGGTGAAGTATTCACGGTTTTTGATGAGCAAGATTCAGGAAATCTATGTTTTGGGATTGAAAAGGATGGGCTTAAGAAATTCGTGAAGTTTGCTGGTGCAAGGACCATGGAATATCAAGGTGAACCTGAGGATGCGGTTTTACGTTTGAAGGATTCAGTTTCTACATATGAGAAGTTACAACACAAGTACTTGATAAAATTACTAGATTATTTTGAGGTAGATAACGGCTTTGCGATTATTTTCGAATGGTTTGATGGGGAATGTCTACATTCACATTGGTCATTTCCTCCACCACATAAGTACACGCATCCCGATTCTCCTTTCTATCGGTACAGACAGTTATCAATGTATCAACGGTTAGAATCCTTTAAACATATCTTGGAGTTCCATGTTCATGTGGAAAAGAAGGGGTACGTAGCAATTGATTTTTATGACGGAAGTATTCTTTATGATTTTAAGAATAATTTGACAAAGATATGCGATATCGATTTCTATCAAGAAAAACCTTTCATTAACACAATGGGGAGACTTTGGGGTGCAGAAAGATCAATGTCTCCAGAGGAATTCGAATTTGGAGCGCAGATTGACGAAAGAACCAATGTATTCAATATGGGCTCCATCGCTTTTGGATTATTTGGTGGAGAGCTAGATCATTCTTTTGAAAAATGGGATGCAAGTTTAGAACTCTATAATGTAGTTATGAAGGCAGCTCAAAAAGATAGAAATGATCGATATGCTTCAGTAGAGGATTTTTATCATGCTTGGCTCACAGTCGTGTAATAAGGAGAAACAATGAATTTATTTAATGAATTTCTTACTATTGCAAAAACCCTTAATAAGGAATTGAGTATTATCCCAGTTTTATATGGCTCTTTGCGCCTGGAACGAGTGACGAAGGTTGAATTTTCACCACAAGACATCGATGTTCTAGTACCGTACATTTTTTTAAAAGAGATATGGGAGGCTCTAAAATCAACAATTGAAGGTTTAGGCTATGAATTGACTGATTTGCAAGAACATGAATTTAAGAAAGATAACTTTAAAGTTGGGATTGCTTATATAGAGGACTTGAAACCTTTTGCGGATGTGGACTACACCAATTTAGTGAAAAATGATAACGATGGTGGAGTGTATTATAGGCTCTCTATTTCGGATTATAGAAAGGTGTATAGTAAGTCTTTACTCGGTGGATACCGACGTAATAAATATAATAATAAAGACAAGAGAAAATTAGATTTCTTAAATGAATTAGAACAAAAAGGACATTAATCTTCCGAGATTATGTCCTTTTTTATTGAATTGTGTTATTATTGGAAAAAATTTCGAAAGCGAAGTAGGTGAGCATGATGATTATTAGAAAGGCAAATTTATCGGATGCAAAGGGTATTGCCAGAGTACATGTTGATAGCTGGCGTAGTACCTATAAAAATATCATTCCAGATGAATTCCTCAAGAAATTATCCTACGTACAACGAACGGACTTATGGAATTGCAATATTAAAAAAGAGGGTAATTACGTATTTGTCGCAGAAAATGAAGAGGGAAAAATCGTTGGATTTGCTGACTGTGGAAAAAGAGAAACCAATCATGTTAAACAGTCCGGGGACTTAACCTCCATTTATATTCTTGAAGAGTACCAAGGAAGGGGTACAGGAAAACAACTCATGAAACAGCTCTTTCTTCAATTTGAAGAACTTGGCTATCAACGAGTTTTTGTGGAAGTATTAGAGGATAACAAAACACGATATTTTTATGAGAATTATGGTGCAAAATTGAAGGAAACCCAGCGGATAACTTTTGCTGGTGAAGAATTGAATCTACTAGTCTACGAGTGGAATAACATTAATGAGGTGCTTACAAAGCTTTGATTTAATCAGTGGAGGTAATATTATGATTAGATACCCAATTTTCGAAAAAGATGCAACGATTGGAGTAACTGCTCCGTCATCAGGTGTCCAGAGTCAGTTACATGGAATTGTAAATGAGGCAATCAATCGATTACAAGAACAAGGATTCAACGTGATTTGTGGAGAAACAGTGTGGACGCAGAAGAAAGCAAAGTCGGCTCCTGCAAAAGTACGAGCGGCAGAACTGAATCAAATGATGGCAGATGAAAATATCGATTTGATTATTCCGCCTTGGGGTGGAGAACTTCTTATTGAGATTTTAGAATACCTAGATTTTGATCATATACAGAATAAGTGGATACTAGGCTATTCCGATACGAGTTTGCTCATGTTAGCAATTACATTAAAAACAGGTATTGCTACTGCGCATGGTACGAACTTAGCCGACTTGAGAGGAGAGTATTCTGATGAAACCACAACCATGTGGAAGTCCGTTTTATCTACTAAAAAGAACGAGTCTATTGTCCAACACTCATCAGATAAGTATCAAAAGGAATGGCAGCATGATACTCCATCACCTTGTGTTTTTCATTTGACTGAAGAAACAAATTGGAAAACAGTAGATGGAAATAAAGTTCAAATACAGGGCCGATTACTTGGTGGCTGTGTTGATGTGATTCGTCATCTAGTTGGTACACCTTATGGAGATGTACGAACATTTTCAGAGAAGTTCATAGAAGGTGAACCTATTATTTGGTATCTCGAAAATTGTGAGTTATCCACGACAGACTTGCGCAGGTCCCTCGTTCAAATGAAATTGGCAGGTTGGTTTGAAAATTGTAGTGGAATCATGTTTGGGCGTAGTCCAGCGAATATGCCAGTCGATAATTATACGGTGGAAGATGTCTATCAGGATCTAGCAGAAGAGCTTAAAATCTCAATCATCTATGATATTGATTGCGGACATGTACCCCCTCAAATTACGTTAGTTAATGGAGCCTTTGCAGAAGTTGAAGTGGAGAGTGGCAAGGGAAGGATATTGCAGACGTTTTGTTGAATATATTCTATTTGTTTTGTACTAAGGAGTGATAACAGCTATGACAACAATTTGCTTAGTTCGCCATGGTGAAACGGATTGGAATGCATTAGGGATGATACAAGGGAAAACGGATATTCCTTTAAATCAAAAGGGAATCAAACAGGCAAAAGAATGTGGTGTGTTTTTAAAGTCTGATACATGGGATGTAATTGTGACGAGTCCATTAACTAGAGCGAAGCAAACTGCTGAAATTATAAGTAGTTTTATAGATAAGCCCACGTTTGAAATGGCAGAATTCATTGAAAGGGACTATGGGGACGCTGAAGGAATGACGGCTGAAGAAAGAATGAAGACCTTCCCAGATAAGAAATATCCAAACCAAGAAGAAAGGACATCACTGACAAAAAGGATTATGAGTGGTTTGAAACAAATTAAGCAGAAATGGGAAGGAAAGAGAGTTATTGTCGTTGCACATGGAGCTGTGATTAATGCAATATTGGCAGAAATATCTAATGAAGAAATCGGCTCTAGTATAACAAGACTAAGAAATGCTTGTTTGAATCATATCGAACATGCTGATGAAACATGGAACGTAGTGGACTTCAATATAGTTTCTCATCTTACTGAAGGATAATGGTTTACCTATAAAACTAGTTTGAAATGGCTGATTATAGTAAAAACAGGAGGCTGGCTTTTTTTGATGTGTTTTTGTATCTTCATTTGAAATAATTCTCTTATATATTATTATTTTAAAATTACTTGCTCAATAATTATTTCTTGTTATTATGGTAAAATTTAATACTACAGATGATTTGAAGAGAGGTATTTGATGAGAAACATAAAAAAACAGAAGCCTATAAAACTAAAATTGATTTTGAGAGGAATACTAGTCATCCTCGGAGGATTCATTACAGCATATGGACTAGAAACTGTTTTAATCCCAAATAGTGTATCTGATGGAGGCGTGACTGGTCTCAGTATCGTGGGATCACAATTATTTGGTGTGCCATTAGGCGTTCTAATCGCAGTTCTTAACTTACCATTTATCTGGTTAGGATATAAACAAATCGGAAAAAGTTTCGCCATGTTTTCGATTATTGGGATAGCTTCATTAGCAGTTGGAACAAGTGTGATGCATCATACCCCAGCCATTATTGAAGGGGATACATTGTTAGTTACCGTTGTGGGTGGTATTATCCTTGGTATTGGAATGGGGATAGCCTTGCGAAATGGCGGTGCATTAGATGGAATTGATATGCTTGCCGTGTTACTTTCTCGAAAATTACCTTTTGGGACAAGTGACTTCATTCTTTTCCTAAACGTATTTGTGTTTATTGTTGTTTCAAGTGTTTTCGGTCTTCAAGGGGCTATACTTTCGGCCATTGCTTACTTTATTGCTTCCAAAGTTATACATATTGTTGAAGAAGGTTTAAGTGGTTCGAAGATGTTTCAAATTATCACAACTCAACCTGAATTAATGGTAGAGACAATTCGCGATCGTTTAGGCCGAAGTGCAACATATAAGCAAGCATATGGCGGTTTTACCCACGAGAAATTTGTAGAGATTACATGTGTCATCAATCGACTAGAAGAAACGAAATTGAAGGAAATTATCAATGAGATTGACCCAAAATGTTTTGTTACCGTATATGATGTAGCAGAAGTGAAGGGCGGAAATTTCAGAAAGAATGATATTCATTAAACATATAAAGAAGCTTGCACTCCAATTTAAAGGAGTGCTTCATTTTTGTACTTTGAATCCTTTGTGAAAAGTTTGGTTGACACTTCCTGTGTATTAAATATATAATACAGTCAGAAGGTGTATTATGTGTTTAATACATATTTTTGTACACGGTGTATTAAGTGTGTGATACACGTTATTTTATGCATTAGGTGTATTAACTGTTTAATACATATCATTTTATACTAGGTGTATTATCTACTTGATACAGAAATTATGCTTTTTAGGAGTTGGACCGATGAATGTGAAATTTAATAACCGGGACCCTGTCTATGTGCAAGTCATTCGACATTTTAAGGAACAGATTGCAACAGGAATATTCGAACCAGGTCAAGAGATTCCATCTAGAAGGGAACTAGCAAATCAGCTGAAGATTAATCCGAATACGGCTCAACGGGCGTATAAAGAAATGGAGGAACAAGGCTTGATTTTTACAGAGGGGAATTTGCCAAGTCGTATTACTAATGATGAAAAAGTATTCCAACAGGTGCGCGAAGAACTGATTTTAGAAGCAGTCGGTGCGTTTGTTGATTCGATCCGAACTATTAATGTTCCTCTAAATGAAGTGTTGCATTTAGTAGAGCAAAATTATCACAAAAAGGGGGATTCGCAGTGATTGAAGTAAAAAACGTTGCCAAGAAATTTGGCCGAAAGAAAGTGTTAAAAGACGTTTCTTTTACCGCTGAAAAAGGGAAGATTACTTGTTTAATTGGAATAAATGGAGTCGGAAAAACAACGATACTAAAAGCAATTATGGGACTAACACCTTATGAGAGTGGTGAAATTCTTATTAATGGTGAAAAAATCCATCCAGCTACATATGAAAAAATCACATTTATCCCAGATACGATTACGATGTTACCGAATATGAAAATTCGTGAGGCATTTACGTTCATGGTTGATTTTTATGACAGCTGGAATTCAGAACGCGCTAGTGAACTTTTGAAGTTCTTCAGATTGAACGAAGATGACCGAATTTCTGAGCTATCGAAAGGGAATACAGCAAAAGTGAATCTCATTCTTGGACTAGCATTGGATGTGGACTATGTCTTAATGGACGAGCCTTTCTCAGGGATTGACATCTTTAGCCGCGAGCAAATTGCCGATGTGTTTACGAGTCATTTGATTGAGGACCGTGGGGTTATCATTACGACACATGAAATCAATGATATTGAACATTTAATCGACAAAGCTGTGTTACTTGATAATGGCGTGATTTTAAAAGAATTCGATACAGAAGAAGTCCGAGAAAATGAAGGCAAGTCTGTGATTGATGTGATGAGAGAGGTGTACCAGGCATGAACCGTTATATGAAACTTGTCAATTTCGAGTTTAATCGATTTATTAAACTATATTTTGTTCTAATTGCCTTTACGATTGTTGTGCAGCTGAGTGGAGTGGTTGTTAAATCAAAATCTTATTTAAACGGGGCGAATGAAGCGATCAAAGAGTCTATGCTGACAAAAAGTGAATATGTAATCCAATATGGACCAATGTCCTTCATAGACATTTCAATGTCTCCATGGATTATGGGACCAATTGCATTGTGT
Organism: Robertmurraya kyonggiensis; assembly: GCF_005116465.1. Classification (GTDB taxonomy): domain Bacteria; phylum Bacillota; class Bacilli; order Bacillales; family Cytobacillaceae; genus Robertmurraya; species Robertmurraya kyonggiensis. The sequence goes on from NZ_SWBM01000001.1 coordinate 1,107,674, forward strand.
GCGATTACGTTAGTCATTTATGTTTTCTTTATTTGGTATCGAGATTGGGTAGGTAAAAACACGTTTAGTTATCGTTTGTTTATGTTACCTACCGCACGACTGAATATTTACCTTGCAAAAGCAACAACGATTCTACTATTCGTTTTAGGTCTAATCGCCTTACAATTAGTATTGCTCCCTATAGAGAATCAGATTTTTAAATGGATGGTTGAGGATGTGTACCGTATAGACCTCTCCGTTCTGGAAATCGCCAATCAATATTATTTAAATCTATTGTTCCCGAAAAATATTCTCGAATTTATTCTCTTCTACGGAGCTGGAATGACAGCAGTTACGATGGTTTTTACAGCCATACTGTTCGAACGCTCTTATCGAATAAAAGGTATTTTCTATGGAATTGTTTACTGTGCCGTATCTATACTAATCTTTCTTGCACCATTGTTACTACAAGCTTCACTTCTAGAAAACTATTTTTATCCAATGGAGTTATTATTTCTTGAAATTGCTGCATGCGTCATTGTGTTAGCTGGAGCCATTTGGATAGGGAATTTGCTAATAAAGAATAAAGTTAGGGTGTAATGGAGGAATAGAGATGAAACGATATTGGAAAATATTATTACTTTCAATAATTACGCTAGTCGTGATTGGGAGCTTCTATATACAAGCAAGTCTTGCAGCGAAAAACACAGTTCAATTAAAACTTGAAAAAAGAAGCGGTAATGAGGAAGAGCTAAAAGGTTTGTCCATTCATGGGGACTATGGGTCAGGAAATCTAACACAGTCTTTTGTACATGAAGCAGATGGCGAAACGAGAATATTGAGTGGTCTTTCTTTAATTGAAGAGTTTACAACATCTTATACCGTTCCTGTTATAGATAAATTGATCGAAGAACATCGGAGTTTTATGCGCGGAAAGGATTTATCTCCAAACTACTTTTTCGAAAATGAAAGTCTTGTCGTCTATGCTGGTGTAAAAAGAGATTATAAATATAACTCTATCGATTTTTCGTTTGATATTGATGTTTTAGACAAAAAATCAAACGAAGTAAAAAGCATACCATTAGATTTATCTGATACGGAAACTTATGGTTGGTATGATGTTATTGATGTTGGGGTAGTTGATGGTCAACTCAAACTCATTACACGGTCTAGTCTAGTAATCGGTGGTGAGGAAGTAAATGTATACACATTCGATATTGAAAAAGAAAAACTCCTTGGCACCGAAAAGCTAATATCTACAATTACGAAGGATAATAGCTGGACGGAATTAAGTATAATCAGCAATTCTTCTTCTATTGAACAAGAAAAGTATATTTTGTTTACAACAGAAATCCTAAAGGATATCGAAAAAGACGGGAATTATGTACAAGAAGCAACTGGACACGAAGTACAAGTGTACAACATAGAAACGAATCAGTTGAAAAAGATAGATGTTCGGGATGAACTATTTAATTCTATCTATTGGTCTACCATAGTGGATTCCAAATTATATATTTCTACACCTATGGAAAAAGGAATCGAAGTAATTCAATATGATATCGAAACGGACAAATGGGGCGAAAAGAGTATTATCGACTTACCAAAGTATAAAAATGGCTATGAATCTATTTACACAACTTTAATGAATGGGAAGATTTATGCCTCTTATTTAACAGATGATGGACATGAATTATATATCGGGGATTTAAGGACAGGTAAATCCTTATATGAAGGAAAAATAAAAGTGAGCAACAATCCGAATAAAACAGAAGCGCTCTACATCCATTATATAGAGTAAGAAGAACAGGGAATAAGAGTCGTGTGTGCACCTTATTCCTATATCATGATAGGTTTTGGTGGTTAAAATGATAGATAATATACAGGAAACACAGTTTGATACCATTGTCCAAATGTACAGTCCAGAGCTCAAAAAGCTTGCGTGGAGTTTTACGATGGACCCATATCTTGCAGAAGATATTGTTCAAGAGGTGATGTTAAAATGCTACCTACACCAAGAACAATTAGAAGGACTTCGTTCCGTAAGAGCATGGCTGTATACGATTACGAAGAATCAATGTAAGGATTATTTGAGAGGAAGCTATCATCAAAGAGTAACGCCAACTTGTGAATTCTTTTTAGCTAATCAAGTCACACCAGAATCAGAAATGCTGGGTAAACAAAGCTGTAATGAGGTTTATGAACAAATTGAAAGTCTCCCAGTTATCTATCAGGAAGTGCTATATTTGTCATGTGTTAAAGATTTGAAAATGAAGGAAATTCAGCAACATTTAGATATCAATATTTCGACAGTGAAAACTAGACTCTTTCGGGCGAAGCATTTGCTGAAAGCTGCTATGAATTAAACGATGACCGCGACTATTTGTCGTGGTCTTTATTAATATTTTGTCAGAAATTGTCCCACGAATAATTTTTAGAAAAAAAGGAATTTAGGGAAATATGTCAAAATATATAGGTAAAAATACTTAAATGAGGGATTGGATGGACAAACAGATTGAGTTTATTGCTGCGAGGATTAAGGGACTGAACCATGAAGTAATGCGAATCCTTGAACACGACAATGTTATCGACAACGGCTGTTGTAAGGAATTAGACATCTCAGAAGAAGCATTGGAACAATTATTCATTCATATCGGTGACTTTCTCATTTATCAAGACGACATTCGTAAAAATGATCTCATTCGTTTTGTAGAAGGGTTTGGACCAAAATTAATTCATTCTAGAGTTCCTCTGGATCAATTGATTGATTTTGTTTATCTTACTCGTTTTTCCATTCTCAATCTATTTGAAGCAGAATTACAAAATGAACCCATTTCGGTTCGTTGCTATCACCATGTGATGAAAATCATCGAAACGGTGTACCAGATCATTACGAGGAAATTATTAGAAATGTATAATGATGAAATGTCATTTATTAAAGACGCGTTAGCAGAGTCAAACGAGAATTTAAAAATGACACTCCGTGAGCTTGCAGACTTTGAAAGAGCATTAAACGAAGCGACCATTTTCGCCATTACTGACCATGAAGACAGAATACTCTATGCAAATGAAAATTTGTGTGATTTATATAAATATGCGATTGATGAATTAATAGGGGAAAAACATGAAATGTTTTCCTCTCGTTTTCATCCTCCTTCATTCTTTCATAACGTATGGCAAACAATAGAAAGCGGAGAGGTGTGGAAAGGGGAAATTCTCAATCAGGCGAAAGACGGAACAAAGTATTGGCTTGATACAACGATCATTCCGTTTGTGGATGGGAATGGAAAAAGATATAAGCATATTTCTATTCAATACGACATCACGGAAAAGCGAAATACGGAAGAGACGTTACGAAAAATGGAGAAGCTTGGGATGATCGGGGAATTGGCTGCCGGAATTGCTCATGAGATAAGAAATCCGTTAACGACGATTCGTGGATTTGTCCAGTTGATGAATGAAAAGCAAATTGCTTCGCAGTATGGAGATACGATATTAGATGAAATCGATCGGATAAATTTTATTGTTAGTGAATTTATGATCCTCGCAAAACCACATGAAATTCAATTTAGTGATTGTCATTTAACTAGTATTCTGAGAAGCGTGATAAAATTTTTGGAACCAGAAGCTTTACTTCGAAATGTGAACATAGAATATGAATTTCCGAGTGAGGAAGTCTATATTTCTGGTGAAAAAAATCAGCTAAAACAAGTCTTTCTAAACCTGATTAAGAATTCGATTGAGGCCATGCCATCGGGTGGTAAGATTACTGTAGTGGTAGAAAAAAGCGATACGATGATTTCCATTACGATCAAGGATGAAGGAGTTGGAATGGAAACGGAGCAGGTGCAAAAACTTGGAGAGCCATTTTTTACAACAAAGCAAAATGGCAATGGATTAGGTCTGATGGTCAGTTATAAGATCATTCAAAACCATAAGGGGACGATTCAGGTTAGTAGTGAATTGAACGAGGGAACAACATTTCATATTTCGTTTAAGAATCCTGTTAGGAATAAGGTGAAGGCATGATGTATAGCAGGTGATCATGGGAAAAAACATATAATTATGTATTTTGAGTCTTAACCCTATATAATGATGATCTAAACAGAGTGGGAGGTAGAATGAAAATGGAATACATAAGAATTACGAATATAATCGATCCTTTGTTTGTACAGATGCATGAATTAATGAAGGATATTTTTCCGCCAGAGGAAGTATTAGAATTCGAATTGTGGGCGGAGCCGTTAGAAGACCCGGGAATCCGTGTATTTGTAGCTGTCCATGAAGGAAAGGTTGTTGGTGCTACTGAATATCGTTATTACAAGGACTTCAATGTCGCTATGACAGATTTCACGATTATTGGACAAGCAGGTCTTGGAATTGGTCCATTTTTAGCGAATAAAAGAGCGGATGATTTGAAAGCTCTTGCTGAAGAACATGGGAAAGAGCTATTTGGGATGTTTGCAGAAATTTATGACCCATATCGTGTTGAGCACTATGAGTTCGGAGGGGTAAAACCGATGGACCCTTATGTTCGTCGCGAAGTCTTGTCTCATTTGGGCTATCGTCGTTTAGATTTCCCATATGTGCATCCTTCTTGGAACAATGATGGGGAAGCGGTTGAAGGGTTGGATTTATCTTTCTTAACAATCGATCCAGAAGTTAAGGAAATCGACGCTGAATTGATAGTGAAATTTTTAAAGAGATATTATACGGTATTATCTAACAAGCCTTTGAAATGGCTTGAAATGATTGACAGTTTGGAAGCAAAAGAAACGGTTGAATTGAAGCCATTTTAATAAGAGAAAGACCTTCCTGATATGGGAAGGTCTTTTCATTTAGCATCTTACATATTTACGTTTGAAACCAAGAATTCCTCGGTCGAGATCCTTTTGAATTCTTTCGAAAACGACTGAGACAGTCGGCTTTTTCTTACCTTTTTTAATCTCGACTGAGCCAATCGCTTTCGCAGTTTCAATTGCCTTATCATGCAGTGGTACGTACGAGATTGCTACCGTATAAACGAAGTTATTCATTGCAGACTTAACATTGTCTGGTTGATCATGAATCGTATTTTTAACTTGGTCAAGCATCTTTGAAAGCTTGTCTGTATCAAACTCAGAGTCTTTTCGGTTACCAAGAAGCCAGCAGTAGCAACTCCAGCCACCTGACATTCGTAGTTCTTCACCAGATGCAATCCACTTATCCGCAACCTGTTGGGCAATATCAGCTTCTGCTAGGGTAACAGCTACCACATAGTCAGACAGCATAAAAAAGTAAGCACCATCCATCCAACGATCAAAATCTTCTTCAGTCATTGCCTTTGGGTCGGCGATGACCCCAGCAAAATACATCGCATCGTAGTTTCCAGTCGCGTACAGTTCCTCAGCTAATGCTTGATCTTTCTTAATGATCTTCCTCATTGGCTTCATAGCACCAGTAGCTACACCGAATAAAGGCTCCTCTGCGCCATTGCCTATGTACATTTTCTTCAATCTTTCCTTGCCAAGAGATTCTAGTTCTTGCATTACTGCAGCGAAATCCATTGAATTGCACATCCTTTCAATCTAAATCTAGAACGTATATTCGTTATCGTATCATATTTTAAGTATGAAATAAACATATAGTAGAATTCAGGATTCTTTAATTTCAAATCCTAACATGAATTTCGTTATTTTAGAAAAAATAAGGATAAGGAGGGATGCCAACGATGGCACGTAAAAGACGAAATCGCATTCTAGTTCCAGAAGCAAGAGCTGGACTTGACCAACTGAAAGCAAAAGTAGCTGGTACAAACAATCCTGACCAAGCCAAATTTGAAGCTGCCAAGGAAGTGGGAGTACCTTTAGAGGACGGTTATAACGGTAGATTGACATCAGTTGAAGCTGGAAAAGTAGGAGGCAGATTAGGAGGCAATATGGTGAAGGAACTTGTGAAAATGGCGCAGGAGAATTTGAGTAAGAATAGGTAACTAGTTTGAGGCAGCATGAATTCGGCACTTCTAATGGTCCAAGCACATTTCGTGTAAAATTCAAGAACACCCCGTATACTATTTAGGAATAACGAATAGGGGGTACATACATGCTACAGATCGAAATGTGGACGGATTTTGCTTGACCGTTTTGCTATATTGGCAAAAAGCGTCTGGATGACGCTATTAAACAGATAAATGCTCCAGTCGAGGTAACGTATCGTTGCTTCCAATTGGACCCAACAATGGGAACAGATATAAAGGAAAATATGCATGAACTTTTAGCGAAAAAATATGGCATGAGTATTGAGCAAGCAGTAGCTAGTAATCAAAACATGACAAAATTGGCGAAGGAAGTCGGGCTCGATTACCATATGGATACGCTTATTTTAACGAATACCTTTGATGCCCATCGTCTCACAATGTTTGCGAAAACGAAAGGCTTAATGGCTGAAATGACTGAGCGTATTTTACACGCCTATTTTACTGAGTCTAAGCATATTGGTGAACATGAGACGTTAATAGAGTTGGCAGTAGAGGTAGGTTTAAATCGTGAAGAAGTTGCATACATGCTGGCTAGCGATGCAATGACCGATGAAGTACGTGCGGATCAGCGATTAGCTCAACAATACGGAATTAGAGCAGTCCCATTTTTCCTACTAAATAAGAAATATGCTCTTACTGGTGCACAACCAACTGATGTAATGATTCAAGCACTTGAAAAAGTGTTGGCAGAGCAATAATGTCAAAAGAACTATTTTCTTAGGAAGATAGTTCTTTTTTCTATGGGTATGAAACTCAATGAATAATCAAGTATTACATAAATTATTTTAAACAAGTATAATCGGATCTGGGAGTTGAGATAAAATGAATAAAGAGACAATCGTAAATATCCGAAAGCAATTTAAACTTAACAGCAAATACATGCAAATTCGTGACATCTTCAACGTTTATGTAAAAAAAGAAACTGGCGAAATTTACACGCACGTTAGCCAACATTTTGATATGTTAGAAAAAGAGGCGCAGGAGTTATTTTTAGCCAATTTTAAAAAGGTACTAACTGGTCAGCTTGATACGAAATTATTTGAGCTGAAATTCACTCCGGACGTCGAGAACAGCACGCAATCCATTCTTTATGATGGCCTACAATTTGAATTCTTAGATGACTGGAAAGAGTCGATGCTACAAATCGTCGAGAAAATGTTTAAGGTTTCCGTTTATGAATTTGACACAGTTGTTACTTTCATTCGCGGAGAATACCAGAAACCAGCGAGAAAGCGTGATCCTGAATCAGAAGAAGGCGGAGATGATGAAGTTTATACAAGCCAGTTCGTTTTCTGTAGCCTAAATAAAACGGATCAACCAAAGAAATCGCTAACTTTTGATTATATTGAGAGAGAATTCAAACCTAATACCAATCTTGATCCAATCATCAATTTAACCGCACCGTTAGCAGGATTTATGTTCCCAGCTTTCAGCGAAAATGCTGCGGATGTGAATCATATTTTATACAGTGCTGCAAAATCGAATCAACCGGACTATCGTTTTATTGAGGATGTCTTAAATTGTGAAGAGATCATTACAGCAGAGGAAGACAAGGCGACATTCGAAATTATTTTACAAAAAGTAATTGGTGACGAAGTGGACACGGAAATTATCTCGAATGTGTATGAAGAAATCGATAAAATCGTTCAGGTTCATGAAGAAAACCATGAACCTGAAGAGCCAAGACTCGATTACAAGGACGTCGAACGAATCCTGACGGTAAGCGGTGTTGAAAATGTGGACACGGAAAAAGTAGAGTTCGCCTTCAAAGACATCATTGATGACGAAACTCGTGAATTCAAAGCTACAAACCTTGTTCCGAAAAAGATTAAAATCAACACGCACGTGGCAGACCTTTCCATTAATCCGAAGGAAATGAAGAAGGTCAAGTACATCATGTTCAACGGGAAAAAGTGTCTATTACTTGAAATCGATGAAGACGTGTTGTTGGAAGGCTTCAAGCTAGAAACAGTGGAATTATAATAGTTGACTTAGGCATATCAATTAAATTGGTATGCCTTTTTGCATTTGTTCCTGTCCATATAGAAGATATGTTTTCTAGCCATTGGACAAACTTGTGATACACTAAACTTATTAAAGGTGGTTTTAGTGATGCAGCAATTACAATTCGAACCGTCTTGGGACAAAGCCTTATCAGCTCAAGATCGAATAGAAATCGAAAAAATATTTAATGATACAAAACATCTTAACAATTCTAAAATAGTGTTCTCTCCGCTACAGGAAGCATTTAATCATAATCATGATTTCCTTGTGACGGTTTTGGTGCACAATTTTACGAGCATGCCGTTCTCATTTCAGAACATTCGATTACGGTACAGTATTGAGGGCGAGCAAGTCGCAGAACACATATTTCATTTAGCCAAATTGACAGTTCCAGTTCAAGTTAGTATGCCTTGGACGTTTATTTTTCCGAAGGAAAGTTACTTAACAAAGAATGCAATTGTAAATGGACGATTAGAAGTAGTGGAGAATGTCTAGCCTAGTAAATATAGTATTTTTACTATCTAATTATAGTGCAAATGTAGTAAATATACCCTTAGAAAACCTACTTAATTGTGTAAAAAAATTTTTCCCATCTACCGAATCTTTTTTCAGGAGGTAATGACATGGAAACATTAGAAGACTATTTAGCAGGGATTGACACCCCATCACATCATGAGCGATTAGAAGAAATATTTAATTGGATATCAGAGAAATTCCCAAATTTGAAATCTGAAATCAAATGGAACACGCCGATGTTTACTGATCATGGTACATTTATTCTTGGGATTTCCACAGCGAAACAACATATCAGCGTTGCACCTGAAGAAGTTACAATGATACGGTTTGCTGAGGATATTGCACAAGCTGGTTATAGTGCTACAAATGGTATGTTTCGAATTAAGTGGAAAGACCAGGTGAATTACGAACTGCTTGAGAAAATGATTGCATTTAATATTGAAGATAAAGCCGATTATACAAATTTTTGGCGATAAATGAAGAATGGAAGAGGAGTATTACTAAATGACGAATAGTAAAACAAATCCGAAGGTTGAAGAATTTTTAAGTAAGGCGACAACGTGGAAGGATGAATTTGTAAAGCTCAGACAGATTGTTCGCCATTGTGACCTAACAGAAGATTTTAAGTGGATGCATCCTTGTTACACCTTGGATAATAAAAATATTGTCTTAATCCATGGGTTCAAAGAATACTGTGCACTGCTTTTTCACAAAGGTGCATTGTTGAAGGACCCTCAAGGAATTCTCATTCAACAAACGGAAAATGTACAGTCGGCACGTCAAATTCGGTTTACTAGTTTAGAAGAAATCATCGAGATGGAAGCTGTTATTAAAGACTATATAAAACAAGCTATTGAAGTTGAAAAAGCTGGTTTGAAGGTTGAAATGAAAGAGAAGGAAGATGTCGACTTCCCTGAAGAATTGGAGCATAAATTCGAAGAAATGCCAGAATTGAAAACGGCGTTTGAGGCTTTAACGGTTGGACGAAGAAACGCTTATATTTACCATTTTAATCAAGCAAAACAATCTAAAACACGTACCACTAGGATTGAGAAATATGTGCCGAAAATCCTCGCTGGTAAGGGCATCAACGATTGCACTTGTGGTCACTCAAAAAGGTTTCCGAACTGTGATGGTTCGCATAAGAACTTTGAATAAGATAATGAATAGAAGCGTACCGAACAGCTTTTTGCTGAAAGGTATGCTTTTTTATTTGGCATGAATATGTTGCCATTTTAGTAAACTTTTCTGTGGAACAAGATTGAAGAAAAGGTAATATTCAGCAAATGGGTCCCTTCAATGCAGGAATATTGGTCATTTTTGAAGAAGTATATATTAGTAAAATAATCGAAAGAGGTTCGATGGATTGAAATTTTTTAAGAAAATACTATTTGTAATACTCATTGTAAGCGTATTTGTTGTGACACGGTTATTGATTCAAGATGTAAAACCCTTATTTAAGAATCTCGTGAATGAAACGATCGCAAATCCACTGGACAAAGATTTTCTCACCGAGGAATTCGAAGGATTGACTATCAGATATGAAAAAGATGATTATGCTACAGTTGAAACGATTAAAACTCTCTATCCAGACGCCAAAGAAGAGTTAGACAAACTGTACGGAAGTCATTCAGATGAATTAACGATTGTCGTTTATGCGAAATTAGAAGATTTTAATGCTGCTTCGGATTCTGAAATTTTAGGTGGGTATTATACGCCAATTAATGACTCCATCCATTTGAAAAGCGAAGAAGTAGTTGGGGACTTTGAATTAGAGGATACCTTTTTTCATGAATATGCTCATTATAGAACGAACCGTTACATAGATGAGCATGGAATATTGGAAGAAGACTTGCCTCAATGGTTTAATGAGGGAATATCAGAAGTGATAGCAAAAAAAAATACATCTGTAGATAAAGATTCATTAGAAACAATTGATTTTAAAGAACTAGATTCGAATACCTTATTTTTAAAAGGTAGGCAAGGAAATATTGATCCATATCTTCAAAGCTATTTCACAGTGAATGAGCTAGTACATCAATTTGGACCAGAGATTGTCCCTAAAGTATTGTTGGCTTTAAAAGATAGTGATATTTATAAGGCGCTGGATGACCTAACTGGCACTAGTAGCGAAGAATTACTAAGCAATTCTTTAGATAGAAGCGAACAAATTAATGATTTATTAGAAAAAGCTAGTGAATATGCAGTTAATGGGGCTTATAAAGAGACAACAAATATTTATCAAGAAATTCTACGCATAGAACCCAATAACTACATTGCTAATACTAGCTTGTCACACTTTTTAGTGAAACAATATAAATTCACGGATGCAGTGAGTCAATTAACAAATATGGAAGTTCTAGAATCATTTGACCTGCAATTGTTAGCTGAGTTGTCACTTCTAAGTGATTTGAATGACTCTCTGAAGTATATGGAAATGTCCGAGGAGAAAAATAAAACCAAATTTACTGATAATAGCTCTACATCTCCATTTGTAGATGCTATCCGGAATAATATCGACGATCCTGTTAGTGCGTATCTTCAATTATTTAAAGAGAATTTGATTACTTATAAAGAAATCGAATCACAAGTAAAGGTAAATCTCAAAAAAATGTACCCAGATGATTCGCGAGTACAAAATCTTTAAAGGCGAATTTACACAGGGAGCTAGAATGAATAATACATTACAAATGCGAATAGACCCGTCTTATACCTTGAATTTTTTGATTTATATCCAAAATGCATATCTCAACAAAAGTAATGAGAACCTAAAATTTCCTTACATTCCAACAAACATTGAATTTCATAAAGACTTCGAGAGGAACTACAAAGAGATTTGGCTTGAAGTCTCTAAACGAATTTCAGAGAATCCAAATAATGATCAAATTATTTTCACTAAAGAAAAACCTTTATTTTTTCACGGATTATTTGCTGAAGATGAATATACTCTAAATCGATATAATGAACTCTACTTATCCTTTAGAGTATGGTGGGACAGTTTCGCTGGACATTTTTCCGTAGAAAAAGCAATTGATGAAAAAGTACATAAGATGTATACAGAACTAGCGGATTTACTTTTAGAAAAGAAGATTAAACCTGAAAAATCATTAAACATCTCTTTGATTTATGATGAGTGTATATTGCTTGAGCTAGAACCAGACTCATATTTTGCAGTGATTTCGTTAAGCGATTGCATTGTGAATAACAAACAGCTAATCCGGAGATTATTATTGAGTTTCCATAAAAACGCTTAGGGTTATAAAATCCTAAGCGTTTTATTAATTTTAGTTAAAGTTTTACTAAAATTCATTGACTGCTTTTACTTAAGGTTCTACAATAGAATTAAATCGATCACTTATTGGGGGTACACAGCATGGAAATCAATCAACTCGTCAAAACATTTCAAACACTGTTTAATGTAAACGAATACAAGTCCTTCTTTGCACCAGGAAGAATCAACCTAATCGGGGAACATACTGACTACAATGGCGGGCACGTTTTCCCAGCATCCATCACCAAAGGAACATATGCAATAGCAGGAAAGCGCCCGGATACGAAAATCAGAATGTACTCGATGAACTTTGCTGAGCTTGGTGTAATCGAATTCGACCTTAACAACCTAGACTACAATAAGGACCATGATTGGGCGAACTATCCGAAGGGAATGCTTCGATATCTAATAGAAAAAGGTTTTTCGATTCCTACAGGTGTGGACGTTCTGTTTTACGGCAATATTCCAAATGGTGCTGGACTTTCGTCATCAGCTTCAATTGAACTGGTTTCCGGAGTGATGTTTGAGAACCTATTCGAATTAACGATTGACCGAGTGGAGCTCGTGAAAATTGGCCAGCAGGTGGAAAATCATTTTATCGGTGTCAACAGTGGCATTATGGACCAATTTGCGATTGGAATGGGGAAAGAGAATGCAGGTATTTTCCTAGATTGTGAGACATTGAAATATGAATATGCACCACTTGATTTGCAGGACCGTCTCATTTTAATTATGAATACGAACAAACGTCGTGAGCTTGCTGATTCAAAATATAATGAGAGACGAAGTGAATGTGAAGAGGCACTAAAGCTACTACAGCAGACCCTTGATATTGAAGCGCTTGGTCAAGTAACGTCTGAAACATTTGAACAACATAAGCATCTGATCGCGAATGAAATTTTACTAAGGCGTGCAAAACACGCAGTGTATGAAAATGAACGAACGATCCAAGCGCTAGCTGCGCTAAAAGCTGGCAATCTAAATGAGTTTGGCCAACTTTTAAACGAATCCCATCGCTCACTACGAGATGATTATGAAGTAACGGGGATTGAGTTGGATACACTAGCAGAAGCAGCTTGGGCACAAGATGGTGTTCTAGGTGCACGAATGACAGGCGCAGGATTTGGTGGTTGTGCGATTGCGCTTGTTGAAAAGAATAAAGTTGAAACGGTAATCCGCGCAATCGATAAAATATATGAAGAAACAATTGGATACAAAGCTTCCTTTTATGATGTAAGCATTGGTGATGGAGCACGAGAACTAAAACAATTGGAGAGGTGTTAAACATGAGTATTTTAGTTTTAGGTGGAGCAGGTTATGTTGGGTCACATGCAGTCTATCAATTAATTGATGCAGGAAATGATGTTGTCGTTGTCGATAATTTGCAACAAGGACACGAAGCAGCGATACACCCAAAAGCAAAGTTTTACAAAGGCGATATTCGTGACCGTGCCTTTTTACAATCCGTTTTTGAAAAAGAAACGATTGACGCTGTGATTCATTTTGCTGCTAATTCATTAGTTGGAGTATCAATGGAAACGCCACTCGAGTACTACGACAACAATGTTTTCGGAACTCAAGTCGTTTTAGAAACGATGAAAGCCAACAATGTGAAGTACATCGTGTTCTCATCTACAGCAGCAACGTATGGAGAGCCTAAGCAAGTGCCAATTACCGAGGATATGCCAACTGTTCCGACGAATACTTACGGGGAAACGAAGCTGGCGATGGAAAAAATGATGAAGTGGACTGAAATTGCACACGGAATCAAGTACGTGTCACTCCGTTACTTTAACGTGGCGGGTGCTAGAAAAACGGGTGAAATTGGTGAGGACCATAATCCAGAAACTCATCTCATTCCTGTTGTTTTACAAGCAGCTATTGGAACGCGTGAATTCATTACAATCTTTGGAGAAGATTACGATACGCAAGATGGCACTTGTATCCGTGACTACATCCATGTTGAAGACTTAATTGATGCGCATATTCTTGCCTTAAAATACCTCCAAAACGGCGGGGACAGTAACATTTTTAATCTAGGAAGCAATAGTGGTTTTTCTGTAAAAGAAATCGTAGAAACGGCAAAAGAGGTTACACAACGTGAAATTCCAGTGAAAATCGGTGAACGTAGAGCCGGGGACCCAAGCACGTTAATTGCTTCTTCTACTAAGGCAAAGGAAGTCTTAGGTTGGGAGCCGAAACTTACATCAATTCAAGACATTATTAAGGATGCGTGGAACTGGCATGTCAACCACCCAAATGGGTATGAAAGCTGAGGGAATCGTATGAACGTTCATGACATCGTACAACAGATAACATTTCATGCCGTCAGAGTACAATTAATCGAGCAAGGAGACTTGATTTACGTAAGGAATCAAATCCTCTCCTTGCTAGGTTTGGAGAGTTTTGAGCCGACTGACTCGGCTTTCGTTGAAAAAGATATTCCTACACTTGTTGAGAACCTAGTATACTTTGCGATTTCGAATGGCAATTGTGATGATTATTTTGATGCAAAAGAGATTTTTGCAAGCAAGATTATGAATACGATGATGCCATTGCCATCTACTGTTTCTGGACGTTTTTATGAGCTTTATAAAAATGATCCCGTTGCTGCGACAAGTTATTTCTATGAATTAAGTAAAAATAGCAACTATATTCAAATGAAACGAATCGAAAAGAAAATTGAATATAATGTTGAGACGGAATACGGCGAACTCGATATAACGATTAATCTTTCGAAGCCAGAAAAAGACCCGAAGCAAATTGCATTAGAACGAGCTACGAAATCAGAAGGAACGAAGTACCCACAATGTTTACTTTGCGTGGAGAATGAAGGCTATGCCGGACGAATCGGTCATCCTGCTCGTTCGAATCACCGCATTATTCCCGTTGAAGTTGCAGAGGAAAAGTGGTTTCTGCAGTATTCGCCCTATGTGTACTATAATGAGCATTGCATTTTGCTTTGCGAAGAGCATTGCGACATGAAGATTAGTAGAGACACTTTCGCAAGAATATTAGGCTTTGTAGAGCGGTTTCCTCATTATTTTATCGGTTCGAATGCGGATATACCAATTGTAGGTGGCTCGATTTTGAGTCATGACCATTACCAAGGTGGTAACTATGAATTTGCAATGGCGAAAGCAGAGGATGAATATAAGTTCGAATGGATTCGCTTTCCAGAAGTACAATTTTCAAAGGTGAAATGGCCGATGTCTGTGCTTCGCTTGAGAAGTAAAGATATAAGTGAATTAGTTGAAGCGGGAGATGTGATTTTACAGGCGTGGAAAAAATACAGTGACCCTGACGTAGGTATTTTCGCTTTTTCTGAGGACACACCACATAATACGATTACGCCAATCGGGCGAAAAAGTAATGGCCAATACGAGCTGGACCTCGTCTTACGAAATAATCGCACAAACGATGAGCATCCACTAGGAATCTTTCATCCTCATGAAGATGTTCATCATATCAAGAAAGAAAATATTGGATTGATCGAGGTTATGGGGTTGGCAGTGTTACCAGCCAGACTTGAGACAGAGTTACTTGAGGTTGAACACTATATTCTGGATGAGCCAAACTCAATTGAACCAATGCATGAACCTTGGGCCGAGGAGTTAAAGCAGTCTTTTTCTGGAACCGGTGAAGATGTTCATGAGTTTGTAAAGCGCGAAGTTGGCAAGAAATTCCTCCGTGCATTAGAGGATGCAGGTGTGTTTAAAATTGATGAGAAGGGTCAAGCTGGTTTTAGAAGATTTATAGAACATCTTATCGGATGAATTGTTTGATTGACAGGATGTAACTGAGTTCTAGTATAGTTGTCAATCAAATGTAATTTGTCTGCCAAGATGTAGTCAGGTGAACGAAAAGTTGTCAATCAAAGCTAGTTTGTCTGACAAGATATGGCCAAACTCTAGTATAGTTGTCAATCAAAACGATAATGATTGACAAGATAAACCGAAGTTCAAACAAAGTTGTCACTTAAATACAGAATGACTGACAAGATTTCCATAAATGGAACTAGACTTGTCACTCAAGTAGCTTCCGCACTAACAAACTACCATATTTTTATGGAAGGACGAATACAAATGAATGTAAGCAAGAAGAAGTTTGGAGAAATCGAAAATCGTTCAGTAGTTTTATATACTATTACGAATGGAAACGGTATGAGTGTAAGTTGTATCAATTACGGCTGTATCATCACTGATATTCAAGTACCTGATAAAAATGGGAATCTTGAGAATGTTGTTCTGGGATTTGATACCATTGAAGAATATTTAAATGATACGGCTTATTTCGGAGCGATTGTTGGCCGAACTGCTGGAAGAATTAAAGGCGCGCAATTCGAATTGGATGGGCAAACTTTTACATTAGAAAAAAATGAAAATAGCAATCACTTACACGGTGGGCACAACGGGTTCAACCGAGTGATTTGGCAAGCTGAAATGATTGAAAATGGTGTCGTGTTTACCCATGTTAGTGAGGATGGCGAAGGTGGATATCCTAGTACATTAAATATGGAAGTAAAATATTTACTAAATAACGAAAACGAATTTACAATCACGATCAATGGGGTTTCCGACAAAAATACCATCCTTAATTGCACAAATCATTCCTACTTCAATCTTTCTGGCGATATCAAACGTGATATTTTAAATCATACCTTATCGCTGAAGAGCGACAAATTTTTACCGATTGATGAAAAACTACTACCAACTGGAGAATTGGCAGATGTATCTGGTACGCCGTTTGATTTCCAAAACGGACAAAAAATAGTAGCAGGGACAGAGACTGATTTTTCCCAAAACCACTTAGCGGGAAAAGGCTATGACCACCCATTTGTTCTTCATTCGAATCAGGACCAAGAAATTTATCTTGTTGATGAAGTGTCTGGTAGAACACTAACGGTTGAAACGAACCAACCTGGAGTGGTAATTTATACGAGTAATCAATTGGATGGCGATTTTAAAATAAGAGGGGTACAAGCTCGACCGTATCTCGGAATTTGCCTAGAAACACAAGGACTTCCTGATGCGATTCATCACCCTCATTTTCCGACAATTGTCCTTGTAAAAGGAAATGAATATACCGCAGTAACAACGTATAGATTCGGTGTAATCTAGTTGAAAGGAGAGAGCGATGGCAACCATTAAAGACATAGCAGAAAAAGCAGGTGTCTCAATAGCAACCGTATCAAGGGTTTTGAACTATGATTCCACACTTTCCGTGTCAGATGATACGCGAAAAAGAATCTTTGAAATTGCAGAAGAATTGTCTTATAAAAAGAAATCCTTGAAGAAGACAGCTTCCACTAAAATCGGGATTATTCATTGGTATACTGAGAAAGAAGAATTGAACGATTTGTATTATATGTCGATTCGCTTAGGTATTGAGCAACGCTGTGAACAACAGGATGTTCAGGTGATGAACTATTATAACAACATCGAAGCGATGAAATCGGAGGAACTCCAAGGGATTATCGCAGTAGGGAAATTCAGCCATCAACAGGTTGAGCAATTAACGGCGATGACAAACCATGTTGTGTTCGTGGATTCCAATCCAGATGAAGACCGATTTGATGCGATAATCATTGATTTCGAAAAAGTGACGAAAAACGTATTGGATCACTTTATCCAAAAAGGACACAAAAAGATTGGCTATCTTGGTGGACGAGAAACTTTTAAGGACCAAACAGCCCAAATCGAGGACATGCGTGAAAAAACGTTCAAATCGTATATGATGGATGTGAAGCTCTACCATGAAAATCATCTATATATTGGGTCATTCTCTGTGGAGGATGGACACAAATTGATGAAAAAGGCTATTAAAGATTTAGGAGACAAGCTGCCAACAGCTTTTTTTGCAGCCAATGATTTACTTGCTATTGGTGCATTACGAGCACTTCATGAAGAAGGGATAGCGGTGCCGGATCGCGTAAGTATCATAGGAGTGGACGACCTTAGTGTATCTAAATATGTGTTCCCAGCCTTAACAACGGTAAAAGTGTACACCGAAATTATGGGTGAGACAGCAGTTGATACGCTCTTAGAACGTATTACAGGAAGAAAGATCGCGAAGAAAATTTACATCGCAACTAATTTGGTGATTCGGAATAGTAGTTTATGAAATTCAGGAACCCCAGTGAAGTTATTTTCACTCGGGTTCTATTTTATTAAGTTCTCTGTTAAAGATGGGTATTGAACCTTTTACATTGAGAAATAGAAGTAAAAATTCCGCCTATATTAAGAATTTCATCTAGTTCTCTATAAATAAGAGGAATTTTTTCAGTTAATCTATACATTTTTCATGATTTTAACGCTTTTTAGGTTAATTGGGGAAAAATCTCCGCCTATTTCACCTGGTATCTATTAATATATCAAAATAGACGGAATTTCTCCGGTTAAATGGGTACATCTGTAGAAAAAACATAAAGTTACAATGAAAGAGTCTTATTTTAGAAAACTAAATTATAAATTTACCGAAGTTGTTTAAACAACTTATCTAAAATAGTTCCAAACATAATCCCAAGAGTGTAACGAACCAAATCCACAAGAAGAAACCCTTTACCAAGTATCAATGCGCCAATTATTGTATTGCGCAATTGGTTAATCCAATCTGCCCGATACATTTGGCTGAATTCGATGGAGAAACTGAAAAGAATACTGAGCATGACCGCTGTAAGGATGCCTTTTTGAACAAATAGAAAGCGGAATCCGAAATAGACCATCATGGCCCATAGGGCATCACCAGCGTGTTCAGCTAGAAATGTGGGAAGGAGGAGTTCACCATATTTCCTAGAGGCCAGTCCCAAAATTATCACAAATACAATCGCTACAAAATATACGTATCTTCTTTTTGTATTCATTCAAATCACTCTTTTAATATGACATGTATAAATTTTATAATACGGACGAGAAAATACAAGGAATATAATCGTGGTAAATACGAATATCATTAATAATGACAACGCTTTCATAGTGTCGTATTTTAATAGCAAGTACATATTTTGACGGAGAAATGGAGCTTACTTGAAATCTAACAGGTGAGCTCTATTTTTTTATAAAAAAGGAGGGTAGAAGGTCTAGTTATACGTTTTATTATTCAAAAATTCTGTTAAAAAAGGAAGGCGATCATAATGCCAGTTGAGCCAAAATCGAAATTTGTGTTGGAACAAATTAATGCGCTAGGAATGCCACCTCTTGAAACCTTAACGGCTGAACAGCTGAGAGCTTCACAAGCCATACCTCGTAATGAGGATGTGGAACCAGTAGGTAAAGTAGAAGACCGAACAATACCAGGACCTGGAGGAGAACTCAAGGTTCGAGTCTATTATCCAAAAGAGGAACAAACAAGTTATCCCGGGCTTGTTTACTTCCATGGAGGCGGTTGGGTTATTGGAGATTTGGACTCTCATGATAGTGTCTGCCGTGCATTAACGAACCATGCAAACTGTGTGACGATTTCCGTTGATTATCGGTTGGCTCCTGAGAATAAATTTCCGGCTGCGGTGGATGATGCCTATGCATCCGTCCAATATATTCAGGAACATGCGGAGGAGTTTCAAATTGATCCGTCGCGGATTGCTGTGGGAGGCGATAGTGCAGGGGCTACACTTTCAGTCGTTGTAACGAACCTTGCTAAACAGGACAATGGTCCGAAGATTTGTTATCAAGTATTGTTCTATCCAAGTACAGCAGCAGGTGTATCAACACCAACTGCTTCTAGTATCGAGAATGCAGAGGGCTATTTTCTTACAGGCGATTTGATTAAATGGTTCATGAGATGCTATTTAAACAATAATGAAGAAAAACTAAGCCCGCTGGTTACACCTATGTTTTTCGAAGATCTAACCGGACTTCCACCAGCCATTGTTATCACAGCTGAATATGATCCGTTACGTGATGAAGGCGAAGCCTATGCAGAAAAATTAAAAGAAGCGGGTGTTGAAGTCGATTGCATTCGTTATGACGGAACATTCCACGGATTTGTTAGCATGTCGCAGTTAATTGACCTTGGGAAAGATGCTCTTGAACAAGCTGGTAAAGGACTGGCAGAAGCTTTTAGCAAGACATTAACGAAGTAAGTGAAATTAGCCTGACATCCAGGAAATCTGGTGTCAGGCTAATATTGAACAATTATGGTTTCATCCGGAATGACACTTTTGATAAATGCGATATCTCTTTCAGTTGCATTCGGTACAAATAATTCAGTACCCCAGTGACCTGAATGAAACACAGAAGATGTATCCATATCCAAATTTACCGTAAACCATTTGAACTCTCCAGACCGATTTAAGTGTGCCTTCAAGAGATAATCAGTAAGAGCAAAATCGTTTTCTCCTCTAAAAATCGTTAAATTCCCCTCATACTTTTTATCCTTAAATAGAACTTCAACATCTTTAATAGTCTCTATTTCCTCATTCCAGCAATGAATTTCAATCGTATTTGCTTTGGGTAGAAAATAGTGAGTTAAAGCAGTCCAATAATCATAATTACCGCAAATTGGAAGACGAATGGCTGAATCCTCAGTCGTGTAGGTAGGGATCGAACAAACAATTTGATCATGTCGCATATTCTTATTTTCCTTTCTTGAAGGCGGTTTGTATTCATTATAATCGGTTAGAAACTTACTAGAAAATTATTTTTCAAATTACGAGGGAAATAGTTTATCGAAGCTATTCGATAAAAAAACATATAACGGAGAATTATACTTGGATGAAAATATGAGGAAAGAGATTACTAATCATTATCAAAGAACCTTAAAGTACTATATGGAATATCAACAATGTCTTATGAAGTAACAAAGTGTGAAATAGATTATAGTATTCTCTCAATCCATTTTCGTTTATCATAAAGGTAAAAAGAGAGGAGCAACCCCAATGCCGCTCGAAATTGTACGAAATGATATAACGAAAATGAAGGTAGATGCAATTGTCAATGCTGCAAACACTCAGTTGAAGATGGGTGGTGGCGTCTGTGGAGCTGTTTTTCAAGCAGCAGGTATTGCGAAGCTTCAAAAAGCATGTGACATAATTGGTCAATGTCCAGTCGGAGAAGCTGTTATCACAAAGGGATTTATGCTTCCAGCTAAGTATATCATCCATACGCCCGGTCCCGTTTGGAGTGGAGGTTCTCATCACGAAGCTGAGCTACTCAAGGCATCCTACATCAATTCACTAGAGCTTGCGAAAGAGAACGAATGTGTATCAATCGCATTTCCACTCATTTCGTCAGGAATTTACGGTTATCCAAAGGAAGAAGCCCTACAAATTGCTGTTTCAGCCATAGGTCAGTTCCTCATGAGTTCAGATATGCATGTATATCTCGTAGTTTTTGATAAAAAAACGTTCGGATTAAGCAAACAGCTTTTTACTTCTATTAATGAATTTATCGATGAAAACTATGTGGAAGAATTAGAAATTCATTTTCATCGCTTACGGGAAGAACATATAGTTTTTAACGAGGCACCATTAGAAAGTATGAGCAGCTTAGTTGAAATCGTTGAGGATCTAGATGAAACGTTTTCCCAAAGGTTGCTTCATTTGATTGATGAAAAGAACATGACAGATGTAGAGACATATAAGCGCGCAAACATTGACCGTAGGCTTTTTTCTAAAATACGCTCGGATGAAGATTACTTGCCAAAAAAGAAAACTGTCATCGCATTTGCAATTGCGCTACAACTCGACGTAGATGAAACGAATGATTTACTGTCTGCGGCGGGTTACACGCTTTCTCGTAGTAGCAAATTTGACGTGATCATCGAATATTTTATCAAAGAGCAAAGCTACAACATTCATCAAATTAACGAAGCCTTATTCTCCTTTGACCAACCGTTGTTAGGCGCATAAAAAAATGTCGCTTTCAAAGCGACCAATCCAAATCTTCATCTTGCTATCCTTAGTTCATAAACATAAGAATGGAGGACATTAGAGATGAAGCAAGATTTAACAGAATTAGTATTCATTTTAGACAAAAGTGGGTCGATGGCGGGCCTTGAGGGCGATACCATTGGTGGTTATAATTCCATGTTAACAAAACAGCAAGGAGCTGAAGGGGAAGCTGTTGTAACCACGGTTATCTTCAACCACGATTATGAGTTATTGCATGACCGTTTCAACATCAAAGGCATTTCTCCAATAACGGAAGAAGACTATGAGGTATCAGGTACAACAGCGTTGTTCGATGCTATTGGATTTTCGATTCAAAAAATCGCCAATGTCCAGAAGAAAACGAAAGAGGAAGAACGTGCTGAAAAAGTACTTTTCGTCATCACCACTGATGGTATGGAGAATTCCAGTAAGGAATACAATGCAACGAAAATCAAAAAGATGATTGAGCACCATAAGGAGAAGGATGGCTGGCAGTTTATTTTTCTAGGAGCAAATATTGATGCTGTTACAACTGCAGCCAATTTTGGTATTAGTGAAGATTTTGCTGTTGATTATCATGCAGACGAAAAAGGTACGCAATTAAACTATGAAGTTCTAAACGAGGCCGTGATGAATTTTCGAAAAGAGAAAAAAATTGACCGTAGCTGGAAACATGGAATCGAAGCTGATTACAACAGTCGTTCAAAATAGAATCAAAAAGAGTGCAATCAGTAATGATCTGCACTCTTTTCTTATACAAACTCCTATACCAATTAGAAAATTCTGTTAAAATATTCTAAAAGGGGGGTATAGACTTTGGGTTCAAGAATTATGCATATGATTATTGGGAATAGAATTGCAGACGCATTATCGATTGAAGATAAGACAGCATTTTTACTCGGAAGTATTGCACCAGATGCTGTTTTCGCATATGAAGAGAAAAATGCCTCACATTTTTTCATAGGTACGTAGAGGATTATACTCGAAGAGTGGATTACGATGGATTCTTACATAAATATAATTCAAGTGACGAAAATCCATATCTCCTAGGTTATTTACCTTTGATCAGATTGTTGGCTATATAGAGACTTCAGTTGATTTGGGGATATTGAAAACAAAATCTTTAATAGGAAAGTAGGAGATAATTATTTTTAAACTAGCGAAAATCATCTTTGGTGTCATCACTTTATGTTTGGCGAGTTATGGATTAATTACGAAAAATTTTGAGTTACAACCCTTTATGACGTTCTTTATGGGACTTTTTATATTGGTCATCGGCATAGAAGAATTGAAAAAAGGGAGAAAAGGAATTGGAATTGTGTCCATAGCCGCATGCTTATTTGCAATTTTTGTGACATTTCAAGGGTATATATTGAACTAGTAGAAGCATTAATCCAATTCGGGTTAGTGCTTTTTTTATATAATTTAAGGAGAATTAGACATGATAAAAAGGGGCTAAAATCCGGAAATTGTACTCTTCCTACTTTAATTATAGCATACAAAATATATGCATTATAGACTGTTTATACATATTTAATGCTGTTAGAATCAATAGAACATAAAGGGATAGGAGCGATGTGGATTGAGTTCTTGGGTACTTGGATTTCAAGAGATGGATAAAACACAGCTTAGCGTTGTTGGTGGAAAAGGATTAAATCTAGGAGAATTGTCAAAAATCGAAGGGATACATGTACCTGAAGGATTTTGTGTGACAACAGACGGATTTAAGAAAGCTATCGAACAAAATGAAATATATCATACTTTCCTAAAACATTTGGCAACATTAAATGCAGAAGACAGAGAGCAGATTAGCGAAATCAGCAGGCAACTTCGCCAAATTATTACGCAAGTAGAAGTTCCTTCTGAACTTGTGAAAGAAGTTACTCGTTATGTAGAACATCTTGGTGAACAACACTCGTATGCCGTACGGTCTAGTGCAACAGCGGAAGATTTACCACACGCTTCTTTTGCTGGGCAACAAGACACTTATTTAAATATCATAGGTGTTGCTGAGATCCTAAACCATATTAAGAAATGTTGGGCTTCTCTTTTTACAGAACGTGCTGTCATCTATCGTATACAAAATGGATTTGAACACAGTCAAGTTCTTTTATCTGTTGTGATACAAAGGATGGTTTTTCCTCAAGCTTCTGGAATTCTTTTCACTGCTGATCCCATTACCTCAAATCGAAAGCTACTATCAATCGATGCTAGTTATGGTCTTGGAGAAGCACTCGTTTCTGGCCTAGTTTCTGCCGACAATTACAAAGTTCAAGAAGATAAAATCGTCGAGAAGCGAATCGGTACAAAGAAATTAGCGATCTTTGGTCGAAAAGAAGGCGGAACAGAGACACTTCAACTAGAACCTATACAGCAAGATTCACAAACTCTAACGGACGATCAAATTTTACAATTAGCACGGATCGGAAGGCAGATAGAAGCACATTTCGGCAAGCCACAGGATATCGAATGGTGTCTGGTTGATGATACTTTTTACATTGTCCAAAGTCGTCCAATCACCACTCTATACCCAATACCTGAAGCCAATGATGAGGAAAATCGTGTCTATGTTTCGGTAGGTCATCAACAAATGATGACGGATGCTATGAAACCGTTGGGCTTGTCATTCTTCTTGTTAACAACTCCGGCACCTATGCGAAAATCTGGCGGGAGATTGTTTGTGGATGTCACACCAATGCTGTCTGTCCCAAGCAGTAGAGAAATGATTATCGAAGCATTAGGGAAATCTGACCCACTTATAAAAGATGCGCTCAAGACCGCCGTAGCGAAAGACAATTTTATAAAAATGGTTCAGGTTGAAGGTAGGGCTCCGAATCCTAACGTTTTCACTTCAAATATCCCGGAACAAATCGATCCAACCATTGTTGCAGATTTGATAGAAAAATATGAAGGATCACTTGAGATTTTGAAAGCGAACATCCAATTGAAAACTGGTACAGGATTATTTGATTTCATTCTAGAAGACCTGCAAGAATTAAGAAAGATTTTATCGGACCTAGATAGTATGAAAGTAATTACGGCAGCACAGAATGCTACCGAATGGGTAAATGAGAAAATGAATGAGTGGTTAGGAGAAAAAGGTGTAGCTGACACACTTTCTCAATCTGTGCCAAACAATATTACGTCAGAAATGGGTCTGGAGCTAATGGATGTTGCGGATGTCATTCGTCCTTATCCAGAAGTAATCGATTATCTACAGCATGTAAAAAAGGAAAATTCATTAGAAAAATTAGGACAATTTGAAGGTGGACAAGTAGCTAAGGAAGCAATTTTAGCTTATCTCAATAAATACGGCATGAGATGTGCTGGAGAAATCGATATTACAAAAAACCGTTGGATGGAAGAACCCTCAATACTTGTCCCGTTGATTCTTAGTAATATTAAAAATTTCGAACCGAATGAGGCGAGTAGAAAATTCGAACAAGGAAAGCACGAAGCTTTGAAGAAGGAAGAAGAGCTACTTGAACGCTTAAAACAGTTGCCAGATGGTGAGCGAAAAGCTACAGAAGCCAAGCAAAAGATCGATGTCATTCGAAACTATATTGGGTATCGTGAATATCCAAAATACTCGATGATCAATCGCTACTTCGTTTATAAGCAGGCATTACTAAAAGAAGCCGAAGAACTTGTTCGACTAGGTGTACTTCTTGAAAAAGAAGATATTTACTATCTTTCTTTCGAAGAACTGCTCGAACTTGTACGTTCGAAAAGACTGGATTATGCGATTATTAACACCCGAAAAGACGAGTATAAATTATACGAAAAACTCACTCCACCACGAGTGATCACGTCAGAAGGTGAAATTATTACCGGGAAGTACAAACGTGAGAATCTACCCGCTAATGCGATGGTAGGTCTAGCTGTTTCGGCTGGAGTGATCGAGGGACGTGCCCGAGTTATTTTAAAAATGGAAGATGCTAATCTTGAAGATGGAGATATCTTAGTCACTGCCTTCACTGACCCTAGTTGGACACCATTGTTTGTTTCTATAAAAGGTCTCGTTACCGAAGTGGGAGGAATGATGACGCACGGAGCAGTTATCGCGCGTGAATATGGCTTACCCGCAGTTGTTGGAGTAGAAAATGCAACGAAACTAATTAAGGATGGTCAACGAATTCGCGTTCATGGGACAGAAGGGTATATTGAAATTTTGTAATGAACTGTCAACTTTATTTTATGTGCGGCGCAAAACTTACCTTTGCGTCGCTTTTTTAGATGTGTTTGAAGTTTCTACTTTTTGTTATAATGACCATAAAATAGTATTTAATTGGGAAGTGAACAATGGAAACAGACGTTTTTGAAGAGTTAGCTAAAAGGTATGACACAGAAGATAGATTGTCCGAAGTTGGATTTATATCAACGGATATACGAACATTCCATCACGGAAATCGTATCTTTATGAATCAAGATGCATCCATGTTCATTTGTAATAGTTGCAAATAATAACATCGATTGAAACATCTAAAAGGGAGTTAAGTATGTTTTATGAAACTGAACGTCTATACACTAGAAGATTTAAATTAAGTGACCTAGAAGATTTTCACGAAATGCAAAGCAATCCAAATGTTATGAGGTTTATCATTGGAAGAGGGAAAACAAAGACGGAAAACGCAGATGAGCTTTCAAAAGTTATAAAGGCTTATGACGATAATTACTCGGAACTTCTAATCATGGCTATTTCAAAAATAGGTGATGCATCCTTAATCGGAACTTGCGCTGTAATTAAAACTGAAAAAGATGAATGTGAAGTAGGATATCGATTTTCCGAACGTCATTGGGGAAAAGGCTATGGCTCGGATATATTGAAAGGATTACTCCAATATTGTTTGCATGATTTAGAGCTAATGAAGGCTAATGCTATTGTTGAAAAGGATAACATACCATCCGTAAAAATCCTCGAAAACTCACCTATGCAGTTTATTCGAGAATATGAGGAAGAGGATACGAATAATATTGTGAGATTATATGCATTAGATAAACTTGTATAATCTTTCAATCTATTTATTGGATAGTTTTGTTAAAAAAACTACGACTTTTTCAATATGTACCATTATAATATAGATATATAGAAATTTATGACGGTTTAAGGAGGAAACGATGACAAACAAAACCGAATTCAGTACAACCTTAATACATAATGCAGAAAACATCGCTAGACAACTTCTGGAATACAGTCTGAATGCATTGCCTTTCGAGGTTCCGCAAGTAGTCATAGACAGAAATCTGAAATACCAAACGGAGTTTGTATCTTTCCTTGGAAAAGCAATGGAGTTAGAGTCAGAAGAAATTGTTGCGAACGAATTTAAAGAGTGGCACAAGATATATGTAGAAGAATCAACTTACGCATTAAATAAAGTATCAAGTTTGGTCGCACCATATCCAGCGTTTAGGCTATTTTTCCAAAAGAAACTCATGAACATGATGGAAGAGCTGAACCTTTCCTTAAAAGATTGCTTCTTTATCATTGGAAGATTTGATTATGTGTTGGATATCAGTTTAGCAGATTCGATTATTGCTTATGAACGATATAATACGGAAAAGCACAATCAAATAAGAAAAGAAATACTTGAACTTGCATCACCTGTGGTTCCACTACGAAACGGTGTGGCCGTTCTACCATTAATCGGTTCCATCGATCTTGATCGAACTGAACACTTGCTGGAACATACGGTACCGAAGATAGGAAGCATGAACATTAGCACTCTAATCTTGGACTGTTCAGGAATTTATACAGTTGACACAGAAGTCACCACCTTCGTATTTCGCATGAGCGAAGTGTTGAAGCTATTGGGTATCCAAATGGTATTG
This sequence comes from Robertmurraya kyonggiensis, assembly GCF_005116465.1. GTDB lineage: Bacteria > Bacillota > Bacilli > Bacillales > Cytobacillaceae > Robertmurraya > Robertmurraya kyonggiensis. The sequence goes on from NZ_SWBM01000001.1 coordinate 1,135,154, forward strand.
ACTGGCCTCAGACCTGAATTAGCTCAAAAAATGGTGCAGATTGGTACTGATTTCTCTTCTTTGATCACATTTTCTAGTGTCAAGACAGCTTTGGATACATGGTTGTCGTAGTTGATTTCAACCATAGAGGAAAATGTAAATAGAACTAAATACATAAATATGTATTTAACTATATAGAAGCGATGCCTTATATGGCATTGCTTCTTTTATCTTTTGGCTATGTTCATTTGGATTTACTTTTTATTGAATGGTCTCGATTTTCTTTCTCAATATTGCACCCGTTTCGTAGATCGTATAATGTTGTATTCAGCATTATGGTTCATCAACTTAAACGATTCAACTGATTGTGGGAGGTTTTGAAATTAATGAATAAACAGGAACATCTAAATATGATCAAAGAGGATTTTCTAAATGCTCAAAAAGTACTCTTGGCCATTGGTGATGAAACGCGTCAATCGATCTTATTAGTTTTAATGGGAACAGATTGTCAGACAGGCTTACGAGTGGGAGAAATCACTGAACAAACACATCTTTCTAGACCTGCTGTGTCACATCATCTAAAAATTTTGCGAGAAGCTGGTGTTATTCTAATGCGAAAAGAAGGGACAAAAAACTTTTACTATATAAATGTTCGTACAAAATTTGATCTAATAAAAACACTTGTGTTGGATATTGAAAAATTCATGCAGGACTATTATTGAAAAAATCGAAATAAATTTGGAGGAATAGGTAATGAAAGCAATGATTATAGAGCGCTACGGGAAATTCCCAATGCGTATGACAGAAATACCCACACCAAAAATTGGGGAGCATGAGGTACTGGCAGAAATCCATGCAGCAAGTATTAACCCGATTGATTTTAAAATACGCGATGGAAAAGTGAAAATGCTACTTAAATATAAAATGCCACTTATCCTTGGAAATGATTTCTCTGGAGTCGTTGTTAAGGTTGGTTCAAAGGTGACTCGGTTCAAAATTGGCGATGAAATTTATGCCCGTCCACGTAAGGATAACATCGGTACTTTTGCAGAATACATCGCGATTCATGAAGACGACATCGCCTTAAAACCAAAAAATTTGAGCTTTGAGGAAGCTGCATCGATTCCATTGGTAGGGTTAACTTCCTATCAAGCTTTTCATGACATCATCCAATTGCAAAAGGGACAAAAGATTTTGATACATGCTGGAGCTGGTGGTGTCGGCACGTTTGCAATTCAGCTGGCAAAACTGATGGGAACAACTGTTGCAACAACTGCTAGTGAAGTCGGGGCCAAGTTAGTAGAATCTCTTGGAGCAGATGAAATTATAAATTATAAAACTGAAAAATTTGAAGAAAAATTGAAAAACTATGATGCCGTATTTGATACACTCGGGGGTAAGAACCTAGAAAAATCTTTCGAGGTCATAAAAGATGGTGGAAAAATAGTTTCCGTTTCTGGTCTGCCCAATGCTCGTTTTGCACAAGAGTATGGTTCAGGATTTTTAAAACAGATGTTGTTTTCACTAGCAAGTAGTAAACTTACTGCACTTGAAAAAAAGCACAATGTTCAATATTCATTTTTGTTTATGAAACCAAGTGGAGAGCAATTACGTACGATAGCAAACTATATCGAGGGTGGTAAAATCAAGCCTGTAATAGACAGAGTATTTCCATTCGAAGATGCACAAAAAGCAATGGAATATGCGGAGTTGGGTAGAGCAAAAGGCAAAATTATCGTTAAAATTAGATAGGTAGTTTTAAACCAATAGATACAAGTATAGGAGCAAATATTTCTGAGGGGTGATTTCCAATGTCTAGAAAGAAAATAAGAGAATTAGGCTTAAAGATAGGACAACAACCAACTGGTTCGAACAATTGCATAACCGATGTAAAAGGAGTCCATGTCGGCCATGTCACCCTTCAATATCCACTTTCAACCGAAGAAGATGAGTGGGCTTGTACAGGGGTAACTGCCATTCTCCCACACGAAAGGAATATTTTTCAAGAGAAGGTTGTCGCAACAAGCTATGTCTTTAATGGTTTTGGAAAAACAACGGGACTCGTACAACTAAACGAATTAGGAAGATTAGAGTCTCCAATTATGCTAACCAATACATTTGGGGTTCCAGCTGTAACGCAAGGGACCCTAGAGTATCTCCTCGAACGAAACCCAGAAATCGGTGAATCTACCGGTACTGTAAATATTGTCGTAGGGGAATGCAATGATAGTTACCTCAATTCGATACGGACAATGCCAGTAAAACCTGAACATGCAAAAGAGGCAATCCAGAAAGCTTCAACTGACAAAGCTGAAGAAGGGGCAGTTGGCGCAGGCACTGGAATGGTCTGTTTCGGCTATAAAGGGGGAATTGGTTGTTCCTCAAGAATCGTTAAAAACGAAGGGGTGGTGGATTATACAGTAGGTTGTCTAGTTCTAAGTAATTTCGGCAAAACAGAAGAATTGGAAAATTATAATCGCTTTATTCAAACTCAGACTGATCTGGAAGTCACGGATTCACAAACAGATGGTTCCATTATTATCGTTCTTGCCACAGATGCACCTCTCAATGAACGGCAGCTACAGAGATTGGCGAAAAGATGCGGGATTGGTTTAGGGAGAACAGGCAGTCATATGAGTAATGGGAGTGGAGATATTGTCATTGCTTTTTCAACAGCACAGACAATTCCACATTTCTCGGTTGATCATAAAGAAACATTTAGTCAGTTAAGAGAAGACAACACAGTGCTGAATTCACTTTTTACTGCGGCAGCGGAATCTACGGAAGAGGCAATTTTGAACTCTTTAAGTTGCGCAACTACAACAGTAGGGAGAAAAGGGAGAGTCGTGAACGAGCTACCGTATAATCTATTAAAAACATAATCACTTTTAAATAAATTTAGCTTTTTGAAAATGTTAAAATTATTTAACGCTACAATCAAATATGAATAGGTACTTCCTGTACATTAATACAGATTACGTAATAGTTGATTTTCGATAGGGCTTTGTTTCAAAGGAGAGAATGGTAAGTTTCGTACAGTCTCTCCTTTGCTCCTGAACTAATTAAGGACTATTGCTTCTTCATAATACCTGCTTCTTGAAGCTTTTCTAATAACTTGTTAAAGTCTGAAACTAACTCAGGTAGTGTAGTTGCAGTAGAATCAGCTTGGTGTTCAATTTGAAAACTAACCTCGTCAGGTTGTATCTTAACTAGAGTGCCTAAACCGGGTATAAGCTTTTTTGCTTCATGTGCCATATTCATCACCTCGTTTCAATGCAATTGATTCCCTAGCTTCCTTTGGAGGAGTGAAAAAGTATCATTGTTCGTTTACTCATTTTATTACATCTCTTTATTAAACTTGAAACGATAATAAGTGCTATATACAATGACAAGCAGATAGGTAAAAACAAATAGTAATAACACTAGTAAATCTATACCCATCAAGGCAAATGAAAACATTAACGCTCCAAACACAAAAACCATCATGTCATATGCTTTCGCTTTTGCCTGATTAGCGATTGCCAAATTACGCTCATCTTTCATGTCAATCTCTAGCTGTTTTGCTGCGTCGGGAGCCCTCTTCATTGCGTTTTGGAGGATAATTTCTCCCAAACCATGACCAAAAACAGCACAGCCCAGTCCAACACAGATATAAGGCAATGCCCCCAACAAACCTTGTGGATTTTCAATTGCTATGATGAAGTACAGACCACCTGTTAGTAGTCCTACACCTACTATGGTAAGAATATAAGCGGAAAAAATTTTTTTCATACCTTTTCGTCCTCCACATAAATAAAGATTTCTTCAATAGTCATATCAAAAAAACGTGCAATCTTGAATGCTAAAAGAATCGATGGATTATAACGTCCGTTTTCTAGCGAACCGATAGTTTGCCTTGAAACTTCAAGTGCTTTTGCTAATTCTTCTTGATTAATTCCGTGTTGTTTACGGATTTTTTCTAAACGGTTTTTCACTTGTTCACCCGCCTAATGGAAAGTTAACTTTACATAAGATAAGTATAATAGGTGATGATATGAATGTAAAGCTTACTTTCCGTGATGAAAATGCAATCTATTTTTGCAGGGATAGAAATGACATTCATCCAGATAATTTTTGGCTTTTCAAATAGAACAGTACGTTGAAGACACTGATTTGGGAAAGGCCGTGAATAGTGTCCGCATGAAGCGCGCATGAAGACACTGATTTGGGAAAGGCAGTGATTAGTGTTCGCATGCCGCGTTCATGAAGACAACTATTGCAAGAATCTAGTGAGAGCTATCCGCATGAAGCGTTAATGAAGTCAATTATTGCAAGATCACCCTGGAGTGGAAATAAACTTATAGAGCAAACAGAAAAAGAGAATGTCCCAAAAGCTAGGCCTTGGGACATCCTCTTTTTTCTATCTATTAATTACGAATCAAGTAATCAAATGCACCTAATGCTGCAGTTGCACCTGAACCCATGGAAATAATGATTTGCTTATAAGCACTATCTGTACAGTCACCTGCTGCAAATACACCAGGGATGCTTGTAGAACCGTGCTTATCGACCACGATTTCACCCATACGAGTCTTTTCGATTGTATCGCCTAACCAGTCGGTGTTTGGTACAAGACCGATTTGAACGAAGACACCTTCAAGTTCCACATGATGAACTTCACCAGTAGCACGATCCTGATAAGAAATTCCGTTTACTTTATCCTTACCCGTAATTTCAGTTGTAGCTGCGTTCATGATAACCGTTACGTTTGGTAAGCTGAAAAGACGCTCTTGTAAAACAGAATCTGCTTTTAACTCAGGAGCAAACTCGATAACTGTTACATGTTTCACAATTCCAGCCAAATCGATAGCTGCCTCAATCCCTGAGTTACCTCCACCGATAACAGCAACACGCTTACCTTCGAATAGAGGACCATCACAGTGAGGGCAGTAAGCTACACCTTTGTTCTTGAACTCAGCTTCACCAGGAACGCCAACATTACGCCAGCGAGCACCAGTAGAAAGGATAACCGTCTTACTCTTAAGAACAGCACCGTTTTCAAGCTCAACCTCAACAAGTTCCTTCTTCTCAAGGCTCTTCGCACGTTGTAAGTTCATGATATCAATATTATACTCTTTTACATGCTCTTCAAGGCTAGCAGCAAGCTTAGGACCTTCTGTGTGTTTCACACTAATGAAGTTCTCGATCCCAAGTGTATCCATGATTTGACCGCCAAAACGTTCAGCAACAATCCCAGTGCGGATACCTTTACGAGCTGCATAAACAGCCGCACTAGCACCAGCAGGGCCACCACCGATAACAAGCACATCAAATGGATCTTTATCAGCAAATTCAGAAGCATCAGGACCAGTACCTAATTTTGCTAAGATCTCTTCAAGAGACATACGTCCGCTACCGAAAGATTCTCCGTTTAGGAAAACAGTTGGTACAGCCATGATTTCTTTGCTGTCGACTTCTTCTTTAAAAGCAGCCCCATCAATCATCGTATGGCGGATGTTCGGGTTTAACACGCTCATCACGTTTAACGCCTGTACAACATCCGGACAGTTATGACAGCTCAAGCTAATGTAAGATTCAAAATGATACTCACCTGAAACCTTTTTTACTTGATCAATCACTTTCTGATCCACTTTAGGAGCACGTCCACTTACCTGAAGAAGGGCAAGTACAAGGGAAGTGAATTCGTGACCAAGTGGTACACCAGCAAAAACAACACCAGTATCCTCACCAATACGGTTGACACTAAAGCTTGGAGTTCTCTCTAATATAGTTTTCTCAACTTTAATATGAGAAGACATCGTTGCTAATTCATCTACTAATTCAAGCATTTCACGAGATACTTGATCTTCGCCAGCGCTCACCTTAAGTAAGATGTCGCCCTCCATCATCTGAAGATATTGGGCTAACTGTGCTTTAATATCTGCATCTAATAACATCTTACCTTCTCCTTAAATCTTTCCTACAAGATCAAGGCTTGGCTTAAGAGTTGCAGCACCTTCTTGCCATTTAGCAGGACAAACTTCACCTGGATTGTTACGAACATATTGTGCAGCTTTGATTTTGTTTACTAATGTGCTAGCGTCACGGCCAATACCATCAGCATTAATTTCCATTGCTTGAACGATACCATCTGGATCGATGATGAAAGTTCCGCGTTGTGCAAGACCTTCTTCTTCATCAAGAACGTCGAATCCGCGAGTGATCTTTTGAGAAGGGTCACCAATCATTATGTATTCAATCTTACCGATTGCATCTGAATGATCATGCCAAGCTTTGTGAGTGAAATGAGTATCTGTAGAAACAGAGTATACTTCTACTCCAAGATCCTTTAATGTAGCGTATTGGTTTTGTAAATCTTCAAGCTCAGTAGGGCAAACGAAAGTGAAATCTGCAGGGTAGAAGCAAACAACGCTCCATTTTCCTTTGAAATTCTCATCAGATACAGTGATGAATTCACCGTTTTGGTATGCATTTGCTGTGAATGGTAGTACTTCTTTTCCGATTAATGACATTTTTAAGTTCCTCCTAGATTGTTTTTATATATCATTATCGACAGAAATATGAATAACCAATCAATCATTTTTTATTATGATTAGTTAGTTGTAATAATTCTAATCGAGTAAACATTATCACTTGAATAACATTCTTTTGTCAAGAGCCATCCGAAGGGCAATTGTATGGTTCTATGTGAAAAGTTCACAAGTGATAGGCGTTCCGTGAAATATGGCCATCTTAAGACTTTTTTTCAAACACAAAAAGCGAACGCTTTCATTATTATTGTAAAAAATCATTTAGTTCATTCTGATTGATAAACAAATCCCTTTTTAACAGATAAAAAGTAATTGAACTATTATAATAGTAAATAAATATTTTAATCTAGAAAAAATTCTGATAAACTATAGAAGACAGTAAATGCCACAGAGCAGATGTACAGCTAGTTCTCGGACTAGCTTGTAATAGTGCTTAAAGGGGAGCGCTTACATCGATCTGCGAATTCTAGACGTATAGGGATGGTAGAAATGATCAACGGAGAAACGAAGACAGACGTTATCTTAATTGGTGCCGGAATCATGAGTGCAACGTTGGGGACGATGCTCAAAGAACTAGCACCAAACTTGAACATTACTGTATTTGAGAAACTCGCAAGTCCAGGAGAGGAAAGCTCGAACGAATGGAACAATGCAGGGACTGGTCATGCCGCACTTTGTGAACTTAATTACACAGTCGAAAAACCAGATGGCACGGTTGATATTACGAAAGCAATTAATATCAATGAGCAATTCCAGGAATCGATGCAATTCTGGTCCTATCTTGTGAAAAGTAAGTTGATACATAATCCAGAAGACTTTATCCGACAACTGCCTCATATGAGCTTTGTCCAAGGGGAAGATAATGTCACTTTTTTAAGAAATCGCTTTAAAGCACTGTCGAATAATCCACTTTTCAAGGGAATGGAATTTTCCGATGACCCCGAGAAGCTGTTAGAGTGGATTCCACTCATCATGCACGACCGTGATGCGGACGAGCAGATCGCGGCAACAAAAATTGATACTGGAACCGACGTTAACTTTGGTGCTTTAACACGTATGCTATTTGACTATTTAGAAAGTCAAAATGTCGAACTTAACTATCACTATTGTGTGAAAAATATCAAGCGCACTGCAGACGGTCAGTGGGAGTTGAAGGTGAGGAACGAGGAAACGGGCATAAGCGAGCGCCATACTGCCAAGTTTGTCTTCATCGGCGGAGGTGGCGGAAGCCTTCATTTGCTTCAAAAAACAGGGATTCCTGAAGGAAAGCATATTGGCGGATTTCCAGTTAGCGGGCTCTTTATGGTATGCAACAATCCAGAGGTCGTCGCACAGCATCATGCGAAAGTATACGGGAAGGCAAAGGTTGGTGCACCACCAATGTCAGTACCGCATTTAGACACACGCTTTATCAATAACCAAAAATCATTACTATTCGGACCGTTTGCAGGATTCTCACCAAAGTTCCTTAAAACTGGTTCAAATTTCGATTTGGTTACTTCCGTCAAACCGGATAATCTTGTAACAATGCTTGCAGCTGGAGTCAAAGAGATTCCATTGACCAAGTATTTAATCGAGCAGGTCCTATTATCAAAGGAACAACGGATGGAAGAGCTTCGTGAGTTCATTCCAAACGCTAAATCAGAGGACTGGGATTTAATCGTAGCTGGGCAACGGGTACAGGTTATTAAGGATACACCAGCAGGAAAAGGTACACTTCAATTCGGAACAGAAGTGATCACTGCAGCAGACGGTTCAGTTGCAGCTTTACTTGGAGCTTCACCAGGAGCATCCACAGCCGTTCACGTCATGCTTGAAGTTATTTGCAAGTGTTTCCCAGAACAAATGAACAAATGGGAAACAAAAATCAAAGAAATGATTCCATCCTATGGAGTCTCACTAATGAACAACCCAGAGCTGCTACAAGAAGTCCACACTTCCACAGCAGAAACACTTGGGCTAGTAAAGAAAGTAGAAACAAAAGAAGAAGAACGTATACTACAAGAAGCATAACTGCCTTAGGGTGGTTGTGCTTTTTTCTATTTCTAAAATGAAAATTAAGATAATTTAAAAAAATTGTGCAATTATTTCTATTAATCTTATATAATTAATAATGAAAATAATTTACACATAGTAGAGGAGGATGATAATAAATTTCTTTCTTGGGTTTAACAGCATATGTTTGAGTACTCCGTAAACCTCAAACAAAACAATTAAATGGAGGGATTAGAATGTTTGAAAAACTTCAGCGTTTAGGAAAGGCCTTCATGATCCCCATTGCAGTTCTTCCTATAGCGGGATTGATGCTAGGAATTGGAGCAGCATTTACAAATCCTCTAATGGTTGAAACTTATGGGCTAACTGGAATCTTAGGAGAAGGGACATTTTTGTTCTACGTTTTAAGTACGATGTCCGCAATAGGAAATATCGTCTTTAGTAATTTACCGCTCATATTTGCAGTTGGGATTGCTTCGGGTTTGGCATTGCAGGAAAAAGGGGCTGCTGGTTTATCAGCTTCCATCGCTTTCCTTGTCATGCATACTATTATTAGCACCATTTTAGGTTTTCTTGGTCATACTCCTGACACTACTTCTGTAGAATATTTCTTATCTATTGGTCTAGATCCTGTTGAAGCTGCAAAACAAGCAAATGTATATGGATATGAACTTGGAATTTTCACCGTTAGAATTGGGGTCCTTGGAGGAATAATCGTTGGTCTACTTGTGGCCTTTTTAGCTAATCGCTATTATGATAAGAAACTTCCAGAAGCCTTATCATTTTTCTCTGGAGTTAGATTTATTCCGATTATTTCAGTATTAGCAATAAGTATCATCGGAGTCATCATTCCATTTATTTGGCCCTATATTCACATCGGAATTTCAACATTCTCTGAGTTCTTTGGTAGAACGGGTCCGATCGGAATGTTTTTCTATGGTACTTTAATGCGTCTTCTTAATATATTCGGACTTCACCATGCGATATATCCGCTATTTTGGTACACTTCACTCGGAGGAGAATTAGAGGTAGCAGGAAAACTAGTTCAAGGTGGTCAAAGTATTTTCTTTGCTCAGTTAGCTGATCCTACTGTTACACAATTTTCTGCAGAAGCTACAAAGTATTTTACAGGCGGATATTTACCAATGATGTTCGGCTTACCAGCAGCTGCTCTTGCCATGTATAGAACTGCTGATAGCAAAAACAAGAAAATAGTTGGGGGCCTATTATTTTCTGCAGCTCTAACATCGTTTATAACAGGTATAACTGAGCCAATTGAGTTTACATTCTTATTTGTTGCTCCACTGCTGTACGGAATACATGCTGTCTTAGAGGGTATATCTTACGCAGTGTTATATGCTCTTGATGTAGCAGTAGGTGTAACTTTTTCAAGGGGAATTATAGATTTTACCTTATTCGGTCTATTACAAGGTAATGATAAAACAAACTACATCTGGATTTTGATATTGGGAATTCCAACAGCCATTATCTACTACTATGTATTTAAAATCCTCATTGTTAAATTGAATCTGAAAACTCCAGGACGTGGTGAGGATTCTGAAAATAAATTATATACAAAAAAGGACGCTCTCTTAAAAGACATCGATATAGAAGAAGTAATTTCTGCATTAGGTGGTAGAGAGAACCTAGTTGATGTAGATGCATGCATTACTAGACTAAGGGTAACAGTAAAAGATACAAGCATAGTTGCAGAAGATTCCATATGGAAAGAACAACTAAAAGCAAAAGGTATTTTTAAAATGGGGTCTGGTGTTCAAGTAGTATATGGAGCACTTGCAGAGATTTTAAAGAATGAGATAAATAGAATTAAATAATCAGCGAATGGGTGGAGGAATAGTAAATCGTAATTAACTCACGGTTTTAAAAATATTTAGCCAAGTGCTTTGCTACCTCCACTCTAATATTGATTCTGAATATTTGTAGGAGACTACAGTATTGATTTCCAAGTTCAGTTAAGCTGTCAAAAGAAAAGATTTTATTGAGAAATTCTACTATATTAACAAGATAGATAACTGTTTTTTATGACTCAACCGTAATAGAACATCAAGTAAAAATTACAGACTTAGTAGGTGACTTCTATATGTTAGAACAAATATCCCATGGACTTGTTGTTTCTTGTCAAGCACTAGAAAACGAGCCACTTCATAGTTCATATATTATGTCAAAAATGGCACTGGCTGCAAAGTTAGGAGGAGCTGTAGGTATTCGAGCTAATTCGAAACAAGATATAATTTCAATTAAGAAAGAAGTGAATCTTCCTGTTGTTGGAATAGTAAAAAGAGACTATTCAGACAGCGAAGTCTTTATAACTGCTACAAAAAAAGAAGTTGATGAACTAATAGAGTCAGGTTGTGAAATGATTGCTATGGACGCAACACTGAGAGAGCGTCCTAATGAAACAACATTATTAGAATTAGTTTCGTATGTTCGAGAAAAAAACGCAAAAGTTCAACTGATGGCAGACATCGCTACCGTAGAAGACGCTATACAAGCAGAACAATTAGGGTTTGATTGTGTATCAACAACCTTATATGGATATACAAAAGAGACAAAAGGATATAAACTATATGAGAATGATTTTGAATTTTTAAAAACAATCCTTAAGAATGTCTCAATACCAATTGTTGCTGAGGGAAATATCATCACTCCAGAAATGGCAAAAAATGTACTTCGCATTGGTGCATACTCTGTTGTGGTAGGTGGAGCAATCACTAGACCGCAGCAAATAACGAGTCGTTTTGTTGAAGAAGTAATGAGGGATTGAAATTGAAAGGAGTAATCAATGGTTACACTCTTGAAGGAAATCCAATCGAAATATGCTTCCTTCTCAGACAAAGAAAGAGGCATAGCGGATTATTTACTTTCTTCTCCAACAGAAGCATCGCAAAGTAATATTAAAGATATAGCTGACAAAACGGGTGTATCAGTTGCCACAGTAACTCGTTTTTGCAGAAAGGTGTCTTGCAAAAATTTTGTTGAATTAAAAGTAAAGCTAGCAAGAGAAACTCGGCATGAAGAAAGTGAAGATATAGATTCTTTAATTAGGCGTCAATATATCGATATCTTTACTGATATGCAAGGTCTAAATAATTCTGATGCATTAACTAAGGCGCTCAAATTAATTACAAATGCAAGACGTATATATATCTACGGGCTCGGAAGCTCAGGACTCGCAGCTCAAGAATTAAATTATCGATTAAGTAGGATGGGTTTTGATTGTGAAGCGGTGACAGATCCACACTTAATGATCATTAGAAGTACTTTACTAAAAAAAGGGGACTTACTCATAGCTTTTTCACGTTCTGGTCAAACAAGAGAATTGATAACTTCTGTTAAAAAAGCAAAAAGTAATGGAGCAATGCTTGTATCGCTGACTGCATATGGTAATACTCATTTGACAAAGTTATCTAATGAAGTACTATGGACAATTCATCCTGGAAGAAATTCATATTTATCAACGGGTTTAGACCTAAGCGCACTTTACCTTATTGATTTAATAAGTTTACATTTTTTGAATGACTTAAAAAGGAAGAAAATATATCATGAGACCATTTCGATTATATCGTCAGAAGCATATATTGAAGAATAGCATCCAAAAGGGTGCTCTTTTTCTTTATTTTAGAAGGGCAATGATTAAAGATAGTCAACTTAGGATAACCAAGGTGATTACCTTATGATTCATACTATAACCCTATAGCCCTTCGTATGAGATTATGTTATTATTATTTCAACAAAATAAAATTCCGTCCTCAAAAAACGGTAGAGGTTCTAGCACCCCTCTTTAAAAAAACTAAGAGGAGGCAGTACTTCATTCTTGGGGTACTGCTTTTTCTTTTGAAAAAGGAGATTTTCAAATGTTAAAAGATGAAAAAGCAATTGTTGTATTTAGTGGTGGGCAAGATAGCACAACCTGTCTATTTTGGGCGCTGAAGACGTTTAAAGAAGTAGAGGCTGTGACGTTCAACTACAATCAACGCCACAAACAGGAAATTGATTGCGCCATCGAAATCGCCAAAGAACTTAATGTAAGACACCATATATTAGATATGAATTTATTGAATCAGTTAGCACCAAACGCTCTAACAAGAGATGACATCGAGATCAAGGAAGGTGAAGATGGGGAGTTACCTTCAACATTTGTTCCAGGTCGAAACCTTATTTTCCTATCCTTTGCAGCTGTGTTAGCTAGTCAAGTTGGTGCAAAGCACATCATTACTGGCGTATGTGAAACTGATTTTAGCGGATACCCAGATTGTCGTGATTCTTTTGTCAAATCGTTAAATGTGTCAATCAATCTGTCCATGGATAAGGAGTTTGTGATTCACACACCACTAATGTGGTTAGACAAGGCCGAGACTTGGGGACTTGCAAATGACTTGAATGCATTAGACTTTGTCCGTGAAAAAACATTAACCTGCTACAACGGAATGATTGGTGATGGATGTGGCGAATGTCCTTCATGCAAGCTCAGAGAGAATGGTCTAGATAACTATCTTTCTACGCGAGAAGGAGCTGCGAAATAATGGAGTTCTTCGGATTTAGAGTCGTAGAAAACTTACAAAAAATCGATCAAGATATTCAAAAAAGTGAGCTTCAATATCATAAGAAACGCGTACTAGTGAGCAAAGAGTTCATGTTTGATGCTGCTCATCACCTTCATTGTTATGAAGGAAAATGCAAAAATCTACACGGCCACACCTATAAAGTCATCGTAGGGGTGAGTGGCTTTGTTAATGAGATTGGTCTTGTAGTCGATTTTGGGGATCTCAAAAAGATGTGGAAAGACGAAATCGAAATCTACTTGGATCATCGCTATCTAAATGAAACATTGCCGAAAATGAATACAACTGCTGAGAATATGGTCGTTTGGATTTATGAGAAATTCAAAGAATCATTGGCAAAATATCCAGATGCTAGAGTAGAATTCATTCGTCTATATGAGACACCTACAAGCTATGCAGAGGCAAGACGGGAGTGGATGGAAGGTGAGTAAAATTCCTGTTATGGAAATCTTCGGACCAACCATTCAAGGAGAAGGGATGGTTATTGGTCAAAAAACGATGTTTGTCCGTACAGCCGGCTGTGATTATTCATGTTCTTGGTGTGATTCGTCCTTCACATGGGATGGTTCAGGTAAAGACCTAATCAAACAAATGGAAGCAGAAGAAATTTGGGAAGAGTTAAAGAGATTAGGTGGAGACGGATTTTCTTTTGTCACGATCTCAGGTGGAAATCCCGCCCTATTAAAAAATCTTTCCTATTTCGTGACACTATTAAAAGAAAACAATATCCAAATTGGATTAGAAACACAGGGGAGCAAGTGGCAGGATTGGTTCCTAGACATCGACCAACTGACCATCTCACCGAAACCGCCAAGCTCCGGAATGGATACCAATTTTGAAGTATTAGATAGGATTATCGGCAGACTTTCACCATCGAAAACAAGTCTAAAAGTAGTTGTGTTTGATGACAAAGATTATGTCTACGCCAAACAAGTTCACCTTCGTTATCCCGATATTCTATTTTACCTGCAGGTTGGAAATGATGATAGTAAAACAATAAACACAGCATCTCTAGTCCATCATTTATTGAAGAAATATGAATGGCTCATTGATAAAACTATTGAAGATCCTGAGCTGAAAAATATACGAGTACTTCCGCAATTGCACACTTTGATTTGGGGCAATAAGCGAGGGGTATAAAAAACCACAACAAATGAGACCCTGATATAGCTATTCAATCAGGGTCTGTTTTTTTTCAATAATATTTCGTCATGTTTCTCCACATGCATATCTCTTAATTTCTTCTTTAATATCTTCCCAACACCGTTTCTTGGGAGTTGCTGAACAAAATAGACTTGCTTAGGTGTTTTATATTTTGCTAGTTTTTCTTGGCTAAATAGAATAATCTCTTCACTAGTCACTTCAAAACCCGTTTTCTTTACAACATAGGCTACGATTTCCTCACCCATTTTTTCATCAGGTAAGCCAACGACCGCCACTTCCGAAACAGCTTCATGTTTCACGAGGACTTCTTCTACATCTCGAGGGTAAATATTAAGTCCACCCCGAATAACCAGATCCTTCTTACGATCAACAATGTAGAGGTATCCATCTTCATCCATCCGAACGAGATCACCCGTATAGAGCCATCCTTCTCTTATCGTACTTTTCGTTTCTTCTACTAAACCATAATAACCTGGCGTCACATTATCACCTTTTACAAGTAATTCACCAATTTCTCCGCGTGGGACATCGCCCCCGTGCTCATCCACGATTCTAACTTGCACACCTGGAATAGGTACACCTACGGAGCCATATTTAACAGGCATCCCATTTCTACTAGTTGTAACAATGGTCGTAGCTTCAGATAGTCCATAGCCTTCGCGAATCTCTGCATTAAATTTGATCTTAAATGCGTCAATAAGTGCAATTGGTAGAGATGCCGAACCGCATGCTACCGATTCCAAACTACTTAAATCATAATTCTCAGCATGAGGGGAGGCGACCATGGCGTGAATCATGGCTGGTACTGCAGCAAATGACGATACTTTGTGCTTCTCAATACTTTCAAAAATTTGTTCGACATCAAATTTAGAAAATATCACAACTGAATTTCCAGATAGAATATTAGAGTTCATCATCGTGAAACCAAATGCATGAGCAAGTGGCAACACTCCTAATGTCGTCTTTCGGTTTAATGGCCCTTTTTCCATTGCTAAATCATAGGTTGTTTTCGTATTACTATACAGATTTTTATGTGTAAGCATTACGCCTTTCGGTCTGCCTGTTGTACCAGAGGTATAGAGGATAACGGCAACATCATTCTCCTCTGCATCTTTTATGATTTCATTCGATTCATCAACCGAATCGAGCGTTTCATGAAGAAGGAGCATTTCATGTTGGAATAGAAGGGAAGGGTCGTCAATTTCGTCTACAACGATAAAAAGTGGTGTATAAGATAGGCCCTTAGCTGCTTCAAGGAATTTTGGTAGGATGTGAGAAGATGTAAATACTGCCTTAGCTTTAGAATCATTAAGAATATAGTGAATTTCACTAGCATGTAATAGATGAAGAACAGGTATGACAATGCTTCTGGAGCGTAGGATACCTTGGTATGAGTAGATAACTTCTGGGCAATTGGGGATGCTGACAACGATTCGTTCTCCATCAGTCATGCCGAGATCTCTTAACATCACCGAAACCTTTTTAGCGTATTTTTCAACATCAAGATTGGTGTATACCTGATTCTCGAAATAGAGGAAGGGATATTCACCATACTCTCTTTTGGAAAAATCGATTAAATGAGTGAGAAGCATATTAAACCTCCTTACGCAATGTATACGCTTACAAAATATCTTATGTAGTTCCATTCATCTAAGAGAAAGATAACAAATATGTGTTGAATAGTCAAAATATTTATAATATTATTAAAACTAATCTAGGATTCATATACTGTAAATGACATAATTGAAAGTCTACCACTATTATTTTTACCATAGATTGAAGTTAAGGGGGGAATAATCGAATCTTATTTACCTTATTGTATCAAAAATTAAGTAAAAGAGGTGGTACATATGGACCTTTCATTTAACGAAAAACAGGAAGAGTATAGGCAGCATTCGAGAGAATGGCTCATCCATAACATTCCCAAAGGATGGGGCACACCAGAATTTGAAATGCCCGATGATGAATCTGAACGTGGAAAACTATTAAGAAACTGGGATCGAAAGTTGTATGAGGGTGGCTTTGCGGGTATATCTTGGCCAAAAGAATATGGTGGGCAAGGGCTTACTCATGTGGAAGAAATCATTTTTGACGAAGAAGCGGGTAAGCTCAATGCACCAGGCGGAATTAACGTTCTAGGGAAATTGCTATTCGCCCCAACCCTTATGTTGTTTGGTACAGAAGAACAAAAACATCGATTTCTTCCCCCACTTTTAAAAGGAGACGAGGTCTGGTGTCAAGGATTCTCGGAGCCAAACGCCGGTTCTGACTTAGCTGCCATACAGACGCGTGCTGAACTAGTTGGAGACAGATGGGTGATCAATGGTCAGAAGGTCTGGACTAGTTTCGCCCACCATGCAGATTGGTGTTTCATGTTAGCGAGGACAGACAATGAGCTTCCTAAACATAAAGGAATCACGCTTTTCCTTGTTCCGATGAATAGCGAAGGGATCACCGTTCGTCCTTTGGTTCAAATCAATGGCAATCGAGATTTTAATGAAGTCTTCTTTGATAATGTGTCAATTCCGCAAGAAAATGTGGTTGGTGGCATTAACAATGGCTGGAATGTAGCCATGGGCACACTAGGATTTGAAAGAGGAACATTAGCACTTGGTCGACAGGTTCGTTTTCAAAACGAATTCAATACTTTAGTCCAAATAAGTAAATCATTGAATAAGAATGGCGAAAACATTAGTCAAAATAGCTATTACCGTCAACAGTTGGCGGAGCTATTTGTTGAAATCCGTATCCTTCGTTATCACGGACTGAAAACGATCAGTCAGCTCTTAAACGAAGGGAAGTTAGGACCTGAAGCGTCTTTGCAAAAATTGTTCTGGTCAACGATGCATTTGAACATGGGCAAACTCGGGTTAGAGGTATTGGGTGAAGAAGGGCCTTATATGGGAAAAGAGAGTGTAGGACGTGGCGTGTTACAGGATATTGATTTAGGTTCTCGCGGGGAAACCATTTATGCAGGAACTTCACAGATTCAAAAAAATATCATTGCTGAACGAGTACTCGGCATGCCAAGGTAAGGGGTGAGAGGATGTTTTTTGGACTTAATGATGAAGAGAAGATGCTTAGAAGAAGTGTAGGAGACATGTTTAAAGATAAGAACACGATCGAACATGTGCGAAGCTTTATGGAAGACAAGACGATGTCAAAAGAGATGCAGAAACTATTGGGTGACCAAGGACTACTCGGAATCATTGATTTAGATGGTTCGGATGAAAACGGAAAAGGGATTGTTAACGCTATATTAGTCGCTCAAGAGGCAGGTAGACATCTATTAACCTATCCATTGTTAGAAACGATGGTAGGACTGTCTGCACTAAAAACGTGTAGCAACCATACGAGTGTAGTAAATGAAATCGAAAATGGGAAAAAGGTAATAACGATTGCATGGGTGAACGTTGATGCAAAGTCCAGAAAGACGGAGAATGGGTATTGTTTAGATGGGACATTGAGGGAAGTTCCATTTGCCAAGGATGCGGATGTTATTTTGGCCAATGTTCGAGTACTTGGAAAAGGTCGTACTCCATCTGAAGAAGAAACATTGGTTGTTATAGATCCAAAAAGTACGAATCTTGTCATTCGAGACGCCAATTCCATTGATTTGACGTATCCACTGTTTGATATAAGTCTCTTAAATTATCATTTAGATGAAAGCGCAATCGTAAAAGGGATAGGAATGGGACGCGGCAAACAGCTAATGGACCAAATGAGGAAGCTTGGCGCATTGCTTCTTTCTGCGGAACTTGTGGGATGTGCCGAGCGAGCACTATATGACACGGTTGAATATACGAAACAACGGGCA
Organism: Robertmurraya kyonggiensis; assembly: GCF_005116465.1. Classification (GTDB taxonomy): domain Bacteria; phylum Bacillota; class Bacilli; order Bacillales; family Cytobacillaceae; genus Robertmurraya; species Robertmurraya kyonggiensis. The sequence goes on from NZ_SWBM01000001.1 coordinate 1,153,222, forward strand.
CAGTTTGGAAAATTAATTGGAAGTTTTCAAGCAATGAAGCATATGGCAGCAGACATGTATTTGAAGGTGGAAAGCGGAAAGGCCGCGGTTGAGTATGCTGCTTGGGCCTTAGATTCGGATAATGAGGAAGCCGAACTCGCGATTTCGATTGCTAAATCTTATACATCGAATGCAGGCATCCAAGTTTGTGGAGATGCCATCCAAATGCACGGAGGAATTGGCTTCACATGGGAAAATGAGATGCACCTATTTTTCAAAAGAGCGAGACGAAGTGCGGCAGTTTTAGGAGATAGCTACTCGCATCTTGAAAAGGTGGCGAAAGTAGCCATTGACCAGCTAGAGGAACAACAACAAGTAGCGAATAGAGAAGTCAAATTCGTCGAGGTTTAATTTAAGTAAAATGAAATCGCTTTCAAAAGAAGGAGGGTAAAAAATGAAAGAAAGAGTAATTTTAACGACAAGTAGCAGGGGGATTATAGAAGATTCGTTGCCGTATCGTCTTTACCAAAAGGCGAAGAAATTCGGTGTGTGGAATCCGACTGATATCGATTTTTCACAGGACGCTGAAGATTGGAGAAAAATGAATGATGAACAGCGAGAAGGGATCCTGCGCCTTATTTCGATGTTCCAAGCAGGTGAAGAAGCTGTAACCCTTGATTTGCTCCCTTTAATAATGGCCATAGCGAAAGAAGGACGTTTAGAAGAAGAAATGTTCTTAACCACTTTCTTATTTGAGGAAGCCAAGCACACAGAGTTCTTCCGAATTGTTTTGAATACAATCGGAGAAAAGGGCGATTTATCCCATTTCCATTCCGATACTTATAAAAAAGTATTCTATGAGATTTTGCCAACGGCCATGCAACGGATCGAAACCGATCAATCGCCTGAAGCGATCGCAGAAGCCTCAACGGTCTACAATATGTTTGTGGAAGGCGTTCTTGCAGAAACCGGCTACTATTCATTCTACAATTCTCTTGAAGATATCGGATATATGCCAGGTCTTCTAAAAGGGATTGGGTATTTGAAAAGAGATGAATCAAGGCATATAGGATATGGTACATTCCTATTGCAAAGATTGATCTGTGAGCACCCTCATTTATACGATGTCATTATGAATAAATTACAAGAATTGGCCCCACTTGCCATTCAAATTAATACAGAAGGAAATGAAGGTGCGGAAATTTCAGCATTTGGCAAGCCAATTGAATCAACGGAATTTTCCATGAAACAGCTCCAAGTAAGAATCGAAATTCTGACAAGAGCAAAAGGAAGGAAAATGGAAGACATTTATAGGATGTCTGATGTGGAAGCAGGCGTTTTATAAAATCTTCTATTCAGACAGCCTAAAGGGTACTGAGTCAAAACGGTACCCTTTGCTCCCAAAACACCCAACTGGGTGTCAATTTTGATTGGTTTTCTACTATTTTCATAGTGCGTAAAACACTTAAGCTGTTTTTAGATTCTAGTTTTATCCATTAAAGTTCCGCTTTATCGAAAGGGGAGTCCTTATGCTTGAATCCAAACAAGAGGATATACGGATATATGAATCGCCTGAAATAGAACAGCCAAAACTGAAAGAATTATGGTCTTATGGACTGGGGAGCTTTGGAGTTTATGCCATATCAACATGGATTGGAGCGTTCTTAACCTATTACTATACGGATAATGTCGGGCTTGCTGCCGCTACTGTGGGGACGTTAATGCTAGTGGCTAGATTGTTTGACGGGATAACAGATGTTGGAATGGGTTATATCGTAGATCGAACAAAATCAAAATATGGGAAAGCTCGCCCGTGGTTACTCTGGATTTCTGTTCCTTTTGCAGTTACGACTGTTCTTCTTTTTTCTGTACCCGATATTAGCTACACAGGAAAGCTCGTTTATGCTTACACGACTTACTTCTTATTCATCATCTTTATTACCATGATTATGATTCCTTATAAAACTTTAATGGGTGTTATGACCCAGCACCAACACAGTCGCTCCTTAGCTAATATTTATACAGCAATTTTTACAATGGTTGGAAATTTAATCGTGATGACATTAACTCAACCACTAGTCTCAATTATTGGTTGGACAAATCTCTCCATCCTTTATGGCGTATTATCCATTATTACATTGTTTGTCACTTTCAGACTTGTTCAAGAAAGGGTTGGACTTCAGGGAGAGATGAGTTTAACCGTACCGCTTAAGCAAGGATTAAGTGCATTATTCAAAAACAAGTATTGGTGGATCATCACGAGCTACAGCGTAACATTCAATGCAACAATTGCTCTTACACAGGGAGCAGTCTTATATTACTCTCAGTATATTTTGGGAGATATCAATTATTACCCATTGGTGGGGTTAGCGATATCTGCACCAATGTTAATCGGCCTCTTCTTTGTAGGTCCGCTCGTCAAGCGCTTCGGAAAAAGACAAGTGACAATGGCAGGGTGTCTCTTATTTATGCTCGGAGGAATTATTCGTATGATTGACCCAACCAATTTAACAACGTTTTTGTTAGGTTCTGCGATCGGAGGCTTTGGTGCTATGCCAGGTCTTGCACTTACAGTGGCAATGGTAAATGATACAGTAGAATATGGTGAATGGCAGTTCAAGTTGCGAACAGAAGGCCTTATTAACAGTGCAGCAAGCTTCGGTATCAAGGTAGGATCAGGAATTGGAATGGGCCTAATCGGCTGGTTACTAGCCTTTGGTGGTTACATCGGAGGAGTAGCTGAGCAAACACCTCTAGCAAATCAAATGATCATGGTATTAAACCTCTATATTCCAGTAGCTCTTGTGATCATCCAACTAATACTCCTCTATTTCTTTAAAATTGATCGTATATACCCTGTGATTCTGTCAGATCTTCAGAAAAGAAAATCTTTGAAATAGGTTCTTCTGACAAAATGATTCGGAAAGGGGGGATTATATCATCGGCTGCCTGGCTTTACCTTTTCTTACCGAAGGCTAGTAGCCAAATTAAGTCTTAACGAATTTGTTGGGCGTCAAGTTTGATAGTGCAAAGACAGGGAGTATGAAGTCGGTGTCCTGTCTTTTGTTGAAGTCTATATTTTTCCATAACTGTGTTCTAAAGTATACTTCATGAATAAAATGTTAGAAGCAGTACCTCACCCTATAAAAGAGGTGGTCGCATGTTTTCTGTAACAGAAATGCAGAATTTCACCATGTTTTCGTTCTCACATATCGTGACGTTTCTGTTGTTCCTTCTTGTCTGTTTTGTATTTATCTATTACAGGGCGAAGCTTCAAGCACATAAGGCACTCATCAAATGGACTTTATTTAGTATTTTAATCGTTTGTGAGGTATTACAGCACACATGGATCATTCTCACAGGGCAATGGGAAGTGAAAGAATTGCCATTGCAGCTCTGTTCCCTCAGTACCTTTCTAGCCATCTTTCTATTTTTGAAAAAGAATCAAAAGGTGTTCAACTTGTTATATTTCATTGGATTGCTTCCAGCGATTTTAAGCATGGTCACACCTGAACTCGAATACCATTTTCCTCATTTTCGTTTCTTTAAATATTTCCTTCATCATTCCGCCATTCCATTATCAGTTTTGTATTTTATTCTAATCGAAAATTATCGAGTTCCGAAAAAAGCCATTATCCATAGTTTACTCATTTTAAATATCATCGCCGTTCCAATTTATGTATTAAATCAACTGCTCGACACGAACTTCTTCTACTTGGCGAGCCCAACAGATAACGAAACGATCTTATCTTTTTTTGGCAACGGGATTTGGTATTATATCAATCTGGAAATTGCTGCAATCGTGGTGTTCTGTATAACCTATTGGCCGATGGCGTGGTTGATAAAAAGGGAGAAGACTTTATAAATGAGAAATGGCCAGACCCCAGTGTGGTGGTCTGACCCTTTTTTTCGTCACATATCAAGTGTTGAGAATGCGTAAGGTACTAATTCTTTTAGAGTTAATTCTAATATTTCTTCCTTCTCATTTGTTAAATAAACGGGCATTTCTGGTGAACAGAATTCTACCATTACTTGTCTACAAATGCTACAAGGTGAAAGGTAATCCTGAGTAGCACCAGCCACTGCGATTGCTTGGAAATCACCTTTTTTGTACCCTTGAGCGATTGCGGTAAAAATCGCTGTTCTCTCGGCACAATTTGTTGCTCCAAATGATACGTTTTCCACGTTCACTCCATTAATAACAGTGCCATCTTTCAGTAACAATGCAGCACCAACCGGGAATTTCGAATAAGGAATATAGGCATTTTCCATGATCTTACGAGCACTTTCAACCAATTGTTCTTTATTCATGTTCATTCACCCTTTCAAAATATGTATAAATACAAGAATGTCAACGCTTTATTAGTAGGAGTTCTACTATAATACTTTTATGATTTTTTTGTCAATGAAATATTTTGAAACTTTTACTAAGGTTAAAACTGTCAATCAAATATATGGACCGGCTACTTAAATAATGCATGTCTTTTTACTATGATATTATTACACTTATACTCAGATACCATGTAGCTTATACACACGTTTTGCGTTCAGGACGTCTCAATAAGTTTTTTCATAAGAAAATAGGTTGAAAAGTGAATTTCCTATTATGCTTTAGTTACAAATTGAAAACTTTCAAAATTTAATATAAATTAAAGCTATAGATACGTTTTATGCGGAGGTTATTGTAGATGGCAACGATGAAGGACATTTCAAAAAAAGCTAATGTTTCTCTCTCAACAGTGTCGGCTGTTATAAATCAATCAGCATATGTTAGTCCAGAACTTACGAAACGAGTAACCGATGCAATCAAAGAACTAAATTACAGACCTAATGCAGTTGCACGAAGTTTGAAGAAAAAGAGTACCGAGACGATAGGGGTAATCGTGACAGATATTCTCAATCCATTTTATCCACCAATGATTAAAGGGATTGAAGACGTGGCATTCGATCATAATTTCAATGTCATTCTATGCAATACATCAAATGAACATAATCGAATTTCAACTTATTTAGAACTTATGCTAGAAAAACAAGTTGATGGCCTCCTATTAGCAAATATTGCAACGTCGGCGGACTTAAACGAAATTGAAAAAACAGGGTTAAAATATGTATTAATTAATCGCAAACCTCCATTTTATGATAAAAATTTTGTTGGCATAAATAATACACTCAGTTCCGAACTAGCTGTTAATCATTTAGTGAGACAGGGGTACAAACGAATTGCATTTTTTGGTGGCGACCTAAAAATAAACACGGCAAGGGAAAGAAGATCGGGATTTATCAGTTGTATGATGGAACATGGTCTAGACGTTGATCCAAAGCTTGTGTTTGAAGGGGAATACTCTTTGGACTCTGGATATAATAATGTCAAAAAAATGTTGATGGAAGTGGAGCAGTTACCAGAAGCAATTTGTACCGTGAGTGATGTCGTAGCTTTCGGAGTTATTAAGGGACTTAGAGATGCCGGCATTCGCGTTCCAGATGATATAGCTGTTATGGGAAACGATAATAGTGCTTTTTCTGAACATTTTCTTGTTCCGTTATCTAGCGTGGATCATTCTTCTTATGAAATGGGCAAGCTGTCGATGGAGTTACTTTTACAGGTCATTAAGGAAAAAGAGGCCATGGCTGACAGACAGATTATCCTTACTCCATCATTAGTCGTGCGTGAAAGTTGCGGTGTTAATAGGAATACCTAGGTTTTGTAAGGGTAAGAAAGATGGTTTCATAGAAGAATTAATTCATCTATGAAATTGTCTTTTTTTTTGTTCATTGAATAATTCTCAAAGATAGATAGAATTCCGCTTTTTATTCCCGTTGTACATCTGTAAGTGGGATTCACTGATCTTTTTCTTATTGTTCAAATTTTATTTTTTTGAAAATATTCTGTTGATTTTAAAAACGTTTACATTTATACTAATAATCAAATCAACGAAACGTTTCGCTAATAAAGTAAAAGTGGTGTGTTTCCTATTCACGAACATCATCAATAATGCAATGTAAATAGCTAAAACTCTATACATATTCAACTGAGTAGTATTTCAGTTGTTACCGAAACGTTTCGTTAGAAGTTCTATATTTCAAAGGGGGAATCAATCATGGAAAAGTTAATCATTACTGTTGCACCTACTGGATCACAGACAACACGTGAGCATACTCCTTATCTACCACTTACTCCGAAAGAAATTGCAGACTCCGTTTACGAAGCATGGAAAGCTGGCGCGTCCATCGCTCACATTCATGTTAAAGATGTAAGCGGTAACAATACACTTGACCTGAATACGAATAGAGAAGTTGTTGAACGTATCCAGGACAAATGTGATATCATTATCAACTTAACTACAGCGGGTGGAATTTTCATGAACGATGAAGATCGAATTCGTGTATGTGAATTAAAAACCGAGATGGCTACTTTTGATGCTGGAACCATGAACTTTGGTTCAGACGTATTCCATAACACACCGATCTTCCTAGAAAAATTGGCTAGTAAAATGCAAGAATATTACATAAAGCCTGAAATTGAAGTATTCGATGTTGGGATGATTGATAACACAAAACGAATCATCAGGAAAGGTCTTATTGATCCTCCGTTTCATTTCCAATTCGTGTTAGGTATACACGGTGGAATGGCGGCAACTCCAAAAAATCTCATGTTCTTAGCTGACAACTTACCTGAAGGTTCAACATGGTCTGCAATTGGAGCAAGCAAAGAGCAATTAACGATTAATACGATGAGTATTTTACTAGGAGGCCATGTTCGAGTTGGGATGGAGGACAGTGTATACTTTCGCAGAGGAGAATTGGCCAAGACAAATGCTCAATTTGTAGATAGAATCGTAGATTTATCAACAACGTTAGGAAGAGATATTGCTACGCCAAACGAAGCCAGGAAAATATTAGGACTGGATAAACTAAGAAAATTACGTGACCTAAAAAACGAGTCTGGTGTGGTTAAATAAGGCTCTTTTCGCGAAGATTGTTGCTTTAAGATAATAATTAATTAATTAAAACAGTAAAAGCGCGAAAAGTGCCGTGCAAAAATAATATGAAGCACTGAACTCTGTAGGAAGTGTAAATGTCGGCTTTTGGACATTTACGAAAAAAACAACAATCAAAACGAAAACAGCGTTAAATAATCAAAGAGGAGAAAAATCTACCTTACACGTTAACTCAGCAGCCATAATACTTGTTGATTCTAATGGCATCACTCGCCAAGGAAACCGAACTATATTTTGGCTGCGGGTATAGATGAAAAAATAATGATTGATAATTAGACACTTCATTGTAAGCGATTACAAATAGAACAGGAAATCCTTCGAAAACAGATTTTTACCACATAACATAGGGAAATATTTCATGTACACACCATTCACATTTCAACGAGGAGGAAAAGAAACATGAGAGTCGCAATAATGGGTTCTGGTTCTTTAGGTACAATCATAGGGGCTTTGATTACAGCAGGTGGACAACAAGTAGACCTAATTGATATTAATAAGGAACATGTTGATGCATTAAATCATTCCGGAGCAAAAATTACAGGTTTTATGGATCTAACTGTACCTGTAAAAGCATTATTACCTGATGAAATGACTGACACGTACGATTTGGTCTTTTTACTAACCAAGCAAGTATACAATCAAGTATCACTTGATCAACTACGTCCTCATCTTTCGCCTGAAAGTATCGTTTGCACACTGCAAAACGGAGTACCTGAGGATTCCGTAGCTTCCATAATCGGACGTGAAAGAACGCTCGGTGGAGTAGTAGGATTTGGGGCAGCATGGATAGGGCCGGGTGTTTCAGAACTAGCTACTGAAGAGCACACACTCAAAAGCTATGCGTTCGACATTGGGGAGTTAGATGGAGCGATGACTCCTCGACTTGAGGAAGTAAGAAAGATTTTGGATTTAGTTGGGCATTGCCATGTTTCCGATAATATCATGGGGATCAAATGGGCAAAACTTTTAATGAATGCAACTTTTAGTGGCATGTCAGCAGCACTTGGATGTCGATTTGGCGACGTGTTAGCAAACGAAACGGCCATGTATAGCTTAGCACATATCGCCAATGAAACAATCAAAGTGGCACATGCACATGGAATTAAATTAGAAGAGATGCAAGGAAAAGATATGGAATTTTTAGAACTCCAAGACGAACATGATGTTCCAAATAAAATGGACTTTTACCGTGAAGTCTGGACACCCCATAGCCAAACTAAAGCAAGTATGCTACAAGATTTAGAGAAAAATAGAAAGTCAGAAATTGACTATATTAACGGCTTTGTTTGTAAAAAGGGGGAGGAAGTTGGAATCAAAACTCCTTTTAACAACCTTGTAGTTAAACTAGTGAAAGAAGCTGAGCAAAAGGGGGTTCCTCCAGAGTTCTCACATAATATTAAACACTTTGAGGAAGCTCCAAAATAAAAGAACCAATTTCTAATTGTTTTTCGTTGTTGTTGATTCGTGTGAAAAATAATATAGAAAGTAGAGAACGAGTATGATAAAAAAAATTGCTGTTTTAGGCGCAGGTACAATGGGACATGGAATTGCAGAAACATTTGCCATGTATGGGTATGATGTGAATCTGTATGATGTGGACGAAAATAAATTAATATCAGCTAAGAAGGAAATAGCTGAGGAATTAAGATTAATGTCTGAAGAAAGCTTTATTGAAGCTGAGTCAATCGAATCAACCCTCGAAAGGATTCATCTTTTTACAGATTTAAAGGCAACCGTCAAGGACCGAGACTATGTCATTGAGGCGGTACCTGAAATTTTGGAACTTAAGCAAAACCTTTATAAAAAATTGGATGAATATTGTTCCCCTCATACGATTTTGGCGAGTAATACATCTAGTCTCAGTTTAACGAGTATGATGGAGTTTATCAGTGAAAATCGAAAAGAAAGAATGATCGTCAACCATTGGTATAACCCAGCACATTTGATGCCGCTTGTAGAGCTATCTTACTTCGGAAATATGCCAGAGGATATTTTTCAAGAAGTTGAAGAATTATATCAATCTATTAAAAAGCAAACCGTTCGCGTTTTAAAAGATATACCAGGGCTTATCGCTAACAGAATTCAGCAAGGTATTGCACGGGAGGTTTTCTCACTGATCGAAATGGGGGCAGCAACCTCAGACGATATTGATAAGGCACTTAAGTTTGGGCCCGCTTTCCGTTATGCAACTACGGGGCAATTAAAAATTGCAGACTTAGGTGGGCTAGATATATGGTGTACGGTCGGTGATAACTTATTAAAGGTGATGGATCATTCGGAGCAAGCAAACGCAATGCTTCGACAAAAGGTATCAGAAGGAAAATTAGGGCTAAAAACGGGTGAAGGATTTTACGAATATAAAACGGACGAAGCCAATTCAATTAAGGAAACGTTTGCGAAAAAGCTCATCCATCAACTGAAAGCGTCTGAATACTACATAGACAAAAGTTGAGGCTCTAACTTAAAAGTAATATGAAAAGTTTCATCTAAAAATCATAGTGAGGAGTGTTTATATGCCACTTATCGCATTGGCCTTAGGGATCGTCATATTGTTTGTATTGGTTATCGTATTTAAGCTTAATGCATTTCTATCCCTAATTATTTCTGCAATTATCGTAGGACTTTTCCAAGGGATGGACCCATTAGCAATCGTGACATCGATTGAAACCGGACTCGGAGGAACTCTTGGACATTTAGCTATCATTATAGGACTAGGTGCCATTTTTGGAAAAATCATTTCTGAAGGTGGAGGAGCGAACAGAATCGCATCGACTCTCATTCAAATGTTTGGTCAGAAAAAAGTCGATTGGGCCATCTGCATAGCATCCTTCCTTATGGGGATTATCTTATTCTATGAAGTTAGTTATATTTTAATCATCCCAATCGTCTATACAGTTGCTGTTGAAGCAAAAGTCAAGCTAATGAAAGTCGGAATTCCATTTTTAGCAGCAATATCCATCACACATGTATTTTTACCTCCTCACCCAGGACCAACTGCGATTTCTGCTGCATTAAGAGCAAACTTAGGTGTCGTTCTAGGGTATGGATTTATACTAGCCATTCCAGCTACATATATCTTCGGAATCCTTTTTGCGAAATTATATAAAAATTGGGATATTGAAATTCCAAATCACCTAGTTTCAAAGAAAGAATTCAACATGAATGAAGTCCCATCATTTGCTACATCTGTTTTGACGACATTGCTACCGGTTATTTTGATTTTAATCGGTGTAATCGCAGATTTTTCATTACCAGAGAATTCGGTTCTAACAAAAATCTTAACTTTTATCGGAAATGCTGATATGGCACTACTCATTTCACTTCTCATCGCAGTTTACGTATTTGGTTTACACAAAAAGAGAAAAACGATGTCTCAATTAATGAAAACTGTAGAGGCTGCCCTCGTATCGATGGGTGGAATCATTTTTATCCTCGGCGGGGGCGGTGCATTCAAACAAGTTATTCTTGATAGTGGAATGGCCGAATACATTGCTGATTTCACAAGTGGATGGAGTATCTCCCCATTTGTACTCGCATGGATTATTGCCTTAATTATTCGCTTGGCCGTGGGTTCCGCAACTGTAACCGTGTTAACGACAGCAGGAATTATGTTACCAATTGTCGAAGCTACAGGTGTTAACCCTGAATTAATGGTACTAGCAATTGGAAGTGCTTCCATTGCATGGGCTCCACCAAGTGATGTTTCCTTCTGGATGACAAAGGAATATTTTAACCTAACAGTTGGCCAAACCATTAAATCTGTTTCTTTCATGTATACACTAGTTGCTATATATGGAATCCTTGGTGTCTTAGTTTTGAATATGTTCATTGGATAAAAAAATGTGCGAATTGCCATTCCGAGCTATCACCGTTCGGAGTGGCAATCGTAGTTTAAAAAAAGTTCTGTTAAAGGTGAGTGTTGATTTTATTACATTGAAAAAATAAGCGAAAAAATTCCGCCTAAATGAAGAAATTCACCTATCTCTCTACAAATAAGCGGAATTTTTCCGGTTAAGCTATACAGTTTAATGATTTTAAGGGTTTTTAGGTCTTTGAAGCGGAAAATCTCCGCCTATTTCACCTAATATTCATTCATTTTTCAAAATAAACGGAATTTATCCGGATAAGTGGGTACACTTTTCGAAAATCAACAATGAATGATAACAGAGCCTAAAAAAGAAAAGGAGTAGGTGTAAATAATGAAACTCGAAGGAAAAGTGGTCATTATTACTGGCGGTGCTGGTGGAATCGGAAAAGAAACAAGTTTGCTATTTGCAAGTGAAGGGGCACATGTTGTTGTAGCTGATTATAACAAGGAATTAGCAGAAGCAACAGCAAGTGAGGTAGACGGATTTGGTGTGGAAGTCGATGTGACGAAACGTGCCCAAGTTAATCGGATGGTTGAAGACGTTATTGCACGCTATGGCAGAATAGATATTTTACTGAATAATGCTGGAATCACCATGGATTCCACTCTTGTAAAAATGTCTCAGGAACAATGGGATAACGTGATCGCCATTAATCAGACGGGTGTCTTTCATTGTACACAAGCCGTTGTTCCTCATATGATTGAGGCAGGCTTTGGAAGAATCATTAATACTAGTAGTATCGTAGGAAGAATGGGGAATTTCGGGCAAACGAATTATGCGGCAACAAAAGCAGCTGTGATTGCAATGACTCAGACTTGGGCGAAAGAGTTAGGTCGTAAAGGAATCAACGTGAACGCAGTGGCTCCGGGCTTTATCATGACGCCAATGACAGAAAAGATGCCAGAACAAGTTCTTCAAGGAATGAAAGAGAAAGTATCACTGCAAAGACTTGGTACTCCAAGAGATATCGCGAATACATTTTTATTCCTAGCAAGCAATGATTCTAGTTATATCAATGGAGCTGTGATTCCTGTAGATGGCGGTCTTTCTATCTAGAAGAGAGGCACTTACCCAAATTTGGATAAGTGCCTCTTCTTATTTATCTCCTTCAGAAATAAACTCCAAAAGTGTTCTTACAGCAAAGGATTTATATCTTTCTTTTTTGGTAATGAACCCAAGCTCCCACATCGGTGGGGAAGATAAGCTCACCATCTTAATGGCGTCATGGTCCATCTTTCGATAAATGGACTTTGGCAAGAGTGTAATCCCTAGTTCTGCTATAACGAGCTCAGTGATTAAGTCCCATTGGGAGCTTTCGTATGCGATTTGAGGATAAAAGCCTGCCTTCTGACATTCATTAATAATTAATTCGTGTAAAGCGAACTCCCGATTAAAAAAGATGAAAAGTTCATCTTTCAATTGTTGAAGATTGACCTCATCTAATGCAGCAAGTGGATTCTTTGGACTAGTATAAAGCATGAATTCTTCTTTAATGAAAGGAGTCGTATCAAATTTTCCGTTGTCAATTGGAAAAACAACGATTCCCACATCTACTTGGCCATCCTCAACTAGTTGCTCAATTCGTTTTGCACCTAGTTCAATTAATTCAAGGGTTACCTCCGGATAACGCTGTTTAAATTCTTTCGCAATAGCAGGGAAAAAGAGGGTACCGATTAAAGGAGGAATACCAATCTTAATTTTTCCCGTAGGAAGATTGATTAAATCATCCAGTAAAACAGAAAGCTCATCCGTAGCTCCTAATATTTTGCTAGCTTGCCTTAGGACAATTTCGCCCGCATCCGTCAACGTTAATGTTCTTGTGGAGCGTTCAAACAGTTCAACCTTGAGCTCTGATTCCAATTTCTTAATCGCTTTACTTAATGTTGGTTGTGAGATAAAGGTACTTGCTGCAGCTTTTGTGAAGCTTCCGTAATTAGCTACTTCGGTAAAATAACGAAGATCCTTTAGTTCCATGTTTATCACCATTTATTCTTTTTTGGAATATTTGATATACCTAATATTCATTTTACTCATAAGTATGGATGCTGTAAATTAATAAATAAGTAGATAATGAAAATTCAGAACAAACTGGGAGGAAGAGATAATGAGTAACAATGACATTGTAATTGTAAGCGCTTTAAGAGCACCGATTGGTCAATTTGGAGGAAGCTTAAAAGATGTCAGTGCTGTCCAATTAGGTGCACATGTGATTAAAGCAGTTATTGAACAAACAGGTGTCTCTGGTGAGCAAATTGATGAAGTAATCATGGGGAATGTGCTTCAAGCCGGTCTTGGTCAAAACCCAGCAAGACAATCAGCAATCCTCGCAGGTATTCCAGAGCATGTATCTGCTTTTACCTTAAATAAAGTATGTGGTTCAGGGCTAAAAGCGGTCCATTTAGCAGCACAAGCGATTTCAACAGGAGATGCCGAAATCGTCGTGGCAGGTGGGATGGAAAATATGAGTCAAGCACCATACTTATCGATGGGTGCTAGAGATGGTTATCGAATGGGACATCAGAAGTTCATCGATAGTATGATTCAAGACGGATTATGGTGTGCCTTTAATGATTATCATATGGGCATCACTGCTGAAAATATTTGTGACAAATACGAACTAACACGTGAAGAGCAAGATGCATTTTCTGCATGGAGCCAGGAAAAAGCAACAACCGCTATAAACGAAGGGAAATTCACAGATGAAATTGTTGCTGTAGAAATTCCACAACGTAAAGGTGATCCGATTATTTTTGATACAGATGAATATGTGAAGTCGGGTACAACTGTTGAGAAATTAGCAAAACTACGTCCAGCCTTTAAGAAGGATGGAAGTGTCACGGCAGGGAATGCATCAGGCATAAATGACGGAGCGGCTGCAGTGCTAATGATGAGCCTTCAGAAAGCAAATGAACTTGGAATCGAACCGTTAGTGACAATTCGTGCGAATGCTAGTGCAGGTGTCGACCCTAGTGTTATGGGGATTGGACCAGTTCCAGCAACGAAAAAAGCATTAAATAAAGCGGAGCTTACAGTAAGTGACCTTGATTTAATCGAAGCCAATGAAGCTTTTGCGGCTCAAGCACTAGCTGTTGGAAAAGAACTTCAATTTCCAAATGAGATCTTAAATGTCAATGGAGGAGCTATTGCCTTAGGCCATCCCATTGGGGCTAGTGGTGCAAGAATTCTCACTACCTTAATTCATGAATTAAAACGTCTAAATGGAAAATATGGTTTAGCAACGTTATGCATCGGTGGCGGTCAAGGTGTAGCCACGATTATCGAAAACTATGAAAATAAGGGACGATTAGATGAAAAAGATATTTACTAGTTTTGAAGAAGCTGTAGCTGAAATTAAAGATGGTATGACACTTATGGTTGGGGGATTTGGACTTGTAGGGATTCCAGAGAACCTTATCCAAGCTCTGTGTGAAAAAAATGTGAAAGATTTAACAGTTATCTCCAATAACTGTGGAGTTGATGACTGGGGACTTGGACTGTTACTGAAAAACAAACAAATCAAGAAGATGATCTCTTCTTATGTAGGTGAAAATAAAGAGTTCGAAAGACAAGTACTAAACGGGGAATTAGAAGTGGAACTAACTCCACAAGGTTCTTTGGCAGAGAAGATTCGTGCAGGTGGCGCAGGGATTCCTGCATTCTATACTCCAGCTGGAGTCGGGACACCTATCGCAGAAGGAAGAGAAACAAGAGAGTTTCAAGGCAAAGAATATTTACTCGAAGAATCCCTTACGGCTGATTTTAGCTTAATTAAGGCGTGGAAAGCAGACAAGATGGGCAATGTCATCTATCGAAAAACAGCACAAAACTTCAACCCAATCATGGCAGCAGCAGGAAAAATCACGATTGTTGAAGTAGAGGAAATTGTCGAAGTGGGAGACCTAGACCCAGATCAAATTCATACACCAAGTATTTATGTACAGGGTCTGATTGTTGGAACACATGAAAAGCGAATCGAACGACTTATAGTTCAAGCATAATATAGAGGAGGGACAAAGATGACAAAGGATATTAGAATACAAATTGCACAAAGAGCTGAAAAGGAAATTCAAGATGGCTTCTATGTCAACTTAGGAATCGGGATGCCAACGATGGTGGCCAATTACATCTCTGAAAATAAGAATGTCGTTTTACAATCCGAGAATGGATTACTTGGGATTGGTCCTTACCCAACAAATGAAGAAGTAGATCCTGATTTAATAAACGCCGGAAAAGAAACCGTAACCGCGATTCCAGGAGCAAGCTTCTTTAACAACGCCGAATCATTCGCCATGATCCGCGGTGGCCATATCGACTTAGCCATCCTAGGAGGAATGGAAGTTTCTGAGACTGGAGATTTAGCGAACTGGATGATTCCAGGTAAAATGATCAAGGGAATGGGTGGAGCCATGGACTTAGTCCACGGCGCCAAAAAAATCATCGTCATCATGGAACACGTGAACAAGGTCGGACAACCGAAAATTCTAAAAACATGTTCGTTACCATTAACGGGTAAAAATGTTGTAGACCGTATTATCACCGATTACGCGGTGATTGATGTAACGAAAGATGGATTGAAATTAGTTGAAGTGGCTGAAGGCTACACGGTGCAGGACATTATTAACTCTACTGAAGCAGAGTTGATTGTTACAGAGCAACTACGAGTGATACAGCTTTAAATTTCGTTAGAGAATTTATAAGTAAAGAGGCTTAAATCAACTGAAATGATTTAAGCCTCTTATTTATATAAAAATACATTAAGATTATCTTGACTATCTAATGTAGCAAGTAAAACATCTTTTACTTCGGTATGATATTGGCTTGCTAATTCTGTAACAACCCATTCTTCGTTATGAGTAGTACGTTGTAATTCCTTTTTATTCAGTTTTCCTTCTTTAATAATGGTCTTCGGAAAATCGAATGGATGAGTCCCCGTCTGCATCGTTGAAGGAGTTAAAGGCTCGTGTATTGGGTCCAAGAAAATCGAGAACTTTCCGTGTGCCTCCCAAATAGCTAAAGCTACTTTCTTTACATCATAGATTTTTTCTTCCCGTAATTCTTCTAATAGTAAATCCAACGTGATCCTTGCTCTTTTTAATCCCTTGTAAATGATTTCTCCATCCTTAACGATGGTAATTGGTTCAGGGGTCATAATTTTTCTAGCCCATGGCCATTTTAAAATAATAAAAATGCTCATGATATATAGGGCCACTAATACAATGGTGGTGATGATAGACCCTTTTAACCCGAGATGTTCGTCTGATAGAGGATGAGCAATTATATTTCCAATAACCAACGCCATAGCAAAATCAAGCGGTCTTAATTGAGAGATGGCACGTTGACCTAAAGCTCTCGTTACAATTAATAGAAAGAAATAAGCAACAACCGCACGAAGAATCCACTCCATTGTTGTAAGTGATTCTTGACTTTGGAAAAAATTCATCAGAGACACGTCCCTCACTAAAATAACTTTCCATAGTTTAACACGGTTGCCATTTTATTAAACCAGAACTTCGTGATATCAATTATCAACTGATGTAGTTGAAGGAATTTTGCAGAGGAAAAGAATGAAGGAAGCATAAATTCCGTTCTTTTTTTTGCCCAAATTTTTTAATTCTGCCTGTCCTTTTTGCTAACAAATCCATATATAAAGTGTGAGAACGAAATGAACATTTCAAGGAGGAGTTAGCAAATGAGCAAACTAGTCATTGAGGATCATCCGATATTGTTATCACCTAGATTAGCAGAAATGGTGGGGTTGAATGAGGACATTTTTATTCAGCAGCTTCATTATTGGCAGACCAACAGCAAGCATGTCCATGATGGACAAAAGTGGGTATATAACAGCTATGAAAGTTGGAATGAGCATTTTCCATTTTGGTCACACACGACGATTCGGCGAATTGTGACGAGGCTTGAGAAAGTAGAATTAATCATTACGGGAAATTACAATATCTATAAGAATGACAAAACCAAATGGTACAGGGTTAATTATGAATTAATCGCGGAACTTTGTAAGGAGGAGCCAGAACGGAAGAATAGAGGCAAAAAGAATTGTCTACTTGAATTGTCCAATCGAACTGATGAACCTGATAAATCTCCAGAAGTGGCAGACCAATCTGAGCAACAACATGAGCCAGACTGGTCGCCATCACCGTCCATTTTGGACGAAGCATTACCAGAGACTACTTCAGAGATTACCCCAGAGAAGAAAAGCGAAGATGAAGAAGTTGGCGTACGCGGTCATGAAAATCCATTCACCTTTTTCGAAAAAAATGGTTTTGGGACAATAGGCGTTCACATTAGTGATAGGATTTCTGCGTGGTGTATAGATCTGTCCGATGAGTTGGTTTTAGAGGCAATGAAACAAGCAGTAGAATATGGGGGAAAGAACTGGAAGTATGTAGAGGCGATCCTTCGTTATTGGGCCGATCGCGGCTATCAAACGATCGATGATGTCCATGCTGGACAGCTTGCTTTTAAGGAACGATTGTCGAAAAATTTGAATCGTGCACCTGCACCAATGGGAAGAGATATTCCTAGAAACTCTAATTACGATATCAACGCTGGAGAGAGTGATGATGATTGTTGAAAAAGTGTTTCTTGGCTGCTTGATGAAGGAGCATTACCTAATCAAAGATACCACTATTCGTCCAGAGCATCTTCAAGAGACTCGTCATCAGGAATTGTTGAGAAGGATGGTAGAACTTGAACAATCAGGTAAGAAGACAGATCTAATTACACTGACAACGATCCCAAATTTAGAGTCGTTCGGAGGAGTTTCCTATTTAGCTGATCTTCAGTCCCATGGAGCGCTCGATAAGTTTGAGGAAGTGGAGGGACTTATCCTAGAGCTATGGAGGGAACGGGAAAAGCGGAGTATCTTGACCTTGGGCGCAATGAACGATTGGGAAATTGGAGATGTCATCGAGCGCCTAGAAAAAATCAGCGAAAGGAAGGTAGATGACTACCATTCGATCACAGACTGCTTAGCAGATATCTATAATTCGCCATGGGAAGAAGGGGAACAGGTACTGACGGCTACGTCTGGCATCAATGAGATGGATAAATTGACAGGTGGTTGGCAGGATGGTGAGGTTGCCATCCTTGCAGCAAGACCGTCGATGGGGAAGACGGACGTGATGCTTCACTTTGCCAAGGAAGCGGGGTGGTGTGGTTATTTGCCTATTATTTTCTCACTGGAAATGCCTCAAAAATTACTCACCTCTAGACTTGTTGCCTCTACTGGAGAATTTAATCGAATGAAACTACGGAATACAGCAAAATGGTTGAAGGATAAGCAAAAAGAAAAGTGGCCCGGTGTCATAAATGAAGTCAACGAAACAAATATTCAAATCTTTGATCGCTCTAGCCAGTCCATTCCTGAAATGCGAGCCAAAATTAGAAAACTCATGCATCAGTTTTCAGACAAAAAGCCCATTATTTTCATCGATTACCTAACGTTAATTCAAGCTAATGATATTTACGGCGGAAATACCCATTACCAGGTGTCGGAGATATCGAGAAATTTGAAAAAGATCGCAAAAGAGTTTAACTGCCCTATGATTTGCTTAGCACAGCTGAACCGAAGTGTCGAATCAAGAGCCATTAAACGACCACAAATGTCCGATATCCGTGAATCTGGGAGTATCGAGCAGGATGCCGATCTAATTCTTTTTCTATTTCGTGAAAAATATTATGATAGAGCGCTAAAAGATGATTCTCTTGAGATCATCGTCGCCAAGAACCGAAATGGCCCAACAGGTACCGTCATAGTTAAATATAACGAATATACAGGAAAAATAATGGAGCACAATCATGAAGGTTAGAACGCTCTATCTCGATTCTATTCACTATGAAGAGCCGATGTTAGCCTATTATATCCAGCATCTCCTCGAAAATAAGCAGATCACCTTAGACGATGATGTCTCCAATGTTGACTTGGAGAAGGCCAATCACGAACAAGTAGCTGCGATGATCAAAGAAAATAAATTAGGATTTCATCCTATCAAAATATTCTCACTCAAAATGGACCAAAACAAATTTGTTTTCATCTTTGCAGCCAGTCAAGAGGAAGCAACTCAGTTTTATATAAAAACCTACCACAAACCACCTCTGAACTGTCAGCAACAATTGCTAGAATACGAACTGGTGAGGGGAAACGAAACCCTCACTTTTCGGGATTTGAAGAAGGAACATGTGAAATTTCCAGCGGTGTCGGGTTGGTATGTGAGGGATTATTAAAGGGGAAGTTGACGGCGAAACTTTCATTCGCGATATGACAAATGCTACGTCTTTCCTCTTTGGTATCTGAGTGAACTCAATTGGGGTGTTTTTATGGGAATCGCAAGCGCTCTTCAACAAGGTCTTTCAAGCACGCGTGAGATTAACAGGATCGGGATCGGGGTCGTTCTTCCTTGCTGATGCCCGTCTTTAGCAAGAACCTTGGGCCGACTAATTGGAGAGTGTGTAAGAGGCGCTAAAGAAATTGTTCCTCCTACCTTGAGGAGGAACTAATTCGATCCTGGTGAGCTTTTGTAGTGAGCAGAAACATCATTAAAATGAACTCCGATATATTATGAAAAGCTCCAGTTTTTAGAAGAAAGTGACCAATCGGTATGATTCCCAAAAATAAGACTCCTACGCAATACCATGGCCATTTTTCTCTCCACCAAACGATGATAGATGTAATTAACAAGATGATTGAGACACTAATTATCATGATGGGAGGACCACCAGTGTCTCCTGCTTCCTTATAGCTTAACACGCCAAACTTCCAGCTCGATTCGAGAGAAATACCCCAAACAACTGTGGTAAGTTCAATGAGCATTAAACATAGAGTAAATACGACAACAAGCCATTGAATCATACTTGTTTTTGTCCATGGAAGATTTACCTTCGTTAAAGTATTCCAGGCAAATAGGACAAGTAAGGGTGTGAAGAAAGCATGTAACCAGTATCTCACTAGGTTTAATGTTTTCAGTAAGTCTCCTTCACCTACATATTTTCCAAGTGCTAGAATTCCGTTATCATAAATTAAAGCGAGAATCACTAGCATCAGGACATTCCCACTATTTTTCCATCCGTGATGTTTCGCTAAATGAATTCCAATGAACAATAAAATGAGGTAACCCATACAAAGCAAAAAATAGATTATGGTATCCATGGTCCACTTTCCTTATTGAACTCTTAAGTGAATATAATTTGAAATATATTAGAACTAACGTTTCAAAAAATAGATCCTTATTTGAGTTTTTCCCTCTTCATGCTTATGAATTTTTGGTAAATCATTGCAATCCTTTCCTCTGTTAGTTTGGGTTATTTTGGTCTATGTATACTTGGATGATTTCGTATCGTTCTGCTTGATCAGAGAATCATATGAAAGTTAGAAGCCTTACAAATGATAGAGTTGCAGAATTTGTTGAATACTACAAACTGCATCACGAAGCAATTGATGATTCGTTCTTATGTATGAAGATTTGATTGAATTTGCACCGAATGGGGGAGAATCCGACCTAAGTTATTTTGAACTTTTAGTATTGTACTTGTTGGTCATGGGGATGAAATGATTCCTCTCATTCGGTATTCTTACGACAATATAACAGTATATTTTCACTATTTCGACATAATTTGATAAAAATGATACGTATTGACGTATCACATATTATTTCGGAATATGGTATTTTTTTCTTGTAAACTAGTATAGATGGGATGTGGTGTAAAGGTGGGGAAAGATTTACGGGTTATGATTCACAAGTTATTAGATGAAAATAATATCTCAATGAGAGAATTAGGAAGGAGAACCGGTATTCGAAATGCTACACTTCATGAACTGGCAAATCATAAGCGACAAAATATTCATTTTGGTCATATAAATAGTATTGCAGATGCATTGGGAATTACGGATGTACGACGTATCATCACGTTCGATGATGTTGTAAGTGAATCACTTAACCAATCTGGCATAGAATCTGAGATACCAGTTGCGTGCACACGCGAATGTAAACGTTTTCTTTCTCAACCACAAACATACTTACATAAAGATCCGAGGAAGACACTGAGGTGAATCCATTTTATATTGCTTCTAAAGTTATGTAACAAATGACAGGCAGCAGCCTAATAAAGGAGAAGATTAAGTTGTTTATTCAAGGTCATTATATTATCACTCGTTCATTTATGTATATGATCGGCCATTATGACCGGTATGGAAATCCCTTCACACAAATTGTTGAAACCGATAGAACTATCTTTATAAACAAATCTCCCATTGAAGTGTTAGCGTACAGTTTGAGGTGTACAGGCTTCACCTTAGATGGCGCAATTGAATCATCCAAATGGATAATGAAGATGGATAAAATGGTTCCAGTTGTAGCCAATCCTTATCAAGAAGTCATTCTGTTCCCAACAAGATCCCTCACACACGAAGACAACATCTGGTTCAACCCCTACCAAATAAGAAGAACTTCTAACATCAAAGGAAAAACTCTCATCATATTAAGCAATCATTCTTCTTTATACATTCCAACTAGATTAACATCATTTAATACTAAAATTCAAACTGCTGAGCAATTAAAGAAATTAACTACGGAAGCTTCTAACGGAACTTACATGATGGTGTTGGAACCTGAGAAGCGAAAAGAAGAGAAAAAGACGAATAATAAGTAGAAAGATTGAATTAATGAATTTTTTGAAGTTAGACCCCGACCATCGGTACTATCTACTCAATTTTGGTCAATTTTAATTAAGCATTAAATACTCGTAAATGTTGATGAATCAATGTTTATGAGTATTTTTTTTTCCAAGAATAAGTTAGAAAACGATAGGAATTGATTTTGTTTACACACGTTTTACATATTTATTGATTTCTTTTACACAAATTTTTTACACAAAGAAATAAAGAATTGAAAATATTGTAAAGGGACTACTCATACATATCTTTAAAAATTTGTATTGTGAGTTTATCATCTTCTTCTCCTAGCATAATCTTTTCATCTTCCGGTTTTAAAATGATAGAAAGAGACAAGTTGGGATTTAGGAACAGGCTATTAAGTTTCACACGATATAAATGATTAAATGAAACTAATTATTGATAGCTTCATGACAAGCCATAAATTATAAACGCTATAAGAAAGGATTTTTCAATAGAATGTAAATTTTATATTGTAATTAAAATAGAAAATGGAAACAAAACATCATAGTAACTCAATAAAGAGGTTATTAGTCTGCTTCGGGGATCAAAGCAGAAATGATACAGATTTGTACGCTAACTCGTATGGATAAGGCATAAATTTTACTCCAAAGGCAAGGTAGTGAAGAAGGGAAAACTTTAGAAGGTGAAGAATATGGTAAGGGGAGAAAAAATTAGGAAAGGTGGAGAAATAATGGTTTTAAAGAATGAAATATTTCCATTCGGAAAGGAATAAGAGGTAGCAATTAAATTAATAAATAATCTCTGTTCTTCATTAAAAAATAGTAATTGCACATATTTTTTTAACAATGAAGAAATTTATTCCAAAATGTGTAAAAATCATCCGAGTGCAGCGAATAGAGTTTACTTGGATGAAATCTTACTAATGTGTCATTGGGTTACATCTACTAGTTTATTAAGACATCTCCAAACCAATAGCTTTATGAGTTAATGAATCGAGTGGATTTATATTTATTAAAATACAGGAGAACCAAGAGAGTTTTGAGAGAGGAATTTATATAATGGTTAACAAGGACCAATTTAATCTAATTAAAGAAATAAAGACAACATTAAATAATTTTTTAGGTCCTTCCATTTATGGGAAAGGAACTTTGTTTTTTTTAAACCAAAAATCATAAAAATAGAAATAATACTATTTGAACCTCTTATTCATTGAAAAAACAACTTATCTATAATTACAGGATAGAATATTAAATCAGATTAATATGTAACTAAAACTAGTTGGTTTCATCAAAGGAATATTACTTACATATTATACATCCTATGTAACTTTGTTTAAAGTACAAGTAGAATTTGTAATTAAAAAGGATCATTAAGGTTCCATTTATAAGGGAATTTTCCAGAACTCTATTATTTATTAACTTACAATTCATTTGAATGCTAAAACTCTATTATTTCAAAGTATTTTATAGATAAAAAATAGGAGAGAAAGAAACCTTCAAATTTTCTTATTTATAAGTTTTTTTAAAGCTTATATTACCAATAATAAATCCTTGTTAAATATACAATTAATTTAAAATATATAGAAAAATCTAGAAAATATTGTTATTATAATCACGATAATCTGAAGTGTGGAGGAAAACTATGAGTAAAATTATAGAAGTAAATGGACTATCTCGTACTTATAAATTAAAAGAGGGATTAAAGACTGCATTAGATAATGTGTCATTTGAAGTAGAAAAAGGAGAAGTATTTGGTTTGTTAGGACCAAATGGTGCAGGTAAAACTACTACTATTAAAATATTAACAACATTATTATTACCTACAAGTGGTGAAGTCAAGATCTTCGGTTATGATGTAGTGTCGGATAGTAATAAAATTAGAGATAAAATTAATTTTGTATACGGTGGAGAAAAAGGAGTATATGGAAGACTTACTGCCAAAGAGTATATGCATTATTTTTGTACCCTTTATAAAATAAAAAATAACAATCAAAACGATTTAATCAATAATTTACTAACTTTAGTTCAATTACACGAAGCTGAAAACCAAAAAATTCATACATTTTCAAAAGGCATGATTCAACGTTTACATATTGCTAGGTGTTTAATAAATAATCCACAATTAATCTTTCTTGATGAGCCTACAATTGGTTTAGATCCTCTTGGGGCAAAGTTATTGAGAGATATAGTAAAACAATTATCTGAGAAAGGTATTACTATTATTTTGACAACTCACTACATGCAAGAGGCAGATGAGCTCTGTGATCGTATTGCATTTATAAGAGGAGGAAAAATAACCTTAATTGGTAAGCCTGACTATATTAAAAAGAGTTGTAACAATTTAAATCTTTTTGAAGCAACTCTTAGTATCAATGATATTGAAAAACTTCAAAAAGAAAATTTTTTTAGAAATCTTAGTATTAAGACAATTAAAGAACCTTATTATATTATTAATTTTGAAGCGAATGAAGCAGATATTGAGTTTATTATGAAATACCTTTCTAATTTTGCAGAAGTATTGGATATTAAAAAGAAGGAGATTTCTTTAGAAGATGCATATATTTTTCATATGAGAGAGGTAATAAATAAATGACAACTATAAATTGGCTAACATTGTTAGTTCGTGAAATAAAGTACTTTACTAATTTTGAAAATAAGATGTATCAATTTTTGCTTTTTTTTCAACCATTAATGTTTTTGTCAATTGTTTATTTTCTCAATGAATATAGAGGGGATATTAATGATGGTCGTTTTGTTATTGCATCTGCCTTAATTAGTATGTGGAGTTATGTACTTTATTCTTCAGGATCTGCTCTTACCTCTCAAAAATGGAGTGACACATTAAAATTATTATTGGTTTCTCCAGTATCTTTAAGTGCGATATTAATGACTAAAGTAATCAGTAATTCGTTTATAGCTATGTTCTCTATGTTATTAAGTTTTATTTATGCTAAATTTATCTTTAATTTTAAAGTAGAGATAGCCAGTTATACTTTATTTTCTATTGCAATATTAGTATTAATTCTTTCTCTTAGTGTTATGGGATTGATACTAGCGATTGTATTTGTAGCATTTCAAAATGTTTATGATTACCAAAACTTAATACTTACCCCGATGGTGTTAATGTGTGGTGTTTTCATTCCTGTTGAGCAATTTCCACTTGTTGTAAAGGTAGTTTCATACATAATTCCAATGACATGGGGAATAAAGTCAGTATATGAAGCATTACAGTTATCTTCTCCTATTTATACAACTATGACAATTTCAATCTTAATTAGTCTTTTTTATCTGTTAGCAGCATTTTTTATAATAAAAAGGATTGAATTATTATTACGTAAAACTGGTAAATTGGGGGCAATTTAATGTTTATTAATAAATATGGACTTACAACCTTATCATATAAAGCAGTTTATTCCTATCAATCAATTAAATTATTTATACTATTTCGGATTGTTGATCCATTTATGCATTATATCTTTTTTGCAACCCTTGCAAGTGCATTAGTTGGTACAAGTTATTTGAAGTTTGTTGTATTGGGTAATATTGTGTACTATACTTGTCAAACTATGATGATTAACTTTATAAATATGTTTAGAATGGAAAGAAGATATGGAACATTAGAATTAAATATTGCATCTCCAACAAATACTCTATATGTGATAATAAAAAAAGGAATTGTACCTCTGCTTGACAGTCTTTTTGTTTTCTTAATTAGTATTATACTGGGTGGTATTTTGTTTGACCTAAACCTTCCAATAAATAATATAGTTAATATTATATTTCTATGTTTAGTTACAATGTTTACTATGTTTTGTTTTTCTTTACTTTTTGCATGTATAAGTCTAGTGTTTTCCAATGTTAATTTATTTCTTAATATTACATTAGCATTCTTACAAATATTTTGTGGTGTTAATTTTGGGGTAAACAAACTTCCTGAGGTTCTAGAGTTTATTTCTCGTTTATTACCACTAACCCACAGTATTGAAGCACTTCGAACTATATATAGGATAACTAAATATGAAGTAACTTCTTTACTGTTAAAAGAATTAACATTAGGTTTTTGCTATTTAATATTATCATTAATTTTAGTTATATCTATGGAAAAGCTAGCAAGGAAAAATGGAGAATTGTTTAAAGACATTTAGTATATAATTTTGAAGTGAAATCATTTAGAAGGATTAAATAAATAATTGATATCAATTAAAATTATACCGTTTAATAAGAAATGTCTGAGACATACTAACATAATTCTATATCCAATTTCGTAACCAGAACCCGATAATATTTCGTGGGAACTGGTTTTTTGCATTTTAAATTTAATGAGTTTGGAATCCTCTAATTCGAAGATTATTTTGCAGAGGTACTAAGTCTAGAAATCTTTTGATTTTTATTATTATCTTTTACTAGTTTCATTTTGAAAACCATAATTTCTTTTATTTGCAATTTCTAGCTCATTAAAAAACTTAGAAAAATTAAAATTTTGTAATTTGTTGAAATATATTGAAAATATATGTAAAATAATGTTTAATATAACTATTATTTGAAATTTTGGAATATCCCTATAATTTCTTTTTGAGGGAAATTAGAGAAAAGGTGTGATAAAAATACTCTTAAAACATCTAATCAAAAAAAATAGAAATAAAGAAAAAGTTGCAATTAAATTTGGAAATAGAACAATAACGTACAGAGAGTTATACAGTTTATCAAAACAGATAAGCTGTTTAATAGAAGGATTGGGTAAATATGCCGGGAATAATATTGGGATATTTTTGCCTAATTCAATTGATTACGCAATAGCCTACTTTTCAATAACAATGAATAATAAGGTAATTGTACCCATTTCAGTTCAAAGTAAAGAATTGGAACTGAAAAGTACTTTAAGCTATTGTGAGATCCGATTAATTCTAACAAACAATTCAAATCTAAATAATTTAATTAATCATCTCCAAGGATATAAGTATAAAGTTGTAATAATTAACATTGAATCTAAACTTGTTTTTCAGATAAATCCTAAACATCCTTATATTACTATAACAGATATAAACGAACCTGATACTGATGCAAAAGTTGCCATAATGTTACATACTTCTGGAACCACTAGTAATCCAAAGAGAGTTATGCTCACCCATAAAAACCTTATAAGCAATGTAGAGTCTAATATTCAATCACTAAATTTAACTGAGAATGATGTAGTACTAATTGTACTTCCAATGTTGTTCGGATACTGCAATACAGCTCAATTCTTAACACATCTATACTTAGGTGCAACAATTGTAATAATGGACAAAATGTTTCTTCCAAAGTCTTTCTTTTCATATATAGAAAAAGAAAAAATCACAAATTTTACTGCTGTACCATCTATGCTGCAAATGTTAATTAGCTTTAAGAGTTTAGATAAGTACGATATAAGTTCGTTAAGGCATATATGCTTTGGTGGAGGGAGTATGCCTTTAGATAAGTTAAATAAACTTATTTCAATGTATCCAAGTATAGGTTTTGTCCAAACATATGGCCAGACAGAAGCTGGACCCAGGGTAACTGCTCTATTATCGGGTGATTCTATATATAAATTAGGTTCTATAGGTAAACCAATTCCGAATGTGTCTGTAAAAATAGTTAATGAGAATAATGATGAGTTATCTGTACACGAAGTCGGTGAAATAATAGTTAGTAGTCAGAGTGTTATGAGAGGTTATTATAAAAATAATATATCAACTGAAGAAGTACTATGTAATGGTTGGCTCCATACAGGTGATTTGGGATTTAGGGATGATGAAGGCTATTATTATTTTGTTGGAAGAAAAAAGAACGTTGTAATTTCAGGTGGACTTAATATTTATCCAGAGGAAGTAGAAGAAATACTATTAAGACATCCAGATATTAAAGAGGCCAGAGTATATGGTGAGGATCATGAGTTACTTGGAGAATGGCCAGTGGCTAATATTATACTTGAGGAAACAAGTAACTTGAGTGATATGAAAATTTATGAATTTTGTAAAGGGTTTCTATCTGATTATAAAATTCCAAAGAGATTCTATAAGGTTGAAGTAATACCGAAAACTTCCACAGGGAAAATGAAAAGAATAAATTAAAACGACATGAAAAGGAGGACTACTGGTGATTAAAGCCGATAATATGGATGATGTTTTACTTTTACTATTAAAAGAAATTGAAAAACGAGGTGAAGTACATTCACCAAGAGGACTCGAAACAAAGGAGATTT
The DNA here is from genome assembly GCF_005116465.1 of Robertmurraya kyonggiensis. GTDB lineage: Bacteria > Bacillota > Bacilli > Bacillales > Cytobacillaceae > Robertmurraya > Robertmurraya kyonggiensis. The sequence continues at coordinate 1,180,938 of NZ_SWBM01000001.1, forward strand.
TGGGGGCAAGTTTTGAATTAACAAACCCTAGAAACAGAGTAATCATAAATAAAAAAAGAAAGATGTCTATTTCTTTTGCAATTGGGGAGTTTTTATGGTACTTGAGGGGAAGTAATCAGTTAGAGATTATTAATTATTATAATAAACGTTATAAAAACTATTCTGATGATGGAGAAACTCTATATGGAGCTTATGGAAAACGAATATTTGGGCAAACAAATACAGAGTCACAGTCACAATGGTCAGTTTTAAAAGAGAAACTAAAAAACGATCCTTCATCCAGACAAGCAGTAATTTCAATATTTACATCTAAAGATTTAAATCATAATTCGAAGGATATTCCTTGTACTTGTTTATTGCAATTTTTCATTAGGAATAATGCTCTTCATTGCATAACATATATGAGGTCAAATGACATTATATGGGGTCTACCATATGATGTATTTAGTTTTACGATGTTTCAGGAACTATTAGCAAATCAATTAGGAGTTAATCTCGGTACATATAAACACTTTGCAGGAAGTCTGCACTTGTATAGTAATCATTATAACCTCTCTCATGAAATTCAAAATACGAATAATCCTATTTTAAAAGCTATGGATACTATGCCTTTTACAAGTGATGAAGACATTAATAAAATTCTAGAGGTAGAAGCATTACTAAGGAATGGTAAGGACTATAGTCAAATTAAATTACCTGAATTTTGGGAAAAACTTATAAGTATTATTCAAAATAAGGAAACGAATAGACCATCGACAATAATATCTTAACTTTGTTGAAAAACTTTTCGATTAATAGATTTGTAGGGTGAGAAAAAATGAGTAGAGTAAATACTTACGACCTATTTTTGAAATTATCTGAGACAATCACTGGTTTTACAAGAGTTGACCTTTTAAGTACGGGGTTAGATGTTCACTATTATGAGTTCATTAATGCGAAAGAACCCAAAACATTAAAAGAATTACTAAAAAAATATTATTTTGTTCCCTGTTCTGATTTCTCGCTAGATAAATCATACTTTTCTGAAGAATTAAATTTTCTGATAAAGCAAATTATACTACTTTGGTATACAGGACGTTGGTATATAAATTCAGTTAATTACTATTACTTATCTTCAGAGTCATACAAACAAGGTCTGATATGGAAAGCTATTAATGCGCATCCTTTCGGTGCCAACCCAACTGGATATGGCTCTTGGGGGAAATCTATTTACCTGGAGGATATAAATGATAAATGAATGTATTGATGTTTCAGAAAAGGAATTTGATGTGGTAATAGTGGGCGGAGGTATTGCTGGATCATTAATAGCAAAACAATTGGGTATATATGGGAAGAAGGTATTGATTCTTGAGGCAGGAGAGAGTAAACATATGAAATATCTGGATTATCAAAGAAATCTAGATTTATACTATTCTGCAAGTGTCAAATCACCAAATTCTCCGTTTTCAAGTAACTCACATGCTCCTCAACCAGATGAGTTAGATGTTATCAGCAAAATTCCTTATATGAACAGTAAAGGATATTTTATACAAATGGGACCAACCCCATATAGAAGTGATTATACTCGTCATCTTGGAGGAGCAACTTTACATTGGTTAGGAACATGCTTAAGAATGATACCTGATGATTTTAAGACAAAGACAAAGTTTGGAGTTGGATTAGACTGGCCATTAACTTATGAAGAGTTAAGACCTTATTACGAACAAGCAGAATATGAAATCGGTATTTCTGGTGAAGTAAATGATCAAAGAGAACTTGGACAGTTATTAAATATTAAAGAAGAGTGGTTTGGAAAAGAATATGTCTTCCCAATGCACAAGATTCCCGAGTCAAATATAGATAAATACTTATCTAAACAATTAGAAGGAAAAAGTATCACTTTTCAAGGTCATCAATATTCATTGAAAGTTACTAGTACACCTCAGGCAAGAAACGGTATACCTAATATGAAATATCGCTATAGAGGTGAACCATACAAACCTGTAGGTGCTGTTGGAAATGATTTTCAAGGAAAAAGATGCGTTGGTTATTCAAGTTGCGTTCCCATTTGTCCTATCCAAGCAAAATATAGTGCTTTAAAAACATTAGACTCCGCACTTAAAAGTGGAAATGTAACAATTGTTAGTAAAGCTGTAGTAACAGAAATAAAAGTTGATGGATTTGGAAAAGTAGAAAAGGTTGTATATAAGGCATATACGAGTAATAATCCAAATGATTTTTCGTTATACACAGCAGTTGGAAAAATTTTTGTCTTGGCTGCAAATCCCGTGGAAAATTCCAAGTTGATGCTTAAATCATTAATTAAAAATGATTTGATAGGTAAATATTTAATGGACCATCCATTTTTATTGACTTGGGGATTATCACCTCAATTATTAGGGATTTTTAAAGGACCTGGATCTACTTCAGGGATAGAGTCTTTAAGAAACGGGAAGTTTCGTGAACATAGAAGTGCATTTAGAATTGAAATTGGTAATTTAGGGTGGCTATGGTCTAACGGTGCACCATATTCAATAATTAATAGTTTAGTTTTTGAAAAAAATAATTCTGGAAAAAAATTAAGAGAAAGCACGTATGATATGAATCAACGTCAAATTCAACTTGGATTTATGCTAGAGCAACCTGCAGAAGCAACTAATAGAATTACCATTGACAGAAGAGAAAAAGATAGTTTTGGAAACTTAAGGCCAATAATTAATTATAAATTATCTGAATATACAATTAAAGGAATGGAAGCTGCAAAACAAACTGCTAGTACCTTATATAGCTATTTAGGAGCGAAAGAATGCACCTCGTATACTGATGACGATCCAGGATTTATACAATATAACAATAACTCTTATGCTTTTAGTGGTGCAGGACATTTTATGGGTGGACATGTAATGGGGACATCAATTCATAATTCAGTTGTAGATAAGTATCAAAAAGTTTGGGGATATAAAAATTTATTTGCTGTTGGTTGTGGAAGTTTACCAACGACAGGAACAGCAAACCCAACTTTAACTTTAGCTGCTTTAGCTTTAATGTCTGCAAAATGGATTAATAACAGCTTAGAAAAGGAAAAAATTACTATAGGAGTAGATAAATGAGTAAAATAGTTAGCTTACCTCCCAAAATTCAAAGTATTGATGAACTTAAGAATTACTTAAACTTAGCTTTAGAAATAGAATTATCGACTATACCACCTTATTTGGTATCAATGTACACATTAGAACCTGATACAAATAAAGAATCTTTAGAAATAATCCGTACTGTCGTAGTAGAAGAAATGTTACATATGTTATTAGTTGCTAATATAATAAACGCAATTGGTGGAACACCTGTATTAAATAATAAAGAAAATATACCAAAGTATCCTTACGAGGTTCCAATAAAGACTAAAAAAAATGAATTGTTAAAAATAAATCTTCAAAGTTTCTCAAGGGAAGCTATAGAAACCTTTTTAGAAATTGAAAAAAACACACCATTAGATGAAATAAGAGAGAGTGTACCACGTGATGAGCCGTTTAACTCCATAGCTGAATTTTATTCTACTATATTAGACGCTCTCATTTATTTTAATAATCATATTGGAGAAGGTAATTTTTTCTGTGGGGATCCCACAAAACAAATTCATCCAGAATATTATTATAACAGTGGTGGTACATCCATTATAGTAACGGACTTGGAATCAGCGATAAATGCAATAAATCTAATAATAGATCAAGGTCATAGAGAAGATGAAAGTAGTTTCTGCCATGAAGGGCCGTCTCACTATCAACGTTTTTTCGAAATTCTAAATACTAATTCAGAGGATAGCAAATCTTTTTTTGGAGATAGAATAACAGTAAAGTGGGACAAAGTGTATAAAATATATACAAATCCCAAACATATTAACTATAAAAATCATGAAGAATTAGAAAAAAAATCAAAGGAATTTAATATACTTTACTCTAATTTATTGGACCTAATACATATTGCTATTAATGGGAAGCCTGAAGTATTTAACGAATGTAACATAATAATGTTCTCATTGAGGAACAAGGCAACTGAATTAATGAAAATTCCTTTGGAAGATAACTTTCGGGCCGCACCTACTTTTGAATATATTGAGGAGTCAAACAGAAAATGAAAATAGATTATATAGAAAGTAATAAAAAATTACTTCCAAATATTGAATCACCCTCTAAACACTTTTATTATTCTGGGTTAAATTATATTGAGGTTGGTTATTTAGTAAGTAAGGATCAATTAGGACATTACTTTGATAATACTAACCTAATTCCATATTTATTTAATGGAAAAGCATGTATTACAATTAATTATCAACAATATTTTTCGAATTTTCAAAACGGACATGGGGAAACACAAGAAATTGAAATTGGAGTTTATTGTATACCAAGATTATATAAGGAGAAAGTACCAACATTAGATCTTAAAGATTTTCTAATGGGCGAAGATCAAACCAAATTGATAGGTATATATAGAATATTTGTTCCATGTGATGACGAACTAGCAATAGATGCAGGAATAAATAAATTTGGGGAACCAAAATTTTTAGCAAATTTCAAAAGTTCTATGCCTTCGTATAATGATTTACTAGTTCGTGATTGGAAAATTTCTTGTAATGAATTTGAAGACCATAGAACCATGATATTTTCACTTGAAATTAATCTAGAAGGATTACCTCGTACGATTAGTAATATTTCTCCAATAACATATTATGGTTATAGAGATGGTGAATTAATAGGGAGTAGATGGAATATTCATCAACCGCTTGATACCTTTTTTATCCCGGAAAATTGCGAAAACAAAGTTAATTTGATGTTTGGATCAACAACAAACAATATGGGTATTGAAATTAAAAAAATACTAAACGGAATTGAACCCTTTTATATAAGAGAACATATAAATAAACCGGTTGCAATTCAAAGCAGGCCATTTTTTGTAGTTTAGAAAATTAGTTAATTGTAGAAATAAATTAAATAGTTGGAAGTGATTATCATAGATACTTTGTTCTCTGGATTTTCTATCAACGATTTATTTTTAAAAAATAGAATAGTAATGTCACCAATGTGTCAATATTCTGCAAGAGAAGGAATGCCAAATGAATGGCATAAGGTTCATTATGCAAGTCGTGCAATTGGTGGAGCAGGGTTAATTACTATAGAAATGACAGCGGTTAGTCCTGAGGGGAGAAGTACAGATAAAGATTTAGGGTTATGGTCGGATAAACATATCCCTAAATTTGAAGAAATTATTAGTCTATGCAAAAAAAATGGCGCTAAAGTTTCTGTTCAAATTTCTCACGCAGGTAGAAAGGCACAAAATATAAATATACCAATTTCACCCTCAGCAATAAAATTTGAAGGTGAAATGTATAATCAACCAAGAGAACTAGAAATTGATGATATCAAGAAAATAATTGATAGCTATACTCAAACTGCAAAAAGGGCTGTGTTAGCGGGAGCTGATTGTATTGAAATCCATGGTGCACATGGTTATTTAATTCATCAATTTCACTCAAGGTTAACGAATAAGAGGAATGACAAATACGGTGTAATACCATGGAAATTTGGAACAGAAGTTATTCAAAGTGTAAAAAATGTAATTCCAAAATCAATGCCATTAATAATGCGGATTTCTGCTATTGAATATGCAGTTGGGGGATACGATATTGAGTATGTCCTAAAAATTTGTGAGCATTATAGGAATGCAGGTATAAGCATATTCAGTATAAGCTCAGGTGGAGAGGGTCCATTTCCTACAGATTATCCAGGACATCATGTGCCTTTTTCAAGAGTAATAAAAGGCAATTTAAGAGTACCAACGATTGTTGCTGGGGTAATAAATAGTCCCGATTTAGCTGATTCAATTATAAGAAATAATGATGCTGATCTTATCGCTATTGGTAGAGGGATGCTACGTAATCCTTATTGGGCGCTAGATGCAGCTGAAATCTTAAATCAACATATTGAGGTTCCTGATCAATACAAGAGAGCATTTAATTAAGAATTTTTTGAAAAGAAAGGAAGTGAGTCATGGATATTAATACAATACAATCTTTGATAAGTGAAAATTATCGAATTGAAATCAAAGATATTACAGTAATAAATAGACTTCTTTTTAGACAAAGTTTTTTACTTAACACTAGTAATGGTCAATACGTTCTTAAGTATTATCCTCGTAACTTTAGTATTGATCAGATAAAGTTAATAAATGAATTTTCAAAATGTTTAATAAAAAGGGGGATGAATACTTTAAGTATTATTTCATTAAATAATGGCAATTTACATATTTCAATACCGAATGGTGTATATGTTTTATATGATTATTTACCTGGAGTAAAGTCAGATATATCGGATATTAGTGATATTTCAGTAATATTAAGGGGGTTTCATGATATTTCTAGTCTGATTAAGGAAGAAGAAATAAATGCCACTAAAGAAACTCTTAAAATTGACTGGGCTATTTCTGAATTAGATAAATATCTTAAATACACAGAAGATGATGATTTTATTACTAAAATATCAAATTATAAATATGAAATTATCAATTCTTTAAATTCATATAAATTAATTGATAATATTATTGTTCATGGTGATTTTACTCTAAACAATGTAATCAAAGAGGATAAAATTTTTAAGATTATTGATCTTGACACAATTCGCCTTGGAAACAGATTGGACGATTTAGCATGTTTATCTTTATCTCTATGTTATTCAGGAAATAACAAAATAAAGTTTAATAGGAACTATGGTCAAATAGCATATTTATTACAGAGCTATTTTGGAGATCAATTAATAAATCAAGAACTGGTAAATGATATTGTTGAAGCTATGAAACTTCATTGTTCTTATGAACTAATTAAACATGCTGAGAATTTTCATGTATTAAAGCGTTATACTGGAATGTTAAATTATCTAAACATGTTACTTGATGTTATTACGGAGAATGAGATGGAGGAAAATATATGGAAACAATTGTTGGAGAAATAATTGAAGAACTATTAAAAACTAATGTTGATCTAGATGAAGATCTTTTCAGTATAGGTATGGATTCGTTGTTAGTGTTGCATTTAATTGTAACATTGGAAGAAAAGTTTAATATTGATATTCCTGACGAAGAATTGAATGTAGATTCATTAAAAACAGTAAAATCTATCTGTAATCTGGTAAGTAAGCATGAATATTCAAATTCATAATGAGATACCAATATCTTTTAATTATGGAGATCTAATATTGCGAGGAATGTTTCATTCCAATTTAGATTTTCATAGTGATTCTCTTTTTATCCTAGTTCCAGGATTACTAGGAGATAGATGCGATTCAAGGTCTATGTTAACTAAAATAGCTAGAGGTCTTTCTAAAAAAAATACACACGTATTACGATTTGATTTTCCTGGTGCAGGAATAAGTGATGGATTTTATGAAACAAACACTTTTGAAATATTTTCAGATGTATTGAACTTTATAATTGATGAAGTTAAAGGGAACTTTACATTTATAAAAAAAGTAATTTTAATTGGATTTAGTGAAGGTCTAAAAGTATGTATTGATGTTGCAAAGAGTAGAAATGATGTGAAAGGTATAGGATCATGCAATGGTTTAATAGTAGAAGAGGATACGAAATTCTCTATTGAAAGACCACGCCTGAAAAATGGAACTATAGCATATAATAGTTATTACGGCACTTGGGTAAATTTTCAGATAATAATGAAATACAAGGATTATTTGATAGATCATATGCTTTTACCAGATAGTATTGATTATTTCGGCATTTATTCGGAATCCGATTTACTTTCACAAAATAGTTGCCAATATTTTAAAGATAATAAATTTGAACTTAAAATTATCAAGGAAGCAGATCATTTATTTACAACAGATGAATGGTTAAATGAAGTTGTAGTTGATATCACTGATTGGGGGCAAAGATTCATAAGTAATAATGAGAAGATGGATACTTTTTACATACAAACAGTTCATGGAAAAGTACTAGTAAATATTAATTGTACTTCAAAGAAAAAAAGCATGCTAGTGTTTGTTCATGGGTTTGGCCAAAATAAAACTGGTCCTGGATATTTATTCAACCAAATAGCACAAAAAATTCGTGAAGATTTCAATTACTGTATGTTTGATTTTTCAGGAAGTGGTGATAGTGAGGGTGAATTTAAGCACGTAGATTTGAGAATATTAGTTGATAATTTAAATTCGGTAATAATGTTTTTAATGGAAAAATACCAAATTAATTACTTTTTTTTATTAGGAAGTGGATTGGGAAATCAACTAATTACTTTATTAGATAATAAATTTAATGTTTTCCCATGTTTTATTTTTCCAGAACAAATAAATTTCAGAGATGAAGTATTTACAAAAAGTAACAATGGATTGATTGATACAAGTGACTTATTTGAGAAATATCCTGAAGTTGAGAAAGAATTCTATAAATTAGGTAATACACACAATAGGACAAAAGGATTATTAGTTAAATCAAACTTTTTAATAGATATATCAAATATTAAATTGTGGGAAAAACTAAATAAAATGGAAAAAGGAATTGTAATAACTAACAATGATAACATATCAGATGAATTAATATTAATTAAATCAAACGATAAAACAGGACTTTTATTAGATGCAAATGAAAGGGACCGTGTTGTTGAAATATTAATTAATCATTTTAAGGAGATTTCTCTAAAATGAAAGTATTATTTTTTGTATTATCTTTAATTATTTTTGTTCATGGACTCCTAATTGTTGCTTCATTACTTTATTTTAAGGACCAAAAATTGAAATATCTATATAAATCATCCCCTGTATCTAAAAAAAATAAAGAAATAGAATTCTATATTCTTTTATCAGTCTTTAATGAATCCAAAATTATTGAAAGTACATACAAACATTTTAAGGAGATAGTAAATGTAAAAAACAATATTCGGTGTGTTTTTATAACAACTGAAAAAGAGAAGTTAGTAACTGGAAGAAACGAAACAAAAGAAATACTAGAACAATTAATTAGGAATGATAATAAGTTTAGTTTAATTAATTACCCATATCATAAGGGGAATAAACCTTCTCAACTTAATTATGCGTTGGATCAATTAGAAAAGGATGTAATTAACAAAAACGAAAGAGATATTTATATTTGCCAATATGATGCTGATTCCAGGCCATTAAAAGAGACTTTTGAAGAGTTAGAAGAAATAATTAATATAACAAATTGTAATGTGATACAACAACCTACCAAATTTGACGAAAATTATAATGGTTTAAATTTGTATTTAAAACTAGAAGCTTGTTTTCAAACTAGATGGGCTTATGGTTTTGAACGTAGAAATCAAATGCTTTCTGTTAATAAGTACATTAATAAAATTTTTGTACCATTCGCATATACTGTTGGACATGGAATGGTTGTAAAAAGTGATTTTTTATATAATGTGGGGAAATATCCATCTCCAAATGAGGATGTACCATTTGGTCAGAAGATGATACTAATAGGTGAACCCATTTACCCAACAGTTACTTATGATCGTGGAACAATCGTTGAAACTTTTAAAGACTTATTTTATCAATCAGGAAATTGGATCAAAGCTCCATTGGTATCTATCAAAATGTATAAAGAGATTAGACATTATAAGAAAATGTCAATTTATAGAAGTGTGATGTTTTTTACTAAAATAGCTTTTGATTTATTGAGTTGGGTTCAATATATAATATATCTTTTCTTATGTGTTGTAGTTTCAATTTCTGAGGGTTCAATAAATTATTTAATATTTGGTTTTTTTATTCTATGGATAGAATCATCATATAGTGTTTTCTACACTCATAAATATATCTTAAAAGAGAATAGTTTAAAAGAGCGTCTGCTGTTAATGATAATTTGTCCTATTAGAGGTTTAGTAAGAGGTTTAAGTTTGTTTTCTTTCCTTAAGCAAAGTCTCACGGGTTGGTATTATGATTCTGGAAGAGAAATAACCAATACAGGTATAAAGAAAATTAAATAACAGTAGCCATTTCGTTAAACTAAGATTCGAAATAATTCGTTATCTTCTATGCCAGAGTTAAATTAAATTGTAGTAGCGTTAGGAGAACTATATATGATTAGTATAATAATTCCTGTCTATAACCAAAGTAAGAGTTTAGATTATGTTTTAGAAGCATTTCAATTACAACATTATAATGAATCATTTGAGATTGTTCTAATTGATGATGGATCAACTGATGAATTAACAACAATTATAGATAAATATATAAATGATTCTAAATTTAATCTGAAGATAATACGAAATAAGGTCAATATGGGTAGAGCTTATAGTAGAAATGTCGGAATTAAATATTCTAATGGTGAAATATTAATTTTTAATGACTCAGATCGTATTCCAAGTAAAAATTTTCTTAAAAATCATATCAATTTCTTAAAAAACCACCCTGGTTCTATATGTATTGGAGAGGTTAAAGAATTATATTATTCTATTGATAATTTAAATGAAATATGGAATGCTGTTTTATCAGATGGAAGGATGGCAAGAAAAGCAACATATTATAGAGTTATTGAAAATCTTTTTAATAATTTAGGTGATACAGATAGCAAGATATCTTGGTTAGCTACATTGACTGGTAATATGGCAGTAAGAAGAGAAGATTTGTGTGAAACTTTTGATGAGTTCTTTATAGAGTGGGGATTTGAACATTTTGAACTTGGTTATAGGTTAATCCAACAAAAAAAGTCAATAAGACTTAATAGATCTGCAACAAATTATCATATAGCTCATGCTAGAAATAAAGATTATTATAATGAAAATTTATATAAAAGTCATAGCAAATTTGTTGAAAAACATAATGCAAAAGAAATATTGATGTTAATTGATTTTATTCAGGGGAAACTTTCACTGCAAGATTATGAAATGCAAATTGATGGTAAAAAAAAATGGTTATTAGAAAAGAACAAACCTATATTTAACACAATATTAAATTATTAAAATATTTGATAAATGGTTAAATATGAAAGGAGGAGTAGATTTGTTTATTGCTTTTAGTGGTATAGATGGTGCTGGGAAAACCACTATTATTAATGCTATCGAACGGTGGCTAAGATCAGAGGGCTATAATGTCAATTCTATGAAATCAGTAAAAGGTGACTCAATTTATTGTAATAATTTTGAAAAAATTATTTCTAATTATAAGAAAACATACTCTGAAAACTTTCCAGGTAAATACGGTAGTATAATACTGGCATTTAAATTATTTCAAGAATCGGAAGAGATAAAATCATTTTCAAGAGATAATAATATTATTTTAATGGATAGATGGAAACTTTGTCATGATGCATATTCCTCTGCATACTTATTAAATAGTAAAGCTCTTAAAAGTATTTTAGATAATTGCATTGAACCAGATATTACTTTTTTGATTGATGTTAATTTATCAGTTGCTTTGGAAAGAATTTCTCAAAGAGACGTAATTAAAAAACAAGAAACTTATCCAGTTTTATATAGGGCAAAAAAGAGGTATCTACAAGCAGCAAAAGAAAAAAATAATATTTTCTTAATTGGAAATTCAGATGGTGAGCTTAACGAAGCGATCGAGAAGATTAAAATAATAATAATTAAATACTTGGGGAATCATAACCTTGTAAAGTCTGTTTGAAAGGTTTATTTAGGGAGTAAAAATATGAATAATACAAAAACAAAAAGACTTTATTATTACATAAAAGAATATTATTTAAGAAAAGAATTATTAAATATGGTGCTAATTATTTTGTTTACAATAATTTTAGCAGTTATAGTTCCTTTAATTCCCTTTATTACTGGAAAATTAGTTGATAATATCATCGCTAAAAACTCTGGCTTTCTATTAATATTAGTTAATTTGTGCACCTTACAATATTCCAGTTTTCTGTTAGAGAGGGTTATTCAAGCAATTGAATCAATAAGTATGGTAAGAGTAAGTAACAGAATTAGAAAAGATTTTTATAATAAGATTATTTTAGGAGATTATTTAAAAATAAAATCATATTCTGATGCAGAATTGTTGGAAAGAGGCGTGGGAGATATTGAGGAAATTCAAAGAATAACTTTTTCGGTAATTCCGAAATTTTTACAACAATTTATAAGTGGAATCATTGCATTTGTATTGATATATAATATATATCCACTATTCTCTATTTTAAGTACATTTATTTACTTACTTGCGCTCATTCCAGTCAGAAAATTCGGAAATCATCAGAAGTCTGTATCTCTAGAAAGAAGAAATGTTGATGTTAAAATTAAGGACATTTTTTTAGATAGTTTGCGAGTAATAAGTTTAATTAAATCATATGGTAAAGAAGAGTCGCATTATCAAACTTTTAAAAATAAAAATAATATGTGGAGTAGTATAAGCACAAAATACTATCTTGCTAATAATTTTTATAGGACGTTTGTTCGGATAATTGATGCCCTAGCTCCTGCTATAATCTTAATCTTTGGTGGTTATCAAGTATTTATAGGAAATCTAACAATAGGAATGATTGTTACCGCAATTGGTTTAATACCTACAATAAGCCTGCCAATTAGCACCATGGTTAATACGTATTTAGAATTAAAATCATTTTCTTTTAAAATAAAGAAAATTATTGAAACACTAGAATTTCCAGATGAAATAAATAGGGAATGTAGTTTTAAAAAAATAAAAGGTATAAGTGGAAATATCGTATTTAAGAATATTAGTTTCACAGTGAATAATATGCAAATATTAAAAAATGTTTCATTTAATATTAGAGAAGCGGAGCATGTGGCGATTGTTGGAAAAAGTGGAAGTGGAAAGAGTACTATTTTAAAGCTACTAACTGGATTAATTTCTCCAACGGAAGGTGAAATATATTTTGGTGATGTCAACATTCAAAATATAGACCTAGATATATTACGAGAAAATGTGGTTTATGTTCAACATGGAATCTACATAGAAGCAAATACAATTAGACAAAACTTAGTCCAAAATAAAAATATAAATGATGAACTAATATTTGAAATATCAAACGCAACTGGTTTTCATAATGATATTAATAAATTTGAAAATTATTTAGATTCAAAGCTAGAAAGTAACGGTGGTAATCTATCAGGAGGGCAATTAAAAAAGTTAGGTATTACTAGAGGTTTATTGTCAAAGGGAGATATCTTTTTTTTAGATGAAATAACAACAGGTCTAGATGAGAAAAGTAGAGATAAAGTATTCAGTGCCATAAGAAGATATCTTAAAGGGAAAACGTGCATTTTTATTACCCATGATATTGAATTAGCCAAACAATTGGATCGGATAATTGAAATTGAAAATGGATCAATAACTTATTCAAAGGAAACAAAATATGTTTCTAATAGAGAGTTAATGAATGGAGTCTAACAAATGAAAGAGTATAATTTGAAATCACTAATCATAAAAATGCTAAAACCTAATATAGCAAAACTTATATTTGCAATTATATCTAGTATTTTTAGAAGTTCAATTCTACTCTTACCTCCACTAGTTACTATGAGAATAATTGATGAAATTATCCCAAGTTTCTCTTTAAATAAAATTGTCACATACGGTTCATTATTAATTATTATTCCTATAATAATTTTATTATTATACACACTCGATGCTTATTTAAATAAATTCGTTTTAGATATAGCTGCAGAAATAAGATCAGAAATATTTAAAGGCATATTATATAAGGATATAGGCTGGCATAAACAATCAAATAAGAGTGAACTTTTGGATAAAGTGGTTAATAGTTCATCAACAGTTGGAGAGTTTTATTTCCTAACTATAAGTAATATTATCTGGTTTACAACAACAATTGCAGTAGGCATTTTCTTAATGGCACAAATAAATTTAAAAATAACAACAATAGTATTTCTATTTACATTACTTCAAATTTTGTTTGTAAAATTCTTCAAAAAAAAGCAACAAGAAATTGAGAAAGAACTATTAAATATTAGAATCGAATTAACTGATACTTTAAATCAAGGTATTATATTTAATGATTATTTTAAAGTATCTAAAAGAAGAAAATATGAAATAGAAAAGATTGAAAATATAGAAAAAAAAAGGGAAAAGTCCAATTTAAAATCTATATTCATAAATTTTTTGGTAGCTAATATAGGTCAAATATTTAAAATATTATCAATTTTTATTATTTATTTTTTAGGCGAAAGTTTAATGAAAAACTCAACTTTAACAATTGGTGGGCTAGTTGCACTTACTAGTTATTATTCTTGGATTTCTCCAGTTGTTTTAAAATATCAGGAATGGATAATGAATTTATTTCGAGCATTAACTAACTTTCGAAGAATAAATGAAATATATTTCCCTACAAAAAAATATGAAAAAGGCTATATTCCAGATAATAACGGTCTTATAAAATTGCAACTAAAAGATATTTCATTTGCTTACAAAAACTCTAATAAAGATCTTCGAAATATTAATATTAGCTTAAGTCAAGGGGAAACCATAATTATTAGAGGTCAATCTGGAGTAGGTAAAACTACACTAACACAGTTAATTATGAGACAAATTGAACCTGATAATGGCATGATTTTAATAAATGGTATTCCGCATACCAAAATAAATAAAGAATGGTTTCATAAAAACGTTGTATGCGTATTACAAACAAATGATATTTTAAAAACATCTTTACTCAATAATATTAATTACAATAGTGAATCTATTTCAATGTTAGAAACACAAAGAATAATAGAAGCAACAAAACTTCATAGTCTAATTAATTCACTTGGAAACGGTTTATTATGGGAATATGGAAGTGATTCAAGGGAGCTTTCAGATGGAGAAAAACGAAGAATTAATATAGCTAGGGCTATGATGTCAACCCCTAAAATCATTATATTAGATGAACCTACCGCAGGGCTTGACAATATAATTAAACAAGAATTGATGATGAATATTAGAAATTACTTTAAAAACTCCATAAAAATAATCATCACGCATGATGAAGAAATTGTTAACCCAACCGATAAGATTTATTTTATAACAGATAATAGTAGTTATAATCTGGAACGAAAGGATATAAAACAATGGAATTAGTAGCTAAAACTATAGGTGAAGTATGGGAAAAGAGTATCGAATATCTCTTAGAATATGGTGAATTCATCCCTCATAATAAACGAAACATATTAGAAATCAATCACTTGGATTTAGTAGTATTAGAACCTAATGTTAATGAAGTAATACATCCACTATATCCATTTAGTAAAAAATTTATTAGTCTACATGTTAATAAAATGATTAATAAAAAAGATGATAGAACATTTAAACGAATATATAAATATGGAAGCGAAGGTATTAATCAACTCAATCAAATAGTATATATATTAAAAAATGATCCTACATCTAAGGAAGCAATTATATCGATATATAATCCAAGTGAAGATCTTGTTAGTAATTTTAATAGTCCATGTCATACATTAATATACTTTTATATTAAGTTAAATAAATTATACATAAGTGCCAGCTTAAAACATATGGATGCGTGGCTGGTTGGAATAGCAGACTTATATCAAATTGTAAAGTTTCAAGAAATAGTTGCAAATCAACTTGGCTTAGAACTTGGAAATGCTAGATTAACTACATTAAGTTATTTTATTTGTGAAAATGATTTTAAACTTGCTAAAGATACTTTTTCTAGAAAGAGTGTTATATGAAAGTAAAAAATAATGCAGTATTATACTGTGGTAATCATACTATTGATAAATTCATATTAAACAACCTATTATATACGGTAATAATTTTAGCTGATGAAATTTGGATGAAGAAATGTTTTTTTATCAAAGGAAATTTATGCAGTAGTGACAGTATTCGAATTAGTGAAATGATTGAGCAACTAATACATAACAAATTTTTAAAAACTTGGTCTTTTGAAAAAGATGGAGATTTTATAATTGATGAGAAAAAATATCTAGGAATCTACTCTTTAATTAACTATCATATACTTTCAGAAAATATTAGAAATAAATTTTCTCAATCAACATTGGAATTTAAAGAACTCGAAGAACAAAAATCGTATATTGGAATAACCAGTGACGTTCTAAATCTTAGGGATGAACTATGGGATTTAGCTGTTTCGAAGGTACTAGGGATAAATAATTTAGTCTATTACGATTCTGATATTAGATTATTTAATAGAAGGAGTATATTTAATTTTAATCTGAGAAAGAGAAATATGAATCCATTGGTTACTAATTTTAGTAAATTAAAAATACCAAATCTCACTAATAAGAGTTTTGAGGAGATACTAGAATTGAGAAGAATTTGTAACAGTTATAAAAATGATTTAGTTAAGAAAAAAAATCCCATATTACTATATCAAGAACTTAATCAATTACTAAATAATTATATTAAAGATACAGAGGAACCAATCAATAGTCATAAAATATATCTTGATTATGTAAGTTTAGATGAAACTAATAGTATACCATATTTTGAGAAATATTCACAATGGTTAAGTATACATAACAGAGAAAGTAATGCATTTATCTTCTATTAAATCTTGTGTTATTTCAGTGAAGGGTTGGTAAAAAAATGAAAAATATAGAATCGGAAATATTGATTATGTGCTCTAAGTCACACTTAAGTGAAGACGAAAAGAAATACGTACAAAACAATATTAGATATATAAAATGGAATAAATTTTTATACTATTGTGTTCACCACAGAGTTGTTAGTATTGTATATCGAAATTTAGAGAAAATAGATTTGTTAGACTTAATTAATAAGAGAATAAGAGAAACCATGCATAAAATTTTTAATCAAAATGCAGAGCGTAATAGGATCTTTTATAAAGAACTGCAAAATTTAAATGATGAATTTGCTAAAATAGGTATTAAAGTCTTACTAATAAAAGGAGGATTACTAGGTCCTTTACTTTACAATGATTATTCACTAAGAGAATTAGGGGATATAGATTTACTAATAAAAGTTGAGGATATACCTATTGTCACTAAGATATTAAATAATTATGGATTTATTCAAGGAGATTATGATGAAATAAACCAAAAGATTACTCCGGTATCTCGTAGGAAATTACTCACACAAAGGATGTATTCACATGAATTAATCGAATTTAAGAAAATAAGCGGCAACTCAAAAATACCTATAATTCCAGTTGATGTTAATTTGGATGTATTTTGGAATACTCTCAAAAAAGGTTATTCAATTAATACAAGAATACTATTCGAAAACACCCAACAGTTTCAAATAAATAACACTCCTTGTCACCACCTAGAACCTCATTATCACATAATCCAGTTATGCGCACATTTTTACAATGAAGCTGTTTTTTTCCCATTTAAAAATAGCTGGGTTAAAACAAAACAAGAAGTAATTCTAATGAGAATATGTGATATTTATGAATTAATTAAATCAGTAGATATTAATTGGAATAAGTTAGAAAAATTAATAACCAAGTATAAGATAGAAGAACCCGTGGTCTATACATTATATATAGTAAATCAAGTATACAATAACACTGTCCCAGAGGATTTTTTTTACAAGATTAATATAAGTAAATCAATTATTGATATTTACTATGATAAGCAGGGAGTTCAACAAAATTGGGACTTAAGTTTGAGGGAAAGATTATTCTCTATTGATGCAAAATACAAAGAAATTGAATTGAAATTCGATTTAGCTGGTTTCGGACATTAAAGGATTATTTCAAAAATAGAAAATATGGAAAGTGGAGATCGAAAATGGTTTGGAAAAAAATGCTCGTATTGGATTTAGATGGAACAATATTAGATAGTAACCATAATATTTCTAAAAGAATGGTAAATTTAGTCCAAAGTTTAAAGAAACAATTAATTTATGTAGTTCTTGCCACTGGTAGATCTGTATCTGACTCTTATAAATATTATTTGGAATTAGATTTGGATACATACATGCTTAATTATAACGGTGCTTTAATGTGGAATCCAAGACAAAATTCTGTTATAGAATCAAGATATATGTGGGAAGGGAAAAAAATCATAAATTATTTATACAAAAACCAAAAAAAATTCGAGATTATCAATATCATACTTTCAGCAGATACTAAAACTTTTCTGTTAAATAATAATAATAGTTACCTAACCAATATGATGGTTAGTGAATATCTAGATTATGAGTATTGTTCTTTTACTGAATTAATGGAAATTAACAATTTCCAAAGAGTAATAATAAGTGTGCCCAATAATAATAGACATCAAATTTGTAGTCTATTAGTTGATAAATTTAAAGATATATCGATTTACCCATGGAAAGGAAAGAAGGATATTATTGATCTCTCAATTAATTCCGTGGATAAGTGGGTGAATGTAAATAGATTGGCAAAAATGCTTGGTATATCAAATGAAAATATAGTTAGTGTTGGAGATGGAAGTAACGACTATTCCCTTATAAAAAACTCGGGTACAGGAATAGCTATGAAGAATGGGAATACAGAATTAAAAAAAGTTGCCAATTATGTATCAGAATTCACAAATGATGAAGATGGGGTTTTTAGGTTTTTTAATGGTAATAATGAAGTATTAAGCTTTAACGTGAATTTCAATCAATTGTCTAATTCAATTGATAATATAACTAAAAATGATGAGGAATTCTATGGAAAAAATTCACCATATACTAGATAAAATGGCTGAGGAAAACCCGAGCAAATTAGCAATCATAACAAATAACAATTCTATTACTTATGGAGAACTAGTAAAAAAAAGTCACCAAGCTGCAAACTTTTTCTTAAAAGAAAATATAAAAAATGGGGACCGGGTATTACTTAAACTCAATAATAGAATAGAGCTGATATATCTTCTCTATGGATTATCAAGGGTAAGTGCGATTGCTGTCATTATAAGCCCTGATACTACGGACTATAATGTTAACTATATTCTTGAGGATTGCAAACCCTCTCTCTTTATATATGAAGAGAATTTTGCATTAACAAATTTTAATAATAAAAAAATTAATACAGTAATATCTGAGATTGAAAAAAGTTCTAATAAGTTTATTCAAAATGAAACAGATTCGGATGAAACAATTTTATTAATCTATACTTCAGGAAGTACGGGTAAACCAAAGGCAGTAGTGTCAAACCATAAAAATATTATTTTTTGTACAAAGGAAATTGCACGTGAACTAAGCTTAGTAAAATCCGATATAATTGGTAATTTTTTACCATTTTCATTTGATTATGGTTTATATCAAGTATTTTTAAGTAATTATTCCGGCTGTACACTCGCTCTAGGAAGCTGGGAAAACGCGGGAATAGAAATACTTAAATATATTAAAAACTGGCATGTTACTGTGTTTCCATCTCTTCCTCATTTAACAAAAGGATTAATAAAAATGATTGAGAGGTCTGGGGAATTATCCCAATTAACAAATTTAAGGGCTATTACCAATACCGGAGAAAAGTTACACAGTAATATTTATAAAAAGATAATTGAGTTAATTCCTAATTGTGGGGTCTATTTAATGTATGGACTTACTGAATGCAAAAGAGTTTCAATTTTAAAACCAGAAGAACATATGTTAAAGCCAGACTCAGTCGGGAGACCTTTAAAAGGAACAGAATGTTATGTAGTTGATAATGAGGGAAATAAGCTACCACATAACAATATTGGTGAGCTAATTGTAAGTGGTCCAAATGTCATGCAGGGGTACTGGAATAACAGTAACTTAACAAACAAATCATATTTTATTAATTCTGATGGGCAAAAGGTTTTGAAAACTGGGGATTTCTTTAAGATTGATAGTGAGGGATACCTGTATTTTATAGGTAGAATAGATTCACAATTTAAACAAAGGGGATTCAGAATAAGCCCACTGGAAATTGAGGAAGCTGCTTATAAACTAGATTTTGTGGAGGAAGCAGCATTGATACCACCTGATGATCACTATAATCATTCAACATTATTTATTCAATCCAGCGAAGATAGGACTAAAAAGGAGATTTATAATGAACTTAAAATTTATTTAGAAGAATATAAATTACCTACTGAGGTTATTGTTACTCCTAAACTCCCGGCAACAATAAATGGGAAAATTAATAAGATAGAGTTAAGAAGAAAAAGGGAGAAATTAAATGTTAGATTATAAAACGCTTACTCAAAAATATGGAAGTCCTTTATATGTTTATGACCTGGATAAAGTAGATTTCGCATATAAGTTATTAAAAGAAGCACTGCCTCAAGGAAGTATAATTTATTATTCTCTAAAAGCAAATCCTAATCCTCATATTACAAGGCATTTGTTAGATTTAGGTTGCTATGCGGAAATTTCTTCTAGAGGCGAGTTAGAAGTTTTGTTGGAAATTAATGCTGATTTGTCCAGGTGTTTGTATACTGGACCAGGTAAAACAGAACATGAATTACTTTACGCAATTGAGTGTAATGTAACGTTTTTTTCTGTCGAGTCTATTGAGGAATTAAAACTTTTAAATGGAATTGCTATGAAGACTGAAAAAGTTTTATATGTATTATTTAGAATAAATCCATCATCAAATACTGGAAGAGCAAGTATTAAGATGACGGGGGTTCCATCTCAGTTTGGTTTCGATGAAGATGAGATAATAAATATTCCTAACTCCATATATAAAAACAAAAATATTAAATTTATGGGCTTTCATATCTACAATGGTTCCAATTTTAAAGATGAGAATGAATTAAAAGAAAATTTCATATTTGCACTGGAAACTATAGATAGATTACAAAAAAAACTTAAAATTGAAGCTAAAGTAATTGATATAGGTGGAGGATTCAAAGCACCATTTGGTAAAAAAGAAAGTTTAATAAACTATAGTTCAATAAAAAGTGAAATAGTAACCAAAATAAATAAAATTTTTAAAAATAAGCCGAAATTAGCATTTGAATCAGGGAGGTACCTGACTGCACTCAGTGGATGCCTAGTTGGGACTGTACTAAGTAATAAAGTAAGTCGAGGTAAGAGGTATTGTATTGTTGACTTTGGAATTAATAATCTTGGGGGTATGGCAGGGTTGAAACGTGTACCTACCATAGGTTTAGAGTTATACAGTGCAGATAATATTAGAGATATTGTTGAAGATGTAATGTTAGTAGGTCCTTTATGTACTCCTTTGGATTACTTGGCAAAAGGAATTAATATGCCAAATTTTAAACAAGGAGATATAGTGTTCGTACCAAACGTTGGAGCATATGGTTTAACAGCAAGTTTAATTGGCTTTTTAAGTCGAGAAATACCTACCGAGTTAATAATTCTAAATGACCGAGTCAGGTATATTAATAAAATATCTTTAAAAAGGGAGATAAGCAATGAATAACGAATTTTTAAAAATAATAAGTATTTTTATAAAAAGTGATCTAACTCAAAACATGATTGATGAAAATCTAAGAGACTTGGGTCTGGATTCTCTAGCAACAATTGAACTTTTATTGGAAATAGAGGAATACTACGATATAAGCTTTCCAGATGAATATTTATCAGAAAAGACTTTTTCAACTGCTAACCAATTGTGGAAAGTTGTAATCCAACTTGTTAATATGGAGAATTCGTTAGTATGACGTTAATTGAAGATAATAAAGTAATTTCTCAAGCATATATGACAAGAGATAAGCTCAAAGAAATTGCCTCAGCAATTGATAGTAATAATATTTCACCTGAAGCAGGAATCAATTTGTTAAAACGAAGTAATCTAATGAATCTATTAATTCCAGTGGAGTTTGGTGGAGGAGGGGGAGGATTACAATTAGCTTCAGATGTTGCTCAGATATTAGCTAGTGGTTGCTTGTCTACATCTATGATGTGGGGAATGCATTGCCAACAGATTATGACCTTAATTGAAAATCGAAACAATGATAATAATCATATTGAGCAAACAATAAAAAATATTTCTCAGAATCAAGAATATATTGCTTCAGTTACAACAGAAGTAGAAAAAGGAGGAGATCTATTTAGTGCTCAATCTGCATTGTCATGGATTTCTGAAAATGAATTCATCTTAGACAGAGAAGGGCCGATTGTTACTGGAGGGAACTTAGCTGATTTTTTTCTTATTACAGTAAGGAGGGAAAGTAGCAGCCTTAAAAATGACGTTCTATTAGTATTAGCTAGGAAAAATGAGTTAGAAATTAGACAACTTTCATCGTGGAATCCATTAGGGATGAGAGGAACTAATAGTAATGGTATTCACTTGTACGGGAAGTTAGAAAGGGCGAATATTGTTATATTAAATAATTTTGAAAAAATAACTCAAAGAACACTAATACCAGTAGGTCACATTATGTGGGCTTCAAGTTGGTTAGGTGCCACTAAGGACATTTATCATAAGATGATAAGAATAATAAGGGAAAATCATAATAAGAGGTATTCAAATAAATCTGACTATCTATATATAAAACTTTCTCAAGTTAGACTGATTATAGATACAGTAGATGTATATTTAAGAAATATGTTGGTTGAGTATGAGGATTTTAGAAAAGCCAGTTATGAGTACCCTTCTAAAAGGTTTAATATAAATATAAATAATCTTAAAATATTTGCATCAGAAGAGCTTTTTAAAGCAACTGATTTATTGATGGATATTGCGGGAATGAATCTAGGTTATTTAAAGAATGAAAAAATTCCTATAGAAAGAGCTTTTAGGGATTTAAGATCTGCAAAATTGATGTATCACAACGATAGATTAGCAATGGCTAATGGAAAGTTGTCATTATTCGACTCAGATTTATTACCAAGGTAGAGAAAAAATATCCATTTTTTTGTTTTTTTTATAAAAAATTTACATTTTTCGATTGATAGTTACAAAAATATAGTATATCATAATATTAGAAAATTTATTATAATATTAATTTTCTGTGAATTGTTGGTGAGAATTTTGTTAAAAGTAAAGTTAAATCCAGATTTAACAATTAATGATTTTGAAGATGGCAAGATAATAATTGTTAACAAAACAAATGAAGGTTACTATATTGAAAGATTCATATACGATTTATTATTAAATGCAAAAAGTGATTTCGTTGACGTAAAAGATATAGATAAGAATTTTTTATATTCTGGAGAAGAATTAGAAGATTTTATTAGAGATTTAGTTTTTATAAAAATATTATTAATGGAAGAAATTTGAAAGGAGGTGTTTAATAATGAGATCATCAAAAAAACTAAAGATCACAGCATTAGGTCCTATTAAATTTTTTGCTCACAAATTGTAGTATAATTTTAGGGTTTTAAAAAACTTACTTAGAAGGTTCAAACAGAATATCTTGCATATTCTGTTTGAATAATATATGTATAGGAATGATAATAAATGA
This sequence comes from Robertmurraya kyonggiensis, assembly GCF_005116465.1. Lineage (GTDB taxonomy): Bacteria > Bacillota > Bacilli > Bacillales > Cytobacillaceae > Robertmurraya > Robertmurraya kyonggiensis. Next base: position 1,204,207 of record NZ_SWBM01000001.1, read on the forward strand.
CACAAAGTAATCACTGTTTGTACTATGCAATAAGCAAGTACTTAAAATTAAGTGTAAATATAGATTTACAACCTGCTGATATTTTTCAATTGTTTGGTGGCATTGCTTTTAAAATTGTAAAGTCGAACAATGAACATACTTCTTTATTTAATATATATGGAAGTAATAAAAATTTCGAGTACTTTAAACAATTGACTGGAATCACAATAAATGTTACAGAAGAACTTAATCAGGAAGAAGCGCTATTCAAAACATTTGAAATGATAAAGAACAATCAAATACATATGGTTTATACAAATTGTTTTTATCTTCCATATGATAAAAATAACTTTAACCAAACACATAATAATCATGTAGTAATAATACATGATTACGATCCAGTAAGGAAGGAGTTTACAATATCTGATAGTTTAGTCGACTTTGCAAAGATCGATATAGAAACATTAATGATTGCTAGGCAAAATACCGAACAAGGTACTCTTCGCTTTGTAGATATAGATGTTTCAAAAGCATATGATCCAATAGAAATTATTAATAATGTAGATAATTCTTGTGTTGTAAATGTTAAAAGCTATTATGAACACCTACAAGCAAAATTCGATGAGTTTATTGAAATGCTTAATACTTTAAATAATTTAGAAGGAATAGCTAAGAATTTTGGTTTTCATACATTAGCAAGAAGTATCTTAGGTGTTAATGGAATGGTATATACCAGGCATTTAATGGCCAATAGTTTTAAATCAAAAAATATAAATTTATTTAATGAATATATTGAGTTGTCAAATAATTGGAATTTATTCACAGCAAATCTATTGAAATTACAAAAAAATAAATGTGATATTGATGATATAACTAGTTTGTTTAAAGGAGTTTATTACGGCGAAAATAAACTTTGCGAGACTCTATTATCTACTGAAAGTAAAGTCTAGTAAAGTATTAATTGAAAACTAACCACAGTATTTTTACTGTGGTATTTATATTTTCATGTTCTTTTTTCATTATGAACAGAATATGGAGGCTTTGTTAAATTGTGATTATAGATGTTGTTAATAAAACTATAGTAATAACTGGTTCATCAAAAGGAATTGGAAGAGAAATAGCTTTAAAACTTTTAAATGAAGGTGCAAATGTAATAGTGAATTATTATAAATCAGATCCTTCTACCCTAAATGTATTCAAGGGTTTTCCATGTCATAAGTTGTTATTATGTAAAGCTGATATAACAAACGAGGAAGAAGTTTTAGAAATGTGTAACAAGATATCAAAAAAGTTTGGGTCTATTGATGTTCTTATAAATAATGCAGGAATAATATCAGACAGTCCAATTTTAGAAATGACAAATGATCAATGGAGAAGTGTATTAGAAACAAATCTTACAGGGATGTTTATTTGTTCAAAAATAGTTGCAAAATATATGGTAAATAATCAACAAGGGAAAATAATCAACATTGCATCTCTTAAAGGGCAGAGCGGTAGTGAAAACCAAGCAAATTATAGTACTAGTAAAGGAGGAGTTATATCTTTAACCAAGTCGATGGCAATAGAATTAGGTAAGTATAATATTTTAGTAAATGCTTTATGTCCTGGATTTATTTCTACTGATATGAATAAAAATATAGAATTTAAATCATATGCTGCACAAAAAGCGAGTGTTCTAAAATATCATGATTCACTTTATGATTTAATTAACTTTGTCATATTTATGGTATCTGATAGTTTCTCCTCTATTTCTGGTCAAGTATTTAATTTAGATTCAAGAATAAAGGTTTAATAACAAGTTTTATATTATCTTTGCCTATTTCAGCTATGGAACATTTCCATATACTAATGTAAAAAAGATAATATAATTTTGGGAACAAAAATAAAGTCATAGACAGAATTTAACGAAATAACTGTTTTTTAAAGATTGTTAGTTAATATAAAACATTAGCATTATATGAATTATAAGAATGAATATCAAGATTCACTTCGCCAGTTACAATTTACAAAAACTAAATATTCTTTTATAAGTAATGTATTTAACTGTTTTATAACCCTTGGACTATACATATAGATACTCATTATTATGAAGAGAAAACTAAAGATAGAGTAACAAAAGCTTTAAGGGTATTTAATTCTTATGTTTATATTGTGAAGAAGCATACTAATACTAGGCTTTTTGGTCAAAAAGAAAAAAAAATATTTTAGTAATTCAACTATCCATTCAATTTAGCTATAATAATTCTCGACCACTTGCTAACAAATTTGCTAACATAATTATGATATAAAGGTTAACTTATTTAACTGAGTTGAATCAAAACCTTATTAATTCAAACATAATTAAGCTTTTTAACTCAGTTAAATTCTGTTTATTGCTAGTAACTAAATTTGACAGGGGAGAGGTCGTATACGGTATTATTAACGCAAATAAAAAGAGTCTGGGACATAACTAGCTTCTAATAAAGAGAAAGGTGAATTTGTGGGTACTCAAATTCACCTTTCTCTATTTTTGTGTGTAAATTTTTCTATTACCTTAGTTAATGGCAGTGAATTTTCTAAAATTCACTGCCATTAACGCGAGCCCCAATTCGTTTTCTACCTTCGATTTTCCTCGTGCAGAAAATCGAGTGAAACGCAAATTAGCCATCAAGAATCCAAAAACTGGTTCCACATCGATTTTGCGTATTCGATAGATGGCACTCGTTTTCTCTTCTGAAAGCTTCGCTCTCACATATTCTTTTTGCTGTTCCCATTTTTCGTTGATTACGGCCACCGAATTGTACCATCTGTAACAACATACTTTTTACCACCGAATGACAAAGAGATTTTACTTGTCGTAAAATTTCACCGGCTTTTTCATCTTAGAGGTGGGTTTTGTTCCAGCCTCTTTTTATAAATTTTTTTCTGTTTACACAAATATTACACTACACATCTGCAAAACCCTATTAAATCAATACTTTGACACAAATTTCGACCCCGACCACCGATATCGAATAAAAGACAATAGGGCAGAGTGTCATGATCAATTAATAATTGAGAGATACTCTGCTTTTCATTTTTTCTGTACCCATTTAGTTGAAATAGTGTATTGTGAATTTATGTTGAATTTCAAGTTTTTTCCTTCTGATTCCTTTCTGTTCTCTCAAAACATGAAAATCATTTGGCAAATTATAGTATAATTGTGATACAGGAATGAACTTTATTTTGCTTATGTTAAAAGATTCTGAGTCAATCATATCCTTTGGCAATTAGGCAATCATTACGTACAACCATTTTGTAGGTATGTATTAATAGATTTAACTTCCATTTCTATAATCTCCATCGGAGCTCTCTCTTCTGAATAAAAAAGGTTGGCGGTTTTTACTAGATAAATATCATTTTTTTCGCCTTATTCCGATAGCTCGATTTTTTCCAACATATATTTTTCTTAATATTTAGTTAAAAGTGATTAAGAAAGATATCTAGATAAGAATACCGAACTTGTTATGCTGAAAGGATGTAGGATTTTTTGAAAATAGCACTTACAAGTTGTACCAAACTAAAAGCAGAAAAACCATGTAATGCAAAAGAAATGTACTTAAAGTCTAACCTGTTTAGGAAAGCTACTACTTACATTGAAAATAAAGATTACTATGATTGGTATATATTATCAGCCAAATATGGTCTACTAGATAAACACAATTTAATAGTTCCATACGATATAACATTGAATTCTATGAAGACTTCAGAACGAATGGATTGGGCTAAAAAGGTTCTGTCTCAAATTGAAGCATTGACTCTAGATTTAGAAGAAGTAGATTTTTATGCTGGAAAGAAGTATCGGGAATATTTGATCCCTATGCTTGAAGACGCGGGGATCAAATGCAAAGTTCCTCTTAAAGGTAAAGGGATTGGTCAACAGCTGTCATTCTATACAAACAATAAAAACAATTAAAAATATAGAACTCTTTCTAATTTAAAGGATAGGAGAAAGGACATTGTTAGAAACAATAATATTAGAACTAGTAAAAAGAGTGCGACAAGCACAAACATTAGGCACAAAAAAATTAAATATTATTGCCAAGACGGATAAAGATGGGATTTACATAGAAACTGAATCATCTCGGTTAAAATTTGAAACCGGAAAAAACAAGGAACCCTACGATTTAATTTCAAAAGATTTTTTATTAGAGGGATGGCAAGAATTTATTTCAGCAAGAAATGCTATTGCAGATTCCTTTAGAAAAACTAGAGGTAGAACTTCATTCCTAATGGCTCTATTCAGTCAATTACCTTTTGTAAAAGTTACAACTATTAAAGGAAAAACTTCTATTCAATTAATGGAATACCTTACAGATGAACTCCCTAATGAGCAGTATCACAAGGTGAAGAGTTTTCTGGAGGAAATGATTAATGGGGAATACGACCCTAAACAACTAAGCCAACAAACAGATGGAAACCTATATCGGGTTAAGTCTAGGGCTAGACAGGATGCAAAGCTACTAGGCTTTGTAAATGAGTTTTCTGAGGTTAATCAGTTCCAATTAGATGAATACGCACGTGCTGAAAATAAAGATGAGTACATAAAGAATATCCTACCTAAAATCGGTTATTTTCATATGGCGCTTATTTGTTTAGATCTATTACAGGAACTATCTAAAGAAGACAAGAGAATGGCCTTAGTAGAGTTAGGAATGCTAATAGTTCGAAATTCTAAGGGTAGTAACCTAATGGTTGAATCAGTAGCAAAGGAAAGGACCTATAATCTTCTTAAATGGCTCGAAAGCACCCGATTAATTGATGAGAATTGGTCACCTAAAGAGCACTATTTTGAGACATCAATTCACAAGGAGCAGTTTATGACAAGCAATATCAAAAATAGCTTATTACGAATTATGAATGAATACATAGATGCAAAAAGAGAAAGTTTTGGCGGTCATCCGTTAGGTGCATTTGTTCGACGAGATATACCGACTGAATTTATGCAGTTGCCCTTCATCGATTCAACAGATTATGTCGTAACAGGGTCTGTTGGTCAAGGAAATTGGGCCTCTGTTCCTTGGATTGCGATTATGCATCGAAGTATTACCATGTCAACTCAGAGAGGCTATTATATTGTCTATCTATTTAGTGAAGACATGCAGCATGTTTACCTCACTCTTGCACAAGGTGTAACAGAAACGTCTAATGAAGACATGTTAAGAATTAAACAAGAAATTAGAGAATCAATCCGATTGTCTAGAAAGGTCCAAAAGGACGATAACATAGACTTAGGTCCGAGTAAAAAAGCTAGAGATTATGCATATTCAACAGCTGCTTATATTCGATATGACCTAAATAGTATGCCTGAAGAACATGTATTTGTATCAGATCTGAACGAAATGGTTGAAATATACCAGAACTTTATAACCATAAAAAACGGAAAAACTTCGATGGTATACGAAACAAGTAATCCTAAGGAAAGGGTACTAGAGAAAATGCCAGATAATTTCAGTTATAAAGATCTCACTACCCACATCTACAACTACATAACTAGTAAGGGCTTCTACTACAATAAGGGAGAGGTAACGAATCTATTTTTATCTCTTAAATCCAAACCCTTTGTTATCCTTTCAGGGATTTCAGGTACAGGTAAAACAAAGATGGTCCAATGGTTTGCAGAAAGTCTTGGTGCCAATGAGAATAATGGCCAATTCACATTAATCCCCATTCGCCCGGATTGGAATGATGGGAGTGATCTCTTAGGCTATCGCGATATTAAAGGTGAATTTACCGAAGGTCCATTAACGAAGGTAATCAAGAGAGCTTCAGAGAATCTTGAAAAGCCTTATTTTGTCCTTTTAGATGAGATGAATTTAGCAAGAGTTGAGTATTATTTCAGTGATATATTAAGTGTGATGGAGAGTCGTAGACGAGAAGATGGTAAAATCGTTTCATCACTTCTACTTTCTCAAGAAACCGCTGGGTTTGAACTAAGAATTCCTAATAATCTCTATTTTATCGGAACGGTCAATATGGATGAAACAACTCACCCTTTTAGTAAAAAGGTATTAGACCGCGCGAACACGATTGAATTTAACCGAGTGGAGCTACAAAATTTAGATTTTCTAGAAGAGGCTGCTTCGATAACTCCTATAGCCATGGAAAATCATCAGTTAGAGTCGAAGTTTTTACATTTAAAAGATGTTTACTTAACCCATAAGGAAATCATTGGACGTACGACTGAAGAACTAGTCAGAATTAATAATTCTCTGCAATCCGTACATGCTCATGTTGGGTATCGAGTAAGAGACGAAATATGTTTTTACCTTGCTAACAATGAGACTGGAGAGTTATTTTCTTTTGAAGAGGCTCTTGATAACTGTATCTTACAAAAAATATTGCCTCGTATATCAGGAAGCGATAGTAGAGTGGAAAAAATGCTAAAAGAACTTTATACAATTTTCACTAATATGGAATATCTAGAAGATTCTATTGAACTACAACACGCCAAATATCCTCGAAGTGCTGAAAAAGTGGCTGAGATGCTGAGGAGGTTACAGGAAGATGGATTTACTTCCTTCTGGATCTCGTGAGGATGTCGAACTAGTACAAATAGAAACGGAAACTTGTTCACTTATTATAAAAGGAAGACCCTATCATGCGCGCTATGAAGGATTGAAGCAGTATCGGTCCATGGATTCACATGATGTCATGCAATTCTCTGTTGTAGGGCAAAGTCTAGAGGATTACAAAGTTTATGACGTTGAAATAGGTGAGCTTGTCATTCCTGAGAATCTACGTCCGATATTTTTTGAAAATGGCATTTATCAGCTTATGGTCATTTCCAAATCAGGAGAAGAGCTATCCTTTTACCACGAGCATCCGATTTTAAGACAAGCTATTTCTCCCGTAAAAATCGGAAATCAATCAGTATTAATGGGCAATCTCCAGTTCCAAAATGAGGTAGGATATAGTACCTTTGAAATTCGTAATGAGTATGAAACTATTTTAACCGTCACAATTGAGATTTTTCCAGTAAAACTCGATTATAAAAAAGACTATGAAAAGCTATTAGAAGAAGTAAATGATGAGATTTATAATTTAGCCTATCACTTTATTCGAAAAACCTATTTGGGTGCTAGAGCAAGGCTTGAAGGGAATCCATCTAAAGCAGAGTTCTATCGATTAATTAGCAAGCATTTCCAACAATTTTTACAAGCAATCGAGCGAATCGAACGGCAGCCACACCACAAGTTGCAAACGATTCATGAAAGGGCTCGTGGGGATCAGTTAAGAAAACTTGATTCCACTAGTCGAAGCTATTTACGTAAGCGAACTAGCTTATTTATAAAAGTTCAAGATGGGATAGAGATAGACAAAAAACATTTGATGCCATACCAGGGCCTAAGGATAAAGAAGGAATTAACCTATGATACCTTGGAAAATCGTTATGTGAAATGGATGATGGAGAGACTTATCCATAAGCTAACGGATTTAATTACTACTATTGAAAATGAAAACAATCGGTGGAAGCAGGTACCAGATCCGGAGTTACTTAAAAAATTACACTCGATGAAAAAACAGCTAGAACAGAAGTGTAAGCAATATTTCTGGAAACAAATTGGAAAACTAGAACGTTCGGTAATGAGCTTAGTGATGCAGATGGCACCAGGCTATCGCGAAGCATTTCAAATCTTTTTAACTGTCTCGAAAGGTTTAGCTCTTCAAGGGAAGCTTTATCAAATGTCTGTAAAGGACGTCGCAACCCTATATGAATATTGGACATTCTTGAAGCTCGGACAAATTCTTAACCAAAAATACGAGTTGGTGAGTCAGGACATTATCAAAGTAAATCGTGATGGACTTTACGTCAATCTTGATGTGAATAAAACGGCCGAAAGGATTTTTCAGCATCCAGTTACAAAGGAAAAGATTATTCTCACTTATCAAAAATACGAAGGGAATCTTCCAACTATTCCTCAGAAGCCAGATACAATGCTTTCAATTGCAAAAAAGGGGAAGGACTATTCCTACAATTATGTTTTTGATGCAAAATATCGGATTGATTATGCTCAGGAAGGTAGCTACTACAATACTAGATATAAGACGCCTGGTCCGATGGAGGATGACATTAATACAATGCACCGTTATCGGGATTCGATCGTGTCAGCGAATAATGGGCCATATGAGAGAACAGCATTTGGGGCTTATGTGCTTTTTCCCTGGTTCGATGAACATACTTATCAGGAGCATCATTTTTATAAAAGTATTGATAGGGTGAATATAGGCGGTTTGCCATTTCTTCCTAATGCCACAACCTTAGTAGAGCAATTCGTGGAGCGATTAATTGAAGCAGGACCTGAAGAAATTCAGAATGATGGTATTTTACCTCGAGGAACACTTGCGGATTGGAAATCTACCTTCGAAGAAAAAGTCTTCGTCGGTTTGGTTTCAAGTGCGGAAGAGTATGGAGAGTGTATTCAAAAAGGACGTTATACGATTGCTGTTGACCGATTAAGAAAAAGTTGGCAGGAAGCGAAGTATGTTGCTCTTTATCTGAAGCATGGTATTGGTTCTAAAAATGGCGTTGTTGTTTATGGCAAAATCAATGAAGTGAAGTGGGACGGAGATACTGTACATTTTGAAATTAAAGAATGGAATCAGTTGAAAGATGCAATTAAGCCTGTTGGGTACGGTATTGCGAATTATACGATGACATCTCTTACTGCTCTAAAGGAGGCTAAAGAGCTGCCGGAACTGTTTATGAAGTCAAAAGAAGAGCTTGTTCTGTGGAGAATGCTTAGAAGGGTTTCTGATAGAATTAAACTCGATTTAGATAACTTGAACTTGGATGAGGCTAGAAAGGTAAAGCAGTATACAATTAAAGATATCTCCATTGAACTCAATTCTACGGAACAGGTAATTGTGCTTAGAAGAAACATGCGTACTGAAAGAGTGCCTTTAGAAAAATTGAACAGAAATCCGACAACTGTGTTTAAGAAGATAGTTGAAATAATATCGGAATAAATCATAATCCTGTAGGCTAAGTGGCGTACCATTTACCTACAGGATTTTTTTGAAGGATTTTACAATTATTTATCGAATAGTCTTATAAGAAAAATAGGATTAAACCCTATTATAGGTAGAGAGAGCTTAATATAACTGCTATTTATAATAAGATTGGAAGTGTGCTATGAACGAGAAGGATTTAGGACAAGAATTAAGAAGAATGTATCATAATGCTCCAACAGGTTATCAGGTAGCAAATATTCATTTGTTTGGAATTAAATATGCATCTGTAATTCAGAGAAATAATTTTAATGTAAAAAATATTGTTGCTGAAGCCGATATTAGCCTATCTTACTCAACTGAAGTAAGCAAAGGTATTAAATTATCAAGATATGTTATTCCTAATGAAGATTAGTCATTATCGAATCCGTGAAGGAGAAAATAGAGGTCTAAAATGCCTATTTACGACAAATTAATTCGAGATGGTATTCCTGAGATTATCGAGAAATCAGGTAAGAGTTTCTCGACAAGTATATTAAACAATTTAGATTACATAAAAGAACTTAGAAAGAAAAGCTTCGAGGAATTGCAGGAATATATGGATGCAACGAGTGATGGCGATGCTTTAGAAGAATTAGCCGATTTGTTAGAGATTATTTATGCACTAAGTGAATGCCACGGTGGTGATTTTAATAAGGTAGAGGAAATCCGTAAACAGAAGGCTGACAAAAAAGGACGTTTTCAAAAGAAAATTTTCTTAATAGCAGTCGATGATTAAGAAACCCTTATATAACATATAACTAATTGGCAATAAGAAAGGCAGCGAAATGTTCAGCAAATTATTCATGAATTCAAAGAAAACAAAGCAAGAAAGTCTTCCAAAGAAAATTGATAAGAAACCCAAAGTCGAAAACACAAGAATTGGTGATATTGGAGAGTATAAGATTAATATTCAACTTGACCAATTGCCTAAGGAGGATTTCAAGTATCTCAGTGATGTGATGCTTCCAAATACTCAATCAAAATCTGGATACTCTCAAATTGATCATATTATATTTACTTCACACGCCATTTTAGTAGTTGAAACGAAAAATTATACAGGTACCATTTACGGGGATAGAAATAGAATGAAGTGGTCGCTTAATGGGAAATTCCAATTCATGAATCCTTTTCATCAAAATATTGGACATATAAAAGCAATCCAGTCACTCTTACCAACTGTATCAGAAGAAGCTTATATTTCCATGATTTCTTTTAATCGAAGAAGTACCTTTAAAGTTAATGAAGAGTTGAGAAAAATTCAGTCTAACGATTTGATTGTATACGATACTGAACTGTCAGAATTCATTACAAGGAAAATAAATGTCCTAAAATTATTGAATGATAAACCACTTTTTTCTGATGATGAAGTTTCATCCATATTCAATATTATAAAGGACAGTAACAATACCGATCCAAAAACAAGGGAACTGCATGTAGACTTACTGAGCGGAAAAATACAAAAGCCAGCAACATCTTCGAGTGAACCAAGCTGTAAGACTTGTGGAAAAGAAGTATCCGAAAAGGTACATCAGTTTTGTCTTGCCAACGTTAACCGTTTTAAGGGAAATGTATATTGCTATGAGCATCAAAAATAAAGAATAGAATCAGAGAAGAATATTCTAATTAAACGTTCTTCTCTTGATCTTAAGCCTATTCCACCAAAATAGGCTTTTTCTTTTTGCCTAGAAAGAAACGTTGTTCTCCTTAGTTGAATAGCCTAGTGCAGAGGGATATTTTACTTCAAATTTGTGTATAGGCACTTTTAATGAAAGGAGGACTTCACCATGCAAATGTTCTACACGGTGCGGGCTGGTGATTCGGTTTGGCAGATTGCGCAACGTTGGGGGATTCCGGTGGATTCGTTGATTGCTGCGAATAATCTTGTTGCACCTGATACCATTTTTATTGGGCAGCAACTATCCATACCACCTGGGGTCGATCGTTATCGGGTCCAAGCAGGCGATTCCGTTTATAGGATTGCCCAATTTTATGGAGTTCCTCCTGCAGACATTATTGCTGCGAATCAACTTCAGTCCCCCTATATCATCCATCCAGGTCAGCTTTTAACGATTCCTAGAGGTGTTCCGTTTTATGTCGTACAGCCTAGCGACAGCTTATTTTCCATTGCACAACGTTTTAATGTCGTAACGGGTGGTAGAGTAAATTACCAATTGATTATGCAAGCGAATAATCTTACATCCACAACGATTTTTCCTGGACAGCGATTGGTGATCCCATACGCGCCACCTGGGGAGGATGGATTGCTTGCATATATTTCGAATCGTTCTGGAACCTATGATTTATGGATGTATGATCCAAGTATTGGAACGAATCGACAAGTCACATTCGGATTAGGGGAATCGTACTCAGTTCCTTATTGGTCACCTGATAGTAGCAGGATTGCTTTTATTGGAAAAAATGGCATCCTATACGCCGTCAATTTGACAAACAACAGATTTACGGCGATTGATCAGTTTTCACAACCTGAAGGTGCCTTCATAAACTGGGCTCCTGATAATCAACGGCTTGTTTATTCCAATAGGAATGAAATCATCATCTATCATGTTGTAACCCATCAAGCCCAAAGGATCAATCAGCCAAATGTAAGGGACGTACAATGGTTCCCAAGCGGACAGGAGTTACTTTTCGAAGCTCCTGATAATACAGGCATTAGTCAATTGTACAGAATTCGTACTGACGGAACTGGACTACAACAAATAACTGAGAACACAGGAGAACCATTTAACAATGTTAGACTTTCTCCAGATGGTCGCTATTTGCTCTATACAAGTCCTGGAGCAAGCATTTCTATTATTCATGCAGTTGAACTTGCAACGGGGCAAGTATTCGAGGTAACGGGCGGACCTCTTGCGAAAAACTATGATCCAACTTGGTCGCAAGATTCAGCTTCTATTGCCTACAGTGCAACGGCTAATGAGGATCGGGGTTATTTTTCACAAATTCGCACATCCGGAAGGCAAGGAGAGAATGATCGCATAAGGGCGATCTCTGATTGCTTTTCGACGCTTGTCACTTTTTCACCTGATAGCACGAAAGTTGCCTACTTATCTGAATGTGATACAGAAGGCGGTGCCAGTGAAATTTGGATGGTCGATTTAGAGCATCCAGTACCGATTCAGCTTGTTACAAATGGTAATATCACAGCACTAGCCTGGTCGAAAACGACACTAACGACAGAAACAACGACTTTTACAAGCTCAACTTATCGCGTGCAGCTACAATTCCCTGCAAACTGGCAAAGAGCAATAGACGGAAGAGAACGTTATGAAGGAGCGAACGGATTCTTTCAAGTAAGCGCGATTGCATATGATGGTCCATTAGGGGATGTGTGTCAAAGTGATGCCTATCATCAACTTCGCCCATACGGAACCAACCCACAGATTGTTTCGACTCAAATCCAAGGACAACCGGCCTGTATGATTTTCCCTTCAGCAGACCAACCAACACAAATGCAGAATCAAGCAGCACTGATTGTTCAATATCCAACACCTGTTGTCATTAGCGGCAATACGTACCGATTCTTTATTCTATGGGCGGATGTAGGGCATATCAATCAGATTACTTCAACACTGCGGTTTTTATAAAATGGATGCGGGTGTTCCTATTTTTAGGGACACCTGTATTTTCTAGTAGTTTCACATATTGATGCTATTGACCATTGGAAACATTTGCTATATATATATAAATTACTAGTTTGTTTAAAGGAGACTACTCTTATATGTATACACTAGCACAAGCATTGGAAAAACGAGGATTTTTAATTAAACAAGAAGAAGATTACATAGTTTTTTCCCACGGTAATACACCAGAAGAACGATACCAATTAGAAGAACTTTTGATCGATTTAAACATTCCTGTTCAATGGGAAGAGAACAAGATTTATGAACAAGAGCCACTTATTAAATCAGAAAAACTTGAGAAACTCATTTGGTATCCTGCCAGAAATCATGAAGCAGGAGGGGGAAATGGTTGGTATAGCTGGAGATATTTTAGCAGGAGAGAACACGGTCCGAAGATCAATACATTTGTCTTAGAGACTGGTGTAGCCTTACTCACGAAGGCATTGAGTACAGCGGGTATTGTGACCATTTCTAGCTGTGATGGACATGGGAAGCGTGCACCTCTCATCGCGTTCAGTGGTAAACATAATGCAGCATGGTTTCAATTAATTTTTCAACAACAGTTTCACGATACTGTATTTAACTATAAGTGGTATCTGAAAAATACGGACATGGATACGATTGATTTCACTGCGAAAAAAATTGATGTCGACTGGGATCTTGAAAAAATATTAGAGGATACGCTCCAGATCGCGCGCTACCTTCTTCAAGAAAGTTCCAATCTTTCTGAAACCAAGAGGAAACTTTTTCGTAGTAACTATAAGACGAGAAGAAAAATGGTAAAGGAAATGATTTTTGAGGAACTTTTTCGATGGATGGAGGAAAGGTATAAGTCCTTGGAATTTGATTTGAATATCTAAAAACAATTAGCATAAATATCCAATATTTGTAGGAATTTGGTAGTGAATTGTGTAAGATAGAATAAAATGCTAATTCGTCAGGAGGCTCAATATGACTGGAACAATAGCTGTTATCCTAATTTTCGGTATCCCAATTGTCGGGATTATAACAGATCACTTACAAAAACAAACGAAAGCCAAACACCAAATGCTCCAAGACCAGATAGAATTAGAAAAACTTAAGCATGAAAACTTTTTAATCGAAACACAAAAAATGAGGATTGAACTAGAACAAATGGTTCTTGAAGATCATAAAGACAAAAAGAACATTCTATAGGACTAAATGGCGCTCTATTTCAGAGGGCTGTTTTTTTACATAAAGGACCATAATTTATGCGAAACCTTCTGCGAAGATCTATCATTCCAATTTAGGAGATTAAGGTTATGCTAGGCATCGAGATAATTCATAAAAATGATAAACTGAGGATTTAGTAACAAAAGGGGAGAATCTGAATTAGGGTACACTAATTTGTGCAAAGCAGATGCAGCCACTTCCACATGCTGAAGGAATAAAAACGAAGATTGTGAATCCTGTACTTAACGGGAAGTGATAGTCCAAGAAGGATTATCGCTTATTTTGTTGAAGTTATTGTATTGAAGGAGCAGGTTAGTGAAGAGTAACGATTAACAGTGTATAACAATCGTGGTTCGTTGAGAAGACACTTAATTATTGCGCAATATAAGGGTTGAAAAAATGATATTAAATGTAACTCTGGCATTTGGGTTACAACTGGTCCTTTTCCAGTGTTATGGCATTCACAGTAAATCAAGTTTGAAAAAGGGAGGAAATAAATTGAACTACAAAATTATAACGTTACCAAGCTATCGGGCAGTTGGATTGAAATGGGAGGGAACTTTCTCTGAAATTGTACCAAATTTAAAAAACGTAATTCAACAAGTTAAAGACCGTGCTGATGAATTAGAGAATAGGGTGAATCCCAATGTTCAATTGGGTTTATCTTATCATGTAATTGAGAATGGTTTCGAACATTACGCGGTATATGAAGTGAGTGAGGAGCAGGAGATACCTGAAGGAATGATTGAAATAAGGGTTCCAGAATGGACTTATGTGATGACGACACATAATAAAGGAGAAGATATACAAAAGACCTATACGGATTTACATCAATGGTTATTTGATAGTGATTATACCGCATTTAGAGAAGCTAGTGTAGATTACTATGATCCTTATATGCCGATAAAACACGAATATTATCCATCTAATCAAGATCCAAATGATCCGCATTTTGATATTTATATACCGATTGTAAAAAAATAATGTTGACGTAATTCTCATGGGCGGACGTTTTAACCTAGCTACTATCAATCTATAAATTTTCAAACTAACGGGGCTTTCCTTTAATAAGGAGAAGTGCCCTTTATTGTTGAAGTTATTGAACGAAGCAGTTTAGATAAAGTAAGACTTTTGATTAATATAGATGATATTTAATGCAAATTTGGAGAGATTAGATTTATAAACAAACTTTGTGCTTTATTGGAAGAAATGATGAATTGCTAGTGTTAAATAGGGGTATGTTTTTTTAGTTGATATTGTAGGAAACTATGTGTATCCAACACCTAAAAAAACTGAAGAAAATGATTTCTTGGTTACTAGCAGAAAAAAAATTATGGTGTGGGAGAAATGATACCTAAATATTTACCAATTACTTTAAATAATGATAAAAAACCTCACCATCATTGTGTAATTAAAAAAGCTAAATTAACTGGATATGAATATAAAGAGTTATAATTTCTACAAGTTTTAGCTGCGCTTGTTTCACTAACGGGTAGATAGCTTGAGTTTAATAAAGAGTCGTAGTGGCGGCTCTTTTTCTTGTTCCACTAACTGTACTTTTCCCCCTATGTTCTTAAGCCTTTGGATTCAGATAAAATACTGAAAAATACCTATATTATTCTATTAGATTAATTTATAATAAATATGACTAATTATATATACATATTTTTCTAATATTTACGAAATCAGGGGATGGGCAAATGAAAAGAAAATCAAAAATAAAAGTAAAAGGCATTAAAGACCTCGGTATTTTCAAAAAATTAATCGTAATCTTAATCATTTCCACTTTGGCACTAGGCATGGTTGGATATAGCGGAATTGCTGCTATTAATAAGCTTTCTAAAGGTCAAGAAATCATTTATGAAGAGCTATTAATACCAAATCAGTTGTTCTCTGCATTGAAAAGTAATGTTAACGTAATAGATTCAACTATTTTAGAAATAATTGCTGCTCCCGATATGGGCACAAAGCAAGTACTAATTAAAGAAATTCAATCTGTTTTTGAAGAAAATAAAGAATTGGCACAACAAATTGAAAAAATTTATTTACAAACAGATATCAAAAATAAATATGAATACATGAGTCAATCAATGGCTGAACTTGAAGAAATTAGTTCAGAAGTAAGCGATTTTGCTATGGCAAACAAAAATGAAGAAGTTCAATCCATCTATGACGATAGAATCGATCCCATTAGCGATGAATATAATCAATATTTGGAAGAGATTGAAGTTCTAAATGCGGAAAATGCAGAAGCAATCTATCAATCTGATAAAAAGGAAGCACAGCAGACATCTATCTATTTGCTTATCGTAATTGTCGTCTCAATCATTCTATCTATTACTGTCGGTTATTGGATTTCAAGACTGATTGTAAAACCGATTAAGCAGCTCCAAGATGCCTTTGCACAAGCGGAACAGGGTGATTTTACAGCTGAAGGAAAGTATCAGGCCAAAGATGAAATAGGTCAATTGACGACTTCATTCAATAATATGATTACTGCCGTTCGAGCGATCATCATGACCGTTCGAGAAACATCGCATCAATTAGCTAGTTCTTCCGAACAACTAGGTGCGAGTTCTGAAGAAAGTGCAAAAGCAAGTGAACATATCTCTCAGACGATCCAACAACTATCTGAAGGTGCGAACCATCAGGTGGACAGTTTAAATGCAAGCGTCGAAGTAATTGAAGCGATAGCCGATTCCACGGAAAGTATTTCTAATAATACAGAAAAAGTATTATCCAATGCAGAAAAGACGGCGCAACTGTCCGTACAAGGAAACCAGTCCGTGGAAAAAGTAAGTGAAAAAATGGAATCCATTAATGAATCCGTCACTTCTTTAGCGGATGCATTTAATGGGTTAAAAGGTCGTTTGTACGAAATTGTCAATATTACAGGAGTCATTACTGGTATTGCGGACCAAACCAATTTACTAGCACTAAATGCTGCAATAGAGGCTGCGCGTGCAGGCGAACACGGAAAAGGATTTGCCGTTGTTGCTGATGAGGTTAGAAAATTAGCCGAACAATCTGCACAATCTGCCACACAGATTTCTCAACTCATTAATATTATTCAGGCTGACACAGAAAGAACTATGGATAATGTGACAACCGCTACTTCAGAAGTTCAAGAAGGCTTAGGTGTTGTAAAAGAGGCTGGTACAATCTTTAGTAACATCAAGGGTTCAATTGAAAACGTTGTAGTACAAATTGATGAAGTCGGCGATTTAGTAAAACAACTATCGACAGGTATGAAAGAAGTTGAGTATTCGATTCATGGTGTGAAAGAGATAGCAGCAGGCACTGCAAACGGTTCACATACGGTTACATCGGCTACTGAAGAGCAGCTTGCTTCTATGGAAGAAATCACAGCATCAGCACAAATGTTATCTGATAATGCAGAAATGCTACAGATGATCATTAGTCAGTTTAAAATCTAGTCATGAATGACCCGATTCTGGTGCAAAAACACTAGGGAATCGGGTCATTTTATGATTTGATGTGAAGTAGAAATCTGAGAAAACTAATTAGAAAATGAGGTCAACGCTTGTTTTGAAATATAAATCAGCAAATTTTGTAAAATTAGAGTATAATAAGAGTAATAAGGACGTTCACACCGCTTGTAGGCAAGTTTTTATGAAAAACAGGTCTACAAGCTTTTTTATTTCCTTTTTAAAGTCAAACGGTTTCCTATTAGTCGATTAGGGGATACTAAGGATTATACGCGCCAAAATATGGTCAAAAAAGGAGCAAATACGATGAATCAAAAAGAAATTGTCATCGAAATTGATGAAATAAAGTCAGGAAAGGCTAATATTATTTCCTTTTACCGAAACAACAAATTGATTGACCGTGCCCCATTGAAGCTTAAAACGAAGTCTGAGCCTTTCAATTATCATTATCGACATCACTTTGACGGTGATGATCTCGTGAAGATTAATGCCAAGCAGTCCTCGGTGTTTCCGTATAATGGGGAAGGGAAAATTAATGAGTGGGCCAATGAAACGAAAATCTCCTTGAAAACGCTCATTACCGAAGGAAAATTTAATCGTATTTTTACAAAGGGAAACACCAGATACAATGTGAAATTAGTTTGGGTATCGACAAAATAAGAAAACTTGCCTCCTAAAACCTTGGGAGGTCTTTTTGATCCAATCCGCATAATGCGAACAAATGTTTTATAATGATAGTGGAGGCGAAGACAATGTACACAACTATTTCCGATATTTTAAAAGAGTGGAATCGTGAAGCTATGTTAACTGAAAAAGTATTCGAGGGCTTAACAGATGAATCCTTAAATCAAAAGGTTTACCCAGAAGGGCGTACGTTAGGTAGAATTGCGTGGCATATTACAACAGGTCTTCCTGAGTACTTAGCTGAATTTGGATTGAAGATAGACCTTGTTGAAAACAGTGCAGATGTCCCGACATCCGCTGAGGTAATCAAAGTTACACTGAGGGATGTATGCGAAAAGGCGGCCATCGCGCTTGAACAACAATGGACTGACGAATCTTTGAAAATGGTCCAAAATGCGTTTGGACGACAAGAAACGAATGCACAAATTGTTATGGGACTCATTAAGCATAATGCCCATCATCGTGGACAAATGACGGTTCTTTTACGACAAGCTGGAATCAAACCATTTGGAGTATATGGACCTCCAAAGGAAGATTGGAGTCAGCTCGGAGTGGAGAATCCACCACTTTAAGAACTCTGTAATGATACGAGGAAAAAATAAGAAGAGTTTCATTTGAGCCAAATATAAATGGAATCAAAAACTGTTTAGTACGAACCCAAAGAAAAAAGGACTCACTCGAGTCCTTTTTTCTCTGGGTTTTTTTCCAAAATGGAACGTAATTCTTTAATATCCTCATCAGAAAGCGTTTCTTCCTGGATAAATTGAACGAGCATCGATTTCAATGCCCCTCGGTAAATTCGTTTCACAAAGGATTCAGTCTCTGCACGTTGACACTCATCTTGAGAATAGAGGGGATAAAAGGTATAGATTTTCCGATCTTTATGAACTCCCACTACATCTTTATGCACTAATCGATCCAAAAGAGTACGAATCGTTTTTGGCTTCCAATCGGTACTCTCCTGCAAGGATGCAATTACTTCGTTTGCTGTGAGGGGAGCATGATTCCAAAGGATATTCATGACTTCCCATTCTGATTCTGAAATGCTAGGGATATCTTTCACCAGCTATTTGCCTCCTTCTTCAATATAAATTCTTTTTCTTTAAGATCGATAATGCGATTTCAACGGCCTTACTTCCTGTAGCATCCGTTTCATCTTGGATATTCGTCGCAAAATAATACGTATTGTCCTTTGCTTCTACATATCCAATGAACCAGCCATTAATATTCTTTCCGTTAACATTTCCTGTACCCGTCTTCCCAGAGAGGATGGCCCCATTCTTTTCCTCAAGTTGCAGCGCATCCTTGACAGTATTAATATGTTCCTGCTTGAAGCCTTGGTCATTATGATAGAAGTCTCTCAAAATCTTAACCTGTTCAACTGGAGAAATTTTCAACGTAGATTCGAGCCAGAATGAATCCACGCCACCAGAAACATCACCATTTCCATAGTTTATCTGGTTTAAGCTTGCTTGAATCGTATCAAGTCCAGTTTGTTTATCCAATGCTTGAAAGTACCAGTTCACTGAATTCTCTAGGGCAGAGGCTAAGTCATGATCCGTATTCCAAGATTCATAAGGATTTGGCGCTCCATCCCAAGAAATAATGGAAGAGTCCGCGGTAATCACATTCGATTCAAGTGCAAATAGGCCACTATATATTTTGTACGTCGAATCTGGAGAAACTCTCAACGTACTTCTTTCTTTATTATGGATGAAGTATTGGTCATTTTTCTCATCAAATAAAACAAAACTGCCTTCAAATCCATCAAAATATTTTCCTAAATCCTCATACACAATATTTTTACTAGCAAAATCATAACGTTGATTCTCGTCTGCAAAAGCTGAAACAAATGGCAATTGGAGGGATACTAATAATCCTACCAAACCAAAGATAAGGATGCTTCGCCATTTGATTTCCATTGATTCTGGAGCAAAATTGGCGATTCGTTCAATCCGTTTCTTGATTTGCTCCTTTGAACCGTTCAATTCGGTTGCGAAAGAGAAAGTTCGTTTGCGGATTGTGCGGTCAATGAAATTGATGATCGTATTACCATAGTCGGCATGGGAACATGTGTCCAACGATTTCAATACGGCTGTGTCACAGGCAATCTCCCTGTCTAATCGCATTTCTCTAAATGCAATCCAGATCAGAGGATTGAACCAATAAATGATTTGATAGAAGACCATCACATAATTGACCAAAATATCTCTGTTCTTGTAATGATTAAGCTCATGCAAAAATATATATTCCATTTCCTTCATGGTTAACCATGCTTCAGACCGTTTCGGCAACACTACGTAAGTTTGGAAAAGTCCAAAAGTCATCGGGGATGAAACAAGAGAGGATAACGTAAGCTTGATCGGTTTTGAAATTCCTAATCGTATTCGGCATTCCTCAAATAGAAGAAGATATTTCTCATCCCTTATCACAATTGAATTTCTTTTGATTTTATGAATGGACAACCATGCATGAAAGGTCATGAAAGAAGTAATCAGCACTCCAACAATCCAGATGGCTACAAGCGCATAACTAACAAATGAAATATCTGTTCGATTAACCGAAACAGAAAAATCTTGGACCCAATTGAAGCTATTCGTCACTTGGTTTCCATTATGAGCGAAGGAGGATACAGACGCGTTTCCTTGAGAATTCCCCCAAAATAGTTGATCAAATTTAAATGTGTGTGATGGAAAAAAAGGTAGAGATAAAAGGATCATCAGGAAATACCAAATATTATAACTCCATTTCGCGGCTAAATGGTTTTGAAACACCTTTTTCATAGTCAAAATAACCATTACGGAAAACGAAGACACAATCACGCCGATGATTAAATGATTTAAGAGCATACGTTCAGTCAACCTCTCTTTCCTCTACATATAGCCTCTATGTATCTAGTTGAATATAAGTGCATTCTAGCATTCTCATGTGAATTTCACAATTGAACGGAACATGGAAAACAAAAAATTGACATCATAAGACTACGCATGTAGTATTATACTACAAACGTAGTCGACTACAAATGTAATCCGATTTAGAAATGAGGAAAAGCAATGTTCCTTAAACAAAAAATGCAGAAAGATGACTCAAAGTCTCATCAGGAGAAGCAACTTGCTAGAAGGATGAACCTGATCTTTTTCATCATATTTGTTCTATTTACTGTTTTAATCGTTCGCTTGGGATACGTGCAGATTGTCCAAGGAGAAGTATACCGAAGTGAAGTTGAACGAGAAGAGACAACGATCATCTACAATCCAGTCCCAAGAGGTAAGATTTATGATCGGAATCACCATTTAATCGTGTATAACATTCCTGAAAATGCAATCACTTTTACGCCACCAAAGCATCCAAAGTCTAACGAACTATTTGATTTAGCAAAGAAGCTTGCACAGATGATTACAATGACGGAAAAAGATGTTCAAAAAGTAACAACACGTGATTTGAAAGACATGTGGCTCTTACAACATCAAAACGGGGAAGAGCTTATAACAGAAAAAGAAAAGAAAAAGCTAAATGATCAAGAATTATACCAAGTGAAACTCGAACGTATTAGTGAGAAGAACCTGGAAGAGCTTGATCGAAATGTAGCAGCTATTTTTCGCAAGTTATCAGTTGCGGTTGCATTAACACCTACTATTATTAAAAATGAAAATGTAACAGATATAGAATTTGCTAGAATCAGTGAAAATCTAGCTAGCTTACCAGGCGTCGATGTCACCACTGATTGGAAACGTGGTAGCCACTATGGGGATACTTTTTGGAATATGATCGGGGAAGTTACATCGACTGATGAGGGTCTTCCTGCAGAAATGGCAGAGTACTATCAGGCAAGAGACTACAAATTAAACGATCGAGTTGGAAAAAGCTATTTAGAAGAACAATATGATGATCTTTTACAAGGCCAAAAGATCAAAATAAGAATTGCAACCAATCAAGAAGACGATGTTGTAGAAAGAGAGGTCATATCGGAAGGGGAACCAGGAAAAGATCTTGTTCTTACAATTGATATGAAACTTCAAGCCGAAGTAGAAAAGATTATGGAAGAAGAGCTCTTGACCGCTATTCGAAAGCCTCACACGGAAACACTCGATACAGCCTTCGTAGTGGCAATGGAACCTAAAACAGGGAATATCCTCGCTATGTCGGGAAAGGTATATGACAGAAAATCAAAAAAATTTTATGACTATACACCAGGTACCTTTACATATGCATTTGAACAAGGCTCAGTAGTCAAGGGTGCGACTCTATTAGCTGGGTATCAAACAGGAGTAAGAAAAATAGGGGAAACCGAAATGGATGAGGTCCTACATATTAAAGGCTCTGGAACCTTTTCTTCATCCCATGTTATGAATCGTATCAATGATTTAAGGGCGATTGAAAGTTCATCAAACGTATACATGTGGTTAACCGCGATTGAGATTATGAATGGCAAGTATGTACGAAATGGTCCATTGAAGTATGATCCTGAAAAGATAGAGACCATCCGTTATTACTTCAATCAATTTGGCTTAGGTGTGCCTACGGGAATTGGTTTTGAAAATGAAGCAATTGGAGTTAAAGGAACAAATCAAAGTACCTATTTTCAAATCGCGATCGGACAGCTAGATACATATACTCCTATGCAAATAGCACAGTATATTTCCACTATTGCCAATGATGGCTACAGGATGAAGCCACACCTTGTAAAAGAAATTCGGGAACAAAATAATAATGGAGAACCATTGGGCAATGTTATCGAACGTCTCGACCCTGTTGTGTTAAATCGCTTGGATATGAAAGATGAATACATCAAACGTGTCCAACAAGGTTTATGGCAAGTAACTCATGGTTCTCAAGGAACAGCGCGCCGATACTTTATGAACGAACCCTATAATGTAGCTGGAAAAACGGGGACTGCTGAGTCTTTTAAAAATGGGATCAAAACATGGAATCAATCTTTTGCGGGGTATGCACCCTTTGATGATCCACAAATTGCCCTTGCGGTGATTGTTCCAAATGCTTATATAGATGGCTACTCTGCACCTCATAGTACGGCCAATATGATTAGCCAAAGAATCTTTAGAACCTTTTTTAATAAGTAGATTACTAGTATAGGAGTTGATAAAGATGAAACGTTTATCTCTATATCTAATCATCGTTTTCTTAATTCTTCTTGCTGGATGTTCGAAAAAGTTAACCCCTGAAGAGTCCTTCAATGCTTATCTCGAAAGCTGGCAGAACATGAACTTTGAAGAAATGTATAAGTCTCTTTCTCAAGAAGCAAAAGGAGAGATTTCAAAAGAAGATTTTGTTGCAAGATATGAAAAGATCTATCAAGGAATCAATGCTGAGAATTTAAAGATAAAGGGGATCTTTAAGAAAACAGAAGATAAACCAAAAGAAGCTACAACTTCACTTGTGTATTCTGTTCAAATGGAGACAAGTGCTGGACCGCTTGAATTCACTCACAAAGCTACTCTTGTAAAGGAAAAGAATGAAACTGAACAAGAATGGTTCGTAAACTGGGAGCCTTCTCTTATTTTTCCACAATTATTGGCAGGAGATACCGTAGGCGTAAAGACACTTAAAGCAACAAGGGGTGAAATACGTGATCGAAACGGGAGTGGACTTGCCATTAATGCACCAGCTAATGTCGTTGGAGTGGTACCTGGAAAACTAGGGGAACAATCCATAGAAAAATTAGCTAGCATTCTGAGCATTGAGGAAGAGGAAATCAATAGCAAGCTAAGTGCGACATGGGTAAAACCAGAATTATTTGTTCCCCTTGCCACATTACCTTATGGAGAAACAGACATACAGCCGTACTTAGAAATTCCTGGCGTGATGATTCAAGAAGAAACAGTTCGGTCTTATCCTTTCGGGGCTTCAGCTGCTCATTTAGTTGGGTATGTTCGAGAAGTGACGGCTGAGCAATTAGAGAAGTTGAAAGAGAAAGGATATTCTTCCGGAGACGTGGTAGGAAACTCAGGTCTAGAGAGTATATACGAAGAGGAATTACGAGGACAAGACGGAGTCCATATTTTTATTAAAAAGGAAGATGGTAGTTTAAAAGAAACACTCGCAGAAAAAGAGGTTGTTCAAGGAAAGAATCTGGAACTTACCATTGATGCCAATCTGCAGAATGAACTATTTCAACAACTGGATGGGGATGCAGGTACTTCTGTGGCACTCGATCCGACAAATGGTGCACTGCTTGCATTAGTTAGCACTCCCTCATTTGATCCAAATGCCTTTGTAAGGGGATTATCTGACGAACAGTGGGAGGAGTGGAATTCCGATCCGAAAAAACCATTCTTCAATCGCTTTGTAAATCGGAATGCCCCTGGTTCGGTGTTCAAGACAATTACTGCAGCTATTGGCTTAAAGACAGGAATCACCGTTCCAAATGACGTGAAAGAAATCGATGGAATTCGTTGGTCAAAAGATGAATCTTGGGGCGGATATTATGTGACACGCGTAAAAGACAAGGCATCAGTAAACTTACGGAATGCCTTTGTTTATTCTGATAATATCTATTTTGCTCAGGAAGCTGTTGAGATGGGGGTAGAAAAATTTGTGGAAGAGGTTAGTGCATTTGGTTTTGGTGATGAATTAAATCTGCCGTTCCCGGTTAAACCTTCTCAGCTTGCCAACGATGGAATTAAGACAGAAGTTCAATTAGCAGACTCAGCCTACGGACAAGGAGAGGTATTGATGAGTCCGATTCATTTAGCAACCATATATTCCGCGCTTTTAAATGAAGGCGACATGCTCTATCCGTCTTTACTAAAAGACGAGCAGCCAAAGGTGTGGAAAGAAGGGTTAATAGACCATGAAACAGTCCATTTACTTAAGGAAAATCTTCGGCAGGTTGTCGAAGATCCAGGTGGTTCAGGGCATGGAACCACAATTTCTGGTAAGGCAATGGCTGGAAAATCTGGTACTGCAGAAATAAAAGCAAGCAAAGATGATAAAAGCGGTACGGAAAATGGTTGGTTTGTTGGGTTTGATTTGGAACAACCTAACCTCTTAGTTGCGATGATGGTGGAAGATGTCAAGAATAGAGGCGGAAGCAGTTATGTAGTCAAAAAAGTTAAAAATGTTTTCCTAACGGTCGAATAATGATAAAAGAGGAGTGCAAACTTTTGTTATGCACTCCTCTTTTATCATTATTCTACTACTTTTAATGTTAGAACCATTCCTTCATGATCCTCTATGGCTCCACAAACTGTAGAACAGATAAGTTCGAATTCTCCTGTTTTGTCTGCTGTAAATTCTGCAGGAGCATCAACAGTTAAGTCGAATCCTAAATCTTCACTTTTAATAGTATGTAGACCTTCTTCGTTCACCAAGTTAAGCTTAACGTTCGTACCTTTCTTAACCGTTAACTCTTTATCTGAAGTGAATTCCCAGTTCGTTGCTGTAATTGTAAATTCCTCTGCACCTGATGTAGATGCCGTTTCAGTAGCTGGTTCAGAAGTTTTTGATTCTTCGCCTCCACAAGCTGCTAATCCTAGTGTTAAGGAACCTGCAAATAAAAGAACTCCTAGTTTTTTCATTGTAATTAACTCCTTTATGTTGGATTCGTACTAAACGAATGTAATTTGTTTAGCCACCCTTATTGTAAGGAAACAAATCAAGAAGGAGTGTGATCTAGATCAAGTTGATTAAAATTATTTAGAACAAATTGAAATCTTTTAATCAATCATTAGATGAATCAAACGAAAACAAAACTAAATAAAATAAATATTCAAAAATAAACAAAAATAATATACAATTAAACAGAAGAAAAAATAAAAATAAAAGGAGGAATTCGGATGGTTAAGAATTATTGGGATTCTGCAAAAGCTTCAAAACTTACAAAAGGACTGGAAGAACTTGTTTATCGTTCCAATTTGATCGGATCAGATCGCGCTGTGTGCAACTGGGGTGGAGGAAATACCTCTATAAAGACATTAGAAAAGGATTTTCGAGGACGCGATATTGAAGTGATGTGGGTCAAAGGAAGCGGCTCTGATTTAGCTACAATGAAAGCGCATAATTTCACAGGACTTATTTTGGATGATATTCTCCCTCTTATCGATCGTGAAGAGGTGAGCGACGAAGAGATGGTTACCTACCTTTCCCATTGTATGATTGACAGCAAGCACCCCAGAGCATCGATTGAAACATTATTGCATGCATTTTTACCGTATAAGCATGTCGACCATACACATCCAGATGCGATTATTAGTATTTGCTGTGCTGATAATGGGAAACAGATTGCTGAAGAAATCTTTGGTAACCGTTTTGTATGGGTTCCTTACATACGTCCTGGCTTCACTCTTTCCAAAATGATTGCTGAAGGAGTCAAAAACAATCCCAACGCTGAGCTTGTCCTAATGGAAAAGCATGGGTTAGTGGTATGGGGTGACACGGCTGAAGAAAGCTATAACAAAACTATTGCGGTAATAAATGAAGCTGAAAACTATATTAATAGTAGAATCACTGAAAACAGTATATTTGGAGGTCAAAAATATCAATCCTTACTGGAGGAAGACGCAAGGGCCATTTTAGCAAAAGTCTTACCTGTCATTCGTGGAGCTGTTAGCGATGAAAAGAAAATGATTCTGACATATGACCGCGGAGAAGATATCCTACAGTTTGCAAATAGCCATTATGCACCAGTACTTTCCAAGGTAGGGGCTGCATGTCCAGACCATCTTGTACATACAAAGCGAGTTCCATTATATATAGATTGGGATCCACAAACTAAAAATGTTGATGTACTAATCCAAAGCATTAAATCTGAGATTGAAAATTTCAAAGAAGCATACAGGTCCTATTTTGAACAAAACAAAAATGAAGACGACAAAATGTTCGAGCCTGCTCCACGTGTCATCCTTATCCCAGGTCTCGGGATGGTGAACACAGGCAAGGACATAAATAATTCACGTGTAAGCGGTGCACTATACCATCGTGCCATTGCTGTGATGAAAGGGGCTACTACTCTAGGAAACTTTGTTTCTCTCAATGAAAACGAGTCCTATAATATCGAATACTGGCCACTTGAGTTATATAAATTAAGCTTGGCTCCTTCTGAAGCAGAATTTTCTCGTAAGATTGCCTTTGTGACTGGTGGAGCAGGTGGAATCGGGAGTGAAACTTGCCGTCGTTTTGTTTCTGAAGGCGCTCATGTTGTGATTGCCGATTTAAACCTTGAAGGAGCAGAAAAGGTTGCTTCAGAAATCAATGAAAAGTATGGCAATGGACGTGCATTGGCTATAAAAATGGATGTTACGAGCGAAGAAGAAGTTCAATCTGCCTTTGATCAATCTTCCCTTACCTATGGTGGTGTTGACATAATTGTGAACAATGCCGGTCTTGCAACTGGAAATCCCCTTGACGAAACAACTCTAAAAGAGTGGAATTTGAACATGAATGTCCTAGGAACAGGGTATTTCCTTGTGGCTCGTGCTGCATTCAGACTAATGAAACAACAAGCTCTAGGTGGAAGTATGGTTTTTGTTGGTTCAAAAAATTCCATTTATGCTGGTAAAAACGCAGCTGCCTACAGCTCTGTAAAAGCTCTTGAAACCCATTTGGCTAGATGTATCGCAGCAGAGGGAGGAGAATACGGAATCCGTGTCAACTCCATTCTTCCTGACGCCGTTCTTCAAGGCTCAGCGATTTGGAATTCAAACTGGCGTAATGAGCGTGCGGCTGCATACGGAATTGAACCTGATCAATTAGAAGAGCATTATCGGCAGCGAACAACTCTAAAAGTGAATATTTATCCAAGTAATATCTCAGAAGCAATTGCTTTCTTCGCTTCATCCAAATCAGACAGAACAACAGGCTGTATGATAACCGTCGATGGCGGAGTACCGGCGGCGTTCACTAGATAATATGTAGAAAAGACTCCTAGATTTTTCTAGGAGTCTGCTATAATTAAAATTAAATCAATAGTAGAGTGGGTGATGGGATGAACCAAGCTCTCTTAGAAGAATTGATGAAATTAACAGAAGAAGAACAAGAAATACTTAGCCTAAGAAAAGAAGTAAAAAAAGAGTTGTATACAAGTCAGACTGCTTTTGTGATTGAGAGTGAAAAATTCTTAAGCAAAGACAAAATGATTGAGCTCAGGAAGCATACAAGATTCATCAATTTTCCCATGCATCGCCATGACTATATTGAAATCAATTATGTATTCCACGGCAAGCTGAAACAAAAGGTCGGGAACGAACGAATCTGTTTAAAACAGGGCGAGTTGCTCTTTCTAAATCAACATATTTATCATGAAATTGAGGCAAGCTCTGAGGAAGACATCATCATTAATTTTATTGTTCAGCCCAAGTTCTTTGAATTTATCTTTTCGTACCTTTCTACTGATAATATCGTCAGCAATTTCTTAATCAATAGCCTCTACGATCATACCCAAAATGGACAATATCTTTATTTTAAAATTTCCGAAGTCAATGAAATTCAAGAGATTATACAGAAAATGATCGAGGAAATCATGAATCCCTCCTTGTTGTCTGATTCAACGATTAAGCTTTACGCTGGATTACTCATGATTGAACTCATTAAGAACTCGAACTTATTGGAGCAAAATAACGAGAATTCGAATCAACACTTTATTGTCGTTGAAACAATGAAATATGTGGATGAGCATTACCAGAATGCTACTTTATATGAACTTTCTAAGATGCTACATTTACCTCACTACACATTAAGTAAACAAATCAAAAATGCAACGAATTTCACATTTAAAGAATTGCTTCAAGAAAAACGATTGAACAAAGCAAGACATTTATTAATGGAATCGGAAATTCCGATAATGGAAATAGTTGAAACGGTTGGCTATGACAATATCAGCTATTTTTATCGCATTTTTAAAAGTAAATTTGGATTAACACCGAAAAAATTAAGGGAGCAGATTGTAATTTAACGATTACATTTGCTTCCTTTTTGTGCAAATAAGGACAAAATTTAGTTGAATGAGGTCATAGGATTTTTTTAGAGATTTAGTAAGATAGATCTATAGTAAGCGTTTACAACGAGTGAGAGGTGTCGTACTTGGCAAGCTATAGTGTTGCGGTAGATATTGGTGCTTCAAGTGGAAGATTAATTATGGGTAATCTTGAAAACGGACTATTGAAACTGAGAGAAATCCATCGTTTTGAAAACGAAATCATTCAAAAAGATAACCATTTTTGCTGGGATGTTGATTTACTTTTTCAAGAAATCATCATCGGCTTAAAAAAATGTATGAAAATGAGGATTCAGCCTGTAAGCATTGGGATTGATACATGGGCAGTTGATTTTGTTCTTTTGGATGATAAAAATCACCGTATCACGGAAGCCGTTTCCTATCGAGATCCACGGACAGATGGAATGATGGAAGAGGTCTTCAAACTAATTCCAAAAGAGGAGCTTTACTTAGAAACAGGGATTCAGTTTCAAAAGTTTAACACGATTTATCAGCTGTATTCTTTAAAAAAGAATCATCCTGAAATACTAGATAAAGCCAGTTCATTCTTAATGATTCCCGATTATTTGAATTTCTTGTTAAGCGGAAGAAAGACAAATGAATACACAAATGCATCCTCAACACAGCTGGTGAATGCTTTTACAAAAGAATGGGATAATATCTTACTGGATACACTCGGTATCAAAAAATCAATCTTCCAGTCAATACAGCGCCCGAAGAGTGTGATTGGAACATTGAGAGATGAGCTGGTTGCTGAACTTGGCTTTGATATGAAGGTAATCCTTCCAGCCACCCATGATACGGCTTCAGCTGTCATCTCAGTTCCAGAGCAAGATGATTCCATCTATATAAGTTCTGGCACGTGGTCCTTAATGGGAGTAGAAAATAGGTTCCCAATCTGTGTCCCAAAAGCACTAGAATACAATTTTACCAATGAGGGCGGGATCGATTATCGCTTCCGTTTTCTAAAGAATATTATGGGCCTTTGGATAATCCAAGAGGTTAAGCGAAATTATGAGGATGAATATACCTTTGCCGATTTGGTGCGCCTAGCGAAAGAAGCAAAGGATTTTAGCGCAATCGTGAACGTCAATGATGACCGATTCTTAAAACCGGACAATATGATAGAGGAAATCAGAAATTATTGTATTGAGACTGAGCAATCGATTCCGAGTACACCAGGTGAAGTAGCTAAATGTGTGTATGATAGTTTGGCAGATAGCTATTTTCAAACCGTTAAGGAAATCGAAGAAATTTTTGAAAAAACTTTTTCTAAGATCAATGTCATAGGTGGCGGATGTCAAAATGAAATGCTTAATCAGCAAATTGCCGAGGTCACAGGCAAAGAAGTTGTTGCTGGACCTATTGAGGCTACAGCGATTGGTAACGTGGTGGCACAATTGATGGCCATAGGAGAAATTGCTGATCTTAATGAAGCACGCTCTATTATTAATAAATCCTTCGAGGTAAAAAGATACATATCGACTCAAGGTTCAAGAAATTAGTAGAAAGGAAGAATAGGATGACTATACTTGAAAATTATGAACTTGCAAAACAAGCTTATAATAAATGGGGTGTTGATGTAGATGAAGCAATCAATACGTTGAAAAAGGTTGCCATCTCCATACATTGCTGGCAGGGAGATGACATCAACGGATTTGAAGTAAATCCAAGTGAGTTATCTGGAGGAATTGATGTAACAGGGAATTATCCAGGCAAAGCCACAAGTCCAAAAGAATTACGACAGGATTTAGAAAAGGCATTGTCGCTCATTCCTGGAAAGCATCGAGTTAACCTCCATTCTATTTATGCAGAAACAGACGGAGTAGTAGTCGACAGGGATCAACTTCTTCCAAAGCATTTCGAAAACTGGGTAGAGTGGGCAAAGAAACAAGGCATAGGATTAGATTTCAATCCAACCTTATTCTCACATCCAAAAGCAGAGGAAGGTCTTACCCTTTCTCATCCGAATCGAGAAATCCGTCAATTCTGGATCAATCATTGCATCGCTTGTAGAAAAATCGGGGAGTATTTTGGCAAAGAGCTTAGCACCCCAGCCTTAACAAATATATGGATTCCGGATGGCTACAAAGATATTCCGAGTGACCGCTTAACCCCTAGAGTGAGATTGAAAGATTCTTTAGATCAGATCTTCGCTGATGCAGTGGATGAAAAGTATAATTTAGACGCTGTCGAGAGTAAGGTTTTTGGAATTGGTTCAGAATCGTATGTGGTAGGCTCTCATGAATTCTATATTGGCTATGCTCTGAAAAATAATAAGCTTTGCCTACTAGATACTGGTCATTATCATCCAACAGAAACCGTCTCAAACAAAATCTCATCTCTACTTCTTTATAGTGAAAAGATAGCTTTGCATGTGTCTAGACCTGTTCGCTGGGACAGTGATCATGTTGTTATTCTAGATGATGAGCTTCGCGAAATTGCACTTGAGATTGTTCGAAATGAAGCCTTAAACCGGGTCATTATTGGACTCGATTTCTTTGACGCAAGCATTAATCGAGTTGCAGCTTGGATCATCGGCACACGAAATATGCTCAAAGCCTTACTCTACGCATTATTAACACCAAATGATTATCTAAGACAGCTTCAAGAGGATGGAAATTTCACGGAAAGATTAGCACTTTACGAAGAGTTCAAAACTTATCCGTTTGGAGCCGTATGGGATTACTACTGTGAGCAAATGGGCGTTCCAATCAAAGAAAATTGGCTCGAAGAAATCAAACTATATGAAAAAGAAGTTTTGTTAAAGCGCTAAGTGAAAGGAGAAATTCAGATGATTCGAAAAGCATTTATTATGACAGTGTATCCTGATATGCATGAAGAATACGAGAGACGTCATCGTGAAATCTGGCCGGAGATGATCGAAGAATTACGAAATCATGGAGCAAAAAATTATTCCATTTTTTTAGATAAAGAGACCAACCAACTATTTGGTTATCTAGAGATTGACGATGAAGAAAAATGGAAGCAAATGCCTTTAACCGAAACCAATCAAAAATGGTGGAGGTACATGGAGCCTGTTATGATAACAAATCCTGACGCTAGTCCAGTTACGAGAGAATTAAGTGAAGTATTCCATATGGATTAACTAAAAATAAAAAGTGAGGATATACTTTTGTTTATGTGCAAATATGTTATAATTTAACAAATAAATAAACACAAACAAACATAAATAAAAGTGAAGAGGGGTTATTGATTTTGCTTGTTGCCGAACGTCACCGGAGGATTGTGGAGTTAGTAAATGAAAGATCAAGTATAAGAGTTACCGAGTTAAGTGATATTTTTGGAGTGACAGAAGAAACGATAAGACGAGATCTTGAAAAGCTTGAAAAAGAGCATTTCTTGATGAGAACTCATGGTGGCGCTGTTAGTTTAGCGGAAGACCATGAAGAAACTTCTTATATCGAAAGAGAAATTACCAATTCAAATGAAAAGAGAGCTATTGCATTAGAAGCACTTCATTACATAGAACCAGGAGACCAAATTGTATTGGATGCTAGCACCACTGCTTGGTATATGGCAAAGGAATTGCCAGACATGCCCTTAACTGTACTAACGAATTCGATCAAGGTTGCCATCGAACTCAGTAAAAAGGGACAAATAAGGGTCATTTCAACGGGAGGTTCTTTGTTATCACAATCCCTTTCATACGTTGGACCTCTCGCAGAACGATCTTTAAGTATGTATCACGTGAATAAAGCTTTTTTGTCTTGTAACGGGATTCATTTAGAAAGTGGACTAAGCGATCTAAACGAAATGCAAGCTCTAGTGAAAAAGAAAATGATCGATATTGCTGACGAAACTGTTTTGGTGGCCGATTCAAGTAAGTTTGGAGTGCGCTCCTTTTCTCAGATTAGTTCTTTATCAAGCGTTGATTATATTATTACCGATACCCGAGTAGATGAAAATATTAAAAAAGCATTAAAAGAAAAATCAATAAAGATGACTATTGCAAAATAGCAAGTTACCTCCACATCGGAGGTAACTATTAGACACGATATGTAAGCGATTGCTTAATCTTTATTGTTAACGTCAATTGCACAGGTTAGGAGGGATTACATGTCCGAAGAATATGTACTGGAGCTTAAAGGCATTACTAAGGAATTTCCTGGTGTAAAGGCTCTTGATAATGTTCATTTCAGGCTAAAAAAGGGAGAAATTCATGCCCTAATGGGAGAAAATGGTGCTGGAAAATCAACTTTTATCAAGGTGATTACAGGGGTTCATCCTCCGAATGCTGGAGAATTGTTCCTTAATGGAAAGAATGTCCAATTTACAAGCCCTCTTGATGCACAGAAAAATGGAATTGCAGCCATCTATCAACATGTCACCAATTACCCTGATTTAAGTGTAACTGAAAATATCTTCATGGGACATGAAAAGGTGCATAAAGGGACCAAACGGTTGCTTTGGAAGGAAATGCACGCTGAAGCTAGAGCCATATTGCAGGATTTAGGCTCATCGATAGATCCGAAGGAAGAAATGGGATCACTCAGTGTAGCCCAACAGCAAATTGTGGAAATCGCCAAAGCCATTTCAACCAATGCAAAAATCATCATTATGGACGAACCGACTGCAGCCTTAACTGCTAGAGAAAGTGAAGAACTCTATAAGATTACTGAACGCTTACGAGACCAAGGAGCTTCTATAATTTTTATCTCACACCGCTTTGAAGATATGTATCGATTAGCAAGCCAAGTGACAGTGTTTCGAGATTCAAAGTATATTGGCACGTGGGGCGTAAATGATATTTCACATGAACAATTGATTGTGGCTATGGTCGGACGAGAAATTACGCAAGTTTTTCCGACTAAGACGAACAAAAAGGGTGAGAAGATTCTTGAAGTAAAAGAGTTGGGCAAAATCGGCTACTATGCGGATATTTCTTTTACCCTACATAAGGGAGAAATTCTTGGTTTAACAGGATTAGTAGGTGCGGGAAGGACAGAAGTTTGTCAATCTCTATTCGGCATTACTACCTATGATCGAGGAGAAGTATTCTTAAAAGGGAAAAAGGTTAAAATTAGAGATCCAAAAGAGTCTATGAATCTAGGAATTAGATATCTCCCTGAAGATCGACAATTACAAGGATTAGTACTCGATTGGAGTATTGGAAGAAATATTGCATTGCCAGCCCTAAAGGAATTATCACGAAAAGGGTGGCTTAGTGAGAAGAAAGAAGCCTCTTTAGCGAAAAGATTAGCTGAAAAAGTAAATGTCAAAGCCAACAGTATTTTTGACTTAGTAAGCTCCCTATCTGGTGGGAATCAGCAAAAAGTATCCGTGGCCAAATTATTAACGGCAGATCTCGATATTATTATTCTCGATGAACCAACAAAAGGGGTAGATGTTGGAGCAAAATCAGCGATATATGAAATTATTCATGATCTAGCAGTTCAGGGCTACAGTATTATCATGATCTCATCGGAGATGCCGGAAATATTGGGAATGAGTGACCGAATCGTCGTTATGCGTGAAGGAAGAATTACGAAGATTATTGAACAAAAAGATGCTACACAAGAGGGAATCCTAGAAGCAGCCATGAGTGAATCGAAGAAAGTGGAAATAGGTTAACTACGGGAATTATTTTTGCAAAATTCTAACATAAGTGAGGTGAAAGGCATGCCAGAAAATATCATACCTAACGCGACGCAGGTGGATGCTCAAATAGTTAAGACCTCCAAATTAGCTAGTCTCTATAAATTTAGAGAGCTT
This sequence comes from Robertmurraya kyonggiensis, assembly GCF_005116465.1. Classification (GTDB taxonomy): domain Bacteria; phylum Bacillota; class Bacilli; order Bacillales; family Cytobacillaceae; genus Robertmurraya; species Robertmurraya kyonggiensis. The sequence continues at coordinate 1,238,853 of NZ_SWBM01000001.1, forward strand.
GGATTGCTAGCATTTATCATCATTCTGGCTATTGCTGTCCAGCTCAGAAACTCAAGCTTTTTGAGTGGGGAAAACATCAACGACATGATTACGAATACAGCCATTCTTAGTATTTTAGCTCTAGGAATGATGATTGTCCTGATCACAAGAGGAATTGATTTATCGATCGCTTCCGTCATTGCTCTTTCAGGGATGATTACAGCCCAAATCGTTAGCGCGAACCAAAACCTCAACCCTATCTTAGTCATATTACTAGGAATTGTTATTGGAATGGTCGCCGGTTTTATTAATGGATTCCTAGTCTCCAAGGTCGGTCTATTACCGATCATTGCAACTCTTGCTACGATGAATATTTTTCGAGGGATTACTTACAAAATTAGCGGTGGAGAGTGGGTTAGCTCCTATCAAATGCCGGAAAGCTTTGTCTCGATTGCTACAGGTAAAACATTTGGAATCAATAATTTAATTGTTATTGCCATTGTCATTTATCTTATATTCTTCTATTTTATCAATCATACACGCACAGGAAGACAAATATATGCTGTGGGAAGTAACCCTGAATCAGCAAGAGTCAGTGGGATAAAAGAAAATAGAATTCTTATGCTCGTCTACACCATCATGGGCGGACTTGCTGGATTGTCCGGCGTCTTATGGGTCTCAAAATTCGCGTCCGCTCAAGGGGATACAGCTTCCGGTTATGAAATGACTGTCATTGCCGCCTGTATACTAGGTGGTGTGAGTATTGCAGGAGGAGCAGGAAAAATCTCAGGTGTCATCTTAGGTGCGATTCTCATCGGAATACTCAATAACGCCCTCCCGTTATTGAACGTTTCTCCTTTCTGGCAAAACGCCATTCAAGGGGCTATTATCCTCTTTGCCGTCATCATGAATACTCTCGTTAAAAGAGGGGTCGACCGCAATAACCTTATGAGGAGGAAGATATAAGTCATGGAACACAAAACAGAACTTGATAATCAAGGTTATATTCAACGCTCCCTTCTTGATAAAAAAGAATTTACTTTTAAAGGCTTCTTTCTCCAATGGGAATGGATGCTGGTTATTATTCTTATTGCGGTTATGATCATCAATGCAACTCTATCACCATATTTCTTAAACTATCCCAGTTTACGAGATGGAACCATGACCTTTTTAGATAAGGCATTTATTGTTTTTCCAATGGCAATGATCATGATTCTCCGTGATATTGATATATCTGTGGGCTCAACAGTAGCTTTATCGTCCGTGGTGATGGCAACCATGTACAATAGTCTTGGTGTTCCAATGGAACTGGCCGTCGTGATATGTCTTGTAGTTGGGGCATTATGTGGACTCATAAATGGATTGTTAATCATCAAGTTTAAAGAATTATCAGCAGTTATTATCACGCTTGGAACAATGATTTTATATCGAGGAATCGCTTATGTCATCTTAGAAGATCAGGCATCTGGTAATTTTCCAGAATGGTTTGGTTTCTTCGGATGGGGATATGTCTATGGTACTCCATTTGTTCTAATCCTATTTATCTGTGTAGCAATTGTATTTGGAGTTATTCTCCACAAATCTACTTTTGGTCGAGAAATTTTTGCAATCGGAAAGAACCCAACTGCGAGTCGATTTTCTGGTGTAAAAGTGGATCGGATAAAAGTGATTGTTTTTGTCCTTGCTGGTTTAATGGCTGGCGTAACCGCATTGTTTTTAACCTCAAGAATGGGAAGTACAAGACCAAATGTAGCCAATATGTATGAACTAGATGTGATTGCCATGGCCGCACTTGGAGGAGTTAGTACAGCAGGTGGAAAAGGTAAAATTATTGGCACAGTCATCGCCGTGTTCATTATTGGGTATCTTCAATACGGTCTCGGTCTCATCAATATTCCTGCACAAACACTGCTCATCGTTGTGGGTGCGTTATTAATTTTTGCAGTGGCACTTCCAAAAGTAAGATTACCGAAGATTTTCAGAAAAAAATAACCAAGGTATATCCAGTTTTTCAAAAACTGATATGCATATAAAACGAAATTGAAAAGGGGAGAAAGAAATGAAGAAGTACTTAACGATGTTTCTTTCAATGGTTTTACTTTCAACGATGCTCATAGCCTGTAGCCAAGGGGCTCCAGAAACAAGTGGATCTTCTAGCGAAAATGGGGGAGACGAGGGAGAATCTGCCTCAAATAAGTATGCATTTGTCTTCAAAAACACCGGAAATCCTTATGGTGAAAAGATGATGGAAGGCTTCCAAGAGGTAATAGAAGAACTCGGTGGTGAGGTCATTCTACGTTCACCAGATCAACCAACAGCAGAAGGTCAGATTCAAATTATTGAACAGCTTATTACTCAGAAGGTTGCAGCTATTGCTGTAGCAGGAAATGATCAAGATGCTTTAGAGCCTGTATTAAAGAAAGCAATGGATCAAGGAATTAAAGTACTTTCTGTTGACTCTGCTGTAAACGCTAACAGTCGTCTACTTCATGTGAACCAAGCAAACCCTGAACGAATTGGTCGTGTACAAGTAGAGGCTGTTTCCGAAATGATTGGTGGAGTGGGGCAAATTGCCATCCTAAGCGCAACTTCACAAGCAACGAACCAAAATTTATGGATTGAATGGATGAAAAAAGAATTAGAAAAACCAGAGTACTCCAAGATAGAACTTGTTAAAGTAGCATATGGGGATGACTTACGTGATAAGAGCGTTTCTGAGGCAGAAGCATTATTAAAGTCTTATCCGGATTTGAAAGGCATTATCGCACCTACTACTGTAGGGATTGCAGCAGCTGGTAAAGTTTTAACTGATAAAGGTTTACAAGGAAAAGTTGCTTTAACTGGCTTAGGTCTACCAAGTGAGATGGCGAGCTATATTGAAAACGATGTTTCACCATGGATGTACTTATGGAATCCGATTGATGTTGGAAAAGTAACTGGTTATGCAGCAAATGCTTTAGTAGAAGGTACTATTACTGGATCGATTGGAGACAAACTTGAAGCAGGCGACCAAGGCACATTAGAAATAGTCGAAGATGGCGATGGTACACAAATCATGCTTGGCGATCCATTCAAGTTTGATAAAGATAACATTGCTGAATGGAAAGATGTTTACTAGAGTATAAAAATAGTAAAAAACAATCCCGTCTCTTTGTAGCTTTGAGTCAGGATTGTTTTTTTGTATGTTATGTATTGTATGTCAGTTTCTAAAAATCATTTCAATTCAACTTCCAACCATTTTCGTACACTATTAATAAACCAGATTATCGTGCAATTTCTCAAATCCTCGACTTTAAGAACTTTTTCTTGAATTTCACCTTCAGCAAGTAGTCTTTGACGATAAGTACCACCAAGTAAACCACTGCTAATGGGAGGGGTGTATCGCTGACCATCGAGCTCTACAACCACATTTCCATTCGTAAACTCGGTTAATTCACCATCGGAATTCCATAGAAGAACATCAAACACCTCAGGGAATCGTTTTTGAAATTGAGAATACACCTCTCGATGAGTAGTTTTGTGATATAAAAATAGATTGGAGTTATCGATCGGTTTATCTGCCAAAACAATTCTTAACGGCTCACTGAATCTTGTTATCGGCTGAGCCTCAACCTTGATGTTTTCACCTAGTACGAGACGAACTTTAAATTCACCTTGTTCATTGCACAATGAAGTCAATTTCCTACGTACTTCATCTAAATCAAAAGGAATGTTAAAGTATTTTGCCGAATTTTCAAGACGAGAGAGATGTTCTTCAAGTAAAAAGTACTCACCATCTTTTAAGAGTAAGCTCTCCAGTAATTGAAACTCTGGTTTCTCCGCCTTTAACAAACTTGCTTTCGCTAGTATTTCTTCATATTCACCTGCAGTGGTCGAATCCCAAGTAATCCCACCACCAACCCCATAAGTAGCAGCGCCTGATTTTTGATCAATCACAACCGTACGAATAGGCACATTAAAGATTGCTTCCTTAGACGGAGTAATATATCCAATCGCACCACAATAGACATCACGCGACTCAGACTCCAAATCCGCAATAATTTCCATGGTACTAATCTTCGGTGCACCCGTAATGGACCCACACGGAAAAAGACCACGGAAAATATCCACGATTTTTGTGGTAGGCATTATTTTTGCAGTAATAGTAGATGTCATCTGGTGAACAGTAGGGTACTGTTCAATATTGAACAACTCCGGAACTTGAACCGTACCAGGTACCGCAATCATCCCCAAGTCATTGCGAAGCAGGTCGACAATCATCACGTTTTCCGCACGGTTTTTCTCAGATTGATAGAGCCAACGTGCGTTTTTTTCATCTTCTTCAAAAGACTTTCCTCGCTTGATCGTGCCTTTCATTGGACGCGTGGTTATCTCGTCATTCTTTAGGTGGAAAAATAGTTCTGGTGACGCAGACAAGAAGCTATATTCTCCAGTATTTAGATACGCGCAATAATTGGAGGATTGGGCCTTTTTAAGTTTCGTATAATAAGCAATCTCATCTCCTTCGAACTGTGAATGAAGGCGAATCGTATAGTTCGTCTGATACGTATCGCCATCTTCAATGGCATTTTTAATAGATTGGATAGAAGCTTCATATTCATCCATTGAAACCGATGGAGTCCAATCAGTAATTGAATAGGGACCTTCACTATGCAAAGACTGCTGCTGTGGCTCTGAAAATATTCCAAACCAAAGCAAAGGCATTTGTGGCTTGGCATTTACCTTATAAGCTGAATCAAAGGCAGGGGCACTTTCATAAGAAAGGTAACCAGCAACATAATAACCGTGGTCAATTGCCTCCTGAATCTGCACGAAGCAAGGTATGACTTCTTCAATCGTATGAGCAGTGATGACCTTTATTGGGTTTGTAAATGTGAGAGGTTTGTTAGCAAAATCAAATGTTAAAAGTGGCTGTTTTATTTTCATGCTTGTTTTCCTTTTTGAAAAAATTTTGAACCATCTGTAAGCCTTGTTCTGTCAAAATGGCCTCTGGATGGAATTGGACACCCTCAACTCGATATTGTTTATGACGAATCCCCATAATTTCGCCATCTTCACTTTGTGCTGTAATTTCAAGACAAGAAGGGAGACTATTTTTATCAACAACTAACGAATGGTAGCGTGTCACCTGTAACCGCCTCGGAATGTTTGCGAAGACCCCTTGTTGATCATGCTCAATTTGTGAAACCTTCCCGTGCATAGGCTGGTTCGCTTTTTTTACAATGGCACCAAACGCTTCTGCGATGATTTGATGACCTAAGCATACTCCTAAGATCGGGATTACTTGGTGGAATCTCGTCACGATATCTAAACAAATTCCAGCAGACTGAGGATTACCAGGACCAGGGGAGATGAGTATCGAATCAGGGTTCAAGCGTTTGATTTCGTCCAACGTCACTTGATCATTGCGAACAATCACTAGTTCTTCACCAATTTGCTGGATGTATTGAACTAAGTTATAGGTAAAAGAATCATAGTTATCAATTACGAGTATCACTGGTTTTCTCCGTTTCTTCGGTATTTTCTCTCATTATAATAGATGTGGTATTTAGTTGGAAAGATAATAAAAAAGGACCGTCTACTTTTCAATTTAAGTAAACGGTCCTTTTATCACTTGGTTTAGTTAATTTGTACAGCTTTGTTATTCTTTAGTCTAGCAACCAGTGGTACTACAACAATACCAGCTAGAACAACCTGCATGATGTTTCCTGGGATTGAACCGAAAGGAAGAACCCAGTTTCCATACAGGATAACTTCAGTAAAGTAGTAACCTACAACCTTAATCACCATCGCAATAAAAATCGCTAGGCTGTATACCCATACTTTTTTACCTGGTACCTTCTCAGCGATTAGTCCAGCTACATACCCCATTGCCCCTACGATTACAAACGTAAATGGAGCCCATAGTGTCCAGCCTAAAACTAAATCAAATAGCGCCATTCCAAAAGCACCTGCGATCATAGCCGTTCTTTTACCAAACATGAAAGCAGCTAAGAAAAGCGGTAGATTACCTAGATGGACTAGACCACCGCTCCCCACTAACGGAAGGCGGATGTTGATAAACATTGTCGCCACAAAAGTTAAAGCAATGAAAAGAGCTGTAATGACTAACTCTTTGATCTTTGATGAATTCATTTATGTACCTCTTTCTATTTTTAAATAATATTTTACTACGAAAAAGTAGAACAATAAATACTTAATAACATATTAATGTTAGAAAATATCACTTCCGAAGATAAATGACTATATCCACACCTTCTTGCCAGACATATCTTGATTACAAAAAGTGTGTGCAAGGAGGTGAGGAGGATGCCAAGGTTTTGTTTGTTTCCAGGTTATAACTGGTGTGGTCCTGGCTGTAGTGGGCCTGCCGCACCTATTAATGCGGTTGATGCTGCATGTCAAAGGCATGATATGTGCTACATGTACACGCGCGATCGTTGTATGTGTGACAATGAATTTATGTTCAGACTTGAACAATTGCAAAACCCTTACACTCCGGAAGGGCGGCATGCGAGAGTGATGTTAAATCATATGCGAATCCTTCGTGGGTTTAACTGTCTTTTTAGATAATGAATGTAATAGCTTATTCAGGAGAAAATATCTGCAAAACCTAAAACAGAGGCGGAGATTCTCTTGAAAAAAATGGTTCTATTGATTCTGTTCGTTTTTTTACCACATGAAGTTTATGCAAATTTTCAAGCATTAATTTTTGAAGATGTTAATACTATCGAAGTTAAACGTTCCTCCGGTGGGAATCGGACCTTTAGCAGGTATGATGGGTATGAAGAAGTTGTCATTGAAAAAGTTCTTAAATGGATTAACAACGCCGAAAAGTCTCCTGAAACAACGAGTATAAAAGAACAAAACCCTCCAGCTACACTTGAAATCAATTTGACATCAGGTACGGTTGCTACCATAGAGCCGGCATACAATTGTACTTCTGATAATGGCCAAAGGGTTTGCACGTTAGTAGACGGTGAGGTCATTTACACCGTAGACCATGTTCAAACAAGATTGAAATCAATCGAACTATTTGACTGGCTATTGGTAGGGTGGAAATACGAAAGTAAAGGTGCACCAAAAGAGGAATTATTGGAGGAAACATTGTACCAAAGATATTTAACGTATGTTGGCGATGAATTTAATGACTACATTTTGTGCCCGAAAATCGATAAAATCGTTAGAATCGGAGGAAGTACATCCAGACACATCGTTTATGCCAGTGCGCTCAATTATTCTGGACATCATGATGGTCCTTATCATACACTAAGATTCTCAGTGACGGATACTCCAGAGAATGAGGTTCGTATAAATGATATTTCCCTTGATAAAAACATTTCTGAACAAGAAAGTAGAAAACAATGTCGACGAGAAGATTAGTTGAATTTTTTCTTGACCAATCAATTACCATAATTTAGAATAACAATAATATTTCAAACGCGACGACGAAGAAGAGTAGGCATTTGGAACGCTTAAGAGAGCTGATGGATGGTGCGAATCAGCGCGGGATAAATGGTGAATGGGCTTCTGAGCGACTAGGCTGAACCTTCTTAGTAGGCATAGCGGATTGTCTTACCGATAAAAAAGACTATGTATCGAAACGTTTGATCGTTTCTGTACAGAAAGTGCGTTTACGAATGTGAACGAATGAAGGTGGCACCACGGGTTACTCTCCTTATTTTTGGATGAGTAGCCCTTTTTTTATTTTTTTGGAGGTGGAAAAAGTGAAAACTATTTTAACAGGTATCAAACCAACTGGAGAAATTCATTTAGGTAATTATATGGGGGCTATCAAACCTGCCCTAGAATTAGCTCAGGGAAATGATTATGCACCCGTCTACTTCGTGGCGGATTATCACGGTCTAACAAAGCAAACGGACGCTGCAGAATTTAAACGCTTATCATACGGAGTTGCGGCAACATGGTTAGCCCTCGGACTTGATCCAGAACAGGTGATCTTTTACCGACAATCCGATGTCCAAGAAATTTTCGAATTAAATTGGATTTTAAGTTGCTTGTCGTCAAAAGGGTTAATGAATCGCGCCCATGCATATAAGGCAATTGTCGATGAAAATAGATTAGCAGGAAGAGAGCAAGATCATGGTGTAAATATGGGTTTATTCAACTACCCAATTCTTATGGCTGCAGATATCTTGATGTTTAAAACAGAAGTTGTGCCTGTAGGGAAAGACCAAATCCAGCACATCGAAATTGCACGGGATCTAGCGGAAAGCTTTAATCATCAGTATGGGGAGACATTCGTTTTACCAGAATTCATAATTCAGGAAGATACAGCTGTTTTACCAGGATTAGATGGTCGAAAAATGAGTAAGAGCTACGGCAACACAATTCCATTGTTTGAAGATCCTGCTAAATTACAAAAACATATTAACAAAATCAAAACAGATTCACTGCCACCTGAAGCACCGAAGGACACCGAGAATTCTATTCTGTTCATGCTGTACAAAGAATTCGCAACGGATGTTGAAATTGCAGAGATGAAAGAACGTTATGCGGACGGAATTGGATGGGGAGAAGTGAAGCGAGATTTGTTTGAAGTGATCAATCGGTTCATTGAAGAGCCGCGTGAAAAGTATAAGGAACTAATGGCTTCACCTGCCACGATCGACCGTATTTTGAAAGAGGGGGCAGAAAAAGCAAGAACGATTAGCCGCCCCTTTCTGAAAGAAATTAAAGACAAAGTAGGATTTTAATGGAAAGAAGAGAATATATAAAGGATAGGGGCTAGTATTAGCCACCTAAAACTTAGAGGGTATTAAGTAATGAGGGATAGCGACTACTATCACTCATTACTTCAATATAAATAATCAAGAAGGGAGAAGATAACATGATTCAAAGATTTAAAGAAAATGAAGCAGAATACGAAAACTGGCTAGCGGAACATCCAACTGGTTTCGTGTTTAATCATTTCGGAGGGTCTTTGGTGCAGTACAATTACAACGTTATTCATCTCGCAGATTGCCACATCCTTCATAGACCTACAGATGCTGGGAGAAAAACAGTAATCGAAAAAATCTGTTCTACAGACCTTGATGCATTACAACAAGAAGTGAAAAAATTTCGAGACGACTCCTTTGTTTTTTGTAAAATCTGTACAAAGTAAGCTTTTCTAACATACACACGATATCCTCACAGTCACTCATTGCCTCAGTTGTATGTACAACCAATTCCGACAATGCTATAATCAAAGCAGTTTTACCATTTTACTAGAAAAACTACATAAAAGAAGGAGGTTTTTACCATGATGAAATATTTACAGAATCTTGGTAAGTCCTTGATGCTACCAGTTGCTGTCTTACCGGCTGCTGCCATCCTTATGGGGATTGGGTATGCCATCGACAGTGAAGGTTGGGGCTCTGGAAACCCATTTGCAGCATTCTTTATTGGTGCTGGGTCATCGATTTTAGATTTCATTCCTATTCTCTTTGCTGTTGGGGTAGGGATTGGAATGACGAAGGAAAAGGATGGACCATCTGCATTAAGTGCTTTAGTTGGTTATCTCGTTATCACAAAATTACTTTCACCTGAGTCAGTTGCGAATCTGCAACAAATCCCACTTGAAGAAGTAAACCTTGCATTTAATGGTATTAAAAACGTCTTTATTGGAATTCTTTCAGGTGGTATTTCAGCGGCCTTATATAATCGTTATAGTCAAGTGAAGCTACCAGATGCATTAGCATTCTTTAGCGGAAAACGTTTAGTACCGATTTTAACAGCAGCAGTAATGCTAGTTGTATCGCTAGTAATGTTATTTGTGTGGCCATTCATTTACACAGCTCTTGTTTCATTTGGTGAATTCATTAGTGGATTAGGCGCATTAGGTGCTGGATTATACGGATTCTTTAACCGTATCCTGATCCCAACAGGCTTACACCACGCCTTAAACAATGTATTCTGGTTCGATGTAGCTGGAATCAATGATATTAAAAACTTCTGGTCAGGTGAGGGAGAGCTAGGTATTACAGGAAGATACCAGGCTGGATTCTTCCCAGTTATGATGTTTGGGTTACCTGCCGCAGCCCTTGCAATGTATCATACAGCAAAAACAAAGCGTAAAAAGCAAGCAGCTTCTCTACTTTTAGCAGGTGGTCTTGCTGCATTTTTAACAGGGGTAACAGAACCGATCGAATTCGCATTTATGTTCTTAGCTCCAGTTTTATTCTTTGTTCATGCCATTTTAACAGGTATTTCATTAGCCATTGCGGCTATGTTCGAATGGACAGCTGGTTTCGGATTTAGTGCAGGTTTGATTGACTTTGTCCTAAGTTCACAGCTTCCATTAGCAAATAAACCGTACATGCTTATCGTTCAGGGTTTAGTCTTTGCAGTGATTTACTACTTCATTTTCCGCTTCCTTATCGTGAAGTTGAACTTAAAAACACCAGGTCGCGAAGATGATGATGTTGCTGATGAGCAAATCGTTCAAAGTGGATCTAAAGATCGTTTTGGAGTAATGGCAGAAACCATCTATTCAGCACTAGGTGGCGATGACAACGTCGTTTCAGTTGACCATTGTGCAACTCGTCTACGTGTTGAAGTAAAAGATATGGATGTTGTCGATCAGAATAAGATTAAGACAACAGGAGTTCCTGGTATAAACGTGGTAGGAGCACATAATATCCAAGTTATTGTTGGACCGCAGGTTCAAGCAGTAGCAGATGAAGTGAAAAAGATTCGTAAAAACTAACAATAGAAAGGCTAGTATTCGATTCGATACTAGCCTTTTTTCTTGAAACTTTAGTTGGAAAATTCCGTAATAGATATCAAATTTAGCGAAGGGAAGCGTACACGCGTTTAATAGGAGGTCATGATGACAGCTACTCTAGATGACTTTTTAAAACAAAAGACATTAAAGCCACTCATTATTATGATGTGTGGGGTCGCAGGTTCAGGAAAGACTACATTTGCACAAGAGTTAGAACAAAAAGGGTTTGCACGCCTCTCGATTGATGAAGAGATTTGGAAAGTCAATGGACGCTTTGGTATCGACTATCCTGTTGAAAACTATGAAAATTATAAAGTTGAAGCTGAAATAAGGCTACGTGTTGAATTGATTCGTCTGATTGAGGACAAACATAATGTTGTTATCGATTTTAGCTTTTGGCAAAGAGCCAAACGAAATGATTATAAGCAGTTAATCGAAAATACTGGCGGGGAATGGAGGCTTATCTATTTGAAAGTGAGTCCAGAAGTTCTACGGGCACGCTTGAAAGAACGCAGTAAAAGATTTGATGCAAATGCAGCATTCACGATCACTGAAGATATCTTAACATCTTTCCTGAATGGATTTGAGGTACCTTCTCAAGAAGGTGAAATCGTAATTGAGTAAAAAGGAGCTTGAAATTTCCCAAGCTCCTTTAAAATCACAAAATATCTTTTCTCAAAGCTTCTGCCGCTTCCAAGGGATTCTCCGCTCTCATAATCTCCGACACAACCGCAACACCAGCAATTCCAATATCCCGTATCTGCGAAATATTCTCGAGCTGGATGCCGCCAATTGCCACAACTGGTATGGAAACTGCATCTATTATTCTTTCAAGCTCACCTTCAGGTAAAAGCTTCGCATTGTCCTTAGACTTAGTAGGGAAGACAGCACCAACACCAATATAGTCAGCTCCGTCCCTTTCAGCTGCAAGAGCTTCCTCAACTGTTCCAGCAGAAACGCCGACAAGCATAGAAGAAGGGACAATCTTCTTAATTTCTGCCAAAGGAAGATCCTCTTGGCCTACATGGATGCCATCTGCATTTGCTGCAAGGGCGATATCAACACGGTCATTGATGTAGAGGGGAACCTCATAGCGTGAAGTTAATTCTTTCAGCTTCACGGCTTTTTCGAAAAATAGCTTCCCAGAATTCTTTTTTTCGCGAAGCTGGACACAAGTCACGCCACCTCTAATGGCCTCTTCTACAATTGTTAAAAGTTGTTCGAGCGGGACTGATTCTTCTGTCACCAAATAGAGTTTCAGTGTTTCTTTCATACGAGTCGTACACCTTCTTCCCAAACGTCGCCGTTCATGAGTGAGATTTCATCCATTAACTTCATTCTGTAAGTACCGATACCGTCATGTTCCTTCAAATGCTTTTTCGCTCGTTCACCAGCAAGGCTCATCGTTGACATGCCTGCAACACTAGCTGCAAACCAATCATCAGTTGAACCAGCAAAAGCAGCTATTAAAGAAGCCGTCGTACAACCAGTACCCGTAATTCTCGTTAACCAAATATCGCCGTTTTCAATCCCCACAACATCCGTACCATTGGAAACATAATCGACTTCACCACTAATAACAGTAATAGCATCCAACTTCTTAGCAGCTTCAACAGCAAGCTCTTTTTTCGAAATAGACACATCTCCAGCATCAACCCCGCGCGTCTGCACCTCACCACCAATCAAAGCGAATACTTCCGAAGCATTTCCTCTGACGATTGAAATTTTCACTTTTTCCAAATAATCATTCGCTCGATTCGTACGGAAAGGAGTAGCACCAACACCAACTGGATCGAACACAACAGGAATCCCTTTTCGATTCGCTGCTTGACCAGCGACAATCATTGCTTCATACATCGTATCATCAATCGTTCCGAAATTAATCACAAGCGCTTGTGCAAGCTGCACCATATCAGCAACTTCTTCAATACTTGTCGCCATGACAGGGGACCCACCAATGGCAAGAGTCACATTGGCACAGTCATTAATGGTTACATTATTTGTTAAATGGTGAACAAGAGGCTGAACATCCTTTACGCGTGCAAATATATCTTTACAGTTCATTTTTCACACCAGCCTTTCTATATAACTCGTAAAAATGATTCGTCGGGCCATGACCATGACCTAGTGCTAGACTATGCTCAATCGCAATCGTAATATAATGTTTTGCTAGTTTGACAGAGTCATATAGTGTGTGACCCTTCGCAAGATTAGCTGCAATCGCAGAAGAAAGGGTACAACCAGTCCCATGCGTATTTTTGGTCTGAATGCGTTCTCCCGAAAACCAATGGAATGATTCTCCGTCATACAACAAATCATTTGGCGCACCTTCCAGATGTCCACCTTTTAATAAAACAGTCTTTGCTCCAAGTTCTCGCAATTGCCTACAGGCTGAAAGCATATCTTCTGAAGAGACAATCTCACCGCCAATTAAAACTTCAGCTTCTGGTATATTCGGCGTAATAATCGTCGCAAGGGGAATCATTTTCTCCTTCAACGACTGAATAGCTTCCTGTCTTAATAGATGATGTCCGCCTTTGGAAACCATCACTGGATCAAGGACAATATGCTTAGGCTCGTATTTCTTCAAAGCATCGGCCACCGTTTCTACAGTAGCAGGGGATGAGAGCATCCCGATTTTCACCGCATCAACTGGGATATCGTCAAAAACCACTTCAATTTGGTCAAGAATTATCTCATTATCAATGTCTTGAACTGAGCGAACTTCCTGTGTGTTTTGTGCGGTCACTGCAGTAATGACAGACATGCCGTACACACCATTTGCTGCAAAAGATTTTAAATCTGCTTGAATTCCAGCGCCACCACCAGAATCAGAGCCCGCGATTGTGAGTGCTGTTTTCATGAAGTATCCCTCCAAGTGCGTTATTCTTAGCTAGAATTTTTAATAGACCATAACCCATTATGGCACCTGTTACAGAGCTAATAGCAAAGGCAGGGACAAGTCCAAACAGGCTCGCTTCCTGACCAAGCAACAATACACCAATTGGGTAAGTTGCCATTGCTCCAAGGATGCCTGTTCCAATGACTTCACCAACAGCAGCGAAGGCAAGTTTCTTCGTTTTTTGGTATAAAATTGCTGCCAGTAATGCACCAATCATGCTGCCAGGAAAGGCGAATAGGCTACCAGTTCCAAGAATATTTCGTAGTAACGATGAAAGAAAGGCTTGAACTACCGCGTACCATGGTCCAAGTAGCACAGCAGATAGAACATTCGCAAAATGCTGTACGGGAAAGATTTTTGCAAAACCAACTGGGATGTAAATCAAACTGCTAGATAATGTCGTAATCGCAGCAATAAGGGCTGTTAGCGTCATCTTATTGAGTTTCTTCACTTAAAATCATCCTCTCTATTTTGTGACGATGTTTTTATAAGCCTCTTTGACATCAACTTCTTCTTGTAAAACCTTACTGTCATATAACCAATCGGCTACATCCTGCCACACCTTTTCCTCTTGATAACCGAATGGAACAGCATCATCAACCATTAAAGGAAGTAGTGTAGTTAAGCTTTCCGTTTCTACGTCGCGTTCAAGTGGGAAGCTTTCATTTTCATGAGAAAAAAGAACATCTAAAGCGGATTCCGGATCTGCTTTTACATCAGCTTGAGCTTTAGAAAGTGCACTCCAGAACTTTTTAATCGATTCTTCTTTCTTCTCTAATGTCTTTTCACCAGTAACAATAATTAGCTCATAGTTTTCTGGTACACCATATTCAGAAAGGGGAAACATATCGACGTCATAGCCTTCTTTTTTCAATAGAACCAACTCATGATTCACGTAAGCACCAACAAGTGCATCAACTTTATCTGTTGCAAGGGAAGGCATTAAGTCCCAACCTACATCTGTTAATTTCACTTGTTCTGGGTCTCCACCATCATGCTTTACCATTGTGTTTAAAATTGCTTCACTTACAGATGAAGACGGGTAACCTACATTTTTCCCAACTAAGTCCTTTGGAGATTCAATCCCATTGCCTTTTTTATACATGATGCCGTCTAAAGAATGACGCACAAATGCACCAATTGAAACGACAGGAATATCTTCGCCTCTAGATAAAAGCAGCTGTGTTTGATAGCTAATGGCCAAATCCACTTTCCCTGTAGCCGCAAGCTTTAACGGGTCATTTGTGTCAGCCGGCATTTCGATTTTGACATCCAAGCCTTCTTCATCGAAATAGCCTTTTTCCTGAGCTGTATATAGGGCTGAGTGTACCGCGTTTGGATACCAATCAAGCATTATCGTAAGTTCTTCTTTTTCATTTGTCTGTTCCTTAGAACAACCTGCTACCACTAGTATTAACATGCATAACCATAATAATTTTTTCATCAATAATTGCACTCCTTATTCTGTCTCTTTCCAACGTAATGTTCTTTTTTCAAGCATCGCCGTGAGGGCAAAAAGGATAATCCCCACGATTGTTAAAATGACAATGGCAGCAAAGACGCCATCTGCATTTAAATCACCGGACATCCGCCGGCTGTAATAGCCTAATCCTTCACTTGCTCCCAACCATTCTCCAATCGTTGCTCCAACAAGAGAATAGACAATAGCAATCTTCAGTCCAGAGAAAAAGGAGGGAAAGGCCATTTGAATATTTAGCTTTGTAAAAATTTGACGCTTACTCGCACCCATCGAGCGAAGTAGTTCGATGTAGTCTTTATCCGTCGATTTGAATCCGTCGTACGCTCCGACAACAATCGGGAAGAATGACATCAGTATCGTTACGGCTACCTTGCTCCAAATCGTGTACCCAAACCACAGTACGAAAATGGGTGAGAGGGCAATGATCGGAATCATTTGCGAAATCAATACAGCTGGATAAAGCATTTTTTCAATTGTTTTCGAAAAGAACATGCTCACTGCTAGACCAACACCACCGACAACTGCAAGGATAAACCCAATCGCAAATTCAAGCATCGTCGCTCCTAGATGTTCAAAGATAAGTGGTCGCCAATTTTCAATTATATGGATGACGACATCAGTTGGAGCAGGAACAATAAAGGCAGGAATGATATCGCTCTGTACCAAGTACTCCAATGCAATAAGAGCAACTACCATAAAGACAATAAATAAACCGTAAGTTTTAAAAAAATTTCTCATTAGATCTTTTTCTCCAATTCTCTTCTTAACCCGACTAACTCACTCGAATGCAACATATCTGCATGACGGGGTCGGTGAAGAGGGACTTCGATTTCTTCTACTGAATATTGTTTAAGTAAGATGATTCGATCGGACAAGTAGCTAGCTTCTTCTAAATCATGGGTGATGAAGACGATCGTTTTATCGAGTTCCTGCCAAATCGACAATAACCATGCTTGCATTTCCTTTTTCGTGATCGAATCCAGCGCACCAAACGGTTCATCTAAAAGGAGGACTTCTTTTCCCGTTAACATCGCTCGTAAGAATGCGACCCTTTGTCTCATCCCACCGGAAATTTGGTTCGGGAGGGCTTGCTCATAATCTATTAGACCAACGCGCTTCAACCAATTTCGTGCATCTTCTTTTGTGAGTTGTAAGTCTTTCTGAATTTCTGCACCAATCATGATGTTATCCATGACGGTTCGCCACGGAAGAAGTAAGTCTTTTTGCGGCATATAACCAACATCGCCAAGAGAAATTGGCTGCCCGTTAATCGTAATTTCACCGAGTGCCTGTTTGAGCAGTCCAGTGATAAGCTTTAAGATTGTGCTTTTTCCCGTACCACTTTTCCCAATGAGTGAGACAAATTCGCCTTTCTCAATCTTCAGATTGAGGTCTGAAATAATCGGCTTCTTTTCTTTCGGGAAGGTATAGGTAACATTTTTCAGTAAAAGTGTCATGTGTTCACCTGCTTAAATTGGCCAATCCTGTTCGAGGTAGTTCATCTCCCAGAATAGGTATTCATATTTTGACGTGATTTGAAAATGTTCTTCGAGAATGGCAAGTTCACGTTCAGGTAATCCTTCAGCTAGTTTATCCATTAAATCAATCAACCATTTTGCACCCTCACCAAAGGTTTCAGAATCATACGTTTCAATCCACTGTTTATAAGGATTGTTTTCGATTTTGTCTCCATATTGTTTTCTTAGGAGCTTGCCAATTTCCCAATAATCCCAAGCACAAGGGAGGAGACAAGAGACGATTTCAGCAAGATTGCCTTTTTGCGCCACATTTAACATGTAACGGGTGTATGCAAGATTGACTGGTGTTGGCTTTGTTGCTTCTAGCTCCTCACGTGTAATCCCAAATTCCGCCGCATACTGACGATGAAGCTCCATTTCAAAATGAAGCGTTTCATGCAGAATTTGTGCGAATTTGTCCATCGTCTCTAGGTCACGGGCTTTTGTAACAGCTGCAGCAAAAAGCTTCGCGTAATCAATTAAGTACACATAATCCTGCTTCATATAGTGGATAAATTTTTCCCGTTTGAGACTTCCGTTCCCGAGTTCCTGGACGAAAGGGTGGTAGTGGTTCTTTTCCCAAATCGGCTGTACATTTTTAAATAGTCGTTCTGTGAATTTCCCCATATGTATTCCTCCTTTTTAATGCAAAAATAAAACCGCTTCCCTGTAACGGAAAGCGGTAAGCACATGAGTGGACCATGCATCAATACCTACTTCCCTACGCTAGTACAAACTAGATCAGGTTCAAAGGGTACGTCTCAGCCAAAAGGGCGCCCCTAGTAGATTTATATAAAAAATGTGAACGTGCCTAGCTTAGCTAAACACAAAAAGCCTCCACAAAAGTGGAGGCTGATATAACAATTCTTAAACAACCATGCCACTTCCCTACGCCAGTACTAACTGGATCAGGTCTTGAGGGTCTAGAACTCTCGTTCAATCTCAGTCTTCTAAAAAGACTCCCCTAGTGCGTCTTCAATTATTTTTAACAAACTCATCGTACCATGGATTAAAATTCCAATCAAGAGGGAATCTTGGTTTGTTCTAGAAATGGGTAATTGAAAACTCTTGTTTCCCATTTGAAAGGTGAAACTAGTAATCTAATAGAATTTGAATGATAAAATCAACCAGAAAAGAGAGAATAGTGTCAACCGACTTACTTTTCATTGACAGAATCATAGTGTAGAGGCGATATTAGTCAATCAAACGTGTTTTCATATAGAGGTTCATATAGAAAAGACTCATAGTCGAAAAGAGCTTAATACCCATTTTTCAAAAATGTCTCCACTAAAATACAACGCTTTCATGAAAACGCTATATTTTTATTTCGGTTTCATTGTATGATAGATTTAGAATATTTCGATAGGGTGGAATAGATTGAAGACAAAATACGAAATCATTTCTACAGAGATGAGAAAAAGAATTAGAGAAAAGGCTTACTCCATCGAGCATCCCATTCCTGATGAGATTTCTTTGGCAAAAGAATTCAATTGTAGCCGCATGACGATGAAGAAAGCGCTTGATATTTTAGTGTTAGAAGGCTTGCTTTATCGTAAACGAGGTCATGGTACCTTCATTGTTCAATCAGCGTTCAACGGTGGAATAGTCAATGTTGAAAGTAACGAAATGCTTGGTTTTTCTAAGCTTCTAGAGAATAAGAATGTAAAAAGTAAAGTAATTTCGTTTCAAGTACAATTTCCAACTGAAGAAGTTTCCATCCATTTAGCAATAGATAAGAATACACCAGTCTATGCTATCGCTCGAGTCCGACTCGTAGATAATGAGCCTTATGTTTTAGAAAGAACATACATGCCTACAACGATTATTCCAGGAATTAATGATGAAGTTCTTAATGGTTCTATTTATTCATATATTAATGACCACCTAGGATTAACCATTGCAGGTTCGCATCGGAAAATTAGAGCTTGTAAATCCAATGAATTCGATCGGGAGCATTTGATCTGCGAATCAGATGACCCGATTCTAGAAGTCGAGCATGTGGGGTTCCTCAATAATGGATTACCATTTGAATATTCTTTTTCGCGTCATCGCTATGATAAGTTCGAAATCACCACAATTAATATAAGACGATGAGTTTGGAGGAATGACAATGTTAGGGGCAATTGAAGCAGGAGGTACGAAATTTGTATGTGCGGTAGGAGACGCTGAAGGGAATATTTTCGAGCGTATTCAAATACCTACAACCGTACCTGAAGAAACGATGGTGGAAGTTATCGCTTTTTTTCAAAAATATCCACTTGAGTCCATGGGAATTGGTTCCTTTGGACCGATTGACGTAAACCAAGAAAGTCCAACCTACGGCTATATTACATCCACACCGAAAACTGCCTGGAAAAACTATCCGTTTGTTCAAGCAATCAAAGATGCGTTCGATATGCCAGTTGGTTTTAATACAGATGTAAACGCTGCCGCATTAGGGGAAGCGAAACTAGGGGCTGCAAAAGGTTTAGATAGCTGTCTTTATATAACCGTTGGCACAGGCATTGGTGCTGGTGCAGTCGTACAAGGCAAGATTCTTCAAGGCTTAACTCATCCTGAAATGGGGCATATTTTAGTCCGCCGTCATTCAGAGGACCAATATGCAGGAAAATGTCCGTATCACAAGGATTGTTTAGAAGGACTTGCTGCTGGACCAGCTATTGAGGAACGATGGGGCGAAAAAGGGATTCAGCTTTCCAATCGTGAGGAAGTTTGGAATCTAGAAGCCTATTATATTGCTCAAGCCTTGATGCAATATATCTTAATACTATCACCGAAAAAAATCATTCTCGGCGGTGGAGTCATGAAACAAAAACAAGTATTTTCATATATTCATAAGCATTTACTAGAGTTCGGAAATGGTTACGTAGAACTTCCTGAGCTTTCCGATTATATCGTGAGTCCTGGTCTAGGAGACAATGCAGGAATTACCGGTTCCCTAATGCTTGCACAAGAAGAACTACTTTCTAAGCAAACGCTACAAAACTCATAAATGGAGGTCGTCATCTTGGAACCTTTATTTTTACAACCAGTGTTTAAAGAAAGAATATGGGGTGGCACCACTTTAAGAGATGGATTTGGCTATGAAATACCAAACGACAAAACCGGCGAATGCTGGGCAATTTCTGCTCATCCAAATGGTCCTTCTGTTATTAAGTATGGTCCGTACGCAGGCATGTCACTGGACAAACTTTGGAAGGAACAGCCACAATTATTCGGAAATCCGAAGGAAGAAGGGTTTCCACTTTTAACAAAAATCTTGGATGCTAATATGGACCTTTCCGTTCAAGTTCATCCTGATGATTCTTTCGCAAAAGTAAATGAAAACGGTGAACTCGGAAAAACCGAATGCTGGTACATCATCGACTGTAAAGAAGGGGCAGAAATGATACTCGGACACACGGCCCAAACAAAAGAAGAATTTGTTAAGATGATCAATGAAAGAAAATGGAACGACCTTCTTCAACGTGTCAAAATCAAGCCAGGCGACTTTTTCTACGTTCCAAGTGGTACAATTCACGCGCTATGCGAAGGTGCGCTTGTATTAGAAACACAACAAAGCTCTGATACGACTTATCGTGTTTATGATTACGATCGCCGTGATGACCAAGGGAAATTACGCGATCTGCATTTAGACAAAGCGATTGAGGTTACAACAATTCCACATCAGGCAGCTTCTATCAAACCGACTATCGAAACAAAAGAGGATGCAACGATTACAACCTATGTTCAATCAGAGTACTTTTCAGTATGTAAATGGGACGTAAATGGGACAACATCATTCAATTATAACGATCACTATTTGCTTCTTAGCGTTTTAAATGGAAAAGGGTCTCTTAAGCATGGCGTTAACAGCTATTCCTTAAAGAAGGGAGTACATCTGATTGTTCCTATTGGTATGGGTGAATTTGAATTAGAAGGTGATTGCCAGGTCATCGTTTCACACGCTTAATCCACAAAGCTTAGAAAATCCTAATGAGATAAATTTTATGACTATAAAAAACGAGTTTGGAATCAAAATGATTTTAACTCGTTTTCTTTTATTATCCAATAGTTCCTTTGTACAAAACGGATCCCACTCGTTTTTTATGGGTGATGAAGAACAAGTAGACTTTATCATGACTAAAACTATAATCTAATATTTTGGATTAGACGAACTCACCTTTTTTGATGTTCTAAAAAATCATCAAAATCGAATTCTCATATCCATACTTTGGTAAATTAACACCAGCATTTATCGATAAGAATATTTCTTCAAAGATAGGTAATTGGATTATTCTATCTATGTCTATACGCATAAATGCAAAAGTATAGACATATAGAATAAGGGGTTTATAATAAGAATGTAAGCGTACCAATTTTTAGTGAAAAGATGAGGTGGCAATCATGATACATAATAATTTAAGTCCGTTTCCAAACCATTTCCTTTGGGGTGCTGCATCTGCAGCTTATCAAGTAGAAGGAGCATGGGATGTAGATGGAAAAGGCGTTTCAAACTGGGATCAATTTGTAAGAATTCCAGGAAAAACATTTAAAGGCACAACAGGTGATGTAGCAGTCGATCATTATAACCGTTATAAAGAGGATGTTCAGCTAATGGCCGAGATGGGCATGAAAGCTTATCGTTTTTCTGTCGCTTGGACGCGTATTTTTCCAAACGGAAAAGGAGAAGTAAATGAAAAAGGGATTAAGTTTTACGATAATCTCATTAATGAACTGATTGCGAATAAAATAGAGCCAGTTTTAACCTTATATCATTGGGATTTACCACAAGCTCTTCAAGAGGAATACGGCGGTTGGGAGTCACGCCAAATTGTAGAAGATTTTACAAACTATAGTGTGGAATTATTTAAACGTTTCGGTGACCGCGTCAAATATTGGGTCAGCTTAAACGAGCAAAATATTTTTACGATGTTTGGCTACAGAATGGCAGCGCATCCACCCGGTGTGAAAGATGATAAGCTTTTTTATCAAGTGAATCACCATGCTAATCTTGCAAATGCAAGCGCCATCAAAGCATTCCGAAAGTATGTACCCAATGGGAAAATCGGACCGAGTTTCGCTTACTCACCAGCGTATGCGTTAACCTCAAAACCAGAGGATATTCTAGCTGCTGAAAACGCGGAGGAAATCAACAACCACTGGTGGATGGACATTTATGCTTGGGGAAAATATCCGCAGGCGGCATGGCGTTTTTTAGAAAAAAATGGTTTAGCACCGTCAATTGAAGATGGTGACTTCGAATTATTGCAGGCTGGAACACCTGATTTCATGGGCTTGAACTATTACCAAACCACTACTTATGAAATGAACCCATTAGAAGGTGGCGTAGGTGCTGGGGAAATGAATACGACGGGTAAAAAAGGAACGTCTAAGGACACAGGTATTCCTGGTGTATTTAAAACCTCCCCAAATCCAAATCTGCAAAGAACGGACTGGGATTGGAATATTGATCCACAAGGTTTACGAATTGCCTTACGAAGAATTACCGATCGTTACAGCTTACCGATATTAATCAGTGAAAATGGTCTAGGTGCATTTGATAAACTCGAAGATGGCGACGTGGTAAATGATGATTACCGCATCGATTTCATCCGTCACCACATCAAGGCCATGCAGGAAGCTATTTCAGACGGAGTCGATCTTCTTGGTTACTGCGTTTGGTCCTTCACAGACCTATTAAGCTGGTTAAATGGATTCCAAAAACGTTATGGATTCGTTTATGTGAATCAGCATGAAGAAGGTGAACATGACCTTCGCCGTGTGAAAAAGAAGAGCTTCTACTGGTATAAGGAAGTCATTGAATCGAACGGTGAAAAACTTTAAACATATTGAACCCTCTCATCATGTGAGGGGGTTTTATTTTAGTACTTAATTAATATCACAATGGCTCATTTCTAGTTAAAAAACGAACTTTACGATACTGGATATTAAATTGTTCGTTTTTTAATTTACCTTCATAGATTGTGACTTTTTACTTTTGAAAGGGCAGATAAATGGATAAAAAATTAATATTCTTTGATATTGATGGAACACTTTTAGACCATGACAAGCAATTGCCTAAGTCTACAAAGCTAGCAATTGAAAAACTACAAGAATTAGGGCATGAACTTGCCATAGCGACTGGGCGAGCACCATTTATGTTTGAAGAACTCCGAGAAGAATTAGGCATTCATACATATGTAGGACTAAACGGACAATATGTTGTTCACAACAATCAGGTCGTTTATGAGCATCCTCTCGATATCGAAGAACTTCATCGCTATTCAGCATTTGCTGACGAATTAGATCATCCACTCATCTTTGAAAATCATGAACAAATGTATAGCACGAAGGAAGCGAATCTGTATGTAGACGAAGGTATCGGTTCCTTTAAATTAAAGGTCGCACCGATCTATGAACCAAATTCCTTTCGAGAACGAAAAATCTATCAATCTTTGCTTTTCTGTACAGAAGAACATGAGTCGCTATACCATTCTAAGTTTCAAAAATTGAAGTTTGTCAGATTTCATGAGTATGCGGTCGATGTCCTTCCAGCAGACGGCTCTAAGGCAAAAGGGATCGAAGTATTGATCAATCATTTACAAATTCCGATGAAAAATGTCTATGCTTTTGGCGATGCCTTGAACGATATGGAAATGATGACATTCGTCGAAAATAGTGTCGCGATGGGAAATGCCATCGATGAAGTGAAACAGGTGGCAAAATATGTGACTACAGCTGTTGACGAGGATGGGATTTTAAAAGGATTAGAGTTAGTCGGGATCTTATAATCGAGAGGAGTATGAGGTAGATGAAAACTATTCCTGATGGTTTTTTATGGGGAGGAGCCGTTACATCTTTTCAAACTGAAGGAGCTTGGGATGTAGATGGCAAAGGTCCTTCCATTGTCGATGCAAGACCCGTCAAAGAAGGACAGTCCGACTGGAAAAGCGCGGTCGATTTTTATCATCGTTACAAAGAAGATATCGCGATGTTCAAGGAAATGGGATTTAACGCCTACCGCACCAGTATTTCTTGGTCTCGAATTTTTCCAGATGGTGAAGGAGAAGTAAATGAGCAAGGCCTACAATTTTATGATGATCTCTTTGATGAAATGTTAGCAAATGGAATTCAACCAGTCATTACTTTGTACCATTTCGATCTACCTCTAGCTTTAGCGGAAAAATACAACGGCTTCGCATCTAGAAAAGTTGTCGATTTATTTGAACGCTATGCTCGAACTGTTTTTGAGAGATTCGGAAAAAAGGTAAAATATTGGCTCTCATTTAATGAACAGAATCTTGTTTTAATGCATCCAGAATTATGGGGCGTGTCGCTAGAAGGAGCAGAAAGCGAAGAGGCTTTGAAATATCAAGTGACTCATAACGCCTTTATTGCCCATGCGAAAGCGGTTAAAGCCCTACATGACCTTGTGCCTGGTGGTCAAATGGCAGGCATGGTTACGTATACCACGACTTATCCGCATACACCACAGCCTAATGATGCAATTGCCAATTTGAAAGCAAAGGAATTGCTCGCTGATTTCTATTTTGATGTGTTCGCCCATGGGGAATATCCAACTTATATTACGAAAGACCTTGAACGTAAAGGAATCATGCCTACTTTTGAAGTAGGAGATGCAGAACTTCTGAAGGAGAATACTGTCGATTACTTAAGCATCAGCTATTATCAAAGTCAAACAGTTAGTGGTGATAAGGTGGTGGGCGACAACCCACTTACTGGATTAATTCCTAATCCACACTTACAAACAAATGAATGGGGCTGGGCCATTGATCCGATTGGATTACGAGTTTGTTTGAAGAATATGTATGCTCGCTATCGCTTGCCGATTTTTATTACGGAGAATGGCATCGGGGTACGCGAAGAGTTAAATGAAAACAAAACGGTGGAAGATGATTATCGAATTGATTATTTACGTGAACATATCAAACAAATGAAGCTTGCAATGGAAGAAGGGGTAGATGTCTTTGGCTATCTCACTTGGGGGTCGACTGATCTTATCAGTTCAGGGGGGCAATTCGAAAAGCGTTACGGCTTCATTTATGTAAACCGTGGTGAAACAGATTTACGTGATTTAAAGCGCTTTAAGAAGAAAAGCTTTGATTGGTATAAAAATGTAATTGCATCGAATGGGGAAGTGCTATAAGTTCTTCCCAAAGGAGTTCATTATGAAACAGAAAATACTATTTATCTGGAAAATCCCTTCATTTCCAGTGCTATTCTTGATTAACACGATTTTTGGTTTATCGATGTCCTTTTTTGCTCCGTTTTCGTCATTGTTTGGAATTGACGAAGTTGGGATGAGTAATGCGAGTTTCGGAATCTTTATGACGGTTATGGCTATAGGTGGCGTGACCATCAGTAGCTATATCGCAAAACGGTCTGATACGAAAACAAGTCGGAGAAAGCTGTTGATGATCACCTCCATCACAGGAGTACTCGGATATACAGGTTTTGCTTTTATCCGCGATTATTTCACCCTAATGGTGGTAGCTTTCATTCTACTTGGAACAACAGCAGCTGCTGTTCCACAGTTGTGGGCGTATGCAAGAGACGCTTTAAAGGCAGCGGAAGTTCCAGGGAAAGATACACCTTTTATCATGAACGTCCTGCGTATGTTCTTCGCTTTAGCATGGACGGTTGGGCCAGCACTAGGTGCATGGTTACTTGTCGCTGTTGACTTTAAAGGATTATTTCTATTTGCAGCAGCTGGTTATTCTCTAGCCTTTTTAACTATCGTTTTTTCTTTAAAAGAGTTAGAACAACAACCAAGTGTAGCGAAAACATCTTTAGCAGTTAAAAATCATATAACCAAACCTCATATTTTTGCTTATCTTGCAGCAGCTTTGTTACTAGCTGCAGCCACTTCCATCCATATGCTCAACGTGCCACAATTGGTGACGAAAGTATTGGGTGGAACAGAAATGGATGTAGGGGTTATATTTAGCGTACCACCGATTTTTGAAGTGCCATTTATGATTATTCTTGGCATCATCGCCACCAAAATGGATAATGGTAAACTCGTAAAAATCGGCTTCGGTATTGCGTTTACTTATTTTCTTCTATTCAGTTTTGTCTCAGAAACATGGCAAATCTATCCGTTGCAAATTTTAAGCGCTGCACAGGTGTCGATTACATCTGGAATTGCAGTTTCGTATTTTCAAGATTTTATCCCAGAAGCACAAGGAACCGCAACAACATTATATATGAATGCGACTCAAATTGGTCAAACAGTCGGATATCTACTTTTTGGTTTCCTTTCAGAGTTCATTCATTATGATAATCTTGTTCTGATTTATGCTTTGCTTGTGGGTATTGGATTACTATTCCTAGTCCTTTTAGGAAAGCAAAAGGTTACACTACCACCTCCAAAAATAAATGAAATGGGGATGAAATGATGGTTTATCAAGCTGATGATAATCGTTATAAGACAATGAAATATAATCGGACTGGTCGTTCTGGACTTTTACTTCCAGCCATTTCTCTTGGACTTTGGCATAATTTCGGTGGGGTCGACACATATGAAAACGGCCGTGCCATGTTAAGAAGAGCGTTCGATCTTGGCATCACACATTTTGACTTAGCCAACAATTATGGCCCACCAGCAGGTTCAGCAGAAGAAATGTTTGGACAAATGTTAAAAACCGATTTTGCTCCATATCGTGATGAAATGATTATTTCTTCTAAGGCTGGTTATTATATGTGGCCAGGACCATATGGAGAATGGGGTTCTAGAAAATACTTGATTGCTAGTCTTGATCAAAGTTTAAAACGCATGGGCTTAGACTATGTAGATATATTTTACTCGCATCGCCCTGATCCGAATACACCATTAGAGGAGACGATGGGAGCATTGGATACTATCGTGCGTCAAGGGAAAGCGTTATATGTTGGAATTTCTAGCTATAGTGCAGAGCAAACAGCAGAGGCGATTGAAATTATGAATCGACTAGGCACTCCACTCGTTATTCATCAACCAAACTATTCGATGTTTAATCGTTGGATCGAAGACGGTTTGCAGAATGTATTAGAGGATAATGGAGTAGGTTCTATTGCTTTTTGCCCGTTAGCACAAGGGCTATTAACAAATAAATATTTGAACGGCGTTCCTGAGGAGTCCCGCGCTGCAAAATCAACTGGGGCTCTTCAGGAGAATCAAGTAACTGCGGAAGTTGTCGGTAAGGTCCAAAAGCTCAATGCTATAGCCGCCGAACGTGGTCAAAGTCTTGCGCAGATGGCTCTAGCATGGGTATTACGTGGAGAGAAAGTAACCTCTGCGTTGATTGGAGCAAGTAAGGTAAGTCAAATCGAAGAAAACGTGAAGGCCCTAGATAATCTGCATTTTACGGATGAGGAGCTAATGTTAATCGAAAATATTTTGAATAAATAACTTAAGTAAACAATGAAGATCAAAGGAATCCGAGTGATGGATTCCTTTTATTGACTAGAAAATAATAAAATAGATAAATTTTTACATATACCTTGTTATACGAGGTGCATTGTTATACAATCTATATAGAAAAATATGGAGGTTATTGGATGGACAGGGAATTGATGAAAGGAAGTATTGACATATTATTGCTTTCATTGTTAGTAGAAAAAGACTGTTATGGTTATGAGATGGCAAAAAAACTAAGAAATTTAAGTAATGAATCATACAATATGAACGAAGGGACACTCTATCCTGCCTTGCAGCGTTTGGAAAAAAAAAACTATGTGGTTCATTATTGGAGCGAAGAGTTAGATGGAAAACGTAGAAAGTATTACTCGATAACGGAAGACGGTAAAAGTATCCTAGATGAAAAGCTAAATAGTTGGAAGCAAATAAATCAATTAATCAAGAAGACGTTGGGGGAATTGTCGTGAAAAAGATCGACAACTATGTCACAAAAATCGTTTCTGGTTTACCAATGGAGCAAGTAGCAAAAGAGGAGTTCAGGGAAGAACTCACTGCCCACCTTACTGAACACATAAACGAACTTTTGATTAAAGGATATTCAGAAGATGAGGCTATCAGCTATGCTATAAAAAGCTTTGGTGACCATCAAAAATTAAATCATGAAATGAAAAAATCTATTTTTCCATTTTATAAAATCGTTCGATATGTTTGGTGTACTTTTTTGGTTACAACATTTATTTGGACGCTCGCATATTACTGGAATGAATTTTACCATCGTCAAATGGGAGATTTTTTTCAGGAAGGTGGCATGCTAGTCTTTCTAATGATTGCTGTTATTTTAGGAATTTGCGAAGTTGCCTATGAAGCAGCTAGCAAAGAGTATACAACAAAATGGATTACAAACCCTTGGTTTTTCTTTTTGATCCCATCCTTGTTTATTACAGGCCTCTTATCCATTTCCTTTTTTCTACATCCTGAAAATTATGTAGACGGATTATGGTTGGATTTGTTTGTGCTACCAATTGGAACAATAGCACATCTATTCGCAAGAGGGATCTTTACATTGATGTTTGTTAATAGAAAAAACAAAATAAAAGTAAACATCAGGGGTTGAGGTAGTGAAATTTACTTGGTTCGTTACAGTTCTATTAATATTTAATTTCATTTTCATGATACCCTTATTTGAAGAATTAAAAGATGCTTCTGATCCCAATGCAGGCTACTTTACAATGATTTTCACACCAATAATATCAATCGTCTCTTGCATTTTGATATTAGGAAAATTACGAAAAGGAATAGATAGAAAAGGGATCTTAATAATGATACTTACATTGAATGTATTAATCCTACTTTTTTTAGTCACCTTATTCATTTATGGAGTCTTAATCATGATTTAGAGGGCATTCCTTTTCAAAAGGATTGCTTTTTGTTTTGCCTAAAGCATTAAAAATAGTTTATTTATTAATAAAAATTTATTGTAAAACGATAAATTATGTGATAAATTCAAGTAGACGAAAATGGTAATCTGCTTTTTGCGAAAGATTCTTATTCAGAAGTTTGTAATTAAAGTAAGGGGAGTTATTTGTGGAAATAGAATATTCAACAACGGAATCAAAACTCATCAGGTCATTAAAGCAACTTGTATATTTTGGCTGGGAACAAGCACTATCATGTTTGTTTCCAGTCGTTATTTTTGCTTCCTTGGCCATAACAAAAATTATCCCTCTTCCTTTCTTGCCACGGTATGATTGGTTACTTCTCATCTGCCTTCTAATGCAGTGGTGGATGGTACGTTCTGGACTTGAAACACGCGATGAACTAAAGGTTATCACTTTATTTCACCTGATCGGACTTGGGCTTGAGCTTTTCAAGACACATATGGGCTCTTGGTCTTATCCTGAGGAAGGATATTTCAAAATTCTTGGAGTACCTTTGTATAGTGGCTTCATGTATGCAAGTGTTGCAAGTTTTCTGTGCCAGGCGTGGCGACGGTTGAAGGTTGAACTGATTAAGTGGCCATCATTTTGGTTGGTTGTTCCACTAGCTACTGCAATATACTTGAACTTTTTTACCCATCATTATTGGATTGATATACGATGGTGGTTATCTGCCCTAGTATTAATCGTGTTTTGGCAATCATGGGTCACATATGAGGTAAATGGAACTCGCTATCGAATGCCAATAGCTCTATCGTTCGTACTCATTGGCTTTTTTATCTGGATAGCAGAAAATATCGCCACGTTCTTTGGAGCATGGGAATATCCAAACCAAGCCGAAGCATGGAGTCTCGTTCATCTAGGAAAGGTAAGTTCGTGGCTCTTATTGGTGATTGTTAGCTTTCTTATCGTAGCAACGTTAAAGCTAGTAAAAAGAAAAAGAGATAGATAATTTCTTAGACAAAAAAAAGCTGTTGCAAAAGGGTTATCAAAACCATTTGCAACAGCTTCTTTAATGTAGCTCTTTAAACACACTTTCTACATCATGATAACCACTCTTATCCCGAGAATCAGGCTCGTCTGTTTCCAATGTCCATTCAGATTTTACTGGCGTGAATTCATTCTGTTCATTTTTCCGAAACGGAGTATGAATATGATAGGTTTTACCATCTTTATTCACCGTATAACCCATATAATAAAGATCATCTTGTCCTTGTTCCTCAAATATCCCTATATCATCAATACCAAACTTCTCAATGTAGGATTGAAACGGTTCCTTTAAATCTTGTATTATTTGCTTTCTTGTTAGGTGTTCCATTTACATTCTCCTTCATAAAAAAATACTACATATAATATGTGTTAATTTCACTGAATTAAACATTGTAATTTTGTGTTATAATTCAGAAAAATCAGTTTGGTAGGGTGGGATTCCCAATGATCAAAAAATTAATATTTGTACTGATTTCAACAATATTTTTAACTTCATGTAGTTCATACTCATTCAGCGACGAATGCCCTCCTAAAGCCATAATTGAATGGGTCGACATGGTTATGATTAATGATATTAAGTACGAATCTCCAGTTCCTGATGCTGGTGAAGAAGAGATAATTGTTGAAAAAGGCAAAAAGATTGGTGAGGTACAATATAAAATGGCAGATGACGCTTGTACAAATCACAAAACTAAAAATGGCGATGCAGCTTACTTAGAAAAAGGAACAAACATTTATGAAATGAAAGGTTATCCATCAGCTTTAGCCGTTGTGGCAGATGACCGTGTGTTCGTTGCTGTTCAAAATCAAAATGCCAAAACAGCTAAAGAACTACTCCCTTTGCAATCGCTTGTGAAAAATATTTATATTGAAAGCACAGAAGACGGCAGTCGACTTCACACGTTTTCCGATACTTCAAAGAACCAGTTCATAGAAGCTTGGAAAAAACTAACATTAGCGGAAATGGAAGAAAAACACCAGCAAGGAGAACGTGTATTTTTAGAGATTGAGCTGAATAATGGTGTTAGTTTTCGACTCTTATATTGGGCTGATTCTAATGTGTTTCATATTGGGGTGACTGGAAACACAGAGTTAAAGAAAATCATTGAAGAAGAACGTACAAAATTATAAAGCGCAGGAGAGATTCGTACAAAATATATCACATGGAATTTTAATCCATCGATAGTTATATCTAGAAAGGATGCTCCGAAAGCCCGGAACATCCTTTTTAAGATAAACACCTATTTTTCAAACTTCCTCCAATATTTTAATAAACGCCTTCACATTCTTCTGTTCAGCATTAATTGGATTATATATATAAGAAAACACACTTATTAAGGATTCATTAATCTTTAACTCCTGAAGATTTTCATCATTATTGACTAATTGTTGTGGCAAGAGAGATAGACCCAAACCATTCTTAACTGCTTCTTTTATCCCTTGGTTACTCCCAATCGTCAGTGTAGAACGGGCCCTCAACCCGTGTGATTGGAAGAATTCCATCAAAATGGCTCTTGTACCAGAACCTTCTTCTCTCATTATCCAAGATTGTTCCTGTAACTCATTGATCGTCATGCCATTTGCTGTAAGGGTGTGATTAGTTGTACTTACTATACATAAATGTTCCTCCATAAAAGGAACAGAGCGTATCTCCTTATCCTCATATTCTCCAACAATAAGACCAATATCGATAGAAGACGCTTGGATTGCCTTAACAATCTCATATGTATTTCCGATCAAAACATCAAACTCAAGTTCAGTATATTGATCCTTTAGTTCTCTGAGCAAAAGCGGTAAAAGGTATTCGCCAATCGTATAACTCGCACCTATTTTCAGTACACCTTTAATAGTCTGAGACTGTTCCAAAATTTCCTGCTTCGTTCGTTCCACAATCCCAATGATTTCTTTTGCGCGTTCTAGAAGTAATTCACCTGAAGTGGTGATGTGCAAAAACTTTGGTGAGCGTCGAAACAATTCAGTTCCGAATTCTTTTTCAAGATTTTTAATATGTAGACTAACAGTAGGCTGGGACATCGAGAGCATCTCTGCTGTTTTTGTAAAATTCTTCACATCTGCTAACGTAACAAAGGTTTTAAATTCATCTAATTGCATTTTTATCCCACCTTATCATTAGAAATCCTAATAGCTTATATTAATAAAAATTATTTTACTTATTGAATCGAATTCAGTAAAGTCAAATAATAACCGAAGTTTCTAAATTTTTTTGATACTAATCCCAACTTATTTGATAGGAAAAGTGAAGATATTATGATATAAACATAATATATAGTTTTTGAGAATTTATTGTGAGGTGGATTGTTTTGCAATTCCAGGTAGGTAATAGCCCGTTTAATCAGAATCAGGTAGAGCTACTCAACCAACTTCTAACAACATTAACCGATTCCCAAAAAATTTGGTTGAGCGGCTATTTTGCAGCTTCAATTACAAATAGTGCAACCAACGCTCCACGGTCGACTGAAACGACATCGAAACCAATGAAAGACATTACAATTCTTTTCGGTTCCCAAACCGGAAATGCCCATGGGCTTTCGAAAAAAGCTGGAGCTACATTCAAGGAAAATGGATTTGATGTGACCGTTTCTGCGATGAATGATTTCAAACCGAATCAATTAAAAAAGGTTAGCAACCTACTAATCATTGTTAGTACACACGGAGAAGGGGAGCCACCTGATAACGCGATTATTTTCCACGAATTTCTTCATGGAAAAAGAGCGCCAAAGCTTGACCATGTAAATTTCTCTGTCCTATCACTTGGAGACAGTTCTTATGAGTTTTTCTGTGAGACTGGAAAGCAGTTTGACAAACGATTAGAAGAGCTTGGGGCATCAAGAGTATACCCACGCTTTGATTGTGATCTTGATTTTGAAGAACCAGCAGCCGAATGGCTTGACGGCGTTCTGCGTAGTCTAAACGAACAAGAGGGAGGCGTACATCAAGAAGTTGCTGCAACGACAATGACTGCCCCAACCTCTACTTATACAAGAAGTAATCCGTTTAAAGCCGAGGTCATTGAAAATATCAATTTGAATGGTCGTGGCTCGAATAAAGAAACACGTCATCTGGAAATTTCTTTAGAAGGGTCAAATCTCACTTACAAACCAGGCGACAGTCTTGGTGTGTATCCAGAAAATGATCCTGAATTAGTGGAGTTCCTCCTTCAGGAATTACCTTGGAGTACAAGTGATTCCGTCACGATTAATAAGCATGGGGATATTTTATCACTAAAAGAAGCCCTTACTACTTACTATGAAATCACGGTTTTATCAAAGCCACTTTTACAAAAAATCGCGGACCATACAACCAATGAAAAGTTACAGGAACTTTTATCCGCTGGCAATGAAGAAAAGCTGAAAACCTATATCGATGGACGAGATGTCATTGATCTAGTCCGTGATTATGGGGTATGGGGAAGTTCAGCTCAAGAATTCGTTTCGATACTACGAAAAATCCCAGCTCGACTATACTCGATTTCAAGCAGTATCCAAGCCAATCCTGATGAAGTTCACCTTACGATTGGTGCAGTCCGCTATACAACTCATGACAGGCAAAGAAAAGGCGTCTGCTCTACTTTTGCAGCAGAACGATTAAATATCGGCGACAAAATTCCGGTCTTTGTTCAGGAAAATGACAACTTTAAATTACCAGAAAATCCAGAGACACCGATTATCATGATTGGACCTGGAACAGGAGTTGCTCCATTCCGCGCCTTTATTCAAGAGAGAGAAGAAATTGGGGCAGAAGGGAAGTCATGGTTATTCTTCGGAGACCAACATTTCATGACGGATTTCCTTTACCAAACGGAATGGAAGCAATGGTTACAAAACGGTACACTTACCAAATTAGATGTCGCTTTTTCAAGAGATACCGAAGAAAAAGTATATGTACAGCATCGTATGCTTGCGCAAAGCAAGGAATTGTTCGCGTGGTTAGAGGAAGGTGCGACAGTGTATATATGCGGCGATGAAAAAAATATGGCAAAGGACGTACACAACACACTTTTACAAATCATCGAAACAGAGGGTGGCTTAAGTCACGAACAAGCTGAAGAGTATTTAACCAACCTTCAACAACAGAAACGTTATCAAAGAGACGTATATTAATAGAACCTGCATGGAAGGAGTTGTTTTCGAAATGGGAACTGATATATTAAAGGCACCTGAGGGAGCGCCTAGCAGGAACGAACATTTAAAGAAAGAAAGTAATTTTTTACGAGGTACTTTAAAAGAAGAATTTGAGGACCGCCTAAATGGTGGTGTATCCGAGGACGCAAACCAATTGATTAAGTTTCACGGAAGCTACCAACAGGATGACCGTGACCTTCGTAATGAGCGCCAGAAGCAAAAGCTCGAGCCGGCATATCAATTCATGATTCGCGTCCGCTTGCCTGGAGGAGTCTCAACACCAGAACAATGGCTTGTCATGGATGATTTATCCGAAAAATACGGAAACGGTACATTAAAAATCACAACCCGCCAAACGTTTCAAATGCACGGAATACTAAAATGGAATATGAAGAAAACGATGCAGGGCATCAATCAGGCTCTGATGGATACAATCGCAGCTTGTGGTGACGTCAATCGTAATGTCATGAGCAATTCGAATCCATTCCAATCAGAGCTTCATGCTGAAGTGTATGAATGGGCGAAAAAGCTAAGTGATGACCTTCTGCCGCGTACAAGAGCTTACCACGAGATTTGGCTCGATGAGGAGAAGGTTTTCAGCACACCAGAGGTAGAAGAAGTAGAGCCGATGTACGGACCTGTATACTTACCGCGAAAATTCAAAATCGGAGTAGCAATTCCTCCGTCTAATGATGTAGACGTATTTTCACAGGATATCGGGTTCATTGCGATTGTTGAAGATAGAAGTCTCCTCGGTTTCAATGTCGCTATCGGTGGCGGCATGGGCATGACGCACGGGGATAAAGAGACTTACCCGCAGCTTGCGAAGGTGATCGGGTTCTGTAAGCCAGAGCAAATTTATCAAGTGGCAGAAAAGATCATTACGATACAACGTGATTATGGCAATCGTTCTAGCCGAAAAAATGCACGTTTCAAATATACAGTGGATCGTCTTGGCTTAGAAACTGTAATCGAAGAACTGCATAATCGACTTGGATGGCGTTTAGAGGAAGCAAAGCCATTCCATTTTGACCATAATGGCGACCGTTATGGTTGGGTAGAAGGTACAAAAGGAAAATGGCATTATACTCTTTTTATCGAAGGTGGAAGAGTAAAAGATTTCGAGAATCTGAAGATTAAGACTGGACTTCGTGAAATTGCCAAGGTACATAAAGGCGATTTCCGCCTGACAGCCAATCAAAACTTAATCATTGCGAATGTTTCTACACGCAGTAAGAAAAAGATTAACGATTTGCTTGAGCACTATGGGTTAACAGATGGTAGTCACTTCTCTGCTCTTCGTCGCAATTCAATGGCCTGTGTATCGTTGCCAACTTGTGGGTTAGCAATGGCTGAGGCAGAACGCTATTTACCGACACTTATCGATAAAATTGAAACGATTATCGATGAAAGTGGATTACGTGATGAAGAA
Organism: Robertmurraya kyonggiensis; assembly: GCF_005116465.1. GTDB lineage: Bacteria > Bacillota > Bacilli > Bacillales > Cytobacillaceae > Robertmurraya > Robertmurraya kyonggiensis. Next base: position 1,273,862 of record NZ_SWBM01000001.1, read on the forward strand.
ATCACAATCCGTATGACTGGCTGTCCAAATGGCTGTGCACGTCATGCCCTTGGAGAGATTGGTTTTATCGGAAAATCGGTTGGTAAATACAATATGTATTTAGGTGCTGCTTTTGACGGAAGTCGCTTAAGCAAATTGTACCGCGAAAATATTGGGGAAGAAGAGATTCTAAACGAGCTCCGAATACTACTCCCACGTTACGCAAAAGAACGAGAGCTTGGAGAACATTTTGGTGATTTCGTTATTCGTGCGGGTATTGTAAAAGCAACGACTGACGGAACCAATTTCCATGATTAAGAAAGCTTCTTTTCTGCAATATTAGCCTAACGCTTACATCGTTCAGCACTAGCCCTGTGCTGAACGATGTATTAGAATTTTTAGAATATAAATGTTGACAAATCACATTGAAATGGTAGGATTAATTTAACTAATTTCTGTTTAAGTCCTAATACACCAAAAAGGGATTTTTAAATATCATGAAAGGAGGGCGAATCGACCTGAAACCAGCAGATTGGCAAAATACGATCAAACACCTAGAAGACATGCTGGAGACGATGAAATTTGGTTCGATAACCTTAATCGTTCAGGATGGGAAAATCGTACAAATTGAAAAAAACGAAAAGATTCGTCTCCAATAACAGCAGCACGAACACATACGGTTAAGATTAAACAACAACTCATAAATAAATTATTGCTGACTAGACAACTAGAGGCAGTCTTTCACGTTATTGGTGAAGACTGTCTTTTTTTATTAAGGCTTTTTTCTCAAACTTAGTTATCTATGGGACCAATACTTATAGAAATCAGTAATGATTTCACTGCTTTCTAGCTCTAAAGGAAAGAGTAAAAAGCTATACAACTAAGTTAAGAAGCACAATATGGCTTTTTCTACGTTAAAATCGGTACTAAGATTTTAACATCAATATTTATGAAACAGCCTTTAATAAAAGGAGGTTTTACCAATGAAAGGGATTGTAACCTACGAAAATTGGCAATCTATTTCCGATTCATTTCCAATAGAGGATGAAACAAAGGGTGCACGCTCTGTTTTAGAATGGGCCTATAACGTTTATAACGATGAGAAAATTGTCTATGCTTCAAGCTTTGGAGCAGAGGCAATCGTATTAATCGATATCATCGCACAGGTGAAACATGATGCAAGAATCGTATTTTTAGATACAGATTTACATTTCCCTGAAACCTATGATGTTATTAAAAAAATGGAAGAGCGGTTTCCATTACTTCAAATCGAGAAGAAGAAACCAGCGCTAACTCTAGATGAACAAGCAGCTGAATTTGGAACAGCGCTTTGGAAAAGAGACCCGAACCAATGCTGTCATATCCGAAAGGTCGTTCCTTTACGTGAAACTTTGAGTACAAAAGAAGCATGGATCTCCGGTCTCAGAAGAGAGCAATCGCCAACAAGAGCAAACACCGAATTCATCAATAAAGATGAGAAGTTTAAAAATATCAAGATTTGTCCACTCATTCATTGGACTTGGGATGAGGTATGGGCATATATCCGAGAACGTGACCTCCCATATAATGAGTTGCATGACCACAATTATCCGAGTATTGGCTGCTTCCCATGTACGCAAGCTGTCTTAGCTAATGGTGACTCAAGAGCTGGTCGTTGGACCGGAAGTACAAAGACAGAGTGCGGCTTGCACACTAGCTAGAGGAGGTTTTCCAATTGATTGTTATTGCCATCCTCATAGGACTGTTTTTTGCCATTAACATAGGCGCAAGTGGTGCAGCAGCCTCAATGGGTATTTCTTATGGTTCAGGAGTTGTAAAGAAGAGAATGGCATTGGTACTATGTGCGATTGCAGTCTTTCTCGGAGCCTATTTTGGTGGTGGGGAAGTTGTCAAAACATTAGGAAACGACATTGTCCCGAGCGATTCTTTTACAATATCGATTACGATTATTGTATTATTATCAGCTTCACTATCGTTATTCTTAGCCAATATTTTGGGAATTCCACTTTCTACAAGCGAAGTAGTTGTTGGTTCCATTGTTGGGGTAGGAATCGTCTATCAAACTCTTTTTCTACAAAATCTGTTATGGATTATGTTGTTTTGGCTCCTAACGCCATTCATTGCCTTTTTATTAGCACTTGCAGCTACATTTTTATTAAAAATACCTTTTATGAAAAAGGTTTTGAAAACATCCTTAGTCCTTAAGATTCTGCCACTTTTAGTGGTGTTCATGGGAATGTTTGAGGCATTTTCAGCCGGGATGAATAATGTGGCTAATGCCGTTGGCCCACTCGTTGCAGCAGGCATTATGTCGACCCACTCAGGCGTGTTTTGGGGTGGACTATTTGTTGCACTAGGTGCCCTTATTTTAGGAAAAAAAGTGTTAGAAACGAACGGGAAGAAAATTACCACGATTCGACTAGAAGAGGGTTGTATCATTTCTGGTACAGGTGCAACCATCGTCACAATTGCATCAGTCTTTGGAATTCCCGTCCCATTAACACAAATTACGACGAGCTCCATTATTGGCATCGGTTTTGCCAAAGACGGAATCGCTGTTTTAAAAAAGAAAATTGTCGTGCAATTACTTACAGTGTGGATCGTATCACCCGTGATTTCAATGGTACTTTCTTATTCGCTCATTCAAATCATTATTGAAAAGAATTTCTACCCAGTTATTGTCGTGGTCGGCGTACTTATTGCCGCTCTTGGAATTGTTTCCTTAATGAAAAGAAGAGACCACGAAATTATTTTAACTACTAAAGCAAGAGAGGATTCATAAGCTCTCTTCAATATAATTAGCTGAAAGGATTGATTGTGTTGTCATTTTTACCGAAACCTCACGGAGGAACTCTTGTTCAATTATTTCACCCAGAATATGACCTAACAGCCGTAAAAAATACAATCACTATTGATACAATTGCTTTAAGTGATCTAGAATTAATTGGAATCGGGCTATTTAGTCCATTAACAGGATTTTTAGGACAAAAGGATTATGAATCTGTTGTAGAAAATATGCGTCTTGCCGACGGAACTATCTGGTCAATTCCAGTAACACTTCCAGTGAGTCATGAAGTGGCGGACACTTTAGTTGCAGGTGAATCCTATAAGCTCGAGTACAGTGGTGAAGTATATGGGGTAATTACCGTTTCTGAATGGTATGAACCAAATCTACAAAAAGAAGCCCTTAATGTTTATAAAACAGAAGAATTGGCTCATCCAGGTGTGAAACGTTTGTTTGAACGAGGGGACGTTTATGTAGCGGGTGACATCGTCTTAGTTAAGAAATCTGAAAAAGGTTTATTTTCTGATGTATGGTATGAACCGAAAGAAACTCGTGCTATGTTCGATGAAAAAGGTTGGAAAACGATCGTTGGGTTCCAAACGAGAAATCCAATTCACCGTGCCCATGAATATATTCAAAAGGCGGCATTAGAAACGGTTGATGGACTGTTTGTGAATCCACTTGTTGGCGAAACGAAGTCTGATGATATTCCAGCTGATGTTCGTCTAAAAAGCTATCGCGTTTTACTTGAAAACTATTACCCTGCGGAAAGAGTGCATCTTGGTGTCTATCCAGCAGCTATGCGCTATGCTGGACCAAGAGAAGCAATTTTCCATGCAATTGCTCGTAAAAATTTTGGATGCACGCATTTCATTGTCGGAAGAGATCATGCTGGTGTTGGAAACTACTATGGCACATATGATGCTCAATATATTTTTAGTGAATTTACAGAAGAAGAGCTTGGAATTAAGCCACTCTTTTTTGAACATAGCTTTTACTGCACAAAGTGTGAGGGAATGGCTTCAGATAAGACCTGCCCACATAGTAAGGAAGACCGTGTGATTTTATCTGGTACAAAGGTTCGTGAAATGCTACGAGATGGCGTTTTACCTCCATCAACTTTTAGTCGCAAAGAGGTTGTTGAAGTGCTAATCGAAGGCATGAAGGAAACAACTGTTGTAACAGGAGGACGATGACCGGTGAAATCTACGAATCTAACATGGCATGAAGCGACAGTGATAAAACAAGACCGTCGGAACCAAAATGGACATGGAAGTTGTGTCCTATGGTTCACTGGTCTATCTGGCTCAGGAAAATCCACAATTGCCAATGCGGTTTCAAACGAGCTATTTCGTCAAGGTATTGATGAGTATGTCCTTGATGGTGATAATATCCGTCATGGACTAAATCGTGACCTTGGTTTCTCTGATGCAGATCGCACAGAAAATATTAGAAGAATTGGAGAAGTTGCCAAACTTTTCGTTGATAGTGGTAAAATTGTAACAACAGCATTTATTTCTCCATTTCGCTCTGACAGAGATCAGGTGAGAGCACTTTTTGAAGAAGGAGAATTTATTGAAATCTATATTGCTTGTCCATTAGAGGAATGCGAACGAAGAGACCCAAAGAATCTCTATCAGAAAGCGCGCAAAGGGGAGATCAAAGACTTCACTGGCATTCATTCTCCTTATGAAGCTCCTGAAAAACCAGAGTTATCTATAGCTTCGCACCAATTATCCGTGCCAGAAGCAGTCGAGAAGATACTTACTTTTTTACAAGAAAAACATATCATTTAGTAATCGAAGGGAAGAACGTTCTATGGTTGGCAAAGTCTATTTAGTTGGTGCAGGACCAGGCGATCCAGAATTAATCACAGTAAAAGGTTTAAGATACCTCCAGCAAGCAGACGTCGTTTTATATGATCGATTAGTCAATCCAGAACTACTTACTTACGCAAAGGAAGGGGCAGAGTTGATCTTTTGCGGAAAAGATCCGAAAGCCCATGTGATCCAACAAGAAGTGATCAATGAAAATCTAGTTAAATATGCGAAGAATGGACATCAGGTCGTCCGCTTAAAAGGCGGCGATCCTTTTGTTTTTGGTCGAGGTGGGGAAGAAGCAGAGGTCTGCGTAAGAAATCAAATTCCATTTGAGGTCGTCCCAGGGATCACTGCTGGAATTGGAGCTGCAGCATACGCAGGTATTCCAGTCACCCATCGCCATATTAGTAAAAGCTTCGCCTTCATTACTGGCCATCAAGCTGGAGATGAAGCAGCAGAACAACAGTGGTCTCATTTAGCAAAAGGGGTAGATACGATCTGTATTTATATGGGCGTAACCCATCTAGCCTCGATTGCAAATAATCTCATCAAACACGGAAAATCACCAAATACACCCGTTGCACTCATCCACTGGGGTACGTTATCCACGCAAAGGACTGTCGTTGGCACGCTTGAAACGATTGTTGATGAAGTCAAAAAAGCAGGAATTACCAATCCAAGTATGACGGTAATCGGTGAGGTTGTGCGTCTAAAAGAAGAATTGCGCTGGTTCAATGAAATCATCCCAGCTACGCAAGCTTAGGAGAATAGGAGATTCGTAGATGAAAGCGATCCTTTTTGTCGGTCATGGTACACGTTTAAAGAAAGGCGAAAACGAAGCTAAGGCGTTTTTGCAAAATGTCATGGAAAAAGTTGATATCCCAATTCAAGAAATCAGCTTTCTCGAACTCTCTAGTCCTTCTATAGAAGAGGGGTTTCAACGCTGTGTAGATAGAGGAGCAAAAGAAGTGACCGTCGTTCCGATCCTGCTTTTAACCGCAGGGCATATGAAGCATGACATTCCCGCAGAGCTTGCAACTATCCAATTGAGTTTTCCTAAAATACCGATAACGTTAAAACAAGCATTCGGTGTTCAAGGAAATATTCTTGATGCGATTGCTGAGCTTGTTCATGATAGTGTTCCGGACTTAACAAGCGAGGACTCGCTCTTAATCGTTGGAAGAGGCAGTAGTGACCTCGGGATTCACACAGCTTTCTCTGAAATTGAAAAAGGCATTCAGGAACGTCTTGGAATTTCGAAAATTTCTAGTTGTTATTTAGCTGCAACTGAACCAAAATTCCATGATGGATTAGAGACAATGCTTGAACAATCACCACAGCGTGTCATTGTCATTCCTTATTTGCTCTTCTCTGGATTGCTTTTATCAGAAGTCATGTTGGCGTGCAAAAAACGTGGTCCAAAGGTGATTCAAATTGAACCGTTAAGCCGACATAAAGCGATGGAAGACGTCGTTGTCCAAATTGCTACTGAAGGGATGAAGTGTGATGCAGTCCTTAATGATTGAATTGACAGGTAAGAAGGTCATCATCGTTGGCGGCGGACGAATTGCTGCTCGAAAGGCGAAGACATTAGCGAAGGAAAAAGCTTCCATTACGTTTATTGCTCTCCATTTTAGAGAAGAAGTGAAAGTATTATCGGAGCAACATGGCTACGAGCTAATCGTCAAGGAAGCTACGCCAAATGACCTTGTGGATGCTTTTCTAGTTATTCTTGCAACAAATGATCGGGAAGCAAATCAGGCTTTAGCCGAATCCTTATCCTCTAACCAACTTGTTTGTGTTGTCGACAGGGCCGAAGAGGGGAATGTGCAATTTCCTGCTACTGTTCGTCGGGGTCATCTCCAATTAGCGATTTCTACTGGAGGAGCAAGCCCAAAGCTTACGCGTAAATTAAAGAAAGAGCTAGAGTCTCAATTTGATGAAAGCTGGACAAGCTATTTGGATTTTTTAGCGAAATGTCGCGAGATTATTAAGAATCTTCCACTTTCAGAACAAGAAAAAAATGATAGACTTTGCCTACTTTTAGATGAACGATATCGTTTCAATGAAGAAGAGCAAAAAATGGAAATAAACTCACTTGAAAAAATAATCATTTAACTAGCCGTATGCTCCTATTCTGTAATATAATTGGATCAATGAATGAAGTGACAAGTATTTGTTCATCTCGTTAATATTTGTAAAAGTTAATCGACTCGATTAGCTTTTTTTCATGAAAAAGGGGACACGTATGGCAAATCAAGTTGAGAACCTTGAAGAACTAAAAAGAAAAATTTACATCTATGCGTCACCCTTTATCATTTTTGCACTGTTACTAAATACTATTTTAGATGAATCCGTAGGTATTAGTGTCTATGCGAATATTGTTGTGTTAATTTATTTATCCATTAGTTTGGTATTAGTTTACAAAAGATTTATGTTTCGATTTCTTGAGCTTTCGAATTTATTTCTGATAAGCATTTATCTGCTCCATCAATTTAACCAAGCTGTTAATACAATTCTGCTTAAGCAGAACACAAACCTTGGTGATTTTACAATGTGGATGCCAATAATTGTGATTTTTTTCTATTTAACATTAGGTAGAAAAAAAGGAGTTATATATTCGCTTGGAATCTTTATCATTACTTTGGGCATAGGATTGGTTCATTTAAAGAAATTTGGGAATCTCGCAATGGATTCATTGATTCAATATTATTTATCAAATATTGTATATATACTCGCATTTTATTATTCGCAGTTTGCTTTTGGCATTTTCACAGAATTAAAGTCGATTAAAACAAATGCTTATATTGATCCTCTAACAGAAATTGCAAATCGTCGTAAGATGTATTTATTTTTAGACAACCATTTAAAAACAAATAATGAGTTATCCGTTATTCTAATGGATATTGATAATTTCAAGTCTGTTAATGACCACTATGGCCATGATGTGGGAGATGACGTCCTACAAGAATTCACAAAACTGATTAGTCAACATCTTTCAGAAGAAGAAATGTTTGGAAGATGGGGCGGGGAAGAATTCATCATTTTTTCTCCTGCTACCAGCTCTGATGCAATGGCGTTAGCGGAACGACTCAGAAGAATTGTCGATTATTATAGTTTCACGAAAGTTGGACATGTCACTGCCAGCTTCGGAGTCTCGAGCTACAAAGCAGGAGATACAAAGGAAAGCTTGTTTAAACGAGCAGACGTAGCCTTGTATCAATCCAAATCAAATGGGAAAAATAAAGTAAATCAAATAGATGCTGAAGAACTGGGGAGAGCCTAGTTCTTTTTTATATTTATATATTTGCAGACATGGGGGCAACGTTGTTCTTAACTTTGAATAATCTCCGATTAATGAGCGTAAATGAATATGTCGGTGCCGTTAAGCGTGGTCTTAATCAGTCTGTTTTTGTAAAAAAAGCTTAGTAACAATATTCCATGAGCTCATGAAAATGAGCTTTTTTTCATGGCTATATATTTACATTTTTTTAATATCCACATTACAATCGACCTTTATAATTAACATCAAGAAAGGGATAAAGGAGAGGGACAATGCTAGTAAAATGGGTTGAGAGTCTTTATAAGTTTGAATGTCATTTATTTCGTACGTTAAACCGTCAATTTGAGCGAAAAAGCTTGAATGCGTTTTTTCGTCAAATCACTCATTTAGGCGGCGCGTGGTTCACGATTGCTGTGACCCTGTTCATTATTGTATTTGCCGAAATTCCTGTGAAAATGTGGGGAATTCAAAGTGCAGCAGCTCTCACATCCAGTCACATCTTAGTCTCTATTATTAAAAAACTTTATCCTAGAAGCAGACCATATCTTGCTTTACAGGATGCAAGAGTACCAGCCAATCCTCTATCGGATCATTCGTTCCCATCGGGGCATACGACAGCAATCTTCTCGATTATTACACCGTTTATAATCCAAATGCCGATTTTGGGCGTCATTCTCTATCCAGTTGGTATTAGTGTAGGAATGTCCCGCGTATTCCTGGGTCTACATTATCCATCCGATGTACTAGCTGGTTCGATTGTTGGTACGATATTCGGGCTATTAATGGTTTCACTCATTTAGGGGGAGGGAGAAGCATGAAGATTGCTATCTTTACAGATACATTTACTCCGCAAGTGAATGGAGTAGCTCGTACATTTCAAAGATTTGTAGAATACTTGGACCAAAATGAAATTCAGTATCGTCTATTTGTACCTGATACAAAAGACGAGGATCCTTTTACCAAACAAATCTTTCGCTTTGCGAGCTTACCATTTTTCCTCTATCCAGAATGCCGCCTAGCTCTTCCGAATGTCTTTCATATCAAAAAAGAGCTAGAGCAATTTCAACCAGACATTATCCACATCGCAACCCCTTTTAATATGGGATTAACAGGCCTTTATTATGGAAAAAAATTGAATATTCCCATCGTTGGTTCTTATCACACTCATTTTGACCATTATCTCCAATACTACGACCTACAATTTCTTTCAAAATGGCTATGGAAATATATGAATTGGTTTCATAGCTCCTTTCAAAAAACATTCGTACCTTCCTATGAAACAAAACACGAGCTTATCCGGCGAGGATTTTCTGATCTAGAAATTTGGAGCAGAGGGGTCAATTGCCAAATCTTTCATCCAAACTTTTCATCTAGCCGTCTTCGTGAAGAATATCGTATTACCGCACCTTATATATTATCCTTTGTTGGTCGTCTTGCACCTGAAAAAGACATTAATGTACTCATAAAAATTGCACAGCAGCTACCATCTGAAATCAAAGAGAACGTTCATTGGCTCATTGCAGGTGACGGACCACTTTATCATGAACTTCAAGAGCAAAATAACGAAAATATGACTTTTACCGGTTATATCAAAGGGCAAGAATTAGCTGAACTATATGCTGCGAGCGATCTATTTATTTTTCCATCAAAAACTGAAACATTTGGAAATGTCGTCTTAGAAGCACTCGCCTGTGGTACGCCAGCGATTGGAGCAAGAGCTGGTGGGGTTCAGGAAATTATTCGTCACGATCATACAGGTCACTTATGTGAACCTGGAAATGTAGAAGACTTTATATCTCGTATCGTTGAACTTTTACAAAATCCATCGAAACGAAAACAGATGGGCTATGAAGGACGAAAATATGCTTTAAGTCGTTCGTGGAACGCTATTTTCCATGACTTATTGACTCATTATGAGGAAGTTATTGAGCTAGACAAACCACAGGATTTCGTCGCGAACATGTAGGAGGGATAGGCATGAGAAAAATTGCTGTAATCGGAACTGGATACGTTGGACTCGTAACTGGTGCATGCTTTGCCGAAATTGGTCATCAAGTGAAATGTTTGGATATCGATGAAAAGAAAATTTACGACTTAAGCAAAGGGATCATCCCTTTTTATGAGCCAGGGCTTGAGGATTTAGTAAAAGAAAATCTAGAAAATAACCGTCTATTTTTTACAACAAATTCTTCATTTGCCTTTCATGATGCGGAAGTGATTTATATAGCTGTTGGGACACCAGCAAAAGAAGACGGCTCATCAAACTTGGAATATATTTTTCGGGCCGCTAATAATATAGCTAAATATGCAACAAAAAATGTGATAGTCGTCACAAAGAGCACCGTACCAGTCGGAACGAACGAAAGGATTAAAGAGCTTATTACGATGAATGGGTTGAAGGTCGAAGTCGTTTCCAATCCGGAGTTTTTACGAGAAGGGCAAGCGATTAACGATACTTTCCGTGGTGATCGAATCATCATCGGCTCAGATAACGACACAGCTGCAACTGTTATAGAAGAAATAAATCAACATTTTCATGTAAAAGTGATTCATACGGATATAAAAAGTGCTGAAATGATTAAATATGCTTCCAACGCATTCTTAGCAACAAAGATAAGCTTCATCAATGAAATCTCGACCATCTGTGAAAAATTGGGTGCCAATATAGAGGATGTAGCCTATGGAATGGGGCTGGACTCACGGATTGGCACTCAATTTCTAAAAGCCGGTATTGGCTATGGTGGCTCATGCTTTCCAAAGGACACAAAATCATTGGTTCAGATAGCAGGGAATGTGAAGCATAAATTTGACCTTTTAGAAGCTGTCATCAACGTGAACAATAAGCAACAAGTAAAACTAGTCGAACAAGCTATGGCTCGCTTCGGAAATTTACAAGGATTGAATGTCGCTTTACTCGGCCTCTCCTTTAAACCAAACACGGATGATGTACGGGAGTCTGCTTCGATTGTGATGACCAACCGCTTACTTGAAGAAGGAGTGAGTATAACAGCATATGACCCTGTAGCCATTGAAAAAGCGAAATCGGTTTTACCAAGTGAAGTTCATTTTACTAAAGATATCGTGGAAGCCCTGTACTTAGCTGATATGGCGTTTATCATCACCGACTGGGATGAGATTAAGAGGCTACCACTTTCCGTCTATGAAAATATGATGAGAACACCTGTCATTTATGATGGACGAAATTGCTATTCAATTGAGGCAGTGAAGCAGCATCGAGTGGAGTATCATTCGATTGGTCGTAAATCGGTGAAAAATTTGAAGAATGAAGTCGTGATTCATTAAATTTATTCAAATAGCAGACTAAATTCTTTTAGGAATTGGTTTGCTATTTTTAGTTTATCAATAATTGTAATTTTCTGTTAAAATAGACAAAAGTGGATGATTTGGAGGGGAAGTTATTTTGGCAGAAGTTCATATGCATGAGTTGAATACAACAACCATTGACGGAATCGGAAGTTTTTGTCTCAGAAGTAAGAAATCATCAAATGGTTACATAAGCAAAAACAACTGGCTTAATAATAGGTTTGAAGAAGGTTTGAAGTATATTCAACTGTTTGAGAAGGAAAAACAAGTAGGCTTTATAGAATATACGGAATCCGAATTTTCTTCTCGAGTCGTTTATGCTGAAAATTATTTGGTCATTCATTGTTTGTGGGTGAGTGAAACTGGAAAGGGTTATGGAACGAAGCTGATAAACAAATGCCTAGAGGACGCAATAAATAGAGGTAAAGCTGGCATAGCAGTTGTAACAAATTCAGAAACTTCATGGACCCCAAGCAAAGATATTTTCTTTAAAAATCAATTTGAGTTAGTGGATACGGCACCTTTTCATTTTGAATTATTTGCCTATCCATTGAAAAAAAGTAATCTACCAACTTTTCCATGTAACTGGGAGGAAAGAATTGAGAGATTTCAAGTTCTAACCATTCTTCGTACCTTTCAATGTCCCTATGTAGATATCGCGACAGAAAATGTAATGGCTGCAGCAAAAACATTGGGGATTGATGCCAAAATCATTGATTTTAGAAATCGAGATGAATTGATGGAATTATCTCCAACTCCTTATGGAATATTTTCAGTTATTTATAAGGGACAACTAATCTCCTTTCATAGATTAACCATTCATTCAGTCATGAAAAGATTAAGAGATATTATCAATTAAATGGGGGAAATCGGAATGATAATGCCAACACATATCGTGGCCGTTGGAGGAATTGTAGAAGATCATCAAGGGAATATTCTTTTAGTGAAAACAAAAGATGGAGGATGGGTATTTCCAGGAGGGCAAGTAGAAGTTGGTGAAAATCTGACAGATGCTCTTTTTAGAGAAATAGAAGAGGAAAGCGGGATTGAAGTAAAGGTTTCACATCTAATTGGGATATATTCGAATACCGGTATCCATAAGTGGTATGACGGCGTAACCGATGTCCCAACAAAGGTAATGCTAGATTTTGTCTGTCAGCCACTAGGTGGGGAATTATCAGTCTCAGATGAAACAACAGATAGTAGATAGATCGCAAAGGATGAAGTTTTGAATCTGATAAAAGCACCTGCTTATCAAACGCGCTATAAGGCTAATTAGAACACACTGGGGATATCAGATATATGGATTACTTAACACATCCTCAGTTTGAGATAAGACAGAATAGGACGATTTAATTTCTCAATAGCAAAACTGCTATGTTATATTCGCAAAAAGTAACTTTCTTTATTTCCACCCTTTCTATGTTGCTTTAAAAATCAAAACCGAGTAAACTGATTGACTTTATATGCCAATTGGATATAATCAGTATATGCAAAAAATTCTAACTATATGGAGGAAAGTCAATGAAAAAGTGGTTGCTTAGTATGATCATCGTTACCTTTGCTATCATTCTTACAGCTTGCAACTCTGAAACTAGTAATTCATCTAGCTCAGGAGAAAAAACTGAAACCGTGAAAATAGGTTACCAAAAAGGAAACACGTTACATATTCTAAAATCATTAGGTTACTTAGAAGACGAGTTAAAAGAAGAAAATATCAAGGTAGAGTGGGTTGAATTCCCAACAGGAGGAGCATTATTAGAGGCACTAAATACAAACAATATTGATTTTGGACATGCTGCTGATGCAAATGCTGTATTCGCTCAAGCAGCAGGCATGCCTTTAGTATACGTTGCTTCTGAAGCACCAAATCCAGAAGGATTAGCGATTCTTGTTCATGGAGATTCAGATATCAAAACAGCCGCTGATCTTAAAGGAAAAACAATTTCGATCGGAAAAGGTTGGAACTCGCATTATCTACTAATGAAAGCCTTACAAAAAGAAGGACTAACTTCAGCAGATGTTAATTTCGCATACGTAAAGGATGCTTCTGAAGGTAGAGCAGCCTTTGAATCCAAACGTGTAGACGCATTAGGTTTCTGGGATCCATTCTTAGCAGTTCTACAACAGGATATTAATCCAAAGATTCTCTTTAACGGAGAAGGATTTACAAATAATCGCACTTACTACTTTGCATCAGATGATTTTTCAAAGAAACATACTGATGTTATTAAAACTATTTTAGAAGAATTGAATAAGTCGGATAAATGGGCCAATGAAAATAAAGAAGAGTTAGCAAAAATGTTGGCAGACGCACTAGGAATTGATGAAAATGCGTTAAAAACGACAGTTGAACGGAAAACATACGGAGTTGAAGAAATAACTGAATCCGTTGTAGTGGAACAACAAGACATTGCTGATATATTTCTACAAGAAAAATTAATTGAGGACAAAATCTCGGTTTCTGATATGGTTACTCTTAATCCAGAGTGGTTCCCAGAGAGCTTAGAATAGGTGATGCAACTATGAACAAACGATTTCGTTTTGAGGGAATACAACAATGGGTTTTACCAGTATTCCTAATCATCATTTGGCAAATTTGTTCTTCTAATGAAATTATTAATTCACGTTTATTTCCACCGCCAAGCACTATCCTTGACACAGGTGTCAAACTCTTCCAATCTGGCGAATTGTACTATCATTTAGGCATTAGTGCTTATCGAGCCATTGTGGGCATTTTAATCGGTGGAGGAATCGGATTTATTTTCGGTCTCGTCAATGGACTATTCCCATTTGCAGGAAAGTTTTTTGACACTACTATTCAAATGGTTCGTAATGTTCCACATTTAGCACTTATTCCATTAGTAATTATTTGGTTAGGGATAGGGGAAACTGCGAAGATTTTCCTTGTAGCACTTGGAGTCTTTTTCCCGATTTATGTTAATACCTATCATGGAATTCGGACTGTGGATCGAGGCTTAATCGAAATGGGAAGAGTATATGGATTAAGTGGCTGGGAACTTTTTAAGAAGGTGATTCTTCCTGGCGCCCTTCCTTCTATTTTTGTTGGCTTAAGGTATTCATTAGGTCTAATGTGGTTAACTTTAATCGTCGCCGAGACCATTGCCACTGATTCTGGAATTGGCTATATGGCCATGAATGCACGTGAATTTATGAAGACGGATGTCATAATCCTTTGTATTATTATTTATGCTTTATTAGGAAAATTAGCTGATACATTAGCAAAGCTAATAGAAGAAAAGACATTAAAATGGCATCCAAGCTACGCGAAACAGAAATAAGGGATCTTTTATGAGGTGAAACACATGGTACAAGAAGGGGCTGGTCTCCATGTTTCAAAAATATCAAAATCATTTGGACATGTTCATGTCCTTAAACAACTTGATTTAATAGTACAAAAGGGAGAATTTCTTTCTATCGTTGGTCGTAGTGGTTGTGGAAAAAGCACATTCTTAAGATTACTTGCAGGTCTCGATGAATCGACAACAGGGGAAATTATGTTAGGCGGAAAAGCTATTAAGGGCATCAATCCTGAAGTTCGTGTTATGTTTCAGGAATCTAGACTATTGCCTTGGCTTACTGTGGTGGAAAATGTCGAGATCGGCTTGAGTCACTCAGATAACTCGAAAAGTAAGAGTGAAATCAGAGCACTTGCGACCGAAATGCTTGAAAAGGTAGGTCTGGCAGGAAGAGAAGATGAATGGCCACACGTCTTATCAGGTGGACAAAAACAGCGGGTTTCCTTGGCACGAGCATTGATCAGTAAGCCCAAGCTTTTACTTTTAGATGAACCATTAGGCGCACTAGATGCTTTTACTCGACTTGAAATGCATCAATTAATATTGAATCTGTGGAAAGAACATCAATTCACCGCATTTCTTGTCACGCATGATGTGGGCGAAGCGATCTCTCTGGCCGATCGAGTACTGTTGCTTGAGAATGGGAACATTGCGATGGATTTGAATGTTTCGATCGAGAGACCACGGGAGAGAGATAATACGCAAGTAACTGAACTAGAGAAAAAAGTTCTCAATCGAGTAATGAACTTTTAGACAAGAAAAGCGACAGTCAATTGGCTGTCGCTTTTTCTCAATAAGCTAGGGCAGCCTCAATTTCACTTCTTAATTCGGCTCCACCTATTTCTCGAGGATATTGGAATTCCTTTTCGTTGATGAATACAGTAGGAACCATTTTTACATTTCTACGAATCGCCTCTGCAGTAATTTTTAAACTTTCCTCAATATTATCCGGTTCTTCTTTTAATTGATATTTTTCTGTTAATAGGTTCTTGATCTCATGATTATTGAGAACATCCCATTGGTTCTGAGTCTCAAATAGCTCTTTCATAATTTCACGCACTCGCTCAGGATTCTTATAATCTAGGAATGTATTTACGAGAGTTCCAATCAACAACATCTCTCTAGGTTTATCATAATGCTTGATTATGTATTCCACTTGTCCATTTGCAATATACTCAGGCAACACATCCTCTGCAATTCCAAAATAGGAAGCACAATATGGGCAGGCTAAATTTAAGAATACTTCTACTTTTACTGGAGCATCTTGTTTACCAAAACTTATTTGTCGGTTTTCCACTTGTATCACTCACTTTCAAAAGATGATTGATTCATTGTTCTTAAAATTATAATAATTCATATAAGAATTGTCAATTTTAGGAGATTCATAGAAAAGAAGAACCTTTATAGGGTTCTTCAATTATTCTCCGCCATCCGCCCCAAAGTACCATTTTCGTCAATAATATCTTGTAAGTCGTAAACAGAGATTGGAAACATCGGAAATCCGAAAGCATAAGTCGTCAGGTCATATAGCTGAAAATAGATAACGAGTGATTTATCTGCAATGTAAAAATCTTGGTCTGGTTTAATCGTCGTGAATGGTTCAATGAGAGAGATTTCTCTTTCTTCAATCTGATGCTTAATCCGTTCCGATATCCTCGATATATAATCACTTCCAGGTTTAAATAGATCCTTCAACTGAACATCTGTACCTTTCTGCAAATCAAAGGTTAACGATTTAATATACGTCATTCCGTGAGCAGCCATTGCATGATAGGCATAATTCGAAAAGGACACACTTAGGACATCGCGCTGATTATTTTTGATCTCAAAAGTTCCGAGCATTTCCACAATCGGAGTGGACGGCGTCGTCCCAACCTGTAGGTCGATTAAATCCTGTGTTTTAGCCACCATTTGCTGATTGATGAACCTTTCTAATCGTTGATTTTTCATCTGTTGTAC
This sequence comes from Robertmurraya kyonggiensis, assembly GCF_005116465.1. Lineage (GTDB taxonomy): Bacteria > Bacillota > Bacilli > Bacillales > Cytobacillaceae > Robertmurraya > Robertmurraya kyonggiensis. The sequence goes on from NZ_SWBM01000001.1 coordinate 1,290,332, forward strand.
TTGCGGATAATAGACCTGCATATCCGTTCCACTCGCGATATGAAGGGTGCGAACCCAAACAGGAGGTGAGAAGGGCATTTGTATTCATCCTTTGTTTTTAATTATTGTATTCAGGAATAAACAGATGGTTGAAAAACCCAAGAAATAATTGGATTCATTTCCTGCACATAAGCACTTCTTATCAAAGAATATAAATTATTAATAATTTAATTATGATACTTTTAGATTTATGATCGTAGATGACTATGTGTAAATGGAGAAATGTTTAGAAAGTTAATAAGGAGGGATTTCATGATACTCGGTTTGCATCACGCACAGATTACGATTCCAAAAGGTTCAGAAGATAAGGCAAAAGAGTTCTATTGCCAAATTCTCGGTCTCCCAGAAAAAGAAAAGCCCGAAACATTGAAGGGTCGCGGTGGTTTTTGGTTACAAGTAGGGGATAGAGAGGTTCATGTCGGTACAGAAGACCGTTTCGACCGTTTAACGACAAAAGCACACTTAGCTTATCAAGTAGAGGATTTAGCTCACTGGAGAAAAGTTTTAGTACAAAACGAAATTGAGATTATTGAAGCCGTCCCAATCCCTGGATTTGAGCGTTTTGAATTCAGAGACCCGTTTGGAAACAGGGTTGAAATGATACAGTCTGTATAAGAAGAAGAGCTAAGGAAATCCTTAGCTCTTCTTCTTACACTGTTTTCTTATTGATTGTTGTTATTTTCGTAAATGTCCAAAAGCCGACATTTACACCTCCTACGAGGCGCTGCCACCTTCAGGTGGTTTAATGCAACAGATTATTTTTGCACGGCACTTTTCGCTGCCCATTTACTGTTTTTAAAAGAATTACTATGGATATATATCAATTTTTATCTAAAAGCAACAATCTTTGCGAAAAGAGCCTTTTCTTATGAAGCCTGCTGTCCTTCAACAACTGCTGCAACTGTTTTTCGTTTTGGAACAATATGAAAAATAATATTCAACACAATCGCTGTTACACTACCAATAACAATTCCGTTGCTTGTTAAAATGTGAATGCTTTCTGGCAAGTTCGCAAAAATAGAAGGTACTGTTGTTACACCAAGTCCCATTCCAACGGAACAAGCCACAATAAGTAAATTTTCTTGGGAACCGAAATCAATCTTACTCAACATCTTAATTCCTGAAGCAATGACCATTCCAAACATCGCGATCATCGCACCACCAAGAACCGCTGTTGGAATCACAGTAGTAAATGCACCGATTTTTGGAACTAAACCGATAAAGACAAGCATGCCTCCAGCCGTAAAAATCACGCTGTTTTTCTTCACACCAGACATTTGAATCAGACCAACGTTTTGTGAAAAAGTCGTATAGGGAAACGAATTAAATAATCCACCTAAAATAATCGCAAGACCTTCAGCACGATAACCACGAGCTAAATCTTTTTCAGAGATATCGCGCTTTGTAATATCGGAAAGGGCAAAGTATACACCAGAAGATTCTACTAAGCTAATGATAGCCACAAGTGTCATCGTGATAATCGCTGTAATTTCAAAGGTTGGTGGTCCAAAATAGAAAGGCTTTGGCATATGGAACCAAGATGCTTCTGTTACAGCAGTGAAATCAACCATTCCCATGAAAGCAGCAATAGCTGTACCTACTAATAAACCAATTAAGATTGCAATCGAACGAAGAAATCCTCTCGCAAAACGATATAAAACTAAAATAAAGAGCAACGTACCAAAAGCAAGAGCAATATTCGTTGGAGAAGCGAAATCAGCGCTACCTTCACCACCAGCTGCATTATTCATTGCAACTGGAATTAGAGTGATCCCAATAATTGTCACAACAGAACCTGTCACGACAGGAGGGAAGTATTTTACAAGCTTCGCAAAGAAAGAAGAGATTAAAACAACTATGAGTCCAGAAACTAAAATCGAACCATAGATCCCAGAAATACCGTGCTCCCCACCGATGGCAATCATTGGAGCAACAGCCGTAAACGTACAACCAAGGACAACCGGTAATCCGATGCCGAAAAACTTATTTTTCCAAACCTGAAGCAATGTAGCAATCCCGCACATTAAAATATCAATCGAAACGAGGTAGGTTAATTGTTCACCTGTTAATCCTAGTGCTCCGCCAACAATAATCGGAACGATGACAGCCCCCGCATACATAGCAAGCACATGCTGAATACCTAGTGAAGCAGTTTTAAAAAAGTTCTTTTCCATTATCTTACGACCTCCAATTCTTCTACGAACGACACGCCACCAGCAAGAGAAGCAATTCTTGCAAGGGATTCAACTTTAAATCCTTTTTCTCGAAGTAAATCTCCACCTGGTTGGAATGATTTTTCAATCACGATTCCTATTCCAGAAACCGTTGCACCAGCTTCTTTCACAATTTCAGCTAACGCAAGGGCAGCCTGACCATTTGCCAGAAAATCATCAATGATTAAAACTCGATCAGTCTCACGTAAATATTTACGAGAAACAGAGATTTGGTTCGTTTCATTTTTCGTAAAAGAATGGACTTCTGCTGTTAATAAATCGTCAATCAAGGTAAGGGACCTTCTTTTTCGAGCGAACACAACCGGAACGTTCAATTCAAGAGCGGCCATTAACCCAGGAGCAATCCCAGATGATTCAATCGTTAAAACCTTTGTTATTTGCTCGGCCTCAAATCGGTTCGCAAATTCTTTGCCGATTTCAACCATTAGTTGTGGGTCAATTTGATGGTTGAGAAAGGAATCGACTTTCAATACTTGGTCCGATAGCACTTTTCCTTCTGATTGAATCTTTTCTTTTAAAAGTTTCATATTTTTCCTCCTAGATGTAGTTGCGTACAAACTACAAAAAAAACCTGAAAATCATTGCACTCCCCAATAAATGAGTGAGTCAATGACCTTCAGGTTATGCTAGAAGGAAATGGAATAAGCACCCTTGGACGAAGCCAATATGATTCCGAGAAGGGGCATTCCCATTGCTCACTCATAGTCAGTGTATTTACGGTACACCGGTAGAAACTTGCAGGCCATATCCCCGCGATTATATGAGTGAATGCGATTATTCAGTATGTACGAATGTATTATAGGTGGTAAATATGATTTTGTAAATGGTTATCGTTGGAATATAAAAAGTTGTAGTGATTTTGCTCTTATGCCTATAATTAAGAATTGGAGGTGTATCTCGTTGGAATTACGTCAATTAAAATATTTTCTTACAATCGCAAAATTAAAGAGTATAACGAAGGCGGCTGAAAGTTTACATATTTCACAACCAGCCTTAAGTAAGATGATGAAAGGGCTAGAAGAGGAGCTCGGGATGACCTTGTTGATTCGTTCCAATAAAACAAACGAACTGACCGATGCAGGTCATATTGTCTCGGAATATGCACAAAAGATTTTCTCAGAGCTTGAGAACATGACCACCACCCTTGATGATTTAACGAATTTAAAAAGGGGAGAGGTCCACATCGGGTTACCACCGATTATTGGAAGTCTATTTTTCCCTAATATTATGGCGGATTTTCATAAATTGTACCCGAACATCAAAATTAATGTAACTGAATACGGTGCAGCGAAGGTTGTCAGGTCCGTAGAAGATGGGGAGCTTGATTTAGGGGTTGCTGTACTTCCGATTGATGGTACGATGTTTCATATTTATCCGATCGTTGAAGAGAAGATGAAGCTGGTGGTACATCACGAACATCGCCTCGCGAACGCCACAAAGGTGCATTTAAAAGAACTTAAGGACGAAGAGCTGATCTTTTACCATGAGAGCTTTGCTTTACACGATATTATGTGGAAAAACTTCATCAAGCTCGGCTTCGAACCGAAGATCCTCTTTAAGAGCTCTCAGTGGGATTTAATGTCTGAAATGGTCGCAGCGAATCTCGGTATAACGATACTTCCAGAATCAATCTGTAATCGAATTATGAACAATCGCGTCCGAATTATTGATTTGGTACCTGTGACACCATGGAACCTGGCTGTTATTACGAAAAAGGATAAATACTTGTCTTACGCAGGGAGAACTTTTGTCGAATTCATCTCTGAACACTCTTTGTCTAAATCTCAATATAACCTAAAGTTATGAAAGCTATAATAAATATGTATTTTACGCATGTTCATTCCCGTTGTAATATGTTCATATTGATTCAAAAAGGGAGGGAACATGTTCATGAAAATCCTAATGATTGCCTTACAAATTCTATTTATCCATGTATTTTTATATTTAGGTGCTGGTGTCAAAGCACTGCTTGGGATTTCAATTCCTGCTTCCATGATTGGACTGTTCCTTCTTTTTATCGCACTTTGTTTAAAAATCGTAAAGATCGAATGGGTCGAAAAGGGAGCAGGCTGGTTAATTGCAGAGCTTCTACTATTTTTCGTTCCATCTGCAGTAGGAATTATTAATTATGATGATATTTTTAGCTTACAAGGACTTGAAACCATTCTTCTGATCGGCGTAAGTACATTTATTGTGATGGGGACAACAGCCTTTGTTGCCGATAAAATTTTCAAAAGGAAAGATCGTGAGACAGCATGATATATGCAGCTATGATATGTATGACTTGTATACTCTACTTCGTATCGAAAAAGTTATATAAAAAATACCCAATTTTTCTTTTACATCCACTTTTGCTATGTCCTATTTTAATCATTGCCGTGATTCTACCGTTTCATGTATCAGCCAATCAATATATGAGTGGCGCAGCCTTTCTAACGCACTTATTGGGACCAGCAACGGTGGCCTTTGCGATTCCAATTTATAAGCATTTGCCAGTTATTAAGAAAAATATGTCAATTATCTTAATCAGTGTGACGACAGGTACGTTAGTTGCCATTATGAGTTCATTTGCATTATCCATCGCCTTTCAATTAAATTCGAATTTCTTAATCAGTGTATTGCCAAGGTCGATCACCACTCCGATCGCAATTGAGGTATCAAAAGACATCGGCGGACTACCAACATTAACAACCATTTTTGTTATCTTCACAGGTATTATTGGTGGTATCATCGGACCGCATGTGATTAAAGTGTTGTCCATTAAATCGCCATTAGCGAAAGGACTTGCTTTAGGCATGAGCGCGCACGGTGTTGGTACCAACAAAGCGAGAGAGTACGGGGAGCAAGAAGCAACATTCTCAACTTTAGCGATGATTTTCGCTGCCTTTATCACGATGATATGGGCGAAATCACTTATCCCAGCTCTAATTCATCTCACATCCATTTAAAAAGGAGTATTTGATCCCCAGATCAAATACTCCTTTCGTTATTATAACAATTTTTTAAACATTGTTTTTAAAATCTTAGTACCCATTTTAAAGTAGAAATAAATATTTTGTGCTTTAAATTTTGTCACTAGCTCTTTTCTCTCTAATTCGAAACCTATTGAGATTGGAAACAATTGTTTGATTCGTTAAATTTTAACTACAATTGATCAAAGAGTTGAGAAAAGAGCCCTTAGTAATCCGTCACGATAATATCCCGATCTAAAAATTTCTCAATAACCTCGCTAATTTGGTAAGATATCTGAGGCGAATCATAATTTTCAAAAACATATTCACATTCATTTTTATAGCTCATAATTTCATCATAATGAGCCAAATGACGTTGAATATCTTCTTCGCTATCTCCACGCTCGTTTTGCCGGCTAATGACCGTATCACGACTCGCATAGAGGAAGAAGCGCATAACTTTATCGCTGTACATATTTTTCAACTTTTCCGTTCCTTGTGGATTCAACGTTAAATACACAAGATTATGGGACGCAAATGCATTTACAATATCTTCTTCGCGAATCCCGTAATGATTTCCGTCGATTTCGATAGATTCAATAAATTCCTGATTTTCTTCCATTGTTTTAAACGTGATGAGGTCAACAAAATGATAGTCTTCTCCATTTTTTTCATAATGGCGGGGAGCACGAGTGGTGTATGAAATGACGGGTTCCATATCAAATGCAGTGGCTACCATTTTGGCAACGGTTTTCCTACCAGAACCATCCGGTCCGGTATAAATAAAAAGCTTTTCTTTTTCCTTGATCTGATACATGGTTGAACCTCCTTCTTTGTAAAATAGGTTTACTAAAAATAGGGAAAGGGAATAGGGAAGGGACGGCTATATTTCAATTATATCAGAATTTTTGTAAAATTATAACATTTTGTTTATAAAAGTCGAAATTCCCAACAATACTACGTGAAAACCATGAAAAAAACATCCTACATGAGGATGTCAGCTACAAGCTACCATAGCAATTCGTATGATTGACTATTAACTAAATTCGTGTCGATAGGACAAACCGTTGAATCTCTTCCGTATTGCCATCCCCAAACATTTCCTTTGCAACGCGGCTTCGACGGCCGAAAATTAGGTGCATTACGGGCCTTTGAGACACCAGGCTCAGGCTCAGCACTCCAAAGAATGACCTGATTCGCAACTTCAGAATTTTTCGATACAGCTTCACAATAGGCTCCACTAAATTCACCGACTACTGGATCATGGTATATGCCTGGCTTAAAACCACTCGGGAATATCCCATCAACGAAGCCACGAATCCAGGCTTCATCTATATCAAAATATTTTTCGATATTCGCAAACACAACCTTTCCAGTTGGTAATCCAAGTCTTCTAGCTTGAAAAATCGTATTCTGTGCTATCACCGTTCCTTCACGATACCCAACAGCTCGATCAAAGTTGCTGTAAATCGGTAACACCTTTGTCCCGCTATTGTGAAGAAACTGCACTTCGTCACGCGTTAAAACATCTACCTTTCCTGGGATAGGAGCCAAATATCTTCCCCAATAATTCGGTTTTCCATAGTTCTTTAAGACGCAATCATATACGTCCTTCGTTGCTCTTGTCGCAGAATCCACTCCCCAATAATAAGGCAATGTTCTTTCTCCTTTCTCAAATCACCATATCTAGTTCACTTTATATTTTATTAACGACAAAGGTTGTCATAGACTAGAAAAAAACATGCTGATTTCGTCACATAGGATATTAATTCAAATTAATAAAATGAAAAGAGACCCTGCATAATGAGCAAGGTCTCATCCATTATTGATACGGAAACTGAGTGGAGTAGTTACTAAATTGTTGGTAGGCCTGGTCGATCTTTTGTTGCTCGGCCGCTTCTAACTTATACCATCCATTTTGGAACATGACATCGAACAAATGTCTGGCACTATCATGGGTTTCTTCAAGCATTTGTAAAAGGTCCTTATATAACTGTTCATGACTCGCCTCACGTACGGCGATGTTAAGACTATCCGTTAAATATTTGCAAGTTGCAAGCCCATCATTAATAAAATCTCGATCATTCATTTCCGGAGTTTTTACTTTTGGAAGTTGCCCAGTGGACGGATTCGCAATCTGTTTATTTTGTTGCTGTTGTTGGTTCTGCATTTATGTATCCCTCCGTTTTAATGTTGCTGTTGTTGTGTCTGATTGGGTTGCGGGACTGTGGACATTATCGCATTATTATTTACCTGAAGATGTGACAACAATTTTTGATAATGATTTTGATGCATTTGCCCAGCCTGATCCAAGGCTTGCTTGATTCCTTCATTCGTCACATGCTGCGCATAGAAATTGAATTTCTTGAAGGCAAGAAGTTCCCAAGACATCGCATCCTTTAAATACGTCAAATCCTTCGTAGTAATGGCTCGAGGCGGGCTAGACATTGGTGCTTGTTGTTGCTCCATAAAAATCGTCTCCTTTTTCATTATGTAAAAAAATCATTCTTTATTTCCTACTTTCCCATCGTTTCCTTTATCCAATCCAGACGCATTGTTAATCACTTGTGATACGAGATTGGTCCCTTGGTCCATGGCATTTGCTTTTTGTCCAACCGAAGATTTGTTTTCTTTTGGCAATCCATGTTCACCTCCACATTTTTAGAATGCCAATTTGAATTGGAAGTATGTATGAATGTGCCTATTCACGAATATATTACCGTGATCTACGTCAAGAAATGAGGTGTTAACATTGGAGATCGCTCGAGAGAAAACACAGTTTTTAGCGGAAAATGTAGCTTCCTTTGTCACATTTGTAAATCGACAATATGAGGTAAATTCCGTTCTTTCTGATCCAAATATGTTATTTCGCTTAAAAAATCTTGTTGAAGAATACCGTTTGCAATTATTAGCAAGTGAGCTTCTGAGAGTGAATCGTTTTGTTTGGGAAAAAAGAGATTCTGAGATTTTAATTGATCGGATAAAAAAGGGGATCACTAGTATCGATGAGTTTGTGGAAAATAATAATGACGGTTTATTTATTTTCACAGCAAGACTTTACACATTAAATTCAATTTACCAATCCATTAATGAATAATTCTAGCTTCCTATTTGATTGTTTCTGTATAATAGATACGGATACAAAACGAGAAGGGGAGTTCAACTTGAAATCTAAAAGAATTACATTGATGATACCAATTATGATCATTGTCGGAATCGCGGCTTTTTGGATGCTAGACACTGGATATTCAGAAATCAGTTCATCGATTCGACTATTAATTACCCTAGGATCTGTTCTTTTATCAGGAATCATTTCTTATTTCTTATTCCCAGAACATGAGAAACAATAACTGGATGAAACTTATCGTTTTATCCTTTTTTTATTTTTGGAGAGGCTTTTTCCGCAACATTGATTCTTTTGATAAATAGTCGATTCGAACATTTAAGAAAAAACAATGAAAACCGCGTTTGGAAAAATGGGATCACATTCCTAAAAATTCATACTGAATGACTATGTAACGATAGAGCCTCCATTTACAAATAGGATTTGTCCAGATATGTAGGAAGCATCGTCCGAAGCAAGCAGGACATAGGCAGGAGCAAGCTCAAAAGGCTGACCCGGTCTACCTAGTGGCACCTCCGTACCAAATGTGGTAACTTCTTCAGCTGTGAAGGCAGAAGGAATTAACGGGGTCCAAATAGGTCCTGGCGCGACTGCGTTCACTCGAATACCTTGATCAGCAAGAGAGAGGGCTAAAGAGCGAGTAAAGGAAACGATCGCACCTTTGGAAGCTGTATAATCTATCATAAAACTCATTCCTGAAAAGGCCGTGTCTGAAGTTGTATTAATAATAGAGCTTCCTGGACGAAGATAGGGGAGTGCAGCTTTCGTCATATCAAAAAAAGAAATGATATTTGTTTGGAATGTGTTCATCAGTTGCTCTTTTGTGATTTCCAGAATGCTTTTTTGATGAAATTGAACACCATGATTATTGACGAGTACATCCAATTGACCAAAATTCCTCAAAGCCGTATCCACAACATAATGACAGTTTTCCTCATATCTTAAGTCGACAGCTAATGTTACACATTGACGTCCTAATTGATTAATGAATTGCTTCGTATCATTCGCATCCTGATGTTCGTTCAGATATGGAATGACAAGATTTGCTCCTTCCTTCGCAAAAGCAATAGCTACAGCCCGCCCGATCCCACTATCACCACCTGTTACAATCGCTACTTTATTTTTCAACTTCCCGCTTCCTTTATAGGCTGGATTATGCGATAAAGGGCGAGGATTCATTACATATTCCAATCCTGGATGTCTATTTTGATGCTGAGGCGGAAAGACAATTGGAACCGTAGTACATTGCTGTTGCCAACTTATATACGGATACATGAAATTTGCCATACTGGACTCCTTTCAAAATCATTCTCTTATAACAACATCATATTCCTTTCCTTTTCGAAAATTCATGGAGTGTAAGAATCATTTAGATCTAAAATAACTAGACCTTTTATGTTTATTTTTGTACACTAATGACTGAAATGTTGAAATAGAGAGGATGATGTTATGTTCAACCTAGAAAAGATAGACTGGGAAGGTCTTTCCATAGATGCAGGATTGATTGCTCTAAAAATCGTCGGGGTCATCGTTGCGTTTATTTTAATAAGAAAGATTGGTTATAAAATCATCGACCGCACGTATGACAGAATCTTGAGTCGAAAAGAGATTACTGAAGGTAGAACATTAACCTTACATAAGCTGACGGAAAATATTTTTTCATATGCTTTAATTTTTATTGTTGCTGCCACATTATTTAGTATTCTTGGTATTCCAGTAGCTAGTCTAATTGCTGGAGCCGGAATCGTCGGTCTTGCTATTGGTTTTGGTGCCCAAGGTCTTGTCAGTGATGTCGTTACTGGATTTTTCTTGTTACTCGAAAGACAAATTGATGTAAGCGACTATGTCACAATTGGCAATTTTGATGGTGTCGTCGAGGCAGTTGGATTAAGAACAACACAGCTACGTGGTCTTGACGGAACATTACACTATATTCCTAACCGTGAAATCTTAACTGTAAGTAACCATTCACGCGGAAATATGAGAGCACTGGTCGATATTAGCGTCTCTTATAATGACGATTTAGACAAAGTCACCGATGTGATGAAAGAAGTATGCGATCGTATGGCCTCAGCCAATGATAAAATTGTTGAGGGTCCAAATGTGCTTGGTGTACAAGCCTTTGGCGCGTCCGATGTTGTGATCCGAGTCATTGCGAAGACCGTAAATGGCGAGCAATTTGAAGTTGAGCGTCAATTGCGTAAGGAGTTTAAAGAAGCATTCGAACAACATGGGATTGAAATTCCGTTACCACACCAAGTGTTTGTTCATAAAGATGGTGGGGGTAAAGAAAAATCATTAGGATAATAGAAGAGGGGATTGGCCACTAATGGCTTATCCCCTTAATTTTTAGTAAGTCGGAAGCTTCCGATTCTTATTGGAACGATTTTTAACTTCATCCATTTTTTCGTAAAACGTTTCTTCCAAATCAATTTCAAAGAAATTAGCGAATTTGCAAATATAGGCTATACAATCAGCTAATTCCTTGCCAACATCTTTTTGAATAAGCGATTTCGCTTCTGCAAATGCCACATCTGGATCCGCACCATTTACCGATTCCTTATAAACCATATTGAATGCCTTTCTGAATTCCTCCGCAACTTCTGCGACCTCGGTTGTTAAAAGCATATAATTGTGTAAAAGCGATTCCTTCGTTTGCTGATAATCTTCATCACTAATCTGCCAATCTAATTCACGCTGATAGCTTGCAGTAAATTTCTGTAGTTCTCGCATGTTTTCACCTCTGTAAACTTAATGAATCTCATAAACGAGCCATTCCGATAGTTGACCGCCCATTTTATTATATAATGCCTGTGCAACGACATTATCTTTCGCCGTTTCCCAAGTCATCGATGCAAAATCATTTTCACGAATATAGTTTAAGTTTCTTTGAAAAAGAGCTTCTCCTATCTTTTTACCTCTTGCACAAGGAGAGACGAACAAGTCATTTAAGATTGCCGCTTTCTTGACCTTCAATGTGCTAAAAGTGAAATACAATGTAGAAAAACCAAGTAACTCACCATTCTCTTCCGCCACAAACTGTAATCCCGAGGATGGATTCTCTATTAAATGCTGGATTAATCCAACTAACTCAGCTTCATTTGGTCTTGGTTGCTGATAAAAATCAACAATGTACGAGAGCATTAAGTCCTTTAATTGAGGAACGTCTGCTGTTGAAGCTTGTCTAATCACGAAAGTAGTCATTTCTGTTTTCCTCCATTTTATAAGTAAAGACATTTCTTAATATCGAGTATCGCTTGCAAATGCATGCCCTCATGAAAAATCGTACGGATTAAAACTTGTTCAATCGTATGCATCCCCATTTCAGTTGGCACAAGCTTTTCTTCTAGACGATCCCCATAAACAGATTTAATATCATCTGGTTGCTGCTCAAGTAAAACTATTAATTCTTCTAATACAGGGGTTTCCTTAGTAAAGTCGGAAGGAGAAGTGCCATAACCAAACCAACTCTGAAACTCGGCAGGTACATTTACTTTTTCTTTTGTGACAGCTTGGATCCATAGGTATTGATCCAAATAGATATGACCTAAATTCCAACGTATGTTGTTATTAAAGCCATTCGGAATAATCTCCGCTTCTTCAGCAGTAACCGTTTGTGCCACATCGATTAACTCACTTCGGTATGTTTCCAATTGTTTAAATAAGATTTCGTGTCTATCATTCATCTAAGAACCTCCATAACATTTTTCATTTATCTTACAGGAAAAACCATCCATTTTCTAGAATATTTAATTAAAAGAGAATATTTAATTAATAGGAGGATGGAATGAAGGATATTAAAGATGTGCTTGTCGATTACATGCAAGCATGGAACGACGGCTTTGTGAGTAAGGACGGAGATATGATTCGAGAATTCATGTCCAAAAATTTTATCGGCTACTGGTGTCACGGTAATTTAAATAAGCCCGACGAATATGATTACCATTATGATGTTAATGGAGTTTTACAGCAATATGAGAATGCTGAGAAGAGCTTTGAACCATATTCCATTACAGAACGAAAAAATGGTGAGGAGTATTTAATTTTAGGAAGAGAAATCAATCGGATTAACGGAGAACCCTTTCCAGCACAATGTATGTTCATTTGGAGAAAAGAGCAAGAAAACTGGAAATTACTTAGAGAATATATTGAATTAGAAAGATGAAAGATTGGTTGAGGTCAAACTTGGTGATTCAGATCATCAAGTTTTTTCATTTCAAACCATTTGACATCAATAGACGAATATGGTCCTAATATATTATAGGAAAACATTGGAGGGAAGAACATGGCAGATTTAAGTACGTTGATGACATGGACTTTTTATGAAGAAACACAAGTACCAACAGATATCTATAACGTCTTAGTTGATGGAGAAAAGCCAGAGGTAGCCTACAAGACAGTGCGAGATGTAGCTGTGGTCACCAATAAAAGAATCATTATCGCAGACCGACAAGGAATCACAGGAAAAAAAGTCGAAGTATATACCATTCCATTCAAATCTATCATCATGTATTCTTCTGAAAATGGCGGAATGCTTGACTTAAATGCAGAGCTCGAATTATGGACAAAGGCAGGAAAATTCAAGTTGAATCTAAATAAAAAAGTGGATGTTCGTAAGTTAGATCGCATCATTGGGACATACATTTTATAAAAAAGGAGCAAACCTATGCAAACATACAAAACAAGAGAAGAAGTACCCGTACAAGAAAAATGGAACCTAGACGACATTTATTCTGAAATACATAAGTGGGAAGAAGATTTAAACACAATTGAGCAGCTTTCAAATGAACTAAAGAAATTTGATGGAGCTATCCAATCAGGGCAGGAACTGTTTCAATTTTTACGAAAGCAAGAAGAGCTATCGTATAAATTTAATCACGTCTTTCCTTATGCCATGTTAAAAGTTGATGAGGATACAAGAAAAACAGAATCTCAAACCTTATTGGACCGAGCTCGAAACCTTAGCGTGAAAGTCAGTTCAAACACATCCTTTTTCATGCCGTTTTTACTTGGATTAGATGAAGAGACTTTAAAAGGTTATATTGCTGAAGAAAAGGGACTTGAATATTTCGAAAAGGATTTATTCGAATCATTTCGTTATAAAGAGCATGTTTTAACAAAGGAACAAGAAGAGATTCTCTCCCAGCTAGGTGAAGCACTTTCAGCCCCTTCAACCACTTTCGGGATGATTAACAATGCTGATATTAAGTTCGGTGAAGTGACGAATAAAGAGGGAGAGAAAGTTGAACTAACAAGAGGGATGTATTCGAAGTTAATTGAAGATGAGGACCGTGAAAAACGGAAGGAAGCATACAAAGCTTACTATCAGCCTTATCTACAAATGAAGAATTCGATTGCTTCAACGCTCTCAGCAGCGGTTAAAAATAATGTCACAACATCTAAGATTCGCCGTTATCCGTCTGCTCTTGAGAAATCACTCTTTGGGGATATGGTTCCAAAAGAAGTATACGAAAATCTTATTAAAGCGACAAAAGAAAATATTGCACCGCTCCATCGTTATACTGAACTTCGAAAAGAGATACTTGAGCTTAATGAGCTAAGACAATACGATATGAGCGTTCCACTCGTAAGTGGAGTAAAGCAGGATATTTCTTTTGACGAAGCTTATGAAACGATGCTTAAGGCATTGGCGCCACTTGGAGAAGATTATGTCGAGACTCTCAATCAATTTAAGAGCTCTCGTTATTTTGATGTAAGGGAAACGCCAGGTAAACGTTCTGGTGCCTACAATTTAGGTGTATATGGAGTTCATCCATATATTCTTTTAAACCACCAGGATGATCTAGATAGCTTATTTACACTTGTGCATGAATGTGGGCATGGTGTTCACAGTAAGCTGAGCTCCCAATACCAGCCACAAATTTCAGCACGCTATAGCATTTTTGTAGCTGAAGTCGCTTCTACCGTGAATGAAGTGTTATTGATTCACTACTTGCTCGATCAAGAGAAGGATGAAAAGCTTAAGCGCTATCTATTAAATCACTTTATTGATAAATTCAGAGGAACCTTCTTTACTCAGGTTATGTTTGCAGAATTTGAAATGTTGACACATGAAAAAGCTGAACAAGGTCAACCGTTGAATGTAGAAGTATTCAATCAAATTTACGAAAGCTTATTCAAAGAATACAATGGAGATGCCTTAGTATTTGATGAGGAAGTAAAGTATGGCTGGTCCAGAATTCCACATTTCTACCGACCATTCTACGTATACAAGTACGCAACAGGATTTGCTTCAGCCATTCATATTGCTACAAAACTACTTGAAGGCGATGCGCAAACCTTAGAGTCGTATCTTGAGTTTTTAAAAAGTGGAAGCTCGGATTATCCACTAGAGTTATTGAAAAAGACCGGGGTTGATTTAACAAGTCCAGAGCCAATCAAAAATACATTATCGAAGTTTGCCGAACTAGTAGAAGAATTTGCAGGTTTATAAAGATAAAACGAGCCAAGGTCGATTGACTTTGACTCGTTTTCTTTCATTTGGATTCTTCTTTTTCACCCTCTTGTACCATACTTTTCACATCTTCTACGATTTCATCGAAGGCTTGATTGACTTTATCCATTAACTCCTGCTCATTTTTTTCATTATCCTTGCCCATATTGTTCACCTCCATTTATATTTTGCATCTTAAAGACAAATTTCTTTCATCATCATGTTATACTAACTTTCAGGAAGCATGAGGAGAATTTTTATGGATAGAAAAAATAAATTATACGAAGTCGATCTATTTAAACCCGTACAAAAGCATTTTACTAGTCTCGGATATGAGGTATATGGGGAAGTAAATGATTGTGATGTTGTTGCCATAAAGGAAGAAGAGCTCATCATTATCGAATTAAAGCTGAATTTAAACGTGGATTTACTCATTCAAGCAGCAAACAGACAACGGTTGACCGATCAAGTCTATATCGCCATCCCAAAACCGAAATATAAACGAAATTCTAAGAAGTGGCATGATATGTGCCATCTTATTAAAAAGCTTGAGCTTGGACTTATTATGGTTACTTTTTTAAAAAGTAGTGCAAAGCTAGAAGTGATTTTTCCACCTGGACCTTTTAACAGCAGATACAGCGTTCAAAGCTATAAAAGGAAACGCCAAAAGCTGATCGCGGAAATTCAGGGCCGTAATCTTAATAACAATGTTGGTGGGAGTAATAAAACGAAGCTCATGACAGCGTACAAGGAAAGCTGTATACATATCGCTTATTGCTTACAAAAATATGGGCCGTTAGCTCCGAAAACGCTAAGACAAATGGGAACAGGGGAGAAGACCCTTTCTATTCTTCACCAAAATTACTACGGTTGGTTTAAGAAAGTCGATAGGGGAATCTATACACTCAGTGACCAAGGAAAAAAAGAGTTAAAAGAATTCCCTCAGGCAGTTGACTATTATGCGTCAAAAACAGAAGAATTAGAGACGAAAAATCCTTAGTGCGTACTAAGGATTTTTTTAATACTTCCAACGGTAATGGCCAGCTATTGGGGTCTTAAATGAACTGAGTTTGACTTCAGAAGCAAACGGGGGATTATTATGTATGAAGTATGGAGTGCCATCTTTTGCTCGCTTATCAGATACAATTCCAACATGATGATAGCCGTCAAGAAATACAACAATATCTCCAGGCTGCCATTGTTGCAAATTTTCTACATCACCAGCTATAAGCTCGGTTGTTAACGATTCTGCAAATCTTTCAAAATAAACGGATTGATTCGGCACTCTACGAAAATCGATATTCGAATCAGGAATCCCATCCACTCGTGGATATAATGCGAGATTTTCAGCAATGTCTTCATCCATCAAATCTTTTAATAGAATGTTTGCTCCCATCAATCCTCGCCAAATCACATCTGTACAAACACCTTCACTATCAGGAGGGTAACCACCTTCATAATAATTGCTCTCATATTTAGTCCGTTCCTTTACCTCTTTACGCGCTGCGTAAACAATATCAAGAGGGTCAGGGATATCGTTATGGTTCTTGTCAGCTTCAGCATAAACAGAAGGGACCTGGACCTCTTTAGCAAATGGATTTTCTAAATGAATTCCAACATAGTCAAGTATCATTCCTTTACGAAAGAAAACGATGATTCCTATTAATAGAATGAGCATATATGCTAAAATTTTGGATTTAATTGACAAAAAATCACCTCCAATAATAAGACGTTCTAAGGCTCATAATAGTTTCATCAAGAACTGATATAATATTTTTACTATTTATAGTATAGTAATAATCTCCATGTAAATTGATAAAAATACAGTAAAATTATGTAATTTTAATAAATAATCAAAATATTTTAGAATAATATATTGTTTTTTCTGAAAAATAAATGTATTATTACATTATTCAAAAAAGAATCAACAACAGGGGAGTCAAAGCTTATGAAAAACAAACTATCGTTTTCATCCTATACGGTTATCGGAGTAATGCTATTTGCACTATTTTTTGGCGCAGGAAACCTAATCTTTCCTGCACAGTTAGGTCAAAATGCTGGAGAGAATCTTTGGCCAGCAGTGATTGGATTTTTAGTCACAGGGGTAGGACTACCGCTATTTGGTCTTTTAGCGATTGGTTATTCTGGAAGTTCCAATCTACAGGAACTAGCAAGTCGAATTCACCCGAAATACGCTGTGTTTTTTACAGCGTTACTATATTTAACGATTGGACCGTTTTTTGCAACACCACGTACAGGAACAGTTGCTTACGATATCGGGATTTCACCATTCGTTAGCGAAAGCTACACACAACTTGGTTTAATCATTTTTACAATACTCTTTTTCGGCATTACACTTTGGTTATCTTTAAATCCAGCCAAGATCGTAGACAACGTAGGTAAAATTTTATCACCAGGGATTATTATTCTTTTGTTTGTCCTACTCGTCATGGTACTTATAAACCCAATGGGTTCAATTGAAGCACCGCAAGCAGCTTATGCGAACGGAGCATTTGTGAAAGGGTTTATCGAAGGCTACAACACAATGGACGCTTTAGCATCCCTTGTATTTGGAATCATCGTCATTAATGCGATTCGCGGGATGGGCATAACGTCAAAAAGAGAGATTCTATCAGCTACAATTAAAACGGGCATTATCGCAGTTTCTTTACTTGCTATCATATACGTGGGTGTTGCTTACTTAGGTGCAACAAGCGTAGAAAAAATTGGTTTATTCGAGACTGGCGGACCAGTACTTAGCGAAGCATCTTCCTATTACTTTGGAACATTCGGTTCTATCATGCTAGCTGTTATCATCATCTTAGCTTGTCTCACAACCAGCATTGGACTTATCACAGCTTGTGGCGAGTATTTTCACACACTTTTTCCAAAGGTTAGCTATAAATCATTTGTCTGGTTCTTTTCTGTATTCTCATTTGTCATTGCGAATTTCGGATTAGCCAACATCATTACATTCTCTATTCCTGTCTTGATGTTCTTATATCCACTGGCAGTTACATTGATGCTTTTAGCCTTTCTATCACCATTATTCAATCACGCTAGAATCGTTTATATAGCAGCAACAGTTGTCGCTCTATTGATTAGTATTATTGATGGATTAAAAACATTATGTGATTCGCTTGAGATTGCTTACTTCAAATGGCTGCAGAACATCATTGATTTTTACTCAGATGTTCTACCATTGTACAATCAAGGATTGGGATGGTTATTACCAGTTTTAATTGCAGTTGTTATCTTCGGTGTCGCTGCTCGCATTCAAAACCTGAAGCCTGTAGAGATCAATTAAATATATCCAACAAAAATGACGTATTCAATGTACGTCATTTTTTGTATTCATTGATATCTTTTTACATTTTTTAACTCCATAATCATTTTGTATTGTAAAATGAAACAATACAGCAAAGAGGAGAGAAGATTAAAAATGAACCCTATCCTACAAAAACTAAATTCAATAAAACCTAATCTTGAAAAACCCTTTCCATATACAGATAGCTATAAAATACAATACGATTTTCGAAATGAGTTTTTAAATTTATCCGCAGAAAAGAATTGTCTAAATGCAGATTTCAATACGTATTGTATGAATATTGCGGGTACGTTGAGTTATGTTCTGAAAGGGAAAATAGATACAATTCCCGACCGACAAATTCAAATTTTACAAATGTCATTCTTTGATGTATTTAACCAGTATAAATTCATTGAAAACAAATATACACGCTATAAAGAATACTCTGAAGCATATCAAAACTATGAGGAAGCCAGAAAATTATTGTTACTACTAGTAAGGGAATAATCGGGGGACCAAATGGAGGAACTATTCACGATTCTTAAGAACAAAAATATGAGAGTAAGAGAACTTGATAAATGGGGGGCTTACTTAAGAAACCAATGGGAGAATCAATTCGTTGGTCATTTAAGCAACGAAGAGAGGTATAAGATTTTTTTATACGATGATCGATGGTCTTGCGGGTACCTATGGCATGTGTTCAGTTATAAGAGAAGGAAATGCCTTGAGGGAGCATCTGCCGAACAAAGTTTTGATCTGGAACCAAAGGGAGCATGTTATATTTTTTATCAACATTCAGAATATGCATTACTAGTTGAAGATGCTAGATTTTTAAGAGCCTCCGATTTGTTGAATGAAGAAGATGTGTATGTCGTTGATAGGGAGTTTAACTGGACTTTTGTTAATACGCATGAAAGCTAAGCGTAAAATGTATTAATCCATGTGACTAGCATGATTGGGCTCAGTCCATTTCTTCTTAATTAATTCATAATAGAGAGCAGTTGTCGTTTGAACAATTAGGAAAACAACGATCGAGTAGTAGATGTGATAGCCACTTTGATAGTGAGTAACTCCCATCAAGGAAGAGACTTTTTCCATCGCTAACCCGATACAAGTCCATCCTAGTATGTAGAATATAATCCATACGTTTCGAATACGCAGCACCTTATAAAAATAAACAAAAAAGTAACTAAAGGTAGCGAATAGAAAGTATGTTAATAAATCTGAGAGCTCATATTTATTTGAATCATTTACTTTATAATAATCAAACAATCCTCCTCCGAGGGTAAAATCAAACACAGTTGAAGTTGCAAAGCCCCACACTAAGAACAAGAGCATAAGTGGTCGTGGAAGCTTTTTCGGAAAAATATAGACAGCTAAATAAGCACCCAACAGCATCATAATAATGTATATTTCATTTTTATCATACGTTTCCCATAGCATCATATTTCTTCCACCACACCTCTCATCACTCGATGTATGATTTTATAAGCTCCAATAGCACAAATCATGAGTAAGAAATAATAGATGAAATCGAACCAATAATTCCACTGCAAAAATGTAATAATTTTTAGAGCCGTCGATAAACTCGCTATCCCAACAAGAATGATGACACTCGAGACAAACAACATCGCTTTTTGAATAAGCGTCGGTGTCCTTGTATAGACATTGACAAATATAAGAGAGAGAATAGGAATTCCCACACTTCGATTTAATAGATATGCGAGATACGGCGCTTTCTTTTCACTAAGGCTGATAAGATTAAATTCATCTATCACGAACCAGGAGTAATTAATACTAATAATAAGGATTACGAGATAAACAAATGTATTTTCGACAATATTTAAGCGCTTATGGATTACTGCAAATATAGCAACAAATAACCAGACGAGAAAGAAATAGACGACGAATTCCATTGTTTCCTCCACCGCTTTTTATTCTTTAGTATGGCAAGATGATAAAAAAGGAATGCATGAAAATTGTTTGAGTACTCCAAAGTCTGCTAACTTTTCTTTCTTGTCAACATCATGTATGATAAAGACTGATTCATTAGTATAAAGGAGTTGTCATTATGGCGAAAAAAGGATACATACAAATGCAAAGCGGGGAAAAAATCGAGTTTGATTTGTTCCCAAATGAAGCACCAGGAACTGTTGCAAACTTTGAAAAGTTAGCAAACGAAGGATTTTATAATGGATTAACATTCCACCGTGTCATTCCTCGTTTCGTAAGCCAAGGTGGATGCCCACACGGAACTGGTACAGGCGGTCCTGGCTACACAATCAAATGTGAAACTGCTGGAAACCCTCATACACATGAAGTAGGTTCTCTATCTATGGCACACGCTGGTAAAGATACAGGTGGAAGCCAATTCTTCATCGTTCATGAGCCACAACCACATTTAAATGGGGTTCACACTGTGTTTGGTAAAGTAACTTCCGGAATGGACACAGTACTTAAACACAAAGCTGGAGATGTAATGGAAAAGGTCGAAGTACTCGACGCATAAGAACAAAAGCGCAAGCGCCTTGCTCAGCCCCGACAAGCGCTGGAAGAACAGGTGATGAAGTTTGTTCTTCAACTTCATCACCTGTTCTGAAGCGACCAATGAAAAATTGAATTTTATTTTTCAAAAGAGGGGCTAGGCGCTGGAGCTAAACGTAGATACACTTTATAACATAGTTATCCACAACAGCGAAATCTATAATTCCCTAAATAATAACAAAAAACGAGAGAGCGGATTTGCTCTCTCGTTTTTTGTTAACAGTAAAACATTAATACCTCGCTGTTTTCCTAGCCCATTCGGAAATATAATCCGAAATCCACACGAGAATTAAATAGCACAATAACAGCAATGTAATATCCGTATAGTGGAAGAAGCTCATACTCAGCTTAAATTGTTGGCCAAGCCCACCAGCACCGACAAAACCTACAATAATCGTCGTTCTCATAATGACTTCCCATCGGTACAAAATATACGTCAGAAACTGAGGTAAGACAGAAGGGAGGACACCATAAATAAGAATCTGCGCTTTACTTGCTCCAGCAGATGCTAAATGACGAATCGGACGATTGTCCAAATCTTCAACAACCTCCGCGCAAAGCTTTCCGAGAATCCCGAAATTATGAAGGGCAAGAGCGAGAGCCCCTGGTAATATTCCTGGTTTTAGAATGAAAATAATCGCCATCGCCCAAACAAGTTCAGGAATCGCTCTACTAAAAATATAGCTTAAACGGATGATTCCAAAAGAAATCCATTGATACCAACGGCTCGTTAAGGTTAACTTTCCATTCGCTACATTTCGAGCAGCAGGCAATACAGTCAAGAACATGACTATCGTAGCAAAGCCAATTGCAATGACACTCATTCGTAACGTATCGTAAGTTAACGACAGCGCAGTCTTCCAGCTTTCCCAATTGAAAAATGCCGGATTTTCTTCACCAACCCCAAACATCCCGGAGAAGAATTTCTTCGCATACGTTAAATTTTTATCTGAAAAAAGCTCCAAAAAACTTGCTCTATCCACTATATAAATATAGCTCCATGCCCCAACTAGTAAGACCAGTGTCAAAAGAGAAGAGAATGGGATAAACCAATGCTTTGTTGTATGGTTCATTTTATTTCGTAAATGACTGCTCCAGCCATCTATCAATACAACGACTGCAATCAAGAAGAAGATAAAGGTCCAAACTTCATGATAATGTAAATCATCTAAAGATAATTGAATTTGGTAACCTAGTCCACCTAGACCAACGAAGCTCATTATCGCTGAGGAGCGGATTCCACATTCAAAACGATACATTGTATAACTAAGTATACCTGTTCGTACAATTGGAAAATAACCATAAAAGAATAATTGCCATCTAGAAGCTCCCGTTGATTTAAGAGCTTGTATCGGTTCTTTAGGCACATCAGCGAGCATATCGGCAAAAATCCGACCAAGAATGCCACCAAAAGGGAGAGCGAGCGCAAAAACGGCCGCATAAGGAGACAGTCCAAAGGAGGCAACAAACAACCAAGCCCAAACTAACTCATGAATCGCTCGTAAAAAACCGAGTATTCCACGAAAAATGGCCTTTAAAAATCGATTTTGAAAAAAGATTCCAGATGCCAGAATACCTAGAAAAAAAGCGATAATAATTGCTAACATCATCCCAGCAACTGCATAGGAAACAGTAATCCACGTCGATTCTAACGCTATTAATAAAATTTCACTTGATAAATCAGGAGTAAACAACGCACCTAGCATTTGACCTAATGTGACAAAGCCACCAGAGTGGAGGAGGTCACCATTCCAATTGACGGCAAACAAACTCCAGACAAACACACCAGCTAATACCAACGTTAAAAAAGATTTCTTGTGTAGCTGAAAAATCGATTTTCCCATTACATATGCTCCTTTAATTGATATAAAGAAGCTAAGTTTTCAGCTTGTATTTCATCAACAGGTAAGTCAAAGAAAACCGCTCCATCACGCAGGGCAATTATTCTCGTGAAATATTTCTTTGCGTATTCTACAGAATGGAGACTTGTGATTAATGTTTGATTTTCTTCAATAACAAGCTTCGTCAACATCGATAAGACATCTTCAGCTCGCGCCGGGTCAAGAGAGGCGACTGGTTCATCTGCGAGTATGATTTCAGGAGATTGCACAAGCAGGCGAGCTAATGCCACACGTTGTTGCTCACCACCTGAAAGATTAGCTGTTTTTTCATACAGCTTGTCCTTTAATCCAACACGCTCTAAAGCACGCAGCGCTAATGATTTCTCTTGTGGAAAAATTAATGACCATAATGATTTGAAAAATCCCCACTGACCTAATTTTCCTGCTAACACATTATGTACTACAGGAAGCTGGTGAACTAGGTCAAATTGCTGTCTAATCATTCCAATTTTCCTAGATAGCTTTTTACGATCATCTAACTCACTAGAACCTAATTCGTCGATCAAAATCTGACCTTCATCCGGCTTGATAAAAGTAGCAATTGTATTTAACAGTGTCGTTTTACCAGCGCCACTAGGACCAATTAAGGCAATACGCTCACCTTTTTTTACAGAAAAAGAAAGGGAAGATAAGGCTATCTTCCCCTCAAAATTGATTGTGACATTTTGTACTTCAATAATATTTTCAGATGCCATAGCATCCTCACCTCTAAACTACTTTATAATTCCTAACTGCTTTGCAACCTTTTCAATCGCAGCATAGTTTTCGTTCTTTGTTTCAATAAATTTATCCGTTTCAAAAATATCAAGCATTTCCTGCTGGTCAGCACCCATAGAAAGGAGGGCTTCCTTTACTTTATCCTTCGTGCCTTTGCCGAATACATCATCAACTGTATTAATAGTCCAGTTGTAATCATAGTAAGAAGGAGTTGTATAGAAAACATCAACCTTATTTAAGTCTACAAGGCCCTCTTCAACCGCACCTTCCCAAACAGCTTCATTTAACGCACCTGTTTGGAATGTGCCTGCTTCTACAAGCTTGTATGTTTTATCATGAGAACCAGAGTAGTTAGGCTCACCATCAAAATCCTTTTCAGGATCAATTCCATTTTCCATTAAATAATATCTAGGCATTAAATGTCCAGAAGTTGAACTTTCACTACCAAATGTAAAGCTTAAACCTTTAATATCTTCAATCCCTTTTAGGTTAAGACCTTTTTGCGCAATAAATACAGAATGGAACTCTTCATCACGAGGTCTTTGAGCAATAGCTTCAGAACCATCCACTAAACTCATTGCTTGTACACTTGTTAATCCACCAAACCACGCTAAATGAATTTCACCACGCTCAAAAGCTGTTACTAGAGCCGCGTAATCAACAGAGGGAACATACTCAACCTCTAAATCCGTTTTTTCTGCTAAATAATCCGCAATTTGATCCATGCTTCTATTTAAATCCGCAGCGTTCTGATCAGGAATAGCACCAATTTTAAATACTTCTTTTGGTTTTGATTCTTCTGTTGCTTTCTCATCTTCCCCAGAACAAGCAACTAGCCCGAACATAACAAGAAGAATAAGACTTATAGATAATAATTTCTTCATATAATCCTCCACTAATGTATAAATTCATCTCCTTTGTCATTATAGAAGAATAGAGTTTAAGTGAATAGAACTTTTCTATCTTTACCCATAGTAATTATCGATAGGTCAAAAAGTCACGTACAGTTTTTATCGATATCAACTAAATATAGTAGGATGGAATGGTATAAATGCAACTTCATGCCTGCAAAATCATCCCTTGTCCAAGCAGTATGAAAGAATCAACATAATCTGTTACAAAATTTCTAAAAGGCAGGTTATATTTTATGGGTCTATTGCTCAGTCATATATGTACCAATCCTCATTGTAACTGTCTTCCATTAAAAGAAAGACCAGAATCCATACTTTGCTACTTCGATGCACATGAATATCATCCAGGTATCATCATCCCCGTCTCAGAAAATACTATTACAATGTTGGAAGTAGAAATAATAACAAAAATGGACGACCAACGGGTGAGAATCGATGGATCTTTGAATTTAGATATCATTACTATATCCATGCTAGCATCATTAGGCATGAATGTTACATTACAAAGGAATGAAGTAGAACTATCAAAGATATGTATCCTTGGAAACTTCGAAAAGACTATTTATCCTTTGTTCTATTATGAATGGAAACCACACTTCACTTTTATTGATAGACCTGGCACAACAGGAACTTATCTTTACCGAATACTAGTATCCGCTCAAGAACCAAGTTTCAAGGTAACAGGAAATATCGTTTGGAATCGACAACTAAAAGCCATGTTATATCCTCCTGAGCCAAATGAATCTTAGTTCCATAGAAAAAGTTCTGTCCAAATAATCAGTTTAATACCGACATTTGGACAGACTCTAGATAATTATTTCAAGAAAAACCTTCATATACCATACTAGTTACCGTAGGGGAAGACTAGACTTTTTAACCAGCTTACAAAAAGATGCAATTAAAAAGCGGTCTAATTTCTGTCTTTTATAAGTGTACTTATGAAAAATTTATGATAAAGTATATTATCATAAACATTATCATATCAAGGGTTACAAGAATTAGGAGATGTCTACATAGCGTGGACAGTTGTCTACATATGAACAAATAGGAGGAGTTATGTATGTCTAGTAAAAGCTTAGATTCATTTTTACAACAAAACTTGGATGATTTAAAGGATAAGGGGCTTTATAATGTCATCGATCCTCTAGAAAGTCCAAATGGACCAATGATCACAATCGGCGGAAGAGAATTAATCAATCTGTCTTCAAATAACTACTTAGGACTTGCTACTGATCAACGATTAAAGGATGTAGCAAACCAAGCAATTGAAAAGTACGGTGTAGGAGCAGGAGCTGTTCGTACAATCAATGGAACACTAGACCTACATGTTCAATTAGAAGAAAAACTAGCTGAATTTAAACATACAGAAGCGGCGATTGCTTATCAATCAGGTTTCAATTGTAATATGGCTGCTATTAGTGCGGTTATGGATAAAAATGACGCCATTTTATCCGATGAGTTAAATCATGCATCCATTATTGACGGATGCCGTTTGTCAAAAGCAAAGATCATTCGTGTTAATCATTCGGATATGGATGATTTACGTGCAAAAGCAAAAGAAGCGACTGAATCTGGCCTTTACAACAAAGTCATGGTGATCACGGATGGGGTATTCTCGATGGATGGAGATATTGCGAAGCTTCCTGAAATTGTAGAAATCGCAGAGGAATTTGACTTAATAACATATGTCGATGATGCTCACGGTTCAGGTGTATTAGGAGAGGGTGCAGGAACGGTTAAGCATTTCGGTTTATCTGATAAAGTTGACTTCCAAATCGGAACGTTATCTAAGGCGATCGGTGTTGTTGGAGGATATGTCGCAGGGAAGAAGGACTTAATCGATTGGCTAAAAGTACGTAGCCGTCCATTCCTTTTCTCAACATCCCTAACTCCAGCGGATGTTGCTGCAAGTAAGAAAGCTATCGAAATCTTAATGGAAAGTACAGAGCTAAACGAACGTTTATGGGATAATGCTAATTACTTGAAAAAAGGTTTAGTAGAGCTTGGTTTTGATATTGGCGCAAGTGAAACACCAATCACTCCTTGTATCATTGGAGATGAATTAAAAACACAGGAGTTCAGTAAACGATTGAATGAAGAGGGAGTATATGCGAAATCGATCGTATTCCCAACTGTACCAAGAGGAACTGGCCGTGTGCGTAATATGCCATCTGCTGCACATACGAAGGAAATGCTCGACAAAGCAATTGCCATCTACGAAAAAGTTGGAAAAGAATTAGGAATTATTTAATCTTTTATAAAGAGGAAAGCAAGGTTTGGAGGACTAGCTAGATGAAACGAATTCTAATTACTGGGGCGCTCGGACAAATCGGTTCAGAGCTGACTGTTAAACTAAGAGATATTTATGGAACAGACAATGTTATTGCTACAGATATTCGTCCTGCAGAAGGGCAAGAAACAGGGCCTTTCGAAAGACTTGATGTGTCTGATAACTACAAAATGTATGAAATCGCGAAGAAATATGAAGTTGATACAATCATGCATATGGCGGCTCTTTTATCAGCAACAGCGGAAGCAAGACCAGTATTCGCTTGGAACTTAAACATGGGTGGTCTGATGAATGCCTTGGAAACGGCTCGTGAGTTAAATTTACAATTTTTCACGCCAAGCTCCATTGGCGCTTTTGGACCAACAACACCAAAGGATAATACGCCACAAGACACGATTCAACGACCAACAACGATGTATGGAGTTAATAAGGTCGCTGGAGAACTACTAGCAGATTACTATTATCATAAGTTTGGTGTCGACACGAGAGGGGTTCGATTCCCAGGATTAATCTCTTATGTAACGCCTCCAGGCGGAGGAACTACAGATTATGCTGTTGAAATTTATTATGAAGCAATTAAAAACGGCAAATACACTTCTTATATCGACAAAGGTACATACATGGATATGATGTACATGCCAGATGCTTTGAACGCTATCGTAGATTTAATGGAAGCAGATCCAGCTAAGCTTAAACATCGCAACGCCTTTAATGTGACTGCGATGAGCTTCGAGCCAGAAGAAATTGCAGCTGAGATTAAAAAGCATATCCCAACATTTGAAATGTCTTATGCTGTTGATCCTATTCGTCAAGGTATTGCCAACAGCTGGCCAAATTCCATCGATGCAACATCTGCTCAAGAAGAATGGGGCTTTAAAGCAAAATATGATCTAAAAGATATGACAGTCGATATGCTCGAAAAATTAAAATTAAAACTAGTTTAATCTAGCATGAAAACAAGTCTACCTCGTGTAGGCTTGTTTTTTTATGGCTCTTCTCCTAAATTTTTATTTCATTTAGAATTCAATAATTAATTCATATTTTAGAAAAAGATAGATTTTTATAAAAAAAAGAACTATTATATAAACATAAGTTTATAATCGCAAACAAATGTTTAAAGGCGAGGTGAAAAAATGTCAGAACAATTATCAGAAAAGGAACAATTTTTGCTGAATGAAATTCGAAGGAATCCCTATATCACACAGCAAGAGTTAGCTAATTCCTTAAATATTTCACGACCGACAGTGGCGAATATGATTTCCGGATTAATCAAGAAAGGCAAAATAATTGGCCGCGCATATGTAATCGCAGAAAACGAACCGATTGTTTGTATTGGCGGAGCTAATATCGACCGAAAATCCTATTTAAAGGAAATGGTTCGAATAGGGACCTCCAATCCTACAAGAACGACTCAAAGTGCTGGAGGCGTAGCAAGAAATATAGCTGAGAACCTGGGTCGGTTAGGAATGGACGTTTCCTTAATCACTTGCAGTGGGGAAGATGCGGACTGGAATTATATTAAAGAAGTTTCATCTCCTTTTATGAATCTAGACCAAGTGACACAGATTACTGACGAATCTACTGGTTCCTATACCGGTGTGCTAGATTCCACTGGAGAAATGGTCATTGCATTAGCAGATATGGAAGTCTATGAAACAATTACACCAGAACTATTGGAAAAGCAAGACGCTTTACTAAGGCGAGCAAAATGTATCATAGCTGATTTGAATGTTCCTAAAAGTACACTGGAATACTTGTGCGACTTTGCAAAAAGAGAGGAAAAGCCACTTATCCTGATTCCAGTATCCTCACCAAAAATGAAAAGATTACCGAGTGATTTAAGCTGTGTGACATGGTTAATTGCCAACCGAGATGAAACAGAAGCGTATCTTAATAAAGATATCCGAAATCACGAGACTTGGAAACAAGCTGTCCAAAAGTGGCTATCCTTAGGTATCAAGAATGTCGTGATTACAAAGGGAAAAGAAGGGGCAATGATCGGAAATCTCGATGAAATCATTCATATCCCAGCAATCGTATCAGAAAAAATAGTCGACGTAACAGGAGCCGGAGATGCGTTTAGCTCAGCAGCCATTTATGCATGGCTAGCAGGTAAAGATTTAAAAGAAATTGGACAAACCGCAACTGTAAATGCTTCTAAAACATCCCAATCCCCGTATACAGTACGACAAGAGCTTTCCGCAATTCAATTACAACAAGATTTGGAGGAAATTAACTAATGGAACAATATATCGTGTTATCTGAAGAAGTAAAGGCTGCCAAGGAGCAAGGAAAACCTATTGTTGCACTAGAATCAACGATTATATCTCATGGGATGCCATATCCACAAAACGTAAAAACCGCTCGTGAGGTAGAGCAAATCATTCGCAAAAAAGGGGCAGTTCCAGCAACCATCGCTTTAGTCGATGGTAAAATCAAAATTGGTCTTTCTGACGAAGAGCTTGAAATGTTTGGAAAAAGCACTGATGTAGCAAAAGCATCTCGTCGTGACTTACCATACTTACTGGCAACGAATAAAATGGGGGCAACTACTGTAGCGGCAACCATGATTTGTGCTGATTTAGCTGATATTCGCATTTTCGTAACCGGCGGAATCGGTGGTGTTCATAGAGGAGCAGAAACGACCATGGACATTTCTGCTGACCTTGAAGAATTAGCAAATACAAATGTTGCAGTGATTTGTGCAGGAGCCAAGTCCATTCTTGATTTAGGTCTAACAATGGAATACTTAGAAACAAAAGGTGTTCCGGTAATCGGCTACAAAACGGATGTATTACCATCGTTTTATACAAGAACGAGTGATTATGCAGTCAATTTTAAAGCTAACTCAGCAGAAGAAATTGCAGCAACTCTAAAAACAAAATGGGAACTGAATTTGAAGGGTGGGGCGGTTATTGCTAACCCAATTCCTGAAGAGCATGCAATGGATGAAGTTGAGATTACAAGAGTAATTGAATCAGCATTGCAGGAAGCTGACGAAAATCATATTTCCGGGAAAGATACTACACCATTCTTACTTGCAAAGGTAAAGGAGCTAACTGGTGGTAAGAGTCTTGAGTCGAATATTGAACTAGTGAAGAACAATGCACGCTTAGGAGCAGAGATTGCATTAAGTTTTTACAAAAAGTAAGTCGATTCAGAGGACTATGTTCGTCATAGGCCTCTGTTTTTTTGTAGAATCTCGAGTTAATGAATAATTTATATTCAATTAACATTATCTAAATAATCGGGTGTTATAGTTGAATTACAGAAGACAGAATATTCTAGTTAGAATAGGATGTGTTAAAGATATGGTTACGAAAGTAAGCATTAACTTTTTACTGATTATGACACACTTTTATTTATTTTAAAATAATTATTCCTAAAAGAATGAACTTGAATGTACCCTACCAGCAAACAATTTGCTGGTTTTTTTAATTGTAAATCTATCTTCCTTTCGGAAAATTTACAAACAACAGTTCATTTATATAGTATAATGTTCCTAAAATTACTTTACTTTCTATATATTGTCAAAAATATAGGTAGAAAGGGATGATTTCTATATGTATTTGGCTATAGGAGAAATAGTCGAAGAAATACCCATTATAGCTCAATCGAGACGTTGTGAAGAAATACATAATATTTTTTCACTAAACGCTACTTTAGATGGAGTGATAGTATGCGAAGATGAGAGAGCGGTTGGGCTTGTCATGAAAACCAAGTTCTTTCAAAAGCTTTCAACCAAATATGGTTTCGATCTATTTATGAAACGGACGATTGACTTAGTAATGGACGTCGATTTCTTAGTAGTAGAATCTTATTTGAACGTAACCGAAGTAAGTCACCTAGCCATGAATAGAGCAGCAGAAAGCATGTATGATTTTGTTGTCGTAACGAAGAATGGTCGTTACATTGGGGTCGTCAGTATTAGAGATCTGCTTTTGAAACTATCGGAAATTCAAATACATATTGCAAAGTATTCGAATCCTTTGACTGGTTTACCTGGTAATTATGCTATTGAAGAGGAACTAAATAATCTATTAGCTACACAACAATTTAGTGTTTTCTATTTTGATATTAATTTCTTTAAGTTTTTCAATGATACATTCGGTTTCAAACTAGGGGATGAGTTAATTAAAGAAACAGCAAGAATAATATCGAATACATTTATATCAACCACAAGCCCATCGTTTGTTGGACATATCGGCGGAGATGATCTTATTGCTAGTATTCAAGATTATGATGTTGATAGACTTTGCATAGATATCCTCCAGCAATTTGATACATATGTGAAAAAATATTATTCCATTGAAGAGCTTAGTGATGGATATATACGAGGATTAAATCGAAATGGAATAATAGAAAATATCCCATTGGTCAGTTTGTCGATTGCCGTGGTACAGAATAAGAACATGACTATCTCTTCAGTCAATGAACTAAGTACCATTGCCGCAAAAGTAAAAAAGCAATGTAAAACCATTAAAACAAGCGCCTATATATTAAATGAAGGACGCGTGAGCGAGAGGTAGAAAAGGGATTTAACGAAAGCTTTCAAGAGGTGGTTAGCTTGGCTAAATCGATAGAATTAGTTCTAAATATACGAGCGACCTTAGGCGAGAGCCCTGCTTGGAATCACAAGAACCAATCATTATACTGGGTTGATATCTTAGAAAGGAACAACTTCAAAAGTATCCATATTCAGGTGGGCTTTTTAGAATCCGATTGGATATAAAGGGATCAGTGACTTATTCCTATAAGGGGTAAGCGTTAATTTCTGCCTTAAAGAGTTGCAATATTTTCTGTATCGGTTAGAATTTGGTATTAAATAGACAGCTGAGGTTTAACCATGAAGAAATACAAATTGAAAAAAGCTTTTAAAGGGAAAAAGAAGGGAACTCGCTTTTACCTAGTTGCTGAGTCAGAGTTTATTGGTGTAAAAGAGTTTGTTTTACGAACGAACGATTTAACTGAGCGATTCAGTATCTCAGAAGCGGAGTTAAAAGAGTACTTTTTATTTTTAGGCCATGTTTGACAAAGTCGATGCAGAAGAGTAAAAAGGACATTACATTTAACACGTAATGTCCTTTCATTTCTTTATCGATTCACATAGATAAGCTTTTCTTTTTTCTCGGTTACTCTTCCAATAATCGTAGCCACTTCGAGACCCGCTTCATGTAGAGCCGTTACATATTGACGGGCTTCCTCTTCAGGTAATGCTACTAAAAGTCCACCAGAAGTAATCGAATCACACAAAATGAGCTGTTCTTCTAATGAAATATCCTCATAATGAACATCATTTTCTAACCATTTATGATTAGATTTTGAGCCACCAGGGACGACACCTTGCTTCGCTAGCTCTAGTGTACCTTCTAAAATCGGAACAGCAGATAATGAAATTTCTAAAGTCACATTACTTCCAGTTGCCATTTCACTCCCGTGACCTAAAAGGCCAAAGCCAGTTACATCTGTTACAGCATGTGGAGAAAATTGATGTAGAGGTTCAGCAGCCATCTTATTCAAGCTCACCATCACATCTGTCACGATTTTCTCTTGTTCCACGGTAACAGCTTCACGCTTAATACCAGTTGTCATAATGCCGACACCAATTGGTTTCGTTAAGACCAGCAAGTCACCAGGCTGGGCGCCAACATTTTTCCAAATACGTTCAGGATGTACAATACCTGTCACGGAAAGCCCGAACTTCGGTTCCTGGTCATCGATAGAATGACCACCGATGGTTACCGCTCCAGATTCGACAACTTTGTCACTTGCTCCACGTAAAATCTCAGAAAGAATATCTGGACCAAGTTTTTTCACAGGGTAGCCAACAATATTCAGGACTGTTTTTGGTGTTCCACCCATTGCATAGACATCACTTAAAGCGTTCGCCGCAGCAATCTGTCCAAACATATATGGATCATCCACAATCGGAGTGAAGTAATCAAGGGTTTGTACAAGGGCAATGTCTTCAGTTAATTTATAAACCCCAGCATCGTCACTCGTTTCGTGACCGACAAGTAACTCAGGGGTAGGGTCGTGCTTTGGTAAAAGACGCAGAACCTGCGCCAGGTCCTCAGGACCAATTTTACAGCCTCAACCAGCTTTCGTTGAAAATGAAGTAAGACGAATTTTTTCTTCTTCTCGCATGTTGTCCACCTCCAATAATCAGTATACAGTTATCGAAAGGGAAAAGCACTTTTAAAGGATGTGCTTAGTATTTTAATAACATCGCAACAAGCTGATAACCGCCACCAATGGTCCAGAAGAGAACCGTATCGCCGCGTTTAATTCTACCTGTTTCAATCCCGTCATAAAAAGCCATTAATGGACTCGTTGTTCCTGTGTAACCATAGCGGTCACCTACATACATAATCTTATTTTCATCTAAACCATAGTGTTCTTGAATAGTTTTAATATTAGCGATCGAAAACTGAGAGAAGCAATAAGCATTTAAATCTCGCATCGTATAATTATTTCTTGATAAAATCGTTTCAAACATTTCGTAGGTAGGAGGCATTGCGATACTTCCATCAAACGGAATCCATTGCATCGATTGATCTTGTTTTTCCTTAATTGCACCTGATAACCCATGACGAGGGAAGTTTGTATTCGTGCTCGTAACAGAATCAGTAAAGTAAATGGAATCCATAAAACCTGTATCTTCTTCTGTCTTTTCTAAAATAACAGCACACGCAGCATCACCAAAGTTCGCATATGTAATTTCTTCTTCCGGATTGCTCATAAGTGTATTGTAATCAGAACCAACCACAAGTGCAGTTTGGACATGAGGGTTTGACATCATATAGCGGGATGCATAATCGATTGCTACGAGCATTCCTGCACAGTTCGCATTCGTATCCAACACTTGCGTTTGATGACCCGCTTGGAGCATAGCGTGTAGTTGAATAGCATTCGATGTCGCTAAGTATTCAGGTGTTTGCGAGGAGAACATGATGATATCTAATTCTTGACCTGATAGACTTGCTTTTTCTAAAACAAGTTTCGAAGCTTCATAAGCCATCGTGAGACTTGATTCATTGTTATCATTAATCACATAGCGATTTTCTCGCCCTAAAATATTTTGTATGAAATTCGTAGAATCGCGCCCTTTATTTTTGAAGTGGTCGATAAAGAACTCATTATGGATGACATGTTCTGGATGATAGATCGCGATTTCTTTAATTTTAATATTTACCATGATGACTAACTCCTTTTCTATTGAAAAAAAACAAGACTGCTTGAGCCTTGTTTCCAATATTAATAGTGTCTCAGCTTTAGCAAAGCGCTAAAGAGAGCAAGTTTAAGTTTAGATTTCTTTTACTTCTGCATTTGTGAAGCCAGTGTTCTTAAAGATTCTATTTAACTGCATTTTAAGAATTGGGTTTTTCTTAATCGAAACAACCAGTTTTTCAAATCCAGTTTGTTGATACATCCGAATGGTATTTTCTAAAGCTGGCACCATTTCCTGTGTAAGAACATCCATGTCCGTTGAATCAGCATTCAAAGTAAATTCACTTGCATTGATACTTTTTGCTTTTGTAGTATAATCAGAAACAAATTCTTGTACTTGCTCAGGAGTAAATGTACCCACTATTACAAGATCAACTGTTTTTTCTACACGATTCACATTAATAGAGAAAGATCCTTCTTTAGCCATATTCCAAACCCCTTTAATATGTATTTTTAGAGAAAATTTCCTACTCCAATTATTGCTAATTATATAAAACGGATGAGTCCATTGGAATAACGTTTTGACAGAATATTATCTTAGTAGAATAATTGGTACATAAGTCATGGTATAAAAGACATATATTTATAATTCATTCGACCTATTTTTGTTCAAAATCAAAAAAATTGTCACACGCTGACCATTTATCATACAATAGCGGTAATCACATCTATGAACTTTTTGTGAATTTTTTTGCGGATTACGAGGAGGAGCATTACATGAATCGTTATGAAGTTACTATTGAATTCTGCATGCAATGAAACTTTGCACCGAAAGCCGCGGGTCTCGCGGAAGAATTATTTACTCATTTTCGTTCCGAAATTAGCAATATGAACCTTATTCCAAGCTCAGGCGGAGCTTTTGAAGTAACGGTAAACGGTGAGAAAATCTATTCCAAGCTCGATACAGGATTATTTCCAAAGAGCGACGATATAATTGCTAAAATGGAAGCTTAAATACGAAAGAACCTCGTCCGATGGATAGAGGTTCTTTTTATTTGGTATAATGGGGCTGGGGATAGCATTTGATGGAGGGTTCTGAATATGAAGCAATTAGTACGCTACTTACCGGCTGTTCATGAAATACAAAAAGAACATAGATTTCATGAACTAATTAAGGAATTTGAAATTACAGAACAGCATTTAACAAAACTAGTAAAAGAAATACTTGAACAATACCGCAACTTATTATTACAGGAAAAATGGACTGGCCCTAAGCCAGGAAATCAAGATTTCATTCAGTTCTTGTTTATAGAACTCAACGAGAAGCTTAAAAATCAATTCCAGTACACATTAAAGCAAGTCATCAATGGAACCGGAACGATTTTACATACAAATTTAGGTAGAGCACGAATGAGCGACAGAGCCATTGAGCATGTCGTTGAGACAGCAAAATCCTATTCCAACCTTGAATATAAGCTTGAAGAAGGAGAGAGAGGCTCCCGTCACGCTCATGCCGAAAAATTAATAAAGGAAATTACAGGTGCTGAGGCTGCAATGGTCGTGAATAATAACGCAGCTGCTGTTTATTTGATATTACGAGAACTAGCACATAACAAAGAAGTCATTGTATCTCGTGGGGAGCTTGTCGAAATTGGTGGCTCATTCCGCATTTCTTCTATTATGGAGGAAAGCGGGGCTAACCTTGTAGAAGTTGGCACAACAAATAAAACACATCTACAGGATTACGAACGAGCCATAAATGAAAACACAGCAATGCTGATGAAAGTACATACGAGTAATTTTAAGGTGATCGGTTTTACAAAATCAGTAGGTACAGAAGAGTTAGCCCAGCTTGGAGCTGCTCATGAAAATGTTTTATTTTATGAAGATTTAGGAAGCGGGGCTCTTTATAATTACCAGAAACATGGCATCGGAGAAGAGCCTGTCGTTAGTGAAGTCCTGGCCAAAGGAGTCGATATCGTATCCTTTAGTGGTGATAAGCTTCTTGGTGGACCTCAAGCTGGCATCATCGCCGGAAAAAAAGAACTCATTGATCGTTTAAAAAAGAATCAGCTCGCTCGTGTACTTCGAGTAGACAAATTGACAATAGCTGCGCTAGAAGGAACGTTAATTGATTATCTAAAAGGGGAAGAGAGCATCAAAAACATTCCTGTTGTACGCGATCTGTTAACGAGTAAAGAAACGTTAAAAGAAAGAACCGAGTCTTTTAAAAAGTCGTTATTAGCATTAAGAACCAAGTTTGAAGTTCATAGCGAAGAAAGTGTAAGCCAAGTGGGAGGAGGTACAATGCCTGATGTGGAGCTCCCAACGTACGTTGCCGTCCTAAGGCACCAGTCAATGTCTGCCGAACAGGTGACACGTAAACTAAGAACGGAATTTACACCAGCAATCATTACTAGAATCCAAAAAGAAGAAGTCATTATCGATTTACGGTGTATGACTGAAGAGGAAGAACAAATTGTTCTTCAAGCATTAAGCTCATTATAAGAGGGAAGCTGTTGTTCATTGAAACAACAGCTTTTTTTCATTATAAATCATGATGTTGATTATTTTTTGCTCGAGTATGGTTACGGTTTTTCACCTTCTTAGAGCCGCTTAATGGTTCTGGCTGACCAGGATTATGGCCTTTAGGTGCGTTTTTGCGCATATCTTTGCCATCGTTTTTATTCATAAATTAATCCCTCCTACTAAATAGAATGCAGTTCAAAATCTGTATTTATACTGAATATTTTCGTGTAGAAATGCGCAATTTAACGACAAATATCTATAAAGGAGAATGACAACTATGCCATACAACAAGAACAAGCAGCAAGCATTTCAAGCCGCTCAACAAGGAGTCAATGAAGCAAAGGATTTATATCATGAAATAGTAAGGGATAGTGCAAGTTACGGACATCAATTGAAACACTTGAAAAATGAAGTAAACGAAGCGTACCAACAAATCGAAAATGCATTAGAAGTGGCTTCAGACACGCAAAAAGCCCAACTAGAGCAATTTCAACATGATTTGAGTTCAATCGTAAGTCAGGTTAACGAAACGGAGTAAAATCATATCTGTTGTTGAGAACACAAATGAACAAAGTAATACAAAAGGGAGTTCAATTCGCATATGGATTGGACTCCCTTTAATCATTTATAACTAATTGAATTAGAGGAGACTTTTTAAAAAAATTGGGTATTTATGTTAGAATTTAATAAATATAGAAATAGAGGAGAAATATATGACAAATATAATAGACGTTTTTTCACTTGATTTAGCATACCTTGAAACCTTTACAAAACGAATAGAAACGTCCTGGGGCTCAATTTTTTACAATGAAAGTCAACCGGATTATTATGACGCAAATCACGCTCATATTAGTGATACTTTTGATAATCCAAATTTAATAATTGATGAAGTAAAAAATTTTTATAGTGCTAGAAATATCATACCTAGATTTTATATTTATAACTTAGATGATCAACAAGAATTGGTTAACCAACTAAAATTGAATCATTTCGGATTCGAAGAATTAATCAGTCCTGTTCAATTGTGGGAACAAAAGGTTTTGGAAAAAGAAAAACGCAAGGAAATTTCTATTGAATTGGTTACAAAAGAGAATTATTCCGAAGCATTAAATATTGAATGCAGTATTACAGAATTTGGAGGCGCAGCAGTTAGGGAAAAGGCTTTAGAAGTAGAATTTAATCATCCTAGTTTCATACATTATTTACTTCGGTACGATGGAATTGCCTGTGCAACAGCTTGTATTTTTATCAATGATAATCAGGCACGTATGGAATGTGTTGCGACTATTGAGGAATACAGGGGACGAGGATTAATCGGTGAATTGATTCATCATATTCAAGCAGAAGTAGCTATGAAGGAACTTGAAAACCTTTGGGTGTTTCCTATTAACGAAAAGATAGAAAAAGTCTATCAAAAATATGGATTTAAAACCGTTGCAAAACTAAAAATGGGACACGCCTTTATAGGGGGAAGAAGCATAAAAGAAATTCAGGGATATTAAATTTTGTTTAAAGAATTAGCGAAGCAATAAAGGATAACCGAGCTTGGAATAACTTTTCCAAGCTCATTTTTCATTTCAAACCTAAACTAGTTATACCAAATCGACTGTATTTTTTGTTAAAACATATATGATTTGTTATGTGAATTTGTGTTTTTGCACGTCTTAACCGAACCCGTTACTCATTTTCGAGTCTTTTTTTCATTTATTGATTTTTCTTCCTCTTTTTATTATTTTGCTTTTGGGCTGCAGTTAGGGGTTCGTTTGCCAGCTCTTCATTAAAACCAGCACCCTTTCCTTGGGCACTCGCCGCATTCATTCCTTCAATAACATGATTGGCTTTACGTTTCGACAATTTCCATCACCTCCAACTATTACTGTATCCATCTATAAAGAACTCATCCTTCACACTAATCACTTTTTTAATATAGCTTTTTCATAAAACAAATGATAAACGCAAAAGATTTCCTCCCTGCGAAATCGAGTGTTCTTACTATAACAAATGTGAGAATAATTAATTAAATAAGTAAAACTTATCAAAAACAATAACTTTCTTGTTATTTACTTATATTGTTGACTGTATTAATATAGGATTGTAAGAAAAGTGTGGATGGGAGAAATATTCAAACTTTTCAACCGGTATATGAGGTAAAGGGGGAAATTCATATGTCAAAAAACGATGTTTTGTCAAAAACTGATGTTTTTAGCGCTCGTAAATCATTTGAGTTAAATGGCAAGCGCTACAACTATTACAATTTAGCCGCTCTTGAAGAAGCAGGAATTGGAAATGTTTCAAAACTACCATATTCTATTAAGGTTTTACTAGAATCAGTGCTTCGCCAATATGATGGCCGTGTAATCACAAAAGAGCATGTTGAAAACTTAGCAAAATGGGGAACAGATGAAGTAAGAGACGTAGATGTGCCATTTAAGCCATCACGTGTAATTCTACAAGACTTTACAGGGGTGCCTGCAGTCGTTGACCTTGCATCACTACGTAAAGCAATGGCTGACATGGGTGGAGACCCAGATAAAATCAACCCAGAAAAACCAGTTGATTTAGTAATCGACCACTCTGTACAAGTTGACCAATATGGAAATGGAAATGCATTGAAAGCTAACATGGATCTTGAATTTGAACGTAATGCTGAACGTTATCAGTTCTTAAGCTGGGCACAAAAAGCATTTGATAACTATCGTGCTGTTCCACCAGCAACAGGTATCGTTCACCAAGTTAACCTTGAATTCCTAGCAAATGTTGTCCATGCTGTCGCAGGAGAAAATGGTGAATTTGAAACATTCCCAGATTCACTTGTAGGTACAGACTCACATACAACGATGATTAATGGTATCGGTGTTCTTGGTTGGGGCGTAGGTGGTATTGAAGCAGAAGCTGGAATGCTTGGCCAACCATCGTACTTCCCAGTACCTGAAGTTGTTGGGGTTAAGTTAACAGGTGAGCTTCCAAACGGAGCTACTGCAACTGACCTTGCATTAAAAGTAACGCAAGTTCTTCGTAAACACGGTGTAGTTAACAAATTTGTTGAGTTCTTTGGTCCTGGAGTAGTTACACTTCCATTAGCAGACCGTGCAACAATTGCGAACATGGCTCCTGAATACGGTGCAACTTGTGGATTCTTCCCAGTTGATAATGAAGCTTTAGATTACATGCGATTAACTGCACGTTCAGAAGAACAAGTACAAATCGTTGAAACGTACTGTAAAGAAAACGGATTATTCTTTGATCCATCTTTAGAGCCAGTTTATACAGATGTAATTGAAATTGACTTAGCAGATATTGAAGCGAACCTTTCTGGTCCAAAGCGTCCACAGGACTTAATTCCACTTTCTCAAATGAAGCATGAATTTAACAAAGCTTTGACAGCACCACAAGGTAACCAAGGCTTCGGCTTAGAAGCTTCTGAAATCGAAAAAGAAGCAGTTGTGAACTTCTCAAACGGCGAAACAACTACGATGAAAACTGGTGCTATTGCTATTGCGGCAATCACTAGCTGTACAAATACATCGAACCCATACGTTTTAGTAGCTGCTGGATTAGTTGCGAAAAAAGCAGTAGAGCTTGGCATGGAAGTTCCGAAATTCGTTAAGACTTCTTTAGCTCCAGGTTCTAAGGTTGTTACAGGATACCTACGTGATTCTGGATTACTTCCTTACCTTGAAAAAATCGGCTACAACTTAGTAGGTTACGGATGTACAACATGTATCGGGAACTCCGGTCCACTACTTCCTGAAATCGAAAAGTCTGTTGCTGAAAATGACTTATTAGTAACATCTGTTCTTTCAGGGAACCGTAACTTTGAAGGACGTATCCATCCGCTTGTAAAAGCAAACTACCTAGCTTCACCACCATTAGTAGTTGCTTACTCACTTGCTGGAACAGTGGATATCGATCTTCAAAACGAAGCTATCGGAAAAGACAAAGATGGCAACGATGTATTCTTCAAGGATATTTGGCCATCAACAGCTGAAGTGAATGAAGTTGTTCAAAGAACGGTAACTCCTGAGCTCTTTAAAGCTGAATATGAAAATGTATTTAGCGATAACGAGCGTTGGAACGAAATCAAGACAAGCAACGATGCATTATATACATTTGATGAAACATCAACTTATATTCAAAACCCGCCATTCTTTGAAGGCTTAAAGCCAGATCCAGAAGAAGTGAAGCCATTAGCCGGCCTTCGTGTAGTTGGTAAGTTTGGTGACTCTGTTACAACTGACCATATTTCACCTGCTGGGTCTATCGGTAAGGATACACCTGCTGGTAAATACCTTCGTGAAAATGGTGTAGAAATCCGTGACTTTAACTCATATGGTTCTCGTCGTGGTAACCATGAGGTTATGATGCGCGGTACATTTGCAAATATTCGTATTCGTAACCAAATCGCACCAGGAACAGAGGGTGGCTACACAACTCACTGGCCAACTGGAGAAGTGACTTCTATCTATGATGCTTGCATGAAGTACAAAGAAGAAGGAACTGGCTTAGTAGTATTTGCTGGTAAAGATTACGGAATGGGCTCTTCACGTGACTGGGCTGCAAAAGGTACAAACCTTCTTGGCATTAAGACAGTTATAGCTGAAAGCTTCGAGCGTATTCACCGCTCAAACCTTGCATTAATGGGTGTTTTACCACTTCAATTCAAGGAAGGCGAAAACGCTGATGTTCTTGGTTTAACTGGCAAAGAAACCATCGACGTTGAAATCGATGAATATGTAAAACCACGTCAGCTTGTAAAAGTTACAGCAACTGACGAAAACGGCACGAAGAAGGAGTTTGAAGTAGTTGTTCGTTTCGACTCTGAAATAGAAATTGATTACTACCGTCACGGCGGAATTCTTCCAATGGTTCTACGTGAAAAACTAGCTAACTAATAATTATCCAAAAGACATCTGCATTTTATTGCAGGTGTCTTTTTTACATTAGGAATATTTTGTGAACATTCATGGGAAGTTGTTGTTATATTTATTGTTACAATGTACAACTTAATAAGTACTAACTTACTTGAAGGAGAACTTTCATGATTAGAAAAATCATTCCTTTTGTATTTCTATTCATCCTATTAGCTGTTGCTGTTGTAAATGCAATGACAAACGAAAAAACAATTGATCCAAATCAAATCCCTCCTGAAAAAATTCCTGGTCTAGCTATTGGAGTGACAGCACCAGACTTTGAATTAGTCAATCTAGAGGGAAAAACTGTTAAGCTTTCACAGTTCAAAGGCAAAAAAGTTATGCTAAACTTTTGGGCAACCTGGTGCCCACCATGTAAAGAGGAAATGCCAGCCATCCAAAAGTTCTATACTGAGAAAGGAGATTCTGTGCAAATTTTAGCGGTGAATCTTGATCCGAATAGTAACGTTAAAGAATTTGCAGAGAAGCTTAAAGTAAACTTTCCCATACTTTTAGATAAAAATGAGGAAGTTATGGGCGCCTACAAAATTTTAACGATTCCAACAACGTTCTTTATTGATGAAAAAGGCATTATCATAAACAAATATTTAGGACCGTTGACCGTCGAACAAATGAAGAAATATACAGACGAACTTTAACCTTGGCACCTTGCTAAGGTTTTAATTTTTGCTTTTTCGGGCATTAATGAACTATAAATTTTCAAAAAGTTGTAATAATTAAAACAGTTACTGGAGATAATGACTGTTACTATAGTGTTAAGGATGGTGAGTGAGCATGCGAAAGCCAAGAAAACGTTCTTTTTCAGAACTCGTTTTAGAAAACAAGCGTCAGCTTCTACAGGATCAAGAAGCTCTTGAAAAAATTGAAGAGCGCCTAGAGAAAAAACGCTTAGGTCAAGCGAGATAAAAATTTTATATAAATTTGCCAGTCATGTTTTTTTGAAAATGATCGATCCTAATGAGTAGGAGGGGATCATCATGAGCAAAAGTGTATCGCACAAAAGAAGCAGTAATCACTTTAATCCGAACCATATCGGTACTCAAGATAGAGGCTTCGGAGGCAATAAAGGAAAGACGATGCAGGATACTTCCGGTAAGCATGCCCAAGTGATTCAGACAAAAGGAGAATAATCAAAGTGGGCTCGTCGTAGGAGGCGGGCCCACTTTATTTACATAATTTGATTATCGGAAACTAGATTGCGGCTGGATACTTTCCCTCATAATTTCTTTAGAAAGATGCAAACTATCTCTGTATCAATTCAACTTAAATCGGAGGGAAGTAAGATGGCGAATAATCAGCCAAAGCCAGATGACCGAAGTGATAACGTCGAAAAGCTTCAAGAAATGGTTCACAATACAATTGAAAACATGGAAGAAGCAGAAGCAACAGCGGAATTTTCAAATGAGAAGGACAGAGCCGACATCGAAGCGAAAAATGAAAGACGACGTGAAAGCATCGCTGGCATGCGTGAAGAAATTAAAGATGAGTACAGCGCTCAACACGATGAATAATAGTCAACGACCCGATTGCACAATCGGGTCTATTTTTTTTGCACATACTCTCTGAGTCGAACATCTTTTTAACAGAAAATAAAATATGATAAGATGGTATGTGAAATTAGGAGAGAAGTGATAAAACATGAACCAACGTGAAGCCCAGCAAGAAAATATAAAGAACATGATTACAGCATGGGAAAATGAAATTCAACAAACTGGCTATGTATCAGATGAAAATAGATTATTACAACAAATAAAAATGGAAACGGATAAAGTGGTTCTTTCTACGCTCTTATCGATCGCAGCGCTTTCTAGAACAAAGAAGGCAGGGAGCGAGGATTCTCTGTCAAGTGCTTGGATGGAGCGGGCAAAAGAGCTTAATCCAAATAATGAATATGCCAAAAAGTATTTAGCCCAGTTTCATTGGAAGACAAAGGAAGACGTTCTAAACGCTCTAGCCTTTCCAACAATACGCGAAACAGATAATCGACAACTAAAAAAGAAAACCGCTGAGACGATTATTGAATTATGTTACGTCTTTTTAGACGATTGTGAGAATCATTTAGAAGACTTAGAACAGGCTTTGAAAAATATCAAAGACCTTGAAGAAGAAATGCTTACTGAAAAGTATAAGCTTCTCATCGGAATGCTAGAACAAGCGATAGAAGGGGTAGTAGGCGTAAAAGTAGCTGCTGAAGAATTCGAGCAATCTATTTCTGGCGCATTTTATAATACAACCTATTTCTACGATATGAGAGCCCATCTTGTTAATATTGACCGAATTAAGGGAGAGTGGACAGACGTATTTCAAGATGAGGAAACTATAGAAAATGAAGAGAGCCCTTTAAAAGAACTCGATGCAATGATTGGACTAGCAACAGTGAAGCAACGGGTAAACGCTCTATACCAGTTCCTAAAATACCAAAAAACACGCAAAAATTATGGCTTTCAAACGAAGGACGAGATCAGTCTTAATATGGTTTTTACCGGAAACCCTGGAACCGGAAAAACGACGTTAGTACGATTGCTCGCTAAAATCTATCATGAACTTGGTGTATTGCCACGTAAGGACGTTATTGAAACGGACCGCTCCCAGCTTGTCGGTGCGTATGTGGGGCAAACTGAGGAGAATGTTCGCAAGGTTGTGGAGAAAGCGGTAGGTGGCATTCTCTTTATTGACGAGGCTTACAGTCTGAAGAGGGAAGGACAAACAGGGAACGATTATGGCCAAACAGCCATCGATACACTTGTCTCGCTCATGACAGGAAAAGAGTTTGGCGGAAAATTTGCTGTCGTACTCGCTGGCTATCCAGATGAAATGAGACAGTTTCTAGATGTGAATCCTGGACTACGTAGTCGATTCCCAAGATCCAATCTTATTCATTTAGAGGATTACACAGACGATGAACTTAT
The DNA here is from genome assembly GCF_005116465.1 of Robertmurraya kyonggiensis. GTDB lineage: Bacteria > Bacillota > Bacilli > Bacillales > Cytobacillaceae > Robertmurraya > Robertmurraya kyonggiensis. Next base: position 1,334,343 of record NZ_SWBM01000001.1, read on the forward strand.
TTTAATCGCAGAACAATTTGCTCACGACAATGATTATGTATTAACAGCAGAAGCGAAAATCCAGCTACGAAAATGTCTCGAAAAAGAACGAGTCGATGATACGTTCGGGAACGCGCGAAACGTTCGAAACTTAGTACTTGATGCGATTTTCAAAAAAGGGTCAAAGCTACCAGGAAACGAAAATATTCTCGACTATAGTCTTCTTGAAAAGGATGATTTTGAAGTCGAAGAAGATACGACGGACGTTAGCTCTAGTGAAAAGCTCGATGAATTGATCGGTTTAAATGAAGTGAAGGATGAAGTAAGAAGACTCATCTCATTTGTGAAAATGCAACAAATCAGAAGAGAAAATAACCTTCCTGTTCTTCCACTGCAACTACATTCCGTCTTTATGGGGAATCCAGGAACCGGGAAAACAACCGTGGCAAAAATCTATGCTGATGCGTTAAAAGAATGCGGTATTCTGAAAAGAGGGCATTTAATCGTGACAAGCCGCGCCGATTTTGTCGCAGGCTATGTCGGACAAACGGCCATTAAAACAAAAAAAGTGATTAGGGAGGCGCTTGGAGGTGTCCTTTTTATCGATGAAGCATATTCTCTTCTTAGTCACACTTCTGGAGATTTCGGAAAAGAGGTCATTGATACTATAGTCGATGAAATGACCAAGCATAAAGAAAATCTTGTCATTATCCTCGCTGGATATCCGAATGAAATGGAACAACTCCTAGAAAGCAATCCTGGCTTGAAATCTCGCTTTAAAAAGTTCTTTCATTTCCATGATTATTCAACAACAGAACTTATTAAAATTATGGAGCATTACGGGGCTCATTTTCAGTACAAGTTATCAAAAAAAGCGAAAACCTACCTAAAAGAAGAACTTGGCAAAATGAGTATCAATGGAAACGGAAGATTTGCGACTAATCTAATGGATGAAGCGATACAGGCGCAAGCCATGCGATTACTTGAGGAGGACAATCTCAATGTCGCAATGGACAAGGTAACTGAAATTACCGAAAGCGATATAGAGAAATCACTAACTAAGATGAGAGAAGGGGATGCATAATGTTAGTATCAACGAAGGAAATCGACGTTCGCTATGCAGAAACCGATCAGATGGGTGTCGTCTATCATGCTAATTATTTGGTTTGGATGGAGGTTGGCCGTACAAACCTGATAAAAGACATGGGTTTTAATTATGCTGAAGTAGAAAAGGACGGAATTATTTCTCCTGTTTTAGACGTTCAAGTGTCGTATAAAAAACCGTTTCGTTACGGGGAAACCGCAACTGTACAAACATGGATTGAAGAATACGACGGAATTAAAATTACTTATCGGTATCATATCTTGAATGCAGATGGAGATGTCTGTGTTACTGGTGAATCCAAGCATGTTTGTGTGAAAAAAGATAGTTTTAGACCACTTTCCATTAAGAGAAAATATCCAGATTGGCATGAGGCATATGAAAAAGCGAAGAAACAGCCTACAGAAAGCTAATAGTGAAAGAAGGGATAGCTACTATGGCTTTTGGGATTAAACGCGAAGAAGTAAAAGCATGGAAGAATGCCATTGATCTTGGGGAGATCGCCTTTTTAACCCACTATTGGTTAGACGACCGCTTTCCAGGCTGTAATACCGTGACAAAGGTAGGCTGTAAAGACCTGCAGCGATTGGCCGATTGGGGGCGTCAGTACGGCTTGAAGAAAGAATGGATTCACATTCGCAAGGATGGCTATTCCCATTTTGATTTAATAGGTGAGCACGAGAAAAGAATACTAAAAGAAGAAAATAAGCGATCCCATTTAGTTTTTAAATAGATCGCTATACGAGGTGGAAGATGTTCAAAATAACAGAAAGTGTATATAACTTCTTACGTTCCGTTTTAGAAAAAGAAAACGATGAATTATATGTAAGAGTTACAATGGGGATTGGCTGAGGCGGTCCACAAATTAAGTTGTCTCTGGAGGAGCAACCGTTAGAAAAAGATGAAATCTTTTCATTTGAGAACTTGAATATTCTCATTCATGAAAAAGATAAGGTGTACTTTGACCATACGAAGCTTGATTATGTGAAAGACCCATTAGGGAGAAACAAGCTTCAACTCATAAAGTTATAAAGAAAAGCGGATTCTCTTTGCAGGAATCCGCTTTTCCTTTTAATTTGATAGCACTGATTGTTTTGGCAAGTAAATAAGAAGGTCCGTACCGACACCAGGCTGACTTTTGATTTCAATTTCCCCACCAAGCTGATGAATGATGTCATTGCATACAGAGAGTCCTAGCCCCGTTCCTGTTGCTTTTGTCGTATAAAATGGCGTAAAGATTCGTCGAACAGTTTCATCACTCATGCCACAACCATTATCCTCAATGCGAATCAATACCAATTCATTTCGTACTTCTGTGTTTAATCCAATTTCTCCTCCAGTCGCAGGAACTGCCTCGAACGCATTTTTAACAAGATTGACTAAGACCTGTTTTAATTGATGCTCTTCGAGAAAAAGAGAAGGGTTCTCTGGTGCTAATTTAGTACAGATGGAAATATTTTTTAGGTGGGCTTCACCTTCAAATAAAATCGCAATTTCTTTTACTAAACGGTTCACTTCTACTTGTTTCGCTGCGTTGACATGTGGTTTCGCTGCATTCAAAAATTCATATAATATCGTATTAGCACGCTCAATTTCCTCAAGAGCAATCTTGGCATACTCTTCTTTTTCTATTTCTACTAAATAGGGCTTCATCAATTGAATAAAGCCTTTTATCGTTGTTAACGGGTTTCTAATCTCATGGGCAATACCTGCAGCCAACTGGCCGACATTTGCTAAATACGACGTTTGCAGTGACATTTCGTCAAATTCCTTTTTCAACTTTTCGAAACTCGAAAGCTCGATATCTGATTGTTTATACTCCATTTTTCATCCATCCTTATCACAATATACATTTTGTATATATCTATGGCGAAAAACATCAAAATATGTATATTTTTTCTCTTGTGTTCATTATACAGAACAAACCACTTGTTATCAATAAAGAATACGAAGTTCTTTTTATAGAACATTCACGAAATAAAAAAGACCGTTTTTTAGACAGTCTTCGGATACGGCTATAGCCATTTAATTTTAGGTTCTGTTTTATTTTTAATACGAACGATATTGGCACGATGACGATAAATGACAAAGCCCGCTAATAATGTGGCAACGATAATAAGCGGGATGTCGCCTCCGCCAAATACAATCGCATAAAGAAAGGCTGTTAACGCTGCAATAATAGAAGAGAACGACACATATTTTGTGATATACAATGAAATCAAGAAGACAACAACGATGACAAGGAACATAAGTGGCACATAGCCTAGTAACACACCACCTGAAGTTGCTACTGCTTTTCCTCCTTTAAAAGAAGCAAAAATCGGGAACATATGACCAACAACTGCCGCTAACCCCGCTACTAATGCATGCGTCTCATCCGTTTGATGTAAAAGAAAGGGAAGTAAAGTTGCTAGTGTTCCCTTTAAAATATCGACAAGCGTTACAATAATTCCCGCTTTCACACCTAATACGCGAAAAGTATTTGTCGCTCCTAAATTTCCACTTCCATGCTGCCTTATATCAATCCCACGTGCTTTTCCAGCAATAAGGCCAGAAGGGATAGACCCCAATAAATAAGCTAAAATGATAATTCCAATACTGATCATAATCTTTCTCCTTCGCTAAAAAGCTGTAAGTCCATAAGAATAGCGAAAACGCTTTTTTAAAATTAGGACCTACTATAACATTGTACTATTTTAACACGGAATTATGAGAGATCACCATCATATTTCGTGAACCATTCTATTTTTTACATAAATTCAATTCTTTAAACTATGAAACTTTTTGTCGAGGAAAGTCGTTAGAAATATTAGGGATATTGAAGTTTTCCTTTTCAAGCGTAGGTGAATTCGTTAGGATGGAAGACAGGGAGGATTTGGAGAAATGGCTCGAATTGAATATCACAAAAAGACTGCAATACCTACTCGGTGGATCATTGGAGGACTATGTCTATCCGTCATTTTGATTGTATCTAGTATTCTATTACTTTTATATCCATTTGCTACAAAAGAGAAGCTTGATTATTTTTCAGGGCAGAATCCGATTCTGTTTGAAGGAAAACAGCAAGGAAATGCGATTATCGATGGGGACAGTGTTTATGTACCCTTAACCTTTATGCAGGAGAATATTGATGAGAGCATTACGTTTGATGAAAAATCAAATTCAATCATTATTACAACATCAGACAAGGTCATACAAATGCCATCTGAATCGTTAACTTATTACGTGAATGAAAAGCCTGTTCAGTTGCATTTTTCACCGATAAGAGATGAAGAAGGTGAACTTTATCTGGCACTTGAACCGGTGATTGACCTATATCCGATTCAGTATTCTATCCTGCCAGATTCATCAGGTGTCTGGATTCAGAAGGATGGAGAAGAACTCGAACATGGAACGATTACAGTTGAGGATGTACATAAAGAAAAGCTACGTCTACGAAATGATGCTACCCTTCGTACTCCATACACGGCTGAAACAAAAGGGAACGAAGAGATCTATGTAGAAGGTGAAAAGGACGAATTTTATTTCGTGCGAAAAAAAGACGGAACAGCAGGATATGTGCATAAAAGGCTTGTTAATAAAGGGAAGACGGAACAAATTACGGTTGCAAGGGAGCAAAAGGTAGCAGCTTTACCGAAGATTGATGGACCGATCCAACTAACATGGGAAGCTGTTTATACGAAAAACCCTAAAACGGATAGCATTCCACAAATGCCAGGAGTGAATGTCGTATCACCTACTTGGTTTGAACTTGCCAATGAAGATGGCGAAATCAAAAATCTCGGCTCACTTGATTACGTCAATTGGGCGAAGAGTAATGGTTTTCAAGTGTGGGGACTGTTCTCGAATGCCTTTGATCCTGATTTAACATATAAGGCATTCAAGGATTTTGAAACTCGTCAAAAAATGATTCGTGAGCTTTTACATTATAGTCAAATTTATCATTTAGACGGAATCAATTTAGACATCGAAAACGTCAATCCTGAACATGGTCCATTAGTGACACAATTTGTACGGGAAGCAACTCCTTATTTTCACGAAGCGGGACTTATCGTTTCCATGGATATTACATTTATGGCGAGCGGGAATTGGTCTGCATTCTATGAAAGAGAGAAATTAGCTACTATCGTCGATTATTTGGCGGTAATGGCTTATGACGAACATTGGGGTTCTTCACCAGTAGCAGGAAGCGTCGCGAGTCTTCCATGGGTAGAAAATAATCTTCAAGACATACTAGAACTTGTACCAAACGAAAAGCTAATTCTTGGTGTCCCACTCTATACACGTCTATGGGCAGTTAAAGATTCTGGTGAAGTTTCTTCTACAGCATTAGCCATGGATGAGGTAAAAGAATGGTTGGATACGAATAAACTTATACCTGCCTACGATGAAGCCAGTGGACAGAATTACGCAGAGTTATATGTCAAAGAAGAGCAAACAACTTATAAGATTTGGCTTGAAGATGAATTGTCGTTAAAGAAAAGAGCGGAATTAGCCATGAAATATGAATTAGCAGGTGTTGCAAGCTGGTCACGATATTTTGCTGATGAAACAGCGTGGCTTGCATTGAACATGGAAAAAGCCGTAACACAAGACTCAAAATAAAACGTATTTCTAGAAATTTCTATATTAAAAACGTACAATAATTTCAACACTATTTTTATGCTATGAATTGAGAGGGGACCTATTAATGTCGATCGAAATTCCAAGTCGTGAAGAGCTAGGAAAAATTTTGAAAAGAGTAAAACGTATTGCGGTTGTTGGCTTAAGCGGGAATCCTGATAAAACATCTTACATGGTTTCAAAAGCGATGCAGGATGCAGGCTATGAAATCATCCCCGTTAATCCGACAGTGGACGAAGTACTAGGCGTAAAAGCGGTAAAAAGCTTAAAGGAAATTGAAGGACATATTGATGTTGTCAATGTCTTCCGTCGTCCAGAACACCTTATGGATGTGGCTAAAGAATTTGCTGATATTGATGCTGAAATTTTCTGGGCACAGCAAGGAATCATCAACGAAGAGGCTTATGAATTTCTAAAAGATAAAGGATATACAGTCGTTATGGACCGTTGTATCAAAGTGGAACACGCCTTAACAAAATAGTAATTACCAACTAACTGCCGGGTCATCTCGGCAGTTTTCATTTAGAAAAAAGCCTTGGTGAATCAATGCCTTTGAAAGCTATTTTTCAATTAACTATTTGCTAAATCATTATATTTATATAAAATAAGGCATAGACATGTATTTTTGTAAGGGTTTAGCAGTAATCGAAATTAGGAAAAAACTAGTATATTTCACCATCGAGCATGCTCACCCTCATAGATTTCAATAAATTTTTAAATCAAAAAACCTTTAAGTATGATAAGATGATCTTAAGGAACACTCGTTCTAATAGTGAAAATACCTAATACATAAAGGGTTTTCGAATCTTTTGCAGAATAAAAGAGTGGATTCGAAAAATATTATCCAAACAGACAGAAATAACGTAGGCTAGAAATGTATTGATCCTGGGAACGATTCATTCCCGTGGTTTGCAGTAGATGAAAGGGGTATATAAGTGGCAAGTAATCAACAAACCTTTGAATATAACGATGATGCCATACAAGTACTAGAGGGTCTCGAAGCTGTACGTAAGCGTCCCGGAATGTACATTGGCAGTACAGACTCACGTGGTCTTCATCATTTAGTATATGAAATCGTAGATAACTCCGTGGATGAGGCTTTGGCTGGACACGGCGATCACATCATTGTCAAAATACACAAAGACAATTCAATCTCAGTTCAAGACAAAGGACGCGGGATGCCTACAGGTATGCATAAGCTTGGTAAGCCCACTCCTGAGGTGATCTTAACAGTCCTTCATGCTGGAGGAAAATTCGGCCAGGGCGGCTATAAAACAAGTGGTGGTTTGCACGGAGTTGGTGCATCCGTTGTTAACGCACTATCCGAATGGCTTGTTGTAAAGATTAAGCGCGATGGTTTCGTTTATGAACAACGATTTGAAAACGGTGGAGTACCAGTTACTACACTAGAAAAAGTCGGAAAAACGAACCAAACTGGTACAACCATTCATTTCAAACCAGATAGAACGATTTTCTCAACAACAACGTATAACTATGAAACATTGTGTGAACGTTTAAGAGAATCTGCCTTTCTATTAAAAGGAATGAGAATCGAAATCATTGATGAGCGCAACGACTTCCGTGAAGAATTCCATTATGAAAATGGAATTGAAGCCTTCGTTCAATATCTGAATGAAGAAAAAGATGTGCTTCATCCTGTTATCAGCTTTGAAGGTTCATCTAGTGGAATTGAAGTTGATTTCGCGTTCCAATTCAATGACGGCTACTCTGAGAACGTTTTATCATTCGTTAACAACGTCCGTACAAAAGACGGGGGAACGCACGAAGCTGGTGCGAAAACCGCGATGACCCGTGCGTTTAATGAATACGCTCGTAAGATTAACCTTTTAAAAGAAAAGGATAAGAACTTAGACGGTTCTGATATACGTGAAGGGTTTGCCGCCATCATTTCCGTACGTGTTCCTGAAGAATTACTCCAATTCGAAGGACAAACAAAAGGAAAACTCGGAACAAGTGAAGCGCGTTCTGCAGTTGATTCTGTTGTTTCTGAGCATTTATCATACTTTTTTGAAGAGAACCCAGATATTAGTTCTCTTTTAATTAAAAAGGCAATTAAAGCTTTCCAAGCTCGTGAAGCGGCACGTAAAGCTCGTGAAGAAGCACGAAGCGGGAAGAAAAGAAAGAAATCAGAAGCGGTTTTATCTGGAAAGCTAACACCTGCCCAATCACGCAACCCACAGCGTAATGAAATATACCTCGTTGAGGGTGATTCAGCCGGTGGGTCAGCGAAGCAAGGACGTGACCGTAAGTTCCAGGCCGTACTTCCTTTACGTGGTAAGGTTATTAATACTGAAAAGGCAAAGCTAGAAGATATTTTCAAAAACGAAGAAATCAATACGATTATCTACACAATTGGAGCTGGAGTTGGTGCTGATTTCAATGTAGAGGATTGTAATTATGATAAAGTCGTCATCATGACCGATGCCGATACAGACGGAGCACATATTCAAGTCTTACTTTTAACCTTCTTCTATCGCTATATGAAGCCGCTGATTGAAGCTGGAAAAGTGTATATCGCTCTTCCACCGCTTTATAAAGTAAGTAAGGGAACTGGAAAAAAGGAAGTCATCGAATATGCTTGGAGCGACGATCAACTTTCTGATGCGGTTAAGAAGATCGGCAAAGGCTACATTATTCAACGTTACAAAGGATTAGGGGAAATGAATGCGGATCAGCTTTGGGATACTACAATGAACCCAGAGACTCGTACTTTAATTCGTGTACGAATTGATGATGCTGCTAGAGCTGAGAGACGCGTAACGACGTTAATGGGTGATAAGGTTGAGCCTCGTCGAAAGTGGATAGAATCTAATGTCGCGTTCGGTCTTGAAGAAGATGGAAGTATTTTGGAAAATGAAAATATTATCGTTGAAGAGGAGGTTACTGAAGCATGAGTTCAGTAGAAAACATCCGTGACCTCCCGTTAGAAGATGTAATTGGGGATCGATTTGGTCGTTATAGTAAATATATTATTCAGGATCGTGCTTTACCGGATGCTCGTGATGGATTAAAACCGGTACAGCGCAGAATCCTGTATGCGATGCATGTGGAAGGCAATACCCAAGAAAAAGGTTTCCGTAAGTCAGCAAAAACAGTCGGAAACGTTATTGGTAACTACCATCCACATGGTGATAGCTCTGTGTATGAAGCAATGGTAAGGATGAGTCAGGATTGGAAGGTCCGCAATGTTCTCGTTGAAATGCATGGGAATAACGGGAGTATTGACGGGGATCCGCCTGCAGCGATGCGTTATACAGAGGCACGATTATCCTCTATTGCATCAGAATTGCTACGAGACATCGATAAAAGAACGGTTGACTTAGTACCTAACTTTGATGATACAGCGAATGAGCCAACTGTTTTACCAGCGATGTATCCGAACCTATTGGTAAATGGTTCAACAGGAATTTCTGCTGGGTATGCAACTGATATTCCACCACATAACCTTGCTGAGATTATCGATGGGGTTATCATGCGAATGGACAATCCATCTACAACTGTCGATGATCTTATGACGGTCATTAAGGGACCTGATTTCCCAACTGGCGCGATTATCCAAGGTGTAGATGGAATCAAGAAAGCATACGAAACAGGTAAAGGAAAATTCATCATTCGAGGAAAAGCTGAGATTGAAAACACTCGAGGTGGTAAACAGCAAATTGTTATTACCGAAATTCCTTACGAAGTGAATAAAGCCAATCTCGTAAAAAGAATTGATGAGTTTCGTCTAGACCGCAAAGTCGAGGGCATTTCAGAAGTTCGTGATGAAACCGATCGTACTGGGCTTCGCGTTGTTATCGATTTGAAAAAAGAAGCCGATGCAAGCGGCGTGCTCATGTACCTTTATAAAAATAGCGATCTTCAAGTGACTTACAGCTTCAATATGGTCGCAATTCACAACAGACGTCCAGAACTAATGGGCTTAATTGGACTGTTAGATGCTTATATTGAGCATCAAAAAGAAGTAGTCACTAGAAGAACACAATTTGACCTTCAAAAAGCAAAAGACCGCCAGCATATTGTTGAAGGTCTCATGAAGGCACTTTCGATTTTAGATCAAGTCATTGCAACAATCCGCGCATCAAAAGATAAGCGTAACGCGAAGGATAATTTAATTGCAAAATTCCAATTTTCTGAAGCTCAAGCTGAAGCGATTGTTTCCTTGCAGTTATACCGTTTAACAAATACCGATATTACTGCGTTACAAGAAGAAGCTGAAGAGCTTGCGAAAAAAGTTGAAGAATATACAGCCATTTTAGCAAGTGAAAATAAGCTTTTATCCGTCATTAAGAAAGAGCTTAAGGATGTCAGAAAACGTTTTGCTGATGCGAGACGTACCCAAATTGAAGCTGAAATTGAAGAAATCAAAATCAATTTAGAAGTTTTAATTGCAAGTGAGGATGTTATCGTTTCCGTTACTAAGGAAGGTTATGTGAAACGTACAAGCACTCGTTCCTATGCTGCCTCTAATGGACAGGATTTCGGGATGAAGGACTCAGACCGCTTGCTTGCTCAATTAGAGGTAAATACGACAGAAGTGGTCTTGTTATTCACGAATAAGGGTAATTATTTATACTGCCCAGTTCATGAGCTTCCAGATATTCGTTGGAAAGACCTTGGTCAGCATATCGCGAATATCGTGCCAATCGACCGTGATGAGACGATTATCAAAGCACTTCCTGTTAAAGATTTTGAAAAAGACTCATTCCTTCTATTTGTCACAAAACAGGGCATGGTTAAGAAAACCGAATTAAAGCATTACAAAGCGCAAAGATACTCGAAACCGCTTGTAGGAATAAATTTAAAGGGCTCAGACGAAGTTATTGATGTCCATGAAACAGATGGAAAGAAAGAGATCTTCTTAACGAGTCATTTAGGTTATGGATTACGTTTCCTTGAAGAAGAAGTTAGCATCGTGGGTGCTCGTGCTGCTGGTGTTAAGGGAATGAACCTGAAGGATGGCGACTACGTTACTAGTGGAAGCGTGATTCAGGATTCAAAGGATGAAAGTATCGTTATCGTCACACAGCGTGGCTCAATCAAGAGAATGAAGCTTGCAGAATTCGAGTTAACAAGTCGAGCAAAACGCGGTGTCGTGATGCTGAGAGAGCTTAAATCGAATCCACACCGAGTAGCAGGTGCAACACTTGCAAGGGATGAAGATGAAATCTTTGTCCAGTCTGAAAAAGGACAAATTGAAAGTATCAAAGCTTCCGAGTTAAGATTTAACGATCGCTATACAAATGGTTCATTCATTATGGATGAAACAGATAGTGGAAAAGTTATTTTACTTTGGAAAGTGGAATCGACTGTAAAGGACAATGTCGAATAAATAATAAGAATTCCCTGCTAAAAACAGCAGGGGATTTTTTTGCATCTTTTACCAAAAACTGGACATAATAAGCGTAATCGTGAAAGAGGGAGGACCTAAGCATGAAAAAGGAATTGTTTTTTCTCGTTTCCGCATTCTTTTTTATGTCCATGACTGCGATTACAGTAGTGTACGCAGTAGAGGAAGAAGCCAAAGAAAAATCGGAGATTATTGCAGAATCAGATGTTGATGTATCAGGGGACGGTGTAGCTGAAAATATCGTTGTTAAAGGTAGCATATTAGAAGAGAATGAATCTCTTTATAAAAACGTCACCATTCATCTGTCAGACCCAAATGGTCAAAAACAGAAAATAGCTTTAGAGGATGGATTTAAGCCAAAATTGACATTCCGTGACTTGAATCAAGATGGTGTAAAAGACATATATGTGGCCATACCTACACATGGTAGTGGCGGAGTATCCAATTATTATTTATATACGGCTAAGGACTTTCAGATTACAGATTTAACTGTACCAGACCCACTAGTTATCCAAAGTCAATTTTTAAACGGATATAAGGCAAAGATTACAATTGAAGACAATAATAAAACTCATAAATTCAATTTAAAAAATCGCGCAGAGGAATATGAGAATTCTGGGCTTTATTTTCAAGGAAAAATGAACGAACCAACTGAACTGATGATTCATGCTTACAGTAAGTTAGAACCTGTAAAAGTAAGGGGGAAGAAGGTAGGTTTAAGAGGGACGCAGCAAATTAGCGGGGCATATAATGCTGATCTAATAGGTAAAATCGAATCAACCTGGATATATCAAAACGGAAAATGGGAGTTACTCCGGACGAAGGTTTTTGAAACTTCTGATGAAAAAGGAAAAGAATGAATAGGCACATGTCACCCTTTGCTAATTTTTAACATACAATACGGTAGTAAATACTTCATCATTTAGGGGGACACCTTCTATGAGCAAGTTCATTCCTTCTAACCTCAGTGTGAAATTCTTACCGCCAGCCACCCCTTATAAGCCCGTTGATGAAAGAAAATATACAATGACTCATTCTGATGAGACAGGGGAATTATTTCTAACGATTGGCTATTGCTACGATGAAAGTGCCATTAATGCAAATTTTCGGGGTGAAGTTCTAGCAGAATGGATACCACGTATGGGTCAGTATATTCTAAGTGGAAAAGTACATGTATGCGGTGGGGAATATGACGAGCAATATGCCAAAATCCGCTTTATGATCTTTCAAAAAGAGTTGAGTTTAGCCTTAACCTCAATTGTCTATGGAGATAGAGGGCTTTATCAGTATTACCCTTGGTTGCTTGATTCACCAATCTATATCCAATTTGAGTCAAGATACCCGTTATATCATCAATTGTTGTATTATGGAACACCACGACAATACTTAACGGCAGCTTTACAAGAATCGGTTTCTTAACACAGGAAAATCCTGTGTTTTTTGTTTGCAGTTGAAGGGTGGAGAATGTATTAACCATAATATGATTATGTTAACTAATTTATAAGAAAGTGATTTTAAAAAGGCAGAAGAGTTTATATCTGCCTTCTTAGATTAGTGTTATTTCCTTTTTTGGCTCTTTAACTTGTTCATTTCAAGTTCAGCAGCATATTCCTCTTGTGTTTTTCCTTGTTTTTGACTTTCTGATTGAATTTTCCTGAACTTATTATCGTTTAGATTAGGCATGTTAACACCTCCTTATGAACAATGATATTTTGTACCAAGAAAAGAGGATTATGCCTTTACGCAATTTGAATTTATAAATGAATTGGCGAATTTTCGGGAAATGTAATGAGGTAGGCGATACTCATACTAGGAGGTTACACAATGAAAGATAAGAAAACAGAAGCCGAATACGCAAATCTAAAGATTAATCAAATACTTAATGACGAAAACGAAACTAATACACTAGATGAAGAACCACTAATCAATAACAATAACATTGCGCTTGTCATTAAAGGGCAAGACAACGGACCAAACGAAGAATGAAATCTCTTTTTAAAATTAAAAAAGCTAGGGATATTTAACGTCCCTAGCTTTTTGTGTATCTTATGAAAGGCCAATTAAATGGCGAACGGCATGAGCAAATCCATTTTCATCATTGCTTTTCGTAATAATATCAGCTTCTTTTTGAACGTCAGCTGGAGCATTGCTCATAGCAACAGCAGTCGTAGCTACCTTAAACTGTTCCACATCATTTCCACCATCACCAAAAGCATAAATCTCATCGAACTTTGTGTCCGTTAATTTCTGATAGCGAAGAAGGGCGGTACCTTTATTTGCTTCAATAGAAGTAAATTCCACATTATTTGGGTGAGAGGAAGCCATTGATATTTCTAATTTACCTTCAATTGCTTCTTTCACCTGTTGAATTTTTTCTAATTGGTCGTGACGAGAGACCGCCATAACTTTATAAATTTTCAGATCTTCTTTTGCAAAAATTTGATCGTAGTCATATCCAGCAAAAATTTGTTCAATTTCATCATCACTTTTACCACGTAGCAATGGATTTCTACAAGGAAATCCACCTTGGTTGGTATAAACCATTACCCATAAACCAAGTTTTTGCAAAATCGGAAATAGCTCTTTATACAGCGATACTGGGATCGAAGCTTCAAATAATACATCTTTATTTTTGGAATACAAGACTGTACCGTTAATCGTAATAATAGGTGTATCAAGTTGCTTAATCGCGTCAAATTGAATAACATCTTCAAGCGCTCTGCCTGTATTGATTATGATGCTGTGTCCTTGAGCTTTTAATTCCTCAAGAACCTTGAAGTTTTCCTCAGGGATTTCACTGTTTGAGTTTAATAGTGTACCGTCTAAATCAATCGAGAAGCATTTCATTATGTTAATTCCTTTCTGTATTAGCTACTGCTAACTATACCAAAGATAGTGAAAATGATAAACTATGCTCCTTTATAAAAATAAATGGCTGATTCGCTTAGAAAATAACGAATCAGCCAGAAACCACACACTATTTGATGCGTATTGTTTTAGAAGAATACGCAGTATTGTAGTTTGAGCTAGATGTTGCAGTAGACAATTTATAATAGCCTTTTGTTGTGTATTTATTGGTTGCCATCTTGTAAGATGCTTGTCCTTTGGAGTTCGTTTTTACTGTTACAACTTTTGCTTTCCCTTTAGGTGGGGTAATCGTTAATTTAACGGTGCTGTTTGCAAGAGCTTTCTTTGTTCCTTTGTCTACAACTTTTACGGATACCTCGACCGTTTTCCCAACTTTATAGCTTGAAGCATTAGTAGAGATAGTTGAGACCATATTTTTCTTAATTGGCGGCTTTACCTCTTGCTTTTTTGGAACTATTTTAATGGGTTGTGGCGCTGGTTGTTTAACTAGCTGCTGCGTATTATCAATTTGCGTTTTTACTTCTGTTTTTGCCGGAACATCGACAACTTTTTCTTGTTGTGCAGAATTGACGATTACAGGAGCTTTTACAAGCCCATAACCGAAATATGAATCCTTTCCAGCGACACCTAAATCTTGGGTGGATGCAATTAAATTTGTACGCAGCTGAATATTTGTATAGGTCGGATTCGCTTGTTTCAATAGTGCTAGTGTTCCAGCAACATATGGTGTAGCCATTGAAGTTCCAGACATACTTACATAACTGTTGTTCAAGTAAGTGCTCATAACTTTCACACCTGGTGCAGATACTTCAACTGAATTACCTGTAGCCGAAAATCTACCGCGCTGATTTAAGTAATCAGTAGCAGAGACTGCAATCACAGACTCATAACGTGCCGGATATTCAACGGTATCTCCAGTTCCATCTGTGTTTCCGTGGTTACCTGCAGCTGCTACGACTAATAATCCTTGATTATAGGCATTATCAACAGCTTGATGTAATGCGAAAGAATCCATAGTGGCAGTTAGGCTTAAATTAATAATATCCATCTTATTGCTGATCGCCCAATCGATTCCCTTGATGATATCGGAAAGGTAGCCAGAACCTGTTTTATCTAAAACTTTTACCGCATAAATATCTGCATCTGGCGCTACACCGACCGTACCGATTTCATTTTTTTCAGCACCAATAATCCCAGCGACATGAGTACCGTGGCCGTTATCATCAGTATAGGAATTTGTATAGGAAGTAAATGAGATACCACCAGAAACTACAAGGTCCTCATGTGTGGCTATACCAGTGTCTAATACTGCAATTGTCACACCTTTACCGGTGAGTTGTGAATTCCACGCAGCTGGAGCTTCTATTTGATTAATTCCCCAATCAGGATTCTGTCCTTTAATCGAAACGCGCTGATCAACTTCGACAGCTAATACATCTTTGTCACGTTCAAGAATTTCAATGGCAGCCTCGGGAATTTCTCCAGTTACAACTGGTAGGCTGTTAAATTCTTCTTCAATTTCACCATTAACGTTTTCAACGGCTTTCTGGTCAATTTCATCTTTAAATACAATGATCACGTATTCTTTATTTATATCAGCATGAACCGGTGGGCTCATAGAAATTAAAAGCGAAGTTAAAATTAGGAAGGATAATAATTTCTTCATTTATCTGCCTCCAAGAAGAGTATTAACGAGATATATAGATAAATATAGAGAGTAATTGCAGAATTTAATAGAGGTATGTATTGGGAAAATAGAAGGGAGGAGGCACGTTAAAATTTGCTATATAAAATGTTCTTTGTATTAGATCTATAACCAGTATATTTGCTTTGAAATTATTAAACTAAAGTAAACTGGAATTCTTTACTGAATAACAACGAGCTTTAAGATTAAGAGCTGCACAGAAATAATAAAGTCGATGCTCTGGTATTAACAAAGATACGAAACGTTAAGTAAACCGGAATTCTTTGCCGAATATCTAATAAGTGCAATTTTAGAAAATGAAAATAAGTAAAACGAAAAAGGTTTATGTGAAAACTAGAATTCATTTTACTGAGTAATAACTAAAGGAATTGTAAGTTATGAAGGTTTGATGGAAATCCTTAAAATTTTTAGTTTTGTCTCACTATCTTAAGTATACTTTGGTATTGAGACGTGGATTGTCTCTTTTTATTCAATTACTCATAATGTATATTATGTAAACTAAGAAAAATGAATTTTATAAGAGGAGCTTAAATTAACTCTCCCCTTGTTGACGGATGTCCGTTGAAGCAAAAGTGTATACATTAGGGAACCAAAAGTGTATACATAAGTGACTTTCTTATAAATATTCCTACTCCCTATCAATTGATTGAAGCAAAAATGATACATAAGTAACGGGATTATAAAAACAAAAATGTATACATAACATACAGAATAACCATTAATAATTAGACCTAAATTAAAATTGGAAAATCTTTTGCCTTAATTTGATCACTAAATCTTTATAAAATAGTTTTAAAGTGATTTTTTATAAAGATTGGATGTGTTAATTTGCTAGAGAATCAAAATAACCCCTATCAACCATTATTCCCTTGGTATATAGAAGAATATTTTATTAAAAGGGAACTATCAGAAAAAACAAAGAATATTTATAAGGGAGAATTTATCTTCTTTTTTAATTGGTTATCTTCAAAAAAATTATGTAACAATTACGTCAAATTTATATTTTACGTAATAAAGGATTTTCAAAAAAATAATACCTCTCAGATTTGATGTATTATTTTTTTATAAACTACAACGGGATATAATTAGCTTTTTATTTTTCCTTAATATTTTCCAAGAGTTTTGTTAAGATATTTTCTTGGTAACCAGCTAATTTATAACGTTTCATTTCATACGCTATCTCCATAAGAGTATTGTGCTTAATCATACTGTTTAACTGTTGTATTCTACTATCACTAATTTCTTCTTCAGACAATGCAGACAGATAATTTTGAACGGTATAACCCCATAAATTCACCTTTTCACCAAATCGATTTATTAATCTCTGTGCAATACCTAATCCTTCTGGATCAAAATCGCCTGCATAACAAATAGTTCCTCCATTACTAACAAAGACTTCTAAGAACTTAATAGTTGCTAAAGTTAACATACCATTCCCACAAACAATTGAGGTATTAAGTTTTTTATTTATTACTTCACTTATTAAATATGAAGCTAAATTTGAGTTTTCAACCATATATATAATGTTGTTAGCAGCTACTACTTCACTTAACTTTATCACCTCTCTTAACGGTAGATTAAGAGAGGATTTTTGCGAAACAGTTGCTTGTAACAAATCATTTAATTGTCCATCTTTATTTCTACCTGACACATTAAAAACAGTAACATCATTCGCAAGATCATCCACTAGAATATGATAATTAAACAGCAATTCTGCTACCTCTTCAGCATTTAAGGACGGCTTCATCGCAACATCAGTATTCAATTGAGTTAACAATTGTAATATATATATGAGAAACTTCCCTTTTTCTTCATCTTTATCAAACGCATGAGGATTTCTTGTTACAGCTGCTGCAAACATTGGTAAATATACAGGCGTTTCCAGAGGGAACATTCTCAATAACTTTGAAACTGTTTGCAAGTTATTACTCAGCAACTCCTTATTTTGCTTATACTGTTGGTATAATCGATTATTCTTATTCTCTTCCTCTTCTGCCCAACAAATAATTCTTCTCAAATCCTCAGGATGATCTTCAGTCTTATAAGAATTAAAGAACATTTTTCTTTCATCAAGAAAATTTAATATTTCTTCCTTTTTTGTAATCAAGGAGTCTCCAAAATATAACTCTACAAGCTCAAATAAAGACATTGAATATATTAAAGATTCATATACCGTCCCCTTCCACGCCTTAAGGAATTTAATCGCAGTCACTTTGATAACTTTTTTCTTATTTAAATCCTCTCCTAATAAGCCACCAATTGCATCTTTCTCTAACTGTGTAGGCTTGTTAAGTTCAGCAGTTATATTGTTTTCTAATCGACCATAACTCTTGTATTTCTCTCTAAAAGAGGAAAACAGGCGTTCAAAGCCCGTTTCCTCTCTTAAAGTATTGATAAAATTATTCAACTGGTTCGAGTGTTGCTGCTGATTCTCTTTCTTGAGCAAACCATTCATCCCCTATTCTTTCTCGTTTATGACCGTTCCAGTAATACGATTGTATCGCAACAAATGGACGATTATCCGGCCTAGAGAGTTCATATATATTTAATGACGGAACTGTTTCGAATGTTCCCCATAAAGATTGAGAGTTTAAGATGTAGTTAAAACCAAGTTTATAGATATAATCAAACATGATTTTTATATTTTCATCATCCACTCTTGCAAAGGCTTCATCAAGAGTGAAAATTCTCGGAGCATCCTCTCTACCTTCAGAATACTTAGCGTAAAGAGCTGCCAAGACAGGTGTTACCATCGCAAGAACTCTTTGACCACCACTTAACTCACCATAGGTATTTCTGTTCAATGGTTTCTCTTTGTCACCTTTTTTAGTGAAGTAAATTTGGAATTCAAACCAACTACGGTAATCCAACACTTTTTTCATTATCTCCTGGAGTGTCATTTCTCCATCTTTTGCAAATCTATCTTTTGCATACTCAATCTTCGTTCTAAAATGCTTCGCAATCTTGTCAATATCTACCCATCGACTATCTTTCTTTAGAGCATCGACCAGGGCGCGCGTATCCATTTCATCCTCTTTGTTAGGATCAGCTTTTTTAGGAACCCATCTAATTCTGAATTTAATGATGTTTTCATGTTCCATATAGTTGTTCATCTCTTTTTCCCAACGCTCTACATATTGTATCTTCTTTCTAATTTCAGCCCCTAAAGAGTTGATTAGGATATCTTGATATAATCTTCTATCCTTTTCATGAGCCTCTTCTTCTAAATCAGCTATTCTCTTCGTTAACCTTTCTACAGCAACACCAGGAGACACTCTCACTTCATCAACTTCTAATGTAACAACATCTCGCGTCATTTGCTCTTTCACATAGTTTAACCTCTCGATAATAGCAGGATTTTCACTTACCCATACAGGAACGTACTCAGACGCTCTGTTTTCCAACTCTAACTCATAAATAGGGAGTTCAGTAAGTTCATCCATGAATCTCCTAGATAATTTTCTCTTAGCTTCTCCAATATTTGCTCTTCCTTTATCTAAGCGATGCCCAGACTTACTTAATACGAATTGCGCTTTCTCTTCTATAGTATTAAGTGTTTCATCGATAGGATAAATACCTAGCAATAACTGTTCTTTAAACGCTTTTTCCCACGCAACGCTTAACATTTCTTCTAAAGGAATTTGATTATCCCTTTTACTTTGTACTCTCTTCTCTTCATCTTTAATATCTTTATCTAATAGAACCTCACTCTTAGTTAGATTTTCTATCTTTTCAGGAAGAGTTTTATTAATCAATATAGACAACTCTTGAACTCTATTTAATATCTCTTTGTCACCTAAGTTTTCTAGTTGCTCAACTAAAATCTTTATTCTGTTAATGACCTTTTCCATAGCCAACTCTACATCTACCATATCAGAATGACTTTCATCTCTAACTCGTTCTTGCAGAGCCACTTGACCTACATAAGATGAAATACTTTCTTTGAAATAATGAATTTCTTTATAGTTTGACTCCAATTTAACCAGAGCAGAAAAGTATTCATTGATGTTGGATAATTCATTTTTATATGTTTCTAAATCTAACTTTAAATTTGAATAATTAACTGCTTTTTGAATCATCGCCTTTAATTGTTTCATACTTTCTTCCAAGGCAGCAATTTTATTCGACAACTCATCTCTTTGAGGAAATAATACTAAGCTAATTTTCTCTTGTTGCTGACGAATATCCTTCAAATAACCCTCTAAATCATTAATAAGAGGAAATGCATGGAAATCAATTGCAGTATCTTGAAGTTGCTTATCTAGTGTTTCTTTATTTAATACCAAAGAACCAAAATGATTACATTTATCGATTTCTTGTTGAATAGCCTGTATCTTTTTTTGGCGGTACACTTCTCTTGCAGATTTACCAATAAACACATTTTCATCGTATAAAGAAGACAACCCCATAACAAAGCTATTTTTAAAACTACCATTATCTAACACAAACCCATCTTCGTGAAACTCAAAAGAAATTCCTCGCAGCAACACTTCTAATCTCGGATCAGCACTAATTAATACTTCCGAAAGATTATGCTGTTTTTCTGAACCGTAAGTAAGTACCGTTGTGATTTCGGAAGCCACTTCAACTTCTTCTTTAGCAACTATTACCGATGACAAGATTCCCGATTCATACAACGCATTTTGTATCATTACTTGTTGTTCAGTACCTACACCACTCTTAAATTCGAACGCCTCATAGAATGGTATGTATTCAATTCCTTTTCCACTCAGTACAGCCCAACTATCTCTCTTATTAATTACAAAGTCAGGCTCTATTTCTGGTGTTTCAATAAGTTTCTTAAGTTCTTGATCCAACTTTAATACTGCATCTTTTTCCATACTTATTTTATGGTCAACAAGCATCAATTCTCTTTTAATTTCATTGCATATTCCCTCGTAATGCTCGATAAGAGGGTTAAGATATTCTTCTTTTGATACTTCTTCGTATACATCTTCTAGATTCATTAACAATTTATCCTCTAAGTCATTGGAAACCTGGAGGTTTAAGGATGCCAACTTCCAAGAAACAATATTTTCGCGTAATTGAGTCAATCTATTCTCGTATTGTTCTTGAGTGTCATCAATTTTCTTTTGACATTCATCAATTAGCATTCTTATGGTGCCAAGAGAATTTTCATAGATGCCTTTTTCACCATTTAACCTTTCAACTTCTTCCAATTGAATTTTAGTTTTTTCAACTAGACTTTTGTATTCCTCAACCGATTGTCTCCAAGAAACAAACGAATAATCACTATTATTCTGATTGCTATCGTAATGTTCAAAAAAAGGAAGGTGTTTTTCGAATTCCATCAATTCAGCAAGTGATCGTATATCCTCCAAGTTATCATCATGTTCTAATTGAACCTTCGTTAACTTAAACTCTTGTTCTCCTACTATTCGCTGATACTTATTAAACAATCGAATAGCTTCTTCCTTCTTAGCAGTAAGATTTACTAATCTATTTTCAAGGTCAAGAAGATTATTTTCTTGCTCTTCCTTTCTACTTCTCAAGGACTCAATCTCTTCTACACCTAGATTTGCTTTTTCCTCTATACGAACTTGGATTTCATCCCTAGTTTTTCTAATATCAATTCTTACTTGAGCTAATTTTTCTTTATTTTTTTGTAGTTGATTTTCTAAATCCCTTACTTCTCTTTTGGTACTCTCAAGTTGCTTTGAAGCCTTCAAGAAAGCATCAGCCTTCTCAGCAAACACGATTTCATTATATGATTGATATACATCATTTAAAGCACTTATTCTCTTTAAATCTCTTTTATATCCAACCAAATCCTTTTCGATACGGTCAATCGATTCAATCGAAGACATAAGGGGACGCAACTCTTCCTCTGTTAATTGAGGCAAAGATTCATTCAGAACTACAGCTGCACCCTCGGGTTTGTTCTGGTCACTCAACTTTGGACTTCTAGCTTGATGCAACAAGTCAATTAGACCACTATAACTTTCATCATCAAAACCGAATAAATGCTTGTTTACCGCCTTAGCGTATTCATCTCGATGATTGTAGACTTTTCCACACTTTAAACGATTCTCGATTTCGTCTCTTAACTCTTTCTCAGTAAGCGCTATCGTTTGCTCATGCCCTTCAACCAACTCTTTTGAATAAAGCCTTAGGTTATGAGCTTCTTCGCCAATTCTTTTCCCATCTACTACAAAATACCAAATTGTAGACTTCTTCTTCTCCCTATTAGCTTCAATCCCCATACCAATAGTCTTAGTAATACCAGAACGCTTTTTAAATTCTAAAGCTATGTATCCCGTCCTATGCTTAAGATTTAATAACTGTTCTTCGCCCAACACAGTATCTGTAATTTTTCGCTCTTTTCCTCCAAAAGGATCTAGCTTATGAGGTCTTGTATCCCCATCCAATAAAACAGTAATTAAGCTTTGAGTAGTTACTGATTTACCACTACCGTTATGCCCTCTCAATACCGCACAACCATCTTTGAATATTAACTCCTGATTCGGGTAATACCAGAAGTTGTAAAGCACAGCACGATACATAAACCATCGATCAACTTTATTGTCCACCATTAAACTCATTGTCTATATCCCCTTTGATTAGTAATCTCCTATAATTCTAAATAACCCTTCTTTTATTACATAGACTTCATCTTCAACCACATCAAAAAGAGCCCATTTTTTCATTTCAGCAATGATTTCTTCTCTAAGATCATCTACACTTTGTTTCTTAGCTACTTTCGTCCAGTTAAGCCTATTCCTTTGCTTAATATCCGAAACCAAATTAGTTATCTCAGTGAAAGAAAGTTCAATTTGATTGGATTTGTTTAATGGATAGGCAAATCTCGAATCATATAAATAACTAGCAAACTGAAGAATTAGTTTACATGTCATATTTTCAGAAGGAAATAGATTTTGACCGCCTGCCGAAACATCATTTGTAAGCATGGATACAGTTTTGTATCTTTCATATGACAAATCACTATATCTATAAAAATGATTTTCGATAGCTGGATAATAATTTTTAACATACTCCAGTTCATCAAATCCTAGTTCATTGTGATACACAATCGGCTCAAGGAATAAACGACGATAATAGCGATGTTTTCTATCAACCATTTCGAAATTCTCTTGTTCAAGGTAATTCATGAAATCTTTTAAGGAGTTCCAAGAGGTTACATCCTCTCTAAAATAACGCATGAAAAAAGAACAATACGGTGTTCTTCTAAGAAGAACGTCATGGTCATCATTTCCTGAATAATCATCAATTTCTTGGTCATCAACTATTATTAGTTTCATCTTAACTGCATATTTTAACACTCTCACCAAGGACAATCGATTCGTGTATCCTGACCCGCCCTTCCATTCTAAGGCACCGTCCTCTTGCACTTGTAGATATTCAACAATGTACTGTAACGTAAACTGTTGGTCGATGTTCTTGCTTTCAAGGTAAGCTAATAAGTAGAAAAAGAAGCAAAAATCCATTTGCCTTTTAAATACACTGGTACCATTCACTACTTTTTCACCCATCCAGGACCTAGCCACTACAGGTACTTTCTCAAGCTTGATAACATCATTATTAGTAATTAATCGAAACAAGAAGTTTTCTCTAAAATATTTTTTTATTTCCACTTCATTGTCTTTAATTTTGTAGAATAAAGTCTCATCAACGTCTCTCAAAACCCAAAACCTGTTTAATAATTCATCTATACACTCTTTCACTACAGGCTTTACTTTGAATTTTTTATCGTACTCTAACTCTTCTTCCAAATATAAACTCATATTACACCTCAAACTCAAATACATAATCAGGCATTTCTAATGTCCCATCTACGCAATGCATTTTTATTGAACTAGCACTTTTTTTCGATATTCGGTAGTTAACACCTTGTTCGGTCTTACCTTTCATTTCTTTTCTTCCATTACAATATTGAATCCACTGTAATATATTCGAACGCATAAACGGCTCCACATTTCTTAACTCGGATAAGGTAACCTTCCCCCTACTTATGAGTTCTAATACCATACTTTCTTCATAGCGTTTTGTGTCCTCTATCTTTTTCAGCTCTTCTAAATCTTCTTGTGACATCTTTACAGAAACTTGCTTCTTCACCCTTTGGGTTACCACATCTCTAGCCGTTTTTAACCCTATCATTTCGGGTATATGTTCATACAAAGGCTCTTCTGGATTTACTTCACGCTTTTTATCGGAGTTAAAATATAGAGGCTTTTCTACATTTGTCATAGCTCCAAAACTCTTTTTACATAATTCGAAATCATTCTCTTCCTTAAACAACCTAGCAATGTGTTCAAAGTCTTTTTTTCTATTTTTCACTAATCTATTACGCTCACTAATTTGCTCTAAATACTTAGTAAACCTACTGATAGTATCACTTGTCTGTTTAAGTAGATAATCAACGTATCTTTCATTAAATTCATCATATACAAACCATTTTCTTAAACCATTCCATTGATTAAAGAATATCTCTCTATATTCTTCGTCAGAGAGTGGCTCATCCAAAGTGGGTTTGTCTTTTTGAATCTGAATCAACCTAGCAATAACTTTCTCTAGTAGAGAGCGGTTAATCTCTCTGATTGAAACTTCGATACCATATATATTTCTTTGAATAGACATAATGAAATCAGTAAGGTAATCCGTAAATCTTCTTCTGAATACCGAAACCTCTTTGTTTTGCATTGCTTCATCAATATTTTTGCTATTTATAACTCCTAGATAATCCGAAGAGTCTCTTCTTAGCTTTTCGAAACCTTCTAGGATTTGGTCCCACAATTGGCCTATCCGTACCCCATCTTCTATCGTAAATATATCTTTTACCTTAAATCTTTCTAGTTCCAGCAACAAAGCAGCCAAAGAGTTCACAAGTTCAGGATCCATTGAGCCATTCACTTTACTTATTTGACTGTTCATTCTCTCTAACATACGTTCAAGCTCTATGGTTTCCTCGGTGCATTCATACCTTAATTTCCTCTTATTAAAATCCTCAATCCTAGTTGCATGCCCGGTATCAGGATGCGCAAGGACATTACCCCATTCCTCTAACCTCTTTAAATCATCTTCTAGTTTTGCGAGATTATAATTCTCAAATAAACCAATTGAATCATTTTTCAGGATATTCTCTAGGATTGCAGTCGGCAATGCAGGAGGTGCATAGTAAACCACACGCTGTTCATATAAATAATTAATGATGGCAATGTAATGTTGATAATTACCCTCAGACAAATATTTAGCTAGAGTTAGTGGCTTAATTAACCTTTGTTCTATGTTCACTAATATTCACACTCTTTTCTAATAATAGCTTTAATTAAAAGAATAAATCGGTTTTATTTATGAATTTAAATTAGGTCTTTCACCTAAATTAATAATTATAATATATATAAAATTTTACCATTTTACTTATGTTTACATAAGGATAATTAACTATTAGATGTAACAAATTGTAAATCTTACTGATCAAGTAATAGTTGGGAATATTTTTAAATATACCCGCTCCTTGTTCCGCAATTAATATGGGATTAGAATCTTAATCACAAACTACCACCGCCTTACATAAAAAAATATGATGCTAGTATGGATGTATGGACACAAGTTACTTAAGTCTCTATCATAAGATTGGAGAGGACGTGTCCGGAATGAAACAGAAGCGTTATAACCAAGAATTTAAACAGACCATTGTAGAGCTCTACAGAACTGGTACATCTGTGAGTGTTCTTAGTCGCGAGTATGGTGTATCTGAAGTTACGATTTATAAATGGGTCAAAGCACTTACACCTATTGAAAATAGCGGTGGTTTAACACCGACAGAAATTGCAGAAATTCAAAAGGAAAATCCACGCCTTCAACAGGAGGTAGAGATATTAAAAAAGGCTATGACCATATTTGCGAGAAAGTAACAGAGCAAGACATCATCAACCACACTGAAAAGGAGAAAGAAAACGATCCTATTCAAGTCATGTGTGAGGTGCAAAATGTGATAAGAAGTACGTATTACAGTCATTCCATAAAGTGAAATCTTCGTACGTCATCGAAAACGAAGCTATTTTAGCACGCATAAAAATCATTCATGCAGAAAGTAATGTTCGCTATGGTGCACCTAAGATTCATTATATTTTAACGCAAGAAGGATTTAGGGCTAGCTTGAATCGTGTTCAGCGAATCATGAAAAAGTATCGCCCAACTTCTTCTACTGGGCAAGTCGAATAACGTGAAAACTTATTGGAACAGGACTTTGAAACGACCACCATTAATTAGAAATGGGTTGGGGATATTACGTATATTAATACTCTAAGAGTCGGTTGGTGTTACTTAGCTTCGGTCCTAGATTTGCACAGGAAGAAAATCGTAGGCTATTCATTTTCAACATCAATGTCGACAGAACTTGTTCTGCAAGTTTTAGCGAACGCCATCGACGTCCAACAACCAATCGAAAACTTGATTTTGCATACCGATTTAGGCAGCCAATACACGAGTGAAGCCTTTGAAAAAGCTTTGAAGGAAGCTAAAATCCAACAATCATTTAGTCGCAAAGGCTGTCCGTATGATAATACTTGCATCGATTCCTTTCCTGCGATATTAAAAAAAGAAGAAGTCTATCAAACTACTTATATGGACTTTGAAACAGCACGACTGGCCCTCTTTAGCTACATTGAATCATGGATTGAATCATGGTATAACCGAAGACGAATTCATGGAGCCATCAATTATTTAACGCCACAGCAATTAGAGGATTGGTGCCGTAAAGAAGCAGCTTGATTAGAAGATATCGTTTGGCTTTGCGCTTTAAACCCTACTATATATTTTTTGAAACGACATCCATGGGTTGTATTTCCTGTGTTCTGCGAAACCAGTCAAGTGTGAATTTTCACTTGACTGGTTTCGCAGAACACAGGACGCTCCATGAATGGATGCCGTTCTGAAAAAAGACTTAACATATTGGTGTCCAAGATATTGACGTAGATCCATTTATCTATTTTAAAAGAAAGGTTATTCTGTAAATATTTCAGCTGAATGACAGTTTAGTATGCTAAGAACAATTAGAAAGGATTAGCAACTGAACGGATTTTTGCTTATCCTTTTCTTGTTGAGACTTAATAGTGAATATTTTTAGTCAATAGTAGGTATAGTAAGTATTGCTTCCAGTAGTACTTGTTACCCTATGAAAACCGGTCTCTTCTAGTGTGTGAAATAATTTTTCTATAACAGGACCTGTATTAACATGACATCCTACTAATTTTTTCATTACATTGTCTACACTTCTAGCAACATTTTCCATTGCATTATCAAATGAAATTTCATCCCAAACAGCATATGCTGTTTCAGGTATCCTTTCAGAAGCAAAACCGCCACCATTTGATATCCTCAATCCTGGAATAGTTACCTTTTTAGCTGTCCAAGGCATTATTGCATTTCGTAAACAAACCATCACATCCGCAGCTGAATATTCTTTATCTAAGACTAAGTTAAAACCTAAAATTACTCTTGTAGCTACATCTACAACCATTAACAGCCATATTCTATTTATTACATCTACAACTTCATCACCTTCGATAGTTGTGTACTTGAAGGCAATTTTGATATCAAGTTTATGACCATCAAATTCAACGCGTTCAAATGGCCTTACAAGTATTGTATTTTGATTACTGACTCCTGAATCGTTATATAATACTTCAGCATCTGCTCCAAAGTTTTTCACTGCTAAACCAGGATTAGCTACCTTTAGTTCCTTGATGTATCTATACAAGGATCTTTTTCCATAATCGTCTGAATTGAATGGATAATCCCCCTTTTCGGGAATTTTCCCCTCCTCTTTACATACCTTTATAAATTCAAAATGAATGTCCGTTCCTCATTTTACTGGTTGAGAGGGCGTGCTTTTTTTTTATTAAATACTAAGTTATGAATTTGGGTTTTAATATTTGGATAAATATCAAGCAATCTCATAAAGGCACCTGTTAATTTTTCCGTAACCTCATCAAATCCGTTTATATTTGCTTGCCTTGTATATGGTTTAATTCTGTATCGCGGAATCAGTGCTTTATAGCCGTATACACTATTATTTTCATCTTCAGAAATACACCGTTTAAGTAGTCTATAAAGATCAGTATGATTAATTCCACATGTCTCACAGATCTCTTCTATTGTTTTCTCACCATCTAAATACATATCAATAACATCTTTTCTTTTTAAAAAAGTATTTCTTTTTTTAGGCTCTAAGCTATCCTCGTGAACTGTGGGCCACTTTGAACGGTCAAGTTTCTCTTTATCTATGTTGATGTCAGAAAATAAATACCTATTCATTTTTCAATTTCATCTATATTCAAATCAACATGACCAATATAATATAGATAAAATATAGATAAAATATAGATAAAATATAGATTTAAAAAATGTGAATCTTTCAATTGAATCAAGATTACTAAATAGTTCACAAAGTGTCTGTTTCTCTTCAATTATTTGGGATTTTACTTTAAATATGTCAAGTTCACTGAGGTTGTTAAACTCTTTTATGTAGGGGAGTATTGTTTTTAAGTTTTTTAACTTTGGTTGGATTCTAATGTCGTGTTCTGTAAAAATACGGTGGCTGAAATTATTTTCCTTAAACCATTTTTTTGAATTTTTATTTTTCGTTGTTTTATTTGAGAGGTTTTCAATGTTTTATCATAGACAACCTCTCTAAATTCCTCGTGTCCATCTCTCCATTTAATCCACATGTCAAATGTAGACTCATATACTCTATTTTCAACTAATCCTCTTACCTTTCTAGGTTTCTCACAAAATTCTAAAACATCTGGATCAGTTTCAACTAGTATCCAATTTTCGTATTCCAATTCACTATAAAAGTAAACGTCCCTTCCGATTTTGTGACTATTACAGTTCCATAAATTACTTCGACGTTGTACATTTTTACCTAGGATAATTGGTTTATACATAATTCACCTCCATTATCAATTATTACCACACATTTTTTAATATACAGAATAAATAGAATATTTATAAATAAATTAAAAATAATGCAATATTTATAAATATTTTGTTACATTTTATCGAATTAATTCAAGATGCTTTTTTTACTCGACTTATGTAGAAAATAGAAAAACATGGTTAGTATAACTAACCATTGGAATACCTAATAGTGTTTTAGATTATTTGAAATTTCACCCATTTTTTCTCAACAATGATCTATAAGGGAATTTGTAATTTTTCTGAAAGGTCATAAATATTTTATATAAAGGTAATTTTAATGTTAAAACGTGGAAACGTAGGGGCTTTAAATACTTTAAGGAATATTTATATAATTTTCAAAATGAAATTAAATTAAAGACTAAAATTGTATCGTGGCCTTGTGAGATATATTTTGTCTTAATTTATTTATTATAAAATGAAGGGAGTTAGAAAAATGAAACAGCCAAAAATAAAAATATTTGGCCAAATATATAAGGTTATTCAAATTGAGTTTGATAAAAAAAACGGAAAAATTGATAAAATTGTATACCAGGTAAGTATTAACCAATACAAAACGGTATTTAGAAGTAACGAGATGATAACTAAATCATTAACTTCAAACTATAAAATAAATGAACCAACAATTCATCCTTATTATAGTTATGCTTATGCACCAGATTTAGAGTCTTTACTTGTCAAAAATACCTTTAAAAAGTAATATTAAAAAAGTTAGTGTTCAACATATTAAATGAATAACTTTCTGGATGCTATAAAACCGCTCACAATCGGATATGAGCGGCCAATAAAACATGCAAGAAAACTGATAAGTAATATTGTTAAATTATACAAGGTTAAATTGAGGACCTATCTTCACAATTGTACGAATATATTTGTCCAAATATATTTTCAATTCCACTTTCAAAATTTGAAATTTCATCTATATAAAATACTCTTAAATTCTTAATTGCTCTAGAACAGGAAACATACAGCAGATTTTTCACTTTCTCAAATAAATCTTTTTCTGCTCCTTGTAATAAACTTGGATCGGATAAATTCTTAAAGAAAAAACTAAAGTAATCCCTAGTTTTTCCAAAAGCATTCTCCATAATTATTATAACATTTTCAAACTCACGACCCTTTGTACCGTGATAAGTATGATAATTTATATTCTGCTCTTGTTTATCTATAATAAACTTATACCACAATTCATACTCATCCATCTCAATATCTAATAACTTTTGTATTATTTCATTTGCATAATCAATATTTTCATCAGTAATATCATTAAATAACTTTTCTAAAAGAAAATTTTTAAAAATTTCACATGAAGTAATCTTATAACCAAATGTCAAATCCATTATTTTTTCATAGATTTCATTGTTAACACTTGTATAGTACGCTGATATTGAGGTTATATATTCACCTAGTGTTTTACCCTTATTTTGTTTTAATAAATTTATTAACTTCCTTAAATCTTCTATATTTAATTTATCGGACAAGCTTTTTTTAGACAATATCTCAAGCACAGGTGTCTTATTATTCAATATATTATTATGTAGTTTTATAATACTAAATAATAATTTAGGGACCTCACCTAACTTTGACAAATCATTATTCAATAATTCTGTATTAAGTTGATTATAGTTAATACCTTTGTATTTACCAGTCTCTTTAAAAGCTTCATATATATTCTTAAAGCCGCTATATTCTGCTACGACCTTATTTGTTAAGACTAGACAATGAAGTTTATTTGCTGAAGAAATGTTCCATTCATGTACGTACTTATTTATAAAGTCCCTAACATTTTCTTGAGCTCCTTTATAGAACTTTATGCTTCCCCCTCCACAATCATTATAAATTGAGACTTGTTTGATGTTATCGTTTCTAATCTGATTAATAACACTAATAACTTCTTTTGTTGATCTTCTATTAAACTCCTTATTTATCGGTTTTAATCCAATGTGAATATCGTTTATTTTACTTCCTACACCGTCATCATAAATATTTTGAGCGGTATCACCAAAGTAACCTATAAAAAGTTTATGTCCAATTTTCTTTGCGTAATTATCTAAGGAACTCATTATTGACACAATTTTTTCATTTGTATCCTGATACTCATCAATAAAAACAAAAGGGTATTTATCAATAACTATTTGTTTTAAAGTGTCATATTTTTCAATTATTCTTTGACCATATTCTAATAAGGTATCATGACTAATTTTCATATTATGTAGTTGATCATTATTATAGTTAGAAGTGTAATCTACAAATTTATATTCTTTTTTATTTAAATTGATATTTTCTAAACAAACCAGATTTCTTTCTAATTTGTATATAGTATTTACTATTTTTCTAAAATTACTAACGTTTTTAAGAATTTCTGGAAAATCTTCTAAAAATGGTTGAAAGGCCATTTTTAAATCTGCTGCTCTAACATTATAATTTTGATAAAATAATTCTTTATTCTCGAACATTATCCTTTTAAATTTTTCTTTTTTTGCATCATCTAATTCTTGGTATTTTTCAAATTCCTTATTAGTTATAATATTTTTTTGTAAAATTGAAATTTCTTCTTTCAATTTCTCCTTATGAATCTCCACTAATTCTTTTTGATATTGTTTAATAAGTCCCCAAATTCTTTCGTGAATTGTTGAAACTAATACTATGTCAGAGTTACCTAATCTCTCTTTGACCTCTTTAGTTGCAACATTAGTATATGTAATACAAATAATTTGTTGATTATGTTTCTTTAAACTCCTCCCATAATTTCTTATTACATACTTTAAACTCTCAATAAGAGAATATGTTTTACCAGCGCCTGCGCCAGAATTAAATATGATACTTTCACTATTCTCTATAGAATTATAAATACTAATTAATGATTGCATTTCCTTTTCTCTATTTGACGGAGATATTATTGATAAACTCATCTTAATTCTCCTTTACTAACTTTTTTGTTAACCATATTATTCCACTCTCAATATATCTTGGCATAGAAGGTGTATTTACCACTTCCTCTTGAATTATCAATTTATATAGTAGCTCATTAGCAAAATCACTTTTGCTTTTTGCTAATTTTTTTTGAAGCTTGTACGAATTTTCCTTTATTTTTTGAAATCTTTTATCAGTCATGATGATTTCTCGATATATTTTAGGTTTAACTTTTATTAAAACACTATTTAAAAGAACATTTTTATAATTTGTTAGAATTAATGCTTCTTCAAAGCTTGTCGCAAAGTATCCCTCCACCTCTGTCTGATAAGCAATGTACATATTGTCTATTTCAAGCTGATTTGGTAAACTATCTAACTTTTCATAATTAGAATTGTACTTCTTTATTGTTTCATTAGTGGTTACTCTATCTGTTAGGTTAGAAATTTGTTTAAATGTTTCCTTTTCTGTCTCGGATCTTTTAATATCTAAATCGGTAATTAGAAGTGTTGGAACTTTTAGTAACTTAATTAACTCATGATATACCAACCCATGAGCCCCATCAATATTAAATATAGAGATATAGTATTTATTGAGAACTTCATCTTTATCAATATAATATTTTAGTAGTGTTTCTTCTGTTACTCCTTCAACGAAAATGATTGCATCGGAAAAAAACAGTTCTGAAACTTTATATTTTATATGTTTTTTTAGAAACTTGAGATCATTCTCTCTTTTTTGCTTATCATAAGATTGACTCTTTGGTATAATAATATCATCATGCAAATTTACTATATGAGTAAAATTATTTTCTATAGTAATGTAATTAATATTGTTAAAAGTATTACCACTATGTATTTTACTATTCAATATATGTGAAGAATGTGTCGTAATTATCAATTGACTATTTACGTTTTTATTTTTACTTTTCAATAGTGAACCAATAGTATCATTTATATTTTTAATAAATAACTCTTGCATCTGGGGATGCATAAAGGTTTCTGGCTCTTCAATAGAAATCAAATTAACTTTACTATTAAAGGAATCCTCGGGATATTTTTCCATATAGTCAATTAAATCAGCTATGATCATCATTAATTTTGTATATCCTAATCCAAACTGATTTTCCGGAATATTAATATCCCTTTCAACATATTCATATTTGATTAAATTACTCATCAATTTTTGAAAAGTAAGATCTGCTCTTAAAAGGACCTGAAGTTTTTCTCTTGATTCTATTCCCTCTAAAGATTGATTTATATCCTTAGTATGTTTATTACTTATTAATCTTGTTAACTCCTCATTTATTAAATTAATTTGAGAATCAAGGTTCATACCTTCTTCTTCAAATAATGCTTTATATCGATATTCAATAATTTTACTAAATGCCCTCGAAAGGCTCTTTTCATTCTCAATATTATTAGCTTTTATTGCACGTAATTCAATCAGCTTATTAATACTAAAATTACTTGTTACTACCTCCCCTCCTGCATTATAATAATTCGTGTTAAACTGAGAAGTGTTTATTAATTGCAGGAATTTATCAAATCTCTCTATTCCAGAGTATTTATCTATTAAGAGTTTCACATCTCTTTTAAATATTTCTTGATCATCCAATTCCACTTTAATTAAAATTTCTAATTCAGATCTATCCACATCTTCTAGGATCATGAAAGGAATAATATTGGATATTAAATCGTTACTATTATCTTCAATTCCAATACCTATTCTAAATTGAAGGAAAGGTGTTTCAATTATTGATTGATTTCTTTCATATTCGACTAATAATTTCTTTAAATAAGAAAAATTAAAATCATTTGCTTTAAATTCTTGATTATTTAATAGCTTCTCTAATCCATTAACAATAGTTGTTTTTCCACAATTGTTTTTTCCTACTATTAAGGTAGTGGTAGGTGCAATATTTATCTCTCTCCCTTTTTTTTGTTCCTGATAGCTACTTGCATCAACAAATTCTATTTTATTATTTTCTGTTCCAAACTTTCTAAAGTTGCTGATTTTTAAACTCTTTAAAAACATAGAGCCCCCCCATTTCTTTATAAACCACTCATAGAACATCAATACATGTTAATTAATCAAAACTTATTTCGACAAAATTCTATATCTCTCCCTAAATTATACTAAAAATTACCTGCCATTAATCAACTTTATTTTAAAATTTTGTAAAAACAAGGGTTAGGTTAAATTCTTTTGCTTTTAGTTAAACCTTAAAATTATCTTCTTTTCCCTTTAAAAAATCCTATTTAAAACCATCGAGCTGCACCAAAGAAATGTGTCGCTATATTCAGTAATTTTGTTTCATTTATTAATATCTTAAGTATATTTGTGTCAATAAAAATGACACAAATATACTTATATAAAAAGAAAAAAACCTTATTTCTAAGGCTTTTCTGATTTAAGTATTATTGTGTCGCTCGTCACCCCTTTTTTTTGACTTAATAGCTGCTATCAATATAATCTACGCTCA
This sequence comes from Robertmurraya kyonggiensis, assembly GCF_005116465.1. Lineage (GTDB taxonomy): Bacteria > Bacillota > Bacilli > Bacillales > Cytobacillaceae > Robertmurraya > Robertmurraya kyonggiensis. The sequence continues at coordinate 1,368,349 of NZ_SWBM01000001.1, forward strand.
TCTCAATCACATCATTTATGTATAAATCATTTTGTTTTGCAAACTCCCTAACTTTCATTAATAACTCCCGATCATAGGTTGTTTTAAATTGAACTCGATCTACAGGTCTCGATAATTTATTGATTTCTAAAACTGGTGTGCCCAAAAGATTTTTCAAGCCCTTTTCAAACAAATTATTTATCGTAGTATGATGTTCTATTGCAGCTATTCTTAGAGATTCCAGGATATATTTACTAATATTCGTTCTAAATTGCACTCTAGAGCTAATTTTTTCGTAAAAAGGAATTTCGCTCTTATATGGTCGAACCGAATGTTGTGACATATAAACCCGCTTTTTGATAACATAGTCATCAGAGGTTGCATCCTGATAAATAATCTCAGATAGCTTTAATACCTCGGTTTTTCCTGTAATCCATATGCGATAGATTTGATTATCTTTCGTTCCCTTAAAAGTAGTAATCTTAGACTTTAGACCCCATTTTAGAAATACAGATAATAAACCTTCCGCGAATTGTATGCTCCCAGAAGTAATATTCAAGTTATAGCCATCTCTTGAAACCCATCCATCCCCATCAATCACTCCACGAATAAATGATGGCAAGAACTCTTCTGGCACATTCGGAAAAGGCACTGTTAGAGATTTTCTTGCTCCAATTCCCATTTCTGCTAAATCATTCTTAATCACTTTGGAATTTATAATCAACGAAGGTGTATGTCTTGTGGGTCCATCAGGGGCTAATACATAATCTGCTTCCATATAAGCTGCAATCAAACGAAGAATCCTCTCATCTTTTTGCGAAAATACAATACTATGAACGCTTGAATTCACTGTACCATCCGTGACAAACAATCCTAATACCCAGGCCATTTCATTACTCCATACCTTGAAAAAATTCTCGTTCACCTTATGCTTCCGAGGCTGTCCAGACGATTGCTCTCGATTCATCTGAACTCCATGCTTATACATCACATTACGTATAGATCTAGATGAAAGACCCACAATCGGCTCCATCTCCTTGTATGGGATGCCACTCTTATACATGCGTATGATTTCTTCGTCTGTTACTCCTGGATTCCTAGGCATTCAACTCATCCTCCCTATTCGTTAGGTTTGTGGATTCATTGATGTATTTCTATCCATATTATAACACAAAACAGAACTAATGTTCTAATTTGCAAAAAAACTATATGAGATGCCCTTCCCTTTTAGTTTCTCCTTCGACTTTTCAGCTTCACTTCTCATTAATAAGTAAATGTATAGGACTTATCAGTTTATATTTGTATAGTGGAATTGTAGAATAAAGGAAACAGATAATACTAATCAATGGAAGGAAGTGCACGCCTTGGATAAACAGTTCGCAGGGCATACTTTATTACAATCTGTACCGTTTGGAAATGAAATGTTAGCAAGCCGGTTAGTGATGGCCCCCATGACAAGAATCTTTTCTCCAAAAGGTGTCCCAGGGGAAAATGTTGCACAATATTACCGTAAACGTGCTGAGAATGGGGTTGGGCTTATCATAACTGAAGGAACAGCCATCAACCATCCAGCTGCAGTAATGAGTCCCGATATTCCTCGCTTTTATGGTGAGGACGCCTTAGCTGGCTGGGCAAATGTAGTTAATGAAGTACACCAAGCAGGTGGCAAAATCATCCCACAATTATGGCATGTTGGTGCAGCACGAAAAGCAGGCAGTGAACCACATATTGACGCACCACCTGTGAGTCCGTCTGGTTTTACTTTAAAAGGACACAGAAATGAGAAAATAAAGGCTTTAACGAAAGAAGAAATCACTGAAATGATTGATACATACGCCGAAGCTGCATCAAATGCCAAGCGTATCGGATTTGACGGAATTGAATTACATGGAGCTCATGGATACTTAATTGATCAATTCTTTTGGGAAGTAACGAACAAGCGGAACGATGAGTACGGTGGAGATATAGGAGCACGAACAAAATTCGCGGCAGATATTGTACGTGCTTGCAGGAAAGCAGTCGGGCCTGATTTTCCAATTGTCTTTCGTTATTCACAATGGAAAGGAAGCGATTATCAAGCTAAATTAGCTAAGAATTCTAATGAGCTTGAACAATTGCTCATCCCACTGGTTGAAGCTGGAGTAGATATTTTCCATTGCTCTACAAGACGAATATGGGAACCTGAATTTAAAGATGAAGATCCATCCTTGAACTTAGCTGGTTGGACTAAACGAATTACTAAGAAGCCAACGATTGCGGTCGGTTCCGTGGGAATTAACCGTACATATCTGAGTAATCAGGATAATGAAACTGTAACCATTGTAGACAATCTCAAAATTATAGATGAAAAAATCAAAGCAGGCGAATTTGATTATGTAGCAGTTGGCCGCGCGCTACTAGCTGATCCAGAATGGGCAGTAAAACTCAAAAATGGTAACCTTGATCAAGTAGTACATTATACTAAGGAATCTGAGAAATACTTGGTTTAATTACTTCCAAAATCGCACATTTTATCAGCCTGCAACTAACATCTGCCCTTCTTTAATTGAAGGGCTAAAATTTTTTTGTAAGAATGAAACTTGATTAGATTACTAGCTATGTGACAAACTATTAACTGGTGTCCCTAGTATACTTCTTCACATTTTGGAATGTTGACCAAGAATGTATACATGCCTCGTTTGAAATATGTATGCTAAAAAATATACTTAAAATAATTGAGCGTCGGGACTATAAAATTAGAATTGTACATAATATCAAGCTCGGATTTTGTTACCCATTTTATATCACACACTTCATCTTTTTGAAGTAAGGTCTCTTCTATTTCAAAGTCTTGCTTAAAAAGCCATACATCATAAAAGTCATTGAAAATATCCCTACGTTCGCTTTTTATTAACTTACCATTTGACCTATTCAATTTAATCCCGATTTCTTCCCTTATTTCTCTTATCGCCCCATCAAGACTATTCTCCCCTGTTAATATCGAACCACCTGGACATTCCCATAAATTAGGGTAGGGTTTATCTGGATGCCGTTTTGTTAGAAGAATTTCACCCAGTTTATTCTCAATCCATACATGAACAACTATATGATAATCACCAACTGCTAACGGATTCCCACGTACATGTGTTCTTTCGGTTTTATTTCTATTTTCGTCATAAATATCCCAAACTTCCACACATTTCCCTCCTCATCAATTCTTTCACTACCTGGTGCATAGTTAAAGTGTAACTTTTCACAATTCTCCTTTTAAAAAAGAAAAAAGTTTTCTAATAGTTTAAGAGTTGCCTTTACTCCCCATTTTTGAGCAATAACATTGGATTCTCCACTTTCCAAAGAAAAGCTAGGATCCTCCCCTTACTATTGTTATTGCTCTATCCTGCGGCTTTACTCCAATTAGAAAAGATGATTACCTTTTATTTCAGTCAATCGTTTTATTCAATAAACTCTATTTTATTTTCCCGGCACCATTCAATCGCAATTTGTTTAAAACATTCGTCTCGGTATGAATACCATAGGTCTTCTAATCCATAATCAATAATTTTGTCCTTAAATCTCCTAAAGGCACCCTTTCCCTTAATTACCGTAGATAAAGAATCTTGCTTTCTTTGATCACTCACTGTTAAGCAAAAGTTTTCCATTATCTCATATTCATTAACATCATACTTAGTAGGAAGTTCTATATAATTTTCAAAGTTTTCCACCACGTCAATTGCCAACATTCTATTTTCAGCTTCCCATTCCGGTAAATGATCAAATGGTTGTTCGTCTTCAGCAGCTCTCAAATCCTCCGAGGTGATTATCACTATTTCACCCGTTTTAATATTTAGTAAAGAACGTGAATCTTCAAACTGTATTCCCATTTCCTCAATAATATCTTTTAGTTTGACTTGTATACTCATGAATAGATCACCTTTTGATATTTTTTTACTAGATCCCTAGTCGAAAAGTTTAGTTAGAAGGTAGATATTTCCTCCATTCATTCCAGGCCCCCATATAACCACTTAAGTCGATCGGATGAACTTTAATACATACCGCAATACGTGTATACAACTGAAAAAGAACTTCATCCAAAAGTCGTTCCTCTGTAAAAGAAGCTTGGCTGTTCCACAATGAAAAAGATGAAAAAAGCGTGCTTAAATTTAGACTATCAGGCGAAGAACAAAATGCATAAGTAAAATCGTAAATTTTTGGTCCGATTAATGGTGATGGGTCAATAACTCCTTTTAATTGGTTTTCCATGTATACAAAATTATGTACACCAGTATCTCCGTGTAAATAATACTTTTCTTCTTGATTATGATATCTTTTCAAATTATTTACCAAAATCTCTACTCTTTTATGGTCTTCACTTGGAAGGGAATCTCCTATATTCTTTTGGGCAGACTGCAAACTACTTTGGTTAAAATCTGACCAAGAATTTCTTTGGACTCTATTGAGTCTACCCCAAGGTGTGTCTTTATCCACTTTTTTGTATTTATTGAAAAGCTCTTTTATTATAATTGCCATCCATTCTCTTTTCGAACCTCGATTATAGTGTGTCTCTCCAGAAATATGAGAGTAGACTATAAATTCTTTATCATAGTCTGTATAAAGAACATCTGGTAACAACTTTACATCATGATAAGCCATAAGAAATTCCTGAGTCGCAGCTATACTCATAGGGTTGTCTATTTTTATCACATAAGTTGGTATATTATTAAAAAGGATATTATATAAAACACCATTAGTTGTACCACTTTTTAGTCCTTTCAATTCCATACCCTCATTTATTATCAAACCTTTATTTATTAAAATATAAATGATTTCATTAATTTTTCCCATCTTTTTGATCCTCATTTGTTAATTTATGTGCGGCTATAAGCTGTAAATTCAATTTCATCTCCAATACTATTCTGCTCCATTCATTTAATAATTCCATAAAAAGAGTGTTATCCCTTCTTGGATTAACGATAGTTGAAAAAGAGGAGCGAAGCTTATGAAATACTCGCACCTTTTGCTGTAGAAATCTTACGTAATCAAGAAATAAAAAAATCACTAATTACCCTGTATTTTTATTTTACGCTATGAAAAATAAAAGATTTGGATTCTACTGTTGCTTGCTTAAACTCCCAATCACCATATACTTGAATTTGTGAAAATCCTACTTGTTTCAAGGATTTATAGATTTCTTCTCGTGTTCGAAATTTTAATTGCATTTTTTCATGAATCAGTACTTCATCTGTACGTGCATTTTTCACAGTTTCATAGAACGTAAAAACATCTTCTACAAACCCCTCGTATTCTGTCCAAATTTCAAGTGGATCACCAGTCTCCTGATTTATGGCAACATCTGGTGTCATATCCTTTTCCCACTGTTCCCACGCTCTTGCTAGTGGGTTACGTGTATCAAAGATAAGATGTCCTCCAGGTTTTAATGCTTGATATGCATCTGTAATGACGTGTTGCCACCCTTGATCTGTAAGAAATACTTGAGCAACATTTGCTGTCATGATAACTGTATCAAAAGCATTTGTTTGTAAATTTGAGCTATAACCAACAATCCAAGTCACCTCGCCTGGATACTTTTTATGTTTCGCATATTCAATTGCTTCTTCATTCGGGTCAACAGCTGTAATCTGATACCCCGCTTTCGCAAAATGAGATGTCAATCTTCCTGTTCCACAGCCCAAATCAGCTATTTTTTTTGCATTTACTTTTTTTAATAGGGCCAAAAAGAATTCATCATCTACGCCCCAATGATTAATTTGGTCATATACTAACGGAATCATCTAATTACTACTCCACCTTTACTATATACATCTTAACTATGCGCCCTCTCAGTCATTCGATAGCCAGTCTTCCTTTACGACTAGTTACACCCTCCCGCCAATCTGGTTCACATATATTCCATTTTTTCGATGGCCATGTTCACAGGATAAGCAAAAGCGACACTCCCGTTAAGAAAGCATCGCTAATTTAATTCAAAAGTTATGTAAGGAAGAATTATGTTTTAATCTTCTTCGGTATTTTTTGAAGTAATAGTTACTTCAACTTCTATTTCTAGTATCTTTTTAACAGTAGTTTAAATTAAAGTAAAATAATTTTTCCGGACCCAATCTGAAGCAAATTCATTTGCTGCATAAATGACTAAGCTGTTATTTTCTTTTATTTCTAGGCTTGTGTTTTTAAACCAAGTATTATACGCTTTGGGGCTAATCTCTGACTTCACACTTTCTAGTATTTCATACCATAGTTTGTTATTTTCCACGGAAAATCCCCCTAAAATTACAAATATCCACATTACTAATCTCTTCTTCAATTATCTTCGTTACTTGAATGTAATCCCCGACAATCAGTATATAATGTGGTAAATAAGACTATCTGATTCTTGAAAAAAAGGGTGGCATCTTTCGGATTACCTGAAAAATCTATCGATAGGGTTCACGTAGTTTATCGGTGAAATGAAACGCTCACCCTTTTAATATAACCCCATTAAGTCTCGTTGTTATTTTCATTGAACAACCCCTCCTTTTCCGTTAAAACAGATTATACCATTTTTCATCCAAATAAAATTATTTTTTCAAAAAGTTCCTTTAATTTAGTCAATTATCACTCTTCAACTAATGAGCCCTTACAATAAGCAGAAGCTATTCTCCTTTTTGAAGAATAGCAAGTTAGTTTTGGAGGAAATATTCGCAATCCTTATATACCTTAACAAAATCCATTAAGGATATATCAAAAAAACGCCTTATTCCTTAAGAATAGCTACCTTTTCCTAAAATTAGCTAGAAAAAAGTTGGTATTAATTTAAGCTGATTTTTATACATATTAAAATACGGGATTGAACTGAATAAAGGAATAGAATGGGTTTTATAGAATTAAATATAGATAGAAAAGAGAAAAGGAGAATATTAAGTGCGTGATCAAATCATCCCAGCATTAATTGCTTTTGTAGTTGTGGCAATTTTATCTCCACTATTAATTGCTCTATTAAGAAAACTTAAGCTCCTTCAGCCGATAAGAAAAGAACTTCCTTCCGGTCATCAGTTAAAAAAAGGAACTCCGTTAATGTTTGGAATTATCCTTTTTGTAGGAATTTTAATATCCATTCTTTGTTCACCTACACCATTCATGTACTTCTTGTCTATTACATACATTCTTTTTAGTTTTGTTGGGTTTTTAGATGATTTTTGGAAAGCTTCTCGTCAAGATCCATTAGGTGTATCGGGTAAGACCAAACTTATTTTTCAATTTATTTTTACTGGTGGCTTACTTTATTACGCAATCAACGAAATGGGCGTGGACACCAGCATTAATATTTATAAAAATATTTCCTTTGACCTTCCAACGGTGTTATATTTCATTGTCATCACCTTATTTGTCGTAGGTTCTGCAAATGCCATAAATTTCACAGATGGTTTAGACGGACTTTTAGGAGTTGTTGCAATCCCTACCTACTTTTTCTTTTTTATGATTTCAGATAGAACAGAGGTCCAACTTTTTTGTCTAATTATGATTGGCTGTTTACTCGGCTTTCTCATTTATAATATATATCCTGCCAAAGCTTTTATGGGGGATACGGGTTCATTAGCTATCGGGGGATCGCTTTCATTTCTTGCTGTTATTGAGAATGTGGAAATTTTAATTCCCATTTTGTTCTTTATCTATTTTGCTGAAGAACTATCGGTTATATTACAAGTTCTGTCATTTAAACTGACTCATAAGCGTATTTTCAGAATGACACCTATTCATTTTCACTTTGGCATAAAGTATGGGTGGTCCGAGACAACAATTGTTACGGTATTTGGATTCATTTCTTGGATTTGTGCTTTTATCTGTTTAGCTTATTGGCGGTTTCTTCTATATCCATAAATAAAGTGATAATCATACCAATGAATATTAGAGGTAACCAGGCAATACATAATGCTGAAACAAAATACCAACGTCGAAGATCTGCCACCACATAAATGGAAGTACTTATCAATACTCCGACAAGCAAATAAAGAGAGAGAATATCCACTTTGGTCGTCGAACTCCTTTTTAATATCATATAAAGTTACACTCGTAAGGGTACTATATTTAAGCCAATTATGAATATTTTAAATGTGAAAACGCTCTTCGACTTGAAGAGCGTTTTCAGTAGGAACACCATTACATAGTAACCCCGTATTCAATTAATCTTTTGGTTCTTCAAGTTTAGAGAAGTTGCCAAAGTTCAAATTCACCCATACTATACTCGCTTCGATAGTAATCGCAGCCAATAATCATTTTCCTTTTGGACCGTGAATGTAATATTACGTGCTACACAAAGACGTTTATTTGGATTTCTTGGAGGACCTGTTTTTTTCTTCGTCTTCATCATTATGTACACAACCTTTCACTATCTTGTTATAGCTTATGCGAACAATTGAAAAAATAACATAAAAAAAGAGAGGGTAATTTCGAATTACCTTCCCTTTCTCTTATTGCGCTCGTCTAATAGCATCCCTGTCATTGGCTTTCATTCGTCCAATTGAACGATTCATATTAATAGTCGTTGGTCGTTTGTTTGGGTTTCTAGGAGGCACACTACCGTGTCGGGAAGTGCTCTTTGATTGTTTTCTTCCTGCATCTTTTGATGACGTTTGAACTGGCATTACTTCCACTCTCCTCTACTTTTTTCTTAATCTCATCATAACATATCCTATTCTTCATTTCTATCTTCTATGTTATCTTCTTGCTCCTCATAGCCATCCCATTCATCATCAGACAAAAATTCATCCTCATTTGACAACAACCACATATCAAACGTATATAACATGTTTAGCATGAGAGAAGCATCCGCTCCCGTTACTTCACTACCCTTCCGCGAACTAACAACGAAGAGCAGGTTATAATACTCACCGAAGTATGGGAATAACACAGAAGAACAATCTTTTTCAAGAATTTCGATATTTTCCCCTTCTAAAAGCGTCTTAATAACCTGATTTTTTCTCATTCCTACTTCTCTTAGACCAAAATTATGGTCTTTGAGAATCTCCTCATATGCAGACACGATATTATTATGAAAGACTACTTCGTCAGCTGAAGACTCTACCAAATAGGAATAGACATCAAGTTGAAAAGAGGAAGTGAAATTCCTTAAATAAGAGAGAACGAATTCTTCATATTTTTCTGGAGTGAATTCAAATTCATCCAAGTGCCATTTTTGATCGCTTTTCGGCATTAGTTCGTTTACTTTAATAAGTTTTTCACTCAATTCAATAAACGTTCCGCGGTTTTTATTGATGCTTTCAACTAAACTCTCTTGCTTTAACTCGTTTGAGAAGAATTTCGTAATATCTGGTGTCTGAAAAACAAATAAATCAATGATAACCACGCTAATGACAAGAGCAATCAAATACTCTAGCTTTGCTCCTACGTCCGGGAATACGTTGAATGCCCATAAGAAAAACGATGTAGCGACGACTACGCCATAATATATTTTCCGGATGGCTACACGATGCTTTAAATAAAACTCTCGACTCCATATGTACAATCCGATACTAAAGGCAATTCCTATCAATAGTACGGAAAATATTGTGATCATATACCAGCTTGCTTCCAACCTCATCCCCCCTCAGTCTATCATTATACTTTATTATCTCTATTTCTCGGTAACTAGATCTATAGGTAAATTGCATCAAAAAAGAGAAGTCATAGGACCTCTCCAATTTCACCCTTTTAACCACTCTGCAAAAAACTTCCGATACCCTTCCTTCATGACCGTACTCGAAAAAGCCTCAAACGCATAATCGCGATTCTCTTTTGAAGCTTTGATTGGGATAGCTGCAGCCATATTCACTAATTCAAACCAGTTCTTTTCATTCCCAGAGAATGAATGTCGTGAATTAATGTGGCCATAACAAGGATGTTCGGGCTTAACAATCATTTTCCCCATTGCCAGTGCTTCCGTTAACGGCATGGAAAACGTATCAAAGCTCGAGCTATTCCAATACACCTTGGCTGAATTCATTAAGCTAAATATCTCATCCTGGCTTAATGCAAACTGGAGCTTCACATTGCTCGGAATATCATACTTTTTCGTACTTTCCCGATACCGCTCCCCACCGAATACCATGTACACCTCTTTATCGGGATTCTGCCGAGCATACTCAATAACCAGGTCTGGTCGTCTATTTACCTCATCTCGACCGATCCACAAAATCCGATTCTCTACTACAAGACTTGGATCATAATATTTACGAGATAATTCCTCATTAAATCCAATCGGAATGACGGTTACATCCCCTACACCAAAATTCCGAACTAGTTCCTTTCTTAAAAACTCCGTTTGAACGATTGCTTTATCAACGATTTGATAAAAAGGCTTCATCATCTCATAACCAGTTAAAGCTGGGTCAGGAAAGCTGTGTGGAAACAGCACACTATTTTTCAAAAACATTTTTAAATATGTAAAACCAGCAACGGTGTAAATGACATGTTCAATATTTTGTGAATAGATTTGATCCAACACGATATCATAGTTCACTAGATCGGCTTTTTCAAATTCATACCCTGGAACCCAGTCATAGCCACTCACATGTCTTTCTGGTGAGATAAAAACAATTTCAATTCCTAACTCCGTTCCAATTTGTTTTAGGCGTTCAGCGAAAATCCGTGGACCTTGTGCTTCAGCAAACTGGGTTTTTCTCATCACCAATCCAACCTTCGTCATCTCTTTCACCCCTTAGAAATCACAAAACCTTCCGTATGCAGGGAAGGTTTGTAATGTGTATATTCTAAGTATACATGTTGTCTAAATAGAAATCATTCATTCAGCACTTCTGCATTTTTAAAAAGGAACTCCATTGCTTGTTTTGTACTAGTTAAGACAAATACATCCAATTGCGATTGTGTAGAGGCTATCTTGGCATCCAGCTCATACTCTTTCCACTCATCTGTCAATTGAATTTCTTCAGACTTCACTTCGTTCAAAAAGGTCCCTCTTGCATCCGTCTCTTCTATTTTTAGATAAACGTTCCCTGTCCCTTTTAATGTAACTTTGTACTTTACAGTAGTAGAGGTAGGTGCACTCGGTGTATGGACAAATCCTTCTCCTTCTTTCTCCCCTTTCGTCTCTACCTTAAACTCCTGATTGGCCAATTCAGTGACAGTGGCACCTACACCAAAGAACTCAACTTTTTTTGTTTCTGCAGCTAATACAGAATGCCCGATCAATAAAAAAATCAAACTTAAAACACTCATAAATTGCATTTTTCTCATATTCTTCACTCCTTCTTATTTCACGACTGTGTATAATTTACTTAAGGTTGCTTGACCTGCTATCCCATCAGCTACTAATTTGTACTTTTTCTGAAAGGCAACCACAGCATTTTTCGTTGTCGTATCGTAAGTTCCATTAATTTTTCCTTTATAGATTCCCGCTTTCTTCAGTTTGTTCTGCATATCAGTTACTGCAGTTCCTTTCGAACCTACTTTTAAAGTCGGATATTTCTTTACCGCTGCTACAGTTGTTTTTGCGGTAGCGGTAGTAGTCTTAACAGGCGTAATTACTGAATCAAGTTTTCCTAAAGTAGCTGGACCTGCTATTCCATCCGCTTTTAGTTTATATTTCTTTTGAAAGGCTATGACCGCATTTTTAGTAGTTGTATCATAAGTGCCATTAATTTTCCCTTTATAAATGCCGGCAGTTTTAAGTTTACTTTGCATGTCAGTAACAGCAGTTCCTTTAGTACCTGCTCTAAGGGTTGGATATTTTTTAACAGTCGTTACTGCCTTAGACGCCGGTGCCGGAGTTGGTGCTTTTATCACTGGCGCTGGTGTCGGCGCCTTGACCACTGGTGTTGTCTGCTTTGGTGTCGGCGCAACAGCTTCCTGTGCTGGGGCTGATATGGCACCAGGCGTACTGGCTGACGGATTATTCACAACCGGTTGCTGTGTAACTGGAAGTGTAGAAACACCCACATTTAATTCTTGTCCAACATAGATCATATCTGAATTCAAATTATTTAATTCTTTTAATTGCGTTACACTCAACTTGTGGTCAGTAGCAATTTTCCACAAAGAATCTCCAGTCTTTACTGTATAAGTTGAAGTCGTAGGTGATACAGTTCCAACCTGCTCTTTTGGTTGGGTAGGATTTGTTGGAGTCACCTGGATTTGGTCATCAGCCATCCATGTCTTATACGATTGCCAAATAGATGCATTTTCTTGGCCCAAACTCCAGCTTCCAGTTCCTTTAATATTGTACTTATGGATAAGTTCGAATTTTGCTTGTATGGAATTAGCATTTTCATACCAGATATGGTAAGTTCCCGCTGTTAAGGTTTTTCCAGCAATTGTAGTCGTTGGATCCCCAGGATCGATCGTAATCGTTGCTTTCGCATACTTCGTCTTTTCATCAAAGGTTACTGTGCCACCGTATTTCTTTAATAGCTCATCCACCCGTACATTAGAAATACCTGTACCACCGACAGCCTCACCTTCCTTCCAATACCGCCCGTAAAAAGGAACCCCAAGAACAACTTTATCTGCTGGTACTCCTTGATTAAGGGTATATTGAATAGATCGTTCAACCCAACCGTAGCTTGCGACTGGACCTTCAGGACTGCCTTCATAGCTTTCATCATAAGCCATTACCATGAGGTAATTAGAGTACTTAGCTAATTCTTTATAATCATAAGAACCATGCCAGCCCTTTGTCCATCCGTTGGGATTAGCCGCAACAGCCACCGAAACTTCTTTCCCCTCAGGGATTTTTTCTCTAAGTAATCGAACTAAATCGGTGTAATTTTCCCGATCTACTTCCGTCACGTTTTCAATATCTACTTGAACACCATCCAGATTATTCTTGATAATAAACTCAGCAATTTGGGTCGCTAATTGTTCGCGATTGGCAAGTGCTGAACGTCCAATTGTACGGTCCCAATGGTTACTTAAAAATGGAACTACCTTTATTCCTCTCTTATGCATTTCTGTAACAAAATTCGGATCGAATTGTGAAGTTACCTTTAGAGAACCATCAGCATTTATATCAAAGTAACTTGGGGAAACGAGACTCAAGTTTCCTTGAGTTTTATCCACTTGGGAGATATAAGATTGGGTATTGCCAAAATAGAGATATGACATATTAAAATCTACTTCATGCGCAGATGCTTGTTTCATTGGAAAGCTAGCAAGAAGCGTTGCACCTGCCACCACAACAATTGTCGCCACTCTTAATTTCGGCATATGCTTTTTAACAAATGAAATAGCGTTCTCTCGCATTTTTTGACTGCCATCTTTTTTAAAAAAGCCTATTTCTGATGCAAATTCTGTGTCATACGTTCCACTTGGTTGCTCGATATAGAGGACAATTTTCGTTTCTCCATTGATTTCTAATAATTCAAATCGATCGAAATCCATCGAATTCAATATCCATCACCTCATGGCTTTATTATTGCTTAACTGCATTACGGTTATTTATACGAAATGGATATAATCCAAAGAAAGTATTTTAGTAAATTTGCCTTGGTTATTATGAATACAAATATTACCTCCTCTTTTCGGCTCAAATCTCTGTTACAATTTTGAAGGTCGAAAAACTATGTTGGAGGAATAGCTATGAAAAAACGAATACTCCTCCTTTCCTTGGTAATCATCATTACCTTCATCGGAGGTTTTTTTGCGGGAACTATATTTCCTACCCATGAATCAGAAAAAGTAAAAATCGGGAAACTACCCCAATCAAATAAAGAAACAAAACAAAAAGTAGTCCCAAAAGTCACCGAAGAAAAAGTTCTTATCGGTTATGTGCAGGATTATCGCGATCCAAATAAAATTCCGTATGATCAATTAACCCATGTCATTTTTTCATTCGCTCATCCAACCAAGGATGGTCAGCTTTTATTCAATGGAGATCAACCTATTAGCAATTTACGAACGATTACTGCAAAAGCTCATGCTGCTAATACAAAAGTAATGCTAGCCATTGGTGGCTGGTACCATATACAAGGTGGAGAGTCTTATTCTTATTTTAAAGAGGCAATCTCCTCGCCAAATACTCGTCAAAAACTTGTTCAAGAGATCGAACGAATTGTACAAAAAGAAAAACTTGATGGCATCGACATTGATTTTGAACACCCGCGCTCAAAAGAGGACGCGCAATACCTAGCCGCTTTCGTTAAAGAACTACGAGGTGTCCTCAAAAATAAGGAATTATCAATCGCTGTGAATGCCAAGGTTCATAGTGTTGCAGGAACAGAGATTAATAATGTGATATACGAAACGTCTATGTTCATGAACGTAGATCATGTGAACATCATGGCTTATGATGGACAGTGGGACGGAGAATACAACGCAGCAAATCTATCTCCATATAAATTCAACGAACAAATCGTAAAGTATTGGACAAATTTATTTGAAGCCAATCATTTATCAAGAGAAAAGCTTGTATTAGGGATCCCTTCTTATGGACAACCTGAGGATCCAAATATTAAACAGGTCTCTTACAGCGCAATTATCAATGCAAATCCTGCAAATGCCGGCAGTGATACGGTTGCATTAAACGGTACTATCTATCATTATAACGGGACAAATACTGTGCAAAAGAAGGTTGATTTAGCACTTCAAAATGGTCTCGGTGGTATGATGCTTTGGGAAGTCGGACTTGATGCAGAAGGTGCAAATAGTTTATCAAATGTAATTGCGAAGAAAATCGAATCAAACAATTTATATACTTTAAAATAGAAAAAAGGTCTAGGATACGCATAATCCTAGACCTTCTTTTTACTTTCCGTCCACAATCTCTTTTAAGATTTCATAGGAGCGCTTTTGTTTCTCCGGATCAAATATATAAGAAACTGCCATAAGCTCATCCACATTGTACTTCTCCTGGAATTTAATTAACTGCTCTTTCACGCTGTTTTTACTTCCTAACAAGGTCACACTAGACATCTGTGTAGCCATTTGTTTTTCCGGCGGACTCCAGAGCTGCTCCATGTTCTCAACTGGAGGGCTTAAAGGCTTTTGTGTCCCGCGCACAACATTTAAGAAAAACTGTTGCATCGTTGTTTGCTCCAATTTAGCTTCCTCATCCGTTTCCGCAGCAATCACATTCAAGCATACCATCATAAACGGCGAATCTAGGTATTCAGATGGCTCAAATCGATTTCTGTAGATTGAAATAGCCTCTTCCATATATCTAGGGGCAAAATGGGATGCAAACACATATGGTAACCCAAGCTTCGCAGCTAAGTATGCAGAATCTGTAGAAGATCCTAAAATGTAGATCGGAATGTTTGTACCTACACCTGGATATGCTTTTACATAATCCTGTTTCTCTGCTGGACCAAAATAAGTTAACAAGGCATTAACATCCTCTGGGAATGTAAAAACAGAATCGTTCTTGGAACGTCTCAGCGCACTCGCAGTCATCATATCTGTCCCAGGTGCTCTCCCTAGACCTAAATCTAACCTTCCCGGATAAATTGTCGCCATCGTACCGAACTGCTCGGCAACGACTAGAGGTGAATGATTTGGGAGCATCACACCACCAGAACCAACTCGAATTGTATTTGTATGTTCTAACGTATGTTTAATTAAAATGGATGTCGCTGAACTCACAAGAGTTGGTGTGTTATGATGCTCTGCAATCCAGTAACGTCTATAACCCATTTGCTCGGTTGCTCGAGCAAGTTCAACCATCGCATCGATTGCTTCCTTCGCACCCTCACCTTGTCGAATAGGGGCAAGATTTAATACAGATACAGGGATATTTATATTTGTCATATTGAAGATCCTTTCTTGATAATCGTTCTCCCTTATATTAACAACTGCAACATTGGAATCAAAATTTAATGCTTACAAATGAAAAGGCAACTCTCCATCGATGGAGAATTGCCTTGTTTCTTAAGAATCTTTAATAAACTTATGAAATTCTTTTGCCTCTAATGGCTTAGAGAACAAATAACCCTGCATTAAATGACAGCCATTTCGAATTAGATATTCCTTTTGATATTCCTCTTCTACTCCTTCAGCAATAATGCCCAATTTCAAGCTTCTTGCCAAATTGATTATCCCATTCGCAATCTCTGAAATAGACCCGTTTTCATCAATGCTTTTAATAAAGGATTGATCGATTTTCAAAGTATCGATTGGCAGCTTTTGTAGATAACTTAAAGATGAATATCCCGTGCCAAAATCATCAATGGAAATTGAAATACCAAGTTGATTGAATTCCTCTAATGCCTCAATCGTTTCACTCATATTATTTAAAAGAGCACTCTCAGTAATCTCCAATTCCAGTAATTCTGGTGCAAACTGCGTAAGACTTAACTTATCTTTTACACAATCAACCAAATTCCTTGCTTCCATAAACTGTACAGCAGATACGTTGACAGAAACTGTTAACTTTTCAACTAATACGTCATTCCATTCCTTCATTTGAATCATAGCTTTTCTTAAGACAAGCTCAAATAAAGGCTGGATTAAACCTGAGTCCTCAGCAATCGGAATAAACACAGCTGGAGAAACAAAGCCCAATTTCACATCATTCCAACGTACCAATGCTTCTGCTCCAATAATTTTACCGGAAGCAGCATTCATTTTCGGCTGATAAAAGACATCCAGTACTTCATCCTCAATCGCTTTTCTTAGACTTGCTTCTATTTCAATTCGCTCTAGGCTTACATTACTTTCATTCGGATCATATACGACAAAGCGATTACCACCCTGTTTCTTTGCTGCATACATTGCAATATCTGCATTAATAATGAGCTGTTCCATATTTTTCGTATGATGCGGATAAAAACTAATTCCACAGCTTGAACCTACATAGATATCTCGCTCTCCTAGATCATATGGCTTTCTTATGTGAAGAATTAATTCATGCGTCATTTCTCTGACTTGCTCTTCACTTAAATTCTCCGTCAAGATGATGAACTCGTCACCACCTTGTCTTGCCACTACGCACTTATAATCAATTAAAAACTCTTTAATCCGTTCAGAAATAAGCTTAATTAACTGGTCACCCATTTTATGACCCATCGAATCGTTAACATGCTTGAATCGGTCGATATCAATAAAAATAACGCCAATGACATGATCGTTTTGACTTGCCTCATGGATTAAATCACTCAATTTTTCTTGAATAAAGCGTCGATTTGGCAACGAAGTAAGCGGGTCATGATAAGCTTGGAATTTAATAACTTCCTGACTTTCTTTCAGATCATCGACATACGTTTTTAAATCTCTAGACAATTCGTTTACATTCGCAACTAAATGACCCAATTCATCCTTACGATTCAAGACTAATTTCTTCCCGAATGTCCCTTGAGCAATTTCATTGACATGATCAACAATAAGCGCAATTGGTTTTGTAATCGAATTCGAGAAAATAAAGCTAACAAACAAAACAATAATCATAAAAAACAGTGAAGAGAATAGATAGGCTTCTAATTCTTTGTACAACTCTTTATCAATCATTGCATTATCATAGACAAACCCAATTACATAAGATCCATCATTTGATTCGTTAATTGGCACGAATGCTTTTCTTACATCTTTTCCATTGATGACCTCATTGTAACTTTTCACTTCATTTGTGGCTAAAGCTGATTGAATATATTTCTGATCCTTGGCCGTATTCGCATAATCATAGGAACCATACCATATTGACTGTTCGGATATTCGGATAAAACTATTACCGTTAAGATAAACTTCCTTTTTTGCGTTTCCAAAAGACTCTGGATTGAATACCGACAATTCCAGAACCCCTTCGAGCTGATTCGTTACTTGTTCCATGATGTTTGTAGGTCCAAAGCGTTTCTCATACTCTAGAATTTCATCGTCTCTATAATATGGATCGATTATATAATTTGTCCTCCCGTCAAAATAATAGCCCCATTTGTCCGTATGATCTGGGTTGCTTGAGGCAATTTCAATTGGACCAGACCAATAATCTTTTAAGGTTAATCCTTCTTCTACCGTTACTGGTTCCCTAGCAAAAAGCTGTTGGAATGCATCATACCAATAGCCCCACTCTTTTGTTGACATGCCAATTTCATGAGGATCTGAAGATTTAACGCCAACAATATCATCTTCCGTTTGGGCAAGAAGGGTAATATGAGAAATCTTTAATTCCTTCGCCAACTCCACTAGCTGTTCGTTCGTGACATCTTCATGCCGAGTCGGTAGCGAATTTCGAATTGCGATTGATGCTGTACGAAGCTCTCTTCCAACAATATTTTCGACATATTCAGAGCCATTTTTCGCATTCTCCACTTGATAAGAGACTTGCTGAGCAAGCAAAGAAATTTCTCGATCATAATTTTCAAGCAAACTATTTTTAGCACGAAAAAAATGATGCATATTATTAGCTATTAATATAAGGAGTACTAAAATTGTAAAAAGAATAGGTAGTTTTTTCTTTATAGACACATTGCATGCCTCCGATGGTGAAATCTAAATTACAATAAAAACTGCACGAAAAATTATTATACCATAATTTCAATGAAATTTTCCTATTTACAAACACCTTATATTAATAAATATATTTTCAGATTTTAGGTCAAAAGAACTCCCGTTTACTTAATATGGAGTGGTTCTAGGAGTCGCTTAAGTTTAAGTCCATTTCGGAAGTGCCTTTTTATATTTATTCTTTAGGATTGAACATTTTGTTTTTTTTGATGTATGAAGAAAATGCTTTCCATATATTTATATTTTAATTGGAAGAGCAACCAAGTTTTAAGAAAAGAACTTACTTCCAACCATTTCTAATTCATCTAACATACCAAAAAATGGGTCATTTTCACCATTTAAGAGAGTCGAATCTATTCACTTTTAATCTAAAATTATGTATAATAAGATTGAATCAAACGCATATATTAAAAAAGACCGTTTGGTGCTGTAACACCAAACGGTCCATGCAATAGAAGGTCCTGTCAAGGGGATCAGCTATTAAAGGGATAATCCACCTACGGTTGGTCAACTCAAGGGTGGGTTATTTTTTTTGGTTAAATGACAGAACTGCGACTATTAAGCTTGCAAACGCACACGCAAACATTAAAGCTTCGGATACCGCCACCAGCAGCACCCCCTTTCTTGGGGAGCGTGCTGACCACCCTTGAGTTACCTAATTCTATTGCATTTCCATTATATCACATATAAGGGAATGCCTGTTCCATTTTTTTCTAATTCTCGAAAATCCATACTTTTTTCTCATTTGCTCAACGAATCACGAATTATTTAAATATAACAGAAATAATTTCATCCATCGTCATCGTGCTATTCACTTCAAACGTTCCTGGCTTTAATTCGTTGGACAATCCTCTTTTTTCAACCTCATGGAAAAATGTCATCGCATCGTCTAGGATTTTCCCTTGTTCTAATGCATTTCCAACATCAATACTTGTCATACCAGTTGCAACATTTACAATCGTTCGAGAGACAACTTCATCATCTTTCTTCGGTTGTTCTTCTTTAGCTGTTTCTTCATTAGCTTTGTCAGTCTTCGCAGCTTCTTTTTTCTGCTCTTCGATAGCAGTTAATTGCTTTTCCCACTCGGCATTCGTTAAAATAACATACCCAGAGTTAGCTAAATTTGTTTTCATTTCTTCTTCAGTTGGAGCAGCAGCTTTTTTACTGTTATTTTCACCTTTTGATGAACCAGAGAAGTATACTGCACCACAAACGCCTGCACTAATAAGAAGACCTGCAGCAAAGCTATTCACAATATTAGCCTTCATTTGCTACCTTTCTCCCTTCATTCTTAGTTACATACGGTGCAATTAATTGTTCAACTTCATGCTGCTGAAGATCGAATTTCGCAGCAATGCCTTCTAGCGTGTAATTTCTCTTATACAAGTCTAGTATTTCTCGAAGTAAATGGAGTTCCTCTCTCGTCATACCAGCTCGTTGTGCATTAATTTCACTCTCAAGCTCGAGGCTCCTGATTTGGCCCTGCAATTTATTAACTTCCTCCATCATAGACATGTACACTGTATCAATTTCACGCTGTTCAGCCTTAGCCGCTTGTTTACTTTTATAGTATGAAAATACGAAAAGTAGAGCAGCCACGATGAATAAAGCTGATAATGCCCATCCCATCTCTAAATTTCCTCCTTTAACTTAAAACATATTCCTGCAAGATAACATTATACCTTCTATTTCGTATTTTTTCGATCAAATTCTACAAAATGCTTCAAAAGTCAGGATGAATTTCGATGGATGAATAGGAAGGCTTTAACAAATAGGTATTGTTGCTTTAGAAACTTTGTACAATCTTTACAACACACGCAAAAAAAATACAGAGAGTAAATTTCTCTGCATTTAATGGGGTTTTAAAATAACCTTGATACAGTTATCCGTTTTAGTATCAAAGAATTCGTATCCTTTTTTCGCATCAGTTAAGGGAAGTCTATGAGTCACGATATCAGCAAGATTTACTTTCTCTTTACTCACCAAGTCATAGAGCTTTGGAATAAGCGGAATGACATGCGCCTGTCCCATTTTCATTTGCACATTCCGTTGAAAAATATCCCCAAGTGGAAACGCATTGTAACGCATTCCATAGACCCCGGTTAATTGAATCGTACCGCACTTTCGTACTGCTTGTGCAGCCATCACAATTGCACCCATCGCCCCACCTTGGAGTTTAAGACCCGTTTCAATCATTTCAATCGGTCTCATCTTTCCATCCATACCAACACAATCAATGACCACGTCGGCTCCACCCTTAGTCATTTCCTTTAAATATTCACCAGTGTGCTTTTGTTCTTCAAAGTTCACAATTTCCACGTTATTTGTTCTTTTCGCATGCTGTAAGCGATACTCAATGTAATCTACAGCAATGACACGTTCTGCTCCTTTTAACCACGCAAATTTCTGAGTCAGCAAACCAATGGGACCACAGCCAAGCACGATTACAGTATCTCCCTTTTGCATACCTGAGTTTTCAACACTCCAATAAGCAGTTGAAGCCGCATCGGCTAGGAGTACTAACTGTTCATCCTCAACTTCACAATCATCTGGCAGTTTATAGGGTGTAAAATTGCCATACGGAACGCGCAAATATTCTGCTTGCCCACCAGCGTAACCGCCCGCTGTTTCAGAATAGCCAAAATAGGCTCCCATATCTCCATGTGGGTTCGCTTCGTCACATTGACTCGTATAGCCATGACTACAGTACCAACAATGGCCACAACTTATATTAAAAGGAACAATTACACGGTCACCTTTTTTGAGATTTTTTACCTCAGGACCGACATCTTCAACGATCCCCATTGGCTCATGACCTATGATAAAATTCTCTGGCATATTCGGAATCATTCCATGGATCAAATGAAGGTCAGATCCACAAATCGCCGAAGTGGTCACTTTTATCACAATATCGTCTGCCTTTTCAATTTTCGGATCATGTACTTCTTTTACTTCGACATCCTTAAAACCTTGATATGTAACAGCCTTCATGTTCGCAACTCCTTTTTGGCGAATTTTCTGAGTGAGGCATCCTCAATAATTTTCCCAAGAAGGTCAAACTTTAAATTTTTTTTAACAAGGTAAATTAATCCGAAGACAAAAGACTCCCGCTTGATTAGCAGGAGTCTCTTGCTTATTCGTATTCTTTTTGAAATTTCTTTGTACTTCTCGTTGTATCGATCGGGCGTACAAGATTCTCGATTTGTTCACGCTTCGTTTCTAAGAATGGTGGAAGGGATAGCTTTTCACCAAGGGTTTCATATGGTTCATCACCCATAAATCCAGGGCCGTCTGTCGCAAATTCAAAGAGTATCTGTGGAGCCACCCTTGCGTATAGAGATTCAAAGAAGTGACGGTTCACATAGCCAGATGTATTGAAACCAAAGCTTTCCATTCTTTCAATCCACTCTTCAAGTACAGATCGGTCCTCAACGCGGAAAGCGGCATGGTGGACAGTTCCAAAGCCTTGCTGTGCTGGTGGTAAAATGGTGTTGTATTCTACTACGACTTGCGCACCATTTCCGCCTTCTCCAACCTCAAATAAATATAAGGAACCATCTTTTGCGATTTCCTTAAATAATAGTACTTGCTCGAGGACTTGTTTAAAGAAATCAAATTGTGATACGCGGACGAAGATTGGACCTAAACCAGTAATCGCGTATTCCAATGGGATTGGTCCATCTTGCCATGGAGTACCAGATGCAACACCCGTATTATTTTCATCTGAAATTAATTGATATTGCTGGTCATCGAAATCGACGAAAGCTAGAGTTTTCTTGCCGAAAAGTTCTTTGACGCCAGTATGCTTAACTTCTAATCGATCGAATCGTTTTACCCAATAATCTAATGCTTTATCTGTTGGTACACGGAATGATGTTTTGAAGATCTCGTTATTTCCATGAACACCTTTTGGGATTCCTGGAAAGTCAAAGAATGTCATATCCGTTCCAGCACTACCTTTATCATCTGCAAAGAATAAGTGATATGTTTGGATATCATCCTGATTAACTGTTTTCTTAACCAAACGCATTCCTAATACATATGTGAAAAATTCATAATTTTTTTCTGCACTGCTTGTAATTGCTGTTACATGGTGTATTCCTTTTAGTTCATTCATTTTCATAACCTCCAATAAGTATTATGCCTCTGTGTAACAATTTACCCACACCCGATATCTCAATTTAATATATCTTGAATTCGAGATAATAATAGCATCGATAGAACTTGTTGTCAACAATATACGAATTTCTGGAATTCATTTTAATTGTTTCTCCAAATAAAAAGACGCATCCACAAAAGAATGCGTCTTTTCCTGCTCTTTTACTCTGTTTCATACTTAAGCCATTCAGAGCCGTTGATTTTATTCGAGACATCAATAATTTTTTGTTTCACGCGATCCCTTTCTTTTCCCTCTAACATCGTTGGACGATAGTCATTTCTATTCGTCTGAGAAGAAATCGAAAATGGAACTACATTGATTTCTTTTTTATCTGTCAGCTCACCATTTTCCAAATGGAAGGTTTGCTGAAACACATAAGTGTCTTTATCGTCTGGATTACGATTGCCTCCAAACATAAAATTACCTAAGCTATAAACAATGTATTTGCCATTATATTCTTCAATTCCTTGCACAACATGTGGGTGATGACCAAGAACCAAATCTGCACCACTATCAACAGTGAAACGAGCTAGTGACTGCTGTGATGCAGTCGGTACATATTCCCGTTCTACACCCCAATGAAAATGAACAAGAACAATTTGTGCCCCTTGATTTCTTAATTCCTCAATATCCTTAGAAACTCGACTACGAATCTCGGTTGTATCTGCCCAGCCCTCATAGCCAAGAGCACCGATTTTCACATCTTTAACTGTCGTAATAAACTTATTATCGTAACCAAAGTAACCAACATTCGCATTTTTTAAAGTATTGATCGTATCATCGTAACCTTTCTGTAGGTAATCACGGATATGATTATTAGCTAGGTTTACCGATTCAATTCCACCAAGCTTTAGAATTTCAACGTAAGATGGATCTCCTTTAAAACGGAATTTCTTCTCAGCTTTTTGATTAGCATTTGTCAAAGTTGTTTCCAAGTTTACTGTGGTCAAATCATCATTCTTAAAAATATCATTTAATCCACCCACAAAATGAGATAGACCATTCTTATCAGCTTCATGCACGAAAGTACCATCATAACCAAACGATTCATCGGTTCCGATCGTAAAATCTCCAGCAGCACTAATTTTAATGGTTGTCTCAAAATTAGGCTCTACTTTTGGCTCGGGCTGGACATTGGACTCGGGTAAAACCGTATGTTTTACTCCACCTTCACTGGCTACGCCGCTTTTATTATTCGAATTTAAATAACTTAAAAGAATAACACCCGCAACAAACAAGCAAATAATAATAGAAATGACCATAATATTGATATTACTTCGACGTTGCTCTTTTCTCGTATCTTTTCTACTCTCCATGCAACGAATAACCCCTTTTAAAATAATCGATAAATATAAGGCCAAATTGGTTTCTGACTTCCAGAAACCAATACTTATATACTACCATCTGAGGTCTCATATAAAAAGAAAAAATATGAAAATATTACAATTAATACCCATACCTTATTCTGGAATAGCAAGAACAATTTTACCGAAGTGTTTGCCTAACTCCATTTCTTTGTGAGCTTCTTCTACTTCTTCAAGCGGGAATACTTTTTCAACTGTAGGTTTTATGTGATGTTCTTCAACTAGGGCAAGCATTTTTCGGAATTCCTCTGGATTTCCCATTGTAGTCCCCATTATATGGAGCTGTTTAAAGAAAATATGAGGCATCAAAAGCTTATTTACTGGACCTAAAGTGGCACCAAAAGAAACAATTTTACTACCCGGGTTAGCTAGATAAATCAAATCTTTGAATGTGTCACCACCAATACTGTCTATGGTCAAATCTGCACCACCTGAAAGTCCTTTTAGTTCTTTTACCCAATTTTCATTTTTATAATTCACACCACCTGCAGCCCCTAGTTTTAATGCTTTCTCAATTTTTCCATTACTGCTAGAAGTGACAAACACCTTTGCACCTAGAGAAGCAGCGATTTGAAGGGCGACAGTTGCTACACCACCGCCGATGCCTGGAATGATGACCGTATCTCCTTCTTGAACTTGTCCTTTCGTCACAACTGCCCGATAGGCGGTTAATCCAGCAAGAGGAAGTGCTGCTGCCTCTTCCCAAGTCAAATGCTTTGGTTTTGAAAAAACATTTTCAGCTGGTAATTTAATGTACTGAGCGTATGTACCATCAATCGGAACACCAAGAACAGTGAAACTAGGGTCAGGAAAATGAGGATTGTCCCCCCAACCCATTGCTGGATTAATAACGACTTCGCTTCCTACCTGAAAGCCTTCTACTCCCTCACCTAGTTCTGAAATAACGCCGGCTCCGTCTGAACCAGGGATGGATGGAACTCGAATTCCTGGATAGAGTCCTTGACGAATAAATACATCTCTTCGGTTTAATGCTGCAGTACGTAAACGTACAACGATTTCCCCAGCACCTGCTTTAGGAATTTCTCTTTCTTCAAAAAAAAGATGCGCAATTTCTCCACCCGGCTTCACTTTATCCTTCATTACCATTGCTTTCATATACATATTCCCTCCATTGATATAATTTTCTAAATATTATGTATATCATAACATATTTCTACCAAATTTTACGGCTTGGACTACTATAGACCTCCAACAACGATGGCAACTATACCATCAACTTGACCTATGACCGAAATATAGGCATTAATACAGTAACAACGGTATTAAGAAATAACAATGACATTCCTAATACTGACACAAAAATTCCATATTGGAATCGTTTCCTCTTTTAAATCAGGAACCGCGAAAAAGAACGAATACCATCACCTAAAGAAGATCATAGTATTTTAAAGTTTCGGCAAAAAAGGTTATGATAAAGAAAAGAAATAAGGATGTGACCTACAATGGCAAATGCATTACCACATATAGAAGACTCAAATAAGACGATTTATCTCCCTCCTGTTGGTACATACGAAACTTTTGCTGATGAAGATGACTATGCTGAAAAAGTGAAGGAATGGGGTCTCTCAACAACAAAAGAGGTCAAAAAGAAATTTTGGTACAAAGAAGCGACCTTCCAACGCCTAGTGAAGATCATTGGCTATCAAGCCTACGGCAAAACTGATGACTACTACACTATCATCATTGAATTTGAAGATGGGAATTTAAGCTGTATTCATCCTGCCTACTTAAAAGAAATGCAGTCTCCAAGCTTCTCAAAATTGGTTACTTCCGAATCAGAGAACACGCCTACAGAAACAGTAGCAACGAAAGCAATTGAAGTATCAGCAACGCCGGCGGAATCAAAGGCAAAAGAAGCGAAGCCGAAGAAAGAGAAAAAAGAAAAGCCGAAGAAAATTGAATTACCAGAAGACAAAGTCCATTTTACCGCTGTTGTGAAGCAATTCGCGTTTAGCTGGAATCATTTTAATGAAGAGAATGATGAAGTCGTAGTGTTAGAGAATGTGCGTATCGAACAAGAAGAACCAATTGAGATCGGTCTTGCTTGGTGCAGTCATTCAAAAACTTTAAAGAAGTTTGAATTATCACCTGGAGAAAATCTTGAATTTGACGGTAAAATCGTGAAAAAGAAACTTCCTAGCGGCAAAGACGTTGAAGAAGAATTTATCGTTACAGACCCTGTTCCATATAAGATCAATAATCCATCTAAAATTACAAAAAGCTAAAAGATTCCCCTTTTAGCTTTTTTCATATTTCTGCTTGTAATGAGCAAGTGCCAATAATGGAAAGACATAGCGGTAACTATGGTAATGAATATAGAAGGCCCCTGCCATACCTTGACCTTTCGAATATTCAGTGGTCCAGTCTTTTTTCTCGAGATTCTCTAGCAAAAATTCAATCCCCTTCTTGATTGCTCTTGATGGCTTATCTGATACAGACATCAGTGCATCAACAGCCCAAGCCGTATGTGTGAGTGTACTAGCTGGAAGAGCCACATATTTTTTCTGACTATCACTCTTACACGATTCTCCCCATCCCCCATCTTCATTTTGCACACTCTCCAGCCATGAAACTGCTTTGCGTACAGCTGGATGCCCAGATTGAACTTCAACAGCACTTAACCCCGTAAGTGCACCCCAAGTTCCATATAAATAACAAATCCCCCAACGTCCATACCATGAACCATCCTTCTCTTGCTTGGCTAAAATAGACTCTACCCCGGCCTTCACGGAAGGATGCGAGCTTGGAAGGTTCGTAAAATCCCCTAAAAACTGTAACGTCCTCCCCGTCAGATCAGCTGTCGGTGGGTCTGTTAAAATAAAGTCTGCTTTTTCAATCGGTAAATGTTTAAACAGAGGACTATTCGTGTTCTTTTCAAAGGCCGGCCAGCCCCCATCCTCATTTTGCATCGATAAAAGCCATCTAATCCCTCTGTCCCAAGCAGAACGATAACTTGGATTATGAACCGCGTCGCGAGCGATTGATCTTAATGAAGCAGTCGTATCATCAACATCTGGATTAAATGAATTAATATTCGAGAACCCCCAGCCACCAGGAAAGCTATTCGGATTATGTACAGCCCAATCTCCGTACAAAGTATGCTGCTTCCTTAGTATAAAATTGTTCGCCTTTTCAATTACAGCCTCTTCTCCAGAAACGCCCGCTTCCTGTAGAGCATAACTAATTAATGAAGTATTCCAAACTGTTGCGGTTGTATACTGCATATGGGTAAATCCATCAATGGTCGTTTTCATCGACTTTAACCCATTAACAGCCCTCGTTATTACGGGATGTGACTTTTTATACCCAAGCGCCATTAATGCAAAAATCATTAAAAAGGTTGAACTATAGTAGCTATAGAACGTCCCATCCTTTTCAATCCGCGAAAGCATATACTGTTTCCCCTTGGACTTTGCACGTTCTTTTAGTTGACTT
This sequence comes from Robertmurraya kyonggiensis, assembly GCF_005116465.1. Taxonomy (GTDB): domain Bacteria; phylum Bacillota; class Bacilli; order Bacillales; family Cytobacillaceae; genus Robertmurraya; species Robertmurraya kyonggiensis. The sequence continues at coordinate 1,395,724 of NZ_SWBM01000001.1, forward strand.
GGTAGCTCTAGCAAACTCTCAATCCCCGAATGTATCGAGTCATATAATGATCGCCAGTCTTCTTCTTGAAATAGCTCTTCATCTTTTTGACGAATGTACAGCTCAGATAAGTCTGGACTTTTCTTTGTTCTCAATTGGAATTTACCATCAGAAAGAATCATAATCGGCAGCAAATTCGCTCTACCGTATACCGATAGTTGATAGAAATTAATTGGAAAGATGTTAGGTAACAAGAGAAATTCTAAAGGAATTGGAAAGAAACTTGGCCACTTGTACTGGCCGGTAATCGCTAGCATGATTTTAGTAAACATATGAGCCTTTTCTATTCCACCATTTTTTAAAATAAAGCGTCTAGCTGCCGTTAATCTTTTCCCTGTTTTTTCAAAATAACCTGAATATAGGAGAGCGTAATAGGCTTCTATGGTCGCTGTAACGTTCCCCTCCCCTTCATCATAAAATAGCTTCCAAGCACCATTTTTCTCCTGTTTGCTTATAATTCTTCGTACTAATTCCTTAACTAAGTTTTCATCATCAATCTCTAAAGTTCTTAATAAAATGATCATATAACAATCCGTAGAAATACCAGTCTCAAACGGATAATTCCATGAACCGTCAAAAGATTGATCTTTCTTCAATTGATCAATCAAGCTCTCAATCCCATCTGTGATACTTTGATTCATACTGATCACTCCAGAAAAATAATAACTTCACGTTACATACATATTCGCTTTTTTCTAAAGCATTCGCCTAAGGAGGAGTGAGCACTTGTGCAAATTCATCAAAAAGACCACAGCCTTACCGATATCTTTAGCCATCATTAAGAATGAATTGAAAAATAAAAACCAAAAAAATTGGATAGACAGGCCTGTAAGCTTAGATGAGAAAAGGTTAGTCGAAAATATTCAACAGCAAACAAGGCAATTAAATAAAAATAATGTAACGCGTACGAAAGCTTATTTAGACTTTTACGTTAAACACCCTGAAATTCATTGGGCCTTTTTGGGCCATATGGTTTCACGTAATGGTGGTTGGAATATGACGGATTTAAAAGGTGGTCTTTTATCTAGGTTACTCTCAAAAAAGGAGCGTGAAAGCTTTTTTGCATTTCTTGAAAGAGGAAATTGGCTGATCTTTCAAGATGCCTATCCCCAATTTCTCCTCTATGAAGAAAGTATCCGGAAAGGGCAGAACCTATTTCATCTACTACCGTTTTTTCATGTATCCGTCTTCATGGAAACCATCTGGAATGACTTTTGGAAGCATCACGATTCTTATCTGTTAGCTATTGCTCTTGTCATTAATGAACAAAGCTATTTAGAAAATCGTGTGGTTCGACACCCAACTTTTAAGAAAGAAGTTTTTGATTCGATGGAATTTCTCCTTCAGGACATCCTTTCTATGAATCATATACTCTTTCCTTTTGAAACAGGGAAACATATAAGTTTAGTAGGTGAAACACTTCACCAATTTGAAAGGCTCCATGAACGGATCATGCTTGGTAAACGTCTCTATCAAATTTTGTTCGGTGCTGAAGAGCGTAAAGAGAAAATTTTACAATGGGCCGTTTCGACTCCACATACTGGTTCGAGAAAAGATTACTGGCCAGCCATTTTCAATGAGGTGGAGGAAGCAGTACCTGGTACCGTGTGGAAACGAAGATTCAAAGATTGCGAATTGCTTCCTGGGTCACAACGGCTCTATAGCCCTCAGCTCACAACAGCGTGGAAAAATAGAATACAAAAACCTGCAGAAGAAGGTGATTGGTTTAAGAATTGGAAAGTCATCTATTATTTGTTAGAAACAAAAGAAGACATAGACGGGGAGATTAGAAATGAATACTGTAAAACACTCGAAAAACTTGAACTCGCTGCCATTGCAAAAAAGGCCGTATCGATTTTGGATTAACATTTTACCAGTCGTGCTATTGGCTTCCCTCATTGGAACGTATTTAGATCTGTATTTTGTCGGAAAAGGGGTATATGCTTTCCCGTATAGACCGTATCCCTCCATTTTTTCAGTAAATATCGTATTTACCTTAATTATTCTACCTCTCGTCGTACTCCTTTTTCTCTACATTTCTGACAAGCTAACTGAAAGGAACACTTTTCTCTTTATCTTTTTATCAGGTCTTCTAGCATCAATACTTGAAAGGGTTGCAGAAGACATAGGATTCTTTATTCATAGTTCGGCATGGAAGCATTCCTACTCCTTTTTTGGATATAGCGTATTCATGTATTTTATCTATTCTTTTTATCAATGGGTGAAAAAAAAGTCTCCCTGAAAACTAGAGAGACTTACAATTTACTTAAAAAACAATTTGATATATTTCAAGCCATCTTTAAAATTAGGATATCGTAGTGGGATATCAAATAAAGTCGTTTGCTTTAAGACACTTTTCTCATGGGAAAATGTATCAAAGCTGCCTTTTCCATGATAGGCCCCAGTGCCACTGCTCCCAACTCCACCAAATGGCAAATAGGGACTCGTGATGTGATACACCGTGTCATTAATACATCCTCCACCAAATGAGACGCGATTCAATACAGAAGACTGGACAAGCTCACTTTCAGTAAACAAATAGAGTGCAAGTGGTTTTGGATGCTTATTAATTTCATCGATAATTTCACCCATATTGTTGTATTCAAGAACAGGAAGAATTGGACCAAATATTTCGTCCTCCATGACTGCATCATCCCACGAAATATCAGTTAAAACTGTTGGCTCAATCTTTAACTGTTCAGGTAAACTTCCCCCACCTACAAACACCGTGCCATTGTTCAAAAAGCTTTGAAGACGATTAAAATGTCTTTCGCTAACAATCTTCGTAAAATTTTCATTCTCTAATGGAGAATCTCCATAGAGTTCAGCAACCGTAGCTTTCAACTGTGACAAGAATTCATCCTTAATATTTTGATGGACAAACAAGTAATCTGGTGCAATACATGTTTGACCAGCATTCATAAATTTGCCCCAAGCGATTCTTTTCGCCGCAATCCTAATATTGGCATCTTCATGAACGATGCAAGGACTTTTTCCACCTAACTCTAGAGTAACCGGCGTTAGGTGTTTTGAGGCTGCTTCCATAATAATTTTCCCAACGGGGACACTTCCTGTAAAAAAGATATAATCGAATTTTTCTTTCAAAAGCGCCTCGCTTGTCTCGACTCCACCTTCTATGACCGTGATGAACTCTTCAGGGAAATTTTCTTTGAGCAGTTTTGCCATCAAATTCGAAGTCTTTGGCGTCAGTTCTGAAGGTTTTAATACAGCACAGTTCCCCGCTGCAATCGCACCAATTAATGGGGCGATGGCTAATTGAAATGGATAATTCCAAGGAGCGATAATAAGGGTAACGCCGTATGGCTCCGGAAAAATATAGCTCTTCGAACCGATGTGGGTCACAGGTGTTTTCACTCTTCTTGGCTTCGCCCATTTAGAAAGATGTTTTAACGTAAAGCGAATCTCTTCTAACACAATTCCGATTTCTGTTGAATAGGCATCAAATTCCGATTTGTTTAAATCTTGCTTCAAGCTCTCAATTAACTCTTGTTCCCCATTCTTTATCGCTTTACGGAGCGTTTCAAGTGCTTGAATTCTAAACGAAATCTCTTTTGTCTGATCCGTATGAAAAAAGTCTCTTTGTTTCTCAACTAATAATCCGTAGCTCTCCATATGATTCTCCTAAAATGATTTTGTCTTGATCATAATTCTATGATGAAAAAGTTGCAATCAATTACAATCATGACGAATATTTATTTTGAAAAGCAGTTAAAAACGGACTTTATTATTGGGGTTGCATTCTAATTGCCCCGTCGAGGCGAATCGTATCTCCATTAAGCATTGGATTTTCTATAATACTTGTTGCTAGCATGGCATACTCAGAAGGATAACCTAGTCTTGATGGGAACGGCACCATAGCCCCTAAAGCTTGGCGGGCTGTATCAGGTAGTCCGGCAAACAACGGTGTATCAATAAGTCCTGGTGCAATCGTCATATTACGGATGCCATATTTGGCTAATTCGCGTGCTATAGGCAGAGTCATCCCAACAATTCCACCTTTAGACGCACTGTATGCCGCTTGTCCAATTTGTCCTTCATAAGCTGCGGCAGATGCTGTGTTAATGATTACACCACGTTCACCTTCAGCATTCGGCATATTTGAAATCATTTTTTCAGCGACCAATCGAATGACATTAAATGTCCCAATTAAATTCACGTGGATTACTTTTGCGAAACGATCGAGGTCATGTGGCTTCTCTTTACCCACAACTCTTTCGCCAAGGCCTATCCCCGCACAATTAACCAATACATGAACAGCGCCAAACTTTTCAATGGTTTGATTAATTGCAGACTGAACTTCCTCTTCATTCGTGACATTTGTTTTAACAAAGAGAACTCGGTCAGAGCCTAGCTTTTCTACTAGTGTAGCTGCTTTTTCCTCTGATAAATCTAGAATGGTCGCAAATCCACCTTTTTCAACTATTCGGGTAACAGTTGCCTCACCTAGCCCAGATGCTCCCCCTGTCACGATCGCTACTGTATTCTGTAGATCCATTACACATCCTCCTCCCTTAGCGAATGGCCCACCTCGAGGATGAGCCATTTGCTATATCAATAGAATTATAGTCTTTCAATAATCGTAGCGTTCGCCATTCCGCCACCTTCGCAAATGGCTTGAAGTCCATATCGACCACCGATTCTCTCTAGCTCGCTCATCATTGTAATCATTACACGAGCACCACTCGCACCGAGCGGATGACCTAATGCGATAGCTCCTCCATTCGGATTAAGCTTTTCAGGGTCAGCGTCTAATTCTCTTTGCCACACCATCGGAACTGGTGCAAACGCTTCATTCACTTCATAAGTATCCATGTCACGAATCGTAAGTCCTGCTCTATTTAACACACGTTTCGTTGCTTCGATTGGGCCCGTAAGCATTAACGTTGGGTCAGAACCAACAACTGTTCGGGCAACCACTCTAAATCTAGGTTTAAGTCCAAGCTCTTCTGCCTTCTCTCGTGACATTAATAAAATAGCAGCAGCACCATCACTCATTTGACTTGCATTTCCTGCATGAATTTTCCCATCCTCAGTAAATGCTGGTTTTAGTGTTGCAAGCTTTTCTAAGGATGTTCCTCTTCTTGGACCTTCATCCTGAGTAACGACCATTTTTGTACCGTCCTCAAGCGTTACTTCTAATGGCATAATCTCCCTGTCAAAGCGGCCCTCATCTTGTGCTCTAATTGCTCTGCGATGACTTTCGAACGAGAACTGATCGAGTTCTTGTCTAGTCAGCTCCCATTTTTCCGCAATTCGCTCAGCAGACAAGCCTTGATGAATCATCTCATAACGCGAAGTCAACACTTCACTCCAGCTTGAATTTTTTCGAGTTGAGCCCATTGGAATCCGTGTCATGCTTTCCACACCACCAGCAATCACGATGTCCATATCACCACTTAAAATCGCTTGTGATGCAAAATGTACCGCTTGTTGTCCAGAGCCACATTGGCGATCGATCGTCGTACCTGGTACCTCAATTGGGAACCCTGCCATTAATGCAGAAGTACGGGCTATGTTCAAACCTTGTTCCTCAACCTGAGCTACACAGCCCAAAATAACATCCTCAACTAACTCTGGAGAAATGCCTGCACGGTTCACAAGTTCTTTCAATGTCTTGGCTGCGAGCTCATCAGGACGCTCATTGCGCAAGAATCCTTTTCTTTTTCCAACCGGAGTTCTCACTGCCTCAACAATCACGACTTCTCTCATCTTGTTTGCCTCCCTTTCATTCTAGTAACCTTCATATTTATTAATTCTAAACAACGCATAGTCTTGATAACGCTTTCAACCTCCTGTGTTATAAAACTAAAATGGCAATATCTTCATCTATTATAACATGTTTTATAGAAATTTTCTGTTAATTAAACAAGTAGTAAAAAAGACTCCAATTAGTTCGGAGCCCGATTTTTGTAAATCTCACACAATATCCTTTTCTGATTGCTCAGATTTTAACATCATTCTCTTGTTAGTTACCTCTGTTAAGTCCGTGCGTTTTAACAAATATTCTAAATGCTGCTTTGGCATGGCACCATAACCCTTGCCATCTCCTAAAGTAAATTGAACGGTTGCCCCATTCAGTCGCGTGACCGTCAATGTATCGGCCGAGTTGTAAATGCTCTTGATTTCTTTTGATATCTGATACTTTGTTCCAACTTCAATTGTCATGGCATAAACTCCTTTTATTGTTTCTTCCGAGTAGTATGCCATTAATTGGTTTTTAACATACATAATATTTCCAGTTATTTAAACCAGCCTTTTTCTTTAAAATGGGTAATCGCTTCTATCCGATTCGTCACACCTAATTTATCTAAAATAGTCGAAATATAATTCCGTACAGTACCTGTTTTAATACTGAGTTCTTCGGCTATCTCCTTTGTGTTTCTACCATCAGCAACAAGTTCGAGTACTTCGAGCTCTCGGTCGGTAAGCGGATTATCTTCAGCATACATGTCATCCATTAATTCAGGTGCATACACTCTTCTTCCTGACATCACATTTCGAATCGAGTTCGCAAGTTCTTCACTAGGGCTATCTTTTAATAAATACCCTTTTACACCTGCTTTTAATGCTCGTTGAAAATAACCAGTTCGAGAAAACGTCGTAAGAATAACCACCTCAGATCCTTGACCCTTCAATTCCTCTGCAGCATCTAGTCCACTTTTTCCAGGCATCTCAATATCCATAATACATATATCTGGCTTAAGCTCATGAACGAGTGCTATCGCTTCCTCACCATTTGAAGCTTTTCCTACCACTTCCATGTCATGCTCTAGGCTAAGCAGAGAGCCCAATGCACCAAGTAACATCCGTTGGTCTTCAGCAATCACAATTCTAATCAACTTGCTCACCTCCAATCCGTTTCATCACGTTCGGTACTTTCATAACGATCGTTGTTCCATCACCTTCAAGAATCTCAAACATTCCGTTAACAAACTCAAGTCTCTCCCTGATTCCGAGTAAACCGCTACCTTTTCCCACATCAGCTTCTTTTAAACCGGTGCCGTTATCACTCACTGTAACCGTCACTTCGTTCATTGTTTGTTCAATGCTGATTTGGCAGGTGGTAGCTTTACTATGCTTCACAACATTTGTAACAGTCTCTTTCAAACACATACTTAAAATATTTTCTAAAAACAACGAAACATTTGCTGTCGGCTCTTTCTGCGCTACAATAAGTTCGATTCCAGCAGCAGTAAGTAGCTGGTCCACATGGACTAATTCTTCTTTTAAGCGTATCCCTCTCATTGAGGAAACCATTTTGCGAACCTCGCTCAACGCTGTTCTAGCTGTTTGGTGCACGTCTTTTAATTCATTCTTAGCTTGTTCTGGATCTTTATATATTAATTTTTGCGCTAAATCCGTTTTAAGTCCAATTAAAGAGAGCCTTTGTCCTAAAGTATCATGAAGATCACGTGCAATCCTTTGACGTTCCTCTTGCTTAACTAACTCTGAAATTCTTTTGTTTGCATCCTCTAGCTTTTCCTCTAAGATTCCTTGTTTTTTTTTATTATAGAGGTTAAATGGAAGGAGTATGACACTTATCCAAATCACAATGACAAAAGGAATTTGTTCGATAAATAATTCTTTTTGCATGACAAAATTATAGTTGATGGCTGCCGTTGTAAAGACTAAGTGAACGACATACAAAGTAATAAACGCTGCCTTTTTTTTGATATTCCCATTGTAATAGGCAATATAAAAGGCGAAATATATATAATCGAACAGAATCGACATGGTCATCGAAATGCTAATCAAAATGATAGACCATAAATAGACCGACCATCTTTTTGAAATAAACGCAAATCGATAGACGATAAAAAAGAGCGCAGTGAGTATAATTCCCGTCACAATCTCCATCGTCGACGAAGACTGAAAAATAAAATAAAACGGCAGGATACTTAAAAGAGCCCATATATATGGTGATATTCCTGAGAACTTTTGCATCATTTTTTGTTTTTTAATATTCATTTTTTGTATCCTTTTTGATTGTCTTTTTCGCAATTTTAGCATAAAAAAGCCGTTCTAAGTTAAGAAACGGCCTTTTTCCATTATGAAGATTTGACAGGACTACCTACTTTTGATTTTTTCGATTTTTCTTGAGCTATTTTTTCCTTGATCGCTCTGAAGCCAACAAAATTCTTTTCCTCCTCATCCCATAAGTGGAATTTAAGCGAGGCGATACTAGTTCCAAGCGTTACCGTTGGCACTTGCTGTAACGGTGGCGTATTTTCATGTGCCTCTGCAAGCTGATAATTTGGAATTCTTGGGCTCAAATGATGTACATGGTGGTAGCCAATATTTCCAGTCATCCATTGGAGGATTTTCGGTAACTTGTAATAAGAACTTCCTTCTACAGCAGCACGAACATATTCCCAATGTTCATCCTCTTCGAAGTACGAATCTTCAAATGTATGTTGAACGTAGAACAACCAAATTCCTGCCGCGCCTGAAACCATAAAGATCGTACCTTGAATCACTAACAACGGAATCCAACCAACCGTCAAGCCAAGTAGGACGATTAGGGCAACGAACGCCGTATTCGTTATATACGTGCTCATACGCTCTTTTTTACGTGCACCTTTACGATTGAAACGATTAATAATTAAGAATTGATAAATCGGACCGAGAACAAACATAACAAATGGATTTCGATATAATCGGTACTTTAATCTTGTCATTTTTGAAGCTTCTAAATACTCATCGACTGTTAACATCCAAATATCACCCGTTCCTCGCTTATCCAAGTTCGAGCTTGTCGCGTGATGAACAGAATGATCATGCTGCCATTGACGATACGGAAATAACGTTAGAATCCCTGTAATCGTTCCTAGAATATCGTTTGCTTTCCGATTTTTGAAAAATGAGTAATGACAACAATCATGAAAAATGATGAATATGCGAACTAGAAATCCAGCCGCAACAATTGACAATAAGAACGTAAGAACTAATGAAACGTCCAAGCTTTGATATGCCAGCACCCATAATAGAAAAAATGGGACAAATGTGTTTATCAACTGGAAGATACTTTTGCGTGTAGCAGATTTCTCATAAGGGGCCATCTCTTTACGAAGCTGTTTTTGCTTTTGCTTTTGATTGATCATGTATTAGCATCCCTTCGTCATTCGTTTTTTCTTATCATAACAAAGGCTATAAATTATGGTAGACATAGTTGTCACATGCTATACATGATAAATGTCATACTTAAGGTAAAAAAACTCCGACTTAGAGTCGAAGTAGTTTATCGTGTTCCTAGAAAACAGACACCATTTGGTTGAAGAACATATTCGCCTGTAACTGTTTTTGATTCAAGAAGGTCTCTGTACTCGTTCTCCACATCCATTCGGAAAGGCTCTTCTGAACGATTCACACCTATGACAACTTTTTCTGTCCCATCTGTACGCTGAAAAAGATAAACACGTTCCTTGCTATAAATCGTTTCATATTCCCCTTCTTTAAAAACGGTCCAATCTTTTCGAATTGCACCTAACATCTGATACCACTCAACTAGCTCTCTCTCTTCATGGCCCCAAGGGAAACATCTTCGATTAAAAGGGTCATTATATCCTTCCATTCCCGCTTCATCACCATAATAAATACACGGGACACCTGGCAATGTCATTTGCAGGAGCGAAGCCATTTTTAATAGCTGAATCGCAACTTGTCTTTCACTCTTTGTCATACATGTATCCGCTTGCTCTTCTTTCGGTGCGTGGCTTAAGTCTTTTCCTCCCAAAGCCGTTAAAATACGTTGGGTATCATGAGTGCCCAACATATTCATTAAGCATTCTACGACACACATTGGATAGTTTTGTAAAATACTAGTTACTACAGTATCCAGTTGCTCCGCTTCCCCATTTCGCACAAACTCAATAATAGCGTTCATAAACGGATAGTTCATCACACTATCCAACTGTTTCCCTAACAGATAACTTTTCCGATGTCCATAAGCTATTTTATTTGATGCATCCTCCCATACTTCACCAATTAACAAGGAATCTGGTTGAGAGCTTTTCATCACTTTACGAATTTTTTCAATGAATGGATCAGGTAATTCATCCACAACATCGAGTCTCCATCCTGATGCTCCTTCTTCTAGCCATCTACTCGCAACTCCATGCTTACCTGTAATAAAATCAACATAAGTGAGCTCTTCCTCATTGACTGATGGCAAGGTCTTAATTCCCCACCAACTTTCATAATCGTCAGGGTAATCGATGAATTTAAACCAAGAAAAGTAAGGGGAAGCCTTCGATTGATAAGCCCCAATCTCTTCATATCTTCCCTTTTTGTTAAAATAAACACTATCTGAGCCAACATGATTAAAGACGCCATCCAAAATGACTCGGATTCCTCTTTTTTCTGCTTCCTTACAAAGTCTATGAAAATCAGCTAACTTCCCAAACATCGGGTCGATTTTAGTAAAATCACCCGTATCGTATTTATGGTTCGAATAAGCCTCAAAAATAGGGCTTAAATATAGACATGTCACTCCTAGTGAATGAATATAGTCCAATTTATTAATGATTCCCTTTAAATTACCACCAAAGAAATCATTATTAAGCACTACTCCCTCTTCATTTGGTTTGTAGGTTGGGAGCCCACCCCAGTCGTCGCGCAAAAAGATATCATCTTTTAGCATCGTTTTCCCAACACGTGCAAAGCGGTCAACAAAAATATGATAGAAGATACCACCTTTAATCCAATCTGGTGTTGTAAATTCCTTGTCATAGACCGTTAGTTGCCAGGATGGTGGCTCGGTTTCCGAAATGCCAGTATCATGCATTCCGAAATACTGCACCTCAGTGACCGATTCTAATTGGAAGTAATACCAATACAGTCCAACATCATCTATCTCGATGTCTAGTTCATAAATATCTCGCCCGCACTCCATCCCTTTCCAGTCCATCTTCAAACGATGGTACTGATGAGTACGATCGTTTATTACGACAAGCGAAACCTCTTTGAATCCATAAAAACGAGGAACCTCTATCTCAAACAGAATCGAGGCATGTGTCGGAACCGCTCCTGATGGATGACGGAAATTTCCTCCCTCAAATCGTGAACAAATGCGATTTTCCAAACTGACAGCTCCTTAATGCAGAGGTGTAATGTTCCATATATTTCTTGCGTAATCCATAATACTTCGATCAGCAGCAAAACGTTCGGCTCCCGCAATGTTAAATAATGACATCTGATTCCATTTATGCTGGTCCAGGTAGACATCGAGTAGTTGCTGATGGACCTTCAAATAATCTTCAAAATCAGCCAGACACATATATGGATCGCCCACACCAAAGTCACCTACGATTAGGTAGCGATAAATTGAGTCAAATGACTCTCCATTAAACCCTCGACGCAAGCTCTCGACGACTCTATGTATCTTCTCTTTATTATGATAATAAGAAGAAGCCTCATAGCCTTCAGCCCATTTTCGCTCTACATCCTCTGCACTCATGCCAAAAATAAACATATTTTCGTTGCCGACCGCTTCGAAAATCTCAACATTCGCCCCATCCATCGTCCCGATTGTAAGAGCACCATTCGCCATCATTTTCATATTTCCAGTTCCACTTGCCTCTTTACCTGCAAGAGAGATTTGTTCACTAATCTCAGCTGCTGGCATTAACGCTTCCGCCATCGTCACACAGTAATTTTCAAGAAAAACAACCCGTATCTTTTCTCGTAAAACAGGATCCTTTTCAATATCCGCACTCAAATGCCAAATTAATCGTATGACTTCCTTCGCCATATAATAGCCAGGTGCTGCCTTTGCTGCAAATAGAAAAGTTTGCGGAGGCATAACCAAATTGGGATCGTCTTTTAAATCCAAATACAAAGAAATGATTTTTAGAACATTTAGCAACTGCCGTTTGTATTCGTGTAATCGCTTTGCTTGTACATCGAAAATCGAATGGGGATCAATGCTAACTCCCTTTTGGTCCATGAGGTTTGAAAAATCAATCTTATTCGCTAACTTAATGTCCCTTAACTGACGTAAGATACTTCGGTTGTCCGAATACCGTTTGAAGTCAGCTAGTTTCCGCCCATCCTTTTTATACTCTTCACCAATGCAATCATCTAGCAATCTGGTTAAACGAGGGTTTGCCTGACAGATCCACCTTCTATGGGCAAACCCATTCGTAACATTGGTGAATTTTTCAGAGGATGCTTGATAAAAATCAGAAAAAACCTGACTTTTTAAAATATCAGAATGTAGCTTTGAAACCCCATTCACAGAGGATGATCCGATTACACATAAATTAGCCATTCTTATTTGACCATGGCTAATAATCGCCATGCGTTCAATTTTTCCCCACTCACCAGGATAACGATTCCACATTTCTTGACAATACGATTCATTCATTCCTTGAATGATTCCATAAATTCTTGGAAATTGCTGTTTTATAAGCTCCTCTGGCCATGTTTCAAGCGCTTCTGATAAAACAGTATGATTCGTATAACTCACGGTACTTATCACCATGTTATAGGCATTTTCCCAGCTATAATGATAATCATCAAGTAAAATTCGCATAAGCTCAGGAATACAAAGAGCAGGATGCGTGTCGTTAATATGAATAGCAATTTTTTCGCTAAAATTATCTAATGTACCAAATTGCTGAAGATGATCAGATATGATGTTCTGTATCGACGCTGAAACAAGAAAATATTGCTGCCGTAAGCGTAAGGTTTTTCCTTCAAAATGATTATCTGACGGATACAGAACTTTACAGATGAGCTCAGCATTCATTTTTTCATTCATCGCTCGGTTATAGTCACCTTTAGCAAAGGATTTCATATCGAACTTATCCACATCTCTGGCACGCCATAACCTTAAGATCGCCACTCCTTCAGAGTTCGCTCCTGAAATCATCATATCGTATGGAACTGCCTCGACTTCATCATAATCCGTGTAATTCGTCTTCAGCCCGTCATTTGTCCAAATTTCTTCGACATGACCATTAAATTTCACGCGAAAAGCTAAATCGTTTCGTTGATTAAGCCAGACGTCTCCACCAGGCAACCAAATATCCGGAAGCTCCATTTGCCAACCATCCACAATTTTCTGTTTAAAAAGTCCGTACTCATAACAAATCGAATATCCCATCGCAGGATATTCCATCGTAGCTAGTGAATCCATAAAACACGAAGCTAGGCGTCCAAGACCTCCATTTCCTAACCCTGCATCAGGTTCATCTTCGTAAAGCTCTTCTAGGTCAAAATTCCATTCCTTTAATACCTCACGAAATTCCTTTTCCAAACCTAAATTATAGAGATTATTTTTTAGCGAACGCCCTACTAAAAATTCCATGCAAAGATAGTACACTTTCTTTTTCTCTTGATCTTTTAATTTTTGATAATATCTTGTACGTTTGTCAGAAAGAATTTCAACGACCGCTCTTGCACATGTTTTGTACATCTGCTTCCGGTCAGCTTCCTCAGCCGAAATCCCATAGTGGCGTGACAATTTATTTTTAATGAGCACGCCTAATTGTTTACTTGTTAACGTGGATTGCATGGAAATACCTCCAGTCAAATCTGTCTAAAAAGTTCAAGGCTCTATGCGTGTCCATTTAATCGTCCCAATTCAAATTACTCTATCTATATCCAGTCGCCTGAATCGATTTACAATGTCCGAAGGTAAGTGAAAAAGCGAACAGGGCCAAACTGACTTTTTTGGTGAAATCGTAAAATTAAATTAAAACTTTATCCAATTCCATATAGAGTCTCTCATATTCTCTTGCTGATTTTCCCCAACTAAAGTCAATGCCCATGATCCATTCGACCAATGCATTCCAATCTTGCTCGTTTTTATACGTCTCTAAACCTCTGAAGATAGAGTGCAATAGATCATTCCCGTTATATTGTTCAAAGACGAACCCATTTCCTTCGCCTTTTGAGCAATCTTGAATTGTATCACGCAAGCCACCAACACCATGAACAATTGGAACGGCTCCATATCTTGAAGCAATCATTTGTGCCAATCCGCATGGCTCACTTTTCGATGGCATGAGGAAAAAATCAGATCCAGCATAAATCTTTCTTGCTAAATCTTGATTAAAGGTAATCAGGGAAGCAACTTTTCCTTGGTATTGGTCTTGAAGCCATTTGAAATAGTCCTCGAATTTACGCTCGCCAATTCCTAAAATAACGACCTGTACCTTTTCGCTTAACAATTTCTCCATCATGGCAGCAACAATATCAATGCCTTTATGAGTAACGAGTCTGCTAACGATGGCAAAAAGAGGAACCTTCTCCTCTACTGGTAAATTAACAAGACGCTGCAGCTCGGTTTTATTCAATTTTTTCTTTTCAATCGTCTGTTGATTGTAATTCACAAAAATCGCTGGATCTGTTTCAGGATTATACAAATCCATATCAATCCCATTTAGAATCCCCTTAACTTTTTGCCCATTTCTTTGGATGATTCTCGCTAATCCTTTCGCGAAGTAATCATTCTTCAATTCACTCGCATAATTAGGGCTTACCGTATTAACATGATAAGCACATTCAATTGCGGCTTTCATTAAGTTCACGCATCCATTATATTCCAAAACACTTCGTGCTTCAGCAGGTAATCCAATAATATCCTCTAGCATGTGCAAGTTATTTTTTCCTTGGTATTCGATGTTATGAATCGTGAAGAGTGACTTTAGATGTAAGTGGTGATAGCTGAAATGAAGATATACTGGAATGAGCGCTGTTTGCCAATCATGACAATGAATAATATTTGGTTCAAAGTCCATCACGTGAATGCTTTCCAATACTGCTTTGCTAAAAAAGGCAAATCGTTCACCATCGTCATCATATCCATATGGAATCGCACGTTTAAAATAAAACTCATTGTCGATAAAGTAATAAGTAATCCCATCTTTTTCTGTGCGGAAGACACCACAATATTGTTTTCTCCAGGCAAGCTCAACATGGAAATGCCCTAAGAACTGCATCTTATTTCTTTCTTGTGGGCTAATAGAATCGTAGAGAGGGAGGACAACGCGCACATCAAAACGGTCTTTATTATCTTTCATAATCGCTTTTGGTAACGCTCCAATTACCTCACCTAAGCCACCCGTTACAAAAAACGGTACTCCTTCAGAAGCAGCCATCAAAATGTTAATTTTCCGACCTTTACCATTACCTTCAACTTCATCATTAATGATTACTCGTTCTTTTTTGATTAAAATAGGGCCTTCTATTGGTGGAGCACTTTCTTCAGATGAATGACTACCCATGATTTTTATTTCTAAAGGAACACTTGGCTCCACTTTTTTATCTGCGATCGTCCGTTGTTGGATGACTTGTTTTCTCATCAAATTTCATCTCCGTTCATTATGACTATATTTGCACTAAATCCTACTCCCTTTTTCTATATAAAACGGATGGGTTTCATGCCCACATAGCATTCGGTTTTCACCAATTTGAACGTTTTTGTCGGTGACGATATGATTCAATGTAGCATTTATCCCGATCTCACAATCTTGCATAACGATACTATTGCTCACGGTCGCATACTTCTTAATCTTCACACCGCGAAAAATAATCGAATTTTTCACTGTCCCATCGATAATACAGCCATCTGCAATAATTGAATTTTCGACAACTGCTGACGGTCCATACTTCGTTGGTGCTGAATCATTCACACTTGTATAAATCGGACGATAAGGTTTCCGGAATAAGTCCTCTCGAACAGACATTTTCAATAAATCTAAATTACTTTTTAAATAGCTTTCTAGTGAATCAATGTAAGCGAAATACTCTTTAAATTCGAAGCCTTTTACGAGGAAGTGCTCTGTGTGGTCAGCCCAATAATCTAGAATGCTGGTATATCCTTTATTAATGGCTAGTGAAATTTGCTTTTTTAGGAAATCCTTCTGTACAATCATGGTTCCTAAGTACAGAGCATCTCCAACTTTTATATTTGTCGATCTTTCAATCTTTGCAATACGTTCATTTTTATCTAGTTTAAAAACAGGTCTTTTTTCTTTCCAGGTCGTATTTTCTTGATTTTTCTTATATAAAATCGTCACATCAGCATGATTTTCCTGGTGCCCTTTTAGCATATCAGAATAGGAAATATTACAAACAATATCACAGTCTGAGAGTACGACATATTTCTCATTCGTTTTGTCTAAATAGTACATAATCCCTTTTAATGTTTCTAAACGATTATCAATCTGAACGACTTCCTCAGCGTCATCTGAGAAAGATTGTAATAGGCGAATGCCACCTCTTTTTCTGGCTAGATCCCATGCTTTTCCTGTGCCAATATGGTCCATTAAATTTTGATAGTTTCTTTTTGTCACAATGCCAATATTATTAATGCCAGAGTTTGTCATATTGGAAAGTACAAAATCGATTAGACGATATCTTCCACCAAAAGGCACGGAAGCCATGATGCGTTTTTTTGTGATTTCTGGTACTTGTTTATCGTTGATATTAGAAAATACAATTCCTAGTGCATTCATTCGATAGCCTCTCTTTCCTGTCTACTGGAATAAATGACATCATCCGATTTGATCACCTTTAATATGCCCTTTAAATGGGACTTCTCGATATACTTCAAATACAAATTGCTATCGATAATTTCTCCGCTAGAAATTTGTGTAAAATCCTTTACTTTGACATTGCTGCCTAAAACCGTTAGCTCTCCCCCATTACCGCGGTCCTCTCCAACTTTTGCATCCTTTCCGACATAGACACCTACGTCGACGATGCTATAATTAACGGTTGCGCCTTCGCTCACGAATGTATTTCGCATGACAACACTGTCTTTAATGACAGCCCCTTCTTCAACTGTCACTCCACTAAAAAGAACAGAATTTATGACGGTACCATGAATTTCACAGCCTTCAGCAATCACACTGTTCCTAACAGAAGCATCGTTCCCGATAAAATGAGGGTGGTCAGGATAGTGGCGATAACTGATTTTCCACTTCTGATCATTTAAATCAAGCTTTGGACAATCCCCTAATAGATCCATATTTCCTTCCCATAATGATTGGAGTGTTCCCACGTCTTTCCAATAGCCTTCAAATGGGTAAGCGAACATTTTTTCGCCAGAATACAACATTGCTGGGATGACATTTTTTCCAAAATCTTTTGAGGAATTCTCATCCTCTTCATCTTCCGTTAAATAGCGGAACAGTGCTTCCTTTTTAAAAATGTATACACCCATCGATGCCTTGTTACTTTTCGGAATACTTGGCTTCTCTTCGAACTCATAAATTCTTCCGTCCTCATACGTATTCATAATGCCAAAGCGACTCGCTTCTTCCATTGGTACCGAAAGAACCGCAATTGTGCAATCTGCATCCTTCTCAATATGGTACTCAAGCATTTTGTTGTAATCCATTTTATAAATATGATCACCAGAAAGAATAATGACATATTCAGGCTGGTATCGATCGATAAAATTCATATTTTGATAGATTGCATTTGCTGTCCCTTTGTACCAATCTCCACCTTTTACTTGTTGATACGGAGGAAGGATGTGAACACCTCCATGAGACCGGTCCAAATCCCAAGGTTCCCCATTATCAATATAATCATTTAATTCTAATGGTTGATATTGAGTTAAAACTCCAACAGTATCAATGCCAGAATTAATGCAATTCGATAAAGTAAAATCAATAATTCGGTACTTCCCACCAAAATGGACGGCCGGTTTTGCAATTTGCTTCGTCAATACATGCAATCTACTTCCTTGACCACCTGCTAGTAACATCGCTACACATTTTTTCTTCCGAAACATCTTCAGCTCCCCCTTTAATTAAGGCTCTTTTCTCAAACTTTGTTGCTTTTGGAGCAAAAAATCAATAAAGTAATCTTTGTTTTCAGTGATAACTGAATCGTAAATCAATGAGAAAAGAGCTTGCAATCTAGCTAGAATGCACCAACTGATTATTTCTACGTTAAAATCGGCAGTAGGATTTTAACAACAGTCTTTACGAAAACAGCCTCAATTGAATACTTTCTTTAAATTCTCACGCTTTTTTGCTCTGTGTGTTGAATCACAAGTGTTGTTAAAGGTGGTAAAGTTATTGAAATGTATTGGTCGAGCTCATGCATCGGTTCATCTGTTGTTCCAAGTAGCTTGCGATTACGTATCCCTGAACCACCGAATTTCTTTAAGTCTGTATTGAATATTTCTTTATATTGACCTTTCTCTGGTACACCAACGTAGTAATCCTCCCATAGGACCGGAGAAAAGTTCACAACGATCACTAATTCATTTTGCGCTTTATCCATTCGTCGGAAGGAGAGTATATTTCTTGTATGGTCTGAATGGCAAATCCATTTGAATCCATCGCCGGAGCAATCTAATTCCCATAGCGGACGGTTTTGTAAATAAAAATGGTTCGCATGACTAAAAAAGGTTTGCAACTTCTTATGAGATTCATATTTTAAGAGGAACCATTCAAGCTCTTTTTTGTAATTCCATTCAATGAATTGACCGATTTCACAGCCCATGAACATAAGTTTTTTACCAGGATGACTGAGCATATAGAGGAGAAAGCTACGTACGCCTGCAAATTTATCGTGGTAGTCCCCTGGCATTTTATCTAACAAGGAACGTTTTCCATGAACGACCTCGTCATGGGAAATCGGTAAGATGAAGTTTTCGTCACAAGCATAGACAATTGGAAAAGTAAGTTTACCATGATGATACTGGCGTGCAATGGGGTCAACTTCCATATATGATAAGACATCATTCATCCAACCCATATTCCATTTGTAATTGAAACCTAATCCATTATGGGAAGGAGGAAGTGTCACGCCTGGCCATGCGGTCGATTCTTCCGCTATCATTAAAGTATGAGGAAAATTGGTTAATACGGTATGATTCAATGTTCTTATGAAGTCAATCGCTTCAAGATTTCCTTCGCCTCCGTAAGCATTTGGCCTCCATTCACCACTTTCTCTGTTGTAATTCAAGTAAATCATGGAGGCAACTGCATCCACTCGGAGACCATCAATATGATATTTTTCCATAAAAAAGATTGCATTTGAAATGAGGAAAGCCTGAACTTCTTTTCTACCAAAGTCAAAAATTCGCGTTCCCCACTGCTTATGCTCCTGTTTTAACGGATCTTTATATTCATACAAAGGCTGACCATCGAATTCATATAATCCGTGGGCATCCTTTGGAAAATGAGCAGGAACCCAATCCATGATGACGCCTATCCCATGTTCGTGAGCTAAATTGACGAAATACATGAAGTCCTCAGGTTTCCCAAATCGCGAAGTAACACTATAATAGCCGCAAACCTGATACCCCCAAGATCCGTCGAACGGATGCTCAGCAAGTGGCAAAAGTTCAATATGGGTATACCCCATCTTTTTCACATAAGGAATCAGTTCGTTCGCAATCGCACGATAGTTCAGGTACCCGTCGTCAGCCGTTTTTCTCCACGACCCTAAATGTACCTCATATATATTCAATGGACTCTCATAAATATTCTGCTTCTCTTTAACCATTTGCCAATCATAGTCAGTCCATGTAAATTTGTCAGCAAATCGATACGTATAAGAGGCCGTTTTCTCCTTTGTTTCACTATAAACCGCATAAGGGTCAGCTTTAAAAAGCACCCGACCGTCCTTCGTGGTCACCGCATATTTGTATAAGGAGAACTCTTCTAACCCTTCCACAAAAAGCTCCCATATTCCCTCGTTCGTTTCTTTGACCATGGGGTGCGACTGAGGGTCCCAATGATTAAAATCTCCAACAATAGAAACTGCACTTGCATTTGGGGCCCATACTCTAAATACATATCCACACTTTTCTTTATATTCAGAAAAATGAGAACCTAAATAATCATAAGCTCTGAAGTTTTTTCCGTGGTGAAACAAGTATTTTGCTACAGACATATCCTCCTTATATTGCTGCATCTAATCCATCCCTTCTACAAATACTTTTATCACCCGAGTATATTAAAGAAAAATTACTGATAGACTAAGTAAATCGTACGAACTTGTTAAATTTTAACAAATACGTGTAAAAATAATCCACCAATAATGCTATTCCATATAATGTATATTATTTTACCATTGATCTATTAATTTTTTGTAAAATTAGTAAGAAATTCTTACAAAGAAATCAATATACCTAACAAAAAAGCACAAAAGGCATTCGAATTTTTCAAAATGCCTCTTGTGCTTTACATCTTACATTATACTTTTTTTGTTAAAGATTCTAAAAGATACGTAGGGAGATTAAATGTTTCCTCGTCTATCCCTAATAATAATTTTTTAGTTGTATTTTCATTATCTAGTTGCTTGATCGTTATCATTTCCTTATGGAGTCGCTCCATTTTTCGATCAAGCTCCCCTGCCGTGATGGCTGCTTCCTTTAACTCTGTTATCAAATGGTCAGGTACAGCTTTGTTATATTTATAAAATATTTTATGCTCAAGACTTGCCCAAAAATCCATCGCAATCGTTCTTATTTGTATTTCTACCGGTATATGCTCTTCACGGTCTGACATAAAAATCGGGATCTCAACGATCAAATGAAGGCTTTGATAGCCGTTTGGCTTTGGATTTTGAATATAATCCTTACAATTTAGGATTTTTACATCTTTTTGTTTCTTTAACATCTCACTTATTTCATATATATCAGATATAAAAGAACATGTTATGCGAATCCCCGCAATATCTTTAACTTGTTCTCTAATTGACGCTAATGATAGTTCATGCCCTTTTCTCATCACCTTTTTTAAAATGCCATCCGGTGATTTTACCCGAGAAGAAACATGCTCAATTGGGTTATATTCATGAATGTATTGAAATTCCTCTTTTAAGATATTAATCTTCGTATTCATTTCGTCTAATGCAAATTTATAAGCCATCATGAATCTTGTTAATTCCGTCTTTAAATTCTTCAGTTCTTGAATATCCATACTTTCACTCATCTCTAGTTGTTTTTCAAATTACTAATAACATCGATTTTTTCGGGAGGAAACACAAGTCTGCAAATAATCTTCGCTAATTCACCGAAATTTGGTTGAGTTCCAATTTCAGTGTACATTTCGGGTAATTTTTCAAGTATCGACATAACCGTCCATGAAACAGTTTCTAGGTTTAAATCTTCCCAAGTAAACCCTTGCTCTTTTGCTTTTTCAAGCCCCTGATGAATCCGTGCAACGATATTTCTTTTCGCATTTACTAATACCTTCGCAAGTTCAGGGTCACGGTGAAGCAACTCTGGTAGAACACGATGAATGCCTTTTTCTTTCAAGCGATTAAAATGGTCTTCCAATAGTGACGAAAGATATTCCTCTGGATTAACGTTACTCCAAAGTGGCTCTGGTGGTAGTAAGCTTTCGAGCTTGTCCTCGAGTATGGACATAAGAAGTTGTCTTTTATCTGAAAAATATCGATAAAAGGTGCCTGTTGCAACACCTGCATGTTGAGCAATTTCCTTTGCGTTCGTTTGGTCATATCCTTTTTCAATAAATAAGGTACGGCCACTTTTTAATAAGGCATCTCTCTTTTCATGTGCTCGAGCCTGCTTCGGAATGATTGGCAGCGAACCAATCAATTGCGTCTCGTCCATTTCAGTCATCATCGTCACCTCGTAAATCATTATATCACAGGAATAAAAAATGAACTAGAGTTCACGTTTTTGTTGACACTCTATTTCGCTCATGTAATACTTGAACTATGGTTCATGTTTATTTGATACATTATCTTCTAACACCCCTTGTATAATGGTCGGATGAACATGAGCTCTATTCTGTTAGTTTGAGGAGTCGTCTTGCAATTGAATTCACAGAAGGCAAGTTTAGGGGATAGAATACAATTTTCTAGAAACGGAGAACAGTTTATTGGAGAAGTTACTCGTATCCGTGAAGAAAGCGTTATCGTAAAGTTGAATGATACAGATGCGAATTACTTGAAATTAGAGACTCCATTGACTGTTGTATCGCATAAGCACTACATTGTTTTAGCGTCTAATTCCTTAAAATAAGAAACCTTTAAGTTATTAACGGCTTGTTTTTAAATGGGTCAACAAACATTCTCTTCAAATTTCAGATGTTTTATTTGATCATTTTTAAACTTCTGCTATATAATATTAATAATTATTTTTCTGATGTTAATAGTGCTTAATTAACTTAATTTCTGGAGGGTGAAAAAACATGACAAAAACCCCTGAAAACAAAAATTTAAAAGTTGATTCACAGATTTCCTTAAAAGGATTAGTGAAAGCTATTTTTAACGACACCGTTCATGTGCAAATCGGTGGCAAAGTTATTACATTACCAATTACTGATTTAAAAAGTCAATGAATTTACGAATAGATCTGAAAAGAGGATGTCCCAAAAGCTTGGGACTCCTCTTTTTGTTTGTTTATGTAATGGTTGATTTCCACTACAGGCGAACGCTTTCCGAGGGGGAGTCCTTAAGCCTTCTCGGCGGATATGTAAAACTTTCAACTAAATTCCCCTTTTATTTTTAAAAAAAGGGACGCCAATTGAACAACCTCCCCATTTAGATGCATAAACATATAAAACATAACCTTGAATAAATAGAGGAATCGAATGCTCTTTATAGAAATTAATATTATAGTTAAAGAGAGAAGGAGTAAATGACACGTGAGTAATCAAATAATTCCAGCAGTAATTGCTTTTGTTGCTGTTTCAATTTTATCCCCCGTACTAATAGCTGTTTTGAGAAAGCTTAAGTTGATTCAACCGATAAGAAAAGAACTTCCTTCAGATCATCAGTTAAAAAAAGGGACTCCGTTAATGTTTGGAATTATTCTTTTTGTAGGAATTATAATATCACTCCTTTTCTCACCTACTCCATTAATGTATTTCTTATTTATTACATACATTCTTTTTAGTTTTGTTGGCTTTTTGGACGATTTTTGGAAAGCTTCCCGCCAGGACCCATTAGGTGTCTCAAGTCGTACCAAACTTATTTTTCAATTTATTTTCACTGGAGCTTTACTTTTTTACGTAATCCACGAATTAGGCATAGATACCAGTATTCACATTTATAAAGATATTTCTTTAGATCTTCCAATAATGCTATATATAATTGTGATCACGTTATTTGTTGTAGGTTCTGCAAATGCCATAAATTTTACGGATGGGTTAGATGGTCTTTTAGGAGTTGTTGCAATCCCTTCATACTTTTTCTTTTTTATCGTTTCTGACAGCTCAGAGGTGCAACTTTTCTGTTTAATTATGATTGGATGTTTACTCGGCTTTCTCATTTACAATATATATCCTGCAAAAGCCTTTATGGGGGATACAGGATCATTAGCCATTGGGGGATCGCTTTCATTTCTTGCAGTTATTGAGAAAGTGGAAATTTTAATCCCCATTTTGTTCTTTGTGTACTTTGCAGAAGAACTTTCGGTCATTTTACAAGTTTCGTCATTTAAACTTACTCATAAGCGTATTTTTAGAATGACACCCATTCACTATCACTTTGGCTTAAAGTACGGTTGGTCAGAAACTACAATTGTCTCAGTTTTTGGATTTATTTCTTGGATTTGTGTTTTTGTCTGTTTAACTTATTGGAAACTTCTTCTAAATCCATGAATAAAGTTAAAATCATTCCAACGCATATTAGAGGAAACCAGGCAACGTACAAAGTAGAAAAAATATACCAAGGTCGAAAATCTGCAATCGCATAAATACCTGAAATAATAAATACCCCAAAAACTAAATAAATGGCGATGATCTCCATTTTGTCATCGAACTCCTTTTCAATATTATAAAAAAGTGCGCTTCTTGGGGTGCTACATTAAGGCATATTTTCAAAATTATTTATGATTATATGCTTTTCGATTTGAAAATCGTTTTAAGTTGGTACTTTACAAACATAAAAGCGCTAAACCTAGATTCGATTTAGCACTTTCTTTATATTGTTATTTCAGATTCTAGAAACCTATCTATTTAACAGAATCTAAATCAGCAGCTGTTTGTCGTAGGTGGGTCTTGAGGATTTTTCCGACCCCGTTTCTTGGTAAGGATTCTAAAAAGAGAACTTTTCTTGGGGTTTTATGCTTAGCAAGACGCTCTTGGCAAAAAGCGATTAATTCCTGTTCGGTTACATCTGAGTCCTGCTTTCTTACCACGCAAGCTACCATTTCTTCTCCCATTCTCTCGTCTGGTATTCCAATGACCGCAACCTCTGATACTCCTTTATGGGTATTAAGAATTTCCTCTACATCCCGTGGATATAAATTGAAACCACCGCGAATAATTAAATCTTTCTTCCGGTCAACAATATATAAATAGTCATCTTCATCCATACGACCCATGTCGCCTGTAAATAACCAGCCATCCTTCAAAACTCGATTCGTTTCCTCTTCATTTTGAAAATATCCAGATGTCACATTAGCACCTCGAACAATTAATTCCCCAACTTCACCTCGTGGAAGCTCAACTCCTTCTTCATTCACGATCCGAATTTCAACACCGGGAATTGGTGTACCAACAGAGCCTGGTTTAATTGTAGCTCCTTTTCCATGAGCAGTAACGATCGGGGCTGCTTCTGAAAGTCCATAACCCTCTTGCACATCCGCTCCAAATTTTTGCTTAAATCCATGTATTAAAGCTACTGGGAGTGGGGCTGACCCTGAGCTAACCGACTCAAGGCAAGATATATCATAATCGTCTGCCTTCGGAAAGGAAAGCATTGCATGAATCATGGCGGGGACTGCTGAAAAGCTCTTAACCTGATATTTTTCAATTGCTGCAAACACTTCATTCAAGTCGAATTTTGGAAAAATAACAATCGAGCTTCCCGTCAAATAACAAATATTAGAAATCGTTAATCCATACACATGTGCGAGGGGTAAAACTCCAAGTGTTGTTCCTTGCTCTGTTTTACTATGTTCACACGAATTAGCTGCATTGGAGAAAAGATTTTTATGAGTAAGTACGACTCCCTTTGGATTCCCTGTTGTTCCAGACGTATAAAGGATGATGGCTGCATCATTCTCATCAAGCCCTTCAGCTAGTTCACGTTCTACAGATGTATGTTTTTTCATCACATCATAAAAATTGTAAGCCTTTTCATTTGTTGCTACATCAACAACAATGACAGTTGGTTTCGAAGATAATCCTTCTAATGCCATGTCAACATGCTGTAAAATATGTGACGAGGTAATAATCGCCTTGGCTCCAGAATTACGAGCAATAAAATGAATTTCACGTGGATGTAGCATAAACATAACTGGAACAATAACAGCACCAGCTCTTGTGATACCTTGATAGGCAAATAAAACTTCTGGACAATTCGGCATACATACGATGACTCGATCCCCTTTTTCGATGCCCATTTCAATTAAGCCATTTGCGAATTGTTCGGAGAATACTCTCGTTTCCGTACTTGTGTAGGAATGATCTTTGAAGAATAAAAACGGATACTCCCCATGCTTGTCAATATTTGTCTCAAGCAAATCTTTTAATAGCACTTTCATCCGCTCCTTCCGATTCTTTTATAAATCTTATGTAAGAATATTCTGATTTATAATTCTATTTACATTCTACTACACTTGAATCATGATAAAAACCGCTAACACTAAAAATTAGCGGTTTTACTTCATAAATTGGAGAATTCTATCCTTATTTCCTTCTATACAAATAGATGCAGTTTGGATTAGTTGTTCCATATACTTCACTTCATCAAAGGGAATTTCATCCCAGAGGTCTTCATTTATCCTCAAATAGTTTGAACCGAGTAGATGTTCGCATTGATAAGAAACGGACTCTGAAGATAGATGAAGTGCCAAATCAAGTAGCTTTGGTGTAACTTTCATGCTCGGAAGATGAAATGGGAGCCACTGTTTCACTCCCCAGCTTGTTTCCCCATCATCAGTGAAATCGATTTTTTGCTTACCGGTCCCAATCGATAAAATTTGGATGTTTTCAATCCTTTCTTTGAAATGATGCATTGCCTCTGTAATTCCAACAAGTGACGGGTTATTTGCCCAAAGTCCCCCATCAATGGATAAGAACTTATTCCCCATATTGTTTGGCGGAAAATAAACAGGAGCGGAACAAGAGGATAATACAGCGTCCCAAACCTTTATCGATAAATCATTTTCATGTTCCGCTTGGCCGAAATTTGAGCGATGAACATAAGGATTTCCGTGAGTTAAATCCACGGCCGGAATGAGCAATGGCTTTTCAACTTCTGCTAGGGTTAGGTCACCAAATGCTTTTTGAAAAAAGCGTCTTAAATACCGATCACTATAGACGGTTTTAAATAAGCCTACTTTTGCCTGGCGTAGAAAAATTTTCTCCCCGTACTTCTTATAGTCTTCGAGGAGGTCGCTCATTTTTCTTTTCACGGCTACTGCTGCTGCAATAATCGAACCTGTACTAGTACCTGCCACGATATCAAAAGCATTACTGATTGGTTCGCCCATCTCTTCTTCGATCGCCGCTAAAATAGCAACTGCAAAAACACCCCTAATGCCCCCACCATCCATGCATAAAATCTTCACATTCGTCACCAACTCTACATACCATTTTCTTTATTATGGCATGAAATGACGTTGAAACAAAAAGACATGGCTAGCGACCATGTCCACAACGATTATTGTTTTACTTCCTTCACTAACTTTGCCAAAAACTCATAAATACTTGTGAATGCCTCTTGAAAAGTCATACTTTCACGAAAATCTGGTAGAAAGTTAAGCGTGAAATTGACATTCCATAAGCCATCATTTTGATCAAACATTAAATCAAATTTAATGTCTTCTCCCTGCAATTCTTGGTTAAGAAAAGCTTTAATAGATGGCTCAAGCTTTTTTGGAAGCTTTAATCCTAGCATCACATCGTACATTCCGAAGATATCGTCTATCTCAATCGATAACGCATCTACCCCGATTTCGTTAAATGGCGTAGCCTCGATATAAACAAACTCATTTTTATGAGAAAGTAAATAATCAATTGGATTGCTTAAAAAAGCTTGTCCTTCTTCCGCTAATAGATTTTCTGTTTCCTTATCACAGCGCTCAATATATACTTGATTAGCTTCCATTTAAGATACTCCTTTTATTTAAAAATCCCGTACCATCGTTGGTTATCTTCGTTTCTTTTTCACCGTAGTTCTACTATTAGATGGTTTTGCCCCTGGCTTTGTTCCTGGCTTAGAGCCAGCATTTCTTCTACCTTTACTTGCCGTAGCATTGCCTTTTTGTTTGGAATCCCTATGCTTTTTTTCTTCTGTTCTTCTGCCATCTCTTTGTTTCGAACCTTGTTCTTTCGTTCTCTTAGAGGGTCGTCCTTTTTCACCGCGAGTCTCTTCTCTAGGTTTTGATTTTGAACCCCTCTGTTGTTGTTTACGTTCTTCTTTCGGTCCTTTTGTTTCTACATTGCCAATATTCTGCTTCGGAATACGAATATTCAACTCTTTTTCAATCAGATCAAGAGTCGGACGGTCTGCAGATGAATAAAATGTAATGGCTAGCCCCTTCATACCTGCCCGACCAGTTCTCCCAATACGATGAACATAGCTTTCTGCATCAAGAGGAATATCATAGTTAAACACATGTGTGACGCCCTCTACATCAAGTCCACGTGCAGCCACATCTGTTGCAATAAGAAGTTGGACTTCTCCGTCGCGGAAACGTTTCATCACCTGTTCCCGCTTAGCCTGAGATAAATCCCCATGTAATTCATCACATAAAAAGCCATGCGTTTTTAAAATTCCAAAAAGCTTCGTGACTCTCCGCTTTGTGCGGCAAAAAATCACAGCTAAATATGGACGATGAGTCTCAATCAATTCTATAATCGTACCCTGCTTCGCCCGGTCAGTCGTATGAAGCGCTAATTGTTTAACCGATAACGCCGGACCTTGTTTTTTCTCCACTTGAATATTGACTGGTGCGTTCATATGTTTTTTCGCCAAAGTCTTGATTTCATCTGGCATAGTTGCTGAAAATAGCATCGTTTGACGCGTGCGTGGAGTTTCTCGAATAATATCCTCCACTTCATTCAGAAATCCTATATGTAACATTTGGTCAGCCTCGTCGAGGACAAGAAAAGAAATATTCCCTAACGAAAGGGTCTCTCTTCTAATATGATCCAATAATCGTCCGGGCGTACCCACCACTATTTGAACATAACGTTTTAGCTTCTTTAACTGTTTTTCTACATCCTGTCCACCATAAACAGCAAGAGCCTCAACTCCATCCATATCCTCAATAAGTTTCTTTACTTCGGATGTAATTTGGAGAGCCAATTCTCTTGTCGGTGTGACAATTAATGCCTGTACATCGGGAGAGTCCGGCACTATTTTTTCTAGTACTGGTAAAAGGAAGGCAAGTGTCTTTCCCGTCCCTGTTTGCGCCTGCGCAATAATATCTTTATTTTTCAATACATGTGGAATCGCAGCCTCTTGTATCGGTGTTGGAATGACAATCCCATTGTGCGCAAGCTGTTCCACGACTTTCTTTGAAATTCCTAGGGACAAAAAATCCGCCATATGTATTTCCTACTTTCTTGTTGCTTTAATGTTTTATGTATTCTGTGCTTAATTTTGCCGTTTTTCCTCTAAATTTGCAAATACAAAAGGAGAGTCACATAGACTCCCCATAATATTTTTCCGCAACCTACACGAGAATTATATGGACGCTTCATGATTGCAAAATTTGTATCATAAAATAAACTATGCGTTTAAGTTAGCCATTTTTAACACAACAGGACAATGATCACTACCAAGTACTTCATGGTGGATTTCCGCATCCTCAATTTTATTTTCTAACGCATTGGAAACAATGAAGTAATCAATTCTCCACCCAATATTTCTTTCACGAACCTTGGCCATATAGCTCCACCAAGTGTAGGAATCCGTCTTGTCCGGGTAAAGGTGACGAAAACTATCTACAAAACCAGCCTTAAGCAATTCCGTCATTTTTCCTCTTTCCTCATCCGTAAAACCAGAGTTCCCAATATTCGATTTCGGGTTACGAAGATCGATTTCCTCGTGAGCCACATTAAGATCACCACAATAAATAACAGGCTTGATCGAATTCAATTCAAGTAGATATTTCCTAATCTCTTCCTCCCATTGGAGGCGATAATCTAAACGCGCCAAGTCTCTTTTTGAATTGGGCGTGTAGACATTGACTAAATAGAAATCAGCAAACTCGAGAATAATGCTTCTACCCTCTTCTTCGTCATCCCGTTCTCCTATACCATAGCTCACTGAAATTGGCTTATGCTTAGTAAAAACAGCTGTACCAGAATACCCTTTTCGTTCAGCATAATTCCAAAATTGGTAATAGCCATCTAACTCTAGCTCAATCTGTCCCTCTTGAAGCTTTGATTCCTGTATACAAAAAATATCGGCATCCACTTCGTGAAAATAGTCAAGAAAGCCTTTTTTCACACATGCACGAATTCCATTTACATTCCATGATACTAATTTCATATATTTAAATCTCCTTGCGATACTCTATCGAATTACTTCCTTAAACATACATTCTACTATACTATAAAAGATGAATCGAGTTAAACATTCTTATCCTGTTAATAATGGTATTATACTTAATTGTTATCGCAACTGGATGAATTGCGTTGTACAAATATATATATCTTCGCACATTGCGAACTCCACTCATATATTAAATTAAGAAAATATGGCAAGACTGGATCTTATCCGCACTAAATGGATGGAAGGAGGGATTATCTTGAGGAGAATTTTTCTCTTATTATCATTCATTTTTTTAATCAGCATTGGATGGACATATATAGACGATAAATTTAACGAAGAAAAAGTGGTTTCCACTTTCAATCATATAAAAGAAGATGTTCAAAGCTTTATCCAAAGTGGAGAATTAGAAGCTCGAGTCACCACTTTTATTATGGCAATCCAAACGATTATAGAAGATTTAAAAAATGAACCGACATCACCCAATAAGCTCGCTATTCCAGAAAAAATCAAAGAACCAGAACTTACGCCTCCTCTTGAGCAAACCTTCTCTATTTATAATATAGAAATTGGCGAGACCAAACAGCAGGTTGAAGAAGTTCTAGGGGAACCAAAACGCGTTTCCTATAATGAATATGGTTTGAATTGGAGTACCTATCATCAAAACTATCAAAATTTTGTCGAGGTCATGTATAATGATTCCGATCAAGTGGTCGGTCTTTTTACCAATCAAAATATCATTTCCTCCACGAAAAATATAAAGCTCGGAAGTACAAAGGATACCGTAAGAACAGAGCTTGGTACACCTTTAACCAGAATTCAAAAAGGGTTTGTCTATTACCAATTTCAGGAGGACTCTAACTACGATGTTTTTCTGTTAGATGATAGCTATGTAACCATTTTTTATGATATCCATGAGGATGATACGGTAACCTCGATTCAATTGATTCATAAGGACATAGAAGAAAGCAAGAAAGATTTTTATACAAAAGCAAGCGAAGAACTGAAAGAAGGCTTTGAGCTTCAAATGTTCGACCTTACAAATGCCACTAGGCTGAACCATGGATTAAATATCCTAACCTGGGATGAGCGTGTAAGGAATACAGCAAGAAAACATAGCTTAGATATGGCAGAAAACAATTATTTTGATCACACGAATTTGGAAGGTCAATCTCCTTTTGACCGAATGCTTGGGGACCAAATTACCTTTTCTGTCGCTGGAGAAAATCTTGCCTATGGTCAATTCAGCAGCATATTTGCTCATGAAGGTTTGATGAATTCTTTAGGACATCGGGAGAACATTCTGCAGAAAGACTTTGACTACTTAGGTGTGGGAGTCGCATTTAACAACGAATCCCATCCTTACTATACGCAAAATTACTTTACAAAATAGGACTCCGTGAAGCTCACGGAGTCCTACCTTTTTACGACTACACCTGTTTTATCTTCTAAAGGCTTGATCACCGCCGACATATCTAAGTCAGAAAGTCCAATCCCCATTGCATGTGCAAAAGAATTCTCAGCTAACTTACCTAAAGTTTCCGTCAGCCCGACCTGTTCAAATAGTTGATTGGCTAACTTCACATCTTTATGAACATACTTCACTGCTCCACCAGGCTCAAATTGGCGGTCTAATACGTATTGCTCCATATGGCGTTCAAGCATGCGACTTTGCCCATAACTTACTTTTAATAGTTTATAAAGTTGTTCACTATCTAACCCAAATGCTACACCAGCAACCATTGCTTCTGAGGCTGCAATTGAGTGTACAGCGACTAAATACTGGTTAATTAACTTAGCGATGCTTCCGGAACCACTTCCTCCAAGATACTCAATCTTTTCTCCTAAGCTATTTAAAAGGGGAAGAACTCGTTCATATGCTTCCTTTTTTCCACCAACCATAATCGTTAGATTTCCATTCTCTACTCCCTCAGGACCACCGCTGACTGGAGCATCAAGATAGTCAATTCCCTTTTCCCGCGCTTTTTGATAGATGATTCTACTCGTATCAACTCCTACCGTAGAAAAATCCAGACAAATCGTACCGTCCCTGGCATGAGGAATCACTCCTTCGAGAAAAACCTTAATCGAATCTTCAGGCATAGAAAGACAGCTGCATATTACATCCGACTGCTCAGCTAAAGAAGGAATATCATTTGCCCTTAATGCCCCTATTTTTACTAAGGCTTCAGCTTTTTCAGGCGTACGGTTAAAAACGAGTACCTCATGCCCAGCATCGAGGAAACGTTCCACCATTCGTGCTCCCATAACACCTAAACCAATAAAACAAATCTTCATCCGTATTGCTCCTTTCTATGTATGCGAAATCCACTTAAAACTATCTTCACTTCTCCCTTTCGGTGTGTACTCTAGTCCAACAAACCCTTCGTAACCGGATAACTCTATCATGCTAAAAATATTCTCAAAGTGTATTTCACCAGTACCTGGCTCGTGGCGACCTGGTGTATCAGCAATTTGAATATGACCTATGTAATCAAAATATTGTTCAAAGTTGGCGATGAGATTTCCGTGCATACGTTGAATATGGTAAAAATCATATTGAAGCTTTACATTAGGTAAAGCAATTTCTTTTAGAATCTGCACCGAATCATGAAGATTGGATAAGTAATAGCCTGGCATATCAAATGGATTAATGGGCTCGATAAGGAGTGTAATTCCGTGTTCAGCCAGCTTTTCTCCGGCGTACTGAATATTTTTCACATACGCACCTCTTGCTACATCACGTTCTATAGGTACTCCTGCCATACAATGAATTTTCTTTACGCCTAATGCTGTCGCATAAGTAATCCCCTTTTCGACAGATTGACGGAATTCTTCTACTCTCATATAGTCAACCGCCAAACCCCTGTCTCCTTTCGCCCAATTCCCAGGTGGCAAATTTATTAACGTAAGAGTAAGTTGTTCATTAGCTATTGCTTCTTGAATCTCTTCAACTTCAAAATCATAAGGAAATTGGCATTCCACGTACTGAAATCCAGCTTCCTTTGCTTTTTTAAAACGCTCTAAAAAAGGGAACTCTGTAAAAATGGTTGATACATTAACAGAAAAATTCATTCTCAAATCCCTCCTTGATAAGAATAATTTCGACACTCACACAGTACATTCCTTTTCATTAAATAAAGAGCTGCCCTTAGACAGCCCTTCAAAATGATTGATTTGCAATGATTTCAATCAACTTATCTTCGATTAACTTTCCTTTATCCTCTTTTAGGATATTATTTATCAATATTGAAAATATGACTGTCTCTCCAGACTTTGTTCGCGCATACCCCGATATCGAAGATACAGTGGTTAGAGTGCCTGTTTTGGCATGTACATCTAAATGAGCCATTCGTTTACGTAATGTACCTCCGACAAGCTTGTCTTTTTTACCAGCCACGGGTAAGGAATCATGAAATGTCTTAAACCACGGTTTTCCTTGTACTTGATAGAGTAGTTTTGTTAATTCATTCGCCGTAAGTGAATTGATATGAGAAATTCCTGAACCATCACGAAATACAAGTACATCACTATTCACACCAAATTTCTTCAGCTCATTTTTGACGACCCGTAAGCCATTTTTCCAACTGCCTTGCCCGGTTCCTTTTCTTCCGAGCTCTTTAACTAAAATTTCTGCATGGACATTGTTGCTTAGTTTTAAAAATGGAACCATGAGAACAGAAAGTGTAGGAGAATGATGAACAGCTAGTCTATGACTCTTAGTACTTATACCTCTCGTGACATTTCCTGATACTGTAATCCCGTGTCTCTCTAAGGCTAATTGAAAAAGGTCTAGAGCATATCCGGTTGGTTCCCAAACACCGACAAATTCCCTTTTTCTAATGGATTTCAAGGGAATCATCCCTTCAACCATAACTGTGTTCGTACCATGCAATCTCTTAATAGTTACCTTTGCCTTTTCTTCGGGAGTAACAGTAGTCACATGATTGATGAAGTGAACATATTTCGTTTTCGGTACTAAGGAAATTACAGCTTGCGAACCGAGCGTTTTCCCTGGTTCCACGTCAACCACAACGGTCCCCGCATCATAATCCTTATCTGGGGACGCTGTTAATGCAGAAATTTGCGCCCCATAATAGTCATCTTCATCGTTCCAAATCATATCAGGCGAGAAACGAACATCGTCATACCAGGAATCATCTCCAATTAGATTGCCTTCAATCCGTGTAATTCCTAACCCTCTAATTTCACTGGCGAGCTGGTTGAAGTCCTCTTCTCGTAGAGTAGGATCACCTCTTCCGACTAAATAGAGATTTCCCTTCAATGTTCGTCCTTTAATGACCCCATCAGTCCTGACTTCCGTTTGAAAGCGATAGTTTTCACCTAAAATGGACAGAGCAACAGCTGCTGTCATCAATTTCATGTTAGATGCTGGTTTAAGCCTCGTATTTCCGTTATATTCATATTGAACCTCGCCTGTTTTTGCTGAACGAATACTAATACCTACGATAGCTCCCTTTAAGTTCGTTTCTGTTTGGATTAGTTGCTCAATCTGTCCTTGCGGAGGAGTCGCATATCCATGAGGTGCTAAAATGAACATTATTATGATCGACAAAAATAGCGTAGTTAACCCTTTTTTCAATCCAATTCACATCCATCATTCATTTGCCGCCTTACTAATTTACCCAGCCACTTAGGAAAAAATTGGTCCATATACGAAAAAATTCACTAGAGCTATGCTCTAGTGAATCACTGACTTAAATGATCCGCAGTAGGCTTCATCTGTATCCATAAGACATCTCATTCGTTCTCAAAACCCATGCAAAACTATCAAGTTAACATAACTATTTTATCGTCTACTAAACTTAACGACCTTCAAATTTTTACCATCTCTGATACCTAGAAAAATGGCATGAATCACAAATTTGAAAATTGTGTTCCCATGGGATTGTCTTTCCACAATTCCTACATTTCTTCGTCATTTTCTTCACTTCAGTTTTTAAGGATTCATGCACAGCATCACTTAATTCTTCCCTAATTCGTTCCCAATAGGTAGCCTCCAGTCGTTTATCCAGGCGATATAAGAAGAGTAAATGAAGTCCAATCGCCTTGTAGGCCAGTTCTTGTTGCTCTAGATTATTCCTTTTAATCACAGGATCAGGGAGTTCTTCTCCTTGAACGATCGCAAACATCGTATCTCTCCACTGTTGTACGAGACCATAATCCTTTGTGGAAAAAGGTAAATGCAAAAAGCCATACAAGTCCATCATTGACAATCGCGCCTCAATTTCTGTTCCTATAATGATTTCATACAACTCTTTTTCCTGAGAAAGGCTCGCTTTTTGCGTACCTTGAGGACTTTCGAATTTATCCCACAGCTCAAAAAAACTGCCCAGTTCACGATAATACTTTTGAAAACGCTCAAACACTGCATTGGTTGGTGCAATTGAAAATGTATGAACAGGAGTATCCACTTGCTCGAGTAAATGCTTCATGATTTTAATATCATTTGTAAAGGCAACCTTTCCAACATCATATATGCCTTTACGCCCTGCTCGACCTGCGATTTGTTTAACCTCCTGAGAATTCAGTCTCCTTCTACGAGTTCCATCAAATTTCTCTGTCTCGAGAAAAACAATCCGACGTATTGGTAAGTTTAGACCCATTCCAATCGCATCTGTCGAAACAATAACCTTTGTATCGCCCTCTACAAATCGAAGCATCTCTTTCTTCCGTGTTTCCGGAGGCATACTCCCATAAATCATACTTACCTTATGACCTTGATTCTGTAATCGCGAAGCTGTTTCAAGAACCCGTTTCCGAGAAAAACAAACTAGAGCATCTCCCTTTTTCGTCTGTTCAAGTGTAAAATTCTTTTTCTCTACCTGGAGTGGAATTTCACGACTATATTCTTTTATTTCCATATTGGATTCGCTTAAAAGCTGTATCATCATATCCTTTAAGTTTCTACTTCCAACAATATGTACTTCTCGTGCATTCGCCTTCGTGATTGCTTTATACCAAGAAAAACCTCGGTCTTTATCTGCAATCATCTGTGCCTCATCTATTACAACTACATCAAAATAATCTTTCTCATGAAACATTTCAACCGTGCAGGAATAATGCTGGGCACCGGTTGCAAGCTTTTCTTCCTCACCTGTTTTCAAAGTACACGGAATCCCGTCTGCGTTTAATTTGTCGTACACTTCTAAAGCAAGAAGGCGAAGTGGTGCTAGGTAAAGCCCACTCGGTGCCTCTTTCATTTTTTCCAAAGCATGGTGTGTCTTCCCTGTATTTGTCTCACCAATATGAAGGACATATTTAATATCACGGCCTAACCCTGGCTGGTATTCCTGCCCGAAGATATCTTCAATTCGTCGTGCTTCTTCTTCTTGTTTTCGTTGCAGTTCAGCAAGTTCCTCTGCCTTCCATCTATCTCGTTCGGCTAAGTTCCTCTGTAAAATTTGTTGATGACTTTCTTCTTCAAACGGAATTTCTGCTAAGGAGAGAAGGTCAGCAACAGCTTCCTCTTGAATAATTCCGATAAAATCTGAAGCAATTTCGTACAGTTCATTATAGAGAAAATCTCGAATATTAGCTGCACGCATTCGCTTCCCCAAAAGCTCCTCATAACAAGCAATCAAATCTTTGTTCAGTCTTTCAAGTATGAGCTGTGGAACCCTATTCATAACATCTTGACCGATCAATTCCTCGAATACTTCCCCATAGTTTTCATTTTCATAATATGAACGACCTTTGTATCTCGATTTATGTACAACACCAGTCCATTCCATGAAAAAGTCAGCCATCTGTGAATAGTTATCAAACTGAACATGGCTATATTTTTCTAATACCTTTGCTACATAGTAGCGGGTATGTAAATACAATAGCTGATATTGATCTGTCAAAATCTCATCTATCGACGTTTCCAACTCGTGCAATACTTGATCACGTGCTTGTGCTAGTCGTTCTTTCTCTTGCTTGATCAAAAATTGTTCTCTCGCTTTTTCATAAACTGCATCCCAATCGACTTCATCTTTTGAAAAATGGGTTTTAATCCATTTAAGAACATCAAAGGGTCTATACTCTCGGATTTCCTGGCGGAACAGATGGTTGATTACTTTTCGATCCACACCCTCAACCTCGAAGTCTCTTTCTTTTAATAACTCTTTTTTTTCAGCTCGTGGTATGTGGTTTGTTGCATGATTCAACCATACATTCACCCAAATTTGCTCCAAATAATTTTTTCGATCGTATAGATATTGTTCAAACGTTGTGATACTTTCTTTGCTGCCAAGGTAACTATATAGGTCCTCCTTGACCTTGGTTTGTGTATATTGAATAGCTTTTGAATGCCAAGTCTCTAAATGTGACATAAAATCCCCTCTTTTTCTTGCTTTAATTATTACTCTTCCATTGCATTAATATTTTTATGAACGGAACTATTCCGTAAAAAGCCAACAATATTCTCTTCTTCTTGCATAAGTTTATTAAAAGACAGTTTGTTTGAGAAAAAGTCTTTAAAAAGACTATTATACCGAAAGGACAGATACATGGTGAATGACATCAGGTTTCAGAATTTGCAGGAACGTAACATGTCCTTTGAAGATGTATTTAATAGAATCTTAAAGTTTATGAATCGAAATCCAAGAGGTAATTACCGGCTTATGATCGGGACTGATTCACAGGTCCATCATGATTATACGCTTTTTATCACAGGAATTGTTATTCAGAGCGAAGGAAAAGGCGTATGGGCATGCATACGTAAGGTTTCAGTGTCTAGAAAAATGGGACGATTGCATGAACGAATATCGAGAGAAACGTCTTTAACCGAAGAAATTGTTGCCTTGTTTACTGAAGAAAGGAAAAACCGGATGATTGATATTATTCTTCCCCATATTTATCATGGGGCCACTTTTACGATGGAGGGCCATATTGATATCGGTTCTGGAAAGAAAAACAAAACAAAAATATACGTTGAGGAAATGATGGCAAGGATTGAATCGATGGGGCTGGAACCAAAAATTAAACCGAATTCCTTTGTTGCTTCAAGCTATGCCAACCGGTTTACGAAATAACAAAATCGAAATTTCTAATAATTCCCCCTATTTGTCAGATTATATATTATAATAATGTTAGGAAACATGACATGAGGGGGATTTTATTTGATTTTACTAAAAAGAATAGGAAAAATAAACGTAATTCCTGAACCAATACTAGAGAGCAGAAACTTTGACGGACAGGTACAAGTTGCTGTCGACCAATTAAACGGTGTCGTCGAACAAGTTAAGATTGCAACAATTGAGTTAGAAGAAACCTCCACCTCCAGTAAGAACAGCACGAATACATTATTGTCCCATAGTGAAAAAACCGTAGACTATACGATACAAGTTTCTAAAAAGATGGAAACCATCGAAACGTCTGCCATTCAGATATCCAATTCCTTCCAAGAAATACTTTCCAAAGCACAAAGCTCACAAAACGATTTAGACATCTCTTGGAAATCCCTACAAGACTTGCAGAAGAAATTTGAAGAACTTAGTCAAAGCCATAACCAACTTCTTGAGCAAATGAATCATTTAGTGAAGTTCTCCGAGAATATTCACGCGATCGTTCATACCATTGGCTCCATCTCGCAAAAAACAAAAATATTAGCGTTGAATGCGGCAATTGAGGCTGCAAGAGCTGGAGAACATGGTCGAGGATTTTCAGTAGTGGCGAATGAGGTGGGAGAACTTGCAAATCAAACCTCCTTGGCAGTAGAAGAAACAAGAGAAAATATCAATCTTATTCAAGAAGAAATTCAGTTAAACTCTCAAATGGTTGAAAAAGAAACAAAGGAAGTACAAGAAGGAACGGCTGAATTAGGAAACGTGCTTAGTTATTTGGAATCCTTTAAGGATAAGCTTGGAGCTATTACGAGTATGGTTTCTGATTCGACATTCGCAGTCGATGAACAAACAGAAAACGTTAAAGAAATCGCTAATCTCCTCGATCAAATCACACAATTATCAATTGAGAACAAAGATTTTGTCATTAAGGTTAGCCATGATATGGATAAACAGCATCAAAATATCCATCAAATGCTCTCGATCAGCAATTCCCTTTCTGCAACCTCAAGCGAGCTTCAAGGCGTTGTTCACCATGAGATAACAGGCACAAGTGTTGTCGATCCCGCGGCCATCGAAAAAATGAAACAGAATCTTAAGCCGATCCTACATTCTGTACAAATTCAATCCATGCACGCATTAGAACATCAAACGATTTTGGATGAGGTATTGGCGACTTACACAGACTTGGAAGCAATATG
Source organism: Robertmurraya kyonggiensis (assembly GCF_005116465.1). Classification (GTDB taxonomy): domain Bacteria; phylum Bacillota; class Bacilli; order Bacillales; family Cytobacillaceae; genus Robertmurraya; species Robertmurraya kyonggiensis. Next base: position 1,434,455 of record NZ_SWBM01000001.1, read on the forward strand.
GACAAATCGCATCGATGGAACCTTCGTTTATTCCAATCCAAAAGCAGGTCTCGTCAATGCCAAGGCACGTCCTTGGTTCATTCAAGCATTGGCTGGTCATATCTATGTTTCCGAAGTGTATATTTCAGCTCTTACGAAAAAAGCATGTATTACATTATCGTTCCCTATTTACACTCATGAAGGGCAAATAGTTGGGATATTGGGTGCCGATCTAACCATTGACTAAAAGGAGGAGCATTTTTCGCTCCTCTTTTCAGTTTTACGCATAAACAAAATACAAACTTTTTTGAGCTACCTTCTCATTCGTTAACGTCTCCCACACCTCTTGGTAAAACCCTATCTGTGTGCGATAGAATTCTTCAAGCTTAGCAAAATCTTCTTTATTGGTAGGTCTGTCAGTCTTATAATCGACAATCACCCAACCATCATCCGTTTTATAGATTAGGTCGATAATTCCTTTAATAAGAACCGTTTCACTTTCCTGCTCCTCTATCCAACGATATAAAGGCTCTTCTCTTGTGATTTTTCTTGTAAAAGGAACTTCCGATAAGACCATTTCAGCCTTCGTAATATCATCCCAGATTTCAGTCTGTTGAAACTTTCTTATAATCTCGATAACTTCCTCTTCTCTTTCTATAGAGAAGTCATATTTAGAAAGCAAGGACTTTATAAACTGAGATACATCTATCCCGCGTACGACCTTTTCGAGGACTTCATGAACAACTGTCCCCCAATCCATTCCTCCTCCTTCTTCCCGTTCAATCGTCCCGATCACAGCATAATCCTTATCCTTCGTCGGACTCCAGTGTTCAAAGGATTTTTCACGTCTTTTATCTAACCAAGTTAGCGTATCTTCTGTTTTATTTAAGTAGTCCATTAGACTAATTGAAATAACAGCCTCACTGGACTCCACTTGCCTTGAATCAATCTCTATTTCTGCTATATTTTCAATTTCAAATAGATGATTCCATGGGTTTTTATTGTTATTTTTAGCATTTGAGCTAAGGATGAGTGTCTTTTCTGCTCTCGTTGCAGCTACATAAAGAATTCGTACCTCTTCTTCCGTTAAATAGGCGAGTTCTTCCTCTTTTACAGATTCCCAGCCAACAGGGAGTGCCAGTTCCTTATCCTGAAATCCATTCCGAACCGAAAAAGCAAAATATCCTTTAGAATAGCTATCTTCCCGTTTAATATGCTTATTTAAAAAGGAATCCGGCTTAACAACTTTTGCAGGATGAGCAAGGAACACAATTGGGGCTTCTAAACCTTTGGCTTTATGGACATTCATAATGCGGACTGCATCTGCATCCTCCTCGATATTAATGACAACAGACTTTTCAAAGACTAACTCCTCTAACCGCTCGAAAATTTGCTTATAAGTGCTATTTCCACTACCTTCATGCTTGCGAAGAGCCGTCAAGATTTGTTGCAAGCTTTTATACGTCCGTTTACTGCGATTATTTTTGAGTAAAAGTGGATAAAAGCCGACATCATCCATAATTTTTTCGATCGCAACCGTTGGTGCAAGTTCACGCGTCCATTTTTGATAAGATCTCAGCTTCCCAAGAGACAATTCGAATTTCTTCTTCACTTCTGTTGGAAGACCTTCAGGCACATCAGCATAAATCGAAAAATAGCCATTTGCCTTTTTCCATTGATAAAGATCATTATCACTAATACCAAAGAAAATTCCTCGCAAAACAGCAACAAGACTAATTTGATCCGTTGGATCAGTAAATGTTTTTAACAAAATACTAAGCTCTTGAAACTCCCTTGTTTCGCCAATAATGACCTCTCCACTAATACTTACCGATATCCCAAGTGCTTCTACTGCCTTTGCATAGAGTCCAATCCCGTCATTATAGCGTGTTAAAATCATAAAATCCTTGGCGTTTTTTCCAGACTCGATTTGCTGGCGAATACATACGGCGATGTTTTTCGCATCTTCTTCAATAATCTCTTCTTTTTTCGAAAAATCCGCTGGTACAATCAATTGTTTAATCCCTGTCCACTCATCACCTGTATCCTCATGGAAAGAGTTTAATGGTCGATACGCTGCTTGATAAACCGATTCTGTTTCTGGTAGATAATGACTAAATACTGTGTTGAGACCATTTGTAATCGAATCGAGTGTACGGAAATTCATTGTCAACTGAAGGACTTCTCCTCCATGGTTCACAATTAATTCCTTAACTCGATTATAGGTATCGATATCGGCACGACGGAACCGGTAAATGGCTTGCTTCGGATCTCCTACTACAAAGAGAGAGCCAGCTTTCGGTTTACATCTCGTCCAAACAGGCTCATTCATGTCCTCTCCCGTTAAATAGAACATAAGCTCAGCTTGGATCGGGTCAGTATCCTGAAATTCATCAACGAGAAGAAAACGATATTTTTCTTGAAAATATGCTCTGACCTCCCCATTATTTTTCAAAAGAGTTGAGGCTTTAATCAATAAATCCTGAAAGTTTAGTAGAGATCGTTCCTTTTTCAAGCTCATATACATTTGAACTGCTTCCAGTAAAAAGTTCGTAATAATTGGATGACAATATTCCTTCCATTCTTGAAGCAATGGCTTAATCAGAGCCTCAAAGGTGGTCAATATCTTCTCCTCGAAAAACTTCGCATCCTCTTTTGATTCCCATCGATTTAACGTAGGCTTAAGCCTTTTATCAAAAAGGGTAAGGATTGAAATAATATCCTTTTCCATTGTTACATTAATAAACCGCACTTTTTGTAAGGCTGTCACGATCGCCTTTTGTAAAGAATCATAGCCTTTGTCTGGTTCCTGTTCAGGGATACATCTTCGAGCTTCCTTAACGACATTCATAAAGGATTGAAAAGCAGTCTGCAGATCGGGCTTTTCTACAATTTCAGTTACCCAATCTACATCCGGATAATCTTTGAGTTCTTTCAAGCAATTGAACAACTCATCCACTGAAATCCCTAAATCCTCAACCGATTTCAATTCATCAATTCGAGTTTCCTGTAGTGCCTGTAAATAGATTCCCCATGCTTCTTCGAGGATTTCTACATCGTCAGCCTCCTCTAACTCTTTAAAAGCTAAATCTAGGCCCGCCTCAATCGGTCTTTCACGAAGTAGCTTTGCGCAAAACGCGTGAACAGTTCCTAAAAAGCAGCGTTCGATATTTTGCAGAGCTTCAGCTAACCGATATCGTATTGCTTCATCCGCTTCCTCTTTCCATGTCTTTTCAAGGACTGATTGAAAGCGGACCTTTAATTCATCAGCTGCTTTTCTCGTGAATGTGATGGCGACAATATGCTCGATTTTGCTCGTACCTGTATATATGAGATTGACCATACGATCAACGAGACTTGTTGTTTTACCAGAACCCGCACCTGCTTCCACAAGGAAATTAGTATGTAAATCCTGTTTGATTTTATCGCGCGCAGCCTGGTCTACTATCGTTTTAGTCATATGCTCGAACCCCCTTAAAACGACGTAACTCTTCAAAGTTTTGATCCATTTGTTTTACATCTAACACATCTTTATCATAAAACTTCCTTCTACACACAGCTTTGAAATCACAGAACTTACAATCATTTTCATCATCGGTCATCGTGAAAGTCCCTGATTTTAACACATCTATTAAACGCTCTAATATATCAAGGCCATTTGTGCGGACCACGTCATCCTGTTTTCTCGTAACTCTCGTAGCCATTCCCTTCACTGTCGGAAAATAATACGCACTCTCCTGTACCTTTCCACTTTCAAGTTGAAGATGCTGTTCAATTGCCAGTGCATAGAGCATATGCTGAAGTTGACGTCCTCCTTTAAAAATATCCCTATTATTATAGGAATACGTACTTCCCGTTTTGTAATCGATAATATGATAATCTCCCGAATCCGCTTCATCTACACGATCGATCATTCCAGCCACATGAATCGTGTCCCCAGATGGAAGGGTGATAACAGCCGGTTCGTAATCCCGGACACCAAATGCGTATTCAAAATGAAGAGGCCTATAAGACTTACTATGAGTCTCTTCTTCTTTTAAGAAAATTGTACAGCAGGCTAGAATATCATCGACCTCCTTCGCAAATATCCGCTCGTTTGGAGGTGGAATGAGTACTTTTTGCCTGTCAATCAATTTGCCCGCTATCGTTTGAATCGTGTTCTCATGGGCTTTTACAGATGGCTTTTCCACTTTAATTTCCTTATAAAATTTTTCAAAAATGCTATGGAGTAAGCTACCACGAGTTGCCGCGTCTAACCATCGATACGGATCATATTCAATGTGTTCAATTGGACGAACTCGAAGAACATTCTTTAAGAAGTAAGAGTATGGGCATTTCGCTAATGCTTCCAGCTTCGCCGCTGAAACACGTTCTTCTTTATTCAAGCGGGGATCCAAAGCTTCTTGTTCCACTTGAACGAAACCATCGTACTCGTTAAATTCAGGGGCTTGTCGATATTTTTCGCTCTTTAAACCATATTCCAAATTCGGATAATGACTTAAAAGTTCCGAATCAAGCACCTTTTTTGACTCATCACTTAAGAGTCGATTCCAATAATCCTTATTTTCAATAACTTTCCTTGCTGTTAAATAGGAAGGGAGGTTCTTTAATTCTTTGAAATCTGCCTCATGTATTCCTGTTCCATAGCGATACAGCTGTAAAAACAGATGGGCAGGACTGACCGCTCGATTATTATGTATATCAAAATGGCAGTAGCTGACTGTGACAGGTCCTGATGCATGAGCAAGAAGCTGGTTCATTAGGTAAAGATTCTCTTGTCCGGTATTCTGTAACACGGGAATATTTCTTCCAAGTGCTTTTCTTTCTCGATCCAGTAACAGCGGATCTTCACTTGTCGTTCCAGGAAAATGACGATTATCCAAACCGACAATATAGACGTTTGCCCTATGGTTGTATACGCCTGAGCGATACGAAGCTACATGAAGATGCCCGGGTTTCGCCTTCGATTGCTTGATTCGAAGGGAAAGCAATAAATCTTTGACCTTTTCTACAATTTCATAAGAAGACAATACCTCATTTGCATACGGTAAGACTTTTTCTATAGTATCCAAAATGGTTGTCTTCCCAACTTCGTCCATTCCTGATTTTGTAGCACATGAATTTCTTAAGAGATAGGCAATCCCTTCTAGAAAGCTTCGATAATTTATTTGTGAATCATATTCTGGTAATCGTTTAAAAATGGCTTGAAACCATTTTGATAACCAATTCAAGTCGTTTAGTTGTTTTGTTAGATGGGCCATCTTCTCCTCTTTTTCAGCTGTCTCTAGCGCTTTTTCTAATGTACGCATCTCTTCGTCTAATTTCACCAAATAGCGTTGTTTGCTCCAACCAATCTGCAACTCTCGCAAATAACCTGCGATTTTCCCTTTACTAGAAGCCTCATCACCAATATCTATTAACCCTTCCTGTAATAAATCAAGAAAAGGCTGCACACTATAGTTCGTCTGAAACCATTTTAATAAGCCACTAACTAGTCTCCCCGGTCGACTAAAGGATATCGGAAACCCTTCACCGAACGTGAGAGGAATCCCGATTTGTTGTGCTAAATGATAAAAAAGGGTTACATAGCTTTCTGAGTTCGTGTAATAGACAACATTTTGATCAAATGGAAGGTTGGAAGACTTTATTCTTTCCAATACTTCTTTAATTTCAAGCTCTTCCGTTTTGGCGGTGAAATAGGCCAACTCCGGCTTTTCCTGTGCATTCTCTAAATCATAAATATAACTAAGAGTGGAGGTGTCTCCCCAAGAAATCGAACGGATACCTGATTTTTCAACCGTCTGAACCCCTCGAACCTGTGCAAGAGGCAGTTTATAAGTATTCTCAGGCAATAGCTGCTTTATGAATTCTTCCGCCACATATGTTAACTGCAAATTAGATTGCAAAATATAGACAAGATCGTCGCGCTTATTCACGAATTCACTCGCTGTTAAAAATACAGCCGCCTCATCCATAAGTTTGCTTCTCTCTAACAAGCTTTCAAATTTCTTTAGAATCGTATGTAAATCATCAGCTTTGCTTTTACTAAGAAAAGCATCAAAAGGAAAGTTTTCCTTTGTATATCCCGCTCCTCGTAGCTGACGAATGGTTGCATAAACAGATTTACTGAAAGTCGGTGTAATTTCCATACCAGAAAAATAGTCAAGCCTACTCTCAGCTTTCAAATGTTCCAAGAGAGAATACATCATTTGCTCAGCGATTGTCGGGTCAAGAATTTTGCCACTTGATATAGCATGTAATTCAGTAGTTTCCACCGCTAAATCAAAAGCTGTTTTAAATTTAAGATTAATGGAATGGTACCCTTGTAAATTGTATGCTTCATTTATCTGTTCTCCGATAAGGAATGAATCCACTATTATTATCTTCTCTGTTAGTGGGAAATTATCGCACAGTAGCTTCAGCTCTCTTACTAATGATTTCATAAGTACCTCCCCAAAAATTTGAGATCATTATATTAGTATTTCCTTCTCAAAGGAGGATCTCCTCTTTTAAATTGTTACAAATTTATAATTAAAAAGTAAATTCGCATCTAAAGTGTTAACAGTTGTTGACAAAATGTTAACTATAGTTAACAATATGTATATAATTATTAACACAAATTTCAGAAAGGATTTTGATATGCTTCGAAATCGAGTGAAAGAATTAAGGGCGAGACATGGATTATCACAGTCAGAATTAGGGAACCTCGTTGGTGTTACACGACAAACGATTGGATTTATCGAAAAAGGAGAATTTTCACCATCAATTGCACTGTCTTTACGTTTAGCAAAGCATTTGCAAATTAGAGTCGATGAACTATTTTGGTTAGAGGAGGATTTAGATGGACAAACATGATTTTCGAATACAGTTTCCACTTTGGAATATAGCCTTATTATCGATATTGATGATATGGTGTTATAGTGTTGTCTATGCTGCGGATATGCTATTTAATGATTTTGAAGGGACCATTTTACCTAATGGAGAAATTCATTGGAATATCTTTGGTCTTATCTCATTCTTCGTTGGGTTTGTCTTACTAATCGTTTTCTTTGTTGCCTATTTCTTAAAACTACATCGATATAACAAAGAACATCCAAACAACCGGTTAACTGCTTTTACATCCATGAAACCACATGAAATTTTGGAGGATGACGAACTGTTTCAACAAGTATCTGAAAAAGCAACTAAGAAAGTATACATCTTCTACTCAAATTACCTTCCTCTCGTGATTTTGCTGATGGCATTTCCGCTCCATCGTTTTGTATTTATTTTTGTGATCTTACTTCTGTTAATTATTCAAAACGCAATATACTACCGTCACCTTCGTCAATACGTTATGAATTAATGGTAAAGAGCAGACTCCCCAACGTGAGTCTGCTCTTTACTTTGTTAAGATGTTTGTAGTGCTTTTCCGCTTTCTAGCAAAGCTTTATTTTTTCCTAAGAACAATGAAAGTACTAAAATTAACACACCTGTTAGGATAAGGAGCCATTCGATGTCCACTACATCAGCAAGCGGTCCGAAAATGAGCATTCCAATTGGCATCATCGAAGTAGAAATCATGCCAAATACCCCAAAGATTCTACCGAGATAATTTTCATCCACTTTTTCCTGAAGCATAACCGTTGTGGGTGTATTAAAGATTGGCATCGCTATACCAAAGATGCCCATGAAAACGAGATAAATCCAAAAGATCGGTACGACTCCTAATAAAAACGTACAGAGTCCCATCAAAACACTGGCAAATGTCATTGTATGTACCTTGTTTTTGAATCCTCCCCATGATGCGATAACCCCTCCGCCTGCCATCATACCAATTGAGAACACGAGCTCAATAGCCGTTAGACGCCAAACATCGTCACCGAAGCTACGAGTCACTTGGAGTGGTGTCAAAAAGGCTGCAGGTGCCATTAAAATGAAGAATAAGGCGAAAAACAGAAAGAATGTTTTCAGAAACGCATGTTCTTTTATGTACTTAATACCTTCTTTAAAATCATTAAGATAACTTGTCGTTTGTTGCTCGCTTGCTTTCTCATGAAGAGGGATTCGGAAAAAGGCAAGTAGCGTAAAAATGGCGATAGCAGCCGTAATGACATCAATAAAGAAAATCATTTCAATCGTAGCCACTGTCAAAAGTCCAGCACTTACAATCGGTGCAACAAACATAATAACTGCTTGAATACTACCATTCGCTCCATTAACTTTCGTTAATTTCTCACTTGGTACAATTTGAGGTAATATCGCTCCAACTGCTGGAGTTTGTATTCCTGTACCAAGTGCTCGCACAGCAGCCATTAGAAACAATAACCATGTTGCATCGTATCCCATTAAGAAGACAATCGCCAATATTAACGTGGCCAATGCAATCATTGAATCAGATAGGATAATTAGCAACTTTCGGTTATAGCGGTCTGCCCATACACCTGCAAACGGAGATAAAATAAATGTAGGGATAAACCCACATATAATAAACAACGTCATCATCATACCTGACTCTGTTGTTAATGTTACATGCCACATTATTGCATATTGCACTAAAGCTGAGCCAAAAAGCGAAATCGTCTGACTGCTTAAGAAAAGAATTATATTCTTTTTCCAGTTACTCAGTCGACCTTCCTGTCCTGTCATATATTCACAACCTTCACTATTTTTTCTAGTACATTGTGCCATGTGAGGAGGATTAAGTAAAGCTTTCTAAGGGATAATTTTACCATCGACTTTTTTGACTATTCATTTTTGCTAAAAAGGTTGTAATTCCACTTTCTTTGGCGAATGAAAACTTGTTTTGTCGTCTAGATAGGATTTTCCATTTAGACAAAGAATTCATTTATAAAGGAGAGTGAGGAAAATGAATACAAGCGCCATTTCAAGAATGCTCGGTGTTTCGTCTAGCACCGTCCAAAGATGGGTTAAGCATTTAGGGTTAAAAATGGAAAGAAATGAATTTGGTCATTACTTGTATTCTGAGGAAGATGTACAAATACTAAAAGAGTTTAAACAACAGCTTCAAGACGGGGTACCATTTCAAGACATACAAGTAACGAAAAAAGTTCGGAGGGGCTCAAGAAATATGCAGAGAACAGATGAACCAGACCAAGGCTTTTTAGAAAGATTAAAAGAGGTCGAGAGAAAAGTGGAATCGAAGGCTGATTCTGTTGTCTCTTATCAGCTATTACAACACCGTAGAGAAATTGAAGATTTAAAAAAGGAAATCGAATCTCTCAACTTGCAGATCAAGGAGTTACTCGACAGAACGAATCAAGTCGAAGAAAATCAAACCGAATCCACTGAACCGATTTTAGTAACAAGAAAAAGGAAAAAGGTTTTCCTAAGTCTTTTAGGATTCTAACATGCCATTACTAGATCTAAAACTACACCATCAAGACCTCTGGTTTTGAACAAAATTTTTCCCGTTTATGACTATCGAGGTCTTTTATTTAATTTTTGTTTAGTCATCACTTCATGTGATTTATCTATGATATCACTCAGAACATCGCCCTTAGATACCTTCCCGAATTTTGTATTCTCCTGATAAAATTCAACGATTTCATCTAGTTGCTTCAATGTTTCAGCCGGAACTCTGAGGTTCAGCTGACTTTTGGGATTATTACTCATATCAACATCTCCTATGTGTTGCTATCAGCTGCTAGCATATTGCTAGCGCTCTGCTATCATTTTGCTAGCAACTTGCTATCATCTTGCTAGCAGCTGCTATCATCCTATCTTATCATAGATTAGTAGTATGGATAAAGACTATCGTATAGGCGTTTTTCAATCAATCTATTACTCTCAAAAAAACACCCCAGATTGGAGTGCGAAACATTTCGTTATTGATACCTTTTTACAATCTCTTGAAGTTTCATAGCTAAGCCTATATTGCCGTCAATTTTTAATCCGCCGGTCATAAAAGCCATAGTTGTATTTAAGTCATCCTTTAAAAGCTTTGAGAAGTTTTTATCCGAAGTCTTAATCGTCACTTGTGGTTCATGTGGAGTTCCCTCAGCTACAGACAAATTGCCATCTGTTAAAACAATTTGTAGTACGCCACTTTCCTGTAACTCAATTTGAAATACGCGATCTTTTTCATTTGCAATATGCACTGGATTACTATTTACCTTTGCAACAAACGCATCTAATTCCTCGCGAACAGCCATTTTTTCTCCTCCAATTGCATTTTAATAATCTCATTATTCCATTGATTTCATAATATTTCAATAATTAATAATAAGTGCAAGCTTTCGCCCATCCATATATTACATTAATTAAATTACTTGTTTTATTAAATGACACATGTTATATTAGTAAAGCGATGAGCTGAATTGTGTAAGACGACTTGACGCGCCTTGAAATATAGGCAACACAATGTGGAGTGTAGTCATGTGCGCCTCAATTTTTCGAACAAAAAGACCTCAATTTTGAGGTCTTTTTTATTTGCTTGTATCTAACGGTTTCAGCTTTCCTTCTATACTTTCACGCTGTTCTTCAAAATACGGTGGCAAAGCAAGTCTTTCCCCTAAATGCTCGAAATCTTCGTCTCCTTCAAATCCCGGACCGTCTGTTGCCAGCTCATACAAAATCCCATTTGGCTCTCGAAAATACAGAGATTTAAAATAATAGCGTTCCACCAAACCTGAATTCGGAATACGTAATTGTTTTAAGTAATCAACCCATTTTTGTAGCTCTTCCTCATTTTCTACTCGGAATGCCACATGATGTACACTTCCTTTACCGGGCCTCTCAACTGGAAGATCAGAACGTTCTTGAATATGAACCTCTGCACCAGTACCACCTTCACCTGTTTCGAATACGACTACCTCGTGGTCATCAAGCACATACTTTCTTTTTTCTTTAAACCCTAAAACCTTTGTTAAAATTTGCACTGAATTCCCTAATTTAGACACAGTTAAATACACTGGACCCAATCCAACAATCCCATATTCAACAGGCACTGGACTTCTATCCCATGGCCGACCTCCAGCAACACCTTCATTATCCTCGTCAGACACCAACATCAGCCTTTGCCCTTCGAAGTCACGAAATGCTATCGTTGCACGCCCTGATTCTTTGGAAATCTCATCATGGTCGACATCAAATTCTGCCAGTCTTTCTTTCCAATACTGTAGTACCTTATCATCTCTTACTCTCAGAGAAGTGGTCGAAATGCTGTTGGTGCCATAATAGGTCCGACCCGCATTAGGAATCTCAAAAAAGGTTAAATCCGTTCCTGGATTTCCTCTTTCATCCGCGTAAAATAAATGATAAACAGATGTATCATCTTGATTGACTGTTTTTTTAACTAAGCGAAGTCCTAATACCTTTGTATAAAATTCATAATTTCTTTTCGCGTCTTTTGTTATCGCCGAAACATGATGCTGGCCTTTCAATGGTTGAAACATATACTCACTCCCCCTATATTTACTTATATTCTTGAGCAAACAAGCTAAAAAAGCAAATATATGGAACTAGTTTGATTCCAATAATTTTCTTTGCTCCACCGCAAATACCTTATCACTTTCCGACTTATGCATGGGCATTGGAATACTAAAGGTATCTATATCGATAATGTATTTTGGTCGGCTCTTTACTTCCTTATAGATTTTTCCGATGTATTCACCGACAAGCCCCACAGCAATAAGCTGCAAGCCACCAATCAACCATATAGATGTGATTAAGGATGTCCAGCCTAACTCTGTATCCCCGAATATTTTTAACGATAAAAAGTAAAGAGCAAATACAAGACTACCGAAAAAAGAGGTAAGTCCTATAAACAGGACAAAACGAATCGGCTGAATGGAAAATGATGTAATTCCATCAAAGGCAAAAGAGAGCATCTTTTTCAAAGGATATTTCGTTGTTCCTGCCAACCTTTCTTTTCGGTCATAATAGACAGATGTAGTCGTATATCCGATTAACGGAACGATTCCTCGTAAGAACATATTCGCTTCTTTAAACCTTTCTAATTTCTCGACCGCTCTTTTACTCATAAGTCGAAAATCTGCATGATTATAAACGAGATTTACTCCCATTACCTTCATCATTTTATAAAAAGCTTGTGCCGTCGACCTTTTAAAAAATGTGTCCGTCTCCCTCTTATTTCTTACTCCATAGACGATGTCATAGCCTTCCTTATATTTGCTTACAAATTCTTTAATAACCGCAATATCATCCTGTAGATCCGCATCAATTGAAATAATACAATCTGACATATCCTTAGCTGTAAAAAGTCCCGCCAGTAATGCATTTTGATGTCCGACATTACGGGCAAGCTTTAAGCCGCGAACAAATTCATTTTTAATCGTTTCTTTATAGATAATTTTCCATGTTTCATCCTTACTTCCATCATCGACAAAAAGAATTTTACTTTGCCGTGATATCGCGCCTTCTCTAACCATTTCATTGATTAGTCCCTTCAACTCAACAACCGTGAACGGGAGCATCTCTTCCTCGTTAAAACAGGGTACCACAATCGTTAGTATTGGCTCACTCATGTTATCCTCCTAGCTGCTCATCTTGCTTTGTATAAGTAAATTTTCCAAGCTGCATCTTTATTGGTAAAAGTCTTTTCTAATTGGAGATGATTTTCTTCTGCATTCTTAATCGGAATGGCAGAAAACAGGAACCTACCACCCATTTCTTTGAAAGCTTCTGTATTTAGTTCTAGATTCTTCAACTTCTGTTTAGAGTTCTTTTTAAACATATAATGCTTTCCGAGTTCATCGGTAAAAAGATAGCAGCGTCCTCCCCATTCGTCAAAATAGGTACGAATATTTTTGTTCTTAGCTAACTCATTTTCGATAATCTTGCGGAACGTATATTTATATGTAAGTGGATAGAAATTGTTATACGTATCTAGCGTGTAGAACCCATTGTACTGAGAGATTGCTGGATGAATTCCGATACTTGCTACACGATAATCCTCTACTGGTAATCCAATATAGTCCTTAATGTTTTGAAACAATTCCTCAGCATAAAATTGTTTCACTGTTGGTTTTGTATGATGGATGATCTCATCATTGAAAGCAAATAGAAGAATAATCTGTGCGACAAGAAAAAAGTGGACAATCGGTTTTAACGTGATATGCTCAAACATGATTTTCAAACCCAGGGCAAAACCTAAATAAATAATGAGTGGCCGTAAAAAATGGAACCGGGCAAAATTAAATGTATCCAAGACATGAAAACGCACGGTTAATGGATACCAGCCTTTATAGAACCAAAAGGCGTACCAAGTGGATAAAACAAAATTTATGACCAGTAGAATCCAAAAAGCCTTTTCCTTTTTCCAAAGCTTACGAATGAAAATGATATAAAGAGCTAGTAGTAGAACAGGCAAAATAACTAGACCATGTACGGTCATAACGTGAGTATGCCCAAGTATGAAGTTCTTAAAAGTTAAGCGTATAACTCTCCATAATGGCAGCCTCGCATGAAAGTATTCATCCCTGCTGTTGGGTTCTGTAGAAAAAAGAAAGGAACTCACGAGTCGATATTCAACAAGCATATATAGTACAGTCATATACACTATTGATAGTAAAAATCTAAAATTCACACCTCTACCTCTAAGTAAATCGACGAGCCAAAGTAAACCCACTGCAGCAAGAAAAAAGAAAAACCCTAAAACAAAGCTCGAATACAAAGGGAGAAGTGTTAACGCTACATAGTTTTTCCAGGAACGCTCCCTGTTGCGTATATTCAAAAATGCCCACAATGCCAATGGCATCCCTAATGTACTTAACATACCGGATGGCCAAAAAGGAGTAAGGGCAAAGGCCAGTGCAACCCAAACATTAATAAAAGTCCATTCTCGTTGTAAGATGAAATGCTTTTTCAATAGAAGATACATTCCCCAGAAGGCAACGAATCTTGAAATTGCTTGGCTCAAGAAATAAGCAAGCATAGTGGGAAATAGATGGTAAAGCCATACAATGATGCTATACTCTGTACCTAAAGCATTTCGAGGCAATCCATTAATCACCTGAGGAATTGTAGCACTGATGGAACCGAACATTTGCCCACTTTCAGATAAAACCTTGTACCAGGCAATGTTGGAATCAAGATTATCATGAACTCGGATATGAGCGTTCTCCCCCAAAATCAAAAGGGGTAACAAATAAATAGCTATAATAATATGAGCAATGATCAATTGCTTCTTTTCGTTTAGTCTCATGATGTACACCTCAACCCGAAAAGAGTTTAAGCACCTTTTGATACAATCAGGTTTGTTGTATCATTGTCTCTCGTCTCCCCATTTGTAATCTTATCGTTTGCGAACAGCTAGAATTATATTCCATTGGTTAAATAAAAAGACGAAGTAAGATCTTATGTAGGGAATTTCCCATACAAAAAGGACCCATTAAGGTCCCCTAAAATGCTATTTCACAGATTTTGTTGCAATATAACATGGCATATATTCGGTTAATATTCCTTTATGATGCTTATCTTCATACAGTTCTTTTAATTGAAATCCAGCTTTCAATTGTCCGCCAATTTGAGTTTCTAAAGAATGACTGAATTGCACACCACTTGCAACAATTAATTCATCAACGTTTTTCGAACTACTCTCCATTCCGTTATATGGCAATTTATCGACTACCTTCAGCTCTTCCTCTCCTTCTCCAAATAAATACAAAGCAGGGTTAGTAAAACCTGAAAGTAGCACGCCACCTTTTTTGAGTACTCTAAAACTCTCTCGCCAAACATGCTCAACATCTTCAACATAGCAATTCGAAACAGGATGGAAAATCATATCAAAAGTATCATCTTCAAAGGGAAGTTGTTTGCTCATATCCCCTTTAATGATTTCGATTGTGTAGCCTTCTCTTTCTGAAACCATTTGTTCCATCTCAAGCTGCTTGTCCGAATTATCAAAAACAGTAACCTTAGCATTTTGTGCAGCAAAGACTGGGCACTGTTGTCCACCTCCACTGGCAAGTCCTAAAACCTTTGCTCCATCTAATGGTATGAACCAATCTTTCGGAACCGGTTTACAAGGAGTCAAATATATTTCAAATATTCCTTGAGTTGCCTTTATAAAATCTTCATGCGAGATCGGGATTGACCAATCTCCACCTTCTGAGGCCCAAACATCCCACATTTTTGAATTTATTTCTATATAACTCAAATTCTTTTTCATCGACAGTCTCCCCTTTTTTATCTCTATTAGGACAAATTATATCATCAAAGTTGGTAATATCCTCCAAATATACAATAAAAAGCGCAGGATATTCAATCCTAAGCACGTTGTCAATTATATTCGAATACGTCAAATTGCAAAAGCTATAACAAATCCAAGGACAAAAAACAGTACTGACCCAAGATTAAAGCAGTTCACTGATACTGAGCCCAAAGTTCGTTTGAATTTATAACCATTTTTCAATCCTAAAATGCTTGTTGCAAAATTTGATTCCGTATAATTTGAGACTATTCCTCCAGAACTCGAGAAAAAAATAGTGACTAAGGAACAAACCAATCCTACAAGAAACATCGCTCCAAGTAATTGATAGTTAAATAAAAAGAAAATCAAATAAGATATCCCAAATTCAATTCCCATTACCAAAACTGTAAAAATCGCAAACCACAGCTTTTTCATGATATCCTCCCTTTAAAATAGCGAAGACCAAATCATGTCTGATTGGTCTTCGAATTGGAAATTAGTTAATTTTTTTATTCGTAAAGTGCAAAAACAGCACTACCCTTTAACACTTCTTTGCCACGTTGATTGATGGCTGCGACACTAAATTTCAACTTAGTCTCTTCTTTTTCTGTTAGCTCGGCCATTAATGTAATGACATCATCTAAGAACACCATGTCTTGGAAGCGGATCGAGTAATCTTGTAGAAAGCCTTCTTCGTAATATGAAGTAAATAGCTTCGCCAAGTTTCCCATCGTCCACATTCCATGAGCAATAACTCCTGGAAGTCCAAGTTTTTTAGCCTCATCATCAATTGTATGAATCGGATTGTAATCACCTGAAGCACCTGCATATTTGATTAGGTCTAATCGTGATACTGGGGAAAGTACAATTTCATAAAGCTTTGCCCCAACCTGTAGTTCGTTTAACTTGCTCATATGCCAAGCCCCCTTGCGACAGCTTCTGGAACAATAATGATCTGCTCTGAGCTAAAAATAAGCTCTCCATTAATGTCTTCCCCATATTGTTTAATTGATAAAAAGCCCATTTTCCCAAAGCTTCCCGTTTTCTCCACATAGCTATGAACCTCTGAATAACATTGGACCTCTTCACCAACTAGTAGAGGTCTCTCGTAGTGATAATGCTGTTCTCCATGTATAAGCCCAACACTTGGAAGCTTAAATCCTTCAATAATGCCAAAATCAAAAACTCGTGGAAATGTAGGTGGTGCAATATTTGTTTTATAACGAGAATTCTTCCCGACTTTCTCATCTATATATATAGTTTGCAAGTCTCCAACTGCTTCCGCAAACTTTTTGACTGCTCCTTTTTCTACTGTATTCCGAACCTTATTAGATTTTTTTCCGACAGACTCAGATAACATGATTTCACCTCACCTTAATTTTTCGGTCCACCTGCTACATAAATCACTTGACCACTAACGAATGATGATTTTTCATCAGCAAAAAACGCTACAGCATTGGCAATGTCTTCTGGCTTTCCAGTTCGCCCTACTGGAATTTGTGATACACTAGCCTTTATTAATTCCTCGAACGATATTCCAATCCGTTCAGCCGTTGCCTTTGTCATATCGGTTTCAATAAAACCAGGAGCAACTGCATTAACTGTTATTCCATAACGGCCCAATTCAATCGCCAATGTCTTCGTAAAACCTTGTAACCCTGCTTTGGCAGTGGCATAATTTGCTTGTCCTCGATTGCCAAGAGCAGAAGTGGAGGAAATATTGATGATTCTTCCATACTTATTTTCCACCATATACTTTTGTGCCGCTCTTGCAGTAAAGAAGGATCCTTTTAAATGAACATCCATAACCGTCTGCCAGTCTGAATCTGTCATTTTAAAAAGAAGATTATCTCTGATTACACCTGCATTATTCACAAGAATATCCAGTGATCCTAGTGCTTCATAAGCCTCCCTTACTGCATCCTCAACTTGTTGTTCATCTGTTACACTAGCAAACTTTGAAAATACTTCATAACCCTTTTCACTTAAATCATTAGTCGCTTCAGAAAGCGCTTCCTCATTTACGTCAATAAATGCCACTTTGGCTCCTTCTTCGGCAAAGCGCTCCACTATTGCTTTTCCTATTCCTCGACTTCCGCCAGTTACAAATGCGACTCTACCTGCAAATCTTCCAGCCATTTGCACTTCCTCCTTGAACCTATGGTTAGTTTATGGTTAATTCTGAATTTTGTATATACAATTATACTAGTTATTGGGAAAAATGAAAAATATAACTCTCAAATACTAAATATATTGCCCAACTTTCACATGACCCTTAATTAGATTTCTCGCAATAATCATGCGCTGAATTTCATCTGTTCCATCATAAATTCGCCATAGTCGTGCTTCACGGTACCATCTTTCAATCGGCAATTCCCGCGTATAACCCATTCCCCCATGGATTTGAAGGACTCGGTCAACAACACGATTCCCCATGTTAGAACCATACAATTTAGCCATGGAAGCCAAATGTCGATTATCCTCTCCATGATCCAATGTGAAGGCAGCATTTAATACGAGCCATTTAGTTGCTTCAATTTCCACAGCCGAGTCGGCAATTTGCCATTGAATCGCCTGTCTCTCAGCGATAGGCTTTCCAAATGTAATTCGTTCCTTCGAATAATCAATAGCCATTTGTAAAAGTCGTTCAGCTGCACCAACTGCTCTGGCTCCGACAACCCAGCGAGCAAAACCGATCCATTCTAATCCGAGTTTATATCCACCGTGTACTTCTCCTAAAATATTTTCCTCTGGTACTCGAACATTATCAAATACTAATCCAGCTGGTCCCCATTCACCCATCGTATGGATATATTCTGACTTCCAGCCCATATCACGATCTACAATAAAGCATGTTACACCATCACGGCCTGTTGCTTGATGCTTTTCTTTGTCTGTAATCGCGATAACCATAACAAAGTCAGCTTCATTCCCACCAGTAATGAACGTCTTTTCCCCATTTAGTACCCATTCACTATCGTCTTTCACGGCTGTCATTTTAATATTTCTTGTGTCGGAACCAGCACTTGGCTCAGTCATCGCAAAGCACGATTTTTTCTCACCATTAATCGTTGGAATCAAATATTTCTTTTTCTGCTCTTCATTCGCATAATAGAGGATATTATCAGCTGAGCCGCCAAATGAAAAAGGTACAAATGTTTTTGAGGTTTCCATCATAACGATTGCCATCATCATTTGGCCTAAGTCCGCCCCACCATATTCTGCTGGTGTATTAATTCCCCAAAACCCTGCTTCCTTTGCTTTTAGCTGAAGGTCCTTAAGTTTTCCAGCAGGCAAGCTTGGTCTTCCTTCTCTTTCATTTCTTAAGACCTCATTCTCTAATGGCATTAATTCCTTTTCCACAAACTTACGAATCGTTTGTTGCACCATTTTTTGTTCATCGGTTAATCGTAAATGCATCACTTATCACTCCCGTTTTTTAATCTTATTTACATAACTCCAGCATGATTGCCATTCCTTGTCCACCGCCGACACAAAGAGTAGCTATACCAAGCTGTTCATCTCTTTTTCTCATTTCAAACAATAGGGTAGTCATGATCCGCGCACCCGTTGCCCCTATAGGATGTCCTAAGGCAATTGCCCCTCCATTGACATTCACTTTTTCCAAGTCTAACCGTGCCTCTTGAATTACAGCTAGTGCCTGTGCGGCAAACGCTTCGTTCAACTCTATCAATCCGATCTCTTGGCTCTTTCTGTTGGTACGTTCTAATAGTTTTTCAATTGCAGGAACAGGGCCAATCCCCATAAGTTCTGGAGAAACTCCTGAAACTGCCCAATCAACAATTTTTGCTAAAGGCTTTACACCTAGCGAGCGTGCTTTCTCTGCTTTCATAAGAATCATAGCCGCTGCCCCATCATTTCGGCCACATGCATTACCTGCAGTAACTACTCCATTTTCTTTAAATACTGGTTTAAGCTTTACTAATTTTTCTAATGTGGTTTCCGCTCGTGGATGCTCATCTTCTACAAATAGGAAAGTTCGCTTTTTTTCCCTTACCTCCACTGGCACAATTTCTTCCATGAATTTTTGATTTTTTATGGCAGCCGCTGCTTTTTGCTGACTTTGGAGTGAAAAAATATCCTGATCCTTTCTAGAAATCTGATATTTTTCTGCCACATTCTCTGCAGTGATTCCCATCCCTAGTTCAACACCATATATTTCAATGGGTTGCTGTCCATTCTCTAAATGTGAATCTACTAAATAAGGATTTCCTTCACCAAACCTAGAATTTCTCAAATAGATTGGAGCTCGGCTCATATTTTCCGTGCCACCAACTATAATGATGTCTCCATGTCCAGATAAAATCTGTTGTACTCCAGATGTAACCGCTTGCATTCCTGAGGCGCATAATCGATTTACGGTAAAACCAGGTGTTGTCTCTGGTAGTCCTGCTCTTAAGGCAGCAACACGTCCAACATTTGAAGATTCAGTTGATTGCCTTACCTCACCCAAGATGACCTCACTAATTTGCTCTGGAACCAAACTTGTGCGACATATTGCTTCTTTTACAACAATGGCTCCAAGCTCACCTGAACTAATATTTCTCAAACTACCACCAAATTTTCCAATCGGAGTTCTTACAGCACTTACGATTACAATATCTTCCTTCACGATAGTGGATAACCTCCTTTCTCCATGGCTCACACATTTTTCTTAACTGTATTCCTTCTTCAGTTGAGCTGCTATGATATTCTTTTGAATTTCAGAAGTTCCTTCGTAAATCCGTGTTATCCTTGCATCACGAAAATAGCGTTCAATCGGATAATCTTGGATATACCCCAATCCTCCCTGAACCTGGACAGCCTTATCAGCCACACGATAATATACTTCTGAACCGAAGAGCTTTAACATGGCCGCTTCCTTAATGACTTTATGTTTTTGATCGAACATCCATGCGACCCGATATGTAAAGGAACGCAGTGCTTCAATTTCTAGGTCCATCTCAGCTACCATATGTGCAATTGCTTGATGTTCAATAATGGGAACTCCAAACTGCTCTCTGTCTATAACATAAGCCATAGATAAGTCCAGTAATTTCTGACAGGAGCCTAGATTGCGAGCAGCTAGTCCAGCCCTGCCATTTGCTAATATCTTCAGAGCATTAACATAGCTTTCCCCTTCTTTACCTAACACATTTTCCTCCGGTACCTCACAATTTTCAAAAATTAGCTCTGCAGAATGAGAGCCCTTTAGACCCATCTTTCTCTCTATCTTTCCTACCTTAAAACCAGGAAAATCCTTTTCTACAATAAACGAAGTGATGCCTTTTGCCCCCTTTGTAGAATCTGTAACAGCCATGACCGTAAACACATCCGCGATTGGAGCATTTGTTATTCCATGTCATTGGGCTCGACTTCATTTTCTATAAAATGGCGTATGGTTGTCTTTAACAAAAGTGTTTCCTCGTCTAATTGAAAATTCATATTTTCCCTCCTTTATATGTCTATGTATTCTATTGAGTAAAAATTATGCTGAATTTCAAACCTCTGTATACCTGTTCTAATTCTACAAAGAGATGTTTTAATCCTTTTCACATAAGTCTGCCTTCTTGGCAAAATCCGTAATTTCCTACGCAAAAAAAATTGAGCCATCTGTTTAGATGACCCACCTTTTAAGGATATAAATTATCAAACATCTTCTGCATAAAATGTTGTTCGTCACACTTTGCTGTCTCTAATGAAATTTCTTTTCCTTCCTTCACTATTTTTTCCTTTAATACCCATTTATCCTGTTCTTTTTCGATAGTTAACATAACATTATTATTGTTAATATCTTTGAATAGGATATAGCCAATTTTCGGATCAGGCTCAAAAAAATAAAGTCTCTTTTCTCCTCGATACTTTCCTGTCATCAATTTTTTCAGTGAATCAAAGACCTCATTTTTCCCTGATAATATTTCATTTTTCCAAAGCTCGCTTGCAGTAAAATAAACGACTGGCTCCCTCTCAAGTAAATCAAAACTAGAAAGTACATCATTATTCACTAAATTAATATACTCAGCTTTCGTTTCCTCAAGCATCTTCTTACATTTTGCAGATAACTCTTGTTCTTCTGCTTTGCTATGTATTGGCGCATTTATAGTTACAAATAATACTAACAACAAAAAAAACAACTTTTTCAAACAAACCACCTCCTCTCTATTATGAGAGAAAGCAAAAGTAATATACATATTTTTAGATATTATGCTTCTCGCAGTAATCTTCCACTAATTCCTCTAACAGATTGGGCTCTGGAAACTTCCCTTCAAAATAAAACGGAATTTCCTCCATGAATTCTCCTTCATGAAATACATGAATTGCCCCATTTTGGTTGATGACACTAAATTCTGTTTCAAACCGATATCCATTTCGATCAATAGCACCCATTTTTCTCGTCTCCTTTAGCTTGGATCAACCTCATCAAAGGACAGTCTCGTCACATTCGTGTATTCGCCTTTATCAATTTCTTCATTCGTTGCATCTTGTTTTAATTCTTCTTGATCATTCATTCCAGGGGCCATAGTTGGTTCCTGCCCATTTTTCTTCTTATTCATATGTTCATCTCCTTTTACTTACTTTGGCCAGAGTACAAGACGTTTATGCTAACTTTGATTTAAGAAGTTTCCTTTTAAGATCCCGTTTCATACGATAATCGTAGGAAATTGAAAAAATAGAGAAGGATGTGAAAAAATGGGCTTATATCAAGATCCTAAAGTAAAACCTAAGGTTTTTCATTCTATAAAAAATAGCTCCAATCAAAAAGAATTTAGAAGGAGCTATTTACAAGATATATTTGATGGGCAAGCAACCATAAACAAATCATTAGCTAAATCGGTGAAACAAGTGCGCCACTTTATTAAAAGCACTCGCGAATCACAAAATAACCAAATGACAGAAGTAATCAATAAGCTTAAACAAAAAGAAGAATTAGATTCACAAGTGCTTCATTTTATCGAACAACAAGAACAAATCACAGAAAGTCTTTTGCAAAGATTAGAGCTTTTAGAGAAAAACAATGGAGCATTACTCGAGAAGATGAAAGCAGATGGGCTGTTAACTCAGGCAATATTAGAACAGCAGTCGGTGCAGGATACCATTCTTTCGAAAATTGCCGACAAGTTGGATGAAAATGAAGCCATTTCAGAACAATTGAAAAAACAAGATGAAGTATACGATGAATTCTCAAATAAGCTTAACCTACAAGAGGTTTTTCATAATACCGTGATGGAACGCCTCGATCAACAAGAAGGACTAATTAAAAAGATTAATGGAGAAATTGATCATCTTCGCTCAGTTATTTACGAACGTGCCTCACATATTGTTGAGAGCATAGAGAACAATTTTCAACGTATTACGAGCCCGATACAAAGATTCTTGGTTTCAAAAGATGACAAAGAAAAAGTAAAGGAAACACAAAACCCCCAATAATTAATGGGGGTTCGCTCGTTTTTTAAGCTGTATGTGCTGGCAGGATGATATTAAATGTTGTACCCTTGTTCAATTCACTTTCAATATAAACAGTACCATTGTGACTCTCGATAATCTTGTAGCTAACCATTAAACCGAGACCATTTCCATCTTTCTTTGTTGTGAAAAATGGTTCACCGATCTTTTTCAGCTTATCCTCCGGAATTCCAACCCCAGTATCTTGAATCGAGATTTTAACTTGCTCTTGCTCTACATTTACTTTTACAGTTATATCGCCACCATTTGGCATCGCTTCGATTCCATTTTTGATAAAATTCAAGAACACTTGCTTTAAACGGTCTTCATCACATTCAATCTGGACAATATCGTCAGGAGCCTCTAGGTGCATCCGCACTTTTTTCTTCCTCGCTTCAAAATCCAGTAATGATACAACAGTTTGGACAATCGGAACAATATTCTTTTCCTTTAAGTCCACTGCTCTCGGTTTTGCTAACACCATAAAATCTTCAACAATCTGATTCACTCGATCAATTTCATCCAATATAATTTCAACAAATTCGCGCTTTTGAGGCTCAACTTCATCTTCAAGTAGTACTTCGGCATAACCCTTCATTGAAGTAAGCGGATTGCGGATTTCATGAGCAACACCAGCTGCAAGCTGTCCAACTGCAGCAAGCTTATCTTGACGATGTAATATGTCTTCTGTACGTTTCCTCTCCGTAATATCATTACGAATCGCTAAATACTGATACGGCTTGCCATTCTCGTTCATAAAAGGAACAATCGTCGTATCTACCCAATAATAGGATCCATCCTTTGCTCGATTTCGGATTTCTCCCTTCCAAACATGTCCGTTCCCAATCGTCCTCCATAGGTTTTGGAAAAATTGCTTACTATGATAGCCAGAGTTTAGAACGCTATGATCCTTACCGATAATATCTTCCTTGCTATATTTTGATATTTCACAGAATTTATCATTCACTTTTGTAATAATTCCTTTAGCATCCGTAAAAGCGACAATGGATGATTGATCTAAAGCAAATTTAATGTCTGTGATCTCTTTGACTGTTTCCTTCAATTTTCTTTCGGAGGTTTTCCGATCGGTAATATCAGTCCGAATGGATACATATTGATAAGGTTTCCCTTTATCATTTAAAAAAGGAACAATCGTCGTATCTACCCAATAATAAGTTCCATCCTTCGCTTTATTACAAATCTCACCTTTCCATACCCCACCATTTCCAATCGTTTTCCATAGAGATTGAAAAAATTCTTTTGAATGGTAACCAGAATTTAAAATCCGATGATTTTGTCCGATTAATTCTTCTCGTGAGAATTGAGAGATTTCAACAAACTTATCGTTCACATAAGTAATTGTACCTTTTGCATCAGTAATAGCCACAATCGAAGATACATCTAGAGCAGCTTTTATATCTTTTAAATTAGAGTCGGAAACAGCCAGCCTTTTGCTTACAAGTGCACTCGAACCAATTAATCCACTTAAAATAAGGACGGCAATTATTAAGATGACATAAATAAGAAAGCTGTCTTGAAAGGGAGTACCGTCGATTATTCGATCACTTTCAGCAATTTTCGTAGCTTTTAAAAGTAACAGATGCCCTTCAACGACTGCCCCTGTAATAATCAAAGCACTCAAAGGACGAAGCCACGTCTTTTTAGTAAGGCTTCCGATTCTCGGATTATACAGGAGCCAAAACACAAAATAAAACGACACAAATACAAGAACAGCTGCTACAACCAGAATGGCTATATTGTATGTGATCGACATTTCAAGCCCAAACATCCCAATTGTATGAATGGCACAAACCGCACCAGTCATTAAGAAGCTGGCAATAAGTATATGAATTGTAGATGTATTCTCAATCGAAACAGCATAAAAAGACATCCCTGTAAAACAAATCCCCACTACGATTGCCAACAGCGTAATAAGCAAATTATAATTTGAAGTTGCAGTTACATCTAATGCCAACAAAAAATTCATGATCCAAATACCGAAGCTTAACGATAATGAGCCACCGATAAATAATAGTGGTCTATTTCGTTCAGATGTCCTTAGCATTGAAAACATATCTAAAGCTGAATACGTTGCCATCATTGTTAAAATAACAGCGACGCCCATAATAATCGGGTCCACTGAGTTCAAAAGATTTTCCATCCATGTATCAATCCTTTTTGCTGTTTATATAAAGCTCTTTTATTCTGGCAAGAGCCATGCATCATCAATATATCCTGGTGCTTAAATTGTTTTTTACGAAAACATCCTAACATTACAACTATGATTGTAATGGAAAGTGTCGCAACAAGAAAGGAATATTTTATCTATTCACTAAAAAGGGACAAGATATTAGAATTCAGAATTTTTTATAAAAAACAGTACACTTTTTCTAAACTTTCGCGTATACTGTACTATAACAGAACGAACAATGATAAACTGTGTCAAACAAGGAGGGGATTACGATGATTCAAAGTCCAGTTGAATTTTTCCGTACGTTACCAAAAAAGGTTTGTCCTGAGTGTGGGCAGGTGATGCAGGAGCAAGCAGAATCCTATTTAATGGAATGCGACCGCTGTTTATCAAAAAAGGTTGAGTAAAGAAAAAATGCAATGAGGAGTTCATACAGCCTCATTGCATTTTTTCTTTTAATCTAGTAATTGATTCATTTCATAAAATATTTAGAAGAATATATTAATTATATTTAAAATTATGCTATTATTTAATTAGGGTATCGAAATAATAGTGCCCTGCCATACATAAGGAGGAGAATAAATGGAGAAAACTGTTGCTAGACGTTTGAAGCGTGAAGAAGTCCCTGTAGAACTTACATGGAAACTTGAAGATTTATTTCAGACCCCAGCAGACTGGGAAGCTGAAATTGCTGCAATAGAAGCAGAGCTATCTTCCTTTTCAACATACAAAGGAAGACTCCATGGGAGCGCAAGTACATTATTAGAATGTCTTGAACTACAAGAAAAATTAATAATGAAGTTAATTTTGGTTGTCGTGTACGCACAGTTAAAGCAATCAGGTGACGGGACTGACCCGATCAATCAAGCAAATGCCTCTATTATTGGTAATCTGCGTTCAAAAGTAGATGCAACTCTTTCTTTTATCAAATCAGAAATCATTTTAATAGAAGAAGAAACCATTCAGGCTTACTTACAAAAGGATGGCTTAAAACCATTTGAAAAGACTTTAATTGACATTTTAGATGAGAAAAAATATCGACTTTCTCCTGAAACTGAGGAAGTTTTAGCAGCATTAGGAATCGTACATGATGCTCCTTATGCTATCTATCAAACAAGCAAATTGGCTGATATGCAATTCAAATCCATTGAAGATGAAAATGGATTTGAACTGCCAAACTCTTTTGCTCTATTTGAAGATCGTTATGAATTTACACCTGATACAAATACTCGTAGAAAAGCGTATGATTCATTTGTAGAGACATTAAACAACTATAAAAATACATTTGCTGCAACTTATGCAACAGAAGTAAAGAAGCAAGTAACCTTAGCTAAATTAAGAGGTTATGATTCAGTTACGGACATGCTTTTACAGCCACAGCAAGTGACGACTGAAATGTACAATAATCAACTGGATATTATCCAAAAAGAGTTAGCTCCTCATATGCGTCGATATGCTCATTTAAAGAAGAAAGTATTAGGACTGGACGAGCTCCGCTTTTGTGATTTAAAAGCACCTTTAGATCCCGATTTCAATCCACAAACTACTTATGAGGAAGCAAGTGAAGTCATTTTAGGAGCATTAAAAGTCATGGGTCCTGAGTATTCAGAGATCATGAAAAAAGGATTAACGGAAAGATGGGTCGATTTAGCTGATAATGTCGGGAAAGCTACAGGCGCATTCTGTTCAAGTCCTTATGGTTCTCATCCCTACATTTTGATTACGTGGACTGACACAATGCGAGGAGCATTCGTCCTTGCTCATGAACTAGGACATGCAGGACATTTCTATTTAGCGAATAAGAATCAACGAATTATGAATACTAGACCTTCTACGTATTTTGTCGAGGCCCCTTCTACGATGAATGAAATGCTTTTAGGTGACCATTTACTTTCGAATACAACAGATCCACAAATGAAACGTTGGGTTGTGTTACAGTTGCTCGGTACGTATTACCACAACTTTGTGACTCATTTATTAGAGGGTGAATACCAAAGAAGAGTCTATGCTTTAGCTGAAAAAGGTACACCATTAACGGCAAAAGTATTATGTGAGGTCAAAGGAAATGTCCTTTCCGAATTCTGGGGAGATTCCGTTGTTTTAGATGAAGGTGCTAGCTTAACGTGGATGCGTCAACCACATTATTATATGGGTCTCTATCCTTATACTTATTCGGCTGGCTTAACAGCTTCCACTGCTATGTCACAATTGATTAAAGAAGAAGGCCAACCTGCTGTCGACAGATGGTTAGAAGTTTTAAAAGCAGGAGGAACAAAGACACCGCTTGATTTATTGAAACATGCGGGCATTGATATGTCACAGCCTGAGCCTATTAAAAAAGCAGTAGCATATGTTGGTTCATTAATCGATATTCTTGAGGAAAGTTACGAATAGAATAATTATACGGTTGAAAGCTCTCTAGTCCGCTAGAGAGTTTTCTTTTTTTGAATAAGTTTTAGTCCATGGGTAAACCCTTTTAATATGAGGTGAGCGAAATGAATAATGATGAGTACTTAACACATGCACCCAAAAAAAAAGGGATGACGATTAACACGGATGGACGAGCACCTAATCAAAAAAATTACCCTGGTGATTCTGTTAACGAGCATGAAAGTCTTGAAACAGCAAATACCATTATCGCCGAAGGTGAAATTGGTCAACAAAGGGAAAATCTATAAAATAAAGGGCCACTTCTCACGAATCTTATGAGTTTGGCCCTTTATTCTTAATTGATCTTAGGGAGCTCACGTACCTCCATCGATGTCTCATTTCCACATAAAGGGCATTTCAAATCGTTACTTGCGAAATCCTTCCTCATCCAGCCATTACAGCCATCATCCATACATGCATATACTTCCGTATCCATGAGAATATCTTCTGGTTTTTCTTCTGCCGCTTTTCTATTAAAAAAAATTGCAACCGCCCCCTATTTGTTAGTATCGTTTGATTCAATTTCTCCCTCTACATAAGAATCATTAACTTGTTCATGTGTAGTAGCTAAGCCAGAGGAAACTTGATCATTTTTATTGTAATCATCAGGAGAATAATGGCGGTTTGCTAGCTTTGAACTATCTTCAGATTTATTGTCTTTCATATGTATGCCCCTTTCAAAAAATATAGTGGTAACAAAGTTAGCTTTCACTAACTAAAGGATATTCATTCATAGATCCGGATCTTTTCTCAGTTTTTACCTCTTGAAATTGGAAAAACCCGCGCAAAACGCAGGTTTTTCTATAAATAATTAAATTACAACCAAGCTGCTCCGACAATGATTAAGAGAATGAATAGAACGACAATTAATACAAAACCGCCCTGACCATATTCTCCCGTTGGATAAGCGTAGCCGCAACTACCGTAACCGTAACCCATTACTCCACTTCCTTCCTAAAGTGTTGAAGAATTCTCTCTTTTTATCTTATTATTTGGAGGCCTTCTCCGTGATTAATACCATCCACCAATGTAGGACGCACCTACAATAATAAGAAGGATGAACAATACTACGAGTAATGCAAATCCGCCGCCATATCCAATTCCAGCTCCTGCGCTCATTAAAATCCACCTCCTATAACATCTACACCTATATTATGAAAGGGCAAGTTGTCCCGAATGGGCTTCTTCACTAACGACTTAAAAGAATTTAAAAAACCACATAAAAAAATGGAAAGGACAAACTATTTCTAAAAATAAGTTCACAATATATCCATAGTATTTTCCTCACTTATTTCTTATCTTTATTATGGGAGGGTACAAAATGAAGAGAATATATATTATTTGTGGTGTTATCGTAGCACTCGCGATTGCAGCGGGTATTTCATTTTTCATCATCCGTGACCAAACTTCAACCATTCCAAATACGATTGATTTAGTCACAGTGCATAATGAGCCTTATAAATTTTCTGAATCGGATCAGAAATTAAAAGTTGTCGAATTTATTTATACAAATTGCCCTGATATCTGTCCTACTACAACTTTAAAAATGAATATGCTTAAAAAGGATTTACAAGAAGCTGGTGTCTTTGGAGACAAGATACAATTTCTAACCATTACGATTGATCCTTATCGAGATACGCCTGAAAAGTTGCAGGAATATATGAAGAATTTCGAGATTGAAGATGACGGTAATTGGCTTTTCCTTACAGGTGACCAAAAGAACATTAAAGAGGACTTGAAAGAAATCGAAGAACTTGCCGGTACCTTCCAATTCCAATATCGAGATCCAGGTGATGGCTTCTTCGTTCACTCGACTTATATCTACCTGTTAGATGAAAACAACCAATATATCAAGAAATACCCTATGGGTGAGGAATTCGATAGAGAAGCGATGTTTGATAAAATATTGAAGAAAATTGACTAAAAAAAGGAAGCGGTGATTTGAAATTCACCGCTTCCTTAATTCATTGTGCCGTTTGTTGTTTGAGAATCATGATAGTTTTCGATCTTGGTTTGGTAATACTCGCTTTAATCCCGGACTTTTTTAATCGATCGACAAGTTCGACTAGCTTCTTCTTATCCATTCTCAAAACTCCTTTACCATTCTAGATGTTTCTATTGTAACTGACAAATATGAATAAACTATGAAAAAATGAAAAATATTTTTATTTTTTCGGAGTAAGTTCCAATGTTTTTCCTTTATAGTCTTCTATACTGGTTGTATGGTACGTTCCATCGACCCAGCTTTCTAGCTGATTATGATACCATTTACTTAGGACATTTCCTGATTGACCAGGGCCGACAAGATGGTAACCAGTCTGAATGTCATCCGTATCAACGACAAATCTCCATGAAGCACCATGGTTCACGGTTCCATCATCTTTGAATGCAGCAGCCTGTACCGTCACCGGACTTCCTCCGACAGGAACTTTCCCACCACTATTAAATAATAGATTTAATGGACTCACACTCGAAAGTGGATGAGCGAAATAAACTTGGTGATAATCTCCCCATTCCCACTTCTCCATATTGGAACCATAGGAATCTTCTAATTCAGTTAATACTCGGACAAGTGAATCTTCTAAAACAGTCGTTAATCCCCCATGTTCTTCAATCCAAGGACCGGGATTCCCTGCTATTGCTTTTCTTAAAAGCTCATCAATTGCCTGACGTTTTCCGCCAAATAATTCTAAAGTTTCAGCTGGAATTTCCTCTTCGAACAGAAGCTCCTGAATCTCTCTTGTCCATAAATTGAAGATCATTGGTGCGGCTTGGTCAGCTTCATCAACAAAATCCCATTTATTTAGAATGGAGAGGGCCTCCTTCACCTCTTCGTCATCGGAATCCTTTAACTGTTCCACAAATGAAGGAACAAATTCTCTAGCCTGTAAGTTCATCTTATCCATTTGCAGGGCCATCATATCATCTACCGTAATATTGTTTTTGGCCGAAATAAATTCTTGAATTCGCATTTGTCTAAAAGGCTGTGCCCAATCATGACTAATATGATACGGATAATCATCACTAATGACTTTATTATTGGCCGTTGAGATAAAGCCTTCCTTTGGATTGACCACTCTCGGAAGTTCGTCAAATGGAATATAATCAACCCATTCGTACTCATCAGTCCAGCCCGGTACTGGTAATAATCCATCCCCTTTTTTGCGAATTGGAATTTTCCCATTAGCCTTGTAGGCAATCGTTCCATCCGTTGAAGCAAAAACAAAGTTCTGTGCTGGCGTATGGAATCCTTCTAATGCCTTCTCGAATTGGTCCCAGTTCTCCGCTTTATTCATATTCAGCACTGCTTCGAGTTCACTCGATGGTTCCAATGCAGTCCACTGCAGGGATAGTACCGTGTCTTTTCCGCCTTCGCCAGCAAATTCAGATATGACTGGTCCATGACGTGTAATAACAATTTCGTAGTCAACTGATTCCTGATCCTTTACTTTAATTTCCTCTTTGACTACAGATGCTTCTTCCCAATTGTCATTAAAAAGAAATTCATATTCATTATCAGGATTTCTTTTTTCAATATATAAATCCTGCACGTCTGGACCCGTATTTGTTACCCCCCATGCCACATGCTCGTTGTGTCCAAGAATGATTCCAGGAATCCCGGCAAAAATGACTCCGCTTACATTTACAGATGGCGCTTGTAATTGCATCTGATACCATATAGATGGAGTAGCAAGTGATAAATGTGGGTCATCTGCTAAAATTGGTTTGCCTGATGCCGTTTTTTCCCCACTTACAACCCAGTTATTACTCCCGTTAAATTCATGTGGGATGACTGCAGATGCAAAGCTTTTTTCAATATCTAACTCGTCTTTACTAATAATATAGGGTGCATCCTCTGGATAGGATGGAAATAAATCATACGCTTTTTCCTCAGGGAAGCTTTGTAATAAATAGTAACGAAAAGCTTGATCTTCCCAATGGCCGCCTAAGTCGAATGCCATATACTTTCCAATTGTAAGTGAGTCAACCGGTGTCCATAGTTCAGGTTCATAACCTAACAAGGTAAATTCGATTGGCCACTTATTGCTCTCTTGAAGCTCTTTTATATAAAGATTGACCCCTTCTGCAAACTTGTCGAGGACGTTTTTGGCTGTATCTGAATACTCATCATATGAGCTTTCAGCCGCTCTTCTAAGTCCTAATGTTATAAAATACTTGTCGTTTTCTAACGCCGCTTCTCCTACAACCTCACTTAACCGACCAGAAGCTTGTCTCCGGCTTAGATCCATCTGGAATAAGCGGTCTTGAGCTTGGATATACCCTTGCGCTAAATATAAGTCCTCTTCGTTCTTTGCAGTGATATGAGGTACTCCATTCTCATCTCTTACCACTTGAACAGTTTCTTGTAATCCTGTTAGTTGGATTTCCCCTTCTATTTGCGGATGAGAACGTGTGATATAAGCGTACAAACCGATTACAATCGCTACTATCAGAACGACCAGACTCCCCGCTGTCCAGCCAACAATCTTTTTCCATCGTTTACCCCTTTGTTTCTGTATTGGAAGTGTTGCCTCCATTCTCTTCCCCCCTTTTTTCCTACTACCTCCTACATAATTCTTGATTTATAGAGAAATTCCTTTATTTTCACCATCCTATTTGGGGAAAAAGTTTCCCTTTGCTATCGTGAAAATGTTATAATGTGAGATATTGTTCAAATTTGGAGGTAGTAAATGTTAACTGTAACTGACGTAAGTTTGCGCTATGGTGATCGTAAACTTTTTGAAGATGTAAATATTAAGTTTACTCCAGGGAACTGTTATGGCCTAATTGGTGCAAACGGTGCTGGAAAATCAACTTTTTTAAAAATAATCTCTGGTGAAATCGAATCTCAATCAGGTTCTGTACATTTAGGTCCTGGAGAGCGTTTAGCCGTTTTAAAACAGAATCACTTTGAATTCGAAGAAGAAGAAGTTCTTAAAGTAGTTATCATGGGACATGCTCGTCTTTACCAAGTAATGCAAGAAAAAGACGCTATTTACATGAAGGCTGATTTTACCGATGAAGACGGCATGAAAGCTGCTGAGCTTGAAGGTGAATTCGCTGAGCTTAACGGTTGGGAAGCTGAATCTGAAGCTGCAATCCTTTTAAAAGGTCTTGGTGTTGAAGAGGAACTTCACACAAAGAAAATGGCGGATTTATCCGGTGGAGAAAAAGTGAAGGTTTTACTTGCGCAAGCTCTATTCGGAAAACCTGACGTATTACTACTAGATGAGCCGACGAACCACCTTGATATTAAAGCAATTCAATGGCTTGAAGAATTCCTAATCAACTTTGAAAACACAGTCATCGTAGTATCCCATGACCGTTACTTCTTGAATAAGGTTTGTACACATATTGCCGATTTAGACTTTGGAAAAATTCAAATCTATGTTGGGAACTATGACTTCTGGTATGAATCTAGCCAATTAGCTTCAAGAATGGCTCAAGATCAAAATAAGAAAAAAGAAGAGAAAATTAAAGAACTACAGGCTTTTATCGCGCGATTTAGTGCCAATGCTTCAAAATCGAAACAAGCAACTTCACGTAAAAAATTGCTTGATAAAATTGAATTAGATGATATTCGACCATCTTCTCGTAAATACCCTTATGTTGGTTTTACACCAGAACGTGAGATTGGAAATGACCTTCTTCGTGTTGAAGGATTAACAAAAACAATTGACGGCGTTAAAGTACTTGATAATATCAGTTTTGTCATGAACAAAGACGATAAAATTGCTCTTGTTGGTGCAAACGAACTTGCGAAAACAACCCTGTTTAAGATATTGACGGGTGAAATGGAGCCCGATAGTGGTACTTTCAAATGGGGTGTAACAACTTCTCAAGCCTATTTCCCTAAGGATAACTCACAGTACTTTGAGAACAGTGATCTAACTCTTGTCGATTGGTTACGTCAATTCTCTCCTAATGATCAAAGTGAAAGCTTTTTACGAGGATTTTTAGGAAGAATGCTCTTCTCAGGTGAAGAGGTATTAAAGAAAGCTAGCGTTCTATCAGGAGGAGAAAAGGTTCGTTGCATGCTATCAAAAATGATGCTGAGCGGATCAAACGTCCTTCTTTTAGATGAACCAACGAACCACTTAGATCTTGAATCTATTACTGCACTGAACAATGGCTTAATCAACTTTAAAGGCTCAATGATTTTTGCATCTCATGACCATCAGTTCATCCAAACGATTGCAAATCGCATTATGGAACTTACTCCAAGCGGTTTAGTTGATAAGCAAATGACATATGATGAGTATCTAGAGAACGCTGAATTACAAAAACAAGTAGCTAGTATGTATTAAAAGAAAAGCACAAGCGCCCTGGTCAGCCCCGACAAGCACTGGAGCCCCAGAATGAGGTCCGTACTTTGACCTCATATTCTGGGGTGAAGTGACTAATGAAAAATGTTCTTTATTTTTCAGGAGGGGCTAGGCGCTGGAGCTAGACAATTTTCAAAGTCTAAACATGCTTTCTTAAACTGTAAATATAAAATGAGAGTTTCCATGATGGAGACTCTCATTTTTTGTATCATGGTTTTTTTGTGCTTTTCCTAGCCGATGAAACACTTTTTCCATCGATTTCCTGATTCGTTGTCCCCTGCCCTTGCACTTCTGGAGAACTTAGGCCAACCTTTGAAGGATCTTTCTTCCGTTTTGACATTGTACTACACCTCCATAAATTTACCTTGTCAAGAACCCTCCCTTTTTATGCAATTGGAATAATTTCGCTTAAGAAAACACATTCTATCGTTTGGAGGAGGTGTGAAGATGGCGAAAATTGGCGTTGAGGATTCCTTAACAAATGTTCAAGAAGCCCTTCGGCAAAAAGGGCATGACGTTGTTCAATTAAGTCAAGAATCAGATGCACGTGGCTGTGATTGCTGTGTTGTCACAGGAATTGATTCAAATGTAATGGGTATGAACGATACGATTATTGCCGGTCCAGTGATCGAAGCAAATGGTTTATCTGCCGACGAGGTTTGCCAAAAAGTTGAACAAAATTTACGATAATCAAACTAAGAAGACTAAAGCTCATTAGTCTTCTTTTTATTTTCGCTGGTGAACGGAATGGATTGAATGGCCCTCCCTTTTCAGGATTATTCGTTATAATTCCTTAGATAATAATTTTTAGTCGGCTTATCTGGAGGCTTTATTCATTGAAATACATAGGCTTACTCTTTCCCCTCTTGTTCATTCTCCTTGTTGGTTGTGCTGATGCAACTAAAGAGATAGAGGAACAGAATGTCACACTTACGATCTCGGCAGCTGCCAGCTTTCTTGCACCCGATCGTTTAAGAATATTACTTCACATACTTGTGTACAATAAATTCTGTCAATAAAGTAAAGGGGTGTAAAATAATTACTTATAAAGGACAATAAATTGATTATTATCATGGCTTAGCTTTAGAAATTTATTTTGGAGGAATATCATTGGATAAAAAAATCATAGACCTGGATGTTTCGAATCTCTGGACCCCCTATCTCAACAACACGATGGCACGTTGCGTCAATTCCTATGCTTTAAAAACCATTATGGATTCCGATATCCATTCCATTTTCGAAAAAGCACTACAACTGTCCAATCATTTCATTCAAATTATTACTGAGATTTTTCAAAAAGAACAGTTTCCGATTCCACATGGATTTACGGAGAAAGATGTCCATCTTGATGCTCCACGCTTATTTTCTGATGAATTTTGGCTGTTTTATCTTCATGGAATGACTATCCATGGATTAACTGCTTATTCTCTAGGAATGACGGCAACTCACAGGCTGGACGTACGAAGATTTTATTTAGAAGCATTCAAAGGAGCTTCTGAAATATATGATTCGACCTTAGACATGTTAAAATCTAAGGGACTATCGGATCGTGTTCCTACCACCCCCTTGCCAGAAAAAGTGGAATTTGCTAAAAAACCAAGTTTTCTTGCCGGTTGGTTCGGGGACCATCGACCCTTGAACGTTATTGAAATCAGCACTCTTTATTTTAATTTACAGAAGAGTACGCTCGCAAAAGATTTAATCTTAGGTTTTAGCCAAACTGCCAAGTCCAACGAAATTCGAACATTTTTCCTACGGGTGGTGGAACAGGTAGAAGAGCATATTTCGATTTTCCATTCCATCCTGCAAGAGGACTTTATCAGTTCATCGATTTCCTGGGATACCCATATCACCGATTCCGAAACCGCACCTTTTTCCGATAAATTGATGACTTTCCATTGTGCGTTTCTTATTCAATCTGCCATGGCATATTATGGAACTGCTTTGTCTGGTTCAATGCGGCGCGATCTAGGACTCAAGTATGCTTCTGCCATTAAAAATGATGTCAAACTCTCGGAAGACTGTGCGGAAATCATGATTGCTAATGAATGGTTCGAGGAACCCCCGCATTCGGTCGATCGTAGGGAATTATCCAATTAATAAAGTTTTCGGAAGAATCCAGCCTAAATTAGGTTGGGTTTTTTACTGTTCTTCAGAAAACTGACCAGTACTTTAAGTATATTTTCACAATTTCTTCTCTTAATTATATTTTCATCTATTTTTTTGATAATAAGCACCAAAAAAAACACTCAAAACGAAAAAGGCCATTGAATTTTCTACTTACCTTAGAAAAATTAGTGGCTTTTCCTCCCCAAAAATGTCTTAGCATATAATATACGTGTTTTGTCGGCAGGATCCCAAGAATAGAAATTGCTTTTAAAGGATAAATCCTACTCATTCATTAATATTATCTTGATGAGAATATAAAGGGTGCCCATTTTCACCTAAAAAATGGACGATTAAAATACCAATGTCTAAATATTATTCAAGATAAGAAGCTGCTAACATCAAACTAGGACTAATTTGAAGAAAGCATCATTTTTGTTTTATTTTCCAATAGATTTACTAACGTCTAATTTAATGAAAACGCCGTCTCTCCAGGTAAATACACTATTCTTAAAAAACTTTTAAAGAATGGTTCATCGTATATTTTGGAACAATACTTTTGTATTTTATATTTAGTAAAAAAGGAGTGAACCAAAAATGGACATTCAAAAATTAGCCGACCATGAATCATTGGATCTACACGAAGTGATAAATTTTAAAACCCTTTGCTTAGCGAAATCAAAACTAATGCAAGGACTGGTATTTGATCATGATTTAAGAGCATTAATGCAAAAAGATGTTGAACAATCAATACAAGCGCTAAGAGAATTACAGGCACTATATCAACGTGCACCTTTTGAAGCTCCTGTTCCTCAAAACCGTCCAACACCAATAATAAATTGAAAGGGAGGCAAATTCATTGAACCATGACTATTTAGACCCTATAAACTCGCTACACGTACCAGAGCTAGCAGATACCACATTTGCGATGGATTTACTTCTTCGTGCCAAAGAAGGTGTCCGCAACATTGCTGTCGCATTAACGGAGTCCGCTTCACCTGATGTTAGAACCCTCTTACGTAACCAGTTAATGCAAGGGATTGCCATGCACCGAGAAATTACAGAACTAATGATTAGTAAAAAATGGTTACATATATACGAACTAAGTGAACAATATCAATTAGACCAACTCTCTGCCAACAATACATTGATGATTGGCAAAATGAATCTATTTCCTGTTGAGACCAATAGAAAAGGTATGTTTGACCGGACACCTGATGAACACTAACACTGGAGGCTGTAACCAATGAAGGCAGTAACGTATCAAGGTATTAAAAATGTTGTAGTCAAAGAAGTCCCAGATCCAAAGATTGAAAAACCAGATGACATGATTATTAAAGTAACGAGTACAGCTATATGTGGGTCTGATTTACATTTGATTCATGGCATGATTCCTAACCTGCAAGAAAACTATGTTATTGGACATGAACCAATGGGAATCGTGGAAGAAGTTGGTCCAGGTGTGACGAAGCTAAAAAAGGGAGATCGTGTCATTATTCCTTTTAATATAGCCTGCGGTGAATGTTCTTACTGTAAAAACAATTTGGAAAGCCAATGTGATAATTCTAATGATAATGGTGATATGGGTGCCTATTTCGGATATTCTGGTTCGACGGGTGGCTATCCAGGTGGGCAAGCTGAATATTTAAGAGTGCCGTTTGCCAACTTTACTCATTTCAAAATTCCAGAGACTTGTGAAGAACCAGATGAAAAATTAGCAGTTATTGCCGATGCGATGACTACTGGTTTTTGGAGTGTTGACAATGCAGGCGTAAAGGATGGAGATACAGTTATTGTTCTTGGCTGTGGTCCGGTTGGTCTTTTTGCTCAAAAATTCTGTTGGCTAAAAGGAGCAAAGCGAGTCATTGCCGTTGATTATGTCAATTATCGCCTGCAGCACGCCAAGCGCACCAACAAAGTAGAAATTGTTAACTTTGAGGACCATGAGAATGTAGGAAATTACCTTAAAGAAATTACCAAAGGCGGTGCAGATGTTGTCATTGACGCTGTAGGTATGGACGGTAAAATGACAGATTTAGAATTCCTCGCGAGCGGAATGAAGCTTCAAGGCGGGGCATTAAGTGCGTTTATCATGGCTTCACAAGCAGTGCGTAAAGGCGGGACAATTCAAGTTACTGGCGTTTACGGCGGCAGATATAATGGTTTCCCTCTTGGAGATATTATGCAGCGAAATATCAATATCCGCTCCGGTCAAGCACCTGTCATCCACTATATGCCATATATGTTTGAATTAGTTTCGACAGGAAAAATTGATCCAGGAGATGTCGTGAGTCATGTACTTCCACTTAGTGAAGCAAAGCGTGGCTATGAGATTTTTGACACAAAAATGGATGAATGTATAAAAGTCGTGTTGAAACCTTAAGGAAGGAGGTATCAAAATGAACTACGCCTTACATGAAGTTCTTGAGGTCCATGAGATGACTGCATTTAAGACCACATGTTTAACTAAGTCCAAAACGATGAAAGCGTTAGTTACAGATCAGCTATTAAAAGATATTATGCAGCAAGACATTGATGTAACTACGAGACAATTACAAGAATATGCTTCTATCCTTTCCAACGCTAAGCAGTAAATTAGGAGATGAATGAACATGAATCCAATCATAGAAACTTTAACTGGCATGGACGGACTTTCGGATCAAGTCGTTGCAATGGACCTACTGATTTCAGCTAAAAGTGGAGTTAGAAATTATGCCATGGCAGTAACAGAATCAGGAACACCGGAAATTAAAGAAATGCTCACCCGCCATTTAGTGGAAGCTCTTGATATGCATGAACAAATATCCGCATATATGGTGGAAAAAGGATGGTACCATGCATGGGATACAAACGAACAGATCAGTTTAGATTTAAATAATATCAATACAGCATTGAACTTACCGACGTTATAAAAATTCACAGGAACAGTTTAACACCAACAAATAAACTGTTCCTATTAAACCATTTTGAGTTTTTTTGGGAAGAAAATTGAGGTAATACAGGGTGTCAAAATCACCTTTCCTTCTCAGATTTCTCGCGTACTTCCCCTTCCTTGGCCAACATTTCCGAAGTCTCGGTCAGCTCCGGCACTCAAATTCTTGACGCAATTCAATCTGACCTTCCCGATGTCCTTACGGATCCGGCATACGCATGGTCCACTCGATGGCGTCTTTCCTCGACTGCACATCAATTAGAATGAACCCAGTAATCAATTCTTTCGATTCCATAAATGGGTCCTACCAAACCACGGGCTTTTCCCCTGGTTTCAAATACGAAAGACGAATCCCATTTGAACTTGGATGAAGTCCTTTAGTCGCAACCCTCACGCACGCACGCCTGCCTTAACTAATTCCTCACTGTACTTCATCATGGCTTTAATGAGGTCAGAGCTCAGGAGCTTACCGGCTTCCGAATTCTTTGAGGCTTTGATATTCACCATAAATAGGCATAAAAATTTCCGTCCTTCTTTTTTAGAGACAAATCCCCTTTTATTTCTTCTTCAACTTTTCTGCTTCGTCCAATAACAAGTTCAACAAAATAGGCGGTTAATCCTTCCAGAAACAACGCAACCGTCTGTGTGA
This sequence comes from Robertmurraya kyonggiensis, assembly GCF_005116465.1. Taxonomy (GTDB): domain Bacteria; phylum Bacillota; class Bacilli; order Bacillales; family Cytobacillaceae; genus Robertmurraya; species Robertmurraya kyonggiensis. Next base: position 1,473,665 of record NZ_SWBM01000001.1, read on the forward strand.
ATTATCTGGAAGAACTTGAAGGTTCATTCTTCAGCAAAACTGCAACAAATTTTTAAATTAATCTAACCATAAAATAGTAAATAAACCCCTTTTAATGCCATTAGCCACAATACTTACGAAAATAGCCTTCAAAAAATAAAAATTGTAGACAAGTTCTTGTTAGAGACAAGCATATAGTAGTAGTGGAAACTTTAGGAGGTGCAACAGAAATGCATTTTATCGTATTAAAAAGGCGGTCTATTCTATTCATCGGTCTAATTATTGCTACTATTGCTGTTAGCTCTTTTTGGCTGTTTGCTATGGATGGATCAGTCGCAACGATTGGGCAAGAAGAAAAAATTCGTGAGATCCATCTCGTCACAACTGAATTTAAAACAACAACTGAGGGTGGAAAAGAGATTGAAGCTTATCGCTGGGACCCTGGCACAATCTTTGTCGGAAAAGATGAAAAAGTACTCTTACACTTATATGGTGTCAATGGACATGAACATCCCTTTATTATTGAAGGAACAGATATTAAAGGGACTGTTACAAAAGGAAAAGATACAACCGTTGAGCTCCAACTATCCGAAGAAGGAGTTTACAGACTTGTCTGCTTAACTCATTCAGACATGGATAACAGCGGTCCAATGATCGCTAATATTATTGTTGATTAGTTAATGCTTTTTTCAAGGTCCAATTCAATTTGAATTGGACTATTATTATGATAGTTAACCTTTTTATAAACAGTTATAGTACAGATTTCACCTCTCGTTTTTCGCCTCTTTGAATCAAATCCCTTTCAATTCAACGTTCATAATACGTTCACAAATTATGTGATGTATTTCACATATTATCTGTTATACTTTGAATATAGTTAAGTTGTATTAACTGTTATACAAACTAATTACTATAATGAGGTGTTCATGATGGAACAATGGAAGGGTTTTACTAAAGGAGTTTGGCAGAAAGAAATTAATGTCCGCGATTTTATTTTAAGAAACTTCTCTCCATATGAAGGAGCAGATACTTTTTTACAAGGACCTACTGAAGCAACCACAAAATTATGGAACCAAGTCATGGAATTAACAAAGCAAGAGCGTGAAAATGGTGGCGTTCTTGACATGGATACAGAAATCGTGTCTACAATCATATCTCACGGACCAGGTTATCTAAATAAAGACCTTGAAAAAGTCGTTGGTTTCCAAACAGATAAACCATTCAAGCGCTCTCTTCAGCCTTTTGGTGGAGTTAGAATGGCAAAACAATCTTTAGCTGAATATGGTTTTGAACTAAATAGAGATGTTGAAAATACTTTTACTGATTACCGTAAAACGCATAACCAAGGTGTTTTCGATGCGTATACAGAAGAAATGAGAAAAGCAAGAAGTGTTGGTATCATCACTGGTCTTCCAGATGCATACGGTCGCGGTCGTATTATTGGTGACTATCGTCGAGTTGCGTTATACGGTGTTGACTTCTTAATGCAAGAAAAACAAAAAGATTTTGCTGCTACTTCTTCTGTTATGACAGAAGATGTGATTCGCCTACGCGAGGAACTTAGTGAACAATATCGCGCCTTAAAAGAACTTAAGGTAATGGCAGCAAGCTATGGCTTTGATATTTCTAAGCCAGCTACCAACACAATCGAAGCTTTCCAATGGTTATACTTTGCTTACTTAGCTGCCGTGAAGCAACAAAACGGTGCAGCAATGAGTTTAGGTAGAGTTTCAACTTTCCTTGACATTTACATTGAAAGAGATTTACAAAATGGCGTATTAACAGAACAGGAAGTACAAGAAATTGTCGACCACTTTGTTATGAAGCTTCGTTTAGTGAAATTCTCTCGTACGTCTGAATACAATGCACTTTATAGCGGTGACCCAACATGGGTGACAGAATCAATTGGTGGTATGGCAAATGACGGACGCGCTCTTGTTACAAAGAACTCTTTCCGTTTCTTACACACATTAAGCAACTTAGGACCAGCTCCTGAGCCAAACTTAACCGTGTTATGGTCTACACAGCTTCCTGAGAACTTTAAGAAATTCTGTGCGAAGGTTTCAATTGAAACGAGTGCCATTCAATATGAAAACGATGAAATTATGAGACCTGAATACGGGGACGACTACGGTATTGCTTGCTGTGTATCTGCTATGGAAATCGGAAAGCAAATGCAATTCTTCGGAGCTCGCGCTAACTTAGCGAAAGCCCTACTTTATGCAATCAACGGGAACAAAGATGAAATGAAAAAAGTTCAAGTTGGACCTGAATACAGCCCGATTACTTCCGAAGTTCTTGACTATGAAGAAGTTATGGCGAAGTTTGATAAAACAATGGAATGGCTAGCTGGCCTTTACATCAACACTTTAAATATTATCCATTACATGCATGACAAATATAGCTATGAAAGCATTGAAATGGCGCTTCATGATACGAAGATTCTTCGTACGATGGCAACAGGAATTGCTGGCTTAAGCGTTGTAGCCGATTCATTAAGTGCAATTAAATATGCTAAGGTAAAACCAATTCGCGACGAAAATGGCATTGCCGTAGATTTTGAAATCGAAGGCGACTTCCCTAAATACGGGAACAACGACGATCGCGTAGATAGCATCGCTGTTGAACTAGTAGAGTCATTCATGAAAAAATTACGCAAACATGCAACATATCGTGACTCTGTTCATACAATGTCCATCTTAACAATTACATCAAATGTTGTGTACGGTAAGAAAACAGGAAATACACCAGATGGCCGCCGTGCCGGAGAACCATTTGCACCAGGTGCGAACCCAATGCATGGCCGTGATACTAAGGGTACACTCGCTTCCCTTTCATCTGTTGCAAAATTACCATACAGCTCTGCAATGGACGGAATTTCTAATACCTTCTCTATCGTGCCAAAAGCTTTAGGAAGAGAAGAAGAAAACCGTGTTCAAAACTTAGTAAGTATTTTAGACGGATATGCTGTGAAGCAAGGTCACCACTTGAATGTGAACGTCTTTAATCGCGAAACATTGCTTGACGCGATGGAGCATCCAGAAGAGTATCCGCAATTAACAATTCGTGTTTCTGGTTACGCAGTAAACTTTATTAAACTAACAAGAGAACAGCAACTAGACGTTATTAACAGAACCTTCCACGGTTCACTATAATAAGAAAAGCGCAAGGCGCCTGGAGTTGGACAATTCTCAAAGTCGAATTTAATACTTTCCTATCTTTTATTAAAATGAGAGGGTCAAAATCCTATTTTGTACCCTCTCCCACCCCCTTATTATGAAAGGAGATAATCAACATGAACGGAAACATTCATTCAATCGAAACATTTGGAACAGTAGATGGCCCTGGTATTCGCTATTGTTTATTTACACAAGGGTGCCTGCTTCGCTGTCAGTTTTGCCATAACGCAGATACTTGGGAAATTGGGATTGGCAAACAAATGTCTGTTTCCGATATCATTGATGATTTAAAATCCTATCTTCCTTTCATTGAGGCGTCTGGTGGAGGAATTACTGTATCTGGTGGAGAGCCATTATTACAACTCCCTTTTCTAATTGAACTGTTTAAAGAGTGTAAAAAGCTTGGCATTCATACAACAATCGACTCATCTGGTGGATGCTTTTCACACGCTGAACAGTTTCAGAAAAATTTAGAAGAGCTCTTGAACTATACTGATTTAATTTTGCTCGATTTAAAGCATATCGATCGTAAAAAACATAAAAAGCTAACTGGTATGGCAAACGACCATATACTAGAATTCGCTCGTTATTTATCTGATAACAATGTTCCTATCTGGGTCCGTCACGTTTTAGTACCTACTGTTACTGATGATGAAGAGGATTTGAGAAATTTAGGAGCCTTTATCGGCACATTGAGTAACGTACAAAAAGTAGAGGTTCTCCCCTACCATCAGCTTGGTGTTTATAAATGGGAAGCCTTAGGGATGGAATATCCACTAAAGGATATCCAACCACCAAGTGAAGAAAAAACTGCTTTTGCCCAACAATTGCTTACAGAAAAACTTATCAAAAAATCCAGCTGCTAATAGAATGCAGTTGGATTTTTTTGTTATATAATGGTAATACAGGAGGTGTTCAATTTGGTTTTAAATATTAAGAAAAATCGTGTTTCTATATACCTATTTCTCATAACCCTAATCATATTAACAAATTATCTATTGTACAATCTTGAGTCCATGCAACCACTTTCCACCTCTGCTGTATTAGGTTCTATCTTTGATTTCTTAATTGTCCTCCCTATTATCACTTACTTCCTTATCATTCGGAAGAAATACTCATTGAAATACATGGGGTTAGTTTTTTTAGCTGGATATGGCTTAGCATACTTAATCATCCCTAATCACCACTTAGAATCATACTCATTCCTCCCTTACATCATTGCAGTTTCAGAAGGTGCATTAGCTCTATTAGAGCTTTATCTTATCTATACAGTTGTGAAAATACTCCCGAAACTTCTCAAAAATTTTAAAAACATTGACCAGAAGAATAGCTATTTTCTATTAAACTTAAGAAAATGCCTAGAAGAGTATTTTCCAAATAAGCGAATGGTCTATGTTTTACTTTCTGATGTATCGATGTTTTATTACTCCTTATTTTCTTGGAAAAGGAAAATAAGAATTTCATCTGGACAAACTTTTACTTATCATAAGAAGACCAGTGTATTAGCTGTTTACATCATGATTATTCACGCAACAGTCCTTGAAAGTGTTGGTTTACATTATCTCCTACATGAATGGAACGGAATCATCGCATTTATTCTCTTATTATTTAACATCTATGCAGTTCTTTTTAGTTTTGCAGAAATTCAGGCTATACGATTAACACCCTTTTTGCTTACTGAAAAAATGCTCTATTTACAAGTGGGAATCACTTCTAGTATGGAAATAACATTGAATCAGATCAAAGAATTCAAACATTACGATGGTCCAGAAAAACTTTCTCGTACAGATCAAAAAAATACCCATGACGCAAGGGTCATTGATTTTATTCAAGAAAAACCGATGTTTGAAATCATTCTAAAGGATAAAGAAAAAGTGCATTTAATCTTTGGGATAACGCGAGAAGTTGATAGAATCATTTTTAACGTGGACGATTCTCAAACATTTTACCGTGCTTTGCAGAATAAATTGGAACTTAATACGTAGGAGTTAGTTTTTTGCTAAAAATCAAGTATTTCTTTCTATTTATCTGCATTTTTTCCGGCTTACTTCTAATGGGCTGTAAAAGCATTTTAATCAACTTACTAGAGTTGACATTGAAATCGTTAAAACAGACGGAAGCTATGAGGATTCTATTATGATTACTGATGAAAAAACGATAGATGCTTTAAGAAAAATATTTAAACAAATTGAGCGGGAACCAAATGTGGAACCTAAGATGGCCAGAAAAGAGGATGTTAAGGCAACTCTTTTTTTTGAGTTGGATGAGAATATGCCTGAAAGATTATTCAAATACCAAATCTGGTTTATTCAAAGTAATCAAACCGCGATAATAATTAGCAACAACACGAAAGAAAGTTATGGACTTTTAGATAAAGAAAATGCCCAAACATTGGAAAATATTTCACCTAACAAATAAGCCCTGTTAATGGTAGACGTTGAATTTCTTACATTGAAAAATAGGCGGAAAATACCGGTTAAATCAAGTAATTCACCTATTTCTCTATAATTAAGCGGAATTTTTCCGGCTTAGCTATACATTTTTCATGATTTTAAGGTTTTTTAGGTCATTTAGCGGAAAATCTCCGCCTATTTCACCTAAAAACCATTATTTTATTTAAATAAACGGAATTTCTCCGGTTAAGTGGGTACACCAAAAAACAAAAAAACAAAAATGAACAATAACTGAGCTGACAAATAAAAGAGCAGGAATTCCAGCTCTTTTATTTGTTGACTTTAAATTCTCTAAAGTTCACACAAGGGAAATTAAAACTATTTCCACCATTCATCAAACATCGTTGCTGGTAGTTGTCTCTTATGCATGGTTACTAAATAGCGTTTTTCGATTTTATCTGCCACATCAGCAGGTACTTCCTTACCCTCTAAATAATCATCAAGCTGATCGTATGTAATGCCCAGCTCTGTTTCATCAGCTTGTCCAGGAGTATGATCGAGCAGGTCAGCCGTTGGAACCTTCAAATAGATGGCTTTCTCTGCATTTAACTCTTGTAATAACGCTTTTCCTTGACGCTTAGACAATCCTGTTAGTGGCAGAATATCTGCTCCCCCATCGCCATACTTTGTGAAAAAACCAGTCACAGCCTCAGCTGCATGATCCGTCCCAATGACAAGTAAATTTTCCTGACCGCCAATAGCATATTGAGCAATCATTCTCATCCGAGCTTTCACATTTCCTTTGTGATAGTCTCTTAGTGCCTCTCCCGGGATGCTTTGGTCATACTCTGTCTTTACCGCATCAACCGCTTCTTTTACATTAAACGTATATGACTTATCCGGTTTGATAAAACGTAACGCTCTTTGTGCGTCCTCTTCATCCTTTTGAACGCCATAAGGAAGTCGAACTGCTACAAAGGTAGCCTCGTAATCTTCTGCACGAAGCTCTTCTACCGCAAGCTGAGCTAATCTTCCTGCTAATGAAGAATCTTGACCACCACTAATTCCGAGAACATACCCATTTGCTTTTGTTTTCTTTAGATATGACTTTAAGAAGTCAACCCGCTTTCTTATCTCTTCTTTTGGATTAATATCTGGATTCACAGATAAATCCTTCATAATTTGCTGCTGTAAATTCATAACGAGACGCCCTCCTTCATTTATTTATACTGTCGTATCCTTTTTGAGCTTGTCTTTAACTTCTTGGATGTTTTTGATTTTGTTATCCCAGCACTTCTGACTTAAATCAACTGGATACTCCTCTGGATTTAGAGTACGTTTGTACTCTTCCCAAAGTAAGTCTAAATTCTCTACTGCGTATTTTTGCATATCCCAAATGGATGGAGAATCATACACAAGTTTTCCATCCTTAAATATGTCATGATGCAATTCCTTCGCTTCAAAATCTGTGACAAATTTACTCACATACGTATGCACTGGATGGAACATTTTTAGAGGTGACTCTGCTTGAGGATGCTCATCTTCAAGCGCAATATAGTCCCCTTCTGATTTATGATTGATTTGATTAATAATGCGATACACTCTCTTTAAGCCAGGTGTTGAAACCTTTTCCGGATTACCGCTAATTTTAATTGTATCTTGCATGCCTCCATTTTCATCTTCAATGGATACGAGTTTATAGACAGCGCCTAATGCTGCTTGATCAAAAGCGGTAATCAGCTTCGTACCGATTCCCCAAGTATCAATTTTCGCACCTTGTGCCTTTAAATTGATGATTGTATATTCGTCTAAATCATTGGACGCAACGATTTTCGTATTCGGATAACCGGCCTCATCCAACATTTTGCGAGCTTTTTTAGAAAGATACGCCAAATCTCCACTATCCAAGCGAATTCCAACAAAGTTGATTTTATCTCCTAGTTCGTTAGCTACTTTAATCGCATTCGGTACACCGGATTTTATTGTGTCATACGTATCAACTAAAAACACACAATCTTTATGTCGACGCGCATATTTATGAAAGGCTGTGTACTCATCTTTATAGGCTTGGATTAAAGAATGGGCATGTGTACCTGCTACAGGAATGCCGAATTTTTTTCCTGCTCGAACATTGGAAGTAGAACTACATCCACCAATAAAAGCAGCTCGTGTTCCCCAGATTGCCGCGTCAAGCTCCTGTGCTCTTCTTGTACCAAATTCCATCACCACTTCATCGCCAACAACATGCTTAATACGAGAGGCTTTCGTGGCAATTAATGTTTGGTAATTCACAATGTTAAGGAGCGCTGTTTCCACTAATTGAGCTTCCGCCAAAGGTGCCTCAACCCTGATCAATGGTTCGTTTCCAAAAACAAGCTCGCCTTCAACTACTGAGCGAATATTTCCAGTAAAACGTAAAGTCTTTAAGTATTCGATAAAATCCTCTTTATAACCGACTTCATTTCTCAAATAGTCAATATCCGTTTCTGTGAAACGGAATTTCTGAATATATTCAATGATTCGCTCCAGTCCTGCAAAAATGGCATAACCATTTCCAAATGGTAGCTTCCGAAAATATACTTCAAACACAGCTTTTCGATTATGGATGCCATCCTCCCAATATGTCTCAGCCATGTTAATTTGATATAAATCAGTATGTAAAGTTAAGCTATCATCTGGGTATTGATTAATCATATATATTTCCTTCTTTCAAGTTATAACTATTATTAAATCGTCAATTCATTAGAATGAACGATATTTATATGGTATTTGTTTATAAAATCGTGTAGTGTATTTTCAGCATTTTCTTCAAATCCAGGGATTGAACTCATGCAATCCGCTAGTACATAAATCCTTGAAGTTAAATGAACATCGTCTTGATAATGTTCTAAAATTTGACGCAGAGATTCAAGCACACAATGTGACTTTGCTTCCCCTGCAACAAGAATTTTATCATATCCTTTTAACAACTCAAGAAATTCCGAATTCACATAACTGTTCTTATCATATTCAGGCTTGATAATTCCGTACATTTCACTTAAAGGAGCTTTTCCTTTAACAATTTTATGAATCGGAGATTTTCTTGCTATTGAATGGAAATGAATCATATTAGAAAATTGACCTTCTAATGCCGCGCCATTTGTACCTTCAATACAATGTAACGGCCAGATACATAATTTCATTCTTCCCTGGTTTTCTAACTGCTGTACATATTCTAAACTTTCCTTTTGGTTCTCAACAGACATCCATTTTCCATGAATGATGTCTTCTTCAGTGATTATTGTGTAAGGATTTGGATGATTCCCTTCGTTATCAACCCACCAGCTGGGGTGAAAAATTTGATGTGGTGCATGGGTATCAAGTGAGACCGCAATAGATGTAATCTTATCGAAGTTTTGATAAAGAAACTTTGTTGTATTTTCGATATCTTTATGAGAGTTTGGTACTGCTAGTTCACCGTTTTCCATAAAATCGTTCTGAAAATCAATGCCAACAAATAATACTTTTTCTTCATCCCTACTTGAAGGTGCAATCTTTTCTGATGCTGCTAATCTTAAAATATCGTTTAACTTTTTGGGATTTTGTCCTCCAACTGCTGTTAAATCTACAATTTCCTTATAATTAGTATTTAACATTGTTTTCTCCCCCCTATATTGATTGGTCAACCTTTCTATAATAAGAAATATTAACATTTTTGGAAGGGTATTTGCTACATTTTCCCCATTGCCTATTATAATACCACAAGGTGAAGCACGTTGTAGGGCCTGAGATTTTTCAAAAAACAGATTGACATATTTTTCAGTTATCTTTATAGTTTTAATTGTAAACTTAAAATACATATTGGTTAACATATGAAAGGAGCAAATGTATGAGTAAGGAACAAATCAAGCTTAGATCAATGATTATCACAGCTTTGTTTGCAGCGATTATTGGCGTTATGGCTCAATTGACCATTCCACTTCCTCTCGTACCGATTACAGGTCAAACATTGGCGATCGGTCTTGCTGCCACAATTTTAGGAGCCCGTTATGGCACTCTTTCCGTTTTACTATATATCGCAATTGGCTCAATTGGCGTTCCTGTTTTTGCAGAGTTTTCTGCAGGGCTATCTGTACTAGTCGGTCCAACTGGTGGGTTTCTAATCGGTTTTATTCCAGCAACCTTTATCATCGGATTATTTTTGGAAAAATTAGGATTCACTTTTAAAAACGCAATTATTGCTAATATTATCGGAATGTTGATTACTTTAGCATTCGGAACCGTTTGGTTAAAAATTGCAACTGATTTATCATGGGTGTCTGCTCTCGCAAGTGGTTTTACTCCATTTCTTGTTGTTGGCACAATCAAAGCAATTCTTGCTTCTTGGATTGGTATTATCGTAAGAAAAAGGTTGTTATCTGCTAAATTACTTATTTCAAATGATATAAAACAATCAGCTTAAGAATTTAAAAGAGTTGTCATCCACGTGACAGCTCTTTTTATATGAATCTTTTTCCCTTTTCGGACGTATATACTAGTATTGATTTTATGCACTATTGCTCTTATACTGTAAGATGTGCTAAATAAGAGGTGAATTTATGTTTGACCCTGAATTAGATATAACGAGTTTATCTACAATATACTCAGTGTACGGTGGTCTATTTCTCATTCTGATCAGAATGATCTGGATCTGGAATATTGAGTATCAATTTACAACTTCAAGTCAAACATTTGAAGATAAATGTTTCTTTGTATCAGGTCATTATTATAAAACAGCGAAACAATCTTTTAACAATATCATTACATGGATTTTAAGATATATAAGGAAAAAAATAAGCTCGAGTAACGATGAGGATTCTATCGATTTTCTCCATAACCTACAATACTAAACTTACACAATTGGAGGAAATCGATTAATGAAACACAAATTAAAGCTTTTTATTGTTATCTTGGGAACTATTTTTCTATCTGCTTGTTCTGCTCAAAACGGAAATAACACAGGCTTTTTTAACACATTTTTGGTAAACCCTTTTGCAAGTGCTATTCATTTTATCGCTGATCTTTTTCATGGAAATTATGGATTAGCCATCATTATTATCACGTTAATCATCCGTCTTCTTCTTATGCCTTTGATGTTAAAACAATCAAAGAATCAACAAGAAATGAAAGTGAAAATGGAAGTTCTTAAGCCTGAACTTGAAGTGATTCAAAAAAAGATTAAGGCTACAAAGGACCAACAAGAACAACAAAAGCTTCAGCAAGAAATGTTCGGTCTCTATAAAAAGCATGGGGTCAATCCATTATCCATGGGATGCTTGCCAATGCTCATCCAGATGCCGATTTTAATGGGATTTTATTATGCAATTAGAAGTTCAGCTGAAATTGCTAGCCATTCATTTCTCTGGTTTAGCCTTGGTCAACCCGATATCATCCTAACTGCAATTGCCGGAATCGTATACTTTTTACAATTCAGAGTAACGATGTCCAACATTCCTAAAGAGCAACAAGGACAAATGAAAATAATGGGCTTATTATCACCTGTTATGATTGTTTTTGTCTCATTTAGCGCCCCAGCAGCTCTACCATTATATTGGACGGTTGGAGGAATCTTTTTGATTTTCCAAACTTGGTTAGGTAGGGTACTTTATAAAACGCCTAAAGCTCAAGCAACAACTAATGAATAGTAAAAATGGACCTGCTTATGATTAGCAGGTCCTTATTTGTAACCGATAAAATATCCTAAAAAGGCTAGAAGAATGCCTAAAATATAAGTAAGCGCCAAGTAGATGATTGAAATAGAAAACTTTTTTGCAAATAGCAATTGAATGGCTTCCACACTCATTGTTGAAAATGTCGTAAATGCTCCTAAAAATCCCACTCCAAAAAAGGTGTAGATCCCTTTTTCAAATGGTGCTGCAAATAAGTAACCAAGTAGAAAAGAACCGAGTAGGTTTACTGCAATTGTACCAGTTGGAAAATCGGTAGCAAATCTTTTTTTCGCTACATTCCCAACATAAAATCTGCTTATAGCGCCAAAGAAACCACCTATTGCTACTAAAAACCATGATGTCATTTTTCTTCACCTACTTCCCTTTGCTCTCCCATTCTAAAACCAAAGGCTGCAAAAAGTAAGCCACCAATTAGACTTATGAAGATGTAGAAAGTGGCAATTAATAATGTCCCACTATGTATGAGAGTAACAACATCAACACTTAACGTTGATAATGTTGTGAAAGAGCCTATTAAACCAGTTCCTATTGCTGCTCTCATATGAGGATGAATGACTTTTGCTGTCAACCAACCGAGTATATATGCTCCAATTAAGTTAACGAAAATCGTTCCAACCGGAAAGCCAGTACCGAATAGCTGCAAAGAAGCAAGCGCCACCACATAACGCAACAAGCTACCCACCGCTCCTCCTAATCCCACATACAAATATACCTTCAATTCAAACACCAACTCTTATTAGAAATGTAATCTCCAGACCTGTTGCTGAAATACAAAAGGAACTGTGTATACAGTTCCACGTTTGTCTAGTGATATTGCTTGTCAAAGTCTTACTCAGCAGCTTCAAAATAATCCTTGTAAAATCCGCCAACTTTTCCGCTATTGTCAACGATAAAGTAAAATTCCTCAGTCTCATTTTTTACTTCATACATTTTACCAACAGTTAAAGCATTGTTGACAATATATTTTTCAGCATTTGTATGCACACACTTTACCGTTTTAATCGTTTCTGTATCGTTCCATGTTAAATGTTTCATTATGACAGCTCCTTCAATGTGTATCTAATCCCTATTATAGTGAAATAGTTTGAAGTCACGCAACAAAAGTTTTTTTCGGATTCTTGTTACTTTCTCCACCTCAAATGTGAAGATTTCACCGGTTATGATATTTTTTAAGGTTACATAAGTACGCTCACATATCGTATCTATTCGGATAAATTCCAAAAATGGATAACATTTATTTTTGTACATTACTTCATAATAGCCATTTTCAACAAATAGCTTCATGAAACTAACCTTCTTTCTAAAAGGGGTTAATTTCATTTACCACTTCAGTTGCTTGTTTGAAACATTTTTCTTAGAAAGTATTTCTTAAAATTCTACAATGCATCCAAGTCTAGCTAATTCAGCTACGAGTTTCTGAAAATATTCTGTGCTTACTCTACCTTTAGACCCTCTTAATATTTCCTTTGCATAATGGGCTGGTGGAGCTTGTTCTCTCTGTTTCTCATAGACATGGAAAGTTAAAACATCCATAAATAATTGATTATTGACGGTCACATCTACAAAGGTTGGGCGATACCACCCACCGTAAAACCCTTCTCTCCTAAATAAATATTCGACTCCCTCATACGGAATTTCATATAATATTCCTTCTGTTGTCCCACCAACTTCAATAATATCGGCCCTGCCTCCATCCTCAACAGCAAATAGATATTTCATTGAATATCCATTTAATAGACTAGCCCCTACCACATTTTCAAAATAATGTTCAACATTTGCTATAGAAAATCTCTCTGTGTCCATACAAGATCCGTAAGCAAAATAATAGGTTGAACTTGGTTTAGTCTCCATTAGATGATGTAGTTTCCAATCTCCATGTGGGATCGTGACTTTTCCAAGTCCAATCTTATTTTCTATATAAACAAAGCACTTATGTGTACCGCTATCGGTAAATACATCAGTAGTTATTCTATCGTACTCATTATCGTCTCTGCCTTCCTCATAGTCTTCTAGTATATCTAACTTTAGTAGAGTTGCATTATCAATTTCATAGATTTCTCCATATACTTTTTGTTGAGCAGAGCTTTTCATCACCGGATATCCGCGGCCAGTATCAAATAACTCACCAAAGGTCCACGCCTGTTCAGCTAAACAAGGGCTCCCATTTAATAAATGATGATATCTTCCATGTTTTCTTAATGTACCGTACACAAATACTTTCATGTTCTTCCCCCCAGCCAAGATATTCCTATTTTACCTTATATCCAACAAAAGAAAAAACTTTTTTCTGAAAATTTGGTGAAAGTGGTTTTCAACATGCTGAAAATCCTTTACAATGAATTAACATAGTTTTAACAATCCTTTACCAGGAGGTATGCACTATGAAGATTATGAGTAACGAAATGTTAATTGTCTCGTATCGTGATGCATTGAAGTCGGGGAAGGATAAGGAATGGGCAAGAATTTTAATGAATGAAATCAGAAGACGCGGGCTAAAACCGTTCAAAAACTAAGATTAAAAAAACCACCGTTTGTAAAAAACGGTGGTTCTCTTTTTGCTATTCGATTTTTTCCCCTAAGGACTAATGTTAAAATACTACTACCGATTTTAACGTAGAAAAAGCTATTCTGACATTCCCAAATAAGTTTGCAGGCTCTTTTCTCATTTGTATACAGCAGGATGTCATCGAAAACATCAATACTATAATTTATGGTTTTAAAAACAAGTCAGTTTTTGAGAAAAGAGCTTCATTCAAAAATTAATGATTCTGGATCCTCAATTAATTCCTTCACTCGCTTCAGGAATGTAACTGCTTCTTTGCCATCTACAATACGGTGGTCATAAGAAAGGGCAATATACATCATCGGGCGATTTTCCATTCTTTCCTCATCAATCGCAACCGGACGAAGCTTCACTGAATGCATTCCCAATATTCCAACCTGTGGGCCATTTAAAATTGGTGTAGACATCAACGATCCGAACACTCCACCATTTGTGATGGTAAAAGTTCCACCTTGTAGGTCATTGAGAGCTAGTTTGTTTTGGCGAGCCTTATCAGCAAGGTGTAGGATATCTTTTTCGATTTCCGCGAAATTTTTACGATCCGCATCTCGAACCACTGGTACAACCAAACCTTCTGGTGCTGATACAGCAATTCCAATATCGTAGAATTTCTTTAAAAGGATTTCATCGCCTTGAATCTCAGCGTTTAATAACGGAGATTTCTTTAGAGCTGCAACAACTGCTTTTGTAAAGAAGGACATAAAGCCGAGCTTCACATCGTTTTCTTCTTGGAATTGGTCTTTACGACGTTTTCTTAAGTTCATCACATTCGTCATATCTACTTCGTTAAAAGTCGTAAGCATCGCTGCTGTTTGCTGTACTTCAACAAGACGGTTCGCAATTGTTTGACGACGCCGAGACATACGGATTCTCTCCACTGGCTTATTGCTATCAACAACTACATCTTGTTTTACTGCTGGAGCAGGTGCAGGCGCAGCTTGAGCTGTTTTTGCCTGTGGATTATAATTTTGGACATCATGAGCGCGAATTCGACCTAATGGATCGACTGTCGGCACTGCAGTTAAATCAATTCCTTTTTCACGAGCAATTCTTCGTGCTGATGGAGAAGCAATTGGTCGACCATTCTTATCTACTGTTTCCTCCACGGCTTGTGGTGCCTCAACTGGTGCTTGTGCAGCAGGCGTCTCTTCCTTCTGTACCGGAGTTTCCTTTGGTGCAGGAGGAGTAGCTACTCCTCCTTCTTCAACGACAGCAATTACTTCACCAACATTAACTGTATCACCCTCGGTGTATCGTACTTCCGCTAAGACTCCGCTAAAATCAGAAATGATTTCTACATTGACCTTATCTGTTTCTAATTCAACCAGATAATCGCCTTTTTCCACTTGGTCCCCTAATTTCTTAAGCCACTGAGCAACTGTACCTTCTGTAATGGATTCTGCTAATTCAGGTATTCTAACTTCTGCCACCTTAATTTCCTCCTTCTACCGAGCGGGTTAATGCTTTCTCTATTATTGCTGCTTGTTCCTTTTTATGAACATCTGGATCTCCCTCAGCCGGGCTTGAACGACGTCTGCGACCAACATAGTCTACTTCTACTGCACTCGTAGCAATTTCTTTAATACGAGGCTCTACAAAAGTCCATGCTCCCATATTTTTCGGTTCTTCTTGAATCCAGACAATTTCTTTTAAGTTTGGGTAACGCGCGACGATAGTGCGAAGCTTTTCCATTGGGAATGGGTAGATTTCTTCAACCCTTACGATATGTAACCAATCTTGTTCTTGTACCGAATCGAGCTGTTCCATAACATTGATCATAATCTTCCCAGTTCCCATGACAATTCGTTCAACCTTTTTATCTTGTTGACCGAGTCCATCCTGCTCAATGACTGCTTGGAATTCCCCTTCAGTAAAGTCACTCGCATTCGAAGCTACATTTACGTTACGAAGTAAGCTCTTCGGTGTCATAATGACAAGTGGACGAACCTCTTCCCTTTGTAGAATTGCGGCTTGTCTTCTTAATACATGAAAATATTGAGCAGATGTTGTTAAGTTTGCAACTGTCCAGTTATTTTCCGCGGCAAGTGTTAAAAATCTTTCCATTCTTGCACTGGAATGCTCTGGACCTTGCCCTTCATATCCATGTGGAAGAAGAATAACTAGACCCGATTTTTCTCCCCACTTTGCTCTACCTGCAGAGATAAATTGATCGAATATTACCTGTGCTGCGTTAGAGAAATCACCAAATTGTGCTTCCCATAATACAAGCGTTTCTGGAGCGAACACATTATACCCATACTCGAATCCTAGGACAGAGCCTTCAGATAACGGACTATTGTATACGGCAAATGATGCCTTTGCTTCAGATAAACGATGTAATGGTGAAAACTTTCTTCCCGTATTTTGGTCATAGAGAACAATATTTCGATGAGCAAACGTTCCACGTTCCGAATCTTGACCAGACAGACGTACTGGAGTTCCATCTACAATAATGGATGCAAATGCCAATGTTTCTGCTAATCCCCAATCGATTTTGCCATTGTCATGGAATCCTTCTTTTCTTCTTTTTAAAATTCGGCTTAGTTTACTGAAAACCTGAAAATCTTCTGGCCAATCTAATAATTCTTCATTGATCGTTTTTAACGTATCAAAGGAAACCTTCGTCTCGATCCTCGGAATGCCCTTTTCAACCGTAATAGGTGGTTTCGGATCGTCCACTACAGCTTTTTCTGCTGGAACCTTCGCATATGCTTCTTGAATTTTCGTTGCAACACCTGAATAAATCTCGTCGATCTCAGAATTAGAAAGAACGTTTTCATTTTCAAGTTTGTTCGCATATAATTCCTTCACAGTTGGATGCTCATGTATAAGTTGATACATTAATGGATTCGTAGTCATCGGTTCATCCATTTCGTTATGTCCAAAACGGCGATAACCAACTAAATCAATTAAGAAGTCCTTTTTAAATATCTCCCTGTATTCACAAGCTAATTGAGCTGCCGCCAATACGCTTTCTGGATCATCTGCATTTACGTGAACAATCGGCATTTCATACCCTTTTGCTAAATCACTAGAGTAACGAGTAGAGCGGGAATCGAATCGTTCAGTTGTAAAACCAATTAGGTTGTTAGCGATAATATGAATCGTTCCACCTGTACGATATCCCTTTAAACGGCTTAAATTCAGTGTTTCTGCCACGATTCCTTGACCCGGGAACGCTGCATCTCCATGAACCAAAATGGCCATCGCGGAATTCAAATCTTCCTGTGGATACCCTTTTTCTGTACGGTTATCTTGAGCAGCACGAGTGAATCCTTCTACAACCGCTCCGACAAATTCAAGGTGACTCGGATTGTTAGCAAGTGTTAATCTTGCTTTTGGTCGATCTTCTTCCTTCAATTCACGATTTAAGCCCAAATGATACTTTACATCTCCGGTCCAACCGAAATTAATCCCAATTGAACCTTCTGATGGTACAAGTTCTTTATTAGGGGCATGTTGGAATTCTGCAAAAATCATTTCGTATGGCTTGCCAAGATTGTGTGCAAGCACATTTAAACGACCTCTATGCGCCATCCCGATATTGACCGTTGAAGCCCCTTTTTGCACTGATTCTGCAATAATTTCATCGATCAAGGGGACTAATGTATCAAGTCCTTCTATTGAAAACCGCTTTTGACCAACGAAGGTTTTATGAATGAATTTTTCAAACTCTTCAACCTCTGTTAATCTTTGTAATACTTTTCGTTTCTTCTCTTTATTAAAAGCAGGAAGAAGTGTTCCTGTTTCGATTTTTTTTCGGAGCCATATTTTTTCCTTGAGACTATTTACATGGCGAATTTCAAAGGCAATTTTGCCTGTATATACCTGTTTTAAATATTCAATCGCTTCATAGCCATTTTTAATATTTGCAGGTATATCAGTTGAAATAAAGCGAGCAGGAATTTTCTCAAGGTCCACTTTTGTCAGTCCATAAAATTCAAGCTCAATTAATTCATTGTCGGGCTCTTGATTTTTGAGCGGGTAAATATCAGCAGCAAGGTGGCCGTAGCCTCTTATTTTATCTGCTAGTGAAACCGCTGCTATGATTTTTTCAGTTGCCACTTCATGAGATACATTTGTGATACTAGTGCTTTCATGAGCCGTCTCTTCACTAGGCGGACCATATTTGTCAAAGAGACTGCGAATGTCTTCTTCAACTAACTCTGGATTTTCTAAGTAGATTTCGTATAATTCCATGACGTACCCTAAGTTCGGTCCGTGAAACCCCTGCCATACAGGTCCTTGACCTTCTAATGGCTTTCTCATGTGAAAAACCTCCAAAATAGATAAAAATAGAATTTATATCCTCTTACCCCTTTGTTGCATAGCAAAACTCAAATTTTAGAATAATATTATTTTTCAGAGGATATAACGTTTTCATAGATATTCTAACACGATCATGTGAGATCTACAAAGGTTTTTACTATTGAAATAGTAAAAAAATGTATCATCTAAATACCTATTGCGATAAAATTTTTTGAAAGCCTTTTCACAACGTTTCAGATTATTAATCCAAATTTGGACCACCGGTCTTCTCGTACCAAAGTGAACTTCTAATAATTAAAAAAGAATTTTCACCTTTTTCTAACCTTGGATAAATTTTCGTAAAAATAGACAAAATATGCTTTGAATTTAATCCTAGGAGGACTGACAGAGCGTGAATGTAGGTCGTGCAAAAGAAATAGTAGAAAGCGCTGATATCCACAACGTCACTTATGAAGGAACACCAGTCATTATTCAACATGTGGATGAGCAAACGAAGATAGCCCGAATTTATTCTAAGAAAAATCCAGAAGATGAACAAGATGTACCGATTCTTAATTTAATTGAAGAGGATTAACATCAATGGTTCCCCACCATTTCCAGAAAATTTTGTTGACTTCGTTCATTTATTGTAGTAAAGTTTAGAAAATTGAATCTTGTATTTCTTATCAAGAGAGGTAGAGGGGCTGGCCCTATGAAACCTCAGCAACCTGCATGCATTTTACGCAAGGTGCTAATTCCAGCAAGTTCGCTTTTAAGACTTGGGAGATAAGAAGAATGGCTAAATCAAACGTAAAAGTCTTCTTCTTATAGAGGACTTTTTTTTATTTCCCTACGCCGTTTTCTTATTGCTTGTTGTTTTTTTCGTAAGAAAATGAACAATCTCTGCGAAAAGAGCCTTTACCCATCACCACCTAACATAAAGGAGTGTAATCAATGCATCAACTTGAAACGACTTTAGCGCAAATTGGAAATCGAAGTGAAACGGCAACTGGTACGGTCAATCCCCCGGTTTATTTTTCTACAGCCTTTCGACATGCGGGCATTGGAGAATCAACGGGCTTTGATTATATTCGTACTGGTAATCCAACAAGACAGTTGCTCGAAAAAACGATCGCTGACCTTGAAGAAGGCGATGCAGGTTTTGCCTGTAGTTCCGGTATGGCTGCCATCTTGACAGTTGTCTCTCTGTTCCAATCAGGAGATGAATGGATTGTTTCTCAGGATCTATATGGTGGAACATACCGTATGTTAGAACAAGGCTTCAAAAAGTGGGGCTTGAAGGTAACGTATGTCAATACAAGTGAACCCGATAACATTTCAAAATACATAACCAATCATACAAAGGCTATTTTTATTGAGACACCAACAAATCCTATGATGGAACAAACAGATATTAAAGCTGTAGCAGAAATTGCGAAAGAAAATGAGCTTCTCCTCATTGTTGACAATACTTTCTATACACCTTATATTCAAAAACCGATCACAGACGGCGCAGATATCGTTATTCATAGTGCTACTAAGTACTTAGGTGGTCATAATGACGTTCTTGCAGGCTTAGTTGTCGCAAAAGGTGAAAAATTATGTCAAGATCTAGCATTCTATCATAATGGCAACGGCGCTGTCTTAAGTCCTTTTGACTCTTGGCTCTTAATGCGTGGAATGAAAACATTAGCTTTAAGAATGGACCGACACGAACAAAACGCAAAAGCACTTGTTGAATATCTTTCAAAACATCATAGCATTACGGATGTTTTATATCCCGGTCGTGGAGGCATGATTTCTTTCCGTGTTCAAGATGAAGCTTGGGTTAACCCTTTCTTAAAAAGCTTAAAACTTATTTGTTTTGCCGAAAGTCTTGGTGGTGTGGAAAGCTTTATTACTTACCCTGCTACTCAAACCCATGCTGACATCCCAGAAGAAGTTCGATTTGCAACCGGCGTAGATAATCGCTTATTACGTTTTTCCGTTGGTATTGAAAATGTCCGCGACTTAATAGAGGATTTAGAGCAAGCCCTAACAAAAGTGAGTAAGGAGGCTGTACGATGAGTGACGATTGTTTTTCTTTTGAAACAAAACTTCTTCATCATCGCCATAAGTTTGACGTAACCACAGGCGGTGTAAGTGTTCCGATTCAACACGCCTCCACCTTTCATCAATCAAGCTTCGATAAGTACGGAAAATATGATTATAGCAGAAGCTTAAATCCTACAAGAGAAGCTCTAGAAGAGCAAATTGCCGAGTTAGAAGGTGGCGTTCGTGGCTTTGCTTTTGCTTCAGGAATGGCTGCCATTTCAACAGCCTTCCTCCTACTTTCAAAAGGAGATCACGTTGTCATTACGGAGGATGTGTATGGTGGAACGTTCCGTATTGTGACTCAAGTGCTTTCCCGATTTGGGATTGAGCACACTTTTGTAGATATGACGAATCTTCGAGCAGTCAAAGATGCGATCCAACCGAATACGAAAGTATTTTATGTTGAGACTCCTTCAAATCCTTTACTAAAAGTCACTGATATTGAAGCTATCAGCCAATTAGCAAAGGCGCATAATGCTTATACTTTTGTTGATAACACCTTCTTAACCCCAGCTATACAAAAACCGTTGGAATTAGGTGCTGATGTGGTCCTTCATAGTGCAACCAAGTTCCTTTCAGGTCATAGTGATGTTATCGCAGGTCTCGCGGTCGTAAAAGACCAAGAGCTTGGAAATCAACTAGCTTTTTTACAAAATTCTTTCGGAGCTGTATTAGGTGTTCAAGATGCCTGGCTAGTAATGCGTGGATTAAAAACATTGTCCGTAAGACTCGAACAATCTGTCACCAATGCTACTAAAATAGCAAACTATTTAAAGGATCATCCTTTAGTGAATAATGTATACTATCCAGGACTCCTCGACCATCCGCAACATGAGTTACAACAGAAACAAGCAAAAAATGCTGGTGGGGTACTTTCGTTCGAACTAGAGAATGAAGAAGTAACGAAATTTTTCGTCGAGAACGTTAAAATCCCTGTGTTTGCCGTTAGCTTAGGAGCCGTTGAGTCCATCCTCTCCTACCCTGCTAAAATGTCACATGGTGCGATGCCTAAAGAGGAACGCGAAAAACGAGGGATAAGCAATAGCTTATTAAGGTTATCTGTTGGATTAGAACATGTCGATGATCTGATCGCTGATTTTTCCAATGCCTTAAGTAACGCAGTAGCTGTAGTAAAATAGAAAGGAGTAAAAGTATGAGTTTCCTAGACAGATTAAAAAATGAAATCTTAATTGCAGACGGCGCCATGGGAACCCTTTTATACTCCTACGGAACAGATAGCTGTTTTGAAGAACTAAATGTATCCCATCCAAATGATATTCTTAAAATACATGAGGCTTATATTGCTGCAGGTTCGGACATCATCCAAACGAATACTTATGCTGCAAACTATCTAAAGCTACAAAGATATGGCTTAGAAGAATCCGTTAAAGAGATAAATTCGGCTGCTGTAAAAATCGCAAAACAGGCTGCTGAAAATAAAGCATATATTCTTGGAACAATGGGGGGAAATCGTGGAGTTAATCCAAAGGCGATTTCAATCGATGAAATAAAGAGAAGTTTTCGCGAGCAACTCTATTGTTTATTATTAGAAGGTGTTGATGGAATCCTCCTCGAAACCTTCTATGACTTAGATGAAATTGAAACGGTGTTAGCCATTGCTCGCAAGGAAACAAATCTACCTATTATTGCGCAAGTGTCGATTCATGAGCCGGGAATCATGCAAAATCAAATGCCAATTAATGAAGCTTTTGAACGACTTGAAGCATTAGGGGCAGATATTGTTGGCTTAAATTGTCGACTTGGTCCCCACCATATGATTAAGAGTTTAGAAGAAGCGCAGATTCCAAAAAAGGCGTTTCTTTCTGCATTTCCAAATGCAAGTCTACCAACCTATACAGATGGAAAGTTCCATTATGAAGGAGATGCAGATTATTTTAAGAAATCGGCACAAGCCTTTCGTGAACAAGGAGTTCGTCTGCTTGGAGGCTGTTGTGGAACGACTCCTGATCTTATCCACTCCTTTGCAGAGGAGCTAAAGGGTACGAAGCCAGTTACAGAAAAAACGGTCAGGATTCAGCGTGTTTCTTCTATTCCTATTGAACACTCACCAATAGAACGGAATAATACACCGTTACAAACTATCGCATCAGTGCGTCCTTCTGTAATCGTTGAACTTGACCCACCTAGAAAGTTGAATACAACCCGCTTTTTCGAAGGCGCAAGAGCACTGAAAGAAGCAGGAATCGATGCTATAACGTTGGCGGACAACTCTCTTGCCTCCCCTCGCATTGAAAATTCAGCGCTTGCTTATTTAACGAAAACACAAGTGGGATTACGTCCCCTTGTTCATATTACATGCCGCGATCGTAATATGATCGGCCTTCAGTCTCACTTAATGGGATTACATACACTAGGATTAAATGACGTTCTCGCTATTACTGGTGACCCTGCTCGTGTTGGGGATTTCCCAGGAGCCTCTTCTGTATATGATGTTTCCTCATTTGAATTAATTCAAATGATTAAGCAATTTAATGAAGGTCTATCTATTTCCGGGAAGGACCTCGGTCAAAAAGGTGACTTTTCTATAGCGGCTGCCTTTAACCCAAATGTTCGTTCAGTTGAAAAAGCCGTACAACGATTGGAAAAGAAAATTAAGTATGGTGCTGATTATTTTATTACACAACCTGTGTATTCAGAAGAAAAGCTAATTGAGGTCCATGAGGCAACAAAGCATCTAGATACCCCTATTTATATTGGCTTAATGCCACTTACAAGTAGCAAAAATGCTGAATTTCTTCACAATGAAGTGCCCGGCATTAAGATTTCCGACTCCATTCGGAACACAATGGCTGCACTGCAGGACGATCCAATTCAATCCGCACGGGAAGGAATTGCAATTACAAAATCACTAATCGATGCAGCTTCCGAGCTATTTAACGGAATTTATTTAATTACACCATTTTTACGATATGAATTGACGGTTGAGCTTGCTCAATATGCAAATGAAAACAGCAGCGTCCTAGGGAGGAAGCAAAATGTCTAATGCAATACTGAACAAAGAATTAACGAAGAAAATTCTCATTATGGACGGCGCAATGGGAACCATGTTGCAGCAAGCTGAATTAACGGCTGAGGACTTCGGTGGTGAACAATTTGAAGGCTGTAACGAAATCTTAAATATTACTAGACCTGATGTAATTGAATCGATCCACCTTCAGTATTTAGAAGCTGGTGCTGACATTATTGAAACCAATACGTTTGGCGCTACAGAAATTGTCCTAGATGAATATGAATTAGGCTCAAAAGCATATGAACTCAATAAAACGGCTGCCCTTATTGCGAGAAAAGCTGCTGATACAATGTCTTCCCCTTCTTGGCCTCGCTTTGTAGCAGGTTCGATGGGACCAACAACAAAAACACTATCAGTAACAGGTGGGACGACGTTTGAAAAGTTGCAGCAGTCCTATGAAGAACAAGCCCTAGGATTGATTGATGGGAAAGTAGACATCCTTCTTCTTGAGACTAGTCAGGATTTGTTAAACGTGAAAGCTGGATTTTTAGGTATTAAGGCGGCATTTAAGAAGAGAAATGTGGAGATTCCTATTATTCTATCGGGAACGATTGAGCCAATGGGTACGACCCTAGCTGGACAATCCATTGAGGCATTTTACATTTCCGTTGAACATATGAAGCCTTTAGCGATCGGACTAAACTGTGCGACCGGTCCAGAATTTATGCAGGACCATATTCGCTCATTATCCCAGCTCTCTACAGCAGCGGTTAGCTGTTATCCAAATGCAGGATTACCAGACGAAGAAGGAAACTATCACGAAACACCAGAATCTCTTGCTAAAAAACTAGGTGGATTCGCTGCAGAAGGCTGGCTAAATATCGTTGGTGGCTGCTGTGGCACGACTCCTGATCATATTAAGGCCATAGCTGAGGAAATGAAGCGATACGAACCTAGAAAACCTGCAGTACTACAAAATCATATGGTTTCTGGTATTGATCCTTTTATTTATGATGACCCTACCCTTCGTCCGATTATGGTTGGAGAAAGAACAAACGTCATTGGTTCAAGGAAATTCAAGCGCCTCATCTCAGAAGGAAAATTTGAAGAAGCAGCTGAAGTTGCTCGAGCACAGGTGAAAGGCGGAGCACATGTCATTGATATTTGCCTAGCAGACCCTGACCGTGATGAGCTTGAAGACATGGAAAATTTCCTGAAAGAAGTAACGAAAAAAATTAAAGCCCCTCTCGTCATCGATTCAACTGATGAAAAGGTGATTGAAAAAGCTTTATCCTACTCACAAGGAAAAGCGATCATCAATTCAATAAATCTTGAAGATAGTGAAGAACGATTTGAATCGATTTCTCGTCTTGTACATCAATTTGGTGCTGCGGTAGTAGTTGGGACAATTGATGAAAAAGGAATGGGTGTTTCTGCTGAGAGAAAGCTAGAAATCGCGAAGCGTTCCTATGATCTACTAGTAAATAAATATAAGATTTCTCCCGTAGATATCATTTTTGATCCACTTGTATTCCCAGTAGGAACAGGTGACGAACAATACATTGGCTCAGCGAAAGCAACCGTTGATGGAATTCGATTGATAAAAGAACATTTTCCTAAAACATTGGCTATTTTGGGTATTAGTAATGTTTCCTTTGGCTTACCTCCTGTCGGCAGAGAAATTTTGAATTCTGTCTTTCTTTATCATTGCACCCAGGCTGGCCTTGATTATGCCATTGTAAATACAGAAAAACTGGAGCGCTTTGCCTCCATTTCCAAAGATGAAGTCGCAATGGCAGAGAAGCTACTTTTTGAAACAACAAAGGAATCCTTAGCGACCTTTACCGAATTTTATCGAGATAAGAAAAAGGAAGCCAAAAGCTCGATTCCGGATATGACCCTAGAAGAAAGACTTTCCTACTATGTCGTTGAAGGAACGAAGGAAGGATTAATTCCAGACCTGAACCTTGCTCTTGAGACTTATCCTACCCCGCTCGAAATCATTAATGGTCCATTGATGGATGGGATGAAGGAAGTCGGTCGCCTATTTAATAACAACGAGCTTATCGTTGCCGAAGTTTTACAAAGTGCTGAAGTGATGAAAGCCGCTGTATCTCATCTTGAACCATTTATGGAGAAAAGCGATACAAGTTCAAGCAAGGGAAAAATTATTTTAGCGACGGTAAAAGGTGATGTTCACGATATCGGAAAAAATCTCGTTGATATTATTTTAGGCAACAATGGATATGAGGTTATTGACCTTGGAATAAAGGTTACTCCGACCACTTTGATTGAAGCTGTAAAAAAAGAAAAGCCAGATATGATTGGTTTATCAGGACTATTGGTAAAATCCGCTCAACAAATGGTTCTAACAGCACATGATTTAAAGCAAGCTGGAATCGATATTCCGATTTTAGTCGGTGGTGCAGCACTATCAAGAAAATTCACCGATACGAAAATATCAAAAGAATACGATGGGTTAGTTCTCTATGCAAAAGACGCAATGAACGGCTTAGCAATTGCCAATCAAGTTCAAGATCAAGAAGAGCGAAAAGTATTAGTTGAAGCGCACAAAGCAAAATTAGAAGCTGCTCCTGTTGTGTTTAACTATGAACGTCCTGCTACAACAGCCGTTTTAGAAAAACCTAAGGTGAGCACCAGTGTCCCTGTTCATATTCCAAGAGATACGAAAAGACATATTTTAAAGTCCTATTCACTCGCTCATATTGAACCATACATTAACAAACAAATGCTAATCGGCCATCATTTAGGCGTAAAGGGAAAAATCGAACAGCTTTTACAGGCAAACGACGAAAAGGCTCATAAGGTTAATGATATGGTCAATCAACTTATTGTCGAGGCAAAGGAACATGAATGGATAACGCCTTCTGCGGTGTATCAATTCTTCCCTGCTCAATCGGACGGCAATCAGATTTATATTTACGACCCTGAAAATCCTAAACGAATTATTGAGCAATTTGATTTTCCTCGTCAGGATCGAGGAGCACAGCTATGTCTCGCTGATTTTATTAAATCAGTTGATTCAGGTGAAATGGATTATGTCGGATTTTTCGCCGTAACGGCAGGAAAAGGCATCCGCAAGCAGGCTGATAAACTGAAGGCTGAAGGAAGATTTTTAGAGTCTCATGCGCTACAGGCGCTTGCTCTTGAATCTGCTGAAGGCTTTGCTGAATTGATTCATCGTCAAATTCGAGATGCGTGGGGATTCCCAGACCCAATTCAAATGACGATGCAGGAGCGTTTTGCGGCAAAATATCAAGGACAACGTTTCTCTTTCGGTTACCCAGCTTGTCCTGAGCTTGAAGATCAAACGAAGCTATTTTCACTCATTCATCCTGAAGATATTGGTATTCAATTAACAGAAGGATTTATGATGGAGCCCGAAGCGTCTGTAACAGCGATGGTATTCGCTCATCCGGAAGCGAGATATTTTAATGTATTATAAACACTCTATACTCCGAGCTTCTTGCTTTTGAATACAAAAAAACTAAAAGCCAGAGACGCATTTAGCTGCATCTCTGGCTTTTTTATACTATTATTCTTTTAAAATAGGCAACTGTACCTCTACTGTCGTGCCTTCCCCTTCCTTACTTCTAATGTTCCATTCCCCATCATGACTTTCAATGATGCTTTTTGAAACCATCACTCCAAGGCCGGTACCTGTGGGTTTAGTCGTGAAAAAAGGTTTTCCGATATTTTGTAAAATGGATTCAGGAATACCAACACCGCTATCTGTAAAGGAAATGACAATATAATCACATTTCCGCATTGTTTCGATGACAATGCTGCCACCTACAACACTAGCTTCAATGGCATTTTTGATAATATTGATAAACACTTGTTTGATTTTATTTTCGACCCCTTTAATCATCACAGAGCTTAAATTTCGGTCCACCTTTTGTTGTAGCGTGATTCCATGTAAATTAGCTTGAGCACTCATAAGTGTAGTTACATTTTGTATCAATTGGTCCAAACTCACTTCTCTAAAATCATCATGACCTGGTTTAGCCAATAATAATAACTCACTTACAATTGTATTTATCCGATCAATTTCTTGAATCATTATATTGACATAATCGCTATCCGTCGAATATTTATATTCGAGTAGCTGTGTGAAACCTTTTAAACTAGTTAAAGGGTTGCGAATCTCATGGGCAATACCCGCAGCTAATTCTCCTACTACATTCAGCTTTTCCGATTGTTGAATAAATTCTTCGTTCCTTTTCACTTCCGTCATGTCTCGTATAACAATATGTAGAGAGGCTTTCCCTTCATAAACAAAAGGAATGATTTTGATTTGAACATCAATCACATCACCATTCACGCAAACCAACTTCTCTTCATACGGAAGAATCGATTCTCCGCGTGCTAACTGATTGTATACATTTCTTGCTTTTCCCTGATCAGATGGATGAACAATTTCGAACATGCTTTTTCCGATTAACTCTTCCTTTGAATTGCCCTTCAAAAGCTTTACACCTGTATCGTTAATAAACGAGATATTTTCGCTTGAAACAGTTCGAACAATAATCGCCTCCGGTGAATTCTCAACGAGTTGACGATATTTTTCTTCACTTTCATATAATTGCTTCATTGTTGCTTTTTTTTCATCTATTTCCTTATGTAAATTCCTATTTGTTTTGCTAAGCTCCAATGTTCTTTCTTTCACTAAGCTTTCAAGCATTTCAAAATAGTGTTTTCTTTCCGTTATGTCACGAATCGTACAAACGAAAATTTTCTCATGTTCAACCTCTGCATCCGCTATGTGAAGTTCAATCGGAAAGGTCGACTTATTTTTTCGAATAGCCGTCGATTCCACATTCGCCTTTGTTGGAATATCAGTAATTGATAGTTCGAAAAGCATATCGACATTTTTTCCGATTATCTCATCGTTAGAATAGCCAAACATCCCTTTTACAGTAGGATTTAAGGATAAAATCGTACCATCTTCTGAAAAAAATACGATTGAATCGATCGAGGTTTCTCCAATAGCTCGTGACATCGCTTCTTTTTTCTTTAACTCTGTGTAGACATCTTCTAGCTCCTTTGTACGGCTAGCAATTAAATCCTTTTGCTCTAGGATGAGCTTTTTCTGTAAGTACATCGATATAAAGCCTTCAACCTTACATTTTAACACGATCGGATCAAAGGGCTTGATAATATAATCTATTGCGCCAACTGAGTAGCCATATAATACATTCTCAACGGTTTGACTCAAAGCCGTGATAAAAATAATAGGTACATCTTTTGATTTTTCTCTTTCACGAATCATTTTTACTGTTTCAAATCCATTTAATAATGGCATTTGTACATCCATCAAAATAACAGCAAATTCTTCCTTTAACACCCACTTCAATGCTTCTATTCCTGAATTCGCCTTTATTAGTCGATACTGGGGAGAAGTGAGTACGGCCTCAAGAGCTAATAAATTTTCAGGACGATCGTCAACCATTAAAATATTAACTTGTGTACTTTCCATCTCTTTCCTCACTCTTCCATAGATTCAGTGTCTAATTGATAAAGCCAAACCTTCATCAATAGAATTAATTGGTCCAAATTCACTGGTTTTGTCATATAATCAGAGGCTCCTGCTTCAATACATTTGCTTCTGTCTTCACTCATTGCTTTTGCGGTAACAGCAATAATAGGAATATGTTTTAATTCTTCATTTTTACGAATCTCTCTCATTGCCTCATAACCATCCATTTCTGCCATCATGATGTCCATGAGTACAATATCTATATCTCTATTATTTTCTAAAAATTGGATCCCCTCTATCCCGTTCTCAGCAAAGGAAACCTTCATCCCCATCGCTTCTAAGACAGTCGTCAACGAAAAAATATTCCTCATATCATCATCAACAATTAAAACATGTTTTTCTGCAAGTTCATGAACTAGAGTTATATTTGACCCGATTCGAGGTTCTTCAACCACTTGTTGTTGCAAGTCAAACATATCGAATTCTACATTTGGATATGTACTGATCACTTCCGCTTCGGATTTAACTGGTAAATAGAAGGTAAAAGTACTCCCTTTTCCCTCCGCGCTCTCTACCGTTATAAATCCCGATAGTAGTCCTGCCAGTTCTTTGCTAATCGATAAACCAAGGCCAGTACCCCCAAATTGACGACTTGTCGTACCATCGACTTGCTGAAAGGCTTCGAAAATGAGCTCTTGATTTTGTTTAGAAATTCCAATCCCTGTATCAGCTACAACAAAAGCAATATAATCACCTTGCTGGTGAATTATTCTCTTGACGAACACTCTTACTTTCCCTTTTACCGTAAACTTGATGGCATTTGAAAGTAGATTTTTTAGGATTTGATAGACCTTTTGCGTGTCAGTATAAACGAATCCTGGAATATTACTAGCAACCTCAACTTTGAATTCAATATTCTTGCGACTGGCTAATGGTTCAAATTGATTGGTAATAAAACTTACCATATCGCCAATCTCCATTTCGTTTCGTTTTATATGAATTTTCCCTGATTCAATTTTGGCTAAGTCTAGAATGTCGTTTATAAGATTGAGCAAATCCTTTCCAGCAGCATGAATCGTATTGGCATATTCCTTTTGTTTTTCTGTCAAATTATTCTCTTTATTCTCGAGCAGAATTTGGGCTAAAATTAATAAACTATTCAATGGTGTACGCAACTCATGAGAAATATTTGCCAAGAATTCAGTTTTATACTTCGATGTTAACTGAAGCTGCTTAGTTCTTTCTTCGAGTTCCAATTTCGTCACTTCTAAATCTCTCGTTTTTTGCTCTGAATGTTTATACTGGTTCTCAAGTTGCTCGTTCATTTTTCGTAATTGCTCTTGCTGAAACTGCATTTCTTCAGATTGCATTCGAAGCTCTTCATTAAGCGCTTGTGATTCTTCAAGGAGTTTTCTTACCTGCATCTGTTGCATGATCCGATCGATCGTTACTCCAAGCTGGTGCATGGCTTCCATAAGCAATTTTTCGTGAAGTTGCGGGAATTCCCTTTTTGTTGCTAATTCCAATACACCAACTACCTCCCCATCTAAATGAATTGGGAAGATAAGAATTTCATTTGGGATACTTTCTCCCATATGAGAAAAAAATGTTTGAGGTAGACTTCGAACACTCTTGACTCGTCTTAACCTTCCGTCCCTTGCGCATTGACCCACTATTCCTTCTTCCAATTCAACTATGGATAAAGGGTTTTCAAAAACTTCATCCGTATAGGAGCAAACCTTCAATAAATAAGGTGTTGAGCGATCGTTTTTAATGATATAAAGTGCACCATAGCACGCATCAACCATTGGAATAACTGCTTGAAAGTATTTGTCATCAAGATTATGAATATCATAGATTTCTTGTGCAAGCATTGAAAGTTCGGCAAGTCTCATGGAGAGCCAATGTTGTTCCTCAACTTCCTCTGTATACTGTCGCTCCATCCGCTCATGTGCTTCAAGTGCAGTTGCCATTTCATTATAGGCCTGTGCGATTTCCCCGATTTCATCATTTGATAAATCTTGTAATCTTGGGAGATTCTCGGCACCGTACTGGATGCTTTTCATCACATCCCGAATACTCTGAAATCGAGTTGTAATGTTTTTTATCACCCATCGGGAGATCCAAAAACCAACGAATAGAGTAATAATGATAGAAACAATTGTTACCTTTACATACATATTATTCGAAGTTTCGGAACTTTTTAGAGTGTCCTCCATAATTCGCTCTTGAATTGCAATCAAATTTTCAGTTATATTGATGATTTGATTGTCCTGCACAAGAGCAGTTTCATAAACCGAAGCCACCTTCTCTGTGTTTTCCTCTTCTAAAAGAGCAATAATTTCTTTAATTGATTGCCCATATGCTTCTATTTGCTCATGCATATCAACCAATTTTTGTTTAGCTTCTTTTACTCTTATAATGGCATCTAATGTATGTAGATCCTGGTATATTTCTGAAATTTCATTTTTAATACTCTGAACTTTTATCTCTTTCTTTTGACTGTCACTAGTAGTAATTGCTACATGTAAGTCTTGCTCAACATTCTTAATACCAACCCGAATATGATTCAAAAGCTGGATTTTCAAATAGCGATCTTCATAAAGATTATTATTTTCTTCATTTTGATTATGGACAATTCCAACAATAATTCCGAATAAAACAGCTATTACCATGATAATTAAGCTAAATCCAATGTATAGCCTTGTTGTATACTTCATCTATTAAGCTCCTTTATCCATCATAGTTTTCACTATCTATTTCTAGTAAACCATATTTTACTAGCTTTATTAAGATAAAATGTCGAATTTTAATAAAAAGGTACTTAGCTACTGCTTACAAGGCTTGTTCATTCATTCTCGTTCCTTTCAAACACTTTCAAAACCCCCTTCGGAAACGGTATGTTGTGACTATAATTTCGAAATTAAAAAAGCCAAGAATTTCGTACAATCCCAGGCTTTTGAACATCTTCAATTTATTAGATAGATTATAAATAAACTAATCAACGAAACTGTAATAGAGGCAAATAAACCTGTTAAGAATGGTTTGATGCCAATTTTGGCAAAGCCCTTTAAATTCACCTGCATCCCGACAGCTGCCATAACCATAATAATAAAAAATTTGGCTATGTCATTGCTGAACTCCTGCACACTAACTGGAATCAAACCAATCGAATTAAGGATACTCATGACTAAGAACCATACGATGAACCAAGGAAATGCTTCTTTTAGTGATTGCTGAATACTTCCCTTTTTCCGATTATTCATTAGAAATGGCAGGATAATTATAACTGGCAATAAAAAGAGAGTTCTTGCTAGTTTGACTGTTGTAGCAATTTCTCCGGCTTCATTACTATAAGCAAGTCCGACCGCAACGGCAGATGATGTGTCATGTACGGCAGTACCTGTCCAAATCCCAAAGGATAGATCATCCAACTGAAATAGATGACCCACAACTGGATAAATAAAGAAGGCAATTAAATTGAAAAAGACAATCGTTGAAATGGCATAGGCTGTTTCATCATCCTTCGCTTCTAATACACCTTTCACACATGAGATAGCAGTGGCACCACAAATGCTTGTTCCTACCCCGATCATCAATGTTAATTTTCGATTTAGCTTCAATAATTTTCCAAACCAGAACGTTAGTCCAATGCCCAAAATGACGGAAATAAAAACGACTAGAATGGATTGTTGACCCACTTTAATAATAGTAGTAAGATTCAAACTGGCACCCAGAAAAATGACTGCGAGTTTTAGCAAATCCTTTATGACAAAGCTTAATCCAGAATCGAAAGCAGGCTTTATTCCGACTGTATTTTTAAGAACGATACCAATAATAATGGCAAAAAGGATTCCTCCAATTAGCGGGAATAGCCCTCCCAGAAATTGAGCAAGGATGGCAATAGCCACAACTAGAATGATACCATTGGCTCGTTTTGACCATGATGTAAGTGCATCTCGTTGAGTAATCAATTGTTTCACTTCTCCTCTATCTTAATAAGATTAGGAGCAATTTTTCATAAATCATGTAGAATAGTCAATTTCATAAGTTAAAAACGAACCTGATAAAATTTTCTAAGTTAGCTTCATCGTTTCTTCGTATATTGTGAAATTGACTCAGATAAAAAATCGCACAATAGAGTTGATTCTACATAAAAAACAAATTACTTGCAAACATTTCGTCTTATCCTTAAATGATAATGAGGTAGAGCTTTAAAGATTAACATTTAAAGAACACACAAAAAAGAGTATCAACTGATACCCTTCTTTGTGTGTTTGCTATAAATGATTAACGGCTCGCTGTTTCTGTACCGATAAATTGAAGGTCGATAAATTCTTTAAAGTCTGGTTTTTCCTTTAAGAATTTTAACGCGTAAGAGCTATCAGAAAATGCTTGAATTGCCTCTTGGTCTACTTCATACGTGAAACCAATACGGTCCCAAGCTAAATCTACAACTTCTTTAGCTAACTCTTGACCAGTAGTGATTTCAATATCCTTGATTGTTATTTCTTTTGCTTCTTCAGGATTTGCATTAATGAAATCAACCGCTTCTTTATGTGCTTTTACGATTTTGTCGATTGTATCTTTGTTATTATCAATCATTTCACCACTTGCAACTAAAATAGATGCAGGTAATGTTTCACCAAAAGAAATTTCATTCCAAGGAATGACCACTTCAGCACCTGTTTCCAATTGGATTTGTGCTGCCCAAGGTTCTGGAGCTACCGCAATGTCAATTTTTCCAGCTTGAAGCATAGCAGAATACTGAGCTGCATTTCCAGTTAAGTGCTTCATCGTACCACCAATACGTTCTGAAGTGATACCAAGGTCCTCTAAGTACGTTTCATACTGAACATCGTGTGTACATCCAACAGCTGGCGTAATAAATGTTTTACCTGCTAAATCTTCTACAGAATTAATGCCACTACCTGCTCTTGCTAATACAACTGTACCTCCAGTTGATGCACCCGCAATTACACGAACATCTGCACCAGTAGAATAGTTGTTCATCGCTGGACCAGGTCCTACTAAACCAGCATCAATTTCTCCTGTTTTTAATGCTGTCATAAATGCAGAACCATCTGCAAAAGTTTTGTACTCAACAGTAGTCCCATCGCCCAATTCCTTTTGGAAGTAACCTTTATCTTTTGCAACCATCGCTGGTACGTGGTTAATATTCGGAAAATAACCAATGACTACTTTTTCCTTGCCGTCTTTTTTACCTGAAGCAGAATCAGCGCCACAGCCTGCTAAAATGCCAGCGAATAACATAAAAATAATTGCTAAAAATAATGATTTTTTCTTCATTTTCTTCTCCCCCATATTTCTATGATTCTAGTCCCCATCTTCTAGTGACTGATTTTTCAACACGATTAAAAATAAACTGGTCTACTACTGAACCAATGACACCGATGATGACGATTACGCCGATAACAAGGCTCATATCTCCAAAATCTGATGCATATTGAAGTGTGTAACCTAGACCTGGTCCTGTACTTAATAGCTCCCCAGCCATCAAAGCTCGCCACGCAAATGCCCAAGCAAGTCGAGCACCTGTCACAACATATGGAATTGATGCTGGAAATACCACTCTTATGAATAAGTCAATCCCCTTTGAACCCATTGTTTGTGCCGCTTGGATATATAATGGCGAAACATTTTTTATTCCCATTCTCATATTTAAGGTCATAACAAATGTTCCACCAAGAACCACCACGAAAATAACGGATACTTCATTCATTCCAAACCACATAATCGCTAGCGGCAACCAAACAATACTTGGCACACTTTGTAAGGCTAATATTAGAGAGCCAATTGTATCATCTGCATATTTAGATTTCGCTAGAAGAATCCCGATTAAAGAACCTAAAACCAATGAAATTCCTAATCCAATAAATAAGCGCTTAAAGCTGGCAACCAAGTCATAAATCAGTGTTTTATCCCCAAAGCCCTGTATCAACGCTTCTAACACCATTGAAGGTGATGGAAGAATAATTGGCATCCAAAGCTCAAGTCTTGAACCAAGCTCCCATAAGAAAACCACTACTATAAAGAAAATGACTTGTCTGATGAATTTTTTCATACGGCTAGTTCCTCACTTACAACTTTGTCAATTTCCTTCTTTAAGAAGCTCATAATGTAATCCTCAAGCTCGATCATTTCTTGTTTATGCTCTTCTCTTGGTCTTGGGATATCGACTTTGATGTCCTGTAGGATGATTCCTGGTTTCGTCCCCATCACTATGATTCGATCTGATAGTTTAATAGATTCAGATATACTATGAGTAACAAAGAGAATCGTTTTTTTCGTTTCTGTCCAAATCGTTTCAAGCTGCGTATGTAGTCGCGAACGCGTTTGCTCATCTAAAGCACCGAATGGTTCATCCATTAACAAAGTTTCAGGATTCATCGCTAAGGCTCTCGCAATCGCTACACGCTGTTGCATACCTCCTGAAAGCTCGTGAGGATAATGGTCTGTGTATTTTCCTAATTGGACCATTTGTAAATATTTTTTCGCAGTTTCTATTGCTTCTTTCTTGGACATCTCTTTCTTCAATGGAAAAGTGACGTTTTCGATTACGTTCAACCACGGGAAAAGAGCTGCCTGCTGAAAGACCATTCCTCGGTCTTTTCCTGGCTTTGTTACCTTTGTATCATTGACGTAAATTTCCCCTTCAGTCGCTTTCGTCAACCCTGCAACAATATTTAACAACGTTGACTTCCCGCACCCAGATGGGCCAAGAATGGAAATAAACTCACCTTTGTCAATCAATAAATTAATGTCCTTCAAGATATCGACAGGCTGATTTTCTTTATTTAAAAATTGTTTATTTATATGATTAATCTCGATAAACATCTATACACACCTATCTCATAATTCTTATCATAATACTCGGAATACATGGTTTTAATTATAGGTTATTTGGTCCTAATGTCAATATAAACTATTAAATCCTACACAAAAATTTGCCCTCTCATTTCATTACAGTTCACTGACTTGTATCCACTTCCATATGAATAGAGCCCAGCAGTCATTATTAAAATATTTTTATGTATGCATATCTATCAATTGAAAGGTTAAACTATCATAGGAAAAAGCGGAAATTAAGGTGGTCTTCGATGGGGCATAAAGTGATCTATGCTATTCATATCTATATACTTCTAATCATTTCAATTGGTTTTAGTGTTCATGTGTTAATTATCCCCGCCCTACTATCCACCTCTGGCAGAGATGCTTGGTTAACCGTCATTCTTAGTTCCATACCATTGTCCCTTTGGATTCTATTTGTTTTTTATATTTACAAGAAACTAACCAACCATGAAGATTTTTTTTCATTATTAGTACAAACATGTGCACATAAATGGATCCGTATCGTTCTCACTTTTGTTCTGGGGTCCTATTTCTTACTAACCGCTTTCATTACACTTAAATTTACTTTATTTTGGGCTAAAGGAAATTACATTTTTGATAGCCCTAATTTTATCATTTTGTTATTGTTCACAATTATATGCTTCTATTCAACATGGAAAGGATTGCGAACGATTAGTACAATCGCATTTCTAGTACTGCCTTTTGTTTCGTTTTTTGGATTCTTAGTTGGGATTGGAAATGCTCCGAACAAGAATTACGAATTACTTTTTCCCCTATTCGAGAATGGATTTAGCGATTTTTTGCACGGATTTATTTATTCATGTGCGGGTTTATTTGAAATCATATTACTATTGTTTATAACTCCTTTTATCAAAGATAAATTAAAAATAAAGTGGGTAGTCTGCGTTGGAATCATTCTTCTTTGTTTAATCCTCGGACCATTAATGGGAGCTCTAGCTGAATTTGGTCCATATGAAGCAGCAAAAATGAGCAATCCTGTTTATGAGCAGTGGAGACTTCTAAAAATCGGCGAACTTATTACTCGTCTAGATTTTCTCTCTATTTTCCAATGGCTTTCAGGGGCCTTTGTTCGGATTAGTTTATCCATGTTTATTGCGGAGAGGATATTTATGTATGGTAGAAACAAAAAATGGGTTCTACCCATTCTCTATCTAATTCTATTTACGAGCGCATGTGTTCCATGGGAAGCAACTTCATTTCTATTTTTTTTGAAAACTTATTTTTTTCCAATAAGCCTTATATTTCAAATCGGTATCTTACTATTGTTCTTACTTTTGATTCATTTGAAAGGTGTTCCATATGAAAAAAATACCAACTAACCATATAAAAGTGATAATAGAACAATTAAATATTTGGTTTGAAGGCTCTTCAGATATCGTGATACTAAAAAAAACGTATCACGATATTACATTGAATTTTATGTACTGCCCGCAATTGGTAGATATGAAATATATAAATGAATTTGTTTATCCAGCCATTAACAAAATCTGGAAACAGTATGGCACCTTAAATTTTGAATTAGCAAGCACTGTACTTGAACTAAGTAGGTTAACGAATTGGGATAAGGCAAAAAAAGGAATAGAGGAAAAGCTATTCTCTGGTGAATTACTCCTTTTTAGTCGTGAATTAGAAGAACTTATGTTTATTCCTGTGTCAAAATTTCCAAAGAGAAGTCCCGAAGAGTCTAATTTAGAATCCTCGATTAGAGGCCCAAGGGATGGATTAGTAGAGAACATTTCGGATAATATGGCACTCATCCGTCAAAGGTTAAAGACTTCGTCCTTTAAAAGTATTGAATACTCCATTGGCGAAAGAAGTAGAACAAAAATCCTATTACTCTACATTGATGATATTATAAATCCATCTATTTTAGATACCATCAAAGATAGAATGGATAACATAAATGTTGATATTATAATTAGCAGTTATCAGATTGAGGAGATCATTTCTGATAAAACTTTCACTCTATTTCCCTTATTGGATAATTCAGGCAGACCGGACTTAGTTGTTCAATCTTTAATCCAGGGGAGATTTGTCATCTTAGTAGATGGAAATCCAACTTGTTTGATTGGGCCCACAAATTATATTCAATCTTTATTTTCGCCAGAGGATTTACACGACAGTTTTTTCTACATCAGTACAGTGAGAATATTAAGATTAATCGCACTATTTACGACAATTTTCTTACCTGGATTCTATATTTCCTTAATATCCTTTCAAATAGATCAGCTTCCATATTCACTTGTCGCAACAATATCAGTTTCTAGATTGGGCCTACCGGTGTCTGCTCCTTTGGAAACATTGCTAATGCTTATATTATTTGAATTATTTAAGGAAGCTGGGGTTCGTCTTCCAAAACCTGTCGGGCAGACAGTCGCTGTACTTGGTGGATTATTTATTGGTGATGCGGCTATTCGTGCGGGTCTTACCTCACCTTCTTGTTTAGTAATTATCTCGATTACTGTCATTTCGGGTTATATCCTGATCAATCAAACACTGTCAAACAACATTGTATTATTTCGATATTTCGTATTAATATTCTCTGCTCTATTTGGACTATATGGATTCTTTATTGCTCTCTTCTTAATCATTACAGAATTGGTTTCTTTAGAGAGTTTTGGTCAACCATATTTTTCAAACCTTTCAAGACACAATTTTGAAGGTATCATACAGAATCTTTTGAGATTACCTTATCGATATATGAAAAAACGGAACGTTTCATTTAAACCTATTGATAGCGATAGACAAAAGGAGTAATGTATGAAAAAAAATCTGCTAGTTATCGTAATATGTTTTGAACTTTTTATCGTGATTGGATGCGGTGCAAAAGAAATTCAAAGTCAAACGTATGTTACGTGTCTAGGGATAGATTTCACAAATGGAGAATTTATTGTCTATACTCAAGCATTAAATTTTTCAAATATAGCTAAACAAGAAGGTACCACTTCGTTGCAAGACGTCGCCTCTATATTTGTTGGAGAATCAAAAGCAAAAACCATACAAGCAGCACTTAACAATTTAGAACAAAAGGCAGCATTGCCATTTTATTACGGGCATGTGAATGCCATTCTTTTAAGTGAAAATGTTATAAAAGATAAAATGGAATCTGTTATTGAATTTATAGCACAAAATCCTTTTCTAAGATACAATCTATGGCTTTTTGGTACCCAACAAGATGTCAGAGAAATTTTATTAGGGGAAAGTTTTTTTAACTTTCCATCCATATATACAATCCTTCATAATCCAAAGGCACTTACAAAAAATTCTTTTTATATTCCAATTGAAGAATACAATAAATTTATATCCACCTACTATCAACCCATAGGCACTTATATCATTCCTTCACTTTCCTTAGATGATACCAATTTCTCTGAGGATGATAAGAAGATAAATATTTCTGTTGTTACGGGAGGATTTTCTTTTTCTCAGCAAAAATACAAAGGCTGGGTAGATAAAGAAGAGTTAGTTGGACTAAAGTGGTTAGACAAAAATTCCACCAATATCCCCCTTTCTCTATTTGAAGAAAAAGTTAGTATGATTATTCAAAATCCCAAAACAAAAGTTGAGGTCATCAATGGTCCGAAACCTACCTATCGTTTAATTGTTAAAATACATTCACTTTTAGTACAAAATGAAGGAAATATTAGCAATAAAAAAATCAAAATAGAATTAGAAGATAGAATTAAGAATGAAATTCTAAAAACATTGGAGAAAAGTGAAGCGATTAAAACAGACCTATTAAATATTAGTGAATCAGCATACCGGCATCATTTAACGCAATGGGATAAAAGCACAATTAATTCATTTAGCAAGGGATCAATAGAAGATATCGAAGTAAGAATTCATATTGTTGAAAGTATTAATTACAAACGGTAGAGCAATTGGGGACGTCTAAAATAGTCTTTACACTCAAAAAAGATCAAATCATCATGTGATTTGATCTGCAAAATTCGTGTTTTTCATTGGTTTAAGGGAACTACTTATTCATCAGTAGTCCCTTCTTCCTTATTCAATTCCATTTCATCACGCATCCGTTCTTCTTCCTCATCCACACTAATTCTGGCAATTTGCTCAACTAATTGGTGATGAACAAGGTCCATATCTTCTTGGCAATGGAACGGTTCTTTTTTATCCATTTTGGACACTCCTTAAGAGCTTTTTTTATATGTTTTCCAAAATGATTTTAAGTATGCGAACGTCATTTGTTTAAGCGAATTTAATACCAATTAATTGAGAAATGGCTTTGCAGAACTTTGCCCAATCCCTCGGAAAGGCTTGAAGTCCTTCGCTTTCATAGACCATTCCCTTTGTTTTTAGGTGAACGGACCAACAAGTACCATCTAAGACGAGTGATTCCGGTTGGTAATCTCGCTCCCAATTCCATATATTCAAGCGGATAATTTCCTTTTTAAATTGTTCAACATCTCCAATGTAAACTGTTTTTTCTTTATCTACAGCTACCTTCTTGTCAATATTCCATTCAAAAAGATAAAAACGATTATGAATAAAATCTACAGCCACTTTATAAGTTGGTCCCGGGAACTTTCCGATCATCGCTGTTAACGTAATCAGTTCTTTTTCTTCTCGAATCGAGACGATATTATCCGCTACAGAAAATAAATCTTTCTTTCTACTGACAACAGATTTCACATGGGAAATTTGAACAGGTTTCTCTCTCTCATTTTTTATGAAGCTTATCTCGTTCATTTCATCGCAGATGGAATCAAAGGAAGCTGGTCCACTTTTTTCTATGATGTCTAATATAATTTCATACATATTCATGTTCAAACCCATTCCTTTAAAATGATATGGTTAGAGAATTTTTCTTATAGCTTGTTAAAATTATAAATCATTTTTTCTTTTTTGACTGTAACAAACTGCACGAATTTAAAAAAGTCTATTACATAATTTGTTTTTCGAAAAACAACCCTATTGAATAGGAGGTGCAGAATTGAAAACAAATAAAAAAGATATTCCAGACTTTAGACAACTAGAAGATCGGGTGATTGCGAATCCTTCCCCTGAGCCAATGCTCGTTATCAAAACCAATCTTGATCCAAAGGATTCCACTGAAAATAACCCTTATCTTCAAAATGTAGCAAAAGATAAAGAAGAAGTTAAAGAATTCTTCGAATAATGATATATTGGTAAAAAGGCACGATTATAACGACAACTGATGCTCTCAAAAATACTTTCATTGAGATATCAGTTGTTTTTATTTATGAGATCAATAAATATTTTTTCAAAAAAACTTTTTATTTGAGCAAACTTTTCTTACCTACTCGCGGTA
Organism: Robertmurraya kyonggiensis; assembly: GCF_005116465.1. Classification (GTDB taxonomy): domain Bacteria; phylum Bacillota; class Bacilli; order Bacillales; family Cytobacillaceae; genus Robertmurraya; species Robertmurraya kyonggiensis. Next base: position 1,514,484 of record NZ_SWBM01000001.1, read on the forward strand.
TTAATTAATAGAAATGCATTTCGAACAAATCCTGGGAGGAGTGAAACCATTCACATGGACGCAGCAATGCTTCAAAAAATCATAAATGGCGATAAGGAAGCTTTTCGCAACTTTTACAATCAACAAATTGATAAGGCTTTACGCGTTGCAATATTAATTACGAAAAATCGCGAGCTTGCAAAGGAAGCAACACAAGAAACCTTTATAAGAGTGTATAAAAACCTCTCTTCTTTCGATTCAAGCAGACCATTCGAACCGTGGTTTTATCGGATATTGACCAATGAGTGTAATCGCATTTTAAAAAAGGAATCAAAGACAACTCACCTACCTGATTATGCGGAGGCAGAGTTAAAAGATACTTCGATTAGTACTAAAGATTTTTCCGAACTTGATGAGGCAATTCAGTCGTTAAGTGACCTCTATCGAATACCTATTGTCTTAAAATACTTGAAGGGTTTTTCTGAAAAGGATATTTCAGTTGCTCTTGAAACGAATTTGAACACGATTAAGTCCCGATTGCACAAAGGCAGAGCCCTATTGAAGGACTATTTAATAGAGTTAGAGGATAGGGGGAAAAAGCATGTATAACAACGACGTAGATAAAAAAATTGAGGAGCGCCTAGCGGAAATGTCAAACTTCGATGCAAAAGATAAAGCTGATATTTGGGAAGCCATAGAACAAGAATTATTTACAGTAGATAATAAGGGAGTCGTTAAAATGAAACCGAAAAAGAAAAGATGGGGAATCCTTGTAGCCGCTGCCGCAGCAATGGTACTTGCTTTTGGCTCACAAACTGAAACGGGCAGCGCACTTGTTGATAAAGTTAAGGAAATGTTTGAACCTGAGAAAGATGTGCAGATCGAAATTGAAGGGGATAAAGAAGATACAAATCTACAACTAAATGAAGGGAAAGAAGCAGATTACGTTATTTATGTAGATGAAGAACGTTACGTGATGAACAAGACTGAAACTGGCGATGTCATTACTACAAAAGAGCCTTTAGAAGAACGCTATCCAGAAGTTTCCATGACGATTACACAAGTAAAGGATAAAGGCACAGAAGAAGTTTATAATGAATTGAGAAATACGATTTTAGCTGTCTATCCTACCATTATTTTAGAAGAACAGGTAACAGAACCTGTTGTTGGTCAAATGTTACTTGCGAAAGAGAATGGGAACGAGTGGGATAATGAGATGACGAGAGTGTATGTAGTTGATAATGAAGCTGGTGGTAGTTTTATCATCCAACAAAAGTACTTCTTAGAAGCCGAAGAAGGTCACGGAGCAAGATTTGATCAAATGCTAAAAGAATTCCATATCGTCAAAGAATAATCTATCAAAAAAGACAGTTATCAATTGGTAACTGTCTTTCATATTCTTACTTCAAAAATAACCCTCGTTCCCTGCCCTACTGTCGAATTAATGTGCAATTCCCCGTTTACTGCACGTGCTCTCTCTTCCATACTGAAAAGGCCGACCCCACGGTTAATTTCATTCAAATTAAATCCTTTACCAAAATCCTCAATCATGACACGAACAGACCCATCCATCTCTCGAATCGTGACATTTGATCGGGTAGTATCTGCATATTTCCTTGCATTCGTTAAAGACTCTTGAATAATACGATAGATAGCAATTTCCTTATTAGAAGAAAGTCTATTCATAAGTGCACAATCAAAACCAACATCAATCCCATAATGCTCTGAATAACGAACCAAGTATGAGCGAATCGCAGGTACTAAACCTAAATCATCTAGAACTGAAGGACGGAGTTCCCAAGATATTTCACGGACCTCCTCAATTAATTCGGTAGCTTCCTTCTGTAACTTTTCCACAATCGGATGATCGATTTCAGTCTGTAATAGATTAATCGTGATTAGATGACTGTATAGGTTTTGTCCAATTCCATCATGTAAATTACGCGATAAACGACGTCGCTCTTCTTCTTGGACATCAATAAGCTTAATCATCATTTTCTGAAGCTCTTCCTCTATCTTCTTCAGCTTCGTAATTTCATATCGAATCGCTAAATATTGGTACGGTTTCCCTTTATCATCGAGAAAAGGCACAATCGTCGTGTCTACCCAATAATATTCACCATCTTTAGCACGATTGCGGATTTCACCCTTCCACACTTTCCCAGACGAAATCGTTCTCCACATCTCTTTGAAAAATTCTTTCGAGTGGTAATGGGAATTAACAATTCGATGATCAGATCCGATTAATTCTTCCCGATTGTACTTTGAAACGGCACAAAATTTATCATTTACATATTGAATAATGCCTCTTTTATCTGTATATGCAACAATTGTTGATTCATCCAAAGCATATTTTAAGTCACCGAGCTCATGATTCGGTTGCGACGAATGAAAGTCCATCCTATTCACCTCCAAAAGTTATACACTAAGCGTGTCTTCGATTGATCGAGCCTGCTTAAGGACTACCTTCTTTTCTGCTTCAGATAATCCTTTTCGCACCCTCTGACCAATTAAAAAGACACCTTTGGGAACCCCATTAAAGTGGATAGGTACGGCATAAGCATATATAAGTTTCTCTGCAAGCATGATTGGATATTCTAGTGCTTTTCCAAGAATATCATGTGGAAAGTCCTCGATCGTCATGGGGCTACCTGTGGAAATCACTCTGCCGGCAATTCCCTTCCCATATCGAAGGGTGATATGCTTATATTTTTCATTTTGGTTTCCGGCCACGACATGCCATTTTATATCCGGACCGATCTGATTTTGAAAAGCAAAACCGACAAAGTCACAGTCTACATCATGTAATGTCGTTACACAAATATCCATTATGTACTCGTAATGTTTTGTTTTATCAAACATTTATATCTTCCTTTACATTCCATAACCTAGTAGCCCTTTTTTCAAAGCAAATGCTACGAGTTCTGGTCTTGTCTTCATTTGTAGCTTTTCCATTAAATTCCCTTTATGGGTCTCCACTGTTTTCACACTGATAGATAACTTTTCGCCAATTTCCTTGTTAGAATATCCTTTTGCAATTAAAGTGAGTACTTCTCTTTCCCGATCCGATAATAAATTGAAATGGTCTACCTCACCGTCTCGAATTCCGATTAAATACTCTTCCATTAATCTCTTCGTTGCAGAAGGATGAAGATAAGCATTTCCTTTTGAGACGGATTGAATGGCTTGAATAAGTTCATCATGAGGGGCACTTTTTAAAATACATCCCGAGGCTCCAGCCTGAATAGCTCTAAATAAATATTCTTCGTCATCATGCATCGTTAAAATTAGAATGGCTACATTCGGCAGTTGTTTTTTGATTTCTGAAGTAGCTGATAGACCATCTTTACCGTGGGGCATACTTAAATCCATGACAATAACATTTGGATTTAACTCATGAGCCTTTTCTATTCCTTCATTTCCTTCGGAAGCCTCGCCGACGACCTCCATTTCAGCATGATTATTAAGCAACATTTTTAAGCCCATTCTCACAACAGCATGATCATCGACTAGCAAAATTTTAATCAAGGTATTTCCTCCTTCGCTTGAAACTGGCTATTGTAACGGTAAATTCAACTGAATCGTTGTCCCCTTACCTAATGTAGAAGTAATTACACAATTCCCTCCGATTAGTTTCATACGTTCATGCATCACAGCTAATCCTGGTTTGTCTCGATTTAATTCTACATCAAAGCCAATTCCATAATCAGTTATCACTATTGCGACGGTATCTTTTTCCCAATTGACCTTAATTTCAACCTGATGAGTGTCAGCATATTTCGCAATATTCCCCAACGCTTCCTGACAAACACGGAATAGCATGATTCGATGACGTTCTGGTAGAGGTTTTTCTTGACCAACTTGTTCAACCTCAACAAGAATTCCATACGTCGCTTTATATAAATTCACATAACTTTTCAGCGCTGGTAATAAACCCAACGAAGACAGGGTCGGTGGATGTAATTCTACGGATAAGAAACGAATTTCTTGAATTGTTTTTTCCAGAATCTCGTTCATTTCATGAACATGACGTTTGCTCTCGTGATCAGTCATATTCGCTTCGAGAAGCTGAATACCTGTGAACACACTATATAAGGTTTGCCCAACTCCTTCATGGAGTTCTAATGCAATTCGTTTAATTTCATCTTCTGATGACTGAATGATGTAGTTGCTTATTTCTTTTTTCTCTGGCAAACGTTTCATCCAAGTTCCTCCTATTTCCGCCAAACTCTACTATTGATAATATAACATTTCATCGGTTTGCCATAAACAACTTAAGCGAGGAAACAGAATGAAAAGGGCCCTCTCTTTACGATAAATGAAAGGAGAGGGCCATAATTATCTTAAATTAAGATGCCTTAACAACAGCAGGTTTTTTATCCATTTTATTACGCTGGTAGAAGTACCAGTTTAGACCGAATGATAATACATAAACGGCAATAAAGAAATAGAATGCAGTTACTGGTGAACCTGTTGTACTTGTTGACCAACCAAATAGCTGCGGGATAAAGTATGAACCATATGCTGCAAATGCTGCTGTAAATCCTAATACTGGAGCCGCTTCTTTGGCTGGGAAGATACTCGGAATCATTTGGAATGTTGAACCAGAACCAATTCCTGATGCTAGGAACAGGATTAAGAATGACACTAAGAAACCAGTAAATTCTTTCGCATTTGTAAAATAAACAACTCCTAAGGCACCAATTGTCATCACCACAAAAACCCATGCTGTAACGAGTGCTCCACCTAACTTATCAGAAATCCATCCTCCAACAGGTCTAGCTGCTGCTGCAAGAAGAGCCCCTAGGAAAGCAAGAGACACATGTTCAGGGAATTGAGATCTTAATAGCAATGGAAATGCTGCTGAATATCCGATAAATGAACCGAATGTAGCAACATATAAAACTGTCATAATCCAAGTATGTTTGCGTTTAACAATGATAAACTGCTCTTTTGCAGACTGTGATGTATTTGGTAGGTTATCCATGCCAAAATAGGCAGCAATCGAAACAATGGCAATCGGAATCACCCAGATGAATGCAGCATTGTGTAACCAAATTGTTTCTCCGGATGAAAGAACTTGACCTTCACCCATGAAAGTAAAGGTACTAGTAGCAATGATTAATGGAGTGACAAATTGAACAACTGAAACCCCCATATTTCCTAAACCACCGTTAATTCCAAGCGCTGTACCTTTTTCTGATTTTGGAAAGAAATAGCTCATATTGGATGAAGATGATGAGAAGTTTCCTCCACCTAATCCACATAGGGCTGCTAATAGAAGCATCATAGAAAATGGTGTATCAGGGTTTTTAACCGCCATCCCAATACCAATTGCCGGAATTGCTAGGATAGCAGTAGAAATAACCGTCCAATTTCGTCCACCAAATTTACCCACAGCAAAAGTGTAGAAGAATCTTAAGGTCGCTCCCACTAGTCCAGGAATAGCAGCTAATGTAAATAATTGCTCTTCTGTATAAGTAAAACCAATATCATTTAAACGTACCGCTACAACCGACCATATTTGCCAAACGACAAATGCAAGCATTAATGATGGTACAGAAATCCAAAGATTTCTCTTGGCATGCTTCTTCCCTGTACTTTCCCAAAACTTTGGATCTTCAGGATTCCAGCTTGTAATTCGCGTACTTTTTTTCATGATTATCCTACCTTTCGAATAACATACGTTAATTTGTTACACATGTCAGTGGCTGTCCAATTTGCTCCTACTTGTTCGACTTTTGAATCCAATGGAATAGCAAAAAACTTCTGCTGGTCAAAGTAAATTCGTAAATGCGTATGATCTGGACATAGTTCAACTTTTGTTATTTCTTTACGGATAAAAGGGGCACGTTCTTCGCCCTCCTCATCCTGTATCGAAACTTCGACTGGCTTTTTTATGAATTCTTGTTCTTGTAAAAGCTCAAAATTAATGGTTTCCACAGGAATTGCACCCCTTCTTATTAGGGTAGACGTACATTTGATAGCCTTGAAGATACTCCCAAAATGCGTCTTCTCCACGTTCTTCTAAGTATTGAATCACTTCTGATTCTGACTGAAAGCGGCTCATTCCTTTTACTTCTGCTACAACAACATCGGCACCATCAACCTTTTTTTCATCTAAATACCAATGTAGCCGTGTGCCCTTAAAAAGTTCTTTCAACATGACATCAATCTCTGTACCAAAATCTCCACTGACTTCGCGAATAAAACAAAAATCTAGAAATGTTTCACTGTTCACGTCTGTTCACTTCGCTTTGCTTTTCATCTCGTTTAAATACAAACAGGGCAATCGGGAACAAGATTAAATTTAGAACACAATACATAATTGCTACATCGTAGTTTTCAAATTTGAATTGATGAACCATTTTTTGTGTGAATACGATATTTAAAAATAGACAAATTAACAAAGATATAAAGTTCACGAGTCTACGATTCATATCTTTTCACCCTTACTGCGTAAACCGCTCCATTTTCAACCTTTACTTCGATCGTAGGCAGCGGACGTCTTGGTGGTCCAGCAACCGGAGACCCCGATTCAACGTCGAACTTGCCATGATGGCATGGACAAATCATTTCTCCTTCTTCTTTGACCCAAAAGACAGGACATTGAAGATGTGTACATGCACTGTTATAGGCAACGAATTTCTCTTCAGAAAGACGAATCAATAACGCATCGTCATGCTCACCAGGAAACTTGAAATCTACTGCTTCCCCTATACCAATTTTGTTCAAATCTGCAATTTTCTTATGTGGATATTCCTTTTCACTTAAACCCATTAGTTCCTTTGCAGCGACTGCTCCCCATGGAAGGGAGGAAACAGCAAATACCCCAGCTGCTCCTACTAATGTTTTCATAAATCCTCGTCTATCTAGTTTTCTTTCATTATTACGATGAATATTATGAGTGTAATTATTTTCATCAAAGGGGATTCGGTTGTTTTTCTCTGACATATTTCATCCCTCCTAAAACAATTTCGTAACGCCTTGAAGAATACCTGGCAAGTTCACTTTTACATTTGTCTCATTTTCTAGATACTGCATGCTCGTTACCCATTTGCCATTATCCAGATTAAACTGCTGTTGCTTCGCTTCAATTTCTTCCTCAGTTAACCATTGAAGAGTATTCGTTGGACAAACACTCGCACACATTGGTGGAATGCCATCCTTTGTACGGTCGATACATAAGTCACATTTATACATCAGGTTTTGTTCTGTATCAAACTTCGGAATCCCGTATGGACAGGCAATCGTACAGTTTTGACAGCCAATACATTTTTCTACTAATGCTGATAAAACAGCTCCTGTCTCATGGATTTGTATCGCTTGCGCTGGACAACTTCTCGCACATGCCGGGTTAACACAGTGAAGGCACATGAGAGGCATCGTTTGTCTGTTCACAAGAGGATTCACATCATAAACATAGTTACGATTTCTCTCCTCGTGACCGCCACACTGCGTACAAGCAGCAAGGCAAGAGCGACAGCCGATACAGTTTTCTAATTCTATATAAAGCCTCTTCTTCATTTAGTGCACCTTCTTTATGGATTTATCGATTTGAGCAGCACACGCCTTAAATTCTGGCATTCTTGAAATTGGGTCAAGTGCTGGATTCGTAAGTAGATTAATAGATTGGTCGTGACCAAAGTGGTACGGAACGAATACCGTATCTTTTCGAATCGCTTCGATAATCTTTACTTTGTAAATCGCTTCGCCTCTTCGCGTATATAAACGTACAAGCTCTTCATGCTTGATATCATACTTAGCCGCTGTTTCTGGATGAATCTCAATATATGGCTCTGGACACATATCGCGTAAAAATTGTATTCTTCTCGTTTGGTTCCCAGATAAATAATGGTATACAACACGACCCGTTGTTAAACGAAGTGGATACTCTTCATCTGGTTCTTCTGCTGGTGGGCGGTAGGGAAGTGCACAAATTTTAGCTTTTCCATCTGGATGATAGAACTTCTTATCAAGGAACATATGTGGTGTCCCTTCATCTTCCTCACTCTTACATGGCCAGAAGACACCGTCTTGCTTTTCGATTTTGTCCCAAGTTGCACCAGAGTAGTCTGCGTAACCACCCTTTGTTGCAGCTCTGAATTCATCAGCAACATCGACAGCTGTTTTTAAGTGTGAAAAATACTTCCCTCTTCCTAACCGTTCAGCAAGTTCCACTTGAATTTGCCAATCTGGCTTTGATTCACCTAGTGGCTCCTGTGCCTTATTTATCTTGATAATGCGTCCTTCTAAGTTCGTTACTGTCCCTTCATCTTCGGACCATGTAACGGCTGGTAAAATCACATCAGCAAACTCAGCTGATTCAGATAGATAGAAGTCAGAGCACACCATGAAATCTAGGTCTTTCAAAGCCTTTCTAACAAAGTTTGAGTTAGGTGCTGAGACTGCTGGGTTCGAGCATAATAGGTAAAGACCACGAATCACTTTTTGATCCATTAATTCAAACATCTCATACGCCGAAACTCCAGGCTCTGGCATTTCTTCTGGTGTAATGCCCCAAAACTCAGAAACTTCCTTTACATGCTGTGGATTTGTCAATTTACGATAACCAGGAAGTAAGTCAGATTTTTGACCATGCTCACGACCACCTTGACCATTCCCTTGTCCTGTAAACGTGGCAACACCAGACTTCGGACGTCCAATTTTTCCAGTTATAAGAGCCATATTTGTGTAAGCAGATACATTGTCTACTCCTTTATGCTGCTGCTCAATTCCACGAGCAAACATCACAACGGCATTTGGTGCTTTACCATAAATCTCAGCGGCACGAATAATTTTTTCAGGAAGAACTCCTGTAATTTCACTTGTGTATTCTGGTGTAAATTGCTTCACAAGCTCCTTTGTCTCTTCAAAACCATTTGTGTGATTGTTCACAAATTGTTCATCAACATGACCATTTTCGATTAATAAGTTTAGAATTCCATTTGCTAATGCCAAATCTGTTCCTGGTCTTAAGTCGAGATGCACATCTGCTCTTCTTGCGATTGGTGTTTCACGAGGGTCTGCAACAATAAGATAGCCCCCTCTTTCCTGTACATGCCATACTCTAAACATTGAAGTTGGGTGACATTCGGCTGTATTACTTCCAGCGATGAATAAGCAATCTGTCTCATGAAGGTCAGTCCATGGTAATGTTGAACCACGGTCAACACCAAAGGAGCGTAAGAATCCACCAGCTGCACTAGACATACAGAAACGTCCGTTGTAATCGATGTAGCGAGTTCCAAGTGCGACACGAGCAAACTTACCAGTTAAGTAACACTTCTCGTTCGTCATCGAAACACCACTAAAGACGGATAGTGAATCTTTTCCATATGCCTGTTGTAGCTTTTGAAAATTTTTCGCGATTAAATCATATGCTTCATCCCAACTTGCTTCACGAAATCCTTTAATTGTTCCTTTTAGTGACTTATCATCACGTATTAAAGGCTTAAGAATGCGGTCATCATGATTTGTTTGTTGATAAGCCGTAACACCTTTCGGACACATTTTTCCTACATTTACTGGCCAATCATATCGAGGCTCTACGCCAATAATTTTATTTGTTCTTGTATCTACTCGTAGATTCATTCCACATTGCATTCCACAATAGCTACAATGAGTTTTAACAAGCGTTTCATTAGGATGCTGCAGGTTCTCTATTTCTCTGAAAAATTTATCCCTTTGCATTCTGGTTTGCCTCCTTAACCTTTACTTCATGTGTAGGGAATCCAGAAAACTGTGCAATCCGATATTTTCTACGACATGGCAGACAAAGCTCTGCTAAATGGAACTGTTCTTTTTTAAATTCAATTTCATTAACTCCTAATACTTGAATGACGTCGTTCGATTGTTCAGTAGAAACAAATTCGGTTCCACATACTTTACAAGCCTTCATCGATTGCTCGCCGTAATGCTCACGATAGTTTCTTGCAAAGACACTTAGCGGTCGGAACGGAATATGCGCAAGTTTTCCAAATGGTAAATAAATAAGTGTAACGATAACTGAATATTGATGGATTAAACTCATTGCATAATGGCCCCAACCATGTAGAAAGACATTACTGAATGTAAGTGCTAATCCTGTTACACTGATGAAAATTAACATTATTAGAGGTAAAAAATCATACATAAACTTTTGGTCAGCTCTTGCTTGCATGTTTTTTAAACGACGATAGAGCGCCATGCAAACACCCGTAATAACCATCAATGCTGAAATATTTAATGCATTATAAGAAAGCTGAGCAATCAATCCTTCTGCAGGAACTGTCATGATGTTCATTCCAAAAAGAACAATTGTATAGTACCCATTCTCTGTCATTGTGAAGTACATCCAGCTGAACACTAATGGGAATGTAACCATACAAGAAAGTAAACAACCCCAACCGATTAAAAAGTGTTGTGTCCAACGATAAATGCCACGATTCCAGATAAAACGGTATGTAGCTAAATGCTCAACAGATGTTTTTGGTGTTGATTTTCTAAAAAGTAACTTTATGCCTTTTTTAATAATGATTTTTGTAGGTGGTCTTTCTCCCCACGCGATAAAGCGATAGAAAAATCCTCCTAAGAAAACGATCGTTCCAACCATATATCCGTATAAGTTTAAGTCAACGTGTGTAAACATTCTTGTGCCAATAAAGGTTAGAATGATAAGTCCTAAAACGCTTAAGAACATTGACTTTGCAAATTTTGACGCAAACGCGTTGTCTAGTGAGTTCACATTTTTTACTTCCATGTTTGCTCCTCCTTGTGTTCCAATAACTTACCTTCATTTTAAAAGCACTTAAAAATTTCTCGTATCGGGGGATCTCCCTACTCACCAAGAAAAATTCCCCTAGTGACCATTTATGAACTGTTTTCACAAAAATATAACGGTCAAAAACCTTGATTTAATAAGGATTTCTCGATTCTGTACATTTTGTGACAACTTTGTTACTCATTGCACAAACTTTCAATTGAGGTACCTACTCTTAAATTGCAATGTGATTTTTCCAATAAAAAAAGGGCTAATGCAGCCGCATTAACCTTTTCTGGTGATTTGAAATATTCAACTTTTGTATTTGTATAATACTAACTTCAGCTCAACCTAAATGACCAACATAAATAATGTAAGCAAGGAATGATGTGATGACTAAAGTGAATCCCACAGTAAAAATGCTCCTGAGAGCACCTATCCAATCTCTTGCACCAAAAAATCCGATTACACCTAATAAGAATACGACTATACAAAAATAAAATAGAAGTTCAAGAGGATGGATACCAAACCACTTCAAAAAACGGTCATTCATCGAATTGGTAGATAGCAAGATCATTGCAACTACACAGACAAAAGATAAATAAAAGGACCATCGATTGAATATGGAACCCACTTGCATCCCCCCTCAATAGGCGTATGAGGTCTATTTAAAAAATGATTTTAGAACTGGCAAAGAAGAATATTTAAATCAATACAATGAAAATTCTCCGATAAATCTTTGACCTATTAATCTAGGCATAGGAGGAAGTGAAACGACCGTCAGTGCCCCGTCCGGAATATTGCTAAAACTCCTATCTCTTATCGAATAGAAGCCATTCTCCTTTAGCTTAAACAATTCCGTTTCAGTCCCCTTCAATACAATCTTACTCATTCCCGCTTGGTACCATTCCACAAAATAATCGAAGTAATCAGGGAACTGGCAATTATTCGCGCTCACCATATTGATGGTTGAAATCGTTGCAGCGTGCGCGACCTGTGCAGCGACTTTTCCGGGCTCCATTTTCAAATCACTATTTACAACAAAATATTGAATAACTTCATTGTCCATTCTCCCCAGCCCTCCTACATCCAATTAAAATAACTTATCTTATTTATACGGTTATGTATTCTTGTTTATGAGTCTTTTAGTTTACTTATCAAAAGCAGCAATCATTATATTATAATATCAATCCCAAACTTTACCTTTTCAAGAACGGTCCCACGTGTATCAATAGTTTAAAAGTGTTGGAAATAAATAGAGGATGTCCCTCCTAAAATATCATGTTACTGTAAATGAGAACTTCCAAGGAGGTATTGAAATGAAAAAACTAATTTCAATCATAGCATTCAGTACAATCATGTTTGCAGGTGTAGGTAGTACTTTTGCTGCATCCCATACCGTATCAAAAGGTGAAACGTATTGGAAAATTGGCGTCAACTACGGTGTACCTGTTAATACCTTAATGAAAGCAAACAATGCTAAAAATAGTAATTTAAATATTGGTCAAAAAATTACGATTCCAGCATCATCGATAACAACTTCGGAAAAAGATTTATTAGCAAGACTTGTGGAAGCTGAAGCTAAAGGCGAATCTTACGCAGGGAAAGTAGCCGTTGCTACTGTGATTTTAAATCGTGTCGATAGTAGTCTTTTTCCGAACACTGTTAATGGAGTCATTAATCAATCTGGACAATTTACACCTGTAAGCAATGGTACGATTAAACAAGCAGCAAGTAGTACTTCTAAGAGGGCCGTAAACGAAGCCTTAGCATTCCGTGGACAAGGTAGTGGTTCCCTTTACTTCTATAATCCAAAGAAAACAACCAACACATGGTTACGTTCGAAAAAAGTAACCATCACAATTGGTAATCACGTATTTGCGAAATAAGCTAGAACAATATCTAAGCACTCCATTTGGGGTGCTTATTTATTTTGCTTTAGTCTTTGACAAGAAATACGTAAAATTTTCGTTAGTCAACCGATTTCAAAGAAAAATTGTCCGGAAAGTAAAATTTAAACTTCATCGATGTCAATAAACTTTTTCAAAAAAAGTTTGACATTTTTGTGAACAAATTGAATAATTTAAATAAAGGGAGGTTGAATATTGTGACATCAAGAGAAAAAGTATTAAATCTTGTTAAGTATATCGGTTTAACCTTATTATTATCTGGTTCGGTTATGTTTTTATTCGGCTTTATTGGAAGCGGTTTCGGAATGTTAACACCTATTGGTTTAGGTACAATAGTTGGAGCTGTCTTTATTTTTCTTATCGGAGTATTCTTTGTTGCAACGGAAGAAATGATTGACAATACACATAAAGGAATTCATCTTAAATCGATGAATACAAAAAAAGGAGCTCATTAATGAGCTCCTTTCATATACATATTACATATCCCAAACAAACAGGAATAGCGTACCAAATATCGTAATCATAGCGATAAGAATCATAAAATAGACATTACCATAAATAGCCCATTTATCTTTCGTTTCACCAGCATGCATAAACACCACTAATTGAAGCAATGCTTGAATAAAAGCTGTTACGACTAAAATAGTAAGACCCGCTGTGAATGACAAGTCTAAGAAATAAACGAGTAAAGCAATTGCTGTGAGTATCAAAGAAAATACAAAGCCCATTACTTGTTTTGCTGGGAATAATTCTTTCATATTACATCATTCCTTTCAAGTAGATGAAGCTGAAAATAAAGATCCAAACTACATCTAAGAAATGCCAATAAAGTGAGAAAATAAATGATTTATTTGCTGTTTCAGGTGTTAAACCACGTTTTTTCACTTGAAGGATAATGGCCGTTCCCCAGAACAACCCGAATGTCACGTGAGCTCCGTGAGTCCCTAATGTTGTTAAAAGACTTGCGGTGAATGCACTTGTTTGAATTCCTGCCCCAACATGTACATAATGAACAAATTCAAAGATCTCAAAACTTAAAAAGCCTAAACCAAGTAATAACGTAATCGCGAAAAATGAAATCATTGCTTTTGTTTTACCTAGACGCATAGCGTGGATACCTAAACCGATCACAAAGCTACTTGTCAAAAGCAATAGAGTTTCAATTAAGACAGGTGTTATTTCAAAGATCTCTGAGCCAGCTGGTCCGCTTCCAGTTCTGTTTTCTAATACAAAATAAGAAGTAAATAGCGTTGCAAAAAGCATGATCTCTGCACCAAGGAAAATCCAGAAACCGAAAATATTTAAATCGTTTTGTTTCGTACTATATTCAAGAGGTTGAGAGTGTTCTAGATTCATTTTTTTGCACCCCCTAATTTTTCTTCCGTTTCCTCTATTTCTTCTAATGAAATGTAATGCCCGTGGTCGTTTTCAAAAGAACGACAAGCTAAACAAGCAAAAATACCTAAAGTTGAAATAATAAGCAGCGGCCAAATCGCAAATACGAACGAAAAGCCCCAAACAAAGAATATTGCAGACAAGATAAATGGCATTCCACTATTATTCGGCATATGAATCTTCTTAAGTGGCTCTGGGAATAAAACATGTTTCTTCTTCTTTGCATCCCAGAACGGCTCAATTGAATTCACCGCAGGTGTAATAGCGAAGTTATACTCAGGAACTGGTGTATGCGTAGCCCATTCCAAAGTACGAGCATCCCAAGGGTCACTTCCAATATTTCTTGGAGCATAACGAATGCTGTAGTAAATGTTATAGACAATCAATACAAAGCCAATAGCCATAATACCTGCACCAATGAATGACAGCATATTTAATGGTCCGAATCCTGTTGATTCAGAATATGTGTACATACGGCGAGCCTGACCGTCTAATCCTGTGATATACATTGGGAAGAACGCTAAAACAAATCCAATTGATAGTGCCCAGAACGTCCATTTTCCAATTCTTTCATTTAACATAAATCCAAACATTTTTGGCCAATAATACGTAAGTCCAGCAAGCATCGCAAACACAACACCAGGAATAATTGTATTATGGAAGTGAGCCACTAAGAACATCGTATTATGATATTGGTAATCAGCTGCTGACATAGCAAGCATAACCCCTGTTACTCCACCAATTGTGAAAAGTGGGATAAAGCCTATTGAATACAGCATCGGAACTGTAAAACGAATTTTCCCCTTCCACATTGTAAATAACCAGTTGAAAATCTTTACCCCAGTTGGGACCGCAATAGCCATCGTCGTAATCGAGAAGAAACTATTTGATGCAGCACCCTGACCCATCGTAAAGAAATGGTGAGCCCAAACGAGACAAGATAAAACTGAGATAATTACCATTGAAGCGACCATTGATGTATAGCCATACAAATTTTTACTTGAGAATGTTGAAATAATTTCACTGTAAATACCGAAGGCAGGTAAAATTAAGATATATACTTCAGGATGTCCCCAAACCCAGAAAAGGTTTGCCCAAAGCATATCCATACCGCCATTGGAACTTGTGAAAAAGTTTGTTGCAAAAAGTCGGTCCATTGTTCCCATCGCTAAAGCAACTGTCAATACTGGGAACACTGTGACAATAATCAAGTTTGCCACAAGAGTCGACCATGTGAACATTGGCATTTTCATCAATGTCATGCCAGGAGCTCTCATTTTTAAAATCGTTGTAATCATATTAATACCTGTCATCAATGAACCTAATCCAGATATTTGCAAAGCGATCATGTAATAGTTCGTACCCACTGATTCACTGAAATCAGTTCCTGCAAGCGGGAAGTAAGAAGTCCATCCTGCGTCAGGTGAGCCACCAATTACGAATGAAATATTAAATAACATAGCACCCATAAAGAATAACCAGAAGCTGATCGCATTTAAACGAGGAAATGCGACATCACGAGCTCCAATTTGTAATGGGACGATGTAATTCATAAATCCAAAAATAAACGGCATTGCCATAAACATAATCATTACGACCCCGTGTGTCGTAAAAATTTCGTTGTAATGCTGGGCATCCAGCAACTTACTATCAGGTGTCGCAAGCTGAGCACGCATCATAATGGCATCGACACCACCGCGGAACAGCATAAGAATAGCAGAGATTATATACATTAAACCAAGTCTTTTATGGTCTACAGTTGTTAACCATTCGCGCCATAAGTAGCCCCACTTTTTAAAATAGGTTAAACCAGCGATAATGGCTACCACTGTAAGTGCAATAACAACCATTGATGCATATATCGCTGGACTTGGATGTGGTATTGCAAAACGTTCAAAAAATTCCATCCGTTTGTTTCTCCTTTCGGGAAAAATTACTTTTCAAATTACAATCGATTTAGTGACCCTCATGTTCAGAATGATTTTCTTCTGAATGAGAGTGTTCTTCATGTGATTCACCATTTTCCTCAGCATCTGTTGTACCATGAGCATGTTCAGGTGGTGGTGAAAATTCTAAATGAGTTCCGGTAAAGGTCATTTGACCAAGGTGACCCGGTTCAAGCATTTCGTCAAACTTTTTCTCTGTTAGAGGAGAAGCCGTATCCTTTACTTCCTCCACCCAATCTTCAAAATCATCTGAAGACATAGCTGTCACGTTGAAAGAGTTTTCAGCGAATCCCTTCCCACTGAAGTTCGCATTACGTCCCATATATTCACCGATCTCGTCAGCTGCTAAATGTAACGTCGTGACCATATCTGCCATGGCATATTTCTGACCACCAAGCTGTGGAATCCAAAAGCTTGTAATTGGTCCATAAGAATAGAGTTTAAATTCGATTGCTCTGTCTGTTGGAATATATAAGTAATTAACTGTTTCAATATCCTGTTCTGGATAACTAAAATGCCACTTCCAGTTAGATGATGAAGCATAAACAACTAAAGGTTCTTGTTCTTCATAACCTACTGGAGCTGATTCAACAATATAGTTACTTTTAACAGAAACAAATGAGAAGAAAGCCACAATGATAATTGGAACTCCGACACAAATTAATTCAACCCAGAAGTTCCCTTCCATATGCGGAGGCTCATAATCTTCCGGTAAGTTTGAAGCACGGTATTTAATCAAAACATAGATTAATATCGCAAACACTATGATAACGATAACGGACATAATCCCTATTGATAATAGGATGTCTGATGCTTGTCTTTCTGCTTGAGGACCTTTTGGGTCTAAGACCATTAAAGGTTCACACCCTGTTAACACAGTGACAATAGTGAAAATTATCATTAATAAAGTAAATTTGATTTTCATAAAAGCTTGCTCCTTTCTTGTTCAGTTAATCACAATCTCATTTATGTAATAGCAATTTGAAATTGGATTATAGAATATTTGTTTTTAAGTGCCTAAATGCAATTACTATAGTAACACGAGATTGCCGGTTATAAATGTGACGAAATTTCGAAGGATTTATTTTACATTATTTAACGCTTTCATATACCTTAATTTTCACTAAGTTCTGATTAGCACGATTTTCATAACTTATTAGGGAATAATAATTTGTGGAATAAACGAAGAATATTCTCGGACACTAATAGCGACAAAATAATTGAAAACGACCATGTAGAGAGTGAACTAACTTTTGGAGGTACATCATGAATTTTTCGTGGATTTTTGGTGTGTTCTTATTCATCAATCCAGCTAATACTCTTACCATTGCAGATAATGATGAGACAATCGCAGAAATCAATCGTGAAGATATAGCCTTACAACTACCAGGATTAGAGCTTTTGGATCCTTTTAAATCCAAAACATTGTCCCAACAAATTAATGAACAAATTAAGAAACCACCAGAGAATGCTTCAATAAGTGATGCAGGTAGCATTATTCCTGAAAAAATCGGTTATCGCCTTAATGAGCATGCATTTATGGAGAAGTTGTATGACTTCTATTATAAAAATGGACCCGGTACCTTCGAAGTACCAAAAATATATCAATACCCAAAGGTAGACAGCGAACTATTGTCAAATATCCGTACAAAACGAATTGGACAATATATTACATACTATAATTCATATAATAAATCTCGCTCTCATAATATCGCTTTGGCGGTCCAGGCGATTAATAATTACGTCGTCTTTCCTGGAGAAATTTTTTCTTTTAATAAAGTGGTTGGAAAACGTACAGTAGCAAAAGGTTATCAAAAAGCACCGGAAATCGTTAGAGGTGAAACAATCGAAGGAATAGGCGGAGGAATTTGCCAAGTCTCCTCCACCCTGTTTAATGCAGTAGATCGTTCTGGTGTTACAATTACCGAGCGCTACTCTCATAGCAAACGTGTACCATATGTGCCGCCTGGCCGAGATGCAACTGTGAGCTGGTACGGTCCAGATTTCGCATTCAAAAATGAGTATAACCTTCCTATACTTATACGTGCTCGGGCATTCGGTGGACAAGTGGTTGTGTTCATCTATTCTTCTGAGGATATTAATTATCATCCTCGTAACGTACAAGGGATACTTCAATTTCCTACTCGTTTTGCTGAGTAATCCTGTTTAGTTCATTTTCTAAGTCTTGAAGTGAAAGCTCGAACAATTGTTGGTCTTTTATTTTAAAGACACCATACTGGAGCAATCTGTCTATAATTTCATCTCTTCTAATTGCGTCATTCATTCTTTTATACCTCCTTAACTAAACAAAAAACCTCTTCTTATCATTTATCCAAATAATAAGAAGAGGTTTATAATTTAGTCGCTCGTCTTATCTTTCAAGCAATATGCTTGTTGGAATTAGCACAGTTCTCATAGAATGAGTCTGTTGCCGAGGTTTCTTAGGGCCAAATCCCTCCACCTCTCTGGATAAGAAAATAATTCATATTAAATTTATAGGAATAATATAAATCAGATTAATTTTAAAGTCAATTGATTAGGCTTTTTTTCCTAAAATTGCCCCAATTCCTTTACGCTGAACCAATCTCGGCGCGTTTGATAACAAGAGAAGAATGACTACTGAGCATAAAATTGTAGCTCCAAGCATTGTCCCTCCATTAACAATTAATGAATAAATAACTGGTGACATGCCCTCTGGTGCATATTCACCCCAGAAAATAACGCCCGCAAGAAAATGCCAAAAATAACGAGCTACACTTCCAACAAAGATTGCTAAAATAACCCATTGTAATACTTTTCTCTTTTCTCCATTTTGTAGAAGATATTGAATTGGCTTATAGAAAAGTCCCGCAAATCCAATAAAAGCAAAAGCAATGAAATACTCAATAGCAAATTGAATAGGTGTTAAAAAATAAACATCCCCTACTGCAACCTGAAGCAATCCCCAAATGAAGCCAGACAAGATACTAACCTTAAATCCCCAACGAAAAGCCAAAATAAAAATGGGCACCATGGCGAATGAAATGGAAATCCATGGACCTAATTGAATGGCAGGTAAAAGGTCTAAAATCAAAGCAAATGCTGCAAAAAAGGCAGCCTCAATCATTGCAAGTAAACCTAATTTTTTCATAAAAAGATCTCCCCTTTTTCTAGATACGAAAAACCTCAAGGGAGAACATGGTCACAGACGATTACGATTTAACCGTCCTTCCACATCCCTGCGCTAGCATTAACTAACAGGTTCAAAGGGTCTGAACAAAACGTTCACTCTCAGCCATAAGCTCCCCTTGTGGTTTCCGCTATGTATATGTTTCATACAGTATATCCCATAAGATAGTTTTTTTGAAGTAATAGTACCGAGAAAAAAGCAAATTATGATTAGAGAAATGGATTGGGCATTTTAGTATATTGAAGGTGTTCTAGCTAAATGAGATTGCTTTTAGGTGGATAGAAAAAGGGCAAAAGCTTCAAATAGCGGTGCCCCTTTAGGTGTTCAAAAATGCTTGTTATACCATACTTTAGCTGCTTCTACCTCTGACATCGTTAACTGATGGCCAAATCGTTCCCAATGAATAACTGTATCTGCTCCGGCATTTGCCAAAAGAGTTTCCAATTCAATTGATTCCTGAGGAGGACAAATCGGGTCATTCTCTCCGGCACCAATAAATATCGGTGTACGTTGAAGGTTTGGCAATTCTACTCCTCTTCTTGGCACCATCGGATGATGAAGAATAGCTCCACGCAATACATTTTCATAGTGGAACAAAAGACTTCCTGCGATATTCGCTCCGTTCGAATAACCAATTGCAATCACATTATTTCGATCAAATCCATGCTCTTTAGCTGCTGCATCCAAGAAATCATATAATTCTTTTGTACGGAAAATCAGATCCTCTTCATCAAACACACCTTCTGCTAAGCGACGGAAGAAACGAGGCATCCCATTTTCTAATACATTCCCTCTTACACTTAAGATCGAGCTTTCCGAATCGATCATATTTCCTAGGCTTAATAAGTCTTGCTCATTCCCACCAGTACCATGTAACAAAAGCAATGTGGGTTTTTCTTTTGAACCTTGTTTAAATATATATTTCAACAAGAGAACCCCCTCTATTTTATCTTGAAATCAAGATAATTTTATTAAAAGTAATTTAGATTGTCAAATTTCCTATTTCCTTTCTATTTTTCATCAAAGCCCCCTACTCTATTATTACTCTATTGACCGTAAAAAAGCCTGAGTATAAACTCAAGCCCTAAACAGCCAATTCCCCAACAATATTCTTAATTTGGTTTAAGAGTTCTTCGCCTGTTATTACCGCTTTTCCTCCGCCTTGAGCTGCCGTTTCATTGCCTCCACCTTTTCCTTCGATGAGAGGTAAAATTTGTTGAACAACTATTTTCATATTAACGCTAGCTTCTTTATCGCGAAGGCAGACAAATTGCAACTGCTCACCATTATCTGTTACAAAGAACACATTTATTTTCTCAACTTGATTAGTCAATAATCTAGCAAGCTTTTGTAGTTCTTGAATGGTACGATTTTGAAATAATTGAACGACCATTTTTTCTCCATTTAAAGCAACCTTAGAAGCGATTAATTCATTAGCCTCATACTGTAGTAGTTCCTCACGGAGCTCGTCTATTGTTTTCCCTAAAACTTTGTTTGTTTCTAGTAACTTATTTGTAGCCATCGGTAATTCCCCTTCAGGAACACTTAACATCCTGCTTAATTCAGTAGTCGTCGTATGTTTAAAATGAAGATGCTTTAAGACTCTGTTCCCACAAATAAATTGAACGCGAGCTTTATCCTTTTGTTTTTCCCAATCTAATATTTTCAAGGAGCTCACCTGTCCAGTTGAAGTAGGATGTGTACCCCCACAGCCGTTATAGTCATAGTCAGGAATAATAACCAACCGAATATTCTCTGTTACAGAAAGTTTCTTTCTTAATTTATATTGTAGTGCTTCTTCTCTGGTAACCCATTTCGTTTCAATCGGATGATTTTCATGAATAATTTCGTTTGCTCTTTGCTCTACCTTCTGCAAAATGTCTTCTGTTAAAGCATTCGTTGTAATATCAATCGTAGCTGTCTCTTGTCCGAGGTGAAAACTAACGGTTTCAAAGCCAAAAAGTTCAACAAAAGCTGCAGTCAAAATATGCTGTCCAGAATGTTGTTGCATATGGTCGAACCTTCTATTCCAATCAATGATTCCTTTAATTTCTTCTATTTGATCAAGCTTTTCTTCAACATAATGGCGGATCTCTCCGTCAATTTCCTCAACATTTGTAACTGCTACACCATTTAAAGTACCAGTATCATGAGGCTGTCCACCTCCAGTTGGATAAAAGTACGTCTCTGACAAAACCACAAAACAATTTCCATCTTCATCTTGCTTTTGATAGATGCCATGTGTGGCAAATTCTTTTTGGTCAACATCTTGATAATATAATTTTTCCGTCAATTGTCTTGGTCCCTTCCACTATTTAATTAAAATACGAACAATCATATACCTATCTATTTCAATTATAAGCAGATTTCGTATATATAACAGCAATATTCGCGAAAAATGTGCCATTTTATTCAAAAATATATAACTAAAAATACAGAAATGTGTATAAATAATATCCTAAAGGTGACTCTATAGATAATTTAATAGGAAGGGGGGCATGGAATAATGGATGTTACAATGAGTTCGGCTGAGGTACTTAACGAAATCAAACGCTTAAATTCTAGTGGGGCAAACTTGAGTAAGAAGCATATCAAAAAATTGAACCCGCACCTTATGAGAAGCGCACTTCACTATTTTCCAGATTGGGACAGCGCAATTGAAAGAAGTATTTCTAGCTAGATTGTTGTAACGTTACATAGTCTATGGCCGTTTTTCACTTATAGCTTGGCACAACTGACGTGCACTAAAAACGAAAAGACAACACGAATTTACTAACGTGTTGTCTTTCTTCTCCCTCTCCTAAACTGGCACCACTGCAAAAAACTCATCGTAAATCGCTTTAACAGCTATTCTTTCGTTTTCTTCCTTGACTCCGAACATCATACTTACCTCAGAAGAACCTTGATTGATCATTTCAATATTGACACCTGCATTTGCTAATGCTTTAGCAGCGCGTGCAGCTGTACCAACATTCTGTTTCATTTCCTCACCAACAAGCATAATTAGAGCGAGATTATGTTCAATTTTAACTTCATCTGCTGATAGTTCATTTTTGATTCTTGTCAAAATATCTTGTTCTGTGTATCTATCCATTTGACTTTGTCTTAGGATGATACTAATATCATCTATTCCTGAAGGTGTATGTTCATAGGACATGCCATAGTCCTCTAATATCGATAATAGCTTTCGACCAAATCCCACTTCTCTATTCATCAAGTACTTACTTACATAAATACTACAAAAGCCTTTGTCACTAGCAATTCCCACAACTGGTCCATTTGTGTTATCTCTCATATGGACAATTTTTGTACCTGGCGCAGTTGGATTGTTGGTATTTTTTACATTAACTGAAATCCCCGCACGAAACGCTGGAATAAGCGCCTCATCATGAAAGACAGAAAAACCAGCATAACTCAACTCCCGCATTTCTCGATAGGTAAGTTCTCGAATTGCAGCAGGATTATGAACAATATTTGGATTAGCAGAATAAACCGCATCAACATCAGTAAAGTTTTCATATAACTCCGCTTTGACTCCATTTGCTAAAATCGCCCCGGTGATGTCCGAACCGCTTCTTGAGAAGGTTGCCACTTCTCCATTTTTCGTATAGCCAAAAAAACCTGGAAAAATAATGATACCAGGTAACTTCCTTAAAGCGTACAAACGCTCATAGGATTCAGGCAGTACTTGTGCATTTCCTGTCTCTTCACTGACAAGAAGCCCCGCATCTTTTGGACTTACATATGCTGCGTCAATTCCTCTGCTTTGAAAGAATTCTGCTACAAGCTTCGCGTTCATATCTTCTCCACTTGCTTTTACTGCGTCTAAAAAACGGTTTTTATTAGTTGTGTCTCTATTTAAAAGCTCCGATAGATTACTGTGTAATTCCTGAATGAATTCGAGGGAAAGCTTAAGTTCATCGGCAATCTTCTGGTATCTTTCGATCACAGTTTCAACTAGTTCACGATTGTCTTCACCGTTTAATGTTTTTTCTGCACATTCGATTAATAGATCCGTTACCTTAATATCTTGCGCAAATCGTTTCCCCGGAGCAGAAACAACAACAAATTTACGTTTTGGATCAGAAATAACAATATTTAATACCTTTTCGAATTGCGCCCCAGTGGCTAATGAAGAGCCCCCAAACTTGACTACCTTCATGACAGACATCCCTCGTTTATTATTTAATCAAGATCCTAAAATTTAGTATTTATTATCACTCTAAATAGTAAAACAATCAAGAGTTTTTTCTCTCTAGTGTGAACATTTGTACATTCAAAGAGGACACGTTTTTCAAAAGTACAAATAGATGGATTTTTTAATAATTCAAGGTAATATAATACTTAGGATTACTAAATAATTTATTGGGTACGTTTTGAAAGGAGTCATCATGAGTCAATCTATGGCAAAGGATTCGCCACAAGGTCAAGGTCAATTTCAATCTGATAAGATTTGGACAAAAGATTTTACTTTAATTGTTCTATCTAACTTTTTTATTTTTCTCGGATTCCAAATGACTTTGCCGACGATTCCTTTATTCGTTGAAGAATTAGGTGGAAACGATCAATTAATTGGAATTGTCGTTGGAATTTTCACTTTTTCTGCTCTACTTGTTAGACCATTCGCAGGAAAAGCACTTGAAACAAAAGGAAGACGGTTTGTGTATGCTATCGGTCTAAGCATATTTGTTCTCTCCGTTGGTTCCTACGGACTCATTCATAGCTTAGTTTTTCTTTTTATTATGAGAATGGTTCAAGGAATTGGTTGGGGCTATTCAACAACGGCTTCCGGTACCATTGCTACTGATTTAATTCCCGTACATAAACGAGGAGAAGGAATGGGCTATTATGGTCTATCTGGTAATATTGCACTTGCTATTGGACCAACACTAGGACTTGCCTTAGCAGGAAAAATATCCTCCACACAGATCTTTTTGATTTGTGCGGTTCTAGGATTAGTTGCACTTATTTTTTCATCACTGATTCGTTATAAGAAGGTTGAACCGGTAAATATCCCGCAAAAAAAATGGGATCTATTTGAAAAATCAGCGATTCCTCCATCTCTTTTACTCTTTTTTATCACGGTAACTTTTGGAGGAATTGCTTCATTCTTACCTATTTATGCCGCTCAGAAAGATGTAGCCGGGATTGAATGGTATTTCCTTTTTTACGCCTTAGCGTTACTATTATCGCGGACATTTGCTGGAAAGCTCTATGATAAAAAAGGGCACAGGGCCGTATTTATTCCAGGAACGGCAATGATTGTAATTGCAATGCTCCTTTTGTGGTGGCTGCCAAATAGTCCTATCCTTTATTTAGCTGGAATTATGTATGGTTTAGGCTTTGGTACAGTTCAACCAGCCTTACAGGCATGGTCAGTGAAAGATGCTCCAATACATAGAAGAGGTATGGCAAATGCCACTTTCTTCTCATTCTTTGATTTAGGAGTGGGAATTGGCGCCATCTGTTTTGGTCAAATCGCATTCTTCTTTGGATACAGCAGCATCTACCTTATCTCTGCTGTATCAGTATTCGTCTCCATCCTTCTGTATTTACTTATCATAAGAAAAAGTCGAGCATAGGATAAAAGGCTATCTTTATTGGATAGCCTTTTCCTTTTTGCTCAACAACGGCCTCTCATTTCTCCAAATCACCTCAACCTCTATTCCAAGGAACTCCGATAAAACCTTTTCTGATAGGATTTTCCGGGTTTCACCTTGAGAAAACACTTCCCCTTTTTTTAATAATAGAGTCTTCGTAAAGGCGGGTAAAATCTCTTCGACATGATGGGTAACATAGATAAGAGTAGGACTGTTAGGCTGCAAGGTAATTTTTTCAATAACCTCTAATAAATGTTCTCTGGCAATAAAATCAAGCCCATTCGTAGGTTCGTCAAGAATGAGAATTTCAGGATCATTCATTAACGCTCGAGCAATTAGAATGCGTTGTCTCTCTCCTTGAGACAATGTTTCATATGCTCGATCTGCATATTCTATACTCCCTAGATCCTCTAATAAGGAAATTGCTTTTTTCCGCATTTCATTATTTGGTGTTTCATAAAGCCCAATCGATGTAAAGGCACCACTTAAGACAATTCCATAAGCACTATCTTCTTTGTAAAATCGTTCCTGTAGAGAGGAAGAAACGAGACCTATTTTTCTACGAATATATTCTCGAATGTCGACTTTCCCAAACTGTTTACCTAGAACGTACACCTCTCCACTTGTTGGATAATGATAGCCATTCAAAAGATTTAACAAAGCCGTTTTCCCTGCCCCATTTAAACCAAATAGAACCCAATGTTCCCCTCGTTCTACTTCCCAATTTATATTTTTTAATATGGTGGAGCTATTTCGCTTTAATGATATATTGCTTAAAGAGATGACCATGTTCATAAAATCCTTTCATGTGCAGTTTTAACTGAATTTTCTATTAATATTAGAAAAAAAAACAAGAGGAAGTAACTCCTCTTATTTTATTCTATCGTAAATCCTATTTTTCCAAGTTGCTCTGCTTTTTCCATTCTTTCAAAGGCTTCTTTAAATTCGCCTAGGTGATAAGTTCTATCAATAACAGGCTTGATCTCATGTTTCTCAATAAAATGAAGCATTTCAAGATATTCTTCGCCACTTCCCATGGTGGAACCAAGCATATTAAATTGCCCATAGAAGAATCTACGTAAATCAAACTCTACTACATCGCCAGCTGAAGCACCGAATGTAACGATCGTTCCCCCTGGTCGAAGTTGGTCTAGAGATTTATTGAAGGTTGCTGCACCTACAGATTCAATAATTAGGTCCATCTTTTCTCCATCAAGCGCAGCTGTCCAATCGTCATTGCTATCAAAAGCTTTATCTGCTCCTAGTTCAAGGGCTTTTGAGCATTTTTCCTTGGAACGAGAAGTAACATAAACGGTGGCTCCTGCCGCTTTTGCAAATTGCAAAAGAAAAGTTGCAACACCACTTCCGATTCCTGGAATCAATACTTTCATTCCAGCTTGTAGTTTTCCTCTCGTAAAGAGCGCACGGTATCCAGTTAGAGCAGCTAGTGATAGGACACTTGCTTCCTCCCAAGATAAAAATTTTGGTTTATGTACAGCATTTTCAGCTGGAATTACAATTTTTTCAGCGAAAGTACCGTGGAAAGGAAGACCTACAATCTCAAATCCTGCTGGAGGTGCATCACTATTTTCCTTCCAACCAAGACCTGGATTGATGATGACCTCATCTCCTATTTGCACATTTGTAACACCTTCTCCAACCGTCTCGACAATTCCTGCTCCATCTGAACCAATTATAAGTGGAGGGTCTGTATCTTTATGGCGAGTCAATGTAAATAAGTCACGGTGATTAAGACCCGCTCCTTTTAAAGCTACTCTGACTTCACCAGCCTTCGGTTGTTCCTCTTCAATTTCTCGATAAGTAAGTCCTTCAAAACCATTCATTTCTGCATGAACTAAAGCCTTCATAACAACACTCCATTTTGTGACATATTATCCTATATCTATATGATACTTTTTCTTTTGTCAGAAAAAAAACAAAATGCATTCAAATCCCGAAAAATGCAGATAATATATCCGTTATTTATAAAAAAATTGGTACGTAATTCACCTTCCTTTATCAGATTTCCTGGAGTAGTGATTCGATGATCCTTAATATTATAGAAGATTTAATTCCTAATCTGGCCATTTTTGTTTCCTCTAGTTTTCTTATCTATTTCTTTATGAGAAATCGGATAAGATATAAAAATTTTTACGATATAAAACCTACAGCTCCGTTATCAGAACGAATGATATTTGGTACCATCGATGGCATAATTGGTTCAATTATCATGCACTATGGAATAACCGTAGATTATGTACTCATTGATCTTAGACATTTTCCGATTATGGTAAGTGCTTTATTTGGTGGAATTCCATCCGCATTAATAACAGGTGCTATTATTGCTTGTAGTCGCTACTTTCTATTTGATGAGCCATCCTTTTCGACACTGTTAGGAGTGATAAATGCTTTTAACATGTCACTTGTTTGTGGAATGATCTCTACATATCTTAAAACACGTCATAGATGGGTCTATATGAACATCTACTGTTTTTCCTCGATAACTATAGTGGGAATTATCCTACTGGACGGAGAAACCTCTCGATTGATATTTTCATTCCTACTCATTTCATGTATTAGCGCTTTTTGCATTTTCTATTTGCATGATTACCTAAGCAAAACTCTTTATTTACTAAGAAAAATCAAAGAAAACGATGATAAATTCCGTGCCATCACGGATAATATTTCAGACGTTGTCTCAATTCTTGATAAGGAAGGAAATACTACCTATGTTTCCCCTTCAATTCGGAACTATGGAATTGAGCCGAAAAAATATAATGCAGAGTTTTATGGAAATCTTATTCATCCAGAGGATAGAGCTAGTATAATGTCTTTGTTTAGAAATAGTGTAGATGAGAAAAAAACTTTCAGAATAGAAATTCGTTGGCGTACATCAAATGGTTCGTGGGGCGATGTGGATATTAGTGGAACCCCAATTATTGAAAATAATATGGTTAATAGTGTGGTACTAGTTTGTCGAGATATTACTGAACGAAAAAAATTAGAACAATCCCTTCTCTATTTATCAAATAATGACGGTCTTACAGGTGTAGCGAATCGTCGCTATTTCGATGAAAGACTAAATATTGAATGGGATCTTTCAATACACAATAAGTCCTTTCTATCACTTATTCTATTTGATATAGATGATTTCAAGCTATACAACGATACATATGGTCATCAAGCTGGTGATATTTGTCTCAAAACGATTGCTTCGTATGTCAAAGAAATTGTAAGGTCCCCTCATCTTCTTGCTAGATATGGAGGGGAAGAATTTGCTGCCATTCTTATCGGTAAGAACAACGAAGAGTCATATAAAATAGCTGAAAAGATTCGCACCGTGGTGGAATCTTTAAGGATTTCTAATACTAGTTCAGATAATAAGATAATAACGATAAGCATTGGATTAGCTACCCAGGGAAATATATCTTTTCGTTCTAAAGAAGAACTGATAGAGAAAGCAGATCTTGCGTTATACGAAGCAAAAAAAGGAGGACGAAATCGTGTCGTAAGTTTTAATCCAAAACTATGATTCCACCTCTTAACACGCGTCGTCACAATATGACAATTAACTCTTGTCTCTACCAATAAAAATTCAAAAAATGACATCCGAAACGCAGGAATTGTCTAGTCTTGCGCTTTCCCAAGAAATATTTTCTAAAAAGTTCGCCTAACCATTACGAATTTCATTTAATGAGTGAATAATTTGCTGATTCTTTTCTTCTTTTGATAGGTTTTGTCAGATAGCAGGAAAACACACCCCCTTTCAAAGAATATAGATTTCAAAACCTTTGAAGGGATTGAGAACATGCAAAATAACAAAGTAATGAAGGCCTATTCAATTAAGGAAGTTTCAAAAAAAGTAAATATCCCGACTGGGACCATCCGACAATGGGAAAAAGATCTGAACGGATTACTCATCATACCAAGAACAAAGCAGGGAGCAAGATTTTTTACAGAACACGAAATCAAGCTATTATTGAAAATTAAAGAAATGCGGGAACAGAATGTTAGCAAAGAAATGATTCGAACCTTACTACAAAAACATTTTTCCGAAGTTTCGGAACCCCCTTCCGAATCGTTCGAAACTTTACTTCCTGCAACACAAATTGAAACAACGTCACCTACACCAGCGCCTGTAGAAGATTTTCAACTGTTAATCCACGAGTATAAAAAAGAACTCGTCAATGAAATTAAACAAGAAATTATCTTTAGTCAGCAGCAAATTGTTGAGGATTTGAAGAATGAGTTATCTTCCAGTTCCCTACATTCAATCAAAGAAATATCCAAGTCCATTCAAAGGGCAAATGATAAGCGTAAGGCCGATCTTCAGGATATCTCAGGTGCTATTCTGAATGTTTCGGAACAGACTTCCGAATCGTTCGATATTCTAGCTGATCAGGTTGCAGACAGCTACGATAAAATTTCGAAAAAAGTGACCGAAGCAACAAAATCATCTAATAGAGAGAGTCATTCTAGCTTAAAGAGACTTACAAGAAACCTAACTGAATCGAAGAAGGACATTGAACGATTAGTATCTGCGCTTGAAGATAATCAAAATAGTTTATTGGACACAATGCATGAATTGAAACTATCTACGGAAGAAATCCAACATCGTGAAGAAGTATTTCAAGGGATGCTTGCTAGTTATCGTGAAGCCGCTTCAGCAAAAGCGAAAAAGAAGAGCTGGTGGAAGATTTGGAAATAGGTTAGCGTATTCTCAGAATTGTAGTTAACGACAGGTCCTTCTGAACCACTAGTCCGACATTTTCGTTTTAAAGAAGGACGACTTTCTGTAAACCGATCCCCGCTTTACGATAGTACAACACAACTAAAGGGTTATCCCAAAGGGACATATTCAATGGCCTATGGGATAGCCTTTTACTTTTCTTGATCTAACACCTTAAATCTCTTATTAAAAAACATCACCTGTTTTCTGAAAAATACTTTGACAATTTTGTTAAATCGATGTAGATTCATATAATAGTATATTCAAAGATTCAGATATACTAATATAACAAATGAAGAAGGGTTGTTCATGCAACAGAAATGGTTATTCACTGGAAGGTTCAAGGGTTATAATGTTCAAAGCTTTCAAAAGGATGTATTTTCGGGATTAGTTGTTGGGGTCATAGCAATTCCTTTGGGAATGGCCTTTGCCATTGCTTCGGGAGTTAAACCTGAATACGGAATTTATACGACAATTATTGCTGGAATCCTCATTTCCTTATTAGGTGGCTCTAAATTCCAAATTGGTGGACCTACTGGAGCATTCATCCCTATTTTATTTGGTGTAGTCATCACCTATGGCTATGAAAATCTATTAATTGCAGGATTTTTGGCAGGAATCATGCTGTTATTAATGGGTATCTTCAAACTAGGTTCTTTAATCAAATTTATTCCTAGACCCGTTACCATTGGCTTTACGACTGGTATCGCAGTCATTATTTTTGTCGGACAAATCGCCAATCTACTTGGACTTCGTAATGTTGAAAACCATGAATTATTTATTGATAATTTACAAGAAATCGTGAAGCATATTCATACGGTTAACGGATTTAGCATCTTAACTGCAATCATCTGTTTTATCGTGATAATCTTTTCACCAAGGATTGTACCTAAGATTCCAGCTGCCCTTTTGGGTTTGGTCCTATCAACCATAATCGCCACTCTCTCTTATCCTAGTGAGGTAGCGACAATAGGCTCTACCTATGGCAAAATCCCCAATACGCTACCAACCTTTCATTTACCTGAGTTAACCTATGAGAAAATTGTTCAGCTGATTAGACCAGCTTTTGTTATCGCGATTTTGGGAGGTATAGAATCTTTACTATCAGCAGTCGTTGCCGATAGAATGACAAATAGCAAGCATCATAGTAATCGTGAACTCATTGGTCAAGGGATTGCCAATATGATCACTCCTTTATTCGGAGGAATCCCTGCAACAGGAGCAATTGCTCGTACGGCTACCAATATTAAAAATGGTGCCGTTTCTCCAATTTCTGGAGTCATCCATGGCGTTGTGGTACTATTAATTTTAGTACTATTTGCACCGTTTGCATCTAAAATACCTCTAGCAAGTATGGCACCGATTTTAATGGTTGTTGCATGGAATATGAGTGAACGGAAGGTTTTTTATCAAGTACTGAAGACAAAAACGGAAGACTCTCTTGTTCTAGTCGTAACCTTCTTACTCACTGTCTTCATGAATTTAACTACCGCTGTCGAAATAGGACTTATACTCGCTATTATTCTATTTACTAAACGCATGAGTGATCATATGGTAACTGCAAAGGCATTACCAAACCATAATTCAAAACAATCAAAAATTGAAACTCAAATGCTCACTGACACAAGAGACTGTCCTCAAATCACTATTTACAATGTTGAAGGGCCCTTATTCTTTGGGGCAGCTCAAACCTTTGCACAAACGATCATGAATACAATAAATGATCAACCTAGAGTGCTCCTCTTAAGAATGGGGAGGGTCCCTTTTATGGATACAACTGGAGATATGCACTTAACAAATATCGTACAGCATTTTTCACAACCTGGTGTTGTCTTAATTTCAGGACTGAGACATCAACCAAAAAGAGTATTGAAAAAGACAGGATTGTATGATGTAGTTGGCGAAGAGCATTTCTTTGAACATACGGGAGAAGCCATTGAATATGCACTAACACAGCTAAATCGGAATAAATGTCTTGGTTGCAAACACTTTATTTTTAGGGAGTGTACGAAGTTTTCAAATGCAGCCACGATGTCAGAAGAAAGTAGACCGGAATTGTCTACACAGGAAGTGAGGTAACAACTATTGAACCAAGATTTACAACAATTTAAGGCGGATTTTTTCAAGGCATTAGCCCATCCATTACGTATTCGCATTTTAGAGGTTTTGGCTGAGGGAGAAAAAAGTGTGAATGAAATCCAGAGCATACTTGGAAGTGAAGGGTCCGCTGTTTCACAGCAATTAACGGTGTTAAGATCGAAGAATATTGTTTCGGGGACGAAAGACGGGAATCGTGTGATTTATACATTACGTGATCCAATGATAATAGAATTACTACAGGTTGCCCGTCAAATTTTTAACAATCACCTTGTCGATGCGATTTCAATGCTTGATAAATTTAATGATGAAGAATGAAAAAGAGTGCCTATTCCATTTGGTCTAGGCACTTTATCTATATTATTTCA
This sequence comes from Robertmurraya kyonggiensis, assembly GCF_005116465.1. GTDB lineage: Bacteria > Bacillota > Bacilli > Bacillales > Cytobacillaceae > Robertmurraya > Robertmurraya kyonggiensis. The sequence continues at coordinate 1,546,418 of NZ_SWBM01000001.1, forward strand.
GGTCTCTTATAATCCCCAGTTCCTCCAGAACCTCTTCATTATGTTCCCCAAGATCGGGAGGATTACGAAAGTCTATCGCGGGAGTTCTTGATAGCTTAATAGGATTAGCAATGTGTCGAATCGGCAGTGAGTTTAAATCTTGTACTTCCTCTATCATCTGTCGCTGTAAAATTTGAGGATGCTCTACCATTTCTGCAATCGTAAGTACAGGCGACACACACGCATCTACATCTTGAAATAGTACTACCCATTCCTGTAGAGTTTTCTTTTCAATAGCAGATTGAATTTCCATTTTCATTCGTTTCTGTTCCTCGAATGAAGCATTTAGCTGAGAGATTAGTTCAGCTTTCCCTATGACTTTACAGAAATTTATCCAAAACTTAGGTTCAATAGCCCCCACAGATAGAAAACGTTTATCTCTCGTTTCATAGATTTCATAACATGCCATTCCACCACTTAAAAGGAGCTCTCCATTTACCGGACGTTCATTGGTTGCCAAATAATTGGGCAAGGTTGTTTGCATCCATGATATCGTTCCATCAAGCATGGAAATGTCGACGAATTGGCCCTCTCCTGATTTACCGGCTTCAATAATAGCTGTTAAAATCCCAACTGTAGCCATTAAAGCACCTCCACCGATATCGCCAATTTGGACCGGAGAAGTTACAGGGTGTCCATCTGAACCTTTTTGCAGATCAAGAACACCAGAATAGCTCAAAAAGTTAATATCATGGCCAGGTACATCTCGTAATGGACCTGTTTGTCCATACCCAGTAATGGCGCAATAAATGAGTTTAGGATTATAACTTTTCAAGACCTCGTAACCGAGGTTGAGACGTTCCATCACTCCCGGTCGAAATGATTCAATTAAAACGTCCGCTGTCATCACCAATTCTAAAAATATGGTTTTCCCATTTTCAGACTTTAAGTCAAGCGCCATACTACGCTTATTACGATTTAAAGAGTGAAACATGGCACTGTAATTATGTATTTTGGGTTCTCCCCAACGAGCATAATCTCCTACCTTCGGATCCTCAATTTTAATTACATCTGCTCCAAAATCTGCTAACATTAAAGAAGCGTATGGTCCTGGGAGAAGCCTTGTTAAATCGAGTACACGAATTCCCTCAAGTGGCATTGACAAGTACAACATCTCCTTTTTAATAAATTTTAACAATTTTCCATTAATTATACAAACGGTTAATTTTCGAACTGTTGGTAAGTAGGTGTTTTGGAAATTTCCATAGACTTTTACTTTTGATTTTTATATGATAGTAAGCAAAATAATTTGAATTATTAATAGATTGGAGATATACGATGTCCTCTTTTAAGGAAAGAAAAATTGCGAAGAAGAAGGAAGAAATTCTTCGCTCTGCCGCGGCTATTTTTGCTGAAAAGGGCTACCATGGTACAACTATGGAGGAAGTAGCAGCAAGGCTTCTAATGACAAAAGGCTCAATGTACTATTATTTTAAAAACAAAGATGATCTCCTCTTTCATTGTCATCAAATGATTATGGAAAAGAGTATTGGTCAAATGGAGGAGATCCTTAATAGTCCTCTGACATGGACGGAAAAATTAACGAACGCCATAAAGGCACATGTTCAGCTAGCTACTTCTGAAAAATCAATGTTCATGGTTATGGATAAGCCGAATCAACATTTCACAGATGAATATTTACAAGAGATTCTTGCTTCAAGAACGAAGTATGCTCAGTATTTCGACCGAATATTACTTGAAGGAATTCGATTAAAAGAGTTTCAGAATGTGGATGTAAAAATGGTCAGAATGATTATTCTAGGAGCTTTAAACTGGATCCAAGAATGGTACAGACCAGAGGGTGAGAAATCCAGTGAAGAAATTTCAAATGCATTTTCTGCCTATTTATTAAAAATTTTATTATGAGTTTAATAGCCCCCAAATGGGGGCTATTAAATTACTCTCTCTGACCATCAAATTTCAGGTCGAGCTTCGTTAGCAATTTATCAACAGAACCATTAAACCTAAAAAAATAGGGCATGTTCTCATCATTGAACACCATCAAATGCGGATTTTCGTATTCAGGAAAAATCACAATGACCTCACTAACTAAATCTTCCATCCATTGATTTTTCACCATAATAGCTGGGTCCAATGGAATTTTCACCATATACCCTTTTTGTGGAATTGGTTCTAATTCTCTATACAAGTCAGTTACACTTTGGATGATGGTTTCAGTCTCTTTGTGAATAACATTATTCATAGGAACTTTTTTGATAACTTTTCCCTTATTAATGTGAAAAATTTCGGCTTTTCCTTCAGCATGGGCTTGGACTTGTAGACTGAGTAAACAAATGAACGAGAGTATGACAATAGTGAAAATTTTTCTAGTCATCGATAACCACCTCATGACTAGTATATCCAAAAATTTCTAAAAAATAAGACTGCTGGTGTGTACCAGACAGTCCGAAATAATGATTTAGGATATTGAGTTTAATTCAGAAGATAAACGAAGAAATTCATCTTTGTTTCGTTCTTGTAAGGATTGGTCGATTTCCTCCCGTAGCTTCTCTTTTCTGTACTCCAGTAGAGACTCATTCAAAATCTGCTCGGCTAACACGGATAACTGTTCTGCGACTGTTGGCTCAGGTAACTTAAGCAAATCCTTATTCATTGGAAATCAACTCCCTATGCTTTTTAAAATTATATCATCAATTATCAAACAATTCAATCATTTTAAATTGGTGTTTTTTAACACATAGGTGGACAATTTCAAAAGATTACCGCTTCATTTAGATTGTAGGAGTTCCTTGATAAGACTCCCTCAGCTTGTATTTTAATACTTTACCAGACGCGTTCCTTGGAAGTTGCTCCATTTCATAAACAACTCTTGGAATTTTGTATCCAGCTAGCTCCTGACGGCAAAATAGCAACAAGTTTTCGTGCTCAATCTTCTTATTTTCTTTTGGAACAACGATAGCCGCAACCGTTTCTCCCCATACTTCATGTGGAATCCCTATAACCGCCGCCTCTAATATATCTGGATGCTTATAGAGAACTTGTTCTACCTCGGTGGAATAGACATTTTCCCCACCGGAGATAATCATATCCTTTTTCCGGTCAACAAGCGTGATGTACCCTTCCCCATCGATCGTGGCTAAATCCCCTGTATATAACCATCCATCTTTAAGTGTTTTCCTCGTTTCTTCAGTCTTCTTATAATATTCCTTCATAATGGTTTCGGCTTTAATGATAAATTCACCTACTTCCCCAGGCTTCACATCGCCCCCAGCTTCATCTACAATTCTAGCATCGGTAAAATGGTTGGCTCTTCCACTTACGCCAAATTTCGCTTTATGCCCTTCTGGGGTGAGGAATATACCACCTGGCCCCCCTTCAGTCAGACCACACAAATTAAAGAATTGATCAGTATTAAACATCTCCATCGATTTTTGTAAAGTCGCATTTGGCATTGGAGCAGCTCCATAACCTAAGCGTGTGACACTTGAAACGTCGAACATTCCTTTAGGGACTTGAAGAAAGAAGTTATACATAGTAGGTACTCCAAAAAAGAGTGAAATTTTGTGAGTAGAGATTATTTTTAGAGTTTCAACGGGATGAAAATCCTGCTGAACAACCTGTGTACTACCAAGGAAGGTACCAGATACTAAAAATAGATTCAGTTGAGCAGAATGGAATAATGGTGCAACATGAAGAAGGTTGTCCTCTGTACCAATTTTCATCGTAATCGTCATCATAAATGCTACATGAAGTACTCGATGATGATCTAATAAAACACCTTTTGGGAGACCAGTTGTGCCTGATGTATATAGAATTTCGGCATCGTCAGATTCTAATACCTCTAAATCAGGATTTGTTGTCAATGAGCTTTTGAAGTCAGCTAATCTAATTTGCTGCTCCTCTGCTTTTTCTCCAACAATAATCTGTAGCTGAAGCTTTTCATTTCCTTCTCGGGCCTTTGCAACTGTTTCGGCAAATTCCTCATCCACAAATACAAGAACGGAATCTGAATCGTCCAAAATATATCGAACCTCATGGGCTGTTAAGCGAAAATTGATAGGTACCGCTACAGCTCCTGCTTTTAGGATGCCATAGAAAACAAAAATAAACGCATCACTGTTTTTCATCATAATAGAAATCTTATCGCCCTTTTTCACCCCGTAATTGATAAGAGCATGAGCGATTCGATTCACCTCTTCGTTGAACTCTAAATACGTATGAATATTATTATTAAAAATGATAGCTGTTTTATTTGATTTACTTCGAGCGTTTCTTTCTAAGCTTTGAAAAAGATTCATAACATCCCTCCTCATCTTATTCCTTTTCCTAGTTAGACGAATATTTTGTTCTTTTTTTAACACATCCACGTTCGTGTTTAAGCGCTTACATTTTGATGATGTAAAATAATTTTTAGATAATTTCTAACCTCCTTCTATTTAAAAGCGCAGAAAATTCTTTCTATTATTCATTATATAGCCTAGTAACCTTTTAAACAACTAAGTTCCTAGCAATTCTTAAATATTGTCAAAATATTTAGCCCTTTAAACGATTAAGGTATTGCAATTATATTTTTTATGTAGTATTATTTTTTTAAATTTTAGAATTTTGTATAAAATCGTCTAGGATAAGGAGCAAGAAAGACACTTCTTCTTCAAGAGAGCCTGTGGTTGGTGCAAACAGGTGAAGAACACTTTCGACTCGCCTTTGAGACTTTCTTCTGAAACCTAAGTAAGAAGAAACGATTCACAATCGTTATTCTGTGAAGTTTAAGATATATCTTAACTTGCGAAGGCTGTGATCCGTGAGGAGCAGCAAATGAGGGTGGTACCACGAGTTATCTCGTCCCTCAATCGCAAGTTAAGTTTTTTTTATTTTCCCTTAAATATTTGCTGCTACATACTAATTAGGAGGTTTTAAAAGCATGAGTGAAAGAGTATATTTCTTTGATACGACATTAAGAGATGGTGAACAAACGCCAGGTGTAAATTTAAATCAAGAAGAAAAAGTCGAGATTGCCCTTCGTTTAGAGCAGTTAGGAATCGATGTTATTGAAGCAGGCTTTGCTGCTGCTTCACCTGGGGATGCAGCAGCCGTTCGTGCTGTTGCAAAAGCTGTCACAAAACCAATGGTCGTAAGTCTCGCTCGTGCTAATAAGGGAGATATCGATGCTGTCATTGAAGCTTTCAAGGGAATTGATAATACAGGAATACACGTGTTTATTGCAACCTCCCCTATCCATCGTGAAAAGAAATTGAACATGTCGAAGGAGCAAGTCATAAACAAAGCCATTGAATGTGTTTCCTATGCTGCACAACACTTTACACATGTTGAGTTTTCTTGCGAGGATGCAACCCGTTCTGAGCTTGAATTTTTACGGGAAATCTCTGAAAAAGTGATCGAAGCTGGCGCTACTGTTTTGAACTTCCCTGATACAGTAGGTTATACAACACCTGAAGAGTATTCAGAGCTTTTCCAATACATTCTTGAAAATACAAAGGGAGTAGAAAAAGTTATTTTGAGTTGCCATTGTCACGACGATCTTGGTCTTGCTGCAAGCAATAGTATTGCTGCAATTAAGGCTGGTGCCATGCAGGTTGAAGGCTGTGTCAATGGTATAGGAGAACGCGCTGGGAACGTCGCACTTGAAGAAGTAGCTGCATTACTCGAAACACGAAAAGATTACTATCAAAAAGACACTGGCATTGTCTTGAAGGAAATTGCTAAGACGAGCAAATTAATCAGCCGTTTAACAGGTGTTAGTGTTCCACCGAATAAGGCAGTCATCGGAAATAATGCCTTCACACATGCATCTGGCATCCATCAAGACGGCGTTATTAAAGATAAGTCAACCTATGAAATATTGAAGCCTGAAACAGTTGGATTCATGGAAACAAAGCTTGTACTTGGGAAGCTTTCCGGAAGAAATGCATTGAAGAAACGTTATGAAGAGCTTGGATATACGATTAGCCAAGAAGAATTGATCGATCTCTTTGCCAAATATAAGGATCTTGCAGATCGTAAAAAAGAAATTTTTGATGAGGATATTATTGCACTATTAGAGACGAAATCGGCAGCAGAACATCAAACGACATATACATTTAAAGACCTAAGCCTACAAGTATTACCGAACAAAAATTACCGAGCATTTGTTCATATCATACAAAAAGACGGTTCCATTATCGAAGGTATTGGCGAAGGAAACGGGCCGGTTGATGCAATCTACAAAGGAATTGATCAAGGTTTAAATATTGAGAACGATTTAATTGATTATAAAATAAAATCAATATCAAAAGGTAAGGATTCAATCGGTGAGGTTTTCGTAAAAATCAAGAGTGGTGACTCACTCTTCCAGGGTCGAGCAATTCATGTAGATATCATCTTTGCAAGTGCAAGTGCTTATATTGAAGCTATTAACCGACTAATTAGTATCCATCCAAAATATGCAGTTGCAGAAACAAAATAACAGAAGAGCCCAAAACCAAAATTTTGGGCTCTATACTTTGGTTCCTTACCCCTCTGCTATTTCTAAAAAGAAATCAAGTGAATCTGGATTACTTAAAGCACCTTTATTCACCGCTTTGTCAAATGGAACGCCTATGAGAATTTTCTTGATCGGTACTTCTAGCTTCTTGCCATTAAGTGTCCGTGGTACCTCTTTGATAACCATTATTTTATCAGGGACATGCCGTGGTGAACAATGCACTCGTACACGTTCTTTAATCGATTTATCGATTCCTTCATTAAAAGTGGTGCCTTTCTCTAAAACGATGAATAACAAAAGCCCACTGTCCTGTTCGTTACTCAAATCAATCACAAGGCTATCTTTTACTCCCTCAACCCCTTCTACTGCACTATAAATTTCACTTGTACCCATGCGGATACCACCGCGATTAATGGTTGAATCAGAGCGGCCATAAATTTGACAGCTGCCGGTAGACGTGACTTTAATCCAGTCTCCATGCCTCCAGACACCTGGATACATATCGAAATAACTGCTGAAATATCTTTCTCCTGACGTATCATTCCAGAAAAAGAGTGGCATTGATGGCATTGGCTCTGTTATCACTAACTCGCCTACCTCATCAATTACAGAATTTCCATTTTCATCAAAGCCTTCCACCTTTGCACCAAGCTCACGACATTGAATTTCACCTGCACGAACAGGTAAAATCGGTGCTCCACCGACAAATGCAGAGCAAATGTCCGTTCCACCACTAACAGAGGTGAGCCATAAATCTTTTTTCACATGCTCGTATACCCACGCAAAGCCCTCTGGGGGAAGTGGAGAGCCAGTCGAACCAATCGCTCGCAAATGGCTTAAATCAAAATGTGCAGGGGTAATTTTACTATTTATACAAGAGAGGATAAAACTTGCGCTTGTTCCGAACACGGTCATTTTTGTCTCCTCTGCAAACTTCCACAACGTATCAAGATTTGGGTAGCCAGGATTCCCATCAAATAATAGAATGGTTGACCCATTAAGGAGTCCGCCAACAACGATATTCCACATCATCCATCCAGTAGTTGTAAACCAAAAGAAACGGTCCCCTTCCTGTAGATTCATATGTAAGCTACATTGTTTTAAATGCTCCAGTAAAATACCGCCGTGCCCTTGTACAATTGCTTTTGGAAGTCCAGTTGTTCCTGAGGAATACAGAACCCATAATGGGTGGTCAAATGGAACTTGCTCAAAATAGAAGGAAGCACCCATATGAACGTTGATAAAGTCCTCCCACAACACAACATTTTCTAGCTGCTCTATTTCAGGCGACTCATTCAAATAAGGAAGTAAAATCGTTTTCTCTAAAGATGTAATCGCTTTCTGAATTTCGCACACTGTGTCAACTCGGTCGAAGTCCTTTCCTCCGTAACGATAACCATCTACTACGATTAAAATTTTCGGTTCAATTTGTTTGAAACGAGCAATCACAGTCGGACTTCCAAAATCCGGTGAACAGCTCGACCACACCGCTCCAATACTAGCACAAGCTAAAAATGCGATAGTTGCTTCAGGGATATTTGGTATGTAGGCAACTACTCGATCACCTGTCTTGATGCCACTCGCTTTAAGCCCCGCTGCAAAGGCCGCCACTTTATCCTCTAACGACTTCCAACTCATCGTTTGTAAAGGGCGTAATTCCGAACGAGAAATTATCGCATCTTCGGTCCCCTTACGATTACGGAATACTCGCTCAACATAGTTCAATCTTGCCCCTTCAAACCATTTTGCTCCAGGCATGGTTCGGTCTGACAACACTCGTAAATAAGGGGTTGACGATTGTATTTCGAAATACTCCCAAAGTGTTTCCCAGAATGATTCAATTTCTGTAACAGACCAAGACCATAGAGATTCATAGTTATCAAATTCCAGATTCTTTTTCTCCTTCAACCAATTCATGTAATCGACGAGTTGAGATTGCTCCTTAAAGCTTTCAGACGGCTCCCATAATAAACTTCCCTCTTTCACCAATTGTGTCAATCCGCTCATCCCCCTTTAAAATATATTTCAATTATATAATATTCTGAATTTAAGAACTATTAAATAATCAATAATTAAAACAGGAAATTAGAAGGAGAAAAAATATATTTAACATCATAACTTTAGTGAAAAAGACCAATTTCTATACTATAATGAATGGGTAAAAGGTATATTGGCATAATATATGATTAAAAGGAGAAACACCATGTTTACTAAGACCCTATCTAGGAAAATATTAAGTTTACTATTTCTTACAGCTATCCTCCCGCTTATTTTGGTCACGTCTATTACGTTTTTCCTTAATAGCAAGGGATTTTCAGATCTCAATCTTACGGAGTTGGAATCATCTCAAAATTCCATTTCAGCACAGTTCAAGATTGACTCAGATAAATTATTGGAGCTATCCAAAAAACATGCAACAAATCAGCAGCTTATTGAAGCTGTGAAGACTGGCGATCGTGAAAAAATCGCCTCCGCTACGAATGACATATTTACAAGATTACAAGAAGAACATGATTTAGAAATATTTGAAATAGGAAATTTAGATGGAGTGGTCCTTTATCGAGCTCACAATCCTGCTAAGCATGGTGACGACAAAAGTGATGATCCTGCTCTTCAGTTAGCTATGGAAGGAAAAGAAATCGCTGGTTTTGATATAGGTAGCTCTGGGTTGAACATACGCGCATTTGTCCCAATTCAAGAGAACGGTAAGACAATCGGGACACTACAAACTGGGCTAGATGACACATTTTTACAAAATATCATTAAAAGCGTTGATGGTGTTGGCATTAGTTTATATGACGACAAAGGTACAGCACTACTCACCACAGAAGAAGAAAATAATCACAAGATTAATAAAGCTATTTACGAACAAGTCTCTTCTGGTAAATCTATTACAGAAGAAAAAGGTGACTTTCTATATAGTTTTATGCCATTATTTGAACCTACAAATACTCATATTATAGGTATAATGGAAATCAAGGAAGACATTTCGAACGTAAATGCATTAACCAAAAAGAATCTGATAATAACAGTTATTGTTTTAGTAGGTACATTGTTAGCTGTCATTGTATTATCGATTTTATTTAGCAGAAGTATTACTAGACCTGTAAAACAGATTGTCACACAAATGAAAGAAATTTCGGAAGGAAATCTTGAAATAAGTCCGATCCACTACAACGGTAAAGATGAAATAAAGGCTCTTTCTGATTCTGTCATAGACATGAAGGATAAACTCCTCGTGATTATCGAAAGCGTAGCAAATGCTAGTAAACTAGTTAAAGGTCAAAGTGATCATCTAAATGAAGCAGCACACCAAGTAAAAGAAGGTAGTATTCAAATCGCTACTACAATGCAAGAATTATCTGCAGGGACTGAAAGCCAAGCACATCATACAACTGATTTAGCAGAAAAGATGGAGTTATTTAGAGACAAGATCAATAATGCCAATTCACATGGCGATGAAATTGCCGATAAGTCCAATTCTGTGCTCGTTAAAACTAAAGAAGGTACAACTTACATGCAAGCATCTGTATCTCAAATGTCAGTCATTGATAGTATTGTTCAAAACGCCATTTCAAAAGTAAATGGGCTCGACGAACAAGCTAAGCAAATCTCTTTATTAATTGAAATGATTCAAGATATAGCTAATCAAACAAATTTATTAGCACTTAACGCAGCAATTGAAGCCGCACGTGCTGGTGAACATGGCAAGGGATTTGCAGTTGTAGCAACTGAAGTACGTAAACTTGCAGAACAAGTTTCTGTATCAGTAAGTGATATTACAACGATCGTCACAAGTATCCAAGGTGAATCAGCGATAGTTGTTGAATCTCTATTAAATGGTTATGAGGAAGTGAATAAAGGAAAACGTCAAATCGAAACAACTGGAGAAACTTTTAATCAGATCGAGCAGGCTGTTACAGACATGGCTCATCGTATCCAAGATATTTCAACAAGCTTAAAAGACTTAAATCACACAAGCATCAGCATGACTCAATCAATTGAAGAAATCGCATCAATTTCTGAAGAATCTGCAGCAGGAGTGGAACAAGTAGCCGCTTCCGCCCAACAATCTAGCAGTTCGATGGAAGAAATCACAACTAGGGTTGAAGACTTATCTAAGACGGCTGAAGAATTATCCACACAAGTTAGTAGATTCCATTTTTAAAATCGAAAAGACAAGAGCGCTTTTGTTGCTCTTGTCTTTTTTAATGCCAATAGCCGCTGGCCAATGGACGTAAGATTTTAACAACAGTTTTTTTTCGTAAGAGAATAAACACTCTTTACGATAACAGCCCTTTGTAATCAACAATTTAGTTTCATGGGTGCTACACGCCTACCTATTAAAGCTTCGTATAATGCGGCTCATATCGAGGATTCACAAAATATGGCGGTCTAGTCGCAATTAGCGGCAATGAAAAAGGACGTGGATTGTGATTATATAAGACTCCTACCCGCTCATCTGATTGCTCAATTAACAAATATTTCACTTCTGGATTATATTCATAAACAGGCACTTAATCTCCCCCTTTAGTCATTACTACACCCTATTCCTCTACCTCACAAATGGAGCCGGTACAGTAGGCACTTTTTCAACGAGTCAACATAAAGTATTGAAAAATGGTTTTGAGGTGGATACTCTTGTCAAAAAATAATCCAAAACAAAATAAAGGCTCAAATTATCCAATGTATCCGAACTATGGAAAAATAACACGTTTTGAAGAAGTACCTTTAACAGTTCCTGAACAAAGACAATTTCGTCAGCCTGGAGAAGAAAAATATATGGTTCCCCGTCCTATCATCGAAAATCCAAATTATATAGGAACAGGAAAACTGGCTGATAAGGTTGCTTTAATCACTGGCGGAGATAGCGGTATGGGTGCAGCAGTCGCAATTGCTTTTGCAAAAGAAGGGGCCGATGTTGCGATCGCCTACCTAGATGAGGAAGAAGATGCAAACCGTACAAAGAGAAGAGTTGAAGAACTTGGGCGGCGCTGTCTCTTATTACCTGGTGATCTTAGAAAAAAAGAACATTGCATTTTCATCGTGGAGAAAACAGTAGAGGTATTTGGCCAGTTAGATATTTTGTGTAATCACGTAGGAATTCAATTTCATCAAAATAGTCTCCTTGATATTAGCGATGAGCAGTTTGATGACACCTTTAAAGTCAATATTTACTCTCACTTTTACACAACGAGGGCGGCTCTTCGATACTTAAAAGCTGGAAGCTCAATTATCAATACAGCTTCGGAGGTAGCTTATTATGGTAATGAACAACTAATTGATTATTCCGCGACAAAGGCTGCCAACGTTGGCTTTACACGTGCATTAGCGAATAATCTCGTTAAGGACGGGATACGTGTGAATGCTGTCGCACCTGGTAGAATGTGGACTCCGTTGATCCCTTCTAGCTTCTCAGCCGATCTTGTAAGTCAGGCAGGAAATCCGATGGATCGACAAGGTCAGCCTTTCGAAATTGCTCCAGCTTTTGTATTTCTCGCATCCGATGATTCTCGGTTTGTTACCGGTCAAGCCATCCATGTAAATGGCGGAAGGGTCATGTCTTCATAATTAAATTAAAACCGTTGATTATTTCTGAAAATTTTGATATATTTAATTCAGATAAATTTCGACATGTTTCTCGTGTAGGAAGGGGACCTTGAGGATGAGAAAACAATTCATTCGCATGCAAACTTTAATTAGCAACAACAAACAAGAAATTCTCACTGATAAAAAAGAAGTTGCTCGCATTGAACGTTTGATTGAAGATAAACACAACAAACGTCTTCAAACCAATAATCGATAATTTATAATAATATAAAAAGAAATGGCTCACATTTGTAAGCCGTTTCTTTTTTAGTTATCCTGCATTTCCTTAGCAATCAATCTATAGGACTGAATTTTATCTTGTGGAGAAAACGTTATCGTGACAATCATAATTTCATCTACATGATAAAGGGCCATCATTTGAACAAGCTTCTTCTTAACTTCGCTAGAATTTCCTATTATCATTTTGCTCTTCATTTGTTCAAGCTTCTCTTTTTCCTTCTCATTTAATGGATAATCCTTCGCTTCTTCAATGGAAGGCACACCTGAAGCTTCTCCCTTTCCCCTAGCAATTGACCAAATTAATGAGCTGAGCGCCAGTTCATGAGCTCTCTTGGTAGTCTCTGCACAATAGGCTGAAACAGTTAAAAGCACACTTGGAGAATGTTCGGGACTCCTCGGTTGAAAGTTCCTGCGATACTCTTGGATAATTTCGGACCCTTCATTTTCACTCATAAACTGACCAAACGCATAAGCCATACCATTTTTTGCAGCTAGGAGAGCACTTTTCTTACTCGTTCCTAAAAGCCATGGGACTGGGCATATCTCAGGCACTGGAACAGCTGTCAATTGGGAAAATTTATGGTCTGAAGGAAAATCTCGATGCAAAAAATGAAGCAACTCTTCTACTAGGGTTGGCATGTTCCACACCTGCTGAAGAAACTGGTCGTTCAATGCTTCTGTCGCTTCTGCAGAACCACCTGGAGCACGACCAATCCCAACATCAATCCTTCCTGGAAACAAGGTTGCTAGCGTATTGTATATTTCAGCCACCTTATATGGTTTGTAGTGTGGTAGGAGCACTGCGCCTGACCCAATTCGAATTTTATTTGTGTTTGCTCCAATGTAGCCTAGCATAACCTCTGGTGCTGAGCTTGTTAATCCAGGCAAATCATGATGTTCTGCTACCCAAAAACGTGTATATCCAAACTCTTCCGCAGCTTGTGCAAGTTTCATTGACGCTTGTAGAGCCTCTTGAGGAGATTGATTTTTAGAAATAGGTGCTTGATCTAAAATACTTAAATTCATAGTAGATTGATTCTCCTATTATCTAGCTTCTATTAATACCAATGAAAAGTCCCCTACTTGATTCGTTTCATAAAGATTTGTGATGGATGTGGAGTACTCTTGAATCTTGCCATGAAAGTTCAAGTTTTGTTGAGGGACTTCAACTTGAAAGTTCTCTTTATACAACAGTGTGGTTACTTCATGGTATTCTTCACTTTTAACATGAAATTTTACTGCAATTTTATGTTTACCTTTTTCTTTATGTACTTCATATGTATGTGCTTTGATTTTTCTTCCTTCTAATAAAATAACCACTTTCCATCTACCCCATTAGGTTTTTTCGCTATCATAGCATTTGTTTAATTAATCCACAAATGAAGCGACTTAAAAGGGCCACCTATTAAATAGGTAGCCCTCAATCTTATTTCTCTATAGATGTTCCTGTAGCAGCCTTTTTCTCACTTGCATCAGGATGCTTATATTCGTTTTCCCAGAAGTCCGCACCTTTGATACCTAGTTTAACAGGGTCAAATACAGGATCTTTTCCTGCCTTTTTCTGAGCCTCGTAGTCTCTAAGAATAGCAAGTGTTGGTTTTGTTAGGAACAGGATGGCAATAATGTTCAGCCAAGCCATACTTCCTACCCCGATATCTCCCAATGTCCAGGCCAGACCTGCAGTTTTCACACTTCCATACAAGGTCATAGCAATAAAAACGAATTTTAATAAATATTCGGTCCAAACACGTCTCTTTTCTCCATTAATATATGCCAAGTTTGTTTCAGCCATATAGTAGTACGCCATAATCGTCGTAAAAGTAAAGAATATTAAAGTGATAGCTACGATCGGTGCACCAAAGCCAGGTAATACTGATTCAACAGCCTCTTGAGTGTAACCTGGTCCTGGCTCCATTTCTCCTAATGTTGTAACAATAGCATCTCCATTTTCTGGAGTCACGTTATACATCCCAGTAATTAAAATCATGAATGCTGTAGCGGAGCAAACTAATAGTGTATCAATATAGATAGAAAATGCTTGCACAAGCCCTTGCTTGGCTGGATGGGAAACTTCTGCAGCTGCTGCTGCATGGGGTCCTGTACCTTGACCTGCCTCATTAGAGTAGATACCGCGTTTAACTCCCCACATAATAGCCGCACCGATAATTCCACCGAAAGCAGCATCTGCCCCAAAAGCACTTGAGAATATAAGTCCGATTACCTCTGGAAGTTGATCGATATTCATAAAAACAATAATAAGAGCAACTACAATATAACCAATAGCCATAACCGGAACAACTACCTCAGCTGTTTTGGCAATTCGTTTTACTCCACCAAAAATAATGACTGCTAAGACAAGACAGACAATAATCCCTGACACCCAAGGACTAATATCGAATGCATTTTTAACCGAAGCAGTTAAACTATTTGACTGTACACCTGGTAAAAGTGCCCCTGTAGCAATTACTGTTACGATAGCGAACAATACTGCGTACCACTTAACACCCAACCCTTTTTCAATATAGAATGCTGGACCGCCTCGGAATTGGCCATCTTTTTTGGTCTTATATACCTGACCCAATGTAGCCTCAATAAAACCAGTACTGGCACCAAGAAAAGCCATAACCCACATCCAAAAAACTGCCCCAGGACCTCCAAATGCAATCGCAGTAGCAACACCTGCAATGTTTCCTGTTCCAACCCTTCCTGCTAAAGACATAGAAATAGCCTGAAAAGAAGAAACTCCTGCTTCAGATGAATTTCGGTCAAACATCAATTTCCCCATATCTCCAATATGTCTAACTTGTAGAAATTTGGTTGCAATTGAATAAAAGAGGCCCACTCCTAAACACAGGTAAACAAGCGCGGGACTCCAAATAATATTATTTAACCAACCAACAAATGCTTCCATCAAATGCCCCCTAAAATAAAATAGTCTTTTACATTATAAAATAGACTTGTTATATAATAAACTATTTTTTTGCATAAATTTTTAATTTTTAGAAAATGAAACTTTTTCAGTTTTACGGTTATTCATGCATGACTAATATATGCTTAAATAGGCTACCAAATGTACTATCTATCAGCTCATTACCAAACAATTTAATAGCATAACTATTTATATGTAAATCAATAGTAGCATTCATAAGCAAACTAATATATATGCATTGTGAATGAATACACTCATTATCTAAAATGCATGGCAATACTATCTAAAACGGTAATTCCTTTTCTAGTAGAAAGATCAAACATGACAAATTTCTTCGTAATCTCCGTAATCTTCTCTTCCTGTTCATTATAAATCTCTTGTTTAAAGACAAAACTTTTTGTTCCTAATTGTAATGGTGTTGTTACAATATTGAGGATTTCTCCTAGTCTTGCTTCCTTAATGTAGGAGACATTAAGATTAACAACAACTGTACCGAAGCTACGTTCTGCCATCTCCCGCCAGTCGTTTTCAGTCTTTTTGTACCAATCTCCCAATGCCTCTTCTGAATAGGAAATATACTTATTATAATTGACATGCCCTAGACGATCGATATCCTCTTCCTTCACTCTTAACTCAAAAGTTGTTATCACATGATTCTCCCCCTTTCTCATAAGTGCATTATATAACAAATTGAATTAATATTCATTATTTTTAGTTAATTGAACAGTTGTATAAAAAAATACCTTCTACAAAGTAAAAGGCATTCTTCTATCCTATGATAAAAATTCTCCTGGGTTTAAACGTAATTCATGACAAATATCTCGGATCGTATCTTGTTCAGAACGGGCAAATTGTCCGTCAGCAAATCCGATCGCAATACCGTAACGAACAACTAAACGAGCTAAGTCATATTGATCACGGACTTTTCCTACTGCACGCAAAGCTTCTCCACGTCCTACAATTGGGTCTAATTGCAATCCTCTGACAAAATGGTCAAATCTAGAAATCACTTGCTGTGTATCAAAGGAACGAAGCTCATCACTTTGATGAATGTAATCATACACCTTTTGCTGCTCACTTTGGTCCAAACGACCATCAGCCATAGCCACTAAGGCACAAGAAGCCATTAGTGCATCAAGCACCGAGTTATTATTGTTATATTTTTGCAGCAATTTTCTCGCATTTTCCTTTTGTTGTTGGAACATTCGATTGAAATCAGTCTGATCCAATGACCATTTGTACTGACACGAGTTACAGCGAAACTCCATTTTATTTGCTCCAAGAAAACCACCAAGTAATCCTACCGGTCCTAAAACAAGTCCACCAATCGCTGCCTTTCCAATTCCAAATCCCTTTTTACCCGATGTAATATAATCAGAATGACAACGTGGGCATTGCATATCACCCGTTGGTCTAGAAGTTCCACCACCAAAAGATGTTTGTGAACTTGAAAGATGTCTTACCGGTTCATTCCGAAATGACGGTTCTGTATAGGTTTGATTAAAAGTTGATGGCTGACTGTATGGATTAGATTGTGTATTGTTATAACCATAAGATGGATGATGATTGGCCTGGGCTCCAAAAGTCTGATTCTGATAAGGAACAGATTGATTATTAGTTGATTTACTTTCTTCTACTTCTAATCCAAAATTACGGCAAAGTGCAGCTAGCCCACCTTGAAAACCACTACCAATCGCATTAAATTTCCATTCATTTTGATAGCGGTATAGCTCAGCCGCTACAATCGCTGTCTCTACTGAAAACTGTTGAAGAGTAAAGCGTAGCAGTTCGGATTGATTTTGTTCATTGACAATACGCACATATGCATTTGAAATTTGGCTGAAGTTTTGCACTTTCACCGCAGCATCATGAATGGTAATCGTAAAAGCGATTCGCTCGATATGCTGTGGAATAGATGGAAGGACAATTCGTATTTGCTCATCATCCGAAGCACCGGCTCCAGTGCGATTGTCCCCACTGTAAAAAACAGACTGATTTCCACCAACAGGATTATTATAGAAAATAAAATCTTGTTCACTTTTTACTTTTCCAGCCCCATCAAGCAAAAAGACAGAAGCATCTAAATCATAGCTTGAACCTCCCATATGATTGATGTCCCAGCCTAATCCTACTAAAATGGTATGTAAATTCGGAGTGTTTTTCGTTAAATCAACTTTCTGTCCTTTTGTCAGTATCACTGCCATCCGATTCCCTCCACAAGAATAATGTCTTACTTCTTTTATAACACACTTTCCGTTTTCAATCGATCAAAAAACAGCCTCTCATTCATATGAGAGACTGCTATTAATTCACACCATAACCTTACAAATATCATTTGTAAATTCAACTGGGTCATGGATTGGCAAGCCTTCGATTAGAAGAGCTTGGTTGTATAAAAGATTTGTATATAGACTTAATTTTTCCTTATCGTTTTCAAAAGCTTTCTTGAGCGACTCGAATACCTCATGGTTCGGATTAATTTCAAGCACTTTGTCGGCTTTCACATTTTGATTATCAGGCATGGCATTCAGGATTTTTTCCATTTCGATGGTCACTTCCCCATCCGCCGTTAAGCACACTGGATGTGATTTTAAACGTTTTGAGACGCGGACGTCCTTGACCTTGTCAGCTAAAATCGTCTTCATTTCTGCAAATAAGTCTTTGGTCTCATCGTCTTTAACATCTGTATCTTTTTCATTCTCCTCAATACCAAGATCCCCACTAGAAACCGATTTAAATTCCTTCTCTTTATAGCTCATGAGCATTTTAATCGCGAATTCATCAATATCTTCAGTAAAGTAGAGAATTTCATAGCCTTTATCAGCTACCAGCTCTGTTTGTGGTAATTTTTCGATACGCTCGATTGATTCTCCCGTCGCATAGTAAATATACTTCTGCTCCTCAGGCATCCTTGAAATATATTCGTCCAATGTAACCAATTTCTTTTCGTTAGAAGAGTAGAACATAAGTAGATCTTGAAGTGTTTCTTTATTCATTCCAAAATCACTATAAACACCGAACTTCAATTGTCTTCCGAAAGATGAATAGAACGTTTCATATTTTTCACGTTCATTTTTCAAGAGATTTTGTAGTTCACTCTTAATTTTCTTATTGATGTTTTTCGCAATTAGCTTTAATTGACGGTCATGCTGCAGCATTTCTCTCGAAATATTGAGGGAAAGATCCTCGGAGTCTACCATCCCTTTTACAAAGCTAAAATAATCAGGCAGTAGGTCCGCACACTTGTTCATGATTAAGACACCATTTGAATAAAGCTCTAGGCCTTTTTCATATTCCTTGGAATAATAATCAAATGGAATATTCTCAGGGATATACAGAATCGAATTATAACGAATAGTTCCATCAACACTAATATGGATATGCTTCAACGGCTTATCAAATCCGTATCGCTTCTCATTGTAAAAATTCTCGTAATCCTCTGTTGTTAATTCAGTTTTATTTTTTCTCCAAAGTGGAACCATGCTGTTAATCGTCTCTTCTTCTACATAGTTCTCATACTCATCTTCGTTACCTTCTTTTTTCCTACTTTTTGTAACTTCCATTTTAATAGGATAGCGGATAAAATCTGAGTACTTCTTGATGATTGATTTCAAACGATATTCTTCAAGGTAATCCTCATAAGATTCTTCTTCGGTATTTTCCTTTATTTTTAAAATGATTTCCGTACCGACTTCGTTTTTAGTAGTTGGTTCAATCGTGTAGCCCTCTGCCCCTTCTGATTCCCATTTATAGGCTTCGTCACTACCTAACGCTTTACTAATAACAGTCACGACATCTGCCACCATAAAGGCCGCATAAAAGCCAACCCCGAATTGACCAATAATATCATGTCCATCCTTAATTTCATTTTCTGCTTTAAACGCTAAAGAGCCGCTTTTCGCAATAACACCGAGGTTATTCTCAAGGTCCTCCTTCGTCATTCCGATACCAGTATCGATGATTTTTAATAATCGCTTTTCCTTATCCGCCTCTACCTTTATGTAATAATCATCCTGGTTAAAGCTTAGACTGTCGTCGGTTAAAGCTTTGTAATATATCTTATCAATCGCATCGCTCGCATTCGAAATTAACTCTCTTAAAAATACTTCCTTTTGAGAGTAAATCGAATGAATCATCATGTCTAATAACCGCTTAGATTCGGCTTGAAATTGTTTTTTCTCCATAATCCTCTTCCTTTCCAAATCGGTTTATTAATGTTTGTTTAGCACTCTTACTTATCGAGTGCTAATACCCATAATTTAAATATCATATTATTTTTGAAGTGTCAATTATAAAGGTATCAAAAACGATTGTGCATGGCTCGTTCCATCACTTAAAAACTCTCGTTCTATAAACCTAATTTCACTGTCGGACATTAACAGTATCGTCGAGCATCTGGTTCCATAACCCTCACTTTTAATGAATAAAGGAGATAGCATTCGCTCTATTTCTAAGGGAACTCCTGTATGTGGAAGTACATCATCAAGCGCTTGTTCCTCGTTAGATAAAAGTTGGAAAAGTTCATTTATAAGATCATTCTCGCTTAACGAAAGTAGTTTTTTCAAACTTTCTTTCCCCCGTTTAACTTTTGGCCAATCGCAATCTAACAAATGGTTACTTAATCCATAAACACCGGGCTGAAGTTTTAATACAACTTTGCCAACATTTGAATAATAATATAGCTCATTTGCATCTCCTGCTAACAAATTATAACCCGGATAGATAGAACCGCTTTTGGCTAAAGCATCCATATAATCGCTAATTTCTCCATGAAAAATTAGCGCATCCGAAACAAGCTCACCTCTCGTTCTTTTTCCAGCTGTGGTCTCGTTTAGGTCCCGATAATTTGTTAGAGCAGAAAACCGTCCTCCCTTTGTAACTCCCATCCACGTCCCCATTTTTTCCATATCTCTCCCCGCAAGGATTTGGGGATTATCCTCCCAAAATTGAGCCGCAGCAGTTGGTCGTTTATAAGCTTCATCTCGATTGGCTGCCACGATTAATTTATAAATTGGATGTTTTTGATAGGCAAATAAAATCAAACACATGGCCAATACCCCCCAAGATCATTTTTCGAAAAAACACCACCTAATACCTACAAAAATCCACCGATACCATATGTTAGAATAAGTGAGGCAAGGAAATATTTTTTTACTAGGTAGTTTATTAGGAGGATTTCATTGAAAAGATTATCTATATGTATTGTAACAGTTTTTTTCTTAGC
This sequence comes from Robertmurraya kyonggiensis, assembly GCF_005116465.1. Classification (GTDB taxonomy): domain Bacteria; phylum Bacillota; class Bacilli; order Bacillales; family Cytobacillaceae; genus Robertmurraya; species Robertmurraya kyonggiensis. The sequence goes on from NZ_SWBM01000001.1 coordinate 1,566,881, forward strand.
TGGCTGTAATTCCCAACTAACCTCAACTTCTAAACAGATGAATTCTCTAAATCTAGAAAAAGGTGATTTTCTCAAAGTACATTACATAGATGTAGGACAAGGAGACTCTACTCTTTTTCAAGTATCAGATAATGGACAAGAGTACACACTTCTTATCGATGCTGGCGATTTTAGCGGTGATGAAGTTGTTGAATATCTTCAAGCAAGTGGAAATAAAAAAATAAATATAGCCATTGGTACCCATCCTGATGCGGACCATATCGGCCAGCTTGATCAAGTGATTGAAGGGTTTGATGTTGAAGAAGTGTGGCTTTCTGGAAATACGAGCAACTCTGATACCTTTATTCGTTTGCTAGAAGCAATTGATAAAAATGATGTTGTCTATGAGGAGCCACGAATGGGGGATCAATTTGAACTCGGTCCTCTTCATATAGAAGTATTATATCCAAAACAAATTAGTGGCAAAGTCAATGAAGAATCTGTTTCCCTCAAACTTACATATGGTGCGATAAGCTTTGTTTTTACAGGCGATGCTGAGAAAAAGAACGAAATTGAGATGATTGAAAGCGGAGCAAATTTGAGAGCTGACTTCTTACATATGGGCCATCACGGATCTTCTACATCAACTAGTGAAAGATTTTTACAAGCAGTAAAACCAGCAGTCGCGATTTACAGTGCAGGGAAAGATAATTCTTATGGTCATCCCCATGAAGAAGTGGTCTCACTTGTGCAAAATTCGGGTATAGAACTTTATGGAACAGATATTGATGGAACGATTGTTGTGACGACTAATGGCAAGGCATACACGATTGAAACCGAAAAGAATGGTACCATCCAATCTTCCGAAAACATTCAAAAGACGATAGATACCGAGGGGATTTCTTCTAACAATACGAGTTGCATCAATATCAATACGGCAAAAGTTGAAGAAATTGAAGAGATTGTTCATATTGGTGCAGAACGTGCAGAGGATTTAATTGAACTTAGACCTTACAATTCTATTGAAGATCTTTCCAGAATAAAAGGGATTGGAGAAGCAAGAATAGAAGATATCAAGGAAGAAGGTCTAGCTTGCGTAGGAGGCGAATAAAGTGAAGGCTTATTTCGATCGAATTGAAGATGATGTTGCTGTTCTATTAATAGAAGAAACAAAGAAACAATTCACCAAACCGATTGAGCAATTACCTGCTGGTGCCGTACCTGGTGCTTGGTTCGAGGCTACTGTTATACACAATGAAATAGTCGAGATTAAATTAGACCCTTCTACTACTTATTCTAAAAAACAAACAACGGAAGACTTACTTGCCAAGCTTCGTGGGAAAAACAAAGGAAGTAAATTTAATAGAGATTAATATATGCTTCAGAACGATACAGTGCATAAAACAGAGGGGAACAAAATAACCTCGGTTATCTTATTCCCACTCTTGTTTTTATTAATTGGCCAATGTCCTTAATAACTTAATCAAATCTGACTTTGCCTCAAACCCTACTCCTGGAACATCTGGTAATCCTACATATCCATCTTCAATTGGATATCCATCTGCAAAGCCACCAAATGGCGGGAACACACCTGGATATGATTCATTCCCACCAAGGCCAAGACCAGCTGCTATGTTTAAGGACATTTGATGTCCTCCGTGTGGAATACAACGTCGCGAGGACCAACCATATTCCTTCAACATATCTAAAATACGCATATATTCGACTAATCCATAACTTAAGGAACAATCAAATTGTAAATAGTCCCGATCAGAGCGCATACCACCATGGCGGATTAAATTTCGAGCGTCCTGCAATGAAAATAAATTTTCTCCTGTTGCCATCGGATTTTTGTAATGCTTCGCAAGCTCTGCTTGTAATTCATAATCAAGCGGATCACCCACCTCTTCATACCAGAAAAGATCATATGGCTCTATTTTTTCCGCATAACGAATGGCTGTTTCTAAATCAAATCGGCCATTTACATCTACCGCTAAAGACCTTCCGCTTGGTACTACTTCTAATACCGCTTCTATTCTACGGAGATCTTCTTCTAGAGATGCACCACCAATTTTCATTTTTACAACATTATACCCTTGTGCTAAATAGTCCTTCATTTCTTCTTGAAGCTTTCGATAATCTTTATCCGGACTATAGTATCCACCTGCAGCATAGACAAAAACTTTGTCATCTACTTGACCTTTACGATAACGATCGGCTAAAAGTTGATAAAGTGGTTTTTCTTCGATTTTAGCAACGAGATCCCAAACAGCCATATCCAGCGTACCAACCGCTACAGACCGTTCTCCATGTCCACCTGGTTTTTCTCCTGTCATTAATACATCCCAAATGCGATGTGGATCGAAGTTAGTGCCATCTTCATTAAGAATATCTTCTGTACTTGCTTCTTGTAATCTCGGAATAAAGCGTTCTCTTAAAATACCACTTGGAGCGTAACGACCGTTCGAATGGAAACCATACCCAATCACTGTTTTACCATTACGAACTACATCTGTAATAATCGCGACAACTGATGCGGTCATTTTACTAAAATCAATATAGGCATTTCGAATATCTGAACTAATTGGTACAGCCATTTCTCTTACTTCAACAATTCTCATTTTCCACTCTCCCAAGACAAATTTATAAAAGACCTAGCCATTGCCACCAAGTTAATGCCACGATAACGGTTATTCCCGTCATAATGAGCGTCATATAAAATCCTGGTAATAAAAATGTTTGTTGCTTAATTTGGCCCGTACTATGAACAAGTACATTTGGCATTGCTTCCACAACTAAAATATAACCATGTAAACACGCAAGTGCTGCACTAAACACAATGACTAATGGATCAGTTCCTACTTGATTTGCTAATCCAATATAAATAGGAATTAACGCAACCACAGCTGTTGAAACGTTGGACATAGCCAAATGGAATAATTGGGTTATACAAAGAATGAAGATAACCGCAATAATTGGGCTTTCCATCAAAGAGAAAATCCAGTCCGCACTCAAACTTTCCCCAAGTAATTGAGTTGCTCCCGATTCGTTTAACGCATAACCAATAGACAATGTCGCACCTAATAATAAAACTGTGTCAAAATTGATCTTCACGACGTTTGTCCAAGTTGCACAGCCTATCGCAGGCAATGTCATCAGTGCAACACCAATTAATGCAGGAACACTAGGATGAAGTCCATGTAAAGGCTCAGTCATCCACAGTCCAACGATAAAAATGAGTATAAGGAGGCATCTTTTTTCGCTTCTTTCCATCCTACCAAAGTCTTTTGCCCTCTCTTTCATTTGGGCCTGCACTTCTGGAAAGTTAGCCTCTTCTTTCTTTAATGGAAAAAGCTTCATGAGAAGTATCCATACAGCTGGGATTAAGAGTAGCCAAATTGGCAAGGCATAAAGGAACCATTGAAAATAAGTTATATTTATACCGCTAAATTCATTTAATAATTCAACCGCAAGAATGTTTCCAATCGCAGCTGTCATAACAGCGGTTCCACTCACTGTACTACCAAATGCTACCCCAAGCATAATCATTTTCCTTAAATCGCTGTTCGGTTTTGTCTTAATCATGTCAAGCACATTTACGACAATTGGTAATAATAACGCGGTACGAACAGCAACTGCCGGGATAAAGAATGCCTGAATTTGAGGGATTATTAGAATACTAGCTAATAACCCTTTTGCATTCCCTCCCCATTTTGCTAATAGAAAGTACGTCATTCTTTTCGCTAACGGGGTTTCATTTACAGCTCGGGCTAACATCATTCCTGCAATAATTAAAAATACGGCTGGTGAAGCAAAACCACTATAAACCACATTGGTGTTAACGACATTAAAAATGAGCAAGAAAATAATTGTTATAATAGAAGTTAATCCTAATGGAATCGGCTCAAGCGCCCATAAAACGATGGCGAATGAAACAATCCCAATCATTAATCTTGCAGATGTATGAAAACTTTCTGGTAATCCAAGATACATGCCAACAAACAGTAAAATCGCTAGCAGAACACTCAAAGCTTTTTTAGAAAATAATCCACTTGCTTTTAATTTTTCCGCTACCGTTCCATTTGAGTGAACCTTTGGAACTCCCAACTAAGTCACCTTCTCATTTATGAAGAGATGCCGTTCTTCTTATAGCATCTTAATTCTTTTAATAATTTCACTCGATACTTCCTTTGTAGTGAAAGAACCTCCAATATCAGGGGTCTTAAATCCATCTGCTACAACTTCTTCGATAATATTTAATAGTTTTGTACCTAACTCTAGTTCTCCAAAATGATCCAACATCATTTTCCCTGTCCAGATTTGACCAATTGGGTTAGCGATCCCTTTCCCAAAAATATCTGGAGCAGAACCATGGACTGGTTCAAACATTGAAGGATATTTTCCATTCAAATTAATGTTGGCCGCTGGTGCAATTCCGATACTTCCCATAACAGCTGCACCCAAATCCGTTAAAATATCGCCAAATAGATTACTAGCTACAATAACATCAAACGTGTGAGGCTTTGATACGAAAAAGGCAGAAAGGGCATCGATATGAATAGATTGTGTATCTACCTCCGGATAACGCTCTGTCATAGAATGGAATACTTCATCCCAAAATGGCATAGAATGAAAAATCCCATTCGACTTCGTAGCACTCGTTAGATGCCGTCTTCTTTGCATCGCGTATTGAAATGCATATTCCATCACTCTTTCTGTTCCTTTACGAGTAAAAATTGCATTTTGAATCGCAATTTCATCCGGTCCTTTATGAATCCTACCTCCAACTTCACTATACTCCCCTTCACTATTTTCTCGGACGACAACAAATTCAAACTCACTCGGATTTGCTAAAGGTGAAGATACACCTTTTACTAGCTTGGCGGGTCTAATATTGATAACCTGCTCAAACTCACGACGAATGGGAAGTAATAACCCCCAGAGTGATACATGGTCTGCAACTAGTTTAGGATTTCCCACAGCACCTAAAAAAATTGCATCGTGATTCTTCAACTTTTCTATACCATCATCGTCCATCATTTTTCCGTGCTCTATGTAGTACTCACAGCTGTATGGATACCATTCATATTGGAATTTAAGCCCTCCATGAACTTCAGCAATAGCCGTTAGGACATCTACTGCTTCAGGCATAATTTCCTTCCCGACTCCATCTCCTGGAACAACTGCCAAATTGATTGTAATCATTTTACTTCCTCCTTCACAATTGTTTTCTTTTTTCTCGCAACAGTCATAAATAAAAGCCCTGAAATAGCTGGTAAAATAACCGATATGGCAACTACCCCGAACCATCCAAATTGACTCCAAACTCCTCCTACAGCTGTACCACCAATCGTGGTTCCCATATAATAGCTAAATAAATAGAAACTTGTCGCACCACTTTTATGATGAGTGGCTGTTGTACCAACCCATGCCGACACTAAAGAGTGCACAATAAAGAATCCGAGACATACCAGTGATAAGCCACATACAACGTAGACTAATTGTGAAATAGACGTAATGACCGTGCCCACTAACATAATCAAAAGTCCAAACATAATGATGGTAACTAGGCTATTACGTGTTGATAATCTCCCAGCTAAAGGAGAACCAATGACCCCGAAAAAGTAAGTCATATATAATAAGGAAATGATTTGAATTGAAAGGTTAAAAGGCTCTCTTTCTAAGTAAAAGGGTAAATACGTCCAAACGGCAGAAAAGGCTACCTGTAGCATTAACCCAAAAAGAAAAGCAAATGCTAGTTTCGGATTTTTTAAATGAACTGCCATTCCCGCTATATCTTGTTTATAGCTACGATTATGCCGTTTAAAAAACTTTGATTTTGGTAGCATCCATAAACAGAGGAAGCTGACGATTAATCCAAATACCCCGAGTGTATAAAACCCTGCCTGCCAACTAAAAGCATCAGCAAAATGTCCACTTAAGACTCTCCCAAACATCCCCCCTAATGCATTACTCGCAATATAAAAGGAAACAGCTAATCCTTGCGCTTGAATCGAAATTTCTTCACTAATATAGGCAATCGCAACAGCTGGAAGTCCTGCGATCGTCACCCCTGTAATAAATCGCCATATTAAAATCCACCAGAAATACGGGACAAGTGGAATGACGAAAAGAGGAATAATTGATAAAATGAGGGTCCACTTTAGAATTACAAGCCTGCCAATTCGATCCGATAGAAATCCAAAGAATAACAGCGCAAAAACTAATGAAAAGGTCGTCAACGAAATCGCTAAACTAGCAACAGTCGGCGATATTTGGAATTCTCTCGTAAACAAGGGTAACAACGGCTGGGTGACATATAAATTAGCAAAGTTCAGCGTCGAAGCAAGCGTTAACCCAATCGTTATTTTCCAGAAGTTTGAATTATTCATTTCATAAGACAGTAATTGTTGATTCATAACAGAAACTCCATTCTTAAATCTGTCTATACTTTTCAACACCTTCACGATACAAGTCATTTCCGTGCACATCATTTATGACAATGACTGGAAAATTTTCAATCGTAAGCTTTCGAATGGCTTCTGTTCCTAAATCCTCATACGCAATCATTTCAACTGCTTTAATGGAGCGGGCAATTAATGCAGCAGATCCACCAATGGCACCAAAATAGATTGCTCTATTTTTGACAATCGACTGCTTCACTTCTTCACTCCGATAACCTTTCCCAATCATGCCTCCAAGACCTAAATCGAGCAATTTCGGTGTGTATTTGTCCATCCGACCACTTGTTGTTGGTCCTGCCGACCCAATTACCTGCCCTGGTTTTGCTGGAGTTGGTCCTACATAATAAATTACTTGGCCTTCAATATCAAAGGGAAAAGGCTTTCCTTCTATCAGTTGATCATCCATCCTTTTATGTGCAGCATCCCTAGCAGTGTATACCGTCCCCGATAATAGAACACGCTCCCCGGCAGTTAACCCTTGAATATCTTTCTTTTGAAATGGTACTTGCAAAAAAATCGGCACACGATCCCTCCTTTACAAAATTGCCTCCTTATGACGGCTAGCATGGCAATTCAAATTAACAGCAACGGGTAATGCTGCAATATGACAAGCTTCCACTTCTATTTTTATATCTAAAGCGGTTGTTGTTCCTCCCATCCCTTGTGGACCAATTCCCAGACGATTAATATCATCCATTAACTCTGTTTCTAATTTTGCAACTGCGGGATCCGGATGACGCTTCCCAACATGTCGGAACAATGATTTTTTAGCTAAATAAGCACATCTTTCAAAATTGCCCCCTATCCCAATTCCAACAATTAAGGGTGGACATGCATTCGGCCCAGCTACACGTACGACGTCTAAAATGTACTTTTTAATTCCTTCCAATCCATCAGACGGCTTAAGCATTTTCAAATCACTCATATTTTCAGCACCGCCGCCTTTGGCAGTCATCTTAATTTTGACTTGATTCCCTTCGACTAGTTCGATATGGACAATTCCTGGGGTATTATCATTCGTATTTTTACGATCAATCGGATTACGAATAATCGAATTTCTTAGATATCCTTTGCCATACCCTTTCCTTATGCCATCATTAATCGCATCATACAAACTACCACCTACAATTTGACATTCCTGGCCTAGTTCCACAATACAGACAACCGTACCAGTATCCTGACACATAGGAACTCGTAATTCAGTCGCAATATCGGCGTTTTCAATTAATTGAGCTAAAACTTCTTTTCCTGTCTCGGATTTCTCTGTTTTCAACGCAGCTTTAAAGGCATTATAGACATCTTCACCTAAATCATAATTTGCCTCTATACACATATCAGCTACTTTTTGGACGATATCGTCATAATGGATTTCTCGCATTTGCTCACCTTCTTTACGTACTAGGTTTCGAAATTTAGAAACTTTAAACAATTGATAATTTATCACCTGTAAAAAGCTCATTGATACGTTCTATCAGGTCTAACTCTAAGATAGAATTTGCAAAGAATTCCCTGTTTTCAATTGGCAGTCTATTTGCTAGAATCATAAATTTATCAACCAGCTCGTTAGAAGTAACTGGGTTTTCTGGATCCCCTTTAGGATATTCTGTTTGTAACACGAGTTTCTCCTCACTACGCAAGGTGAGTTCTACTTTCGTTCCCCATTTTTCTGGGTAAACACCTTCTACTACAGGGTCAACCCCTACTGTTACTTTCTTCATTAGCGCTCGAATTTCCTCGTCCCATAAAGTTTCTTCTGTAAATTGGTCGAGTCCCCCTTTTCCTTTTAAAAGGGCTAAAGCCGTACAAAATTGCAAACTAAATTTGGAACCGTATTGTGTTGTTGGATGAGCATTATCCGTAATATTAATTGCCGCTTGATATGCACCTACCTTAATATGGTCAATTTCCTCTAATTGGAAAGTTCTTTCTTTTGTTAAATCGATCATTAAATCCATAGCAGGATGAGTATGACGACAAGAAGCATGGACTTTAAACGAGTTTTCTGTAATTTTGAAGACTTTACCAAGCCCGCTAGTAATCTTCGATTCATCAAATTCCTCACTCATGGCTCGAAAAAACCCACGGCTACCTTCTAAAATCTGTGTCGCACCCGTAAATCCTTTTTCCGCTAATAGGGCACTAATGACTCCATTCATAGCTGCCTTCCCAGGGTGAAGTTGTTTTGACATTGCCCCATCCTCAATAAATTGCCAAAGACCTGCAGCTTGTGTTCCCGCACTTCCCAAAGCATGAATGGTTTGCTCTTCATTTAACTCAAGTAGTTTCGCGGCAGCCGCTGCAGAACCGAATGTTCCACATGTAGCCGTATTATGCCAGTAATAATAGTGGGAAGGAGTAACAGCTTCTCCAATTCGATAACAAATCTCATAGCCAACTGCAACAGCTGTGATAAGGTCTTTTCCAGAACAATTTTTCCACTCTGCAATGGCAAGAGCAGCAGGGACAACCACGGTTGCGGCATGAATAACAGAGCCTTTATGGATATCATCAAGCTCCATAATATGACTTGCCGCTCCATTTACAAGAGACGCATTTAAGACCGAACTTCTCCCACCTGTTAATAAAGTTGCCTGTTCTTCTCCACCCATTTCTTGGATTAAGCTGTGAATCATCTGTATTGGTGGTTTGTCTGCTCCCGCAATGGCGGAACCAAAATAATCAAGTATACAGAGTTTAGTAAAGGCAATCACTTCTTTCGGTAGTTCCTCATAGGTCACACTTGTTATATATTCCGCCAACTTTTTACTTAATCCCATACTCGAACCTCCCTTATTTTGAAATTCATTATTTAACGTATAAAAGGTCCCTGCTTTTAGAAGGGACTCAGAAAAGTATTTAAAAGGATCGAGGTAAGCCGAGCACATGCTGACCGACATAGCTTACAACAAGATTATTTGTAATGGGTGCAACAATGAATAGCCTAGCTTCACGGAATTTACGCTCGATGTTGTATTCTGTAGCAAATCCATATCCACCATATGTAGACATAGCTGCGTTTGCTGCCTTCCATGCCGCTTCAGATGCCAAATACTTCGCCATATTCGCTTCAGCTGCACAGTTTTCACCAGCATCGAATAGCTCAGCCGCTTTGTCACGCATGAGTCTTGCCGCCTCAATCTCCATATAAGATTGGGCAATCGGAAATTGGACCCCTTGATTTTGACCAATAGGACGGTTAAACACTACGCGCTCATTTGCATACTGCACAGATTTGTCGACAAAATAGTATCCATCGCCAACACTTTCGGATGCAATTAAAATACGCTCCGCATTCATTCCACTTAACACATAACGGAAGCCTTTTCCTTCTACTCCAATCAAGTTTTCAACAGGAATTTCTACATTTTCAAAAAATACTTCAGTTGTAGCATGATTAATCATCGTATCGATCGGACGGATCGTTATATTATGTTGTTGGTCTTTCATATCTAAAAGAAATAAACTTAAGCCATCCGTTTTTTTATTCACTTGATCTTTAGGGGTCGTTCTTGCAAGTAAAAGCATTAAGTCAGAGTATTCGGCGCGGGAGGTCCAAATTTTTTGCCCATTTACAATATAGCGATCTCCTTTGAGCTCAGCAGTTGTTTCAATGCTTGTTGTGTCACTTCCTGCAGTCGGCTCAGTAATCCCAAATGCTTGAAGTCTAAGTTCACCAGAGGCAACCTTTGGCAAATAACGTCGCTTTTGCTCTTCACTGCCATGACGAAGGACTGCCCCCATTGTGTACATTTGCGCATGTCCAGCACCAGAATTACCACCAGAACGATTGATTTCTTCTAAAATAGCGCATGCCTCAACCATTCCAAGACCTGCTCCACCATATTCTTCTGGAATTAGTACAGATAGCCAGCCTTCTTTCGTTAATGCTTGAATAAATTCCTCAGGATAAGCATTTTTTTCATCCGTTTCTCTCCAATAAGCCTCTGGGAATTTTGTACATAGTGCTTTTACACTTTCTCTAATTAATTCTAATTCCTGTTTTGTACTAATTGCCAACCCACTCACTCCTATTCTCTTTTTTTCTTAATCAAATAAGATTATTTCCCTTGCCAAACAGGTTTACGTTTTTCATTAAAAGAACGAATCCCTTCCAAACGGTCTTCTGAATTTGCACATTTATAATATTGGTCGAGTTCAATAGATAAAGCTGTATTTAAATCTGTTTGTAGACCATTATTGACTGCCTTTTTTATCGACTTTAAGGATAATGGAGCATTTTTTGCGATACCACGTGCAAGCTCAAGCGCCGTCTCACTTAAGGATTGAATTGGGACCACTTCATTTGCTAACCCTACTTCCATTGCTCGAGCAGCAGAAATATGTTTTCCACTAAACAATATTTCCTTCGCGATTCCTACGGGTATTGTCCTTGGAAGCAGCTGGGTTCCACCAACTCCAGGAATGATCCCGATCGTAACCTCTGGTAGACCGAATTTCGCATGTTCAGAAAACACTCGAAGATCGCAGCTTAACATCATTTCTACACCACCACCAAGGGCATATCCATTTATGGCTGCAATAACTGGAAATGGAAAGTTGCGCAAATCTGCAAATGCCTCTTCAAAAATATCATGCTGTTTTTGCCATTCTTTATTGGTCATCCCATTGCGTTCCTTTAAATCTGCACCCACACAAAAACTCTTTTCACCAGCACCAGTTAAGATAACTGTTCGGATATCCTTCTGTTCTTTTAAGTATGAAAGACAAGAAATGAGATCGAGTGCCATTTGTGTGTTCAATGCATTTAGTGCTTCTGGACGACTTAAGGTTAAAAGATATATACCACTTGATTCTTCGTCCCGAAATAAAGAAAGCGTTTCCCATTTGATCATAAAAAATATCCTCCCTTTTTCCTTGTTAAAATTTCCTTTAAGAAACCGGAATCTCGTATTTTCGGTCCGATTTACCTGCTTTTAACACACTACTCGCCACCTCATGGTCAACAAGTGTTTGCAAGAAATTTGAGGCTTCAATAAGTTTAATTAAATCAATTCCTGTATCGATTTCCATACAATGGAGCATGTGAACGACATCTTCTGTACAAACATTTCCTGTTGCTCCTGGTGCGAAAGGACAACCACCAAGCCCTCCAAGAGAAGTATCAAAGCTTGTAACGCCTGCTTGAATGCCAGCTAGTACGTTTGACAGTCCCATCCCTCTTGTATTGTGGAAGTGCAAGTTAAAATGCTGTTTTGAAAACTTCTCTACCAAACTATGAACAAGCTCGTAAACTTGTTTTGGATTTGCCATACCTGTTGTATCAGCTAAAGTAATCGTATGAACAGATAATTTCGTAAGTTGCTCAACGATAGAATGTACCCTCTCAACGGGTATTTTCCCTTCAAAAGGACAGCCAAAAGTGGTAGCCAAGGAAACATCTACTTTTATTTCACTTTGATCACAATAAGTTTTAATCTTAGCAAGAGATTGAAGAGATTCCTCTGTTGTTTGTCTAACATTTTGTTGATTATGAGTATTACTGACAGATAATACGAAATTTACCTGCTTTACCTGAATCTCTGCTGCGATTTCCGCGCCTTTTAAATTTGGAATTAATGCGATGAATGTTGTATCATGATTCCCTTTTAAATACTTAAATAATTCCTTGCTATTGGCCATTTGAGGAACCAGCCTGGGATGAACAAATGATCCAAATTCAATTGTCTTAACATTGGCTTCCAGTAGACGATTAGATAAATCTAATTTTTCCTCAACTGTCAGCAATTTTGCTTCCAACTGTAAACCATCTCTTAACACAACATCATTTATCGTGACAGAATTCGGTAAGCTCATAATTTACCTCCTAGAAAATTCCGAATTGCGCAATAATTAGTTTACTTACAGGATATCGTATCCAATATTCTTTGTCTAGATGAATGAGCTAATTTTTGTATATTTTCTGATTTTTAAATACCTCTAAGTAGTCCACAGCGAAAAACCCCGCATAAATACAGCGGGGCAATGCAATTCCTTACTTCAGTGGAATTCTTTCTATCACTTGTAACGCTTGTTTATATACAGGATAATCCACCATTTTCCCATTCAATTGTATCGCTGCTGAACCTTCTAATTCCGCTTCTTCAAAAGCCACTACAAGTTCTTTTGCCCATTGTATTTCCTCACTAGTCGGTGTAAAAATTTGATTCACAACGGTGGTTTGATTTGGGTGTATGCATAGTTTGGCATAGAACCCCTGTTGCTTCCCCAAGTTAGTTTCATGGATGAGACCAGCCTGATTCTTAAATTCCGTATAAACCGTATCTATCGGAGGCTGCAAACCATGAGCTTTGGACGCGACGGCGATTACAGATCTAGGATAAATCAACTCTTCTTGATTAGTAGAAAGATTGATTCCTAGTTCAAGAGAATAATCAATCGCACCAAATGCCAGGCGCTTAATTCGGTTTGATGCACCCGCGATGCTTTTGGCAGACAAAACTCCTTCTGCATTCTCAATTAATGGGATAATGTGCTGCTCTTTAGGGACATATTTCTCAATTTCTATGACATCCTCACCAGATTTCGTCTTCGCTAACACAATCCCTGCAAAAGGATATTCTTTCAATAAGGAAACGTCATCTCTCCAAAAGGCAGTTAAAAGATCATTTATCCTTAGATAAATAGATTTCGTAGGTTTGCTCAATTCCTTTAACGCATTTATGACATTATTTCTTGCGTTCTCTTTTTCAGATACTGGCACAGCATCTTCCAAATCAATGATAACGGCGTCTGCATGACTATCCAATGCTTTCTTAATGCGTACAGGCTGGGTAGCAGGAACAAACAAATAGGAACGGTTCATTGTAATTTCCTCCAGAGTTATTCAATAAGGAATAGCGCAATTTGAGGGAAAATCATAACAATAATTAATACGAGAATAAACAACCCGAAAAACGGAATTACACCTCGTATAACATTCTCTACTTTTTCCTTCATAATTCCACTTACCACAAATAGGTTCAAACCAACTGGCGGGGTAATCATCCCAAGCTCCATGTTAATAACCATAATGATCGCAAAGTGGTATACATTAATATCTAAAGCACCTAAAATAGGCAAAAAGATAGGTAAAGTGATTAATATAATCGCTGTAGGTTCCAAGAACATTCCTAATATAAAGAAGAGAATGTTAACGATAATTAAGAAGGACCATTTACTTAATCCGCTATCGCTAACCCATTGTGCAAAAGTTTGCGGGACCTGCTCCGTTGTCAAGAACATCCCAAAAACAAGAGCTGATGCAATAATTAAGAAGATCATGGAAGTAGTATTAACAGAATCTAAGGTAATGAATTTAAACTTTTTCCAACTCATTTCTCGATAAACCAATGTAGAAACAATAATCGCATATAAAACAGCCACAAATGAGGCTTCAGTTGGGGTCACTACCCCTTCATAAATGCTCCAAAGAATGGCAATTGGCATGAGCAGTCCCCAGATTGCCTTTAAGGTAGGGCGCCATCTATCTGCTAATGGGACTTTCTCCATACCACCATATCCCTTACGATAGGCCATCAAAATTGCACTTATGATTAAGACGCCGCCTAGTAAAAGTCCTGGTATAATCCCGGCTGTAAAAAGCTTACCTGTTGATTCTTCAGCTACAGAGCCATATAAAATTAGTGGGATGGAAGGAGGAATTAATATCCCTAACGTGCCAGCGGATGCTACTAAACCCATCGCATACTTTCTTTCATAACCAGCTTCAATCATCATTGGGATCATTATAGCTCCAATAGCTGCTGCTGTTGCAGGGCTTGATCCTGAAATGGCGGCAAAAATCATACAAGTAACAACGGTTACAACCGCTAAACCTCCACGTGTATGACCAATCCATGCTTTAATACAGTTAATTAAATGTCTAGAGATCCCACCTTTAGCCATAAGCAGTCCTGCAAAAACAAATCCAGGGATGGCCATTAACGTTGTACTATTCACTCCTGTGAACATCTTTTGGATAACCGTATCAATGGAAAATCCAACCATCCACAATGCAACGACACTTGAAACACCTAAGCTAATGGCAATTGGCACACGTAAAAAGGCTAGGCCAAATAATAGGATAAGTAGAATAAGCGTTTCCATTAAAATTCCTCCTCCTCATATTCCGTTTCAGGAGTGATGCCTTTGAAAGAATAGTAGATTTTAGCAACAAAGTGAATGAACAGCAAAATTCCAGTAATAGGCATAATTAAATAGTTCATCCAAATTGGGAAACCAACATCAATTGTTTTGATTCCTTGTTCAAATGCCGTCATTACCATATTTATTCCTGTCCATACAAGGAAGAAGCTGAAAACGGTTCCAATTATTAACGTAACAATATCACTAACTTTTTTCATCCTTGGCCCCATACGATCATAGAGAATATCAATGGTTACATGCTTATCATCTCTTAATGCTGTAGCGAAACCAATAAATATTGCCCACACTAACATCATCGTAAATATCTCTGTTGCCCAGCTTTGTGATGTTCCAAGTACATAACGTGAAAATACTGCGTACAGGCTTACTGCGATTCCAAACAAAAAGAAAACAATCGCTACAAAATTCTCAATCTTATAAAGTATTTTCATAACTTCGCTCCTTTATCTATTCAAAAATAAGTTATTAACCTGAGAAATTTTCATAATGGGCTTAGGTTAATTTATCGAAGTGTACCATTATGAATTGGTATAACCACTTAAATCGCATTTTTCACCCCCATCTTGATATTTTGTATATTGGATACCATTTCTTTTAAATATCATAATATACTTCTCCAAATTCAACAAGACTGAAAATTTTAAATTAACCAATATTTCAGAAAAGATATTTACACTCCTAAAAACATGTGTTATCTTATAAAAGAAAATTGTATCCAAAATACCATTACAAATGTAAGCCCTTACACCCAGACGTATAGGATCATACGGTTAAGGAGGTGTTTCCTTTTATAATCATACGAATAAGCTTTTAAGATTTTAAATATGATTACCTAAGGGGGAAGGAAAATGAAATTAAATGAGAAACTATTAAGTGTTCTATTTTTAGCGTTTACCCTTGTATTAGCCGCTTGTGGAAAGGACGAGGTAGCTGGTGGTTCTGACAGCGATGGAATTCAAGAAATCACCATTAAATTTTCACACGTAGTAGCGGAGAACACACCAAAAGGGCAAGGGGCCATTGCAATGAAAGAATATATCGAACGTGAATCAGATGGAAAAATCACGGTAGAAATTTATCCAAATAGCTCATTGTTTGGTGACCAAGATGAATATCAGAACTTAGTTGCTAACAACGTTCAATTTATCGCTCCTGACTTATCCAAGTTTGTTGGAAATAACCCACAATTTAATGTACCTTCACTTCCATTTGCTTTTGATAACGATGAGGCTGCAATAGCCTTTTGGGATGGAGAGAAAGGACAGGAAATTTTAAGTAGCTTGGAAGCTGATGGTGTTATTGGGTTAAAGATGTGGCCAAACGGTGGTAAACATCTCACGAACGATGAACGCCAAATTGATTCACCTGATGATTTCGACGGATTGAAATTCCGTACACAAGGTGGGCAAGTACTTGAAGCTCTTTATGGATTACTTGGTGCTGGTTCTGAGTCAATTCCATTTGGAGAATTGTACACTGCTCTTGACCAAGGCGTTGTAGAAGGACAAGAAAATACATTTAGTAACATTGAATCTAAGAAATTTGATGAAGTTCAAAAATATATGACTGTACTAAATCATACTCGTGTAGACTACGCCATTTTCACTAATACAAAATTCTGGGATAGTCTAAATGAAGAAACGAAGGCCATTGTAGAGGCTGGAGTTGAAGAAGGTACAAAGGTTGCACGCGAAGAAGCAAAGGCATTAAATGACAAAGCTTTTGAAACGATTAAAGAGCGTGGTTTTACTGAAATCACAGAATTAACACCTGAACAAATTCAAGCATTCCGCGATGTACTACAACCGGTATACGACGAATTTGAAGATGAAATTGGTACCGATGTGTATGAAGCCGTACGGGCTGCAAACGAATAATTTGGGAACGCTAATTGACTAAATGTAAACGCAAACAAACCAGGTAGTCCGATTAAGGGCTACCTGATTTTGTTTGTTTAACCATATTCTAATTTAATTTGTACTCTGTAAAATATCCTAGCTTAGTATTCTAATAATTTCTTCAACAGAATCCATTTGTTCAAAATGATCCATCGCTTCTATTACTTGAGTTATTTTTTCATCGATTAACGACGATTTACAAAGCTTCATAAACTTACGGTCTAACATGTCCTTTGTCATCGGATTCTCAATGCTACCTGTTGCATGTTCAATAAACACCTGATGTCTTGTGCCATCCTTTTTAACTAAAGTAGCTTCTACTTTGTCCTTATCGACTTTTTCATCTGCAATTGGTTTTATTTTTCCCCTGAAAGATATTATCTCAGATGCAAGTACTTTTTCATCTTTATACTGTTCCTCAGCGGCATCTTTTTCTAAAAAGGCAATTGCCCCAGTATGGTAAATACTAAATTTCCCTTCAAGACCTGTTTTCGGCTCTCTTTTACCGGTCAATTCTAAAACATATGGATTCACCTTAAGGATAATTCCATCCACTTCCCTAGGAGTAGCTAGCTCGCTTAATTGAATACATGCGTCAATGGAAGGATGCAGAACAATCCCGCATGCGTATGGCTTAAAAGCATTCTTCTCTAACTCCCAAACTCTCCCATAATCTTCAAGCACTCTATTTACATTATGTTCTGGACTATAAACGTTAAAAAACCCCCGTTTTGCTTCTAGCACCTGGGTTGAGCTAGTAAACCCTTTTTGTACAAGCAGAGCGGCCATTAAACCATTCTGTGCGGCCTTTCCTGGATGAAAAGGTTTGGTCATTGTACCAAACATTTCTCGGAGACCAAAGCTCTGGGTACCTGCTAGCCCCATCGCCATTGCCAATTGATCTTCATCCAATTTTAGTAATAAGCCAGCAGCTACTGCTGCGCCAAATACTCCTGTGCTCGGTGTAATATGATAGCCATGTTGATAATGTGAAGGGTATACTGCATTACTAATTCTAAGTTCCACTTCACAACCTAAAATGAATGCACGTAATAGTTCTTTCGTTGAAAATGAATGTTTTTCACCAAGTGCAAAAATTACAGGAGCTACCGGTCCACTAGGATGGTGGATCGTGTCTAGATGAGTATCATCGAAGTCAAAAATATGTGAGGATGTTCCATTGATTAAAACAGCTGATAATAAATCAGTTTTCACTTCTCTTCCTAATATAGAAACCTGTTCTGATGTTGATAAATCGTTTGCTACGTCTAGTAAAATATCAATGGTTTCATGGCGAATCGCTCCTATTGTTACGCCTAACCAATTTAGTAGACTCTTTTTTGCATGTTCAATCACGCTTTCAGGAATGTCTTCGTAACTTGTGTTATAAATGTGATTAACTAATTCTTTAGTTATCATTTTCGGCACTCTCCTATACTTTTATTATTGTCTCTATAAATAATCTACTAAAGGAGTAATTCCTATTTCCTCAATTGCAAATGAATTGATCAGTTCGATTGTACTTGCTGGTAATGGAATTCCATCCTTCATACGATTTTGTTTTAAATCATACTCGATTTCACCCGGTAGATAAATTCGTTCTACTCCCTTTGCTGTTGGAGATTGCTTTAAAGCTTTAATTAAATATGCGACTCTACTCTGAAATGCTTCACCGTTTCCAAAACGGTTAATATCAATTGCACCAAAGACATGACCACAGCCCCAAGCTTCCTGCTCATGCTTTTGTAGCTCTGACTCCGCTGGTCCCTTGGAGATCCCTCCGACTTCAAAGGAAAATAATGCCCCAGTTAAAGCTGCAGAAAGGATCTCATTAATGACAGCGATCCCGTACCCTTTATAGCCTCCAAATGGTAGGACAGTCCCTTCAACAGCTTCCCTTGGATCAACTGTGGGCTCCCCATCTTTTGTAATGGCCCATCCTTCTGGTAATGTTTCATTTTCTCTTGCCATCATTCTTATTCTTCCTCTTGCCGATACACTACAGGCCATATCTAGTACTATCGGTGGTTCTTCTCCTGCTGGAATCGCATACGAGAAGGGATTATTACTGAGAAGTGCCTCTTTTCCACCCCAGGGTGCCATGACAGCGGGTCCATTTGTTGTACAATAGCCAATTTGTTTATGTTGCAAAGCTTTCATTGTATAGTAAGCAGCCGGTCCGAAATGACTACTATTCTTGACGCCAATGATCCCAATTCCATATTTTTTTGCACGATCAATCGCTAAATCCATGGCAAAATTAGATGCAATCACACCGAGCGTTCCCTGAGCATCTATCGTTGCAATAGGACCATTGTCAGTAACTTCTTCAAAAATTGGATCCCTTATTAAATGTCCATTTAAAAAGCCCCTTGCCCAGCGGGGTAAGTTTTGAACCCCATGAGAATGAACACCTCGCAAATCCGCATCCACCAGCACATCGCTTATTAAAAGAACATTGTCTTCATCTATACCTACTTTTCTTAGTACTTCCTCCGTAAAAGAGCGAAGATTATTTACATCAACGATTGGCATTGTTATCACCCCGTTTTCCTAAATACTTTCCTTCTATTATTAATGGTGAATTTTCTTCGAAAGCATTTTTCATATTAAATAATTCAAAAGGCGTTTTTCCTTCTAACAATAGTTCCTTCATTTTGGCTTCTATTCGTTCACGTTCCAATCCACGTTTTAATACAGCTTCAGCATCGTCGATTGGAACTACTACAACTCCATCTTCATCTGCCACAATAATATCGCCTGGATAGATCAAAACCCCACCACAAGTAGCTGGAATATTGATTCCACCTATTCTTTCTTTCCTACTTCTTTCGGCTGAAATTGCTTTAGACCAAACTGGAAAATTGTACTCTTTGATTTCCTTTACATCTCGAACACCACCATCTGTAATAACCCCAACAATTCCTCTTCCAACACCAGACAATGTAGCAAGTCCTCCCCAAACCGCATTTAAAGTAGGTGATTCTGTAAAAGTGATAACAAATACATCCCCAGGTTGGGTCAATGACAAGCCATAATGCATGGTTAAATAATCCCCAGGTGTATTGACTGCGATTACAGCGGGCCCGGCAATAGAATGTCCATTACAAACCGGTCTTATAGAACGATCGAGTAACATTTCTTTCCCTAAAACCTCATAGATCGTTGAAACACCTAACCCTTTCAGTTGCTCCAGTAATGAAGGGGCCGGACGATTAATATCTATGTAAACTTCCCTCATACATTGCATATACTTCCCTCCCAAATTTTTCGTTTTTCTCTAAGAATTTAACGAGAAATGCCTAAGGTATAGTCCCTATCATCACAACCCAAAAAGAAGACTCGCAGTATGCTACACTA
This sequence comes from Robertmurraya kyonggiensis, assembly GCF_005116465.1. Lineage (GTDB taxonomy): Bacteria > Bacillota > Bacilli > Bacillales > Cytobacillaceae > Robertmurraya > Robertmurraya kyonggiensis. The sequence goes on from NZ_SWBM01000001.1 coordinate 1,586,748, forward strand.
CTAGTCTTCTTATCTATGTTAATACGTGTCAGTTTTGTTCTTTGTCGATTTCATCGAACACTTCTTGCGCTGTTCTAAAGCTATCAATAGCAGCTGGAACACCACAGTATATCGCAGTTTGTAAAAATACTTCCTTGATTTCATCCTTTGTTAAGCCATTATTTATAGCTCCACGGACATGTAATTTTAACTCATGAGGACGATTTAGAGCCGTAATCATAGCCAAATTCAACATACTTCTCGTTTTCTTAGTAAGACCTGGACGTGTCCATACTTCTCCCCAGCAATATTCAGTTACAAGCTCTTGCATAGGTCTGTTAAAATCGGTCGCATTTTGGATAGACTTATCTACATACTCAGCCCCTAGAACACTTCTCCTTACCTCTAATCCTTGCTCGAATTTTTCTTTATTCATCGTATAATCTCCTCCCTAATTTTCCACATATTTTGAATGTACTTGTATGACACCCTTTTCGACTAACTCTCTGATTGTATCTGGAGCGACACCTCTTTCTTCGAGAATACTTATTGTGTCTTCACCTAAAAATGGTGGGGACTTTGTAATTTCAAGAGGTGTTTCTGATAATTGTACTGGTAATCGTGGTAGTCTTAGATTCTCAATATTAGGATGGTCTACATCTATTAACATTTGCGTACTTTCTGTTTGAGGACTTGTAATTACTGAAGGGATTTTCAATATGATTGAGCTTGGAATGCCTCCGTTTTCGAGTTGTTCAATCCAAGCGTTAGCAGACTTAGTTTTTAATACTTCTTCTATTGACGAATTTAATAATTCACGATTTTGAACACGTGCTAGGTTCTTAGAAAAGCGTGAATCGGCAATCCAATCCTCTCGTTCTAAAACTTTGCACAGCTTAGCAAACAACGAATCATTTGAAATCCCAATCATAATTTGTTCATCTTTTGTCTCGAAAGCCCCATATGGAGCAAATGATGCATGATTGGTTCCCATTTTGACCGGCTCTACTCCTGTTGCCATATATGCAAGTAGGTGATACCCAGTCCAGAAAATCCCGGTTTCAAAAAGAGATGTTTCTACTCTTTGCCCTTTTCCTGATTGGGTACGATTATAAAGGGCCGCTAAGATTCCAATTGCTCCCCACATGGCACTACCTTGATCAAGCACCGATACCCCAACACGAGCAACCCCACCATCCTTTGTTCCATTTATACTCATAATTCCGCTTTCTGCTTGCGCGATAGCATCATAACCTGGTTTGTGCCGCTTTTCCCCCACTTGTCCATAGGCTGAAAGTGAGCAATATACTAACTCATCGTTAAGCGCTTTCAAAGTTTCGTATCCAAATCCGAGTTGCTCAGCCTTCCCAAAGCGGAAATTCTCTACAAAAACATCCCCATCTTTCACCAGATCATATACAATTTCTTTTCCTTCTTCGCTTTTTAAGTCAATGACGATCGAGCGTTTGTTCCGATTAATGTGTAGGTAATAGACTCCTTCTCCTCCCCAAAGTGGGCCCATCTTTCTGGAGTCATCACCAATTTTAGGTTTTTCTATTTTAATAATTTCTGCTCCCATATCAGCTAAGATCATTGTTAAGCTTGGTCCTGAAATATTCGTTGTAATATCAATGACCCTAATTCCTTGTAAAGGTCCAGGCATCTTACCCCTCCTAACTTTTTAAATTTTCACTTAATTCAAGGATACTGGATACAATATAAAATGTCTAGACTGAAAATCAAAAAAAAAACAGGATTTAGGATTCCTGTTTTTTTGATTTCACAACATACTTAATTAAATTATCCCTTGTACGTAAAATATGCTTTTGAACTACCTCTTTTAACTTCTCAGACTCATTTTGCTTCACATACTCCAACATTAAACGGTGCTCTTGATGTGATTCATCCAAATGATTGGTTAACAAACTTGGTGTATATGGAGGAATACCCTTCCAAAGGGTTTCAATTAGGCCGTGAATTCTCCTCCACGTACACCCTTCATATAAAATCTTATGGAAATTCTCATTTAATCTCATAAACTCAGCTACGCTATGTTCATTTACTTCTAAGTCCTTCATTTGTTCACATATGTTCTCTAAATCTTCTATATGTTCCTTCGATAGATTTGGGAGGGATTTCTCAACGGCTTCCCCTTCTAAAAGAGCTCGCAGTTGATAAATCTCTTCAATATCTTCTACCGAAATAGGAGTTACAATTGCACCCCTTCTAGGTTCAATTCGCACTAACCCTTCAACCTCTAATTGTTTTAAAGCTTCACGGATAGGCATTCGGCTCACACCAAGCTTTTCTGCCCATTCTTCCTGTACTAATCGTTCCCCGTCTTCAAATTCGCCTCTTAAAATTACTTCCCTTAATTTCGTCGTGACACGGTACTGTAATGTGGCTCTATCCTGTTCCGATAAGCGATAATTATCCATCTTTATTTAACCCCTCTATTGTCTATATATTATACTTTCAGTATAATGATTATTCTAAATGGATTCAATATACAAAATATTTTTCTAGTGAGAAAATCCTATTTTATTTAGCCATTTGCTCAATCCACTATTTCTAGCTTACTTCCTTGAATCTCGGCATGAGTCATTTTCTCAATATGCTTAATCACTTCCGTATGGTCCACGTTAGGATCGCTTTGTGCTAAAGCTTGTTTCCATAGTTGGTATGTTGCGCTTGAAACAACCATCGGAGTCCTTTGCTCATCTGCCATTCCAAGAGCGATTGTTATATCCTTCACCATCAAATCAATCGAAAAATTTCCGCCAAAGTTCCTCGTTAATACTTGTGCAGGAAATTTGAATTCACTTGAAAAACTTCTGCCTGTACTTGAATTAATGACATCAAGCATTTTTTCAGGGTTCAAACCTAGTTTGACTCCAAGTGCTAAAGCTTCCCCCGTAACGGCTAAAGTTGTTGCAGATACCATATTATTAAGAGCTTTTATCGTATGACCTGCACCGATCGATCCAACATGGACAATATTTTCACCAATAATCTTCAAGTATGATTGTACTTCTTCAAAATCCTGTTCTTTTCCACCAACCATAATTGTAAGTGTACCATCTTCTGCTTTTACTACCCCGCCACTCACTGGAGCATCAATCATTCGTAATCCTCTTTCTTCCAAATTTGAAGCAATTTCCTTTGTAATTGTTGGAATGGCTGTGGTCATTTCAATAATCATACTACCCCTATGTAGCCCTTCGATTAATCCGTTCTCTCCAAAAATCGTAGCCTTTACAATGTTGCTATTAGGTAAAATCGTAATAATGTATGGATAAGTTCGCGCCAATTCAGCAGGCGTCTCAATTGCGTTCGCACCAAGATGTACTAATTCTTGGAGCGCCTTTTCGTTAATATCATACAATCCTACATCTACACCGGCTTTTAAAAAGTTTTTCGCCATTCGACTTCCCATGTTTCCTACGCCAATTATGCCGATTCGCATACAATCACCCTTTCTATTTCATCTTTAGATAATCCATAAAACAATCCTGTATCCAGTATTCAATCTTTTTTACTAAAAAAAATATAATATTTCTATCTTATTAATCTGCTTGCACTTTAAACATTACTATTTCTCGCTATATATCTAACCACCTTTCTTTAATTTGTACATTGTTTGTAAGGTTTTACACACGAACCATCTGATAACGCTTTCATATATCTTATGTTTTATTTTATCTCATCATTATAAAATTGCAAATATTCAATAAATAATTATGTTTATTGTTGCAATGAAGTACAATCATGTTAAGTGATGTTAGCATTGATTAAAAGCAGTTATCTCAAACTACTATGTACGTATAAACAAGCAACAGAAGAATTGATGATCAAGCTTTGTGGATATCGTGTGGAACCCGGAGAAACAGCAGCTTGGGTTATAACATTTTAGAACTGATCTTTACTTGAATATACACATACAAAAAAAGACTCAGCGAGTCTCTTTTGTATGTGTATATTCTATTTTTGTTAATTAAACTAATCAACTTAAAAATAACCAAAAACATAAGGAAGAATGACCACAATTAAAAGTTTCATTATCCCCTTCTAGTAGTAAATTATGAACTGATTTCATATTTTTTTCTCTAGCTCAAATATCGCCTCTTCAACTCTTTTTGCAGTAATTGGACCAATCGGGATCACATGAATCGATTCTGCATTAATCGTAGCTTTTTTTGCCATCTTTGTGACTAACTCTTTCGATACTTCTTTAATTCCTAATTCAGTAAGAGAAACTGGAAGACCTATCCCTCTATAAAAAGGCAACAACTCCTCAATTTCTGCTAGCTTTTCTTCTAAAACAAGCTGAACGAGGATTCCATAAGCGACCTTATCCCCATGGAGAGTATGGTGAGTTTCCTCTATTATAGTTAGTCCGTTGTGGATGGAATGGGCTCCTGCGATTCTACCATAATGATCGCCAAATCCACCGACCATCCCACCTAACATAATGATGGTTTCTGCCACTTTAATAAAAGCATCATTTAGAATGCCTAATTGGACAGCTTTAATTGCTTCTTCTGAATGCTCTAAAATAAGGTCTTTACATTGTCTTGCAGTATAATGAGATATTTGTAATGGAACAGGCTTGTTTTCAATTCCAGCCATTTGCACATTTGCTTCATACCACTTTGCTAACGTATCGCCAATACCTGCGATAAATAAGTCAACGGGTGCAGCAACCAAGATATTCGGTTCAATTAAAACTAAGCTTGTACAAACTGGATATACATCGTATCGGATAAAAGAACCTGACTGATCATATAGAACACTTATAGGTGTCCACGGAGAACAATTGGAGGCTAAAGTCGGAATCAAAATTGCTTGTACGCGAGTGGTGTCACAAACGGCCTTAACCAGATCCAATACCTTCCCTCCGCCGACACCTATTACCCCATCGTAGGCTTCTGTCTTAACCAACTCAGACACAAGGGCAATTTCCTCGATGGAACATTCCCCACTATATGTATGCTCAGCGTACTCAACTTTTGTAAAAAGAGGCCAATAAGGTTTTGCTGCGTCCCATGATTTTTTTCCATGAACAACTAGAACTTTTTCTAACCCTCTTTCCAGAAGCTTTGATTCTAATAGATTTAATGCACCTTCTTGCAATATGTATTCGCTCGGTGCCCCATGTACTGAAAAAGTCACCATCGTTCCCCCTCCAAATATGGTAGAAGACCCACTTCAAAAAGTGGGCCCTCAAAAATCCAATTTTTTATTTCATCCACTCTGGTTTTCCAAAGCCTTTGAACTCTTCATCAATAACCTTTTCAAATGCATCAGATTCGACAACTGCTTTAATATCTTTCGCTAGCTGCTCGTCTTTATTTTCTGTTTTCACTGCAACGACGTTACGATAAGAATCATCCATGTTTTCAAGAGCTAATGCACTCAATAAATCCATTCCAGCTGCTAAAGCAAAGTTACCAGGAACTGCCGCAAGGTCTGCACTCTCGACTGAACGTGGTAGCTGACCTGCTTCAATTGGTTGGAATACTAAGTTTTTCTTGTTTTCTACAATATCTTTCTCTGAAAAAGTTAATGGATCAACCTTTTCGTCTAATACAATCAAACCTTCATCTTGTAGGGTATTAAATGCACGAGACGCATTCGTTGGATCGTTCGGAATTGTGATTGTTGCTCCATCCTTAATTTCTTCGATAGACTTAAATTCATTCGAATAAATACCCATTGGAGCTGTAGGAACAGCAATTAATCCTGTTAACTCCATTTTGTTTTCTTTTGCAAAGTTTTCTAGATAAATAGTGTGTTGGAAAAGGTTTGCTTGAATATCCCCATTATCTAGGGCTTTGTTTGGTTGAATATAGTCACTAAACTCAACAACCTTAACCTTGTATCCTTTTTCCTCAAGACCTGGAATAATTGCTTTTGATAACATATCGCTATATGGACCAGCTGTTGCCCCAATCTTAATATCTTTAGATTCTTCCCCTTTTGAGCTAGCGTCTTTTTCTTCATTTCCTCCACACGCTGCTAAAAATCCTGCTACAAATAGAATTAGTACTGCTGTTAACCACTTTTTCATATTATTTTCCTACTTTCCTTTTTATCTTTTATCTACAACCTTGGCAATAAAGTCACCAAGGAGCTGTATAACCTGAACCAAAATAATCAAAATCAACACAGTCGCAATCATTATCGTGTTGTCGTAGCGGTAATAACCGAAGCGAATCGCCAAGTCACCAATTCCCCCACCGCCTACTGTTCCAGCCATCGCTGAAAATCCTATTAAACTAATAAGTGTTAAAGTAATCCCAGAAATAATTCCTGATTTTGCTTCAAGGAGCAGAACATCCTTAATAATCATCCAAGGTGTTGCTCCTGCTGCAATTGCCGCTTCGATAACACCCTTATCAATTTCCCTCAAGGCTGTTTCAACGATACGAGCGAAAAATGGTATAGCTGCCACAGATAAAGATACACTTGCAGCAGTTGGTCCAATCGTTGTTTTAACAAGTGCATCGGTAAGGGGAAGTAGCGCAACCAACAAGATAATAAATGGTACCGAACGGACCATATTGACAACAAACCCCAATACATTTTGAACAAGTCGATTTTCCCAAATCAGCCCTTTATCCGTAATATACAGAAGGATTCCGATTGGAAGTCCAATCACAACCGCAATGATAAGAGAGATGGTTATCATATAAATCGTCTGTAAAAAAGCAGTATTGATATCTGGTATAAGTTCAATGAAATGTGCAAAATCAAATCCCATCTCTTAACACCTCCACTTGCGCATCTCGTTGTTCTATATAATCAAGCGCCTTCTGAATTTCGTTTTTTTCACCCTTTAATTCCATTACAAAAATTCCGAGAGGCCTCTCTTGAATATATTCAATGGAACCATGGAGGAAGTTCCCATTTAAATTGAATTGCTGCAGCGTATCAGATATAACCCCTTCACCGGCAACCTTCCCTCTAAATGTCACTTTCACAATTGGACCTGTACAGCTATTTACAATTGACTCAGGAATTTCGAAAGAAACAACACTTGCAATAAATTCTTTTGCAAGCTCGGTCTTCGGATTAGAAAAAATCTTATAGACCGCTCCTTCTTCAATAACCCTACCGTCCTGCATAATCGCCATCCGATGACAGATTTCTTTGACAACATTCATTTCATGAGTAATCAAAACAATTGTGATATCCAGCTCTTCATTGATTTTCTTTAAGAGATTCAAAATCGATTTAGTCGTTGTCGGGTCAAGAGCCGATGTTGCTTCATCACAGAGAAGAACCTTCGGATTATTGGCTAACGCTCTTGCAATGGCAACTCTCTGTTTTTGTCCGCCACTTAATTGTGAAGGATATACATTTCTTTTATCAGACAAGCCCACCATTTCTAGCAAACTTTCAACTCTTTTGGTTATTTCCTTTGGCGGAATTTTTGCCGCCTTTAATGCAAAAGCGATATTTTCAAATACCGTTTTTTGACTAATCAAATAGAAATGCTGAAAGATCATGCCGATTTTTAATCTAGCCAAACGTAATGCTTCTCCTCTTAACGAAGTAAGGTCCGTTCCATCTACAGTCAAATGCCCTGTAGAAGGTCGCTCGAGTAAGTTGATGCATCTCAGCAAAGAGCTTTTCCCTGCTCCAGAATACCCAACGATCCCGTAGATTTCTCCTTTTTGGATGGATAGTGTCACATTATCGACACCTTTTACCACATCATTCTTTGTTTTGTATATCTTTGAAAGATTTTGAATTTCAATCATATGCAACCCTCTTTTCTATCTCAAAAAAATAAAAATGCGCCCTTCTACTGAAAGACGCATCGAAATACTATATCTCGACTTATCTTTCAGAATGAATAACATTCTGCAGGAATTGGCACCTTCCCTTCATTAGGGGGTTGCCGGACGTCATAGGGCCTTGTCCCTCAGTCGCTCTGGATAAGTTTGAAAATTTTATATTGGAATTTAATTTAGATAATACTCGTCTGCAAAAATTCTGTCAAACTAAAAATTTCACATTACAGTTATTGAAAAACGCTTACATAACGATGAAATCAACAAAATTATAATAATAAAAATATTTTTATAAGTATAATTCTTCTCGTCTATCTTGAAAAACTGGAATCGTACTACGGACCCTATCCACCTCATCCATATCAATATTGGCGTAAAAGATTCCTTCTTCCTCATTTTTTGAAACTAGAAGCTCACCCCAAGGAGCAATAACCATCGAATGACCATTAAATTCATTGTTCGGATCATTTCCCACTCGGTTGACTGCAACGATATAGCATTGGTTTTCAATCGCTCTTGCTTGAAGCAACAATTGCCAATGGTCAATTCGCTTCTTGGGCCATTCCGCCGGGATAAATATAATTTTCGCTCCCTGTAAAACATGAGTACGGATCCATTCTGGAAAACGAATATCGTAACAGATCACACCTCCACAGTCGATCCCATCTAATGTGAATCGATTTACTGACTGCCCTGATTCTATATAGAGATGCTCATCCATCAACTTGAATAAATGGGCTTTATCATATTCAGCTACAATTTCACCATTTCGTCCCACCACATACATCGTGTTATGAAATTTTCCATCTCTCTTCGTTGATACAGAGCCACCAACTATGTTCACTTGATGTTTTTTGGCCAGACTGGACAATAATTCTTTTGTAGCCGCTCCATTTTTATCAGCTAATCTATCAAGTTCGTTTAAGGCATAACCAGTATTCCACATTTCAGGTAAAACTATCGTGTCAGCACCTGATGAAACAGCCTCCTCAATAAATTGATTAACAGCTTCAAAATTTTTCTCTGGATTCCCGAACTCGATATCCATCTGTACACACGCAACTTTCATGTTAAGCCTCCCTCTAGACAATTTTAACTAAAGATTATAGAATTTTATCTAAAATCGCAAATACTTTTTAAAGGTGGAACATATGGAATACTCAGACAGATTAAAAAAATTGCCAGTTCAATTTTTCGCTAGTCTTGTAGAAAAAGTTAATAAAGCGAAGGCAGAAGGAAGAGACATTATCAATCTAGGGCAAGGGAACCCTGATCAGCCGACACCCGCACATATTGTTCGTGCCCTTCAAAGTGCCGCTGAAGACCCAGAAATGCATCAATATTCTCCTTTTCGCGGACTTCAGGAATTAAAAAATGCCGCGGCTGAATTCTACCAACGCGAATATGGAGTTGAAATCGATCCGAATACAGAAGTAGCGATTCTTTTTGGCACAAAAACAGGTTTAGTTGAACTCCCTATGTGTCTATTAAACGAAGGTGAGCTTATGCTCTTACCAGACCCAGGCTATCCAGATTATCTTTCTGGAGCAGTACTTGCTAATGTCCAATATGAGTTGTTCCCCCTTAAAGCTGAAAATCAGTTTTTACCTGATTATGAAGCAATTCCTAGTGGGCAGGTCGAAGCAGCGAAACTCATGTACTTGAACTATCCAAATAACCCGACAGGCGCAACAGCAGATTTAGCCTTTTTTGAAGAAACAGTTGCCTTTGCGAAGGAGCATAATATCTCTATTCTTCACGATTTTGCCTATGGTGCGATTGGGTTTGATGGGAAGAAACCAACCAGTTTTCTTCAGGCTGAAGGTGCCAAGGACATTGGCGTAGAAATGTACACCTTATCAAAGACCTATAATATGGCAGGTTGGCGTGTAGGCTTTGCTGTTGGTAATGCAAAAATTATCTCCGCTTTGAATTTAATTCAGGATCATCTTTATGTGAGTTTATTCCCTGCCATTCAGAAAGCTGCTGTTGCTGCCCTCACAGAAGAGCAGCAATGCGTTGAAGAGCTCGTGTCTCGCTATGAAAATCGTCGTAACGCTTTAATGGATGTATGCCATTCAATTGGTTGGAATGCCGAAGCTCCGACTGGTTCCTTTTTCGCTTGGTTACCTGTTCCTAATGGCTTTACCAGTGAGGAGTTCGCCGATTTTCTCCTTGAAAAAGCAGATGTAGCTGTAGCTGCAGGAAAAGGCTTTGGCGAATATGGTGAAGGATATGTACGAGTAGGTCTGCTTGTAGATGAGGAAAGACTTGTAGAAGCAATAGAACGAATTGGAAAAACTGAAGTTTTTAAATGAAGGTAAGAAAAAACAGCCAAGTACAAATTTTCGTACTTGGCTGTTCTTCTTAATAATCGGATTCTAAGTTTCACCCATTTATTTATCCAAATCCTTCGATACTGCAGGCATCGATACGGCCTCAGTTGTATTTGGTACACGAAGAAGGATAACCGCACCCACAATAAACAAAATAACGAGAGTGAACACTCCATAATTTGTTTTGCCAGTAATATGAGTCGTTACCCCTAATAAAAGTGGTCCAGCAACTGCGGCGAACTTTCCAAAGATATTATAGAATCCAAAGAATTCGTTTGAGGATTCTTTAGGAACAAGCTTCCCAAAGTACGAACGACTTAAGGATTGTATTCCTCCTTGAGCCATCCCAACGAACATGGCAAGAATCCAAAAATCCAACGCAGAATCTAAGAAAAAAGCATAACAACAAATAAAAATATAAATACATATGCCAACCATAATTAATTGTTTGTCACCGTATTTCGTTCCTAATTTTCCAAAAAGGACAGTAAAAGGAGCAGCCACCACTTGGGTAACAAAAAGAACAATTAATAATGTTGTCGAATCAATTCCTAAATCTGAACCATACGCTGTTGACATCTTGATAATTGTATTAACTCCATCAATATAAAAGAAATAAGCAAGTAAAAATAAAAATAAAGGGCGGTAAACTTTAATATTTTTGAAGGTTACTAAAAGCTTTTTAAAACTAGCTTTAACGGGATTTGGAACACGTTCCACATAATACTTCTGTTCCACATTTTTCAACATTGGAATCGTGAATATCCCCCACCATAGGGCTGTAATAACAAAGGCAATTTGACTTGCAACGGGAACAGATAAAGGAATGGTGCCTGTTTGAGCTAGTACGATAATCGCAATCGAAATGACAAATGGGATCGTACTTCCTATATACCCATAGGCAAATCCACTAGCTGAAATCCGATTCATACGTTTCTCTGTTGTAACATCGACGAGAAAGGCATCATAAAATACATTCGATCCAGCAAAACCGATTGACGTTAAGACAAATACAATCAATAAAATCATCCATTGATCAGCTGGAACAACAGCAAGTAATAAAGTAAATATAATTCCTAATGCGGCAAAGAAAGTAAAGAAACGTTTCTTGAAGCCTTTAAAATCGGCTATTGTTCCTAAAATGGGTGCAAGTAACGCAACAATTAAGGTCGAAAAAGAATTTGCATAGCCCCAATAGGCTGTAGAAGTAGAGGCCGATATCCCCGCTTCCGTTGCTGCAGACTTGAAATACAGTGGCAGAATTGCCGTTACAATCACAATTGTATACGCTGAATTAGCCCAGTCATATAGAGCCCAGCTTCGTTCAGATGTAGTCATTTTTTTCTCCAATTTAATCCCCCTTAAACAGATACTAAAAATTGTTCAATAACCTGGCCGTCAGTCTCCCCTAAATCAAGACCCAGCAGTTTTGCTAAGGTCGGACCTATATCAATAAGCCCCATTGAAGGTACTTCTTGCCTTGATTGAATCCCTTTCCCTGAAGCCAGAAAAAACGTTTGATAATCCTCTTTGTCAGGTGAATAACCATGACACGCACGTAAAAATTTCGGATTGCTTAACCTATTTTCTTCAGTCACCTCTTTTATAAATTCTCCGAGATGATCCTCAATAAAATAAAATCCATATGCTGCTTCAATCATGAACGCACAGTTCGGGTCGGCCCCTAATTTACCAGCTTCCTTCCCAGTTATGATTTTTTCAATGCCATTGTTCGGATCGGCCATTAAGTTTTTAAGAATACCTTCTACTTTATCTTTGATAGCTCCATTCTCTTGATCTTTTAAATAGATGTAGGCAGAACCATCACAGCCCTTACAATAAGCCTTCCAATCTAATATTTTTCCTTTTGAATTTACAGTGAGCAATTTTTGATCGCTAAAATGGACATTTAGATTCACTGCTTTATTCTCGTCTAAAGCAGCATGATCTCCTAAGATGATGATCGTTGTTTCAGAAAATTGACCACTTTCCTCAAGAGCATCTAATATTCGACCTAATCTCTTATCATGACGATGAATGGCATCAATAGCCTCTTGTGAATGGACACCGTAATCATGACGCATCGTATCAAGATCGGTAAAATGGACAAGCAGTAGATTAGGCTTTTTCTTTAAAATCGTATGCACTGTTGATTCAAGAACAAAATCGTCTAGTTCTGGCTGACTTAAGCCATTTCTAATATACCCATAAAGCTTGTTTAACTCCCATTGATAGCTGGCTGTGCCATTTAATAAGGAAACGACAATTTGATTTTGCCATGGCCGGTTTGCAAAAATTTCCGGTAGATTATATTGAATGGATTTTGCTTTTGCTGTGACCGGCCATAGTAAGGCTGCATTAGACAAATTTGCTTTATAAGCTTCATCATAAAGTGTCGTACCTTCGATCGCACTTCTATACCAGTTCCAGTCAGGTGAAGCAGAACCGGGTTGGATCAACGTATTGTTTACAACTCCATGATTTTTTGGATACTTCCCCGTTACAATAGTGGAATGACATGGATAAGTCAGGGATGGATATATAGTCCTTACCCTTTTACAAAAAGAACCATTTTCGAAAACTCTTTGAAAGTTTGGTAGGGTCTCGATGAGTGAATAATCTATGGCTGCTAAACAATCAAAGGAAATGACAATCATATTTTTTGTGAACGCTGTCATAATCCTCCTCCTGCAAAATCTTATTTGACGATTAATACCATTGTACTATGTTCAATTGTGAATAAGATATAAATTATTGTAAATTTATTCTTAATTTTCTAGCAGAATTGTCATTTGCTAACTAATCTCGAATTGGAAACATCAAACAATTTGAGAATAAGATGAAATGGTATAAGATTTCCGGAGGTGAAAGTATGGGAGTCGTAAAAGCGACAAGTGCAGATATAGATTTATTGGCGCGTTTGCTTAGAGCTGAGGCCGAGGGTGAAGGACAACAAGGGATGCTTATGGTAGGAAATGTTGCGATCAATCGAATAAGGGCAAATTGTTCAGATTTCGAAGGGATTCGCACGATGAACCAGATGGTATACCAGGAGCACGCATTCGAAGCAACATTAAAAGGATATTTTTATCAGCCAGCAAGAGAGGTTGAACGAAAATTAGCACGGCGAGCCATTGCAGGAGAAAGGATATGGCCAGCAAAATTTAGCTTATGGTATTTCAGACCACCTGGGGATTGTCCAGCCGAATGGTATAATCAACCACATGTCGGACGATTTAAGCTTCATTGTTTCTATGAACCAACATCAGAAACATGTGCGAATATTTATAATACTTTTTAGAAAACAAAAGAAAAAGAGTCAGTATACAAACTCACTGACTCTTTACTATTCTTTATACCGTTACTTGATTTAGTAATACCGAGACTAACCGGTCCATTCCTAATTTAATGTTCTCAGGAGTAGAGTGACTAAAATTTAAGCGGAATGTATTAAGCTTTGGTTCGTCTACATAGAAAGGTGCTCCAGGTACGTAAGCAACTCCCTTTTTCACGGCTGTATTCAGGAGCTTCGTAACATCAAGGCTTTCTTCACCCTCAATCCACATGAACATACCGCCTTTAGGTTCCTGCCACTTAAACAAGCCAAGATCCAATTGACTTAAACAATCACGCATAACGATCATTCTACGATAATACTCTTCTCGCAAAGTTTGGACATGACTCTCCAAATCAAAATCTCTCATAATGTAATAAAGAGCTTGTTGATCTATAGAACTTGAATGTAAATCTGTCATTTGCTTACCTTGCGCAATCATCGCAATCACTTCAGGAGGGCCTGATACCCAACCTGATCGTAAAGCAGGGACAACTGTCTTTGAAAAAGTACTCGTATATAACACATGAGTTCGATTAACATCAAATGAAGCAACCGGTGGATACACTTCATCTGAAAACCTTAATTCCCCATATGGATCATCTTCTAATGTAAGAACATTATATTGATAGCAAAGCTCAACTAGCTTTTGTCGTCTTTGGGTACTCCATATCTTACCAACTGGATTCGAGAAGGTTGGGACGATATAAATAAATTTCGGTTGGTACTTTCTTATTTTTAACTCCAGATCTTCAGGTACCATTCCATCTTCATCACTATTTACAGAAACAACTTTTGCTCCATAAGATCGGAAAACCTGTAAGGCTGCTAGATAAGTAGGATCTTCGGTTAATACGACATCACCCTCTGAAAGCATGACTCTTGAAAACAAGTCAATCACCTGCTGAGAACCTGTTGTTAATAGAGTCGTCTCAACGGTTGAATGAATTCCTTTACGTTTCATCACTTCTTGTAAAGCTTCCCTTAGTGGTTTGAACCCTTCTGTTAACCCATACTGCATGGCTGATTTTCCAGAAGCAAACACTTTTTCATAAGCATTTTGAACAGCCTCGATTGGAAAAAAGTCATCAGATGGTAGTCCACCTGCAAACGAAATGACATTTCCTTGTTGAATAACATTTAGAATATCTCTTACAGCTGATGATGAATAATGTTTTGTTTGCTCTGAGAATGAATACTTCACGTAAGTCCCTTCCTTTTTCGTAAAGATTATGTAATGAACGGACATTCTCAAAAAACTATTTTAAGAAAATATCCTTATAAACCAAGCACTAATTTTATAAATAATTTTTAATTATCTGTATTTTTGATATTTGTATCTAATCATATACTATCGCCATGAAAGGTATCAAGATGTTTTTGAAAAAATGTTAGAAACATTCTATCGATCAACCCTCCCACACTTTATAGCAAAATAGATTAAGAGGCTCTATTATGACCTGTTTACAGATTATGATAGAGCCTCAACATATTAATTTTCTCGCTTAAACGGCCACCAGTTTGCTTCTCCAAAGTTTTTCACCATTACTGGGATAAATAATGGTAAGACGACAAAAGCATAGAGGAGTAAACCAACTATCGTGATCGAAGCGATTTCTAATAACGACAGCATTCCAGATGGCATCATAGCCGCAAACGTTCCTCCTAAGATTACAGCAGCTGAAATGATAACCGTCCCCATTTTTTTCATTGCCATAAACATCGCTTGTGAAACAGTTAAATTCTTGTATTCATTGAATCTATCCATTAAGAAAATACTGTAGTCGACACCTAAGGCCACTAGTATAACGAAAGCAAAGAATGGTACCGCCCAGCTAATGCCTGCATGACCTAAAATGTTGACAAAGATGACTTCATTAATGGCCATCGAGGTAAAAAATGTTAAAATGAGTGACCCAATAATATATAGAGGCATAATCAATGAACGGAATAAAAATACTAAAATGATCGATATTCCAATTAGCATATAGACAACTGTTCTTGTATAGTCCTTTCCAGAAACAGTATCTAGATCAGCATTTGTGCTTGTGATACCACCAACAGCAACAACTGCATTTTCTAATTTCGTATCCTTCGTCGCGCGATTAACTGCCTCTTTGATGCTTTCTACTTGTGCGATAGCTTCATTGGAATAGGGACTTTCCTCAAAAATAACATCAAATGTCATCACTTTGCGGTCTTCTGACATATACGTATCAAGCACTTGTGTAAAGTCTTCACTTTCTAACACTTCAGCTGGTAGATATAAACCGCTCATCTCTCCTGCATCAGATAAACCAGAAAGATAATCTTGGGCAGATTGTAATCCATCTGAAACTTGGTTTAGACCATCTGCACTTTGTTCAAGGCCATCTGTTAATTGGGTTAATTGACCTCCAATTTGCCCGAATCCATCAAGAAGCTGCTTTTGTCCATCATTGACACCAGCAATTCCATTCGTCAGCTGTGGAATATTGTCTACAATCATTCCTTGTCCGTCGGCTAACTGATTAAGACCTGCTTGTTGAGCTTCAATTCCTTCAATCAGTTGCTGAAGACCCGTACCAAGTTCGCTCTTTCCTTTTTGCAAGGCTAAATCAAAGCCTGCATTCGCCTGCTTCATACCATCATTAATTCCTGCAACTCCAGAGTTTAGTTGATTGATAGAATCAATTAAACCTGGTTGTTGGTTCGGAATGCCATGAAGTATTGTATCTATCGTGTCCTTCAATACTTGATATTGTTGATCCACTGCAAGCGCTGGGTAGTTGCTATCTAAATGGCTAAACAATTGCCCTGCAGCATCTGATAAACCAGCAATCCCTGTACCAACTTGCTGATAGCCACCACTTAATACAGAAAGATTTTTCCCCATTAAATCATAATTGGATAATAGTTCTGAACGATACGTGTCAAGTAATTGCTCTGCCCCAGCTTTAGCCTGTTTCAAACCATTACTTATCTCCGTAGAACCTGCAGACCCTTGACGAATGCCAGTTTCGATTTTTGCTAAATTCGTTTGAATCTCTGTTAATCCATTTTGAAGCTTACCTGTTCCAGTAATTAATTCATTGATTCCATCTGTTGCTTTATTTAGTTCAGGGGCAGATTTTGATAATTCATCGCTTGCTTCCTGCAACCCATTACTAATTTTCGTTAAACCCTCTTTCCCTTCTCCAAGTCCATCTCCCAAGGTTTGCGCTTGTTTTGCCACAAGAAATTCTTCAATTGGCTCACCTACAGGCATGGTTACAGAACGAACGGTTTGAACATAGTCAACTTTTTCTAATTCCTTTGTAATCTGATCAACTAGTGCGATGTATTCAACTGAGTCCATCTTTTCATCATTTTTTACAACAACTTGTGTTGGCATTGCTTCACCTGGGCTAAAGCTATCCGCAATCGCGTTGAAAGCTTGCAAAGAACCAACATCACCGCTGATTTCTTCCATAGAATCATATGATAACTCTCCGTCATAGCTAATTAAGAACGGTACACAAATAGCTGCCACAACGAGTAAAGAAACAAATGGTCGTGAAAGTGAGAACTTACCAGCCATTGCCCAAAGCTTACTATCACCATGCTCAGCTTTACTTTTTGATGGCCAGAATAGCTTTTGACCTAATACTGCCATAAAAAATGGAACAATAGTAAACAATGCAATAAGTAATACAGCAACTCCTACTGCAACTGCTGCAGCTGATTGATAAAGAATGAATTGTGAAAATCCAATTGCAGCAAATCCAATCATTACGGCAAGCCCGCTAAATAAAACCGTTCGGCCAGCATTTCGATATGTTTCTAGAATGGCTTCTGCTACTGTTTCTTTTTGCGTCAGCTCTTCTTTAAAACGGCTAAGTAAGAGAATACAATAATCAGTTCCGATCCCAAACAAAATCGCTACTAAAAATATCTGAGTATAGGTCGATATCGGGAAGTTGAACTGATCCACTAAAAAGGAAACAATCGATTGGGATGCTACATACGAAAACCCAACAGTAATCAATGGAATGAACGGCGCTATGAAGGATCTAAATACAAGTAGCAACACTACTATAATAAATGCGACTGTAATCCCTTCAGTCTTTTTAACGCCTTCCTGAGAGCTATTCATTAAATCTTCGTTTACTAACCATTCACTCGTGAAATAATAATCAACTTTTACATCTTCTAAGGTTGAGTACAATGCATCTTTTAATTCCTTCGGTTCACGGTCTTCCCATTTCAAATTTACAGACGCCAGAATCGCTTTACCATCCTCGGAAACTAGCTGTTCCTTAAGAACATCGTCATTAAAATGAGTGAGGATACTCGTAATCCCCAGCTCATCCTCATGCTCCTCAAGAATTCGAATCGCTTTTTCTGCTTCCTTTTTGTCCTCAGAGGTTAGTTCATCAGGATTATGAAACACTAAAGCAACGGTAGTTTCATTTTCCCCACCCTCTTGACTTTGAACATCCTTCAAGATTTCTCCAGCAAGAGCAGAAGAATATTCATCAGGAACTTTAATCTGTCCTTTTTCTCGAACCAGCTCTCCCATATTTGGTGCCGTTAAGAACAAGACTACCGCAACTGCAATCCAAGCAACAAGAACGAACCACTTTCTTCTAATGATAAAATTCACGTTACCTTCCTCCAGTAAAATTTGTTTGAGAACATTCTACAAATGGTCGATTTGATTGTCTTTAATTTCAATTAACATTTGATTAAGCTTTTCATACGTTTTAATGAACTGTTCCATTTCTGAAGGTTCAAATTTAGAAATTAACTTTTCTATCAGACAATTAATCTTTTCCTCTATCCTCTGAAAAAATTCTTCCCCTTGTTCCGTTAAAGTTAGGTACACCACTCTGCGGTCTTTTTCATCTCGAGTTCGTTTAATAAAACCCTTTTCCCAAAGACGATTGATAATCGCAGTAATAGCACTCTTCTTCACTTCAAATGCTTCAGCAAGCTCTGTCGACGTACACGATCCGACGCGGTAAATATACCGTAAAATATAATGTTGGTCTTGAGTAATTTCACTCCCCAACTCTTTCGTCATCAGTGCTTCTTCTTTTTTCGTTACCGAGAAGGATACATCAATATACCTATCGACGATTGACTGAATATTTTCCTTAGACATTTTATTTATCACCTCGCTGTTAAATAATTTCACACTTTAATTGTTAAATAGTTTAACTATCTCCATCACTAATATAATTCGAGTTTGATTTCAAGTCAATAAAAAAACAAGAAACAGTCTCGCTCCTTGTTTTCCAAAATACTATTAACTTACTTTTTCCTGTATTACTCCAAATTTCCGTTTTTGCACTTGAAGTAATCGAGTGGTTAACGCAATCCCTGCCACAAAAAGACCAATCGAAAGACCAATCCAATATCCGCTAGCTTCAAGGTTTGTAAAATGAGCTAATGCATATCCCAAAGGTAAACAAATTAGCCAATAAGCGATTAATGTCATGATGAAGGCAATATTCACATCTTTATACCCTCTTAATGCAGCCTGAGTCGTGGCTTGAAGCGCGTCCGACATTTGAAAGAATAAAGCATAGATGAGAAAATGCCCGGTTAGTTTAATGACTGCCGCTTCATTCGAATATAATCCAGCCACGTCATATCGGAACGTAATGACAAGGATTCCAGTGATAAATGCAATGAGGATAGCCAACCCAATACCTAAAAAACTATATATTTTTGCATCCTTATTTCTTTTTGCCCCTACTTCATAGCCAACCAAAACAGTAAGTGCTGTGGAAATACTTAAAGGTATCATGTACAAGAACGAAACAATATTCAGTGCCGTTTGATAAGCAGCAATCGTTATGACATCATATTGGCTAATTAAAATGGTTACAATTGCAAACATGCTCGTTTCAAAGAAGATCGACAACCCCATTGGAACTCCGATTTTTAATATTTCGTTACACTTACTCCATTTAAACATTTTGAAGCTTGATAATTTCACATATTGATTAAATGGCTCTTGCATGACAATCACAAGTACTGTCATTGCTAAAATAAACCAATACGTAATCGCAGAAGCATATCCTCCTCCGACACCACCAAGCTCTGGAAAAACCCATTTCCCATAAATCAACACATAGTTAAGAAATAAATTAAGTGGCAATGCCAATAAAAGAATGTACATGACTATACGGGTCTTTCCTAGTCCATATATGAACGATCTTAACGTATTAAAGACAAACAGAGGAATAATTCCAATACTTAAGCCGATAAGATAATCATGGGCAACAGACTCTACATTAGCATCTAAATTCATCAATCCTAATAATGGCTTTAACAAAAAGAAGCCTATAATTAAAACTGTTACAGCAATTATCATTGCTAAATAAATCCCGTGCGTCAATGTAACGGAGATTTCCTTTGTATTTCTCTCTCCATAACGTTGAGCCACAATCGGCGACACTGCTAGCAAAATTCCGCTTAATCCAGTAAAAACAGGGTTCCAAATAGAAGTACCAATCGCCACACCCGCTAAATCATAGGGGCTATACTTCCCTGACATGATGGTGTTAAAAAAGACCATCGAAAACATCCCAAGTTGAGTAATTAGGATGGGGATAAGCAATACGAAGATTTGTTTTATTTTTTCTCTATAAGTAAACGTTTGATCCATATAATTCTCCTTGAACGAAACAAAATTAAAACCAATCCCCATTATAGTTGATCTTTGAAAATATTACCTTATTTTTTCACCTTTTATTGCACAAAAAACCAGACCTCTTTATCGCTAGAGATCTGGTCTATCCTCAGTCTGTATGCTTTTTATTTCTACCTTTAACAAATCGATAGGCTACATAAGCGACATACAGTGGAGCAGCTATATAAATGAGATATGGAAACTTAACGTACGTGCCACGATAAATCACCACAAGTAAACAGCCAATAAACACCGTCACAATCGTTCCGTATTTCGGTAGAGGTACTTCTTTTAAACTTGGGATTCTGATCCTGCTAATCATTAGAAAGCAAAGCGCCGTATAAACGACCGTCGTAATAATATCTGGAAATTCCCCACCAAATAACGTTAATAGGGCTAGGATACCTCCTGCCGCGGTAATTGGTACCCCTATAAAATAATTCAACGAAGATTTATCAGAGCTAATATTAAAACGGGCTAGTCTATAAGCTCCAAACAACGGAAACAATCCAGCAACAACTAAGCCAATAAGTTCAAATTGATAAAAATATGTATAATACACGAGAAAAGACGGAGCGACACCGAATGAGACAATATCGGCTAACGAATCTAATTCTTTTCCTAATGTGCTATCAGCTTTTAGCATCCTTGCCAGTCGACCATCCATACTATCAAGCATCATCCCAATTAAAATCAGGATAGCAGCATTATTGTATTCGCCATTTGCGGCAAATCCGATCGATAAAAAGCCACAATAAAGATTCCCAAGTGTGAACATATTAGGAATTGATTTAATTATTCTAAGTCGCAAAAAAAGACCACTCCTTTCCATTACTTTTGTGGTTCATATAATTCCCAGGCTAGTTTTATTGATTCAGCAATGTAATCGGCTGTTTCTTCAATTTCCAGATAATCTAAAGATACTCTTGAATGATGAACGGAATAGACTTCCTGCCTTTGATAAAATAAGTCTTCGATTTCCTCTAATGTACGCCCCTGAATCACTGGCCGACTATCAATAATAAGACTAATTCGTTCCTTCCATGACTCCCATGATAAGTCTAAGAAAAAAACAAGGCAGTTTTTCAAACAAACATCTTTAATTTCCTTTTGTAAAAAGGCTCCTCCACCAAGCGAAATGATATTCAACCTTTGTTTGCATAAACGAATAATCATTTCTTTCTCTTTTTTACGAAAAGTTTCTTCTCCTACTGTCTCGAAAATTTTCGTCACAGGCATGCCAAATTCTTTTTCAATTTCTACATCTGTATCATAAAAGTCACGATAGAGTTTTTTCGCGACTCTTCTCCCAATTGTCGTTTTACCTACACCCATGAAGCCAATGAAGACAATACTCTTTTCTCTAAGAGGGATTTCTCTATCTTTCAATTGTTTACACTCCTCACCTAGAGTCGTTTACAACTCATTTTATACCTCTTTGAATGCTAAAACAATACAAAAAACATCCGCCATTCAGCGAATGTTTTGTTGTTCCCTATATTACAAGCAACAAACTTACAGCCATGACAACCATCCCAGCAATCAGTCCATAAATGGAAATATGAGCTTCATCATATTTCTTCGCAGCAGGGAGTAATTCATCAAGAGAAATAAAGACCATGATTCCAGCTACACCAGAAAAGATAATTCCAAATATGATATCATTCAAAAACGGCATCAAAAGGAAATATGCGACAATTGCCCCGATTGGCTCTGCCAGACCTGATAAAAATGAAAGCTTAAAAGCTTTCTTCTTATCTCCTGTTGCAAAATAGATTGGTACAGAAACTGCAATCCCCTCTGGAATGTTGTGAATTGCTATCGCTATCGCTATCGGTATTCCTAATGCTGGGTCCTGCAAAGCTGAAGTGAATGTAGCAATCCCTTCGGGAAAGTTATGAATAGCAATGGCCAATGCAGTAAATGTCCCCATTTTCAAAAGGGTAGAATCTTGGACCGCTTTACTTGAAGCATTCATGTCCTCGACTTTCTTCAGTTCATGTGGATTTCCTTGCTTCGGAATGAATTTATCGATTAAAGCAATTAGAAGCATCCCACCAAAGAAGCCACCAATTGTTGCCCAATTTCCTAATGTTTCATCCAATGCCCCTACTAATGCGACCTTGGCTTTTACAAAAATCTCAATCATAGATACGTAAATCATGACACCTGCAGAAAAACCAAGGGCTAAGGATAAGAATTTAGTGTTTGTCGTTTTTGTAAAAAAAGCTAAGATGCTCCCAATTCCCGTAGCGAGGCCAGCCATTAATGTAAGACCAAATGCCAGCAATAGATTATCAACCATGTTTTAGTTTCTCCTCCTTTGGTGACTATTGCACAGTAAAACATATAAACCGAAAGACCTACCGAACTATCTTCCGAAAATTTATCACAATCCCCATTATCACACTTTAACTATGGATTCACATAAAAAAGTTTACTTTAGTAAACATTTTAACTTATAGGAAACTTGACTTACAACAGAAAAGTATACACTTACGAATATTTTAAGTTATATCTTAAGAAAACATGCGAAAAAGAGTTGTTCTAGGCATCCTTTCTCCAATTAATTCACTTACCTTATGGTCAAAATCTAAAAATAATATTTCTGCTTTTGGGCAAATTAATGATGAGCAATTGCTTTGTGATTGCTCTGAAAAAAAGATGAGCGACCTAGCAATTGCTCAATCCATGCTAGGGAGTGGTGTATCATGGCAAGAAACAAACTATTGGTTCCTGGTTCTGAAAATGTTCTTAACCAAATGAAGGAAGAAATCGCCAACGAGTTTGGAGTGCAGCTTGGTGCAGATACGACCGCGCGTGCGAATGGATCAGTTGGAGGAGAAATGACAAAACGCCTTGTCCGACTTGGTCAGCAACAATTGCAAAATAATCAATAACGAAAGAGGAGGCCCGAATGGGTCTCCTCAAAGTTTATACAGGTTAAATTATTTAATTAGAATTGATTTCTGTGAGCTTCTCATCTTCTCTTCTCTTTTTCAAGTTAAAATACGCATCTAGCGAATCCCTACTAATTTTCAAGTTTGTAGAAGGGTATCCACTACTTCCAGTGTATGCATACGGAACAATGACAGCTATTGCTACCTCCGGATTGTTATATGGTGCATAGCCAACAAAACTTAGGTTAATGACAGAAGGCGGCGCATCGTAATTTTTCCGTTCTGGTCCATCGTAAAATGCTTGAGCTGTCCCTGTCTTTCCTGCTGGCAGATAATCAATTGTCATATTGGTAAAAGCACTTCTTGCAGTACCGGATGTTACGACTTCTCGAAAACCTTTCTGCACAGTTTCCATCCAACCTGGATCTAAATCTAGACGATTTAATATTTTCGGTTGAATTTCTTCGAACACTGGTCCTAATTTTTCATTTTCCATAATTGGTTCGCGAATCTCTTTAACTAAATGAGCTTGAATTCGATTTCCACCATTAGCAATGGTCGATGCATATTGAGCAAGCTGCATTGGTGTATACGTATCATATTGACCAATAGATAAATCGAGTATAAAACCTGGTTTAGATGACTCTCCTTTAAAACCAATCTGCTCGCTTGGTAAATCAATTCCTGTTCTGGTTCCTAATCCAAATTGACTAAAAGAATCTCTAAACGTATCATACGCTTTAAGATTAAGATTCAATGGCTTGTCGTATTCATATCTTCCCCCACCTATTCGAATCGCTGTCTCAAACATGTAGACGTTCGATGATAGACGAAGTGCGCCAACCGGATTTAAGGTACCAAGATTATTACTATAAGAACCTTTTAATGGTGTATCCTTAATTTTCAACGGTCGATCAAGGAAATAGGTGTTTGGTGTGATCGCCCCCGTTTGAAATCCCGTTAAAATCGTGGCACCTTTTACAGAGGACCCTACATTATAGGAAGTATTGATCGTTCCTGCAGCAAAATCTCTCATTTCCATTTGTCCTGTCTTTTCGTTACGTGCATATTGCTTCCCCGCCATCGTCAACACTTCCCCAGTACGCGGATCCATAAGAACAGCAAATGCTCGGTCTAAAAAGCCTGTATTAGGAATCTTTTTAGCGTCTAGTAAATGTTTCTCGATAATTTCCTCCACTGCAAGCTGAAGTTCCATGTCAATCGTTAAGACAAGATCCTTTCCTCTTTGACCTTCTGAAACAACTTCGGTGCTCACAATATTTCCTGCTTTATCGGTGACATTTTTTTCTTTCGCTTTTTGGCCATGAAGAACATCCTCATACTGCGCTTCTAAATAGCTTGTTCCTACTCGATCATTACGGTTATAATCTCTCGCCAAATAGTAATCAAGCTTTTCTTTTGGAATCCCCTCATTCGTATCCGTTACGTTGCCAAGAATCGTTTGGAGTGTGTTGCCAAAGGCATATTTTCTGTCCCAATCGGTGGTTGTATCTACTCCTGGCATATATTGAAGATTTTCACTGACCGATGCAAACTCTTCATCAGTAACGCCTTCATTTTTGACAATTTGCGGAGTCAGCGCATAGCCGCTATTAAAAGCTACATAAATAGCTAATATCTCTAAATCTTCTTCTGTTAATTCCTGAAGCTCCTCTTTAGTTATGCGTTCAAGTGTTAAATCATAGATTTCTTTATCTAATTCTTTTCCCTCAAGCTTATCACCAAGCTGATCTCTTTCTTCTTTACTAACCTTCGCTTTGGCAAGTTTAGGGTTTTCTTTTATCCAATAATCCTGCTTATCTCTCTCTTGAACCTTGTTTGGCTGAAGCTCTATTAATTGAGCAAGTCTTTCGGCAACTTCAAACATTTCCTTTTGACTAGCCCCATAATTAGTATATGTAATGGCATTTTTAGGTGTATTGTCTACAATGACATTGGCATTCCGATCAAACATTCTTCCGCGGGGAACCGAATGACTAATAATGATGTCCTCTGTTTTTTCAATCTCCCTTTTATAATCCTCACCGTGCACAATTTGCACAATCCCTAATCTTAAGACAAGCAAGGAAAACATTAGGAAAACTGCAAAAAATATAATATTTACACGAAAAGGCACATGTGTTTTCTTCTTTTTCTTGTCTCGCTGCACGCTTCACTTCCCCTTTCCAAACGAAATGCTCTATTACTATTAGACCATATATATCTGGAAAAAGTTTCTTTTTTTTCTTAAAAAATATGAAAATTCTCAATTTCATAATATAATAATTTTTACAAAGATATAAAGGGGTTCTAACATGGATTTACAATTTTATCCTTTAGGAGATCAAGCCGTGATTTTGGAGTTAGGGAAAATCATTAATCCAACCATCCACAAGCATGTTCAGCTCGTTTCAAAATATTTAGAAGAATATCCTCCCGATTGGATAATTGAATTTACCCCTGCTTTCACAACTGTAACCGTCTTTTACAATCCGACCGTTCTTTTTTACGAAGAGGTATGTCAGGAATTATCTCACCTGCTTTCAAATATAAGCTGGGACGAACGTGAGAAATATAGAATAATTGAAATACCTGTCTGCTACGGTGGAGAGTTTGGACCAGATCTTATTAATGTGGCAAAAATAAATAATTTAACTATAGATGAAGTTATCCATATTCATACCTCACGTGAATATATCGTCTACATGATTGGTTTTGCTCCTGGCTTTCCTTATCTAGGTGGAATGTCCGAAAAAATCGCTGCACCACGAAAGGAAACTCCGAGACTGAAAATCCCTGCACGCTCAGTTGGGATTGCTGGAATGCAAACGGGAATCTATCCAATTGAAACGCCTGGTGGTTGGCAAATAATCGGTCGGACACCTGTAGATCTTTTTCTACCTAGTAACGAAGTGCCAAGTTTATTAAGAGCTGGAGATAGGGTCCGCTTTACTCCAATCAGCCTGGAGCAATACAAAGAAATGGAGCAAACGCGATCATGATGACGATTATTAAACCGGGCCTTTTTTCAACGATTCAGGATTTAGGCAGATATGGCTATCAAAAGTATGGTGTAGTCGTTAGTGGGGCAATGGATTCTCTTTCTTTTCGGATTGCCAATCTATTAGTTGGGAATGAGGAAAATACACCTGTCATCGAAATGACAATAGTGGGTCCCTCTATTCAGTTTCATAAAGACAGCCTTATTGCGATATGTGGGGGAGACTTATCCCCATCAATAGATGGTTTGCCGGTCTCAATGGGTCGTCCTATTTTTGTTAAAAAAGATAGTACACTGCAATTCGGAAAATGTAAAAATGGCGCTCGTGCTTATTTGGCAGTTTCTGGTGGTATAGTCACCCCATTTGTAATGGGAAGTGCCTCCACTTATGTGAGAGGACAATTGGGAGGGGTGATGGGACGTGTTCTACAGTCAGGAGACCAGCTCACAATTGGCTACTTAAATGAGCTGTCTAAAAAGATACGAGAATATGTACATACCAAGGCGTCTGAAAATTGGTTCGTACCCTTTCTAAAAACGATACACCCCATCGTTCGTTTGCTACAAGGGCGTGAGTTTGATTTATTCACAGATGCAAGTAAAAGCCTTCTAATCAATGAACCCTTCACTATTACAGCAGAAGCGGACAGAATGGGCTATCGTTTAAGTGGACCGAAGTTGATGCAAAAAGAGCATACGGAAATGCTTTCTGCGGCTGTAACGATTGGTACTATCCAAGTAACACCCGATGGTTCCCCGATTATTCTTTTAGCAGACCGACAAACAACGGGAGGATACCCAAAGATCGCTCAAGTTATCTCCATAGATTTACCGCTCCTTGCGCAAATGAAACCTATGGACCAAGTTCGTTTTCAAATGATTACACTTGAAGAAGCACAAGTCCTTTTTAGGAAAACCGAAAAATACATAGCAACCATTAAGCGAGCGATTGAACTCAAATTTAGATAGGAGTAATTCATATGCATGTTATAGATTTAAATTGTGATATGGGAGAGAGTTTTGGCCGATACACGCTTGGGTATGACGAAGAATTAATGAACTACGCGACAAGTATCAATATTGCCTGTGGATTTCATGCTGGAGACCCTCATACAATGAGAAAAACGGTACAGCTTGCTCTCGAAAAAGGCATCGCGATTGGAGCACATCCTGGATTGCCTGATCTAAATGGTTTTGGAAGAAGAGAAATGAACATCTCTCCACAAGAAGCTTATGATCTTGTAATCTATCAAATTGGTGCGCTCAACGCTTTTGTCCAAGCAGAAGGTGGCGTAATGCAGCATGTAAAACCGCACGGTGCTCTTTATAATATGGCTGCTAAGAGCCCTGAACTTTCTGAAGGAATTGCAGAAGCTGTTTATAAAGTAAATCCTAAGCTAATCTTATTTGGTTTAGCTGAGAGTGAGCTCATAAAAGCTGGGAAAAAAATTGGTTTACGAACTGCGAACGAGGCTTTTGCCGATCGGACCTATCAAAGCGATGGTACTTTAACTCCAAGAAGTAAGAAGAATTCTCTTATTCATGATGATCGCACTGCTTTAAAGCAAGTCACTCACATGGTTCTCGAAAGAAAAATAGTTGTTGATGGAAGTGTAATTCCCATACAAGCAGATACCATTTGTCTTCATGGTGATGGCGCACACGCTGTTCAGTTTGCCAAAACCATTTCAGAAGGATTAAGCAATGCCGGGATTACTATTCAGTCTCTTACACATGAATCCCAATAGATGAATATACTATCACAACTCGATTTATGGAGCTGTGATGTCCATGAAAATACCAAAGCTTTTAGCAGGACCTATTATTCGTAGAGTTGAGCCTACGAAAATCTATATTTGGGTAGCGACGAGTGAAGAATATGATATTAGAGCGGAAATGTTTGAGGTACAGAACTTTGAAAGTAACTACCAATATATATCTATACAAGTTACTACAAATATTCAAAGTATTCATTTAGGCAAACGTCTTTTCCATTATCTAATTGAGATTAGTGGCTCTTTCCCAGTTGAAGCTCTAATAGGATATAATCTTCATTTTTCCAATTCAAATGAAAAATTTGATTTTAATAGTCTCGGTTTGCTAGATGTAAATAATCCTGATTCTATAGCCTACACACCGTTAAAGTACCCCACCTTTTTTATCGCGACAAAAAATGAAAAGAAATTATTCGGGTCATGTCGAAAACCACATGGAAAAGGCGAAGATGCACTTGCTGCCGGAGACTTGAAACTAAAGGAAACTTATCTTGATACGAGCGAACGTCCAGGTGCCCTATTTTTAGTCGGTGACCAAATTTATGCGGATGATGTAGCCGATCCGATTTTCCCTTTCATTATTGATTTAGCTCAGGAACTAATCGGATATGAAGAGGATTTAACTATGTTCGAGAGCCGCTTAAAGGAACCTCGTTTTCAGAAAGCTTTGAAACAGGTTCATAGTCGGCAATCTATTATGAAGGATTTTTGCCATTTTACCTCAAGGAATTCACATAATCATCTCATCACATTTGGTGAGTTCGCAGCCATGTATTTGTTAAGCTTGAATCCTGTATTATGGAATAGCACCAATGAAAAGGATATTATGACCTTTGAGGAGTTAGCCATAAAAGGGTATGTGGATGTGACTCAAAAAGACTTTTTGGAGGATCAAACAAATTATGAAGAGCAATTAAAAAATCTTCAACAATTCCAACGAACGCTTCCGCAGGTTCGTAGATTATTAGCGAATATCCCAACCTATATGATGTTTGATGATCATGATGTGACCGATGATTGGAATCTTTCTTATGAGTGGAAAAAGAACGTCGAACATTCCCCTCTAGGTCGGCATGTAATTGCTAATGGACTAGCTGCCTGTTGGGCCTTTCAGTGTTGGGGAAATTCTCCCGATCAATTTGATAACCGTTTTCTGCACAACATCCAATCTTATATGTATTCCTATCAAATTCATTCCACTACGTATGATTCCTGGAAAGAACAGCTACTCACCTTCCAAGAATGGTCCTTTGTAGCACCCACTCATCCAAAAGCATTATTCCTAGATACGCGTACAATGCGTTCATTTGAACCTGCATCTAAACCTACTCCAACTGGGAGGATAATAAAGGAACTCACATCAGGGCCCCAATTAATTGGCCAAGATGGATGGAAAATCATTTCCACACAGTTACAGAACAGTGGTTGGAAAAGTGGTTCCCCTCTTATCCTAGTTTCACCGGCTCCATTCTATGGAATTCGCTTGATTGAGTCATTTTTATTTCAATATGTGTCCCCTTTGACGTTGTTCCAACTCCCTGTAAAAACGGCGTTTGACTTGGAATTTTGGTTCTTTAACGGGAAAGGCTATCATGACTTTCATGAACAAATTTCAAAATGGAATCCTAAACAATGTATCATTCTCTCAGGAGATGCTCATATGGCATCAGCGGTTGAAACAGTTGTTTCCTTCCAAAAAGGGAACAAAAGAAAAATCCAACAATTTACATGTAGTCCAATGAAGAATGATAGCTTCCCCAATTTAACCAATTTCCTTTTACAAGGAATTCATCGATTAAATATATTATTAAACGGGAAGAAAGAACTTCAGCGTTTCTGTGATTCTAACTTTAACGTTATGTTTGAAAACCGCTTTTCTCGGAACAATCCATCTTGCTTATGGAAGGAAATGATTCATTACTTGGCTCTGCCAACTGGTTCGATTGTAGAAACAAAAAACAATTTGGGTTTACTCTCGATGGAACAAGATGAAGCGAGCCTACAACTTCTCCAACTCAAGGACTTACAAGTACAGAAACAGAGATTCAAATAAAAGGTATACTTTACTTTAGATAGTTCGCTAGATATCTAGGGAACTATTTTAATAAAGGCTTTGTCAATGTTCATTGTTGTTTTTTGATTTTCTATAGGTGTGTAGCTACTCAATCGGAGAAATTCCGTTTATTTATAGGGAAATAGGTAAATTTCTTGATTTAGCAGGATTTTTTCCGCTTATTTTCCCATGTAATAAATTCAACACCTACCTTTATAGAAAGTTAGTAGCTATTGACCCTGGTAAAATATGATGAGGTTATTAAATTCATAAAACTCCTAAATAGTGATCTTTAAATTCGCGAACTGTTAGTTGAAGAAGATCATATATGAAAATACAAAAAACGCTCAAAGTGAGCGTTTTTTGCTTGCGATTAATCATCACTACAGAGAATCAAACTTCTCAGGAACAATGGGCTCCTTTCCTATTCCCGCACTTGCCCTTTGCCATAAACAAAGTATTTACTAGAAGTTAATGCCTCTAACCCCATTGGGCCTCTTGCATGAAGCTTCTGAGTACTAATCCCAATCTCTGCTCCGTAGCCAAATTCAAAGCCATCGGTAAAACGAGTAGAAGCATTATGATATACTGCAGCAGCATCAACCTTCATCATAAAAAGGTTTGCATTCTCCACTTTTTCAGTAACAATAGCTTCCGAATGATTCGTTCCGTAAGTGTTGATATGCTTAATAGCTTCCTGAACATCAGAAACAATCCTCACGCTCACCTTAAGTGCCAAGTATTCTGTTGCCCAGTCCTCTTCGGTAGCCCGCTTCGCTTCTCTGAACACCTGCACTACCAGTTCATCTCCATAAATCTCAACCCCACGACTATTTAAGACCTGTAAAAGCTCAATTCCATATTGATGAAACCATTTTTCATGAATCAATACCGTTTCAATTGCATTACATACTGACGGACGTTGGGTCTTTCCGTTGACAACAATTCGCTCAGCCATCTTGTACTCAGCGGTCTCATCAATGAAAACATGACAATTTCCAGCCCCAGTTTCTAAAACAGGTACCGTCGATTCTCGCACAACGGTATCGATGAGATTCTTTCCACCTCTTGGAATCAATACATCTAAATAGTCATTTAACGTAAACAGCTCTTTTGCTGTTTCTCGGCTCGTATCTTCGATTAACTGGACAGAATCGACTGGAAGGTTGGTTTCTGATAGAGCTCCATGAATTGTTTGT
This sequence comes from Robertmurraya kyonggiensis, assembly GCF_005116465.1. Taxonomy (GTDB): domain Bacteria; phylum Bacillota; class Bacilli; order Bacillales; family Cytobacillaceae; genus Robertmurraya; species Robertmurraya kyonggiensis. The sequence goes on from NZ_SWBM01000001.1 coordinate 1,617,785, forward strand.
ACTAGCGCTTTGTTCGAGTAGTAAGCAGAAGAACTCCCCCGCAAAATAACAGCATTTCCTGTTTTCAACGATAATGTAGCTGCATCTACGGTCACATTCGGTCTCGCTTCATAAATCATCCCTACTACCCCGATAGGAACTCGATTTTTTTTGATATGGAGTCCGTTTTCTTTTTTTATCGTTTCTAAATTGTCCCCGATCGGATCCCTTAATTCAACTAAAAGCTGAATCGCAGAAGCCATATCTTCGATTCTTTTTTCGTTCAACATAATACGGTCAAGAATACTTTCAGATAAACCACGATCTCTTCCTGCCTGTAGATCCTTTTCATTTTCTTCGATAATCACGGACTTAGCCATGAGCAATCCGTCTGCAATTTTCAATAAAGCCTGATTCTTCTCTTCTGTGGTGACGCCAACCAGGCTTAAACTCGCGTTCTTGGCCTTCTGTCCCTTTAAAAGAACTTCACTCATATCAATCTCTCCCCTCAAATAATTGAACCCACTGATCTCGGTGAATTACTTCATTTGATGAATAGACTTTTTCTATTTCGAGCTCTGGTTTTCTTTTTCCCATCAGCTTACGAATTTCCTCTGACGAATAGAGAACTTCACCTTTCCCGAGCAATCCATTCCTACCGTACACTTCCACTACATTTCCTTTATCAAATACGCCATCTACCCCATATATCCCTGCTGGTAACAAGCTGCTTCCTTTTGATAAAATGGCATTTTCGGCACCATTATCGATAAAAATTTTCCCTGCTACCGGTGAATGAAGTGATATCCATTGTTTGTTGTTCTTTACAGGGGTTAACAACTTGCTCCCAATATAAGTTCCGTTCCCATTCCCTTCCAATATTCGGAGTAGCTTATCTTCACCTTTTCCTAACCCAATAAACACTTTTACCCCAAGAGAATTTGCCGTTTGCGTAGCTATTAGCTTCGACTTCATACCTCCAGTGCCCACATTTGAGCCAGTACCCTTCGCAAATCCCAGCATTGCTTCTGTTATAGAGTCTAAATAATCAAATCTTTTAGCGTCAGGATTCTCTCGAGGATTTCGATCGTACAGACCATTAATATCTGTCAAAATGATTAGTTGATCTGCATGGATCATTCCACTTACAAGTGCAGACAGCATATCATTGTCTCCGAAGGTGAGCTCTTCAACAGATACAGTATCATTTTCATTGATAATTGGGAGAATCCCTCTTGCCAATAACTCTGAAAGCGTTGAATAAGCATTTCGATAGCGCTCTTTTTTTGAAAAATCATTTCTTGTTAGAAGAATTTGAGCTGGAAGGATCCCAAACGGACTTAGCTCTTTCATATATGACTGAATTAATAAGCTCTGACCAACAGCAGCAGCAGCCTGCTTACCTTTTAAAGTCACAGGACGACTTGGATATCCAAGCTTTGAAAATCCAGCAGCCACCGCTCCTGATGAAACAAGGATGAGTTCATGTCCAGCTTTTCTTGCTGCTGCAATTGCTTGGATATGGTCCATAAACTTTGCTTTATCAATTTCACCCTTTGAATTCGTTAAAGAGCTACTTCCAATTTTGACAACAATGCGCTTTTTATCCATGAATTCCAATTCCTCCATCGTTTTATTCATGATTCCAGAAACATAAAAAAACCCTTTCCATCCTATAAAATAAGGACGAAAAGGGTTGAGCTCTCCGTGGTACCACCTTGCTTGAATGTCGCAACATTCCACTTAACTCATAACGCTGAGCACGCGCCTATGTTTGCATAAGACTCTGAAGGTAGGTTGGGCAGGTTTCTTGTGATGGAATCTTTCAGCTCATAAATTCCACTCTCTAACACTTTCACCGTTGCTTACTAGTCCTTCATTCACGTTCAATTTTTTATATATTATGCCGAGTATCGATATGGAATGTCAAGTTATTTTCATCAAAAGTAAATGCAACTACAAAGTATTTTACCTACTAAAAACACCTATGGATAATATACCCATAGGTGTTCATTCATTTCTTAAAAGGATTCTTCCATTCCATTAGCACAGCATAGTTATGCGATTCAGCATCATCTAAATAGTTTTCAACAATTGTCAGAGGCGTTCTCCCGCATTTTATGAGGAAGGTAATGACCGGATCCTTTATCTCACCTTTTACAACTTCATTCACATATTGCTCAGCACTCAAACTCTCTGCAAATTTATGGTATCCAGGCATTCTCCCTCCACCAAGTAAACGGTCGAGTTCCTTTTGAATAACAAGATGATACATCGCCTGCATCATGAGTTTCCCTAACCCTAGCTTTCGATATTTCGGACGTACACTTATATCGACAATATAGAGAGTATTCCCATCAGGCTGATGATTACGAATATAGCCGCTATCGGTCACATCCTCCCAAGTATGCTGTGGATGATTGGGATCAAAATGAACTAATAACCCTGTCAAAGACCCCGCTAACTCTCCATCGATTTCCATACAGAGCGCACCCTCTGGAAAAAGAGTCGTATGATTCGTTAACTGTTCTTTATTCCACCACAATTCTGAAGGAAATGGTGGCGGAAAGCATTCCGCTTGAATTTGAATGAGTTCATCAAAGTCGTTCGTATTGTAGTTTCGAATAACCGCTGGCAGTGGCTTTCCGTCATCAAATACATAAAACTCACTTTGATAAGCCATTGACTTCATCCTTTTCCCAGTCAACATAAAGGTCTGTACGACGATCACGCCAAGTGGTAACAGCCCCTCTTTCACGAACCTCATACAATAATTCTAAATCTAAATCTGCCGTAACGATCATGTCGTTATTCAATTCACCTTCGACCATAATGCCTTTTGGCGGGAAGGGAATATCGTTTGGCGTGAGTACCGCTGCTTGCCCAAAATTGGCTCTCATAAAATCAACGGTCGGCAATGCACCAACTGTACCAGTCAACACAACATAGACTTGATTTTCAATCGTTCTTGCATGACTTGTATAACGGACACGGTGGAAGCCATGACGATCATCTGTACATGAAGGACAGAAAATCACATCTGCACCTTTTGCTTTTGCCATCCGAACTATCTCAGGAAACTCAATGTCATAGCAAGTAAGGATCGCAATTCTTCCCTTATCTGTATCAAACACATTTAAGGAATCCCCAGCTGACATATTCCATTCTTCCACTTCTGTTGGAGTGATATGGAGCTTTGCTTGCTCAGCCACTCTTCCATCTGGATAAAAAAGATGAGCTACATTGTAGAGCTTTCCATTTCGCTCTAAAACATGCGTTCCGCCAATGATATGGATATCGTTTGTTTGCGCTAGTTCAATGAATAGGTTTCGATATTGCTCAGTAAAGCCTGGTAAATCATTGATAGATAGAGGGGAACCATTTTCATCCCCAATAGAAAGAAGCTGAGTTGTAAAAAATTCTGGAAATAAAACAAATTCTGCACCAAATTCCTGAGCTGTTTTCACATAATGAATACATTGATTCGCAAACTCTTCAAAGGATTCAATCGTATGGAGATGGTATTGAACAGCAGAAACACGAAGCTTCATTAGGTATTCCCCCTTTAAAAATTATTTAACTTTGTTGATATTGAACGCTATGAAGATTAGCAAAAATGCCACCACGGCGAATCAATTCGTCATGACCACCTTCTTCAGCAATACCTTCTTCCGTTACAACAACAATGCGATCTGCATTGCGAATAGTTGCTAATCGGTGTGCAATAATCAATGTCGTTCTATTTTTAGCAAGTTCATTAAGTGCCTTTTGAATAATAAGTTCTGTTTCTGTATCTAAAGCTGATGTTGCTTCATCAAGAATTAGAATTGGAGGGTTTTTCAAGAACATACGGGCAATCGCTAGTCTTTGTTTTTGACCACCAGAAAGCTTCAAGCCACGTTCCCCGATTTCAGTTTCATAGCCATCAGGTAAAGACTGGATAAAATCTTCTAAATGGGCACGACGTGCTGCCTCAACAATTTCCTCGTCCGTTGCATCAAGTTTTCCGTAAGCGATATTCTCTTTAACAGTACCGGTAAAGAGAAAGACATCTTGTTGTACGATTCCGATATTATGGCGAAGTGATTCCTTCGTCATTTCTCGGATATCAATCCCGTCGATTTTGATGCTCCCTTCATTAACATCATAAAAGCGTGGAATAAGGGAACAAATCGTTGTTTTTCCAGCTCCAGAAGGACCAACAAAGGCGATAGTTTTTCCAGCTTCGATAGATAAATTTACTCCATCGAGTACCTTTTTATTATGGTCATAAGCGAAGCCAACATTCTCTAGAACGATATCTCCTCTTAATGCTCCCACTTCAATAGCATCTTCTTGATCTTGAACCTCAGGAACTGAATCAATTAGTTCCGTAAATCGCTTAAAACCAGCCATTCCTTTTGGATATAACTCCATAAGTGCACTAATTTTATCAATTGGTTTAAAGAGTACATTCACGTAAAGGACAAAACCAACTAACTCTCCATAGGAAAGAATACCTTTGAAGCTTAACCATGCACCATAGACAAGCACAACCAAAATAAAAAGACGAGTCATCATGTACATTCCTGATGATGTATAGGACATAATTTTATAAGCTGCGAGCTTCGCAAGACGAAATTTTTGATTGTTCGTTGTGAATCTAGAAATCTCATATTTTTCATTTGTAAAAGACTGAACAACACGGACACCAGATACTGAATCCTCTACTCGCGCATTGATGTCAGCAATTACACCATACATTCTTTTCCATGCTTTGTTCATATGAATATTGCAGTAAGTAATTAACCAAATAAGAAACGGAACGACAAGAAACGTCACAAGTGCTAATTGAACGTTAACTGTAAGCATGATCCAAAATGCACCGACAAAGGTCATAACAGCGATAAAAGCATCTTCTGGTCCATGATGGGCCAATTCGCCAATATCAAACAAATCATTTGTCACACGGCTCATAATATGACCAGTTTTCGTATTATCAAAAAATCGGAATGATTGCTTTTGAACATGTTGGAACAATTGCTGACGCATATCTGTTTCAATATTGATTCCTAGTTTATGGCCCCAGTAATTCACGATATATTGTAAAAACATACTTAGTAAATACATCGCTAGTAATGCAATACTGACTGAGACAATCATCGACCAATTTTCATCAGGCAAGAGGTCGTCAATAAACCATTGGACAGCTAATGGAAAAGCAAGTTCCAACAAAGCTACAACGATCGCACTACTAAAATCAAGGGTAAATAATTTTTTATGCGGTTTATAATAAGAAAAAAAACGGCGAATCATATAAGTAGTCCTCTCTCATGTCAGTTTTTAGGGTTACGAATTAAAATCTACTAACCTATATAATATACGATGAAGAAACCAAAAGTAAATGAAGGAGTATCAAGGAATCTTCAATTATTATACATTAACAACATCCAATAGTTGGAAAAATAACGATTATTTGTAAGAAATTTCTGATATAATGAAGATGAGGTGATTTCAATGATATGGTTACTCATTATTTTTGGTGGAGTCATTGCCTTGGCTTCGCTTATTGACCGAAAGAACAAAAAAATTCATCACAATTCTCATGATCCAGCACTTCATTCATTTGCTAACCTGAGTGAAAGTCAAAATTTCACAATGGAGAGTCATCATCATTTTGATGGTGGTGGCGGTAGCTATGATGGTGGTGGTGGTGGCTGTGATTGAACAAGATTAAATAGAGAGTTTGGATCTAAGATCCAAGCTCTCTTTATTTGATGAATTATTTTAATAATACAAGAAGCGTAACAACTATTATATACACGATGAGAAAAAGTCCAATTCCTTTAATTAAAAGCCGCCCATAATATTTCTTCCAAATTTCAGGAATGATGCTATCAGCACGATAACTAATGGTTTCCCTAATCCCTTTTACATCAATTGGAGATTTCATCAGTTCATATAACTCATGACATTCAGAACAATTTTCTAGATGGTCCTTCACTAGTTGATTGGTAACTTCAGAACAATCCCTTTCTACATAGAGGGGCAACAGATCACGTATTAAACTACATTTCATTTTCATCACCCTCTTGTTTACTTATGTACTTTCGAAGTTCAATTTTAGCTCGATGTAGATTTGTCTTGACCTTTGAAAGGGTCCAACCTGTAACTTCCGCAATTTCGTCATACGATAACTCTTGGTATTCTCGTAGGATTAATACGGTCTGAAAATCTTCTTTTAAGGAATAGACGGCTGACAAAAGCTGCGCTTGTTCTGTTTTTCTTGCAAGTACATCTTCTGGATTTTTGTATATTTTTTGTTCTAGAGAAAAGGTTTCTTCTAGGGAATACCTACTAAACTTGGTTTCTCGACGATACCAGTTTATAAAAGTGTGATGGGCAATCGTATACAACCATGTTTTAATACTCGATTTTCCTTTAAAAGAAGCTAGCCCATTAAATGCTTTTAAAAATGTATCCTGAGCAAGATCCTGTGCAAGCTCCTTTTGTCTTGTTCGCTGCAGCAGATATCGGAAAATCTCTTCATAATAGAGGGAATACAAGTCCTCCAAAGTTGTCCAGTTACTCATTTACCACAAATACCAAATGGACATCCAAATTGAAAGTAAAAAGAAAAGACAATAAATCATCGTCGTCATTATACGAATTCCCCATATTTTCTCACTATCTTCATGAAGGACTGGCTTTTCTTCCCGTTCTATTTTCCCTTTTTGACAATGGGTACAGTTCGCCTCATGCTCCATCATCCATTGTTTTGACTCACCCTCTACTTCTTCTTCCATGTACAAGTCATATAAATCTTGAAAAATAGCACATTCTTCATTTTTATTCATATAGAGAGACCCACTCTTTCGTTTCAACATCCACCAAGTACAGACGATGTTCTGACGTTTTATATGGTTGAATCACAATTAGCCATGCTAAATGTATCTTATCATTTTCGTCAACTACTTCTGTAAGCTTTGCCCTTGATGCGTATGGTGTGTACTCAAGCTCCTGTGCAACAGCTTCATATGCTTCTCTACTAGAAGCGTTTTTAATATTGTTGTCTTTTTCTCTATAATAATCGAACCCTTTATCATACATAAAAAGTGGTTGTCCTTCTGTGTAGCCAAATTGGTGTACATAAGTAAGCTTCATTTCATCAGGATCTTTTTCTCTCCATTCCCAAAAATTAGAATGACGTTCTCTTTGCCATTCCTTTGTCTTAACTTTCTTTTGCGCTAGTATTTTGGCTTCTATCTCTTCAAAATTGCCCTGTCCTTGACTTTCCAGGCTCCCACTGAAATATAGAATTTCACCAGTTCGTCCATCTATAGTAATGAGATGATTATTATTAGTAATAATGTATATCTCAATCGTTCGATTACTATAGCCGTATTGAACATCATCAATTACATATTCTGGCCTTTTTTGACCAAGTAATTTGTACCATTGATTTAGAACAGATTCTATTATCTTAGTATCAATTCTGACATCCTTAAGGGTCTCGATTGAATAAATATTTAGGTTTTCATGAAATTCTACAAGGGATTCCTTTTCCCAACTTATTGTCGTGTTCATAAACCCCTCAGATAACTTTGGCTGCATTTCAATTTTAACTCGTGATTCTTCTTCAGTGACAGAAATATTAATCTGATTATCTGGAAGTAAAGTTCTTCCCATCTTTTGTAACAATTGTTTGGAACGAACAATATATTCATCATTTGATAACTCATTACCTACCGGTTTAGTTCGACGATGGAGATTAAACACTTCCCCAGAGATTCCATGAATATCTACTGCGTAGTTTTCTGATTGAAAAAAATACCGATTGTGAAAATCCTCTGTTTCAGACTGTTGTAACATGAAACGCCGATCACCTGTAATAATTGTTGCTAACTCTTTTGCTTCTTCTAACTGAACTAAATTAGTTGATTCGTAGTAACGTAATCTTACTTCTGCGTCCGTTTTTGCAAGGGCCGCATCCGCCACATTATAAAGTGGATTACATAATACTAAAAATATACAGGCTATCGCTAGTGAAAATGGCCGTTTAAAGCGTTCTAACTGGCCAACTTCTCTCCTTTTGAATAGATGATAAGTCATTAATAAACCAAGGAAAATAATTAGATTGGATATTTCCATAATATCAACACCGGTATCCTTGCGAAGGGCAAAAATAAGCAAACAAACAAAGAGGACGACGACATAAAATGGAATAATTGTTAGCCAACGAATTTCCCAATAATTCAAGAAAAATAAAATCAGACATCCTATGAGTATCAGTAAAATGATAAGAAATACGGTAATCTCAGAACGTTCTACTTCGCCTTTTACCATATAAATAACCATACTAGTAAGGAACTGCAAGGCAGGGAGCGTTAATACAGCAATATCAAGTATGTAGAAAATACCTTGGTTCTTTTTTTGCTTAAGCGTTAAGATATAATAAAAACCGACAACGATTATGTAACCGAAAAATAAAAATTGCAAAAACTGACGTAGTGACGGCTGTCTATCGTAATAAATATTGGCAATTTCAGTTATATTTGCCTGATGTAGCATTTCAATCGACAATCCAATTAATAAGGCTAATCGTACTGCAAAACCTACATAAATGGATACTTTTGTATTGTCCCACTTTTTCACAAAGAAAGATATCATTCCATAAATAGCTAAAGCTGTTAACGTCCAAAGAATAATCCCTTTACTAAAATGACTTAATAAAAAATAGTTTTCAATATGTAAAACAAACCTGCTTATCAATTCCATATTGCATCACCTTCTTATTTTGTGTTCTGAGCTCTTAAAGTGTAGACAAATGAGCTAGCAAAAAGTTTCAAAAAAAAATGCCCAAACCACGAAGTGATTTGAGCGTTGGTATTATTAGTGTAAAGAAAGTTCCTCTTTCAATTGAAAATCGTTAAGTGAGTGAGACGTGATTTTTGAATTTGACAAGGCATATAGAGTATCGCCGACATAGACCAGACGTTGAATTTCATTCTCCCATTCTTCATATGGTTCATTGCCTTTCATATGAGAGATTCTTGACTTTATCTTAAAACCTTCCTCGCTATCTACACTAAGCACATACGCACCTTGAAATTCAAACTTTTGATCAAATTCACTACCTTCAACCTCTTGATAAACATTAATTGGAAAGGCAAAAAGATTTTTCTTTTTATCAAACAATAATGCTTTATGGTCATAATTTAGAGGTGAATACGTCCCCCTCCCACCAATGATTTCCGTAAACTTCTCCTTCGGGTTCTTCATATCCGATACATCAAACAGGGATAACTTAACCCCTCCTGTTAAAATCAGTGGCTCTTTTGAATCTTTGGTTGTTACAGATTTCGTATCATAACCAAAGCCAATAAGATGATTCTCATCATACGGATGAAGGTAATTACTGAATCCAGGAATCTTCAATTCTCCTAACACCTTAGGGGATTCTGGCTCAGAAGTATCAATGACAAATAACGGATCTGTTTCCTTGAAAGTAACAATGTATACACGATCACCCATAAACCGCGCAGAATAGATTCGTTCTCCTCGAGCTAAATCCTCAATAGAACTGACTTGCTTGAGATTTTCATCAAAAATTAACAGATTATTAGAGGAAGGACTTTCTCCATTCCAGGATTCCCCTTCTGTAGTGGCAACGCGGAAATACCCGTTATGTTCATCCATTGAAAATTGATTTAGAATACTACCTTCTAACTCAGTAGAGCTATTAAATTCTACTTTAAGTCCATCAATTGAAAACTTATAAACCGTGGTATTTACACGATCTTCTACCGGCCCATCAATTAAGGGTCTAATTCCCCAATCTCGTACGGCTAAGTATAAATTTTCTGTAGACATATACATTTGATCGCCACTTCCTAGATAAGTTGTAACAGATGCTTCCTTATCAGGTTTTTCTAGGTCAAATGCGGAAATCAATGTATAATTTGGTTCCTTTGAGTCAGGGAAGTATTGAATATCGTCATAATCAACGACCAAATTTTCATCACTCACCTTACTATCTGAATAGCGCGGTCTTAAATCTATCTCATCATTTTCTCGAAGGATCCAATATTGTGGATATTGATTCGTCACCAAATAGACAAGACTACCAATTTTTCTCGCTGAAACCATATATCCATCTAACGTGAGCGTTCTTTCTTCCTTTGGATTACTTGGATCTGCAATATTATAGATGATCGCTTTTGTCTTATCTGTAGCTGGCGCAATCATTTTCTTCGCAGAACCTTCTTCTTTTATGTTCATTTCCTCATAACTATACCCAATGACTAATAGTCTATCCTCATGTAAGAAAAGCTGAGAAGGTGTAAAGTTTTTTGAAAATAATAGAGGATCTAACTTCTTCATTTTAGCACCATTCGTTGTTTCGATAATATTAACCTTGTTATCAGTGATCTGATAAATATGACTACCATTTGTTTTGACAATATCTGTTTCATCGACCCCTTGAACCTGGATATTTGTTTCTGATACATCTTGTGAAACTTGTTTCTCCACAGCACCAGCAGCACTATCTGCCGATTCATTTGACGATTCCATCGTCTCTACCCTTATGCCAAATTTAGATTGCCCTTCTTCTTCTGCTTCCATAATGCTAGCAAAATATTGATCAAGCTTATCCTTTGAACCGATAATTGGTAAGGATTCCTGAACAACAAACTGGATCGTTTGGTCCGAACTCATCCCTCTACCAAAAACGGATTTAACCTCATCTCCGACATGTAGTGTATAAAATTTTGCCTTTAAGTTATATCCCTTCTCAGGGGGACTTACCTTTAAGGTCTTTTTATCCGCACTAAGAGAGATTTTGGCGTTAATCTTTTCTCCTTTTTCATTTGTCACATACACCGTGTTCTCATTAACTGTTTTTTCATCTATTTTTTCAGAAAATGACAAATTCCATGTTTTGTTAACAAGGACAACGGTCGATTCATCATCTGTATTCCATCCACTTACCAGTTTCAATTGCGTGATAAAAAAGTAACTCGAAACAACTACGACCAGAACGATAAACACTGCAACACTTATCCATTTAATTTTCATTCCAACCCTCCTTGATTTTAAAGCGCTTTATTTTCTTTGACTTTGTTTTCCTATATAAAGTTACAGTCTCGTTACAAAATAATTTTCAACATAGAGTAACTAGAATTTGAGGAGAGTGTCAGTTCTATTTTAAAATGGAGGTAGATTAAATGGAGGAGTGGGAGAATGTCAAAATCAGAAACGGTACTATCACATTTTTTATCACACAGAGAAGTTACGAAAGAACTCGTTCATAAAATTGAGGAAAATCAATACGACTTCAAACCAACAGAGACATCAATGCGCACACAAACATTAGTGAAACATATGATACATGCCTTTTATGCCTTTGCAACCATAGCACAAACTGGAGATCCTTCATTTTTATCGAAGAAACCTGTGGATCAGGAAACAAACCTGATTGATTTAGTGGAAAAATACACAACCTTAACGATCGAAACCATTCGCTCAATAAATGATGATGACCTATTACGGGAAATCGATTTAACGAAACAATTTGGTAGAAAATTAACTTCAAAGCAACTATTACAAATGGCTATCGACCATGAAATTAACCACAAAGGAAACTTATTTGTATACTTACGATTAATGGGAAACACTGAACTCCCTTTATTTGTGAAGAGATAATCGAAAAAGAACCACCTTCAAACCAGAGAAGGTGGTTCCTTACTTCAGTTACTTTCTATTGCTTTTTTAGCCAGTATTTGAATGGTCATATCATCCATCGGTGGATTATGTAGACCTGCACGCACATCACGATAATAACGTTGTAGCGGATTTTGAAGAGAAAGGCTTCTAGCCCCTACGATTCTCATCGCTAAATCTACGACCTCAATCGCTTTATTCGTAACAGTTAGTTTCACTGCACTTAACTCAGGGTTAAGTTTTGCCTTTTCCTCTTCTGTAGACGCATCCCATTGTTTAGCAACAGAATAAAGAAAAAATTTAGCTTCCATTAAAAGCAGCTCCATTTGCCCGATTCGTTGCTGAACAGTTGGGATATCCGCAATCGTACCTGCAATGCTATTTGGAGAGTAGCTTTTAGCAAACTGAATGGCATACTTCTGTGCTGCTTCAGCAATTCCTAAATAACAAGCTGGTATATGTAAGAGCCATCCATTGGCCCCTTTATTCCCTGGGACAAAACGTTCGACATAATCATCCTCTCCTACTTCAACATCTGTTAGCACGAGATCATGACTCCCTGTTCCTTTCATTGCAATACTATCCCATGTTTCTTCAATCTCAACTCCCGCACGGGAACGGTGGACGAGAAAATTACCGGTTTCTTCTGAATCTTTAACAGAAGCGCTGACGATAAAATAATCGAGCATCGGAGATAACGTGGTGAACGTTTTTCTCCCATTTATCTTCCAACCAGCCTTAGTTTTCATCGCTGTTGTAGTCGGTCTTCCCCCTCGTGTGGGACTACCTGTCTGTGGTTCACTCGCTGCTCCGTTAAGTAAGGCTCCCTTTTTCACTTCTTCTAGTACTCGCTTAAAAACCTCTTCATTCCACAGCCTTTTTTCAGCTAGATTTTTGATAATGCCCAAATGCCATCCGATTGATAAAGCTGTAGCACCATCTCCAACAGCGATTTGCTCCTGAAGTCGAACGAGCTCATAAAGAGAAATTCCTTCACCCCCATATTCTTTAGGAACAGTTAACTGTGTATATCCAGAGTCGATTAACTCTTGAATATTCTCGTACGGAAAAGAACTTTCCTCATCCACTTTTGCCGATCTTGCTGTAAACTTCTCCGCCATATCACTCATTAGCTTGATTTTTTCCTCTATTGTACCAGCCTCAAGAAATTTCAAAATATATCCCCCACTTATTAAGCCTACTATTCTTGTAGGAATTACTTTATCTATATTATGGATCTTATATCACTAGCTTCGCAAGTAAAAAGAAATGCTGACCTATAAAGGTTGCAAAACCTTTATAAGCCAGCATCTTATTTATTATTTTTTCCCTTTACCTTTTGGTTCTTTTTCACCTTTTTTAAGCTTATAAAGCTCAATAGTTTCGGTCGTCTTGTTTCCTGCGATATCGACAGCTTCAAACGTGAACGTGTTCCAACCGTCTTCTAGCTCTAAAACATAGTCCTCAAAAGTTTTAGAGAAACTTCTCATTGCAAATGGCTCTTGGAACTGTTGATAGAATTCTTCATTTCCGTTCAAATAGAAACGAATTTCATCAAAATTATCCGTCACCTTCACATCAACAACTGGATTTTTCCCGTTGAATTTGATGTATTGATCTTTCGGTACGCCTTTAACTTCGATAACTGGTCCTGTTGCATCGACAATAATGTCTCGCTTAATAGAGAATTCATTTCCTGCATTATCAATTGCTTTAACAGTCAAGCGATGGAAGTTATCCTCAACTTTAATTGTTGAGTCAAACTCATAGCGCTTTGTTGAAGCATTGTATTGAACAGGAATTTCTTGACCTGCAATTGTAAATTCCTTCAATCCTGAACCTTCTTCAATGATGTACCCATTTACTCGGAGAACATTGCTATTATAGGATTCTAGCGCTTCTGGATTTAACAAATAGACAAATGGAGGAGTAGTTTCCACATCTTCTTCAGCAGGTTCAACCTCTAGTTCTGTCGTATTTCCAGCATTGTCATATGCAACAACTGTTATAACACTATTTTGAACTTCTTCTGGTAAAGCAAATTCATTCGCATCTCCAGCTAATGGAGCAGTTAAAATTGAATTTCCTTCTACTAAAATATCAATATAGGAAACTCCGGATCCATTTTCATTATCTTCTACATCTAACACAAGATTTCCGTCTTCACGCTCTGCTTCAATATTAGGTTTCACTGTATCAACCTTGACTGGAATTGAGACAGACTGCCACTTAGCATTTGGATAATCAATTACAGCACGAATTTCATAATAGTACTGTCCATCTGCAGCTTGTGCATTATTTATTTTACCGTCCCATTCCCAAAGTGAATCCAGTGTATAATTTGGAGCTAAACCACCATCATAATAGTTTTTAACAATTTCATTTTCCGTTCTAACTTTTCGAACTTCTTTTCCATCTTCATCAAGTACAGCAAATTCTACTTGCTTCGCATTTCTTAAGAAGGACAGAATCGGGATGATTTCATCTTGGATATTATCTCCATTTGGTGAAATCGCAATATTGTCTTTGACTATAGTATCTGAAAGTGGATCATAACCTAAATAGTTATAGGTAGAGCCGCCATCATATACTGCACCGCCCATGCCATAAAATGACTCTTCGTCATATGCCATTCCGTCAATAATTGGAGCTTTATCCCATTCTCCTTTGAAGCCAACATAAGGCACAGTTAATGTTGGATTTACATCATCAATATCCTTTAAAGTTACAAATCCTTCAACGAAGTAGCCATTCGGGAATACACTGGATGCATCCACTAGTTCTCCTGTTGATGGTTCAACAACCTTAGCAGTACTTAAATCAGCTTCGACTTTGAAAGAAACAGAGCCATTTGCCGGTACTGTAACTGTTGTAGAAGCTTGTCCATCTACTAAAATAGTAGCATCGTAAATTGGTGCAGCCTCAAGGACATCTAAATCATAACCTAGTTCACCCCAACCAGCGAAGTCTGTTTGAAGATTGGCTGATACATCGTATGATACAGCTTCATTACTATAGTTTTTCGCAGTTAACGTAAATTCAAATTCATCGCCCACTTCTTTTAAAGGAACCTTGGCTTCATTTGTATTCTTTTCAGTAACAATGACTGGCGTTTTCAATGCAGAATGTAGCTGCATGATTCCAGCACCTTGTTTTCTAGGTGAATATGGATTATCCCATCCAAACACACCATTTACGAAGCCCTGATCCTTGATTGGACTAGAGGTATTCATCAGGATATTTTTAGCAATATTTACTCGGTCAAAACCGGTAACACCGAATTCATTATCCACTCTCTCTAGAACAAGTGCTGCTCCTCCAGATACATGTGGAGCTGCCATCGATGTACCACTCATCATGCCATATTGATTGTTTTCTAGAGTTGAATAAATTTGCCCACCCGGTGCAGTAATTTCAGGTTTAAAATCTAGGTTTGGTGTTAATCCCCAAGATGAAAACCCACTCATTTTTCCGCCCTCAGGGTTTGGAGCAGTTGTTTTCTCTCCATTGAAAGAAATTGTCACTGGCTTTCCAGCAGTTAAAGCTGCAGCAAGCTTGTCCCCATCGTTTTTCAACATAAATAATTGAGGAATGGTGATAGCAGCATCAGATTGCATGTTCACATAACCATCAGCATTATTATAGATAATGACCCCTAATGCTCCAGCATTTTGAGCATTTAGAGCCTTGTCCACAAATGCAAGCTCACCACGTTTAATCAATGCATATTTACCTGCTACATTTGAAAGTTCTTCTGGATATCCTAGACCGCCGTAAGCAATTTCAAATGATTTTGTTGCAACGTCATTTGGATGGACGCTACTTGCTGATAAAAATGGTGCTTTTTCAGCGACTCCATCAATTGTGTAGTTAACTGCATCCAAATCCATAAATGTATTTTCTACCGACGCAACCTGTAAAGAATCGTAGGAAATACCAGGTGAACCTGATACCCCGATATCTGGGTTTGTTGCCCATGGATTAGCCCAGCCATTTCCAAAATGAGCTGAATTTCCCGCAGAAATAGACATGAGTATGCCATTATCTACTGCTCTTTCAATAGCTTTTTGTTCTTGTGTTTCAGCGTTAACAAAGCCTGAAGTAGAGCCTAAGCTCATATTAAGAACGTCTGCCCCTAAAATAATCGCATCATCAATCGCCTTCACATAAATATCACTATACGTGACAGCTACTTCAGGATCATTTCCAAATACTTTAAGTGCTAACAATTGTGCTTCAGGTGCTATTCCTTTGATCCCACCATTTTCTTCATCACCATTGGCCCCTACGGTACCCGCAACATGCATGCCGTGCATCGATGCTCCTGGTGCAATATCACGAATAACATTGTTTTCATCCATATAGTTATAACCGTAAGGTACCTTGTCTGAATAATACTTTCCTTTTAATTCATTTTCTTTCACATATTTATTCACAGAACTTTTTGTTAGTGCTATATCTTTTTTCGAGGAAACAACCATGTCACGATGCGTTGGATCGATACCAGTATCAATGACCCCAACAATCAACCCTTCCCCTTTAAAGCCATAATCTCTCCAAGCTTCTTGGGCTTGGACCATTTCTTTACTGTAAATCATGTCCGGAGTTTCTTCGGGTCTTTCATATTCAAGAGTAACTTGAACATTTGATACCTCAGGAAGTGCTTCTATTTGCTTGATATCTCCATATTTAACTTCTGCACTAAATCCGTTTACAACAGTGGTAAAGCTTTCTTTCTCTTGGAACTTTACATTTTTCTTCTTCACTTTGTCTTTAACTTTCTTTTGTTCAGCCAATTTCTCATCTTTCAGTTTTTTCTTCGTTGCTTCTGGAAGTTCCTTATAACGTTTCTTTTGCTTTTGAGCGTAATCAATTACAGGTTCACTCTCCAACTCAACAATGACACGAACAATATCCGAATCCTTATATTGTTCCTCTACTTCAGCTTTTGAGATAGATTTGATTGTTGAAGTCTTTGTCTCGTTCGTTCTTTCTGGTTGAGGTAATGTAGTCGCTGCGGATACAGAACTAGAAAAAACGAGCAAGAACATTAATAAGAATATGACTACTCTTTTCTTTTCCATAAAATCCTCCTTGTAGAATAATTATTTATTTTCTGAATATTTCTGTTCTAACGTATCATAACCAAATTCTTCTAAAACAGATACAAAAGACCTATAGAATTGAAAATATTCTGATTACAAAGCACTATTTATTCGCGTGTCCAACCACTTTTCGACGGCATTCTTTTTCATCTACCTTAAAAAGCTAATTTTCTACTTTCTAATTAGTAGATTAAAAGAAGGTTTTATAAGAAGGTAAAAAGATTCATCAGACCTATAAGCTCATCAATTTTTCTTTTAATTTTTATAATCGTATTGGAATCTAATCCAATTTCCTTATATAAACACCCTGATAAATACCCATATTTTCCGTCACCAGCTGTCTTTTTTTAGAAATTGGGCGTTTGGATTCGTTTACTTGTCCAAACCTATGGTTCTTTTTTTCATAAACTATAACGACAACAAAGGAGGCTTGTTGTTAAGCTGCTGGATGGAGGTGATCGAATGAGCTACGGAGGAAATGGAGGATACGGTGGAAGCTTTGCTTTGATTGTTGTTCTATTTATTTTACTTGTCATTGTTGGTGCAAGCTATTTCAACTACTAAACTAACCGTTCGCCAACACCAGTTTGCTTACTAAGAAAGATCAGCCTAATGCCAGAGGCTGATCTTTTGTTTGACTTATAATGAATGATTTATAGATTTTGTCCGTTGATAGTGTTATGATTTTAAATAATTATCCATTAGAGGAGCGGTAAAATTGCGGTTTACAGATAAATTCATGCAATCCAATATACCATTTTTATGCACTCCCATCATTGGTAAAACAAAAGAAGAACTAATTGATGAGATCGCGAGTGTAAGTTTGAAAAATCCGGATATCATTGAATGGAGAGTAGACTACTTTCAAGACATTCATGATTTTGAAAAAGTTGTAGAGGTCGCGCGTACTCTGAAAGAAGTCTCAAATGATATTCCATTACTTCTCACCTTGCGTTCTGTTGCTGAAGGCGGGAATCCAACTTCTCTTTCAACCATGAAAGTTGTGGAACTGCTTGTACATATATGTAAAACTAGCTTCATAGATTTAATTGATTTTGAAATAAACAACCCTGACGAAGAAATCCGACAAATTAAAAAGGCCGCAATTGAACATGATAAATTTTTAATTTTATCGTACCATGATTATTCTAAAACCCCTGCAAACGAAGAGCTCATTGAAATATTCAAAAGGGCACAAACTTTGGGAGCCGATGTAGCTAAAATCGCGGTGATGCCAAATGACCATGGCGATGTCCTCCGATTACTTGATGTGACCAATCAAGCTAAAGAAGTTCTTCAAATTCCTGTAGCTACGATGTCCTTGAACAGTCTAGGAGCGATAAGTAGAATGTTCGGTTGGGTATTTGGGTCAAGGCTTATTTATACAGTCGGTGCGAATAGTTCTGCTCCAGGGCAAATCCCAATTGAAGAAATACAAAGATTAATCAAGACAATTAGTACATATCAGAAATAGGATAGGGCCGACCACGTAATTTACATGGTTGGCCTTATTTTTATGTAGTCTTATATATTTTTGCAATGTTAACCACGATAACCTTCACAATCGAGTAAGCCGGAATGACAAAGATAACGCCGATTAATCCGACGAGATTTCCTGCAGTTAAAATTAACACAATAATTGTTAATGGATGAATATTTAATGTTTTACCCATTATATTAGGCGAAATGATATTGCCTTCAATTTGTTGGGCAATGACCATAATAATCGCTACATATAGCACCATCATCGGTTCTTGGAAAACAGCAACCAATATGGCAGGAATAACCGCGATATACGGACCTAAAAATGGAATAACATTTGTAAACATGCCGAACACGGCTAAAACAAGGGAATAATCGAGATCAATGATTAGATACCCTATGTACAGCAATACACCTACAATTAAGCTTACAAGCATTTGCCCCTGAATATAGGTAGCAATTGTTTTATCCATGTCCTTTAAGATCTTATGCACATGATCCTTTTTTGTTTTCGGGAAAAATACTGTGACGCTTTTCGCAAATCTTGGACTATCCTTGAGCATATAAAAAAGAATAAACGGAACAAGCACGAGTGCAAAAAGTGTATTAATGAATCCTCCGATGAATCCAAAAATCCCTAAAACACCATTTGCAATATTTCCTACATTATCTTGGATTTTCGTTTGTAAATCCTCAGTAGCAGAATTGATAGCATCCTGAACAAAACTCGGGAAGGTGTTCCTATTCTCTTGTACATAATTGACCCAATCTGTTACAGTAGCAACCATTGTCGGTAAGTTTTTAACGAAATTTTCCAACTGATCATTTATTGCCGGTGCCACTAATTTAACAACGCCATAAATGAATAAAGCGATGGCGACATAAGCTGCAAGAATCGCTACCCATTTTGGTACTTTTCTTTTTTCAAGAAACGTAACCAACGGACGGCACAAATAAAACAAAATTCCCGCTAAGACAAAAGGTAGAAAAATTGTCTTAATCAACACTACCACTGGGACTAACAAGAACTGATTCACATTGAGTAAAAATACAATAAGTAAAAATAATATGATGGCCAGCATCACTTTAAACCATCTTTTTTCCAATAATGACACTACACTATTCACATCCTACATTTGACCAAATTTTTCCTCTCTTGAATATATCAAGCTTTCGTATAAAAATCCAATCAAATCTAGAAAAAACGGATGGTTTCCCATCCGCATACTTTACACATTTACTGTCTTCGCTGCTTGAATCAATTTTTCAATCTCATCTAATTTATTTTCTTGAAATAAATCGACGATCTTACTTCCCACTACTACCCCATCACAATATTGCCCCATTCCTTTTACCTGTTCCGGTGTGGAGATTCCAAATCCGGCTAAAACAGGAATCGGACTGACGCTTTGGATCTTCTTCAAATAGTCCCCAACTTGTTTGTGAAAATCAACTCTAGCCCCCGTTATTCCTGTTACCGTAACAGCATAGAGAAAACCTTGGCCCCTCTTTGCAATTTCTTTAATTCGCTCCTCAGAGCTAGTCAACGTTACCAAACGGATTAATTCGATTTGGGCAACATTTAGATGAGATAGGATTATCTCCTCTTCTTCAATCGGTAAATCTGGAACAATTAGGCCATCCACACCTGCTCTACTCGCATCTTCAATAAATGAGTTGATGCCATATGCATAAATCGGATTCATATACGTCATCACAATGATTGGAATGGATACAATCGGACGCAAATTTAAAATAGTTTCGAGTACTGCCTTTAATGTCGTCCCTTCTTTTAGAGAGCGCAACCCAGCAGCTTGAATAGTCGGTCCATCTGCAACTGGGTCGGAAAATGGGATTCCAACCTCAATTGCAGTTGCCCCACATGATTCTAAAAAGACGATCCGCTCCATTAACGAGTCTAGTCCACCATCGCCTGCCATGATATACGGAACAAATGCCTTTTTATTTTTCTCCTTTGTGCGTTTCAATGCTTTTTCTAACCGATTCATTCAGCAGCCCCCTCCAATCTTGTTTTCACCGTATGAACGTCCTTATCGCCACGGCCTGATAGGCAAACAACGATCCCTTCATCAGCACTCATTATTTTGGCAAGCTTAATTGCATAGGCTACTGCATGCGCACTTTCTAATGCTGGAATGATCCCTTCCAATTTGCAAAGAAGCTGTAACGCCTCCAGAGCTTCATCATCCGTAATGGAGTTATATTCAACTCTCCCAAGATCATGTAAATAGCTATGTTCAGGACCAACACCAGGATAATCCAAACCAGCCGAAATGGAATGTGCTTCTTGTATTTGTCCTGCTTCATCCTGCAATAAATACATCAGCGCCCCATGCAACACACCTGGCTTTCCTTTTGTTAGTGAAGCTGCGTGTTTATCTGTATCGAGGCCTAATCCAGCAGCTTCAACACCATAGAGCTTAACCTCTCGATTTTCTATAAACGGATAGAACATCCCCATGGAGTTGCTGCCCCCACCAATACAAGCGACTAAGCCTTCCGGTAACCTTCCTTCTTTTTCAAAATATTGTTCCTTCGTTTCTTTTCCAATCACACTTTGAAAATCTCGAACCATCATTGGGAACGGATGTGGGCCCATGACAGAACCTAGTATATAGTGAGTATCATTCACATTCGAAACCCAGTAACGAAGAGCTTCATTACATGCATCTTTAAGCGTTTTGCTTCCAGATGTAACGCATTCGACTCTCGCTCCTAACAGCTCCATACGAAAAACATTCAACTGCTGACGTTTGATATCCTCTTCTCCCATAAAAATCACGCATTCAAGATTTAAGAGAGCACAAACAGTGGCAGTTGCGACCCCATGCTGACCTGCCCCAGTCTCAGCAACAATCTTTTTCTTGCCCATCCTTACAGCAAGAAGCGCTTGCCCGATTGTATTATTGATTTTGTGAGCACCGGTATGATTCAAATCCTCACGCTTCAAATAAATTTTTGCTCCACCTGCGAAATTGGTGAGATTTTCAGCAAAATAAAGTGGGGTCTTTCTACCAACATAGTCTGTTAATAATGAATTCAATTCTAAATGAAATGCTTCATCCTTCATCGCAACCTTATAAGCTTCTTCTAGCTCTTTCACCGCTTGCATAAGTGTTTCTGGGATAAATCTCCCTCCATATATTCCAAAATGTCCTGTTTCATTCGGTAATGTATATGTGCTCATCTTACTTCCTCCCGTCTCTTCGCTCTTGCTAAAAAGTTCTGTATTTTTGCTAAATCCTTTTTCCCCTCTGTTTCTACTCCACTGCTCACATCGACCATGTATGGATTTGCTATATTCATTGCTTCTTCGATATTTTCAGGACTTAATCCTCCTGCAAGAATAATTTTCTTTCCCGTCTCTTCGAATTCAGCTAATAGGTTCCAATCAAATTTCACACCGTTTCCACCCCGATATTTTCCCTTTGGGCTATCAAGAAGGATGTAATCACAATTGTATTGTTCGATTTTTCCTAAATCGACTATTGTCTCAATGCTTAAAGCTTTTATGACTGGAATGGAAAAAGCCTCACAATCCTTAGGAGATTCATCTCCATGTAATTGCACGTGGGTTAAACCAGTTTGATTGACGATTTCCATAATAACTTCTGGCTTTTCATTTACAAATACTCCTACCTTTAATACATGTTCAGGTAGCTGATTAATGATTTCCTTTGCAAGTTCAGGAGTAATTTTTCTTTTACTCTCTGCAAAAACAAAGCCTAGAGCATCTGCCCCCTTCTCGACCGCATAGAGCCCCGTTTCCACATTCATAATTCCACAAATCTTCACCTTCATCGCTTCATTACCTCGACTAAGGGAATCTTCATTGTTTTGATCACATCGCGCGGACTTTCATGCCTCATAAAAGTCTCACCTACGAGAATGCCGTTTGCACCTGCATTTATTACCCTTTTTACATCATCGGTCGTTTTAATCCCGCTTTCGCTGATTAAAAATCGACCCTCATTTTTAATTAATGGAGCTAACCCTTCCGTTACATCTAAATTAACCTCAAACGTTTTTAGATTACGATTGTTAACACCAATCAAACGATTATTTGTTTTTAAAACTCGTTCAGCTTCCTCTTCATTGTGAACCTCCATTAGTACATCCAATTCTTTTGCAATTGCATACTGATAAAGAGTGTTTAGAGTTTCATCATCCAAGGCTGCGGCAATTAGAAGAATAATATCTGCTCCCGCTTGCTTCGCTCTATCAATTTGGATGGGATCGATAATGAAGTCCTTGCATAAAATCGGATTGTCAATGGTAGCTCTGACGTGAGTTAAATCAGTCATTGTTCCTTTAAAAAAGGTTTGATCTGTTAACACTGAAACGGCATCAGCCCCAGCGTCCACGTACAATTTTGTTTGAACACTTGGGTCAATGTTTGGATTGATATCACCTTTTGATGGTGAGGCCCGTTTAAACTCCGCAATAATGGATAAGTCAGTAGCTCGTTCTAGTTTTTCGATAAAAGACCTTCTCTGATTGACTTCTAGACTAGCTGGACGAATCTCCATTCCCCTAAGCTCTTCTACTTCCTTCTTTTTCACGGCAATAATCTTATCTAGAATCGTCTCCATTTAAATCACCTCTGCCTTAAAAACTTTACTCTTTTCCACCAGTCTTTCTAATTTTTCAAGGGCTGCACCTGAATCAATGCTCTCTACCGCAAGCTGTACGCCTGCTTCAATCGTTGGTGCAAGACCGTTTGCAAAGATTCCTATGCCAGAATTGAGAAGCACCGTTTCTCGATAGGCTCCTTTTTCACCATTCAGGACTCTTAAAAGGATTTCAGCATTCTCTTTGGAATCTCCGCCTCTAATAGCTTCATTATCGTAGACAGCAAACCCTAACTCCTCTGGATGAAGAATACGGTGTTCAATTTTCCCATTGTCTAATATCGCTAAATGGTTTTCTCCTGCTAACGAAGCTTCATCCATAAAGCCCGCTCCATTTAGGACTACTGCTCTTTTTCGACCTAATGTTTTTAAAACTTCAGCAAACATTCCAATTAGATCTCTTCGGTAAATACCAAGAAGTTGAGAATCCAATTCAACTGGGTTTGTTAAGGGGCCGATTAAATTAAAGACTGTAGGAATTCTTAAATCTTTTCGAACTTTCATGATTCGTTTAATTTTCGGATGAACATATGGAGCAAATAAAAATGTGATTCCGACTTCATGAAGTAGCTCCATCGAGACTTCCGGCTGAAAATCCAAGTTCACACCTAAATATTCGAGCACATCCGCACTTCCAGTTTTGCTTGTGATGCTCCGATTTCCATGCTTAGCAACAGTAGCACCAGCACCGGCCATAACAAAAGCAGAGGTCGTACTTATATTAAAGCTTTTTGAGCCATCCCCACCAGTGCCACAGTTATCGATCAAATTGGGAATTTTCGTTTGAAAAGGAAGTGCCTTTTCTCTTAGGGCCTCGACAATCCCAACAATTTCTTCAACGGTTTCTCCCTTTGTTTTCAATCCAACCATAAATCCAGCAATCTCACTATCTGTTGTTTCATCAGAAAAAATTTGCTCCATCGCTTCTTTCATCTCATACTGTGACAATGATTCCCGTTCAGATAAACGCTGTAGATAAGTTCTCATTTTCCTTCTCCTTTCGAATCTCTTCTAGAAATTTTCCTAGCAACTGCTTTCCTGTTTCAGTTCCAACCGATTCAGGATGAAATTGTAAACCGTATAACGGATAATTTTTATGCTTTATTGCCATAATTTCGTGATCGTCCATCGATTCACCTAACACTTGAAACTCATGTCCTAGAGTTCCTTTTTCAATAACGAGAGAGTGATAACGCATAATTTCGATTGGAACTGGCAGCTGGTCAAATAAGTCAGTACCTTGATGTGTCATCTGTGAGCGTTTCCCATGCATAATGGTTTTCGCCTTAACAACATTCGCACCAAATGCAGAGCCAATTGCTTGATGACCAAGACAAATGCCAAGAATCGGAGTCTTTTTGTAAAAGGATTTAATAACCTCTACACAAATCCCGGCATCCTCTGGTCTTCCCGGTCCAGGTGACAAGCAAATAGCTTCTGGATTTAAGTTCGAGATTTCTTCTAATGTGATTTGATCATTACGCCTCACAATTATTTCCTCGCCTAACTCACCAAAATACTGATACAAATTAAAGGTAAACGAATCATAATTATCAATTAATAAAATCATTTGTCATCCTCCAAAAAGGCCTTTAGTTTGTGAAGGGTTTCTTCGTATTCCTTTTCTGGCACCGAATCATAAACAATCCCTGCTCCAGCCTGGATATACACATCTTCTCCCTTCATGACCATAGTTCTTATCGCAAGAGCAAAATCCATATTTCCATTTGCCGATAAATAGCCAATCGCACCTGAATAGACGCCTCGTTTAACTTCTTCTAGCTCATTGATGATTTCCATCGCTCGTATTTTTGGCGCACCAGAAACAGTTCCCGCTGGCAAACAAGCAATTAAGGCATCGAGTGGAGTATATTGATTGGTCAGGGTTCCACTCACCTCTGAAACCAGATGCATAACATGCTTGTATTTCTCAATCACCATGTATTTATCGATTTGAACGGATCCAAATTCACTTACTCTGCCGATATCATTTCTTCCTAAATCAACAAGCATTTGGTGCTCAGCTAGCTCCTTTTCATCAGCCAAAAGTTCCTTTGCTAAGCGTTCATCTTCGTCAGGAGTTTTCCCTCTCGGCCTCGTACCTGCAATAGGGTTGGTGACAACCTTGTTGTTTGTTGCCTTAATTAAGCTTTCAGGAGAGGCTCCAGCCACAATGTAATCCTCAAAATCAAGGTAATACATATAAGGTGAAGGATTTTGGATTCGAAGCTTTCGATAAAAGGAAAACGGGTCTCCATCAATCTTGGCTTTCATCCGTTGTGATAAAACGACCTGAAAAATGTCACCTTCAACAATGTACGCCTTCGCTTTTTTCACTTTTTCGATAAACTCTTCTTTAGGGATTGAAGGTTCAAACGAAGAAAGCTTTACTGACGGTTGTTCATGGTCCGTACCTGTTAAAATCTCTTTTTTCCTTTCTAGAAGACGGATTTTCAAATGATCTAGCTTAGTCGTTTCTAACAATTGAACCCCAACTAGAAAGACCTTTTGTTGTAAATGATCAAAGACAACAAGCTCTTCGAACATCATAAAGTGGACATCCGGAAGGGAGAATTCATCAAGTGGAGTCTCTCCAATCGATTCATAATGACGAATGACATCATAACCGACAAAGCCAACCGCACCGCCAACTAAAGGCATAAAGTCAGGAACATCCTCTAAATTTGGCACAAGCCCTTTCAATACTTCGAGGGGCTTCTCACTGATTACCTCTTCTTGCCCATCTTTTAAAACAACCGTACTTCCTTCAACGCCTTTGATTTCAAACGCAGGACTTGCTCCAATGAAAGAATATCTACCCGACGCCTCATATTTTAATGAGCTTTCTAAAAGGAATTTCTTTTTTCCGGAAAGCCTTTGAAAAATCGAAATCGGTGTTAATGTGTCTCCTTGAAGTTCTTCAATTATCATTTTTTGTTCTTGCAGCTTCGTCATTAGGACTGTTCTCCCTTCCTTCAAATAAGTAAACGCTGTTTTCGCAATGCATGTGGTTTTTTTCGTAAATGTCCTAATTTATTTCTTCGAAAAAAATCCAGAAACCGACATTTACCCTTTTTACTTGGCACTGCCACCATTTGGTTGGTTTAGAGTCACACATCATTTTTGCATGGCACTTTTCGCTTCTCCCATATGTTTTTTAAGTAAAACAAGTAACTTGTTTTCCGAACTACGATTCAAAAGCAGCAATGATCGCGAAAATGCCTAAATAAAAAAAGTCCTCTATAAACACATAGTTGTGCTTATAGAGGACGATATTGATGTACCGTGGTGCCACCTCAGTTTGGAGCTAATAGTTGCTCCCTCTTTTCAGATTCACAAA
Source organism: Robertmurraya kyonggiensis (assembly GCF_005116465.1). Taxonomy (GTDB): domain Bacteria; phylum Bacillota; class Bacilli; order Bacillales; family Cytobacillaceae; genus Robertmurraya; species Robertmurraya kyonggiensis. The sequence continues at coordinate 1,644,046 of NZ_SWBM01000001.1, forward strand.
AGTAAATCCTATCCTTTTAACGGTGGAATTCCGTTCAGCTCTACTGTTCCTTCAAGCTGTCTCTCGTAAGCCCATTCCATGAAATTGATTTTACCGGCTCTCACCTTCCCCGGCTCTCTTGAAAAATCAGCTTTCCATGTACTTTTCTTACTCGACGATTTACAGTATTTATTTTTCCAAAACACAAAAAGGGCTTCTCATCCTAGGAAAAGGACGAGAAACCCGTGGTGCCACCTTCATTAGCTATCATTAGCTCACTTTATGGTATCAAGAGCGTCTGCTCTAATACCTGTCTCTTGTAACGATGAGACCGATTCGCCAAAGCCTACTGTAGAAAAACCTAGTTCGGTTTGGAAGCTCCGAAGCCCATTCACTTAAAGTTCTACACTGATTTGCACCAACCATCAGCTCTCTAAAGTATCCTTTTAAGCTACTCTTCTTCATCAACGCTTTATATTAATTGTAATATTAAACAGAATTTTCGGTTAAGTCAACCGTATTTCCAAAAAAGTTTATTTAATTTTTTCAAGCATATTATCCAATTTATTCTTCCAAACTGTCGCAAGTTCCTCTATTTGAAGCATTTCCTCAATTGCTTCAGCATTTTTACGATCATGAAGCATGATTTGATTCGCTTTTAATACAGAGTATTTTTCTTGTACTCGTTCAACAAGCTCGATCGACGAATCAGCATCAATAACTCCTTCTTTCAAAACGCGAAAAAGATAACCAGTATAACAGGACTCCACGATTCGACTTAATAAATCGACTCCATTATATTTCGATATTTTTGCACATGGAATTCTCCCCTGCGTCACTTGGATAACCGTTGTACCAATTTCAAAGGTATCACCGATATAAACATCTTTCTCAAGCATGCCTGTTGTTGTTAAATTTTCCCCAAAAGCCGGCAGTGGGAGCTTAATATTAAATTCCTTTTCCCACATTCCATAATGCTCGTACGGATAAAGGCAAACGGCTCGGTCTACTCCACCATGATATTCAGTGCTAGCTACTGCATCATGGTCAAATCCGATTTTGTGTAGTGCAACACTCGTAATTGGCTTTTTACCGATCCCTGTTTTCTCTGCTTTTCCATTAAAAAGATACTCTTTCGGTTCACCTACATTCAAGGATATTAACGTTTTCATGTTTTTAGCCTTCTCCCTTTTATATTGGTTTTATTTTAAAGAACTATGCAAAATTTGGCAACTTGATTCTTATTCCATAAAAAGTAAATCTATTTTCAGTTAGTTTTTTTGTTTTATGTAAATATTAATGTTGTTAGAACTCCTTTATGCTGTTGGATTTACTAATAATATATCGAGATTCCTTAACAAGGGCGGGGCGAAGATGGATTATATTGAAAACTCTCTTATTAAAAAGAGCGCAAAGAGTTCAGCTTCAAATAGATCCGACAAAAAGAAGCTTAATAAATGGGCAATACTCGCTTTATCTTCCATTCCTCTTGTTATGACACTGGGTAATTCCATGCTTATTCCAGTCTTACCTGTTATGGAAGATACATTAAATATTTCATCATTTCAATCAAGCATGATTATTACTGTGTATTCAATTGTTGCAATTGTTCTTATTCCTATAGCAGGATTTTTATCTGACCATGTTGGACGAAAAAAAGTGATAATACCAAGTCTAATTATCGCTGGTATTGGAGGACTTATTTCTGGATGGGCCGCTTGGAAAATAGACAATCCCTATTGGATTATATTAATAGGTCGAGCTTTACAAGGAATAGGCGCAGCTGGAGCCGCCCCTATCGTCATGCCATTAGTTGGAGATATGTTTGAAAGTGAGGAAGAAGTAAGCAGCTCTCTTGGAGTTATTGAAACTTCAAATACGTTAGGAAAAGTCATTAGTCCTATATTGGGTGCATTTTTGGCAGCATTTGTGTGGTTTATACCATTTCTTGCTTTTCCTGTCTTTTGCTTAATTTCCATCCTCCTTCTCGCTATTTTTGTGCGAAGAGGAAATACAGAATATGAACCTATTCCATTTAAACAATTTATACATCAAATTAGAGAAATTTTTAGAAACAACCGTCGCTGGCTTTTTGCCATTTTTATTATTGGGATCATATTGATGTTCGTTCTGTTTGGGGTCCTTTTTTATCTTTCTGAAACTCTAGAAAGACATTACGATATTGTCAATGTCAAAAAAGGACTATATCTTGCATTTCCACTTGGGGCACTTTGTCTAACCTCTTTGATTTCAGGTAAAGTTATTAAAGAAAATAAGGTTTTAATGAAATGGATTACTTTTAGCGGGCTTCTCTTACTGTCCTTATCTATTGTTGCATTAAGCTTTTCCAAAGGGCTTTGGTTTATGATTTTCATGTTCCTATTAAGTGGTATCGGCATTGGTGCAAGTTTGCCGTGCCTTGACTCACTCATCACTGAAGGAATCAAAAAGGAACAGCGAGGGACCATCACATCCATTTATCATTCCATGCGATTTGTAGTAGTTGCTTTTGGTCCTCCAGTGATGGCCATACTCATGAAGAACCTAGAGGGTAGTCTATTTTATATCCTGAGTGGAATAGGTGTTTTTTCAGTTTTACTTACATTAATTGCGATTAAGCCTGATCCCAAATGAAACAAGTCACCTTTAATTGTGACTTGTTTCATTTATTTCATTCAATTGCTCATTCAAAAAATCGACAATTAATTGATTGAAATGCTCCCATTTTTTTGTAGGAATTTGGTGTGCAACATTCTTAATAATTGCTAATTGAAAGGTTGTCTTTTTTTTGAAGATTTTTATATTTTGAGTGGCAAAATCCCTTGAACCGTATAAAAGACATAAAGGAAACTCCAGCAGGTGAAGTCGCTCTACACATGAATAATGCAAGGATTCTTCATAAAATTGAAACCATGTTTTTCGGTCAGTCTTTAACATATGCTCATACATTTCATTTCTCAACGATTTATCCCTTATATGACTGTTAGTAATAAGTTTAGCAAGCATGTGGGGAAATTTTTTTACAAAATACATTCCCATTATATGTTCATATTTCAATGCTAAAGATTTTACTTCAGGAAATCCGCTAGCCAAAATGACAGCTGATGTCTGATGAGGAAATGACAATGCAAATTCTAGGGCAATAAGTCCACCTGATGAGTAACCACACACCACCGCTTTTGAAATCTCCAAATGCTCTATCAATTCTTTAATTTCTTGAGCATATCCATTTATAGAGACGTCTCTGTATGGACCGATCGAATCTCCATGGCCACTTAAGTCTGGTAATATCACTCGAAAACGGTTACTTAATTGGGCTTGAAAATGAAAAACCTTTCTTCCCATTGCTGGTGGGTGAATAAAGATAATGGGAATTCCAGTTCCATAATCTTCAAAGTAAATTCGGGTTTCTTCAAAGAGAAAATTTGGCATGTTTTATCCTTCCTAATATAGATAGACCTATATTTAATATGAGTAACCTTTAAAATAATCATGCAATTATCCAGGTTCCTCATTTCAAGGAAATAATAGAAAAGGCATTTGAAAGTTCGGGTCATGCTCTGCTTTCAAATGCCTTCTTTAATTTCGATGCGACTATTCTTCCAATCTTGGTTTTGTCGGGTCACAGTTAGGTTTCTCTATTTTCGAAGAACTTTGAGCAAGCTTCGTTAAATAATAGCATTCTTCACGCATCATATGATCTGCCATTAAAGCTGCAAAGGTTCCTAAAGCTTCTTTACTCAACTCAAGCTCCTCAATCTCATCGAGAAAACCCATAAATAACTTCATTTCGAGTAAAACATCTTCATTAAAGCGGTCTAGTGCAGGAAATTCATGTAGATTAGTTCGTAAAAATCCAGTTAATTCAACAGCTTTTAGATAAAAATCCTCAAAATCCTTCGTAAATTCATCACTTTTTTCTTTAATTTTTTTCTCGATTCGATCCATATTATCAGAAATTGCTCCTGCATGACCTGCTCCATCAAGAAGCCAAAGCAAGTGATGATGTAACTCATGAAATATCGGAGGTATCGTACCCTTTTTCAAATATCCTAGTATCAGCAAATACTCTTCCAGTTCGTTTACCATATGACTTAAAAAAGTTGGACCCAGGTGGATCGTGATTTTTCCCACTAAGTGTCTTTCAATTAGCTTTAATTTAAACTCTCTTAATTTCTTTACCTCTACCTCTGCTTTTTGACTCAATAAAATTAAATCGCTCTCATTAACTTTATGAAGCAATTGATCAAAAGTAATAATAAATCCCTTTGCTTGTTCAATCGCTTCCTTCTCGTTTGGTCCTAAAGAATCATGAATGAATCTTGCATGATCACCCAATACTTGAAGCCAAAAAAGATGCTCATATCTAGCTGCTTCTACATAATTTTCCACCCAATTCTCCCCTCTCTAGTTTCTCCCACATAAAATATACAAAGAAGACATTATAAATATGACAATACGACCTCGGTTCATTTTTCATAATTTTTAGATATTTGAAGGAGTTTATAAGAAAATGTGGAATTATGTATGCGAAAAGGAATTTTTTATGGAGGTGAAGCTGATGACCACTGGCATACTACTATATCCAAGATTTAGTGAATATGAGCTGTCTGTCATCATATCCATCTTAACACAGGCAAACCATCCGAAAATATTTATCGGACTAAATGATCAACCTGTTAAAGGTGAAGCAGGACTTACTTGCTTACCTGAAACAACAATCGACAATGTGAATATCGAAATGCTCCAAAGTCTCGTACTTCCTGGCGTCGATGATTTCCAACATTTAATCGATAAAGAGCCACTTTTTCATTTTATAAGAAGGGTTTACGAACAAGATGCAGTTATCGGAGCCATTTCCAGCGCCCCGTTTTTATTGGCCAAATCGGGTATTTTACTGGATCGATATTATACAACAGGAATTTCAAAACAAGCGCGTGAATTTCTCGGTGTATTCTCTGAAAAAGGCTATGTTGACGCTCCCTATGTTTTTGATAAAGGAATATTAACAGCGCAAGGAGCCTACTTTATTGACTTTGCCAATAAATTTGGACAAGTACTTGAACTAGACTACAATCCAAATTGGTATCGATAAGAAAAAACGAACAAAATCATAAGACTTTGTTCGTTTTTTTGCGGCATTATTTGATTGGCTTTTTAAGAATTGCAAGTATCACTGCAGAGACGATCGAACCAATAACAATCGCTAATAAATACATAAACCAACCTCCATCAACAAGAGGTATAACGAATAATCCCCCATGCGGTGCGCGAAGTCCAATTCCAAATAGCATGGATAGAGCACCAGCAACTGCTGAACCTGCCATAAGTGAAGGAATAACACGAACAGGGTCTGCCGCTGCAAATGGGATGGCACCTTCAGTAATAAAGGATAACCCCATAATATAGTTGACTTTTCCTGCTTCACGTTCTTGCTTGTTGAAACGATTTTTAAAGAATGTTGTAGCTAAAGCAATTCCTAATGGTGGTACCATTCCAGCGGCCATAATAGCTGCCATCGGTTCATACACTCCATTTGCTAACAAGCCTGTTCCAAATACATACGCAGCTTTGTTTACAGGACCACCCATATCAAATGACATCATAAGACCTAATACAATTCCTAAAAGCACTGCGTTCCCAGTTCCTAAACTTGAAAGCCAATCTGAAATCGCTGTATTTAATGCACCTACTGGTTTGTTCACTACATAAAGCATGATAAATCCTGTTAAAGCAATTCCTAATAACGGATAGAGTAAGATTGTCTTAATACCTTCTAGAGATGCAGGTAGACCTGATAATAGCTTTTTCAACCCTACAACTAGATAACCAGCAAGGAAACCGGCAACTAATCCACCTAGGAAACCTGCTCCACCATTCGCAGCAAGTAATCCACCTACCATACCCGCAGCAAATCCTGGACGGTCAGCAATACTCATCGCGATAAATCCTGCTAAAATCGGAACCATTAAGCCAAACGCTGTTCCTCCACCAATCGTATTTAAAGCTTCAGCAATCGGATGATAGGTTGGGTCATCTGGATTTGAAGCATTAATCCCAAATAAGAAACTGATCGCAATCAAGATTCCTCCACCTACAACAAACGGTAGCATGTTAGAAACACCGCTCATTAAATGCTTGTAGATTGTAGAGCCAATTCCTCTAGTTTCTTGTTTAGCATCGTTCTTAGAAGTACCTTTTCCTTTAAAAATAGGAGCATCTTGCTTGAGTGCTCTATCTATTAATTGCTGTGCTTTGCGAATTCCATCAGCAACCGGTGCTTCAATTACATGTTTCCCACTGAAGCGATTCATTTCCACATTCGTATCTGCAGCCACTATAACCGCTACAGCGTTTTCAATTTCCTCTGCAGTTAAAACGTTTTTCGCTCCTCCAGAACCATTTGTTTCAACCTTAATCTCAACACCCAATTCCTGCGCCTTCTGTTTTAAAGAATCCGCTGCCATATAAGTGTGAGCAATTCCAGTTGGGCAAGCCGTTACAGCAACGATAAAGTTTTTCTTCCCAGTCATTGATTGCTCTTCTTCTGCTTCCTCTTTATCATGACTGTCAATAATCTTAATGATATCATCTTCTGTTTCCGCTTCTAAAAGTTGCTTACGTACTTCTTCGTTCATAAGAATTGTTGAAAGTCTTGAAAGTGCTTCTAAATGAGTATTATTGCCACCTTCTGTTGCAGCAATCATAAAAAACAAATGAGCTGGTTGTCCATCTAGTGATTGATAATCTACGCCGGAAACGGAACGACCGAAGGCAATGGCTGCTTCTCGTACAGCCTTCGTCTTAGCATGTGGGATTGCAATCCCTTCTCCAATTCCAGTTGTACTCTGTGCTTCTCTTGCCAAAATGGATTTTTTGAATTCCTCTATATCTGCTAATTTATTCGCTTGCTGAAGTACATCAACAAGCTCATCGATTGCTTGATTTTTTTCATTTCCATTAATAGAAAGCTTAATGGTATCTTTTGTTAACAACTCGGTGATTCTCATTTTTCTTTCCCCATTTCTTCTTGTATTTCGACTAGTGCTAAAACGTCTAAAATTTTTTCCTTCGTACATAGCCCCATTGAGAATGCGGTTGCACTTCCGCTCGCAACACTAAATCGAAATGCCTTACTATAATCGTTTGTCTCTTGGCATTTAGCAATAAAACCAGCCACCATTGAATCGCCTGCACCAACGGAACTCTTTAATTCGCCCTTTGGTGTATTGGAAATTAAAGTGATGTCTTTATTAACAAATACGGCCCCTTTATCAGCTAGAGAAACAATCACGTTCTGGGCACCCATTTGTACTAATTCTTTCGCAAAAGGAATCGCTTGTTCAGCACTTGTTATTTCCACATCGAAAAATCCACTGAGTTCATGATGATTTGGCTTAATTAGAAAAGGATTATAAGGAAGAATCGTTTTAAGTAAGTCCCCTTCCGCATCTACAATGCATTTTGCACCTGTTTGCTGACAAATTTCCGCTAATTGCTCATACGTATTACTAGGCATTGAGCTTGGAATACTTCCAGCTAGAACAAGAATATCCTCTTTGCTAAGCCCTCGAACTTGGTTTTTTAGTGATTCAAAATCATGCGCTGAGATCGTTGGACCCTTTGCATTGACTTCTGTTTCTTCAGTGGCACGTAATTTGACATTTATACGCGTGTCTTCATCGACTCTTACAAAGTCAGTCTCAATGCCATTATTTTTTAAAAAGTCTTCAATATATGAACCAGTGAAGCCGCCAACAAATCCTAAGGCTTTACTTACTATGCCCACCCTCTTAAGTACTTGAGAAACATTGATTCCCTTTCCTCCAGGAAATTTCGATTCATTATGAGAGCGATTTAAATCTCCCAATAAAACTTCATCTAGTTCGACAATATAGTCTAAAGATGGATTTAAAGTTACTGTGTAGATCATGCTGTCACAACCTTTATGTCTGTTTTGCCTGCATACTGATTTTTAATATCAGAATCAAGGTCATTTGTAATTATTTTAGCTGTTTTAATATCAGCAATTTTAGCAAAAGCAACTTCAGAAAACTTCGAATCATCCGCTAAAATATAGGCCTCTCTTGATAAGGACATGGCCAATTTTTTCACCGCGGCCTCTTCTTGATCTGGTGTCGTATAACCAAATTGAGGATGAATGCCGTTGACACCCATAAAACATTTATCAAAGCGATAATGCTCAAGGCTAGCTATCGCATCACGTCCAATAATTGCATTTGTTGATGGTTTTACGAATCCACCAATTAAATAGGTCATTATATTTCTTTCAAGTAATAAAGGCAGATGCGTAATTCCGTTCGTTACAACGACGATGTTTTCCGGAAGATAAGGAATCATTTCTACAATCGTCGAACCTGCATCTAAATAAATAGATTCGCCTTCTTCTATCAAACCAACAGCATATTGAGCAATTTTTTGTTTTGCATGATGGTTTTTGGAAGATTTCTCATTCATCGTTGGTTCCTGTAATTTACCTTGTAGTTTAGCTGCTCCACCGTGAACTCTTTTTAAGTATTCTTTTTTTTCAAGTACGGTTAAATCACGACGGATTGTAGATTCTGAAGAACTAGTTAGCTCCACAAGCTCCTGAATTTTGACTGTATTTTTCTCCTTTAAGAGCTGTAGAATCTTCTCATGACGTTCAGTTTCTAGCATGGCACCGCCTCCTTTAAAGCGTTTTCATCAGTTTGTGCTATTATCATACTTCAAATCATAATCAAAATCAACCAAAATCCGTCACTATATTTCAAAACCATTCAAATTCAACCAAATTAATGAATGATTGTTTCTTTGCTGAAGTCATGGTAGCATGTAAAAAGATTTATAAAGAATTGGAGATAAATTGCATGTCAAAAATAACAACCTTTTATCGTGAGTTTTTCATTATACTACTTCTTGTGGTGCTATTTTTTGGACTGTTCGGCACCCTTAATGATCGTATTATTCAATTAATGACTGATTCAACTAGTAACAAATTAATGGAAACAAGTTTCTTCAATAAAGTATTGTTTGCCATCCAAGCGCTTGGACTTTTAGGAATTGTACTAATTGCTTATAAAAATGGGTTACCATTTAAAAGGAAAGGAACGCGATTATCTAAAAAGGCCATGAACTTCATCATTCCAATATCAGCATCACTCATTTTGATTCCTTACGTTTTATTGTTGTTGTTTTAAACAAAAACTGAATAAATTTTAATTTCACTCACAAACTAAAATGACCAAATTTGAGGGGTGAGATAATGGAAGTAAAGCGTGTAAAGCAGATCTTATCATCTTCAGCAGATATTGAAGTTCAATATAACGGGGCATCTGTTTGGATAGACAATTTAAATGAAGATGGGCAAACCGCGACCGCGCACTTACGAGGACCATTAGAAGAAAGAACAACTGTTGATATTGCTGAGTTAGAAGAAAAATAAGCATTTGGTAATAGGTTGAATTACACAGTTTCCTATGATAGAATCATTTTAATACATATGGTCGTTCCAACTCGAACACCGTCTCTTATTTTGCCGTTCCTTTTGGGACGGTTTTTTTTGTTTATCAAAATGAATAAAAAGGAGCCTTATCGTTTAAAATAAGACTCCTTTAAATCCTTTTATCTTCCAACAAACATCTGAGTCCAATGGTTTCCAGTTGCTTCGTGACCTACTCCGATGTGTGTAAAATCTTTACTCATAATATTTTTTCTGTGGCCTTCACTATTCATCCATGCTTGTACAACTTCTTGCGGTGTTCTTTGTCCTTGTGCAATATTTTCACCAGCAGATTTATAAGTTACACCAAAATCTCTCATCATATCGAATGGCGAACCATAAGTTGGACTTGTATGCGAGAAATAATTTTTAGCCTGCATATCTTGAGATTTCTTTAGTGCCACTGAACTTAATTGGGCATCAGCCTTTAAAGCTGGAAGGCCCCCTTTAGCTCTTTCTTGATTCGTTAAGTCAATGACCTGTTGCGCATATTGACTGATATTTCCTGTAGCATTTTGTTGTTCTTTCTGAGCCGGTTGTTGCTGTGTTGGTTGTTGTTTAGCTGGTTGCTGCTGTGCCGGTTGCTGCTGTGCCGGCTGCTGCTGTGCTGGTTGCTGCTGTGCCGGTTGCTGTTGCATTGGTTGCTGTGCCTGCTGTTGTGCTTGTTGCTTCGCCTGCTGCTTTAATTGTGGTGTTAATTGACCAAATTTTGTTTTTAGCTGCTGTTCAATTTGCTTTTGTAACTCAGCAATTTGGTTCCCGTCAATCGGCGTGAATGAGTATTTTGCATCTTGTATCACTACCGCTTTCGTATGCGGATAATTTTGACTTGACATGTTTGTAAAAGAAGCAGAAATATCAGGATCTACATTTTTGTTATTTCTTTCATTCCTTCTGTCGTTATTATCATTAATGACATTGTCTAGATTAAAATTATCCCCATTTGTCCAATTTCGATCAAAGAATCCCCGGTTGTCTCCATCATTTCGAACATTAAGGGTGCCCCCTCGATTATCATTTGATGGATCATACGCTGTATCATCTCCCATACCACATGCGGTAAGCCCGAGCAGTAAAGCTGATGTAACTAGAACATTACGTGTTTTCTTTAACAATTCAATACTCCTCCTTTAAGATATTCTAATTACTTTCTTAGTTTTGATTGTCACGACGGAATATATAGATGGTAATTATCGTTGCAATTGGAAACGGTATTCTTTTCATGAATTATTTAAAGAAGGAGAGAATATACTTAAGAATTGTGCAAAGCTACATATTTTAAAACTTCTTACGTAATTCTTGATACAAATTGATCAAACTAGACACAGTTTCGTTATGTATGTAAGATTCTTTATCGATTCTAGCGCCTGTCAACCCTAATTTGCAGGAAATACAAGGTTACACTTGAATTTTTTTCCTTTTATTTCTACACATAAAAATTAAGCTTCAAACATTGTCCTAATAGACTTCGAAATGGTATTTCAAAATGTTTATTTTTCTAGATTCCACACACTGTAAAATCCTTCCTAAAATATGACAAAAAACGCATGCTACTATTTAGGAGCAAGCAAAACACGAATCTTTTTTAGGAGGAATACGAATGAAAAAGAAAATGATTTTACCTATCGCGGCTGCAGCTGGCCTACTATTTACTTCAACTGGAATTACGAACGCGGATGCGGCTGAATTAGACACAAAAGTGGAAAAGAAAGTATATGTCTATCAATCTGACAACTTTAATAAGGAACAATTAAATAGTGTAATAGAGAAATATTTAAAGGATTTCAATATTAATTGGGATTTCGTAAACAAGCAATTGCCTAGTAAAGAAGCAGTTCAACCAGAAAAACCGGTAAAGCAGCCCGTTCAAGCCCAAAAACCTGCTGAAAAGCCAGTTCAAGCTCAAAAGCCTGCACAAACTAAACCAAAACCAGCGACACCTATTCAGCAGGAAAAACCAGCTACTCAAACACCTGCTCCTGCACCAACAGAGCAAACAGAAAATAACGCAACATCACAAGTAAGTGCGTTTGAACAAAAGGTTGTTGATTTAACAAATCAAGAGCGTGCTAAACAAGGTCTTCCTGCGCTAAAATTAGACACTGAATTAAGCAAAGTAGCTAGAGCAAAATCTCAGGATATGAAATCAAAAGGCTATTTTAGCCATACGAGCCCAACTTACGGTTCTCCATTTGATATGATAAAGCAATTCGGTATTTCATATCGTTCTGCTGGAGAAAATATCGCGATGGGACAACAATCACCTGAAGAAGTAGTACAAGCGTGGATGAATAGTGAAGGACACCGCGCTAACATTCTAAATGGTTCTTACACACATATCGGAGTGGGATATGTTGAGAGTGGAAACTACTGGACACAAATGTTTATTGGTAAATAATATAGGCATACAAAAAACCAGATCTCTTGATCTGGTTTCAGACTGTCGACAAAAGGCATTGAGAGACGCCCTCTCGGTGTCTTTTGTCATTTTTGGATGGAAATGCAGTTAAAATCCGTTGATTTCCGCTCCGGGCACTTGCTTTCCGGGGGGCGGGCGGTGAGCTTCCTCGTCACTGACGCTCCTGCGGGATCTCACCTGTCCCGCAAATCCCCCAGGAGTCAAGCACCCTCCACTCCAATCAACTAGTTTAGGTCCACTTAAGCAGGTTGCCAAGTCCAAGTGGCCATTTTCTTCAAATTCATGGCAGCAAACGTAAGCATCGCCTGCATAGACAATTTTTTAAGACCTCGTAAGGTTGTCCATCGCATACCATGCTTTTCTTTCACATCTGCAAAAACACGTTCTACCTTCTCTTTGCGTTTTGCGTATATCTGTTTGACTTCAACGTTGTGACGAAGATGTTCTGCCTCTTCTAAGTAAGCTTCCCATATATGACGTTGTATAAGCTTTTGATGGTTTTTACTTTCTGTACACTGGGATAGAAACGGACATTTTTCACAAATCGATGAATTTGATTTATATTGCCGATATCCTTCCTTCGTAGTTGTCGTGTATTTTAAGACCTGCCCTTGTGGGCAGAGATAACAATCATAATACTCGTCATACACATAATCATGCTTTCGGAAAAAACCTTCTTTTGTTTTTGGGCGAGTATAAGGAAGGACAGGTAACATCTGATTCTCTAGTAGAAAGTTCGTGATCGCTGATGTTTTATACGCTGCATCAGCAGCGGCTGCGAGTGGCTTCTTTACTTTTTCCACAACCTTCTCAACAAGAGGCTGTAACAGATGACTATCATGTACATTTCCGGGAGTCAATATCGTGCCTAACACAAATCCTTTTTCATCCGTAGCTGCATGAAAAGAATACGCAAATTGTTTAGTTCGTTCATCCTTTACATAGTAGCCACTTTCAGGGTCTGTCGTACTTTCCTTGATTTCTTTCCATTCCTCTTTTTTAAATTTCTCAGGTGGAAATGGCTTTTTCCCATGTTCTTCACGATCTAAATTGAGTTCCAATTGTAGTTTCTCTTCATAAGCACGAGTTTCCTTACGAACCATTTTTTTATCAAACTTTCGCTTATTAGCACTCGCTTTTACATGTGTAGAATCTAAGAAGATATGGTCAGCAGACAACAATCCTTTATCTGTAATCTCTTTCAAAATATGATAGAAAATATCTTCAAAAACATCGGAATCATGATAGCGACGTTCATAATTTTTACCGAAGGTAGAAAAGTGAGGGACTTCTGTGTAGAAACCGAATCCTAAAAACCAACCATAGGCCATGTTAGTTTCAATTTCTTTTATGGTTTGGCGCATGGAACGTATGCCAAATATGTATTGAATGAAGATCATCTTAAATAAAACTACTGGATCGATACTTGGACGACCAATCCCTGAATACAGGTTTTCAACCAAGGGATAAATGAAAGAAAAATCAATAGCTGACTCTAATTTTCGTACTAAATGATCTTCAGGAACTAATTGATCAATCGTCAGGATTTCTAATTGTCCACGTTCATTTGATTGGTTTCTCGTCATCATGGTAGGTCACCTCGAAAAGTAATTTATCCAATGTTTAAAAAGCTTGAATTTGATTGGAGCAGAGGGTGGCGACTCCTGCGGGAAAAGCGGGAAAGTCGAGACCCTGGACTGAGCGTAGCGAGGGAAGCGGCTCGGCCCCGCCCGCGGAAAGCGTCCACCCGGAGCGGAAATCAACTTACACTATTTACATAATTCTATTTTAAAAGAAAAAAGAGTGTAGGCAAACTCGAAAATTTTCGAGTTTGTCTACACTCTGAAGCTAGATCTCTTGATCTGGTTTCTTTGTATGCCTAAGACTATTAATTTAAAGAACGAAACGCTCTACTTATGACTGCGGGCACGACAGTGGGTTTTAGGCTAGTTTTTTATCACACTTAGCATCTGTTAATGTATAACTTTTAACATGATATCCTTTTTTTCGTAGGAAACGAATACTAATATTCTTTTCAAGAGGATTCGCAGCCACCACATGAACTTTTTTACCAGGAATTTCATGAAAATATCTGTTTAAATAAGCAACTGGTATATTAATGGTTGAATGAAAAGAATCTTTGTAGGCCCGATTATAGTCTCTTACATCAACAACAGTAAGATCTTTCTCATCAATATCAAACAAGTGAATGCAATGTACTCCAAAAACTGGGAGATACCTCAAAAGCATAAAAATAATTACGAGACCAGCTAAGAATCCGAATATCGCCATTTTCTTCCCCATCCTGTACGCAAATGTAGTGCTCAGATAGAATTTATTCTACCCACATATTTGCGTAAGGTCAATTTAGGCGTACTGTCTTTTGAAAATTTTCACTTTATTCTTTCATGGCTTTACCCGTCAAATATTGAAGCCAGGCATGAACACCGATTTTGACTGTTTCTTGAACGGAAGAATCCTTTGTCGGATCAAGACAAACAAAATCTATATGTTTAACACTTGCATGCTTTCCAATCTCGAGTAAGATATCAAACAACTCCGCTGATGTCATTCCACCGGTCGTTGAAGCAGGAACACCTGGGGCAAAAGCAATATCTAGAACATCCATATCAACTGTTACATAAATGCGGTCCACTTGCCTTGATAAGTTTACAATGGATTCTCGAATGGTATTGAGAAGCCCTTTATTTCTTGCCTTTTTCAACGGAATCATTTGAATTTCATGATCCTTAGCGTAATCGATTAAGGATTTGGCATTATAGAATCCATGTAAGCCGACGTTCACGATATGATTTCCTTGAACCACCTGACTATCAATCAGTTGCCGAATCGGTGTCCCATTTGCTGGACCAAGTTCCTTCGGATCTCTTACATCGAGATGCGTATCTAACTGTAGAATTCCAATGCTTTTTTGTGAATATTTTTGTTTTATCCCCCGAATGGCACAGGCAGTAACCGAATGATCTCCCCCAATCATACAGGTAATTGATTCAGGATACTGTTCTACCAAATATTTTGTCGCCGCTTCAATCCGTTGATGGGAGAGAAATATATCTGTTGTATGCATGCTCACATCCCCTGCATCTCCAACAACTAAACTTGTTAAATCGACGTCCTCTTCCAAATTGTAGGTAGCGAACTTTTTCCATAACCTCCGAAATTCATCAGGGTATTGAGAAGCGCCTGAAACACTGATGGAAGAACGGGATATTGGTGCCCCATAGAGAATCACATCCGGTTGTCCGGAACAATCTTTTAGTGGCTTCACCCATTGGTGAACAAACTCTTCTTTTTCACCTGCATTTATCCATGCCCATTCAGGCGGTTGTAACCAATTTTCACTCACCTCGGTCCACCACCTGAATCCCTTTTTTCCATACAGCTTTCACATGATTCACACCAAATAGATATTGAAGTTCTCGGTAATCCTTCACATTCCACAAGACGATATCTGCTTGCTTCCCAACCTCGAGTGAACCGACAAGATGTTCTTGCTTAATGGCACAAGCTGCATTGTAAGTCGCGGCAGTTAATGCCTCTGCTGGCGTAAGTCGCATAGTAATACAGGCAAGATTCATCACGAGTGGCATCGATGTCGTTGGCGAAGAGCCTGGATTACAGTCCGTTGATATCGCCACAGGTACACCTGCATCAATCATCTTTCTTCCTTTCGCCGCTAGCTCCCTTAAATACAATGCTGTCGCAGGTAAAAGGCAGGCAATAACCCCAGCTTCAGCCATTTTTCCGATGCCTTCATCCGTTGCTTTTAACAAATGTTCGGCAGAGATTGCCCCTACCCGTGCTGCCAATTCTGCTCCACCGTATGATATTATCTCATCAGCATGGATTTTTGGAATCAGTCCATATTTCTTTCCAGCCTCTAAGATTCTTTCTGACTGCTCAGGTGTGAACACCCCTTTTTCACAAAATACGTCATTGAAGACTGCTAGCTTTTCCTTTGCTACAATTGGGATCCATTCTTGAATGAGAATGTCTACGTATTCATCTTCTTTACCCTTAAATTCTGATGGAACCGCGTGGGCCCCCATAAAAGTCGGTATAAGATCGATTGGATGCTGTTTCTTTAATTTCTTCATGACTCTTAGCTGCTTCAATTCGGTCTCGAGATTCATGCCATAGCCACTTTTTCCTTCGACAGTTGTTACACCATGCTGTAAAAAAGAATCGAGTCTCCTCGATGTCTGTTCCATGATCTCGACCTCAGTTGCCTCACGTGTCATGCGGGTAGTAGCATGAATTCCTCCTCCAGCATTCATGATCTCCATGTAGGTGGCACCTTCAAGGCGCATTTCAAATTCTTTTTCTCTGCTTCCTGCATAAACAACATGGGTATGTGGATCGATAAGTCCAGGTGTAACCAAATGATTGGAAGCATCAACTATTTCTGCCTCTTCTATGCGACCACCAAAATTTTTTGCTAATTCTTGTGTGGTTCCGATTGCTTGAATTATACCTTCTTCTATCCAAAGGCTTCCGTCTTCAATAATGCCAAGTTCAGACATCACTTTGCCTGTACGAGGACCTTTATGATTTGATGCTAGAGTGGCGAGCTGATTGCCGTGAATAATCCAAATGGGTTTTGTCATTCAGCTGCACCTTCTTGATTAAGCATAGGCATTTTGATCCCTTTTTCGATGGCCGTTTTCTTCGCTATTTCATAGCCCGCATCCGCATGCCGTACAACACCCATTCCAGGATCTGTTGTTAACACTCTTTCAATCCGCTCGGACGCTTCCTTCGTCCCATCTGCCACGATAACTACACCTGCATGCTGCGAATAACCCATTCCAACTCCGCCACCATGATGGACTGAAACCCAAGTTGCACCGCCCACTGCATTAATTAAAGCGTTTAATATCGGCCAATCCGAGACGACATCTGAACCATCCAGCATCGCTTCTGTTTCTCGATTTGGTGAGGCAACTGAGCCTGAGTCAAGATGGTCACGACCGATGACAATGGGAGCTTTTAATTCTCCACTAGCAACCATGTCATTCATGATTTTTCCAAAACGTGCTCGTTCTCCATACCCAAGCCAACAAATGCGAGAAGGCAGTCCTTGAAATTGAATCTTTTCTTGAGCCATTCGAATCCAATTACATAAATGTTCATTATCAGCAAATTCACGTAAAATCGCTTCATCTGTTTTATAAATATCCTCCGGGTCTCCTGATAAAGCAGCCCATCGGAATGGTCCTTTTCCCTCACAAAATTGCGGACGAATGAACGCAGGAACAAATCCTGGAAAAGCAAAAGCATCTTCTACTCCTTCATCTTTGGCAACCTGGCGAATGTTATTGCCGTAATCAAAGGTAATCGCGCCCTTTTCCATCATATCTAGCATTGCTTTTACATGGAGTGCAATCGATTCCTTTGAAAGTTTGACGTATTCCTCAGGCTTCAATTCTCTTAAACTAGTAGCTTCTGCAAGAGTCATGTGAACTGGAATGTAGCCATTTAACGGGTCATGCGCTGATGTTTGGTCAGTTAACACGTCTGGAATGAATCGTCGCTGTAGCATTTCTGGCAAAAGTTCAGCTGCATTTCCTAATAAACCTATTGAAAGTGCTCTTCCTTCACGCTTCGCCTCATTCGCAAGTTGAAGTGCTTCATCAAGCGATTTCGTTTTTACATCGGTATACTTCGTTTCAATCCGACGATCAATTTTTGATTCATCCACTTCTATAGCGATACAAACACCACCATTCATCGTTACTGCAAGGGGTTGTGCACCACCCATTCCCCCTAGTCCAGCTGTTAAAGTGATCGTATCTTTAAGCGTTCCGTTAAAATGTTGCTTTGCTAGCTCTGCAAAGGTTTCATACGTTCCTTGAACAATGCCTTGCGAGCCAATATAGATCCAGCTTCCCGCCGTCATTTGCCCATACATCATTAAGCCCCTTTTATCCAGTTCATGGAATGTATCCCAATTAGCATAAGCAGGGACAATATTGGAATTTGCAATCAATACACGTGGCGCATTTTCATGTGTTCTAAAAATAGCAACTGGTTTTCCAGACTGAATCATCAACGTTTCGTCATTTTCAAGCTTCTTTAATGACTCGACAATCGCATCAAAGCTTTCCCAATTTCGCGCAGCCTTACCAATACCACCGTAAACGACCAAATCTTCAGGACGTTCTGCCACCTCCGGATCCAAGTTATTCATCAGCATGCGCAAAGCCGCTTCCTGCTGCCACCCCTTCGTATTTAGCTGGGTTCCTTGATAACGAACTACTCTGTTATTTGTTTGATTCATTTTTACACCCTCCTAGGTTTCAAAAAATCTTGTTTTCCGTCACTTTTCGACTTCAAAAATCACTTTTTTTTTCGTAGGAGAAAACTCTGTCTTCAGCCAGGTTGTTGCTTCCTCAATATCCTTGGAAAAAACTCTGTCTTTATCGATAAAGGGAACCCTTTTTCTCCCCTGTTCAAAAATATCTCTTGTAGCTGGAGCCATTTTTTCCTTTCCGCGAATTTCCGCCGCTTGACTCGCACAAATAAATTCAATCGCTATAACCCGTCTAGTATTTTGAATGATTTGATAGGCATGCCTTGAACCAATCGTTCCCATACTCACATGGTCCTCTTGATTTGCAGACGATGGGATCGAATCCACGCTTGCAGGGTGAGCTAACGTTTTATTTTCAGAAACAAGGGATGCTGCACAATATTGCATGATCATCGCCCCTGATTGTAACCCCGGTTCTGCACTTAAAAATGGTGGCAAATCATTAAGCTGAGGATTGACGAGTCTTTCAATCCGTCTTTCGGAAATATTGGCAAGCTCAGCGATTGCTATCCCTAGAAAATCCATCGCAAAAGCGATCGGTTGCCCATGAAAATTCCCTCCAGAAATCACTTTTTTTCCACCATCAAAAATTAGAGGATTATCTGTTGCAGCGTTTATTTCGATTTCAAGCTTTTCCTTCACGTAATTTAATGTTTGCCATGTAGCTCCATGAACCTGTGGTATGCAGCGTAAGGAATACGCATCCTGTACTCGGATATCTCCTTGCTTTGTAATCAGTTTGCTTCCTTCAAGGAACTCCCTCATTCTTTTCGCAACAGCAATTTGTTCTGGATAGCCACGAGCAATATGAACATCCTCATCAAATGCATCGATGATCCCCTTTAACCCCTCCATCGTAATGGCAGCAATCGCTTCCGATTGAAAGGCAAGCTTTTCAGCCTCAAGATAGGCTATAACCCCCATTGCCGTCATCGCTTGGGTCCCATTAATTAATGCGAGTCCTTCCTTAGCTGTTAATGTGATAGGAAAAATCCCTTCTTGAGACATGGCATCTAATGCTTCAACTCTTTTTCCTTTGTAAAATACTTCTCCTTCTCCAAGAAGAGGTAAGACTAAGTGGGAAAGAGGCGCTAAATCACCACTTGCTCCCAGTGACCCCTGCTGTGGAACAATCGGATGAATCTCTTTATTAACGAACTCTAGTAATCTTTCAATCACTACTTTTCTAACTCCAGAATACCCCTTCAATAAGGCGTTCGCCCTTAGAACCAACATGGCTCTTGATGCGAGTTCTGGGAATGGTTCTCCTACCCCGCAAGCATGGGAGTGAATTAAGTTCAGCTGTAACTCCTCAACATTTTCAGGGTCAATCAGAACATCACTAAATTTCCCGAAACCCGTTGTTATCCCATACACGACTCTATTCTCCTGAACAATTTGTTCGACGGCTTTACGGCTCTCCTCTACCTTTTTCCATGACTCTGATGATGCTGACACTTTTTCTCGTTCAAAGAGAAGTCTTTTCATTCCATCTAATGTAAGTGAATGACCTGTTAATACCACCATATGTTCACCCGCTTTCGTTGTAGTCCTTTACCCAATTAAAGCAACAATAACAAAGGGGGCTGTACTAAAGAAATCAGTAATTGATTTCAATAGTACAGCCCCCTAGTATCTAATCGCTCTGGGCAAAAGTTATTTAATTGATTTGTTAACTAGATTGGCTCAAATATGATTGATTCCGAGCCCTAATGTCTCATGCTCTAATCCTCTAACTGGTGCACCGATTGTTCCATATATTGCAACAGCCAACCATTCACCTTCTACTTCTTCCTCGTATGGATTGCCACGAACTACGGCAAATCGTAGTCCCACGGTTCTCATCACGGAACCTAACTGCATCTGTCCACGGGTGATCCCATGAAGTGCTTCCATAATGGCATGATATAAAGCATGGCTTTCTCGATACAAGTTCTCTTTAATAATCCCTTGTTGTTTGGCTGCAACCTCAATCGCTGCAACAACTTTTTGTGAATCCATTGAACCCACTTTTCCTAAACAACTTTTCCAGTTCAGTTGCTTCGTGATCTCCTCTAACTCATGAGTTTCTTCCATCAACAGTAGCAATGTAGCATGACGTCCAATTCGATGTTCCTTCTTCAAAGTCATTGATAATCACTCACAATTTCTCATATTCACTAGTGTCTAATATCTATTTTTAGAATATAGGAAATATTCATATACGTCAATTGGAATTGGTTCATTAAACTTGGTCAAATCATAATTGCCGTTCACAAAAAAGGACTGAATGAAATCAGCCCTTCATGCCTTCTACTCCTTTTCTTTTTGATCCTCAACTTTGTCATTCATAGCTCGAAAGATTTGTGTATTCATACTCCCCTGAACAATATTTTCTAAAAAGAATTCCCCGATCAATTTAATATATTTCTCGTCATCGAACATCTTCTTGTTTTGCAGTTCCATTTCTGCAAGCCCTTCATAAGTGATTAAAAAAGCGTATGTATAATCCTGACCTGTTATGGGTGTAAGGATTTCAACATGATGGTTATATTCTTTATTTCGATATTTTTTTATCTTTTTTGCACATTCGATGGCTTCTTTGAATTTATCTTGTTTGACCTCAAATGTTTGATATACAAAAATGGACATTCCCTTCACCTCCAATAAAATTATTATCTATCTAGATAATTTCTTTATTCTCTCGTTAGTTTTCCTTATTCTTAAAATGCATAACCAGTAGGACAAGTAAAACAAGAACCACAAATAAGATACTTACGAAAAATCCAGGTCGACTTGAATCTTGTATGACAGTTCCGCTAACCGCAAGTAAAATCAAACCCATACCAATAAAGCGTTTTAGATGGTCAAAACCTGTTGCTTCAATGATTTTCGGAAGAGATACTAAGATAAACATCCAATTATACAAAAGCATCAATCCCGCACCAGTTGTGATGTATTCATATACACTGTCCGGCATTAAAAACGATAAAATAATCGAGGTAATTATCCCGCATATGGTTAAGCTTAAGGCGTATGGAGGGACCTTTCCCCAACTTTTTTTCGAAAAGAATTTCGGTGCATCCCCATCCTCCGATAAAGTGACGACCATGCTTGTTACCGCGAATAAGGAAGCCGCCATTGTAGAAAATCCAGCGATAATGATTGCTCCGTTAAATAGATGCGGGAAAAAATCGAGATTGTATTTTTTGAGCGCACTGACAAAAGGACTTTCTTCTGAGGAAAACTTGTCCAATGAAACGAGGCCCGTTGCTAACACCATGGAAGCAAGGTAAATGGCGGTAAGAATGAACAGCATATACGCCCCCGATTTTCGTGCATCTTCTTTTTTCCGTAATCGAGGTGTCATAATTCCCATTATTTCGATTCCACCAAAGGCATAAAAGCCATAAATAAGAGATGACCACAGCCCCATCATCCCATTTGGAAAAAATTCATTCACTTTTTTTGGTACGGTAAAATCCATACTACTCCCACCAAATAACCCAATCAAAACAGCAATTGCTAAAACAATGAACATCAAAATGGCAGCGACTTTAATAATCGCAAAAATGTTCTGTGCTCTTTCAAATCCTTTTGTGCCGATCACTACTACAAGGATGCCTAAAATTGCATAACCCGAAGCAAAGATCCAAAGCGGAACATTCGGAAACCAAAAACGAGATAGGATTGATAAAGCCGTTAACTGACTACCGGTTATCAACATTTCTGAGAACCAATACACCCAACCACTACTAAACCCTGCCCATTTCCCAAAAGCTTTTTTGGCATAAGAACGAAAAGAACCTTTTTGTGGATCCTTTGCGGCCATCTTCATTAATGCATCTGAAACAATTAAGGTCCCTATGGCAGCAAGGATAAATGACACAATGACAGACGGTCCTGCCATTTTGATCCCAATTCCCGAACCAAGAAAATAACCGGTCCCAATAATACAGCCAACCCCAATGAGAGAAAGCTGCCACCATGCTAATTTGTTCTCTTTCTTCTTTCCTCCTCGGTCCCCTGCCGATGCTGGAATTTCCACGAAGGTACTCCTCCTTTCTATCCTAAGAATGAAGCCAGGATTTCTGCTGGTTCTGTTGATTGGACATCTTGCTGATAAGCTGCCACCCTTTGTTGATAGTCTAAAAGAGCTTGTTCTTCTTGAAGAAGAGCAAAAAGATGTTCAAATGGCTTGTCTTTATTTAAAAGAAACACCACTCCCAATTTCTGAAGTTCCTGTAGATTAATCTTCTCTTGTCCTGGTAAGGCGTGGTAAATAAAGATGGGCTTACTTTTCGAAAGACATTCGCTTATCGTTACACCTCCAGGCTTTGTAATAACAGCATCTATCTCATCATATAAATGATTCATTTTTTCCATACAATCGATATATGGATATGGGACAAGATGTTCCATTTGAAGTGAAATGAGTCTCTCCAATAATCTTTTATTCTTACCGCATAATATAAAAAATTTGACCTTTAAAGGAGAAACATAATCTTTGAACTGCTTGATTAATTCCTCGATCGCTCCGACTCCTAGATTCCCCCCTGTAATAAGGAAATTGTATGTATCTCGTACTTTAGAGAATTTTGTTGAATCTACTTTTCTGATTTTTGAATGTACGGGAATTCCTGTTACAAAAATGCGTTCTTCTCGAACACCTTTTTCCTTTAAATAACCCTTCATGCTTGATGAAGGAGCAAAATGAAATTCTATATTTTTCGTACCCCACAACCGATGCACAAAATAGTCGGTATAAACATTGGCGACTGGAATCTTCAATCCCTCTCTCTCCTTAAGATGATTAAGCATATACGCAGGGAGAGAATGGGTACAAACAATTAAATCAGGTTTTCTTTCCCGTATGAGCCTTTTTATAAAAGGCAAAAAAAGGAGTTCATATAAGCGATATCGCTTTTCTTCCTGATTATCTTTAATTACCACTTTGCGATAGACCAAATTATAGGTTTTTGGAAAAATCTTAATCCATTTTAGATAGACACTCGAAATCAGGTTTTCAACTTTCCCGTAGCTATAAGCTAAAATATCAACTTTTTCACATTTAATGTGCGGATGTATTTGCTTGAGCCCATCGATTAATGTATTTGCCACTTGATGATGCCCAGAAGGAATTTGTAGAAACGGCAAAAAAAGTACAGTTTTGGTTGACTGTTCCATAGTTCACCTCTGGGAATTTTAGTTTCGCCAATAGTTATGAGTTAATTTTTCCTTGGACATAAACAAATAAATGGGCCTTTCATACTTCAGAATTTGATTCACAGACATTCCCCTATTAGAAAGAAGGCCAATTGGGAGAAAACTCAATTTTTTAAACCATTTATAAAAAGGATTCATAATGTCAATGATTTCAAATCCTAATCTTTCGGTACCTTTACTTAGTGATGTAATCCCAATTATCCCTTTTATATCTGAGTTACGGTGATGATTTCGAATATAGCTTTCAACTCCTGGAAGGGAATTTTGAACAGAGCGGTAAATCATCTTTGCTTTTTTAAGCTCACTTTTTATGTCCTTTACCTCCATTAACAATCGAATATTATGGAGATGAATTTTCACTAATGTATCGTTTTTGAGAATTTGTGTCCCATCAGACAAAGTAATATTTCTCCCTTTATACTTAGTCAGGCGAATTCTGAAAATATTATCTTCATTCGTTGTTACATATGTAAGACGTGAGCAAAAATAATAAATTGGATCGCACATTTTCCAAATCGAAAGAATCTGATTTCTCATTCTTTCTGTCTCTCCTTTTAAAACAATCCTTTTTGATAGTTTTTAATATCTGGCTGTTTTCTATCCTAAATTTATTTATAAAATTACTGACGCATAAAACAAAAAAAGATGGATTTTGCAATCCATCCCTACCATAGAATTTCAGTTATTTTTCCACTAAATAGGTTCGTGTCAATATTACAAGCCTTGCCCTCGATACCGTATTGCCATCCTCCTACAAGAGAATTCTCAGGAGCTTCTGGTTCATAGGTTGGAGCATTGGATTCAGAAGTGGTACCTGTATGTGGAGAAGCTGTCCAAATATAGGTGCTGGCAAGAATATTTTTATCATTGCCAGCGGCTTCTTCAAAAGCGGTTGTTAGTTCATTTCCGGATTCAAAAACTCCATAAATTCCAGGCTTATAATTTGAGTTACCTAACACATCATACCAAGCTTTTATAAATTCCGAATTTACAGGATAGCTTGGCTCAATATCGGCAAAAATAGGCACACCAGCAGGCAATCCTAGCTCTTCTGCTTTCTTAATAGCTTGTTCTGCTTCACTTTTACCACTATCATAGCCGGTAGCATCCGTAAAATGATTCCATATCGGAAGAACTAATATGTTGTTGGAGTGAAGAAATTCTGCTTCATCAGTTGTGATTCCTGAAGAAACACCTTCCTTTTCACCTAAATAACGTCCCCATACTTTTGGCTCCCCATAATTTTCTCTTACACAGGAAAGCATCTCTGAATCCGTGCTACTGGCAGAATCGACACCCCAAACGACTTCATCGTCATTTGAGGGATCATTCTCCTTTGCGCCTGTCTCTCCATTTTGATCAGCAGGCTTTTCCTCTTGTCCATTGTTGGAGGTTTCTTTCGTATTTTCCTGACTTGCATTTGCGTTCTGGCCTTCAATATTGTTTCCAATATCATTGGTGACATTAACATTTACGTTGACTTCAATATTATTGGAAACATTATTGTCTACTGTGTTATTTTTTCCGTTTTTCACACTATTGTTTATCGTATTAGTTACTTCGGCATTTTCTCCGTTTATATTATTTTCCACATTATTCGTGACTGTTCCATCACCACTTTCCACATTTTCTGTCGTCTCACTACCATCTGCAGAAACTTTTCCTGTTACTGGTTCAGATGGATTAGATTTTACAAGTGAGAAAGAAAATATGGTAACGACAACTACGAAAAATGCTGTGACAAATAAAGGTATTAATTTGCCTTTTTCCATACCATGCCCTCCTTGTCTATTTTCATTGACATTTTATGCGACAAGTTCTCTGGTCGGTTGGGCTTGTGAAAAATTGGCAATCCTGCACGAGCAGTAAAATGCTTTCAATTAACTTAATCTACAGACTTTTTTCCTACATATTGACTCCTTTTAGGGAACTTGTTAAGATTTTTTAATATATTAATATAATAACTACCTTGTATAAGTTCAAGAATATGGCTTGAACGTTTCTACCAGCTACCATAAATAGCTTGTCTACGAGGTTTAGAAAATGAAAATTTCCTATTCCTTCTGTAGATCAAACTTTGGCAGCTTCAGCCAAAGTTTTTTTGTTTTTTAAATATAATTTAGGAGGAAAGGTCATGAATAAATTTTTTCAGTTTCAAGAACGTGGAACTTCTTATAAGAAGGAAACCCTTGCTGGGGTTACTACATTTCTATCAATGGCTTATATTTTAGTCGTTAACCCAGTTATCTTAAGTCAGTCAGGAATGGACCAAGGTGCTGTTTTTACAGCAACTGCTCTTGCATCGATTGTCGGAACACTTTTAATCGGAATTCTAGCAAATTACCCAATCGGAATTGCTCCAAGTATGGGGTTAAACTCATTCTTTACTTTTTCTGTATGTATCGGAATGGGGATTGACTGGGAGGTTGCCTTAACCGGTGTATTCATAGCTGGAATCATATTCATGATTTTAAGCTTATTAAAAATCCGTGAGAAAATCATAAATGTCATTCCTCAGGATTTAAAATTTGCGATTGCTGCTGGAATTGGATTTTTCATCGCCTTTGTGGGAATGAAAAATGCAGGAATCATTGTTGGTAACGAAGCCACTTTCGTTTCAATTGGCGACCTGACTTCTCCAATGACTGCTCTGGCTGTTTTAGGATTTGTTATAACTGTAATTCTAATGGTTCGTGGAATCCACGGGGGAATATTTTATGGGATGGTGATCACAACTATTGTCGGGATGATCTTCGGACTAATCGAGATCCCTTCTTCTGTTGTAGGAAGCGTACCAAGCCTCAGACCTACTTTTGGTGCAGTTTTCACTCATCTTGGTGACATTTTCACAGTGAAAGTATTAACAGTTATTTTCACGTTTCTATTTGTTGCATTTTTTGATACTGCTGGCGCCCTTATCGCTGTGGCGAGCCAAGCTGGTTTAATCAAAAACAACGAAATTCCGAACGTTGGGAAGGCCTTATTAGCAGACTCTACTTCTGGAGTTGTCGGAGCTGTTTTAGGAACTTCAACGACTGCATCATTCGTAGAATCATCTGCAGGTATTGCAGTAGGTGGAAGAACCGGATTCACATCGATTATTATCTCAGCTTGCTTTTTTATTGCCTTATTTTTCTCACCTATTCTTTCCGTGATCACACCTGAAGTAACCGGTCCTGCACTGATGATTGTCGGAGCGTTAATGGCAATGGAAATCAAGAAAATTGATTGGAGTAAACTTGAGATTGTTATTCCATCATTTGTAACAATTATCATGATGCCACTTACTTATAGTGTTGCAACTGGGATCGCACTTGGATTTATCTTATATCCATTAACACTAATGGCACAAAAACGTTTCAAAGAGATTCATCCAATTATGTACTTACTTTGTGTACTCTTCTGTTTGTATTATATATTCGTAGCTTAATAGCTTAAAGTTAAAAAGGAGAAGAAATCGTTAGGGCTAACCTAGCAATTTCTTCTCCTACTTTTATGGGTGTTTTAAGAGATCTTTTAAATTGTTCGGATTCAATTTCTCAAGCAGGAGTTCAAGGACATTTTCATCATCCTCCAGTAACTCTTCTTTTTCCTCTTCCGTCATCGATTCAATGATTTCTTCAATTACAGGTAAAGGAATTTCATTAGTTAAATTGTCTGTTGGTAAATGATTCAACACTTCTTTTACTTCAGTTAATGTTTCTGTTGGAAGTTGATTTATCACTTTTTTCACTTCGGTTAATTCTTCTTTTGGAAGTTGTTTTATCACTTCTGTTACTTTTTCTTTCACTTCTTCTTTAATTTTTGAATCTTGGATCAGGTCTTGTTTGTCTTTGACTTTCTCTACTCCATTGTTAATGAGCTTACTTGGAATCGAAATGAGCTTACCTAATAGTCTTTCAATTTCCTCTTCACTGAATATCCCCTTTTGCTTCTTGATGGTTTCTTTTGCCTCATTCGTCTGTGATTCTATTGCTTCCTTCTCTTTACCAAGTGCATCCATGTTCAACTGGAGATTTCGAATTTCCTTTATCAGAGGAAGAACCATTTTCTTGTATTCTTCTAATTTCATTCGAACTGTTGTAGATTCAATCTGTGTATTCTCATCACTTGCTTGTTCTGCTGCCTTCATGTTCTTTGCTACTTGAATTAATTCAGCATAATTTTTGGCCAATTGAATCTTTTTATCAGATTTGGCTTTCTCTTCAAACGCTTCAATATTTCCTAAGGTTTCTTCCATTCCTTGTAGATTATTCTCTAATTCATCCGTCAGGACTCCTGCATTCTTCATTCTCTCAAAAAACGGTGAAACAACTTGCAAGTAGCTGTCCTCTTGACGCCATAATTCATTCGTCTTATTGATTAATTCTTCCGTATTGATGGTTTCAGTATCTGCCCGTTCTAGAGTAGTCGTGATGCTCTGAAGTAATGATTCGAGAGATTTTACCTGCTCTGGATCAATCGTTTCAAATGTATTCTTTGCCAAATCCAATAAATCCTTTAATATAGGGAGCTGTGCAGTATCTTTTTCTATCCCCTCGAGAATGTCCTTTAAAGTTGATTCATTATCCTCAAACTGTTGTATAAGCTTTTTCAATTCCTCTTCACTCATGGAGCCACCTTCTGCGATTGTACCGCACTGACTTGCATAACAAGTCTCAACCGTTGCATTCGGAAGTGTAATCGCTGCGGCCTGTTGAGCCGTTACCGTCATTGAGACATTTTCCATACAAATCCGACCAGGCTTTCCAGGTGTACAAAGGCCCGTAAATTCTGGGATCGAACTTCCTTTTGTTGAGGCAGTTAACTGCTTAACTGGGATCGGTCCTGGAGATTTAACCCGGATCACGATAGGTTCTTGATTTCCTCCCCGATTGACTTTTTTAGTAATGGTTAAACCATAGATTTCCCCTTCATAAATTGTGATTTTACCAGCTACAATTCCGACTAGATCCAGTACTCCATCGACCTTTTCGGATTCAATAATAAAACCACCACTATCTTCTGAAGAGCCTTCCGCATTGGCTCGAAAAGAGGAAGAGGAAAAGACGCATCCCAGCATGAGGTATACAATTAATAACATCGTAACTTTCTTTTTGCTTTTTCTTTTCATGCGAATTCTCCTCATGAAATAGTCATTTATGCTTGAATCGAATACTGTGAATCATCTTTTTCAGAAGGCAACTTTTCCGGTATTGCTACCTCTTCCTTATCCCAAGCGATGCATAACGCACCGGCAATGATGCCGATAATCGTTCCGATAATAAATCCTCCTAAGGCTCCCATTATGGAAAGGACCGATAGAAATATGGTAAGAACGCCAAAAATGCTAGAAAACTGCGGATATATAAATGAGAATATTCCGATAATTAAAAGGATGCCACTAAATAGAAATCCAATGAACACTAGGCTACCTGGTATGAAAGCAATTGCGTATAATTGCAGTGGAATATACAAAATGATGAGTGCAGCCAAAATAGTTAAGGTTGCCCCCCAAAATGGTCGCTTATTTCTCCATTGTTTAAATTTCCCTGATTGTGCAACGTTTTGAGTTTTCTTTTTCCATTTCTCTTCTTTCTTTTGCCTTCGTCTTTCCTTCCTATCCATAAAAGTACCTCCGTTCTAACTTTGTACTCACTGATTTGTCATATCGGGTTGGCTTAT
This sequence comes from Robertmurraya kyonggiensis, assembly GCF_005116465.1. GTDB lineage: Bacteria > Bacillota > Bacilli > Bacillales > Cytobacillaceae > Robertmurraya > Robertmurraya kyonggiensis. Next base: position 1,673,149 of record NZ_SWBM01000001.1, read on the forward strand.
TTTTTCAACTGAGATTTTTGCTCCTCCTAAGCTAACCATACTTTGAAACAAGTAATCTGTTACAATTTTTGCATTAGTAATTGTAATAGATGTTGCGGATTGACCCCAATTCTTAGTAAAATCTGATGTATTGGTTTCTTTAATGGCCAACTCAGAAAAATTGAAATCCGCATCAATAAAGCGTGCATCATGTATTAATCCTTTAATGGTCGTTTCCCCTGCTCGAACATGAAAACGCACCCAATTCCCTGTAGGTAATTTTAGATCCTTATAGATGTGTAAGTTTGTGATCTTTGCTGTATCCATTTTATTACGGACCATGGGTTCTGCATTGGAGTTTCCTGTCTCACCGACATGTGGTAATAGCTGAAATTGTGTACCTTGAAGCTCATCGAACTCCACATAAAAATCCCCGATTCCTCCAAGCGGAACGGCAAATGCACTTCCTGTGAATCCAAATACCGAAATTAGCACACCTAGTGCTAACAATCCAGAGGCCAATGCGATAGAGAATTTCTTTTTTATGGTCTTACTTACAGTAATACTGTTTTCCATCTTTCTCACCTCATCTTTGATTTTAACTATAAAACTTCTTAAAACATTCCCTCCTTCTTTTTTAAAGCGCTTTCTTTTCATTCTAGTTAGAAAGACGAATTTAACCAATTCCGAAATTCTTCGTATTTTTTTCAATTTAGCTATCATTTCCCCCTACTTTCGTATGTCAAACCTCTAGGTGAAATGAAAATTTGGCTCTTTTTACATAGATTCGATTAAAGTTTCCTTTTTTAGCCCTTTTGTACAAATTATTTTTTTACCGTACTTACGTGGAAAAACATAAAAAAGTTTGTCAACGAATAACCATGAAGTAGGCAAGTCACATCCCATTTACTATGTCGAATTGACGCAGATAGTTAGAACTTTTGTCTAATCAACCTCTATTTAAAGGTATTCTAACAACTCTGTAGAAAATGAATATATTCACTCGACTTAACTTACTTTGAAAGGATGGAAAACGCTCATGTCCCTTTCGGTAAATGACCATATGAATTCCATATTCCTGCGTGGTATCACACAAATTCGAGCTAGTGAAAAAGAAATTTTAAAGGAATGGGAAGAAGTTATATTTCACTTACGGAATACTGGTAAAAGTTCAGTACATATTGCTGAAGATATGGTTGAATTTTATTCTACGATTCTTTTTAAAAAGAACTTCGACGATCACGAACCTCTTTTGGATTTGGCGAATGCTAAACATGCGATCACGCTACCCAGTTATAACAGCAATAAATTTATTGGCACCTTATTAGAAAACTCTACCCTTCAAGTGATTCAAGCAATTGCACCTGAATATCACGAATATCATCATGCGATCCAATTTGTTTTCTCGATTATTAACGAGAAAATTTTCATCCCTTTTGAAATCGATATATTTCTAAAGGACCTTGTTCAATCTCAGCAATTGCCGATTAACTGGGCAGCAATCGTTAAGCAAAGCGATCATACTTTCACTGTTGAAAAATGGTTTGATTCGTCAGATGAATTGTTATTTTTCAAAACAGATGAATTGAAAGCGGATTCGATTTATTCATTGTCTGAAGCACTTATCCGATTAAATTCAACGGATAAAGCGAGAATTGGGAGTGTTTTTCCGATTCCTCACGAGGACCGAACCATATTAATTTACACAACGGAAAATCCAGCTATTATACTTCCTTTTTTAAGCTATTCACTGCAAATTTTTCAAAAGGGAAGGGAGACCCTAAAAATTACACAACAGGAAATCATGTGGAAAGATTTTGTGATCATGTTCAATGAAAATATTATGCGTTCCAAAACCTTGGCAGAAGCTGTTGAACAAATCTCCGTTGGGTTTATAAAATTTCTACCGTTTGAACGCTGTGCACTTTTTTCCTATTCCATGAACGAGCAAATGGGATTTGGCCTGTTTGGAAAACATCTAGATAATAAAGCTATTCAAAGTATTACAGAGGACATTAACAATCTTCCAATCATCCAAAACTATATCCAGTTACTTGAACATTTCGGTAGGAATATTAATTTTATTCAGCCGATTTTTATCAAAGATGCGGTTGCCGGTTTTCCAAAAGCATACGTTGAACAATTCCAACTCGGTTCCATCGTTATTGCTCCTATTTTCACGACTTCAACAAACAAGCTATTAGGAGCAGCAATTCTTGATCAAGGTCCGGGTAAATATTTCAAAGCTCCAAAAGAAACGTTCTCCGCTCTTCTTAAATTTGGTCAAAGTGCTGGCGAATTGTTATCGAGATTCTACTCGACCACGAATGAGCAGCAAAAAGCTGGAACGAAGCATTTTTCACCAAGAGAAATTGAAGTGCTAAAACTTATGGCTGATGGTGCTTCTACTTATGAGGCAGCTAGTAAACTCAATTTAAGCGAGTATACCGTTCGTGACTACGTATCTACGGTTATGCAGAAAATGGATGCAAAAAATCGGACAGAGGCCGTTGCAAAAGCGATTCGTGAAGGCTTTATTTAATAGTGCCCGAGACAGCGAGAGAAGCAGTTCATGTCTTTTCTCGCACTTATTTTTCCATGGATGCTACCACTTCTAATAAGGATTCTTGATCGATCGTTTCTTGAAATCCTCGCATAATTTGCTCTTTATATTTCTCTTCGATTTCCTTCATTCGAATGGATAATTTAGGCGTTAACTCTCCACCTTCAATCGTCCATGGTTCACTTATGATAATCACTTTTTTAGGCTGTTCAAATTTAGCAAACCCACTTGTTAACCGTTGCACTTCTGTTTCATACAAATGTTGAACAATGGGATTTAGACAAATCTCTTTACTAGAAGGAATCTCTAAACCCTTATTTCTTACCCACGGAATCAATTCCTCATAATCTGGATTAACTAAACAAATAATGTACTTTTGCTGGTCGCCAAAAATAACGGATTGATGAACATATTTACTTTCATTAATGGCACTTTCAATCGGTTGCGGAGCCACGTTTTTACCCGTCGACAGGACGAGAATACGTTTTTTCCGATCAAGGATTTTCAAATATTTCTCCTCATCTACCTGACCAATATCTCCTGTACGAAACCATTCTCCATCGAAAGCCGCTTCTGTCGATTTTTCATCTTTATAATAACCTCTCATGACACTGGGACCTTTAACGAGGACTTCTCCATCTTCAGCTATTCGCACTTCTAAATTTGGAAGAACCATTCCGACCGTACCGGTCTTCGTCCTTACCATTGGATTTGTGGTGATAACTGGCGACGTTTCAGTTAGCCCATATCCTTCCAGCACGGGTAGATCAAGCGCCCAGAAAAACTTGGACACTTCCGGATTTAATGTTGCTCCACCAGAAACCATTCCTCTTAATCGACCACCTAACTTAGACTTCACTTTTTGATAGACAAGCCGGTCTGCGATTTTCCACTTCCGTTGCAATGATTTTGGCATAGAGTCTCTGAGGATCAAATCCTGAATGGAAAGATTGAGATAATTCTCGTAACGCTCGATTCCAACGGATACTGCCCAATTAAAGATTTTTTTCTTAATAGATGAGCCACTCTCAATTTCATCGATAACCTTCATATATACCTTTTCAAACAATCTTGGAACACTGGTAAGGACAGTTGGTCTCACTTCAAGCATATTTTCTTGAATGGTTTCAATATTTTCAGCGTAAGCAATAGTACAACCTACGGATAGAGGCATATAATGTCCCGCCATTCTTTCAAACACATGCGATAATGGTAAGTACGATAAAGTTACATCCTCTGGAAGTAATTCGATTAGCCAAAACTGTACCCCTTCCAAATTAGCAAGGAAGTTCCCATGGGAAAGCATAACTCCTTTTTGTTTCCCAGTCGTGCCAGAAGTATGAATAATCGTGGATAACTGATCTCTTTCAATCTCTCTCCAATTATCTTCCCAATTGGATAACGGATTGTCAGCACCCATCGCCATTAATTCCGTGAAACTGATGTCCATATTTTCTATTGAGGGATTCATCATAATACAGTGTTCCAAGGTATCATTCAAGGCGACTTTTTGACGCTGCTCTTCATTTTCCACTACAACCATTTTGACATCCGCATTTTTTAAAATAAATCTAACTTGCTCGGTTGGCAACGTAGGATAAATCGGAACCGTAACTGCGCCTAGACTAGCAATAGCAAAGTCCGTAATTCCCCACATAGGGTTACTATTAGACAGAATTGCGACCTTGTCATCTTTTTTAATACCCAATTTCGCAAATCCTGCTGCAGCTTCATAAATATTGTTCCAAAGAGTCGCATAAGTCATCTCTTGGTAGGTTCCGTTAACCTTCCACATGAAGGCTATTTTTGTTGGAAACCTATTCACGGTGTTCCAAAGCATTTCAACCAGATTATTCGGTTTCATTAGAAGCCCCCTTGCATGTAATCACTTCTCCATTTCTTGTAATCTCATAATCTCGACATTAAAGTCTTTCAATAATAGTCGCTGTCGCCATCCCAAACCCAATACACATGACTTGAAGACCATATTTTGCATCTGTATCCTCCAGGGTGTGAAGTAAAGTTGTTGCCAATCTAGCTCCGCTTGCTCCAAGAGGATGCCCTAAGGCAATAGCCCCCCCTCTAGGATTAACCCTGTTCATATTCGGATTGAATTCCTTCGCCCACGCTTTCACAACTGAAGCAAAAGCTTCATTTATTTCTATCACATCCATTTTCTCAAAACTAAGTCCCGCTTTTTCTAGAACCTTCCTTGTCGCAGGGATCACGCCTGTTAGCATCATGACAGGGTCCATACCGACAGCGGTACGTGCAATGATTCTAGCCCTAGGTTTTACGTGAAGGGTTTCTGCTTTTTCCCTAGACATCAGCAAAAGTCCTGCTGCCCCATCACTAATTTGACTTGAGTTTCCTGCTGTAACTACCCCACCATCTGGGATAAAAACCGGTGTTAATCCAGCTAATTTTTCAATAGATGTGTCTCTGCGAATTCCCTCATCACCTGTTAAGCTAACTTCTCCACCTTCAGCTTTTAACTTAAGGGGAATAATTTCTCTTTTGAACAAACCTTGATCAGCCGCAAATTCTGCTCTTCGATGACTTTCCAACGCGAATTCATCTAGTTCCTCTCGTGTGAGCCCCCATTCTTTCGCAATCATTTCTGCAGAAAATCCTTGGGGGACAATATTGTAACGACTTACTAACTCATTGCTAAAACTCCCTAAATCACTTCCCATCGGTACCCGCGACATATTCTCTACGCCACAGGCAATAGCAATATCCACATCCCCTGAAAGGATCATTTGCGAAGCCGTATGGATGGCTTGTTGACTCGATCCACACATACGGTTTAGTGAAAAGGAAGGTACTTCAACTGGAAAGCCTGCAGCTAGTACCGCCATTCTCCCAATATTGCCGCCCTGTTCATCTGTCATGGTGACGCACCCTGTGACGACCTCTTCCACAGCTGCAGGCTCTATTCCATTTCGCTCAACTAATTGCTGTAACACTGGAACGAGGAGATCTAAAGGGTGTGTATGGGATAAAGCTCCATTTTTACGTCCAACTGCCGTTCGAATGGCATCAACGATTACAACCTCTCTCACAATATGTCTCTCCCTTGTTTTACTACACAGTATTCTTATTGATTTTTTTCAAGGCGCTGTTATTGTACATTGTTGATTTTTTGATTTTCAAAAGGTGTAGCAACTTAACCGGAGAAATTCAGTTTATTTTGAAAAATTTAAGGTTATCGGGTGAAATAGACGGAGATTTTTGGCTTAAACGACCTAAAGAGCCTTAAAATCATGAAAATGGATAGCTTAACCGGAAAAATTACGCTTATTTATCGAGAAATAGGTGAATTTCTTGACTTAACCAGAATTTATCCGCCTATTTTTCCATGTAATAAATTCAACACCCACCTAAAAAGTAAATAATTCAATCCCACCTGATACGTTTAAGCCGATGCCTGTAATGTATTTCGCTTTGTCTGATACGAGGAAAGTTATTGCATTTGCAATATCCTCTGGCTCGCCCGGTTGCTTCATAGCCGTTCGTTGAATCATACGTTCATTCATAGAGGGATTCCCCATTTTAAAGGCTTCAGTTCCAATGATTCCCGGCACAATAGCATTCACCCGAATCCCATGCTTCGCACCTTCTAAAGCCATGCTCTTCGTAAAGCTTAAGAGTCCACCCTTCGTCGCCGAATAGCTAGCCTGCCCAAAGCCTCCGAGTGTACCAGCAACAGAAGACATATTGATAATACTTCCACTGCCCTGCTCCTTCATATAGGGCCATACAGCTTTCGTGCAATTATAAGCACCGGTCAAATTTACTTTTAAATCTCTCTCCCAAAAATCATCATTTTGATTTTCAATTTTTGAAACATGGTCGAGAGTACCTGCATTATTTACCAAAATATCGATGCGTCCGAATTCCTGCTTAACTCTGGCAAATACGGCTTCCACCTGTTCTTTATCAGTCACATCCATTTTACAGGCGAAGGAATTTCTCCCCATGTCTTGAATTTCTTTTGCTGTTTTGTCTGCATACATAACATTTGTGCTTTGCATAATTTGAGCAATCGGTCCATATTTAAGAGCTTCCTCCTCATTATGAGAATCTGATTCTATTAAAATATCCGTAATCACCACATCAGCACCAGCTTCGGCAAGTGCTATTGCGTCCGCTCTGCCTAACCCACGAGAAGCTCCGGTGACAATCGCCACCTTGCCTTTTAACAATTCGTTCCAAGAAGACATTTTTTCACCTCTATTAAATAAATGTTTTTTTCGAAGAAAATAAACAAGCAAACTCAGTAAATAGCACAAAATAACTACTTCTACGTTAAAATTGGCGACAAAATTTTAATATCCCTCTATACAGAGTCTACTTATATAAATTTCGCTTTTTCTTTTTGATAAAAAGCTGCTATTCCTATGCTTGGTTCTTCTGTTAGAAACGTTTCAGAAAATGCTTTCGCTTCAATTGCTAACCCTTCATCCATCGGGTACTCTGCCGCGTTAATCGCTCTTTTCGCTAGACCCATTGCATGAATGGCCCCCTCTGCCAGCTGTTCAGCAAATTCCGTTGTAACTGATTCCAATTGTTCTGGAGCAACAGCCCTGTTAATCAAACCAATCGCTTCTGCTTTCTTCGGTTCTAGTTGCTTAGCTGTAAAAATTAATTCGATTGCCTTTGCTCTACCTAGCAATCTCGTCATTCTTTGAGTACCTCCTGCCCCAGGGATGATCCCCAGCGAGAGCTCACTAAGTCCAATGCGTCCCTTTGACATAATTCGAAAATCACAGGCAAGAGCAAATTCACAGCCACCTCCTAGAGCATGACCGTTAATGGCTGCTATTACTGGTTTTGGCAAAGTAGCAAATGTTTGAAAGCACGTTTGCATTCTAGTACTCAATTTAGCAATTGGATCATCATCCATCGCTTGCGGGTCCACAGATTGAATAATCCCCATTAAATCAGCACCGGCTAGAAAGCTCTTGGGATGAGCACTTGTGATAACAATGACACGAACAGATGGATCATCCTTCAATACCTTTGCAACATGCTCGAGCTCATACATTAAATCATCGCCAATCGCATTTGCTGGAGGGTTATTTATCGTAACCCAAGCCACTCCCTTAACACGTTTTTCTACCATTAGCGTTTGATAATTCACTAAGTCTCCTCCTTTCATCAGGTGAAATAATGGACTACACTCTAACTCCGTATGGAGCATATTGCCGCCTAGCAATTACTAAATGTTGGATTTGGTTGGTCCCTTCAAAAATATCGAACACTTTTACGTCACGATATAATTTTTCTACCAAATGACCATCCAAACCAATTGGCCCTAGAATCTCAAGGCACTTCACACAAACCTCTAATGCCATTTGCCCTGCAAACGCTTTAGACATCGCCGCTTCCTTCGCATTGGCTACTCCAATATCGGCTTTCCACGCTGCCTCCCACGTAAGATATCTAGCAGCTGCTATATTCTGTTCAGCTTCTGCCAAAAGTTCAGCAGCAATCGTATATAACCGTCCAATTTTCGGATATTCTTTGCGGACTAAATCAATCGAATATTCATAGGCAGCACGCGCAATTCCGATGGCCATTGCCGCTACAATTGGGCGCGTACTATCAAAAGTTTTCATCGCGACTTGAAACCCAGATGGCTTTGAAGCAGCTGTTTGATACAACTCTTCACCACCGAGCAAATTTTCATCGGGTATAAAACAGTCCTCAAATAGAAGCTCCGCTGTTTCATTGGCTCTTAATCCCATTTTTTTTACAAGCTTTGTACAACTAAAGCCTTTCATTCCTTTTTCAACAACAAACGCTCGCTGTCCAGCTCGCCCGAGTGATTTATCTAAGGTTGCAAATACAACAACCCATGAGGCACGCCCCCCATTGGTAATAAAGATTTTTTGACCATTTAAGACATACCCTCCATCTACCTTTTGTGCTGTCGTTTGGACAGCCGAAGCGTCGGAGCCTGCTTCTGGTTCGGTCAGAGCATAAGCTCCCCAACGTGGCTCATCCTTTGTAAAAATAGACAAGAACCTTTGTTTTTGTTCAGCTGTTCCACTACTCTGGATAGGCGGTCCTCCTAGACCCGCACCAGGTAATGACAATGCAATTGCCGGATCTCCCCATGCAATTTCCTCAGTGGCAATGACCCCTAAACGATTGCCTTGTCGTTCTTTTTTTGCTAATTTTTTGTTAGCATTATCTCCACCAAAGGAAGAAGTATTTAGTTGAATCCCCATCTTGTTTACTTTATCTAGCCACTCATCAGGTACTTTTCCTAATCGGTCTGCCTCAAGCGATATCGGTCTAATTTCATTCTCAGCAAACCAATGTGTTAATTCCTTTATTTGTTTCTGTTGTTCAGTTAGTTCGTACGTTATCACCTGACATTCACCCCTATCGTCCCGCCGCCAATAAGTTGCTCTCCTCTTTGAATCAATAACTCTTTTTCACGACCATATAAACTCACTTGTGCTTGGGCATCTCGCATCCATTTTTCAACGGGGTATTCCTGAACATAACCATGCCCTCCTAAGAGTTGCACCGCTGAATCAGTTACATACCTGACTGAACGATGGGCACGATAGAGTGCCCTTATCACGGAGCCTCCTGCTGATGCTTTATCCTCATCTACTTCAAGTGCAGCTTGCCAAACGAGATGATTGGCAATACGAGTCTCCATTGCCATATCCGCAATTCGGAATGAAACACCTTGAAACTTTGCAATTTCCTGTCCGAACGCCTTTCGTCCTGCAGTGTATTCTGTTGCATAGTCAAGGGCAGCTTCCATTAATCCAACTTCCTTTGCGGCTTGTAAAAGCTGGACTCTAGGTCGAATTTTTTCTATTAGCTGAAGAGCCTCTTCATCACTAGCAAGGATTAGCTCTTCAGCAACATATACATTCTCAAATTCGTACTTGCCTAACCCTGATGCAAGTAGACCTAATCGATAATCCCCAAATTCTACTTTTAAGTTTTGTTGTTCAGCTACTTCAACCCACATCACTAAGGGCAAACCATCAAGATCCCGCCCCAACACGACTATGTAATCGGCGAAGGATGCTAATCTAACAGGTTGAGTGATACCATTGATTAACCACCCATCATTTTTATTTTCTATGGTTACGGTTGCATTTCCAGTCAAATCCAAAAGTGCCACAGTTTTTTTCGAATGAATAATGTCGTCTTTATATGTGGCTAGCAGAGGATGATCAGGACATAACCGAAATAAAGTTGCTGCATCACCTAGTCCAGGCAATCCTTGAATGACACCTAAGTCTCCATAACTTAAAGCCTGTAAAATTTGTACCTGAGTGATCAAAGGGAGTTCTATTCCTTCCCAGTTCTCTGGTGTTTCTAAGGCTAGAAATCCAAGTTCATCTAGTTCACCCACAAGAAAAGCATCGACTACCTGGTTCTTTTCTACTTCTCTAGCAACCGGTCGAATCTTATCGATTGCAATATCTTTTGCCACATGAATAAACTCTTTTTCTTCATCAGTTGGTAAAAAGGATGTCACAAGTTTTCCCCCTCTTTAAAACAGAAACTTCCACTAAATGCGGAAGTTCCTATTTTCTTCATTTCAATTCAAAATTAAGCTGTTCTATAGGCTGCCAACACACCCTGAAGCTTTAATGCAAGACCCATGTTCCCTTGAAGCTTTAATTTTCCACTCATAAATGCCTGTGTCCCATTTAAGCTTCCTTCAACCATCTTCTCAAAATCCTCGCTTGCCATTTTTAAAATGCAATCAGGTTTTTCATCTCCACCTTCAGCTACATAGCTATTTTCACCTCTTAAAACAATCTGGTAGGAACCTGATTCCTCACCATGTAGATCAAATTGGTAAACTGCCTCAAGACCATTTAGACGGCTAGGGTCCGCACTCAAAGCTTCATCAATTTCACGAAAAATTTCTCTTAATTCTGTCATCCTTCATTTCCTCCTCCAATTACATAATTTTTGCTATATATCTCAATCTTAAATTCTGATAATTCAATAATAAATTCCTAAAAATGTAGGGATTTTTAAAAAGGTTTTTATGTTAGTCCCTAGCTTTGTATGTAAAACAAACAAAAAGCTGATCAAAAGACGAGTCGATCCTTTTGAGTCAGCTTCTAAAGTTAAGTTATTTAAAACTAGTGATTACGTTGAATCCATAGGTTTTAAAGTTCGTCATGTCATTTAACACATCATTCACATCATCCAATGCAATTTCTCTTGAAACAAGAGAACGCGGATTGAGCTTGCCCTGTGCGATTAAGGATAATAACCCATCATACTCCGTTTTTGGGTTTCCGAGACTACCTACAATTTCTAACTCCTGAGCAGTTACAGCGTCAATTGGGATTCCCGCAACCCCTGATTCATTGTGGGTCGTTAAGCCAATCTGCACATGACGCCCACCTTTTCGTAAGGATAAAACGGAATTTAAAATCGTTTCCTGAATGCCTAGAGCTTCAATAGATGCATGCGCTCCACCCTTTGTTATTTCCTTAACAGCTTCGATGACATTTTCATTGCTCCCATTAATTGTTGCAACTGCCCCTTCTTTTATCGCCATCTCAAGCTTTGCGTCATCCACATCAACTGCAATCACTTGGGCACCAACCGCATTCCCTACTTGAATCGAAGAAAGCCCTACTCCACCAGCACCATGAACGACTAACCAATTTCCAGGTTTAACATTTGCCCGGGCAACACCATGGTAACCAGTCATGTATCTGCAGCCAATCGCCGCAGCAGTGACGAAATCTACTTCATCTGGCAATTTTACTAGATTGAAATCTCCATTCGGCACCTTCACATATTCTGCATAGGCTCCATCATAACCAAATCCAAATATTTGCAGGTTATCACAGCGATTTGAATGGCCACTTAAACAATTTAAACAATGAGAACATCCTTCATGAAAAGGAGTAGTCACTCGATCTCCTGGACGAAAGTTCTTAACCTCATTTCCAACTACCTCTACTACTCCTCCCATTTCATGACCTGGTATGATCGGAAGCTCAGGTGCCAGTCCTAACCACGCCCAATCCCCCATCCATGCATGCCAGTCACTTCGGCAAACACCGCTGGCCTCAATTTTAATAATTACGTCGTGAGGTCCTGGCGTTGGATCGGGAACATTGCCGATCCGAAGTGGTTTTCTGTTTTCTATTATTTGTGCAGCTCTCATCTTTCTTCCCCCTTTTTATCCAATATCAAACTAGTAAAACATATTCATGTTGCTATATGAAAATGCTTACAAAAAGATACAAAAAGGATTTTCTCAGCAATTACACCCAAAAATAGAGAAAGTGCTAAATCAATTGTGATTTAGCACTTAGAAGTATAGATTTAATTTAAAGTTTCTTCTCGAGTAGCAACACGTTCTTTATACCATAGTTGAATATGAGTAAAAATAGCGAACAAGAAAAAGAAATTCATTGCCCAAACGCTAACGAACGGCGCCATTCCTCCAAATTCGATTGTGTAGTAGCCCTTAAGAAGCATCACAATGTATGATTCTAAAAATACGAGCAAAAATCCCCCAATTCCTGCAACAGTCATTCGAATCATGAACAATCCTCCTCCCACTTCGTTCATATTTTTGTAAAATATTTATTACGATACTGTGAAATATATATAAAACTAAAGATTAATTTTGTTTAATGTGATATCATATGTATCTTTATTCAGAATTATATATCGTATATTCGAATAATACAATTAAAAGGTTTTCAGAAAACGCAAATAGGGCTTTCGAATCATAAAGCAGGACACTAACGAAGTTGTTAGTGTCCTGTTTTATAACTTAGCTTCCGCTCCTCATCGTACCACGCGTACCAGTCGGTTCATTTGTTCGCCCATTCGTCCCAGGATCAATGCCGTTAGAGCCTCGGTTATTATCAATTAAATCAGTATTGAAATCGCGATCCACATTATCATTTCTACGATAATTATTATCATTGTTATCAAATCGCACCGGTTCAAATCCGTCATTGTCTCGATTATCGAAGATCCCGTTATCCTGGCGATCATAGCGAACCGGACTGTAATTCACATCGTTATCATCATCGTTATTCATTCTGTTATTATCGACACCACAAGCGCCGAGTATTCCCAATGACAAAGTAGCTGAAACCGCAGTTAGAAGAAGCTTTTTATTCATGTGGTACCTCCTGCAATTTTAGTGTTGTTCTTTATTCTCTGTATGAGCCTTTGAACTACTTGGGGTACTCGTACTATTTGTTTCTTCTTTTGGTGTATCTTTAATCGCCTGAGAGAATTCCTCTGCGATTTCAGCAGCAAATTGCTGATTTACTGGAAAGTTCATGCCACTCGGCCTTCCGTTTTGGGGCTTAAATAGAGCAGATTTCGCCTTATTCATCAAATCCCCGTTGGAGTTTCGGCGGAACATATATGCTAATGCAGCTACAGCTCCACTAACCGCGACTAGCATCCAGTTTGATTTTCCTCTACCACTTTTTTTCGTCATAGCACGAAGCATTCTTTTTCCGTCCATGCTTTTTGAAAAAAATTTGGCCAATTGATTGCCATTCATTTAACTTCCTCCTCAAACAAAGGGTCAAACAGTAAATCTTTCTCGAGAGAAATCATTCTCTCTCGTTTAGATTGATTTGCAACCATGTTTTTTATGTAAATTAGCTTTTTTATTATTTTCCATTCATAGCAAGATCATTTTTCGTGAACATTAAAAAGGAGAGAAAAAGGGCAAAAAAAAAGCTGCAAGTAGCAGCTTTTAAATAACCGAACGTATCTCTTTACTTGTTGCCTTAGCGAGTCCAATTCCATGAATGGTAATTTCCGGTCGGCTTCCAACTCGAATATTTACACCCGTTTGTCCTAGGCCTTCACTAATATAGAATGGTTTATCATCATGTCTCTGTAATCCTTTAATCATGTTCATACGGACAAGCTTCCCCATTTTAACGAGATGATAAGCTTTCGGATAGCAAATTTGGCCACCGTGAAAATGACCTGCTAATAAATAGTCAAAATGATACTTCTTCATATGCAGGACTAAATTTGGGTCATGTGTTAACACCAGATTATAGCCTTCTTTTAGACCTTTATAGGACATTTCAAGATTGCTTCGTTTTGTGCTAAAATCATCAATCCCAATTATATTAACTTGTGTTCCATGAATAAAAATTCCTATATTTTCGTTTCTCATAACTCTACAATTATATTGTTCGAGCGTTTGTGTTAACTTGCTTAGATTTTTACCTTTTAACACATAATCATGATTCCCAAGCACAGCATATATTCCATAAGCTGGATTTAGTTGGTTCAAAATTTCTAAATAAGGAATTAATTTTGGAATCGTTCGTTTTCTATCTAAAAAATCACCAGTAAGAGCAATCATGTCAATTGGTTCATCCTTCAATTTCTCATAAAGCTCATCAGGTGTTATTGAAATGTTTTCTAAATGCAAATCGGATAAATGCAATATTTTCAGTGTTGGCTGATGCATTTCAGTTTGATTGATTTCAATTTTATTAATCGCAATATCTTTAGTATTGCGGTATGCTTTCTTGAAAAAATAAACAATGATAATAAGCAATGCACTTATGAATAATAGTTTCAATTACATCACTCCTTCTCCCAAAAATTATACAGGAAATAGAAATGAATACTGCCGGTAATTCATGGAATACGACCAGAAAAGAAAAACACTATTCTTTTCAAATAGTGTTTGTACGTTTTCTTTATGTGTTTAGAAGTGTTTTCCAGGATTATTAATGACTTCAAGAACCCTCGTTGTCTGCTCCATTTCACTTTTGCAGATAGGACATGTTGGGGTTTCACTGCTTTTAAAATTATCTCGAACCCAAGCATTGCAATCTTCTGATTTACAAACCCAAATCTTTGTTTCTTCTGTAACGATTTCTTCTTGATTTCTTCTACCAAAACCCATTCTATCCACTCCCAATTGTGATATATATAGACCCTTTTGACGACGATAAGCAACGGGAAAAGTATCTAAAAATAAAAAAATCACTATTATAAAAAGCTCCAAAAACACATGTAACTTTTTATAATACGTGAATTACAAATAATATGCAATATCTATTATTAGAATACCACATTTTTGTCAAAATGTATAGCACTTCACAAGAATTGGGATTTAAAACTGAAATTTTCTAAGAAAACTTTTTAGTTGAATAGTGGTACAGGCCACCCCCTCTGAATAAAATGGGTACAAGTTGTCATTTGTTATGAGGAGGCCACTTTTCATGGGGATATTCATCAGTTATGTTTTTCTTGGGCTGTCACTCGCTGCTCCTATTGGACCGGTGAATGCAGCCCAAATGGACAAAGGAATCAAACATGGATTCCTCAATGCCTGGATACTAGGACTGGGCTCAGTACTTGCCGATTTGTTCTATATGTTTGCAGTTTTTTTAGGACTTGCCCAATTTATAGAAATCCCGATCGTAAAAGCTTTTTTGTGGTTATTCGGCTTTTTTGTTTTGGTGTATACAGGCTTCGAAGGTTTAATAGGAGCAAGGAATATCATCTTTTCTAACAAGCGCGAAAGTGAATCCTTATCCAAATCTTTTTTCACTGGGTTTCTTATGTCCATTTCCAATCCATTAACGATCCTTTTTTGGCTTGGAATTTACGGTTCTGTTTTAGCAAAAACATCAACTATGTATGATAAGGAGCAATTACTGATTTACAGTTGTGCGATTATATTGGGACTGGTCATCTGGGATATTACAATGGCCTTTGTTGCTAGCAGTGCCAGAAGATTATTAACGACCAAATTGTTAACCTCTATTACTATCGCATCCTCAATTTCACTTATTGGCTTTGGGATTTATTTTGGATACGAAGCCATTAAAGTACTATTTTAAGACTTCAGGGTTTTACTCGGGTAAATTGTAGGGTAAAATATGAGTGGCTTTATATAATAGAGAGGATGAACAAAATGGAGATTACAGATCACACACTAGAACTAATCGAAGATCCATTTGGCATATTATCAGGAAATCGTTTTGAGTTTTTCTTACATATAGAAGTGCCAGAAGATGATGAACTTTTTTCAGAAAAAGGATTAAAAGTAAAAGTATTAATAATAGAAGATGAGAATGGAATCCATATGTCTCATTATCATATTATCGAAAATACAACAGAAAAAGTTTTAGATTTAGAACTTGAGGAAGACGAGGAACAATTAATTCTAGATTATTGCCGTGAACAGCTAAAAGAGGACCAAGAATAAAAGAGCCAAGGCTCTTTTATTCTTGAATATTCTTTCCTTCTTCAATAATATGGTACATCAAATGCGCAAGATGATGAATTGGACCATATTCTTCTTCCTCTTGATCTACTTCTACCTCATCCTGAAACTCCAAATCATTTAAATGTAGTGCCGCGAACTGGTAGAAATCCTTAAGTTCGAAAGCATAGCAGCCACTTGGCTCTTCCTGCTCATCCTCATAATGTAGAACAAGATAAGATTCTACACCTTCATTATTAACAGCATCAAAATAAACAAAGAAGCCAACATTCGTATCTAACTCGAATAAATGTCTCGTGCCACCCTCTGTAACCGTTGAAAAATCTTCTTCTGATAATTTTTGTACATTCATGGAATCTACTTGATCTTCTTTGTGGAAATTAACCGTGAAAGCTTTCATTATCGACAACTCCTTATAAATAATCACTAACAAACATACCATAACTTAGATAAAGTTCCTAGAATTCTACATTTGGAGTATTTTTAAAGAATTTTAAAAGGAGCCCAGTAATTTGGACTCCTTCATATTTTACTGTTATGCCTTATTCACATTAACAGCTTGTGGTCCGCGTTGACCTTCTTCAATGTCGAAAGTAACTTCTTGACCTTCTTCAAGGGTTTTAAACCCTTCTGTTTGGATAGCTGAGTAGTGTACAAAAACATCTTCTCCACCCTCAACTTCAATAAATCCAAAACCTTTTTCTGAGTTAAACCATTTTACTTTACCAGTTGCCATTCATAATCCTCCTAAAAATCGAAAACATTTGATGATACCTATGTATCACATCTATAGTTTGCCAAAAATTTAACTTTTAAATCATTTTTTCACTATTTTTTTATAAAAAGGCTCTTTTCGCAAAGATTGTTGCTTTTAGATAATAATTAATTCAATGAATAGCAATATTTTATCTTAAAAACAGTGACAGCTAGCGAAAAGTGCCGTGCAAAAATCATATGTAGCACTGAACCATGTAGGTAGTGTAAATGTCGGCTTTGGGACATTTACGAAAAAAACAACAATCAAAAAGAAAACAGCGCATAAAAAAATGAAGGCTTATGGTTTTATATTAACTTAAAGTTCTTTCTGCAGCATCCACAGTATGTTTCAACAGCATTGAAATAGTCACCGGTCCTACACCACCAGGAACTGGTGTAATTGCTGCTGCTTTTTCATAACAGCTATTATATTCTACATCTCCGACATTTCCTGGATTATAACCAGCGTCCAGTACAACAGCACCTTCCTTCAACCAATCTCCCTTAATGAATTCAGGCTTTCCAACCGCAGCTACAACAATATCTGCTTGTCGTAATAACTCTGGCAGGTTATTTGTATAAGAATGGCATGTCGTAACAGTCGCGTTTCTATTCAGAAGAAGCGCTGAAACAGGCTTACCTAAAATCGGACTTCTTCCAACGACAACTGCATGTTTGCCTTGTAATTGAATGTTATAATAATCAATAATGTTTAAAATGGCAGCAGGTGTGCAGGAAGGATATAATCCAAAACCTAATGCTGTTTGCCCGTATCCCCAGCTTGTTACACCGTCAACATCTTTCTCAAGCGCGATCGCTTCAAATGCCTTACGTTCATCAATCTGTGAAGGTACTGGGTGTTGCAGTAAAATTCCATGAACAGTAGTGTCATTGTTTAATTCATAAATGGTATGAAGCAACTCTTCTGTAGTTGTTTCTTTAGGAAGATGAATTTTTTGCGACTTAATCCCTAATCGTTCGCAAGCATTCCCTTTCATTTTCACATATGTAGCTGAAGAAGGATCATCACCAACTAAAATCGTAACTAAGCTCGGTGTCACTCCATTTGCTTTTAAAGCTTCAATTCTTGGCTTTAGTTCCTCTCTGATGTGTGTTGAAACCTTTTGTCCGTCTAAAATAATCTTGTTATCCATGTATATACCTCCCCTGAGATAAATCATTATTGCTTTCTATTCGCCCAGACGACCGGCTATACATAGACGTAGCTCCACTGTGGTTTATTCCACGCTTGTCGTCAGTTACTACGTACTCATTTCCACCACTATTATAGCAAAAAACACATATAATTCAATGTGATATCTATCTGAACGTTCGTTAATTTCATATTAGTATGTCCAAATATGAAATTGTATATGTTATTGATAATTTTACGAAAAAGACATTTTATTCACATCGCTTAATTTGACCTTCGAAAGGTGGTGAATCCACTTTAGCGGAAAAATTCCATTTATTTTGAAAAAAGAATGGTTATTAGGTGAAATAGAAGGAGATTTTCCGCTAATTGACCTAATAGCCCTTAAAATCATAAAAAATATTTATCTTAACCGGAAAATTTTCGCTTATTTATAGAGAAATAGGTGAATTTCTTGATTTAGCCGGAATTTTTTCGCCTATTTTTTAATGCAACAAATTTATCACCCAACTTTAACGGATCCTAAATAAAAAAACTGTAGGCAAACTCGAAAATCTTATTCGAGTTTGCCTACAGTATGAGACAACAGTATCTGTTGTCTTTATGTCGCTCCTATTTGAGGCGCAATTAATGATGTAGTCGACCTAAAACAACGAAAGCCCTACCTCTCTCTCGTCATTACGGTTCCGAGACCGCGCCGGTGTGAATTAGGATATTCATAGTTCTAAGTGGAAAGATAATCTCTGGAAAAGTTTTTTTGATGAAGTTCAAAAAAAGAAGGAATTGTTGGGGAAAACCTTTTTTAAAGACATAATGTCTTTTCATTAACCAATTTACTAAAATCGTATAGAGTATACCTTTTCACTCTTCTGCCTCAAAGGACGAGTCCTTATTGTATAACAGATTACATTTTCTGTCAAACCGCATTCGAAAAAAGTTAATATTTTACTATTTCGAGGACAAATTTGATACTTAATTTGCCCTCGAACTCATTTCATTCTTCATATCCAGAAGCATCTTGCAACGCTAATTCCAGTTCCTTGACTATGCTCTCTTGGGTTTCATCATCCCACGAAAAATAGTCAGCCATATATTGTATTACCGGCCCTTTGAACCTTTTTACTAAAGCTATATCAAACAGTAAAGCACCTGTCCTACGATTGAAAAAATCGATTGGTGTTGCTATCATTTCATGCTCAAATGCATACTCGAGTTTCGCCAAAAGAAGAATAGGTAATTGATATTCTGCTGCTTTCGCTGATACGTTTTTTACCATATCAAATAAAACGGACACGTTTGAACCATATGTTGCGGCCAAATGGGTAGCTTCGTTCACAAATAACCCTACATCTTTTCCAATTTTTGTTTGTTCCCATACAAACTCCTTGAACTTTTCAGCACCGCCAATATCTCCTCCCGATATTGGTAGAGTCCTTGTCTGACAAGGAGAAAATGTTTGACTGTACTCATCCTGTAATTTTCTTGCTAATAAATCAGTGATCGTTTCAGCCATTTTTCGATACCCTGTTAATTTACCACCTGCAATTGTAATGAGACCGCTGCTGGATTCCCAAATTTCATCCTTGCGGGAGATTTCGGTCGGATCTTTTCCTTCCTCCCAGATTAACGGTCGCACCCCAGCCCAACTCGACTCAATATCAACTTTCGTTACTTTTACATTTGGAAACATTTCATTGATCGCTTTTAACAAATAATCACTGTCTTCCTTTTTCATTTTAGGAATCCCTGGGTCTTGTTCATAAAAAGTATCCGTTGTTCCGACATAGGCTTTACCATCTCGTGGAATGGCAAAAATCATTCTTCCATCTGGGGTATCAAAGTAAACAGCTTGCTGCAAAGGAAATTTGGATTGATCGATGACAACGTGAACACCCTTTGTCAGTTTTAACACTTTACCCATTTTCGAGTGGTCGATTTCTCGAAGCCGATCAACCCACGGGCCAGTTGTGTTTACCACTTTCTTGGCGCGGATTTCATATGAATCTCCTGTTAATTTATCGTTAACCCGCGCTCCAACCACTTTTTTATTTTCATATAAAAGCTCTTCTACCTTCGAATAATTGAGGGCTTGTGCTCCTCGTTCTACCGCAGCTTTGAGGACTTCTATCGTTAAACTTGCATCGTCAGTTCGATACTCCACATACAATCCGCTTCCTAGTAAATCTTGTTGTTTTAAAAGTGGCTCTCTCTGAATCGTTTCATTCACACTCAACATCGTTCGCCGCTCACTTCTTTTTACACCGGCTAAAAAGTCATAGACTCGTAACCCAAGAGATGTTGTGAATTTACCAAAAGTTCCATCTTTATAAAAAGGGAGGAGCATCCATTCTGGAGTCGTTACATGAGGCCCATTTTCATAGACGATGGCTCTTTCCTTCCCAACTTCGGCAACCAATTTTACTTCAAATTGCTTTAGGTAACGAAGACCACCATGTACTAATTTCGTCGAACGACTCGATGTTCCTGCCGCAAAATCCTGCATTTCTACAAGCCCGACAGTCATTCCCCTAGAAGACGCATCTAGAGCAATCCCCGCTCCAGTAATGCCGCCACCAATTATAAGCACATCCAAATCTCTTGATTTTAACTGTTCGATAAAAACCTGCCTATTCTTGTTAGAAAAGTTTAAGTTGAAACACTCCTTGTCATGAAGGATCTATTAAAGTTCATTATTGAATATGAAATGGATAAAAAACGCCTTGCGATAAGGCGCAAACATAACTAAATTTACCAGTTAATTCAACTATGCTTTGGTTTTCAATAGATTTTCTGTTTCCTGAATCAGATCACCCATCAGGTTAAGAGCGGTCTTTAAACAAGCTTCATCCTCTTTAATTAAGGTGAAGATTTCATTTATTCTATGGGAGTAATTGCTTGGAGCTATGCTAAATGAATTGGCAATGTCAGTTGCTCCTTTTTCATTCATCAAGTAGGACTCATTAATAGTAAACAAAACCTGATTTAAGCAAGATACTGTTCTGAAACAACATCCAGCAATATAGGATAGATCTTTTTTATAAATACCTTTATATCCATTTTCGAAAGAGAAGTTAGCCTCCCAAAAATATTTTTCGATGATTGTCTTTTGAAAAACGGACGGATAAGGGATTGTTCTACTTTTCAATTTTCTTATAATGCCAGATGGGTCCCATAGCACTTTACACAAAGCAATCTCAGCAAAATAGATCGAGTTGGCAAATCCATGGGGATGTCCTGGTTGATAATCAATTGTGATGTTCCCCATCACACATTGATCAATTACTTGTGACACTTTGTTTTGATCACGAAAAATAAAATCGACCGGTGTTTCATTAACCTTCAACCAACCGCCACCATTAATCCATGGTCCCCAGCCGCCTATTTCTGTCACTATGTTTTCTCTATGGTCGTCATCAATTTGAGTAGCAACCCGACGAAGTTGTGTAATGTCCAACTCTTTTTCCGAATCGTAGTAGATCCCAATATCAATATCAGAGCTGGGGTTTTCAGTCCCTCTAGCTCTTGAACCACCTAGAACAAGAGCGCTTACTCCATTGATCTCTTTTAAACTGTCAACAATATTCGAAATTGTATTTTGCACGTTCATACTTCTTGCTCCATTCTGAAATTCAAAAAGTTCAATTACTTCTCTTGGCATGAGGCCAAATAAAAAGAGATCACAACAAAACTGTTCCATGATCTCTTTGGAATAAATATACATCCATTTTAACACGCTAAACTTCAAATCACACAAATATTCCCATTTATTACTTAAATACCATTGCAGCCTGAACGGCCTTTTTCCAACCATCGTATAGCTCTTCTCGCTGTTCATCGGACATGGAAGGTTCAAAGGAGTGATCCACTGCCCACTGCTTCGAGATTTCTTCTTGGCTTCCCCAATAACCTACTGCAAGACCCGCTAAATTTGCTGCACCTAGTGCCGTTGTTTCACTTATGTGCGGTCTCTCAACGGGAACATTCAATATATCACTTTGGAATTCCATCAGAAAATTATTATTGACCGCACCGCCGTCTACACGAAGCTTTTTTAACTCCATTCCTGAATCTGCTTCCATCTCAGACAACACATCCTTTGTTTGATAAGCCAGCGACTCTAGAGTAGCACGAACAAAATGCTCTTTTGTTGTTCCACGAGTTAAGCCAAAGACTGCACCTCTAACATCACTATCCCAATACGGAGTCCCTAAACCTACAAATGCTGGGACAACATAGACTCCATCGGTTGACTCGATTCTTTTCGCATACTTCTCACTATCCTTAGCATCCTTGAACATTCTTAGCCCATCACGCAGCCATTGGATCGCTGAGCCTGCCACAAAGATACTACCTTCAAGTGCATACTCAACTTTTCCGTCAATCCCCCATGCAAGAGTCGTTAATAATCCATGCTCTGATTTAACGGCTTTTTGCCCGGTATTCATTAGCATAAAGCAACCCGTATCATATGTGTTTTTCGCCATTCCTTCTTGGAAGCACGCTTGACCAAATAGGGCTGCTTGTTGGTCTCCCGCAACACCACTAATGGGAATCTCTTGGCCAAAAAAGTGATGAGGAATCGTTTTACCATAAATAGAGGAAGATGGTCGAACTTCTGGCAACATTGATTCAGGAACCGTTAATATTTCTAGAAGTTCTTTGTCCCATTGCAAATCATAAATATTGTACATTAACGTACGGACGCATTCGAATAATCCGTAATATGGGCTGCTCCACCAGTTAGCTTCCAAATTAACCATGTATCAATTGTTCCAAATAAAAGCTTCTCCCTTGTTCCGCTTGTTCCCGTGCTCCATCAGCGTGATCTAATATTCATTTGACTTTCGTACCTGAGAAATAAGCGTCAATAAGAAGACCTGTTTTACCGCGGAATACTTCGTTATGTCCCTGCTTCAATCCTCGCAAATTCCGCTTGATTGTCTTGACTGCCAAACAATCGCATGATAAACAGGCTTCCCTGTCTCTTTATCCCAAACAACAGTCGTTTCTCGTTGATTCGTAATCCCAATCCCTGCAATCTGTTTCGCCTTAATTCCAGATTCTGATAAAACGCTTGCAATTACAGAGAGTATCGACCCCCATATTTCATTTGCATCATGTTCAACCCAGCCTGGGTTCGGGAAGTATTGTGTGAATTCTTTTTGAGCAATATGAACAATTTCACCCTGCTTATTAAAAATAATTGCTCTAGAGCTTGTCGTTCCTTGGTCCAAAGCAAGAATATATTTTTCCAACCTGCATGTCTCCTTCATATCGAAATTTCATTTGGAGTTTTCAATTCTGAAGCATTTTTTCATACACTTGCAGATTCGCATAAATTAACTGTAAATATGGTGTTTTAATTTGGTGCCTTTTAGCATGCTTTAATAGATATAAGAAAAAATGATCGGCCTCAGTAGGCATTCCTTTTTCCATATCGCGTTGCATCGACGATTTCATTTCATATCCCATCTCATTTATTCTAGTTAGCTGAGCTTCAATTAATTCCTGACCTACAGGTGCACCGTTTTTCTCCATCACTGTCACAACCTCTGTAGCGACTTCTGTTAATGCCATATAACCACTCTCTACCTCACGAATCGGTCCAATTGGAGCTCTCATTAACGTTGTTGCTCCAGAAAGCAATGAGATAAATAAGTATTTATGCCACATTTCCTTCATGATTTGATCCGAATAAATAAAATTCGCTTTTGTGTGAGAAAACGCTTCTTTAACTTTTTGGATTCTCTCCGTTTTCTCGCCACTTCTTTCTCCAAAAACTAAATTATGTATTGGGCTCGTTTGTACGACATTTCCATTCGCAGCTAAAGTGGTTTCGATAAAACAAAGTCCACCAAGAACATGCATGTCTCCAAATTCATTCACTAAAGTGTCCATATGAGAAATTCCATTTAAAAGTGGTAAAATCATTGTTTCTTCTGTTACATATGGACGAATATCTTTAATGACAGCTTGTAAATGATAGGCCTTAGTAGAAAGAAGAATGAGATCATAAGTTTCATTTACTTCCTCTCGAAGAATCAATTTCGGCTCCAGAATTATGTTTCCATGAACACTCTCAATATGAAGTCCATTTTGTTCAATTTGCGTCTTTCTTCCTTCACGAACTAAAAAAGTGACATCTTCCCCTTTTTCAAGTAAACGTCCACCAAAATATCCGCCAATAGCACCTGCCCCAACGACTAATATTTTCAATGTAGTCCCCCCGACTCCCTTTTGCATATAGTTTATCACAATACTCAAAAAAATCGGTATTGTCCGCTCACAATACCGATTACGTTTTAAGCTTCTTTTTTTGCTTTAGTTTTTGTTTTTGTAACTGCCCGTTTTTTCCTTACAGGAGCTAAAGCATCATCCGGCTTTGTTCTGTCAATCGAAGCCTGTAAAGCTGCCATTAAATCCGTTACATTTGATTTTGGTTCATTTGCAGCGGTAGGTGTCACTACCTCTTTACCCGTTCTCTTCGATTCAATTAATTCGAATAGAGCAATGCGATATTCATCTGTATATTTAGTAGGCTCAAATTCAGTTGTTAGCTGATCAATTAGAAGAATAGCTGTATCAAGTTCTTTTTTCGTGATATTATCCTCTGCTGGTACATTCGGAACATCGCCAGCCGAACGAACTTCATCTGGAAAATGGATAGTTTCCATCACAAGTGTGTTTTCATAAACCCGGATGACGGCCATTTGTTCTTTTGAGCGAATAATGATTTTTGCTAATCCAACTTTTCCAGACTCTTCTAATGCTTTTCGAAGCAAGGAATAAGCCTTGCTTCCTCCTTCATTCGGTGACATAAAATAGCTTCGATTATAATAGATCGGGTCAATCGTATCCATTTTCACAAAATCGAGAATCTCAACTGCCTTCTCCTCGTTCTCTTTTTTTAAACCTTCCAGTTCTTCATCCTCGAGGACGACAAATTTTCCCTTAGCGTACTCATATGCTCGCACAATATCTTCATTCGATATTTCCACATTACATACCGGGCAAACCTTTTCATATTTGACCGGAGAATGGCATTTCTTATGCAAATTTCTGAGTTTGATGTCCTTATCCTCCGTAGCTGTATGGAGCTTGATTGGAATATTGACGAGCCCAAAGCTTATACTGCCTTTCCAAATCGTATGCATCAAATTATCTCCAATCTTTTTTATGCTTAGTTTGTGTGGCTACGATTAGGTCATTCTGTAAAAGATTTGGAAGTTGGATAATTTGCTCTGCTAATTATGTGAAAGAAAGGAAAACTAATGATATCGAGAAATTGGGGAGAGATGGTCATGAAGCCAATGCTACCAAGTCTTACCTTTGATATACCAGTAGGTGACGAGTGGAGGTACGAAGTGAAATATGATGGATTCCGTGCACTTCTAACATGGAATCAAAAGCCCAGCCTTGTTAGCCGAAACGGGAAATCCCTTCTTGAGCTCTTTCCTGAAATCGAAGCCTTTTTACTACAAAATGAAGGAAAAATAAAGCCATTTTTACCTCTAAGCCTTGATGGGGAGTTGGTTTTTTTAGAAAATCCATTTAAAGCAAACTTCGGAAACATCCAAGTTAGAGGGCGAATGAGGTCGGATATAAGAATTGCCGAAAAAGCCAAACAATCTCCATGCTACTTATTAATTTTTGATGTGCTAGTTTTGAACAATAAAAATGTCATGTCAGAAAATTATCTCAAGAGAAAGGAATTATTAATTTCATTTTTCAAGAAAATCGGACTACCAACGACTCCTGATGAAAAAAACAATGCGCTTTTGCAAATGATTCCACCCTATGAGAGCTTTTCCGAGGTTTGGGATAAAGTGACCCTTTTTAATGGGGAAGGTGTAGTTGCAAAGCATGTTCAAAATCGATGGGAGGAAGGAAGGCGCACAAACACGTGGGTGAAGTTTAAAAATTGGAAGTATGTTTCATGCTTTGTCACCGCATATGAAAAATCGAATGGCTATTTCTATGTAGGAGTATACAATCGGAAGGACATTGTACCGATCGGTCAATTTCTATTTGGGATAAAGCCCGAAGAGAAACAAGCTCTTTTTCAAATCATCAAAGACAATAAGGTAAACGAAGATCAACAATTTATTTATGTTGAGCCTGCCATCTGTGTAGAGATTAAGTACTTAGAAATATACGAAGAGCAAATGAGAGAACCTCATTTTGACCGATTTCGCTTCGATCTCACTCCTCAAGACTGTACGTATGAACGTTTTGTAGGACAACAAATGAATTTACCGAGTGACGTCGAAATCTCTCATCCAGATAAACCACTTTGGGAGCAGCCACCTGTTCAAAAAATGGATTACATTCATTATTTAAGAGATATTTCACCCTATTTTCTGCCCTTTTTAGAAAATCGTCTTTTAACAGTCATTCGTTATCCACATGGGATCTTTGGTGAAGCCTTTTATCAAAAAAACTGTCCAGATTATGCACCTGAATACGTCGAGACAAAGCTCGATGATGGAATCAATTATATCGTTTGTAACAATCTTAAAACATTGCTCTGGCTTGGAAATCAAATTTCTTTTGAATTCCATATTCCATTTCAAACAATTAAAAGTAAAGGGCCAAGTGAAATTGTCTTTGACCTAGACCCGCCTTCAAGAGAGTATTTTCATTTAGCCATCAAAGCAGCCCTCCTTATTAAAGAAGTGCTGGATCATTTGCATTTAATTAGTTTTGTGAAAACTTCTGGCAGTAAAGGCCTGCAGGTGTATATTCCCTTACCTGAGAATCGCTACAGCTTTGACGACACAAAATTATTTACTAGTTTTATCGCAGAATATTTGGTTTCAAAGGAACCAGATGATTTCACCATTGAAAGGATGAAAAAAAACCGAGGTAACCGACTGTATGTTGATTATGTACAGCATTCTGAAGGAAAGACAATTATTGCTCCTTATTCACCACGAGGAAAAACAGAAGCAACTGTTGCTACGCCACTTTATTGGGAAGAAGTAAACGATAACTTAAGAATAGAAGATTTTCAAATACCAAACATCTTAAAAAAAATTGAAAAACAGGGTGATCCATTTCGTACCTTCTTCCAGTCAAAAGAAGAGCAAAATTTTGATGCAGTTTTGGCATTTTTGAAGCAAAAAAAATAAGGAGCCTGAAAATCCGGCTCCTTTTCGCTATTTAAGCATTTAACGCTTCATTTAGATAACCCTTCACTTCTTCCTGAAGTTTCGCGTATTGCTCCGTTTCTTGCACGAATGGCTCTTTGCCTAGACATGTAAAATTCTCTGGGGAATCAATATCCACTTGTACTTTTGTTTGATACACGTAAGTAGCATTACCAATTAAGTCTATTTTGTAAGTGTTGTTTTGTTTATGAGCGACACATCTCACTTTTCCTCCATTGTTGAAAACCTCAACTGGCTTTTCAATTTCATTAAGTCCGTTTAAGCAACTTACTAAAGTAGAGGCAGACATTGCTGTACCACAAGCATTCGTAAATCCAACTCCACGTTCAAAGGTACGAACATAAATTTTACCAGGATTTAATGCTTTAACAAAGCTCACATTCACTCCATCTGGGAAAAGTTCATTTGGTCCATTAACAAATTGGCTAATTTCCTTTTGAACATCTGAACGAATCACTTCATTTTCCACGATTGTAATCAAATGAGGGTTTGGAACCGCGACAGCCGTAAATGCTAGTTTCTTAGATAACGAAGGAATTTCCTCATTTAACAACGTTTCTTTATCAATTTGCAATGGCAAATCTTTTACATTAAAAGAAACTGGTGAAATCTCAACCAAATATGTTGGGATCTCTGGAAAAATTTCTTCGTCTTTTCGTACGGCTAGGTCTGCCTTCATCGTTTCGATGACAGCTTCTGACGTACCTTTAAGTTCACATACATAACGTGCCACACAGCGTAAGCCATTTCCACACATCGAAGCCTCTGAACCATCAGAATTAAACACACGCATTCTACCATCTGCTTTGTCACTATTCATGACAAAAAGGATTCCATCGGCACCTAATTCAGATTCACGATTACAAAGTGCTATAGTTAGATCTCTACGCTGTTTTTCTGTGAAGGAATAATGATTTGATATCTCATCTATTAATAAAAAGTCATTTCCTGAACCATGGCATTTGATAATTTCGATCTCCACTTTTCTTACCTCCACATTACTTTAGAATTTCATTGTTATTTTATTTTATCAAAAAAACCTGACGATTGCTCTCGTCAGGTTTCAGGCTGTTGACAAACGCTCGCTTTCTTCGTTGCTTCGCCTTGTCCGGTGCTCATTACCTACATTGGTAACTCCGCTCCTCCCAAGACTTCGCGCCTCGAAAGACAAACGTTTTCAATCAGCCTGGAGATATATTTTTATAATATGTCAGGTTTATATAATCTCTAATCGTTCGGTTTCCATCAATTGATTTGACCAGCTTAAGGATTCGGCATAAATCTTAAATATTTCCGTTTCTTCAATTGAAAGAACTTCACATTTTTTTCGAATGACGCCCCATTGAGCTTTTTCGACGGCCGTAACTAAATCAAGAACATCTTTTAGGGAATTTTGCACTCCTGTAAGTGCGTCTCTAAGTTCCTCTTCAAATGGTAGTTCCGCAATAATTTTTTCCATCGGAACTCCAGTGAGCTTGTCCATAATTGAGAACATTCCTAACGTAAAACTAGCAGATGGTGCCGTTTTGTAATTGGCAATTCTTTCAATTGACTCACACATTTTTGCTCTTGTCAGAGAAAGTTGGACAACATGCTTAGAAAGATCAGAGTCCTTTTGAACTTTGTTTCGGACCGAAAAGATATACAACCATTTTTTAATCTCTATTAAACCTAGTAGCATGACCGCTTGCTTCACTGAATTTATTTTTTGCTTTGTTCGATTAAACGGTGAATTTACCAACTTTAAGAGTTTATAAGACAGAGAAAGATCTTTTTCAATTAATTCAGTAATAGAATCCATACTCGACTCTGTCATCGCGAGCTCTTCAATATTTTTATAATCAAAATAAAAATAGGTGGGGACATCGTATGTAGACACAATTGTGGGTTGCGCCAAATAATAACCTTGAAAATAATCATAACCAATGCGTTTAGCCTCTGCAAAAGCTTCTTTTGTCTCAAGCTTTTCAGCTACTAGTTTGATTGAATTTTCTTTCGCAATCTTTTCTATTCTTTTACGGATTTTCTTTGGCGTTGAAAGAAAATCAACCTTAATCATGTCAGCACACTGAAATAATTGATATGAATAAGGGTTTTCTTCATTTAGGACAACATCGTCAAGTGCCACTTGATAGCCTAACTGCTTCAATTCTCGACAAATGCAAACAAGTTCCTCAGAAGGCTCAATAGATTCCAAAATCTCTACTACAATCTCCCTTGGTGTAAAAAATGTCGGTAGACGTAGCTGGAGTAATTTTTCCGTGAAGTTAATAAAGCAAGGCTTTCCATTCGAAAGCTCTTCTATTCCAATATTTAAATAGCTATTAATAATGACATCGGCTGTTGCTTGATCACCGTCTATGTCTGGAAATGAATTTTCCGTACTACTACGGTATAGAAGTTCATATGCATAAACCTCTTGCTCCCTATTAAAAATAGGTTGTTTTGCAACAAATACCTCCATCCCTTCACCCCGTTTTCTTTCTTTCATGTTGGAATACACATATTTTAATCAATTTATTTTGATAATGCTGTCGAAGTTTGTAAATAATTTATATTTTTTTTGAAAAATACATAAAAATTGACAAAATATTTACTGAATTATGGTAGAAGATTCATCTCAGCGTACATTTTTTCCTTACTTAATGCTCCAATCACCTTGCTGCGAATAACTCCATCAGAATCTATGAAATATGTTGTGGGAAACGAAAGAATTTCATATTGATGAGTGACCTCTCCTATTTCATCCATAAGTATGGGAAACGTCAATTGATGTTTTTGAGCAAATTCCTGGACGTCTTCTCTATTTTTTTCCGTGCTTGTTACATTAACACCAACTACAACGACGTCTTCATCTTTATATTCCTCATACATTTTTTGCATATCCGGCATTTCTTCTTTACACGGGGGACACCAAGTTGCCCAAAAATTAAGCAGGACTCTCTTACCTTTCAATTCTTCAGAAGAGATTTTCTCTCCTGCTAGAGTAGTCAGTTCAAAGAAAGGTGGCCGTTCTTCAATGTCCAGTCCGACTGGTAAGTCGTTCGGATTTTCAAGTTTGTCATACTTTTCTTCATTGGTTGTATTTTCAACGAGCCCATTTTCTTTTAAAAGAGTCATATCAATGATAAATAAAAAACCAATAATAATTGCCACAATGAGCAGAATTTTTTTCATACCGGGAAATCTCCTTGCGTTATTCTTGCTTTCTCGGTGTATTTTGCAAAAAAATGGACAATGTACATTGTTTCGCAAAATATACCCGGTATTTATTTTACTTTAATCACCTTACATAAGCTATATTAGTGATTTCGATAGCGATATATTTTAATAAGAATAGCAAAAATAAAAAGCTGCTCTTGCTTGGAGAGCCCTTCGTCAAATGATAAAACTGGTGTATTCGCGTCTTTAATATATGGAGACCATTCCAGAGGCATCCAGCCCTTTCTGACGCGAGCAATGACACTCCCTTCCCCATTAACAAATTGTACATCCGTATACAGGGTTTTCGAATCTAGACGAATGAATAGGTTATCATTCAACTGAAATTCATTTGTCCCTGTCTCTTCAATTGTAAACGCACATGTTCCTTTGCGGTCTCTGACTTCACACTGCCCTTTTGACCACTTCATTGTCAGCTGCAACTTCTTCTCTCTATTAAAAAAGCCGTACTCTGCTGGAATCATTCGATCAATGAAATAAGGAAGATACCAGCGTAATTTTGAAAAGCGTAAATCACGGATTTCTCCTTTTATTGTCCCATTTGGATTAAAGAGAAGCATTCGTAAGGATGGAGCTGGCATAAAAACCAAGAGGTATTGGTTCTTTTCAAATGGAACTAGATTATTTTCAATTTTGAAGGTATTCGCTGTTGCGGATGAACGTTCACGATGAAGAATATAGGATTGATACGCAATAAAGCTATAAACTAGAAATGGAATTGAAAACAGCAAGATTTTACTGTTTGTAAACAACATGTATAAAGGGAGAATCATAATAATTATTGGTACAAGTGCAGCCAGACTATTATTTAGAGCTGTAAATGCTGCTTGGCGATAATATTGGTGTATATTCATAATAAATCTCCTCAAATATTTAGATAAAACCTTTAAGGTACAACCGATTTAATTGTTTGCTCTTTTCCTCGTCCATTTTTCGAGCAGCTTTTTAAGCTTGTTTTCCCATGGGGCCGGACCAAAAGTATAGCGATTCACGAAAAATTGAGTGGTTTCTTCTAATATTGCTAAAATTAGAATGACGACAAGAACAATGATTAACCACGGCCACATGCTAAAACCCCTCTCTATCATAACTATCCTTTGTTATTACTATATTCTCTTACTTACTAATCATTCTACTTTTTATAAATAGGCTATCTATTAAAAAAAAAAGCCTAGGATTTCCCCCTAGACTCTAGCTGCCACCCTATCGAATAAATCGAATAATGAACGGAATTCTGTATGTTGACCCTTCGTAGGCTTTTATTGCTGCGATAATCGTGAAGATAAAATAAAGGACTCCGACAATCCAAATCGTAAGGAAACCAATGAGAACAACCATTAATAAGACGCTAATAAATGAATAAATCAAATAGGTAATAAAGAAATTGAAGTACTCCTTCCCATGATAGTTCACATACGGTGAGTCCTTTTTAATAATCCAAATCACTAATGGACCTACAAATACAGTGAAAACACTAATAATATATATAGCAGCGGCAAATATTCGATCATCATGTCTCGGCATTTCTTTTTTCCTCCCAAAAATAAAATACTTTCTTATTATACATATACGAAATAGATGAACAAAAGATTCAAATCCCCCCATTATCATCCTTTCTCATTGTTCTTGAAATGCACAATATGAATACATATTATATAGGACAACTTGATGAAGGGTGATAAAAATGATGTCAAAACTAGAAGCATTTATACTTGGAATTATTCAAGGGTTAACTGAGTTTATCCCAATTTCTAGTACAGGTCATCTGTATTTGGGACGCCATTTATTTGGATTAGATGAAGCAGGACTTTTTCTCGATACTATGCTTCATGTTGGAACACTATTAGCCGTACTTGTCATTTATAAAAATGAATTAATCAAAATCATAAAGAACCCATTTGGAAAACTCTCTCTATTATTGATTATTGGGACCATTCCTGCAGTCATTGTCGGTCTACTTTTGAATGACTTGTTTGATTCTATTTCCAAAACTGGAATGACGATTGGATGGGAATTTCTATTCACCGGTTTCATTCTTTGGGTGGCTGATGGTGTGAATAAAGGCCATAAAAATATGGACAGTATCACATATGGAGATGCCTTATTTATCGGCACCTTTCAAGCAGCAGCAATATTCCCTGCCGTTTCTCGCTCAGGATTAACGATTGCAGCTGGATTATTTTGCAAACTCGACCGAGAAACAGCGGCTTATTTTTCTTTTCTACTGTCAATTCCCGCGATTGCAGGTGGAATCGTCTTTGAGGTCGGTGAAATAGCGTCTAGTCACATAGAAGCTGTAACATTAGGAAGCTTGCTTGTTGCCACACTCTCCTCTGCTCTATTTGGCTATTTCGCCATTGTATGGATGATTAACTTCTTGAAAAAAAGATCGCTCAAAATCTTCGCAGTATACGTTTGGATTTTAGGCTTCGCAATCCTTACTTTGCAGTTAACGGGAGTATTTTAGCAATATAACGTTCATTCAATTTTGATTGTTGATTTCATGTAGCATTTTGTAAAATAATGATGAAAAATTTGGTGAAAAATTTTTACGAAAAAACTATTTCTTTTTCTCATTTTTTTTTGTATGATACAGAATGGAAATATCAAAAAAGTAAAAGCAATAGGGAAGGCAAATGGTGCGCCACCAGTAAGTATTTATTAGTTCAGCGATAAGAAAATTCTCCTGGCTGACTTAATAAATGCTTATTGGTTCTAGTGGGTTCGATTCCCACCCCGAAATTTTTTAGCTACATCACAAAAAATTTCGAGGGTGGGTCTAGTTCTTTTATGTATGAACAGGACTGTCCTCAGAATGGAGGGAATGTTCATGCTTAAAAAACGAGAACTTCAAGATAGCCAAGCTTTATACGAGCTGATGACGCACCCAGATGTCTTCCCTTTCGTGCGCCAAAAAGCCCATTCTTATGAGGAATTTCTCTTTTTATCAAAGCAAACAATCGAAGCTGAAGACCGCGGTGAACTAATATCTCGAACGATTTTAGATGAATGGGGTCAGCCGATTGGTACCATTAATTTGTACGATATAGAAGATAAAGCTGGATTTTTAGGAACATGGTTAGGAAAGCCGTATCATGGGAAAGGCTACAACAAGATAGCGAAGGATGCTTTTTTTGAAGAATTATTCTATACATTAGGTATTGAAACAGTCTTCATGCGTATCCGCACGGTAAACATTCGCTCTCAAAAAGCTGCTGAAAAACTCCCCTACGTTATCCAAGCCAATGAAACAAGAAAAGATTTATTCGCTCGACTCAATCCTACAGAAAAAATCTATAACTTATATGAAATCCCAAAAGATTTATATACTTTACATGTATTACGCAATGGACACGAGCAACAAGAAGAAAGTCACTTGTTAGAAGCTTAAGTAAAAACACACCAATCGCTGAAGTTGGTGTGTTTTTTTTTTGCTTTTCTAATTATTTTTCTTTTCGATTATTTCTAAGTAAAGATTACGCAGTACATATGATTTATAGGTTTCTAATTTTTTTCTTTCTACCGGATGATAATGGACCCCTAGCTCTTTTAATTTTTGAACATACCAACCTTTAGAACCTTGATAAGCCACCTTCATTCTCCTCTCAAAATGCATGTCCGTACACTATATGCATGAATGCTGACATTATGACGGTTTCCTGTGGTATAATGCATTCAATTGCAAAATTTTTGAAGAGGTAATATATGGACCAGACTTACGGAAAAAAGCAGAAAATCAAACAACTTCTTTACGTATTACTTCCTATCCTTGTCACACAATTTGGGATGTTTTCAATGAATTTCTTTGACACAATGATGTCAGGAAAATATAGCCCAAATGATTTAGCTGGAGTTGCAATTGGCTCCTCTATTTGGGTGGCTATATTTACAGGACTTAGCGGGA
Source organism: Robertmurraya kyonggiensis (assembly GCF_005116465.1). Taxonomy (GTDB): domain Bacteria; phylum Bacillota; class Bacilli; order Bacillales; family Cytobacillaceae; genus Robertmurraya; species Robertmurraya kyonggiensis. The sequence goes on from NZ_SWBM01000001.1 coordinate 1,707,151, forward strand.
TATTAATGGCAGTCATCCCGATCGTTGCTCAATTAATTGGAGCTAAAAAGAAGAATGAAGTGGCATTTCACGTTATTCAAGCCGTGTACTTAAGCATCTTAATGGCTGTTATAATCATCCTCGCCGGCGTATTTTTTCTTGATCCTTTATTGAATGTCATGAGCTTAGTACCAATTGTCGAAGAGATTGCTCATGATTATTTGTACGCATTAGGATTCGGTGTAATTCCATTGTTTCTTTATAATGTTCTTCGCTCCTTTATCGACGCACTAGGCAAAACAAGAGTATCCATGTTCATTACCATATCAGCACTTCCAATTAATGTGATTTTTAATTATATCCTGATCTATGGTAAATTTGGATTCCCTAGCTTCGGTGGAGTAGGAGCAGGATACGCAACTGCGATTACTTACTGGATAATCTTAGGAATTGCCGCTTTTATTATCCTAAAACAGGAGCCTTTTGCCTCCTACGATTTGTTTTCGAAGATTTATCGTTTTTCTTTCTCAAAATGGAAAGAAATAATGGTTATCGGGGTCCCAATTGGACTAGCGATATTCTTTGAAACGAGTATTTTTTCAGCGGTAACACTTTTAATGAGTGTGTTTGATACGATTACCATTGCTTCTTATCAGGCTGCGATCAATTTCGCATCATTCATGTATATGATCCCACTTAGCATTTCCATGGCCTTAACGATTTTAGTGGGATTTGAAGTTGGGGCAAATCGACTAAAAGATGCCAAGGAATATAGCTGGATCGGGGTAGCAATGGGCGTATTTATGGCGTTTGTATGCGGGGTTATTTTATTGTTATTCCGACACGAAATCGCTGGACTTTATACAACAGATAACCGTGTGTTAGAGCTGACTGCACATTTTTTATTGTACGCAATTTTCTTCCAGCTCTCTGATGCCATACAGGCTCCTATTCAAGGTGCTTTAAGAGGCTATAAGGATGTAAATGTTACGTTTGTGATGTGCCTGGTCTCCTACTGGATTATCGGACTCCCGCTCGGTTACTATTTAGCTACTTATACAGATTGGGGTCCATATGGATACTGGATCGGCTTGATTAGTGGGCTAGCTGTTGGCGCGACAAGCTTAGCATCAAGGCTGGTTTCTGTTCAAAAAAGACAGAAGTTACAAGACAGCAAAGCTTAAGTTTGCATTTAACCATTCATCCTTTTTTCGCATAGAATATCATTGAATTCTACTATCCATTTTTATCATGCGAATATCCTTATCGTACGGCTTGAAAGGATGAACATTATGTCCCCATGGAATTTCTCACCATTTAATAAAGAGACGATGCAAAAGCTTAAACGGATGCAACCTGAAGAAGTCCAAAACTATGTAAACGAAGTAATGGGAAAAATGTTCCCACCAGAGATGCAAGGAATGAATTTTGCGAAGGGCTTTAACTCTTCATCAGAAGACTCAACGAATGCACTATCTGCAAAAGTGTTCGAAACTCTTGACTATGTATATGTGATGATACCAATTGACGACGAAGATTGGTTACAAAAGATGAAGTTGTATTATACGTCCAATCAACTAATTATAGAACATATTCCAAAATCTGAGGATAAACAAACTATCACCCTTCCCGCTATTGTTCGGAAAAAAGGTTCTAGAGCTACCTATAAGGATGGGATTCTCGAAATTAAAATACCGAAAAATATCGATATGCAATACTCTGAGATTGATATCACAGAGAAGTATTAAAAATGAGCATTCGAATTCATCCGGATGCTCATTATATTCAAGAATTAGATTAATGCTCTCCTTCTTCATGCTCTTCCATGTTCATTTGAGAAGTGGAATCTTCCTCAGGTTCACTTGCTTCTCCAATCACAAACTCCGTCTTTGGCATATTATGCATTTCTCTTGCCGTTACATGCGAAATAACATAATAGGTCCCTTCTTGCTCAAAGCTTTTTTCTAAACGATAGATGCCATTTTCAGCATGCTTGATTTCCATTTTTTCATGCTCTTCATCATGAGCACGCCATATTTCAAATAATACCTCGTCTGCATCAGTTACTTCTTCATCTCCATAGGTTACTTTTGCTTCAATGATTACAGGTTCATTCACCTCTCCTTTTTGAGGATTCACTGAAAGATTTACTTCCGTAAAAAAAGGTTCTTCTGACTTTTCATCTTGTTGTGCGCAACCAGTAATGGACACCGCACCTATAAAAGTAATTAATAGAATAAGTAAATTTTTTTTCATTTTATGTATTCTCCTTTGACTTTCGGTCCAAAGCTATCTTATCACAGATTTTCAAATAGTTGATAATAGGTCCCATGATTTAACGAAATGCTCACAAATTCCTTACTTTTTTCACATTACATATTTAAAAGGATATATGCAAAAAATAATTTGAGAAAGTCTATTCGAAAGGAGAATGAAAATGAGTGGACCTTATTGTTGCCCCAATTGCAAAACGAATCGAACCCGTTTCAATGTGATTAATCAGGAACCACATTCCGTAAAAATGAATCCTCAAACGGGTGAAATTATGGAAGAATATACAAATGACCAATTAAGTCCTTTTCATATGGCCTATAACGGACCAGAGATACGTGTCCAATGTGCTGTTTGTGGATTAATCGAAGATGAACGGACATTTATTAAATTTGGAGAAAAAAGTAATGCTTGAGAGGATATCCTCTCAAGCATTATTCACTAAAGTTCTCATTTCTAAATTTCTCTACATCTATTTTCCAACTATCAAAAGGTGTATATCTCACCAACTGGATTTCACCTCGATATTTTTGCCATCTTCCCCCTTGCATTTGCCAATCCACTTCAATTGGAACTGCAAGCGTTAATTTCCCAACTAAATCCTCGTCAGGCAATTGAGGCATATTCGTGATCGCAACATTATCCACTTTCTTGAGAACCTTTGCCCATTTTAAATCCTGGAGACCTACATCATCAATAATTGTCTCATCGTCTTCCTTAAAACCCGCAATTAAAGCACTAATCAATTCATATGGGTTTGCCTTTTGTAGCTGAGCATCTAATTTTCCCGCAGCTTTTAGAATCATAAGCTTATGCGACAAGTCCATGAAATTTCGTCGATGGGTTGTACTACCGTAAAAATGAATACAAAAATGACCAGGAAAATTATTTTTTAATGCACCAGCACCATGAGGCATACCATGCATGGACGCAGCGATTTTTTTATCCTCATGTAAAACAATAATCGCCCTTCGCTTCCAACTCCATGTTCCATCATAGATTCCCTTCATAATCGCCGTATCTTCTTTAGTAAGGGGCTGAACATCAGCGTGCCTACTCCCTGCTCTTCTTTGGACTCGAAATTCCTTACCTGTTATGACATCTTTGACGGTAAACTTTGAATACTTAGGTAAGAGAAGATTCACTTCATCCCATTCGAGCATCTCTGTCTTAATTTTGACATTATTTTTTTTTCCAGCCGATACATTGGATGTAGTTCCGACAAATAATAAAGAAACAAGGAACAAGATAACCATTCTCATAATCTAAGTACACTTCCATATTTTTCGAAATTTACATATGAAAAGTTTCCCCCACATTTATGAGAACATGCAACCAATTTCCTATAAGTCAAGTACAAAACACACAACGCAAAGAAATCGACCCTACTCGTCGATTTCTTCCAGTCTTTCTTGAAGCATTTCCTTCAGCATTTGGTCGACTTTTCTCTCAAGTTCTGACAGATTATTCTTGGTCATATAGCCAACTTCATGAAATAATTCACTTTTACATCTCCAAATTGGAATATATGCATTTGGGTAGTACTCGTCATCCTTCTCTAATCCGATTTCGATAAAGGATTCATAAGAAGGATCAAATACATTCGTTTGTTCTGCGACTTTACCTTTTAAAGTTCTCAAACAATCAATCGTTAAATGAGCATCTAAATTTTGAAAAGCACTGCTATATTTTTCTTCCATTTGTTTGCACATTTCGCTACATCTATTTTCTAAATTCCAAATTTGATCTTTAAGCTGTTTATTAAAATCAATCACCTGTAACAATCTATCACCTCTAGTACTGCATCAACAAAACTAAGCTATCTCTAAGGAGTCATTTTATCTCATTTCCAATTTTCTTACAAACCACCATAACCTTTTCTCCTTCAAAACCAAATGAAAACCCCTCCAGTTAGGAGGGGTTAAAGGTTAAGATTTAATTTGTTCTTTTAGTACTTCAACAGCCTTTTGGATTTGTGTGTCATTATTATTAATGAGCTCTCTAAGCTTTTCCATTAACTTTAACGTCGTTTCACCTTTAAGGATTCCATTTGCTTCAAGCTTTTCTGCTTTTTGAAACTTGATTACAGCCTGTTCAGTTTTTTCATCAAAGAAGCCATCTACTCTACCAGGGTCATACCCTAAAGCTTTTAGCATACCTTGTGCCGATTTAACCTCTGTTGACGAGCTTGAAAGCTTAAACTCCTCTTCTGGATTAACAAGAGTTAACGTTGAATAGTCCGGAAGTGCAACCTCATAATTTGGCGTAATTCCTTTTTCATGAATCCAGTTTCCTTTTGGAGTTAGCCATTTTTCAGTAGTGAACTTGATATTTGAGCCATCTTCAAAATCCTGAGCCCTTTGAACAGTCCCTTTTCCAAAAGACTTTTCACCAACTAAAGGTACATTCGCAGATTCACTAACGGCAGCAGCAAGTATCTCTGATGCGCTAGCACTCCCTTTGTCAATTACAACTACGAGCGGAAGACTAGGGTTATCTTTGTTATTGGAATTCACTTTCTCCACATTTCCATCTCGGTCTTCGATTTGGAAAAGGATGTCTCCTTCAGGTACGAAAAGACTAGAAATTGCAATTGCTTGATCCAATAATCCACCTGGATTTTGTCTTAAATCAAGAACAAGGCCCTTCATTCCTTGATTTTGTAGCTCATTCAATTTTTCAATTAACTCTTTTGATGTGTTTTCTGAAAATGATGTGATTTGGATTTTTGCAATCCCTTCATCAATCATTTCTCCATATACTGTTTCCAATGGGATAGTATCACGGACAACTGTAATTTTAAGCGGTGACTCAGTACCAGGTCGCTCAATTTCAAGTTCAACCTTTGTACCCTTTTCTCCTCTGATTAGCATTACAGCTTCTGTTGAGCTCATTCCTTGAATACTTTTTCCATCAACTGTTAAGACTTTATCCTCTGGTTTTATTCCTGCCTTTTCTGCTGGAGAACCTTTAAGAGGAGACACGATCACAATAAAGCCATCTCTTTCTTGGATTTCTGCTCCAATCCCTTCAAAAGAAGAAGAGATGCTTTGATGGAAGCTAGCCGCTTCATCCTCATTCATATAATCTGAATACGGATCATCGAGCGATTCGATCATTCCATTAATCGCTCCATTTACAAGCTTATTTTCATCTACTTCTTTGTAATAGCCTTTTGTTATCGTATCAAAAGCAGTATACAGCTTGTCAAATTCATTTCTTTCACTGATCACAGGAACTGCCTTTTCATCTCCAAATGCTAGTGCAAAGGTTGTGATTCCTGCAGAAAGAAACACAACGAAAAACAATAGCATGATAAAGTGAAATTTTTTCATGTGAACGAAGCCAGATTGTTTGTCATTCGGCTCCTTATTTAATTCTTCATTTTCCAATCCTGTCACCACTTTCATTTCCGTAGAGAAAACTTTGTTGTTGATTTCAGAAAAATCCTTTATTAATTAGAATAACATTTTTACAAATAAATTAACAAAGAAAAATGTACAATCCATTAACAAAATATTAACAAAGTATGAAGAGACTTATATTTTTTCCACGATATCGAAATATTCTTCAAGGGTTAGTTCCTTTTCGAAAATTACAGTTGCCGCTTGCACACCTACATAGCGAAAATGCCACGGTTCGTACTGGTAGCCTGTAATATCTTCTTTACCTTTTGGATATCTTACGATAAAGCCGAATTTATGAGCATTGTTTGCTAACCATTTGCCTTCTACCGTTTCACCGAACTCTTCGATTAATTCTAAGTTCACACTATGGCTCGAAACATCCATCGCTAAACCAGTCTGATGTTCACTATTTCCAGGAACAGCAACGACTTCTGACGCTGCCGCTACTCCCGCTTGACTTACTTTCGCATCAAAGACACTCTTCTGTCTTTCGTAAGAACGATAGCCTGACACTGCGAAAATCTCTAGATTTTCTTTTTTTGCAGCTGCTAGCATAATTTCTAAATGCTTCGCTGCTTCCTTTCGCATATAGCTTTTTTCAATATCCAAATTCCCAAAAGAGAAAGGTACATTTGGACGTACAAGATCTTCGGGCGCATAAAAGTCTGGTAACGCAAATTGCTTATTCACAAGTGATAAGATATTTAAGGGATTTTGAATTATGCTTCTCCCATCCACTTCTACAATTTCATTAAAGAATTGTGACTCAAGCTTAGGTTCAGGTGATTCCTGAGTTACTTCTGTTGGCTTTTGCTCTTCTTCTACAGGTACAGTATCCTTTGGCCCCGCTTGATTGTCATTTTGATTGACAAATGGAATTTTGCTTACAATTCCATCGAACTCGCTGCATCCACCTAAAAACAGTGTTAAACTTATTCCGCTGATTAGTACAATAGTTTTTTTCATTTTTTCCACCAAATTTTTCTAAGAATTAGTAGCATGTATATTTAACAGTTAAATTCCAATATAGAATTACTAACTTATTCTACAATATCTTTTTCTATAATAACAGGGAAATTAATTGGTAGGATTGGACTGTTTCTTAAGATTAGAAAAAAGCTCCACTTTTAAAAGTGAAGCTTTTGACCCCTATTTAATCGCAGCTTCTAATGAAACTTCAATCATTTCATTGAAAGTTGTTTGTCTTTCTTCAGCTGTTGTTTCTTCTCCAGTGATTAAGTGATCACTTACTGTTAAAACAGATAGAGCATTGCGTCCAAACTTAGCAGCTAAGGTATACAGAGCTGCAGTTTCCATTTCAATCGCAAGAATTTGGTATTGTGCCCATTTTTCATGTTCAGCATTGTCATTGTAGAACATATCTGCTGTAAAAACATTTCCTACCTTTAGGTTAAGTCCTTTTTCCTGACCAACATCATAAGCTTTTTTCAATAGTTCAAAATTTGCTGTTGGTGCGTAATCGATTCCATTAAAAGTTAAGCGGTTCATTTGCGAATCAGTTGAAGCAGTCATTGCCAATATTACATCACGAACCTTTACATCCTTTTGAATAGCTCCGCAAGTACCAACACGAATCAAGTTTTGAACATTATAGCTTTGCATGAGTTCGTTTACATAAATGGAGATAGAAGGAACTCCCATCCCTGTTCCTTGAACCGAAATTCTATTTCCTTTATATGTACCAGTAAACCCAAACATATTACGTACTTCGTTATAACACTCTACATTCTCTAAAAAAGTTTCCGCAATATATTTTGCGCGTAACGGATCACCTGGAAGTAATACCGTTTCTGCGATTTCATTTTCCTTTGCACCAATATGTATACTCATTATGTATTTCCTCCTTAAAATTAGAGCTCTGTCCTATTATACCTCGAAATATATTGTTTGTAGAGTGAAGGATTTTCATGAGGGATTTTTTTATTTTATCCGGGAAAACTATCTGTAGCATTTTTAAAGGAGGAACAAAGATGCCAAAGGAAAAAATGAGCAAGAAGCTTAAGCAGGCTGTCCAGCATGCAAATGAAACTAATCCATCTTCAAGGAGAAATACAGAACCGCACACTTCTTTAACTGTGAGAAGACAACACAAACAATAAACACTGGAGGTTCCCATGGGCAAAAAGCATCGAAATCGAGTAAATCAACCAAAGAAAAATAATCATATTCCACCTGAAGCAATCGTTGCTGAGCATGAAGCTCATGCAAAAGAAAATACATCTAAGGATCGAAAAAATACGTAAAGAAAAGCCGGGAAATGTTCCCGGTTTTTCTCATCTAATATGAATGCGATTAATCTTCATCCAACCACCAGGGACGAGTTTGTAATAGGATTGTCCTAATCTCCCTTCATCAATAAACACGATATCTCCTGTACACATAAACCTTCCTTCATAGTCTATTGGCATGCAATCCACAATATTAAATTGACGGAAGACGTTTTCTAAGCACTCGTCGTGTGTATTTCCTTCGACTTCGATTCTATAAACCTTCTTATATCCCTTCGCTTGTCTAAATTCAGGAGTTTGAAAAATGGTAACATCGTATGTTTTCTTCTTTACTCGATATAACTCATAAATCATTTACCTCACCCTCCTAAAAGTTTCTTGCTTTATTACATTAAAGATTACTGTTGTCGATTCCTTCATCAAAACTTCACTATTATTGTCGAAGGTAACTTTTTAATTTGACAAAAAAAACGATGAAGCCACATTGATTTGGGCTTCATCGTAATAGATTATCTAAATAAGTTTTCCACACTTCCTCAGCCTGAAAGTCTAACTTTTAAGAATATTGATTTATCACACTTTGTATCTTTTGTTTAATAGCCGGAATATCAGCTGAAGATACTCTAAAACGTACGTTAGTTTCATCCATTTCTAACGCTTCAGCAAATAGGCTAGCTAACCCTCGTGCTCTTCTATCTACCTGTAGCAGGATTTCCATATCATCACTTGAAGTAGGGAAAAAGACAAGCTCAAGTTCATCTAGACGTCCACGATATAGACCTGAAACTGGTACAAATTCAAATTCTTGTACAAAAGGCAGACGTCGGCGGAGACGATAAGGTGCCTCTTCACAATCCGCTTCGCGTAAACGGAATCCTAAATCACTCACTCCATTTAACACTGCCTCCATTAAGCGATTAGGAACGACTTTTATAAAATCTTTATCTGATGGATCAACAGCGTTTTTAATATCTAACCCAGTTGTCACCCATACTTTTGTTCTTCCAATCGTTAAAGGTGTGTCACTTGGAATTCGAAACGCAATCGGAATTTCCTTTCGTTCATTCGCATGTATAGTAAACGGTTCTGTTAGTTTGAATTTATCAACTTGACCTACATTCGTATATTTCTTGTCATCCCGTTCCTTTATGTATGTTGTATGGATCGTCAAATAGATCGAATCAATCGTTTGCTCAATATTTCCACCTTGAATCTCAACTACACCTCTAATTTCTTCACCTGGTGCAACGGTTTCTCTTTCAAGCTTTGTATCTACTTTAGCTGCACCAATTCCTACACTAGCAAACACCTTATTAAAAAACGACATCCCATTTCCTCCCAATAATCAAATTTTATTTTTCTATGTAAAAATATACGAATGCCAAAAGAAATAGTTTCATTTAACATGAAAAATGCTCGCCTGATGGCGAACATTTTTTTATCTATCTTCCATTTCTTCATCAATAATGCATTTTGCCAATAAATATTCAAAAGTAATGTCTGCGAGCTCCTCTACTTCACCCTCAGAAGGTGCGTATCCTCTTCGTAATAATTCCTGGAAGAAAAAATCTGCAATTTCATCCGTATCAATAAATACTTCAATTTCTCTCACAGCATCGCCCCCTTTGTACAGAATGTATGATGGCGAACTTATTTTCATTCTTCTACAGACAAATTTTATGTTTCCTTATAGTCATATTTATGTGATGGACAAGCATAGAAATGGATAGTAAGAAACACGCGATTCATCAAGATACCGCGTAGACTCATCTACCAGACAATTCTCAAGAAATGAATTTATAAGATAAATAGGAGGATATATAGATGATAACCAATTCAAAGACATTCAAAACAATTCGAGAAGATCTACAGCTTGAAGAAAGTCACACGCTAGCGATTTTTGAAAAAATAACCTCGCTACTTTTTAAAGGGGTTTTGATACTAGGTATTCCTTTGCTAACCTATATGTTGCTTTTCCTTTGATTGAGGGAACGATTATTGCCAACTAGAATTTGGAGTTTCCTTACAACAACTCTCATAATATGTTTATATTCTTCATCTTGAAATAGTTCATATAACACCGAATAATCATTATATATATCAAGCAGCGTATCAATCGTCTGCCTTAATTCTTTTTTCTCATCTAAAATTTGTTTTTCTGCTTTTCGATGAGCAAGCATCGGTTCCTGAACTTCAACTGTGTTTTGTTTTTTATTGGCCAAATACAAGAGTCCTAGCTTTTGGATAAAGGTATCCGCGCTATCTGCATCAGCTACGAGTGTTAGCTCCTCATCGCCAGCTTCAAGCCACTCTCCATCTTTTACCCTTGCAAGCTCGTAAATTACATCTTCCCATGCATCCTCTTTATATCTCCAAATCTCAGTGCGAAACCCAACGATTTTAAATAAATCTGCACCATATCCTCTTACCTGAACAAGGTCTCCTATAAAGTAACGATATTCAATATCAATTTGCTCTTTTTCCGTGATGCTTCCTTCATATTCTTCTATATCCTGAAGACTGGATTCCATGAATAGTCCTTCACTGCCATTAACCCCATACACATGCATCCCATCTAGCCATTTAACATCGGTTACCTTTCCTACCGTACCATAAATTGTGATCACGACTGTATCACCGATTTTAAATTTAGGTTTTTTCCTTTCTTTCATTGCCTCCAGCTCCTAATGATGAGTCGTGAAATTTATACGATATTATATGCTCGATCAAGAAAATCCGTACGTTATATGTCGCTCCCATTCTTTGGCAACAATTCTTGCTTAATGGTGTTTATAAGGCTATTTATGAATCTCATGTATAAAAATTTTAATAGCAAAACTAAAAATTAGAGCCCACACAAAATGATGTAGGCTCTATCAATTCATACTGCAGATGTTATATTCCAATTAAAAGGATCACGCATATCCTTCCAATTTTGCAGCATCTCGTCCTCAGTTAGCAAACAGCGGTCCAGAGATGATTTTACTAACTCTTTATCCATATCAATTCCGATCAAGACGATTTCGTTCTTACGATCACCAAATGTCTCATCCCAATCCTCTTTCAATGTAGGCTCTTCTTTTAAATACTGCTCTTGTTGAGCTGTTGGCAAAGCCGCTACCCAATAGGAAACAGGCTCTAATTGCACAGATGGACCCGCCTGTGAAAATAATAATGCTAGCTCATTCCTAGTTGCACACCACACGATTCCTTTTGCTCTAACAACCATCTCAAGCATTTCCCCCACCCAAGTATTAAATCTTTCAGAGTGAAAAGGGAATTGACTTCTATAAACAAAGGAACTGATCCCATACTCTTCCGTTTCTGGTGTATGCTCGGGAGCCTCCAATTCTTGTAACCACCCAGCTGATTCACTCGCTATTTCGAAATCGAAAAGGCGAGTATTGAGAATCGCTGAAGACTCAATCTTGCCCTGTATTGAACGGTAAAATTTTGCGGTTGGTTGAAGTTTTCTTAACAATACCTCAAGCTGTTTTAATTCATCTTCCTCCAACAAATCACATTTATTAAGAATCAACACATCACAGAATTCAATTTGATCAATTAACAGATCGGCTACTGTTCGCTCATCTCCTTCTCCAGCAGCTTGGCTTCTTTCAAGAAGAAGATCTCCTGAGGCTAAATCATGCCAAAATCTATTTGCATCTACAACTGTCACCATCGTGTCCAGTCTACAATGTTTGGTGAGATCAATCCCTAGCTCTTCATCGATATAGGAAAAAGTTTGGGCAACAGGCACTGGTTCACTAATCCCTGTAGATTCAATGACTATGTAATCGATATTCCCTAACTCCACAAGTCGTTCTACTTCTATCAATAGGTCTTCTCTCAATGTGCAACAAATACACCCATTTGAGAGTTCTACAAGCTTTTCCTCAGTTCTATTTAAGCCTCCTCCTTGTTTTACTAACTCAGCATCCACATTAATTTCGCTCATGTCATTAACAATAACTGCCACTCTTAAACCTTCACGATTTTGAAGGATATGATTCATCAATGTTGTTTTACCTGCCCCTAAATAACCACTTAATACTGTTACTGGAATTCGTTTGTCCGTCATATTTAAATCTCCTTTTCGTCCATAAATCAAAATCATTACGATTTAACCAATAAAAAAATAGAATCTCATATTATCTTGTCTCGAGATGTATCGTATACCGTTTCAGCCGAGGAGAGTATTTCCTTAGCTCAAGCCTTTCCGGATTATTGCGCTTATTCTTTGTAGTAATATAATTCCGATCACCTGTTTCTGTACATTGTAGAGTTATTTTTACACGCATTAACATCACCTCCTCAAAATTATAAATCGAAATTATTACGATTTATAATTTATCTTTAATTAATACGTTTGTCAAGGAACCAAAAACAAAAAAAAACGCCAAAAGGCGTCATCTTTGTTCTGTCACGATATAAATTTCCCATGCATCATCAAACACAATCATGCTCGGTAAATACTGTCCATTTAATTCCAAGTAATTACTCAACTCTTCATAATCTTCACTGTTCTTTGGAAAACTATGATCCTCATAGGCAGAATTGGCGAAATGATTAATAGGATTTTGTGGTTTTGGATGTCTATATTTCATTAGAAAATGGTAGAAGGATTTGAGCATTCAAACATTTCTCCCTTTGCTCATGTTTTGACTATTACTATAACCCATCTACCGACTAAACGTCTACTAGCAACACCCACCAATTGAAGCTACTAGAAATCAAAGTAATTCCTTTTTAAGAGTCTTGGTTTTTCCATCAATTCTCGATAAGAGATGACTTTTTCCAAATCCTTTGTATTGATTAAAAAAAGTTGATCCTCAATTTCCTTCACAATGGAGTCTTCTTGATAAATCATTCCACACTCCAAACAAACGATGGTCGGCGTCTCAATAATCTCAATAGCCTTTGTACCATCTGGCAACTCCCAATAGACTGATTGTTCTTCTCGACGGATTTCACCACTATTGCACCATGCACAGTATTTGCTCATCCTTATGCCTCCTTCGTTTCTGAAGAAGACTTTTCATATTTTTCCTGTTGAGATTTGAACTTCTTCTCCTTTAACTGATCTCTCTTATCTCGTTTGTCTTTTAAAGAATGATGGTTCGGATCACTATCGTACTGTTCACGACGATTCAAACGCTCAATCCCTTCCGGAACTAAATTGAACTTCTTATCATTCATTAAAGCTGAGATACCAATGTTAGACCGCTTCTCCTCCATATCTGGATAAACCTTTTGGAAATAACCTTCTGCCGTACCCGCAACATAGCCTTCTGGCTCCGGATAAGTAGTAATGACCCCTTCAAAGTTCCTCAACACGACTTTATCTGCACTTTGTGAAATTAAATAATTCGGTTGTAACGCAATCTTTCCGCCACCACCAGGTGCATCAACGACGAATGTTGGCACAGCATAGCCGGAAGTGTGTCCTCTAAGACCTTCGATGATTTCAAGACCTTTTGAAACTGGAGCGCGAAAATGACCAATTCCCTCTGAAAGGTCACATTGGTAAATATAATATGGCCGAACGCGAATTTTAACTAAATCATGCATTAGCTTTTTCATGATCGGCACGCTGTCATTAATACCCGCAAGGATAACAGACTGATTCCCAACTGGTACACCACTGTTTGCAAGCATTTCGCATGCTCTTTTCGAATCCTCTGTGATCTCAATCGAAGTGTTAAAATGCGTGTTGAGCCAAATTGGATGATATTTTTTTAAAATATTGCAGAGATTTTCCGTAATTCGTTGTGGAAAAACAACAGGCGCACGTGTTCCGATGCGGATAATCTCTACATGGTCAATTTCTCGTAAATTTTTCAATATATATTCTAAAATGGTGTCATTTATTAATAGGCCATCTCCGCCTGAAATAAGAACATCTCTGACTTCAGGGGTGTTTCGAATATACCCTATCGCTTCATCAAGCTGCTTTTTTGGAACTCCCATCCCAATCTGTCCTGAAAATCTCCTCCGAGTACAATAACGACAATACATGGAGCATTGATTAGTCACGAGAAAAAGAACCCGGTCAGGATAGCGATGAGTAAGTCCTGGTACTGGCGAGTCTTCGTCCTCATGTAACGGATCTTCTAGATCATACTTTGTTTTGTGAATTTCCTTCGAAACTGGGACAGACTGCATCCGAACAGGGCAACGTGGATCATCTGGATTCATCAATGAAGCATAATAGGGCGTGATGTTTAGTGGAATTGTTTTTGTGGATATCTTTACCCCTTCTTCTTCCTCTTGTGTTAGATTAATGACTTTTTTCAAATCCTCTAATGTTCGAATTGTATTTGTTAACTGCCAGAGCCAATCATTCCATTGCTCCTCAGTTACATCCTTCCATAACTCAATTTCTTTCCAATGGCGCTTCGGTTTATATAAGGTTTGTTTCACTACAAATCCCCCTACACTCTCATTTGTAGTAATTTATGCAAGTATCGTGCCAATGTAGATGGGAGAAGGTAAGAACGGGTTTTGGCCCTCAATGTTGATTTTTAGATTTTCGAAAGTTGCACCTACTTAACCGGAGAAATTCCGTTAATTTTGAAGAATTATAGTTTATTAGGTCAATTAGGCGGAGATTTTCCGCTAATTGATCTAAAAAGCCTTAAAATCATGAAAATGTATAGCTTAACCGGAAAATTTCCGGTTATTCATAGAGAAATAGGTAAATTTCTTGATTTAGCCGGATTTTTTCAGCCTATTTTTCAATGCAAATGTAATTCAACTCCCACTTTTAACAGAGCTATTCCAACAAAAAAATGCCGATTATTCGGCATTCAGGAATTTGTATTTTTGCAACTTGTATTGAAGCGTTTGTCGTGGAATTTGTAGCATTTGGGCTGCTTGTTGTATATTTCCACCCGTAGTCGTGAGTGCATCTTCAATCAATTTCATCTCTAACTCCTCTACTTTGTCTCGAAAAGATATAGACTTCCGAGCTTCCTTACGGGGGCTTTTCTGTTTATGGATATATTCCTTTAGCATCATCGGCAAATCCTCTATCGTAAGTTTCGTCCCATCATATACATTCATCATATACTCGATTGTATGCTTTAATTCTCGTACATTTCCAGGCCATGTATAGTTGAAGAATAACTCTCGAACTTCATCTGTAATCCACACATCATCTTTATCTATTTGGTTATTAAACTGCTCAATAAAAACTTTTGTTAAATAGAGAATATCTTCCTTTCGTTCTCGCAATGGGACTAATTCAAATGTCAGCACATTTAAACGATAAAATAAATCTGACCGAATTTGGTTGTGCTCCAATGCTTTCTTAGGATGAACGTTCATAGCTGTAATCACTCTAACATCAACCTGAATATCCTTCGTAGCTCCTACTCTTCGAACGATTCCATCCTCTAATACTCTTAAAAGCTTCGCCTGAAGATCAATAGGCATAGTATGAAGCTCATCTAAGAATAGCGTTCCACCATCAGCAAGTTCAAATAGTCCCGGTCTGTCAACAGCCCCGGTATAACTTCCCTTCGATGTACCAAATAGAATGCTTTCAAGAAGATTTTCTGGAATAGCCGCACAATTTTGAGCAATAAACGGATAAGCTCGTCGAGTGGATGCGTGATGGATCCCTTGTACAAAAAGTTCCTTCCCCGTACCACTTTCCCCAAAAACAAGAATAGGAGAGCGAGAGAGTGCTAATTTTTCAGCTTCTTTTTTTATTTGAATAAAATATGGATTCTTCGTGAGTAGATCATTTAAGGTGTAGGTAACTGTACTCTTGGAGTTTGAGGACTTCTTTTTGGAAAGAAGCTTTTTTTGTAGGTCAACTAGTTGCTCTGATAATCTTTTCATTGAACTGTAGTCTTTGGCAATTTCCATGGCTCCGACTAACTTCCCATCCACAAAGATTGGGAGCGTTGTATTCATTGTTTCAATCTTTTTCCCGTAAACGTTGGTGTAGCTCTGCGCTTGATTATAAATGGCTTTTTTCGTTTCCATCACAAGTAGAAGTGTACTCGTGCTTTTGTTTAGAGAAGGAAATGCATGGAGTAATGGTTTTCCAATCACATCTTGAACATTCATTCCATCGTGTCTCGCAGCGACCTCATTGTAATAAATAGTCGTTCCTTCCGTATCAACGACATGAATACCTTCGTCTATTCTTGATAAAATTGCTTTCAAGACTTCGTTCGAGATAGCAATTTCTTTCGTCAATCTTATCACCTCCAACCATTGCGCCGAAAAATCGGCACTCTTCTGCGAGAATTCGGCGCTTCATATTATTCAGCTAAATTCTTCACCCAAACATTCATATCTTCAATCTTATCAAAGATATAGCAATTGTTGATTAATCTGCCTCGATAACGATAGCAAAGCTGATGCAATGCTGCGTTCATTCCAAAAGAAAGGCCACGGGCAATCGAGTAAGAACAGAAGATTCCTTTTGCTTTCAATTGTTCTTCTAGCTTTTCTAATAGAATTTTCATCAATCCAAATTTCCGGTGTTCTGGAAGTGTGGCGCAGTCTGTTAGCTCAGCATTTTTATAAACAAAACTTATCTCTGCAGACGCAGCACTAACGATTTCATCTCCGTATGTAAAAGCATAATAAATTGTGCCATCCGCCATTGTCTTTTTTATATACTCCGGATCATGTAACGGCGCTGGATATACTTCAAATACCTGTTTATATAAACGAGCAAGCATCAAAGCTTCTGCCTCTGAGACTAGCATTAACTCATACTCCTTAGGTGGAGAAATGGACCCGCTGTTTTGCGGAAGGTCTTGAACATTTTTGACTATCTCGTTTTCTTTTAAAATATATTCGCTATTTCTACGTTCAGCAGTGAAGTACTTGCAAAAAAAATACCCATCTGAGCCTAAAAAGTAGTCGTCAATCATCGCTTCACATTGAAATCCTTTTTCAAGTAAAGCTATATACTGTTCTCTTCTTCCCTTTATAATCAATTTTTCCACCTGTGAGTGGACGGCAAGTTCCTCTGCCTTATGAATAGCCTCCTGCAAATTCCCACGTAGATCATCAATACGAATTCTTTTATTAAACGGGTCATTGTATACTTCTATAAAATAATTTTTTTCATCTATGAATGATTTCAAATTTTACTCCTCCCCGTTCATATATTTTTTTAACCATTCACTTAAATTCTAAAGGAAGTTCCCACTCTTTGAAAAGAAATTCCAATCGACAATTAATTAGAGTCGCGCACGATGTCCAATATAAAAAGAAATTACCCTTTTTAAAAGGATAATTTCTTTTTACTGACTTATTTACAATAGCTAGCGCCGATAATGATTAATAAGATGAACAACACAACGATTAAAGCGAAACCGCCACCTGTACCAACTCCACCTACATAACTAGGATAAGCATATCCATACATTGGTTGTTCATAGCAAGTATCACAGCCATAATGTTGGCCACCATAGCCGCCTTTAATTTGTTCCATAATAGCTTCCTCCCTCAAACATATATTAGGTTCTTAACACTGCCAATATATGCGATGGGTACTTGACCTGTATGTGTATATGCCCATAAATATAAAAACGCTGCCTAAAGGTTGGATTGAATTCCTTTTGGCAGCGCCTTTTTGATTATTCCTCAAACAATTTCAAATACTCCCCGTACCCTTCTTCCTCCAGCTTATCCTTCGGAATAAAACGGGTTGCAGCAGAATTGATACAATAACGTAAACCAGTTGGTCCAGGTCCATCATCAAAAACATGACCAAGGTGGGAGTCAGCAGTTTTGCTTCGAACCTCTGTACGTACCATAAAATGACTCCTGTCCTCTTTCTCGATAACCTCTTCTTCTTCAATCGGCTTCGTAAAACTTGGCCAGCCACATCCTGCATCAAACTTATCCTTTGAGCTAAATAATGGTTTGCCAGAAACGATATCTACATAAATCCCATCAGAGAACTCATTCCAATATTCGTTTTGAAAAGGCCTTTCCGTCCCATTGTTTTGCGTTACCTCGTATTGAATCGGTGTCAGTTTTTTCTTCAGATCCTCTTTATTCATTTTTCTCACCCCAGTGATTTTTGATAAATGCTACCCTTCCAGACCCTTGGCTATAAGCGTTGTATCGGGTTGGATTTTTCTTATAAAAATGTTGATGATACTCTTCCGCTTCGTAAAAACGTTTCGCAGGAAGTATTTTTGTCGCAATCGGTTTATTAAAAGGTCCGGTCTCTTGCAACTGTTGCTTAGACTTCTCTGCTAAAGCCTTTTGCTCTTCTGTATGGTAAAAGATCGCTGTTTGATAGGATTGACCTCGGTCATAGAATTGACCTCCTGGGTCAGTCGGATCAATTTGTTGCCAATAGAACTCCAACAATTTTGCATATGGAAAGACATTGGGATCGAACGTAATTTGCACCGTTTCATAATGACCAGTTGTTTCACTACATACCTCTTCATAGGTTGGATTCTCTTTATGTCCCCCTGTATAGCCTGATAAAACTTTTATGATGCCGGGCTGCTCATCAAACGGTTTCACCATACACCAGAAACAACCACCGGCAAAGGTAGCCAGTTCGTACTCTTTGTTCTCCATTCCTTACACCACCCAAATATTTGTTATTTCGTTGGAACTAGTAGAGAAAAACGGATATCGTCATTTTTTAAGTCAAATTTATTAACCTTTACCTTAATATCGCTTTTTAACTTCATTTTTTGAAGGGCGACGTATACGATCTCATCATTCGGTTGAATGTTGACCCATTCTGGAAAATCATATTGTTCACTAATAAATTTCATTACATAAGCAACAGGAAGCTGTATTTTTCCGATTTGAATCGATTTTTGCCTTAAAATAAGGTCGCCATTCGATAATGCCTCAGGTTCAAAGGTCAGCTTCATTTCAATATTCTCTGTAAAGATTTTCATCGTCCCATAAAGCTCAACTTCATCTTTTAAAAAGACTTCATATGCAATCGGACTTTTCAGCCCTTCTTGTTCAATATAATGGTTGATAATTCGGTTTAAATCAGATTTGGTTGCATTAATTTGAAATTGAACGTCTTCTTGATTTACTTTGTCTCTACTCTGATTGTCTTCTTCTTTAATCGGAATATTGATTAAAGTAAAAAATAGCAACAGGATTAGAAGATTAATACCTAAAAGGAGAAAAAATAAAGTTTTCCATTTTTTAGTCATCTAGTTCGTTCTCCTTTTGCGCAGCCACATATAAATTTTCAAGAGCTTCATTTTGAAGTACGGAAAATGCCTTATCCGCCATCAGCTGATAGCCCTTATCATTCGGATGAAAATAATCCGTATAAAGTAAATTTTCTTCGCTTTCCTTAAAGATTTCTGCAATCCCAACAAATAGAGAATTGTCATACCTCGCCAAAACATTTTGGCTCACTTGATTCCATTTAGCCGTAACGAGTTCCATTTCCTTCACATCTGCAAAGAGAGTATAGAATGGATTGTACAGTCCGATCAATCCGATTGTTACATCAGGATTCTCTTTTCTTATTGTATCGAAAACGGAAGTTAAGTTCTTTTCATAGCTAATGAGTTCCCGATCAAAATCCCTTAGATTAAGTTCTGGAAAATTCTCTTTCACTACTTTCATCACATCGTTACCACCCGTTGTAATCAATACAATATCGGCCTTTTGAATCGCACCCTTAACTTCTTGATTCTTTAAACGATTCAATACCTGAGATGTACGATTTCCGCTCACACCATAGTTATATATAGTGGCGTCCTTAATACCCTTTTCTTGTTCTAGTCGTTCTTCCAAATATGGAAGGTAGCCACCTCTTTTCGTACTATCTCCAACGCCTTGTGTAAGAGAATCACCTACAGATACGATTGTATAAGACTTCGGAAGAAAATCGGCTGGGATTTGTTCCTTTTTGTCCACACTTAGTTCCCTATTCGATAAATAAGTTTCTGCGGATCTAGTCTGACTGCAAGCAACTAAAAGGAATAAACAAAGAAAAAAAGAGGTGAATATTCTCTTCATATTTTTCACCTTCCCTTTTTTAGCTTTCTTTAATTATAACAAGGATAGAAATATACACAAAGTCATCGAAGCGTAAAAACAAAAATAGACCCTAAAAAATAGGGTCCACTTACTGCAGTGATCTTATATCATCAATAATTTCCGCATAAGGAGTATCACTAGCCCCTGAATAAGACTGCATGATGGTTCCTTCCTTATCAACTAAGAAAAAATAGGATTGATGGATAACTTGATCTTGATTTTCTGGCTTTTTTACTAACGTTTTAAAATTGTCTAACGCAAAAGTTTCAATAAATGACTGTTTATAGCCGGTCAAAAAGTGAAAATTACTTTGATCTAATTCAAATTTCCCGGCATATTCCTTCATGACTTCCGGTGTATCAATCTCCGGGTCAACAGAAAATGATACAAATTCAACATTTTCTATGCCTTCTTCTTTAGCCATCTTTTGGAGTTTTGTCATATTAAAGGTCATCGGCGGACAAACCGTATCACAGTTCGTAAAGATAAAATCTGCCATCCATACTTTCCCTTTTAAATCCTCTTTTCCAAACTCCTGACCATTTTGATCCGTAAAAGTGAAATCCTCAAGTTCATAGTTTAAAGGGTCTTCAATTCCTTCGTTCCCACAAGCTGTCATTAAAACGAGTACGATAATTGCTAATATACTGAAACGAATTTTCATTTTCCCACCTGCAATTCCTGCTTGATTCATGGTCAATTTTAGCAGACAAGGTGGAAAGAAGAAAGGGAAAAGTCTGTACAATTAGAAAATGACAGAACCTATTATTCCTGAGACTCATCTAACGGGACACTAATCGTAAAGGTCGTACCTTTCCCTTTCTCACTGACAACGTCAATTTTACCCTTCATTCTCTCAATAATTTGATAGCAAACCATCAGTCCCATCCCAGTTCCCTTTTCCTTCAGCGAATAGAAAGCTGTTCCGAGTCTTTCGAGTTCACCTTGAGACATTCCGATTCCACTATCCTTGATTTCAAATACACCAAATGAGCCATCTTGATAGACTCTTAAACTTAGAGTCCCTCCGTCCTTCATAGCCTCAATCCCATTCTTCAAAATATTAATAAGAACTTGATTAAGCTCACTTCTATTTCCATTAACAAAAACCTGCTCTTCAATTTTGGTTTCTAATTGTATGTTTTTTGACATCATTGCAAAAGAATTCATCAGATCCATCGCCTTATTCGCAAGAGACACTCCGTCAACTCTTTCCATGCTTTCCATATCTGGCTTTGCCAAAGATAGATAATCGTTGATAATCGTTTCAGCTCGATTCATTTCATCAATCATCAGCTTTACATATGCCTGCTCTTCATCTGAAAGCTCTTTTTTCGTTTTAAAGATTTGTAAGAATCCTTTCACGACTGTCATTGGATTACGAATTTCATGCGCAACAGATGCTGCCAACTGGCCGATTGCATTCATTTTCTCAGCTCTCTGTAGTTCCTTTAGTATTTTCGTCTTTTGAATGATATTCTCCATTTCATCGATAGCATCCTCGAATTTCGTGCTTTGACGGAAATGATGACCACCGTCTCCTAAATGCCTAGAAGTTATCGTTAATCGTTCAAATAAAAGAGAAAGCTGTTCGGTCATGTAGTTAAAACGAGTCATCAATTTCCCCAAATCAGTTTCATCAACGACCTGAAGCTTTACTTGAAAATTCCCGTTGCTAACTTCATTAATCCCACTGATAATTTCGTTAACTGGATCTAACAACCTAGTTAATAATTTCTTGAAAATGAAGTAAACCAATATAGTAATAATTAAAAAGATGGCACATAGTGAAAGTACGATCTCTTTTTGAAAGGAGTCAATGCTCGTTGCTTTCGTGCTAATGACTAAAAGAGCGATGACCTCGCCATCCTGATTAAGGACTGGTGAAAATGCTGAGATCCAACTTGTTCCTTCAGCTTTATATACATCAGTGTGAGTGATCTGCTTTGTTTCAATCGTTTTTTCGGCAACTTCCTTGAAAACATCTGGTACATCAAAGCTTGAAAACACACGCATACCAAGCTCCTCACAGGACTTGGATGTGACAAGAGGCGTCACTCCGCCATCATTGATGTCTATGTTAAGAATGTAACCATGTTGTACGTTCGAGTTTTTTTCATTTATTAGAGACAACTGATCTGATATATTTTGATAATGTGGGTTTTGATTATCCTTTGTTTCGATCACTTTTTCCACATCTTCAGTTTGAATCGTCGAACTCCAAAGGGATGTTACCCCCACTAGGTGAGCAGTCAATTGCTCTTTCATCTCTTTCATTTGCAGTGATAAAGCGATCCCACCAGTAAATAAAACAATGCACGAGGAGATACATAAGGTTAAGATCATAACTTTCGTATTTAGTGAAATACTTCTGAAGAATTTAAACATACTCATCCCCTAGATATTTATTGTTATTCTTCTTTTCGACATAATTAGGTAGAATCCTTCTTTGCAGGCTCAAATTTCATCATTTTTAGTAATTTATGTAACCGTTCACAAAGCTTGTATAGCTATCCTGAAGCTAAAAAAACCTGAACAGCTATGTTCAGGTTTTTCAGTTCTTATTCGAAATAATACATAAACCCAATTGCACCGGGTCCAGTATGCGTACTGACTATCGGAGTTGTATATACAATATCGATTTTATCATATCCAGTTAGTTCAAAAACTGCCTTTTTAACCTTTTCTGCAAGCTCCAACCCTTCAGCATGAGCAATTGCAACAGCCTTAACCGTCTTTCCTTCGACATCCTTAGCAAATTCTGTTGCTAGGAACTTCGCAGCCTTTAAATGACTTCTTACCTTTGTGACAGGTGCAAGAACCCCATCCTCGAGTGCTGCTATCGGTTTAATATTTAGAAGAGACCCGATAAAACCTTGCGCCTTTCCTATTCTTCCACCCTTTATTAGATTATCAAGAGTATCTACATAGACATATAATCTTGTATTATCACGAACTTTTTGAACAGCATCGAGAATCTCATCAAGAGAATGACCACTTTGAGCAAATTTTGCAGCCTCGATCACTTGGAAGGCTAATCCTCTAGTAATAAAGCGTGAATCCACTACTGTTACTTTCCCTTTTGCCATACTAGCTGCAGTTTGGGCTGATTGAACAGTACCACTCATCCCACCTGTCATATGAATGGAAATGACATCATACCCTTGATCAAACAAGCGATCATACACTTCTAAAAAGACGCCTGTAGGTGGCTGAGAGCTTTTCGGTAGTTCTCCTGATTCTTTCATTTTCTGGACGAATTCTTCTGGAGTAATATCTTGTCCATCAGTATACACTTGTCCATCTATATACAAGGACAAAGGAACAACCTCAATCCCGTAATTTTCAATTAATTCATTATTTAGATCCACTGTTGAGTCTGTTACAATTTTAATTTTATTCAAACCATCACTTCCTAATCCTTGGTTGCCTATCGCACTATTATACACGATATTTTGTTCATAATGTTAACTATTATCTGTGAATAGTGACTTTTTCTTGAACACATAGTGCTACGTCTTCATCATTTTCTATTCTTCTGACATTTGCTTTCCCCAATTACAAGAACTTTAAACTTTAGAAATATTCGGGTATAATGATACGACTAGAAGTGGAAATGAGGCATTATTAAAGATGGAAAAATATGATGTTATCATAGTTGGCGGTGGAATGGCTGGAATATCAGCAGCCATCTGGAGTAATCGTCTTAAATTAAATCATCTACTGTTGGAATCCAATCACACACCGGGAGGACAATTGGAGCAAATCTTTAATCAAATTATTGATTATCCTGGTAAAATAATTGAAAACGGAAAAGAGCTGCAAAAAAGCTTAATCGAACAAATACATACCCTAAAATGTAATATTAGTAGTAATAGCGTCGTAACTGAGATCGATTCTACTAACAAGACAATACACTATTTTAAGGACGGAAACAGACTCGAAGCAAGCTATCAATATCTAATCATTGCTACAGGTGCTAAGCATCGCACACTTGACATCCCTGGCGAAAAGGAAATGATAGAAAGAGGAGAAGTATACTCTGCGACCCGTCATAAAGATAAATTCACGAATAAACAAGTTGCCATAGTCGGTGGCGGAGATCGAGCTTTTGAAGGGGCTATGCTTTTAGCAAATGCTGGAGCCAAGGTTGTCTTAATTCATCGCTCCACTCATTTTCGGGCAAGAAATACATACAAAGACGAAGTATTAAATCATAAAAATGTCGAAATTCTTACAGACGCCACTGTGACCGCGATTTACGGGGAGACAAGGGTTGAACGTATTGAAGTGAAGCATGATGGGACGATAAGAAGCATCGAAGTAGACGGAATTCTTATCCGAATCGGAAATGTACCGAATAGTACTCTTGTCAAAGATATTGTTCAACTCGACAACCAAGAAAACATCGTTGTTAATAAACTAGGTCAAACAAATATCCCATTCATCTTTGCCATCGGTGATGTATGTACTCCTGCAGCTTATTGCAGTATATCCCTTTCAGCCGGGCAAGGAATGATCACAACTAAGTATATTTCAGAGCTATTACTGCAAAACTAATAGCCATTTTCATTGGTCCGGTACCTAGAATTTGGTATCGGATTCTTAATTTAAGAATAACCACGTTACATGAAGTATTGATACAGAGGTATACAAAATCACAGAGCATAACATAAGAGTTTTTAAGAAGTTTGAGATCGTCTGACCTTTTATAAAATAGAATACCAGAAGCAGAAAAACAGATAAAAAGCACTTCATAAGGAGAAATGACCATGGATTTTTGGAGATTACTACCGCCATTAGTGGATTAAACTCTTCAATCATATCAAAGTAAATTCCTATAAATGTCATACCCCCATCAAAAAAATTCAAAATCGCTAAGTAAACGAACAAAGCAGGACCGATTCTCATAGGCGAATACTTGGATCGTGTTGATCCTCTTCCCACTTTTTAAATTTGACAAAGTCTAGATATTTTTGAAAATCCTCCTTACTGACTCCATCATTTATAGCCTTTTTTATCAGTGAAATCCACTCTTCATCTAATTGTATTTCTTCTTCCAACAAATACTCCATACTTGTTTCTAGCGTTTCCGCAATTTTGGTTAAAAATTGTAATGATGGATTTCTTTGAACATTTCGTTCAATATAGCTCAAATATGATTTAGAAACACCAGCAATTTTCGCTAATTCTGATATCGAGTACCCTTTTTTGGTTCTTAATTGTTTAATCCGTTCACCTACCATTCTCATTACCCCTTCTTAAAAGCTACAAAATAACGTCCATTTATTAACTTTATTAAGAACATTATCGTGCTTTTAAAAGTATAAGTAAAGAGAAATATAGCTTACATACTAATTTATAGTACTATTTTTCAAAAAAGAAAAACCGAGTGTATTCACCCGGTCTTTCACTTTCATATTATTCTACAGCTTCTGCTTCCCACTCTTGTTCTTTCTTCAGCTTTCGCTTGTACACAAATTTTGACAAGTTGATACTGATTTCATAAAGAAGAAGTAATGGGATTGTTACTAACGTATCTGACATAATATCTGGTGGTGAAATGACAACTGCAATGACCACCAAAACAAAGTACGCATATTTTCGCATCTTTTGTAAGACATAAGGGTTAATGATGCCAAGAGAAGTTAAAAACATGGCTACTACAGGTAGCTCGAATAAAAATCCAAATGGCAATGTCGTATGCATAATAAATCTGAAATATTTATCAGCAGTAAAGTTCGTCACGACCATATCTGCACTTAATTCCACTAAGAAATTCATGATTGTTGGAAAAATAACAAAATAGCCGAACGCTAAACCCACAATAAAAAGAATGAACAAAGCTGGGATGTAAGAGAGTGAAATTCTTCTCTCAATTGGTCTTAATGCTGGCTTCACGAATAACCAAATTTGTAACGCCAAAATAGGAATTGTACCCGTGATTGCGATAATCGTTGCGATCATAAAGTAAATCCAGATGATATCACTAGGACCAAGTACTACAAGCTTCACATCTAAATCGCGTACAAACCAAGTATAGATATCCGTTACATAGATAAATCCCACGATAAAAAAGATTAGAAAAGCTGCAACCGAAAGAATAAGCCGCTTTCTTAATTCATCTAAATGGTCAACTAAATTTAATTCTTTATCTTCCATACAAGTCCCCTGCCAACTTAATTTCGTAATTTTAATAAATGCCTGTTTCCACAATGGTCCTTTTACAAACAAACCTTTATGAAAACACTGGTCGCTAGAGGAAAGTATAACATATTTACCTCAAAACTCGCAGAAAAAAAGTGCAAGATAAAAATCTCACACTTATTTTGTGATATTCGTTAGTTTTTGAATTTCTTTCTTTTCTTCTTCAAACTCTTCCACAACATCACTTGTTAATTCACGAGTTGATTTCTTAAATTCGCGTAATGTTTGACCAAACGCTCTACCGATTTCAGGTAATTTTTTTGGTCCAAATATGATTAATGCTAAAACTAAAATTAATATTAAACCAGGTACTCCGATGTTTGATAACATTTGAGAACAGCCCCTTTTTCTAACTTATACTTTCTAATATGATTATAGTATTTTTACATCTCCTAATGTGAATTATACACGAATGTTCATAAGAATTTCACATTTTCAGCAAAAATACCTGTGCTGTGACATAATTCATTTACATCACTTTTAGATAAGTAGATTAAAGAGGTCTCGATCTTTATTCACTTCTTTATAAGAAAATCCCTTTTTACTTAATCGGTTGATGAGGTCGTCATAATGCTCTTTTCTTTGTAGCTCGATACCTACAAGAGCTGGACCATTTTCCTTGTTATTCTTCTTCGTATATTCAAACGTTGTAATATCATCCGTCGGCCCAAGCACTTCATCAAGAAATTCCCTCAACGCTCCTGCTCTCTGTGGGAAGTTGACGATAAAATAATAAAGTAGACCTTCGTATAGAAGAGAACGTTCCTTTATTTCTTGCATTCTTCCAATATCATTATTTCCTCCGCTGACGATACAGACAACTTTCTTCCCTTTGATTTCCTCACGATACAGGTCAAGTGCCGCAATAGGCATTGCCCCGGCTGGTTCGGCTACAATGGCGTGTTCATTATATAGTTCTAGAATACTTGTACATACCTTACCTTCTGGTACAAGAAGACAATCGTCAAGCAGATCTTTGCAAATATCAAAGGTCTTATTTCCAACGCTCATGACGGCTGCTCCATCAACAAATTTATCAATTTTATCAAGGGTAACAACCTTCTGTTCATGAATAGAAGCTTTCATTGATGGAGCCCCTAATGGCTCTACACCAATCATTTTGGTCGAAGGAGAAATACTTTTAATATACGTACTAAGGCCTGACATTAAGCCCCCACCACCGACACTACCAAACACAAAATCAATCGTTTCTTCACAATCATTCAATATTTCTACGGCCACGGTCCCTTGTCCAGCAATCACCATTTCGTCATCAAATGGATGAATAAAGGCACGCTCCTCCTTCTCCGCACAAATAACCGACTCATGGTAAGCA
Source organism: Robertmurraya kyonggiensis (assembly GCF_005116465.1). GTDB lineage: Bacteria > Bacillota > Bacilli > Bacillales > Cytobacillaceae > Robertmurraya > Robertmurraya kyonggiensis. Next base: position 1,734,615 of record NZ_SWBM01000001.1, read on the forward strand.
TCGTCAAAAGTATCACCAACTAATACGATGTCCACGTACTCTCTACCGAATAACTCAACTTGACTCACCTTTTGCTTTGGAGTTGTTGTTGGCATAAAAATCTTCCCATGAACACCAAGGTGCCTACAAGCATAAGCTACGCCTTGTGCATGGTTCCCCGCACTCGCGCAGACAACCCCATTCTTCAACTGTTCTTCACTTAATGATTTAACTTTATAAAACGCCCCTCTCAGCTTGAAAGAGCGCACATATTGTAAATCCTCACGCTTTAAATAGACATTACATGCATATTTTTCCGATAACCGCTCATTCTTTTGTAACGGTGTATGGGCAACGATATCCTTAAGCTGCTGGTGTGCAATAATGATATCCTCCACTTGCACCCATTTTCTTTTTAATACTTCCTGTTCCATATCATTCCCTCACTTTTTAACCGTCTAAATTTTATAAAATATCTGTTAATTTTAATTTGATAATTATATCACGTTCTTTTGAATTTATTAAGGGAGATATTATAAAATTTTAATTTTTCTACTAATTAATGATAAAAGAGCGGAAATATACAAAAAAAAACCTCTCTTGGTCGACAAGAGAGGATTAGTAAATTATTTTCGATCATATTTTAGAAATTCATAATCGTACGGATTCTTTTCATCTTTTATGCCTTGTTCACGGGAAACTAACTCCCAATCGTTCATATCCAGCGTAGTAAAGAAAGTATCGCCTTCAAACTGATGATGAATTTGTGTGATATATAAGCGGTACACATTTGGTGTAAGGACATTGAAAATTTCTGCTCCGCCTATCACGAAGTATTCTTTTTCAGGATGTTCCCTGCAAGCAGAAAGAAAATCATCTATGTGATGAAAAACCGTACAGCCATCACATGTATAAGCATGATTTCTCGTAATAATAATATTCTCTCTTCCAGGAAGTGGTTTGCCAATCGAATCAAAAGTTTTTCTTCCCATAACAATTGGATTTCCCATCGTTACACGTCTAAAATACTTTAAGTCCTCTGGCAAATGCCAAGGGAGCTGATTATCCTTACCAATGACACGATTCTCATCCATCGCTAATATGAAGGAGATCATACGCTTACAACCCCTTTAATATGCGGGTGTGCTACATAATCTACTAACTCAAAATCTTCGTATTTGAACTCAAAAATATCCTTTACGTCCGGATTGATTTTCATTTTTGGTAGAGGGTATGGTTCTCTTGATAATTGTAGCTCTACCTGTTCGATATGATTGTTATAGATATGTGCATCGCCTAATGTATGAACGAACTCCCCAGGCTCTAAATCACATACTTGCGCAACCATTAGCGTTAATAAAGCATAGGATGCAATATTGAATGGAACTCCTAAGAAAATATCAGCAGAGCGCTGATACAGCTGGCAGGATAGTTTGCCATCAGCTACATGAAATTGAAATAAACAATGACATGGAGGTAGAGCCATTTTCTCAACATCTCCAACATTCCATGCATTAACAAGCAGTCTTCGAGAATCAGGATTCGTTTTGATCTGTTGAATAAGATTACTGATTTGGTCAATCGTACTTCCATCTGAGCTTGTCCAAGATCTCCATTGATGTCCATAAACAGGACCTAAATTCCCTTCTTCATCAGCCCATTCGTTCCAAATACGAACACCGTTGTCTTGAAGATATTTAATATTTGTGTCCCCAGTTAAAAACCAAAGAAGCTCATGTATGATTGAACGAAGATGAAGCTTTTTCGTAGTCACAACAGGGAATCCTTCAGCTAAATCGAATCTCATTTGGTATCCAAAAGTACTAATTGTTCCTGTACCCGTACGATCCTCTTTTTTTACACCATTTTCCAATACATGCTTACAAAGATCTAAATATTGTTTCATCCAATCCACACCCTTACATCTATCAATTTATACACGGTTTCCATTTTACCATTTACTTAAGATTTTTTATATATTCATATGTTTTTGGTGCCCGTTTTTTCAAGAGTTGTCGATTTTCATCATCAATGTAATACATCGCAAAGGCTTCAGCAAAGTATTCCTCAGGCAATGTGATGAAATAAGTCTTGTTCTGAAATAAAGAATATTTTTCTGTTGACCATATTTTAAGAAAGAGAGGATCGAATCGAAGCTTATCAAAAACAATTCTATCAATCGAGTGTGCTAGCTCGTGCAGCTCTAAGTTAACAGAGCCGTGCCCCATTCCTTTTTCACTATGTCCAACCTTGACGAGAACGACATTTCCACCGCCAATGCCAGGTACTTCATCCCATTTCTTATCACTCTTGTAGCCTCTTGGAATGATACCCTTTAAGTGGGCTGCTGTTGGGTTATCTGTTAGCTTTCCGACAAATAGCTTTAAATATATATCATTCTGCTGTATTTTTTTTAATAGAGTATGAGGTAGCTTCTGGATATGCGAGATCATTTGAGCAGCCTTTTCCTCATCAAATTTTTTCTCTGGTAAAATAATAATCTCGTTAATGGAGTCATTTTCGTTTAAATATAGGCTCTCCTTTAATAATGAAGCCTTTGGATAGTCTCTTAAAAGGATTCCATCTTCGGAGGCATTTGAGCTTCCTAACAGAGTAAGTGTGAGTAGACAAATTGATAGAATAAGAGCCTTTTTACGCATCTCATTCTCCCCTTTCAAGTTCATAGGAGGTTTGTTCATGGTTGAATTTATTGATCCTTCACACACACTTTATGCCATCTAATTAGAAGTACCATGTGAAAGCAATATAGAAATTGGGAGACTTGGCGTCTTTCCTTTCGAAAAAGGCATCTATATTTATGTAGGAAGTGTAAAGAGGAATATTAATGCTCGAATTAACCGTCATAAGAAAGTAGAAAAGCCACTCAAATGGCATTTTGATTATTTGAGAGCATACGGCAATATTATAAAAATTATAACATATGAAAATAGTATTGGAGAGTGCCAGCTCGCTGAGAAATTAAGGAAAAAAGAAGGAGGGATCTATCCAATTCCTAGATTTGGCTCATCTGACTGTAGATGTACTTCACCTTTAATTTATGCGGGGGAATAAAGAAGACTGCCGAGACCGGCAGCCATGGTATCTTTCTATTCTTTAAACTTGTAATCCAAAGTTACGGACAAGCGCTGCAAGTCCGCCTGAGAATCCGCTCCCTACAGCATTAAATTTCCAATCACCATTATGCTTATACAGTTCACAAATCACGACCGCTGTTTCAACAGAGAAATCTTCACCAAGGTCAAAGCGTAAAATCTCTTGATTCGTATCCTCATTCACCACACGTGCAAACGCGTTTGAAACCTGACCGAAATTTTGATTTCGTCTATCGGCATCGTGAATCGTAACCGTAATCGCTATGCGCTCAATATTGGCTGGTACTTTACTAAAATCAATTCTGATTTGTTCATCGTCCCCATCACCTTCACCGGTGCGGTTATCACCTGTATGTTCAACAGCACCAGAAGGATGCACCAAATTATTATAAAAGATAAAATCTAAATCCTGGGTAGCTTTTCCATTTCCATCTGTTAAGAAGGCACAAGCGTCTAGATCAAAATCTTGCCCACCATCATAGTGGTTCGTATCCCACCCTAAGCCAATAATAACTCGAGTAAGACCTGGATTCGTTTTCGTTAAGTCAATACGCTGTCCTTTTGATAAGTTAATACTACTCATTCTCTCACCTCTTAATGATAGATTTGGTTAGAATTGTCTCTTAAGAGTAAGTTCTAACAACCTCACTTAAGCCTGCTGCGTTTGTACCAGTACCAACTGCTCCAAACTTCCAATCAGCCCCATGACGATAAATTTCACCAACAATTAAGCTCGTTCTGCCATTATAATCATCGGTAAGATTATACTTAATTAATTCTTGACCATTCGTAGGGTTTACCACACGAATGAAGGCATTGCGAATCATTCCGAAATGCTGTCTTCTTTTTACTGCATCATAAATGTTTACAACAAAGACAAGCTTTTGAATATCGGACGGAATTCGACTCAAGTCAATATGAACTTGTTCGTCATCGCCATCCCCATGTCCTGTAAGATTATCTCCAGAATGCTGCACACTACCGTCACTGCTCTTTAAGTTACCAAAATATATGACGTCACGATTATTCTTAAGTTTATCTCCTGCACCAAGCATAATAACAGAAGCGTCACAGTCCACATTCGAACCTCCGCCTCCACCAAATAAAGAACCAAAAAGGCCACCGCTTCCACGGTTTTCTACTGGGTCCCAGCCTAGTCCTACCATAATTTTTGAAAGTCCTGGATTTCCTTTTGTTAAATCTACGCGTTGCCCTTTTTGTAAGCTAATTGCCATGTCTCTCACCTCATCAAATTATTGTTATTACTATTTTTTTACCCTTGCAGCTTCATTTGCTTAAAGTTTTCTTGTAGCTGCTCGAGCTTTCTTGTACCTTCAGCTCTAATACGCTTATTTTCTTCTTCAATCGATTTTGTTTCCTGCATGCCCTTCATAATGACATTCCAAGATTCTTCGATTGTTTCAATCTTAATGCTTGGGCCACCAGCAAGTCTGGCAATATCCACACTTTGCTGAGAAATGTTTTGTACATTGCGTAGAAGCATTTCATTCGTGCGGCGATCTAGTTCGCTCATTGAATCCGCCACAAGCTTTTGTCTTTTTGCTGCTACCGCTTGAATTAGGCCATTTTTAAAAATAGGAATGGTTGTCACAAAAGCAGAATTGATTTTTCCAATTAACTTTGTGTTTCCTCTTTGAAGAAGTCTAATTTGTGGTGCGGTTTGCAACGCTACCATTTTGGCCATTTCCAAATCATACACTCTTTGTTCAAGTAGCTCGACTGCATTTCTTAATGTATCAAACTGCATTGATGCCATTTGATCGCCAGTTGTCGCACGGGATTCAAGAAGCGGAAGTTGATTTTTCAATTCCTCAACCTTCATCTCACCTGCCACAACATATTTCTCTAAAGTAAGATAATATTGATAGTTTTGCTCATACATTTGCTCAAGCATATGAGTAGAATCGACCATTTCACTTTGGTACTTAGAAATTTCTACGTAAACCTTGTCTATCTCTCCACCCATGGTTTGATACTTCCCAAAAAGCTTATCAATGACTTTTTCACCTTTTTTGAATAGCTTTCCAAATAGGCCGCCTGAGGTTTTCTCAAAGTCCTTTTTATCAAACTTATCCATAATTCTTCCGAGTTGTTTTAATAACTCGCCGGAATCCTCAACTTTGGTAGCACGCATATTCCCTAAAATCTGGTCAGAAAATCTTGAGATTTGAACCGCTGGCTCTTTTCCGAATTCTAATACTTGGATTTGGTCCTTTTCGTCAATTGAGCGAGCAAGCTGTTGAATTTCAGGCTCATTTCGAAGAGCAAGCTTGATCTCTGAAACCCTTGTTTCTGACAATTTGTCTTCATTTGTCTTTGTTAGCAAGTCCACCTGCGTATTTTGAACTTGATTCATAGTCTCAATCACCTCTTAAATTTTTGAAAAACTTTTTCACAATCGATGGTTCTCGATAATCCATTTCAAACACGAGATCCTCCAACCAATGCGTGTCATAAAGATGGTCTTCAACAAAGTTCTCGATGTCATTATGACCTGGAGGATTGTAAAGAATGATATCAATTCCAAATTGATTTAATAATAGTAATAACGATGCATCCGTTCTTGTCATCGTCCCATTTAATTCATTGTTGTATAGAATAAGCTTAGGAACAACTTGTGAGTAATCAAATCTTTGCAAGAGCTTTATGATCGTTTGTGGAATATGCATCCCCATGGTAAACAAATATATTTTGAGATCATCTATTGATTCATTATAAACAGGCTTTAACGCTGGTCTTGCACAAATATTTCTAATTGCAGTGGCAATCCCCATTTGCAAGCCATTCGGAAGATGATTATAGCGCCAATAATTACTGTTGAGCATTTTTTCCGGTACGAGCTGCCCATCATTTCCTAGAGCATCTCGATAATGAAAGCGAAAATCGTTATGTACAGAGCTTGAAAAAGGAAATTGCTTAATAAGAAGGCTATCTTCACTTTCTGAAATGGAGTGAAGGCGGTCCCAATATTCTTTTCGGTTTTTACTTACACCTTGCACCTTAGCAAACACCGTCGGAATTTTGACGTTCCCATTTTTCACCTCGAAATCAGGTCGTATCATAGCAATTTCTTTAGTGATCAGAAATAATTCATCATAGGTTGTTTTTAAGGTTATCGATGACGGAGTATAGTCTCGCAATTGCCACGGCTTATAAAGACCAGAGCCCTCATGATTCAAAATGGTTTCAATTTCTTTTGATGCTCTATAGGCAACCGTTGCCTTTCGACTTCTCTTTTCCACTGGGAAAGGCTCTGCCGGTTTCTTTTCAGGGTAAATATGTATAAAAGATAACTCTTCATTCGGAGCAAATTCTGTGAACAGATCAACTCCGTCAGGGCTATATACAATAAGATCACAGCCTAATTTCATTAAATAGTAAATGAAATAATAGTGACTCTTCTTGTAATTTCCGTACCAAAGATACTTTGGCATAGCTATATCTACTTCAACCTTCTCTAATTCTGGCTGAAGATGATTATAGGACCATTTCACAATGTCAACGAGTACTCGTCTTAATTCATGATTTTTTAGTCCTGATGGTTCCTTCTCTGAAAATAGTTTGAGTGTATCAATCATTGCTTCTCGAAGCTTACGATGAATGGCTGGAAACTCTGATTTTATCAGGAGCTGTTCACCGTCCAAAAAGGCGACAAAACGATTAATGGATAGGTTTTGTTCTTGACTTAGATTCAAAACCCTTTGAATCGCTTGAAAATGATGATTATCGATCCTTTTATCAAGTGTCTCTTCACTCAGTAGACCTAATATTTTCTTTTCTCCATAAATGAAGTCGAATAATTGATTATAGTATTCATCCTCATCTATCGGCATTCCCAGAAAACGAGCGATTACCTGGCCAATATGTATGGTCCCGTCCTCAATTTGATATTGTGGTCGTTCCTTGACAGGCTTATTTAGCATGCTATACCACGTTTCCATTGATACGGGTAAAATATGTGACTTCAACTGATGATAAGATGGGTTCATGAAAATCCCTTCCCTTTTACGAGGCTTTCTTTTTTTACTATGTACTTAAGCCAAGCGATAAGCTTTCCAAATATGTAAACTTATTACCATCATATCATACGTCTAGTTTGTTTTTCTAAGAATGATAATTTCTTTTACGTGAGAACAGTAGAAAAAGTTTCAATTTTCGACTCTAAAACGAAGAAAGCCTTCTGGTCAGAAGAAGCTTTTCCCCCATTTCACCTTTTTTCTCGTCCACGCATATGGTGTAAAAGCTTCGAAATATTTGCGTCTTCCTGAGCAGAAAGGTGAATGAAATGCGTAGTCTATATCGTTTTCGAGGATCACAGGATCTTGAGAAAGAGCTTTCTCTTGTTGAAGATATTATGTATTCAACGATATTTATATATATGGATTTAATGCTCTTATCACTTATTTTTTCGTATATGTTATTTCCTTTACACCATTCTTTTCTATTATCATTGTTCATTTTTACTGGTTTCAGCGCTTTTTGTATTGGTATTTATAATGCCCTCACAAAATGGAAAAAAGATTGAGTGAAAAGTTAATTCCCATCAACCATATCTAATATGGTTTTAAGAAGTTCCTCTCCACCCTTAATCCCTAATTGCTGAATCACATGATAATCTTCCGGTCTTGGATGTAAGGCAGCAAGTTCCCCATGCCCAAGAATAAAAGAAGAATCACAAAACCTCAGAAATTCATCATCAAGGAGAGAATCACCAGCACCAATTAATGGTTCTCCATCTTCTCTCTCTTGAATGAATTTTACAGCTTTTCCTTTCGAAACAGTTGCAGGTACAACATATAGTTTTCTCCCTTGATAAGAAACTCTCCAACCTATTTCAGTAAGGAACACCGTAAGTTCCTCTAAAAATAGTCGAGTGACCCTTTCTTCACAAAAATAATAGATAAAGAGATCATCCATGATCCGAAGGTTATCTTTGAGGTTAAATCGCTCTTTCAATAAGGTAATTACCTCGACTAAAGGGACGGAGGATTCCTTCATCTCTTTTGTAACGCATTTATTCCATTCCGTAAGCAGCTGACCATGACAAAAAATATTAGCACCGTTTGATGTAACCGCATATTTATGGGAGATACCATCATGGAAGGATACTCGTTGGAATTGATGAATAGATCTTGTCGTAACAGGTACAAATAATAGCTTTGAAGAAAGTTCACGGAGATATTCTAAAGATTTATTCGTCATGAATGATAAGTCTTTTTCTAAATCCTTCTCTACAGAAACAAGCTCTATTTCCTCTTCGACCGGATGTTCAGCTAATGCCCGCTTTGAATAAATAAGCGTTCGATCGAGATCGGATACAAATATCATGATTTTTACCTCACATTTTTGATCAATCCGCAGCATGAGTAATCCATGTGAGGATACAATTCTATTTCTACATTTCTTTCTCTACAAAGCATTAATATATGTTGCACATAGGGACTTTCCATATCTTTTACGAGTATCTTCCACGGAACCCGACGAAGAAGCACTCTTGTTGTTTCTCCAACGCCTGGTTTGACCAAATTCACATCCGAGAGATGAAACTCCTCCATGATCCGTTTCACCGTTTGATAACCAGAAAAAGATACGTGTACATCCTCTGTACTCTTTTTTTGAAGCTGTTCACTCACCTTATCCTCAATCTTAGAAAACTCATTAGTAATAACCTCGATATAGTGATGAGATAAGTCGACTTCTTCGAGTTCTTTATAGTATTTCGCACCATGAAAATCATTCGGGCCAATATAGGCTTGATTTAAGACCGTACGACTAACTAAACCAGAAACGGTCGAATTTAAACAAGCACTCGGAATTAAGAAATCATCACGTGTCCCAAACAAAGTTGTACAATGACCAGGATCGGCCACAACCGCTAACCTATCATCGAGTTCGATTCCGTGCATATTCTTTAACTGTTCACAGGATTCTGAAAGGGTGAGCGATATCGCACCTTTACCGGTCCATCCATCTACAAATTGAATACGTCCGTTTGGGTGTGATCGCAGAATATATTGCACAGCATTAGTATCCAATCCTATTCCTCTAATAATCGAAATACTATAATGGGGAAGAGTTATGCCATACTTAAGCTTAAGATAATTTTTTATTAAAATCCCGATCGGTGTCCCCGCTCTCGCTAACGACACAAGAATGGTAGTCTCACCTTTATCCTTGAAAATTTGTTCGGCCACAACCACCACATGCAGCGCCACCTTCGTCTTATAATCATCTAAAGCACGATGAAAAAGCTCGAGGTATTCCTGAGGTGGATAGTACTCGACCGGCAAGGATTCGCTATAATGCTCACCAGACTGGATTCGTTTCTCTCTTGACTCCGTCTCCCCTTCTAGTGACAGTGCACTTAGATCCTTTAATAGAAATTTCACATCTTCCTCTGCATAAGAGCCTATTTTTGTATAAGTTGCGGAAACTGGCTCCATCTTACTACTCACTTCCCTCATGAAAATAAATGACGTTAATATTGGATATCTGTGCTCTTTTTAATTCTTCGAGTAATGCATCAAGCTGCTCCGACTCTACTTTTCTCTCAAAAAATAAAAAAAGATCATCGTACTCTCTAGGTGAAATATTGTATACATAGTTTCGAATCGTATGCTTCATTGGATCAGGAAAAGAATAACGATTTGTAGCTCCATAATTTTCCTTGAGCATTGGGTATATCGGACTTCTTGTCGTAGAGTGATAGAAGACACCCTCTCCCATATAGGAAGCAATTTTCATTGGCAGATACATATATTCACCTGTACCTAGGACCAGTGTTCTCCCTGTCCGTAACTCGGCCAGTTGTTTTCCTGTTTTCACAATCCATTCGGAAGCATCCCTGTTTTCATGAGCAGTTAATCCAAATCTTCCAGTAAACGAAGTATAGGTAGCTTTGCGTTCATCCTTAAAATTCGTTGGAGAAGGATTCGAGATTTCGTGATAACTCACGTTTTGCACGATATCACCTGTTGTAGAAAGACTTTCTTGTTCATTCCCATTCAAATTTGCATGTCCTTCTACAGAAACCGTACCTTTTACCAAACTAACAGAATGGATTTCAATTCCTAATTCTGCTTCCAAGGATTTGAATTGAGCAATTTGCTCATCCGAACGCCAGTCTAATATGGACACCACCGTATAAGTATTCCTTGGAAATTTCGCTTGAATCGAACGAATGATATTTAAGGCAGTTTTCCCTGTTGTTAATTCATCGTCTACTAAAATGATTTCTCTGTTGCTATCTAACAATTCTTGATTAATATAGGCACGATGTGATGTTGCGTGAGAGTGCTCCTCTTCAAAGGTAATCGCTGGCTCAACCCCATCCAACCATTCTCTCGTCGTATGAAAATAATCAGCATCATTGAAAGCTTCGAAAAAAGCATGTCCAAGTGCTGTCGCTGTTTCTGCAAACCCTATAACTATTGGGTTACTATCATCAATAAATGAGGAAATCGTCAAATCGTTCATTTCGTTCTTCATAAATTGTGAAATGAGCGTAGACGTAATCTCTAGTTCTTTTTTAGTCCGTTCCTCTACATATCTAGCAGCTAGTAACGCTCCGACAAGGATTCCTTTTGCTGGATGAATCGGAATATGTTTTCCAAGTACCTTACTCACAAATAGAAAGGATCTTTTCTTATTTATTCTTGCAGCCATTAAAAATAGATCATCTAAAGGAATACCATAGATGTTATCTTGAACTTTTACTTCAACTTTCAGATCATAGAGTATTTTATACGTAGCTATGTTGTTTGAGTAAGTCAATGTACGTGTAATCATTGTGAAGCACCCCGTAAGTTTCTGATTTCAGCATAATCTTATGAGCCCAATACAAATGCGGCTTCAGTTCGTTCATTTTATTAGCGAACGAGCTTTTCAGTACCCCTATTTCACCGTTTCCTTCTGAAATGATATGAAATGCATCCATATATTCTTCATATGAAACAGCATTTAAGGCTTGTACTGCCTGAATATGGGTCGGATGAATAATCGTTTTTCCAACAATACCATTAGCAATATCCATTAATATTTCTCTGATAAAACCATCCATATGGCTACCGATAATTTCTTGTCGGATTTTCGCCCCCTCAGTGCCATATTTCTCTATAAACGGAGTTTCTCGAATTTGTGGCTTAAGCACTCTTTTAGCTGAAGAAAAATACTCCCACACAGGACCAGAAACCACGTATGGACTATCAAATCGCACAAACATATTAATGATATCAGCGATACAGTCTCTTATCACAGCAATGTCATATACCGTTGTATCCGAATTACGTCGTATCCCAAAAATGCCAGAGAAATCAGTCGCTCCGATTCGTACATTCAACACAATATCTTTGTATTGATCTAGCAAACTCTTGATATCAAACAATTCTTTATCTCTTGTTTCTTTATAAATGATTTCTTTTGACTCTAAGATGGGCATGGCATAGAGTGGTGTATTAGAAAATTGCAAACTTGCTAGCTTTTGTAAAATGGATTCTCCGTTTGAACGACGGAATTTTGGGATGACGATTCCCGTAATAAGTTTAAGTCGCTCTCCAAGTAAATCAACGAGACGGCAGAGTTGCTCCAAATTACGGATCCGAATAAAAATTAGTGGAAGTTCATCTATGTCGATATATCCCTTATCAAATCCTTCGTATAAAGAAGTTAACTCTTTTACTAACATTTGCTCAGCCTTCTCTACTTCATTATCACCGATTGCATCTTCTAGACAGATTACTAATGATGTTAAGCCAGCATGTTTTTTAGTAAGAATATCCTCATGGATATTTTCTCTCGTTGCAGGCATATAGAGGGTCCCACCTAGACCGTAAGCAAGGATTTCACGAGGAGAGTACTTATTAAATGATGTAGGACTTTTATAAAAATATTGTTCGATTTCACGATCATATAAATTTGAAAATAATCGCATTGCTCTTTCTCCTCTTTCAAAATTTACCAATTCTTTATATAAAGAAAGGGAGCGGACAATTGTCTGTTCCCTTTACATTCAATATGATTCAATCTTGGTTGTATGTTTAGTTTTGCACTTCAGAAGCTTTTTTCTTGTTTCGGAAGTGAACAATAAATGTTATGGCAAAAGCAATTAATAGCACGATAAAGAAGTAGATATGATCGATGTGAACATGGAATACACCTAGAAGCATCTTCACAGCAATAATCAAAATCAACACATACGCTGTCGTTTCAAGTTCAGGAACGCGGTCGATAAGCTTTAAGAATACTCCTGCAACTCCACGCATCATAAGTACTCCAAGCATTCCACCCAATAATAATACCCAAATTTCATTGCTTATTCCAAATGCTGCAAGTACACTATCAATTGAGAATGCGATATCCATTAATTCAACAGCAGCTACTGTTCCCCAGAAGTTTCCGAAAAGACGTATGAGTAGGCCATTTTTATTAATACCTTCAACTTCCTCTTCTTCCGCTTCTTTACTTTCATTCTTTTTATCGATGAAGTATTTAATAGCTAACCAAGCTAGGTAGCCAGCACCTAGAATCTTTACCCACCAAAATTCGATTAAGTAGACACCAACACCAATAGCAATAAAGCGGAAAATATATGCTCCAAGTAGTCCGTAAAATAAAGCTTTCTTCCGCTGTTCCTCTGGTAGATGTTTAACCATTACAGCTAAAACGAGGGCATTATCAGCAGATAGTAAGCCTTCCATGATGATTAGCGTTCCGATTAATCCCCAAGCAACAGGGTTAGTAAAAACATGGTCGACCCACATTTGCCAATCAAAAAACTGGGCATACGTATCTAAAATTCCTTGTAAAATTGACATTTAAAGTTGTTCCTCCTGAACTCTCTGTATATTCTATCGTTAGCAAGACTCGGTTTTAACACCGAGTCCACTGTTTAATTAACCAACCTGTAAACCGAAATCAGTAGCCAATGCACCTAATCCACCTTGGTAGCCGCTGCCGATTGCACTAAACTTCCATTCGCCATTATGACGGTATAATTCACCCACCACAAGGGCCGTTTCAATAGAAAAATCCTCACCTAAGTCATAACGAATTAATTCTTCGTTAGTATCCCCGTTCAGGACTCTAACATATGCATTTGATACTTGACCGAAATTTTGGCTTCTCACCTCAGCATCATGAATCGTAATCGTAAATGTTACACGTTGAACTTGTGCAGGTACAGTAGATAAAGAAACATTAATTTGTTCATCGTCTCCATCACCAGCACCAGTACGATTATCACCTGTATGTACTACTGAACCATTTCCACCTGTCGTGTTGTTGTAGAATACAAAATCATTTTCTGAAGTAACTTTTCCATTCTCTCCAAGTAAAAACACAGAAGTGTCTAGGTCAAAGTCATTTCCACCATCATATTTATTCGTATCCCAACCTAATCCAACTACAACCTTTGTAAGTCCAGGATTCGTTTTTGTTAAGTCTACTTTTTGCCCTTTTGATAAACTAATTGCCATGATTATTACCTCCACTTAATTTTTAGATTACACAATGACTCATTAACATTTACACCGATGTTTACTTTTACGATTAACCTGTTCAAAAGTTTCACAAGCTATGAAAAAAATCTCAAAAAATATTGCTGTATGTATTGGTGTCGATATACTTACACACAGAATATTTTTTCACAAAATGCTTGGAATTTCAATTAAGACGTTAGCTCATCCATTTTGGTGGCGTGTTTTTCGCCCAATAAATAGAACCTATCTCATGATGCTCTTGAAAGTCATCAGCAAAGGTATGGTAATGAAAATTAAACCAATATCCATCTTGCGGTGGATGATCTCGTCGAACATGAAATCGTATAACATCCTCGTTATTTTCTCTATTGGCGATATGAAAAATTCTCTCGGAGTCTCCACCAGTTGGAGCTTCTGAAATGTATAGCTGTCGTAAGCTATCTTCTTCATATTGACTCGCAACCGTTTCAATAACTTTTTCAATGTTTGGGAGAATAATCTCTCTAAATTCATCTTCAATAACAGGGCCAATCCGACTTCCAAATTTCGTATACGATAGATGCTCTGCATCCTTTAGAAGATTTTTTAACGGGTCCTCGTCATTGCTATAGACATCAAAGAAATCAATTTGTTGTACTTTGGCCGCTGAATCTTGTGATTTCGATTCAACTGCATCCCTTTTTGGATCCTTGTCATTAACAAAATCATGGAGTTGGGAAGGAGTAACAATTCCAAAGGTTAATACAGTGACCAAGACAACCAACGATTTACGTAACCATTTGGGCATAACTCTCTCCTCCTTCACTAATAAATTTCATAGTCTGTTTAAATAATTCTTTCTTGTCCTAAGAAAATCCTTTGAAAAACTACACATATTTCAAGTATTTTCCGCATCAAATGAAGTATCAAAGCAAAAGGTGAAGGTGGAAAATCTTCCTATAAAACTATAAGAATATTATACACGTTCATTACGACAAAAAGAGCAAAAGGTTTCAAAATCTTTCGGACTAGCTACGAATAAAATAATCTTGGCTATTCGAGAGCCTTGAACACCAGAGTATATTTTTTCACAAAAGGCGAGTAAATTTAAGAAAGAGTCTTACAGATTAGAATTCATGCAAATCGGAAATGATATTAAAAATGGAAGGAGTGCGATATCGTGGATTGGGCAACGGTCATTGTAATTGGTAGCATACTTATGCTTCTCTATTTTGTTTATTTGGCATTCGCAGACTAATATACAGATACAGTAGTCCGTCTTATGAACGGATTGACTGTATCTGTAGAACTCCAAAGTGAAACTTAGCCGATTTTCTTCGGGTAACCTTAAAATCGAATCTTTCAAATCTTTGACTGCGAAAATGATCTTTTAATACGACACGTTCTCTCGCAACCCTTTTCGCGTGAAGAATCATTTCGTTTGTAATATCTTGATAGACTGCCATTTGGCGTAGACCTTTTATTCCATCCGATTCTAAAATACCTTCTTCAAACATCGGATCAAAATAAACACAATCAAAACTTTTATCTGGTAGTGTCTTTAAATAATCCAAGGAAATCTGCTGTACCACTTCAATATTCCTTAAAGCCCCATTCATTTCTTCAATCCCTGAATCCCAAGTTTTCAACCCTTTTTCTACCAGATAGGCTAAATAAGGACTCCCTTCGATCCCAACCACTCGTCCTTCACTTCCGACAATATAGCTTGCTACAATGCTATCAGAGGCAAGACCGAGTGTGCAGTCCAATATATGTTTCCCCTGCTTTAAATTACAAGCCTCAATATAAGGATCGTGGCCGTTCTCCATCAAACGTTTAATACGAAACATACTTGAGCTAGGATGAAAGAAAAATGGTTCATTTTCACCAAGGGAAAACAACTCTAATCGTTCCTTCCCCACAACAATACAATCTTCTTTATATAAATTCTGCAAAGCCTTTACTGTCTTTTTATTTCTCGCAATATATGAAATCTTTAATTCTAAAGCTACTTCCTTTGCTTTCTTGATCATTTCTTCATTTGTACGTCCAGCAGTTGTTACAAACATCAAATCACCCTAAATATTTTTCTTCGTGTGTAAAAGAAGAGGATGCCTAAACGACATCCTCCTAGTACGTAATTAACAATGATTTTCAAAAGCTGCAAGCAGGTTTTCCATGATTGCTTCCATTGGATAGCTCTCAATATCATCACGTGGGATAAAATGAACAACCTCTTTCCCTTTTAACAGAGCCATAGATGGAGAAGAAGGCTCAAATCCTTCGAAGTATTCACGCATCTTAGCAGTTGCTTCTTTTTCTTGACCTGCAAAAACGGTTACCAATTGGTCAGGACTTTTTTCTGTTCTAAGTAGTGCTTGAGACACAGCTGGACGTGCTAAACCAGCTGCACAGCCACAAACTGAATTTACTACTACTAAAGTAGTCCCTGTTGCACTCTCCATGAATGATTCCACTTCTTCAGGAGTTACTAGCTCTTTAAAACCTGCTTGAACGAGTTCTTGACGCATCGGCTTAACCATTTGCTTCATATATTCTTCATATGCCATCGACATTATCGTTTGCCTCCCTTACTTTAACTGCAATATTAGCATACTATATTTATGAAATAAGATGCAATTTGCCTGCACTTTTTTCCATTTTCAACCTTCATTATAAGAAAATTCAGAATATTTTTTTATTCAAAATATGTCGAATTACCCTATAAAATTGTCAACTATTGTCCTATTATAATAGATACATATTATAGTAGGAGAGGACGTTTGTCTCAAATGCAAACAAGAAGCAGACTGATCTTATTCGTCACACTAGTAAGTTTATCCCTGATTATTTTTTCTTCCTCTACTATTCTAGCAGACTATTTTGTCTTTGAATCTACAGCGGAAGCCAAAACAATTGGGACAAGCAACAGCAATATTAAGAATCATATCGCTAAATCTACTGACATAGTAGTGAAAGGTATCGATGAACAATTTTTAATAACCGATCCATCTAAACTTATCTATTTTACCTTTGATGATGGGCCAACTGAATACACGCCTACCATCCTTCAAATATTGGAACAATATCAAATCAAGTCAACATTTTTCATGTTAAATAACAATGTTAAAAAGAATCCGGAAATCTCAAAAGCAGTTGCAGCAGCAGGACACACGATCGGATGTCACGGCGTAACTCACAAGGTTTCCGAGTTCTATAAAACAACTACATCTCCTCGAAATGAAATGGCGACATGCGGAAAAACAGCTGAAGAAATAACCGGAGAGCATGTTCAAATAGTTCGGGTACCATTTGGGAGTTTCCCTCATTTAACAGCAGCGCAAAAGATCGAGCTTGATAAAGCTCAATATGTAATGTGGGATTGGAATGTGGACAGCAATGACTGGAATGTTAACTCTAGTGATAAAATTGTCCAATCTGTGCTAAAACAAGTTGCGAAATTTAAAGACCGACAGAAATCATCAGTTATTCTGTTTCACGATAAGGCAGTTACCACAAAGGCATTACCGATCATTATTGAAAGCTTAAGATCCCAAGGATACATTTTCAAGCAAATTACTGTAGATGACGAACCCATACAGTTTGCAACAAAAAAGTAAAGCTGACATAATTATGTCAGCTTTCTTTATTTCTCATTTCCGTCATCTGCTTCCAAACAGAACCTTTTGCTTCTTCACCTTGTTCAATTCTTTCAATTGCGAGCTTGATTTGCAAGCTAACCTCAAATTCTGGGTCATCTTCTGCTGCCTTTAAAGAAGGAAGTGCTTTTTCATCGCCTACTTCATATAAGAACATCGCAGCTCTCCAACGTACAAGCTTACTTTTGTCTTGAAGAGCTTTCATCATTTCTGCAGCTGCTTCTTCAAAGCCTAGATCAGATAAGCAGTCACCAGCTGTTCTTCTCACTGTCACCGATTTGTCCTGTAACGCTTTATAAAGATATGGAAGAACTCCTTTGTCCTCGATCATACCTAAATAAACCGTTGCGAGCCTTCGAATCGACGCCTTTTCATCTGCTAATGCCTTATCTAATAATGGCAGATCACTTAAAGTTGGATCTTCCATTTGTTCTAAAAGCTGATAGCGTTTTTGCCAATCTGGCTCATTAAAATCCTCTAGCGTAACTTTTATCCGTTTGCGTGGCTGTGCTTGTACAACGGGATCAGCGCTCTTCGCTTGAGCAATTAACTCATTTAGCCGCTCTTGCGGATACGCTGCAGTTAATTCCTCAACCACTTCCTTGCCAATCTCATCAAATTCACCGTAACGCACGCCTAGGTCCTTCCATTTTCTTTGCAGGATGTAGTTTTGATCATCCTGAAGCTCAGAAACTAGACTCGTGTACATTTCTGGCATACCGAATCGTCTTTCTTCCGTTCCATCTGTTAATTTAACTTGAAGTGGAATCCCTTTAAACATTTGGACTTGTACCTTGATTTCCCCATAATGTTCATCAGCAGAATTTTGTAGGGCTCCTGCCTCTCCCTCTTCACCAAAAGCTTTGCGAACTTGAGGAAGGAGGTCTTTCCAATCGTATTTGGCATTTCTCTCAACGGCTAAAAAATCAGCAACGTGATAGACGCCTTTAATACCATCAATATTTAAAATATCTTGGACAACTTTTGGAGCACCCCCCATTGTCTCTTTCTTATAATTATTGCTTTTACCCATCGAAAGCTCTTCATCCAAATTGATTTTCATTGAATTTGGACTTGGAGTAGGTTCAATTGATTTAATCTTCATATTTTCACCCTTTTTACTTTAAACTGTTGATTCAATCGTAACATAATATTAACGCACACTCATGAATTGTGCTCATTCTACAGTTCGATTTACCTGTTCATTGGTTTTCCACTAACTCTGACAAAACGCTCCATCGTTCAATTAAGTATTCAAGCTTTTCATTCAAAGTGTTTTCTTCATTCATAAGGGCTTGGGCTTTTTCAAAATCGCTCCCCGTTTTCGCCATTTCTTCTGAAATAGCTTTGAGTCGCTCCTCAGTGTTGGCAATATCTTCATCAATTGTTTCCCATTCCATTTTTTCTTTATAGGACATTCTTTTCTTTTTAGTTTTTTCCTGTTCAACAACTTTGACTGGTTGATTCGATTGCTTTTCTTCTAAGTTTACTGAACGACTTTCGAGCATTTCTGTATAATTCCCATAAAAAGAGTCAATCTCTCCGTCTCCCTTTAAAATAAGAAGCTGGTCAGCAACTTTATCTAAAAAGTAGCGGTCATGGGAAACGGTTATAACAACACCTGGGAACTCTTCTAGATAATCCTCTAGTACCGTTAATGTTTGAGTGTCGAGATCATTGGTTGGTTCGTCTAAGAGTAACACATTAGGCTCTGTCATAAGAATCTTTAGCAAATACAGTCTACGTTTTTCTCCACCAGATAGCTTACGAATCGGAGTACCATGAGTAAACGTCGGGAATAAGAATCTCTCTAACATTTGCGATGCAGATATCGTTTTGCCATCAGAGGTAGAAACCACCTGGGCAGTTTCTTTTAAGTACTCTATCATACGCTTATTTTCATCCATATCATCGTTTTCTTGGGTGTAGTAAGCCACTTTGACCGTTTGCCCCATAATAAATTCACCAGAATCTAGAGGCAATCTTCCCGCTAACGTGTTCAGCAATGTTGATTTTCCAGTTCCATTACTACCGACAATGCCTATGCGGTCGCCAGGTTTTACAAGAAGACTAAAATCTTTAAGAATAGGCTTTGAACCATATGATTTATAAGCGTTTTTTAATTCAAAAACTTGTTTTCCTAAGCGGCTGCCCGATAAAGAAATGTCGAGCTTCTCCGATTGTTTAGCTGATGACACTTGTTGATCTAAGCTTTCAAACCGATCAATTCTCGCCTTTTGTTTCGTTGTCCGTGCTTTAGCCCCTCTTCTAATCCACTCAAGCTCACGACGGAATAAATTTCTTTGCTTATCAAGGGTTGCTGCTTCATTTTCTTCGCGAATCGCTTTTGCTTCTAAAAAGGCAGCATAGTTACCTTTATAGTTATAAAGATTGCCTCCTTCAAGTTCAAACATACGATTAGCCACACGGTCTAAAAAGTAGCGATCATGTGTCACAAGCAAAAGCGCACCTTTATAGCGACTTAAATACTCCTCTAACCATTTGACAGATTCATAATCAAGATGGTTCGTCGGCTCGTCTAATATGAGTAAATCCGCTTCTCGAATCAGTACTTGAGCAAGGGATACACGCTTCTTTTGCCCACCAGAAAGCTCAGCAATCTTTTTATTAAAATCTGTAATGCCTAGCTTGGTCAAAATGGTTTTTGCATTCGTCCCAACATCCCAACCATCAACAGCATCCATTCTTCTTTGTAATTCAAATAAATGGTCCTGACTACTTTGTTGGTTAGGGTTCATCTCAAATTCCATTAATGCTTTCTCGTACTCTTTGACAACATGCAGGACAGGGGCATCCCCTTCAAAGACTTGATCCAATACAGTTAGATTATCATCAAGATCGGGCGCTTGAGAGGAGTAAGCAATTTTATAATCTTTTGGCATAACAATTTCACCGGAGTCTGGTACATCGACACCAGCAACTATTTTTAATAAAGACGATTTACCTGTCCCATTGATGCCGATTAATCCGACACGTTCCTTCTCGGCAATTGTAAATGATATATCCTGAAATAGTTGTTTTTCACCATATGTCTTCGAAAGATTTTCGATCGATAATATTTTCATTAGAAACCAATCCATTCATATTAAGTTTGTCGCCTATTATTTTAACACAAAACAAAAAGCGCTATTGAGCGCTTTAGTCTAATTCATTATACCAGCTAATCCCGATCGTATCCTCCCCAGCATGAACCCCAATCGTTGCACCAAGGGGATAGCAGCTAAAACGAAGACTCGGAAAATTACTTTCTAATTCAGCTTTCCATACTAATGCTTCCGTATCTTGTAAGCCATACAAAATATATACCTCTTCAAATTTGTACTTTTCGTATGAAGACTTCAAATAACTATAAATCTTTTCTTTTGCTTTCTTTTCACTTCTTGCTTTATCTTTAATCGATAAAACCCCATTTGAAACTGAGATAATCGGTTTTATATTCAGCATACTTCCAAGAAAAAACTTCATTCCAGACATTCTTCCACTACGATGAAGCTGTTCCAGGCTCCCTACAAGCACATAGGTTTCATATGTTTCTCTTATTCTTTCGATTCTCTCTTTGATAACGTTTACACTTTTTCCCTCTGCTAACCACTCCATTCCCTTTTTAATCTGTATAGATAATGGGTAGGATAAAATTTTCGAGTCAATCGTCGTAACAGGGATGTCAACTAACTGAGATGCTTGCTCGCTCGAGGAGACCGTGCCACTTAAATTGGAGGATACTAAAATGGAGATAACTTCCTCATATTCCCCTTGTAGCTTTTCATACAAGTTCTTAAACTCTCCGACTGAAGGTTGTGAGGTTTTAGGTGGGTTCTTTAATGACTTTAATCGTTCAAATAATTCTTCAGGTGTCAAATCAATTTTATCTTTGTACTCCTCTTCATCCATAATAATGGACATCGGAACAGTATATAAATCCGGATGATTCATTAATTCTTGATCCAAGCTAGCCGTACTATCCGTTACCCAGGCAATTTTTTTCATACTTTCGCCCCTTAGATAAATTTAGTACCTACTCTTAAAAATAGATACTAAATTTATTTTACCCTTTATTTGGAGGGAGCACCAGCGTAATTTTGGAAATAATGACTTTTTCATTGTAGAGAAGTCCAATCCCATTTTGAAGATAAACATCCTTTTCCCGTTATTGATGTTGATAATCTAATACTTCTACCTTATAGCCGTGACTACATCCAATTTTAGGACTATCACAAGAGGGAGAGACTCTTACTTTAACCAAGTCTTCTGTATATTCAAATGGATTATTTTTACTATCAGGAACTTGAATTCTTAAGGAAATATCATAAGAATGATTGTTGTTATAAACGATATTAACAATCCTTTGTTGCTGCCAGCCAAAACCAGACGCTTCTTTTCCTCCATACTCTTTTATTACCCTTTTATCAATAACTGGGAAAATAATATCTCTAATAATATCTTCTGGTGTAACATACCAGTCTTCTGCATACGGTTTTATTTCCTTTGGCTCTGTGGACTTAGCATTAACCAAGTTATCTGGGGAAAATATTAATAATGAGGTAAAGAGAATAATCATTTTCTTCAAGATGCTCACTCCATAATTTTTTTACAGTTAGATTTCGCATCTTCTATTTGTATTATCCACAATAACCAATCGGTATTTCCAACAAACTGTAACTCTTATCCAAATAAGACGTATATAACTAATTTAATGTTCAAAAATCCTACTTCATTATAATAACTCCAACAAACAAAACTGCTTCTTAAAGAAGAGACATCGTTACTTTAACAAATATCATTTAGATGTAATCCTTAACAAATATCCATCTGGGTCAATAATCTTAAATCCACGCATATCCCATGGATATATTTCCACAACAACCTCTATTGGGTAGTTGTTATCAAGACATCTTTGGTACAACTTCTTCTAACTTTATCTACTACAATAATTAATTCAAAACCATTTCCCTTAATACCACTTTTTGCCTTGCTATTAAAAAAATGAGTCTCTCCTAAAATTGAATCAGAAGTAATTAGCAATGAAAAACACTCATAATTAAAACGTCCACACCGTTCATGTTCTACCATACATCTCTAACCCGACAATATCTTGATAAAATTTTAAAGATTCCTCAATGTCCTTTACATACAACTCGACTCTAAAAAGAACGCTCATTGTACCTTTTTCCTCCTTCCTTTCAAAATTTGTTAAGTAATATTTATCTGATTTTATACTCTAATAGAACAATTATTACTACTCTTCCAATCTAATAAAAATCTTAAACTAAACTGTCTATACATTGAAAATGCAAAAGAGTCGCAGCACCGACTCCTTTGTTCATCTATTGGAATTGGACTATAGGAATCACAAAACTTGTAATAAGCTCTCAAAATAGCTTAACAAATCACTCCCTTTTCACTTTTTTTACACTAATCTGCACATCCGGTTTAGAACTTCAATAAAATTGAATAGATAATCCTTCATAGGTAAACTCACTCTGTTAGCTAAATAAGACTAATCATCTCCCTACATACAAAAGAGATCATAGGAAATAATAATTAAAAAGGAGGGGGTGACTTAATGAAGAAAAAAACTCTCATTTTCTTTCTATTAGTATCAATATTCACTTTAAATGCTCAGTTTATATTTGCAGAAGCTAAAGATGGTGAAGAGCCTTGGAGAAAGTATCCTGATAATTCGGCAAAAAATTTCAAAGATCCTGATGCATTCTATGATTCACTTGACAAAAAACTGTATGTTGAATTTGAAAATGCTAAATTAAATATTCGTGAAATAACCAACTTTAAAGACATTAACAAAGTACTGTCAAAAGCCGATAAGTACGGTTGGACAAGATCTAGTGGCGTGGGTTATCATCCAAAAAGACAAGTATATGTATTTGTAACAGTTAGTGAGGATGGGAAGAAAATGCTTACTGCTGAATTTGATGCTGAAACCCAAAGTCTTATTTCATCAAGCTCAAACTTTGAAAGAAAACGTCCATAACAACTAAATTTCAGGGGGCTGTTATATTTTCAAAAATAAGGTCTTCCTCTAACGTTATTGATAGTTCAACGAAGAAAAAATGACAGCCCTTGTGATCTTAATTATCAATACACCCCCCATTACTTTAGATACTTTTCCACTATTAGTTCTCTAAAAAAAGAAGCTGACGAAGCAGCCACTAATTGAAAACACTATTGTTTCTTTGTTCATCCCAATCTGAAAGAATAGTGGAATTCACTTTAACATTAATTAATCCATAACACTCTCTAATTGTCCTGTTCCTGGTTTAAATGCATGTTTAAATGCGTGCTGACAAGTATTAACTATTCAAATCAATTTGTTATTTTTCGGAATTTGCTTCCTTTCAATAAACCTCTGGAACTAATTATAGTTTTTATAAATAAATAGCCAACGGTGCTTCCTATGACATTTAATATTATGTCATCAATATCAAACTGACCAAGTTGTGATATAAATTGTAGAATCTCAATTGAAAAACTTATTATTGTAGAACCAATAAATACTTTTGAAAGGGAGCGATATTTTCTAAATAAAATGGGCAGTAGGATCCCAAGTGGTAAGAAAATCAAAATGTTCCCCAATGTATTATCAATGATATTACTTAGGTAGGGAGTGTTCGTGCCATTTATGTAGTTCATTGTATTTTGAAAAGGTATGATGTTAGAATTTAATTGCCAAACTTGTAAATCAAAAAATCCATTGGAATCTGACGGAATAAAAAAGTAACGATTATATTCTAAATCACCTAAACGAGCGTAATCCAAAATTCGGATAATGACTCTCTGAAATAGCAACTTAAATAGAATGATAAATGAATATAGACCAAATAAAATCCATGTCACAATCTTAAATACCTTATAGAATGGAAACAATGACTCTTGTAAACCTCTTGCTAATTGTTTTTGTTCCCCGAAACTTTCCAATGCCTTTTGTGTCGCCTCTTGCTTAGTAAGTCCTTGATCTATATATTCATTTTTCAATAATTGAAGATGATCTCTCATTTCATCAGTTATTTCTCTTTTTTCTTGTTCGTCACAATTTAATTGTTTCACTATTTTATCAATATAGGTTTCGATTTTTTTATCCAAGCGACTCCCTCCGAACATACTTTAATTAAATTGTTAATTTGATTCCATTCTTTTAATTTCTTATCTAATTCTTTCTTTCCATCTTGTGTACTCCTATAGTATTTCCTTCTTCCACCACTCTCTGAATTCCCCCAATATGATTCGAGCCATGCTTTATTTTCTAGCCGCTTCAAGGCGGGATATAACGTTCCTTCACTCATGTTATATAGCTCATTACTATTTTCTTTTAAGGTCTTTACAATTTCATAACCATACATATCCCTTTTATCTACCAGTGATAAAAGGAGAATATCAATACTTCCTTTCATTATCTCCTTGTCCATGACTACACCTCGCTTTCAAAAATAAATCCTGTTTACATCGTAACACCATAATACATCGCATTACAATGTAATACTAGAAAATTCATCCAATTTTTATGAAAAATAAAAAGCACACATTAAATGTTTAATAGTAGTCAAATTACTGAGTAATAAACTATAGAGTGCTGTCAATTCGTAAACGAATCGGTTGATTGGTACAAAACATAAATTGATAACAGTACTTACAAACTAAAAAACATACCTTCAGAGAATACATTCGCAAAAAAACGCCTGCAGGATAATATACGACAGTATTTTATAAATTCATTCTAATAAAATATCTTTTTATTTAGGCTCTCTGCATTCAGTTATTTCATTTTTCTCTAACCTTCTGCTTTTAACATGGACAGCATGCCAATCCACAGTATATTTATTACTAAAAGTGATAGTAACTAAATCAAATGGGAAAACGTGAGCACCCTCAAATGTTGTTAGCTGCACGGTCACCTCATAGTAAGTATATGTTTCGTGCTCTCTCTTCTCGTTGATTTGGAGAATCTTTGAGCAATAATACTGCTTCGGCTTACCGAAATGGTTATCTATTGCTTTATAGATGGCTGGCGAAAGTAAATCTAGTATTACTTCATCACGTAATCGCACATCATTTTTAGTTACAGTTTCGGCCATAATGGTGGGAGAGGAGAAAAGAGTCAGACAAGCAATTAAAGTGAAAAGTATTTTTTTCATAAAAAACCTCAATTTTAGATTTACATGTATTTTCTCCTAATAATCCCCTCTTATTGAAGCATCTATTCAACATCGATTTACCCTCTTTTTACTAAAGAAGGACGTCTACAATCACAGCTAATATTTAGTTGTTGTTTAAAAATACTGAAAAAACCTAGTATATATTCGGAAAATTTTGTAACATTTCGTTAGGCTGTATCGTCAAAACACTAGCAAATAATAAGGGGAATTAAAATGTCACTAAAAAGAGAACTTGATGATACCTATTTGGACGATCACGAATGGTTGAATCAGATAATGAATCTATACGGAGAAGAGCTAACTAGAATTGCATATCTATATTTAAAAGAATGGAATTTAGCAGAAGATGCAGTTCAGGAAACTTTTGTCAAATGCTTTCAAAAAAGAGCACAATTTCGTGGCGATTCTTCTCAAAAAACATGGATTTATACGATTTTGACTAATACTTGTAAGGATTTTTTAAAAAGTGCATTTTATAAAAAAATAGTTTTTCTAGGTAGTCCCCACCAAAAATCATTCCCTGCTACAGAGTCTGCCGAAAATCTAGCTATAATCCGCGAACGTGAATACTTAATATGTCAATGTGTACTTGCTTTACCGGTGAAATATCGCGAGGTTATCATCCTATTTTATTACAATAGTTTCACAATTAAAGAGATAAGCAATATGTTAAGAATTAGTGAGGCTGCTGTACGAGTTAGACTTAATAGAGGTAGAGGTAAATTAGAAAAAATATTTACTCAAGGAGGAAATCTCGATGAATGGTGACACTCCGGAACTAAAAAACCTTAAGGAAGCAATGGACAAAATATTTTTAAAAGGAAATCATTTTTCAGAAGTTCATAAGAAAATAATAATTAGACGTATCCAAACAAGTCATGCTAGGAAGCTAGATTCTATAATTCCAAAAGTTTTCATTTTCTCATTAAGTATACTTTTTATGATTGTGAGTAGTGTTTTTACCTATCAAGTTATAGCTCCCAACATATCAAGTGATAACGCTTTAGAAAATGAACATATTGTTCCACAAGAAAAAGTTGAAACAAAAACACAAGACCAACAAGAAGACACTCAAACAGTAAGCCCCTCTAATGATTCCAATACCAATTCTAACAGTGAGACTAAGACAGGACCTAAAACACTAGCTGCTTTAAGTATTGGGAAATCAGTTAAAGGTACAGGCGACCTCGTTACAGAAGTGGTTGCTGTGCGTGAAGTACCAACATCCGAAATACAGACTGAACAAACTGAAGAGGTACTAGTCGGAGTTACAATCAGATTAGAAAACCGCGGGAACGAAAACTTATCCATCTCCGCTAATAAAACTATGAAATTAGCCAATGCTGAAAACGAATTGCAACCGATAATAAAAATAGACAAAACTTTAGAAAACACACTAGAACCAGGTCAAAATATACAAGTTGAGATTGTTTTTGACACAAGTAGTTCCGAAAAATATAAATTCTATTTTGTGGATTTGAGTGGTGAGCAACAAACAGTTTGGTTATTCGATTATAAAGATTTATAGAGAAATCTTTTTGAAAAAAGTAAAAGGGGGAATCTTTTTAATGTCAGCTTCTATGGAAATAGAAAAAGCAAATATAATCGCCATCGGTGTACTTATAACTAGCACAATATTAATAATGTTATTATACTTTTTGAAATCATGGGGAGTATACGTTCAGTTAGGGACTCCTCCTCAGGGAGTTAGTCTTAGAATTCTATTTATTCTCTTAACCATAGTAGCAACTGTTTCAGGTCTCTACTTAAGTAAAGATAAGATTTTTGATATTTGTATAGGTGCGTTATGCTTATTTATTATACTTTCTAACCTATTTTCTTGGTGGTTATTCGACAGTAATGCAGTTTATACTATTTTTTCATCACCTGATAAGAATGAGCATTTTTTGGTTGTAGAAACTGGATATGGGACTCTTTATCAATTATCTAGTTCAGGATTATTCATGACTGAATTAGCTGTCATTAGAACTGATGATGGCTACAAACCCATCTCAAAGGGTGCTTATCGATTAGAATGGAAGGAACAAAACAAATTAATCATTAACTATGCCTTTGATTATATGGCCCCAAATGAATACCGCAAAATGAATATTGAATACAAAACTTATTAAATAACTGCAATAATATAAAATAAACCCTAAACTTCACAAAAGGAATTTTAGGGTTTTCCTGATATTTTTCAATTAAATTGCTTCAATTTTTTCACCGAATCAAGAATATAATCCACCATCATGAATAAATCATCAATTTGATCTTCTAAAATCAAACGATTAAATTCAATTGTGATTTCTTTCATTATCTCGTTCGATTTTTCCATCGGGTTGAAACTCACCTTTTGTTTGATCGAACGGTCACTTCCCCATATCCGAGTCAGTTCTTCTTCAATTTCCTCATGGAGTTCCTGACGATTTTCATGTCGCATTTTAAAAAGAATCGTAAGATGAGCACCCGCGGACTGACCTTCTTGATTGGATGGGAGTAGTTCAGCAGCAAGGTTCTCTAGGTTCGCCTGAAGAATAAGGGTACACTGTACGGCTGAATTTGCCGATTCCGTAAAGGTAACCTCATAAACTCTTGATAGTTTTGCTAAATTCATTAAATCATTTCGGTCAGTAATGGCTATTTCTCCACCTATATCCCGGTCATAAAGAGCACCTTCCATAACAACTTTCATATTTTCAAAAGCAGTTGGATCAAACATAAATGTAATTACACCTCGCAAAAAAATTGGCGGTAAGGTTCCCCCTCACCGCACCACTAAAAACTAGAATAAACCGATTGCTTTCCCATTTTCATCTACATCCATTTTTAAAGCAGCAGGCGCTTTCGGTAAACCAGGCATTGTCATCACGTCTCCTGTTAAAGCGACGATAAATCCTGCGCCAATGGAAGGCTTAAGTTCCCTGACCGTTACAGTAAAATCAGTAGGTCTTCCTAGCTTCCCTGGATCATCGGATAAAGAATATTGCGTTTTTGCAATACAAATAGGTAAATTCCCCCATCCGAAAGCTTCAAAATCAGCAATTTGCTTTTTAGCCTTTGTAGAAAATTCAACGTTCTTACCACCGTACACTGTTTGGACAATCGTTGTAATCTTTTCCTCAATTGAATCGGACAAAGGATACAAAGGTGAAAAATTCGCTTCATTCTTATCGATCTCTTGAAGCACTCTTTTCGCAAGTGCGAGACCACCTTCTCCACCTTTCTCCCATACCTCTGTTAATTCAACTGGGAATTGATGCTTTTCACAAAGTTCGAGGAGAGTTTTGACTTCTTGTTCAGTATCAGAAACAAATTTATTAATCGCCACCACAAATGGAAGCCCAAAACTATTAATTGTTTCGGCATGCTTACGTAAATTATCAAAACCGTTCACTAAAGCCTCAATATTTTCTTTTCCTAGGTCATTCTTTGAAATTCCACCATGCATTTTTAATGCACGAATAGTTGCCACGATAACAACCGCTTCTGGTTTAAATCCTGCGACTCTTGCTTTAATATTTAGAAACTTTTCCGCTCCTAAATCAGCACCAAAGCCAGCTTCTGTAACAACATAGTCAGCTAATTTAGATGCTGTTGTCGTTGCAATTACACTATTACAACCGTGGGCAATATTAGCAAACGGTCCACCGTGAACAAGAGTAGGAGTGTGCTCAATCGTTTGAACTAGATTCGGATTAATCGCATCTTTTAATAAAAGAGTAAGCGCTCCTTCTACACCTAAATCTCCTACAGTTACCGGCTGTTTATTATAATTGTAGGCAATAACCATATTCGCAAGTCTTCGTTTAAAATCGTGAAGATTAGATGCTAAACATAGTACAGCCATAATTTCTGAAGCTACAGTAATATCAAAGCCATCCTCACGAGGGACACCTTGTAAGGGACCACCTAATCCAACAATGACCTTTCTAAGTGCACGATCATTTAAATCCACAGCTCTTTTCCAAACAATTCTGCGTTGATCAATTTTCAATTCATTACCTTGCTGTAAGTGGTTATCAATTAATGCTGCTAATGCATTGTTTGCGGTTGTGATGGCATGAAAATCTCCAGTGAAATGTAGATTGATATCTTCCATCGGAAGAACCTGAGCATATCCACCACCAGTAGCTCCGCCTTTAATCCCCATCGTAGGTCCTAATGAGGGCTCCCGTAGAGCAATCATCACCTTTTTATGTAATTTATGTAACGCATCTCCAAGTCCGACCGTTACCGTTGATTTTCCTTCTCCAGCAGGGGTTGGATTAATCGCTGTTACGAGAATGATTTTTCCACTCTGCTTTGTTTGAAGCTTGTTAATCGTTTCAGACGATAGCTTTGCCTTGTACTTACCATAAAGCTCGATGTCATCCTCTGATAAACCTAATTGCTCTGCAATTTTAATAATCGGTATCATTTTTGCATTTTGGGCAATTTCAATATCAGAATTAACCTTCACGTTCACTTTCATTCTCATAACCCCCATACTTATCCAACTTGCTCTATATAAAGAGCCGACTTTAGCAAATCTATTGTAACATTTGAGAATCGTAAATTAATAATTAATTTTGCAAAAAGATTGATACCTCTTTTCACGATACTATATAATTAAAAATATTGAAAATTCAAACGAGGGGATGAAACACTTGCCTATCAAAATTCCAAAGCTCCTTCCTGCTCGAGAAATATTAGAAGAAGAGAATATTTTTATAATGGATGAATCACGAGCGAATACGCAGGACATTCGCCCATTAAATATCATCATTTTAAATTTGATGCCGGAAAAAGAAAGAACAGAGGCGCAAGTGCTGCGATTATTAGGAAACACGCCGTTGCAGGTGAATATTTCATTTTTACAAATGGCTACTCATCAATCAAAAACAACCAGTCAACTCCATCTGGATCAATTCTATACGACATTTTCGAACATC
The DNA here is from genome assembly GCF_005116465.1 of Robertmurraya kyonggiensis. Taxonomy (GTDB): domain Bacteria; phylum Bacillota; class Bacilli; order Bacillales; family Cytobacillaceae; genus Robertmurraya; species Robertmurraya kyonggiensis. The sequence continues at coordinate 1,764,964 of NZ_SWBM01000001.1, forward strand.
AAACATCGAAAATTTGATGGTATGATCGTCACAGGTGCACCAGTTGAAATGCTTGCTTTTGAAGAAGTCGACTATTGGGAAGAGCTAACCGAAATTATGAACTGGTCTACTGATAATGTTACTTCTACTTTACATATCTGTTGGGGAGCCCAGGCAGCACTTTATCATCACTTCGGCATTGGAAAATTTGAATTGCCTCGAAAATGTTCAGGAGTCTTTTCTCATATTGTTCAGGATCGTTCGGAAAAATTACTAAGAGGATTCGATGATGAATTCTATGCTCCTCATTCTCGTTATACTGATGTGGATCAAAGAAAAATAAATGAACATGAAGAGATTAAACTACTCTCCTATTCAGAGGAAGCAGGAGCATTTATCATGAGTGCTAACAACGGGAAACAAATTATGATTACCGGCCACTTAGAATACGATGCTTCTACCTTAAGTGAGGAATATAGTCGTGACCGTCATCGTGGATTGGATATTCATCTTCCAGAACATTATTTCCCGAATAACGATCCAAATAGACAACCGCTTAATCGCTGGCGTTCCCACGCTCATCTATTATTCTCTAACTGGCTCAACTATTATGTATACCAAGAAACTCCTTACGAGTGGGAGTGAAAAAAGCAGATCTCTTTTATATGAGGAAAGCTCCTATTTCCAGGTCAAACATCATTGAAAATGTCACTACCATTACAATCACAAATAAAAGAGCAGGAATTACCTAACTGTTTCTGTTTTGAAGTACAAAAATAGAATTAGTTAGACTAATAGAAAGTTAAATCTCACACAAAAAACACCGATATTAACGGTGTTTTTTGTTTCTTCATGTTTAAATAAAGAAAGGTTAAAAAACGATTCACTCCAATTGATATTTATTCCACTCATTTTTGGCAGGAGAGGTTATTAAGTTAATTGGTTGTCCTTTTAAATGACAAATTCAAAACCCGTTGGTTTTTTGAATGGCGGTTTAGATTCTTTAAAAATCAATTTTATTTCAGAAAGATCATCTGGTAATGCTGGTGATACGATGAATGTATAAGATTCATGTCCTCCAGAGCCACCACCCCCTTCGTTTCGGCATTCATAATCAACCTCTTTACCTTCTATAACAAGGTCAAAAAGTAAAGGTTCTCGAAACCTTCTAGGCACTTCATCATCAGAATCTTCTCTATCAATATTGAAATGAACGACACTGGCATTTTCAAACTGACGTACAAATGTTACCGAATAAAAAACATCATCATTTTCAAATGACTTTAATATTGGAATATTTTTAAGAAATCCTATTGGCTCTACAACAGGTTTATACCTATCTTCGTTAAAGAAATGTGCAAATACGCTGTTTAAAAAATCCTCATAAAAATTATATTTTTCACTCCAAGATGAAATTAGCTGCTCAGATGGAAAACCGGGATCATTGCTTGAAACTTCTTTCCGTTGTTTAATTAAATCACAAATTTGTTCATCAATTGATTCAATTCTTTTATCATAATGCTCTGTCGGTGGTTCAAATTGAAATCGACATCGTCTCATATTCCGCCTCCAAGGTTAAAGTTAATAATTCCATTTTAACATAAACTGGAAGATAAAGATTCTTGTTGTACTAATCTTCCCTTCGATGAATATCAAATGAATTTATAACAGGACTAAACTCTTTTTTTGATATAATATGTGAGTGCAAAAGGAATTATAGGAAAAAGAACCAACAGTCTAAACCAATTCTCTGCACCACTAAAATAGAGTGATGGAAGTATAAGTGAAATTCCACTGAAAATTAAAAATTTCCAAGATTTTTTCCACAAACCCAATATAAGTAATACAAAAGAAACAATAATTAACAACAAAAAAATAAATCCCATCCAATAGAATTCCATTTTTACTCCCCCTCAATATTTCTAATAAATCGAATAAATTTTATTCTTGAGGAAATAAAAATCACATCTTCCATAAACCTGTTTTCATTAGCACAATAGTTTCAACAAAAAAGGACACTTCTCCTTCTAAATGAAACATGCTAAAACCTTAATAAACACTACCTTTCAATCGTAGAATACTGCATTCTATTTGTGGCTTCAAAGTTAAGATTGTTGCTGTGTGTAATATACCTCTTCATACGGTTGAACAACGACAAAACCGTTTCCTGCAAACTTCATTTGGATCGACTCGCCACTCCCTCTTCCCAAAAAGGTTTTAAAAGAGATGTCCGTGACGAATTCTGGAGATAATGTCCCTGACCATGCGACTGTTGCATTCGGATCCGTGAAAACAGGATTATCAGGAGTCACTAGCAATGTTAATGGTTCATAATGAGATGTAATGGCAATCATCCCATGACCTTCAAGACGTACATTAAATAGTCCACCTGACATCATTCCCGCAATCTTTCGCATTAATTTTATATCCCAATTTATGGATGGTTCAAATGCCAGCAAATCATTGCCATTCACAAAAATTGATTCTCCTTGGAGATTCAAAATACTGATCTTTTTCCCTTGATCAGCTACATAGAGCTTGCCATTTCCCGTTGCTTTCATAAGGGAAGTTCCCTCGCCTGTCAACGCCTTCTTAAACATTTTTCCGAGCCCATGCTCCAAAATCCCTTCTCGTTCATACTTAATATTTCCGCGGTAGGATACCATCGCGCCTGATTTCGCCCATATTTGGCCATTCAAATTGATTTCAAGTAATCTCGGAGTCTCCAACTCAAAAAGACCTTCACCTTTTTCTTTTTGCTCTGTTTGCTTCACAAACTCATCCAACGAATAACGACTCACAACAATCTTCCTCCCTATTTAATATTTTCTAGCATAAAGACACTTATAAAAGACAACGCTTCTTTCATTTGAACTGATAACGAGCCCTTAGGAACGGTCTCAGAATCCTTCTTGTATACCCAAAACTCATCAAGTTTTCTCCAACCATTTTCTTCTGCCAAACGGACAAATTCCCATGGCATCATCGTATTACAAACAACGTCTTCCCCATATAAACGTCGGAAGCTATTTTCTCGTGGGCCAGCTGTAGGTCCCAAAATAGCAACACATGATCTTCCATTCGGTTTTACAATTCTCTTCATTTCTTGAATAACGTTCAGAGGACTCTCGGTCCATTCAAGCGAATTGATCGCTAAAACGGCATCAAATTGATTTTCTTCAAAACCTAATTCTCTTATATCTCCTTTCAAAAATTTTGAAGTTGGGCTACTAAATAATGAATTGGCTTTTTGAATCATTTCTTCTGAAACATCAACACCTGTAACATCGTAGTCAGCCTGCCTTAATTTATAGGATCCATAACCATCCCCACAGCCTAAATCACAAATAACTGCCTGTTTTTCCACATACTGTTGGAAGAACGGGAGAATATCCTTTCTACTGCCGGAATCCCACATTTCTTGACTTTTTGAATTCCAAAAATTTGCCCTTTTATTCCACAGTTTCTCTGCTTCTTTAGACCACTCAAAGCTTGTCAAAAGCATCACTCACCTTACAATTTTATGTTTTTTTAGTGGAACCATTAATATTCATAACCAACATTTTGCGAAAATCGTCTTCTTATAAAAGCCCCACTATTATATTTCTTTATACAAAGGTTATATCCTTTGTTTAAGATTGAGAATATCATGAAATACTAAACATTATCTTGTATTAAGGAGATTGATATAATGGATAAAGATGAAATTATTTCAGTACATCGCAATCACAGCGGGGACATCATTAGTTTCCGGACTTCTCAGGGAAGGTTTATTTCCTATCGTAAAGCTCTATTAGAGGCACAAAACGAGCAAATAAGCGGCGTAAATCTGATTGAGTCCGATGAGGGCCAACCATTATTTAATCATGAAGAATTTGATGGACTTCCTTCTTTTTACTAAATTAGACGCAAAAAAAAAGCACATGGGTGCTTTTTTGCGTTAAAATAGCTCTTCTGTTTTTCTACGAATCTTCTTCAATAATTCGAGTCGGTTTTCTCCATCCTCAAAATGTTCTTCATTTTTCCGTTGGATGTCTCTTAATGCTTCAATTCGACTTGAATCTTCATCAAAAAATTGTATGAGGTCACTAATTCGGTCAATCGCATTCCAACTCAAATGATGTTCAATTCCTTCAACATCATTATAAATATTTTCTTTTTTGACTCCGATCGTTGTTAATAAGACTTCTAACAGAGCATGTCGATAGACGAGACGCTGCCCAATCTTTTTACCCTCGGCTGTTAAACTAAATCCTCTATATTTTTCGTATACTAAATAGTCGTCTTTATCAAGCTTTTGAACCATCTTTGTAACCGATGAGGGGTGAACGGATAACGCTTCTGCTATATCTGAAACTCGGGCATAGCCCTTCTCCTCAATTAACGTATAGATTTTTTCGATGTAATCTTCCATACTTGGTGTTGGCATCCAGCACCCTCCAATAATTTTGCACTAACACAAAAGTTTTTTTACTCATAATCAAAGTTTACAATACAATGAAAAGGGATACAAGAAATAAGGAAGTACGGAGAAGTCGTTCTTCTATTGTTAAAAAATAAACTTTACTTTTTTCTCCGTATCGTTCCAAGTGAGTTTCGCATCAAACTCTTTCTCTTTGCCTTTAAATCCTTGAATGAGCTCAGTACTTCCTTCTGATAAAAGAATCTTGACCTGCTTTTGTGTGATCGATTTCCCAAGGATCTTTTTCGAAATCGTAAAATCACACTTGGTCGTTTGATAACTCGAACATCCATAAAAGCTTCCTTTATCGATTACAGTACCTGAGCATTTTTTACAAGTGCCTAAGCTCGTCGGTTGCCGCTTTTGTCCAGGCTGTTTTCCTGGAACAAAGCCTTCTTTCATGTCTTCAGCAAACTCCCATTTTGCAGAAGCTTCAGTTGTTGTAGAAATTAGATGCGTAATCATTTTATTCGTATTTTCCATAAATTGCTTCGGGGCTGCTTGTCCTTCTGAGATTTCCTTTAGACGCTGCTCCCATTTAGCAGTCATCTCCGGAGAAGCTAAGATCTCGTCTCCGATCGCCTGAATGAGTATTTTCGCTTTTGCTGTGGCATAGACGAGATTTTTACGAATATCAATATATTTTCTATCTTTTAGCATCGTAATAATTCCTGCACGTGTCGCTTCTGTTCCCAATCCTTCTGTTTTCATCAGAACCTTTTCAAGCTCTTTATCTTCAATATGCTTACCAGCTGTTTTCATGATCGTGATTAATTGGCCTTCTGTAAAACGTTTAGGAGGTTGTGTCTTACTTTCCTTCACTTCTACCTTTGCTACTTTACCTGTTTCTCCAGTTTGCAAGATCGGAAGACTTGAGTCTTTATCCTTTTCATATTGTGGAATAACCTTCCTCCAGCCTTCTTCGACCTGTACTTTTCCCTTTGATTGAAAGGTAGCTCTTTCATCCACCAACGTTTTCACAGTTGTATATTCGGTTATGGATTTACCATAGTGAGCAGCAATCAGGCTTCGTGCAATTAAATCGTACATCTTTTGCTCATCAGGGCTCAAGCTGGCCATCGAAGGAACCTGCTCAGTTGGAATAATCGCATAGTGATCCGTAACTTTTTTATCGTTCACGTATCTCGTATTATCCATAATTGATGAAACTGGAAGTGGAAACAGCCCATCGTACTCAGGTAGCTTTTCAAGCTTCCCTAAGATTTCTGGGAACATTTCAGCTTCACCTTGTGTCACATGCCTTGAATCAGAACGAGGATAGGAAACGATTCCCTTTTGATATAACTGTTGCACAATATCCAGTGTTTTCTTTGGAGAAAATTTAAAACGGCGATTCGCATCTGCCTGCAAAGAAGATAAATTATAGAGAAATGGCGGCAAGTATTCCTTTTTTTCAGCTTGCACATCGGCAACGACAGCTTCTTTTCCCTCACAGAAAGCAGCAATTTTTTCTGCCATTTCCTTAGAATCGATTCTTGTTTCTCCGTCTTTTTCCCATTTACCTTCATACTTCTTCTTATCGATTTGAAACTTTGCTTTGACTTCCCAAAATGGATCTGAAACAAATGAATCGATTTCATGTTCTCTCTTCACAATAAGAGCAAGAGTCGGAGTCTGTACTCGTCCAACTGAAAAGACATCTGAAAATCCTTTTTGCTGTAGTAAAAGGCTATAAAGTCTTGAAGCATTCATGCCGACAACCCAATCAGCACATGCTCGCGTATAGGCTTCATAATAAAGGTTTCTTGTATCATTTTCAGTCAGTAAACTTAGAAACCCTTCGTGGATGGCCTTCTTCGTCAAAGATGAAATCCAAAGACGTTTCATCGGTTTATCACACTTTGTTAAACGAAGGATATTCCGAACGATCAATTCACCTTCTCGCCCCGCATCGCCTGCATGAATAACTTCAGTCACTTGTGGATCAGAAAGAAGCTGTTGAATCACCGCATACTGCTTCCATTTGTCCTTTGAAACTTCGTATTGGAATTGAGTGGGAATCATGGGTAAGGTTTGAAGGGACCATTTCTTCCAGTTCGTGTCATATTTTTCGGGGGGGATTAGTTGAGTGATATGTCCGATTGCCCAGGTGACATACGCTCCGTTGGGGAATACTTCATTTGGTAGAACTTCGATATAACCTTGTTTACGTTTCATTTTATAAACGGATGCTAGCGTCAAACCTTGGTCAGGCTTTTCGGCAATAATGAGTTTCATAGAATTGCTCACTTCCAATTTTACAAATTCAATTACTTTAATCAATTGCTCATTTCAAATAAAAAATCGAACCGCCTTTTGAGAGTTTAACTCTAAAAAAATCATAGCTCTTGTATTCATAGTTTTGTTCGTTTTTTATGCATCTAACGTACTTGATTAAGTCGACTCTCGTTTTTATTGTACCTCATTAGGAAAAAAAAAGGCGAGAAATTTTTGACAGAAAAGTTAAAGCAAAGGCACAGAATGCGCGCCTTTGCTTTAATATTCTTATAAAAAAACGACTTTTATACTTCTTCAAGCACTTTTTCAATTTGTATACTTTGACTATATCTTAAATCAATTAATCTCTCATCCGTTTGAATTAGACATCGAATCGGATCGTATGGGTCAATCATAAGAATGGTCCCTACACTTTGATCCGTGAGCAACACTCTTTTTCCTACTAAACTATTCATAATCTTATTCATGAAAGTTAAGACAATATTAGGGTCGAGCTTGCCGAAAGCATCATTTTGCATTTGTTTCATAACCGCATAAAATGGAGATGCCCGATGGTATACTCTTTCTGATGACATGGCATGAAAAACATCAGCAACAGCAACGATTTTTGATAAATAACTAATCTGGTGACCTGCTAGGCCCAGTGGATAGCCCTTTCCATCTTCTCTCTCATGGTGCTGTAACGCAATAAGTGCCACATTTTCGTTAATCGAGTCAATGTTTTTCAGTAATTCATAACCATAAATGGTATGAAGCTTCATTTCATCGTATTCTTCTTTTGTAAGCTTTCCAGGTTTATGTAATATTTCGGTAGATATTTTCGCTTTCCCAATATCATGCAGGGTAGCCCCTAACGTTAAATCATTCAAATCTTTAGGTGGCAGGTTCAACCACTTTCCAATCATTGTTGCAATAATTCCTACACAAATTGTGTGTCTATACGTATATTCATCCTTTTCATTTAATTCATAGAATAAATGATATAAGTGAGGTATTTTAGCGGCTTGTTTAATAGTTGGAAAAATATTTTCATGGAGAATTTCTAGAGATAGCTCGCCACCATTCCCAACATCATGAAATAGTTCTTTCATATGAATTGTCGCTACATCAATTTCTTTCGTAATTTCCTTTATCATTAGGCGGCTGAATGGATGTGGATCTTTTAATTGATGTATTGGCTCTTTGTACTCTTTCATCGACTCTAATATCGCATCAATTTCCGAAATTGTCATAGATGAATTTTTATTAATGATCGTACCAAACCCTTTTCTCATGTTTCCACCTACTTTCTGAACTTTCAAACAAACCCCTATAACATCAGAATAGTATATTTTCCAAATTTAAACAATGACTATTTTGAATTTTTTGTCGTTTTATCATAAAAGCCCTTACATTGCTTGACGAATGCCTATTTGATCCTGTATATTAATAACATCATTATTCAGAATATATTTCCGCATTTGGAAACATTTAGATTAATATATTCCGTTTGATGGTAATCTATCTTCGACACATCTTTAGTGTCTTGAATGGCTTAGGAGGCAACGTTTAATATGCAAAATGGTAAAGTAAAATGGTTCAACAATGAAAAAGGTTTTGGATTTATCGAAGTTGAAGGCGGAGACGATGTATTCGTACATTTCACTGCAATCCAAGGTGACGGTTTTAAATCATTAGAAGAAGGTCAAGAAGTTTCTTTCGAAATCGTCGAAGGCAACCGTGGACCACAAGCTTCTAACGTTGTAAAGCTATAATAATCTTATATTATCATTCAAGGCTGGCGAATTTTCGCCAGCCTTTTAAATCGTTGCTTTTAAGTTAACTTATCACCAATCATTTTAATTTTTTGCCCAACCGTACATTGTGAAATGCAAAATTTATGGGCATACGTCCTTCCAATTTCTTTCTTATGGTATTTATGTAAAAAACAACCCTTGCAATAGCTGTTCAAAATTTCTTCAACTTCCAACAATACTTGCTTTCGATTCAAGTGATCTACTCCCTTTTAATTAATCTCGATTGTGCTATTAATGATGGTTCCTTCAAGAGCCTGAGTAGCCAATCGGTCCGCCTCTTTATTTTCCTTTCGAGGTAACGCCTCATAACGTGGTTCAATTCCTAATTCCTTCATTTTCTCTTCTATTCTGTCGAGCCAACGATTTAAATTTTCTTCAAAACAAGGCCATTCCCCTTCTAATTGCTTTAGGACGACTTGTGAATCTCCTTTAATTTCAACAGGCAGATGATGTACGCCGAGTTCCTCAAGCAAATTCAATGCATAGTAAAGAGCAGCATATTCTGCTTCATTATTCGTATCCATTTGTTCTATGAGCTCATTGCCTCTTAAACGGAAGTTCTTTTTCCCCTGTTTATAATAGATAATGGCACCCAATCCAGCTTCATTCGTATCTTTATTAAATCCTCCATCAAAATAGACCTCAATATCATGTGGCTCTTCTTCAATTTCTGCAGACAGCTTTCGAAGCTCCTTCAGCGACCAAGAGCTATTCATTTCATCGATAAAAGATAAATCTGTCGCCCTTCCCGATTTTTCTAATTGTTCTCCTGTTAAAAGAGCCATTTCTGCATCAAGCCAATCTGATTTAAACAATACTTTGCGATTTCCAGTTATTTTATACTGCATCTCGATTTGATATTTCATATTTTCAACCCGTTTCTACTATAGAATAAACATTTCCTATTTTCACTGTGCATAAATATCGTTATAATGGTCAAGGACAATTTAATAAGCCTATGCGGTTCGTAAACTCCCGCATTATCAAAACTACAGGAGGATAATATATGTTTAATGAATGGTTCGGCCTTGTCTTCGTAATCGTGAATTTTATTCTACTACTGGTCTGTTACCGACTCTTCGGAAAAACTGGTTTGTTCGTTTGGATCGGTTTCTCTACTGTTTTAGCCAATCTTCAGGTTGTCAAAACAATAGAAATCTTTGGCTTAACGGCCACACTCGGGAATGCCATGTATGGGTCTGCTTTTCTTGTTACTGATATTTTAAACGAAAAGTATGGGAAAGATGACGCAAAAAAAGCAGTTTGGCTCGGTTTCTTTACATTACTTACAATGACTATTATTATGCAAATGGTTCTGTTATTTAAACCACATGAAATCGATTTTGCCCAAGAACATCTAAGTGCTATATTCGGGATCTTACCAAGAATTGCGCTCGGAAGTTTAGTTGCATATCTTGTAAGTCAATTTGCTGATGTTTATATCTTTTCCTATTTAAGAAACAAATTCCCTACAGATGGGCAATTTTGGATTCGTAATAACGGAAGTACGATGTTAAGCCAATTGTTAGATACAATTGTATTTACAAGTATCGCTTTCTTAGGCGTCTATCCATTCAATGAGTGGGTTCAAATATTTATTACGACGTATTTGTTAAAATTTATCATAGCTTTATTAGATACCCCGTTTGGATATATTGCCAAACGCTTTCCAGCAAAGCCTTAAGGATACCGTTTTCGGTATCCTTTTTTATTCATCTAGAAGAAAAAACAATCTTCACAAATGGCAGATTATTTAACATTCATGATACACTATGATTAGTTTATTCTGGGAGGATTTCATCTTGATTGAAGTATACATAGATGGAGCAAGTGCAGGAAATCCAGGGCCAAGTGGTGCTGGGATTTTTATAAAAGGCAACGGGGAACTTGAGAATTATGCCCTCCCCCTTGGAATCATGAGCAACCATGAAGCGGAATTTGTTGCGTTTATTGAAGCCTTAAAGATTTGTCATGAAAAAGAATATAAAGTTGTCTCATTTCGAACCGATTCAGAGTTAGTAAATCGCGCAGTGGAAAAAGAGTTTGTTAAAAATAAAGTGTATGCTCCTTTTCTCGAGGAAGCACTTCGATTGATGAATAAATTTGATTTATTTTTCATGAAGTGGATTCCAAGCTCTGAGAATAAAACAGCAGACAATCTCGCAAGAACTGCTATTCGGAAAAATACAGAAAAGAGGTAGAAGCTTTGTCTAAAAAAACATTATTCGCTGATATATCTTTATTACTTGTGGCGTTTGTCTGGGGCACTACCTTTGTTATTGTGCAAAACGCCATTGACTTCCTTCCACCCATCACGTTTATTAGCGTACGGTTCTTATTAGCAGCCCTGCTATTAGGTGGATGGTTATTTCTTTTTGAAAGAGAACAATTGAAGCACTTGAATCGAAAAATAATACTCTCTGGCGTCATAATAGGAGGCTGGTTATTTCTAGGTTATGCAACACAAACCGCCGGATTGTTATATACAAGTTCTTCAAAAGCTGGTTTTATCACAGGATTAAGTGTTGTATTTGTGCCAATTTTAACGTTTTTATTATTAAAACAGCAGCCAAAGAAAAAAGCCGTTATCGGCGTTTTAGTCGCTACAATCGGACTTTACTTCCTAACAATGACAGATGTTACAGAACTTAATAAAGGAGATGCATTGGTTTTTATTTGTGCGATCGGATTTGCTATGCAAATTGTTTACACAGGTAAATATAGTAGCAGTTACCCTTCCCTCTTATTAACAGTTATTCAAATTGGAACAGTCGCTATTTATTCGATGATCTACTCCTTTTTCTTCGAAGATTGGACTCTTGCCTTTCAACCGAAGATACTATTTAGCCACGATGTTCTAGTTGCTCTTATCATCACGGCTGTTTTTGCAACAGCTCTGGCTTTCTTTGCTCAAACGAATTTTCAAAAGTTCACGACTCCTACAAGGGTTGCATTAATCTTTGCAACAGAACCGGTTTTTGCAGCTATTGCTGGTTTCATATGGGCTCATGACCGACTATCGGTTAGCGCCATTATCGGTTGCTTATTAATTTTAGCTGGAATGATTTTTGCCGAACTTCCAGATACAAAGTTATTTGTTCGTCAAAAAAAGAATTCTCTTGGACTATAAAGAAAGGCACACTCGAAACGGAGTGTGCCCTAAAATTTGTTCCTGTATGTATAGCCTTAAATAGCTAAAATATTTTTTTCTTTAATAAATTTTAGCGCTTCTGACCTAGACGTAATTTGATTGGATTTAAACATTTCTAGTAAAGAGACATAAAAACTCCCATCAAATCTTTTTTGTGCCTTCAATGTTAATTCCAAAGCTGTACGCGCAAGCTCATCCGATGCATCCGTATATTGCTTACCGAAATAAATAAAACCAATTGCATCTTCTCCGAACTGAAAACCCTTTCCTTCTAGTAGCTGTAAATATTCTTCTAATCCCACAACAAAGTCCCTCTCCCGCCTGAACTTCTTATTCCTTCTAAAATTTTAGCCTAAATTTCGACCATTTTCTATCTTTTTTTGATAATAAATGCCCTAAAGTGCCAGTCAACACTCCAAGCATTGCTCCACCTAAAACCTCTTCAGGCTTATGGCCAAGCATTTCTTTGAGCTTTTTCGGGGATTTTTGCTCAAACTTCACTTTTTCGTCATGGTGAATTTTGTCGATTAAATCACCTAAATCATTTACCTTTAATGTGAGCTCTCCTGTTTGGCGTCTAATTCCTTGCGCATCATACATCACAATTAAGCCATAAACGAGGGAAAGAGCAAAATCAATGGTAGGTACTCCTCTCTGTAGAGCAATATAGGTTGTCAAAGATGACACTCCAGCTGAATGAGAACTCGGCATGCCACCCGTTTGAAAAAATAACTCTGGTCTCCATTCCAGTTCCTTCATGTAGTGAATCGGAATTTTCAATCCTTGAGCGAGTCCAATACTCAGTAAAGCAATGTATACCCCTTTATTCATAGCTACACCTCTTTTTTTAGGCTCTAAGCTTTAGTTTGATTTACAAGGCAACAAACTATGCAAAGGTATTGCATGACATTCCGTCCGTATGCAAATACTTTAAGCATGACAAGGGAGGTGTTTGAATGGCTAAACATAACCAGCGTAATCGAGGAAAGAAAGCACCGGGAGTCAATCCTCAAGGATACGGCCAAGATGCCGAGTTAACGGAAAACCCCAAAAGTGAATTAGAGGCGCGAGCAAAGAAAGGGAATACAAAGATTTAAAAGGATTTAAGAAGTAGTTTTACAACAGCTTTCTAAAATATTATCTACATGGCCGTTCCATGAGGACATTGTTTTGCAGGTTTCCGAAATTAGTGTCTTTATGAACGGCTCATGCGGACATTGTTTCGAGGTCTTCTCACATTAGTGGCTTCATGAACGCTTCATGCGGACATTGTTTCGAGGTCTTCTCACATTAGTGGCTTCATGAACGCTTCATGCGGACATTGTTTCGAGGTCTTCTTACATTAGTGGCTTCATGAACGCTTCATGCGGACATTGTTCCGAGACTTTCTCACAGTAGTGTCTTCATGAACGCTTCATGTCTCAAGTTTAAAGTTCTCTGTGTGAAACAACATCTCGAACCGCACTGAATCTACAGTATTTTAGTCAATACCGGATAAATATAGGGACTAGTAGGTTCTTCAATCACTTTCCAATTCACCGCTTTAATTACTGGTATTTCAACTCCGTTGTAGATCATTACATCCAGCGTTCCTTCCATTTCAAGCCACGTATCTTCTGGATATTCATTTGCTTTCTCTAATTCTGCCATCAAACCGATGATGCTTGCATCTGCAATACAATGCGTAATGAGAAATCTGGAAAGTACTAACTGATTTCCCCGCATCCCCTTTTCCTTATAAACAAATCCTTGAACTTTTATTTTTTTCCCTTGAAAATTTACAGGAGAGTCACTTATAGCTTCATAGTATGAGGCGAATATGTCTTCCTTCATCTCAATCAACTCTGACTGCTCTAATTTTTTCATTTTATCATCATATTCTTTGTCTGATAGAAAATTATCATTATCTATTACTTCTTCATCATAGCCAAACTCATACTCCATTAATTCTTCTTCGTATGAGTTACTATTAGACTGAGGAAGGACAGTTCCTTTATTAGCAGCAATAGAAGCATCCAATACGCTTGGTGATAATGCAAATCCTGTTACCAGTGGAAAAAGAATGATCGAGTAGTTAACTAATTTTCTAGGCACCGATGCCGAATCACCATGATCATGATTGCATCCTGGAGGACAATAGGCATGTTCATTACGATTATTTTCCCATATCCGAAACAGTTGAATTAAAAATAGTAATGTAAAAATCCAAATGGCAACGAAACTCATATTTTCATATTTAGGATTAATATATTTGGAAATATCACCAGTGGTATGAAGCTTAATAAAAAACAAATCAAAGGCCATCAATAGAATAGCTTTTAAGAAATGCTGAAACCGGGCGCCTACCATTTCTTTCATCCTCCTAAAAGAAACTCAATAAGGTAGTACAAATAAATACAAAAACCGTAATGAGTACCAATAAAATCAATACAAACCTAGCTTTAAACATACTCAATAACATAATTGTATTTTTCAAATCAATCATCGGGCCAAATACTAAGAATGCTAAGATGGAGGCTGAGGGAACTAAATTGCTAAAAGATGCTCCAATAAAGGCATCCGCTTCCGAACATAAGGACAAGATATAGGCTAGTCCCATCATAACAACCGATGAACCAACGACCCCATCACCAAAGACAAAAAGAGAGTTTGCTGAGATATGCGTTTGAACTGCAGCTGCGATAAATGCCCCAATAATCAAGTATTTTCCCATATCAAAAAATTCATCGATGGAATGTTTCATCATACCTTCGATTTTGACAGTAAATGACTCATTCCTTTTCATTGTAGGATCTGACGAAGTAAAGTCCGAAATCGTATGTTTCAATTGTTTTGACCTAAATAGAATACTGATGCTTAGAGCTATAACTACAGCTGCTACAAAACCAATTCCCATCCTTAAAGCAGCCATTTTACTATCATTTCCAAACGCCATGTAAGTAGAGAATATGACAATCGGATTAATGAGCGGGCCCGTTAGGAGGAATCCCACTCCAGCATGTAGTGGGACTCCCTTTTCCACTAATCTTCTTACAATCGGGACAATTCCACACTCACAAGCAGGAAACAAAGCACCAACCACACAACTCATCACGACAGCCAAAAATCGGTTTTTGGGAATCAAACGGCGAATATGATCCTCTGTCACGAATATTTGAATGAACCCAGCGATAAGTACCCCAATTAAAACAAATGGAATAGCTTCAATAAGAATACTTAAGAAAATGGTATTTAATTGCAGAAAAGAATCCGAAATGTGAAAGGACAGTTTTTCACCAGCCAATTGAGTAAACAATATAAAATAGAGGACAACACTGATGGCTATTAAACTTGTAAAATCGATTAAATATGAGTGTATATGGCGCATTGAAAAATCATTCCTTTATCTCTTACTTCAACTCATCTTCAATATATATGCGATAAGTTTCAATTTAAGTGTACAATCATAAAAAAAGAAGGGCAGACGAACATTTTGCCGCCGCCCACTTAAACAATTTATATACTTTTAGTTTTAAATGTACGATTATAATTTTCTAAAATTTCATCCTTATTTAACTGGTCCCCGATTAATATCATCGTTGGTTGGATTGTTGAAGAGTCTCTTATTTTCTCGAACAACAATGTACCAGAGGAAAATTGAAAATTATAAAAGCCACCACTCTCTAGTTGAATAATTCCTTTTCCTCTTAGGACCGTTTTCGGTAACCCTATTAACCATGATTCAAGTTCTCTCTTTTTTATTGCAGGCAATTTGTCGATCCGTAAAGCGTTGATAGTAGAATGATGATGATGAGCATGGTGATGATGTTCATCACTTCTATCGTCATGATTTACCCTGTAACGTTTTAAAAATAACTCCTTTTCTGGGATAACTCCGAATTTTGTTTTATATATCGGTACATCCGTTTCGATCTGTTCTTTTATTTTCCCCTCCATCTTGGCTAAAGATTGCTCTTTAACAAGGTCAACTTTATTTAGTAACACAACGGAGGCACTTGAGATTTGCTCTTTCAACAGTTTACGCACCTCTGCCGAACTTGAAAAAATACTTTGATATTCTAGAAATTGGCTAGCATCTATAAGGCTAATCATCGAGTGCAGTTCAAAATATTCCGTGTATTCTGTTCCTAAAAGTGCTTCTTTTATTTCTAATGGATTTGCAACGCCAGTTCCTTCAATTAATAAAACATCAATGGTATTCTTCGTCATCTCTTCTATAAATTCATTTAATGTGGCTTTTAAATCGTCCTGAATCGAACAACAAATACATCCATTTAATAACTCTCGTATGTGCTGATTTTCAAACAAATGGCTTTCCACGTTGATTTCTCCTAATTCATTCAAAATAA
The DNA here is from genome assembly GCF_005116465.1 of Robertmurraya kyonggiensis. Classification (GTDB taxonomy): domain Bacteria; phylum Bacillota; class Bacilli; order Bacillales; family Cytobacillaceae; genus Robertmurraya; species Robertmurraya kyonggiensis. The sequence goes on from NZ_SWBM01000001.1 coordinate 1,780,939, forward strand.
TCCCTGGACGGAGATTGTTCCTTTTGAATTCTTTTAACATATTTAAGAGGACTGTCGTTTTTCCACTTCCCAAAAATCCACTAATCATATACACGGGTATTTTTTTCATTACACCTATCTCCTCTTCTAACATCTTGTTAAAAATCATAATAAATCGTAATGATTATTATTTATATTTAAGTCTATTAGGAAACCGAAATTTTATGACCAAAAATTCAACTAACGTCATATTTGACGCCTCTTTTTAAGACGAAACAACAGAGGAAGTAATGGCAATTTATTTTGCTTCCCCGCTCCAAATCGTAATGATTACGAAAATTTTTATTTACAAGTCGTAAACATTACTATAAAGCACAAATCGTAACCATTACTATTTAGATACACTCTTAAGCTTTAGTAATGATATATTTTTAAAGGGAGTTGTTTTTTTAAATGAAATTAAAGGTTATCTATTATGTAGTAATGCTCACTGTTGCTGCGTTTCTGGGTGGCTGTTCCAATAATGCTTCAGGAGAAAAAGAAACAGACGTGAACAAGAATGAGCAAATAACTGTGTATACGACTATATTTCCACTTGAAAATTTCACTAGTTTAATAGGTGGGGATAAAGTAAAAGTCAAAAGTGTCTATCCTCCAAATGTGGATGCCCATTCATTTGAACCTACTACAAAAACGATGGTAGATATCGCAGGTGCAGATCTGTTTATTTACACAGGTGCCGGTGTGGAGGGCTTTGCGGATAAAGCCGTTGAAACGTTGAAAGATGAAGATGTAAAAATAATTAGGGCTGCGGATGGAATAGAATTGCTGAAAAGCACACATGAACATGAACATGCGAAGATGAAGAAGAGCATGATCACGAACACATCGAGGGTGAAGAAGTTCATGACTATGATTCTGCTGAGAGCGAAGAAGTACACGATCACGAACACGCTGAGGATGAAGATGGACACAATCACGGTGAATATGACCCTCATGTTTGGCTTGATCCAATCCGCTCTATTCAACTTGCGGAAAATATTAAAAATGCATTAGTGGAATTAGCATCGGATAAAAAAAGTTTTTTGAATCTAACTTTGAAGATTTGAAAAAGAATTTAGAAGCATTGGATCAAGAATTTGCGGACACTGTAAATCAAGCATCAACTAAAGAAATCTTAGTTTCACATGCTGCTTACGGCTATTGGGCAGACCGTTACGGTATTGAACAGCTATCAATTTCCGGACTTTCTCCAACACAGGAACCTTCTCAAAGTCAGCTAAAGGAAGCTGTCGAGGAATCCAAAGAACATAAAATTAAATACGTGATTTTTGACCAAAATGTAACTTCAAAGGTGGCAGAAATCATTCAAAAAGAGCTCGGTGCAGAACCACAAACATTGCATAATTTAGAATCTGTTACCGATGAAGATATTAAAAATAAGCAAGATTACTTTACGATTATGAAGAAAAATATCGAAACATTACGGAAAGTTTTAAATAACTAATGTAGTTAAGCAACCAGCCTAAAGCGCGCCACATTAACCTAAAAAAGATACTCGCCTAATTGACGAGTATCTTTTTTTTAGCCTACATTTTCTTCATTCAACTGTAAAAAACGCGTAAGTCCCTTAAATTCAACCTCTGCAAATTTATCGAGTACTTTATCACGGTTAATGTTTAGAATCGCTTCCTCAAGCGAATACTCAATCGGTACCTCGCAATGAATTTCAGCCAACTTTCGGCTTAAGTGAAGCATCTCCAAATCTTCTTCGATTTTCGTTTTTTGCCCTTTTGTTAATTGATCCAAATTGGCAATAACTCCATCCACATGCTCGAATTGTTGAATCAACTTTAACGCTGTTTTTTCTCCAATTCCTCTCACACCCGGATAGTTATCACTTGGGTCTCCCATAAGAGCCTTAACGTCAATCATTTGATGTGGCTTGATACCCTTCTCTTCAAAAAAAGTATCCTTTGTATGAACTAAATAATTCCCAAACCCTTTTTGTAAAAGAACTACCTTGATTCGTTCATCAAGTAACTGAAGGATATCTCTATCCCCTGTTAAAATATAAATATCAACATCTTCATCGAGGTTTTTGGCAATCGTACCGATGCAGTCATCTGCCTCATAACCCGCTAATCCGATGTTCGGAATATCAAAGGCTTCAACAACATCTTTTACAAGATCAAACTGAGGAATCAGTTCTACAGGCGCTTCGCCACGATTCCCTTTATAGTCCTGAAACATTTCTGTACGAAAAGTTTTACTGCCCATATCCCAGCATACTACTACATGACTTGGATTGAAGGAAGAGAATGCCGTTAGCATATGCTTTAAAAATCCTTGAACACCATTTGTCGGGACACCCTTTGAATTGATCATAAATTGTCCTGTAACAGCTGTTGCAAAAAATGCACGGAAAAGAAGTGCCATTCCATCAACAAGCATAAGCGATTTTCTATTGGATTCCACGTGCGTCCCTCCTGTATTTAACATAATCCCTATTATAACATGATTTAACCGTTCTGAAGGTCTACAACCTTCGTTTTTCGCTGTAAACGACGTTGCCAAATGATGGCTGTAATGAAGGTCAATATTAAAAGCAGGAATCCTAGCATAAACGGATAAGCAATTTTCACATCATATAATACACCTGCAAGTGTTGGCCCTAATACATTCCCAATACTCATATATGCATTATTCATTCCCATTGCAAATCCTTGTTCGTTTCCGGCCATTTTTGAAATTAGTGTATTCAATACAGGACGGAGAATAGATGTTGCTAAGAAAATAAGTAAAGTAATAATGAAGAACACAGAATAACTTGGTGCAAAAATTGATAGAAGGAATCCACCTGCTGCAACTCCAATGAATAGGATTAAAACAGAGCCCTCCCCAAAGCGGTTCACAATTCGATCCACAATAAAAAGCTGAACAATAACACTAATAATCCCTGTTGAAGTTACCATGATGGCAATTTCTTGGGGTGATGCACCATATAAATCATCTACAAATAGACCAAGTACAGACTCATATGCCATTAAACCAAAACTCATAACTAATGTAATGATGAGTGGAATAAAGTAAGGCATTCTTACAGAACGAATGATTTGATGAACCATCGATTCTTCTTCTGTTTGAACATGGCTGTTCTCAGGTACTGCAACCTGACTTTCCTTTAAAACAATGACAGAGAAAATAACGGCCACTAAAGAGACAAGCGCTGAAATTAGAAACGGCATTTTCAAACCAAAATCTGCTAGAAATCCACCAATGCCAGGTCCTATTACTATTCCTAGGGACATTGCTGCAGATATTAAGCTATTTCCTTTCGCACGCTGAGCAATCGTCGTAATATCAGCTACATACGCAAAGATTGCTGGTACTAGTAATGCTGCACCAATTCCTCCGATAACACGAGAAAAATATAACCACCAAATTGAATCAAAACCATAGAAAATGAACATTGACAAGGTAAGTCCAACTAGTCCATAAATAATCATTTTCTTGCGGCCATATTGATCAGCCCATCTACCAGCAATTGGAGAGAAAACAAGCTGTGCTCCTGCAAAAATAGCGATCATTAGACCCGCTGCTGTTCCTCCTTGACCAATTGACTCCAAATATTTGGGTAAAATCGGAATAACGATCCCAAAACTCCCAATCGCAATGAACATATTTATCATTAACATAAATAATTTTTTTCTTTGATCATTCGACATTTCCATAACCTCTTTTCTTCTAGCTGTAGACATATTACAAAAGCGCAAGCGCCTTGAATAGCCCCGACAAGCGCTGGAAGACCAGATGATGAAGTTTGTTCTTTAACTTCATCATCTGGTCTGAAGCGACCTCGAGGGGCTAGGCGCTGGAGCTAAACGTAGATGCACCAATAAAAAGTGATCCACTATTCCGAAATCCATAATTTCGGAATCATGAAAAAACCTCCTTCCAACATTTGTTCGAAAGAAGGTGTATTTCTCCATTATCCACATGTTAATTATTACAACATTTTACTAGGGTTTCCACTAAGTTTCAAGCTATAGTTCTTTAAGATTATGTAAATCAATTTCTCCCGATTTCTACCTCATGCTCATCATAGGAAATCCAATCACTGTAACTTCCTGCATACAGCTTAATGTTCGTATATCCCGCTTCCTTTAGCGCAATATAATTAGGAGTTGCCGTTACACCTGACCCACAATAAACGATGATTGGTTCATCTTTTGAAAACTCCTGAAAACGTTCAGCTTGTTCGGAAGGAGTTTTGAAATGACCATCTTGAAATCCTTCTACCCAATCTTTGTTGATGGCAGTTGGAATATGACCTCCTATTTTATCAATTGGCTCCTCTACCCCTAAGTAACGATTACTTGCACGAGAATCAATTAGGGTTACGGTACGATCCTTTACGGCTTGTCTGACATTCTCAACAGTTGCCAGCATGTCATCTTGAAGTTCAATTCGGTACTCTGACTGTGAATATGTAGGCACTTCAGTGCTAACTGGCAGCGCAGATGCCTGCCACTCCTTAATGCCACCATCTAAAATATAGACTTCTTCATGGCCAACATATTTTAAGAGCCACCAAAGTCGAGCAGCAAATGAACCCTCTCCACCATCGTAGGCTACAACTTTTGTTTGAGTGGAAATACCCACTTCTTCAAGCTTTCTTTGAAAATCCTCAATTTTCGGCAAAGGATGTCTTCCACCATGCTTTGTCACTTCATCCGATAAATCCTTTTCCAAATCAAAATACACCGCTCCAGGAATATGACTCTCTATGTATTGAGATTCACCAAACTGTGGATTCCCTAATTGGAATCGACAATCAACAATCCTCAGGCTTTCGTCGTTAAGGTGAGCGTATAGCTTATCCTTCGAAATAATTGTCTTCATTATCTTCCCTTCCCCCATTTTTTCATTTGCTATTAATTATACTAAATACCATTCAAATGTACCAAATATTCGCAAAAAATCACCCCGATTGTAAGCTTTGTATAGCTATACAATCGAGGCATGCACGAACTCTTGCTTTTATTCTTTAGTTACGAATCGTGGCACTCCATTGTCCTCCACCTTGAGTACATGTGAAGCTACCACTTGCATTTCTTCCATCAATTCGACCATTATATTCACAGTTATTTCCGTCACTACTGTTTCTGCGTAAAATACGGACATTATTTCCGGTCTGTTCCATTGTCATTACGGCTGTGATCGGGTTTGACCCTTGCCTCGTCCATCGAGCATCAAAGGTATTGCTGTTCCCTCTGCGTGTCCATACACCTCGCCAAGCACCTTCCTGCACTTCCCATGTTCTTCCTAGATCCGGTACTTGTGCACCTCTTTGAATCGTCGCACTCCAGGCACCTCCACCACGAGTACATACACTCTGTCCAGTTACTCGATTTCCAACTACCCTACCTACATATTGACAGTTGTTTCCGTCACTACTGTTTCTCCGAGAAATACTCACAAAATCACCTATGACTTGAACAGTCAGCACAGCAGTAATTGGGTTTGACCCTTGTCGCGTCCATCTACCATCAAAGGTATTGCTATTGCCCCTTCTAGTCCAAACGCCTCGCCAACCACCTTCTTCCACTTCCCAACGAGTTCCTAAATTAACTTGTCGCGCCGGTGGCTCTTCATAGTAACCTGGATTAACTGGATAAAAAGAAGGAACTGGTTGATATGGACTTACGCGGAAATTCGGATTTACAAAATAATTCGGTTTTCTATAAAAATGCATACCCCTACCTCCTCAAAACACTTATTTTCCCCACCATAATATGTAAAGGGTATTAAAATGTACTTAGGAATTGGAACTAGGACAGAATTCACAGATCCTTTGAAATAATTACAGCTTGTACCTGCGAAGATCAATCATTCTATTAGGGAACCTAAAAAAAGAACCTTCCACAATGACGGAAAGCTCTTTTCCAATGAACTAATTATAATAGTCTCGATACCAATCTATGAATTTTTTTATTCCTTCTTCAATCGTAACCAACGGCTTATACCCTGTATCTCTAATTAGTTCTTGAAGTAGGGCATACGTCTCCAAAACATCCCCCGGTTGCAATGGGACATATTCTTTAATCGCATTTTTCCCAATATTTTTTTCTAAGACCTCGATAAATTCCGACAAAGATATGGGATGTTGGTTCCCGATATTATAAATTTTATAGGGGATGCTCCCCTCCCGATTCGGTCCTCTCATGATTAACCTAATCATCGACTCTACACAATCGTCGATATAAGTAAAATCTCTTTTCATTTTTCCAAAGTTATAAACCTTGATTGGTTCAAAATTTAAGATCGCCTGTGTAAAAGAAAATAATGCCATATCAGGTCTTCCCCAAGGTCCATAGACCGTAAAAAAACGCATACCAGTTGCCGGTAATTGATATAAATGGCTGTAAGTGTAGGCCATTAGTTCATTTGCTCTTTTCGTCGCTGCATATAGACTAATTGGTTCATCCACTCGAGCACTTTCAGAAAATGGGGCATGCGTATGATTTCCATAGACAGAACTTGAAGACGCGTATAACAAATGGGGAATATGATGGTTCCGACAGCACTCCAGTATATTTGCAAATCCAACTATATTAGCCTGAATATACTTGTCCGGATTCGTTAAACTATAACGTACTCCCGCCTGTGCAGCCAAATGCACGACAACCTCAAAAGGATATTGCTGAAAGAGACTTTCCAATAGCTCCTTATTTTCAATCGAACCCTTCACAAATGTAAAGTTAGTCCCTTGTTTTAAAGAACTTAATCGATCCCATTTTAATTGGGGCTCATAATAATCATTCATTTGGTCAATCCCGACCACCACAGAACCTTCTTCTAAGAGTCGTTTACATAAATGAAAACCGATGAATCCAGCACAGCCTGTTACTAAAACGAGCTTAGGTAAGGTCCATTCAACCATGCAGATTCTCCTTTCCTAAATTCCCTATTCCTACTCCTTCATAGCAGAATCCATATTCAACCATCTTCTTGGGATCTAAAACATTTCTACCATCAAAAAGGTATGATTGGCGAACTCGTTTTCTTGCTTCCTTCCAATCCATTTGAATAATTTCGTCCCATTCCGTGACCAGAATTGAAGCATCCACATTATTTATTGCATCTAAGGGACAAGTAGCGAATCGAACTTGCGGGTATATTTTCGTTACTATATCTGTACTTTTAGGGTCGTATGCAGAAACAGTTGCTTTATGGAGAAGAAGCTCTTGTATAAGCTTTAACGATGTGGCCTCTCTAATATCATCAGTGTTCGGTTTAAAAGTTAAGCCTAATAATCCAATATGCTTACCTTCAAGCGAACCAATGGATTTAACTATTTTTTCCATAAACCAGTCAACTTGAGTTTCGTTGATTTCCACTACTGCTTCCAATATTTTTAAAGGCATGCCCACTTCCGAGGACATAGCTAATAAAGCTCTTGTATCCTTTGGAAAACAAGAACCTCCATATCCTATCCCTGCACGTAGAAAATCCGCTCCAATCCGTCTATCCATGCCCATCCCTTTTGAAACAACGGATATATTAATTCCTAGCTGTTCGCTTACTCTTGCTAATTCATTGATAAATGATATTTTAGTAGCCAGGAATGCATTAGAGGCATACTTAACCAGCTCCGCCTCTTTTCTATTTGTAAAAAGGATAGGAGCAATACTATTTTGGTAGAGTTTCTCCATCATTTTTCTGGCTCGCATGTTTTCGCAACCTACAACTATACGATCAGGATAGAGCGCATCATGAAGAGCATTCCCTTCCCGAAGAAACTCCGGATTGGCTACAACATCAAATTCAATATCCTTTTTACGCAAATCGAGCTCTTCTTTAATTATGAATTCTACTTTTTCACCCGTCCCAATTGGAACCGTGCTTTTAATGACGATTGTCCGGTATTCTTGTAGTGCTGAGCCTACTGCTTTTGATACTTGTTCAATTTGTTCCAAATTCGCTGCTCCACTTGGCAATGGTGGAGTACCAACAGCAATAAAGATAAGTTCGCTTTGCCTAACCGCTGCTTGAATACTGTCAGTAAAAATTAAATGTTGTTGTTCTACAAGTTTCATTAATAATTCCTCCATTCCATCTTCATAAAATGGAAGAATAGAATGGTTTAATTTCTCTAGTTTTTCCTTGTCCAAATCCACAACAAAAACATGATGGCCCTGTTCGGCGAATGCAATACTTGTCGTAACACCTACATAACCTGCACCAATAACCGCGATGTTCATATATTCACCTTTTTTGATTTTAGTATATGGTTTATTGAAGGTTGAGTAACGGTGATTACCTATCATTTTCAGTCTTTCATATTTCTTTTAGCCTTTCTTCCATATATTGAATCACTTCGTCACGCAGTTCTTCTCGCTCTAATGCAAAGTCTATGGTTGCACGGATAAATCCTTCCTTTGACCCGATATCATACCTTTCTCCTTGAAATTCATAGGCATAGACAGCTTGTTTGCGATTGAGCAGATTCAAGGCTTCCGTTAACTGTATTTCTCCATCTCTATCTGGAGTTAATTCTTTTAAAATATCAAAGATCTCTGGTCGTAAAATATACCTGCCCATTATCGCATAACGTGATGGCGCCTCCGTTTGCTTTGGTTTTTCTACTAATCCCTCAACATTTAATACATGCTCGTCGACCTCAGCGCCCTTTAATTTAATAATTCCGTATTTCGATACTTCCTTCGCAGCCACTTGCTGTACCCCTACAATCGACGAATGGTATCGCTGAAACACTTTAATTAATTGTTCTAAGCATGGAGTTTCCGACTTAACAATGTCATCACCTAATAAAACAGCAAAAGGTTCATTTCCTATAAAACTCCGAGCACAATAGATTGCGTGTCCTAATCCTTTAGGCTCCTTTTGTCTTATATAGTGAATATTTGCCAATCGAGATATTTGTTTTACTTCATCCAACATCTCTAACTTACCCTTTTTATATAGGGCTTCTTCTAGCTCATATGATTGATCGAAATGATCCTCAATCGAGCGTTTACTACGACCACTTATGATAATAATATCTTCGACTCCCGATGCCGCTGCCTCCTCAACAATGTATTGAATTGTTGGTTTATCTACAATAGGGAGCATTTCCTTTGGTAATGCTTTCGTTGCCGGTAAAAATCTCGTTCCCAAACCTGCCGCTGGTATTATGGCCTTTCGTATTTTCATATGACATCCCTTCCTAATGGCTCGTTACTTAATCATATGTTTTTTCTAAGGAAGAGTTTGAGAGATTCGTTTAGTACAAGCATTTTTTCTAGTAAACGAAAATCTTTTTCTTAGTGGACCTGTCCTATACAAGTGTTTTTTTCTAACATAGTCTATTAACAAATGTCGATCTAGAATTTTAGTTTCGTATAAAATGTTTTACAGTCGGTTATTTAGGAGGAATCTTATGGCTAATGCAATGATTGTCCCATGGGAAATTAATGAGCATACCCATGAATTTTTTGTCCCTGAATATATTCTTGCTTACGCTCAAGAAGTTCTAAAGCATTATGATTTATCTGTTAAAAGCATGGAAATTGTGACAACTAAGCCTGATAAAGGCGGAGCAATTTGGAAAATCGCCACGAATAAGGGGGCAAAAAGTCTTAAACTTCTTCATCGGAGACCAACTAGGAGCTTATTTAGCTTAGGGGCACAAGAATATTTAACAGAGGTGCAACACGCACGTGTACCATCCATTCACAAAAGCAAATCAGGTATGAACTACGTTGAAGCAGGTGGAAAACTATGGTTTATTGCAGATTGGATTGAACCATTGCAACCTGTCACCAAAGACTTAGCAGGAGCCAAACAGCTTTGCTATGCACTTGGAGAATTCCATCGGTTAAGTAGAGGTTATATTCCTCCGGCCCACGCAGAAGTAGCCTCTAGACTATACAATTGGCCAAAAAGTTATGAAAAAATGGTAGAAAAAATGGAGTGGTTTCGCCAGATTGGAAATGCCTATAGAGATACTCCTGCAAGCAAAGCTCTACTAGCAGTGGTTGACCAATTTGAGAGCCAAGCAATCGAAAGTTATCGCAGATTAGAAGGCTCTCAATATTCTAACCTAGTTGAACAGGGAAATGATTATTGGGGCTTAGTGCATCAAGATTACGGCTGGTCTAATGGTCAAATGGGTAAAAATGGTATGTGGATTATAGATTTAGACGGGGTCGCTTATGATCTACCGATTCGAGATTTAAGAAAGCTTATTTCGGGCACCATGGCAGATTTAAAATACTGGGACATTACATGGGTTAAGGAAATGATCAATGCTTATCATGCTGCAAATCCAATAACCCCTGAAGTTTATGAGCTTCTCATGATTGATTTCTCCCTGCCGAACGAATTTTATAAAAACATTAAGGAAGTCGTCTTTGAACCGGAGCTATTTCTTAATGAGCAAACAGCGACTCTCATTCATACTATTGTTGAAACTGATAAAACGAAATGGCCCGTACTACACGAATTGCAGAGTCAATGGAAGGGAATGAAATCCTCATGAGAATATTAATGATCTGTACCGAAAAGCTTCCTGTTCCTCCGATCCGAGGTGGTGCGATCCAAACCTATCTATCTGGCTGTCTTCCTTATCTAAGACAAGAGCATGAAATCACCGTTCTCGGAATCACAGACCCTTCACTTCCCACAAAGGAAACGGTCGACGATATCAACTATGTTCGAGTAGATGGTAAGATTTTCGAACTATATATGGAAGGTGTAATTCAATTTTTACAATCCAACGACTTTGATCTCATTCATATTTTTAATCGCCCTCGACTCGTCATACCAATTCGACAAGTCGCTCCAAATTCGAAAATCACACTCAGTATGCACAATGATATGTTTACGCCTGATAAAATCAGTGCTGAGGAAGGTACTGCCGTCATAAACGAGGTTGCGCTTATCTCCACTGTCAGCAATTATATTGGCGGACAAATTAAAGCATTATATCCACAGGCAGAATCGAAGGTAAGGACAATCTATTCTGGTGTTGACTGCAATCAGTTTTTACCAGGAAATGATCCGAACATGCAAAAAATCCGCCAAACACTTAGACGAAAACACAACCTTGAAAATAAAACCGTCATCCTATTCGCAGGCAGACTATCGAGCAATAAAGGGGTAGACCGACTCTTACGCGCCATTCCAGAGCTCACAAAAAAACACAAGGATTTAGCTTTAGTTGTTGTCGGAAGTAACTGGTTTAGCCAAAATAATGTCACGGACTACGTTGCTTATATTCGTGCATTAGCTAAAAAGCTTCCGGTTCCTGTTGTTACAACAGGTTTTGTGGCACCAAGTGAAATCCAGAATTGGTTTGCGGTAGCAGATATTTTTGTGTGCACATCCATTTGGCAAGAGCCACTCGCACGTGTTCATTATGAAGCCATGGCAGCCGGGCTACCGATCGTTACAACTGCACGTGGTGGGAATCCGGAGGTAATGATTCCAGGGGTTAATGGTTATATTGTTGACCAACCTGAAGATCCTTCACAATTTGCTGAGAAGTTGTCTCTTTTATTATCAAATCGTATGGATATGAAGAAGATGGGAGAGCGTGGTAGGGAATTAGCGCTATCATTATATCAATGGGAAAGAGTAGGAACAGATATTTTAACATTTTGGCAAGATGCTCAGGAGTCCCCAACTTCTTCAGAGAAAGTTGACTATTCAGCCTTGTTAAATAATCGTTCAACCGAAAGGACCACAAATTATTTTCAATTTAGGCCATTTGACACTCAACCTACAACCATTGAAACAAGAAATGAAATGTTAACATGGAAAGCATCTCAAGAGAATTCGAGGTCTTTACGACGGACTCGTAGAAACGAACGAAGAAAAGAGCGCAGAAGAGAACAAAAAAGCAGGCGAAGAAGGAGAAATATTGAGATTGGAAAAAGAAATGATAGGTGAAACAATATTAAAAGGCTGATCTTGGTTTCGATCAGCCTTTTTCTTATTCATTGCTATTAAGATTCATTGGTTGAGAAAACAATTTTATCACTAATTCACTTCTAAGCTTGCTTCTCTCATCAAGTTCATCTGGTGCTGTCTCACTTTCAGCCTGAGTTTCAGTTTCGGAATCGACTTCAGTTTCGTTTAGAGTTTCCGATGTAGCATCGGTTTCGGCTTCTGTTACTGCTGAAGTTTCGATTTGAGTTTCAGTTTCTCCCGCTTCTACTTCAAAATCTTCTTCGTCTTCAGTTTCATCTTCATTATCTTCTTCTGCATCTACTTCATTCTCATCGTCATTATTTTCTTCTGCATCTAAAGCTTCTGCATCATCGTCTTCGTCTTCTTCTTCATCTTCATCTTCATCTTCATCATCATCTTCGTCTTCTTCTTCTTCATCTTCATCTTCATCTTCATCTTCATCTTCATCTTCATCTTCTTCATCTAAAGTTTCGGCATCTTCGCCTCCGTCTTCTGGACCTTCATCCTCATCTTCATCCTCATCTTCATCATCATCTTCGTCTTCATTATCTTCATCTTCGTTATCTTCATCTTCAACTAACACAGATGCATTCTGTTCACCATACTCAATTTCCAATTCTTCACCGTCTTCGAACACGACTTTTATTTTCATTTCCCCTAACCCATCTTGGAAAACTTCTCTTGCTTCTTCAAAAGTTGCATTTTCATCTAACTCAACTGCTTCTTGAAACTCAATTTTAAACTTTGCGGAACTAAGCTTCTTTGCCATTGGATTCCCCTCCTTTAATCCTCCTGTCCTCCACTCAAAAATCAGAAACAAGAAAACAGGTTGCTTACTATCTAATCTATGAAATCATTAACAAATGGTTATTGGACAACTTCACCAAATTATAAAAACAATTTCATAGCATAAAAAAGCATACCCACCTAATATTCGTGGGTATGCCTTATATTTTGATCATCCAATTGAAGGAAGCTCTTGCTCCTACTATAATTTTATTCTTATAAGTCCAATAATTCCCATAGCCATTTATCTAGCTTCACCTTATAATCTACTCCCCTGTTTAGCCCCTGACATAATGTTTCCAGTCTTGCCTTCTCTATTTCAAGATTAAAGGAGATTTCGTTATATATTTGACCAGGAAGAAGCGTTTCCCATTTTTTTGCTTCAACTAATAAATAATAGTAACGGTCCCAAATACCATCAGGCTCCTTTGAAAAATAGAAGTACGGACTACTTTTTATCGTGCCATTTTTGATTATGTCTTGAATTATGAGGATGGCTCTAACAATTTGTATGAGCTGCTTTTGTTGTTTTGCCCCAATATTTTCTTTTCCTCTAACCTCTTTCAAATTTCTATTTATCAAACTTAAATAGTGCATCGTAACCGAAAATGGGGAATAATTCTCGACGATCATTTCTTGTAGTTTTGTTGAAAAACCATTTCTATCTTCATAGATAATGGGAGAAAAAGCCCACTCATACAAGCTTGGGTTTGATTTTTCCGCAAGCCGAAAAGCTTTGAAAATATCCCATCCATGAGCATCAATAGGCTCATTCAAATCTATTGCTTCAACTGATTTTTCCAATGAAAGATAGGAACGAATCTCCCTATGTCTAAAAATAAAACGTAAATCCTTATCCGACATAGAGGAGTCCGTACCCCATGCACGGCTTCCGGCTTCGCATGCAAACAAGATTTGAATATTCCATTTTGCCTCGCAATACTGTATCCATTCTTTCATTGTTCAAATCCTTTAGCCAATTCGTCATTCACAAGTTCTTTTTCCAATTCCACTAGCTGTTCTACTGGAATTTCATTGCTTAGCGTTGCAAACAGTCCTTGATAATACTCTTCCGCTTCCTCTAGTAAGAGATTTAGAAGTGCATCGAAATGTTTGTTTAATTCCCTCTCGTAATGGGATAACAGTTTATCTCTTTCAGCGTTCATATACGCTTCAGTCGGAAACTGCAAGGTTTCATTAAGAGCCTCCTGCATAAGACGCTTTTCATTTTTTTCAAAAAAGGATTTTGGATTCTTAAAAAGGGATAATACCTTTTTAAATGTATTCTTATCCAAATTGGCCAATTCATTTGCAAAACTTAATTCATCCATCTTCCCAAGCTGTCCCTCACTAAAGGAAAGCTCATGATTTACTTTAGAAAGAGATTTCGTAAGCGAATGATGTAATTCATGGAATAGCTTCCCAATAAATACTTCGATTCGTAATGAAGTTGCGCGAAATTCTTGAGCAAAATCAAAACCAAAATCATGAAGAAACTCATCTAATGAATGCTCTAAAACCTTCTTAAGATTTCTTCCATCATCCCGTAAAACAGAAGGATTGAAAGCTTCCTTGAAAAAGTCGTTAAAGCGTAAAAACACTCTTTGTTTTATATAATAAGTTAATTCTTCAATCTCTTGATTTAATCGCTGAAGAAGGATACCTGAGCTCTGTTCTTGAATCAACTTCTTAATCTCAACTCGTTCCGTCTTTAATTGTTGTACTTTTGCATGCTTTTGCTCAATATCCTCATTCGCAGAATGAATAAAGCTTCTTAATTGCTCGATCGCTCTTTCCCATTCAAGCATTGCAGCGTTAATTGAAATATCGATTAAATCATGGGTGATAAAGGAATAAAAGCTTTTCTCAAACTGTGAAATGCCAGATTGAAATTCTGTCACTCCTTCAAGCTTTTCCTTAATAGCCAACATGCTCGAAATTGGGAAAAGACTCGGCTTCCTAATTCCATATTGGACAAGCTGATCGTGGACATACCCAAGTACTTCTTGTTTTTCCGTTTCATTATTCGCTAAATCGACAGCATTAACGACAAAGAACATTTTATCCATTTCAAATGTGTCTTTTACTCGTCCTAGTTGAATGAGGAATTCGCGATCTGCCTTTGAAAAAGCATGATTGTAATAAGTGACAAATAGAATCGCATCTGAATTTTTAATATAATCAAAGGCAACTCCTGTATGACGAGCATTGATCGAATCTGCTCCAGGAGTATCCACTAGAGTAATGCCTTTTCGAGTCAATTCACAATCATAGTAGACTTCAATCAGTTCCACCAAACAAGACTTCTCCTCATTAGCGACAAAATCTCTAAATTCAACTAAGTCTGTTTGAATAATTTCTCCCAATTGGTTCCGATAAGCGTTAAACCCTTTGTAAAAAGCATTCAAAAAAGAGATATGTGTTTTTTCATGAGCATCAAAATTAGATAACTTATCAATGACTGTTTTGATTTGGTTGAGAGCCTCATCAAAATTACTCGCATGTACGTCAAAGACAGAGAGGGAACGTTTTACATCCGCTAATAAAACCCCTGCTGTCTTAAGCTGTACGTTGACTAGACCATGTTTATTCTCAGAATCAACAGGCATAATCTTATTGATCGCCGCAGTTGTTGGATTGGGTGAAACTGGTAACAATTTTTCTCCGATTAAACTATTTGCAAACGATGATTTCCCAGCACTAAAAGCACCAAATAGAGCAACCGTAAAACCTCGTTTTTCTAATCGTTCAGCCTTTTCACTTAAAAGAGTTGAGATTTTCTTAAAACCAGGAATCTGATGCAGTTTCCCAGCTGAAAATTGCAATTTTTTGACGACAGAAGCCGCTTTATCCTGACTATTGCCTACTGTCTTTTTTGAAACATCTTCTGTCATTCTGAAACTCGGAACTTCCTTTTCAATTGTCTCTTTCTCTAAGTCAGACTCGTGCACGATTTCTATATCGTCTTGTTCGGACACAAGCTCTTCTAATGCATCTTCATGCAATGATGGTTCAAAATGACCTGTGAGCACCTGTTCCATCCGAATCAAGTTACCCGTTTGAGATTCTAAGATTTCTTGTTTCCATTCCCAAGCATGAAGAAGGGTGTCTAATTGATGTTTCTCTTTTTCCAACCGTTCCCGATCTTCCTCTGAGTTTTCATGTACAATTTGAAGAATACCTTCCTTAATCGGTGTAATCTCTTTCCTTGCTGCTTTCTTAGCTACTTCAGCTACATCCGAGGTATAATTCAGGACATAGTCACCGGACAGTTGTGCCCCTGACTTCAATACACTTTTAAGCATTTCTTTAGTTATTAAAATCGCTAAACTTTGGACTTTGCTTAAAATAGATGGCTCCTGAATTTCCGCTATTTTTAAAATTTTGTTTAGAAATTCTTTAATATGCCAAGTAAGCTGTGAATTGACTTTTTCTTGAAAATCGGACAAAAATCGTTCTAATCTCTCTTGTTTCTCTTGCTCTGTTTTTTGCTTCGAAAACAAAAGACCGACTTTAAAATTACTTTGAGCAGACTCTAGAAATCTTTCGGCCAATTCCCTCGTCTCAAAAGGCATTAAATACGCGCTTTTTAAGATATCCTCAAACCCATTTTCAAAGTCCTTTTCCTTCGTTTTCTTTAGAGTAGAAATCTTCGTTATCTCTTTTTCAATATCTTCTACTTTGGCTGGTAAGAGTTCTTGAGATTCTACAGGAATCTCTGAGAGTTTCTCTTCACATTTTTCAAGGCTTTCTTTATCCTTTTCTTTTAGATAACGCTCGTGCTCCTCTGTAAGCTTCTTAAATGAATGCGCTACCGATATAGGTAAAAGTGCATCTCGCTCATCTAATTTCCCATGAATGAACTGTTTTAGCTTTGAAAATTTATTATGTACGTGTTCCTCCGCTTTTAAGGAAGTATAAAAGATTTCTGCTGGTTGTACTCCCCAAGCAGCAAAAGATTCCTTAACACTCGTCTTGAAATCCTGGAAGCTTAATTCTTCATCTCTATGTTTATCTATTTGATTAATAACTAAGTACACTTCTTTTCCAGCCTCCGTTAACTCCTTTGTAAAAAGGAAATTTACTTCAGACTGTACATGATTATAATCCATCACATAAAAGACTAAATCTGCTAAGTGGAGAGCCGATTCTGTCGCAATACGATGGGCATCATCTGTAGAATCAATTCCGGGCGTGTCCATAATACAGACGTTAGGTGGCAATTTATCAGATTGATGGCTAATTTCGATCGTTTGGATTGAATCTCCATCCTTGCAGTACGACTTCACCTTCTCATAGTTATAAGGAGCTGGATAAAGTCGTGGGTTCCCCTCTTTAAAAATAACCTTTGCATACTCCTCTCCCGTCTTAATTTTGACAAGATTGGCACTTGTAGGAATTGGACTAGATGGAAGTAAGTTCTCTCCAATGATTTTATTAATCATGCTCGATTTCCCAGCAGAGAAATGTCCACAAAAGGCAATCCCATATTCTTGATTTTGTAGTTTTGTAAATAACTGTTTGGCTTTATCAGCTGTTTCGGTATCCCCATTACCGATAAACAAACTGTAGAGCTCTGCTATTTTCGTTCTCAATGCTTTAATGTCATACTGTGAAGCCGTATCAATCATTTTGTTAACCCCTTGTCAGTTCGTATTAAACATATTTATTTTAACTGATTTTTCATGAAATTCCACAAAAAAGTCTATCTTCTTCGAGAATACTGTTAAAATCTTAAAACCGATTTTAACGTAGATCTAGGATTGTACTTTTTATTTTGTGTGTAACCCCTTTTCAAAAAATGAAGTATTGCTATTAGAAACTTGCCTTATATATATGATTAAGTCGCAAAAGCAACAAAAATTAAGAAAAGAGCATAAAAAAAATAACCAGATCATGTACGATCTGGTTTATGTCTGATTTATTTTGATTCAACAGTTGATGGTTTTCCTACGTGATTAAGTACGTATTTCATAACAAATGTATAAACTGCAATGGTTGAGATAATAAAAATCGATACCATATGTAACACACCCTTTGCATTTTTTAAATTCCGATACAAGCTAATTGAGAATAATATTCATATTCAATAATATAGCATGAATGATAATCATTTTCAATAGGATGTAACAAAATGTTCAAACTCTTTTTGAAAAGGACGGAAGAAATCTTTTCTGCTTAGAAAAAACTTCGCCATATTTCGTTAATTCTAAAAGAGCCTTTTCTTCCGCAGGGATTCGTATGGAGAGAATAACGATATTTAATAAAGTAAATAGAACAGCTGTTAAATACGCTTCAAACATGAGTGGAATTATAAGTAATTCTAAGCAAACAATCACATAATTCGGATGCTTTAAAAATCGATATGGGCCCTTTTTAACCACATTCCCTTGTGGAAGAACAATGATTTTCGTGTTCCAATACTTTCCTAACGATAAAATCACCCATACTCTTCCTACTTGAGTAATGATAAATCCAATTAATAATATAGGCCAAGCAGATGAACTAGTTCTGTTAAATATGAACACCTCTAATAGAAGGGAAATAAAAAAACAAATATGTAAGATAACCATGTACTGATAGTGTGATTGTCCAACTTCAATCCCACCTTGGCCCTTCATCCAAGCTTCATTTTTCCTCGCAATAAATAATTCAACTAGTCGCTGCAGTATGATGAAAACAATCAACCATGTAAACATTATATCCACCTTAATAGAAGTAATTCTGAGCTAAATCCTGGACCTAACGCTGTTGCCAATCCCAAATCTCCGCGAGTCCCTATTTCCATGAACCTTTTTAATACATAGAGAATGGTTACTGAAGACATATTACCAAAGCTTCTTAAGACATCCGCGGAAATTTGCGTCTTGTTTTCTGATAAATTTAAGGATTTCAAGTAGGCATCTAACACCTTTTTTCCACCTGGATGGGCAATAAAATGCTGAATATTAGACATTTCCAGCCTTTGATTCTCAAGAAATTTCATCACAGCAGGCTTTAATTCTTGTTCAATAATCGTTGGAATATCCTTGGAGAACACAACAAACAAACCATCGTTCTTCACTGTCCACCCCATCACATCAAGCGAATTTTGTAACGTAGTTGATTGCGTCTCTAGTAGTGATGGAACGGAAGGAAGCTTTTGCCATTCCCCACTTTCTACCTCATCCCCCACCATCAAAGCACAGGACACTCCATCGGCAAATAAAGAAGAACCTATTAAATTGCTTTTTGAGTGATCATTCCGTTGAAAGGTTAAGCTGCAAAATTCGATCGCCAAAATTAATACCTTTGCATTCGGGTGAGCTAGGCAATAGTCAAATGCTCTTGATAATCCAGACGCACCACCAGCACAACCTAATCCCCAAATTGGAATTCTTTTTAGATGCGGAGATAGCGGGAGAACATTCATTATTCTTGCATCAATACTTGGTGTAGCAATACCAGTGCTTGAAATCGTAAAAATCGCTTCAATCTCTTCGTAAGGGATATCTTTCTTTAAAAATTGTTCGCTTCTCAAACAATCTTTAATCGCTTCACTCCCTAACTCCACAGCATTGCGAATGTAAGTGTCATTTTTCTCTACAAATGATTTGTCGGTTTCAAACCAATCGAGTCCTTTAACGAAATACCGCTCTTCGATTTGAGCACTTTGAAAAACCTTTAATAATCGTTCAATATCCTTAAAGCTAGATGAAAAAAGATTCCTGGAAAACTCCAGCACTTCCTGCTGGCCAATTTTATGAGGGGGATGTACTTCTGAGATGGAGATAATTGTAGGCATGAAGGGTCTCTCCTTCGCATTTTAGGATAAGGTTAATTTTTCCAATGCACCTAAAATTATACTGTAATAAAAAAACTTCCTTCAGAATATGAAGGAAGCAATTGTTTTGAAGGTTTGTTGTGCTCCTTTATTATAAATCGATTTTCGAAGACATGCACCAATCAAACTTTTCCATTTATTCATGACCATTTACCCATTTCTTTTTACATTGTTAAGATCAAACGAATTTTTAACCATTTTATAGCTTCCATCGCCATAAAATTATGGTAATATTATGGTTAATCAAACAACGGAGGAATGATTAGTGACTTTAACTAAAAGTGTAACTGACATTTTAAATGGGACGATCGAATCAGTTAAAGGAGTTCTCCCTTTTGAAGTAACTGTGGACAAACCATCTTTGTTTACTCAATCATTTACTCAGCATTCGATTGGTGTGCTCATTGGAATGACTGGCGATGTAAGAGGAAGAGTCATTATCGATGCTGAAGAGGCTGTATTTGGAAAAATTGGTGAAGGCATGTTTGGTATGTTCCTTGAGGGAGAAATGCTTGAATCGTTTGCCGGTGAATTAGGAAATATGATTGCCGGGAACTTATCGACTTTTATCTTCCAACAAGGATTTGAAATGGATATTACTCCCCCGACCGTACTAGTCGGGCAAACCAAAGTAGTTGGATTTAATCGGGCCTTTCGCCTTCCTATAAATATTGCAAATGTCGGCGTTTTAGAGATTATTTTAGGTGTTGAAATGAGTTAAACGAAAAAGCAGGGAAACCCCTGCTTTTTCTTGTGCCTTACTATTAAAAACCTTTTATCGTCATGCCACCGTCTACAAAAAGTGTTTGACCTGTTACGTAGCTGCCAGCTTCTGACGCTAAAAAGACAGCTGGACCGACAAGCTCCGGTAATTCGCCGACTCGATTTAGTGGCGTAACCGATAATATATCACTCAAGTATTCTGGATCAGCTAAGAGCTTTTCTGTTAACGGGGTTTTAAAGTACCAAGGCCCAATTGAATTCACATTAATGTTATATGGCCCCCACTCCATCGCCAGAACCTTCGTCATTTGAATCATAGCCGCCTTTGTTGCCGCATAAACAACTCCAGTTCGTAATGCAACTGTGCCTGCCACTGACGAAACAGAAATAATCTTCCCGTTTGTTTCTGTCTCTTTCATGATTTTCCCAACTTCTTGAGACATCATAAAAGCCGACTTCAAATTCGTGTCCATAATCTTATTCCATTCTTCCTCCGTAACCTCTAACGCTTTTGAACGAATATTCATCCCTGCGTTGTTGATAAGAATGTCGATTTTCCCCCACTTTTCTACTATCGTTTGGACGCTCTTCTGAATGTCTTCCCTTTTCGTTACATCCGTTGGAATGACCAGTGCTTCTCTTCCTAATTCTCGAACGTACTTTGCTGTGTCCTCTAAATCTTCTTGTGTACGAGATAATAAGGAGACATCTGCGCCTGCTTCTGCTAAGCCAATCGCTAAGGCTCGTCCAATTCCTCTTCCAGCACCAGTGACAACAGCTTTCTTGTTTTCTAAACGAAATGACGGTAAATACATGTAATCACCCTTTGAAGTTAATATGTAATTAAACTCAAGATAACAAATTCTTGTACAATAGAAAAGAAATTTGATTGTATGTTTTGAAAAAACAAAAAAATAACACCTATGAATCTGGTGTTATTTCATTTGCATTCGATTGGGTCTGTACTTCAATCCAAATTTTATTCGATACATTACCGCCACAGGCTGCACAAACGTCAGCTGCATCATATAGAATTCTGCAATGATCACAATAATATTTTTCCATTAATGAATCCACTCTCTTTATCAAATTTTTCATTAATTCTGCTTTACTAAGTACGAAAAGAAATTTGATTAATATTCCATTATATTGAAATATCTACGAAGATGTGACTGAAATAATTCATTTTTTATGTGAATGGATTGAAAACTTTTCAATGTATAATAAATTTTCAGTGATATATATCATATTGAGGAATGGAGATACATGCTAGAATGGCTCTACATAAGAATGTAGAGGTGAACATTTATTGAAAGATAGTTATACTACTCTAATAAGTTTAGTTCAAAGAATTAAAGAAGAGCATGATATCGCCTACGATGCATCAAACAACACTAAACACAGTGAATATTGGCTTGGTAGATTTGCCATCACACAAGAACTACTAAACTATTTTGATAAACAGAAACCGAAACGAGCCGGCTATAGTATTTGCAGAAGATGTATTTTAACGGACGACGATATAAAAAATTCTTAACAGGACCTATGGAACGCTAATGAAACAATAGCCTTCTATGGGTCTTTATTTTTTTCACAAAAAGTTCACATTTAATCAAATGATTTTGTGACATAAATCACTGTAAAAATAAGTTTCCACTACTAACATAGTATTTATCAGATATTGAACAATTTGTGAATTCCTTAGAACCATATGGATTCTGTAAAATTGTCTAGTATGATGAAAATGTAATTATTACATTCTCTATTTTTCCGAAAGGAGTGAGTGTTATGGCAAAAGCGGAATTGAAGAGTAACACAAAAACTGAAATCGAAGATAGCTCTTCTTTAAAGGGAACGTTAGCTTCAGTTTTCTTCATCGGCTTTTTCATCATTGTTCTTTGGGTCGGCGTTTACTTCTTATATTTAGATCGTTTTTAGAAAGGGGATATAAGCCATGCATGTGCATAAGTATGAAAAAATTTGGCTGATTTTTGGAATAACAACACTTATCGTTTTCCTATCCGTTGTAGGAGTAAGTGCTTTCTATGCTGGAAATCAACCGCCAAGTTGTTTAACTGTAATTGATCCAGAAAAGGTAGATTCAACTGCCCCATTTAATGAGCCTGGTTTAAAGAAGGTGGAAGGAAAAGATTGGGATTATGAATTAGTATTTGTTGCCCAAGCCTTTGCCTATACACCTGGAGACGTTGAGGTCCCTCTTGGTGCTAAGGTAAAAGTTATCGCAACGTCTAAAGACGTTATTCACGGCTTTGAAGTAGCTGGAACAAATATTAATATGATGGTAGAACCTGGTTATATTAGTGAACATATTACAACTTTTGATAAAACAGGTGAATACTTAATTTTATGTAATGAATATTGTGGAGCAGGTCACCACATGATGATGTCGAAAATTAAGGTGGTGGAATAACAATGATAAAATCTCCTTTGAAATCTAAAGTAGATTCTCGTGATGGCAAGCTAGCGATGGCTCATTTATATGTGGCTTTTATCGCCCTTTTAGTGGGTGGTCTTGCTGGTCTCTTACAAGTATTAGTTCGCTCAGGTAAATTTCAATTGCCTGCTGGAATTGGCTATTATCAAATCTTAACTGTTCACGGTGTTGTCTTAGGACTTGTATTAACTACATTTTTTATTATGGGCTTTCAACTTTCAGTTGTAAGTAAAACCGCAGGTACTTTTACAGGCAAGCAAAGGACTGTAGGTTGGATTGGTTTTTGGATCATGACAATTGGTACGATTGCTGCGGCAGTTATGATTCTATTAAACAAAGCATCCGTTCTTTATACATTTTATGCTCCATTACAAGCACATTTTATCTTTTATCTAGGTTTAACACTGGTTGTTGTCGGAAGTTGGACTGTCGGTGCTGCGATTATCATGAAATACGCAGAGTGGAGAAGAGCGAATCCAGGACAACAGAGTCCTTTATTAACATTCATGGCTCTTGTTAATACTTTAATGTGGATTGTTGCTACGATTGGGGTTGCAGCAACTGTATTAATTCAATTATTACCTTGGTCTTTAGGTTGGGTCGACACTGTAAACGTTGCTGTAAGCCGTACGTTATTCTGGTACTTCGGTCACCCATTAGTATATTTCTGGTTATTGCCAGCCTATATGGTATGGTACGCAATCATTCCAAAAATCATTGGCGGAAAGATTTTCTCAGATTCATTGGCAAGAATGTCATTTATCTTATTCTTATTGTTCTCAATCCCAGTTGGATTCCACCATCAATTATTAGAGCCAGGAATTGATGCTGCATGGAAATTCCTTCAGGTTGTATTAACATTTGCTGTCGTTATTCCATCTTTAATGACTGCATTCTCTTTATTTGCTTCGTTTGAAACTTTTGGTCGTTCAAAGGGTGCAAAAGGATTATTTGGTTGGTTGAAGAAGCTTCCATGGGGTGATGCTCGCTTCACAGTTCCATTTATTGGTATGGTTGCCTTCATCCCAGCAGGTGCAGGTGGTATCGTCAACGCATCTCACCAAATGAACCAGGTCATTCATAATACGATTTGGGTAACTGGTCACTTCCACTTAACTGTGGCGACTGCTGTTGTTCTTACGTTCTTTGGTGCTGCATTCTGGCTAGTACCGCATTTAACTGGTCGTAAATTAACAAAGAAAATGAACAAGCTTGCATTAATCCAAGGTTCCCTATGGGCAATCGGAATGACATTTATGTCAGGTGCGATGCATGCTGCAGGACTTCTTGGTGCACCACGCCGTTCAGCTTTTTCAGATTACGGTGGTTCTGCCCAAGCAGCAGAATGGATTCCTTACCAAATCGCGCAAGCAGTTGGTGGTTCTATCCTATTTATTGCGATTATTTTAATGCTTTATATCTTTATCAATCTAGCATTCTTCGCACCTAAAGGTGAACAAGAATTCCCAGTTGGAGAAGCACTTCACCCTGAAGAAAAAGCTCCAATGGTTTTCGAAAACTGGAAGTTATGGCTTGGAATTACAGTATTATTAATTCTATTTGCTTACACAATCCCATTTATCGACTTAATTCAAAATGCACCTCCAGGGTCAAAAGGCTTCAAGCTCTGGTAATGCAATATATATAAGAAAGCTGCGCCACTATATGTGGCCAGCTTTCTTTTTATATCACCATTCTAGTTTAGGCTATATACCTTATTATATTTATCATACAGGTAATCGACTAAATACTGTGCATTTAATCCTTCTCCAGTAACATCATGTAAAATCTCAAGCGGCTTTTTCATGGAACCAAATTGATGAATCCTTTCCGTTAACCATTCTCTGATTGGTTGAAGGTCCCCTTCTTCTAACAATTGGTCGTAATTTGGCAGGTCCTTCAGCATCGTATTCTTGAATTGTGCTGCATACATATAACCCAGTGCATAGGATGGGAAGTATCCGAAAGAACCACCTGACCAATGGACATCTTGAAGAACTCCATTCGCATCTGAATCAGGTCGAACACCTAAATATTGCTCGTATTTATCATTCCAAATTTGTGGAAGATCCTTCACTTCTATTTCATCATTAAATAAGCCTTTTTCAATTTCATAACGAATAATGATATGCAATGGATACGTTAATTCATCCGCTTCAATACGAATCAATGAAGGCTTTGATTCGTTGATGGCACGGTAGTAGTCTTCTGCTGTAACATCATTAAATTGACCTGTAGAATATGATTTTAAAAGCTCATAATTTTGTTTCCAGAACGAGTAGTTACGTCCTACAAAGTTCTCATAGAACAGCGATTGAGACTCGTGGATTCCCATTGATGTACCTGTGCATAATGGGGTTCCAATTAAATCCTTCGAAATATTTTGTTCATAAAGGGCATGTCCTCCTTCATGAATTGTACCGAACACAGCAACTCGGAAATCCTTCTCATCGTATTTAGTTGTCACGCGTACATCGCCAGGGTTAAGCCCGATAGCAAAAGGATGCACCGTCTCATCTAAGCGACCCGCTTGGAAATCATAACCCATTTGTTTAAGAATTTCTAAGCTTAAGCCCTTCTGTTGCTCTTTCGGGAAATTTTCAAATAGGAAGCTTGTCTCCGGCTTAGCATTTGATTCGGAAATAGCCTTCACAAGTGGAACAATTTTTTCACGCAAATCCCCAAAAACATTATCCAAAATTTCAACTGTAATGCCAGGTTCATACATATCTAGAAGAGTATTATATTTATCTCCTTCGAAGCCCCAATATTGAATGAAACGCTTATTCGTTTCCACAAGCTGCTCTAAGTAAGGTCTAAACAATTCAAAATCAGAATTTTCCTTGGCTTCTTCCCATACACTTTCTGCCTTTGATTGAAGAATGACATATTCTTTATACTCTTTGGCTGGAATTTTCTTATTGCGATCGAATTCCTTTTTGCATTCTTCTACTGTTTTTCTTGTGATTTCTGAAATCACACCGCTAGCTTCATCACTTGATAGACTTTCGATATATGTAGCCATTTCTTCAGATGTCGACATTTGAAATACCTCAGAAGATAAAACACCAATGACTTGGGAACGCTGCTCAACACTTTTCTTCGGTGCACCTGTACGCAAATCCCAATAAACTAACGAAAGTGCTTCAGTATAAGCGCACATTTTTTTAACATATTCTAAAAAATCCTGCTCTATTTGCTTAATGTTTTCACTCATATGGATCCTCCTAATCTACAATTCCTTTCCATTTTATCATATTTTTCAGAAAAGTTATCGGGAAAAGGAGGAAAAATTAGTAAAGCAAAAAACGTTATTCTATTAAATAACGTTTTTTGCCTGAACACTGAATTATTTTTTACCAATCGCAACCTTCCAGACTTCTGGACCTTCCTCAAGGTATTCCCAGCTAAACTGATCTGGACGTTCCATCGTAAATTGATACCACAACGGCTTTGGATCATGGTCATTAATCAGTTGCATAAATTCTCCTGACTGAAGTTCATCAAAAGTCTTAAAAATAATCGGATGTTTTTCTCTCGGTGGAAAGTTTGGTGCAATGACCTGTGAAGTAAATTCTCTCATCATAAATACTCACTCCTATTTTTCTAGTTTGGGAAACTACACTCCAAGTATATGGGCTAGTGAGCGCGCAGATAGTGACACCTATCACACTCTCCCTAAAAATCTTTTTCTTTCGTTTGTGATTCATATCACGATTCCATTCATTGAAAATGATTATCATTGAATTATAGAAAAATAAAAGGAGTGACCTATATGGATAAAAGAATTGTTGAATTAGATGTACGCGAGGATTTAAAAAACAAAATCGAACCTTTTCAAAAGATTATGGAAGCAATAAAGAATTTGGGTGCTGGAGATGTATTTATTCTTCATGCTCCTTTTAAACCAGCTCCACTTTTTACCGTATTAAAAGCAAAAGGTTTTGAACATGAAGTTGAAGAGATCGAAAAGAAACATTGGAAGGTAACCTTCACAAAAAAAGGTGATGCAAAATGATTCTTGATAATCGAGGGCTGGAACCACCAAATCCAATGATGAGAACATTACAAGCATTAGAAAGGCTTGAAAAAGGGCATAGCTTGAAAATCATCAATGACCGTAGACCGATGTTTCTATATGAGCAACTCGACGAATTAGGCTATAAGCACACCACGGAGCCAAATGAGGATGGTAGTTTTACAATCGAAATTACAAAGTAAGGAACGTGATGTTCATGACACCACAAACAATGGGTAGTGAAACGAATATCAAGCTACCTTTTTCTTTTATCTTGTTTAGTATTCTAGCAATCATCGTTTCTCAACTTTTATTTCTTTTCCATGGAGAAGCACTGATAAATGGACAATTCCGCATTCCTGCAATTTGGTCTGCTGCCCATTTATTTATTCTTGGTTGGGCGCTCATGATTGCAATGGGAGCGATGTATCAGTTGGTTCCTGTCGCTTTCTTGACAGCTATCTGGAATGAAAAGTTTGGCTTTATCCAATTTGCCGTCACGGGCTTAGGAGTTACATCATTTGCGATTACGTTGTATGTAGCTCCACACTTGGCCCTAATTCCAGGTCTACTCATGCTTCTTGGTATTTTGATGTTTTTATTCCAAATGGGCATGACTCTAAGAAAACAAACAAAGCCGAATATATTAACGCTTTTTGTCGGAACAGCTTTAATCTGTTTGTTTCTCACGATACTACTTGGGATCACCTTGGTTATCAGCATGAAAACAGGTTTTGCCGGTGAATTTTATCCTATCATCTTTAAAAGTCATTTATTATTAGGGACAGCCGGATGGTTCACGTTATTAATCTTCGGATTTTCTTATAAAATGGCACCTATGTTTTCCCTTTCTCACGGTTATGAAATGAAGGTCGCTAAGTATGTATATGGCTCTTATGTTGCTGGCTTAGTCTTTATTATAGCTTCATTTTTCTTGAACCAAGGAAACTTGCAAAAAGTTGGCTTCCTTTTACTCTTAATCGGATTTAGCTGCTTTCTTTGGCATATTGTGACCATTATAAAAAAGAGAATTAAGAAAAAGCTTGATCGACCATTTAGCTTCGCTCTACTTGCAATCCTTTTTGGAGAAATTATTCATCTCCTTGCATTTATCGCTGTGATGACGAATCATTTTTCAAGCTTGGTTGGTCCTTTGATGGTCGCTTGCTTGATGCTATGGATTGCCTTAAGTATTATCGGATATCTATATAAGATTGTTCCATTTTTATGGTGGACGCACAAATATTCAAAAATTATTGGTAAAGCTGACGTTCCTACGATGAAAGATATGATTAATGAAAAATTGGCCCTCCCTCTATTTATTGGGTTTATTCTTGGAATTGGAATTGTCGCGTTTGGACTTGTGTGGAAAGTGGGTCTTCTCTTTTACATCGGTCAGATTACCGTAACGATTGCTTCAATTGTATTTGGAATGGCTATTCTTGCAGTGATGAAAAAATAGGAGGTAGATCTTCATGGACGTACAAAATCAAAGTGAATTACTAGACAAAATTCGCAACAATTTAAAAAGAGTACTCGATCCTGAGCTTAACTTAAATGTCGTCGACTTAGGTTTAATTTATGATTTATCACTCGTGGAGGAAAGGGTTGCGAAGATTACGATGACCCTTACAACTCCTGGCTGCCCCTTACATGATAGTATTGTGAGTGGTGTGAAATACTGTGTCGAAGAAATGGAAGAAATCTACCGAGCGGAGGTCCAACTCGTCTGGGAGCCTGCATGGTCCCCTGACAAAATGACCGAAGATGGCTTGAGAGCATTGGGGAGATTATAAGAAAAGAGACAGCCTATATGGCTGTCTCTTTAGGTTCCGTCGGTAACACTTTTTTAATCTTATCCAATACATTCGTATCCAAGTTATCTTCTAATAAAATATGAACAGTTCCTTTATCCTCATGTGTTCGAATTAAACGGCCAATTCCTTGTCTTAAACGAAGAATCATATAAGGCATATCTACTTCGTCAAACGGATGATTTGTACCTTCTCGCTTCGCTGTAAAGACAGGGTCATGTGGCGGGAACGGTAAATCAAAAATGATCACATTTTCTAAAGAGCTTCCTGGGATATCAAGACCTTCCCATAAATGAGTAGAGCAGAGAACAGATTCTTCCTCATTTTGAAACTTCGAAACTAGTGTGCTGATTTCAGCATCGCCCTCAAAATAAATCGGGAAGCTTGTTTGTCCCGAGGAATACTGCTTGAATTGCTTCATGTCTTCCTCGTTTGTAAATAAAACAAGTCCTCTACCGTTTGTACCCTTTAATGCATCTAATGTATACTCCAGCTTTTGCTTGATAGCCCCTTGACCAAAAACAGGCATTTGAATGACCATATTTTCATCATAATCAAACGGTGATTCAACAGAAAATGATAGAAAGTCGTCAATCCCCAAGCTTTTCGCGATATATTGGAATGATTGGTTTTCAGACAGTGTCGCAGAAGAAAAGACAAATGGCTTCTTTTGAGAAAATACTTCTTCTCGCATAATATCTTCGACCATTCTCGGCATAATAACGAGCGTTCTTTCCTCATTTGTTTCTTCAAACCAAATAATGCCTTTTAACTCTTTTAAGAAAAGAGATAATGAATGTGTAATTTGCTCTAAATATTCTTCAACAATTTTTAAATCGTATTCGTTTATAACATACATTTCACTTTCAAAAACAAGTTCTTCTTCTAAAGAAAAAAGAAGCTGCTGAAGTTTTTTTCCTTGCTTCATTATTTCTGGAGTTTTGGTTAACATCTGTTTCTCAGAGTCTGATGCTTTCTCCGCCACCCTTTCGATCATTTCAAAGAAACGTTCATTCTCCATGATCGTTTCGTCAATAATATGAAGCGTTTTTTCACGCACATTATTTTCCATTAATCTCGTGAGGAGTGTTTCTAATGTTAACTCTGATAATCTATAAGTTAATGCCTTCTGACTCGCAAATTCTAGAAGATGTCCTTCATCAAAGACAACGCAAGAGCTTTCCGGTAATAATGGTAGCTGCCCTTCTCGTTTTCTTGAATCCTTCGTCCAAACATGCTCCATATAAAAATCATGGGAACAAATAATCAAATCAGCAGCATTTCGATAATAATCTCGGTGTAATGTTTGTCCACAACGATGTCTCATCTCACAAGTAAAGCAATCCTGTAATGGATCCCAACCAACCTGATTCCATTCCTCGTTCGTCAACCCGGGATAATCTCTGCGGTCTCCATAATGAGTGAAAGATTGCATGGAGGAATCACGATGTACAAAATCTGGCAGATCATCGTAAACTTCACTAAAAGGTTCACCATCATGTACAGCCTTATCCAATTTTTTTAAACAAAGATATTGATCTCTTGATTTCGCCAAGCGAACATCGATGTCCAAATTCAGTGCTTTTTCAAGACGGGCAATATCCCCTTCTTTTTTCACTAGCTGTTCAATCAAGGTTTCATCGGCACAGGCAATAATGGCTGGCCTATTCATATATCTTGCGTAGCAGATCGCATATAAAAGATAAACGATCGTTTTCCCTGTTCCAACTCCCGCTTCAGCAAAAATGACTTTCTTTTCTTTAAAAGCTTTTTCTAATTGAAAAGCCATGTAAATTTGTTCATCTCGGAGTTCAAATCCTGCCTCAGGCAAAATATCATAAAATACGTCTCCGATCCATTCACCCAATTTATCTATAAAGGTTTCTGTTTTTGAAACCGAAAATGGTAACCTTGTCTGCATGAAAATCCTCCACATATCAAAATAAAAGAAAAAGACTGGCTCTAAATCTTAAAGAGTCAGCCTCTTGATTATATATGTTTGTTTTTAAAAAGTCATTGAAAGAAATTAACCATTAATACGGGACATAGAATATGACAAAGCTCTCTTCAATTCTTCTTGCGCACTCGTGAGCTTTTCCAACGCTAGATCATTTGTCAGATCTTCACTTTCATGTTGAAGAGCCTCGAGCGAATATGTAATGGCCCGTTCAATTGAATTAAAGTCAATTGTAGAATATCTCATTGTCATGCCTCCAGTAACATATTAATGACAATAGTATTCTATTCGATTTCAAGTAAATTTATACCTATTTACGCGGTGGTCTCTTTCCCCAATATTGATAGTAATCCGTTCGAATAAAACCATTAAAGAGCTTTCGTTTCTTCGTCGCTGGTTTTCCATAGCAGGCTTCAAAATTTTCATTTGAAGTCAACATATAGACAGACCAAGTATCATATGGAGCAAATGCTTGTCCCATATCACGATACATTTTTTCTACTTCATCTTTATCGCCGAGACGCTCTCCATAAGGTGGATTACCGACAATGACACCATATTCCTTTGTCGTCGTGAAATCTTTTACTTGCATTTGTTTGAAAGATACTAAGTCTCCCAAACCTGCTTCGAACGCATTCTCACTCGCGATTTTGACCATTCTATGATCGACATCCGAACCTGTTATATCCAACGGTTGATCATACTTCGCCAAATCCTCAGCTTCCATTCGTCCCTCATCCCAAATTTTATCGGAAATCCATTCCCAAGCTTCTGACACAAACTCACGATTAAAGCCTGGAGCAATATTTTGCCCAATTAATGCCGCTTCAATTGGAATAGTACCCGAACCGCAAAAAGGATCAACAAATGGTCGATCAGGTGTCCAATTGGTTAATTGCACGAGTGCCGCTGCCAATGTTTCTTTAATTGGCGCTTCCCCTTGACCTGCTCGGTATCCACGTCTATGTAACCCTGCTCCACTACAGTCAATCGTTAAAAGAGCCACGTCTTTTAGAATGGACACTTCAATTTTAAAAAGTGGTCCATTTTCTTCAAACCAGCCTGTTTTCTTATATTGATTTCTTAATCTTTCAACGATCGCCTTTTTTACAATCGCCTGACAGTCGGAAACACTAAAAAGCTTTGATTTTACTGATTTTCCCGATACAGGGAATTCAGCATTTTCAGGTAAAAATTGCTCCCACGGCAAAGCTTTCGTTTTCTCAAATAACTCATCAAAGGTAGTTGCCTTAAACTCTCCCACCTTAAGCTTGATTCGATCAGCTGTTCTAAGCCAAAGATTACTTCGAACAATCGCTAATTCGTCACCGCGGAAATTGATTCTTCCATTCTCCACTTCACACTCATACCCTAAATCTTTTACTTCCTTTGCTACAATCGCTTCTAATCCCATTGCTGAAGTAGCTATTAATTGATATTTAGACATTTCTTCACCCTTAATTTATTAATTCTTTATCCCAAATTCCAAGAAAATCGATTAACTCTTCCAATGGTATTGGTCTGGTTATATAGTACCCTTGAATAAGGTCACATTTTTCTCTTTTTAAAAAGTTTAACTGCTTTTTACTTTCTACCCCTTCAGCGATTACTTTCAAATGTAATCGATGAGCAATCGTGATGATGGCTTCTTCAATACTTGTGTCATCTTGATATCGCCCAATTTTACTGATAAAGCTTTTATCAATTTTTAACGTATCCAACGGAAATCGATTTAAATAACTTAACGAAGAATACCCAGTGCCAAAGTCATCTACTGACAGTTTAAGTCCTAGCTTTTTCAATTTTACAAGCTTATGTATTGTTTCTATCGCATTTGGCATAATCATGCTTTCTGTTAACTCAAACTCTACAGCTCTAGGATTGACATTTGTCGTGAAAAGTATAGCTTCCACTGATTTTACAAAGCTTTCCTGATTAAAATGAAGGGCAGAAATATTAATGCTCACCTGCATATTCGCATAGCCATTTAAGTGAATGTTCTTAACATCTACACAAGCTTGGCTGATGACCCATTCACTAATAGGGATGATTAGACCTGTTTCCTCAGCAAGAGGAATAAATCGCTCAGGTAAGACGTTCCCGAGTTCATCATTATTCCAACGTAGTAGTGCCTCCATCCCCGAAATCATTCCCGTACTGGCATCCACTATTGGCTGGTACGTGAGATGAAATTCCTTACGTTCCAATGCTTTTCGTAATTGAATCTCCATAAGCATTTGTTTCGATTCATCCTGATGCATATCTGTATGATACAGCTCATAATGATTTTTACCCGTAGATTTTGCTTTATACATTGCCTTATCGGCATTGCGCAACAATATCTCGATCGCATCTCCATCTAGGGGAAACAAGCTAATTCCAATACTCGTTGACACAAAAACCTCATGTTGTTTTAAAATAAATGAACCCTTCAATGCTTGAATAATTGATTCAGCCAAATGAATCGCTTCTTTTGGATGCTTGATGTTTGATAGGACGATGACAAATTCATCGCCCCCAAGTCTTGCAATCATATCCTTGTTCTTGATCAAGCTCTTTAAACGAAGGGAAACTTCTTTTAAGAGTAAATCACCATAATTGTGTCCTAGAGTATCGTTTATATGCTTAAATCGATCTAAGTCTAGAAAAAGAACAGCCAACTGCTGATTATATTTAGAAGCTGTATCAATTAAGCTTCCCAAGCGCTTATTTAATGAATAACGGTTCGCTACCCCAGTCAACGTATCATAGTGGGCGAGTAAACGTAATTTCTCTTCCGTATGCTTTCGATCAGTAATATCCGAAAAGACCGCGATAAAATGCGTTATGTTCCCTGACTCATCCTTCACAGAATTAATATTTATCCATTCGGGATACACTTCTCCATTCTTTTTCCGGTTCCAGATTTCCCCTTGCCAATTCCCACTTGAGCAAACCTGTGACCACATTTCCTTGTAAAACTCACTGCTATGTATTCCCGACTGCAATATCTTGGGATTTTGACCGTATACTTCATCCGCTCGATATCCTGTTACAATTTCAAATGCTGGATTTACAGATAATATGCAACCTTGTGCATCTGTTATTATAACACCTTCATTGATATTCTCTAATACCTTTGCGGCTAATTTTCGCTCTTTTTGAGCATCTTTTACCCTAAGTTCTATATCGACATCAAACACAAAAAAACCTCCATCGGTAAACTTCAGCTACTCTTTATTTAACCATAAGGAAAGGTCTTATATAATGTGTTATTATGTCGTTTATGTTAACAACGAAGCGAATCTCTTATAAGAAAAGCTCCCCAAATGGAGAGCTGAACTTTTTTATCATATTCCATTAATAACGTTCTGTAAGCCATGTTTTGTACCATCGTACTGCAAACGACTTGCGTCTTGTACTCCGGTGGTAATCATCTATCTACAGATTGAAACAATCTGTCCTTCTCCTTGTTCAGTTCCAATGGAGAAAGTGCCCCTACCATAATTTGGGTTTCTCGCTCGTGGGGTTTACCTCGTTCCACCCTGTTCATTTCTGAACAGGCTACGTCACTGTGGCACTTTCAAAGTATTCATGCCATATCTTAAAAAGACTTAGGCATTTTCCCTGCCGTCAGCTCTAGACAGAGCTGCCCTAGCTTATGACTTCGCTAGGCACGAACACTACAAGCATCGCAGCTTGTGCGAGCATGGACTTTCCTCTACAATTTGCATTGCAGCGATTACCCGAACGTTATTAACAAACGGACAATTTCTATTATAGGTATTCATGTTCGGAATAGCAATGGTAATAAAAGTTAATGATTTTTATTCGTATAGCTTGCTTCCAAAAACATGCTTCTCTAAATTTGATAATCGTTTAAGAATATCAAAATTCGTAGTACCAGCTGATTGTGGTGCTGGAGCTGGACGTTTTGAAGATTCATCAGCAAGTCTCTTTAATCTTGCGTTTTCTTGCTGTAGTTCTTCAATTTCAGCCTGCATTGTTTCATAATCCTTAATGATGACATCAAGAAACTTATCTACATCTTCAGGCTTATATCCGCGTACCGCTGTTTTAAACTCTTTTTCCAAAATATCTTTAGCAGTTAATCTAATTTTATCTGAATTCATTCTAATCACCTCTAAACGCCAATCGTTATCATTATTTTTTCAAAAATATGCAACTTTGTCAATTTTTCTTTCTAACAGCTAATATTCCGTGCTGTTCATTTGCTCTTCTTCCACAATTGCTTGCAGATCATAGAAATCAATTAAATAGATTTCGTAATCATGGTTTTGCTGATAGTTTTTCGCTGTTTCATACATAAACTTTGGACTTCCATCTCGTTCGGAATCGTATAAAAGAATAAGCGCATCACTTTTTTCTACTAAAAATTGATTTTTCAAGCGGAACTGCATCGGATTCTCATAGGGCTTCTTCGTTATTGAATCCACATAATCAGCCTGCATTAAAACGGACTCGTACAATTCTTTCTTCTCATCTTTCCAGTTCTCTTCTTGATTCAAGAAAGGCGTAATAACAGCAAGTTGCAAATACTCATAGCCATTTTCCTGCAAATCAAATACGACCTCAGCCGCCCAAAGCTCGGTCCCTAATTGTCCACTGATGATGACCCATTCTAGGCCATCATCCACTAATGACAAAAGCTGCTTTTTTATCGCAGCCTTAATATAGTGCACACCGGGTTCATTTTGCTTAAATATTCCTAATTCATGCGGTTTATAGCCAGATACAATAGCAACCTTTGACAAAGCAACAATCTCCTTAATACTTATGTAAAAGCAAGGGCTTTTATGAGCCCTTGCTGTTAACAACTATCTTCCAAATGGTCTGCGGCCGAATGGCATTCCTCCGCCAAAAGCTCCTGGAGCAACACCGCCACCAAAGCCTCCTGGTGCTGCTCCTCCACCGAAGCCTCCGAAAGCACCTGGAGCTGCGCCACCACCAAAGCCTCCTGCAGTAGGGAAACCTCCTCCACCGAAAGCAGGTGCAGCAGCTGTTGGTGCAGCTACAAAGTTTTGGTTTGTTACTACAGTCTCAGAAGAATTTGTTTGCGGGAAGAAGTGCTGATGCTGGAAGTTAACGTGATTTACCGTTGTTGTATGTGTTGGGTGAATGTGAGGCACCACATTGTTTGTAAAAGTATTATTCACACATTGTTTAGTTGGATGAACAACAGCAGGTAAAACATTAGAAACATTTGGTTTGCAACAATGACGATTCATAAATCTGCTCCTTTCATAGTGATATTACTTACATTAACAGCCTATGATAAAGGAGTAGATCTTGTACTAATCAAAATACCTATTTTTAAGCGAAAGAACTTACTAGACGAAAACAACTTATAAAAATGAATATAGATTCGTTTTTAAATTCATAAAAACGATTGCAGTTAAACAAATGACAAGAAAAAATAGAAATAAAATTGCCTTTTGCAATGAAACCACGCGCTCCTTAATTATAATTCCATACAAATCAATATTTTACCTGTGTTCATACGAATAGACAACTAGGAAATTAGTGGTTTTTTCATGATTTTTTTGATTTTCTTTTTAAGCGTTCCTGCCTTTTTTCAAGCTCCTCCAATTGTGGTTGTTTCTCTGTTCTCCATATTTTCATTTTCTCTTGTAAAATGGTCATAGCCTTCTCACAATAAGCCTTTGCTTCATCGAAATTTTTCTCTCGATGTTCAAGATATTTAGCAAGCTCGATACAAGATTCTATTGCGATATTTTTGTTACTAACTTCAGCTAATTCTTCCCAAAGAAGAAGTGCTTTCTCCCATTCTTTTTGCTTTTTCCATTCATAGGAGAGAGCGAGCTTAGCTTTTAATGAATCCTTCTCATCCCCATTAGCTGCCATTGATAGTGTCTCTGTAGCTGCATGAGTATCTCCAAGCGCCGCATACCAACGTCCTACCTCATACCCTTCCGTAGTCGTTCTTTTCGCATCAATATTTAACAACTGGAAAGTTAAATGTGTATACAACGTAATCAAAGACAAAATATCCATTTCGTTATGCTTCAAGATTCCGATCATCCCATCCGGTTTTCCGCTTTCCACAAAATCAAAATAGATCATCGGCGCTAAAAAGCCTGGGACATCCTCTACTCGCTCGACACCCAAAACCTCTTTTTCCACAATCGACAGCTTAAGTCGTTCTAGCTTATGCTTCCATAGCCGCCTTGCTGCGTGAAACAAATCAAAATGACCAAACGAAGGCAACTTCGGCACATGCTCTCGAACTAAGATGTGCCTTGTCTTCACCTGTGGCCAGTCAAAGGCTTTTCCGTTGTAAGTCACAAGAGTTGTGTAATCGATATTTTCTAAAAAGCTTTGATAGAGGGGAACTTCTCCGCTCGGATTAGGAAGAAAATGTTGCCTTAATACAACTTTGTCTTTTTGAAATGAAGCATACCCAAGTAGAAAAATCGTATTTCCTACCCCTCCACCTAAGCCTGTAGTTTCTGTATCAAAGAAAAATAACTGTCCTTCCGTAAATCCTTTTGATGATAATGGATGTTGAAAGGTACTGTTATTCCAAGCCTGAACCGCATGATAAAACTGCGCAAAAGTATAATTCCCATACTGATGATCGATAGGAAATACTTTTTCCCTCACAAAGCAATAGTGGTTATCATAATAATATGGGCTTACACCTTCTGCTTCCCACTGTTCAAGGAAAGGAATTTCGTTAAGATTCTTTGTATCTTCTACCTTCACTTCTTGTTCAGTGGATAAATGTGGCTTTAAGCGATTCAATTTTTTCCGAAAGGACATTTTGCTTCACTTCCTAATTGTTAAGGCTACAAAAATTTATTCAATATTTTTAAAGCATCTTGTTTTGCGTATTCACTTGTCGTATCTGTACCAGTACATGAAGGACATCCACTCTCACATTGACAACGCTGAATCATCGCGCGTGCTTCCTTTATAACTGTTTCCATCCCATCATAAATCTTCTCACTTAAGCCAATTCCACCTGGGTAGCGATCATAGAAGAAGATCGTAGGCTTTTCATTGTGAACAGCTTTTACTTGAGGTACTACATGAATATCCTGTGGGTCACTCATGACAAAAATGGGTGCAATAAATCGTAAAGCATGAGCTGCACCGATTAAACCTTGTTCCATTCGCGCTTCTGTCAGTTCATTCAATTCCCCTTGAACTGATATCCATGCAGAACTCGTATGAAGTTCTTCTTCTGGGAGACTGATAGGCCCTGAACCAATATTCTCATGTGTATCAAATTTGATCTTCTTAAAGAGCGTAGCCTTGGCTAATATACTGACATCGCCATAGCCAACTTCCATATGGTCAATCGTACGGTTTTTATCTATTTCTAGCACTTTTAGCTCTACCGCAAGATTGGCATCCGTAAAGTAGTCAACATCTACTTCTCGAACAAACGCCTTCTTTTCCTCCCAATCTAGTTTTTCAACCTGAAATTGGGTGCCTTGATGTAAATAGATCGCTTCTTCATGCAATAGAGTCATCGCAGAAAATCGGTCCATTTCACCAATCACCTTTACTTTGGCCACATTGGATTGATCAATAATAACAATATTCTCCTGAGATGCAGATCTTAAGCTAATGTTATGAGCTGGGAATGAATCATTCATCCAATACCACTTATCACCGTTTTGATAAAGGACTCTTTCCTCCACCAAATACTCTAATACTTCCTCTGTTTCAAAAGCACCGAATTGCTCGCCTTTTTTAAACGGAAGCTCATATGCAGCACACTTGATGTGATCGATTAAAATAATCAAGTTATCCGGATTGATTCTGGCAGTTTCTGGACTTCTCGTGAAAAAATAGTCCGGATGTTCAATAATATATTGGTCAAGAGGACTTGAGCTTGCGACCATAATGACAAGTGCCTCGCTATGCCTTCTTCCTGCTCGTCCGGCCTGCTGCCAAGAACTTGCAATTGAGCCTGGATATCCCGTCATAATACATACTTGAAGTTGTCCAATGTCGACACCTAATTCTAATGCATTCGTGCTAACAACCCCATAGATATCCCCATTTCGAAGACCCTTTTCAATCGCTCTTCTTTCTGTCGGTAAATATCCGCCTCGATACCCTCTTATTGCCTTTGGACCAAGTTGATTTTTCACTAACTCTTGTAGATAGGTTAAGAGAATTTCAACTCGGACGCGACTTCTAGCAAATACGATCGTCTGAATTCGATTCTTTAACAATTCACCCGCTAATTTCCTAACCTCAAGGGTTGCACTTCTACGAATATTTAATGGCTTATTGACGATTGGTGGGTTATAGAATAGAAAATGCTTTCTTCCACTTGGTGCTCCGTTATTATCAATGTGTTCCATTTTTTTGCCTGTTAAATTTTCCGCAAGCTCTAATGGATTCGCAATGGTCGCTGACGTACAAATAAAAATCGGATCACTTCCGTAAAAGCGACAGATTCTTAGCAATCTACGAATGACATTGGCAACATGACTACCAAATACACCTCGATAAATATGAAGCTCATCGATCACTACATATTTCAGATTTTCAAATAAAGATACCCATTTTGTATGATGGGGAAGAATCGCAGAATGAAGCATGTCTGGATTTGTTATGACAATATGACCAGCCTTACGAACCTTTTCGCGAATCGATGCCTGTGTATCTCCATCATATGTATAACTATTAATCATCAATTCTGCTTCTTGAATAAGTTCATTGATTTCACTTTTTTGATCCTGTGCAAGTGCTTTTGTTGGAAAAATGTAAAGAGCCCTCGTTTGTGTATCCTCTGTAATTGCCTGTAGAACCGGCAGATTGTAGCAAAGTGTTTTCCCAGATGCTGTCGGTGTAACAGCGACAATATTCTTTTTCTCCTGAACAGCTTCAAACGCGGATTTTTGGTGCGTATAAAGTTCGTTCACCCCACGCTTTTGTAGTGCCAACCTTAAGTTTTCATTTATTTGTAATGGAAGCTCAACAGTTCTTGCTTCCTTTTCTTCAATCGTATGCCAATGAACAATATTTTCATTAAACTTGTTTTCTAGCTTTAGTTCTTTTAAAAATTCCTGTAGGCTTTTTCGAACCTTCATGGTTTCACCTCGGGTAGACTCATATTACCTCCATTCTATCGAATAAACGTTCGCAGAAAAAGAATTTTGAACAAATTTTTATTGGAAATTATTTTCTGACGTTTTTTCGCATTAACAACTTAATTATGAAGCTTCTATGACAATCTATGTATCAAATAGAATGAATGCGCTCTATTTGATACAATTAATGTAGAAGATAAGATTAAAGAGGTGCCATATGAAACAATCAGAAATAAAGGACGTACTCGCAAAATTTACCCTTTTCCGCGACTTAACAGATAAAGAATTAACAGAGATCGTTAATATCTCTATTTCACGTGAATATAAGAAAGGCAATCATGTGTTCATGCAGGATGAACCACTAGAAAATGTCTATTTTATCTATAATGGAAAAATCAAAATCTATAAAAGTGATATTTCTGGAAAGGAACAGATCGTAAACTTTTTGAAAAAGGGAGAAATGTTCCCCCACGTTGGCTTTTTTAGAAAAGGTGGCTATCCTGCTTTCTCAGAAATTATCGAGGATGCAACATTAGTTGTCGTCCCTATTTCCAAGTTCGAGCATGTATTAATTGAAAATCCAGAGCTTAGCATTAAAGTTTTTAAAGTTCTAGGAGAAAAAATTGTAGACCTTCAAGAACGACTTGAATCTCAAATCTTGAACAATACGTATGAACAAATTATTAAACTCTTAGTTCGATTAGGGAAAACTCACGGACAAGAATTAGAGGACGAAACGGTTAAACTTAAAGGGGAGTTCACCAATAAGGACTTGGCCAATATGATTGGCACCACTCGCGAAACCGTAAGTAGAA
Organism: Robertmurraya kyonggiensis; assembly: GCF_005116465.1. Lineage (GTDB taxonomy): Bacteria > Bacillota > Bacilli > Bacillales > Cytobacillaceae > Robertmurraya > Robertmurraya kyonggiensis. The sequence continues at coordinate 1,821,362 of NZ_SWBM01000001.1, forward strand.
CGTTAACAAAGTTGAAAAAAGACGGAAAGATCAAAGTGGATTCTAAAGGTAGCATGCTTTTTGATCCGAGTGAGCTATTAGATGAATTAATTTAGGAAAACAAGCTGAACCTCGGTGGTTTAGCTTGTTTCAGTTTTTCGAGATAAGTGGTCTTCTTGTGAACGCTTCATGTGGACAGGTTTCTCCAGATTCTTGCAATAGTTGTCTTCATGGCACGCTCAAGACCACTGAAATATTGTTGTTTTTAGAAAAAGTGCATTTTAAGTGTTTAGTTCAAAAGTTTTTAACAGCATGACAATAGCTGAATAGACTGTATTGATGAATTTTTATAAAGGGGTGATTCGCATGTCTTCAAATCTTCCAAGAGACCCAAGAAAGCATGATGATCCTTTTAGCGATTTTAGAGGTCTTATGAATGGATTTTTTCACAAGCCTCCAGTCAAAGGTTTCTTACAAAGTATGGATGAATTCTTTCAAATGCCCTTTTCTACTTTTTCAGTCCAGGTTCAAGAGTTCGATAAAGAACACATCATCACAGCTGAACTTCCTGGTGTGAAGAAAGAACAGATCCATATCGATGTACTTGAGCGTTCGATTAATATTACGGTCAAGCATTTGGAAATCATCGAAGAAGAGAACGACGTAAATAAGGTTTATAAAAAAAGTCAATCGATGCAGCAATTAAGCAGAAATATCTATTTAGGACATCAAATAGACGAACGGAAGGTTAAAGCCTCATATCAAAATGGATTGCTAAAAATCCGCGTTTCGAAACCTATGGGTAAGAAAATTCTAATTGAGGAATAAGAAAACGACCACCCGCGTGGTCGTTTTTGCTTACACCTTAAATATTCCGCCTATCCCCTTCACTAATCCCGAAACTTGACTAAATGCGTTCATCATATGACCTGCAGTATCAATCATTTTATTGAAATCGAATGTGCCATCTTGAGTCTTAAAGGAATTCAAAATCGAATTCATTCCTGCTGGTGGCCGATTCCCGTAACCTGGTTTTGGATAAGGATGCATATAGGGATAATTATTTGTCATATATGGATTCCCTTGCCCAACTGCCCCTTGTGTTTTCTTAGGTTGTAGAGGGTTTTGCAGAATCGCTTCAATCGGATACGTTTGTTTATGATGACCGTAGTTTCCTCCTTCCCCCATCATCGATTGTTGGTTGCCGTATGGCACTGGGCCTCCTTGGTACATCGGCGATGCCTGAGGATAGTACGGATGGTAATACGCTTGCGTTCTTGTTGACTGATTTCCTTCTGTTTGATGCATTTGATAGGGATATGACGAATAAAGGGGTTGGTATGAATAATGCTGATAGTTTTTATTTTTTCGTCCAAACAAGCCTACATCCCCTCCTTTTAGCGTATGAACATTTACGTCTCTCTCCATAATTTATGAATCTTTCGCCTAGGGTGTGAATATAAACCATTTAATAAGACCTGATGAAACCTTTCGTTTTAACAACTCCCGCGCTCCCTAAACATAAGGGCATGTCTAATTGTGTAAAAGACTGTCGGAAGTTTCAATTTTACGAAAATTAATAAAAGAAATAGTTTTATGATAAGATTTTACGTAAGAGAGCACGGATGATTTCATACACATCCAAAAAAAGTTTGATCAAATAAGGGGAGGAAATTCTTATGTATGTTCACGAGCTAAAAGAAAAGTTTTCAATCCGTAAGCAGTATCAAACAGAAGATGTTAATGAGCTATTAGACTTTGCTAAAAAAGTGTATATCTCGAATGAAATTACTTCGGGCGAATACAAAAAACTAGTTCGTGAGCTTGAATCTCAAGGAGCGCACTTACCCGCAGTTGAGCAAGAAAATCATTCCCACTAATTTTTTCTAAGAGGCTGTATCAAAGGGTTGTTTGGAATCGACTTTTTGACTCAGCCTTTTGTTTTGTCTTTGGGAATTCCTGTTCTTATTCATTTTCAAGTTGCACGATTAGTGATGTTAAAACGAAACGGACCGACTGGACATAATTAATGAATCTTGTTTTGCTCGTTTCTGGATAAAACGCTTGAACAGACAACATCTCAATTTGTTCTGTTGAGGATTCAATCTGTTTGACGTGTAAATTCTTGGGTCGATTTATTTCAATCCAAGCTGCTGCAAGCTCAGCCCACTTGTCATTAATCTCTTTCACTTCATCTGCAAAAGGCTTCACTTCTGTAAAAAAGTCGCCTCTTACTCCGCTGATTTTTACTTCATCATATTTTTTGGAAATGAACTCCATATAATCCAATAGTTTTTTTGTTAAAGTTAGCAAAGTCATGTTTTGTTCCACCAGGATCCTCCGATCTTTTTTCTCATATCTCTATTAGAAAAAAGTTTGTAAAAAAATAAAGTAGCTCATTAATAGCTACTCTATAGTCATTGTATTTTGTTTAGAATCCAAGTTCAAGCTTCATGCTTCCGTTATGATGGAGATTCCCAACCCTTTTTTTATCAAACGTGATGTTTTGATATATTCGTTCAAGTTTGGAAATTCGACCATCTAGGCGATTCAATCTCGTAAATTGATCGGTCATTAATTTATTTCGATGCTCCGTTAAATTATTATCTAACGCTTTTTCTAATTCCTCTAATTGATCATAAATCTCTGATAATTTTTCAAGTAGCTCCTCTTTTTGGATGTGATTCTTTTCCTCCATCATTAATCCCTCCTATCCTTTATGGACGAACCTATAGATTAAATAATTCTCAGTATATGCACTATATTCTATCTTTGTACAAGACATCCTCCACTGTTGACAAAACTAGTTGTTATTCGGCAAAGAAAGTACTATTTTTTATTGCTTTAGAGATAATTCGACACGAATGAAAATCACTCTATTGAACAAACTATAATCGGAGGTGTGGATCTTGAAAAAAAGAGACAAACAAAAAAATGCCCAACCGAAAAAACTAGAAGAAACGAAAGCTGGTTATGGAGATAAAAAGCTAGAAGGGCCAGATCGTCCTTCAACATAAGAGTTTCTAAATGGAGAAGAGAGCATCTGGAAAATTCCTATGCTCTCTTCTTTTACTTTTCTTCTCTTCTTTTAGTTATGCCAAACTCACCAATCATCACATTTAAATGATGTTTCAGAAAAATAGCCCGATGTAACCTTGTTTGCTTATTTTTGTACCATGTTGATATTTCAGCAGCATCCAGAGGTTTCTTTTTTGGAGAAAACCATTTTCGTTTAATCCTTTTTGTCTTGGACCAATCCTCATATTCTTGGATATGATGGTCAATAATCGGAAAAGTTACTCTTAAATACGGGGTTGTTCTTTTAGGCTTTGGATGCAAATATTGCTCATAATCAAATCTAGACCCTGAATGGCTTGTATGCGTTGCAAACTCATAAAAGTATGAATAGTAATTTTTACTAAAAAGAGTGGCTGCTAAGTTTTTCCCTAATTCAATTCTTCGATCCACAGAGCGAAATCCATGGACACTTGAGCCATATAAATAGCCGTTCATCGTCGGTAATAACACACAGCTATAATGAAACCAATCCTGAAAATCAAATAATAATGTATGGAAGACGTTCTTTTTATATCGAGGCTGTTCAATGACTGGCATTTGGATCAAATTCTGTTCATTAATGATTAAGGCATTCAATAATCTTTCTCTATCCCCTTTTTTCCAAAATCTCCCCCACTCCTTTACCATAAATTGCGAAACATGAAAATATGGAAGAAGATGAAACATTGGAACACCATTTTTCGTCGAATAATGGTAGAGGAGGAGCTGAGGATATGCATCATGAAAAATGAGCCAATTTGCTCTTTCATATATATTAAATAAAATGGCTCTTTTCTTTTTATCCAAGATCAGCGGAAACCATTTTCCATGGAGGTCGCACATATTCCAACCTGCATTACGAGAAACCATATGAGCAAGAAAAGACCACTGGATATCGGAATGAGCATTGTAATAACGGAGATATGCTGCTGTCCTCGATACATTATCGATATTGTTACGCTTTACAACTTCGGCAATATCATGTACTATCTTTTTTTCGGATGCCGTTAGTGTGTTAGAAAGATTTGGATCGTAAATTAGGACCACCCTCTTCACGTGCATTCTAATATAGAGTTCGTCAATTAGTGCTTTTTATTCAACCAAAGATAATGGACATTTGGTATGATAAGAATGCTCAATACTTGCACAGTGAGTTCAAAACGAGATGAGCAATTAGATGTCTTTGAGGTGTTGTCACTTGGAATTCCATTATCCAAACGGAAAAAAATTCAAACCTGCTACTACAGTAGAAAAAACAAAAAATGCAAAAGCAAAAGATTTCACCTATAGCAATCGAGGCATGACTTTGGAAGAGGATTTAAACGAAACGAACAAGTTTTATTTACAAAGTGAGATTGCTGTTATTCATAAAAAACCGACCCCAGTCCAAATCGTTAACGTTGACTATCCGAAAAGAAGTGCCGCTGTTATTAAGGAGGCTTACTTTAAACAAGCATCAACCACCGATTATAATGGAGTCTATAAAGGCAAATATATTGATTTTGAAGCAAAAGAAACGCGCTTCAAAACTTCATTTCCGTTAAACAATTTTCATAAGCATCAAATTGAGCATATTAAGCAAGTACTCAATCAAAATGGAATTGCTTTTGTTATTCTTCGTTTCTCGAGCATAGAGGAAGTCTACTTTTTAGAAGGAAAGCATCTTCTTTCGCTCTGGTACAGAATGGAGGAAGGAGGTCGAAAATCCATTACCATTTCCGAAGTTCAGGAATATGGACATAGGATTTTACTTGGATTTCGACCAAGAATTGACTATATTAAGATAGTAGATAAGCTTTACAATTTATCGTAGTAGGTTAGCTGTAAAAGGAAGGATGAACATATATGGCAGAAAAATATCAAACTAGGGAGGAGCGCCGCAAGAAGCTTGCAAATCAGCAAAAAGGAAAAAAGAAAAAAGCGAAAATCTCAATTAAACGTGTCTTTTTATTCCTTGTTGCCTTAGGGATTATAGGGCTACTAGCAGGTGCTGCCACCTTTGCCTTTATGGTCAAGGACGCTCCAAAACTTGATGAAAAATTATTAAAAGATCCGATTTCTTCAGAGCTTTACGACGTCAATGGCGAATTATTTACGGAAATTGGTTCGGTTAAACGTGATTATGTGAATTATGAAGATATCCCAAAACAGGTTGAAGAAGCCATTTTAGCAACAGAAGATGTACGTTTTTATAAGCACAACGGAATCGACTTAATCCGTTTAGGTGGAGCTGTTATTGCTAACATTACGAACGGGTTCGGTGCTGAGGGTGCAAGTACCCTTACCCAACAGGTTGTAAAAAACTCATTTTTAACACCTGAGAAAACACTCTCTCGTAAAGCACAGGAAGCATGGCTTGCATTTCAACTTGAACGCAAGTATACAAAGCAACAAATTTTTGAAATGTATGTCAATAAAGTTACGATGGATACTGGTGGTCATGGTATTGCCACAGCTGCTAAAGTTTTTTATGGCAAAGAATTGGATGAACTTAGTTTAGCTGAAACAGCATTGCTTGCAGGATTACCGCAAAGTCCTTACAACTATAATCCATTTAGGAATCCTGATAAGGCTGAAAAACGTCGCAATATTGTTTTAACATTAATGCATCAACATGGATTTATTTCGAAAGAACAAATGGAAGAGGCAAAGGCAGTTGACGTCACTTCTACATTAGTTCCAGAAGAAGAACGTCAAAAGAATGGAGACATTCCTTATGACGCGTTTGTAGGTCATGTTATCAAAGAAATAGAGAAAAAATATCCAGATTTAGATCCATTTTCAGATGGATTAAAAATCTACACAACGATTGAGCCTGATGCACAACAATATGTAGAGGATATTCTTAATGGCAATGAAACAATTGCATATCCAGATGACAAATTCCAAGCAGGAATCACCCTTTTAGATACAACAACTGGGCAAATTCGTGCACTTGGTGGCGGAAGAAACCAAACTGTCGACTTTGGATTTAACTATGCAACAGATGCAAAGAGACAACCAGGCTCTACGATTAAGCCAATTATTGACTACGGTCCTGCTATCGAATATTTAAAATGGGGTACGTATTATACATTAGAGGATAAACCGTATACGTATTCAACTGGAGATAAAATTAATAACTGGGATAATAAACATAAAGGGATTATGACGATTCGCGCGGCTTTAGCTGATTCTAGAAATATTCCTGCCCTTCAGGCGTTTCAAGCTGTTGGTGCAGATAAAGCAAAAGAATTTGCGATTAGTCTAGGGATTCCTTTAAAAGAAATTCATGAATCCTATTCGATTGGTGGTTTCGGTGGTGGTGATAAAGGAGTTTCCTCCCTCGAAATGGCCGGAGCTTATAGCGCCTTTGGTAACAATGGATTTTATACTGAGCCCTACTCTGTTATCAAGATTGAACTAAGAGACGGAACAGAGCTCGATATGAAACCAGAATCTAAGGTTGTCATGCAGGATTATACAGCGTTTATGATTACAGATATGCTAAAAGATGTTGTACGAAGTGGTACTGGAACAAGAGCGAATGTTTCAGGTCTTCCGTTAGCCGGAAAAACAGGTACGACAAACTACTCAGCTGATGATAAAGAACGATACGATATTCCAAAAGGAGCTGTACCGGATGCATGGTTTGTCGGGTACACAACAAACTATACAGCTGCTGTCTGGACTGGCTACGATGATAAAAACAAGAACTTCCTTGTTGGAGACAATCAAAAAATAGCGCAAAAGTTATTTAAGAACATTATGGAGCATGTTTCTAAAGATAAAGAAACTGCCGATTTCAAGGTTCCAAATACCGTAGAAAAAGTGAACATCGAAAAAGGTACAATGCCTGCTAAGTTAGCAAGTGAGTTCACACCGAAAGATTTAGTGCTTTCCGAATATGCGGTTAAGGGTCACGCCCCTACCGATGTTTCTGAGAAATACAAAAAGCTCGAAGCACCTGTTGGCCTAAAAGCTAACTACGATGCTTTAAGTAATGAAATTGTCTTAACTTGGGATTATACAGCTGAAAATGCTGAAGGTATTGAATTCGAGGTATATGCTGCTAGAGATAATGCCGCAGAAGAATTGCTAACCGTTGTCCCTGAAAAAACAATTCGTATGAAAGCCGAAAATGGTGGAAATTACACCTTTAAAGTCATCGCAGTTCGTGAAGATCTGAAGAGTGATCCTGCAACGACCACAATTCAAGTTCCTGATCCATTCTTTATGGACGATGGCCAGGGAGATGGAGAAGACGATGGAATCCCTGACATTCCTGGTTTGGGTGGAGAAGATGACGAAGATGGCAATGAAGACGATGGACAATCCGGCGATGATGACACAGGAGACGGCAATAATGCTGGATTGCCAGGTTGGAACAATGGTAACAGTAATGGTAACGGAAACGGTGGAAATCGACCTTAACAAACGAAAAGAAGCGTCTAAGCTTAAATGCTTAGACGCTTCTATTTTTTTAACTTTTTAATCGCTAAAGCCTTCTTGAATCCCTTTTCTTGTTCTATGAAAAGCTCAGCTAGCTGCATATAGGATTGGAATAATGTCGGCCTCGCTATGATAAAATTAAGCCTCTCCCCTATGTTGACTGGCTTAGTCTTCAGTCCTGCAAAATCAATCTTTGTAGTTGCTTCAACAGGTCGTTCATTGGACCAATGCAGAAACTCAATAAAAAGGTTGATTCCTTTTTCCATGACAGGCTTTGCTTCCTTTTGGGCCCTTCTTTCAAAGAGAACATGAAGTTCCTGATTTAGTGAGGTCCACTGCTCTAAAAGAGCAGCAATGCTCTCTTCAGGAGTTTCCCAAGGTTTGATACTTTCACTCATTTCTTCTTCGCCATCCTTTTCTTGCCTTCACGACAAAGATCCAGAAGTGGACATTGTTCACATTGAGGATTTTGTGCTTTACAGTGATAGCGCCCAAAGAAAATCAAACGATGATGGGTAACGGACCATTCATCCTCAGGAATTTTTTTCATTAATGTTTTTTCAACTTCTAAAACTGAATCCTTCCATTTGCAAATACCTAGTCTTTTGCTAACTCGTTCTACATGGGTATCCACCGCAATTGCTGGTACTCCAAAAGCAACTGAAACGACCACATTTGCGGTCTTTCGCCCTACCCCAGGTAAATTGGTTAACTCATCCCGATCTCTTGGTACTTCCCCATTATACTCGTCTAAGAGCAATTGACTGAGCTTCTGGATGTTTTTTGCCTTATTGCGATAAAGACCAATTGAACGAATATCATTTTGTAATTCTTCTATTGGAACACTCAAATAATCTTCTGGAGTTTTATATTTTTGGAATAAGGATTTAGTCACCTTATTAACTAACACGTCAGTACATTGTGCAGATAAAGCTACAGCAATAACCAACTCAAAAGGATTGGAATGATCAAGCTCACAATGTGCGTCTGGATACATTTCCCCAATTGTATCTAAACAATAACGAATTTGTGTCTTATTTAACATTAGCTTCACTCACTTATTTTTCTATAATAATCTACTGTTCTAACCAGTTATAAAAAGGTACTGCATCTTTCCGAGGAGTTTTCTCTTCACTATTAACTCTCGGCTGCTGAGTTTGATGTTGTCTAAATTTGTTTCCATAGCTCTTCGCTTGCTCAATCGTCTTAATCCCATTTTTCTTCCACTCAAATAAAATCCGATCAATATAACGAAAGTTTAATTTACCTGAAATAACCGCTTCTCTTAGAGCAGCCTTAATAATTAATGGCTCATGTCGATCATCATCAATCCATAATGCAAGAGTTTCACATTCAAAAGGAGATAATGGTCTTCCGAATTCCTGTTCAAAGATCGTATACAAGTTCATTTCAGTTTGCTGATTCTGTTCTTTTTGCTGCTGATTTTGCCCCATTAAAAATGCTTGTACTAATTTTTCCCAAAGTGGTTCAATGGAATATTTTTCATAGCGGATACCATCAGTAGATTGACCATCTTCAATTGTAATGAAACCCTTTTGAATAAGCTTACGCAGAAGCTCAGAGCATTGGCTTACAGAAATAGTCATTCTCGTGGATATTTCTGGTGGAGTAGGAAAGTCATTTCCTGTTTCAAGAAATGAAAAGACGTGTAAAAGCAACACCAATTCTTCCTCATTGATGTTTAATTCTTTATAATATGTCAACAAAGCCCGAGGAATTGTGATATTTCCTTCTTGGACCCATTTCATCAAATTTTTATTCATATGGAGACACCTCCCGTTCATTATATCACGAAGTTTCTCCCTTTTGTGTATGGAGAAATTAGGTACTTAATGAAGCAAGAAAAAGTCCGCTACAAAGCGAACTTTTTCCAAAATTGATTATGGATATAGGCGATTTAATAAACGTGGGAATGGAATTGATTCACGAACATGCTCTACTCCACTAATCCACGCAACTGTTCTCTCAAGTCCAAGACCAAATCCTGAGTGAGGAACTGAGCCATATTTGCGTAAATCTAAATACCATTGGTAAGACTCAAGCGGAAGCTTATGCTCTTCAATTCGTTGTTTCAACAAATCGTAGTTATGAATACGCTCTGAGCCTCCAATAATTTCACCGTAGCCTTCTGGTGCAATTAGGTCTGCACAAAGAACAACATCTTCTCTTTCAGCATCGGGTTGCATGTAGAAAGGCTTAAGACTAGTTGGGTACTTTGTGATAAACACAGGCTTGTCATAATGTTCAGCAATAGCTGTTTCGTGTGGAGCACCGAAGTCATCTCCCCACTTAATGTCATCAAAGCCTTTTTCATTTAAAAACTTAATAGCATCATCATAACTAATGCGCGGGAAAGGTGCTTTGATATTTTCAAGCTTGCTTGTATCTCTACCTAAAGTCTTTAATTCAATTGTGCAGTTCTTTAATACCGACTGAACGATATAAGAAACATATTGCTCTTGTACTTCTAGATTCTCTTCAAATTCAACAAATGCCATTTCCGGCTCAATCATCCAGAATTCAATTAAATGGCGACGCGTTTTTGATTTTTCTGCGCGGAAAGTTGGTCCGAATGAGAAAACTTTTCCAAGTGCCATTGCGGATGCTTCCATGTATAGCTGACCACTTTGAGAAAGAAACGCATCTTCATCGAAGTATTTCGTAGCAAACAATTCTGTTGTTCCCTCAGGAGCACTTCCTGTTAAAATTGGCGGGTCAACCTTCGCGAAGCCTTGCTCATTAAAGAATTCATAAGTCGCACGGATAATTTCATTTCTAATTTTCATAACCGCATGCTGACGGCGAGAACGCAACCATAAATGACGGTTATCCATTAAAAATTCTGTTCCGTGTTCTTTTGGTGTGATTGGGTAATCAACCGATTGATGTAGAACCTCAATCCCTTTTACAAGAAGCTCGTAGCCTAACGGAGAGCGTTCATCCTTTTGAACAACTCCTGAAACGTATACAGATGATTCTTGTGTAATAGACTTAGCTGTTTGGAATAATTCCTCTGCTACATCTTCCTTCACGATAACGCCTTGGATAAATCCAGTACCGTCACGTAATTGCAAAAATGCAATTTTACCACTTGAGCGTTTATTGGCAATCCATGCACCAATTTTTACTTCTTGATCCACGTATTTGTGTACTTGTGAAATCGTTGTTTTGTTCACTGTTATTTTCCCTCCAAAAACTAAAACACTTGCTGTGTATGTAATCAAGTTCATGCGTCCATTAATAGGACGAAAAATTCAAGTCAATATGAGTCTTCTTGCATCACTTTATTATACCTTTCAAAATTAGGACAATCAACATAAAAGCGGATGGACCCATTACGGTCGATCCGCCAAACGTACTTAACTCAGTTTACTTTCTACAAATTGATGGATTCTTGCTATAGCTTCTTCTAAAACATCTAGAGAAGTTGCATAGGATAAACGAATATTTTCCGGAGTTCCAAATCCAGATCCAGGAACAACCGCTACCATCGCCTCTTCCAATAAACCAGCCACAAAATCATCAACACTGCCATATCCAGTTAAAGCCGCCGCTTCCTTTACATTCGGGTAAAGATAAAAAGCACCTTGTGGCTTAATGCAAGAAATACCTGGAATCGCGACTAATTTATCATAAATTACATTTAATCGATGCTCAAAAGCTTCCTTCATTTCTTGAACAGCATCCTGCGGACCCTCGTACGCAGCAATCGCACCATACTGTGCAGTAGTTGTTGGGTTTGATGTACTATGGCTAGCAAGATTCGTCATCGCTTTAATGATGACGGAATTCCCAGCTGCGTATCCAATTCTCCATCCAGTCATCGAATGTGACTTAGAAACTCCATTTATAATGATCGTTTGCTCTTTTAATTGTGGAGAAAGCTGGGCAATGGAAACATGCTCGTTTTCGCCATAAATCAACTTTTCATATATTTCATCCGATATAATCAATATATTTTTCTCTAAACAAATTTGACCAAGAGCAAGTAACTCCTCTGCAGAATATATCATCCCCGTTGGGTTGCTCGGAGAATTGATAATGACAGCTTTTGTTTTATCTGTGATCGCTTGAGAAAGCTGTTCCGGAGTCATTTTGAAATCGTTTGATTCTGATCCCTCTACAAAAACCGGAGTACCTTCCGCTAATTTTACCTGTTCAGGATAGCTAACCCAATAAGGAGTCGGAATAATCACTTCATCCCCTTTATCAAGGATAACTTGAAACAATGTATATAGAGCATGCTTAGCACCGTTCGTAACAAGAATTTCATTTTGTTTATACTCAAGGCCTTGATCAACCTGGAATTTTTTTGCGATTTCGTTAAGCAATTTTACAAGTCCAGCTGAAGCTGTATATTTTGTATGTCCTTCATTCATCGAAACGGCTGCAGCATCGATAATATGCTGTGGAGTATTAAAGTCTGGTTCCCCTGCTCCTAAACCGATAACATCGTGTCCCTCTGCTTTTAATTGCTTCGCTTTGGCAGTAATGGCCAATGTCGCCGATGGTGTTAATGATTTGACTCTAGCGGCTAACTGAATATCCATTTTTACTTTTCCTCCCAGGTTTTACATCATAAGTTTTGTATATCTTTTAACCATTCTCCGGTCTTAAAATCAATGTAGTAATAATTGATTTGATCATCGTTTGAACGGTAATAGATTTCCCACAGCGGAATATTGTTCTCCATCCCTAATTTGACTGTTATAATTTCGTCAGGATTTTTGTTTTCATAAAGCTTTTGTACAGCCTCTTCTTTGCTAATCCCATACTTTTCATTGCGAACAATAATTTTATTCTTATCTTTTTTCTCAGGAATCCAGGCAATCAATGGATCTCCAGCCTTGTTGGTTCCCTTTACAACATAATAACTGCTTGAACCATTATAAATAGAAAAATCAGTAACAGTTTCAATTACAGTTTCTTTTAATGCGATTTCTTCGGCAGTTTTTTGAGCACTATTTAATGGTTCTAAAGCGTTTATGTAAATATTGATACCTATCCCCAAACAAATTAATAAAACTATACTTGCAATCCAAATCCATTTTTTCATATTTTAAACTCCAATGTACTGTATATCGTAAAAATTCCTTTGAAATAAACCGTTCGTCTTTCCGTTCACCTTTTACAACAATATTTGTAATTCATAGTTGCTGATTTACAGGTAAAACTATTCTCAAGTAACGGCTGATATCAAAGCCTTTTTCTTAGAAACATTATAACAGTTTCCAGTGAAAAATCATTACCCATTTCCAAAAATAAAATAACTTTTAGTCCACACACACACTTTTGCCGCGCGTGTATTTAGCGCGGCACTTTTTACATCCACTTTTCAATCAAATCAAGTGTCTCATTAATATCAAGCTTGTTCACAGGAACTTCAGGGATTGACTGTAAAAAAGCTTTTCCATACGAAGTTGTATAGAGACGCTTATCAAAAACAACGACAAACCCACGGTCCTGAGTAGAACGAATCAAACGACCAAATCCCTGCTTAAAACGAATGATGGCTTCAGGCAATGAGTATTCAGAAAAAGGATTACCGCCATTCTTCTGAATTAAATTACATTTCGCCTCTGTTAATGGCTCATACGGTGGAGAAAATGGCAATCTGACAATGATTAAGCATGACAAATCCTCACCTGGGATATCAATACCCTCCCAAAAACTACTCGTTCCAAGGAGAATCGCTTTATCGAAACGCTGAAAATTTCTTGTAAGTCGTGTTCGACTACCACCTGTAATTCCTTGACCCATTAGTACATAGTCTTCAAGCAAGCCGCTCTCCTTCATCAAATGATAGGTCCGTCTTAACATGTCATAGGAAGTAAAGAGAATGAGCATTCTCCCCTTCGTCGCTTCTGCAATTGAAATAATATGTTCAGTAATTGCCGCAACATATTCGTCGACCGATACAGAATTGATCTCTGGTAAGTCATTCGGAATCACAAGCTGTACTTGTTCTTTATAGTGGAACGGCGATTCAATTTGCTCCAGATTACAATTTTCCTCATTCAGCCCCAGCTCCCTCAACATGTAATCGAAGGAATTTTTGACTGATAGTGTAGCCGAAGTAATCACAACACTTTTCTTTTTATTAAAGAACTCCCCCTTCAATTGTTCGGCTATCGTAATCGGCTGTGCATAGATCGTTGTTGAATTTTGTGGAGCACGTACGTCCACATCAATCCAAGCAACATTTTCTTCCGAAGGTTTTAGAATAAGTTTCTTAAGGTTTTCCCTTAGTCCTTCTAGATCATTTCGAAAAGCGGATACTTCCTGCAATAGAAGCTTTTGTTCATTAGATAGAACAATGTCTATCTTTGTAAAAGCACTCAACCTCTCGTTTAGATAGTCCACTAAATCCTTGATAAGAAAGTAAAAACGTTCCCCACATGCTTTAAGTGCTGACCATTCCTTAGATTTCTCTTCCTCTTTTAGACGATAGGTAATACGGCTCATCGCGCTGGAATTTTTCACTTTTTTTGTCGCAAGGAGTGCTACAGTCCGAAAAAATTCATCCATTTCATAAGTGATTTCACCGAGGAGTTGATTGACCTCAAAGGAATGCCTACTTTCCAACTTTAGTGCCGAAGCTTTTTCCTTTATAAGCTGTTCAAATTGGTAATGATATTGTTTTTGCTCGTATAAACCAAACTGGCTCAAAAGAATTCGAATATCCAGATAATCTAATGATGAACCGAAATACTTTCCAGCTGCTTTTTCAAAATGATGCCCCTCATCTAATACACAATAGTCGTAACGAGGAAGGATCGACTGCTCAGATACTAAATCAGTTAGCAAAAAGGAGTGATTCGTAATAATGAAGTCTGCATTTTGTGCTGCTTTTCGAGCACGTAAATAGAAATCATAGTTCATCCATGATTTATGTTGAAAATAAGCTGCATCATCATTTTTAATTTTGTTCCAATATATCAAACCACCACTGGAAAGGTTTATTTCATCCCGGTCACCAGTTTCTGTTTCTAACAACCAAGTGAGAACCTGCATTTTGGTCAAGCATGTATCGTAATTGTCATCCTCTTCCTTTAATGTCTGTTCGAACTTCGCTAAGCTAATATAATGGCTTCTCCCTTTTAAAAGAACTATACTAATTTCGAACGGAAGCATTTTTTCTAAATAAGGAATATCCTTGTTCAACAGTTGTTCTTGAAGCTGTGTCGTATGCGTACTTATCACAATCGGCTCTTTTCTTTCATTTCCAAAAAAAGCAGCCGGCAGTAAATACCCAATTGATTTACCAACCCCTGTACCAGCTTCTATTAAGGCGTGTTTTTGATCCGAAAAGGAACGAAAAACTGAATCCATCATTTTAAATTGACCGCTTCTTTTCTCATACTCATGAAAAGCTTTTAGAAGCATCGCTTCCTTCTCTTCGTCTTGGTGAGGATATGGAATCGAAGACGGGGTCGTTTGTTCCTTTTTATTTTCAAAGCCTTTCAAAACAATACCCCGATGCCTTTCCAACGAGTGAGGCAATTCTTCAATTGTCCGTTCCTTTTCTAATAACATGTCGTCTAGGAGAAGTGCAACGTCACTTTTTAGCCCCCCTGATAGCTTATGTAGTTGTTCAAGCGTTACTTGCGGCAAATTCCATAAGCGCTTAAGCAAGATAATTAAAAGTTCAGCCGTAACGTAAGCATCGCTATCTGCCTGATGAGGACGTTCATGATTGAGCCCCTCTCTAATAGCTAACTCATTTAGTTTGTAGCTATCGTAAGTTGGAAATAAGAATCGAGACATCTCAACTGTATCTAATACTGGACCTAGAAATCCTTCGTAGCCAGCGTTCACTAATTCTTCTTGAAGAAAGGATAAATCAAATAACACATTATGGGCGACGAAATAAGCATCGTCTAGCAAGGTCAGTACCTTTGGAGCGATTTCTTCAAAGGCCGGTGCATCACGAACCATTTCGTCAGTTAACCCTGTTAATTCTTCTATAAAAAGGGGAATTTCTCTCCCCGGATTGACTAACGAGGAAAATTGCTCGACGATTTCGCCATCCTCTACTACGACTGCAGCGAATTGGATAAGCTTATCGCCTTTTTTCGGAGCGTTCCCGGTCGTTTCTAAATCTACAACAACAAATCTGTTACTCACTTCTTATGCACCTCAAGCGTCCATCAAATTGCTTTGAAGGAGTTCTTCTATATATTTCTAACAACACTTTATCATAAACACGGATAAACGTACAAAACGAATCAGAATCTATAAAGAATAAGTGTATGCAGGTATATCCCAACATATCTTTCCAGATGACTGAAAATAAGCGGAAAATTTCCGTCTTTCTTTGGAAATCCCCCGATTTTCCTCAATATACAGGTAGTATTTCCGTCTATTTGCTCCAAATCGTTAAATTTTGTCCTATTTTGAGCATTTAGACGGAATTTCTCCTCTTATATCTGTACCTTAAGCCTTCACTATATAAAATAACCGGAGATTCTCCGACTAATGAATCGACATACCTACATGGAAAATCAACAAAAACACCTACTCGAACTTTTCCGAGTAGGTGCGTGATTTACTTATGGATTTTTATAAAATTGTACTCTCTGGTTCGGCGTGGAGCATTTCTACGATGTTGTTGTCTTGGTCCATGATTGCGACTTTTGGTTTGTGTGTGGCGATTTTTTCTTCTGGGACGATGGCATAAGAAATAATTATCACAACATCTCCCTCTTGAACTAATCTGGCTGCAGCACCATTCACACAAATAACTCCGCTTCCTCTTTTACCAGGGATTATATAAGTTTCAAATCTTGCCCCATTGTTATTGTTAACAATTTGAACCTTCTCATTAGCCACCATACCAACTGCATCTAATATATCTGTATCAATCGTAATGCTACCGACGTAATTTAAATTCGCCTCCGTGACACGAGCACGGTGGATTTTTCCATTCATCATAGTGCGAAACATGAAGTACTTCCCCCCTCTAACTAGCTCTGTTTATTCCACAGTAAGAACAAGATTATCAATAAGACGTGCATTGGCAAATTTCACTGCTAAGGCAATGATTATTTTGCCCTCTAGCTTTTCGTATTCTTCTAATTCTGGAAAAGAATAAATCTCCACGTAATCGATTATGCCTGTTGTCTTCTCTTCGATATGTTTTTTCATTGCAGCGATGATTGCCTCTTTGCTTCGTTCCCCAGCTTCAAGTAATTCCTTTGCTAAAAGTAAGCTCCGATATAATTCAGGTGCCTCTTCTCGTTCTTCTGGAGCCAAACGGATATTTCTTGAGCTCTTCGCTAGGCCATCTTCTTCTCGAACAGTACCAACTGGAATTAAGTCAATTGGAAAATTGAAGTCTGAAATTAATCCTTCGACAACAGCGACTTGTTGGGCATCCTTCATCCCAAGATAGACTCTTTCTGGTTGAACGATGTTGAATAGCTTTGTTAAAACGGTTACCACCCCATCAAAGTGCCCCGGTCTTGATTCGCCGCACAGGACGTTTGTCCTTCTTTGCACTAATGCTTTTACCGACAATAGACTTGGATACATTTCCACAGCTGATGGATGAAAAATGATATCTACTCCTTCTGAAGAGCAGATATTTTGATCCCGCTCAAAATCACGAGGATAGGAATCATAGTCTTCATTTGGACCAAATTGAAGCGGGTTTACAAATATACTCACAATTACAACGTCATTGACTAGGCGTGCTTCTTTCATTAATTGAATATGGCCTTCATGGAGATAGCCCATGGTCGGAACAAATCCAATTGATTTATCTGTTTTTATCTCTTTTACAAGAGCTTGCATCTCTTTTATTGAAGTAATGACCTTCATGATTTTCCCCCATAAAGTCCAAGTAGTTCTTCTTCCTTC
Source organism: Robertmurraya kyonggiensis (assembly GCF_005116465.1). Taxonomy (GTDB): domain Bacteria; phylum Bacillota; class Bacilli; order Bacillales; family Cytobacillaceae; genus Robertmurraya; species Robertmurraya kyonggiensis. Next base: position 1,838,711 of record NZ_SWBM01000001.1, read on the forward strand.
ATTGTGAAACTATAGGCATCAGTAGGAAACTGCGCTTTTTTCACTTCAGAGACATATTCAGCTAGTCCCTTTTGCACTTCCACATTCATATTCGCAAATGGCTTCACAAACTTCGCTAGTCGGTCTACTCCATACATCAACACATCATGGTAAACAAGAACCTGACCGTCAGTTTCTACGCCAGCTCCTATCCCAATAGTAGGAATTTTTAAAGCCTGAGAAATCTCTCGAGCTAGCTGCTTCGGTACACATTCGAGGACAAGCATAAAAGCACCGGCTTCTTCACACTTCTTCGCGTCTTCCATAAGCTTTCTAGCTGCCATAGCATCCTTTCCTTGCACTTTATAGCCTCCAAGGACACCTACAGATTGTGGAGTAAGTCCTAGATGGGCAACAACAGGAATTCCCGCTCTCGTTAACGCTTTTATGTGCTCTATCACTTCATCGGCACCTTCCACTTTTACAGCATTGGCACCTGTTTCTTGCATAATTCTCGCCCCATTAAGAAGAGTATCCTTGATTGACAAATGGTAGCTCATAAACGGCATATCAACGACAATACTCGTGTTCTTCGCTCCTCTTCTAACGGCTTTCCCGTGATGGATCATGTCCTCCATCGTAACAGGAACGGTGGAATCATAGCCTAGTACAACCATTCCTAATGAATCTCCGACAAGAATGATATCTACATCGACTTGTTCTGCTAACTTTGCGGAAGGATAGTCATATGCGGTAAGCATAACAATCTTCTCGCCTTCATTCTTCATTTTTAAAAAATTTGACGTGCTTTTCATTTCAATTCCTCCTTTTAGTTGGAAGAGGAGATAAACAAAATAAAAAAGGGATCTTCTAAAAAACTACAGAAGGATCCCTTTGCATCATCATATAATTGTTTCATCCCTCTGTCCCGGTCCATTTGGATCTAGGCAGACTACTATTCATTTCAAAAAAACTGTGATTCCAGGTGCAGTTCAAAAATGATACTGCCCGCACAAAAGATTATAACAAATCTTAAAAACTTTTCCTATCCTATTTCAATATCAGCTGAATAAATTTGATGGATCGTACCCTGATCATCTTCGAGCATTAGCACGCCATCATCCGTTATTCCTAGCGCTTTTCCTGTTAGATTACCAGAAAGAGTCCGTGCTGTAATCTTTTTGCCGATACTAATCGCATAGCTTTCCCATAAGAGCTTAATGGGTAGAAAACCTTTTTCCAAATAAAGAGCATATAGTTTTTCCAGACGAGTAAATACAGCCTGAATTAGCTCCGCTCGGTTCACGAACTCTCCCTTTTCAATCGCAAGGGATGTAGCAATCGATTGAAGTTCTGGAGGATAGTCGCTCTTTTGTTGATTGACATTAATTCCAATGCCAATAATCACCGAATGAATTTGATCTGCTTCAGCTTGCAATTCCGTTAAAATTCCGGTTACTTTCTTTCCATTGATTAAAATATCATTTGGCCATTTAATATGCGGTTCTAACTCCGTACAATCTCCAATGGCTTGCACAACAGCTACAGCCGTTAGTAGCGTCAATTGTGGAGCTTTCGGAAGAGGAATACTCGGACGTAAAATAATACTCATCCATACCCCTGTCCCCTTCGCAGAGTGCCATGGACGATTCATTCTTCCCCTTCCACCGACTTGCTCATCAGCTACAACAACGGTACCCTCAGGAACATTTTCAAATCCAAGACGATGGGCTATTTTTTGAGTTGAGTCTACTGTTTCATGGTAGTGGATTTCTTGACCGATGATCGACGTTTTTAAACCTAACCGAATTTCATTAGCAGTGACAAGGTCGGGAGCCTTTACAATTCGATAACCTTTTCGTCGAATCGCTTCTAATTCAAAACCTTCATGACGCAAGTCCTCGATATGCTTCCACACTGCCGTCCGTGAACAGCCAATCAAGTCAGCTAAATATTGACCTGATAAATATTCACCCTCATGCTCAGTAAAAGCATCAAGCAATTTTTTTCTTAAGGTTGATTGCATTCAAACAGCCACTTCCTTATCGATTCTTTTCCGTTTCGAATCTCTCTTTTAATCACTGCAATTTCGATTTTTCTTAAGCTCTCTTCAATCCATGGTCCACCCTTTTGCTCATACCAATCCATTAAATCCTGTCCTGTTATAGCTAACTCACTTCGCTCTTTTATCGGCAAAGCTTCCCATTGTTCCTCTAATTGCTTTAATCCATGAGCAAGATCTTTTTTCATTAGCACATTGAAGAGCTTTTGCGTACTTACAGCAAGCTCAATTTGAGCTCGATATAGTTCTTCAATTACCCAATCATGAGTCATTCTTTTATATAGACATGAAAGACCCTTTTGCACGCTCCGAATTTTTTTAACAGGCTGCTTCCAGCCTCTCATAAAAGATTCAACCTCAGCCGAAGGAAGCTTAAGATGATGGAGTAACATTATCCAATGCTCTTCAATCGAAAAACCTCGCTCAAGGTGAATCTGTTGAAAAGCATATAATTCTTCTTGGTGACGACTTAGGCCAGGCAAAAACTGATAAATTTCCGTTTCTATCAATAACCTAATGGCTTGTTGATAATCTTGTCCCATAAGAAGCTTTTCAAATTCAGTCGTGATTCTTTCTACAGCGATCAAGCTTAATAACTTCCCATGTTCTTTTAATGCTAGAAAAGTATTATTATCAATCGAAAATGACAACTGACTTACAAAACGAACCGCTCTCATCATCCTTAATGCGTCTTCATGAAATCTTTCACTAGCATCTCCGACTGTTTGGATTACCTTATTTTGAAGGGCTTCACGTCCATCGAATGGATCAATAATCTCTCCGTCTTTATTCATCGCAATCGCATTCATGGTGAAATCTCTACGCCTTAAGTCTTCCTTTAAAGAACGGATAAATGTCACATCATTCGGCCGTCTAAAATCAGTGTACTCCGATTCACTTCTGAATGTTGTAATTTCGTATGCCTCTCCTTGATAGAGTACAACAACGGTCCCATGATCAATTCCTACGTCTACGGTTTTAGAAAAAATCCCTTTAATTTCGTCAGGTGTGGCAGATGTGGCAATATCAACATCGTCAATGTCTCGATTTAAAAGAAGATCTCTAACAGAGCCACCAACAAAATAAGCCTCAAAACCAGCCTTCTCAATTTCTTCTAAAATAGGTAATGCCTTTACGAAAGGTTCTTTCATGTTATTCACCTTTTTTAAATAGATCATAATAGAGAGCTTCATATTGTTCAACGATGATTTCCGCTCTGAATTTCTCGTTTACAACTCTTAGAGACTGTTCTGAAAAATGATTATGAAGCTTAGCATCTGTTAAGATATCTAATGCCTTCCTTGAGATTTCGTCTACGTTCCCTAATTCACAAATATACCCATTTACGCCATCGATAATAACTTCAGGCAACCCACCGATATTCGTTCCGATACATGGCACACCACAGGCCATCGCTTCTAACGCTACTAAGCCAAAGCTCTCTTTTTCAGATAGAAGAAGCATGAGATCACTAATAGAATACAGTTCCTCAAGATTATCCTGCTTCCCTAAAAAAAGCACTTTGTCACGTAAATTGAGCTTGTCTACAAGCTTTGAAACTACCGTTATTTCAGGGCCATCTCCAATTAATAAGAGCTTTGCGTCAATTTTCTGAGCCACTTGGTTAAAGGCCTTCACGACATCAGGAACCCTTTTAACTGCACGAAAATTACTAACATGAATCAAGACCTTCTCATTTGGCTTAATCCCAAACTCCTCTTTCAAATGGGCCGATTCTTGACGTTTGTATACTCTTTCATCGATAAAATTGTATACTGGGACAATTGTTTTATCAGGGTTGATCAATTCATAGGTTTGATTAATGAGAGAATGGGATACAGCCGTGACCGTATCCGACTTTTCAATTCCAAACCGAATCGCATCCGTTAATGTTAGGTCATATCCTAAAACGGTAATATCTGTCCCATGAAGGGTTGTAACGATTTTTACATCCCGTCCACTCATTTGCTTCGCCAAAATCGCACATACAGCATGAGGAATGGCATAGTGAACATGCAATAAATCGAGATTCTCTCGCTGAATAACCTCAGCCATTTTACTAGCTAATGCAATGTCATAGGGAGGGTATTGAAAGACCGAATACTGATTTACTTCAACCTGATGATAGTAAATATTATGATACATTTTTCTTAATCGAAACGGCAGACCTGATGAAATAAAGTGAATCTCATGCCCTTTTTCGGCTAACAATTTACCAAGCTCAGTCGCAACAACGCCAGATCCGCCAACAGTTGGATAGCAAGTAATGCCTATTCTTAATTTTTTCGTCATTCTTCTTCTCCTAATAAATCCTTATTAAGAATAATCGGTGCTTTCACCTTAAATCCTTCTGCGTATTTGACGCCAACTTCTTTTCCAAAAAGCTTCTCTCTTGCCTCAACAGAATCTATATATCCATTCACCAATGGTGTATCAAAACTATTATCTGTTTTTTTAAACTGACTTTCATAGGCATTTAAAGAAGCAATTTTTTCATCCATAAATTCTGAGATATCCACGACAAAGTCTGGCTGATGAAATCCGTTAATCATATAGTAAAAGATTTGACTTGGACGATACGCAGGAAATTTTCCATCCGCTTCAAATTTTCGAATTCCCGCTGAAAAAAACGCTTCTTCTACGATTTTCGTACAGCTTCCATGGTCAGGGTGTCGGTCGACAGAATAAGGCGTAAAAATAATCTTGGGACGATATTTCCGAATAACCGCCACAACTTGTTTAATCGAAGCTTCCGTTATGTATAACCCACGATCTGGGAGGTGTAAGTTTTCACGGACTTGAACTCCAATGATTTCAGCAGCATTTTGAGCTTCTTTAGCCCTTATGTCCACAGTCCCATTAGAAGAGAGCTCTGCTCTAGTCAAGTCGCATATCCCTATTTTTTTCCCTTTACTTGCGTATTTTGCAATTGTTCCCCCCATGCCAATTTCCACATCATCGGCATGGGCTCCAAATGCTAATATATCTAATTCATTCGTTTCCATTTTGTTCTCCATTACGTTTTTCAATGACTTCTCGCCATGCTAAATCCCCACGTTCCAACCCTTTTATGATGACCTCTGCAGTCCCCATGTTTGTTGCTAGTGGAACTAAGTAGACATCACATAAGCGAATTAATGCTGAAACATCTGGCTCATGCGGCTGTGCAGTTAAAGGATCTCGGAAGAATAGCACGATATCCATTTGATTTTTTGCAATCATCGCACCAATTTCTTGGTCACCACCAAGTGGGCCAGATTGAAATCTGTGCACGTTTAACTTCGTAGCTTCCATAATTCTCGTTCCGGTTGTGCCTGTACCATATAACTCATGCTCTTTAAGTATTTCCTTATAAGCTGTTGCAAAACGAACCATGTCGTCCTTTTTCTCGTCGTGAGCGATTAATGCGATTTTCATCGGTATCCCCTCAATTCAACTTCGGATTTTATCTAATTTAAAAAATCTGAGTACAACATTAGCATTTAGAGATAGTTAAAGAGTCTTAGTCAATAATATTTTCAAGTCCATATACAAACGAATCAATGTTCATTACCGTATCAACTGCTAGCTTCACACCGGACATAAATGAAGCGCGATTATATGAATCGTGGCGAATCGTTAATGTTTGACCTTCTGAACCAAACATTACTTGTTGATGGGCGATAAGTCCAGGGAGACGCACAGAATGAATATGCATGCCATCGAAATCGGCTCCTCTAGCACCTGCAATTGTTTCTTTTTCATTCGGATGTCCCTGCTTTTTATGTACTCTTACTTCAGCGATCATTTGTGCTGTTTTCACTGCTGTACCTGAAGGAGCATCAAGCTTTTGGTCATGATGCAGCTCAATGATTTCTACATCATTAAAATATTTGCCCGCTAACTGAGCAAATTTCATCATTAAAACAGCTCCAATCGCAAAATTTGGAGCAATAATACAACCAATTCCTTTTTCCTGACAAAGCTGCTCTAGTTCTTGTAAATTCTCTTGCGTAAAGCCTGTTGTACCTACTACTGGACGAACACCGTGAAGCATTGCTGTTTTTGTATGGTGCATGCCCATTTCCGGAGTCGTTAAATCGATTAAAACATCCGCCTCAATCTCTGCTAGACATTTTTCAATTTCTCCAAAAACGGGAATATGTAACTTTTCAAATCCTTCTATGTCGTGTAACTCTTTACCATCATGCTTATAATCGATTGCTGCTACAAGTTCATAGTTTTCCGTACTCTGCACTAGCTGTACTGCTTCTTTTCCCATTCTTCCTCTTGGTCCTGCAATTATAACTTTTACCTGTGTCATTTCATTCACTCCTCTTCAATCCTTGTCCAACGATCTTTATCTCTCGTGTTAAATTTGTTCATAACTCGATTATGCGCTTCTTCCAAATCAATATCTAATGAATTGGCCAAACAAGTGATAACAAATAGTACGTCTCCCAACTCTTCTTCAATCGTTTTTTCATCCTCGGTTGCTTTTTTCGGCTTTTCTCCATAATAATGGTTTACTTCCCGAGCCAATTCACCTAATTCCTCCGTCAATCTTGCCATCATGGCAAGTGGACTGAAGTAACCTTCTTTAAATTGACTAATATATGCATGTACCTCTGATTGAAGCTCTTTAACTGTCTTGTCCTTTTCCATGAGTAGCACCTCTCTTAAAAAGCCTATTAAAATGATTCGTTTTCACTAGATTAAGTCCAATATAATAATTCTAGAGCAAACGCTCAACTCATACCCAAATAGATTCGAAAAACGAATCCACAACAGGAGCCTAGTTTTAATAAGTTGTCTTACTGATTCGTTTTTCACTATAAAAAACCTAATATAATAATTCTAGAGCAAACACTCAACTTATAACCAAATAGAACTGAAAACGAATATGCAATTATTCTTCTTACGAACGCATACCTTAATGATTCATTTTCACTAAATTAAGTCCAATATAGTAATTCTAGATAAAAAATAGCGTTATTACAAATATTATTTCTCTAGCCATTTCTTGCCATCGTAATTTACTTCCCTTATAATTAAAGCGTTTTAGAGAGTAAAGGAATAGAAAGAGAGGACCATCATCAATGCTCTTCGGACTTAAGATAAAGAATATTTTATTAATCTTGCTTGGCTCAGCTATATTTTCGTTTGGAATTGTTCATTTTAATATGCAAAACAATCTTGCTGAGGGTGGATTTACTGGGATCACACTGCTCCTTTATTTCCTCTTTAGCCTAGATCCATCATACACCAACCTAATCCTGAATATTCCCGTCTTTATTATCGGGTGGAAACTGCTTGGGAGAAATGTATTTTTGTTAACGCTTATTGGTACTATTAGCGTTTCTGTTTTTCTATGGATATTCCAACGCTATCAATTTAGCATTCCTCTTAAAGATGATTTGGCACTAGCTGCTCTTTTTGCAGGTGTCTTTATCGGGATTGGATTGGGTATTATTTTCCGTGCTGGTGGTACAACTGGTGGCGTCGATATCATCGCGAAGTTAGCTCAGAAATATCTAGGATATAGCATGGGGAAAGCAATGTTTATGTTTGATGCAGTCGTTATCACCCTATCACTTATTCTGTATCTAGATTATCGTGAAGCGATGTACACAATTGTTGCTGTGTTTGTGGCAGCAAGGGTGATCGATTTTATGCAAGAAGGAGCTTATGCTGCTAGAGGGGCGATGATTATTTCTGATATGAATGATCAAATCTCAGAAAAAATTATGAAAGAAATGGATCGAGGAGTTACAGCGTTAAAGGGACACGGCTCATTTACGAAGCAAGAAAAAGACGTCCTCTACTGTGTAGTTGGAAGAAATGAAATTGTTCGTTTAAAAAACCTTGTCACTTCCGTTGATCCACACGCGTTTGTATCCGTAAGTGTGGTGCATGACGTGCTAGGCGAAGGATTTACATTAGACGAAAATAAAAAGCCGATAGAAAGATAAGGCTCTTTTCACAATTATTGCTAAAATAGCGACATATAAAAAGACAGCCGATGGCCAATGGCCAATGGCTGTCTTTTTAATCGTCTCTTTGCATTCCTGTATAAATTAAAACTAACCGAACTAATTCTAATACGGCTACCGCTGCTGCCGCCACGTATGTTAAGGCTGCTGCATTCAGCACCTTCTTCGTTTCTCTTTCTTCCTCATTGCGGATGATTCCAAGAGAAACTACTTGATCCATAGCACGATTGGAAGCATTGAATTCCACCGGAAGTGTAACAAGCTGAAATACAACTGCGGCTGCCATGAAAATAATACCTAGTAATAACAGTCCAGATAATTGTGCAAAAATCCCTATCATTATCAGTACCCACGAAAAATTAGAACCAATATTAGCAACAGGCACTAAAGCATGGCGGACACGCAATGCAGCATAATCCTGCTGGTCTTGAATTGCATGGCCAACCTCATGGGCTGCGATTGCTGCTGCAGCTACAGAATGTCCATGATAGTTTTCAGATGAAAGGCGTACTGTCTTTGAACGAGGATCATAATGGTCTGTTAAACGTCCTCTTGTTTCAACAACATCTACGTTATATAAACCGTTACTGTCAAGAATTCTTTTTGCTACTTCAGCACCTCTCATATGTGAAGACGAAGCTACTCGTGAATATTTTGCATATGCACTTTTCACTTTAAGCTGAGCCCATATTGGTATGATTATAATCAGAGCAAAATAGATGATAAATCCCATATATCTTTCATTCCTCCATTTACATGTTGTTATTTTTATTCTAAGGATAGTTATTAAAGGAGTCAATTAAAGAGTATTTGTAGGTTTAATCATTTTTCGCATGGGACAGCCTACATTCTCTTCTTTGCTCTTTCCCGTTCTTTTTCACCTTTATACTTTCTCCAGCCCACATAGGATAATGTAACAATAATAATACTTCCAGTTGTAATAATTACCCACCAAAGTGACGGATCCGCCTCATCCTCAGACATATCATCAAAAAGTGATTTCAAGTCCGATTCCAACACTTCTATTTCCTGTCTACTTTTTTCATCAGTCAGAATCTGAGCACGATATTCATCAATAAAATGAATACGGGCATCAATGTTTTGAACCCTATGGATAGGAGCGTCAATTTTTATACTTGGATAAATCACTTCATAGAGAGAAAGAAACGAATTTAGATGGGCATGAAATTGTTCTTTTTCGCCTTGGTAGGCAGCTTCTTTCACCCCACCAATCACCGTCATCATTGGACCCTCCATTTGAGTCCAAAGAGGTTGATTCGAGGATGTAATGGCATCAATTGCAAGTCGAAACTTCGTCACCCTGTTTATCCGTTCATCATGGTTCATGGTCCCATCTCCCATTGCTTCAATGGCCTCATTTTGAGCAATAGTGACGATACGCTTTTCATCTATGGAGAAAACGTCATTTTCCATCGTGTAAGTGAAAAACTCATTCGAAAAATACTCTAATAGCTTCTTTGCATCCTCGTAACGCGAGGATTTAACCATTCGCAATGCTTCATCAGATATTTGATCAAGCTTCTCTATTGAGGAAATATGATGATTAGCATGAATCGTTACTGGTGCTAGAATTAGAATGATGATTATAAATAGTGCTACTTTGAATTTCATTCTTGTCCCCCCTCATATTACTATTAAATCGTATGAAAAGGTGGACAAGGTTAGACCAAAAAGATGAGCTTGTCATAATTGTTAATAGGCAAATTGTAGTGAGATTATTTTATCGAAAGTTCAAATCGATTTTTCCGCAAAACAAAATAATAAGCCACTCCAATGGATGCCATACTTAGCCAAAAAGTAAAGTACCCTATTTGAGGGATATAAGCATCGAGCATATGATATCTCGGAAGCATTAAAAATACGTAATCAATCACATCATTATGTAAGGTCCAAATCGCAGTGACCACTAAATGCCAAAGTTTAAATCGATAAAACGGCGAATAGAGTATACCTTGTACTGCCATTGCTCCATGAGAAATCATCAACATCAATCCTACGCCATCTACTTCACCTGAGACGATAAATACTAATAGATTCATGACGACGGCCCATATCCCATATTTCACTAGGGTCACCATCGCAAGCGCTTCAAATAAGGGCCAATTCCGCCCCAAGAAAAATGCAACTAATACAAATAAGAAAAACAGACTCGCTGTTGGACTATCCGGAACAAATGCTAAAAATTTGGGTGGTGTCTCCACTAACTGATATTTATACCAGTAATAGCCATAGGCAGTCCCTAAGAAATTGACGATTAGTAGCATAAATAGTACCGAGCGATTACCTAAAATTGAGTAGATCCATTTCAATATCATCACCTCTTTATTGTCATACACGCAACTTCTCTAATATTAACACATATTATAAAATTCAATATTTAACCGGTATAAAAAAAGCCGACGATCGCTCGTCAGCTTTTATCTTTATTCACTCTTAATGCTTGAAATGAAATCAGCTAATACTTTTAGCTCTTCATCTGTGCCTTTGAACATACCAGCAGGCATTGCACCTCTACCGTTCTTAGCAATCTCAGAGATTTCTTCTGGTGTTAATCCATTATCCACAAGAGCCGGTGAACCAGCGCCACCTTGGAGATCTCCACCGTGACAGCTCGTACAGCCATTTGTTTCAAATATTTTATAACCATCAGATTCCTTATCAATTGCTGCTTCAGCAACAATTTTACCTTGTTCTTTTGCAGCTTCCCAGTCGTGATGGGCAACTGACTCCCAAGTTAAAAACGTTATAGCTGCTAATGCAAGAAGCATAAAGCCTGTTGCTAATGGACGCTTGGATGGACGGCGCTCTGGTCCTCTATCAATAAATGGAGCTAATAATAAAGCACCAAACGCAAGTCCAGGAATTACAAGAGCCCCAATGATATTATATGGACCTGATGCATAAGAATATTTCAATAATTGATATAAGAATAAGAAATACCAGTCAGGTAATGGAATATAAGCTGTATCACTTGGATCCGCAATTTTTTCAAGCGGAGATGGATGAGCAGCAGTTAAACATAAAAAGCCGACAAGAAAAACAGCTCCTATTAGCCATTCCTTTAAAAGAAAGTTCGGCCAAAAAGCTTCTGTTTTACCAGGGTATTCCGAATAGTCTTTCGGAATATTTGGTTTACGTCCTGAAGCTGGGACACGTGAGTCCCCAACAAACTTCATACCTTTTCCACGATGCATTGGGCAATTCCCCTCCTTTTAAGAATTCACAAATCTTGAGTTTGAGTTTGATTTTACAATGGACCTGAAATACCCTGTTTACGAATCATCATGAAGTGGGCAGCCATCAATGCAAACAATGCAGCCGGTAAGAAGAATACATGAATCGCAAAGAATCGAGTGATTGTTTGAGCACCTATAATGTCTGAATGACCAGCAAGGAGGATTTTCAAATATTCACCGATAAACGGTACTGATTCAATAATCGTTATCGTAACTTTAGTCGCGAATAACGCTTTCATATCCCACGGTAATAAATATCCTGTCAATCCAAGTGCAAGCATGACAAAGAAAATTAAAACCCCAACAATCCAGTTAAGTTCACGTGGTTTCTTATATGCCCCTTGAAAGAAAACACGTAAAGTATGTAAGAACATCATAACGATAACTAAACTCGCACCCCAGTGGTGCATACCACGAACAATTTGTCCGAAAGCAACTTCATTTTGTAAATAATAAATAGATTCCCATGCATTTTTGATATCCGGAACATAATACATCGTTAAGAACATACCGGATAAAATTTGAATAACAGTTACAAAGAACGTAAGACCACCGAAACAGTAAACAAATGCTGAAAAATGATGCGCAGGGTTTACGTGTTCAGGTACCTCATGGTCAGCAATGTCGCGCCACAAAGGCGTAATGTCTAAACGCTCATCTACCCAATCATAAATTTTGTTTAACAATGATTACGCCTCCTTTCGCGGTTCTGCTTTACCTAATGCTAAGTAACCATCCACTTCTTTGAATGGATATACATCAAGTGGTGCCGCTGGTGGTGTACCTGGTACGTTTGTACCATCCTTCGTATAAAGACCACCATGACATGGACAATAGAAATGTTCTGGATTTGCCTTATCTTTATTCCAGTCAACTGTACAACCTAAATGTTTACAGATAGGAGATAATGCAATTACTTCACCATTTTCATCCTTGTATACCCACGCCGTATTCGTTACTTCCGAAGTATACCAAGCATCTTTTTGTTCAAACGTAAAGTCTACGCGTACTGGTTCAGCTGTGATCTCAGATATTTTCTTATCAGTCACAACATAATCTCCAGCCGCATTGTGCTGTAAAACAGGGTCAACTGCAAAACGGACCATTGGCATTAGCATTCCTGCAGCCATAAATCCACCTACACCAGTAAGTGTATAGTTTAGGAATTGACGTCTTGTTACACGCTGTTTGCTCATACCTTTCCCCCCTCTATTATGAAATCGTAGTCCAACGGACATAATTCAACACAATATAAAACTAGGACATAACCATGATATATCAATCTATACCTAAGGTCAATATAATAAATTACTAAAGGTTACCAACTGTGTGACTAAAATCTCAATTAGTCATTATTTTGCCACTTTTTCACGAATAGATGAATTAATTGTTGAACTTGGTCCTCTAAAATTGAATTCCGGTACTTTTCGTCCATGCTTTCAAGCGGTAAAGACGGTAGCCAAATGAGTGAACCTTCAAAGCTTTCCTCTCTCGTTCTCCAATCACTATCAGACGTCAAATAGAATACATGATTAAAGCTTTGGTTTTGAAATTCAGCTTCCCAACGTTTTATATCATCGATTAAAACATTATCTGGATTGTTTTTTATATATGTATAGCCTGGCAGCATAAGTATTCGCCCTTTAAATTGGCGTTCAAGCTGTATCGATAATAGAGAAATAAATTCAGTCATCGAGGTAGTTTGTTTTATATCATCTCCAAATGAAATCGGAAATAAAGGAAGGACTATTGTATCCACATATTCCTTCGCTCCTAAATACATATCAATATCGTTCGCGACCCACTTCATAACATCACTCCACCTAATAAAATTCTATTTAATCATATCACTAGGAATACACCCTTTCCAAACGAAATTTGAATAGAATGGCCAAAATAAAAAGCCTGCATTTAGCAAGCTTTGAAAAGTATTTAATCTTTTTGAAGTTGACTCAATTCCTTCGCTAATTTCTCAAAAGTGGCTTTGTCTTGATTGTCTAACGCCTCATCAATTAGGCGAAGCAATTTCTCTCTCTGGAAATTTTTCAGACTTGATGAAAGAAATTTCTCTGCAATGAGCCGGTCCTTTTCACTAATTTGAAGACTCTTTGGCATGAATGGATTCTCTTCTAGTACAGCAGCGTATTGATGAGCTTTATTCGATGCGTGAAAATTAAGTTGTATATAAATCTCCTCATCTCTATTCAAACGAATGTCATGAAATGATTTTTCAGCATCGGTTGTCATTACATTTTCTTTGTAGAATCGAAATGGCACCTCATCAACACAATGGGTTGACATGACAAGTCCACGAGGACAATACTGTGCTTGTTCAACGAAATGCACTTTCTCCATCAGCTGATCGTGGCTCATCAAATAGTTTAAAATCCATACGCATTCCCGTCTTTTCAATTGGTAATGATTAAGGAACCAGCGAATAAAATCTTTTTTCTCGTTGACAGATACAGGGGTCTTCATCGCTTTTCCCTCCTCTGCGTGCAACTTTTTAGTACAGCTGTTCTGAAAGTCGTTGTAATGTCTCTTCGTACTCTTCGTTAGACGGATCCTTTTTGAGAAGCATACTAAATATTTCGATAGCCTCTTCTCTTTTTCCTTCTTCCATTAAAAAGTATCCATAATCTGTGAGAAAATCTAAATCATTCTTTAAAGAATTATATGCAAGTTGATATTTGTTTAATGCCTCAGAATATTTTTCCAAATGCTGTAACGCAACGGCCTCATCCCATATAAGTTGAGGTTCTTCTATGTCATTCTCATTAAATAACTCAATAATTTCTAATACGTCTTCATACCGTTCTTGATGTAAGAGAAGCTTATTTAATGTTAGAGCCGCTTCAATGAATTCTGGATCTAGCACAAGCGCCTGTCTAAATTGATTTTCCGCTTCTTCTTCGTTGCCTAGTTTTAATGCAATTTTGCCAGCATAGAAAGACAAATCCTTATTATATTCATCGTATCTTAGCCCTTCCTGAATCGCTTGGAAGCTATTTTCCAAATCCTCTTCTCGCTCATACGATTTGGCTAAGTATAAGTATAAGGAATGGTATTCAGGATCTAATTCCTTCAACTCTCTAAACTTCTCGATCGCTGTTTTGTTCATACCTGCTTGGTAAGCGGTAAGCGCATAATGGAATAATGTATTAATCTCCAAGCTATCCTCTAATGCTTTATCATAATGAGTCAATGCTTCTTCAAATGCACCACCTGCACTATAAGCATCTCCTAATCTTTGATGTACATTTACACCAGCGATCTCAACTTCGAATGGCAAGACCTTGTCGTAAGCTCTTATCGCTTCAATAAATCTACCTTGTTCCATATAGAGTTCACCCAAGGCAAAATCGATAATAAATTCATCAGGAAGAGTAGACTTTGCTTGGAGTAATTTCTGCTCACTCACTTCATATAACCCTTCCATTTGATATAAATCTGCCTGTAAAAGAAGGCTTTGAGGATAACTTGGGTCATCCTCATGGATTTTATTTAAGGTTTGAAGAGCTTCATCCTCCTGCCCTTGCTCTACCAGAATTTCTGCAAGGCTGACAAGAATCTCTCCTTCCTCTGGATAAGCTTCGAGAAGTCTTTCAAAAAGTTTTTTCGCTTCCTCTAAAAAGCCATAATGGAACAATTCTTCTCCAAGTAGTAATCGTTCATCATTTGTACCATTCTTTAAGATTTTTTCGTATCCAGCAAGCGCCTCTTCATGCTGACCGTTTTCTAAAAGAGCAATGATCTTATTAATCTTATCCATGTATTAATCCTTTCCCAAATCCCTTAATTAATAGTAGCTAGTCGTAATCATTATAAAGGAAAATCACGAATTGTACCCGTTTGACGTTTTCACTTATTCATTTATAAAAAAATTCGGAGTGTTTATAATAACATGTTCTCCAAATCCTGGACGAAACAGTACATCTAGCCCTGCTCTAATTACAGTGCCCTTATGAACGGTTACCTTTAACCGCTCATTATATTTTTGAAAAAGCTCCGCTTCCATTATATTATTCTCAATAGCTTCTTTTGCGTAAAAGTTGTAGCTCACCTCGCCACCTTGATGTATACCCGATTTAAGAGGATAAATGCCCATTTTACATAAATGAAGGTGAGAAATGGGGCCGTTCGGAACTAATTCATCTTCTATAAATGGAATCTTCTCTTCGTAGAGTAAGCTTGTCCATCTTAATTTTGCTCGGTTTTTCATTCTTGCTTTGTCGGCCTTAAAAATTGGAATAAGTGGACTATTATACGGAAACATGGCCTCCCTTAGCCATCCCCATGGTAACCGCTCGAGCATCCCATCATCCTCAACTTCTACAAAAATAGCGGGAATTTTTTCACGCCGACATTTTCTTAAAAAAGTTGGCGTTAAGAGCTTCGGTTGAACTCTCACCCCAATACAATAGTCAATTGGGCTATTCAATAACCTTGTCTTCATTTTATTGAGTGCAGGCTTTAACAAATTCTCTTTTTCAACCTCCACATAGGTCAAGAACATCGTGCACCCTTTGTTAAGGAATTCCTCGATATAAAATTGCTTCATCGTAGGAAATGAGGCATCTACTGGGATTTGGGGACTAAAAAGTATGTGAGGCTTAGTCATGATAAAAGAATTTGCATTTACCCTCATGTGTGTAAACCTTTTAAACGTAGATCTTAGTGAATGAAATCTTTCACCCTTAATTAACAGGGAGATTTGTTCTACCTTGTCCTCTCTTAATACATTTGCGTCTTCAATAATATATGTCATAAAACCACCTCTTCAACGGTCTTATGACAAGCTATGCTCTGTGAAAAAAATATATGCAGGGAACATAATAGAAAAAGCTGCAGACCTCCTGCAGCTCTTTCTAATTATGAAGCAAACTCTTTAAATGACTAAAAAAGTTTGGATATGAAACAGAAATCGCCTCTTGATTCTCAAGAGTTGTTTCTTCATTACAAATCAATGCAGCAATAGCAAGCATCATACCAATCCGATGATCGCCATGACTATTTACCGTTCCTCCAGTTAATGAAGTTTTCCCATGAATGATCATGCCATCTTCAGTCGCTTCAATATTCGCTCCTAATTTTTTCAGTTCATTCACAACCGTATCGATACGATTTGTTTCTTTTACCTTAAGCTCTTCCGCGTCTTTTATCACCGTGCTTCCTTCTGCTTGTGTAGCAAGCAAGGCAATGACAGGAATTTCATCGATCAGTCTTGGGATTGTGTCTCCTCCGATCGTGATTCCTTTTAGGGAAGAAGTGCGTATCACTATATCCCCGACTGGCTCGAAACTGTCTCTCTCATTCACAATTTCAAAATCAGCACCCATTTCCTCTAGAACATCCAGAATTCCTGTTCTTGTCGGATTAAGCCCCACATTTTTTAATGTGATCTCACTGTTCGGAACAATCGCACCTGCAACCAGGAAAAAAGCTGCTGAAGAAATGTCCCCAGGTACGTGGATATCAGCTCCTTTTAGAGCTTGGCCGCCTTGAACTGTAATCGAAAGCCCATCAACTTCTACTTCTCCACCAAAATGTTTAATCATTCGCTCAGTATGATCTCTTGTTTTTGATGGTTCAATGACTTTAGTCTTTCCATTTGCCTGAAGACCTGCAAGTAAAATAGAAGATTTAACCTGCGCACTTGCAACAGGCAATTCATATTCCATCCCTTCAAGGTTTCCGCCTCTAACGGAAATAGGTGTATATTCTCCACCATTTCTTCCGTCAATATCAGCCCCTAAGCTTCGTAGCGGTTTGGTTACCCTTGTCATCGGTCTTTTTCCAATCGATTCGTCGCCAATCAAAGTAGAAAAGAACGGACGGCCAGCTAGAATTCCAAGCATAAGACGGATCGTT
Organism: Robertmurraya kyonggiensis; assembly: GCF_005116465.1. Lineage (GTDB taxonomy): Bacteria > Bacillota > Bacilli > Bacillales > Cytobacillaceae > Robertmurraya > Robertmurraya kyonggiensis. The sequence goes on from NZ_SWBM01000001.1 coordinate 1,855,852, forward strand.
GTTCCTGAATTACCGACATCTAGTATATCTCTCGGTTCAACAAGTCCATCAAGTCCCTGGCCATAAACGACTACCTTTTCTTCATCTAATTCGATTTTAACCCCTAGCTTTCGAAAACAAGCAATCGTACTTAAACAATCATCACCAGTTAAAAAATTCGTAACTGTGGTTTTCCCTTGAGCAATTGCTCCAAACATAATCGAACGGTGGGAAATCGATTTATCTCCAGGAATCGTTATTTGTCCCTGCAACTTATCTTTTTTAATCGATAATAGTGTGGTTTTCATATCATCATCCCTTTTACAACCCCATTGACGTTTCATAGTTCGTATAACATTTTATACATTGTTCCGCTTTTTCACGGTCTTCTTCCGTTTGAAAGCTAATATCAAGTACTCCGTATATACCTTCACGAGCCTCGCGAATGCGAATATTCGTTAAACTGATGTTCTCTTTGGCCAAATAGCCTGTAATTTCCGAAATGATCCCCGGATAGTCAGGGATATCTACAAATAAATCATAAAAAGCCGGGATCGCTCCCTTTTCTTTTATCGGCATTTCATCCCGAAATCGTTTTGCTTGGAAAAAGTATTCGTAGATCTCTACCTCTTGTTCCTCTTGAAGCATTTGAGTGACCTTATCCATCTCATTCTGCCATTCTTGCAATAATTCAATTAGAACGGCTTTATTATGTAAAGAAATATCTCTCCACATTTCTGGGCTACTCGAAGCAATCCTCGTAATATCTCGAAAACCTCCAGCAGCAAGTCGCGTGATCAGATTTTGCTTCAAGCTCGTTTTCTCCGCTTGATGAACGAGTGAAGCAGCAATAACATGAGGAAAGTGACTAATCACCCCTGTTATGTAATCATGCTCCTCTGGCATCACTTGTAAAAATCTTGCCTTTGTTCCCATTAACCAGTCTTGGAGTTTTTCAACATCCTCAATTCTAGTATCCTTTTCTGGAGTTAATAAATAAAAGGCATTTTCAAAAAGAATTGATTTAGCAGCTGTAACCCCACTTTTGTGGGAACCTGCCATCGGATGACCACCAATAAAGGTAATTCCCTTTTCTTTTAGACAAGCTGCTTTTTTTACGATTTCTAATTTGGTGCTCCCTGCATCAGAAATGATGACATTATCCTTTAAAGGTACATCACAAAGTAACTCAATGATTCTTTCAACTTCCTTAACAGGAGTCGCAATTAATATCAAATCCGCTCTAGCAGCACCTTTTGGAATTTCATCAATGATTTCATCAATGACCCCTAGCATTTTTCCTAGTTGACTTTGTTTTTCGCTCACATCGTAACCCATAATCGTTGCGTCTGGATGCTCCTTTTTAATACAAAGAGCCAGTGAACCCCCGATAAGTCCTAGCCCAATCACAAAAACATGCCCGTTCAAGAGATCACCTGCTTTTACTACATTTTAACTTGCAAATTCTTTAGAGGAGATGAATTCTTTAATTACAGTTAATAGTCCACTATTTTCTTCTTCAGAACCAACAGTTACACGTACACATGTTGGGAAGCCAAGAGCAACCCCCGAACGTACGATGTAGCCTCGTTCAAGTAAATATTGGAATACCTCATTTCCATTCACCTTAAAGTCAATCAAAATAAAGTTCCCTTGTGAAGGCATATATGCGAGGTTATTCTCATCGCAAAATTGATAAAATTGCGCCATGCCTGCTCGGTTTTTTTGCTTACATGCTTCTACGTATCTTTGATCATCTAATGCTGATATCGCAGCTGCTTGTGCAAAAGAATTTGCATTAAACGGTTCACGGACCGGTTCAAGCGCTCGTATTACTGTTTCATGTCCAACACCGTAACCAATCCGAAGACTCGCTAATCCATAAATTTTAGAGAATGTGCGTAAAACGATTACATTTTCAAATCGTTTCGCTAATTCAATTGCATCATAATAATCCTCAGCGACCACATACTCGTAATAAGCCTCGTCTAAGACAACCAGTGTTTCTAGTGGCACTCTTTCTAAAAAGGATACTAATGTGCTTTCTTTAATATATGTACCTGTTGGGTTATTCGGGCTACATACCCAAACGATATTTGTTTTATCATCAATTGCCTTAAGCATGTCTTCTAAGTCATGTTCTCCATCAATTAATGGTATTTCCCTGACTTCAGCTCCCTCAATTACTGCATTGTGCTTATACTGAGAGAAAGTTGGTACAGCCATAACTGTATTATATCCCGGTCTTAATAGCGCTCGAGAAATAATTTGAATAATATTGTCAGACCCATTTCCAAAAATCAATTCAGTAGGCTTCACATCAAGTTTTTTCGCAAGGGCCTCACGAAGATCTGTTGCATATCCATCTGGATATAAAGCGAGCGACCGATCAAATTCACGAATTGTTTTCAGAGCCTCTTTGGAGCATCCAAATGGATTTTCATTTGAGGCAAGTTTCACAATTTTATCCAATCCGTATTGCCGTTTGACTGCTCCAATTGACTTTCCCGGCTGGTACGGGGTTAAATTTAAAATTTCGTCTTTCCATCTCACAACAATCACCCACTCTATTTAAAATTGATTTTTGTCTATGCGTTTAAATCCGGTCTTAAAACCATTGCTTTTTCTAAATAAACATGGTGGATATCTTCTTGATTCTTATCTGTATTTACATGTACCATCACACGGATACAATTTTCGAGAGAACCAACCACTGGGATTTCTCTCATACACATGACCGGAACATATGTCCATCCATCTAACAGCCTTAAAGCTTTAGCTGGAAATGCAGCATCTATTTCTTCCGTAACAGAAATGAATACCGAAGCTACCTTATCTGCTTCAAGTTCATTTAAAGAAATAAGCTCATCCATCATTCGTTTTGTCGCTTCGACAATTACGGATTCTGTGTTTTCTTCGATTGTGATAGCTCCCCTTACCCCTCTGAGCAAATTATTCCACCTCTCCTCTATACATTTTTAAGCTTTCTAATAAATATTGGTCATCTATCTCTTTCAACACCGGTTCGCCAATTTGATTTAGGAGCACAAATTGTACATGTCCGCCAACCGATTTTTTATCCTGTTTCATTCTGTATATTAACCTTTGATGATCCAAATGTGTTGGAATTGCGATTTCATAGCCGAGCTTTTTCACCCAATTTTTGAACTTTGAAAGATTAAAAGTAAGACCAAGTAATTCACAACTAAGTTCTAAAGCGAACACCATTCCAATCATGACTGCTTCCCCATGAGTGATTTTTCCGTACCCAGCTTCCCCTTCAATCGCATGGCCAAGTGTGTGCCCTAAATTCAGGAACGCACGAACGCCTGATTCTTTCTCATCTTTTGAAACGAAAGAACCTTTAATAGCAATTCCTTTTTCTAACATATAGGAAAACTGTTCTTCGGTTAATTGCTCTAAATTAGAGATATGCTCTTCTAACCATTGGTAAAAATTCAAATCAGAAATGAGTGCTTCTTTAACCACTTCAGCAAATCCCGATCTTCTCTCATGTATTGGTAATGAGTGAAGAAAATCCAAATCATAGAAGACCGCTTCAGGCTGATAGAAGGCACCAATCATATTCTTCCCTAGTGGATGATTGATTGCTACTTTCCCACCTACTGCACTATCATGCGCCAGAATTGTTGTAGGGATTTGGATAAAAGGAATACCACGCATGTAAGTGGCCGCTACAAACCCACTTAGATCTCCAACGGCTCCCCCACCAAATGCAAGAATCATTGATTTCCGATCAAGTTTTTTCTCTAAGGCAAAGGTCAAACATTGCTGATAAATTTCGAACGTTTTGGCAAATTCTCCGTTTGGAACCGTATAAGATAACGGCTTAAAATCAGAAAGGACACTTACCAATATTGATAAGTATCTCTCTCCTACATTTTCATCCGTAATAATTAATAGATTTGTTAAGGACGGAAATTTTTCCTTAAGAAAACTCCCGAGCTCTTCAATAACACCAGTGCCAACATAAACTGGGTAATCCTTAGAAGATGTATGTATCGTTAATCCTTCCATTAGAACTCCCTCGCATATTGACGTTGCTTTTCCACTGTATCGATTAAAGTATCTAGACGATCAGCATAAAATTGGTCGACTATTGCAGAAGCAATCTCCCAAGCAACTGCGTGCTCTGCCACAACCGCTGCAGCAGGTACAGCACAGCTATCTGAACGCTCAATACTTGCCGTAAAAGGTTCTTTTGTATCAATATCGACACTTTGAAGAGGTTTGTATAAAGTTGGGATTGGTTTCATCACACCACGAACGACAATTGGCATCCCTGTCGTCATCCCCCCTTCAAATCCACCTAGTCGATTTGATTTACGATAATATCCATCTTGTTCATTCCAAGCAATTTCATCGTGGACTTCACTACCTGGCTTATGAGCAGCCTCAAAGCCAATCCCAAATTCAACGCCTTTAAATGCGTTGATACTGACAATCGCTGCTGCTAGTTTTGCATCTAGCTTGCGATCATAGTGAACATAGCTTCCAACACCAGGAGGCATTCCTTCGACGATAACTTCAACAATTCCCCCAATGGAGTCGCCATTTTCCTTTGCTTGATCAATGGCTTTCATCATTTCTACTTCCGCTTTCGGATCAAGACAGCGAACAGGAGAATTTTCGGTAATCTCTTTTAATGAGCTTATAGATTTATAATTTCGAACTTCACTTTTTACTCCACCAATTTCTACAACATGTGAAGCAACTTCGATTCCTAATAAGGATAAAAGTTTCTTCGCAACTGCACCAGCAGCAACTCTCACAGTTGTTTCACGTGCTGATGAACGCTCTAGTACATTTCGCAAATCGCGGTGACCATATTTCAGTCCACCGTTTAGATCAGCATGACCAGGGCGTGGACGAGTAATCTTACGCTTTACTTCTTCTCCCTCATCAAGCTCGAGAGGTTCTTGTCCCATGATCTTTGTCCAATGCTTCCAGTCGTTATTCTCAACGACTAAGGCTACTGGAGAACCAAGGGTAAGTCCATGTCTAATCCCACTGGCAATTTGAGCCGTATCTTTTTCAATTTGCATTCTTCGACCACGGCCATACCCTTTTTGACGTCTTGCTAATTCTTCATTAATATCCTCAGCAAGCAAAGGCATACCGGCTGGTAATCCTTCGATAATTGTTGTTAATTGGGGGCCATGTGACTCTCCCGCTGTTAAATATCTCATAAACTCTTTCCTCCTTCAACGCTTTAAAGGATTATGTACCAATATAACATATGTGCAAAAATAAAAATAGTATAAGATTGAAAATATTAAAAATTTACGTCTTCACAACTAATATTGCCTATATTCTATCACAGCTTTTTTAAAGAATAGAAAAATAGAGCCTTATTTGGCTCTAATTTTTCTTATAAAAGAAGGTATCCTCAGTCTCAAAACCATAAACGCTTGGATTGAAAATTTGCTCTGTACTCCCAACAAAAAAGATTCCATCCTGTTTTAGAGCTCCTGAGAATTTTTTATAAAGAATATCTTTCGCATCCTCTGTAAAATAGATTAATACATTTCGACAGACAATTAAATCAAATGGACCGCCGAATGGATCTGCTAGCAAGTTTTGTTTCTTAAAGGTAACGGTTTTCTTAATCTCTTCCGAAATTTTGAAAAAGCTCCCATCCTGTGTAAAGTATTTTCTTTTCATATCTTCAGGGACTTCATTTAGAGACCTTTCAGGATAAGCACCTATTTTTGCCCTTGTAATGACATTTTCGTCGATATCCGTTGCCAAAATTTGCACTTGGGAAAGTGGCATAAATTTCGATAAAATCATCGCAATTGTATAAGGCTCTTCCCCAGTTGAACAGGCAGCACTCCAAATTTTCAGGCGACCATTCTTTTCGAGTAATTTAGGAAGTAGTTTTTTCTCCAGCACTTCCCATCTCTTTCCATTACGATAAAATTCAGATACATTTATAGTCATTCTATCAAGGAATTCCTCTAATAGCTTTTTATCCTCACTGACGGCCAGATAATATTCTTGGAAAGAACGAAAACCTCTTTTTTCATATAGAGAAGTCAATCTCCGCTTCATTTGCGCTTCCTTATAAAGAGCAAGATCAATTCCTGTTTTTTTCTTAATATTTACTACAAACTGTTCATAGTCTTGTACCATATCTATTCTCCCTATGCATTACGTTCCGTAAGATTAAATCACATACCCATAAGTATAACAAAAATAACAAAAATTGGAGCGGTACGAAGGAAAAATCTTGCGGAGTATTTAAAAAAGCGCTTGCAATTTTATACAAGCGCTTACTTTTATAGTATTGATAACTTTCGCGCAATTATGATTGCACGGATTCTCTTAATTAATAGACCCACTCAGTAATTAGTTTTGAATAAGATACTAGTTCTTCTTCTTTGAAGAATAAGCCAATTTCTCTTTCTGCACTTTCAGGTGAATCTGAACCATGAATGATATTTTTTCCTACAGTAGCAGCAAAATCTCCACGAACTGTACCAGGAGCAGCATCTTTCGGATTGGTTTTACCCATCATTCCACGAGCGCTAGCAATAACATCTTCGCCTTCCCATACCATTGCAAATACTGGACCGGAAGTAATGAAATCTACTAGTTCTCCAAAGAAAGGGCGTTCTTTGTGCTCCCCATAATGCTGCTCGGCTAATTCTTGCGGAATGCTCATTAGCTTAGCTCCAACTAACTGAAATCCCTTCTTTTCAAAGCGGGAAACGATTTCACCAATTAAATTACGTTGTACGCCATCAGGTTTTACCATTAAAAATGTCTTTTCCATGAACTCCACTCCTAAAATTCTTATGTATGTTAGGACTTCATATTATTACCAGTCCACGAAAATATTATCATTATTTTCGCAATTTAGCAACAAACTTTAGGAGTGGTGGTGCTTAGTACTTCCTTTTTCCGATGTATAGTGCAATATCTTGAAGGGTTCTCTTAGCACGATTATTCGGCATATCCTCTAAAACCTCTAAGGCTTTATCTAAATAGCGATTGCTAATTTCAATAGATCTTTCAATAGCATTCGACTTTTTGATTAAGGAAATGATTGAATTGATTTCATCTTGGGTCATATCCTCATGAACTTTAACGATCTCTGAGCGAAGTTTCTCATCTTCCATTGCGAAAAGAACAGGCAATGTGATATTTCCTTGGAGTAAATCTCCTCCAGCAGGCTTCCCCAACTCTTTCTCTGTACCGGTAAAATCCAAAATATCATCGGTAATCTGAAAGCTCATGCCAACAAAATATCCAAAACGGTAAAGCTTACGATGAAGACTTTCGTCGACTCCAGCCGCAACTGCACCTAATTGACAGCTTGCTGCAATTAACAATGCTGTCTTTCTCTTGATTCGCAATAAATAATCTCTAAAATTTTGTTCGAAGCGATATTTATCTTTAATTTGTTCAATTTCACCAATCGATAGCTCGACGATGGTATTCGCTAAAATTTTGTGTGCAATTGGGTCATCAATCTTGGTCATTAACTCCAAAGCCTTGGCAAAAATGTAATCTCCTGAATACATGGCAAAGCGGTTATCCCATTTGTTCTTTATCGTCGGTCTTCCGCGGCGCAGATCAGCATCGTCGATAACATCATCATGAACCAAAGATGCCATATGAATTAACTCCAGTGCAACAGCAACTTCTTTAATTACATGAATGTCATAACGCCCGAATTTCCCAGCAAGTAAAACAAAAACAGGGCGGATTCTTTTTCCACCTGCTTGGAGTAAATGTAAAGAGGCTTCTTGTAACAACGGTGATTCACCATGCACAGTATCCTCTAACGTTTTTTCTATTATGTTGATATCCGAGTTCAAAAATGAATACATCATTTTTAGTTTCATAATAACTTCACCAGCTCTGCCATCTAATAAATTGTTTCTTTCTATTCTAAAGCTAGCCTCACTAAAAATGAATACATCATTTTTAGTTTCATTTCACTTCACCAGCTCTGCCATCTAATAAATTGTTCTTTCTATTCTAAAGCTAGCCTCACTAAAAATGAATACATCATTTTTAGTTTCATAATAACTTCACCAGCTCTGCCTTGACTATTAATTATTAAGTTCAATCCTTATAATTATATCAATAAAATCCCTTATCTAATTAAAAACTTAAGTCAAATTTTTGACTTAAGTTTTTTTAAGAGCACATTTATTCCTTGTGGCCGATATGAACAGCTGCTGCACCGCCACTGTATGGTTTATAAGTAACCTTCTTAAATCCAGCAGTTTCAAACATTCTTGCTAACTCTTTCATTCCTGGGAAATCTCTTGCTGATTCATGAAGCCACGCATATTCATTGTAGCTCTTTGCAAAAAGCTTTCCAAACAACGGCATGATAAAGCGAAAGTAGAAAAAGAATAGCTGGCGATACCCAAACATCGTTGGTTGTGAAGTTTCTAGGCAAACTCCAATCCCACCTGGTTTAAGTACACGATTCATCTCTTTTAATACTTGTAGATAATCTGGTACATTTCTTAAACCAAATCCGATTGTCACATAATCAAACGTATTATCTTCAAACGGAAGTTCCATTGCGTTACCATGGATAAGCTTCACTTGATTAAGATTTAAATTCTTAACCTTTTCCTCACCGACCTTTAGCATGTTCTTACTAAAGTCCAAACCAATTACTTCACCATTTGGTCCAATTTTTTCAGCGAGTGTGATTGTCCAATCAGCAGTACCACAACAAACATCTAACGCCTTTTTCCCTGCTTGAACATTCATACGTTTCATTGTATCATCGCGCCATTTTTTATGCAGTTGAAAGCTAATAACCGAATTCATTTTATCATAGTTATCTGAGATTTTTTCAAAAACTCCATGTACACGTTGTTCTTTGGACTGGCTCATTTTCATCCTTCTTCCACAAGCGATTTAGCACCTAGCTGATGTTGATGTAAAATATCCTCAATCTTTTCATCAACAGCTTCATTAAGAATTGAGAGGTTTCTTTTTGCCTTAATTAATTGCTCTTTTGAAAAATTTATATATTTATCACAGATAAGAATTAAATATTTCTTTTGCTCATGTGACAGTTCTCGAAGGGAGTGTTCATGTTTCGGAAAAACAAGCTTTTTCAAAGCTTCGAATACGACTGAGCGTTTTGTTTGAGCAAATAACTCTTTTTCCGAAATCAAACGTTTAATAAACATATAATTGGCAATTAAATCATTCCAACCTGGAGCTTGTATATGATTAATTAATTTTTGATAGAGAGAAGATTCGATTCTTTTTAGACTATCCATCAAACTTTCAATTCCGTTTACTTCCTGTTGATAAACAATTATTTTCTGATCGTTAATTGTTTCAATGCCCTCAGCTAGTAAGCGAATGACCTCAATATCGTCTTGCTCTGCCAGAATCTTGTAATATAAACCACTATAATAGATTCCTGCTAACACAGTTAGTTGACGATGCTTTTGATTGGTTTCTCCTGTCATATCATTCGTTACCTTTTCATGCGTATCAAGAGCAATTTGCAATAGCAGCGTCGGAACTGCATAATGCTCAATCTCATCTAAGGACATTCCCTTTTCGTCCAAAAAGGAAACAAGAAGAAGAAGCTTATCATCGTCGATAATGGGTGCTTCGATATTTTGGGATAAGAAGGGATGACTAATCCTTCCTTTAATTTTCTCCCTAACATACTCGCATTTTTTTTGAAGGTCCTGCATGTAATCACCCTTGTATTCCCAAGTTTATATTGAAGGCTATTTATATAAATACGATTGATTTTCACAATAAATGTATTACTAAATAAAACTTTTAAATGGAAACAGATTTTATCGGAATCGAAGAATTTTCTGTATTATTTCATTCATGTAAACGCAATGACAATTATATCATAAATGAATTTAATATTGCTCTGTTTGTAAAAATATAGAGTATTCTGTGTATTGCTTTCAACTCTACTTTTTTGGCTCACTTTCAATTTCACCTTGAGAAGTCAAAATCTTCGCGTGCCCTCTTACTTTGATCGCTGATGTATGTTCTGTGAACTGAGCAATCATTACTTCGCCTTTATCCAGCTTTTCCGAGTGATGAAATCTTGTATCGGTACCTCGAGTAAGACCGATTACATTTACACCGTCTTCAATAGCTTTAATAACAACATAATCTCCAGTTGGTTTGTTCTCCATTCGATCACCTTTCAACTCATCAATATTTAGACATCACTTTATTCCCTATAGAGAAGTGTCGACTATTCTCTAAGATTTAGTCGACACAGAAACTTCTCTATTGCTTGATTAGTGATAGAATTTCTGCACGAGCATTGCTATCATCAGCAAATGTTCCTCGTACAGCCGTGGTAATCGTTTTTGCTCCAGGCTTTTTCACGCCTCGCATCGTCATGCACATATGCTCTGCCTCTACGACGATCATTACACCATGCGGCTCAAGCTTTTCCATGATCGCATCTGCAACCGTAGAAGTAATTCTTTCTTGAAGCTGTGGTCTTTTTGCGACTGCTTCCACCGCACGCGCTAGCTTACTTAATCCCGTAACCCTACCATTACGTGGAATATAGGCTACATGCGCTTTTCCGTAAAAAGGAACAAGATGATGTTCGCACATGGAGTAGAATGGGATATCCTTTACTAATACAAGTTCTTCATGATCTTCACTAAAAATAGTTTCAAAGTACTCACGTGGGTCCTGGTTTAGCCCTTGAAATACTTCTTCATACATTTTTGCAACCCTTTTCGGTGTATCTAATACGCCTTCACGATTTGGGTCGTCTCCTACGGCTTCTAATATTAAACGTACCGCCTCTTCAATTTGGGCACGATTTACTTTTGTCATTATGTATCCTCCTCAGCCTTAACAAACTAACACTAGTTTTATGTATTTCATTTTGTACTCATAAGTATAACAATAACATATTAGCATAACTATTTTAGTTCAAGCAAAACAGAAGAATTTATTTATAGTGTTAAGGCTGAACATGCTAATTACTCTACCTTCTAGAATATCGATTTTTCCATAAAAATAAAAAAGGCAACGCATGTATAAATGCGTGCCTTTTTTATCAAGATAAGCTTAAAGTACTTTTATGTAATTATTTTACTGCGTCTTTAAGCGCCTTACCTGGTTTGAAAGCAGGTACCTTGCTAGCAGAAATTTCAATTTCTTCGCCAGTTTGAGGGTTACGACCTTTACGAGCTGCACGCTCACGTACCTCAAAGTTTCCGAAACCGATTAATTGTACTTTATCACCATCTTTTAAAGCATTTAAGATGGAATCAAATACTGCATCAACTGCTTTAGTAGCGTCCTTTTTAGAAAGTTCACTGCTTTCCGCAACTGCATTAACTAGTTCTGTCTTGTTCATGCCTTTCACCTCCTCCCAAAAAATTCAATCCATTAAGTTGAAAATTGCATTCTTATCATCATTTGTAAACAAAATTACTGATTTCTATACGCCTAAGACTTGTTTTTATCCCTATTTCAACATTTTTCTGCTGTAATGGGAGCATTATATGACAAAAAGCGAAAGTTAATCAACTAATGTGATGAATTCACTAATGACGGGGAATGTACCCATGCCATATAATAAATGATAAAAATCAAGATTTCAACATTTTTTCTTTAAAAACCCTTTATTTTCAAGGATTCAAGTCATTCGCATCAGTAATTCTGTTAAAAGATTATCACAATCAATTAAGCTTATCAAGAAAATTTAGCGAAATAATGGTAATCTTTTCATTTTTGATATGAATTTGTCATATTTTGTCGAGGATGGAGCGAAAAAAATGATACTTTTAGACTATGTTTAAACTAAAAATTTCTCCAGCCATAAATTCATCCAAAAACCCACTTAAATCAAGTGTTTTCTCCCCTTTAATAGGTCTTATTTTTCTTCAAGTTTCATTCTATCAAATTCACTTTTTCTACCAGAAAAAGCAAGAAATTAACATGAAAAACCTTTAATGTGAAGGCTCTTTTCACAAAGATTGTTACTTTAAGATTGATTAAAAGAATAACAATTTATCCCACAAAAAATAGAAAAATAGCGAAAATTGTCATACAAAAGTAATTTGTATCATTAAACCACCCGGTAAGTGTAAACGTCGGAATTTAGAATTTTGAAGATAAACCCGTTAAAAACGCAAAAGAAAAAAAGACTCTGAAACAGAGTCTTCCAAGCATCTATAGAATAATGGCGATTAGGCCGCCGGATCCTTCGTTTATGATTCTTTCTAGTGTCTCTTTTAACTTGTAGCGAGCGTTCTCAGGCATTAAAGATAGCTTAGCTTGAATCCCTTCTCGAACGATGGAGCTTAAGCTACGACCAAATATATCAGAATTCCAAATAGATAGTGGGTCATCCTCAAAGTCTTGCATTAAATATCGGACCAATTCTTCACTTTGCTTTTCTGTACCGATAATTGGTGCAAACTCTGACTCTACATCTACCTTAATCATGTGGATAGACGGTGCAACCGCCTTTAATCTGACACCAAATCTTGCTCCTTGGCGAATGATTTCTGGCTCATCTAAACTCATATCTGCAAGTGAAGGAGCTGCAATTCCATAGCCTGTTTGTTTTACCATTTTTAAAGCATCAGAAATGACATCATACTCCTGTTTTGCATGAGCGAAGTCTTGCATTAATTCTAGTAAATGGTCGCGCCCACGGATCTCAACTCCGACAATTTCTTTTAGAATATCGTCATAGAGTTCGTCTGGAGCAAATAGGTCGATTTCCGCTACCCCTTGACCCATTTCAATCCCAGCTAATCCAGCTCTTTCGATGAATTCGTAGTCACTGAACAATTGTACAACCCTGTCGACATCACGAAGTCTCTTAATATCTTTCACAGTTTCCTTAACAGCTTCCTGATAGCTCTCTCTTAGCCAATGATCTTCTTTTAGAACCATAACCCAGCTAGGAAGATTGACATTCACTTCTAGGACTGGGAATTCGTATAATGCTTCTCGCATTACATTAAGTACGTCTGTCTCACGCATGCCCTCGATGCTCATAGCGAGTACAGGAATATCATATTTCACCATCAATTCCCCGCGAAGAGCGTCTGTATTAGGATGGTGAGGCTGTACACTATTGATGACCATGATGAACGGCTTACCTACTTCTTTCAGTTCGGCAATGACCCTTTCTTCGGCCTCAATATAGTCTGCTCTTGGAATTTCACCGATAGTTCCATCGGTTGTAATGACAACTCCAATTGTAGAATGCTCTTGAATGACCTTGCGCGTGCCAATTTCCGCAGCTTCATGAAATGGAATCGGTTCCTCATACCATGGTGTATTAATCATCCTAGGGCCATTCTCGTCCTCATAGCCCTTTGCACCTGGAACCGTATAGCCCACACAATCAACTAAACGAATATTGACATCTAGTCCTTCACTAACATGAATCGATGCTGCTTGATTTGGTACAAATTTTGGTTCTGTAGTCATAATTGTTCTTCCCGCTGCACTTTGAGGCAGTTCATCTTGGGTACGAGCTCTCTCGGCCTCGTTATCCATATTCGGAAGAACGACTAGTTCCATGAATTTTTTAATGAATGTGGACTTCCCAGTTCGAACTGCTCCAACTACTCCTAAATATATATCGCCGCCTGTCCTTTCGGCAATATCCTTAAAAATATCTACCTTTTCCAAGTGATCCCCTCCTGAAATCATGAGTTAGTGGGATAATATTTATCCGAATTTTAGTGCTATATATAGACAATATATACTTATGACGTTGTCCTACATCTGTATGACAGTTTTCTAAAATTTTTGCCCTCCTTATTTCATAAACTTGTTTTCCTACTAGTCTTTTCGATTTACTAAAGTTACGCTTACATCCATTTATCCAGTCTCTTTTTCCATGTAAAAAAATTTATAAAAATATAAAATAAAAACCCTTCTCCTACAATATATTCCTGTAAGAAAAGGGTTATGACTATTTATCACTTAGCTAAATAACGTTCTAATTTTCGCCTGCTGTACCATACACGATTTCATTTGTTTCTGGATCAAGAGTATAAGGCAAAGAATATGCTGGAACAAACATCGATTCTTCATGAAGAATTTTACGAAGGTCCTCACCAGGTTCCATTTTTACTCCTGATTTTTGCATAATTTGATATAGGTCCTTCCGATAATCAACATAAATCTCAGCATTTCCTGTAATAATGAACGGTAGTTCTTGATTTGTAAATGGACTAGTCACCACTGGGTCTTCCTTATAGCCTAGCTTTTCAAAATCTAAAGAATAGACGTTTTCAGCGAGTCGTTCTTTATAAGGAGGATATTTCTCCATTTTGATCCTTAAATTTAGGTCACGAATTGTTTCCGCTATTCTTAAATCAAAAATTTTGACTGTTGGATCCGTCTCAACATCAATCAAGACATATTGAAATATCCCACCAGATTCAAACGAATTTCCTGGAGGCTCGGCCATATATGTTGGAGCTATTTGCTTGAAATCTATCAAGTACTTTTGATAAATCGGAGTGTCCTGCTCTTTCGTTTTAATCGGAAGGATTCCGCCCTTATCCTTTTGGAACTGATCAACAGCAGACTGAACAGATTCTATTTGATCTTGATAAGGAGTCTGATTTTGGGCTAATCTATCCTGCGGATACGCACAGCCTGCTAAAATAGCGGAAGCGATGACCAAAGTTAATAAAATTCGAACGCTTTTATTCATATGTATCAATCCTTCTATTCTATGTATTTAGCATTACGCGGTCGGACCACTCATGACTACAAAAAGAATAATGATTCCGCTTAGAATTAACAATATATACGCAATCAACGCTGTCATAAATTTCAATACACCAATATTTATTTTGTAACGACTAAGATAAATCAAGAGAATGGAAATGACCATGAATCCCATAGCAGAAATAGAAATCCACATTTTTAGCATGGATGGTGACATAAACTCAACTCCTTTTTCGGTAGTATTATATCAAAAAAGCACCTTGTATGGGTTTTCAAGTTTTAGCAACACAAAAAAAAGACTAAAGTAAAGTAGGGGGCTGCTCTTTACCTTAGCCTAAATTGACTAAATACACCATACACCCTGTTCATTTCACCAGTTTGCTTCGCTCCCATTGTATGCATTTCCATTAGAAATCGCATCCTCGAAAGCCTATATTTTAGAAATAATAAGGACCTTTCACCAATTAGGAGTCACGAAAAGCAACTATGCTTATTGTTCACTAGAAAGAACGTTTGCTAAATCCTCCATTTCGTGTGTCTTCACACGTGTCATCAAGGCATCAACCTCATCTTTAGGATTAGCGTGCTGAAAAAGCACATTATGTAGCGCAGTTGTGATTGGCATTTTCACCTGATATTTCTCTGCAAGTTGATAAGCTGCCTTTGTTGTTCTAACACCTTCTACCACCATGCCCATATTTTCAAGAACTTCTTCAAGCTTCTGGCCCTTCCCTAAAAGATTTCCTGCTCTCCAGTTTCTTGAGTGAACGCTTGTACACGTTACAATTAAATCACCGATTCCAGTTAGGCCTGAGAAGGTTAACGGACTAGCGCCCATTTTCGTACCAAGACGAGCAATCTCAGCTAATCCTCTTGTAATTAACGCCGCTTTCGCGTTATCGCCATAGCCAAGTCCATCTGTAATTCCAGCAGCTAATGCAATGATATTCTTTAAAGCTCCACCAATTTCCACCCCGATAATATCAGGATTTGTGTACACACGAAAATAGGAATTGATGAATAGATCCTGTACTTTTTCAGCCGCTTCAATATTTTTTGAAGATACCGTAACAGTTGTGATATGACGCATGCTGACCTCTTCAGCATGACTAGGTCCAGACAATACCACTACATCTTGAAGTAAATGCTCTGGCATCTCATCTTCAATCATTTCAGATATTCTTAATAACGTATCTGGTTCGATCCCTTTACTTACGTGAACAATCGTGAGAGGCTCTTGACGGACATTAGCCATATCATTTAGAACCTCACGGATCGCCTTCGTAGGTACAGCTAAAATGCAAGTTTCAACCTCATTTAGAGCATCTTTTAAAGTGTTGTAACCAACGATATTGTTTGGCAGTTCAACACCAGGTAGGTATTTTTTATTCGTATGAAGCTGATTTATTTCCTCTATTTGTTTAGGATTATGTCCCCATAGCCTTACATCATGTCCATTATCAGCTAGTACAAGAGCCAATGCAGTACCCCAGCTCCCTGCACCGACGACTGTGATTTTTTCTTTTCTTTCCATAAAATCACATCCTTCAATAGATTATTTACGTTCACGAGCAAAGATTTTGATCGGTGTTCCTTCAAAACCGAAAGCGTCTCGAATACGATTTTCTAAAAATCTCTGATAAGAGAAATGCATTAATTCCGGATCATTTACAAAAACAACAAAAGTTGGAGGTGAAACCGCTACCTGCGTTGTATAGTAAATTTTTAGACGTTTCCCATTATCGGTTGGTGTCGGATTCATCGCAACAGCATCCATAATGACATCGTTCAACACACTTGTTTCCACTCTTCGTGCATGATTTTCACTAGCCATATCGATCATTGGAATCAATGTATGGATTCGTTTTTTTGTAAGAGCAGATAAAAAGACGATTGGCGCATAATCTAAGAATAAGAAATGCTCGCGAATATTTTGTTCGAATGCCTTCATCGTTTTTTCATCTTTTTCGACTGCATCCCATTTGTTCACGACAATCACTACTGCTCGTCCTGCTTCATGTGCATATCCAGCAATTTTCTTGTCCTGTTCAATGATTCCTTCTTCACCATCAAGTACAACTAAGACGACATCTGAACGTTCGATTGCTCTTAAAGCACGTAAAACGCTGTATTTTTCTGTACTTTCATAGACCTTACCTTTTTTACGCATACCAGCAGTATCAATAATGACATACTTCTGACCATTGACTGTAACCATAGAGTCAATCGCATCGCGCGTTGTACCAGCTATGTTACTAACAATTACGCGTTCTTCTCCAAGTATAGCATTTACTAAAGAGGATTTACCGACATTTGGACGACCAATAAGTGAAAATTTAATGGTATCTGGGTCGTAATTATCCCCTTGATCTGTAGGAAAATGCTTTGCAGCTTCATCTAACAAATCCCCTAAACCTAGACCATGTGAACCTGAAATTGGGAACGGCTCACCAAATCCTAGGGAATAAAAATCATAGATTTGATCTCGCATCTCTGGATTATCAATTTTATTTACAGCTAGGACAACTGGCTTCTTCGCTTTATATAAAATTTTTGCAACCTCTTCATCAGCAGCCGTTACACCTTCTCTTCCATTCGTTAAGAAAATAATAACATCCGCTTCATCAATCGCAATTTGTGCCTGCGCACGAATTTGTTCTAAAAATGGTTCATCTCCAATATCAATACCACCAGTATCAATAATATTAAAATCATGTGTGAGCCATTCTGCTGCACTATATATTCGATCTCTTGTTACTCCTGGAATGTCTTCTACAATGGAAATTCTATCTCCTACAATTCGGTTAAAAATCGTTGATTTTCCAACGTTTGGACGTCCAACGATGGCTACTACAGGTTTCACCATGAACATCACCCTTTCCTTCTACTTTATCGAAATTTAATCATTAGATAACGCTGTTTTCGCAATGATTGTGGTTTTTTTCGTAAATGTCCATATTCTTTTCTTCAAAAAAAATCTAGGGCCGACATTTACACATCCTACCGGGCGCTGCCACCCCTTGGGTGGTTTAGAAGCCACATCATTTTTGCACGGCACTTTTCACTTCTCCCTTATCGCTTTTTTAGGTAATACAAGTAATTTGTATTCCATACTACGATTCAAAAGAAACAAGTTTTTCGTAAGAAAAGAAACAAGTTTTTCGTAAGAAAATAAACAAGTTTTTTTCGTAAGAAAATAAACAAGTTTTTTTCGTAAGAAAATAAACAAGTTTTTTTCGTAAGAAAATAAACAATGTCTGCGAAAAGAGCCTTAGTTAATAATGTCAAATTTGCTTCGTGTTATTAAATAAACCCTTCCAGCTTAGAAGGGTCTAACCTAATTATATTAACAAAGTGATTTCTTCCTCGCAATGAAAAGATTGGATTGTTTGGTGAAGACTGTCATCTTAATGCTTTACAATGATATAAATCTCATCTGACAGCGCGTGGGCAATTCCATCGAGAATAGCTTCTAGATTTGTTGTGATTGCATCCATCTCTTCCTTACTGTCACAGTGAAAAACAGTTGAAGCGACGGGAGCTTTTTTCGGATTCGTTGTAATAACAGCGAGGATAAATTTCTGTAAATCCATATCCGTTATTTCCCCTCCTCTTTCCGTTTTCTTTTTGTAGGAAGGCGCACAGCGTTTTCGAGAATTGGTACCTTACCAATAATTTCGATTGCTCTTTTCTCATCTCGTTCCTGTGGTAAAACAAATACTCCCACTCTACCATCATCCAAATCTCTTTTGGCAAGCGGTACTAATGCTGGAGTACCAGAATCCCTATATACTCCCAAGGCCGTTGAAACATCATGAAGAATGGCCTGACGTTGACCGAGATTAGCAATTGTCGATCTCGAATCAAAATTTTTCGGTTTTAAAATAAAGCCCATACCATAACGTAGAATCTCTTTTTTTCGCTCGGGTAAACCAATATTCATAATATAAATGTTATCCACATATAACCCTGCACCTTCAAATCGTGGCTCTATAAATTCAACATCAACAATATCTGATAACTTTCCGCCAGCCATCAAAGCTTTTGAAATAAAAAAAGCGATCGCACCAACAATAATTCCTCCCCAAATATTCGATAACAAATACGCTAGCGTGGTTAAAAGGGAGGTAAAAATAACTAAATAATTCCGACTTTCAAAAGCGATCGCGATTCCCTCGATGTATGTTCTTCCTCTTGGGACTAACTCAGATGAATCCATTTCAGATAATGTATTACGCTCCATGTTTCGAACTTCTCTGAATTGGGAAGCCGCAATTGTTAAAAACGTAACAGCGGTAAAGTTTTCTTCCATTATCGATGGAACAGCAAGTGTTCCGAGACCTGCTGCAATAAATCCGAGCGCAATATGAATAATTTTTCCATGCAAGTAGGTAGGATATTGCCGATAATCCGTTCTCAGCATATATAATCTTGTTAATGTACCAATGATGATTCCAAGTACTATCGGGTAAGTATACTCTGTCATGACTGTTTTTGTTTCTCCCTTTCAAATTGTTTGAAGTGACTTTCAAAGTAAATGGAGAGCTTTTTAAATCCACTAGCAACCAGCAATAGAGCAATAGATATTGAGACAACATCAAGAAATGCATAGTCCCCTACTGAATGAGGAAAGGTTAATTTTCGTAAGATAAAAGAATACAAAATATCCCCTTGTATGCAACCAGATACTAAAGAGAGAATCCTCAATTCTAAATTTCCGTGAAGCAATATCGAAAGATAAGCCATAAGAATTGAGAGCATTATGGTTCGATCAAAAATAAGCCATACTGGATCAAACAGCTCAAACAGTTGGAATACTGAATAGGAAAGCATCAAAATAAAAGAGGTAATTAGCATATAACTCCCTTTTTTAAAGCTTTGGCGAGCTATCCAAATAAAGAAGGTAATGAGTAAAAATACGCTAGTGTAAGAAAATTCATTTCCCAAAAACGGAAAAGAAAATGTAGATAAGGTGATCGCCATCAAAATTCCGATTGAGATTTTTAATCGAAGTTTATTTTTTTCCATAAAAAAAGTTGCCATGACCCAGAACATCCAAAATAGCCAATAAAAGAAAATCCCTTCCATTTCGCTACCTCCTATCATTTCCATTATGGCTCATGCTTATGTACTTTAACCTTCGGATGAATAAAGTTTTCTCGTTTAAGTATGATAATCTTAGGAGGTGCAATTCATATGGGAAGGGACCGTCAGGAACAAAAACTAAAAAAGAATAAGCAGGTTGAATCAGATCGAGACCAAGCACTTCACTATCCAGGAGCAACAAAAATGTCTAGCCCAGAAGAAGCTAGAAAATTGAACGATGGAAAATAGAAAAAACTCTCATGGCTGTTGCCCATGAGAGTTTTCAATTATCTTTGACTAAATTTTTTCGTATTAATTCCTCTTTCATTTAACCAATGATGGGTCTTGCCGGAAATAATAACAGGTGCCTTTTGTAACTCTTGAAGCGATCTCGCCCCAAGAGCAGTCATCATAAGCTTTAACTCCTCTTTCATTTCCTGAATCTCTTCGATAAGAGTTTCTACCCCATCATCAACTAACGTCTTGAGAACCTTGCCTGCTAGGCCTGTCGCACAGGCACCTAGGGATAGCGCCTTTATAATATCAAGGCTATCTTGAACTCCTCCAGAGCCGACAATTGAGAGTTCTGGAAAAGCTTCTTTTGCTTCAATAATCGAAACAGCTGTTGGGATTCCCCAATCATTGAAAAAGGACATCAGCTTTTCTCTTCGTGCATTTTCAATTTTGGCAAAATTGGTACCACCAAAACCTCCAACATCTACCGCACGAACGCCAATGGAATGAAGCTTACGTACCGTTTCCATACTCATGCCAAAACCTACCTCTTTGACAATGACAGGCACCCCCAAGCTATTAACAATCGCTTCTATCCGCATAAGGGCAGCTACAAAACTACGATCACCCTCAGGCATCGTCAGCTCCTGAATCGTATTGAGATGGATTTGCAGCGCATTTGCTTCCAGCATATCGGTAGCAGCTATAGCTTGGTCAACAGTTGCTTCACTTCCTAAATTCGCAAAAATAATCCCATTTTTGTTTTCATCTCGGACAACTTTGTATGTGCGTATTTCAGACGAATCCTTTAAGGCAGACATTTGAGAGCCTAACGCAATCGGAACATTCGTTTCTTGTGCAACGATTGCTAGTTTTCGGTTAATTTGATATGTTGCTTCTCCTCCGCCACCCGTCATCGCATTTATAAAAATTGGCGAACTTAAATCAAGTTCGCCAATTTTAGTACTTAATTGAATCTGTTCTACTGAACAATCGGGTAAGCTTTGGTGAACAAATGTGATATCATCAAAACCGGTAAGTCTACTCTGTCCTGTCTTTAAAGCATATTGAAGATGCTCTGCTTTCCGTTTTGCTCTTGTCACTATTATCACCTAACAATTATTTAAGGTTCTTTAGCTGGTCTCCGATCATCTCTCCAAGCTGAAAGCCTTTTGCCTCTTCAGGAAGCTCATAATCAAGAACCTCTGGCTCTTTTTCTTCAAGCTCTTTAATACTTAGAGAAAGTCTTTGTTCTCCTTCATTCACATCAAGAACCTTTACTTTAATATCTTGACCTTCTTTTAGCACTTCATGCGGAGTGCCGATATGCTTATGAGATATTTGAGATATATGAACCAAGCCTTCTACTCCTGGGAATACTTCAACAAAAGCACCGTAGGAGACAAGTCTCTTCACTACTCCATCAAGTACTGCACCCTTAGGAGCCTTTTCAGAGAGGTTTGCCCATGGTCCAGGGAGAGTTTCCTTGATTGATAATGAAATTCTCTCATTATCTCGGTCTACATTTAGCACCTTCACTTTGACTACTTGACCTTCTTGAACAACATCCGAAGGTTTTTGAACATGTTCATGTGACAGCTGAGATATATGAACTAATCCATCAATTCCGCCGATATCTACAAATGCTCCAAAGTCAGTTAATCTTTGAACTTTGCCTTCTAACACTTGGTTCGCTTGAAGGGAATCCAATACTGCCGATTTTTGTTTGCCTTTCTCTTCTTCTATAACGACACGATGAGAAAGAATCAATCTATTTTTATCTTGATCTAATTCAACGATTTTAAAAGTTAAAGTTTTCCCTTTGTAATCCGAAAAATCTTCAACAAAATGGGCTTCAACTAGAGAAGCAGGAACAAATCCTCTTACACCTAGATCTACCACTAAACCGCCTTTAACGACATCTTTAATTTCTGCTTCAATAACAGTTCCACTCTCAAACTGCTGCTGGAGGTCACTCCAAGCTTTTTTCGCGTCTGCTTTTCTTTTTGAAAGAATAAGAGCTTCTTCTTCAATCTTTAAAACTTCTAAATCGATTTCTTGACCTTCTTCCACAACATCGCTCGCTCTTTCTACATGAAGGCTTGAAAGCTCACTGATCGGAATAATTCCATCGAGCTTACTGTCACGAATATCAACAATAACCTGTTTTTCTTCAACCTTGGTTACTGTTGCAGTGACTTGATCACCAATTTCAAAATTTTTAACCTCTACTTGATTCATCTCTTCCGACATATGTACTCCTCCTTAATCCAATCGCTACTCCCTTAAGTTTACGCATTTATGATTTAGAAAATATAGGTCAGTACCGAAGATGATTCTTTTTATAACTTCTTATAAAACTACAATTTTGTCAAGAAAGTTGAATTATCAGTTTTTCTTATTTTGGTCGATTAACTTACGAATTTCTTCCATAATTACTTCTGTCGTTTCCTCGGCAGATGCTTTATTTTCACGAAGTGATTTCATATCAATTGGTTTTCCATAAACGATCTTTAACCGCGAAAAAGCTTTGTATGGTCCAATAATTGCACACGGCACAACTTCTGCATCGGTTCTTAAGGCGAAAAACCCTGCCCCAGCTAATCCTTTGCCAAGTTCACCAGTCTTACTACGTGTTCCTTCAGGAAACAGGCCTAAAACTTTTCCCTCTTTTAACACTTTTAACCCTGTCCGTAATGCTTCACGGTCACTCATCCCGCGCTTTACCGGAAAGGCATTTACATGAGGAAGAATCTTCCCTAAAACAGGAACGTTGAACAACTCTTCCTTTGCCATAAAAGAAATTGGTCTCGGCGCCATAATCCCCACGATAGGAGGATCAAAATTATGTATATGATTGGTACATAAAAGAACCCCTCCTTCTTTAGGAATGTTTTCTTTCCCGATTGCTTCAATTCGGTATATTGGTTTTAAAATCAAAGCCACAACTGATCTTGCAAATGTATAAAATGACATCTTATCTAATCCTTTCGCTAGCTAAGCTCATAATGAGCTCAACAACCTCTTCTATTGATTTTGAGGTAGTATCAATCTCCACTGCGCCCTCTGCTTTTTTCAAAGGTGCTACTTCTCTCTCAGAATCGAGCTTATCACGCGCAGCTATTTCTTCCTTCAATTTTTCAAGATCGGAAGGGAAACCTTTTTCCATATTCTCCGCATGTCTTCTTTGTGCTCGTTCGTCAACGCTCGCAAGAAGGAAAACTTTTACCTCCGCATGTGGAATAACATGAGTACCGATGTCTCTTCCATCCATGACTACTCCACCTTGAGTTGCAAACTGTTGCTGTCTTCTCACCATTTCTTCTCGTACAAGCTTATGCTTAGCAACATAAGAAACATTATTTGTAACTTCAGAATTTCTTATTTCTGATGTAACTTCATTTCCATTTACACGAACAATTTGTCCATTTTCTGTTGCTTCGAGAGTGATTTCTGTTTTGTCAAGAAGTTCCATTAGCTGTTCTTCATTTTGAAGATCAACCCCATTTTTTATTGCTTGAAAAGTTAAACTTCTGTACATTGCACCTGTATCTACATATATGTAATTTAGATTTTTTGCCACAATTTTTGCAACTGTACTTTTCCCTGCAGCAGCAGGTCCATCTATAGCTATTGAAATTTTCTTCATATGTCCTCCTAGTTGTTAAAAAAGATTGCTGTCATATGCTCTGTTTAGTATGATACGCCAAATCTCTCCATTATTTTCATAATCTATTTTAACATATGTCCTCTTATTCCTCTTACAAAAATAATAGCCTTTTTTTATTTTTTCTTTGCACATCATGATTTATGATGTTTAAATCCATTTCCAAATTAAACACAACAAAGAAAAAAAGCTGTGACCAAATTGTCGTAGTTTAAACGACCATTCGATCCAGCTTTACTTGTTCCCATTAAAAGCTTCTAATAGTTCGGAGAAGTTGTTTTCGGTTACTCCTTCGTATTGGGTTATTTCTTTTAATTCTGGGAAGACATTCCATTTATGTAATACTATTTGCGCTACAACTAAGAAAAGCAATTGAATGATGATGAGCTTAATCATAATTCTTTCAATTGTTTTCACTTTCTCTCCACCTATCTCCTATGAATGCTTTATTAGCATTATGGAAGATAAATAGAAAACTTATTCATCTTTTATACCTTTTCTTCTCATCGCCAATTGGCGATCGAAGCAGAATCGAAGTAAAACTTGACGCTCAAGTGCTTCAACATTCACAAATTCAAGAGAAGTTTTAAATCTATTTTGATCGAGAGGAATGTTCCTCACAACTTTTGCTTCGAATTTAAAATAATGAAAATCTCCGTTTTGCATCGGCAGAACGAACCATGAATCAATAAGGGTTCCTGATTCTAGTTTCTGTTGTTTCGATACGATAATGGCTGCACCACCAGCACTTATATCATCAGTAACCGTAACAAATGGATGAAATTCAGAATTGGTTGGATGTACAGCTACATCTACAGCTGTTTCAACACGAACATATTGACGACGTTGAATTTTAATAAGTTGATCATCGCCTGGATATGTCAACATAATCATCGGAATCTTTTGTTTAACTCGTCCAACAACTTCTGATTCAAACAAATAAACGGTACCATCACGCATTATAAAAGAACACTTTAATTGTGTTCCATCTAAAAAGAAGGCTGTTCTTTTCGTTTCCACATTAATTGGATAATCAATATATAATTGTTGGCCTTTTCTTTCTACAAGCTTACATTTGTATTTTTCGACTCTATCACTGTATTGTAATTCAAGGGTTAACGGGTCTCCGATTTTCATCATCATAATCACACTTTCTGTTTACCAAATATGATTGACTTATTATTGTTCATTATGACACGATAATCCATTCATGCGCAAGAGTATAAAAGTTTACCTTGATAAAAATGGATGAAAGGTAAAAAAAAGGAAAAGCGAGTGCTTTTCCTTTTTTAGACTACATCTTCATATATAGGTTCTGCATTTTGGAGTTTTTCAATCTTTTCTTCAACCTTAGTCTCCGCATTAATATAAATTCTATAAGTGTCATCGCCAAGTGTTCCATAAAATTCATGGCACAATACTTCTTCATTAAGATCATTGACAATAATTGCTAGGCTTTCATCCATTATTTTGACGTTTGGATTAATTTCTTTCCTAGCTTCTGCAGCAGTGATCTTTGGTTTTGGAATTTCTCTCGTATGATGAGAACGTAAATATTCTTCTGCAGTAAATCCAATAATATTTCCAGTATCAAGAGCAACCTTCACAGTAATTGCATCCGGGTAAATACGTACACCATTTTCATTGGTTACAAACGTAAATACCCCCATTTTGTCATATTGACTACTTTCAAATAGATCTAGATTTTCAAAGTCATTATCTTTCAGAAACTTGACTGCTTTATTGCTTGCATCATTCAAGCTAATTTTCGCATCTTTAACCTCTCTGGAAAGAATAAACCAGATTGGATAACCACCCTTTTTGGTAATATCCATATTCGCTTCTTGCTTTGACTTCTTATCTTGTACAGAGACACTAAAGAAGCCAACATCTGAGCCCTTTCCATTTTCGGTAACTTGAATATTAGCGTTATTTCCGAATCCACTATATTTTAGCGCGATTTTCTTTGCCTCTTCCTTTGTAATATCTTTTCCTTCTAAGTATTTGTATCCATCATCTTGTTTTTTCATATTAACAAAGGTCGGACCAAAATCAGTTTCTCCATATCCATCAACTGTTTTCTCGACTGTTTTGAAACCATCAATAATCGTATTATCGTTTGGCTGTTCTTCTGTTGCTAAAGCAAGCTCTACATCCATCCATCTTAGATTGTTATTTAAAACCGTATGTTGAACATTTCTTAATTCCTTCTGAATATCTGCAGATTGTCCATATAATTCTTTTAAAGCATTATACTCTTTATCAGATAACGGTTCCTTGTCTAAATCCCGAATCGCCGCTTGATAACTAAAATCACCAATTTTCGCTAAAAATTCCTCTGTTTTATTAAACGGAAGTAAAGTTAATGGCAGTTGCCCCACGTCGCTATGGGCTTCTGATGTGATTTTCCATACTTCCGCAAGAGCTGGGGAAAGAGATGTACGAGAATTCATCGCTAAGGTAGTGCCAATTTTGTCATTCAACAAATCAATTTGATAGGTCAAATCATGAAATGCCCTTTGATAATTGTTTTCAGCATTGATAAGAATGGCGTTTTTCTCTCTATGTTCCTGATAACCCCAAAAGGCCGTGCCTGCTACACCTAAAGCCAACACTCCAATAAGAATTCCTCTAATCAATTGTGCCTCACCTCTTTATTTACAGAATATATGTTTTCCAATTTGCTTTATCTGTGGTCTAGTCCATATCCAACCACTCGTAGCCGTATCTGGATTAAAATAATAAATAGCATTTCCAGTAGGATCGTATCCATTTATCGCATCCAAGACAGCTTCCTTTGCTTGTTCATTAGGTGTTAACCATATCTGTCCATCTGCCACTGCTGTAAATGCACGAGGTTCAAAAATTACTCCCGAAACTGTATTTGGAAAGCTAGCGCTGTCAACACGATTTAATATAACAGCCGCTACCGCTACCTGACCGATATATGGTTCACCTCGAGACTCCCCATAAACTGCATTAGCCATAAGTTGAATGTCGTTTTGTGAAAACCCACTTGGTACATTCGCTGCTGTAGGTTGTTTCGGCGGATTTGCCGGTGCTTGAGGTGCAGCTTGCTGCTGTGCAGGTGCTTTCGCCGCATTGCCACTTTGACCAGTATTTCCTGCTTTACCAGCATTTCCACCATTGGTTCCACCTTTATTCGCAGCACCTCCACTGCCCGTTTTTTTAGGAGCACTTTGCTTATTTAAATCCATCCCACCGTAATGTGTAAATTTGTTTCCTTTATTGATTTGTTCTTTCACATACTGCTCATTATATTTCGATGCCTTCGCTAACTTATTTTTGGTTGTTGTACCTGCCAAGCCATCGATCGGTAATCCAAACTCATATTGAAAATTTCTTAGTGCCCAGTACGTTCTCCAACCAAACACACCATCAATTTTTCCAGTATAAAAACCTAAATATTGCAGTCTTGACTGTAATTCAATAACATCATCACCTACTGCACCATGCTGAATGACCTGATTTGAAAAAGCATCTACCGTTCTCTCGTTCATACTTAATGGAACACAAATTATGCAAACTGATATTATTAGTAAGATTTTAATAAATCTTTTGGTCAAAATGAATGCACCCCCAATTGAATTTGATTCCTGAGATGAACTGTTTGATTTATACAATGTACTCCATTGAACCTATTTTTTGTAATGAGTGGGTTTTTATTCAAATCTATTTACGCATAATTTAATTTCTCAAATATTAGGGTTCATTTTAGATGTTTACAATTCGCTAATCACAAATAAAAAAAGCCTCCAATATTTACATTGGAAGGCTTTTGTTTAATTCTCTATTATGTTGAGATGTAAGAATCCGGGCATGCTTTACTTTTCTTAAAGCTAACCACCATAGAAAAATCATGAACGGCAGCATGTATATTAACCAATTTTCAAAGGTGATCAGTATATAATCATAGACGCCATGAAAAAGGAACGGAAACATTAAAGAAAAGATGATCCACCTTGATTTATGGCTTTTACTAAACTTTCCTTTCCCTAAATAAAAGCCCATTATAACACCAAACAGAGCATGACTGGATACAGGCAATAACGCACGGCTTAACGCATATTCTAAACCATTGGCAATTAAATAAAATATATTCTCAACGGTCGCAAATCCTAAGGAAACAGCAACTCCGTATACAATTCCATCATATGGTTCATCGAATTCTACGTGTTGGTAAACGGTATAAATTAAAATAAACCATTTAAAAAATTCTTCAAGAAAGCTGATTGAAAAGAAGGCATGGATCAAATCCGAGTGGACGATATGTTCCACATCAAGAACATATTGAATAAACATAATTGGGAACACGAGAAGAGCACCAATCATAAAGGCTCTAAACACAACTGAAATCGGTTCAGAATCATATTCATCCTTCAAATAAAAATAACTTAACAATGCTAATCCCGGGGCAATCGCCGCCGATAGTATCCCAAGCATGAAATTTGTCCTCTTTTCAAATCTTTTACATAATCGTATCATGGAATAAAGATAAAGAAAATGTTGAATTATTTACGGAGGCTTATTTTCATGAAGAAAAAAATACTCGTCATTCATACAGGTGGCACAATCTCGATGAGTGAGGATGAAACAACAGGTGCAGTCAAACCAAGTGAAATAAATCCGATGACAGATAAAACTCAAGGCTTAGTTGACTTTGCCGATTTAATTATAGAAGAACCTTTTAACTTACCATCTCCTCATGTAACTCCAAAGGAAATGCTTCAGCTAAAGAATTTGATAGAATCCAAGAGCAAGGCGGATGCGATCGCTGGAGTAGTCATCACGCATGGTACCGATACGCTTGAAGAAACTGCGTACTTTTTAGACTTAACCATGGATACAAAAATTCCAATTGTTGTAACTGGCGCCATGCGCTCTAGTAACGAAATCGGCTCTGACGGACTATATAATTTAATTACTTCGATTAAGGTTGCAGCTAGTGATGAAGCTATTAACAAAGGGGTTCTTGTTGTTCTCAACGATGAAATTCATACAGCAAAAAACGTCACGAAAACACATACGAGCAATATTTCAACCTTCCAGAGTCCCCAATATGGACCTATTGGTGTTGTGACAAAAAGGGGAGTATTATTTCATCACTGCCCGACAGGCTCTGAACATTACCCTATTCAAGACGCTTCAAAGAAAGTGGTTCTTATAAAAGCTCATGCTGGAATGGACTCAACTCTTCTTTTTGCTATCAATGAATTACCATGTGATGGCATTGTCATCGAAGCACTTGGTCAAGGAAATCTTCCACCTGCTACAATTCCAGGTATTCAAGCTTTGATTAAAAATAATATTCCTGTTGTCTTCGTATCGCGTTGCTTTAATGGAATTGCCCAAGACACGTATGCATATGAGGGTGGAGGGAAGCAGCTAAAAGAGTTAGGCGTAATTTTTTCCAATGGATTAAATGGCCAGAAAGCTCGTTTAAAACTTTTGATTATGTTGGATACAACGAATGAGTTTAAGAAAATAGAAGATGCCTTTTCGATTTAATAAGAGAGATTTGCTATTTGTCAAACAGAGCAATTTCCTGCTAATCTTGGCGTGCATTTCTTGTTTGTCGGTCAAGTTGGGCTCTTTTCTCCCCATCTTGGCGTGCATTTCCAACTTTACGAAAATCCAATGCTTATTAGATAAAAAACGAAGCTGTCTGCAAGTGACAGCTTCGTTTTTATTTATTCCTTAGCAACTATTGCATTTGCGATCTGTTCCCCATGAAAACGTCCATTCTCGATGAAAATTTCATTAGCATTATTTCCAGCTGCAATCACACCTGCAATAAAGATGCCCTCAACATTAGTTTCCATTGTTTCTGGATCAAAAATCGGCCTACCTGTCTCTTCATCAATCTGTACACCCATTTTTCGCAAAAAGTGATGGTCAGGATGATAACCAGTCATCGCAAATACAAAATCATTCTTGATTTGCACGACTTCCCCTTCTTTTTCATAAATAACATGCTCTGGGGTTATTTCCTTCATATTCGAATTAAATTCCATTGTTACGATACCATGACGAACAAGTGATTCAAACTCTGGTAAAATCCACGGCTTGATGCTTGGAGAATATTCAGAACCACGGTAAATAACCGTTACCCGCGCTCCTGCTTTTACGAGCTCAATCGTCGCATCGACACTTGAATTCTTTCCTCCCACCACGACGACATCCTTATCAAAAAACGGATGTGCTTCTTTGAAATAGTGATGCACCTTTGGCAAGTCTTCCCCAGGTACATCCATATAATTTGGATTGTCATAATAGCCTGTTGCAATAACGACATTTGCACAAGCATATTCCTCTTTATCGGTCCTAATAATAAAATCTCCGGAGGCTTGCTTTTCCACTGATAAGACCTTCTCAAAGGCATTTACACGAATAGCCGCTCTTTTAACTACCTCACGATAATAAACTAATGCTTGGTTTCTTTTGGGCTTGTATTCCTCTGTTACAAAAGGAGTGTTACCAATTTCTAATTTTTCACTTGTACTAAAAAATGTTTGGTGGGTCGGATAATTGTAAATCGCATTCACAATATTTCCTTTTTCAATTACTAACGCACTTTTGCCAATATTCTTCAATGCAATAGCCGCAGCTAAGCCACATGGACCCCCACCAACAATAATGACTTCTTCCTGTTTCATAGTTGTAACACACTCCTTTTCCATAAAACGAAAGAAGAACTCGCCACAACGACAAGTCCTCCTAAAAGATTCGCTCATATATTTTCAAAGGGGATACATTTGTTTATATCCAACCTCTAAATCTTGATGCTTCTGCCATTTTTCTTACTCCAACCATATAGGCAGCAAGTCGCATATCTACTCGACGTGTTTGGGCAGTATTATAAATATTTTCGAAGGATTTCACCATTACTGCTCTTAGCTTATCATCTACTTCTTCTTCAGTCCAATAGTAACCTTGATTATTTTGAACCCATTCAAAATACGATACAGTTACTCCACCTGCCGAAGCAAGTACATCTGGTACTAAAAGAATTCCACGATCCGTTAAAATTTGTGTAGCGTCTAACGTTGTTGGCCCATTTGCCGCTTCTACCACAATTTTTGCTCTAATATTATGAGCATTTTCTTCTGTGATTTGATTTTCAATCGCTGCTGGAACAAGAATGTCACAATCTAATTCTAATAGTTCTTTATTGGTAATCGTATTATTGAATAACTTTGTCACAGTTCCAAAGCTATCACGACGATCAAGTAAATAATCAATATCTAAACCATCTGGATCATACAAGCCACCGTAAGCATCTGAAATCCCAACTACTTTAGCTCCTGCATCATGCATGAATTTTGATAAGAAGCTTCCCGCATTACCAAATCCTTGTACAACAACACGAGCACCTTTAAGTTCAATGCCTTTTCTCTTTGCTGCTTCTTCAATACAGATTGTTACTCCTCTTGCTGTTGCTGATTCACGACCATGAGAACCACCTAATACGAGAGGCTTCCCAGTAATGAATCCTGGTGAGTTAAATTCATCGATTCGACTATACTCGTCCATCATCCAAGCCATTATTTGAGAATTGGTAAATACATCAGGAGCTGGAATATCCTTTGTTGGACCTACGATTTGGCTAATCGCACGAACATATCCGCGGCTCAATCGTTCTAATTCACGAAACGACATATCCCTTGGATCACAAACAATTCCGCCTTTTCCTCCACCATATGGTAAATCAACAATTCCACATTTCAAACTCATCCAAATGGAGAGTGCTTTTACTTCTTTTTCAGTAACATTAGGATGAAAACGAATTCCACCTTTTGTCGGGCCCACAGCATCATTGTGCTGAGCGCGGTAGCCAGTAAAGATTTTTACAGAGCCATCATCCATTCTTACTGGAATTTTGACTGTCATTAATCGCAAAGGTTCTTTTAAAAGCTCATAGACTTCTTCAGGGTATCCAAGTCTTTCAAGTGCATTATGAATGACCGTTTGAGTGGATTTTAACACATCGAGCTTGTCTTCTTGATTTATATTTTCTGTACTTTTCTCGGCTACCATCTAAAATAGACCTCCTAAAATCGCTTACAAAATTGTCATCTTTCAGTCACAAGTATACACCTTTGGATAATTTATGCAAGATGAAAAAGATAATTTTTCAGCCTATTTCTATATTTTTTGTAAACGTTACCAATATTGAAATTTAAGGAATTAACAAGTGAAATACCACTATTAATTTTCCCTATTTTAGAAGGAAGAAAACCACTATTTATGATTATTTATTACCATTTTTATTAATACTGAAATAATTTTTTTCAAAAAAAAGAGACGGTTAGGGAGAATGAGATCTCCCCCTCAAAAATACTCCACTAGCGTCTCAACTGCATGTTCGTGAATAATTTTGTTTCCATATTCCTTCAGCCAATGAATACTCATAAGAGAAGGATTTCCAAATTCAGCCATAACTGCAATTATGTCAGCTGAATCCCTTCGTATATCTTCCTGAAATGATAAGAAATATTTATCTTCCAACGCATATAAACTGCCGCCACAAAAATCTATCGATAAGAGTTGCTTTGCTAAGCCGATGACATGCTCAATCTCCTGAAATTCAAAAAGAATATCCTCACTATTTTTCGTGGTAACTTCCATATCAATAAAGCCATCATGGAGTGATTCTTCGTCTTCTTCTTCCATCGTGACAATCATAATCATTCCCTGAGCATGCATTGAAAAAATTTCCACAGCAACCGAGCCCTCAATACTTACTCCAAATTCATCACTTGCTTCTTCAATCATATCATGAAAAAGCTGATGCCACTTTAATGAATCCTTCCAAATATCTTCTTTTGTTAATCCACGTTCCGTTAAATCATCGGTCGTGAGGAAGATTTTGATTTTATTATAAGTTAATCGCTCAATGCGCATAGTATTTGCCCCCTGCTGTGACAACTGTTGGTTTAGTTTATGTAAAATTAGAGGGATGGTGAGTCGTCTATCTAGGGTTTTTACGCTTTTGATTTTAATGTAATTACATGGGTTTCTGGTTTAGCACCTAGCCTTAAAGGAATAGACGTTGTCCCATATCCATTACTCACCAACAAGGTTGTCTGAGGGTACTTTTTGAGCTTCCCTATTTCATATGGGCCGATTCCAAATATACGAATCTGTCCACCATGAGTATGTCCACTTAAGACGAGGGAAATGCCCTCCTCTTTTGTTAACCTGTTCACGATTCGTGGATCATGGCATACTAAAATTCTGAACCCATCTTCTCCGCCATCCTGCAGAGCTAGATCCAGCCTATCTCTTTCTGTAGACATGTCATCAATACCCAATAAAATTAAACGTTCTCCAACCTCTGACTCAAAAGAGACAGCTGTGTTATCTAAAATTTTCACACCATATTTTAATAAGAGTCCATCGAGTAGATGCGGATCAATTTCATAATCGTTATTTCCCCAAACAAAATAGACCGGACCTACTTCTTTTAATTTTTGAATGTTTTGTTCAACTTGTTCAATTGTTACCCGTTTATCAAGTAGGTCTCCGCCGATTATGACCAAATCTACTTTTCCCTTTACTTTATTTAAAAGCTCGTCCGAAACAATTCTGCAGTGAAGATCAGATATAAAGAAAATCTTTACTTCCCCTAAGCTTTTCGGAAATTCCGCAAATGATACTTCTTGATAAATGATATTATCCATATAAGCCAATTTATACATATACACAAGTAAACTTACTGCCAATACAATTCCTATCACAAATATAAAGATCATAAATCCTCCCCTAGACCACTACTCTTCGATCATTTTAAACCGGCTAAAATCTAATGAAATAATACCATACAGAATAGAAAAACTGAAAAAAACCATCGTTTGCCAAAAACCTGTTTGGAATAAAATATAAAAACTAACCAGAAGCAGCAGTGCCAACAAAATTTCCACTAGATTCGATTCTTTTCGATTATAAAACAAAAACGTTTCTTCTACTCCTTCTTTTATAATCAGTGCATTTGTTATAAAACCAATAATAAATACGATTGAAGCCGAAAAAAACGCAAAAGGATCGACAACAAATTTTAGTAGAAACTCGGAAAATTCAAAGGGTGAATCAATTGGAAACAATAAAATAAATAGATAGCCACATCCAAATCCTAGTATTAATCGAGTACTCTTTTTCCACATAAAAAATCCCTCCCATAAAAATCTATGAGAGAGATTTAGTTTATAGCTTTAAAAATAGAAAAATCATTCTTCCTCATGAATGTCTAAAATACGAAAACCTGAATCCTCTAGTTTTTTCGTGAATTTATCAACATTATCCTTCTTTTCAATCTTCACAACGATTCGTCGGACAAGCTTGTCTGTTTCATCAAACGTAACCAATGAAATGATATGCTCATGGAATTGCCGGGCAATTTCAGCAAATCTCGCAAGCCTTCCTTCTGTTTCAATCGAAGTAAAAGCGATTCGTATCCCTTTTTTATTCACTCCAAAGGCAGATTGAAATTGCTCAAGTACATCAAATCGTGTGACGATTCCTAGATATTCTTTTTTATCATCCACTACAGCAAGGATAGGAAAGTCTTTTAAATCAAGTAGAGTATGTTCAAATAACTCTTGCCCCTTTAAGAATTTTTCTTGATATGTGGCAATGTTTGCACATTTAGTGTTTTGTAAATATTCTTCCCTTGACTGATTGGAAGTAAAAAAGTTCTCATACAAGTTGTACCTTGTCACAATGCCTACATACTGGGTTCCATTTAGAACTGGCAAGCCATCAATTTGATGCTCCTCTAATTTTTCGAGAGCCGTTTTTAATGAATCATCATTTTGAACGGTGTGTGTCTTGTGTTTTGGAATCATTATGTTTTTAACAAACATATTTATCACCTCGGGGATATTATAAGCGTTCATGTGAAAAATTCCACATTTCCATGGTAAAATCCTTTAATTTTTCATAATTATGTCATGCATGAGATATTTTTTCATAAAATTGAATGATATATAAATAAAAGGAGGGCAACTATGTTTACACTGTATAAGACCTATCGACCTTTCGTTGGTCCTTTTGATCCGTGTCCACCAATTAGGGTTAAAAGCTTTTCGACACCACCAAATTTATATATAGGATTTCAACCTAATAATTTTCCTCAATTTACCCCAATGGAAGCATTAAGAGCCGGTACACTTTGGAAGCCACTATATGACCCCTATTACAATTCACGTGAGTTAGCAAAGGGAGGAAACCCTTTATGACAAAACAATTACCACCAGAGTTTTATGAGTTAATGGAGCAGTTACAAGCAGTCGATTTTGTCCTTGTGGAGCTAAATCTATATTTAGATAACCATCCTAATGATTCAGAAGCGATCAGACAATTCAACCATTATGTGAAAGAAAGGAAAAAATTACGGAATGCTGTTGAAAGTATTTACGGGCCATTAATGCATTTCGGTCACAGTTATTCAGGTGACCCATGGAACTGGATTGACGCTCCTTGGCCATGGCAAGTGTAGTAACAATACTAGGAGGGATGGAAACACATGTGGATATACGAAAAAAAGCTTCAGTATCCTGTTAAGGTCAGTACATGTAACCCGATGTTAGCTAAATTCTTGATCGAACAATATGGTGGAGCTGACGGGGAGTTATCTGCAGCGTTACGCTATTTAAACCAACGTTATTCTATTCCTGACAGAGTCATTGGATTACTAACTGATATTGGAACAGAAGAATTCGCTCATTTAGAAATGATCGCCACAATGATCTATAAACTTACGAAAGATGCCACACCGGAGCAAATGAAAGCTGCTGGACTAGGTGATCACTACGTGAATCATGATAATGGTCTGTTTTACCACAATGCTGCTGGTGCACCTTGGACGGCGACTTACATTCAAGCAAAAGGTGATCCAATTGCTGACTTATATGAAGATATTGCCGCAGAAGAAAAAGCAAGAGCAACCTATCAATGGATTATCAATATGAGCGATGATCCGGATCTAAATGACGCCTTACGATTTTTACGTGAACGAGAAATTGTACACTCCTTGAGGTTCAGAGAAGCTGTTGAAATACTTAAAGAAGAAAAAGATAAAAAGAGAATTTTCTAGTATGTTTAAGGAGGCAGATCCAAAAATTCTGCCTCTTTTATTGTAAATGTGCTTATTTATTTTCATGGTAAAGATTAATATCATAATTCTTTTTCATCATTTCAAAAACGAGATGTCTGTTTTTCCAAGCATCTTTTGGCTTCCATAAGTCCTTACTTTTATCAATAATTTCGCAACGAAGGGCATGGAATTCTTTTTCCGCTTTATCCTTCTTTTGTTTTAGAAGGTTCATCAACCCAAATAGTCCTCCAATAACGACAAATGCGTATAAATTTAGAGATTGATCCACAAAGGCTGAAAACATCGCAGCAAACGAGTAGGAGTATGGAATCGCGATCGTTTTATAGAGAAAATAAATATAAGAAAAACCAAGAAAGACTGTTAGCCATAATACAGTTAAGTGCCGAAATTTGAATGCATCGAACTTCCTTTTTCTCTCCACAACCTTCTGAAGCATTTGTTTTGTCGCTTTATCGGTTCTATCATCAAGCATTAAAATTGAAGACTCCACTTTCTACTTCCCCTTCCAACCGTTTCAATTTGCAAGGTCCTATCAAAATATATGTACTTGTCCAGTAATATATGTTTGTTGAATACAAAAAAGCCGTCCTGCTTTTAGCAAGAGCGGCTTCTTCAACTATTGTGGAATCTTAATTGTTTGTCCTACTTGAATTTCATTTCCTTGGATGTTGTTTGCTTGTTTTATTTTCTCAATTCCTGTTTGCGAACCATAGTACTTCATCGCGATTCTATATAAAGTCTCGCCAGGTTGTACGGTATGGCTTTGAATAGATCCTTTATCTGTACTTGTTTCAGTCGCTGTAACCGGCGGTGTTGTGCTCTTATCATTCACAGTAGTCTCAGTAGAAGATAGATTCTCCGCTTCTTCTGGTTCCACTATTTCAGCCTCTTGATCTGTCACTGACTCAGCAACAACTTCTTCATTAACATTTTCTACATTCTCTTCAACAACTGTCGAATCCGAAATCGAAGCACCTTCGTCCTCATCTGTAACATTTACAGATTCAATATTACCTCGTTCATTATTATCAACTGACTCCGTTGCAGCCTTTTCTTTGTTATGGTTGATTGTATAGATACTAAAGCTAACAATCGGTAATAGAATAAAAAATAATGCCAGTAATCTTATAATTGGATACTTTAGCTTTACCCTTGTTTTTTTCCTCTTTTGCTCTTGCTGATGTACTCTACTTCTTGGTGGCAACGTAGAAGTAG
Source organism: Robertmurraya kyonggiensis (assembly GCF_005116465.1). Taxonomy (GTDB): domain Bacteria; phylum Bacillota; class Bacilli; order Bacillales; family Cytobacillaceae; genus Robertmurraya; species Robertmurraya kyonggiensis. Next base: position 1,892,889 of record NZ_SWBM01000001.1, read on the forward strand.
AAGAAGTAGTAACCAGTTCTTCTTGAACTTCTGATTTTTTCGATATTCGCTTCCTAAGCCGTTGAGCTTGATCGCGTAGTGGTTCTTCTTTATTCATAGTTGATTTTCCCTCCTCTTTGATTAGACCTCTTCCTAGAAAAACGAATCATTACACCTAACAAGAAATCCACAATAAAATGTAAAACTATTGTGACAAGAAGATTGTCTGTGATTTCGTATATATAACCAATAAAAAAGCTTAATACAACAATATTGATAAAAAGAAATGGATTGAATAAATAACGATAATGGATAAGCGCAAAAATAATACTTGTGATAACTAAGCCAAAATGGGTTTGTAGAACTCCTCTAAATAACACTTCTTCTCCAATCGCAACAAGTGCAGCAATCGCAGCAATTTGCCAAACTGCTCTATTTTGAAAAAGCCTATGATTTAGTCCTCCATCATCATAGAATGAAGCTGGAAGAATTTTCATCAAGAGCATATCTACGTTGACAATTACTAGTCCAGACACTACTCCTACTGTCCATATTTTTGAATCCTCCCATTTCAAGAGTTCCCAAAAGGATGATAAATCATCAAATAGAAAAAATCCTAAAATAAGTGAAATCACCATTAATAAGACTTGAGTAGCAACAAGATGAAACATGATTTCTCGGTCAGTTAACTCATTTACTATTTCTGTATATTTATTTTTCATCATTCATTCGCTCACTCTTTACATAGAATAGTAGATAAATAATCCTGCCAATTAAACGGAAACTCTGCTATTGCTTCTTTTTCTTCTTCTTTTTGATACGATTCCATTTCCAAACCGCAAATATCACAACAAGGTTCAATACCAATTTTCTTATCTTCTGAAAAATAATTCAAGATCTTTTCTCGCCGACATTGGTTGGACTGGGTCCAATTTTTTAGCTGTTCGATTTTTTCTCTCTTAACTTGAATCCGTTTCTTAATAAATTCTTGAAATTCATTAAGAATAGACTCTAATTCATTCACACTTGTCTCAACACTCGCGAAGAAATCTGATAGGATACGCCACTGTACGTCATTTAAGCCAGCATCCGCTCTAATTTCATCTTCATATTCACCAAAGGAATCAATCGATTTTTCTTTTACCCATGCAAATACTCTGCTGATTTGGATCTCATTTGGCAATTCATTCTCGACAAGATGATAGGATAGGTTCTCATCACCTGGTGAATAGAGCAACACTGCAATACTTTTATTACCATCTCTGCCCGCACGGCCAATTTCTTGTATATAGGATTCCAGCTGCAATGGCATATGATAATGGATAACATAACGAACATTTTCTTTATTAATCCCCATTCCAAAAGCGCTTGTTGCACACACGATATCCAGTTGGCCATAAATAAATTGCTGCTGAATCAGTATGCGGCTTTCCTGATCCATTCCTCCATGATAAGCCATCACACGTGAAATCCCATGTTCTTTTAGCAATTGGACAATTGCCTCTGCTTTTTTTCGACTAGAAAAATAAATAATTCCCGGACCGTTCAAATAGGAAACAAGCTCATGTAACCGCTGGTCTTTTTCTCTTAAATCAGCTACCTCTTCCACCTTCATCGCAATATTTGGGCGATCAACTGAAAACAAAAACTCCTCCCAGTTTTTCAATTGTAATGAGGTCACAATATCGTTCACAACTTCCTTTGTTGCCGTTGCAGTAAGCGCTAGGGTTCGAGGATTTCCTAATTGTTCTCGCACCTTACCCAACTTCATGTAATCAGGACGAAAATCATATCCCCATTGAGAAATACAGTGCGCCTCATCGATGACAAAAAGAGAGATGGCTAGCCTTTGAAGTCTCTTAATCACGCTTGGCATACCTAGCATTTCTGGAGAGATAAAGATAAATTTGTATTGGTCCAATTGATTAAAAATAGCTCTTCTATTTTCACCAGTATTAAAGGAATTGATTGCAACGACCCTTTTTTCTCCGCGCATTTGAATCTGTTCCACTTGATCCTGCATTAATGATAATAGCGGTGAGACAATAATAACGACTCCAGGAAGATCATAAGCAGGAAGTTGATAGCATAGCGACTTCCCCGTTCCTGTAGGCAACACTGCCACTGTATTGTTGCCCTTTAATACGGAATCAATGACCTCTTTCTGTCCTTGCTTAAAGGTCGAAAAGCCAAAATACATTTCTAACATTTTTTCTAATTTGTTCCTCATCGTTCATCACCATACTTTGTCATTACTAAACGAATTTCAAAATAAGTGGTATCCGGTACAAGCTCCTTAATATATCGCAATTGTTTAGAAGTCGTCTTATTCTTTGCAGCTATGATATGTTTTATTTTTTCACCTTCAATAAATGGTGTAATATCAAATGAATCAATTTGAAGCGCAAGTTCAACGATATGGTCTTGAATCGTATTTACTTTTAAATTTCTAATTTTACCGATTTCCTCAAGGGAAAACCCTTTGTTTAATAAATCATATGTCTTTTTAGTCGACTCGGTCAGTGGCACGTTTGTTTGCAAATCACTTAATACGATAGCTAAGAGTGGAAATCGTGTTCGATTCGATTGAATTTTGTTCATCATATCGTGAATAAGCGCGTAAAATTGATAATGATATAAGGTTGGTTCAAGCATTAATGTATCACTTGCTTGTTTTTCAGTTAACCCAATTGTTTGAAACCCTGTAAGTCGAATAACTACTACTGCTGGATCAATTTCACTCACGTGGGTAAAACAAGCGATTAATTCTTCATAAAGAGATCGGCTTAATTTCGCTCGAGGCACATTACACTGTCTCAAAAAGCTCTTAATCCAGGCTTGAACATGACGATTACGTTGGATCGGTACATACTTTACTTCATGTTCAGATAAATGGGATGCAACCTGGACAAGGAGGGAAAGCCTCTCCCAAAACAGATCTCCTTCTTGAAAATGCCAACCATCAAGAAAAGATAAGAATGGATAGGTTGTTTTCAGCGCTTCAAAACCTGATTCTGACACGACATAATATTGTTCACCTGTTTCGAAAATCATGCTTTGTTCAACTAAAGAATTCACAATTTCATCAAACTGGTTTCTTGTAATGGAGCTATATGTTTTAAAAAATTTTGTAAGTTGGAAAAGATGTGCATCTTGAATCGTTTGGGAAGATTTTTTCCCACTAAGGAGATGATAAATAGAGTAAATCGTTCTTTCTCCGTTTAATTTATGTAAACAATGAAGTACAACATATTCCAAGAAAGGAGTTGACATTCTACCACCCTATTATTTTACGATTATCAATCGTATCATTAGTCAATATCAAGGACTTTCACATAAATTGACGAAATTTCGACGTATTTCTCTTTTATTCTACCACGAAATAAAAATTCTGTATCTCATCGTGCGCGAAATCCCCATATGATAAGCATTCTCAATATACTTTTTTATTGAAATGTTGTTGATACAGTTTTACAATAAGGTATGAGGGATACGTTTCAGAAAATTTTATGAAATGTATATGTATAATTCATTGGGAGGTAATTACATGGCAAAGTACACAATTGTTGACAAAGAAACATGCATCGCATGTGGCGCTTGTGGAGCTGCTGCACCAGATATTTACGATTATGATGATGAAGGTATCGCATTCGTAACACTTGATGACAACGAAGGAATCGTTGAAATTCCGGATGTTCTAATAGATGATATGATGGACGCATTCGAAGGCTGCCCAACTGATTCTATTAAGGTTGCTGATGAGCCATTCGAAGGTGACGCTTTAAAATTTGAATAGTCTATTCATAAGGAAACTCCTCTCATTTTTGAGAGGAGTTTTTTATTTGAAATTAAAGAACAAAAGCGCAAGCGCCTTACTCAGCCCCGACAAGCGCTGGAAGAACAGGTGATGAAGCGACCAATGAAAAATTGAATTTTATTTTTCAAAAGAGGGGCTAGGCGCTGGAGCTAAACGTAGATACATTTTATAACATAGTTATCCACAACAGCGAAATCTATAATTTCCTATACAATTAAGAAAGCAACGAGACAAAAATCTCGTTGCTTTCATTTTATTTAAACTCTGTATGCTCTTTGTTTTCCTATCCATGTGCTCATTCGGCTAAATAAGAGTATGAATACGATGGAGATGATGATTCCTTTTACGATATTAAAAGGAAGGATCCCCGCCACAATCATTTGTCGTGTTTCATCTCCTGACATCGCTGGGAAGCCCATAAATAGTGTGTACGCAGGTAGGAATACAAAGTAATTTAATACACTCATCACAATTGCCATGATGACTGTACCTGCCACTAAAGCATACGTCATTCCTTTTTTTGTTTTCAACTTCTCATAAATATAGTAGGTTGGTACAACAAACAGAATCCCTGCAATAAAATTCGAGATATGTCCTACTGGGATGCCCGTCTCACTACTTGTAATAACATAATCCAGTATATTCTTAAACAATTCGACTAAAATTCCTGCTACTGGACCAAAAATTAGCGCTGCAATTAATGCAGGGATGTCACTAAAATCCACCATTAAGAATTTTGGAAATGGCGGAAGCGGAAAGTTTAAGAGCATTAATACAAACCCAATGCTGCTTAACATTCCAATTGAAACTAAAGCCTTGACGTTGAAACTTTTCATTTTCCTCTCTCCTTTTTAGGATCCATCTCTCCTAAAGAAGAAAGGTTCAGCAAGCTTAAGGAACCTGTAAATTGTCGCACAAGAAAAGATCCTGTAGACGACAAACTCCCCCAAGTAAACTTGAGGGAGAATAAATTCAGGCACGCTTAATAAACATTCAAATTACTATTCTTTTGAACGTCTGCAGAACCTCCATCTTCTCCCATCCAGACTATACTGTCGGCTTTGGAATTTCACCAAATCCTGCCAAAGCGATAATAGTATTTCACTTGAATAGTACAACTATCCTGTGAATCCACATTATCCGCTCATAACTGGCTCGCGGGCTTAGAGAATGACTCTCATCACCGCCGGTCGGGAATTACACCCTGCCCCGAAGATAGATCAATATTTAATTACAGTTTCAATTATACCTCACGAATATTTTTTTGTGAAGAAATACGTTTCGGCTCCTATATTTTTTTGTTTTCTAGGTCGGTTTTATGGTAAATTAATATAGTAAAATTTATCATAGAATGTAAGTTATTCAATTATTTTTAGAAGGTGAGAAAATGGAAAAAGTACTTGTATTCGGACATAAAAATCCTGACACAGACACAATTTGTTCTGCGATTGCCTATGCAGACCTTAAGAATAAGCTTGGTTGGAATGCTGAGCCAATTCGTTTAGGTGATTTAAACGGAGAAACAGAATATGCTTTAAAAACATTTAATGCCGAAGCTCCCCGCTTAGTTCAAGCAGTTGCTGCTGAAGCGAAAGAAGTTATTTTAGTAGACCATAACGAACGTCAACAAAGTGCTGACGATATTGACCAAGTGAAGGTATTAGAGGTAATCGACCATCACCGCATCGCGAACTTTGAAACAAGCGACCCTTTATATTATCGTGCTGAACCAGTTGGTTGTACGGCAACTATTCTAAAGAAGATTTATAAGGAAAATGGGATTGAGATTGAAAAGAATATTGCTGGATTAATGCTTTCTGCTATTATTTCTGACTCTTTACTATTTAAATCTCCAACATGCACAAATGAAGACGTTGAAGCAGCTCGTGAGCTTGCAGAAATCGCTGGTGTGGATGCAGATAGCTATGGACTAGAAATGCTTAAAGCTGGAGCTGATTTACGTGATAAGTCAATCGAACAACTTATCTCACTTGACGCAAAAGAATTCCAAATGGGGAACAGCAAAGTTGAAGTAGCTCAAGTAAACGCTGTTGACATTCAAGACGTTCTTTCTAGACAAGGTGAATTAGAGGGAGCTCTGCAAAAAGTAATTGATGAGAAAAACCTCGATTTATTCGTATTTGTTGTAACAGATATTTTAAACAGTGACTCTACTGCCCTTGCTCTTGGACGTGCAACAGACGCTGTTGAAGAAGCTTATAACGTAAAGCTTGAAAATAACACTGCCCTTCTAAAAGGTGTTGTATCACGTAAGAAACAAATCGTTCCTGTATTAACAAACATTTTCAACAATAGATAAACAGCACGTAAAACGTAGGTCAAAATGGCCTACGTTTTTTTATTTTATTTGCAGGATTGAAATTGGTACGTCCACTTCCCTAAAAAGCGAACGTTTCAATGGTATATTCAATTTAATATTTAGTAATTTATCGTATATTTTAAATGAAAATTTAAAAAATGTTCGTTATTTTAGTGAATCTTTGAATATTTTTGTGTAAAGATAATTGACAGAAGAATATTCCTTTTGTACAATAATCAGAAAATTACTTCTTAATTGGGAGATGTTCAAATGTATCGAGTTCTAGTAGCCGATGCGATAAACGCGGAAGGCCTCCAACCTCTTTTAGAATACCCAGATGCAGTTCTTATTGAGAAAAAAGTAACCGACCCAGACGTTGCTTTAGAAAAAATTGATGCCATTCTCGTCAGAAGTGCCACTACTGTGACAGAAGAGCTCCTAGAAAAAATGCCTCAACTCAAAATCATCGCAAGAGCTGGCGTTGGCGTTGATAATATAGACGTTGCTGCGGCAACTAAGCGAGGCATCGTTGTTGTAAACGCTCCAGACGGAAATACAATCTCAACAGCAGAACATACTTTTGCCATGATGGCAGCGCTTATGAGAAACATCCCCCAAGCACACGGTTCTGTAAAAAATTTAGAATGGAAAAGAAATTCATTTGTAGGTCAAGAGTTGTACGGAAAGGCATTAGGAATAGTAGGATTAGGAAGAATTGGTTCTGAAATTGCCAAACGTGCGAAGGTTTTTGGGATGAATGTTCTTGTATTTGATCCATTTCTCACAAAGGAAAGAGCAAAGAATCTGAACGTCCAAAGCTGTACCCTCGATCAAATACTGGAACAAGCAGATATCATTACAGTTCATACTCCTTTAACCGCAGAAACAAAAGGATTAATAAATGCAGAAGCAATAAAGAAAACGAAAAAAGGTGTCTTTTTCTTAAATTGTGCGCGTGGAGGTATACTTGATGAACAAGCATTAGCAACGTACATCGGCAATGGTCATATCGGTGGCGCAGCGATAGATGTTTTTGAAGTAGAACCACCAGGTGAACATCCTCTTTTTAAATATGATAACGTCATTGTAACTCCACACTTAGGAGCTTCTACAAAAGAAGCTCAATTAAATGTGGCAACACAAGTAGCAAAAGAGGTCAGAACTTATTTCGAGGATAAGCCTGTATCTAATTCTATTAATCTCCCAGCGATTTCTACAGATATTTATGAAAAGATCCGTCCATTTCATAACTTATCTAAACAAATTGGCGCGATTTTATCACAATGCGTAAAAGAAGGAGTTCATGAACTTTCCATCAATTACGCAGGAAGTGTTACTGAACTTGAAACATCTTACTTAACTAAGGCATTATTATCAGGCTTTTTCAAAAACCGGATCGATGTCCATGTCAATGAAGTTAATGCTCTTTTAACTGCTAAGGAACGGGCCATTACAGTTGGTGAAAAAATTTCTACCAATGCCTTTGGATATGCAAACAGCATTACCGTAACAGCAAAAGTTGAAGATAGACAATTTACAATTAGAGGGACTTATATCGATCATTACGGTCCACGAATCGTCTTTATGAACGGATTCAATATCGATTTTCTTCCTGAAGGCAATCTCCTCTATGTTCAACACATGGATCGCCCAGGTGTAATTGGTCGTGTCGGAAAAATTTTAGGTGACCAATCAATCAATATTGCTACGATGCAGGTTGGACGTAAACGTGCTGGTGGAGAGGCAATCATGGTGCTTTCTTTTGACAAATCACTTGACGATGCATCACTGGATCTTCTGCAAAAACTTGATGATATTGTGTTGTTGAATCGAATTCATTTATAAAGCCTACAGGGTCGGAGGAAATATTCCTCCGATTTTTCTATTGATTCACATTAATGATTAACACCTGTTGAGGCTGGATAATATCTGACTTTAGATCATTTAATTCCATCAAATCTTGAACCGTAGTATTTAAATGTTTCGCTATGGTAGATAAAGAATCACCATCATGAACAATATAATTATCCGTAGATAAAGGTTTTATGACTAATTCTTGGTCTGGCATGATGAGGTCATCCTCTAACTGATTTGAAACCATGATCAGCCCAACTGACGTTTCAAATTCTTCTGCAATGTCCCATAAAGTATCGCCTTTTTCTACCTTATACGTTATATCTTCAGTCTCTGAATCATTATCGGTTTGCAGAGTCATAATCGTTTTTTCACTTTCACCCATTACTAGTAAGTAATCGCTATTAGGTAAGTATTTTACAAGCGTGTCTACGGTTACAGTTTTTTCTACTTCAGTTTCTACAGTTGCTACTTTTGATTCTTTAACCGTCTCCGTAACACCTGCTACCTGACCATTATCCATAACACCCGCAACCTGAGCTTTATCTGTTACTTCTTTCATTGCTGTGACACGTGCCCCTTTGCCGACATTCCCTAGGACAACTACAGGGTTAAGTGCATTTTCCTTGCCTACAGTCCATTCATTTTTATGTACTTCAAAATGTAGATGAACACCTGTTGATCTTCCAGTGCTCCCCATCTCACCTATGATATCTCCCTGTTTCAGGGTTTGCCCTTCTTTTACATTCCTTGTATTTAAGTGTGCGTATACAGTCTCAAAACGATTGGGGTGTTTTACAAAAACTACATTACCGTATGAACTAGAATGATACGATCTTGTCACGACGCCTTCGTCAACTGCATAAATAGGTGTTCCAAGTCCTGCGGCTATATCAATACCGTAATGCTTTCCGCCTCGCGTTCCAAACGTATCCGTGATTACACCGTCTGCCGGCCACATCCAGTGGTCAGCTGCTGCTTGCAAATCATTCGAAGCAGCTTGTGGATATTTTACTCCTATAAAAAGTAGGCTAATAAACAATGCCATTATACCCGCAATCAATAAACGTTTTATAAAGTCTCTCATAAGAATCCTCCTTAATTTGAGCTTTCTGTTACACGATATGACAGCCTGTACTTTGTTAGAACCACGAATTAGGCGGAGTAAAATGAAAAACCTGTCAAAACCTTTATCATTTCTTGTCTTATCAGGGTTTCTTTGTTTTTTTATGTCTTTTAAAGACACATTTGTTATTATTTGGATTACATTTGATTTTTTATACAAAAAGTTACTCTTTTTCAAGTAAATCGTGCTTTTGAGCTACTTTTTGGGGCTGTTATACCTAACCTTTTTTCAACATCTTTTGACATCTAATTGAAATCAAAATTTAATAAATGAAAAAGACCAGCAATAATGCTGATCTTAATTTAATATTTCCATTTTGTTAGGAGCCACAGGAACCTCTATTTCTTCGTTCATATTGAATTTTCCAATTTTATCTAGTTTATTATATTGAATGATTACTTTTTCAAAATCAAAGTCTTTTGCCGTTAATAGAATCGCTTCGATTGTATGAATAAATGAAGGCTCATTAGCTATTTTCGAATCGTCATCGAACTTTAAATTAAGAATATCTTCGCCTGCAGATTTGATTTCTTCTATATTAATATCTTGTGGAATGGAAGCACTCAATCCTAATGAGATATTTTCCTTCATAGCGTTAAAAGCTTCTTCAATCGACTTATATGGTTGACTATATGGAACTAAATAAAGTTGCTTTGGTTTCTTCTCTGGATAATGAAAATAATAGGCATGATTGCTGTCATTTGAAAGGTCTAAAGTTGGTAAGTTTCCATAAAGTTCAAATTCAATCCCTTTTTTCTCTTCTGTGAATAGGTCAACCTCATTCAATCCTAAAGTTTTCGCTAACTCTCTTAGCGTTTCCGTAAAAGCTTCTTGACCAGGAACTCCATACATATACGGATGATCAGTAGGTACACTAACATTTAAGACACTTTCATTACTTATACTTAGTTCTGCTTTTAGTGGATAAAATTCACTGAGTCCCCACTCTTCTTCTTTTAAGCTTGTCATTATTTCTTTATACTGCTCAAATAACTCTTTGCCATCCTCTTTAGGAACAACTATACTAATCGGAACAATATTTTGTCCTTGCGTATCAGGAATAGCATATGTGAATACATTCCCGTCAGTTAGGTCTTCCTTATACAAAGCTGTGTATGTTTCTTCCTCTTCGATGGAAGTCATTTGCATATTCTCATCATTTTTTTTGTCTGTAAAAATTTTCGCCTCTTCTTTTCCGCCTGCTGAGTCTTCACTATTCTCAGTCATTTTCGCCATTTCAGGCTGTTCGGCTGAGTCAGATGCGGTACTTCTTTCTTCCATTGAATTAGACGTAGATTCATTCCAATTCATCACGTTCGGAACAAGAATAACAAAGAGGAGAATGGCTGCAGCAGTCGCAACAGATGGTACCACCCAGCTACGTTGTTTCTTTTTACTCATTTTGATCGTGATATTTTGATATATATCACGTGGATCGCGGTGGTCTTGTATTTTCGGCATGTTGCTTAATAATTCTTCTAGTTGCTTATCGTTCCACTCTGATCTTTTCACTAGCTGTCTCCTCCTTTGCCATTCTTTCTTCCATTTCCTTTTTTAGCACTTTTAATGCACGATGCTGAGTCGTTTTCACTTTGCTTTCGGTCCACCCTAGAGCCTCAGCTGTTTCAGCAATAGTCAATTCTTGAATATACCGCATGACAATAACCATTCTTTGGTCAACCGTACAACGGTCTAGACATTGATATATCTTACCCACTTCTTCTTTTTGTAAAGCAATCTCTTCGGGAATAGGACTCTCATCCTTCACCTGACCAGTAGTCCAATCAAACTTTTCGGCTATTTTTTGTTTCCAACCTTTTTGTTTTCGGAAATGGTCAATGGCTACATTTCTAGCAATGGAGAATAGCCACGTTTTTTCACTACTTTTCCCCTCGAAGCGCTCGTATGATTTTAATACTCTTATATATACCTCTTGAACAAGATCTTCTGCTTGTTCTCTATTTTTCACCATATAAAAGATGAATTGAAAGACGTCGTGATGATATTTCTCATAGAGTTCATCAAAAACGGAGTCCATTGGTTTCCCTCCCCGTTCAACCAATTAGTCGTATTTTGTATTTAAAAAGTTACATTTTCACATTTTTCTATATTTTTACATTGACGCACATAATAACTATAGTATTTTTTATAAAAAAAAGGAAGAAGTTTTGAAAAACTCCATCCTTTTTAGAAAAAATCACATGTGCTTATTCACACTTGTTTGTCTGTGGAAAATACTTTTCTAGAGCTTGTCGCCGATGAACGAGCGCTCTCCGCTTTTCGTTTTGTCTAGCTCCGGTGGCTAGCCCCTCGAGTCGCTTCAGGTCAGTGACTGAAGTCAAAGTTCAGACTTCATCCCCTGCCCTTCCAGCGCTTGTCGGGTCTGGGCGAGCCACCTGCGCTTTTCGCTCTGTCTAGCTCCGGTGGCTAGCCCCTCGAGTCGCTTCAGGTCAGTGACTGAAGTCAAAGTTCAGACTTCATCCCCTGCCCTTCCAGCGCTTGTCGGGTCTGGGCGAGCCACCTGCGCTTTTCGATGTTCCTTGTGAATCAAGATAAGTCGGCAGATTTCTTGTTGTTATTGGATATTTCGAGGAATAAGGAAGTAAAATGTCGTTCCATGTCCTGCTTTACTTTGGACCGTAATATACCCTTTATGTCCCTCGATAATATTTTTAGCAATGGCAAGTCCAAGACCTGTTCCAGAGCTTCCTCTCGTTCTTGCCTTGTCAATTTTATAAAAGCGTTCAAATACAAACGGCAGATCTTCTTCTGGAATTCCTGTCCCCGTATTAAACACTTCTATATGAAGCCCTTTTTCATCCGTATTGGCCGTAACATTAATTGTACCGTGATCCTCGGTATATCTCATCGCGTTATCAATTAAGTTCGTCAATACTTGTTCAATTCGATCCCCATCAAAATAAAAATACGATTCTAAATGATCATAGTTTCCCTGAAGGTGGATTTCTTTTTCTTTTGCTAGACCTTGGAATTTACGAACAATTCGCTCAAGATATGGCTTAACTTCTATTTCTCCAATCGTTAACTGAATATGACCAGCTTCCATACGAGCAAGATCCAATAACTCATTTACGAGTCGACCCATTCTTAATGATTCATCATAGATCACTCTAGCCATTTCGATCTTCTCATCTTCAGTTGCTGCAATTCCATCAACAATTGCTTCACTATACCCTTGAAGCATAGAAATAGGCGTTCTCAATTCATGAGAAACATTTGCGATGAAGTCCTGACGGAGCTTGTCCAATTGACGCTCCTCCGTCATATCTCTGACTACAGCAACTGCTCCTCGAATAAACTTGTTATTATAAAGAGGACTGACAATAATCACCCAAAATCGGCCTTGGACTTGAATCTCTCCAACTTGTTCCTGCTCTGTGTTTACAGCGAGCTGGAACAACTCCATGACCTTGGTAGGCACTTCTTCCGTACTTTTCGCTCCCCCATCCTGCTCAAAATACCAATCTTGTAAAAATCGTTCGGCAGGTGGATTGGTGATGAGAATTGTACCATCTCGATTAAAAGTGATTACTCCATCAACCATACTACTTAAAATACTTGAAAGCTGTTCTTTTTCCTGACTTAGAGCATTTAAGTTAAACTTTAACTGTCTACCCATTTGATTAAATGCAGTAGCTAATTCACCAATCTCATCGTGGGTTAAAATCGGCACCTTTGTATCAAACTTTCCACGTGCAATTTCAGTAGCTGCTTCCTTCATCTTTCGTAAAGGAGCATTGATTCTGGTTGCTAAGAAGAAGGCGAAAATAGTCGTAAGTATAATAGCCACTCCTGCAGCCAAGAGAATGAACTTTTTCGTATCTTCAGAAGTTTGTTTCAGTACTTGTAATGACTGCATAATAAACACAGCACCGTTTTTGTTATCCTCAAGATGGATCGGAACACCTATAATCAATAATCGAGAATCTTCATCATAATTCTCTACCGGGAAGCTAGCGATTTTCATTGTTGATTTCTCTTCCGTAAACACCTTGTTTAATTCAGGGTCATTCATAAAGTAATCGACTGACAAATCAAAGGATTCTTCCATTGTTGGTGAAACAAAATACTCGTTTTGATCATATATGATCATCGCTTCTGTAGCATCATCAAGGAGTTCCCAAGCTATTTGCAGGCCAACACTCTCTTCCTGTTCCTCAAGAAAATGAGAAATTCGCGTCGCTGTTTTTTCTAGATTATTTTCGGCTTCATTTATTCGATCGTTTTCAAAGTACTCCAGTAACATCACTGTTAAAATGAATAATACAAACGAAACGAGGAATAGAATGGTAAACCAAAGTTTTCCAACAACACTACGCCAGAACATCATTCATTGATAACCTCAAACTTATAGCCAACTCCCCATACTGTTACAATCATGCGCGCTGCATCTTCAGAAACCTTATTAAGCTTTTCGCGAAGACGTTTAACATGAGTATCGACTGTTCTCAAATCTCCAAAAAATTCATAATGCCAAACCTCTTTTAAAAGTTGTTCCCGGTCAAACACTTTATCCGGAGCTTTTGCTAAGAAATACAGGAGTTCATATTCTTTCGGTGTTAAGCTAACTTCTTTCCCATCAGCTAACACGCGATGAGCATCATTATCGATAGTTAAATGCTGAAAGACAATAACATCCTTAGCTGTAGTTTCCGTTTGGAAGTAAGAAGTATTTGATGATCTTCTTAGCATCGCTTTTACACGGAGAACCACTTCCCTTGGACTAAACGGCTTTACAATATAGTCATCCGTACCAACTTCAAAGCCTTGGACGCGGTTTACTTCTTCCCCTTTTGCTGTCAGCATAATAACGGGAGTTGCTTTCTTTTCTCTTAGTTCACGACATACTTCGATCCCGTCTTTACCTGGCATCATTAAATCAAGAAGAATAACATCATAATCATATGCGAGTGCTTTAGCTAAAGCTTCGTTCCCATCTTCTGCCTCATCAATCGTGTATTCTTCTCTTTCTAAATACATTTTTAATAAACGTCTAATTCTTTCCTCATCGTCAACAACTAAAATTCTTACTTCCTTTTCCATATAACAATCCCCCTAAGATTGATTATTGCTTTGTAGTAGTTTATCCCTTGAATTTTTCCAAAAAAGCCTTCACAAAAGTGAAGGCATATTTTAAAGTCATTTCAAACCGGCAAATATCGATTAAGAACCAGCGTAGGAATGCAATCCAGCTAACACCAAGTTTACAGCGATTAAGTTAAACATGATAATTGCAAAACCTAGTACGGCCAACCAAGCTGATTTTTCACCATGCCAGCCCTTTGCTAAGCGTAAATGTAGGAACGCCGCATAGAACAACCATGTGATAAGTGCCCATACTTCTTTCGGATCCCAACCCCAGAAGCGAGTCCAAGCTATTTGCGCCCAAATCATAGCAAAAACAAGTCCACCTAATGTAAAAACTGGGAAACCAATTAATACGGAGCGGTAACTGATTTCATCGACTAAATCTAGATTAATATTCTTTGTTAGCGGCTGAAGAAGCGCTCCAATTCGTTTTCGAATGATAAGTCTTATTAAAATATAGAGTATAAGACCTGCTCCAAGTGACCAAATAACAGTATTCAATTTCTTCGCATTAATAATAGCAGGTACTTCTAGTAACGGCTCGAAGTCCCCTTTATTAACGATCTCCCACTCATGCGGACCGAATAATGCAGGCATTGAATATTCCATTGTGGCTGCCGCATCATTTTTATCGATATAGTTATATGTTGCCTTATAATCTGAAATTGCAAACCCTGAAGTAATCACGACAAAACCGATAATTGCAACAAAGGAATACATAATAACTTCTAACCAAGTTGTACTCTTGCTTCGTTTTGATTGATCAATCGCTTTTACTAAATAAATAAGTCCTGAACCAAAGCTAACTGCTAAAATTGCTTCACCTAAAGCAACAGTAGAAACGTGTATTTGCAACCAATAGCTTTGCAATGCAGGTATTAATGGCGATATTTCTCTAGGAAACATACTTGCATAGGCAATAACAAGAAGTGCAATTGGCAATACAAACAAACCAAGTACAGAAGTTTTATAGAGAAAATAAATCAAAATAAACGCCAAAACTAAACACATTCCGAAGAATGCAGTGTACTCAAACATGTTACTAAGAGGCGCATGTCCCCCTACAATCCATCTTGTTATGAAGAAACCAAGCTGTGAAAGAAAACCGAGTATCGTAATTGTTATTCCAATTTTCGCCCACTTTTCGAATGACTTCTCTTTCTGTAGACCTTTCTTTTGTCTAATGGCTCCGCCAAAAAACGGTATGGCAACTAAGTATAGAATAAATGCTACTAATAAAAGGTTCGAACTCAAATTAGCCAACCTATTTCCTCCTAACTGTGAGAAAGTGACAGATTTTGTTATCGTGTTACTTTACTCATCCTGCAATTGATCCTCTGGTTCATGGATTCCAGAACCGTCTAATATCATTCCTATTTCTCTCTTCAAACCATGCCAGTTTTTGTTCGTATGACCTGACACCCAAATTTCATTATCTTTTCTTCTAATCCAGATTCTACGATGATTCCAATACGCACCTTGTGCAACTCCAACCATAAAGATAAAGCCACCCACAGCAAAGAGCCATAGCGTTAGGTCTTTACGGACCGTTAATCCAGATACATCTTTCGTTTCAATCCCAGCAAATTTCATTTGGTATTCATTATCCCCAAAAGGTTCCACTGTTTGTTGAATCGCCACAAAGCTGATTTCCCCATCCGGTTTATCCGGAGTTAACATTTTAAAGACAAAGGCTGGGTTATTTGGGACCCTTGATTTTGTCCTAGGCTCTCCATCATCATTAAATTCAAAATCAGGAAAATAACTCATAATTTCAACCGAATAGCCATTTCCTAAATCGTATTTCGTTTCCGGTTCATTTAAGTCAATCTTCAGGTTGCCAAGTGGCTCATTTTCACTCTTATTAACAAGATTAAAAGACATTGAAGATAACTCGTCTAATTTATATTCTGTTTGATATAAGGCAAATCCTTCAAACTTTAGAGGTTCATTAACTCGAATGTCATATTCCTTAACCTTTTCTAACTTAGCCTCTTCACCAGCAACACTATCACCAATCTTTTTGTAAAGAATGACGTCAGATTGATAATTTTTCGCGACCATTCCTGCATTTTCAATCGCTTCACTAAAAGCTTGGTTATCTTTGTCTTTGTCATACACTTCTAAAGTAAACCCTTTATTTTCAAGGTAGTATTGACCATCTGTTTCTGGTATAAGCTTCGTTTCACCTTCACGAATCCATACTATGTCATCTATGTACATTCCAGGAACAAAGCGAAGCATTCCACCGATTAAGAAAATGATTAGACCACAATGATTGACGTATGGACCCCAGCGAGAAAATCTTCCTTTTTCCGCAAGGATATTTCCATCTTCTTCCCTAATCGAATAGCGCTTTGCCCTTAAATTTCCCTTTACCTTTTCAAAGGTTTCATCAATATTTTCAGCGTGAGTAATCCCAAATAAACGTTGACGTTTAAGAAAGCTATCATGTCTAGTCACTCTTTGTGTCTTCAAAGCGCGATAGAGTGGTACTACTCTATCAATACTACAAATGACAAGTGACACACCAATTGAAGCGATAAAGACAAGATACCACCACGAGCTGTACAAATTGTGAAACCCAAGTTGGTAATAAAGTTTTCCGAACCAGCCATATTGATCCTCATAATATTCAGCTGGAGTCATAATCGTTGGAATATACATTTCCTGTGGCAAAATAGTTCCAAGTGCAGATGCAATTAAAGTAACTACAATCAGCCAAACTCCAACCTTTACAGAAGAGAAAAAGTTCCAAATTTTATCTATAATTGTTTTATTATAAGTTTGCGAACGGCGGGCACTTCCCTCATAACGCATATCATGGAGCTTTCCTTGTGCTTTCTCTTCTATTAATGTAATACCACAAGACTCACAAAGTACAGTTCCGTGAGGGTTCACATGTCCGCATTCACATTTTACTTCCTTCATTTTAAAAACTCCTCGTACCCTTATGGTTTTATCTCTTTTGCCATATCTGCAATTACAGCTTCGTTAATGATTTCTCCCTTATGAATCTTCTTGATGATTCCGTCTTTATCTATTAAAAATGTAATCGGAAGAGGTTCAACTCCATAAGCAGTTAATACTTCCTGATTTTTATCATTGAGCACTGGGAAAGTTAAATTATGTCGCTCAATAAACTCTCTTATAGTGACAGTAGCTTCTCCAACATTTATTGTTAATACTTGAATACCTTCGTCATTATATTTCTGATACTGCTGTTCCAAGTATGGCATTTCCCGCTCACATGGTGGACACCATGTTGCCCAGAAATTTAAGAGTACACCCTTCCCTTCAAAATCTGAGAGGCGGTATTTTTCACCATTCAGGTCAGTAAGAACAAAATCAGGTGCTTTTTTGCCTACTTCAATTTCCGGATTATCATCCTTTGTAAAATTGGCATACAACGTATAAATCACAGCAGCTCCCAATACTAGCAAGATCACGGTTCGAATGATTAACCGCTGCTTTTTCATATGTAAAAACTCCCTCCGATTTGCCTAAAAATAAACGTAAGTTACCACCATTATATCATTTTTCAACATGTACACATTGTTATCTTTATTACTATGTGTGACACTTCTATGAATTTTTCTTAATTTCGTGAATTGATTCACAAATTCTCTATTTATTCGGTTTCGTGGTCGCTAAAGCACGAAGTTGCTTCACTTCATGAGGCGTCAATTCTCGCATATCCCCTACACTGAGCCCTTTTAACGTTAGAAAACCATAGCTTTCCCTCTTCAACTTCATGACCGGATGTCCAATTGCTTCAAACATTCTACGAACTTGTCGATTTCTTCCTTCATGTATGGCTAATTCAACAATCGCTGTTTGCTTCTTCTTATCAATACTAATAACCTTCACTCTAGCAGGCGCAGTTTTTCCATCCTCTAATTGAACGCCGCGTTCTAGACTTCTCATTTTTTCCCTTGAAGGAATTCCTTTTATTTTTGCTACGTATACCTTTTGAATCTCATTTTTCGGATGCATTAAAATGTTCGCAAATTCCCCGTCGTTTGTTAGTAAGATCAAGCCTGACGTATCATAATCCAAGCGTCCAACAGGGTACACTCGTTGCTTTAATTCAGGTAAGAAATCCGTTACAACCTTCCGACCCTTATCATCCATTACACTAGAGATAACACCGCGGGGCTTATAAAATAGAAAATAAATTGGTTCCTCTTTTTCAACAGGGATTCCATTTACTTCTACTCTATCTGTTGGTGAAACCTTTAACCCTAGTTCTTTGACTACTTTGCCGTTTACTTTTACCTGTCCATCTATAATGAGCTGTTCTGCCTTTCTTCGGGAAGCGAAGCCGGCATGAGCAATCACTTTTTGCAATCTTTCCATGTATGTCACCTCAGTAAATTCTTGTCAGTATAATACTTTCCTACTGAATTATGACATAAGTCATGTCATTTTCAAAGTGTTGACCTGCATTTAAAGCAAAAGAAAAAGATATCGCATTAAGGATATCTTCTCAGTTCATCTATTTTCCAAAAACTAACGTCACTACAATAATCGCCGCGGAGATTCCTACCAAATCTGCTAAGAGGCCGACTTTTAAGGCATCACCCATTTTTTTGATTCCTACTGCTCCAAAATAAACCGTTAATACATAGAAGGTCGTATCTGTACTACCTTGAATTGTTGCCGCTAGTCGACCAATAAAGGAATCAGGTCCATGTGTAGCCATTAGATCACTTGTTAAACCAAGGGCGGCTGTACCTGAAATCGGTCGAATAAAAGCTAGAGGTGCGATTTCCGCTGGTACGCCAATTGCTTCAAGAACAGGTCGGATGAATCCCATCAAAAAATCAAGGGCTCCCGATGCTCGAAAAACAGATATGGCAACTAACATTCCTACAAGAAAAGGAATAATGGACACGGCAATTTTAATGCCTTCCTTTCCTCCTTCTGTAAAGCTTTCGTATGTTGGAACTTTCTTGAACGTGCCATATATTAATATTAATCCAATTAAAACCGGTATAAACCACATAGATATTACGGAAACGATACCCATTTATCATTCATCCTTTTTTCGACTTCTTCGATAATGAAAATAACGGTCAATAATGATTGCTCCAATTGTCGAGCACATCGTGGCAAGTAAAGTCGTTCCTACAATATCGGTCGGATTAGCCGAATTATAATTCATCCGGATGGCAATCACCGTTGTCGGTATTAATGTAAGGCTGGACGTATTAATGGCCAGAAACGTGATCATAGAACGACTCGCCTCATTGGAGCCATTGTTCAATTTTTTCATTTCCTCCATCGCTTTAATCCCCAACGGGGTCGCCGCGTTTCCGAGCCCAAACATATTTGCGATCATATTTGAAAGCACATACCCCATAGCTGGATGCTCGTTTGGGATTTCAGGAAATAACTTTTTTACAATCGGCTCAAATAATTTTGCCAAAATTTTCAGCATGCCTGCATCCTCTGCAATTTTCATCATCCCAAGCCAAAAAACAAGAATACTGATTAAACCAATACATAGAGTCACAGCTTCCTTCGCACCTGTAAAAATAGCTTCGTTGACCGCTCCAATTGTGCCATTGAAAATGGCAAAGACAATTCCGATCACAAACATAAAAACCCAGATTAAATTAACCATTTGTCTTCACACCAGTTAATGCAGCAAACAAGTCTTTAATTTGCTCAAACCACGGGGGATCTTCTTCTTCCTCATGTCGATAATAAATCGGAATCTCTTTAATTGGTTGATCTTCAAAACGAACAATAGCTTTACCAACAACATCTGGTGCATTTCTACTGTCTTCCCATTCTTCCTTTGGATTGACAAGTTGAATGTCAATTTGGAATTTATCCTTTTCGTCTTCAGTTACAGGATACGTATATTCATTTTTAATATAGATCTTTTGTTTATAAAAATCGTTTTCTATTTTGTTGATATTCCCAGGCTTTATAATTTGAGCGATATCGTAATTTTTAAAAGCCGACTCAAACATCGCAATGTGGTCATTCCAATCATCTGAAGCATTTAGAGTGACGGCGATTAAATCCATATCCCCTTTTGTAGCTGTACTTACGAGTGTTCTTTTCGCAAGCTTCGTGTAACCCGTTTTCCCACCAGTACTATATTTATAAAGCCTTGTTAGAAGCTTGTTTTTATTTTTCCACTCTCTTTCCCAATTTTCAGTTGGATTCGGAGCATGATGCTCTTTCGTGACGGCTATTTTTTTGTATGTATCATTTGCCATTGCATACCTGGTTAAGAGTGCCATGTCATAAGCTGTTGAGTAATGCTCATCCGAATCATCCAGCCCGTGTGGATTCGCAAAATGACTGTTCGTCATTCCAATTTCTTCTGCTTTTTGATTCATTAAGAAAACAAAGCCCTCTAAGCTTCCCCCTACGTGCTCTGCAATAGCTACAGCTGCATCGTTTCCAGATCTAAGCATAAGCCCATAGACTAAGTCCTCTAGTTTAATCTTCTCACCCTGTTTTAAATACAAAGATGAACCCTCTGTTCCTTCCGCCCGATCACTGACAGTGACCATTTCGTCAAGCTTGCCTGATTCAATAGCTAATATCGCAGTCATAATTTTTGTAATACTAGCAATCTTCCTCTTTTCATGGGCACCTTTTTCGAATAAAACTCTTCCCGAACCCTGTTCCATTAAGATAGCATTTCGAGCACTCACTGAAACCGAAACAGAAGCTTTTGCCTTCTGTGGAAGATTCGTTATAAGAAGAGTAAGGCTTATGTAAAAAATAATTAGCTTCCACTGTTTTTTCATTCTGATTACCTCGCCCTGTTTTGTTTGTACAAGTTTATGCGGGACAAGGTATGATATGACAAAAACAAGGTTCTTTTCTCAAAACTAGAAGCTATTTCAACGAAAATAGGAAAGTGAGTTTAGAAGAATTCCTCTGACTCACTTTCCTTTATTAGTAACTAATATGGCTTCCAAGTTAATTGTTTTGCCTTTAGGAATCTTTGTTCCACATCATTCCAATTAACAATATTCCACCATTTATCTACATATTGCGCACGCTCATTTTTATATTGCAAATAATACGCATGCTCCCAGACGTCTAACACTAAAAGCGGGATCGTATCCCATTGCGTTAAGATCATATGGCGTTCTGATTGAAGAATTTCTAAACGACGTGATCGCGGAGACCAAACTAAAATGGCCCAGCCAACGCCTTCTACAGCTTTCGCTGCCTCCGTAAATTGCTTTTTAAAGGCTTCAAAACTACCAAAGTATTTCTCTATTTCTTTTATTAGCTTGCCAGAAGGTTTCCCCCCTCCGTTCGGGGTCATATTATTCCAAAAGATCGTGTGAAGGTAATGGCCCGAACCATGAAAAGCAAGCTCCCTCGACCAATGTTTAACGAGCGAGAAATCACCGGATTTTCTAGCATCCTCTAATTTTTTCTCCGCCTTATTTAACCCGTCTACATATGATTGATGATGTTTTGTATGGTGGATCCTCATGATTTCTTCTGAAATAACGGGTTCCAGCGCATTGTATGCATATGGCAATGGAGGCAATGTATGCTTTCCAACCTCTACAAAAGGATCTCTCATAAAGATCGTTCCAATTTCTTGTCGTTTAATAAAATATTCCTCCATATTATGATGAAGCTCTTCTACCTTTGATTGGAGGCCCCACAACTGTTGATCATTTAAATTCCCTGGTTGCCCCACCGTTTCTAAGACCTCTGTCAGTCCATCTAGTTTTTTCCAAATATCATCATCTCTGTCTACCTGTTCTGATTCGAGAAACTTCTTCCACTCTTGATTCCAACCCATAACCTCTTGAACATAGTCCTCAAACTTGCCCATTTTTCACCCTCATTCCATTTGCGATTTTTCTGCTTTTTGGATGCTTGAGAAAGTAGTCATTCAACATATGGTATGAATTGGATGTTTGAGTGTGCAAAAAAAGAGCGAGGTGGTTTATTTGGTAATTCCATGTTCGGTCATGCGGACAGCTTTCATCGGATTCTCGTAATAGTTGGCTTCATGAACCTTTCATGCGGACTCTATCCCATGGATTTCTTTCCGTAGTGGCTTCATAACCTTTCATGCGGACTCTATTCCATGGATTTCTCTCCTTAGTGTCTTCATAAACCTTTCATGCAGACTCTATCCCATGGATTTCTCTACATAGTGTCTTCATGAACCTTTCATGCGGACTCTATCCCATGGGTTTCTCTACATAGTGTCCTCATGAACCTTTCATGCGGACTCTATCCCATGGATTTCTCTCCTTAGTGGCTTCATGAACCTTTCATGCGGACTCTATCCCATGGATTTCTCTCCTTAGTGGCTTCATGAACCTTTCATGCGGACTCTATCCCATGAATTTCTCTCCTTAGTGGCTTCATGAACCTTTCATGCGGACAGCTTTCACTGGATTCTCGCAATAGTTGGCTTCACGTATGTTTCATGCAGGAAGGACTTTAGTCAATCCTGAACACCACTTAAATCCTTGTCCAAATGCAACAAAACGCACAAAAAGAGCCCTGCAATTAGCAGGACTCTTCCGCGTTTTATTTCGATTGAATCATTTTTGTTCGATAGTCAGTTTCATAATACTCAAGCTCTTCACGAATATTTTGGAAACTACCTTCAAGCCCTTTTAACAGTTCTTTTACGCTAGATGGTACTGTTTCTTGGAACTTGATTGAATTTTTGCCTGTATAAGCTGCACGGCTATCTTCAAACCACGCATCGCTCTTTGGCTGAAAAAATTCCTCTACACATTGATGGTAAATGCGATAAAGAGTTTTCTCTGCTGCCCCTTTAGGGAATGATTCTGATTGAAGGATAATCGCACAAGCTTCTAACCCTTCTTCACAGTAGACTAATAGCTTGCGAACATTTGATAAAATGGTCTTGTAATAGCTCTCGTCACCTTGCTCTTCTGCAAGCATCGATGCCAAAGTTGTATCATTAAGAAAATCCTCAAAAGTATGGACTGTCGTTTCAAGGAAATTCTTAACATCCTCAATTTGTGATTTAACCATGGTATTAGCCAATTCATACACCCCTATGAATATAATTAACGCTGTTTTCTTATTGATTGTTTATTTTCTAGCGAAAAAAACTTGTTGTTTTTTTCGTAAATGTCCTAATTTTTTTCTTTGAAAAAAATCTAAAGCCGACATTTACACCTCCTACGCAGTTCAGTGCAACATATCATTTTTGTACGGCACTTTTCGCTACCTTTTATTGTTTTTAAGAGGCAATATCGCTAGTCATTTAATCAATTTTTATCTACATGCAACAATCTTTGAGAAAAGAGCCATAATTAAGCATTAGAATATTATTGCGTTTGCTGGATAAACTCCAAAGGCGAACGGAGTTCATATCCATTTTGCTGTTCTAAACCTTCAAATATCGTTTTGATTTTTTCATAATCGAGATCTTTAAAAAAGGATGCGAATTCGTTTTGTGAATTAAAATAGACCCGCTTTCTGTGGCGGAATCCTGGATTTTTAATAAGGCATACAATGGCTACAATATCTTTGAAAAAGACCGTACGTTCGCCAATCTGAAATAGAGGAGCTTGCTGAAATGGAGTAAATTCTCCCATCACCTCATCAAAATAACGTAAATATAAGACCTGAAATGTCTTCTCGATCCCATCCTCTTGAAAGGTAACTTCGCTTCGATTAAAAAAGTCTTCAGATGTATTTGGCTTTTCCTTCTCTAATTCATACCCGCTACAATTCTTGATAAACATATGACCATTCCTTTAGTTTAATTAGAATGAAAGATTGAATAATTTTGCCTCATTTTTCACTTTCATTCTAACATACTCTTAGTTTAATGTGTCAGAAAAATCAAGAATCAATTGTTTCTTGGAACTTTTCAAAGAATAAATCAGCCTCTTCTTGAATATAGTCTTCGTCAACCTTCTCTGGAAGAGGAGGAAGCTCATCTAGACTTCTCAAGCCAAAATAATCAAGAAATTCCTTTGTTGTTCCGTATAAAATGGCTCTTCCGGTACCTTCAGCTCGACCTACCTCTTTAATAAGAGCTTTTGCTGCTAATGTATGAATTGGTCGTTCTGTTTTGACACCTCTAATTTCCTCAATTTCAGCCCTTGTTATTGGCTGCTTATAAGAAATAATCGCTAATGTTTCAAGTGCTGCCTGAGATAATGTAGTTGTTGTAGGAGAATCTACAAGCTTTTTTAAGTAGGCGGAGTTCTCTTTTTTCGTTGCGAGCTGGTAACTTCCCGCAAACTGAACAATCGTAATCCCACGATCGAGGTCATTCGAATAGTCCTCAGTCAATTGAAGGAGAATTTCCTGCGTATATGCCTCCTCGATTTCAAGAACTTGTGAAATCTGTTTAATGGATAAGCCTTCATCACCTGCTGCAAACAATAGACTTTCCACAATTCCTTTCCAATTAACAATTTCCAAAAATGTTACTCCTTCCCCATCACAAATATTTCCGTAAAATTGCTTTCTTGCTCAACAATGATTTCTCTTCGTTTCATTAATTCCAACACGGCTAGGAATGTAATGACGATATGTTCCTTTTCTGGAACTGGAAATAGGTCAAAGAAGCTTCTCCGACCTTTATGAGATCTCAACTCATTAACGATCTCTTCCATTCTCTGCTCGATTGGTATTTCTTGTCGCTGAATCTTTGTAGGCAGAGGTCTTTGCAACTTTTTCCTTCTTAACAGCTTCTGTAAAGCACCGAGCATATCATAAAGTGACACATCCAAATCTTTTCTTTCTGTGCTTTCTTCACTAACATATTCAGCTAGGTCGCTTGGTGGTTTGGTAAACATCAAGCCCCTCTCACCCTCTAGACTTTTCAAATCCGAAGCCGCTTCTTTATACTTTCTATATTCAATTAACCTTTCGACCAACTCGTCTCTCGGGTCTTCTTCAATTTCAAACTCAAAATCATCTTCTAATGATTCTTCATGCTTCGGCAGTAACATTTTACTTTTAATCGCTAACAACGTTGCGGCCATGACTAAAAATTCACTCGCCACATCAAGCTCAAGCTTTTTCATTGTATGTATATAGAAAAGATACTGCTCCGTAATTTCCGAAACAGGTATATCATAAATATCAATTTCAAGTCGATTGATCAAATGAAGGAGTAAATCTAGAGGTCCTTCAAAAGCATCAATTTTTACATTATAGTGCATCATATTTTCCACCAAAACTTCTCATAAATTCATTCAAACATACTAATAGTATAGAGGATTCAGATGGTATATCCAATAAAAATTTCATTACTGCATTGTTCTTTCCACGATATACCAAATTCTCTCTAAAATGATTAGGGTATTTGCCTATACAAGAAGACAAATGATTACATAGGATGTTACTGTACAAAAAAGAATATTAAGTAGGAGGTAATATAAATGTCAGCAGGTCATGGATTTGGCTCAGGCTTTGCCCTAATCGTAGTACTGTTCATTCTTTTAATTATCGTCGGTGCTTCTTGGTTCTAGAACAATATTCGGGAAAACTCGAAGAAATATAGCAAAAGTTATAACGTTTATGAAATACCCAGACATTCTCTGGGTATTTTCTTTTGGTCGACCAAGACAGCGATCTACGGTAAAATTAAAGAAAAAGAGGGCTAGGAGGCAGCGAATGTATCCAGAAGAATATATCGAATACTTGATCCACTTTCATGGGGATCGTGATTATTTTGAATGCCATGAAATTCTAGAAGAGTATTGGAAACAAGTTGATAAAAACAATAAAAATTCTATTTTAGTTGGCTTTATTTTGCTCGCTGTTTCTTGCTACCATCACAGACGAGAAAATTTCAGTGGAGCTCACCGTACCTTAAGTAAAGCATTAAACATTTTTCAGGAACAAAGAACTCAGTTAGTTCAATTCGGTTTCGAAGCAAATGAGTTTATCATTTTTTTACAAGACAGACTCTCTGTTATTCAAAGTCAGCGAGCCTACACTAGTATGAACTTACCTATACAGGATCAGAAACTAATTGAGCTATGCAAGAAAGCATCTGATAAAAAGAAATTCAACTGGTGTGAAGTGAGCGATCTTAGCAACAAGGAGCTTGTTCACCGTCATGCACTAAGAGACCGTAGTGACGTAATTGCAGAGCGTAATCAGGCAATCCAATTAAAACGCAAAAAAGGCAGTGAATAAAAACTATTCGCTGCCTTCCATTTTACATTTATCAATAAATTCTGCTGTCTCAGAAGATGCCTTAATTAATTTTCCCGGGAATACTTCCTTTAATGCTTGGACCATATTTTTCCCAATCCCTTGTTGTCGATGGGATGGGTTTACTGAAATATGCTGGATTTCAATTTGGTTCTCATCAATTAAGGAAACGCCAATAAGTCCGATAATATCTTCTTCTTTCCATAGGAAAAGATGCCACTGATCTGAATTTTCATACTGCTTCATTGTCGTTTGCAGTTTTTTCAAATCCTTTTCATTCGGCATAAAAGATAATAGACCCATCGCTATTTTTTCAAACGGCTTTTTATAACGAATTAACATTTAAGATCCCTCATTAATGGAATAAACATTTAGAATCTATTTTTTCCATTTTCTTCTCTTTTTAAACTACTCATGCACTATTATGCTATTAGCTCTTGACCCCTTTATGTATAGTATGTTGTTCTTGTGAAAATGGTTCTTTAGATGCACACCGATCGTTATTATCATACAAGATTTATAGAATTTCTTCAATCTCCAAATTGTAGGAAAGAAAGTTTTCATTCATTAACACCTAGTCTATAATAATAATTGAAACTTTCTATAACCTGATATCGTCTATGAAAAAGAGAAACAGCTATTTGTAGCTAGGAGGCTATTCAGATGAAAAAATTAATTATTATAGCTCTAATATTTATGTTATTCCTTTTGCCGGTACAAGCATTCGCTGACATGGCTGAAGGAGATATGATTATTACGTTAGGAGAAAATTTAACGGACGACCAGAAAAATTTACTTCTCGCAGAAATGAAAGCACCTGAGGATGCCCAAATTATTACGGTTTCCAATGCTGAAGAGCATCAATATCTTGGCAACTACATCGCCAAATCTTTAATTGGAACAAAAGCGATTTCTTCTTCCGCTATTACGGTTGGGAAAGAAGGTTCAGGACTTGAAGTTGAAACCAAGAATATTAACTGGGTTACAGATGAGATGTACATCAATGCTCTAATTACAGCTGGAGTTAAAGATGCGAGTATTTATATTACTGCGCCAACATCCGTTTCTGGAACAGCAGCTTTAACGGGAATTATTAAAGCTTATGAAATTTCAGCAGATACCACAATTCCTGAGGATGTTAAACAAGCTGCCAATGAAGAAATGGTTGAAACCGCAGAGCTAGGTGAGACTGTTGGACAAGAAAATGCTGCTGCCCTAATTGCTAAGATTAAAGAAGAGATTGCTAAAAACAAACCGGAAACAGATGCCGATCTTCGTGCCATTATCGAACAAGCAGCGAAAGAGCTAGGCATTACATTAACCGAAGAGCAAATTCAAAGCTTGATTGATTTGTTCAATAAAATTAAGAATTTAGATATCGACTGGAATCAAGTTGGTGATCAATTAAACCAAGCTAAGGATAAAATTTCTAAATTCCTTGAGAGTGAAGAAGGTCAAGGATTCCTAGAAAAGCTAAAAGAGTTTTTCGTTAGTTTAATTGATGCGATTAAAGCACTTTTTTCAAAGTAAATAAATAAGCTGCCCGATTGGGCAGCTTATTTATTTTGTGCTTTCACTTTTAATGGTAGGTCATGTCGGACAAGGTCAGCATATGTTTCTCTTCTCACAACGAGCGTTACCTGTCCGTTTTCTACGAACACAACTGGTGGTTTCGGGATTCGATTGTAGTTATTGGCCATTGAGTACCCGTAAGCCCCTGTACAGAAGACAGCTAGTACGTCTTCCTTCCCCGCTTTAGGCAATGGTAAATCCCAAATCAACATGTCTCCAGATTCACAGCATTTCCCTGCGATCGATACTGTTTCTTCTACTTCATCTAGAGGACGATTAGCCAATACCGCTTCATACTTTGCTTCATACAAAGCTGGGCGGATATTATCACTCATTCCCCCGTCTACCGCCAAATAGTTTCTGACGTTCGGAACTTCCTTCCTAGAACCAACTTGATAAAGAGTCGTTCCGGCATCTCCAACTAAAGAACGGCCAGGTTCAATCCAAATTTCCGGAATAGTCATACCAAAAATTCTTGCCTGTTCCTTAACCTCTAGAATGATTTCTTCAACATACTGGGAAGCTGGGATTGGGGCGTCTTCATTCGTATAACGAATTCCAAATCCACCACCTAGATTCAGAACCTTTACTTCATAGGAATACGTTTCTTTCCAGTGATTCAATTTTTCAAAAATCTTCCTTGCAGCAAGTATAAAACCGGTCGTTTCAAATATTTGCGAGCCAATATGACAATGAATACCTAGTAAGTTTAAGAAGTCGGAATGCATCCCGATTTTTACGGCCGACTCAGCCTGTCCATTTTGCAAGTCAAAACCAAACTTCGAATCTTCCTGCCCAGTTAATATATAATCATGAGTATGTGCTTCGATTCCCGGTGTAACACGAAGGAGGATATTTGCTTTTACTTCCTTCTCTCTACAAAGCTCCTCGAGCATTTTTAATTCATGAAAATTATCGACAACAATACAACCGATTTCATGTTCTAGTGCCATAGATAATTCTTCTCGACTTTTATTATTCCCGTGAAAATGAATCTTTCCGACTGGAAACTCAGCTGCAAGCGCAGTGTATAACTCACCACCAGATACTACATCAAGGGATAACCCTTCCTGCTCGACTAGCTGAATCATAGCTAATGTTGAGAATGCCTTACTTGCATAAGCAACTTGTGCTTTCACCCCTAATTTATCAAAGGTTTCTTTAAAACCTCGAGCTCTTTCTCTAATAAGAGCAACATCGTATACGTAGACTGGCGTACCAAACTCCTTAACGATTTCAAGTGTATCCACTCCACCAATTTCTAAATGGCCTTTATCATTTACATTGGAGGTACCATGCAAAAACATTCTCTATCCCCTCACTTCAGGTTAAATAAATAGACAGAATCTATTAGAGACTGTCTATTGTTATACGAAATTTTTATATTAGTTTAAACAATTTGAATAAAAATTACTTTACCATATTCGAGGGGAAACTTCAATTCCTATTTCCATACTTGGGATTGAAGTTTTACTAACTACTTGAAGATTGTTTTTGTCGTTTTTTGGGTTGTACAATGCTTGGTCTAATTTTAGAGCCAGGGGCAGACTTCCGAAATAGTATTTCCAAACATGCCCTTGGACTAAACGGTAAAAACGGCCAGAAATATGGGCTGTTAAAGGAGCGGAGATTTGCTAAGAACAATAAATAAAGTGTGAATCCTATAACAAGTCCAGGTACTTTGAAAATCGATACGAGTATGAGCAAAACGAGCTTCACGAGGGTATTCGCAATTCCTAATTCATAGCTTGGCGTTGAGAATGTACCCATTGCTGAAACGGCTACATAAAGGATAACTTCTGGTACAAATACTCCCACATCAATCGCAATTTGCCCGATTAATACAGCTGCAATCAACCCCATTGCCGTCGCTAATGGGGTTGGTGTGTGAATCGCTGCTAAACGTAGGAACATCAACCCTAATTCTGATAGAAATATTTGCAAAATAATTGGGATATGTGATTTCTCATTGGGACCGATAAATTTTAATTCCTCCGGTAAAAGCGATGGCTCTAATACAAATAACAACCAAAGTGGTAACAAAAATAGCGATCCAAATACACCCAAAAATCTGCACCAGCGAATGAAAGTTCCGACCGCTGGTGATTGTCGATATTCTTCGGCATGTTGCAAATGATGAAAGTATGTAGTTGGTGTGATAATGACACTCGGAGATGTACTTACATAAATCAATACATGCCCCTCTAATAAGTGGGTAGCAGCTACGTCCGCTCTTTCCGTATACCGAACTAAAGGATATGGATTATATCCTTGCTTAACTAGGTATTCTTCAACAGCTTTGTCAGCCATCGTTAACCCATCTACATTGATCGCTTCCAGTTCTTCTCGGATAATTTGAATTAAGTCTGTATTCGCAACATCTTTCACATATCCGATTGCAATGTCTGTTTTCGAGCGTTCTCCAACTTTTAGAATCTCAAATCTTAATCGTTCATCTCTAATTCTTAATCGAGTCAATCCTGTATTTAAAATAATATTTTCAACAAATCCATCTCTTGAACCTCGAACAACCTTTTCCGTTACAGGTTCATCTGGTTGTCTCCCTGGGTAGCTTCTGACGTCTACAGCAAAAGCTTCTGTTTCCCCTTCCATTACAATAACAATCAAGCCTGAAAGCAATTGATCCACGAGTTCATCCATTAATTTTACAGGCTGAACGGACTGATGTAGGAGGCGATTTTGGATGAGGTCATAAAGATCCTGATGGGAATTTTCATTATCATTCAATTCAACCAATTCTTTGATGATTTGTATAATAAAATTCGTGTCACATAGACCGTTCACCGAATAAATATGAACATCCTTCTTATGGATTTTAATTTTTCGAATCCCAAGATCAAAGCTTTCACCTAAACCAACCCGATCTTTCATAAATTGTTCTACTTCACTTGGGTCAGAAGGAATAGGTAGCTTTTCCACAGAAGACTTATTTGTCATAAAATCCACTCCTTTCAAGGATTATTTCAATTGCTTTCTTTGTTATGGGGGCACCAATTTCAAAGGAATCCTTGCCTGACATTTTTCCAACATCCCCAATCCCTACAATTACTGGTACATCTAACTGATCGAGAGAATACACAGTGTCTCCATTCAGTCTTCCAATATCCAATTCAGGTTCCCCATATTTATCCACTCCGTAAGGTGTCAATTCCCCATTTCGATCTACACTTACATCAATTTTTGTCCACTCAGCCTGCTTTGTTTTCGCAGCTACGGCCAGAACCCCCAACACTTCAATCTCCGGGTGTTTCGCAACATGCACTAGCGCCCTCTCTCCGTAGCCTTCTCCTACTAAGCCACTATCATCAAACATGACGAGGATTGGTTCTTGTTGTGCTTTCTTGATTAGAGCAACAATTTCTGATCCTGATAAAACAGTTGGGTTGCCATGAGACATAGAAATGCAGCGTCCGCCGATTTCCTGCGCTACGTGTTCAACTGCTTTTCTTGCATATTCATCCCCATCAGTAATGATAATAATGCGCTTTCGTTCACCCATAGATCGTTTCCTTTCTCGCTCCTCTATTTAACTTTTCGATTTGAACATTCAATCTGCTACATAATAGATCCACTGATACAAGGAACCAAAGATTTTTCCAAAAACAAACGCCATCATTAAAATCACAATCTTTTCTTCTAAACCTATTCTTTTGGCCAAAATCGGGAAAACATTTAATACTTCAGTTAGTGCTGCAGCCATCATCCCCACAAAAACTCCTCCCGCAGCTCCTAACGGGATTAATATAAATGAAGAAAGATAAAGAGCAGGGTCTCTTAAACTTGCGAAGCCGCCTATTAACGCACCGAGTACGACAGCCCACTGATACCAAACGATCATCTTCATCGTTTTTGTTAATTGTGTCAAACGAGGAATAATTCCGAGTACAGTTAAGAAAGCAACAAATCCTGAGCCTACCGCTAACCCACCTGCTAGACCTAGAAAAATCACAAAAGCGATTTTAATGACCATCGATACGTTTCATACTTTCCTTATTTTCCGTTAGGCTTACATAGCGATCTAAGTCTTGTTGGTAGTTAAACATTTCAACTTCAAGGGGGCTAGGCTCATCATTAAGTCGCTTGCGAAAAACATGATTGAAAAACAACACCATCCCCACACCAAGTCCGATAGAGTATGGAACCTGAAACAGCAATGGTTTTTTCTCAACTTTACCAGTGATGATCGCATAAATGCGTTGTTGGGTTTGCTGCATACTAACGTCTTCATGAAAATACATAATAGCTAACGCTGAACCTAAAAAGAGGAGACACCAAATTAAAATAAAGAATGGAATAGACACACCTTTTTTCTTGTAAATCACTTCAACAATTGTTTGTGAGGGACCAATTGTTTGTACTTCAATGCTATGGAGCTCCCGTGTAATCCGCTCTATAACCTTCATTACATCGATCACAATAATGTTGTTATCCTCGTCAGAAACCTTATGAATAGGGAGGTTTTTCAAAGCGGTGAGAATATTCTCATCAGCGATAATTTGTGCCAAATCCTTTAAATAGACTGTTTCTTGTGGACGAGTTTGGACACTGTGCCGCATTCGAATATAGATTGTTTCTTCCATCACTTTCACACCCCAAACATTGATTTCCTCGTATAACTTAGTATGAGTAACAACTATTTCCTTCATGAACACCAAAAAGTACCAAATTTGGTTCTTGAATAGCTGGAGCGTTCATGAAGACACTAATTGGAGAAAACCTAAGAACAGTGTCCGCATGGAGCGTTCATGAAGACACTATTTGCGGAAAACCTGAGAACAGTGTCCGCATGGAGCTTTCATGAAGACACTATTTGGGGAAAACCTGAGAACAGTGTACGCATGGAGCTTTCATGAAGACACTATTTGGGGAAAACCTGAGAACAGTGTCCGCATGGAGCTTTCATGAAGACACTATTTGGGGAAAACCTGAGAACAGTGTACGCATGAACCTTTCATAAAGACAACTATTGCTAGAATCCGCTGAAACCTGTCCGCATGAAGCTTTCATGAAGACAACTATTGCCTGAATCCGCTGAAATCTGTCCGCATGAAGCTTTCATAAAGACAACTATTGCCTGAATCCGCTGAAATCTGTCCGCATGAAGCTTTCATAAAGACAACTATTGCCTGAATCCGCTGAAACCTGTCCGCATGGAGCTTTCATAAGCACACAAACTAGAGAAACCGACCAACTTGTCACAAGAAAAGAACCGTATAGATTTAGACATCCATACGGTCCTTCATTTGCTGCAATATCTTTTTTTCCAATCGAGATACTTGAACCTGGGATATTCCCAGTCGTTCGGCCACCTCTGATTGGGTTTGGTCTTTGTAGTACCTCAAATACACGATAAGTCGTTCCCTTTCATCCAGCTCACGAATCGCTTCCTTTAGAGCAATTTTATCAAACCACTTGCCTTCATTCCCATCATCAATTTGATCCAATAACGTAATCGGATCCCCGTCATTTTCATACACGGTTTCATGAATGGAAGAAGGTGTACGGTTTGCATCTTGGGCTAAAATGATATCCTCAGATGAAATATCCAGATACTCGGATAATTCATTAATTGTCGGAATACGCCCAAGACTCTTTGAAAGCTCATCCTTCGCTTTTCGAATCTTATTGCTAAGCTCTTTGAGAGAGCGGCTTACCTTAACCGTTCCGTCATCACGAATGAACCTTTGAATTTCTCCAATAATCATCGGCACCGCATAGGTGGAAAATTTAACATCATAGGATAAATCAAATTTATCCACAGACTTCAATAAGCCTATGCAGCCAATTTGAAAAAGATCATCTGGTTCATAACCTCGATTAAGAAAACGCTGAACAACGGACCACACAAGTCTCATGTTTTTCTGCACAATTAGGTCTCTTGCGTCGCCATCCCCATTTTGACTTCTCTTAATGAGTTCTTTGACTTCACGATCCTTTAAATAGGTTTCATTTTTCTCTGACTTTACCTCCACATCCATAGGCAAGACTCCCTTAATTGCATAGCAATTTGCTTTTCGCTACGTGTTTTCTTAATCGAACTTCTGTGCCTTCTCCAATAATCGAGTTAACTTCAATTTCATCCATGAAATTTTCCATAATCGTAAATCCCATTCCTGAACGCTCTAATTCAGGTTTCGTTGTGAACAACGGTTGACGTGCTTCCTCAATATCAGTAATTCCCTGTCCGTTATCCTTGATCGTCATATCAATCAAATCGTCCTCAATTTTTACCGAAATATACACAATACCTTCAGGATTATTATCGTACCCATGAATAATGGCATTGGTAACAGCTTCTGAAACAACCGTCTTAATTTCTGTTAATTCATCCATCGTCGGGTCTAGTTGAGCGATAAAGGCAGCAACTGTAACCCTTGCAAATGACTCGTTTTGACTTAACGCATTAAATTGCAAATGCATCTCATTTTTCATTACGCAACCCCCAATCTTTTCAAAGCAAATTGTTCTGTCGGCTCCAAACGAATGATTTTAAACAAGCCAGACATATCAAATAACCTCTGAATGTTTGGGGAAATAGCGCAAACAACCATTTCACCATGTCTCTGTTTAATCTGTTTATATCTTCCAAGGATCACACCGAGACCCGAACTATCCATAAAGGTAAGAGATTTTAAATTCAGGACAATGTGACGGATGCTGTGCTCCTCAATTGCATTTGTTGCTCTTTCACGCAAATCATCTGCTGCATGATGATCCAACTCACCACTCAGACGAATGCATAAAACATCTTGTTTGATCTCCATTTCAATGTTTAGACTCACTATCCATAGCCCTCCTTAGTCTTTCATAGTGAGTCAATTCGATTTTTGATACTCCAATTCCTTCTTATGGACAAAACTAGTAACAATTCGCTAAAAAAAGTTGGAATAAGAGTCGTTTCGACACTAACATGAATAGCAACAGCAATTTACCCGTTATTCGCCTGATTTTGTAAACAATCCAAAGGAGCGCTTATATAGTTCCCACCAAGTTGCATTTTTCACGTCAACACTTGCTACTAAAGGACTTTCAACAATCGTTTTCCCATCAAGGGTGAGCCTTAATTGTCCAATCTCATCTCCTTTTTTGAGGGGAGCCTTCAGATCTTTTTTCAGGACTATTTCTTGCTGCACCTTTTCTACACTTCCTCCTTTTTTCGTTAAAATGGAGATCGGTTCACTTGTTACAGCCTCAATATTCTTTTTGTCTCCCTTACTGATTCTTGCTTTTTCTATTGAGACATTCCGTTCATACATTGGATGTGTTTCATATTGACTAAATGCATAATCTAGCATCTTCGTTACCTGTGCGTTTCTCGATTTAGAAGTAGGCGCTCCAAAGACAACAGCGATGACACGCATATTGTTTTTCTCTGCGGTAGCTGTCAAACAGTACTTTGCTTCGCCTGTATAACCAGTCTTTAATCCGTCCACACCGGGATAAAATTTCACGAGACGGTTTGTATTCACGAGCCAAAATTTTTTATCAGTATTTTCCCGTAAAAAAGATTCATATGTTCCAGTGAATTTTGTGATTTTGTCATATTTTAATAATTCTTTTGCGATAATTGCCATATCATGTGCGGTACTAAAATGATTTTCTGCAGGTAATCCCGTCGTATTTCGAAACTGTGTATTTTTAAGTCCTAACTCCTTCACCTTGTTATTCATCATTTCTACAAATGCTTCTTCTGAACCAGCAACTCGTTCTGCAACAGCAACGGAAGCATCATTTGCAGAACCAATGGCAATCCCACGTAGCATTTGTTCGGTCGTCATTTCCTCACCTGGTTCAAGAAAAATCTGAGATCCTCCCATAGATGCCGCATATTCACTTGTGCGGATTTTTTCATCCATTTTTAGCTTTCCAGTATCTATTGCCTCCATAATTAAAAGCATGGTCATTATTTTTGTCATGCTTGCAGGAGGTAATTTTTCATTGCTATTTTTATCGTAAAGAATTGTGCCTGTATCTCTTTCGATCAATATGGCTGATTTTGCTTCATCAGCTAGATTAATACCATTCTTTTCTTCTGCAAAAACTGCTGGTGCACTCATTGAGGTAACAATTAATAGAACGATGAATAATGATAGAAATCTTTTCACGACATAACCCTCCATTCTTTATAAATCCATTTTTCACCAACACAGAGAAAAATATACAAAAAAATCCCAAGGAGTTATCTCCTTGGGATTAATTATTTCTTAAGAATAAATTATTCAGTAATTTCCTCGTAAATCAGTGTTGGTGCAGCAGCTTTTTCAGCAGAAATCGTGATATTGTCATAAAGTTTGTTTTTAACTTCTTCAATATTTTCCGAGTTACTATAAATAGTAACGAGAGAATCTCCTTTTTGAACCGTGTCACCAATTTTCTTATTGAGCATGAAGCCTACTGCTAAATCAATCTCCGATTCTTTCGTAGCTCGACCAGCGCCAAGTAGCATTGCAGCTGTTCCGATTTCATCTGCGACCATATCGGAAACATATCCATCTTCTTTTGCTGCTAGTTCATAGATGAATTTAGCCTGCGGCAGCTTTGTCGGATCATCAACAACTGTTGGGTCTCCACCTTGTGATTCTAAGAAGACTTTAAACGATTCAAGCGCAGCTCCATTTTTCATAACTTCCTGAAGTTTTGCTCGCGCCTCTTCAAGAGTTGCCGCTTTGTTCGCTAGAAGAACCATATGACTACCTAATGCTAAGCAAAGTTCTGTTAAATCCTCTGGACCTTCACCTTTTAGGGTATCGATTGCTTCCTTTACTTCTAACGCATTTCCGATAGCAAATCCAAGTGGCTGGCTCATATCAGAGATTATCGCCATTGTTTTTCTTCCGACATTATTCCCAATGCGAACCATTGCTTTAGCAAGTTCTCTCGAATCGTCAATTGTTTTCATAAATGCGCCTGCACCTGTTTTAACATCTAAAACGATTGCGTCAGCGCCTGCTGCAATTTTTTTACTCATAATCGAGCTTGCAATTAACGGAATACTATCAACTGTTGCTGTTACGTCACGAAGTGCATATAGCTTTTTATCAGCTGGTGTAAGGTTTCCAGTTTGACCAATTACAGCAATTTTGTTTTTGTTCACTAGGTCAATAAATTCTTCCTTGCTTATCTCAACGTGGAAGCCTTCAATCGCTTCAAGCTTATCAATTGTTCCCCCTGTATGTCCAAGACCACGTCCGGACATTTTTGCAACAGGGACACCAAGGGCTGCAACAAGTGGACCTAGAACGAGTGTTGTTGTATCACCTACACCACCAGTAGAGTGCTTATCAACTTTAATGCCTTCAATAGCAGAAAGGTCAATTTGCTCACCTGATTCAACCATAGCCATCGTTAAATCAGCTCTTTCTTTTTCCGTCATCCCTTTAAAGTAAATCGCCATTGTTAATGCGCTCACTTGATAATCAGGGATCGTGCCATCTGTGTAACCTTTAATAATAAAACCAATTTCCTCTGTAGAAAGCTCAAGTCCGTCTCTCTTTTTCTCTATTAAGTCGACCATTCTCATATCATTCACCACTTTATCTAATATAGATGTTTACGCGCCCATCTCTTTAACCATTTCTTTTACAAAACGAAGGAAGTTTTCTTTTACTCTCTCTGTAGTTTCAATAACTTCTTCATGGTTTAACGGTTGATCCAAAATACCAGCAGCCATATTTGAAATACAGGAAATCCCTAATACTTGAAGTCCACTATGACGAGCCACAATCACTTCAGGAACAGTTGACATTCCGACTGCATCTCCACCCAGCGTTCTAAACATGCGAATCTCAGCCGGAGTTTCGTATGTTGGTCCAGTATTTCCAACATAGACTCCTTCTTGGAGCTTGATATGTATATTATTTGCTACTGTTTTTGCTTTATTAACTAATTCCTTCGAATACGCTTCAGACATATCTGGGAATCGAACACCTAATCTTGAATCATTCTTACCGATTAGTGGATTGGAACCCATATTGTTAATATGATCAGTAATGAGCATCAAGTCACCTGGTTCAAAATCTTTATTCACTCCACCAGCAGCATTTGTCACGATAAGTGATTCCACACCAAGTTCTTTCATTACACGCACAGGGAAAGTCACTTGCTCAAAGCTATAGCCTTCATAGTAGTGGAATCTTCCTTGCATCGCGACTACTGGTATACCGTGGATTGTTCCAAATACTAACTGACCAGCATGTCCCTCTACCGTTGAAACTGGAAAATCAGGGATTTGATCATAAGGTGTGCGCACAGCATCTTCAATTTCCTCAGCTAGGACACCTAGCCCTGACCCAAGAATGAGACCAATTTTCGGTTGGACTTTTGCTTGTTCCTTTAAATAATTTGCAGCTTGCTGGATTTTTGCATAATCCATTTTATTCCCCTCCAAATCAATAGAAGTTAGTAGGCACCGCTTTAATGAAGTAAATGCCTACTTAGAGTTTTTTATTTTAGTTCGCCAAGGAAGCTTTTGCCGTAGTTTGGCATTTTAACTGAGAAGTTCTCAGCGACAGTTGCTCCGATATCAGCGAATGTCTCACGTAATGGTAATTCCTTGCCTTCCAATTGCTTCGAATAAACTAATAAAGGTACGTATTCACGAGTATGGTCTGTTCCAGGATGGACTGGATCATTTCCATGGTCAGCTGTAATGATGAGCAAATCATCGTCCTTCATTTTTGCAAATACTTCTGGAAGTCTTGCATCGTACTCTTCAAGCGCTTTTCCATAACCTTCTGGATCTCTTCTATGACCAAAAAGGGCATCAAAGTCTACTAAGTTTAAGAAGCTTAAGCCGGTGAAGTCCATATCAAAAGTTTGTACAAGCTTATCCATTCCATCCATATTAGAAACAGTTCTTAAGGATTCGGTTACACCCTCTCCATCGTAAATATCGGAGATTTTCCCGATGGCAATGACGTCTAGTCCAGCATCTTTCATTTCGTTCATTACCGTTCGATCAAATGGCTTAAGTGCGTAATCATGACGGTTTGCCGTTCTTTTGAACGCACCTGGCTCACCGATAAATGGTCTTGCAATAACGCGGCCCACCATATATTTCTCATCAAGCGTTAATTCACGAGCGATTTTACAAATCTTATATTGCTCTTCTATTGGAACGATGTCTTCGTGTGCTGCAATTTGAAGAACGGAATCAGCAGAGGTATACACGATAAGTGCCCCTGTTTTCACATGTTCTTCTCCAAGTTCATCAAGAATTTCTGTTCCACTTGCAGGTTTGTTCCCAATGATTTTACGTCCAGTTCTAGCTTCTAACTCTGAAATTAGTTCATCAGGGAACCCATCTGGAAACACTTGAAATGGAGTACTGATATTCAACCCCATGATCTCCCAATGTCCAGTCATTGTATCCTTACCACTTGAAGCTTCCTGCATTTTTGTAAAATATGCTAGTGGTTTCTCTGCTTTCGCAATTCCTTTAATTTCACGAATATTGCTTAAGCCTAATTTCCCCATATTCGGCATGTTCAGCCCGTTCATTTTTTCAGCAATATGACCTAATGTATCTGAGCCTAAATCACCAAATTTTTCTGCGTCTGGAGCTTCACCAATCCCCACAGAATCCATTACAACTAAAAAAATGCGTTTGAATTGAAAAGTCATCTATTTTCCTCCTAGCTCAAAAATCCCAATTAAATATAAAGCGTTTTCTAAAATAAGACTTTTACACCAATCTTATTTTCTCCTGCTTCTTCTTATAATAATCGAACAAATTCTATTCGTCAGAAGTCTGACATCTGTATTTTACTAAAAAATATAAGAAAAAGCTACCAACATCGGTAACTTTTCTGTGTCTATTCTATTAAACTATTAAGCACGAGGATGAAATTGACTGTAGACATCCTTAAGTCTCGTTTTCGTGACATGTGTGTAAATTTGCGTTGTTGAAATATCAGCATGACCAAGCATTTCTTGTACAGCTCTTAAGTCTGCCCCATTTTCTAATAAATGGGTTGCAAAAGAATGGCGCAACGTATGCGGCGTAAGTTCTTTTTGTATGCCAGCTTCAGCTGTAAGACGCTTTAGGATTTTCCAAAACCCTTGTCTTGTCAGTCTTTTTCCATGATGATTCAAAAACAATGCATCGTCTTTATGCTTTTTCGATACAAATTGAGGACGTCCCTCATCTAAGTATTTCTGGATCGATTCTGTTGCGGTTTTTCCAAGGGGAATAATTCTCTCTTTATTTCCTTTTCCAATACAACGAACAAATCCCATCGATAAATGAGCATCCCCTGTATTTAAGCCGATGAGTTCACTAACACGAATGCCTGTCGCATACAAAAGCTCAAGCATTGCCTTGTCTCTTAACCCATAGTGGTCATTACTTTTTGGAGAATCTAGCAATCGTTCTACTTCTTTTAAGTTCAAGACCTTCGGCAACGTTCGCTCAAGCCTTGGTGTATCAATGTGAACAGAAGGGTCTTGGTCTACAACCTTTTCTCTAAATAAAAACTGATGAAATGCACGGACAGACGCTACATGTCGTGCCAAGGTTTTCGATGATTTTCCCTGTTCCTTTAAATGACCTAAAAAATGAACAATCTGTAGCCTTTGAACATCTTGTAAATTTGTGATTTTTTCAACCTTTAGGAGAAAGTCAATGTAGCTTTTCAAATCTCGTTCATAAGAAATAATTGTATTTTGAGCTAGTCCTTTTTCTACGATTAAAAAATGTGTAAAATCCTTTAGTTGAAGCTCCATTTTCATTACTCCCCGTTTAAATAAAACAAAATTAACCGATCGAGCCATGTTGGCTCCTCTTGAGTCCCGCTCGCAGACACCTTTACTGCCGTCCCATTCGGCTCATCGTAGCGGTGATAATTTTGATATTCTTCATTTACCCACATGATACCATAGTAAAAGAGAATTGTGCATGTAGTGAAAAGTAAAAATACCTTCAATGTATTAAATACTAACTTTAACCACGATCTCATTTGTTCTTTCCTCCAAAAGCAGCCTTTATAGTAAAGGTATGCCAAGTAGGACAAGAAATATACCTGTGGATCAAAAAAGCCTTTTTCCCATCGAAAAAGGCTTTACTTCTATTCTTCTGTTGTTTCTTCCGCTTGCTCTTCGTCATTATCGGAGCAACGATAGCAGATCCCATGAAATGTTAAACGATGGTCTTTAATTTTGAAGTTCCATCTACGTTCAACAATCGCTTCTACATCTTCTAATAAATCCTCTTGAATTTCATCAACCGCTCCACATTCTATACAAACTAGATGGTGGTGGAAGTGAGCAGCACCTTCCTGTCTCAAATCATAACGAGAGACTCCATCTCCAAAGTTAATTTTATCTACTATTTTTAATTCAGTTAACAACTCTAGTGTTCTATAAACTGTTGCTAATCCGATTTCAGGCGACTTCTCTTTCACAAGGAGGTACACATCTTCAGCGCTTAAATGATCCTCTTCATGTTCTAATAAAACACGTACGGTAGCTTCACGCTGCGGTGTCAATTTATAGCTCGATGAATGTAAATGCTTCTTTATTCTCTCAATTCTTGTTTCCATTACGATAGTCCTCCTCGCCACTGTCACTTACTTATTATAACAGATGCTTCTTCGATTTCAAATTGAAAATTATTATAAATAAGCAACAATAACGATTATAAAATAATAATTATTATTAGATGATATTATCTTTTAAAAAGAATACTAGAATGATACAAAAAATACTTAGCGCGCCTGAGTATCATATCCTATTTTTCTATATTGTGCAATTCGTCCTATCACTGTACGGCGTTCACTACTAGCTTCATGAGAGCTGGAGAAACATAAGCTTCGATACTTGCTGCTGCAACGAGTAAAAAGAGAGCTCCTAAGAAGGCAAGTGCATAGCGCCCTAGTAATGGAAAAATGGGCTGTCCTAGTTTTTTCATAAATTGCTTCCGTATCATTTTTAACGAAAAAGCGACAGAAAGTGTAGCGCCGAAGATAAAAATCGGAATGATAATAAGATTTTGTGGCAGAATGGACACAAATGAAAGGAGGAAACCGTCCCATTGCATTTGATTTACGAGAAAGCCTACTGTAAAACCAACAACCATTCCCTTTATAAACAGTAATACGAGTATAACCGGTAGACCAATAATTGAAATCCCCAATATCCACATTAATCCTATAAACTTAATGTTGTGAAAGAAGCTTTGAAGCAGTATATCATTAGAGGCAGCAACTTTTCCGGTCGACACCTGCCCAAAAAATTGTGACAAATAATAGAACAAATCTTCCTTCTGATTAAAACTTAAACTATTAACAACGATTGCTCCAAAAATAACACCCATTAAAAACAACACAATCACAAACAAATATATGGACGAGTGCTCTCGGAAATGATTTGCGACGATATCCTGGTACATTCTTTTTTTCATGTGCTTCGAGCCTCCTAGAGATTATTTCCGAACAACTTACATTAAAATGTATGCTCGTCTATTCCTCTCTATGACATGAGAATCTATTAATTTTCGCAAATCTATCAAAAAGACTAGCCCCTTCGATTTGAGCTAGCTTTTTTCAGATATTTTCCCGTAGATACCTCCGCCACCAGCATCAACTGATAGTGTACCTATACGGGCACGAATGATAAGCTTGGCAACTTTTGCTGGAACCACTTTTGCTAATGCCTCTTCTGGCACGTCATGAAGAATTGCCATTTCCGTTCCAAAATGCTGCAATAGCTTGTCTAGTAATTTCGGTCCAAGTCCCGGAATAAATTGCAATGGCACCTGATGGATATAAGGAGGTCTATTTGAAGGACCTTTTTCCGCCGTTTTTAATTCAAGAATCCGTTCTGCCACGCCCTTTATGAATTTCTTATGACCACATTCAATGCATTCTTCCATTTCAAAATTAGCTTTGGCAGAACATTTGGCACATACCGTTTGATGGTATTTTCCGAGCATGGGATCAAGTCCGTAATTCGCTAGAATCCGTTGATTCTTTTCCCCTCGTAATGCTTCTTCTAAATTTGTAAAAGTCGGTTCTAGCATTTGAATCAGTTGATATTCGCGAGCAATTTTGGCAAGAGAATGCGCATCAGAATTCGTTAATAACGGATATCCATGTAGCTCTGCTAACTTGTCGGCCATATCTGTATTCGCGCTTAATCCTATTTCAATCCCATCAATTAAATGCGGATGAAATACTTCTTCTAAAGAGCTCTTAACTCCTTTTCCGTAAAGACTCTTAAACGGTGTGAATACATGGGCCGGGATAAATAACCCACCAAGTTCCTTCGTTTTTTCCTGTAGCGATCGTCCTGTAACGTAGACACGCTGTGAGCTTAACTGAATGTTTTTTAAATACCGAGAGAGCCAATTCGAAAATTCCTTCATTATATTCAAAGTTGGGAAATAACAAAGTACATGAATCGGTCCGTTCGTTCCCTCATCATAAATCTCAAGCTCAGAACCAGGAATGATTGTTAATCCTTCGTAAAAAAGTCCACCTTTTTCAAGCTCGATCAACTTTCCTTCACTTAATAGTCTCTCCATTTCGATGATCACTTCAGGAGAATGACAATCGATGATTCCAACCATATGTAACCCTTTCAGGTCTCTTGCATGTTCAATAATATTGGTAAAAGTAAGTGTGCGCGAGCCAGTAATCTTGACCGGCTTTCCTGTTTCTGTTCGTCCAATATGAATATGCAAATCTACAAAGTATCGGTTCACTTTTTTAACGCCTCTTGAAGCTTAAGATATTGAATTGCATAAGCGGTTTTCGCATCATATACCTTTTGTTCTTTTACTAACTCTAAAGCCTCTTCTAGCGTTACTTCTATCACGTTCACAAATTCATCCTCATCTAAGCTTGCCGCATCCTTTTTCTTCGATAATCCCTTGGCTACATACACATGGACAATTTCATCGGCAAATCCTGGAGAAGTGTAGAAAGAAATGAGCCACTCTAGTGATTCACATTCGTAGCCAGTTTCTTCTTCCAACTCTCTTACTGCAGTA
Source organism: Robertmurraya kyonggiensis (assembly GCF_005116465.1). GTDB lineage: Bacteria > Bacillota > Bacilli > Bacillales > Cytobacillaceae > Robertmurraya > Robertmurraya kyonggiensis. The sequence continues at coordinate 1,936,846 of NZ_SWBM01000001.1, forward strand.
TGTGCAGGTTCCTCACCTTTTTCAAGCTTTCCAGCTGGAATCTCTATCAATACCCTATCCATCGGCTTGCGATATTGCTCAACCATGACGATTTTATTGTCATCCGTTATTGGTAGAATCGCCACTGCTCCAGGATGCTTGACGATTTCACGTGTAGACGTTTTTCCATTTGGTAATTCTACTTCATCAACTTGCAGGCTAATGACTCTTCCTGAAAAAATAGGTTCCGTTTTAAGCGTTTTTTCTGCGAGGTTACTCATTTATTTGTCACTCCAGTTCTATTCCTAATTTGATTGTACATATAGTTTAGCATACTTGAATTGGAGGAGAAGGTATGAAGATGTATGTGCATGAAAAAGGAATCGTGTTAGTCGGGAAGGCTTGGGAAATACGTGCGAAATTAAAAGAATACAATCAGCATTATGATTTACTTTATGATTGGGTTCAAAACGTACAAAAACAAGAAAACTCTTAAATTGTTTTTTCTTTTCTTTTTTCTATAAAATAGGCTTTAGAGGTGAAACAAAATGAAGAAAAGAAGATTAGGAAAATCAGATCTACAAGTGACTGAGTTAGGTCTTGGCTGCATGTCGCTCGGAACAGACAAAAATCATGCACAAAAAATCATTGAGGCAACCCTAGATGAAGGAATCAATTACTTTGATACAGCTGATTTGTATGATTTTGGTGTGAATGAAGAGATCGTTGGCCAGGCTTTAAAATCCGTTCGTGATCAAGTGATTATTGCGACGAAAGTGGGCAATCGTTGGAATAAGCAAAAAGACGGTTGGAGCTGGGATCCTTCCAAAGCATATATTAAGGAAGCCGTAAAACAAAGTCTAAAGAGACTTGATACGGATTATATTGATTTGTATCAGCTACATGGTGGAACTATCGAGGACAATATAGATGAAACGATTGAGGCCTTTGAAGAATTGCGGGAAGAAGGATTCATCCGTTATTACGGTATTTCTTCTATCCGCCCAAATGTTATTCGTGAATATGTCGAAAAATCTAATATCGTTTCGGTGATGATGCAATACAGTATTTTGGATCGCAAGCCAGAGGAAGAGGCACTTCCCCTTCTACATGACAACAACATTAGTGTTGTAACCCGAGGTAGTGTTGCAAAAGGATTGCTAAGTGACAGAGCGCTTGAAAAATTATCAAAAGGTTATTTGGAGCACAGCTCTGAAGAACTAAAAGAAATAATTCAAGGTTTGCAGGAAAAAGTAGATTATTCTCGTTCGTTAACAGAGGTAGCACTTCGCTACAATCTTGCCCATCCAGCCGTGGCATCTGTAATCGTTGGCGCAAGTTCTGTCGAGCAAATACAGGCAAATGCAAAGGCTGTTAACTCCACGCCGTTAACGACTGCAGAAATCTCACTTATTCAAGAAATCGCTAAAGCTCATACATACCCTGCTCATCGTTAAAAAAGAAGGAAGCACACTCGCTTCCTTCTTTTCATTTGAAACTCTTCCAGTCCATCGAGCTTTCGTTTAATAGCTCTTCAAAGGATTTATTTTTTTCACGCTGACGGCGCTCTTCTTTTTTACGTTCTTCTTCCTCAATCTGCTTCTGCTCTTCCACAGCCTTTAACTGTTGTTTTTGCTCCTTTAACTGCTTCAGTAAATCTGCATTTAGCATATCACCAAGTGTGACTGGCTTTTCTTCATTTCTTTTTGGAGAATGATTTTGTTTCTTTTTCTTCATGTGAACCCCTCACTAAATCTTAGTGAAATCTATTATAACATTTTATGATAATTCGACCACTGTCGCGACTCCTTGGCCACCGCCAATACAAAGCGTAGCAAGGCCCGTTCTCGCTTCTCTTCTCACCATTTCATGAATCAATGTTACAAGGATACGTGCTCCACTCGCACCAATTGGATGTCCAAGTGCAATTGCTCCTCCGTTCACATTTAGGATTTCCTTTTTAAAATGTAGCTCTCTGTCAACAGCGATACTTTGTGCAGCAAATGCTTCATTTGCTTCAACAAGCTCGATGTCCTCAAGGGATACTTGTGCTTTTTCAAGTGCCTTCTTCACAGCTTTTACTGGACCGATGCCCATGATACTTGGATCTACTCCTGCGCTTCCATTCCCTCTAATTGTCACAAGCGGAGTGATGATCAGCTCTTCTGCCTTTGCTTTACTCATGACAACTAGTACAGCAGCTCCATCATTGATCCCTGAAGCATTCCCTGCTGTCACAGTCCCATCCTTTTTAAAAGCTGGTCTAAGCGTCGCAAGTTTTTCAGCAGTTGTCCCTTTTTTCGGATATTCATCTGTGTCAAAAACAATTGGCTCACCCTTACGCTGCGGAATAGAAACAGAAACAATCTCATCCTGAAATCTTCCTTGGTCGATTGCTGCTTCCGTTTTTTCCTGGCTCCAAGCTGAAAATTTATCTTGTTCTACTCTCGTAATTTCATATTGAGCAGCTAAATTTTCTGCCGTAATGCCCATATGGTAGTCGTTAAAAGCACACCATAAGCCATCTGAAATCATACTGTCGATTAGCTTTTGATCACCCATACGAAAACCATCGCGCGCATTTCTTAACAGGTAGGGTGCTTGGCTCATATTTTCCATACCGCCTGCTACAACAATATCTGCATCTCCTGCGATGATTGCTTGTGTTGCTAGATGCACCGCTTTCAAACCCGAACCACATACTTTATTAATGGTCAATGCTGATACAGAGTCAGGTAGTCCTGCCTTTAGCGCGGCTTGACGTGCAGGATTTTGACCTAGGCCTGCCTGCAACACATTTCCAAGGATTACTTCATCAACCTGTTCTGGCGTTACGCCCGCTTTTTCAAGAGCTCCTTTTATCGCAATGGCACCAAGCTCAGGTGCAGAAAACTTTGCAAGACTTCCATTAAAGCTTCCAATTGGCGTACGTACTGCACTAACTATCACTACCTCTGTTGACATTCTCTCATCCCCTTTTATCTTCTTAAAATCTAAAATTCGACACGATTCAAGAAAACCCTTTCATTTTTGTATAACCCCTACAGTTTTTACTCAATCTATTTATGATGTTATTTGAAGGGAGCTATAATTATGAGTCAAAAGCGAGAAAAAGGATATAGTCAAAAAGGCCGTTCTAATGCTCAAAATGTTAAGCAGACGATTGCCGCTGAAGAACTTGAACAAGCAACCCATCCAACAAAGAGACAAAATTCTAAGCAATGAAAAAGAGCAAAGACTTGGTTAATCCCGGGTCTTTGCTTTTTTAACCTTCAATCCATTGGACGAACGTCCACACAATGGTAGATATCAATAATGCTTGTCCTACCCCAAAGGTTAAGCCTGTTATAAAACGCAAGGTATTCGTACTTTTTCTCCACTTCCATAATTGGGTGAAGCCATCTACGAGTAGAGGTACTGCCATTACAAACGGAACCCACAAAGGAACGACGAGTGTTGCCATTACGGCAACAGGAGCAAATAAATAACCTAGCAACATGGCCAAGCATCTCGTGCAAAGTAGCATTGGCTTCCCTTTAATATGTAAGCAACGTTCAGGGATTCGGTGACAAGGAATAACCATCAAAATCTCTTTCATTTATGCCACCCTTTCCTAATTCCAGCAATCTGGAGTACAATCACAATCGAATCGTTTAGGAGATGGAATGTCGATACATTCAAGCGGATCACAGCAATCGCTGATCCAATCACTTTTCTTTTTCTTCTCACGAGCTTTTTTTCTTTTTTCATAAAACCTAAACAACACATAGGACGCACAAGCTCCGAGTACAGCAACCGGTCCTCCTACCAAATACGATTGGAGGAAAAGAAGGACGACTCCTGTCATTAATATCGTTTGCGAAAGTGTTAAGCCGATGAAAAACAATGTGGGTTTCCTCCACTCTTGGGATAATTTAGAATTCTTTTATATTTATTATAATTCTCTTGTTAGAATAGGCAATCTGTCTTTTAATCTTATTCGTTTTCCCCATATAAATACGAATCAAGCACCTTCCACTGAGTAACTTTCCCGCCTTCTATTTCGAAGTTTAGCAAAAGATATCCACCTGTATGACCATCATCAAATGGAGCAAATACCCATTCATGTGACAACACAATAATTTCGTCGTTAAGAAAATGCATTTCGCCACCTAATACACCTTTGTATGGAATGATATCTTCATGTCTAATTAAATCCTCTTTTATATCATCAACCTTGCCGGTAAACCCTAGATTCGTAAGTTCTGCCTGAGAGAGTGCTGGAAATTCATCTGTCGTAATTATTTGCTCTTTTACTATAGTCGCCTCTTCAACATTGTCTGATTCTTTTAACCCCTTAATCTCGTTCTGCAATTCTTGAACTTGAATCACCAGATTTTCAATTTCTTTATTTTCTTGTGACTGGCGGGCGGTGACATTTTCTTTTTGACATCCCAGTAACACTAAACAAACGACCACAATTTGAAATAAGATTGTTTTCCGCATCTTTTTAGCTACCTCTCCTAGAAATATTTTCCTCTTCTTTAAAATTAGACAGAGTCTCCTCTAAATCCTTTCATCAATTTGAAACATTCAAGTCGTTTTCATGTTTCAATTGCTTCTAAAATGGTAAAATTAAGTAAAAACTACTTCTTGGAGGGATCAGCTTGAAGAGAGCGTTCCGCTTCATTGTGTCATTTCTATTGGCCTTTGTGACTGTAGGTATTTATTTTTCCAACCGCATTATGTATATGAAAAAGAAGGATGATGGTTTTATCCTTGATCGTGAGAAATCCGCAGGAAGGCTGGATTCGAATGTTTTTGATCGTCTTCCTAAACGAGAAATTCTGATTCCCTCCCATTTCGGCTATAACTTAAAAGCACTTGTTGTAGAACCTCATAACACCAATAAATACATGATTTTTTGCCATGGTGTGACCGAGAATAAAATGAACTCCATTAAGTATATGAATCTGTTTTTAGAGAGGGGATTTAATGGGTTGATCTATGATCATCGAAGACATGGAGAATCTGGTGGCAAAACAACAAGCTATGGCTACTATGAAAAATTTGATTTAAAAACCATTGTGGACTGGCTAAAGCTTGACCGCGGATCTGATTTACAACTCGGGATTCACGGGGAATCAATGGGTGCTGCAACGATGCTTCTTTATGCTGGAATGATTGAGGATAGAGCAGATTTTTATATCGCAGACTGTCCATACTCTGACTTTAAAGAGCAGCTCGCCTATCGCTTAAAAACGGAAATGAAACTACCTCCAAGACTGTTGTTACCTGTTGCAGACCTCTTTATCAAAATGCGGCAACGATATTCACTAAAGGATGTCGCTCCCATTTCAGTTATTGAAAATATCGAAAAACCGATTCTTTTCATCCATAGCAAAAAAGACGATTTTATTTTACCCACAATGACAGAAGCCCTCTATGAACAAAAGCAGGGACCGAAAAAACTCTTTATAGCCGAAAATGGTGTTCATGCCCAGTCGTTGAATGAAAACAAGGAAGATTACGAGAAGGTAGTGGATGAATTTTTGGAGGAATATGGATTTATGTAAAAACAAAGCAGACATACCATGGCTGTCTATATGGTATGTCTGCTTTGTTTTTTAGAAGGTTTCAAATAAATATCTGATTTAAATCTAAGTTCAACCCAGCTAAAATATCAACGGATATCGTATCCCCTTTTGTAAAAACTCCCTGAAATTTATATTGTTCACCCGTTAAGAGATGTACTTCAACAGATTCATTTTTCGGATCAACGATCCAGTACTCTTTTACTCCTGCTTTCTCGTAAAGCTGATACTTCTTCCAGCGATCCAACTTACTGATGAAGGTGACAGGATTTCAATGATCATGTCCGGAGCCCCATTGCAGCCTTTCTCATCAAGCTTTTCTGGATCACAGACAATCGCTAAATCTGGTTGTACAACGTTTGTTATGTCATCTTCTTCTTTGTCGTCTGTTAAAAGTCTCACATCAAAAGGGGCAAAAAAAGCTTCACAATCCTTGCCTCTCGAAAAAATTGAAAAAGCTGTCGATAACTCTCTAAGAACCTGTTGATGCTTGCGTGAAGGCGCTGGTGACATGACGAAAATTTCACCATCAATTAACTCAAGTCGCTCTCCTTCATCCCATCCTTGATAATCAGCATACGAGTATTTCTCTTTCTCATTGGCCATTAAACCATCCCCTCAGCTAATACTTAACCTCATATTATCAAGCAATACTGATTCATACAAAAAGCAAACACAGGCCTCTCTCGACCTGTTTAATTGATTTTATTCAAAAAACTCATTCTCGGATTTAAATACTCGCCTGGGCTCTTTAGCTGGAAGCTGTTTGTGCTTGGAGAAAAATCAATTTTAAGGTTATCGTTTAAAAAGACTTCCTTTGATTTTTCTACGTAAATCGGACCAATGCTCGTTTCGATTGCTCGATCCTCCTCATGAAGTCGATCGACAAGCCATAGTGCTGTTACACCACTTACTACACAGCCACAGCCTTCTGTATCGTATTTCAGCTTAAGGAATCCTTCTTGTTGCCCCTTTTTTTCCGCGATTTTTTGTGCTGCTATATCTGTAATGGTAATTTCCATCTGTCATCCCCCTCTACTACTGTTATTGTAGCATAATCCACCTTTTCTTCCACGCTTCTACGCCTCGGTTAACCGCACATCAACAATCGAAGAAAGGGAAATTCGATGTACTTCCTCAAATCGGTCAAGAACATGGAGCTTTCCGTTCAGTTCATCCCAATAATGAATATGCCCAACGACCACCTCATATTTGTGATTTTGATGGTGGGTAATCGTAACACTTTCACCAAATCCCATTGCTTCCGAAATCGTTTCGTTCATTACCTCTAAATACTGTTCATCGACTTCCTTGATTTTTTCATAGGCATCCTCTTTCGCCCAATCGCGCAAAAGCTTCACATGCTCTGGGAGCATCATCGAGGTCCATTTCATTTTTCCACGGTCACGAATCACGCTCGTCACCTCCCTACATTTTATGACCGCCGACTAGTTTCGCTCGTGCTCTTGCAGTTCCGGCATCCGTGTAAGATATTGCTCTTAGCAATGAACCTGGTCCATACCTACCTCGAATCCGATCCACTACATACCCAAGCTCTCGTTTTTTCCAAGCTCCTAAGTCAAACAGATTTAACTGAAACTCGTTGTCATCCACAATATTCCCTAAGGAAATCATAATTTGTCTGACTGTTTTTCCAGTGTAATGCTCCTCTAAAAGTTCAAGGCACACCTCATAAATCTCCATTGTCACATTGGTCGGCTGCTCAATCGATCGGGAACGATAAAATCCCCCGCCAAATTCATTTTTGCTATAGCCAAGACCAAAGCTAATCGTTCGCCCCGCCTTCCGTTGAAGACGTGCACGTCTTGCTACTTCTTCACACATTTCAAGAACAACATGCTTTACATCTTCTTTATCCTTATAATCACGAAGCAGAATTTGGCTTTTTCCAAAACTCACCTGCCCTTCCATGATCGGAGCGCCAACCTCAGAAAGGTCCACTCCCCAGGCATGATAATAAAGCTGATTCCCCATCACACCGAATTTCTTCTCCAGCTGTTCTAAGTCATAGCGAGCCAACTGTCCGACTGTAAAAATGCCCATGCTGTTTAACGTTTTCTCCACTCTTCTACCGATTCCCCACATTTCTCTTAATGGGGAGACTGGCCAAAGTTTCTCGGGAACATCTTCATATGTCCATTCAGCGATTCCTTTTTTCTTGGCATCCAAATCAAGGCAGAGCTTAGCCAGGAGCATGTTTGGACCAATACCGATGGCACAGGGAAGCTGAAATTCCCTATCAATATCAATCCTAATTTTCTCTGCAATCGTTTTAGCATCTCCCCAAAGTTTCAACGCCCCATCCACTTGAATAAAACTCTCGTCTACGCTATACGTATGAATCGCTTCCTTCGGAACATAGCGATGGAATACACGGGTAATCTCTAACGAAACCCGCATATACATACCCATCTTCGGCTCCTCAACATGGATACGTGGATCATCGGGGATTTCATAAAGTCTTGAGCCTGTTTTGATTCCAAATTCCTTTTTTAATTTCGGCGAGGAAGCAAGAACAACACTGCCCTTCTGGTCCTTCGCACCAACTACTGCAAGATAGCATTCAAGAGGATCCCAGCCTTCTATAACCGCTGTACAGCTTGCATAGAAACTCTTCATGTCGACACATAAGATATTGTTTCGGGGCATCATGCTGTAATCGACCATTCCCCTTCCACCTCACAAGAAAAACATAAATTCGAACACTTGTTCTATTTTATCCTAATTCTAAGCGAATATACGTTCGATTTCAATGGGCATTTTATGGAAATTAAAAAAATCACCTCCTAGAAGGTGATTCAATCGCTATTTCTTATTAAATGCCCTTTTTCCAAGTCGCTCAAACAAATTTGGAAAAAGTGCATAGAAGACACTACCGGCATTCATCCAACGCGGAAGATTAATTTCTCGTCTTTTCGTTAGCATCACACCCACGATCTTTTCGGCCACATAATCAGGCTTGAGCATAATTCGCTGTACACTTTTCACGTATGTGCCCTTTTCATCAGCAATTTCAAAAAAGTTCGTCGCAATCGGACCTGGATTCACAGCCGTCACAAAAATATTAGAGTCAGCTACTTCCATTCTCAGGCTATTTGTATACCCAAGAACCGCATGCTTTGTGGCCGAATATATACTCGATTTCGGGGTAGCAATTTTCCCTGCTTGAGAAGCCACATTGATGATATGTCCGCTTCCCTGGGCCTTCATTTTAGGAAGCACCACAGAGGTACAAGTCATCAAACCGACAACATTGACATCAAACATTCCTTTGATCTCTTCAATCGTTGCTTCATGGACTGCCCGGAACACACCGAAACCAGCATTGTTAACGAGCACATCAATACGACCTGCTTCATCGAACGCTTCCTTAAACACACGAAGAATTTCATCTGTATTCGAAACATCCAGCCGAAACACATGAACCTCTCCAGAAAATTTCTGTTCTAATTCTTCTTTTAATGCCTCAAGCTTATCAAGACTTCGAGCAAAAAGGTAGAGATTCGCACCTCTTTTCGCACAAAGTCGTGCTACTTCCGCTCCAATCCCCCCTGAAGCCCCCGTAATAAATATATTCTTATCTTGCAAATTCATTTCAACACCTCAAACTACAGTATAACGAAATACTCCATTTTCATCGTACTTCTTAATTTCCCCTAAATCGATTAAATAGTCAAATTGTCCAACTGTCTCTGACATTGTGAGTGACAACTGACGCTCGTACACCTTTGGAAAAAGCAGCTGGCATGTTTCAAAAATCGTCAATGCATCCTCTACTAAGAAATTCTTGACCTTTTGCGCTCTTTCATCCTGACTAGCTAATCTCTTATGAATCAATTCATTTTTATTATATATTTCTTCTCCATGACCTGAAAAGACCAGTTGCATCGGAATGTCTAACAGCTTTTTCAAGGATGCATTGTATTGAAGCAGCGGTTTTGGTCTATCTAGTTCACCTGGAAGCGGAGGCTCTAAAATTGGATTGGGCGAAACATGGGCGATTAAATGATCTCCCGCAATGTAGTAGCCATCCTCTTCCCGATATAAACCAATATGGCTTTGGGCATGACCTGGCGTCTCAATCACTTTCCAGTCTGATAATCCTAGTGGAGAATCACCTTCCACTAATAGGTCTGTCAAAGTTCGACTACAAGAATACTTCAAATCCTTCTTAAGAGCTCCCGCTGCAGGTGACAGGTAGAACTCTGGAATACCAAATTCACGAAAAGCTTTCATAAAGTACTGCTTATTCTCTTCCAAAAATGCTTCTGTCGGATTAAGCCATCTATTATTTAAAGGATGCCCATATACCGGCAAGGAAGCCGGAAAATAATCTAGTAAACCAGCATGATCCGGATGATGATGGGTTAAAATCACTTGTTCAATATCTGAAGGCTTCAAACCAAGTTCATTTAATTGAGTGGATAAAGACTGCCAAGCCTCATCTGTTTTCGGTCCTACATCAACTAAGGTTAAGCGCTCCCCTTTAACAACATATACATTCACATCTCCAACCGCAAAAGGAGTTGGAAGGATGATTTTTGCGATTCCGTTCTTCCAATCGGTCATTTTCATTCTCCTTCAACATTATTTTTCTATAAATATTTATGTACGTTCACTTGTCAATAATTCTTATATATGAATTAGTTTACTCTTATTCAGTTTAATTGTCATTATTTTCACATAACTTAATGTTTGAAAATTAAAACAAATAGTCTTGTTGCACTTGACAGACAAGCTGTTCCTCTTGCATAATCACTATTAATATTTCATAAAAAAGCGATGACTAGGACTAGTAAATGGAAAATGATGATAGAGAGTGAGGCTCACCGGCTGAAAGGCTTCACCATCCACTTGACCATTGAACCTACCTTACGAGCTGTTAGCCAAATCTAACCGCAGGCCTGCGTTAACGGATATTGAGATCACCTATGTCTGTTTTAATAGGTGAAAAAAGGTGGTACCACGGAAGCAAGACCTTTCGTCCTTTACAGGATGAAGGGTCTTTTTTATTTTTCGAAGGAGGATGACGATGAAAAAGATAGCGATTATCGGAGCAGGTTCTATGGCAGAAGCGTTGATTTCTGGCATTATCGAAAAGCAATTAATAATAGGTGATCAAATTTGGGTCACCAATCGTAGCAATCAAGAAAAATTGAATAGCCTACAACATCAATACGGAGTCCAAACTAGCTATAATTTGGAACAAATTCTTACAGGTGCTACAATCGTCATTTTAGCAATGAAGCCAAAGGACGTCGCCTCAGCTGTGGAACAAATTAAGCCGTATTTATCAGCTGATATGCTGATTGTTTCATTGTTAGCCGGTGTATCGATGAACAGCATTGAAATGCTAGCAGGTATGTCTATTCCGATTATTAGGGCGATGCCAAATACTTCTGCTGCCATTGGCCAATCAGCTACTGCTCTAGCAGCGAACTCCATAGTATCAGATGAACAGTTGGCATTAATCAAGACAATGTTTGATACAGTCGGTTTAACCGTAAATGTGAAAGAAAAACAGTTAGATGCTGTTACTGGTTTATCTGGAAGCGGACCAGCCTATATTTATTACCTAATCGAAGCAATGGAAAAAAGCGCTGCTGAAATTGGCCTCGAAGGTGAGTTGGCACAAAAGCTTATTGTTCAAACGCTCATTGGCGCAGCTGGAATGGTTGCAAAATCAACAAAACCTCCAAAGCAACTAAGGAAAGAAGTAACGAGTCCAGGAGGAACAACTGAAGCTGGTTTAAAGGTTTTAAAAGAAAAACAAGTGCAAGAAGCATTTATTCAATGTATCAAAGAAGCCACAGCACAATCTGAACGAATGGGTGGCGCATTAGCACAAGCTCTAGAGGAAGAGAAGCTGAAGCTACAGTAAGCAGATACTTTTAGAATTCTTTTCTAGACTGATATAATTTTAAAGGTAATTAGATTCAGTCAGAAGGAGGATTCACAGATGGAGACAAAGCTTTTTTCTAGCTATACGATTAAAGATTTGACCTTAAAAAATCGGATTGTCATGGCCCCTATGTGCATGTATTCTAGCGAAAATGAGGATGGAAAAGTAGAGGATTTCCACATTACTCATTATGTAAGCCGAGCAATTGGCCAGGTTGGTTTGATCATACAAGAAGCAACCGCTGTGACACCTCAAGGAAGGATCTCTTCAAAGGATCTCGGTATTTGGAGTGATGACCATATTGAAGGCTTGTCACAATTAACGAGCCTCATTAAGAGCTATGGGGCAAAAACTGGAATTCAGCTAGCACATGCAGGTCGAAAAGCCATGCTAGATGGTGAAATCATCGCACCTACCGCGATTCCATTTAACGACGAAATGAAAACACCAAAGGAAATGACGATTGCGGACATTCTTGAAACAGTAGAAGCTTTTAAAGAAGCAGCAGTAAGAGTTAAGAAGTCTGGTTACGATGTCATCGAGATTCATGCAGCACATGGATACTTAATTAATGAGTTTTTATCACCACTTTCCAATAAACGAGACGATGAATATGGTGGAACTCCAGAAAACCGCTATCGTTTTTTACGAGAAGTCATAAATGCAGTGAAAGAAGTTTGGGAAGGACCGTTATTTGTCAGAGTATCCGCTTCTGATTATCAGGCAGAAGGATTGCACCCTGAAGACTATGTAGTCTTCGCTCGTTGGATGAAGGAGCAAGGCGTTGACCTAATCGATGTAAGTTCAGGTGCTGTCGTCCCTGCCCGAATTCATGCATATCCTGGCTACCAGGTTCCTTTTGCAGAGGCAATCAAGCATGGTGCAGATATTGCAACAGGAGCCGTTGGCCTTATCACGACAGGAAAACAAGCTGAAGAAATTTTGCAAAATGATCGTTCTGATCTGATTTTTATTGCTCGTGAGTTATTGCGTGATCCTTATTTCCCAAGAACAGCTGCTAAAAATTTGGGCGTAACGATTGAACCACCGAAGCAATATGATCGTGGATGGTAATTAACGAGAGTTGAAAAATTTTGTCGGTCACGTTTTCTTTACTCTGCCTAAGCTGGCTTGCAAAAGTGATTTCAATGACAAAATTCTACTGAAGCGCGGGAATTCTGTCAGACTGCAGTCTTGATTTGTCCGTCATGTTTTCCGTAATTCAGCTTGAGTTGGAGAACAAACATAAACGATATAAAAAAAGCTGCCCCACTGAAGGTCTCGAACTAATACGACCTCCACGAGGGCAGCTTTTTTCTATTACGCCTCTTTATCTAACGGAATGATGATTTCCTTAAAATCCTCTGCAATTTCAGTCATTGGGAAAATATCTTTTGCTTCCCCTACTAGCGTTCTCCAAGCATCACGATCATATCTTGAACTAATATGGGTTAAACAAAGCATTTTTGCATTGGCATCCTTCGCAACTGTGGCAGCTTGAGTCGTCGTCGAATGATAATACTCATGAGCTAGCGCTTCTTCACCTGCTGCAAACGTCGCCTCATGAATCAGTAAATCAGCATCCCTAGCTAATTCCTTTGATGCTTCACAAAAACGCGTATCACCTAAGATTGTCACCACTCGACCCTTGATATCTGGACCTGTAAACTGACTTCCCGTAATGACCGTTCCATCCTCTAAGGTAACATCCTCGCCATTTTTGATTTTCTTATAAAGAGGACCAGGCGGAACCCCAGCTTCCTTCAATTTATCTACTAGCAAAACGCCAGGACGATCCTTTTCAACAATTCGATAACCAAAAGAAGCAATACCGTGTTCGATCAATCGAGCCTCTACCCTAAATTGCTCATCCTCAAAAACGATTCCCTCACTCACTTCAACAAAATGAATACGATATTTCAAGTAAGTTTGACTAACAGATAGATTCGTCTCGACAAAGGTTTGAATCCCTTTTGGGCCATAAATCGTTACATCCGACTCCCCACCTTGAAAGGAACGACTCGATAAAAAGCCTGGTAGTCCGTAAATATGGTCACCATGTAAATGAGTTATAAAAATCTTTTCCACTCTTCTAGGCTTCAAAGATGTATGTAAAATTTGATGTTGGGTCGCTTCACCACAGTCAAAGAGCCAAACAGAACCTCTTTCTTCAAGCAATTTTAAGGCAATGGACGTGACATTCCGAAGTTTCGCTGGAATCCCTGCTCCCGTCCCAAGAAAAAAAACTTCCACTTCAAATCCCCTTTCTTTATATACATAATATCAATACTATATCACAAAGAGTTAAGCAGATCTGGGCATAAATGGATAGAACATACATGATAGACAAAAAATAATTGCATGCTCGCAACAAATTATTTGCGCATTAGTAGTAAAACCGATAAAATTCATATCTGGGTAACTTTTTTTCAGCGTCAAATATTCATTTATACGTACTCTGAGAATACATAATGCGAAAAGAGGTCTAGAATCGTGAATCAAAACGATAATCAAACTGCACTGATTATGATATTTGGAGCTACTGGAGATCTTGCGAAACGCAAGCTATTTCCTTCTCTATATAGATTATTTGAGAAAAATAAGCTCTCAAATAAATTTGCTGTTATTGGGGTTGCAAGAAGACCTCTAACGAACGAAGAATTTCAACAGTCTATTAAGGATTCTGTGAAATCCGCGAGTGAAAATGAAGATCGAATCGAAGAATTCGCCTCTCACTTCTACTATCATTCCCATGATGTCACTGATTCAGATTCTTATGCGACTTTAAAAAATATGGCCAACGAATTGGACAATAGTTACGAATTAAACGGAAATCGCATCTTCTATTTAGCGATGGCTCCTGAATTTTTCGGACCAATTGCCCTCCATTTAAAGTCTGATGGACTTACTGATGTGACCGGCTTCAAGCGCCTTGTGATCGAAAAACCATTTGGTCATGATCTTGAATCTGCAAAAGAACTAAATAATCAAATTAGAACTGCTTTTTCTGAAGATGAAGTTTACCGTATTGACCATTATCTTGGAAAAGAAATGGTTCAAAATATTGAAGTAATTCGATTTGCCAATGCGATTTTTGAACCGCTATGGAACAACCGTTTTATCTCCAACATCCAAGTAACATCAAGTGAAACGCTTGGGGTTGAAGAGAGAGGAAGATACTACGAGAAAAGCGGCGCCTTACGAGATATGGTTCAAAACCATATGATTCAAATGGTAGCTTTACTTGCAATGGAACCACCAATTCGCTTAAATACAGAAGAAATTCGCTCTGAAAAGGTAAAGGTGCTTAGAGCTTTAAGACCTGTTGAAGGAGAAGAAATTCATAAGTATTTTGCTCGTGGTCAGTATGGTGAAGGAACAATTAACAATCAATCCTTACCAGCTTACCGCCAAGAAACTATGGTCGACCCGAACTCAAACACGGAAACTTTTGTTGCTGGAAAGCTTATGATTGATAACTTCCGCTGGGCAGGTGTTCCATTCTATATTCGAACAGGAAAAAGAATGGAAACGAAATCCACTAAGATTGTCATTCAATTTAAAGATATTCCGATGAATCTTTATTACCAAACAGAACAACAATTAAAGCCAAATTTACTTGTTATTCATATTCAACCTGAAGAAGGAATTACGCTTCATTTGAATGCCAAAAAAGCTGGCACAGGAATGGAAGCAACTCCAATCAAATTGAATTATGCAAACAAAGGAATTGACGGTTTAAATACCCCAGAAGCATATGAAAAACTATTGTATGATTGCATGCGTGGAGATGCAACAAACTTCACTCACTGGGATGAAGTTGCACTTTCATGGAGCTTCACTGATAAGATTTCAGCCGTTTGGGAGAATACGAAGGATAAAAGCTTCCCGAACTATGCATCAGGCACAATGGGACCAAAAGCTGCTGATGAACTATTAGAACAAGACGGCTTCTTCTGGTGGCCAGTAACGAATTTAGATGTAGATAACTGCTAAAGAATAGGACGCTCAAATTGAGCGTCCTATTTTTATTTGCTCACCTGAGCAATAACAATTGATTTTGCATCATAATCCGGTAGTTCTGTCTCTAAGTTCCGAACCCTTGGATTCAAATAGATGATAATTGCCATTAGAGCCCAGCCTATTCCAACAATAGAATTTAATAACCCCATTCCTCTTCCTTCTCCTACGCCAAAAAGAATTCCCAAGGTCCCCGCGAAGATTCCATTTTCCTGCATGGCTGGTTCAAAAACGTAATCAATCAATGGACCTGCCAAAACATAAGCGACAGGGCTTAATGACATGGCAATCATCCTTCTTAAAGCAAATACTCGACCTTGAATTTCAAGAGCTACCTTACTTTGCCAAATGGCCTGACTACATCCATTCGTGATCGGCAAGAAAAGACCAATGATTGCTATCGAAAAAGCGACTAAAATAGGGTCTGACTTAAGTCCACCAAAAGTCAGGGCGAGCCCTGATAATAAACCAAAGCCTAAAAGTCCTTTGATTTTCTGCTTTGGACCTCCCCATATTCCCATGAGGATACCACCAGCTAATAAACCTATCCCAAAACAAGAAAGAACCATTCCTAATACTGTTTCATTTGAGAACGACAAAATATATGGCTGCAGTAGAATGTTAAAGAATCCAAGCAGAAAGTTTGAGACAGCAAAGAAAACTAGTAACCATTTTAGTCCGGGACGTTCAACTATATATCTCCACCCAAATGCTGCTTCCTTCCAAATCGATTTTTTTGTTTTTTCTTCCGTTTCCTCTCGAACATTAGGGAATTTAACAAAGAACAACGTCAGCATCGCAACTAAGAAAGTAGCAAAATCAACAAGGACAATTCCCTGTAAATCAATAGCGCTTAAAAGAAATCCTGCAAGTAATGGTGCCACAATAATTGAAATGGATTCTGCCACTTGAACCAACCCACTTGCTCTACCTAGATGCTCTTTTTTCACAAGTGTAGCTATCGCTGCTTGATAAGCCGGAAATTGCATCGAGCTCGCTACTGAAGATATGGACAAAATAATAAATAAATGCCAGATTTCCATCACTCCAGTTAAGTATAAAAAGAACATAGTCAAAGTACCGAGCCCAGCAATCGAGTCACTTACCATCATTACTGTTCGTCTGTTATACCGATCAGCAATGACCCCAGCAAAAGGAGAAAAAAGGATCGCTGGTAGGGAAGAAAATAAGAGAATAAGAGAAAACAAAGTAACCGAACCAGTATCTCTTAATACCCACACACCCAATGCAAATGAAGTTAATCCAGAACCAACGACCGAAAATAATTGTCCCACCCAAATAATTAGAAATATCTTAAATCCGCCATTTACCATAAGTATCCCCTTTATCTTTACTGACCTCAATTCCATCCATCTATAATTTACCGAAAATTCTTAACTAAATAAACCATCAATTGACTGTTTTCACTTCAGTCTAGAGGCGGATACATTATTTAAACAGAAAAAGACGCTCATGCGCCTTTTAATGTTCATTTTCAGTTTGACTTAGTTCTTCCTCACTTGCCTTCTGAGATGGTGTATTAGCTTCCGTTTTTTCAAGCTCTTCTAGTCTTTTTCTTAGTTTCTGATTTTCTTCTTCCAGTCGTTCCATGTCCCCTTGTAAAGAAGCATTCTTACTTTTTAAACTCACCAGTTCATTATTATCCTCTGTCAGCTTTTTTAAATGTCCCATTAAATTGGGGGCAATGGCACGAATCATACTATCCTGATAGGATGATAGTGTGTAGTTGGATGTGGAAGAATTCATCCCCTTCATTTGTTCCTCCCAATTCATAGTTGAAGCCATCCTGTTGATGAGAGAAGCCACTTCCATTTTTGCTACATCCTCATTCATCATTTTCTTTATCTCAGCTTCACTATTTTTTATGTCTTCATCAATTCTGCTAAGTAAGTAGTCAATATTAATCTCAATAGGCTTTTGATCAATCACTTTTCCGTCAAAATTTTTCACTGCTACAGAACCAGATACAGTATTCTTATCCTGTGAAATCTTCATAAACAATAACTCCCAATACTGATGAAAGTTAATGTTTGGGACAATCGGAATCTGATAGATGCCATTCTGGTCTACTTTTACAGGATTGATATGTAAAACATATTCACTAATGTCCCCTTCAATCGCGAACCCAACATCTGGCCTGTATCCATACTCACTATCTCTCATGATTTCAATGACTAAGCTTTTATCCTCTTGTTCAATAATTTGAACGTATTTAATTAAATTCTCTGCGGAGGCTGAAGATACACCTAGCTGTTCCTGATACTTTGTAAAAAACAGCGCATAAGAATCTTGGTTCGCCGTCATCAACAGTAACAACACGATCACTAAAAAGACAATACTCTTAAAACCTGTTTTTACAAATCTCATCTAGCAACCTCCTCTTAAAAACACAATATGTATTTAATAAAATTTTTTAACAGCATAGACACTAGCTTGTACCTATGCTGTTAAACTGCAAATTACTTGCCTGTAAACCAGTTATAAAGTTCTTGTGATTCAATAGATAGGTATGGTCCAAGAACTTTATTTAATCTGATAACTCCCTTAACAGAGGTATCAACCTCACCAACTCGCCAAATTTGAGTTTCACTTGCATAATATTCTTTGTCAGTATAGACCCGGTACCATGTTGTATTACCTTCAACAGACTCAATAATTTTAAAGTTTCCTACTTTTTGTTCAAAAGTCCCTGAACCTTCTCCCATTGTTACTTCAATGACTTTTTTTCCCTGCTCGTTTTTATAAACATTTACTGTCTTATTAGAGGTTGTAAATGTTGAACCATTTGGTGTTGCCTTAAATGAAATGGCCCCTGAAATGTAAGGAGGTCCAGCAGGTTCATCTTCGTCTACTTGTGTAGCTAAAACCTCTAGCTTAATGTTTCCTTTTTTCCCTTGGAAATCTATATCATTGTCACTATGTGGCCAATCCACTAAAACTCGATAGCTTTCCGTATCACTTTCAGGTCGGAATGTTGTAGAGTAATCCACATTAACCCACTCATTATTAACTGATCTTTGTAAACTCAGCTTAATTGGGGTATTTTTCGAAAACAATTTTCCGCTTGGTGTTAACTGTACGCTATACTCTACAGGTACCTCAGTTTTGTTTTTATTAATTTGAAAACTATAGGCCTCTAGGGTTTTCATACCAGGGTAAAAATCTTCTCCAAGGTCGAATTGCCCATCTCCAATAAGTTCACCCTTAGCATTTATAGCTTCCACATTAAACTTCGCTGCGGCTGCAGCATTTCCGTCACTCGTAAAACTCTTACTAAAATACGCGAGAGTACCAATACTTGCAATTGCTAATAAAATAACTCCTAGTAAACTAATAAACAGCTTATGTTTCTTAAGAAAGTTCATATTCATTTCTCCCATCTCTAGTATTTTTCCAAAATCAACTTAATAGAATTCAAAATAGACCACAATAACGAACGTTTTAAGTAAAAAAAGTTCTATATATCACCCCCTAAAGTTTTGAGCGCATTCTTGGACTTGATCTTTTGTTATCATTTTCTTGACGATCCCTATGATCACGAAAAAAAATGGAATCAAGATTAAAATTGTCATTCCCCAAAAACCTCTAAAAAAACCGAGCACTGTTCCGAGTTTCGGAATCTTTAAAACTACTGTTCCGATTAATTGATCCATAGATACTAAATCATTGTCGACGACATTATTGGCGTCCCCTTTTGTCTGGTAGAGTTTTGTTTCATTCTCATTCACGATGTTCACAATCCTATGAGTGACTAATGTCCCAGCTTTATTCCGATACGTTACTACGTCATTTAGTTCTCTATTTTCAGAAGGACGAACGATGATTAAGTCTCCACGCTTTATTGACGGTTCCATGCTACCAGATTGTACGGTCAACACATTAAATCCTAATACTGATGGTAGGACGTCAGGGTTTCTTTTTGATTGAAATAAGGAATAGAGTGAGATTAGTAAAACGACGATAACGAGCAGCAACAACAAATTTCCTAAGAGAGTATAGATTTTCTTAACCATGTATTCACTCCTTTCGTTCTATAAAAAGAACACTTTCGTTTAGTATAATACAATTTTACTAGTCAAACAATACCAAATGTTCTTAATAATGAAATGAAATTTCCAATATAATATGTTAGAATATTACAAATAGTTTTCTCGGAGGGGAAAGAGGATGAAAGTCAATAAAAAAGAGATACAGGCTAATAATGGTGTTATCAGTTATACCCCTTATGAAAAAGGAGGCAACAAGATTTGCTTTATGTTTAGAGGAGGCGGCTATAGTTACGATAGGCCTTTGTTTTATTATTCAACGAGGGTAATGCTCAGAAACAACATCGATGTCGTCCACATCCATTATTCGTACGATCAACAAACCATGAAGAAATCAGAAATAACGAAAATAATGATGGATGATATTAATCCTGTAATAGACGATGTTTTGAAAAATGGTCAATATAACGACACTATTTTTTTAGGGAAATCTAACGGGACCATTCCCATCGCGAATGACCTCATGAAAAGAGACGAATTTTTTGCATCAAAGATGATTTTGCTTACACCGCTCATAAAGTTTGATTCTATTTTCAACTCCATTTTGAACAGTCAACATCAGGGACTTTTAGTGATTGGTGACAATGACCTGCATTTCAATCCAGGTCGAATTGAACAGTTAAGTGAAACGAATTTTGATATTGATGTTATCCAAAATGCAGACCACTCGTTAGATATTGGAGAATTTGAAGCAACTGAATCGATTCTAGTTTTACAGCGGGTAATGGAAAGAATTCAAGAAACCATACGGTCAAATTAATCCAACAGTCCAAAAACATGAAAAAGAGGTGCTAAATGAAACAGCACCTCTTTACGTGTAAAACCATCAATTCTTCATCAAAATATGTATCCTCAACTCTTAATGCCCGTTTATCGAGTCCGAAAACTTCAAAGCCTAAAGACTGATAAAGTTTTTTTGCAGGGGCATTCGTTGCAACTACCGTTAAATAGATTTGTTCGATATAAACAATTTCCTTCACTTTTTCAATCGCTTGCTCCATTAGGCCCTTGCCAATTCCGTGCGAGCGATAGTCTGGTAGAACATACATCCCGTAAATATTGGCACGATGTTTCATTTTTTCAGACTGCTCTAATACTAGTGTAACTACGCCAACTAATTTGTCTTCTATCAATGCTCCAAATGTGAAAGCATGAAAATTTTCCAGCCTACTAATAAATCTTTCTAATGGGTAAAGTCGCTCTTCTTCATAACTGGCACTAAAGCTTTCCGGATTCGTTTGCAATGCTGCTAAACGAACCTCTCGATACTGTTCAGCAAACTCTGATTCTAGTATTTTTATTACCATATTTTCACAACCTAGTTTTTTTGATGATTATATCCTAATTTTTAAAAAGTTACAATTTTAAAAATGAACGCAAAAAAGCAGCTCGAAAATCATTTCGAACTGCCTTTTTAACATTAGATTAATCTTCTAACCATTCTGTATGGAATGTACCTTCTTTATCAACACGTTGATACGTATGCGCACCAAAATAATCACGTTGAGCCTGTAAAAGATTCGCTGGTAAAGTTTCTGTTCTGTAGCTATCATAGTAAGCTAATGCAGAAGCGAAACATGGTACTGGAATACCATTTTGAACAGCATTTCCAATAATCTCACGCAATGCAGTTTGATAATTTTCCACAATATCCTTGAAGTAAGGGTCAAGTAGAAGGTTCTTCAGACCTGCATCTCTATCATAAGCATCTTTAATCTTCTGTAAGAATTGTGCACGGATAATACAGCCACCACGGAAAATCATTGCGATATCGCCGTATTGTAAATCCCAACCATACTCATCAGAAGCTGCACGCATTTGTGCGAAGCCTTGAGCATAAGAAACGATTTTGCTCATATATAGAGCTTTACGAACTGACTCAATGAACGCTTTGCGATCGCCAGCGAAAGGCTGAATAGCAGGGCCGTTTAATACCTTGCTTGCTGCCACACGCTCTTCCTTCATCGCTGAGATAAAACGAGCGAATACGGACTCTGTAATAATCGGTAGTGGAACACCTAGGTCAAGTGCACTTTGGCTCGTCCATTTACCTGTTCCCTTTTGACCAGCTGTGTCAAGAATAACATCAACCATTGGCTTACCAGTGTCAGCATCCTTTTTCTTGAAAATATCAGCTGTAATTTCAATTAGATAGCTATCAAGCTCACCCTTGTTCCAGTCTGCAAATACTTCATGAAGCTCATCTGCAGATAGACCTAATACATTTTTCAGTAAAAAGTAGGATTCAGAGATAAGCTGCATATCGCCATATTCGATACCGTTATGAACCATTTTTACGTAATGACCAGCCCCATCAGGACCGATGTAAGTTGTACAAGGCTCATCATTTACTTTCGCAGAAATATCTTGGAAAATAGGCGCAACTAATTCATACGCTTCTTTTTGTCCACCAGGCATAATAGAAGGGCCTTTTAATGCACCCTCTTCACCACCAGAAACTCCAGTTCCAATAAAGTGAATACCTAACTCACTTAGTTCTTTATTACGTCTTTGCGTATCAACAAAGAATGTATTTCCTCCGTCAATAACGATATCGCCTTTATCTAAAAGGGGCTTTAACTGTTCAATAGTTGCATCAGTTGGTCCGCCTGCTTTTACCATAAGCATGATTTTGCGAGGCTTTTCTAAAGACTCGACAAACTCTTCCATTGTATATGTACCGACAAAATTTCTGCCTTCAACTTCCTTAAGCATTTCGTCTGTTTTTTCTCGAGAGCGATTGTATACAGAAACAGAATAGCCTCTGCTTTCAATATTCATGGCAAGGTTTTTACCCATTACCGCAAGTCCAATCACACCAAATTGTTGTTTTGTCATTTCGCTACTTCCCTTCTTACCTTGATTACGATTGAAACATGAATCCACTTTACTTTAGCAAGAAATCAACAAAGATGCAAAAAATTGTACACATAAAGCAAAAAAAATCCTTGCTCGTATATCAAAAAAATAAGCGCCCAGTGGGAGCTTTATTTTACATGATAAAATTTATCCCCTAATCTCATATTGGCGTAATTGAAAAGAAGACCTTTTTTCCGTTTTCGAATCCTCTCGATATTGCTAATTAAGAGCAAATAGGTGATGAATTCCATCATCCCATAAAAAGCAAGTGTGGTTAATGAAATTATTAAAATACTGCCAAAGCTCATAGGCTCACTCCTTTTTCAAAAAAGGAAATCTCTTTAGCAGAATATGTTGTCAAAATTCAACCTATTACAATTTACACACTCAAAACTGTCAATCATCCTGCTTTTTCATTTTTTCTACTTGTAAAAAATCCTTGTTAAAGCTTGTCTCAGTTCCAATTTGCTGTTTTTTGTCATTCGAAAGATTGCTCGCCTGTTCGATAATATGGGCGCCGAATTTTTCTTTAAGCTTTGACACCGTATTGATAAGGGGTTCCTTTTTCGCATCCTTTTCATAGGAAAAAAGGTCAAGTTGTTTCACCGCTTGATCATTTTCAACTAAATCCGTTCCGGTAATCCCAAGGAGTCGAACCGGGTGCCCTGTCCAGTGGCTGACAAAAATCTGTTTCGCCATTTTCAAAATTTCATCTTGGGTAGAAACGGGATTCAAAAGTTTTTTACTTCTCGTAATTGTATGCCGATCTTTATATCGAATCGTAATACTTAATGTCGTTGCCATAACTTTTTTTCGTTTTAAACGAACCGATACTTTCTCAGCTAATCGGTCAAGTACCTTAAATAACTCCTGCTGATTGGATATATCTTTCGGAAGTGTCGTTGAATTGCCAATGCTTTTGAATTCAGAAATCGCGTCAGGGTCGACTAGTCGATTATCAACTCCATTCGCTCTTTCTTTGAGCCTAATCCCATTGATTCCGAGCAGTGATTTCAGCTGGATTTCATTTGCCTTCGCTAGATCAGCAATCGTATGGACACCAATGTTTTTCAGCTTTTCAGCTGTTTTCTTTCCCACTCCGTGCATTTCTCCTGCTTCCATCGGCCATAGCACAGTCGGAATATCTCTTTTTCTTAAAACAGTAATCCCTAGAGGTTTTTTCATATCGGAGGCCATTTTCGCAAGAAATTTATTCGGAGCAATCCCTATGCTGCATGGTAAATCAAGTTGACGAATGAGCTGCTTTTGAATTTGCTCAGCTATTTCAAGTGGAGAGCCTAATTCATGGCTATCCGTAATATCCACATATCCTTCGTCAATCGATACAGGTTCCACTAACTTGGAAAATTGATTCAATAACTCAAACATGCCCATTGACGCGGCTCTATAGCGTTCAAAATCTGGTTTTTTCACAATTAGATTCGGGCAAAGCTTTTTGGCTTCCCACAAAGGCATGGTTGTTTTTACACCGAACTTTCTCGCCTCATAGCTGCACGTCACAATAATGCCCCTTCTTTCCTCAGGATTGCCGGCAATCGCAAGCGGCTTTCCTTTTAAGGAAGGGTCGTAAGCCATTTCTACAGAAGCATAGAAGCTATTCATATCCACATGTAAAATCACTCGACCGTTTTTAGGGTACATGTCTTTCATAAAATTAGCACTTCCAGAGTTAAGAATGATACGTTCATTTTATCACAAAAAGTACAGCTAAATCTGCTAGTAAAACATTGTTCGAATAAGCTCATATATCCAAATACCTGTCATAAATTTATAGTACAGGTTGGACAGACATTCAATTTGGCTCAATTAGAACTAATGAAAAGGAGTAATTAATGTTTATGGAGTTCCTTCAAGAAACACTCAATCATTTTGGTACGTTTTTTTCTTTAGACGCATTAGAACAAGTACTGTTTAATCCGGCTAACTGGGGAATCATTGGGACTCTTGTCATTATTGAAGGCTTATTATCCGCTGACAACGCCCTCGTGTTAGCCATGATGGTGAAGCATTTGCCGGAGGAACAGCGAAAGAAAGCACTCTTTTACGGAATTATCGGCGCTTATTTTTTCCGATTCCTCGTGATCGGACTAGGCGTCTCCCTAATCCATATCGGATGGATTAAAATTGTCTGCGGACACTATTTACTATTGCTTGTATTACAGAACCTTTTTCAGAAAAAAGAAGATGATGATGAGATTTCGGCAAAAAAGATGGGATTTTGGAGAACAGTTTTAACAGTAGAATTAGTGGACATTACCTTTAGCTTTGATAGTGTCCTTGCCGCTTTTGGCGTTTCTAATCAGGAGTGGGTCCTACTTCTTGGAGGAATTCTAGGGATTTTAATGATGCGTGGCGTTGCTAAATTATTTCTAGCTTTAATTGATAAAGTGCCTGAATTGGAAACAACCGCTTTTCTACTCATTGGTGTAATTGGGATCAAAATGATCGCTTCAGGTTTTGGCTTTCATATGGGGAACGTCTTATTCTTTAGTATACTTATCACTATCTTCTTCGGAACCTTTCTTGTGCATTGGCTCAGAACTTCAGGAAATAAAACTGTAGGGTAGAAAGTTATCTTATTTGAGGAGCTCTTATCTTGAGCTCCTCCATTCATTTTAATATTCCACCATATCTTCGTTCTCGTTGCCTGTATTTTTCCAACGCATGCAGGAATTCTTTTTCAGAAAAATCCGGCCATAGCACATCAGTAAACCAGAACTCTGTGTAAGCAAGCTGCCAAAGCAAGAAATTACTCAGGCGTTTTTCCCCTCCAGTGCGAATAAGGAGATCAGGATCTTTC
This sequence comes from Robertmurraya kyonggiensis, assembly GCF_005116465.1. Lineage (GTDB taxonomy): Bacteria > Bacillota > Bacilli > Bacillales > Cytobacillaceae > Robertmurraya > Robertmurraya kyonggiensis. The sequence continues at coordinate 1,962,088 of NZ_SWBM01000001.1, forward strand.
ACACCAGCTGTATATAGGTATCCTGAAAATTGCTGTTCGTTCAGTTCATCCAAAGACAATTTCCCCTTATTTATGTCACCGATCATCGTTTTCATGGCATTTAGAATCTCATGTCTACTTCCATAGTTGAGAGCAAAATTCAGCTGTAGACCGTCATTATCCCCCGTACGCTCAATCGCATGCTGAATGGCTTCCCTTGTAAAGAATGGTAGAGCATTCATATCACCGATAGCGTCAATACGTACATTTTGAGCGATAAGTTCTGGTAAATATATAGACAGAAACTCCTTGGGAAGTTTCAAAATAAAATCAATTTCATGCCTTGGACGTTTCCAGTTTTCCGTAGAAAACGCATAAAGTGTCAGTACCTTCACCTTTGATTTGATGGCTGTTTTAACAATTTTCACAATCGTAGATACTCCTTCTTGATGGCCAGCAGCTCTTGGCAGACCCTGGTTCTCTGCCCAGCGTCCGTTTCCGTCCATAATGATAGCAACGTGTTCCGGTGTATTATCTTCCGGATAGTGGAAAGATTCTTCCAATTGGTTGGTGTTGAAAAAAGGAATTTTCATTGTTCTTCACCTTTCGATATCTTTTTAATAGGCATATCACTTATTTATTATCAATCTGAAATTTACCACATTTTTTATCGTTTTACAATAAATTTTTATTACTTAATAATTACTTTTTGTTGAAAACTCATTACTACAGATAAAAAAATACCTCATTACCGAGAAATGATTTATGACAAATCTATCAGTCTTTACCCAAAATACTCCTCACTATTACCATCGGACTTTGCTGTCAGTATAAACGTAGATCAAAAAAAGTAGCCAAAATTGGCTACTTTTGCAATTGATTTTCCATATATTCTTGTATTTCTCGTATTCCTTCTAGTGTTTTAACTAACACCGTTGGAGAAATAATTGTGATTAGACGACCATCTAAATTCGCTACTCCTGTAAAATAGCTTGTCTTTTGATAAGCTACCAGTCCGACTTGTTTGATGACTTCCGCTGGGATATCAAGGATTTCTTTCGCTTCTTTAACCAACACACCTAATGAGATTTCATCCGTATTTAAAACAATTACACGAACAGAATCACTAGATTCCATTTCCCTATTATAGAGAATACTTTCTGTATCAAGGGCCGGGATTAATTCTCCACGGACCTTCATAATTCCTTTCACATACGTTGGTAAATGAGGAATTGGCGTAATCCCTTCTAATTTCTCAATAGAAATAACATTTTCGATCGGGATGGCATATTCTTCATTTCCTACTGTAAAAACCACTAGTTTATTTGAATCTTGCATGATCTACCCCTCCTTACCACCTATTTCTATAGTACTAATCGATGAGGTTTCTTGTCTACGAAAAATTATGAAAAAACGAAAATTAGAGAACCAGAAGACTGGTTCTCTAAAATATATTTTAAGCTTCCGTAACTTCTCCAATGATGGCAATGACCATTTCCGCAAGCTTGTTAAGCTCTTCAATAGGCATACGCTCATTTGTTGTATGGATTTCTTCATAACCAACCGCTAGATTGACAGTCGGAATTCCAAAGCCAGCAATTACGTTTGCGTCACTTCCGCCACCGCTCTTCAATAGCTCAGCACTACGACCAATTTTTGTAGCTGCACGACGTGCCACTTCAACTACATGGTCACCTTCGCCATATTTGAAGCCAGGATACATTACCTCTACTTCAACTTCTGCTTTCCCACCCATTTCAGCTGCAACGGATTCAAAAGCATCTTTCATCTTTTGAACTTGCGCTTCCATTTTTTCAGGAATTAAAGAACGTGCTTCTGCTAAGATTTCTACGCGGTCACAAACGATATTTGTAGGACCTTCACCTTTAAATGCACCAATATTTGCTGTAGTTTCTTCATCAATACGGCCTAAAGGCATTTTCGCCACTGCTTTTGCTGCCATTGTAATCGCAGAAATCCCTTTTTCAGGAGCAACGCCGGCATGAGCTGTCTTTCCTAAAATAGTGGCTCTCACCTTTGCCTGTGTAGGAGCTGCAACGATGATGTTTCCTACTTTTCCATCACTATCAAGTGCATAACCGAATTTTGCTTTTACTAATGAGGAGTCTAAAACCTTTGCTCCCACTAAACCGGATTCTTCACCAACTGTAATAATGAATTGGATTGTTCCGTGAGCAATATTTTGCTCTTTTAAAACGCGAATAACTTCAAGCATAACTGCAAGTCCAGTCTTATCATCTGCACCAAGAATCGTTGTACCATCCGTTACAACATAACCGTCCTTAATGGATGGCTTCACACCTTTTCCTGGTACTACCGTATCCATATGGGAAGTGAAATAGATTGTATCGACTCCCTCTTTAGTGCCGGGTAACGTACAAACTAAGTTTCCTGCTCCATGACCTGTTTGAGCTGTTGTATCATCCTCAAAAACCTCTACGCCTAGATCAGAGAATTTTTGCTTCAATACTTTCGCAATTTCAGTTTCATATTTTGTTTCAGAGTCAATTTGCACTAACTCCAAAAATTCATTTAATAATCTTTCTTGATTAATCATTTATGTATCTCCTTCCAAATTTCATCTTATTTCAGTATATCTTTTTTAACAGAGAATCGGCAAACATTTCTTCCTCGCTCCTATAATGGAATATTCCCATGCTTCTTATATGGACGGAATTCTTTTTTATTTCTCAACATCTCTAATGCTTGAATTAGCTTAATCCTCGTTTCTCTTGGGTCAATAACATCATCAACCATCCCCATGCTTGCTGCCACGTACGGATTAGCAAACTTATCTCGGTATTCTTCAATTTTTTGTGCCCTTGTCTGCTCAGGATTTTCACTATTTTGGATTTCCTTTGCAAAAATAATATTCGCCGCACCTTGTGGACCCATAACGGCGATTTCCGCATTTGGCCAAGCATAGACTAAATCGGCTCCAATTGATTTGCTATTCAAGGCTACATACGCACCACCATAAGCTTTTCGTAAAATAACCGTCAGTTTCGGAACGGTTGCTTCTGAATACGCATACAAAATTTTCGCTCCATGACGAATGATTCCTCCATGTTCCTGCTTAACACCAGGGAAAAATCCCGTCACATCTTCAAACGTTATAATCGGGATATTAAAGCTATCACAAAAACGAATGAAGCGAGCAGCCTTATCAGAGGAATCGATATCGAGACCACCTGCCATAAATTTCGGTTGATTACAAACTAAACCAACAACTTCTCCCTTAATCCTTGCAAGGCCCACCACAATATTTTTGGCAAAATCCTGATGAACTTCAAAAAAAGATCCAGAGTCAACAACCTGATCAATTACAACCCTTACATCATAAGGACGAATCGCATCAAAAGGAATCACGTCCGTTAGGTCAGGGCGAAAATCATCCGCTTCCTCAGTTGATAACATCGGGGCTTTTTCCTCACTATTTTGAGGTAAATAGCTTAATAATACTCTTACCTTTTCGATTATTTCTTGCTCAGTTTCGCTACGAAAATGGGCATTTCCACTAATCGAGTTATGGACTTTGGCTCCCCCTAGATCTTCTGGAGAAATTTTCTCGCCCGTCACCGTCTCGATAACCTTTGGCCCTGTAATGAACATTTGACTCGTTTTTTCCACCATGAACACAAAATCCGTAATCGCTGGTGAATACACAGCTCCTCCCGCACACGGCCCTAGGATAACCGATATTTGCGGGATTACTCCAGAATAAATCGAATTTCGGTAAAAGATTTTCCCATACCCATCTAGGGAAACAACGCCTTCTTGAATTCTTGCTCCACCAGAATCATTTAAGCCTACAAAAGGTGCTCCATTTTTTGCAGCTAAATCCATCACATTTGCGATTTTATTAGCATGCATTTCCCCAAGTGCTCCACCAAATACCGTAAAATCCTGAGAAAATAAGTAAATCGGACGACCGTTCACTTTTCCATAGCCCGTAACAACTCCATCACCAGGCCCTTTTTGATTTTCCAATCCAAAATCTCGGGAACGATGTTCAATGAAAGGATTTAACTCAACAAAAGTACCTTCATCAACAAGCAATTCAATCCGTTCTCTTGCCGTTAATTTACCTTTTTCATGCTGTTTTTCAATTCTTTCATCTCCACCACCTAATTCGACAGCTCTTCTACGATCATACAACTCATTAATTTTTTCATAGATGTCCATCGTGCTACTCTCCCTTATCCCTTTTTTCACAAAATTCATATAGAACTCGACCAGTTGATTTTGGATGCATAAATGCTACAAGCGCTCCCCCCGCACCTGATTTCGCTTTATCCTGTAACATTTGAATGCCTTTTTCCTGCATTTCCTTAATCCTTTCATCGATCGAATCAACACCTAACGCTACATGATGAATACCTTCACCACGTTTTTCTATATGCAGAGCTATTGAACTATCTGGTCCAGTTGGTTCTAGTAACTCTAGTTTCGTCTCTCCGATTTTAATAAAAGCTACCTTAACTCTCTCACTTTCAACCTCTTCTATCGCTTGTACTTCAAGCCCAAGAATCTCCGTGTAAAAAGGTAATGCCTCTTCAAGTGATCTCACTGCAATCCCAATATGATCCACTTTCTTTATCATCCTCGCCCCTCCGCCTGTTCAATATATCTGTATCTTTTAAATATTCGATAATATATTTGTTTTTCCTGCCAAATTTCGAGCGGTTGTTCATTTTCCAACTTCCTAGTAAAATGAAAGAAAGGGATGTCCTTTTAGGGGAGGGAAAATAGTGAATAATAAAAAGACAAGAAAAGTAGTCGTCTATTTAATGATTTTCGCCATACTAGCTTCAACACTGTTAGTTGGGGTATCAATGTTTTTCTAAGAGATTAGGGGAGATATCCTCTAATCTTTTTTTGTAGTAACTTTTTTCAGAAAGAGGAAGTCTAATTTAGTGAATAACCAAAAGAGGTGTGAACAAAATGCGGATGAAACGAAAGAACTTTGCAACACTGGCAATAGCCTTATTTTTCTCTATTTTAGCAGGCTGTGGAACAACGGGTGGAGACAACCCGGACGAGGTGAACGCTGAAGGAGAACTGAAGGTATCTATCGAGGCAGGAAGCAACCATCAATATAAGTTAATTATAGAAAATGGAACGGCAAAAGATGAGACATTAACCTTTGGTTCTTCTCAGAATTATGACTACTATATCAAAAAGCCAGATGGAACGATTGCCTACACTTATTCTGCAGATAAAAGCTTTTTGGCGGTAATCAAGGAAGTGGTCATAAAAGCTGGGGAAAGATTAGAGTTTGATTTGGATATAACCGAAGCATTGCAGTACCTTGAAGCAGGAGAATATACTATTGAGGCATGGGTATCAGCGAATGAGCTAGCTGAGAAAAAAGCAACCATCCCCTTTTATTATGATAGAAAAGGAGCCTGAGTGACATTTGATTTTTTAGAAGAAGATTGACTAAAGAGATGTTTAAGAAATCTAGTTGGCGTTGATTGACAGGATTTAACCGAACACTATTATATTGGGATGCATCTTCTGGTTGAGTGACAGAATTTAACGATACACCATCTTCTTTGGCATGCATCTTCCAGTTGAGTGACAGAATTCAACGATACACCATCTTTTTTGGCATGCATCTTCCAGTTGAGTGACAGAATTCAACGATACACCATCTTTTTTGGCATGCATCTTCCAGTTGAGTGACAGAATTCAACGATACACCAACATTTTTGGCATGCATTTGCTGGTTGAGTGACAGAATTCAACGATATACCATCTTTTTTGGCATGTATTTGCTGGTTGAGTGACAGAATTCAACGATACACCATCTTTTTTGGCATGTATTTGCTGGTTGAGTGACAGAATTCAACGATACACCATCTTTTTTGGCATGCAACTTCTGGTTGAGTGACAGAATTCAACGATACACCATCTTTTTTGGCATGCATCTTCCAGTTGAGTGACAGAATTCAACGATACACCATCTTTTTTGGCATGCATCTTCCAGTTGAGTGACAGAATTCAACGATACACCATCTTTTTTGGCATGCATCTTCCAGTTGAGTGACAGAATTTAACAATATAACCCGAAATTGTCCTCATGAACATCGCTCCACAAAAAATTAAATACAGTAAAAGACAAATAAGTCCTGAGAAAAGGTATCTTCCCCCTTCCTCAGGACAGTTTCACATTGTTAATCTAATTCAATTCCACGCTACCTTTTCGATACTTTTTCTTTTCTCTTTTTAGCGATTTGAAAAAGTTTTTAAGCATTAAATATTGTTCAATTTCTTTTGTGATCTGAAGGAGTGTTGCACGAACTTCAAATTCCTCGCGCGTTTTCGGGAGCTCCATTTTTTGAAATTGTTCCCTCATGTCTAATAGCTTTTCAAGAAAGTTCTGAGGGACCTCACCAGGACAAATATAACCGGAAAGCTCCTCTAAGAAATCGGCAATCATTTTTCCTTGAACAACTGTTATCGGGAGAGCTGCAATGAGAACTAGAATCCGTTCGATGATCTCAAACTGCTTTTCCCTCATCTTAAAGTAATGATAGTAGAGATTTTCATTCCGGCGAAAATGGTTTTCCACATCACGAAACGCTAGTGCTTTTGCTTCATCTATCAAACTTGCAGTCGTTGTTAGCTCTCTTCCATCCCAACGATTATCATTCGTTCTTAGGTAGTGGACAATTTCCAACATAATTTTACTGAAGTTCTGTTCTAGTTCATCCTGATACTCGAGTAATTTTTTCTCAGCACTGGGCATATACAAGTTCATCACAAGGGCCATTCCTACCCCGATAAGAACAATCCCAATCTCATTCAAAAGCAAATCAAAAGTGACATTCCTCGCATTATAAATATGAAAAATGATAACACTACTAGACACAATTCCTTCTTGTACCTTAAAAAACACCGCCGTTGGGATAAAAAATAACAGCATTAACCCAATCGTAAGCGGATGATATGTAATTCCCTCAAAAAATAAAGTCGAAAAAAACATCGCGATTAGACAAGCAAGGACTCTATCTGTCGATGCTTTTACCGATTTTACCTTCGTCGGTTTTATGCAAAGGATCGTTAAAATTCCTGCAGAGGCAAAATTAGTAAGCCCAATTGTTTGAGCAAGAAAAATGGAAAGGGTTGTTCCTAAAGCAGTTTTAATCGTACGATAGCCTATACTAAATTTCATAATTTCCCCCGAAATTGTTTTGATGTACTTCTCAATTCGAATGCTCAAAATACAAATATACTTACTACATTGTGAATTTTACTACATACGATTAGTATTTGGAATAACCTATTCTTAATATCAAAAAAACCTCGGATATTTTAACCGAGGTTTCAAAGTTTAGACATTATACTTCTTCACAATACTGTTCGAAGGCGTCTTGTAGTTTTTGCACAACTTCCATAGGTCCATGACCTTCAATTTCATGACGTTCAATCATAGTGACAAGTTTTCCATCCTTTAATAATGCGAAAGATGGTGAGGATGGCGGATAACCAGTAAAGTAAGAACGTGCTTTTTCAGTCGCTTCCTTATCTTGACCAGCAAATACAGTTACTAATTGATCCGGTCTCTTATCATAATGTAGGGAATGCATAGCCGCTGGACGAGCAATGCCACCTGCACATCCACAAACTGAATTAACCATTACAAGTGTTGTCCCTTCTTGTTGTAATGCTTCGTCGACTTGCTCTGGAGTTGCCAATTCTTTGTAACCCGCAGTAACAATTTCTTGTCTCGCTTGACGAACAACATCATTCATGAATAAATTAAAATCCATGTTCATCTATATCGCTCCCTTATTTTCATGTAAGTAAGTACTTTTCTCCTCTACATGATACCAATATACGTACATCCTTTACAAATAAAAATATTCGAAAAAACAAGGTTTAGGCATTCTAGAAATGGGTATATAGACTATAAGCAACATCTATCCCATAATTACCCCTAATTGGCCGCCATGGAAAAATGGTGGCTCTTTTTTTGTTACTATCGATGAGAAGACCCCTTCCTCAAAATCAATTTGAATTTTTTGAGGAAGGGGTCTTTCAATTTTTCGCTTCAAAATATTTCTCAAAAAGACTTGCGACCGCAGCGGTAACAGTTGTACTACCTGCAATCGCTTCATTTTCGAATTTCGGAAGTAAATCCTTCACAACTGGATGATAGAAAAAGTCTGTTTGTAACTGATCGATAATCATTGCTCTCAGCCATTCCTTTGTTTGAGCTCGACGTCGCTCAGCAAATACGCCCGACTTTTTTGTTGTTTCCTCAAAGTCTTTGACCGTGTTCCAAACGTTCTTAATCCCTTCTTCGTAAAGGGCAGAGCACGTATACGCTTTGGTTCCCCAACCCTTTGTTGCTGGCTGTAAAAAATGCAGAATTTGATTATATTCTTTCATTGTTTTTTCAGCGTTTCTTTTATTATCCCCGTCCGCTTTGTTGATACAAATTCCATCAGCTAGCTCCATAATCCCCTTTTTCATGCCTTGAAGCTCATCCCCAGCTCCCGTTAATACAAGAAGCATAAAGAAATCTACCATTTCACGAACAATGACTTCACTTTGTCCGACGCCTACCGTTTCGATTAAAATCACATCAAAACCAGCAGCCTCACAAATGAGCATCGTTTCTCGCGTTTTCCGATGAACTCCACCTAATTTTCCGCTTGAAGGAGAGGGACGAATAAAAGCTCTTGGATTTCGCGCTAGCTGCTCCATCCGCGTTTTATCTCCAAGAATACTTCCTCCACTAATTTTAGAGCTCGGGTCGACTGCAAGAACAGCGACCTTCATTCCCAAACTACAAAGATAACTTCCAAATGCTTCAATAAAGGTGCTTTTCCCTGCACCTGGTACTCCTGTTATCCCGATCCTAAGAGCTTTCCCTGAATGAGGAAGGAGCAAGTGCAAAAGCTCCTGCGCTTGTTTGAAATGATGCTCTGCATTGCTCTCAATCAAGGTAATCGCTCTTGCTAAAGATTTGCGTTCTCCACTTAAGACACCTGAAAAAAGCTCTTCAACAGATGGTCCACTAGCATTCTTTTTTTGAAAACGAACAGGCTTTTGAAAAAATTCATCCGTCTGTACACCTTCAACCCCTTTTCGTACAACCGTTGAAAACTTTTCAGGATGTTCAGGATCTGCCCATTCTGGCTTCTTATCATTTGTCATTTAGCTTGACACTTCCTCATAGCCAAGTCTTTCGTATATAGCTCGAACGACCTTTTGCGCTGCAACGGGAATTAATGTTCCAGGTCCAAAAATAGCGGCTGCCCCATTGGCATAAAGAAATTCATAATCCTGAGCTGGAATAACACCACCAACAACTACAAGAATATCTTCGCGACCTAGCTTTTTTAACTCCTCGATTAATTGAGGGAGCAGCGTCTTGTGACCAGCGGCAAGTGAACTCATACCAATTACATGAACATCATTTTCCACAGCTTGTAGAGCTGTCTCTTCTGGGGTTTGGAACAGTGGACCAATATCTACATCAAAGCCTAAATCGGCGAATGCAGTTGAAATGACCTTTGCTCCTCGGTCATGACCATCCTGACCCATTTTCGCGATTAATATTCTTGGTCTCCGACCTTCATTTTCTAAAAATTCTTCTGTCATTCGCTGAATTTCTGCAATTTCTTCTTCATTTGAAAAAGCTGCGCTATATACACCTGAAATGGACCTAATAACAGCCTTATGACGATTGGCTACTTTTTCTATTGCATACGAGATCTCTCCTAAGGTAGCACGTACTCTGGCTGCCTCGACAGCCAATTGCAGTAAATTCCCTTCACCTGTTTCAGCCACAAGCGTAATAGCCGCCAATGCTTCCTGGACCTTAGATTCATCACGATCTTTCTTCAATTGTTCAAGCTTTTCAATTTGTTTTAAACGAACGGCTGTATTATCAATGTCGAGAATTTCAATCGGCTCTTCCTTATCTAGACGATATTTATTGACCCCAATAATTGCTTCTTTTCCAGAGTCGATTTGAGCTTGCCGCTTTGCTGCAGCCTCTTCAATTTTCATTTTTGGAAGCCCCGTCTCAATCGCCTTCGCCATACCACCTAAATTCTCGATTTCCTCAATATGCTCCCAGGCACGCCTGACAAGCTGGTCTGTTAGTGCTTCCACATAATAGGAGCCACCCCAAGGGTCAATAACATCCGTAATTCCCGTCTCCTCTTGTAAAAATAGTTGAGTATTACGTGCAATTCTTGCCGAAAAATCAGTTGGTAATGCGATCGCTTCATCGAGCGCATTTGTGTGAAGTGACTGTGTATGGCCCATCGCAGCAGCGTGTGCTTCAATTAATGTCCTCGTGACATTATTAAAAGGATCCTGCTCTGTTAAACTCCAACCGGATGTTTGCGAATGAGTACGTAAAGCCAGTGACTTCGGATTTTTCGGATCAAAGTTTTGCATCATTTTTGCCCAAATTAAGCGTGCCGCTCTCATTTTTGCAACTTCCATGAAATAATTCATTCCGATTGCCCAAAAGAATGATAGACGTGGCGCAAAGGAATCAATTGGAATTCCTGCTTTCAAGCCTGTTCGCACATACTCTAATCCATCAGCGAGCGTATAAGCTAATTCAATATCAGCTGGTGCTCCAGCCTCTTGCATATGATAGCCAGAAATACTAATACTATTAAACTTTGGCATAAATTTTGATGTGTATTCAAATATGTCGGCGATAACCTTCATCGACATTTCAGGTGGATAAATATATGTATTTCTCACCATATATTCTTTTAAAATATCATTTTGAATGGTTCCAGACAGTTTATCCTGGGTAACTCCCTGCTCTTCTGCTGTCACAATATAAAAGGCCATGATCGGCAATACTGCTCCATTCATCGTCATCGACACAGACATTTGGTCTAGAGGAATTCCATCAAACAATGTCTTCATGTCGAGGACCGAATCAATCGCTACCCCTGCTTTCCCTACGTCACTCACTACACGAGGATGATCAGAATCATAGCCACGATGGGTTGCTAAATCAAAGGCAACAGAAAGTCCCTTTTGCCCCATAGCTAAATTTCTCCTGTAAAAAGCATTGCTCTCTTCGGCAGTAGAAAAGCCAGCATACTGCCGAACCGTCCACGGACGATTCACGTACATCGTTGGGTAAGGTCCCCTTGTATACGGAGGGAGTCCTGGCAAATGGTCTAGCTGCTCTAAATCAGCGCGATCCTCTTCAGTATAGAGAGGCTTAATAAAGATATTTTCATTGGTAGCAAATAATAGTTCATCAATTGATTGACCAAATTCCTGTTCCGCTTTCTTTTTCCACTCTTCTTTTGAAGGACGGTTCTCTGAAAATAGTGGAATGCTTTTAAAGTTCGGCTTACTCATTGGCTCCCACCTCCATGTCGTCGAGTAAAGAAGAAAGAGTTTCATAGCAATTGCTTTTCGCGTGGATAAAATCTTTGATGCCAGCTTGCTCCCATCTGCTTTTTTCTTCTGGGATACCCGCCAAATAAAGCTGAACATTAGGGTATGTTTCCTTAAGTTGTTCCACTACCGCTAATGCAAACTCCTCATATTGTTCATTCGTACCACAAATGACATAGTGTCGGAGACTTGTTTCCTTGATGAATTCAAAAGCATCTTCAGCCCTTATGATGTCTCCACTCACTTTTGATTCAATCCCCCCAGGTGAAAGAAATCCCTGTACAAAATCCATCCGCATTTTATGTGACTTTAGATCTCCTAAGGTGATTAGCCCAAGCACTGGTGAGTTACCTTTTTTCTTTAATAGACTAGCTTTTTGGCGTAAGCACTCAAAATTTTGCGCTAATCTTCCATGAGGAATTGGTTTAATAAATCCGGTTGTCTTCTCACTTTTCTCTTCTTGGATATTTAGTGAGTCTCCATTTAAATCAACGTACTTATTCGTCCCTACGATCGTCTGCTTTCTAGTAGCAACAGCATTTATGCGTTTTTCACGAACACTCGCAATCTCCGACTGAATCCATCCCTGTTTTAATCCTTCTAAGATACCGCCCTTTTCATCGATTTCGATGAATAACTGCCATGCTTTGTCTGTAAGCTCATTCGTCAAATGCTCGATATACCATGAACCACCAGCCGGGTCAATCGTCTTTGTTAAATGAGCTTCTTCTCTTAGAATCAATTGGGTATTACGTGCGATTCGCCCCGAAAATTCTGTTACTACACCCTCAGGTTCATTGAAAGGACTAACATGTAAATATTGCACGCCTCCAAGAACTGCTGCAAAGGCTTCATTTCCTGCTCGAAGCATATTTACATATGGATCAAAAATAGTTTTTGTATAGCTTGAGGTTGTTGCTGAAATCACCATTCCTTGATTGACTGACCCATACGTTTCTGCCACTTTACTCCAAAGAACTCTAGCCGCCCTTAGCTTCGCCACTTCCATGAAAAAGTTTGCGCCGATCGAAAACTGAAAAACTAGTTTTGATAATGTTTTGTCTAACCCAAGACCACAAGATGATAACTCCTCGATATGCATCACACCTGTACTGATCGCAATCGCAAGTTCCTGAACGGCATTTGCTCCTCCATTGTGATATGGTGTCGTATCTACTAAAATGGTCCGCACATTGGGCAAGGTCTGTGCTGCGCTAGAAATAGATTCGTATAGTTCTTTGTATGACTCGATCACGTTACCTTCGGCTGCTCCATTTTCAGCTAAAATGGCAATCGGGTCCTGTGCAATAAAACCGGTTCCCTCCACAGCAGAGGCGAATCTACTGACCGCATCTAGTAGCTGCCCATGATACCCTTTACCATTGAGACTATAAGGGTATTGCCCGTGAAATTCTTCTAAATCCTCTAGCTGAGTTAAAATGGCGTCATTTACCTCAAAAGAGATAGCCGTTTGTCCTTTCTCCATTGCCTTTTGGAGCGACACTTTTAATTCATCTACATGGATTTTTTGTGCAACTTTCCATTCCTGACTTACATAACCAAGAGCATTTACACCTCTTCTGAAATCGCCTTGAGCAGGAAATGGACTCGCCACAGTTTGGTTTTGTCGCGTATAAAGCGGTTTCAATTTAATCCCTTCATATGTATCTTTAGCTAGGGTTTCAATCTTTCTTCCTTTTAGAGACTCTTCACTTTTCGCCTTCCAATCCTCTAAGCTAGCACTAGGAAAAGACTGCTCTCGCATTTCCTTCATCCCCATACAAGTCTCTCCTCCCACAACATTTTAATATTGATAAAATTCAAACTATTCTTAGATAATTCTATTGTAGTACACGGCTACCAATCACGCAATGAACAGAAGGATCGAAAAAAGCCGCTGTTGCTACAGCGACTTTCATCTTAATAAATAGAAGTACTTTCTTTACTAGTGTTTTCTAGAATCTCTTTTACTCTTTGAAGGAATCGTCCACACACAAGTCCGTCTAGAACACGATGGTCAAGAGATAAACATAGGTTCACCATATCTCGAACTGCAATCATGCCATTGATCACGACAGGTCGTTTTACAATGGACTCTACTTGTAAAATTGCTGCCTGCGGATAGTTGATGATTCCCATCGATTGAACGGAACCAAAAGAGCCTGTGTTGTTAACCGTGAATGTTCCACCTTGCATATCTTCACCAGTTAATTTACCACTGCGAACCTTTGCAGCGTACTCCGTAATTTCTCGGGCAATTCCTTTAATTGTCTTTTCATCAGCAGCTTTAATAACTGGAACAAACAATGCATCCTCTGTTGCTACCGCGATGGAAATATTAATATCTTTCTTCTGAACAATTTTATCCCCTGCCCACATCGAATTCATTTGAGGGAATTCTTTTAACGCTTGCGCTACAGCTTTTACAAAGAAGGCGAAGAATGTTAAATTGAAGCCTTCCTTAGCCTTAAATTCATTTTTAAGCGCGTTACGGTAGTCTACAAGGTTTGTAACATCAACCTCGATCATTGTCCATGCATGAGGAATTTCATGCTTGCTGCGAAGCATATTCGTCGCAATTGCTTTACGTACACCAGTTACTGGAATTTCAACATCTCCTGTTGCAACAGGAATGCTTGGTGCTGGAGCTGGCTTTGCAGAATCCACAGGTGCAGAAGGAACTGCCGTTTCAACCTTGCTAGGCTGAGCTGGGACTTCAGTAGCCTTTGGAATTTGACCTGACTCCACCACTTTCAATATATCTTTTCTCGTAATTCGACCACCAGCACCAGTTCCTTCCACGAGATTTAAGTCAATCCCATGCTCCTGTGAAAGTTTCAGGACAGCTGGTGAATAGCGAGCCTTATTGCTCACATCTTGCTCAGGTGTAATCGCAGTTGTTTCTTCAGGTATAGCAGCAGCTTGTTCTACCGTTTCCGTTGCGCCACCTTCAGCCTCAATTGTACAAATGATTTCACCAACAGCCAAAGTGTCTCCCTCTCCAGCGATTAATTCCTTAATTACTCCAGAAAAAGAAGATGGTACTTCTGCATTAACCTTATCTGTCATCACTTCTGCCAGTGGATCATACTTATTCACTTTATCTCCGACAGAAACGAGCCATTTACTAATCGTTCCCTCTGTTACACTTTCCCCTAATTGAGGCATCTTAATTTGTTCAATTGCCAATTCGAATAACCTCCTTCATCCTCGAACATTGCTATTTAAAATTCAGCCAACTCTCTCATGGCCTTTTCAACTTTATCAGGATTCACCATAAAGAATTTTTCCATTGTTGGTGCATAAGGCATTGCCGGTACATCCGGGCCTGCTAATCGCTTAATCGGAGCATCTAAATCGAATAGGCAATTTTCTGCTATAATCGCTGATACTTCGCTGATAATGCTACCTTCTTTGTTATCCTCCGTAACAAGTAATACTTTACCTGTCTTACGGGCCGCTTCGATAATCGCTTCCTTATCAAGCGGATAGATTGTTCTTAAATCTAAAATATGGGCAGAGATTCCATCACTTGCAAGTCGCTCGGCTGCTTGTAGAGCAAAATGCACACATAGGCCATATGTGATAACGGTGATATCATCACCCTCACGCTTGACATCTGCTTTTCCGATTGGAAGAACATAATCATCAACCGGCACTTCACCCTTGATTAGGCGATAAGCTCTTTTATGCTCGAAAAATAGAACTGGATCCTCATCACGAATTGCTGCCTTTAATAATCCTTTTACATCATAAGGAGTAGAAGGCATAACAATTTTAAGACCTGGTTGATTCGCAAATACAGATTCAACTGATTGTGAATGATACAACGCCCCGTGAACACCACCACCATAAGGAGCACGGATGACAATTGGACAATTCCAATCGTTGTTAGAACGGTAGCGAATTTTAGCAGCCTCAGAAATAATTTGGTTCACAGCAGGCATAATAAAATCAGCAAATTGCATTTCTGCAATTGGACGCATGCCGTACATTGCCGCCCCAATACCGACACCTGCGATTGCAGATTCAGCTAATGGCGTATCCATTACACGATCTTCACCAAATTGTTCATATAACCCTTGTGTCGCTTTAAAAACGCCACCTTTTTTTCCTACATCTTCCCCTAGAACGAACACCTTCGGATCTCTTTCCATTTCCTCCCGAATTGCCATTGTTACTGCATCTATATAAGAAATGACTGCCATTTCACATTCCCCCTTACTCTGAGTACACATGCTTCATTGCATATTCTGCTTCTGCATATGGAGCATTTTCCGCGTAATCTGTTGCCTCGTTCACAATTTTCATGACAGCATCATTGATTTCTTTTTCCTTTGCATCATCCATGACACCTGTCTCTTTTAAATACGCACCGAAAGTGATAATCGGATCCTTCGTTTTCGCTTCAGCTACTTCATCTGGAGCACGATAGCTACGATCATCATCATCAGAGGAATGTGGTGTTAATCGATAAGAAACTGTCTCAACTAAAGTTGGACCTTCTCCACGACGACCACGATCAGCTGCCTCTTTCACTGCTTGATATACCTCTAGTGGATCGTTTCCATCTACTGTAATACCTGGCATACCATAACCAATCGCCCGATCGGATACTTTCTCACAAGCTAATTGTTTTTCAATTGGAACAGAGATTGCGTATTTGTTATTCTCACACATAAAAATAACCGGAAGCTTATGAACACCAGCAAAGTTTGCACCTTCGTGGAAATCTCCTTGGTTCGATGAACCTTCTCCAAAGGTCACAAATGTCACAAGGTCCTTGCCTTCCATTTTTCCTGCTAAAGCAACACCAACAGCATGAGGAACCTGCGTTGTTACTGGAGAAGAACCTGTGACAATACGGTTTTTCTTTTGTCCGAAATGTCCTGGCATTTGGCGGCCACCTGAATTCGGATCCTCAGCCTTTGCAAAACCTGAAAGCATTAAATCCTTTGCAGTCATCCCAAATGTTAAAACAACACCCATATCGCGGTAATATGGTAAAACATAGTCTTTTTCCTTATCCAATGCGAAAGCAGCACCTACTTGAGCTGCCTCTTGACCTTGACAGGAGATAACGAATGGAATCTTCCCCGCACGGTTCAGAAGCCACATCCGTTCATCGATGCGTCTTGCCAGAAGCATCGTTTCATACATACTTAACACTTGCTCATCACTTAAACCGAGAGCACTATGACGATTTTCAACCAATTTAATTCCCTCCCGAGAAAATTGTAATATTAATTATCCATGGATTGCTTTACCATCTACAGCTAAAGCAGCTTCACCAATTGCTTCAGAAAGAGTCGGATGTGGATGAATCGTGTGTGCAACCTCCCACGGTGTTGCATCCAACACTTGCGCCAACCCAGCTTCAGAAATCATATCAGTCACATGTGGACCAATCATATGAACACCTAAAATATCATTCGTATCTTGATCTGCGATCATTTTTACAAAACCATCTGATTCGCCAAAAACAAGAGCTTTTCCGATGGCGCGGAATGAGAATTTTCCAACCTTCACATTAAAGCCTTTTTCTTTCGCTTCATCCTCGTTATAGCCTACACTCGCTACTTCTGGTGAACTGTAAATACATTTAGAAATCAAGCGATAATCAATCGGTTCTGGCTTTTCTCCAGCAATATGTTCAACTGCGACAATTCCTTCATGAGAAGCGACATGAGCTAGCTGTAATCCACCGATACAATCACCAATCGCATAAATATGAGATTCTTTTGTTTGATAAAATTCATTTGTTACGATGACACCTTTATCGATTTGAATCTCAGTGTTTTCAATTCCAATTCCTTCAACATTGGCCATACGACCAACAGATACAAGCATTTTTTCTGCTTGAAAAGCTTTAACTTCACCTTTCACCTCAGCAGAAATTGTGACACCATCGCCTTTTTGAAGTGTTTCAGGTAACACCTTTGCACTTGTAACAACGTTAATTCTACGTTTCTTGAATAAACGCTGCATTTCTTTAGAAATTTCCTTATCCTCTGTCGGAATGATACGGTCTGCATACTCGATAACCGATACTTCTACACCGAAATCTGCAAGCATGGATGCCCATTCGATTCCAATAACTCCTCCACCAACGATAATGATTGATTTTGGAAGAGATTCCATTTGCAATGCTTCATCAGAAGTCATAACAACATCACCGTCAATTTCTAAACCTGGAAGAGATCGTGGTCTAGAGCCTGTTGCAACAATAACATTCTTCGGAATAAGCATCGCATTATCTTCGCCGTTCTTTTGTTCGACGGAAATGGTGCCAGGCATTGGAGAAAAAATTGATGGACCTAAAATTCTTCCAATCCCTTCATAAACATCAATTTTCCCCTGCTTCATCAAATGTTGAACACCTTTGTGTAGCTGTTCAATAATGCTATTTTTTCTTTCCTGAACCTTGCCAAAATTCAACGTAACATCTCCAGTTACGACACCGAACTCTTCACTTCGCTTGGCAGTTGCAAAAACTTCAGCACTTCTAAGTAATGCCTTACTTGGAATACATCCTTTATGTAAACATGTTCCACCAAGCTTTGATTTTTCAACAATGGCTGTTTTTAACCCCAGTTGGGAAGCACGGATGGCTGCTACATATCCGCCAGTACCTCCACCTAATATCACTAAATCATATTCCTCTGCCATTTCATTACCTCCCTTTTAGAACCGTCTCGCTTTTTTTAATCGGATTCGGATATTGTTTTTCTTGTTCTTCCCCTCGTAACACTCGAAGAGCTCCTTCTGCTAATGCTTGAAGTTCATTCTCTCCAGGTTGAACGATGACATCAGCAATCCAATTGACTTGATCACTAATCGAACGTACAAACTCTTTACCGTATGCTAAGCCACCTGTTAAAACAATGGCATCCACTTTGCCTGAAAGAACGACACTTGCTGAGCCAATCTCTTTTGCTACTTGATAAGCCATAGCCGTATAAACCAGGCTCGCTTTTTCATCGCCATTTTCAATCATTTTTTCAACTGTAATCGCATCATTCGTGTTTAAATAGCCAACTAACCCACCTTGGCCAACGAGTTTCTTCATAACTTCGTCATAGTAGTACTCTCCAGAATAACAAAGGGCAACTAAATCACCAGCTGGAACAGTACCAGCACGCTCAGGACTGAAAGGTCCATCTCCGTGAAGTCCGTTATTCACATCAACAACTCTTCCTTGCCTGTGAACGCCAACGGTGATCCCACCACCCATATGAGCGACGATTAAGTTAAGTTCTTCATATTTTTTTCCTAATTCTTTTGCGACCCTTCTCGCCACAGCCTTTTGATTTAAGGCATGAAAAATACTTTTTCTTTCGATTAAAGCAAAGCCTGAAATTCGCGCTAGCGGGTCTAGTTCGTCTACAACTACAGGATCGACAATATACGCTGGAATATTCAATCCAGAGGCAATTTCATTGGCAATAATGCCACCCAAGTTGGAAGCATGCTCTCCTGCATACCCCGCTCGTAAATCGGTCAACATTTCTTCATTGACCCGGTAGGTTCCACCTTCTATCGGGCGAAGTAATCCCCCACGTCCACAAACAGCCTTTAACTTCGATATATTGATCCCCTCGACGTCTAACGATTCTAATATCACTTTCTTACGGAATTCATATTGCTCAATGATATTGTTGAATTGACTAATAACACCTTGTTCATGACGAATTGTTTTTTCAAAAATAGGTACTTCATTATCGAAAACGCCAATTTTCGTTGAAGTAGAACCAGGATTTATGACGAGAATTCGATTGGTTAAATCCGACACAACGTAAACCTCCAATTAGATACAATACATCTATACACCGTGTGCATGGAAAAAAAGCTGAATACCAAAATCTCGATTCAGCCTTTTTCCTTGTCTTGTTATCTTCTGCTTAAAATATGGTGACCATTTTGAAGGAATTGACTACGTGAGTTACGCATTTTTTCAATTCGTTCTTCTGCCATTCTGTCTGCTGCTTTATAAGTAGGAATACCATCACGCTTAGAAATATCAATAACCTTTTCGATGTTTTGATAAATGGTTTCTACTCTCTTCATCGCGCGGTCACGATTATATCCATAAAGTTCATCAGCTACGTTAATAACTCCACCAGCATTAATGACATAGTCAGGAGCATAAATAATGCCCATTTCATGAATGATGTCACCATGACGAGTATCCTTTAACTGATTATTAGCTGCTCCAGCAATAACCTTCGCTTTGATTTGCGGAATTGTATCGTCATTGATAGTAGCGCCTAATGCGCAAGGAGCATAGATATCACAATCAACACTGTAAATTTCATTCGGCTCAACTGCTTTTGCGCCGAACTCTTCAACAGCTCTTTGGACTGCTTCTTTATTAATATCCGTTACAATTAGTTGTGCGCCTTCTTCATGAAGATGACGGCATAAATTGTATGCTACATTCCCAACACCTTGAACTGCAATTACTTTACCTTCAAGAGAATCATTGCCAAATGCTTCCTTCGCAGCTGCCTTCATCCCGCGGTAAACACCGTAAGCTGTTACTGGAGAAGGATTTCCTGAAGAACCGAATGCTGGAGAAATTCCAGTTACATAATCTGTTTCCTCATGAATTAAATCCATGTCTGCAACCGTTGTGCCTACATCCTCAGCAGTGATATAGCGACCATTTAATCCTTGGATATAACGACCGAAAGCACGGAATAGTTCTTCACTCTTATCAGTACGAGGATCTCCAATGATAACCGTTTTACCTCCACCTAAGTTCAATCCAGCAGCTGCGTTTTTATACGTCATACCCTTTGCTAGACGAAGAGCATCTTCGATTGCAGCTTCTTCTGATTCATATGTCCACATTCTTGTCCCACCTAAAGCAGGTCCTAATGTTGTATCATGAATGGCAATAATGGCTTTTAGTCCAGATTGTTTATCCTGGCAAAATACTAACTGCTCGTAATCGTAAGTTTCCATGTATTTGAAAATTTCCATGTTGTATCTCTCCTCAAACTTAGTAATATTTTTTAGGTTTATAGTACTTATCTTATTTCATGGTTTGCTGAACAAATAGCTACAGCTAGTGAATAAAGCTTGCTCTCAGCAGAATCTGATCGGGATGTTAATACAATTGGCGCTGTTGCACCTGCTATAACTGCCCCAACTTTTGCTTTGGCAAAGTAGGTTAAGGATTTATAAAGGGCATTGCCCACTTCAATTGTTGGGACAAATAAAATATCTGCCCGCCCAGCTACTTCACTATCGATTCCTTTATGCTCTGCGGCAGAAATCGAAATCGCATTGTCCAATGCAAGAGGTCCATCGATTAAACAATCTTTAATTTGACCTCTTCTATTCATCTGCGTAAGTAATGCAGCATCTGTTGTTGCTGGCATATTTGCATTAACAACCTCTACAGCGGCAATCGGGGCAACTAGTGGCCGTTCGATACCTATTCTGCGAGCGATTTGTACAGAATTATGAATAATCTGGACCTTCTGCCCTAGGTCCGGAGCGATATTCATCGCGGCATCAGTTACAAAAATAAAGCGGTCAAAGTCCGGAACTTCGAAAACGGCTACATGAGAAAGAACGTTTCCTGTTCTTAAACCAAAATCTTTATTCAATACTGCCTTTAACAACGTGGCAGTCGGAACATTCCCCTTCATTAATACATTAGCTTCATTTAAAGAAACAGCTTTCACTGCCCTTTCAGTAGCTAATTGATTCGTGGGCGTGTGAACGATCTTTATCCTCTCATTACCTACGATATTCGGAAATTTTACCTCAATCATTTCCTCAATCTTTTCTTTGTTCCCAAACAATAAGAAGCGAGCAAGCTCTCGGCTTATTGCTGCCTGCACAGCTTCAAGAACATCTTCATCCTCGGCAGCTGCAATTGCGACTGTTACTTCATCAAATTGGGCTGCTTTATCAATTAACGATTCCAACTTCATTTTGTATCCAACCCCCTTCGGCTATGTCTCATATTCTCTCTTTACGGTCGAATACACTTTTTGCATCCCAAATATTTTTTTGCAAGTTTCGTGCCAACTCAAATTTTGAAGAAAGCGTTTTAATAACGAATTTATCCATGAATTTTATTGCATGGTTATGAAAAATTTTGCGTGCTATCATTTGCAATATCTAATTTTTCAAGCTTGTAATATAAATTTCGTAGCGAAAGTCCTAAGGCTTTTGCTGTTTCCGTTTTATTCCCTTTCATTTTTGCCAACGTATCGATAATAATATTCCTTTCATACTGCTCCAATAAGCTATTCAAGGATTCACCGTTAGAAATCGGCGAAAAAGATGGCTCCACTTTTGTTTCTTGGCTCATTTTTAGTTCAGGAATATGATGGACGTCGATTTCATTTTCATGATAGTTCATAAAAATGACGGCTCGTCCAAGAATATTATCTAGTTCCCGCACATTCCCCGGCCAATTATATTGAAGCAAAAGCTTCATAGCAGCAGGTGTAATTCCTTCAACATTACGACCATAATCCTGGTTTATCTTTTGTAAAAGTCGATTGCACAAGGAAGGAATATCCTCTTTTCTATCTCTTAATGGCGGAATATGAATCGGCATTCGATTGAGGCGATAATATAAATCCTCACGGAATGTACCGTTTATGATCCCTTTTTCAATATTAACATTTGTAGCTGCGATGACTCTTACATTGATGGAAATCGGTTTTGTTCCGCCAACTCGGGTAATTTCATTTTCTTGTAGGACTCTTAATAGTTTCGCTTGTGTATTAGCTGATAATTCACCAATCTCATCCAAAAAAATACTACCATTATTGGCTTCTTCAAAAAGCCCTCGTTTCCCGCCTCTCTTTGCTCCTGAGAAAGCACCTTCCTCATATCCAAAAAGTTCACTCTCTAACAAAGATTCTGAAAGAGCCGCACAGTTTACTCGAACGAATTTATTGTACTTTCGATCACTTGCATTATGTATTGCATGGGCAAACAACTCCTTACCCGTACCTGACTCACCACGAAGAAGAACTGTCGCTGGTGTCTTCGCTCCAAGCTTTGCTTGTTCTATCGCTAATTGAAATTCGGTTGAGTCACCAATAATATCTTCAAAGGAATACTTAGCCTCAAGAGTACGAATAATCTGCCTTGCTCGATTTAATTCTCGATTTAAGTTCTTTATTTCAGACATATCATGTATGACGCCAACACTGCCCTTTAGCTTCCCATCAACAATTACAGGAGCTACATTCACAATTACTTCACGCTTATGAGGACCTAATCGCATGGCAACTCCACGGACAGGCTTCCTTGTCTTTAACACCTGCATATGCATACTCTCGTCGCCTTCTGAGATATCCGCTGTTGCCGGCTGACCGATTACCTCGTCTTCACTTAAACCCGTAATTCGTGTATAGGCGGGATTGATAATAATCCCTTTTCCATATTCATCAACTACAGAAATGGCTTCCTCACTTGACTGAATAACAGCCTCAAGCATTGTTTGGATTTCTTTTTGGTTCGTTAATTCTTCCGCTAGATTAACAACCTCGGTGATATCCTTAAACACAGCAAAGGCACCGATTAACTGATGGTTTTCATCAATCATAGGTATACGGGTTGTAATAATTTTCAATCCATTTGCAAGGACTTGCTCCTGGTTCGACTCCGGACGACCCGTTCGTATTATCATTGGCAAACGACTTGTCGGAATAACATCTAAAACATTTTGACCAATAACGTCACTCTTCTTTACCCCAATCATCTTTGCTGCACTTTTGTTTATCAAAATGATCCGAGTATTCTTATCAACAACAAGCATGCCGTCATCTGTTGCATTAAAAATCAAATCATGTTTATATGTTTCATTTTCCAGTCTGGTAATAAGCTCTTCCTTTTCCTCAATTAGCTTTGCGATAAGGTAAGCTACACTACCAGGAATCAATACCGTATTTCGATTTCTTTTTTCAAGAATCCCTTTAAATACTTCGTCTTTCCCAGTTACCTCGATAATAATATCAATAGGATCATGTAAATGCGCTGTCCAGTCAGTATCTATTGAAATACCGTGTTCTTTTGCAAATTGCATCCCTGGAGCATTTTCATCAACATCGATGACAACTTTAACATCTAAGACGGCTGTTTCTTTTAAAATTTTAAGAATGGCCAGACCACCGGTCCCTGCGCCAACAATCATCACCGTTTGCATGATGCCTCTACCGCCTTTAGTTTAATCAGTTCCATATGGGAAGTGCTAAAAAATTTTAAAGCTCTATGTACATTGCAGAATCTATTTAGTAAGAAAAATTTTTCATGGTAGATGATTCACTCTACCTTGAATATTTTTGCATACATTCTTATTGTAGTGTTTAATTTTCACTTTGACAATTTTTCTTTGGAAAGTTTTCGCCTATTTATGTAGGAAAAGGCATGCTATAATATAGGGGAAGAATAAGGAAAGAGGATATTTATGATACGAATCTTTGCGTTATTAATATTGGTCATACCTGGAGCTTTTGCAGCTTATGGAGTGAAATTAATGAGGGATATGGTATTCGGAATTACGAATGGTCCTTTCACAGCTTCTTTTCTATGGCTACAATTTCTAGTAGGATTGCTTCTTTTTGTGGCAGGATTAGCCTTCATTGGAGGATTCATCTTACATCGTGATCGAAAGAAAAACAAAGTACAAGGTCGATTTAAAGCATAAATGCTTGGTGAGAATGATTTCACCAAGCATTTTTTTAATATTGTTTGCGCATTTTTAGCGCTTTTACTGGATCGTCTGTAATAAATGCAGAACAGCCTATTTCAAATAGTCTCCGCATATCTTTCTCTTTATTGACTGTATACGGTCTTACTTGAATCCCATATTCTTCTGCTGCTTTAATGATCTCATTCGGTGCAACCTTGTGATTCGGATGCATCCCCTTTGCCTTAATCGACTCAGAATAGATCCAAGGCATAAATAGTCCTTCAGCATAAAGAGGCGCTATTTCGATTTCTGGAGCGATTCTATGGCAGTATACAATACTATAATGATTAAAAGACGAGATAATGATTCTTTCTGACAGCCCATATTCTCGAATAAGCCCTATTAGAGGTGCCTCAATTTTCATATACGATTCCAGACTACTTTTAATTTCAATATTGCATTGAAGCTGGTTTGTTTTGAGCCACTCAAGAACTTCCTTTATGGATGGAATTGGCTCTTTTTTTAATAAGATCTTATGCTGGTAACCGGCATCAAGTTTACGTAATTCGTCAAACGTATAATCCTTTACAAACCCAGTTCCATTTGTAGTCCGATCGACTTTATCATCATGAATAACAACAATTTTGCCATCCTTGGTAAATTGGACATCTAGTTCAATCCCATCAGCACCAGCCTTCTCTGCTTCCTTAAAGGCCTTCATCGTGTTTTCTGGGTATTTAGCAGAATATCCGCGGTGTGCAAAAATGAGTGTCAATCAAATTACCTCCTTCAAGTCTCAGAGCATCGCCCGAACTTTTTTATTCGTACTGCATTATACTCCCTGTCACATAAAAAGTACCCATGACGGAGGATGCAATTTTTTTACCTGCGTTTTTGATTTCCAAAAATGTTCCAGGATAGGCAACCTTTTTAATGGTAACCTCTCCTTCTCCTTTTATTTCAAGGAGATTTGCAACATATTTACATTTGTCATCAAGCTTCGAAAGGCTAGACAATCTTTGATCGAATTCATCCTGCATTATTTGTAGCTGACTGTCTTCTTCTTTTCTTCTTGAAGAGTTTTCAAAGGCATCGATTCGTTTTTTTAATGTTTCAAAAGCAGTTAATTCCTTTTTGTACTCTTGAAGCATTTCTTCCAGCTGTTCTGTTAAAATGGAACGGTTGAATCCTTCAATATGTATAAATGTTTTTCTTTCCATACTATTTCCAATAATAGCAGCTACAACCTTCCCCTTCGCTTCAAGCTTCCCACCAATTATTTTCCCGTGTCTTTCTTCAGTAAGAATATGGCGTGCATTTATGGAACTTCCAATCGCATAATATCCAATATGAATGTCCTCTTTCGCAACAAGATGACTGTCATTGGCATGCTTGAGGAAAATATTTTTACCAGCCTTAACCTTCGATGCACCCTGTCCAAAAATGCCACCTTTAATAAAAATATCACCATTTTGCGATGTAATTGATTTAATCCCGCTAAGTCCCATCTCACCAAGAATCGAGATATCTTTAGTGGCTGCGACTGAAAATCCCGGTTGGACTATTCCTCGAATGGTCACACTTCCGTCAAAAATAATATTCCCTGTTTCGATCCCTACATCTCCATCGATTCTCAGATGATCACCAACGGAAATTTTTCCTTGCTCAAATGAAACGACCCCATCAATCATGGCCCTTAGAACAATTTTACCGCCGTCTTCTACCTCTTCGACAACGGACTTTCGGTCGTACAGGAGTTTGAGATCTCGTCCCTTTTTAGGCACAACCATCTCACCAGTTATTGTTCGACCAGAAGTCCCATTTGTAGCTGGGATTTTTTCGCCGAGCCAATCCCCCTTTTTCACTTCATCGATAAAGTTCATATCATAATAATCCGCTGTACCGTCCTGACGAATCGTAGGTTTTCTTTCAGATAGAGAGAAATAACGAATCTGGGCGTCCTTCCCATCAATTGGTTGAACTCCGCGAGCGATAAGTATTTCCTGCTGAGGACGAAGTCCGTCTTGTAACCTATCAACTAGAATCCCTTCAGTTACTTTGTTATCATGTATTGTTTTCAGAATTTCTCCGACATAAAATTCTCTTCTATCGTCCAAATCCGCCTGGGTACAATTCAATACGATGGAAGCTTCCATTTTATCTTCTGAAACGGATAAACAAATAAGAGGTAAGTTTTCACCAATTTCAACTCTGACATTTGATGCTAAAACGAGCGCTTCTTGAAGATTTTTGTCTTGAGTAATCTTAATTGTTGGAATCTCACGAATGATTTCAAGAAAATGCCTTAGTAAAAAACCTCTCTTAAAAACGGTTACACAAATAGAATGATGTTCTTCTTCGATCAAGATATATTCATTTTTAAATTTTTCCATTTGAAAGTACCTTTCAAAAATAAAAGTTCTAACTTCAGTATAAATCAATAATTGTAGAAATTGTATGAAAAAATAGTTCTCTTTTCTCAAACCTATTTCTTTAGAACCAATATTTAAGTAATGTTTAGGATTTTTTAAATAACTCAACAAAATAAAAGACGCCATTTCGGCGCCTAATACCTATATTCCTATTCCTTTCAAGAAGCCTTATGCTCCAAGCGCAATTTATCTGCAACCATTGCGATAAACTCTGAGTTTGTTGGTTTCGCCTTAGACATAGATACTGTATACCCAAATAAAGACGAAATAGAATCAATGTTCCCACGGCTCCATGCTACTTCAATTGCATGGCGGATGGCGCGTTCAACGCGGCTCGCTGTTGTATTGTACTTTTTCGCAATATCTGGATAAAGCACTTTTGTAATTGAACCCAATAATTCAATATCTTTATACACCATAGAAATCGCTTCACGTAAATATAAATAACCTTTGATATGTGCTGGTACACCAATTTCGTGAATAATGCTTGTAATGCTTGCATCAAGGTTCTTTGGTTTTTCTTCTACAACCAATCTTGACGCATTTGTTAACATCGGTTTTCTCATTACAGGACTTGGTCTACCGCTAACTTGACGGATATGATTTCCTAAATGCTCTAAGTCAAATGGCTTCAAAATAAAATAAGAAGCTCCTAGCTCAACTGCTTTCTTTGTTACATCCTCTTGTCCGAAAGCTGTAAGCATAATCACACTAGGTAGAGAATTCTTTTTCAATTCCCGCACTCGTTCTAGAACCGCTAATCCATCTAAATGAGGCATGATAATATCTAAAACAAGAACATCAGGGTCAGTTTCAGCCAAAACCTCGAGGCATTCCTGACCATTGTGGGCAACACCCACAACTTCCATATCTTCTTGCGAAGATACATAATCCTCTAACAGACCCACTAGTTCTCGATTGTCATCTACGATACAAACTTTTATTTTCTTCACGTACAGTTTCCTCCTCGACCTTTTGAGTTTCTCGTCTCTTATTGAAATGTCTATATTTCTATTCTAATTATTCAATTCGACAAAGCCAATAAAAATCCTCTTCATTTTTTAATTTTTTCTACGAAATTGATTAAAATCTTTAATTTTCTCCCGTTTTCTTGTATTTTCGACTTGTTTCGTCAGTTGATTTTTTCTTTCACATCATTTTGTCGAAAAATCTTTATTTTTAACGGAAGAAAAAGGCGGAAAAATTCCCGCCTATCTTCTCTGACCAGCTTTTAATTAACTCGCTTTTTGTTCTTCTTTTTCATAAATATCGATTCCTGCCTCGTTTAACATCCATTCAATGTGGACTCCGTATCCTGAAGTCGGATCATTAACAAATACGTGAGTGACCGCTCCAACAACCTTTCCGTCCTGAATAATCGGACTACCTGACATCCCTTGAACAATCCCTCCTGTTTTTTCAAGGAGCTCCTTGTCCGTTACCTTAATGACCATGCCTTTAGTTGCCGGAAACTTTTGTGGAATCGTACTGACAATTTCTATATCAAATGGCTTTACTTCATCATTATCAACTACTGTCAGTATTTGAGCAGGACCTTCTTTTACTTGATGGGATAAAGCAATTGGTAAAGCTTTATCCATAACTCCATTTTCAATTTCCCGATTAAGCGTACCGAAAATCCCAAAAGGGCTGTTCCGTGTGATGTCACCAATTACTTCTTTATCTGAAGAGAACCTAGCCAGTTTCTCACCGGGATCCCCATTGCTTCCTTTTTCAATAGACGTAACAGTAGAGCGGACAATTTGTCCATCTTCTACAACAATTGGCTTTTTCGTGTCCATATCTGAAATGACATGGCCTAAAGCCCCATAGCGTTTTGATTGAGGATGATAAAACGTCATCGTCCCAATTCCCGCAGCTGAATCTCGAATATAGAGACCGAGCTTATATTTTTCTTCCCCTTTTTCTTTCTGAGGTTTTAACTCTGTTGATATTTTACCACTCTCACGGCTAATTTCAAGCTTAAGTGGTTTACCGGATTCTCCTGCTTCTTGCACAAATGGAGCTACATCTGACATTTTTTCAATTTGTTTTCCGTTAATCTTTGTAATAATGTCTCCAACTTTGATTCCTGCCGCTTCTCCAGGCGACTGCTTTCCTTCTTGCGTATTTACTTGATGGTGCCCGACCACAAGCACCCCTACAGTATTTAGCTTTACACCAATTGATTGTCCACCTGGGATTACTTTAAAATCCTTTAAAACATTTACATCAACCTTTTTAATCGGAAATCCAGCTAACTCTAAGAGCATCTCATTTTTTCCATACTTTTTCGCATTTAAGGAAACGGTATTGTCCACATCATCAACCGACACACTAAGATGATCATCTTTTACCTCTGCCGAGACAGGCTGTGATTTTTGAAAAGAAAACTCTTGTCCTTCAAATAAAGTAATTTCTTTCGGTAATTGAATATATTGTTGAACTGGTTTGGAAAATCCAATTGCAACGATTGAAACAAGGAGAATTCCACCAATTATTTTTCTAAGAAGTTCAAAACTCAACATCTTCACTCTCCTCGCTTCTAGTCCACACACTCACTCTTTAATGGCTACATCATTAATTTTGCCTGCTTCAGACTCATTTATAACCAGAAGACATATAAAAAAGCTACCCAATCTGGGTAGCTTTTCAAATTATTTTAATTTCTTTCGCTAATTGGAGCAGTTCCTTGGCATGTTCTTTTGTTAAATCCGTAATTTCAACACCCGAAATCATTCGTCCAATTTCACTGATTTTTTCATTTTCTTCCAGTTTTTTCACAGATGTTCTTGTTCTACCATCCAAGATATTTTTTGCAATATAAAGATGGGTATCCGCCATTGCTGCAACCTGTGGCAAATGAGAAATACAAAGAACTTGCGAATCAACAGAGACATGATAAATTTTTTCAGCGATGGCTTGTGCAACTCTTCCACTCACACCAGTATCCACTTCATCAAAAATAATCGACGTAACACCTTGATGCTTGGAGAAGATACTCTTTAATGCAAGCATGATTCTTGAAAGCTCTCCTCCAGAAGCCGTTTTCGAAAGTTGCTTTAACGGTTCTCCTGGATTCGTGGATAAATAAAATTCAACTTTATCTGAACCAACTGGAGTAAAATTTTCGTAATCACTTTTGAATCGAACCTCAAACACGGTCTTTTCCATATAGAGCTCTTTAAGTTCCTTATGAATAAGATCCGTTAATTCTCCGGCATATTTCTGTCTGATGTTGCTTAATTCACGTGCCTCGACTGCAAGATCCTTCTTAATGATTGAAAGTTCTTTCTGTAATTTTTCAATATGGGTTTCTTTATTTTGTAAGGTTTCTAATTCCTCTTCAATTTTTGCCCCATATTCTAAAATTTCTTCAATGGTTTTTCCGTATTTACGCTTTAATTGATTGATTTCATTCAATCGTTCTTCAATATTGCTTAACCTCTCAGGATCAAACTCTAAGGAATCAAGCTCATTACGTAAGCTTCTCATAACATCTTCAAGCTGATAAAAGCTATTGGACACCGTTTCAGCTGTTTCCTTATATTCTGTGTCAATGGAGGCTGCATCCTCTAAATGGCTCATAGCAAGTCCTAGCCAATCAAGCCCTTTATTATCTCCTTGAAGGGCAGAATAACTTAGATTGATGGCTTCATGAAGTTTTTCGTAATTACTCAATCTTCTCTTTTCTTCGATGAGCTCTTCATCTTCATTTAACTTTAGATTAGCATTTTGAATTTCATCTAGCTGAAAAGAAAGCAAATCCAAACGATGCGCCATTTGTTGTTCATTTTCACTTAAGTCTTTAAGTCTTTTTAATGTTTCTACATACGATTGATAAATGCTTATGTATTCCTGTGAGACAAGTTCAATCTCTTCTCCACCAAATTGGTCAAGCAAAGATAGATGCTTAGTTTCATCCATCAATTCTTGATGCTCATGTTGTCCATGAATATCCACAAGTGTGCTTCCAATTTCTCTAAGAGTAGAAATGGTCACAAGCTTCCCATTGATCCTACATACGCTTTTTCCACTTTTGGAAATCTCCCGTCGTAAAACAATCATTCCTTCTTCAACATCGATACCAAATTCCTCTGCCCTTGCGAATAAAGGATGGTTGTCACTATCGATTTGAAATAGTCCTTCGATTTCTGTTTTATCTTTCCCATGGCGGACAAATTCAGACGAGCCTCTTCCACCAACTATTAAATGAATCGCATCAATGATAATCGATTTCCCTGCACCCGTTTCCCCAGAAAGTACGGTCAACCCTTTTTCAAAGGAAATGGAGAGTTCTTCAATTATCGCAAAATTTTTGATGGATAATTCACTAAGCATGAATGTCACCTCGAGATTTATAACATTTCAAGAAAACGAGCCTGTATTCCTTCTGTCTCGGCTTCTGATTTACAAATAATCAAAATCGTATCGTCACCACAGATGGTCCCAAGAATTTCTTCCCAATCAAGATTATCAATGAGAGCACCGATGGCCATAGCATTTCCCGGAAGAGTCTTCATGACTAACAAATGACCTGCATGATCAATTCTGACAAATGCATCCATTAGATTTCTTTTAAGCTTCTGTAACGGGTTAAAACGTTGGTCAGCTGGGAGGCTATATTTGTAGCGTCCATCCATGAGAGGTACTTTAACTAAGTGAAGTTCCTTAATATCTCTTGAAACAGTTGCCTGTGTCACGTTAAATCCAGCGCTTTTCAGTTGATCAACTAAATCATCCTGCGTTTCAATATCATTATTCGTAATAATTTCACGTATTTTAATATGTCTTTGACCTTTATTCATACCATCACCTCAAGTATTATACAATCCTACTCTTTGCTGTTATGTATTCCCTAATATGTTAGCGGAATTTCGTAAGAATGTATACTTTTTCGTATATTTATTCGGCAATTCCTGACAAAATCCTCTATATTTGCTTAAAAAAGATTTAGAACACAAATAAAATTGAAAGGTTATGATATACTTAATACGAACGTATATTCTATTATAAAGGAGAAAAACATGAAACACAATCGAAATGTCGTATTATTCATAGCGTCGAGTTTAGACGGATATATTGCCACAAAAGACGATTCTCTTGATTGGCTTTTTAAAGTGGAAGGGAAAGGAGACAACGGCTATTCTGAGTTTTATGAAACAGTAGACACAGTTGTAATGGGGAAGAAAACGTATGATTGGCTTTTGAAGCATGACCTCGAAGAATTTCCATATAAAAACAAAGCATGCTATGTTTTTACACAATCAGCCACCGAAGATACTGAAGATGTAAGGTTTGTAAACGAAGATGTCGTTCAATTTACGAATACACTTAGGGCTCAAGAAGGAAAAAACATATGGATTGTCGGTGGAGGCGAGTTATTGCATTCCTTCATAAAGAAAAAATTAGTCGATGAAATGATCATAACAGTTGCTCCGCAAATTATCGGTGAAGGAATTCCGTTATTTAAAGCTGGTGATTATCAAATCGACCTTACATTAAAAGGGACAAGGACGTTTAATCAGTTTGTTGAATTGCACTACATTGTGAATTAGAAGGATAAAAAGCAGCCCAATCGGACTGCTCAATTTTATTCTTCACTCTGTTTACTCTTTAGTTGTTGATGGGCGTTTGCCACTATTTGCGAAGGAGGCGTTGGTAAATCCAATTCTCCTTTTTCCTTTGCCCCATTCCATTGAAGATGCAGTAGAAATTCGATATTACCATCGCCACCGGTAATCGGAGAGAATGATAAATTTTTCACATCATAGCCTTCGTTTAATGCAAATTCGATCATTTTATCTACAACAGATTCATGCACCTTCGGATCTCTCACAATCCCCTTTTTTCCAACCTGTTCCCGTCCTGCCTCGAATTGTGGCTTCACTAATGCAACAACATCACTGCCTGTTACGAGCAATGTTTTTAACACTGGTAAAATCAATTTGAGTGAAATAAAGGAGACATCGATCGATGCGAAATTCGGCATTTCACCAACTAGGTCAGCAGGTGTGACATAACGAAAATTCGTTCTTTCCATCACCACAACCCGCTCATCCTGTCTTAGTTTCCATGCTAACTGATTGTAACCTACATCAAGGGCATACGACATTTTCGCGCCATTTTGGAGAGCACAATCGGTAAATCCTCCTGTGGATGCACCAATATCGATTAACACTTTATCTTTTACCTCAACATCAAATACCTTTAGGGCCTTTTCAAGCTTTAATCCACCCCGACTTACATATGGAAGGACATTGCCCTTTATTACAAGAGGACTCTCAACACTAATTTTCTCACCTGGCTTGTCTACCCGTTCTTCATTGCAATATACAAGACCAGCCATAACGGCTCTCTTTGCCTTTTCACGAGTTTCAGCTAAGCCTCTTTCAACTAGCAAAACATCGATCCGTTCCTTTTTTGTTTTCATCGTTTAAGCCCTTTTTTGTTTTTTTCTAGCTAGAGATTGTAGCTTTTTCACGACATCATCTGTTGTCAAACCAATTTCCTCTAACAATTCATTGACACTGCCGTGTTCGATAAATTTATCCGGAATTCCCATGCGGTCAATTCGAACAAGATGGAAACCTTGATCAGCAGCGAATTCTAATACAGAACTACCAAATCCACCTTGAAGAACCGCTTCTTCTAACGTCAGGATTGGGATGTTCAGTTCAAACAACTCAAGAAGCATTTTTTCATCCAAAGGCTTAATAAAACGAGCATTAACTACTTTGATTGAAATGCCTTGTTTTTCAAGAATTTCTGTAGCCTTCAACGCCATCGGAATAGTGGTTCCAAACGTTAGAATAACACCGTCCGTTCCTTCCTTAAGCACTTCCCAAGTCCCGATTGGAATTTCTTTAAGCTCATTATCCATAGGAACGCCAAGACCATTACCGCGAGGAAATCTCATCGCAATTGGGCCATCATCGTATTTAATCGCTGTGTTGACCATGTGCTGCCCTTCATTTTCATCCTTCGGCATCATCAGCACGAGATTCGGGATATGTCTTAAAAAGGCAATATCGAATACACCTTGATGCGTTTCGCCGTCGGCACCAACAAGCCCTGCTCGGTCAATACCAAAGAACACATTTAAATTTTGACGACAAATATCATGAACGACTTGATCATATGCACGTTGAAGGAAAGTCGAATAAATCGCTAAAAACGGCTTCATCTTCTGTGTCGCTAATCCTGCCGCAACTGTCGCTGCATGCTGTTCAGCAATTCCAACGTCATACATACGATCTGGGAATTCACTCGCAAAGCCTTCGAGCTTTGATCCAACTGGCATTGCCGGAGTAATCGCTACTATGCGGTCATCTTCGCGAGCAATTCTTCGTACCGTTTCACTGACTAATTTGCTCCATGCAGGTGGCGCATCAGCAGGCTTGATAAAATCACCTGTTTCAATTTTATAAGCACCAGTTCCATGCCAAGTACCAACCTTATCATTTTCAGCTGGCTCATAGCCTTTTCCTTTTTTCGTAATGACATGAAGCAAGACAGGTCCTTCTGTTTTCTTTGCATAAGCTAGATTTTCAAATAATGCTTCATAGTCGTGACCATCAATTGGTCCCAAATACGTAAATCCTAACTCTTCGAAGAACACTCCTGAAACAAGTAAATATTTTAAGCTATCCTTAATTCTTTCAGCCGTAGAAGCGATTTTTCCACCAACAGCTGGAATTTTTTTGAGAAGAAGCTCCAATTCATCTTTTGCCCATTGATACTTCCCTGCTGTTCTTAAACGACCTAAAACGTTATGAAGAGCACCTACATTTGGTGCAATTGACATTTCATTGTCATTTAATACAACGATCATATTTTTCTTTTCATGACCAATATGATTTAGCGCCTCAAGAGCCATTCCACCTGTTAATGCTCCATCACCAATAACAGGAATGACAAAGGATTTTTCCTTTTTCAAATCGCGTGCAATCGCCATTCCCATCGCAGCAGATAGAGAAGTAGAGCTATGCCCCGTTTCCCAAACATCATGCTCGCTTTCAACCATTTTCGGAAAACCACAAAGACCTTTATATTGTCGTAACGTATCAAATTGATTAGCTCTTCCAGTAAGAATCTTATGAACATAAGATTGATGCCCAACATCCCATAAAATTTTATCCTTAGGACTATCAAAGCATTTATGAAGAGCAATCGTTAATTCAACCACACCTAAATTAGGCCCAATATGTCCACCCGTTTTGGAAAGCTTTGCGATCAAAAATTCGCGGATATCTTGACTAAGCACTTCCAATTCCTCATTGGACATCTTCTTTAAAAAGGCTGGGTCTTTTATTGATAATAGATCCATAATGGATCACTCGCTTTCATTTCTAATTCGGTTTCAATGCTATTACTGAAAAAAGAACCGCTAACACTAATGTGATAACGGTCGAACTGACACCACGTCAGAGTTGATTTGTTCTTATATACATAAATTTATGTAACGAAAATCAATCTGTATTATAACATATATATAGCCTTTTCTCAATGATGCCTAGTTTCAGTGGTCTCGAGTTGCTACAAGATCCGTTAGTTCCTCTAACAGTCTCGTATTAACTCCTGTTGCTTTTAACATTGCCTTGGCTGCTTCAATCTCTTTTTCTAATGTATGTTTTGCTCCATCCATTGTCAACAAAGCCGGATAAGTACTCTTGTGATTATGCTCATCGCTTCCAACTGGCTTCCCTAACTTTTCCTCTTGTCCTTCTAAATCAAGAATATCATCACGAATTTGGAAGGCAAGTCCAAGATGGAGGGCAAACGCTCTAAATTTCTCGATAACCTCATCGCTTGCTCCTGATAAAATCGCTCCAGCAACAGCACAAAAAGCTAAGAGTTTTCCTGTTTTATGATTATGAATGTATTCGAGTTCCTCTAAAGAAAGAACTTGATTTTCTCCATTCATATCTGCAACCTGGCCACCAACCATTCCTTCAGCACCTGCGGCAATCGCTAGTTCACGGATTAAACGGATTTTCGTTTCCGCATCCACATTCTTTGAATCCGTAATTAATTGGAACCCATATGTTAAGAGGGCATCACCTGCTAAAATCGCAAAGGCGTCACCATAAACCTTATGATTGGTTGGTCTGCCTCTTCTGAGATCATCATTATCCATACTTGGCAAATCATCGTGAATTAAAGAATATGTATGAATCATTTCTACAGCTGCCGCCGTCATAAGTCCCTTTTCTGCTTGTTCCCCAAACGCATCTACAGTTGCAAATAGTAAAAGAGGTCGAATTCTTTTACCACCTGCTTCAAGGGAATAGAGCATCGCTTCTTTAATGATCGATGGCGCATTCATCTCATTAACGCTTGTCCTTAGTTGCTGTTCAAGTAATTCCTTATACTTTTCGGAAAAGGAATTCAAGAGAGACTGTTCCACATTATTCCTCCTCTTGAATGGAAAAGTCTTCTTTTTTTCCATCTTCCGTTAAAATCTGGGTTAGTTGCTCTTCAACGTCTTTTAGCTTGTCGTGACACAACTTAGAGAGTTCCATTCCTTGACGATAAATGGAGATCGCTTCCTCAAGAGGGACATCTCCTTCTTCAAGACGTTCCACGATATCTTCAAGTTTCTTCATTGCCTCTTCAAAAGATACTTTATCTGCCATCACTTATTCTCCTCCCCTTGAACCTCCACTACTTTACAAAGCAGCGAACCGTCCGACATACGAACCTTAATCGGATCATCTGTAGATATTTGCTCGATGCTCTTAACAAGCTTGTCTTCCTCGTTATAAACCAGACTATACCCACGATCCATGATCTTTAATGGGCTTAGAGCCTCAAGAGTGACAATCATTTGACGAAAATCCTTTTGTTTTTCAGAAAAAATTCCTGTCATCGCTCGATTCATTTGCTTGGCTAGTCGTTCATGTTGTAAAAGTGCTTGTTTTAACAATTCATTCGGACTATTTCTCTCAATTCGTCTATGTAAGTTTGTAAACGTTTCTTTTTTACCTAAAAAGACTTTCTCTGCTCCACGTATTAGGCGCTCGGTCGTTTTATCCACTTGCTCCATCTTTTGCTCATACACTCTACGTGGATATCGAAAGGCATAGGATTTCTCTATGCGATTAAGACGTTGTCTATCAAATTGAATTCTTTCTTTCATGACTCTAAGTAATCTCGTTTGTCTTGTCAGCACTCTTTCCATGAGCTCATCAATATGAGGAACAGCCATTTCCGCAGCCCCTGTCGGCGTTGGAGCTCGCATATCCGCAACAAAATCAGCAATCGTAAAGTCCGTTTCATGTCCAACAGCTGATATTATTGGAATTTTTGAAGCGTATATCGCTCGAGCGACAATTTCCTCGTTAAATGCCCAAAGCTCCTCAATTGAACCGCCACCACGACCAACAATCAACGTATCAATTTCAGCCATTTCATTTGCTTTCTCAATTGCTTTTACAACCGAATGTTTCGCATTGTCTCCCTGAACAAGTGCAGGAAGGATAAGAATATGGGCGATCGGATATCTTCTTTTAATTGTTGTAATAATATCGCGGACTGCTGCACCAGTGGGTGAAGTAATAACCCCAATCGTTTTTGGGTATTTGGGCAATATTTTTTTATGAGCAGTGGAGAAAAGCCCTTCTTTTTCTAGCTTTTCCTTCAACTGTTCATAGGCTAAATATAAATCCCCTATTCCATCTGGCTGCATGCTCTTTACATAAATCTGATATTGGCCACTTTGCTCATAGAGCGTTATACTCCCCGTAATGAGAACTTTCATCCCATTTTCAGGGCTGAATTTCATCGAACGAGCACTTCCAGAGAACATAACAGCTAAGATTCTTGCCTTCTCATCCTTTAAGGTGAAATACATATGCCCACTAGAATGCTGTTTGAAATTTGATATTTCTCCCTTAACAAGTACGTCCTGAAGGTGCGGGTCGGCATCAAATTTTCTCTTAATATATTTTGTTAGGGCCGTAACCGTGAGATAACGTTGCTCCTTCATATAAAAAACTCCTTTAGTTAAGGCTCATTTCTTAAAACTAAGTAGGATACTCTTGAAGCTTATTAAAAGCTTTTCTTATTCGGTCACTTCACTACTTTAGAAAGGATTCCATTTACGAATTTACTTGATTTGTCGTCACCATAGATTTTCGCAATTTCAATCGCCTCATCAATGGCAACTTTCGTCGGCACTTCATCTTTACAATATAGAAGCTCATAAGCAGAAATTCGAAGTAGATTTCGATCAACGGTTGCTAAGCGATCGATTGTCCAATTTTCAAGATTTTCTTGGATTTGTTCGTCGATTGCAGCCAAATTTTCAACAACACCTAGAACTAATTTGTATAAATATTGATCATTAGGTGCGCCTTCTAGAACGTGCTCAATCGCTTCTTTCGGATCTACTTCACTCACGTCAATTTGGAATAATGCCTGTAAGGCCTTTTCTCTAGCTGTTCTTCTTTTCATCATCTATTAAATGCTCCTTTTAGGATTGTTATAATCTTCTTTGTTATTTGAATTTCTAGCTTAGCTTGGATGGCGTGCAGGATTCTGTATTTCTTATGTCCATCCATACGCCGCTAATC
This sequence comes from Robertmurraya kyonggiensis, assembly GCF_005116465.1. Lineage (GTDB taxonomy): Bacteria > Bacillota > Bacilli > Bacillales > Cytobacillaceae > Robertmurraya > Robertmurraya kyonggiensis. Next base: position 2,000,163 of record NZ_SWBM01000001.1, read on the forward strand.
AAGCCATAACGCTTTTCAATAGGTCATTAAAAATAATAGCATAACAAAAAGACAATGTTAAAGGAATTATGAGTGTACAGTCTCACTATTTCCTTATTTTTCGTTCTGTAATACTACAATTTGACACAATGTGGACATCACTCTATATAATTTTTGCTCCAAAAAGAGAAAAAAACCAAAGACGTTTTACTGTCTCTGGCTTTTCTAACTTACATTTCTTGTTCAGTTTCAACAACTTCTTGTTTTTGATTTTCGAACTGAATTCCGACAATATGAACGTTCACTTCTTCAACTTCTAGCGCCGTCATATTGAGTAAGGCTTGGCGAATGTTATCCTGTACTTTATTAGCGATAGTCGGAATCGAAACACCGAATTTCATAAAGCAGTAGACATCAACTTTAATACCGTCTTCCGTTAACTCTACCTTTACGCCTTTTCCATGATTCTTCTTCCCTAATCTTTCAACTACACCCGTAGCGAAGTTGCCACGCATTTGTGATACGCCCTCAACCTCTGTTGCAGCAATACCAGCAATGACTTCAATTACCTCAGGAGCAATTTCAACTTTTCCAAGTCCAGTCGTGCCTTGACTCATTTCAAGAATGTTATTTTCACTCATATCTATCTACCTCCTGAATTACTCAGATTTCATTACCTCATACATTTCTAAAAACTTCGTATTAAAATCACCTTCCACGAATTTTTCATGGGAAAGTAATTTTAAATGGAATGGAATCGTCGTATGGATTCCTTCTACTACAAATTCACTTAAGGCTCTTTTCATTCTCGAAATCGCTTCTTCTCTCGTGCTTCCATATGTGATCACTTTTGCAATCATAGAATCATAGTAAGGAGGAATCGAGTAGCCTGGGTATGCCGCAGAATCAATTCTAACTCCAAGGCCACCTGGCGGAAGATACATATTAATTTTACCAGGTGAAGGCATAAAATTCTTCTCTGGGTTTTCAGCATTGATACGACACTCCATTGCCCAACCATTAAACTGTACTTCTTCTTGGCTGAAAGGTAGCGCCTCTCCAGAAGCCACTTTAATTTGTTCCTTAATTAAATCGACTCCTGTTACCATTTCGGTTACGGGGTGCTCAACCTGAATTCGAGTATTCATTTCCATGAAGTAAAATTTGCGATTACGGTAATCATATATAAATTCTATCGTACCAGCGCCCGTATAATCAACTGCTTTTGCTGCTTTTACAGCCGCTGAACCCATTTCTTCACGAATTTCGCTATCTAAAGCAGGTGACGGCGTTTCTTCAAGAAGCTTTTGTAATCTTCTTTGGATAGAGCAATCACGCTCACCTAAATGAACAACATTTCCAAAACCATCTGCTAAAACTTGAATTTCAACATGACGGAAATCTTCAATGAATTTTTCAATGTATACGCCAGGGTTCCCGAAAGCTGTTAAGGCTTCCTGCTGAGTAATGTTAATCCCTTTTAGCAACTCAGTTTCATTTTTAGCAACGCGGATCCCTTTACCACCGCCACCAGCTGTAGCTTTAATGATGACAGGGTATCCAATTTGATTTGCCAGTTCAATCGCTTGAGGCTCGTCCTTAATGATTCCTTGTGAACCTGGAACAATTGGTACACCCGCTTCTTTCATTGTTTCACGGGCAATGTCCTTTGTCCCCATCTTCGTAATCGCTTCTGGTGAAGGACCAACGAAGATAATATTACATTCGCGGCAAAGATCTGCGAAGTCTGCATTTTCAGCTAAAAATCCATAGCCAGGGTGAATAGCATCACAACCTGTTAGCTTTGCTACACTAATGATATTTGTAAAGTTTAAATAACTGTCCTTTGATGAAGTTGGTCCAATACAATAAGCCTCATCTGCAAGCTGCACATGTAATGCTTCTTTATCAGCTTCTGAGTAGACAGCTACTGATTCAATTCCTAAATCACGGCAAGCGCGAATAATCCGAACAGCGATTTCTCCTCTGTTGGCAATAAGTAATTTTTTAATCATTTTTGGCATCTCCTTATTGAAGCTTTACTAAAAATAATGGCTGACCGTATTCAACCAGTTGGCCGTCCTTAACAAGGATTTCCACAATTTCTCCACTTACTTCAGCTTCGATTTCGTTAAATAATTTCATTGCCTCTACAATACAAACAATGGAATCATTCGATACTTTATCGCCTACTTTTACATAAGCATCTTGATCTGGTGATGGAGACGCATAAAAAGTTCCAACCATTGGAGATGTAACTTGATGTAAATTTTCATTTACGATAGGTTCAGGTGCTGCTTCTTCCTTTGGTGCGTCTTGTTGAACAGCCGCTGGTGCCGCTGGTGCCCCTGCTTGTGGCTTCGGTGCTTCTACAACAACTGGTGCAACTGCCGGTTGACTAGATACGGTAACTACTCCTGCCTGATTCTTTTTCATTTTAATTTTACAATCATCAACTTCATACACAAACTCATCTAAATTTGATTGATCAACAAGTTTAATTAATTCACGAATTTCTTGTACTTTTAACATGTATGACACTCCTTAATTTACGGAAATTTAGCACTAGATACTAATACTATACGATAAGACCTTATGAAAGTTCAATCCTAATTGATTTTTTGTATGTCCTTTTCCTGTGATAATCAGCTTGAAATATAAAGAGACACAGCAACAATTATTTCTTCGACTCTATTTCTAAGCACTTTTTTTTAATAAGAATACTGTTAAAAGTGGGTGTTGAATTCATTTTTATTACATTGAAAATAGGAGAAAAAATTCCGGCTAAATCAAGAAAGTACTTCTATTTCTTTATAAGTATAAGCGGAATTTTTTCGGTTAAGCTAAACATTTTTCATGATTTTAAGGCTTTTTAGGGTTTCTAGCGGAAAATTTCCGCCTATTTCACCTAATAACCATTAATATTTCAAAATAGACGGAATGTCTCCGGTTAATTGGATACACCTGTCGAAAATTAACAATGAACACTAACAGAGCCCCAAAAAAGCTCTACCATAATTCTATCCATATCCTTTTAAATGAATAATTCGAAACGAAAAGTTCATTTCTTTCACTATCTTCCATTATAGCAGATTATATTTTCAGAATTTTAAAAGGATTTTTGTAATATTATAGCGAAAAATAATGATATAGGTAAAAAGGAGGGATATTTTTGAAAACGATTACCGAGATAAAACAGGAAGATATGACCAGAAAGAATTCCTTGGTTGTAAAAGCAACATTAGTATGTGTAATCCTTGCAACAGTTGTGGATATTGTGATGAAAAAAGATTTAGCCCTTATCCTATCGATTGTTATTGGCGGAGGCCTGGGTGTAGCCCTCATTGCCTTTCTTCATTACACCCGAAAACTTGTTTCGTTTATCCCCTATCTTGCTGTTGTTCTAGTCACCATCGTCATGTATGTCATTATGGCAAACAGTGTATCGCCTGCCGCATTTGTCTTACTGTATTTCATTCTTGCAATGGCAGCCATTTATATGGATAAAAAAGTTTTGTGGACAGGAGCCATTTTCGGCTTTATTGCAAATACGGCGTTCATTTGGCAAAACAATAGTACTTTACCACTAGAAACAAAGAATTATGCAACTGTTTATTTACTCTATCTTTTAGTATCTATTTTACTAGGTTTTCAATTGGCAATATCCAAAAAACTATCTAAAAATATTGTTGCTGCCCAGCAACAAACGGAAGAATTGTTGTTGAACGATCGCAAAATTAGAATGACTGTAAAAGATAATACAATAAACCTTTCTGACCTAATCCACTTTGTTAGAAATAAAAGTCATGAAAACTATGAGGCTGCTCAAGAAATGAATGATTCTATTGGGGAAATTGCAGCTGGTATTCAAACTCAATCTGACTCAATTGTCGGAATTACGAAAGCGTTAGAAAACTCCAATCAATTGATTCGAGACACCGATAGTCTTGTGAACAAGCTCCACCAAGATGCCATCGAGGCAGAACAAGTTACAAATAATGGTGAACTTCTTATTACTAAACTAAAGGAAGAACTCTCCATTTCATTCACTGATATGGAAAAAATGAATTTTCAGATGACAACCCTTTCTAATCTAGTAAAAGAGACTTCTTCGTTTACAAAAGTAATTCAAGAAATTGCCGAACAAACAAATCTCCTCGCCCTAAATGCTTCCATTGAGGCTGCTCGAGCTGGAGATTCTGGAAAAGGCTTTGCAGTCGTGGCAGAAGAGGTCCGAAAGCTAGCTGATGTCACTCGAAAAACGGCATCACAAATTTCTGACAATCTCGCAAATGTTAGCAGTAGAACATATGGAGCAATGGATACTGTTTCAGTCACTGGAAAGAAAATCACCGATAACTTACAACTGGCTGTTGATTCACATGATGCTTTTTCAAAAATCCAAGTAACCTTCCAACAGTTAAAAGAAGATATATCTAAATACGAAACTTTAACAAAAAACATCCTTCATTCATCAAGATCCATAGAAGAATCAGTTAATGATTTCAGTTCTGTTATTGAGCAGTCTAGTGCTGTCTTACAAGAATTAGCATCAACCGTCGGCTTACAAACCTCTCAGCATGAAGTACTTCTCCAGTCTGCTACCGAAGCACATCAATCCATCGAAAATTTAATGGACATACAAAAGTAACGGGAAAGCATCTGCTCTCCCGTTCTTTTCATTTACTTATTTGTCGGGCTGAAATTCAACTGCTACTGCTTGCATTTGTCCTAGTTCGTCCTTGACTACTTGAATGATGTCATTTGCAGCTGATGCAGACGGTTCATTTGATTTAACAGTGATTCGCACCTTTTCTCCATCAGCACGTACAAGTGCATCATCATATCCCATGGCAATTATCAATGTTTCTAAGACCGCCTCTTTTTGAGCGACTTGGTCTAATTCTTCGATTTGGTCATATGCTTTGCTACGCTGGTCTGCTGGAAGATCCGTTGAAGCCATGATATCTCTTAAATCCTCTTTCATTTTACTTCGTTCTTCATCTAACTGTAAGCGCAAGCCTTCAAACACCTCGTCACTTGCAACACTTGATAAAACTTCTCCCTCTGTCTCAGTTGTCACTTCTTCTTGTCCAGAATTAGTTGCCTTTTCTTGCTCTTGAGTCGCTAGTTCATTTTTTTGCTGATCAGGTGATGTCATGTAATAAACTGATAGTACCACTACTAAACTTAACATTGTTAATAACCAAACCGTTTGCTTTTTAAGTAACATTTATGGAATCCCCCTTCTTAATTGACTACTATTTATTGATAAAATCTAAATCATTTCTTTGGCATAACGGAAACACGATGGACTGGGACATCAAGCAGCTTTGTAACAGATTCAATGATCCATTTCTTTACTTGTATATTATCTGCTCCTTTTGCTACCACAAGAACACCTCTAATTTCAGGTTTCTTCGTTTCTAGTACAATCGGAACCTCTTTTTCTCCATTTCGGACAATCACGGTTTGACTATCCTGTGATTGGTCTTCTACCGTTCTCTCTCCACCTTCTCGATCCTTTTCACCAGTGGTTTGAGAACGCGTAACCGTATTTTTTTCCAATACTTTCATTTCTGTTGCATCTACATTAACGGCGACCATCACATCACTAACGCCAGTAATTCCTTCTAACGCTTCTTTCAATTGGGTTTCATATCGCTGTTCATAATCTGCGATCATATCGTTTCCAGCTGCTTTTGTTTGGCCCAACGTTTCTACTTCAGAAGGAACCCCTTCTGAACTTCCAACCACAGGAATGCTTGATTGATTATTGTCTCCACTAAATAGCGTATTACTGACCACCATAATCGCAGCTCCAAACAATAGGACAACGATCAAATATTGATACTTTTTCTCGGATTTTCCCTCTTTTGAGAACAGCTTTTTTAGCCATGATAACGGCCCCTTCTCTTGCTCCATCGCTTAACTGCTCCCCCCTTCTACTACGACTTTTATATTTTCTTTTTCAACATCCCATTTTTCTGAAAGAAGAGATGCAATTCTATAGCTGTCCTGCGTGCCTTCATTGGATGGAAGAGGTTCTGTTGTATTGATCTCTACTTGTTTTACTACTTCAACCGCTTGAGGCTCACCATCGGGTTCCTTTAGGTGAACAATGACTGTTTGGAGGTTCCCTGGAAAATCTTGCTGACCATTCTCATCTACTAAAAGTTCAATGTTTGAAATCTCTAATCCGTATTGCTCCATCAACTCCTCCTCTACGCCCGCTTTTAGTTGGACAGCCGTTTCTTCTAAAATATATGCATCAGTGGAGGCTTGTATTTCTTTTTTCTGCAAATCTATTAAATTTTCCATATTTTTTTCATCCATATTGGTATTCATCGATGGGATGGAAGCTATCGCCGTTTCGAAATCATCGGAAAAGAGCTTCAATATTGGCGATAGAATAATCACAATCAACAAAAGACCTGCCACCATTTTTGTGTATTTCTGCATGCTTGTATTCGGGAGGAGAAGATCGATAACCGTGGCAATAAGAACAAATAGAATAATATTCGTGATCCACTCGGTAATAAATTCCATTAATCCTTCCCCCTTTATCGAACCATCATCGTTAAATTGCCGGCAGCAATAATGACCGTTAAGCTTAAAAAGAACATCAGGGAAACAATTCCTAAAGCTGCAAATACATAAATAACACCAGTGCTAATAATATCTAAGCATTTGATAACCGGCCCTCCACCAAGAGGCTGCAAGATTGCTGCGGCAAATTTATAGATGAAGGAAATCATAAGTATTTTGATTGCTGGAAAAGCGACAATGAGTAGAAGAATCGCGACTCCAGCTATCCCAACTGTATTTTTTAACAAAACGGATGCACTGATCACTGTATCTGTTGCGTCAGTGAACATCCTCCCAATGACTGGGATAAAATTTCCCGTAATAAATTTTGCCGTTCTAATCGTGACTCCATCTGTGACTGCCGCAGATGCTCCCTGAACAGAAATAACTCCAAGAAAAACAGTTAAGAAAAGTCCCAGCAAACCAATACTCCAATTTCGTAAAAGGGTCGCTAATTGAGTTACTTTGTAATGGTCCGTTAATGTACTTACGATATTCAACAAGACAGACAGGAAGAGAAATGGTAGTACAACAAATTGAATAAAGGTCCCGCTAATATTCATAAGAAATAGTATGACCGGATGAAAAAATGCTGCTGAAAAGATTCCTCCCGAGCTTGCGATTAACGCAAGAAGCAGTGGGATAAGGGCAATGATAAATGAGGTCATCGAGTGTATCGCCTGAGTTGTATATTCTATCGCGACATGAAAGCTGTTCAGTGCAATGATGATGAGCACCATGAAGACAATCGAATAAGCGACTTTGCTAACGGTCGTATTTTCAAAGGAGTTCTGAAGCAATTGCAGGAACATCGAGAAGATTGTAAGCATGATTAATGTTCCAAGTAATTTTCCATTGACGAGAAATTCATGGAAAATATATTTTAGTAGTCCAGATGACCACTCTTTTAGTGAAAACTCTTTATCTCCTTTGATAAATTCGTAAAGGCTTCCCTTTTGGCTTTCGGGTAGAAACCCGCCATATTCATCCTTAATCTCTTCCCAAAATCCAGTTAATTCATCTAAATTAAGGGCCTCTATTTGCTGATCGACGAGCGCCTGCGGATCGAGCACGGTGCTGTCATTTTCCTCTGCAGAGGCTTGTCCATTTATGCTAAAAAACAAAAGTATGGCGAATATGATAGTGGAGATGAGCTGAATCCATTGCTTCATTTTTTTCACCTTCATTTAGGGAGATTAGTTAGAAATTAGTTTGGTATTAGTTGTATGATCGTTTCAATTAGAACGGACAATATTGGAATCGCCATCGCTAGTATTAAAATTTTCCCTGCCAATTCAATCTTTGAAGCAATCGCACCTTGGCCAGCATCCTTTGTAATTTGAGCAGCGAATTCAGCAATGTAAGCAATGCCTATAATTTTCAAGATCGTTTCCACATATATGATGTTCACCTTAGCATTGACTGCAATCACTTCGAGCATATGGATGATCGCATAGATTTGGTCAATTAAAAATAAGAAGATCGTACAGCCTACAAAAACAATAAGTAGAAAGGCAAAATTGGGCTTTTGTTCTTTGACAATCAATGCTAAGAATGTAGAGATAAGAGCTACTCCTACGATTTGGATGATTTCAATCGCTAAGCCCTCCTTTACCCTTGAAAAAGAAACACGGATTTAATTTTTTGAAACAAGTCATCGACAATGGATGCAACCATAAATAAGATATAGATAAATCCAAACAGTGTAACCCACTGGGCATATTCCTTTTTTCCAACTTGGTCAAGTATTGTGTGCAAGAACGCTACGACAATCCCTACTCCAGCAATTTTAAAGATGATATCTACTTCTAAACCCATGTCTTTTCCTCCCTAAGTACAAATAAGGTCCCAGTAAAGTACACTGCAAAATGCTTGGAAGATGTACAACCGTCCCAACGAAAATTACATCAATAAAATGACTACCAATAGTCCTGATAAAAACCCTAAGCTTTTTACGAGTTTTTCATATTTTGCTTGCCTATCAAATGCATCTGCTTCTTCCCGTTCCAGATGAGTTAGCGTTAATTGAATTTGTTTTTGCTGGGATACTCGGTCATGTCTCCCAAGGGTTTCTCCAAATTGCTTCATAATTTCAAATTCCCCATGTTTTAAGGCCGTTTGCTTCCAAACTTCGTTCAAACTTCCCTCCCACGCATCCCTAACAGTTGTTTCACTATACGTCAATTTTTTCGCAAATGATTCAAAAAATGTAGATAATGGCTTTGTCATTTGGGCAGCTAATCTTCTTGATGCTTCGTGTAATGGAGTATGTCCGTACATAATCTCTGCTTCTAAAGACTGAAGAGCGGATTTTAGTAGACGTAGCTGTCTGGGCCTCTCATTAAAATGCCTAGCAGCTTCAAAGCCCGTCCAAGTTGTGGCAAGAATAATCAGTATCGCCCCGATAATCTTTATCATTTAAGTCACACTCACTTTTTCAACAATATCAGTACCATTTCCATCCTTGATCGATGTAACAGTCCCTGGTCCTTCAAGACGACTAAGCTCAATAAATCTTTGAAAAATTCCCATCTCAATTAATGGTTTTAAAATTGGACGATTACTCACCTCATCAAGCGAATTTCCATGGGTTGTCATAAATAATTTGATTCCGGCATGAATCGCCTCCAAAATCGCATCACAATCTTCTTTCCTTCCAATTTCGTCAACAACAAGGACATCCGGACTCATAGAACGAATCATCATCATCATTCCTTCTGCTTTCGGACATGCATCTAATACATCGATTCTGGGGCCAAAGGTAAGCTGCGGAATTCCATGTACACTTCCCGCTATTTCAGATCGTTCATCGACGATCCCAACTTTTTCAGGTAAAAATGTAGGATTTCCACCTGAAATAATCCGAGCGAAATCTCGTAAAAGCGTTGTTTTCCCTGTTTGCGGAGGACCAATGATCATCGTATGAAGCCAACCATTTTCATATATATAGGGGGTAAGCTGTTCGGCTATCCCAATCTTTTCCCTTGCAATTCGGATATTAAAGGAAGAAACATCCCTAATTGCCTTAACGGCACCTTGTTCAAGGATCACTTTTCCCGCTAGTCCAATTCGATGTCCCCCAGAAATCGTGACATATCCTCTTCTTAATTCCTCCTCCAAAGTGTAGATCGAGAAGTGGCTGATTTTATTCAATAAATGAATCGCATCATCTTCCTTCACGATATACGGTAAGAACCGTGGAGCACCTTTCACGGCCACTTCAATCGGTCTATGAATACGGATTCTAATTTCTTCTACTTCATTTAATAGTAGAGGAGGGAGCTGTTCCAATTGTTCTACCACTCTTCTTGGCAACATCTTCAATACTTGCTCCACATTGTACGCCTCCTGGAATAATCTCTATCAATTGTGAGAACAACCTATTAAAAATGTATGCCTGCTTGGACACATTATGACTATGTTAAAAAGAATCACCTTTTTTATTAATAAAAGATTTTTAGGCAAAAAATTCAAACACCGAATAGAATGTTAAAAATGTTTAAAAATTGGAGGGAGAAATTTGTATTATTATCAGCCGATTTACCGAAAGCCTCCTGAGACAACACGTGGAAAAAGTGAAATAAAGGTTACTGGGGAAGGACGGATTTCAATTCAGCCCGATACGGCACAAGTACTTATCGGAGTTGAATCAGAACACACCGAATTAAGAACAGCTCAATCAGAGAATGCGCAAAAGATATCTGATATTACGAAAGTTTTGAAAGCTATTGGAATACTCGCTGAAAACATTCAAACGGATAACTTTACGATCTTTCCAATGTATGATTTTGTGGATGGCAAACAAGTCTTTAGAGGATATCGTGTAGACCATATGCTACAAGTTACAGTCTTAGATATAGATAAGGTTGGGCTGGTTGTAGATACTGCCGTTGAACATGGGGCGAATCGTGTATCCAATATCTCCTTTCAAATCTTGAACTCTTCAAATCTTTACCAAAGAGCTTTAACTATAGCTGTTGAAGATGCCCTTCAAAAAGCAAAAACAATCGCAAACGCCTTTAACTTAACCTTAATACCGACTCCTAAATCCGTTGTAGAAGAAAGAAGATTCCTTGAAACACCAATTCCTTTGCAAAAAACGCAAATGGTCTTGAGTGCTTCGACTGAGATTCAGCCTGGAAAAGAGGATATAGAAGCAGTCGTAACTGCTGTTTTTTCAACAACAACCATGTAAAAAATGTTCCATTCATTTCCTCTTGAAGAAGGCTGTCCCGACATTATAAAATACTAGTACAGAGGCTGGGTTGTTCGTTTGGATATGTAGTTTCAACCTATAGTGAGTAATAGGGAATCCTATATGATGAGGAAAGACAACATGCCTTCACAATGTGTAAGGACGCTTGAAAACCTGATTGCGGATGCCCACCTGGTGGAACAGGTTTTGAAACTCCATATTAATTCGACGGCAGCAACGGCTTTATCTAATAGGAATTTTTCAAGCAACAGTCTACGGCTGTTGCTTTTTATATGGAATTGAATGAATACATAAGGAGATTAATCTTGCAAACACTAGAGAGGAAAGGAGCTGGTGGAGTCGTGGTTAATCCAAATCGGGATAAATTTTTGAAGGAACAAAGGGACTTAAAGCAACAATATCTAGGTGGGGCTAGAGATAACCGAACGGAAATGAAGTCTGATCCAGAATACAATAATAAAAACGATACAGATATCTCTGTAGGAGCAACCGGTAGAGAGGTAGAAGAAGAATAAAAAAATCCCAAATGGAGTGATTTCCATTTGGGATTTTTTTACGCTGTCTTGGTATTGATTGTTTATTTTCTGACGAAAAAAACTTGTTGTTTTTTCGTAAATGTCCAAAAGCCGACATTTACACCTCTTACTTGGTTTAGTGCTTCATATTATTTTTGCACGGCACTTTTCGCTGACTTTGAATGTTTTTAAGAAGAAAAATTGCTATCCATATAACCAATTTATTTCTAGGAGCAAAAATCTTTGCGAAAAGAGCCTTTTATATTATGCACGTGATACGTATGAACCTTCAGTTGTGTTGATGATTAGACGATCACCTTGGTTTACGAAGAATGGAACTTGAACGATTAAACCAGTTTCAAGTGTAGCAGGTTTTGTACCACCTGACGCTGTATCACCTTTGATTCCTGGTTCAGTTTCAGTTACTTCAAGTTCAACAGTGTTTGGTAATTCAATACCAAGTGTTTCACCGTGGAACATCATGATCTGAACTTCCATATTTTCTTTTAAGTATTTTAATTCATACTCAATCGCAGTTGCTGGTAATTCGATTTGATCATAAGACTCGTTGTCCATGAATACGTGTTGGTCGCCGTTTGCATAAAGGTACTGCATTCTGCGGTTATCAATTTGTGCTTTCGCTACTTTTTCACCAGCACGGAAAGTTTTTTCTTGTACAGCACCTGTACGTAGGTTACGAAGCTTAGAGCGTACGAACGCTGCTCCTTTTCCTGGCTTAACATGTTGGAAATCCATTACACGCCAAAGCCCTCCGTCTACCTCAATTGTTAATCCTGTACGGAAATCGTTAACAGAAATCATGCGTAAAATCCTCCTACGAAACTAAATTATAAGATAATGAGTTCTTTTGTAGAATGAGTTAGCGTCTCATTCCCATCCTTTGTTATTACAGTATCATCTTCAATACGAACGCCACCAAGTCCTGGTATGTATATTCCTGGTTCTACAGTTACGACCATTCCCGGCTCCAATATAAGCTCAGATCTGAAGGATAATGCAGGGCCTTCATGAACTTCTAAACCAATTCCATGTCCAGTAGAATGACCAAAATATTCCCCGTAGCCCTTTTCAGAAATATAGTCTCTTGTTAACGCATCCGCTTCTTTTCCGCTCATTCCAGGTTTGATTCCCTCAACACCACGTAATTGAGCTTCATAGACGATTTGATAAATTTCTTTCAATTTTGGATCTGGCTCACCGACTGCCAGCGTCCGCGTAATATCAGAAATGTAACCATTATAGTAAGCGCCATAATCTAATGTGATGAAATCACCTTTTTCAATGATTTTATCAGATGCCACTCCATGTGGTAGAGCAGAACGTTGACCTGAGGCAACGATAATATCAAAGGAAGAAGACGTAGCGCCAGCTTTTCTCATAAAGAACTCTAATTCATTCGAAACATCAAGCTCAGAAATTCCAGGTCGAATGAAATCTAAAATATGCTTATATGCAGCATCAGCAATATCTGCTGCTTCCTTTAATATCTTAATCTCTGCATCGGTCTTAATCAAGCGAATTTTTTCAACTAGGCCCGAAACTGGTACTAGTTCAGATTGAATCGCTTGTTCATAAGACTTAAAGCTTGAGAATGTAACATGGTCCTGTTCAAATCCCAATTTCTTAATTCCCATTGCTTTTACTTGTTCTGCAACCTCTTCTGGAATCGTGCCAGTATGTTTTACAATATCAAAACCTACGCATTGCTTTGAGGCTTGTTCAACATAACGAAAATCAGTAATGAACTTCGCTCCATCTAATCCAACTAACACAACACCGCTTGATCCTGTAAAATTGGAGATGTAACGACGGTTATAACTGCTTGTAATAAGTAATCCGTCGATTCCTAATTTGCCTAAGCTTTCTCTTACTTTTTGTAATTTATCCATTAATTCCTCTCCCCTTCTACATTTTCACTAATCTCACAAGCTAGATTTACTTTTATTAAGAATAGTGAGAAAAAACAACCTAAGAGTATTTTACCATACTGTTTTTTTCAGCGACTATTATTTCATCCGTTACGATGTTACTTCTTTTTCTCTTACTTCTTGATTTTCACGATATTCCTGCTCTTGATACTCATATGAGATCGAATAACCAACAAAAGCACCATATAATGCATACAGGCAAACCGATGTAATAATCGTATTCAAGCTTAATTCTCGAAATGGTTTTATCCCTGGAAAAATCGGATTAAGGACTAAAAAGACGAGAAGAAATATCCCTATTCCAAATCCAATCCCAATGAAGATGCTTTTCATTTTTTTCAGTACTGCATAGTAAACCAACGCAACACCAATGGATAGTACCCCCATTAAGACAATTGAAATCACCGTTCCGAGCCATTGTTTTTTCCAAGCCCCGAGAGCCCAAGGTTCTAGGATAACGTTGGGATGAACGTCTGTAAAATTAAATAAATAGGCCATGTACCCAAGGCCACTCCAGAAAATCCCTCCAATTAATCCTGTCAAAATGACCATCGCCATAAACGAAAGTGGTTTCTCTTTCTGATTTTGTTCTAATTTTTCTTTTTCTGCCATTTTAAAACACCTCCACTAGTATTATGTCCTAGCAATAAGATTCCTTTTCATTTCCATCTCATACTTATGTTGTAAAAAATAATCACGACATTATAGAGGTTTTCTCGACTTTCTAGTAGAATTAAATTAACAAAGTAGCTTTTTTATTTGGTTTAATAATTGTTTAAATAATGCGTCAATATACAGTAAGAATGCATAAAATAATAATAATATTCCCATTGTTCGTTAGTTTAAAAACAGGAAATATTGCTTATCATGCTTATAGGGAGGTGGCTTTCTTGAAAAATCGAACATCTTTTTATTTTGTTATTGGGATGATAATACTAGCAATAATCGGTGTTGCAAGTCGCTTGATATCCAATCCCTCTGCCTTTTTCCAAAGTGTCCTCGTTTTCCTAGTTATCGGATTCGCTATTTTCTTTTTGGTTCGTCGCTTTAATGGTGCTACCCCTCAAAAGCGTGAGCAGAGTGCTTTTAGAAAGGCAGCAAAAAAATCAAAGAAACGATTTCACCAAAAAGATGCCCGAAAGCCCTCTGTTAAAACAATGAACGGAAGTGTCAGTACACTGAAAAAAGGAAAAAATAAAGCAAAATCCGCTGCTCACCTAACAGTGATTGAAGGAAAAAAAGGGAAAAAGAAAAAACGGGCCTCTTTTTAATGAAGGGCTCGTTTTTTAATTACGGGTTCTGGGGAACCAAGAACAGCAATCACATTAAATTAGCAAAGAATAAACCGCGTTGACTATACTGTGTTTGAAAAATAACCGCAAAAATTCCTTTTATATCGGAATATGCCCATATTTCCCTAGAAATTGGCGGAGTTTTTCCGCTTACAGTATCTAAATCTTGGGATTTTGTCTTATTTCAAGCAACTAATCGGAATATCTCCGCTAATATCTGCTTCTTAAGCTCCATCTATATACTTTAACAGGAAATTCTCCGCCTATGAATTCTCATACCTACACGAATTCTTTTCTATTTCAAAAAACATATACGAAAACAACCATTTAATAAGTCCACTTTTCTAAAAACTTTTTTGCTCTAGTATATCCCAAATCAAATAATTCCTGCTTCTCGTCTTCCGATAGTTGGAAGTCGGTTGTTAACACACCCTCCATTGGAATAAAAATAATATTTTTTTCATGCTTACGGGAGATGTAGCGTGAGTCATGGGCATCTTTCATGGTGTCAAAAATCGCTTCAAATAGATTAATGGCATTATTGATTTGGTTTTTATGATGTTCATTTGCTTGAGAACTGAGCTTTATACCCAGTACTGGCCGAACCTTTTTGACATTCTCCTTATCAAATAACCACATTGGAAAATTGCTTAGTACCCCTCCATCTACAATCACACTTGCGGTTCTTTCGCTTTTTATTTTGACAGGTTCAAAAAAATAAGGAAGACTACAGCTCATTCTTATCGCTTTTGAAATGGGAAATTTACTTGGATCGATCCCATAGTTCGGAAGGTCATCCGGAAGAACAACTAAACGGCCATTCGTTAAGTCTGAAGCAATTACTCTTAAAGTTTGCGGAGGTAAGTCTCCAAAGGTTTGAATCCCACGCATTGCTAACTTCGAAGCGACCCATTCTTCTAATTTATGTCCTTTATAAAGACCCATGCGCCAGTAGAGAAGTAACCATTTCGTGACAGAGGTAGGGAGAATTGTTTTTCGTTGGTCAAGTAAATCTTCAAGGGTTAATTCATCAATAAGAGTGTAGATTTCTCGACTCGAATAGTTTGCTGCTATCAAGGCGGCTACAATCGAACCAGCACTCGTCCCGGCTACTCGCTTAAACCGTATTCCCCTGTCCTCGATCGCCTGGTAAGCACCTACAAGAGCAAATCCTTTTATCCCTCCGCCAGAGAACACACCGTCGATGTACATCGTCGCCACTCCCTAGATGTGGTTTTGTTTGCAATGGCGAGGAGCTAGAGAAAATTATAAATTGCCATTGTTACATTTTTAATCAGCAATGTGTTCAAATAGTACGGGAGACAATAAAAAACACAAATAAAAATATATTATCGCTTTAAAATGAACAATCCTTTTTAATTTCTTATTTCTGAACAACATCTCTTTTTTGGTCTATGCTTCGCATATTTACTCTAGACTTGTCATAAAGTTTGATCGCACAATAGCCAAGCAGTCCACCAGCGGTGTTTAGTATTAGGTCATCGACATCAAAACTTCCGATAGTAAAAACAACCTGTAAGCTTTCCAAGCATAAACTTAAACTCAAAGAGAAAGCTAATACGCCTTTGAATTTAGTTCCTTTGTTTTTAGACAAAAGTACAAGAAAAATTCCAAATGGGATGAGTGCAACGATATTCCCTAGCAAATTACTTAAATCATGCCAACCCGATAGATTATTAATATTAATGAATATTGTTTTAAACGGGATAAAATTACCTCTTTGTAAATGGTTTATGAGAATATCGGGGTTCCAAAAATTCCTCTCAAGTTGATGCATAAGAAAGTCCGTATCTCTCCAACGGAACTTAAATAATATAATTCTAACAATTCCATACATATAAAAGATAAAGAGTGCTAGTACAATACTTCTGTTCATTATATTCGTTTTTTTCATGGCGCTATCCTCACCTCCATTATTCAGAGAACCACTGTCACGATTACACCTTCCACATTGTTACCTGATATCTCCCAACGAAGATTGGAAGGCACTTGAATGGTCGTTTCTTCGGTTACAGGGTAATAAGAGATCTCAAATTTTTCACCCTGTATAGTGGCTGTAATAGATTTTTGTTCTTTTAGGAATTCTAGATATTCTTCCAAGGCAAAATTCTTTTCCTCTATAATGACACTATGTGGCAATCCAACATAGCGAATATGCCATGGTTCATACTGAATTCCAGTGATGGCCGTTTTATCCTTTGGATATCGTAAAATAAAGCCATATTTCCATGCATTTTCTTCAATCCACTTTCCTTCAGGCGCTATCTCCATCTTCATTTTGGTTGATCCTACATCAAGTGCTAAACCCAAATTGTGTTCGCTATAACCTGCAGGCAAAGCGTAGTCAGAGCCCATTTCCTGATAAAGCACACTCTGCTCATTAAAGTCTCGAAAGCCACTAGTAATGGTAAAATTACGAACGCCTTCTTTTTCTGCAGCAATAATCATCTCTGAAAATTCACGCGCAACTTCCTCTGATAATTTAATTTCGCTATCTAGCAATCCGTACCCCTGTGTCAATTCATTATGCCTAAATAAATTGATGATATCTGATTTTATACTCTCTTCATGAACTGGATACTCTTTATTAACCAAAAGTAAATTCCCGTGATAGACCTGTTCTTTTGTAATCTCTAACTTTTGGAAACCTTCAGCGGACTCGTTATTATCTAAATGGGCATTATAGTTTTTTTCATAGTTTTGAATCTCTTCATTATCTTGAAAAAAAGAGCCTTTATTAACGAATACAAAACTCAGACATATAAATAAAAACAATAAAAATCCCCACTTCTTCATTTCAAGTTCCTCCTTTTTCTGATAGATACTAGAATAGGAAAAACTTTTTAAAAAAAGAGTAGGGTAAAGTTTAAATTTTTCTTAAATCCTTAATGAAATTTTTAAGCGTGGACAATTTCCTGCGGTAAACGAACTTCAAATACAGTCCTTATTAGACTGCTTTCGGCAGTAATCGTTCCATTATGTTGCTCTACAATATTCTTTGCAATGAATAAACCAAGTCCAGTGCTATCTTCTTGATGAGTTCGTGCTTTGTCACCGGTATAAAACATATCAAAAAGATACGGAAGTTCATCCTCTGGAATACTATCTCCATAATTAACTACCTGAACAACTACTTCCCCTTCATCCACGAATCCGTTAATATCTACAAACTGGCCATCATATCCATAGCGATTTGCATTGGTTAAAAGATTTTCAAACACACGAGCTAATAGCTCACCGTCACCCAAAATCGGTAAATGGGAAGGAATATTCATTCGAGCTGTCAAATGATTTTTTTCGAAGATAGGATATAATTCTTCCTTTAATTGATTAAGAAGGTCAGATAAATCAATTTGCTTTTTATCTATTGGTAGCATGCCATAGTTCATTCGCGTTATTTCGAATAATTCATCAATCAGTCGTTCTAATCGCTGAGATTTCGTAAAGGCAATCGTTAAAAAATGTCTGACTTGTTCTTTGGTTAACTTCTCATCCTTAAGGATTAAATCTAAATAACCTAAAACAGAAGTTAGAGGCGTACGCAAATCATGAGCCAAATTTACAATTAACTGTTCTTTACTATTTTCTGAAAAGTCTCCTCTTTGTATGGCTTCTTCTAATTTTTCACTTGCTAGATTAATTTCTTTTGCAATATCTCCAAATTCATCATTTGATTGGATAGAAACCCGATGTTTAAAGTCTCCACGAGCGAGATAATGAATTCCGTTTGATATTTCATTGAAATAGGCAGAATAGGGATTAGTCAGTAAATAAAAAAACAAGAAAGCAAGTGAGATAAATAGTATAAAAAAGAAGTTAAAGTCTCCAACACTATCTATGAATTGACGAAGTTGGGCCAATGGGTCACCACGAAGAACCATCGTATGATAATAAAGCTGTAGGCCTTTATAGAGTAAGTAAGTTGTAATGCCAGACAGAAGCATACTTAAACCAAATAATACGATTATTTTGAAACGAAAATTACGTATAAATTTAGCCATTGAATGTATACCCCACTCCCCAAACAGTTTTGATTAACTTGTTTTTTCTCTTATCTTCTCCAAGTTTTTTCCTTAGGGTTCGAATATGCACCATGACCGTATTCCCGCCTTCGAAGTATGCATCACCCCACACTTTTTGAAAAATATTTTCTACACTATAAACTTTCTTTGGATGACTGGCTAATAAACACAAAATATCAAACTCTTTCGGCGTTAATTCGATAGCTTCACCATGGAGGAAAACTGTACGTTGTTCAGGAGAAATCACGATTTCACCAAATTCTAATTTCACTGTATTAACATCTAGTTTAGGTTGATTAAACTTCATAAAACGGCGTAATTGAGCATTCACACGCGCCACCAGTTCAATTGGGGTAAATGGTTTCGTTATATAATCATCCGCTCCAATCACTAATCCCTGTACCTTATCAAAGTCAGAAGTTTTCGCACTCAAAAAAATGATCGGCATATTATGATGTTCACGAATCTGACGGGTCACTTCATATCCATCCATTTTCGGCATCATAATATCCAAAATGAGCAAATCAATTGTTCTAGTCTGGATCACCTGTAGTGCATCTTGCCCGTTATGTACTTTAAAGACATCGAAACCTTCTTTTTCTAAATGGATTGCAACAAGATCAGCGATCTCCTCCTCATCATCAGCAATTAAAATTGATATATCTTTCATCTATTACACTCCTACATCAAGTTGTATTCAGGGATTTTTTATTTTGTATTAATGCTTATAATCTACTTTTACTAGGAAGACATTAGCAGCAAAATTTAGAGCTTGTATTTCATTTTCTATTATTTTCTATTTTTATTCAAGATTATGGGCATTTTTCAAACAAAGATTACTGCAATTTAGATGCTCGTTCATTTGGACATAAAAAAACACCCCTATAGATAATCAAATCCATAGAGGTGTTTTTCGTGTCTTTTTATAAACCGCATTTTAATTGCGTGTTACAGTTTGTACATGTATTACATCCGCCGAGTTCTTCTACTTTTCCTTTACGACAAACTGGGCAAGTATTTCCAACTTCAGAGCCAAATGTCACGTTTGTTGAACGTATTTCACTAATCGTGTCTACGAGTACAACATGCTGTTTCGGAGTTTCTTTTTGTTTTGGTGTTTCCTCAAAGCTATTTTCATCTGCTGTCAAGGTTAATACTTGCGCATCACGAGAACCATCTACATAGACTGTACCGCCTTTTGCTCCACCACGATATAATCTTTCATAAACTTTTTCTACTTGTTCAACAGTGTAACCTTTAGGCGCATTAACCGTTTTACTGATGGAGCTATCAATCCAACGTTGGATGACACATTGAACATCAGCATGTGCCTCAGGAGCAAGCTCCATTGCAGTGACAAACCAGCTTGGCAGGTTGTTCTCATCTGCTTCTGGATGCTGTTCTAGGTATTCTTGCACGATATCAGCTTTTACTTCGATAAACTTCCCTAAACGTCCACTTCTGAAGTAAGAGAAGGAGAAGTAAGGCTCAAGTCCAGTTGATACCCCAACCATCGTCCCAGTGGATCCAGTCGGAGCAACAGTTAGTAAGTGCGAGTTACGAATACCATGTTCTAAAATCGATTCACGAATGTCTTCAGGCATTTTTTTCATGAAGCCTGTTTCAGTGAATGCCTTACGTAAACGATTTGTATCTTCTTCAGTCTCACCAACTAAGAACGGGAAGCTTCCCTTTTCTTGAGCTAATTCAACAGAAGTTCGGTAAGAAGTCGTTGCAATCGTCTCAAACACTTTATCGACTAGTTCGTTTCCTTTTTCAGAACCGTACTCTGTTTCACAATAGATTAGTAAATCGTGTAATCCCATAACACCTAGACCAACACGACGCTCACCTAGTGCTTGCTTTTTATTCTCTTCAAGGAAGTATGGAGTGGCATTAATTACGTTATCTTGCATACGTACTCCAACTTCTACTGTTTGCTTTAACTTTTCAAAGTTCACAGTTTTGGTTTCTTTATCTGCCATTTCAGCTAGGTTAACCGCCGCTAAATTACAGACAGAAAATGGTGCAAGAGGCTGCTCGCCACATGGGTTTGTCGCCACAACTTTTTGACCATAGCTTACCGCATTTGTCATATCGTTAGCATTATCGATAAAGAAGATTCCTGGCTCTGCTGAATAAGTTGCGCAAATGTTGATAAGGTTCCATAGTTCCTTCGCTTTAATTTTGCGATAAACACGAACTTTGTTGCCCATCTTTTCCCATTCGCGAACGTCTCCAACATTATGCCATTCTTCGTTGTAAATCTTCATTTCTTGAGGATTATATCCCTCAACATCTGGGAAACGAAGTTCATATTCTGCGTCATTTTCAACAGCTTCCATGAATTCTTTAGTTAAACATACAGAAATGTTTGCACCTGTTAAGAACTCTGAATTATGAACTGAGTAATTTCCACCAGTCTGAAGTTTTTCTTCTGCTTCAGCCATAATCCCGTCGCTGAATCCACCTTGTCCAGGAATGCTTCGGTAGTTTAAGATTCCCTGATACATTGCTTTTTCCTGCTCGGTAAGTGGAGTAAATTTCAATTTATCTTTTGCATATCTTTTAATCGTTTCATCATTTGTTGTTTCAAGCAAGAAACGAAGAATTCTCGGATTTTGCATTTTAGAAATAATGAATTCAATGATGTCAGGATGCCACGTATTTACCGTCCTTTTCAGGATATTACATTGCATTATGCAATCGGACTAGACTATATCATCACCCTCAGCATATCTGTTAGGGGCCGGGCGCTAATGAGAGTTTATTGTTGGGACTCACTCTCTAGTCGTTGAACCTTCGCCATTACCTTTGCCCAATGACGCTTGGCTGCAGATTGTCCAATGAAAGCAATTTTTAAAGCATTCACGCTCACCGTTTCCGGTCACGTTGTAGCTTGCTTTCCTCTAAGGAGTTCCCCGCAATTCACCCGATTTTCTAGTCATTCATTTTCTGAATGACGCGGACTAGTGCATCTATAAACTGTTCTTCTTTTCCATAAGTGTCTTCATGACACTTTCTACAAAGCGTAATACCATTTTGAAGATCAAACTTTTTATTGGGAAATTTTTTCTTAGGATAAATATGATGGGCAGCAATGTCTCTTGAATTAGAGTTACATCCAGGCATTTTACAGCGATAACCGTCTCGAATATAAACTTTTTTTCTCCACTCTTTATATTCAGCTGAGTCGGTGATATCTACAGTTTCTATTCTATTTGTCTTAAGATATTGTCTAAAGCATACTGCAGTGCAAAAGTTCTTACTGCTCCTGAGTATTGATGAATTCTGTCTCTCAAAAATTCTTGAACAGTGTAAACACTCCAGTTCCCTACTCTTCTTAATTCTAGATAATCGAATTTTTTTTAGAGCAGACTCAGTGTGTTTTTTCCCTCGCCTTGCACTTCCTTTATCAATATCTTTATGACCTCTGATCTTCCAACCAAAGAAAAGAATACGATCCCGAACGACTGTATAACTTACACCTAATTCATCTGCTATGACTGTATAACCTTTATTTAGAACAACATATTGTTCATACAGCCATTCTCTATCATCATACAGTTCATTTCCCAATTTCATTTTCGTTTTTCTAATGCCAAATCTTCTAAGAACACTTTTTACCCTATTTTTTGGGTAGCCTGTTTCCTTGGCAATATCACTTATAGTTTGATTTTCAATAACGTACTTTTGGAAAAGAAGATTTTTGGTAAGAGCCATATTATCAACCCCTCATAGGAGAACTTATGTTCTCATCCCTATTTTACCAAAAAACAATCTAGAATTCACTTTTTTAATCCGCCAACATTATCATTTGTGCGCCACGCTATTTGTTACTCCTCAACTCCCGAGGGGTGTGGACATTTCTGCCACACTCTTGCACTCTCATGCAAGGTCAGACTATATCATCAAGGGATTGTATTCCTTGTCTCGCGCCCCATAAAAACGTCACCGTTTTCTATGGTTTACTTCTTCCATCACTTTAAAGCTTTAGGAAGTTTCAATAGTCGTTGAACCTTTATCTTCGTTTCCAAAGATACTTGGCTGCTGATTGCCCAATCCTTTTTATTTTCAAACATTCACGCTCACCGTCACCAGTCACGTTGTAGTTAAAAAGGCTCTAAGGGTGTTCCAGCAATTCGCGAGATTTTTCTCCCGCCATGGTCTTAACGGGATCCACCTTGCTCAACCAAATGTGTAAGCTTCGCAATATCATCTAACCAAGATACAGAACCAGATGATTTTCCGTTTACACCTCTTGCAAGGGCATTACGTGGTCTTAGTGTCGAACCGTTTGTTCCAACCCCACCACCGCGGCTCATGATTTCCATGACCTGCTTGCGGTGCTCAGAAATTCCTTCACGAGAGTCTTGAACATAAGGCATTACATAACAGTTAAAGTAAGTAACATCTGTATCAGCACCAGCTCCGTATAGAACTCTTCCCGCAGGAACAAAGTTCATACTTACAAGCTCATGATAGAATTTTTCAAACCATTCTTGTCTTTTTTCCTCAGTTGTTTCAACTGACGCTAAGCCTGTTGCGTTGCGTTTCGCAATTTGCTCATAAAACAGTTCAAGTGGCTTTTCAATAACATCTAGTGAACGATTTATTACCCCTGTGCTTGACTCTTCAGGATCGTCCAATACACCGCGAAATTCTTCATCAACAAGAACTTGAGCTCTTTTCTCTTCCCAATCAATTTGGAGAATTTGTCCTAGTCCTCTAGCAGGGAACTTCGGATCCTCTTTAATGGTAAGAACAACAAAATCACCATTAGTTAGAGTAAGTTTCTCAGTGTCCTTAAACGTGTATCGGTCCAACATAACCAACCGTGAAACACCTTTGTGAGTGATTTTCATATCTGGGGTGATTGGATGAACTTGAGGAAATAATCGGATATCCTTGTTCAAGCGCTCCACATCAATATTC
Source organism: Robertmurraya kyonggiensis (assembly GCF_005116465.1). Classification (GTDB taxonomy): domain Bacteria; phylum Bacillota; class Bacilli; order Bacillales; family Cytobacillaceae; genus Robertmurraya; species Robertmurraya kyonggiensis. The sequence goes on from NZ_SWBM01000001.1 coordinate 2,023,680, forward strand.
AATTTTTGTCCTAACGCAACAGACATACACACAACTCCTTTAAATGTACTTCTTTAAATCTATTGAAAAATAATAGAAACCATATGCTCAAATCTAGCTGTCCAATAAATTACTCTTAATGTATCACTTCGAAATCACAAAATCAATATATAGTATCTTAAATATTTTTCTACATACTACATATTGTGTCATGAGCAAAAAAATAAAATTTTGTCAAACATAAAAAAAACTATAAAACGGAGAAAAAAGGAGATCATGGCTAGTTTTCAGCATAATTTGATAAATTTTAGCAAATTTCGCAACTTGCACTTTAATCGTCATGGTACGAAAGTTCCATATCGAAATCCTTATTCTTTTATCTACCTCAAAAAAGAAAAAAACGACGATGTCGTTTCAAAATCTCTGACCTTGAAACGACCATCACCGTTTATCTCTTGTAGTTCCACTCATCGCTTTCATATCTATCTTTCGCTAATTGTAGAACATATTCCAATTGTTCTTCTGATAACTCAAATGGTTTTAATTCAATATTTAGCCCTTCCTCAAACCCTTTTTTGAAGGCAACCTTCGCTTCTTCTAAAGAAATTTTTCTAGGACTTATATCATTTATGGCAACAGCTTTACTTTTAAAAGCTTTCTGCATTCTTTCTTTAACTCTATCATTTGGGTAGTTAAATAAACTAAATAGCTTATCTTCATCTAGATCAAGCAAAATCGAACCATGTTGAAGAATAACTCCCTTTTGTCGAGTTTGAGCACTTCCCGCTACTTTTCTTCCCTCAACGACTAGCTCATACCAGCTTGGAGCGTCAAAGCAAACAGCAGAACGGGGATTCTTTAACGACTCTCTTTCTTCAGCTGTTTTCGGCACAGCAAAGTATGCCTCCAAACCTAACTGATGAAACCCCTTCAAGATTCCTTCCGAAATAACACGGTAAGCTTCTGTCACCGTTTTAGGCATTTCAGGATGCTCTTCAGAAACAATGACACTATAGGTAAGCTCCTGATCATGAAGAACACCTCTGCCTCCAGTTGGTCGGCGCACAAATCCAAGTCCATGCTCCTTAACGGCTTCCATATTTATTTCTTTTTCGACTTTTTGAAAATAACCGATCGACAACGTCGCTGGATTCCAACCATAAAAACGAATGACCGGCGGAATTTTTCCAGCACTATGCCAATCAAGCAAGGCTTCATCCAAAGCCATATTGAATGACGGAGACTTGTCTCCTGAATCAATAAAACCCCAAATTTCCTTCTCCATATGTAACCCTCTTTTGTCCATAAATTTCATGCCTTTACCCGGACACTGAATAATAGCATAACAAATGCCGCTCCAAAATTAAAGAAAGAGGTTTTTCCAACTATTCCTTATAGTTGATTTGAACTATAATCAATTTATAGTGTTTTTGAAGAAGCTTTCTTTTCGGAGGGAAGAATCATGATGAAAAGGGTCATATTTTATTTCATGTCGGTTATATTTTTCGTCATATATTTTCAAATTCTTAAATTTATCTATACCACGTTTATACCAATTACCGTCATCACAGATATCATAGTCATTTTCATCACGTTGATTGTTCTAATGCCTCTATCTATTTATACAACAACTAAAGCGTTTGAAGTTATAAGATCATAATAACTCAACTGATATTTTTGATCAGATACTAGACACATAAAAAAAGAAAATCTAGAACTTTTTGATTATCCTTTACTAACATGCAGAAATCCCTATATAATATTATGTGGCGTAAGCTTTTTGGAAGGAGAAACGGACATGAATTCACTTTATATTTTACTAATAGTAGTAGTTGCCTTTCTTTTATACAGTCTAATTATGTGGCTTTATCAAAGAAAAATCGTTAAAACATTAACTGAAGAAGAATTCCGTGCTGGATATCGAAAGGCTCAATTAATCGATGTTCGCGAGCCGAATGAATTCGATGCAGGACATATTTTGGGAGCAAGAAACATTCCACTTTCCCAATTTAAAATCAGAATGAAAGAAATTCGTCCAGATAAGCCAGTTTATCTCTATTGTCAAAATGGTCTACGTAGTGGACGAGCTGCTCAGAGCTTATATCGTAAGGGCTGCAAAGACCTTTATCAGCTTAACGGCGGGTTCAAGAAATGGTCTGGAAAAATTAAATCAAAGAAATAAAAAATGTTCGTACATCACTTCTATGAAGTGGTGTACTTTTTTTACCTAAAAAAAGGATAGATGCTACAGGAGAAGTCCTGTTCATCTATCCCTTAACTTTTTAATTCTGCTTATATCGTAAAATCGGCTTTCTTGCCGCTGTAGTTTCATCAAGTCGACCAACAACCGTTGTATGTGGTGCTTCCTGAACGATTTCCGGATTCTCTTCTGCTTCCTTCGCAATTTGAATCATCGCATCGATGAAAGCATCCAATGTTTCCTTAGATTCCGTTTCAGTTGGTTCAATCATAATACACTCTTCCACATTTAGCGGGAAGTAGATAGTTGGTGGATGATAACCAAAGTCTAATAGACGTTTCGCGATATCAAGCGTTCTGACGCCAAGTTTCTTTTGACGCTTTCCACTTAACACAAATTCATGCTTACAATGCTTATCAAACGGAAGATCAAAATACTCCGCTAATCTTCTCATCATATAGTTTGCATTCAGTACAGCATTTTCCGTAACAGCTTTCAAGCCATCTGGACCCATTGTGCGAATATACGTATAAGCACGGACATTGATACCGAAGTTTCCGTAATAAGGCTTCACACGGCCAATTGATTGCGGACGGTCATAATCTAGTACGTACTCTTCGCCTTTTTTCGTCACAATCGGTTTTGGTAAAAATGGAATTAAATCTTCCTTCACGCCGACTGGACCTGAACCTGGTCCACCGCCACCATGAGGGCCTGTAAAGGTCTTATGAAGATTTAAATGTACCACGTCAAAGCCCATATCTCCAGGTCTAGCTTTTGAAAGAACAGCATTTAAATTCGCTCCATCGTAGTACAGCTTACCACCTGCACTATGAACGATTTCTGCCATTTCTAAAATATTTTCTTCAAATAAGCCAAGTGTGTTCGGATTTGTAAGCATTAATGCCGCAGTATCCTCACCCACTACACTTCTTAAATCCTCTAAATCGACAAGACCTTGTTCGTTCGATTTAACCGTGATTGTTTCAAATCCAGCTACTGTGGCCGAAGCAGGGTTTGTTCCGTGAGCAGAGTCAGGGACAATAACCTTCGTTCTTTTTGCATCACCGTTAGCTTCATGGTAAGCACGAATCATCATTAGACCCGTCCATTCGCCATGAGCACCAGCTGCTGGCTGCAACGTTACTTCGTCCATACCTGTGATTTCAATTAAATGCTCTTGCAGGTCGTACATTAACTCTAATGCACCTTGTACTGAGCTTTCATCCTGCAATGGATGAATATGAGCAAACCCATTAAAACGGGCGACATTCTCGTTAATTTTCGGATTATATTTCATCGTACAAGAACCTAATGGATAAAACCCAGAATCAACGCCATGATTACGTTTTGAAAGGGCTGTATAGTGACGCATAATATCGAGCTCCGCTACTTCCGGTAACTCAGCCTTTTCTTCACGTAAATAACCTTCAGGAAAAAGCTCATTCACGTCTATTTCTGGAATATCCATTTCAGGGAGGCTATAGCCGATTCTACCAGGTGTACTTAGTTCAAAAATCAGCGCTTGATCTTCTTTATGCATGATAATCCCCCAATTCTTGTGCAAATGTGTCAATTTCTTCTTTGGTTCTTAATTCTGTTACAGCAACTAACATATGATGAGAAAGTTCTGGATAATCTCGGCCCAAATCGTAACCACCGATAATTCCTTTTTGTAAAAGAGCTTGGTTCACTTCCTTAACCGGTTTCGCTAATTTAATGACAAACTCGTTGAAAGATGGTCCTTCAAATACAAGCTCTAAGCCTTTTTCCTTAAGCACTTTTTTCGCATAGTGAGCTCTTTGAATATTTTGCAAAGCCATCTCTTTGACACCCTTTTTACCAAGGGCTGTCATTGCCACGGAAGCAGCTAGTGCATTCAAAGCCTGGTTAGAACAAATATTAGAAGTCGCTTTATCTCGACGAATATGCTGTTCACGCGCTTGAAGGGTAAGAACGAATCCTCTTCTGCCTTGGTCATCTGTCGTTTGACCAACTAAACGACCTGGCACCTTCCTCATTAACTTCTCTGTTACTGCAAAATAACCACAGTGTGGACCACCGAACGCTGTTGGAATACCAAATGGTTGAGCATCACCGACAACAATATCCGCACCAAATTCTCCTGGTGGTGTTAGTGCACCTAGAGCAAGAGGATTACTTGAAACAACAAACATCGCCTTTTGACTATGAATGATTTCTTCTAATTCCTTTAACGGTTCCACTCTTCCAAAAAAGTTTGGATATTGAACGATCACTGCTGCAATCGAATCATCCATTAATTCTTGAAGAGCAGCCAAGTCTGTTACACCATCCAGTTGAGGGATTTCTACAACTTCAATGTATTGCCCCTTCGCATATGTTTTCACTACTTCTTTTGATTCAGGATGTACAGCACTTGAAATCAACACTCGCTTTTTCTTCGTTTGTCCAGCACTTAACATTGCTGCCTCCGCAAGCGCTGTACCACCGTCATACATGGAAGAGTTTGCTACATCCATACCAGTTAGTTCACAGATCATCGTTTGAAATTCAAAGATCGCCTGAAGCTCCCCTTGTGAAATTTCTGGCTGATAAGGCGTGTAAGCTGTATAAAATTCTGAACGAGATAGAACATGGTCAACAATAACAGGCATATAGTGGTCATAAACTCCAGCCCCAAGGAATGAAGTATTTGCTCTCAAATCAGCATTTTTACCAGCTAAACGAGTTAATTCCTTCAATAAAGCTGTTTCAGATTTTGCCGCTTTAATCTTATATTCACCTTTAAATTGAACACTCTCTGGAATATCATTGAATAGCTCTTGTACATTAGATACGCCAATCGTATCTAACATCGCGTTTTGGTCTGCTTCTGTCATCGGTAAGTATCGATGTTTCATTGTTGATTCTCCTCTCTTACTTCGCTCTTTTATAAAATGGGGTAGGAATTATTTTCGCTTTTACTTTCTTACCTCGAATCTCTACTTCTACTTCAGTTTCCAATGCACTATAGGCTCGATCGAGTAACGCAAGACCGATGTTAGTCTTTAAAGTAGGTGATTGTGTACCAGTGGTTACTTCACCAATTTGCTTGTCACCGCTGTAAACAGCATAACCATGTCTTGGAATGCCGCGTTCAATCATTTCAATGCCTACCAATTTTCGAGGAACACCATTCTCTTTTTGCTTGACCAATGCTTCTTTGCCAATGAAATTTGCCTCTTTATTCAGCTTAACAGCAAAACCAATGCCCGCTTCTAAAGGAGAAATCTCCGGAGATAGTTCTTGTCCATATAAGGCTAGAGTTGCTTCAAAGCGCAAGGTGTCACGAGCACCTAATCCACAAGGAATAACACCATCTTCTTTTCCTATCTCTAGAATACTGTTCCAAATGTGAATGGCATCTTCACTAGCACAGTAAATTTCAAAACCATCTTCACCTGTATACCCAGTTCTCGAAACAAGTGCATTTTTACCAGCAACTACTACATCTTGTTGAAACTTAAAGAAACCAATTTTATCAAGCTCAGTGGCTGTTAGTTTTTGTAAAACAGATTCTGCAAGAGGACCTTGTAAAGCAAGCTGAGCAACATTTCCAGAAATATTATGAATGGTTACACCATCTTCAAGATGCTTTTCAAGCCATGCATAATCTTTCTCAATATTTGCCGCGTTTACGACTAAAAGGTAGTCTTCATCAGCACGTTTGTAGACGAGTAAGTCCTCTACTGTTCCTCCATTTTCGTAACACATGGCTGTATATTGAGCGCCATTTGTACTTACTTTAGAGACGTCATTTGTCATCATTTTCTGAAGATAGGGAAGACTATTTGGCCCTTTTACTTCGATTTCTCCCATATGAGAGACATCAAACAGACCTGCTTTTGTACGAACTGCCTCATGCTCCTCTTTAATACTTGAAAACTGAACTGGGAGATCCCAGCCACCAAAATCAATGGTTTTTCCCCCATAATTTTTGTAAATATCAAATAGTGGCGTGCGCTTTAATTGCGACATTTCATGTTCCCCTTTCTCCAGATTATTTGAATATCTAATCCGCTAAATAGCGAAGATTTTCATTTCATAGAAAAACAAAAAGGACAGAGTACCCCCTTTTCAAAAAAAGGAAGGTCTCTGTCCTGGCACCTGAAAGTTTACCTAGCTAAATTCGGCTCACGGTCTAACAACTGCTCACCTCAATAATTTAGGCTTTCCCCTTTGGTGGCTTCCATCAAGAAGCACTCTCCAGAGCTGCGTCAAACAAGTGTACTTTTGCCTGAGAGATTCACAATTTCTTGCTTGCTCCTTCGGCGCTACAAAATGTAGTCTCTCCCCTTGCTCTCATCCGCGATTCATAAAATTTACCAAATTGGTCATACTAACCAATACAGTATATATATTTGGCAATCATCTCTTTAAAAATACGAATAACGATAAACTAAAGCTATTATTTCATTCGTAATATAACGATTAATTTTAAAACAAACCAATCATTTCATTCGTATTTACATGTTATATTATAAAATTTTTAACTTTCAAATACATCCTACCATTTACATATTATCAGGGCAATACATTTTTATAGAGCATTTGGATGTGGGCGCTTATTTTTCACAAAAAGGAGCTGTTTTTATGGCAGTAGAGATCGAGTTTGATTCCTCTTGGCTAGACGGATTCTTCCAAAAAATCGAGGATGATGGGCCTTGGGGGAATTGGGACCTATATAAGCTTGCCATCGAGGTCGAAAAGCATACTGTCATTGAAGACTTCGAAGGATTACAAGCTCCAAAGCACTTGCCTAATTTAACCCCACTTCCTCATCAAATCGAAGTGGCAAAGCAAGTAATAGAAAATATGAATGGGAAAGCGATTTTAGCCGATGAAGTTGGACTTGGAAAAACGATCGAGGCTGGACTCATTTTGAAAGAATATATGATTCGTGGTTTGGTAAAGAAGGTTCTAATTCTCGTTCCAGCTTCCCTCGTTTCCCAATGGGCAAGTGAACTTACGAGCAAGTTTTATATACCTGCTGTTGCTCAAAAAAAGAGCTATGTGTGGGAGCAATGCGATGTTGTCGTGTCTTCTATTGACACAGCTAAACGTAATCCTCATCGAGACATTATTTTTGGACTCGATTATGATCTCATCATTATCGATGAAGCACATAAACTCAAAAACAATAAAACAAAAAACTATGAATTTGTTCAAAGCCTAAAGAAGAAGTTTTGTTTATTGCTAACCGCCACACCTATTCAAAATCGGATTAGCGAAATCTTTAATCTTGTTTCTCTCTTAAAGCCTGGCCACCTTGGCAACGAAACGGTCTTTTACGAAAAATACAAGAGGGATTCTCGTTCCTTGAATGATGATCAACATTTAAAAGAACTTGTTAACAAAGTCATGATTAGGAACCGTCGTGCTGATACGGGCATTGAGTGGACGGAGCGGCATGTTGAAACCATCCCGATTCAATTTTCAGCTGGAGAGAAAGCTCTGTATGATGCAGTCTCTGAGCTACGCAGCGAAGACAATTGGATGGCGACAAGCGCATTCTCTGTCATGACCCTCCAGCGCGAAGCCTGTAGCAGCCGGGAAGCTGTATTCATTACATTAAAGAACATGTTAAATAAGAAGGAAGAGCCGAGCCCTTATTTCCAAGCACAAATCGAAAGTCTCATTGAAAAAGTTCAAGCTGTCCAAATGAATTCGAAAGCAGAAAAGGCGCTTGAATTGATTAAAAAAATTAACGATAAAGTGATTATTTTTACCGAATACAGAGCAACACAGCTATACCTGCAGTGGTTTTTAAAACAGAATGGGATAACGTCTGTTCCTTTTCGTGGTGGGTTCAAACGAGGAAAGAAGGATTGGATGAGAGAGCTTTTCCAAAAACATGCCCAAGTGTTAATTGCAACAGAAGCAGGCGGGGAAGGAATTAATCTTCAATTTTGCCACCATATTATCAATTTCGATTTACCTTGGAATCCAATGCGGCTTGAGCAACGAATTGGTCGAGTCCACCGTCTTGGGCAAGAACAAGACGTTCACATTTATAACTTCGCCACTAAGGATACAGTGGAAGAGCATGTACTCAAGCTTCTTCATGAAAAAATTGCCTTGTTTGAAAAAGTCATTGGAGACTTAGACGATATTCTCACAAAGCTTGAATTTGGTAATTTCGAAGACTATCTAGTCGATATATTCGGGCATTCCACTTCTGAAGGTGAAATGAGAATTAAAATGGACAACTTAAACTCCATGATCCAATTAGCTGAAGAAATTAAGGAGAGTGAATCTAGTGCAGCAGCAGGAAATTCATCAATTTCTTGAAAACTACTTTCAAGCAAACGGCTGTGAGATTGTTGAAAACGAAAAAGGCTATATGACAGTTCAACTGACGATTGAGCTCGATAAAGAATTAATGAATAGACCTTTTTACTGGCATTATTTAGAGAAAACTGGCGGCATTCCCAATCCAATGAAATTAACTTTTATCACCGATCAAAATGCTTCTCCTGAAGATATAAAAGGTGAAGTAATCCATTTCGGCTCCCCACGCCTTCACCAAATCTTTGAGTCAACTAAAAATTTGGCTGGTTACATTCGCTTATATGAAAAACAATCACTTAGTTACGGACAACAAGCAGCTTTAAGACCTTGGCTAGGAATGAATTTGAAAATCTCCTATCAATGTGACCGTAAACGTGATGTCTTTAAATCCATCGGTCTACAGCTGATCAATGGGCAGGTCGTAGAGAATTTTCATGAAAGACTCCTTGAACTTCAGCTCACGCCAAAAATACCTGATTATTCATTTACCTTGTCTCCCCTCATCATGCCTAAGAGTGGAGTGATGAGAATTGAAAATCAGCTGCGGAATGAAATTGAAGTAGAGGATCACACTTGGGCAATAGAAGCTAGAGAACGTTGGCAAAAAGACCTTCAATTGCTAGAGCATTTTTACGAGGAAGCAGAAGAAAAAGGCGAAAGCTACGAGAACGAAAAAAAAGCCCTTCAAGAACAATATGAACCAAAAGTAAAGATTACAATTGTCAATGGCGGACTTTTTTATTTAACTGAACAAGCTGTGTAACGGTAAGTAGAATCATTCCTACTTACCTTTCCTTTTTAGACTTCCCATAAACGCATAAGGAAGAATGCCGAACCAGCGGAATAGGAAGCTCGCTTTTTCTTCTTTTCGCTCCTGCTTCATTTTCACGCGAACATCCTTTGGCTGATCGATATATTTCACAACGGTCTGTGTTAAATACTTAACATAATCATTCGTTTTCATTAGATATACCTGCCTTCTGCTAATTGTCTCTTTCAGTATGCAGTATATCCTCATACCTTATTTCTAATCCTAATTTCTCTCTAGCCATTTAGTTAGCTTTTTTAATTCTTTATTATAATAACCAATCCCCATTGCCTCTTCAGTTGTATCAAACTTAGAGCGTAGGGTAATTTGCAGGAGATTAGAACCTCCAGAAGTGATACTATAAGTCACCAAACCTTTTTCATAGGTAAAGCTTCCCAATGTTTCAGAACTACCTTCCTGCAATTGTTTTTCTACTTGCTGCAAGGATTGTAAAAAGTAATATTGATTTCTTTCAAAGTGCTCAATTTCAATAAGAGATCTTTTTTCGATAACGTATTGATTTAATTGGACAGATAGAAAAATCGTAAACAGAAGCAAAATGCAGAGGGTAACAGGAAACATAAATCCTTTTTCATTCATACTCATTCCCCCTTTGTAATGAAGGAAAAAATAGTAGCCTCTTTTGTCTGATTAAAGCTCGTCTCCACTACAATCGTGACGGATTGAGCATTTCTAGCAAAAGAAACAGATTGTACATTCTGTAGAACAACCTCATGGCCTGTTCCATTTACTTGTTTACGAAGTATGTTTTGATACTTTTGATAAGTGCTCACATCCTCCCCATTTATTATTCTCAATTGACCTTTCACAACCTCAACACCCTCACCCGTCTGGACTTCTTTTTTCAATAGATTCACAAAAAGCTCCCACTCCATATTCTGTATCCTCGACTCAACCGAATGAGAATTAAAGATAATTTGAAACATGATTGGCAAAAACGTTGATATAATGCAAAAAACTGAGAAAGCAAACAACATTTCAAGCATGGTAAAACCATGGTCATTTAACCCTTTCGCATTTTTGTTGCGCTCGTTGAAAGGCATCTTCATAATTCACACACACCCTTTTTGGCTCCCCATCACTCTCTTTCTCCCAAATAACGGCAAATACAAATTTTTCTCTTGTAATTGAATTGTCTTCAGCTACAGCCTCTAATACATATCTTTGAAGTACTTCGTAAAGTAAATGTGTTGCCTGTACCTCCTGCTGAATATCTAGTGACTGCTTACTGACATGTATATAGAGAGGAAGAAGACTAACTGTCATAACCATCCAAATGGACAATGAAAGAAGAAGTTCTACCAAGAAAAAACCTCTACAATTCCTTAACATAAAACCTTCCCCTTCCTAGCTGAAAGGTCATTTGAAATTTTTCTTCTCCAATATAGATAAAAATCGAACCAATACTGCTAATGCTTCCATTGGAATGAAAGCGGAAGTGTAGCTTTTGTGAACCTTCTGAAACGGTAATCTTGTTAGAGTACTCTCTTTTCAGCAGCGTCTCCCCATTTTGCTTTGAAACATAGTAATAATGATCTGAACTAATAAAATTCACATTCACATATTTCTGACTCGTTAGTACATATTGCTGGGCATACAAGAGATCCGACTTCAATTGCGAAAAAAAGAGCTGTTCTTCAAGCTGTTGATTGTGAGGTCGCAACAAGAGGACTGAAAGAGACATGATCAGGAGAAAAATACTTAAGACAAACAAGGATTCAAGGAGGGTAAAACCCTGTTCATTCTTCTGTGGCATCGGCTTCACTATTGGGCAAAGTAACTTCACCATCAGAACCGATTTCAATTTTATCTCCATTTGGACAACTATCTTGCTCATTATTTAAATACCCTGCTGTTTGCAGATCTGCGAGTCCACTAGGCATTTTCTGATTATCCATTTGAAATGCCTGCACCTGCGCCTCAACCATTTTTACAAACGCCTGACATCCTTTAGTGTTGATTGTAGAGTTATGCTTCGTCACATTCGGTATCGTAATAATAAGCAGCACAGAAATAACGAGAAGGACAATCAGCATTTCGATTAAGGTGAATCCAGATTCTTTATGTTGTTTCAGCCATTGTGAAAGTGTCGTACTTCTTTTATTTTTCATTTTAATAGCCCCTTTCTAAAATCCATCTAATAATTGAAACATTGGTAGCAATATCGCTAAATACATCGATACGATGATGATTCCAATAAAGGAATACAGGATGGGTTGGATAATTTTAAAGCATTTATCGGTCTTTAGCTCGAGTGTGGACATGCAGTACTTACTATAGAAGAGAAGCTCCTGCTCAAGCTTGCCGTTTTCTTGGCCATGCTTGACGATAAAGGATAGCTCCTTTTCGAAAAATGAATACTGCTGCAAAATATCTTCGAAAGAGTTTCCAGTTGAAAGCTGCTCCTGCATTTCTTTCCCTAACTGGCGATCAAATGAATGCTTAACATGTTCCTCAAATAGCTTTAGAGACTCTAAAATTGACAAGCCTCCGCCTAATAAATAGCTAAGTTGAATGGAAAAATAATGGGTTGTAAAAAGGCGATAGAACGAACCTAAGAACGGAGTTGAGGATAGAAGCGTCTTCTGTTTAATAGGAGAAAACTTTTTAAACTTAAAGAAGTAATAATTGAGGGATAGAAATAGAGTAAGCAAAGTGACACACACAACGAGAGGGAAAATATCTCCTGTAAAATAAACTACCTTCATAAATAGATTAGGTTTCAAATTCATCGATTGAAACAGGGATGTATATTGAGGCAGGAGAATTTTCTCCACAAACAAAAACAAGAAAAATGTCATGAAGATCAAAACTATAGGGTAAATGAGGAGTTTTTTCAATTTTTCCGTATCGGAATTTCTTCGTAACATCATCGCACTACCGTCACGAAAAGCGTCTGATAAAGAGCCATGCTGTTCGGCAAAGTAAACAAAGCCGACCAATGTTTTGTGAAACCGCAAATCCAATAAAATTTTGTGTAATGGGTGACCTTCTTTTAAATCACTCAAAAATTGTGCAACTTCCTCTTGATGTACTTTTTTCATTTGATAGGTTAACGATTGAATTGCGTCAGCAAGGGGATAGCCCCTTGCTAATAGCTCACCCGTTTTTTTAAGGAAATCAGCTTGATCCTTTAACGACCATCTATGTCTTTTCATCTTCGTAAACCCACCGCTCATATTCAGATTCCTTAATGTAGCCTAATGCGATGCCTTTCATGATAACATCCTTTAACGTCTTATACGGATACGCCTCTTCATTATGCATAACACTGGTTAATGCTCTTCCCGTTAATAACTCAAACACACTAGCTCTTTTTAAGCGATGATTGGTAAAGCAATAAGGAGGGCAGGTACCTTCGCAAAAAGGACATTCTAATTCCACTAATCTTTGCGCAGCAACTGCCACAAGCGTTTGTTCAACCTCTAATTTATTGACCCCAAACTCCAATAATCGATAAATTGCTCCCTTTGCATCCCGAGTATGCATCGTGCTTAACACAAGGTGTCCTGTTAAAGAAGCACGAACAGCTATCTTGGCCGTTTCGCTATCACGTATTTCTCCCACCATAATTATGTCTGGATCGTGACGTAATATGGCCTTTAATCCAGTCGCATATGTCACCCCTGCTTTTTCATTCACCTGCACCTGCAAAATAGATTCATGCTCCTTTTCAATTGGGTCCTCAAGGGTAATGACATTGCGGTCAAAAATATGGGAAACTTCGTTTAGTAAGGAATATAAAGTCGTAGATTTCCCCGAGCCGGTTGGACCTGTGAGGATAATTAAGCCGTGGGCATGATTAAGCAGAGCTAATAATTTTGTCGTGATTTCTGGGAAAAGGGAAATTTTATAAAAAGGAATTTGCTCTTGCTGAGGGAGGATACGAATGACGAGGCTTTCTTTTTGATTTGCAGGCAAAGTCGATAAACGAAGTCCAACGTCAAAACCTTTATATGGAATGGAAAAGGCTCCGCTCTGAGGACGTCTTTTTTCTCCGATATCCATGGATGCAGTGAATTTGAAGTGTGAGATTAATCTGTCGCAATCTTCTTTTGGGAAATGGAATCTAGGGAGTAGTCTGTTTCCCATTCGAAATTGGATGAGGGTATCTTTTTTGCGAGGAACAATGTGGATGTCTGAGGCATTATTTCGAATGGCATCTTTTACAATTCGATCGGCTATGACTTCGATTGATTTCAAAAATAGTAACACCACCTTTTCTTTTCTCTAACTCATTTATTTCGACAGATTTCCTCCTTTTCCTTCTTAGACATATAATTTTCAAAATTCTTTTCTTTGCAGTGATGTGTTTCTAAAAGCATACTATTTGAAACACATCACTACATTTCCTAGTATTTTTTTAAAGTTATTAAAATATTTGACTAGAAAATTTCTATTGGTGAATTCACTTAAACTAGTTCAATAATCTTAAAGTATTGATAAAATAGATTCAAATTTTATTAAATTGGTTTTTTCATAGTCAAACTTTTAAATATCTATTTTGATCTTATTATATAAGGATTATCTTTACAGAGATTTGAAGGTATAGCCTTTCTTCTGTAATAAAGTATTAAGCTTTTAGTTCATCTTCTTAAGTTTGGACCATCTACAAGGACGGGATCCACAGGGACTAGTCCAACCTCTGTATTCCATGTATATGGGGATTTTGACTAAAACTATATTCTCTGCAAAACTTAGAACATTTCAATTCCCCTAATCGAAAGAAGCAACTCGTCTCCACACGCTGAAAGCTATGACTAGAATGGAAATCAACTACATATAGGGTATGAGAAAATAATTTATTATTACTCCGACATGTAGGATACCATCTACCAATTTACACATCCGTTCTAGTATGTTTAAAATGGATGACCGTTTTCACATTCTTTAATGCCCTACAAAATTCCTCTTCTTAACATGGAATTCACTAATTAATTGAAAGTTCTTTGAGCTTCTAAAACATAAGCTAACGGGTTATGGTTTAGTTCTCTAATCCTCCTTCTCCTGGAAGTATAAATATCATATACTCCTCTAAGTAATGTTGTTGTGTAAAGAATCGTTTGTTGTTTGCTTAAAATTTCATAATTATTAGCTAGAATGTAGGCTTGAGGTGCAGTCCAGGCTAAAGAAGTGAAATCTGTTATCTTCCATTTCTCTTTCATTTTCTCATTGAGCCTTTGTTTCTCTTCTTCAAGATGATTTATGTGATATTGTAAACGAGACTTATGTTGCTCGATCGGAAAAGTTTCAATATCCGAAACTGTTTGACCAATTAACCTTTGGAAATTCGATAATAAGTCATAGTTTTTCTGTTTAAAGTCGATAATATCGTAAATATCAGTAATTTCCTTAGGGATAGAAAAAATACCGTCTAACACTTGAAATGTTTGATTAGCTGTCTGAAAACGTTCATACCCCCCTCTAAAGTCATCTCTAGATGGAGAGGGCATTCTAATTTTATATACCTGTTGACTTATGTGTCTTACTGAATCAGTAGTTGGAGAAAAGCCTCCAATATTCCCAATTAATAATGCCAAATAATGCATAAAATCTCTTGCTATTGGTCTCTTTACACACAACCAACTTCCGTTTCGATATGCCATACCATGTTCAATAAGAAATTCACCAATCGAATATTCTAGTTTATCCATATGAATTTTAGTTACCTCTTGAGGAACCAAGCGTTTATCTTTGACAACCCCAATTCGTTTGCCCTTGCATAGTTCAAAATAATTCTCTCTTATATGGTTAACAAATTTTCTTGAGAACTCGTTTGAATTTCTATATATGTATTCATGAGGAAAAACTAATTTAACCATTTCTTCTTTTATCAATGGATTCATGTAGTTCTCAAATCGACTTGGATGGTCGAAATATTCCAACGGTGTGATAACCGATATTGAATCCCAATACAATAATGATTTATACAACCATGGCGATTTTTCGATTGATATATAAGGAAAATAAAGTAAATTATTCATAGAGCTATTCTCCTTTTTTCAAAAAAGCAGCCTCAATCGAGACTGACTTAACTTGACTGTATTAGTTTTCCTTTATTTTTGCAACGTTTCAATCATTCACTTTACTGCCTATGTTTCTCTTAAGAAGTAATAAGTGCTTCATTCAAAAGACCTAAACAATCATTTTGAATATATTCCTTTTCAAGACTTTTAGAACATTGGACACAACTGCTGATTGCTTATGTGCCAATCTCCAACTGTCTTTTCTCTAAAAATTTATGCTTTGATATGTACGTAAATCATTTCACATTAATATGCGTAAATATAAAGTTCAACTTTATTGTTTGTACTAATACCATTTCTGTGTCAAGAAAGCGAAGTGCTTTTTAAGCTAAATCATTTTTTTCGACAAAATAAAAAATTACAGTCAGTGATTTTTTGTTACTTATGACTTATTGTTTGTTTTATTTTGTGTTTCATTGTCTACTTTAGGTGCTGTTTCTTTTTCAACTTTTCCGTTATCACCCTCTTGCTTTTCTAGGTTATTTCCCCCAGGTTCTTGATTCTTATCTGTTTCCTCTTGCTCCATCGGAACATTCTGTTCGGTTTGATTATTAAGATTAGTCAATAAATCTTGTGTAAAATAAGTGCCTGTAATCAAGGCTAGCATAAATACAATCAGCGCAACGGTTAGCCAAGTGTATTTTTTTAAGTTTGTTTCAATTGATTGTATCGCAGGTGTTACATACTTCTTTTTAATTTCTTCTTTTTCATCAGGAGCAATATTTGAGAAGTTTTCACTCGTTAAATCATAAATATAATGAATGTCCTTTTTCTTTTTTACAGCAAAGTGACGGTTAAATGAATAGGATAATATAAAATATAGGATATGTAATACTAACGCTACAACCAAGAACAAAAAATTACCTCTAGCCATAATGACAATTCCAGAGAACACTGCTGTAATAAGAGCTACAATGGAAGTGCTTATATTGGTTGCTATTTTATCCGCCGCTTCTCTTGCTTCTAAAGCATATTTATGTGCTAAATCAATTACATCCTTTGTGTCGTCAAAGAATTTTTTTATCTTGTCTTGGACATACATAGAAAAATGTCTTTCAATGGTTTGCTTCATTTTATCCAATTGCTCATCTAATTGACTTATCGTTTCTTGATGCAAGTATATGGTGATAATATTTCTTGTAATTTCTAACTTATCTTGTGTTTGCTCTTCCCCAAATGAAAATTTAAAAATAGAATAGAGTATAGAAGCGTTTTCTGGAATAAACGTTTCGTCATAAGTTAATTCTAAGTTTTTTTGTCCCCTGATCGTAAAGACATTTTGTTTATACTTATTAGCAATATGCATCAAACTGACAAAGAATAAATTCTGATTAAGTCGCTTGTTTACCATTTTCTGATTCGTCTCAATTGAAAAAATTTGCGGCAAAGGAAACCATGATTCAACTCTTGTTAATTCTTCTCTGGTTTCTTTTATGTGTAAAATTTCTTGAAGTTGTTTATTTTCTAATGTCTGAATATTATAATTTCCAAAGTCGCTAATAGGAATAACCTTCACGAAATGATTTTGAAATAACTGATCTATCGGAAGATATATATGTATAGTTTTTTCATAGTCAACCGCTTTAAGAGTTGAAATGAATTTGTCGTTCTCAATTTTAAAATGGGACAAAAAAGCTTCCATGTCAAAAAACAATAGTTCATTATTATTTAGCGGGAAACTGATTTTTTTGTTAACTGAGACAGTTAATAAAATATCTTGTTCATTTTGAATATAACGACTGGTTTTGATGAAATCTTCGTCATAAAACGATGAAGAGCCATCAATAACAAACTTAAAACTTATTTCCGTTCCCTTAATCAATAATTGGTTTTCTTTTTTTGCAAAAAAGGGCAAAATGTCTTCTGCCTTTCCTTCATACGTAACAAATAGTATATCAAACTGCTCCTCCAATGATGTCTTGATAAAAGTTCCGTTTAACTCTACAAGGAGGGATGAGAATTCTTCAAATAAACTACTCACAGCTTCTCATGAACTTATTTAAATGATTCATGCATTTCCTCTCCTTTTATTAGTATTTTGGTCACTTTCTTGCCATCATCGTCTATAAAGGTTTCGATAAACACATTTTTGTCTTTCAATGATAAAGGGAATTGGATCCGAATGCTCTTTTCAACGTTACTGACATACGCAATAGTTGAAGGCTTTACGACCGTGAATTGGAAGTAAGAATCTTCATTTTTACCACGAATTGATTGTTTCATTTCTTCAATCAAATTCTCCCGATCTCCGTCGCCAGGAACATAAGACTTCAAAAAGCTATCCACATCATTATCGAAATCAAAACTTTTACCGCTTGATAATAATTTGTCGACTTGCTGTTTAAAATCTAAAGGATTAATATTTTCAGCAATTTTGTTTTCTACGGCATAATCCATAAGTGTTTCATCAATTAATTTAGTCATCTTTTTATGGTTAAGAACTTCTTCAGCTTCTAAAAAGTTAGACATAAAGAATTTAGAGACTCCATCCCCACCCTGCTGCTTATCTAATACAAATAAATGAGACTCTTCACTGAACACATTCTCATCAAGTTTGACAAATGCTGTCTTATGTAGTTTTTCCTTTACAGTTGGCAGCATATTCTCTCTAACTTTAAATGAATATTTTGACGGGTCAAATTCAATACCTTTATTAGGGTCCATTTTGAGAATCCCTAGGTAATTTCGTCCATTGTTTTCATTCAAGTAAATCATATAAATCATTGTACCTGAACTCTTACTCGTTGAAGATTTCATAAAATTGAACAAACGCGCTGTCATATCACCAGTTGCACCTATGAAACAATCATTGTCTTCCAAGTCTTTACAAATGTCTAAACAATCAGTAAGCACAGTTGCTTTTTCTGTTTGGAATATGCATGTTTTTATTTGTTTTGTAGTAAGTGCTTTTTCTATATGTTTTGAAAAAAAATCTATAACCGTTGAATCTTCTTTATCTATATCAATAATTCTATCCACCAATGTTGGTTTTGATTGATCTAAATCTATATAATGAGCGATCATTTTTTTTATTTTAATACTAGTCAAATTGATATCCCCTTTATTCATTTTGCTAGTACAATTGTAACATATTACTATTTTTTATAATATTAAAAAAATGAAAAAACGAGGCAGAATTACACCTCGTTTCACTCATGAGAAATTATAAAGTTATTTAACCTTCCTTTAAAGTCACAGACCGTATCCCACTGCCCAGTTAACATGTCATCTTCTTCATTGAAGCTTTCAATTTTAGGATTCAAAAATGCAAATAGAATTTTTCTTGCCGTTTCTTCATCAGATAGACTTGAACTACACTCACTTTCTGCAAGTGACTTTATTAAATCATTTATAATTACATCACAACTGAGATTTATTGTTGCCTTTATCGTTCTCTGTTCCAAACCTTCCACCGTCCTAATAAGATATTTTTATCATAAATATTTTTATTCACTTTATACAGATTTACTACTCAACAACACAGTTGAGATAAAATTAATTTGAAAGAGATTACACTGAACTAACTTATAAAAAAAAGAATGTAAGATAGTAAAAATTGGATGAGGGTATCTTTTTTGCGAGGAACAATGTGGATATCTGAGGCATTATTTCGAATGGCATCTTTCACAATTCGGTCGGCTATGACTTCGATTGATTTCAAAAATAGTAACACCACCTTTTCTTTTCTCTAACTTATTTATTTCGACAGAATTTCCTCTTTTCCTTCTTGGACAAATAATGTTCAAAATTTGCCCACATTTTTCCTATCATAACCTCTGAATACCTTCAAAACCTAAGTATGTTCAATAATTCGCCATTTAAATGTGAACATTTTCTAAACTTATAGTGATTACAGTGTTAACCTCTATCCCCTGTATTATAATGGAATAAAATTATGCGGCCCTGAGGTGAATAAAATGGAGAAGACATTAAAAATAACGAACGTACTATCTGATCCAACCCGTTACTATATTTATCAGTACATTACTAAAAGACATCACGATGTAACCGTTCAAGAGATTGCTGATCACTTTGAGATCCATCCAAACGTAGCGAGATTACACCTAACCAAGCTTGAAGATGTCAATATGCTTATTTCTGAAACAAAGAAAACAGGCAAAGGCGGAAGACCGAGCAGGCTGTATCGACTTTCCGATGACGTCATTCAATTAAATTTTCCGTTCAGAGATTATCAATTGCTTTCCAAAATTGCCATTGAGACATTTATTTCTTTAGGTGATGAAGGCAAACAAGCATTATTTACAACTGGAAAGAAATTCGGGGCTGAATTAATCAATCAAGAAATATCCAGAAATCAAAGTCATGAGGATCTATCTTTTGATCAGAAACTAACTATTCTAAAAAATGCTGCGACAATGGCAGGCTTTTATCCTGAATTTGAAACAAACGGAGACCATTCAAAGATTTATTTTCAAATATTTAATTGCCCATTCAAAGAGTTGGCACATGAACATACAGAAACAGTTTGTACGACTCATTATGAATTTTTAAAAGGAATGTTTGAATCATTATTTGATAAGGTTGAATTAGTTGAAAAAGAAAATATGCTTGATGGATGCAGTTCTTGTTCTTATCACGCATTAGTTGCAAAGTAGAAATTCAAACTATTATTTACTTTTTGTTGCCGTTTACTTTATAATATGAAAGTGATGGACTCGCAGGAAAAAGGAGGGAAAACATATGGATCGTATGTACAGAGTAATGGGATTCTGGACTGGTATTTTCGCTGTAATGTTCTACCTAGGCGATATGTACGCGATGTCTCTAGTTTTCTTTGGTCAAACAGGATTTTTTGTATTGCTTAGCTACTTAAAGCTAACTGAACGTATGTATATTTATGTTTTTGGAGCATATTTAACTGTCTTCTTCATAGGTTTTACATACTATACGACATTCCTTATGACTCCAGGAGTAGGACATTAATAAGAACTTATCTATACTTAATATAAAAAAGCGATGGACTCCATCGCTTTTTTATATACCTTTTTTCTGAATAAGTACTTGGAACATCGAGCTCATTCCTGAAGGGAGAATCAGACTTCTAATCGCGCGATTTCTACGCCCCACTTTGGAAAAAGGATTCGGGTCATAATGGTCCTCTAATTCCTGTAATAGTCCAATCGATAGGAAAAATTCATCTTGTCGTTGCTTGCTCACAAATCGTAAGCCTTCTTTTTCTCCTGAACGAATCAAACCGTCAAAATGTATATGGCTGGTAATATCCATCTCACCAGGATTCAGTAACACATTATGTACTTGTTCGTGCTTCGAGTAACCTCTTAAGCTTCCATCTCGATGAATGGGCTCCATCCACTCTTCATCTGTATATCCATAATCTACTGTTATCACGAATCCTCGTTCTAACATTTGCGAAATTCGTTGAACTAGTTCTCCCATCGCTAACGGGATCTCAATACGTTGATTGTCGACTAAGGTTAGATTGCTTTCTTTCAAAAACTGCTTAATCATACTATTTTCCAACAATACAGGTTTCTCTACAAACTGATCGTTTTCTACAGAAACCATGACCTCCATCATCGTTCCGTCCTTTTTATTCACGACATGAACTGGAAGTGCATCAAACAACTCATTGGAAAAGACGACGCCTATAAAAGGTTTCAGCTCTTCAAGGTTCTCAACCTGAAAAACTTGCTCGCCGATTGGAAGTATTTCTTTCTGCAATTCTCGATGATATGGACTTTCATCGACGATAAAATATTGCAATGGCTCGCCTGTAATTCTAGACCATTCATCAAGGAAAGCTGCAGCAAAACGACCATTCCCCGCACCAATTTCGCAAACTTTTGTTGGCAAGTCGTGTTCTTTCATTAAATTCAAAAACCACTTGGCCATTATGCGACCATAAATATCGGATATATTACTTGTCGTAATAAAATCTCCGCCTCTTCCTACTTTTTCCTCTTGTTTTATATAATAGCCCCATTTTGGATGGTACAGAGCTTCGCTAATATAGGTCGCATAAGTAATCATTTTACTAGGCTGAGAAAGGATTTTCTCCTTTAAATATGCTTTCATAAATTCTCCTTTTCTAGTTTCCACTGTTGACATAGTGGAAACTTTGTACTATCCTAAAAGTAGTAGCTAAAACTTATCCCCTCCCATTGAATGAATAGAACATCCCCCAGAAAAGCCCTTCTCTTTTGAGAAGGGCTTTTCTATTTGTATCCTTTAAAAACCATTCAAAAACGGATTCGAATCCATCTCATTTTCAATCGTGGTTGTGTCTCCATGGCCAGATAACACAATCGTTTCCTCTGGAAGAACTAACAACTTTTTATGAATGCTGTTGATCAAAACATCATGATTTCCGCCAGGCAGATCCGTTCTACCAATACTTCCTTGAAATAATGCATCACCCGCAACGACAAATCCATCATTTTTAAAATAGAAAGAAACACTACCTGGTGAATGCCCAGGTGTTTCAAATACTACAAAAGTAAAATCACCTATTGTCATTTCACCCTCAGAAGTGATCAATTGATCTGCTTGCTTCGCTTTAATTTGTCCCATCATAAAGAATTGTGAACCATTAAGTGAAGGATCCATCAACCAATTCTTTTCATTTATATGAATATAAACAGGGATGTTGTATTTATTTCGAATATCATCTACTGCACCAATATGATCAAAATGGGCATGCGTCAAAAGGACGGCCTGTGGCTTAAGTTTTCTTTGCTCAAGACGATTAATCAATTTTTTGCCTTCCTCACCTGGATCAACGATCAAGCAATTTTTCTTATCATCTGCAACTATGTAACAATTTGTTTGTAACGGGCCTAAAGGGATTTGTTCCCAGTTCATGAATGCCCACCTCCTAAAAAAGAAATACTAATTCTATATTACACAAAATGTATGCCTTATCACAATTCTAATATCTTAAGAAGCTCATTGACATAGAAGTGTCATTTTTAGACCTCGACAAACATTCAGAAAAGCTTTAAAATAGTAACGAATGCAATCATTATTGATCAATCATACATACGGGTGTTAAGCCTGAATGCGAAATTAACCGATGATTATGACATAAAGGGGGCTATAAAATGGGATTAGTAATCATTTTTGCTTTAGTAACCTTATTCGCTGGATACGGTACATTTTCAGCATTAAAAAACAAAAATGTCCTTGGCATACTGTTTGGCGGAGGTTCATTTCTTGTTTTTGGATGGTTTACTGTTATGACTGTAATTAACAGCGGATACCCTGCTTTACACTAAAATGTAAGTGAAAAAGGACTGAAATCTCAGTCCTTTTTTTCATTTACAAGAGTTGTTATTTTTTTCGAATCTAGGTCAATCAATTTCTCCAAGTAATAGCCACTTAAACATTTTTGTCCATCTGGAGAACAGCTTAATGGCGTATTCTCCATTCCTTCAAATAGAACCTCATTTTCTCCGCTATCCAATTGATAAGAAACCAATTGAAAGCCATCTTGGTAAACATCAGCCTCTGTCGAATACAGCGGCTGATACGTCAAAAAGGTATTCGTTTTTCCATTGTAGTCGTAATACGGAACTAACCAATCGGAATATCTCGATAGATGAGGAGTTTCAAATGAAAAAATCTCAGCTGTATCTTGATAAAAAGTGTAGAGGGCGACTTTCTCATCTGCCTCATTAGCTCCTATCGACACAGAAACCTTTCCAAACGAATCCACCTGAAAAATATTGCCTAAATAATCATGACTCTCTCCTGTTTCCAAATCAAATTTCTTTGCATTTGCATACAGAGAAGGTTCCTCGATATTCCAGTCTAAATATAAAAGTTCTTCTTTTGATAGCCAATATCCAAAAGGTTGTGGCATAGCCACTTCGGTCATGGATGATTGGTTCAAATCCATTTCCCAAACGGAAAAATCCCAATCCTCTGTAAAAGACGTAATTAGAACAGAAGAATCGTCAAACGAATTCCATTCGATACTTAGTTCTGTAGAAGGAATGCTCTTTTCCATTACAGGTTCTCCATTTAATTTAAGAACAGTTAGTAAAGCTTCATTCGTGGAAGTAGCTGCATGGACGATGAAGTATTCTTTTGATGGACTTATCATAACGGACACAATCGGAGAAACACTTTCAAAAAGTAATTTATCTGCCCCATTTTGTATATTATGTGAATATACATCGGACCTCTCACTGCCCTCTAATATGTATAAAATGCTCTCATTATCTTCCCAACCACTAATGGTTTGAAAAACACCGTCTTCCAATTGTATAGGTACGATCTTATCTGTAGCTATAACTTCCTCTTCCTTCTCTACACTTATCTCTTGTTTTGGGGACGAGTCAGGAGTTTTCGTTTCATCTTTTTTATTCTTATCGTCTTTTTGACAACCTGCCAATATCAATAATAGGGTAAAAATACCTAAAAACAAGAATTTAGCCATTTCATCCCGTACTACATTTTTTTTGCTCCCTCTCACTCATCCACCTCCGTCCATAAAGCATCTATACTAATAATACGACAATTTTACAGAAATGTTTCAAAAATATTTCAAAAATGTCTTTTTTGTTACTTTAGAAGTATATTAACAAGATTACCCCGGAAATAAATGAACCAAGAGACCTATATTGCAAAAAAAAAAACAAGCCACAAGAACGGCTTTTTCAAAAAGTAATTCCTTATATATATATTGATGCCAAAAATATCCCTAAAAATTCTTCATATATTTCATCAAATTGGGAGAGTGGCAATGGATTCGTGCCTAACCCAAGTTCAATCGTAAATCCAGGTCTGCGAAATTCTTGGATAAACCAATCTTTATAGCCGGCATAGCTATCAATATAGCGCACAGATTTATATCCACTTATTCGTTCAAATTCCTGTGCAAGAAGGCTCGATTCGCTTGGCTCCATTCCTTCATATCCCCAATAGAATTCTTCCCCTTGGGTATGAATTGCAAGGAGCCGGTCAAACTGTCGCTCTTGTGCCAATCTGGCCATAGCGATGGTCTCTGGCTCAGATAATGGAGATTCACCAGGATAATCACGAGGTGCTGGAGCTTTTTCCTTTGTTCGTTCCTTCTCGAGCTCCCATTTAGCTGGAAATTGATTATTCAAATCCACTCCCCGGATATTCGCTTTCCAGCCGGTAAAATTCGCACTACCTTTGTTGATTCGAATAATCTCTTCGCGCATATTTGAAGGAGGACCCTTTAGTACTAGATCGACCCCATCCGGATCTACCATTGGAACGATGGAAAGCTCCGCTGCTTCGTATAAAGGTAAAGGCGATAGTTCCCGTATCGAGTTTCCATTGGTAAGTGATAAGAGAAAAGTATTTAGACATGCCATTAAAATAGCTGAAGTAATCCATTCGTTCGCATGAAAAGAAGCATTGAGATGGACTTTTTTTGCTCCCCTTCCTATCCTTATTTCTTGAATCGGCTTTCCTAACACACTTTGACCGACCGTTTCAATTCGGATAAAAGGATACACTTGCCTCAATACATTCAAATCATTCGTCAATGTGGAAATATCGTACAGGGTTTGCCTATTCATAACTGGTGTAATCACTCTTTGTGGCAAAATAACCGATTGACCAATAACTAATTGCGTTGGATTTTGATTTTGGTTCAAGAGTAAAAGGGCATCTACAGTTAAATTTCTTCTTGTTGCTAGCCGCCAAAATGTATCTCCATCTTTTACGGTGTATGTTTGAGTCGTGAAACCGGGAATCTGAACAGTCTGCCCGACTGCTAACTGATTCGGATTGAATTCTGGATTTGAATCAATGAGCAAATGAAAAGGAATCTGAAATAATTGACTGTAGTACCATAGCGTATCTCCTGAACGAGTTCGTACCTGCATGCTTTTTGCCTCCTTACTTTCATTTATCCATCAATTCTTTTCGATGAATAACGAAAACTAGGTAGAAGCCTAATACGATACATACTATGAGAAAGTATCAAAAAGATGACAATAAAGTAAGCAACAAAAAACCTGCAATATAAGCAGGTTTTCCATCTAATTCTTTAATTCTAAATTCGTTATGGCTTCTCCATTTCTCATATTTTCGTAGAAACGGAGCAAATCACCGTATACAATCTTGTCCGAGTATTCCAGTTCAAATTTGGCTTTTTCGATATATGGCTCACAGCCGCTGCCGTCCGTGACCTCTCCTGTTGCTTTCTCATAGCAAGTATCCCGTGTATAAATGTAATCCTTCGTGATAAAGCTTCCATCTCTTAACACAGTAAATTCGAGCTTATTCTTAGAAAATAAATCTGTACCGAAATTGATATCCCTTTTCGTATCGATGCCTAACAAATGAAGAATGGTAGGTTTTAAATCGATTTGCCCCGAAACAGTGGAAATCGTCTTTCCTTTCTGACCCGGAATATGAATAATTAACGGAACTCTTTGGAGTTGTGTGCTGACAAAAGGCGTAACCTCTTCCCCCAAATATTCCCCCAGCGCTTTATTATGGTTTTCCGAAATTCCATAATGGTCGCCGTATAAAATAATCACGGAGTTCTCATATAGCCCTTCATCTTTAAGACTTTGAATGAATTGCTTTAGAGCCTCGTCTTGATACCTAACCGTCGGAAAATAATCGTTTAATGTGTTGGAATTTGATGTATAAGGTTCAATCATCTTATCTTCCTCATTCAAATCAAATGGAAAATGATTCGTTAAAGTGATAAACTTCGCATAATAAGGCTCTGGCATTCCTTTTAAATGCTGTATCGATTGCTGAAAGAATTCAGCATCCTTCAGGCCCCATCCCACTGAATTTTCTTTAGTCACTTCATAATCACCAAGCTCATAAAACCGCTCATAACCAAGAGCTTGATACATAATGTCACGATTCCAAAAACTTTTATTATTGGCATGAAGAGAGGCTGTATAATATCCGTTCTCGCTTAATATCTCAGGGGTCGCCCTAAACTCATTGCGCGAATGAGTGAAAAATACCGCGCCTCTTCCGAGAGGATATAATGAGTTATCCACTAAAAATTCTGAATCTGAAGTCTTACCTTGCCCGGTTTGATGATAGAAGTTATCAAAATAATAGCTGTCCTTTATGAATTCATTCAAAAAAGGAGTAATCTCTTCCCCATTGACTGTATTATTAATGACAAAGTTTTGCGTCGACTCCATGGAAGCCAAAATAATATTTTTCCCTTTAGCTGCTCCAAACATCTCATCATTCGGTTCTTTATAATTCACTCGAATATAGTTCCCTATGTCGACTAACTCACTTCCATCCGCTAACGCTCTCTGAGCAGAGGATTTTGATTGAAGAAAAATATCATAAATGTGATAACTGTATGTACCTATATTCTTTACAAGCATCTCTCTATCAAAGGTACGAGTCAATAATTGCGGTCTTTCTGTCTCGGCCAAACCTAGATTCAAAAAGGAAACACCAACGGCCACAAGAAAATATATTCTTTTTCCAACCTTCCCATAATTTGGAGCGACCACAAATATCGGTTTGAATTTTAAAATGACCAGTAAGAGAAAGAAATCAAGAAAATAAACTAAATCCTTAAGGTGCATTAATTCACCTGCACTGCTTCCTAAGTCAGACATATTACTTGTTTGAAGTAAAACAGGAACCGTTAAGAAGTCATTGAAAAAGCGATAAAATACTACGTTTGCAAATAAAACAATGGAAATGATAAGGCTCGTTATGACAACATAACGTTTTCGGTTTTTTTCTTTCAAAAGTAAGCTAATCCCTAATACAAACATCAGAAAGCTTAAAGGATTTATAAATAAAATCAATTCCTGCTTCCAATTTTCAATATTTATTTCAAAACTAGTTTTATAGACAATATACGTTTTAAGCCAAAGAAGCACTATGGCCACTGCTGTAAATGACATGGCTGAAGGTACAAATTTACGCATCTACTTCCCCCCTTGTTGCTTGGACACGTTCTATATTTTTTACATTTTTTAGTATATCTAAAAGAATCAAGGATTATCTTAAAACTTTTTTTACAAAAGATCAAACCAAAATTAAATGATTATTTACAAAATTACGTAATGTTAATTTTCTTTCCTACACATGTATAAGACGATCGAAGAAAGAAAAGGTTTCAAGATTGTCCAATTTTTGGTGATAATTTCCACTTTGGAAACATTAAAAATCCCACAGTAGAGAATTGCACTCCATAAATAGAGAACAATCAACGACTGTGGGATAAGCATTTATTTTAAACTGATTTAGTTTTCATTCATCACTAGACAGGCAGCACCAATAACACCGGCATCATTTCCTAGTATAGCAATCGAGATTTTTGTCGAGTCTTTCACACGCGAAAAAGCAAATTTGTCAAAATTAGCTTGAAACTTGTCTAAAAGTATTGCTCTAGCTTTTGACACACCGCCACCTAAAACAATTTTCTCAGGATTTAGTGTATTACCCAAATTCGCGAGAACGAGCCCTAAATGAAAGGCTACTTCATCAATAACGGCTAAGCTAAGAGAATCCCCTTCACGCGCACAATCGAACACGTCTTTTGCCTCAACTTTTCCTTTATTTTGAAAGACGTCCCTAAGCTTTCCTTGGTATTCGATCTCACTGTTTAATTTCTCTGTTGCAACTCGAACAATTCCAGTAGCTGAAGCAACTGTCTCTAGGCAACCTGTTTTGCCACAGTTACAAGGAGCACCACCATCAGGAATTACAGTAATATGCCCAATTTCCCCTGCTGCTCCACTTATACCTTGAACGATTTTGCCATTTGCAATAACTCCACCGCCAACGCCTGTTCCAAGCGTTACACAAATAAGATCCTTCGCACCTTCTCCTGCACCTCTCCACATTTCACCAAGAGCAGCACAGTTTGCATCATTATCAATATACACTGGTAACGAAGTGACTTGTTCTAGTTTGGCCTTTAATGGATAGTTATCCTTCCAAGCTAAGTTCACTACGTTATAGATGATTCCAGAGGCATAATCGACTGGACCTGGTGCACCCATACCAATCCCAAGTAAATTCTCTTTTGATTGACCAAGTTCTTGTAATTTTTGTTCGATTGCTTCTCCAATATTAATAGTGATATATTTTCCTTCTTCACGATTATCAGTTGGGATTTCCCATTTGTGCAGAATGTCTCCAGCTGTATTTAAAAAAGCGATTTTCGTTGTTGTTCCCCCAAGATCTACTCCTACTACCCATTTCTCTGTCATAGTAATTCTCCTCAATTCCATTTACTTTTAATTTATCTACTTCATCTTAAGTAAGCGCTTTTAATTAATGTAGCACGTTAAGAGATAGGTCGTTACTAAATTCAGCTCTCTTTCTTATCCTTCAACATTTGAATTTCATGTCTTAAGATCAGGATGGCTGTCTGAAAGTCTTTCGTTTCAATAAGCTGAGCCTTGTATAAATCTTTTAATTCTTCTTCCATAAGCTCGAGCGTTGCGACTCGATCGCCAATATAAATAATCGTTCCAAACCCTTTTAGAAATTGCTGTATATCATATATGCTTTTCATACAAGACCTCATTATGTTTAAATTATTTCTTCATCGAATCAAGTATAATTCAAAATTATGAGGTCCTCAACAAAATTCATTAGAAAACTCTAGCGATCTGGGTCTTTCGGATGTAAAAACCTCGGTCTTCGATTTTTAAGAGGCATGGGAGCTCGAAATAAAACATCCACGATTGCTCTGAAATTAAATGGAATAAATGGCCACAAATATGGGACACCAAATGACTGCATACGGGCAAGCATAATAATAATCAACGTTATCCCAATGACGAGTCCATATGCGTGAAATGCCGCAGTTAATAAGAGCAATACAATTCGCACAAGCCGATTGGCAAGACTCATCTCATAGCTTGGGGTCGCAAATGTTCCGAGAGCGGCTATCGACAAATACAAAATAACTTCGTTCGTCAATAAACCAACCTCGACTGCCACTTGTCCAATCATAAGAGCAGCAATCAAGCCCAAGGCTGTTGCTAAGGCTGAAGGAGTATGGATAGCAGCCATCCTCAGCATATCAATTCCAATTTCTACGAATAAAAATTGGAGCAATAAGGGAATTCTTCCGTCCTCATTTGGACCTAAAAATGACATATTGTCCGGAAGCAAGTGCGGATCCATGACAAACAAATACCATAAAGGCAATAGAAATATCGATGCCCAGACTGCTACAAATCGAACAAATCGCAAATAAGAGCCAACGACTGGCTTGTTCCGATATTCCTCTGCATGCTGCATGTGGTGCCAATAGGTGACTGGGGTAATAATCGCACTAGGTGAACCATCCACTAAAATACAGACATGCCCCTCATATAGATGACTTGCTGCCGTATCTGGTCGCTCCGTGTATCGCACAACCGGAAAAGGATTCCAATGACGACCTGAAATATACTCCTCGATCGTTTTTTCAGCCATTGGTACGCCATCCGTATCAATTTTTGAAATAGCCTCTTTTACTTCCTCTACCATTTTAGCTTCTGCAATATCTTCAATATAACTAACAACAATGTCCGTTTTCGACCGTCTACCCACCTGTAAATATTCCATTCGTAGGGTTCGGTCCCTTACTCTCCGTCTCGTTAACGCTGTATTAAAAACAAGAGTTTCGACAAATCCATCCCTTGAACCACGTACAACTCGTTCCGTATCAGGTTCTTCTGGCCCTCTAGCTGGATATGTTCGAGCATCAATCATAATGATCTTATCGATTCCATCGACTACTAGAGCCGTCGGACCAGCTAACACCATATCCACTACTTTATCTAAGTCATCTACAGTCTCCACTTCAACATATGGAATATCTGTTTTCAAAAGCCTATGTAAAGCATCAGGCTCTAATTCTTCTGGCTTTAGTTTGGCAAGAAACTTCATTAACAAGTGTAAAATGTCGTCCTTCACAAAGCCATCAATAAAGTAAAAAGCCATTTTTCTTTCTGCATATTCTACATTTAGCTGAAGTACATCAAAGCTTTTTCCTACACCTAATGCATCCTTCAAGTAATCTACGTTTTCTTCTATGTGTTCGTGTACAGGCTTTTTTATTTTTTCCTCCATAGTCCACCTCAAATGATATTTCCTACATTCCTCATCATCTTAGACATTGGAAAAAAAAAACATACTTACTGCTCGAAAAAGAGATGGCTCGTCTTAAACAGACAAGGCCATCTCTTCATGGTTAAAATTGATTTAGTAAATCAACATAATCATTGTTAGTTGGATTAATTTCTACTGCCTTTTCAGCGTGAATTTTAGCATTTTCATAATCCTGTAGCTCAAGATAAACGAGGGCCAAATTATAATGGGCCTCATGGAATTTTGGATCTAACTCTAGTACCTTCAATAATGTTTTTTCCGCTTCATCCAAATGATTTAATTTGATTTCAGAATAGGATAAAAGGAAATAAATCTCTTCGGATGCATTTTCCTCTTGGGTGAACTCCGCTAATAAATCATATGCCTTTTCATAATCCTCATCTTCAATATATCCTTGAGCCGTTTCCCATACACCAACTTCACCCATCACTTTTGTCGGATGAGTAAAACCATATTGCAGTAATCCAATTGATAGAAGCAAGGTTAGGAGTAAAAAGCCAATCTGCATAAGTAACTTTTTCTTTTGTGGAAAGTGAACAATTCCTCCAGCTAAAAATCCGCCAATCAATCCACCGATATGTCCAGCATTATCGACATTAGAAACCGTAAATCCAAAAGCTAGATTTATGGCTAGAACCATAAAAAGATTTAATCCCATTGTTCGAAAAAATAGTTTTGGGTGGATTAACCCGAAATAAAGCAGGGCCCCAAAACAACCAAAGATAGCT
This sequence comes from Robertmurraya kyonggiensis, assembly GCF_005116465.1. Taxonomy (GTDB): domain Bacteria; phylum Bacillota; class Bacilli; order Bacillales; family Cytobacillaceae; genus Robertmurraya; species Robertmurraya kyonggiensis. The sequence goes on from NZ_SWBM01000001.1 coordinate 2,054,832, forward strand.
CCACTTGCTCCTGCTGACAGGTGGGGACTCATGATAAAGCTAGCAACAGATCCTCCGAAGCCTGCAATCAAATAAATGATAAGAAACCTTACTCTCCCAAAAATTCTTTCGACAGTGGTCCCAATATAATACAATCCAATTGTATTCATCACTAAATGGAGAAATCCAATATGTAAAAAGATTGGTGTCAAAAATCGCCACCACTCACCTTCAAGGATAAGCGGATTAACCTTCGCTCCAAATTGGATAAGTGTACTTGTTGTCGTACTTCCCCCGAATAGTTCAAGCAGGAGAAACATTACAGCCTGAATTGCTATAAAAACGTATGTGAACAGAGGCTTACCTTGAGCAAATAACGCTCTTTCTTTTTTTACCTTGTTAACAGCTAGATCTAATGTATCTCTCTTTAAGCTTTCAATGACTTCTTCCTGAACCTCTTCATAGTCTTGAACATTAATACTCGTTCCAAGAAATTTAACTAAATGTTCTATTCTTTCATTTACTTGAGCTCGCTCAAGTAGCACGGAAGTGACAATGGTCTTCTTTCGAGTTGGCTCAACAAACGGTTTGTTAATTCGAAATTCATAATCATCCACTGGAGGATTAGAAGTGACATAGATATTAAGAACATTTAGTTCGCCTCTTGTCATCTGCTTGCGAATATTCTCTCCATTTATAACGGTTCTTTCAATATCCTTCTGTAACCAATTGCTCCAATCGATATTATAATTAAGCATACGAATGATTTGTGCTTCTTTATTTTCCCTTTTTTCTAGCCATAATTCCTTCTGATCTTGCGATAATGTAATATATCGATAATCCAGTTCGGAAATGAAAAAGTTCGCTAACTTCCAAAACACATAGTCCTCAGTATTCAACATTTCCCCTACTTTCATTTCTCCAAATAACACTTGTCTCTATGATTATATACAACTTTTTTCGAATAGAAAAAAGTTAGCTATATGTTTTTATAAAATAAGTCGTCTATTTCCATTTCGTGAGGTGGTCATTTATGGTGAAGAGCGTTCATGAGAACACTATCCTTTTACTACTTATCATTAGTGTCTTTATGAACCTTTCATGCGGACACTATCCCTTCACTACTTATCATTAGTGTCTTTATGAACTCGGCACGTGGACACTATCTCTTCGCTACTTATCATTAGTGTCTTCATGAACCCGGCATGCGGACACTATTCCTTTGCTACTTATCATTCATGTCTTTATGAACTCGGCATACGAACATGCCGCTCCCCCATTCTACTAAAACAAAAGCCAACAACAAAAGATCACATATAGCGATCTTTCATTGTTGGCTTATTTAACTACCGCACTGAATTAATATTGACTCTGACTCCTTGGTCCTCCTGAAAAAACAAGCTTCATCAACTTATTTTGCACAAATGGAATGCTCAAAAAAGAAGATACAAAAAATCTCCTTAGGAACCTCATTCCTAAAATGGCATTTAAAACTCGGAAGCGATTTTGGAGAATCCAATAGCCCCCTAGCGCAAGCAGTATAACAGAAAGTAACCGACTCATTTTTCATCCCTCCTATTTAACCATAGTTTGAGATGTTTTCCATTTTTTATCCGAAAAAATATGACAACCGTCTAATCTTTCTCCAACACAGGCTCCATTGTACTTTTTAAAACATTCACCGAATGATTGAACTTCGCTTTTTCTTCATCATCAAGCTTCAATTCAACTACTTCGCGTATTCCTTTGCGATTAACAACAGCAGGTACACCAATATAGACATCTTCATGTCCATATTCCCCATTTAAGTATGCGGAAACGGTTAAAACAGCATTCTCATTTTGTAGAATCGCCTTCGTCAGTCTCACTAAGCCCATCGCAATTCCATAATAGGTTGCACCTTTTCGTTCAATAATTTGATAAGCCGCATCACGGACATTCAAGAACAATTGGTCCAAGTCTTCTTGCTTATATTGCTCATTTTGTTCAAGCCATTCGGCGACAGTTATCCCAGCCACGTCCGCGCGACTCCAAACAGGAAGCTCTGTATCTCCATGCTCACCAATAATATAAGCATGGACATTGCGCGTATCAATATCAAAATATTCACCGAGTAAAAATCTAAATCGTGCCGTATCTAAAATGGTACCTGAACCGATAACCCGCTCTTTCGGGAATCCTGAAAACTTCCACACAACATAAGTTAAAATATCAACTGGGTTTGTAGCGACAAGAAATATCCCCTCAAATCCGCTAGCGACGATTTCATCAACTATTCCTTTAAAGATTCGAGTGTTTTTCTCGACAAGGTCCAATCTCGTTTCTCCTGGCTTTTGATTAGCTCCAGCACAGATGACAACCAAGTCAGCATCTTTGCAATCTGAATAATCTCCGAACCAGATTTTTGTAGGAGAAGGCGCGAATGGAATACCATGGTTTAGATCCATCGCATCCCCTTCAGATTTCTCTTTATTTAAATCCACTAAGACAAGCTCTTCGGTTACTCCTTGATTTAATAATGCAAAAGCATAGCTTGAACCGACAGCACCTGTCCCGACTAATACCACCCGATTGACACGATCACTCATTGAATCTCCTCCTTCAAATTACACATATAGTAAAGTATAAACAGCAAATCCTACAAGTGCTGCTATAAAACTTGATAAAAAGTTTACGAAGTCATTATTTAAGAACGAGAAACCTCTAGTCTTTTTCGTTTTATGACCACAGTGAACAGTTTTCTCTGTTTCTGAATGACACTGGGTACATTGATAAGAAGCTTGAAAAAAGGCACCCAAAAACGTATCGACGATATTCCCTAGAAACCCGAAAATAAAAATTAGAAATGCCAAGTCATAGCTGAGCTCAAAAAGGAAAAATGCTAGAAGCGCAATAAGGAGCGCACCAGATACTCCCGCGAACGTTCCTAACATACTTATAGCACCTGATGTACCATTTTCAGCAATTGAAAGGGTACGAATACTAATGGGTGCTTTCTTGCTGAGTGTGCCAATTTCCGATGCCCATGTATCCGAGTTGGAACTCGCGATAAAAATAGAGAAAAGGTAAATCCAAACTGGTTCAGGGGAAAAGTAGTAAAGCAGACTTACGACTGCAGCGCCCCCTCCGTTCGCGAACACTTGTTGCCAATCTCTTTGAGAACCCTTCGCATGCCTTTCTTCCACTTTATTCTTTTGCATTCTCTTATACTTCGACCAACAGCTTGATGTGACAAAAAAAACGCCTAGTAAAAATAAGCCTTGGATATGTAGACCCAACATAGTTAGTATTCCAACCATTGCCGCAGCAATACTCCCTGATATCGTCAAAAACCGAAAGGAATAGCCTAATACTACTGTGATCACGATAATGAGAAGATATATGTAGTTATCCATTTATTTCGAGGGTCTCCTCCTCCGTAATAATATTCTGGAGCAGTATATCATGACGTTCTACCGGAAGTGATGGAACGATTTGTTGTTGAAAGGCAAGTGCGATTTTTTTCCCTCCATACCCTTCCAAGTAACGGTCATAATACCCACCACCAAATCCTAGTCTTTCCCCACGTTTTGTAAAAGCAAGCCCTGGCACTATCATTAAATCGATATCCTTTTTTTCCACAGCGACGGTTATTTCTTCAATTGGCTCATATAGCCCATAAAAAACACTTTCTAGCTCATTAAAGGCCATTAAAGCTCTAAATACCATCGTTCTATCTGCTGGATAACATTTCGGTACCACAACTGTTTTTTTCTCTTCCCATGCCCTTCTAATGATTTGATATGTATCGACCTCAGGCATCCTCGATATTGTGATACTTATTGTATTAGCTTCTTTCCAAAAAGATTCAGCGAATAAACGCTGAGCAATTTGATAAGAACTATGCTCATAAACCGGTTTCGTGAAATCGGCTAAATGCTGCTGCATTTGTTTACGTATCTGCTTTTTCTCTTTCATATGGATGCCCCCATTTTATAAGTACAACCTTATTTTTTACATAAAAAAACAGTAGGAAATAAATTCCCACTGTTTACTTTGTTTCGCGGTGTGTAGTACTCTTTTTGTCTCTTGGGCAATATTTTTTTAGCTCAAGACGATCTGGATTGTTGCGTTTGTTTTTCTTAGAAATATAGTTACGCTCTCCACATTCTGTGCAAGCTAAAGTAATGTTTACACGCATGAATTTCCCTCCAAACTACTATCTAACTGTTATTTCACATACGACTTTTCTATAATACCATCTTTTTAGTGGAAATGCTAGTAGGTTTTTAAACGATTGCGCAACATCTGACACAAATGTCCCTGTTTTTATAAAATTCTTTGTCAAAAGTCGTTTTATGATAAAATATTCTTCGTATGATACTAACATGTATCGACAAGGTTCGCAAAAAAACAGAGGTGAAAAAATATGGACTATGTAATTCCAGGCTTAATTGTATTAGCCATTTTACTGTTGATCTTATCCTTTTTTCTAAAGGATCCATACAAAGAATTAAAAAATGAACTTGATCAATTTTCGATGCAGCAAATTCAGGACATGTACCAATTAAAAAGAAAAATTAAGATTTTAGAGGAGGAGCTATTAATGGATGATAGTGAGTTTAAAACAGCACCTGTCTTCAGCCCTTCAAATAAAAAGGAAATTCATGCGATTTTGAAAAACCAAGTATGGTCATTAGCGAAGCAAGGCTTAACGATTGAACAGATCGCCAAACAATCTTCGTTATCACCAGACGAAGTTCAAGCAATCATAACCGAGTTTACTTCAGGTGAACGCTATGAATAAAAGAAGTGTACGCTCATTTTCTATTGGTATTCTATTCGCTGCACTATTGATCTTTATTAGTGGGTTTGGAAAGGAAACGGATTTAAGCCTGAAGAAAGCAAAAGAAGTACTTAAAGATGAAGGATATGTTGTTGTTACAAAAGAAGATTACGCTAAGCTTTCAGCCGCTCAAACGAAAGAAGTTCCAGAAAAAACCGAGGAACAAAAAGTAGAAACAAAGGCTCCTGAAAAGGAAGAAGTAAAGGTTGTCCATTTTGCTCTAGAGATAACGAGCGGGATGAGTACCGGGGAGATTTCATCTAAATTAAAACAAGCAAATGTCTTAGATAATGAAAAAGAATTCGAGCAATTTCTTATTGAAAATGGCTACCATACCAAAGTTCAGGTCGGGACATTCGAACTGAATAGCGAGATGAACCATGAAGAGATTGCAAAAATAATAACTAAAAGCTAATGAAAAGAGGAAGTCAATTGAGACTTCCTCTTTTCTATTATTAGTCATTTAAATCATAATGTTTTCCTTTGACAAGGTAGAAGATGCTCTCGGCAATATTCGTTACATGGTCAGCCGCTCTTTCTAAGTAACGAGAAACAAATGATAGCTGTACGATCTGATCCATTCTATCTGGTTGATTTCTGTTGATTTCTAATAATTCACGAATCGTTTCACCATATAAATCATCCACTTTATCGTCCATTGCTGCTACATTTTTGGCAATGACAACGTCTTCCTCACGAAACGCACGTAAAGACTCTTGTAGCATCTCAGACGTAATTTGATACATTTCTTTTACATGAACGATTGGCTTTACATGCTCTTCTTTGCCAATTCTAATGGTCGATTTTGCAACGTTAACGGCAAAATCAGCAATACGTTCAATATCAGTGGCAATCTTAATAGCAACAATGATTCTTCGTAAATCAATTGCTACAGGTGCTTGCTTGGCAATGAGAAGGATCGCAAAGTCGTTAATTTCTTCATATAAGACATCAACCGCTGTGTCACCATCCATAATTTCTAACGCTAACTCAATATTTTTTGTTTCTAACGCCTCTATGGATTTTCCAAGTGCAACATCTGCTAAACGACCAAGCTCTATCAGCTTGGATTGTAGATCATCTAAGTCTAGCTGAAATTTTTCACGTACCACCAATAGTTACATCTCCCATTCAATTTAAAATTATTATCCGAAACGACCTGTAATATAATCCTCTGTACGCTTATCAGAAGGATTTGAGAAAATTTTATTCGTATTGTCGAATTCAACCACTTCTCCGTTTAAGAAAAAGGCTGTTTTATCTGAAATACGAGCAGCCTGTTGCATATTATGGGTTACGATAATGATACTGTAATCCTTTTTAAGCTCTTGTACAAGCTCTTCAATTTTCAATGTTGAAATTGGATCAAGGGCCGATGTTGGCTCATCCATTAAAATGACATCCGGCTCAATCGCTAAGCAGCGTGCAAGACAAATTCTTTGTTGCTGACCACCAGAAAGACCATAGGCATTTTCATGAAGTCTGTCTTTTACTTCATCCCAAATAGCTGCTCCTCGTAGACTCTTTTCCACAATTTCATCCAGGATTTTTTTATTTCGTATGCCATGAATTCTTGGTCCATAGGCAATATTATCGTAAATAGATTTTGGGAATGGATTCGGCTTTTGGAACACCATTCCTACATGAGTTCTTAAGTTTTCAACCTTGTAGGATTTCTCTAAAATATTTTTTTCTCGATACAAAATTTCACCTGAAACCTTGACGACTGGAATCAGTTCAACCATTCGATTTAAAGTTTTAATAAACGTTGATTTACCACAGCCCGAAGGTCCGATAATCGCAGTAACTTCATTTTCATAAATTTCAAGATTGATGCTCTTTAAAGCTTGATCTTCTCCGTACCAAAGGTTTAAATCCTTCGTCTGAAAAACTGTATTTTTATCAGATTGATTATGAACTGATGAAGTTCCCGATACATCACTTACGAAACTATTTTTATTAGGTGTAATCACAGTCATTTGTTCATTCCTCCATTAATATCTCTTTTGAAACTTATTTCGAATAATGATTGCAACTGAATTCATCAAGAATAAAAGTACTAATAGTACAACAATTGTTGCTGCTGCAAGATTTGCGTATTCAGCAACGAGTGCCGCGTCGATTGTCCAGTAATAAATTTGTAGTGGCATAACCGTAAATTTATCGAAGATTCCATCTGGTAATGGAAGCAATAAAGCTGGTATTCCTAACACTACTAATGGTGCAGTTTCTCCAATCGCACGTGAAAGAGCTAATATAACTCCTGTTAAAATACCTGGTAAAGCAGCAGGCAAGACAACATTTTTAATTGTTTGCCATTTTGTTGCCCCCATACCATAAGAAGCATCTCTCAGGAATTGTGGTACTGCACGAATCGCCTCTTGTGCACTTACAACAACGACAGGTAACACAAGGAGTGCCATTGTCAATCCACCTGCCAATACCACTGCACCCATCCCTAAACCTCTGACAAATACCGTCAATCCGAGTAGACCAAAAACAATAGAAGGTACCCCAGCAAGATTAGAAATATTGATTTGTATGAAAGCTTGGAAACGGCCCTTCTTTGCATACTCTTCTAAATAAATGGCAGTTCCTACACCTAATATAAAGGTTATTGGAGCAACAACGAGCATTAACCAAAAAGTACCCGAAATGGCCCCCATAATTCCTGCTCTTTCTGCATCTGTTGACAACTTACTCGTAAGAAAATCGAAATCAATCCAACCTATACTGTCCGTAACAACGCGATAAATGAGAATAACAAGGACTACCAGACCAACTAATGTAGCAAGAAAAAACAATCTTTTTGCTAAGTTATTTAGGACTAATCGGGAGCCTAATTTTTTCTGTACTTGTTCCGCATCAATGTATTTCATAATTAGTACTCCTCCCTAAATTTACGAGAAATATACTGGGCAATTAAATTCATAATGAGAGTAAACACAAACAATGTCATCGCTACAGCATAGAGACTGTAGTATAGAGTGGAACCAGCTGGAGCATCTCCACCAGTAACTTCTACGATATAGGCTGTCATTGTTTGCATCGATTGCGTAAGATCAAAGGTAAAGTTTTTCGAGCTTCCACTTGCAATAGTAACAATCATCGTTTCACCAATAGCCCGTGAAATTCCAAGTACAAAGGAAGCAACGATACCAGAAATAGCTGCAGGTACAACAACCTTCCATGTTACTTCTAATTTTGTCGCTCCGAGTCCCAATGCTCCTTCTCTCATCGCATTTGGAACAGCACTAAGAGCATCTTCTGATAAAGATGCCACCATCGGAATGATCATGATCCCCATCACGATCCCGGGGCTAAGAATATTCGTTGGATCTAATTCTGGAATTATTGCTCTTAAAATCGGAGTAACGAAAGTTAAAGCAAAAAATCCATAAACAATCGTCGGAATACCTGCAAGTATTTCTAATATCGGTTTAACTATTCTTCTTACCTTCTCCGACGCATATTCACTTAAATAAATCGCCGTCATTAATCCAATTGGAATAGCAACAATCATCGCTATAATTGAAGACATGAATGTCCCCATAAGAAGAGGCAACACACCAAATTGAGCATTTTCCCCAAGTGGTTTTAGAACCGTCCCTGTGAAAAATTCAATAAAAGGTACATCTTTAAAAAACTCAATTGTCTCAGCAAGTAATGTGATTAAAATACCCGCTGTCGTTAGAATGGAGATAACAGCAATAATCAATAATATTTTGGGAATAAGTGTTTCTACAATATTTGAAAAAGAAACAGATTGTTTATTTTCTTCGATCATTTTTCTGATGCTAACGTTTTTTTCTCTATCTTTGCTAATTGTTTTATCCAAAATCATTTTCTCCTTCCAGAAACTGACCCTTTTTAATGAGAAGAAGTATTTCTTATTTTTATGATATTTATCGCAATATTCTTTCTATAACACCAAAGCATACAGGGCTCTTTTCTCAGCATTAAATTTTCGCAGCTCAGTTGGCGAAATTTTTTTGGAGAAAAGAGCCTACTTTTATAAATGCGTAAGAAGACGAGAAGAGTTTCACCCCTTCTCATCTTCTAAATTCAATTATTTTAATCCGTTTAAAGCATCAAGTGAAGCTTGAATTTCTTCATCTGTTAAAGGAGCAAATCCAGTTTCAGCTGCTACGTCTTGAGCATTTTCAATTACATACTTAGCGTAATCTAAAACTTGTGGTTTCTCCTTCGCCATATTTACATTAAGGTAAGTAAATACTGGACGTGTGAATGGGCTATAACCGAATTCTTCACTTTCACCGATTGTATCTAAAGCTGGAGCAACTGGACCATTTCCGAAGTCAACACTTACAGCTGCAAGCTTGTCTTTGTTACTGTCATAGTATCCATATCCAAAGAATGCGATAGCATTTTTATCTTTTGATACTAAGTCAACTAAGATTGAATACTCTTGTTGAAGGTTGATATCAGCATCTAAATCTTGCTCTTCAAGAATGTTTTCCCAGAAGAATTCATATGTTCCGTGGTTTTCATTTGGTCCTAATTTTGTGATAGGCTCATTTGGAAACTCAGGACGAACATCAGACCAATTTTTAAGACCTTTGCTGTCTAAGAAGATGTTTTTAACTTCTTCAGCAGTTAATTCTTTAGCCCAATCGTTTTCTGGGTTAATGACAAATGTTAAACCATCTAATGCAACTTTTAATTCTTGAACTTCGATTCCTAATTCGTCAGCAGAAGCCTTTTCTTCATCTTTAATTGAGCGAGAAGCGTCATTGAAATCTGTTCCGCCTTCTTCAACTAAGAATTTTTTGAATCCTGCAGAAGTACCAGCACGACCAACTTCAACAGAAACATTTTCTTGAGCGTTTGTCATATAGTTTTCAGCCATTTTAGCCATGAATGGATATACAGTACCTGATCCGTCAATAACTACACTGCCTTCTAATTCTGCTGCTTCTTCAGTGTTTCCATTTCCACCATCTGTTGTTTCTTCATTCTCTTCAGTATCGTTACCGCAAGCAGCAGCGAATACCATTAGAGCTGCTAGGATAAAAAATAAACCTAGTTTCTTAAGACTTTTCATTTTTCTTTTTCCCCCTAAGAGTGGTTGTTTTGTCCTACAAGATTTATAATAAAGCTTCTCTGTAAATAGCGTTTTAATGAATTGTAAAGGTTTTGTAAATATGCATCGAATAAGAATAAAATTCGTCGAATATTGAAATGATCAACTTCCTTGCTAATTTCAATGGCTACACATTTATTAATATGTCCCTAAATAGAAAATAAAAAAGCCGACTTTCAATTTTGAAAGACGACTTTTTTATTTTCTTTATTCTTCTGTTTGTTCTTGTTGTTCTTGTTGTTCTTCTTGTCCTGTTTCTGTTCCTTCAGCTGCCCCATTATCCGTAGTTGAAGGACTTGCTAATTTGCTTTCTTCTCTTGACTTTTTCAAATCAAAATAAGCATCAAGAGCTCTTCTTGCTATATTGTAGTTGGCTGTGTGTCCACTATGTCCTTCATAGGCCCATGGTACAACAACTGCGATAGCAACTTCTGGATTATCATGTGGTGCATAGCCAATAAAGCTTAAATTCATTACTTCTACTGGATTCTTGAAATTCTTTCGTAAAGGTCCATCGTAGAATCCTTGTGCAGTTCCTGATTTTCCAGCTGCTAAATAATCGGCACCTCGGAATTTACTGTAAGCTGTGCCTTCAGGGTTCTGTACTACTTGACGGAAACCTTCATGAATATTTTCCATCCAACCTTCTTCAAGATTAATACGGTTTAATACTTTCGGCTGAATTTCTTTGATTATAGGTCCTAATTCATTCGTTTCTTCCAATGGAGAATGGATTTCCTTTACCATACGTGGCTGAATACGATATCCACCGTTGGCAATAGTCGATACATACTGAGCCAATTGCATTGGGGTATACGTATCATACTGACCAATTGATAAGAAGAGTAATTGGGCTGGCGTTTTTTCCGGTCCTACGTATCCAGTCGACTCATTTGGCAGGTCAATACCCGTAGAGGAACCTAAACCAAATTGAGCAAAAGATTGCCGAATCGTATCGAAAGCCTTTGTGTTAATTGGTAAAGCTTTATTAGGTCGATAATGTCCTTCCCCGATTGCAATGGCCGTTTTAAACATGTAAACGTTCGATGAAACACGAAGAGCACGGATATCGCTTGTATTTCCAAAGTTTTTCCAAGAACTTATTTCCTTGGAACCCGCAATGTGTAACGGTTCGTCGTAAAAGACAGTTCCTGGCTTGATTACACCCGTTTGATAACCAGTTAAAATAGTTGCACCTTTTACCGTTGATCCAACGTTATAAGAGGTTGAAATATTTCCAAGTGCAAAATCCTGCATTTCGGTTTTTCCAGTTTCACTATCTTTCACTAACTGTTTACCAGCCATTGTTAAGACATCCCCCGAATTCGGGTCCATCATGACAACAAATGCTCGATCCAATAAACTTGTTCTACCAGATGATTTTGCATTTCTTAATTCCTCTTCAACAACTTTTTCAACCTCAAGCTGTAGATCCATATCAATAGTTAGAACGAGGTCTTTTCCTCTTTCACCTTCAGAGATAACTTCTGTTTCAACTACTTTTCCTGACTTGTCGGTAACATTCTTCACTTTTGCTTTTTGTCCATGAAGAACCTCTTCATATTGCTTCTCGATATAACTTTTTCCAACACGATCATTACGGTTATACCCGCGTGCCATATAGTAATCGAGTTGTTCTTTCGGAATCCCTTCATCCGAATCTGTTACTTTTCCGAGAACAGTCTTCAATGTACTGCCAAATGCATAAGATCTCTCCCAATCGGTTGTAGTATCAACCCCAGGAAGATATTGTAGATTTTCACTAACGAGCGCGAATTCTTTTTGCGTAACATCTTCATTTTTCACAATTTGCGGGGTTAAAGCATAGCCGCTATTAAAAGCACGATAAATAGCTAGAATTTCTAAGTCGTCTGCAGTTAGTTCACTTAATTCCTTTTCGGTAATACGTTCTAGCTGCAGGTTATAAATCTTTTTATCATATTCTTTTGTTTCTAATTCTTCTTTTAGCTTTTCTTTCTCTTTTTCCGATACCTTCTTTGTGGCACGTTCAGGGTTTAAAAGAATCCAATAGTCCTTCTTGTCCCGTTCTTGAACTTTATCTGGCTTCAACTCGATTAGTTTCGCTAATTTTTTCGCAACATCCAGCATTTCATCCTGACTAGCACCAAAATTGGTATATGTAATCGCATTTTTCGGTGTATTATCAACGATAACCTTTCCATTACGGTCATACATTTTCCCTCTTGGAACAGGATTATTTACCGTGATATCCTCCGTTCTTTCAATTTCTCGCTTATAATCATCTCCGTACACAATTTGTACAACCCCAAGACGGAGGATTAAAACAGAAAAAAGAAAAAACACAATAAAAAATAATAAATTTAAACGAACAGGTATTATTCTCTTTTTCTTTTTTTCACTCTTATTAACCAATGTTTTTACCCACTTCCCAGATGCTTTCTTACAATACTATTTATTTTATAGCAAACGTCCCTAAATTTCTATTGTGACACAACAAAAAGATTTTTCCAAAGGAAAAGGAAAGGCAGCAAAACCTTTCCATTCATTGGGAGAATTCTATTTTTCGAACAAAGAAGTAAATCAACGTATGTCCAGCACCGAGAATTAGTAAAATGATTGGGGTGATTTTCTCTGGGTCAAAAAAAGCTATGCCAATGAGGAACAAAATTATGGAGGCAGCTCTTCCTGCGTTTAAATATATTTCCCTTACAACAATATACTCAATTCTCATTTCAGCAGCTTTCCAGCCACTTCCGATGACGTCATAGGTCATGGATATATACGGGACAAGTAATAAGGGGTAGGCAACTGCAATAATTCCAGCGTAAATAAGTAGCTTCATGTAAGTTGGTTCAAAGACAATTACGAATATCGATAAGTATAGAATGATTCCGCCAATGAGAATCGCTTTTTTTCGCATGTCTTTTTTGACCATCTTTGAAACCACATAGTATGCAATAAAAGATATTCCGGAATTAATTAACCCAAAGGTTCCCAGAGAGAGCTCACTTCCTGTCGAAATAAATACAAACACAGAAATGATGAAGGCAAAGGTACCTTCACGAAACCCTTGGAAAAAATTAGCGTTCGTAATCAGACTCCAGTTTCGATTTTCTTTTCGTTCTTTGAGGATACGAACAAAATAATATTTCCCCTTCGCTGGCCTTCTTTTGATAAAAAAGCTTAAAAATACAGCAAGAGAAAATAAGACAAGAGAAATACCAAAGACAATTGAATATCCCACCATTTTATTCATTTTCGCAATGATAAATCCAGCAGCAATCGGTCCTATCATCCCACCAACGGAGGACAAGATTCCTAAAAAACCGTTAAAAAAATCTCTCGATTCTGGTTCAGTGATTTCGAAGGTTAACACATTGTAAGCAAGCCAGTAGAATCCATAACCGATTCCTAATAATCCACCAAGAAGAAGTAAAAATTTTGAAGCACTCGTTCCTATTAAAAGGACTGTCAAATAAAATAGGGCTAAAAAAATGACACCGATTCTAAATACAATCACTCTGTCAATTTTTTTGGCCCACCTACCTGCTAGGATAAAGGTAATCGGTTGCATAATGACGACAGCTAAGTTATACATTCCCAAATCTGAAAACTCACCTGATTGCTTCCATAAATAAATATTTACGAATGTATTTGATAACGCAACACTTAACGAATACAAACCACCAATGATCAGTAACAGTGTCAAATCTTTAGTTAATTCTACATCTCCAAGCATTTTACGCATAAAAAAACTCCCCTTTATATCTAGGGGTAGTTTCTAACAAAAACAAGTTCGTTATTCACTTTTAATTGTTTTGTGGATTTTTTTAACGTCCAAAGTATTTTGAAAGAAAACATAAAAAAAGCAAAGGGATAAATCCCTCTGCTTTTAAAAATCTTCTTATTTTGCAGCACTGTAAAGTTTAGCAACTTCATCCCAATTTACTACATTCCAGAAAGCACCGATGTAGTCTGGGCGACGGTTTTGATAATTTAGGTAGTAAGCATGCTCCCAAACATCAAGTCCAAGAACTGGAGTCTTACCTTCCATTAATGGAGAGTCTTGGTTTGGAGTGCTAGTTACTTCTAATTCACCATTGTTAACTACTAGCCAAGCCCAACCAGAACCAAAGCGTGTTGTAGCAGCCTTTGTGAATTCAGCTTTGAAGTTATCTAAGCTTCCAAATTTGCTGTTAATTGCGTCAGCTAATTCTCCAGTAGGAGCTCCGCCACCATTTGGAGAAAGGATTGTCCAGAATAAAGAATGGTTAGCATGTCCACCACCATTGTTACGTACAGCAGTACGTGCAGCTTCTGGAACAGCATCTAAATTAGCAACAACTTCTTCAACTGATTTAGAAAGAAGTTCAACGTTACCTTCTAATGCAGCATTTAAATTAGTCACATAAGTGTTGTGGTGTTTTGTGTGGTGAATATTCATTGTTTCTTTGTCGATATGCGGTTCTAATGCGTCATAAGCGTAAGGTAATTGTGGTAATTCAAAAGCCATGATTCATTTCCTCCCTATGTATCCTATAGTTTTTTAGAAGCATTCTTAGACTCATTATGAATTAAAAATGTTTCTAATGTGATTAAGTTAAGATTACCAAAACTGAATTATTGTTTCAAATAATTTGTCTTTTCGTAACCATAACTATAATAACCATTCCACTTATTTAGTATTCCACACCTAAAGCCAAATTCCTTTTTAATTTCAGCATAAAGTTCGATAATTTGTCATGAATCTACTAACCCATATATAGCAACGATTAAGGCATTAAATACCGTATCAATAGAGGTTTTCAAGGACTAGGTGATATTGACAGTCGAGCCGATAGTTGCGATATTTTAAGTAAGTGAAGAATATCACAATCTGTTTTAAAAAAATACGTAATTCATTAGGAGTGGTATTTATGAATGAGCTATCCCTATCTTTGTACAGTTTACTCATACAAGAGTTTGTTGATAAAGAAACAATTCAAAAATATAAAGCTGGAACGATACTTTTTAATGAAAGTGATTCTGTCGACTACATGTTCATCCTATTGCGTGGAAGTGTCTCGCTCGGACGTGTTCATGTAAAAGGAAAGGAGTTCATTCTCAAAATCCTTTCCGGAGAAGAGCTACTGATTGAATATCAACTCTATAAACAACAGCCTAAATACCACTTTTACGCAAAAACACTTTCAGATTGTGAAATGTTGATGATCAAACGAACTGATTTTGAACGATTTGTTCAAAAGGATCCGGTAGCTCAAAACGCTTTATCATCTTGGCTAAGTACGCGATATTTAAAAGCGCAAATGAAATGCCAGGATTTAATGATGAATGGAAAAAAAGGCGGACTTTATTCCATCATAATACGATTATGCAATAGTTATGGAATTATGACTGATGAAGGAATATTAATTGATCTTCCGCTGACCCACCAAGAGCTCGCGAATTTCACTTACGGAACACGTGAAGTCATACAACGTATGTTAAAAGAGCTGCGAGAAAAGGATGTTATTGCTTATAATCAACAACGATTGGTCGTCAAAAATATTAGCTATCTAAAGGACACTGTCGATTGTCAAAACTGTCCTTATGAAATATGCGGGATAAATTAATGAAAGCAGCTGTTCCAATGGATGTCATCTTACTCCATTTGGAACAGCTTTTATTTTTTTATAGCCCGTCAAATTACAATAAAAAAATAGATAATCTGTAAGGCTTGAATTACGCCTTTCGTAATCACACTACTTACAAAACCGATGACCGAACCAAAACCAATGGATACCGCACTCTTAAAGTCTTTTTTATTTACGATTACCTCGGCTAAAATTGCTCCAAGGAATGGGCCAATGATAATACCTAAGAAAGGGATGACAAATGGGCCAACTAAAAGGCCAATCGTACTTCCCCACACTCCTGCTTTTGTGCCACCATATTTTTTTACTCCGATCATATTCGTAACAAAGTCTGCTCCAAACAATAAGACAATCAGTAACCCTTGTACAAGCCAGAAAAACCAATTGAATGGTTCAAAGCTAAAGAAAATACCATACAATAAAAAGCCACCGAGCAAAAACACGACACTCGGGATGATTGGGTAAATTAATCCAACGAACGAAATAACAAAAAGTGCTATTATGATGACCCAATAGACGATTTCCATAAAACGACCTCCTTTTCCTTAGTTATGCTTATAAACTATGTAATCATACTCCAGCAGAAAAAACCATTATTAAAAACCCGCCAAATGGCGAGTCTCGAATTGCCCTTATTGTCTTTCCCCTAAAACCGCTTCAGCGATATTCACAGCATGATCACTAATTCTCTCAAGATTACTTATGATATCTACAAAAACAATCCCACTTTGCGCACTGCATTCACCAGCACTCAAGCGCAGAATATGCTGCTTACGTAATTTACGTTCCATTTTATCTATAAGCTCTTCTTTTTTCATCACATTCCGAGCCAATTCTTTATCGTTATGGTCCAGTGCATTAACAGCATCTTTAACTGTCATAATCGTTAACTCAAACATCTCCTCAAGTTCTTCCATCGCTGACTCAGTTATTCCTACCCTATTCGCTAGTTGATAATCTACCAGCTCCAGAATATTTTCAAAGTGGTCTCCGACCCGTTCAATATCCCTAATTGTATTAACTAAAATAGAATGTTCCGTAGATTCATTTTCCGACAATGAGCTAGACGATAATTCAATCAAATAGTTCGTTATTTTCCTATCTAAATTGTTGATCGCTTCTTCAAGCTTAATAGCTGAATCTGCATGCTTTTGTGCCTTGGTACGAAGATAATAGTTAGCTTCGGATAGCCCTAAAATGGCAAACTGCCCCATTCGTAAAACCTCTTCCTTAGCTTGTCCGAGCGCAAGGGAAGGAGATTGTTCAATAAAAACTGGCTCCAGATGTCTTGCTTTAAACTCTAAGAAAGTATCCTCACCCGGAATCAATTTTGTTACTAGCATGGCCAATAATGCAATAAACGGAAATTGAATAATCGTATTTGTAACGTTAAAAGTACCGTGCGCCACAGCGATAGTCATTTCTGGATTCAGATTTAAGGTATTTTGTACATACGTGATAAACATCGTAAATGGTTTCAAAAATATCATAAATATCGTGGTACCGATTAGATTGAACAACACATGTGTAGCAGCAGCTCTTTTAGCCGCAATAGATGCACCAATAGATGCTAGCACCGCTGTAATCGTCGTCCCGATGTTATCTCCAAACAAAATGGGTAACACTGCGTGGATATCTAATAACCCTTCCGCAAAGAGACCCTGTAAAATACCAACGGTAGCGCTCGAGCTTTGAACGATGATCGTAAATACCGTTCCAATCAATACGCCTAAAATAGGATTATCACTCATATTTATGGTGAATTCATGAAATGTTTCTAGATTTCCAAGTGGTCTTAGGCCCTTACTTATAAGCTCCAGACCAAAGAAAAGCCCACCAAATCCAAATAGAATTTGTCCTAGGCTGTGGATTCTCTTATTCTTAAAAAAGAATAGAATGATTGAACCGATAGCGACAAGCGGTAATGCATATTCTTCGATATTGATCCCAATGATAAAGGCGGTCACAGTTGTTCCAATGTTCGCACCCATTATTACCCCAATTGCCTGTCGTAATGTCATGTAACCTGCACTGACTAACCCAACAATAATCACGGTTGTACCAGAACTACTCTGAATTAACCCTGTTACAATAATTCCTGCTAACACGCCAATAAAGGGGTTAGTTGTAAAACGGTTAAGAATATCCCTTAGCTTATCACCAGCAGTTCTCTGAAGTCCTTCTCCCATATATTTTATCCCGAATAGAAAGAAACCCAGTCCACCTAGAAACTCAAAAAGCATTTGCTGAACATTTATCCCCAAATTTTTCAACTCCTAATTTCCGATGCTCCATCAAACCATTCTGTAAAACCTCTATTATTATGAGGAACTGGAGATTCATTGTAAATGAAATATTGACGATATTTACAATACATTTACAAAAAACTTTTTTCAAAAATAAAAATAACAATTCAATCATACACTTTTTTATCTATCAATGGTTCTATTTTTAGTTAGACAAGCATATGAATGGAAAAATCCCAATTAAGGAGTAGTATCCATGAAACGATTATTCGGACTAGGAATCATTGCCCTAATCTTGTTTATCATTTACTATGATCTAAGTAAAGGAACTCTACCAATTACAATTGAAACGACTACTGCAGCACAAGTGGAGAATACAGAACAAGAAGTTGCAACCGCTGAAATGGATTATTTTGAAAAAGAGGTTAATAGTGGAGACACGGTACTTTCTATCATTGAATCACAGCTAGATGCGGCTATTCCTGTTTCTATCCAAGAAGTGATTCATGATTTCAACAGTCTAAACAAAGGCATATCAGCTGAAAAGATCCAAATTGGAAAGACCTATAAATTCCCAGACTATGCCAATTTACATGAATAATCCAATTCAACCAGTAAGTTTCTTGTCAAGTTGATTCCTTCACTGATACAATTAATGTATATTTAGCGTTATAATATTGAAGTAGTTTATACTGTTCAGGGTAGAGACACGTTTTCGACCTGATGCAAATCATTACTTTACTTAACGCTTATTTCTTTTTAAAAAGGAGCGAATCACTCTTGAGTGAAATTATACATCGTACAAAAACCCGCCCCGTTAAAGTTGGAAATCTAACTATCGGGGGAAATAATGAACTAGCAATTCAAAGTATGACAACGACTAAAACACATGATGTGGAAGCAACAGTTGCTCAAATCAAACGTTTAGAAGAAGCCGGCTGTCAAATCGTCCGTGTAGCTTGTCCAGACGAAAGAGCGGCAGATGCGATTGCAGACATTAAGAAGCAAATCAATATTCCGCTTGTTGTTGATATTCATTTTGACTATAAGCTTGCCCTCAAAGCAATTGAAGGTGGAGCAGACAAAATCCGTATCAATCCAGGTAATATCGGAAAAAGAGAAAAGGTTGAAGCGGTCGTAAAGGCAGCTAAGGCCAAAGGGATTCCAATTCGTATTGGTGTCAATGCAGGTTCACTTGAAAAAAGAATTATTGAAAAATATGGTTACCCAACTGCAGATGGTATGGTTGAGAGTGCGTTACACCATATTAAAATTCTTGAAGACCTAGATTTTCACGATATCATCGTGTCCATGAAGGCTTCGGACGTTAACCTAGCGATTGAAGCATATGAAAAAGCCGCAAAAGCTTTTGATTATCCATTACACCTTGGGATCACTGAATCAGGTACATTATTCGCGGGTACAGTAAAAAGTGCTGCAGGACTCGGAGCTATTTTAAGCAAAGGTATTGGAAATACATTACGTATTTCACTAAGTGCAGATCCTGTTGAGGAAGTAAAAGTTGCAAGGGAACTTCTTAAATCATTTGGACTTTCATCCAATGCTGCTACGCTTATTTCATGTCCAACTTGTGGTCGTATTGAAATCGACCTAATCAGCATTGCCAATGAGGTAGAAGAATATATTTCAACTATTAAAGCACCGATTAAGGTAGCTGTACTAGGTTGTGCCGTGAACGGTCCTGGTGAGGCAAGAGAAGCAGATATCGGTATCGCAGGAGCACGCGGCGAAGGTTTGTTATTCCGTAAAGGAAAAATCGTTCGTAAGGTTCCTGAGGAAGTAATGGTTGAAGAACTTAAGAAAGAAATCGACCAAATTGCTGCTGAGTATTTTGCAAAAAAAGAAGCAGAAGAAAAAGAAGCAGCTCTAAATAAATAAAATATTGAGGAAAGGCTTGGCGAATAATCGCCAAGCCTTTCTTGCTATTCAAGTGCTCCACTCTTCAATAGCTTAGAAAAACGGGAGAATGAAAATCCCTAGGATAATCGATACTACTCCAATTCCGATTGCCCAACTACCAAGACTTTGTGCACCTCTTCTTCGTGCAACAAAGCCAAGGATAATCCCAGCTGCCCCGAATAATATTGGTGCTACGAATAAAGACAAGATGGAAAGGATAATGGCAGCAAAGCCCATACCTGTTCCTCCTGTACGAGTGTCTCTATCCGTATCGTAGTCTCTGTCGTTATCGTACGATCGTCCAAATGTAACTGGTGCAGCCATTTCAGCTGAGGTTTCCTCTAAATAATCTGCAGTTCTAGGTGAATCGACCTCTTCGACCCCATTGTCTTTTCTTAAATTCGCATAAGGGGCCTTTCCGTATTGATCGTATTGATCTGCCATATTTGAAATCCCTCGCTTTCTTTGGAGCATTATTATTGTTTAACGTTCACGTCGATTTTAAAAGTGTAAATGTCTGTCATTCTTTTCGGAGCTAAAATCGGTTAAAATAAAGAAGCACGAAATAAAAGGAGTTTATTATGAGAAAAAAATTTGGTATCGACATCGATGGAACCGTTACGAGCCCTGACACGATTGTTCCTTATATGAATCAAGATTTCGGATTATCCCTTACTTATTCCGATATTAAGGAGTATGATTTATCCGTACATGTTGATATTCCTCAAGCGGAATTTGCTAAATGGTGGTTGGATAATGAAGCAAAAATTTACAAGGCATCCCCATTAACAAAAGAAGTCAAAAATGTTTTACGCGAATGGGAACTGATTCATGACTTATATTTTATTAGCGCAAGAAGCAAACATCTTTTAGAGTTAACGAATGAATGGTTTGTGAAACAGGACTTGCCCTTTCATCACATTGAATTAATTGGATCACATGACAAAGTGAATGCAGCGAAACAATATGAGGTAGATATATTTTTCGAAGATAAGCACGATAATGCCGTTGCCATTTGCGAGCAATGCAATATTCCTGTTATCCTTTTTAATACACCTTATAACCAGGACCCTGTACCTGACGGCGTAGTCAGAGTACACAGCTGGTCCGAAGCTAAAGCGTGGGTTGATAAGTGGCTAAAAGAAAATGCGTAGAGAACATTGTCTCTACGCATTACATTCAGGGCAGCGCCCATAAATTTCAAATTTATGACCAGAAATATCAAAGCCATGTAAATTCTCTCTTAAGCTTTGCATCGGGCAAGTATCGATTTCCTTTGTTTTCCCACAATCTAAACAAATAAAGTGATGATGGTGTTCTTTATGGGAACAGGCAAATCGAAAATGCTTCTCCCCGGATAATTCCGTCATTTCAAAAATACCTAAATCCACAAATACCGATAAATTACGATAAATCGTATCAAAGCTTAAGCCCGGATAATCATCCTTCATTTCATCGAGGACATCCTTAGCTGTTAAATATCTCTCACTATTGGAGAACAATTCAAGCATTTCTTCTCTTTTTCCCGTATGCTTATAACCTTTTTCTTTCAATAATTGAAGAGCCTCATTTACGTTCATACGTTCACCCCATTTTTACAGGCCTTGCCGAATTTATCTTCTTGATCAATATCGTTATTACTAATATTAACACAGAAATCATGACAATTGTGCCACCAGGAGCTAAATCAAGATAATAGGAAAGGACTAACCCGCCAATCACGGACGTTTCCCCGAAAATAAGTGAGTAAACAATTGTCTGCTTAAAACCCTTCGCAATACGAATACTTGCAGCAACAGGCAAAGTCATTAATGACGATACTAAAAGAATGCCGACAATTCTCATAGATGAAGCGATGACTAATGCGACCATAATGATAAAGACGAAATGGATACTTTTCACGGCTATTCCGGAAGCTTTTGCATGCTCTTCATCGAATGATAATAAAAATAATTCCTTGTACAGTACAATAATAGCAGCAATTACAAAAACACTGATGAAGAGAATCGTGTATAAATCAGCTCTGCTGACGGCGCTCACACTGCCAAATAAATAGCCAAATAAATCGGTATTAAAACCATCGGCAAGCGAAATAAAGATCGCTCCAAGGCCAATTCCTCCTGATAAAATAATCGGGATGGCTAGCTCTTGATAGTGTTTATAGACACTTCTTAGTTTTTCAATAAATAAAGAACCCCCAACGGAAAACACCATTCCCATATATAAAGGATTCAGTCCACTAAAGATGAGGAATTTTTTTTCAAGAAGTAAGCTTGCTGCAATCCCAGCCAAGGTCACATGGCTAAGAGCATCAGCAATTAACGATAGTCTTCTTACAACAATAAAAACACCTAATAACGGTGCTATAATCCCAATGATAATTCCGGCCAAAAAGGCATTTTGAAGAAATGCATATTGTAAAATATCTTGAATCATCTTCTTGCTCCTTCATGATGATGCTCATGGTCATGGGTAATTAAATGAACATCATGTCCGTAAAACTGTGACATCTCATTATGCTGTAGCTTTTCAAACTCTTCCGACTTTCCATGGAAATGCATATGCTTATTTAAGCAAGCTACGTCCGTCACCTTGTCTGAAATTGTACCCACATCGTGTGTAACGAGTAATAATGTAATGCCTCGAACCTTATTTAGGTCCTCTAACATTTCATAAAAAGACTGCACATTTTGAGCATCGACCCCTACAGTCGGCTCATCCAATATTAACAACTTCGGTTCACTCACTAATGCTCTCGCAATAAAGACACGCTGTTGTTGTCCACCTGATAGCTCACCAATATTACGGTTCATGAACTTCGTTAAACCGACAGATTCAATCGCCTCTTTAATTTTGTGATGATCATTTTGGTTCATAAACTTAAATAAACCAACCTTCTTTGTTAAGCCGCTTCCGACTACTTCATAAACAGTAGCTGGAAAACCGGAATTAAAAGAATTAGCTTTTTGTGAGACAAAGCCGATTAAATGCCAATTCTTAAAACGCTGGATATCTTCTCCGAAGATCTTGATTTCCCCTTCTTGAATTTTTAAGAGACCAAGAAGGAGCTTCAAAAGAGTCGATTTCCCCGAACCATTTGGTCCTACAACGGCTAAGAAAGAACCTTGAGGGACAGTCATGTCGATATTTTCTAAGACATTTTCTTTTTCATATCGATAGGATAATTGCTTTATTTCAATGATAGGTTGACCTGAATTCATGATATCACCTAGTTTTCCAAATTAGAATCATTACGATTTAGTAGTATACAGGAAGTATCCCTCAAAGTAAAGTGTATTGCACGTCACGATTGAACTCTATGTCTCATACATTAAAAAAGAAGGGGTGTGGGACGAATGAATATCTTTCAAAGCATTATCAACCATAAAGTTAATACGATCACTGGAAGAGACTTAATAAAGTATGGAAATCAGTTTCAAATTTCAATTACGAAAGATCAAGCTGATACGATTGCTTCTTACTTAAGAGGAAAAAATGTGAATGTGTTTGATGAAGCTGAACGCAATAAAGTGATTAAAGAAATCGCTAAAATTGCCGGTCCTGACACAGCACAACAAGTGAATCGACTATTACTTGGATTAGTGAAGTGACATAAAAAGCTGACGAGATCCGCTAATAAAGGCAGCTCTCGTCAGCTCATACTTTCTATTCAGCTAATATATTCTCCAATAAATTCTCATTAAATTCTTTGCTGCGAAGCATCGCAATTTCATGCTTGTACGGAGCCTTTTTATTATTCTTATCTTCTCCTACAAACGGTGTTTCTAATATCTTTGGAATGGCCCCTAATTGTGGGTGGTGCACAATATAGTTAAGGGCCTCAAAGCCAATATGCCCAAAACCAATGTTTTCATGGCGGTCTTTACTTGCACCACGCTCATTTTTACTATCATTAATATGAAGGACCTTGATGCGGTCAATGCCAACAATTTTATCAAATTCATTTAGCACGCCATCAAAATCCTCAACCAGATTGTAGCCTGCATCATGTGTGTGACAAGTGTCAAAACAAACTGAGAGGCGATCATTGTGCGTAACACCATCAATAATCATCGCGATCTCTTCGAAAGTTCTTCCGCATTCCGAACCTTTACCAGCCATTGTTTCTAAAGCAATTTGCAACGTTTCTTGGCCAGTTAAAACCTCGTTTAAGCCCTCAATAATCTTCTTAATTCCCGCTTCAGCTCCAGCACCTACATGAGCACCTGGATGAAGTACGATTTGCTTTGCACCAAGTGCCTCTGTGCGATCAATTTCAGTTCTGAGAAAACGGACACCTAAATCAAACGTATCTGGATTTGTCGTATTCCCAATATTAATGATGTACGGAGCATGAACAACAATTTCATCAATACCATGTTCCTTCATATGCAAAAGACCAGCTTCAATATTTAATTCCTCGAGTTTTTTTCTTCGAGTATTTTGCGGGGCACCTGTATAGATCATGAATGTATTGGCACCGTAAGATACTGCTTCTTGACTTGCCCCTAGCAGCATTTCCTTTCCACTCATGGAAACATGTGATCCAATTTTCAACATACAATCCTCTCCCTTTGCTTTACTTTTTCCGCTTTATACGATTTTGTCGCTTCTTTATTTTATCCATTTCCCACTGCATCTTTTTCTTATAACCAGGCTTAACCTTTGTCGGCTTCTTTACAAACGATTTTGCCATTGCATCGACTTCATTCTGCTGTCTTACACGCTTTTTACGCTTATTGCGGTCACCAATTTCAACAATTTCCCCTTGCTTGACGTCCACATTCTTAAATTCAACGCCAAGGGTTTCTAATCGGTTCAAAGCATCCTCATCAGACTGCGTATAGATTGTGAGGGCAAGTCCCCCTTTTCCTGCTCGAGCTGTTCGTCCTACACGGTGCACATAGAAGTCTAAATCACTTGGAAGCTCATAGTTAATAACATGGCTGACGCCTTCAATATCAATTCCTCGAGCCGCTAAATCAGTCGCAACGATATATTGGTATTCCAAATCCCAAATTTGCTTCATCATTTTTTTACGTTCTCTCGGGCTAAGATTTCCATGGATTCTTCCAACCTTCAGCCCTTTCTGAGTTAAGGAGTCTGCCACTGTATCTGCCATCTTTTTCGTGTTTGTAAACACAATTGCCAAATACGGATTTACAGCAGTTAAAACTTCATATACCATTTCCTTTTTGTCGCGATGTCTTGATGGAATCAGATAATGATCAATATTTGCAGCAGTTAATTGCTTTGGCTCAATTTGAATATACTTCGGATTTTCTAAGTATTTTTTCAAAAATGGTTTGAGCTTTTCCGGAATTGTCGCGGAAAATACAAGTATTTGCAGCTTTTGAGGCATTTTTGAAGCAATTTGATCCACGTCTTCAATAAAGCCCATATCAAGCATTAAATCTGCTTCGTCGACCACAAGGGTATTTGCCTTATGAACAAATAAGGCTTGATCCTTTGTTAGGTCATTAATTCTTCCTGGCGTCCCTACAACAATATGTGGCTGAGTCTTTAGCTTTTCGATTGCCCTTTGCTTATCTGTTCCACCGATAAATAAACGAGTTGTGATTTCGTTTTCAGTTGCGTGTTCTGTTACCTTTATAATCTCATGATAAATTTGATTGGCAAGCTCTCTAGTAGGAGCTGTGATAACAGCTTGTACCTCTTTTTTAGCTGGGTCTATTTTTTCGATAATCGGCAATATGTAAGAATGCGTTTTTCCCGTTCCTGTTTGCGATTGTCCGATGGCACTTTCCCCTTTTAAAACGAGAGGGATAAGTTTCTGTTGAATTTCTGTTGGTTCATAAAAACCAATTTTGTCCAACGCCTCCATTATAAACGGTTTAAACTCATATATCTTAAATTTTGATTCTGTCATTTTCCTGCTCCTTTTAATAAATCCTACCTATAGGTATTGTCATCATTCCATTATAATAAAGTTTTCCCTGTTGTGCCAATTTGCTTGCCATCTTTTTTCAAATAAGCATTTTTTTCGAAAGTACGCATACAAAGCATTTGAAATTATTGATTAATCGAAAATACAATCAACATCCGCAAAAGTCTTAAACCATTCCTCATTTTATGCATAGGTTAATAGGAGAGATGAACTTAAAATGAGTTCCGAATGATTGAAAGGAGGACTCAGTATGCAACCAAGAATGAGAGGACCTCTTCCACCACGAATGATGCCACCAAGAATGCCAAGGGGGAGTTTCCCCCAGATGAATCGAATGGGAGGCGGAATGAGAGCACCTGGCCCGTCAAGAGGCGGAGGTGGATTACTTGCTAAAATCTTAGGTAGAGGAGGAAGGCAAGCGGGAGGAGCAAATCCATTTTCCTTTGGACCAGCTTCAGCTGCTGGACGTAGTAGCAGCGGCGGAGGGCTCTTAAAAAGATTAACGGATCCTAGTGCCCTTAATGGTTTTTTAACGAATACGCAAAAAGTGTTGAACACGGCTCAACAAGTTGGACCTATGGTACAGCAGTATGGACCAATTGTACGAAATCTTCCGTCTCTATGGAAACTGTATAAAGGATTTAAAGATTTGCCATCGGACTCAGAAGAAAATACTTCCACTGAAGAACCAGCAAAAGAGACAAAACGTACATCAGAACGCAAGCCTTCAAGTAATAGAGAAAGCATGAAAGAAAATTTAGAACCGATGGAACAAGGAAAATCGAACAAAGGACAGTCTGTTCCAAAGTTATACGTGTAGAAAGAATGCTGTTTAGGAAGCATTCTTTTTCTTCGCTGTTTTCTTATCGATTATTGTTTTTTTCGTAAATGTCCAGAAGCCGACATTTACACCTACAAGGTGGTTTATCCACCTATAAGGTGGTATATCCACCTCCTACATGGTTTAGTGCTATAAATATTTTTGCACGGTACTTTTCGCTGCCCATTTACTGTTTTAAAAGGAAATCTGGCTATTCATTTAAGTCAATTTTTATCTAAAAGCAATAATCTTTGCGAAAAGAGCCTTTTTAATTTCCAACTTCCTCAAATTGAGGTTTTCCTAGAAGTCCGATATAATGGATTCATAGATTGAGAGCATGTTTTGCTTTTTATAGGAGGTTGGACTTTAAATGGATGTAATCAAAATTTCTCCACGCGGCTATTGCTACGGTGTTGTCGATGCCATGGTAATTGCGAGAAATGCGGCTTTAGATAAAACATTACCGAGACCTATTTATATCCTCGGTATGATTGTTCATAATAAACACGTTACCGATGCTTTTGAAGAAGAAGGCATTATCACTTTAGATGGTAGCAACCGCCTTGAAATCCTTGAAAAAGTGGATACAGGAACGGTTATTTTTACAGCTCACGGTATTTCACCAGAAGTACGAGAGTTAGCAAAAAAGAAAGGTCTTGTCACGCTAGATGCTACTTGTCCAGATGTAACAAGAACTCATGACCTTATCCGTGAGAAAAAGGCAGAAGGTTATCAAGTTATTTATATTGGTAAAAAGGGACATCCCGAGCCTGAAGGAGCAGTAGGTGTAGCTCCTGATATCGTACACCTTGTTGAATCAGAAGAGGATGTAAAAAATTTAAATCTTAATTTTGACAAAATTATTGTGACGAACCAAACAACGATGAGTCAATGGGATGTTAAACATATCGTTGAACTATTGTTAGAAAAATATCCTCATGCAGAATTTCATAATGAAATTTGTAATGCAACACAGGTTCGTCAGGAAGCGGTAGCACAAAAAGCTGGGGAAGCTGACGTAACGATTGTTGTTGGGGATCCAAAGAGTAATAACTCGAATCGTTTGGCGCAGGTATCAGAAGAAATTGCTGGGACGAAGGCTTATCGCATTGGCGATTTGAGCGAGCTGAACATTGAGTGGATTAAGGATGCGAAAAATGTAGCTGTAACGTCTGGAGCATCTACTCCAACACCGATTACAAAAGAGGTTATTGCTTTTATTGAGCAGTTTGATCCAAATGATGAATCAACTTGGAAAACTGAAAAGAATGTTCCTTTAAGCAAAATTTTACCTAAAGTGAAAACTGTTAAGTAAAATATGAGAGAAGCTGCCCCTTGGGGACAGCTTCTCTTTTTAATATGTTCACTATTAGGTCTGGCTTCACTCGAACTCTTCATGAAGACAACTATTTTAGAAAATCCGATAAAGGGGTCCGTATGAACTCTCCATGAAGACACTTTTTTCAATAATCCTATCAACAGTGTCCGCATGAACCCTTCATGAAGACAGCTTTTTCAAAAATCCTACCAACAGTGTCCGCATGAACTCTCCATGAAGACTACTTTTTCAAAAATCCAGTCAACAGTGTCCGCATGAAATCTCCATGAAGACTACTTTTTCAAAAATCCTACCAATAGTGTCCGCATGAACCAAACATCAGATACACCCGCTAGTCTTCTCCTAATTTACACAAATTGAAACGGGTCTGTATTCAGTTTAGAAGCCACAAACGTCACATCTAGCCCTTTTTCTTGCGTCATTTTAGCTAGAGTTTTCGCTACTCCAGCTTTCATGACTTTCTCTACATTGTGACCAGGGTCGATAATATTTACCCCTTCCATCTGTGCATCATGGGCAACATGGTAATATAAATCTCCTGTGACATATACGTCTGCACCCATAAATTTGGCTGAACGATAATATTTATTCCCATCTCCACCTAAGACAGCCACTTTTTTTACTGGAGTTTGTAAATCGCCAACAACACGAACACCTTTAACGTCAAGAGCTTCTTTTACACGCTCTGCAAATTGTCCTAATGTCATTTCATCGACATAACCAACTCGACCAAGCCCTAGCGTTTCTCCTTGATTGTCTAGAGGATAAATATCATAAGCGACTTCTTCATACGGATGAGCTTTCAGCATTGCAGAAAGAACTTTTTTTTCAATGTTATCTGGAAAAATGGTTTCGATACGAACTTCATTCACTTCTTCAAGCTTTCCTTGAGTACCGATATGAGGGTTTGTTTCTTCGCCAGGGAGAAATTGACCTACTCCACTTGCAGTGAATGCACAATGGCTATAGTTGCCGATGGCACCTGCACCAACTCTTCCTAATGCCTCTTTCACTTTCTTAGCACTTTCTTCCGGCACAAAAACAACTAGTTTCTTTAATTTTAATTCATAGGTTGGCACTAAGACCTTTGTATTCGTAAGTCCTAATGCTTCTGCTAATAAATCATTGACTCCGCCTTTTGCCACGTCTAAATTCGTATGGGCTGCATATACGGCAATATCATGCTTGATTAATTTTTCAATAATTCGCCCAGCTGTTTGTTCCGTCGCGATCTTTTGTAATGGACGATAGATAATGGGATGGTGGGCAATGATGAGCTGCACATTTTCTGCAATCGCCTCATCTACTACTTCCTCAAGAACATCTAAAGCAATGAGTACTTTTTCAACAGGCTTATTTAATCTGCCAATTTGAAGTCCTACTTTGTCACCTTCCATGGCATAAGATTTCGGCGAGAATTGCTCAAATAATTGAATGATTTCATATCCGTTCGCTCTCTTCATTCTTAGTCAAGAACCTCCTCAACCATGCGTAGCTTATTTTGTAATTCTTCTTTCTTTTGACGGTTATCTTCTGTATCAGCCGCTTGCTCGAGCTTACTTAATATTCGCATCCAATTCTTCATTTCACTTTTCCATTTCTTCACGAAAGGTTCTGTTTTTTTAGATGACAAAAATGGACCCATTAATAATTCAGAATGAATTTTTTCCTGATTATATGGTCGATGCGGTTCCCCTTTTTCAGCTACAAGAATTTCGTAGATTTTTCCGTCCTCTTCTAAAATCTCTTCCGCTATTAATTGCCATTCATGATCAATTAACCAAACTCGGATCGACTGTGCACTTAAGTTCGGCTGAAGAATTAGCCTTGTGACACCTTCGAGTTTATCCAAGCCTTGTTCGAGAATACTTGCGATCAAAGCCCCACCCATACCAGCGATAGTAATGCAATCTACTTCCCCTGGTGAGAGTACCGCAAGGCCATCTCCTTTTCTCACGTCTATTTGGTTCGTCAATTCTTCGGACTCTACTTGCTTTTTTGCTGATTGAAATGGACCTTCTACTACCTCACCTGCAATCGCGAAGGGTACACGTCCTTTTTTCACAACATGACACGGCAAGTAAGCATGGTCTGAACCAATATCAGCAATACTGCTTCCTTCAGGTATGTACCCCGCTACTGATTGCAATCTCTGCGACAATTTATCTATATTCATTCCTTCACCACTTTACAAATTCTATGGATAACTCCATTTTATAAGTATAAAAAAAGTCCTTTACATATGCAAAGGACTTTCGTTACCTATTTTGAGCTTATTTTAGAGTAGCAAGCCATTCAGCCATCTCTGCTTCTTTGCCAGCAACTAAGCCACCAGGCATACCGCCATCTGTACCATTTGTAAGAATGTCTACAAGCTCTTCTTGACTATGCTTGTCTCCAACTCCGATTAATGATGGACCAGTGACTCCTTTATAGTCTCCACCATGGCATCCTACACAGCCCTTTTGTTGGAACAATTCTTCAGGTGTTGCATTTGCAACCTCTTCTGTTTTTTCTCCGCCATTTTCTTTCTCTTCAGCGATTTCTTTCATATCACCAAGACCTTTAAATGACATTAAGAACATAACAGCAATTCCTAGTACCATAATTAAAACGAATGGAATAATTGGATTACGATTCATTGCAATAACCTCCCTTATGTAAGAACAATCAGTCAACTAAATATATATACAAACAACCCTTATTGTACTCGAAAAACGATAGAAGGAAAAGCCCTAAAGTAAAGTTTGTCACACTAAGTTCATAAAAAAGTCAAAAACTTCGCTACAATTTCAACTAGTTTTCGTTTGTCTTCTAAATTTTATTCTTCTAACATTCAATTCGAAAATAGCGAAAATGAAAAATCCGGAAAATTATCCTTGACCTATAAATGAATTCGCTTACAATATTATTATAAGGGTATTAATTGAATTTTCTTAACATTACTTAAAATTAAAGAAACATTGAAATGACAAGCAACCCCATTCCCACATACCCTGATAAAAGGAAATACATGAGCTTTAATTTCTTTCCTGCTAATAACCATAACAAGCAGTTCCCTATAAGCACAGCGTAGAGAATAATGATTCCTTCAGGAAAAAAATGAACGATCCATTCAACACTAATCAGCAAAAGCAAAAGTGCCGAAATAACTAAAGAAATTTGAAATGCCATTCCTTTTTTGAAAAAATATACTGTAAGGGCAACTCCACATAGCAATATAATACTGGAAAGACCCATTTGCAAATCGAAAGATAATTCTGTAAAATATAATAAAAAAACAAATACTGGAATTAACAATAAAGGAAGCAAATTATATTTACCAAGTTTCGCCTTTGATTTCCCTTGTTCCGTAGGTTGATTTCCTTCTGTATACAAGGCTAAAAGGTAATCACAATATTGTTCAGGAAGCATTTTATTCTGCTTCCAATATAGAATTTCATTGATAATAATTTTTTTACGATTTTCATCCATTACGTCGCATCCTTTTATTTTAAAAAAAAATAGTTTACCTCAATTGTATGAAGTAAACTATTTTCTGGCAATATATTTTTTTAGACTCTATTCTAAAAAGTCTTTTAGACGTTTGCTTCTGCTTGGATGTCTTAGTTTGCGTAAAGCTTTTGCTTCGATTTGTCGAATACGTTCACGCGTTACACCGAAGACCTTACCGACTTCCTCAAGAGTTCTTGTGCGTCCGTCGTCAAGCCCAAAACGAAGACGTAGAACATTTTCTTCTCGGTCTGTTAAGGTATCTAGAACGTCTTCTAATTGCTCCTTCAATAATTCGTAAGCAGCATGCTCCGAAGGAGAAGTTGCATCTTGGTCTTCAATGAAATCTCCTAAGTGTGAATCGTCCTCTTCACCAATTGGAGTTTCAAGAGAAACTGGCTCTTGAGCAATTTTTAAAATTTCTCGAACCTTGTCAGGAGTTAAATCCATATCTTCAGCAATTTCCTCTGGAGATGGTTCGCGCCCTAAATCTTGAAGTAATTGGCGTTGAACACGTATTAATTTATTGATGGTTTCAACCATATGAACCGGGATACGAATGGTTCTTGCTTGGTCGGCAATCGCACGAGTAATCGCCTGACGAATCCACCAAGTAGCGTAGGTACTGAATTTGAATCCTTTACGGTAATCGAACTTTTCTACTGCTTTAATTAGTCCCATATTACCTTCTTGGATTAAATCAAGGAACAACATTCCTCTACCCACGTATCTTTTAGCAATACTAACTACTAAACGAAGGTTTGCTTCTGCCAAACGCCTCTTGGCTTCTTCGTCACCTTGTTCAATTCTTTCGGCTAAGCGAATTTCTTCTTCAGCAGAAAGCAAGTCAACACGACCGATTTCTTTAAGATACATACGAACTGGGTCATTAATCTTAACACCAGGAGGGACGCTGAGGTCATTTAAGTCAAATTCCTCTTCCCCTTTAGACAGTTCTTGTACGTTTGGATCACTTTCATCGTTCTCGTCAACTAGCTCTACACCTTGTTCTTCCAAAACTGCATAGAATTCATCCATTTGATCGGAATCTAACTCGAAACTAGATAGCTTTTCAGCAATATGATCATAGGCTAACACGCCTGTCTTTTTTCCTAATTCCGTAATCTGTTCTTTTGCTTGTTCTAGGGTCAAATCTGAATCAACCTCTTTTGAACGGGCCGACTTTTCAGCCATATGTACCCCTCCTTCTAAAAATCACAAAACCAATTTATTAAAACTAAATCCCGCATCATAAAGTTTTACGAAGCTGAATAATTTCCATCGCAATCCTCGCTGCACTGGTAAAATCACCATGTCGCTCGGCTTCTTGTTGCTCTTTTTCTTTTTCCTTTATTTTTAACATTTTTTGATGTTTCAACACCTGATTAATATAATCGGATAATTCCTGGTCGCTTATTTCTTCATTTATGGACATCATCTCAATGTTGGCAATTATTCTCTTGAGCTTATCGTCTGTCAAATAATTCATAAAGTGGCTTGGATTAGGTTCTAGTCCCTCTTCAAAATATCCATATAGATAAGTGATAATAGCCTGGTGTTCATCAATGTTAAAGGAATGGCCCGTGAGCCTATCTTGCACTTTGTGAGCAATATCTGGATTTCTCATCATGTGGTAAATTAATCTTCTTTCAGCATTGTGGAAAGCTTTTTTAGGTAGCTCAGGCTGCCTGGGAGCAATAACTAATTTTTTCTGTTCAGTTATGGCTTGCCCACGGCTATTCTTCTTATTAGAAAAATATATTTGCTTCTGCTCTTCCTGTAAGGCTTCCAATGAAAGTGAGAATTCATTCGCTATTTGCCTTAAATAATGATCTCTTTCAACTGCTTTATCGAGCTGACTAATTTCCTTTAATACTTTTTCGATATATTGGAGCCGATCTCCTTCGTTTTGAAGATCTTTTCCTCTTCTAAAGTAAACAAGTTTGAACGACATCAGTGTCATACTCGCACCAATGATTTCTTTTGTAAACTTAGCTTCCCCGTATTTCTTAATATAATCATCAGGGTCTAATCCATCTGGCATCATCGCTACTCTTACTTGAGCACCAGCTTCTACTAAAAGACTAGATGCACGGTAAGCAGCCTCGATTCCAGCGTTGTCTGAGTCATAACAAATGGTAACTGCATCTGTATTCCTGCGAATTAAAGAGACATGTTCGGCAGTTAAAGATGTTCCCATCGTGGCAACACCATTCTCTACTCCCGCACGATCGGCAGCAATACAATCTGCAAAGCCTTCAAATAGTATAAGTTGTTGTAGCTTTCGAATACTTGGTCTAGCTAAATGAAAATTATATAAAATTTTACTTTTATTAAAGATTGCCGTTTCGGGACTATTTAAATATTTGGGCTCATCTGCCCCGAGTGATCTCCCAGAAAAAGCAATCGTATTTCCCTTTTGGTCAAATATTGGAAACATAATTCGATCTCTAAATCGATCAAAATAGGTTCCATCTCTTTCCCGCTTTATAATGAGTCCCGATTTTTCCAAGACTTCAGGTTCGAAATTCCTCTTTGTCAAAAACTTATAAACAAAGTCCCATGAATTTAAGGCATATCCAATTTGAAATTTCTCAATCGATTCTAATGTAAATCCTCTTCCCAATAAGTATTCTAACGCGTGCTGACCATCTTTTGTGTTTACAAGTAAATGATGGTAGAATTTACGTATTAACTCATGAGCTTCCACCATTTGTCTAATTTCTGGCGGTACAGAAGATTCTTTCGAAACCGCGGAAGGAGATATTTCAAGTTCAATATTCGCCTTTTCTGCTAGCTTTACTGCAGCTTCTTGAAAGGAAAGGCTTTCGAGATCCATTAAAAACGAAAAAATATTTCCTCCAGCTCCACAACCAAAACAATGAAAGATTTGTTTTTCAGGGGAAACGGAGAACGACGGCGAATTCTCGCCATGAAATGGACATAATCCAAAATAGTTACGCCCTTGTTTTTTTAGTTGCACATAGTCGCTTACTAAATCAACTATATCAACAGCTTGGCGAATTTCATTTATTTTTTCTTCAGCAATTCGCGCATGCATTGAGAACAACTCCATATTTCAGTCATATTTTCAAAAAGGTAGTTCTCAGGAAACCTGGACTCATTTATCAGATATTCGGCAAAAATTAAAAATCCCCTTTAATTTTCGACAATATTTTTATAAAATTTTTCTCAAATCGGATTCGATCTTCACGGGTAAAAGGTTTTGGGCCTTTTCCATATTTTCCGCTCCTGCGAGCTTTTGCTGATAAATACCTCATATGTAATGCGGACTCAATGTCCTTTTCTTCATATAAATTTCCCCGTGGATCTAGAACAATTACCTTTTTTGAAAGAAGGGTCGAGGCTAAACCGATATCTTGTGTTACGGCAACATCTCCGGCATTTGCATGATTCATAATAAACAAGTCTGCAGCCTCTTTATCTGAATCCACATAATGCCATGAGCCACCTAATGAATCATTACGTACATGATTATAGGAGGCAACAAAGATAAGACTTACACCGAACCCTCTAGAAATTTCGACAATCTCCTCTTTTACAGGACATGAATCTGCGTCCACAATTACCTTCAGTTTCTCTATTGTACTATAAATTCTACATCACTCCATATATTCCTGCTTAAAAAAAGGAATAACTTTCGGAATCACTATTTGTCGAATTTTCTTTCGGCACTTGTCTTGACTTCTATCCATATTTAGTTTATTCGTTCAGTACTCAGTCTAAACCTATTATAAACATTTTTATCACAATTTTTTATTATAGTATAAACAATTGCAGTTTTCCATTATTTTTTCTCTCTAATTAAGAAAAAATTATGCGTATGATGAATTTGGTCTATGATAACACCATTTTTACTATCATCAGCCCCAAAAAAAGAAAGAAACCAGCACCTTGAATCTGTACTAGTTTCTCCATCCATTATTCAGATATTTTACTTTTATAGTACTGGTTTAAAATGATGTTAGCCGTTTCTTCTACTGCCTTGTTCGTCACATCAATTGTTTGACAACCGATTCGAGTAACAATCGTTTCAAAATACTCTAGCTCTTCCTGGATGCGCGACACATTTGCATAGCTTGCTTGATCGTTCAAGCCGAGTGAAAGAAGACGTTCTCGTCTTAT
This sequence comes from Robertmurraya kyonggiensis, assembly GCF_005116465.1. Classification (GTDB taxonomy): domain Bacteria; phylum Bacillota; class Bacilli; order Bacillales; family Cytobacillaceae; genus Robertmurraya; species Robertmurraya kyonggiensis. The sequence continues at coordinate 2,090,226 of NZ_SWBM01000001.1, forward strand.
ACTGTTAAGTTTGTCCGAACTGATTTTAAGTCCAAAACATTTTTCCGGTGATGTTTGGAATAGCTCTTCAGGCGGGTCAACCTCTGGAACTAAAGGGACGTTTGCCACCTTTAGTCTCTTATGCGCTAAATATTGAGAGAGAGGTGTCTTTGAAGTTCTAGAAACCCCAACTAACACAATATCGGCCTTTAGAATCCCTCTCGGATCCCTACCATCATCGTATTTAACCGCAAACTCAATTGCTTCGACCTTTTTAAAATAATCCTCATCAAGCTTACGTACTAGCCCTGGTTCAAACAATGGCTTTAATCCACTTGCTTGCTGGATATCATCAATTAGTGGACCAATAATGTCACAAGCATAGATACCTTCTTTTACACTTGTTTGCTTCATATATTCACGAATTTCTGGTTTTACCAATGTATAGGCAATCATACCCTTGTCCATTTTCACAAGAGAAATCACTTCATCAACATCTTCTATGTCTTCCACATACGGAAACCGTTTAATCGTTGCATTACTACCATTAAATTGGCTCACAGCAGCCTTTGTTACAAGTTCTGCTGTTTCCCCAACAGAGTCAGATACAACATAGATGATCGGCATACTTCCCATTCTAAAAATCATCCCCTCTGTCACATTTTTAAACCGGCCTATTTATATGCGATGTTACAATTCCTATTCATTACTGGCCAAAGCAACCAGCGCTTTTGTTAAATTAGTCTTTGTTACACGGCCAATTACTTCGTAGCCTTTTTCTGTTTCTTTTACGACTGGTAATGCATCAATTTGTTTATCTATAAGCTTCTGAGCTACATCAATTAGTAAGTCTTCTTTTACACACATGGTGATGTTAGGCATCCGTGTCATAATTATATTTACCGGAAGAGTCGTTAATTCCTGCTTTCCAATGCTTGCTCGGAGAAGGTCTTTTCTTGATAATACTCCTACTAATAGATTTTGTTGATCCACTACAAATAGTGTCCCCACATCCTCTAGAAACATCGTTACAATTGCGTCATAGACGGAAACATTTTCACTTATTACTACTGGAATAGACTGATAGTCCTTTACATAAAGCTTTTTCAGGTTTTCTGTAAGCAGCTGAACACTTGATTTGCCTGTATAGAAATAACCAACCCGTGGCCTGGCATCTAAAAATCCAGACATAGTTAAAATAGCTAAATCAGGACGTAGAGTCGCACGTGTCAAATTCAATCTATCCGCAATCTGTTCTCCAGTGATTGGACCATTCTCCTTCACAATCGCAAGGATTTGCTCTTGTCTTTTATTTAGTTCTATTGTACTCACCACCTAACATGCTAGTTCAAACACGAATAATGCTATACTTTATATTCATTATTATATACTACATAATGGAAATGAAAAGAATATTTGTTGACGATAACGAAACACTTTTCGAAATATTTTCATTATAAAGTTAGAAGGAGCCAAGTTCTTTGTGAACCGGCCCCTTTTTTGAAATTCTATTTTACGATGATTTCTGTTACGTTTGCAAAGTCTTTAATTCTATTCGCAAGCTTAACCATTAGGTTTAAGCGATTGGCTTTTAACTTTTCATCATCCACCATAACCATCGTATGGTCGAAATAATCATTAATTCTATCCTTCAGAGAAACAAGTAGTTCATAGGTTTCTTGTTCCGATACATTGCTTTCCAAAGTTTTTTCTACTTCTACAAGCTGATTATAAAGATTACGCTCATATTCATTTTCAAATAATGTCGTCTCAATTTCTCCTGGAGCATCGGCTTTACTTGAAATATTAATGACTCTGCTTAGTGCTTCCATGCTTTCCTTAAAGCCTTCTTCATCCTTTTTCACATTAAGGATTTCCGCTTTGCGTACTAACGATGCAATGACACCAATTTGTCCAGCTAACAGAGCATCGATTAAATCGTAACGAACTCCACGTTCTTGAAGTAGATGCTTAATTCTAAGCTTAAAGAAGCTTAATAGCTCTTTTTCAAGCTCTTCACGGCTAAGCTTTGCAAAATTTGCTGATTCAATCATTTCAATGCTTAAGCTAATAAGTTGTTCTAGTTCAATATCCCAATTTTTATGAATAAGAGTCTGCACAATCCCTGTTGCCTGTCTGCGCAGTGCGTAAGGGTCTTGTGAACCACTCGGGATGACCCCGATAGCAATGGTTGATGCAATGGTATCCAATTTTTCAACGATCGCAAGTGCCGCACCAGCATTCGTTTCTGCAGGTGAATCTTCAGCGTTTCTTGGCATATAATGCTCGTTAATTGCTTTTGCAACTAGTGCATCTTCACCTTTTTGGATTGCATACTTTTCACCCATAAATCCTTGTAGCTCTGGGAATTCATAAACCATATTCGTGACTAGGTCGAATTTGCTGATTTCTGCTGCTCTAGCTGCAACTTTTTTGTCTGCATCAGTAAAATTTAGTTCAGCTGTTAACTTGTTTGTTAAAGCTTTAACTCTTTCCACTTTCTCAGCAAGCGTTCCAATTTCTTCGTGAAAAACGATCGTTTTGAATTTTTCAAGAGCCTTAGCAATTTCCATCTTCTGATCTTCTTTATAGAAGAATGCAGCATCTGCAAGTCTAGCTCTTAATACTTTCTCATTTCCTCTTGCGACTGTATCTAAATGCTGATGATCCCCATTTCGAACAGTTACGAAAAATGGTAGTAGCTTGCCGTCCTTGGATTTAACCGGGAAGTAACGTTGGTGCTCTTTCATCGAAGTTATGAGCACTTCCTCAGGTAACTCAAGAAACTCTTCTTCAAAACGACCAAAAAGAGCTGTCGGATATTCTACTAGGTTATTAACTTCTTCTAATAACTCTTCATCTATCGGGATGATCCAACCATTTTCTTCCTCAATCTTTTTCAACTGAGAAACAATTGCATCTTTTCGTTCTTGACTATTGGCAATAACGTATTGGCCAAGCAGTGTTACAACATATTCTTCTGGTGAAGAAATTACAACCTTATCGCCTAAGAAACGATGACCTCTCGTCCAAGTAGCTGTTGCTACGTCCGTAATCTCAAACGGGATTGCTTCAGTTCCAAACATAGCGACTAGCCATTTAATCGGTCTAATGTATTTAATTTCTTCATTCGCCCAACGCATGTTTTTTGGGAAAGTTAATCCTGTAATAATTTGCTTTAATTCTGGTAAAAGAGACTTTGTTTCCTGACCTTTAGTGAATTTCTCAACATGAGCGTATTCAACCCCATTTATCTCTTTAAAATAAATGTCATCAACACTCATCCCTTGTCCTCGAGTAAATCCAATTGCTGCTTTGGACCAATTACCACTTTCATCTAAAGCAATCTTCTTGGCAGGACCCTTTGCTTCCTCTTGTATATCTTCTTGTGCTTCTGAGACGTCATTGATTAGAACAGCTAGACGACGAGGAGTAGAGTAAGATTTGACGTCACCAATTTCAATTTGCTTTTCAGCAAACCAATTTTTTAGTTTATCCGTTAATTGCTCAATTGAGTTCGTCACGAATCTCGCTGGCATCTCTTCTAAACCAATCTCAATTAGTAAATCCCTACTCATGACGATTCTCCTCCTTTGCCTTTAAAATAGGGAAACCAAGTTTTTCCCTTTCTTCATAAAATGTCTTCGCAATTTTTCTCGCTAAATTACGGCAACGTCCAATATATCCTGTACGTTCCGTAACCGAAATAGCTCCCTTCGCATCTAAAAGATTAAAGGTATGAGAGCATTTCAATACATAATCATAAGCAGGATGTACTAGACCTTCGTCCATTTGGCGATGAGCTTCTTTTTCATACGTATTAAATAGATTGAACAGCATTTCTGTATCAGAAGTTTCAAACGTATATTTTGAATGTTCATACTCTGGTTGCATGAAAATATCTCGAACCGTGAATCCTTCCGTCCATTCTAAGTCAAATACATTTTCTTTATCTTGAATGTATGAAGCTAATCGCTCAATCCCGTATGTGATTTCAACAGAAACTGGCTTACACTCTAAACCACCAACCTGTTGGAAATACGTGAACTGTGTAATTTCCATACCATCTAACCATACTTCCCAGCCTAGACCTGCACAACCAAGGGATGGATTCTCCCAGTTGTCCTCAACGAAACGAATATCATGTTCCAAAGGGTTAATTCCTAATGCTCTTAAAGAGTCTAGGTATAGCTCTTGGATGTTATCTGGTGAAGGCTTCATAATAACTTGGAATTGATGGTGCTGATAAAGGCGGTTTGGGTTTTCCCCATAACGACCATCTGCTGGACGACGAGACGGCTCTACATAGGCCACATTCCATGGTTCCGGACCAATTGCTCGCAGGAATGTATAAGGACTCATTGTCCCTGCTCCTTTTTCAACATCGTAAGCTTGCATAAGGATACAGCCTTGTTCTGACCAATGCTTTTGCAATGTTAAAATCATGTTTTGAATGTTCATTTTTTAACTTCCCTTCCTTTTGAATTTTTAGCATATGAGCCCAAAAGCGGAAGCGCCTTGTTTTGCCCCGACAAGCAATTGTTCTGCGACAAGAAAAGTCTGCTTTTGACTTTTATTGTCGCGGTTTATTTGACCAATGAAAAATGCTCTTTATTTTTCAATCGAGGGGCTAGGCGCTGGAGCTGGACGTAAAAAAACTCCCGCTCCCATATGCTGTAATAGCATAGGGACGAGAGTTACCCGCGGTTCCACCCTATTTGCTGCACATAAATGCAGCCACTTTAAAAGCCAAAAGGCACTCAACGCTCCGGAATGCCTTCCTTAACGCTCTATTTCCTAGCTCACACTATCCTAGGATCGCTTCTATAGAGGGATGTTAAGTACTCTTTTCCATCTTTGCGTTTTAATTAAAAATTATCATATCTAAAATTAATCTCATTGTCAATCTTGACCTAGACCTTTTAGACTTTCCATTTGTTTCAGAAATCTTTTTGTTTTCAAATTTAATCCAGAATACTCATCATAATAAGCAGAAATAATCGTTTTCAGTTCTTTTTTTGTTTCATCCTTAACTGAAATATTTCCTAATCTGGAGATATCCAAATAATAAAATAAGCGAAGCAGCTTCACAGTTGCTTGTGAAATTTTATAGTGGTAAGGATCCTTTTCAAGACATCGATGACAGATAAAACCACCTTCCCGAATCGAAAAAGAGAATTCCCCCTCAGTATTTCCACAAACAGAACACTGATTTAGTACTGGATATAAACCAAGGGAATTCAACATTTTCATCTCATATATATTTGACAATATTTCCGGATCATAGCCTTCGTTCATATAATTTAACGTTTGATAAAGGAGTTCGAACAAAAAAGGATTGGGCTTTCTCTCATCAGTACATTTATCAGTCAAATCAATGATATAGCTTGCAAAGGCTGTGAGAAAGATGTCTTCTTTGATGCTTCTCATAGATGAAATAATATCACCTTGCTGCAGGTTTCCTAAACCGGAACCCTTTTTAACCAAAAAATAACCATATGTAAAAGGTTGGGTGACAGCCGCCAGGCGACTATTCGGCTTTTTAGCCCCTCCTGCCATAACACCAACCTTTCCCCATTCTCGGGTATATAAAGTAACAACCTTATTTGCTTCACCATAATGATTTGTACGAATGACGATGCCTTCACATTTTTGAAGCATCGGTCAACACCATCCTATTACAGGACAAACACTAGAGATATGGAAACTTCTCTGCTAGCTCGTGCGTCTGATTTTCGGGTATTTCTTGATTTTCTTTCTCCAATTCCTTATAGAGAAGATAAGTGTCAATATTACCTGTCTCCGAAAATATCTTCCAGGTAAAATCTAACATCAAAAACCCCACCTTTCGATTTTTCGACTAGCAATTACTATCCCAAATCCTTAACTATATCTTGGCCCTGCCGTAATAATTTCATGTGACGTAAATATTGTTAATAACTTTTTACGTAGATTTTGAATGACAAAATCATGCATATTCCTAGAGCTTGATTAATACTCTAGAATGTAACATTTTAACCGCTTAATACTCGTCTTCACGGAATCCAAAATCGCGTAACTGAGACATTTTATTACGCCAATCCTTTTGCACCTTAACCCAAAGTTCTAAAAATACTTTCGATCCTAAAAGATTTTCAATATCGATTCGCGCTCTTTTTCCGATCTCTTTCAGCATAGCTCCTTGCTTACCGATAACGATACCTTTTTGCGAATCTCTTTCAACAATGACAGTAGCCATGACATGAATGACATCCTTATCATCCATCTTGATCATTCTGTCAATTACAACAGCAAGTGAATGAGGAATTTCCTCTCTTGTTAAATGCAGCGCCTTTTCTCGAATTAACTCAGAAACAATAAAGTGCTCCGGATGATCAGTAACCTGGTCAGCTGGGTAATATTGTGGACCTTCAGGCAAGTATTTTTTTACTAGCTCAAGAAGCGTTTCTACATTGTTTCCCTCTAACGCTGAAATCGGTATGATTTCTGCGAATTCATGCTTCTCTTTATACGATTCAATAATCTTTAATAGATCGTCTGGATGGATTTGATCAATTTTATTAATAACCAGGAAAATTGGCGTCTTTACGTTGCTAAATTTTTCGATGATGAATTCCTCGCCACGACCGTAACCTTCCTCTGCGTTCACCATAAATAAGACAATATCTACTTCTTTTAAAGTGTTTTGAGCAACCTTCATCATAAAGTCACCAAGTTTATGCTTAGGCTTATGAATTCCAGGAGTGTCAATAAAAATCAATTGTGCATCGTCAGTTGTTAAGACTCCCTGCACCTTATTTCTTGTGGTTTGCGGCTTATCGCTCATAATCGCAATTTTTTGTCCAATAACTCGGTTTAAAAAGGTTGATTTCCCAACGTTTGGTCGTCCAATAATAGAGATAAACCCTGATTTGTGTTCTTGTTGTTTTTGATTATTCATGTAAGTCCTCCGGTGAAAATGCGCCTGTCAGTAATTCTACTAATGGTTCTTTAATATCCCCTTTTAGGTTCGTTAAAACAAATTTCATGTCTTTTGGGCACAACTTTGATGCTGCAATTAATTCCTCAAGCTTCACTAAAATACTTCCTTTCGTTTCAAAAGACTACTGTTCCTATATTTTACCGCATTTTTACTTCATTTTCATTATTTGTTGCAAAAATGTAATAAAAGAATTAGAATTTTCTAAAAACTTATCCATAATTCAAAACTTATGGTTCTGTTATTTTAACCCTTTCTGTAAGCAGATACAAACTTTTGAGGTTTACAAACTACACCAAACGTAAAAAAGAACTGCCAAAAAGACAGTTCTAAGTTGTTTATAGAATTTTCGGCAGGAATATAATAATTCCAACAATAACGGATAAAATCGAGTAGATAAATGCAGCCCCTGCCGCAATATCCTTTGCCTGTTTTGCCAAAGGATGATATTCCTTTGTGACAAGGTCTACAATTCTTTCAATTGCTGTGTTAACAAGTTCCAATGCAAACACGCCACCAATGGCAAATAAGATAAAGAGCCATTCAATTGCCGATAACTTCAAGATAAAGCTAACAAACACAACAATCACCGAAATGCTCACGTGAATTTGCATATTCCGTTCCTTCATGAGTGTATGTGTTATCCCCTGTATGGCATATTGAAATGAACGAATGACGTTACTGGACTTAAACTTATTTTTACCGTTGTAATCCGTATTCATCTAAAATATCCTTTTGCCGACCGAACATAACTTTTTCGTCTTCCTCATTTTCATGGTCATACCCTAATAAATGAAGAAGCCCATGGACTGCCAAGAATCCCATTTCACGTTCAAAGCTATGTCCATATTCCTCAGCCTGTTCCTCAGCTTTTTTAATCGAGATAATGATGTCCCCTAGTACTCTGGGCATATCTCCACCACTTACTTCGATTTCTCCCTCTCCCATTTCTTCTAGAGCGAAAGAAATTACATCGGTTGCGTAATCCTTGTCGCGGTACTCACGGTTTATTTCTTGGATTCTGTCGTTGCTCACAAAGGTTACAGATAGCTCACTACCTGACTCCACTTCCTCTTTTCGGGCCGCAAAGTTTAATAATTCCTCCAATGTGTTGAGCATTTTCTCTGATAATTCATTTGTTTCATCTAAAAAGTCTATTTCTAAACTCATGCTTGTTTCACCTTCTGCTTTGTCATTTCTGGATATTCGATTCGAGAATGAAAAATTCCCTTTAATGTTTCACAAAATGTATTTGCGACAATTTCCAATTCCTTTAGAGTCAAATCACATTCGTTCAATTGCCCATCCTGAAGCCTATCAGCAATAATGTTACGAACTAATCCTTCAATTTGATCCGGGGTTGGACTATTCATCGACCGGACAGCTGCTTCTACACTGTCTGCAATCCCAACGATGGCCGTCTCTTTCGTTTGAGCCTTAGGACCAGGATAACGGTAATCCTTCTCCTCTACATCTAGCCCGCTTTCTTTTGCCTTATGATAAAAGAATTTTAATAATGTGGTACCGTGATGCTGTTCAGCAATATCCACAATTTCCTTCGGCATTTTATGCTTACGTAAAATTTCTGCACCATCCGTAGCATGAGCAATAATAATATTTTTACTCGTTTGCGGTGGTAGACGGTCATGAGGATTCTCAATATTCATTTGATTTTCGATAAAAAACTGCGGACGGTTTGTTTTCCCAATATCGTGATAATAACAACCTACTCTTGCAAGGAGACCATTGGCTCCAATCGCTTCACACGCTGATTCTGAAAGGTTTGCGACCATTACACTATGATGGTAGGTCCCAGACGCTTCGGTTAATATTTTTCGTAACAACGGATGATTTGGATTCGATAATTCAATTAGTCTCATCGTTGATAGAATGCCAAATCCAGCTTCAAAAAATGGCAAGAAGCCGATTGTTAACACAGCAGAAGTAATCCCTGAAATCAAAGCCGCTGAAATATAAAATGTATAATCTAGCGCATTATAATGGGCATTTTGCATAAACACTAACGCAAATATAACAATTAAATTAATCAAGGAAATAAACAGACCAGCCTGTAATATTTTGCTCCGCTGATTCTTTTTATTTAAGAACAGAATGCCCGCTATTCCACTGCACAATATGTAAATGCCAACATTCATATTTAGAGAGCTGGTGATGCCTTCGTTAAAGATAATGCTTGCGCAAAGGGCCACAATCACTGTCCAAATGAAAGCGATGCGTTCATCAATCATGATTTTTAAAAGCATAGCTCCCATTGCGACTGGGTATACATAACCAATTTCCGAATACTCGATATTGATATAGCTAATCCCTTTAAGAATCCCTATTGATAATATAAAAATAATACTGAAAAGGAGCAAATAATTTTGCTTCGTTTCTCTTCTCACCTTTAAATCATTAAAATAAAAATATACTGCAAGTAACATCAAACCAATGACTAAGAAAAGGCCGAGAAACGGTAAAAGAGAATTTTCATTATCCAACAAGCCAACAAGCTCTAATTGACGGTAAATTTCCGGATTGATCAATTGATTCTCTTCGACAATAATTTGTCCCTGCAAAATTTTAACAGGCTCCACACCTTCTCTTGCTTGCTGTCTAAGCTCTTGAGTTGCATTTACATCAAAAAACTCATTTTGCATGACTGCATAACGACCTAGCTCAATGACAGCATTTCTTAAACCATTTTCAAGGTTTGTGAACTTTAATTCCTCTTCTACCCGCTTCTTACCGTTTTCTACTTCATCAGCCGGGATACGATTGCTCATCACATTATTAATAGCAGTGACAGTCAAATCCTTAGCAATCGACAGCTGTGATGCAGAAGATGATACAAGAGCAGTAAACGTCGTATCTGAAACATCCTTTGCTACATCCTCAGTTAGTCTCTCTTTGAGCATCGTTACCTTTTCTTCAACTGTAGGAGGCTCAATTACTGGGGTGTTCTCATTCTCAGGGCTGTCCTCAGGAGGAACAACTTCAGCTTCTGCCTCTTTGACGACGTCAGCAGCTGAATCAAAAATAGAAGTAACTAGATCAACCCGATTTTCATTTATTTCTTTTTTTAGAACATAAACATCTTTAACCTGTGATTCGGCAGCCTCTCTTTTCTTTTCCGTGTTTTCTTGATCAGAAACAGTCACAGGGGAGCGAATCGCTTCTGTAGAAACTGAAAAAAGGTTTAAATTAAGCTTTTCAGGTTTCACATTGCTATACATGGCCACATAAAGAATAAAACCTATGATCAAAAATAACAGCACTCTAAAAAAAGTGACGTCTAATAGGTTACGAATTTGGGCTAATTGTCGCTGAAGCTTTTCCATTTCATTTCCTCCTATCTTGGCAATTGTGAGCCAGATAAGCCTTAAAGCGATATTTTTTTCCATACATGGGCACATGCTATTTATAAAATACGTATCTATAATGACTTATGAAAATGATAACAGTTTTCCAAGTAACTTTCACCTAAAAAAAGGAATCTGTAATTAATTTATTACAGTATGGTACATTACATCTCCATTATAGCCAAAATATGTACAAAAAAGCCGTTTGGTGCATCCAAACGGCTTATTTTTCAGTTGATTCAGTTTCGTAGGCTTGAATAATTTTAGCGACTAGTGGATGACGGACAACGTCACTTTGTTCTAGATAAACAACGCCTATACCATTAACACCTTGTAATCTTTTCTCTGCTTCTATTAAACCAGACTGTACACCTTTCGGAAGATCAATCTGCGTTTTATCTCCAGTAATAATCATCTTTGAACCAAACCCTAGACGCGTTAAGAACATTTTCATTTGTGCTTTTGTTGTATTTTGAGCTTCATCTAAGATTACATAAGCATCATCAAGGGTACGTCCACGCATATAGGCGAGAGGCGCGATTTCAATCGTTCCTCGATCGATAAGCCTACCAGTATGCTCTACTCCTAAAATATCATGGAGAGCATCGTAAAGGGGCCTTAAATACGGATCAACCTTTTCCTTTAAATCTCCTGGTAAAAATCCTAAACTTTCACCTGCTTCTACTGCAGGGCGAGTTAGAATAATTCGCTTCACTTGACTATTTTTCAGAGCCGTGATGGCCATTACAACAGCCAAATATGTTTTTCCTGTTCCAGCAGGTCCAATTCCAAATACCAAGTCATTCTTTTTCATTGCTTGGATATATTGTCGCTGCCCAAGGGTTTTGACACGAATTGACTGACCCTTTGCATTCTTTGTTATTTCTTCCTCGTACATATCCTTAAAATACTCGAGCGTTCCTTTTCTCGCCATTTGCACAGCATACATTACGTCTCGACCTGAAATATTAATTCCTTTTCGAATAACATAGAGAAGTTTCTCAATAATTCTACTGACCAATTCAACGTCTTCTTCGTTTCCAGAAACGTAAATCGTTTCCCCTCTCGTAACGACAGAAACCCTTAGTTCATCTTCAATGATTTTGAGATTGGCATCAGAATTCCCTAATAAGGATATTGCTTCATTTGGATTTTCTAATTGCATTTTAATCGTCGTTAATTCTTCTGTCATTCCGACACTCCTTGAATGATTGGGTATGATTTTGCAATATTCTCGATGACTTGGAAATGTATTAATAAATATACTTTACCATTCTGGGTTGTTTGGCGCAAAACATTTTCCCCTTTAATCGTAGCATCTTCCGGAATATCGTTTTTTATATCCTGCCGTGCCATTTCTTTCGCTACCTCAACCGCTTCATCATTGGAGTACGTTCTCATAACCTTTTCACTCTCTCTATGTGTTTTTTCTACGTAAGAGATAGGTAACTCCCATTTCAGAAAACGAAAGGTCTTTTCCTCTTTTTCCGTTTCAAATGCCTTAAACGAATTTTTTCCAAAGCCCCAAATTGGAAGTGAGAAAGAGCCAAATTTAAGATAATGCTTTCTTTTTTCATTTCCAGTAAAGACATCAAAGTTCGTTTTCAATGAAACCGATACTTCAGACTTGTACCAAGTTTCCCCGAAAACTTCTCCTTTAGCGGAGACAGACTTCGTTTTCCCTTCCTTTCCAATACTTCCAGAGACGAGCAGTTGCCCTGGTTTTACATAATCATTTATTTCAACAACAGGTTGCCCTTCTTCCACAAACATATCAACAATAACTGCTTTTTTAGTGGCAACTAGATTTTGAGGTCCAAGCTTTTCCGGTTGTTCTGGAATCGTTTTTTCAACAACCTGAAGATGATAGGTTGTCCCTTGTAGTTCCACTCCAACCCAAGTGATTTCCTCTAAATTGTCTGTTATTGCTCGTTGGATCCCCTCTGGATCCTCTAAAAAGAATTGTAGTTTTCCGGTTTGAACACCGATTTTATCAAGTTCTTGCCTAATCTTATGTTCAGTTTCAGGGTCCGCTCCGTTAATTTCAATGCCCCAGACCATATTGGATAGTACAAAAACAACCGCTGCAAAAATGAGTGCTCCGACAAAGAAACCACTGTTCTTTAAGATCCTTTTGAAAAAAAAAGGAAAGCCTGTCCTTCGTAAAAATTCTATTTTACAGCCTGATTTTCGAACAATTGGCCGCAATCTTTTTATTTCTGCTAACGATATTTTAAAGGTTAATGTTTCTTTCCCATGTTTTTTCAAATCCCAAATTTTGATTCCACTTCTTGTCAAATTATTAATAAATCTCTCCAGACCTTGACCAGATATTTTTACTGTGACGACTCCTGTGTAATAATAAATCCATTGATTTCTCATCACTACCCTCCTAAGCATGTACACTTTTATATAAATTTAAATTTTGAAGTCAATTCCAATTGCTTATTTTTAAGCGATGCAGTCTCGTGAGTTGATTGGGCACTGCTCCATTTAATTCTCACGAGACTCGCGCTCTACAATCCAATCATGATGTTTCCGATAACCAGAGCTCAGTCATTCACATAAATGACTTGATCAATTTTACCTTCTAGCATGATTTCTTCTGGAAGGATTGTTTTGATAACAAAGGCTTTTCCTTTTACCAAAAGTTGGCCTTGTTTTAACATGAGTCTGACTTCTTTGTCAGAAAAGGCAAGCAACCCTCGGTGGTTCTCGATATATATGTGAATTTGTCCAATCATTGTAATACGGGGAAGGTCCATCATGACATCTTGTGGAAGCTCCATATGCTTCGTCATCCAGTTCTTAACCTGATGTCCCCACTTTTTTGCCATAAAAAAAGAACCCCCTTTCATCTCATAATATGAGATAAAAGAAGGTTCTAGCACTTCTTTTTATTTCCCTTGCTTAACGTACATCGAGCGGTGAGGCTTACGCGCTCTAGGAGGTCCAAGTATTTCAGACCAAATGACCGCATCCGCAAGTTTGTTTGAATCGACCTGAAAATCATTTTTTTCTTGATGGGTCGAAGGTTCAGGGTTAAGTTTCACTTCGTTCAATCGAATATTTTGCTTGATATCGACTGCATCTCGCTTAAGTAAATCAGCTTTCCTTTGTGCTTCTAGATAATCTTCCTGAAGCGTCCTATCTACTTGGACATGCTCCTCACGATAAACCTCCACTTTCTGCAAAGGTTTGACTTCAGAACTAGAATCAAAGTTAGGCAGTTGTACCGTTTCCCAAAAGTTCTTCGACTTTTTCTTCGTAGGCTTTGTCTCGTTTTTCCTCTTCTTAAAAATAGAAGAGATGATTCCTACAAGTATGGCAATAATAAGAGGATTGTCTAATAAAAAATCCAAGAGAGATTACCTCCCTTCCAATTTGGAGAGCTTAATCTTGTTTCTTATCTTTTTTGTCTCCAGAAATTTTGCCGATAGAATCTCTCATTTCTGTATCAGCTTCAATGTTACGGATATTCATATAATCCATGACACCCATATTTCCTGATTTAAGCGCATCTGCCATAGCAAGAGGAACTGTAGCTTCTGCTTCAACTACCTTCGCTCTCATTTCCTCAACTTTTGCCTTCATTTCTTGTTCTTGTGCAACAGCCATCGCACGGCGCTCTTCAGCTTTTGCCTGAGCAATTTTCTTATCCGCTTCAGCCTGATCGGTTTGAAGGATCGCTCCAATGTTCTTACCGATATCAACGTCTGCAATATCAATCGATAAGATTTCAAAAGCAGTGCCTGAATCTAATCCTTTTGATAATACAGTTTGAGAAATCAAATCTGGATTTTCTAACACTTTTTTATGATTCTCAGAAGAACCAATCGTAGAAACGATCCCTTCACCTACACGAGCGATAATCGTTTCTTCCCCTGCACCACCGACTAGGCGTTCGATATTTGCTCGTACCGTAATTCTTGCTTTTGCTTTTACTTCAATTCCATCCATTGCTACACCGGCAATAAAAGGTGTTTCGATAACTTTCGGATTAACACTCATTTGTACAGCTTCTAATACATCACGTCCAGCCAAATCGATCGCTGCACAACGTTCGAAAGTAAGCTCGATATTCGCTCTTTGTGCGGCAATTAACGCATTAACAACGCGGTCAACATTTCCTCCTGCTAAGTAATGACTTTCAAGCTGATTCGTCGTCACGCCAATCCCTGCTTTATGCGCTTTAATTAATGGATTAATAACACGATTTGGAATAACACGGCGAAGCCTCATTCCAATTAAGGTAAAAATACTAACTCTGACCCCTGCAGCTAATGCTGAAATCCACAGCATCACAGGTACAAAAGTTAACAATACACCGATAAGAATAATCGCTAGAACAATAGCAACTACTAATAGGGCAAATGGAGCTGTAATATTCATAATTTATTCCTCCTTTTGATCTGGCACTTCTCTAACAACTATTCTTGCGCCTTCCACTTTAACAATTTTCACCTTTTTGTCCTTCAGAATGAAAGAACCTTCACTTACGACATCAATTCGTTCATCTTTAACCAAAACGGTTCCAGCTGGACGCAGCGCCGTCATTGTAATACCTTCTAGTCCAAGTAGCTCTGTTCTGTTTATATTTGAGACATAGCCACTTTCTGAATTGGTGGAATCGGTTAAAATAATCTTTTTAAATATACTCATCTTTTTACCAAACACCTTTACCATTAGGATAGATGCCAAAATCGAAATACCTATTGCGATAAGCAAAGAGATTCCCATATGGATAATATTATCAGTCGCTAAAAACAAGCTCGCTAAAATGGAAATGAATCCAAATATTCCTGCAATCCCGCCTGGAAGGAAAAATTCTAAAATAATTAATCCAATACCAAGGACAAACAAAATTATCGTTTCCATGCCTGCGAGTCCGGCTACAAGATGTCCGTAGAAGAAAAGCAGTAATGAAGACAATCCCATAAATCCTGGGATTCCAAAACCTGGTGAGTATAATTCGACGACAAGTCCAAGACTACCGATAGTTAACAATATAGGCACTACCACGGGATGAGTAATAAAACGGGCAAGTTTCTCAGCAAAGCTCTCTTCCACTGAACGAAGCTCTGCATTTGGATAACCAATCTGTTCTAGCACATCACTCAAGTTTGTAACAGTACCATTTGAATAGCCGACCTCAACAGCTTGATCCGATGTTAAGGTTAAAAATTTCCCCTTTGGAGCACCGTATTCAGGTAGATCGATATCAGGATCAGCCATTGCTAAAGCATAAATCGGGTCCCGTCCACTTTGTTCAGCAGCCCCCTTCATCGCACTTAACCAATAGGACTGAGCCTTTTCATCAGCTGTATTTCCTTCTTGATCAATAATGCCCGCTGCTCCAATACTTGAGCCTGGTACCATATAAATTTCATCCGTATTCAAGGCAATATAGGCACCTGCTGATAAGGCTTTGTTGTTGATATAGGAAACCGTTGTTAGCGAGGTGGAAGTTAATAACTTCCCAATTTCACTTGCTGCATCTACAACACCGCCAGGAGTATTAATTTCAAAAATAATAGCTTTTGCATTGGCATCTTCGGCAGTTTCAACAGCCCTTGTTAAAAAAGCATGTAATCCTTTTTCAACATTTTCTTTCAGCGGAACCACATAGACAACATCATTATTAGCTTTACCATGAACTGGGAGGAGCATAACGATTATTGTTGCTAAAAAAGAAAGGGTTATGAGCAATCGTCTAATTGTCATTTGGTTTCCCACGAACTTCCCTCCTTTCAAATACGTATCGACAGGTATAATACGAACAAGTATGAAAAAGGTTTCATTTATTTTACTTCTATGTAAAAAGACCACAGGACATAAATCCTATGGTCTTTAATACAATTATGAAAGGTGTTGTTGTACAAGTTTATTAACGAGCGATCCATCTGCCTTGCCTTTTACTTTCGGCATAATAGCAGCCATCACTTTTCCCATTTCAGCTTTTGATGAAGCTCCAACTTCTGCAATTGACTCTTGGACAATTTTAGAAACTTCTTCTTCAGTTAACTGTTGGGGCATATATTCTTCCACATACTGCAATTCAGTACGAATTTTTTCAACTAGGTCCTCGCGGCCTGCTTTTTCAAATTCATGGAGGGAATCCTTGCGTTGCTTTACTTCACGAGAAAGGACTGTTAGCTCCTCATCCTCGGATAACTCTTGACCGAGCTTTAATGCTTCATTTTGAAGTGAAGCTTTAACCATCCGAATGACGGAGAGTTTGTCTTTTTCTTTGTTTTTCATCGCCTGTTTCATATCCTGATTCAAACGCTCGAGAAGACTCATTACTTACACCCTCTCTTTACCACTTACGTTTTCTTGCAGCTTCAGACTTTTTCTTACGTTTTACACTAGGTTTTTCGTAGAATTCACGCTTTCTAGCTTCTTGTATAGTACCTGATTTAGATACAGTACGTTTAAAACGACGAAGAGCATCTTCAAGTGATTCGTTTTTACGAACAACAGTTTTAGACATTCTCTTTCCCTCCCTCCGAACACAACACACTTACACCACATGAAACCATGTACTTTGCAATTATAATATAATGAAGGAGCAAGGTCAACAGTATTCTCGCCCCATTCCCTTCCTACTTATCATGTGATAAATTTTTCAGTTAAAAAATTGTTAAATAATGTGCATGCGTCACTCTTCCACACCATAAAGTTTATGGAAAGGATGGAGGACATGCTCTATTTATTATTTTTCGTACTTTTCATTTTGTTATTTATCGTGGGAATGACTTTTTTGAGAACAGGTTTGTTCAACGCCTCTGCTGAGAGCTTAAAGTACTGGTTAGTAAAATTAACCGATACTCCCATTAAAGGACTACTCGTTGGAACGCTTGTAACAGGAATTCTTCAAAGCAGTTCAGCTGTCATGGTCATCACCATCGGATTAATTGCAGCAAGAATGATGACTTTTCGCGGTTCGATTGGAATTATTTTAGGGACAAATATCGGGACGACCTTTACAACAGAATTTATTACTTTTAATATTGGTTCCCTAATCGTACCGATGGCAATAATTGGGGCACTTTTGTTTCTGATTCGGAATATAAAAATTCGTAGCATAGGGATTATTCTTTTGGGGCTTTCCTGTATTTTTACAGGAATGCAAGGTTTTGAATTTCTTGCTCTTCCTCTCTCAGAGCTTTCCTTCATGAAAGAGTCGATTCATCAGTTGAACGATAGTTCTTTGTTAAGTGTCATTGCTGGTATAATTCTCACTGGCATTATTCAGTCAAGTACGGCAACAACTGGTATTGTTATGGGATTTTTGAGTTCGGATGTCTTTCATATAGCAACCGGAATTGCGATTATGCTTGGAGCTAATATCGGAACATGTGTGACTGGTTATATCGCAAGTATAGGGAGTGGGGAAGAGTCGAAGCTTTGTGCATATGCACATATATGGCTGAACCTGTTGGGAGTTATAGTGTTTTTTCCGTTTATTGCGACGCTATCTAATCTAGCTGTGTTTCTTGCCGATAAACCGGAAGTTCAGCTTGCTCATATCAGTGTTCTTTTTAATTGTGTTTCTTCGATATTAGTTTTACCCTTTGCCTATAAGTTTGGGGATTTTATTGTGAAGGTGCATGGTAAAAAACAACTGCATTAAAAAACTCCAGAATTTATCCTGCATTCCAGAATGTCATTTTTGAATGCAATTGCGGTTGGGTACCCAAAAAGTTCTTTTCAAAAATCGACACTTTTTCAGTGACCTCGAAGTGTTCATGAAGACACTATTTAAGGATATCTCGTGAATAATGTCCGCATGGAGCGTTCATGAAGACACTTTTGAAGGATTTCCGGTGTATAATTTCCGCATGGAGCGTTCATGAAGACACTATTTAAGGATGTCTCGTGAATAACGTCCGCATGGAGCGTTCATTGAAGACACTATTTAAGGATGTCTCGTGAATAATGTCCGCATGGAGCGTTCATGAAGACACTATTGAAGGATGTCTCGTGAATAATGTCCGCATGGAGCGTTCATGAAGACACTATTTAAGGATTTCCGGTGTATATCGTTCGCATGGAGCGTTCATGAAGACACTTTTGAAGGATATCTCGTGAATAATGTCCGCATGGAGCGTTCATGAAGACACTTTTGAAGGATTTCCGGTGTATAATGTCCGCATGAAAAGCCCGAGACCTCTGAAATAGGAAATTATGCCCTCAGAATCGATTCTTTGCGCCACTTACAGCCTATTACCATACAAAAAAAATGACCGAAGACAAAACTCGAAAATTCTACGAGTTTGTCTTCGGTCTGAAATGCCGGAAGTTATCCGGCATTCGTTTCATCTTAGTAACTTGAATCAGAAGTTAACCCTTTTACAATTGCGATTCCTGAGCTTGCTCCGATGCGAGTTGCTCCAGCTTCGATCATGTTATTTGCATCTTCAGCGTTTCTTACTCCACCTGATGCTTTAACACCGATTTCAGGTCCAACCACTTTACGCATTAAACGAATATCTTCTACAGTTGCTCCACCAGTTGAGAAACCAGTTGAAGTTTTTACAAAGTCTGCACCAGCTTTTACAGATAGCTCACATGCAGTAACCTTTTCTTCGTCAGTTAATAATGAAGTTTCGATAATAACCTTTGTTAAAGCTTTTCCTTTTGCTGCTTCAACAACTGCACGAATATCTTTCTCCACTAATTCAATATTTCCACTCTTTAACGCTCCAATGTTGATTACCATATCAACTTCAGTTGCACCATTTTCAATTGCATTTTTTGTTTCAAAAGCTTTTGTTTCAGGAGTGTTTGCACCTAATGGGAACCCGATAACTGTACAAACATCTACACCTGTCCCATTTAACATCTCACTAGCAAGTCCCACCCAAGTAGGATTTACACATACGGATGCGAAGTTATATTCCTTTGCTTCCTGACAAAGTGTTTCAATTTGGTCTTTTTTTGCATCTGCTTTTAAAAGTGTATGATCAATATATTTTGCAATATTCGTAGCCATTAAATAGACCCCTTTCATCCCATGCAAAGTGTTATTTCTTTGCCAATAATATTAGTTGTACGTACCTCTTCATAATAACATTGAACGAGCCCTTTTTCGAGGTTATTTTTTGTTGTTTTACAAAAAATAACCTCTTTACTAAAAAATAAAAAGGAACTGCATAGAATCAAATGCAGTTTCCCTATTCTTATATTGCTTCGTTAAGTACGTCGCTGTTTTCTATCACGCGTACAAATTGGCCTTCGTTATACGGATAGCCAGCCTTCGTAATTTTAACCTTAACAATTTTTCCAACCATATCTTCTGTTGCAGGGAACACAACCTTTAGATAGTTGTCTGTATAACCTTCATATAAGCCACCCTCTGGATCGTCCTTGAATTTCTCTTCAGGGATGACTTCGAGAACTTCATTCTCAAATTGAGAAGCATATTCTTTCGCTAACTGATCAGAAAGGGCGATTAGGCGATGAACGCGCTCATTTTTCACGTCCTCATCCACTTGGTCTTCCATTCTAGCTGCTGGAGTACCTGTACGCTTAGAATATGGGAATACGTGAAGCTCGGAGAATTTGTGTTCCTTAATGAAATTATAAGTCTCCATAAATTCTTCTTCAGTTTCTCCTGGGAATCCGACAATTACATCAGATGTAACCGCTAAGCCAGGAAGTACTTCTTTCAATCGATCTAATCTTTCAGCAAAGAATTCCATCGTGTACTTACGACGCATTCTCTTAAGTACTGTATTAGAACCTGATTGAATTGGAATATGCAAATGTCTAACGATGACATTTGATTGATCAATCACTTCAATAACTTCATCTGTAATTTGACTTGCTTCAATGGAAGAAATACGTAGACGTTTCAAGCCTTTTACTTGAGCTTCAAGGTCTCGTAGAAGACCTGCTAAGTTGTATTCCTTCATGTCTTCGCCGTATCCACCAGTATGAATACCTGTTAAGACAATCTCTTGATAGCCAGCATCAACCAATTGTTGTGCTTGATGAATAACTTCTTGCGGATCTCTTGATCTCATTAAACCACGAGCCCAAGGGATGATACAAAATGTACAGAAGTTATTGCAACCCTCTTGAATCTTTAGTGATGCACGAGTTCTGTCCGTAAAAGCAGGAACATCTAATTCCTCATACACACGATTTTTCATGATATTGCCTACCGCATTAATCGGTTGACGTTCTTCTTTAAACTGGTCTATATACTCAAGCATTTTCACACGATCCTGTGTACCCACAACGATGTCAACGCCAGGAATCGCCATGATTTCAGCAGGAGATGTCTGCGCATAACAACCCGTTACACAAATTACCGCGTCTGGATTTTTACGAATCGCACGTCGAATGACCTGACGGCTTTTCTTATCTCCAGTATTCGTTACCGTACAAGTATTAATCACATATACGTCAGCTGTTGATTCGAATTCTGTACGATCATAGCCTTGTTCTTTAAACAATTGCCAAATGGCTTCTGTTTCATAATGGTTTACCTTACAGCCTAGTGTATGAAAAGCAACTGATGCCATTTAAATTCACCTCATTAATTCAGTTTGGTAGGAAACAGCTGAAAGTGCATATAATGGTGCTGTTTCTGTCCTTAATATTCTTGGACCAAGGCCGCAAGATTGGAACCCATTTTCTTTTAAAATCGATACTTCTTCGTTTGTTAGTCCACCCTCTGGACCAAAAACAAACAGAAGAGATTGTCCTTTTTCAATATCTTTCAATACAGAATGAAGAACAGCTATTTCTCCCTGCTTCGCATCTTCTTCAAATGCGATCAGTTTGTAATCATAGTCCATTGCATGAGCAATAAGTTGCTTCAAGCTGATAGGACTCTGAACTTCTGGAGAAATCTGGCGGTGTGATTGTTCAGCAGCTTCTTTCGCAATCTTATTCCACCGCTCAACCTTTTTTGCCGCCTTTTTATCGTCCCATTTCACAACGGAGCGAGATGCAGTAAAAGGGATAAACGTAGATGCACCCAGTTCTGTCCCTTTTTGAATAATCCATTCAAGCTTATCCCCTTTTGGCAGTCCGCTCGCAATTGCCACGTGTACAGGCAGTTCAACAGATTCTTCTTCCCATTTTACAACTTCTGCAACAACCTGGTCATCGGTAATTTCTTCTATTGCACAAATCGCACTTCTCCCGTTATTAACACAAATAATCTGATCACCGATTTTTAAGCGCATAACAGTAACGATATGATGCCGGTCCTCTTGCGAAATATAGAAGGTATCATCATTTAGATCATTTACAAAATAGCGTTGCATCGTTACACCTCATTTTTTCTCGCAATGAAGGCGACCCAATCTTCCATCTGAATCGTTTCAATGATCTCAAAACCAGCCGCAAGAATAGAATCCTTAACTTCTTGCTTCTTTTGAAGTATAATCCCAGCGGTAATAAAATGCCCACCTGGTTTTACAATTCGTGCCGCATCATCAGTAAAGCGTAGGATTACTTCTGCTAAAATATTGGCAACGACAACATCGACCGTTTCATCGATTCCATCGAGTAAATTGTTTTGTGAAACGGTTACTCGATCGTGTACCTTATTTAACTTTATATTGATGCGGGCAGAATTAACAGCCACTTCATCTAAATCTAATGCATCAACTGTAGACGCACCAAGCTGTGCAGCAGCAATACTTAGTACACCAGAGCCTGTTCCAACATCGATCACACGGTCTCCAGTTTTCACTGTTCTTTCAAGTGCTTGAATACACATAACTGTAGTCGGATGAGTTCCGGTCCCAAAGGCCATCCCTGGATCTAACTCAATAATCAGTTCATCACTATGAACTGGTGTGTAATCTTCCCATGTAGGAACAATCGTGAATTTTTCTGAGATCTTAACAGGATGATAATATTTCTTCCATGCTGTTGCCCACTCTTCCTCATTCACTTCACTGATTGTTACCGTATTTCTACCAATGTCGATATTGTATAAAATCAAGCCATTAATTGCTTCTTTAATTTCCTCAACTGTTTCGCCTAGAAAACTATTGACTGGCAGATAGGCCTTAACAATAACTCCTTCTTCCGGATAATCATCAGGATTAAGTTGGTAGATTTCTCCGAAACGGTCTTCCCTCTCCTTTTCAAGCTCGAAAGGGTCCTCAATGACAACTCCCGAAGCTCCAGCTTCATGTAAAATATTTGAGATCGGCTCTACCGCCTCATTTGTTGTATGAATGGCGATTTCTGACCATTTCATTTCTACCAACTCCGTTTCTATCTGACCTTTTCTCTTTACTATTTGTAATATTTCGCTTAAAAATTAGTCGCCCTTAAATGCTCTTTTCACCTTTGCAAAGAAGCCTTCTTCTTGTTCCCCTTGAGGCACTTTGCCACTCACTTCAGCAAATTCTTGAAGTAACTGCTTTTGCTTCTCTGTTAGCTTTGTTGGGGTAACAATGCGCATGATGACATGTTGATCACCAACACCATAACCTCTAACATTCGGAACACCTTTTCCTCTTAGACGGAATTTTGTTCCTGTTTGAGTACCAGCTGGTACCTTCAATTTCACCTTACCATGCATGGTTGGAACTTCAATTTCATCCCCTAATGCTGCCTGAACAAATGTGATCGGCATTTCACAATATATATCATCATCATGACGCTCAAAGAATTCATGTTCACGTACGCGGAAGACCACATATAGATCTCCAGATGGACCACCATTAACTCCTGGCTCGCCTTGTCCAGATACTCTTAATTGTTGACCATCATCGATACCTGCAGGAATTTTCACATTGATTTTGCGACGTTTCTTAACTTTTCCTGCACCACCGCAAGTTGAACACTTATGTTTAATTTCTTTACCAGTACCATTACAGTAGTTACATGTTCTTCTATTAACGATTCGGCCAAATGGCGTATTTTGCTCTACGTTTAACTGACCAGTTCCGCTACAATGCTTACAAGTTTCCGGCTTTGTCCCTGGTTTTGCACCACTTCCGTTACAAGTATCACATGTTTCCTCACGAGGAATTTCGATTTCGGTCTCTTTTCCAAATACCGAATCTTCGAAGGAAATCGTCATTGTGTATTGAAGATCTGCTCCTTGTCTTGGTGCATTTGGATCACGACGTCTTGAACCACCGCCGCCACCAAAGAACGTTTCAAAAATATCTTCGAAGCCACCGAAACCGCCACCTCCGAAGCCTCCACCACCAAAACCTTGATTCGGATCAGTGTGACCGAATTGATCATAGTGCGAACGCTTTGAATCATCACTTAAAACTTCGTATGCTTCTTTTACTTCTTTAAATTTCTCATCAGCATCTGGTTCTTTATTTATATCTGGATGGTACTGCTTTGATAGCTTACGATATGCTTTTTTTATTTCATCTTTAGAAGCGCTTTTGCTGACTCCTAAGACTTCATAATAATCCCTTTTACTCATCCTACCAACTCCCCCGAAACTTTCACGTAAAGGTTATTTTAACACTCAATTAAAGATATGTGCAAATAAAGTATGTGCTTTAACCAGACAATCTTCAAAAGTCAGTCTACATAGAAAAAGCCAAAGCCATAAAGATGGTGACTTTGACTTTTCTATATTTCTAAAGCGAGTTTATTGAATAGCTCTCTCAAAAGCTAATTCATTACATATTATTTTTCGTCTTTAATTTCTTCGAATTCAGCATCTACGACATTATCGTCCCCGCCTGCGTTTGCGCTACCTTCAGCACCTTGTGCGCCTTGAGCTTGTTTTGCAGCTTCTTCGTAGAGCTTAACAGAAAGATTTTGTACGATTTCTTGTAAAGCATCTTTCTTTATACGGATTTCTTCAAGGTCATTTTTCTCGATTGCAGCTTTTAGTGCATCCTTCGCTTCATTAGCTTTTGCAACTTCATCTGCATCAACCTTGCCCTCTAAATCTTTCAAAGTCTTATCAACTTGGAATACAAGTTGATCTGCTTCGTTACGTAATTCAACTTCTTCTTTACGCTTTTGGTCCGCATCAGCATTTGCTTCTGCTTCTTTAATCATTTTATCGATTTCTTCATCTGATAAACCAGTAGAAGACTTGATTGTGATTGTTTGTTCTTTGTTTGTGCCAAGGTCTTTCGCACGAACATTTACGATACCGTTTTTATCAATATCGAAAGATACTTCGATTTGTGGAATTCCACGTGGTGCTGGTGGAATATCAGTTAATTGGAAACGACCAAGCGTTTTGTTGTCTGCAGCCATTGGACGCTCACCTTGTAATACATGAATATCCACTGCTGTTTGGCTATCAGCTGCTGTAGAGAACACTTGTGATTTAGATGTTGGGATTGTAGTATTACGGTCGATTAGCTTCGTAAATACTCCACCCATAGTTTCAATACCAAGTGAAAGTGGTGTTACGTCTAGTAAAACAACATCCTTAACATCACCTGTGATAACTCCACCTTGAACAGCTGCACCCATTGCAACTACTTCGTCTGGGTTAACCCCTCTGTGAGGCTCTTTTCCAGTTGCCTTCTTGATTGCTTCTTGAACAGCAGGAATACGAGTTGATCCACCAACTAAGATAACTTTATCAAGTTCAGAAGAACTTAATCCTGCATCTTGTAATGCTTGGCGAACTGGTCCCATAGTTCTTTCAACAAGGCTTGAAGAAAGCTCATCAAATTTAGCACGAGAAAGTGACACTTCTAAGTGAAGTGGTCCTTCAGCTCCAGCAGTGATAAACGGTAAAGAAATTTGTGTAGTTGTTACACCTGATAAATCCTTCTTCGCTTTTTCAGCAGCATCTTTAAGACGTTGCATTGCCATTTTATCTTTAGAAAGATCAATTCCATTATCCTTCTTAAATTGTTCTACTAAATAATCAATGATAACTTGGTCGAAGTCATCTCCACCTAAACGGTTGTCCCCAGCAGTAGATTTTACTTCAAATACCCCGTCACCTAATTCTAGGATCGATACGTCGAATGTACCGCCACCTAGGTCATAAACAAGGATTGTTTGGTCTTCTTCCATCTTGTCTAAACCATAAGCAAGAGCTGCTGCAGTAGGCTCGTTAATGATACGCTCTACTTCAAGACCAGCAATTTTACCAGCATCCTTTGTTGCTTGACGCTCAGCGTCGTTGAAATATGCTGGAACCGTGATAACAGCTTTTGTTACAGGCTCACCAAGATAATCTTCAGCGTAGGATTTTAAGTGTTGTAAAATAATCGCTGAAATTTCTTGTGGTGTATAATCCTTACCTTCAATTGTCTCTTTATGAGAAGTACCCATATGACGTTTGATAGAAAGAATGGTATTCGGATTTGTAATTGCTTGACGCTTTGCAACTTCGCCTACTTGTCTTTCCCCATTTTTAAATGCAACAACAGATGGTGTTGTACGATTTCCCTCTGGATTAGGAATAACCTTTGGCTCTCCGCCTTCAAGGACAGCTACACAAGAGTTTGTTGTTCCTAAGTCAATACCGATAATTTTGCTCATGTTACTACCTCCCAAAATAATATGTAATCACTAATATCTTTAATGGTTCATTATAAGACATCAATTGCCTTATTGATTTACTTTTACCATTGCCGGACGAATGACGCGATCCTTTAACAGATAACCCTTTTGGAATTCCTCAACAACAATATTTGAGTCATATCCCTCTTCTTCAACCTGCATAACAGCTTGATGGAAGTTCGGGTCGAATTCTTTCCCTTGAGATTCAATTGGTTCAACGCCTTCTTTTTTCAAAGCATCTAAAAGAGTTCTATGAATCATTTCCATTCCTTGAAGCAATGATTTTGTTTGTTCATTATCTGTTTCTACATTCAATGCCCGTTCAAAATTATCTAATACAGGCAGTAAATCAGAAATTAAGCTTTGTGCTCTATATTTTTGCGCCGCTTCGGAATCTAATCTAGCTCGACGGCGGGAATTTTCAAAATCTGCTTGTAGTCGAAGGTAACGATTTTCCTTTTCTTCGAGCTCGGCTTCTAAAGAAGCAATCTTCTTTTCTAATTCCTCAGTAGCTGAAGTTTCGACAACAACTTCCGCTTCGCCAAAAACCTCTTCGATTGTTTCCTCTTGTTCAGTATCGTTGGTAGCCACAGCTTCTTCATTCAGTGTATTTTTTTCTTCAGCCAACGTATTCACCTCCCTTAAAGTAAAAAACAAGTTGTATATGCAAGGAAAAGAGATGGAATTATGTAAATTCCACCCTTAATCAATATTTCCTTTGCTACTTACTTTGATACAGCTTTGTTAAGGCTGTACTTAAATCAGTACTCAAAAACTGCAATAGGCTTATCACCCGAGAATACTCCATACGTGTTGGTCCTAAGATGGCGATGGTTCCTAGTTGTTCCGAAGCAATCGAATAGGTAGCCGTGATTAGGCTACAGTCCTCCATCGCAGAAACGCCATTCTCTTTCCCAATTTTCACATTGATTCCTGAGGGATTCTGACGAATAATATCGTACATATCCTCTTCATGCTCAATCATGGTTAGGAGATTTTTAATCTTCACGAAATCATGAAATTCCGGCTGACTTAACATGTTTGTCTTCCCACCGAAAAACAGCCTTTCATTTACAGGAAGCTTTAACGAGTCAGCAATAGAAGAAAGCATTGCATCATAGCTACGGATATGCTGGCTTAAGACAAAGGCTACCTCTTTATAGATTTTACTATTTAACTCTTCTAGAGGAACACCTGTTAAGCGTTCATTCAAAATATTGACGAACTTTTCGATATCGCCAGTATCAATACCCGGTGGCAGATGAAACATTTTATTTTCTACATACCCTGTATCTGTAACGATAATAGCAATAGCTGCTTCATTATTTAAGGGTACAATTTGAATTCTTCTTAATTTATTTTCTCGTACTGCTGGTCCAAGAACAATTGATGTGTAGTTTGTCAGCTCTGATAAAATTTTCGCTGATTTTTGTACAAGCTTTTCCATTTCAAAAATTCTTTCTGCAAAGATTGAACGAACGGAGTCGACATCTTTCGCATCCAGCTGTTGTGGTGAAAGCAAGTGATCAACGTAAAATCTGTACCCTTTTTCGGACGGAATTCTCCCCGATGAGGTGTGTGTTTTTTCAAGAAACCCAAGCTCTTCTAAATCCGCCATTTCATTACGAATCGTAGCTGAACTAAATTGAATTTCTTCTTTTTTTGACAAGCTTCTCGAACCGACCGGCTGAGCAGACCGAATGAAATCATCAACAATCACTTGGAAAATTAACAATTGACGATCTGATAACACGTTATATCACCTCTGTTAGCACTCTTTTATAACGAGTGCTAAATCTAATATTAAATTATCAAAAGAAGGGGGATAATGTCAATCATTTACACTCTACAATTAGACTTTATTATAGTCTTCATCCTCAACTACGCCTAAGAAAGATTGAAATACCTCATTTCCTAAAAATCGCCCTTTTTTCGTTAACATGATTTGATTGTGTTGGACGTCAATTAAGTCCTTTTCTGTTAGTTCATTCATTTCATTCTTAAATAAATCAAGAGGATTCTTCCCATATCTGTCGATAAACCTTTGGACCGAAACACCTTTATTTTTTCTTAATCCAAGAAACATTTCCTCTTCCATTTGTTCTGCAAATGTCGGAATAGTCTCTTCAAGAATAGGCAGATTTCCTTGCTGAAGGGGTTCCATATATTTTTTCAACGGGCCAAAGTTCGAACGTCTTCTCCCACTGACATAACCGTGCGCCCCTGCACCAAATCCATAATATTCATCATTGTTCCAATACGTTAAGTTATGCTTACTCTCATAACCAGTCTGAGCAAAATTACTAATTTCGTATTGAGTAAATGCATGCTTCGCCATTTCTTCCATCAGCACTTCGTACATCGCGGCTTCTGTATCCTCTCCAGGTAAAGGGAGCCGGCCTTTTCTCATCAAATTATAGAAAACTGTTTTAGGTTCAATAATTAAGGAGTAGCCAGAATAATGATTGATATCTAGGCTAAAAGACGTCTCCAAAGTTTCTCGGAAATCATCTAAAGTTTGCCCCGGTAAGCTATAAATTAAATCAACGGAGATATTTTTAAACCCTGTATTCTTAGCTAGCTCGACGGATTTAAAAACATCAGCAGCGCGATGGGTTCGACCAATGCTCTTTAATAATTCGTCATTAAAGGTCTGAACACCAAAGCTTAGTCGATTTACCCCTGCATCATGTAGTATTTGAAACTTTTCCTTCGACAAATCTCCTGGGTTGGCTTCAAAAGTAAATTCCGTATCTTGATTATACGGGAGAAGTTCATTAATGGTTTCACAAAGAAATTGTAATTGCTTTTCATTTAGAGCCGTTGGTGTTCCACCTCCGACAAAGATCGAGTCTAAATGAGTAGTCGGTGCAGCTTCTAACGTTAGTTCAATTTCCTTTTTCAATGAATTTAAGTATTCATCAACAGGCTGTCCTTGTAAAAATACTTTATTAAAATCACAATAATGGCAAATATGCTCACAAAACGGGATGTGTATATAGGCCGCTTTAATCAAATCCATCACAACCTCTATTTAAAATATGAAAAAGAGGTTAGCGTGCTTGCGGACAAGCCAGCCTAACCCCTCATCATGTTATTTTTTCGAATTACTGTCGTCCATTTTTAAGACGGCCATAAACGCTTCTTGTGGTACCTCAACGGAACCTACTTGCTTCATGCGCTTTTTACCTTCTTTTTGCTTTTCCAACAGCTTTCTTTTACGGGAAATATCTCCCCCATAACATTTAGCCAATACGTTTTTACGCATCGCTTTAATAGTGGAACGAGCGACAATTTTTTGACCAATGGCTGCCTGGATTGGCACTTCGAATTGCTGTCTAGGAATTAATTCCTTTAATTTATCCACGATGATTTTTCCACGATCATAGGCAAAGTCCTTATGCACAATAAAGCTTAGTGCATCCACCTGCTCAGCATTTAAGAGAATATCCATTTTCACAAGCTTCGATTCTTTATAACCGATAAGCTCATAGTCGAAGGATGCATACCCTTTTGTACTTGATTTTAGCTGATCGAAGAAATCATAAACGATTTCTGAAAGAGGGATTTCATAGACAATACTTACACGTGTTTCATCTAAGTACTGCATATCAATGAAAGTTCCGCGTTTTTCCTGACAAATTTCCATAATTGCTCCCACGTAATCGTTCGGAGCCATCATTGTCGCTTTTACATATGGTTCTTCAATGCGATCAATTTTTTGCGGATCAGGCATATCAGATGGGTTATCAATCTTAATCTGTGATCCATCCGTTAAGACTACTTCGTAGATAACGCTTGGAGCAGTTGTAATTAAGTCGATCTTGAACTCTCGCTCAATTCTCTCCTGAATGATTTCCATGTGGAGAAGTCCAAGGAATCCACAACGGAAACCGAAGCCTAATGCTTGGGAAGTCTCTGGTTCAAATTGAAGAGCCGAATCGTTCAACTCTAATTTCTCAAGAGCTTCTCTTAGATCATTGAATTTCGCACTGTCAATTGGATATAAACCACAATAAACCATTGGGTTTAAGCGGCGATAGCCTGGAAGGGCTTCAGTCGCACCATTTTTTGCGTTGGTAATCGTATCACCGACACGAGTATCTCCGACATTTTTAATCGCTGCTGTTAAGAATCCTACATCTCCAACAGAAAGTTCTTCTGTAAGAACTGGTTTCGGATTGAACACCCCTACTTCTGTAACTTCAAATTCTTTTCCAGTTGCCATCATTTTAATCTTGTCGCCTATTTTAACAGTACCTTCAACAACACGAATATAAGCAACTACCCCACGATAAGCATCGTATAAGGAATCGAAAATAAGTGCTTTTAATGGCGCTTCAGGATCTCCCGTTGGGGCAGGAACCTTTTCAACGATTTGTTCAAGAATGTCCTCAATTCCAATTCCTGCTTTCGCACTCGCCAAAACAGCTTCAGAGGCATCTAAACCAATAACCTCTTCAATTTCATTTCGAACACGTTCAGGGTCTGCACTTGGCAAATCAATTTTGTTAATTACAGGGACAATTTCTAGATCATTATCTAGAGCCAAATAAACATTGGCCAATGTCTGTGCTTCAATCCCTTGCGCTGCATCTACAACTAAAATTGCACCCTCACACGCCGCTAAGCTACGGGACACTTCATAAGTAAAATCGACGTGTCCTGGAGTATCTATTAAATGCAATGTATAGATTTCTCCGTCTTTTGCTTTGTATTTTAATTGAACTGAGTTCAGTTTAATTGTAATTCCACGTTCTCTTTCAAGGTCCATTGAATCAAGTAGCTGATCCTTCATTTCACGTGATGTTAAAGCATTTGTTTTTTCTAAAATTCTATCAGCTAAAGTCGACTTTCCATGGTCGATATGAGCGATGATGGAAAAATTTCGAATCTTTGACTGTCTATTAAGCCGTTCTTCTCTGTTCATATCGTTCACTCCTACTATACTCGCACAAGAGTTAGCTTCACCAAATATAATCTCTATGTACACTATTTTTGATTATATCAGTCGACTCTGCAAGATTCAACGGAAAAAACAATGGATGGAGCGCTCTCTTTTAGCCTTCTATCATATCGGTGATCAGTTCTATCGACTTTTTCGTAATTGCCGATATACCGTCAGCTAAAGACTTCCCAATAGAAGAAAAGAAATTATAAGCCTTCATTTCCTCGAGCTTTTCCTTCTTTTCTGCGAGATTATGACTGTTAATATCATTTCCGAGGACTGAAACCTCCATTTGTCCACCTTCGTTTTGGTTCACATTTAGGGCCTTTTTAAAATCAGCGTCCTCAAATCCCTTCATCCGATATATCCCTTCGTTAGCTTGCTGCATCCCGAATAAAACCGACACGAACATTAAGGCGGCGACAAAGATAGATTTCAGAAAAAACTTTTTCATTTTGAGCACCTCTTTGACAAACTGTTGACTTCCTTGTAACAGTGGGCCATCGTTTAAGCTGATTTGATTACCCACTGTCTTTATTACTGTTCATCTGCTGATTCACTTGTTGACTGATCGACGCTTTCTGCATCCCAGAATATTTCACTGAACGCATTAGCAAATGCATCGGCTGAGCGATTCAATTCTTCAAAGGTGTTATCAACACCACCAAACTCAATCAACATGGCGTTTCCTGACAAGTCTTGGTTAAACTTACCATTGGTACTTGCCCCTTTTTTCTCAATTACGCCGCGACTCAAACCTGGATATGCTGCCTCTAATTTTTCATGAATCTTTGTAGCCAATTGAAGGTTTTTCTCATAATTTGGATTTTCAGCGCCAATGACAAAAGCAAGTTTCGCATATGCCTGTCCATTAATATCGATTGTTGTATGTTCTTTTCGTTTAGAATCACGGTGGATATCAATTAAATAAGTTAAATCTTTATTATTGGTAATGGCTGCTTCTACAACATTCCGTGATTCATCATAAGATCTTCCGTATGTTAATCCTTTTTCATTTAGGTTTGTCATAATATCTGTCTTATCTACGACTGTCCCAATACCCTTACTTTCTAGTTGCCCAAGCAGGTGGTCCCCAATTTTCGTTACGTTAATTTTTGAATGCTGAGCACTATTCGGATCTGTCACTCCTTTTAAGTACGGAAGAAAGGACTCTCGTGTATGCGAGAAATAAATATAGACCATCTTTTTGTCTCCCGTTGTCTGAGACGGGTTTGTCGTATTGTCCGATTTGTTCTCATCAAGCCCTTCGGTATTTTGCAAATCTGCTTCGTTCTCCTCTTTTAATACCTCTGGTGGAGGAGAAGATTCAATCGGTAAATTGGTATAATTCGTTCCTTGCCCGGCCACAACAATTCGCCCATCAAACAATGAGAAGCCAGGCAACTCTCTTCCAAGTAAACTCCGCGGGTCATCTAAGTTAACATTTGTCGAGAGCTTGAACATTAAGCTAGACAACTTAACATCAGATCCTTTTTCAGGTAGTGCTTGTAGCAATGCGTGATTCTCTGTTCCAAGGAGCCGAAAAAGGTTTTCTCCATTAATATTTGACGTAGCTGTATTAATAGAGGATGACTTTATACGATATTCCGGGTTCAACGATGTGATCAATCCACTGACGGAAAACATAAGCAATAGTACCAAGGCTACTACTAAGAAAAAATTGAGTAGACTTGTCCCTTGAACCGTTACGACAAAAGATGAGTTTCTATTATATTTCATTGTTCCACCTCTCAAAGTAAGTCTACTAATTCATATGACTTTACTAGAGAAGATAGAACAGGTCTCTACTATTTTTAAATGCTATTTTGTGTAAAACCCTGCATTGTCTTGATTGACTGACTTATGTAACGAAGCATTTAATCCATTTGCAATCAAATTAGCCATGTCCTCGATAAAGACGTCAACTTCCTTGGGCGTCACCATCAGATTATGGCCAAGAGGAGAGAGGACTTCCGAAATTAATTTTCTTTTTTCTTCTTCTTCTAATGTTCCAATCATCCCTAAAAAGGTTTTACGATGATGTTCTTCCGGTAAATCCTCTTCTGTCAGCTTTTTT
Source organism: Robertmurraya kyonggiensis (assembly GCF_005116465.1). Lineage (GTDB taxonomy): Bacteria > Bacillota > Bacilli > Bacillales > Cytobacillaceae > Robertmurraya > Robertmurraya kyonggiensis. The sequence goes on from NZ_SWBM01000001.1 coordinate 2,123,060, forward strand.
CTTTTTCCAAATGTCATTCCTGCAGGAGCAAGTGCACGCGAAGGGCGATCTCCTTCACGGATCTCCTTACCAAAATGCTTCAGAATATAATCGATCGTGTCGCTCGTGATGGAAACAGCATCGACCACCGTGGGAATTCCGATCGCCACTACCGGGATTCCTAATGTTTCCTTACTCAATTCTTTTCTTTTGTTCCCAACACCAGAACCTGGGTGGATCCCTGTATCGGAAATTTGAATGGTCGAATTTACTCTTTCAATCGATCTTGCTGCAAGGGCGTCGATCGCAATAACAAAATCCGGTTTTGTTTTTTCCACTACGCCTCGGATGATATCACTCGTTTCAATACCTGTTAGTCCCATAACCCCTGGGGCAATCGCACTAACAGGTCGATATCCTTCTTCTACACTTTCAGGTTGTAGCTCATAGAGATGTCTTGTGATTAAAAGATTTTCACACACTTGTGGTCCTAAGGCATCCGGAGTGACATTCCAATTTCCTAATCCAACTACTAAGCATGAAGCATCATCTCCGATACCTAGTTGCTTAATGAAATGGGAAAATTCATGAGCGAAGACTTCCTCTACTTTTTGTTGTAGCTCTGTATCCTGTTGACGAATACCAATTACTTCAAGGGTTAAATATTTGCCTTCTTTTTTGCCAAGTGCTTCTGCTCCTTGTTTTGTGATTTCTACTAAAGAAATTTTAATGTCATTTTCTTCTTTCTCCTTAATTATCACACCTTCAATTTGCGAGATATCCTTTTGCCCGTGAATTGCACTTTGTTCCCGCTCTGCAATGACCATTTCTCTTGCCTCTACAGCTAAATCCGTTCGTACAGAAAACTTACTTAAGTCGAGTGAATTTTCCATTTAATCATCGCCTCACTGTTTTATTTTGAAAAATATTCTATTATTTCCACATAAAAGTTAACTATTCTCTAGCATTGCCGCTGAAATTGTAAAAAATTCATTTGTTATTCAATTGAGTTTGACTTAAAATAAATAGATAGTATTGCAAAACCAAGAAGCGTTTGATAAAATATTTCTTGTTCTGCAAATTATGTATTTGAACGTGAATGTCGAGTTTTATATAATCTCGATTGCTTTGTGGGAGGTGAATGGAATGGCAAATATTAAATCTGCTATCAAGCGTGCTAAGACAAGTGAGGAGCGTAGTGCTCATAACTCTACAGTTAAATCTGCAATGCGTACTGCTGTTAAGAAGGTAGAAGCTGCAGTTGTAAATAACGACGAAGCTGCTGCAAAGGCAACTTTTGTAGAAGCTGCTAGTAAATTAGATAAGGCTGCTGCAAAAGGTTTAATCCACAAAAATGCGGCTGCTCGTAAACAATCTCGTTTAGCTAAGAAGTTAAACTCTTTAAACGCGTAATTGTGTCAGGCTATCTTTTATAGATAGCCTTTTTATTTTGTATAAAAAAGGGAACCTCGTGAGGTTCCTTTCATTGTCACATTGAGAATAGACCATTGATTTCCGCTCCATGTGCTTTGCTTTCCGGGGGGCGGGCGGTGAGCTTCCTCGTCGCGGACGCTCCTGCGGGATCTCACCTGTCCCGCAGATCCCCCAGGAGTCAAGCACCTTCCGCTCCAATCAACTGGTTTGAGTTATTCTAAGTAGAGTACCCTTCTTCTTACAAACATATCTAAATTATATAGACCGCATCTACACAATCACTTTCCAATTACTATAAATCTGTCCATCGCATTATTTTACACTTCAAAAAAATAATAAATTTTATTTTATCTATATCAGTTGGATGGTAAAATTTAGTTAATTCATTTTCATAAAAGGAGCTAAATCATGGAAGTATTATTAACAAGTATTTTTTCAGCCATCATTATATTTATTACTATTTTTTCATTGATGAAGGCTTTCATTATCGCTTATAAGAGGAATGAAATATCACTTCGGAGATTCATTGTTTATTCGACGTCTTCAATTGTAATAGGTATAATAGTCGCTTCTTTATTACCTTTTGGTTATCAAAAAATTTTTGATTACCTATACTAACTCTTTTAAATATATCTAAATTCACTCAGAGCAGGGTCTTTACTCCTATCAATAGTTACTTTTTGTATAGTTAAAGCTTAAGTGTTTATACGCTAGAGTACTACCATGGAGATGCTCTCTTGAGGATATCTCACTTTCTTATTGAGGTGATTACGTGGATCATGATGAGTACAAAGCATATTTGAAGCAGCAATATTCCCATGAGATTCGACCGTTACAATCAGTAAATGACGTTATCTCCGCATTTCAAAAAAAATTAGATATTGCAGAAACAGAATTATCAGAATCTGAAGCTATTTTCTTAAAAATGACAATTCTTAACTATATTAACGATCCTATAAAATCTAACTTGGATAACTTAAATTTCATTTCGTATGAGGTAGTAAGAAATGAAAAAAGTGATCATTATTACAATCATATGAGGATTACATCTGATAATGAAAGAATAATTGTCATTATTGAATCCCAGTTAAATGAAATAACCTCCAATTGCCAAGAACTAAAAGTTGATATGCTTATCGAACGTGGAATCGACACATCTCATGTTAATCAAGAAACACCTGAGTTTTTTGCATATCTAATGCTTCTTGATTCTTATAATGAGAATCATCGAATACGCATGTAGAGGGAGGAAAGCGAGGTCTATATTTCAAAAAATTGAAATCAACCGTTTTTCTACTTTTCATATATAAAAAAAAGGAACCGACTAGGTCCCTTTTCACGCTCTTCTTCCTTGTAGTCGGAATAGGAACATTTCCATTAGGAGTTCTTTGTTCATGCCGCCGGTTTTGGATTGGTAGTCGGCATCGGCTAGCATTTTCATGATTTCCGTTAATTCTTCGTCTTTAAAAAGTTGAGCTTGTCCTGCCGCTAGTTTTACGCGGAAAGGATGAACCTTGATAAAACCAGCGATCTGTTGTTGGCCATAGCCTCTTCTCGCTAATTCTTTAACCTGATAAATCAAACGGAATTGACCAGATAGAATCGACAAAATTTTAATCGGCTCTTCGTTCTGCTTTAATAAGTCATAGTAAATTCTAAAGGCTTCATCAACCTTTTTATGGATAATCTTATCGACTAAATCAAAAATATTTTGCTCTAAGGATCTAGATACGAGCTTATCTACTATCGCAGCAGTGATTTTTTGGCCCTCTGTGGCGTAAAGGGCTAGTTTATCAACCTCTGTTGTCAACATGGATAGATGGGTACCAGCAAGCGTGAGGATTTGCTGAATCGCATCCTCTTCAATTTCGACATTGTTGAGTCCTGCTCTTTCCTTAATCCACGATCTTAACTCGTGTTCATTCAGCTTTTTTGCTTCCCCGACGATCCCTTTTCTTTTTAATTCTTTCGTAATTTTCTTCCGCTCATCGAGTTTTTCATAGTTCCCAGCAAAAACAACAATGGTGTAAGGTGCCGGCTCTTCTAAATAAGCCTCAAGCCGTTTTATGTTATGTTCAACTTTAGATTTTGATTTCTCAGCCGTTAAAAAGAAAGGATTGTTTAGGAATACAAGCCTTTTTTCGCCCATAAAAGGGAACGTTTCAGCATCCTCAATCGCTACTTCAATCGGAGTTTCCTCCAAATCATAAACAGACAGATTAAATTCAGCTTCTTCTTCATATAAAGCATATTTCGTTAATAAGTGCTTCGTTTCATTGATAAGAAATGACTCTGTTCCATATAATAAATACATGGGAGAAAACTGCTTTTTCTTAATTTGTTTCCATAAATCTAAAACCAATTTCCTTCGCTCCGATCATGTAAAATCCATATAACAATCGTATAGAAGGAACGGACTTTTGACAAGAGGTTCACATGTAAAGATTAATTTTGTAAAAATTAAAAGGGAACTGGTACCTCAACAGAACCAATTCCCGATTTATAGTAAACGCTAGCAAACAAGGCCTAGGATACTTATCTACTAGCGGTACACCCTTTGTATGAATTATTGTTGCCTTAAGATTGCAAACTATTTGTGACAACTCTTGTCAGTAAAGGAAAACTAAATTATACTAAGAAAAGCGTAAACGTCTTATTTAAAAAGTTATATTAAATCCATTGCTTTATGAAATCCATCTACTATAATGAAAATGGGAGGGATTAGTGTGAATCCATTTGAAAAAGAAGTCCAAAGTAAACGTAATGATGCATTAGATGCTGGAGTAGGATTTATCGCCTCTTTTGGTTTCTTTGCTATTTTATTCATTATCGCAACTGTTGTTAAACAAATAGGAGCATAAGTTTTATCTACATAATTTTTTTCGGAGACTGCACAAATGTGTAGTCTCTTTTAATTTTAGCCTAATTAGGGTTTCGTTTTATCATATGAAAATGAGTCAAAAAGGTTCCTTGTTCTCCTCTAAATTGAAAGGTAATTGCTCCGTTCTCATCTGTCCGATAGACGCGAATGTTTCGTTCCTCTAATCTTGCTAAAACGTCCCCATGAGGATGTCCAAAACGATTATTTTCTCTTGCAGAAATTAGGGCCACCTTCGGTTCTAACTGATCCAATAATGATTCGGTCGTAGAGGTTTTACTTCCATGATGTCCTACTTTTAACACATCCACTTTTAATTTCGGATAGTTTGCAAGTAGTTTTCGTTCACCCTCTTCTTCTAAATCTCCGGTAAATAGCCATTTTAATTTGGCGATTTCTGCATAAAGGACAATCGATTGATCATTCTTCTCCACATGCACCGTATTACTAGGTGAAAGAACCGCAAAACGATAGCCTCCCGCTGTCCAGGTATCCCCTCTTATTGCGAAGTGTATCGGAATCTTTTTTTCATCACAAAGCTCAAGTATTTCGATTTCGAGTTCAGACGGTTCTTCTACTTTTGGCAAAACCACTTCCTCGACCTTTAGGCTTTGTAGAACAGCCTTTGCCCCACCTACATGATCCATATCTCCGTGCGTAAGAATCAGCTTATCAAGCTTCGTAATTCCTTTACTCTTTAAATACGGAACGACAACATCCTTTCCGACTTCAAAAGGATCAGCTCGCTCCATCCATTCCTCCGTTGAAAATTGGAGTGTTCCTCCCGTATCTATTAAATAGGTTCCTTTATTCATCGGAAGCTGAATTAAAATACTATCTCCTTGACCAACATCAATAATCATCACTTCTCCAGATACATCAAGTTTTATCGTTAGCAAATGTAGCGTAAGCAAGCTAATTGGAATGATGACAGCTACGACAATTTGTTTAATCGTTCGCGCCTTCTCCCAGCGAAAAAAGAAATAAGGAATGCCAACACAGTATAGGATAAGAACAAAATTAGATGGACGACCAAGAACAAGAGTGTTTAAGGGAAACTTCGATAGATATAGCGTAAGCTGGTGAATCAAGCGCAGATTAAAATCGAAAAAATGTAGGAGGGGATTAAGCAAATCTCCTATTAAAAGATGGAGAAAGTACATAATCATCAATACGGGAGTTATCACGACAGAAAATAATGGGACATAAACAAGATTAACAAGAAATGAAACTATGGAAAATTCAAAGAAATGATAGAGTAGAATTGGCATAGAGGCAATTTGCGAAATAATAGATGTAGCAATTAGAAAGGGGACTGGTTTTAGCACATATTTTTCAAGTATTGAGGCCGACAAGATAAGGGCATAGGTGACAACAAAGGAAAGTTGAAAACCTACATTATAAATAATATGCGGATCAATGAATACATATCCAACAAAGACAATGCTTAGGATATCTACTGGCATTAATTTTTTTCGAGAAAATTTAGTGAGGACTAAAGCAAATAACATCATGAGACAAGCACGAATGACCGACGGTGCTCCCCCTGTCAAAATAATATAGATTGGGAGGAAAGCCATGAGGGCATAGACCATTTTCTCCCTCGTAATATGTAATCTCAAACCTGTATAGAAGAGTATGCCGATTAGCATCGCCACATTCAATCCCGAAAGAGCAATTAAATGAACAATTCCAAGTCTTTGATAGGCGGTCATTAAGTCTGGCTCGATGAGATTTCGATCACCAAAAATGAGGGCTGCAGCAAAAGGAGCAGTATTTTGAGGGAAGTGAGCGTAGATATATTGGATGCCATTTTGCCGGATTTTCTGAAGATAGGCGAGGAGATTTCTTTTTTCTTCACATTGGTTAAGGTTGATATTTTCCACTTCTAAAATCCAGGAAATATGTTCATGTCGAAGATACTCTTTGTAATCAAAAGCGTTCGGATTTCTCGAAGGTTCTGGTTGCGCTAAATTTCCTTTAACCTTACAAACCGTCCCAACGGATATTTGTTCGAAAGCTTCCTTCTCCTCGATTGTAGATAGTCTGTATTGAAGTACAAATGTTTCCTTCGTGCCTTCGTCTTTTCCATAGGTGGTAAAATAGTTTCCATCTATTTTTGGTGGTTCTTCAAATAAGATGAAAAAAGCTTTCTCTTCTCCAGTAAAAAGTGTTTGTTCGAGACGTTCCGTAAGCTCCGTTCTTCCCAAAAATAAGATGAAAATAAAAACAGTAATTAACATCATCTTGGCGGAAAATTTTCTCACTAGCCTCAAAAAAAGGAATAGCAGTATGGCTAGACCGAGAAAAATCCATTTTCCTTCTAAGGCAAATAACACACCTAATAACGCAGCCAAACAGATGAAGATCCAATTTCCCTTCAACAATTGAAGCCTCCTTCCTTATCAAAAAGGCTGTTGGGACCCGATATCCGCAACAGCCTCTGCCAATATTTTTATGAAAGTTGAAATCCACTATTTTAAGGATAATTACTCGATACTTGCAGTCATTTTCGGTAAATGAACGACCTCAATATTCTTCAAGAAATACTTATTCCACTTATTAGGATATGAATCTCTGAAAACAACTCTTAAAATACCTGCTTGCGCTAATGTTTTTGAACAGTTTTCACAAGGTTCATGGGTTACGTAAGCAGTCGCGCCCTTTAATAAGTCACGTTCTGCATGCAATACGGCATTTAGTTCCGAATGACAACAGCGAATACAACGACCATTTTCATCTAATAAACAGCCTTCATCTTCACAGTGAGGATGTCCATGTATGGAACCATTGTAACCTGTCGATACAATATGTTTGTTATTCACAATTACAGAACCTACATGCAATCTATTACATGTTGAACGAGAAGCAACTTGTTCTGCTATATCTAAAAAATATTCATCCCAACTTTTTCGCGCCATTGTAAATCCCCCCACATTCTTCTGTTTTCATTCAAGAACCTTATCATTTTTTAAGACATGTCTTAAGTTTAAAGGGAAGAGAGAAGGTACGTCAATTTGAAATTTTATGATTTCACTTTACTGAAATACTTTCTTTTAGCTTTTCAAATGTTTTTTCCCCAAAACCACTGATGGACATAATGTCTTCAATTGTTTGAAATGGGCCATTTGTTTCGCGATACTCTATAATCGCGGCCGACTTTGCAGGTCCAACTCCAGGGAGCGTTTCTAGCTCTGTCGCAGTTGCCTTGTTAATATTTATTTTGTCACTTTCACCACCGCCTGCAGATACAGCGGTCGTCATACTTTCCGTTTCTTCACCAATCAAAGGAACATAGATGACCATTTCATCTGTTACCCGCATTGCCAAATTGACTGCTTCTTCATTCGCTGATTCTGTGATTCCACCAGCCCTTTCAATCACATCTATTACTCTATCTCCTGTTGTTGCCTTATACACACCAGGAGTCTGAACGGCCCCCTTTACATCCACAAGGAGCTCTTGTTCTACAATTTCCGGTATTTGAATTCCCTCTTCCTCCACAATGGATTCTGATTCTGTTGCAGAAGGCTCCCAATTGCCGTTCTCCTCCTCTTCTAATGGTTTTAAAAATGATGAAACTAAATAATAGCTGAGCAATATGAACATCAAAGCAGCAATAATGACAAATTGCTTATGATTTTTCACCCATTCGAACATCTACATCTTTCCTTTCCATTGACATAAATTATAAGGCGATTTCATATCGTTTTATGAGAGGGGTTGCTCTTTAAAAGAAGGAGGGTAGTAACAATGAAAATTGGGTTCATTGGTACAGGTAACATGGGGAGAATTCTGATAGAGGCACTCCTAGATGGAAAAGCCGTATCCCCTTCTTCGTTGTACATTACAAATCGAACGATTTCGAAAGCACTTGATATACGTCAGGCTTTTCCTGAAATTGTTGTTTGCAACAAGGCAGAAGAGGTAGCAAAACAAGCTGAGTTGCTTTTTGTTTGTGTAAAACCGATTGATATGTTTGATTGCATTCAAAACATTACGCCTCTTTTAACAAATGAACACTGTGTGGTTTCCATAACAAGTCCAATTAGTATCGAACAACTCGAATCAGTTGTACCCTGTTCTAGCGCTAGGGTCATTCCAAGTATTACAAATAGAGCATTAGCGGGAGTATCCCTTCTTAGCTTTGGGGAAAAATGCACACCACATTGGAAGGAAGCACTAATAAGCTTAGTACAATCTTTTTCAACACCATTACAAATCGAAGAAAACATCACGAGAGTGGCATCTGACATTGTTAGTTGCGGGCCTGCGTTTTTCAGTTATTTAACGAGGAGATTTATTGATGCAGCAGTATCGGAAACTAGTATTGACGAAGAAACGGCGACAAAATTAGCGAGTGAAATGTTAATTGGATTAGGTGAGTTATTAAGAAAAGAGTTCTATACATTGCCAACTTTACAGGAAAAGGTATGTGTTAAAGGCGGTATTACTGGTGAAGGAATAAAAGTTCTCGAAGAGGAAATTGGAGCGGTTTTTGAGCATGTTTTTCAAGCTACTCATTCAAAATTTGCCGAGGACATAAAAGAAACAAAAAAACAGTTTACTCTTAACTAATTCTTTGCTTTCGGGTAAAATCCTGCTTTAAAAAATAAAAAAATTTAGCCATTTCGGTACAGTCCGGAATGGCTAAACTTTTTCTACATATGCTTACACACAAAAAATATCCGTTCAGATTGAGGATGTAGTGCTTCATCAAAATCACCGAACATCTCGAAAACTTGAAAGCCTGCTTCTGTGAGCCATTGTTTGTAGGTCTCCACTGAGAAGGTTCTTTGCGTATGATTCTCGTCGAACCGATCATATTTACCAGACTCATCTTCAACAAAGAAGGTAAGCTCATGGTCCACACTATCTGGAAATTCTCCCTCAAAGCAATTCCAAATATAACAAATTCCTTCGTCATCGTAAGTATATGTTTGATCGATAAAAATCTCATTCATTTTATAAAGAGAATGAACATCAAAAATAAATAAACCACCAGGATTTAAATATTGCTTAACGCGCTCAAAAGTTTGCTTCACTTCATCTTCTGTCTGCAAATAATTAAGCGAATCACAAAAAATCCCGATCATATCAAAGGTATCGATTAACTCAAGCTCTGCCATGTTCTGCTGGAGAAATTGAATAGATGCAGAGGCATCAGATGCTTTATTTTGTGCGACTGTGAGCATATCATCTGATAAATCAACACCTGTAACTTGATAGCCCTTATTCGCCAAACGAACGGATATCTCTCCCGTTCCACAAGCTAAATCTAAAAGCTTTTTCCCAGCTATATGATGCTTTTCACTTTGTACCTGAATGAGTTCCACCCATTTATCATAGGGAACATCTTTCATCAGTTCATCATACAAATAGGCAAACCTTTCATAACTCATGATAACTCACTCTGGATATGTTCAACAGGAGCATCGCCCCATAAACGTTCAAGATTATAATAGCTACGCTCATCACGGTGGAAAATATGAGCAACGACGTCACCAAGGTCGACAAGAATCCATCTTGCCTCATCAAAACCTTCCATGCGACGTACATCGAAGCCATTTTCTTCGGCTTTATCTTTAATTTCACGAGCAATAGCTTGAACCTGCTTGTCTGAATTCCCGTGACAAATCACAAAGTAATCTGCGATTAAAGAAATTCCTTTCATGTTCAACGCTACAATGTCCTCCGCGCGTTTATCATCAGCTGCCTTAACAGTTGTTTTCAGTAATTGGTTATCTATCATTTAATAATCCTCCTGTTTGTAATTAAGTCATTGTATGTATGGAACGTATCGGGAAAGACTGGTTGATTTTTCTTCATCAAAAACAGGATCGTGTTTTGAACCGATTTGATAAGCGCCGTATCCAAATCCTCTTTTGCGAGCTCGCGCACCTCTTCAACACCCGGAAAATGTCTACCAGGCTCAATATAATCCGCTAGGTAAATCACTTTTTCAAGCAATGTCATTCCAGGTCTACCGGAAGTATGGTATTTAATCGCATCTAATATTTCCGAATCTGTAATGCCAACTTCTTTTTCGACTAAAAATGCACCTACTGGGGCGTGCCACAGCTCACCATTATACTCTAGTAATTCAGAGGGCATTTTTTGCTCAACAATAACTTGCTTCATTTCCTCTTTCGGACGAAACTTTGCATAATCATGAAAAATGGCAGCGAGCTCAGCCTTTTTCTCATCTGCTCCATATTGCTTCGCAAGCTCGATAGCTGTTTCCATTACACCAACCGTATGAACATATCTATGCTCCGTTAATTGAGCTTTGACAATTTCAAGGGCCTCTTTACGCTCCATATAAATTTTTCTCCTTCAAATACTCGATAATCGAATCAGGGAGTAAATAACGTATTGTCTTCCCTTCCAACATCCTCTGTCTAATCAGACTTGAAGAGACGGAAAACTCCGGAATGTCTAAATGGACTATCGGGTAACTTGTTTTCTCCTCAAAGGTAGGTCGATTAACGCCTATAAACGTAATCATGTTCATTAACTCATCAATCTTGTACCATTTTGGTAGGTACTCAATCATATCGGCACCAATGATAAAATAAAACTCTACATCTGTATGCTTATCTTTTAATTGCTTAATCGTGTCATATGTATAGGAGGGACCTTGGCGTTCCATTTCAATAGTTTCCACGCGAAAAAAAGGAACATCTTCGGTGGCGAGCTCCAACATATTTAACCGATCGTCATTCGTTAAAAGGCCAGACTTCTTTTTATGAGGAGGTTCTTGATTCGGAAGAAACCAAATCTCATCCAAGCTTAAGCCATATAAGGCTTCATTCGCAATTAGAAGATGACCGTGGTGTGGAGGATCAAAAGTCCCTCCTAATATTCCAATCTTCCGCATTCATTCACCTCCAAAACAATAGCAGCAATATTCAAGAAAAGCGCTTATGGTAAAACGATTTCTTTATTTTCTCGAGACTCTTTGTACAGAACGATCGTATGCCCGATAATTTGGACAAGCTCTGCATCACAGCCTTCTACCAGTTGCTCTGCCACTGTATTTTTATCCTCATCACAGTTTTGTAAAATGCTGACCTTAATTAATTCACGTACTTCTAATGCTTCATTAATTTGTCTAACCATATTTTCATTTACTCCACCTTTACCCACTTGAAAAATTGGGTTAAGATGATGAGCTTTTGAACGAAGAAATCTTTTTTGTTTTCCTGTTAACATTTTGTGCCTCCCAGCTGTTTTAACACTTTTGTTGTCATTCGACTTGTATCCGGCATGAGCCCTGTCCACTTTTCGAAGGCGAGAGCGCCTTGATTAACGAACATTTCTATCCCATTTTGCGTGTTGGCCCCTTTTTCTCTGGCCATCTTTAGAAGCCTCGTTTCTAATGGGTTATAGATGATATCACTCACAAAAGCATTTTTACTTAAATTATGTAAAGATAGCGGTTCGCATTCAGTTTGTGGAGCCATTCCGATCGAAGTCGTCTGAATGATAATATCATAAGCTCCTAAACGGTTTTCCGCCTCTTCCAATTGTAGTATTGACGTATTGACGCTATAAGGACAATCCTTAGCTAAGTTCTCAGCTTTAGTAATGGTTCGGTTCGTAATGTCTAAATGCTTTACCCCAACGTGAGCCATTGTAAAATAAATCGCTCTTGCAGCCCCACCTGCGCCAATAATTAACACTTTTTTTGATTCAAGATCATCGAATTTATTTTTAAGCCCAAGAACAAAACCGCTCCCGTCCGTATTATATCCGATCAAGCGTCCATTTTCATTGACGACCGTATTTACGGCCCCAATTGAACGGGCGAGAGGGTCGATTTCATCCAATAGCGGCATAATGGCTACCTTATGAGGAACGGTCACATTAAATCCTGAAATCCCAATGGCTCTAAATCCTTTTACCGCATCAGTAAGATCGTTAGTCTCAATCGCAAAAGCATGGTAATGGGCATCTAATTCATAATGCTGAAACAAATCATTATGCATGACTGGCGACATTGAGTGGGCAATCGGATTCCCAATTACCGCATATAAACTTTTCATACTCCTCCCCAACCCTTTCGCTCTCTTTATATAAGCGATTTTCTCAGCATTGCATGAACGCCTTTTGGTACGTAGACGGCTACCTTCGCACCAGGTTCAGTTACAGTTATCCAACCAAGTCCTGAGAAAACGATATCTGTTTTGCCTTCTTTTATCGTAAATTCATGCTTTACTAACGGTGGAAAATCTTCTAATTGCTCCTTACGAGGCGGTGTTAACATCTCCCCAACATGCCTTTCATAAAGATCATCTGCCTTTTCCAATTTCGTTCGATGAATTTCGATATTATTAGAAAAATGACAAACAAACGAACGCCGACCACCCGAAATGTAATCAAAGCGAGCCAAGCCTCCGAAAAACAATGTTTGAGCTTCATTTAGTTGATAAATTTTTGGCTTAATTTCTTTTTTCGGTGTGATGACCTTTAAATCTCGTTTATCAATATAATGGGCCATCTGATGATGATTAATAATCCCCGGGGTATCAACTAAAGATTTTCCATCTGCAAGAGGAATTTCAATGATATCAAGCGTAGTACCAGGGAAATGAGAAGTTGTGATCACATCACCTTCACCTGTTACCTCTTTTAAAATACGGTTAATGAAGGTAGACTTTCCTACATTCGTACAGCCGACTACATAGACGTCCTTGCCTTCACGGTATTTCTCAATAGCATCTGTCGCTTCCTTAATGAAGTGTCCCTTATCGGCACTTACTAAAAGCACATCAATCGGTTTCAAGCCAAGCTCTTTTGCTTCCTGCTTCATCCAATTAATCAGCTTGTTTGGTTTAACAGAATGAGGGAGCAAGTCCACTTTATTTCCAATTAATAAAATTGGGTTTTTCCCGACAAAACGATGCAATCCTGGTAACCAGCTTCCGTTAAAGTCAAAAATATCAACAATCTTAACGATTAAAGCATCACGTTCTCCAAGCCCATTTAAGATTTTCAAGAAGTCATCATCTGTTAAACTGACATCCTGAACTTCATTGTAATGCTTCAAACGAAAGCATCGCTGACAAATAATATCTTCTTTTTCAAGGGACGACTTCGGCGCATAGCCTAATTCATCCTTATGCTCCGTTTGAATTTTCACACCGCAGCCTATGCAAATATATTGTTCACTCAAAGATTAATCCTCCCAAACTAACATACCTTTTTTTCTAAACCAGTTGAGTATTCTTCTTTCAACCAATCGATTAAATCTTGTAAAAAAGCCATCTGTTGAAGCAACAGGGACTACCAAGATCGTGTGAAAACCTCCGCGGTTCCCTCCAAGTACATCGGTTAAAAGCTGATCCCCGATGACAACCGTTTCTTCTTTCTTTAAGCCCATATCACTGATCGCCTTACGAAACGCTTTTCCTAAAGGCTTTCTAGCTTGAAAAATAAACGGAATGTTCAATGGGTCAGAGAAGGCCTGAACCCTTTCACGATTATTATTCGATACGATCGTTATTTTAATATTCTCCTTTTGCATCGCCTCAAACCATTCCTGAAGCTTCGGCGTAGCATTCGGACGATCCCATTCTACCAACGTATTATCTAAATCAGTAATAATCCCCTTGATCCCTTTTTCTTTCAAACTCTCAGGAGTTATATGAAAAATATTTTTCACATGCTGATTTGGTAAAAAGTTTGTTAACAATATAAGACACCTCTATTTCATCATGACATATCCATCGGGTTTAAATTTTTGCTTAAACCGTGAACATCATACCAATTTTAACTGTTGAGTATTGAAATAGGCAAGCGAGCAAAGATGTAAGGGAAAATCCTTTTCTATTCGCCATATGTTCAACACACTTCTACAAACACCAAGAAGAATAAACTCTAAAAATGTCGAAATACATAAAATCACAGTATTCACATAAAAAGTTTTCGACAAGGATACCAACTTTTCAACACTTGTGGATAACTTTATTCACAAAATACACACTGATTTATAGAGTTCTATTTTATTTATAAACATATTACTCACAACTTATCCACTGGTTACTGTGGATAAATGGAACGGTTGTTCTACTTCGTTATTTTTGTTAGAGTAAGAATACACCAAAGAGCTAACTTACATTATATGTATTTTTTTACTTAGTAGAACCTTTTATGACGAGGAGGTGAATTCTGACATGAGGAAATTGTCAGATGATCTATTAGTAGAATCCTATTTCAAAGCGAAAGAATTAAATTTAAGCAAAGATTTTATCCGTCTAATTGAAACAGAACTTCACCGTCGTTCATTGGCTCACAAAATAAAAGTTTCCTCTTAATTTTATATGCCCTTTAGGGCTTTTTTTTTGCCCTTATGAAGGAATGTTTGTCGTATAACCTAATGGTTCCCCAACCTTCATTTCCTTTGGTGTTGCAAAATTTAAAGGCTCAAATGAATTTTTTGAAAAAAGAAGGATAACTGTAGACCCAAATGTGAAATAGGCCATTTCTTCTCCTTTTTCAATCCGCTCTCCATTATGGATCGTTTCGATCGAATTGACAAACATAGCACCAACCTTGACGATAGCTGCTACACCATTTTCATGCTGGACTTCCGTAATCTTACGGAAGTTTTTCGATATTGTATCTCTGCCATATTTAAGACCGTAACGATTGACAGGATATGATTTGTTTCCTAATGTCCATGTCCTAACAATTTTTCCAGATAGAGGGCTATGAATTCGGTGATAATGACTCGGACTGAGATAAAGGAGGATGTACATTCCTTTTTCATATTGCTGAGCCTTTTCCTCGCTGCCAAACATATCCAACAAGGAATATGGCTTCCCTTTCACATTTAGAGCTAATTCAGCGTTAATCTCACCTATATCCTCAAGCACCGCATCAACCGGACTGACTACAGAGTTTTCAGCCTTATCTATTTCCCTTGCATTTATGTGTAATTTCCGAATGAAAAAGTCATGGAGGGTCGGGAACTCATGAATCGGACTTGCCATTTCATCCAAATTAATCTTATATACTTTTGCAAAAGACGGAACTAAGAACCGACTAGCTTTCGACTGAGCAAACTTACTTAACAGAACAGACGACCACTTTCCGTTCGTAAGTTCAATGAGCGTGCGATAAAGCGTTTGAATCAATTTACATACCTCCATAGGCGAAACAATTTGATTCCATGAGTGCTATTATAACATTTGCACTAACTTATGCACTATTGATTATCAAAAAAACACAAAAACAGCACCTGATTAGACGCTGCTAGATTGGAATTCCGTTTTAATTCCATTGATTTCCGCTTCGGGCACTTGCTTTCCGGGGGGCGTGCGCCAAGCCTCCTCCTCGCTGATCGCTCGTGCGGGGTCTCGCCTGTCACGCTATTCCCCCAGGAGTCAAGCACCCTCCGCTCCAATCAACTAGTTGTGGTACACTCAAGCAGTTTTCCAAGTCCAACCCACTTAACCGGAGAAATTCCGTTTATATTGAAAAATGAATGAATAGTAGGTGAAATTGGCGGTGTTTTTCCGCTTAAATTACTTAATAACCCTTAAAATCAAGGAAATTGGATTGCTTAACGGGAAAAACTCCGCTTATTTATTGAGAAAATAGGTAATTTCTTGTTTTAGTCGGAAGCTTTCCGCCTATTTTTCAATATAATAAAATCATCACCTGCTTTTAACAAAGCTTAAAAGAAAAAAGAGTGTAGGCAAAATCGAAAATTTCCGAGTTTGTCTACACTCTGACAGCACCCAAATGGATGCTGCCTTTACTATTATTTATTCGTCAGTTGTAAGAATTCTTCTACATCATCAATACATAACTGTACACCTTTTTCCCAGAATTCAGGCTGCGTTAGGTCTACATTTAAATGCTTAAGAGCTAATTCTTCAACCGTCATTGATGCCGTATCCTTAAGTAAGCTAATGTATTTTTCCTCATATCCTTTGCCTTCTTCAATCGCTTGTGCGTAAATGCCTAACGAGAATAAGTATCCAAACGTGTATGGGAAGTTGTAGAATGGTACCCCAGTGATATAGAAATGAAGCTTAGATGCCCAGAATAGCGGATGATACTCTTCTAAAGCATCTCCATAGGCTTCTTTTTGAGCCTCTTCCATTAATTGATTTAGTCGCTCTGTGCTGACAATTCCTTCTTTTCTTTCTTCGTAAAATCTCGTTTCAAATAAGAATCTAGCATGGATATTCATTAATAAGGCTACCGAACGTTGGACCTTATCTTCTAAAAGAGCAAGCTTTTCCTCTTCTGTTGTAGCGTTTTTCACTGAAGCATCTGCTACAATCATTTCTGCAAAGGTCGAAGCCGTTTCTGCCACATTCATCGCATAGTTTCGATTTAATGTGTGTAAGTCTCTCATTGCATACGTATGGAATCCATGACCTAATTCATGAGCTAATGTAGACACATTAGAAGGTGTCCCAGAATACGTCATGAAAATTCTTGATTGGCTGTCTTCAGGGAAATATGTGTGGAATCCACCTGGCTTTTTCCCAGGACGATCCTCCGCTTCAATCCATTGTTCTTCGAAAGCTTTTTTCGCAAAGCCAGTCATTTCATCTCCAAATTTCTCGAAATGCTCGAGAATAAACTCCGCTCCTTCTTGGTAAGAAATTTTTGTCTCTGCTTGCCCAAGAGGTGCGTCTAAGTCATACCAACTTAATTTTTCAAGTCCAAGAAGCTCAGCTTTTCTTTCTAAAAATTTTACAAGAGGAGCTTTCTTATCAGAAATGACCTTCCACATCGTGTCTAACGTTTCTTTTTTCATTCGGTTGATGGCTAACGGCTCCTTCAGAACCTCTTCCCAACCTCTTTGCTTATACACTTTCAAACGGAAGCCAGCTAAATGATTAAGAGTTTTTGAGAGATAAGCAGATTTATCCCCCCATGCTTTTTCCCATGCTGCAAATACCTCTTTTCGCACGTTACGATCAGGATGTGAAAACTTATTCGCTGCTTGTCCCACTGATAAAGCCTTCGTTGTATCATTTTCGTTGATTTCTACTTTCGTTGTACCAACGATGACATCGTATAATTGCCCCCAGCCATGATAGCCATCGACACTAAGAGCATTGATTAGTGTTTCTTCATCCTTTGAAAGCTTTTCACTCGCCTCTTGTCTTCTTTCAGATAAAACAAAGGCAAGCTCCTTCAATCCTTCTTGTTCTAAAATACTGCTCCATACTTCAGCATTAATGGAGGTAAGCTTTTGGTCGAGATCAGTCAACCCAATTTGGAATTCAGCACTAATTCCTGTTACGTTTCCACGCAAGCCCTCTACGAGTCTATCCTCTGTATTTTGAGCTTGTAGACAGCTCACAAATGCTCCTGCTTGGCGAACCTTTTTTGTTACTTGTTCAAATGCATGAACGATGGATAAAAGCTGTTGTCCATCTTCACTCGTATTTGTTGGATTCCAGCTTGAAACTTTTGCCTTAAAATTCTCCACCATTGTTTTTGTTTCTTCTAAATGTGCTGCAAATTCAGGTGAAGCACTCCCACCGCTAAAAAACACATCTAAATCCCAAACCTCTGAATATGTAGTAGTCGTCATCAAATTTCCTCCTCTTATCATATATAGTTATATTTTTCTGAAATTTCATTAATTATATCACAGTATATTTCGTTAGTCTAAATAAAATGTAACTCATGTAGTTTTAATCAGGAGGTCTTGGCCTCAATCGAGCAAAATAAGCGGAGATTTTCCTACTAAAAACAAAATAGCGCTCGTATCAGAGTCAATAAGGGAAGTTTTTCCGATTATGCGAATCATAATCTCCCATTTTCGTATTTTTCAAGTCAATAAGCGGAATTCCTCCGTCTATTAAAGCCTTTTTTAATGCTAATTACTATATAAGCGAAATTTTTCCTTCTATTTTTCGAATCCGGCGCTTAACCTAATCCCTAACTGTTAAATATGGAAGCTTTCAATCCAGATGCAGAAATTTGTACTCAATACGTTAGAAATGTTGATAAAAAAGGAAAAGACGTATGCCAATTCATACGTCAATCCTTGTGTCATTTACTAAGAGGGCACTAAAAAAGAAACCCATTAGTTTTTTTCTCTTACTGCTTTTCCTTTGTATTATTTATAGTAACCACCATAAAACCACCATGCTCCGAAAATCAATAAAATGATAAATAACACGATCCATAAAGCAGTCCACGCACCACTTCCGCCACCATAGTACGGGTAAGGGGGTGGATATGCATAAGGACCAGGGTAACCATAAGGCATTTCCTATACCTCCTTTAAATTCTCCTATTAATAAACTATGCTAGAGCCTGCCATCGGTATAGGCAAATGTCGATTTTGACAAGATTTGTAGGACATTTTTCCAAGAAAAAACGAAGGTAATAATTTCCTACAAAGTTATTTTCGAAAAAACCTGTTGTTTAAAATCCTAAAGCCGATTTTAACGTAGTAATAGACATTTTGTGCTTAATATAATGTTCGTAGCTCTTTTCTCAGTAATTATTATTCTCGCTCTAAAAGTAACAAAATTTGAGAAAAGAGCCTCTAACAAAAAATAATCTTTATGGGACAGACAAATACAATCCCCTCTCTTCATAATTATTAGTTATAGGCGAAAGTCATAATAGCGGGGGTGTCTACATGTCTGGAATTCTGACTGCGCTTGGAGTTTTAGTCAAAGAGATTATCTTTCTAGTCTCTTATGTAAAGAACAACGCCTTTCCTCAACCATTGTCACCTGAAGATGAAAAGAAATATTTAAGATTAATGACTGAAGGGGACAGTCATGCCCGTAACATGCTAATCGAGCACAATCTCCGACTCGTTGCCCATATAGTGAAAAAATTCGAAAATACTGGCGAGGATTCAGAGGACCTCATTTCAATCGGAACAATCGGCTTAATAAAAGCGATTGAAAGCTACTCCGAAGGTAAAGGGACGAAGCTTGCTACCTATGCCGCACGGTGTATCGAAAATGAAATCCTTATGCATTTAAGAGCTCTCAAGAAGACAAAAAAGGATGTCTCACTACACGACCCAATCGGACAGGACAAAGAAGGAAATGAGATTTCCTTAATTGATGTATTAAAATCCGATTCAGAGGATGTCATTGATACGATTCAGCTCAATATGGAGCTTGAAAAGGTTAAGGAATATATCGATGTACTGGATGGGAGAGAACGAGAGGTCATTGTCGGTCGGTTCGGGTTAGATCTAAAGAAAGAAAAGACACAACGAGAAATTGCCAAGGAGCTTGGCATTTCCAGAAGCTATGTATCTAGAATTGAAAAAAGAGCCTTAATGAAGATGTTTCATGAATTTTATCGCGCCGAGAAAGAAAAACGAAAAAATGAAAGTAACTAAAAGGCTCTTTTCCCAAATATTATTGTTCTAGAAAATATTTCAATAAATGATTAACAGTACTCCTACTTAAAAACAGGAACAAATAGGGAAAAGTGCCGTACAAAAATTATATGTAGCAATATACCACGTAGGAGGTGTAAATGTCGGCCTTAGGACATTTACTGAAAAAACAAGTAAGTAATTCAAAAACAATGAGTTAAAAAGAAGCATCGGTCATCTAAACTGACCAATGCTTCTTTCAATTAATCTTCAACACTTACTTCTGCAGCAATAATACAACCGATTGTTCCACAAATGACAAATCCCATCACGATTGATAGCATACTCTCACACCCCATCAACAGTATTCAAGTTAACCTATTGTTAATTTGAATTTACCATATAAATACGGTGTCAACGTTCGGGGAATGTGAACATTCTGTTAAAGCTTTCGATCTTTCCTTTTACGGAAAACAAGTGTCAACAATAAGATATTAAGATACATGTGCATCACTCCTCATCTTAGAGAGCTCTGTTAGTCGGTATCCTTCTCCACCCACAAAACTGCATTTCTTCTTTGCATTAAAAACATCATTGTTATTCCCGCCTTTCATAAATTTTTTTAACTAACATTAAAATAAGCGATGTACGCTTAGTGCACGATTTTTCATATTTTCATAAGCTTCTCTCGCCATTTCATTACGCAAAGCATCATCCAAAGACACTTTACGTTGTCTAATCGTCACAGTAAAAAATAGAATATTCAGGGTCATAATTCCCACCTCCTTATCAGAAAATCGTAAGTAACCTTCTCTGTAATCCAAGCATCCTTTTTTAGGCACAAAAAGGCCGTAAAGAACAATCTCTACGGCCTTAAAAAGGGCACAAAAAGCCGCAGGGCACAATCCCCCTGCGGCTTGGATGCTTATAGTAAGTTTTACATTACGCGATCCATTCCTTATGATTCGTGAAGAACCATGCAGGTCGATTGTGAAAATAATCCATATAAAGTTGTTGAAGACTTTTCAATTCCCATATTCATCATCATTTTCATCGACCTCCTTTTAGAATTTTTCGCTTACAGTGGTAATTATATCCACTATACTAGTAGTTGTAAACCTTTTTTTACCTATTTTTCAGAAAAATATACAAAAAACATACAATTCTAGCTTTCTAATCCCTGCTTTAAGTCCTCAATTAGGTCTTCAACATCCTCTAAACCAACAGAGATACGTACTAAACCATCTGTGATCCCAAGCTCTGCACGACGCTCTTTCGGAATCGATGCATGAGTCATACGTGCTGGAACAGAAATAAGACTCTCTACAGCACCTAAGCTTTCTGCTAACGTGAAGTATTTTACTTTACTAAGCAGTTCATCAGCTGCCGCTTCACTTCCGACGTCAAAAGAGATCATTCCACCAAAGCCTGTCGCTTGTTTCTTTGCAATGTCATGATTCGGGTGCGTCTCTAGTCCAGGATAATACACTTTTTTCACTTGAGGATGATCTTCTAGAAAAGCAACGATTTCTTTCGTATTCGCTTCAGTCTCTTCCATTCGTACTCCAAGTGTTTTAATTCCTCTCATCAATAACCATGAATCCTGAGGTCCTAAAACGCCTCCAGTTGAGTTTTGAACAAAATGAAGATCCTCTGCAAGTTTCTCGCTATTGACTACAACTAAGCCAGCCACAACATCTGAATGTCCACCAATATATTTAGTCGCGCTATGTAGGACAATGTCTGCCCCAAGCTCGATTGGGTTCTGCCAATATGGAGTTGAGAAAGTATTATCTACGATCGTGAGTAAATCATGCTTCTTCGCAATGTTTGCAGCCTCACGAATATCGGT
This sequence comes from Robertmurraya kyonggiensis, assembly GCF_005116465.1. Classification (GTDB taxonomy): domain Bacteria; phylum Bacillota; class Bacilli; order Bacillales; family Cytobacillaceae; genus Robertmurraya; species Robertmurraya kyonggiensis. The sequence continues at coordinate 2,144,534 of NZ_SWBM01000001.1, forward strand.
AATTTTTAATAAAGGGTTTGTTGGTGTTTCAATGTAAATGGCCTTTGTGTTCTCTTTGATGGCTTTTTCAATTTCTTTGAGATTACTTGTATCGACGAACGTAGATTCAATGCCAAAGCGGTTTAACACTTTATTCATGACACGGTAAGTTCCACCGTATACATCGTCTGTTAATACAACATGGTCTCCACTATTTAAAAGCATGATCACAGCTGTAATGGCTGCCATTCCTGAACCAAAGGCAAAACCAGCGTGTCCACCCTCAATATCCTTAATTAGCTCTTCTAAAGCGTGACGAGTTGGGTTTCCAGTACGAGAGTATTCAAAGCCCTTATGGCCTCCTACTCCCTCTTGCTTATAGGTACTTACTTGATAAATCGGCACTGATACCGCACCTGTTGCTGGGTCACCAGAAATGCCACCATGAATTAATCTTGTTTTACGCTTCATTCTAGATCCCTCCTTCATAAATTTTCTTGCTTAAGTATCTTTCACTTCCGTCCGGAAAAATAACGACAATATTTGTTCCTTTCGGAGCGATTTTCGCTTCTTCTAATGCTGCATACAAAGCGGCTCCAGATGAACTTCCTACTAGGAGACCTTCCTTTTTTGCAAGTTCCTTCACGAGTTTAAAAGCATTAATATCAGAAACTGTGTGAATTGCATTAAAATAGTTCGGATCCATATATCCTGGAAGAAATTCCATTCCGATTCCCTCCGTTTTATGAGGTCCAGGCTCTCCACCGTTTAAAATCGAACCTTCAGGCTCGACAATCACCGTTTTGATATCTTCTTTTTGTTCCTTTAGGTAACGCGCCGTTCCCATAAAGGTTCCACCCGTACCAGCCCCAGCGACAAACACGTCAATTTGTCCATCTAACTGTTCCCAGATTTCTGGACCCAATGTTTTATAATAAGTATGAGGATTTGCAGGGTTTCCAAACTGCTGCGGACAATATGAATTAGGAATTTCCTGAAGCAATTCACTAGCCTTTTCGATTGCTCCCTTCATGCCTTTTTCCGTAGGAGTGTGAACAATTTCTGCCCCTAAAGCTTTCATGAGCTCCTGTTTTTCCACACTAAATTTTTCCGGAACACAGAGTATAACCTTAATTCCAGAATTGATCGCAGCAAGAGCCAAGCCAATCCCTGTATTTCCAGCGGTTGGTTCAATAATCGTGCTTCCTTCACTTATTTTTCCAGTTGCAATGGCTTCATGGAGAAGTTCCATGCCTAATCGGTCTTTCACACTACCTCCTGGATTGAGGAACTCAAGCTTGGCAAAAAGCCGTACTCCCTCTGGTAATGAAAACTGTGTGATTTCAAGCATCGGTGTTTGACCAATCAGTTCATGGACATTTTTGTATATCTTCAAAATACTCACCCTTTAACTTGACCTAGATGTTCTTCTTATTGATTGCTGCCACAATTTTCATCACAAGTGTGGCTGAATGTAGAGCAGCTTTGTCTAAAAATTGCTCAAAAGATACATTTGATTCTTTACCAGCAATATCTGATAAAGAACGGATGATGACAAAAGGAGTGCCAAATTGATGAGATACTTGCGCGATCGCTGCTGCTTCCATTTCTACTGCTTGAAGGTCGATAAATTTATCTTGAATCGCCTCAACTCGCTTCGGATCATTCATAAAAGAATCACCCGTTGCAATCAATCCTTTTACAACCTGAATACCCTCGATTTCCCCTGCTGCATCTTCAGCAATTTCCACGAGTTCTTCATTTGCAATAAAAGCAGGTGGTAGCTGTGGCACTTGACCATACTCATACCCAAAAGCCGTAACGTCCACATCATGATGTCGAACCTCAGAGGAAATGACCACGTCTCCCACATTTAGGTCCGGATTAAATCCACCAGCAGAGCCAGTATTAACAACAAAGTCAGGCTTATATTTTTCTAAAAGGATGGATGTCGACATAGCAGCGTTCACCTTTCCGATTCCCGAACGAAGTAAAATGACGTCTGCTCCATCCATTTTTCCTAAGGTAAATTCACAGCCTGCGATTGTCTCAACCTTCTTATTCTCTATTTTCTCTCTTAGTAAAGTTACTTCTTCTTCCATTGCTCCAATGATAGCAATTGTCATGATCCAACCTCTTTCTTATCTTTTGATTCCTTCCATAATCCAGACAAAATCATTTACCTGTTCAAAATGCACAGAAAAATTGTTGTCTTCCATCATTTTTTTCAAAACAGGAATGGTTGTATAGTACTCCCTCTCAAGATCCTCCGCCAGATTATTAAAGTTCTGCTTCTTAGCTTTTTCAATAGCTCGTTTATATGCTTCAACTGATTCGTACATCGTATCCGCAAAAACTATTTTACCACCAGGTTGGAGTAACTTTCCATAAGCATCAATAGCTTCTGCTTTTTCTTCGTCTGTTAAGTGGTGAAACGCATAGGTACTCACAATCGTTTGAATATCCTCTTCTGTTTCAAAGCTTTGAAAATCGCCTTCTTTAATCTGAGCGCGATCGCCTAATTTTTCAATTGCTTTTTTGCGCATAGACCGTGAAGGTTCAAAGGCTGTTACCTGTAATCCTTTATTTAACAGCTTCTCCGTGAGATTGCCTGTACCTGGACCAAATTCAATTACATGCCCAAATGATCGGTTCGCCACTATTGATAAAATTAAGTCATAATGTTCGAATACTGCTTTATATTCAAGATCGTGGCCAGTGACACTCTCATCATAAGAATCTGCCCAGTCTTCAAATAACTCGATAAATTCTTTTCCCATTTTCACACTCTCCATATTCCTGATGTAATATAAACAATTCCTATGAGTATACTATGAATTAATGAAAATCTTGTTCTTAATGTACCATATCGGCAAATAGCTAGCAATGGTGTGGCTAACTGTCAGAATAGTAAGGTTTTTAGACAAAAAAAAGAATGGACGGAGCCATTCTTTTTTCATATTTATTCAATTGAGGATAATTGTTCAACCCGTGTAGGTTTCCAGCCTTGGCCATCAACCCATTCGATGTATACTCGGTAAATTTCTGCTTTCCCTTTTGTATAGACTGTACCAACAGACTTATTAGGTCCATTATTCCCTAAGAATTGGATGGTCATTTGATCTTCAGATAATCCTGTTGCATAAGAAATCGCATTAACCATTTCATCCCAATCCACACCATCATAAGAGTTATGGTGTTCACCAGTTTGAACCGTGCCAACTGGTTTCCATGCTGGATTGACGATTGTTTTGATTACATTTGGAGCACTTCCGCCGTCTGTCACAACTGCTTCAGCTGATTCTCCACCATTTTCATTTTCATCGACTTCTTCTTCGTCGGCTTCTTCCTCATCAGCCTCTTCTTCATTTTCATCTGACCCAACAGCCGAGCTTTGTTCTGTATCCGTTTCTTCTTCAGAAGCTTCATCCTCAGTTACTCGTGAAGATTCATCTTGTTTTTCATCCGAAGCTTTACTTGACTCACTTTTCGTTTCTTCTACGTTCTGTTCTGCTCTTTCGTCATCGTTTCCTCCAAAAAAGATGTTAATCGAAACAACAATGATGAGTAGTAATACAACACCGATTAAGCCATTTAAAATTATATTAGTTTTTTTCTTTTTTGTACGTCTATGATAGCGTGATCCATAATTATCAATTCGCATTGCATGTCCTCCCCTAAAACGTTTATCTTTAATTTATATACATCGGTATTACTTTTAGTAACAAAAATTAAAGAATGTATCTATTTGTTTCTGTTTACAAACAGTAAACAAAAAAGAGCCATGTGAAAAGCAGTCATGAAGATGTCACAATTCTATCACGTCTTACCCAAAACTTGAAGGGATATATCACCTAGTCATAAAAAGACAAGAAGTTGCTAAGTAATAGGAGTAAAGAGAGTTGACAAAATAAAAGCAGGAACTTCAGGCTGAATGAAAACGTTTGTCTTTCAAGGCGCGTAGCCTTGGGAGGAGCGGAGTTACCATAGTAGGTAATGAGCACCGGACAAGGCGAAGCAACAAAGAAAGCGAGCGTTTTTCAACAGTCTGAAGTTCCTAACTAGTAGGAACTTCCCCCATATTTCCTTTATGATCCAATTCATAGAGTCCTTTTACCAAATCTGCAAACAGTGGAGTAACAGAACCTTCTGTGTCATACACACCCAAATTGACAGTTACCAATGCATACTTAGGATTGTCAAAAGGAAAGTAGCCAGCAAACCATTTATTCAAAAGCTGCTGTTCTCCTTCAAACCTCCCTGTTTCTGCAGTACCTGACTTACCAGCCACCTCATAAGGAAGCCCTTGCAAGCCTCTTCCTGTACCCTTTTCACTTACGACGACTTCGCGAAGTAGCTTCTGTAGCTTCATCGCCGTATAGGGGGAAATCGATTCATCCCCTAAAGACTTCTCCTCAAATGGCAGTAGGGAGGTTCCATCCTTATAGTCAATTTCAGTTGCTGCCCTAACCATTTCACTTTTCCCTCCCCTTGCAATTGTCGCCATCATATTAGCGATGGCTAGGGGAGTTAATCTTACTTCATGCTGCCCGATTCCGGTCATAGCCACAAAATTATTATCCTTTTTAGCCGATTCGTCTAGAAAAATCCTCCCATTGTCCTCCTCCATTTGTCGGAAGTTTTCGAAGTGGTAAATATCGCCTTCCCACCCGACTTGTCCTACAACGGAAAGTTTTTTCGCATAATCCTCAATAATATTCTCATCTATTTCCTTTAATTCCTTTGCTATTGTACCGAAAGTATTGTTACAGCTCTGGGCAAAGCTTTCAGTAAACGAGAGCATGCCATGCTGATACTTCTGGTCAGGCGTACCTGTAATCGTCTTATCACAGTCAAATACCCTTGTCGGATCATCTAAGTCATATTCAATAGCCGCCGCAGCAATAATCGTTTTAAAAACAGAACCAGGAATTTGTTGCTTCAACATCATATTATTAATCCCTGCTTCCGAATAAGGAGCATCCTTATTTATATAAGGACGTGAAACAGAAGCTAAAATCGAGTTTGTTTCTAGATCAAGAAGGACAAGTCCTCCATTCTCGATCTTATGTTTGTCTACGAGCTCCTCCGCTAGCAACTGGATTTCCTTATCTAAGGTTGTTTTCACATTGACTGGATAAAATGGATTAGCAGGCTCCACGTATTTCACATTAATACCGAACAATGGTCCTCCTATTCCATCAACATGGTAAACTAGCTTCGACTTCCCATCAGGAAGAAGGAATTCATCGAAGCTTTTTTCTAAACCAGTTAAGCCCACTAGAGAATCTGTCGGTAGGTCTTTATCCGGATATCTTTTCTGAAGAACTGTATGATTTTGACCTGTGATCCCTATTAGTTGTTCTGCAGGATATTCCGTTAACGCATATTTCTTTTCTACCGCAAACACACCTGGGATCTCTAACTTATTTATTTGTTCCATTTGCTTGTTTGTTAAGGACATAATTTTAGGGTTTCCAAACGCAAAAGGTTCTTTTGCTTGCTCAATCTTACGAAGAAGAGTTGAGGTGGGAACACCGATAATTTGAGCCACTTTTTCTACTTCCCACTCCACATTTTTTAAAAAGGGAAAAAAAATGAGAACTGGTATCCTCTGATGGATTAGAGATTCACCGTTACGGTCAAGAAAGCCCCCTCGTCCATTATCAATAACCATTTCTTGGGAACGTTGTTTCACACTGGCTTCAAGAAGATTGACGTGGTGCTTAGAGAAATCCCTTGAATCAAGCAATTGTATCTGCACGAGTCTACCAATCAAAAGTGTCACCAAACATAAACATACTGATAATAAAACAACCGCTCTTTTCCTCCACATAAAAAAACACCTCGTCAAAAGTGTTGACGAGGTGTAAGTGTTTCAAACATTTTATTGAATTTTAGTGATGCGAACGTTCATTTCTCCACCTGGTGTTTGAACGGAAACTTCATCTCCTACTTTACGACCCAGAAGGCTTTTTGCGATTGGAGAATCATTTGAAATTTTTCCTTCAAACGGATCTGCTTCCGCACTACCAACGATTGTGTAAGTTTCTTCTTCACCATCAGGTAACTCTAAGAATGTAACAGAACGGCCAAGAGTAACTGCATCACCGCTTAGTTCATCCTCTTCGATAATTTTTGCATTTCGGATCATATTTTCAATCGTCGTAATACGACCTTCCACAAATGCTTGTTCTTCCTTCGCAGAATCGTATTCAGAGTTCTCTGATAAATCACCAAAACTACGAGCTATTTTAATTCTTTCAACAACTTCTTTTCTCTTTACTGATTTTAAATTTTCAAGTTCTTGTTCTAATTTTTCCTTCCCCGCTAAAGTCATCGGGAATACTTTCTCTGTAGCCAAATCCTTCACTCCTTCTAGTTTCACAACCCCCAAATTAGATTGTGTGTATATTTTTATCTTCTTATTTAGCAGAGCTAAATTCGATTCGCATTTTAATAAACCGCTTTCGCTAAGTTATAAAACGCTTTATGTAGCTGAGCATTTATACTTTTCACAAATGCACAGGAGCGCGCCCCTTTTATAGGGCGCGCAATATAGAGTGTCCAAATAGACCTTTTTTAAAACAGGAGCTATCCAAATGATAGGGATTTCACTCCATATTATTTAATGCTTATTGTGTCATAAAAATGATTTTTGTTCAAGAATTGTTTGAATCTTTGTGACCATTAAATCGATCGCCACATGATTTTGACCACCCTCAGGGATGATAATATCAGCGTATCGCTTCGTTGGTTCAATAAATTGATTGTGCATCGGACGCACAACATTCACATATTGATCAATGACCGAATCCAAAGTACGTCCACGTTCCTTAATATCACGTGCAAGTCTACGAATGATGCGAATATCGGCATCTGTGTCTACATATAACTTAATGTCCATAAGTTCACGAAGACGCTCATCTTCAAGTACAAGAATTCCTTCTAAAATGATAACATCCCTTGGTTCCACTTGAATGACTTCTTCTGATCTTGTGTGCAAAGCATAATCATAAACTGGCTTTTCAATCGCCTGATTGTTTTGCAGCATTTTAATATGTTCATACAATAATTCATTATCAAATGCTAATGGATGGTCATAATTGGTCTTTAGACGTTCTTCAAATGGTAGATGCGTCTGATCTTTGTAATAGGAATCCTGCTCAATCATTAAAATAGAATGTCCCTTAAATTTGTTGTAAATTGCTCTCGTTACACTTGTTTTTCCTGAACCGGATCCCCCGGTTACGCCAATGACAACAGGTTTGCGCATCTTTCTTAGAGCTCCTTTCGCATCATGTTGTTAGGGTAAACCGGTTGATTCACTTTAAACTTCACAATTTGGAGTGGGTGGCGCGCTACATCTAGCTCATTACCCTTTTCGTCCCAAATCTGCTCAATTACTTGTGTAAAGTTTTCAATTTCAGGTCCAAAGAATTCAACCTCTTGACCTACTTTGAAGTAATTACGTTGTTGTAATGTGACCAATTGCGTATTTGGATCATAATCCAATACTAACCCCACAAAGTCAAAATTCGTCTTTTTGCTATGGTTTCCAAACATTTGCTCATTATACCCTGGAACACCTTCAAAAAATGCAGAGGCGGTCTCACGGTTCGCACATTTATCAAGCTCTTCAAGCCACTCACGCTTAATCTTAAAGTTATCCGGATCAGCACAGTAAGCATCAATTACTTTTCGATACACACTTACAACCGTTGCGATGTAGTGGATTGACTTCATTCTGCCTTCAATTTTCAAGCTGTCGATTCCAATTTCAATCATACGTGGAATGGACTCAATTAATTTTAAGTCCTTTGGACTCATGGCAAAAGGAGCATCTCCTTCAGCAAATAAGGAAACCTCTTCTTCACCTTGTAAATCATAAAGATCATAGTCCCAACGGCATGACTGACAGCACCCACCACGATTCGAGTCACGGGCTGTCATGTGATTACTCAATGTACAACGGCCAGAAAAAGCGATACACATTGCCCCATGGATGAATGTTTCAATTTCAATATCGACTTTTTCTTTCATCAATTCAATTTCTTCTGCACTTGTTTCACGAGCTAGCACGACACGCTCTAGCCCTTCTTCTTTCCAAAATTGAACGGCTTTCCAGTTGGAAAGGGATTGCTGTGTACTTAAATGCACTTCAATTTCTGGAGCTAATCTGCGGCATGTTTCAATAATAAGAGGGTCACCGACAATAATCCCGGCTATTCCTGCTTCTTTTAATCCTAAGATATATTCTTCTAGTCCATCGATGTTTTCGTTATGAGCAAAAATATTTGTTGTTACATAGATTTTTGCCCCATATTTTTTGGCAAATTCTACGCCTTCTTTCATTTCTTCAAATGTAAAGTTATCAGCGTTTGAACGTAATCCGTACTCTTGTCCACCGATAAAAACAGCATCTGCACCATAGTGAACAGCAATTTTTAATTTTTCAAGGTTACCCGCAGGCGCAAGTAACTCTGGTTTTTTCACAATGACACGTTTGCCATCAACGATTTTGGAAATTCGGTCTTGCATCGTTGTTGCCATGAGTGAACCTCCTTATAGATATGATTCTTAGTAAACTGTTTCTTTAAAGAAGAAGCCTGTGTCTAGACGACGGTTTGGTGGTTGAATTTTTTCAATTTCGGTTAAAAATTCATCCTTTTGGTCCTCATATTGATCCGGGTCTTCTACACATAAATCAATCGCTTTTCGGTAAAGCTTTGTCACCGTCTCAATGTACTCAGAGCTCTTTAGAATTCCATCAATTTTAAAAGAATCAACTTCTGCTTCAATAAACTCTTGTAATTCATCGATCATGCAAATATCATTAGGACTCATAATATGAGTTCCATTTGCATCCTCAAAAATAGGATATTTGTTTTCACGTTCTTTATCATGTAAAAACATATTGCTGTTTTCTTTACGATTTTCGATTTCAAGCGCTTTTCCTTGATACTCAAAATAATTCCCTAAAAGCGAACGTTTTGACTGGAACATCGCTGTCATTCCGTGTACTTGAATTTCAATTTCAACCTCAGCATGCTCTTTCATTTCAATAACTGCATCCATGCTAAGTTCGCGGGCTAGTATCGCGCGTTTTGCACCTTTTCGTCCCCAATAATTACAATGGTACCAGTTCGTTGCTGTTGTTTCTGTACCCCAATGGAGCTTTAATTCGGGCGCAACTTCTTTTGCCACCATTAAAACTGCTGGATCACCATAAATAACCGCATCAGCATTTGCCTCATCGACAAATTTTAGATAATCATAAAGCTCTTCAATTTTGTCATTATGAAAAATCGCATTGACAGCCACATAGACTTTCTTGCCTTTTGAATGGGCAAGTTCGATCGTTTTCGCTACATCTTCACGTGAGAATTCGCCTGCTAGTCTTAAGCCATAACGCACTTCTCCGATGACGAATGCATCTGCACCTGCTTCACATAAAGGAAGAATATCTTCAACTGTTTTCGGCGTCACCAATAATTCTGGTTTTTTCAATGTAATCACCTCTTCTTACTAATCGCAACTCCATCTCCCACCGGTAAAATAACCGTATGATAGTCTGGATGACTCATAAGCCATTCATTAAATTCATTTATTTTCTTAACAAGACTCCGTATCCGTTTATTCTCAATGTTCGGTTCGCAGACGAGTCCTTTAAATAACACATTATCTGTGATTATTATTCCATCATCAGAGAGATAGTTCGAATACATTTCAAAAAAACGTTTGTACTGCCCTTTTGCAGCATCAATAAAGATTGCATCGTAAGGAGCCAGTTTTTTCACTTGGTCCTCGACTTCAAGGGCGTCACCTTTGATTAAATGAATGTTATCCGTTTTATTAGCTAATTGAAAGTTTTCCTCAGCCTTCGTGTAACGTTCTTCATCTCTCTCGATGGTAACAACCTTTGTATGAGGTATAGCATCTGCCATTCTCAAAGCAGAATAACCAATCGCCGTTCCAACCTCTAGAATCCTTTTTGGCTGTTGTATCCTTAAAATCTGTAGTAAAGCTTCTATTCCCGCAGACTCCATGATAGGAACATCATTTTCTTCTGCATAGCTTTCAATACGCGAGAAAAGCTCAGACCTCTTAGGAATCAGCTGTTCAATATATTGTTGGATTTCACCGTTCATTTACTGCTCCACCTCGGGTCTTTTCAGCATAAGCACTTTTAACATTAATTATCTATAGACATGAAAAAATAGCGTTCACACCGCAAGATTCATAGACGAAAGACAAAACGAATCGAGCAAACATGTGGTATACGCTATCGACTGATGTATAAAACACTTTTTCTATTTTAGCATAAAGAAAATAAATTCACAACGATTCAAAGCAGACTAAATTGAAAAGAGGAATGCCTAAAAGACACTCCTCAAAATGATTAATTAATTTATGTGCTCTGCTTTCAATTGATTATGTTCTTCCAATGTTTTGGAGAAGTAAACCTCACCAGTTGGAGCTGCTAAGAAGTATAAATAATCTGTTTCTGCCGGATTAAGCGCCGCTTCAATCGATGATACACCTGCATTGGCAATCGGACCTGGCGTTAAACCCGTGTTGATGTACGTGTTGTAAGGATCATCAATTTCTAAATCCTTATAGTATACTTTTTCTTTATGCTCTCCTTTTGCATATAAAACCGTCGGATCGGTTTGAAGAGGCATTCCCACATCTATTCGATTATAAAAGACACTCGCGATTTGATCACGCTCTATTTTCTCCGTCGCTTCTTCTTCGATTAATGAAGCCATCGTGAGTAATTTATGTGGCGTAAATTCCTTTTCAGCCATAGCGCCTGAGAATTCCTCAATCACTTCTTCTGTTTTATTAAGCATGACTGAGACAATTTCTTCTAATGTAGGCTCCTCTTTATAGTACGGATACGTAGCTGGGAAAAGATAGCCTTCCAATGGATGCTTAACATTTTCCGCTAAAATTTCTTCCGTTAATAAATTCGGATACTTTTGCATCAATTTCTCGATAAACGCCTTATCGTTTAGTTGTTGAAGAACTTCTTCACTATTAAGATTGGCTTTTTCAGCAATAATCGTAGCTATCTCTTTTAGTTGTTTTCCTTCAGGTAACGTAATTTTGAAGACGATATCTTCCATTAGCTTACCGGTTTTTAAGCTTTCGATAATCTCTGGGAAGGTCATCGCCGGCGTTAAGGCATATTCTCCTGCCATAAACCCGGATTCATTTTTGAATTTCACGTAATATTTGAAGACCTTTGCATCTTTAATGATGCCATTCTCTTCAAGTATTTGGGCAATTCCCGTAACGGATGAACCAATCGGGATTTCGACTGTTTTTTCTTTTTTGCTAGATGGGTCAACTGGCTCTAGGGCTCCTTTTATGTAAAAGTAACCGCCAGTAAGTGTACCTGCCACAACTAGAAATAAAACGATGGATATGATTAAAACTATTTTTCGTACTACTTTGGCTTCTTGTTGTTGTTCTATCATTTTTTCACGCATATAATCCTTTTTAGTTTTTGTTTCCTCCGATGCCATCAAGTTCCCCCCAATAAACAAACGTGGATGAATTTCTACTATTTTTGCTCATCTCGCATCATTATACTATATTTCCTCAAATTACGCAGTTACTAGACAAAAAATCAAAAAGTTCGATAAGAAATAGAAATTTGAAGCGGCTAGTAGGTTGTTGATTTCCTCTCCAGCAGTCGCTTTCCGCGTGCGTGACGGAGCCGCTTCCCACGCTATGCTCAGTCTAGGGTGGTCCCGGGCATTTCATGCGGACACTATTCACTAGGCTTCTCTCATTAGTGTCTTCATGAACACTTCATGCGGTCACTATTCATCTGACTTCCTTAATTAGTGTCTTCATGAACGCTCCATGCGGTCACTATTAATTAGTGTCTTCATGAACGCTCCATGCGGTCACTATTCACCTGACTACCTTAATTTGTGTCTTCATGAACACTTCATGCGGTCACTATTCACATGACTACCTTAATTAGTGTCTTCATGAACGCTCCATGCGGTCACTATTCACATGACTACCTTAATTAGTGTCTTCATGAACACTTCATGCGGTCACTATTCACCTGACTTCCCGATTATGTCCATATAATTGGTAAAAAGAATAGGTCATCATCATGACCCGTGTTACAATGTTTTCGACCAAGAAACCATTTTACGGAGGACATGATGATGACCCAACTAAATATTACTATAAACCTAGAAGATCTCAAAGGAAAAATCGAAAATAGCTCCTTGGAATCTCCTGTAAAAGCAGCTCTTACCTTATTGTTAAACTCTCTTATGGAAAAAGAAAGAGATGAATACATTAATGCTCTTTCCCATGAAAGAACGGAAGAAAGAAAAGCCTACAGAAATGGATACTACGAACGTGAACTTATAACTGGTTCAGGTTCCTTAAAACTTCGAGTTCCACGTACTCGAGATGGAGAATTTTCTACTACTATTTTTGAAAAATACAAGCGTTGTGAACAGGCGCTAATCCTTTCTATGATGGAAATGGTTATCAACGGAGTCTCTACACGGAAGGTCACAAAAGTAGTAGAAGAACTTTGCGGGACAAGTGTGTCTAAATCTATGGTGTCGAATCTGACTAAATCTTTGGACCCTATTGTTAATGAGTGGAGAGAGCGTCCTTTAAACACGATTTATTACCCTTATGTCTACGTTGATGCTATGTATATTAAGGTTCGTGAGAACGACAGAGTAGTCCCTAAAAGCGTTCATATTGCTTGTGGAGTTAATCAAGATGGCCGTAGAGAAATCATTGGTCTCAAGATCAATCATGGCGAATCTACAGAGAGCTGGACCCTCTTTTTTGAATACTTAAAGTCAAGAGGACTCCAGTCACCCAAAATGGTGATTTCTGATGCTCATGCTGGTTTGGTTAATTCTATTAAGCATTCATTCTTGGGCACCTCTTGGCAAAGATGTGCGGTTCACTTCCTAAGAAACATTGTGGAAACCTTTCCAAAGAAAGACTCTTTAGAAGCTCGACAAGAGCTAAAGGATTTATTCAAGACCTCAAACCTAACGGTTGTTAGAAAATTAAAGGATAACTTTGTTGAGAAGTACCAGAATGTCAAAGGTTATTCAAAAGCCATCGAGAAGTTAGAGGCTGGCTTTGAAGACTCCATTCAATTTCTTTCCCAACCGGCTCAGTATCATGTAAGCTTACGCACCACAAATATGGTTGAACGAGTGAACAGAGAAATCAGAAGAAGAGAAAAAGTCATACAAATCTTCCCTAATGATCAATCAGCTATTAGAATTATCGGATCTGTTTTAATGGATATTGAAGAAGAATGGAGTAAGGTAAAAACTCCTTACTTAAGTGAAATGAAAGCTTTTAAAAGACTCTAACAGTTTAGTTCCCAATCTCTCTTTGTATTGAGCATATATGGACATGTTAGCCAGGAACCAAGAGTTATCCCCTAGGTAACCTTCCCGACTAACATGTCCTCCCCTCAATATAAATGAGAAATAAATATAGTTCTAAATAACAGTATATTAACTTGACAGAAGCATTGTAATACTTTTACACAATATTATGGACTTGACTGACTTCCCTAATTAGTGTCTTCATGAACGCTCCATGCGGTCACTATTCACCTGACTACCTTAATTAGTGTCTTCATGAACGCTCCATGCGGTCACTATTCACCCGACTTCCCTAATTAGTGTCTTCATGAACGCTCCATGCGGTCACTATTCACTTGACTACCTTAATTTGTGTCTTCATGAACGTTTCATTCGGTCACTATTCACCTGACTACCTTAATTAGTGTCTTCATGAACGTTTCATGCGGACAGCTTTATCCAGTTTTCTCAAATAGTTGTCTTCTGACGGGGGCATGCAGACAGCTTTGCCAAATTTTCTATAATAGATGGTTTCATCAACGATTTCGAGACTAGGAGGCTCGCGGAATCCCGGCCCCCCCGAAAAGCAAGCGCACGGAGCAGAAATCAACCCCATCCACAAAAAAAGACAAAAAAAGGTACCGAGAGCAATCCTCGATACCTTTTGTCTAGTCTAACTTATTCGTCTTCTTGTTCATCAAGGAATGTGTTTAGCATTTCCTCGATTAGATCCCATTCTTCTTCTGTTTCAATTGGTTGAAGGTCTCCGTCCTTGTTATCTTCTGAAGGAGTGAAAGCAGATGCATGGATTTCAGTTTCTTCATCATCTGAATCATCTTCACCGATTGGATAGTAAAGTACATAAGACTTTCCGAATTCCTCTGAATCGAAAGTAAAGAGAATTTCACAAAGCTGTTCGTTTCCGTCTTCATCAACTACTGTAATATGGTTATCACCGTGGTTCATTTTGTCACCTCATCATTTTTGACTATCTAAGTAACCTTGTAAAATCATGACTGCTGCCATTTTATCGATTACCTTTTTTCTTTTTTTACGACTCACATCTGCCTCAAGAAGGACTCTCTCGGCAGCCATCGTCGTTAAACGCTCGTCCCAATAAACTACCGGTAGGCCAAATAGCTTCTCCAATTCATTCCCGAAAAAAAAACTTGCCTCTCCGCGTGGTCCGATCGTGCCATTCATATTTTTTGGTAAGCCAACAACGATTTTGCTTACCTGATACTCTTTAATAATTTTGCCAAGTTGCTCAAAACCAAACACATTTCTTTCTTCATTTATGCGAATTGTTTCTAAGCCCTGGGCTGTCCACCCTAATTCATCACTAAGAGCAACGCCAACTGTTTTCGAGCCGACGTCAAGTCCCATGGTTCGCATATTCTTATGATCCCTCTCGCTGTTGTTTTAAATATGACTTCACAAGTTCCTCGATGATTTCATCTCGCTCTAGCTTGCGAATAATATTTCGCGCATCACGATGACGCGGTATATAGGCAGGATCACCAGAAAGTAGGTAACCAACAATTTGATTTATCGGATTATACCCTTTTTCTTGAAGGGCCTCATATACTTCTAAAAGAACTTCCTTGACGTCATGTTCAAATGGCTCTTCCGGAAAACTAAATCTCATTGTCTTATCAAATGAGCTCATAATTTGCACCTCGCTTTTAAATTCAACGCGAATTAAGATTTAAAGGCTTGTGAGAAAAGAGCCTTCTTGATGTTACCTACATTTTACACTACTTTGTCCTAATATCAAACGGATTTGATATATTCCTCTACAAAAGCAAGAGCGTCATCCAATTTATTCGGATCTTTTCCACCTGCTTGGGCCATATCAGGTCGGCCACCACCGTTACCACCACAACGTGTTGCAACTTCTTTGATTAGTTTTCCAGCATGATAGCCTTGGTCGATTAAATCTTTTGTTACTGCAGCAATAATATTCACTTTATCTTCATGAACACTTCCAAGCACAAGTACAGCGGAACCAAGCTTTTGCTTTAAGTCATCTGCCATATTGCGTAGATTGTTCATATCGACACCTTGAATTTTTGCTGAAAGAACAGTTACTCCATTGATTTCTTTTGCCTTATCTACAAGGCTTCCAGCTTCAATGTTACCCAATTTTGCTGCAAGAGATTCATTTTCCCTTTGTAATTGTTTGATTTCCCCTAAAAGGATATCAATTCTATTCGCAACTTCCTTAGGGTTTGTTTTCAGTTTCGCACCAGCCGATTTGAGAACATTGATTTGTTCAATCATTTGCTGATATGCACCTTCACCAGTTACTGCTTCAATACGGCGTGTTCCTGCACCAATACCGCTCTCAGAAACAATTTTAAATAAACCAATCACGGAAGTGTTAGGGACGTGGCAACCACCACATAATTCTAAGCTATAGTCACCGACCTGAACTACACGAACAATATCACCATATTTTTCACCAAAGAGCGCCATAGCTCCCATTGCCTTAGCTTCTTCAATACCTTTGTAATCTATATTAACCGCTAAGCCACGCCAGATTTTCTCGTTCACAATCGCTTCGATCTGTTCTAGCTCATCCGCTTTAATTTGCCCAAAATGTGAGAAGTCAAAACGAAGGCGATCAGACTGAACTAAGGAACCTGCCTGATTTACATGCTTTCCGAGTACATCCTTTAATGCTTGATGTAAAAGGTGCGTTGCCGTATGGTTCTTGATGATCTTGCTACGGTTTTGCTCATCAACAATTGCCACTACTTGAGCATTTTCTATCAATGTGCCTTCTTCCACGATGGCTCTATGAAGATTTTGTCCATTTGGAGCCTTTTGTACGTCTTTAATAGAAACCTTCAGACCAGCAGCTGATAGTATACCTTCATCGGCAATTTGTCCACCACTTTCTGCGTAGAAAGGAGTCTCATCAAGAATAATTTGTACTTCTTCTCCAGCTGAAGCTGAGTTGATTAACTGTCCATCCTTCACAACAGCAACAACAGTCGAATTTGTTTGAAGCTGATCATACCCAACAAACTTACTCTCAACTTTAATTTCTCCTAATACGCCACCTTGAACCTGCATAGAATCAACATCTTGACGAGCCGCTCTTGCACGTTCTCTTTGTGCTTCCATTTCCGCTTCGAAGCCTTCGTGGTCAATCTTTAGACCTTCTTCTTCAGCATATTCCTCTGTTAACTCCACAGGGAATCCATACGTATCATATAGACGGAAAACATCTTTGCCTTGAATGGTGTCACTTCCAGCTTCCTTCTCTTTTTTCATGATGGAAGCCAGAATGTTTAATCCTTCATGAAGTGTTTCATGGAATCGTTCTTCTTCGTTTTTCATGACTTTTTGAATGAAGTCTGTTTTGTTTTTCACTTCTGGATAGTAGTCAGCCATGATCTCACCAACGACTGGCACTAATTCAAACATGAACGGACGGTTAATATTAATTTGCTTTGCATAACGTACAGCACGGCGAAGTAAGCGACGAAGAACATAGCCACGACCTTCATTTGATGGTAGGGCACCATCTCCAACTGCAAAAGCAACTGTACGAATATGGTCAGCGATAACTTTAAATGCTACATCGCTTTCTTTGCCTTTTCCATATTGAACGCCAGAAATTTCTTCTGTAGCACGAATAATCGGCATAAACAAATCAGTATCGAAGTTTGTTGGTACGTCTTGGACAACGGAAGCCATACGCTCAAGACCCATTCCAGTATCGATGTTTTTCTTTGGTAGCGGCGTGTATGTGCCATCTGGATTATGGTTGAATTCAGAGAACACAAGATTCCAAACCTCTAAATAACGGTCATTTTCCCCACCTGGATATAGTTCTGGATCTGACGAGTCATTGCCGTATTTTTCGCCACGGTCATAGAATATTTCTGTGTTTGGTCCACTTGGGCCTTCCCCAATATCCCAGAAGTTTCCTTCTAATCGAATAATACGTTCTTCAGGAACACCGATTTTCTTGTACCAGTAGTCAAAAGCTTCTTCATCCTCTGGGTGAATCGTTACTGATAAACGTTCTGGGTCAAAGCCAATCCATTTTTCAGAAGTCAAGAATTCCCAAGCCCATTCAATCGCTTCTTCTTTAAAGTAATCACCGATTGAAAAGTTTCCTAGCATCTCGAAAAATGTATGGTGTCGAGCTGTTTTTCCAACGTTCTCTATATCGTTTGTACGAATGGATTTCTGCGCATTCGTAATACGAGGATTATCCGGAATCACACGACCATCAAAATATTTTTTCAGCGTTGCTACACCAGAGTTAATCCAAAGTAGAGACGGATCATCATGTGGTACAAGTGGTGCACTTGGTTCAACAGAATGCCCTTTTTCTTTAAAGAAATCTAAATACATACGACGAATTTCAGCGCCAGTCAGTTTCTTCATCATTTTTCCTCCTAATATGTAATTTTTTGCAAATAAAAAAGCCCTCATCCATAACAGGGACGAGAACTGTGCTCGCGGTACCACCCTGATTACGAATGAAAAGCATCATTCATCTCTCAAATCCCGTTAACGCTGGGAGTTACGGCAGGCTTTTACCTGCATTCTGGAATAGCTTTCTGTTACCCTTCATCTAGAATTTCTTTCAGCCTCGGAAATTCCTCTCTTCAGACGGTCTGTAACATACTCGTTCCTTCAACATGTTGACCTATTACATTTTCCTTATAGACGCATTATAGCGATACAAAAAAGGGTTTGTCAATCTTGTTAGCACAAATTAGTCTTCTGTCTTTATTTTCGCCTGAATAAAATGGTCTCTTGCATGGACAAGACTGACTTTTATGATAGCCAGAATAGGCACAGCAACGATAAGACCAACTATTCCACCAAGCTCTCCTCCTGCTAAAAGGGCCAACATAATCATTAATGGATGCATATGAAGGCTCTTTCCAACAATAATGGGAGAAAGAATATTTCCCTCTGTAAATTGTAAAATTAGTACAATAATCGACGAGATAATCACCATTTTTACTGACATCGTAGCTGCTATGATTATGATGGGCACTAAGGCAATGATCGCTCCAAAATAGGGAATAATATTTGTAATTCCAACGATCGAACCGAGCAGAAGTGGATACTTCATTTTCACAATCCAAAATAAAAGAGCAGCTATCGCTCCAAGTGACACACCAACAAGAATTTGTCCTCTTATATAGCCACCTAATGATTCATCTACGTCGTGTAAAAATCGGATACCGCTTTTCCGCCATTTTCTCGGAGTTAAATACCATGCTGATTTCTTAATAAGATTAATATCCTTCAGCATATAAAACGTAATGAACGGAATTAAGGCAATAATTAATATCGAGTTGACAATAGAAAGTAGTACAGCTAATGCCTTTGATAATAATCGGTCAAGTGTCGTCTCAGCTGCAAGGATTCCTTGATCAATCATATCTTGGATTCCTTCTGGCCATTCTGAACTTTGCTGTTGAATTAATCGAATCCAATTCCGATATTGATTAGCCAAAACAGGTGCATTCTCCGTTAAATCCCTTAACTGAATAATAAAGGCAGGTATTCCTTTATATATAGCAAAGCCAAGCCCACCAAAGAACAAAAAGTAAATAATTGAAATTGCTAACCATCTAGGCAAAAAGTTTTCATGGAGTTTCTCCACGATCGGATGCAATAAATAGGTAATAAACGCAGAAATAAGAAAAGGAGAGAGAATAAGAAAAATATTATGTGCGATAGGAAGCCAGATAGGTTTAAGTTTTAAAAAGACATAAATAACAAAGAAAAGCAGAAGGAGAAACCCAAGTCGATAAAACCATTTTAAGCGAATATCCAATGTTCCTACCTCCTTCCAACATAGTGTGGGAGGAATTGGGAAAAATTATGCCTAAAATGCAAAAAGCTCCCCTTAAAAAGGGGAACCAGCTAAAACATCAACTTAGCTTTTCTTTGAATCTTTTTCAAACCTTGCTTAGACAATAGATCACTTTTTTGCGCATACTTATATGCCACCATTCCGGCTCCAAATGCTATTGTCGATACTAACGCTTTATTCAAATCACTCACCTCTTCTAAAGAATGTAGCGACGCTCATCTTCATCAAACAAATCATCTAATGAACTTAAAGATCCATCCTCTTCTACTTGGTGAGTGTTAATCATTCCATGAGAAACTGAAAGCTCAATATAACAATTCCAGCAGTAATATTGATTAATCCCGATTTTACCGATATCTTTGCTATTACAGTTAGGACAACTTAACATTGGAAAAGACCCCTTACAACAATTTTTTCATGGTTGAATATTGACGATGATGGCATCTTTCCCAATTGTAGGTGGTTCATCTGTTTTGACGACCCGTTTTCCTTCTGTAATATCAGCAAAGAAGCCATCGGAACATTCATACCCTACAATTGTTCCCAGCTCCTCTTGAAAATATACATCAGCAAGGATACCCAAGCTCTCACCAGTGCTTGATACTAATGGTTTTCCGACTAAACGTTCTTTCCCTTCAAAGAACTGGTAGGTCTCCTGTAATGGCTGTAAAATCGTCGTTTCTTCAATCATGACTCCATCCGCTCCAAAAGACGATACTTCTTCAAATGGGATTAAAAATGATTTTTTGATGAGCGCGCCTTTTCGTAAGATCAATCCTTCTACTCTACCCTGTTCTGCTAAACACAGGTCAAACACAGTACCTATTTTCTCACCTGTGCTTTTGACATATACGGGCAATCCCTTTAACAATGATAATGTCCGCAAAGATCTCCCCACCTTTTTCGAACATTATTATTCTTTACTGGTAAGGGTAAAACATTAGGTGTAAGGTTTACCAAGTCACTTCTTCTTTTTCCTTCTTTGCTTCGCTATTATTTCGTCTCTTTCTCCTCCATCAGCAAGCTCTTCGGAAAATTCATGATACTTTTTATTTAATTTTGGTGCTGCATGATTTCGTTTACTCATATGATCACCTCTATTTATAAGATTCGATCTTTCATTGGCCCTAATACGAAAAAAAGAATGCCAAAAGCGGCATTCAATTTATCAATTATTCCTTCTCCATAAAATCATAAGGAGTTACGTTTTCCATTCCAATTAACGGATCGATATCCATAATGGTTTCTTCATATAAGAGCGAGGATTCTTCATTTTCCTCAGCAGGCATTGAACTCTGCTCACCTGTTTTTTCAATCGCTTCCCTTAACTTATCCTGTAAAGTCGTAAGCCTACTTTGCTCATCAGCTCTCGCAACAGCCATCCGCAGTGCTTCTTCTTCCCCGCATAAAATAAGGGATTGTTTACTTCTTGTAATCGCCGTGTAAATCAAGTTCCGACGCAGCATTCGGTAATAGCTCTTAACCACTGGCAGTATAACAATCGGAAATTCACTTCCCTGAGATTTATGGACAGATGTACAAAAAGCATGTGTAATCTGTGTTAAATCCCCACGCGTATAGGTCGCTTCAATTCCATCAAAAGAGACAATGATCATGTCCTCTTTCTCGGTGTTTTCCTTTGCATAGAAAATCGAAACAATCTCTCCAATATCACCATTGAATATATGATTCTCTGGCTGATTGACAAGCTGAAGCACTTTATCCCCGATTCGATACTTCACTTCTCCAAACTTCAGCTCTTTGCGTGAGCCATCATCGTTTGCATTAAAGATTTGCTGGACAATTTCATTGAGTTTATCAATTCCAGCAGGACCCTTATACATTGGCGCAAGCACTTGAATATCCTTTGAAGTATAGCCCTTTTTCTTTGCATTTTCAGCCACCTTCTGAACCACTTCACCGATTTGAGCTGACCCACACCGAATAAAGGACCGGTCTCTTTGAGGCTTCAAAATATCGTCAGGTAGCTGTCCTGTTTTAATACTATGGGCAAGATCAATAATCGATGAGCCTTCTTCCTGCCGATAAATATCCGTTAACCTCACCGTTGGAATTCGCTCAGATTCAAGAAGATCCTTTAACACTTGACCAGGACCGACCGACGGAAGCTGGTCCTCATCTCCCACAAGAATTACTTGAATATGCTCTGGTACCGCCTTAAATAATTGATGCGCCAACCAAATATCAAGCATTGAAGTTTCGTCAACAATGAGGATTTTTCCTTCAAGCGGATCGTCTTCATTACGACTAAAGCCTTCTACCCCATTCCATCCTAGCAAACGGTGAATCGTTACAGCTGGTAATCCTGTAGATTCAGTCATTCGCTTGGCAGCCCGACCTGTTGGTGCCGCTAACAGAAAAGGAAATGGCTCATCATTTTTATAATCCTTCGGATCTAATGAACAACCATGAAGTTCCGAATATAATTCAACAATCCCTTTTATAACCGTAGTTTTCCCTGTTCCTGGACCACCTGTCAAAATAAGCATCGGAGACATTAACGCAGTTTGGATCGCTTCCTTTTGAGAAGGAGCATACTGCACCTTTAATCGCTCTTCTAGTTCACCAAGAGCCAGCAGAAATTCCGACTCAGGAAATTGATCCTCGTATTCCTTTTGCTGGAGAACTCGTCTTATATTTTTTACTAACCCTTTTTCGGAATAGAAATAGGATGGCAAATAGATTCTTTTATCTTCAATAATGATTTTCTTGTCTTCTGCAAGCTTCACAAGTTCATTCGAAATATCGGTAAACTCAATCTCATCACGTTTGTTATCTTCGAGCAGAGCTTTTACACTAACCAGTAGTTCTTCCGCCGGAATATACACATGACCTGCTTGCTGACATTCATTTTCTAAAACGTACAAACAGCCTGCCTTAATACGGTCAGGATGGTTTCCAGAAATCCCAATCTGAAATCCTAACTCATCTGCTCGACTGAAGCCGATTCCCTCGACATCTTCAACAAGCTGATACGGATTCGATTGAATGACATCAAGTGTCAATTCCTTGTAAGCCTGATAAATTTTCATGGAAATTTGCGGACCAAAACCATATTGATTGAGGGCAATCATTGCTTGCTCTAAGCCCTGATTTTCCATTAACGTATCATATAATTCCTTGGCCTTTTCAGAAGGGAGCTTTGGCACACTATCTAATAACGAAGGTTGAGTCAAAATTTTCGATATCGCGTTTTCCCCTAGTGTGTCGACGATATTTTCGGCCGTTTTTTTCCCGATACCTTTGAATAGCTCCCCAGATAAATAAGCAATGACACCCTGTTTTGTTTGTGGAAGCTCCTTGCGAAAATGCTCCGCCTGAAACTGCAAGCCAAACTTCGGATGATCCTTCATTTGCCCGTAAAAGATATAGGTTTCTTCGTCATGGACCCTCGGAAAGTATCCAGTGATGACCGCTTCTTTATCTTCATAGTTCTCATTCGTGTCATCGACGCGGATTCGTAGTACCGTATATAGGTTTTGCTCATTATGAAAAATCGTGACAAGATGCCTACCCTTTATGTACTTGCTCTCCTCATTAAATAGATCGAGCTTTTCCTGCTCTGCCAAAGTCTTCTCCCCCTTTCTTGCTCTAAATTACATTTCACCTATTCGAGTGAACCTTTTTCCATTAGCTTTTTTCCATAGCCTGCAAGCATATGATCTGGTTGAACCTCTAGCGCCTTTTCAAACATCCGTAGAGCCTTTTCTCCATCTTCTTTATATCCGTAAGCAACGCCAAGATTGTAATATGCATCCGCATGTGTTTCATCGATTTTTACACATTCATCAAATTGAACAATCGCTTCATCAATCAACTCAAGACCAGCTAGGCAAAGTCCATATTGAAAACGCGCTTCTGCATCTTCTTCATTTAACTCGACACTGCGTTGCAAGTAAGGTAACGCTAATTTCGGCTGGTCAAGCTGTGCTAATGTTAATCCAAGCATAAAATAATTGTCACTTGAATTTAAGCCTTTTTGCATCGCTTTTTCAAACATATCTTTTGCTGCTTCTAAATTGTCATTTTCAAAATAAAGATTTCCTGCGCTGTAGTATGCAGCAGCAGCATTCTCATCAAGCCCTATCGCTTTTTCAAAAAAATCTAGAGCCTTTTCGTTTTCACCCACTGCAGCAAGAACATTCCCAAAATTAATATAGGAAACCGCATCAGTAGGATTTTCTTCGATCGCTTCCATAAAAATCTTCGCTGCTTCTTCCCATTTTCCTTCTTGCATATATTGAATACCTTGTTGATTTTTGTCCATGTTTTCACGCTCCATTTCTAAAAAGTATAACATAAAAATTTCATATAAAAACCTCGACTCATATGATTGAATCGAGGCTTATGCTTATTATTACCCTACATAAGTGAGGCGTTCTCCGTCTTTAAAAATTTCATCGATGGTACCACCACCGAGGCACTCATCGCCATCGTAAAAGACAACGGCTTGACCTGGAGTAACGGCACGAATTGGTTCATCGAACACTACCTTCGCCTTTCCATCCTCTAGAAGATGGACGGTCACTTTATTATCCGGTTGGCGATATCTAAATTTAGCTGTACACTCAAAAACTTGAGGTTTAGCTTTATTTGATACCCAGCCAATATCGGTCGCGATAATGGAATCAGAATAGAGCTTATCATTGTGGAAGCTTTGTCCTACAAAAAGAACATTTCGCTTCAAATCTTTTCCGATAGCAAACCACGGCTCACCTTGTCCACCAATGCCTAATCCATGGCGTTGACCAATTGTATAGTACATAAGGCCGTCATGCTTTCCGACAACTTCCCCTTCAAGAGTTTCCATATTTCCTGGCTGTGCAGGTAGATAATTACCTAAAAACTCTTTAAAATTACGTTCACCGATAAAGCAAATTCCAGTACTATCCTTTTTCGTAGCAGTCGCTAAGCCTGCTTCTTTTGCGAGTTCTCTAACCTTGGATTTCTCAATATCACCAATCGGGAACATGACTTTTTCAAGCTGCTCCTGCGATAATTGATTTAAGAAATACGTTTGGTCTTTATTTTCATCAATTCCTCGAAGCATTTTTACTTCTCCATCACGTTCTACCACTCTCGCGTAGTGACCCGTTGCAAGATAATCTGCTCCTAAATTCATCGCATGCTCAAGGAATGCTTTAAACTTAATTTCCTTGTTACACATAACATCTGGATTCGGAGTTCGTCCTGCTTTGTATTCTTCAAGGAAATAAGTAAATACTTTATCCCAATATTGTTTTTCAAAATTTACCGCATAATATGGAATACCGATTTGGTTACAAACACGAATGACATCATCGTAGTCTTCCGTTGCTGTACATACACCAAACTCGTCCGTATCATCCCAGTTTTTCATAAAAATCCCGATAACATCATAGCCTTGCTGCTTTAATAATAATGCCGCTACGGATGAATCCACACCACCAGACATTCCGACAACAACGCGTGTATCTTTTGGATCCTTTTTCAATTTCCTTCACCCCACTTGCTTACCTTTTATTTCTCGACTTATCTATTTGTTATCCGCTTCACAATAGCTGCTACGCTCTCTGCAACCCTGTGAATCTGCTTGGTTGTATTATACAATCCGAAGCTAAAACGGATAGAATTTCGCAATTTCTCGGATTTTTCACCGAACATCGCCACTAGTACATGTGATGGATCAATGCTTCCAGCAGTACATGCAGAACCACTTGATGCCGCAATGCCTGCCAAATCTAAATTCACGAGCATCGCTTCAACATCAGTACCAGGAAAGCTTAAGTTTAAAACATGTGGGAGTGAATTTTCAAGTGATCCGTTTATGGAAAAATCAATTTGCGCTTCCTTCAAATCATTCACAAGAATTTCCTTAAATTCACGATACTGTTTAACCTTCTCTTCTCTCTCTTCTTGAGCAACCTTGACCGCTTCCTGAAACCCAGCAATTGAAACAACACTTTCCGTACCAGCACGACGTTTTCGTTCTTGCTCTCCCCCAAACAAAATAGGGGCTAACTTAACATCTTTTTTCACATATAGAAATCCGATTCCTTTTGGTCCATTGATCTTATGAGCAGAGACACTCAGTAGGTCCACATTCAGCTCTTTCACATCAATGTTCATTAATCCATATGCTTGAACAGCATCAGTATGGAATACAGCTGGATGCTCTCTTAACATTTCACCAATTTCTTGGATCGGCTGCAAGCTTCCTACTTCATTATTTCCGTACATGATTGATACTAAAATCGTATCGTCACGCAACGCCTTTTGTACATCTGAAATAGAGACTTTGCCCTGTTCATCAACTGGTAAATAAGTAACCTCAAACCCTCTTTTTTCAAGCTGCTGGCATGTATGAAGAACAGCATGATGCTCAATAACAGTTGTAATGATATGCTTTCCCTTTTCTTTATTCGCTTCCGCGACACCGGTTAAAGCATAATTATCTGCCTCTGTTCCTCCACTAGTGATAATTATTTCATTAGGAGAAGCACCGATACTCTTCGCCAATTGCGCTCTTGCCTCATCGACTAAATGTCTTGCTTCGCGACCAAATGCGTGGATACTTGAAGGATTCCCAAATTGCTCGGCCATTACCTTCGTCATTGTCTCAATTACTTTTGGATGCATAGGAGCTGTCGCAGCATGATCAACATATATCCGTTCCAAATCTTCCACCTACTAACTTTCCATTTAAACTTACTATTTCCAATGATTTTAACTAACTTACTTCTCCGTTACAAAAAATAAGGGCTCAAAAAATATGAGCCTTAGATATAAAACATGTATGCATCAGACTCGCCACGGTCCGTATGATTTGCTAAATCCTCAAGAGTTGTATTCTCTAAGACATCCTTTACTGCATCACGAATTCGAATCCATAGCTCTCTTTTCGCTGGTTCTTCATCTTCAATTCCTTCAACTGGAGTAATCGGTCCTTCCAGAACGCGAATGATATCTCCTGAAGTAATTTGTGCAGGTTCATTAGCCAATACATAGCCACCGTATGCACCGCGGATACTTTTTACAAGGCCTGCATTTCTTAATGGCGCAATAAGCTGCTCTAAATAATGCTCGGAAAGGTCATTTGCCTGTGCAATTGCTTTTAAAGAGACAGGTCCTTCTCCATGCTTTTTCGCTAGTTCAATCATGATCGTTAGACCGTAACGGCCCTTCGTTGAAATTTTCATAAACTCGCACCTCGTTTAGAATCATTTTGTGATTGATCAAATATGATCTGTTTTGTCTTTAATTTATTCAACCAACGATCGGTAAATCGTTGACATTGCGGTAAACAAATTCCTGCTAGTGGGCCGATCATTAAACAAATCAAAATCGTTCCCCAGAAAACGGGTCCTCCTAGCTGCCATCCGACAAGTAGGACAAGAACCTCCATAACTGCTCTAACATTTCGAACCTTCCAGCCTGTTTTTGCTGTTAAAGCGATCATTAAGCTGTCTCGTGGCCCTGCGCCAAATTGAGCCGATATGTAGAGTCCCATACCATAAGCATTAAGAAGAATTCCTACGACAAACATTGTGACCCTTCCAATTAAGCTATCCGGAGTTTCAAGAAATGGAATGAGTAAATACATATCAATGAAGATACCAACTAAAATCATATTGAGAAATGCGCCGATTTGCGGAAATTCTTTCGAGACAAGCGATGCCACGGTTAAAATCCCAACTCCTACAATGATCGACCAACTACCAATTGTGAGTCCAAACTGATAAAACAGTCCAACATGGAAGACATCCCATGGTGTTGCCCCTAAATCAGCTTGAATTAACAGAACTAAGCCTAGTGCCATGACCAACAATCCCAAAAGATAAATGGCAAACCTTGGCCCCACTTGACCTTTTTTTCGAATACCCATTGGTGATATCCCCATTCTTTACTATAGGGCCTATTTTTAAAAATAAAAGACCCTCTATCGATATAAATATTATCAAAATCCTGATTAATTTGATAGGCTTTTGCCATTATAGCATAACATGAAGGCGTAAGTTAATGTAGAAGTCTGTCTTCATTCTGTTTCAAATGCAAATTCAGGCGTCTCATGTTATGGTAAAAGAAAACTAATGTGAAAAATGGAGAGATCAAGATGAGTATGAAACCTCTTGCCTTTCGAATGAGACCACGAACTATCGATGAAATAATTGGGCAACAGCATCTTGTCGGTGAAGGTAAAATCATTCATCGAATGGTAAAAGCAAAGCAACTGTCCTCAATGATATTGTACGGACCCCCTGGAATTGGGAAAACCTCCATCGCTAGTGCCATCGCAGGCAGTACAAAGTTTGCTTTTAGAATGCTGAATGCCGTAACTAACAATAAAAAAGACATGGAAATTGTCGCCGCAGAAGCTAAGATGTCAGACAAAGTCATCCTACTCCTTGATGAGGTCCATCGCCTCGATAAAGGTAAACAGGATTTCCTTCTCCCACACTTAGAAAATGGCTCAATCGTTTTAATAGGCGCAACCACGAGTAACCCATATCATGCGATTAATCCAGCCATTCGGAGTCGCTGCCAAATTTTCGAACTTAAACCATTGGAGATCGAAGAAATTGTCCAAGCATTGAAGCGAGCAATCGAAGATGAAGAAAGAGGATTAGGTGACTACAAGATTGAGATCTCGGAGGACGCTTTAAGTCATCTTGCTACTTCCTCGAACGGTGACGTGAGAAGCGCTCTTAATGCGTTAGAACTCGCTGTTGTTTCAACTGAAAAAGATGAAGATGGGATTACTCATATCGACCTCGCAACAGCTGAAGAATGTATGCAAAAGAAAAGCTTTAACCATGATAAGGATGGCGACGGACACTATGATGTTCTCTCTGCCTTTCAAAAATCGATTAGAGGTAGCGATGTCAATGCTGCACTACATTATTTAGGTCGTCTAATTGAGGCAGGAGATTTACAGAGTATTAGTCGGAGAATGCTCGTAATCGCCTATGAGGATATCGGTCTAGCAAGTCCACAAGCTGGGGCAAGAACCTTAGCTGCAATAGAAACCGCCGAACGAATTGGGTTTCCTGAGGCTAGGATTCCTCTAGCAAATGCCGTCATCGAATTATGCTTGTCACCGAAATCGAATTCTGCCATTATGGCGATTGATCAGGCCATCTCTGACATTCGTAAAGGAATAAGCGGCGAGGTACCAGATCATTTAAAAGATGCCCATTATAAAGGCGCGCGCGAGTTAGGAAGAGGGATAGAATATTTATATCCACATGACTATGAAAATGGTTGGGTGCAGCAACAATACCTTCCCGACCGGATTAAAAATAAAAAATATTACGCGCCAAAGACTACCGGAAAGTTTGAGCAAGCTTTAGCTAGTGTGTATGAAAAGCTTTCAAAAAAGTAAACAAAAAAAACCGCACGGATGCGGTTTTTTTTGTTTTATTAAGCCGCCACATCCCTTTTCTTGAACACAAAGTGTGCTAAGAACTGGAAGATTGCAAAATAGACGACGAGCATGATAATGGAAAACGTCAATGTCATACCTTCAACAAGAGGTTCCCCTTCAAAATACTGAGTTAGGTCAGTATTAGCAAATAGAATATATTTAGCCCAATCAAATTTCATTGCGACAAGCATTGTAATTTGTGATCCAGTAAACATTAAGAATAGAGATATTCCAATGGCAAGGGAACTGTTGCGGAAAACAGCCGATATCATGAAAGCCATTGTCGCTAGCATGATCATGCTAATCGATTGCAAACCATAAGTGATGACAAGGTGGACGAACATACTTTGCTCTTTTACCGTTCCTTGATGATAATTCAAATATGGATTCGATGTATCTGGCGCTCCGAATAGGACTAAGCCTAATAGAGAAGAGTAGGCGAAGGTTACAGCTAATAGAACCAGAGCAAAAATTAGTATAGTTGCGTATTTGCTAACTAGAATTTTCCCTCTACTAATTGGTCTAATTAATAGAAGCTTAATCGTTCCCCAATTAAACTCACTCGCAACAATTCCAGCAGCAATAATGATCGTAAACATACCAGCAAACTCAATAATAGGGAGCAGATCTGTTACAAACTCCCAAACAGAATAGTCTACATTTGGAGTGAGATTGTGCTCAATACGGTATTCATTAACAGCGATTTGTTCTTTATAATAGGTTAATTCTGCAGCTGGAACTTGCCCTTCCAATTCGTCCATCTGTTTCTTGAGGTCCGCATTTTCCATCTGTAGCCCTTGCTTCCACTCAGTATTATCTGGAACTGTGCCCCCACTTGATTGAAATTTGATAAAAGCACCTGCTACCGTTGTTATTAAAATGAGCAAGCCAATCATGACAAAAGTTCCTGGTCTCTTAAATATCTTTAATAGTTCATTTTGAATTAACTTAAACACGTAAAACACCTTCTCTTTCCGTAGTGACCTCTAAGAATCGATCTTCTAGCGATTTCGTAATCTCGTGGATTCCATAGATTAGAATATCTTCGTTTACAAGACTTTTTACCACAAGTGGGACGTCTTCCTTCTGGACAGTCGCTGCTAAGCCAGAAGATGTCATTTCGAAGCTGATATGTGGATATGTAGGTTTTAGAATTTCCATTGCTCTCTCTCCTGAACTAATTTCAAATTCAAAAACCTTCTCTACTCCATTGACAAAATCATGTACAAGCTGAACATCCACTAGCTTCCCTTGTTGAATAATTCCGATCCGATCACACATCATTTCCATTTCAGCTAAAAGGTGACTCGAGACAATGACAGCCATATTTCGTTCTCTTGCTAACATACGAATATGATCCCTAATTTCACGAATACCGGCAGGGTCTAAACCATTTGTTGGTTCATCTAAAATCAAAATATCGGGGTCGTGAAGAAGACATTGCGCCAGTCCAAGGCGCTGTCTCATCCCAAGTGAATATGTTTTTACCTTATCCTTGATTCGATCGGTCAAACCGACTAGTTCTACAACTTCAGCAATTTTCTTCTTATCAACACCGGAAGACATTCTAGCAAAATGAACAAGGTTATCGTAACCACTCAAGAATTTATACATTTCTGGATTCTCTACGATTGCGCCAATATGCTTTACTGCCTTTTCAAAATCAGTTTTAATGCTGTTTCCAGCTATTTTGATATCACCGTCCGTAATTCCCATGAGCCCTACTATCATTCGAATCGTTGTTGTTTTTCCGGCTCCGTTTGGGCCAAGAAAACCAAACACTTCTCCCCGATGTACGTCAAAACTAATTTGGTCAATAATCGTTTTCCCTTTAATTTTTTTTGTCACATTTTGAATTTCTACTACTGCACTCATCGCACTACTCCTCTTCAAAATATTTGTTTCATCCACTCAATCACAGATAGTCCCTTTGTTTCTCTCAACTCTTCTACATTTTCGATCGCCCAAATATCTCCATTCTGAATGGCAATAACCTCATCTAATAGCGTTTCGATTTCATCAATTTCGTGGGTTGCAATGACAACAGTTTGATTCGCAAAATCGATATAGGATAAGAGCCCTTTGACAATCGATTCTCGTACCATTGGATCCAATCCGGAGAATGGTTCATCTAATAGTAGAATAGGTGTATTACGTGCCAAAGTAACAACTAGTTTCAGTCTAGCTCGATTTCCTTTTGAAAGTTGTTTTAATTTCTTGTTTGGATCTAGTTGCATAAACGCCACTAATTCTTCTGCTTTTTTCCAATCAAAGTCTGAAACTTGACTTGCTGAAAAATTGATCATGTCTTGCACAGTAAAAGCAGAATAATAGAAATCTAATTCTGAAAGATAGGCAATCTCAGCAGCTATTTTACGATCGACTTTTTTTCCATTAACAGATACTGTTCCACTAGTTGGGAATACAAGGCCAGCCATCATTTTTAAGGAAGTAGATTTCCCGCTGCCGTTTGGTCCCAAAAATCCGTAAATTTTCCCTTTTTCAAGTGTGAAAGATACATCGTTCAATGCTGTTTCACGACCATACTTTTTTGTGACATGCTCAAAAGAAATCATCCTCTGTCCTCCTTCTCCACGAAGTTTTTCAATCCGATAATCATCTCCTCTTTTGTATAACCAAGCTCTTTCATGTTATTTACAAAAACTTCAATGATTTCTCTCTGTAATCTTGATTTCAGCTCAATAATGATGTCTTTCGCTTCAGTGACAAATGTGCCCTGCCCACGCTTTGATTCCACGATTGCCATCCTCTCCAATTCGCTATAAGTTCTTTGAACCGTATTAGGATTTACCCCTGTTTGTATGGCCATTTCTCGAACAGATGGAAGTTTCTCCCCCGGTTGTATTTCCCCTCTAACAATTTGATGACAAATTCTATCAACAATTTGCCAATATATCGGTTTAGATGCCTGGAATTCCTCCATATTTATCACACCTCAACTTTCCGCTCTAGAATCCAAACCGATGTTAAGAAAACGCCGACTGTAATTAATATAGAGATAAGGATACTCCCTAGATGCAGTTCAGCCGTTTCAGGTGATACTGTGTTACCGCGAAAAATTGTAGCGAAATGATAGAGATTGACAGTTCCCAATTCCTGAAGATTCTTGACAACAGGGATCTTCTTAATTAAATTTCCTATTATTGTGATACTCAACCATACAACTAATAGAACGAACCAACGTATTTGATTTAAAAAGGGTATTCTTTTTAAAGCATGGTAGAGCGTCCAGTAAAAAAGCAACCATACCGTTAAATAAATGGATGATAGGAACATTCCTCCAGCTATCATAAGTAGATTATCACCGAGCATTTCTGATAGTCCGGCAAATTCGCCTAAGTATTCCGTTCTAACAATAAAAACCTTTACAAGAATAATGGATACTATTAAAGAAGCGACAAAATAAGTTATACCTGCCGCGATTTTTGCTAAAAATAGCTTCCACCCACGATTTGGATTATGTAGCCATAATTGACTTTGAGCTTCAACTTGTAAAGAAGTAAATAGATTTGCCGGTAAATAAAAGACATGCAATACGATGATGATGAACGAGACTATTGCGGGTATACTAGGTTCGACAAAGTATTCTTTTAGCGCAAATGAAGCAATCATCGCAAAAAAGATCAAAAATAAACCAATAATAAATCCATTGAAAGATAATTTTAAGTCTTTTATATATAGGCCCTTAAAAGCTGTCATTTTTTGACCTCCACCCTCATGTTAGTGTTTTAGTGTTCTAGTTAAATAGTACACTAATATTTCTCAAAACACAAACATTATTTGTAATAAATTCCATTCACATAGAATTCTCAACCTTCGGTGACGCTAAATAAAAGGACTTTTGTAAGGAGTGATGATGTGAAAAGTAGAAAGGATAAGTGGACCGAAGAAGAAAATCAAATGCTCAGAAGTATCGTTTTAGAGCATATTCAAATGGGTGCGACAAAAACAGCAGCCTTTAAAAGAGCTGCCAGTGTACTAGGTAGGACTTCTGCTGCTTGTGGTTACCGTTGGAATCATGTCTTAAATCAAACAGAAGAGCCTTCAACCGCCTCAACACAGCTACAGCTTCCACCTCCTAAGGAATACGTACAAACCTCTGCTCAAGAGCTCGATTTAGACAAAGTTATTCTTTTTTTACAACAATTAAAGGATAATCGATCAACTAGTGAAGACACGAAGGAAAAAGAAGCACTTCTTAAAGAACGGAGCCACTTATTAGAAAAGAAAACTTCGCTTGAAAAAATCTATCTAGAGAAGAAAGAAAACTATCAAAAACTCCTTCAGCAATACGAAACGTTTGCAAATATACTAAATGAATCAGAAACGCTTATTGGAGAGCGGAGTGTACATTGAACGAGTGGCAAAGATCTCTTTCTTAAGACTAAAATTAAAGGACATACCATATTTTAACTGACAAATAGGGTATGTCCTTTTATTGAACCAAAGCTTAAATTACTTCATCTTGCTTTTTAATATTTATAGTTAATTACAATTGAAAGTCATAACGATTCCTAAGTCGCATGTAATACAGCCATGTTCTGACTGTGAATGAACCAAAAATAAAAATACAAAATAAATACATAATCATATTTAGTAAACTCAATCCCGATGTACCATTATTAAGCATCCCAGCAATAAATATCACTAGGTATAAAATATACATGCTAACCAGAGGAAGAAACAAAATTGTATATGCGAATGCTACTTTTCTTGCATGTTTTAAGTGATGTAATTTATCACTATAGATTTTGGGGCGTTCCTCTTCTTGTGAAAATTCACGGCTCCATATCGTCCACTTTTGTAAAAATGAGTAAGAAATAAAAACACTCTTCCAGCCTGCTTCTCTATGAATGTCGAAATAGCTTTCATTAGATATATTTTGATAATCAGCACAATAACTTACATTACGAGGAGTACCAATGATAAAGTAGAAAGCTGTTCCTGTTCTACTGACTCGGTAAAGATTATATCCAAGTCTCTCCATGTTTTCGAGCCATTCTTCAAGTCTATCTGGAGAATACATCCACCCTGGCTTTCTTTTAACAACCATTTTACCTGAAAGTTTCAATTGCTTTTCTTTTTCCTTACTTAGTCTTCCTTCAGTATGCTTACCACTTTGAAGTTTGCTGGTTTTTTCGCTAGTCAAATATTTGTTGGTTTTCTTAATAATGACAACTGAATAGATTGATAAAACAAATATTGCTATTGCAAAGACCAATAAAGAGTATGTTAAAATCCACATTGGACTAGGGACAACTTCAACAGGTACATCTTGAAACAAAGAAGAGATCAGCAGACTAAGATTAAATATAGCAATACCCGTCAAATAAATTAAGATACCACTGAAAATGTACATAATTGTCCTATTCCGTTTGATTATGCCATCGCGTACAGAAAAGGTTTTTATTTGTTCAATAGGTTCTTCATTTGAGATTATGTACCATTTTCCACATTTTATAACCTCTGTCCAACCTTCATCTACTAAAGTCCTAGACAATGAAAAACCATGCGTTTGCTCGTATCCTATTCGGTATGTTACTGATTTCGACTTGCCTTGTTGAAAGAAAAAGCAACTCGTCCATCGATTCAATCCTACTAACAAATAACCTTTTTTCGCCATCTCAGAAAGCCACAGTTCAGTTTTTTTAATGTCGTAGCTCCAAAATGGTTTAACTACTTTAATCATAAAAAATCCTCCTCGTATTTTATGGCATTCTGGTGCAATTCTTTCAGTCTCACTATCTCAGCAGCTATTAAATTTTTCCCAATCTCAGTTACCTCATAAACTGTTTTTCTTTCTTCATCAGCGAATACAGTTATTATCCCATCTTTTTGCATTTTGGTTAGTGTTCCATAGACTGTACCAGAACCCAATCGAATTCGTGCTCCTGAAATCTCCTCTACATGTTTGACAATCCCATATCCATGCCGCGGAACTGTTAAGGATAAAAGTATATAAAATGCCGTTTCCGTCATTGGTAAGTACTTTTTTAGCACTTTTTCAAAGTCCAATATGACCACCTCAATCGGTTTTGCTTTTATGTATTTTCTTGAATAGCAAATAAATATGTCACAAACAGATATGTCTTGGTATGACTATATCACGCTGTGACCTATCTATCAAGAAAATTTATTCCACATATTGGAATTTTCAAAAGGAATCCATATGAACGACTTGCACAAATATAAAAAGCCCAATTTCTCAATATTAGAATTAAGAAATTGGACGAATAGTGACTGATTGCTGAAGAGCAAATACAATTATTCTGTTTTCTACTTTTAGCTTACATTAGTTGAAAATGATTTATCAATTTTGGTCCAATAACTTAAAATTAAACTAGTTTGTTTTACAAACTAGTTGTTGAATGATACAATATTCTTAACTAATATGTTTTACAAACTAGTGAGGTGAGTAAATGAAAGAAACACAGTTATTAAAAGGCATACTTGAAGGTTGTGTGCTTTCTATTATTAAAGAACAACGTATTTACGGTTATGAACTGGTGCAAACAATGCGTAATTATGGGTTTACAACAATCGTAGGCGGAACTATTTATCCTCTCCTGCAAAAATTAGAAAAACAAGGGCTAATTACAAGTTCGGAGCTAACTTCACCCGATGGGCCGAATCGAAAATACTTCTTTATTACGACTGAAGGGGAACAACAATTAGAAGATTTTAAAGATCAATGGAGTTCGTTGATTGTAAAAGTGAATCGAATTTTAGAAAAGAACGGAGAGTGAGTGGATTTGAAAAATAATACGGCCCAACAATTAGTAGAACAAAATAACAAGGCTCGAGAACAACTAACCCCTGAAAATAAAAAGTACTATGAGGATGTACTTGTATATATGAGAACATTCGGGATATTCCACGAAGAATTGGAAACAGAACGACATTTAATGACGATCTTACAAGATATTTTAGAAGCTCAGAAACATGGGGAATCGGCAGAAGCGTATTTTGGTAAAAATCCAAAAGAAATTATCGATCAACTGACAAAGCAATTTGAAAAACCCTCATGGAAATCTATTTTTAAAATAAGTGGTTTGATTTTTTTAATAAGCTCATTCTACACTATTTGCGGAGTCTTTATTGCACCAACATTACAAATTAATGTTCTTGTTCTATTAATGAATGGGATATTATCCATTGCATTGGTTTATGGCGCCTTTAAGTTATTACATTGGAGTATTTATATAAAAAAACAATTTCCAAAGATAATTAAATTTTTATTTGCATGGAGCTTAACCATGATTCCAATTGGATTATTTGTCCTGATTAATTTATATGCACCAAAACGAGGCATTGTGAAAATAGATCCTCCATTTGATTGGATAGCCATTGTAATTATTCTCATCTTGGCAACTGTTTATGTTTTATTCAAGAAGAACCGAGACTTCTACGGAGCCCTTGTTTATATTGTCAGTTTAGGTTTTTTTGGTTTATTATTAAGGATTCCACAAACGAAGGAATTGTTCCAAGGGGGTAAAAATCCAACATTTCTTGTTCTGGCTATTATTTTGCCTCTTGCACTCTTTGGACTAGTCAATTGGTTGGTTCTTCGAAAAATGAATGATGATAATTAACTATGGATAAGACATATTCAATTCAATAGCCAAACATGAATTAGGCGCGATCTCTATTGATAATCGCGCCTTTTACTTGTTATAAAAAATACAAACCCATAATTTAAAATATTGCACATAATATATTTGTACATTTTGTTAAATTAATATAAACTTTCAATCTCAACATTTTTTGGCAGCTTAAATGGATTCTCTTTATTTATTCTGTCATAAAACATTATTCCGTTTAAATGATCTATTTCATGTTGGATAACAATGGAACCATATCCTTTAAATTTAAAGATTTGTTCTTGCCCATTTATGTCATATGCTTTTACCTTAATTCTCTCATATCGCGTAACAAATCCCTTTACTTCTCTATCAACCGAAAGGCAACCTTCTCCTTCAGGTAAATAAATCATATTTAGAGAATGGCTGATGGTTTTTGGATTAATTAACATAAATTCTTTATCTTTTTGTCCATCATCAAATAATGCTGCAAACATACGTTTATCAAGGCCAATTTGATTAGCAGATAATCCTGATCCTGGACGAAGTTTATATTTTTTTGAGATATTTGGGTCTTGACTGTTTTTTAAGTATTGAAGCATACATAGTAAAGCATCTTTATCTTGATTAGAAACTGGAATTCTAACCTCTTCAGTATCCTTTCGCAATATTGCAGAACCTTCTTTTACTATATCTTTCATCGTAATTATATATTCCGAGTTAAATTTATTCATAAAAAACACCTCAAATCCTTTTTAACTTAAATTACTTCGTTCGAAACTAGCGTCTCCACTTTTTAGAAACGTACCTATATATTTAATAATCATTTTTATTACTTGTATTTCTTCGAATAAATAAATTCTGTAATTGGTACCGTAATAAATGTAAGACCCACCACTATAACCAGTGGATAATTATCAATATTATTAAAGCTTCCAGTTCCTTCAGAAATAAATAGTATTAAACCAGAAAGAACCATTAGAACATAATAACCTATTTTGGCACTTTGTGTTTCAATATGTTTATCTAATTCATCTTTATCGCCACCGCCTAAACGATGACCCCAATTCAACCAATTAAAAAAATAACTTAAAGCAAGAAAACTAAAGAATATAGAACCAGCATCAATAATTTCAAATCTTATCCACTTGTATAAAGAGAATCCTGCTATAGATAAGAAAACTATAAAGACTAAAACTGCAATAATTTTTTTTGTTTTATTCATTCCTTTTGCCTCCATTCTCTGATATAAATAATTCTTCCATTGAAACTCCTAAAGTCCTTGCAATATCAAATGCTAACTGCAGACTTGGGTCATATTTATTGTTTTCAATGGCATTTATCGTTTGTCTACTTACATTACATTTTTCTGCTAAGTTCCCTTGTAAAAGACCGCATTTTTCTCTGTATTCCTTTATTCTATTATCCATTTACTACTCCACCTCAAATTTCGGTTAGGTGTAAAATGTTTTTTACACCTAAATTATAAAAAAAGACAAATGAGGTGTCAAACATGTTTTACACTCCATTTATCATAAAAACGCTAACCGTTAATTCAATTTAATCAACCTACTTCATAACAACATTACCGATATATTGAGCATTGCCTCTATCAGTTTGAAGATTTACCTCAATTACATACTCACCCTTTTCTTTTGGAAAATAGAAGGAAACCTTATTAACTTCTAAATCATATTTCTTATCATTTTGCCAAACTGAAACACTTAACCCTTTGGTCTTAAAATCTGCGTGTTCAAAAAGCAAATCAACTTTTTCCCCAGTAATAAAGTACATTGGTTGTTGTTTTTTTGCTAACTAAAATGTCATTAGACTCTTTTTCGATTTGGTTGTTATTTTCCCCATGCCAATCAATATTTGCTTCTACTAATTCTGCTGACTCAATAGTGCTATCGCTTGATAATTTAACAGAGGGAGGGCTAAAATCATAACTTTCCCCAATGCATCCTGTCAGAATCAAAGCAAAAAGCAATCCTATAAATAATTTAAGATATATTTTCATATTACACCTCAAAATTTAAATATACTCTTTCTTCCACTACCCTGCTTTTCTAATCAAATTAAAAAGAGCTTCTGAACTATTTGTTAAGGATTTAAATGTTATTTTTCAATTGTTACCTATATAGGCATCTCGACAAAGATTTAAATCATTTTACGTTTCTGCTCACATTACTCTCGTTGTAATTTCACAAATAAGCGAAAATCGATTATACTTGACTAACTATCATATGCAAAAAGGAGGGATTTCCTATGACTGAGAATAATCAATCACAAGCTCCAAAAAAGAAAATCAGCCTGCAAGAAGCAATGAAGCAGCAGCTTGAAAACAAAAAGAACCAGACCTCTGCTGGTAAAGGAAAAATGAATGCCGACCTTTCAACAAAAAAATTGAAAAGCCAGCAATCGAAAAAACCAAGCAATACTCGTAGAAAAATGGGTGTCTAATTAAGAGGCAAAATCGGGGACATATCGCCTTGGTAACAAATGCAGGCTAACAGATGGACAGATCGGACGAGTACATACACCTAACGAGAATATGTTAAAAAGCATTCACCTGAATGCTTTTTTTGTTTACGCTTTTTACTATTTTAAACATTATTCTTAAAGTATAAAGCAGGGTAGTCGTATATCAAAAATCAAAAATGCAATTCCTTCTTAAAGATTCACTCCGAATAGCGGAAGAAGGCCATTATCATTTTTCTAAAATCAAATAATCCTTTGTTTTAGATACTGCAATAGAATTCTTGTTAGCAAAACCAATAAGATCTGTATATACATCATCGGGTTCAAAACGTAAAACACGAGTATTAAATCCTTTTTTGGGTTTGATAATAGCCCCTTTTTTCGCCCAACCAATACGTATAAATTTTATTTGATTTATTTGATTAGGTTCAAATTCCTTTTGATAAATAGGGATCTTAAATATAAATATTTGATATATTAGATAATCTTCGTTGATTGTCAATTTATATTTGATAAAAACAGCAACTAAAAGGAAAATAGGTAGTGCTATTCGTAAGAACAAATTCCCTTTCTCATAACCATATACATTTATACTTGAAGTTAATGCAACCATTGCAAATAGAAAAACTATAATACCTTGTTGAGTTTTTGCATGATAAGTCAACTATATCCCCCCTTCTGCTAAATGATTCTATTAAGTTAAGACCACATTCAAATTTCTTGTTAATCAATTCTGCTCCTTTACTTCAATAAAAAGGACCCTTCTTCTAGAGCCATATAAACTTTAATCTATTACACTAGTAAAACTATAATTTGATAGGAAATTGCGAGTTAACTTTTTCTCCTTGCGGTTTCTCCCTTAATCTGTTTTTCATCTTTCCTTCTATACTCCACTCATTGTTAAAATTTATAGATTAATTTCATCTATTCCTATCACAGACGAATCGATAATTTCTAGTTCCCTTTTTGCTTCTGCTTTCGAACGATAAACGGTAATTTTATCATAGGGTTTCAAGTTGTCTTGCCATGATTCTGTATTACTCAGAAAATCTTCTCCGTTTTCAGAAATTATAAAGCACTCTAACTCCCTATTGATATAACAAATTGGTGCGTCACTTCTTAGGTCACATTGTTGGCCAAGGGTTCCGATATATCCACCTTTACTATCTTTTGCCATAATATCCACATGTGGAACCGTGAAAAATTCTATATGTGGAATATTATCATCAAATATAAATTGAATATCGTAATTGTTAGCATATCTTTGATACTCCTCATTTCTATCATTAACACTCATAGAAAAAATTGTTGTACCTGCTGATATAATCTCAGTATCTTCTATATTTACGGCTCCAGGTAATTCTTTTCTATCTAGATAAACTTTTCGCACATTTAACCTCCTTCTAACCTTGTTTTACAGAAAATGTCCATACCTGTTTGAAGAAATCTGCCTCATTAATACAAGAATGACTTCAACAATAATAAACCATAATACTTCTTGAATTATCGCCCGTTAGCTTTACAAGTAAAAACTAATTTTCAACTATTTTGT
This sequence comes from Robertmurraya kyonggiensis, assembly GCF_005116465.1. Classification (GTDB taxonomy): domain Bacteria; phylum Bacillota; class Bacilli; order Bacillales; family Cytobacillaceae; genus Robertmurraya; species Robertmurraya kyonggiensis. The sequence goes on from NZ_SWBM01000001.1 coordinate 2,184,810, forward strand.
TCTCTGTTCCATTTACAATTCTCTTTATATTTTGTCGATGTAGAATGATTATCGATACACTTATTAGTAGAGTAAGTACTATGATAACTTTATCTTCAAATATAAGACTGTAAACAAATAATGCTATACTAGCCAACATTGAACTTAGTGATACATACTTAGTAAATAGTAAAGTTAAGACAAACATAACAAAACCAACAAAAACCCCCAATGGAGTCAAAAACAAGAAAACTCCAGTTGCTGTTGCAACAGCCTTACCACCTTTAAAACTAGCAAAAACAGAAAATATGTGCCCTAATATGGCTAATAATCCACATACAATAGGATTAACTGTAGTACCAAGTAACAGTGGAAGTAAACAAGCAAATGTACCTTTTAATATATCTGCAAGTGCAACGATTACTCCTGCTTTCATACCTAAAACTCTATAAGCATTAGTTGCACCAAGATTACCACTACCGTAATCACGAATATCTTTCTTATAAAACATTTTACCTATTACTAAAGCAAATGAGATTGAGCCAATTAAATAACTTAGTATCAAAGTTATAATGTACAAAGTATTATCTCCTTACATAATTTGTTAAGTAAGTATTTCTATTATTGCATTTGATTTCCTGCAATCCTTCTTACATTAACCCCGATAGTTGAATAAGTTCTTTTTTAGAGTCAAACCTGTGTAGGGATGGCCTTCATTTCGTAGATTTTTTGGAGCGTGTTAACAAGCTTCGTCTTCTCTTCATCGTCTTCTGTATGGAGATACCCCTCCACAAGCCTGTATCCGAATATGAGAAGGATCAGCTCGTATACGCAATGATCGGCGATAGGGGATACATCTGTATACTCCGAAAAGCCTTTATAATACGCAGGGACACATCGTCGGTAGTATTCGACCCTGTGATCGATATCCGATTCATCCGCAATCAGGCTTGCAAGATCCTCGCCCAAATAGCCCCATCCAGATGTATCCCAGTCGATGAGCGCGATTTTCCCATCTGCATAGAACAAGTTAGTTATCCAAAAGTCCCGGTGGCATAGTACGAGGGGCAGTTTTTCGATACGGGCAAGTATCTCGTCTGCGTGCTCATCGATGTCGATGAGCATTTGCCGCACTTGCTGCTGGAATTCGCATTCCTCCGAGCGTATATACTCGTAGACTACCGGCCATGACCGGTAATGCAGATAAGTATTCTTCATGAGAGCTGCATGACTTAGGTTAGTCAGGCTCTGCAGAACAACGGGCTGCTCCGCATACAACTTGCCTTGATAGCGTCCTAACTCAAGCGCAGCCTGTTCATACATGTCGCCGGTCAAGTCTAAACCGGTTACGCCATCGATATATTCCAGCCACAGCTGGAATTCATTTTCTTCGGCATTGATCTCGGCATGATAACATGCCGGCCAGCGGAAAGCATCCGAGAACGTCGCTCCAAAGTCAGATGCATAGAGATCATATTCCCTGCGCCATGAACCCGGATCACCGTAACGTTCCCATTTCTTCTGGATTTTCAGCACGATACGATATAGCAATTTTTCACCATCTGCGGTTTCGGCGTTCCCCGTTATCAGGTATACATTTCCCACAGTTCCTCCCTGTAAGGGCATGGTTTGGCTGTCGGCCGAGATAATATCCTTTTTGAACTGTCGGCTTAAGGCATAGTTCAGCGTTTCGACTTTAATATTTATTTCTTCCAGCCTCCCTTTTACTTCGTTTGTTTAATCTGCACTGCGATCGGTTAGTTACTTGCTATTTTGTCGAATACTATGCTGTATGAGATATTAAGCTTATCCCAAGCCCAAGCCTGAAAAATTCTATTTATTTCTGTCTTTAGTACTGCATCGTCCAAATCCTCATCAATGCCTAATTCTTTGAAAGTAAATGTTTCTTTCGCTTCTGTACCTTCATATTTTTTGCTACTGAATGAAAAAGTCACTGTTTTATCCATTGGTTCATCCTCCTCTTTACGACCTTTTACGATAAACCTTTTTGTTGTACTGGCTCCATTCCTCATTTAATTGATTCCAATGTATGATCTTCCAAGGATTGAAAAACGTTTGGCCATTTTTATTAAAAAAGTAATTATTATCTATGTGGTAAGCAGCGTGTTGAATAATTCCATCATTATTTGCCCAAGTAATAACATCCCCGTTTTGCATTTTACCGTTTGTCAGGGAAAAATTTGCTCGTTCTAACCCGTTTATGAATGTATCAGGGTGAACCCATTCTCCAAGAATCCACTCTTGTCCTGTAATAGCAAATAAAGTAGCAGATAAACAATTACTACCTGGTACTGTCGAAAATTTGTTGGCATATTTCTTTATATGTATAGGTGTCTGGTCAGGAACATCACAACAAATCCAATTATCCCAAAGCTGGGCATATTCTTGAATAGCACTCTCTTTTACTTTAAAAGGCAGCTAGTTCCAAATATTGCTCTGAATGATTAAGAACTTCTCCCCTTTTTCCTCGAAAATATAGTCCTCGGGAAGTGAACTCGAAAAAGGAAATAGTGACATAGGGAAAATTAATCCCCTGCCTACTTTATACTGATTAAAAAGTATCTCTCTCTTACTTAGTACAGAGATTTTTGATATCCAATCGGGTTGTGCCACAATAACATACTTAACTTTGTCCGAAATGTTCCAATACATAAAACTATTTACAAGTTGAATTTGATTGTAGGATGAATGCTCAAAAAATTCCTTTCTTGGAACAACTAAGACCTCACTTAAATGCTCTGCAAACATTGCTAAAGTGTCTTCTTCTACAAAAAAGAGGTCTATTTTAGGGACAAAATTTTCTATCCAATCACTAACTTGTTCTTTTGTTGGTTTCATATTAACCGTCATAATAACCATATTTCTCCTTTAAACTCCCATTTCTCCAACTTTTCGAACTATCCTACCCTTTAATCAAAGATCTATTTTTCCATTTTTGGGTCTTACAAATAATGATATCTCGATAACCTTAGATAGATCTAATTGTGGATGTTCCCTTTGTATGAGTTCATATAGTTCTTGAATTATTGCTTCTAATACTCTTATGGAAATTGAAGGGTTCTCCAGAAAAATAGATTCTATACGATTTACTATATTATCTGGGGTGATAGTCATTGATTTTAGAGTGTTATTTTGCCACTTAAAAGCCGGATGATGAACATATTGACGATTTAAACCAAACAGTATTCCCATTATTTTAGTTGATACTTCTACAATTACTTTATATAACATTAACCAATCTTGACGATTGAGTAGAGCCTCACGATTATTCCATCTGTTACCTAAATGAATATTTTCTTGTATCATCGCTACACTTAATTCATTAGGATAGTTATTGACTATTTCTTTCATCCTTTTAATAACCAAATCACCACTAAGTGGAACTCCATTATTTACTGTAGCAACTATGCATTGTCTATCTAAATCTGTATCAAAAGATAAGGTTACATCATTTATGACTTTGTTGATTGTATCAGTTAAAAAATTGCTTATTTCTAACTTTACACCTTCAGTAATATACGTTTCTGACCATTCCTCATCTTCAAATGGATAAAAATCGATGATATCCCCTTCTAATTTCAAGATCGGGTTTTTCCGGTCCTCATCTGTTGGTTGTTCCTTCCAAAATATAAATAATTCAATGTCTGAATATCTGTCACTCCAGTTTCTTGATACAGATCCGCCCAATAACACAGCTTCAACTTTTGTATTAAGTTCATAAATCCTTGCTATATTTGATGCCAATTTATGTAAACCCACAAAACCTCACCTTTAATGTTGTTCATAATATTCCAAAACTTTAACTATATGTTATCATAAATAATTCCTTGATTTTTATCAAAATAATCTAAAATAGACAAACAAATGACAATATAAAAGCACCCTAATTCACACGATGACAATAGCCATTGTCAAAATGCTTCTTAGGGTGCTAATTATGATCTCATATTTTACTTACTTCTCGTCACTAACACGAGTGATTTTGATATCTTTTAATAATTCCCTCACCACATAGCTCGCCATAACCAATCCTGCTACAGATGGAACAAAAGCGTTCGATGCTGGAGGCATTTTCGCCTTACGAATTGGTGCATCTTCCTTCCCAACAACCTTGCGTACATCTTCACGGATGACAACCGGGCTCTCATCAGAAAAGACAACTGGAATTCCTTTGCGAATGCCTTCTTTTCTTAACTTTGTACGAATCACTTTCGCAATCGGATCCGTATGTGTCTTTGAAATATCAGCTATTTGGAAGCGAGTAGGGTCCATTTTATTCGCTGCTCCCATACTCGAAATGATCGGGATATTTCGCTTTAAACACTCTTTCATGAGGTGAATTTTATAAACAATCGTATCAGATGCGTCTACAACAAAATCCAAGCCATATTCAAAAATTTGCTCATACGTTTCTTCTGTATAAAACATTTTCAACGCAATGACTTCACATTCCGGATTAATATCTTTAATGCGCTCTTTCATTAAGTCAGCCTTTGGCCTACCAACCGTAGATAATAAAGCAATAATTTGTCTATTCACATTCGTAATATCTACATCGTCTTTATCGATAAGAATTAATCTTCCTACTCCAGAACGAGCAAGTGCTTCAGCTGCAAATGAGCCTACTCCACCGATTCCAAGTACAGCAACTGTACTATTTTTCATGATATCTAGCCCTTCTGTTCCAATGGCTAGCTCATTTCGTGAAAATTGATGCAACATGTAATAACCACTCCAACATTCATTATAATTAAGGCATGCTTCTATTTTTACCCGTTAAGAATATACCATACTTTTATGTATTTGTTTTATTTGCGCAAAAAAAATTCATGCATAGCTGCATGAACGGGTTTAAAAAATGAAAGAGTCCCAATTGTGCCGTCGCATTATTTTCCTTCGTTTTGAACCCGCACTCAGCAGGTGGGTGTTCTGTTCCAAGCTTTTGTAAGTCCTATGTGCTAGGCATTTACTTCACTCGAAAACGCGAACTCCCGAAGGTAGTATGTTAGGTCAAAACATAGGGTCTACCACAAACACATCAGGACTCTCTCTTATTGGTATTATCTTAGCATATTGAGGCTTACCATTCAAGGGAACAAGCCTTGAATATATTTCCAGTTAAGCTGTTGATAAACGCTCGCTTTCTTCATTGCTTCTCCTTGTCCGGTGCTCATTACCTATCTTGGTAACTCCGCTCCTCCCAAGGCTTCGCGCCTCGAAAGCCAAACGTTTTCAATCAGCCTAACCTAATTCTATTAATTATTTCAATTTCAAAGCTAAATGAAGGTCAGTTAATTGTGCTTCGCTTACTTCGCCAGGTGCTTCTGTTAACAAGCAGCTTGCGCTTGCTGTTTTCGGGAAGGCAATTGTATCACGAAGGTTCGTACTGCCTGCAAGTAGCATCACAAGACGATCCAATCCTAATGCAATTCCACCGTGTGGAGGTGTTCCGTATTCAAACGCCTCAAGTAAGAAACCAAATTGCTCTCTTGCTTCCTCTTGTGTAAAGCCAAGAACAGCAAACATTTTTTCTTGAACGTCCTTTTCAAAAATACGTAGGGAACCTCCGCCAAGCTCATAACCATTTAGCACTAAGTCGTATGCTTGTGCACGTACTTCTCCTGGATTTGTATCTAACAATGGTAAGTCTTCACGAACTGGCATAGTAAATGGATGGTGAGCAGCAAAATAACGACCTGCATCCTCATCGTACTCTAATAATGGCCAGTCAGTAACCCAAAGGAAGTTGAACTTGCTTTGATCAATTAGTCCAAGCTCTTTTCCAAGCTTCAAACGAAGGGCTCCAAGTGCATCAGCAACAACGCTTCTTTTATCTGCTACAAATAGTAATAAGTCTCCTGCTTCCACTTCTAAAGCAGAGTTAATTCCAGCTGCTTCTTCTTCAGTGATAAATTTAGAAATAGGACCTTTTAAGCCATCCTCTTCAGCTTTTAACCAAGCAAGACCTTTTGCTCCATAAACGGCAACGAATTCTGTTAACGCATCAATATCTTTACGAGAATAGTTCGCTGCAGCGCCTTTCACATTAATCGCCTTTACTTGACCACCTGAAGAAACTGCACCTGCGAATACCTTAAAGCTAGAATCCTTCACAATCTCTGATAAATCAACAAGTTCTAGTCCAAAACGTGTATCTGGCTTGTCAGAACCGAAACGTCCCATCGCTTCATCATATGGCATACGAGCAAAAGGAATTGTCACTTCTAATCCTTTGACTTCTTTCATCATCTTCTGCATCATTTCTTCCATCATCGCGATGATGTCATCTTGACTTAAGAAGCTTGTTTCAATATCGATTTGTGTAAATTCAGGCTGACGGTCAGCACGTAAATCTTCATCACGGAAACAGCGAGCAATTTGATAATAACGCTCAATTCCACCGACCATTAAGAGCTGTTTGAAAATCTGTGGTGATTGTGGCAATGCATAGAATTCACCAGGATGAACACGGCTAGGAACGAGATAATCACGTGCACCTTCAGGCGTACTCTTCGTTAACATTGGTGTTTCAATATCTAAGAAGCCTTCACTATCCAAATAGTCACGAACGACTTTCGTTACTTGATGGCGCATTTTAAACGTTTCAAACATCACTGGACGTCTTAGATCAAGATAACGATACTTTAGACGAACATCCTCAGACGCATCTGTTTTATCAGTAATAGTAAAAGGAGGTGTCTTCGCTTCGTTAATGATTGTAACTTCTTTCGCCTTAACCTCAATTTTGCCAGTCTTTAAATTTTCATTGATGGTTCCTGCTTCACGAGCAACAACCGTACCTTTTATATCAAGGACATATTCGTTTCTGATTTTTTCAGCAACTGCTAGTGCTTCTGGTGATTCTTCTGGATTAAATACAACCTGAACAATCCCAGTACGGTCGCGTAGGTCGATAAAAATAAGTCCACCTAGGTCACGACGCTTTTGCACCCAACCTTTTAACGTTACTTGTTCACCAATTGCTTGCTCTGGTACCTCTCCGCAAAAAAATGTTCTCCCGTACACGAAAAAACCTCCCTTATTCAAATGAAGCCTTAAATTTATCAATGAACTCATCAAGGCTGTATTCAACTTGCTCGCCTGATGCTAACGATTTAACGTTGATTTTATTGGCTTTCAACTCGTCTTCCCCAAGGATTGCCACGTATTTGGCATTTAGACGATCAGCCGCTTTAAATTGTGCTTTTATTTTTCGATCCAAATAATCACGCTCTGCTGAGAAACCTGCTTGTCTAAGCTTGTGAAGTAACCCAACCGTATAATCCTGTGCCGCTTCTCCTAAACCAACAAGATATACATCGATTCCCTCGTTTAGAGGAAGTTCAATATTCTCTGCTGCAAGAGCCGCGATTAAGCGTTCAATACTCAGACCAAATCCAATCCCTGGAGTTTCAGGTCCGCCAACTTCTTCTACCAAGCCGTTGTAGCGTCCTCCCCCACATAGAGTTGTAATTGCTCCAAAGCCTTCTGCATCACTCATGATTTCAAAAGCAGTGTGATTATAATAATCTAGTCCACGTACAAGGTTTGAATCCACTTCAAACGGAATTTCTAATGCCGTTAAGTAGCTTTGAACCTTTTCAAAATAAGCGCGAGAATCATCATTTAAGAATTCAAGAATCGAAGGAGCAGACTTCATCAATTCATGATCTCGGTCTTTTTTACAATCAAGAATTCTTAGTGGATTCTTTTCTAAACGATTTTGACAATCGCCACAGAATTCGCCAATGCTTGGTTTAAAGTGATTAATAAGCGCTTCACGGTGCGCTGTTCTACTCTCTTTGTCACCTAAGCTATTGATGACAAGCTTCAGCTTTTTCAGACCCATTTTTTGATAGAGACTGAATGCTAATGAAATGACTTCTGCATCAATCGCTGGATCAGCACTACCTAAAGCTTCTACCCCAAACTGTACGAATTGACGGAAACGTCCTGCTTGTGGTCTTTCATAACGGAACATTTGTCCCATGTAGTAGAGCTTAACAGGCTGGTCGGCATAACCAAACATTTTTTTCTCAACAAATGAGCGAACAACTCCAGCAGTTCCTTCAGGACGTAGAGTAAGGCTTCTTCCACCTCTGTCCTCGAAAGTGTACATTTCTTTTTGAACGATATCTGTTGTGTCCCCTACACTTCTTGTAAAAAGTTCTGTTTGTTCAAAAATAGGAGTACGAATTTCCTTGTATTGAAATTTTTCACAAAGCTCACGTGCATTTTTTTCGATAAGCTGCCATTTTTCAACTTCCCCAGGTAAAATATCCTGCGTTCCCCTTGGAATACTAATAGACATGAAAATCCTCCTTGAAAACAATTTCTTCCGAATAAATACAAAAAACTCCCGTCTCTTGTATATGAATATACAAGGGACGAGAGTTTGAATTCCCGTGGTGCCACCCTAATTGAAGGCGTAATAAAATATACGCTCCTCCACTTTTACAGTTAACGCCTGTTCACGTTCCTCTCCTACTAAAGAAAAACTCTCTTTCAGAGTGAAGCCTACGGAGTGTTCGTTCATTAAGTCATTATGTAGAAATGCTTTCAGCCTGCGACATTTCCTCTCTAGTCATATGTTTCTTAACTACTTTGCTCCATCAACGGTTATGATGTTCTCTTACTTTATTTATATAATATTACGGACGAAAGACTCAATTGTCAAGTGCATTTACGAGCGTTCTAAATGTTTCTTCAACTTTCGAACATCGCGTACGGTTAATCCAAATTCCGAAGCTAATTCGACCATGTTTAAACTTTGTTCTTTTTGAGTAAAATCATGAAAGTCTACTCCAAATAATTGATTTTCTCCTTGTTGAGTCGACAGCCCTTTATCACTAAATCTCATCACTACCACCCTTTTATGTTTGTTACTATTATTCTTTCCCGAAAGGGGCAAAAAATTTTCATAACCAATGAGAAAAAGAGCAAAAAGGCTTAACATCAGGAAAATTATCCCTTCCAATAGGAGTTGTTTCCTTATATAATGGAATCGATTTACTAGATTGGAAATGTAAATGGAATTTTTCAGGCAACAAAGGGAGGCACGAATGTTAAAAACCAAACAAATATACCTATTACTTTCTCTAATACTTTTTGTCGGCGTAATAACCCCAGCAAAGCAGACAAGCGCTGCAGGTACGATTACGATTTCTGTAGAGGACTTGAATGTACGTGAGGGCCCGGGCCTTAGCTATAAGGTAATTGAGAAGGTACAGAAAAATAAACAGTTCACTTTAGTTAAAGAGCAAGGTGACTGGTACCAAATCAAATTAAGTTCAGGGAAATCTGGTTGGGTTGCCAATTGGCTCGTTTCGAAAAAGGAGACGACTTCAACGACGAATGCAACAAGCCAAAATGGCACAATAACAGGTAGTAATGTAAGAGTTCGAACAGGAGCTGGGACAAGCTATCAAGTTGTAGGCTCATTAAACAAAGGCGATACAGTTGAAATTCTTGAGCAAAGTGGCAGCTGGCTAAAAATAAACGCCAAGATTGGTAAGGGCTGGATTTCAAAAGATTATGTTAAAACAAATCAAGTCCAAGCAGCAGCTACTAAATCAGGAAAGGTGACCGCTAGCAACTTAAACGTTCGTTCGACCCCTGCTCTTAATGGCAAGGTCCTCGGAAAACTAGCAAAAGGGACAGCCGTTACCATTCATTCTGAAAAAACTGGCTGGGTCGAGATTACTTTTAATGGACAACGAGCTTGGGTAAGCAGTGAATTTGTCTCAACACAATCTACACCTACTAGCACTACTCCATCTACTCCATCTACACCGTCCGCTAGTACAGCCGGTGTAACGGGAAAAGTAACGGCAACCTCACTCAATGTTAGGAGTAAGGGCGATCTGAGTGGGCAAGTTGTCGGGAATGTATCAAAAGGTCAATCCTTAAAAATATTAGAAGAAGCAAATAATTGGGTTAAAATCGAGTATAAGACTGGAAAAACGGGCTGGATTGCGAGCTGGTATATCGAAAAATCAGCTTCAACTTCTTCTAGTAGTGATTCCGTCAAAAATAGTACCTTAACCATTGACAATAATGGAACGAATATTCGATCTAGTGCAAGTTTAAATGCTAGTGTAATTGCTAGAGCAGATGCAGGTCAGACGTTTTCTATTGTTAAGATTCACAATGATTGGTACGAGATAAAATTAGCAAATGGTAAGAGTGGATTCGTTGCTGGTTGGATCGTTACAGTAAGCAGTGGAGTTCCTCAGGTTGAAAAGACCAATAGTAGCTCTGATTTAAAAAACCAAAAGATCGTGATTGATCCTGGTCATGGTGGAAGAGATAGTGGGACAATAGGGGCTCAAGGTTCTCTTGAAAAGGAGCTTACACTAAAAACGAGTCAACTTTTATATAATAAGCTTAAAGCTCGAGGAGCAAACGTAGTATTAACAAGAAGCAATGACCAATATGTTTCGCTCGCTACAAGGGTAAGTATGGCTCATTATCAAAATGCTGATGCGTTTATCAGTATTCATTTTGACAGCATTAATGACCGTACTGTGAGAGGGATGACAAGCTATTACTATCATTCCTATCAAAAGGATTTAGCGCAGACTGTACATAAGGCTACCATTGCACAGACCAAAATGAAGGACCGTGGTGTTCGCCAAGGAAATTACCATGTCATTCGTGAGAACAGACAGGATGCAATTTTGCTAGAGCTAGGTTACTTAAGTAACCCGACAGAAGAGATGCTCGTAAAAACTAGCCAATACCAAGATCAAGTCACCAATGGCATTGTGCAAGGATTGAGCAACTATTTTAATTAGAGCAATATTGCTTTTTAAAACTATATCGAAGCCCTCCTAAAAGTGCCTAATTACCTTTTTGGGAGGGCTTTGTTCATGCGGACACTATTGAAGTTAGTTGTCTTCATGAACAAAAAACGAGAGCCCTCAAGCTCTCGTTTTTATTTACTCTCTAGAATTAGTGTCACAGGGCCATCGTTTGTTAACTGCACGTCCATCATCGCGCCAAACTTACCCGTTTCGACCTTGATACCTTTTTCTCTTAAAATACGATTAAATCCCTCATAGATCTGTTCAGCATGTTCAGGTCTTGCGGCATCCATGAAATTAGGTCTTCTGCCTTTTCGACAATCACCGTATAACGTGAATTGAGAAACAGACAAAATCTCTCCCCCCACATCTAAGAGAGAAAAATTCATTTTATCGTCCTCATCCTCAAATATCCGAAGATTAGCGACCTTGTCAGCAAGGTAAACAGCATCCTCTTCTTTATCCCCGTGAGTGACTCCCACCAAAAGGACTAGACCTTTTTCAATTTTTCCAATAATAGAACCATCAACCGTTACCTTTGCTTCCTTACTTCGCTGGACAACAATTCTCATTAAAATCCTCCTCTATAAAGGCTGTCTCTTAAACATCTTTGTAAAAATCCTACTGCTGCTGGCATTACATTGAAAATAGGTGGAAAAATTCCGGCTAAATCAAGACATTCACCTATTTCTCTGTAGATAAACGGAAATTTTCCGGTTAAGCTATTGATTTTTCATGATTTTAAGGCTTTTTAGGTCAATTAGGGAAAAATCTCCGCCTATTTCACCTAATAACCATTCATTTTTCAAAATAAAAGGAGTTTCTCCGGTTAAGTGGGGACACCTGTCGAAAATCAAAAGATCGACAATAAACAATTAGAGTGCCTAAAAAAAAGAAAGATCTTCCATAGCGAAAGATCAATTCATTATTCTTCTTACAGAATATATATCTGGAATTTGTTTGATTCGCTCTACAACTTTTTGTAGATGAGCAACATTAACAATCATAATTGTCATGCTGATCGTTGCCATTTTGTTCCGATCGGATTTACCTGTAACGGCAGAAATATTTGTTTTTGTTTCACTAACCGCCTGCAATACTTCGTTTAGCAATCCTCTACGATCATAGCCTGATATTTCAATATCTACACTGTATTCCTTCCGATCATTTAGGGAAGTTTCCCATTCAACCGGAATGAGACGCGCCTTGGCATCAGCCGTATCGATATTTGTACAATCAGCACGGTGTACAGAAACCCCGCGACCCTTTGTAATAAATCCAACGATATCATCACCAGGGACAGGGCTACAGCATCTTGAAAGTCGGATTAAGAGGTTATCTATTCCTGTTACACGAACACCGGACTCCCGTTTCTTTTTCGTCGGGAAGGACTTTAACTCACTAACAGCGTTGGCAATCGTTGTAACCTGCTCCAGATCTCTTTGCTTACGCCATTTTTCCGTTAAGCGATTAGCCACCTGAAGAGCTGTAATCCCGTTATAACCAACTGCTGCATACATATCATCTTCACTGAAGAAGTTGAATTTTTCAGCAACACGCTTGATATTATCAGGAGTTAAAATTTCTTTTAAGTCAAACTCCATATTTTTAATTTCTTTTTCAACTAGCTCGCGGCCCTTTTCAACATTCTCTTCTTTCCGCTGCTTCTTGAAAAATTGGCGAATCTTATTTTTAGCTTGTGACGTTTGCGCAATCTTGATCCAATCCTGACTAGGACCATAAGAATGCTTTGATGTAAGAATTTCAACAATGTCCCCTGTTTTTAATTCATAATCAAGGGTGACCATTTTCCCATTCACTTTTGCTCCAATCGTCTTGTTTCCGATTTCGGAATGAACCCGATAAGCAAAATCAATTGGAACAGAGCCCGCTGGTAACTCTATAACATCGCCCTTCGGTGTAAAAATAAAGACCATGTCGGAGAATAGATCAATTTTAAGAGATTCCATGAATTCTTCTGCATTCGTTGCATCATCCTGGAATTCTAAAATCTCTCTAAACCAGGATAGCTTATCCTCTAAAGATGAGCCTTCATTCGTTGCTTTTCCTTCTTTATAAGCCCAATGGGCGGCAATCCCGAATTCAGCGATACGATGCATCTCAGAAGTACGAATCTGAACTTCTAATGGGTCGCCCTTAGGACCAATGACCGTAGTATGAAGGGACTGATACATATTTGGCTTAGGCATCGCGATATAGTCTTTAAATCGACCAGGCATCGGCTTCCAGCAAGTGTGGATGATTCCTAGTACTGCGTAACAATCCTTAATGCTGTTAACAACAATTCGAACAGCAAGCAAATCATAGATTTCATTGAACTGCTTATTTTGAAGAGCCATTTTACGATAAATGCTATAGATATGCTTTGGTCTTCCAGAAATATCTGCCTTAATTGCGACTTCATCTAAACCAGTCCGCATTTCCTTAATAACATCTTCTAGATATTGCTCTCGTTCTGCACGCTTCTTCTTCATTAAGTTAACTATGCGGTAATATTGTTGTGGATTTAGATAGCGTAATGCCGTATCCTCAAGCTCCCACTTAATCTTCGAAATTCCAAGACGATGTGCCAATGGTGCAAAAATTTCTAATGTTTCATTAGCAATACGTCTCTGCTTTTCAGCAGTCAGGTGCTTTAATGTACGCATATTATGAAGACGGTCAGCTAGCTTAATCAAAATGACCCGAATGTCCTGTGCCATCGCCACAAACATTTTGCGATGATTCTCAGCTTGTTGTTCTTCATGGGATTTATACTTAATTTTACCGAGCTTTGTCACACCATCAACGAGCATTGCGACTTCGTCATTAAAAGCTTCACGGATATCATCGAACGTAACATCTGTATCTTCTACAACATCGTGGAGAAAACCAGCTGCAACCGTATCATGGTCCATTTGCAGATCGGCTAAGATTCCAGCAACCTGAATAGGATGGATAATATACGGTTCTCCCGATTTTCTATATTGGTCACGATGAGCATGTCTTGCAAATTCATATGCTTTTTGAACAGTCTTGACATGTTCATCATTTAAATATTCCCTTGTTCTATCGATGACCTGTTCGGCTGTCAAAACTTGTTCATTGGCCATGTAATCACCTTATCTATAGAGGTATTTGTTAATCGCTTGTGAAAAATTGATTTTTTACTGAGTCTATATTAAAAATGTTCAAATTCTATACATGATAAATAAGTACCGCAATTGTTTCATTAAAAAAATTATAATTGTTACTATTATCGAAAAAAAAAGCCAATCTGTAAAGAGATCGAGCACTCTTTTTCGAGAAAAATAAGAAATATGTCGAAATCCGCCTATTTTACAACGAATCTTGGTGTCCCTGCAATTAACTAGGAATCTAGTAGAGGTTGTCCTAAAAAGGTAGTTTATTGGGCAGAATTACCTCTGATTCCAACTGTTTGTCCACTAAAAAGAAATAGAGAAAGCTGTCCACTAATTGATACTAGAGCAACCTACCGGGACAGCTTTCCTACCTATTAATATTGCATTAATGTTAAAACGTCATATCCATCTAGCTTTGTTTTTCCATCTAAGTACGTTAATTCGATTAAAAAGGCAATTCCAGCAACGACTCCACCTAGTTCTTCCACGAGCTTGATTGTAGCTTCAATCGTACCGCCTGTTGCAAGAAGGTCATCTGTAATTAGAACGCGCTGACCTGGCTTAATTGCATCCTTATGGATAGTTAGAATATCCGTACCATACTCAAGGCCGTATTCCACTTTAACCGTTTCTCTTGGTAACTTGCCTTCCTTACGAACAGGAGCAAAACCTACTCCTAAAGAATAAGCAACTGGACAGCCAATGATAAATCCACGAGCTTCTGGTCCAACAATTAAATCAATTTCTCTTTCACGTGCATACTCAACGATTTTATCTGTAGCATAACGATACGCTTCTCCATCGTTCATCAAAGGAGTGATATCCTTAAATTTAATTCCTGGCTTTGGCCATCCATCTACAATTGCAACATGTTGCTTTAAATCCATTTTTCAACTGCCTCCTCATTATTAACCGACCCGTGCATCATTTGGTCAAACTTTTCCTTTAGCTGTTCGACCGATGAATATAACAACTCTCCTTCAAGAGCATAATGTGCTTGCTTTTGTTGGTATGTGATCGATTCTGATAAATCTTTTTTATTTTTAACCTGATTTAAGGTAATAAATCCATTATTTTGATTGATAAAATCTAATTCTAAAAATACTTCGGACATAAAGTCAATCGTTGCCCTTGTCCACCCACGATGCTTCGCAAGATCATCACCATATTTCTTCAAATCAAATGGAGCTTTTTTCGTTAAAAATGCATAGTACCATTTGAAATGTTCTCGCGTTGGCATCGTCGAGAAATAATCACTTTCCTCACTATGAAAATGGGCATATATTCTAGCTGGTGACTTCCCTTCTATTAACGCATTAAGAATTTCCTTAGAAGGAGGTAAATCCAAAAGCACGATATTTTGGTCTGAAATCTCTAATGCTTTAGCTTCTTCAATGGAATTGATGAAAACGGCATTAGTTATTTCTTCTTTGGCAACTTTATGAGCATTTTTTTCATTAAAAAGAATCCATTTTCCATTCGAAACAAGTCCTGAAAGCTTCTCCACTCGTTTTAAGCCACGATAGTCAAACAGTTGCCATTCGTGAACCGCTAAATCTTGTAGAAAGATTTGTGGTTTTCGAATATTATTCCATTCGTTAATGGCCAACTCTCCAATGGCTGCTAGCTTAGAATGAGAAGATACCTCATCAACTAACGCCCCAAGACCGAAACCAACACCATCTAGTGTATTTCCTTGATCCTCTAGCATGAGCTTCAAATGATTTTGGTCCGCACCAATTTTTTTAATCTGAGCAATGTTCGCCTCTTTTATCAAAACTCTCGGTTTTGGATTATGCATTCCAAACGGAGCAAGCATTTGCATTTCCTCAATAGCAGCTAAATTGACATCTCGCAAATCAACTTCACTATCAAGCTTTGTTACTGGAATAAAATCATCCTCAGTTAACTGTTCACCTGCTAGCTGATTTAAACGACTGCGAAGAAGTGGAACATCCTCTATCTTCAAGGTCATTCCAGCCGCCATCGGATGCCCACCAAAATGAGGTAAAATCTCTCGACAAGTCGAAAGGTTTTGGAATAAATCAAAACCAGCAATACTTCTTGCTGAGCCTTTTGCCAAGCCCTTTTCTTCATCATAGCTCAAGACAATGGCTGGTCGATAAAAACGATCGACTAATTTCGAAGCAACAATTCCAATGACTCCTGCATTCCAACCAGCTTTCCCGACAACAATAACAGGATTTTCCTCGATTGGAAAATTCTCTTCTACTTCTTTTATCGCTTCTTCAGCCATTTCAGTTACAATAGCTTGTCTTTCTTTATTTAGAGCATCTATTTCCTCAGCAATTGTTTCCGCTTCACTTGCATCTTCTGTAAGAAGAAGCTCAACCGCAATATCAGCACTATCTAGTCGACCGGCAGCATTGATTCTTGGGCCAAGGGCAAAGCCAATTGTTTCTTCATTAGCAGTGGATATATCAGTTCCTGCTAATTTCAATAATGCTTTTAAACCATGGTTTTCCGACTTCTGTAATGCACGAATTCCCCGCTTTGCAATCAATCGATTTTCATCTTTTAAGGGGACCAAGTCGGCAATCGTACCAATGGCTGCAAATTCTAATAAGTGCTCAGGTACTTTTCCAAGCAAAGCATGTGCAAGTTTGAAAGCCACACCTACCCCAGCCAATTCTCGAAATGGATAAGGACTGTCTTCAAGCTTTGGATGTATTATAGCAATAGCTTCAGGCAATTCTGGTCCAGGTTCATGATGGTCTGTAATGATTAAGTCCAGCCCTAGTTCCTTCGCTACCTGTGCTTCATGTACAGCCGCGATTCCTGTATCGACCGTAATAATGAGTCGAACCCCATTATCCGCAGCATATCTAAAGGCTTGTTCATTAGGTCCATATCCTTCTGTAAAGCGATTTGGAATATAATATTGAACGTTTGCACCTAATTCTCGTAGGGTAATCATCATAACAGAGGTACTCGTAACACCATCTGCATCATAATCGCCAAAAATTAAGATAGGTTCATTATTTGTAATGGCCTCTTTTATGCGAGACACTGCAATATCCATCCCTAATAAGATGAATGGATCATGAAACTCAAGCTCTTTTTCAAAAAGAAATGAATTCGCATCTTCAGGCGAATCTATTCCACGCTTAACCAGTAATGACGCAACAAGAGGTGTAATGCTCAATTCCTCTGCAAGCTTTTCTTTTTTTTCAACGTCAACCGGTTCGCAAATCCATCTTGTTTTCGGTTTTAACATACGTCCACCTCTCAACTGTTCTATTATACTAGAGGGTGAATGGCTGTTCAAGAAAGATTCATTGTAAGAAAAAAAGCTGCGAATTTTCTCGCAGCTTTCAAGTGTAAGCCTTATTCAATTAATCTTCAGGATTATACGGATTTATATGAACAAACACGTCCTCAACATGTGCTTTTTCCATTAGTTTCTTCTTTACGGCCTTTCCGACTAAATGACCTTCTTCAACAGTCATATGGGGATCGACTGAGATTTTCAAATCAATAATGACGTAAGGTCCGTGCTCTCTTGCATGCAACGCATCTATCTTCTTGACCTCTAGAACGGTCTCGACTAGCTTTCTTAATTCCAACGTATCTTCATCGTGTAGAACATGATCCATGGTATTGTGAATGGCTTCCTTGCCTAATGTCCATGCCATTTTTAAAATCATAATTGAAACAACGATACCCGCAACTGGATCAGCATATTCCAACCATTCGATTTGGAAGTAACCGCCGACAATTGCCGCACCAATTCCGATTAACGCTGCAAATGATGAATAGACGTCTGAACGATGGTCATAGGCTGTAACAATTAAGGCATCACTTTTTAATTTTTTCGCCTGATCATATGTATAGCGAAACATCACTTCTTTCACTACGATTGAAAGAATAACAGCATATATTGCCACTGTTTTTGGCGCTTCAATCGGCGCAAAGAAAGAACGAAACGACGATTCTCCAATTTGAAAGCCTACTAATACAAGTAATACAGCTACTATAATTGCCGCAATCGACTCAGCCTTCCCGTGTCCATAGGGATGATCTTCATCAGGAGGCTGTTTTGCTGCCTTTAAACCGATTAATACAGCTAGGGAGCCGGCAACGTCAGAAGCTGAATTCACTGCATCTGCCATTAATGCCCGACTGTTTGCATATAATCCAATTCCCCACTTCAATAACGCTAAAATAAGATTTCCCACAATCCCTACGATTGCTACAAATTCCGCTTTTTTAAAGCGTTCATCCTTTTGCACAGAAAAACTCTCTCCTTTTTAAATCATACCCAACTAGTGTACCCCAAAAAGAAGTTCAAAACAAAGAAAAGAAAACCGCAGGATTTTCCTGCGGTTAGGGTTGTAGTTACACTTGTGGTTCGTCAGTCTTCTTACGTTTTTCTTTGTACGTAATGATGACACCCTTTTTCTTAAGTTCTCTTTTCTTGAATTCAACCCATAACTGAGCTGCAATAAAGATAGAGGAGTAAGTACCAACTAATAATCCAACTAACAAAGCAATTGAGAATGGTCGAATGGACTCACTTCCGAAAATCATGAGCGCAATAACTGTTAAAGTAACCATTAATACTGTATTAACGGAACGACCAAGTGTTTGTCGAAGACTCTTGTTTGCAATATCCGAAATATCCTCAAACGACTTGATTTTTCTTCTCTTTTGCATATTCTCACGCATACGGTCAAAGGTGACAATCGTATCGTTGATGGCATAACCGATAATCGTTAGCACGGCCGCAATGAAGTTTAGATCAACTTCCATACGACTTATGCTGAACACTGGGAAAATAAAGAATGTCGCATACAATAAAGCAATTATTGCAGCAACTCCCATATGGAACTCAAAACGGAAAGTTACGAAAATAACTAATCCGATTGTTGCAATAACCATTGCATATACTGCGTTTTTCGCTATTTCTTTTCCTACAGTAGGCGTTACACTACTTACGTTCGGTTCTGAACCAAACGTATCTTTAAATGACGCTTTTAATTCAGCAATTTCATCTTTTGATAGGGCATCTTTAAATCGTGCCACACCGATTTCTTTATCTTCGCCTGATATGACTATATCGTCAGTTTCATAACCGATTTTTTCAAATTCACTTGCCACAGTCTCTGTCGTAAGCGGTGAATCCGAAAGAATTTCAACACGCGTTCCTTGTGAAAAATCAATCGCTAGATTCAAACGAAGGATGCCAAGTGCAATTACACCCACAACAAATAAGATAATTGAGATTCGGAAAAATCTTTTACGACTCTTCACGAAATCGAAACGATCAAATTTTGTAGTTAAGTCTAATGTATCGACGCCTTCGGCAATATCATGTATTTGACTCGGTTTAACCCCAAACCAGCTTGGTTTATTTGCGAGTGCATCGCTGTTAACCCATAGACTTAATAGCCATCTTGATAAGTATACATTGGTGATAAAACTCACGAGAATACTAATGATTAAGCTTGTTGCAAATCCTTTAACAGAGCTTTGGCCAAAGTAAAACAATACTACACCAGCTAAAAGAGTTGTTAAGTTTGCATCTGTTACAGTAGACAAGGAACTCTCATTCCCTGCTTTGAAAGCTGCTTTAACAGACTTTCCTACCCTTAACTCTTCTCGAATTCTTTCATACGTGATGATATTCGCATCAACCGCCATACCAACCCCGAGAATTAACGCGGCAATACCAGGCAACGTCAATACAACATTCATCCAATCAAAAATAAGCAGAGTAATATAGCAATATACTGTTAGCGTGATCGTTGCAATAATTCCTGGGAAACGATAATAGAACATCATGAATAAGAAAATGGCAATTACTCCGATAATCCCAGCAATAACTGTCTTTTCCATCGCTTGCTCACCGAATTTTGCTCCTACAGACATGGAGTATTTTTCGTCAAGCTTAACAGGTAATGCCCCTGCATTTAAGAGAGAGGATAAATTAGTAGCCTCTTCTAATGTGAAATTCCCTACAATTGAAACATTATCTTGGTTGAAAATTTGACTTACAGTTGGCGCAGATAAGAATTTAGGATTCTCTTTTGTTATTTCTTCATTATAGGAATCCTTACCTTCCTCAAAATCTAACCAAATAACTAAAACGTTATTAGGCGCCATATTTAAAACTTCTTCAGTAACTTCTTTGAACTTATTAGCACTTTTTAATTCTAATGAAATACTCGGCTTTCCATTTTCATCAAAGGTTTGTTTTGCTCCATCTTCCTTTAAATCTGATCCGTCCATTAAAAGACGATCATTGGCATCACGGAAAGATAGATTTGCTTCCGTTGAAAGCATTTCTCTAGCTTCATTTTGATCTTGTACACCAGCAAGCTGAACCCTGATACGGTCCGTACCTTCAATTTGAATATTAGGTTCACTAACCCCTAATTCGTTAACACGTCGATCCAACGCGTCAGCAGTACTAGCTAGTACTTTGTCAGTAATTTTTTGTCCTTTTTCAGCAGGGCTTACTTCATATAAAACTTCAAAGCCACCCTGAAGATCAAGTCCAAGTTTAATATTGCCAACAATATTTTTTGTCGTTGCTCCAAATATTCCAATAGCGATTATCAAAAATAGAAAAAAAGCAACGATTCTACCACGTTTTACCATTATGTAGATATCCTCCTTACGGTTAAGCAAAAAACGTCAGTTAGAAACTCTGGGTTTTACTACCAAATTAGCAAAAGTCAATATTGTAATTATGAAACAGTTTCAAACAAGTGTCAATTTTCATTCGGGTCGTTTTATTTTAAAAGTTCTTTCAGTTCCTCCTCATTATCAAAGGAAAACTCTGTTAGCTTTAGGGCTTCTACTGAAGCATAATTCATATATTCTCCAGCCTTAACAGACATGACCTCTTCTACAATCTCAAACAATTTGATGTCTTCCTTTACACGCTTCCATTTCTTATTAATTAGGAAATCCCACAATTGCTGCTCTTGAATCGTCCCATATCCAAGGAGACTCAATTCTTCTACTTTACTTTTTAATGCTGGTTTAACATCATTGCGAAATCGTTCATACGCATGAACGGCCATCTGAGACTCCCCCTAGTATAAAACTAAATTATTTGCACTTGTCATGCTTTGTCCACTAAGGTGCATATAAATAATTGTATATGATCAAACGACTTTCATAAAGAAACTTCGATAAAAAAGTAGCAAAATATACCTAAATCTCGTTGAAACACTTTTTTAGATTCATATTTTGCTTGATTTACATAGAGAAGAAGGCGGGAGCATAATGTCCAAGTTTTTGAAAGGTACGATTATTTTACTAGTTGCAGGGTTAGTAACAAGAATTCTTGGATTTATTAATCGTATTGTCCTAGCCCGAATGATTGGGGAAGAGGGCGTAGGATTGTACATGATGGTATTCCCGACTCTTATGCTTGTCATTGCCATTACCCAGCTCGGCCTACCAGTAGCAATTTCAAGGAGTGTTGCAGAAGCAGAGGCCCAAGGCGATTTTAGAAAGATTAAGAAAATCCTTGTCGTATCGTTAGCAACCACGGTTTCCTTATCGCTTATTTTTACACCAGCCCTATTTTTCAGTGCAACATACTTGTCAGACCTTTTATTTACAGACGATCGCACAAAATGGCCGTTACTTGCGATTACACCAATCATTCCAATTGTCGCCGTATCTGCGGTCATTCGAGGGTACTTCCAAGGTCGACAAAACATGAAACCAGCAGCCTATTCGCAAGTGATTGAGCAAATCGTGAGGATTGCGTTAATTGCCGTATTCACCAAAATGTTTTTACCATATGGAATTGAATATGCTGCAGCAGGAGCAATGCTAGCAGCTGTTATCGGTGAACTACTTTCGATGATTTATTTGTTTACAGCGTTTAAGATGAAAAAGAAGTTCCGGGTAAGAAAAAAGTTTTTCTCACAAATAAAGGCTGGAAGATCCACATTTCGAGAGCTGATGGGGGTAAGTCTTCCGACACTTGGGAGCAGATTAATTGGGAATCTTTCGTGGTTTTTTGAACCAATCGTAGTTTCTCTGAGTTTGGCTCTGGCAGGGATTGGGACTGCTCTTGCAACAAAACAATACGGCTCACTTACGGGATTTGCCATGCCACTTTTGGCATTACCTTCTTTTATTACGTATTCCTTATCCACATCGCTCGTACCAGCTATTAGTGAAGCCCATTCGAAACAAGATACAGGGTTAATCGAATACCGGTTGCAGCAGGCTCTTCGCTTTGTCTTTTTGACTGGTGGACTAGCTATCGTCATTATGTATGTATTAGCAGAACCGCTTATGAAAGCGATGTACGGTTCTGCATCAGGCTTCTTTTTTATTAAAATAATGGCTCCATTTTACCTGCTCTATTATTATCAGGGTCCCCTTCAAGCGACTCTACAGGCATTAGATCTTGCAAGAGCTGCTATGATCAACAGTTTAATAGGCTCTGCTGTAAAACTAGCTGTTATTTTCGCACTTGCGAGTCAGCCGAACTTCGGCATTAATGGGGTTGCACTGGGAATCATTGTCGGTATCGTATTAGTGACCTTCCTTCACTTTGCCACAGTCATGAAAAAGATTTCCTTTACCTTTTATGTACGAGATTATTTGTTAGCATTTCTTGTAATGGGACTCTCTGGTTGGGCTGGAGCACTAACCTATCAACAGTTATCAGGAGAAATGTCGATCGTGATGAAACTTATCATTGCTACACTTGTTATTAGTTTCGCATATTGTTCACTTCTACTGGCATTTGGATTAATTCGCAAGAACGACCTTAATCGCATCCCGATAATTGGCCAAGCACTTTCAAGGTTAGCCTTTCGATAGGAACAGAATGAAAGGAGGCAGGTAGTGTACCCGCCTCCTTTCACATTGGACTTTTCACATCAATGAAGAACTCCCCGTCCTGAAAACTACAAAAGGAGATGTTTTTGATCTCCTTATAGCCCTTTTTTCGAAGCTCTTGTCTCAGCCATAACTGATTTTTTTCAATTCGTTCGAGATTTTTTTCCTGTATCTCGCCATCGACAATGAGAGGAATCGTAATCCCTCCAATTTTCTCTTCCTTTTTAAAAACAGTCAGCTTTCCAGAAGTTTCTAAAATCGCAAATTCCACATCAGCGATGTTACGAATATTATTCTCTCTAAGCTGTAGCAACAGATCATCAAAATTGTATCTTTGTTTTTTCATCTCTTTTTCATCAATTTTCCCATGATTGATGATCAAAATAGGTTTTCCTTCCACAACATCCCGAAACTTTTTGCTTTTGAGCGAGATAAGGGCAAAAACAATTTGGATCGTCATTAAAAGAATCATTGGTATAACGCTATGATATAGCTCGTCACGTGGTTTTTCTATCGCGATAACAGCCATTTCCGCAATCATAATATACACAACTAAATCTAAAATACTTAATTCTCCAATCTCGCGTTTACCCATTGCACGAAAAATCACGATAATAAGTGCATACAAAAAGACCGTCCTAATTAATATGGTGAAAATCTCATGCATCCCTGATCCCCTTTTTCATAAAAAATACCTGTACTCTCTTATTATGAACGTTAATGACAAATATATTTCAATATGTCCTAATTTCTTCTCTTCTTAACTTGTGAAAACTAAGAAATTAGATAACAAAAAGATTCTATTTTTCCTACAATTTGAATAAGCATGTACTAAGAATATGGAATAGCTCTATAAAGAAAACATTGCTACTTTTAGTTGAGGGGAGAGGTTCAAAATAGAGGAGTCAAAAAGCTTTGGGAGTGCGGTTTTATTCGGCGTAATTGCGGTTTTTTTACTGCTGATTATTAGTAGTTTTATTTTTTCACTTATTTTAAGATTTACGTCTACACAGGAATCTTCACTTGGAATTGTGACGACTGCCATTACTTTTATTACTCTATTTGTTGGAGGTTTTGTTTCAGGAGGTAAGGGCAAGCAAAAAGGTTGGCTTATCGGATCATTAACAGGAATTCTATATACCCTAATCATTTTCTTATTTCAATATCTGGGGTATGATAGCTTATTTTCCGTCGAACAAATCATTTATCATGTCTGCTACATTTTAACGGCTATGATGGGTGGTATTCTTGGAGTCAATATAACAACACCGAAAACTCGGAGTGTATAAAAACAAAAGCGCCCTAGATTGAATAGGGCGCTTTCTGTTATTATTAGCTCTTTGCTAACATATCACTTGTTTCTGGTGCAGACTCAACTACGTCACGTACAGCTGCACGGTCGTATGTAAGACGGCTTCCATCTCCACATTTGATAACAATTTTACCTTCATCAACTGCATCGACGATACCATGTAATCCACCAATCGTGACAATCTTGTCACCTTTTTTTAAGTTCGTTTGCATTTGTTGAACTGCTTTTTGACGCTTTTGTTGTGGGCGAATTAATAAAAAGTAGAAAATCGCAAACATTAAAATAAGTGGTGCTATTGTTCCTAAAGTGCCTCCCATATATTTAACCTCCCTTCAAAACTATTCTCATAACTTATTTAGAAGTTTTTTGCATCGGGCTTATTGAAGCCATATCTTTCAAAAAATTCTTCTCGGAAGTCCCCTAATCGATCCTCACGAATTGCTTCACGGACTTGCTCCATTAATTTTAACAGAAAATATAGGTTATGATAAGTCGTAAGTCGAATTCCGAACGTTTCATCACAACGAATTAAGTGGCGAATGTAAGCGCGGCTATAATTTTTACATGTATAGCAATCGCAATTCGGATCAATTGGTCCAAAATCTCTCGCAAATTTAGCGTTTTTCACAACAAGACGACCTTCGCTTGTCATCAATGTACCATTGCGGGCAATCCTTGATGGCAACACACAATCAAACATATCGATTCCACGAATCGCTCCATCGATCAATGAATCAGGAGAACCAACTCCCATTAAATATCTTGGCTTATTGTTCGGTAGCAATGGTGTTGTAAATTCAAGCACACGGTTCATGACATCCTTCGGCTCACCAACTGACAAACCACCGACTGCATAGCCTGGGAAATCAAGAGACACAAGATCCTTCGCACTTTGCTTTCGTAGTTCTTCATATTCTCCACCTTGAACAATTCCAAAGAGACCTTGATCATTTGGACGCTGATGAGCATTTAAGCATCGCTCCGCCCATCTAGACGTTCTTTCAACCGACTTCTTCATATAATCAAAAGTTGCGGGGAAAGGAGGACATTCGTCAAATGCCATCATAATATCAGAACCAAGGGCATTTTGAATTTCCATCGCTTTTTCTGGAGATAAAAATAGCTTATCTCCGTTCAGATGATTTCGGAAGTGAACACCTTCTTCTTCAATCTTACGGAACTCACTTAAGCTAAACACTTGGAATCCACCTGAATCTGTTAAAATGGCGCGGTCCCAATTCATAAATTTATGAAGTCCACCAGCTTCTTTGACAATTTCATGTCCAGGGCGTAACCATAAATGATAAGTGTTACTTAGGATAATCCCTGCTCCCATTTGTACTAATTCTTCAGGGGACATCGTTTTAACCGTCGCAAGTGTCCCAACTGGCATAAATACAGGTGTTTCAAAAGAACCGTGTGGTGTATGTACGCGCCCAAGTCTTGCACCAGTTTGTTTACATGTTTTAATTAATTCATAACGTATTGCTGTCAATCTACCGTACCTCCTGCTTCTTTTAGAAGCTACTAAATAATAACTTTGTCTAAATAATTAACATCGCATCGCCAAAGCTAAAGAAACGATACTTTTCCTCAACTGCTGTATTATAGGCGTTCAACACATGTTCTCTACCTGCTAACGCACTCACTAACATAATGAGCGTTGATTTTGGCAAATGAAAATTTGTAATCATTCCATCAATCGCTTTAAATTCATAGCCTGGATAAATAAAAATACTTGTCCATCCACTAGCCGCAACAAATTTCCCATCATATGCACTCGCAATGGTTTCTAACGTTCTTGTGGAAGTCGTCCCTACAGTAACTATTCTTCCCCCATTTTGGCGAACCTCATTAAGCAACGTTGCTGTCTCTTCTGATACTTGATAGAATTCTGCATGCATTTCATGTTCATCGATATCATCCACACTTACAGGACGGAATGTACCAAGCCCTACATGCAACGTAATAAAAGCAATATGTACGCCCATTTCCTTTAACTCTTCTAAAAGAGTTTCCGTAAAATGAAGTCCTGCCGTTGGTGCTGCCGCTGATCCCCGTTCCTTGGCATATACCGTTTGATAGCGGTCTTTGTCCTCTAGTTGCTCCTTTATATAAGGTGGTAGAGGCATTTCGCCTAAGGCTTCTAGCACTTCATAAAAGATTCCCTCATAACTAAACTTAAGGAGTCGGCCACCATGCTCCTTTTCACCAACACAAATAGCGGAAAGAAGGCCATTACCAAAAGTAATAACAGAACCTTCCTTAATCCGCTTCGCTGGTTTTACAAGGGTTTCCCATGTATCTCCTTCGACCTGTTTTAAAAGAAGCACTTCAATTTTTGCACCTGTGTCTTCTTTCTCGCCGAATAGCCTTGCAGGTAAAACTCTCGTATCGTTTAAAACAATACAGTCTCCCGCACGCAAATAGTTTTTTATATTTTTAAAAGTCTCATGTTCAATTTCACCAGTTTCTTTGTTTAAAACCATAAGTCTACTGCTCGTACGATCTTGCAGCGGGGTTTGCGCAATCAATTCTTCTGGCAAATGAAAATCAAATAAATCTACCTTCAATGATGTCACCCTGTTTCTAGTAAATAGCTGCTAAATATTTTTTATTGCGACGGTAATTCCATGTGGAAATGTTGATATACAAGGTCTGTTACCATGCGCCCTCGAGGAGTTCTTTGAAGAAAACCAATCTGTAACAAATATGGCTCATATACATCCTCAATAGTTGTCGCTTCTTCTCCTATTGTGGCCGCAATCGTTTCTAATCCTACTGGACCACCGCGAAATTTCTCAATGATCCCTCTTAATAATTTATGGTCAATATGGTCTAAGCCTAAACGATCGACCTGAAGAAGCTCCAACGCCTCCTGTGCCAATTGATGGTCAATTGCTCCATTGCCACGAACCTGAGCAAAATCACGGACTCTTCGTAATAGACGATTAGCAATCCTTGGAGTTCCCCTTGATCGTCTCGCAATTTCAACTGCTGCCTGAGGTTCAATCTCAATTTCATAAACCTCAGCTGTTCGAATGGCAATCTCCCTTAATTGGTCTTCACGATAATACTCTAATCTACTTAGTACACCAAATCGGTCACGAAGAGGTGCAGATAAAGCTCCCGCTCTTGTTGTCGCTCCAACTAGTGTGAAAGGTGGGAGTTCCAAGCGAACGGACCTAGCGCTCGGACCAGTTCCAATTACGATATCTAGACAAAAATCCTCCATTGCAGGATAAAGGACTTCCTCAATTGAACGTGGAAGTCGATGAATTTCGTCAATGAATAGGACATCTCCTGGCTCTAATGCTGTTAAAATGGCGGCTAAATCGCCTGGTCGTTCAATCGCTGGACCTGCAGTTGTTCGAATATGTACACCCATCTCATTCGCGATAATCGTAGCTAAAGTCGTTTTTCCAAGGCCTGGCGGGCCATATAGTAAAACATGATCCAACGTTTCTTTTCGTAGCTTAGCAGCTTGTATAAATACTTCGAGATTTTCTTTTACTTTATCTTGCCCAATATATTGTCTAAGGGTTTGAGGACGTAAGCTTTGTTCTAGGGAGAGTTCCTGCATATCCGCCTCACCTGAAACAATCCGTTCATCCATTCTCGTCACCCCTTTCGTAGGTTTCCATTTTAGTACAAATTTACGCTTTTAAATGCACGATCAGCGTAATAATTTTTGTAATCCCAATTTTATGTACTGATCCGTTGATAAAGATTCCTTCTGAAGAACTGGCTCAATCTTCTTGATTTCTTTTTCAGAATATCCTAATGCCTTCAGAGCCAACATTGCTTCTTCCAACTCTTGATTCGTAGCCTGAACCGTTCTTTCGCCTCTTTCTGGCGCAAATAAGTCTGGGAAGAAATCCGGTACCACATTTTGAAGCTTTCCTTTTAAATCAAGAATCATTTGTCTTGCAGTCTTCTTCCCGACCCCTGGGAACTTCACTAAGAAAGCTTCGTCCTCATTTTCTATTGCATCAACAACCTGTTCTGGTTCGCCTGATGCTAGAATGGCTAAAGCACCTTTTGGGCCAATTCCCGAAACGTTTAGTAATTTTGTAAAAAGTGTTTTTTCCTGTCGAGATTGAAAGCCATATAACGCCATGATATCTTCACGGACATAATGATATGTATACACCTTTGCTTCTTGACCTTGATCCTTTGAATAAATAAACGGATTTGGCGTCATAATTTGAAACCCAATCCCGTTCGTTGCTAGTACTATATATTCAGGTCCTACAAAATCAACCTTACCTTCGATAAACTCAAACACTACATTCGCCCCTCTATTTTGCTGTACCCCATTGTATCATAGTTTCGGTTTCTCATAAAGAAACTATAGCGTTCAAAAATGAGTGGGCAAAATAAAAAGAACCGATTTACTCGGTCCCTAATTTGCTTGTTTATCCAAGGTATAATGTTTAAATGTTTCTAGCACTTCCACATAACGATCCTTATTTTTTATCCGTATACCTTGTTTCAATTCCTCTTGTTTCTTGCTTTCAAGCTTTCCCATGTCTAATTGAAAAAAAGTATGGATGATTTTCGACGTTTGCGGCCTACCATTAAAAATCGTTAAGGTACCATCGCTAGAAATCCCGAAATAGCCATTCGTTTTTAATAAAGGAGAGATATCATCGACATATTCACGAAAAACCACTTCATTCTCCGTCATGTCTATTAACTCCCAGTCCTCATATTTAGCCCAAAAATCTTCCATCGACCAAATCGTTTCCTTGACGATTTCTTGGCTGTATTCCCCATCTAAGTACATTCTTTCTAGGACAACCTGTACTTCGATTGGGTCAAAATCCATCGTTTCTTTTGAATCATTCATTTGCCCATGAACTGGCACACTATATTCAAATCCAATGAATAGAATTGCAAACAATATAGAAATCATAGACCTTTTGTTTAGCACATTGGTCACCTCGTTTAGCGCCTGTTTTGGCCAAATTCATTTTAAAAACTCCAATACTATTGTGACCATTTTTTCATAAAATATCCTTTTTTTCGGAAAGGATTTTTTCAAAGAAGGCTGTTTTCGTATTGATTGTTGTTAAAATCCTACTACCGTTGGCCAGCGGCCGCTGGCTATCAGCCGATTTTAACGTAGAAATTGCTATTTAGTGCTTCCTAAATAGTTTACAAGCTCTTTTCTCATTGATTTACGACTAATTATCATTAAAAACAAAGATAAATTCATTGATTTTTTGCTCCAATAGCAACAAAGTTTGAGAAAAGAGCCTCAAAGAAAGAAGCCAGCTCGAATTGCGGCTGACTTCTTCCTGCTAGCGGTTATTATTGATGGACTTAAAGATATTATCGATTTCCTCATTGACCATATCTTTTGGGCCACCTTCACGTAGATCATTATCAAGCGTACGAACTCGACTATACGTACTATCATCGGTAGCAATTGTAAGAGATTTTCCATTTAATTGTGGATTTACCGCATCCTCGATAGAAGCCTTTGTTTCATTTACCCGCCCTTGATCCTCTAGCACCGCCGCCACGAGAACTTGATCGCCATGGATAAGTGCACGAGCATCTGCCACATTCACAACAGAAGCGGCATTCTTACCGATTTTTTTAGCCAAAGTCCCACTATAGTTTGTATAATAGGCACTTCTTGCCCCACCATTTAGATTATTTAAATGGCCATGATAATTTCGGTCACTGCGACTAAATAAAGTATCCCTATACTTCCCATCTGGTGCTGATTCATTATTAACTCCTCTTATGGTGCTTTCTTCACCCTCGCCGCCTAGGGTATGGTCCATTAATTCTGTTGCAGGACCATCGTTATCTTCATTTATCCAATCTGTGTTTCCTCCACTTTCCTCATGATGTTCATTTGAATAATAGCCCATTGGGAGAGCTGGGTTTACATCTCCATCCGTTGCTTCATCATTATTCCCACAGGCTGTCAGTCCTATCGCCATAAGAATCGTGGCCGGAACCATTAATTTTTTTTGCATTGAAATACCCCCCTTACACTAGATAAGAGCATGACCAATGCTCTCTATTAGAGTGTGAGGGTTATTCATTTTTCATTCTGTCAGATACGACCATTCTTTGGATTTGATCAAAAAATCGTCGTCTTGAATGGAATTGACTAACTGTGAAATCAAGCAATTGTTGCACGAATTCCGTTTTATCGTAATGGTTTTCTCGAATCAAATAATTCCACTCACGAAAAATATCCGTCGGAAAAGCTAAGCCATACAGAAAAAACTTCTCCTTCAGGAATGGCTTCATTTTTTCAAAACGATTAAGTTCTTCCATGGACCAATCGATAAAAGGCAGAATTCGATTCGCGAATTGGAGATAATCGAATCGTTGATTTCCAAGCGCAATCAAATCAAAATCGATTAAGTATAACTCTCCATTTAAAGAACGAATAAAATTATGATGCGCAAGATCCCCATGCAATACTACAACTGATTCATCTTCGATAGTGGCCCACTCTCTTTCTATACCTTCCAAAGACCAAGTTGCCCATGCGAGCAATTCGTAGAGCAGTTCTTCTTTTATTAATAATTTGATGAAAGTAAGATTGCTTATAAATTCGGTAACGCGCCGTCTCCACTTGTTGACGAGAGGGTATTTTTTAAGTGGATACATACTTAGCTCGACCGAACTCTCAGATAAGCGATGAAATTTTTCTAAAAGAATTAGACCTTCATGTCTATCTTTTGGATTGTTAAAGGTGAAAGGCGTTGATGATGGGGGAATGTATTCTAAACATCCATAGTATACATTTTCAAAAAACAATGGTTCCTGTTCTTCAAAAAGAAAAAAAGATGTGTGAAGAAAACCAGCTTTCTTTAAATCCGCTATTAATAATTGCTGCTTGCGCAGAAGCTCATAAAAACGAAAGCTTTTTAATATAAATGGGCCAAGAGAACTTTCAACGAAATATATTTTTCTCCCGAATGGTTTTATGTACATGATTTCGCATGGTAATTGGCTATTTAAATAAGAGAAGAGACGATTCAAAAAAAAATCGTCTCCGGTATGATTAATCATCCAAATCTTCACTTTGTGGAAGATTTCCTGTCGGACCATATGGATTCAAATAGGGATTGCCGACGAATGGTTGTGGATAGATTGGAGCTCCACTCCATCCATAATTACTAGGACCATACGTGCCTAATAATCTTGGACCTCCACATCCACAGTCATCCATAGGACCTTGGTATGCTCCAGCTACTCCTGGCATATTTGGCATGTTTGGACCTTGGTATGCTCCAGCTACTCCTGGCATATTTGGCATGTTTGGACCTTGGTATGCTCCCATTACTCCTGGCATTTGTGGCATATTTGGGCCTTCATATGCTCCCATTACTCCTGGCATGTTCGGCATGTTTGGGCCTTCGTATGCTCCCATTACTCCTGGCATATTCGGCATGTTTGGGCCTTCGTATGCTCCCATTACTCCTGGCATTTGTGGCATATTTGGACCTTGATATGCTCCCATTACTCCTGGCATTTGTGGCATATTCGGACCTTCATATGCTCCCATTACTCCTGGCATTTGTGGCATATTTGGGCCTTCATATGCTCCCATTACTCCTGGCATGTTCGGCATGTTTGGATCTTCATATGCTCCCATCACTCCTGGCATTTGTGGCATATTTGGACCTTGATATGCTCCCATTACTCCTGGCATTTGTGGCATATTTGGGCCTTCATATGCTCCCATTACTCCTGGCATATTCGGCATATTTGGACCTTCATATGCTCCCATTACTCCTGGCATATTCGGCATATTTGGACCTTCATATGCTCCCATTACTCCTGGCATGTTCGGCATATTTGGACCTTCATATGCTCCCATTACTCCTGGCATGTTCGGCATATTTGGACCTTCATGTGCCCCGGCCACCTCTGGCATCATCGGCATATTTGGGCCTTCATGTGCTCCCATTACTCCTGGCATATTCGGCATATTTGGACCTTCATATGCTCCCATTACTCCTGGCATATTCGGCATATTTGGACCTTCATATACTCCCATTACTCCTGGCATGTTCGGCATGTTTGGGCCTTCATATGCTCCAGCTACTTCTGGCATCATTGGCATATTCGGACCCTCATATGCACCCGCCACTCCTGGTATTGGGTACATAGGCGGCGGACATGGATGATGGTGATGAAAAGCCGGAAGTGGACCTGGACCTGGCATCACTGGTGACACTGGAAATAAGTGAGCTGGATAAGGCGGAAATGGATATGGCGCTTGCATCATTGGCGCCACCTGTTCTTGTGGCATTGCTGGCATATTTGCCATAGGTGACAATGGTGCATTTGCTTGTGCACCCATTACCCCTAATGGTTGATTCGGAAACATCGGTGATTCTTCTTCGTCGTAAGCACTTTCTACTCCAGGTAAATTTGGAAAATTAGGCTGGTCAAACGCACCTTGAACCTGCGGGAATGGTTGATTCGGATATCCTGCACCTTGCATCGCTGGAGAAACAGGATAAAATGGTTTATTGGGATACATCGGTTGTTGCGTACCTCCTTTGGTTGGCTGTTCTTCTTCCTTCGCAGCCTTTTGTTTAGGTTCGTATGGTTGTATTTTTGGCATAATATTCGTTGACTTTGGCGCTGGTTTCGGCGCTGCATTAATATTGGCCATATTCATCGTAAAGTAATTATTAATATCGATCTCTGGAAGAATCGGTTTTGGCATTTTTGGCACATATGGTTTTTTGGCAACTTCTGCTTTTGGTGCTTCTTGAACAGGAGCAGGTGCTTGCTCAGCTGCCTGGATAGGTGCTTCTTTTGGCTGTTCTTTTACGAATGGGAGCTGCTGTTCTTTCTTTACGCCCAAATTAATTTTTGTTTCTTTACCGCCAATGGTAGCCTCTTTTGTTACGCTTCCACTTGCAGTCGGAACTTTTATTTTCATACCGGGCATAATCATGTCAGGATTACTGAGCTGGGAATTTAATTTTTTCAGCTCTTCAAAATTCACGCCATATTTCTTGGCGATTTTCCAAAGAGTATCCCCTTTCTGAACGATATGGATCTTCACGCTGTCTTCCCTCCTATGCAAATGTCCATATATTGTATGATGGTGTAGGTAATTTGCTAATAATCTTCAAAAAAACTTATGCTTTACCAAGAAAAATTATGATATTGGATGTGGGAACAATTTCTAAATGAGTCGAAAAATATCATTATTCTGATCGAATTGGTCGACCTGTTAAACGATCTACGATAAACTTTAAATATATGGAATAAAAAAGGGTGAGTTACATTGAATGGAAAAAAAATACTAGGTGAAGAAAGAAGAGAGTTCATCTTAAGTTTACTTAAAACAAGCAGAGAGCCCCTTACTGGGAGTGAATTAGCCACTAGAACCAATGTCAGCAGACAAGTCATTGTTGGAGACATCACACTCTTAAAGGCTAAAAATGAACCGATTATTGCAACAAGTCAAGGATATTTATATATGAGCCAATCTTCTACCTTTAAAAAATTCAAACGGATCATTGCCTCTTCCCATACACCGGAAAGAGCAGAAGAGGAATTACTCCTATTAGTGAATCATGGTGTGACAGTAGTAGATGTTAAAATCGAACATTCTGTTTACGGAGACTTAACTGCTTCCATCATGGTCTCTTCGCCAAAGGAAGTCGAACATTTTGTAGAAAAAATCAAGACGACTAAAGCGTCCTATCTTTCAGAATTAACAGAAGGCATTCATCTTCATACGATTTCAGCTCCTTCTGAAGAAGCATTGGACAAAGCTGTAGAAGCCCTTAGGGAAAATGGATTTCTAATTGAATAAGTGTTAGTGCAGCTGCAGATTGTCAAACCTTCTGGCGTTTGTAGTGCCGTTTTCAGTACCATATCTGGGTGTTGGAGAGCTTATCAATCGGGGGATAAGAGGATTCAATTGATTTTTTTTTAAAATAGAAGGAAAAATTTCCTCTATTCAGTAATAAGTATAAAAAAAGGCTTAAATAGACGTAGAAATTCCGTCAATGGACTCGAAAAATGCGAATATGGGGGATTTTTCTTTGCAAAAACGGAAATCTTTCCCTTATTTCCCTCGAAACGAGCTCCATTCTGCATTTAACCGGATAATCTCCGCTAACTTACTTTTGCAGGGTACTCGATTCAAGTCAAGACATCCTAATTAAAAGAGAGAACCATGCAAGCGAAGGATTTTGCCCATAGTGGATCTAAAAAGGCAGGAAATATCCCTGCCTTATTTTTTATTAATATGATAATATGGATAACTCCCTAACACTTTAACTGTAGAGCCTAGAGCTTCTAATTCTGCAATGGCACCTGGAATCAAGACATCATCCATGCTCATTTCAATGTCGACAATGAAGAAATAATTGCCTAATCCCGTTTTCGTTGGACGGGATTCGATTTTAGATAAATTCAGCTTTCTCCAAGCAAAAGCGGATAAAACTTGATGTAACGCACCAGAGCGGTCGTCATCTGGCAAAGTAATCATCAAAGTCGTTTTATTACCTGCAACCTGTAATGTTTGGTTCACCATTTCAATGGGTTGTTTCGCTAAAACAATAAAACGCGTATGGTTAAAATCAAAATCATGAATATCAGCCTTCGCAATCGTTAATCCATATTCCTTTGCAGCAAGCTCATTCGCAATAGCAGCAGCCTTTATTTCTGGATGCTCCAGAACATATTTTGCTGCCGCTGCTGTAGAGGTAACACTAATTCTTTTCATACCCTTACATTGATGATGAAGAAATTTATGGCATTGAGCAATGGCATGAGAGTGACTATAGATGACCTCTATCTGTTGCCAATCGTGCTGATGATCGGGATGAACCATTAAATGCTGTCGAATTGGAGCTGTTACTTCTGCTAAAATCGGAAGATTCATTTCATGAATTAAGTAATCAAGTGTAATATTGACCGAACCTTCAAGTGCGTTTTCTAACGGTACCACACAAGCATCTACTTCGTCTTTTATAACAGCATCCAGGCAATCTGGAATCGTAATATAGGGAATACCTTCATCATTCGGAAAAAGTTCACGTACTGCAATATCCGTAAACGTTGCATTCGGACCCAAAAAAGCTATTTTCATTATGCCTTTCCTCCCCTGAAGCTCATCCTTTTCTTTATATACAGGACGCCTTTACTCTATTCTCTTATGCCCCCGAACCTAATACCTCTACATTTTCAACAAATTCAAGCTTTCTTAAGTTCGATAAAAGCTCATTAATTTCGATCACCATCCCTGTAATATTCAAAGAAAGCGTCACTTGAGCTCTTCCTTGTAACGGAATGGTTTGGTGGATCGTTAACACGTTACATCCAGCTGAAGCAACGACCCCTAATAGCTGAGAGAGCGTGCCTGAACGATCCTCTAAATGAAAAAATAAGGTGATTAACTTTTCTTTTACGATTGTGTGAAAAGGGAAAACCGTGTCGCGGTACTTATAAAAAGCACTGCGACTTAAATCAACCTGTTGTACAGCATCCCATACTGATTCTACTTTTTTTCGCTCGATCATTTCCTTTGCCTCAAGAGTCTTCTTCATTGCTTCAGGCAAAACATCCTCACGAACCAAGTAGAATTTCTTATCTAATTTATCTTTACTCATATTCCCCACTCCAGTACAAAACGGCAATTAATCAAGGAATTCAAATTCGTAATCTAACAGTTTAACGATATCGCCATTCTTGATACCACGTTCTCTAAGGGCATCATCTATACCCATTCCTCGAAGCTGTCTTGCAAAACGGCGGACTGATTCATCTCTTGAGAAGTCTGTCATCTTAAATAGACGCTCAACTGCATCACCCGAAACAACAAAGCTGCCATCAGACTCTCTTGTAATGACAAATTCCTTTTGATCTGCTTCATGCTTATAAAGAACTCGATTAACCTCTGATTCTTCCTCATGTACAAGAGGGAATTCAGGTGTTTCTTCAATTTTATCAGCAATTGCAAATAGAAGATCTCTTAATCCCTTTCTCGTCACTGCTGATATTGGAAAAATCGGATAGTCCTCCTGCAGCTGAGATTTAAATTTCTCTAAATTTTCTTCTGCTTCTGGCATGTCCATTTTATTCGCAACAATAATTTGTGGTCTTTCTGTCAGCCTTAAGTTATACTCTTTTAATTCATTATTGATGGTTACATAATCCTCATATGGATCTCTTTGTTCCATTGCAGCCATATCGATGACATGAACGATTACACGCGTTCTTTCGATATGTCTTAGGAATTGGTGACCTAACCCTACGCCAGAGTGGGCACCTTCAATTAATCCCGGTAAATCAGCCATAACGAAGCTTCGGCTATCTTCGGTTTCAACCATTCCTAAGTTTGGAGCAATGGTTGTGAAATGATAGTCTGCAATTTTCGGTTTCGCAGAAGAAACAACCGATAGTAAGGTTGATTTTCCAACACTCGGGAACCCTACAAGACCCACATCAGCAAGAAGCTTTAATTCTAATACCACTTCTTTTTCAATTCCAGGCTCTCCATGCTCAGATAGCTCAGGAGCTGGGTTGGCAGGTGTCGCAAATCTTGAGTTTCCTCTTCCGCCACGTCCACCTCGAGCAATAACCGCTCTTTGACCATGTTCCGTTAAGTCAGCGATAACTTCTTTTGTTGCTGCATCAGTCACAACTGTGCCCGGTGGTACTTTTACAATCATGTCCTTCGCATTTCGACCATGCTGATTTTTAGACATGCCGTGCTCACCACGTGGTGCTTTAAAATGACGTTTGTAGCGAAAATCCATTAACGTTCTTAGACCTTCTTCTACTTCAAAAACAACGTCTGCACCCTTTCCGCCGTCGCCACCAGCTGGGCCACCTTTTGGTACATATTTTTCACGACGAAATGCGACCATTCCATTGCCGCCATCTCCGCCTTTAACATATATCTTAACCTGATCTACGAACATTTTTGTTCCTCCCGTCGGTAGTAGCTAAATCAATGAATCATCACATGACGAGAATCCACCATTTTTTATTGATATGGTAAAAATACTTCAAGTGATAGCTCTTGTTCTGAAAGCTCATGCACTTTATTTTCAATGGATGATTGCTGTTGTAAAAATTGTTGAACTTGCTCTATGTCTGTTATTATTCCTCTAAAATCAAAAAAGAAACCGATGCCTGATGGTTGTCTTTCAATCGTTACAGACAAATGATTTTCGTGAAAAGCTTTAATGGATTTGTCTAATTCTTCTAGAAATCCAATTGTCCAATTAGCAAGTAGCTCATCATTAATATAACTACTTGTTGAACCATGTATGTCTTCTATGATTTCAAATTCAAGGTGAATGGAATGACTTTCCCAATTATATGTAAGAAGCAATGCTGCAAACTGAGGAATGTTAAGGTTGGATAGCTTCGTTTCTTGCCTAGTCTCATCCACGATTTCATTAATAATCTCTTTGACGCGGTCGATTTTGTTTAAAGAAAGATTCCCTTTTATCAATTGAATTTTATTTAGCCAATCATGTCGAGTGTGTCGTAATATCTCAACAGTGTCCCAATCTTTTTTCATACAAAGCACTCCTAAGTATAACTGCCTTCTTCTTGCTAGTATATCAAAAAAAATCAGTATATAGGCTAGTTTTCAGATTCGTTTTTTGATATCCGTTAAAAATGAGTTATTCACCCTGATTCTTAACTGTGAAATAAGGGTAATTCGGTCTAAAAATGTTGGCTTAAAACTGACATATCGGTCTACAATCGAGTATATCGGTCTTCGTCCAAGTATATCGGTCTTTATCCAATTATATCGGTCTTCGTCCAAAAATATCGGTCTTCAATCGATTATATCGGTCAAAACCAAAAATCACACTCAAATGCCACCGCCCCTAAAAGCTAAAAAAACTCTAACCAAAGCGGTTAGAGTTTTTAAAGACTTAAGCTTCTTGAGCTACTGGGTAGACGCTCACTTGCTTACGGTCACGTCCTAGGCGTTCGAATTTAACGACACCATCCACTTTCGCGAATAGAGTATCGTCTCCACCTTTACCTACGTTCACACCTGGATAAATCTTTGTTCCACGTTGACGATAAAGGATAGAACCACCTGTTACGAACTGACCATCTGCACGTTTAGCACCAAGGCGCTTAGAGATTGAGTCACGACCGTTCTTTGTAGAACCTACTCCCTTTTTAGAAGCGAAAAACTGAAGATCTAATCTTAACATTACTATTCCACCTCCTACTTTTTGAAGGTTATTTTTATATATTTCCCATAATCTCTTTCAATCGTCTGTAAAGACACGATCATCCCTTCAAGCAATAGCTGTACCTTCTCTTGAACGTCTTCCGAGAGATTATCAGGAATAACGCAGCGGAGAAAGCCATTTTCTTCTTGCTCAATTTCTGGTTCCACTTTCGTGAGGGCGATAATGGAATTAATCGCTCCGAAGGAAACAGCAGAAGCTCCTGCACAAACAATGTCATTGCCATGGTTTGCAAAGAGGGCATGACCACTAATAGTAAACGATTGTATTCGTCCAGATTCAGTACGATAAATCGTTGTTTGAATCATCTTAAACCGCCTTACGCGTTGATTTTTTCAATAACAACTTTAGTGTATGGCTGACGATGACCTTGCTTCTTGTGATAGTTTTTCTTCGCTTTGTATTTGAAAACAATGATCTTCTTAGCGCGACCTTGTTTTTCAACTTTAGCTGTTACAGAAGCTCCTTCTACAACAGGGCTACCAACTTTAACGTTTTCGCCACCAACGAATAAAACCTTATCAAATGTAACTGTTTCGCCTGCTTCAGCGTTTAGCTTTTCAATGTAGATAGCTTGACCTTCTTCTACTTTGATTTGCTTACCACCAGTTTCGATAATTGCGTACATGAACTGCACCTCCTCTTAGACTCAGACTCGCCATTTCAGGTGTTTTCAAAAAGAAAAACTTTAAGACCTGGTCTGTGCGGTTGTAGCACGGGTGCGCTACAAACATAACATGAAAATATTATCATAGACCGACTATACGTGTCAATATTAATTCCAGAGCACGTCTAATTCGTTTCTTGCTCAATATCCCTCAATCCACCTAACTGTCTAATCAAATAGTAAGGTTTAGGAGCTTCTTCGATTGTAAAAAAGATTTTCATCCCGATGATTTCTTCCAATGTTTTCTGGTGCATATTACTTTCACCAGCAAAAGCATCTCTTACTACAGCTGTTGCCTCAATTAAAATGGCTTCTTCATCACGACCTCTTTGTTCCAGCAATTCTCGCTCCATTTGATAGGCAACAGTCGCAGGGCTTAACACCTTTCCGAGGCCCTCACAAGTGTTACACGATGTCATCAGGCTTTCTGAAATAGACACCTTTGTTTTCATTCTTGTTAACTGTAAAATGCCGAGTGGAGTGAAGCCAACAACTCTCGTCCTCCGCTCATCCTTTTTTAGCGCATTTTCCATTTTCCGCTTTACTTGCTCTCGCGCTTTTGAATCGACCATATCAATAAAGTCGATAAGGATAATACCTGCTAAATCTCGAATTCGAATTTGACGAGCAATTTCTTCTGCTGCTAGCTCATTTGTTTTTAACACCGTATCTTGTAATAGCTGCTTTCCTGAGAACTTCCCCGTATTCACATCAATAATCGTTAATGCTTCGGCTTCATCAAAAATCAAATAGGCACCATTTTCTAAAGGAACGACCGAGTTCAATGCTCTTTCAATTTCATGCTCTACTCGATAGGTGGAAAAAATATTTTCCTTTGCCTGATGATATACGACTTCAATTTCTGGATTCGGATTCAATAACGAAAGCTCT
Organism: Robertmurraya kyonggiensis; assembly: GCF_005116465.1. Lineage (GTDB taxonomy): Bacteria > Bacillota > Bacilli > Bacillales > Cytobacillaceae > Robertmurraya > Robertmurraya kyonggiensis. The sequence goes on from NZ_SWBM01000001.1 coordinate 2,224,706, forward strand.
TTTTTCCATTCAAGCTGATCAACAACCACTGCTCCAGTCTTCATTTGTTTCATGATTGCTGTCACTTCTGCCAAAAAGGAATTTTTCTCATATAGAAGCCCCGTCCTTTTCATCCCTTTTGCGAATGTGAGCAATTGCTCGTATTTTTCTCTTAATCGCAACAACTCTCTACTAGCCTCATCTTCCGTCCGTTCCACACAATTCGTTCGAAATAGAAATCCTTCTTCTTCGTTCTTTACTTGATTCCCAAATTGGCGCCACTGTTCTCGAACTTCTGAGTTCTCTATTTTTTTCGAAACAGCCACTTGCCTACCTTTTGGCATATAAACTAAGAATTCTCCGTTCAATTCAATAATCCCAGTAAGCCTCGGACCCTTATTACCTGTTGGATCCTTTTCCACCTGAACAAGTAATTTTTCACCTTGATGAACATAAGAAGAAATATTCTTATCCTCTTTCTTTGCTAAAAAAGAAGGAAGCTTATCTCGATGGAGAAAACCATTTTTCTCTAGGCCAATATCAATAAAAGCGGCATTCATCCCAGGAAGAACCTTCTCAACCGTTCCAAAATATATGTTCCCAACCATTGATTGCATCGCTGGCTGTTCAATGACTAACTTCTCAAGTACACCTTTATTTAATAATGCATACCGTTTTTCTCTTCCCAAACTATTTACAATTAATTGTTCCACTCCAAATACCCCTTATCTTCTACATTCCTTATATTATCTGATAAGAGGCTGGATTTCTCAAATCTTAATATGGATATAATAGCTCTCCGACCTTGGCTGTTAGTTGTTTTTCAGCAAAATAGGCATGGAGCAGTTCGTTTTCATCAAGAAGTCCCGTTTCTTTCCCATCCTTCTCAATAACTATTGGGTGCTTGTAGCCCCTTTGAAATTGCTCTAAAACATCCATAACGAGAGCATCTTCTTCAACCACAATCGGCTTAAGCTTTCGAAATTCACTCGTTTTTCCATAATACCGTTCCATTAGGAATCGAATAAACACATAGCGACTTTGCTTCCATTCATAATGCAAAGTAAAGATAATAAAGGCGACAATAATCCACACATTCAAATTGATCGGTTCAATTAAAAGAATCATGAGGACAAATATCGTTAATGCAAATATTGAAATATGTAACGTTAGTCTGAACGCTTTCGGAAATGATTCCTTTAAAGAAAGCCACAGAAATACAAATTTCCCTCCATCTAAAGGCCAAATGGGGAGTAAATTAAAAATAAGAATCATTAAATTAAATTGGACGAAATTCGTATAAATAAAATCGGAGATTAGATTAAATTGATAAAGTAAAAAAGCGACAACCAGTAACCACAGATGCTGAATCGGTCCAGCCAAGGTCACAATAGCTTCTTCTTTTAGAGGACGATTTCCGTGTTCATCAATTTCCGCCACGCCACCAAAGGGTAGAAAAGATATCCGTTTTACTCTCCATGAAAAAAAAGAAGCTGCGACCGCATGTCCCATTTCATGAAAGAAAATAATCAAAAGGAGGAGGGATAGTTCAATAAAATGCGCAGTCACAACCGCTATTGCCACAACAACCCATAGCAATGGATGGATATAGATCTTATTTAACATGGAAAGGAAGTTAGTCAAATTGTATCACCTGTATCGGGTCGATAAAATCATCCCCTTTTTTTATAGCAAAGTAAAACATTCCCTTTGTACCGTCTGCATTATCAGATGCCACCCCAACACTTGTCCCCTTTTTAATCGATTCATAAAGACTCACGTCAATCGATTGCAAGTTTCCATACCAAGTTTCACTTTTATCGGCATGCTGGATGATGACTGTTTTTCCAAAGCCCTCCTCATTACCAACATAGCGTACTCTTCCTTCACTCATCGCATTAACGGCCGCACCCTTTTCTGTTTCAATCGAAACCTTTTGCCCATTTTCTTCAAAGTCTTCTAAAATGCGGGCAGCCTCAAGAGCATATTCCTGTGTGACCTCTGCTTCATTCGCTTCCTCTTTGTTGTCGCTTGGAAGGAGTGCCAATGGTTTCCCAAACTGCTCTTCATACCAATCAGAAACGGCAGTAAATTGAAAATCTTGTTCCATCGATTGTGCTACAAAATTCTTGATCGGCTCTAGTTTTGCCTCTCCGTTGCGAAAAAGAATGGCCACTACAAGCACTAAGCTGGCAGAAGCCAATATTTTAAAAAGAAACATCTCTTTATTGAATAAAGGGTGACCTCCTTCTCCAGGCCCACCTTCATAAGAAGAAAACTTATCAAAGCCATATTTCTCTTCATCATCCACTACCAAATAGCGATCTGCATCACTATTTCGAGAAAATTTCTCTCTATCACGCCTCCGCTTTGCCAATCTTCTTCTTACATCATCCGCTCTAGACATGTCCCCACCATTCCCTTTAACCATTTTGTACAAGTCTATGAGTTGTCCACCTGAGATATGACAAGAATGGTAGGGAAAAAATCGCATAGAAAAAACCGAGGTTTCCCTCGGTGTTTGTGTGTAATATTATTTAACTCCAAAGAATTTTTTTAGTTTGGAAAAGACACCTGTATCCACTTCATCAAGCGGTTGAAGGGGGACTGATTCCCCTAAAATTCTTCGGGCGATATTGCGGTAAGCAATAGATGCACGACTATTTGGATTTAAAGCAATTGGTTCGCCATGATTTGAAGCTCTAATCACTTCATCATCATCAGCTACAATTCCAATTAACTCAATTGATAAGTGTGTCGTAATTTCATCTACATCAAGCATATCTCCGCTTTTCATCATATGACTACGAATACGATTAATGACTAATTTAGGTGGAGCAACATTTTCTTCTTTTTCAAGAAGGCCAATAATTCGATCCGCATCTCTTACAGCAGAAACTTCAGGAGTTGTGACAACAATCGCCCTATCAGCACCTGCAACAGCATTTTTATAACCTTGCTCGATTCCTGCTGGGCAATCGATTATAATATAGTCGTACTCCTGTTTAAGAGATTCCATTAGAACCTTCATTTGCTCTGGGTTCACTGCAGACTTGTCGCTTGTTTGAGCAGCTGGCAATAAATAAAGTAGATCTTCAAAACGCTTGTCCTTAACAAGAGCTTGATGAATTTTGCAACGGCCTTCAACGACATCCACTAAGTCGTAAATAATGCGATTCTCAAGGCCCATTACGACATCCAAATTTCTTAAACCAATATCAGTATCTACTAAACAAACTTTTTTACCTTGAAGGGCCAAAGCCGTACCAATATTAGCAGATGTGGTCGTCTTTCCAACGCCACCTTTACCAGATGTTACAACAATTGCTTCTCCCACTTTAGAATCCCCCTTCCAATCTCGTTAAATTTGGTCTTAGATGCATCAAAGCTTGTAATCTATCAATAATAATTTGGTCAGTATGATCAATATAAGCACATTCCATTTCTCGTTTCTCCTCATCTCCAGTAATATCTGGAGATCTGCTTATGGCATCATTAATTCTTAATTGTGTTGGCATCATAAGAGAAGCTGAGATGACCGCATTCGAATTACCATTGGCACCTGCATGAGCAATTCCTTTTAATGCACCCATAATAAAAATATTTCCGCCTGCCACGACCTTGCCACCTGGATTTACATCGCCAATTAACAATAAATCGCCAGGAACCTCAAGGACTTGTCCCGAGCGAATAATTCGCGCTACGGAAACAATTTCATTTTCTCGCATCATTTGCTCAGCGTCTGATTTAGCTATTACATTTGAGTCAATTGAGCCAACAACTAGATTCTTTTTTTGACGGATAATCGTTTTGATTTCTTCCTGTTGCACATCCGTTAAAAATCTGTTGCCGATTTTAACACTGACACTTATAAGGGGATGATCTTCATTCACCCTTTGATTTTCTGTCAGTTTCTCATTCAGTTCCATTTTTAATTTTTCATAGGAACATTGATCATCTAAATGCAATGTTAAACCGTCTTTTGTCCCTTTAATCAGGACATTTTGTGTTTTCTTCATATCAAGATGTTCACCTCATGGAAAAGCGAATTCACTTATTGCAGTGATTTATTTTTTTAATCGATTTAAATTCGGTTTTTTTCTACGAAACATATACCACTATTCAATTCGACAAAGATAGCAAAAAGTCCTTTTTCCAATAATCTTTTCACGTACTTTGTTTGAAAGTTATTTTCTCTTAGTTGATCCTTATCGTATAAAACACAAGAAGGAATCAATCTTTTTCCATTAGTCCTCTCGTAAAGAAGTTGCATATTTTTCAAAAATTCGCTTTAAAGGATATGCAAAAATAATGATAAACGCCAAATTTAAGACGATCGTTGGAAATAATCGTTGATTTAAAAATAACGAAAAGTCCATATTTGTGATATTGATTAAGTAATTCATTTCATACACGCCTAGCTCAAGTAAGACAACACATAAGATAGAAATGACAGAAACAACGACTATATTCGATTGGAGAATTCTCATCAATTTCGAAGCTATATAGGCAATTAAAGGGAACATGAACAAATAAATCCCGATGATTTCTGTATAGACGACATCAAAGAGAAGACCGAATACTAAGCCATAAACCAATCCTTGATCGCGATGACCATAAAGAGTCATAAACAATATCACAATCATTAAGAATCGTGGAGCGAGAATTCGTTCACTATTAAAAACTTCTGCCGGAAGTGTTTGAACAAATAAGCTCTCTAGGATAAAAAAGAGAATGAACAAAAGAGGAAGAAGATATTTTCTCAAAGTTCCTCCTCCTCATCATCCACCATATCACTTAAATCTGGTTGCATCATGTCTCTCTTCACAACCATTACATTTTGAATATCATAAAAGTTTGCTCCAGGTTTCACATAAGCAGTCTGATTCAAACCAAATTCATCCGGCTCAGTGTCAACCACTTTTCCAATCGGTAATCCTTTTGGAAAAATCCCACCTAATCCCGATGTAACGACTGTTTGATCCTTTTCGATTTTGGCATCATACGGGATACGCTTTAGCTCCAATAATTCACGCTCAACATCATAGCCCTCAATGGTACCAAAATAGGAATCAGTTCCTTGAATTTCTGCTGAAATGCGATTTGTTGGATCCATTGCGGTTAAGAGCTGAATCGTTGAAGTAAATTGCTGCGTGCTCTTAACTTTTCCGATGATAAAACCATTAGAAGAGACAACAGCCATGTTCTGCTCAATCCCATTTGTTTTCCCTTTATTAATGATTAAAAGCTCATGCCAACGGTCTGGATTTCGCCCTATTACCGTTGCTTGAATTGGAGAATAGGCACTTAATGAATCCTTCTTATCCAATATTTCACGTAGCTCATTGTTTTCTTTTTTTAGTTGTTGAACATCTGATTCAAGCTTCGCCAATCCATCTAAACGGGACTTTAGCTCTTTATTTTCAGAATATGTATTTTGTAGATCCTTAATATTTTCAAAGATCCCTGTTACATAGCTTTGGGGCCGGGAAACAACATTTTGTATCCACCCAGTTGCATCCTTCAAAAATTGCTCAGGCACGGTTAATTCTTCTCGTTCTCTTAAAGAAAATCCAATTAATGCCACGAGAATAATAATGCTGACAAGCAAAAGAATCAGGCGTTTATTCAGAAAGAATTGTGGCACCTGTTACACCTCATTTATCACCATATTAATAGAATAGATCTCGAATATAAGAAAGGCATAAGCAAATAGTAATCTAAGATAATTCTTTGGCAACGCACACTTTCTTATAAAAGAAAAAATAGGGAGGAGGCATAAAATGCCACCCCTTATTTTCTTAACGAGATTCCTTAGCTCGATTTTTAAATAAATTGATATTATCTAGTGCTTTACCTGTTCCAATTGCCACACAATCAAGAGGATTTTCAGCAATTAAAACTGGCATATTTGTTTCTTCACTAATTACTTTATCAAGATTACGAAGAAGTGCACCGCCACCAGTAAGAACAATGCCTCGATCCATAATATCTGCCGCAAGTTCAGGAGGCGTCTTTTCTAATGTTACCTTTACAGCATCCACAATTGCATACACTGTATCGCGTAAAGCTTTTGAAATTTCTTCTGCCGTAATTTCAATTGTTTTTGGAAGACCAGTTAATAGGTCACGACCACGGATTTCCATGTTTTCTATTCCTTCTGGATCTCCTGCGCTTCCAACTTCTAGCTTAATCATTTCAGAGGTTCTGTCACCGATCATGAGATTGTACGTCTTTCTTATGTAGTTGACAATCGCCTCGTCCATTTCATCACCAGCAACGCGTACTGATTGACTAGTTACAATTCCTCCAAGGGAAATGATTGCTACTTCAGTAGTTCCTCCACCGATATCGACAACCATACTACCTGTTGGTTCCCATACAGGAAGATTTGCTCCAATGGCAGCTGCAAACGGCTCTTCAATGGTATAAGCATCTTTTGCGCCAGCCTGACGTGTTGCATCGATAACAGCACGTTCTTCAACCGCTGTAATACCTGAAGGGACACAAACCATAATATATGGTTTTCCATTAAATACACCCTTCGATTTCGTCGCTTGGCGAATATAATATTTCATCATCGTTGCTGTTGTTTCATAATCAGCAATTACTCCATCCTTCATTGGACGAAGTGCGACAACATTTCCTGGCGTACGTCCGATCATATTTTTTGCGTCATTTCCGACAGCAACAATTTGCTTTGTATCAGTTTGTAACGCGACAACAGATGGTTCACGAACGACGACACCTCGTCCTTTAACATACACGAGCGTATTCGCTGTCCCTAAATCTATTCCAAGGTCTTTTGTTCCAATTCCAAACATAGTTGTATCTCCCTTTCTGAAACGAATCGTAAAGCAATCTTAAAATGCCTTGATTTAAAAGTTCATCCATGCCTCGTTTGTTATAGCATGTTTCATTAAATTTAATTAGTTAATCAAGCTCTAAAATCACAACCATTATTATAGATCAACCATACTTAAAATCATAGTGCCATTAGAGCATAAATGTTGAATCAATTTCATAATGGCTCACAAATATCCTTTTTCCTTTAAACTAACGAATTTATTTTCCCCTATGATTAAGTGGTCTAAGACCTCAATGCCAATGATTTTCCCTGATTCCACAAGACGCTTAGTAACTTCAATATCTTCTCTACTCGGTTGGGGGTCTCCTGAGGGATGATTATGAAGGCAAATAACGGATGCTGCAGAGCGCCGAAGTGCTTCCTTGAAGTAGGGTAAGAACCCAGTGCCTTGCTTAGTTTCCTAAGTAGGTTTCCAAGAACTCCCCCCCAAACCGTACGTACTCCTCTCAGAGTATACGGCTTTCCATTTATCAATCTAACTTCCC
>NZ_SWBM01000016.1 GCF_005116465.1 Robertmurraya kyonggiensis
AAGGAGAAAAACAAGCCCATGAAGACTACTACCTTCAAGAAGAAGAAGAACAAGGCTGAGCTGAAGTGTTTTACTTGTGGTGAGCTGGGACACTTCTCCAAGGATTGTCCAGATCGTGCAGACCGCAAGGGAAACAAAGCTAAGGAGCCCAAGGATGTCAACATGGTGACCATTGGCAATACTGATGGGTATGGTAATTTACCTACCGTACTTTCAGTTTTTCAATCCACGAGTTGGTGGCTTGATACGGGTGCTAATGTTCATGTGTGTGCTGACATATCCATGTTTTCTTCTTACCAGTTTATCCGGGATTCTTCCGTGCTGATGGGCAATGGGTCACATGCTTCTGTTCATGGTGTTGGCATGGTCGATCTGAAGTTTACTTCGGGAAAGATCGTGCAGCTGAACAACGTGCAGCATGTCCCCACTATCAATAAGAATCTTGTGAGCGGGTCGGTCCTGATCAAGGACGGGTTTAAAGTAGTGTTAGAGTCCAATAAATTTGTCGTGTCAAAACATGGACAATTCGTTGGTAAAGGCTATGATTGCGGAGGCTTGTTCCGCTTTTCTCTTGCTGATTTTTGTAATAAGTCCGTGAACCATATTTGTGGCACTATTAGTGATGATGCGAGCATTTGGCATTCACGTTTATGTCATGTGAATTTTGGTTTGATGTCTCGGCTTTCCAGCATGTGTTTAATTCCGAATTTCACCATTGCCAAAGGTTCTAAGTGTCATAGTTGTGTGCAATCGAAACAACCTCGGAAGCCTCACAAGGTAGCCGAGGAGAGACACTTGGCACCACTAGAACTCATACATTCTGATCTTTGCGAGATGAATGGTGTGTTGACAAAGGGTGGAAAGAGATACTTCATGACGTTAATAGATGATGTGACTAGATTTTGCTATGTTTATTTGTTGCAAACTAAGGATGAAGCATTAGACTACTTTAAAATCTATAAGGCTGAAGTAGAAACCAACTTGAGAGAAAAATCAAAAGAATTAGGTCGGATCGCGGTGGCGAATACTTTTCAAAGTCGTTTGATTTATTCTGCGAAGAACACGGCATTATTCATGAGAGGACGCCTCCCTATTCCCCCCAGTCAAACGGGGTTGCCGACAGAAAGAACCGAACCTTGACTGACTTGGTTAACGCCATGTTGGATACCTCGGGACTTTCTAGGGAATGGTGGGGTGAGGCTATATTGACAGCATGTCATGTCCTAAACCGTGTACCTCCAAAGAATAAAGAGAAGACACCATTCGAGGAATGGGAAAAGAAAAGGCTAACGCTTTCCTACTTGCGTACTTGGGGTTGTTTGGCCAAAGCATGTGTGCCCATCAACAAGAAGCGCAAACTTGGACCTAAAACTGTAGATTGTGTTTTTCTTGGTTATGCTATTCATAGCGTTGGATATAGATTCTTGGTAGTGAACTCTGGAGTACCTGACATGGCGGTCGGTACAATTTTTGAGACCAGAGATGCTACGTTCTTTGAGAACATGTTTCCAATGAAAAATGGAACAAGTTCATCTAGGCAAGAGATTATCGAGGATGATATCTCTGCCGAACCGATTGTACACGATGAATTCTCTCATGTGAGACATCCTGAGGAGGATAACAATGAAGCTCCTAGAAGGAGTAAGAGACAGAAGACTGCAAAGTCTTTTAGTGATGATTTCATTATATACCTCGTGGATGACACGCCTAGGACCATTAAAGAGGCATATTCAACTCCTGACGCTGACTATTGGAAGGAAGCTGTCAGAAATGAAATGGACTCTATCATGACTAATGGTACCTGGGAGGTTGTTGATCGCCCTTATGGATGCAAGCCTGTGGGATGCAAATGGGTGTTCAAGAAAAAGCTTAGGCCTGATGGTACTATCGAAAAGTACAAGGCTAGGCTTGTGGCCAAGGGTTATACCCAGAAAGAAGGAGAGGACTATTTTGACACTTACTCACCTGTTGCTCGTTTGACCACTATTCGAGTGCTACTCTCACTGGCAGCCTCCTATGGGCTTCTCGTTCATCAAATGGACGTGAAGACAGCTTTCCTAAATGGGGAGTTGGAAGAGGAGATCTATATGGATCAGCCTGATGGGTTTGTGGCAAATGGTCAAGAGGGAAAGGTGTGCAAGCTGTTGAAGTCTCTGTATGGTCTCAAGCAAGCACCTAAGCAGTGGCATGAGAAGTTTGACAAAACTCTAACCTCTGTTGGTTTTGTTTCAAACGAAGCCGACAAATGTGTGTACTATCGTTTTGGTGGAGGTGATGGAGTGATTCTGTGTCTGTATGTGGATGACATACTGATCTTCGGGACTAACCTTAGTGTGATTAAGGAAGTCAAGGATTTTCTCTCTCAGAGCTTTGAGATGAAAGATCTGGGAGAGGCCGATGTTATCCTCAATATCAAGCTGGTAAAGGATGGAAATGGTGGGGTGACTCTGTCACAGGCCCACTATGTGGAGAAGATGTTGAGTCGCTTTGGCTACAGCGACTACAAGTCTGTCTCAACTCCTTATGATGCCAGTCTGATATTGAAAAAGAATAAAAGGATAACGAGAGATCAACTGAGATACTCTCAAATAATTGGTTCATTGATGTATCTAGCCAGCGCTATGAGGCCTGACATCGCATATGTTGTGAGCAAATTGAGTCGGTTTGTTTCAAACCCGGGCGATGATCACTGGAGAGCTCTTGAAAGAGTAATGCGCTATCTAGTAGGAACAATGGACTATGGAATTCATTATACCGGGGACCCTAAGGTTCTAGAAGGGTATTGTGATTCGAACTGGATATCAGATGCTGATGAGCTCAAGGCCACGAGTGGTTATGTGTTCACACTCGGAGGTGGCGCTGTTTCCTGGAAGTCTTGCAAGCAGACCATCTTAACGAGGTCAACAATGGAAGCAGAACTCACAGCACTGGATACCGCCACAGTTGAGGCCGAATGGCTTCGTGAACTCCTTACTGACCTGCCGATAGTTGAAAAACCGATACCGGCAATTCTGATGAACTGTGATAATCAAACTGTGATTATCAAGGTGAACAGTTCTAAGGACAACATGAAGTCATCCAGACATGTGAAAAGGCGGTTAAAGTCTGTCAGGAAACTGAGAAACTCCGGAGTTATAGCCTTGGATTATATTCAGACGGCTAAAAACCTGGCAGATCAATTCACAAAGGGTCTTTCACGCAATGTGATAGACTATGCATCTTTGGAATTGGGCTTGAGACCCACGTGAGTTACTCTATGGTCGAAACCTATTCTGTGTGATCGGAGATCCCGTGAAGCAGGATGGAGCAACAAGCTTTAGTGTAACTGAGAGAAGAGAACCTTTAATAAAGGCTCATTCCATGAGAAGATGCATTTCTCTTCAACCCTGTAAGGTAGGATGGTTTATACCTTAATGTGCTCCAAGTGGTTTCATGGAACAAGGCAGTTGTTTCATTGAAACAGAGATGTTGTCCTACAGAACATCTTTAAGGAACACACCTATATGAGCCTGACTACTGGTCATAGTCTATGAGATTTGGGTGATCTCTAGAAACTCATGAAAGGCATGGAGTATGACCCATAAGCTCCAAAACAGCGGGGATGCTACTGCAGCCTAGTATCAGTGTAGAGCTCTGGTGAAACTTGTTTACACGTGCACATGGATTGTTTCACTCACTATAGTCATGCAAATATTTGTGAATTTAATTATAACCTTTGGAATTAAAATATGGCCTATTGCAGATAATTATCCAACAATCCAGAAACCTGATTTTAGTGATAATTATTTTGATAGGTTTTCGGTTGCTCAATTTGCTTCATCCATTAAGCCAAACACTTTTGACGGTACAAATTTTGTGAGTTGGCGTGAACGAATGGTACTGTGGTTAACCACCATGGGCATCATGGATGTGGCGCAAGGGAAGCCCGAACAATGCACCTCCGAGCAGGGAAGTGCGTTCGAGGTTAAAGATAATCTCTTCCGCGGATGCATCCTTGGTGTGATTGCCCCACATCTGATTAATCCCCTTCTTAAGAAGAAGTCTGGGAAAGAGATGTGGGACGCCCTTGATGCTCAGTACGGGGTGTCTGATGCTGGCAGTGAGCTGTATCTCATGGAGCAGTTCCTAGACTACAGAATGGTGGAAGACCGTCCTATGGTGAAACAAGCTAATGAATTGCATGTGCTAGCAAAAGACCTCGGCTGTTGCAACAAAGAGAACCCTTGTGTGCTGCCCGACAAGTTTGTGGCCGGAGGTATCATCTCCAAGCTGCCACCTTCTTGGAGGGACTTTGCTACTTCTCTGAAACACAGGAGGCAGGAGTTCACGATTGATGGACTCATTGGCACTC
>NZ_SWBM01000002.1 GCF_005116465.1 Robertmurraya kyonggiensis
ACATGAGTTCAAAAGCATTATCCGGTATTAGCTCCGGTTTCCCGAAGTTATCCCAGTCTTACAGGCAGGTTGCCCACGTGTTACTCACCCGTCCGCCGCTAATCTTTGGGAGCAAGCTCCCAAAGATCCGCTCGACTTGCATGTATTAGGCACGCCGCCAGCGTTCGTCCTGAGCCAGGATCAAACTCTCCAATAAAGAGTAAGAATTAGCTCTTAATTTTTTCGCGTTAGCGAAAATATTTTTCATTAAAATAAAACTAACGTTGACGTATGATTTGTTTAGTTTTCAAAGTACAAGATGATACCTTATTTAATTTGCCGCTCAGAAGCGACTTTAATAATATATCATTTTCAGCTTTTCTCGTCAACACTTTTTTAAAATTAATTTTTAAAAGCATTTCGACGTCATCGAGCTGACTTTTATTATTATAACAGCCTACTATTGATTATTCAAGGTGAAATATTATGGTAATTTATCCCTCTTAAGTCCTAACTTTTAATAACTTCATCAATGAACACATCACGATGTTTTTCTAATTGAATAATCGTTTGTGACTCCACTAGTTTAATCAAAGGTCTTGTCGGTGATTTTTCTTCTATAAAGACAATTTCAGCTGTTTGTCCATCTGATAGTTTTACTTTGCTACCGATAGAAAAATTCATAATTCCTGACTGTAACGCTTTGATTGCTGCGATATCAAATTTCCCGAAGTTATCCTCTATTATCTTTTCTAACACTCGGAAAGGAGACTGCTTTTTACGATAAAGACGTGCTGATGTCATCGCATGGAAAGTATCTGCAACTGCAATGATTTTCGCGAATGGATGGATTTTTTTACTTTCACCTAAAGGGTATCCAGTTCCATCAAGTCTTTCGTGATGTTGGAAGATTGCTATTTTTGCAGCATCCCTTAACAGTGGGCTGTTTTGAATCATTTTATAGCTGTATGTAGGGTGTTTTTTTATTTCTTCAAATTCATAGCTTGATAAGGCACCCATTTTATTTAAGATTTGCGGAGATATTTTTGCCATTCCACAATCCGCTAAGCAACCAGCTAATCCTAACTGAACGATATCTCCTTTGCTATAGTTAAGCTTTTTTCCGATAAATGCGCTTAACAGGCCAACAGCAATGGAGTGCTGGAACAAATACTCTTTCTCAGTGGAAAGATGGTGAAATAGAAAGATCTCACCCGATTGAGTATCTAGTTGTTCAATTAACGGTAATAATATCGACCTTACTTTTGCTAAATCTGGTGATAGACCTGATTGCCATTGCGTGAATTCTTTCTTGTAATCCCTTGTTGCGCTTAAAAAGGCGTCTGCAAGATTAGTAGTTTTTTCAGTAGTACTGTTCGGTTGGGCCTTCTCTTTTTCTTCCTCAATCACTTCAGAAGGAACAAAAGGTAGTCCAGTAACAAGCGTTTTTTGAACTTTAACTTCTCTAATTAAAAAAGCTTTTAATAACTCTATTAATTCTTCAGTTAAAATTGTTTTATTAGGAATGATAGGGCGATTTGTTAGACTTACAACGTCTTCTGTTAAAATACATCCCTCTTGAAGCTCTTTTATATGAACACGCATTGGGAACCACCTCAAAGCAATAGTAGGTTGTAGAAAATTTTGAAATCTCTATTCTATTTTACTTGATTTTTCCTATTAAGGCTATGAAAAGAAGTCCACTTCATAAAACGAGGGCCACAAAAACAAAAAGCTGTAGAGCATTTACGCCCTACAGCCTCTTTGCTATTCTTCAGAATTATCTTCGGAACTTTCTTCAGAACTATTTTCAACAACTTCTTCGGAACCTTCCGAAGAAACGTTCTCTACAACTTCTTGAGAATCATTTTCTTCATTTTCATTTTGTTCTTGCTCTTCTTCTTTTTCAACCTTCGCCACAGTAGAAACAAATTCGTCGGCACTTTCATTAAGACGAATCAGCCTTACACCCTGTGTGCTTCTACCAGTCATCGAGATATCTTTAACTGCCATACGGATAATAACTCCGCCAGTTGTGATGATCATAAGATCCTCTTCACCGGTAACAGCCTTCATCGCAACAAGGTCACCGTTTTTCTCGGTAATATTACATGTCTTAATCCCTTTACCACCACGGCCTTGGATACGGTATTCTTCAGAAGGGGTACGCTTCCCGTAGCCATTTTTCGTTACGATCAGAATTTCGGAACCTTCTTCTAATACTTCCATTCCAACGACTTCATCATTTTCATTCTTAAGCGTAATTCCTTTTACCCCTGTAGCTGTTCTACCCATAGAACGAACATCGGATTCTGGGAATCGAATGAGCATACCATTTTTCGTACCAATAATAATTTCCTTATTTCCGTCAGTTAAACGAACAGAAATTAATTCATCGTTTTCGCGAAGATTTACGGCAATTAGACCATTGTTACGAATATTAGCAAATGATGAAAGTGGGGTACGTTTTGAAATCCCTTCTTTTGTCGTAAAGAATAGGAACCAATCGTCCACGAATTCAGAAACAGGGATTATCGCATTGACCCATTCACCCTTATCTACTTCTAAGAGATTAATAATTGGAAGTCCCTTAGCTGTTCTTGAAAATTCAGGAATCTCATAACCTTTCGCACGGTATACCTTTCCTTTATTCGTAAAGAATAAAAGCGTGTCGTGCGTAGAGGTTGTGATCAGATGTTCAACAAAATCATCTTCATTTGTTCCCATTCCCTGAATCCCTCTACCACCACGTTTTTGTGCGCGATAAGTGGATACAGGAAGTCGCTTCACATAGCCGTTATGTGTAATCGTCACAACGATGTTTTCGCGCGGGATCAAATCTTCATCCTCGATTGTTTCAAGACCTGCCGTCACAATTTCTGTGCGGCGCTTATCGTTAAAGCGGTCTTTAATTTCAAGTAATTCTTCGCGAATGATTTCTAAGATCTTTTCTTCATCCGCTAAAATAGCTTTTAATTGCGCGATTAATTGAACTAAGTTTTGATACTCTTCTTCAATTTTGTCACGTTCTAAACCAGTTAAGCGTTGTAAACGCATATCTAGAATCGCTTGTGCTTGCTTGTCTGATAAACCAAAGGTTGACATTAAACCTTCACGAGCAATTTCAGTAGTTCGTGAGCTACGAATTAAACTAATCACTTCATCAATGCGATCAAGAGCTATTCGTAACCCTTCTAAAATATGAGCACGTGCTTCTGCTTTGCGAAGTTCAAATTCCGTTCTACGACGAATAACAACCTGCTGATGCTGTAAATAATAGTGTAAGCATTCTTTTAAGTTCAGAACTCTTGGATGTCCATCCACAAGGGCTAACATATTGATTCCGAAGCTTGTTTGTAAGGCTGTTTGCTTATATAAATTATTTAAAAGGACATTTGCATTCGCATCCTTACGAACTTCAATGACAATACGCATTCCTTTACGGTCTGATTCATCACGTAAATCCGTAATGCCCTCAATCTTCTTATCACGAGCAAGTTCAGCGATTTTTTCAATTAATCTTGCTTTGTTTACTTGGTAAGGTAATTCCCTAACGATAATTACTTCTTTACCATTTGATTTTTGTTCAATTTCCACCTTTGCACGGAGAGTAATAGAACCTCTTCCTGTTTCATAGGCCTTCCGAATACCACTTCTGCCTAAGATGAGTCCAGCAGTAGGGAAATCAGGTCCAGGGATAATATCCATAAGTTCCTGAATCGTTATTTCTGGATCTCTACTGATCGCTAAAACTCCATCGATAACTTCGCCAAGCTGATGAGGTGGGATATTTGTCGCCATTCCTACCGCAATTCCCGTCGTTCCATTTACTAATAGATTCGGGTAACGAGCTGGTAGTACAACAGGTTCTCTTTCTTCACCATCATAGTTATCTTGATAATCGATTGTATCTTTGTTCAGATCTCTTAATAATTCCATCGCAATTTTAGACATACGAGATTCTGTATAACGCATCGCCGCTGCAGAATCACCATCGACAGAACCAAAGTTACCATGACCATCAACAAGCATATAGCGTTGGTTGAAATCCTGCGCCATACGAACCATCGTTTCATAAACAGCGGAATCACCATGAGGGTGGTACTTACCAATTACATCTCCAACAATACGGGCCGATTTCTTATAGGGCTTGTCTGCATGAATTCCTAGATCATGCATAGCATATAAAATACGGCGGTGAACAGGTTTCAATCCATCACGAACATCAGGAAGTGCACGAGAAACGATAACGCTCATCGCATAATCTAAGAATGAAGCTCGCATTTCCTGGCTTATATTGATTTCTTTTATTTGAGAATTTGATGTTTCAGACATGGAGGAACCTCCTTTTCAAAATAAAATCTGCACCTGAACTTCAAGTAATAAAGAGGATAGTGGGCATACCAGCTATCCTCGTAGATTTAAGAATTTAGCTTACTAATAATGACGAATAACCAATAATTAGATATCTAAGTTTTTCACGTACTGGGCGTTTTCTTCGATAAAGTTTCGTCTTGGCTCTACCTTGTCACCCATTAACATTTCAAACGTTTCATCCGCTTCGATCGCATCTTCCAAACTTACCTGCAGCATCGTTCTTTTCTCGGGATCCATAGTAGTTTCCCAAAGCTGTTCAGGATTCATTTCTCCAAGACCTTTGTAACGTTGAATATTTGGTTTTGGCTGGCTCGGAAGCTCTGCAAAAATGCGCTCAAGTTCTTTATCGTTATACGCATACTCAACTCTTTTACCTTGTTGAACCTTGTATAGGGGAGGCTGAGCAATATAAATATAGCCTGCCTCAATAATTTTTCTCATGTATCGATAGAAGAAGGTTAAGAGCAGGGTACGAATATGCGCACCATCAACATCGGCATCGGTCATAATAACAATCTTATGGTAACGGGCCTTCGAAATATCAAATTCATCCCCAATACCAGTACCACAAGCTGTGATCATCGCTCGAACCTCGTTGTTTGATAAAATGCGGTCAAGACGCGCTTTTTCAACATTGAGGATTTTACCTCTTAGTGGCAAGATCGCTTGAAAATGACGATCACGGCCTTGCTTTGCTGAACCACCGGCAGAGTCACCCTCAACGATATATAATTCACTGATAGATGGGTCTTTTGATGAACAGTCCGCTAACTTACCAGGTAGACTCGAAACCTCAAGGGCGCTTTTTCTTCTTGTTAATTCCCTTGCCTTTTTCGCAGCTAGTCTCGCTCTCGTAGCCATTAAGCCTTTTTCAACGATTTTCTTTGCATCTGAAGGGTTTTCAAGCAAGAATTTTTCTAAGTGCTCCGCAAAAATCGTATCTGTTGCCGCTCTTACTTCAGAATTTCCGAGCTTCGTCTTTGTTTGCCCTTCGAACTGTGGATCCGGGTGCTTGATCGAAATAATCGCTGTTAAGCCTTCACGCACATCATCACCAGTAAGGTTCGCATCGTTTTCTTTAACAAGTCCATTTTTTCTCGCATAATCATTAATGATTCGCGTTAAAGCCGTTTTGAAGCCGGATTCATGCGTTCCACCTTCATACGTATGAATATTGTTGGCAAAAGAATAAATATTCTCAGTATAACCTTCGTTATACTGAAGAGATACCTCAATCGTAATGCCATCTTTTTCACCTTCGATAAAGATTGGCTCTTCATGAAGAACTTCCTTTGTACGATTCAAATGCTCTACGTAAGACTTAATTCCACCTTCATAAAGGTACTCATTACGCTTCTTTTCTTCCACACGTTTATCTTCGATAGAGATTTTTAAGCCTTTGTTTAAGAAAGCAAGCTCACGTGTACGAGCTGCAAGTGTATCGAAATCATATTCGATTGTCTCTGTAAAAATTTCTGGATCTGGTTGAAAATGAACCGTCGTTCCTGTATGGTCTGTATCCCCAATCACTTTTAGATCCTCACATGGGACACCACGCTCGTATTTTTGATAGTGAATTTGACCATCACGATGAACATAAACTTCAAGATAAGTGGATAGGGCGTTTACTACCGATGCACCAACCCCATGCAGTCCTCCTGAAACCTTATATCCTCCGCCACCAAATTTACCGCCGGCATGAAGCACGGTCATAATAACCTCAACGGCAGGGCGACCCATTTTCTCTTGAATTCCTACTGGAATACCTCGACCATTATCGACTACTGTAATACTGTTATCTTTTTCAATAAAAACGTCTATTTCAGTACAAAAACCTGCTAAAGCCTCATCAATACTGTTATCAACGATTTCCCAAACTAAGTGGTGGAGTCCTTTCCCACTCGTAGATCCAATATACATACCTGGACGTTTTCGAACCGCTTCTAGACCCTCTAATACCTGTATCTGGTCAGCACCATAATCTTGTGCTTGCACTGCTTCCTGTTCAGTTGCCACAGTCAATCACCTACACTTTCTAATGTACTTCGTAAAAAGCCTGTTTCGGCCACTTGATGGTGCTAGTGTAAATTTTTTCTTAGGAAAAAAGTAATCATTCTATATTCATTAAAATTCTTGAATAGCAAGCTTAGCAGAGCGTTTTTTCAATGTTCCAGAAGCTAAAGGGGAGTAATAAACAGCGTCCACTGTAATAACAATGGACTTAAAGTCTCCTTTTGTGAGTGGAACAATTTTGTTGCTCTCACTTTCTAATAGCTCTTTCATAGATTGGGAAGATTTCACGGTTTCTTTATCAAGAATGGCGACTATATCTTTTGTTCTCACAAGGATATCTTCTCCTAAATGAACATACAATGTTCTCACCTCACTGAAGTTTTTCAATCCTTCCAGTTTCCACTTTAAAAGTCGAAGCTTCCTTTAAGGTTTGATGATCGATCCCATCAACACTTGTTGTCGTCACAAATGTTTGAACCTTGCCTTGAATGGTATTTAACAAATGGGATTGCCGATAATCATCCAGTTCAGAGAGAACGTCGTCCAATAATAGGATTGGATATTCATCGATTTCTGAACGAATTAACTCTATTTCAGCAAGCTTTAGAGATAAAGCTGTCGTTCTTTGTTGACCCTGTGAGCCAAATGTCTGCACATCTCTATTATTCACATGAAAAAGGAGATCATCTCGGTGTGGACCGAATAAAGTCACACCTCTTTCGATTTCCCTTACTTTTGACTTCACATATTTTTCTTCGAATACTTCTACCATTTTCGACAAAACTTGTTCTTCTGATACGTCTACAGAGGGTTTATAGTGAATTTTCAACGTCTCTAAATCTCTTGATATTCCTTTGTGAATGGGGATCGCCCATTTTTCTAGTAACTCAAGAAATTCGAACCGCTTCGAAATAATTTTCACAGCCGTCTCAATAAACTGCTCGGTTAAAATATCGAGCATGGTCATATCGGTCTGTTTTTTTAATTGTAGTAGTTTCAAATAATGATTTCGCTGCTGTAATATTTTCTGATATTGACCGATATCATGTAGATACACAGGGGAGACCTGCCCAATTTCCATATCAATAAAACGACGCCTTACTTGAGGGCTCCCTTTTACTAAATGGAGGTCTTCCGGCGCGAACATGACGACATTCATATTTCCAATGTATTGACTGAGCTTTTGCTGCTCAATATGATTAACTTTTGCTTTTTTTCCTTTTTTTGAAATCACTAACTCCATCGGGATGGAACCGTGTCTCTTTTTAACCCTACCTTCTATTTTAGCATATTCCTCGTCCCAGCAAATAAGATCTTTGTCATTTGATGTTCGATGGGACTTCGCCATGGCTAAAACATAGATAGATTCCATAACATTCGTCTTCCCTTGAGCATTTTCTCCAAGAATAACATTGACCTTATTATCAAAGGGAATTTCTGTTTCGTTATAATTCCGGTAATTTTTTAATTTCAAATGCTCAATATACATCGACGATACATCCTTTTTTTTACCTCTTAATCGCGCTATGAAAAAATAATAATTCCGGGGTAGAAGGAAAGAACTATTTCCTGTACCAACCACCAATAAGCCTTATCAGACTATGATAAAAGCACCGAAATTTTGTATTTCAATTTTGTCACCGACTCTTAGCTTTCGACCTCGTCTTTGGTCTTGTTCACCATTAACGAAAATCTCGTACTCACTTAAGAACCATTTAGCCATACCACCAGAATCAATTATTTCTGCTAACTTCAGAAATTGTCCTAATGTAATATATTCTGAGTTAATCTGAATTTCTTTGTTCACCGTTTCACCTTTTCCAATTCGTCTTCTTATTATATTTTACTAAATATTTCACACATAGACAAAGAAAAGAAAATTTCGAAGAGGGGACATGAAAAAATAAAAGCCACCAGTAGCATTACTGGCAGCTTTCATAATTTAGTAAGTTCGTACAGGTAAAATAAGTTGAAGAAGCGAATCATCATTCAGTGGACGTATCAAGAATGGTCTCATCGCACCAGTAAAGCTTATTTTAATTTCATGGCCCTCTAATGTTTTTAGTGCATCCATCACATACTTCGCACTAAAAGATATTTTTAGTTCCTCTCCATCAATCGATTGAGCTACTAATTCTTCAATAACTTTTCCGATTTCTGGCGTGTTAGAAGAAATTTCAATTCCCTTGCTTTCTAACGTTGCTAAACGAACCACATTATTACGACCTTCACGTGCTAATAGGGAAGCACGATCGATAGCATGAAGGAAATCTTTCGTATTCACGATTACTTCTGTTTTGCTTTCAGCTGGAATTAATCTTGAAGTATCAGGATAGTTTCCTTCCAATAATCTTGAGAAGAATAATAGATGCTTCGCTTTAAACAAGACTTGGTTCTCAGTAATAACGATTTCTACTAATTCATTGTTGTCATCAAGAATTTTGCTTAATTCGTTTAAGCTTTTACCTGGAATGACAACATTATAATTATGAGCTGTTTCGATTTCGATCTTCGCTTTTCGTAATGCTAGACGATGACTATCTGTTGCAATACAGATTAATTCGCCGTTTTCAACTTTCCAGTTTACACCTGTCAACACAGGGCGTGTTTCTGAGGTGGACACTGCAAAAACTGTTTGTCGAACCAATGCTTTTAAAAGGTCTGTTGGGATTTCAAATGCATTTTCTTCTTCAACTTGTGGCAATCTTGGATACTCTTCAGGGTCTAGACCATTTAAGTTAAACTCTGATTTACCAGAACGGATCACGACTTGCAGCTGATTTTGTACTTCCATTTCGACAAAATCAGTAGGAAGCTTTTTCACAATTTCACTAAAGAATTTAGCTTGTAAGACAATTGAGCCAGTTTGTTTGATCTCAACGATCTCATCTCCAGCTTCTTCTTTCGGAATATAAGATTCAATCGATATATCTGAATCACTACCAGTTAGTGTCACTCCTTCATTAGTTGCAACAATTTTGATCCCTGTTAAAATCGGAATCGTAGTTCTGCTAGTTACAGCTTTCATAACATCTTGAACACTTTGAACGAGGCGGTCCCGTTGGATTATAAATCTCATTTTTTTAATCCTCCGTTTTAGCTTATTTTATATATATTTTTTTTATAAAAAGTAATAGAAGTACTAGTAGGGCTTGTGGATTTGTGGATAACTACTGAATTCGAAAGGAAACACAGCCTATCCACATGTGGACAGACTGTGCGTAAACATTCGAAAGTTATTCACAGAATTAAGATCCTCTATTTTATTCATACACATTCAAAAAGAAAAAAACGAACTCTAGTAGAATAAATAACATGTAAAAATGCATTAGTTATGGTTCGTTTTTTTGGAATAGATAAATTGGTATAGGAACTATATTTTTAATCGCTCATTGATTTCTTTCATTTGGTTCTGGAACTGTAGATCGGTTTGAAGCAGATTTGAAATCTTTTCATGAGCATGGATGACGGTAGTATGGTCACGGCCTCCGAATTCTTCCCCAATCTTCGGAAGTGAAAAATCAGTGAGCTCACGTGCCAAATACATAGCAATTTGGCGAGGAAAAGCAACGGACTTTGTTCGTTTTTTTGCTTTGAAATCCTCGAGCTTCACGCTGAAATATTCCCCAACAGTCTGCTGAATATCCAAAATCGTAATGATTTTCGGCTTCGAACTTGGAATGATATCCTTCAAAGCTTCTGCAGCTAAATCAGCATTAATATCCTTATTGATTAATGATGAATAGGCAACAACACGAATAAGTGCACCTTCTAGCTCACGAATATTCGAATCGATTTGGTTGGCGATATATAGCATCACTTCATTCGGAATGTCTAATCCTTCTGCCTTTGCCTTTTTTCTTAAAATCGCAATCCTGGTTTCGAGATCCGGCGGTGTAATGTCGGTAATGAGACCCCATTCGAATCTTGAACGCAAGCGGTCCTCTAATGTTGGAATTTCCTTAGGTGGACGGTCACTGGAAATGACGATTTGCTTGTTTTCTTCATGCAAAGTATTAAAGGTATGGAAAAATTCCTCTTGAGTTGATTCTTTTCCTGCCAAAAATTGAATATCGTCTATTAATAGGACATCCACTTTGCGGTATTTATTGCGAAACTCAGCTGCTTTATTGTCACGAATGGAATTAATAAATTCATTCGTGAACTTTTCAGAGGATAAATACACAACTTTTGCAGCTGGATTATGCTCTAGAACATAATGTCCAATCGCGTGCATTAAGTGTGTTTTTCCTAATCCTACTCCTCCATAAATGAAAAGGGGATTGTAGGCCTTCGCCGGAGCTTCCGCAACCGCTAATGATGCTGCATGAGCAAAACGGTTTCCAGATCCAATAACGAATGTATCAAACGTATTTTTTGGATTGAGCATTGTTAATGGCAGTTCAGAAGGTTCCTCATCCTTTTTAAATGTCTGTGGAGGATTAGGAAGATCGATCTCTTCCTCGTTTTTGTTTTGCGGAATGATAAATTTAACATTCAATTCTTCTCCAGTAAGTTCGTACAAAATGCTGGAGATCAATTCAGAATATCGCTCTTCTAGCCAATCTCTAGCAAATTCATTTGGGGCTGTCACGGTCAGCGTGTCTTTTTTCAAAGAATGAGCTGTAGTAGCCTTTAACCAAGTGTCGAAGCTTGGTTTGCTTATCATTTTTTCAATGCTAGAAAGAGCTTGATTCCAAAGATCCGCAATATTTTCCAAGTGTTTTCCCTCCTTTTCTTTTTATAGAATCTGTCTAGCCTTATGGAAAGACCTTGTCTGTTATACATAATCCAAGTGCAATGGCTAAAAATATAGCATTATAAGAATTTAACCTGTGGAAAAACATATTATAAGGAAATAAAGTGGTATTTCGACAGTATCCACTATCTGTGGACAAAGTTCTTCAAGAGGAGTGAATAAACTGTCCACAGATTATCCACAGTTTGTGGATAAATTAGTTATACACAAAGTTATATCCAAGGTGAAAACACAACTATAATATCAAATAATCCATTGAGGTGCAATGGGTTTTCTTGCTTTATCCACAAGAAGTACAGCATGTGCATGAAAATTATCCACATAAATCTAATGTGTGCAAAAGCTGTCAATATGTGTTGTGGATAATAAAAAAGTTGTCGAAAGTTATACACAACTTGATAAACAAAAGGATTGCAGACAAAAAAATACTTTCGTGGTAGAATAGATTCTTGTGTTCCTTAGCTACAAAAATAGTTCCAAAAATATTTTGCTCAGGGCGGGATAATTTTTAATTGAGGTTGACATTTTTAGGGTTTGGTTTATATAATTATTTAGACTGTCTTTAACAGCTATTCCTCAGGGAGGTGTCATATATGAAAAGAACGTTTCAACCAAATAAGCGTAAGAGAAGTAAAGTTCATGGATTCCGTAGTCGTATGAGCTCTGCAAACGGACGTAAAGTTCTAGCTCGTCGTCGTCAAAAAGGAAGAAAAGTATTATCTGCTTAGGCCACTGAATAGTCAGTGGTCTTTTTTCTCATTCTAGAAGATTTTATTTTCTGGATAGGACGTATAGATATGATCGCGAAAGATGATAATCTTAAGGTGTTGTCTATATAATATTTTGTTGGTGAAGTTGCGTAGGTTGTAGGTGATAGTATGAAGAAAGAAAATAGAGTAAAAAAGAATAAGGATTTTCAAGAGATTTTCAAAAAAGGAAAGTCTTTTGCCAATCGACAATTTGTTGTTTACTCATTAAGAAGACCAGGGCAGACGCATTTTCGAATTGGTTTATCAGTCAGTAAGAAGCTAGGGAACGCAGTGAAGCGAAACCAAATTAAGAGATACATACGCCAAGCTTTTTTAGAGCTTGAAGATGATTTACAAAATGAATTCGATTACATCATTATTGCGAGAAAGCCAGCAGCTGATATGGATTTCTTTGAAATCAAAAGTAGTTTAACTCATGTTTTAAAGCTGTCAAAGGTATTAAATGTGAAAAAGATAAATAAAAAATCACAATAAATTTCTAGATCATCCATATTTCTAAAGCATGGCCTATAAAAAGATGTTACAATACTCTTGATTCGTCAAAAATAGGCCTTTTTGTTTAATAGCGAACTAATGAAATTTAAATATAAGGAGGAAATTACGGTTGAAAAAGAGAATGTTTTTTTTAATCGGATTGGTTTTACTCACAACCTTGCTGACAGGGTGTACGGAATATAACCAGCCAATCACTTCAGAAAGTGAAGGGATTTGGAATGAGTATATCGTTTATCCATTGTCACAATTTATCGTAATGGTAGCAGAGTTCTTAGGAGGAAACTTCGGACTTTCCATTATTGTGGTAACCATCTTAATTCGTTTGCTCATTTTACCACTGATGATTAAGCAAACAAAGAGTTCAAAAGCGATGCAAGCGATTCAGCCTGAAATGCAGGCGTTAAAAGAAAAATATAGCTCCAAAGATCAAAAAACACAGCAAAAACTTCAGCAGGAAACAATGGCATTGTTCCAAAAGCATAATGTCAATCCGATGGCTGGATGTTTCCCGATCTTTATTCAAATGCCAATTTTAATTGGTTTTTACCATGCTATTTCAAGAACGAGAGAAATTGCGGAACATGACTTCCTATGGTTTGATTTAGGCTCTCCAGATCCAATTTATCTGTTACCATTAATTGCAGGTGTTACGACGTTCATTCAGCAAAAAATGATGATGGCTGGTACAGCTAATCAGAACCCACAAATGGCGATGATGCTTTGGATTATGCCAATCATGATTATCGTTTTTGCAATTAGCTTCCCAGCAGCATTATCTTTATACTGGGTAGTGGGGAATATCTTTATGATTGTACAAACGTATTTCATTAAAGGTCCAGATTTAAAAACACAAAAAGAAACTGGTAAAGCGGGAGGAGCAAAAAAGTGAGACAAGTAACTGCTACCGGACAAACCGTCGTAGAAGCAGTCAAATCGGCTTTAGCTCAATTGGAAACAACAGAAGACCGCACAGAAGTGTCGATTATTGATGAAGGTAAAAAAGGGATTTTCGGTTTTGGATCAAGACCGGCAATTGTGAAAGTAACCGTTAAAATTGATCCAGTAGAAGAAGCACAACAATTTTTGCTAGATGTTAGTGAAAAAATGGGTGTCGCAGCCAATATTGAAGTGAAAAGAGAGGGAAAACAAGTTCAATTTCTCCTTTCTGGAGAAAAAATGGCTCTTTTGATCGGAAAAAGAGGACAAACTTTAAATTCACTTCAATACTTAACACAACTTGTTATTAATCGTTTTGCCGATCAGTATTTTACAGTTATTCTTGATGCAGAGGATTATCGCAAGAGAAGAAATGAGACATTGATTCATTTGGCTGAACGTCTTGCTGAAAAGGCACAGAGAACAGGCCAAAAAGTTACGTTAGAACCAATGCCTTCTTATGAAAGAAAAGTCATTCATACAGCATTGATGGGGAATAAGCGAATCAAAACTTATTCAGATGGTGTAGAACCGAATAGGCATATTGTGATTACGCCAAATAAGTAATCTTTAAACACTTTACTCTTAATTTCGAGTAGGGTGTTTTTTTATGTCTGCAAATGGTTCGTGGATAAGGGAGTTTTATTGTTATTCACATGTGGATAAGATAAAATAAAGCATATTGACGATAAAAACATGTGGATAACTAAGGAGAAAGGCTTTTTCTGAAGAAAAGCATGTGCTATTCTATAATTTTGGAATAGGTATTTATAGATTTTGTTTGACGAAAAGAGGTGTCAAGGGTGCAATTAGATACAATCGCAGCAATATCAACTCCAATGGGAGAAGGCGCAATTGCTATTGTACGTTTAAGTGGTGAGCAAGCAATCGAAATTGCAGGAAGGCTTTTTCAAGGAGTTGGTGGGAAGAAGCTAACGGATGTTGCATCCCATACCATACATTATGGGCATTTAATCGATCCACGGACAGAAGAGGTTGCTGAGGAAGTAATGGTTTCTGTGATGAAGGGGCCAAAAACTTTTACAAAAGAAGATGTAGTTGAAATAAATTGTCATGGTGGCCTCGTTTCAGTTAATCGTGTGCTACAGCTTGTCTTAAATGCAGGAGCAAGATTGGCAGATCCAGGTGAATTTACAAAACGAGCTTTCTTAAATGGGCGGATTGATTTATCCCAAGCAGAAGCGGTTATGGATTTAATTCGCGCGAAAACGGATCGGGCTATGAACGTGGCATTGGGTCAAATGGAAGGGCGATTATCGCGATTAATTTCAAGACTTCGTCAAGAAATTTTAGAGACGTTGGCTCATGTGGAAGTAAATATTGATTATCCTGAGTATGATGATGTGGAAGAAATGACACATCAACTTTTAATAGAGAAAGCACAATATGTAAGAGAAGAAATTAAGAAACTCTTACAAACTTCCCAACAGGGAAAAATTTTACGAGAAGGACTTTCGACTGTTATTGTCGGACGACCTAATGTTGGAAAGTCGTCCTTGTTGAATAGTTTAGTGCATGAGAACAAAGCGATTGTAACAGATATTCCTGGAACGACCCGTGATGTCATAGAAGAATATGTGAATGTAAGAGGAGTACCTTTGAGACTTCTTGATACGGCTGGAATTCGTGAAACGGAAGATATTGTCGAGCGAATTGGGGTCGAACGTTCAAGGCAAGTTTTAAAAGAGGCGGATTTAATTTTACTTGTTCTGAATTACGCGGATGATTTAACAGTAGAAGATGAGAATATTTTTAAAGCGGTTGAGGGAATGGACGTTATCGTCATCGTGAATAAAACCGATTTACCTCAGAAAATCGATTTAGATCGTGTGAAAGACTTAGCGAAGGATCATAAGCTTGTGACAACATCATTGCTTGAGGATGTTGGGATCGATGAATTAGAAGAGGCAATTGCTGCTTTATTCTTTGCAGGCTCGATTGAGGCAGGAGACATGACGTATGTATCGAATAGTCGCCATATCGCCTTGTTAAATCAATCTCTAAATTCAATCGAGGAAGCAATTACAAACGTTCAAGCAGGGGTTCCGATCGATATCGTTCAAATCGATTTAACAAGAACGTGGGAGCTTTTAGGAGAAATTATCGGTGAAAGTGTACATGAGAGCTTAATCGACCAGTTATTCTCACAATTTTGTTTAGGGAAGTAAATAGAAACAGAAAATAGTGTTATTTATAACGTAGAAGCTAGGAGGCAGCGTAATGCAATACGAGGCTGGAAATTATGATGTCATCGTCATTGGTGCTGGTCATGCGGGAGCGGAAGCAGGATTAGCAGCAGCTCGTCAAGGTGCGAAGACTTTGGTATTAACAATCAATTTAGATATGGTAGCATTCATGCCGTGTAATCCATCTGTTGGTGGGCCGGCAAAAGGGATTGTTGTAAGGGAAATCGATGCCTTGGGTGGAGAAATGGGCAAAAACATCGATAAAACATATATTCAAATGCGCATGCTCAATACAGGAAAAGGACCTGCTGTACGAGCATTGAGAGCTCAAGCAGATAAATTTGCCTATCAGCATGAAATGAAAAAGACAATGGAAGACGAACCGAACTTAACCCTAGTACAAGGGATGGTTGAGCAATTAATCATCGAAGACGATACATGTAAAGGGGTTATTACGAAAACGGGTGCGAAATATACGGCTAAAACGGTTGTTATTACGACAGGTACCTTCTTACGTGGGGAAATTATTTTAGGCGAACTCAAATATTCAAGTGGTCCGAATAATCAGCAGCCTTCCATTCGACTTTCTGAACACCTAGAAGAGCTAGGATTTGATCTTGTTCGTTTTAAAACAGGAACACCTCCGCGTGTAGACAGTCTTACGATTGATTATAGTAAAACGGAAATTCAACCTGGTGATGATGAGCCAAGGGCTTTTTCTTACGAAACAACGAAATATATTACGGATCAGCTACCATGCTGGTTGACGTATACGAACGAAAAAACGCATCAAATTATTGATAGTAACCTGCATCGTTCACCTATGTATTCCGGTATGATCAAAGGAACTGGTCCTCGTTATTGTCCATCGATTGAAGATAAGATCGTTCGCTTTAATGATAAGCCGAGACATCAAATTTTCTTAGAACCTGAAGGTAGAAATACGCAGGAAGTATACGTCCAAGGACTTTCTACAAGCTTACCAGAGGATGTACAGCATAAGATTCTACAAACACTTCCTGGTTTAGAAAATGTGCAAATGATGCGTGCTGGCTATGCGATTGAATATGATGCGATCGTACCGACACAGCTTTGGCCAACATTAGAAACGAAGAAAATTAAAAATCTCTATACAGCTGGCCAAATTAACGGAACATCTGGATATGAAGAAGCAGCTGGTCAAGGCCTAATGGCTGGCCTTAATGCTGGAAGAAGAGCTCTTGGAAGAGATGAAGTGATCCTAAGTCGTTCAGATGCTTACATTGGTGTATTAATCGATGATTTAGTAACAAAAGGAACAAATGAACCTTATCGTCTTTTAACATCACGTGCTGAATACCGACTTCTTTTAAGACATGATAATGCTGATTTACGTTTAACGGAAATTGGTCATCAGGTTGGCTTGATTAGTGAAGAGCGTTATCAAAAATTCTTGGCTAAAAAAGCGGCAGTTGAAGCGGAAAAGGAAAGATTACAATCGATTATTATTAAGCCAAAGCAAGAAGTGCAAGAGCTTATTAAGAGTCAGGGTGGAAGCGAGTTGAAGGATGGGATTAAAGCCATTGATTTGCTGAAGCGTCCTGAAATGAGTTATGGACATATTGCCCAAATCGTTCCGAGTGAAGTGGAATTAGATGATGAAGTAACAGAGCAGGTTGAAATCCAAGTGAAGTATGAAGGGTATATTGAAAAATCTCTTCAGCAGGTTGAACGTTTAAAGAAAATGGAAAACAAAAAGATTCCAACCGATATCGACTACGATGCGATTCCGAGTCTTGCTTCTGAAGCTAGACAAAAGCTTAAGAAAGTACTTCCTCTTTCGATTGCACAAGCATCACGTATTTCAGGAGTAAATCCTGCAGATATCTCCATCTTGCTTGTTTATTTAGAACAAGGAAGAATTGCTAGAGTTTCGAATGAATAGGAACCTTTAAATAGGTTCCTCTCTTTTCGTATTAATAATTAGGAAAGGGTTTGACCGATGAAAACGGAAGAATTTCTAGGAATGCTGCATGAGAAAGGGATTGACCTTTCACCTGAGCAAATGTCCCAATTTGAGACATATTTTCATACGCTAGTAGAATGGAATGAAAAAATGAACCTAACGGCGATTACGAATAAGCCAGAGGTTTATTTGAAGCATTTTTATGATTCTATTTCTGCAGCCTTTTATTTTGATTTTAAAAGACCAATACATATTTGTGATGTTGGAGCAGGTGCTGGATTCCCAAGCGTTCCAATCAAAATAGCCTTCCCTGACATACATGTGACCATTGTTGACTCTTTGAACAAGAGAATTACCTTTCTCGAGCATTTAGCCAAGGAATTAAAACTAGAAAATGTCCGTTTTATCCATGATCGTGCGGAAACCTTTGGTCAAAATAAGGATCACCGCGAGGCCTATGATGTCGTAACAGCTCGTGCAGTAGCGAGACTTTCAGTTCTAAGTGAGCTTTGCCTTCCTTTAGTGAAGGTTGGCGGGAATTTTGTAGCGATGAAGGCTGCGAATGCGAAAGAAGAAATCGAGGCGGGAAAAAAGGCGATTACTACCCTTGGTGGGAAAATGAAGGATTTCCACTCCTTTACCTTGCCACTTGAAGAAAGTGAACGAAATATTATCATTGTGGACAAAGAGAGGCCCACTCCAAAGAAATATCCTCGTAAACCAGGTGTTCCGAATAAGACTCCGATTGAATAAAAGGAAATGTCCTACCTTTTTTGGTGAAAGTATGGCATAATTTTTAGTAGAGTTTC
The DNA here is from genome assembly GCF_005116465.1 of Robertmurraya kyonggiensis. GTDB lineage: Bacteria > Bacillota > Bacilli > Bacillales > Cytobacillaceae > Robertmurraya > Robertmurraya kyonggiensis. The sequence continues at coordinate 18,291 of NZ_SWBM01000002.1, forward strand.
ATGCAGGAAACAAGCTTTTAATAGAGAATTAATTAGTTAGGGAGTTTCGTAAAGGTGGTGCAAAGTGATGAAGCAATCTTTCTCACGCTTTTTTGGCCTGGGCGAAAGGGAAGACCAAACTGAAATAGAAGTAGGCGAACAAACGGAATTTGTCGCGCACGAAAATCGTGAAGAGATCCGCAAGATCCCGATAGATGATATCGTGCCCAACCGTTTTCAACCTAGAACGGTTTTTGCTGAGGATAAAATAGAAGAGTTATCTCGTACCATTCATACTCATGGTATTATCCAACCAATTGTGGTGAGAGAATACGAAGAGAATAAGTTTGAAATCATTGCCGGTGAACGTAGATGGAGAGCAATGAAAATGCTTGGTTGGGATACAGTCCCTGCCATCGTCAAAAATATGAATGATACAGAAACGGCTTCAGTAGCCTTAATTGAAAATCTTCAAAGAGAAGAGCTTTCTCCAATTGAAGAAGCAATTGCATACGGAAAATTACTTGAACTTCATAATTTAACGCAAGAGGCGCTTGCTCAAAGACTTGGGAAAGGTCAGTCCACTGTTGCCAACAAGCTTCGTTTGCTTAAATTGCCGCAAGAGATTCAGGACGCTTTATTAGCTAAAGCAATTACAGAGAGACATGCACGTTCCTTAATACCATTAAAGGATCCAGCCAAACAAATTCAATTGCTTGCTGAGATTATTGAGAAGAACTTAAACGTTAAGCAAACAGAAGAGCGAGTTGTAAAACTGTTAGAGCAACCAAAAGATAAAGTTAAACCAAAGCGGAAAGCATTTAGCAAGGATATGCGTATTGCTGTAAATACGATTCGCCAGTCTTTAACAATGGTTTCTGATAGTGGAATCAATTTAGATTCGGAAGAAGAAGAATTTGAAGAATACTATCAATTTACAATCAAAATTCCAAAGAAAAAGTAGCTTACTGAACTAATTTTTTTATCAATATGAGTCGATTTTTAGGAGAGAAATTAAACATTTTGTTTAGTTTCTCTTATTTTTTTGTCGTTAAATATAATCTGGAAAACAAAAATATGATTCTCTTTTCTTTTTTCATGATAAAATAGAATACATGATTGCTAGTTTGTATATAAAGAGGCAAAAAATAGTAGGGAATTGAAGGTAGGTGATACCGTGGGTAAAATTTTATCAATTGCAAATCAAAAAGGGGGAGTTGGCAAAACAACCACCTCCGTTAACTTAGGCGCCTGCTTAGCATATATAGGGAAAAAAGTATTATTAGTTGATATTGACCCTCAAGGAAATGCAACGAGTGGGGTAGGGTTAGAGAAAGCGGATATTGATCAATGTGTCTATGATGTATTAGTAGATGATGTTGAAGCAGTAAAGGTTATTCGACCAACCGGCGTGGAAAATCTTTTCGCTATCCCTGCAACGATTCAGCTTGCTGGAGCGGAGATCGAACTTGTTCCAACGATTTCAAGAGAGGTTCGCTTGAAGAGAGCGCTAGAAGAAGTAAAGGATCAATATGATTATATTATCATCGATTGTCCTCCATCTTTAGGACTTCTTACGTTGAATGCTTTAACTGCCTCTGACGCTGTTTTAATCCCTGTTCAATGTGAATACTACGCTTTAGAAGGATTAAGCCAATTGCTTAATACCGTCAGACTTGTACAAAAGCATCTAAATCAAGATTTGAAAATTGAAGGTGTTTTGTTAACAATGCTTGATGCACGTACGAACCTTGGTTTACAGGTCATTGAAGAAGTGAAAAAATATTTCCAGGACAAGGTTTATCAAACTGTTATCCCAAGAAATATTCGTTTGAGTGAAGCTCCGAGTCATGGAGAACCAATCATCATCTATGATCCTAAATCTCGAGGCGCTGAAGTGTACTTAGACTTAGCAAAGGAAGTGGCTGTAAATGGCTAAAGGATTAGGAAAAGGATTAGATGCTTTTTTTGCTAATATGGAGCCTGAAAAAGAAGAGGTAGTAAGAGAAGTTAGTTTAAAAGAGCTTCGTCCGAACCCTTATCAACCACGGAAAATCTTTGATAAAGAAGCCATCGAAGAATTAAAAAATTCGATTTTAGAGCATGGTATCTTACAACCGATTATTGTGAGAAAAAGCATTAAGGGTTATGAAATTGTAGTCGGAGAACGTCGCTTTAGAGCTGCATCAGAAGCGAAGCTTGAAAAAGTACCGGTTGTTGTTCGTGACTTATCTGAGCAACAAATGATGGAGTTAGCTATTTTAGAAAATCTTCAGAGGGAAGATTTGACGCCAATTGAAGAGGCAGCAGCTTATCAGTTACTTATGGAAAAGCTTTCGTTTACACAAGAACAGTTGGCAAAACGACTTGGCAAAAGTAGACCGCATATTGCAAACCATATTCGGTTACTTTCATTGCCTCCACAAATTCAGCAACTCATCTCTGATGGGAAAATTTCAATGGGCCATGGTCGTGCGCTATTAGGGCTTAGAAAAAAAGAAAAGATGAATCCTATTGTTGATAAGATTCTTAAAGAAGGATTAAATGTTCGTCAACTAGAGCAATTAATTCAAGAAATAAATGAAAATGTTTCACGTGAAACAAAGAAAGCAAAACCGGAAAAAAATGTCTTTATTCGTGCCCAAGAATCCTTCCTGCGTGAAAGATTTGGGACAACCGTCAATATTAAGCAAAACAAAAATAAGAAAAAGGGAAAAATTGAAATTGAATTTTTCTCATCAGAAGATTTAGAGAGAATACTAGAATTGCTAGAATCGAATCAATCTTCATAAGCCATCTTAGGATGGTTTATTTTTATGGTGATTTGAGATGTATTTTTGAGTGATCTCTATTCATAAACGAAATTTATACAACTAAAGGTGAGACAGAATGTTTTTATTAGGAACCATTGTGAATGGATTGCTCATTATTATCGGAACTTTGTTAGGAAAACTGCTCCATCGCATCCCAGAAGGTGTAAAGGGGACAGTCATGCATGGAATTGGTCTTGCTGTTGTTGTCTTAGGTGTTCAAATGGGTCTTAAAAGCTCCAATTTCTTAATCATTATCATAAGTCTAGTTTTCGGTACGGTAATTGGCGAATTTAGTGATTTAGAGGGGAAACTCAATAGGCTTGGGGACTGGATTGAATTAAAAATAGGTAAGGGGAACGGACAAGGGAGTATCTCTCAAGGTTTCGTTACTGGAACACTTATCTTCGTAATCGGTGCGATGGGAATCATCGGTGCTCTTGATAGCGGAATAAGAGGCGATCATGCAGTATTATATACGAAGTCGATTATCGATGGATTTACAGCGATTATTTTGACAACTACATTAGGAATTGGTGTGATTTTCTCTGCTATTCCTGTGATGGTATACGAAGGATTAATTGCGTTATTTGCCACGCAAATTGACCGCGTTGTTCCTCAAGCATTGATGGATAGCTTTATTGTCGAAATGACTTCAGTAGGTGGTGTCATGATTTTTGCCATTGGTCTCAATATGATCGGAATTACGAAAATACGTGTTGCCAATCTACTACCTGGAATTTTGGTCACTGCAGTAATTGTGACTGTCATGTATTTCTTTGCATAAGTATTAAGAGAGACTGTCGAACGACAGTCTCTCTTAATTTTAATATATTTATCTTATCTGTTCCTGATCCCATTCTAATTTTAAATTCGACCAATTGTTCTTAGGGTGGTAAGTAGTACTCGCTTCATATATGCCATTTGCAATCACCTTTGCCATTTTTAGCACTAGGTTTAATCGAGTATTTTGTAAAACGAAAAACTCCATGAATCCACTCACATTAACGATGCCAGTAATATGAAGTTCCCCAACGTCAGGTAATTCCTTTTTGACACCTGCTCCAGGCTTTACAGGACCTTCACCAACTTGAATAGCTCCTACACTTTTCAATCTCCCCAAACACGCGTCAATCCCAATAATAATTGGGTTTAAGTGCTTTGCTTCAATTTCTTTCATTTTTTCTTCTAAATTGACAGCATGAATAGGATCTTCAAGTGTCCCATACACATGAAAGGGTGCAATTTCTTTTTCTTCTAAAAGTGTCCCGATTAGTGGACCTAATGAATCTCCAGTGGAACGATCTGTACCGATACAAACAAATACAACTGGACGATTGACTACTCTTACAGGTAATAATGAAACGAGCTCAATGGCGATTTTCTGCGATGCCTTTTGTTCATCAAAGAAAATTCGTGACTCTGAATCATTGCCTTTATCAAACAAGCTAGATTTTAGATTCATTGGTTCCACTCCCGAAAAATTAGTAGTAACAGTATATGGAAAAATAGTGAAATCTATACGTACTAGTTTTGAATCTCGCAGAAATAGTGGGAGAAAAATTTTTGAATCTAGTGGACAAGCCCTACAAACTTTCATGAAAAATTGCTAAAATAGTTATATTGTATAAAAGGAAGTAGTTATGAAGGAGTGATCACATTGGAACAAAAGGAATTCGGCCTAAATGACATAGTAGAAATGAAAAAACAACATCCTTGCGGTACAAATCGATGGAAAATCATCCGTTTAGGAATGGATATTCGAATTAAATGTGAAGGTTGTTCCCACAGTGTGTTAATTCCTCGAAAAGAGTTTTCACGTAAATTAAAAAAAGTATTAGTGAAGCATGAAGAGTAATCTTTGTGCTTTTTCTTTATCCATTTATTCTTGCAAAGGTTGTTTGTTAAAATCTTAAGGCCGATTTTAACGTAGAAATATATATATTATGCTTATTAGTTTGTCTGCAAGGTTTTTTTCTTTGAAAAAAACCTTAATGGTCCATTTTGGATGGCCCTATTTCGTTGTAGAAATTTCATAATTGTATTATTCTTAGAAAAATGAAGGCGGATGGAGGGGAGTAAATTTGTCTAAGGTGTATACATCTGCATGTCCGTTAAATTGCTTTGACAGCTGTGGATTTAAAGTCGTAGTTGAAGATGGAAAAGTAACGAAGGTAGACGGAGATGAAACTCATCCGATCACAAAGGGAAAGATCTGTGGTCGTGGCAGAATGCTTGAGAAAAGAACGAATTCTTCTGAGCGATTATTATATCCTCTGAAAAAAATAGATGGAGAGTTTACTAGAATTTCATGGAAGCAGGCTTTGGAGGAAATTTCCGAGAAAATGAAGACTTTAAAGGCTGAACATGGTTCTACTTCGATTCTTCATAGCCATGATTATGCGAACGGTGGATTGCTAAAAAATCTCGATAAACGCTTTTTTAATTGTTTTGGTGGGGTGACAGAATTAATTGGTTCTATTTGTTGGGGTTCTGGAATCGAAGGTCAAACATGGGATTTCGGTGATGCCTATAGTCATTCTCCTGAAGATATTTTCAATAGCAAGAACATCATTGTTTGGGGAAGAAATGTAGCAAGAACGAACTTGCATCTTTTTCAAGCCTTGCAGGAAGCAAAAAAGCGTGGTGCGAACCTAATTGTAATTGATCCGATTTTTAACGCTACTGCCAAAATTGCGCACGATCATATTACTGTGAAGCCAGGGATGGACGGATTATTGGCAGTAGGAATTATGAAGGAAATGCTACGTCTTGGGCTCGAAAACCAGGAGTTTATCCACAATCATTCAGTTGGTTTTGATGATTTGCTGGGATTATTAAATGGAGTTTCGATTGAAGAAATTGCAGAGAAAACGGAAGTATCGGTTGAAAAAATAACACAGCTTGCTTACGTATATGGTGACAGACCTACATCAACCTTTATTGGTTTAGGCATGCAAAGATATGAAAATGGAGGCAACACCATTCGCCTAATTGATGCGCTTGTAGCGATAAGTGGAAATATTGGTATTGCAGGTGGCGGAGCGAATTATGCACATAAACAGGTTGGACAAAGCTTTGACGTAGCGGAACTGTCATTAGCTAACGAAAAACAAGAGCATCGTTACTTTACGATGATGGAGCAGGCGGAGAAAATTCTTTCCGCAAAAACGCCAGAAATTAAAATGATCTTTGTGACATGCGGAAATCCTTTAACACAGGTTCCAGATACAAATGTCGTGAAAAAGGCATTCTCCTCTGTCGAAACACTTGTTGTGATCGAACAATTTATGACGGACACAGCAGAAATGGCTGATTATGTCCTACCAACAACAACAGTCTTTGAAGAAGAGGATGTTTACTACTCATCGATGTATCATGCCTATGTAAATTATGGACCACAGCTTGTATCGGCACCAGGGGAGGCGAAATCGGATCTATGGATCTGGAGCGAGCTGGCAAAACGATTAGGCTTTGGTGAGAAATTTAACTATACACGCGTACAATTTTTAGAAATCGGCATGAAGGGTCTAATTGAAAAAGGACTGTCTCTATCTCAGCTGAAAGAGATTGGTCATGCTGAGCTGCTGGTTGATGAAATTCCGTGGAATGACTTTCATTTTAAAACGCCAAGCGGTAAATATGAATTTACATCAAAGCGTGCTGAACAAAAAGGCTTATCAGGTCAATTAACTTTAGCTTTACCAAAGGAATCGAAATGGACAAATGTTGAGCTAGCAAAAAAATTCCCATATCAGTTATTAACCATTCATCCATTGCGTTCCAATCATTCTCAGCACTATCATTTGCTTTCACCTGAGCCAAAAGTTCGTGTGGAAATCTCCGAAAATATTGCCGAACGGTTGCAATTTAAGGATGACGATTATGTCCGCGTATGGAATGAACGGGGAGAAATTTTTGGTTATGTCACTGTTTTGAAGCAGGGCGTGCATAACGATATTGTTAAAATTGATGAAGGTATTTGGGCTAAATTTGGCGGCTCTGTAAATCAATTAACATCTAGCCAAGTGTCAGATAATGGTTTGGGTAGCATTTTATATGATTGCTTAGTTAATATTGAAGCGGCCAATGAATAATGGATGTTACCTTGTCTTTTAGGAGGGAACTCTCTATAATTGGTTAAGGTTAATTATTTTGAGAAGAAAATGATTTATTATTTTGCATATAGATATGAGGAGTGACTTTGGATGGCCTTAACGGCAGGGATTGTAGGTTTACCGAACGTTGGAAAATCTACTTTATTTAACGCAATTACACAAGCAGGAGCAGAATCGGCTAACTATCCTTTCTGTACAATTGATCCGAACGTAGGGATCGTAGAAGTTCCTGATGAACGTTTAACAAAATTAACAGAATTGGTTCAACCGAAAAAGACTGTTCCAACAACCTTTGAATTTACAGATATTGCAGGAATCGTAAAGGGTGCAAGTAAAGGGGAAGGTCTTGGAAATAAATTCTTGGCTAATATCCGAGAAGTAGATGCGATTTGCCAAGTAGTTCGTTGTTTTGAAGACGAAAACATCACACATGTTTCTGGTATAGTTGATCCTTTAGACGATATTGAGACGATCAATTTAGAGCTTATTTTAGCTGACCTAGAATCTGTTGAAAAACGCCTTGCTCGTGTTGGGAAATTAGCGAAGCAAAAGGATAAAGAGGCAGTTGCAGAACTTGAAATTTTAGAAATGCTAAAAGAGGCTTTTGAAGCTAGTAAACCAGCAAGAACAGTTGAGTTCACGGATGAGCAATTTAAAATTGCAAAAGGACTTCACCTTCTTACGATTAAACCAATGCTGTATGTAGCAAACGTTGGGGAAGATGATGTTGCGGATCCATCTGCAAATGAATATGTTCAAAAGGTAAAAGAATTTGCGGCACAAGACAATGCTGAGGTTATCGTGATTTGTGCTAAAATTGAATCTGAAATTGCTGAACTTGAAGGGGAAGAAAAAACAATGTTCCTTCAAGAGCTTGGAATTGAAGAATCAGGATTAGACCAATTAATCCGTGCATCTTATCATTTACTTGGACTAGCTACTTACTTCACTGCTGGAGTTCAAGAAGTTCGTGCTTGGACATTTAGAAAGGGTATGAAAGCACCACAATGTGCTGGAATTATCCACTCTGACTTTGAAAGAGGCTTTATCCGTGCGGAAACAGTTTTCTATGATGATCTGTTAGCAGCAGGAAACATGGTCGCTGCAAAAGAAGCTGGAAAAGTTCGTTTAGAAGGTAAAGAATACGAAGTAAAAGATGGCGACATCATTCACTTCCGTTTTAATGTATAATAGTTTTCTAAAACATCCTGTCCAAAACAGGGTGTTTTTTGTTGCTCTTGTACTTTTGTCATATGTATGTTATAATTTCTTCTTGTGAGTAATGAATATTGCTCCTTGCCCTATTGAAGGGCCGTTAGTCCAAAAGGAGGTGAACGTGATGAGAGCGTACGAAATTATGTACATCATCCGCCCAAATATTGAAGATGAAGCTAAAAAAGCACTTGTAGAGCGCTTTGATGGTATCTTAACTAGTAATGGTGCGGAAGTTGCTGAATCAAAAGAGTGGGGTAAGCGTCGTCTTGCATACGAAATCAATGATTTCCGTGATGGCTACTACCAACTTGTAAAAGTTAACGCTGATGCAGCTGCTGTGGAAGAATTCTCTCGTTTAGCTAAAATTAGCGAGGATATCATCCGCCACATCGTAATCAAAGAAGATAAGTAATTTAAGACATATAGTCATTTAACCAAATGTTTCACGTGAAACATTTGTCAAAGAGAGGAGTTGATTCTGATGATGAATCGTGTAGTTCTAGTCGGACGTTTAACGAAAGATCCTGAATTGCGTTATACACCAAATGGTGTTCCCGTTGCGACATTTACTCTTGCTGTGAATCGTACTTTTTCGAATCAACAAGGGGAAAGAGAAGCAGACTTCATTAACTGCGTCATTTGGCGTCGTCCAGCTGAAAACGTAGCAAACTTCTTGAAAAAAGGAAGCCTTGCTGGTGTTGATGGTCGAATTCAAACACGTAATTATGAGGGACAAGATGGGAAACGCGTTTATGTTACAGAAATTGTAGCTGAGAGCGTGCAATTCCTTGAACCGAAAGGTGGTTCTGGAGGCAATGCTGGTGGCTTCGGTGGCCAGAGCCAAGGAGCTCCTTACGGTAATCAGAATCAACCATCTCGCAACGATAACCAAGGCGGGTATACCCGTATAGATGAAGATCCATTTGCAGGTGGCGGTCAAATCGACATCTCGGATGACGATCTTCCATTCTAATTAGATTCGATCTAATAACTATAGAGGAGGGAAATAACCATGGCTATGGGAGGACGTAGAGGCGGTCGCGCTAAGCGCCGTAAAGTTTGCTATTTCACAGCAAACGGAATCACTCACATCGATTATAAAGATGTAGATCTACTTAAAAAATTCATCTCTGAACGTGGAAAGATTTTACCAAGACGTGTAACTGGTACAAACGCTAAATACCAACGTAAATTAACTGTTGCTATTAAGCGTGCACGTATGATGGCATTATTACCATACGTTACAGGTGAATAATAAATGACAAAAAGACAGTTTGGTTCCGTTAACCAGCTGTCTTTTTTACTATGTTTAAGTTTAGTTTGATAACGCATCGAATGTTGTTAAACCTACGCTTGTGCTCTTTGATACGCTGTTTTCGCAATGATTGTGGTTTTTTTCGTAAATGTCCTAATTTTTTTCTTCGAAAAATCCAAAGGCCGACATTTACACTCCCAACTGGGTTTAGAGTCACACATTATTTTTGCACGGCACTTTTCGCTTCTCCCATATGTTTTTTTAGGTAAAACAGGAGATTTGTATGCCAAACTACGAATCAAAAAAGCAACAATGTCTGCGAAAAGAGCCTTTTGATAGAACCGATTGGTTGAAGCCCGAGAGTATTATCGATAAAATAGGTCTTAGGACTTTGTCAGGAGGTTTGAGAGTGAAAAATGTACATAAGCTAACAGAAGGAGCTTTGTTTCTTGCTACCTTTGCTGTTTTATTGCTGATGACGCTTTACATACCTGTACTAGGGATTGTCAGTAATTTGTTTTTGGCCTTACCATTTATTATGTTTGCTACGAAAAATGATCGAAAGAGCTCCTTTGTCTTTTTTATTGGAGGGCTATTGATTTCTTTTATAGTTGGGTCAATTTTGGCTTTACCTTTAACCATTTTATATGGTCTTACAGGAATTGTTCTTGGGGATTGTATTCGAGAAAAGAAGAGTAGAGTAAGTGGATATATCGCTGGAACTTTAGCTTTCTTAATCGTCACGATTCTAACATATGCGGTAACTGTCACATTTTTTAATATAGATATCATTAAAGAATCGATTCAAACGATTAAACTATCCATGGATCAATCGAAGGAAATCTTAGGCTCATTAGGACAAACGCCAGATCCGAAAATGATGGAACAATTTGAAATGGGCATAGACATGCTCGAAACGCTTGTACCAAGTTTATTCGTGATGTCCTCCATTCTAGTCGTGATGATCATTGAACTAGTTTCTTTTCCAATCGCGAAAAGGTTGGGGGTTGCGATTCCAAAGTGGTCACCTTTTAGAGAGTTACAACTTCCAAAAAGCCTATTATGGTATTACTTAGGTGTGTTAGTAGCATCTCTTATCTTTAATCCTGAAGAGGGGACTTTTTGGTATACAGCACTCATTAATTTAGCCTTTGTTCTGCAGTTATTTATGGTTTTACAGGGGCTATCGCTCATTTATTATTTTTCTTATCAGAAAGGCTATCCGAAGGCCCTACCGATCATTATGACGGTTTTAACAATCCTTGTTCCATTCCTTCTTTCTATTGTAAGGATATTAGGTATAATTGATTTAGGTTTTGACTTTAGAAAGCGTATAAGTGAAAAAAAATAATGGATCGATTTTAAAAATTGAAGTGTGCATGATAACATCGATTTGTATATATATTGGAAGAAAAGCTTAGAAATTTGGGAGCTGAAAAAATGCCTTCTTATTTGGATAAATGGCCGACTCGCTATCCGATTTTTGCCTTGATCTTGATTGACCTAGTGATACTAGGAATATTAGCTTATTATAATTGGATCATATGCCTAATTGGAGTAGTGATCGCCGCCATTCCATTTTACTATCTGTTTTTAATTGAATATAAGCAACGCCAGGAAACGGAGAAGTATATTACGACGCTTTCTTACCGCTTGAAAAAAGTGGGGGAAGAGGCGTTAATGGAAATGCCGATTGGGATTATGCTCTATAATGACGATTATTATATTGAATGGGCGAATCCATTTTTAGCATCCTGTTTTGATGAGGAGACGTTAGTAGGACGTTCCCTTTATGACGTAGGGGACTCGGTGATTCCTTTAATTAAACAGGAAGTGGAAACGGAGATTATTCCTTTATTGGATCGGAAATTTAGAGTGGTTCATCGTGCTGAAGAAAGATTGCTTTATTTCTTCGACATCACCGAGCAAGTTGAAGTAGAAAAAATGTATGAAGATGAGCGAACGGCTATAGGAATCATCTTTTTAGATAACTATGATGATTTGACACAAGGGATGGACGACCAAGCGAGAAGTAGCCTAAACAGCCTTGTAACGTCCATACTAAACAAGTGGGCTAATGATAATGGCGTCTTCTTAAAACGTGTTTCTTCAGACAGATTTATTGCTGTTTTTAATGAACAAATTCTTCATTTATTAGAAAAAGGGAAATTCTCCATTTTAGATGATGTTCGTGAAATTACATCTAAACAAAATGTTCCACTTACGTTAAGTATCGGGGTAGGGACTGGCGTTCCTTCTTTACCAGAGCTTGGTGAGCTTGCACAATCGAGCTTAGATTTAGCTTTGGGGCGTGGAGGAGACCAAGTTGCGATTAAACAAACGAATGGAAAAGTGAAGTTCTTTGGCGGAAAAACAAACCCTGTTGAAAAACGGACGAGAGTACGTGCACGCGTGATTTCTCACGCCTTAAAGGATTTGATCACAGATAGTGACAAAGTCATCATTATGGGCCATAAGAATCCTGATATGGATGCCATTGGCGCGGCCATTGGAATTCAAAAAGTAGCTCAAATGAATCAATGTGAAGGGTACATTGTGATGAATTTTAACGAAATCGATACTGGAGTTCGCAGACTGATGGATGAAATTAGAAAGCATGAGTGGCTATTCTCACGCTTTATTTCCCCAGAGCAAGCTCTTGAGATTGCGACAGAAGATACGCTCTTGGTCGTGGTTGATACACATAAGCCTTCTATGGTCATTGAAGAAAGATTGCTTCATCGCATTGATCATGTTGTCGTCATTGACCATCACCGTCGTGGTGAGGAGTTTATTGAGAACCCATTACTTGTTTATATGGAGCCGTATGCTTCTTCCACAGCCGAATTGGTGACGGAGCTGCTTGAATACCAACCGAAGAAAAGTAAAATTGATATGCTAGAGGCAACAGCCCTATTGGCAGGGATCATTGTTGATACAAAAAGCTTTACCTTAAGAACGGGTGCAAGAACCTTTGATGCAGCCTCCTATCTTCGTGGACAGGGAGCGGATACGGTACTTGTGCAGAAATTCTTAAAAGAGGATGTTGAAACCTTCTTAAAACGAGCGAAATTGATTGAATCCGTCTATTTTTACAAAGATGGAATTGCCATTGCAAAAGGGAATGCAGAACAAGTGCTTGATCAAGTGTTAATTGCCCAAACGGCGGATACACTTTTAACAATGGATGGAATAGTAGCTTCCTTTGTCATATCCAAGCGCTCGGATAACATGATAGGGATCAGTGCTCGTTCATTAGGGGATATCAATGTTCAAGTCATTATGGAAAACATCGGTGGTGGAGGTCACTTGACCAACGCAGCTACACAGGTTTATGATATGGAAATCGAAGAAGTAGAACAGGCATTGTTAGAAACGATCGAAGAATATTTAGAAGGGAGAAAGAAGCAATGAAAGTAATTTTTCTAAAGGATGTTAAAGGAAAAGGGAAAAAAGGCGAAGTAAAAAACGTTGCTGACGGGTATGCACAAAACTTTTTACTTAAGCAAGGACTCGCTGTTGAAGCAAACTCATCGAATGTTAGCAGTTTGAATGCACAAAAGAAAAAGGAAGAAAAGTTAGCAGCAGAAGAGCTAGCTGACGCAAAAGAACTAAAAGAAGTGATTGAGCAGTTAACGGTTGAGCTTTCTGCAAAATCAGGTGAGGGTGGACGACTATTTGGTTCTATCACAAGTAAACAAATAGCAGATGCTCTTCAAAAAGTACATGGTATAAAAATCGATAAGCGTAAAATTGAACTGGATGATGCGATTCGAGCACTAGGCTATACAAAGGTTCCTGTTAAGCTTCATACAGAAGTAACAGCTACCCTTAATGTACATGTAAAAGAAGGAAACTAATTTTGGAAGTACCATTTCCGTGAAAACATGATAAAATAATGAAAGAAATGTGATCGGTTGAATGCTGGTCACATTTTTCTAATTCGCTATTTTCGTAATGATTGTTTTTTTTCGTAAATGTCCTAATTTTTTTCTTCGAAAAAAATCTAAAGCCGACATTTACACCTCCTATGGGGTTCCTATTCACACATTATTTTTGCACGGCACTTTTCGCTGCCATCTGACTTCTAATTGAGTTTAAATTAGAAATGTACTTACCAAGTTATAACTCAAAAGCAACAAGTTTTTTTCGTAAGAAAATAAACAATGTTTGCGAAAAGAGCCTTTTAATTAAAATTTTTTTCTATTTAGTAGTTTAATTGTCCAGCAATCATACACACTTTATATACTTAATTAATAGATTTATGGATATGTTTCTAGTCATCTGTAAGGAGGTTTTCCTATAATGAGTGATTTATTTGCAGATCGACTTCCCCCACAAAATATTGAAGCTGAGCAAGCTGTACTAGGTGCTATTTTCTTAGAACCTTCTTCATTAACGCAGGCAACCGAAATCTTGATTCCTGAGGATTTTTATCGTGCAGCACACCAAAAGATATTCAATGTGATGCTAACGCTAAATGATGCAGGGAAGGCGGTTGACTTAATCACTGTTTCCGAAGAACTAGCAGCCACGAAATTACTTGAGGATGTTGGCGGAATCAGCTATTTAAGTGAACTTGCAGGTTCAGTACCAACTGCTGCGAACATTGAGTTCTATGCAAAAATTGTTGAGGAGAAGTCCCTTTTAAGAAGATTGATTCGCACAGCTACAGAAATTGCTACAGATGGTTATCAACGGGAAGATGAGGTAGATGCACTTCTTGTTGAGGCAGAAAAAAAGGTTATGGAAGTATCCGGTCGTAAAAACGGAGGAGCCTTTCATAACATTAAAGATGTTCTCGTTCGCACGTACGATAATATTGAATTAATGCACAATCGTGTAGGTGATATCACTGGAATCTCGACAGGATTTGTTGAACTCGATAAAATGACGGCTGGATTCCAACGAAATGACTTGATTATTGTTGGAGCTCGTCCATCTGTTGGTAAAACAGCCTTTGCCTTGAATATTTCACAAAACGTTGCGACGAAAACAGGTGAAAATGTAGCGATCTTCAGTTTGGAGATGGGTGCGGAACAGCTTGTTATGCGTATGCTCTGTGCTGAAGGAAATATCGATGCCCAACGCTTAAGAACGGGTTCCTTAACTGATGAGGACTGGGGTAAGCTGACAATGGCAATGGGAAGCTTATCAAATGCGGGCATTTTCATCGATGATACACCTGGTGTTCGTGTGCAGGATATTCGTGCAAAATGCCGTCGTTTGAAACAGGAGCATGGTTTAGGGATGATCTTAATTGATTACTTGCAGTTGATTTTAGGAAGTGGCCGTTCTGGCGAAAACCGTCAGCAAGAGGTTTCTGAGATTTCTCGTTCCTTAAAGCAGCTTGCCCGTGAGCTTCAGGTACCAGTTATTGCACTTTCCCAGCTTTCTCGTGGGGTAGAGCAACGTCAAGATAAACGTCCAATGATGTCTGATATTCGTGAATCAGGAAGTATTGAGCAGGATGCGGATATCGTAGCCTTCCTATATCGTGATGACTACTATGATAAGGAATCAGAGAACAAAAACATCATTGAAATCATCATAGCGAAGCAACGTAACGGCCCAACAGGAACAGTCTCCTTGGCCTTCGTGAAGGAATATAATAAGTTCGTTAATTTAGAGCGGCGATTTGATGATGCTGCAGTTCCAACCGGATAAATTCAGAAAAAGATTAGCTACGGCTAGTCTTTTTTATTTGTTGGGAAATAATTTCGAATTATTCACGAACAAAATATAAGTATTTTTGAAAAAATGTTCGTGTTTCATTGACTTTCTTTATGTAGAATTGTACACTTATTTTGTTTGGAAAGAACAATGATCGTTAACCTTATGGAGGTGCTTCTTTAATGTCATCAGTAGTAGTTGTTGGAACACAATGGGGAGATGAAGGTAAAGGGAAAATTACCGATTTCCTTTCAGAGAATGCGGAAGTAATCGCTCGTTATCAGGGTGGAAACAACGCAGGTCATACCATTAAGTTTGACGGAGAAACGTATAAATTACACTTAATTCCTTCAGGGATTTTTTATAAAGATAAGATTTGTGTAATCGGAAATGGAATGGTTGTTGATCCGAAGGCACTTGTAAAAGAACTTGCGTATTTACATGAAAAAGCTGTAACGACTGATAATCTACGTATTAGTAATCGTGCTCACGTAATTCTTCCTTATCATTTAAAGTTGGATGAGGTTGAGGAAGAGAGCAAGGGAGATAACAAAATCGGTACGACGAAAAAGGGAATCGGACCTGCTTACATGGATAAAGCAGCTCGTATCGGTATTCGCGTAGCTGATCTTTTGGATAGAGAAGTATTCGAAGAAAAATTAGCGCGCAATTTAAAAGAGAAAAATCGTTTACTTGAGCGCATCTACGAAACAGAAGGCTTCAAAATTGAAGATATCTTAGACGAATACTACGAATATGGCCAACAAATCAAGCATTATGTTGTTGATACATCTGTTGTATTAAACGATGCTCTTGATGAAGGTCGCCGTGTACTATTCGAAGGTGCTCAAGGAGTTATGCTGGATATTGACCAAGGTACGTATCCATTTGTAACTTCTTCAAACCCTGTAGCCGGTGGAGTAACAATCGGTTCGGGTGTTGGTCCAAGTAAAATCAAGCACGTTGTTGGGGTATGTAAGGCATATACAACACGTGTAGGAGATGGCCCGTTCCCAACAGAATTGGATAACGAAATTGGTCACCAAATTCGCGAAGTAGGTCGTGAATACGGTACAACAACTGGTCGTCCACGTCGTGTTGGTTGGTTCGATAGTGTCGTTGTTCGTCACGCTCGTCGTGTAAGTGGAATCACAGACTTATCTTTAAACTCCATTGATGTTTTAACTGGTATTGAAACGTTAAAAATCTGTGTGGCGTACCGCTACAATGGGGAAGTAATTGAGGAATTCCCAGCTAGCCTTAAGGTATTAGCGGAATGTGAGCCTGTTTTTGAAGAACTACCAGGCTGGACAGAAGACATTACTGGTTGCAAATCATTAGATGAGCTCCCAGCAAATGCGCGTCATTATCTTGAAAGAGTAGCACAGCTTACTGGAATTCCATTATCAATCTTCTCAGTGGGTCCAGATCGTTCACAAACGAATGTTGTGATGAATCCTTGGCGTCAAAACTAAAGAAATGAAGGAGTATGCAAACTGCATACTCTTTTTTTGTTACATGAATGCAACATTCACGTAAAATTATTAGAAAATTTTCTAGAATTGATCCAGTTTCTCTCAAGTCTCTCTATCTCAGACAAAATCCCTTGATTCCCTATAACTAAGCCTCTATTGCATGTACGATTTGTACAAGCTTTGTAAGAATTCGTCAGCTATTATACATTTATGTTACATTATGGAGTCTATTAATCTTTAAAAATTAAACTATGGTACATTAAAGAAGGTGAAAAGTTGTCGGTAGTCTAGGGAGGATTTACATGAATACAAGATTTAAGAGTCTGTCCAAACTCACGGGCAATGGAAGCAAAGGCTTTAAGAAGGTTACTTTTTCTGTAATCGCTTTAACGACCCTAACATTAGGAGTTGGTGCGCATGTATTTGCCGATTTAGCCTTTAATACCGTTTATTATGTGTATGTCGATGATGATTACATCGGTACTGTGTCAGACAAAAAAATAGTTGAAAATATCGTTGATAATAAAGTGGAGGATAAACAGGAGGTTCTTGATACGAAATTAAACCTTACTGTTGGACCAGAGCTTACATATGTTCCTGAACATGTGTTCCAAAATGCTTCCGATACGGATGATCAAGAGGTGGTTAAGAAGCTAGATGAACTTCTATCGATCAAAGCTGTTGCCACTGAGATTTCATTTGGTGAAGACGCACAAGTATATGTGAAGGATTCAGAAGTAGCCAAACAAGTGATTGAAGCATTAAAGCTTAAATATGTAACAAAAGAACAGCTAGAACAACTTGAACAGCAAAAAACCACTACTACAGAAGCTTTACCACCTTTAAAGGAAAATGAAACACGGATATTAGATGTCAAGCTCTCAAAAGAGGTTGCTTATACGAATAAAAAGGTCACTCCTTCGAAAATATTAGCAGTTGAAGAAGCTGTTAATTATATCTTGAAAGGGACTTTAGAAGAAAAGAAGTATAAAGTCCAAGTTGGAGATGCTCTTAGTCAAATTGCTAGTGATCATGATATGAATCTAGAACAATTGCTTACACTAAATCCTGAATTGCAGGAAGACGATTTTATTAAAATAGACCAAGAGCTAAACGTGACAGTGTTAAAGCCGTTAGTTGAAGTGATGGTCGAGAAGGAAGTCTTTCTGAAGGAATCGATTCCTTATGACAAAATTGTCGAAGAAGACGAAACGATGTATAAGGGCGATACCGAAGTGAAGCAAGAAGGAAATGACGGTTCTAGAGAGGTAGCATATAAAATATCAGAACATAATGGTGTTCTTTTAAATAAAGAAATACTTAACGAAAACATCCTTGAAGAGCCAACTGCCTATATTGTGGTCAAAGGGACGAGGGTCATTCCTTCTCGAGGTGAGGGAACATTTGCTTGGCCAGCAGTTGGAGGGTATATTTCCAGTAAACAAGGAACTAGATGGGGCAAATTTCATAAAGGGATTGATATTGCACGACCAAGTGATCGAACCATCAAGGCAGCCGATAATGGAATTGTGAAATTTGCAGGTAATTCTAGCGGCTATGGAAATAAAGTCGTGATTGACCATCAAAACGGTTATGAGACTGTATATGCTCATCTATCTTCTATTAATGTGAGTGTAGGACAAACCGTGAGCAAAGGTTCAAAAATCGGAGTGATGGGTTCCACAGGGAATTCAACAGGTATTCACTTGCATTTTGAAATCTATAAAAATGGCAATCTGGAAAACCCATTAGATTACTTGTGATAAGAAAAGCAGAAGGTCTTATAGATCGGAGCTTTTCTCATCCTTAGAAAGAGTCTCTAGTAATGATAGAGGCTCTTTGTTGCTTCATAGTGGGGGAATGTCTAGCTCCAGCGGCTAACCCCTCGAGTCACTTCAAGCCAGATGTTGAAGTTAAAGTACAAACTTCATCATCTGGCTTTCCAGTGCTTTTCGGGGCTGTGCAAGCCGCTTGCGCTTTTCGATGTAATAGATGAATTCCCTTTGATAAAATGGTACAGTAAATGAAAGAATGTTTTTAAAGGGGTATTCAATCTTATCTTAAAGGAGAAAAGGTATGGATAAAAAAATTCTGGTCGTTGATGATGAAAAACCAATTGCGGATATTCTCCAGTTCAATCTGAAAAAAGAGGGATATGATGTATATTGCGCTTATGATGGCAATAAAGCCCTTGAAATGGTGGAGGAAATCAAGCCGGATCTGATTTTATTGGATATCATGCTACCTCAAAGAGATGGCATGGAGGTTTGTCGAGAAGTCCGTAAGAAATATGAAATGCCAATTATTATGTTAACAGCAAAGGATTCAGAAATAGATAAAGTTTTAGGCTTAGAGCTAGGGGCTGATGATTATGTGACCAAGCCTTTTAGTTCTAGAGAGCTTATTGCTCGTGTGAAAGCAAATTTAAGAAGGCATCAACATGTATCTTCACAAGCTGAAGAAGATGAAACAAATGAAATCGCAGTGGGACAATTGATCATTCATCCTGATGCCTATATTGTTTCCAAACGTGGAGAGAAAATCGAATTGACACACCGAGAGTTCGAGTTGCTTCATTATTTAGCGAAGCATATTGGACAAGTTATGACGAGAGAACATCTTCTTCAAACGGTGTGGGGCTACGATTATTATGGTGACGTGAGAACAGTCGATGTGACGATACGTCGCCTCCGTGAAAAAATCGAAGACAATCCGAGTCATCCTACATGGATCGTAACAAGAAGAGGAGTAGGGTACTACTTAAGAAATCCTGAACAGGAGTAATCCATTTCCATGAAAAAAGTAGGTTTTTTTCGTTCCATTCATTTGAAGCTTGTACTCATTTATGTATTGCTCTTATTGGTCGCGATGCAAATTATCGGTGCGTATTTTGTTCGCCAGTTAGAGTCTACACTATTAAGAAACTTTGAAACGTCTATTCAAGAGCGGGTCGATTTATTGTCTTACTATGTGGGCGAAGAAATGGCGAAGGAAAGAAATCCAGAGGAAGAGGGACCGACGTTACAAGAAGATGTCTACAATATTTTAAAGGATTTCAATAATACTGCAGATATTGTAGAGGTTCAGGTCATTGAAGGAACCTCCTCAAGAATTATCGGGACGTCTGATCCAAATAATCAAGGGATCGTTGGCCAAAGAACGACGGATCGATTAATTTGGAAGGTCATTGCGACAGCTGACAAGGATGGAGATGAGCAAACGCTTATTGACCCTAAGTCTGGTAATCGAATTTGGAAACTAGCAGAACCGATTAACGTGGATGATGATGTGATCGGAGTGATATTTTTAATCGCCAATGTTGAAAATGTCTATTCTCAAATGAAGACGATTAATCAAATTTTCGCCACGGGTACAGCCATTTCATTAGGAATTAGCGCACTTTTAGTTGTCTTTCTTGCACGTACGATTACGAGACCGATCACAGATATGAGAAAACAAGCAATTGCTATGTCAAAAGGGAATTTTTCGCGAAAAGTTAAAGTGTATGGCTATGACGAAATCGGCGAATTGGCGATGACTTTTAACAGTTTGACGAAAAAACTGCAAGAGGCACAGGCTACAACGGAAGGGGAAAAACGAAAACTTTCCTCCGTCCTTTCCTACATGACGGATGGGGTGATTGCCACCGATCGGAAAGGGCGAGTCATCCTGATTAATGAGCCTGCTGCAAAAATGTTGGATGTTTCACGTGAAACAATTTTATCGACATCGATCGTTTCTCTTTTAGGCATCGAGGAAGAATATACGCTGGAAGAGTTAATCGAAACGAAGGAATCGATTATTTTAAATTATAGCACTGCAACAAAACCGTATGTATTACGGGCGAATATAAGTGTGATTCAAAAAGAAACAGGTTTTGTAAATGGGTTAATTGCGGTACTTCATGACATTACTGAGCAGGAAAAAATCGATATGGAAAGACGTGAGTTTGTAGCGAACGTTTCGCATGAACTTCGTACGCCATTGACGACGATGAGGAGCTATGTAGAAGCCCTTGCTGAAGGAGCATGGAAAGACGAAGAAATTGCCCCTAATTTTCTAGAAGTAACGCAAAATGAAACAGAGCGAATGATACGCCTTGTAAATGACCTGTTGCAGTTATCTAAATTAGATAGCAAGGACTATCAGCTAACAACTGAGTGGGTTGATTTTGTCCAATTTTATAGTCGGATTATTGATCGGTTTGAATTAGCGAAGGAGCAAAATGTCCGTTTTGAGCGAAAACTGCTTGACCAAGCGACCTTTGTGGAGATCGATCCAGACAAACTAACCCAAGTATTAGACAATATTATTTCTAATGCATTGAAATACTCCCCAGAGGGTGGAAAGATTACCTTTAAAATGGTGGAAGAAGAAGAAATGATCATTATTAGTGTTTCCGATGAAGGTGTCGGAATCCCGAAAGATAATCTCGAAAAAATCTTTGAACGTTTTTATCGAGTGGATAAAGCTAGAACAAGAAAGCTTGGCGGTACAGGCCTTGGTTTAGCGATTGCTAAAGAAATGGTAGAAGCTCACGGTGGTAAGATTTGGGCTAGAAGTGTAGAAGGAAAGGGAACTACTGTTTCGTTTAGCTTGCCTTATTTACAAACGGAAGAGGATGATTGGTCATGACATATGAAAATATAAAATCAATCATCTTAACAATCCTTATTGTGATGAGTATTTATTTAACATGGAGCATTTGGACGTATCAACCAAAGAACGAATTAATGGAAGATCCTTCATTCGTACCGAGTGTTTCGATTAGTGAAAGTAAAGAGATTAATCAGGTTATAAAACCGGTTCAAATTTATTATCACAGTGATAATGCTCATTATGGGACGACCCAAATTGGTGAAATTGATCGGATTATAAAAGAGGCTAGTACTTGGAGTTTCACTGATTTAGAAGATGTGACAAATCAAACGGGCGAACTATCGGATTTTATTTATGAAAATGGACATGCTCAAATCGTATTTCCTGACAATGTACCGATGGAAATATACAAGAATGTACTGGGAATTAAAGATGACAATACGTCAAATGTAACATTTGATCAAATCATTATTGATCTAAATAATATTAACAAGCAAAACGGGAATGTCTATTTTATATCAACAACTGATCACCGAGCATTTCGCTCAAGTGTAACGGCATCCTTTATTACAAATTTTAAAGAAGATTACTTTGAAAAAGGTTCAACCAATAAGTATTTTGCTCCGTATGCACTAGAAACTTTGTCAGAAAATCAAAAGCTGTTGGTTGGTACCGAGCCGGTGACGATCAATGCTTACAATTATTTGTTAGATGTGATTGAAACGACCAAATTCCGTGATGCCTTATTTCGATATCCGGATTTGGTCAGAAGAAATTCGACAGAATCAGGAGAAGAATACAAGGATTCATCTACGCTGCTCAGTGTAAATATGAAGACGAATACTCTCTTGTATGTTGATACAACGCAGGAAAAGGATGTTACGGTTGATTCGAGTCATCTACTCCGACAAAGCATCGATTTTGTCAACGGTCATCAAGGCTGGACGGATAACTATTATTTTGTTGGGATTGACGAGCTAGAGCAAACAGTATTATTCCGAATCTATGATTCAGCAGGACACCCTGTTTTTAGTGATAATGGAATGTCAGAGATTTTGCAAATATGGGGTAAAACGAGCATCTATCAATACTTACGAAATAATTTTATGCTGGATAACCAACCAGTTGAATCATCCGCAGTTGAACTGATGTCTGGTGTGGACACACTTGAACGGCTAATAAACCGAGAAAATATTGAGCCGGAGTTTATTCAAGAATTAGTTCTTGGTTATGAGATGAAAAGAACGAACGGAGATCCTCTCATTCACTTAGAGCCTACCTGGTACTATAAATATAAGGATCAATGGTGGAATATGAATTCAGGAGAGGAGGGGTTGGAATTTGGATTGGAGTAGAATTAAAACAATCTTTATTGTAACCTTCCTCATTCTCAATATCTATTTGCTTAATGAGTTTTATAAAACATATGATAAGCTTGATTTTATGTCTGAAACTTCTTTCGAAAATAAGTTAAAGACGGAAGAAATTGAGTATAAAGAGCTCCCTAAGAATATTAAGAGGGACAAGTATGTCAGTGCTACTCCTAAGAAATTCACAAAGGATGAATTGGGAAAAATTGCAGATACAACTTTGACAGGACAGTCGATTACAATTAAAAATGAGACAACGATTGAAGCAATTTTGGACGAGCCGTATCCAATTAACCAGGAGAATGTCGCTGAGCAACTGGGGCCTTATTTGCAAAATAATATTTATAAGGGTGACGAGTATAAATTCTGGAAAGTAAATGAAATAGATCAAACGATTACCTACTATCAACAGGTAGACGGTAAACAACTATATAAAAACCTAAATGGTGAATTGACCTTTTATGTGAATGAGGAACAGGAAATTACCGGTTATAAGCAGACGATTCTTGAAAACTTTGAGGAGTTTTCAGAGGGTGTAAATGTCTATCCACCCATCAACGCAATCGAAACCTTATATGAAAATGGAGAATTGCCATTTGGAAGTAAGATTACGAAGGTAGAGCTTGGCTATTATACCTATGTACACTTAACCTCATCACAGGTTTTAACGCCGATATGGCGAGTTGTGGTCAATGGAGAAGAGGATTTGTTCGTTAACGCAGTTGATGGTCAAATTATTCAATTAAACAATGAAGAGAAAAAGATAGTGGAGTGAAGGAAAATGGGGATGCGCTTTAGTGTGCTCGCGAGTGGGAGTACAGGAAATGCTATATTTGTCGAGACGGAAGAGCATTCCTTTTTAGTGGATGCAGGTTTAAGTGGCAAGCAAATGGAAGCTTTATTTGCTAAAATTGATCGTGATATGAGCAAGCTTTCAGGATTACTCGTAACTCATGAGCATAGCGACCATATTAAAGGCGTCGGAGTTGTGGCTCGGAAGTATAAGCTTCCGATTTACGCGAATCAGAAGACATGGGATGCGATGAGCGGTTTAATCGGGGAGATTCCTACAGAACAAAAATTCACTTTCGATATGGAAACTGTGAAGAGCTTTGGTTCCTTAGATATTGAATCATTTGGCGTGTCTCATGATGCGGCGGAGCCTATGTTTTATACTTTCCATCATGAGGGGAAAAAGCTCGTACTAGTTACAGATACAGGGTATGTGAGCGACCGCATGAAGGGTATTATTTCAAATGCTGACATGTATGTGTTTGAAAGCAATCATGATGTACAAATGCTTCGCATGGGGCATTACCCATGGAGTATTAAGCGAAGAATTCTAAGTGATGTCGGCCACGTTTCCAATGAAGATGCGGCAATTGCGATGAGTGAAGTGATTGGAGATCAAACAAAGCGAATTTATTTGGCTCATTTAAGCTTAGATAATAATATGAAGGATCTAGCGACGATGTCGGTAACACAAACCCTACAGGAACAAGGCGTTATTGTAGGAGAGCAGGTGGAGCTCTACGATACAGATCCGAAAATCCCAACGGCATTAACTGCTGTCTAAAACGAGTGTGGAGCGATTTCCACACTCGTTTTTTCTGTAAGCTCTGTTAAAAGTGGGTGTTGAACATTTTACATTAAGAAATAGACGGATAAACTCTGTCTAAATCAAGGAGTTTACTTACTTCTCTATAAATAAGTGGAATTTTTCCTGTTAAGCTATTCATTTTTCATGATTTTGAGGATTTTTGGGTCATTTAGCGGAAAATCTCCGCTTACCTAATATCCATTAATTTTTTCATAATAAAAGGAATTTCTCCGGTTAAGTGGGTAGGGTACTTAGGGTAGACCTGGTGAAAATCAAAAAATCAACATGGAAGAGCCTTTTTGTTAGGAAACGACTGAAATCGTAACACAGTAAGAAAAAAATATGAACAAATCTGTAAGATTGCAGAAACTCACTGCTTTTTGTTAGATTTTTCATGTTTGGCGATTATAATTAGGTATATAAAGGAAGAATAACTTCTAGCAATCGTTCTAGTGAAAGGAATGGTAAGAATATGGGTTATTACGACCAAGACTATGAAAACCGTTATAAAAAACCAAAGGGGAATAAAGGTGGTTATGTACTTGCAAGTCTTGTAGGAGTAATTTTAGGGGCCTTACTGGTGGCTGTGGCATTCCCAAGACTAATGGATAACAACCTTATTCCAGGAAATTCTGCTCCTGCAGAGGAAGCCACGGAAAATCGGAATGCCGTCGAAACAAGAAATGTAGCAGTGAATGTGGAGACTGATATTACGAAAGCAGTTGATAAAGCGGCTGATGCGGTAGTAGGAATTTCGAATATACAAGGGACTGGCTTTTGGGAAGGAAGTAATGGTGAAGAAGCGGGTACTGGCTCTGGCGTTATCTATAAAAAAGAAGGCGGCAAGGCCTATGTGGTGACGAATCACCATGTGGTCGAAGGTGCCAGTTCATTAGAAATTTCTCTGACAGATGGCACAAAGATCCCCGCGACATTGCGTGGAAGCGATGTATGGACCGATTTAGCTGTCCTTGAGGTGGATGGAAGTAAAATCGAAACAATCGCCGAATTTGGCGACTCTGATGCATTAAGAACAGGAGAACCTGTGATTGCCATTGGAAATCCGTTAGGTGCGATTTTCTCCGGTTCCGTGACGCAAGGAATTATTTCTGGACTGGAGCGGGCAATTCCAGTGGATATTGACCAAAATGGTATTGTGGATTGGCAGGCAGAGGTTTTACAAACAGATGCTGCGATTAACCCAGGAAATAGTGGGGGTGCCCTCATCAATATTGCTGGCCAAGTCATCGGGATTAATTCGATGAAAATTGCTGAAAGTGCTGTAGAGGGTATTGGCCTTGCGATTCCAATCAATTCAGCTATCCCAATTATTGAGGATTTAGAAAAGCTAGGCAAAGTGAATCGTCCATATATGGGCATCGAACTACAATCGGTGAACGAGATTCCATCCTATTATCAAAAAGAAGCATTGAAGCTTCCGGAAGACGTTACGAATGGGGTTGCGGTTATGCGTGTCGAGCCGAATTCCCCAGCATCACAGGCTGGTCTGAAGGAGCTTGATGTCATTGTGGATTTAGATGGGGAAAAGGTTAATGATACGATTGAATTAAGAAAGCATCTATATACGAAGAAAAATGTTGGCGAATCGCTAAAAGTGAAATTTTATCGTGAAGGGAAGCTTCAAGAAACAACCATGAAGCTGGCAGGAAACACATTATAAAAATACATCGTGGACAAAATAAAGCAGGAAGGGGATACCTTTCCTGTTTTTTGTTGTGGATTGGTCTAAGATTCGAGAAAATGTTAGAATGTGTTGTGGATTAATAAAGCAGTTATCCACAAAATGAAAAAATTCTGATAAAAAAGGATGTAGAACAAATATGATATACGCTTGCGAAGAACATGTAGATCTGGCGATAGATACGATTGTAGACGAGTTTGAAACGTTTCCGATGCTCTCAAAAGTAGAGGGAGAAGAGTTATCAACAACCTGTGAATATTGTCAAAATACAGCTGTATATGTTGTGGCGAACGAATGATCTCATACAAGATGTGGATAGAAAATGTGGATATGTGGATAAGTTTTGTGGATATCTTGTTCATAAAGTGAGGATTAAATGTGAATATCTCGATTATTACCGTTGGAAAACTGAAAGAAAAATATTTAAAGCAAGGAATCGACGAATATTTAAAGAGATTGTCGAGCTATGCGAAAGTGGAAGTAATAGAAGTACCAGATGAAAAAGCTCCTGAGGAATTAAGCGAAACCGAAATGGTGCAGGTGAAAGACAAAGAGGGGGAACGAATTTTAGCAAAAATTCATCCCGATACATATGTGATTGCGTTAGCGATAGAAGGAAAGCTGAAATCTTCGGAAGAGCTTGCGGACACCCTAGATAAATTAGCTACCTATGGAAAAAGTAAGATTGCGTTTGTGATCGGAGGTTCTTTAGGCTTGAGTCAGCAGGTGTTGAACCGTTCTGATGAAAAATTATCTTTTTCAAAAATGACGTTTCCTCATCAGTTGATGAGGTTGATTTTGGTGGAGCAGGTGTATAGGGCATACCGGATTAACAGGGGAGAACCGTACCACAAATAGAGGCAAAAAAAGTTGAAGATAAGGTGGATATTTTCCATTTGATTCAGAAATAGAAGGTGTTGATAAGCCTTCTTTTTCTGTTTCTAAATATAGCATGTGGATAAGTGTAAATGTGTTTGAAAGGTTAACTTCCGTAAAATCAAATTCAAGCTCAACCTTATCAATTTGACGTAGCTGATCATTTGTTCGTCCAACAGTGATCTGTTTAACCAACAGCTGTAGCAATTGCTTTTGTTTATCTCTTGTAGAGGACTTATAGACTTCTACAAATTTTCCTAATAGAAGATGTACCAATTCTGGAGGAATAACTTTTGTATCAGATTTACTTATTTCCGTTATTAAGTTATTCCTCTTTTGTTCAATTGCACTCTTTTCAATAGCCACTTGCTGTAATCGTTCTTGCAAAACCGTAACAGGAAAAAGATTTTGTTCAAAAGCTTCTAGATATCTATTTTGAAGTGCTAGTGTTTCCTCTAACTTCGAATCAGTTTCTTCCAGTTCTTTTTTTAATTTTTTTATGGATTCAATTGAGGTTTTTGTTAGTGAGTTAATAGTTTCATAAAACTTTTGTTTATTGGATAAAAAGCTCTCTATACGTTGGAACAGAGCATTTTCAGCATCATAGGCTTTAACTGAATTGGCTTTACAGGCTGCTGATCCCTTGTTGTGAAAATCACTGCAAACATAATATCTGTGCTTTCTTTTGGTACCGTCACTTAAAGTGTAAGTAGTAATTGAAGGTACCATCCCTTGTCCGCAATCAGGACAGCGTAAGATACTGCTCAATAGAAACGGTTCGTTGGATTGTCTTTGCTTGAACGATTTACTTTTCCTACGAGATTGAACAAGACTCCAAAGTTCATCATTGATAATCGCTTCATGCTGACCTTCTACTAAAATAGGATTATCATTTCTGCCTCTTCTTCTCTTCTTATCCCAGTTTTCAACCTTTAACCAACTAATTTTTCCGTTATAGACCGGGTTGTCTAAAATAGTTGCCACTCCATTTATAGAAAAATGACGATCACGTTTGGTTCGATACCCATTTTTATTAAGCTGATTTGCAATGGCTTTTAAACCCTTTCCTTGGGAATAAAGAGTGTATATCAGTTTAACTACTTCAGCTTCCTCTTTATTTTTTACGAGTTCCTTTTCAATAGAATCATAACCAAAAATAACACCGCCATTCCATGAACCTTCTAAGGCTCGTTGTTTCATACCAAGCTTAACGTTCTCAGACAATGTATTTCGTTCCATTTCGGCAATAGAAGCCATCAGCTGAACGACTAGACGGCCTATTGGACTACTGGTATCAAAGTTCTCGGAATAAGAGATAAACTTTACTCCGTAATCTTCAAATTTGTCTAACAAAGTAAGAGTATCTAACATATTCCGCGATAAACGTGAGATTTTCCATACAAGTACCGCCTGAAATTTTTCCTGTTCAACGTCTGCTACAAGTCTTTGCATAGCAGGGCGGCCGGTGATATTCTTTCCAGAAATCCCTTCATCCACATACTCGTCGACGATTTCCCAATTATAAAGATTTGCGTATTGTCGAAGCGTTTGTAATTGAGCGCTAATGCTATATCCCTCAGATGCTTGTTCCTCGGTGCTAACACGTGCGTAAATAGCTACCTTTTGAATTTCCATTTCGTTACCTCCTTGTATTAATGATACAGCGAAAATAAAAAAAGGAGAAAGGACAGTTCTCCTTTTCTCCTATACTAATGACAAGTTATCGGGACTAAAATTATAAATTATGCTCTTTATTTTACGCTGTTTAGTCTTCTCTTCTTTAAAGATATGAATTTCCTTAATTATATAATGACACAGTGATTTTCTTTCCTCATCAGAAAGTACTTCATATAAATCTGAAAAATTTTTTACAGAGTAAGCAATGATTTCGTTGGAGATTTGACTTTTTTTAAATCTTATTTGAACATTAATTTCTTCTAGTATTAATTTTTGTTTATTTAACTGTTCTTGATAACCCAAAAGTCTATTTTTAAATACTTTCTCGTCGAATGGGACAGTTTCATCGTCGAGTAAGTCCATGACAGTTTCCATCTTTTTATTAATATGTTTTATTTCTTTTTCAATTTTCTCTGCCTCTTTATATAAAGGTTCGAGTTCAAAACACAGTAATGAATCTGTTGCAGATTTAATATAAGGTGCTAGATTGAGACTTTGGAAAAAATTGTTTAGCTCATGTAAAATGGTTTCTTCTGCATATTCCTTTTTTACAAGGTTTGATGAACAAGCTGCCTTGCCACTATTTTTATTTTTACTGCATTGATAATACTTATATTTAGAGCTGCTATTACCTTGAACCATAGAAGACCCACATTCAGGGCATTTTAAAAGTCCTGATAGTGGATAGGAACCGGGATGAACCTTTTCTTGTTTATAACTTCTTGTTTTCATTGTCTCTTGGGCTAGATCCCAAAGAGGTAATTCAATAATTTTCTTATGGACACCTTTTCGGTATTCTCCCCTCCACTTGGTATTTCCTATATATATTTGGTTTTCTAGAATCGTTTTGACAGCATTAATGGTCCAATACTGCTTATTTTTTGTTTTAATTCCTTGAAGGTTTAGATATGAAGCAATTTTTTTATAGCCCCACTTTTCAATTGCGTATTTTTTAAAAATAAATTGCACTACTTTAGCTTCTTTAGGTTCAATAACTAACTTTTTATTAGATGTTTTATAACCATAGACTTTACCACCTAAAAATTTGCCTTCTTCTGCTCTCTTTTCCATACCAGAGAAAGTTCTCATGTTAATAAATTCTCGTTCAAGTTCGGCTACTAATGCTAATATATGAACAAGAATTTTTGAAGCTGGATCTTCAGTATTAACATTGTCTTTAATTGATATAAGGTGTTTTCCTAATGAGTTAAGTCGTTTCATAATATACAAAGTATCTAATGTATCACGTGAAATTCGATCTTGTTTGAAGACAATGATATAGTCTACATTATCCTTCGATCTAATTACATTATTGTACATTTCTTTAAACCCATCTCTGCCTTCAAACGATTTTCCTGATTTAAGATCATCAGTAAACGTATCAACTAACTCAATATCATTTTCTTCACAGTATTTCTTAATTTCTTCAAGTTGTTTTTCAATTGATGTGTTATCAGTAAATTTATTGGGGCTTTTTCTCAAATAAGCATAAGCTCTTTTTTTTCTACGAACTTCCTTATTTCTCATGTTTTTTTTATTTTTACTCATTAACTACACTCTCTCCATTCATGAGTTTTTTTTCTAGGGTCATTGAATGTTTAATAATTAGTTCAGAAATATAATATAAAAAGTCAGAAGCATTTATTTCAGCTTGGTCCTTATCTATGAGAAATGAATCATAGTATGAATTATAGTCAGATGATATTTCCTTCTTCATAATTAATCTTCCTCGAATATAAAAATCCAAATAATTGCCGGCTATATCTGGTTGAAAGACATAGTACCTTCGAAATTTTAATATTTTAAGATATTAAGAATAAAAATTTTAAGTTTAAATATTCAGAAAAATATAATGGTATTTATGGGTGAAAAGATCGGTTAAGAATGTTAAAATAAGGAAAGTGAGGGATTAAATCCTTTGCTTCCATATGGCAAGGCCATTGTGGATTTAGAGCAAAATAATCCACCCTAACGGTTCACAGTGTAGCGTGGTGGATTATTTATTTACATCAATGTTTTAATATAAGCAAAATAACAAGAAGTTTAATTCTATGAATTCTTTTTAGTATGAGGGGGGCGAATATGTATTTTTTACTATTTTTCTTAGTTCTTATGGTATTAATCATCCTAATTGTTATAAAGAGAAACAATAAAAAGATAGCCCTAGCTTTAGCTGTTATACTGTTTCTGCTTACTATTGGTGGAATTATGTTTATCAGAGATGTTGTGCAAAATTTTGCCCCATAGTTACTAACCGAGATAAGAATATAAACAGGAGTATGAAGAATGAAAAGCTCAAATAAAATAGTTGTTGCTCTTAAAGGTGTTATTGTAAATGAAGGCAGGGTATTAATAGTTCAACGTGCAAAAGAAGATAAAATCGGCGGCGGGACTTGGGAATGTGTTGGTGGAAAAATAGAGTTTGGAGAAGAGTTAGAATCTTCACTCTTACGAGAAATTAAAGAAGAAGTAGGATTATCTGTTACAGTAGAGAAACTTTTATATGCTACTACCTTCAAAACTGATCCAACAAGACAAGTTGTTATTTTGACTTATCTATGTAGTAGCGATAGTAGTAATGCTATTCTTTCTAAGGAACATTCTAGTTTCAAGTGGGCCACTAAAGAACAATTGAGATTACTATTGTCTCCGGAAATAATAACTGATTTTGAGAAAAATAATGTTTTCTCTATAGAAGTATTGAATTAATATCATCTTCCTTGAAAAGTGATTGTATCAATAAGTGGTTCATTTACCGTGGAGAAAAATCATAACAAATCATTTACTAAACAAATAGTTAAGGGGGAAAACATTTGATAAGATATCTTATTAGTATAATTAGCTGCCTTCTTCTATTTATTAGCGGGATGTACAATATAATTACTCATGGTCTTACATTTCCATTTCTTATTCTCTCATTGGGAGGTTTAATTGGCTTTATTGGTAGTTTATTTTACAAAGTGAAGAAAAAAGAAGCTTAACAACCTTATGGACTGAAACCTTTTCAGTCCTTTTTTTTGCTTATAACTTTTAAGAATTATAGTGAAAAGAATTCTACTTGATCAATAGAATTGCTCAAAACTCCAGAGTATTGAACATGTATAGTACGTACTGTAAAATAAAGGTGTTAGGTATAATCAATACTTATGTTCAATAGTAAGTGCAAACTGGTGTAAAGAGGTGGTTTATATGAAATATGGCTACGCGAGGGTAAGTACAACCCATCAGGATTTAGAAGTACAGCTGCAACAATTAAAAAAGGAAAACTGCGATCAAATTTTTTCTGAAAAATATACTGGTACAAATAAAAAGCGGGAAGAATTTCAAAATTTAATAAATCTCTTGCAAGAAGGAGACACATTGGTGGTTACAAAATTAGACCGCTTTGCTCGGAGTACACAAGATGCTCTAGAAATCATTAAAGATTTATTTAATAGGAATATTAAGGTCCATGTACTAAATATGGGCATTATTGAAAATACACCAACCGGTCGTCTAATTTTTACGATTTTTTCAGCCTTTGCTGAGTTTGAAAGAGATATGATTGTAGAACGAACCCAAGAAGGAAAAATGTTGGCCAAGCAGAATCCTGATTTCCGAGAGGGAAGACCAAAAAAATTTTCAAGGCAACAAATTAATCATGCCTTATCATTACTAGGAAATCATTCGTATAAGCAAGTTGAAGATATGACAGGTATTTCAGTATCTACGCTTGTACGAGCTAACAAGAAAAAAAGGGCTGAGAAAATTATAGAAAAGGAACTTATTTAAAAAGTACTATTGTACAGGTGTAAACAAATTTAATATAAACAAGTTAAGAAGTGAGAACTTCCGCTTGATTTGCTTATTAAATAATAAGTCAATTCATGTAAAATGGAAATGATAGATACGATTTACCGAGTGATTTTGAAACGAGGGATTTTTAATGGAATATTCAGCTGGTTTTACGAGCGAAGGATGGTTCCAACAGGAAATTGAATATGTTTTAGACCAACTTCACAAAGGTTTTAGCCGCAAAGAAATAAGAAGTAAAGTAATTGAGGATAATGTTTTCTTGTTAAGAAGTGAGTCTGCTATTAGTAAAAGGTTTCAAATGGTTTATCGCAGAGCAAAGACATTATATCCAACATTATCTGATTACTATTTCAATGGCACCAATGCTGATCAAAAAGTACTGTTATTATATAGCTTCCTTAAATGTTATCGATATGCTTACGAAAATTTCTATGAATTGATTGTTTATCGATATCAACATAAGAATGGAACTTTACAGGTCTCAGATATGAGTTTTTACATGGAAGAAAAGGAACAACAATCAGAGAAAATCGCAAATTGGCATATAGCTACAAAACAGAAAATCAATAGTACACTTCTATTATTTTACAGAGAAAGTGGTATGATTGAATTATTGGAAGATGAGTATAAAGTCTCTCCTTTACATGTGAGTCAAGCTCTTAAACAGTATGCTGAAGAACAGGACACTTTGTTAAAAGCATTAATAACATTAAAGGCAGGTGGTTAAGAGTGACCATATATAAACGATTAGAACAATTGGAAGAACGTATAAATGAAGAAGGTTTTACGACACCAAAAGGGATTGGCAGTGAAATTCCACATTTTGTTTTTGATTATCCGGCTGAAGATGAATTAACAGTACGTACATATGTTGAGGGATTATTAAAAAGAACTTCATTAAATATTAAAGAAATTAATCTTTTTGAATTTCTTATCAGTTTATTCGAAGAAGATCTACAAGAACTAATCACTATTGCTGAAGAAGAGGGCTATGTGGAGCTTTCTCAAGCTATTCAAACTGTTTTAGAAGATCAAGATTTGTTGGTGAACGCATTCATTGAAAAAGCGGATAACGTGGAATTGATTTTTATAACAGGTGTAGGAACAGTACATCCATTTATTCGCTCAAGTCATTTACTTAAAAAACTATCTAACCATGCATTTAGAACACCGCTTATATTATTTTATCCGGGTTATTTTTCAGGAGTAGATTTACGTCTATTTAACAAATTCCGACATGAAGATGAATACCAAATTACAAGGATTTCATAAGGAGTAGGAACAATGATTATTAAAGAGATTTTTGATAAGAAAATTGACCGACCAATTAATGGTGTTGTGCAAGCAGGTCAAATTGATGATAATACAATACAAACAGAATTAGAAGAATACGTTGTAACAACAGAAATCTTAGATAGCTTAAAAGGGTTTTATAAAAATTATGAGAAGGCTTATACAACTCCAACCAAAAATGTTGGTGTGTGGATTTCTGGTTTCTTCGGTTCCGGTAAATCACATTTCCTCAAAATTCTATCATATTTATTGGATGGTAAGAAAGTAGGAAATAAAACACCATATGAATACTTTAAAGATAAAATTTCTGATGTCGCACTTTTAGATACAATGTCTCGGATAGAATCAAAACCCTCAGATGCATTGTTATTTAATGTTGGTTCTGAAGCTGGTGCTAGTGCAGCACGTGGAACGAAAGAAAGTATTATCGAAATTATCTTACGTATTTTTAATGAACATTTAGGCTATTCAAATACGCTATGGGTAGCAGATTTTGAACGACAATTAGCAAGTGACCAAAAATACGATGCTTTTTGTTCTAAAATTGAAGAATTGTATAACGAAAACTGGCAAGATTTCCGTACTAAATTCCGCTTGAGGTATGCAAAAATTATTGCTGCGCTTTGTGAAATTGGCTATGAACAAGAAACAGCGGATTTCCTAGTAAAATCAGCACAAAAGGAATTTTCGATTTCAGCGGTTCAGTTAGGTGAGCTTGTTGCACAATATTGTAAATCTAAAGGCTCTGAATATCGCTTAATCTTTTTAATTGATGAAGTTGGTCAATATATCGGTACAGACAATAACCTTATGCTTGATTTACAAAACGCTGTTGAAGAAATTGGTGCTGCTGCTATGGGACAAGCATGGATTGCTGTTACTTCTCAGGAAAAGATTAAAGACGTCTCTAATATGAATGCAGCCAATACAAAAGACTTTTCGAAAATTCAAGGAAGATTTGAAACACGGATTAATTTATCGAGTTCAGATACAGACGAAGTTTTAAAACGTCGTTTATTAGAAAAGACAGAAACAGCTTCGAAAACATTAGAGTCCATTTTTGAACCGAATGAGCAATTAATTCGTAATCGCCTTTCTTTTGATAAAGATCGAACACAATATCGCTCAGGTTATCGTTCAACAAATGAGTTTGTTGAAACATATCCATTTGTACCTTATCAAGTAGATTTATTGCAAGCTGTTTTAGAGAAGATTGGTATACATGGTGAAGGAAGTTCTTACGCTTCAAGAGGGGAACGTTCATTATTAAAAGCTTTCCAAGAAGCAGCGATTTTTAATGGCCAAGAAGAGTTAGGCAATTTAGTAACGATGGCGGAGTTTTATCCAACTATTCGTCAACATTTAGAATCAGCTATTGTACAGACGATTTCGAGAGCTGAAAACCGCGCAAAAAATTCGGAAGGTCTTGTTGAATATGATGTTGATGTATTAAAAGTATTGTATTTGATTAAAGGGATAGACCACATTAAAGCAACATCAAATAATATTTCAACACTTTTATTAGAGAGTATTCAGTCTGAAAAAAATGAACTTGTAATTAAAGAATCGTTAAACCGTCTGGAGCAAACGATGTTTATTGAAAAACACGCAGACGGTACGTATTCATTCTTATCAGATGAAGAGCAAGAAATAAATAAAGAAATTCGTAACGTTGATGTTAATGCTATCAAAATTAAAGAAAGATTAGGTGATACATTTTTTGAGAAAATGTATCCAAACGCTAAATATAACTATCAAAAGGGAATGCTTTTTGATTACAATAAACGTTTTGATAATTATGCAAAAACAAATATGAAATATCCGTTAACAATGCAAGTCATTACGGGTGGGTTAACTCCTACAGAAGCCGCTTTACAGGCAATAGAAGGACAAATGGTAATTTATTTAAATGAGGAACTAATTGCTGAGGCAGAAGAAGCCATTCGTATTTCTGAACAGATTCGCCGTTATGTGAATTTAAAACGTAATCCAAGTACAACACAGGCGCAACATCGTATTTATGATTCGAAAATGGACAGTATTGGTGACTATGAGGTAAAGGCAGAAGAATTATTACGAAGAGCTTGTGAAGAAGCAACAATCTTCATTCAAATGCAAGAGCGTACATTCCGAGGGAATTTTGAAAAGCAAGTATCAGATGCCTTTGATATGTTAATCCAAAGCACATACAAGTATTTAGAATACATTGATGAACCAATTCAGATGAAAACGTTCAAAGAACAATGGAGAAACCTAGCTGAGAAAGGTATTTCAAATGATTTACTAGGTGAAACAGGTAATGTAAAAGCTTATAACGAAGTATTACGCTATTTAGATGAACTCATTCGTATGCATCAGAAACCATCGTTAAAGGATTTTATTGATAAATATAATCAGGTCCCTTATGGCTGGAGTGACTACGATACCATTGGCATGGTCCTAGCTTTAATGCACTCCGGTAAAGTAAAATTAATAATTGCTGATGAACACTTTACGCCAACAAGTTCACCTCAGTTTTATGATAAACTTGCTCGAACAACAGAGCGAGATAAAATACGTGTGATTCCCGAAATTGAAGTGGATCCAAAAGTGCGTCGAGATTTCATTGGTTTATATAAAGATTTGTTTGGACGAATGGATATTGGGGATTCTTATCAAGAGTTCGCCAATGCAATTCAAACTGCAGTTAAGAATTATCTTATCCAACCATTAGAGGGAATTGATGACCGTCGAAAGAAAACTATATCTTCTGAGTTTGCTTATCCTGAAGGAGCAAAAATTAGTTCTTTAAAAATTGATATTCTCCGATTAACACAAATTCGGGAACCAGAACAACTTGTAAAGGCATTTATTGATGCGGAGGATGATTTATACGATTGGCAAGATGCGATTGAACAGTTAGTTGGTTTCTATCTAAAAGCACCAATTGAACGGTTTGATGAAGCAGTATCGTTTTTAAATAAAGCTCAAAATGATTTACGTTATACTCAATCACAGAAGGTAAATCTGTTAAAGAAAAACATTACCGACATTTTAACCAAAGCATCACCATATAATGAAATTCCGCAATTGCCTAGTTTAATTGAAAACCTTGACCAAGCAATCCAAGAAGAAGTAACAGAACAAAAACAAGGGCTTGCAAGTCAAATTACACAATTAGAGAAAA
Source organism: Robertmurraya kyonggiensis (assembly GCF_005116465.1). Classification (GTDB taxonomy): domain Bacteria; phylum Bacillota; class Bacilli; order Bacillales; family Cytobacillaceae; genus Robertmurraya; species Robertmurraya kyonggiensis. The sequence continues at coordinate 54,894 of NZ_SWBM01000002.1, forward strand.
AACTAGATGATTTGAAAGATTATTATTCAAATAACGATATTGTTTTAGCTTTAATTAATGATAAGATGCAACAATTCAAGGCGTTACAGCAAGAAATTCTAGGCAGCAATAGTTTGATTACCATTCAGATGAATTTATCAAAATTACGTTCGGTTACCGAATCAATTCAAATAGAGGCGAAACAGAAAGAGGAAGAGTTAAATCGACAAGCTAAAGTAACTCCATCCACTCCGGATGCACCTCCTATTGTTGTACGTGAAAAAGGAACAAAAATTATTTCTTCAAGCCAATTAAAAAATATGATTTCACACACAAGTATCGAAACACAGTCTGACTTAGATGCTGTACTAGCAGAGTTACGAACACAGTTATTAAAAGAACTAAAAGAAAATATTTTAAAAATTGAATTGTAGACATTGGAAGGGGCTTCCCTTCCTTTGTTGTAATGAGGTGGAAAAAGTGAACAAAACGGAATTGAAAAACTTTGCTATTCAATCACGTCGTCAATTAATCGATCAAGTAAAAACAAAGGCACTAATGTACGGTATTGACGAAAAGAATGATTTAGAAATTCAAGAGCAATTTGGGCAATTAATGATTAATGATAAGCCATATCCTCTTTATATGAAACCAGCATTCAACTCATTAAAAAATCAGCTTAAACAAAAAGGGTATAAGCAGTTAGTTGAAGAGGTTGCCTATACATGGTTTAACCGTATTATTGCCATTCGTTATATGGAAGTACATGATTACTTACCTGAAAAAGTAAATGTTTTGTCAAGTAGTTTAGGACGAGTAGATCCTGATATCTTATTTGAATATGAAACAATGGATTTACCAGTAAAACAAGAAGAAATTCGTGAATTATTAGATGCAGGGGATACAGAAGGTGCATATCGCAAGTTGTTTATTTCACAATGTAATACATTAAACAGTATTTTGCCATTCCTATTTGAACAAATTCAAGATTATACGGAGCTTTTACTACCAGACTTTCTACTTGATGCAGAATCAGTCATTAAGGTACTAGTTCAAAATGATGAATTAACGAATAGTTTTGATGAAATTGAAGTGATTGGTTGGTTGTATCAATATTACATCGCGGAAGAAAAGGATCGAGTATTTGCGCAAAAAAGCAAATATAAAAAAGAGGAAATTCCTTTTGCAACTCAACTCTTTACACCAAAGTGGATCGTGCAGTATATGGTACAGAACTCACTTGGACGCTACTGGACTGAGGCACATCGAGAAGATGAAGATTTAATCAGTAATTGGGAATACTTCATAAAGCATGAAGAAGAGGATTTTCACGAGAAAATTGCTCCATATGTGAATAAAGAGTTAAGAGTAGAGGATATTAAGCTACTTGATCCTGCAATGGGGAGTGGACATATCTTAGTTTATGCGTTTGAAGTATTCCATCAGATTTATGAAAAGTGTGGGTATCCAGAACGTGAAATTCCACGATTAATCATAGAAAACAATTTATACGGATTAGATATAGATGATCGAGCCTATCAATTAGCAGCATTTGCAGTAGTTATGAAGGCGGCATCTTATTCTCGTCGATTTTTGCGTAGTGTTGAACGAGAAGGCATTCAATTAAATTTAGCATCCATACAGGAAACGAATTATATTTCAGACAGCGTGATCGCGTATATTGCTCAGGAAGATGCGGGAGAGCGATATTACCAAGTAAAAGCATTCTTTGACCAATACCACAATGCTAAAACATATGGTTCGTTAATTAATATTACAGAACGGGATATCACATTTATTGAAGAACGGTTAGAACATTTTGAAAATAACCCTGTAGAAGATTTATTTTTTGCAGAACAACATAATATAGCAAAAGAAGTATTGCCAGCAATAGTTCAGCAAACGAAAATTATGCGGAATGAATATGATGTTGTCGTGATGAATCCGCCGTATATGGGTAACAATTGGATGAACCAAGATATGTCAAAATTTCTACAAGATTTTTATAAAGATTCTAAATCAGATTTATTCGCAGTTTTTATGGAAAAATCCTATCTGAAAAAAGAAATAGGGATTGTATCTATGATCACAATGGAGTCATGGATGTTTTTAAATAGTTTTGAAAAATTAAGAGAAAACATTTTAAAAAATAATACTATTATTAATTTAGTACATCTTCCATATGACGGTAAAGGTAGAACTAGTTTAGGAATTAACTTTGGTACGAGTGTATTTGTCTTTAGAAATAGTTTAATCAAAGATTATTCAGGAATTTATCAATGCATCAAATATAATGAAATCGATAGTGAAGGTATTCCTTTAAATTTCCCAACTATAAATGATAGATTTGCATTGTTTAACCAAGAAAATGCCTTCAAATTCCCCAATATTAAAATTGCATATTGGGCTAGTAAAGAAGTCATAAATATTTTTAGTGAATATCAAACTATAAATGATATTGCATTTCCTAGATTAGGTATGGCAACTGCAGACAATAATAAATTTTTACGTATGTGGTATGAGTGTAATTTTAATAAATTAGGTTTGAATATAAGTTCACGTGAAGAAGCTAAGGCTTCTAAGAAAAAATGGTTCCCTTATAATAAGGGGGGTGAATATAGAAAATGGTATGGAAATATAGAATATGTTGTAAATTGGGAAAATGATGGAGAGAGTATAAGGAATTTTAAAGATCATAATGGTAAAGTCAGATCTCATAATTATAATTTAGATTTTATTTTTAAGGAAGGTATCACATGGTCTGCACTTACATCTGGGAAATTTAGCGCACGATTTAGTCCAAAAGGTTTCTTGTTTGATAATGCTGGATCTTCTTGTTTTGTGGAAGATACTTTCGTATTAAAATATATACTTGCTATATTATCATCCAGCATTGTGGAATTCTTACTACCATTTATTAATCCTACGATGAATTATCAGCCGGGTACAATAGGTGCTTTGCCTATAGTTATCCCTGATGACAATGAAATTGAGACGATTAACTTATACGTAGATGAAGCAATTTCTATATCAAGAGAAGATTGGAATTTAAATGAAACTTCGTGGGAGTTTATAAAAAATCCTATTATTAGTTATAATTCAAAATATATTAATGAAAATTATTTGGAATATCAGAACGAACTTTCAAATCGAATAGAAGCATTAAAAAATATAGAAGAAAAAATCAATAATAAACTGATAGACATTTATCAGTTAAATAATGAATTGTCTACTCAAGACGATTCAATAAAATTAAGTTTGTATTGCGCAAACAAATTGAAAGATTCAAGGAATTTTTTATCTTATTTTATTGGTTGTTTATTAGGTCGTTACTCATTAGATGTAGAAGGGCTAGTATTTGCGGATGGAAATTGGGATAATAGTAAGTACACTTCATTTAAGCCAAATCCTAGTAGTATAATTCATATTACAGAATCGCCCTATTTTGAAAATGATATTATTCTACGTTTACGTGAATTCCTTGCAACTGCATTTTCTCCAGATACAGTGGACGAAAATATGCAATGGCTTGCTGAAGCTCTCGAAATGAAAAAAGGGGAAGATGCGGAAACACGTTTACGTCGTTATTTCTTAGATGAGTTTTTTGCAGACCATTGTAAGATGTACCAAAAACGTCCGATTTATTGGTTGGTGGATTCAGGTAAGCATAAGGGATTGCGTACACTGATTTATATGCATCGATACCAACCAAATACAATGGCAACAATCCGTTTTGAGCATTTGCAGGAGATTCAAGCGAAGTATCAAAATGAAATTAATGATTTAGAAAACCGATTAGTGAATCCAAACTTATCAGCAAGTGAGAAAAAAAAGCTAACAGCAGAAAAAACTTCTTTTGAAAAGAAAATGGATGAGCTACGGGAATTTGATAAGCGTTTAGCTGAAATTGCTAACGAAGAGATTGAAATTGATCTAGACGATGGTGTGAAAGTGAACTATGAGAAGTTCTATCGTGGTGGTAAAGGTGTATTAGCGAAGATTAAATAAATAATCATGGCCTTCTTACTTTTGTAAGGAGGCTTGTTTCATATTAAGGTATAATACATATTATTAGTAATATTCATAATGAGGTGACACAATGAATGTCATTGAACTGTTAAAAGAGCGAATAGAGGACGAGCTATATAAAAAAAATAAGCCGCGCACGGTTATTTTTTGGTTTGACGAGCAAGGAGAATATACTGTTTCTGATTTAGAAGAAACATTAGCAGAGCAACCGATTCATATCCGCCAATTAACGCGAAATAATTTCTTTACGCTTAAATTAGAGATCGAGTTGGAAAAGAAAAAGGATTCTTTTTTACTATATGCTGATTTTGCAAAACCAGCGATTGAAGACAACTTTTTACTGGATATGGAGCTTTACGGTACAGAGTTTAAAGCTGATACGAACGCTTTACTTGCAGAGCAGTTGCAAGTAAGTGATGCTATTTTAAGACCTTTGATTAAGGAGTATGGAGAGTTTTTTAAAAGTGCAGAGCGTAAAAATAAATTAAGGAGAGTTGTACCTCCTAATGCTAGTGAACGTGATATAGAGTATGCAATGTTAGCGGTGCTAACAGGCGCACCCATTGCAAATATGGAAGAAATTACTCGCTATTTATTGTTGCGTGGTTTAAAAGAAGAAACAAATGAAGTATATAAAGCCATATCAAAACGGTTTAGCACGAATCGCATGTGGGAGCTTATTTCGGAATACTTTGGTTTGCATTCAAGTGATTTGACATTGCAGTATTTAATGGAACATGTACTATATGCGCATTTCAAACGTCATGCACAATTCGAAGAACAGTCATTACAAAAGAATTATGAAACAACACGTGGAAATGTATGTGCTTTATTTATTGATGACTGGCTACATACAAAAGAAAGCGAAGTAGAAGTCTTAGAAAACTATATGAAGGAAATCGAACAAAAATTTTCGATAATTGATGTGTTACGCGAACGTCCAATCGAGCTATTTGCTGACATTTCAACTTTCCCAATAATTGACCATTTAATGATAAATAGGCTAACAGCGGAACTTCTTCATCAAACATCCAATTTTGATACTTGGACAGAAGTTTTGAATAGACGGTTGAAGATGCATTGGGCGAAACGAAATGAACGAATCCGAAGCTTGTTAAATGTAATGATAGATGCAGTTGATTTGACAAAGTATAAATTGTACTTGAAGCAATATGATACTCGTGAGCCTTTATACGTTCAATACACAAGTGAACTTTACTTAATTGATCAAGCTTATAGACGCTTTATGACAGGGTTTATTCAATTAGAAAATAAAGAAATGCTTGAAGAACTAGCTGAGCAACTAACAAACTGGTATGAAAATAAATATTTATTGAAAATTGCTCAAGAGACCAATTATCTTTTAGAAACAGAAGTGGTAGGGAAATTAACTAAACAGGCTAAGTTTTATAAAGATGTTTTGCAGCCAATACTTGAGAAAGAATCAACACGCGTATTTGTAATTATTTCAGATGCTGTACGATATGAGGTAGGAGCGGAATTAACATCTCAATTAAATTTACGTTCAAATGGGGTTGCCTCTATCAGTCCGTTAGTTGCGAATTTACCAACGTATACACAGTTAGGTATGGCTTCATTATTACCTCATAAACAATTAACAATTACTGAAAATGGGATAGTTTTAGCAGATGGTCAACCGACAAATGGACTGGCTAATCGTATAAAGATTTTACAAAATGCCCACCCAGAAGCAATTGCCTATCGCTTGACTGATTTATTAGACTGGTCAAGAGCGACAGCAGATGAAAATTTAAAAGGAAAACGTCTCGTTTACTTATATCATGATGTAATCGATGCAGCAGGTGATTCTGCAAAATCCGAACGAGATACTTATAAAGCTGCAGAACGAGTAATAAAAGATTTATCAATTGCTGTTGATCGATTATCTAAATTGCAAGCAAAACGAATTTTTATAACAGCAGATCACGGATTCCTTTATCAGTATCCAAGAATTGAAAATGATATTAAAGTAGTGAGTGTTAAAGGTGAAATTATTGATTCGAATCGTCGCTTTGCTGTTGGTCATAATCTACTTATAGATGATGGGGCTATTAAAGTGCCAGATGATTTTTCAACATTAGAAGGTGTTGAAAAAGTGATTGCTAAAGGCGTAAACCGATTTATTGGTGGTGGAGGATTACAGTTTGTACACGGAGGTGCAACACCTCAAGAAGTAATAGTACCACTAATTGATTATCGTCGTACTTCACAATCGCTTTCTGTTGAAATCAGTGTAGCAATGCCAAAACGTGTAATCACAGGTTACCGTATCCAAGTACCAATATATCAAGAACAAAGTATTTCACTGGAATATAAGGCACGTACAATTAGGGCTGCATTTTACCTGAATGATTTGCGAATTTCAAATGAAATTGAATGGACATTTGATATGGTGGGAGAAAACCATGAACGTACGGATCAACTAACATTTAATCTTGTAGAAAACTATTATCCAACAGGGCAAACGTGTGAGCTAAAAATGGTAACTGTGGAAGATGATAAAGTCATCCCATACCGTGAAACGGAATTTACGATTCATATGTATAATGCGCTTTACTAAAGATAAGCTAGAGAACTGATTATTCCGTTCTCTAGCTTTTTTGTCTTATATTTCTTCTAACAGTATCTGGGAGTTTACTATATAATTTAAACTAAGAGAACGTAAGTAATGAGAGGGATGTTATTTTTGTTAAAGATTGGAGAAATTATTAAAGGATCTTTTTGGCCAGAGATTGTTGAAATTAAGCATTTTGAAGAAATTGATGATGATTTATTTTTAGTTGAATCAATTGGGCGTAAAACAAATAAATATTATGAACAGTATTTAGATAGGGCGCAACTAGCACAATTAGAAAATATTCAAGATGAGGAAAGTTCATTTAATTCTGAAAGATTGCAACACTATCTAAAATATTACATATTAAAGACAGAGGATAAATTTTCGAAGTCTCGTGCGCGAGGAAACAAAAAGATTATCCCTCTCCCACACCAAATTGAAGCAGTGTATAGCCGCATGTTACAGTCACCTCAAGTACGATATTTATTAGCAGATGATCCGGGAGCAGGGAAAACGATAATGTCAGGAATGTTAATACGTGAGTTAATTGCAAGACAAGCAGCAGAGCGTATTTTAATTTTAGTTCCCCCTCTAGTATTGAAACAATGGCAGGAAGAGCTAAAAGATAAGTTTGGTGAAGAGTTTACCATTGTAAATCGAAGTTTATTAAATAGCTCAAGTGAAGTAAATCCATTCGAATCACATGACAAAATAATTGCATCAATTTATTGGGCTTCACGTGAAGAAATTAAAGCATTTATTTTAAAAGCACAATTTGATTTAGTAATTGTTGATGAAGCTCATAAAATGGCTGCCTATACACATGGCGTCAAGAAACGTAAAGTGAATCGTACGAAAATTTACCAGCTTGGTGAGAGTTTACTTCGTCATACAGAGCATTGCTTATTACTAACGGCTACACCCCATAAAGGAGATAAAGAAAATTTCCGACATTTAATGAGTTTGGTAGACCATGATATTTTTTCACGGTTAAATACAGGTGATTCTATATATGAAAAGAGTAATCCTTTCGTTATTCGTCGATTAAAGGAGACAATGAAAAATTTTGATGGTACACCGTTATTCCCGAAAAGAACAACAACGACAATTACATTTGATTTAAGCTATGGTGAACGTGAGCTTTATGAAGATGTAACTGCATATGCACGCGAGCATTTTAATCGAGCAAAGCAAAATAATAAACCAAACGTAGCATTTGCGATGATGATTTTGCAACGTCGCCTAAGTTCATCGCTAGATGCCATTTATTTATCACTTAAACGACGTAAAGAGAAGTTAGAAGAGTTATTAGAATCTGAGTTAACGGCCAATAAATCAGTTGAGCCATTTGAATACGACGAACTTTCAACAGAAGAGCAAGAAGAAATAGAAATTTTAGTTGAAGGAGAAACGGATGTTATTGATATAGAGGAACTAAAGCTAGAAATAGAGATTCTAGATGGTTTAGTTTATAAAGCAGAGATGCTGGTAAATCAAGATATTGAACGTAAATACTTAGAGCTTGAAAACACATTATTTGGTCCGGATGGATTGCTTTCTAAAGGAGAAAAAATCCTCATCTTTACGGAATCAAAAGATACTTTATATTACCTTGAACGAAAGCTCCTACAGCATGTCCCTGAAGTTACAAAAATCGTTGGGAACTTTTCGATGGATCAACGTCGTGAACAAGTCGAGCGATTCCGAAATGATGTACAAATCATGCTTGCTACAGATGCCGGGGGAGAATCTATCAACCTTCAATTCTGTAATCAAATGATAAACTATGATATTCCGTGGAATCCAAATCGTTTGGAGCAGCGTATGGGGCGTATACATCGGATTGGACAAAAAAATGAAGTGTTCATCTTTAATCTTGTTGCTAGAGATACACGTGAAGGAGATGTACTGATAAGGCTACTTGATAAGATGGAACAAATGCGCACAGATTTAGGGCAAGATCAGGTATATGACTTTATTGGTGAGGTGCTTGAAGAAAATAATATTGATTTATCTCACTTAATGGAGGAAGCAATTAGCGGACGAGAAAATTTAGATAAGCTGATTGCACAAATGGAAAAAACATTATCTGAAGAACATGAACGATTATTAGAATTAGCAAAACAAGAACGTTTAGATGATTCCAGTTTTGATTTACCGGGTGCAAGACGGGCTTATCAAGAAATTTCAATTAGTAGTATGCCATCGCGGGTCTATGGTGAGTTTGTAGTAAAACAGTTTGAAGAAACACGAATTAAAGTAAATATCTCCAATGATGGTAATACAGTTCGAATTGATCGTTTCCCTAAAAATATTCGTGAACTAATTAAGAAGCGAAAATATTCTTTAAGAACTGATGAATCATTACGGTTTACATTAAGACCAGATAAACAAACAGAAGAGTTATTTATATTACAAAATGACCATCCATTAAAAAAATTAGCAATGGAATTAGCGAGTCAAGAGTTACAACAAGTGGCTTTACCAATTTGCACAGTAAAAACACATGTTAGTGAACCATTAACATTAGAAATTAGCCGTATTAGTGTAGTTGATGGTACAGGACGAGAATTAGAACAAGAGTTAATGTTATTAGCTAAAAGAGAAACTGGTGAGTTCATTCAAGTAGATTCGTATTTTCTATTCCAAAAGCAATTTGAAGTAATCAATACAGTAGGTACAGAAGATAAATCATTTAAAAAAGAATCGATTCTTCAAGCGAAAAAGATACTTCAATCTGTTCAAATGAAACGCGATGATTATTTAAATCGAAAGAGTACTTATTTACGACGTTCATTTGATGAACAAATGCAAACATTACAGGAAAGAGTAACTAATTATTTAAGTGATAACGTAAATAATAAAAATAGCGCATTAATTAACCAAACCTATACTCAAATTGAAGACTTGGAGGAACGTAGTAAAGATCGACTTGAAAATATTGAAAGAGAAAGAAGTATTCAGTTACAGTCCATTAAGCCGATTACACAACTTCATGTACAACCAATTTTAAGTGCAGCACGTGTTATTCCAAAAGATTTCGTAGAAGTTGTAAAAGAGTATGAATATCAAAATGGACGATTAAACATCCGTGTTAAGAATGCATTTGGCTTAGTTGATTTCACGAGTGAAGAAGCAGAGGGTAATACACGGTTTATTTTATTAACACCGTCTTTAGAGTTGCTTTCACAACAATTGGAATTAAATGATTACCGCGAATTAAATGGATCGGTATATGTTTATGTAGTAAATCAAAATAAAATTGTTGAAGAATTGAAAATGGAACAAATCATTGGAATCTAGTTAGAGAGAAAGTTATTTGATATAAAAACTTCATTTTTCTCAAGAAGAGGTATTAAATAATCTAAAAATTTGAATCAATGCTTAGTAAATATTTATTTGATCAATTGTAGAGAAAGTAAATAATATTATCGAATTAATGCTGGTAAATTGAAAATTAGATTAAGAGTGCGAAAATAGATATTATAGCACTCTTATTTTATTCAGTTACATAAATTGTCTGTTAGCAATAAAACCTTTTAACGAAATGCACAAGGTAAAGAGAGTACACTAAAATGGAGAACTTTTTAAGATGAATGCGCTGATAATACATATGTTAGGGGGAAATCCAGAATAATTGCTAACAGCGGATGTACATAAGGTAAAGAGAGTACACCAAAATGGAGAACTTTTTAAGATAAAATGCGCTGATAAGAGAGATCTTAGGAAAAAACCTATTATAAATGCTATCAGCCGGATGTTTATAAGGTAAGAGGGTACACCGAAATGGAGAACTTTTTAAGAGAAAATGTACAAAAAGAGTACTTCATGGATAAAAAACCGTTCAACTACTACCAGCCAGCGAGGTGTTTACAAGGCAAGAGAGTACACCAAAATGGAGAACTTTTTAGGAGGAAGTATATACAAAAGCCAGTTATTCATAAGACTAGAATAACTGGCTTATATCGATCTGCTTCTTATTAGCATTGTAAAGAAGGAGTTTACCGTTGGATATTTCATCTATAGCAGCGAATACTATATTGTCTATATTCATTCCGTTGTTATCAACTATTTCGTTTGTTATCTTATTGGTGTTTACTTTCTTTGTTTTCCGAATGACATCATTAACTAGTTCTTCTTTTCTTTTATACAATGCCAAGATCTTTGCAGTGTATTTGAACCGACCATTGGCTGTAGGAACTGCATAATATGCCAACCTCTCCATGTCTTTTACGTTTCCTTCTCTAATAAATACAGGAATAAAGTATTGTTCGTATTTATCTTCTGTATCCTGATAGTATCTAAACAAAAAATCTGGAATAAAGTTTAGACTGTTTGTCGATATGCCAAGAGTTGGATAAAAGTGTTTACCGACAACCATAAACTTTAAATTTTTCCAATTCGGTTTCAACCCTGCCTTAATTAAAGTGATAAATGTTTTTTTGTAAACTTCATAGGAATATGATTTTATGTTATTGATCAGTTCTAGATATACTGCTTCAACAACTGTGTAAAATCTTTTCATACCGGTAACATAAACCTCAATTTTCCAGTCTTTGTAGTCGTTCATATGAGCAATTTCATGTTTTAGGTTGGCAATACGAATGTCTTTGTTGCTATGGATGTTCTTGGTTATTACCACATCACTATCATCCATTAAAGCGAAGATGACTTTGTGGTTATGCTCTCTATCGTTCTTAGCCAACTCTTCATATCGGTACAGTTTTCCTTCGATAGATCTAACATCATGCTTTTCGATTATCGTATTGGTATGATCACGTTTAGTTTTTATTTTTTCATTTCCACTATCCACTTCGATGTAGAGGTATGTGTCCCTAATTTTGAATATCCAATCTGGTATTAATCCAGTCTTTTCACCAAGTTGATTATTAATAAGGGTGAATTCCTGTGGGACAAAAGATTGCAGCACATCTAATTCTTTGTGTCTGTCGATGAATGTAGCCTTGTACTGTGATAACGATTTTAATGGAGGAATAAAATCATTACCGAAGTTTTGTTTCTTAAAGATAATGATAGGTTCTTCTAACTCTTCATCCTTATCTTCTCTGAACGGAATAACATATTTTCCTCCATCAGCAATATAAAAAGGCTCTTTTTGACTAACGCATTTTAAAACTTCTATAACAGATTGTTTAATAGCGAGGGTATGATCTAAGTTGCTTTTTGCTTGATATTTCAGTTTTTCTTCCATACCCAAGTAGCCGAGTTTTTTGAGAATTGTTTGGCCTGCAGGTGTTAAGTTGATAATTGCCATTTCATATCCATTTTGCATTTTTTCTTTACTTTTTTCTACAATGTTAGCATTGTCCCAACGACTCATTTTTCTACGGAAAGCAGCATCACTTATATGTTTTAAGAGAGAGTAAAATTCATAAAACTGAGGTTGTGATAATATGCCCTGTTCGTTCAAGAAAAGAAGTGCGTATATATCGACGCTTTCTAATTGAATACGCCGTTTTTTCGATTTAGATAAATAATAATATACTTTCAAATGACTATTCTCCTTTTTTCCTTACAAAAGATAAAGGCACACTCCTTAGAGGAAAATGTGCCATCGGGTTATTCGTTCTCTATGAAGTTAGCAAGTGTTTGTTATACTGCTTTAAAAACTCATAAAAGGTGTTATTATCCATTTCCTTTATGCTTTCACATTCGCAATTTTTTTGTTGACTGTTTTCTTTATTGCTAAGGGATCTTGAATTATTGATGGCTTTTTTATCTTCAATAATTTCTTTGATAGAGAAGGTTTGACTGAAGATATCTATATTCCATTCGACATATACATTTGTGAATTTACTCTTTGCCTTCTCAATTTCAATATGGTCACCTAAAAATATTTTGTGGCTTACCTCAGTTTCAGTCTCGAAAAGATCGATAACATTTTTAAGTGAATATTCATGAATGAATCCAAGCCCAGAAAAACAGTACATGCCTTCCCCTTTCCAAGATATTTTCAAGGAAAGGTTTTCATCAATATCTTTGTCCTTCTCATCAATGTAATTTTCATCTATTAAAAATTGCAACGCTTGCTCTTCTAGATCCTTAACATTTGTTACATAAAATTTTCCTTGATAATTCTCTTCATTAATTAGCATTAGCTCTTCGTAAAGCGCATCATAATCCTTTTTATTTAATATCACATAGATTCCTCCAATATATTTTAATCAAAAATAAAAGCCCCATAATGACGTTTAAACGCAATAGTACGTTTGTTTAAACTCAGCAATGGGGCTTTCCCTTATTCCGTTTTAAATTTATATAAATTACACGTAACGACGATTTTATGAATGGTTTAATTAAAATGACATGTCACTTAAAGGAAGTTAAAAAGTGTTTTACTTTCTTCTGCCGGAGAACCACCTATCCCAAAGTTCTTGAAATAGTGTATTTCTTTTTATCATGACAACATATCCAATTGCAAGCATAGCAACAGCAACAGGCTGAACAGGGAGGCCAACGAAAATGTTAACAACAATTGTATATGTCAGAGCCACAGTAAAACAGATACCTAGGATGTTAGCGTATAGTATTATTTTGTTGAAGTCCATGAGCTGTCCTCCCTTAAATTATATCCTGACTATATTTCCCGATTATAAATCAGGAGCATCCTAGTAACAATCTAGTAAAGGTTATTGGATGCGATTAATTTGTGTAGGTTTAATTTATATCAAAAAGGTCTTTCTTTTTCTATATAGTCGGCATTTAAAAGGATTGTCCATATGGCACATAAACCATTGATATTACTGGTATTAGACAAAGAGATAGTATATTCGTTGAACGGACCCCTATAACGGATATACTTCAACGTGCATAGTTCTCCTTTTTGTTGCTTGAAAAGCTCGCTTGATCTAGCTTTAATATGCTTCTTTACACTATAAGTTTCTTATTGGAAATTGCCATCATATAAATCTAAAAAGGTCTCAAGTGCTTTGTTAACAATAAACTTCTTCTCAAGTCCACTAGTGTTGGCAAAGTCGTCTAGTCGCTGCATTACATGCTCTTGGACTGGAACGTTCAGCTGTTTTGTTAAGGAATCTGTATTCCTATAAGCAGCATGTTCAAACAGAAGTTTTCCAAACAATTCGTATTTTAGCGTTTCAGTCTTCCTTTCATAATTCCCTTTTATATATTCTTCCGCAATTTTCTTTAGGGTGGTTATTTCCTGTTCATTCAAATCGAAATTTTCAAAGGTGGTTTTTGATCTATCTTTTGAATAAGATATTGTCCAAAATTGCTTAGTAAGGATTCTTGGATCAATTTTGGTGAAGTTCCATGCGCCGTTAATCTCACAGGTGGCTCCAACGGCTTTTAATCTATTAGAAACAGTAGAAGCAGCTTTGTAGCCTTTCGAGTTACAGATTTCTTGTTCTGTAGTTCCACCTTCAATTAATGAAATGATATCTTGTAAAGTTGCTTTGTCGATGTCTATCTCTATCTCCATTTTAATTATTCCCTCCTTTCATTTAAAGGTAAAAACATTTTAGCTTGGATTTTAGCTTATTCGAATAGAGAGAATAAAAAAATTTACTTTAGCTTAATTTTCATTAGTTTATTTGTTATTAGAATTAAATAAATAGAAATTTAGTCTTTTCTAATAAATTCAATTAAGTTAGTGGACAACTTTATTTAAGTTAAATACAACTTAATTGAAAGTTATGTATGACTTAGGAAGATAAGGCCTTAATTAGAAGTTAGTACTTGACCAAGATAGACTTTTTTAAGAACTATATATGGATAAAGGGAGAAAGAATAAACAGATTTTTCATTTGATAAAATCCTAATCTCTTTTGAAAACAAAAAGGTTTATAATAATAATTGGTTAAATACCAGAACTTAACCAATTATTATTAGCGATGGAGATGACCTTATTGAGAAAAGAAATCGAAATTACTAATGCAAAAATTGTTATGACTAGAGATGAACTTGGTTACAGTGAGGTCCTAGAGGATTTTTCAACTGCGGAATTTATATACATCGTGACCTACAATATATCCGGTAATAATCCGACATTGCTTGATAAGCTAAAAGAAGCCAGCGAAGATACTGAAATTAAGGTTTTTACCAATATACCGAGCCGATTTAATTCTTATTTTGCTGATTGGGCATCTTCAAAGGCTAGAACTCAAATTAATACGTATCTCACTAGGTTAAACCCTGACCAGTTTAATGAATTTTTTTCGAGCTATTTCGTTTTTAATAATCATGCAAAAATCATTATGACGAATAATATTGCATATATTGGTTCTTCTAATTTTTCATCTGAATCAGCTAATAGTATTGAAGCAGGAGTTATTATTAAAGATGAACAAGCAATATTACAACTAAAAGATATGGTTAATAACGAAGTAGAGTCGCAAGCAGAATCATATTACGCTTATGATATTCTTCCACTAATATTCCATGCTAGAGAACTCGAAGAAATAAGAACCTTCCTTAGTGAAAATATATGGGGTTTATGGGACATGCATGGTGTAGAACAAGGACAATATTATAAAGGAGTTAATATTATTCTTGATACAAAAATTATAGCAGCATTCAAGAATTTAACAGTTGATATAGAAAGTACCCTGTCTGAGTTAATCCAAGAAATTGAGTCAAAAGAGGAAGACCAATTAATTTGTTCAGAAAATGTAGTTATTGAACAAATACTGGATCTAAAAAACACTATTAGCAGTTATGAAATTGATCAAGAAGTGGTTGATTTTCTTGAATTTGATGAATCAAGTTATATTAACAAGGAGATGCACGAAAACGCAATCCTTATGACAGAAGATGTATTAGATGAGTATGTACATGACTTTACGCAACGAGCCTTTGAGATTAAAGACGAACTGGCTACTGAGGCACATGCAGGATTTATTGAATTCGAGTCTTTTTTAACTTCAGCAATTGAGTTACTATCAGCACGAATAGAAGATCTACGCTCCCTAATTAATTATAGAATTGATAATACAAGGTAGTTAAAAGTTTTTTAAAGACATACTAAAAAGAGGGGGAGGATTTTAAAGGAGTTTTTAATAATAATTGTTGTCATAATAATAAGTACTAGTAAAAGTTTATTATATGATTATATGAATTAGGGGAATGAGGGAACTTTAGGATTCTCTCATTCCCTTGTTTTTGAGTAGGGATATCAATAGTTTACAGTATTTTAGGGAGGTTAGGACCTTAATTGCTACCATTTTTCAATAGAGCAGGATTTACTAGGATCATTCCCTTGTTTCCGTATTTACCGCCCTTTACTTGTTTAATATAAGAGTGATATTCAAGCAGGTCATAAGCACGTGAAAACCGATCTTTGCCTTGAATCCTCTTTTTCGTTTTCTGATGAATTGTCTGTTTATCGACTACTAGTTTTTTCTCATTTAAGATTTTATCACGTAAATAAATTGCATCATTGAATGTATCATTGCGTTTCATCACCCCAAATACCTTTTGTGCATGAGTAATGAAGTAATCTTTTAGCAAAAAGGCCTTTTTGCAAATGTCCAGACTGACTTCGGATGTTATTTCCTCCAGATTAGAAGAATCAGCTGAATGAGCAACATGCAATAACCCAGCTACCCGTAAAATCTGGCCAACCAATTTACTTCCCCAAAATCTTAGATGACCTTCGAAAATGCCATTGTCTCTGAACTCTTTTTCAACATCCATAATGAGATCTTTTAAAATGTTTATAGAGTCTTCACTTAACCGTAAGCAAATTGTTTCGTTCGGCGTAAACATCAGCAGCTTTCTAATCAATTCTTTATATGCCCTAGAAATTTCGACTGCTGTTGAAGGAGGAAAAGGCTCACGGAAGCCCTGATTATCGTTTGGCATAGAAAATAGAAACCTTGCAGGTATTCCTCTTTCATGGACGTAGGATGGGAAATTTTGAACTACTGTTGGCTGCGCTACGATGCAGATGGTAAGTAACGGCTCAGTTAAAATTTCCCCCGGTCGTGAAACACGGCCTACTTGGAGGTGATCTCCACTATATCCTTTAAGATAAACATCATGCTTTCCTTTTTCAGCTGGATCATTAAATTTAATAAATAAGTCACCTTCGGGGGACATAATAGAAATTTTTTCGTTATTCTTCTTTAATTCTATAACCAAATTTTCAGAAGTTTCATTATCGACCGTTAGTTTAGGCGCTGAAAGCTCTGGATGTTTTTGCAGTTCGTCGCTGATGCCTTCAATTTCTTGTAGTAATTCAGGATTATTCGTTTTTGCATAATCGGTTTGAAGTTTATCAATCCTTTTTTCGAGAGCCTGCCTCTTTAATTTCCTTTTTTCGATTTTTGGTTCCATCTCTTCATAAAGTTCTTGGGCATATTTATATAAAACTTTCGTCATAGCATTATAAACAGCTGATTTCCTTAATCCCGAAGGTAAAAGTGTTGCTGTATACGTATTTAATGGTTCCTTCCAACCTGTTTTTGGTTCAATTGCGAATTTCTTACTTAATGCAGTCGATAACACTCCAATGCAAACCATCGCGGCTAAATCGATTGGAGTTTGAGTATCGATAGCCACTGCTTTCACCATATTTTGAATGGTGGCTGGAAAAATTTCGATTGGAAATGGAATTGTATCATACTCATCAAAAGTTACAGGCATTGCCCACTCTTCTTCTTCGGATAAAGATGGTTTACTTACACGGTCTGTCTCCAATGCCTTTACGACATCATTAAAGAGTTCAGTATTTCCTTCTGATTTCTTTCTGTTTTCTTGCATAGCCAACTTCTCATCGACTGTTAAATATTCTTTTTGGCTTTTTACTACGTTTTCTTTTGTCATTAGTTAAACCGTACCTTTCTGATAGTAATATATTGTTTGCCGAAGCTGTAATACGATACCACCAGTCTTTTTTCGTTCGAACCCCTTTTATAAAAAAAATATAGTTTTTTTCACTAAAAGGGTCCTAAGTACCCTAATTGCACTTGAAAGTAAGTCTATCAAGGAGAGAAGTTAGGGGGAGTAACATTTACGAAAGTACCCTAAATACCTTAAATGCTAGGTAACAATGGGAGTGATGCGGATAGAATAGAACAATGCTGCAAAAGAAAAAGACCTGAATCATGGATGGAACAAACCCATGATTTAGGTCTTTTTGATATAAAAAGTTAAAGTTTTGAAGAGTATTACTATTCTCTGCTACTGGAAAATAAAAAAATGAACAATGCTTTTTTTTGTTCAAATGTCATCTTTGAAACTAATTCTCCGATTTTATGTTCAATTTCTTTGTCCGCATCGACAACTTCTTCAAAATTTATATCCGAAGAAGTTTGGTGATATATACTATCCTTTTCAATCATTTGAAAAAATTGACTTCTTGTAATGTCAAATTCATGACATATAGATTCTAACAAGGAAAATGATACTTCCTGTCTTCCTGATTCAATCTTAGATAGGGACGGCTGGGATATTTTAATTTTTTTAGCGAAGTCAACCATTGTCATATTATTTTTCTTTCTAAGTTCCTTTATTAGTCTTCCAATTATTAAATCACTCATATTTCAACCCTCTGAAAATCGTCATTATTAGTAATCGTATCGTTATTGCATTTTACAATCAATATAAACCATGTTATATTCTAAATATAAATATATTCTTATTAAGAATAAAAGAGGGTGACAATAATGATCGATGGATTTCAAAAGGTAGTAAACAAGTTAATTGAAGAAAGACTCGAACAAATTATTACAAGTGAAGAGTATGTTATGTACTCGGAATTGCTTCATAAGGATCTAGATGAAAAGCTTGGACAATTTGAAAAGTTCGAGGATGAAACCAAAAAAGATGAATTGATTGATGATATTAGAGCTAACATTTTTGAGCAGGTACATATCCAAACGAAATTAGCATATCGCACTGCTTTTAATGATGCACTCGTGTTTGCAATAAACACCTTAGTAAATCCGCAGAAAATGTTTTAATGGGAGGCTCATCTTTGGCATATTCTAAACATTTAGGATTTATTCAAGTGGACTTATATAGAATTACAGAAATATATCAGGATCCTCGTACCGATATTTATGATGAACTTTTAATGGATATAATAACCGTCCTTGCAAAGTACGAGGTTGTAACTGAAAACTTTATTTTTGACTTTAATAGTAGTGAAGATTGCGACAAAAAGGATATTTTTCACCTGTCACTTATAAAGGCGGGTAAGAGAATAGAGAAGGAAAATAACAGCTGAAAAAAGCAGTATATTCGCTATTAAAGGTGAGCGCTAGGGAGGACTAATAAATAGTTATAAGAGGGAGGCATCTGAGATGCAGGTATATTCAGGAAAGCTGGTAATAGATTTAGCAACAATTGTTGATGATGCAGATGAAAACATTATGAAAAATAATGCTCATGAAGCATTAACTTCAGAAGTGACACACGAACTGCGAACGATACTGGGGGCAGCTGGATATTTGGCTGGAAGTGTAGGAGCAACATTGGAGAAAGTTGAAGATGCTAACCCGAACGATTATTCCATGATTAAGTCATATGTAGAACAATCAAAGAAAGATGTACAACGAGTATATAACAAAGCTAACAGATCTACTTTTAGAATTGAGTAACATGGTGCAATAAATGCAGCTGTTCTATAATTCTAGGAGGCGCAGTCAATTCCGGAAAAACAACTATAAAAGGTTATCTTATTAATGTTGGGATAGTCTTTTTTTCGGCGATATTAAAACATCGAAATAAAGGAGAAGCGAGTTCTCTTTTAATTGTAACTGAAAAAAGGGTGTGGTTTTGGGTGGGTACTTATGTTCGTCTGTCTATTCTTCCTCATCAGATTTCACAACAAGATTGGATAAGTGTTTATAAAGAAACCGTGAAATTACTGAAAGCTTATGATTTTGCAGATTTAGGAGAAAAAAAGTTATTTGATATTCAGATGCCTGTATATGTTAAATCCGAAGAACATGAAGAGACTTCTCGATTTTGGAGAACATGTGGGAACTTAGGCAGTAAGAAATTTGCAGAAACTTTCAGGCTTTACTCTGATATTAAAATGTATAGGGAGGCTGCGCCAGCTTTTAATAATGAAACAGATATTTTAAAGGGATACGAAAGCTCAGTTGTTGTTTTTAATGCTAAGACTCAAGGATATCCATACCATCTTTACATATTAGCCATAGCTATGCTAATTGAGAGCCGTTTCCCAAAGTTTGCTAGTGTAAGTGGAGATATAGATCATCTGCAGTGTGTAAAAGCAAAACAATGGGCAGACACTCATCTCTCAACCCCAATAAAGTTACCTTTACGCGTTGATCCACGGCAGTTGCTTAACCGATTTTCTCCAAAAAATGAAAGTGAAAAAATAGAATTGATTGAAAAATGGACTATTGCAGATCAGGAAAAAATCTTAGAGCTAGTTTATACGTACTCTGATAAAGAAACCTTCCACAAGTGGATTAAGGAAAAATTAGTTAAGCACTCTTCTCCAACACAAATTGGAGCTGTTAAGCTCTTGGTCTATTATCTGAATCTAGTTAGGGACGTTAATAGTTTGTTTTCAATGGCTTGCAAGGAGGAAGGTGGCCCCAAGTATAAACCCGAAGAAATGCTAAGGGCAATTACTCTTACTTGGGTAAGTATCCCTCCACAAAACTATGATTTTTTGGAGGCATTTCGCAAAATTGAAGGTCATCCAGCTATTGTTGAAAGAACATTTGGAATGATGGTAATGGATATCAAATTTTCGGGCCGGGAAATTAAAACCTATATACCTTTAAATGAGGTTGTGGAGAACTTCACCAATTGTTATCCAGAATGGGATAATAAAGCGAATCTTTTATTGCAACAAGGTAATAGTAGGATAGAAGAAGAACTTCAGGAATTTTATAGAAGTATTGCTCCTATATTGGATCTAAATAATGAGAAGGAAAGCGAAGGTAGTTTTTTTGATAATGAAGATGCTTTTCTTTATTTTAATAATCATTCGGTTTTGCTTTCCGAAGAGCAGGACTTTCATTTAAAAACAGTAGCATATAGCATTGAAAAATTTTTAACCAAAAATCCTGAAATTAAAGAACGGTTGTATGGGTATGATATTGGATCGATGAAGCTAATACTCGGAAAGATGCTTACTGAAAAGTTTCGGATGTTTCTTACAGAAGATGCTTGGCTATGGATTGAAGGAATTCGGGAAGAAGAGTTTATTATGACGTTACTTGCAAAGCTAATACTCGATGACTCTTATAATTTTAAAATGAAAGCTAATAACTATAGGCTGTTAAGAGGCATGTTTGAAAACAAGCTAATCACTGAAAAAATAACAGAGTATAGAAAAGACCCCAGAGTAATAACCCACATTCAAGAAATGATTGATAAGGAAAAGAACACTAATGAAGGTTGAGGGATGCAAATGAAGCTTCTAATGTGCCTTGAATGTAATGATATATTTAATCTGGATCTGTCAGAAAAAAGCTGCAGCTGCGGAAGAAGTAAGGGGAAATATATAAATCAGCAACTTGCCGAATATACTGGTGAATTTGCATTGCCCCTTGGCTTTACTAATTCATCTTTGATACAGGCAATTAAGCATCAACCGAATGAAGGAATGGGTAAGGAATTCACCGCTTTTGTCATCCCTAAGAACTGTGAGACTTTTTTTAAGAGGTTCTAAGCGCTATTTTTTTACTTTAGAAGTGTTAAATAGATGAATAAAGATAAATTGAGCATCTAGCGATGATAAAATTTTAATCATAGCAATTGGGTTGGCTAAGAAGGATTTCAATGAAAGTAATCAATAGAAGTTTATTTTATCAGATGATGATAAAGATTTGATTCATTTCATTATTAATGAATTCTATTTGCAAATAAGCAAAGAATTATCAACCGCATCGTTAAACAGACCCTAAAAATAAATGATATGTTATTACGGAGTAGGTTGTAGGTGAATTTCAATGTCAGTTTCTTTATATGATAGCCTGATAGAAGAGATAATCAAGAAAGGCGAAGTAAAAGTACCATTAACAGATTGTGATGCTCAATTTTATCTTGAAGATGTTTTAAGGGAGAAAGGAATACGATTTAAGAAAATTGTTCCTCTTAGAAATAGAGGAAGAGCGATTAAAACCCTAATTTTTAAAATTCAATAAAACTATAAATTAGCTATTGCAAAATGCTAATTTAGGTGTTATTATATTTACAACTTAATAAACGGACAAGGGAAAACCCCAACAAATAAATTTACGACATTTTATTAATTCGTAGGTTTATTCGTTGGGGTTTTTTTGTCGTATTTAATCAAAAATATAGAAAAGAGAGTGATTTATATGTCAAAAAGGGACAGTTTAGAGCAAGGAAATAATGAAAACTTATATCAGTACCTTTTAGAAGAAGAAAGAAAGCATAAAGCTGCGAGGATAGCATTAGGATTAAAAAGAGCAAGAGAACAAGGGCAGGTTATTATTAGCAGAGTACCTTTTGGTTACCGTTCCTCATATGGAAAACTACAAATCGATGTACAAGAAGCTAAAGTTGTAGAAAAAGTATTTCAATATTTAGCTGAGGAGAAATCTTATAAGAGTGTTTCTAACATGCTTAATAGTCATGGATATTCTTATAAGAATAGGCCTTGGACTCCAAGTAATATCAGATTAATAGCAAAATCTCCTATTTATATTGGAGAACTATATTTTAACAAGACAACAACTCGGTATCTAGATGACGGCAAATCTCAAATCATTAAAAATCCTCAAAGTGAATGGAAAAAAATAAGTGTGCCATCAATTGTGACACCAGAACTTTTCAACAGAGTTCAAAGGATTTTATCAATGAAGACAGATAAAAAGATTAAACTGGAGGAAAATAAAATGACTAGCAATAAGAAAATCGTATTTTACCATAGAACAAATTTTGGAAGTAAAGAAGATTACCAACCAAGCGCTCAAATACTAAAGAGTAGACTTAATAATATTGATAAATTTTATATTGACGATTCATGCTCAGGTATATCTGATCCTTTTAAAAGAGGTTCGTTTCAGAAAATGAAAAAAGACATTGAAGCTGGAATGATTGGAAAGGTGGTAATAAAGGATTATAACCGTATTAGCAGAAAAAATGAGGATTTAGCTAAAGTATTAGACTTTCTTCGTACAAACGGTGTTGAAGTAGTCATCTGCAATTAATAAAAATATTTGAGAGGTGTTATAAGCTTGAGAAAACACACGAATGACATTGTATCGAAAAAAGGATTAGGCTATGTAAGAGTAAATGATAAAAGGATGCTACAACAATTTGAAGAAAAATTGTTAAACGAGTTGAACTGCTTCTTAGAAGAATACAGGCGAATTAGAATAGCTACGGAAATTCTTCAGAATGGATACCAATAATGAATTAAAAACCGTCTTCAATTTAGACGGTTTTTTAGGTTCATTAGGAATACCCCTATTTTTACCAATATATTGGTGGATAACTAATTTTACTAGTGTGAATTATTCCACAAGAAAAATTGTAAAATTATTTGTATATTTCTGTTAAAATAAAAGGAATATTTATAATAAGTTAGGTTGAAAATCAATTTCATATATTAAGGGGGAACCATCGTAATGAAAATTACAAAGGGGATTATAATTGGAATTATTTTCGGTTTAATTTTATCGTTCTGTATTTCATTTATATTTATGGTAGTTGCACAAGGATTAGCAGGTGGCTTTACATCTTTATTTGGAGAGAGATGGTTATACTACGCAACGTTTATTCCCTTTGTATTAACCTTTTCAATATTAGGATCTTATTTTGCAAAACGAGAAAATGTATCAAACAAAAAACTTTGGTTATTGAGTCTAATATCGGCATTGTTTATAACCCTCTATAGTGGAACTATTGGGGCTTTATTTGGTGAGTATCTTGTCAGGGGAGGAAGCCTTAGAACTTATACAGCGGGTGGTTTTACTGGCGTTAATGTAGAGGGTGTCTTAGTTTGGGGAACCATTTATGCTTTTATTATGTTGCCTTTGACTGTACCATTGGCACGTTTGAGCATCCAAGTATTCTTTCAATTGCTTAGTAAATATAAAATACCGTGTTGAGCAGCAAAAAGTTATCTCTTCGGGTACTGTTATTAATTTGAAAAGGAGAAATTCCATTGGTGATGGTTGAAAAGTTTAACCTTAATGAAGAAACGTTAAATTTTATACTTGATTTTGAAAAGAAAGTTGAAAAGGGTAGAGTTTTTACAAATAAGGAAATGGTAAAGCTGTTTGAATCGTCCTCTTTCTACAACGAGGTGGTGCAGTCTTATTATAAGACGGCAATACAAAAATCTATCTGGTGGGCTGTTAAAAGGAGTAATAACTGGCTCATGGAGAGAGGGAAATATACGAAAATGTAATAGAGTTTAACTATGGGAAGATAGCTTCCAAAAAAAAATCGTAGTGAAGCTACAGTCGAGAGATATGAAATGAATCTGTCGCCTTTCTTTACCTCTTACATAAAGAATTAATTGTATGTTTTCATAAACTAATTAATCCAGAAATATCTAGAGAAATAGACTCACTGCATTAAATAACTATTTAATGCAGTGAGATAGTTTTCAATAAGACCCGTCTTCCATAAACGGGCCAGATTGTGGAGTAACTCATGTATTACGTAGTAGACATATACTGTGCAGCAACCTTTGAAATGACTTTTGGAAAATTAGGACCGTGACCTGTTATTTACTGGTATGATTTTAGTATGAATAATTGTTATGTTTGTGAATTGTTTCACTTAAACTAACGAAGTTGGTTAGTGGAATAATGGCTTTCATATATCTGGTACACTCACCATTTTTTAATGGAGATTTGGAATACTCCTTTGAAAAAACAAAAAAGCTACCGTGCTTTGGTAGCTTTATTTTTCTTTAGCCTTGAGCAAGCTTATCCCTATTTAGTGCAACAGGAGGTTTCTCCATCCACTCATTTTTTATCATAAAGGTTTTTATATTTTCTTCATATTGATACACATCTGCAATTATCTTTGCATATGTAGTTTTTAAATCTTTTCGGATACTTACTGCTGCACTATATCCATAACTGGCGATACCATCACGATTAAGTTGGTCTAATAGATAAGATATTAATTTATCTGAAAAAGGAGATGTTTTACCATCCAAAACATTCGTATCCCAAGTCATTGAAATAGGCAAATCATTTTGAACTAAAATATCACCTAATTTGTCTATAATATTTAAAGATAATTCTTTTCCATGTTGCAATAAACTCATTAATTGCTGATTAGATGTAGATTGTATAAATCCAATTAATAAGTTTTTACCAATATAATTCATAAAAACATTTTTGTGTAGCTCATTTGCTTCTCTAGCCGTTAATTCTCTATTATCATTAAAGAAATTACCCAAAAATCCTTTATCTGCAATCGGGTTTGTTTCATGAGTGGAGGTAATTGAAGGAGGTCTTACAAATACTCCCTTTTCCAATAGAATAGTTGTTGTCCGTTCAAATAAACTTGAAACGTTTTTTAATTGTTCGTGGAAAAAATTGCGGATATCCTCCCTTACTGAATCGGATAGTGCCATACTCGTTAAGGACATTCCAATTTTTGACATATTATTTAAATAAAATAGAATAAAAACATCCGTATACATCTTAGGGGCATTTGGGTTTAAATCGTCTTTAATGTTAAAGCCTTTGGGGATTGGATAGTTTTCACTTCGTAGAACAGATTCAAAAAATTGTACAGCAGATTTAGAAATAGAACCCGCCTCACTACAAAGAGATTTAACTTCTTCTAGTTCTGTTGTTAAGGTCAGATACTCCAAAACAACATTTGACATACTATAATTCATTAACTGTTCCCAACAGTGTGCTAACTCACCAGCAGTTAACTTTGCAGCATTTTTATTATCCATATAATCAATTCCTTTTTAAGATTAATTTATATTCTATAACAAGTATCTGGTATTTTATTATCAAATATGTAATATTGCATGGAAAATTAATAATTTATTGGTTTGACAAGGGAGATTTCATAACTAAGGGGGCTTTTCAAATATTAAGCAATGGGGGAATTTAAAAAAGTTTGTGAAAGATTGTACTTAAACTAATGGGAGCGTTTGTTGAAGAAGCCCCTGTGTTTTAAATGGATCTCTTAATGAACAGTACAACGATACTATTCAATAGACTAATGTTATCTTCAACAATCGACGCGTTTGTGGAAAATCAAAAGCCTAATCCCTCGCAAAAAATATAGAGGGAATAGGCATTTTTTTCTTTCGAAATCCTTAACGTTGTAAATACGACTTTCCTGATGTTACCCATTGGTAACTGCATTGGTGATAAGTAGTAAATCTTCGAGAAAAAACAAGGATATTTAACATTATGTGGTAAAATTTACTTAAAGATTATGAAAACACTGTTATTCAACTAACGCCTTATTAGTTGAAAAGATATGGTGAAATATCTTGAAGAAAGGAGAGCTTTAATTGCGTAAATACTTAGGAATAGTATCCATCTTAATCTTAATTGCCACTTATTTAATTTTACAAGCTCTCGTTGGAAAACAAATTGGACATTTGTGGGTATTAATAATAGTCACTGGATATTTAGCTTCAGCAATTGCTTCTTGGTACAGTAAGAGCGGATTTTGGAGGAAGGCATCAGCGACTATTTTAATTGTACTTCCTTTGGGATATCTGGTCATTATCGCTTTATTTATATTTGGAATGTCTGACTTTTAGATATTTTCTTCTTGAACAAAGGGGAGGCTTAATGGAATAAGAGCACCCACATTTAAAACAAAAAGCTTGGGAAAAGCTTTTTTGTTTTAATTTAATTGTTAATTTACTTGCTATTTATGTGGAGAAATCACTTTTTAGTTAAAATTTTATGTTTTCTCCACGTTATCTGAACTACTTAATGAACTATCCATCTGTTTTTTTGCGTATTGTGTATTTTGTTTTATAACGGCGTAACCTTCTTCATGAATTAGTTGCAAAAATAAATCGATAATTTCTTGCGCTTGAATTAAATCTATCCCTTTTTTATTGGATATTTCTTTAGCTAATCTATCGCGAGTATTTCTTATCATTACGTAACCCCCTATTGTTTTAGATAAAAGGCTGGAAGCTCAACATTTCACTCCGATTTTTGTAAGTAATTATTATTTTACTCCATTACTAATAATATGGAACACCTTGGCTGATTGACCTCTTACCTCCTAACATTGCTTTGTATGAAAAAAAGAATGGCTAACAAGAAAACTTGTCCTTGTGAATGTGGCAAAAGGTTAGGGTACTGCAATTTTCACATTAGATTAAACAAATTAAGGATGGTGGCACCAAGATCATTCTATAAAAAACATTTATTAGAACTTATTTAGTAACCCTATTTTAACTGAGAAATATGAGAACCGTCCCCATGTATCTTGACTTTGTATCTCTAATTATTAGAAAGCGCAGACATGCAGCACAGACTGGAAATATATATCTGAAATGTAGTGAGATTTTAAATGATTATTAGAATGTCTCTTTATTAATTCTATCAAGCACAGACATAAAACTTGTATATAGATAATTATAGACCTGAATGTAAGGGGTATTGAAACTTGTTGGATTATATAAAGGCGTTAGAAGTTAATTATTCAGGTTGATTAATGAAGGTTTTTTTAGGGGTTATTTGTAAAAACTAATAAAAAGGAGTTGTTTGGTATGAAAATAACGAAATTGATTATTAATAATTTTCGATCCTTTGGTCCGACTAATACTGAGTTAGAATTAGAAAAATTGTCAGTTCTAGTTGGAGCAAATAGCAGTGGTAAAACTTCTGCAATCCAAGCTCTACTTAAACTTTTTAGTCCGTATCAAAGAGATAGACTAATAGAAAGGTCAGATTTCCATATACCTGCTAATGAAAATCCATTAGATTATGACGAGTCTTCACTTTCTATAGAGGCTGTAATTGATTTTAAAGAACTGGAAAATGATGCTGAGAAGGTAAATACTACTATCCCCCCGCATTTTAATCATATGGTTGCAGGTGAAGTTGATGGAAGTCCTTATGTACGTATAAGGCTAAAAGCTGAGTTATCAGAAGGTAATACTTTAGAAGGAAATATTGAGCAAGCATTATATTATGTCCTATCTCCATTAGGAACGAAAGCAGAGGATGAAGATTTACAGCCAGTTAAAGCTAGTGAGCGATCCCAAATTCAAATGATATATATACCTGCAACAAGAGACCCGGCCGTACAATTAAAAAATGCATCAGGATCTATCTTAGGGAGGATTTTAAAAGGAATTAACTGGCCTAAAGAAATTAATAGTGACATACAAGAAAAAATGAAGCAAGTTGATGGAATTTTTGATGAAGTAAATGGTGTTAAACGGTTAAGAGAAATACTTAATAGTCAATGGAGAAAATACCATAATGATTTTCGCTATCGTTCAACTATGGTGGCTTTCAACCATGCAGATTTAGACTCAATTCTAAAAAAGGTAGAGGTTTATTTTGAACCAACTGAAACAGGAAGCAAATATAAGGTGGATCAATTAGGTGATGGGCTACGCTCAATTTTTTACTTAACTATAGTAAATTCTTTTTTAGAAATTGAGAATGAGGCATTACAAGATGAAGCTGAGGAAGATAAAAAAGTGTATAAACTTCAACCACCAGTGTTGACGTTACTAGCCGTAGAAGAGCCAGAAAATCATATTTCTCCGCACTTGCTTGGTCGAATAATGAAAGCCTTAACTGACGTTTCTGAAAATGATAATGCACAAGTTTTAGTTGCTACCCACTCACCTTCGATGATTAAAAGAGTTGACCCAAAGTCAATTCTCCATTTTAGAATCGATCAAAAAGCAATAAGAACTATCGTAAATTCAATAATACTTCCTGAGAAAGATAAAGAAGATGAATATAAATATATAAAAGCTGCAATTATGGCATATCCAGAACTGTATTTTTCACAATTAGTTGTTTTAGGAGAAGGTGAAAGTGAAGAGATTATACTTCCAAAGATAATTAACCTTTTAGATACTGATTTAGATCAAAGCAATATTTCTATCGTTCCATTGGGTGGAAGACACGTAAATCATTTATGGAAATTACTACATCAGTTGAATATCCCTTATTTAACTTTATTGGATTTAGATTTAGAACGAAATGGAGGTGGATGGGGTCGAATTAAATATGCATTACAGCAATTGATCGAAATAGGTTTTGATAAGCGTGAGTTACTATCTGTACAAAACGGAGTATTAAGTGATGATCAATTTTCTCAGATGCATACATGGTCTATAGAGAAGGTAGATGAGAGGGAAAATCTATATTCTTGGGTTGAATTTTTAGAGAGTTATGGGGTTTACTTTTCAGCTCCACTAGATATTGATTTCCTAATGATTGAAAGTTTTTTAGAGGCATATAAAAAACTAGTTCCTATACATGGAGGCCCAAAGGGTGTAGATAAAGCGAAAGGTTCTATTGAATATTCTGATCGCTTGGAAAAGGGAGTCAGAGCAACCTTAAAAACCGAGGGAGGTTCTGGATTCACTTATTCAGAAGAACAGAAAGAATTAATGATTTGGTATGATTACTTTTTCTTAGGTAGAGGTAAACCAAGTACTCATATTATGGCATTAGAAAATATAGATTCCAACCTATTAAGTGAGCAATTGCCAATTCCACTACAAAAGTTAATGAAGGGAATTAAATCAATTATTGATGGTGATTTTTCTGAATAACTATGTAAAAAAAGAATCTTGGATTCCAAAAGACGATGTAGTTTTAGAAAGCGCTGCGCAAGATGTAGTAAAGTACGAGAAAAACGCTTATGTGTTAGCTGGTCCCGGAGCAGGAAAAACCGAATTGTTGGCACAGAAAGCTTGTTATTTGTTAGAAACAAACACGAGCACTTATCCTGCCAGAATACTTGCTATAAGTTTTAAGAAAGATGCAGCTAAGAATTTAAAAGAACGAGTTGAAAAACGATCAGGAAAAGAATTTGCAAATAGGTTTGTGTCCTTAACATATGACTCATTTGCAAAACAACTGATGGATAGATTTCGTTTAGCTATACCTGAATTTTATAGACCAACTCCGGAGTATGAAATAGTTAATTTTAATAGAAGAGATGTAACCAAACTTAGAGAAGAAGCAGAAGAACCTAGTGAGGGCAATGGGTGGAATTACTACTTTGATTATGAACTTTTTGCTAAGACTTACGCCAATGATAGACTACCATTACAAACGGACAAAATAAATTCAATAGAATCATGGTATAAGTTTCAACTTTGGAAAAACTATATTAATGATAAAGAAAATTCAATGTTAACCTTCCCCATGATTTCAAGAATTGTTGAATACTTATTTAGGTCAAACCCCAAGATTTTAAGAGCAATCAGAGCTACATATAGTCATGTATTTTTAGATGAATTTCAGGACACAACATTAATCCAGTACGACTTAGTTAGAACAATTTTTATGGATTCAACTGTTTCAGTGACCGCTGTGGGTGACCTTAAACAAAAGATTATGGGTTGGGCAGGTGCGATGGAGGGCGTATTTAATCAATTTAAGGAAGACTTTAAGGCTAAAGAATTTGAGATGGTTTTAAATCATAGGTCTGCTCCTAATTTAGTCCGAATTCAAACATCAATAATAAATGACATGATGGGTGGTTCAACAGTAATATCACCATCTGACAAATGGAAGAATGAGAAAGAGGGAATATGCGAAATATGGAACTTTGCCTATGCTTCTGAAGAAGCAAAAAAATTGGCAATAGAAATTAAAACGTGGATTGATCAAGAAAAACTTGAACGGAGAGATATAGGTATTTTAGTTAGACAACGGGCAGATATGTATTGTGACATGCTTATAGATGAATTAAGTAATTTAGGAATACACTCAAGGATAGAGGATCAATGGCAAGACTTACTATCGGAAAATTTTATGAAATATATAATCGATGTATTTTTTTTAGCCACAACAGATCGTGATCCTAATGCTTGGTCTAGTTTAATATCGAATGTATTAAGTTTACGTGGCGATAATGAAACAGAATCTTATCAAGTAGAAAAAGAAATTAATAGTTTTATAGTTGAATTTAAAGAGACTCTAAAAGATGAGGCAATAAAAGTGACCGAAAAAGTAGTAGAGCAATGGTTATACAAAATTTTAACTTTGATAGGTTTAGATTTAATTAAAAGTAGTTATCCAGAGTATAGGAAAGGGAAATATCTGGAAATAAAAGTAAGGCAAACAGCGGAGTTCCTTTTTTATTCATATGAAAAGCATAAGGTTTGGAATAAAGCAATAGAAGATTTTTTGGGGATTTATTCAATCCCAATTATGTCAATTCATAAAAGTAAAGGTCTTGAGTTTGAGTCTGTGATTTTATTGGGACTAGAAGATAGAGCTTTTTGGAATTTTGAGGATTCTCCAGATGATGAAAAATTTACATTTTTTGTTGCAATGTCTAGAGCAAAAACTCGAATGATTTTTACCTTTTGTAAAAACCGCTTCTATGGACAAGAAAGATCTAAGATAAATGTCATTTATCAAATGTTGGAAAATGCAGACGTTAAACAATTCGATTGGACATAAATAATGTTGATTTTAAAATCAGAAATATCACTAATAAGAAAAAGGGCATTGGTAAAATCGTTTACCAATGCTTTATTTTTGCCTCTTAAATAACTACGGTGAACCTTATCATAAGTAAGTGATGTTTTACCCAAACGTCTCCCCTTAAGGTTTGGGAGATTAGGTAAAGTGCCCGATCTAATAAATAGTTGGAATAACTTCCCTTAATTAAAAAATAGAATAAAAAATACCTTAAATAGACGGAGAAATTCCATCTATCGACTCGAAAAACGAGTAAATGAGTGATTTTTCATTGCGTAATCGGAAAAATTCCCCTTAGTTACTTCCGAAACGGCACCATTCTGTATATAACCGAAAAATCTCCGATTATTTAACTATCTTTATTTACCTTAATTAAGTACCAGAATTCTTTTTGTTATCAAAAAATCCAAGAATACTTGGTTTTAAAATATTTATGTGAACCATACCAATAGTAAATGTTGATTTCTTCAAATGAACTCAATAAAGGTGGATGTAAGTATGCTTAAAGAAGCTTGTGTAGAGAATTTTACGAATGTCCCTGAGGTAATTGCTAATGGGGCTAGAAGGATTGAACTTTGTGACAACCTTGCTGTAGGAGGCACAACCGTAAGTCCCGGTGTAGCAGTAGTGACGATTAACTACTGTCACAGTAAAAACGTTAAGGTTATGAGCATGATCAGGCCAAGAGGCGGCAATTTTATTTACAGTAAAGAAGAAATAGAAATGATGAAGCAGGACCTTGTCCATTTGAAGGAATTAGGAACAGATGGAGTGGTGTTTGGGTGTTTAAATGACTCTGGCTGGATTGATGAAGAGGCTATGATCGCCTTACTAGATTTAGCCAAAGGACTAGAGGTAACCTTTCACATGGCATTTGACCAAATAAGCCCTGAAAATCAGTTTAAAGCTATTGATTGGCTGGAGAAACACGGGGTAAGTCGAATCTTAACTCATGGTGGTCAACCAGATACCAAGATCGAGGATAACCTTGGCAGGTTGAAGGAATATATAGACTATGCAGATGACAGAATCGTTATCCTCCCTGGCGGCGGAATTAATACTAAAAATCTTCCATTAATCACTTCCGAGTTAAATGTTGAAGAAGCACATGGGACAAAAATAGTTGGGTAACCTTTCGTATACTTAGTAAACAAACTCCCTTAGGTACTTAGCGATGAACCTTATCATAAGTAAATGAGGTTTTTGTTTATAATAAAAATAAGCCAAAAATATGCAAGATATGATTAAAAGCTTGCTTATTTTTGGCTTTTATTATGGTTGTCATACCCTTATAAACCTTCTTCAAGAACTACTGGGTTTCATTGGACTATTAGGAACGCAGCAAGGTCAGTCCGTCTCAAGAGCGCTCTAGCACGGTGGCGAGGCATGCGGTGGACAACCTCGTGGTCAAGCGGATCGTGGTAGTCTTTGCCCGGCAGTGTGTACCACTCCTCGGCGCCAACATACGTGATGGCACCGTTGTCATCGCAGGTGGTGCTCAATTCGAGCTTCCTGCTGATCACGTCGACCACATTGGTCATTACACCGTGGGTTGCGATGAAAATTGACGTCTTCTTTTCCATACGAGTGACTCCTTTTTGTGGTTGGATGTTACGCTGCAAGTGCTATAAACGGTCGGGTTGCTAGTACTTGTAGAAGCACTAATGGACTGAGTAGGAGTCGGTCTTTAGCATGCTCTGCAGCGCGGCATTCTCAGACGACTGAAGGTGCTGACCCCAGAGGTACTTGGTGTTGATCCACATTTTTGCGTACGCGCAGCGGGCACCGGAACGCGGTGGCTGTCACGTCGACTGATCCTGGTCACCCTTACTCCGGTTGGAGCTGGCAGTCGCTGCGATGAAAGCAAGCACCTGGAGCGGAAATCCACGCTTTTTTACTGCGATTACTTGTTTTGTTAATAGATTAGCGGGGCTTTATTCTATAATTTCAAAGGATAGGAAACCACTAACATTTCAAATTTCCTCTATGCAGATTGACTCGTATCAATTTATGATGGAACAAATGTTTTGTTTACTACTTGGTTATCAAACTGATATACTTTTTCAATATAAATTTGATGCCATATCATGAATGTGAAGATTGACCATAGCTTTCGACTGTTATCCTTCTTTTCGAGAACATGATCAGCAAGTAACGTATTGATCTCTTCTTTATTAAATAAAGAGTCTGTTTGGCTGTCATTGATTAACTGGATAGCCCAATCATACATTTCATTTTTTAGCCAATGTCGAATAGGCACTGGAAATCCCAGTTTTTTTCTGTTCCTTACATGTTGTGGTACTATTCCTTTTGCTGCTTCCCGCAGAAGGAATTTGGTCTGGCCATTGTTTATCTTTTGGCTGCTGGTAAGTTTTGAAGCAGCGCTGAAAACCCTTTTGTCCAAGAAAGGCACTCTTACTTCTAGCGAGTTAGCCATCGACATTTTATCTGCCTTTGATAAAATGTCTCCTTTTAGCCAGGTTTGGATATCAATATATTGCATTTTTGTGACATCATCATAGGATAAAGAATTAGAGTAAAGTAGATCTGTTATTTTTTCATTTTCTACATTAGATAGATATTTCACCAATAGATGTTTCTTTTCTTTTTCGTTAAAAATATTAGCATTGCCGATATATCGTCTATTTAGGGGGGTAATGCCTCTCTCTATTAAACTTTTTCCTCTGACCCCATCCGGAATGCGACTCGCGACCACTCTTAAAATAGCTTTTATAGGAGATGGGATATAGCTAAACACTTGTAATGATTGGGGTTCTCTATAAATATTATATCCCCCGAACAATTCGTCTGCTCCTTCTCCGGATAGGGCTACCTTTACATGCTTCCGAGCTTCTCTGGACAGAAAATATAAAGGGACAGCAGCAGGATCAGCCAGCGGATCATCCATATGCCAAATAATCTTCGGCAATTTGTTCATGAATTCTTCCGGGCTGATTAAATATGATATATTTTCTACATGTAAATGATGCGCTGTTTCTTTGGCTATATCAATTTCACTGTACCCTTTCGTTTCAAAGCCTACTGAAAAAGTTTTAATCATAGGATTTACTTCTTTTGCTAAAGAAACTATAAAAGAAGAATCAATCCCTCCAGAAAGGAAGGCCCCAATTGGCACGTCACTTCTCATGTGAACGTTTACTGAATCTATTAAACTATCTTGGATTTCTTTAATTAACTTAGAATTTTCCATGTTAGATGGTTTAAATTGTGGCTCCCAATAAGAAACAATCTTCATTCTTTCTCCTGGCTTTTGGGTGAAATAATGCCCCGGTGACAATTTTTTAATAGACTTTGTAATCGTATTAGGTTCAGGAACATATTGAAAGCTTAAAAAATGCTGGAAAGAATGAATGTCCAACTCATCTTTAATAACTTTTAACATCGACTTTTTTTCGGAAGCAAAATAAGTAATATCAGACTGTTCGCTATAAAAGAAAGGCTTAATCCCAAAGTGGTCTCTGGCACCATACAGTCTCTGCTCGAGCTTGTCCCAAATGACAAAGGCAAACATGCCCCGCAGTTTGCGAGCGGTTTCTTCCTTTATTCTGCTATAGAGAGCAATGATGACTTCCGTATCGGTATCCGTGCTGAACATGTGCCCGCATTCCAGCAATTCTGCTTTAAGCTCGACATAGTTATATATTTCTCCATTAAATACAATCCAATATCTTTCATTTTCATAAGATAGAGGCTGACTGCCCTTCTCCACATCTATGATACTTAATCTTCTAAAACCAAAATTCACATATTCATTGAAAAAATACCCTTCAGCATCAGGGCCCCTATGGATAATCGTATGAGTCATTTCCCTTAGTTGTTCTTTATCTTCATTATTCAGAGCCAAGGGACGACTGCTTAAACATCCTACAAACCCGCACATTATCTCCACCTGCTTTTTACTTCATTTTTTGTGTTGATGGTATCGAATTGGTTCTGCATACGGCCATCAAATTTCCTTTTCATCTCACTTGAATTAGTATAAAAGGATGGTTGCAACAATTGGTTACAAAATAGTTACAGAATAGCAGTTAAGAAGATTGATTTCAGATTTGAAAAGTCGTCCATTCATCCAAATTTAACTGCTAATAATATTGTAATTTTTTTGTAACCCTTTATCTGTTATGGAATTTTATAATGAAGTTATCCCATTAGGGGTCAAGTTGGATTAAATGTTAGGAGTATACAGCGTGGATAATAGAGCGAAATGGAAGTTATTGATGTATATCTCGATTGGAATTATGTTATCAGGCTGCAGCATGGCAAAATCGCCCGGAGAATTAATTGAATCCCCTCAGCTGCATGACGGGCAAAATCTGAAAGTAAAGGAAACATTAAAACAGCTTTTGCCATCTGGCATAGAGTATATGACACCCGAACAAGCTGCCATAAAACGGTCCATAATTATTGAAGATATACATGGTGACGGGAAACAAGAAGCCTTTATTTTATATAGAAATATGAAAGAGAACCAGCAAGTGCATTTACTGGTTTTACAGCAAAAAAATCAAAAATGGACGAAAATATCAGATATCGAAACGGATTATAACAATATTCATTATTTCGGACTTCACGATTTGGATGATGATGGAGTAATGGAAGTAACAATGGGTTTAGGAACTTCAGATTTCGAAAATGAGAAACAGCTGATCATATATCAGTGGGATAAGGCTGGGCTCAAGAAACTCATGAAACGAAGCTATCATTTATTGGACATCGCGGACTACGACGGAGATAAAAAAATCGATGTTCTACTTGTAGACGGAAAAAGAAGAACATCCTTTACAGCAGAGTTGTTCCGCTATGAAAACGGCGCGCTAAAGTCTCGGTCGGCCGTGGATTTAGAAGCATATTCCTTTCATGAGAATATGGTGAGCGGTACATTAAACGATGGCAATAAGGCATTATTTATTGATAGCACCATTGGTGTCCATTCCATGTTGACTGAAATTATAGCGTATGATCATGGGGAACTTGTGAAAGTCGGGGAGAAAAATGGGGGCCCACAAATAAAAAAATATCCCCTGTACAGCAAAGATATAAATGAAGACGGTGTAACAGAGGTAGGCGAGATGTATATCCCACAAGGCTGGGAAGATGCCTTATATGAGGACATCCCATTTATCGAATTTTATTCAACGTATTCCATAGATGGGACTTCCAAAAAGATCACGGAACGGTTTATCGACAGGGTACGCAGGTTTTACATAGAGATTCCTTCTGAATGGCATGGTAGGGTCACAGTGAAAAAGGTCAAAAATGGAATTCAATTACTATCGGTTTCCAATCAGAAGCCAGTATTTGAGGTAAAATGGGTAAAAAAAGGATCCTCTGAATCTTCAAAAGCAGTTTTGAAGGAAACAAAGGATACCATTTTTTATTCTGATCGGAAAGAAAATGAAACATTTCCTTTTAATCAGTTTCATTTGCTGGAAAATGAGTTCTAAGTGAGGGAGAGAAATGCATAGAATCCTTGTTGTTGAAGATGAACTATCTATACGCAGTTTTGTTTGCTTAAATCTGAAAAAGAGAGGTTACGATATACGGGAATCGGAAACAGGAGAAGATGCTTTGTCCTTTTTTCAAAAGGAACAATTTGATATCGTGCTGCTTGACCTAATGCTTCCTGGGATAGACGGGTTTGAAGTTTGTCAAGAAATTAGAAAGTTAAATCAGTCGGTTGGGATTATTATGCTAACAGCAAGAACCCAAGAGAAGAATAAGGTGGAAGGTCTTATACTTGGAGCCGATGATTACTTGTTTAAACCATTCAGCATGGTAGAGTTAGAAGCAAGAATTTTCTCGCTTTTACGCAGGATCAATCTAAGTGACAGAGTTTCACTAGAATACAGTGATAGGTTTGTCTCAGGTCCCTTCCAGTTTGAATCAAAAAACAAAAGACTGCTATGCTCAGGCAGAGAAATCAACCTAACACCAACTGAATATTCGATTCTCCATTTTTTAATGAGCCATCCGAACAGAGTGTTTACAAGAGACGAACTGTTAGATGAGGTATGGGGTGAGAACTATGTAGGTGATTTGAAAGTAGTCGACGTCAATATTAGGCGCATTCGCCAGAAAATAGAGAGTAATCCTTCTTCCCCTGTCTATTTATGTACCGATTGGGGACATGGATATCTATGGAAGGGTTAGCCAATGAAACGTAAAGTCATTCTATATTTCATGATTATCATCATCCTGACTTTGGGCTTAGTAATGGCTGTGTATGGGGTTGCGATAACAAAGTATTATTACCAGGGAATAGCTAATACTTTCCAAAACCAAGCTGAAGCCATCAACCCAATTTGGGAAACTGGAAATGAGCTCAATTATGGGAGCCTTGAGGATTATAGCGATCTTGTGATTAAAAGCTATCAATATGAAGGAGCTGAATTACAGCTATTGAATAATGATGGAGAACTTATACAATCATCAACAGGCTTTTACGAAGAACAAAGCTACTCCATCGATCCTGATGTTTTTTCCTATCACACTATATATAAAAAAGAAGAACTTGAACAATCAGGAGAGAGAGTTTTGGCTGTGTACACTCCTCTACTGCTAGAGGGGCAAACGGTAGGTGTCCTTCGCTATGTTTCTTCATTAACTAAGGTGCAGGATTTAATTAGCAGTTTACTAGGATACGGATTCTTGATATGTCTTGTTGTTGCAATTATTGTCTTTCTTGTCAGTATTCACCTCGCTGATTCCATTGTGAGGCCCTTTAATAAAATTATTCAGTTCACTCAGGAAATGTCAAAGGGCCGGTTTGAGAAGCGAATAGAAGAAACCTTTCATTATGAACTTGGTGAAATGTCGAGAACGCTTAATTATATGGCAGAAGAAATTGTTAAGATGGATCGGTTAAAAACGGATTTCATCTCTTCGATTTCACATGAACTTCGAACGCCTCTGACGGGGATAAAGGGTTGGGCAGAGACAATGGAGTCATCGGAGGACCTAACGGAAGAAGAAACCAAATTCGGCTTGCGTATGATTAACAGTGAATCAGAACGCCTCATGAATTTAGTTGAAGAGCTATTAGATTTCTCAAGGTATGAGTCAAATCGGGTCACACTTTTACCAACTGTGGTCAAATTTGATCGACTTATCAAAGATGTAATTTTACAGCTTCAAAATAAAGCTACCGGGAAAGATGTTCAGATGAAGCTAGTGTGTACACCTGCTTTAATCAATGCTGATGGCGACAAGATAAGACAGGTATTATTAAATTTGTTGGATAACGCAATTAAGTTTTCTGAAAGAGGTAGTGAAATTCAAATATTTCAGTACTTAAAAGAAGATATGGCCGTCCTAAAAATCCAAGATCAAGGTATTGGGATTGAGCAGGAAAAATTAAAATATATTATGGATTCGTTTTACAAAATTGATTCAAAATCGATTGGGACAGGGCTCGGATTAGCCATTAGCCGAAATATCATCGATAAACATGGGGGAACCATCAAAGTGCAAAGCAAGTATGGTGAGGGAACAACTGTAATTGTTTACTTGCCTATGAATGGGATGAAAAAGGAGAAAGGCTAGAAGTCGATACGCTCATGATTTATATTAAAAACTTTCAATATGGAGGAATAAAAATGAAGGAATTCATAGCAATTACCCTTGGCATTTTCCTGTTATTAGCGGGATGCGGCACTACATCAAATGATCTGGTTACAGATGAGGCAAAGCCAGTGTCAGAAAAAGGGAAAGTAGAAAAATCAGAAGAAGCAGAAAATATGGAACAGAAAGAAGACAGCAATACAGAATCACGAAATACAAAGAACAGTGTAGAAATCAATGCAGAAAAAAAGAGTCAATCCGCTCCTGTGACAGGGGAAAAGGAAAAATATATTAAACAACTTAATGATATAAAAAAAGGATTAAGCGAATTTGATAAAGCATTGGAAACTGGAACACAATTTGAAATAGGCCAGGCTTATGGGGAAATTTTCACAAGATGGGATAATGCTTTAAATGATATCTATGGAGCTCTAGAGAAGCAACTTTCCGCCAGTGAAATGGATAGGTTAAGAGAAGAACAGCGAAAATGGATCACATACCGAGATGAGACGGCAAAGAAGGCATCACTAAAATTTGAAGGCGGCACCATGGAATCACTAGAATATATAAGCACACAAGCACGGCTTACAGAAGAAAGATGTTATGAGTTAGTTGAAAGATATATGAAGCAGTAAAATGTATAGCCATCAAAAACATTGCTTAACCTCTAGTAGTAAAGGTATAAAGGGAAAACCTTCTATTGCTTTAAGAGTTGACTAATTGGCAGAGTTTGTTAGTTTAATGTTTTTTATTAAAAAGAGGCTTACCCCTCTTTTTTTACTTTATATAAGCGTTCTAGAATCAGTCTCTCTGTTATACCCAATAATCTTCAATACTCAGGCACGATTGTTGAAAAGTATATTTAATGATTCCCATTCATTTTGTTCTAGTTTTGTTGTTTTGGTTAATATCTCTGTTGGTACTTCAACCTTCCCGATATCTTGAAGAAGAGCACCATATCGTACATTTTTTACTTCTGTAGGAGAAAGACCCATATTCTTTGTAGGTGTTCAGCGTATTCATAATTCTTCTGTATGCGTTAGGTGTACTGAACTTTGGAATGTATAATCATAAGAAAAGTTCTTGATGATTGGAGAATTTCCTCTTCATCCTCAGATGAGAATACATGACTTCCTTTTAATTCATCAATAACTGAAGTATAAAGCTGTACTTTGTTTCTACTACCGTATTTTGTTTTATAGAGAGCTTGGTCTGCAACATGATTAATTGCTCTCGTTTTATTTGCCTCATTTAGATAAGTAACGGGAAATCGTAGCACAGTTACAAAAAAATAACAGCACTCTAATTTTGATAGAGATATGCTGTTATTTTTTTTCAGGACTAGATAGGGACTCGTTATTGTCCCTATATTTAACTAGATTCAAAAACCATTCAAAAGTAACTAGGAATCAAAATTTTGAATTGTTAAACTATTAATAACATCATGGGTTGTCTTCAATTTAATCCTATTAGGAGGGAAAAAATGAAGCGAAAAGTGCATGTGATTCCAAATCAAGAAGTAGAACAGGTGGAAAGTGTAAATGAAATCCCGCAAGGAGTAGAGTGGATTCAGGCTCTGAAAATTGGGGACAAAGAAATACTGACACAAGAATTGGACACAGCAAAGGCGGCCTATTTAGAGTACAGCAATAACCAGCCCTACTATGAGGAAGACAGAGACAAAGAAATCAAACAAACCTATTATAAAAATGAGCTTGATAGAAATGAACTTCAAGAATTACTAGAAAAAACACATCGAAATAAGCTGAATTATACGCCTCACCGATATGTCTATCCTTGGGTAGATCTTCAAGAGAATGGGAAACTTAAAAGCATCTATTCAGGGAAGGAAATGGATCCGCTTGCTGTTATGGAAGAGGATATACGAATTCTTGAAGATAGACGTGTGAATCTGACTAGTTTATCAGATGACATGAAGTTGAATTGTGAGCATGTAGTGCCTCAGTCATGGTTTGATGAGCGTGAGCCAATGAGGGGAGATTTGCATCATTTGTTTGCCTGTGATCCTACATGCAACAGCCGTCGCGGCAACAGCCCTTATGAAGATTTTCCTGACTATGTTCCGGAAAGCCTTACTTTAGGGATTGCGGAAGGCTGTGGTAAGGCAGATGAAGGGAAGTTTGAACCTGAATTTGGAAAGGGAATTGTTGCAAGAGCCACCTTTTATTTTATAACTCGTTATCCTGGAGTAATTAACAACAATCTAGTAAATTTAAAGCTTTTACTAAATTGGCATCAGCAATTTCCAGTGTCTATATATGAAAAACACCGAAACCTTGCAATCTATGAATTACAAGGAAATCGGAACCCATTTATTGATTTTCCAGAGCTCGCGGAAAAATGGTTAATTAAATGAATTGAGAACCGAATGTAAAAGTAGGAGGTCGTCAATGACGACCTCTTTTCCAGTTTGCCCAGCATGGGCGAACTCTAACGGGTGAAAGTCCCGAGTGCGACCTGGTAGCGGTAAGCACATAGCCGACAGCAAGGGTGTCCATGGTGACGTGGAATCTGAAGGAAGCTCGAGGCAAACCTCCGGTCTGACGCACAGAAACCATATAAGAGGCAACTGGTACTGAACGAGGATGAAATGATTCGCCAAATTCGAAAAAGAGAATACCAACCACAGCCAGTGCTCAGGGTTGAAATTCCAAAATCAAATGGCGGGAAGCGTCTCCTAGGAGTTCCAACTGTCTTAGACAGAGTGATTCAACAGGCAATTGCACAAGTACTAACTCCGATATTCGATAAACAGTTCAGCGAATACAGCTATGGATTCAGACCGAGACGCTATGCCGAAATGGCTATCTTGAAAGCGTTAGAGTTCATGAACGATGGTTACGACTGGATTGTAGATATAGACTTAGAACGTTTCTTTGATACGGTACACCATGACAGATTGATGAATCTCATATCAAGAACTGTGGATGATGGAGATGTCATCTCACTCATTCGTAAATTCCTCGTAAGCGGTGTATTAATTGATGAAGAATACAAAGAAACAGTGATAGGCACTCCGCAAGGAGGAAACTTATCTCATCTACTTAGTAATATCATGCTTAATGAACTGGATAGGGAACTAGAAAATCGAGGATTACATTTCGTTCGCTACGCTGATGACTGTATTATTATGGTCAAAAGTGAAATGTCAGCAAAACGAGTTATGAGGTCCGTATCGAGATTTATTGAAGGAAAACTAGGGTTAATTGTAAATGTGGAGAAATCGAGAGTGGCGAAACCTAATGAGCCCGATATGAAGTTCTTAGGGTTTGGATTCTTCAAAGATTATCGAGCCGACTTATACAAAGCGGAACCTCACCAATCATCATTAGAAAGTTTTAAGTTCAAATTAAAACAACTAACAAGAAAGAATTGGAGTGTTGATACGAAGTATCAAGTGGAGCGAATCAAT
This sequence comes from Robertmurraya kyonggiensis, assembly GCF_005116465.1. GTDB lineage: Bacteria > Bacillota > Bacilli > Bacillales > Cytobacillaceae > Robertmurraya > Robertmurraya kyonggiensis. Next base: position 97,081 of record NZ_SWBM01000002.1, read on the forward strand.
CAGTTAATAAGAGGATGGGTCAATTACTTTAAGGTTGGTTATATGAAAACAGCACTTGGGGAAATAGATGCCCACACAAGATTTAGACTGCGAATGTGTATATGGAAGAAATGGAAAACAGCAAAAAATCGCAGGAAAAACCTTATTAAACTAGGCATGGACAAACATAGTGCATACAAAAACAGTCAAACAAGTAAGGGGACGGCTCGAATCGCTAGCTCCTGGGTACTCAGCACGACAATAACCAATAAGAGATTAGCCCAATTCGGTCTAATCTCGAGCCAACAACATTATATTAAAGTGCATGTTTAGGATAAAATTGAACCGCCGTATACGGAACCGTACGTACGGTGGTGTGAGAGGCCGGATAATCAATTAATGATTATCCTCCTACTCGATATTCTCCTGCCTTCCTAAAACGATCATTCTAACTAGTTCTACAATAAAAAAATATAAATTTAACAAAGACTCGATAATATTCTAAATATTTAAACATTATACTGAGGAAGATGTCAAAATTTGTAGTATTTAGGATGAAAAACAAGGAGGAAATTAGATGAAGAGTAGTGGAAAGTTCAGTTCGTTCAGTAAAGTTATCTTAGCCGGCATAATACTAGCTTCAGGTATTCCAATGAATAATGCCTTTGCAGCAACAGGTATTCAGAACTCAATTGATGTGAAAAAAATTGCAGGGTACAAAATGGGCGAATCGAATGAAGAGGGCGGCGTTGCGGAAATTGTTAAATACAATTCGGATAACGAAAAGTTTTACGTTATTAATGGGCAAGAACAAACTCTTGATATCGTAAGTCTCAAAGGTTTAACATCATCCGAAACAGTGCAAGAACTTCAGAAAGAAAAATCAATTAATATTGTCGAATCAATGAAAGATAACGCGTTTACATATGGAGACTTAACGAGCATCGATATAAACACATCTCATGAAATGATCGCGGTAGCCGTTCAAGAAAAGGATTATACAAAACCAGGAAAAATTGTTGTTATGGATTATAATGGAGTCATTCTAGATGAATTCGTCGCAGGTGTTCAGCCTGATATGGTCAAAATAACAGCTGACGGAAAGTACATATTATCTGCTGATGAAGCAGAGCCTCGTCTTGGTCTTGGAAATGTTGATCCAGCAGGATCTGTTACGATTGTTGAAATTGAATCTGGAAAAAGTACGCAAGTAAAATTTGATGACGTAAGTGTCATTGGAAATGATGTTCATATTCGTAATAAAGGAACAAAAGCGGATGCAAGTAAAGACTTTGAGCCTGAATACATTGCAGTTTCAAAAGATGGAAAAAAAGCATATGTCACTCTACAAGAGAATAACGCGATTGCAACAATTGATATTGAGGCAGGAAAGGTTTTAGCAGTAAAATCACTTGGATATAAAGATCATACTTTGCCAGGTAATGAACTCGATGCTGCCAGAGACGAGAAAATCGGGTTTGAAAGACTTCCTATTTTAGGAGCATATATGCCAGATGCGGTTGCCTCAGTAAATATTGGTGGCGTTGAATATTTAGTGACAGGGAACGAAGGTGACGCAACTGAGTGGGGCGAGGATGCTACCGAATTTATCAATATTGCTGACTTTGAAGATGTGAAGGATTCAATTACACTGACTAAACAATTCAAAGGAATGACTACTGAAGAAGCCAAAGCAGCATTTGATAGAATGAAAACTTCAGAGGCTTATGAGAAGCTTGAAGTATTAACAGATCGTGGAACAGATGCTATTTATACATTGGGTGGCCGTTCTTTCTCAATTTGGAAGGCTGACACAATGGAGCTTGTATACGACAGTGGAAGTGACTTCGAAAAAATTACAGCAGAACGTTTTCCAGATTATTTTAACTGGTCAAATGATGATGATGAAATGGACAAGCGTAGTGCGAAAAAAGGACCGGAGCCAGAAGATGTAAAAGTCGGGATGATTGGTGACCAAGTCTATGCATTTGTCGGACTCGAGAGAATTGGTGGAGTTATGACTTATAATATCTCCAATCCAAAAAATGCGGAGTTTGCAAACTATCTAAACAGTAGAGATTTTTCATCTAAAATTGCAGGTGACGTTGCACCGGAAGGTCTTGAATTTGTTGCGCAAGGGTTGAGTCCAACAGGTCGTCCACTAGTTATCGTAGGAAACGAGGTAAGTGGTACAGTTTCTGTGAATGAATACCAAGTTCCTATTCAACAAACGCCGCCTGATGAACAAACTCCACCTGAAGATCCAAACAGCGCATATAAGGATTTGGACAAGAGCTTGTTGAATAAGGATGGAGAAATCATTTTAGATTTCTCATCATTTGCACAGTTAAGCTTGGAATTAACTACAGATAAGGTTAAAGATATATTAAGTAAAAATCCGAACGCTAAAGTAAAGGTTAATAAAGGTGATGTTGAAGTTGAATTACCTTTGCTTATACTAAAAGATATGAATCAAAACGTAACGCTTAACATCCTTCCAAAAACGTATGACGGAGCAATTGGTCCAGTTTATGACTTCTCGATTCAAGCGGAAGATGGAACTTTTATTGATAAATTCGAAACGAATAAAATAGCTCTTCAGTTTAAAGTTGATCCAACAATGGTTAAGGATTGGAAAAACGTCATCATTTACTACATTGACGAGAATGGGAAAAAAGCAGAAAAAATTCTTCCTAAGAAATATGATTCTACAAATGGAAGTGTAGTGGTAGAAGTAAGCCATTTTAGTACATTTGGAGTATTTGAAGAAGCATCATCGGATAATGATAACTCTAATACAGATGGAAACCAATCAGATGATTCCAAAACGGATGAAAACCCATCAGAGAATAATCTTGATGAAGAACAAACTAATAATAATCAGTCTGGAAATAAACTTCCGGACACAGCAACAAATCATTTCAACTTCATTGCAATTGGCTTAATTTTAGTAGCTTTAGGTGGAATTGTAGTGTTTATAAGAAAAAGAAGAGCTATGTAAGATTAGAGATCCCTTTGCTTTCAAGGAGATTTTGTAGAAAATTATAATGAATAAGAGGGAGATTATGAAAAGTGGCTACCTAATCATGTTCATTGGTCTTTGTCTGATAGGCTATGCTTCATGGGGAATCATTCAATCCAATGTTAAAACGGGCCAAACATTGGTGGAAGCGAAGAAGGTCATTGCAGCGTCACATTCAGATAGCTTAAAAGACAAGTTTTCACCGAAGCAAGGAGATACGGTGGGCCTATTAAAAATTCCTGCAATAGAGTCTGAATTAGCCATTGTTGAAGGAACCGATCCAGAAGAGCTAGAAAAAGGTGTAGGACATTATAAAGGTTCTTACTTTCCAGATCAAAACGGCCAAATTGTTCTATCTGGACATCGAGATACCGTTTTTAAGCAACTAGGAAAACTAAAATTGGGTGATGAGCTTCAAGTAGAAATCTCTTATGGGGAGTATTCTTATAAGATCGTTGATACCAAAATAGTTGACGCAGATGACACCAGTATTATCACGCTTCAAAATGAAAAGGAAGAGTTGATTTTAACAACCTGCTATCCTTTTGGATACATTGGAAATGCACCACAACGTTATATTATTTATGCAGAAAAGCAGATTTAGTTTTGAATAATGCGAAAAGGGAGTTGGCGCTGCTAACTCCCTTGCTATATTTCTTAAATGGTTTTATCTTTTTCGCAATGAGTTCAGTTGCTTTCTTCGGGTTTAATCGATATAAAAAGTCCATGACCATTTGAATCTGTTCCCGCTAGTACTCTATATTTTTTTATTTTCCCTCGCTCTTTTGACTGGGAAATATTCATATCGAAATTAATTAATCAAATGCAACAAATATTAGTAAGTAAGTAAGGGGAACTATACCAAATTAAATGGTAATAATTCACTGGAAAGTGAGGCATGATATACTCAAACTGGCTTGCGGAATAGGAGCTTATAATGATGGGTACCGATTTTTGGAGTCATACGGTTTGGTTTATCCTGCTAGGGTTAACGACAATCATTGAGCTAGTTGTATTTTCTCAAAAGTAACCTACCGAAAAACGGTCTTTGCTTTATATCTTACGATTAGTGGAATGACATTTTGTTTTGAAATGATGATCTTGTCGTATTTGAAAGCTTACACTTATTATCCGATGCTAGTTCCTAACTCTCCGCCAGATGATTCGATCGCAGGGAATCTTTTTTCGCAATTTTCAGTATCAGCTACAGCTTTATTGATTGTCTCCTTGAATATGAAGTATTACTGGTATTTTATCTTCGCACTGGTTTATAGCATAATCGAGGAATTGTTTATCGTTTTGGGCGTGTATAAGCAACACTGGTACCAAACTTGGATGACCTTTGTTTTTTTGCTAATCCTGTTCTGGGTAACAAAGCATGCGTATCGTATATGTTTTAGTGGACTGAAGGGTTCAATTCGATATATATTCATTTTCCTTGGATTGGTCACTTTACATGAGAATTCAATTATTTGGGTTTTACGGCTAATCGGCATTCAAAAATTTAGCGAAAATTTGCAAGATGATAAACAACATAGTTTAATTTTGTTGGCCAGCTTATACATGTTGTTACTTGGCATCATCTGTATGCTTTTATATTTTTCAAGAGTTCAATGGGGATGGAAACTCGCGGTGATTCTGTTACTTTATATTATGCATTGGCTGGCTATGATGTTTGATTTGATCATATATAAAGCAGGCTGGTTTTGGATCTCTACGTCCATTTCTATATGGGGCATGTACTTTTTTACTTATCTCATTGATAAAATATATGAGAGCAGGGTGGAGACAATAAGTGACTTTGGTCAAGAATAACTGAACAAATCATTGCAGAGATGTGATAAAAGAGGAAATTTTATTGTTCTATAGATATATCCAAATAAGGTACTTCAAACTAAAGCTGGTGACCTCGGTGAAAACATTATGGATTCTTCTAATTTTAGCTGTAATATCGCTTGCTTCCTTATACATTTTGATAAAGAAAAAGAACAGTATTAATGTTTTAGGCTCTTATTTTTTTTCCAATATTCTTGTTACAAATACAGGAATAATCATTAATTTAAATTTAAAATTAACAAAGCAAGATCCAACAGATCAATTTATTTTTTGGACACAAAAAATTCCTGAGTTTTCACTCAAGCCAGCTTTACTTTTATGGTTGATATATATTTTGTTTTCTAAGAGAACCATTATTAATAAACTTATTCATCTCTTCATCTTCTTAACTGCACTTGTTTCAATTGAATTATATTTCGTTCATATTGGCTATTTAGAATGGATCAAATGGAATGTGTTTTATTCATATTTGAGGTACAGTCTAATCATATTGATATTGGCTATTTACTCCGTCTATTTAGAAAAGCTTATTTATAGAGACAAAGAGGTGAATATGACATGATTCTACCTTTTCCTGAGAAATTTGATGCGAATGAAATATTTATTATTTTTTCAACAGTATTTAGTTGGACCCTTATGTTTATATTGCCTAGACGAATATCTTCAATTTCTATCACGATCATTTGGACATTTAATGTCTTTCTTGCTTTGGTAGCGGATATTACCATTAGCATAAAGCCATATGACTTTTACTATACGATCGATCATAATACCCATGAATTGTTTGATGTATTATTGCATTTTTTTACTTACCCTACTGTTCCATATTTTGTAGTAACTTTCTATCAATATAATAAACCCAAAGGTGCAAAGCATCTGTTTTACATTTTATTTTGTGCAGGGGTAGCAATCGCTTTAGAATGGATCTCAATGAAATTTCACGTTTTTACGTACACTGGTTGGAAATTGTATTTATCTTTTATCACTTATGTAGTTGTATTTGCCGCTAACATATGGCTTGCGAACTTTATTGAAAAAGAAACAAAAAGTTCTTATTTAGATACAAAATATAAACTTCACCATAAATAATTTGAATAGAATAGGAAGGAATGCAATGGTTATGTTTTGCATTCCTTTTTTTGTTAAGCAGGTATTTCGACAAAACACATTGAATATATTTAGTGAAAATAGTTCTACATTGAGTGGTGTTGCAAGTAGGAGGGGAATTATTATGAAGCAACTTTATATAAAGCAAAAGGTATTCAGTTTCGGAGGAAAATTTACTGTTAAAAATCAACAGGAGCAAGATGTTTATTTTGTAGAGGGAAGTTTTATGCAAATTCCAAAGACTTTCTCCATTATGAACGCAGCGAGGGACGAGGTTGCCCTCATTACGAAAAAAGTCTTTAGCTTTTTGCCAACTTTTTTTGTTGAGGTAGATGGTCGGGACGTGTTAACGATAAAGAAGGAATTCTCGTTCTTTAAAGCGCGTTATACGATTGATGCGGCCGGCATCACGGTGCATGGAAACTGGTGGGACATGGATTTTGAGGTACTACAGCATGGAGAAGTCGTTGGGAAAGTGAGCAAGGAGTGGTTCACCTGGGGTGATAGCTATAAGGTTGAAATAGTAGATGAAGAGATGGAGAAGATGATGATTGCGCTCGTTGTTGCGATTGATTGCGTAAAGGCTGACCAAGCAACAGCATCGTCTGCAGCAACGCACTGAAATAATGATAGGAATCTGCACTTTGTCGAAAATTGAGTTTTTTTATTTCCCGGGAATAGAAAAGGAGTCTTAGAATCGATCTAAGACTCCTTTCTCTATTGAAATTACTCAGCTATGTGAAGTACGAGGAACTAAAACGTCTTTTCTAAGTTCCATTTTTCGATATAAAAGGGCTAGTAGCATCGAAGGAATGGTACAAGCAATCATTCCAATGAAAGCATATCTTGGCTCGATTTCGTATAAAAAGCCACCGAAAATGGTAAAGACGGCTGTGCTCCAGCTAAGCGCGAGCGCAGAATAGATGCCTTGTGCTTTCGGAATCTGGGCATGTGGAATATTTTTGATTAAGTATTTCATAAAAGCATAATGCCCCATCGCAAACGAGAATGCATGAAATGTTTGCGCGATCGAGAAAACTATAACGTTCGGAAAGGCGAATACTAGGATCCAACGTAGAGTTGAGCCAGCAGCTGCTAAGGCTAGTAAAGAGCCTACTGAAAATTTATCAAAGTGCTTATCTGCGATAGAGAAGAAGATGATTTCTGCAATTACAGCAATGTTTATGATGAGACCAATTAGATAGATAGGTGCATGGATTTCTTGTAGAAAAATATAGCCATAGTTGTAATAAGTAGCATGGGCAGCTTGTAGTAAAATCACAACCATAAGGACCAAACCAAAATATTTAATGCGGAAAAGCTGTAACATGCCTACTTTTTCTTTTTGAGCAACTTGCGGCTTTGCGGATAAAATAACAGGAGCTTGCATAAAACCAAGGCACACAAATCCAAGAATGCCAAGTAAGAGCGCCCATAAAATGACTTCGTCCCCAAGTATGCCTGTAAAAATGGTTAATACCATCCCGATAGAGAGAAATCCAATGGAACCCCACTGACGACTTCTTCCGTAATGTTTCAACTGTTTACTTTGTACGAGTACACTAGCTGCACTATCTAAAGCAGGCATTAGTGTTGGATAAAATAGATGCAATACGACCGTAACGATTAGTAAACTAGCAAAGGAATTAGCCGGGATGTAACAGAGAATCGCAGCTAGTGAACCGAATCCTGATAGTTTTAACAATGTTTTACTGCTATATCTTTCGGATAAAATAGGAAACGCAAAAAGTGTAGAAAGTCCTCTTGCAATCAGTCCTAAGCTCATAATTAAGCTAGCTTCGGAGACTGTAATCCCTTTTGTATAAATCATCCACCCTGACCAATAAGGTAGAAATATTCCCCAAGTTAGAAAAAAACTAAAAAACTGCATACTCATCCAGCGTTGTGTATTCATGATTATCCCCCTCAATGATTGCATGATATCATGGAATTAATGAAAAACAATATGAGATATCTCATATTTTGAGGTGAAATATGGAAGTTTATAAAGCAGAGAAGAAAAGGTTGTATTTGGAGAAACACTCAATTGCCCATTTACTTTCCTTTCCAATTGAAGAGTTTATCGAAGTGCACGAATACAAGAGGGATGAATGGATCATTCAAGAGGGAATGCGACCGGATTTTTTATTTTATGTAATCGAAGGAAAAGCTAAAATTTATGTTACCCATCAAAATGGAAAAGTATCCCTAATCAACTTTATTAATGCCAATGAGTACATCGGAGAAATGGAATTATTGAATGATGTGTATTACACGAAGGGGATTCAAGCATCCACAAAGACCGTTTGTTTTGCGCTACCGTTCTATCGCTATCGCTCACAATTACTGGAAGATGCTAAGTTTCTACGTGAATTAACTCGTTTTTTAAGTGGAAAGGCAACCTTTATGGCAGCGAAGTATTCACAAAGTCTCGCTTTCCCGCTTGAAAATAGACTCGCTGATTTTATTTTACAGACTGCAGATGAAGGGATATATAAGGAAAAACATGTGACAGTCTGCGACTATTTAGGCGTATCCTATCGACATTTATTGCATGTTCTGACCCAATTTTGCGAGAAGGGGTATTTGCAAAAAGAGGGGCGAAACTATCAGATTAAACAATTTGGTTCCTTGAATGAACTTGCTGGGGTAATGAAGAATAACTAATAATAGCTTTTTCTTGGGTACACAAACTCGTTTACATGTTTACCTTTTAGTAAACACAATGTATACAAATGCGTGTACATGTAAACAAACCTGTATACATGTTGTTAGGTCCGGATGTACACAGGTTTGAAACCAAAGATTACAGAAGTGTATACAAAAAGCCGTAGTTTACGAACTGTTTACAGTTGTGTTTCTTTTGAGCAAATCGCATTGAAGAATCTAGTAATCTCTTATAGCCTTTTAAATAGAAATAAAAATTTATGAAAAGGAATGATTAAAGATGAACTCTAGGATTGCAGCTGTAGACGTTGGTAATGACTCCATTAAGGCTATTTTTGGGGAAGTAGAGTACGAATTAAATATTCCTAACATTGTAGCAAGAGATACGGAAGATCGTCCGGTAATCGGAATAGAAGAGTTGAATAATAAAAATCCACTAGAAGGAATACATATCAAGGTCCACTCCCCTGCATTGAAAGACAATAATGTGATCTATCGTGTTGGTCATCTGGCCACAAAAAGTAGCAATGCATCTGAACTAGATCCAGGTAGTGCTAAGTCTGAAGAGGATCAGACATTAATCATGCTTTTAGCTACTCTAGCATTAGATGCTGTGAACGAGGAGAATAGTAATACATTCCCTCGTGTTAAAAAAGTCATTGATGCTAACTATACACTTGGAACGGGCCTTCCTTTACGAGAAGTTAAGGAAGGAAAGGACGCTGGATACCGTTCTAAATTAGTTGGTTCTGTCCATCAAGTCGAATTTCTCGTCACACCGAAATACCAAGGACTAAAGGTGAATATTAAATTTAATGAAGTGAAGATCTACCCAGAGGGATTCGCGGCGTATATTAATCTTGTCATGGATAATCAGCTAAAAATCATTAATAAGGATTTAATTGATAAAAGAATTATCATCCAGGATATCGGGGGATTATCCACGGATATTGCGGTCATTAAGAACCGAAATGTGGATGACGATAAGGCCCAAGGTTTTAATCTAGGCGTCTCGGAATCATTAGAGGCAATCAGAGAAGAAATTAGATCAAAGCATGGGATAGAATTAGATAGCCGTCGTGATGTCGTTGAAATTATCACGAGAAAAAATGATCGAAATCATATTATGGTAAAGGGCAGTAGGACTAGTGTCCATGATATTACGGACCGGATCTTACTTGAACTAGCCAAAAAACAATATCGTTTATTACGTAATATGTGGCAGAAAAATTCACAAACCGAAATTTGCTATTTTGTTGGTGGCGGAGCAAATGTTTTAAAAGAATATATTAAAACATTAAATAACAATCTAGATGGCTATAACATTGATTTCTTTGAAGATGAGAAAGAGAGCATCTGGATGATGGCAAATGCTTATTATAAGCTCATCGCTGATTTTGTTCGAAAAAGCGAGAAGCCGAAACCACCTCATGAACCGGTGAAGAGTTAATAGGGTGATGATATGAAAAGCACTAACTCAAATGAGATTAAGAGGGGACAAGCGATTTCCTTTCGTGTCCCTTCTGATATCCCAGATCATCTATTAAAGCATTTGCAAAAGCTAAAGGAAGTAGAAAGAAGGAATTTTTCCAGTAAAATTGCTGAGTTTGTGCTACGTGGGGTCGGGCAATCTTTTTCAAAGGAACGGGAAACGATTACGCTACCTCTTCCTCATAATTTAAGTAAGTCACAACGAGATTGGTTAAAGCATGAGCACTCGGAGGCTTTGTTAGGTACCATTGTCTATCAGCTTTTAACAGACCCCGTACGTGCGACGTCTCTGCTTGCATCATTAACTAGTAACTCTTTAGATATCAATGAGGCCCTCTATTTGCAAGAAGTCTTGCCCAACGAAGAGGACTCTTCTATGGAGGAAGAGTTTGTAGCAGGTGACTATTTGCAGGCGATTGAGGAAACGGCTGTTTCTGAGGAATCTGATAAGATGGACGATTTGGACTCGTTTGAATGGGATAGGGCGACCCAAGACTTTTCCATAGCAGAGGAAGAGGCGCAGGTAGAAGAAGAAAATGATTTAGATAATCTGCTAGGGGATTTTCTAAATGCGATGAATAAGTAGTAGGTTTATACACTAGAAGATCACCAGGATGGTGATCTTCTGTGCGTTATCCGATAAAGTTCGATAATCTTATTTAGAGGCGTGCTCGCATGGATTCACAAACACCGCGAACGCCGCTTACCTCATGACCTGCAACAGTGCCAGTGTAAGTGCCGACGAGTTGCCAGTAGTCGATTGATGCGACGACGAGTTGATGCATGACGTCCTTTCGATCCTCTGGAGTAAAGGTGACGTCAAGTCTTCCATCCGCTGATGTGATGTGCCATGGTGCGAGCGGGTCGTTAGACGCTTGTTTGAATGTAATATCCGCAAGAGGTTCGCATGCTCCTGGCGTCCACAGGCAAGACTCTTCCTCTGTACGGGGGACGATTGGTCTTTGAGCAAAGTTCGCACCAATTACTCCATCTGGGGTAATCGCCGCAAATGTGCCCCATAGCCAATTCGTTCGATAGGGAAGGAAGGTACGATGCTCGTCGAGAATAGCAATATCGCGGGATGAGTCAAAGCTGTAAGTGCGGTCACCGACCGTGATGCTGCCGGAAGCAGGATATGCGACTTTGTGCGTGTACATCGCTCCTCCCGGTAGAGGGGAACTCACGGATAGTGGGGCCGAAGCTTTTGATCCATCAAGCTCAAGGTCCATCTTAATTGCCGCCTGCTCTGCTGTTGCGTCGACAGACACTCGAATCCGGTGACGGCCGTTTGGTTGCTCTGCCCAATCATATGCGATCCAATATCCATTGGCATCGATCGCAGGAGCACTTGGAAAGAGTTCATGGGGAAGTTTCAAAGAACCACCGCGCACGTTACGGCTATGCTCGACCATGCCGTGCTTGTCGCGTACATAGATTTCCGAACTGGCCAAGTAGTGGGCTTCCTGAAGGATCATGGAAGACGATAGTTCTGGGTGTAGCAAAGTGAACCCAACCCACTCTTTAAGGCGAAATCTACGTAAACCTCTTGGAATTAGTGATGACTCATCTAACGGATCAACATCATATGGCCGTGTTTTGAATCGCCCATGGCGTCGTATGCCATCAACGATGAGAAGCTCTTCTTCCTCTTTTTCTGGTTCGGTATCGCTTTCAGTTTTATTCGCATCAGATGTACTTTCAGAATCTATAACGCTATTATCCTTTAGAACCTCATGTTTCACACGAGTCAACTCCTTCAACTATACATCACTCTATTATAACGAAAATTCAAAACTATTAAAATTTAATATGGTGGGTAAAAATAATGATCGATGGTTATAACTGGTTTTCCTTTTGACAGAAAAAAAGGTACTATTAGAGGAAACGTTTTTTGAGGAGGATCTACAAACAATGAGTAATTTACCTAATTGCCCAAAATGTAACTCTGAATATACATATGAGGATGGAGCTCTATTAGTTTGTCCAGAATGTAGTCACGAGTGGGAGCCAAATAGTGATGGGGCAAATGGTGATGATGAAAAGGTTATAAAAGATGCTAACGGGAATGTATTGAATGATGGGGATACCGTTACCGTAATCAAGGATTTGAAAGTAAAAGGAAGTTCATCTACCCTAAAACAAGGTACGAAAGTAAAAAATATCCGCTTAGTAGATGGCGACCATGATATCGATTGTAAAATTGATGGATTTGGTGCCATGAAATTGAAATCAGAATTTGTTAAGAAAATCTAACTAAAAGAGAAGCCAAACAAATAAGTTTGGCTTTTCTTTATAGATATTAGCGTGCATGAACTCGTTCACCCTGAACCCAAACTTCACGAATATTTTCTGGTCGAACGTTATAGATGATTTTTTGAAAAATATCGTACAAATCTTCGTTCGGATCAAAGATTGGGAGTTTGGTAGTTGGAACTTTTGTATCTATAATTTGGACATCCCACGCATAATTTTCTTCAATTCGACCGATGGGCAGGCTTAGGCTTTCTCCACCTCCAGCCGTTGCAAAATAGAAGGCATCGTTCATCGTAAGGCGGGAATTCGGAACTCCTCGTTCTTCGGCTGGAAGCTCTGCATTAACACCATCTTCTAGCATTCTAGAAGAAATCACGGCTTGTTTAGCATTATCATAAATACTCGGAGTGGCGCCTGCCGAAATGTCAGTTCCAAGTCCAATATCGATTCCCAAACCTTTAAATCGTTTAATTGGAATAACGCTATTGGCAAAGTAAGCATTGGATAATGGACAATGCCCAATTGCTGTGCCTGTTTTTGCAAATAGAGCAGCGTCTTGGTCTGATAAAAAATTACAATGGGCCATGACGGATTTATCGCCTAATAAGCCAAACTGGTGTAAGGCGAAAGCGTCATTTTTCCCATAACGTCCGTGAACATATTGGTGTTCCCAGTCGCTTTCACTGCAGTGCGATTGGATATGAGTATCGTATTTTTCTGCTAGTTCTCCTAAACCTTTTAAAGCCTCGTCTGTGCAACTTGGGATAAACCTTGGTGTCACAACAGGATATACCCCTTGTTTTACTGTTTCTCCTAAGTTTTTCACAGCAAGAATAAACTCTTCTGTATCTTTTAAGGCTGTTATTGTATCGAAATCTCGATAGTAGTCAGGATTTTGCTCGGGATCATCCATGACGACTTTTCCAATGAGTCCACGCTGTCCTTTTTTCGCACAAATCTCAGCAAGCAATAGACTTGCTTCTTTGTGAACGGTCGCAAAATAGAGGGCTGTCGTCGTACCATTAGATAGTAGAGTTTGAACTAAATCTTCATAGACATCTGTGGCAAAGTCTAAGTTAGAAAATTTCGCTTCGAGTGGAAATGTGTATGTATGTAACCAATCATGGAGCGGTCGATCAAGTGCAGTTCCGGATTGTGCCCATTGTGGGGCGTGAACATGTAAATCGACGAATCCAGGTAAAATATATTGGCCCTCTGCTAAGCGGTGGAAGTTTTTCGTACCTTCATATGAATCTAGAAAAAGTTGATATTCCGCGTCATTAGGGGCTATGATTTTTTCGATTATCCCATTTGCGTTTACACAGAATAGATGGTCTTCCAGTATTGCTACTTGTTCAGGAGCTTGACTTGTAAAAGCGGTGCCTAAGAAAATAAACGTATATTCATTCATTTTAATCACCTTAATGTTCGTATTTTAGTTCTATATTGGTCATTATATTGAAAATAATCGAGTGAGTCTATAAAAAATACGAATTATTTTTTGAAAAGGGAAAACCCTTGTCCCATCTGATATTAGCCCGAATTTTGTCCTAATACCCCTATCAAAACAGTGGAAATTCTCTTGCAATTGGGAAAGTAGGTGCTATACTACAATCATCAAAAAAATATTTCTTTTTTCATATAATCGTGGGGATATGGCCTACAAGTTTCTACCGGTTTACCGTAAATGAACCGACTATGAAAAGCGGAAGAGAAGATTGATCTTTTCTTTTTGTATTTCGATTGCCAAGAGCTCGAAGTACACTGCTTTTCTACCTAGTAGAAGGGGTGTGCTTCGAGCTTTTTTCATAGGAGTTAGATTATATGAGAATCACAATGAGGAAGAGGAGATTGGGTCAATGGAAAGTACTGCTAGAAAACTAGAAACAGAGGAAGTTAAGGTTGAAAAAACGCAAGTCTCTACGATGCAGTCTATATTCTTAGGACTTCAGCATGTATTAGCAATGGATCTTTTTATTCCGCCAATTATTTTAGCGGGATTATTATCTTTTTCAGTTCCTGATAGTGCACTACTCATTCAAATGACATTTATCGCTTGTGGACTTGCAACCATTATTCAAGCTGGATTTGCGATGAAGCTTCCAGTTATGCAGGGTCCTTCTTTCGTTCCATTAAGCGCTCTTGCTGCAATTGGAACAACTTCTGGGATAGGAGCGATGATCGGAAGTTTGATTCCAGGGGCATTGTTAATCGCTGTGTTAGGTTATCCACTTCGAGTTTTCAGTAAAGTGGTTAGAAAGTTCATTCCTCCGATTGTAGCAGGTACAGTTATTGTCGTTGTTGGGATTTCTCTTATGCCGAGTGCGATTAATTCAATTTATACAGCTCAAGGAAGCTTTGGTACAAATATGCTTGTTGCACTTATCACGGCGGCAGTTCTTATTTTCTGTATGTATGTAGGTGAAAAAGCGAAAACGAAATTAAAATATATCAAAGTAGCAGCAGTTATCTTTTCTCTCGGAATCGGGTCTATTACGGCTTCATTCTTCGGATTAGTTGACTTCTCATCTGTTGGAACAGCTTCATGGTTTCAAATGCCGAGTATTTTTGCATTCGGAACACCGAAATTTGAATTGGATGCCATTCTTATTATGTTGTCTATTTATTTTATCGTTACGATTGAAACAACAGGTACTTGGTTTACGGTTGGCAAAGTGACAGAAGAAGAGCTTACAGATAAGCGACTAAATGGTGGAGCATTTGGTGAAGGCTTAGGATGTTTTGTTGGGTCTTTCTTTGGAGGAACACCTGTAACAGGTTATTCTTCAAACGCAGGGATTATTGCGATTACTGGTGTGAAAAGTCGTAAGCCAATTATTGCAGGTGGAGTTATTCTACTAGTTCTTGGCATGATGCCGAAGTTGATGAATGTAATTGCAAGTATCCCATCGGTCGTGATCAACAGTGTGTTTGCGATTCTTTGTGTGGTTATTATGATGAACGGTTTTAAGGTTATAAAAGAAGTGCCGTTTACTGAAAGAAATATGCTTGTGATTGGTGTATCCATTATGGCTGCGATGTTTGCGGTATTAATGCCAGCTGACATTTTAAGCGGCTTGCCAAGCTTAGTTACGTATTTTATTTCATCTGGTACAGCAACTGGAGCGATTACAGCGTTAGTACTAAATTTAGTACTGCCGCAAAAACGTGAAGATAGCAGCTTAGTTAGCAATCCTAGTGTAAATCTTAACTAGAAGGGGAAGATTCATGATGCAGCAAGACCGCCTATGGAATGAGTGGCATCCAGTAAGCAAGGCAGTGGATCTATTGGACGATCCAAAACAAGTATTTGTTCTTGGGGAACGAGTGGTAATTTTTCGCAACGAAAAAGGGGTTCATGCCTTTAAAGATTTATGTATTCATCGCGGAGCGGCACTTTCACTAGGAAAAGTTAAGAACGGCAATCTGGTTTGTGCATACCATGCGTGGGAGTATGATTGTGCAGGGGCTTGTGTGAAAATCCCGGCCTTACCGAATGACCGACCGATACCAACGAAAGCGAGAGCAACGGTGTATCATTGTCAGGAGCAATATGGATTAATTTGGGTCTGTCTAGGTGATGAACCGGCACCACTTATATCCTATCCTGAATATACACTAGATGGTTATCATACGGCGATTTGCGGACCTTATGAAGTGAAGGCGAATGCACCAAGAATAATAGAGAACTTCTTAGACGTATCGCATTTGATGTTTGTACACCAAGGGATGCTTGGAGACAAAGAGCATGCCCACGTGGCTGATTATGATGTGAAGTTTTTGGACAATCACTATATCACGAGCAAAATTCCAGTATATCAACCTAACCCTGATGGACGCTCAAAGGGTGGGTATGCGAATTATGTATACGAAATCTTAAATCCAACAACTGCGCGTTTCACGAAAACGACGGATGGTTCGGATGAAGAGTTTACGATCTTGGTTGCAGTAAATCAGGAAGATAATGAAAAATCGAAGGCGTTTATGCTTTTAACGCGAAACTATGATTTGGATAAGCCGGATGACACTTTTATTGAATTTCAGGATTTGATTTTTAATCAGGATCTCGATATTGTTGAAAGCCAAAAACCAGAACTTCTTCCATTAGATTTGCAAGCTGAATTGCACTTGAAGTCAGATGCGCTCACAATTGCTTACCGCAGATGGTTGGACGAGCTTGGTGTGGAGAATGGCACGATTGCGATTAGTGAGGAAAAACGAAAAAGAAGAGTTGTGAAGTAATGACTTCCTGAAGGCTTGATGAAATAGTAGGTAATTAGTAAAATCCAAGCAGAGTATTAAATGAGATTAAATACACAGGACTACAAAAGCCACAAGATAAATAAAATATCTTGTGGCTTTTGTTATTCGAAGGACTCTTTGAATATTGGTAGAACTAGACTAAATTCATTATTAAATAAGTAAATAAATGTGAATAAAATCATTGGTATTCTATCCCTTAAATGGTAAATTCTAATTAAAAATAAAGAGATTAATAGAATGGAAAAATTAATATTATTCCATGGAAATACAGAGTCCGCAATAAATGAAATTATTAACAGTGGAAATATTCCTGAAAAGTTTATTTCAAAAGGGGATACTTATTTTTTAGGTGATGGGTTTTATTTTTACAATGATTCCATACAAGCTAAAGTATGGGCAAAAATGAAGGTAAGTAGAAATACAAAATATATAGGGCAAAACTGGGCAGTATTAAAGTGTGAAATGTTTTATAACGAAGAGCTCTTTTTAGACTTAGATAAAAGAGAAGAACAGAATTTCTTTTTTGATGAAATGGTAAGATTAAATGATCAGATTCTAGCAAAGGATTTGGAAATTGAGGAGTACAATGATGCGTATTTGTGTAATCATTTAACAAATAGGTTAGATTTAGAAATTCTAACAAAAACCTTTGTATATAAAGATAAACATAAAACACTCCCTACACTTTTTTCTAATAAAAAGAACTCTCCTTATTCAATAACTAGGCATTTTAGAACAGAGAAACAATATGCAATTAAGCAAGATAAGCTTATTATTTCTTTCGAAAAGATAGAATCGGGAAAATCTGTAAAAAAGGGAAGAGGTGAGGCAAATTGAGTAAAGTAGAAATGTGGAAATCAAAAATGGATTTTTACTATAAGAAAGTGTCTACCGACAGACTTAAATTTGATCTTGAAACATCAGGATTTAAATTAAATCAGGATAATAATAAAAGTGAACAAATAAAATGGATAAGTATTATAAAAGAGTGACTAAGGAAGAACTAAAAAAAGATTTAAAAAAAGCAGGATTTAAAATTAAGTAAAAGAGTAATTGTCTTTTAATTTCCATTTCATTTTATATGTGTTCGTTTTTGTGAACATAACATAGTAACCTACTAATTTATCGTTACTGAAATAGCCAATAGTACAAGTGTGTCTCAGAATCATCTGGGGCACATTTTTTTATCTCTAAAAAAGTTTGAATCCTGGATGAATGGGTTATAGAAGAAATCAAGATGAGTATCGTGTCTGTGGATTTTTGAATCAAAGTAAAGGGGAGGATGTTTGAGAATAAGGGAGGATTTGTAAGGGATCAAGATGGTAATCTGGGCTCATCTTAAATAATAACTGAATTTTAAGAAAAATAAAAGAATTTGAAGTTTGTGTAAGAATTATTTTATTTTTATAATATATTCATCGCAGAATTATTTTCATCATAGAATTTCAAATTTCGGATTTCACATGTAGGTGTTAGGTATGAAAGGGATTTTGAAACAATACGAAGACTATCTTAAAAGAAAGGACAAAGAAGAAAGCACCATTAAAATGTATGTTCAAATAGTAACTCATTTTATTAGATGGTTAGAATCCAATCAAAAGCGATTAGAACACTTAACCCGAAATGATGTTCTAAAATATCGAGAGCAACTGCAAGAAAAAGGAATTAAAGTTTCCACTATAAACAAACTAATTTCCACATTACGCACATTTTTAGTATGGGCCACTCAAAACAACTTCGTTCAAATGAACACACCAGAAAATCTTCGCCTTCATGAATATAAAAGCAATCACGTTAAATGGCTTACCACCGATGAAGAATCCAGTCTCCTGAACCTTGTATCCTACGAGAAAAATCCTTACAAAAAGGCTCGCAATGAAGCGCTTATCTACGTGTTACTGTACACAGGGTTGCGAGTCGACGAAATGGCGCAACTGCATACAGAAGCTGTCACTGAAACAACGATTCAAGTCTATCATGATGGCAGTCTTTCCAGAGAAATCCCTTTAATTCATAAAGTTGTAGATAAATTGAATACTTGGATTGATATAAGAAAAAAGGTTTATCGCAATAGTCCATTTTTGTTTGTGACGGAACGATCGGGGAGGATGCAACCGAGATCCATTCAATTTGTCATAGAGGTGTATAGTGAAAAACTTGGTTTTCCAATTACTTCGCAAATACTCAGAAATACCTATTGTCGGAGATTAGTTGAGGCTGGTCATCCAGTGGAACAGGTGAAACAATATGCGGGGCATAAAACCATTGCTACGAGTTACAAATTTTTTAGGAATTGATTCATCATCGCGACCTATCCTTAGTAATTTCAAACTTCCTATAGAGCAAAAAAATAAAAAACGAGGGGGAAAAACATTGAAAAAGCTTATTTCAATGGTGGTAGCTGCGTTTTTACTTTTTGGACTTGCGGCTTGTGGAAATAATGGAGGAGAAGCTGAACCTGGAAAAATCGTTATCTCTGGGAAGGAATTTACTGAACAAGTCATTCTTACCCATATTTTGGCTGAGTACCTTAAAGCGAATACAGATTTAGAGGTGGAAGTGAAGGAATCATTAGGTGGAGTATTCGTATTACAAGAAGCGATGAAGCAGGGCGACATTGATATGTACGTAGAGTACACGGGAACTGGCTATTTAAATGTACTGAAGAATGAATATAAACCAAGTCAAAGTCCAGATGAGATCTATGAAAGTACGAAAAAAGGGTATGCAGAGGAATTTAATGTTGCTTGGTTAGAGCCGTTAGGATTCAACAATACGTATGCTCTTGGTTTAAGAGGAGAGCTTGCTAAAGAATTAGGATTAAAAACATATTCTGACCTTGCAGCACACGCTTCGGATTTATCTTTTGGAGCAGATCCAGAGTTCTTTGAAAGAGGAGACGGGTTTGATGCGTTAGCAGAAGCATATGGCTATAAATTTGCTGCAAAGAAAAATATCGATCCAGATTTACAATATACAGCGGCAAAGGATGGGGAAATTGATATCATTACGGCCTTCTCAACGGACGCACGAATCGATCAATATAATTTAACCATTTTAGAGGATGATAAAGAATTCTTCCCGCCTTATTACGCGGCGCCAATTGTTCGACAAGAAGTTTTAGATGCAAACGAAGGACTAGAGGAAACGATTAATAAGCTCGCTGGCATTTTATCGGATGAGAAAATGAGGGAGTTAAATGGCCAAGTAAACTTGGATAAGAAGCAACCTAAGGATATAGCCATTGAATTTTTACAATCAGAGGGATTAATAGAATAATAGCTTACTACTTAAGATAAAAATGCTGTGTTCCTGCAAGGTACACAGCGTCTTTTATAAAAAGAAAAATGAGAGGTGAAGGTATTGATTAAATTTGAAAATGTCACCAAACAATATGATGCGGGCTCTGTGGCGTTAAACAATATAGATTTAGAGATTAATAAGGGAGAGTTGGTCACTCTTATTGGCCCAAGTGGATGTGGAAAAACGACGACGATGAGAATGATTAACCGTTTGATCGAACCCACTTCCGGAAAAATCTACATCGATGGCGAGGATGTCTCGAAGATTGATCCCGTTGAATTGAGAAGGAATATTGGCTATGTCATTCAACAAATTGGCCTCTTCCCCCATATGACCATTGAGCAAAATATTGCCTTGGTTCCGAGACTGAAAAAATGGGATCCATCAACATATAAGAATCGAGTAGATGAACTACTAGAACTAGTTGGATTAGACCCTTCGACTTTCAAACACCGATATCCTTCAGAGTTAAGTGGCGGACAACAACAGAGGATAGGGGTCATTCGTGCTCTTGCTGCTGAGCCGGATATTATCCTCATGGATGAGCCATTTAGTGCCCTTGACCCCATCAGTAGGGAGCAGCTCCAGGACGATATCGTGAGTTTACAAGAAGAGATACACAAAACAATCGTATTTGTTACTCACGATATGGATGAAGCGATTAAGATCGCCAATCGAATTGTGATTATGAAGGATGGCGAGATTGTACAAATTGATACACCAGATAAGATCCTAAGACGGCCAGAGAATGATTTTGTTAGAGGATTTATTGGAGAAGAGCGATTAAATCAACGAGTTGCCAACCTGCCAACAGTAGTAGATTTGATGCATTCAAACGTTATCATGTCATCGCCAAAGCGTGGATTAGCCGAAGCCTTTCATCTCATGAAGGAGAAAAAAGTAGATAGTCTATTTATAACCGATAAAGCAAAGACATTCTTTGGAGCGGTTTCTCTTAAAATGGTAGATGAAAACTATACGGATGAAAGTCTAACATTAGCAGATATTATGAAGTCGGATATTAAAACATTAACGACGGATGCTGTTCTGTCAGATGTTGCAGAGCTTTTTCATGAAAATGATATCGGGACAATTCCAGTCTTAGAAGAGAATAAGCTGATTGGCATTGTGACGCGCTCAAGTATGATGCGTGGCTTGGCAGAGTGGAAACATAGAAGTGGGGGGCAAGATTAATATGGAATTACTCAATACATTTGTTGATCGTAAAACCGATATTTGGATTGCTTTTCAAGAGCATATTTTTTTAGCTGGGATTGCGATGATTATAGCGATTGTCATTGCCGTTCCACTAGGGATCATTTTGACCAGATATAAAAAATTTGCCGAGCCAATCATTGGTGTAACCGCAATTATTCAAACAGTACCTAGTCTAGCATTACTAGGGTTTATGCTTCCTATTTTCGGCATTGGTAAAGTACCGGCTGTCATCGCTTTAACCCTCTATGCACTTCTTCCCATTCTGCGTAATACGTATACAGGAATCCTTGGTGTTGATCCAGCTCTTGTCGATGCAGGTAGAGGGATGGGCATGACATCTAGACAAATACTCTTTATGGTCGAACTTCCGCTGACGTTACCTATTCTAATGGCGGGTATTCGAACAGCTACTGTACTGACAATTGGTGTCGCGGCTCTTGCCACTTTTATTGGTGCCGGCGGACTAGGTGATTTAATTACGAGAGGACTAAATGTGATGGATAAGAACCTCATTTTAGCTGGAGCAATCCCTGCAGCAATATTAGCGATTGTGTTTGATTTTGCTTTAAAGAAACTGGAGGATAAAGTAACTCCAAGAGGTTTGAAATCGTAGATAGTTTCCCTTCTTCTTCTAGAGGAAGGGAATTTCTTAATTTTCGACAGGTGTAGCCACTTACCGGAGAAATTCCGTTTATTTTGAAAGATTAATGGTTATTAGGTGAAATAGACGGAGATTTTCCGCTAATTGACCTAAAAAGCCTTAAAATCACTAAAAGTGTATAGCTTAAAAGGAAAAATTTCGCTTATTTATAGAGAAATAGGTGAATTTCTTGATTTAGCCGGAAATTTTTCGCTCATTTTTCAATCCAATAAAATCAACACCCACCTTTAAAAGAGCTTTTGTAAAAAGGTATTCAATGTATGGTGTATTAGTCTTCATTATATTGAAACGTTAATATATAGGCACAACAGAATATGATAATATAAGAGAAGTCCCAAAGGTAAGGTCGATCGAATAGAGAGTCTTGGTGCGAGTGCACCAATGGGACAAATTAAGTGTTCAAATTACATATAAGCTTTAAGTAGACCCTGAAAGAAACATCAGAAAGCCATGCTCTAAATAGGGGGTATCTGTATTTTGCGCTTTAAAAGGAGCAGGAACATCGTGACTACACAGCCAAGCAAGACAAATAAATGGTATACAACGATTCTAGTTTTAACGATTATGATTCCAATTGCTTATATTCTCTATTTGTTTCTAATGGTCCAAAATGGGAATCAAACGATAGAAGAATTAATGAATACTCAACCAATTTATGTTGTACTTTTACTTGTAAGTTTTATTAACCCAATATGGGGGCATTTTCTTAATCAAATTCCAAAAGAAGAACGCGTGAAAAAAGGGAGAGGGGATCGCTTCCTCAGTCTGATGCTGATTTCTCAAATTGTTGTGGGAAACCTCATTATGGCATTTCTCGTTTTTATCACAAAAAGAAATCTCCCTCAATCTTCAAATACGCAGCCGTTAACAGCATTTGAAAAAACAGTGGCGAGTATTTTACTTGTTTTATCCCTATTTTCGGGATTTGTTTTACTAAAATTAACTTTGTAGAAGGCGGTAGAATGAATGATGTTGTCAAAATTATTTGGAAAGAAAAACAATAAGGTTACGATTTTTTCACCTGTAGATGGAGAAATCGTTCTATTATCCGAAGTACCAGATCCGGTTTTTGCGGAAAAAATGATGGGAGACGGCGTGGCCATTAAGCCATCCAATGGTATAGTTGTTTCTCCGATTGAAGGAAAAGTAGTTCAAGTCTTCCCAACTAAGCATGCTGTAGGACTTGAAACAAAGTCTGGTGTTGAAATTTTAATCCATATTGGACTTGAAACTGTGGGTATGGAAGGCGAAGGCTTTGAGGCGCATGTTGAAGCAGGTGCTACTGTAAAACTCGGAGATAAGCTCATCACGTTTAATCAGGCTCTAGTGAACAAAAAGGCCAAAAGTGATGTCATTCCGGTTATCATTACGAACACAGATCAAATGAAGACGATCGAAAAAGTAGGTGCACAATCTGTTCGTGCAGGGCAGGATGAAGTGTTAAGTATTGAAGTTTGATCGTAGATATGAAAGAAGAAGGTGTCCATTATTTGGATACCTTCTTCTTCGTTATGAATGTTGAACACTTCTCTTTTTGCCTTTGTATATCTCTATTTCACTTTCGAGCCCTTTTTGTAAGGAAAAGCACATGAAAACCAAGATTATCGCAAAAGGGAGAGCGGCAGCGATAGAGGCGGTTTGTAATACGTCCAATCCGCCGGCAATAAGTAATACGGCTGCCACAGCAGATTGAATAACACCCCATGTCATCTTAATTTTGTTTGATGGATTCAGGGTTCCACCTTCACTTAACATCCCTAATACAAATGTTGCCGTATCTGCAACCGTAATATAATAAATGGCGATGACGGCAAATCCAATAATGCTTAAAAGGGAGCTCAATGGAAGCCGATCAAAGAATGTAAAGATCGAAAGGTTCACGTTTTCTGCAATCTGTTTGGCTAACTCATGGTTCCCAGCAGCTTGAACAATCTCAAGAGCAGATCCGCCAAAAACAGACATCCACAGACATGTTCCAAGCGTTGGGAAAATCAATACGCCCACAACAAATTCCTTAATCGTTCTCCCTTTGGAAACACGGGCAATGAACATGCCGACAAATGGAGCCCAAGCAATCCACCAAGCCCAATAAAATAAAGTCCATGAGGCAATCCATTCTCCGCCCCCAAAGGGATTTAACCGTAAACTCATATGTAGAAAATCACTAATATATAGACCTGTCGTATGGAAAAAGACTTTAATAACCGTCAAGGCTGGACCAACAAACAAAATCAACACCATGATCACAAGCGATAAAATGATCGCGGCATTGGATAGATATTTGATGCCTCTTTCCAATCCAGTGTTAATCGAAATGATAAAAAGTACTGTTCCAACAATAATGACTACCAGTTGTATCAACAGCGTATCTGGAATGCCAAAAATGGCATGCATTCCGGAAGTAATCTGCATAGCCCCAAGTCCCAAAGAGGTGGCGATTCCGAATACAGTCGCAAAAATGGAAAGGATATCAATGGTTTTTCCGATCGGTCCGTAAATTTTGTCGCCCAAAATAGGGTAGAAGGCAGAGCTAATAGAGGCTGGTAGCCTTTTATTATATTGAAAAAATGCAAGAGCAAGTCCGATAACCGTGTAGATGGCCCATGGGTGTAATC
This sequence comes from Robertmurraya kyonggiensis, assembly GCF_005116465.1. Lineage (GTDB taxonomy): Bacteria > Bacillota > Bacilli > Bacillales > Cytobacillaceae > Robertmurraya > Robertmurraya kyonggiensis. Next base: position 121,496 of record NZ_SWBM01000002.1, read on the forward strand.
CCCAATGGAAAAAAGTGAATTTCATGGCGGTATCGGCCGCATCAACCGTAAAACCTTTCCCATAAGGAGGAGATGTATAATGGGTTACTGGTTCGGCGACGCTCCAGTAGACAATACCAATTCCCATACCTGCTCCAAATAACATAGCAAGCCATGAACCCGTACTGAAATCTGGTTCTTCATTTTTACGGCCAAGGCGAATATTTCCATACTTAGAGAACAATAAATAGATGGAAAAAATAACAAAGAATAAAGTAGAACCTAGATAAACCCATCCAAGATAATCAATGGAGCCGTTATAGACAGCGTTTGTGACGAAGGTAAGATTATCTGTAAAGAAAGCTCCCCAGACGATGAAAATGAGGGTGAGAAATAAAGAAAGAATAAATACACTATTTTCTTTGAATTTACTTATATTCATAGAGACCTCCATGGAAGAATGCTGTATATAAAGTTAGTTATTGAATGGATTATATTGAAATTCCCACATGTCACTATTCATCAACTCTTCATGTGGTATTTCTAATTCACCTCCAAGATAGACGGTGTGTCCTTTAATGGCGACGACCATAGCTTCTATCAGCACATCATTATCCTTCTTTTTGTATACGTCCCCTAATTGGACGGAAAGGTCGCTGTATGGATGGATGATTTGTGACTCCGTTTCGTCCAAGTTTTCATCAGCATTCACCATGTCTTTATAATCAATGGGATGGCTGTCAGGAGCACGCCCCGGTACCATCAGTAAGTACTCGGAATGCTTGATCCCGTTTAAATCACTCGTTATGACTCCTTTGCTATCAATCGTTTCAACCGTTTCGATTTCATTTAAGGAATAGTGATCTAACGTATCTGGCACTGGATTATTTATTAAAATCAGATCGCCTGCTACAGGCCTTTGGTTATTTCTAAGCGTGTAGACCTTATGGTTAAAAATAAAGCTGTCATTTTCTCTAGGGATATATCGTTCCACGCTCGCGGCATTGGTAATATGCTGTGATAAATCTCTTAGCTTAATCAGATGAATGGACAGTTTATACATTGGTTTGACCCCATATACCTTGTGTAGCTCATTGTTAAAGTATACAAACTGTCCTTTTCTTACTTGAAAAAGTTTCACCACTAAATCTCCCTTCGGTTGGATAGCTGATTTTCATTAATAGGATGTCTTATTTTTGGAAAATCATGACGTAAGTAGGATAAAGCTACCTGTCGCGCTGAGTAACATAACGAGGAAAGTTGGAAGAAGGACTAAGGCTCGTATAGAAATTGAATTTCAGTGTGCTAAAAAAAAGAGATGTCCCATATATTTGAATTACAAAAAGAAGGGAGGGAATAGTTTGGAATTTCATCAGCATTATGATCCAACGGGTAACGCATTTTTATCAACTCTTTTAGCAGCTGTTCCAATTTTAACTTTGTTATATCTATTGGCTTTGCATCCTCATAAGGATAAGCTAGGAAAAAGAATTTATGGAATTTCAGCACCAAAAGCTGCTTTGATAGCAGCGATCGTAACTGTATTTATGGCGATCTGGTTAGTAGATATGCCAGTCTCATCTGCGATAGCCGCCTTTGGTTACGGCTCATTCTTTGGCTTGATGCCAATTGGCTGGATTGTTGTCGCAGCGATGTTTTTGTATACGATTACATTGGTGAGCGGTCAATTTGACATCGTCAAATCTTCTGTTGTTCAGCTTTCTTCGGACAGACGTATTCAAACACTTCTCATTGCATTTTCTTTCGGGGCATTTATTGAAGGTGCGGCGGGCTTTGGTACTCCGGTCGCAATTGCCGGGGCACTGATGGCAGGACTTGGATTTCGTCCTTTGGCGGCAGCTGTACTATGCTTAATAGCCAACACTGCACCTGTTGCATTTGGGGCTGTTGGTACGCCGATTATTACGTTAGCCAATGTCACTGGTTTACCTGAAATGGCCCTGTCTGCGATGGCAGGTCGTCAACTTCCATTCTTCTCGATCCTTGTTCCATTTTGGTTAATTGCTACGATGGTCTTCATGCATAAAGGAAAGTGGAAGCAGGTTTGGGAAATTTGGCCAGCGATCCTTGTAACAGGTGTGAGCTTTGCCATCACCCAATTTGCAGTTTCAAACTATATTGGACCAATGCTAGTGGATATTGTTGCTGGACTTATCTCTTTATTAGCCCTAGTATTGCTCCTTAAAGTATGGCAACCGAAAAATAAATTTTATCTCCCTGGAGAAGAAGATGAAATCAAATCGTTGGAAAAGGAAAAATCATTATATACATCTGGTCAAGTAGCAAAGGCATGGGCTCCTTGGGCCATACTTACCATATTTGTATTCTTATGGGGTCTCCCGCAATGGAAAAATTTCTTGAACTCTATTAATCTTTTTGGCCTCAAATCCTTATATAACATTCCAGTACCGTTCTTGGATAAGCTTGTATTCCGTGGTCCACCACTAGTCACAGAAACCGTTCCTGAAGCGGCTGTGTATAGTTTTAACTGGCTTTCAGCAGCGGGAACAGGCGTATTCTTTGCTGCGTTGATAAGTGGTCTCTTCCTCCGTTTGAATAAAAATGGATGGAAACAATCAGTTGTGAGAACGGCCCAGCGGATGAAAACACCTTTAATTACAATTGCGCTGGTTCTAGGTTTGGGTTATACGACCCGATATTCAGGAATGGATGCCATTCTTGGGTTGGCTTTTACGAAAACCGGGGTATTATATCCATTCTTCGCAGCTATGCTCGGATGGCTTGGAGTGTTCCTAACGGGAAGTGATACCTCGTCCAATGCATTATTTGGAAGCATGCAGACGATTACCGCGAATCAGTTAGGACTCGATCCTGTTCTAATTGCAGCTTCCAACTCAAGTGGTGGAGTTATGGGGAAGATGATTGATGCACAAAGCATTGTCGTGGCAACCGCAGCCTGTTATGAGGATCGAACGGAAGGCGCGAATGCAGTCGGACCGATTTTCCGAGCAGTATTTTTCCATAGTATCGCCTTAGCTGCATTAATGGGAATACTCGTCATGCTGCAAGCCTATGTATTCCCATGGATGATACCTGATTACTAAAAATTAGAAACTGGCAAGTGGAGAAATTCCACTTGCTTTTTTAATGTGAAAATAAAAAAGGATTATAAGAGAAAATCTTGAATACATAGTAATAATTCTATTTTTAAAGAGGTTATTTTTATGAGTGATTGGAAGGTCGCATTGGAAGAGTTCTTAAAAGATTGGAAGGATCGAGATGATGTGGTAGGTGCGCTTGTATGTGGGAGTTATGTGACGGGAAACCCTTCAAAGCGTTCTGATATAGATGTGCATCTTATATTATCGGAGGATGCCGATTGGCGAGAGCGTGGGAACCAAGTTGTTCAGGGTTTTCTGATTGAATACTTTGTGAATCCACCAAGACAAATACGTGAGTATTTTGAAGATGATTTTTATAGTCGTAGAACGATGTCGATGGTTCAATTTATGACAGGGCAGACGTTATTCGATAAAACGGGTATTATACAAGAATTAAAAGACGAAGCTCAAGAGTGGATCAACAAGGAATACGGAGAACTTAATACAACCCTTTTAGAAATGAAAAAGTATGCCATTTGGGATGCGTTAGACAATCTAAAAGATTGTTTTGAACAAGAAAGACTAGATTTTCAGTTTGTGTATTATAATTCACTCGCAAAATTATTTTCGGAGTATAGCCAATTTCTAGGATTGGAAGCTATCTCTTTTTATCAAATCAATTCTTATCTGACAGATCCGACGTATTTAAAGAAGTACTTGAAAAAAGAATTTCCTGACGCTGAATTTAAGGTTGGTTATGTGAAAGCATTAGCTGAAATAGATAAGCAAAACATGATGAAAGCATACGGAGTGTTAGTGGAACATGTATTAGCAAAAATGGGTGGCTTTCAGATTGATGGTTGGAAATTACGAAGTTCAGTTGATGCTTGAAAAGTCGAGAAGGAAATTTAATACTTATTTACATGTTATTCAAAGGACTGATAAAACACCATTGGCAGTAAGGAATAATGAGAGAAACCTTAGAGAGCTAATTGAAAAATAATATCTAAAAGACCATTCCATCCGTATTGGAAGTGGTCTTTTGTTTGTATTAAGAAAAATATGTTTATAATATAATTAAAAAAATAATAATAAATCATTCACAATAGTGTGTGTTGTACAGTATAATAAAATCAGGAGTTGATGATATGAGCGATACAAACGAACATTTAGATAAATTAATGCAAGAATTACGACGCGGCACGCTTACCATCGGTGTACTAAGTCAGCTATTTGAGCCACAGTATGGATATTCTCTCGTTGCTTCTCTAGAGGAAAGGAATTTTCATGTGGAGCCAGGAACTTTATATCCTTTGCTTCGAAGATTAGAGAAGCAAGGTCTTTTAGAAAGTAAATGGGATACAAATGAAGCAAGACCTCGAAAGTACTATCTTTTGAGTGAAACAGGTAAAGAGGTATTTACGCAACTTGTAGATGAGTGGAAGAGCATGGTTGGTAGTTTGGAAAATTTGCTTCAAAACAAAGGAGGGTCATAAGATGGAGTTAATCGAACGGTATATTTACGCAGTCACCCACCGTTTACCCCAATCGCAGCGGGAGGATATTGCGAAAGAACTGCGTGGTCTGATTGAAGATATGCTTGAAGAACGAGGGCACGAAGGTCAAGTGACAGAAAAACAGGTCGAAGAAGTGTTGTTGGAGCTCGGTGATCCTCGAAAATTAGCTGATAAATATCGAGGAACGAAGCGCTATTTGATCGGACCAGAATTATTTGATCACTATTTGATGGTATTAAAAATTGCTTTAATTGCTACAGGTGTAGTGATAGGAGCTACGTTTGTCATTCAAGTTATGTTGGATCCATCTTCAATTTTAGAATCGTTCATATCTTTAATTGTCTCGACAGTCAACGGAATACCGATGGCCTTTGGATGGACGACGTTTGGATTTGCGGTGATTCAATTTGTAGGAGCGAAACAGCTTAATGTGAATCTGCAAGAAAAAAAGAGTTGGAACCCTTCAGATTTACCGGTAGTTCCTGATCCAAAAGGACGCGTGAAGCGGGGAGATGCCATCGCCGGAATCGTTTTTTATACGATTTTTATCGCGATTTTTGGTGTTTCCAATGAATACTTTGGTGTCTGGTTCTTTGAAGATGGAAAGTTTCATAATGTCATACCATTTTTCAATGAGGATTTGTATGGCTACTACTTCCTGTTTATCGTATTAATGTTTGGCTTTGGGATCATCAAAGAATGCCTGAAGCTGATTTATGGCAGATGGACGATGAAGCTAGTGATATTTACGTTAATCGTCAATGTCATTTCCGGTATTGGGTTACTATTTGTCATTGCTGAGCCAGCAATTTGGAATCCGAATTTTATGAGTCAGCTTGTAGAAAGTGGTCTAGTGGTTGCGCAAAGTGAGACTTATAATGTTATCAGTTTCATTTGGGGGAAAGTCACCTATTGGCTATTTATTCTATGGTTGTTCGCGTTAGTTTGGGATGTTATCGATGGGTATATTAGGGTTAGAAGAAGCAAGCGCAGTGAATGATTTCCATTCATTGCGCTTTTTCTATCTTATAGGACAACTCCCAGCGGTCATAGATCATAATAAGGGCAATTGAAGCTGCATAGCGTGATGCCGTCAAAAAATGATTCCAATCATGATAAATCAACCAACCTCTATGATAAGAAAACAGTGCAATTGCTATTCCGATGATCGTTACACAAGCGAAAACTAACGGTTTTAGTTTTGGTGAAATGACTGGGATAAAAATAGTAATCAATAAGCCTAAAATATCTCCTGTCACAAGCTCTCCCACGCGACAGTCGGTCATGAAATCCTGAAACCAACCAGGCCTGAATTGATACATTTTGAGTAGTGGCATGGCAAATATGGCGCTCGTCCACATGAGGATTGTATGTGAGAAACAGAATAGTCGGACACGGTAAGGTATTGGTGGAACGTAATTTGTGATTAGGGGTGCCAGAAATGCTCCAAATCGGAAACCAGCGAAAAAGAAAAAGGATGAATAGAGTATACTCCATTTTCTATATTCTAAATATCCTAACTTCAGGAAAATTAGTTCTAAGAAAATAAATGCAATGGCAAATGGAAGAATGACATTCCATGGATGTTTTGTTTTAGCGGCATAGTGAACAAAAATAATGAGTGTAAAGGGGAAAATTAAGAAATCTGAGAAAATAATTCCCAATTCATTTTCATAGATAGGGTTTGTACTTAAATGTGTTGGAAATTTATAAAGTTCCAGTATGAGATTGAACAATCCTTCGAAAATATCTGAACAAAGAACACCGATCACATATGCAGTTATTACAGAATGCCAGGAAAGCTGTTTTTTGCGAAGGAGCATAACCGTCCATATAAAAATAATGCCAAAGGTGAGCAGATATAACATCTTCATCCCCCCGTTCCAGTACTACTATTTTGTTATGAACATGAATTTTTATGCTTTTCTGAAGGAACTAGTCATGTATCTGGGAGTAGGAGAAGCGAGATAATTGATGAATTGGCAAAGGGATTTTTAATTAAAACGCTTACTTGAGTAAAAGTAAGCGCAGTGAATGATTTCCATTCATTGCGCTTTTTCTATGGGTTTTACATAAAGGTGGTGTTGTCGTATATGAGTAGTTGATAACACGACAGCAATCTATTTGATAACTAGGTTTAGAGACTTCCGATATAATTCAATGTTTTTAAGTCTTCCGAATCGACAGCTCCATCTAAAATTTTCCGAACATCATCTAAAGTGTCTTTGAGTTCAACGGAAACTCCTTTGATTCCGGTGTAGGGTTCAGCTACATAAAATGGTTGGGTGAGATAGGCTTCTAATCTTTCTCCTCTGTTAAATGTTTCAATTTCTGCTGTTGGAATCGAATTAGTGCCTTTCACGTTTACTAAAGAACGCAATTCACGATAACGACGTAAGAGTTTTTGGGCTCTTTGTTGAATAAATAAATGGTTTTGATCAAGATGTGCACCTTCTAATACGGAAGATGTTGAGTAGATTGGGTTTACGGCAGGAAATCGATGTCTTGCTGTGAGGTCTGCGTCAAAGTGCCATAATGTTTCAAGTGGCCCATAAGGGAGGTCTTCATCTACTACTTCTCCCTTTAAATCCAATAGGAATGTTGTTACTGATTGTACATTAACATTTTGGAACCGTTCTTGAAGTTCATATATTTCACCGGTTAGAACATGAGAACGATCAGCAGTAAAAATAACGTCATTTTTTGTTCCTAATTGGATGGTTTGTTCATAAGCTTTTTCGATGGAGTCTACAACGACATCGACATGCTCGAAGACATCATTTAACTCGGGATGATTACCTTCTGGCTTTAGTAAAATGATAGAATATCCTTCCTTTTTGAGCCTATAGAATAACTCACCAAGTAGAACAAGCTGACCCATTTTAGGCCTCGCGACTAATCCGATTGTCCCTCCTTTCGCAATAGGTGCAAACAAGTCTAACGTTTTGATTTTTGTTTCAATCATCTCAACCGACTCCCCTCTTAAAATTAACTCATCTAAACTGCATTGGGCTAATGATGCGAGAGCGACCAAAGTTCTTACTTCAGACCGGCCAATTGGAATTTTTCCGGTACATAGGTTTGACACTGTTGCAGGGCGTAAGCCGATTGATTTTGCTGCACTTGTCAGATTGGGCACTCTTCTACGAAGAAGTGATACATTTAATCTTAATTCATCCATTTGATTTCACCTCCTTACTTTAAAGAGTAATAATAATTACCTTTAAAAGCAATGTATTTTTACTCTAAAACGTAACTTTTTTTAGAATATTTAAAAAATGTTAATTAAAGGCTATCATTCTACGAATCTTGGCAGTTCGAGATATTTCTGTTAAAATATGTGTTTGTGGCTCACCTAATTTTTTAGGGAGAGCGGGTAGGGAGAGGGCTAATTGAATAGATAGGTATCAAATATGTTTAATCGATTTTTTCAGCTAGAAAAGAACGAGACAACGTTCAAACGAGAGATACTAGCAGGTGTGGTGAGCTTTTTTACAATCGTCTACATTATTGCGGTCAATTCACTTATTTTATCGGAAGCAGGAATTCCGCTTGAAGGAGCGATATTGGCAACGATTATTACCTCTTTTGTGGGCTGCTTGTTAATGGGATTTTGGGCAAATGCTCCGATTCTTCTCGTTCCAGGCATGGGTGTTAATGCGTTATTCTCTTACACGATTGTCCAATCTATGGGCATGTCATGGCAGGAAGCATTAGCAGTTGTCTTTGTTTCAGGCTTGATTTTCATGTTGGTTGCATTTTCGCGGTTTTCCAAAACCTTGAGTGAATCCATTCCGCAATCGTTAAAAGAAGCGATTACGATTGGACTTGGACTGTTCTTGATGCTCATTGGGCTTGAAAAGGGTGGAATCGTTGAAAAGGGGACAAACTCGATTATTGCGTTAGGAGAGCTAGGAGACCCTCAGGTGCTAGCGACTGTATTAACTTTTCTTATTGCAATCATCTTGTTTATGCGCAATGTACCTGGGAACTTTTTGATTACGGTAGTCGTGGGAACAGGCTTGGCTTGGGCATTTGGAATAATTGATTTTCAGCAGTCGGAAGCAGATGCTTTCTCCTTGTCTGATTATATGGGAGTTTTCGGTGCTTTTTCCTTTGATAATATCTTGTCATTAGGTTTTTGGATTGCGGTCTTTTCATTATCAATGGTACTCGTTTTTGAAAACATCGGATTGGTTCATGGGCATGTTTCTTTTATCGATCGTACGGATAAATTTAGTCGTGCTTTCCAGGCAAACTCAGTATCTGCTTTACTATCAGGCTTGTTTGGCTCAAGTCCAACGGTATCAACGGTAGAAAGCGCTGCGGGAATGGCTGCAGGTGGAAGAACCGGTCTTACGACTGTAACGACAGGTGTTCTATTTTTACTGTCGGCGTTTTTCATCCCAGTCATTAAACTAATTCCGAATAGTGCAATTGCACCCATCTTAATGATTATCGGCGGTTTGATGCTCCAAAACATTCGCAATTTAAATTTGAGCGACTTAAGTGAAAGCTTCCCAGCCATCTTTATTATTGCGATGATTCCTTTCACATATAGCATTGCAGACGGGATCGCGGTAGGTTTTATCCTTTATCCGATTCTAAAAATTGCAATCGGAAAAGCGAAAGAAGTCTCTTTCACTTTATATGTGATTGCTAGTTTATTTCTCTTTAATTTTGTTTTTCATGTAATCAGTTAGAATAGATAAATGTAAAAAGCTCTCCTCAAATTAGGGAGAGCTTTTTTCGTGTGTTAAATTACTGCCAATTCGTATGAAAAGCACCTTCTGCATCCGTACGCTCATACGTATGAGCCCCGAAATAATCACGTTGTGCCTGAAGGATGTTAGCGTTGGATCTTCCAGTACGGTAGCTATCGTAATACGAAAGGGAAGCACTTAAACATGGGAATGCAATCCCTGATTGAATGCCTTCACAAACGACTTTACGTAATCCATTTTGGTAGTCTTTAATTTGTTCTGCAAAATATGGAGAGATTAATAAATTCGCTAGATCAGCTTGTTCTTGATAAGCCTCACTAATAACATTCAAGAACTTCGCACGAATGATACAGCCGCCACGGAAAATAAGCGCAATATCTTTTAACGGTAAATTCCAGCCGTACAGATCGGACGATGTTTTATATTGGGTAAACCCTTGTGCATAGGAACAAACCTTGCCCATATATAAAGCTTGTCTTACATAATCGATCCAGACATTCTTGTCTAAACTAGCTTGTTCCTGTTCAGGACCTGATAGGATTGACTGTGCTGCAACGCGTTCATCTTTAATCGCAGAAATGTAGCGAGCAAATAAGGATTCAGTAATGATGGAAGTCGGGATTCCGTTATCAATCGCTTGAATGCTTGTCCATTTCCCCGTTCCTTTTTGACCAGCTTTATCTAAAATGACATCGATGAGTGGTAAGCCAGTTACGTCATCTTTCTTTCTTAAAATCTCTGCTGTAATTTCGATCAAATAACTTTGAAGCTCACCTTGATTCCACGTTTCAAAAATATCGGCAATTTCCTCAACAGGTAAATTCAATTTTTCTCGTAAAAACGTATACGCTTCAGCAATTAGTTGCATATCTGCATACTCAATTCCATTGTGAACCATTTTGACAAAATGACCGGCACCTTTAGGACCGATATACACACAGCAAGGATCGCCATCCACTTGAGCAGCAATTTTTGTTAAAATAGGAGCCACTTTTTCATAGACATCTTTATCGCCACCAGGCATAATCGAAGGTCCTGTTAAAGCTCCAACCTCACCACCGGAAACGCCTATTCCTAAATAGCCGATTCCTTTATCCTTCAGATCATCGTAGCGACGTTCTGTATCCTCATAAAAAGAGTTCCCGCCGTCCATGATGACATCGCCTTTGTCAAGGTGGGGGATAAGTGTTTTAATGACTGAATCAATCGCTGCACCAGCAGTCACCATTACAAAGATTTTTCTTGGTTTTTCTAAGGATTGTACAAAATCTTCTACCTCGTAATAGGGGGTAAGAGTTTGACCGTCGAGCTTTGCAATAAGTTTATCAGTTAAGTCCCGTGTGTAATTATAAACAGCTACCTGCTCACCGTTATTTGCCATATTTAAAGCGATATTACTGCCCATAACCCCTAAACCAATAACACCAATTGAATTTTTCATTTGACCTGCTCCTTTTACTACGCTGTTTTCGTATTGATTGTTGTTTTTTTCGTAAATGTCCTAATTTTTTTCTTCGAAAAAAATCTAAAGCCGACATTTACACCTCCTATGGGGAACTGCCACCTTCAGGTGGTTTAGTGCTACAAATGATTTTTGCACGGCACTTTTCGCTGTTTGTTCCTGTCTTCAAGATGTAATTTTCCTATTCATTTAATCAATTATTATCAAAAGCCAACAAACTTTGCGAAAAGAGCCTTTTACTAAGATGAATAGGCAGGAATCCCTAGTGGATAAGGGATTCTACTGCCTAATAAGGTTTATACGAATAAGCTTAGTAATAAAATGAATCCTAAACCAGCTACGGAAATAATTGTTTCAAGTAATGTCCATGTAGCAAAGGTTTCTTTCATGCTTAGTCCAAAATATTCTTTGAACATCCAGAACCCAGCATCGTTTACGTGTGAAGCAATCAAGCTTCCCGCACCAGTTGCCAGTACAACCAAAGCAAGGTTAACATCCGTTTGTCCTAACATTGGAATAACTAACCCAGCTGTTGTCAGCGCTGCCACAGTAGCGGAACCTAATGAAATACGTAAGATAGCTGCAATAATCCAAGCAAGGAGGATAGGAGACATAGACGTTCCTTTGAATAGTTCAGCTACGTAGTCACCAACACCGCCGTTAATTAACACTTGTTTGAAGGCACCGCCTCCACCAATGATTAAGAGCATCATCCCGATATGCGTGATCGCTGTTGTACAAGAATCCATTACGTTTTTGATTGGAATCTTTCTTGCTAATCCCATCGTATAGACCGCAACCAATAAAGAGATTAACATAGATGTTCCAGCTTCACCAATGAAGCGAATTAGAGCTAGTAAGCTATTATCCTCAAAACCTAGCGTTTTTTGTAGCAAAGTAATAATTGTCGCAATGGACATTAAAATAACAGGAAGTAAAGCCGTAAATACACTGATTCCAAAACCTGGTGTTTCTTCTAGCTTAAATCTTTTTTGTTCACCAAGAGATGCAATATTACCAGATTTTGTGAAAGATGCAGGTACCAGTTTTTTCGCTAATTTCGTAAATACAGGACCAGCTAAAATAACAGTTGGTATTGAAATAATGAACCCATAAAGTAAAACTTGACCAATGTCTGCACCAAATTCACCGGCAATTGTTGTTGGACCTGGGTGTGGCGGCAAGAAACCGTGTGTCACGGATAATGCAGCTGTCATTGGAATACCAAGATGTAGAATTGAAACCTTTAATTCTTTTGAAATCGCAAATACAATCGGAATTAATAATACTAGACCTACTTCAAAGAATAATGCGATACCGATAATGAATGAAGCGGCAACGACTGCCCACTGAATATTTTTTTCACCAAATTTATTAACAAGGGTCATCGCAATTCGTTGCGCACCGCCTGAATCGGCTATTAATTTACCTAGCATTGCGCCAAGTCCAAAGATTAACGCGATGTGACCAAGTGTTCCGCCAAGTCCAGCTTCAATTGTTTTAACAACTTCCTCAAGCGGCATTCCAAGTGCTAAAGCAACACCGAATGAGACAATGATTAATGAAATAAAAGTGTTTAATTTGAAGCCCATGATTAAAATTAATAATGCAATGATTCCAATACCGACAATAACTAATGGCATCGTAAATTCCTCCTAATGGTTTTGTTTGATTAAACTTCGTTGATAATTTGCAATCGATGTATATTCATCTTTTAACATTCTTGATAAGTTAATGAAGATTGGTAGCAATTGTCTGTATTCTTTTGTAGCCTCTTCATTTGGCGTATGTTTAAAAGTATCACCGACCATTTCAGAAACGACCTCAAAAGAATCGATTTTTCCTAATGCGTATAATCCTAAAATACATGCTCCTAGACAAGAACTTTCATAGCTTTCAGGTACGACTACTTCCGATTCAAAAATATCGGACATCATTTGTCGCCAAACTTCAGACCTTGCGAAGCCTCCTGTTGCTTGGATTCGTGTCACAGGACCGTCCATGCATTCGATTAATGCTAAAAATACGGTGTATAGGTTGTAAATTACACCTTCGAGTGCAGCTCGAATCATATGCTCTTTTTTATGTGACATGGTTAGTCCGAAGAACGATCCACGCACATCTGGATTCCATAAAGGAGCTCGTTCACCAGCCAGGTAAGGGTGGAACAATAATCCATCAGAACCTGGTCGCACTCGTTCGGCAATCTTTGTTAACACCTCGTAAGGGTCAATGCCTAATCTTTTTGCCGTTTCAATTTCGGAAGAGGCGAATTCATCGCGAATCCAGCGAAGAACCATTCCTCCGTTGTTGACTGGTCCACCAATCACCCAATGATTTTCCGTTAAGGCATAGCAGAATATTCTTCCTTTTTCGTCCGTTTGAGGCTTATCGATAATGGTACGGATCGCACCGCTTGTCCCAATCGTGACAGCAATTTCGCCCTTTCTAAAAGCGTTTACACCTAAATTCGAAAGAACACCATCACTTGCCCCGATAACAAAAGGGGTTTGTGGGTCAATTCCGATTTGTTTCGCCAATGCAGGGTTGCAGTTGCTAAACATTTTTGTCGTTGGCACAAGTTCTGAAAGCTGATCACGCGTGACGCCTGCAATCGTTAATGCTTCTTCATCCCAATCTAGAGATTTAAGATTCATCATGCCCATGCATGAAGCGAGTGAATGATCGACAACATATTGGTCAAAGAACTTCTTAAAGATATATTCTTTAATCCCGATATATTTTTTTGCTTTGTTAGCGATTTCAGGGCGCTCATGAACAATCCAAGCAATTTTACTTAGAGGGGACATCGGATGAATCGGCGTGCCAGTGCGTTTATACACTTCATGGCCATTCATTTCATCCTTGATTTTATGTGCCCATGCTTCACTACGATTGTCTGCCCACGTGATGAGTGGTGTAATAGGCTGGTCATGTTCGTCCATAGCTATGACACTGTGCATGGCACTGCTAAAAGAAATGAGAGATAGCCTCTTATTGGAATGCTGTTTCATTATATTTGTAATGGCTTTCAAAACAGCTTGAAAAATTTCTTCAGGATTTTGTTCAGCTGTTGAAATATCCGGTGTGTAAAGCGGGTACCCAATATTCTCTTGCCCGATCACTTGACCTTGTTCACTAAATAATACAGCTTTCGTACTGGTAGTACCGATATCAATCCCTAACATATAGCTAGTCATCTTGTTGTTCAGCTCCTTTTGATAGCATTTGTTGAGAGCTCCATAAATCTTCCACTTTCCCTTGGACATCGTCAAAGTTTTGGTGTAAAGACTTAATCATGAGGTTTCGATCCTTTGTTCTTATGGCATCAATATAAAGTTCATGGTTATTTATAATTCGTGTAAAATCTTCGTATTTTTCTTCAAAGCGCATGCGCATCGATAGGAGAATGAAGCTTTCCATCACGGGTTTTAAATTGTTCCAAATCATTAGAATGTAAGAGTGATCGACGTAACGGATGATGGTTTCGTGAAATAAGACGTCCTGATATGAAAATTCATCAGCATCTTGATATTTTATTGCAACCTTCATCATTTCTAGTATTTTACTAAGTTCTATTGCTAATTCTCTTGTGTCCATCCTTACTAGTCGTTCAAATACGAACGATTCGATCATGAGACGAACATCATAAATTTCTTCTATCTCTTTTTCTTTTAGCCCAATGACGACTGCGCCCATTCGTTCTAATCGAATTAAATTTTCAGATGCTAGTATTTTTAACGCTTCCCGAATGGGTGACCGGCTCACTTCAAAATCTGCAGCTAATTTATTTTCCGAGAGGATGGCACCGCTTTCAATCATGCCAGAAATAATGCGCATTCTTAGTTCGTAGGCTACGCGGTCTCCAGATGATGCCTTAGAAAGCCATTTTTCAGGATATAAGAAATCCTTCGCTCCAGTCATAAACTCACCCTTTAATAGAATTCAAGTATACTTGTATACAAGTATTATAATAGATTGAAAAAATATTGCAAGCGCTTTTATTTTTAGTTTGGATTTGCTTCGGTTATGGTAAAACTGATTTAAGACATGAAGAATGTAACCATTTTCACATTTTGCAGTCTAATTCTGTGGGAAGGAAATGTCATTTTAGGAGGAAAAAAGTGGTTAAAAAAATTTCCTTATTATTGTTGATACTTGCGATCTTGGGGAGTACTTATTATTTGTTTTTTCTAGAAAAAGATACTGAGCAATCGAAACAGCCACCGGTTATTCAGGACGAACCATCTACAACTGAGGAAGCATCAATGGTGGATGTGATTTATGCTCTTTCTAAAAAAGGAATGATTCCAGATGTTTCAGTTGTTGCAGGTGAAACCGCTTATGAAGAGGTTCCGAAAAAATTCGGAACCCCTGAAAAAATAGACGAAACAACAATTGGGGATTTTGCTGTTTACCCAGAACATCAATTAACAATTGGTTTTCAAAATTCAATAGCCTTTGATTTGCGTTCTTATGATAAAGAATTGCGGGAGGTTCACTATAAGGAAATAGTAGATGGATTGGGTGAGCCAAGCGACATTAAATATTATCAGGATGCGAACTATGATCAAATCATTTTGATTTATCAAGTCAGCACAGCGTATCAATTAAAGTGGATTCTCGATAAACCAACAAATAATGAACCAAACCCAGTAGTTGACCATATTTCTGTTGTAGCAATGGAAACATCGAAAAAATTAACCATTCCGGAAATCGTGGAAGGGATGAGTTTGGATGAAAAGATTGGCCAGATGATCTTTGCAGGCGTCGAAGGTACGAAAGCAAATGCAGACGCCAAACGTTTAGTTCGTGATTACAAGGTTGGGGGGATTATTTTAAACGGAGAAAACATTACAAGTCCTTCGAAAACGGTAGATTTTATTAATGATCTGAAAGCGAACAATAGCCTCAATCAGGTTCCGTTGTTCTTCGGGATTGATCAGGAAGGTGGAAGGATATCGAAACTGCCTGGAAATTTACAGGCCATTCCTACCAATCTGGAAATTGGAAAGATGAACAATCCTGCTTTTTCCTTTGAATTAGGGACTGTTCTTGGAAAGCTAGTCAAAGCTTATGGATTTAATATTAACTTTGCACCGGTTCTTGATGTGAATAGTAATCCGAATAATCCGGTGATCGGTGATCGTTCGTTTAGCGCTACTCCGGATGTTGTGAGTACGTTAGGAATTCGGACAATGAAAGGAATACAATCTGAGAACATCATCGCGACTATTAAACATTTTCCTGGCCATGGAGATACCTCTGTAGATTCTCATTTGGAGCTGCCGACAATGAATAAATCACTTGCAGAACTCGAAGAACTCGAATTAATTCCATTTAAACAGGCGATTGACGAAGGGGCAGAGATGGTCATGGTAGCACATATCTTACTTCCAAAAATAGATGATTATCCATCGTCGATGTCTAAGGTGATTATGACAGAGCTTTTAAGAAAACAGTTAGGGTTTAATGGTGTGATCATTACCGATGATATGACGATGGATGCGATTGCCGGGAATTTTGATATGGGGAGTGCGGCAATTAGGTCAGTCAAAGCAGGGAGCGACATCGTTATGGTAGCTCATGATTACGACAAAATGATTCATGTAATTGAAGAATTGAAAAAGGCTGTTGAACATGGCGAAATTTCAGAGGAACGAATTAATGAAAGTGTTACAAGGATTCTGCAGTTAAAAGAGAAATATGGAATCGAGGATACCCGTGTGGGGAAAGTAAATGTCGATTCGTTAAATCAAATGATTGAAACGGTACTTCCCAATTTGTGACGTATAACCGAGATTCAGAAATATGATTTTTCAATAGAGCAGTTTAAAGAAAGGAGTGCATTCTTTAACTGCTCTTTAAATTTGGCAAATAGAAGTATAAAAATTACTTTGACAGATAGAGTAATTTTCATTATTATTACTCTATGAGATAGAATAATTTAAATTCAGGGGAGTGCAGAATTGATTAGAAGTGATATTATTCGAGGACATTTGGATTCAATTGTTTTGCGATTGATTTTTGAAGAAGACAGATATGGTTATGAAATTTCAAAGGAAATCAGTTCGCGTACGGAGCATCGATTTCAAATTAAAGAAGCAACCTTATACGCCGTGTTTCAAAGACTTGAGAAGAAAGAGTTAATTGAATCTTACTATGGAAGTTTTTCAAATGGAGGTAAAAGAAAATATTATCGGATTACTTCGCTCGGAAAAGCCTTTCTAAAAGAAACGGCAGTGGAATGGAAAGAAACAAAAGAAATTATTGATCTATTTATGGAGGGTTTAGATTGAATAAGTTAAACAAACATGTAAACGAATTATTTAGAGGCGTTCCGGAAAGTGAGAAAAAAGAAAAAATCATTCAAGAGGTTCTGCAAAATCTCGAAGAAAAAGTAATGGATCTAATGGAGCAAGGGAAAAGCGAAGAGGATGCGATCAATAAGGCAATAGTCGATTTTGGTGATATTGAAGATTTGAAAGAAGAATTAGTTGAGCCACAATCAGTTCATAAGAAGGATATGACTAAAATTAATTTAGCTTATTCGATTTGGGGAAGCATTTTAATTATTGCATTATTTGTTTTTATTAATTTTTATTACACGCCTCATGTCATCTGGTTTGTATATCCAACTTTTGTTGTATTATGGTGGCCACTAACGCTGTATTTTAGATGGTTGAAGAGAAGATGAGGTGAGTAACATTGAAAAAATATGATGTTGGCTTTGTGATTGCAGGTAGTATCATGACGATTCTGTTTCTTACAGCTATTAATTTTTTAACAAGTACTGAACATTTGTGGTTTATATATCCTGGTTTTGTGCTATTGCTATTTCCAATTTGTTCAATCTGTTTACTTAAGAAACAGTATAAGCTTCTATCGATGGTAGGAAGTTTATGGATATTGATTTTTCTTATAGTTGTTAACTATTTGGATAAACCAGATCTTCCTTGGGTTTTGTATGTAATTGCGCCAGTGCTTATGTGGCCAATCTTAGTCATGCTAGATAAAAAAGCTAAAACCATGTTTGTGGCCGTAAGTGGATGTTTAGGGATTATTTTATATTATGTTTGTTTGAACGTATTCTTATCACCTCAATATCCGTGGGCTATATTCCCTGCTTTTGTAGTAATATGGTGGCCACTCATGCTCTATCATCTCACTAGAAGAACCTACTATCAGTTATCTGTACATGGAAGTGGTTTAATTAGTATTTTTTTCATTACCGTAAATGTGATTTCTACGCCAAATAATATTTGGGCAGTCTATCCGATATTTGCTGTGTTATGGTGGCCTTTAAGTATGTATTATTTTGGACAAAGTAGACGCTCAAAAGGATGAATAGGAATTATTAGTAAAAAGGTGTCTGGTTCATGTTCTTTATTGAGTTTAAAATTGTTCAATATTATAGATGAGGAAGTGATTTAATTGGAGATTTATATTGTGCTGACTGATACAGGGACTCTCTTTACTCGGTTCATCAAATTATTCACAAAAAAACCATTAAATCACGCTTCTATCTCCTTTACTAAAGAACTGGATTCAACATTTAGTTTCGGGCGAAAAAGACCTAACAATCCTTTTGTCGGAGGATTTGTAAAAGAAGATATGGCAGGGCGGTTATTTAAATATGCAGATTGTGCCATATATAAATGTTCTGTTTCAAAGTTACAATATGAACATATGCGGCACTTCGTCCGACAAATAGAACATAATCAGTATTGTTACAAATACAATTTCATTGGCCTATTTGGGGTTTTGTTCAATAAATCGATAGATGTGGAGAATGCATTTTTTTGTTCTCAATTTGTTTCCACTGTTCTAAATAGTGGTGCGATCCAAATAAATAGTAAGCCATCTAGTCTCGTCAAGCCAAGCGATTTCATGGAGTCCAAAAATCTTCAACTCGTATATGAAGGTAAGTTAAGTGAATTTCTTGAACAGCAAGGGGAAACTACAAATAGAAGATATCCAATCGGAATGGAAGATTATATTTGTATCCCTTCATGAAATATGGTGTGACAGTACAGCTTCAGAGTATGGATGAATATGTGAAAAAACGGGGCTAATTATAGTCCCATTTTTTATTTAAACCGAGCATTTTATGCACTGGAAAATATATTTTGAATCTTTTACCAAATATAAACGTAATCTTTTATGTGAAAGGCTCTTTTCTCCAACATTGTTGTTTCATGAAGATAAAATTAGAGAGTAGTTTGTTATTTCAAGCAAACTAGTTTTCAAAAAAGTTTGAGAAAAGTGCCCTGAACTTTCTATACGTGGTAATATGCCTAGTATGAAACGGAATGGTCGGAATTAGGACCATTCCAAGAAAACAAGCCGTGTGGAAAACTGCTATGTGAAAGGAAAGAGGTGAAGACATTGGGGAAAACGAAGAAGGTCATGATCGGAGTATCGTCAACTGCACTTACACTGAATCTTGCTGGATGTGGTGCGAATAGTGCTGACGTTCCGCCACCACCAGATGATCAAAGCTGTCAGGATTGGGAATGGGACAGCGATGATGGCGTCTGGGAATGTGATGACAACGATTCAAGCTATCATGGTTTTTATTATTTTGGTGGTCGATATTATAAAAGTAAAAGCTCACTTTTAAAAAGCAGTGACTATAAAAGCTACAAAAGTAGCGCTTCCTATCTGGGAGGCGGCAAGACGAGCTCAGGGTTCGGTAGTGGATCGAAAAGCTATGGGGGATAATGTTTCGATTAAATTAGAACGGGAGGATCATGATGAATTTATATCTTAATTTTGCAGCTTATTTAGGAGTTGCATTCGTACTCCTAATTGTGGGAGTGGTTTTATTTACAATCAGCACACCAAAGCTAAAAGAATTTCGCTTGATTGCTGAAAAAAATGTAACGGCTGCATTGTCTTTAGGAGGTAAGATCGTTGGTCTTGCTATTGTTTTAGGAGCAGCTGCTGAATATTCTGTATCCTTGCTTGATATGGCGTTATGGGGAGCGATCGGAATTCTTTCCCAAATTATTGTATTTTTCTTAGCGGAAATCATTACAATACGTTTTAGTATTCATAAAGCCATTGAAGAAGATAATAGAGCAGTCGGTACGATGTTATTATCCTTGTCGGTAGCAGTTGGCTGGATTGTAGCAAAATGTCTATCTTACTAGTTGGGCGGGAAGTGCATTGAAAGTATTAACCTACTATATTGATAAAGGAAGCGGCCAATATGAGCCATTCTATGAATATTCCATCCCGAATGTTGGCATAGACGAGGTATACGCTAGACAGCTTTGTACGTACTTTATTATGAGAGGGACCCAATACGAGCTTATTTCTACTGAGATGAATGGGGAAGAAGAGATATTGGTGCTTAAGGAATTAGGAAGAAATTTGTCAGGTGAAGATGAATTAAGCTTTCGCGGCAAAGGACTGCATGTTGAGTTTCGCAACCCAAATGAACGAGAAAACTTCCGCTTACTTTCGCGTGTTCCTTGTAGCACTCATTTTGATGCTATTCGCTTTCTATTAAAAGATGTGGTGGACGTTCCACATATCGGACAACAGCTTGTTACCTCTTCAGAGATTGATGAAGATCGCGGAGTTTATGTGCTATATGTGAAGGACTTAGGAGATGTAGTAGATTGAAAAGCCAAGCGAATTATCATAAGAAGAGAGAGCAGTTTTATGGAAATATCGAAGGATTTTGGGCTGATCTTTATGGAGAAGAATATGCTCTTTATGACATAAAGCTGTTGAACGAGAATGAGGTTGAACAAATACGACTAATAAGTGAGCGAATTGGTTCCATTTTTTTTAAAACGGCATCCTTGCTTCGAAAGGTGCCTGACGAGACTCTTCTTGAAATGGGATTCCCAAAGGAAACAATGGCATTTATTCGGTTAAAGACGCTCCCGGTTGAGAGCGTTATTTCTCGCCTTGATCTAATTCCATACGGTGATAGCTATAAATGCATTGAAATCAATGCTGATACTCCAACTTTTATTAAGGAGTTATTTTATATTAATGGAATGGTGTGTAAAGAATTTGGCGTGGAGAATCCAAATGAAGGCATGGAAGAGTTATTACGAAAAGCCGTTTTAGCCAGTGTATCTCACGGTACAAATAACCCGCATATTGTTTTTACTGCTCACGAAGATAATATCGAAGATCGCGAAACGGTGCTCTATTTACAGAGTAACGTGCCATCTAAATTTACGCCTCTTCATAAACTACAGATTCGTAGAGGTGTAGGTTTATTTGATGACGATGGGATTAAAATAGATATCCTCTATCGTCAAACATTCCCGATCGAAAGCTTGATAAAGGACGAAGATGAGGAAGGAAATCCGATTGGCTTATGGCTAATGGAGCTCATTGAGGAAGGGAAGCTTGTAGTGATTAATCCCCCTTCAGCGTTCTTATTACAAAATAAAGCGGTTCAAGCTATTATTTGGGGATTACATGAGGAGCACCACTCCTTTTTTACAGAAGAAGAGCATACTTGGATTGATAAATATTTCCTTCCGACATATCTTGAATCTGATTATTTTATCGAAAAAGGAGTTCCTTTTGTGAAAAAGCCTTCCTTTGGGAGGGAAGGAGACACGGTAGAAATATTTAATAAGGATGGCCAATTGCTCCATGCGGATGTACAAAGGTCCTATTCGGAATTCGTACCTGTTTATCAGCAATTTGTCGAGCATCCAACTGTCACGTTTCATAGCGATAAAGGTATTCAGGATGGCAAGCTTCTGATAGGAAGCTTTTTGCTCAATGGAAAATCAGCTGCATTCGGGCATAGAGTTGGAGGGACGATCACGAATAACCTTTCTTATTTCTTGCCCGTAGGACTCTTAAAAGAGAGGGGGTAGGGTTATGTGGATTTTACATAGAGTTTTCTCGAAATTGACGAAGATTAGACTTCGAGATGCTATTATTCTTGCAATTATCATGATTCTTATTAGCAGTATAACGATGAGATTCGTTGAGCCAGAGACCTTCCCACGCTTTATTGATGCGGTGTGGTGGACAATGACTACTCTTGTAACGGTTGGGTATGGAGACTTTTTTCCGAAAAGTGATATTGGAAGAATCTTTACCATGTTGCTTATCTATACAGTTGGAATAGGTGCAATGGGGGTTATCATCGGGAAGATATTTGAAGGCCTCAGTAGGTACCATAAGTTGAAGGAGGAAGGGCAATTGACTTATTCAGGAAAGGAGCATTATATCTTAATTGGTGCATCAAAAGAAAAATTAGAAAATGTTGTGGAAGAAATTCTGAATAGTAGCCAAAAGTGTGATGTAGTGATTGTTGATCATGCAGAACGGACCCCAATCGAACATGCTCGAGTACATTTTGTTAGTGGGAACCCCGCTGAGGAAGAGGTGCTGATGAAAGCGAATATTCTTGAAGCTAAATCAGTAGCGATCTTTTCAGATGATCGAAATGAATTTGCAGAATATGCAGATGGAAAAACGTTGTTAACTGCCTCCAGAGTGGAACATATCTCAAAGAAATATGAGAAAAATATATATACGATCGTAGAGATAAAGAAAGACAAACATATTGCATTATTTGAACATGCGAATGTCGATGAATTCATCCTGTCCAATGATTCTGTTTCCCGACTTATGGCGCATGCCTCCCTCTATCATGGTTCAAGTAAATTGTTCAATCAGATGTTAAGTAATACAGATGGCGAAAATCTTTATGAAATACAGGCAAAACCCCATTGGATTACGTACAGGGATGCAGCCATTGAACTATTTGATATGGGGGCTGTCCTTATTTCAGAGGGAAGTTCCCTCGACATTGCTCGTCGCCACAATGAAAAAATCCCTGAACAGTCAAGGTTGTTTATTATCTGTGATGAACCGACTTATAGCAAGATTGTCGGGTGATGGTACAATTATTATTGAACGTACATAGCCACCAATATTTCAATTGGTGGCTATACCTCTATCAACATTGCTCGGTAATTTTCCCTTCATACAAAATATAGGACTGTCCATAGTTAGGTAATAGCTGTACACTGTTCTTCGGTTTAAGTCTCTGATAGGTGAACCTTGTGGAAGTTCAGTCTTCCCATATAATCATCCATACTTGGGATAATCCCTAACTTCAAATAATCTCCTTTAACTCAAGCTTTTCAAACCGAAAACTCCTAAAAAAATGAATACGACAGATAACATGTCCACTCCATAGATAGTTTTCTAATGTACTGTAAAAATTCTGTAAAACTAAATATTCTTTTCTGTATTTATCACGTAAATTGTAGTTTTTATATAGCGGATTTAGTGGACAATAAAAAGCTTTCATTTGCGGGACCATAAGAGCAAGAATGAGGACGAAAATCACTTTGTTTCCTTGTTAAAATGGGACCAACATCCATCAAATGCCTTATCCTTACCTAGGATAACCAATTATAATAAGCTTAATGGATTGCGGATTAAACGCATTATATGAAAATTAATCAAAACAGGAGGGGAAGGAATTTGGGTACGAGTATTAATCTATCTTTTGATGAAATGTGGGAAAAAATCATCGCTTGTGATCGGAAATATGATGGACTCTTTTTTACAGCAGTGAAAACAACGAAAATTTACTGCCGTCCTTCCTGCCGCTCCAGAAAACCGAAAAAAGTAAATGTAGAGTTCTTTTATGATATCCATGAAGTTGAAAAGGCGGGTTATCGGGCATGTAAAAGATGCCAACCTGAAACGGATCACTCTCCACATACGGAATTGGTCAAAAATGTCGTGGAGTTTTTAGTCCAACATTATTATCAAAAGGTTGAGCTACAGGATATTTCCAATCATGTGGGGCTAAGTCCATATTATCTTGAACGTTTATTTAAACAGGAAACGACTGAAACGCCTCGGACTTATTTAGAAAAAATACGTATCGATAAAGCAGCTTATCTTTTATCAACAACGGATCGAACGAATCTGGAGATTTGTTATGAGGTCGGATTTCAAAGCCCATCCAATTTTTATAAAGTATTCCGTCGCTTGAAGAATTCTTCGCCAAGTGAATACCGAACGCTAATTAGTAAGGGATGATGAACGTGAAATGGAGTACTAAAGGCTTGTTGGTGGAGATTTATCCGCCACCTGAGTTCAATTTCAAGGAATGTTTGGTCTACCTTGGGAGATCTGAACAGGAAGTCATGCATCGAATAAAAGATGGTTATTTATATAAGCTCGTGAAACTGAATGGTGAAGTCGTTTTAATGAAAATTGGGAGTACGTCACTTACCATTCAAGTGGAATTTCCAATGGGGCAACCTTCTGTAGGTATCCATGAAAAAGTTGCCACCTTTATATGGGATTGGTTTGATTTTGATCAAGCTTTGGGGGATTTTTATGATGTAGCTAGAACAGATACGATTTTGAAGCGGATTGTTCCCAAGTATAATGGTTTACGGATCATGGGGATTCCAGATCTCTTTGAAGCGCTGGCATGGGCAATCATCGGCCAACAAATCAATCTAACATTTGCTTATACATTGAAGAAACGTTTCGTGGAGCAATACGGAGAGAGTTATGTAGTCGAAGGATGCACATACTGGCTATTTCCCGAACATACAAAAATTGCATCCCTAGAAGTAGACGAGCTAAGAAAATTGCAGTTCACTTCCCGGAAGGCTGAATATATCATCGGCATTGCAAAAGCGATGGCGAGTGGAGAGTTGTCAAAAGAAATCTTGCTTCAAAAACAAGATTTTAAACAAATCCAAAGGTTCTTAATAAGTTTTCGCGGAATCGGAGCATGGACAGCAGATTATGTAAGGATGAGATGCTTGCATGATCCATCTGCTTTTCCAATTGCGGATGTTGGTCTTCATCATGCATTAATGCATGAGTTAAGAATGGAGAGAAAGCCGACGATTGAAGAAATAGAAGAAATATCAACAAATTGGGCAGGATGGCAAGCCTATGCCACCTTTTACTTGTGGAGGTCCTTATATGCACAAACGCCATAAACTAGACTACCAATCTCCAATCGGGGTCATTGAAATTGAGGGGACAGAGGAAGGCATCTATTCCATTCTGTTCTCTGAAAAAGAAAAGCTAGAAAACGTACTAGTGGATGACTCTCCAGCAGTATTACAAGAGTGCTTTGATCAACTCGATCAATATTTTAAAGGAACTCGTCACGAATTTACTATCCCTTTTTTATTTGAGGGGACGGATTTTCAAAAAACAGTTTGGACTGCATTAACAAAAATTAATTATGCTCAGGCTGGATCCTATAAGGATATCGCTGTATCGATCGGGAATGAAAAAGCGGTTAGAGCTGTCGGTAGTGCAAACGGGAAAAATAAATTAAGTATTGTGGTTCCTTGTCATCGAATTATTGGTTCAAATGGAAAACTAACTGGCTATGCAGGTGGTTTATGGAGAAAAGAATGGCTACTTAAGCACGAAAGAGGGATGAAACCGTAATTTCAAACCGATAGCTGATTTATAGAAAACGAGTTTTTGTCCGATGTAATCGTTAAATAATTTTTAAAATTAATTAACCATATTTGTTTTCAGGTATGCTACATTAAAGTTAAAAACGTTAACTTGTAGAGGTAAAGGACCGTGAATTCGGAATTAACAGCTTATATCACTCTTATTTGTACATCGGGTGTACTCAATTTATACTTATGTTTTTACGTATTTTTAAAGCGTCATAACTATACGAAAATTGCACGATTTTTTATTTTCTATACTTCGTTTATCACGATCTACTGCTTTGCTTCTGCGTTTGGATTAATGTCCACAACGATTGAAGAAATAAAATTTTGGACAATCATTCAGTATGCTGGCATGCCGTTCTCACCTCCGTTAGGACTATTGTTTGTCATGCAGTATTTAGGATACAAACTATCAATCAAAAAGTATATTGCTCTACTTATCATCCCCATTATGAGCTTAATAATGGTTGCCACAAATGATCTACACCATCTTCATTATAGAATATTTGAAGTCGACCCGATCCTAGGAGCGCCCTATGTACACCAGGAGATTGGCGTATGGTATATGATTCATGGAGTCTATACTTTTGCTTGTATGTTTGTCGCTTTCTTATTAGTCTTATTCTCTTGGAAAGATACAGCTAAGTCTTACCGTGGGCAATTATTAGCGTTGCTTTGTGGTCAACTAGTTCCGATGGTCACTGCCTTTATTTATTTGATTGGATGTACACCTCCAGGAGTTGACCCCGTCCCTATGGTTTTATGGCTTACCTCTTTATTGTATTTGTGGGCTATTAGTACATCTCAAATGTTTCGAATTATGCCAATTGCTAAGGATTCCATATTCAATAGTATTAACGATGGTGTTATTGTGCTCGATGAATCCTATCGATTAATTGAATTCAACCGAGCGAGCAATGGCATGTTTCCACAATTGGAAAAATCAATGTTTGGAATGAATTTCCTTGATATTTGGAACTCTTTATCAGGTGAAGTATTTCCATTTGAATTAGAGTCTGTTACGAATAATGAAGAGTTAAAACTCATTGGTGCCGATCGTTTAGAACGTATTTATCAGGTACGAACTTCAGCATTACACCACATCAATAAAAGCCAAGGGCTGCTGATTATTTTTACCGATATTACGGAGTTAAAAGGATTACAGCTAGAATTAGAACATCAGGCATATTATGATGAGCTTACACAAATATATAATCGTCGAGCATTTTTTCAGATATGCAACGAAGCCTTTGCTGATGCTAAAAGTACTTCGTCTTCATTTACGGTTATTTTAATGGATGTTGATTTTTTCAAAAGAGTGAATGATACATATGGCCATTATATGGGGGACCTGTTGCTTGAACATGTTGCCAAGGTCTGTAAATCTCATTTGAAGGAGAATGCCCTTTTTGCTCGATATGGGGGAGAGGAGTTTGTTCTTGCCTTGAAGGGATATACAGCGTCGGAGGGGGAAGTATTATCTGAAGAACTGCGTAGTTTACTAGAGACGCAGCCATTGGTCACGTCAGAAGGAGATCTTTCTGTTACTTTAAGCTTTGGAGTTGCTGAAGCGACGGAAGGAACAGAAGAGACTGTATTCAAGCTTCTAAATAAAGCTGATAAAGCATTGTATTCAGCAAAACAAGAAGGGCGTAATAGAGTACATGTATATACGGAGAGGGAAGAAATTTTTCAATAGACTATAAATCTATACTTGATTACAAGGGGGAGCGTTCAGTCCATGAACGCTCCCTAAATTATTGTTCGATAACTATCTTAAGCCTTCTTCCTCCAACACTTGAATAAGCAATTCAGGACGGTCGGTCATGATGCCATCTACACCCATTTTGATAAGCTTACGCATTTCATCTTCATCATTAATCGTCCAATAATAAACAGCCATATTCCGTTTATGCGCATGTGAAAGAAGGGCGTCTGTTAACAAATTTAAATGGATCCCTTTGATGTTATAGCTAACGGGGATATGAAGCATTTCAAAAGAAACAAAGTTATTAAAGACAGGAAGTCCGAGTAAATAAAACGCGTAAAATGGATACATTTCACCTTCACTAGCGGAAGAGATTAGTTTGTCATCGGATAGTGCGCGAAGTTCTTTTAACGTTTCCTTGTCAAAGCAAGCGACAACAAGGTTGTCTTCCATCTCGTATTTCTGAACTAATTCCCAAAATACCTGTGCACTCTTTTTCCCATCAACGCCAGAATCTTTTAACTCGATGCCCATTTTATAATCGCCATATTTGGTGAAAATCTCTTCTAAATTCGGGATATAGGCGCCTTCTTCAATATATGGATTGCTAGAAACCTCTCGAATGGGTTGGCCGTTTTCATCCTCAAGGCCATATCCTGCATCAAGAGCTTTAATTTCTTCATACGTATGATCACGTACGTGTCCAGTGCCATTTGTCGTCCGGTCTAATGAAAGATCATGGATTGTAACAAGCTGATTGTCCTTCGTCAAAGCCACATCGAATTCAAGCACATCCGCTCCAATTTCTACGGCATGCTCAAAAGCTAAATTAGTAGAGGAAGGTCGTTCTTGATTTCCTGCTTGATGGGCAATGACAAGCGGTCCTTGGTCTTCTTTAGGGATCCATGATTGATCAAGAGTGGTTTGCGTTTTAGGAAATAGTAAGTTTAAAAAATATAAGACTAATATAATAGCTAGAATCCTGATCACTTTACTCTTTAGTAGCTTCTTCATTGTGTAAGGCGTTCCTCCTATTAAGCATTCTTTTTCCATATAATTATACAATCTTTATGGCAAAAATTTTTAAGAGAGATGAATTTTTACATGAAAAAGCATGCTTTCTCGTATTGAGAAAACATGCTTAGTATCGATTTATGACTTTGCACGGGCAAGTAGATATAGGAAATAAGGTGCCCCAATGACGGCCACGACAATTCCTGCAGGAATCTCCGAGGGAAGAAATAGTGAACGTCCTAGTGTATCAGCAATCAATAAGAGCAAGGCTCCAGCTAGTGCGGAGGCTGGCAACAGATACTTATGATTATGGCCAATTAGTTTTCTTGCCAAATGAGGTGCGATCAACCCGACAAATCCAATTCCGCCACTTACAGAAACGCAAGCTGCGGCAAGCATCGTTGCTGCTGCATAAAATACTAGGCGTTCCTTCTCGACATTAACCCCAAGTCCTGTTGCGATATTATCTCCAAAGGTCATCACATCCAAATTTCGGGAGCGATAAAATACAAACGCGAATAAAAGAATAATCCAGGGGAGAAGAGCTAGTACGTGATCCCAGGTCGTTCCGGTAATTCTACCAGCAAGCCAAACGGCAACATACTGGAATTTTGACGGATGCAATCTAAGTGTAAGTACATTGATTAATGCGATTAAACCAACGGATACGGATATTCCCGTAAGTAAAAATCGTGTTGGAAGTAGTCCTTCTTGTTTCTTATAAGCTAAAACATAAATAAGTGCAGCCGTTAACCCTCCTCCAACTAATGCGAGAAATGGAAGATAAAGTGATGGTGCATCTGCTGCGGTTGGAAAATAAGCAATAAATAAAACGACTAATAATCCAGCACCGGCAGTAATTCCGAGAATACCTGGGTCGGCCATATCGTTTCTTGATATTCCTTGCAGTATACAACCAGATACGGCAAGTCCAGCGCCTACAAGGATCGAAATAACGATCCGAGGTAGGCGGATTTTGTGTAAAATAAGGTCTTGTTTCGCTGTACCGTGACCAAATAGAGTATCCATAACCTCTGTTGGTGTTAAACGTGACAAACCAGTATTCATACTGATGAAAAATGTGATCACGATTAAAATAGAAAAGATTGTTATGACAGAGATTCTGCGTGTTTTTTTCTGCCGTTCAAAATTGGCTGAACTCATTAAAATGCCCTCCTCTCATTACGCGCTACATATAAAAAGAAGGGAACGCCTATTAAGGCAAAAATGAATCCAATTGGTGTTTCGTAAGGAGGGTTAATCATTCGTGCTCCAATATCAGCAATGGTCATAAATAACCCACCTAAAATAGCTGAACATGGAATGATGTATCGATAATCGACGCCCACTAAGTAACGAGTTAAGTGGGGAATGAGCAGTCCGACAAAACCAATTGGTCCAACAGCAGATACGGCCGATCCAGCTAAAATCAATACGACGAGAACGCTCGCTAATTTTACTAATTTCGTACGCTGTCCAAGCCCTGTTGCGATTTCTTCTCCAAGGCTCAACACCGTAATGGATGGTGATAAAACCATCGCGCCGATTAATCCAGCGATAATCCAAGGGAACATATATTTAATTTGTAGCCATTGGATACCTGCTACTCCACCAGCATACCAAAAGGCTAAATCTTGGCTTAAATTAAAGTAGATGGCGATGCCTTCGCTCAAAGCTGTCAGCATGGCACCCACGGCTGAGCCGGCTAAGACAAGCCTGACCGGCGTCAATCCATTTTTGGCTAGAGAACCAACCCCATAAATAAGTGCCAAGCTCAAACCAGCACCTATAAAGGAAAAAAGGATTAAGGTATTGTAAGAGATTCCAGGAAAGAATGCAAAGCACAGTGCTACCATAAAAATAGATCCAGCATTAATCCCTAAAAGGCCACTATCGGCAAGGGGATTTCGTGTCATTCCTTGCATAAGCGCACCAGCTACAGAAAAACAAGCTCCAACAAGCACACAAGCTAGTGAGCGGGGAAGACGTATATCTTGGATCACGGTGTGACCTGCTTTGTCCGGATTAAATTGAAATACTGCTTGCCAAACAGTCCGTAAGTCAATATCTGCAGCACCTACTGAAATCGAAAGTGCTAATCCGAAAACCAAGGCCACACATCCAGCAATTATAATAAAAAAGGCCGTAAATGGTTTTGAATAAATTTTTTCTGAATCGTTTATGTTTGTTTTGGTCATTATAAAACCTCAAATGTTTATTATACTGATAAGTATTATCAGTTCCGAGAATATTCTATCAATCAACAGGATAAGAGTCCATATAAAGATCAAAAGGTTTGGAACTATATTTCTTTAAAAATAGTTGAAATTTTTCTAAATCGGTTATATATTGATAATGATAATTATTTTCAATAAGATAGCGAGACTAATAAATTTATTCTATCAGAAACACACTCTTGAGTGTAATCGTTTACAGTAAAAACATGTTGAATATAACGATAAAGGACATCTAGCTGTTCTTTTTGATGCTATCATCAACATTTAAACTAATTAATAGAAAGAGGAATAAAGATGAAAAAATTTTCTAGTGTATTAGCAATTTTGGTATTGCTCATCTCTGTATTAGCAGCTTGTGGGAAAAGTGAATCAAAACCTGCAGACGACAATTCTGCTGCAAATGAGGAAAAGGAAACGATAACATATAAAAGCGATTTTGGTGATGTTGAGATTCCTGCCAACCCAGAAAGAGTGGTAGTCTTAGCACCAACATATGTCGGTTATTTACTTACGTTAGGGAATACACCAGTTGGAGTTCCACAACTAGCAATAGATAACCCTTATTATGAAGGAAAGCTAGAAGGGGCAACAAATCTTGGTGATGGAACATCTGCAGAAGCAGTTTTGGAGCTTCAACCGGACCTAATTATTGCGTACAATACAGATGAAAATATCGAGATACTAAAAGAAACTGCACCGACTGTTCAAATTGAATATGGAAAATTAGATTTCAAAGATCAGTTAAGAGAATTTGGTAAAATGTTAGGCAAAGAAGATCAGGCAGAAAAATGGATCACACAGTGGGATGAAAAGGTCGCACAAAACAAGCAAAAAGTAGTGGATGCTGTTGGTGATAAGACGGTTTCTCTATTACAACCTTATGCAAAAGGAATCTATGTATATGGTGATAGCTATGCACGTGGAGGAGAAATTATCTATACTGAATTTGGCTTAAAAGCCCCTCCTAAAGCACAAGAAGAAGCTGTAGATAATGGACCTGGATATGCTAGCGTTTCCTTAGAAGTACTTCCTGAATATGCAGGAGATTATATTTTCACAAGTAAGTGGGCAGGAGATACTGCTGAGAACAATGTAAGTGAAAGTACTATATGGAAAGAGCTTCCCGCTGTAAAAAATGGAACCGTATTTGAAGTGGATTCCGCAGGTTCATTCTTTAATGACCCACTTTCATTAGACCAGCAGTTTGATTTCATTGTGGAAAAATTAACGAATAATTAATGGTCTTAAAATTGGGGATGTTATTTTGAAAGACTTATATGATGTAACGATCATTGGTGGGGGGCCGACTGGCTTATTCACAGCTTTTTATAGTGAAATGCGCGGGTTAAGAACCAAGCTAATTGAACATTTACCCCAACTAGGTGGAAAGGTCTCATTTTTCTATCCTGAAAAATGGATTTATGATGTGGCCGGCCTACCTGGTGTAACAGGAACCCAACTGATTGAACAATTACAGAAACAAGCGGAAAGTTTAAATCCTACCTTCGTTTTAGGACAAAACGTGAAGCAAATAGAAAAAGATTCAGAAGGCTATTTCCATCTACATACTGATCAAGAGGAGCATATGACGAAAACAGTCATTATTGCTGCTGGAGCAGGTATTTTTAACATGCGAAAGTTCCCACTAGATGAGGCTGAGCAGTATGAAGGGAAAAACCTCCATTATAGTATCCGAAACATTGAGAAATTCAGTGGAAAAAGAGTAGCAGTTTCAGGTGGGGGAAGCGGAGCGGTCAATTGGGCGATGATGGTCGCAAAATTTGCGGACAAGGTGTGGCTTATCAATAAAAGTGATAAATTCCATGCAAGTGCAGAAGATCATGAAAAATTGCTCCAATCGAACGTAGAGTTGAAGATTCCTTACACGATCACAAATCTGATTGGAAATAACGATAAGATTGAGTCATTAGTTTTAAAGGATGAAAATGGTGCTGTGGAAGAGACGCTTTCCATCGATGATTTCATTGTTCATCACGGTGCCCAAATGGAATTGGGGCAACTAGCGGAATGGGATTTGGATTTTGATAACAATAAGATCCCCGTGGATGCTCAAATGGCTACGAATGTAGAAGGTGTATATGCGGCAGGAGATATTGTACAATATCCGAATAAGCGGACACTTATCGGCTCTGGCTTTTTTGAAGGGCAGACAGCCTTAAACAGTGTGAAGCTCTACTTAGAGCCATCTGCTCCAAGACAGGTCTATAGTACGGTGGTCCTTGGGAAGAGAAAATAAGCTAAAACAACACGGTCATTTTTGACCGTGTTGTTTATATTTTTAAAGAAAACCGAATCGCTCTACTAATTAAAACGGGTAATACAGATATATGATTTTCATTGGCGAATTCTTCGTACACTACGTCAATATGGTTCGATAACCTCTTGGCTAGTTCCTCAGCTTTTTCATTTACCTTGCTTTCATGGCTTCTTTCTAGTTCTCCCGCTGATAAAAAGAGATGTTTTTCCTGCTTAATAAGGTCAAATTTCGGATAAAATCCTTTTTCCTCTTCAAGTAACAAACGCTCATTCCAAGCAATAGACGGACTTCCAGCAATATACGTTTGGAAAGACTCAGGTTTTGTAAAAAGGGTATGTAAGGTGAAAAGCCCTCCTAAAGAATGACCAAATAGAATTTGACGTTCTTTGTTCACCGGATACTGTTGTTCAATATAAGGTTTTAGCTCTTCTTCAATAAATGACAAAAAGAGATCTGCTCCTCCCTGATCAGGCCAACCTTTTCCATCAAAGCTAGGGGGCAATTCGGAAGCTGCAACAGGTAACGTATAATCGTAATGGCGATTTAAGTGGAATGGAGCATCTGTCTCATAGCCGATTCCTACGACCATTGCTGGACCAATTCCGGTTCTAGCGGGAATACGTGACTGTAATCGCACAGATTCTACCATCGTACCAAAAACAGAATTTCCATCTAGTAAATAAATAATCGGAAATCCCTGAGGAGGTGGCTCCTCTGAAGGAAAGGCGACAGAGATTTGATAGTCTCTACTTGAACCTTTTGAACTCATGACCCAACGATGAGAATTGGGTAGTGAAGCCATGGGAAGGGGTGAAGGATTAGCTTTCATATTTTGAACGTCTCCTTTTTGAAAATAATTGAGAATCGTTATCAATAATTATATGGTTAAACCTCATTTTAAACAATGACATTTATAAAAAAGGAGAAAATCCTCAATCATTAAGGTCTGACCCATATTCGAGCCAGACCCTAAAAATCATTCAGTTATATTCTATTTTAATTTTCTATGTTAGACCAATCTCCATGATTACGTTTTATGTTAAATATAAGATTTTAAGCGGTAAAATTCCCGTCGTAACTTAACATAATTGCTGATTTGACCCCCTCAATAGATGAAATATTATTGATGAAGCTCATATCATTTTCTTTGACCCTGATTTCATAAGTCACCTCGAACTCATTACCAGGCATAACAGATTTAGATTTAAGGGAATGCTTTTTAGCATGCTTGGAAATGACATGCTCTAAAGAGTTTTCAATCGAATTTTCATTGTATCTTATAACAAGAAGGTACGGATTTTCAATTTTAATCTTATTTACAAAGATGAGTAAAACAGTTCCTATTAGAATAGAGCCAGTGATAGCAAGTCCAATGAATCCTGCTCCACATAGAATACCGACAACGATTGCCCAGAATATATAAACGATATCCATCGGGTCTTTAATTGGGGTTCTAAAGCGTACAATCGATAATGCACCGACCATACCTAATGACAAGAGAACATTGGACGAAATACCAATAATAATAAGAGCAGTTGCCATTGTCATAATGATGAGCGAAATATTAAATGTGTGAGAGTAAATAACGCCTGTAAAAGTCTTCTTATAAATCAAGTAAATAAATAAACCTAAAGCGAATGCCACTAACAAACCAATTATGGCATCCACAATCGAAATACTACTAGATTTTTCTAATATGCTAGATTTAAAAATATCTTTAAAGTTTAAAGTTTCCACATTCTTTTCCTCCAAAATTCATGTATTTCTTAATGTTTATCCAAACATTCTACTAATTTGATATTTTGAATAAGTCCCACGGCTTCTATCACCTAACTGAAGTAAATACTTGATCGTATCCGGCAGAAATTCATCATATTTGACTTCAAGAATGACAATATCGGGATTGGTCTCAACCATTGGTATGTTCGAATTTAAAAGATTATTGTTACGGAAGCTTGTCTTAATGGAACTGTCAAAAGTTACTCGGACATTTCCATATTCATAAATAAATACTTCTCTTTCGTAATCAACCACAGTGACTGGTCTTAACTGAAATAAATTCATTTGGATAAACAAATCCTGGATTAGCAATCTTGGATCGTTTTCCATCCACGCAATATTCCCATTCCTAATCTGTTCATATTCATCGGCTGTAATCTCGCACTTTTGCTTATAAGTCATGTTATTGCGTTTACTCTTTTTTTCTAGATTAATCAATTGAGTATTATGATCGTAAAGTCTGACCCGAAATTTATCCCTCTCCATAAAACCTTCCTTCTTTTGATTTAAGATTTTATTTTCGAAGTTATCAAAATAAACACTGCGGATTAAATATTTTCCGTCATTTTTAGCATGAGGGTCGGGCTGCATCACATGCATTAAACGATTTCTCAGTAGATAGCAATCCATTTTAGAAATCTCATGCTTTAATTCGTATCGGCCTCTTGTACCATTCAGGCTCATACTCTTCATGTCTATCATTCTCCTCTATGTGTTGTTCCATGGTTGTTATTATGAAAAATGAACCTTAAACAAACCTTAAAAAATGAAAAAAGGCATAAAAAAAAGATCACTAGTGTGATCTCCTACTTAGGAATCTTAACCTTAAAAGTGGTTCCTTTTAATTGATTTGGAATGGCTCTGATAGACCCGCCGTGTTGCTCTACAATCCATTGCGCAATTGATAAGCCTAAGCCGACGCCGCCAGATTCGCGCGAGCGGGCTTTATCTTCACGGTAAAATCGGTCAAAAATAAGCTTGCTGTTTTCTTCTTTAACTCCGATCCCTGTATCACTAATCTCTAAAACTACCTTTTGATCCTCCGAATATGTTTTTACTCCGATACTGTCATGCTCATTCGTATATTTCAATGCATTATCAAGTAAAATGACGAGAAGTTGATGCAGTCTAACTTCATCTGCATCTATTTGAACATCACAATTTAAGCTTAGCCAGAAATGCTTGTCTTGAGACTCTGCTATTTCTTTATATGGTGTGCAGACATTACGAATAAAAGAATCCACATGAATCGTTTGTTTTACTAGCTGTGTTTCTGCTGAATCCGCACGAGCTAATGTTAGTAGATCAGAAGTTAGCTTTGATAAACGTCGAGTCTCTGACAGGCTAAGTGCAATATTTTCAAATTTACTCGCGATTTTCTCTTGGGGTGACGTAAGTAAGAGCTCCAATTTATTTTGGATAATGGTTAGTGGCGTTCTCAGTTCATGTGAAGCATTTTCCACAAATTCAGATTGTTTTTTCCATGAATGAATGATTGGCTGCATCATTTTTTTGGACAAAACATAGCTTGCCGATATTGATAAAATAATGAAAATCACGGAACAAATGATGATTAACTTACTAAAGTTATTCAAGATGGTCTGTTCAGCATCTACATTGACGAGAAGCTGTGTGTAGGCAATGTTATCATTGGTATTCGTATCCTTAAAAAGAATATATCGAAAATTAAAGTCATCATTAATTTGGATCATTGTAATCTTATCTAAGTTCGTCTTATCAAGTCTATAATTCTGAAAGTATGTCTCATAGAAAAGTGTCCCGATTTCGTCTATATTGAGGATCTGACCGTATTCATCCCACTCAATTACCATAATCCGCGGATTTGAATTTTTCGGACGGTCATTTGGAGGACCTTCTGGACTTAACTCTTTATTCTGGATATTATCCAAATGATGATTAGCGGACATTTCTTTAAATGACGTAAGTTCCTCATCTGTTTTTTTGAATAATGTACTTTGGACTTGGCTGAAAATGATCACACCGAATATCGTAAAAATAACAGTGAAAGCAAGTAAATTAAGAATCATGAACTTTAACTGCTGCTGCCTGAAAATCTTCTTTTTGAACATTAACTATCACCATCTTCCGATAGCATGTAACCAAGACCACGGAATGTTTTGATATACTGATCATAGCCATACTTCTTCAAGTTTTTTCGCAAATTGCTGGCGTACACCTCTACTACTGTCGTCGAGGTGTCAGACTCGAAACCCCAAATTCGGTCAAAAATCTGTTCTTTTGTTAGGATGCTATTCTTATTGTTGATCAAATACTCGAGCAGATCGAACTGCTTGCCGTTTATCTTTATTAGTTCTCCTTTGAGCTCTGCAGTTTTATTTTTTAGGTTAAGATTCAGCTCTTTAAAAGAAAGAATGTTTTCCTTGAATTGCCCTCCGGCTCTTCTAACCATAGCCTCTAACCGTAAAAGCAATTCCTCTCGATGGAAGGGCTTTACCATATAATCGTCGGCACCGACTTTAAATCCTTGGATCTTATCATCGATTCCATCTTTCGCTGTTAGCATAATCACAGGAGTATCAATATTGTTTTTCCGTAATGCGCTTAAAACTTCATAACCATTCATACCGGGCATCATGATGTCTAATAGGATGACATCAAATATATTTTGTTCCGCCAAAAAAAGCCCTTCCTCACCATCAAATGCCTGCACAGTTTCGAACAATCCTTCCGTCGTTTCGCGAATTGTTTCCGAAAGCTGCTTATCATCTTCAATTATTAAAAGCTTCATACGCCGGTGCTCCTTTTCTCTAAGTAAGTCCGTTTATCAATCGTTTGATATGTTAGATTATAGGGACAATCCAAAAAAATGCAAATTAATTTTGGCGAAGTTGGTTTTAAGGTTTGTTTAAGGTTTGTCTTTAATAATGTGATTCATAGGTTAATGAAATCTCTCAAGTACAAGACAAACTTTATAAAGGAGCTAACAAAATGAAAAATAAATCGAAATATACAAAATGGGCAGTTCCGGTTTTATGCACGGCGTTATTATTTGGGTGTAGCAATAATGGCAGTGACGCGAATAGTTCTAACAATAGTAGCATAGCGCAGATAGACGCAGAAAGCTTAAGTACAATTGGTGATAAAAAAATTTCAGACGTAATAAGCGAGGCTGTGACCTATGAAAAGGATGATCTATACAGCGACTGGAAAAATGAAGATTATACTTCCATTCAATTAAATGGTACAGGAGCTTCCGTTGAAGGTACTGGTGGAGCAATAGTAGACGGAAATATGATCACGATCAAAACTTCCGGAATATACGTTATCAGTGGAACGCTGAATGATGGACAGATTATCGTAGATGCCGAGGATAAAGCGACTGTTAGAATCGTACTAAATGGAGTGGAAATCAATTCTTCTACCAATTCACCTATCTATATAAAGAAGGCAGAAAAAACGGTCATTTCCTTAGAGGAAGGGACGGAAAATTATATCTCAGATGGAAATGCATACAATCTGGAGGATTCCGAAGATGAACCCAATGCAGCTATTTTTAGCAAAGATAACTTAACTATTAATGGAACAGGGAAATTGGTTGTGAAAGGCAATTACAATAATGGAATTACTAGTAAAGATGAATTAAAGATAACAAGTGGGAAAATTGAAATTGACTCTGTTGATGATGGCTTAATGGGTCGTGATTTATTGGCTGTGAAAGATGGGGAGATTTCCATTAAAGCGGGTGGAGACGCGGTTAAATCAACAAATGATAAAGATGCATCAAAAGGTATTATTGCCATTGAGGGTGGAACATTTAATCTAACTGCTGAAAATGATGGGATCCAAGCAGTAACCTCTCTATTGATTGCAGATGGTGATTTTTCTATCACTACTGGTGGCGGAAGCCCTGAGACAGTTGCTGTCAAGGAAGGGATGGAACGGATTCCAGGACAAACGAACAACACAACAACGACTGAAACAGAGTCTGACAGTGCCAAAGGCTTGAAAGCTGGCACCGAGGTGGCAATTGGTGGAGGAACGTTTGAAATCGATACTTTAGACGATGCAGTCCATAGCAATAACAGCGTAACAATTACTGGTGGTGAGTTAGCGATTGCTACAGGTGATGACGGGATTCATGGGGATTCTGCAGTTCTAACGAAAGGAGGAAATATCACGATTAGCAAAAGTTATGAAGGAATTGAAAGTATGGTCATTACCATTGCAGATGGTGACATTAAAGTGAACGCAAGTGATGATGGCATTAATATTGGTGGGGGCAATGATGGCTCGAATCCAGACATGCAATCATCCTCATCTGAAAACAATCTCCTTTCTATTAAAGGTGGTAACGTCTATGTGAATGCACAGGGGGATGGCTTGGATTCAAATGGTTCCATTTCCATGACAGGAGGCACAGTGATCGTCGATGGTCCATCTAATGCTGGGAACGGGGCACTTGATTATGACCAAATTTTTGATATGAGTGGAGGATACCTTATTGCAACAGGAAGCTCTGGAATGGCACAGGCGGTGTCAGATAGCTCACAACAGAATTCTATTTTGATGACATACCCAGAAATGCAGGAAGCAGGAACGATTCTTCATTTGGAGGACAGCAAAGGAAATACTGTTGCAACGTTTGCTCCAGAAAAAGATTACCAAATGGTAGTAATTAGTTCTCCAAAACTAGAAAAGGGTAGCACCTATACACTTTATTCTGGAGGCTCTGCCACTGGAAATGAAGAAAACGGGTATTATACGGATGGAGAATATTCAGGTGGAACGCAAGTAGTTGAATTTACAATTGAAGATTCTGTCACATGGCTGAATGAATCTGGGATTACAACAGCTGTCAGCAACGGTCCAGGAGCAGGCGGTCAAAGAGGAGGTTTTGGTGAGCTAGGTGGGAGCCAGGGTAGTCCAACTGGTGATGGCCAAGCCCAAACTAATGGTGGTCAAACTCCACCGGATGGAGGAAATCGCGGTGAAATGTTCTCGGATCTTGATGATGAAACGAGAGCAAAGGTCCAGGAGATTATGGAACAAGAACGAGCTGGAACACTAACTCGTGAAGAGGCACAAGCGAAATTGTCCGAACTAGGTGTTGAATTTTCTGGTTCTGGGGAAATGAATTAAAAATAGGCATGAGTCTAAGAAGGGTGAAGTAGAGAAAAGAGTAAAAGAGGACGTATTCGTACTAGGATACAAAGCAATTCACCAGATGCATTAATCAATATGCTACGGATTAGAATTGTACTAGTTTAGCGACGCCATTCCCCTTGAAAATCACTTGGGGTTTGTAGTTGTTAAAATAACTAAATGGAAGTAAATTTGAGTTCGAGTCATAACTATTCCAAAAAAACTCAGCTAGGGTGAGCCTTAGTTGAGTTTTTTTGTGTATGGGTCAAAACATCGTCTTCTTGATAGACCTTAAGAGAAAGAATGGAGACGAAAAACATATGGCTTAGTTGTTAAAATGGGTCCAACAACTATTAGGAGACACAAAATTAACGGGCTATGCAGGCGGTTTATGGTGGAAAGAATGGTCTTCTTAAACATGAGAATACATTTCAAGAACAATAGCCAGGAGAATGCGTCGCCTGGCAGAAAAAGAATGTATTATTTCTTAGCGACAATATTATCAGGCTCATCTTTTTCCGGAAGCGGAAGGAAATCAGACGGTAAGTTATCTCCTAAATCCAGTGGTTCTTTTGAGAAGCCACGATAGTTAATTTGGTAAAAGCTTGGGTTCGTTTCCCAAACATCTTTCGGTACAGTGAGAACAAAGGAACCTTCCCGGTCTGGAACTGTAATCGTATAGTCCTCCGTTGTATTTAGACCAATTAACACTCCTTTGTAAAGAGCTCCTTCTGCATTCGTGGCTACTAGAGTAGGAGGTTCATCTCGAATGATGGTTCCTTCCTCAGGTAAAACAATATCAAGGGTGATACCGAAATCATCAGGGAATAGAAATCCTTTTCCCGGTGGTAGCGTATAGGTCACATGCTGACTTGGTACATAGACATTTAGATAATGATTCTCGTCATCTTCCGGGATATAGTACATGGAGTATTCTCCATCTTCATTCGTAGGGTTTGACATCGTGAATCCTTCAACACCATCACGGCGAAGGTTCACGGTCGCTCCTTGGACTGGCTTTCCATCGACATCTTTCACCGTTCCAATAATCGGGAATTTCTCTACTCCGAACTTTGGAAACTCTTCTTTTTCATGTAAGGCGGCGTGGGCATAGACTTTCAATTTGCTAGGATCCTCTGCTATTTCTTCCGTTTTATCTACTTCAATCGGGTAATAGACGACTAATTCTTCCTCTAAAGCAAGTAAATCCTTTTTCAATGCTTCAGGT
The DNA here is from genome assembly GCF_005116465.1 of Robertmurraya kyonggiensis. Taxonomy (GTDB): domain Bacteria; phylum Bacillota; class Bacilli; order Bacillales; family Cytobacillaceae; genus Robertmurraya; species Robertmurraya kyonggiensis. The sequence goes on from NZ_SWBM01000002.1 coordinate 162,085, forward strand.
ATAGCTTGACCTTCAAGCGTTGCATAATCCAGTGAGGAAACATGAATAATATCTTTCTCTATGATGTTTGCATCTACAATTACGGAAAATTCTCCATTTGAATCGGTAGTCGTTTTTCTTTTATTAGACATTTGAATTTCCGCACCCGCAACTGGTTTATCATTCACTAGTAATTTCCCTTTTACAAGCTTATGATGACTACTATCCATCTTCCAATTTTCATAAGAGAAGTGGTTTTGGTCCAATTTGAGTGAAATATTGTAGCTTTGTACCTCTCCTTGTGTTTCGTTTTCCTCTGTCGTTTTCGTAATCTCTTTTACTTCTTCTTTCTGGCAGGCTACTAGACTTGCAACAAAAGCGATAATTAATAGAAAATAGAATTTCTTTTTCATGACACCCTCCTTTTGTAAGCGTTTTTATATTTTTATACAGTCAGTCAAGAAAAAAGTACGGTACCCGAAAAATAATCATGAATAAAAATTGAAAGCGCTTAATATAAACTTACTAGTAATAAGCTTTGCATTTTAAGGGGGGTTACAATGAGAACAAAGGTTAAATGGATTTCCGCTGTGTTGGTCGTTTCCACGTTTATGTTGGTTGCCTGTCAAAATGAGCCTGAAGAAGTAGAGGAGCCAGAGAAAGTAGAAGAACCTGAAAAAGTAGAGGAGCCTGTAGTAGAAGCGGAAAATGGTGACTTCCCGACTTTCGGTTATGACCTAGGATTAACTCGTCATGTTCCATATGAAGAAATCACAAAAGAGAATGTAGGGGAAGTAGGGCTCGTGTGGAGCAAAAAGTTTAAAGACATCAATCCAGATATTCCTGCTGGAAACCAAAGCTTCCCTGTAGTAGTTGATGGGGTTGCGTATGTGACGACAGCAATGAACTATGTGTATGCTTTTGATGCACTAACTGGCGATGTAGTTTGGGAATGGATTCCACCAGCAGAAATCAAGGAAAATGCAGAGCGAACAGGATTACCAAGCTCAAATCGTGGCGTGGCTGTTGGTGAAGGAAAAGTGTTTATGATTACAAACAATGTTGGGGTCGTTTCGATTGATCAAAAAACAGGGGAAACTGTGAATTATGTAAAAATTAGTGAATTCTATCCAGATGTAACGCCTGAAAATGGTTATTATGAAACAACTGCTCCAACCTATTATGATGGGAAAATTTTCGTAGGGTCATCTGGTGGAGATAACGGGGTACGCGGATTTGAAATGGCCTTCAATGCTAGCGATTTAACGCCAGCGTGGGATGAACCATTCTGGACAGTGCCACCAAAAGGAGAAGATTGGTTAGCGGAAGGTCTGTTTGGTGGTGGAGGTGCCGTTTGGATGCCACCAAGTGTCGATGAAGAAACCAATACATTATTCTTCTCAGCAGGAAATCCAGCACCAGATTTTTATGGAGAAAAACGACCTGGTGCGAATCCACATACGAACTCTGTTATTGCAGTCGATCTAGATACAGGACAATTAAAATGGGCGCAACAACAAGTATCCCATGACCTATGGGACTATGATACAGCTGATAGTCCAACGGTTTACACAGCAACGATTAATGGCGAAGAGCAACGTGTTGTAGCAGTTGGAACAAAAGGTGGCGAATGGTTTGTTTATGATGTAGAAACGGGCGAACCTTACTATAAAAACGTACCGTTTGCGAAAATCGATCATCCAGAACCTACGCCAGAAGGAGTACTCGTCTATCCAGGTATTTTAGGCGGACAGAACTATGCACCGAATACGTATGATCCAAAACTGAATTTCGATCTAATTCCATCTATGGAACAAGGGGGAATTATTAAAACAGCTAAGAATGAAGAAGAAGGCGGCCAAAATACTGGTGGTGGTAAAGGGGGAGCACAAGCTTTCGGTACATCCTATGCACCTCCAGCAGATGAAGAAGCATACGGCACGATTACTGCATTTGATTTAAACACAGGGAAAGAAGCGTGGAAAATTGAAACAAAGGATCCTCAGCGCGCGGGCTTAACAAGTACTGCTACAGGTCTCACATTTTATGGTGACTATAGTGGGAAGGTTAATGCATTGGATACCGCAACTGGTGAGATTCTTTGGTCTTATCAAACAACGGGTCTAACGATTTCAGCATCTCCATCCATTTTCGTTGTGGATGGAAAGCAATATATTATGATTACTTCTGCAGGGAACGACCCGCAAGTATTCGTCTTTGCACTAGGCGGAGAGAAATCTCAAGCAGAGGCTGGGGAGGCTGAAGGAACAACCGATCCTCATGCTGGAGCAGAAGCCACTGGTGAGGTTGTCGAAGTCAACCTGACTGCGAAAAACTTTGAGTTCAGTCCTACAGAAGTGAAAGCAAAGGTAGGAGACACCGTTCGATTTACAATGAAAAATGATTCTGGACTGCATGGTATTGCTCTAGATGAATTCGGCATGAATATTAAAGAAGGGGAGACATTTGAAGTGGTCGTGACAGAAGAGGGAGAATTCCGATTCTATTGTGCGATTCCTTGTGGTCAAGGACATGACACGATGTCAGGTCTGTTGGTTGTATCGAAGTAATTATGTGATAGAAACCCAATTGTTAGAGAAACCTTCTAGCAATTGGGTTTTCTTATTGATGCTCCCCGATTGAAAGTGCCCCATACTCCCAGAACAGCTCGCGTACATGAAGAAATTGCTCCTTGCTGCATTGGACGATAACCGTTACTTCATGCAGGAACGGGGAGGCTTTTTTTCGTATATGTACTAAAAAATGAATACCTGCCCCAACCCAATACCCGATAATTAACCCAATTAATCCCCATATAATCGGTCCCAACGTCATCGCGAATCCACATGTTGCACCGATTACAGCACCTGCTGTCCCAAAACACATTCCGATCTCAAAAGGGTGAACCCGATGTTCTTGCTCCTTATTTTTCTTATCCATGAATGTAACAAGGACATGTTCTTTGGGAATCATTTTATTTTCCAATTCAGCAAGTGCTTGCTCTAGTTCGATCGATTGTTTAAATAACCCAATAACTAACATGAAAAAGCACCTGCCTGCTTAAGGGAAAATTTGAAGTTTAGCGTGTTGATATTTTTTAGTCAGATACCGACGTTGTTCTATCCGAAAAAGATGATTGTGTTCAACGGACGTTCGGTATGCATGATAGACCGCACCACCCAATACAGATGGCATAAATAAGAGCCAATGAGGATGGAGTAATGTAGTTGATTCGTGAAGATGTCCGTGAACAAGGACCAAAAAAGCGTGATGGACTTTAGACAAGGACATGTAAACCCACCACCAAAACATGCCATAGAAGGCAAGCCCAAATCGATGATTATATAATTGCCCTAATCCCGGAAAGAAAAAAGAATAAAGTGCACCAACAATGGGACTTTTTCTCTCAATATATTGAATTTCACTTGGGAAAATTTCCATTCTAGGAGTCTTTTTATGCTCGAGAATAGCTAGATGATACAGTTTATTTTGGTATATGGCCGAACGGAAACTATCTGCAATTGCTACAAGGTAAATCGTTAAGTAACCTAATGCCCATCTTGGTTCTAACACAAGTGTCGCGCGGTCAAAGTGTCCGCAAAAAGAATAGATCATAGCTTCATTGATATGGGCCAATGTGTTGAGGAATACTTCCCCTAATGTTAAGAAGGTCGCCCGAGTGTATTGGTTGAGCAAATAATGCCCAAACCCAGGGAAAACAGCTGACCACCAAGCCACCATATAGGGGTTTTGTTGCTTTAATTGAGTGATTCCGAATGTACTTATCTTAACCAAAGGATGCCGAACTTGAATGTCCATATATTCATTACCTTCCACATCAGTTTTCAACCTTAGTATGAGGTAAAAATGTATTTTCCATTCATAACCAATTACTTAATAAACCTTGAAATAAAAAGAAGCAGGAAAATTCCTGCTTCTCTTAAATATCATTTAAAATTAAGGATTCGTTGACCACAATCCAGCTGTCTTTAACACAACTCTTGGGTGAAGCTTCAGACCAGCAACAAGAAGATCTGCAAGATCCTCTGGGTGCATCACATTTTCTGGATTTCCAGAAATGAGGTTTGTTTCAATTGCTAAATCAGTAACGACAGTGCTCGGTGTTAATGCTGTCACACGAATATTATGCTTTCTTACCTCTAACATAAGCGATTCGGTTAAACCTAGTACAGCGAACTTTGAAGCGCTGTATGCACTAGTTACAGGTGCGCCTTTTTGGCCGGCAGTGGAAGAAATGTTTACGATATCTCCTGCTTTTCTTTCAATCATCTCTGGTAAAACAGCTCTAGTTACGTTGTAAACACCCATCACGTTAACGCGAATAATGTTTTCCCACTCTTCAGGAGTTAATTCAAGAAAACCTCCGAATTTACCAGTTCCTGCGTTGTTTACAAGAATATCGATTGGTCCTAAATCTAACTTGATATGTTCCACTGCGTGCTGTACTGCTTCAAGATCTGATACATCTGCTGTTGCAGCAGAAATATTAATATCATATTGCTCTAGTTCAGTAGTTACTTTTTCTAGATTGGACATCGTTAACCCAATTAATCCTAGATTTACGCCTTCTTTCGCTAAGGCGATCGCTACTGCCCGTCCGATTCCTCTACCTGCCCCGGTAATTAACGCCGTCTTTCCTTTTAATGAAATCATGGTGTCATTCCTTTCAAAAAATGATTTGAAACTCTATATGTAATTTAAAACGAAGCCAACTGAAAATGCAAAATATTGACTCGGCCTGCAGAAATTTTTGTAGTTCATATTCAGTTCATAAAAGTGATTTATACTTCCTAAGAAATTACGGGAAGAACAAGGAGGATCACAATGAGCAATGAATATAGAAAAATAGTAGAAAAAGCGGATTGGGCAGTTGAAGCGAGCGGACTTGTGAAAACGTTCGGTGATAATCATGCAGTTGATGGTGTTGATTTGCAGGTGCCGACAGGTTCTATTTATGGAGTACTAGGTCCGAATGGTGCAGGAAAGACAACTACAATCAGAATGTTAGCTACTTTACTCCGACCAGATGCAGGTTCTGCAAAGATTTTTGGATATGATGTGGCAAAGGATCCACAGATTGTCCGACAATTAATCGGGGTAACAGGGCAGTACGCTTCTGTCGATGAGGCACTCAGTGCTACAGAGAACTTGGTTATTTTCTCGCGATTGCTGGGATTGAGCCGTCAAGAGTCCAAGCGTAAGGCAGAAGAATTACTTGAGGAATTTGGCTTAACAGAAGCGGCAAAACGTCCGTTGAAAAATTTCTCAGGGGGAATGCGCCGAAGACTGGACCTGGCTGCCAGCCTGATTGCCCAGCCACCTCTTATTTTCTTAGATGAGCCAACCACAGGGCTTGATCCACGAACACGAAATCAAATGTGGGACACAATTCGACGTCTAGTGAAATCAGGCTCTACAGTGTTGTTGACAACTCAGTATTTACAAGAGGCAGATGAACTAGCAGACCGAATCGCAGTCATCGACCACGGACGAGTGGTTGCGGAAGGGACAGTAGATGAATTGAAGGGATCAATTGGCACATCATCCTTACACTTAAGCATCCAACATACACAAGATATGCAAGATGCCCGTAGAATTGTGGAGCAAGTGCTAAAGGTTCAGTCAGCCGCGTCTCCAGAGGGAGGAAAGATAACGGCACCGATGGCGCATGCCGATCGAGTTACGGACTTACTGATTGCTCTTCGAGAACAAGGGATTCAGCTTGCCGAACTTAGTGTACAGAAGCCAACATTAGATGAAGTCTTTCTGACAATCACTGGCGAAGGTGTAAAAGAAGACAAACAAGAAAAGGAGGGAATCGCATGAAAAACCAACCGATCATGCAGGCAACTGAAAGACATTTAAAAAACCACTCAGGCATCGGCCAGGTAATCCGAAATACATTAACCATGGCCTACCGAGGTTTACTTAAGATTAAGCGGACTCCTGAGCAATTGTTTGACGTGACGCTCCAGCCAATCATTTTTACCTTAATGTTTACTTATATCTTTGGTGGAGCTATTTCTGGAAATGTGCAAAATTATTTACCCGTCATTATTCCAGGTATTCTTGTACAGACTGTTATCACAACATCCATTGTGACCGGCGTTCAACTGAGGGAAGACATGGATAAGGGAGTGTTTGACCGTTTTAAATCGTTACCAATTGCACGGATTGCCCCGTTGGCTGGGGCGTTATTAGCTGATACGATCCGATACACGATTGCATCGACTCTCACTTTTACCATGGGTTATATTATGGGGTATCGTCCAGAGGGTGGACTTGGGAATGTCATTCTGGCCGGGCTTATCGTGATTGCTTGTGCATGGGCAATTAGCTGGATTTTTGCTTTCTTTGGAGTCATCTCACGTAATGCAACAAGTGTACAAGGGATATCGATGATTGTCCTGTTTCCGCTAACGTTTCTTTCAAATGCATTTGTGCCAGCGGATACGTTGCCTAAGGTACTTCAGTGGTTTGTTAAATTCAATCCGATCTCACATCTTGTTACAGCTGTCAGAGAATTGACGAACGCAGGTACGGTAGGTTGGGATCTGATTATTTCTCTAGTAGGAGCTGCTGTGATTGTGGCGATATTTGCACCTATCACGGTACGTGCTTATATGCGCCGGACATAAAGATGTAAAATAAGATAATGACTATTAGGAATCGCAGGAAGCATGGCGATTCCTATTTTAAAAAAAGGAATGATCCATATGGCCAAAATATTAATCGTAGATGATGATCCACATATCCGAGAATTAATTCATGTCATTTTATCTAAAGAAGGCTTTGTCATAATTGAATCCACTGATGGTGAAGCTGCACTTTTTCTACTAGAAAAAGAAAAAGTAGATTTGATTATTCTTGATATCATGATGCCGAATATGGATGGCTGGACTTTTTGCCAAGAAGTACGAAGCTATTATTCAGATACTCTTCCTATATTAATGTTAACAGCAAAAGGAGAAACATCTCAAAAAGTAAGAGGCTTTGACCTCGGAGCAGATGATTATTTGGTCAAACCTTTCGACGTAGCTGAATTAGTGGCGCGGGTCAAAGTGCTCCTTAAACGTTATCAAATTACTGTCTCCAATCGAATTGAAATCGGTAATGTTGTGATCGATCGTGCGTCCTACACGGTTACGATAGGGAATGAGCGTATGACGTTACCGTTAAAAGAGTTTGAATTATTATTTAAGCTTGCGACGCATCAGCAGAAAACCTTTTCAAGGGAACAATTAATCGAAGATATTTGGGGTTTTGATTATGAAGGAGATGAGCGGACGGTTGACGTTCATATTAAACGGTTACGTCAACGATTTTCACAAGAAGATTGTCCTTTTAAAATCACAACGATTCGCGGACTTGGTTATCGTTTGGAGGTGACAACGTGAGGTTGGGTCAGTTTATCAAACGATTGCTAGGGATTCTAGCTATTTCACTCTTATTGCTTTTGGCGTGGTCCTGTGCCTATTGGGTATCAACTTGGTTCTATGAAGTGATAGAGTATACACCTCATGAGATTGTCCGATTGTTAGTCAGTTCATTTTTAGGCTTCTGTTTGTTCGGCTGCTGTGTCTTTATTATTACGAAAAATCCTTGGGTTAGATCTCGACAGGAGCAGTTTCTACATCCAATCATTCATGCCATGAAAATGATGGCAGAAGGAAATTTCAATATTGATCTGTCTTATTATCGCAATCAATTTCGCGAGAGGGATAACCATCCTTATTCACAGATTATCGAAAACATTAACCATATGGCGACCAAATTAGGGGAAATGGAAGAATTGCGGCAGGAATTCATCTCAAATGTTTCCCATGAAATCCAGTCTCCGCTGACGTCCATTAGAGGGTTTGCCCATGCGCTTAAAAATGAAGACCTTAGTCATGAGGAACGCAAGCACTACCTTGAAATCATTGAGAAAGAGAGCAATAGACTATCCAAATTAAGTGAAAATCTATTAAAACTCACATCTTTAGAGTCTGAACATTTATCTCTTGAGCGAAAAAGTTACCGTTTGGATCACCAATTACGCCGTATTATTCTAGCCAATGAGCCACAATGGTTAGAAAAAGAAATCAATATGGATATTTCCCTTAAAAACTTGTTGATCACGGCAGATGAAGCACTGATGGACCAAGTATGGATTAACTTAATTCATAATAGTATAAAATTCACCCCCGAAGGTGGAACGATTGTAGTGGAGGCATCGGAAGGGGACAATCAAATCTTTGTGAAGATTAAGGATACAGGAATTGGTATGGATGAAGATACCTTGATGCATGTCTTTGAACGTTTTTACAAAGCAGATAAATCGAGAAACCGCAATGCTGGAGGGAACGGTCTAGGCCTGTCTATAGTGAAAAAAATAATCGATTTACACAAAGGAGAAATCCAAGTTCGAAGCGAGGTTGGAAAAGGGACAGAGATAATGGTCCTATTAAATCAAAATTCGAATAAAAGAGGCTGACGATATTAGTCAGCCTTTAGCAAGTATTATTTTTTTGAAAAGCTAACCAACAGTAGCATGATAAAGGAAATCACAATCATACTTACAACCCAAAGCCAGGCCATCTGCATATTACCAGAATCAATAGCTATATAGATTGCGGTAGGGGTCGTTTGTGTTTTTCCAGGAATATTCCCTGCAAACATTAGCGTTGCCCCGAACTCGCCTAAAGCCCTTGCAAAACTCAAGATTCCACCAGATAGTAAGGCTCTAAAGGCTAAAGGAATAGAGACATGTGTAAATAATCTCCATTCGCTTGCCCCATCTACTCTTGCAGCATTTTCGATATCCTGATCTATGGCTTCAAATCCAGTTTTTGCGGATTGGTACATAAGTGGAAAAGCTACGATAGCAGAAGCAATAAGAGCAGCCCACCATGTAAACATAATAGGTTGATCAAAGATCCACTCAACCAATTGTCCGACTGGACTATTTTTTCCAAAAACAATAATTAAGATAAAACCGACTACAGTCGGAGGTAAAACTAGTGGTAATAGGAATACTGTCTCAATTAAGGCTTTTCCTCTGAAGCTTTTCTTGGACATTACCTTTCCTAGTATGATTCCCAATATAAATACGATGACAGTAGATAAAGAGGCTATCTCAAGAGAGAGCCGAATAGGTGACCAAAAATTCGTTGCCATATTTCTATTTTAATCCACTGAAACCAAATTTATTAAAAGTATTCATTGCTTCTTCAGATTGGAGGTATTCATAAAAAAGCTCAGCCTCTTGCAAATGATCGCTATTTTTAATGATCCCAACTGGGTAAATAATCGGGCCATGCGTGTTAGAGTCTGCTGTCGAAACAATTTTTACCTTTGAAGAGATCAGCGCATCTGTTTTGTACACAATTCCTGCATCCACATTGCCAGTTTCTACATATGTAAGTACTTGGCGAACATCTTTCGCATAGACAATTTTTCCTTCAAAGTCATTCCATAGATTTGAGTTCGTTAATGTTTCTTGTGCGTACTTTCCAGCTGGCACAGATTCTGGAGTACCAATTGAAATTTTATCTGCATTCACTAAATCCTCAAATGCGTTAATTTCTTGATTGCTATCTTCTGGCACGATGAGAACAATTTCGTTTCCAACTAGATCAATACTCTGATCTGTTTTGATTAAGCCTTCATCTACTACTTTATAGAACTTATCCTCTGCTGCAGAAAAGAAAAGATCAACAGGTGCCCCTTGAGAAATTTGTTGTTGAAGTGCTCCTGAAGCTCCAAAGTTATAATTGATTTTTATATCAGGATATTTTTTATTAAAGTTTGTAGTAATTTCGGTTAAAGCATCTTGCAGGCTAGCTGCAGCCGAAATGGTTAATTCCACTGCTTCTTTTTTGGCATTACTTTGACCATTATTAGAACAAGCGGTCATTATGAATGCTAAGACCAAAACGGTCATGAATAGAGAAACTATTCTTTTCACACTTCTCCCTCCTTGTGTATATCTAGTTATATCTAATTATAATTAATTATAACTAGATATAACAGTATTAGGATGTAAAAATAGTCACAGATAAATTTAAATGTTTTATTTTTTGCAATGAGATAAAATTGAAAGTGGAGGGATGTAAGGATGAATAACGAACTTTCGTACACGATTGAAGAAGTGGCACAACTGTTAAAGGTTTCAAAATTAACCATATATGATTTAGTTAAAAAAGGTGAGTTACCAGTATTTCGGGTAGGCAGACAAATGAGAATGCATGCAAAAGACTTAGAAGACTATATCACTCAAAAAAAATCTACGATATCTCACCCTCCAGTAGTGTTTGCAGAAAAAGCTACTTCGACTAAGGAATCATCCCAAATTGTCATCAGTGGACAAGATATGGTTTTGGATATTCTTGGAAGACATTTAGAGAAGGCGACTACTAAAAAAATATTGAGATCGCATGCAGGGAGTCTAAATGGATTAATTTCTATGTATAAAGGCGAATGCGATATTGTGAGTGTACATATGTATGATGGGGATACTGGAGAGTATAACCTTCCTTATATAAAAAAAATATTGACTGGATTTCCTTATGTTTTAGTAAATCTTCTATGTCGAAAAGCGGGTTTCTACGTACAAGCAGGGAATCCGCTAAATGTTCAATCATGGGAAGATCTCAAACGAAAAGATATTACCATCATGAACCGAGAGAAAGGCTCGGGAGCAAGAATTTTACTAGATGAGCATTTGAGATTGTGCAATATTTCAACACGTGAAGTTGCGGGGTATGAGAACGAGGAAAGTAATCATCTAAGTGTTGCTTCTGCCGTTTCTACAGGAGCGGTAGATATAGGCATAGGAATGGAGAAAGCTGCAAAGTTAGTGGGAGTAGATTTTATTCCACTAATTAGAGAACGGTATGATCTGGTTCTATTAAAAACTAATGAAAATGCTCATTTTGTTAATGAGGTAATGAATATACTCACATCTAAATCATTTCAATCAGAAATCAATGCTATTGGGGATTATGATACTTCCCAGACAGGTAGCATCATGTATGAAACATTTTAAATTTGATATCAAGAATGAAAAAGGCTATCGATAAAATTGAATCGATAGCCTTTTAGCATATATCTTAAACAAAAACTTCCCCAATATAGCTGACAAGTCTTCTTACTTTCTCTGAATAGTTGAGTTTGATTAGCCCATGTCCTTCAGCTGTAGCCTCATTGCCTAGGGAAACGGTACGTTTCACGAGCAGGGCATAGATTTCTGCTTCAGTTAATGTACGTTTGAAGGAACGTTCGCCAATTGTTATCAAAAGGGCAACAGCGCCTACCACATGTGGAGTTGCCATCGATGTCCCGCTTAATTTCGCATATTGACCATCAACCCAGGTGGAAACGATGTCTACTCCTGGCGCTAGTACGTCAATTTCATTGTTGCTATTTGAAAATGGTGCTACTTCGTTCGTCAAAGTGGAAGCAGCTACCTCAATCACTTCATTGTAGCTTCCAGGATAGGAGTACTCGAATGTGTTCTCGCGGTCGTCTCCTTCATTCCCTGCAGCAACGATGACAGGAATCTCGGAATCTACTAATCTCTTAACTGCTTCATGAAGTTCTGGAACATCTTCGGGCCCACCTAAGGACATGTTAACAGCACGAACTTTTTCTCCATTCGGTCCTCGCCAATCGGCAGCGTAATTCATGGCTTGAATAATAGATTCATAGGAACCTGATCCTTGTGAATCGAGAACCTTTAAAATGAGTAACTTCGCTTTTGGGGCTACTCCAACTAAGCCATATCCTTCACGTCTTGCAGCAATTGTGCCGGCAACGTGTGTCCCATGTCCATTGCCATCCATAACATCATCTTCTGCACCCTCGTCGGTGAAGTTCTTCACCTCAATGACAGCATCTTTTAAATCTGGATGGTTGTAGTCGATTCCGGTATCGAGAATGGCAACGACGATCCCGTCTCCTTCGTTTGCTTCTGCCCAAATCTGCGGCGCTTCGATAATTTCTACCCCAGCGGGCACCGTGTCTACTGCCTCTTGAATACTTTTAACTTTATACGGTATTAAACGAACAACTCTGTTTGTAATTAAAGCTTCACCCTTCATAAAAGGAACCTCCTTTAATATTAGCTTGTCCAAGCATTTTTTAATCCTTGTCTTATTGCTAATTCTTACAGGTTTTTCGCATGATCATCACTTGAAAATGCTCCAATTAGGACTTCCTTCTTTCAAGGTATAGGCATCTAATTCTCCTTTCTGTTCGACTAATTTTAAGTACCAAGTTGAACCATGTGAACTTGGTGGAAAGGGTCTAGAGATGCTTTTGGAAAACTTGTTGTATTTTTAAAATATTACAAAAATTAACTATTCACAATAGAGCGAATGCACCCTTTTTAGACAAGTCTCTGTCCAAAATGAGTGTCAATTCTTCCATTTTGGACATAAATTCGCACGTACAAAGTAATACAAAATAGATTATACGTTCCCCTTTTTGGGGTTTGGTAGGTTGTTAATCCCAAGAAATGTTAAAAATGATTGTGTAGGAATTTGAAGTATTTTTTTGGTTATATTGTGTAAAAACGCTGACGTATCCATGGGTAACCACAGGTTGCGGAGCGTTGCAACTATAGCTATCTTTACTTTTGCAGTTGCATTCACAATAATGGGGGTAGACAGGAGAAAGGTGTTTGATGAAATGGTTTTTGGAGAAAAGCTGAAGAAGGAACGAATGGATAAAGGATGGTCTCAGGAAGAATTAGCTGAAAAGCTTTTTGTGAGTCGTCAGTCCGTTTCGAAGTGGGAGAATGGTCAAAATTATCCCAGCATCGAAACGATTATAAAGGTAAGTGACCTTTTTGGTGTTACGATTGATGAATTATTAAGGAGTGATGAGGAGTTGACGGAAAAGGTGATTAAAGATAGTAAGCAATTGGCACATCCAAAATTAAAATTCATGTTTGATGTGTTATTTTTAATCGGAGCAGCCGTGTTGGTCATCAAGATTGGGGTTCTTCTTCTAAATAAATTTACAGCATTAGAGATTACATTTGTGAGTGGTTCGTTTTTCTGGAAATTCACGCCGCTAATCTTAATGGTCGGTGCGGGTATTGCCTCGGATGCAGTGAAGAAAAAATACAAAGAGGATTAATGAAAAAGAGGTGTCCACAAATGGAACACCTCTTTTTCATTACGCAGAAGTCGAATTATAAACAACCGGTATTTTTTCTTTTTTGCCGTGTAAGAAAAAGTACAGGATTGTTGTTAAAAGAGCAAGTGCTCCAAGAATGATATATAAGGTATTGTATCCGGTTAGAGGGATGACAAATCCTAATAGGTAGGGCCCAAAACCAAGTCCAGCATCTAAAAAGATGAAGAATGTGGAAGTAGCGAGTCCCATCCGATGTACAGGAGTTAATTTTACCGCAATAGCCTGTGTACAAGACTGCATATTTCCGAACCCAAGTCCAATGAGGACACCAGATACTAAAAGTGTAAAACTACTATTTGCTTGACTTAAAAGCAATAATCCGGCGGCAAGAAGAATAAAGGCTGGATACATAACATAGTTGGCACCTTTAACATCCATTAAGCGTCCTGTGAATGGACGAGAAACTAATACAGCTGCTGCATAGACGATAAAGAAGAAGCTTGCTGCTTCCACCAAATCAATTTCCATCGCATAAAAATTAATAAAAGATAGAACGCTAGAATAGCAGAATGCAACGGCCAGTGTAATAAAGGCAATGGGCAATGCTTTCGGTTCAATAAAATCGGAAATCTTGAAGCCTTTTGACACAGAAGAAGTGGGAGACTTCAGTTCCAATTTTGGAACATAAACGAAAAACGCTGTGATTAAGCAGATGATACCTAATGCCAAACAAAAACTAAAAATCATTTCAAATGATGTATGTTGACTCATATAAAGACCAATAAAGGGACCTATAGCTGTGGCAAGCGTTGCACTCATGCTAAAGTAGCCGATGCCTTCACCTTTTCTAGTGTTCGGTATAATTTGCGCAACAATCGTACCAGAAGCTGTACTTGCCATTCCTAACATTACGCCATGGAGAAAACGAGTAAAAAGTAAAAAGCCGATTCCTAAGTGAACGAAATAGAGAGCGGTCGTTAATATGAAAAGAATAAGTCCGATGACTAATGTTTTCTTGCGACCAATAACGTCGATAAATCGCCCGATGAACAGGCGACCGATTAGGGTACCGATAATGAAAATTCCTGTGACAAGTCCTGCTTGGCTCGTGGAAGCATGGTATTCATCCACCGCGTAAACCGCGATTGTTACCATCAATAGATAAAAAACCAAAGTTAATAAAAAATTGACGGAAGAGACAACGATGAAATCCTTCGTCCATAATTTATTCGTAGCTGATTGATTCATGTTTTTCCCCCTGGTTTTAAAATGATTTACCAATAAGATTGTTGCGGATCTCAGACATAACACGGATCGCTTCGAGCTGTTCCGCTTCTGAAATCCCTTCTAAAATGTTTTCTTCAAATTGATCGAGTGTAACGCGTACCTCTTTGTATACCTTCCGCCCAAGATCTGAAAGCTGGATTCTTTTCTCCCGTTTGTCTTGACTAGGGACTTGTTCGATATAGCCAAGCTCTTTTAATTGATGTACAGTCCTTGTGATCGTTGGCTTTTCCACTCCTTGATAACTGGATAATTCCACAAGTGTGGCGGTGTCAAAGTTGAACAAGTAATATAAAATCGACATTTGTGCTCGTTGAATATTATGTTTGCTCAGTAACAATACAAGTCGATTTTCAAACGGCCGATACAGCATTAATAATTGATGGAAAAATCTTTGCGATGTTTTCATAATTATCCACCTTTTAAAAAAAATAGTTATCATAGGTAACTAATTCACTATACCAAAATCTGATGTGAATGTCTAGGTTGTGGAAGAAATAGGAAAATGACTACGCAAGGTTTTCCTTTCTCCAACAATATGAGAATAATTTAGTCACGAGTGTACTTAGTGAAAAAATAAATAAATAGACAATGAGTGAATGCTCCGTATCCCAGCCATGGTAAGTGAAGACGTTAAATTGAACAGAAAGCCATTCTAGAGATGCTGTTAGTCCACTCCATAAAACAATAAGGAATGATAAACTGAGCAGACTCATTTTCCATTTACTGATAATGTACGAAAAAAATAGGCCATAAATCGGATAATTGATAACATAGGCAATTACATCAAATAGCTCCAAATATGGAGTATCTGTAATGGTATATAAGTCAACAGGGTAATCTGCTGCGATGAGGACATCAGCTGTTAGTCCAATAACTGCATAGAAGAGAAATATAGAAATTCTCATATTCAGTGGGAAAATTTTATGGAGTTTGATAAAACATACAATCAAACAAAATAAGGAAACGAGAATAAACCATTCGTTTTCATCAAATCTTGAAGGTAATTTAAAGATGATCGCCACCTCTTTCCAACAAATGCTCAAATATGAGGCTAAGAATAATGAATGAAAACCACATAAGTGCAGAGTATTCGATGTTCCAGTCCACATATTTAATGATTCCGATTTGCTCTACGATTCTTTCACCCGTCATAAAAATGACTGTTCCTAAAATGAGCCATCCCCATTTTAGCGGGACTTTTAGGGAATGGTAAATATTTATTGAAAGGATTGCTCCTATAGGGGAGATCAGCTTGTGAAGAACATGGTATGTTACATAACGATCAGCAGTCATTGGCTTATCGATGTACCCCAAGTTGGTAAAAATAGAATTAAAAGTCAGTCCGGATATAAGGACGATAAAAAGCCATAGCGGTATGATTTTAGTGACTGGAAGTCGATTTATTCGATAAAATCCAATCAGTAAAACGCAAAATAGTAATGCGAATGAAAATGTTAACAATTTCCCACCATACTTCCCCAAAAATGTTGAATATTTTTCAGAGGTAGTATGTGCAAATGGGAAGGTTTTTATCGAAAAAGGTTTGATGAAGTGAAGAACGGAATTTTCGGAAAAATATAATATTGACTTTATAAAGTAGGTGGTTTATCCTATATGTAACCGATTACATTGATAGTTGGTTCTTATTTTAAGACAGTGTGTAACCGGTTACACACGTAACTGTTTTTTAAGAAGAAATATGAAACCGGTTACTTAATAGATTAATAGAATGCAATTGGGGGAGACATATATGAAATCTGCTGTAAGAATTGTTTCACCTTGTGGAATGTTAGGATATGGTTTTCCGAAAGAATCTTTTAATCATGCTTTCGACCAAGAGATTCACGGAATTGTCGTTGATGCTGGTTCAACAGATGCTGGGCCACATAAATTGGGTGAGGGCGTTTCGATTGTGAGCAAACGAGCAGTGAAAAAAGACTTGCAAATTATGTTGGCAAAAGGAATTCCAAACAAAATTCCCGTTATTGTTGGTTCTGCAGGAGGTGCAGGTGCGAGGCCACATGTGGAAAGTACGTTAAGTATCTTAAATGAAATTATCGAAGAAGAAGGATACCATGCCAAAATAGCCGTGATTTGGGCAGATTTTGACCAGGACTATATCCTTCAAATGCAACAGGATGGAAAAATTAAACCGTTAACAGAGAATATCCCCGTTTTGACGGAGGAAGTGATTCGGGAAACTACCTCTATTGTAGCGCAAATGGGGCACGAGCCAATTTTAAATGCTCTCCATGAAGGAGCAGATATTATAGTCTGCGGAAGGGCTTATGACCCATCACCTTTTGCAGCAGTTGGTATTTTTCACGGCATGGATGAGGGGCTTTCCTACCATCTAGGAAAGATCTTGGAATGTGGGGCATTGTGTGCAGAGCCTGGGACCACAAAGGATAGCATTTTAGGAACAATCTACCCCGATTCCTTTACGGTTCAATCGCTAAATCCAAAAAGGACGTGCACGACGACAAGTGTGGCAGCTCACACCTTTTATGAAAAAGAGCACCCATACTTCTTACACGGTCCAGGATTTATGCTCGATTTATCTGAGTGCACGTTTACAGAAGTATCTACTGGTGTGATTAAAGTAGAGAACAGTAAATATGTACCAAGCATGACTCAGTCGATAAAGCTAGAAGGGGCTAGAAAAACGGCCTATCGCACATTTGTGATTGCAGGCATTCGGGATCCCCTTCTTCTTGCCAATATTGAAGAGGTAGAGAAAGAAGTACTAGAACAAGTTCGAAACTATTATCCGGAAATTCCAAAGGAAGATTACAGCATTAATTTCTATCATTATGGAAAAAATGCGGTTCTTGGGCATAATGAGCCCGAGCCTTTCCGTGGACATGAAATTGGTGTGTTATTTGAGGTGTTAGCAGGTAGTCAAGAATTGGCTAACTCCCTTTGTGCCAATCTTCGGTCTACCTATCTACATTATGGATATGAAGGGAGAAAATCAACGGCTGGGAATCTAGCATTTCCATTCGCGCCGAGCGATATATCCTTCGGTCCAGTCTATGAATTTTCTATTTATCATTTGATGGAGGTAGAAGAAAATCCATTTGCCATTGATTTTTTGGAGGTAGGGAAGAATGACTAAATTATACGAGCTTGCCAAAGTGTTAAGAAGTAAAAATTCGGGCCCCTTTGAAGTAACAATGGATGTTTTGTTTGATCAGAAGGCAGTGTATGAACGGGTCAAACGATCTAATGCGGTCACGAAAGAAAGTGTGGCAAAAGCATATAATATCAACCTTTCAGATATCCATCATTTTGTATTTTTTGATCCAGCATTAGGGATCAAAATTACGATGGCAAGAGAAATCTCTTCTGGAACCGCAGGGGACAGAGATGTGTACGGGGCACAACAGCATGCTCCTTTAATGAATATTGACGTTGATGGGGAGTAGATCAGATGAAGAAAATAGCTGTAATTGGGAGCATAAATATCGACTTTTTTGTGGAGAGTTCAATCGTGCCAAAATTTGGTGAAACGGTAAAAGGTGAAAGCTTTTTCCAAGATTTTGGAGGTAAAGGAGCGAACCAGGCAGTTGCAGCCGCTCGCTTAGGTGGGGATGTTACCCTATTTGGTTCAATTGGGAATGATGAGCAAAAAAACGTGTTGCTCAACCATTTTAAAAATGAAAACGTGAACATTGAACATCTCAATATTGTGGAGGATATTTCTACAGGTGCGGCTTTTATCGAGCTTCATAACAGTGAAAACCGCATTATTATTGTCGATGGAGCCAATAAATACACGGATATTGCTTACGTGGAACAAAACTTAGATGGGCTTTTAGAATACGATGTCTTTTTATTTCAACTGGAAATTCCAGTAGAGACAATTGAGTATTTAATTCCATATTTACACAAGCATCATAAAACGATCATTCTCGATCCAGCTCCAGCACAACCGTTATCAGCGGAACTGCTCGAACAGATTACGTATTTAACACCGAATGAACATGAATTTTCAACAGTCACAAAGGATGAGCGGGACATAACAGATGTGCTGAAGGATTATCCGAATAAACTTATCATTACCCGTGGAGAAAAAGGCGTCTCTTTTTACAACGGGAAGGAAATTGTGATGATTCCAGCTAGAACAACGATGGCGGTTGACACAACAGGCGCAGGGGATACATTTACGGGGGCCTTTACTGTTGGCATTGCAGAAGGCAAGCCTTTGGAGGAATGTATCCGACTTGGAACCCTAGCCGCGAGTGTAGCTGTTACAAAGAAAGGTGCACAGTCTGGAATGCCGTTTAAAGGGGATATAGAGAACTTAGTGAGTGAGGGGTGATTTCTTGTGAAAAAAGCACTGAAAAAAATGCGTGAGGATTGGATTCTGTATGTCATGCTTTTTCCTGGAATACTCTACTTCGTCATTTTTCACGTGGTTCCGATTATAGGGATGAAATTGGCTTTTCAAGACTATCGCATTATCGGTGAGAATACATGGGTGGGACTCAAGCACTTTCAAATTTTGTTTAGTTCGCCTGCCTTTATCGATGTCTTAAAGAATACGGTCATTATTAGTACGATGAAAATGATCTTTATTTTCCCAATTCCTATTATTCTAGCATTACTAATCAATGAAGTACGATCTGGTCCATACCGTAAATATGTTCAATCCGTTTCCTATTTGCCCCATTTTCTATCTTGGGTCGTCATTGCGGGAATATGGATCAGCTTTCTAAACCCAGATGGTGGCATTAACATTGTCAGAAACTTTTTCCACCTTCCATCCCTCGACTTCATGACAAGCAAGGATCATATTCGTTGGGTACTCGTGTTTTCTGAAATGTGGCGCAGTGCGGGGTGGGATAGCATTCTTTATATTGCAGCCATCATGAAAATAAGCCCGACTCTATATGAGGCAGCAAAACTTGATGGTGCAAGTACATTACAGCAAATGCGCTATATCACGTTACCAGCACTAGCGAGTACAGTAGTCACTGTGTTTATTCTAAACCTAGGGTTCTTTATGAATGCTGGTTTTGACCAAGTATTTAACCTTATGAATGATTCAGTCATTAGCAAGGTGGATATCTTGGATACGTATGTTTACCGAATCGGTCTTTTGAATGGCCAATACGCGTACGCTACGGCAGCGAGCTTATTTAAAGGGGTCATCGGGCTTGTTCTTATTTTAGGTACGCATTTCTTATCGAAGAGATTTACTGGAAAAGGTGTCTGGTAAGGGGGGATAAAGTTGAGAAGATTTAACTGGTCACGAAGTATTATCTATACCATTTTATTTATCATTACCTTGGCGATCTTAATTCCTGTCTTAAATTTAGTAGCCATGTCATTATCAGACCCTACGAGAGTAAAAGAGTTATCCGGATTAGATGTGATTCCGAAAGGCTTTTCTTTTATCAATTATGAAATTATCCTATCGAATCCTCTCATTCTAAAAAGTATTGGAAACTCTGTTTTTATTACTCTAGTTGGAACCTTTATTAATTTATTTTTTACCGCCTTATCAGCATACGTGCTGGCACGAACAAATTTCGTCGGAAAAAAGGTTGTTCTCGTTTTCTTAATTGCCATCATGGTGTTTGAACCATCGATGATTACCGAATATCTGTTAATGAAAGATTTGAATTTGCTTAATACGTATGCATCTTTGATTTTGTATAAGGCAATCAATGTGTATTATCTCTTTATCTTAATGCGATTCTTCCAGGAAATACCTGAGAGTTTAATAGAAGCAGCAAGAATTGATGGGGCAGGACATTTTCGCATCTTCACAAGCATTGTCCTTCCTTTGTCGAAACCAGCTCTTGCCACTCTTACCCTGTTTTACGGAGTTTACCATTGGAATGAATACTTCAGAGCTACTATTTATCTAACGGATCAAAATAAGTGGCCGTTGCAAGTGGTTTTACGTCAATTTGTTGTGACACAGGATAATACAACAATGCTGGCGGGACTTGATTTATCGCCAGAAATGCTAGCGATCTTAGATTTTGCTTCCTTGCAAGCAAGCACGATTATTATTGCGGTTATTCCGTTATTGCTGCTCTATCCACTCATTCTCAAATATTTCACTAAGGGAACGATGGATGGCGGTGTGAAGGATTAATAAAGCTTTAAACGTGAATCGATATTTCACAATGTACATCAGAGCTTTGAAAATCTAAAAAATCGTAACAAACAATTATTAGTTCTTAACCTAATGTGAGTCATTGTGAAGTAGATTCAAATATTAAAAAAAATGGAGGGTCAAAGGTATGAAGAAATTTGGTCTATGGTTTATGGTGCTACTCATCATTGGATTTTTAGCAGCATGTAGTGGTGGGAAAGATGATGTGGCGGAAAAGGAAACAACAAAGGATGGAAAAACGGTTATAAAGGTCGCTTATAAGGATGAGGGTCCATCGAATCCAGTTGCAGTCCAATATTATGAGAAATTAGCAGAAAAATTAAAAGAAGAAAAAGACCTTGATGTAGAATTTGAGTTAGTGGAAGTGGCACAGGGAGATTATGCTGAAAAGTTAAGCTTATTATTAAACAGTGGTGAAATCCCTGACCTTATCTATTTCCAAGGTGGCGATCAACAAATTGCAAACCAAGATTTACTAGAGGATTTAACACCATATATTGAGAAGTCAGAGTATCTAAAAGATATCTTACAGCCTCACAATGCTTCAAGATTAGAAAACTATCCATACTTACTATGGGTAAAGTCAATTGACTATAAAGTTCCTGTTGTCAGAAAAGATTTGTTAGAGGGATTGAGCACAGCAGACGCATTGTTAGCTGATCCAACACCTGAAAACTACAAAGCATTTTTCAAAGAATTAGTGGAAAGTGGCAAAGTTGATTATGCAACAACAGTTGCAGGAGACATCAGTGAATTAAACTATATTTTTGATATGGCCTTTGGAATTAACAAAACATGGTTAGAGTCAGACAATGGTTATGTATTTAAAAAGATTTCTGAGCAAGAAAAAGCGAAGCTTGCCTTCTATCATGAGCTATACGAAGAGGGTCTACTAGATTCACAATATTTAACAAAGCAATGGGATACAAAAGAAGATGCATTTTATAACGGTCAAGCTGGTGTGATTGTAGGAACAAATGGGAAAGTTGTTGATTTCTATAATAGCAGAGCGAAGGAAGTAAACGGGGATCAAGCAGAATTAGCAATTCTTCCTCCTGCAAAAGGCGAATATCAAGGATTTGGAGCATCAGATATTACAAAAGAATCTCGTGGTCTTGCAATCTCTGCCGTATCTCCTAATAAAGAGCTTGTTTTTGAGATATTAGATTACTTAGCAAGTCCAGCTGGACAACAATTTGATCGTCTTGGCTTTGAAGGAGAGCACTACAATGTAGTGGATGGAAAAGCGGAATTAACAGATAAATATTATGCAGAATGGTACGCGCGTTATTGGGAGCCAGTTGAAACAAGTTTTGATACACCAGTTAGTGAAAAGACTCCAATGTTAAGCGCACCAGCGATTGAATCACAGGAATTAGCAAGCAGTTTCTTTGCAGAGGACAATGCTTTTATCATTCCGGAAGAATACGTCGCTCAGTGGGACGCAATGGAAAATTTATATAAAGAATACTCAGCGGATATCATTACAGGGAAATTGCCTCTTGATGCATTCGATGAATTTGTTCAAAAGTGGAACGAAGCTGGCGGAGAAGATTTAACGAAGTTAGCAAACGAAACAATTAAATAGGGAGTTTTGTCATGATGGAATTCAAAGAGCGTGTGAAAGGGGTATTGATAGGGACAGCACTAGGCGATGCGCTTGGTGCCCCTATTGAAAAATTAACCTATCAAGAAATAAAGGAAAAATACGGCCGTGTCGAAACATTGAAAACGAAATGGTATAAGGAAGACTTAGGCTATGACGTGAATAAAGGCAAAAAGCGAGGAAACGGGATTGTCACTGATGATACATTAATGACCATCGCCCTTTGCAATGTCTATAATATTGAAAAAAGACATTTGGATGCTTATGACATGGCCAATGAATTTGTCAAAGAGATTGCCTTTCGTAAAAGATACATCCCAGAATTTGATCGGGAAGACATGATCATTGAGCGGTTATTTTACCCTGAAAAGCATATTTTTCTTCGTCATACACTCGCGAATTGTGAGCCAAGAGAAGGCGGACATGGAAACATGATTAACTGTGGGGCAGCGATGTACATTGCTCCAGTAGGAATTGTGAATGCTGGAAATCCAAAAGCTGCCTATGATGAAGCGATCCTCTTTGCGATGGGCCATCAAACAAGCTATGGTCTTGAAGCTGCTGGCGTTTTAGCCGCATGTGTGGCAAAAGCCTTTGAACCAAATGTAACGGTGGATTCCATTGTAGATACAGCGATTGAGCTTGCGAAGGATGGCACGAAAGAAGCCATTATTGCTGTCACAAATGTGGCGAAAAAACTGAGAACGAAAAATGCTTCGATGGATGAGGTAGTGGCTGCCCTTCATGATGCAATTAAGCCGTTTTCTCCAATGGGAGATGATGTTTCTAGGAAAATAGAAAAAGTCGGCATTCCTTCGAACCATTACGCTCCAAGTAGAACTGGTTCAATTGAAGAACTTCCTTTAGCATTAGGCTTTATTGTCTACAACAACGGAGCCTATTTCAAATCGATTTACGATGGAATCAATTCTGGAAGAGATACAGATTCGATTGGAGTTATGATCGGGGTTATTTTAGGCGCGATGTATGGCACGTCACTGATTGAATCTGAAGACATTCAACTACTTGAGTCTGCCAATCAATTAAACTTTGATGATGTAACCGAAACATTTGCTGAAAGTGCCCGATTCATTATTGAAAAAGACTTAGAAGCAATCGCGAAGGTAAAGCAAATTCTTTTATAGGAACTTTTTGATGTTGCAATAGAACATAACGTTTATAAAATGTGGGAGGTATGACATGGCGATACCAAACGTTTATTTACAAAAAGTATATGCCGGATTTCTAGGGATGAACGCTGGTATCCGATTAGGTGCTCCCGTCGAACCAACGGAATGGACACCCGAGATGATTCACGAAGTGTATGGGGAAGTTAATGGATATTTAAAGGATAACAAAATATTCTCAGCAGATGATGATGCAAACGGCCCTGTATTTTTCTTGCGTGCCCTACTTGATGATGCAGTTAATCGTGACCTAGAACCTCAAGATGTGGCGAAGGCTTGGTTGAATTACTCGAGAGAAGGCATCGGTATGTTTTGGTGGGGTGGAGACGGAATTAGCACCGAACACACTGCTTATTTGAATCTACTAAGAGGTATTCCTGCTCCTCAATCGGGTTCAGCTGAAACGAATGGTTTAATCATGGCAGAGCAAATCGGTGGGCAAATCTTTATCGATACATGGGGCTGGCTGTGGCCGGATGATCCGACCAAGGCGGCTGATTATGCAGAAATCGCAGCTAGTGTTTCTCATGATAAAAATGGCTTGTATGGTGCCCGTTTTATCGCAGCCTGTATTGCGAGTGCTTTTAGTACAGATAATATTTCAGACATCATTGAAAGAGGTCTAGCCGAAATTCCTGCTGATTCTACGTACGCCAAAGTGGTTCGTGCAGTACAAAAAGTATACGAAAAGCATCCAGATGATTTTTGGAAATGTCGAGACTATCTTGAAAAAGAATGGGGTTATGATAAATACCCTGGAGTATGTCATATCATTCCAAATGCCGGTGTTTGTGTTCTAGCCCTTTATTATGGTAAAGGCGATCTGGCACGGACTATTGAAATTGCAACCGCTTGCGGATGGGATACGGATTGTAATGCAGGAAATGTCGGTTCAATTGTGGGCACCATGGTAGGTATTGAAGGGATTCCGGAAAAATACCGCGAGCCCATCAACGATACAATTGTGACTTCAAGTGTCTCGGGCTATTTGAATATTTTAGATATCCCAACCTTTGTTAAATCCTTGGCACTGTTAGGCTATCGCTTGGCTGAAGAAGTGGCACCTGAGTGGCTTACGAACAGCTATAAAGAAGAAGACGTTTATTTTGATTTTATTCTTCCAGGGTCGACCCATGGATTCCAAACGAGTCTCCCCTTTAAGAACATTTTGAAGGCTAATGACGAGTTGGGCTTCCAAACGCCAGGGAAACTTGAAATCTTCATTGATCGGATGTATGAAGGAGATAAAAGCAGAGTTTATTATCAAACATTTTATCGAAGAGAAGAATTTAACGATGAAAAATATAAACCAACGTTTGCTCCGAAGGCGTACAGCGGTCAAACCGTATCTATGAAACTATTTTTGGAGAAATATCAAGGGAGTGAAGTGTATGTCACCCCTTATATCCGTAATACTTTCACAAAGGAAATCGTTGAAGTTCAAGAATATCAACTGGAGCTAAAGGAGCAAGAATGGCAAACGCTTGAATTTGTCATTCCTGATACAAATGGTTCTTTTGCCGATGAAGTTGGATTTGTCATTGAGAGTCCGTCTACCTTAACCGAACGATTATTTGGAAAGCTTTTTGTAGACGAATTTCACATCTATGGATCAGCGACCTATGATATTGATTTTTCTAAACAAGCCGTCGAGTTTTTGAGTGTGACACCTTTTGCTCATCACCGTGGGAAATGGAATCTTGAAAATGGCAAAATGGTTGCAGAATGCGATAAGGACTGTGCATCCTTCACTGGGCATTACTATATGAGGGACGGAGTGATTCGAGCTGCACTTACGCCAACGCAAGGAACGCATCATGCTCTTGTATTCCGTGCTCAAGGAACCCAGCGGTATTATCAAGCTGGATTCAGTGGAGTTGGGAATGTATCGCTCGAGCTACGAGACTTCGGTTTAAAACCCTTAATAACGGTTGAATACGAATGGGAACTTGGAAGAAATTATGAATTTGAGGTAGAGGTTCGTGGTCCAAAAATCGTCTTCTCAATAAATGGGGAAAAAGTTTTCACGCATGTCGATGAAACATGGAAATCAGGTATGTTCGGATTTGCTTTAGCTGAATCTGGAGCTTGTACATTTGAAAAAGTAGAGGTTCGGTCATAACGTTTTTGGCGTATGGTAATATATTGGTAAATATATTTTTATAGGAGATCTATTGTGAGCAGAAAAAAAGTAACGATTAGAGATATAGCTAGAGAATCGGGTGTTTCGGTCGCGACGGTGTCTCGATATCTCAACAAAAATAGTTACACAAGTCCAGAAACGGAGAAAAAGATTCAAAAGGTGATGGAGCGTTTTCAATATACCCCAAATGCGATCGCAAG
The DNA here is from genome assembly GCF_005116465.1 of Robertmurraya kyonggiensis. Taxonomy (GTDB): domain Bacteria; phylum Bacillota; class Bacilli; order Bacillales; family Cytobacillaceae; genus Robertmurraya; species Robertmurraya kyonggiensis. Next base: position 187,766 of record NZ_SWBM01000002.1, read on the forward strand.
AGGGCTGGCAAAACAAAAATCAAATACTATCGCTTTCGTCACTCCAGATATCACAAATCCCTTTTTCCCTGAGTTGGTCAATTCGATTGAGAAGGTAGCGAAGGCAAAAGGCTATAGCTTACTGCTCATCAACACGAACGAACAGGAATTACAAAATCTCGACTTCTGGAACCATTTCCAAAGCAAGTATATTGACGGCTTTATCATGGCGGAGTCTGAATTAAATGAAAAGGCTCGTAGATACTTGGATGAAATGGAAATTCCATTTGTGAGAATTGACAGGGCTGTTCACCCAGAACATTCTAATTCAGTACACGTGGACAATTTTGAGGGTGCTCGTTTAGCGGTTCGTCACCTCCTTGAGATTGGCTGCAAAAAGGTGGCCCATATCAGTGGTCCGAATTCTCTTTATCCAGCACAGGAACGCCTGATGGGGTATCAAAATGTCATCTCTAATACAAAAATGACATCGATAGTGTTAGAAGGGGATTTCACTTTGGAAAGTGGTACAGCACAGACCGAGAAACTCCTGCAAGAGCATCCAGATGTTGACGGAATCTTCTATGCGAACGATCTCATGGCGATCGGTGCATTAAAAGCTTTTAGAGCCCATCAAAAATCTGTTCCAGAGGATATAGCGATCATGGGGTTTGACGGTATACGACTTACGGAAATTGTTCATCCGGAAATCAGTACAATCAAACAACCAATTGATAAAATTGGTGAAACAGCAACCAATCAGTTAATCCATTTCATTGAAAACCCAGATGAGGTTTGTGGTGAAAATGTATTATTAAAAGTAGAGTTGGTAGAACGAGAATCTACTAGAAGGTAAAATTTATAAGACGTTTTCCCGTAAAACGGAAGACGTCTTATTCATTTCACAAGTCACACGTAATAAATCCTAATTCTGTTAATACTTCAACCAGAACTGCTTTTGGCTGAAAACCAGTTACTCTCTTTACTAGCTGATTGTCCTGAAAGAGCAATAATGTGGGTAAACCTAGCACTTCGTATTCGTTAATAAAATCCTCATTCTCATCTGCATTCACTTTTACAATCTTTAATCCATATTCTTGATTTAGTTCTTCTAAAATAGGTGCAATCCTTTTACATGGAGGACACCATGGTGCCCAGCAATCAACTAAAACGAAATGACTGCTTTGAATTTCTTTATGAATTTCTTCTCCAACTGCATTTGGAACATAGTTCAATTTTTTCACGTATCCTTTCTTTATATTCCTTGATTTGTTAGTAGTATATGACGGTTTATGATATAAGTAAAATTAATATATTTAATCAGATTCATAAGTGATTACTAATGGATGGAGGAAAGAAATGCATGACTTTATTTCAATTTGAAGTATTCTTAAAGGTTGTTGATGCTGGGAGTTTTACACGTGCAGGGGAGCAAATCGGGCTATCGCAATCTGCTGTGAGTCAAGCGGTGGCAGCGCTAGAATCAGAGTTAAATGTAAAGTTGTTGAATCGCAATCGAAATGGTGTGAGCTTAACAGAAGTAGGGGAACGCATCGCAGGTCTAATTCGAGACATGCTCGCCATAAAAACAAGAATTTATCATGAGGCCGCCGGCATCACAGAAATCGAGACAGGAAGTGTTCGTGTGGGTAGCGTTTCCAGTATGGCATCGAAGCTACTACCAGGAATCATTGCTACATTTAAAAAACGATTTCCAGGCGTGGACGTAGTTCTTTACGAAGGGAGTTATGGAGAGGTTCGGAATTGGCTTCAACTATCTGTTGTAGACGTTGGTCTTGTGATGGAGGAGAAGGCTGAATTCGAATTTGAGCCACTTCTTCAAGATAAGATGGTTGTCTTCGTACCGGAGTCTCACCCATTGAGTAATCAGTCGCAAATTAATCTAAAAGACATTGCCCATGAACCGTTCATTATGCTAAAGGAATGTAGCGATATTATTCGTCGAATTTTTGTCAATGAAGAGATTTCTCCATCTATTCAATTTGAGGTCCGTGATATTGCGACGATCCTCGCAATGGTTCAAGAGGGGGTTGGTAATACTATACTTCCGGAGATGGCGATTCCGACTACACTCACAAAAGTCAATGCGGCTTACTTGAGCCCGCAAATTTATCAAAATTTAGGATTAGAGCTTCGTACAAGTAATTATATCAGCCCTGTACTTGCCGCTTTTATTCATGAATCCCAAGAATATTCCAAAAATCTATCGCTAAAATTGTTTAATAGCTACCATTCAGAAATCGTCAAAAAGAGAAATTGATAATATATGGAAATAATTATTTATTATTCAAAGGTTGACAGAATCCGACAGTAAATGTAACCTAAATATAGAATTTAATAGTGAACCTCACTTTGAACAGTGAGGTAGAGGCGCGGTGTTTAACAGTCTTTAGAGGAGCTTTGAGAAGCAATGATCCTAAGGAGAAGGAAATATCGCCGAAGTGAGTAATATTTCTCAAGTATTACTTGCTGGGTCTGCAGTTAAGAGCTGCAGGACTGTCTCAGTGGACTCCCCAAGTTTACTGAGTTGTGCTATCTCAACTAGGGAAAAGAGAGGACTTTAGGGCAACTATACATATTGCGACCTGAGTATATCTCAGGTCGTTTTTTGTTGTATAAATGCCTATGCAGATATAGGAGGAGAAAGAGGAGAATGAAAAAGCAAGCATCATTATTATTGGTATTATTATTCTCGGCTATTATTCTATTAGCTGGTTGTGGATCAAGTGAGAGTGCAAATAAATCTGGTTCAGCAGATGAAGATACATTTAAAGTGGGTCTAGAAGCAGGATATGCTCCGTTTAACTGGACACAAAATGACGATTCTAATGGAGCAGTAAAAATTGAAGGTACTGGGGAATATGCAGGCGGTTATGATGTAGAAATCGCGAAAAAAATCGCTGATGGTTTAGGGAGAAAGCTTGTGATTGTGAAAACAGAATGGGATGGACTTGTGCCGTCGTTGACTTCAGGAAAAATTGATGCGATTGTTGCGGGGATGTCTCCAACTGCAGAACGTAAAAAGACAATCGACTTCTCAGATAACTACTATAGCTCACAGTTAGTAATGGTTGTGAAAAAAGGTAGCAAATTCGAAGGAGCAACTTCAATTGCAGATTTTAAAGGCGCAAAAATCACAGCTCAATTGAACACATTCCATTATTCAGTGATTGACCAAATTAATGGTGTGTCAAAACAAACAGCAATGGATAACTTCCCAGCAATGCGTGTAGCGCTTGAATCAGGCATTATCGATGGATACGTTTCTGAACGTCCTGAAGGAATCAGTGCTTCTAGTGCAAATGAACATTTTGTCATGGTTGAATTTGAAGATGGTTTCAAAACGTCTCCAGAAGATACAAACACAGCTGTTGGACTTGAAAAAGGCAGTGAGTTAACGGAAAAAATTAATGAAGTTTTATCAGGGATTTCTGATGAAGAGCGTACAGAGTTGATGGATGCAGCCATTCAAAATCAACCGGCTGCACAATAAAAATTAACATTTCCGGCTGTGTCACTACGATGCAGTCGGTTTTATGTGAAGTATTAGACTTGAAAAAGAAACATCAAATGGGGGAGAAACATGAGCTTTGAATGGATCGTAAAGATCGTCTCGGAAAACTGGCCAATGTTCCTTCGTGGGGCAGGGATGACGCTCTATATCGCATTGATTGGTACGATCATAGGTGCCATCATAGGATTATTTGCCGGCGTAGTTCGTACTATTCCTGTACCAGAACGGGGAATGAAAAAGGTACTTTTAAAAATTGTTAATGTGGTTTTATCAATATATATCGAATTTTTCCGCGGAACACCAATGATTGTCCAAGCAATGGTCATTTATTATGGATCAGCACTTGCGTTCAATATCGACATGAACGTAATGGTAGCGGCGGTTATTGTTGTTTCGATAAATACGGGAGCTTATATGGCTGAAATCGTCCGTGGCGGAATTGTTTCTGTTGATAAAGGGCAATTTGAAGCGGCACAAGCGATCGGGATGAATCATTTTCAAACGATGATGAATGTTGTCTTGCCGCAGGTGATCCGCAATATTTTACCGGCAACAGGAAACCAATTTGTTATTAATATTAAAGATACTTCTGTCTTGAACGTTATTTCCGTTTCAGAACTGTATTTCTTAACGAAATCAGTGGCTGGAAACAACTTTAGATATTTTGAGTCATTCTTTGTGGCTTGTATGATCTATTTTGTTATGACGTTTATTGTGACAAGAATATTATTGTATTTTGAAAGAAAACTAGATGGACCGGACAATTACACAATGCTTAAAGAAGAAATAGACGTAAATCAAAAAATGTAAGGAGGGAGGAGAGCGAATGGAAAAAGTCATTGAAGTGCAGCATTTAAATAAATCCTACGGAACACATGAGGTATTAAAGGATATTGATTTTTCTGTGAACAAAGGAGAAGTTGTTAGTATTATCGGTTCTTCGGGTTCTGGAAAATCAACACTTCTTCGTTGTATCAATCTCTTAGAAAAGCCGAGCGGCGGGCAAATTATTTTTCATGGAGAAAATATTCTAGATGATAAGCACGATATTTTTGCTTATCGAAAGAACCTCGGCATGGTCTTCCAACAATTTAACCTTTTTAATAATCATAACGTCTTAAATAACTGTGTGGTTGGACAAATTAAGGTGCTAAAGCGTTCAAGGGAAGAAGCGGAAAAGGTTGCGATGAAGTATCTAAAAGTGGTTGGCATGGATAAGTATATTAATGCAAAACCGAAGCAATTATCCGGTGGACAAAAGCAGCGTGTAGCAATTGCTAGAGCGTTATCAATGGAGCCGGATGTAATGCTTTTTGATGAGCCAACATCAGCACTTGATCCAGAAATGGTCGGAGAAGTATTAAAGGTTATTAAGGAACTAGCTGGAACAGGCTTAACGATGTTAATTGTAACGCACGAAATGGAATTCGCAAAGGAAGTTTCGGATCGCGTCGTGTTTATGGATAAAGGGGTTATAGCAGAGGAAGGAAGTCCTGAGCAAATCTTCAACAATCCAACACATGAGAGAACACGAGAGTTCTTGAAGCGTACGTTAAAATAATGATTTGAAAAAGAGCCCCCAATATTTGATTAAGCCGTTCTCTTTGAAGTACCCACGTAGGAAAAAACATATATAAAAACAATGATAAAAGCAGTGGATTTCACACCCGAAATCGCACTGCTTTTAAAACGGTTTGCATGGTAAAATTAGTAAATAATCTTATTGCACTAACTGGAAGGTTATTGAAACACCGTCAAATCATTTTCTGATTTTATGTTAATAGCTTCCTGCAAAAGCTCTTTTGGAGAAAAGCAGCAAAAACTGCGATTTTTCAAAATGTTAATTGTTTTTTGGCTGCGAATCCAAGATATTCTTTATTGGTTTTTGAAGCACGTCCACAATGGCTGCGATGATACTTGCTGCTAAAATGCCCATTAGACCTAGAGATATTGGACCTGCTGCATCATCACCTGTGAATTGAGCATGAACCCTTAAATAAACTATTGCTAACAAAATGAAGAAAATGACAGCAAAAGTGCATTTTTTTAGTACCCTGAGAGATTGAAGAGATGACTCAGAGAAAGCATTATTCTTTTCGATATAGGTTAAAAGTTTAAATCCTTGATACAACGCCACAGAAAACGTAATACATATTCCATATGCACATACCAAAAGTGGATATAGCGAATAATCACCTGGGCGCTCTATCGCGTCTCTTCTGGCTGCTTCAGGCAAAAAATATATACAACTGGCAAGCACTGCAATTCCAACTAGAAAAATAATGACCTTTAAGAAAGTGGTAGAACCTCGTTTAACATTCATTTAAAACACCTCACTTATTTAATGACAATACGAATTTAACATATATTTTATTGTTTTACAATAAATTAATATCGTTTATTGTCATATTATCATTGTTATTGAAATATCCATTTATTTTTAACAAAAATAAAAAGCATTTCTCATTAAAAAGAAATGCTCTTACGTTTTTTGTATGTGAATGTGTTGCATGAAGACAACTATAGTGGGAAACCTGTGAATAGTGTCCGCATGAACGCGTCATGAAGACAACTATTGAGAGAATCATATGGATAGTGTCCACATGAGAACTGCACACAGGTAATCTTTAATAATCAGATATTCACAGCTCAATTTCCTTTTTAAAAATCAAAGTTGTCTGGATCTGGTCCAACACGGAGGTTTTGATTTAACTCATTTATAAGATCCATCTCTTCTGCAGAAAGTTCAAAATCAAACACGGATGCGTTCTCGATAATACGATGCTCTTTTGTTGATTTCGGAATTGTGATAACACCATTTTGTAAATCCCAACGAATGATGATTTGAGCAACGGATTTTCCGTATTTCTGAGCAATTTCTTGAATTACCTGGTTATCTAATAATTGTCCCTGCATTAAAGGAGACCATGCTTCTAATTGAATTCCGTTATCCTGGCAAAAAGCTTGAAGCTCTTTTTGTGTTATACGAGGGTGATACTCGACTTGATTGATCATTGGTTTAATTTCTGCATCCTTTATTAGTTCCTCAAGATGATGAATTTGGAAGTTACTTACACCAATTGCCTTGATTTTCCCTGCCTTATAAAGAGTTTCTAGTGCGCGCCAAGCATCTTTGAACTTTCCTTCTACTGGCCAATGGATTAAATATAGATCTAAATAATCAAGACCAAGCTTCGCCAAGCTAGTTTCATAAGCAGCAATCGTAGCTTCGTAGCCTAAATCAGCATTCCAAACCTTTGATGTAACGAATAGCTCTTCGCGAGAAAATCCTGCTTCAGCAAGTCCTTCGCGGATCGCTTGGCCGACACCTTCTTCATTTTCATAGATCGCTGCAGTATCAACACTGCGATAACCGTTTTTAATGGCAAACTTTACTGCATTTACTAATTCTGGACCTTCTTCTACCTTGAATACCCCGATACCAAGCCAAGGCATTTTTACTCCGTTAGATAAAGTTGTTGTAGATTGTAAATTCATGATTGATGTACCTCCGCTTTTTCTAGTGTTTTACTCCATAATGATAAAATTGCTGCTATTAATACCATCAACGCTCCGATCCATGAAGTATGAATGAGACCAATTGAGTCTGTAATCATACCACCTAAGTAGGAGCCAATGGCGATTCCAGCGTTAAAGGCCGCGATATTAATGGCGGATGCTACGTCAACTGCCGACGGTACAAACCGCTCTGCGAGGATGACGACATATACTTGTAAGCCAGGGACGTTCATAAATGCCATGAGTCCCATTAAGAAAATTGTGATTAAGCCTGCTAATTTAAATGGAACTGTGAAATATAAAATGAATAGTACGATAGCTTGTACTAAAAACATATAAAATAATGCTTTAATCGGATTGTGATTGGCTAAACGTCCACCTATCGTATTGCCAATCGCAATTGCCACTCCGTATACCAGCAAAATAATGGCAACCGTTTCTGCATGAAATCCTGTGATACTCTGAAGCATTGGTGATAAATACGTAAAGACAACAAAGGTACCGCCATAGCCTAATGCTGTAATTAAAAAGACAAGTAGAAGGCGACCATTGGTAACCAATTTGATCTGCTCTCTAAAAGTAGTCTGTTTTCCTTTTTGTAAATCAGAGGGAACAAGGATACTATTAGAAATAAAGGCCGCAATGCCTACAGCGACAATGACAAGAAAGGCCATTCTCCAACCAAAATGTTGCCCAATAAAGGTTCCAAAAGGGACTCCTGTGACGGTCGCGATTGTAAGTCCTGTGAACATAATTGAAATCGCACTTGCACGGCGATTTTCTGGAACGAGGTCGGCCGCGATAGTAGACCCAATTGACATGAAAACGCCATGGGAAAAAGCAGAAATCACACGCGCTACAAGTAAAATGCTAATTGTTGTTGCGCTCGCTGCAAGGGTGTTCCCAATAATGAAAACAACCATAATCCAAAGTAATAAGGTTTTTCGAGACATCCTCGAAGTTAGAGATGTCAATATTGGTGCACCGAACGTCACGCCCAATGCATATAGGGAAACCGTCAACCCAGCGGTTGTAACGGATATGTGTAAGTCTTCAGCGATAAGAGGCAGTAACCCAACGCTGATAAATTCTGTAGTACCAATAGCAAATGCACTTACGGCCAATGCTAGTAATGCCAAGGTACTTCTTTTCTTATCTAAAGACATGATCTCCTCCTAAAAATATTTGTATTTGAGCCGGCAAATGCTATTATGGAACATATGTGTTCGAAAGAAAAGTACGTACTTTAAAGTAATATAGGTACTAAAAAGTGTTATAGGTACTTTTAGGTTCCTATAGAAAAAGGAGGAAGAACATTGAAAAAGAAATATAATATTTCTGTTGAGGCCACTTTGGAAGTGATCGGTGGAAAGTGGAAATGCGTGATTCTTTGTCATTTGACCCATGGGAAGAAACGGACAAGTGAATTAAAACGTCTTATGCCAGATATCACGCAGAAAATGCTGACACAGCAGCTCCGTGAGTTAGAGGCAGATGGGGTAATTAATCGCATTACGTATAATCAAATCCCACCAAAAGTGGAATATGAGTTAAGTGAATATGGAAAAAGCTTAGAGACGATTTTGAATGCCTTGTGTACATGGGGAGAACACCATATTGAAAAAGTGTACGGGGATAAATTTTCTGTGCTAGAGGAAAGTGTATTAAACGAGCACCTAAAGTAAAAAACAGACAAGTCACGAAGACTTGCCTGTTTTTTATTTTTAATTCGTTGGACGAACTCTTAATTCAGTTTCTTTATCAAAGAAATGCACTTTGTTCATATCAAGGGCAAGCTCAAGGTTCTCACCAGCAGCAATATTGCTACGAGAGTCAATACGTGCGATGAAATCTTGACCTTCGATAGAAGAATACACCATTGTTTCTGCTCCCGTTAGCTCAGATACGTCAACAGTAACTTTCACCACTGAACCTTGAGAAGCATCGATGAATACTTGTTCTTCATGAATGTCTTCCGGTCTTACGCCAAGAACGATTTCTTTTCCTACGTAACCTTGGTCACGAAGCATTTTCATTTTTGCTCCAGGAATAGCAAGCTTTGTATTACCGATTACAAAGCTTCCTTCTTCAATTTTCCCGTTGAAGAAGTTCATAGCAGGTGAGCCGATAAAGCCTGCAACAAAAATATTTTCAGGAGATTCGTAAACATCTTTTGGTGCTCCTACTTGTTGAACAATACCATCCTTCATAACAACAAGGCGAGTTGCCATTGTCATCGCTTCAGTTTGGTCATGGGTTACATAGATTGTTGTTGTTTCTAAACGACGGTGAAGCTTAACGATCTCAGCACGCATCTGTACGCGAAGCTTCGCATCTAGATTGGATAAAGGCTCGTCCATTAAGAATACTTTTGCATCACGGACAATCGCACGCCCTAACGCAACACGCTGACGCTGTCCACCAGAAAGAGCTTTTGGCTTACGCTTTAAATATTCTTCAAGTCCCAAAATTTTAGCAGCTTCTTTTACGCGCTTATCAATTTCATCTTTTGAGAATTTACGAAGCTTTAATCCAAATGCCATATTATCATATACAGTCATATGAGGATAAAGAGCATAGTTTTGGAATACCATTGCGATATCGCGATCCTTAGGAGGAACATCGTTAACACGTTTTTGGTCAATATAAAGGTCACCTTTAGAGATTTCCTCTAGTCCCGCTATCATTCGTAATGTTGTTGATTTACCGCATCCAGAAGGACCAACGAATACAACAAATTCTTTATCTTGGATATCTAGGTTGAAGTCACTTACAGCTGTTACTTTGTTGTCGTAAATTTTAAATATATGATCTAATTTTAACTCTGCCATTAGTATTGCCTCCTTTGTGTATGAAAAGGTTTACATTCCTAGTTTACAGGGGCTGATAAATTTAAACAATGGCAGCTTGCACAAGAATGTATGCGCTTTTTTATGCAAGTTGGCTATTTTTTGGCAAGTAGGCAGGCGAGATACACAGTAAACGCATTTTGAAAGCTTTTTAAACTAATCCCTGTTTTGTCAGTAAACTTGTCGAGCCGGTACTGTAACGTATTGCGGTGAACGTACAGCTTTTTTGCAGCAAGGGAAGCATTGAAATTATATTCTAGGAATACCTCGAGTGACTGAAGTAGCTCAGGATCCTCTTGCAGAGTTTTGCTTACATCTTGTTCCAAAAGGGTAAGCGTATCTCCTGGAAGATCGTTAGCGAGTGTAACAGGAAAAAGCTTTTCAAAAGAATACACTTTTTCTTGTGTTAAAAGGGTTCTTCCTTTTCCAAAGAGTTGGTGCTCAAGCTTGAAAGCTTCTTTGAGCAATGTTGGTTCTTGTCGGAACTTTCCAATGTAAAATTTCGGTTTAATATAAAAATCATTTTCTAATGTAGTAGAAATGGACTCTAATTCTTCTTCATGGAAGGAAACATCCGCCTTTTCTTCTATAATGATGGCATTCGAATCATCTAACCAAACAAAAGAGAGGGCGTCATGAAAGAATTCCTGAATCGCGTCTTCCACGCCTTGTTCTTTTTGATTGATCAGTAACTGAATGAAACGTACCGGTTTAGAGATAGAGGGTAAGGTACCTTCTTGAAATAAGAAGGAGTGCCATGCCTTTGCTGAGCCAGTCAGTTGAACTTGATTAGGACGGACCAGTTCAAATAAGGTTGTCAATACGGCTAGTTGTTCCTCGCTAATATCCGACTTTGGAATGCCAAGAAAGAAATTCTCTTCTTGAAACCAATAAAGCCCCTGTTCAGAAACGAAAAGGGGGTTATCTGTTGAAATAGCAGTTGGAAATAGAGACTTCAGATTGTTTAACATATGAAAAAATCCTCTTATTGGTTAGTGTGTGTATTAACCATATCAAATGTTCCATAGATAAATCTACTATTCTTGGGTTCAAATATTTAATTTTTGGGACAATTAGTTAAAGTGGTTTAATTGAGAAAACGGAAATAAAGGCTTCTCCCTTAATATTGTTTTGTGAAATGAGTCCAACCTCGCTACTTCTACTATCTAAGCTCTCTCCTGGAGTTCGATTATCCCCCATGACAAAATAGGTACCTTCTTGGACGAGAACCTCAGCCATATCATTAGAAACACCAACTGTTTGTACCTCTTCTAACGGTTGCCCATTAATGAGGACAATCCCATTTTTAATCTCAACAGTTTCGTTCGGCAATGCAATCACGCGCTTCACAATATCATAACCATCGTTCGTATTTATGATAATGACATCATTTCTTTCAGGCTGAAAAAAGATATTGCTCGTTAAAATGACATCATGATTTTTTAAGGTTGGGTTCATCGAGTTTCCATCGACGATAATGATTCCTAAAGCAAAGCGGAAGATGAAGAAGAGAACAAATAATATTGCAATAAACTTGACCCAACTTAGGACTTCAGACCAAGGGTTTTTCGTTGCCTTTGTTTCTTCCTCATGTAGGAAAGTTCCTCCGATTGCACGCATGTCACATCATCCTTTATCATTTGTTTATTTCAGTAGATGGGGCTTCTTCTTCAATTGGAGCTCCCGTTTCTGTAGTGTCTTCAATGCTAGCAGATGGTTGCACAGTATTCATCTCATTTTTAGCGGCCGTTAAAATGGCATCAAATTGGCTTGCGATTTGTTGTTTTTCTTCAGTGTTATCAATATCCATATTGGCAATTAATTGATCGGCGTAATCCTGGATAGCTTGGACCCGCGCTAATTTTTCAGCTTCGGTAAAAGTGTTTAATTGTTGCTCCGCATCGGCCATTTCTGTTTGTAAGGCTTCTTTTAAACGTTGTAATTGAATTTCTTTTTCAGAAGATATGGCAGTCTCGATCGATTCAATGGATTTTGTACCTTGGCGATCGAACCAGCTGAGGATTGTTGAATTAATATCCAAATCGGCAAAAGCAATAGAAAAACTTCCACCTATTCCAAAACATAAAATTAGGCTAGCAAGCAGGAATCGAATTGGACGAGAAGTTTTCTTCTTTTTGAATCTTTCAAATCTACTTTCCATCAGAGTTCCTCCTAATAAAGGAATAGGGTCTCAAATGGTATGAGACCCCTTGATATTTTTGAAGAGATTAAATTTATTAGTTTTGGAAACCAGTTGCTACAGCAGAATCCAATTCTGTTTCAGCAGCAGCTTCTAGATCAGCAGCTTTTTGTTGGATTAGTGTTTGTTGAGCTGAAACATACCCAGCAAGTTTTCCTTCAAGAACGGATTTAACTTCAGCAATTTTCGCATCAACTGCAGCTTTTAATTCACCGACAGTAAGGTTTTTCTGGTTTTCAAGTTCACCAAGTAATTCAGTTTTTGCTTTTGCGATTTCCGCATTTAATTCACCGACAGCGTCATTCTTAACATTAGTTAAATGGTCATTAACGTCGTTTACAGCAGCAGTTCCAGTTGAATTAGTAACACCCTTTAGGTAGTTATCAGCTTGTCTTTCACCTTCTGCTGCAAGTTGATCTAATAGGGTCAGTGCATAACCTTTGATACTGTCAAACTGATCATCGATTCCATCAAAGATGATCCCCTTTTTCTCAACTAATGCATCAATGCGTTCATCAGCAGAATTGCTAATAGTAGCTTCAGAATCAGCTTTTTCTGTATCTCTAGTTCCGTTAATAGCACCTTTTGCACCATTAACCATCTTAGTACCCTCGCTGTAAATGTATCCAGCTTTACTTGCCACATAATCTGTAAGAGGTTTTTCCATAGATGCTGCAGATGAAGTAAATTTCCCATTGTACCAACTTTGTAATTGAGCTCCGATATCTGTGCTTGCGAAAGCAGCTCCAACTCCTGAAACTAATCCAACTGTTACGACTCCTGCGACGATTTTACCTTTAACTGTGTTTAATTTCATTTTTCTTACTTCCTCTCATGTTTTAAATTTTTTTATTAGAAATTTACTGAGTAAATCTCATAACCTAGTGACCAAATACCTCTGAAATCATGGATTCAATGTCCTTATCAAGCTCTGAGTCTAGTTGGACCTTTTTCGTTTCTGTATACTCTTTAAAGTAGGTTTCTGTATCAATGCTTTCTGCTGTTTCAAGTAATTGAGTTTGATAGTTTCTGTGGTAGTTTTCGATACTTTGTTTCATATCTGCATTTTTTTCTAAGGAGAGTGATGAGAGAGTGGATGCAGCTTGTTCTTTCAATTCCGCTGTTTGCTTGGCTGTGGAAATCACGATGTCTAAAATATTGTCTGCTATGCTGGAAAAGAGTGCGTTATTGCTATTCGTCTGTTCATTCTTGTACCAGCTTGATAGAAGCTCACTTACATTCGAACTTGCATAAGCAGTTCCAACCAACAATGAACATGTAAATAGAAAAATTACTAGCTTTTTCATATCACCTGTCCTTTCTCTTAAGTCATGATATGTTCGTTGGTTTGTTCTTTTTAACGAACTTACCTGTACAGTATATGACAATTATCCTAGAAATGAAAAACCTCAAATTCGCTCATATTTTCTAAATAACGAACAAAAATAGTACTTTATTACGTATTTTCTTTAAAATTCTTACAATTTCTCAATATTTCGTTAATTATAAAGAACGTTTTGTGCCTATAAAACAAAAGTCACGTATGATTCATCACACGTGACATGAAAAAATTATTTGATTTCTAATCGTTGTCTTAATGCTTTCACATAGTTTCTGCTAACAGATAAAAGTTCTTTTCGACCAATCAATTGTAATTGGTAGGCACCGTTAAACCATGGGGTTAAACGGGTAACATATTCTAAATTAACTAAGAAGCTTTTATGTATTCGAAAGAATCCATAGCTAAGCAACTTACTTTCTAGGTCTTTCAAAGAGGATTTTGTTTCAAATTCATTCGTTTTAGTAATCAGTTTCGTTAATTTATCATCTTTGATGATGTAGAGGATCTCTTTAGGTTCTAAATAAAGAATTTCCCCTTCTGCTTCAACGGCTAATTTTCCGGTAAAGCTCTCGATCTCAGATTCTTTTTCGTGATAAAAGATTTTCTCGATGCGGTCAACCGTTTCTTCTAGCTGTTCATCATCATATGGCTTCAATAAATAATCCACTGCATTCAAGCGGAACGCTTCTGCTGCAAATTGCGGATAGGCTGTGGCAAACACAATGATAGGTACTTTCTTTAGTCCCATCAAAGCTTTTGCTGCAGTTGTTCCTGAAGTCTTTGGCATTTCGACATCTAAAAAAACAACATCTGGAGCAAGTTCGATCGTTTTCATGATCGCAGCTTCCCCAGATTCCGCTTCCCCGACAATTTGGAAAAAAGGATAACTGCTCAATAAATGCTTCAATTCTTCGCGACTATACAATTCATCATCGACAATAAGGGTCTTGATCGTCCGTGTCATATTAGGCTCACCTCGCCAATAGGGACAGCGAAACTGACTGCTGTTCCCGAATTCACACTACTTTCTATTTTTAAAGAAGAAATCTCACCAAATGTAATGGTCAGTCTTCGGTTTACATTATAAAGGGCAAGTCCGTTTCCTTTTTGAGAATCAATGGGAGCAATACTAATCAGTTCAGCTCGTTCTTGGCTCATACCGCACCCATTGTCTTCGATATGGACATGAATCATGGCTTCCTGAATTTGAATTCGAATCGTCAAAATAAAATCCTTCTCTTTGTTCATCATTCCGTGTTTAATCGCATTCTCAACAATCGGCTGCAATGTGAGAGGAGGGATTTCCTGATAGAGTGCAGCTTCATCAACGTCATAAATAATTTTTAACTTATTGACAAAACGAGCTTCCTCGATCGCAAGATAGGCCTCTACATGTTTTAGTTCTTGTTCAAGTGTGGTAGCGCTTTCGGTTGTGAGTTGCAAATTTTGTCGTAAGAATTTAGAAAGGAACACTAATAGTTTCCTAGCCTTCATCGGTTCAATACGGATAAGAGATAGAATGGTATTCAAAGAATTAAAAAGAAAATGTGGGCTTATTTGTGCCTGCAGGACTTTAATTTCTGCTTCTTTTGCGAGCTGATAGGCTTTGTCCACCTCGGCAATTTCAAGTTGGTTGCTCAATAAGGAGCTAATTCCTGAAATGAGCTCCATAATTACTGGGTTAATTTCTTTTTCCGAATGGAAGTAAAGTTTTAGAGTGCCAATTGTGGTATTTCTCTGTTTTAATGGGGCAATCACTACCACATCTAATGGACAACCCTTTGTTCGACATTGAATCAATTCACGATTTGCAACAGTAATTTCCCCTTTTTGAATCGCATCCAATGTAATTTGAGTCTGAATCGGACTATCTGCACGGTGATGGTCCTGACCTTGCCCGATATGGGCCAAAATATCAGTCAAACTTGTGATAGCCACTGCACTTGTATGAAATTCCTTATGTAAAATTCGACAAACTTCATTAGCAGTTTTCAAGGTAAGACCGTTTCTTAAATGAGCAAGGGTTTTTTCTGCAATTCTTAATGTTTTTTGGGCTAGGAGAGCACCAGCTTTTTCTTCTTCGTTGATCACATTTTTTATAATAAGGAGAAACAGAGCGCATCCCAAACCATTCGCCAATATCATCGGAATACCTATAATCTCAACCAACGCCATTGCTTTTTCAAATGGGCGTGAGAGAAAAAGAATAATCAGCATTTGGACAGATTCTGACAAGAACCCAATTAAAAAAGCCGTTCTTAATTTCACATGCTTATTCTTTTTGTGAAACATGCCTGATATGATACCTGAAACGATGGCAGCAAGTCCGCAGGCGACGGCCGTAAAGCCACCAAGGGTAAACCGGTGGAGTCCAGCAATTAATCCTGCCCCAATTCCTACCTTATAGCCACCTAATAGTCCGGCAATAACCACGCCAATAACACGGGAGTTGGCAATTGCTTCGTTTGAGTGAAGGTCTGTTGTCCAAAGATCAAACTGAAGGCTATCCGTACTCAGTGTAAGTCCAGAATAAGTACCGATGATCCCGAACGCTCCGAAAAAAATAATAGCAGTAAATTGTTGCTTTCGATTAAGCTCTTCTTGGTAAATCATATCTCGAAAAAAACGAAATCTCGTAAAGATGAATGCAATCATTACAAGGATTCCGAGGCGCTCGACCATAGTAATTAAAAGCACTAGCATAGAAAAACCCCCTTTTTATAAAGGTACGTCTATCCTATTATAACAGCATTTGCTTGATTATTTACACAATTTAGAAGAATGAAAGATGGACAAACTTTACACTGTCTTAACGTAACATCCGCATTCTTTACATTATATTTACATACCAAATGTATAATTTTTCATATAGTCTGATCGTAGGATGATGGAGGGTGACAGCTTGAAGATAACTAGGTCAAAATCATTAGCGAGATTAAGAGATTCTTTTCTACAGAAGCTTACATTAGGGAAAAGATTGTTCATTTTATTCGTATCATTACTTGTCCTAGCTGTTGTGGGAGTGGGGGCCAGTGCCTATGTGATCTCTAAAGATACAACAATGGAGACAATTGAAAAAAGATTGATCCGAGAAACGGAAATCATGAGTAGCACAGCTGAAAATTTAAAATTTGTTTATGTCAGTGACGAGGCATATTTTAAGCAACAGCTTGAGTCAAGTGTTCGCTCCCAACAGGAGCTTTTGAAAAAAGATGGAGTTTCCTCAGAGATGCTGTATATAACGGATGGGAAAGTTACTCCGTTTAAGGTCAGTCAAAAAAAAGTTCCTACTCTTTCAAAAGGTTTGATCACGAAGCTTACGTCTTCTAAAAACGGGTTAATTCATGAAAAAGTAGGAAACCAGGATTATACGATTACGTACCGTGAAATAAAGGAGCTTAACGGAACGTATGTGATGCTGATTCCAACGAGTTCCTATATGGGACCAGTTAATCAGATGGTGTATTTTATTCTAGCGGGGATTGGCCTGAGCATCTTGATTGCGACGGTGATTGTTCTTCTTTTGGTCAGAACGGTAACGAAGCCTCTGAATACCCTGCAAGAGACGATGAGAGCAGTTCGTGATGGTAAGCTACAAGCGGCTAGTGAGATGAAGACAACAGTACCAGAAATCACATCCCTTCATAAGAGCTATCAATCAATGATTTCGCATATGAGTCAAATTTTACAAGAATTGAAGGGGACGACGAAGGAGCTAGAGGATACTAGGGAAGAACTGATGCAGTCTTCTCAAAATACCCTCGATTTTAGTCACCATTTGGTTTCTGCCATTAATGTCGTGAAGATGGGTGCCGAACAAACGGCAAGTAGCTCGGGTGAAAATGCGGAGAGTTTTAAAGATATGAAGAGATTGATCGAAGAAATGATGCTGAAAATGGAGTCTGTTTTTACTAGCTCTCAAAAAATGAATCTTACTGCTAAGCATGGGGAAACGCATATTCGCGAGTTAATTACGAGCAATTTTCAGTTCGAGGAAGACTTTGGACATTTAACGCAAACGATTAATGAAGTAAGAGAGTTCTCTAGTTCGATTACCAAGCTTGTTGGCTTAGTAAGTGGGATTTCTGAACAAACGAAGCTGCTTGCATTGAATGCGTCGATTGAAGCGGTTCGGGCAGGGGAAGCTGGAAAAGGGTTTGCTGTTGTTGCGCAAGAAGTTCGAAAGCTAGCTGAGCAATCGGGTAAAGCGACGGTGGAAATGTCTTTAGCCATTGGGAACATGGAAAAAATCGCGATTGATGCGACTGAGGAATTTGCTAATATGCACGGGAAAATAAAGACGAATTTAACGATGGCAAATGAATCGAGATCATCTTTTGATGAATTAATGGCTGAAATAAAAGAAGAAAGTAGTCGTCTCAAAGGAATCCAAGAGGAATTAGGGCAGTTGGCGACGATTTTACCAACGCTAGAACAAGTAACCGTTAACTTTGCCTCGATCTCCCAGGAGACATTGGCAAGCTCGGAAGAAATGTTATCGTTAAGCGAAAATCAAATCGAACAAATGGAGGGCACCAATCAGATTGGCATGAAGCTAAATCAATTGTCCCAATCTCTTTCGGAGCTATCTGACCGATTTGAATTTGAGAATAAATAATGCGGTGCCTACAAGAAGGTATGCAAATTTAATGCCCCTATTTTCATGCGGACATTGTTCATGGAGTTACAGCGAATAGTGTCTTCATGGAAGGCTCATGCGGACATTGTTCATGGAGTTACAGCGAATAGTGTCTTCATGGAAGGTTCATGCGGACATTGTTCATGGATTTTCTGCAAATAGTGTCTTTATGACGTGTTCATGCGGACATTGTTCATGGAGTTTCGGCCATTAGTGTCTTTATGAACGATTCATGCGGACAAGATTGAAGAGATTCAAGCAAAAGTAGTCTTCATGCGAGGCAATTCTACAAGAAACCATAAAAAACTCACCAAAAAACAGCGAAGCTATCCCCAAGCATATGGAGGATAGCTTCTTCGTTATTATTTCGAGAAAAACCCTTTTACCGCAAACGAAACGTTTTGTGGTCTTTCCGCTAGGCGGCGCATGAAATAGCCGAACCAATCGTCACCGAATGGGACATAGACGCGCATTTTGTAGCCTTCTTTTACTAAATTCTGCTGTAATTCTGTGCGAAAACCATATAGCATTTGAAACTCAAATTGGTCATTCGGAATATTGTTCTTTTTAACAAAATCCTTAACTTTGGCAATGATCTCATGATCGTGGGAAGCGATTGCTGTATTGCTTCCACTCAATAAATGCTCTTCAATCAGCCTCATATAGTTCTTATCAATAACCGGCTTATCTTGATAGGCAACGGATGGATCCTCTTTATAAGCTCCTTTTACTAAGCGAAGCGGAATGCCTTTTAAGTCTTTTACATCATCAAGAGAACGATGTAAATAGGCTTGAATCACGGTACCGACATTATCAAAACCATAAACCTCACGAAGCTCTCTTAAAATATCAAGTGTCACCTGGCAATGGGAGTAATCCTCCATATCGATGCGAACGAAATTATTCGTTCTCTTAGCAGCATCAAGAATTTGGCACATGTTTTTAATGCAAAAATCCTTATCAATATCGAGCCCAAGCTGCGTCATTTTCACGGATAAATTACTATTCACACCTGTTTTGCCGATGGCTTCTAAAGTTCGTACATTGTATTCGGTTGCTTGGATTGCTTCCTCTCTACTAGATACAAACTCTCCTAAATGGTCCAGCGTACATACGATTCCATTTTCGTTCAGATCCTTAACTGTTTGCATCGCATGTTCAATCGTGACCCCAGCGACAACCTGTGCAGCACCAAACTTCAATCCCCATTTTTTAGCGGCCTGGTTTAAGCCTTTATTTTGAGAAAGATAGAGAAAAAAATTCTTGGATACAGTTGCGATCATCTTAATTCCCCCATAAATCTTTATTTTCCAATCAAGCAATCGCTTACTATTAGAGTATGTCTAAGCGTAATTAATGGTCTTCTTGGTTTAAATATAATTGCAAAAACCGTGCCAAAAGTTCAAAAACATGAAAATGTTAGGTAATTTGTAACTTTCTAAAAAATAGTCTTTACTTCCTATATATAAAATTGTATGGTTTTATCAACAAAAGTGTTTAATAGTGTATAGTTTTTATACAATTCACAGGTTGGTGATATACATGGATCATGAGTTTGCGCTTCAAACTTTAAAAGCTGTTTTATCCTCTTCGGAAGAAGCCATTTCTGTTGTGAATACAAAAGGAGAGCTTGTTTATTGGAATGAAGCAGCGGAAAGCACGTACCAGATTAAGAAAGAAGAGATACTCGGGAAAAATATTAGAGAATTCTTCGTGCAAGAGGATGTGATGCATCTGAGGGTATTGGAAACGGGAATCGCCGTGCGAGATGTCTACCATATTCCACGACCTGATAAGCACGTCCTCATTAGTACAAGTCTAATCTACAATGAACATAATGAAGTGATCGGGAGTCTTTCATTGGAAAAAGATATCTCATCGACCATTCAATTAAATGAGAGACTTACTTCAGCCTCAGAGGAATTACAACAGCTTAGGCAACATATGAAGCTTCAGCATGATGACCCTTTTTCAAAAATCAAAGGGATCAATACAATCATTCAACAAATCATTCACCAGGCAAAAAAAATGGCCAAAACCGATGCAACGATCTTAATTACTGGCGAAAGTGGCGTTGGGAAAGAATTATTTGCCCATGCCATTCATGAGAAAAGCTTGCGAAATGGCAAACCGTTTATCCCCATTAACTGTGGGGCCATCCCAAATGCGCTCTTTGAAAGTGAGCTCTTTGGATATGAAGGGGGAGCTTATACAGGTGCGACCAAAGGAGGAAAGCCAGGAAAGCTGGAGTTGGCGAGTGGCGGAACATTATTCCTAGATGAGGTCGGAGAGCTTCCGCTCGAAATGCAGGTGAAGCTTTTAAGAGCGCTTCAAGACAAGGAAATGTACCGGATTGGTGGGTTAGCTCCGAAAAAAATCGATGTGCGTATTGTTGCAGCGACTAATCGGCAGCTTGACAAAATGGTTGCTGAAGGAACTTTTCGTTCAGATTTGTATTATCGCTTAAATGTTTTTTCAATTGATATTCCATCACTACGAGAAAGAAGAGATGACATTCCGTATCTTATTTATGATTTTTTAGAAGAATTCACGTACAAGTATCAAAAACAAGATTACGCCATTGAGCCACATGCATTATCTTTGCTTTGTAAGTACGATTGGCCAGGGAACATCCGAGAACTCCGTAACATGATCGAAAGGCTAGTTGTTTTAAGTGACAATGGACAGATTATGGAAGTAGATGTTTCATCGCTCTTTCATTTTGGCGCAAGGACAACAGAGGTAAAATCAGTTTCCCTTACCGCTGAAAAAGCACAACTTGAAAAGGAACGAATTATCGAAGCGCTTCAAAGTACCTATGGAAATAAGAGCATCACTGCGAAAAAGCTCGGCATGTCTCGTGCCACGTTGTATGCAAAAATGAGGAAGTATGGGATTACTTTTGAGAAGGAGTGAATCAAATGGAAATTCCGAGTACGTTTCGGGCCAAAATAACAGGGGCTTTTCGTGAAGAAGGTTCTAACTGGTTAGCTGGGCTTGAACAACTTGTTGCCACATATTTAGATAAATGGGGGCTGACTTCTCTAGGGCCTGTTTCAAACTTATCCTATAATTATGTCCTGAAGGTGGTTAATGAGGACGGTAATCCTCGCATTTTAAAGTTTGGACTCGCTGGTCGAGATTTCTCGAATGAGGTTCGTGCGATTGAAGCGTATTGTGGGAACGGTTGTGCGAGGGTATTGAAGACGGATATCGACAATGGTGTCATGCTTCTTGAACAATTGATTCCAGGGACGATGCTTTCTCAGCTAGAGGATGAGGAACAGATTATTGAAGAATATATAAAAGTGTGGAAGGCTATTCGCCGACCAAGGCCAAGTGATGGTGAATTTCCTTCTTTGCAACATTGGATGACAGGTCTTTCTCGCTATCAAAATAGCAAGGCTCAACTTGAGGGCTTAATTTCAGAAGAGCTAGTGTTAATGGCTCAGAAATATTTTGCAGAAAGTTCTGCGGAGAATGAAGAGCTTTTACATGGGGATTTGCATCATGAAAATATTTTATATTCGGATGTCCATGGCTGGTTCGCGATTGATCCAAAGGGTGTGATTGGTAACCCTTATTTTGACTTGGTCTCGTTTTTAACGAATCAGCTTAAGGATAATCCTCAAGAAAGATTGGAACTTCGCATCAACAGGCTGTGCGACGGATTAAGATTAGAACGATTGAAGCTATTGAAAACGGCTTTGGCTTTGTCGATACTATACGCCTTCTGGGCGGTAGAAGACGGAGACCCAGACTGGATTCGTCCGTATCAATGTGCCGTATGGTTTCAAAAGTGGATCGAGGAGGATGAAGAATGACGGATCAATTTGAAAAAGCAACCTTTGCTGGAGGTTGTTTTTGGTGCATGGTTTCACCATTTGACGAGCAACCAGGGATTAAAGAAGTGATCTCAGGCTATACAGGCGGTCACACGGAAAATCCGACCTATGAAGAAGTATGCTCGGACACAACAGGTCATTATGAAGCGGTTGAGATTACCTTTGAACCAGCTGTATTTCCGTATGAAAAGCTGCTTGAATTGTATTGGCAGCAGGTTGACCCGACGGATGCAGGAGGACAATTTAATGATCGGGGTTCCTCCTATCGAACGGCAATTTTTTATCATAACGAGGGGCAACGTCTAGCAGCGGAAGCTTCGAAAATAGCTATTGTGAGTCGTTTTCAAAATCCGATTGTGACCGAAATTCTGCCTACTGGCCCATTTTACAAAGCAGAAGAAAAGCATCAGGATTATTATAAAAAGAATCCCTTTCACTACAACTTGTACAAGCAAGGATCGGGGCGAGCGAAGTTTATTCGGGAGACTTGGAGCAAAGTCAAAAGTGATGAAGAGCTTCGAGAAATATTGACGCCACTTCAATATGAGGTGACGAGAAATAATGCAACTGAACCGCCTTTTCAAAACGAGTATTGGGATACAGACGAGGATGGGATATATGTTGATATTATTTCTGGCGAGCCGTTATTTAGCTCATTGGACAAATACGACGCAGGTTGTGGATGGCCAAGCTTTACAAAGCCCATTCGACGTACAGAATTAGAAGAGAAATTTGATACATCCCATGGCATGAGAAGAATTGAAGTACGAGCAAAGACTTCAGATTCTCACCTTGGTCATATCTTTGATGATGGTCCAGGTCCAGACCGCGCACGTTATTGTATTAATTCAGCGGCTTTACGTTTTATACCGAAAGACAAGCTTTTAGAAGAGGGATATGGGCAGTATTTGAAATTATTTTAAAAGGGGAAAGAAAAATGATTATGAAAGAAATTACAGGCCCGACCAATTTGTGCAATAAAACAGGGCAACTATCACTTGCAAGCGTTGGATGGGGTAGACATCCGTACATAAGATCCAATCTTTCTGGAAGCTTCTTGAGAAAGAAAAAATGGAACTATTGGTGTGTCACGAGTCCTGACATGCTTTTTTCTGCGACCATCTCACATCTGGATTATGCAGCTGTACTCTTTGTTTATGTACTGGATTTAGAAACGTTAAAATTCCATGAGAAAACAAGCTTAATTCCGCTTGGGATAGGTTGTAAGATGCCGGAAGAGGTTGCTGCGACTGTCCGAATCGATACGAAGGAAATGAAGATCTACTTTGACGAAGAAGGGGATTCTACGCTCATCAAAGTCGATTGTTCAAATTTTAGCGGAGAAAATCAACCTCTTTCAGCAGAAATAAGGGTTCATCGACCAAAAGAACATGAGTCCTTGAATGTGGTTGTTCCGTGGAGCAAATCTCGCTTTCAATATACGTCAAAGCAATCAGCATTACCTGCAGATGGTGTTGTGAAATGGGACGGTGGCGAGTACAAATTAGAATCACATGAAACCTTTGGTTGCTTGGATTATGGTCGTGGAATTTGGCCATATCGGTCTACTTGGAACTGGGCTGCTGCATCTGGGGTAGTTGCGGGAAAAACGGTTGGTCTTAATTTTGGAGGACAATGGACGGATGGAACAGGTCAAACAGAAAATGGACTTATTGTAGATGGAAAACTAAGTAAAATCAATGAAAAAATTCAATGGGAATACGATTCAATCGATTATATGAAACCTTGGAGATTGACAACAGAGGAGTCGAATCAAGTTTCCTTAACTTTTATTCCGTTGTTTGAGAGAGTTGCGACAACTAAAGCTGTTATTATTGAGTCTGAAGTTCATCAGATGATTGGAACCTTTAGTGGCACGATTCGGACAGACGATGGAGAAGAAATCATGATCGAAAATCTCCTTGGTTGGGCAGAGGATCATGCGGCTAAATGGTAAAAAGGAGGCAGTGTTGCCTCCTAGTTTTTTTCGAACTCCATTTTACGTGCACGACTTGAATACGATTGGAAAAAGATAATCGCAACAGCTGATAAAATAATTCCTGAGATATAGGGAAGGCCGAGCGAAACAGAGAAGAGCCAACCACCTAATGGAGGGCCAATAATTCTGCCAAGTGAATCAAAAGAGGACAACAATCCAGTTGTACTTCCGTGTCCTGCGGTTGATTTTTTCGTCAATAACGAGGAGACACCTGGGCGAATAAGTCCATTTCCAATTCCAAAGACCGTTAAATAGATCGCAGCTGTGACGAAATTATTGGTTAGTAAAATTAACCCAAAGCCTACAGCTGAAATCACGATCCCCATTTGGATAACCGTACCCTCTCCCCATTTCTTTGTTAGCTTGCCGATTAATCCACCTTGAACATACGCTTGTGCCAAGCCCATAATCATAAAGATATAGCCGAGCTTAATAGCATCCAGATTTGCTTTTTCAGCAGCAAAATAAGCAAAGGTCGCCTCTAAGCCAGCTAATGAAATCGAGACAAAGAATTGTAGAAAAAATAAGAACGAAGTAGGTTCGTTCAAAGCTTGTTTGAATGGGTTTTTACGTTCAGAGCGTTTACGGTTCTCTGGTGCCAATGATTCTTTTAACACAATCATGACGATAAAAAAGGTGACAAATGATGTTCCGCCAGCAATGTAAAATGGTAATCCTAGAGCTGTTTCTGAAAAGACACCACCGATGGCTGGTCCAAAAATAAAGCCTAGACCAGTTGCAGCACCAATTACACCCATTCCTTTTCCTCGGTTTTCCTCAGATGTGATATCCGCAACATACGCCATTACAGTCGGCATGTTGGCAGAAGAAAGAAATCCACCAAGGATCCGTGCGAGAAATAACATCCATAGCTGAGTTGAAATGGCCATGAGGAAAAAGGATAAAGATAGTCCTAGAATTCCAATCATAATGACCGGTTTACGCCCGAGGCGATCAGAAATACGTCCCCACATCGGAGCAAAAATGAGCTGCATAAATGAGTAAATGGCCATCAGCAAGCCAAGTTCGGTAGGAGATGCCCCGATTTCCTCCGCATAAAAGGGAAGTACGGGAATAATGATGCCGAATCCGACCATCACGAGAAACATGATGGCGAACAAAATAGGCAAAGACTTTTTAGATTCCAAATTGTCCACTCCAAGCAAATAATATCAAGGAAATTATATCACTGTTCTGGTGAAAAATAGAAATCTGCATAAAAAAAGTGCCTCATCTGAGACACTTCAGTTCTTATACCACTCTTTGGCTGTTTTGAACTTTTCTAAGTAATTCATCCGCGCGTTCTCCGGCTGCCTCCGCGAAGTTTTCGTAAATTTGATCCCGCAATAGATCGAGCTCTACAATTTTTTTTGCTAAATCGATAACTTCTTTATTTGCCATGATCGAGAACTCCTTTCTTTCCTTTGCTGGTCTTTGTTACTTTTTTATATTCAACTTCAAGCTCGGAGAGGGTTAATGATTGAATATCTTCTCGCTTAAAAGTGCCTGACTTGACTAAAAATGTGATGACCTGATCCCGCCTTTTCTCCACAGCATTTCTTAGGTATGGCATGCGTTCTCACCCTTTGTTTTTGACTATACAGACATTGTATGGAGAAATACCATTAAATTCACTTGTTTTGTAAGGAAATATTACCCTCTTTTTATTTTTATGTAAGATAATCTGACAAAATGCTAATGCTTCCATGGAAATTCATTATATAATTGAAAAAACAACTCGAGGGGTGACGAGATGAAAGAGGACCCTTTATATAAGAATCGAAAGGTAATTACAATAGGTGTCGTTAGTGAATTAACTGGCCTTTCTGAAAGGCAAATCAGGTATTACGAGGAAAGAAAGCTTATTTTTCCAGAACGCACAGAGAGAGGAAACAGAAAGTACTCCTTTTCCGATGTAGAACGACTTATTGATATTGCGAACAAACGGGATGAAGGGGTCCGCACCTACGAGATTAGACAGGAAATGTTAAAAGACAAAAAGCGAGAGGATGATGCAAAAATTCGTAATCAAATGCTGCGTGGGCAACTGAACGCACGCTTTGGTATTCCGAAGGGGAAGAACTAAATGTTATGAAAGAAACCAGATCTCACAATAGATCTGGTTTTTTAGTAATCTCACAATCTATTTGTCAAAATTTTTAAAAAAGGTTAAAAAGAACTAATGATCTTTATATTTGTAACGCTGTTCGAAAGATACAGTTGATAACTGGTATAAAATTCATATTTTTTCTATTTTGTTGTGTGTCTATTAACCTAGAAAAAATTTAGATTTGTCTTTTGGATAGGAATATTTTTACATAAAAAATACCAAAGTGTGATAAAGGCAAGATTTGATCTAATGGTAAAATATAGTAATAATTAGAGAGATAATTAGAGTTCCGTTCATATTAAAACATAAACGATACGACAGCGATGAGATTTGCCTTCCGTCGCTTTTTTCTTGCAGTTTTCTTCGCCAGTTTACGATATTGAACTTTCAAGGAGGTAAAAATGAATCGTTTCAGGAAAGTAGGGCTCTTTAGTTTTGTTACTATGATATTGATTAGCTTCCTTTTTACGTTATCTACTCCTGTATGGGCAGATGTGGACGATGTAGAATCACAAAACCAAAGGATCACCAAGATAGAAGTGACTGATCCTAAGGATGATCCGAGTGACAATGACGACTCGGTTTTGGATCGATTGACGGATTGGGGAAAGAAGCTCATTGCTGACATCAAAGTTAAACTGATCGATGTGAAAGACCTGATAGTAGATGAATGGAACGAGTTCACTGACTGGGCAGGAGATAAATGGAAAGATTTCAAGGACTGGTCTGAAGATGCCTGGGATGATCTCAAAGAATTTTTCTCGCAAGAGTGGGTACAGACAGTATTAAAGGTCATTGGTGCAATAGTGGTTATCGCAGGAATTATTCTTGTTGGTGCGTGGGTATTGGCTGCTGTCGGTATAGCCTTGTCAGTGGGAGTTGTAGTAGGGGCCATTGCCTTTGGTGCAATCGGGGTATTATCGACAGCAATTGGCGGGGATACAAGTTTCAAGGGGATGCTTGCAGGTGGACTTTCTTCAGGGATTGCATCATTGGCGGGACTTGGAATTTTACGTGCATTAAGCATATTCAAATTTTTACCGGCGTCCGGTTTTTTAAGAGTAGTAACATTAGGATTGTTTGGCGGTTCGGGTGCAGTTGGTTTTACGATCTTACATGGCGCTTTGCATTATCTCTTCACAGGTGACAGTAGCTTTTGGAAGGAAGCCTTCACCCTAAACAGTCTACTTTTTAATTTTACAATAGGCGGGGTAATGGGACCTGTGGCGGCAAAGCTTTTTAGTAGTGTAGGGACCCAAACGATAAGGGGCCCAGGAAAATGGGTTGCAGGAATTTTAACGAAATATACAAAAAAACCAGCAACGAAAATCGCCAGTTCCATTAATCGGGGATGGGGAGCGTTTAAGGCAAGTTCGGTTTACAGTGGATTAAATGGAGCCACCACGACTGTATTTGATGGCATTACGCAGTGGAAAGAAAACGGAACAATTGATTGGAAAAAGGCAGGAAAGCGAGCAGCTATTACTATCGCAACCACCATGGTTCTGGTCGGAGCCGGTACGTATTTTGCTCCAAAATTCGTCATACATAGCTGTGCGTGTGATGACCCAGCAATAACGAAGATTAGTCAGAAGGCAAAGAGTGCTGGCGATAGTGCTGCGGGTAAGGGCACTGTTAAAACTAACAATTGGTTCGATGAGTCAGGAAATATAATATGGCCGAAGCAAGATGGTTTTGAAGGAGCCCCTCAACCAGTAACGCTTCAGATAGGTACAAGAATTGACAGGTACGG
Organism: Robertmurraya kyonggiensis; assembly: GCF_005116465.1. Classification (GTDB taxonomy): domain Bacteria; phylum Bacillota; class Bacilli; order Bacillales; family Cytobacillaceae; genus Robertmurraya; species Robertmurraya kyonggiensis. The sequence goes on from NZ_SWBM01000002.1 coordinate 215,536, forward strand.
ATTAGAAACCGGTAGATTTGTATCTCCTGCAGGTACACCATACGGTCAACGCTCCTTAGCGCCGGGAACTGAGTCTAAGCCGTATAATGTTTATGAAATAGTTAAACCAATTGAAGTACAAGGCGGTAAAATTGCTCCTTGGTTTGACGAACCAGGTGGTGGTATCCAATATAAATTTGATAAGTCGGTAAAAGAACTTATTGATGGTGGTTATCTTAGAAGGGTGGAGTGATAAATGAATTTCAAAGAATTAGAGTTAAGGTTAATTTCGGAAAGAATTAGACGTGATGTGTATTCTCTGGAAGGGGGATTACCAAACGAGGCTTACTGTATTTCTCAGACAAATGGAATATGGGAAGTTTATTATAGTGAGCGAGGAAGTAAATCTGGCTTAAAGGTATTCCGAAAAGAGGAAGAGGCATGTCAACATTTTTACGATTCGTTAATTAAAACTCTTAGAGATATGGGACTTTATTAAACTCAATACCTTGATTGGCAAAGTGCCTGTCAAGGTTTTTTAATAATGGGATCATACATAATACTCTATTAAAATATACAAAGAAACCTGCAACGAAAATCGCCAGTTCCATCAATCGGGGATGGGGAGCGTTTAAGGATAGTTCGATTTATAGCGGATTAAATGGAGCTACCACGACTGTATTTGATGGCGTTACGCAGTGGAAAGAAAACGGAACAATTGATTGGAAAAAGGCAGGAAAGCGAGCAGCCATTACCATTGCAACCACCATGGTTCTGGTCGGAGCCGGTACGTATTTTGCTCCAAAATTCGTCATACATAGCTGTGCATGTGATGACCCAGCAATTACGAAGATTAGTCAGAAGGCAAATGGTGCTGAGGATAGTGTTGCGGATAAGGGTAAGGCTGATTTTTATGTAACTCCATCTGGAGATGCAGTTCCGTCAACTGGATACAGGTATATGTCCAAGGATGCACCTTATATTGATCAATTAAGTAAAACAAAGGTAATTCCTGTGAATTCAAACGGTACTTACTTTAGTTTTAATAAGTTTGATTCACCTGCACCGGGGAAATTACAAGTTCCACATGATGCATCTATTCGAGGCTCTTTTGATACTTTACAAATTATTGATGATATTAGAATACCTAATGGTAATTGGGGAAAAGCAAATTACTTAGAACCTCTAACAAAGGATTTCCCTGAATATGGTCCAGGAGGAGCAACACAGGCAATCACAAAATTACAAATAAAGTTAGAGCGTATAAATAAATTACCTTAATTCAAAACATGAAAAAGGGGAGATAATTGTGTATAAAGCTTCAAAAAAAGACATAGAACTCACGAAAAAAATAATTAAGGAAGAAATGGAAAAGAATAATGTTGATATGACTAATATTGACATTGAAGATGTTGCAATAAAAGTATTGGACATTTCCTATTCAATTGGAGGAGGGTATGGAGAGAATACAATTAGAAAAGTCACAGATTCAATGATGAAAAGAAATATATATTAAATCTTTTTGTTGGCTGCAAAAAATTAATTATTATAAAAGAAACCTTGATTGGCTATATGCCTTTCAAGGTTTTTTAAGTTGGTGAGGCTACCCCTTTCATCGGAACTAAATTTCAGATAATCAAAAGGGTATCGAAGAGATTGAATTTTTGGTAAAATTGATGATTATCTACGGAATTATTTTGGGTTGCGAAATAACGGAACGTGGAGAACAGCATGGGGGAAAGATGATGAAACTATTACTAAAGTTCGCTAAACCGTATAAGCTAGCCATGTGGATTGCCGTATTTTTTACGATTTTAGAGCTGGCGGTGGAATTATATCAGCCCGTTATTATGTCGATTATCATTGATGAGGGGATTGTCAAAGGGAATCTTTCCGTCGTCTATACGTGGGGAGGAATATTGTTAGGACTTTCATTTATCGCTTTCGCTGGTGGAATTATCAATTCCTTTTATGCAGCAAGAGCAGGCCAGGGAATGGGAGCTGATATTCGAAGCAGCTTGTTTCATAAGATCCAAGAATTTGCTATTTCTCAGTTTCAAAAATATCCTACTTCCTCATTGATCACAAGATTGACCAATGATATTACGCAAATTCAAAACTTTATTTTTATGATTCTCAGGATTGCATTAAGGTCACCTTTATTTATCATTTTCGGGATTGTTATGGCCTATACGATCCATGTGAGGCTTGCTCATATTCTACTAATCTCCGTTCCGGTTCTATTACTTATCACCATTTGGATTTTAAAAAAAGGTGTATTTCTATTCCAGCAAGTGCAAAGAAAATTGGATGGAGTGAATCGTGTTATTCGCGAAAATTTATTAGGCATGCGTCTTGTTAAAGCCTATGCACGTGAACCATTTGAAGAGGAACGTTTCGTCAAAGTAAATACGACTTTAATGGATGATAATAAAAAAGCATTAAGGTTAATGGAACTTTCCATGCCGATTTTGATGCTAGGCATGAATGTGGCGATCATTATCATCCTGTGGTTTGGTCATATTGAGTTAAGCATAGGAGGAGCAAAGCCTGGAGAAGTTGTCGCAGTCCTCAACTATGCATCACGGATCATGTTTGCCTTTTCTATCTTTTCTTTCTTCATGATGAATTTCTCGAGAGCAAAAGCCTCCTCTGAGAGAATCTCCGAGGTTCTGGACGAGCACACAGCTGAATTGCCAGAAAAAGAAACGGTGAGTAAAACGTTCAAGGGGAATATTGATTTCTCCCATGTGTCCTTTCGTTATCTGGAGGATGAGGTTCTGGACGATATTCATTTTTCGATCAAGGCTGGAGAATCCATTGGCATTCTTGGTGAAACAGGCTCGGGAAAATCAACGCTATTCCAATTGATTCCTCGTCTGTACGAAGCAAGTGAAGGTGAGATTTTTATCGATGGTGAAAATATCGCCGCGATGGATGTGCAAAGCTTACGTAGTCAGATTGGATTGGTACCACAGGAGGCGCATCTTTTTTCTGGAACCATTAAAGAAAATCTTCATTGGGGTAAAGATAATGCGACTATAGAGGAAATTATGGAAGCGGCGAAGCAAGCGGAAATCCATGATTTTATCATGAAATTACCTGAGGGCTATGATACGCATATTGGGCAAAGAGGAGTCAATTTTTCCGGTGGGCAAAAACAACGTCTGTCCATTGCGCGAGCCCTTGTCCGCAAGCCTAGCATTCTATTATTAGACGATAGCACGAGTGCACTTGACGCGCGCACAGAGGCGAATATTCTTGAAACACTGAAAGAACAAGCGTGTACAATTTTGTTGATTGCGCAAAAAATTAGTTCGGTGAAGGAAGCGGACCGGATTCTCTTGCTTCATAACGGTAAAATTGTCGCGTTTGGTAATCATGCCACGCTTTTAAAAGAAAGCAGCTACTATCAAAGAATTTATGCATCACAGGCTGAAGGAAGGGAGGCGGGCAAAATTGTCTACTAAAAAAGCAAAAGATATGAAAGGGACCATGCGACGAATCTGGCAGTATATGGCGAAGGAAAAGGGGCTATTTTTCCTCGTGATGGTCATGATTTTGATCAGTTCAGCTCTTGCATTAATTGGACCGTATCTATTAGGTGTGGCAGTAGATGGAGTGATCTCGGGCTGGGGTGGAGAACAGCTCTTTCCGATGCTCGCGTGGCTCGTTCTCATTTTCGTCCTCCAGTCTGGGGCAATCTTTTTCCAAAACTACTGGATGATTGGGATTGCGCAAAACGTCGTCTTTTTTATGAGAAATCATTTATTCTCACATCTACAAAAACTGCCAGTGGCCTTTTTTCAAAAAAGACAACACGGTGAGTTAATGAGCCGTTTAACGAATGATATGGAAAATGTCAGTAGAACGTTAAATGCCGCAGTAATTCAAGTGATCACGAGTACACTGACGCTGGTTGGGACCATTATCGTGATGCTGTTTCTTAGTCCCTTGTTAACTTTCTTAACATTGTTAATCGTTCCAGTCTTGTTCGCGGGAATGAAATGGATTACGAATCGTACTGGAGCTTATTTTAAAGAACAGCAAAGAGAATTGGGCGACATGAATGGTTACATAGAAGAAACCATTTCCGGTCAAAAAATCATCAAAATGTATTCGCAAGAGAGTCGTGTGATCGAAGAGTTTGAGGAGAAAAATGAGGCGCTAAGAGTGTCGAGCTATTGGGCGCAAACGTATTCTGGTTTTATCCCGAAATTGATGAATATGCTGAACAATGTTAGCTTCACCATCATTGTTGGGGTTGGCGGAATTTTAGCTGTAAAAGGGGTCGTTTCAATTGGGGTAATTGTCACCTTCACGACGTATTCTCGTCAATTTACTCGCCCATTGAATGACTTAGCGAACCAGTTCAACATGATCTTGTCCGCCATTGCGGGAGCAGAGCGTGTATTTCAAATCATGGATGAGGAAAAGGAAGCCGTAGATGAAACGGAGGCTGTTGATATTTCCTCATTGGATGGAGAGATTGTCTTTGAACACGTTTCTTTCTCCTATGAAGAAGACGTCGCAACTTTGAAAAATGTGAGTTTCCGTGCTGCTCCAGGTCAAACCATCGCACTTGTTGGACCAACAGGCGCTGGAAAAACAACGGTGATTTCGTTATTGTCTCGTTTTTACGATGCGGATGAAGGAACGATTTACGTGGACGGTGAGGATATTAAAAACATTACGCGACGGAGCTTGCGAAAACAGACAGCCTTTGTTTTACAGGATTCAGTCCTTTTTAGAACGACGGTAAGAGAAAATATTCGCTATGGAAACTTGGTTGCTACAGATGAAGAAGTCGTGGAAGCGGCGAAGAAAGCAAATGCACATGAGTTCATCATTAAGCTTCCAGACGGTTATGATACGGTCTTGAGCTCAGAAGGAAGCGATTTAAGCCATGGACAGCGCCAGCTCCTTTCGATTGCTCGTGCGATGCTGGCAGACCCGTCACTGCTGATCTTAGATGAAGCGACGAGCAGTATTGATACGATTACGGAAATGAAGATAACAGATGCTTTGACCAAGTTGATGGAAGGCAGAACCTCGTTCGTCATCGCTCACCGTTTGAATACGATTCAAAATGCGGATTTGATTATCGTTTTGAAAGATGGGCAGGTAATTGAGCAAGGAACGGACCGAACGTTGCTTGAAAAGAACGGATTTTATGCTGATTTGGTACGATCTCAGCGGCAAAAAGGAATTGGTTAATCTATACTTTCATTAAGCCACGCCCTTTTGGAGTATACCTATAAGTATAAAAACAATAAGATAGCAAAGATTCTGCTATCTTATTGTTTTTAGAAGGTTTATGACAATCCTAAATTAGCAGGAACAAAATATATTATGCTCCTGCTAATTGCAGTGAGGAACACGGTGGTCATTAAAAAGCGTTAGTGCACTAGCTTCAACAAAAAATGCGTTAATCCTTCTTTGATTAAGTCCCCGATTCACATTTTAACTTCATGCAGATTCAAGATGAAAACTGTCATCACGATAAGAACGGATATTATTAGAAAAGTAACCCCGAGTCCACTTTTCCCAGTTGCGTATAATGCTACCGAAGCAAAAACAAATACAACTAGCTTAAGTGTTGTTCGTAGAGGGAAGGGAAAGATAGGCAGCGACGCTTTTGGGGAGAGAAAAACTCCCCATATAGTTGCAATAACGAGCGGTGCAATTATCGCTAATATGATCTTGACGGCGGTCCCTGTGTAGAGGTGATATGCCCAGTAGCTGAACGAAGCAATTGCACCTAGCTCTAGTAGGAAAAATGCTGTGAGAATGAAAAAATTTATCGATTTCATTTCGAACCAGTACTCCTTTCGTTCAATTCTTTAAATGGACTACACTTTTAATAGTAAATCAAAGTAATGTAACACTCGTAATAAATATTTCTTCCTAAACATTGTTAATACCTTCTTAGAGTAACTTTCTCCGTTCGTCCAATTAAATATTTCGAGTGTGAAATCCTCTGTATTAATTCTTAGTTTATATATGCTTTTTCTGCAAGAATTTCACTAAACTTAGTTAGAATTACGCATCCAACATAAATTTCTAAAATGAGTAACAATATACTCCCTCGGGGAAATTAAAAGGTAACCATTTTTGAAGGGAGTCCTTTTCATGAATTACGATTGCATCATTATTGGCGGTGGGATTGCTGGATTGCAGGCGGCGATTCAGTTAGGAAGATACATGCATAAGGTTCTCGTTATTGATGCAGGGGACGGCCGCTCAACGATATGCCAAAGTTACCACAACATCTTAGGGTATCCAGATGGGGTAAGTGGGGAGCATTTGCGAACTGCTGGTCAAAGCCAGGCAGAGAAATTAGGGGTACAATTTTTACTCGAAAAAGTCGAGAAAATCGAGCAGGCAGAAACGTTTGTTGTGACCGTCCATAATGGTACCAGGTACCACGGGAAACGAATATTAATCGCGACAGGAGTGATGGACCGTTTGCCGGAATTTCCGGAACTATTCCCATGCCTAGGGCAAAGTGTATACGTCTGTCCAGATTGTGATGGCTATGAAATCAAAGACAAGCCCACCATTGTGCTCGGTTCTGGGAATGTGGGAGCAAGTATGGCCCTAACGCTTACCTATTGGACGGACAACCTCATTTACATAAATCATGAACTTCAAAAAGTAGATGCTGATCTCCTACAACGTTTAAATGAAAAACAAATCACTTATTATGAGATGCCAATTCAGTCCGTACTCGCCGAAGGACATCACTTTCAAGGAGTCATTCTCGAAAATGGAGAAAAGCTTGAAGCGCGCCATGGTTTTGTTGCCTTTGGCTCGAATGAAGTGAAGTCCCAATTAGCTAATCAATTAGGCGCTGAACTTCTAGAAAACAAGCATATTATCGTGGATCCACGGACGAAAATGACGAGTGTTAAAAATGTTTGGGCAGCAGGGGATATTGTGGCCCATTCCGAGCAGGTGACAATCGCTATGGGGGACGGGGCACAAGCGGCAATTTGGATTCATAAATCACTCATGGAAAACGAATAATTGGAAGCTCTTTCCACTTCTTGATAAGATGGAGGAAAAAGAAAAAGAGGGTATGAGTCATGAAGGTCAGTAAGACAAATGCCATGCGAATATTGGATGCGAAAAAAATTTCTTATAAACTTTATTCCTATGAAAATAAAGATGGAAAAATTGATGGCGTTTCCGTCGCAGGAAAAATTAATAAGGATCCGAAAATCGTTTTTAAAACATTGGTTGCCCAAGGGACAAGCAAAAATCTCTATGTGTTCATTGTTCCAGTAGAAGATGAGCTTGATTTGAAAAAGGCGGCAAAAGCGGCTAATGAAAAAAAGATTGAAATGATTCCCGTCAAGGATATTCAGAAATGGACGGGCTATATAAGGGGTGGCTGTTCGCCCATTGGGATGAAGAAGTCGTATCCGACTTTTATTCATGAAGGTGCACAGAACTCGGAAACGATCGTTGTCAGTGGAGGGAAAATTGGTCTTCAAATGGAACTTAAGGTAATGGACTTACAATCAGCCAGCGATGCAAAGTTAGTTGACCTCATCAAATAGAACGATTTGTCATGATTTTTGACAAAAGGTTGTTAGGTCATTAACCCAGCCGCCCATTTTTGCATATGAATAAAAGGAAGAAAATCCTTTAAAGGATGTGTTAATTTTGGCTGGGAAGATTATAAATTATTACGCAGGTGGAAATACGGCTCGAGGATTTTACAGTTTATACGAGGAATGTCTCGAAGGACTTGACCGAGTATTTATTTTAAAAGGTGGTCCTGGTACAGGGAAATCTACTTTAATGAAAGATATAGGCACAAAATGGGTGGAAAAAGGATTCGATATTGAGTTTTTACATTGCTCTTCCGATAATAATTCCATTGACGGAGTCATCATTCCAAACTTAAAAGTAGGAGTGGTAGATGGAACGGCACCGCATGTGATTGAACCGAAAGCTCCAGGTGCTGTGGAGGAATACGTGAATTTAGGAGAGGCTTTGGATTCAGAAAAACTAGCTTTGCAGAAAGATAGAATCATCGACTTAACGAAACAAATCAGCACAGCGTTTAACGCTGCTTACAGTACTTTTGAAGAAGCTTTGAAAATACATGATGACTGGGAAAAAATCTATATTGATAGCATGGACTTCAATGAAGCCAATAAACTAACCGAGAAATTGATAGAATCCTTTTTTGAAAGCATGTCTTTAAACAAAAAATCTGCTATTAAGCACCGTTTTTTAGGAGCAGCGACTCCAAAAGGAGCAATCGACTTTGTTCCAAACTTAACGGAGGATATTCCGAAACGCTTTTTTCTAAAAGGAAGGCCAGGTTCAGGTAAATCAACTATGCTGAAAAAAATCGCCAAAGAGGGAGAAGAACGGGGATTTGATGTAGAGATTTATCATTGTGGTTTCGACCCTTATAGTTTAGATATGTTGATTTTTAGAGAATTAGGAATTGCTATTTTTGATAGTACCGCTCCCCATGAATACTTCCCATCTCGTCAAGGGGATGAAATTATCGATTTGTATGGAACCGTTATTAAAGCCGGAACAGATGAAATCTTTGCTGACAAAATAGAAGTTTGTTCTAAAAAGTACAAAGAGAAAATGAGTGAAGCCATTTCTCATCTTACCGAAGCCAAGGGATTAAGAGATGAACTTGAAAGCATCTATATCGATGCTATGGATTTCTCTGTTGTGACTTCACTTAAAGAAAAAATTATTGAAGAAATTGAAAAACTCTCCTAGGTATCAAAGGGCTGTCCGGAACTGGATAGCCTTTTCTCATCACCCTATGTTAGAATATGGAATAGTCTTAATAATCTAAATTTGTACAAGAGGTGCAAAATGGGTCAATTGAATATGTATTGGACATTTACGAAAAAAGCATTTTTGCGCTCGGCTGTTTACCGTTTTGAGGTATGGTCAAGGACAGGGTCCAATTTAATTTTTTTGGTCATGTGGGGGTCCATCTGGACAGCTCTTTATGCCGGAAGGGAAGAAGCAGCAGGGGTATCCTTCACGGCCATGCTTACGTACATAGTAGTGAGCAAATTTTTAGATGGCGTAAATGAGGCAGGGACGCCTTTATGGGATATTCAGGAGAAGGTCCGGACAGGCGACATTTCTCTTGAATTAATGCGCCCTTTTGATGTCCCATTGAGGTATTTATTTGCCGACTTCGGTAGTGTCGCTTTTTATATGCTGACAGCCTTGTTGCCGATTTACTTTCTCCTTTTTTTATTTATGGACTTAACTCTACCTACAGATGGATTCACTTGGATCTATTTCATTCTTTCTGCCTTCCTCGGATTTCTCATTCGTTACTGTGTGGAAATGACGTTTGGATTACTTACCTTTTTCTTAGTTGAAACGGGTGGAATAGAGGATATTTTTTATTTTGCCATGTCCTTATTATCCGGTTCAGTCATCCCCCTTTGGTTTTTCCCAGGGTGGCTAGAAACAATCGCGATGTACCTACCTTTTCAAAGCATTTTCTTTCTACCAATTTCGATCTTTATCGGTCAAATAAGCGGAAGCCAAATCTACATGGCCTTAGGAATTCAGTTGTTCTGGCTTGTGGTTTGCTATTTAATTTTGCGACTTGTTTGGAACCGAGCGTCACATAAAGTGGTCGTTCAAGGGGGATAAAAAATGGCTATCGTGAAATACATAAATTTATATTTCAAACTTATTGGTGCAGGTGTTAGAGCTCAGCTCCAATACCGTTTTGCTTTTATCATGCGGATTATTGGCATGCTGACTGCTTATACGGGGACTGCTGTGACGATGTGGGTAATGCTCTATCAGTTTCAAACTTTAGGAGATTGGAATTTTTACGAAATGCTCTTTCTCTTAGCCCTTTCGATTGTTTCGTGGGGATTTTGCATTATTTTATTTTTCCATTTTCGCAGTCTAGATACATATATACTTAACGGGACATTTGACCGTTTTCTTGTTCGGCCAATCAATCCTTTTTTTCATTTTATGGCGATGAAATTTGAAGTTTCATCCTTTGGTCAGTTTATCTTCAGTGTTGTCGTACTTACATGGGTCAGCTTCGAACTGCAGATCGATTGGACAATCGGAAAGGCCATATTTTTACTTGGTGTGATCGTAGGAGGAGTTTTGATTCAAGGGGGACTTCTCGTGATTATTTCTGCCCTGGCTTTTTGGACAACGAAGTCCGAGCAATTCTACTGGGTGGCGATGTATCCTGCGAGAAATCTGACGTACTATCCTCTGATGATTTACCCGAAAATCCTCCAATGGGTGACGGCTTTTGTGATTCCGTTTGGGTTTGTGAATTATTTTCCGTCGACCGTCATTTTGGAAAAAGAAACACCGTTTTTTCCCGATGCAATCGGGTATTTTTCACCATTAGTTGGAATTTTGTTTTTCATGCTTTCTTATTTTATCTGGATGCAAGGATTGAAACGATATAAAAGTACAGGCTCATAGAAGGATGTGTGGACATGTCAATCATTGAAGTGAATGGGTTGCAGAAAGAGTTTTTCATCGCGAAGCGTGAGACAGGAGTCATGGGGGCGGTAAAGAGTCTTTTTAAGCGAGAGTTTACGAAAAAAGAAGCGGTGAAAGACATTAGTTTTTCGATTGAAAAAGGGGAGATGGTCGGTTATATCGGGCCAAATGGAGCGGGGAAGTCGACGACGATCAAGATGCTTACAGGAATTTTAGTGCCTTCTAGCGGAGACGTCAGAGTAAATGGCATCGTACCCTATGAAAATCGTCAGGAAAACGCGAAAAATATAGGCGTCGTATTCGGCCAGCGAACTCAGCTTTGGTGGGACTTGCCCACGATTGAATCATTTGAGCTTTTAAAAGCGATCTACCGCGTTCCAGACAAGCGTTATAAAGAGAACATGGACATTTTTCAAGAGATTCTCGGACTCAATGAATTTATTAATACGCCAGTGCGGCAGCTCTCTCTTGGGCAACGGATGCGTGCTGATATCGCAGCATCCTTACTTCATGATCCAGCGATTCTATTTTTGGATGAACCAACGATTGGTTTGGATGTCGTCGCAAAAGAAAAAATGAGAACCTTTATTCAAGAGATTAATCGTGAAAAACAGGTGACCGTTATTTTAACGACTCATGACATGGAGGATATTGAGAAGCTATGTCAGCGCATGGTACTGATCGATCACGGGCAGAAGGTGTATGATGGAGAGATACTAGCGGTAAAAGAGCGCTTCGGAAAAATGAGAACCCTTGTCGTGGACTTGGAGGATACGTCCAAGCAACGATTTGTTACTGGTGGTGAACTGGTGAAGCAGGAAGGAAACAGGTATTGGATTCGTTTTAATCGCGATGAAATTTCCGCGTCTGACTTGATTACACAAATCTCCCAAACGCATAATATTAAAGACCTAACGGTAGAAGAGCCTGACATTGAATCGATCATCAGTCGCATTTACCAAGAAGGTTTTACGGAACAACAAGAGACCGTACAAATTTGAGAACGTTTCGAAGGAGAGAAAAATGTTAAATGAACTAGTGTCATTATTTGAAGCAAACCGAAATGAAGCAAATGCGAGTCCGATGAAAAAATATTTGCGGGATCAATTTGAGTTTCTTGGGATTAAGACTCCCGAAAGAAGAGAACTACTTAAGCAATTTTATCAAGAAAGTGGAATCTTAAAAGCCCCATTTCAACCCGACTTTGTCCTTGCTCTTTGGGAAAAGGAAGAAAGAGAGTATCAATATGCGGCCTTGAGCTATTTAGAGAAGTTGGTGAAGAAGCTAAATAAGGATGATATGCCTCTTTTAGAACAGCTCATTACGACGAAATCCTGGTGGGATACGGTGGATACGATTGCACCTAAGCTGGTTGGTCAAATCGCAGCCACATATCCAGATGTGATATCATCTAAGATAGATGGCTGGGCAGTGAGTGACAACATCTGGTTAAGAAGGGCAGCCATTTTGTTTCAGTTAAAATATAAGAAGAACACGGATGAAGCGCTTCTTTTTCGTTATATCAAAGAGAACGCGTATGAAAAGGAATTTTTTATCGAAAAAGCGATTGGCTGGGCTCTGAGGGAATATTCAAAAACAAATCCTCAATCGGTCAAACAGTTCATCGAACAGCAACCTTTAGCGAGCTTAAGTATTCGTGAAGGTAGTAAATACATATGAATGGAAGGTGTGTGCAACAATGATTAAATGCATCGCGATCGATATGGATGGAACCTTGCTCACAAAGGAGCATGTGATTACAGAGGAAAATAAAAACGCGATTAAAAAGGCTCAAGAACAAGGCGTTGAAGTCGTCATTGCGACAGGACGCTCTTATCCTGAGGCGATTTACATCTTGAAGGAAGCGGGCATCACTTGTCCGATGATTTGTGTCAACGGAGCTGAAGTGAGAACGCCTAACGGAGAGATTACAGATTTCAGTCCGCTTGATAAAGAAGTTGCTAAACAAATCGTTCAGAAGCTTGAAGACAACGATGTGTATGTGGAGTTCTTTACGAGCAAGGGCATCTTTACGATGGATATGGAAAAAGGAATCTCCATTCTCAAAAATTTCGTTGAGACAACGCATAGTGATGCAGATGCGGAGAAAGTGGAAGCAATTTTACAAGAACGAGTGGAATTTATTACAGAGATCGAGAGCAGCGACTTTATCTTTGCGGATAAAGACCATCATATTTACAAGCTCTTAACTTTTTCCTTCGACAGTGACGTGTTAGGGAAGGTTCGCCAAGAATTAAACGAGGTAGATGGCATTGCGATTAGTTCTTCAGGAAAAGAAAATCTTGAAATTAATGGCATTCATGCGCAAAAAGGGCTAGCTCTCGAAGCGTTTACTGCAGAACGAGGGATCTCACTTATGGAGACAATGGCCATTGGCGATAATTATAATGATATTTCCATGTTTCAACGCGTAGGTCGTGCTGTTGCGATGGGAAATGCTGATGATGCCGTGAAATCACAATGCCACTTTGTTACTGCGACCAATGAAGAGAGCGGTGTAGGCAAAGCGATTTTGGAGGCAATTAAATAAGGGGGTATTAGATGAAAAAATGGGTGCTTGTTTCTCTTCTTCTTTTGACTGCTTGTACATCAAGTCCCGAAAACGAAGACATGAATCAAGAAATACAGGAAGTGAATGTTCCAAATTTAACACCCACTGTGATGGCAGAAAATCTAAATATTCCTTGGTCCATTAACAAACTGGACAATACTTTTTATATAAGCGAGCGAAGCGGTAGTGTCATGAAAATTGAAGGGGACTCCCAGTTGCGTCAAAAAGTGGTACTAGAGAAGCCGCTAGCAACAGCTGCCGAGGCAGGGTTGCTTGGATTTGTGTTGGCGCTGGATTTTAATGAATCGGGTAGGGCGTATGGCTATTATACCTATCAGGATGAGTCTGGTCAGTTTAATCGGATTGTGACGTTTAAACTAGAGGATGACGTGTGGCAAGAAGAGGAGTTATTGGTCGATCATATCCCAAGTGGGCAGTATCACCACGGTGGACGCTTGAAAATTGGTCCAGATGGTAAATTGTACGCGACAACTGGAGATGGCGCTACAGACCCTGAAACGGCACAGGATGTGACATCGCTCGGTGGAAAGATTTTACGAATGAATTTGGACGGCTCGATTCCAGACGACAACCCTTTTGGCGACTCCTACGTTTATAGCTATGGGCATAGGAATCCTCAAGGGCTCGCCTGGGCCGAAGATGGTACGTTGTATGAAAGTGAACACGGCCCATCTGCTCATGACGAAATCAATTTGATTAAGCCTGAAGCTAATTATGGCTGGCCCAATGTCGTTGGCGAAGAAACGAAGCTTGGGGTGGAATCACCGCTCTTTCAATCAGGTACCGATACGTGGGCACCATCTGGAATGGCGTATTATGAAGGAAAACTGTATGTAGCCACATTAAGAGGCAATGCTGTTCGTGAGTTCGATTTGAAAACGAAGGAAACGCGCGAGCTCATTACCGGACTCGGTCGAATCCGTGACGTTTTGATTGAAAACGGAACCCTATATTTTGTCTCGAACAATACCGATGGCCGCGGGACGCCTGATGAGAAGGATGATCGACTCTATACAATTGATTTAAAAGGATTGTAAGAACTTGAGGGAGGTGTATACACGATGGAGAATCTCTTAAGATTGTCTGGGACTTCAACCACTCATGCAAAGCCTATTATTGGAAAGGCGATACTTTGCATGGGGCGAAATCGTTAATTTTTATCGCTAACTAATAGATTGGCTTTGCACCTTATTTGATAGAACTCAAGAATAAGGAGCGAGCACAAATGAAGTATACGAATGCAACCAAAGTTTTACCAGAGGAATTACTTGAAGAAATACAAAAGTATGTTCAGGGAGAAACTCTTTATATTCCGAAGCAAGAGTACCAAAAATGGGGTACTTCAAGTGGCGGGAGACGGATGCTAGATCGTCGAAATACGAGCATCAGAAATTCTTTTAGGACGGGTATTAGCATTCAGCAACTAGCGAAGGACTACCATCTTTCGACTGAAACGATTAAGAAAATTGTTTACTCGCATAATAAATAGATGAATGACACTGGTGAAAATTTGTCACCAGTGTTTCTTTATGTAAAGAACGTTTCTAACTTATTTTCTCCATTTTAAAAGGGCATCGTATCACTTAGAATAATGGTTAAGCAATAAGATAGGAGAATTACATGATGACCGAACAATTTATTAAAAATGAACAGTTAAATTTTATAAAACGGCAGATTGCGATCATTAAGGATAGTATTAAAAAGAATGTAAGTTCAAATGTGTTGAGGGCAACGATTGACTTAGCCAATGCCAAAATCATAGAACTTTTTCCAACAGCCTCTGTCGAACAACAAGAGATGCTCGATCTTTCTAAACTGAAGAAGGATGATGAGTATGAGCAATATATCAAACATCTAACATCCTTTGTGTTTCCATTTCCTGAAATCACAGAGCAACAGCTGAAAAAAATGTTTCCGAAGAACAAAAAATTGAAGCTACCTGACCTTTCGTTAATTGACCATAATCACTTAACCTATTTAAGCTGGAACGATTTAGGAACTAACAAAAAATACATTGTATATGAGTTGGATGGTGAAATGGTTGGAATCGAATGTAGACTGACCCCAATCAGTAAGAAAAATATGTGCTCCATCTGTAATAGTTTTAGTGAGGTTTCTTATTTTTCTACCGTCACAAAAGCGAAAAAAGCAAAAAATCCGGACTACTATAAATCGATCGGCAATATTATTTGTGTGGATAGCGCGGAGTGCAATAAGAAAATCACTGATGTTGAATATTTAGAGGCGTTCTTGACTGATTCACTTGGAAAATAGAATCTGTTTTCACAAAAGAACAGGCTCAGGGTTCACGTTATTACCACATCTAGGATCGAGAGGGTACGCATTTATGGATAAGAGGAATGGGGTTAAGGACCGAGCTGATAAATAGCAGGAAAAATTCCGCTAAATTAGTTGTTATTATTAAAAACAGCTTATATAGACGGAGTAATTCCGCCTATTGACTCGAAAAATGTGAAAATAGGGGGTTTTTCTTTGCATAATCGGAAAAACTTCCCTTATATATCCCAAAACGCGCTTCATTCTGCATCTAAACGGAAAAACTCCGCTTATATTCCTCTTACAGATTACAAGACATCATATTTAGAAGAGAATGAGTCAAGAGAAATAAATCCAGTAAATATAAATTTAAAAAATGAGCCGCAATTGAGCCGGATAAAAAAGAAAGAACCTCATATTGATTTATTACGTTGAAACGTACCACAAGTAATCAGGATTTTTGTATTTCTAATAAAGAAACTCGCCATATTTTTCGCTGGCGAGTTTTCCTTTTTTAATGCTCAAATTGGAACCGTGGGCTCTACTTCTTAATTCCATGCAAAATAAATTGAATCGTACGCTCCATTTCCACTTCATCGTCCCAATCAAGCTCAGGTAAAAGCAAGTTTCTTGTGACAATAAAGCCGAAAATACTAGAAGCAATTCCTCTGATGATGGTGGCAGGAGGGAGGTCGACAAGCTGCCCCTTCTCCTGATAGTGTTGAATGATAAGAGTCGCCTTTTCAATGACCTTCATTCCAATATGCTTTTTAAACAATTCCTTCAACTCAGGCTGAAAAGGAATTTCTTGAATAAGAATTTTAAATAAAAGCTTATTTTTGCTGACGAACGCAATTCGATTTTTCAGCATCGCTCTCAAAAAATCATCAATCGATTCATGATCTTGATTTAACACTTTTTCCATATCTCGAATGACGAATGGAGCGATAAATTTCTGCACCATCGGACCCACTATGGAAATAAGCAAATCCTTCTTCGTTTTATAATGGCGAAAAATGGTTCCCTCTGCTACACCAGCATTTTTAGCGATTTCGCTTGTAGAAGTAGAAGCATACCCTTTTTCAGCAAAGGCCTCGATAGCGGCAATAATGATTTTCCTTTGCTTAGCCGTAAGCTCGTCATCATATTCATATAAATCTCCAATAAGATTGTCTAGCTCGTTCATGTAAAAGCTCCTTTGAAACAATAATAACCTTATTGTAATTGAAAATGAGTCAAAATGTTAAATCTTACGGTATTTTCGTAGTGCGAGTATGTTTAGGATTACAAAGAAAACTGAAAAGCCGATCAGAACGAGCAAATTCAGGTAAATTTCATCCCAACCAGCTCCCCTCACCATCACATTGCGAAGTGCATCTGCCGCATAATAGAGTGGAGTAAATGGTCCAATCCAGTTTAACCACTCAGAAATCGTCTCTAAATTAAAGAGTCCAGAGAAAAAGATCTGAGGGACAATGACGATCGGAATGAATTGAATCATCTGTAGCTCGTTATTGGCGAATGCTGACAGCAAAGTTCCCAAGGTCAGAGCTGTGAATGAGAGTGCGAGTGTGATCAAGAGAACGTAAATAAAAGCCCCTTCCATCAACATTCCTAATACATAAATGGCAAAGGAGACGATGATGGTTGATTGAATCACCGTAAAAATCCCAAAGCCGACAATATAGCCGACAACGATTTCCCATTTTCGTAATGGGCTCGATAATAGTCGTTCGAGCGTTCCGGTCGTTCTTTCTCTTAAAAAAGATACGCCGGCAATCAAAAAGACAAAGAAGAATATGAAAAATCCTAGTAACACGGGTCCGAAATAATCAAACTGCCCCATTTCATCTGAGCCATGAACGTACTCGATATCTAAGTCACTTGCAGTACCAGCTGGCTGCAGTGGTTTAAAGGCTTCTTGAATCCATCTCATTGTGGCTCCATTTACGTTTGGATCGCTGCCCTCTAAGACGATGGATGGAACATTTTTATCAAAAACAATATAGCCATCTATTGTTTTTTCCTCTATATCGGTCTTAGCAGTGCCCTCATCTGTGTATTTCGTGATGTCTGCATCGTCTAAATGAAGTTGTTCTTCAAGTGCTTCTGGAATATCAACCAACCCAACCTTAGGAACGTAGTCATCCCCATTAAAAACGAGATGAAGCATCGTTAAGATTAAAATCGGTGCAAAAATAAGTAGGGCCATTGTTCGTTTATCACGAATAATTTGCCTTAAAATCCGGATAAATAATGCTTTTACTCTCATGCGTTCACACCTCCGTACACTAAGAAAGCTTCTTCGATAGAAGAGGAGTTGGTGTTTTCTTTAAGTTCATCTGGTGTACCAACAGCAATCAATCCTCCGTCCCGAAGGAGTGCAAGTCGGTGACATTTTTCCGCTTCTCCCATGACATGAGTAGTGACGATGATGGTCGTTCCCTTTGCATTCAATTCGTAAAAAGCATCCCAAATGCTTTTTCGTAAAACGGGATCTATTCCAACGGTTGGTTCGTCGAGAATTAATAATTCTGGCTCGTGGAGCAAAGCAATCGCAAGGGATAATCGGCGCTTCATTCCACCTGAATAATTGTGAACCGCTTTATTCAAATGCTCCGTGAGTTGCACGATTTCCATTACTTCATGGATTCTAGCTTGTAGACCTTTTCCTTTTAACCCAAAAAGTGAACCGAAAAATTCAAGATTTTCTTTGGCAGTCAGCTCACCGTATAATGCATCGGATTGAGCCATATAGCCAACGCGCTCAATTAGCTTTAGAGAAGGCATTTTTTCATGAAAAAGAAAATTTTCTCCCCTATTCGGAATCTCTAAACCTATAAGCATTTTTACTAGAGTTGTTTTTCCAGCCCCAGAGGGACCGAGGAGACCAAAGATTTCTCCTTTGTTAATGTCTAAAGAAATGTCTTTTAATACTTCTTGTTTACCGAACGCTTTCGAAACGTTCCGAATCGAGATGATGGATTCATGTGAACTCATGTTATCACTCCTATTTTAAAAGTGAGTAATCACTCACTATCATCATAAACTCACATTTTGGATTTGTAAATGATTTTTAGAGATGGACATCAAGAAACGTGATTTACCGCACATTGCTTTTAGAATCACTCCGTTAAACTAGGAATTAATAAGGAGGTGGAGCAATGGAATGTAAGGGTAATATTCATGAGTTTTTAAGCAAAATAGAAGTCTTTAAAGAATTGCCTGTACAGTCTTTGCAGCTTATTGACAAGCGAATTAGAAAGGTCCCTTTTAATAAGGGAGAAAAAATAATGTCTGAGTTTGAAATCGCTCGGGGCGTATTCTTTGTTCATTCAGGAATAGTGAAGCTGACAAAACAAGATGATCAAGGAAATGAACTAATCGTTTGTATGAAAAATAAGGGAGATATTTTTGCTGAGGCCTGTTTGTTCAATTACGGAGAATCCACCTACCCTGCAACAGGAACGATGGTAAAGGAAGGCGAAGTGTATTTTCTAAAAACGGATGATTTGGAACAAGAGATTTCATTAAATCCCGAATTGGCTGTTCAAATGATCCGTTATATGAGTACATCCCTTCGTGATATGACGACGATTATGAGGGATATTGCCCTCCTAGATGTCTATACGAAAACGGTGAGAACGATTGAGAGATTAGCAGAAAAGTTTGGGGCCAATCACTGCAATCAAATGTATATTGAGATTCCGTTAACTGTACATGAATTTTCTACCTTAATCGGCACCACAAGAGAAAGCGTAAGCCGTGTATTTTCCAAGCTTCGCAAGGATGGCCTAATCGATATTAAAGGAAAGCAGATCATTATTACCGACTGGTGCAAATTTTGCTCGGTCTATCAGAAGAAAATCTAGTGAAAATACCTCGTTTATGTCTTGACTTGAGGAGCGGATCTTTGAGACGATTTCCTTATATTCTAGTTGAGATGAGGTACGTGCATGGCAGACTTTCAATCAAGCATTATCATTCATAAGCCTGTAAAAGAGGTATTTGACTATCTATTAACCTTAGAAAATATCCCAGAGATTATGCCGAATGTGGTGAGATTAGAGAAATTGTCAGAAGGATCGATTGGCAAAGGAACGAAGCTACTCGAAACAAGAAGCATCCGTGGCAGAGAAGCGAAAGCAGAAATTGAAATTACGGAATTTGAGCCTAATCGAAATTATACTACGAAAAGTGTTGCAGGTAACATTACGATTATCTATAAATACTTTTTGGATGAAATTGAAGAAGGAACGCAGGTACGATTTGAAGCGAATGTGGTGATCAAAGGATTGTTTAGCTTCTTCTCAAGACGTGCGCTCGTGAAAATTCTCGAGCAAGAAGACGGCTATTTGCTGCAATATTTGAAGGAAGAGCTTGAAAAGAGAGAGACAGTTACCCAAATTTGATTGTTTGGGTAACTGCCTCTTGTTTTGCTTTGCTGGTGCGCTTATGAAGACACTAATTCTTGTAATCGCGTAAACAATGTCCGCATGAACGCGTCATGAAGACACTACCCCCCGAAATCCTACAAACTTGTCTTCACAAATCCCCTACCCTATCTCTTTCTTAATTCTCTATCTCATAACTCCAAAAACGTTCATTCTCTAGCCAAGCGAGCATGTCTGGATCCTTTTGCTTCAGCTTTTCTTCTACATTAGCAACCATTAGCTGAGTTTGGGATTTGTGTGCTTTCAGCGCTGCAATTTTTTGCGGCATAACTGCGCTGATATTATGGACAATATCCGGCTCCCCTAGTTCATCTATACAATTTTTCGCAAAAGCGACTAGGTTTAACTTCGGTCTTTCCTGCTTCGGCATTCGCTTCACAGCTTCAACCACTGCAGCTCCTGTTGCATCATGGTCCGGATGGACTGAATAGCCTGGATAAAAACTGATAATAAGGGATGGCTTTACTTCCTCAATAATCGCTCCCATATGCTGAATTAATTTTTCCGGATCCTCAAACTCAACCGTTTTATCACGGTATCCTAACATTCTTAAGTCCTGAATCCCGATTGCATTTGCAGCATCCTGGAGCTCCTGTTTACGAATTTTAGGAAGACTTTCGCGGTTACAGAAAGGAGGATTTCCCATGTTTCGTCCCATTTCCCCTAATGTCAGACATGCATATGTAACAGGAGTCCCATTTTTGACATGGCTGGCAATCGTCCCAGATACACCAAATGCTTCATCATCAGGATGGGGGAAAACTACTAATAATTGACGTTCTTTTTCCATCTGTATTCTTCTCCTTCCTTTCTTACTCAAACGGGGTTGTGCCAATTTCTAAGGCTACTGCGAGTTTTCCTTGAAAATCATGTCCTGCTAAAAGCAGTCTCCCCTTCTCATCAACTTCATAATGGGTAATTCCTTCTGCGTATACCCAGCCGATATCCATTTTTAGCCCTACGCGAAAAGGATTCGGGCCAGTAATTTTCCCATGTTCATATTGAATTTTGGCATTACGAATATAGGCACCCGATGAAAAAAACGATTCATCATTGTGCGTTGCGTATGCTCCATTTGTTGTCTCAAGATGAATAAATACGTCTTGTTTCGCTAGTCGATCTAGCTCTTTTTGTACGGACTCAATCTTTGCGGGTTCCAATGTAGAATGCCTCCTTTTAAAACGTTCTTTAGTAGTTTCATTCTACTAAAGTTAAGATGAAAAATGAAATAGTTGGCTCCATAAATGAAAAAAACAGAGCCTATATGGGCTCTGTCTCACAATATTACTTCACTTTCGCACCAAATCTACGATAAGCTCCGTGCATTGTTGGACCTACATATTCATTCAGCTTGAAGCCATGGCGGATGGCTGCAGTGATAAAATCTTTCGCTACTTCAATAGCTTCTAGAACAGTCTTCCTTTTCGCAAGCTCTGCAGTGATCGCTGCAGAATAAGAGCAACCTGCCCCATGAATATAAGGAGTATCAATTTTTTCGCTCTCATAAAGCTTGTACTCTTGACCATCAAATAATAAATCAACAGCTTTTTCATAATCAAGCTTGGAGCCACCTTTAATAAGAACGTATTTTGCTCCAAGGGCATGAATTTTCGCAGCTGCTTCCTTCATATCGTCGATCGTTTTGATAGGAGCTGTTCCAGCAAGCTGAGAAGCTTCAAATAAGTTAGGTGTCACAATTAATGCTCTTGGGACTAAAACATCGCGTAAGGCATTTGCGTTTTCAGGGTTCAGTACTTCGTCTTCCCCTTTACATACCATAACCGGATCAATAACGACATTTTTAACTTGATACTCATCAATATATTTTGCAATTCTATCGATTACTTCTACAGTCGCAAGCATCCCTGTTTTCAATGCATCTATATTCACAGAAAAAACTGTTTCTAATTGTGCTTCAAAAGATTCAATGGAAAGTGGAAAAACGCTGTGACGCCAGTTGTTTTTCGGATCCATAGTAGCAATGACATTGATTGCTGACATCCCAAATACATCAAGCTCTTGAAAAGTTTTAAGATCAGCTTGAATTCCAGCGCCTCCGCTTGTATCAGAACCTGCAATCGTTAATGCTTTTTTCAATGACATAATCGTTGTCCCCTTATTGATGAATTTTCTTTCCATTTTAGCGTAAAAAAGCTTGATAGTAAAATAGCAGTTCTTAAATTGGAGCCCTTCACTCTTCCGTCAATTTCGAACATTTTGTGAAGACGCAGCTTTGTCACATCTCAATAGTAAAAAAGGACCGATCGTGGATTAAGATTTGGATGTAGGGATGTTTCCACTATGTTTGTGTGACAAAAGTTACAGATACATAGCGAGATAAACTTTATGATTTTGAAGTAAAACCTCCTAGAGGTTTGCAAATGTGACATTTATCGCAGAATTTAGATCATCTATTTTTTTAAAATAAAACAAGTGGGTGAACAACTTATGAACAAAAAAGGCTGCCCAGAAGAATATCCGATCACGCTTATCGTAAACGATTTTGAGGTAGCGGTTTTTCAATTAACGAAGCATGACTTAGAGGATTGGGTCTACGGATACCTCTACTCAGAAGGCATGATTGAAAAAGCTACTGATATTGAAGCCGTTCGCATAAATAACGAGTCCGGAATCATCGATGTGACATTATCGAGTGCATTCGACACGGAATTAATGTTTTCAAAAAAGAAGCATTACACTGCTGGCTGTGGTAGAGGCGTTACCTTCTTCTCGATGACAGACGTGAAAACGTTTAACAAGGTTGAAGCAGGGAAAACCTATCAGCTTAGTTATCTATTAAAAATGCGTAGGGAGTTTGCCAAAAACTCAGTTCTATACCTGGAAACAGGCGGAATGCATGGAGCTTGCATTGTGACAGAAGACGGAGAAATCACGGTTCGAGAAGATATCGGGCGCCATAACGCAGTGGATAAGGTAATTGGTCATTGTGTTCGAAATGAGTTAGATTCTACGACACTTCTCCTACTGACAACAGGAAGAGTATCTTATGAAATGCTTTCAAAAGCCGCGAAGTTTGGCTTCGCTGTTATTGGTTCGCGAACTGCGGCCACAAAACAAGCCATCCAACTTGCCAAATATTTAAATATTGAAGTGGTTGGTTATTTAAGAGGGAAAATGGCTATTCAATACACGTCGTTTGGCAGAGTTCATAACGACCTCGAAGAAAGAGTTCTGGGGGCAAATCTTTCTTAAGCAGGGGGCTTAGGGAGGATTTTCTATAAATTATTTCTATTCATCAAAAAAATAAAAACAACGGAGGGGGAAGAGCTATGGAAATGAATGTTACAAGAAGACAGTTTCTGAAATTGTCTGGTGCAGTGGCAGCTACTTTAGCGATTGTCGAACTTGGCTTCGATGATAAGTCTGCAAAAGCAAAGTCAGGCGAATTCAAGATTGCTACGCTTAAACCGACACCAACGATCTGTCCTTATTGTTCAGTAGGATGTGGAATCCTCGTATATGCAAACGAGAATGATGTTGTTTATACAGAGGGTGATCCGGATCATCCAATCAATGAAGGAACATTATGTAGTAAAGGAACAACAGTACGTCAGGTATATACATCAGAGAAACGTATAACAAAACCAATGTACCGTGCCCCAGGAAGCAGTAAGTGGGAAGAAGTAGATTGGGATTTCGCATTTGAAAAAGTTGTGAAAAATATTAAAGAAACACGCGACAAATCCTTCATTCATCAGGAAGGTGGAGTGACAGTCAATCGTACAGACGCTATCGCTTACTTAGGTGGAGCTGCACTAGATAATGAAGAATGTCACTTAAATCACAAGTTATTCCGTGCTGGACTAGGGTTATCTTATATCGAGCACCAGGCCCGAATATGACACAGTTCAACGGTTGCCGGTCTGGCACCTTCATTCGGTCGTGGAGCAATGACAAATCACTGGAACGATCTTCAGTATGCTGATGCCTTAATGGTTATTGGGGCAAACCCAGCTGAAAATCATCCAATCAGCTTTAGATGGATTTCAAAAGCAATTGAAAAGGGTGGAAAATTAATTTCGGTTGACCCTCGTTATACAAGAACATCACAAATGGCTAATATGTACGCTCAGCTTCGCTCTGGGACAGATATTGCCTTTATTGGTGGAATGATCAATTACGCATTAGAAAATAATCAGTATCACAATGAGTATGTTGCGAACTACACAAATGCTTCATGGATTGTGGAAGATTCCTATTCCTTTGAAGATGGAATGTTCAGTGGCTACGATGAAAAAACAAGAACTTATGATAAGAAAAAATGGGCATTCAAAGCAGATGCAGAAGGAAATACCCTTAAGGATCCTACTTTACAGCATCCAAATTGCGTCTTCCAACTAATGAAGAAGCACTATTCTCGTTATGATGCAGATACGGTTTGTGGTGTGACAGGAACCGATAAAAAAATGTATATCGAAATCTGTAAAACATTTGGTGCAACTGGTCAAACAGGCAAAGCGGGTACGATTTTATATGCAATGGGTGGAACACAGCATACAGTCGGTACGCAAAATATCCGTGCCTATGCAATCCTACAGCTCATTCTTGGAAATATCGGAATCGCTGGTGGTGGGGTTAACGCCCTACGTGGAGAGTCCAACGTTCAAGGTTCAACTGACTTTGGTCTTCTATATCACAACGTTCCAGGATACATGGATGTTCCAACGACAGCCGAAGGCGATTTAACTTACGAAGGTTTCTTAACGAGAATTACACCAAAAGCTGGTTATAAGATCAATCATCCGAAGTTTTTCACAAGCATGTTGAAATCTTTCTATGGTGATAATGCGACAAAGGATAATGAATTTGGCTATCATTACATGCCAAAAATTCAAGCCGGCAAAAACTATTCCTTCATGCGAATCTTTGATGCCATGTATCGTAAGGAAATTGAAGGTATGATCTTGTACGGTTCAAATCCAGTTGTTGGAGGACCGAACAGCTTTAAAGAGCAAGCAGCGATGGGCAATCTGAAGTGGATGGTAGCTATCGATCTATTTGAAACAGAAACTTCAACCTTCTGGCAAAGAGAAGCTGGTGCCGATCCGGCATCGATTCAAACAGAAGTTATCTTCTTACCAGCATGTGGTTCATTTGAGAAGGAAGGTACTGTGACAAACTCTGGACGCTGGATGCAATATCGTTGGCAGGCAATTAAGCCAAAAGGCGAATCCCGTGCAGACTTAGAAATTACCCATATGCTAGCGCGGCGTTTGCAAGAGCTTTATAAAAATGAATCATCTCCTGCTGCAAAGCAAATGCAGGCTCTCTATTGGAACTACGGCGAACACGATCACCCAGATATTGATTTGGTTAGCCGTGATATTAACGGATATGATTGGAAGACAAAAAAGCAGGTTAAATCTTTTGGTGACCTCAAAGATGATGGTTCAACAACAGCTGGCTGCTGGATCTATACTGGATTCTATCCAGAGAATGATAATCTATCAAAACGCCGTGACAATAAAGATACCGGCATGAGTAATTTCTTGAATTGGTCTTTTGCTTGGCCAGCTAACCGCCGTGTTCTTTACAATCGTGCAAGTGCTGACTTAAATGGTAAGGCATGGAGTAAAGAACGCGTAGGAATTGAGTGGGATGGCTTAAAAGGTCAATGGGTAGGAAATGACGTTCCTGACTTTGTGAAGGATAAAGGACCACAGGACCCAACGTTTGCAGATCCATTTATCATGCAAGTTGGCGGTAAAGGATATTTATTCTCATCAGGGTTAAACGAAGGACCATTCCCAGAACATTATGAGCCTTACGAAAACCCAATGAGCAATTCCTTCTCAAGTGTTCAATTTAACCCTGCTGTTCAATTCGGTGAGAAAGAAATGAACGCGAAGGGTGAATCGGATAAGTATCCAATCGTGGCAACGACATATCGTCTGTCAGAGCATTGGCAGTCTGGGGTCATGACGAGAAACGTTCCATGGCTAGCAGAGCTTGTGAATAACATGTTCATTGAAATCAGTGAAGAATTGGCAAAAGAAAAAGGCATTAAGGAAAAGGATAAAGTGGTCGTTTCAACCGCACGTGGAGAAATCGAAGCCTATGCCATGATTACGAAGCGCTTTAAGCCATATAAGTTAAAAGATAAAACGGTTCATCACATCGGTATGCCGTGGCATTTCGGATATAAAGGAATTGCGACAGGTGCTACAGCGAACCGCTTAACACCACATATCGGTGATGCTAATTCAACAATACCAGAATATAAAGCATTCCTATGCGACGTAAGGAGGGCGTAAAGATGGCAGATTATATTAAATTTGTAGACGTAACGAAATGTGATGGCTGTCGTGCCTGTATGGTCGCATGTAAAAACTGGAATGACCTTCCGACGGCAACGGAAGAATACTCTGGTTCCATCCAGTCTCATGCGAAGGTGAATGCACATACTTGGAATGTCATTACCTATAATGAGCATGAAACGACAAGTGGAAATTTCGAGTGGTTATTTAGACATCAATCTTGTTTGCACTGTGTAGAGGCTGCTTGTGAAAAGGCTTGTCCAGAAGATGCAATCAGTCATACAAAGTTTGGCTCTGTTGTTATCGATGCTGACAAATGTGTGGGCTGCGGCTACTGTGCACAAAACTGTACGTTTGATGTAGTAGAACTAGCAACTTACAAAGATAAGCACGGTAAGGAATACCGCAAGGCGCAAAAATGTACCCTTTGTACAGACCGTCTTGAGGAAGGCTTACAGCCAGCTTGCGTTACAGCTTGTCATACAGAGTGCTTAGTATATGACGAAAAGAATAAAGTTTTAGCAGAAGCGGAAGTACGTTTAGCAAAAATCAAAGAACGCTTCCCGAATGCGAATATCTATAACCCACAGGGAATCAAGGGTACAGCAACTGTTTACCTTCTTGCAGAAAAGCCATCCGTTTATGGGCTTCCTGAAAATCCTAAGGTTCCTCTATCTCAAGTGGTGTGGAAGGATTATGCTCAACCACTTGGAAAAGCCATGTTCGGTGTTACGACGATGGCAGTAGTAGGTTCGGTTATCGCTCATGCAATCAATAAGGATAAAGGGAACCATGAAGGGGGCCAGGATCATGAGTAATCATAGGGAGAAAAATCAGGGGAATCAAAAAATGGTCAAACGTTTTAATCTCGGTTTTATCATTTCCCACTGGGTAAATGCTGGTGCATTCTTTGTCCTATATATCTCTGCTTTACCAATGTATACAGAGTTTTTTGATTGGCTCTATGTGATTTTTGGAGGACCAGCAGGTGCACGCTTAGTGCATCGCGTGGCAGCAGTTTTCTTCATGCTCCCACTACCAATCTTAGTTCTGTTTGACCGCCAAGGATTAAGAACATGGACCAAGAACATTTTTTCTTGGAAGATACATGATATTAAATTTTTTCCAGAGTTTGCAAAAGAGTTTTTCGGTCTTAAAGCAAAGACACCTAAGCAGGATTTCTTTAATGCAGGTGAAAAAATTAACTCGTGGCTCATGATTGTCACTGCCATCATGTTGATTTGTTCGGGTATTGTAATGTGGCTTCCACAATTCTTCCCACATGGTTTGATTATGTGGGCATATCCGATTCATAACATTGGACTGGGACTCTCTGCAGCCGTAGCGATAGCTCATATCTATATGTCTATCAAGCTTGCAGCTCCATCTCTACACGGAATTTTCAAAGGAGATGTGACGGAAGAATATGCAGAAGACCATCATGGTCGCTGGTACGATGAGTTAAAAGAAGAAGAAAAGAAGAATCCTAAAAAACACGCCTAATTCTTTATAAATTGAAAACTATTATAGAAAGTGCTACCCAAGCTTATTTTGGGTAGCCTTTCCTCTAAAGTCGGGTTACTCATAATCTACGAGGTGATAAAAATGAACGTGACGAATAAAGAATACCAGCTTTTAGAAGAAAAGATTCAAACACTCAGTGAGCAATGGACAAATCTCCTTGAACAGGAAACGGTAACGATTCTAGAACAAAGATCCACACTGAAAGCTTTTCCAGCATTTTCACAATTACAGCTTCAAATTGATATTGAGCAATACCGAAGCTTTATTTTGGAACTGTTTTCCTTACTTAAGGAGTACCAGTCAGACTTAGATGAGGCTTTAGAGCGTTTAGAAATGGAAATAACGGATGAAGTTTTGGTACAGTGGATAAAAGAAGCAATTGCAGTGAATGATGTGTATTTTGAAAGCTTCGCTGAAAAACATCGTGTGGCAGAATGGATTCCTTTCTTTGTTGCGGAACATCCGTTAAGACCGTTTTTACAAAAGGCTGCTGCAGAAATGACAGAGGAGTTGCACAAAGCGGAAGCACAAGGCTGTTGTCCTGCATGTGGCGAAGCACCTAGAGTTGCGATCATCAACAAAAAAGGCAAGAAAGAAATCACATGTCCTCGCTGTCATTATGCATGGGAAGTGAAGAAAATCTCTTGTGCTCATTGTGGTTCTGAGGAAGCTGGAAAAATCGAAATCTTGCGTGTTGAAAAGGATGATAGTTCCGAAATTCATGTTTGCCATGATTGCCAAGGCTACACGAAGGTCATTGATGTTCGCAAATTTATTCAAGTAGAAGCCATTTCAATGCTTGATCTGAAAACGATTCATTTAGACATTATTGCTCAAGAAAATGGATTTGGATTAGTTGAGGTCAAAGAAGTACATTAACACGTCATCTGGTGGTGAAGACATGGAAGCAACCGGTATTATTTTAGCAGGTGGAAAATCGAGTCGGATGGGCGTAAACAAAGCCCTTCTGGAAATCAACGGGAAAACGGTGATTGAAACGATCTGTGATGAACTCGATTCGATAGTTAACAACATAATTATTGTTACTAACTCATTTGAAGACTATCAATTTTTAGGTCGTAAAATGGTGAAGGATGAGTGGAAAGAAATGGGACCACTTGCTGGAATCCATGCAGGACTAAGCGCATCTGAAACAGAACGAAACTTAATCGTTGCTTGTGATATGCCGTTTATCTCTGTAGAGCTAGGGAACATTTTACTTGAACAATTATCGGCCTATGATGCCGTTGTCCCAGAAATTTCAGGTCAGCTTCATCCTCTTTTTGCCGCCTATCAAAAAGACGTGAAAAAAGAAGTTGAGAATGCGCTCGAACAGAACAAATTAAGGATCAGAGGGATATTCCAAAATCTTCATGTTAAGAGGTTGAATGAGGCAGAACTAAAGAATTTAGATTACAACATCGATGAAGCTGATATTTTTAATATGAATCATCCCAATGAATACGAGCAGGCAAAAGCAATAAAAAGTAAAGGTCGCGATTGATATGAAATTTTTTCAGGTTAAATCAGTAGAGGAAACATTTCAATTGATTCAAGAAATGGTCACGCCGATCAAGGAGACCATGACCTTGCCTTTATTTGATGCACTTCATTTCGTTTTAGCTGAAGATATTATCGTACGAGAAAACGTACCGAATTTTCGTCGTTCGTCCGTTGATGGGTATGCTGTGAATGCAAAGGACACATTCGGTTCCTCTGAAACGATGCCAGGATTCCTGACCGTTACTGGGGAAGTCAAAATGGGCAAGGAGCCACCGAAAGCAGTTGGAAGTGGAGAAGCTATGTATGTGCCGACAGGTGGCATGTTACCGGCTGGCAGTGATGCGATGATTATGATTGAGCACTGCGAAGATATTAGCGGACTCTTGAATGTCTATCGTCAGACTGCACCTGGAGAAAATGTCATCTCGATCGGGGAGGACATGCAGGAAGGAACAGTTTTGCTAACGAAGGGAACGAAGCTTCGTTCGCAGGAAATTGGTGCTCTAGCATCCCAAGGGATTCTCGAGGTACTCGTATGGAAGAAGCCTATCATTGGCTATCTATCCTCTGGCGATGAGATTGTTCCAATGGAATCGAAGGACTTACAGATTGGTGAGGTCCGCGATATTAATGCGGCTACAATCGGCAGTTTGGTGAAGCAATGGGGCTTCGAGTTCATCTATGGTGGCATCGTTAAGGACAGCCGTGAAGAGCTTGAGCGCAGAACCAAGGAGATGCTGGAAAAGACAGATTGCTTAATCCTTTCGGGAGGCAGCTCCGTTGGGACAAAGGATTATTCCGTTGAAGTGATCGAATCTCTTGGAGAACCAGGCGTTTATGTTCACGGAGTCTCGATTAAACCAGGAAAGCCAACGATTTTAGCTCAGGCGAAGAATAAACCGGTTATTGGCTTGCCAGGTCATCCAGCGTCAGCAATGATTATTTTTCATTTATTCGGCAAAGCGGTCGTTGATCGATTGCAAGGTATGACTGCAAACCACGCCAAGCTGACATTTGCCAAGGTAACGAAAAATATTCCTTCAGCTCCTGGACGAACAGACTATATTCGGGTACGACTTTTTGAAGAAAATCATGAATGGTATGCAGAGCCTATTTTAGGGAAATCGGGTCTGATCTCCACTCTTGTAAAAAGTGAAGGCATGATCGAAATTTCTTATGAAAGTGAAGGCGTTCATAAGGGAGAACAAGTGCCTGTTACATTATTGTAGGTGAGGTGTGAGCGATGAAAAAATATAAACGTAAAATATACCTACAGGATAAGCCTCGAAAAGTGGCCGTAGAGGAGATTCTTTCCCATTTTAACCCGAAAAGGGAAGTCGAATGGATGGATAGTCATGAGACACTAGGAAGAATCACAGCAGAACCGATATTTGCTGTCAATTCCATGCCCCATTATCATGCATCCGCTATGGACGGGATTGCCGTGAGAGCAGAGGATACGTATTTAGCTCACGAACAAAATCCTATTCAGCTAAAACGAAATGAAGATTTTATATATGTAGACACGGGAAATGCGATTCCTTCCCCTTTTAATGCTGTGATCATGATTGAAAATGTCGATGAGATCTCGGATGATGTCGTCGAGATCATTGAACCGACTTCACCGTGGGCACATATTCGCCCCATTGGAGAGGACATTGTTCAGGAGGAAATGCTTTTTCCACAAGAACATAAAATCAGACCTGTTGATATTGGTGTGCTGCTTGCTTCTCAAACAACAAAAGTTCCGGTGTGGAAAAAACCATTGGTAACGGTCATTCCTACAGGAAATGAATTAGTTTTACCAAATGAGCCAGCAGCTTCAGGAAAGCTGATTGAATTTAACGGAACCGTTATTTCCAATTTCATCACGAAATGGGGCGGAAAACCACTGCTACATTCGATTGTGAGGGACAACCCTGAGGAAATTAAGTTGGCATTGTTGGAAGCGGTAGCGACTTCTGATATAGTCGTGATAAATGCTGGTTCTTCTGCTGGCTCAAAGGATTACACGGTTCATTTAATTGGTGAACTTGGCGAGGTGTTCACCCATGGTGTCGCCACAAGGCCAGGAAAACCGGTCGTTTTAGGAAAAATAAACGACACCATCGTTGTTGGAATTCCAGGTTACCCAGTTTCAGCGTATTTAGCGTTAGAATGGTTTGTGAGACCGCTCGTTTGTGCATATTTAGGTATATCTGAACCGAAAAGACAGACATTAACGGTAAAGCTTGGACGTCGCATTGTATCGACGATGGGGGCAGAGGACTATGTCCGCATGACAATCGGTCGTGTGGATGGTGAATATGTTGCCAATCCATTAACAAGGGCAGCTGGTGTAACGATGTCTTTGGTGAAGGCAGACGGAATGTTAATCGTTCCTCCTGACCAGCTGGGCTATGAGCAGGGCGAAGAAGTTCAAATCGAATTGCTAAGGCCAGTTGAAGAGATTAATACAGCGATTGTTTTTAACGGCAGCCACGATTTAACGATCGATATTTTATCGTCTCATCTAAGAGCGGAGTCTACAAATGCTAAAATAATTTCTTCTCATGTCGGCAGCATGGCAGGCATAATGGCGATTCGAAAAGGCGAAGCGCATATTGCAGGCATTCATCTATTGGATCCTGAAACAAAGGAGTATAATCGATCCTATGTAGAGCGATTTTTAGCCGATCAGGAAGTAGTTCTTTTTCCATTTTTAAAAAGAAAGCAAGGCTGGCTGTTGCCAAAAGGGAACCCAATGGACATTCAAGGCGTCGTTGATATCGTGGAAAAAGGTGCCATGTACGTAAATCGGCAAAAAGGTGCAGGAACAAGAATCTTATTTGATTTATTATTAAAAGAGAATGGAATTGAATTTGAGCAAGTCATTGGCTACGATCGCGAGATGTTTTCCCATTTAAGTGTCGCAGCAGAGGTAAAAGGAAGTCCGAAAGCGGTTGGGTTAGGTATTTTTCCCGCAGCGAGAGCGATGGGACTTGATTTTCTACCTGTTTCCGATGAGGAATATGACTTGTTGATGACAAAATCCTTCTATGACAGTGAGGCTGGGCAGCAACTGATTCAGATTATCCAGTCAGATGCCTTCCGTACAAGGGTGGAAGCCATTGGTGGCTATGCTGTTGTAGCGGGAGAACCGATCTTTTTTTAAAAGAGCGCTTTTCGCAAACAGTGTTCCATTTGGATAATAATTGGGTGAACTGACACCTATATTTTCCTGTCAAAACAATAAAGTTGTAGCGAAAAGTGCCGCTCAAATAATGTATACTTGTAAACCTCGAAGTAAGGGTAAATGTCGGCTTTTGGACATTTACGAAAAAATGTATAGAAAATAGCCTTTAAAAAGGTGGCGAGTAAATGAATTACTATGAAATTTCCAAGGAACCAATTGATATTCAAGCAATAATCGATAAAGTCGTTCAGCGAGATGCTGGAGCCATTACGACGTTTATTGGAACTGTTCGTGAATTAACAAAAGGGAAAAAGACGCTCTTTTTAATATATGAAGCTTACGAATCAATGGCGGTAAAGAAGCTGGCACAAATCGGTCAGGAAATCGAAGAAAAGTGGCCAAATTCGAAGGTTGCGATTACGCATCGTGTAGGCAAGCTAGATATTACTGATGTCGCGGTTGTGATTGCAGTTTCGACGCCTCACCGTGCCGATGCTTATGAGGCAAACCGTTATGCAATTGAGCGCATCAAGGAAATCGTCCCAATTTGGAAGAAAGAGCATTGGGAAGATGGAGAAGAGTGGATTGGTGACCAGCTTGAAAAGGTTTCATATCCAACTGGAAAACCAGAGGGGGCAGATTTGCATGAATAAAATTTTATTTTTTGCCCATTTGAAGGATGCGGTTGGGGAAGAATCTATTCGTATCGATGTTTCAGGCAAAACCGTTGCAGAAGTCAAAGAATTTCTTGCTAAGGAATACGAGCTTCAGAAGCTGGATACGGCGATGACAGCTGTGAATGAAGAGTTTGCTGGTGATGAAGAGGTCATCGAGCAGGGTGATGAAATTGCTTTTATCCCACCGGTTAGTGGTGGTTGAAGTTTGAGTGCTGTCCATTTTCAGATGGGCAGTTTTTTGTAGGAAGGGGTTTGCAGGATGGATGAGCGCTATTCAAGACAAATGCTATTTGCGCCGATTGGAGAACAAGGTCAAGCGAAAATCTGCACGAAGCATGTGTTAATGATAGGGGCTGGGGCACTTGGCTCGAGCAATGGTGAAGTATTGACGCGTGCAGGAATAGGGAAATTGACGATTGTTGATCGTGATTATGTGGAAGCGAGCAACCTTCAAAGGCAACAACTTTATACCGAAGAGGATGTGGAGCAGAAGTTGCCAAAAGCAGTAGCGGCAAAACGACGGCTGAAGGCGATTAATTCGAATGTGGAGATTCGTGCTGTGGTAGGAGATGCAACGCCTGAAATGTTGGCGGAGCTTGTGGGTGATGTTGATCTAATCCTTGATGCCACCGACAATTTTGAAACGCGCATGGCGATTAATGATATTTCGCAAAAATTTAAGATTCCATGGATTTACGGAGCCTGTGTAGGTAGCTTCGGAATGAGTTTTACGATTCTCCCAGGGCAAACTCCTTGCTTGAACTGTTTGTTAAAAACGCTCCCTGTTCAAGGAATGACCTGTGATACAGTTGGGATTATCGCGCCGACGGTACAAATGGTGGTGGCCCATCAAACGGCAGAGGCTTTGAAGGTTTTGGTGGAGGATTACGAAGCGATTCGGAGCTCATTCGTAAGCTTTGACTTATGGAGAAATCAGTATAGCAGCATAAAGATGTCGAAGGCGAAAGACAAAGGCTGTTTATCGTGCGGAGAAGCTCCTACGTACCCGTATTTGGAACAAGAGAACCTGATGAGGTCAGAAGTGTTGTGTGGTCGTGATACTGTGCAAATACGCCCTCCTAAGCACGGAGACGTGGATTTGGATGAATTGTCTACGCATCTTAGTGCTCTTCGTTATGAAGTGAAAGGAAATCCATATTTGCTTTCGGTTGAAATGGATGGAAATCGTATGGTCATATTTAAGGATGGTCGAGCACTCATTCATGGTACGAAGGACATTGCTCAAGCACGGTCGATATATCAAAGATTACTAGGTTAAAATGGAGTAGACTCTTTTTGCATATGCTGCGAAAAGGGTCTTTATTAATATCTGGGAAATCTGTTAAAAGTCCCACTGGTTATGGATTTTCCCTTATAATAGGAGACAAGTGCTATAGGGGAGGTTACAGTTTTGACAAAAAGAGATGATGAAATCCTAGCGCAGCTGGAAGCGATTAGGAATGAATTAAAAGAAGGCAATCAGCAAACGGCTAGTACGGTTGCGGTTGAAACATATAGAAAAACGCCAAGCCTCAAATTGGGTATGAAGAAGTGGCAATTGAAAATCATTCTACTGATTTTACTGTTCATGATTGTTGGAACTTTTATAGGGATTGGTTCCTATAAACTTTTTGCCGGTGCTGAGCCGAAGGTGGAAAAAGGAAGTTTCATAGAGAAAATGAAGGAACTTTCTTCCCTTGCTTCCTCTCAAGCCTTTGTCAAAGCAGTGATTGAAAAAGAGGATAACCAAATTTTCGGCAAGGAAATTACGACCAATATTCCTGGGACAAAAAGAAAAATTTTACTTGTGGTACCTGGTACCGTCACAGCAGGAGTTGATTTGGACGGTATCGATGGGGAACATGTTAGCATAAACGAAGAGGAAAAAACGCTCGAGATTACTTTGCCACATGCTAAAATCATTCAGGAACCATCGTTAGAATTTGAACAGGTGCAAACCTACTCTGTTGAAGGAATTTTTCGAGCGGAAGTAGATTGGGAGGAAGCTTACGAGCTTGCTGCTGAAGCAAAAACGCTCGTGAAGGAAGAAGCGATCGCTCAGGGGATATTGCAAATGGCTGAAACCAATGCAGAAAAAACCTTAAAGGAATTCTATTCCCAATTGGGTTATGAAGTGAGTGTTCAGTATGAAGATTAATGTACAAAATGATTGGTATGAACAAATTGATTCTGAGTTTGAGAAGCCGTATTTTCAAGAGCTTCTTCGCTTTTTAGAAGAGGAATATAAGCATGAAGTCATCTATCCGGAAAAGGATGATGTGTTCAATGCGTTGGCTTATACTCCTTACCATGATGTGAAAGTTGTCATTCTTGGACAAGATCCATACCATGGGCCAAATCAGGCTCATGGTTTAAGCTTTTCAGTCAAGAAGGGTGTGCCACTTCCTCCGTCTTTGAAAAATATTTACAAGGAGCTCGAAACGGACGTCGGGTGTGCAGTACCTGCCCACGGAGATTTAACTAAATGGGCTAGGCAAGGTGTATTGCTGTTAAATACAGTTCTCTCTGTACGTCAGGGAGCGGCTCATTCGCACAAAGGAAAAGGGTGGGAAGCCTTTACGGACCATGTGATTGCGCGCCTGAATGAGAGAGAAACCCCAGTTATTTTTGTTCTTTGGGGACTCCCAGCGCAAAAAAAGAAAAAACTGATCGATCAGAACAAACACTTTATTATCGAATCGGTTCATCCGAGTCCACTTTCTGTTTATCGTGGCTTCTTTGGGAGCAAGCCTTTTTCCAAAATTAATCAGTATTTGCGTGAATGGAAGCAGGAAGAGATTGATTGGGAGATTGAAGGATGAAAGAAGAGCGAATTAATTGTTTTACATGCCGCCATTTTTATGTGACGTGGGACCCGAATTTTCCGAAGGGCTGCAAAGCGTTTCAGTTTAAAACACGACGTCTACCTGCACATGAGGTCATGAAAGCTTCTGGACAGCCGTGTTTAAAATATGAAAAGAAATGAATTTTGGTATAGTATAGGGATAGAACAAATTACTTTGAGGTGGTCGGATTGAACATTTCCGTGCAGAAACTGCTTGGGAAAATTGAAGAAGAGCTTAGACAAGCGAAATCAAGTGATTCTGAAGCTCGAATGAGAGAAAAGATATATGCAGTGAAAACATTGTGCGAATTAGTCCTTGAAGAACAATCTAGTTCCTCTAATACACTGCAGTCTTTTTCCACACCTGCTCCGATTCAAACGCAACGGATGAATCCTTATGGGCAAGTGCCAAAAATGAAAATTGATGAAGAATCGAATGGGGACTCGTTGTTTGATTTTTAAGAGTTTCCTTACATAGGAATTTTTCAAGAACATAAGGGGGAAACAAAATGAAGACTTTCATTATTTTAGGGGCAATTAATGCTTTTCTATCCGTTGCTTTAGGGGCCTTTGGAGCACATGGATTGGAAGGGAAGCTCGAGCCGAAGTATCTTGATATTTGGGAAAAAGCTGTGAAATATCAAATGTTTCATGCAACAGGATTATTTATTGTAGGGATTTTACTTGGAAAATACCCTGCAAGTGCCCTATTATCTTGGTCTGGTTGGCTTTTATTTATCGGGATTATTTTATTTGCGGGAAGCCTTTATGTGTTAGCTGTCACGCAAATCTCTGTTTTAGGAGCGATTACGCCATTAGGTGGCTTGTCATTTTTAGCAGCCTGGATATTAATCATCATTGCTGCTGCAAAACTTATGTAATAAGAAACGGGAACCTTCATTAGTCGAGGTTCCCGTTTTTCGTTATCTTGGTGGATAAGTAGTCGCTGGAGCAGCTGCGTACGGATATTCATATTCCAGCTCTTCATCAAAAGTAGCGTAGCCAAAGTAAACCATCGGGATCAGGTAACGTCTGCCAGACTCAGGGTCACTTAAGATCAAGTGATCGCGCCCTGCTGCTTCAATAATGCCTCTGAAAACTTGGGTCGACGGACCTTCAGCCGAAACCGTATCAAACATCGCATAAACAGTGGCAAGTTTTCCTCTGTTTAACCTTAAGATATTTTCAATATAGGACTGCTCTAATGGGAGCTGCCCTGGTACCTGCTGTGCGACTCCTCCTTGTGTAGCACCAGCTGTCGGAAATGTTCCTGTTGCCACAGGTGGAGTTGTCGCCTGTCCTTGAACCGCAGGCTGTGCATACCCATTTCCCTGATACCCGTATGCTCCTCTAGGGTAGTAATATGGATTATACGTCAAATTGATTCCCCTCCTAAATTAGAAAAAATTGAAAAATCACGTGGACAAAATCGCATTATCATTAATATTCACTATTGCATTGTTATGATTTTTTGAATTCGTTTATGACTAAAAAGGAGGGGAGATGGAAAAAAATGCCCTCAGTATAAACTGAGAGCATTTCAGAATTTAATTACACGTTTAAGAAGGATTGTACACGGTTTTCTTCAAGGATATTTCCTACAAAGAATGAACCGAATTCGCCGTAGCGAGCACTTACTTCATCAAAACGCATTTCATATACAAGTTTCTTGAATTGAAGGACATCATCTGAGAATAATGTTACGCCCCATTCATAGTCATCAAAACCAACAGAACCAGTAATGATTTGCTTAACTTTCCCCGCATAGCCGCGTCCAATCATACCGTGGCTGCGCATTAGGCTACGTCTATCTTCCATTGGAAGCATGTACCAGTTATCTTCACCTTGGCGACGCTTGTCCATTGGATAGAAGCAAACATATTTTGATTTTGGTAGAGTTGGATACAGGCGTTCCAACACAGCTGGATTTTGATAAGGGTCTTCGTCAGAAGGTAAATAATTGCTTAACTCAACAACTGACACATAAGAATGCATTGGGATTGTATACTCAGCTAATTTTGATTTGTTGAATTCTGTTTCAATCTCATTTAGCTCTTCCATTGTTGGACGCAAAAGCATCATCATGAAATCCGCTTTTTGACCAACAATTGTATATAATGCATGGCTACCTTTTTTATCTGCTTGTGCTGTGTTCCATTTATCAACAAGCCCTAGAAATTCATCTATAGCCGCCTGTCTTTCTTCACTAGAAATCATTTTCCAAGTAGTCCAATCAACGGCACGGAAATCATGCAGACAATACCAGCCATCGAGTGTTTTTGCTGCTTCACTCATTACCTATCACTCCTACTTATGTACTGAATTTTACCAAGATTACTATAACATAGTTTGTACAGTAAACATATGAATAAACCTTGAACTTTCCATGAATTTCCTTTGTGGCGAAACGCCAAAATTAGAGAATTTTAGGAAAATAAGAACTTTTACCAAGAAAGCGATCTCATTCGTAAGAATTCTTGAATTTTTATCTAGGAGGGGTATGCTAATTGAAGACAAGGATAAAAGGAGGATGTTCACATGAGTGATTTATTCCTAGGTTTAAAAGAAAAAGTTAGCAGCCAAAACGTTAAAATTGTTTTTCCAGAAGGATTAGACGAAAGAATTATTAAAGCTGCAGCAAGATTAGCAGAAGAAAAGGTACTTACACCAATTTTAGTTGGAAACGTTCAAGAAATCGAAGCAAAAGCGAAAGACTTGAATGTATCTGTTGTAGGAATGGAAATTTATGATCCGAAAAGCTATGCTCAGTTTGATGAGCTTGTTGCTTCATTTGTAGAAAGAAGAAAAGGCAAAGCTACAGAAGAAGACGCACGCAAAATTCTTTTAGATGAAAACTATTTCGGTACTATGCTTGTACATACGAACAAAGCGGATGGACTTGTAAGTGGAGCGGCACATTCTACTGCAGATACAGTACGTCCAGCCCTACAAATTATTAAAACAAAGCAAGGTGTGAAAAAGACATCTGGCGTGTTCATCATGGTTCGTGGCGATGAGAAGTATGTCTTCGCTGACTGTGCGATCAATATTGCTCCAGACAGCCAAGATTTAGCTGAAATCGCGATTGAAAGTGCAAGAACAGCAGATATGTTCGACATTAACCCTCGCGTGGCAATGTTAAGTTTCTCTACAAAAGGTTCTGCAAAATCTCCAGAAACGGAAAAAGTAGCAGATGCTGTGAAAATTGCACAAGAAATGAGCCCAGAGCTTGTGCTAGATGGAGAATTCCAATTTGACGCTGCTTTCGTACCATCTGTAGCTGAAAAGAAAGCTCCAGATTCATCAATTAAAGGGGACGCGAACGTATTTGTATTCCCAAGTCTAGAAGCTGGTAATATCGGCTACAAGATTGCTCAACGTCTTGGTAACTTTGAAGCAGTTGGACCAATCCTTCAAGGCTTAAACCGTCCAGTGAACGATTTATCAAGAGGCTGTAACGAAGAGGATGTTTACAAACTTTCTCTAATCACAGCTGCTCAAGCGATTAACTAATAAAATCTCCATTTTTAGGTGCTTTCATAATAAGACATAAGAATTGACGTATGAATTGGCATACGTCTTTTTCTTTTTTAGGTAATTATCGCTGTTGGGGAATAAGTTAAGTACCCTCGCAGATATATAAGTAGAAAATTTTCCCTTAATCAGTAAATTTTATTAAAAAAGCAAAAATAGACGGAGGAATTCCGCCTATTGACTTGAAAAATACGATAATGGGGGATATTTCTTTGCTTAATCGGAAAATCTCCGCTTATCTACCTCTAAAACTAGCCAATTCACCATATAACAGAAAAATTTCCGCTTATTTTGCGTATGCTGGGAACTTATTATGAGCTATACCAAAGCGGGATACCATTCTACTATGGACTAACATCTTTTCATGCTAAAATAGAGCAAGATCAGAAGAATAAAGGAGTACCACATTATGAACGTCGGCCAAAATCTATTAGTTCAAAAAGTATGGAGAGTCATCGATCAGTCAGTTGTTGGCTTGCATGTGAGTGCACTGCAATCATTTGGAACGGATGATAGTTTATGTGCATCTGTTGGGGCAGGGCTGTCTCCTGCTACGGCCCGCTCATGGGTTCATCAGAAAACGATTGTACTTGGGATTCAAGATACGAGGCTAACACATTTACAGGACGGTTTGAACTATTTAAAAGAACAAGGCTATCAATATATAGTACGAAATTCGGGTGGACTTGCTGTTGTCCTTGATGAAGGTGTGCTCAATATTTCGCTCATTTTTCCGGATACAGATAAAGGAATTGATATCAACCGCGGCTATGATGCGATGCTCGCTTTAATTGAAGAGATGTTTGCGGATGCTGACGGAAAAATAGAAGCAATGGAAATTGTGGGTTCCTATTGTCCGGGAAGCTATGATTTAAGTATCAATGGGAAAAAGTTTGCGGGCATCTCCCAGCGCAGATTGCGCCATGGAGTAGCGGTCCAAATCTATTTATGTGTCAATGGAAGCGGTAGCGAACGGGCCGAGTTAATTAAACACTTTTATACACTTGGAAAAAAGAATGTAGAAACGAAATTTGCTTACCCTGAAATTGAACCAGATGTGATGGCGTCGCTGTCCGAACTTCTTCAAAAGGAGCTTACTGTGCAGGATGTAATGCTGCGCTTTTTACAAGTACTTCACAGCAAAAGTGAACAACTCTATTCGGGGACACTGACAGAAGAAGAGTTTGCTCTTTTTGAAGGCTACAACCAGCGCGTAATCGAGCGTAATGAAAAAGTCTTTTCCGATATAAAATGATAAAAAGCCGTAAACAATTCTTTCTTGTTTACGGCTTTTTTTATGAGACGTTGTTGCCAATCTTCTCCATTTTACTAGAAAATCTATTCTGCTACTTTTTCTAGGTTACCATTACGGTCCATTTTAAAAGTGGAGGCCGGACGCTCTTCCTCTTCAAACAGCACAAGCTTTCTTGCTCGATTCATAATCTTCATTAATGTCTCGTAATCTTCTTGAATTGTGACTGCATTTTGTTCTAACTGCTCAATTTTCTTTTCGAGTTCTTGATTACTTCTACGGATCTCTGCATTTTCACGCTTTAATCTTTCATTCTCGCTTTTAAAAATATCAACCTGAAAATTAGAACTACCTAGATTCTGTAAATACGAGATCACCATATCGAGATTCATGGCCCCACCAGTGACTACGCTTTTAGCGGACATTACTGGCATTGGTGGTGCTTCCAATTCTACTTCCATTTCATGGACGAGGCCCATATCATTTTCGATTGGCTGAGATATATAGCTAATCTCATCAATGGATGGGACAGGCGGTGAGTATAATAGCTTTTTCTTTCCACCTTGCTCTTTTCCTAGCATTCTTTGTCGTTGCTTACGTTGTTTCTTAGCAAGTTGTAACGCCTTTTCATAACGGTGGCGTACGACTGCGTTCCAGCGAAAGCCACATGCAGCAGAAGTTCGATTCAACTTATCTCCCACTTCTTCAAAAGCATTTAGCTGCGTACTTCCTTCCCGTACATGACGTAGTACCGTTTCAGCTAGCAATAAATCATTTTCATCTGTCCATGCATCTTGACGTACTTTCATATTCTTCAACCCCTTAAACAATAATAAACATGTTTGATTTCACCTGCTTACTCACAGGATGACCAGATTTACAAAGGTTTATACCAAATTGTTTAAAAGGATAGTAGATTTTTTGAAATTTTTGTCAATTAAGTCTTTCAAAAATGTACTGAAAATGCCATATTTAAACAGGTGAATGGGCAGAATCTCATAAGTCTACTAGACATGCGGCAAGACAACATAGATTCACTTAAAATATCGAATTGGTGGATTTTCCCCCAACTTGCATTACCTCACCATACGCGGTAAAATGTCCAATAGACTAATTAGGTACCTGGTACCGTTCGTGGACAGTGTTCGCCTGAGACGGACAGGTGATAGATAGAAAGGGTTGTAATTGAGATGGCAAACGAATTTCGGGTTTGCGATGATTGTCAGGCTGTAAATTTAAAGACGTTGATTCCAAAATTAAAGGATATCGACCCAGATGCAAAGATTGAAATTGGCTGTCAATCTTATTGTGGCCCAGGACGTAAAAAAACATTTGCATTCGTAAATAATCGCCCATTAGCGGCTTTAACAGAAGAAGAATTAATGGACAAAGTGAACGCTAAATTAAATAAAGCTTAAGTCTAGGCTAGAAAAATCACCTTCATTTCCTGCGAAAAATAGAAGGTGATTTTTTCTTCGCAAAAATCTAGAAAATCGAACTAGGGATAGAGACCTATGTCCGATTATTTTTGTCGAAACTCAAAAGTTTTTTTCTAAATTTGTAATGAATTGTAAATCGAACAAGGATATAATGAATAACAAGTTGAGATTTACATAGTCGATTACAAAATTTTAGAGTTAGCGAATGGTCCAGTTTTTTCAAAAAAGCTGCTGACCAAGGCACTTGCGCTGTTCTGCCAGGAAAGGGGTAAAAGATGCATTACTCTGAACAAAAACTAACAGAAGAAAAAGTTTTTAAAGATCCTGTTCATCGCTATGTACATGTACGTGATCAAGTTATTTGGGATTTAATCGGCACGAAAGAATTTCAAAGACTTAGAAGAATTAAACAGCTCGGAACGACATTTTTGACCTTTCATGGGGCAGAGCATAGCCGTTTTAACCATTCATTAGGTGTATATGAGATCATCCGTAGAATTGTTGATGACGTTTTTGATGATCGACCGAAGTGGAACAAAGAGGACAGGCTTCTATCTCTTTGTGCAGGCTTACTTCATGACCTAGGACACGGCCCTTTTTCCCACTCCTTTGAAAAAGTATTTGACCTCGATCATGAGCATTTTACACAAGAAATCATTTTGGGAAATACGGAAGTGAATGACGTTTTAACAAAGGTGGAACCTGATTTTCCAAAAAGAGTCGCAGAAGTGATCGGGAAGACTTCAGCGAACAAAATCGTCATTAGCTTAATCTCCAGTCAAATTGATGCGGACAGGATGGATTACCTGCAAAGAGATGCCTATTTTACCGGAGTAAGCTATGGTCAATTTGATATGGAAAGAATCTTGCGTGTCATGCGTCCACATGAGGATCAAGTTGTGATCAAGCAGACGGGAATGCATGCGGTTGAAGATTACATCATGAGCCGTTATCAAATGTATTGGCAAGTGTATTTTCACCCGGTCACACGCAGTGCAGAAGTGATTTTGACGAAGATTCTCCATAGAGTGAAGGAATTGTACCAAAAGGGTTACCAATTTAAACAAGAGCCAACCCATTTTACGGCGTTTTTTGAAAATACTCTTACTTTAGAAGACTACTTAAAGCTCGATGAGTCGATTCTCTTTTATTATTTTCAAGTGTGGCAGGATGAAGCGGATGAGATTTTAAGTGATTTATGTCTTCGATTTGTTAATCGTAATCTTTTTAAATATGTGGAGTTTGACCCAGCGAAAGAGTATAAGAAGCTAGCTGAGCTATCTACTCTTTTTGAAAAAGCGGGCATTAATCCTGACTATTATTTAGTGGTCGATTCTTCATCTGACTTGCCATATGATTTTTACCGCCCAGGGGAAGAGGAAGAAAGACTACCGATTCATTTGTTGATGAAGAGCGGGGAAATTCGTGAGTTATCTAGAGAATCAGAAATTGTTGATGCTATTTCGGGGAAAAGAAGAACGGATCACAAGCTTTATTTTCCAGAGGACATGTTAAAGGACGATAAGACAAAGAAAAATATAAAGAAACAGATTCGAATGCTGTTAGATATGAGGAGTTGAGCTTTTCGTGTTAAAGGATCATGCTAAGTTGATGCAGGCCATTGCTGCTTCAGGGGAAATTATTGGTCGTAAAAAGCTGCAGAAAATGATTTATATTGCTAAAAAAGTTACTTTCCCGTTCCAA
The DNA here is from genome assembly GCF_005116465.1 of Robertmurraya kyonggiensis. GTDB lineage: Bacteria > Bacillota > Bacilli > Bacillales > Cytobacillaceae > Robertmurraya > Robertmurraya kyonggiensis. Next base: position 259,264 of record NZ_SWBM01000002.1, read on the forward strand.
GAGAGATTTCAATTCCATTTTTACGGACCGTACTCAGAGGAGCTCACTTTACGTGTGGAAGAGCTTTGCAATATGGGCTTTCTTGATGAGGTCAAGGAAAAAAAGGGTGGCTATTATCAGTATCGCTACACATTAACGGACAATGGAAAAGAATTCTTGAGTTTAAATGAAGTCGAGATGCCTTATTTAGAAGATTGTCTAACTGATATGAACGGACAGAATGCTAGATTTCTTGAACTTGTTTCGACGGTTTTGTATTTTGATAACTTAGAGAAGGACGAGGTTATTGAAAAGGTATTTACGTTGAAAAAGAAACAAAATTATACGATGGATGAAATCATTCAAGCGTACCAGTATATTGAAGAGCTACAAACAAAAGTTAAGCAGAATTAATGTAGCAAGATGGACGTGTGCACAGGCATACGTCCATTTTTGTATAGTTTTAGGTTTTTCAAAGAAACTAATATAAGAGACATAAAAAACCTAAAAAAGGAGACGGACTTATATGATTGTTCGATTTTTAAGAGAGAGTACAATTGCTTCTTGGTTATTATTAATTCTGAGATTGTATTGGGGATACAGTTGGCTCATCGCTGGTTGGGGGAAATTAACCGGTGGCTTCGATGCCAGTGGCTTTCTAAAAGGGGCAGTTGCCAATCCAGTATCAGGAACGAATGGTGTGGTGTACGGTTGGTGGGTATCATTCCTCGAAAGATTTGCGCTACCAAATTCGGGCCTGTTTAATATGATGATCCCTTGGGGCGAATTTCTGGTTGGATTAGGGTTAATTTTGGGATGCTTAACAACAATTGCTGCATTCTTCGGTATTCTCATGAATTTTAGCTTCTTATTATCAGGAACCATCTCTCACAATCCAACCGATATTTTGATGGGAGTGATCATCCTGGTGTCCGGATACAACGCTGGTCGAATCGGTTTAGATTACTTTTTAGGGCGATTTTTTAAAAGAGATACATCCTTGGAACGAAGACCAATTGGTGAACGTTAATAGTAAAAATGGCGTGTTGACCGAATTGGTTTACACGCCATTTTTTAATCTTATTGGTCACTTAGACGTTTTCCGCCTACCGCATAATGATTTTTGGACATTTCTTCGATAAAGACTACGATCGCTTCTTCCTTCGCACCTGTTGTTTCTTTAACTGCTTCAGTGACTTTTTCTACGAGCTCCTTCTTTTGCTCTTCTGTACGACCTTCTAGCATTTTCACAGTAACGTATGGCATGAATGAAACCTCCTTATGTGTCATATAAGTGATCGTTCCATATTTTTAAAAGAGATGCAAGTACAAGCTAGCCTCCTTTTTCACTTTGAGGAGAGAATCATGTATACTTTAGACAGATACGAATGCCTTGTAGAGAAAAAATACATATAAAAATATAGAAGAGGAGTTTTGCGGTTGGAGAATCTTGAAAGATTTTTAGCGTTCCCGTTGGAACAGCTTCCTTACGTAATCATAACTTTGATCATTGCATTTACTGTGCATGAATTTGCCCATGCTTATGTGGCTTACAGATTTGGTGACTCAACGGCAAAAAAGCAAGGTAGATTAACGCTAAATCCGATTCAGCATTTGGATCCACTCGGAACGATTCTACTCTTTATTGCTGGATTTGGATGGGCAAGACCAGTCCCTGTTAATCGCTTTTTCTTTAAGAACCCACGTTTAGCAGGAGTTCTAGTCTCTGTTGCTGGTCCTATTAGCAATCTGCTCATGGCATGTTTAGGCTTTATCATTTGGTACGGATTAGTCGGAACAGGACTAGCTGAAGGAATGCCAGAGTATGTGCCTAATTTCTTTGATACTTTCATTTACTTGAACATGCTCTTATTTGTGTTCAATTTATTGCCTTTCCCACCGTTAGACGGATACCGCATCATTGAAGACTTAGTTCCGGGGAATATACGTCCAAAGATGACACAATTTGAACAGTATGGTTCATTAATATTTCTCATACTCGTCATAACGCCATTGGATCAATTTACGATCCACCCAATTTTAAATATAGTGATTCCATTTTTTATGGAAGGGCTGAATAGTTATTTCTACAATTTGTTAACTTAGCAAAAAAGGAGTGAAAATCCAATGACTGAGAAGAAAAAAAGCATTGGTTTCAATATTATTAAAAGCGATCCAACGGATGGCCATAAAGGCTACGGAATTGGAGCATTAAGTTTAGACAACGTTTCCCCCGTTATCATTGATGTAGAAGAAGGGGAAGCGGTCGTTGACATTGGCGCGATGCATGCAAGAAGTGTAGTTGAAAAAGGCATCAAATTTTTAAAAACGAAAGAGGAAGTCCCAAATGGAAAGCCGTATTGGCTAGTTTGGGTGACAATTGATAGAAAAGAAGAGGGACCTTACTATGCTGGTGTGACAGCGTGTGAGATGACGGTGGATCGTTCAATTCGTCGAGGTTATAAATCCCTTCCTGAGCACGTAAATCGTATGGATAAGTCGTTGAAGAGACATATTATCGTAGAACATATGGATGATAAATCAAAGGGCATTTTAACAGAATTTCTGAAAAAGCATGACCCAGGAATGTGGGAAAGATCCTCGCAACAATTGAAGGATGATCTAGCTGTTTAAAAGGGACTTTTCGTAAATTCTTACGTAGACAAACTTAGTAAAAAAATGTAAACTACGGACAGCGAAACACGCTGTAGTACTAGGACATGAAAAGCCTCAAGGGTTGAATCCCTTGAGGCTTTTCACTTTCATTATTTACGATTAACTCCAATTAAGCAATTTCTTATACCATGGAACCTTTTCTTTTTTCTTCTTCGTTGGTTCCTCTTTAAGCGGTGCTTCTTCATCGGTAATATGCTCGGTACAATATTCAGTTGGTTCAGTCCCTGCAACATAATAGGTGAGCCTTTGAATCGGGCAATCTTCCGTGGCGAGCTTGCCGCTTTCTGGATTAATATAGACACCGACCGTTTCTTTCGGCGCTTTAAATGATTTGATTGGTTCGCCCTCTAACGCATCCTCCATAAAATGAACCCAGATTTTTTTCGCATAGGATTTTTCGGCAACGGACTCTATCGGATGCCCTTGGTCATATCCTGTCCAAACGGCTGTAACAAGCTGAGGTGTAAAGCCGATCATCCAGTTATCTGTATTGGTGGACCCTGATTTACCTGCGTAAATGCGGGTAATATCATTGATCACCGTATTTCCAGTAACACTTGTATAGCCGTTTAATTTTCGATCAAACATTCCTGTCATCATATGAGTCGTCACAAATGCGGCTTCTGGTCGTAATACTTGTTCACTCTCAGACCTGTATTCGTAAATGACGTCTCCGCGATGATCCTCAACTCGAGTAATCAACACAGGTGTGACCTTCTTGCCTCCGTTGGCAAAATGACTGTAGGCGTTGGCCATTTCGAGTACACGAACACCAGATGTTCCTAACGCAAGAGAAGGGACCTTTTGTAAATCGGTTGAAATACCTAATTTTTTCGCTGTCTCCACAAGCGTCTCTTCACCGAGGAATAAATGTGTTTTAACAGCAAAAACGTTATCGGATAAGGCAATGGCCTGCGCCATCGTAATTTCATCATTCGCATACAGATTATTGTAATTATGTGGCGTGTATTCGGGCTGATTGTTATCAAGTCGGAACGTTGTCAGCTCGCTCCGCATTGTAGTCGATGGCGTAAAGCCTTGTTCAATGGCTGCATAATATAAGAACGGTTTCATGGTTGAACCAGGTTGGCGAACCGCTTGTGTCGCCCGATTAAATGGGCTCTCCTGATAATTTCTTCCGCCGACCATTGCTTTCACATAGCCATTTTTGGGATTCATCGCAACAAAGCCCACCTGAATAGCAGAATCCTTGTCGACCAATTGCTCAATATTTTTTTCGGCAGCCTCCTGCTGCTTCGTATCTAAAGTAGTATAGACACGTAAACCGCCAAGCTCAATCGTGCGCTCGTCCAAATGTAGAACATTTTTTAAGGCACTTTTGACTGCATCCTGAAAATATGGGGCAATTTTTTCAACAGAATGGGTATGCTCACCTGTAATCGATAGCTTCTGGTTGGAGGCAGTTTTTGCTTCCTCTTCCGTAATCCACTTTTCTTTTTTCATCGTTTTTAAAATTAACTGCTGACGATTCGTCGCTTTTTCCAATGAAGTAAGTGGTGAGTAATACGTTGGTCCTTTTGGAATTCCCGCAAGCATAGCAGCTTCCGCCAAAGAAAGATCGGAAGCATGTTTTCCAAAATAAAATTGGCTGGCGGCCTCTGCTCCGTATGCTCCTTCACCGTAATAGATCGTATTTAAATAGCCTTCTAAAATCTCGTCTTTTGAATAGTTCATTTCAATCCGCAAAGTATAGAAAGCCTCGAGTATCTTTCTTTTCCATGTTTTTTCGTGCTCAAGGAATAGATTTCGGGCATATTGCTGACTGATGGTGCTTGCTCCTTGTACCTTATCCAGAGCTTTCAGATCGGCAAGTGCGGCACCGGCAATTCTTTTTAAATCAAAGCCATGGTGATTATAAAAGCTTCGATCCTCAATTGCTAATGTTGCTTCCACAAGCTCAGGTGCAATTTCATCAAGGGCAACCCAATAACGCTTTTGTCCATTATGGCTTTCTCCAATTAATGTCCCATCATCTGAATAATAAAGGGAGGATTGAGGTACAGAAAGCGGTGGTGGGCCAAGAATTTTTGCGTAGATCAGGATACCTGCATATAAAATCAAAACGAGCGCTACTCCGATTGACCCTACAATGAGCAACGCTCGTAAATATTTAATTGTTCTTCGAAACCGCTGGTCCGTCATCAGTTCCATCGTGCCACCCCCATTTCTCCAAAAGTCTTTTATTACTCAGTATGAAAAAATTGGTAGAGTTTTAAACGTGTGGAGGGAAATTAAATTTCTTTCTTTTAAAATTGGCTAGATTCAACTATAATTTTGTCATGTTTGCAAAAATGTTAGGGAATACTAGCCCGGAATAATCCTTTTAGGAAAGGGCTGAAGAAAATGAGTATTTGGTTTACGGAGAAACAAACTGAGAACTTTGGCATCACGATGAAAGTGAAGCAAACCTTACATACCGAACAAACGGAATTTCAAAAGCTTGATATGATTGAGACAGAAGAGTGGGGCAATATGCTGCTCCTTGATGATATGGTTATGACATCCATTCGGGACGAATTTGTCTATCATGAAATGGTTGCGCATATTCCGTTGTTCACCCATCCAAATCCCGAGCAGGTCTTGGTAGTTGGCGGGGGAGATGGTGGCGTCATCCGTGAAGTACTGAAGCACCCAAGTGTGAAAAAAGCGACGCTTGTGGATATCGATGGCAAGGTCATTGAATACTCGAAGAAGTTTTTGCCGGAGATTGCTGGAAAGCTCGATGACCCACGTGTGGAAGTGAAGGTCGATGATGGCTTTATGCATATTGCAAAAAGTGAAAACGAATTTGATGTGATCATGGTCGACTCGACTGAGCCAGTCGGACCAGCAGTCAATCTTTTTACAAAAGGCTTCTACGCAGGGATCTCAAAAGCCCTAAAGGAAGACGGAATATTTGTCGCTCAATCAGACAATCCGTGGTTTAAAGCAGACCTTATTCGCAGCGTCCAAAAGGATGTAAAGGAGATTTTTCCGATTACCCGATTGTATATCGCGAACATTCCGACCTACCCAAGTGGGATGTGGGCTTTTACCATCGGTTCGAAAAAATATGATCCCCTTGAGGTAAGCGATGATCGCTTTCACGAGATTGAAACAAAGTACTATACGAAGGAATTACATAAGGCTGCCTTTGTCCTTCCCAAGTTCGTAAAAGATTTAGTAGAATGAGAAAAGCGCAAGGCGTCCGCCTAACGGCGTGAAGGTTGTTCTTTAACCTTCTCGACGGATTGGTTTATGACCAAGGAAAAAGCGTACTATCTTTTTCACTCGAGCCGTTGGCGCCTGGAGCTAGACAATTCTCAAAGTCGAAATTTATACTTATCTATTTTATAAAGAAGAATTTTTGCATGTATGGAGGAAATTTTGATGCGTTTTGATGAAGCTTATTCTGGAAATGTGTTTATTAAGAGTCACCCAAGTTTTGAAGAAAGCCAAGCTGTTCTTTACGGAATGCCGATGGACTGGACTGTTAGCTATCGTCCTGGATCTCGTTTTGGCCCTACTCGTATTCGCGAGGTATCGATTGGACTTGAGGAATACAGTGCTTATCTAGACCGCGAGTTAGAAGATGTAAAATACTTTGACGCTGGAGATATTCCACTACCTTTCGGAAATCCGCAAAAGAGTCTTGATTTAATCGAAGAATACATTGATCAATTATTGACAGAAGGGAAGTTTCCTCTAGGAATGGGTGGAGAACATCTCGTTTCTTGGCCAGTCATTAAAGCAATGTATAAAAAATATCCTGATTTAGCAATTATCCATATGGATGCTCATACAGACTTGCGTACTGATTATGAAGGAGAGCCTCTTTCTCACTCAACGCCAATCCGCAAAGCAGCTGAGCTTATTGGTCCTAGCAATGTGTATTCTTTCGGAATTCGTTCAGGAATGAAAGAAGAATTTGAGTGGGCTAAAGAAGTGGGTATGCATATTTACAAATTCGATGTGCACCAGCCGTTAATGGAAGTTCTTCCGAAGCTTGCAGGTCGTCCAGTTTATGTAACGATTGACATTGATGTATTAGACCCAGCTCACGCTCCTGGAACAGGAACAGTCGATGCAGGTGGAATCACTTCAAGAGAGCTTCTTGCATCCATTCATGAAATTGCTCGTTCAAACGTGAAAGTGGTTGGAGCCGATTTAGTAGAGGTTGCCCCAATTTATGATCCATCTGAACAAACAGCAAACACAGCAAGCAAGCTTATCCGCGAAATGATTTTAGGCTTTGTAAAATAAGTGGTACAATGATACAATCGGCGCTTTTGTTGCCGGTTGTATTTTTTCGTCAACAAAGGTTCATATAATTTTAAAAATTTTTGGGCCATGAGGACAACTTTTTAGAGAATCTAAAGGATAGTGTCCACATGAAGACAACTATTGGAAGAAATCCGAGAAACCTGTCTTCATGAAATTTGGCGCGTATCTTTAATCATACTCCGCAACGTGGGTACCAGATACCAAAAGAAGAGCAAAAAGTGTACATTCCACAAGATGTGCGGAAGGTACCACATCAAAAGGAATAATGATATAGTATTTCTATAGTTTGAAAAAAGAGCATAATGGAAGAAGGTAGTGTGTCTGTTGTCAGGAACTGCTGTTGAACATAAGCCCATAAAAATTAAAGTGACAACAACGATTTGGGATGGTGACCAGAAAGAAACTTTTGAATTGACCACTTTTGGACGATACTATGAGAAAAGTGGCTCGACTTACCTTCAATATGAGGAAGTTATGGAGGAAGGAAACGTCAAATCGATCGTAAAGGTTTCGAAGGATGAAACCTTGATTTTAAGAAGTGGTGCCATTACCATGAGAATGGTATTTGAAATGAACAAAAAGCACCTTGGGCGGTATGAAACGCCATTTGGTACAATGGGGATTAGCACACGAACGAAAAGGCTTGCGCATAGTTTTGGGGCGCATAATGGAGCCATTGATATATTATACGAATTGCATATGCAAGGAGCCCTTGCAGGTACATATCATCTTGAAATAAGTTATGAGGAGGAGAACAAATGAACATCGTTCAAGAAGTACAAAACAAATTAAAGGACGAAATCAAAGCGGCTGTGATCAAAGCTGGATTAGCGGCTGAAGCTGAGATTCCAAGTGTCATTTTAGAAATGCCAAAGGATAAAACAAACGGGGATTACTCTACGAATATGGCGATGCAGTTGGCAAGAGTTGCGAAAAAGGCACCGCGTATGATCGCTGAAGAGTTAATTCAGAGTTTTGATAAAACAAAAGCTTCTATTGAAAAAATTGAAATTGCTGGACCTGGTTTTATCAATTTTTATATGGACAATAGCTATTTAACAAACTTAATCCCAACTATTTTAACAGCCGGAGATAAGTACGGAGAAACAACGGTTGGTAACAAACAAAAAGTTCAGGTTGAGTTTGTTTCAGCAAACCCTACAGGAGATCTTCATTTAGGACATGCTCGTGGAGCAGCGGTTGGGGATACCCTTTGCAACATCCTTGCTAAAGCAGGCTACGATGTATCTCGTGAGTATTATATTAACGATGCTGGTAACCAAATTAACAATCTTGCTTTATCAGTAGAAGCTCGTTATTTCCAAGCCCTTGGCATCGATAAGCCAATGCCTGAAGATGGTTACCACGGCGAAGACATTATCGGTATCGGGAAGAAGCTAGCTGAAGAGTTTGGCGACAAATATGTTCATATCGATGAAAAAGAACGCTTTGACCTATTCCGTGAGTACGGATTGAAATACGAAATGGCCAAGCTGAAGAAGGACTTAGAGGATTTCCGTGTATCCTTTGATGTTTGGTATTCAGAGACTTCACTTTATAACAATGGAAAAATTGATACAGCTTTACAAGCTTTGAGAGATAACGGCCATATTTATGAAGAAGATGGGGCAACTTGGTTCAGATCCACTGAATTAGGAGACGATAAGGACAGAGTTCTAATCAAACAGGATGGTTCTTATACGTACCTAACGCCAGATATTGCTTACCATAAGGACAAGCTTGAGCGTGGCTTTGAAAAGCTAATCAATATTTGGGGCGCTGACCACCATGGTTATATCCCTCGTATGAAAGCAGCGATTCAAGCGCTTGGTTACGACAAGGAGGCTCTTGAAGTAGAAATCATTCAGCTTGTCCATTTATATAAAAATGGCGAGAAAATGAAAATGAGTAAGCGTACAGGAAAAGCTGTAACGATGCGTGATCTTGTGGAAGAAGTAGGATTAGACGGAGTACGTTACTTCTTCGCGATGAGAAGTGCCGATACACATATGGACTTTGACTTGGATTTAGCGGTTTCTCAATCTAATGAAAATCCAGTGTACTATGCTCAATACGCACATGCGCGTATTTCAAGCATTCTTCGTCAAGGAGTAGAGCAGAATATTGAATTTGATGCTAACATCGATTTAGCGCAAATCTCGGCTGAAAAAGAATTCGAGGTTTTGAAAAAGCTTGGTGAATTCCCACTTGCAGTTGCTGAAGCAGCCCAGAAACGTATGCCACACCGCATTACGAACTATATTTTTGAATTAGCATCTTCCTTCCACAGCTTCTACAACGCTGAGAAGGTATTAGATCCTGAAAATATTGAACGGACAAAGGCTCGTCTTGCTTTAATCAAATCTGTACAGGTAACACTGAAGAATGCTTTATCATTAATTGGAGTATCAGCACCAGAGAAAATGTAACAAGAAGAAAGGGTCTCTTTGTGGACCCTTTTTCATGTAAAGCTAGTTGGAGGCAAGAAAGAAATGAACTATGATCGATCTGTCGAAGAGTATCTCAATCATCAAGAAATATACACCCCTGTTGATGTCCGATCCCCAGGTGAATTCCGGGAAAATCGCATTCCGAATGCAGTGAATATCCCTCTTTTTACGGATGAAGAACGAGCAGAAATTGGTACGTTGTACAAGAGGGAAGGCCAAAAGGTAGCGAAGTGGCGGGCAATGGAAATTGTTTCTCCGAAGCTACCTAACCTTTTAGCGGAGATTCGTAAAGTGGAGGAAACCAATAAGAAGCCTCTTCTTTATTGCTGGCGCGGAGGCATGCGCAGTCAGTCAATTGCTCACTTTGCGATGATGTCGGGCCTGCATATTCAACGGTTAGATGGCGGTTATCGGTCATATCGTGAATATGTTGTCCAGCATATTGCTGAGCTTCTTCCAGAACAGGCTGTCGTCATTTATGGGTTAACTGGAACAGGAAAGACGGATATTCTTCATGAACTAGCGAAAATGGGTTACCCTGTCCTTGATTTAGAAGGATATGCGAATCATAAAGGGTCAGTTTTTGGTGCCCTAAGCGGTCAAGCACCGCATAATCAAAAAATGTTTGATGCCTTACTGTATGAGGACTTACAGAAGATCGCGGGAAGCAGCTATTTCTTTATGGAAGGGGAAAGCAAGCGAATCGGTCATGCGGTTCAGCCTCCAGAGCTTTATGAGAAAAAAGAGAACGGCATTCATATTCGAGTGAATTCTAGTCTGGAAAAAAGAGTGGAAAGAATTTACGAGCAATATGTAGAAGCAACAGATGCGTTTCACGAACGAGTGGAATTTGCTTTGGGCAGAATAATGAAAAGAGTGAAGCCTCAGGAGATTCAAACTGAACTTCAGTTTTGTCTAGAGCAAAGAGATTATAAGGAAATGATCCGACTGCTCATCGTTTATTACTATGATCCAAGGTATGATAACAAAATCAGTGAAACCATTCATACTGAGCTTGAAGTGAATAGTGACTCGATAGAAAAAGCAACGAAACAAATCGCTGCCTATATCGATGAAAAAATGCATACAAAGCAAATACAGTCATGATTTCTATTAATACGGACAAAATAACTTAAAGTCGTTTTAATGATTTTAAGGAGGACATCATGAAACTTGCATTGCTAGCGCTCGCCTCAGGATTTCTAGTCGGTTTTATTTTTTCGCTACTCAGGCTTCCGATTCCAGCTCCCCCTGCACTACCAGGTGTAGCAGGAGTTGTCGGAGTTTACCTGGGTTTTAAAGTATTTGAACAAGTCTCCCCGTGGATACAGAGTATACTTAAGTAAGGCTCTTTTCTCAAACTTTGTTGCTATTGGAGCAAAAAATCAATGAAAATATCTTTGTTTTCAATGATAGCTGGTCGTAAATTAATGAGAAAAAAACATGCGAACTAGTCACGATGTACGAACAGGCTATTTCTACGTTAAAATCGGCCACTGGCCAAAGGCATTAGGATTTTAACAACTCTTTACGAAAACGACCTTAAGTGATATATAAAATCGAGTATCGAACCGCGACGGTTCTATACTCGATTTTTTGTTTTTGGGGTTTAGTGGCATCGCGGAGTTCATGAAGACACTAATGCGAGTTGAGAAGTAGATAGAGTCCGCATGAAAGGTTTATAAAGACACTAATTCAAGTGGACCCGTAGATAGAGTCCGCATGAAAGGCCCATAAAGACACTAATTCAAGCTGAGAAGCAGATAGAGTCCGCATGAAAGGTTCATAAAGACACTAATTCGAATTGGGAAGCAGATAGAGTTCGCATGAAAGGTTCATGAAGACACTAATTCGACCTGGGAAGCAGATAGAGTTCGCATGAAAGGTTCATGAAGACACTAATTCGAGCTGAGAAGCAGATAGAGTCCGCATGAAGGGTTCATGAAGACACTAATGCGAGTTGAAAAGCAGATAGAGTCCGCATAAAGGGTTCATGAAGACACTAGTCCGAATTGACCTTCAAATAGTGTTCTTAAAAAAGGCGGAGCCCGCTCCTTGCTCCCTAAAGATTATAGAAAATAAGCAATCCTCCTCGCCAGCCACTCCTTCACACCTGACATAATCCCCATTGACTCTAAATCACCCGAAGAAAGCTTGGTCGAATCCTTCAAATCCTTCTCGAGAATTCGCTTTGTCTCTTCGATTTTAACTGGGTCATAAATATAACAATTAATTTCATGATTCAAGAAAAAACTGCGATTATCAAAGTTGGCTGTCCCTAAATCACATACTTCATCATCAATTAGCAACACTTTCGCGTGATAAAACCCATTTTTAAATTGATAGACGTTTCCGCCCTTTGCTAAAATTGGTCGCAAATAACGATAGGAGGCCTCCTTGACCAATAGATGATCAGCCGTATAAGGAACAATAATAGTCAGCGTAACACCTCTATCTAAAGCATTCAGCAAATCCTTGAAGATTGTTTTACTCGGAATAAAATAAGGCGAACCAATCGTAATCGATTTTTTCGCGCCTCTAATTAAAGTGGAAAAAGTTTTTTCAAGCAAGAACCCTTCTGTTGAAATCACTTTATGGCGCACTGACCCTTTGCTCAGTGGTGGAAAATAAATCTCATTCTGCAGTAGATTCGTTTTAGATGCTTCCTGCCAGTCGAGGAGGAACTGCACTTGTAGGTCCTGAACACCTTCTCCTGTAAGTTTAAGATGATAATCTCGCCAAGGGTTAAGCTTCGTGTCCTTGTCGATATATTCTTTCCCCACATTGTACCCGCCTAAATACCCGATCTTCCCGTCAATTACGGTGATTTTTCGATGATTTCGAGCTTGTGAGGTAAAAAAGAAAAACGGAGCACGGGGTATATTGGAAAAGAAAAAATGAATTCCTGCACTTTTTAACTCTTTGATTTGTTTCTTCTTAATCTTCATACTCCCAGCCCAATCGACCAAGAGGCGAACTTCAACGCCTTCCTCAGATTTGTTCTTTAAAATTGCAAAGAAATCTTGGCTAAACTGATCATCTTTACAAATATAAAAGAGAATATGGATATGCTTTTGGGCATTTTTTATCTCTTCGAACATATCATTAAATAAGTCCGTCCCATGAGTGAAAATTTTTATATCGCTATCACGGAACGGAAACACATTGCTTTTAATCTTAGAGAGAAAATTTTTTCTACCTAACTTAAAATCGACAGTTAAATAAGCGTAGATGACGAAGATAGCAATCAAAATGAAGATAAGTACTTTCAGTGCTATCCGCTCCTTTGTGAATGATTGATTTCTATTGTGCCCTTAACGTTTTTTCCTTACCCCTGAAAAAGTTTAAAAAAATATTGACTGAATGCTCATTCATTATATAATGAAGGTAGATAAATTCAGAAAATTTTATTGTTTTTAAAATTTTCTCTGAAAAATAATGGAGGAAGGAGTGTTACATTCATATGAACGGTTTATTATGGATCAACCTCATTGCAACCATTCTTGTAATCGCTTACGCGGTGAGTTTGTTCGTGTACGTCGTGAAAACAAGAATAACGTTTATAAAGCTCGGTAAGAAAGAAGAGTTCGACAACAATGTAAAAGAGCGTATGAAAAAAATCTGGGTAATGGTCTTCGGACAGAAGAAGCTCATGAAGGATAAGAAGAGTGGTGCAATCCACGTCATGTTCTTCTATGGCTTTATTTTGGTCCAATTTGGTGCGATTGATTTTATCATCAAAGGGATTAAACCTGGAGCTCATTTACCGCTAGGACCGTTATACGCTGGCTTCACATTTTTCCAAGAGATTGTCACACTTGTTATTTTAGTGGCGGTCGTATGGGCATTCTATCGTCGTTATATTGAGAAGCTTGTTCGTCTAAAGAGAGGCTTCAAATCAGGACTAGTCTTAATTTTTATCGGCGGATTGATGCTTTCAGTCTTAGTCGGTAACGGAATGAGCATGATTTGGCACGGACACGAAGCAACCTGGACTGAACCAGTTGCCTCCTTAATCGGAACGGCTCTATCAGGAATTGGTGAAACGGCTTCGATTGTTGTGTTCTATATTGCATGGTGGATTCATCTCATTTTCTTATTATCATTCCTTGTTTACGTTCCACAAGGAAAGCATGCCCACTTAATTGCTGGACCTGCAAACGTCTATTTAAATCGCCTTGAAAAACCGGGCAAACTAAAGAAAATTAATTTTGAAGATGAGACACAGGAATCTTTTGGTGTTGGTAAAATTGAAGACTTCACACAGCTTCAATTAGTCGATTTATATGCTTGTGTGGAATGTGGACGATGTACCAATATGTGTCCAGCAACAGGCACAGGAAAAATGCTTTCACCAATGGATTTAATCTTAAAGCTTCGCGATCATTTAACCAATCATGGGGCAGCGATTACATCAAAACAGCCATGGGTGCCGACCTTTGCATTTGCGAATACGCAAGGCAATCAAATAGCATTAGCATCTGCTGGAAAAGGGGTAGAAGAAAGTGCGGCTGCACTTGCTTACAGCCCAAACTTGATTGGCGAAGTCATTACCGAAGAAGAAATCTGGGCGTGTACGACTTGCCGTAACTGTGAGGACCAATGTCCAGTTATGAACGAACACGTTGAAAAAATCATCGACCTTCGTCGTTACCTTGTTTTAACAGAAGGAAAAATGGATGCAGATGCCCAACGTGCGATGCAAAACATTGAGCGTCAAGGAAATCCTTGGGGATTGAACCGCAAAGAGCGTGAAAACTGGCGTGAAGCACGTGAAGATGTGGAAGTAAAAACGGTTAAAGAAATGAAAAAAGCAGGCGAAGAGTTCGAATACTTATTCTGGGTTGGATCTATGGGATCCTATGATAATCGCAGCCAAAAGATCGCTTTATCCTTCGCAAAATTATTGAATGAAGCTGGCGTGAAGTTCGCGATTCTTGGAAATAAAGAAAAGAACTCTGGAGATACAGCTCGTCGCCTTGGAAACGAATTTGTATTCCAAGAGCTGGCTACAAACAACATTGACGAATTTGAAAAAAATGATGTGAAGAAGATTGTCACAATCGACCCACATGCATATAACATTTTCAAAAATGAATACCCTGATTTTGGCCTAACAGCTGAAGTGTACCACCATACAGAAGTTCTGTATGAGCTTGTAAAAGAAGGCAGATTAAAGCCGAGATATGAGGTCAATGAAACAATTACGTTCCATGATTCTTGTTACTTAGGTCGTTACAATGAAGTGTACGATCCGCCACGTGAAATCTTAAAGTCCATTGCTGGCGTGAAGCTTGTGGAAATGGAAAGAAACCGCGACACAGGCATGTGCTGTGGAGCTGGTGGAGGTCTCATGTGGATGGAAGAAGAAACAGGACATCGTATTAACGTTGCCCGTACTGAGCAGGCTCTAGAGGTTAACCCTACAGTCATCAGCTCCGGTTGTCCATACTGCTTAACGATGCTAACAGATGGTACAAAAGCAAAAGAAGTAGAAGACAAAGTATCCACTTACGATGTAGCAGAGCTTCTTGAAAAAGCAGTCTGCGGAGAAGTGCAAGAATTAGCTTCGTAATGTTTTCGGTACAAATATTAACCAGCGGGGCAACTCGCTGGTTAATTTTTAAGTTCCGTTATTGTTAATTTTCGACAGATATACCCACTTAACTGGAGAAATTCCGTTTATTATGAACAATAAATGGATATTAGGTGAAATAGCCGGAGATTTTCCGCTAAATGGCCTAAAAATCTTCAAAATCATGAAAAATGTATAGCTTAACTGGAAAAATTCCGCTTATATAGAGAGAATTAAATGAATTTCTTGAAATAGCCGGAATTTTTTCTCCTATTTTTCAATGAAAAAAGTCAACACCCACCTTTAACAGTTTTAAGTAAGTTTTTCAACGAACTTAAATAGTTATTTTTAAATTTCTGTTAAAAATTTTGAAAAATCATTTAATTTTTACCTCTTATGCAGTAAAATGAAGATGTAATTAAAGCGCTTTCAAAAACCACTTCGCTTTAGGAACAATACTGTTCCTTTTTCTTCAGGACGAACTTCGAGCGAGCGTTCAGTCAATTTTTCTACTCCACATCAGATCAGTCAGAAATCACTTAAGAGAAAAATAGAAAGGCACTTTTCGCAAACGGTATTAGTTTTAGTAAAAATGATTAAATAAATACCAAAAATCTTGGGGAGCGAAAAGTGCCGAACAAAAACCATCTGTACTACTAACACAATAAGTAAACGTAAATGTCGGTTTCTAGACATTTACAAAAAAATCAGAATGAAAAAATCGATAGAAATGGAGAGAGATAGATGGGGAAAACCGTCATTCTTAGCGGAGCGAGAACTCCTTTTGGAAAATCAGGTGGGGCATTAAGTAGCCTCGCTGCTTCAGACTTAGGAGCAATTGCGATTATAGGGGCTCTTCAACGTGCAGGTATAAATGGGGAAGAGGTGCAAGAAGTCATTTTAGGCAATGTTCTTCAAGGCGGACAAGGGCAAATTCCATCCCGTCAAGCAGCTCAAAAAGCTGGACTTCCTTGGCAGGTGAAAACAGAAACGATTAACAAGGTATGTGCGTCTGGCATGCGCAGTGTGACGTTGGCCGATCAAATCATTCGGGCAGGCGATGAAGAAGTGATCGTCGCTGGTGGAATGGAATCGATGAGCAATGCTCCATACTTTTTACCGAATGTACGATTTGGACTTAGAATGGGTGATTCTGCTGTAAAAGATTTAATGGTTCATGATGGGCTTACTTGTAGTTTTACAGGTGTTCACATGGGCACTTACGGAAATGAAGTGGCAGAAGAATTGAATATTAGCCGTGAAGAGCAGGACGAATGGGCTTTCCGAAGTCATGAGTTGGCGGTGGCGGCGATCGATTCTGGAAAGCTGGCAGAAGAGATTGTGCCAGTGGAGATTCCGCAACGTAAAGGTGAGCCTGTACTTGTTACGAAAGATGAGGCACCGAGAAGGGATACGTCTTTGGAACAGCTGGCGAAGTTACGGTCAGCTTTTAGTACAACAGGAACCATTACTGCTGGAAATGCCCCTGGCGTAAATGATGGTGCGGCCGCCCTCGTGTTAATGAGTGAGGAACGGGCTCAAAAAGAAGGAAGAATTCCAGAAGCGTACATCATTGGTCAGGCAGCGATTGCGGTTAAAGCAAAGGATTTTCCGAAAACACCAGGTCTCGTCATTAATGAAATTTTAAAGAAAACAGGGAAAAACCTTGAGGATATTGATTTATTTGAGATTAATGAGGCATTCGCGGCGGTTGCCCTTACGAGTGAAAAGCTAGCCCACTTAGATGCAGAAAAAGTTAATGTGAATGGCGGTGCGGTCGCTCTTGGTCATCCGATTGGCGCGAGCGGGGCAAGAATCATTTTAACATTAATTCATGAATTGAAACGACGTGGTGGTGGCATCGGGGTTGCTGCAATTTGTTCGGGTGGCGGTCAAGGTGATGCGGTCATGATTGAGGTTCCGAAACAATAATGAATGGGGGTATAGGGTATGAATGTAGATAAAATCATGGTTATTGGTGCAGGGCAAATGGGTTCTGGGATTGCGCAAGTATGTGCGCAAGCTAGTTTCACCGTTGTGTTAAACGATCTGAAACCAGAATTTGTTGAGCGAGGGCTTGTAGGGATTGAAAAGAACCTAGCAAGACAAGTATCGAAGGAACGAATCACGGAGGATGAAAAAGCTGCCATTTTAGCCAATATTACGGCTTCAACGAACCTTGTTGATGCAGGGACAGTGGACCTTGTGATTGAAGCAGCCGTTGAAAATATGGCAATCAAAGCAAGTATCTTCAAGGAATTGGATGAGATTGCTCCAGCACATGCCATTTTGGCAAGCAACACTTCTTCCTTACCAATTACGGAAATCGCAGCCGCCACAACAAGGCCGGAAAAAGTTATCGGGATGCATTTCATGAATCCAGTTCCAGTCATGAAGCTTGTGGAGATTATTCGCGGGTTGGCAACCGCTGATGAAGTATATAAAACGATTGAGGATATTACGAAAAAATTAAATAAGGTACCGGTTGAAGTGAATGATTTCCCGGGCTTTGTGGCTAATCGTATTCTGATGCCGATGATAAATGAAGCCATTTACACCCTATATGAAGGCGTGGCCACAAAAGAAGCGATTGATGATGTGATGAAGCTAGGGATGAATCACCCGATGGGGCCGCTGACGCTGGCTGATTTTATCGGACTCGATACATGCCTGTATATTATGGAAACCCTCCATGAAGGCTTTGGAGATGATAAATATCGTCCATGTCCATTACTCCGCAAATACGTGAAGGCAGGATGGCTCGGGAAAAAATCTGGTCGGGGGTTTTATGAGTATGCCTAATGCTGGATTTCTGGAATTAAAACCAGTTTTTCCGGAATTATCGTTTCAAGGAGAAACGAAAGGGGACATTCGCATGGACTTACGTTTTACGGAAGTACAAGAAATGATGCGGAAAATGGTCCAAGATTTTGCACAGAAAGAGATTGCCCCGAATATCGAAAAAATGGAGCAAGGAGAGTTTCCGAAAGAAATCCTGAAGAAAATGGGAGAACTCGGCTTAATGGGCATTCCGATCCCGGTTGAATATGGTGGCTCTGGTATGGACTTCACCTCTTACATCATCGCCATTCAGGAGCTTTCAAAGGTCAGTGCTACGATTGGAGTTATTCTTTCGGTCCACACATCTGTTGGCACGAATCCAATCCTTTATTTTGGCACAGAGGCTCAGAAGCAAAAGTACGTTCAAAAGCTAGCGGCAGGTGAATATTTAGGTGCCTTTTGTTTAACCGAGCCAAGCTCAGGTTCAGATGCAGTTAGTTTGAAGTCTAAGGCCGTTTTGGATGGAGAGCATTATGTGATCAATGGGTCGAAGGTGTTCATTACAAATGGTGGGGAAGCAGATGTATACATTGTTTTTGCCAAGACCAATCCTGCTGCAGAAGCCAAAGGGATCACGGCTTTTATTGTGGAAAAAGGGACACCGGGTCTCGTGATTGGCAAGGATGAACATAAAATGGGGCTTCACGGTTCAAGGACGGTACAACTCACATTTGAGGATATGAGAGTCCCGAAGGAAAATCGTCTTGGTGAAGAAGGAGAAGGCTTTAAAATTGCTATGGCCAACTTAGATGTCGGAAGGATTGGGATTGCTGCCCAAGCACTTGGGATTGCAGAAGCGGCGTATGAAGCAGCTGTCCAATATGCACAAGCGCGTCAACAATTTGGGCTCCCAATCGCAACGCACCAAGGTGTTGGCTTTAAGCTAGCGGACATGGCCACAAATATTGAGGCTGCAAAGCTATTAATCTATCAGGCTGCGGATTTACGAGTGAAAGGATTAAATGCAGGAAAAGAAGCAGCAATGGCTAAGCTTTTTGCCTCGAAAACTGCAGTAGAAGTGACGACGGAAGCGATTCAGGTATTCGGTGGTTACGGTTATACGAAGGACTACCCTGTTGAGCGCTACTTCCGCGATGCCAAAGTGACCGAAATTTATGAAGGAACAAGCGAAATTCAGCGAATGGTTATAAGTAAAAGGTTATAGCAGTGTTTGATTCTTAATACATACCAATGAAAGAGGGAATATAAAATGAGATTTCAATTGTCTGAAGAGCATGAAATGATTCGAAAAATGGTTCGTGATTTTGCCCGAAATGAAGTAGCACCAACAGCAGCAGAGCGTGACGAAGAAGAGCGCTTCGACCAAGAGATTTTCGATAAAATGGCTGAGCTTGGCTTAACCGGGATTCCTTGGCCAGAAGAATATGGCGGTATTGGCAGCGATTATCTAGCATACTGTATTGCGGTTGAAGAATTATCCCGCGTGGATGCATCGATTGGGGTTACCCTTTCAGCACACACTTCCTTAGCTGGATGGCCAATTTACAAGTTCGGGAATGAAGAACAAAAACAAAAATACTTACGCCCTATGGCTCAAGGGGAAAAAATCGGTGCTTACGGGTTAACAGAGCCAGGTAGTGGTTCTGATGCCGGTGGAATGCGAACAACGGCTCGTCTTGAAGGCGATCATTTTGTCCTGAACGGAAGCAAGATTTTTATCACAAACGGCGGAATAGCCGACATTTATGTCGTCTTTGCCTTAACGGATCCGGAACAAAAAACACGTGGAACGACTGCTTTTATCGTAGAAAAAGATTTCGCAGGCTTCTCTGTTGGGAAAAAGGAGAAAAAGCTTGGCATTCGTTCGTCTCCAACAACAGAAATTATTTTTGAAGATTGTAAGGTTCCCGTCGAAAATGTGTTGGGTGAAATGGGAGAAGGTTTCAAGGTTGCGATGATGACACTTGATGGAGGCAGAAATGGAATTGCGGCCCAAGCAGTTGGGATTGCCCAAGGTGCATTAGACGCAGCGACTGATTACGCGAAAGAGCGTCATCAATTTGGGAAACCAATAGCGGCAAATCAAGGAATTGGCTTTAAGCTAGCAGATATGGCTACAGGCGTGGAAGCAGCAAGACTCTTAACCTATCAAGCAGCATGGCTGGAATCAGAAGGCCTTCCATACGGAAAAGAGTCAGCGATGTCGAAGCTATTTGCCGGAGATACAGCGATGAAGGTCACAACGGAAGCGGTTCAAGTATTCGGTGGCTATGGCTATACAAAGGACTATCCAGTCGAAAGATTTATGCGCGACGCAAAAATCACGCAAATCTACGAAGGCACGCAAGAAATTCAAAAACTCGTTATTTCTAGAATGATTACGAAATAGTAAGTCGGTAAAAAAGGAGGCAGAGAGTAGTTGGAGCTGCCTTCTCGTTTGTGGTTGACAAGGGAGAGACCTCATGAGGACATAGTTTCTATAGATCCGGAAAATAGTGTCCGCATGGGTAGCCCATGCAGACACTAATCAGAGGAACCTGGCTAATAGTGTCCGCATAGAAAGCTCATTGAAGACAACTATTGTGAGAATCCGGCGAAAGCTGTCCGCATGGAGAGCTCATGAAGACACTAATCAGAGGAACCCGACTAAAAGTGTCCGCATGAAGAGCCCATGAAGACACTAATCAGAGGAACCCGGCAAATAGTGTCCGCATGCTAGGCTCATGAAGACAAAGAGCAGAAGTATCGTACAATTAGTGTTCTTATGAAGAGACCGATACCACTAAAAATAACAAACTTTGGTTTTAAAAAGGAGGGTGGCATACATGAAAAAGCGTGAGGTTCATGCTTCTGTTAAGGATGAGCGCCTGGTCATCAAGCGGCGCAATCAAATGATCAAAGGGGCAGTAACACTTTTTAAGGAAAAAGGATTTCATCGTACAACGACACGGGAAATTGCCAAAGCGGCAGGCTTTAGCATTGGTACCTTATACGAATACATTCGCACAAAAGAAGATGTGCTGTATCTAGTTTGTGACAGTATTTATGACGAAGTGCATAACCGACTTCAACGGGATATCGATACAAAGCGTGGAACGATTGAGGGCTTAAAGGTTGGCATCGGAAACTATTTTCGCGTAATGGACGAATTGCAGGATGAGGTACTCGTCATGTACCAGGAGGCCAAATCCCTTTCCAAGGATGCCCTCCCGTACGTACTGCAAAAAGAAATTGCGATGGCACTCTTGATTGAAGATATCATTCAAGGATGTGTAGATAATGGAGAGCTTTCTTTATCAGCCGATCAGATTAAGATCCTCTCTCATAACATCGTCGTTCAAGGGCAAATGTGGGGATTTCGCCGTTGGGCCATTCAAAAAATGTATACATTGGATGAATATATTGCGATTCAGGTGGGATTAATTTTTGACGGGATTCATCAAAAGGCTAGCTTAGTAGACTAGCGAACGAGGGGGAGAAGAATGAGTACACAAACCGTTTATAAGCCGAAAAATCATATTCGCTTTGTTACCGCTTCAAGTTTGTTTGATGGTCATGATGCTTCTATCAATATAATGCGCCGTATTCTCCAGTCGAGTGGAGCAGAGGTCATTCATTTAGGCCATAACCGTTCCGTTGAGGAGATTGTCAATGCGGCGATCCAAGAGGATGTCCAAGGCATTGCCATTTCTTCCTACCAAGGGGGACATGTAGAGTTTTTCAAGTATATGTACGATTTATTAAAAGAAAAAGGGGCTCAGCATATCCGCATCTATGGCGGTGGTGGTGGGGTCATCATCCCAAGAGAAATTAAAGTGCTACATGATTATGGAATCGCTCGCATTTTTTCACCAGAAGACGGAAGGAAAAATGGTCTCCAAGGCATGATTAATATGATGCTTGAAGAATGTGATCTGCCAACGATTCAAGCCAATCTTGAGGAGTATACAAATAGGCTCGTTGAAGGGGATACGATTGCCACTGCAAAGCTTATTACTCTAGCTGAGCATCAAACAAATGAAGCGGCAACTGCTGTGGAATCGGTTATTGAAAAAATTAAGTCTGCTCCAAAACAAGCACCTGTTTTAGGAATCACGGGAACAGGCGGCGCAGGAAAAAGCTCATTAACGGATGAACTAGTGCGCCGTTTTATCAACGAAATTCCTGAAAAAAGGGTCGCCATTTTATCAGTCGATCCAACCAAGCAAAAGACGGGTGGCGCGTTACTCGGAGACAGGATCCGCATGAATGCGATATTTTCACCGCGTGTGTATATGCGAAGTCTTGCTACTCGAAATTCGAAATCAGAGCTTTCTCTTGCGATTCGCGATGCTATTGCGGTTGTGAAGGCAGCAGGCTATGACTTAATCATTGTCGAGACAAGTGGTATTGGGCAAGGGGATGCCGGCATTACGGAGATTTGCGATGTTTCCATGTATGTAATGACGAGCGAATTTGGTGCGCCTTCTCAGTTGGAAAAAATCGATATGATTGATTATGCCGATTTGATTGTGATCAATAAGTTTGAGCGTAAAGGTTCAGAGGATGCGTTGAGTCAGGTGCAGAAGCAATACCAGCGGAGCCATATGCTTTTTGAAAAAGAATTAGATGATATGCCGATTTACGGAACCATTGCGAGTCAGTTCAATGACCCAGGCACGAACGCTCTTTTTGCTGCCTTACTTGAGATACTCAATGAAAAAGCGGGTACGGATTGGACGACATCTTTTTCGAAAAATGCACAAGTTGAGAAGCAGAACATCATTATCCCGAATGATCGCCGCTATTACCTGAGAGAAATCTCTGAGACGGTACGTAAATATCATAAATCAGCCGAAGAGCAGGCTGATCTAGCAAGGAAGCTGTTCCAAATTGAAGGAACAATGGAGATTGTTCAAGGAAATGAAGAGGTCCAGGCATCATTAAGAGCATTAAAAGAAGAAGTCGAAGAGAAATTGACACCAGAATCGAAGAAAATTTTAGCAACCTGGGAAGAAACAAAGGAGAAATACGCAGGCTCACAATTTGTGACGCGTATTCGCGACAAGGAAATAATCACCTTGTTAACAACAAAAAGTCTTTCAGGCTTGGATATTCCGAAGGTTGCTTTGCCAAAGTATAAGGATTACGGCGAAATCATTCGTTGGGTGTACAAGGAAAATGTTCCGGGAAGCTTTCCTTATACTGCTGGGGTGTTTCCGTTTAAGCGCGAAGGGGAGGACCCGAAGCGTCAGTTTGCTGGGGAAGGAACACCGGAACGGACGAATCGTCGTTTCCACTATTTATCAAAAGATGACCCAGCGAAACGCCTAAGTACGGCATTCGATTCGGTCACATTATACGGTGAAGACCCAGATTATCGCCCGGACATTTACGGGAAAGTTGGCGAGAGCGGAGTCAGTGTTTGTACGCTCGACGATATGAAAAAACTCTACAAAGGCTTTGATTTATGCCATCCTTCTACCTCTGT
Source organism: Robertmurraya kyonggiensis (assembly GCF_005116465.1). Lineage (GTDB taxonomy): Bacteria > Bacillota > Bacilli > Bacillales > Cytobacillaceae > Robertmurraya > Robertmurraya kyonggiensis. The sequence goes on from NZ_SWBM01000002.1 coordinate 282,500, forward strand.
ATCAATGACCATAAATGGACCAGCGCCAATTATTTTGGCGATGTTTATGAATACGGCGATCGAGCAGCAGATTGAAAAGAAAGAAGAAGAGCTTGGTAGAACGCTAACTTTTGCTGAATGGGAAGAAGTGAGAGAGAGAACGTTGCAAACTGTACGCGGTACTGTGCAGGCTGATATTTTAAAAGAAGACCAAGGGCAAAATACATGTATTTTTTCAACTGAATTTGCCTTACGGATGATGGGCGATATTCAGCAATACTTCATTGATCATAAAGTGCGCAATTACTACTCTGTGTCGATTTCGGGCTATCATATTGCGGAGGCTGGAGCGAATCCGATTTCTCAGCTCGCGTTTACGTTGGCTAATGGGTTGACGTATGTGGAGTACTATTTGAGTAGAGGGATGCATATAGATGACTTTGCACCGAACTTATCGTTCTTTTTCTCGAATGGCTTGGACCCAGAATATACGGTGATTGGCAGAGTGGCCCGCCGTATTTGGGCCACGGTCATGAGAAATAAGTATGGAGCCAACGAACGCAGCCAAAAGCTGAAGTACCATATTCAAACGTCAGGCCGTTCTTTGCATGCCCAGGAGATCGATTTTAACGATATTCGTACGACCTTACAGGCACTGATGGCGCTTCATGATAATTGTAATTCTTTGCATACGAATGCGTATGATGAGGCGATTACGACGCCAACGGAGGAATCCGTAAGAAGAGCGATGGCGATTCAAATGATTATTACGAAAGAGCATGGCTTAACGAAAAACGAAAATCCATTGCAGGGAGCTTTTATTATTGAAGAACTTACCGATTTAGTGGAAGAAGCGGTGCTGCAGGAGTTTGAGCGGATTAATGATCGCGGTGGTGTCTTAGGGGCGATGGAAACGCAGTATCAACGTGGCAAGATTCAAGAAGAGTCGATGTACTATGAGATGAAGAAGCATTCGGGAGAGCTTCCGATTATTGGTGTGAACACGTATCTGAATCCGAATCCGCCTTTAGAAGAAGACGTAGATAATATGGAGCTTGCGCGTGCATCGAAAGAGGAAAAAGAACTTCAAATAAATAATTTACGTGATTTCCAACAACGAAATGAAGACAAAGTAGAAGTGGCGTTATTGAAATTAAAGGAAACAGCGATGAATGGAGAAAATATTTTTGCCGAATTGATGGAAACGGTCAAAGTGGCAAGCCTCGGTCAAATTACCCGAGCGTTATACGATGTTGGTGGGCAGTATCGGAGAAATATGTAGATGTGAGAAGACGAAAACATTGTATCTACTAGGGTTAGGGGATAAATCACTATATTTTTACAAAATATTATTGTAACATTTCTCACATGACGAAAGATTTATTTTATAATTAGTGTAGAAAAGCATTTCGGGATGTGAGACTTTGAAGCGGCGAATTATACTTTTTTTGATTTTGATCGGTATTTTGATCACTTTGTATTTCCTTTATCGACGACAGTTAGGAGCTATTTCCTTCTATTTGTTGTCCATCTTCTTTTTCACGTTGGCTGCAAATCAGTTGTCGGATCCACTGAAGAAAAAGAGAAAGAAAAAGCAAAGTGAGCGATAATTTTACTTTTTTTCACCGAATGGCGACCTAGATCTAGCATAAAGGCTTTAAATTTGTTTATAATGAAGAATATGTGTCCACATAAGGGCTTGTTACTAGATAGATGATACATATTCTTCTTAAGATTTCAAACGACTCTATGAAACAAAGCCACAAGTGTTGAGATGGTGAAAGGAAGTGCGAATATTGAGTCTTAAACAATTCACACAAGAACAGTTGCAAGAAATGTCATTGATCGAAATGGCTTACGAAATGCTGAAAAATCAAAAGCAGCCTGCTTCATTCAAAGAAATTATGGATGAGATTACAGCTACTATTGGCTTATCAGAGGAAGAAGTTCGTGCCAAGATCGCTCAGTTTTATACAGATTTAAATATTGATGGCCGTTTTCTTTCTTTAGGAGAAAATCGCTGGGGATTAAGAGTTTGGTACCCAGTTGAACAATCCGAGGAAGAAGTTATCACACCAACAAAGCCGAAGAAGAAAAAGGCGAAGAAGGTTGTGGATGAGGACGACGATCTTGAACTCGACTATGATGATGAAGATGATATCGATTACGATGACATTCTCGATGAGGACGACGAGGATGATGATGATCTCCTAGATCTTGATGATGAAGATCTTGACGAAGATGAAGATTTTGAAGATGAAGACGAAGATCTTCTTGAAGATGACGATGAGTTCGAGGAATTGGACGAAGATTTAGATTCTGATGACGAGGAAGATTTGTAATCAGAACGAACTTCCGTTGTTGACTTTTTGAAGAGGGGCTTGTAGAATACTTTTTGGGCTCCTTAAAAAAGGAACGAGTTGAAATTATATTATTAGCGCTCCCCTTACATTTATTGTAAGTGGGGCGTTTTTTATTTTTGTCAGGGCCGGAAAAGCCTTCTCTTTATTCAAAGTGTGAAGATTTTTGTCAGAAAAACCGATAAGAATTTCGCTGATTGTAAAAGCTAATTTGGTAGGCTTCTGAAAAGCTTTGAATCATATGAGAACGACTTTGGTAGAAACACGTTTCACCCCTAACACATCTTTTTCTGTTATTAACTTTTCACAATAGGTTTTCTTTTTGAAAAAACGGGCATTACATAAAAAATATTGGTCGTTTAGAAAGGGAACTCCAACTTGTGAAACTATCTAGTAAAAACATAATTTAGAGGGGGAAATAGTAATGACAAAATACATTTTTGTTACCGGTGGAGTAGTTTCTTCACTTGGAAAAGGGATTACTGCTGCATCATTAGGAAGACTTTTAAAGAACAGAGGTCTAAGTGTTACGATTCAAAAATTTGACCCGTACATCAACGTTGACCCAGGAACGATGAGTCCGTATCAGCACGGGGAAGTATTCGTTACAGATGATGGTGCTGAGACAGATCTTGACTTAGGTCACTATGAGCGCTTTGTTGATATTAACGTAACTAAATTCAGCAACGTAACAACGGGTAAAATCTATTCCACAGTCCTACAAAAAGAGCGTCGTGGTGATTACTTAGGTGGTACGGTGCAGGTTATTCCTCATATCACCAATGAAATTAAAGAAAAAGTATTCCGCGCTGGACAAGAAACAAATGTTGATGTGGTTATTACGGAGATCGGTGGAACAGTTGGGGACATCGAATCATTGCCATTCTTAGAGGCGATTCGCCAAATTAAGGGTGATGTTGGTCGTGACAATGTCATGTACATTCACTGTACGCTAGTTCCTTACATCAAAGCAGCTGGTGAAATGAAAACTAAGCCAACACAGCATAGTGTAAAAGAATTACGTAGCTTAGGAATCCAGCCAAACATTATCGTTGTCCGTACGGAAATGCCAATGGCGGATGATATGAAGGATAAAATTGCGTTATTCTGTGACATCGACCCGAAAGCGGTTATTGAATGTCCGGATGCGGATACTTTATATTCAATCCCACTTACTCTACAAGAGCAAAACATGGATCAAATCGTTCTTGACCACTTAAAGATTCAAGCTCCAGATGCGGACATGACTGAGTGGATTGAGCTAGTAAATAGAGTTCAAAACCTAGCGAAGACAACGAAAATTGCTCTTGTTGGGAAGTATGTTGAACTTCAAGATGCGTATATTTCCGTTGTGGAAGCACTTAAGCATGCTGGTTACCAATTTGATTCAGATATCGATATTAAATGGATTAACGCTGAGCATGTAACGGCAGAAAATGTGAAGGAACTTCTTTCAGGTGTGGACGGCGTTCTTGTGCCTGGTGGTTTTGGAGACCGAGGCATCGAAGGGAAAATTCTTGCGACTCAATTTGCGAGAGAGAACAAGATTCCATTCCTAGGAATTTGCTTAGGAATGCAGCTTGCATCGATTGAATATGCGCGAAATGTATTAGGATACCAAGAAGCTCATACAGCAGAAATTAATCCAACTACGGTTCATCCAATTATCGATTTACTTCCAGAACAAAAAGATATAGAAGATTTAGGCGGAACATTACGCCTTGGTCTATATCCATGTAAGTTGATTGAGGGCTCAAAAGCGTATGAAGCTTATCAAGATGAGGTTATCTATGAGCGTCATCGTCATCGTTATGAGTTTAACAATCAGTATCGTCAAGAAATGGAGAAGGCTGGATTTATTTTCTCTGGAACAAGCCCAGATGGCCGTCTAGTAGAAATCATCGAATTAGGCGATCATCCTTGGTTCGTTGCGTGTCAATTCCACCCAGAATTCACGTCTAGACCAACAAGACCACAGCCATTATTCAGAGACTTCGTTGAAGCATCTTTGAAGAATAGTAAATAATAGATAGATGAAAAGGTTGATTTCCTGTTTTGGAGAACGGGAATCAACCTTTTTTTGTTTTGGATATTGTGAGATTGTCGGCCAAGATCAGCTAGAATTGTCTGGAGGTGACCGACAAAATGAACTTGCCCGCCAAGATCTGTGGGAAAAGGTCAAAGCTGACCGACAAATAGAAATTGCTCGCCAGGATTTCTTGAATAGGGCTGAACTTGACCGACAAAAGCAATTTGTACGTCAAGAATCCTAGACAATAGCCAGAGTTGACCGGCAAATATTATTTGCACGTCAAGATCCACTAGAAAAAGCAAAGATTGACCGGCAAAAAAAATTGCCAGACAGGATCCTCTAATCAAGAGGACAACCTGTCTGACAAACTCTCCAGACCAATATAACCTATTACAGATCCTCTAGAATCTCTTGTACAGTAAATTTCAGTCCATAATACACATACAGAGCTGCCATGGAAGCAGGGTAGCCGAAGCGATTACCGGACTCATCTGGAAGTAGAGCCTTTTTTAATAGTAAGTCAATATGTACGTCCGCAAGCTGTACTAGATTTTCCTTCTCGTCTGACAGATGAGTAGATACAGAAACAAAAGGAATGTAATGATCTCGCAACCATTTTGCGGCTGCAACGGCTGTTTCATCATCGGAATAGCGTGAGAAAATCACAACTCGATCCGCTATTGTAATAGATTCGTCTTTTCCGTTCCAACGCTTCACGTTTTTCATGGGCTCTTCACTATCAAATGCTTCTGCTAGAACAGCTTCCATTTCTTTTTCGCCAAAAAAATAAATGCTTCCGTCTCCGACAGCAGCTTGTGCTAAGAGTCGTGCCCCGTCCTCGAAAACAAATTCGTCTTTTTCATGAATACGTTTAAAAAGTCCCGTTAATTGGGTAGTAAACATTTTTAGCATGGTTAACCCCCCTCGGTGCTATTATAATCAAGCGAACTCGAAAGGTAAAATGACAGCATTCGTCTTGATTTTTATACGAAAAAAATCATAATCAAGAATAAAAGTAAAAAAATAGTTCTTTCTTCGAAAAAATGGCAGGAATATTTGTCGACAAAATCGAATTAAATCAAGTGGGAATCAATATCAAGCACTTTTACATAAGCCATTTTTAAAAAGTTAGCATCAAGGGTTATATCTATATCAAGAAAGAGGTGGTTTGATGAAGGGAAAAGTATTAATCGTAGATGATCAGTTTGGCATCCGGATTCTCCTAAACGAAGTGTTGCAAAAAGAAGGTTACGAGACACATCAAGCTGCGAATGGCATACAGGCATTAGACATCGTGGAAAAAAATTGCCCTGACTTAGTATTACTTGATATGAAAATTCCAGGAATGGACGGCATTGAAATTTTGAAGCGAATGAAGCTCATTAAGGATGACATTCGCGTCATCATTATGACGGCATATGGGGAATTGGACATGATCCAGGAAGCGAAAAATCTAGGTGCACTAGCTCACTTTGCGAAGCCGTTCGACATTGATGATATTCGCGAAGCCGTCAAAACATATATTGCTGTTAAAACAAGCTAAGGTCTATGAAATCGATTACAGTATATGGAAAAATCTGAATTGAAAGACTTACAATTCATTGGGCAACCCTATTAGCAATTCTTTTTCTAATTTGGTAGAATGTCCTTAGAGATCAAAATCACGGAAAGTCCATTGATTTTCATACATATTCACTTTTTATAAAGGGAACACTTAAATCGGTGCTTACGATGATGAGATCATGTCAAAGGAGGAAAAAGAATGCCTTTAGTTTCAATGAAAGAAATGCTAATTAAAGCAAAAGACGGCGGCTATGCAGTTGGTCAATTCAACATCAATAACCTTGAATTTACTCAAGCGATTTTACTAGCAGCTGAAGAAGAAAAATCACCAGTTATTCTTGGTGTTTCTGAAGGTGCAGCTCGTTATATGGGTGGCTTCAAAACAATTGTAAAAATGGTTGAAGGCCTTCTAGAAGATTATAAGGTTACAGTTCCTGTAGCGATCCATTTAGACCATGGTTCAAGCTATGATAAATGTAAAGAAGCAATCGACGCAGGCTTTACTTCTGTTATGATTGACGCTTCTCATCATCCGTTTGAAGAAAACGTTGAAACAACTAAGAAAGTTGTTGATTACGCTCATTCTAAGGGTGTTTCCGTTGAAGCTGAATTAGGTACTGTCGGTGGACAAGAAGACGATGTTGTTGCTGAGGGCGTTATTTACGCTGATCCAGCAGAATGTGTTGAGCTTGTTAACCGTACTGGTATCGACTGCTTAGCTCCTGCATTAGGTTCAGTTCACGGACCTTACAAAGGTGAACCAAACCTTGGTTTCAAGGAAATGGAAGAAATCGGTAAAGCTACTGGACTTCCACTAGTTCTTCACGGAGGAACTGGAATTCCTACAAAAGATATTCAGAAGTCAGTTTCTTTAGGAACTGCCAAAATCAACGTTAACACTGAAAACCAAATTGCTTCTGCTAAAGTAGTACGTGAAGTATTAGCTGCAAAGCCAAACGAATACGATCCACGTAAATACTTAGGACCAGCTCGCGATGCGATTAAAGAAACAGTAATCGGCAAAATGCGTGAATTTGGTTCTGCAGGTAAAGCTTAAGTTAAATGCATATAGTAGGTTTAGCATCTGAAAAAAGCTAGCTCCTACCCAGATATGAAAAACCGCCTTGAAATAAGAGGCGGTTTTTCGTTCATTTTGGTTGTAATTATAGAGAGAGCACGCTAAAATTTGGTAAAAGAGGAGGATGAGATGCATGAAATTTTTTATTGATACAGCTAATATGGAAGAAATCAGAGAAGCGTATTCTTTAGGGATTATTGCGGGTGTAACGACGAATCCAACGTTAGTTGCAAAAGAAAAAAATGTATCGTTTGAAGACCGTCTTCGTGAAATTACCGCGCTCGTACCTGGTTCTGTCAGTGCTGAAGTCATTGCCCTTGATGCAGAAGGAATGATTCGTGAAGGAAGAGTGCTCGCAAAAATTGCTCCAAACATCACCATTAAAGTTCCAATGACTCCAGATGGGCTAAAAGCTGTTTCAGTTTTTTCAAAAGAGGGTATAAAGACAAATGTCACCTTAATTTTCAGTGCGAATCAAGCGCTATTAGCTGCACGAGCTGGTGCCTCTTATGTTTCACCATTTTTGGGTAGACTAGATGATATCGGTCATAACGGTCTAGAATTAATTTCCACAATAGCAGACATCTTCAGAGTACATAACATCGAAAGTGAAATTATTGCTGCATCTATCAGACATCCTCAACACGTAACCGAGGCTGCTTTAAGAGGGGCCCATATCGGAACAATGCCTTATAAGGTAATCCTGCAACTATTTAATCATCCGTTAACAGACAAGGGAATAGAAGCATTTTTAGCAGATTGGAATAACCGCGGATAATCGATAATCTACTAAGACTTTTGTCTTAAATTCAACTTTTTTTAAAACGCATACATGGAATTTGTTTTTTCGTGTAAACTAGATAATAGAGAAACTATGTCGAAAAATTGTATGGAAGTTTTTTTTGCGAGGGTTTTTCTCCAATAGAACAGCAATTGCTACAGATGCAGTTGACATCAAGGTAGAGAAGGGAGTCAGAGATGGAAAAGCTTAAAATCGCAGGGGGTTACCCTTTGAAGGGCACGGTTCGCATCAGTGGAGCGAAGAATAGTGCTGTTGCGCTTATTCCCGCGACCATTTTGGCTGATTCACCAGTCACGATTGAAGGTTTACCGGAAATTTCTGATGTTGAAATCTTAAAGGATCTTCTTGAGGAAATTGGAGGAACAGTCCAATTTTCCAATAATGAAATGACCGTTGATCCGTCGTCGATGATTTCGATGCCGTTGCCAAACGGAAAGGTTAAGAAGCTTCGTGCTTCCTATTATTTAATGGGAGCAATGCTGGGTCGTTTTAAGAAAGCGGTCATCGGCTTACCTGGTGGATGCCATTTAGGACCTAGACCGATTGACCAGCATATTAAAGGCTTTGAAGCCTTGGGTGCAAGTGTGACGAACGAGCAAGGCGCAATCTATTTGCGTGCAAATGAGCTTGTGGGTGCAAGAATTTATTTGGACGTTGTTAGTGTGGGCGCGACAATTAATATTATGCTTGCTGCCGTACGAGCAAAAGGTCGTACAATTATAGAAAATGCCGCGAAAGAGCCAGAAATCATTGACGTGGCAACACTTTTAACCAATATGGGAGCGAAAATTAAAGGTGCCGGAACCGATGTTATTCGGATTGATGGGGTGGACGAGCTTCATGGCTGCAGACATACCATTATTCCTGATCGAATCGAAGCAGGTACATATTTAATTTTAGGAGCGGCTGCCGGAGAGGGAATCCTCATCGACAATATCATTCCACAGCATTTAGAATCCTTAATTGCGAAGCTTCGTGAAATGGGCGTTCCGATTGATGCCAAGGATGACCAAGTGTTTGTTGGCAAAGCAGAGTCATTTAAACCGGTGGATATCAAAACGCTTGTGTATCCTGGTTTCCCAACGGATCTACAACAGCCTTTTACCTCCTTATTAACGAGGGCAAAAGGGACGAGCGTGGTCACAGATACCATTTATAGCGCGCGCTTTAAGCATATTGATGAATTAAGACGGATGAATGCCAATATTAAGGTAGAAGGTCGTTCAGCGATCATCAGCGGTCCAGTTCAGCTACAAGGAGCAAAAGTGAAGGCGAGTGATCTCCGAGCAGGAGCAGCTCTCGTCATCGCAGGGCTTATGGCTGAAGGGATTACCGAAATAACTGGCGTAGAGCATATTTATCGGGGATATAGTCATATCGTAGAGAAATTAGAAGGACTTGGCGCAACGATTTGGAAAGAAGACCTTTCCAAGGAGGAAATGGAGCAAATGAATCAAGCATAATTTTCTCGTTTCCTATGTTTCGTACACCTAAGAATCTTACACAAAAGTTTTGATAGAGTAGAAAAAACGGAAATAGGGTTTTCTTATGGGGGAGGAACACCGATGGAAAGAAGTTTATCAATGGAGCTAGTCCGCGTCACTGAAGGTGCGGCATTAGCTTCTGCGCGTTGGATGGGTAGAGGGAAAAAGGATGAAGCAGATGATGCTGCGACATCAGCTATGCGAGATGTGTTTGACACGGTTCCGATGAAAGGAACGGTAGTTATTGGTGAAGGTGAAATGGACGAAGCACCAATGCTGTATATTGGAGAAAAACTTGGGACAGGCTATGGTCCGCGTGTGGATGTTGCGGTAGACCCACTCGAAGGAACGAATATTGTGGCATCTGGCGGTTGGAATGCGCTAGCTGTCATTGCTGTTGCCGATCACGGAAATTTACTTCATGCACCAGATATGTATATGGAAAAAATTGCGGTTGGCCCAGAAGCGGTTGGGAAAATTGATATCAATGCTTCTGTTACAGACAATTTAAGAGCAGTTGCGAAAGCAAAAAACAAGGACATTGAAGATGTAGTGGCTACTGTTTTAAACAGAGAACGCCATGAACATATAATTGCTGAGCTTCGTGAAGCAGGTGCTCGTATTAAGCTCATTAATGATGGTGATGTAGCCGGAGCGATTAATACGGCGTTTGATCATACTGGCGTGGATATCCTTTTTGGTTCAGGTGGAGCACCTGAAGGAGTTCTGGCTGCTGTTGCTTTAAAATGTCTCGGTGGAGAAATTCAAGGAAAGCTTATTCCACAAAGTGAAGAAGAGCTCGAACGTTGTATCCGTATGGGCTTAGATGTAAATAAGATTTTGCGCATGGAAGACCTTGTTAAAGGGGACGACGCTATTTTCGCAGCAACAGGTGTTACCGACGGAGAATTGTTACGAGGCGTCCAGTTTAAAGGATCCTATGGTTCGACTCATTCCTTAGTTATGCGCGCAAAATCAGGCACGGTCCGCTTTATCGAAGGACGACACAGCTTGAAAAAGAAACCTCATTTAGTCATAAAATAATAAAGCGGAAACACCTTGAACAGCCCCGACAGCTGCTTGCAGGGCAGGGGATGAAGTCTGAACTTTGACTTCAATCACTGACCTGAAGCGACCAATGAAAAATGGTTTGTATTTTTCAATCGAGGCGCTAGGCGTTGGAGCTAGTAAGTAGTCTAAATAAAAAGACTAGACTTCCTTAAACTAAAAATAAAGTTGAGGTCTGCACGAACAGACCTCAACATTCCTTCCTTCTAAAATGATTCCAGAAAAAATTATATTGATTAATTTTCAGCAAAAGGGGTAAAATAGAGGTTGTTTTTTATCTATTCATAGAATAAACTCTAGTTACTTGAAACGATTTCATAATGTTTAAAAAAGGGTTCGTTTTTCAACATGAAACGGATTGCTTCATCATTCATTTTTTCTCTTCCTATGCTTCCATCAGCCTCAAAAAGTATTCTTTCCTTTATCCTGTCACAAATCATATCAAAAGAATGAATCTCTTCGAGGTAGCTTAAAGAATAGAATGAAATGAAACCTATTATATAAAGAGTGGTGTAATCATGGATTTAACAATATCTGGATTAGAAAATATGAAACTAAAGGAACTTTACGAGCTTGCAAAGACGTATCGAGTTTCTTATTACAGCAAATTAACGAAAAAAGAATTAATTTTTGCCATCTTAAAAGCAAGAGCGGAACAAGAAGGGTACTTCTTCATGGAAGGTGTACTCGAAATTATCCAATCAGAGGGCTTTGGCTTCCTTCGACCGATTAACTACTCACCAAGCTCGGAAGACATCTATATTTCCGCATCACAAATTAGAAGATTTGATTTGCGTAATGGTGATAAAGTTTCTGGTAAGGTTCGACCGCCAAAGGAAAATGAACGCTATTTTGGACTTTTACATGTAGAAGCAGTGAACGGAGACGACCCAGAATCTGCGAAAGAGCGGGTTCACTTCCCTGCCTTAACTCCCCTATATCCTGACCGTCAAATGAAGCTTGAAACAACTCCAAAGCATATGTCTACAAGAATTATGGACTTAATTGCACCCGTTGGATTTGGTCAACGTGGCTTAATCGTAGCCCCACCTAAAGCTGGTAAAACGGTTCTATTAAAACAAATTGCCAATAGCATCACGACAAATCATCCTGAAGCCGAATTAATCGTCCTTCTTATCGATGAGCGTCCAGAAGAAGTAACGGACATTGAACGTTCTGTTGCTGGTGATGTAGTTAGCTCAACTTTTGATGAGGTTCCAGAAAACCATATCAAGGTTGCTGAGCTTGTCTTAGAAAGAGCCATGAGACTCGTTGAGCATAAGCGTGATGTTATCATTTTAATGGACAGCATTACACGTCTTGCTCGTGCATATAACCTAGTGATTCCGCCAAGTGGACGAACACTTTCTGGTGGTATTGACCCTGCGGCATTTCATAGACCGAAGCGTTTCTTCGGGGCTGCTCGTAACATTGAAGAGGGAGGTAGCTTAACCATTTTGGCTACTGCACTTGTTGATACAGGATCACGTATGGACGATGTTATCTATGAAGAATTCAAAGGTACTGGTAATCTTGAGCTTCACTTAGATCGTGCGCTTGCAGAAAGAAGAATCTTCCCAGCGATTGATATTCGTCGTTCAGGAACTCGTAAAGAAGAGCTTATTATTCCGAAGGATCACTTGGATAAGCTATGGGCAATCCGCAAGTCTATGACAGACAGTCCTGAATTTGTTGAGAAGTTTTTACGCAAGTTGAAAACTACTAAATCAAATGAAGAATTTTTTGCTAAGCTAGACGAGGAAATGAAAGCGAAGAGATCTTAAGAATTGGTTCTTTGCGCAAAAGTAGCTTAAAAATTTTCCCATATTGCAAAACAAATATCACGCTGTTATAATAGATTTTGTGCGTTTATGATTTTTTACAGCATGGGAATACTATGCTGCATATATAACTCTGTTTCGAAAGATTCAGGGCGAAAAGGAGCTGAAAAGGAATGAAAGCAGGAATTCATCCAAATTATAAAAAAGCAATGGTGAAATGTGCTTGCGGTAACGAGTTCGAAACTGGTTCTGTTCAAGAAGAAATCCGTGTAGAAACTTGTTCTGAATGCCACCCATTCTATACTGGTCGTCAAAAATTCGCTGAAGCTGGCGGACGTGTTGATCGATTCAATAAGAAATACGGCCTTAAGTCACAAGAACAAGAATAATAACCAACCAAAACAGGCAGAACCTTTGCCTGTTTTTTCTTTCTAATATTCGGGATTGTTTTTACAATAAATGTGAAAATTAATTATCTGTGATTCTATATATATTAGGTAAAAAGAACGTTGTTTTTTAATATGCAATAAGCCATTATTATTACATTAAATTATTCAACAAGTGTTTACATAGATCGTATGTATCCATGGAAGGAGAGACCTGTACATGTATGTAGTTAACCATCACGGCTGGGTAGAAGTAGTTTGCGGAAGCATGTTTTCTGGTAAATCGGAGGAGTTAATTCGTCGCGTTCGAAGAGCCCAATATGCTAAACAAAAAATTGCTGTGTTTAAGCCGAAAATTGATAATCGCTATAGTGATGAAGCTGTTGTCTCTCATAATGGTACATCCGTTAACGCAATTCCAATTGCTCAATCTACAGATATTTTTAAGTATATTGAGTCTGATGAAGATGTTATTGCTATCGATGAAGTGCAATTTTTCGATGACGAGATCATCAAGGTTATTCAACATTTAGCTGATAGTGGCCATCGTGTGATTACAGCTGGTCTTGACCAGGATTTCCGTGGCGAGCCATTTGGCCAAATGCCTGCAATTATGGCGATCGCTGAGTCAGTGACGAAGCTTCAAGCTGTATGTACAGTTTGTGGGAACCCTGCAAGCAGAACGCAACGCTTGATTAATGGGCAGCCAGCTTCTTATGATGACCCAATCATTTTAGTAGGTGCTTCTGAATCGTATGAAGCGCGTTGTCGTCATCATCATGAAGTCCCAAAGTCCCCAAACGTGATTGAAAGACCTGTTATATCTGAATCCATCTAGCCTGCTGTCATAGTAGGCTTTTTTTTGTGAATTTCGTTCGAAATCGCGGGACATCCTATAAGAAAAAGGATGTGTCATGCGTGAAAAAGTTATTGTTATTTCTCACTCTTTTTATCATAACGGGCTGTGATGGAAATCTTCAGGATGAGCTAACGGAAAATAATGATACAAAGGGAACGAATGTGATTCACACAGGTGATGAGCTTCCAGGCCGTACAATGTCCGATCAAAATCCGAATTTGCTCAATACAGGCTCAGAACGGAATAATGAAAGGGACACAGAGCATGCTCGCAAGGTAATTGAAGATACAGGTGAGTTCACACCTGACTCTATTTGGATTAATGGAGATGATTTATGGGTCACGGCCCATACGGACGCAGATTTGACTTCAAAAGAGAAAATGGATGCCCAAGCTCGTCTTCATAAAATCTTGATGAAGGCTCTTCCGGATTATGATATTGAGGTTAAGGTGAATGAGGATTAACTTCTTGTTGGCAAACGCTCGCTTTCTTCGTTGCTTCGCCTTGTCCGGTGCTCATTACCTACTATGGTAACTCCGCTCCACCCAAGGCTTCGCTCTTAGATGCGACAAACGTTTTCAATCAGCCTGAAGGGTACACCTTTTTATTCTAAACAATTTAAACATGCTCGATTTGGGCATGTTTTTTTTCGGATTGGTTTTGACGCGGTATATTCCCTATACTATAATTAGACTGTTATAGACTTTTTTTGAAATATGTACGGAAACCTTTTTAATAAACCTTGAGGTGAAAATATGTTTGATCGATTACAAGCGGTAGAAGATCGCTATGAAAAATTAAACGAGCTTTTGAGCGATCCGGATATTGTCAATGATCCGAAAAAGCTACGTGAATATTCTAAGGAACAATCAGATATTCAACAAACGGTAGAAGTTTACCGTGAATATAAAGAAGTAAAAGAACAACTCCAGGATGCGAAGGCGATGCTCGAGGAAAAACTCGATGCGGATATGCGCGAAATGGTAAAAGAAGAATTGGGTGAGCTTGAGGAGCAAATCGAAGATCTTCAGGCGAGATTAAAGATCTTATTGATTCCAAAGGACCCAAATGATGATAAGAACGTAATCATGGAGATTCGTGGTGCTGCTGGTGGAGATGAAGCTGCTCTATTTGCTGGTGACTTATACCGCATGTACAGCCGTTTTGCTGAATCTCAAGGCTGGAGAACAGAGGTTATTGAATCAAGCTCTACAGGCGTAGGTGGATTCAAGGAGATCATTTTCATGATTAATGGAAATGGCGCTTATTCCAAGCTGAAGTTTGAAAATGGGGCACACCGTGTACAACGTGTACCAGAAACTGAGTCTGGCGGTCGTATCCATACGTCTACGGCAACAGTTGTAGTTTTACCAGAAGCAGAAGAAGTTGAAGTAGAAATCCATGACAAAGATATTCGTTTTGATACGTACGCTTCATCTGGAGCAGGTGGGCAAAGTGTTAACACGACGATGTCTGCTGTACGTTTAACACATATCCCTACAGGCATCGTTGTTACATGTCAGGATGAAAAATCTCAGCATAAAAACAGAGACAAGGCAATGAAAGTATTGCGCGCGCGTGTATATGATAAATTCCAACAAGAAGCGCAAGCGGAGTATGATCAAAACAGAAAATCAGCTGTTGGTACTGGGGACCGTTCTGAACGTATCCGTACTTACAACTTCCCACAAAACCGTGTTACTGACCACCGCATAGGCTTAACGATTCAAAAGCTTGATCAAATCCTTCAAGGAAAAATGGATGAGATCATCGATGCGTTAATTCTTGAAGACCAATCTGCGAGATTGGAAAGAGCTTCTAATGAGTAAAAAAGTGTATGAAGCCCTCAAATGGGCTTCTTCTTTTTTAATGGAGAAGGGGCGCGACGAAAATGCGGGAGAGCTATTGCTGTGCCACTTCTTAGGGGTGAATCGTGCTACGTTGTTGGCGAATTTTCGTGAAGAGCTTTCTGCAGATGTTTGGGTAGAGTTTGAGCGTGCTGTTCTTCTGCATGGTGAAGGCGAGCCAATTCAATATATGATGGGCTATGAAGAGTTTTACGGTCGTCGATTTGCGGTCAATCGGGAAGTGCTGATTCCACGCCCTGAGACAGAAGAGCTTGTGTATGGGGCGTTGGAACGGATTAAGCGGCTGTTTGGGGCTGCTGAGGGCTTGAGGTTTCTTGATATTGGGACCGGGAGCGGAGCAATTGCGGTGACGATGAAGCTGGAGCGACCGAGCTTGCATGTGACAGCGTCGGATATTGCGAAGGAGTCACTAGAGGTTGCTGAAGGGAATGCTAAGGAGCTTGGTGCTGAAGTTGAGTTTGTTTTGGGAGATTTGTTGGCGCCATTTTTGAGTGCTGGAGATAAGTTTGATGTGATTCTCTCAAATCCACCATACATCCCAACTGGTGATATTGAGACGATGTCGGTTGTAGTGACCGAGCATGAGCCTCATCGCGCACTATTTGCAGGTGAGGATGGACTTGATATTTACCGCCGTTTGATGAAGCAGCTACCTTCCGTGATTGGGAAGCGAGCGCTGATTGGATTCGAAGTTGGTGCTGGTCAAAGTGAAGCTGTTTCAGGGTTATTGGCTGAGACTTTTGCAGATGCCAAAGTGGATGTCGTTTATGATATTAATGGCAAGGACCGAATGGTGTTTGCAGAGATCGGATAGTTGTTTTGGTGGACCTTCCTCGAGATTGAGGGAGGTTTTTTCGTGTGATCGCCGATATATCGTGATTTTCGCCGATAAAATTTGAAAAACGCCGATATAATTAAATTTTCGCCGATATCAACCTCAAGCTACCTCATCTAGTCATGGGGTTTGACCGAAAAAAGGTAAATCAGAACTTGTTGAACTGATATCCGTATGCTCAATTACCATTTTTAGTAGTTTATGCGCGAGAATCAAGGGTTCTCACGCATAAATCAGCCTCGAACGCGCATTTCTGCATACCTGGCCCAAACCAGTCCAACCATCTATCAAAAATTTTTCATTTTAATAGTTTAAGATTCTTAACTCCTGTCCACAATGAGTGGTGAAGGGGTGGAGAAACTTGAAAACAAACAAAATGGCACTTATTTATATATTAATCTTATCGATTGGCACCTTGTGTAGCTTATATATTCCAAAAAATGAAGTGACAGCAAACGAACTGCAGGTCATTCCAAGTGAAGCGATTCGACTTCGGATTCTAGCAAATAGTGATTCAGAAGAAGACCAAGCTATCAAACGTAAAGTGCGTGATGCAATTAATCTAGAAATAACAAAATGGGTGGAAGATTTAACGTCCGTCGAAGAAGCAAGACGGATTATCCAAGAAGGAATGCCTGAAATTCAAAAAATCGCTGAAAAAGTTTTACTAGAGAATAACGTGAAGCAAGATGTTCATGCTGAATTCAAATATAATGTTGATTTCCCTACAAAGCTATATGGGGAGTTTCTATATCCAGCCGGGGAGTATGAAGCAATTTTGGTAACGCTAGGAGAAGGAGCAGGAGCCAATTGGTGGTGTGTCCTTTTTCCACCACTATGTTTCTTGGACTTTTCAAATGGGGTCGCAGTAAGTGAACAGGAAGACAAAGAGACGAAAATAGAAGAGAAAGAAGTAGAAAAAGAAGTAGCCGAAAAAGAAAAAGAGGAACCTCTTGTGGTGGATGACGAAGAGGAACCCGTTAAAGTGAAGTTCTTTCTAGTAGAAATCTTTGAAAAGATTTTTGGATAAGTCTTGCGCCAGCAAGGCTTTTTTAATACGAAAAAATAATCTAGTAAAAGTTCTATATGAAAATCTACTTCATATTAATAGTAATAGAAAATTGATGAAGGGATGTTGGAGAATGGCAATGATGGTACGTTATGCACAGAATGGGGATACAAAGAAGCTAATTTCATTTTTACAAGGAGCTAATCTGGGGACAGAGGGAATCGAGAACCTAGTTGACTATTTCTTAATCATGGAAGACGAAAAAGGTTGGGTTCAAGCTACATTGGGAATTGAACCTTTAGGTAAAATTGGACTGCTGCGCTCTTTTGCGACAACCACGCAAATTGGTGAAAATGAGCTCCTCTTTATTTTTGAACAAATGCTAAAACTAGCAAAAGAGAAAGGAATCGAAAAGCTGTATCTTGCAACAAACCGGTCGTCTAGTTTATCTTTTTTCACATTACTAGGATTTCAACGTGAAGAAAAAGAGAATCTTCCACAGGAATTAATAGAGTCAGACCACGTCAATCACATCCGAACTGTGGATAACTCCGTTTTTATGGTGTTAAACCTTCAATAATGTGGATATATTCAAAAAGTTATCCACTTTTTTAACGTTTTTATACACAATTTGTGGATAAAGCATATGTTCCCTTCACTTTTTTTCTCCTTTCAAACGTGATAGAGTATGGTAGTAGCAAAGAGAAAATGAAGGTGGATAATCATGAAGACAGAGTTACTAATAGTGGATAAAAATGTGGATAATCTCGATACCTATCCACAAATTGCACAGGCCGCTACTTTTTTAAAAGAAAATGAGGTTGTCGCTTTTCCAACAGAAACCGTGTATGGACTCGGTGGGAACGCGAAATCCGATGAAGCGGTACTGAAAATTTTCGAAGCAAAAGGCAGACCGAGCGATAATCCGCTCATTATTCATATAAGCAAAAAAGAACTACTAAACGAATTTGTGAAGGAAATCCCGGAAACGGCGTCTCTTTTAATGGAAAAATTCTGGCCAGGCCCACTGACGATTATTTTTCAAAAAAAAGATGGGGTCTTATCTGATGTGGCAACGGCTGGTCTCGAGACAGTGGCGGTGCGCATGCCTGAGCATCCATTAGCCTTAGCGCTCATCGATGTAGCGGGCTTACCAATCGCAGCGCCAAGTGCAAACCGTTCAGGCAGACCGAGTCCGACGACAGCAATGCATGTATGGGAGGATTTGAACGGACGCGTGTCGGCTGTTGTGGACGGTGGACCAACAGGCATCGGCGTGGAATCGACAGTGCTAGATTGCACAGCTGAAATTCCACAAATTCTAAGACCCGGTGGCGTCACAAAGGAACAAATCGAAGCCGTTATTGGCGAAGTCAAGGTCGACCCAGCACTTACCAACTTGAAGGCGTCGCCAAAATCACCGGGCATGAAATATACCCACTATGCGCCAGACGCTCCGCTTTTTTTAGTAAAAGGTTCGCGGGACTTCATTCAGCAACTAATTGCAGAAAAAAAGCACGAGGGATTGAAAGTAGGCGTGCTGACAACGGAAGAAAACGGCGATTTTTATGAGGCAGATGCCGTGCAAGTTTGTGGACAACGGACTCAATTAGAAACAGTCGCGACTGCGTTGTATGATAGTTTAAGAAGCTTTAACAAATCCGACGTGGATATTATTTATGGCGAAATGTTCCCGAACGAGGGTGTGGGTCATGCGATTATGAACCGTCTCATGAAGGCTGCTGGCCATAAAATTGTAGAAGAGAGCTAAAAAATTTTTTCGTTTTTGTACTTGTCCCCTTATGCTTTTGCATATGCTAAGACTAGCAGGTCCAAGGGAGGCACAAGAATGTCTGAATTTATCGGAGAAATGATTACACTAAACATAATGGCATTTGCTCTTGGGATGGATGCCTTTTCTGTCGGTCTGGGCATAGGGATGGTACGTATACGACTGAGACAAATTTTTAAAATCGGCATTATGATCGGTTTGTTCCATGTGCTCATGCCGATGATGGGGATGCTAGCTGGTCGCTTTCTTTCTGATCGTTTTGGCGACATCGCGGCCTTTCTTGGCGGAGGCTTATTGTTGCTCTTAGGTATGCAAATGATTTGGTCAAGCTTCAAGGATGATGAACGAAAATTAATGGCGCCAGTTGGATTTGGTCTTTTACTCTTCTCCATTAGCGTCAGTCTTGATAGCTTTTCGGTCGGCTTGTCTCTTGGGATTTATGGAGCGAAAACGGCATTGGTACTCATTTGCTTTGGAGTATGTGCCTGTGTTTTAACGTGGCTCGGCTTACTACTGGGACGAAAAGTGCAAGGATGGATTGGAACCTATAGTGAAGCGCTTGGCGGAGGGATTCTCATGGCGTTTGGGATAAAATTATTGCTCCTATAAAGATTTAATTGCTCCTGAAATGGAGCTTTTTTTAATTTGATAAAGTCAAAAAATTTACAGAAAAGTCGACATTTTTTACTATACTTACTGTTGAAGCTGGTAAAAATGTCATATAATGTAGAAAGAAGGAGGACCCAAAGTGAATAACATACTTTTTGTTTGCACGGGTAATACGTGTCGGAGTCCAATGGCAGCAGCTATTTTGAAAAGTAAAAATATTCCTGGGGTCGAGGTGCGCTCTGCCGGAGTGTATGCGGCGGACGGATATCCAGCCTCCCAACATGCACAACACGTGCTACAGGAGGAGAACATTGACCATCAGCATCAATCCGCGATGCTAACAAAGGATTTAATCAATTGGGCAACCTATATTTTTACTATGACGGAGAGTCATAAAGAGTCGATCATCTACATGTTTCCAGAGGGAAAAGAAAAAACATTTACGTTGAAAGAATTTGCTGGTCATGAATTTGACTGGGATATTATCGATCCGTTTGGTGGTTCGTTAGAAATGTATCGAAAGACCTACAAAGACATTCGTGAAAATATCGATAAAATAATAGAGAGATTACAGAACTAGGGATCGGAATTAGGAGGAGCAGCATGGAGGCAAAAAAGAAATATAAGTTTAGTTTAAGAAAGAAACTTGCTTTATTCATTACCATTTTAGCCATCATTACGTATACGACGAGTGGGTTTTTTATTTACTTTTTATACCCAATGGTAAAAGACAGCCTACCGTTTAGTGAACTAACATTCACGGTACTAACCTTGGCCCTTGGAATTGTATGGTCCGGAATTTTAGCAGCTCTGGCCGCTGGCTTCATTATTAAGCCATTGCAAAAGCTAGAAAAGGTTGCATTAAAAGCAGCTCATGGAGATATTTCCACAGAGGCAGAGCTTTCAAAATCGGATGATGAAATCCGTTCACTTGGAATTGCTTTTAACCACATGCTTCTAAATTTAAAAGACATGGTACAAAGAATAGACGAAAACTTCCGTGAAACGAATCAAAAGGTGATTGCGATTTCTAGTGAATCATCTATGGCAGCAGAACAGGCCGAACAAATTGCTAGAACAATTGGGGAAATCTCTGCTGGAGCAGATAACTCTGCAGTTTCCATTCAAGCAACAGCTGAATCTGTTGAAGATGTTATTTGCATTGCTGAAGAGGTTCAAAAAACAGCAAACGAATCTGGAAGAGTTTCAAAGGAATTAGTGACAGACCTACAACAATCAAAAGAGGTTATCAATTCATTAGTTTCCGGTATTCAAAGACTTGCACATGAAAACGAAGGTTCTTTGCAAACTGTTAAGAGATTAGAAGAGAATGCTTCAAAGGTTGAGCAAATTATCCAGCTTGTTGGGGATATTGCAGCTCAAACAAACCTACTTGCCTTGAATGCTTCAATTGAAGCGGCTCGTGCAGGTGAGCATGGAAAAGGTTTTGCGGTTGTAGCTGAAGAGGTCCGCACACTAGCTGATGAAAGTGCGAAGGCGGTTCAAGGAATTTCTGAGCTTATAAAAAATATTCAAGAAGAAGTTCAAAATGTCGTGAAGCAAATCACTGATCAGGTGCAAGTAGCAAATCAAGAAGCACAAAAAGGTAGTAAAACAAATGAAGTCATTGAATCGATGACGGAAACTGTGAATGAAATGGCTGAATCTGTTTCAAAAATTACGACTTTAGTAGATAAACAGATGGAAAGCATTCATCATACATCCACACAATCACAAGAGGTTGCGGCCATTGCTGAAGAAACGTCTGCAGGTGCACAAGAAGTGACAGCGGCAACGAGCAATCAAGCACAAGTGATTGAAAATGTGGAAAAGCACGCATTCGAATTAAAAGAACAAGCTGAAGAATTGAAGAATACAATTTCAAGATTCAAGCTGTAAAAGGGACAAGGGGACAGGTTCCTTGTCCCCAGCAGAAAACAGGCTCTCTGGATAGGGAGTCTGTTTTAATGTTTTCAGCTTTATATTTTTGGTGCGATATGTCAAAATGAAATCGTGAACAAGTTTGTAATTAATATTGAATTATGCGGGAAATGTATCATTAGAGGAGGCAAAACAAATGAAAGTTGCAATTGCGTCAGATCATGGTGGTATTAATATTCGTGAAGAAATTAAATCGTTAATGGACGAGTTAGGCATTCAATATGAGGATTTTGGTTGTGAGTGTGAAGGTTCTGTTGATTACCCTGATTATGCATTGCCAGTAGCAGAAAAAGTGGCGGCTGGAGAATTCGATCGCGGCATTCTGATTTGTGGAACTGGAATTGGCATGAGCATTGCGGCTAACAAGGTGAAAGGCATTCGTTGTGCCCTTGTGCATGACGTGTTCAGTGCGAAGGCGACACGTCAACATAATGATACCAATATGCTGGCAATGGGAGAGCGCGTAATCGGCCCTGGTCTTGCACGTGAAATTGCGACTACTTGGCTTTCAACAGAGTACGAAGGTGGACGTCACGCAAATCGTGTTGGCAAAATCACTGACTACGAAAGCAAGCACTAAACATCGGAGGGATTGGCATGTCTGCTGATTTGCAAAGCTGGAAGCAGCAATTCGAAACGATTTTAGATGAATTTCAGCAACAAGTCACCTTGAAAAAGAATCAGGTCTTTGTCATCGGTTGCAGTACGAGTGAAGTAATTGGCCAAAAAATTGGAACAGCAGGCTCGTTGGACGTAGCTGGGATGATTTTTACACAACTACAGGAACTTCAAAAGAAAACAGGAATTCAGCTTGCTTTTCAATGTTGTGAACATCTGAATCGAGCGATTGTTGTTGAAAGAGAAACAGCGGAGCAGCGGGGGCTCGATGAGGTAACAGTAGTGCCAGTTCGTAAGGCAGGTGGGGCGATGGCCACTTTCGCCTATCAGCATTTGCACGATCCAGTCGTGGTTGAGCATATTCGAGCCGAAGCGGGCATCGACATAGGTGATACATTGATTGGTATGCATTTAAAACATGTTGCCGTTCCTGTAAGGGTTTCGCTGAAAGCCCTTGGGAATGCGCATATCAATTTAGCAACGACACGACCAAAATTAATTGGCGGCGTGCGGGCTGTTTATGAAAAAAAACCTGAAAATGAATCTTGCTAATGGAGTTTCTGTCTTGTGACAGGAGCTCTGTTTTTCTGTTTTAAACACCTGATTCGATAATAAAAGGAAAAAATCCGCTTATTAAGTAATTATTATTAAAAAAGGCTTAAATAAACGGAGTAATTTCCCCTATAGGCTCGAAAAACCTGAAAATGAGGTATTTTGCTTTGCATAGTCGGAAAAAATCCGCTTATTAACCCCGAAACGAGCTCGACTTTACATTTAACCGGAAAATTTCCGCTTATGTTGCAGGTTACTCGATTCAGGAAAAGCTCCAAGTGACAGGAACTCTCTAAAAAAACGAACAATTATTTCGAAATAGCGTCATATTATTCGGAATTTATTATTTTTGATCCTTGCGAATTTCGGATATACAGATTAAAATTGAAAACATGTTAATACATATTTCGGAATACGAGGGGGATTATACGATGAAGCATTTAGCACAGCAGGATGAACAAGTTTTTCAAGCGATCCAAAAAGAATTGGGACGTCAGCGTGGGAAAATTGAGTTAATTGCATCTGAAAACTTCGTTAGTGAAGCAGTAATGGAAGCACAGGGATCTGTTTTAACAAATAAGTATGCTGAGGGCTACCCAGGTAGACGTTACTATGGTGGCTGTGAATATGTCGATGTGGTGGAAGATCTAGCTCGCGACCGTGCAAAGGAAATCTTCGGTGCCGAGCATGTCAATGTTCAGCCTCATTCTGGTGCTCAAGCGAACATGGCCGTATATTTCACGATTCTCGAGCATGGTGATACGGTTTTAGGGATGAATCTTTCTCATGGTGGACACTTAACACATGGAAGTCCTGTTAACTTCTCGGGTGTTCAATACAATTTCGTTGAGTACGGAGTGGACGAAGTATCTCACACAATCAATTATGACGATGTGTTGGAAAAAGCACGTACTCATAAGCCAAAGTTGATTGTTGCCGGTGCTAGTGCGTACCCTCGTGTGATCGATTTCAAGCGTTTCAGAGAAATCGCTGATGAAGTAGGCGCATATTTGATGGTGGATATGGCTCATATCGCTGGCCTTGTCGCTGCTGGCCTTCATCCAAACCCAGTACCATATGCAGATTTTGTGACAACAACTACGCATAAAACACTTCGCGGTCCACGTGGAGGAATGATTTTATGCAAAGAAGAATTCGCGAAGAAAATTGATAAATCGATTTTCCCTGGAATTCAAGGTGGTCCGTTAATGCACGTAATCGCGGCAAAGGCCGTTTCCTTTGGTGAAGCTTTACAAGATAGCTTTAAGGACTATGCTGCTGCCATTATGACGAATGCAAAGCATTTAGCTGAAGAGCTACAAAAAGAAGGTCTAACAATTGTATCAGGTGGAACTGACAACCATCTATTATTAGTAGATGTGCGTTCCCTTGGAATTACAGGAAAAGTAGCGGAGCATGTCCTTGATGAAGTGGGCATTACCGTTAATAAAAATACAATCCCTTACGATCCAGAAAGTCCATTTGTTACAAGTGGAGTTCGTATCGGAACGGCTGCTGTAACATCTCGTGGATTTGGTGCCGCAGAAATGGAAGAGATCGCTTCAATTATCAGCTTTACATTGAAAAATCATGACAATGAGGCGAAGCTTGATGAAGCCAAGCAACGTGTTGAAGCTTTAACAAGCAAATTCCCGCTCTATCAAGACAGATAATGATTCAAAAAGGTGAGATTCCATTGCGGAGTTTCACCTTTTTCGTGTCATTTCGCTAACATTTTCAAGTATGAGTTGCTCTTAAAAAACTTTTTCTGTAAAATTAGACGAAGTGTGTATTGAACAATAGTTAATCGATAAAAAAAGGAGAGAAAGCAATGGCAAAAGTATACGTTTTTGATCACCCATTAATCCAACACAAACTTACATACATTCGTGAAAAAGGGACTGGAACGAAGGAGTTCCGCGAGCTAGTGGACGAAGTTGCAACATTAATGGCTTTTGAAATTACTCGTGATATGCCCCTTGAGGAAATCGAAATTGAAACACCAGTAAGTAAGACAACGTCTAAAGTTCTTTCTGGTAAAAAACTTGGAATCATTCCAATTCTGCGTGCAGGAATCGGAATGGTGGATGGAATCCTAAAGCTTATCCCAGCTGCTAAGGTTGGCCATATCGGACTTTACCGTGATCCAAAAACACTAAAGCCTGTTGAATACTATGTAAAATTACCAAGCGATGTTGAAGAAAGAGATTTCATCGTCGTTGACCCAATGCTTGCAACAGGTGGCTCTGCTATTGAAGCGATTCACTCCTTGAAAAATCGTGGTGCAAAACATATCAAATTTATGTGCTTAATCGCTGCTCCAGAAGGTGTTGAAGCAGTTAAAGAAGCTCACCCAGATGTTGATATTTATATCGCTGCATTAGATGAAAAATTAAACGAAAAAGGCTATATCGTTCCTGGTCTAGGAGACGCAGGAGATCGCCTATTTGGTACGAAGTAAAAGTAAAGAAAGTTGGTGTTCAACATGAACAAGCCGATTAAAGTCATGACTATTTTTGGGACAAGACCTGAAGCAATCAAAATGGCACCGCTCGTTCTTGAGCTTCAAAAGTACCCAGAGAGATTCGAATCGATTGTAACGGTAACGGCTCAGCATCGCCAAATGCTGGACCAAGTGCTAAATATTTTTGGCATTACACCTGATTATGATTTAAATATTATGAAGGACCGCCAAACCCTTGTTGATGTCACAACTCGTGGTCTAGAAGGTCTAGATAAAGTTATGAAAGAAGTTAAGCCTGATATTGTCCTCGTACATGGTGACACGACAACTACTTTTATCGCGAGCTTAGCTGCATTTTATAATCAAATTGTTGTTGGACACGTGGAAGCGGGTCTACGTACTTGGAATAAGTACTCGCCATTCCCAGAGGAAATGAACCGCCAGTTAACAGGGGTTATGGCTGACCTACATTTTTCGCCTACGACGATGTCTGCGGAAAATTTACGCCGTGAAAACAAGAAGGAAGAGAGTATCTTTGTTACGGGGAATACGGCAATTGACGCGTTAACAACAACGGTAAAAGAAGAGTATCATCATGAAGTTTTAGATAGCCTTGGTGACGATCGTTTAATCCTTTTAACCGCTCACCGTCGTGAAAACCTTGGAGAGCCAATGCGCAATATGTTCCGTGCGGTTAAACGCATTGTGGACGAGCAAAGGGATGTACAAGTTATTTACCCAGTTCATTTAAACCCAGTCGTGCGTGAAATTGCAGACGAAATTCTAGGCAATGACCCACGTATTCGTTTAATCGAGCCGCTTGATGTGATCGATTTCCATAACTTTGCATCAAGAGCACATCTGATTTTAACAGACTCAGGCGGCGTGCAAGAGGAAGCACCTTCACTTGGAGTGCCAGTTCTTGTGTTGCGCGATACGACTGAGCGTCCAGAGGGAATTGAAGCTGGTACATTAAAGTTAGCGGGTGTAGATGAGGATACTATCTATAATCTTGCTACTGAACTGTTAACAGATGACGCAGCTTATGAAAAGATGGCGAAAGCAGTGAATCCGTACGGTGATGGTGAAGCATCTCGACGCATTTGCGATGCGATTAGCTACTACTTCAAGCAATCATCAGAAAGACCGAACCCATATAATCCATTGAAAAACTGACCTTTTGGGGTCAGTTTTTCTTACGTCTAGTCAAGTATTTTTAGAATATTTCTTCTTGATGAGTTCATTGCTTTGTTAGGGGACAAAAGGAAGAGACGACAAATAAGCCTGGTCCATAATCATTTTTTGAATAGGCTTAAGTATGTGTTAGAATGTGAGGTATAACTATGATGAGGTGGCTAGCCGGTAGTCATAGCTTATACCGTGTGTGATTAAATGAAAGATGCTCTTTAGTAGTTTATTCACACAAGCGATGGACGCAACTTTATGACATTTGTTATAGGGTTGCGTTTTTAATTTGTCGTAATAATCAACAATGTGGTTATTCCCATTTCGGCGTAGCCTGATCATATTTTGAATGATAATAAACAGTAGCTTACGTAAGTGCTTATTTCCACGTTTGTTAATCTTGTCTTTATAGAAGGACTTCCCAGATTGAAAACGTCTGATATCAATACCTGCGAATGCATTGAGTTGTTTATTATTACTAAATCTGAATATATCTCCAATCTCAGCCATTAGCCTTACAGCTGTATTGGGGCCTATACCTGGAAAACTTAGAAGGAGCTCATATTCTACTCGTTGATCAGCTAGTTTAATCATTTTCCCGATACATTGGTCTTTTTCATTTAGAAGTTCTTGAAAACGTTTGGAGTAGATTCTTACTTGTTCACAAAGGACATCATCTGGTGAAACAGCTGGATAGGATTGTTCGGCAGCTAGTAGTAGTTCCTGTGCTTTCTTTTCAGCCCTGTTCTTAGAAATATTTTTATTGGTATTCGCTATAATTTTGTTACGAATAACTGTTTTTGAGTGCCCAATTAAAAAGTCGGGGTGAGGGAATAGTTGGGCAATGTTTAAAAACAAATTCGACTTTCTTGTGAAAATGTTCTCGAGTTCTGGAAAGGTCTCCTGCATAACCTTATGTAGTCGATTGCGAATAACCCCTAATTCGTCGTCCAGCTCACTGTAGAATCGCGAAAGTGATTTCAGTTGATCAAAGACTGAATCAGACACCGTTTTTTCTTTTCTATCCATCGAAAAATGAGTTAAGGCTAATTTATGTGCATCACTTCGATCGGTTTTATGAATTCGTAAGGAATCACATTGGATTTTTGCCTCTAAAGGATTCAATAAGCAATAAGGGTAGTGGTTCTCTTTCATAAAACGTTCTAAAGCCTTTGAGTAGACCCCTGTAGATTCAAACACGATTTCAGGGGATATTCCATAGCTATTAATTATTTGATTAATCCTTAATTTGACTTCATTAAAGCCTAGTTTAGTGTGAGTAAATTCCCCTTCGTATAAACACTCTTTATACGAGTTGTATATAACCATGTAACTTTTTCCCATACTTACATCAAATGAAATAACATGTTTCACGTTCCCTTCACCTCTCCCTAGTACGATTGAAGACTTCATTTTACACTTATCGATTCCCATTTCTTATACACGATCTCAAGGATCCAACATACTTAAACCTGATTCAAATAAGGTAAATGAAGAAGGCCAGTTTTTATGACGGATTCTAGATCCTAAAACTGACACGGCCTATTCTTCATTTCTACTATATAAAAAAATAGTAGCGCTAACCAATGCCTTGGTCTGCACTACTAATCTTAGTATGTTTTTGTGAGATTCTATCGCCGTCAGTTCACGAACGTAATTAAATCCACCCACCATCCCACCAAAATTACAAACTAACCTCACGCATACTCTCATCGAAACTAGAACATTCTATGGAAAAAGAGGATGTTTTACCATGAAAAAATTTCTCATCACAGTCATACTGCTAGCCATCACACAAACTACATACGCACGCCAGCTTGAACATCCTCCAATCCCTGAGGAATCACCACAAACCGAAAAAATCGCTATCGTCACCTCGCAAAATCCACTAACCGAAACAGCAATCAAAAATATTCTCAACGACTATCCTGATCTCAAATTAAGATACACTTTTCAGCATGCCCTCAATGGTTTTTCCGTAAAAGGTAGCCTGGCATCGCTCACAAAGCTTGAAGAATCTAACAGAGTTGAGCTCGTCTCTCAGGTGCAAACCTACAAAACTCAAATGGAAGACAATATTGAAATTATCGGCAGCGATGAAGCAAGAGGACTGTTTGACCAAGGCGATCATCGTCTAACGGGCAAAGGAGTCAAAGTCGGAATTATTGATACGGGCATCGACTACAACCACCCTGACCTAAGAAGAAGTTATAAAGGCGGGCATGATTTGGTTGATGGGGACAAGGATCCGATGGAATCAGAAGCACTTCAAACTCCAATTACCCTTCATGGCACACATGTTGCCGGAGTCATCGCAGCGAACGGACGAATTAATGGAGTGGCTCCAGAAGCGGAGGTCATTGCTTACCGTGCACTTGGTCCTGGTGGAGCAGGAACAACCGAGCAAGTACTTGCGGCCATTGAACAAGCAATCAAGGACAAGGTCGATGTCCTCAATTTGTCCCTTGGGAACAACGTTAATGGGCCAGACCTCCCGATTAGTCTAGCGCTTAATAAAGCAGCTGAAAAAGGCATTGTCCCAGTGACCTCGTCTGGAAATTCAGGACCGAATATGTGGACGGTCGGATCACCTGGGACTGCGACGAAAGCCATATCTGTCGGAGCTTCAACACCCACACTAAAAGTTCCGTATTTAACCATCGATGGACTAACTGAACCAGTTCGACTCGAACCGATGCAAGGAGCGCAAAGTTGGAAGCTTGATCGTTCCTATCCGATCGTGTTTGGGAGATTAGGGAAGCCGAATGAATTAACGAATGCGAGAGGGAAAATTGTCCTCCTTGAAAGGGGCGAACTTACTTTTACCGAAAAAGCGAATAACTCTAAACGAGCGGGAGCGGTAGCAGTCGTGATCTACAACAATGTAAATGGAAGTTTCATTGGGAATCTAGAGGCTGAGATTGATATTCCGGTAACGACTATTTCAAAAAAAGATGGCAAACGACTCAAAGCACAAATCACGGACAATGCCTATGCCCGCACAAATATAATAGAAGAAAAGGATCTCCTTGCAGACTTTAGTTCGCGCGGACCAGTTACCTCTACATGGGAGGTTAAGCCAGATGTGGTTGCACCGGGGGTTGCTATCACTAGCACGGTTCCCGGTGGCTACCTCGCACTGCAAGGAACTAGTATGGCAGCTCCTCATGTGGCAGGGGCGAGTGCCCTCATCAAGCAGGCACATCCAGATTGGTCGCCTGAAGAAATCAAAGCTTCCCTAATGAATACGGCTAAACCACTAAACGATCAAAAAGGTCATAGTTATCGTACCTATGAACAAGGGGCGGGCCGAATTCAAGTAGAGGATGCGATTAAAACAAATTCGCTCGTTCTGCCGTCCTCTCTTCAATTTGGGAAATTTAAGCTAGCAGAAGAACCACATACTCATAGACAATATGTCACAATCGAAAATGTGAGCGACGAGCAGCAATCCTATTCGTTTACAATTCCGAAATATGAACAGGGAATCAGTTGGGAAATGCCGATGTTTTTTACCCTAAAGCCGAAGGAGAAAAAGAAAGTTGCCATCAAGATGACGGTTAATCCAAAAGAATTAAAGAAAAAAATCCATGATGGTTATATTGAACTGCAGGCTGGTTCGCAAAATATTCGCTTGCCCTATTTGTATGTGTTAGAAGAGCCGAACTATCCACGCGTAATGGGCTTTGACTTTGGGCTAGGTGATAAGCCAGGAACCTATCGATATGAGGTGTATTTGCCAGGTGGGGCAGATGAGTTTGGGATTGCGCTCTTTAATCCGGATACGTATCAATTTGTTGGATTTTTAGACGCAAAAAGAAAAGTTGGAAAAGGACAATTAAAAGAAGAAATATCGTTCAAGGATTTGCCGGAGGATGGATTGTATTTGGCGAAAATTTTTGCGAGAAAACATGGGAAGGAGGATATGATCGAAACTACAATTTTTATTGTGAAAGAGATTGTGGAACAAGAAAAAAATATTATGCAATATGTTAACGAATGAAAATTTGAAAATTTTGTGAACATGTATAAAATTGGCTGTTATTCCTGTGATCTTTTTCACTATAAACGCATTGACATTGATTTGTCCCTATTGTATGCTTACAAAGGGTATAAATGGTAAGGTTTTCACAACCGTTATATAACAAAGCGTTTATACTTTTTTGCAATAATATGAAGTCACCAATAACAGCCTTCTTACCATTCTCTTAAAGAGAGGATGCGTTACAATGAAACAGAATAATCGCCACCCATTCCAAGCGATGGCGTTAATGTCCGCGATTCTTTCTCAATTAGTCGGATCCGTGCTGATTGGCATCTTCCTTGGGAGATGGCTCGATCGCGAAATTGGAACCGAACCACTTTTCTTAATTATTGGATTATTAATCGGTTTAGCAGCGGGTGTATACGCAATGCTACGATTAGTCCAACATTTCTTTTCAGGAGAATAATCAACGATGCCGGATGTACAAACAATCTACCGACAACAGCAGAAATACATACTTTTTTTGTTATCCATCTATGTTCTAGGCTGGGGCTTCACAACATATAAAACTATCTTTTTAGGTTTAATTCTTGGAACTGCTTTTGGCCTCTTTAATATGTGGCTACTTGCAAAACGGATGGACAAGTTCGGTAAGGCGGTCGTTAGTGGAGGGAGAGTTCGCTCTCTTGGGATGATTTCTAGAATGGCAACAGCTATTTTAGCAGTCATGCTCTCGGTTAAGTATCCTGATGTAATCCATTTGTACAGCGTGATTTTGGGTTTGATGACACCATATTTTGTCATTATGATAGAATTTTTTAAGCAAGCGATTCATCCGCATAATTAACTAAAGAAGAGAGGTGAATACTGTGCATCATGGAGCTCCATTATATCATTTAGATTTTTTTGGTATCACAACGATTACCTTTAATTTAGCAAATGTGCTCATGATTACGATTGCCAGTGCCATTGTATTTTTAATCGCTGTGCTTTCGACCAGAAGGCTGGTCATGAAACCGACGGGAATGCAAAACTTTTTCGAATGGGTCATGGATTTTGTGAAAAACATCATCAACAGCACGATGGATTGGAAAGACGGTGGACGGTTCCACATATTAGGAATCACAATTATCATGTATATTTTTGTATCCAATATGTTAGGACTACCATTCTCGATTACCCATGATGGTGTATTATGGTGGAAATCACCAACAGCTGACCCAGTAGTAACATTAACGTTAGCAACATTGGTAGTGGTACTTTCCCATTACTACGGCGTCAAGCTAAAAGGGTTCTCATCCTACGGGAAAGAGTTCTTCAAACCATTTTGGTTTATGTTCCCGATTAAGATCATTGAGGAATTTGCGAACACTTTAACTCTTGGTCTTCGTCTTTACGGAAACATCTATGCAGGGGAAATCCTTTTATCATTACTAGCAGGAAGCCTTGCAACAGGAATAGGCGGCCACTTGGCTGCAATTGTACCAATGTTAGCTTGGCAAGGATTCTCAGTCTTTGTCGGCGCAATCCAAGCATTCATTTTCTGTATGTTAACAATGGTTTACCTCTCACACAAAGTGAGTTCAGACCATTAATATAAACCTTGTTCAATCATTGGACAAATAAACTATTTTTATACATTTAAGGAGGAAATTTATAATGGGTCTTATAGCAGCAGCAATCGCAATCGGTTTAGCAGCACTAGGTGCTGGTATTGGTAACGGTCTTATCGTATCTCGTACAGTTGAGGGTATCGCTCGTCAACCAGAAGCACGTGGTATGCTTCAAACTACAATGTTCATCGGGGTTGCATTAGTTGAGGCGATTCCTATCATCGCGGTTGTTATCGCGTTCATGGTAATCGGTGGTTAATCATTAATTAATATGTTAAAAATGGCGAAGATCTTTTATGAGTAGCTTCGCCATTCCTTTATGTCAATAATCATTCTTTTATTGAAGTGAACGACTCTTGAAGGGAGTGAACCTGAGGGTGTTAACAAATAGTCTAGTTTTAGGTGCTGCAGAAGCACATAGTGGTTTTAACAGTGGAGATATTGCATTCCAGTTAATCGCGTTCTTAATTTTGATGGCTTTACTTAAAAAGTTTGCATGGGGACCATTAATGGGCATCATGAAACAACGTGAAGACCACATTGCAAATGAAATAAATTCTGCTGAGCAAAGTCGTACTGAAGCTCACCAATTAGTAGAAGAACAGCGCAATCTTTTAAAAGAAGCGCGTACAGAAGCACAAGGCTTAATTGAAAACGCGAAAAAGCAAGGTGACCTCCAACGTGAGGAAATTATCGCATTAGCGCGTACAGAAGCTGAACGCTTAAAAGAATCTGCAAAGCTTGAGATTGATCAGCAAAAAGAAAAGGCTGTCGCAGCTATTCGCGAGCAAGTCGCTTCTCTATCTGTTCTAATCGCTTCTAAAGTTATTGAAAAAGAGCTATCTGTTGAAGATCAAGAAAAGCTAATTAACGAATACATTCAAGAAGGCGGGAGATAACGATGAGTAGCTCAGGTGTAGCAAAACGCTATGCATCGGCTCTTTTCCAGCTCTCGAAAGAACATAACCTTCTTGACCAGATGGAAGCAGAGCTTCGTGTAGTAAAAGAGGTATTGGTAGATAATGCTGAATTAAATGCTGTCTTAAAATCTCCAAAGCTTCCAATTGAAAAGAAGAAAGAGATTTTGAAGAATGCATTTTTACAAGTAAATACATATGTGTTAAATACACTTATGTTATTAATCGACCGCCATCGTGTGGATGAAATGGCAGCTGTTGCTGATGAATTTATCCAATTGGCAAATGAAGATAGAGGAATTGCTGAAGCACAAGTATACACGATTCGTCCTTTAACAGACGAAGAACGTGAGGCTTTATCTTCAACTTTTGCGAAAAAGGTTGGCAAAACTTCTCTTCGTATCAAAAATATCGTGGATTCTAACTTGCTCGGTGGCGTAAAGGTTCGCATCGGAAATCGTATTTTCGACGGCTCTTTAAGTGGAAAACTAGAGCGTTTAGAAAGAACACTTTTAAGTTAAGAACAGTACTTGCGTCGTTGAACGCATTCTATTCGTAGATAGGGGTGAAACTCATGAGCATCAATTCTGAAGAAATTAGTGCGCTGATAAAAAAGCAGATTGAAAACTATCAGTCGGAAATTCAAGTGAGTGATGTAGGTACGGTTATCACAGTCGGTGACGGTATCGCTCGTGCTCATGGCCTCGACAATGTCATGGCTGGAGAGCTTCTTGAATTTTCAAATGGCGTTATGGGTATGGCACAAAACCTTGAAGAAAATAACGTCGGTATCATTATTTTAGGACCTTTCACAGAAATCCGTGAAGGTGACGAAGTTCGTCGTACAGGCCGTATCATGGAGGTTCCTGTAGGTGAAGAACTAATTGGTCGTGTCGTGAATTCACTAGGACAACCAGTGGATGGCATGGGTCCAGTTAATACAACAAAAACTCGCCCAATTGAAAGTCCAGCTTTCGGTGTTATGGATCGTAAATCCGTACACGAGCCACTTCAAACTGGAATTAAAGCGATTGACGCACTTGTGCCAATCGGACGCGGACAACGTGAGTTAATCATCGGTGACCGTCAAACTGGTAAAACATCTGTTGCAATCGATACAATCTTGAACCAAAAGGGTCAAGACATGATCTGTATCTATGTGGCAATCGGACAAAAAGAATCAACAGTTCGTGGACTTGTTGAAACTTTACGTAAAAATGGTGCAATGGAGTATTCAATCGTTGTTACTGCATCTGCATCTCAACCAGCTCCATTGCTATACCTAGCTCCTTATGCTGGTGTATCAATGGCTGAAGAGTTCATGTTACAAGGAAAACACGTGTTAGTCGTTTATGATGACTTAACAAAACAAGCATCTGCTTATCGTGAACTTTCCCTATTATTACGTCGTCCTCCAGGTCGTGAAGCATATCCAGGGGATGTATTCTACTTACACAGCCGTTTGTTAGAGCGCGCTGCGAAGTTAAGTGATGCAAAGGGTGCTGGTTCAATCACAGCTCTTCCATTCATCGAAACACAAGCAGGTGACGTTTCTGCATATATCCCAACAAACGTTATTTCTATTACAGATGGACAAATTTTCTTACAATCTGACCTATTCTTCTCTGGTGTACGTCCAGCGATCAATGCCGGTCTTTCCGTATCTCGTGTAGGAGGATCTGCGCAAATTAAAGCGATGAAGCAAGTAGCTGGTACATTACGTCTTGACCTTGCTTCATACCGTGAGCTTGAGGCATTTGCTCAATTCGGTTCTGACCTCGATAAAGCAACTAAAGCGAAATTAGAGCGTGGTGCTCGTACAGTAGAGGTATTAAAACAAGATCTGAACAAGCCATTAAAAGTAGAAAAGCAAGTTGCGATTCTATATGCGTTAACACGTGGCTTCTTAGATGATATTCCGTTACAGGATATTCGTCGTTTCGAATCTGAATTCCTTTCATGGTTAGACCACAATCACAAGAATGTGTTAGACCATATTGCTACTACGAAAGTGCTTCCAACTGATGATGAAATGGCAGCAGCAATTAACGAATTCAAAAAATCTTTCGCAGTATCTGAGTAATACTGGCCTAATATAGCAGGTGTGGGTTTCTTATACCCCCCTGCTCGACAATCTTGAAAAGGTGGTGAGAATTAAGTGGCATCATTACGCGATATAAAAAATAAAATCACGTCTACTAAGAAAATGAGTCAAATAACCAAAGCAATGGAAATGGTTTCAGCATCCAACTTTAGCCGTGCTGAAGGGAATGCGAAGGCATTTGTCCCTTATATGGAGAAAATCCAAGAAGTGACTGCATCTGTAGCACTTGGTAGTAGCGGTGTAGCCCATCCAATGTTAGTAAATCGTCCAGTAAAGAAAACGGCTTACTTAGTCATTACGGCTGAACGTGGACTTGCGGGAGCTTTTAATAGTAACGTATTGCGTGCAGCAATGCAGGCTATTCAGAAGAACCATACATCAAAGGATGAGTATGTTATCATTTCTCTTGGAAAAGTAGGACGTGAATTCTTTAGGAAGCGCGATATGAATATTGCCCTTGATTTAACAGCAATCGCTAATCAACCGACTTTTGCCGAGGTAAAAGATACGGTAAATAAAACGATTGGTATGTTTATCGACGGAGCGTTTGATGAATTGTATATGTACTATAATCATTTTGTCAATCCGATTCAAAATGACGTTGTAGAGAAAAAAATTCTACCTCTCACCGATATTGCTACTTCTAAAAAGCCTATGAGCTACGAATTCGAGCCTTCAGCAGAAGAGATTTTAGAAGTATTACTTCCTCAATATGCAGAGAGCTTAATTTTCGGAGCCCTTTTAGATAGTAAAGCGGGAGAGCATGCAGCCCGAATGAATGCGATGAAAAGTGCAACCGATAATGCGAAAGACCTTATCGATTCATACAGCCTCTTGTTCAACCGTGCAAGACAGGCTGCCATCACGCAAGAAATCACCGAAATCGTCGGTGGAGCTGCAGCGTTGGAATAAAGAAAAAATAATCAAATTGAACATATAAGCTAGAACTGTCTAGCTGCGACGCCTACCTCTCGAGTGAAAAAAGGAAACCTTTTTTCCTTGGTTATAAGCCCATCCGTCAAGGAGGTTAAAGAACAACCTCCATGCCGGCTAGTCTTATATTTGTCGGAGGTGAACGAGGCGTCTCCGCATTTTCATAATTGTCTAGCTACAGGCGCTATCGGCTCGAGGTCACAAGCCAATCCGTCAAGGAGGTTAAAGAACAACCTCCATGCCAGCTTGTCTTGTGCTTGTCGCCGATAAACGAGCGCCTTACGCATTTCTGATTAGGAGGGAATAAGATGAATAAAGGACGCGTTGTTCAAGTTATGGGTCCGGTTGTTGACGTGAAATTCGAAAGCGGCCAACTACCTGCAATCTATAACGCATTAACAATTTTTAACGAAGCGCGTAACGAATCTGAAGTTGCTATCAACTTAACTCTTGAAGTTGCCCTTCATTTAGGTGATGATACGGTTCGTACTATTGCAATGGCTTCAACTGACGGATTAACTCGTGGAGCTGAAGCTGTTGACTCAGGTGGACCAATCTCTGTTCCTGTTGGGGACGTTACATTAGGACGCGTATTCAACGTACTTGGTGACAACATCGACCTTGATGCACCAATTCCTGCTGGTGTTCGTCGTGATGCTATCCACAGAGAAGCGCCTAAATTTGAACAACTTTCAACTGAAGTTGAAATTCTTGAAACTGGAATTAAAGTAGTAGACCTTCTTGCTCCATATATCAAAGGTGGAAAAATCGGTCTATTCGGTGGTGCCGGTGTAGGTAAAACCGTTTTAATCCAGGAGTTAATCAACAACATCGCACAAGAACACGGAGGTATCTCTGTATTCGCTGGTGTTGGTGAGCGTACCCGTGAAGGGAACGACCTTTACCACGAAATGACGGATTCAGGCGTTATCAAGAAAACTGCCATGGTATTCGGACAAATGAACGAGCCACCTGGAGCACGTATGCGTGTTGCTCTTACAGGATTAACTATGGCTGAATATTTCCGTGATGAGCAAGGACAAGACGTTCTATTCTTCATGGATAACATCTTCCGTTTCACGCAAGCAGGTTCGGAAGTTTCAGCCCTTTTAGGACGTATGCCATCAGCCGTAGGTTACCAGCCAACTCTTGCAACTGAAATGGGTAAATTACAAGAACGTATCACATCTACTAACGTAGGTTCTGTTACATCTATCCAAGCGATTTATGTACCTGCCGATGACTATACGGATCCGGCTCCAGCTACAACTTTCGCTCACTTAGATGCAACGACTAACCTTGAGCGTAAGCTTTCTGAGATGGGTATCTACCCTGCGGTGGATCCTCTTGCTTCAACTTCTCGTGCATTGTCACCAGATATCGTTGGAGAAGAGCACTACGCGGTAGCTCGTGAAGTTCAGTCTACTCTACAAAAATACAAAGAATTACAAGATATTATCGCAATGCTAGGTATGGATGAGCTTTCTGACGAGGATAAGCTTGTTGTACAACGTGCACGCCGTATTCAAGTATTCTTATCTCAGAACTTCCACGTTGCTGAACAGTTTACTGGACAGCCAGGTTCATACGTACCTGTAAAAGAAACTGTTAAAGGTTTCAAGGAAATTCTTGAAGGCAAATGGGACCACCTTCCAGAAGATGCATTCCGTCTTGTTGGACGTATCGAAGACGTCATCGAGAATGCAAAGAAAATGGGCGTAGAGGTCTAATCTAGGACCAGGAGGGTAAAAAATGAAGACGATTAAAGTCAGTGTTGTTACTCCCGATGGCCCGGTGTATGAATCAGATGTGGAAATGGTCAGCACAAAAGCTCTAAGCGGTGAGCTTGGGATTTTACCTGGGCACATTCCGATGGTTGCACCGTTACAAATAGGAGCCGTTCGCTTAATTTCGGGCGGAAATACAGAATATATCGCAGTGAGTGGTGGCTTACTTGAGGTTCGACCTGAACAAGTAACGATCCTGGCTCAAGCTGCTGAAGTATCATATGAAATCGATGTCGATCGTGCATTGAAAGCAAAGGAACGCGCAGAGAATCTTTTACACCAGCAAAAGCAGGAAAATGTTGATTTCAAACGCGCAGAACTAGCTCTAAAAAGAGCGATCAACCGCTTAGACGTTGCGGGCAAATAATCGATAAAACCACACCTTCCAGTGTATTGCTGGGAGGTGTTTTTTGATTGTATGGGAAAGTTGTCTGTTTTAGAGGGTTCGTTCTCTTCATAGTATTCCTCACAAACCCAAAATAGGTAATTTCATCCACATCCTCACAAATTGCAAGACATTCTCATATTCTCCAAACCAATCCAATAATTATATAAGACGAGGTCATTTATCTCTCTCTTTAAAAATTTCTGCAAAATTGAACAAAATTTGACAAAACTCACAGACAAACGAAGAAAACTACCATTAAATTGTAATTAGAAAGAAAGGAGGAAAGGCACCGAAAAAAGCAATCCTTTTTTCAAAAAAATAGATTAGCAGATCTGTTGTTAAAAGTCTCCAGGCTTTGTCGACACCAGTTTCTAACAATGTTATAATGAATTCGGTTACAAATTGTAAAGTTTTGAAAAGTTTTACGACTTTGGAGGGGAAGGGGTATGGAACTTTTTAACTTATATCAGAATAACTATCTGATTGTAGTAGTGTTTCTGTGTCTCGGGGTAATTTTACCTGTGGTGGCGCTGTTTTTAGCCAAGCTGTTACGTCCGCACGTACCGTCGGAAGCGAAATATACCACATATGAAAGCGGTAACGATCCATTTAATGATTCACTAGTTCAATTTAATGTTCGTTACTATATTTTTGCCCTGTTATTCGTCATTTTTGATGTGGAAACAGTCTTTTTGTATCCATGGGCTGTTGCCTATGAAAAATTAGGCATCTTTGCGCTCATAGAAATGCTAATTTTCGTATTCATGCTACTAATCGGACTTGTCTATGCGTGGAAGAAGAAGGTGCTAAAATGGATTTAAAATTAGAGAATATTTCACCAGAAGAAATGGAAGAAGTACAGCGTTCCGTACTAATGGCTTCATTAGAACAAATAAAAGGTTGGGCTCGGAGTAATTCATTGTGGCCAATGACATTCGGGCTTGCTTGTTGTGCCATCGAAATGATGGCTTCTAGTAGTGCCCATTACGATTTAGACCGTTATGGCACATTTTATCGTAACTCACCTCGTCAATCTGATGTCATGATCGTATCAGGTACTGTGACGAAGAAAATGGCGCCAATCTTAAGACGTTTATACGATCAAATGGCAGAACCAAAATGGGTAATTGCGATGGGCTCTTGTGCTACTGCAGGTGGACCGTATGTCAAATCCTATTCTGTGGTAAAAGGTGTGGATCAAATCGTGCCAGTGGATGTGTATATTCCTGGTTGCCCACCCAATCCAGCTGCCCTAATCTATGGAATTAATAAACTTAAAGAAAAGATCCGTTACGAGGCGAAAACCGGGAAGAGGGTGATCTAATCGATGAGCGGGGAAAAAGATTTAGAACAACTAAAAAGAGAAGCTGCAGAAAAAGCGAAAGCTGCTGCTCTAGCAAAAAGAAAAGCGATGGAGCAAAAGGAAGCTGCAGCTGAAACGCCAGTAGAATCTCCAGCAGAAGATGAAGAAGACATGGCGAAGAAAAAGGCTGCCGCAGCGGCAAAAGCAAAAGCCGTAGCCTTAGCGAAAAAGAAAGCAATGGAGCAAGCGGAAGCTGCAACTGAAGCACCAGCCGAAGCTGAACCAGAATCTCCAGCAGAAGATGAAGATATGGCGAAGAAAAAGGCTGCTGCAGCAGCGAAGGCAAAAGCCGCAGCCCTAGCGAAAAAGAAAGCAATGGAGCAAGCGGAAGCCTCAACTGAAGCGCCAGCCGAATCCGTAACTTCTGAAGACGATAAGGACCTCGCGAAGAAAAAAGCAGCCGCTGCAGCAAAAGCAAAAGCCGCAGCCGCCGCAGCCGCGAAAGCGAAAGCTGCACGCATGGCAAAAGAAGAAGGCACCGAATCAACTGAATCAGCTCCAGCAAGCGATGATGAAAAGGCGAAAGCGATTGCCGCTGCCAAAGCAAAAGCAGCCGCAGCCGCGAAGGCAAAAGCGGCAGCCAAGGCGAAACAGGAAGGTGCCGAATCAGATCCAGCGGCGGAGTCAGCGGGCGACGACGAAAAAGCGAAAGCCATCGCAGCGGCAAAAGCAAAAGCCGCCGCGGCCGCAAAAGCAAGAGCCGCAGCAGCAGGAAAGACAGCCGAGGCACCTGCAGAAGAGCAGAGGCCTTCAGCCAATCAGCCTTATCTTGATAAATTCGTGAAAGTCATTGAGGAGCACTTAGGCAAGGAAGTTCTAGAAGAATCCTATATTAATAGACTCTCCAAAGACGTTCCGACACTCGTGGCGAAGCGTGAATTCTATTTTAAAATCGCTCAATTCTTGAAATACAACGAGCAACTCGGCTTTGATTATCTTTCTGAGCTACATGGGGTTGACTATGAAACACATATGGAAGTGTATGTGCACTTATATTCCTACATAAACAGTCAATCTGTTGCGTTAAAAGTGAAACTAGATCGTGATGAACCAGCTATTGAATCATTGTGTAACCTTTGGGCAGGTGCAAACTGGCCTGAGTGTGAGGCTTATGATTTACTAGGAATTCAATTCCATAATCATCCGAATTTACACCGGATCATGCTTGGGGAAGAATGGGTTGGTCATCCGCTTAGAAAAGACTATGAACCGTATGATGTGGAGGTGTAAAGCGTGTTACGAACAGAAGAAATGCTTTTGAACGTAGGACCTCAGCATCCGAGTACGCACGGTGTTTTTCGACTCATTTTAAAAATCGACGGGGAAACGATTAAGGAAGCAAAGCCAGTCATCGGCTACCTTCACCGTGGAACAGAGAAGCTGGCGGAAGACCTTCAATACACACAAATCATTCCCTACACCGACCGGATGGACTATGTCTCTGCAATGACCAACAATTATGTGATCTGTCACGCTGTTGAAACGATGATGGGAATCGAAGTACCAGAACGCGCAGAATTTTTACGCGTAATGGCGATGGAACTTGGACGTGTATCAAGCCATCTGTTGTGGTGGGGCACATTCGTCCTTGACCTTGGGGCGACAAGTCCGCTACTCTATGCTTTCCGTGAAAGAGAAATGATTCTTAATTTATTAAATGAACTTTCTGGGGCTCGTTTAACCTTCAACTATATGCGTGTTGGTGGCGTTAAATGGGATGCGCCAGAGGGTTGGGTTGATAAGGTACGAGAATTCATTCCTCATATGCGCGAGCAAATCAAGGGCTATCACGACCTTGTAACGGGCAATGAAATTTTCTTGAATCGTGTAAAAGGAATCGGAAAATACACCAAAGAGGATGCTTTGAATTATTCTCTAAGTGGACCGAATCTTCGCTGTACTGGCGTCAAGTGGGATCTTCGTAAAAATGAGCCATACTCCATTTACGACCGCTTCAATTTTGATGTACCGGTTCGCGAAGAAGGAGATGTCCTCTCTCGTTACCATGTGCGTTTTGCCGAGATAGAGGAAGCTTTGAAAATATTAGAACAATGTGTAGAGCAGTTTCCAGAAGAAGGTCCAATCCTTGCGAAAGTACCAAAAATCATTAAAGCACCAAAAGGAGAAGCCTTTGTACGAATCGAATCTCCTCGTGGAGAAATCGGCTGCTACATTGCAAGTGATGGTAAAAAGGAGCCGTATCGTCTAAAATTTAGAAGGCCATCATTTTATAATCTGCAAATCCTCCCGAAATTACTAGAGGGAGAAAGCATTTCAAACTTAATTGCCATTCTAGGAGCAGTAGATATCATCCTAGGGGAGGTGGACGGCTAATGATAGAGGGTTTATTACATGATCAAGCAAGTCTATTAAACTTTGTAATTTTCTTTGTCCTCGCTGCCGTTTTACTATTAGTGATACTCGGTTTTGTTACATATGCGATTTTAGCAGAGCGAAAGGTAATGGGATTTATGCAGATGCGCTACGGACCGAATCAGGTTGGGGGTCCGTGGGGATTACTGCAAACTGTTGCAGACGTTCTGAAGCTTTTATTAAAAGAAGATACGATTCCGAAATTAGCGGATAAACCGTTATTTATTCTGGCTCCCGTAATCGCGTTTGCGCCATCCTTCATGGTTGTGGCGACAATCCCGTTTACCGACAAGCTACAGTTTGCTGATATCGGTGTTGGACTTCTCTATTACATTGCCGTTTCGGGGCTAACAACCATTGGGGTTGTGATGGCAGGTTGGTCATCCAATAACAAATTCGCGTTGCTTGGAGGTATGCGTGCGGCGGCACAGATGATTTCGTATGAAATTCCGCTTGTCATGTCTGTTCTCGGGGTCATTCTTTTAACAGGAAGCTTGAACCTTAACGAAATCGTCGCAGCACAGGAGAATGTCTGGTATATCCTCCTTCAGCCGATTGGCTTTATCGTCTTTTTCATCGCTTCAGTGGCCGAATTGAACCGGATTCCATTTGACCTTCCAGAAGCAGAAAACGAGCTAATTGCTGGATACTTTGTTGAATACTCCGGATTCCGTTGGGCCTTCTTTATGCTCTCTGAATACGTGTATATGTTTGCAATGGCGTCTTTAACAACAGTCCTATTCTTAGGTGGTTGGCTGCCATTATTCTCATTCCTAGACTTCATCCCAGGTGCCGTTTGGTTCGCACTGAAATTTAGTCTAGTGATATTTATTTTATTATGGTTCCGAAGCACGTTCCCGCGTATTAAGGCGGACCAACTAATGGAATTCGGCTGGAAAGTATTATTACCAGTCGCACTCGCCAATATCTTCCTCACTGCAATCATCAAAGAACTACTATAATCATGGGAGAATAATCACTTTATGGTAAAAAGGGGTGAAGAACATGCTTGGGTTTGGATTAGCAAAAGGTTTAAAGTATACCCTGAAAAACTTAACGAAGGAAAAACCAACATACGATTATCCAAATAAACCAATTCCATTACCCGATCGTTTTCGAGGCATCCAGAAGTTTTACCCGGAAAAATGTATTGTCTGCAATCAATGCGCTAATATTTGTCCGACGGATTGCATTCAATTGACGGGGAAAAAGCATCCGGATCCGACGAAAAAAGGGAAAGTCATCGATACGTATGACATCAACTTTGAAATTTGTATCCTTTGTGATTTATGTACAGAGGTTTGTCCGACAGAAGCCATTGTCATGACAAATAATTTTGAGCTTGCTGAATACAGTCGCGATGAGTTATTTAAAAATCTAGAATGGCTCGATGAAAATGACGAGAATGTTCGGAAGGTGAATAAAGCATGACCTTTTCTGGTGAATTATTAGCGTTTCTTTGTCTCGCTTTAGTCGCAGTCATCGGTGGTGTGCTTTTACTGAATTTGACGAAAGTCGTGCATATGGTCGTCGCACTTGTGTTCACGTTTATCAGCCTTGCTGGTATCTACGTACTTCTATCTGCAGAATTCGTAGCTGTTGTTCAAGTGCTGATTTATTCAGGAGCCATCACGATCATCATGCTATTTGGAATCATGCTGACTCGACATAACGATACGAGCGAGCCCAAAGGAGGAGCCCTAAAGAAAATCTTTCTTTTCTTAGGTGTTCTAGGATTTGGTGTTGCCGTCTATATTGGCATTTATAATTTAGACTTCAACCCACAAGCAACTACTTTACATGAAAATAATACAGAGCAAATCGGGATGGCGCTCTATTCCAAATACATCATTCCATTTGAGTTAACCTCTGTTCTGCTATTAGTCGCATTGATCGGCGCGATTATTTTAGCGAAAAATGACAATAAAAAGGAGGCGGATAAGGAATGAGTAGTGTTCCCGTTGCAGCCTACCTAACCCTTGCTTTAATCTTGTTTTGCATCGGTTTATACGGTGCTTTGACAAAAAGAAATACGGTTATCGTATTAATTTCAATAGAATTAATGTTGAATGCCGTCAATATTAATCTAGTAGCTTTTAGCAAGTTCGGCATGATTCCGTCTATTACAGGTCAGGTCTTTGCCTTATTTGCGATTGCGGTTGCTGCAGCAGAAGCGGCAGTCGGACTAGCGATCTTAATCGCTCTTTACCGCAACAAGAAAACCGTTAATATTGATGAAATGAATGACCTTAAATCTTAAACTTTTCTATGACCCGCATCAAACGCGGGCCCAATCAAACGCGCGTGGGTAATAAGCGCGTTCTAAAAGGGGATTGTGATATTGATGGAGAATGCATGGATCATACCGCTTTTCCCGCTTATCTCATTTTTGTTCCTTCTTCTATTTGGGAGGAGATTAAAGGAAAACAGTGGCTACGTTGGAATGGCGCTGACATTTCTCTCTTTAATCTACTCATTGGTGGTGTTGTTTGATCGCTTCAACCACCCGACGTATAAAGCCGAAGCAACATGGCTTGCAATAGGGGATGTGCAATTAACAGCGGGTTTTGAAGTCAATCAATTAAATGCGTTAATGCTCGTCATCGTATCGCTTGTTAGCTTTCTCGTTCATACGTATTCAAAAGGCTACATGCATGGTGATGACCGTTTTCACATTTTCTATGCGTACTTAGGATTATTTACATTTGCAATGTTAGGACTCGTCGTTTCTCCTAATCTACTGCAAACCTATATTTTCTGGGAGCTCGTTGGGGTCGGTTCTTTCCTCTTAATTGGATTCTATTTTTATAAGGAAGAAGCGAAGGCAGCAGCGAAAAAAGCTTTCATTATGACCCGTATCGGGGATGTTGGACTCCTGATCGGAATGATTCTCTTATTCTGGCAGGTTGGTAGCTTCGAATATGATGCTATTTTTCTAGCAGTTGAAGAAGGTGCTATTTCAGCAGGAATCATTACGCTGACAGCGATTCTGATTTTTATCGGAGCCGTCGGAAAATCCGGTCAGTTTCCGTTACATACATGGTTGCCTGA
Organism: Robertmurraya kyonggiensis; assembly: GCF_005116465.1. Classification (GTDB taxonomy): domain Bacteria; phylum Bacillota; class Bacilli; order Bacillales; family Cytobacillaceae; genus Robertmurraya; species Robertmurraya kyonggiensis. The sequence goes on from NZ_SWBM01000002.1 coordinate 327,279, forward strand.
TGCGATGGAAGGTCCGACACCAGTATCGGCTTTAATCCATGCAGCAACAATGGTTGCAGCTGGTGTGTACTTGGTTGCGGCGCTATTCCCGCTCTTTACAGCGAGCGAAACAGCACTCATGACCGTAGCTGTAATCGGTGCGTTCACAGCCATTTTTGCGGCAAGCATCGGGTTGGTTCAAACGGATATTAAAAGAGTACTCGCTTATTCGACCGTTTCCCAGCTTGGCTATATGATGTTGGCTCTTGGATCTGCAGGCTATGTGGCAGGTGTGTTCCACTTAATGACACACGCGTTCTTCAAAGCCTTATTGTTCTTGGCAGCTGGTAGTGTCATCCACGCGGTGCACACACAAAACATCGAAGAGATGGGTGGCTTATGGAAGAAGCTTCGCCTAACTGGCCCGTTGTTCTTAATTGGAACACTTGCCATTAGTGGAGTTCCATTATTCTCAGGATTCTTTAGTAAAGACGAAATTCTCATTGCGGCTTGGACAAATGGAAACCCAGTCTTGTTCTGGCTTGCTGTGATTGCCGCGTTCTTTACAGCATTCTATATGTTCCGCTTGTTCTTCATGGTGTTCACAGGGCAATCTCGCAGTGAGATGAAAAACGTTCATGAATCACCAAAAGTAATGACGGTGCCAATGATTGTATTAGGAGTACTTGCTGTTGTTGCAGGTTACTTCAATACACCGTGGTTTGGAACATTCCTTGGTGACTGGCTTGTAGAAGGAAATGAAGCATTGGGCCATGGTCATACAGAAGGTCCGGCATGGATCATGATCGTTGCAACGCTTGTATCCTTACTCGGGATTTTCCTAGCGTGGCTCATGTACGGAAAAAAATCTCTGCAAAGAGATTGGCTATCATCGCGGATGCCAATAACGTACAACATGCTTTATAACAAATATTATCTGGATGAGTTTTACGCATTATCCGTTGTGAAAACAACAAAAGGTTTATCGGTTCTTCTAAGTTATATCGAAGCTTTTGTGGTCGAAGGGATCGTTAAAGGCGTGGCAGGTATTGTTCATGGGCTTGGGAAAACAGGCTCAAAAATTCAAAGCGGTCAGGTTCAAGCTTACGGAACAGTGGCTTTTGTTGGCTTAGCAGTCCTAGTTGTCGTTTACGTCTTAGCAGGGGGGTACTTAAAATGAGCTTTTTATCAATTCTAGTGTTCTCCCCGCTACTTGGCATTTTAGTATTGGCGTTATTACCAAAAACGCAGGAATCCCTAATTAAACTAGTCGGATTCTTGGCGACTTTGCCAGCACTCGTCCTGGCACTTGTTGCTTTTGGAACAAAGGATTTAACGAAATACGATGTGGTGAAGGAATGGATTCATTTCGGATCAGATCCGAGCTTATTTTCTATCGACTATGAATTAGGCTTAAATGGATTCTCGCTCATCTTAGTCGTATTAACGGCCGTTGTTTCCACACTCGCTGCGATTGCTTCTATTCATATTAAAAAAGAATGGAAAGGCTACTTCATGCTGTTTCTATTATTGGAGATTGGCATGCTTGGAGTGTTTGCGGCACAAAATCTCGTGCTCTTCTTCATCTTTTTCGAGATTACGATGATCCCGATGTTCTTCCTAATTGGAAAGTGGGGCTATTTTGAAAAAGAAAAAGCGGCATATAGCTATTTAATCTACAACGGGTTAGGATCCGCTATTCTTTTGATTGTCATTATGGTGTTGTTTGCAAGAACGGGTACGGCGAACATTAACGACCTGATGCAATTAATGGCAGTCGAGGGTGCTAATACTCCTTCACCAATTTCTGAGTCGTTGAAAATGGGATTAGCCATTGCGCTTCTTATCGCCTTTGGCGTGAAGTTGCCAATCTTCCCATTGCATACATGGATGCTGCGCGTTCACGTACAAGCACCGCCTTCAGTCGTTATGATTCACTCAGGGATTTTATTAAAAATTGGGGCATTCGGTTTGATTCGCTTTGGCTTTGGAATTTTCCCAGAGCAATTCAAAACATTAGCAATATTACTCGCTATCTTAGGTGTCGTGAACCTTTTATACGGAGCGTTCTTAGCTTTCATTCAAACAGATTTCAAAATGGTCCTTGCTTACTCATCGATTTCTCATATGGGAATTGTCTTGATTGGACTCGGGGCATTAAATGAAGCTGGCATCCAAGGAGCGATTTTCCAAGTTGTCTCTCACGGATTGATTTCGGCATTGCTCTTCTTTTTGGTCGGCGTCTTCTACGAACGATTCCAGACCTCGACGATTGCGAATCTCGGTGGAATGGCAAAAGGAATGCCGCTTGCATCAGGCTTCTTATTAGCAGGCGCACTGGCTTCTCTAGGATTGCCAGGTATGTCAGGCTTTGTCAGCGAATTTATGGCTTTCCTCGGATTGTTTGAGGCGCATCCAGTTGTTGCTGCAATCGGTTGTATCGGCATCATTATGACGGCTGTTTACCTATTGCGAGCTGTCCTTGGCATGACTTACGGAAAAGCGGGGCGTGAATTTTTAGGAATCACTGATATCAAGTCCGTTGAATTTGTGCCAGTACTCGTATTGCTCGCACTTATTGTGTTAATCGGTGTTTACCCAAGTGTACTAAGCGAACCGCTACAAGCCACACTTGAGACTATCATGCTTGGGTTAGGGGGTTGATTTGAATGGATTTAGATACTTTATTATCGTTTGAGTGGGGCGCGATGGCACCGGAATTCATCATTCTTGGAGTCGCGACCATTCTATCCATTGTCGACCTTTTTGCTCCAAAGCATTTGGATCGAAAAATATTTGGCTGGATCGGTTTCGCTGGCATTTTGCTAGCGCTAGCGTCTTTAATCAATTTGGTAGGTCTTGGACCTGTCTCGATACTTTACGACACATTTAGATTAGATGGGTTTGCAAAAGCATTTAAGATTCTACTGTTAATCGGAGCGGCACTTGTCATGCTTCTCGCGCTAAGCTACAAGCCGAAAGAAGGAATGGAAGAATACAAAGGGGAATTCTACTACCTTCTTTTAGCAGGGTTGTTAGGTGCGATGATGATGGCATCCAGTGGCGATTTGATCACATTGTTCGTTGGATTGGAGCTTTTATCTCTATCCTCTTACATTTTGGCAGGGATTCGGAAAAAACATCTGCCATCCAATGAATCTGCGATGAAATACGTGGTGAACGGTGGAATTGCAACTGCGTTTACATTGTTCGGCATGAGTTATGTGTATGGGTTAACAGGTACAACGAACTTAATCGAAATGACAAACGTCTTGCCAAATCTGGCAAATGCGCAGTACATCTACATTTTAGGTATTGCCTTCTTCATGATTTTTGTGGGATTATCGTTCAAGTTGGCAACTGCTCCATTCCATATGTGGGCACCAGACGTGTATCAAGGGGCACCAACTCCAGTTACGGCGTTTTTGAGCGTCGTTTCAAAAACGGCTGGATTTGTGATCTTGATTCGAATTTTGCTCACGGTATTTGGAAATGCATTTGCAGGGAATTCTGGTGTAGCAGCCATGACCAATTTCTTGGTTGGCATGCAGGACTACATCGCGTTTCTTGCAGCGGCAACGATGATTATCGGAAACGTCGTTGCTCTAAGACAGCGAAACATTAAGCGAGTATTTGCTTACTCGAGTATCGCGCATGCAGGGTATTTGTTAGTAGCCGTAACAGCAATGTCCTCATTCATGTTTGATGCATTATGGTTCTATTTAGGAGCCTATCTGTTTATGAATGTGGGAGCATTTGCAGTAATTCAGCTGCTAACGCAGCATACAGACAACGAAGATATCGGAGTCTTTGCTGGATTGTATAAGCGGGCTCCATGGCTTGCGGTGGCAATGGGTGTGTTTATTCTGTCGTTGGCAGGTATCCCAGGTACAGCTGGGTTTATTGGTAAGCTGAACATTTTTATCGGGGCTTTAGCGTCTGAGCCGGCACATTACGTTCTCGCATCTGTCATGATTGCGACTACGGTTATCTCTTATTTCTATTACTTCGGAGTTCTTACGCAGATGTTCTTTAGACCAGCTGCAGAGGATGAAGGTGAAGGTGGGAAAATTAGAGTGCCGGTCGGGCTCAGTATAGCACTTGTCATTTGTGTGGTAGCCACGATTGTATTTGGTTTATTTCCAAATATCGCACTGGATTTCTTCCACACAAACTTTGAAGGGTTTGCAGATTTCTTGCAATAAGGATGGGAGTCAAACAAGGGGATTGTATATAGGATTACCGAAAAAGAAGGGGAAAAGGGGCCCCTTCTTTTTGTTTTGGGGTTTTAGGGACTGCTGGTTGATTGGGAGGAGGTCCATGAAGACACTACCATGTGCTGAACCGCTGTTAGTGTCCGCATGCCGCGTTCATGAAGAACTAATCAAAGGACCCCAGCAAATAGTGTCCTCATGCCAACCCCCTAATTATCTTTTTCAGAAAAACCAACAAACTACATCCAAACATCCATTCAAAAAACCAGCAAAATTACGCAAACCAACCAATCAACCCCAAAACAACTATCCTTCCCAAAAACTTCCTCCCCCACCTGAAACCTTTTCCCGATTTCTACGTCCAATAAGAAGGGATTCCTTACGAATGGTATAATAGAAGGCAGTGTGTATAATTAAGGAGGCGTTTTGTTTATGATTTCAGGTTTTGGAGACCAGGCACTCATTAGCATTATTTCACATCTTGTCTTTATTGCGTTGGCTTGGTGGGCATTACAAAGCATCAACTACGAAAAATTCATTCGCGGAAGCCATGTGTTCCAGGCACGTTTGCTATTCATATTGTTATCCATTGTCATTGGCGCTAGCGTAAGCAATTTTTTCCTAGATTATTTGCTTTGGTCCCAACAACTGCCATTGATGTTTCAATAAATAACTTATCGCGTTATCTACGACATTTTTCCCTAATAATTGTCCCAAAACTGTAATGTACGTGAATTATTGAGCAAAAAGAATCGAAAAACCATATTTATCAACGATTTTTCGCGAAGGGTTAGTGCTTTAAGCTTGTGTAAAATAGGGTAAAGAAACTAACAAAGATAGCCCTTTATACCTTTCCTAATTGGATTTTTTTTATGTACAATTCAGTTTGTGTGAATCTGCACAACCTAGGTGAATTTTTTAAGTGCTTAGCATAAATGTCAAAAAGTGACGACAACTCTCGAGTATGCTAATCCCCGACTTGGTAACAATGGTATTAAGGGGAGGAGAGACGAGAGATGAAGAGAAAAATCATGGCAATTTTGGCATTACTGGCAGTTATAGGAACATCACTTTTTTTCGCAGGAGATAGATTTGTAAAGGCAAAGGGACAAGAGGACCTTCTGACACTAGTGACAGTTTTACAAAGTGAGAATATAGATATCAGTGGATGGTCTCTACATGCAAGAGAAAAAATCGAAACAAGTAAGTTAGAGGACGTACAAAAATATGTCCAAACTCTTAAAACGAAATTTCCAGACTGGACATGGCAGGTCACCTCGACTTCAGATAAATGGGAAGCAATCGCTACAAAGGCGTCTTCTCAAGGTTTTCAGGAGAACATTCAAATTTTATCTACCCTCACAATGGATAATCCACAAACTTACATGATCTATGAGGTACAAGGTAAGAATTTTACGGAAAAAACAGAGCAATTTATAAAAGAGGACCTACAACAAACGTTTTCTGACATTTTTCGGGAAAATACCACAATTTTCTCTTGTATAATAGGCGAATTCAATGATAAGATGAATACAAATTTGCCTTTTACGGTAAATCGAATTCTTGATTTATTCGAGGCGAAAGAGATGGAATCCATCCAAGAAGAAAACTTTGTTGCCACGTCGGCTTATTCGCCATTATTCGCAGATGGGTTAACAACCAAAGATAAAGAAATGAATTTACAGCTAGGAATTCGAACTGAAAGGTTGGGCGCACAGACTACCCTTGTAGTTGGCACACCAATCATTACGATTGAATATTAATATAGAGAAATTGGACGCGGAGGGGAATACATTTGGAAAAAATCATCGTCCGCGGCGGTAGAAGGCTAAGCGGTTCTGTAAAAGTAGAAGGAGCAAAGAATGCAGTTTTGCCAGTTATTGCCGCAACACTATTAGCAAGTGACGGAAAAAGCGTAATTCGTGATGTGCCAACTCTCTCCGATGTATACACGATCAATGAGGTATTACGCTATTTAAACGCCGATGTGACGTTTAAAAATAACGAAGTCACTGTCGATGCATCTAGAGAGTTAAAAGTTGAAGCACCTTTTGAATATGTTCGTAAAATGCGTGCTTCCGTTTTAGTAATGGGATCACTTCTTGCAAGACTAGGCCGTGCACGTGTAGCATTGCCAGGTGGTTGTGCAATTGGTTCAAGACCGATTGACCAACATTTAAAAGGCTTTGAAGCAATGGGAGCAACGGTAAAGGTTGGTAACGGATTTATCGAAGCAGAAGTAGAAGGTCGCCTACAAGGTGCCAAGATTTACTTAGACTTCCCAAGTGTTGGGGCAACTGAAAACATTATGATGGCTGCTACGTTGGCACAAGGAACAACAATCATCGAGAACGTGGCAAAAGAGCCAGAAATCGTTGATCTCGCAAACTTCTTGAATAAAATGGGTGCGAAGGTACGTGGTGCTGGAACAGGAACGATCCGAATTGAAGGAGTAGACGTTCTGTTTGGTGCTGACCATAACATTATACCTGATCGTATTGAAGCTGGAACTTTTATGGTTGCTGCTGCAATTACAGGCGGGAACGTGTTGGTTAGAGGAGCGGTTCCAGAACATTTAACTTCCCTCATTGCTAAGATGGAAGAAATGGGCGTTATGTTTGAGGAAGAAGAAGATGGTCTACGTGTAATCGGTCCAGATAAGTTAAAGGCAGTGGATATTAAAACAATGCCACACCCTGGATTCCCAACTGACATGCAGTCGCAAATGATGGCGTTGTTGTTGCATGCTCAAGGTACTAGTATGATCACTGAAACCGTTTTTGAAAATCGATTCATGCATGTGGAAGAATTCCGTCGCATGAACGCAGATATTAAAATTGAAGGTCGCTCAGTTATTTTAAATGGCCCTTCAAAATTACAAGGTGCAGAAGTAGCTGCAACCGATTTACGTGCAGCTGCCGCATTAGTTTTAACAGGCTTAGTAGCTGATGGAACGACTCGCGTTACTGAATTAAAGCATCTTGACCGTGGATATGTTGACTTCCACAACAAGCTTGCTGCACTAGGAGCTGACATTGAGCGCTATTCTGAGGTAGAAGAAGCAGAAGTAGTCTCAGCAGCTTACGATTTAAACGCGTAATATAGAATTAGCCGAAAAACCGTGAAATGGATCTCCATTTTTACGGTTTTTTTGTTTAGAAAAATCATCCAATCATATTTGTCTAACATAAGATATTGTGGTTTAGGAGAGAAAAACTTATGCATGTAAGATGATTAATTTTTTGTGACATATTTGCAAGACAGGCGCCATATGTATAGAAGTAGGTTTGACCAAATTACATATGGAGGCTCTAACATGATAAAAATGAAACCATTCGCACTAATAGCTGCAGTACTATTTGTTGTCACCATCATGATTCCGACATTACTTGTCCTCCCCTTTATGGAAAAAACATCGGGTAACGAAGCAGAAGCGGCTCCCGAAGTCGAGGTAGAAACTACCCAGCCAGCTGTAGAAGTCGCTGTCTATCGTTCCGGTCTGGAAAAAGTTGAAAAGCTTCCTCTTGAAGAATATCTTGTAGGTGTTGTTGCAGCAGAAATGCCAGCAGACTTTGAATTAGAAGCGCTAAAGGCACAGGCCTTATCGGCGAGAACGTATACCGTGGATTGGTTAATGTCAGGAGCTAAAGCAGAAGTACCTGAAGGAATAGATGCGGATATATCGGATACTGAAAACAATCAAGTATATAAAAATGATGAAGAGCTACGGAAGCAATGGGGCAAAGATTATTCTTGGAAAATAAGTAAGATAAAAGAAGCGGTTGCCGCTACGAGTGGGCAAATTCTAACCTTTGAGGGTGCTCCGATCTATGCTGCTTTCTTTTCGACGAGTAATGGATATACCGAGAATTCAGAGGATTATTTTCAAGAACCACTTCCCTATTTAAAAAGTGTGGAAAGTCCCTGGGATGTAAATACGGAGAAATTCCATGGACAGCTGGTGATTAAGGTCAAAGACTTTGAGAAAAAACTAGGTGTTAAGTTGGGGGATAGTGCAGAGGTCGGAAAAATCGTTGAGAGAACGAAAGGGAACCGAGTTGCTAAGGTTGATATCAATGGTAAGGCATTGACTGGAAAAGAAGTGCGAGAAGGGCTTGGACTGAAGTCTTCGGACTTCACATGGGAACGAAAAGGTGACAACGTCGTCATTAATACAAAAGGAAACGGCCATGGAGTCGGCATGAGTCAATTCGGCGCAAACGGCATGGCACAAGAAGGAAAGAAGTACGATGAGATTGTACAGTACTACTACAATGGGGCGACGATTGATACAACCAAAACGTTACTGACAAAGATTACAGCAAGTCGTTAGTTGTGGAGCGGACATTTGGGGGAATGTTCGCTAAGTAAGAGTAGAGACAAAAAGGAAGCTGTTCCCGGAAGGTTTTAGTTACAACCTTTTGGTGAACAGCTTTGCTTTGTTTTGATTGCCAACTTTAGGAAAAAGCATTTAAAAATAGGTAATCAAATGATTTGTCGGTCAGGATGGGCGGTATCCAATTCAACTTGGCGTACAAAATAGATTTGTCGGTCAGGTCAAGCAGAAATCTTCACAACTTGGCGTGCAAAGTGGATTTGTCGGTCAGGAAGAGCGGAATCCCCCTCAACTTGGCGTGCAAAGTGGATTTGTCGGTCAGGATGAGCAGAATTTCCTCAATCTTGGCGTGCAAAGTGGATTTGTCGGTCAGGATGAGCAGAATTCCTTCAATCTTGGCGTGCAAAGTGGATTTGTCGGTCAGGATGAGCAGAATTTCCTCAATCTTGGTGTGCAAAGTGGATTTGTCGGTCAGGATGAGCAGAATTCCTTCAATCTTGGCGTGCAAACTGGATTTATCGGTCAGGATGAGCAGAATTCCTTCAATCTTGGCGTGCAAACTGGATTTATCGGTCAGGTCGGGCATAATCCTCCGCATCCTGGCGTGCCAACAAGAGCCAACCCCTAACGAATCCCCTTACCCCCGAAAATACCCCATAATGCGCTCAAAACCATGCTTCCTATACGCACGCATTACAAAGTAACTCGCCACCAAAACTCCGGTAACATCCTTTACGAAGTCAATGATTGTTGCAGAGCGCGCAGGAACAAACGACTGGTGAATCTCATCCAGTAAGCCATACCCACAAGCAATTAATCCACAAATCAAACTCGCTCGAAAAGAGAATTTACCTGTTGTGAGCAAAGCCCCCACTAACAGCAAATACAAAATCGCAAACTCTACAAGATGAAGGGATTCTTTTACAAAGCTATCCACAGTAGAATCTGGAAGCTCCACGACGGCATTGTCGGGCATGCTGGATAGAGTCCAAATCAAAATCATATACGCGAACGGCATCAGCCGCAGAAACCATTTTACAAAGAATTTCAAAAAAATTTCCCCCTACATGAATAATTTCAAAGTCGTTGTCGAAAAATAAGACAAAAAAATTTTTTTAGAAATGTATATATTTATCGTGATCTGTTCAGAATGATTGCTGAGGTGATGATAAATGAGAGAGGAAGAAAAGAAACGATCTTCTCAAGATTCAAAGTTGAAGCGCTTCATGAAAAAGCGTTGGGTATACCCAGCAATTTATCTTGCAAGTGCTGCAATCATTCTAACCGCGGTTCTTTGGTACCAAAATAGCAACAATGCAACTGATGACCAAGTCGATTACGAAGCTACTGATCTTTCAGGCAAAAAATACGATGAGCCTGCACTCGAAGTAAACAGATCAATGGAAAACTTTTCTATGCCTGTGAAGGATCCAGATTCAGTCGTCATTCAAAAGCAATTCTATGAATACGATGGCACTGATGAAGAGCAAGAAGCAGCATTAGTTTTCTACAACAACACGTATCATCCGAATACTGGGATTGATATTACTCAGGAAAGCGGAGAAACGTTTGATGTATTAGCTGCGTTAAGTGGAACAGTAACGAATGTAGCAGATGATTCTTTACTCGGAAACGTAATCGAGATTGAGCATGATAAGGGTATTGTAACACAATATCAATCAGTTACAGACATTGATGTGAAGGTTGGAGACCAAGTAGAACAAGGTCAGGCTCTTGCAAAAGCAGGAAAAAGCTTATTGAATGAAGAAGCTGGTACCCATCTACATTTTGAAATTCGCAAAGATGGTGTTGCAGTTAATCCACTTGATTACTTCAACAAGCCATTAAGTTCTTTACAAGAAGCTAAGGTCACAAGTACTGAAGAAGAAGATGTGGATGATAGCGGCAAAGCTGATGATTCATCTACAGTAGCCCCTGATGAAGACAAAGCAGCTTCAGATGAAGATGCAACGACTTCAGACGAGGACAAATCAGCTACAGATGAGGACGCAACAACTTCAGATGAAGACAGTTCTCAAGATGAAGATAAAGCAGAAGAAGAGGACACAGATGCAAACAAGACAGATGATGAGTCTACAACGAATGAAACTGACTCTGAATCTGCTGGTGCATAATCATAATATGTAACATAAAACCCGCATCCTTGTGATTGCGGGTTTTTTTCTTTTTACACTGTTAAAGGTGGGTGTTGATTTTACATGATGTGAAAAATAGGCGGAAAATTTCTGACTGATCAAGAAATTAACCTATTTCCCCTAATTTTAACTGCTTGACCTTGAAATGGTTTAGTATCTTCATGAGCTCTTCATAAGGACTCTATTTGCAGCACATCTCCGATTAGTGGCTTTATGAGTCGCCCATGAGGATATTAATTTTTATCAGTGTCTTCATGAAGAGGCACTGTTATAGAAAAAGCGCGAGCCCCACCAAAAAAGTATCCATAATAGCGAAAAAACCTGGAATCCCGGCAAAACCATACCGCTGTATACCGCCTTTTCATTTTCCCTAACCAATAATTCGTCTTATTTTTCAAAAAATTTACCTTATACCTTGTCCCTATTAAGCTTTTCGTGCATATTCCGTTATCCAAGCTAATAAACTGTTACAAACCTTACAAAGAGAGTGTTTGAGGTGAGGAATCGTTTGATGACGAGAATGTATATTCAATAGGAGACATGATTATGACTTGAAATCCCTGCACAATTTATAACGTGTGGAACAACAGTACTTGATGAAGCGAAAGAGCGAGTCTCATTTCACACTTCTCACATCCAATTTAGGGAGGGCGAGTGGTGTGCACGATTACATCAAAGAGAGAACTATCAAGATTGGAAAGTATATCGTGGAGACGAGAAAAACAGTTCGCGTAATTGCGAAGGAGTTTGGCGTATCCAAAAGTACAGTCCATAAAGATTTAACAGAGAGGCTTCCTGAAATAAACCCAGAACTTGCTAATGAAGTAAAGGAAATCTTAGATTATCATAAATCAATTCGCCATTTACGAGGTGGAGAAGCAACAAAGATGAAGTATAAGAAGGAAGAACTAGAAGGCGAACCGATTCAGTAAGGAATTTGTGAATATGGTAATATATCGAAATCCCTAGCGAGAGTTCTAACCAATCTGACAAATTTTACGAAAAAATACCACAATTTTTGACAAATTGCTACGTTCTTGATTTGAAATGTGATAGAATAGACAATTAGGATAGAGTGTGTAATTTCGCACATAACGAATACAATAACTTATAAAATTCGACATCAAGTAACGAACAATGAAAGAGTACGAATTCCGTGCTTTTAGATTAGATTGGGACCATTTTCAAGGAGGATTTATTAGAATGCTTGCTAGGGATATTGGAATTGATTTAGGAACTGCTAACGTATTGATCCACGTAAAAGGAAAAGGAATTGTTTTAAACGAGCCATCTGTTGTGGCGATTGATAAGAACACGAATAAAGTTCTTGCAGTTGGTGAAGAAGCAAGACGCATGGTAGGACGTACACCTGGCAACATCGTGGCGATTCGTCCATTAAAAGACGGCGTTATCGCTGACTTTGATGTAACAGAAGCAATGTTAAGGCATTTCATCAACAAGTTAAATGTAAAAGGCTTTTTATCAAAGCCTCGTATCTTAATTTGTTGCCCAACAAACATTACAAGTGTTGAGCAAAAAGCGATCAAAGAAGCTGCTGAAAAAAGCGGCGGGAAGAAAGTGTATTTAGAGGAAGAACCAAAGGTTGCGGCAATTGGAGCAGGTATGGATATTTTCCAACCAAGCGGAAATATGGTTGTTGATATCGGTGGTGGAACAACGGATATCGCTGTATTATCAATGGGTGATATCGTAACTTCATCTTCCATCAAAATGGCTGGAGACAAGTTCGATAGTGAAATTCTTCAATACATTAAGCGCGAATATAAGCTGTTAATCGGTGAACGTACAGCTGAAAATATTAAAATCCAAATCGGAACAGTTTTCCCAGGCTCTCGCAATGAGACGATGGAAATTCGTGGCCGTGATATGGTATCAGGATTACCAAGAACGATTTCTGTTAGCTCTGAAGAAATTGAGCAGGCATTACGTGAATCAGTTTCCGTTATCGTTCAGGCAGCAAAAGGCGTCCTAGAACGCACACCGCCTGAATTATCAGCGGATATTATTGACCGCGGTGTTATTATCACAGGTGGGGGAGCCCTTTTACACGGATTTGACCTTCTTTTAGCAGAAGAGTTAAAGGTACCAGTACTTGTGGCAGAAAACCCAATGGATTGCGTAGCAATCGGAACAGGCATTATGCTTGATAATATTGACAAAATCAAAGGCTATAAATTTGCCTAAATAGTATGGGGAAATGGTGAACGGAACCGGTGGTAATACTGGTACTTTTCACCATTTCTATGTTTTTTGCCCTTTTTCTACAAAAATATAATGTTTATTCGTCAATTTTTTCTTATAATAGAAGATAAGTATGATTTTGGATATGTAAACTGTTGATATAGATGACGATATATAGAAGAGAGTAGTTATAAAGGGGTGAGCCTATGTTTAAAGGGTTTTACACGGTAGCATCAGGGATGCTTGCACAGCAACGCAAAACAGAAATGTTAACGAATAATATGGCCAATGCCAATACACCAGGTTTTAAAGCGGAGCAATCTTCAATGAGAGCTTTCCCAGAAATGCTTTTAAAAAGCTACGAAACGAAGCAAATTCCAACGGAAAAAGGCTTGAATCTATCATCAGGTCAAGTCGTTGGTTCCATAAATACAGGTGTCTACATGCAAGAAGCGATGCCGAATTTTATCCAAGGAGCCCTTCAGGATACGGGTCAAAAAACGGATCTAGCTTTGATTGATTCGTTAATGCCAACAAATGAAGATGGTATCAAAGGAACAGTCTTTTTCACCGTGCAAAATGCTGCAGGGGAGACTCGCTATACACGTAATGGTGATTTCACTCTAGATGGACAAGGCTACCTGACAACAGGAAGTGGTTATTATGTCCTTGACCGAGAAGGAGATCGAATTCAGCTTTCAAGCGATCAGTTTGCGGTTGATGGAGAAGGATACCTACAGGGAGCTGCGGGAGAGAATGCGAATCTTGGGATTGCATTTTCTGCGAATCCTTATCAAATGGTCAAAGAAGGTGATGGCCTTTACCGTACAGCAGATGGTGCTGAACTTGGCGATGCGAGAGCAGCAGCAGGTGTAGATTTTAACCTACAGCAAGGATTTTTAGAAGGTTCGAATGTGGATACAGGTCGAACAATGACGGACATGCTTACCGCATACCGTGCATTTGAAGCAAACCAAAAAGTCTTGCAGGCTTACGATAAAAGTATGGAAAAAGCGGCCAACGAGGTTGGACGTATCGGCTAATTATAAGGCTCTTTTCTCAAACTTTGTTGTTTTTGGAAGATAAAATTAAAAACCAAATTGTTATTTCAAGCAGACGTATTATCGAAAAGTTTGAGAAAAGTGCCGTGGACTTTCTATGCGTAGCACAATGCTTAGTATAAAGCGGAATGGTCGGCATTAGGACCATTCCATAACTACAAGTATTTTTTCGAAGAAAAAAAAACAATCCGTGCGAAGACAGCCGGTAATAGAAAGGGAAGGAGGTTAACAGATGAACCGCACAATGATTACGGCAACGAACACGTTAGCCCAGTTGCAAAAGCAAATGGACATGATCGCCAACAATATGGCAAACATTGATACGAATGGGTATAAAAAAAGAGATGCGACCTTTACTGAGTTGATGTATCAGCAATTCGATAATCAACGTCGAGATGAGGCAGAAGTGGGGCGTCTTACACCGAATGGCGTTCGACAAGGTACTGGGGCGCGAATCGGACAAACACAGCTTGATATGACACAAGGAAATGTGAAACAAGCAGACCGCCCATTGGATACGGCTTTTACAAAAGAAGGTCAATTATACAAGGTACTCGTTCAGACGGGTGTAGGCAACGAAATTCAATATACGCGTAACGGGGCGATGTATTTATCTCCAGTTGGAGAAAATGAGGTAGCTCTTGTGAATGCGGATGGCCATTCGATTGTTGATGCGAATAATAATCCGATTTACATCAACGGCGAAGCGAAAGAATACAACATTGATAGTTCAGGACAATTGTCTGTGACGATGACCAATGGAACGGTTCAGACCTTCGAATTAGGTGTTGTTCAAGTGAACAAGCCGCAATTTTTAGTGTCTAAAGGGAATAATCTGTTTGGACTTCCTGAGAATTTTGCTGAACTGAATGTAGGTGTAGAAGAGATTCTCACTGATATGGTTGGACCACTACGTGGGGAAATCGGCATTCAAAGTCATGCACTTGAGTCGTCAAATGTTGATATGGCAAAAGAAATGACAGCTCTTATGAACGCACAGCGCGCTTATCAATTCCAATCCAGAGCCGTTTCGATGGCAGATCAAATGATGGGACTAGTGAACGGAATTCGTTAAAAGGGGATAAAACATGTCGTTAGATAACAGTAACCAAAAAGTAGCAGAAACACGCGAACAGGTAAAACAGGCAAAAAAAGAAATGATGGCTGAGAGAGAAAGTGGCGAGAAGCGAAAGAGAATTCGCATTCGTCTTATTCCCCTATGGCTTCGACTTCTCATTATTGCGGTATTAATCGTGTTATGCGTCATTCTGGGTGCGATGTTTGGTTATAGTGTCATGGGGAATGGCAAAGCAACAGATGTCTTTGACAAATCCACGTGGACACATATTATCGATTTAATAAAAAGTGAGTAGAAATTTCGCGGAATCGGTTCTAAGTACCGATTCTGTTTTTTTGGATTAAATAGACATAATATTCAAGTATTTGTGCAAAGTTACTTTGAAATACATATAAATAAGTAAGAGGAAATGGCCGATATAAGCAAAAATAACAACATTATAGGGGATGCAGACATATGCAAAAGTTTTTACAGGAGAAAAAAGGGGAAATGTTAGAGTTGCTTGAGCAGCTCGTCAATATCGATAGCGGTTCGTATGTGAAGGAAGGCGTCGATCATGTTGGAACCATTTTAAAAGAAAAATATGAGGAACTCGGATTTATTGTAGATGTAAAAAAGGAAGAGGAATACGGGAATAACTTGGTGATTCAGCATCGGGAAGCAAAGGATCCGAAAATTATTCTCGTAGCCCATATGGATACAGTTTTTCCAGAGGGAACGGTTGCAGAACGACCATTTCGTATTGAGGGCACGCGGGCGTATGGACCAGGTGTGGTTGATATGAAAGCGAGCCAAGTTGAGCTTCTGTACGCGATGAAGACGCTTGTAGAATTTGGACTACCAGGATATGAAAATGTTCAAATCGTGCTCAATAGTGATGAGGAAATTGGATCGATTACGTCTCGTCCTTTAATTGAGAAGCATGCGAAAGGAAAACGGTTTGCGTTAGTCGTAGAGCCTGCACGAAAGGATGGCTCTCTTGTGACAGCAAGACGTGGGGGAGGAACGTATACGCTGATCGTCAAAGGGAAATCAGCACATTCAGGGATTGAACCGGAAAACGGACGAAGCGCGATTGAAGAATTAGCATATAAAATCATCCAGCTGCACCATTTGAGTGACCATGAAAGAGGCATTAGCGTTAATGTGGGTTTAATTGAAGGTGGTACGGCAGTTAATATCGTCTCCCCAAATGCTGTGGCTCATATTGATATTCGTATATCCGAATTAGAACAAATGGAATACTTGGAACAACGCATCAAGGAAATTTGCGCAACAACTGAGGTACCTGGTACCGAAATTGAGCTTGAAGGGGACATTAGTCGTCCGCCAATGGTAAATAATGAAAAGACGCAAGCGTTGCTGGGTGTTATTCGCGAAGTCGGTAAGGAAATTGGCATCGAAGTTCATGATACCTCTACTGGTGGTGGGGGCGATGCTTCTTTTACCTCAGCAAGAGGAGTTCCTACCATCGATGGGCTAGGACCTGTTGGCGGGAATGTGCATAGTGAAGAAGAGTATTTGGAGATTGATACATTGCCGGAGCGGACACTACTGTTGGTGAAGACGATTGAGCGGTTGTCAAAGCGGACAAGATAAAATAGGCAAGACTAACTTGCAACCCTCCTACTATATCCGCTACAATAGGAGTATGTGTATGAAACCTAGTATTAGTAGGAGGTACTAATTATTATGTTAGATATTAATGAAATTAAGAAAATTATTCCCCATCGTTATCCATTTTTACTTGTAGATAAAATTGTGGAAATTGAAGAAGGAAAAAGAGCTGTCGGCATTAAGAATGTGACAGCGAATGAAGAATTTTTCAATGGCCATTTTCCTGATTATCCAGTAATGCCAGGCGTGTTAATCGTTGAGGCGCTTGCGCAAGTGGGCGCAGTTGCTGTGTTAAAAAAGGAAGAAAATAAAGGTCGACTAGCCTTTTTTACGGGAATTGATAACTGCCGCATTAAGCGCCAGGTGAAACCAGGTGACCAGCTTCGTCTAGAGGTTGAAATGACACGCGTACGTGGTTCTTTCGGAAAAGGAAAAGCAACGGCGACTGTGGACGGTGAGCTTGCTGTTGAGGCTGAAATTAGCTTTGCCCTTGGGGAAAAGCAGGAATAGTTAGTTTGAGAAATGCTCTATTTCGGTAGAGTATTTTTTTATGGGAATTTTTACCCTAAATCGATGCAAGTAATTTATCTTTTTGGGCATCCTAACATCAGACCGAGGTATGAGGTCGAATATGAATACATGTGAAAGGAGCTTTTACTATGCAGAAAAAGCTTTTAGCGTTACTTGGTTGCTCTCTGTTATCGGTAATGGTGTTTGCGGGATGTGCGAATAATGATGATCAGGATCCTCCTCCAGAGGACGATGTGAATGTGGAAGATCCAGTATTAGATAATGATGATACGAACAATGATATCATTGATGACAATAATGGAGACAACGATATCATTGACAACAACGATAACAATGATGATACCAACACCGATAATGACGGGGACGCTGTGACGGACGATAACGACCCAGGCGAAGACATCATTGAAGATAACAATGATGCAACTGATAATGACAATAAAGATGAATAGCAGAAACGTAAAAAACTCCCTTTGTTAGGGAGTTTTTTGTTCTTTCGCTGTTAACTTCGGTCTAGTGACCATTTTTGATTTGAACTCATCTAGCAGATCATCCCCAGTGAGACCTTTTTCAAGTAAGTCCCCTAAGAGTAACTCAGCATAATGATTTTTTGCTCTCTTTAATGTACCCTCAAGTAGCACACTAATGTGATTATCAAAAGTTTGTAGGGAACGAGCCTTCACTTTGAATGGAGCAGGATCATTTTCTTTCTTAGTGATGACCGCCTGTACGAGCAATTCTTTTTCTTGGTCAATACACTCATAAAATAAATCATAAAAGGATTTATCGGTGTAGCATTCCATCAGCCACGTATTGTTTTCATCCTCTTTATTGATGATTAATCCGTCCTCTAACGGAACGTCCAGCCATTCGTCCTGTTTGACAATTTGTAGGGAGATTAACTTAAATGTTTTCATTCGTACCTCCTGCAAAATTCCGATTTGATGAAATTATAACACATATATGTCTAAAGGCTGAACCTCAACAAGTAATGTCGGAATATGTCGAACGAAAGCTGTCGAATAAAGAAAAATAATTATTTACTCCGAATTTGCAGGCGAAAACCACCCATTTCAGCTGGGAAACTCTTGTTTTGCCCCGAATTTGACGCCGAAAATGGAAACTTGAGCGTTTTACTAGAAGGAATAAATTGGTTATGATGGCGGCATCACGGTGAAAGGAGATGAAGTAATGATTAATCAAGTAACGTTGGTTGGTCGGTTAACGAAGGACCCTGAGTTAAAAGTAACTCCGGATGGAAATTCAGTTGTGAATGTGACGCTGGCGGTGAACAGAAATTTTAAGAACCAGAAAGGGGAAATAGAGGCTGATTTTGTGCAGCTGACCGTTTGGCGAAAAAATGCCGAAAACTTATCCCTTTATTGTAAAAAGGGAGCGTTGATCGGCGTAACGGGTCGAATTCAAACGAGAACCTACGATGATCAGGATGGGAAAAGAAAATATGTGACAGAGGTCATTGCAGAATCTGTCCGGTTTTTGGACACCAGAAGGGATCATGTAGCCAATATTGAAAAAGAGGTGTCGATGACGTGAAGGAAATAAGCAAGGACAAAAGCTTAGAGATCTTACTGGAGCGACTCATTATGATGGTTGGCAAGTCTAACGAGCGCGCGGAACACCTTCATGAACGCGTCCTTCAACTCGAACGAATTCTCTTAGAGGAAGCCACGAAAGACACCCCAGAGAAAAAGACCTTCATCATATGATTCCCAATTCGAACACTTTCCCCACATTTCTCCGTAAGGCCCACAATAGAAAAAATCAATCAAATCCACAAATCCCACACTTATACGGCGGTAGCTTCCGCCGTATTTTTCATCTGTTTTAAAAAAACTCCGCAAAACTCACCCTAGATGGATGAGTTCGCGGAGTTCGTCTGTAGAAAGCTCAGTAATCCAACTATCACTTTGAATGATTTGATCATTCAGTGACTGCTTCTTCTCGAGCATCGCATCTATTTTTTCCTCTAAAGTACCAGTACTAATAAACTTATGGACATGCACAAAACGTTTCTGACCAATTCGATATGCACGGTCGGTTGCTTGATTTTCAACAGCCGGATTCCACCAGCGATCGTAGTGAATCACGTGGTTGGCAGCCGTTAAGTTCAAGCCGGTTCCGCCAGCTTTCAACGACAGAATAAACACAGGGAATTCTCGTTCCTGGAATCGAGCAATCATTTCATCCCGTTTTCCTTTGGCCACACTTCCGTTTAAGAATGGAGCATCAACACCGAACTTCTTCTTCAACACCGCTCGAATCATTTCACCCATTTCAATATACTGGGTAAAAATGAGACAGCTTTCCTCTTGTGCAAGCACGGCTTCAACCAGTTCGCTCAGCTTCTCCATCTTCACAGAGCGGTCCAAAACATCGCGTGGCGCAGCTTCCTTCAAATAAAGGGCAGGGTGATTGCAAAGTTGCTTCAAACGACCTAGCAACTGCAAAATCAAACCTTTCCGCTCAAAGCCAGTTAACGTTTCTAGCTGTTCGAATGTATCACGAACCAATTGTTCGTATAAGGAAGCTTGCTCAGCCGTCAACGGACAGTATTCCTTCTGCTCTTGTTTATCAGGCAAGTTCAACGCGACCTCTTCATCCTTCTTCGTTCTACGCAGCAAGAACGGGCGAATCAATGCCTGCAACTCTTGAACCTTTTCCTTTTGATCCTCTTTTTCGATCGGAAGAACGTAATTTTTCTGGAATTGTCCCAAGCTTCCTAAGAATCCATGATTTGTAAAATCAAAAATGGACCATAACTCGGACAAGCGATTCTCCATCGGTGTTCCCGTCAAAGCAATATGATGCTTTCCTCGTAGCTTACGAACTGCTCGGGACTGCTTCGTATTGGCATTCTTGATATTCTGCGCTTCATCAATAGCTATAGTACTCCACTCAACACGCTCAAATTCAGGCAAATCTAAATGGGACAATCCGTAAGAAGTGAGCACGACGTCCGCATCACTAACCGCATTCACAAACGCATCTTCCTTTAATCGATTCCCGCCATAATGCAAATAGACATTCATCGAAGGCGCAAAACGCTCAATCTCTTTCTGCCAGTTCCCAAGAACAGACGTCGGGCAAATAATCAAAGCTGGACCACCCGATTCACTCGCCTTTACTGACAACAAATAAGAAATCAGCTGAATTGTTTTTCCGAGACCCATATCATCAGCCAAACATGCGCCAAACCCGTATTTTCGTAAAAATAACAGCCAGCTCATCCCGAGAACCTGATAGGGGCGTAATTCTCCCTGGAAGCTCTCCGGGACTGTCTCAAGTGGAATCGACTTAATATCCCGCAAATGCTTAATCATTTGCTTCCATTGGCGATTCAGCTCGATTTGCACGCGCGCAATCGCATGAGCATCTTCATCTGCATCCTCACTAGCATCGCCACCAAGCAGTTCCTGCTCAATTAAGTCACGAACATGAATACCTTCTTTTTCCGCTCGCTTCATTAAATCCTGGATTTGATGAATGAAGCCTGGGTCAAGTTTAATCCAACGTCCACGAATATAAACGAGACGTCTTTTTTCCTCAACCAATTGATTGAATTCATCTTCAGAAAGCTCAACACCATTCATAGAAAAACGCCAATTGTAGTCGAGCATCGCATCTAAGCCAACAAAAGAAGGACGATGGTTCGCCGTCGAGCCTTTTAGCTTCGCCTTCACCTTCAGATTGGCATTTTTCATTGCTTGCCACCAAGACGGTAACAGAATCTCAACGCCAAGTGCCAGCAACGTTTCACTCGCATCGGTTAAAAACATCCATGCCTCGTCCTCAGTCAACTGATTCGAAATGCCACGACGACCTTCTAACCATGGAAAAAGATTAACCCAACGAGTCTCTTCGCGGCTCACCCCTTCGAGATGGACCAACCAGTCAGAAGGCATATTCGTTTCATCCCCAACATCGACAATTAAATCTGGATTCGCCTTCCCTCGTAAAAAGACCTCTAAATCCCAGGCTCCATCGATTTCGGCGGGCTCTTCTAACCGAAGGCCAATCGTAAACGGCAGACTATTTTCCTTTAACCCAATCCATTCGCTCCACGTTTCTTCGTCAAAATAGGCAGCCAAAGCCTGCGGAGAAACCGATTGATTCTGCAATGCTTCAAGCTTCGTTCCAACCTTTTCCTTCCACTCTCTATTTTTTTCGAAAAAAGTGTGCAAGGACGCGCTGAACCAATTTTCAACAAACTCGCGAACAGGAATAGCGCTGGCCACAGTCTGCTCCCAAAAACCAGGACCAAACTCATCTCTAACCTTTTCCGGTAGCTTCCATCTAAATTCACTATGCTCAAGAGCTGAGAAATCTGGAATCCAATCCTTTTCCTGAATCGAATCGTAAATCGGTTGGGCAGCGGCTAAACAAATCTCACCTGTCTCATCCCAATCCCACTCAATCAAATGATTGAATTGCTCTTTCGCGAGTAGGGTGACCAATTGCCAGCTATCGGCGATGACGCCGTGAGCTTGCTCCTCGATCAGCATCCCATAATAGCTCTCCTCATGCCGATTAAAAAGGAGATTCTTCCACTCAGATGGTGGCACAAAGTAATCATCGCTTGTGACGGCGATAAAAAATTGCTCTTTTTCAATCGGCCTGATCAAAATCGTTAATGTGTTCAACTCAAGCATGGGTCAACTTACCCCTTTCGCACTCCTGGTGAAAGGCCCGGAGCCGTTTCGTACGATCCAATAGGATGTCTAAAAATTGTTGAAAATCATCAGAGCGCTTCAACTTTTTATATAAGGTTCGCAATTTCTTTAACTGCTTAACTGCCTCACGATAATTTCCGCGATTCTTCATCTCAATATGCTGCTGAATCGATTGATGATAAAGTGGCAGCAAAATATCCGGACGTTCTTTTTGTAATATTTGTAGCTTATCCTTCGGAATATAGCTAATATCATAGCCAATATAAGCTTGAAGATCGCTCCATTTTTCATACCAGCCTTGATCAAAAAGAAACTCATCATAGCTGCGATAGCTATAAGGAAGAGTTTGAATTAAGATTTTTTCATACAATTCAAGCTTCTTGTTTTCGAACGCATATTTGCTCACGGTACGAATGGCCGTGCGTGCAAAGTCAATTTTGGCATAATGATCAGAAAGCGTGCGGATATATTTTTTCGCCATCGAAGAGAAAGTATCCACATAAGGTCCCATCCGACGCCATTCTTTGCCTGCTGTCATTTTTTCGAGCCAAAACAGCATAAAAGGTGTGGCGTGTTCGTCTAATATATGTAAAATTCGTAGCGCTTTTTCATCCTCTTTTAACATGACATGCTGATGGATAGTCGCAATGATCATCGGGAGCGTCTGCTGCTCTGCTTGCAGGATCCTCGTTAATTCTTCTTCGTGCCACACGCGCTTCTTAAACAATTTAGTCCACAGAATGATATACAAATAAGTTGGTTCGAAATTAAGGACATATTCTTGCGAAATAAGTCGAGTCGAGTCATCTTTTAGCTTCTTGATAAATTCATCAAAAGCGAAAGGAAGGGCATGAACATTTAGCTTCTCGACAAGATTTTCAACATCGTCCGTCGCATCATAAAAAAGCTCCCGATAATATCGGCTAATTTCTTCTTCACGAAAGCCCTGATCGGTACTAAGCTTAAGCAAATTGTGAAAAGAATGAACGGTCGCAATCAAGAAATAGAGCTGACGCCATTCTTGCTCGACTGGAGCACTCGCCTTAATTTTTCGCGAATACACTTGAAAAAGCTCTGAAAGAAGATAAGGCTTCAAATTTTTGTGGCTGCGAATCATCGAATCGAAGCTCACTTGGAAGCTTTCTACCCAGGCATCGTAATCTGGCTTCATCACGCCAGAAGCCTTAAGCAAATCCTTCGCGCGCTGAAGTCCAAAGTCTTTGGCATTTTTTCGATCATGAATCGGCTGTCTCCAGTTCTCGACCCACTCCATCACACTGGCAATTTTTCCGTATGCATAGAAAAAGGCGGCTAATTGATGCCGACAGATCCCCTCAGCTGGACAGGTACAAGTACTTGTTTGGAAAAAGTTCAGGTTCAACTCTACCTGAACAGGTGTGACATCCTGAACTGTGGCCGTGACGTTGTCCTCTTCTAATCGGACTTTTGTTACAAGACCCTGCCGATAGAGCATGAGCCCTTTTTGGACGAGCTTGGCGTCCTCCTCCTGCTCAGACCATAGAAGTGTGCGTAATTCTTCTGCTGCCCCTTGCAGCAGTTCTCTATATTTATCTGGGATCGATGACATGTTCGACACCTCGAATCATAAAAATAACGTATTTCTCTATTATAACAAATTTTGTTAGGGATGAGGGAGAGTGGAAGTTTCCTTTTATAATTTTGCAATGTACATCTGGTGAAATAGACTTACATAACTTTGGTATAATATACAATTAATGGAATTTAATTTGACGAAAATATTCCTATATTTATATTCTGAAACAAGAATGCATGAAAAACGGAGAATTCTATGGATATTGTCGAAAAAACGGCTGAAATTGACGAAATCATGTATTTAAAATATGTGTTTTAATAGTACTAACGAAACGCATTCGAATATCTCTATATTTGGATTGCGCCCATTGTTCAATTTCTTCAAATGAACAAAACCAATCTCCATTTCTACACCCCGGGATCTTATCTCGGGGTGCTTTTTTTATTTTTATCAAGAAAAAAATCAAGACTAAAGAAGGATTTTGTATAAATATTTAGAATATTAAGATGATACGAATGGAGGTGGATAAGGAAAAAGACAAATGGCGTTGTGCCAACAATTGAATAAGACGCATGGGAATGCACAACAAAAGGCTTTTTACTTAGCCTAACTCCATCTTTATATAGATTGAAAGATGAACCTAAGGGGGAAATCAGATGGAGGCATTAAAATGGTTTAGGGCTGAGATGGCAAAGCT
The DNA here is from genome assembly GCF_005116465.1 of Robertmurraya kyonggiensis. GTDB lineage: Bacteria > Bacillota > Bacilli > Bacillales > Cytobacillaceae > Robertmurraya > Robertmurraya kyonggiensis. The sequence continues at coordinate 351,393 of NZ_SWBM01000002.1, forward strand.
TACGAAAAACAAAGGGGTGCTAATTTCAATCATCGCTGTGTTACTAATTCCTATTGTGTACGCAGCTGTGCTGTTATCAGCAACATGGAGTCCGTATGACAACCTATCCAATCTTCCGGTAGCTGTTGTCAATAAGGATGTAGGAGCCATGTCGGGAGATGAAGAAATCAATGTGGGAAGGGACTTAATTGAGGACTTCAAGAAAGGTAGAGATTTAGGCTGGAAATTTGTAAGTGAGGCAGAAGCAGAAAAAGGACTCGAAGACCTAGACTATTATATGGTTATTGAGATTCCAGAAGACTTTTCAAAAAATGTCACGACTGTATTAGAACCTGAACCACAGCAACTGGAGCTTCGCTATATTCAAAATGAGGGGCTCAATTTCATGGCTGCGCAGGTAACAAATAGCGCGACAGAACGAATCCGTGAACAATTGGGAAACAAGATTACGGAGACGTATGTGAGGAATTTATTCTCTCAACTTGGTGTGCTGTCTGATGGTGTTCAATCAGCCGCGGATGGATCAGAACAAATTTATACGGGATCATCTGAACTTAAGGATGGAACAGGTCAATTATTGACAGCGCTTACATCTAAGCAAAGCGATATCTCAAAGCTAGCCAATGGGGCGAAAGATTTGAAGAACGGAACCGGGGAACTCTTATCTAGCCTAAAAGGAAAATCCAGGGACATCACCGCACTGGCCGCAGGTGCTAAGGAGTTGAATGGAGGAACAGGGTTACTTTTACAAACATTAAAGGAAAAGGCCCCAGGCGTGAAGGAATTAGATGATGGTGCTGCAGGCTTAGATGATGGTGTGGCACGATTCCAAACAGAGGCCATGGGACCACTGGTTGCGGGGCTTGAAAAGACACAATTTGAATTAGGGGAAAAACTGAAAGCATTTGGACCGGAAATAGCAAGATTGGCAGGGGCAAGTAACGAATTGTACGCACTTTCTCCTAAAATTTCAACAGCTGCATCGACATTGAATAGTCAATTAATAGAGTATTTCACTGCCAATGGCACAATTAATAATGTTGATGTTCAAAAACTTTTGGTTTTGAGTCAGACAGTATCAGCAGGAAATGCGGGAATCAAATCCTATGCAGATGGCATTAAAGGTGGAGTGGATACTGCGGTTGGAGCAATCAATGGACTCTCGACAGGAGACAATTCCCTTGTAGCAGGTATCGGTCAATTGGTCGATGGAGCAAAATTTGCTAATAGCAAAGTAACCGAATTAAAGGCAGGCTCAGCACGCCTAGCAGCGGGTTCTGATGAAATTAATACAGGATGGAACTCACTGATCACAAATGTATCGAAACTTAATCAAGGGGCGACTCGTATTTCAACAGGGAATGCAACTGTTGAGACTGGTTGGAAAACGATGACTGCAGGAGTCACACAACTTAACTCAGGAATGAAGCAAGTAAGTGACGGAACTTCTACCGTACAAACGGGTTGGGGCTCTTTAACAGATGGAGTTACACAAGTAGATGAAGGACTGGTTAAACTGAATGCAGGTAGCGAAGAGCTTGCAACAGGTCTGAAGAGCGGTGCTGAGGAAGCAAGTGCACTTGACGTGACCGATGATAATATTGCCATGTTCTCCTCACCAGTTGAACTTGCTCCAGAAAAAGTGAATAGATACCAATACTACCGTGATTCAACAGCACCATATATTTTATCATTAGGAATATTTGTCGGAATTTTACTTATGTCCTTCGTGGTTGATTTCCGAAAACCAGCAGAGGTGACTTCCGGAATTTCATGGTTTATTGGGAAATTCCTAAACCTAGCTGTATTAGCAATTATTCAGGCAGTAGTTGTATCACTTTTTGTATTATTGGTCTTAAATCTTGAAGTTGGAAATAGCTTAGCGTTTATATTGTTTGCTTGTTTCGTCAGCTTAACCTTCTTAACGATTATCTTCTTCTTAGTAGCTGCAGCAGGAAATATTGGTCGTTTCATTGCATTTATCTTCATTGTTCTTCAGCTATCAACAACAGGTTCCAACTTGCCAATTGAGATGCTACCAGAAGGGTTACGTTCATTAAGTAATTTCCTACCATTGACGTATACCAATGCTGGATTCAAAGCAATTATCTCACTGGATAACGCAGGTTCGGCATGGGGGAACACAGGTATTTTGTTCGGTGTACTTATCGCGTTCCTCATTTTGGCGTTTGTGGTTGTTTATTTCAAAAAAGGCCGCGAAACAACAGTTGATGTAGCAAAGTAAAATATAAGCAAAAATGAATGGGTGTTCATTCATTTTTGGACCGTCTAGAGAATGTCTAGGCGGTTTTTTAGTGTGCCGTGCATGTTCACTAGCTAAGCGGTGAAAGTCCGCTATGGGCGTTGGGATATGCAACCTTTAGCCGAAAGCTCGATTAGCATCTTTTTTGAAATTTCCTTACTAAGTAAGGTTGAAATTTTCAGAAAAAGGAGTATGATAATAAATATCCTTACTTAGTAAGGAAAAGTGTGTGAGCAAATATTCCCACCAGTTAGCAAAAAAAAATAAAAAATAGAAAATGTATAACAAACATAGTCCAGAATAGAGAATAAAAGTCGAACATAAAAACATTAAAATCAAAAAGAATAACATAAAAATTTTAGAGAGAAGTTGTTCGAAGACGATAAAAGAAAATAAAAGACGTTAAGAAACTAAAGGATGATAAATAGTATGAAATTACAAATTGAAAATGGAGCTAGCGAATTCGGGAATATTCGTGAGTATAGAGATATAAAAATTACATCGAAACGGCAACTTACGATACCAAAGGCCTTTTTTGATTATTTAGGGATAGAGGAAACGGTCCAGGCTTATCTACTAGACGATTGTATACTAATCAAACCAGAACAAAAAAAGTCCGTCCAAGAGCAGGATATTGAAGCTATTTTAAGAAAGGTAATGGATGAAGGGTATTCTGGTAATGAATTACTCGACGAATTTACACGTCGAGTGAAAGAATACAACAGCTTTTTGGATGACCGTATTGATGGATTTCTAAATGACATTACAAGTGATGCGGTGTCGGAGGATGATGAAGGAGAAGATTTTAATGGACTCGACATATTCTTCGACGAAGAAACTGGAAAGAATCTTGAAAAAGACGGAGAAGAGCAATAGTAAGCTCTTTGAAGAATTCAGTAAGCATCAACGTAGCATCCTGAAAGAACCCTTAATCGGTTCCCCGTTAAAGGGAGATTTAAAAGATTTTAGATTAAGTACCAACAAGTTTCATTGCGAATCTGTTATCAATATTACGAAACGGATAACCATATAAAATTTGTTTATTTTGGAACAAGAGAGAATTTCTATAAGGATGTAAAACGTTACTTATTTTAAAAATAACTAAAGCCTCCTATGAAAAAATCGGGAGGCTTTAGTTATGGCTGAGAAAAGTTTCTAGTAGCAATCTTATAAACAATTTCAAGTAGTTGATCATCCCATGCTCTTTGACTTTTGATTCGAGTATTTTCAAAGCGATCGCGCGCTTTTGTGAATGGTATGCGTAAGTTTTGCTACTTTATTGCACATAAACCGGAGCTGATCGCGCATTTATCTAATTTTTCGATTCACCATATGAACATATACCTGAAATTCCGATACCTACATTTACCCCCTCTTCTCCTAGTATAAATATACCACTTTCAACAATATTCTGACTAATACGTGCCTACTTTCAAAAATTGTTGTAAAATGGAAATAACAGATTATGACAAATCGTTGGAGGTTTCTACATGTTCTTTCAGATTCGACTATGGAAAGGCCTCACCACCCCTTATGTAACTGCACACCAACTACACAAAGCAGAAAGCTATACGGGCATTTGGAAACGAACCACCATCCTGCTCATCATTGCCCTCATTCTCTCGAGTATCTCGGCTTATTTTGGCATCGGCAATGAACAAATGTCCAAGCTAATCTATCAATCTAGCACATCAGAATTCGAATCACTCAAAGGATTATTCGCGATTGGGCAGGTGATCCAATATGTAATTGTCACCGGGATTCTCATTTTTTTACCAGCTCTTATATTTTGGATTTTTACAGATATCGAATATCGAAAATTAGTCGTAATTCAGTTATATGTCGTCACTATTTTTCTTTTTGAAAAAATGATCGCGATACCCATGCAGCTATACTTTGGATTGGACTATGCATCCTCTCCATTTTCACTAGGGGTAATCGGCCAATATGTATCCGAACACGAGTTAGTACATAATTTCTTTGGGGAAATCTCTCTGTTTGCAATTTGGGCGATCCTTATCCAATTCACCTATTTAAAAGTTGTCACAGAAAAAAGTAAGCGAATTTTACTAGTATTAATCCTATCTATCAATCTACTCATTTGGATTTTTACAGCACTATTTTCATTCATAAAATTTGAGGTTCTTTTCTAAAGGGGGCAGCAAGTGTGAACTGGAAAAAATGGACGGTTGTTACTGTAATTGTGCTCTTTGTTGCTGTGAATTTTTATCTCATTTTTAAAAAGGACAGTGAAATCGCGCGGGCAGCATACATAGATGAGTGGCGTAAGATCAAAGAGCAGAATCTCGTTTTATCAAAAGAGAAGCCGGGGGTTATCGCACCAGTTGAGGAAGAACACGTTTATTTTCAAAATGGAGCGGGAGATTTCGAGCAATTCCTCGTGAAGGAAGGGGAAGAAGTACAAACTGGTACAGCCCTTTTCGAGTATTCACCGAAAAACTTGGAAGAAACGATCGACCAATTAGAAGCGGAAATCACGAGGCTGGAAAGCGAGGAAGATGCCCTCGAAGATAACATTGATAATTTGGAAGACATTGTCCTTGACTTAGCGACAAGCGAGGATGAAGAAAGCCCTTCAAATGAAGCTATGATCGCTTCGATTGATGCGGAAATCTACGAAAAAGAGCTGCAATTAAGTCGAATAGAAGCCGAAATCGACAAATATGAGGATTTGGTTTCAATTTCAGATGATGGACTCAGTAGCCTGACAGTAGATAGCCCGATTTCAGGAATTGTAAAAAGTATTTCTCATAATCTCCAAAATCCAGTCGTCACGATAACGTCCAATGACCAGCAAGTAATTGGTTTACTGGATGAAGATGACATGCTGGAAATTAAAGAGGGCATGTCGGCAACCCTTTACGGTTCATTTGGAAAAAGAGAAGGAACGATCGAAAAAATCGGAGTCAATCCGGAGCATGATCCTCAGGTTGGGGTGAAAAGTGAGTATCAATTTGTGGTGGAGTTCGGGGAAGAGGGTACGAATGTGGAATCTGAGGATGATGCTGAAACTGCGGCAGTCTATACTGGTTCCCATGTGGATATCAAAATTACGACATCAGAAGTAGAGGACGCACTTACTCTGCCGAGCAAGGCGATACGTGCTGGCCATATCTATATTTTTAAAGATGACGGTACCATTGAAAAGCGCAAAGTCAAAACAGGCATCGAAATAAACAACATTCACGAAATTACAAGCAAAGCTGAAGCTGACGAGCTGGTTGTCTTAGAGCCAGGCAATCTCAAAAACAAGACAGTATTCTTTACGCCGATCGACATTTCGAAAATGAAGAAAAAGGACTTTAAAGATATGGGTAAAAAAGAAATCTTCCGTTATCTTGGAAGAGGGTTATTAACGAGATAAAAACCGTGTCGTTTAGATGACGCGGTCTACTTTTAAAGTGCAACTTCCATTTTTCTACAATTTTCTACTGATTTACTCTGTTACAATGTTGCTGGTCAAAGGGGGACGCAGGATGGGTTGGAAGAAGTGGTTATTGATTATACCAGGGATGTTCATTCTCTTTGGTGGAAGTGTGTTGCTGGGGTGGAGCATACTTCAAATCTCAAATCAATCAGATACTGTTGCAGCGGATGCGGGCTCTTCCGTGACGCAAGAAAAAGAAGAGTTTTCAAAAGAGGTTATCAATACGCCTGTTTCTGAAGAGATCATGGTCTTAGACAGTGGAGAAAAGGGACATGACTTTATTAGTGAAGTACACGCTTTTTATGATGAAACACTAACATGGGGAAGAATTGATACGGCTAACTACGAAGAACAAAAAGAGAAGGCTGAGTCAATTATCGAAACTCTTACACATATTAAAGAAGTGAAAAATGAAGAACTGAACACTGATTTTAAGAATATACAAACTTTGGCGGAAACGGTCGTTAAATCGGATGACCGTGAAGCGATGAGAAAGCTACATCGCTATTTTCATGATTTAGATATTATTTTACACGGTTATAACTACGACGATACCTTCCAGATTACGAAGTTTAGAGGGGAAAATAAAACGAATTCATCCGAATAACAAGAGTTGGAGTCAGTCCTAAATGGATTGGCTTCTTTTTTATTTTCGGAATCTTTCTGAGACATATCGAGCAAGTTACCTATGGCTGCAATGGAGGCTCGTCGGTTTAGGAATGCATAAAACCAAGAAGATTGCTTCTTTCTATTTTACTATTAATTAACACATAAGGAAAAAGTAATGTAAAATGGAAAAAACCTATCAAAAACGACAGTTATTTCAATTTTCTAGTACCATCTTTAGGTATTTAATATTATAATAAAAAAATACTATTTTCTATATATAGGAAAATAATTTTAATTCAATAGCTCGTTAAAGGCTGTGTTAAATAGTCGGATGGATATTTTCATCAAAGTGAGGCAATTATTTTTAACCAATCTATTATGTTATTTTAAAAAAATAACAGAGTTTTGGTAAAGGTATAAAAGCCCGCTATCGCTATTCATTAATAGAGCCATATTTTGAAAAAGGAGAGATATATATTGTTCTGTGTTAACTGTGGTAGAAAAAACGAAACAAGCGCGAAGTTTTGTGAGGGTTGTGGCACTAAATTACCTGAAACTACAGGGAGTTCACCTGAAGTGCAAACCTCACAGGGGGAATCATCTCAATCTTATCAACAAGTTCCACCATCTTACCAAAATTCTCAAACAGTACCAGGAAACGGCCAGCAATACTTAGAAAAGGGAAAAACAATTTCAAAATTATACTTTTCATACTTCCTTTCAGTATTAAAGAGTCCTGTACCAACTGCAGAGAGGATAGGGAAAAAGGAATTAACAAACGGGATAATTACTATCGTATTATTTGCGTTGATGATTCCATTAATGACTTTCTTTGGGTTAAAGGGTTTGCTTGAGGATAGTTTTTATTCTCCGGATGTTAGTTTTTCTGCAGTAGTCTTAAAGCCATTTTTCACATTAGTTGTTATTTTAGCATTAATTGCTGTTATCATTTTTGGAGTTATCAAATTAGGTAAGTCACCTGCAAGTCTACTAGATGTTATTTCTAGATTAGGTGCTTTCTTAGTAGTACCAACTGCATTGTTGTTTATTGCACTTATTATTTCATTAATTGGTTCTGTCTTCTTTGCAGTTTTCTTGATTCTAGGGCTAGTAGGGGCATCATTAATCATTCCTCTAATTGTTTATAGTTTTAAACGTGAAATTAACAAAGGCTTAGATACGTTTTATTGCACTTTCTTAGTATATATTGGTATTGCTATTTTGTTTGTTGTTTTAGGAGAGCAAGCTTTCTATGAAATAGAGAATATGATTAATAACTTTGATCCATTTGGGTTTTAGTAAGAAAGAGGTCTGGATTTATCAGACCTCTTATTCATAGACGAAAATAAAGGAGACAAAACGAATGAAGTTTTGTACAAATTGTGGGCAAGAGCGTAAAGGAAATCAAGACTTTTGTACATCTTGTGGGAAAAAGTTTGATGGGGGTACTACACAAATAAACGACCATCATAGTGCGCCAACGTCTAATTTTGATACGCAAGTTCCACAAGAACCTAAGAAGCCAATGACCATAAAGACCAAAATTATGATAGGAGCTTTAGTGGTAATTGTTGCTGCAGGATTTGGGGGCCACAAATTTTTAGAGTCTACATATTCTCCAGAGAAAACGGTAGCGAAACTCGAAGAGGCGATAAAGGAAGAAGATGTAAAGAAAGCTAAAAAGGTGATGGACTTCTCAGGTTTTAATAATGAATTTAGTGATAAGGAGATAAAAAATTACCTGTCATTTTTGAAAGAAGATAGAGCGCAATTAATCAAAAATTTGAATGAATCTATTTCATATTATGATGAGGATGGATTACCATCTGCTTCATACTATGATCAAAATAATAATGAATTGGTGAAATTGGTACTAGGCAAAAAGAAGTTTGGAATTTATCAGGAATATCAAATAGAAGCAGTTCCATATGTTGTTAATGTTGAAGTAAATCATGAAGATGTGGTAATAGAGTTTAATGGTAAAAAAGAAACTTCTGAAGAAGGTAGTTTAACATTTGAGGGGATCCTACCAGGTGTTAACCAGTTAACAGGGGAATATAAGGGTGAGTACACTGATTTAAAAAAATCAGTGAGGCTAGACTTTAATGAGGCTGAGGAGAATGCGTTGACTGTTTTTCTTGATTTAGAAGGTAAGTATGTGGATGTTTATTCTAATGAAGAGAATAGTACACTTTTTGTCAACGGCAAAAGCACAGGTTCGAAAATAATGGATTTTTATGAATTTGGTCCACTTCCAACGGACGGTTCGATTGTTTTACATGCAGAGTATGAAACGGAGAAGGGTGTTATTAAATCAAATGAAATTAAGGTTTTGGATGACACTGAGGAAGTATACTTAGAATTTGATGAAAATAAGTTATATCCAGAACTTATGTCATATGAGGATACATATGTTGAAGATTTTATGGAGGAATATATCTACACTAGTGTAGACGCGATGAATAATGGTGATTTCTCATTAGTTGAAAATTTCCACCATCCAGATGGAAAATCGTATAATGAATCAAAAGATTATATTGATTATATTGTGTCCAAAGGTATTAAAGAAGATCTAATTAACGTCGAAATAGTTGATTATGAAGAACTTGAAGAAAGCGAAGAAGGCAATTGGTATCTAGTGCATACTACTGAAGAGTATGATATTCACTATTCAGATGGTACAACGACTAGAAAGAAGTTTAACTCAACGTATCGCGTGAATAATTCCGATTTTAATGGGTACAAGGTTTGGGCTCTTGAAAGTACGGAAGAGATTTAATCATCAGTCCGTTGCTTCGCTTTATTGATATCCATATATTATCGTAGCAATCTCATAGATAATTAATTGTATTGGATTAATAGATGCTTAATTAAAAGTGTTATGGAGGAACGGTGTTTAATAATACAGTTCCTCTTTTCATTTCATAAAATTGGAAATATAATCTATTTAACGAAGAGATCAATATACATATAAGGAAAGAGGTGAAATGGAGATGGTTAAACTATTTATCGACCCTGGACATGGTGGAACGTATTCTGGAGCGGTTGGAAATGACTTACGAGAAAAGGATTCAACCCTTATGATTGCCTACGAATTCGGGAAATATTAGTAGGTTATGAAAATATAGACGTGATGTTAGCTAGAGATAATGATAGTACACTTTTGCTTTTACAAAGAACCGATATGGCCAATAACTGGGGAGCAAATTACTTTGTTTCCGTCCATATAAACGCGGGTGGAGGAATTGGTTTTGAGAGTTATATATCCGTCTGCAAGTCAAGATTCAGTAAACTATCAAAATACCCTATATCCTGAAATTGTAAATCAGACGGGTTTCATTGATAGAGGTAAAAAGAGAGCGGATTTTCATGTAGTAAGGGAAACCACTATGCCTGCGATCCTTACTGAAAATGGATTTGTTGATAATACAGTGGAAGCGGAAAAACTAAAACAATCATCCTTTCTGGATCAGATTGCTCAAGGACATGTGAATGGATTGGTGGAAATATTTGGGTTGAAGAAGATTCTAAAGAAGATCTATTTTTATACAGGTGGATATTCAGGAGAATAATTGGTGGTATGAACCTTCAAGGAAGGAAGATAACGGAAGTTTAACGTTTAAAATAGGCCAATTTATTGAGGGAACGGAAAGTGCTTATAAGATGGAGAATTTCTTAAAAGAAAATAATTACTGGTATCAGATTCAATAAGGTATGGAACTATTATGCTAGAAGGCATGTGGACTCGCATCAAATTTACAAAAAAAATAGAGGCAAAAAATGCCTCTATTTTACATAGAACTGTCGTCCTTTACTAGCATTACCTTTACTATCCTTCGCTGTAATTGTTAAGAGACTTTTGCGTTTTTGTTTCTTAATAGAAACAGAATAACTTCCTTTGGAATTAGTCTTGGCCGTACCGAGTGTCACACTTCCTCTTTTAACTGTCACAATCGAATAAGGTTCTGCTTTTCCGGTTACTTTAGTGTGATAATTCCGAATTGTGTTCACTGATGGAATAGCCGGTGCAATTTTATCTAGAACAGTCTTTTTCACAGCAGCACTAACATTCCCGGCTTTATCTGTTGCTGTTACATAGAGAATAGTTCCATCCTTCTGAAGAGGAATATTCAACGAGAACTTTCCGTCTACTTTTACAGTTGCACTTCCAATGACTGTAGTGCCTCTTTTTACTCTAATTGTAGCGTATTTTTCTGCTGTTCCAATTATTGTCTTAGTATTATTAGCAATGTCGATTACCTTAGGTGTAGCTGGTGCAAGCTTATCAATAACTGTGGTATTTCTGGCGGAACTAATATTTCCTGCCTTGTCTGTTACTTTTGAAACTAAAACTGTGCCTTCCGTCTGTTTAGGAATCTTTACAGAGAATTTTCCATTAGAAGGAATGGTTGCAGTTCCTAATAGACTTGAACCTTTATAGACACTAATTTTTGAACCAGCTTCTCCTGTTCCAGTTACAACAGTTGATGTATTGGCTACTGTATTTACGACAGGAATCGTAGGTGCTGTACGATCGTAAACAACGACACTTGTAGGTAGACTAGTATTTTCGAAAGCATCTTTGGCTGTGACTGTTAGGAGCGTTCCTGCCACTTGCTTTGGAATGGAAACAGTAAAATATCCATTCTTGTCGGATATGCCACTACCAATCAAAGCTCCATTCTTTTTTACAATTACCGTTGAACCAGCCTTAGCCATACCTTTTACAGTTGAATGGTCTGCCACTTCATAAACGTTTGGAGCGGAAGGAGGAATATTTACATAAACCTTTCTATCGATTGTCGTTCGGTTACCAGAGGTATCAAGTGCTTCAAGTCGGATGGTATATAGGCCAGATGGTAATCCCTTAGTATTCCAAACTCCAAGTATATCTTGCTGTGAAGTTCCAGTAGCAATTTTCGTCCAACTAGTTGGGGAATTTCCTTCCCCATAAAAAACGTTGTAACTATCTAGACTATAATCTTTTATGGTTCCCGTTATAGGCACGTTACCCGATACAGAATCGTATGATATAGGTGATGTTAACATAACTTCTGGTTCTGTCATGTCAACAAATCTTAATGTCCTCTCGACGTAATCACCAATGGGTCCTACATCCCTCTGATAGATCTGCCATTTTACTTCTTTATCGCCAACAGGCCACCCCCCGGGGAGATAGAATTCAAATGCTTTTTCTTCCCCAGATTTAATCACTTCGCCAATTTTAAAAGGTTCAACAAAGTCAATTCCTTCTGCTCTTAATTCGTAACCATTTTCATTTGACCATTCTTCCGCACCTTCATTTCGAAAAGTAAAACGAAGGAATGTTGTAGAATCATAGTTTAGTTGTCCACTAGGACTAGAATAATTAAGAATCCTAGAATCTCTTTTTAAACGTGCCTGCGTTTTAATCACAGAGGCAGCAGAATAATTTCCGTCTTGCGAGTAGTAATTATCTGTGGCTCTTACGGTAATGGTATATGGAGTATACAATGATAGTAGATCTTTAGGTATTTTTATCGAATTTGTATTGGTGAACATCGGATAGTATTGACCATTGCTAGTTGTGAGTGTCACATTATATCCTTTAACTCCTGAGCCAAGATCAATAGATTCATCCCACGCGATCGTGAAACTCTCAATGTCTTCATCTAGCATTCTTAAATTAGCCGGCATGCTCGGTGCTGTCTGGTCTGGAATTGACACAGCAATTTCCTCAGTAACTACTTCATCGTAATCGTTGTGGGCCAAAATCTTATAATAGTATGATTTTCGGTTCATACTATTCCCATCAGCATTTTCATAGACCTTAACTGCTTGATCGTCCAAATCCTCTCCCGAACCATCAAGACGGAGTTGGTAAACGCCACTTTTTATTTGCTCAGTAGTTGGCCATACATTTTTATTACGGCTAGACCATGAACGGGAATCACCAACATCAATTTCTTCATAGTCCTTCCCATTGAACATTAAGACCTTATACCCTTTTGCTCCTTGTACAGGAAACCAACTCAATTCAATAACGCCTTTTCCAGAATTGAGACCTAATCCATAAGATGATACCTGAACTGTTGGTGGGTATTCATAAGTAATTTGTAGTACTGGGATAAGATTTAAGTTGCTGTTAGTTTTATAAAAGCTATTTATGGATGACAGAATCGATGGTTCGGAGCTTTTTAAAACTACACCATGATTTCCAGTTGGTTCTTCGTACCATTCCTTTACTAATTCAGTTATAGACCAAGACTGTGTGGAACCCGCTGATACATTTGTTTCTGTTGGAAGAGGAGAAAATTCAGGCTGATTATTCCATGTAAGTTCTGTTGCTTTCCATTCGTTTAGAACCTTATGAAGGGAAAAAGAACCGTTTGAAAGGGCAATTCCATCTAAGCTATAAAGTTTTAAGGTGGCGTCTACTAATAGTTTACCCTCTAAGTTTGGAAGCTCCTGACCAAAGTTAATATACGTTCGGTATTCCCCTTGTTCATCGGTTCCTATTAAAACCTGATTATCACTAATAAAATTGCTGTCACCCTCAGATTGAGATACATAGCCAATATTTTTTACCTCAGAGCCTACATCTGTTGGTTGATATTTACCTAATTCATTTTTAGTGAAAATAGGAAAAGGGAATACATCGATTGTTTCTGTCAGATTTGAATTTCTAAAAGTTCTGGTGTTTTCAGTTCTGTAGTTTGTGACTTCTATTATTCTTTCTGCAGCATCTATATGAGGTACATATGGAATAGAAGCTATAAGTAAAACAAACAATAAAACTATGGATATCCACTTGGATTTCAAAAGAAGTTCACCTCAAGAAAATATATTATAAGAGGATCTTAATCTAAATCTATAATTGTGGTAAACACAAATATCTATTAGAAAATCAAATAATTTTCTTGATACCAACACAAAATATGGAAGATTTATTTTCCTATAATAAAAAGCTATTAACGATGGTATGTAGTTTGTTTACAACTAGGAATTCATCATAATCTTTATTCCTTTTTTTAGAAAAACTTCCATGTTAAACTAATGTATAGGGAGGTTGGAAAAAAATGAAAAAGGCTTTGATAGCAACTTTAGTTCTTTTTCTTTCGATTGTCATTGCTGGATGCAATAAGGAACCGAAGCCAGAGGAGCGATTCTCAGAGTATGTAAAGCTTTGGAATGAACAGCAATTTGACAAAATGTATGCGCTTCTATCAACAGATTCGAAAGAGAAGATCTCACAAGAGGATTTTAAAGAACGATATTCCAAAATATATGGAGACTTAGAGATTGAGAATTTGAAAGTTAAATATAACCCACCAAAAGAAGAAACAGACACCAAAGAAGAGCAAATAAGTTTTCCATTTTCGGTAGAAATGGATAGTTTGGCAGGAAAGATTTCGTTTGAACATGAGGCTACCCTCACAAAGGAAGAGCGGGACGAAGAGAAGAGCTGGTATGTGGAATGGGATACAACCTTTATTTTTCCACAGTTACAAGACGAAGATAAAATTGGAATAAAAACAAATCCTGCAAAACGTGGAAATATCCTTGATCGAAATGGTGATACACTTGCGACAACAGGAACCGTTTATGAAATAGGAATTGTACCGGAAAAAATGGCAGGTAAGGAGACCGAAGTCATTGGGCAAGTCTCTGAGTTATTAGGGATTAGTAAAGAACAAATAGAGAAGACTCTGAATGCTTCCTGGGTGAAGCCAGACTATTTTGTACCCATTAAAAAGGTTTCTCCAGATGAAACAGAGCTTATAGAAAAGCTCTTTGCCATTCCATCTGTGTTAAAGCAAGATGCTGAAGCAAGAGTGTATCCATTTGGGGAATCAACGGGCCACCTAATTGGCTATGTTGGTCCAATAACAGCTGAGGAGTTAGAGAAAAATCCGGGTTATGGCAGTACGGATGTGATTGGAAAAAGAGGATTAGAACAGGTGTTAGAAAAACGCTTGATTGGTGAAAATGGCGTTACGATTTACATAAAAAAAGAAGATGGGTCTGAGGAAGTTCTTGCCCAAAAAGAGGTTAAGGATGGAGAGAATGTTCAATTAACTATCGATGGAACGATGCAAGCTAAAGCCTATTCTGAATTTAAAGGGGAACCTGGGATGGCTACTGCAATCAATCCTCTTACAGGAGAAACGCTGGCACTAGTAAGCAGCCCTAGCTTCAATCCGAACATTTTAGTGCTAGGAGCAACAGCAGAACAATGGAAACAACTAGAAGAAGATGAAAAAAATCCGTTGCTTAATCGCTTTAAATCGACCTATGCGCCAGGGTCAGTCATGAAGCCAATCACGGCTTCAATAGGGTTAGAAAATGGTGCTATTGATTGGGAAGAAACAATGACAGTAGATGGATTGAAGTGGCAAAAGGATTCATCATGGGGGAGTTATCAGGTAACGCGAGTTAAGGATCCCAAAGGTCCGGTTAATCTAGAAAAAGCACTTTTATATTCAGATAACATTTATTTTGCTCATGCAGCTTTAAAAATAGGTAAAGAGAATTTCATTAAAGGGTTAAAGAAGTTTGGCTTCGATGAAGAATTTCCATATTCTTATCCGATTGAAACTTCGAAAGCGGGCGCAATGGATAAGGAGGTAACTTTGGCTGACTCAGGTTATGGCCAAGGGCAGGTGGAAATGAGTGTGATCCACTTAGCGAGTGCGTATACTCCTCTATTGAATCGAGGAAACTTGATCAAACCTGTGTTGTTTGCGGAGGAAGAGAAGGGGCAGATCTGGAAGGGAAGTGTTATAGCTGTAGAGCAGGTTGAAAAATTGAATGCTGCACTGACAAAGGTCATACAGGATCCAACAGGAACTGCGTATTCTGGAAGAGTCGAAGGATATCCAATGGCTGGAAAGACGGGTACGGCTGAATTAAAAGAGGCACAAGGGGAGAAAGGGAAAGAAAATGGTTGGTTTGTGGCTTACAATACCGAAAATCCCGAACTGTTAATTGCATTAATGGTTGAGGGTGTTGAAAACAGCGGGGGATCGAAAGCTGCCGTACAAAAGGTGAAGGCAATTTTAGAAAAATAAAGGTTGGATAACGAGTTCTCTGATGTAGAGAACTCGTTTCGTTTTTTTAACAAGAAAAATTGATGGGGGCCAATCAAACTTAATAAGTTTAAATATGATTATTTACACAATATTGAACGTGGAATTGCTAAGAAACAATCAATAAATGAATATTTATAATATTTTTGATGAAAAAATCTATTTATAGATACTTGACTCAGACGTTAGAATAATCCATTCTTATTTAGGGTGTAGAAGGGTATTTATAGAAGTTAGGAGAATTCTTGTAATAAATAGCCTTAAATTTATAAAAAGTTATGAAGGTGAAATAAATTGAAAGATAATAATTTTCTTGGACAGGGAGTAAGGTTTGTAATCATTGGTTTTATTAATACCGGTAATTATTATTTATTGTATTTACTCTTTTTTGTACTCCTTAATTTTCATTATATGATTGCTCATATTTTATCATTTTTAATAAGTATGGTAGGCTCTTTTTTCCTCAATTCATATTACACTTATAAAACTAAGCCTACATTAAAGAAGTTTTTGCAATTTCCATTAACATATATCGTGAACGTTATAGTAACAACAACCGCTATTTATATTTTGACTGAGATAGTGAAACTTGATGGAAAGATAACTCCTTTATTGGCCTCGGGAATTGCTATTCCGTTTACATTCCTAATATCCAAAAAAATATTAGCAGATAAGTCAATTTCGGAATAAATAAGCTTAGCATATTATGACAAACTTTTCCGAGATATGTATGTGCAAATTACCTTGTAAAAAAAGTGTATAGTCGTATTTAATCTGAACCTTCCTTTGTTGCAGAGATATGAAAATACAGAAGTAAGGCAATAATAACCATATATGAGAAAGAAAAATTAAATAAATCAATTTGTGTGGATATGAAAGGGATTTTCTATGAAATTGTCAATTGTTATTCCTTGTTACAATGAAGCTGAAAATATACGTGATTTTCATGAGGAAATTGAAAAAATAATAAAGGATCTAAAAATAGAGACAGAGTTGATATTTGTAAATGATGGAAGTAAGGACCAGACTCTTTTAATGCTAAAAGAATTATCTAACGAAAACTCAAGTGTTTCATATGTGTCTTTTAGTAGGAATTTTGGAAAAGAAGCAGCCATGTTAGCGGGACTAGAATATGCAACTGGAGATGCGATAGTAATTATGGATGCAGATTTACAACACCCGCCGCACCTAATTCCATCCCTTGTTGAGAAGTATGATGATGGATACGATCAAGTAGTTGCTAAAAGAACACGAAGGGGAGAGACCAAATCAAGAACATTGGTTTCTAAGCTTTACTACAAATTGATGAATCACTTTATAGAGGTTGATTTGGTTGATGGCGTGGGAGATTTCCGTTTACTAAGTAGGAAAGCATTAAATGCCCTACTCTCTCTGAAAGAATATAATCGTTTCTCAAAAGGTCTCTTCTCGTGGATTGGATTTAAAGAATATGTAATCGAATATGAAAATGTTGTTAGAGAAGCAGGGCAAAGTAAGTGGACTTTTTCTAAATTGTTGAACTATGGAATTGATGGAATTCTTTCTTTCAATAACAAACCCTTGCGAATATCAATTTACATAGGCATGGGTATAACTATATTATCAACTATTTATATATTGGTTATGCTATTTCAGACCATTTTCTATGGAATTAATGTTCCAGGATACTTTACTACCATATCAGCTGTACTTGTTCTAGGGGGTATACAGCTAGTGTTCCTTGGTGTCATTGGAGAATACATTGGTCGTATTTATTATGAAGCGAAAAATAGGCCTATATATATAGTAGATGAGGAAAATATCCATCAAAGAAACGAAATTAGTAAGAAATATTAGTTGAATAACAACTTCCATGTTATATTTGGGGAGGAATCCTAATTGTTAAAAAGGTACCTAAAAGGTGTCTATGTCCTATTAATACTCGCTATTGGTGCGCTAGTAATGCACTATTACATTTATGAATCTGGTAGTCAACTAACTACAAGAGGGACCGATACAACAAAACAACTTTTGTTTTTCAAATATTTCCTGTATGAATTGTTTCGAGATGGAAGCTTTTTTTGGTCATGGTCGTATGGACTTGGTGGAGATATTTTTGGCCAATTTAATTATTACTACTCGATGTCTCCGTTTTTTTGGCTAACATTGTTATTTGATATAGATAATTTAATTGATATTGCTGGTTGGAATTATAAACTTTCGCTAATAAAGCATTTTATAGCTATGCTTTCTATGTATGTTCTTCTAAGATATTTAAAGTGTTCTTCTACAAGTTCATTAGTAAGTGCTTTAATATATGGAGGTAATTTCTTATTTGCTTTCAACTCGCTTCAATTTGATTTTATGATGGAACCGTTTATTTGGTTACCTCTATTAGTGCTTTCATTTGAAATCTTTGTTGAAAAAGGTAAGTGGTGGCCATTTATATTGATGGTTGCATTAATAGTAGCAAGTAACTTTTACTATGGTTTTATTTCTAGTGTATATATTATCTCGTATGCTATTTATAAATACTTTGATAAAGAGGGAAGTCGTTCAGTAAAAGACTTCCTGAAATATGGGTTTAAATGTGCTTATGTATATTTACTAGGACTTGGAATCGCATCTTTTGCATTCTTGCCCGCTATTTATCAATTTTTAAAAACAGACCGACTTCAAAAAGAATATATTGTACCGCTTGTGTTTGAGTGGGAACATTATAGGGATTCTCTCTTTTATTTGTTTTTTCCTTATCGAAGTGTGGTAAAAGCAACCTATAGTGTAGGTCTTTCTTTGTTGGTCTTCATTTTGATATTAATCGGGATATCATTGAGAAAGAAAAATTTAATTCCAAAGAAGATTTTTCTCGGTACATATCTCGTCTTCTTTTTTGTGCCATTTATTTATTCTTTTTTTAATGGACTGTCTGCTATGCAGCCAAGATGGTTATATCTTTTAAGTTTTACAGTGTGTTTTGTATCTCCTTTCTTTTTCGATGAAGCTGTTAAAAGGGAAAACAAAAAGTTAGGATTAATTATTATAGGTTCCTCCTTTCTGGTTGTGTATACCTGGTGGTTGGGCCGAGAGAAGATTAAGGAATTGATGGTAAATGATTATGTCAATCTAGGATTAGGGATTCTATCCATCCTCCTTTTTATTTTCTATATTAGAACAAGAAAATGGATTTGGTCTGTTTTGTTAGTAATATCAATCATGATTACAGGTGCTGTTCAACACTATATTTATTATGATTTAGCACTTGGTGATGCCAAGATACAAAAGGATGCAAATCGCACATATTTGTCGAATATTAGTTTTGATAATGAAGAAGCGAAAAATATTATTCAAGAAATTCAAAAAAGGGATGCAGGGTTTTACAGAGTTATATGGGACCACCCTAATGTAGAATTTAACACTCCAATGTATTATCAATTTAATGGGAATAGTGCTTATCAAAGTCTTATCTCTTCAAATGTTCATCAGTTTTTCAAAGAAAAATACAATATTTTACAGTTTGACTCAATGAGTTTATTTAAAGAATATGACAATAGAATTTATTTAGAGACTGCAACTGCAAATAAATACTATATTACCAAGAAGGCGCCGGAACATATTCCCTATGGATATGAAAAACTTTGGGAAACTAAGAATTGGGAAGTCTATCTGAACAAAAACTATTTACCAATAGGATTTGTGTATGATAAATGGGTTACGATTGAAGATTTCCAAAAACTTAATACGGCTGAGAAAGATCAATTACTCCTTCAAGCAGCAGTCATTAAGGATCAAGATGTTGAAATAGGTGAAAGAGCTGAAACGACTCAATTGAACACACAATTATTATTTCAGGGACTTAAAGATGTTAAGCTTAAACACATAAACCGAAATGAGAATAACATCATTCGTGTCCTGGATAGTGAATTATCTGAAATTCAAATTCCGATTGACACACCAGAAGACTTTGGGGAACTATTAGTTGAAATAGCAATTGAAAATACCGAAGGAAACAATTTTAATTTAACCCTAAATGATAAGACTCTGAATAAAAGACCGAATAGTCTCCCTTGGTCTTATCCTAAATCGAACTTTATCATAAATACAGGATGGGAAAATAAGGAAAACCTACTTCGAATTGGGCTAACTGAGGGTGAGTATCGTTTAAAGGATATCAAGGTGTATTTTAATTCGTATCAAGCGCTCGAGGAAAAAGTGGACACACTAAAGAGTAAGAGTATTAAGGGTATTGAGTATGATAACCAATCTTTGAGTGGGCATATTGAAGTCGAAAAAGAGGGAATTTTCTTCTTGTCTGTTCCTTATAGCTCTGGATGGAAAATTAAATTGAACGGTGAAGAAGTCAAGTTTTATGAGGTGAACCATGCTTTTATCGGTTTTCCGCTTGAACAAGGTGAGTATATGTTAGAAATGGAATATAGATCCCCTTATTTTAAAGAAGGTCTAATCATAACCATCTTTACAATTACCCTTGCGTTCATTAGTAGCTACTATTTGAAAAGACGTAGATTAGGATTAGATGAATAGATAAAATATTCGAATATTAAAAAGGTTGTACCATTTGCTTAGGTTCAACCTTTTTGTATTATTATATATGGCATTCATAAGTTAACTGAAAAGATTAATAATAATAGAAATACAAATAAAAAGGAACTACAAATTGTAGCTCCTTAGTTTAGAACCCAGCATATGTACGTTGGTTTATAACACTTTTTGACCCTAAGTATCGAGTTTTATAATACGTGTCTGCTAAATTACTAATCGTTACACCTTTTGAAGTACTTGCATGGATAAATTGATTATTTCCAATATATATACCTGCATGTGAAGGGCCAGTTTTATAAGTTTCAAAAAAAACGACATCCCCAGCTTGTGGGGTAATAATACTTGTTCCTGTAAACCAAATATTTTCTGTAGTCCTTGGTAGTTGCACACCGTGTTTAGAATACACATAATTCAAGAATCCGCTACAATCAAAACCACTTGGTGTAGTACCGCCCCATGCGTATGGAGCACCAATTAGTGTTTTGGCGGTGCTAATCATTGAATAGACATCTGTTTCGAGATAGCTTTTCACTTTTTGACTAACAGCTGTGGTCCCCCCAAGGATATAGAAGGTTTTCATTTCTTGCTTTTGCATCAATAAATTTGATATTGCTGCAGGTATTTCATTGTTTTGGACTAATAGGATGGGTGAATTCATCTTAGCTGCCAGCACAGAACCTGTTAGTGCATCAGCAAAATTTGTTCCAGTAGCAATAACAGCTTGTCCATTAGTAGTTTGATATAAGGAAGAAACAATATTACTTGAAGTATGATATCTGTTATCTCCTGAAATTCTAGTTGGGTTTGGTAACTCTGCAAATACGTTATTAGAAATAGCAAGCTCACCACCAATTACGATAGTTCGCTTAACTTTCTTAATAGCTTCTTTTGTCACATCAGGTAAATAAGAAGTATCCGTTAGAAAAATTGGAATTCCATTTTCGGCAGCATAGGATGCAACAGAGAGACTATCAGGAAAATTCTTACCGTAAGTTATGATAGCAGTATCTGAATTCGGAGCATACTCTTTTGAAATTTCAACTGCAGTTTCATAACGATTATTCCCAGCTAATCTTTCTGTGGTTAATCCCAAATCTCCTAGTTGTTTTACTACTGATTCACTTATTACAAGTGGCCCGCCTAGTATATACACCTTAGTTGCTTTTAATCTCTTAATCTCATTAATTGTAGTTACTGGAATAGTAGAACTTTGAGTTAGTAATATGGGGGCATTCAAAGCATTTGCTAACGGTGCACCCGTCAATGCATCAGGAAAGTTGTCTCCAATAGCTAAAACAACATTGTTAGCTCCATTTGGCCAACCTTTTTGTGAGACAGCAACGGAGGTATCATATCTACTAGTTCCACTTATTCTTTCGACAGTGTTTGCTGCTAAGGAAGTAGAAGGTAATAATAAAGTAAATATTAAGAGGAATAAAAACAATGGATATTTCATTAAAATATAACCTCCTACTTTAAAGTTTTATTGAAATTATTATAACATCTATTATTTCGACATTATGTTACAATTAGTTTTCATATTTCCTGAATAATGACTTTATTTGCTT
Source organism: Robertmurraya kyonggiensis (assembly GCF_005116465.1). Taxonomy (GTDB): domain Bacteria; phylum Bacillota; class Bacilli; order Bacillales; family Cytobacillaceae; genus Robertmurraya; species Robertmurraya kyonggiensis. The sequence goes on from NZ_SWBM01000002.1 coordinate 372,888, forward strand.
TGATAATCCAATTTAATGATGGGTAATTTGACGTAGGAATAATAGAAGGCTACCATAAATAAAAAATTTAGGGTTGTATTTAGAAAAAAAGGAGAAAAAGAAAAATGATTTTGGTTGTCGGTGGTGCCGGTTATATTGGGAGTCATTTGATTAAAGAACTAGTTAACAGTGAAAAAGTAATTGTTCTTGATAACCTTTCAATGGGTCATGATGAATCGGTTGATTAAAAAGCGGAGTTTGTAGAAGGAGACCTTGGAGATCACAAAACCTTAGAGATTATTTTTGGAAAATATCCAATAAAAGCGGTTAAGCATTTTACAGTAAACAGTTTAGTGGGAGAGTCTGTTACAGATCCGATCAAATTTTATGAAAATAAACGTCGGCTCCATATTAACTTTAATAAGGGTTATGCTAAAGCATAATGTGAAAAAACTTTATATTCTCTTCAACGGTAGCTACATATGGAATTCCAGAAGTCGATATCATTTCAGAAGACGCAAGAACGAATCCGATCAACCCTAAGGGAAGATCGAAGTGGATGATTGAACAAATCCTTGCAGTTTATGCAAATACATATGACCTAAACTAAGGTGGTTTTAAGATATGTTATCACTGCTGGCGTTTATCAGACAGCAGAAATAGGAGAAAGTCATGATCCAGAAACACATTTAGTTCCTATTATATTGCAGCATTTAGTAGGTCAAAGAGAAAATGTATTGTATTTGGAACTGATTATGAAACGCCAGACGGCACTTGTATACGTGATTATATCCATGTAACCGATCTGGCAAAGGCGCATATTGTTGCACTTAACTCATTATTAAATGGGAAAAACAAGACAGCGACATATAATTTAGGCAACGGACTTGGTTATTCTGTTAAAGAAGTAATCAAAACATGTGAAAAGGTTACTGGAAAAGAGGCTAATGTCATTCTTGGTGAGCGATGTGCAGGAGACCCAGCTCGTTTAGTCGCATCATCTGAGATGATTTTCAATGACTTAGGTTGGAAAGCGGAGAGAAATTTAGAACAAATCCTTGCAAGAGTATAAAAATGGTATAAAAATCTAAAAATCTAACAAAGAGAATATTTGAGCGAAAGGTGTCTTAAGAGTAACTGCTCTGAGGCATCTTTTTTTGCAAAAAATAAATAAATACAAGAGGCTGGGGAAATTTAAGGTTACAACTAAATTATGTACTTCATTATTACAAGAACAAGCAGAGGAGCGATAATTCAATGAAAAAAGTGAGAAAAGCGATAATCCCTGCTGCGGGGCTTGGAACAAGATTTTTACCAGCGACGAAGGTTATGCCTAAAGAAATGCTCCCAATTATTGATAAGCCCACCATTCAATACATAATTGAAGAAGCGGTCGATTCAGGCATTGAGGACATAATTATTGTAACTGGAAAAGGAAAAAGAGCGATAGAAGACCATTTCGATCACGCGTATGAATTGGAAAATAATTTATATCAGAAGAAGAAATTTGAGTTGTTAGAAAGCATTATCAGTCCATCTAATTTAGAAATTCATTATATAAGACAGAAGACTCCCAAAGGGTTAGGTCATGCAGTTTGGTGTGCAAGAAACTTTATTGGAGACGCGCCGTTTGCGGTATTACTAGGGGATGACATTGTGGAAGCTGGTGTCCCATGTATAAGACAGTTAATAGAACAATATGAAAAGGTTGGTTCATCTGTGATTGGAGTTAAAGAAGTACCCACTGAAGAAACTAGGAGATATGGGATTATTAATCCCAATGCTATAGATGGTGATTTGATCGAGGTGAAGAGTTTTGTAGAAAAACCAGAAACGTCTCCGCCATCCAATTTAGCAATAATGGGTAGGTATGTCTTAACACCGGATATATTTGCATATTTAGATGAGCAAGAAATAGGAGCTGGAGGAGAGATTCAATTAACAGATGCCATCAATAAATTAAATATAGAAAGAAGAATATATGCATATATATTCCAAGGAGAGCGTTATGATGTTGGAGATAAGATTGGGTTTATAAAGACTACGATTGATTTTGCTTTAAAGAGAGAGGATTTAAAAGATGAGGTACTTGAATATATTAAACACAAAATAGGAACAACTCCGTAAATTCGTTAATTTTATTTTGTAAATTATATTCATTTTTGTATTATAATTGTGTTTATTAGCCAGGTATCCCACTTGGTGAATCTGCTTAGAGATAAGTTAGTAATCATATCCTGTATCATAATTTTAAAACATAGGGTTGAAAGTGTAGTATTCATGAATCCTATATGTGCTACCTTTCCATCATTCAGATTACCCGAAAAAAAGAGCGAATGAAGCATGTATTAATCGTTGATCCAGCAACTTAGATAACCTTTACCTAGGAGAGGTGTATTTCTAAAATATTCCCCTTTATAAACTTCTTTTCCCTCTGATTGGGGATTTTGAGGAAACTCTGTACAAAAATCAAATTTAGAAACGTTCAACTTTTCAGAAGAACTTTTTGAAATTGATTCATAGAGTTAGAAATAATCTGTTATAAGTAAAGGGATTTAGAAATTCTACATTTACTATAGAAAATAAACTGTGTATAATATAAAATTTACATTTGTAGGATAAAACTCTTTTTGAATAAAATTATTTATTTCGGAGGTTATTTGATGGCGATATTGGTAACGGGTGGTGCAGGGTATATAGGAAGTCACACGTGTGTCGAATTACTTAATAATGGGTTGGAAATTGTAGTTGTTGATAACCTCATTAATAGTAAAGAGGAATCCCTCGAACGTGTGAAGAAAATAACAGGGAAAGATTTTAAATTTTATAAAATTGATTTAATTGATAAGAAAGCTCTTACAAAAGTCTTTTTAGAAAATAAAATTGATGCAGTAATTCACTTTGCTGGTCTAAAGGCGGTGGGAGAATCTGTCTTACAACCACTTCGATATTATCATAATAATATCACTGGAACATTGGTTCTATGTGAATTAATGTCTGAATATGGCATAAAGAAAATAGTTTTTAGTTCATCCGCAACCGTATATGGGAATCCAATGTCAGTCCCCATCTTTGAGGATTATCCATTGGGCGCAACTAATCCATACGGCCGTACCAAACTTATGCAAGAAGAAATTTTTAGCGATATTTTTAGTTCTGACCAAAGTTGGAGTATCGCACTTCTTCGTTATTTCAATCCGGTTGGAGCACATGAAAGTGGATTAATTGGAGAAGATCCAAATGGTATACCTAATAATTTGATGCCTTACATTACACAGGTTGCAATTGGAAAACTTGAAAAATTAAGAGTATTTGGAGGAGATTACCCTACTCCTGATGGAACTGGTGTTAGAGATTATATACATGTAGTTGACTTGGCAAAAGGTCATATCAAAGCAGTTGAGAAAATAATGCGAACTGATGGTGTATTTTCGTATAACCTTGGAACAGGAAAAGGGTATTCAGTACTAGATATGGTTAATTCGTTTAGTGAGGCATCAGGAAAAGAGATTCCCTATGAAATCGTTGAAAGAAGACCAGGAGATATAGCTCAATGTTACGCAAGTCCAAATAAAGCTAAAGAAGAGTTAGGTTGGGTAGCTGAAAGGGATGTTTATGATATGTGTAAAGATTCATGGAACTGGCAAATACATAATATAAACGGGTATGAATGAATAACTAACTAGCTATGGGTCCAAAACTATTAGTTGAGTCTCTGAAAAGGAATTGAAGATAATGAAGTTTTCTTTAATAATGGCTACGATAAATCGGATGGATGTTATAGAAAAATTTATGAATTCCTTATTAGCGCAGGAATATAAAGTTTTCGAATTAATTATTGTTGATCAAAACGATGATAATCGTTTAGAGAATCTTATTGAAAAATATTCAAATCAAATGCAAATTATTTATATAAAGTCTGTTAGAGGTCTATCTAGGGCAAGGAATGTTGGACTATCTCATGCAACTGGGGACATAATCGCTTTTCCGGATGATGACTGTTGGTATCCCAAAGAATTATTAAAACGTGTTAAGAATATTTTAGTCTCTAACAATAGTATTGCTGGTCTAACGGGAAAATCTGTAGATGAAGACTTTAATATTTCTGCAGGAGTTTTTGATGAAGAAGAAGGGGAAGTTAATAAAAAAAATGTATGGAGAAGAGGTATTTCAATAACAATTTTTCTGAGAAAAGAAGTCATAAATAAGGTAGGAACTTTTGATGAAATGCTCGGCGTTGGATCAGGTACGAAATTTGGTTCGGGTGAGGAAACAGACTTTCTTTTAAGGGTAATTGATAATGGGTATAAAGTCGTCTATTTCCCTTCTATAATAGTACATCATCCCAATCTTACTCATTTATCTTTAACATATAAAAGAGGTTATCTGTATGGTTGCGGTTTAGGGATTCTTCTAAATAGGCATAATTATCCGATGACATATAAGATCAGAACATTAGTAAGGCCTCTTGGAGGCATTTTATTAAGTTTGTTAACTTTGAAGTGGAGACATGCACCGTTTTATTTTGGAACATTGAAAGGAAGAGTTTTCGGAATGCTTTATAAGTAAATAGCAATCATATGTAACTAATAAATGTCCTTATTCAGTGATATCCCTTTTTTCAGGGGGATCTGAACGGATATATGTTTATAGTAAAGTATATGTCTATACCTTTAATTATGGGAGTTAGTTTATGAGCGAATTAATATCAGTAATTATGAGTACATATAATGAAGAATTAGAATGGGTAAGAAAAAGTATAAATTCTATTTTGAACCAAACATATGATAAATTAGAATTTATTATCATATTAGATAATCCAGACAATAAAAGTATGAAAGAATTACTGCTTTCTCTTCAAGATAAAGATCCGAGGATAAAAATTGTTATTAATGAAAAAAATCTAGGATTGGTTAAAAGTCTTAATAAAGCGTTAAAGTATTGTGAAGGCAAATATATAGCGCGTATGGATGCAGATGATATTTCAGAAAAAAAAAGATTATATATTCAAAAAAAAGTATTAGAAAAGGAAAAATTAGACTTTGTTTTTACAAGTATGATTATCATCGATGAAGAAGGAAAAGAGATTAATGAAACCGATAAAACGGAACTTACTTATAAAGAAGTAATGGAACTTTTGGAAAAGAGGAATATATCCAATCATCCTACATGGCTCGTAAGAAAAGAGGTGTATGAAAACCTAAATGGATACAGAGAGATACCTTATTGTGAAGATTATGATTTTTCTCTAAGAGCTTTGCTAAATGGATATAAGATAGGAAAAGTGAATCAAAGTCTATTAAGGTATAGGATAAGAAATAATGGAATTTCTAAGACGTACAGTTTAGAACAATTTCTCAATTCTAGAGGGATCTCCAAGCTATATAAGACACAACAACTATTGGATGAAATCTTAGTCTCTGATCTTATGAATAGAACGCTAATATTGGCTACATTAAAAGAAAAAGAGAGATTCTTGGTAGCAGACAAAGTATATATGGAGGGAATAAAAGCTTTAAGAAAAAGAAAAGCTTTTGAAGGCACTATGAAGATAATTTGTTCTTTTTTAACTGGTAAATACTATCGTATTAAGAATTACGATTTTATTTTATATTGGCTAAAACGAAAGTTCTAGACTTCTTAAATTAAGTGTCGCTAAGTATATCTAAATGTGAATTTCAACACAAAATGGAGTTTAGTCTAATCTAAAATAAGATAGCTATTGCATTCAAAGAGTATTTAGATAATATTAATAAATGATTAGGATTAATAAGAATCTGGATTTTTGATAAAGTACTAAAAAGGATGGATACAATGAGAGTTATTCAAAAGTCCGATGATAATTTCATAAAATTTAATGACGTTGAATCTGTGTTAATACACGGGGATAAGAGTAAAATTAAACAACCATTTATTACAATAGCAATTCCTACATATCGCAGACATATTTTATTGAAAGAGGCTATAGATAGTGCTTTGAATCAATTAAACCCTAATTGTGAATATGAAGTCATTATTGTTGATAATGAAGTAAGTTATGGTGTTGTGACTGAAACAGAGAAACTAATAAAGGGGTATTCTAATAATAAATTACTATATTATAGAAATAGTGATAATATTGGAATGGCTGGTAATTGGAATAGATGTTTTGAATTAGCAAGGGGTAAATGGGTTGCCTTCCTACATGATGATGACCTTCTTGTGAATGATTATTTATTTAAGGTTTCAAAACTGCTAGACAAAAAAAAAAAAATTGGAGCATTGGTATCAAGTTTTGAAATTATTGGGGAAAATAATAGAACAAAAAAAGATAGTAAGTTGGAGAGGGTAACTAAAAAGTTATTTGTGAGATTTGGGAAGAATAAATTAATGAGAATTCGACCACTAGATACAAAAATATGGAATAGTAATATATATGGTCCTCCTACTTGCGGAGCATTATTCTATAAAGACTATGCTTTAAAACAGGGGGGATTTGATGAGGATAATTTTCCTTCATTGGATTGGTTTTTCTTGTTCAATTTTAATAAGAAATATAAGGTGTATAAACCACTTGATAAACTAGGTTTTTACAGAGTTATTGATAATGAGTCCTTAAACCCTAAAACATTAAGGGCGTTTGTTAAAGATGCTGCAGACTTTAGAGAAATAAATAGAAAAAGTTATCTAATTGGAAAGCTGATGTTCAAGTTTTTTAAGTATGAACAACATGCGGTGATAATTGATTGGGTGATGGATTTAGGGAAGTCTTCAGAATTAAAAGCTGAAGAATTTAACAATCTCTGCAAATATAAAATAAGACCAATCTTGCTATCTCTTTATAAAAGGGCCTTTAGGATATATTGGATTATCAAGAGAATAATGGCAATGATTTTTGGATAAGAACTGGTCTCTTATTTGTAAAATAGTAAAAGGAAGAATTTTAATGGCTATAAATATTACAAAGAAAGATATCATATGGAATTACGCAGGGAACATTCTCAATATTGGGATGAATATTTTTTTATTACCTGTAATTCTACTAATGCTTAATTCTCAAGAAATTGGACTTTGGTATGTGTTCTCTAGTATATCAGCATTAGCTATGCTGATTGATTTTGGGTTTTCACCAACCATTATGAGAAACGTTTCATATTCATGGAGTGGAGCAAAAGAATTATTAACTGAGGGAACTATGCTGTCAGAGCTTAATGAAAAACCAAATTATTATTTATTGAGAGCAATCATAGTATCAAGTAAAAAAATATACGCCGTTTTATCGACAGTTTCAGGATTACTACTTTTTAGTTTAGGAACAATATATATATACAGTTTATTACCAGATGATAAAACAAATTCTCTCATAGCGTGGTTTATATATATTTTAGCAACAATAATCAATCTGTATTATAGTTACTGGAACCCTCTTCTTAAAGGAATAGGAGCAATAAAAGAAGATAATCAGGCTTTGGTTATTTCCAGGCTGACCTACGTCGTTTTTTCTATTATAGGGTTACTTCTAGGAGGAGGCCTCATATGGCTATCGCTAATGTATTTAATATCGGGTGTGATATTGAGGGTACTTGCAAAAAAATATTTTTCGAAAAAAGTTAGACATGAAGATATTAATGCTGATCCTGGGAACGGGTATAGTTTTAAAACAGTATTTTCAATAATATGGCCGAATGCTAAAAAGCTAGGTGTTGTAACAATTGGAGCGTGGCTAATTACTAGATCTACTACCTTGATATGTGCAACTTACCTTGGATTAGATGTTACTGCACAATATGGTTTGAGTATGCAAGTCCTTGGGATTATAGGGAGTTTTTCATCTATACTGTTTAATAGTTATATCCCTGAGTTAGCATCCTTGAAAATGAGTATAAATAGTAACACTAGATACCTTCTAATATTTTCTAGAGCAATTACTACACAATGGATTTTGGGGATAGTTGGAATATTAGGGGTAGTATTAGTTGGACCATTTGCTTTAAATATAATTGGTTCGAATTCAACATTACTACCAAACAATATTTTAATTGTATTAGGATTAGTATTATTTTTAGAATGGAATCATTCAACATTTGCTACACTAATAACTATGTCAAACACGGTACCATTCGTACAAGCTTCTGTTTTTTCAGGTGTTGGAATTGTCGTAATTTCTTTAATCCTGCTTGAATACACAAATATGGGGATATTAGGTGTAATTCTTTCACAAGGGATAATACAGGCGAGTTACAATAACTGGAAATGGCCACTATGGGTATTAAGAGAGAATAATATTACTGTTCTTAGAATATTGAAATTATCATTTAGGAAAATAAAGGAAGTTGTTTTAAAACAAAGGTAGGTCGTACAATTGAAACTATAGAGAATTTTTGAAACGTGGTTTATTCTTTTATTATATGGAGTCGTTACTAAAAGTTTATATGAATGATCTGATTCATAACAATAACATCTACACGTATATATGATAAAATATTGATCTTGTGAAATAATTAACCAAAAAATTCTAGAGGTGATTTTATGAAGGTTGTTTTACTAGCTGGGGGATTTGGAACACGTATAAGTGAGGAGTCCCATCTTAAACCAAAACCAATGATAGAAATAGGTGGAAAGCCTATATTGTGGCATATTATGAAAATCTATTCTGAGTATGGTTTTAATGATTTTGTAATATGTCTTGGTTATAAATCTTTCTATATCAAAGAATATTTTGCACACTATTTTTTGCACGAGTCAGATGTTACCTTCGATTTTAGAAACGGAAACAAGCAAATTATACATAATGTTAATGCTGAGCCTTGGAAAGTAACACTTGTTGATACTGGTTTAGAAACAATGACAGGTGGTCGTTTAAAAAGAGTGAAACAATATCTTGATAATGAAACCTTTATGCTTACATATGGTGATGGTGTTTCAGATGTTAATATAAAAGAATTGGTTGAATTCCACAAAACTCATGGAAAGTTAGCTACAGTAACTACGACTCAACCGAGTGGAAGGTTTGGTGCGTTAGCATTAGGTGACAACAATGAAGTTACCGCTTTTCAAGAAAAGCCTCAAGGAGACGGCGGATGGGTAAATGCAGGTTACTTTGTTATGGAACCTGAAGTAATTGATTATATAGATGGGGACGATACGATTCTCGAAAAAGCACCCTTAGAGAATTTAGCTTTAGATGGACAACTTAGTGCTTTTAAGCATACTGGTTATTGGCAACCCATGGATACTCTTAGGGATAAAAATCACTTGGAATCACTTTGGGTGAAAAATGAAGCTCCATGGAAACTGTGGAGAAATAATAATGGCGTGGTGAATAACTATTGATTACAAGTTCATTTTGGAAAGATAAAAGAGTGTTTTTAACAGGTCATACAGGATTTAAAGGTTCGTGGCTATCTATTTGGTTACATCAAATGGGAGCTTTAGTAACAGGTTATTCTTTAAATCCCCCTACCGATCCTTCTTTATTTAAAGCGGCAGAGGTAGAAGGGATAGTAAATTCAATAATCGGTGATGTGAGAGATGCAAATTCACTTGAAAAAGCGATGATAAATGCTAATCCGGAAATTGTAATTCACATGGCAGCTCAACCACTTGTTAGGGAGTCATATAAGAATCCTGTAGAAACTTATTCTACCAATGTTATGGGTACTGTAAACCTCTTCGAGAGCATTAGAAAATGTTCATCAGTAAGAGTCGTCATTAATGTTACAACGGATAAGTGTTATGAGAATAAAGAATGGGTATGGGGTTACCGTGAAAATGAACCAATGGGGGGATATGACCCATATTCAAATAGTAAGGCATGCTCAGAACTTGTGACATCATCCTATCGAAGTTCATTTTTTAATCAGGAGAATTATAGTATTCATGGTGTTGCGGTGGCCACAGCACGAGCAGGTAATGTAATTGGTGGTGGAGATTGGGCAGTAGATCGGCTTATCCCAGATTGTGTGAATTCTTTAATTAATAGTGCTCCGATTATTATCCGAAATCCAGATTCAATTCGACCTTGGCAACATGTTCTTGAACCTTTGAGTGGCTACTTACTCCTAGCTGAAAAATTATATAAAAATGGTCCTGAATATGCAGAGGCATGGAATTTTGGACCAAATGACGATGATGCAAGACCGGTCGAATGGATAGTTAGTAAAATGATAGAAAATTGGAATGGTCAAGCTACATATCAATTGGATACAGATAACCAACCTCATGAAGCAGGTTATTTGAAATTAGATTGCTCAAAAGCGAAGTTAAAATTAGGATGGAAACCACGTTGGACTTTAGAAACTACTATAGAAAAAATAGTTGAATGGGTAATGGCTTATCAAAATGGTGATAATGTAAGAAATATCTGCCAAAAACAATTAAAAGAATATCTTGTATGTAAGGTGAAATAAATTGATAAAAACATTGAGAAAGACAAAAATACCTGGAGTATATGAATTGATTAACAATCAATTTAATGATCAAAGAGGTAGTTTCGTTAAAAAGTTTCACGAGAATGATTTTGAAGAAAATGGGCTACAATCTGATTTTAAAGAGCAGTATTTTTCAGTATCCAAAAAAGGAGTTTTTCGGGGATTTCACTTTCAAACTCCACCAGAGGATCATGTTAAACTCGTTTACTGTGTTCAAGGTGAGGTATTGGATATCGTTGTAGATTTACGTAAGAGTTCTCCTACTTTTGGACTATATGTAACTTTTGATTTAAGTGCTGAAGAAGGAAATAGTATATATATTCCTAAGGGATGTGCACATGGTTTTTTCGTTAAAAGCGAGCAGGCTATATTAGTTTATAACGTTACTACAGTATATTCTCCTATACATGATACTGGAATACATTGGAGTTCCGTTAAGGTACCAGAATTAAATTCTGAAATGATTATTTCTGAAAGAGATAATCATTTTGATTCTTTGGAAAATTATAAAAGCCCATTTAATTAAAGGAAAGAATGTGAAGTATATGTCGTTTACAGTTTTAATTACTGGGGGTACTGGATTTATAGGTTCTAATCTAGTACGGGAATATTTAAAGCGAAATGCCGAAGTACATCTGATTATTAGAGAAGAATCAAACTTAACACAGATCGCAGATGTAAAATCAAAACTACATCTTCATATATACGATGGACGATTTGACTCCTTGGATATCGCAATTCAAAAAATTAAGCCAAATGTTGTATTTCATTTAGCTTCCTTATATATTACTGAACATCAGCCTGGAGATATAACGACTTTGATACAAAGTAATATAACATTTGGAACACATCTAGTGGAGGCGATGGTTAAAAATGGCGTTAAACATCTGATTAATACCGGGACATCTTGGCAACATTATCATAATGAATCTTATAATCCTGTTAATTTATACGCAGCTACAAAAGAAGCATTTGAAAAAATTATTAAATATTATGTAGAATCTTATGAATTAAAATATACCACATTAAAATTATTTGATACATATGGGCCCAATGATCCTAGAAAAAAATTATTTTATTTATTAAAGCAGCGTAGCAATACTAGTCAACCATTAGACATGTCTCCAGGTGAACAGCAAATTGATATTGTATATGTGGATGATGTAGTAAAAGCTTTCATTATTGCGGCTGATAGCTTGAATAAAGGGTTAATAAATCAAAAGTATTTTGCAATATCATCTGGTAACCCAATTAGGCTAAGAGATTTGATTGATCTATATAAAGAGATCATGGATGTTGAGCTTCCTATAAATTGGGGAGGTAGAGCATATAGAAAACGTGAAGTTATGGAGACATGGAATCAGGGAGAAAGGTTGCCTGGGTGGGAACCGAAGGTTTCATTAACAGAAGGAATTTTAGCTCTTAATAACAAAAATTGAGTGGAGTGTTGAAGTTGATTGGTGAAGTAATAAAGTATGAAGGACGAATGATAGCGATCGTTGATAAGGGTACAAAAATTATTACTGGATTTGAATGTGAGTTTCTTGGAGACTCTTACAATTTGAATTTTGATAATAAAGAGGAATTTACAGTTTCAGAATTAATGAATGCTGAACAGGTCGGCAATCTAAACCAAAAATTGCTTGAGCAAGCAAAAAGAAAAATTATTTTCAACCAAGTAGAAGAATTTCATAAATTATTTCACCAACGTGAAGATTTTGTACCGGGTGAATCCAATTTAAGTTATGCAGGGAAGATATATGATAAGGATGAAATGATAGCTCTAACAGACGCATCTCTGGATTTTTGGTTAACTGCAGGTCGCTTTTACAAGGAGTTTGAAAAAAGCTTTGCGAAGTATTTAGGTGTACGATATGCGCTGTTAACTACGTCTGGATCCTCAGCGAATTTATTGGCTGTATCTAGTTTGACTTCCCCGAAGCTTGGTGATAAAAGGTTGAAGCGTGGGGATGAGGTCATTACCGTAGCAGCTGGTTTTCCAACAACAGTAACACCAATTGTTCAAAATGGATTGATTCCTGTATTTGTAGATGTTGACTTGGCTACGTATAATATATCTGCTGATCAAATAGAACAAGCAGTTTCTGATAAGACAAAGGCTATTGTAATAGCACATACGATGGGGAATCCCTTTAACCTAGATGAAGTAATGCGAGTAGCTGGAAAATATAATCTCTGGGTAATTGAAGATAATTGTGATGCGTTAGGTGCCAAATATAATGGGAAATTGACAGGTACAATTGGTCACATTGGAACATCAAGTTTTTATCCACCGCATCACATGACAATGGGAGAAGGTGGTGCTGTTTACACAAATGATCCAAAACTAAAAATGATTATTGAATCATTTAGAGATTGGGGTCGTGACTGTTGGTGTCCATCTGGTTGTGATAACACTTGTAAAAAACGCTTTGATTGGCAACTTGGTCAATTACCACGAGGTTATGACCATAAATACACTTATTCGCATATAGGTTATAATTTAAAAGTAACAGATATGCAAGCAGCTATTGGTTTAGAACAGTTAAAAAAATTGCCAATGTTTATAGAGAAACGAAATCGTAATTTTGACCGTTTAAAAAATAATCTTAAATCAATTGAGAATGATATCATTTTACCAGAAGCAACACCTAATAGTGAACCTAGTTGGTTTGGGTTTGTTATGACAGTAAAAGATGGTGACAAGATATCAAGGAATAGAATTACACAATATCTTGAAGAAAATAAGGTCCAAACAAGAATGCTTTTTGCAGGAAATTTGACTAAGCAACCGGCCTTTGAGGGTGTTGAATACCGGTTAGCAAGTGATCTTAAGAATACCGATAAGATTATGAATAATACCTTTTTAGTTGGAGTATATCCTGGCTTAACAGAAGAAATGATCGATTATATGAGTGAGAAAATCATAGAGGCCGTGGGTTATGCAAAACTATAGAATGTCATAATTATGGCGCTTTCTTGTTGCGTATATTTAGGACTTGTATAATAATGCTTACTTTAAAATTTAATTAGGGAAGAAAAAAAGACTATTTTTTCTTCTCTTACTTAATTTTTATGGCTCCGACATAATTGGAAGTTAACTTCTGATTAGGGTAAAATTGGTGGTGAGAAAAATGCTAAACAAGTTAAAATTTGACATAAATATAAACAAATTGTGGGATTTCTTTATTCTATCAAGTTTAATCGTTGCGCTCTATTATTATTCATTTCGATATCCTTTGAAAATTAATGATTCTGATACTAGTCCGGTATACGTAGATACTCCCCCTATTTTACAATATGGTAAGTATGTAATCATTTTAATATTTATTGTTTTGTTCTTAACGATGGTCATAAAGTTTAAAATAAGAGCCAATGTACGAAAATTCAGAACATGGGAAATTTTTCTTGCGGTTTTCCTATTAATAATTCCTATGATTTCGTTTTTATTCGTGAAAAATCCTTACTTACTACAAGTTGGAATATTTTTCTCTATACTTGTAATTTTTTATCTATTCCCCTTTTCAAAAATAAATGTAAATAAGATTAATAAATATATATTGTTATTTATTTTGGCATCCATTGCAGTGGAAATTATACAATTATTTAATTTTTTTGCTTTCGAAAGATTGCCAGCATTAGGATATCATAATTCAATTTCTGTAAGATTTGGTTCGCTTTGGGACGATCCAAACTCATTTGCTTTGATTATACCGATGTTAATCGTATTTGTTTATGTGGGGAAATTTAATAATTTGATGAAATATTTACTTATTATAGCTTTATTATTTATGTTGTTATTAACTCAGTCATTAACAGGAATAGCCACTTTTATAGTAAGTTTACCTGTTGTCATGTTTATACTATTTGTTTTTACAAAACATGAAAAGTTTCTAAAAGCTCTTAAATTGAATATAACAATTTATGTTGTATGTTTATTTCTATTCTTTATTTTTGTGTATCCAACAGAATTCATTCAAAAGTTCCTTTCGTTAAAACAAGGGAGTATATCGGGTCACTTAGAAGGTCTAGATGCTTTTATCAACACAGGGTTACTTGATTATATCGGCCTGAATCCACGAGGTATTCTGGCTGAAACAGGATATATCAACTTATTGCTAAATTTTGGGATTTTTTATCTTTTTGCATATGTTTTTATTGGATTGTCTTCGATTTATAGGATAATCTATATCATTAAGAATAATGTAGATAAGCAAGGCTTAGAGCTATACTATGGCTTGTTATTTTTCTTAGTTGCATATCTTATTTCACTAGTAAATCTACCTGTTGAAGAAATTTTTCCCATATCATTAATTTATGTTTTAAGCATTGTCTTATCCTATTCCAAGAATAGTATAGAGCATTAAAAGACTGAGGATTATAAACCGATCTTTTTGTATATTTAAGTCCTCTGTATAACCTTAGATAGATCTAAGTAAAGGCTTCCTTAAAGATATCGTTTTTAACGATAAAGAGGAAGCCTCCTTTTTTTGTTACCAAATTGTAAAATATACAGATATATCTATAATTTAAAGTAAAGGATATGTTATGATAAGATAGACAAAATGTTACAATTTTTTCACTAAGGTAAGATTAGTGAAAAAATTGTAACAAATTTCCTATTTAAATAGACTGCTTATTCATGTTAAGATGAATAGGTCTTAAGTCCTTTTGTTTTTTAAAGGAGGTAAATTATGAAGAAAATTAGAAAAGCGATTATTCCTGCTGCAGGATTAGGAACAAGGTTTTTACCTGCAACAAAGGCTATGCCTAAAGAAATGTTACCTATTGTAGATAAGCCTACAATTCAATATATAATAGAAGAGGCTGTCAATTCTGGTATCGAGGATATTATTATTGTTACTGGAAAAGGCAAACGTGCAATAGAAGACCATTTTGATAATGCATTTGAATTAGAGCAAAATTTAATTGAAAAAGGGAAGTTTGAACTTTTAGAAAGAGTTAAAGAGCCATCCAATTTGGCAAATATTCATTATATTAGACAACAAGAACCAAAAGGTTTGGGGCATGCGGTCTGGTGTGCTCGAAGCTTTATTGGAGATGAACCTTTTGCTGTATTACTTGGGGATGATATAGTAGAAAGTAAAACCCCTTGTTTAAAACAATTAATTAATCAATATGAATTAACCTCTTCCTCCATAATTGGGATACAAAGAGTTGATCCTCGTGATACACATCGTTATGGAATTGTTAATCCAATTGATCAAAAAGAACGGATATATAGAGTAGGGAGCTTTGTGGAAAAACCTAGTCCTGGTACGGCTCCATCTGATTTAGCAATAATGGGTAGATATGTATTAACTCCTGAAATCTTTACATTCTTAGAAGAACAACAGATTGGTACGGGTGGAGAAATTCAATTAACAGATGCAATTGAGAGTTTAAACAAAGTCCAAGATGTTTATGCTTACGATTTTGAGGGAACTCGCTTTGATGTAGGGGAAAAAATTGGTTTTATTAAAACAACTATTGAATTTGCACTTAAACATGAAGATCTAAAAGAGGAAGTTTATAGGTACCTTAAAGAGATATTTGAAGAATCTAGTGTGAGAGGGTGAATTTAATGCAAGAAACACAAATGAATATAAGAGAAGTTGTCATCATTCCAAAAAAACAACAAGTATATAATTCTACCCCGAAAGAAATAGTTCTTTTTAATCTATATTTATTTATAAAGAGATTAATAGATATAGTGGGTGCATTATTTGGTCTTTTATTAACAAGTCCTATTTTTCTTATTATTTCGTTATTATACTTGTTTGGGGAAAATAAAGGACCAATAGTTTTCAAACAATCAAGAATAGGCGAAAATGGAAAAGAGTTTAAAATTTATAAATTCAGATCTATGGTAGTTAATGCAGAGGAAAAGTTAAAGACCAATAAATTGTTATATGCAAAATATATCAAAAATAGTTATAAGCTTGAACCAGAGGAGGACCCAAGGATTACTAAGACAGGAAGATTCCTTAGGAAGACTAGCTTGGATGAACTCCCACAACTTATTAATGTTTTAAAAGGAAATATGAGTTTAGTAGGACCAAGGCCAGTTGTAACTGACGAATTAAAAGAATATAAAGAAAAAGTATCAGATTTTTTATCAGTTAAGCCAGGTATTACAGGTTATTGGCAAGTTAGTGGTAGAAGCAATGTGCACTATCCAGAGAGAGTTAATGTTGAATTACATTATGTATATCATCAGTCTCTTTTGTTAGATATTAAAATATTACTTAAAACAATAACAGCTGTTTTTTTAAGAAGAGGCGCTTTCTAAAAGTAAATTTTCTTCTTAAATTTCTATTTTAGATTCCTAAGAATAACTCAATTATTATTATAGTAAGAAATTTCCACGTTTTATTGAGGACGTGGAAATCTTTTTGAATGGAGATTTATTATTCTTAGAAAAAATAAATGTATTCGAATAAGTAATGTGAGAGAATATATATGGTTCTTATGGTTTATTATAAAAACTAGCTTATATTTAAACCCTATATTAAAATTCCAAAAATATAGGGTTTATTTTTGCTCTACTTTTTGATTATCAACTTTATATAAATATTTTAAGGTATAGACTCTCTATAAAAGAATGATTTGGATTAGTTTAGTCATAATAAGCTGTATAATTATTCTTTCTTATAAAAGGTAATGGTGAGAATTAAATGGATTTATTTAAAGTAAATTTTATACATAATTCACTTATAGCAACAGTAAATTTTTCAGACTTACCGAAAGAAAGTAAGCAGAAAAAGAAATTCGTTATTGATATTAGGATGTGGAGACATTCGGGAATCGGTACATATATAAAAAGCACAGTACTAAGAGTAATAAATGCGTTTCCAAATGTTGAGTTCACTTTAATAATTGGGATAGATTTTGATGAAAAGGAATTAAACTGGCCAAATAACGTTTCTTTCCTATTGTTTTCTTCTTCAATTTATACAATAAGAGAGCAAATTGAGTTTATTAAAAAAGTAAATGGACGATATGACTATTTTTGGTCGCCTCATTACAATATACCTATATTCTTTATGGGTAAACTATTTGCTACTGTACATGATGTATTTCATTTAGCTATTCCACAGTACAATAAAGGGCTTAAGAAAATATATGCGAGAATTTTATTTACTGTATTAAGATTCAGAGCAAAAAAGATCTTTACAGTATCAGAATTTACTAAACAAGAGTTAATCAAATATATTGGCGTAAAACCGAAAAAAATAATTGCAATTTCGAATGGAATTGAGGAAGAATGGTTTGCTCTTCCGCAATCAGAAAGAGTTCTTGAAAAGCCATATGTTTTATATGTAGGAAATGTTAAACCACATAAAAATTTGATTTCACTAATTCAAGCATTTAAATTGATAAAAGATGAAATTAAACAAGATCTTGTAATAGTTGGGAAAAAGGAAGGATTTATTACAGGTGACAAATTTATTGGTAAAGCTGCCGAAGAACTGTCAGATAGAATAGTTTTTACTGGTTACGTCTCCGACGAATTATTAAAAAGGTACTATAAACATGCGGATGTTTTAGTCTTCCCTTCCATCTACGAAGGTTTTGGATTGCCGCCTTTAGAAGCAATGGCGGTAAATTGTCCGACAATAGTTTCTAATAAAGCATCTATTCCGGAAGTGTGTGAAGATGCATCTTTATATATTGATCCCCATAATCCGATGGATATAGCGGAAAAAATATTATTGGTGCTTAAGAACGAAGAAATTAAGAAGGATTTGATCGGTAGAGGAAAAGCTCACGTGAAAAAATTTAAATGGAGAAATACTTCAGAGCAAATTATTCAAGAGTTTAAAGA
This sequence comes from Robertmurraya kyonggiensis, assembly GCF_005116465.1. Lineage (GTDB taxonomy): Bacteria > Bacillota > Bacilli > Bacillales > Cytobacillaceae > Robertmurraya > Robertmurraya kyonggiensis. The sequence continues at coordinate 391,104 of NZ_SWBM01000002.1, forward strand.
GGTGCTTAAATGAAAATTGCTGTGGTACACGATTGGTTTGTCACATACGCGGGAGCTGAAAAAGTAGTAGAACGGATATTCGATATTTTTCCAGAAGCCGATCTTTTTTCACTAGTAGATTTCATACCTGATGGCCAAAGGGATTTTATTAAAAATAAAAAAGTTCAGACAAGTTTTATTCAAAAACTTCCGTTTTCCAATAAAAAATATCGGGCTTACCTGCCATTCATGCCCGTGGCGATTGAGCAACTTGATGTTTCGAAGTACGATTTAGTTATTTCAAGCTCACATGCGGTCGCTAAAGGAATAATTACAGGTCCAGATCAAATTCATATTTCGTATGTGCATTCTCCAATTCGCTATGCCTGGGATCTTCAACATCAATATCTTAAAGAATCTGGTTTAGAGAAAGGTTTAAAAGGATGGATTGCAAAAGGAATTCTTCATTACATAAGAAATTGGGATTATCGAACGGCCAATAATGTGGACTATTTCTTGGCCAATTCAAAATTTATTGGTAGAAGAATTTGGAGAGTATACCGAAGAGAAGCAAATGTTATTTATCCACCGGTCGACGTTACAGCATTTTTGTTAAATGAGAAAAAAGAAGATTTTTATATGACAGCGTCGAGAATGGTGCCTTATAAAAAAATAGATTTGATTGTTAAAGCCTTTACAAAAATGGCAGATAAAAAGCTAGTTGTCATTGGTGATGGTCCTGACTTTCAGAAAATAAAACAAGTAGCCGGACCGAATGTAGAATTACTAGGTTATCAAGAATTTAGTGTTCTTAAAGATTATATGCAAAGAGCGAAGGCATTTGTTTTTGCCGCAGAAGAGGATTTTGGAATAACACCAGTTGAAGCTCAGGCATGTGGTACACCAGTTATTGCTTATGGTAAAGGTGGAGCATTAGAAACGGTTAACGGTTTAAATTCTGACATACCAACTGGTTTATTTTTTGCTGAACAAACCGAAGAAAGTATTATAGAAGCAGTACAAAAATTTGAACAAAATCAACATAACTTTGTCCCGATAGAGATAAGGAAGCACGCTTTAAAATTTTCGCCTGAAAGATTTAAAGAAGAATTAAAGAGTTTTGTCGACGAAGCGGTAATGACAAAAAAGGAAAGGGGATTATAGAGTGAAGCTTGTCTTATTATCAGGAGGCTCAGGTAAACGTTTGTGGCCCTTATCCAACGACTCTCGCTCCAAGCAATTTTTAAAAATATTAGAAGGTCAAGATGGAGAATATGTCTCCATGGTTCAAAGGGTATATAAACAATTAGAGGCAGTGAATTTAAATCATTCATCTGTGATTGCGACCAGTAAATCACAAGTTGAGATGATACAAAGTCAGCTAGGAACAGAAGTTTCAATCGTGATTGAGCCTGAAAGAAGAGACACCTATCCAGCTATAGCTTTGTCCGCAGCATATTTATACTCAGAGAAAAATACTGATTTAGAAGAAGTTATTGCTGTACTACCGGTAGACCCTTATGTTGATGATGATTTTTTTGAGAAAGTAGCTCAATTAGAACAAGTAGTTGTGGAATCAAACGCTGATTTAGCATTAATGGGGGTTACACCAACCTACCCATCCTCAAAGTACGGATATATCATTCCGAGACAAGATGAAGATCAAAAGTCTTATTTTTCCGTCAGTCATTTTAAGGAAAAGCCAAGCGAAAAAGAAGCTGAGGCTTTAATTGCAGAGAATGCATTGTGGAATTGTGGAGTGTTTGCATTTAAACTCAAGTATATTATTAATATGGTGGAGAAAGCAGGCCTTCCAACTTCATATCCAGAATTACTAAAAACGTATAATAAATTACCGAAAAATAGTTTCGATTATGAAGTAGTTGAAAAAGCTAACAGTATAGTCGCATTACCATATGATGGGTATTGGAAGGATCTTGGTACTTGGAATACGCTAACCGAAGAGATGGGAATTAATCTCATTGGGAAAGGAAAAATAAGCGATGACAGCCAAAATACTCATTTAGTTAATGAGTTAGATATACCGGTTGCTATTCTAGGTGTGTCGGATTTATTAGTAGCAGCTTCACCAGACGGTATTTTAGTAACAGAAAAATCGGCTAGCCCACGCTTAAAAGAAATAATCAATGATTTTAATCAAAGACCTATGTATGAAGAAAGACGTTGGGGAACCTATAAGGTCTTAGACCATACAAAGTTTGAGAATGGGCCAGAAGTCATCACGAAAAAAATAATAATCAAAGCGAATAGAAATTTAAGTTATCAGTTGCATGATAAACGAACTGAAGTATGGACTGTCCTTAATGGTCAAGGTGAAGTTATACTAAACGATAAAATAAAAAATGTGAGTGCTGGAGATATTATTGAAGTTCCTATTGGAACAAAACATGCAATTCGGGCAATCACAGATTTAGAAATTATAGAAGTTCAAAGTGGGACGGAATTAGTAAAAGAAGATACGATCAGGCTGGAGTTAGACTGGGATAAAATCATAGAACTTTGTGAATCAACCAGTTCAGAAAAATAAGTGAAAAGCCTTCTTAACATGGGGGCTTTTCTCATAATTAGAAAGGAAAATGCAAATGAGTTGGCAAGAATTATATGAAAAATGGTTAAACTCTCCTGTGGTAGTTCAGGAACTTAAGGATGAGTTACAAAATATAAAGGATAACACCAAAGAGCAAGAGGACCGTTTTTATAAAAGTCTAGAATTTGGTACAGGAGGAATGAGAGGAGAAATTGGAGCTGGTACGAATCGTATTAATAAATACATGGTACGTAAAGCTTCTGAAGGATTGGCCCAATATATTTTAATGCAAGGTAAAGAAGCGGTAGAGCAAGGTGTAGTTATAGCCTATGATACAAGACATAAATCTCGTGAATTTGCATTAGAAGTTGCAAAAACAGTAGGAACACATGGGATTAAAGCGTATCTTTTTGATGAAGTTACTCCGACTCCTATACTCTCCTTTGCCGTCCGTCATCTTCATGCATACGCTGGCGTCGTGATTACGGCTAGTCATAATCCTTCAGAATATAATGGCTACAAGGTTTATGGCAATGATGGTGGGCAGGTTTCACCAACTATGGTCGATATCATTGTTAAATACATAAATGAAATCGAAGATGAGCTTTCAATCCAGGTTGTAGATGAAGTTGAGCTGAGGGAAAAAGGAATAATTAACACGGCTGGAGAAGAGTTATTAACGGAATATATAAATCATTTAAAAACAATTCAACAAAATAAACAGTTAGTTGAAAAAGTTGCACACGATCTGTCAATAGTTTACACTCCACTACACGGAACAGGAAATATACCAGTAAAAAAAGGATTAGAAGCTTTTGGTTTTAAAAATGTTAATGTAGTGAGGGAACAGGAACAACCAGATTCAAATTTTTCCACAGTATTATCTCCTAATCCAGAGGAACACGAAGCTTTTGAAATTGCTATTTCGTATGGGGATAGATTAAATGCAGATATACTTATGGGTACAGACCCTGATGCTGACCGACTAGGAGTTGCAGTTAGAAATAATTCAGGTAAGTTTGATGTGTTGACTGGTAATCAAATGGGTGCACTTATGTTACACTACTTATTGTTCCAAATGAAGGAACAAAATAGATTACCAGAAAATGGGATTATAATTAAAACAATTGTGACTTCCGAAATTGGCAGAACAATTGCCCAAAGTTTTGGATTACCAACTATTGATACTTTAACTGGCTTTAAATTTATTGGTGAAAAAATAAATGAATTTGAAGAAAATAATAGCTATAAATTCTTATTTGGCTATGAAGAAAGCTATGGATATTTAATTGGGGATTTTGTTAGAGACAAAGATGCGGTTCAATCGGCTGTATTTGCTGCTGAGGTAGCGGCATTCTATAAATCAAAAGGTCAAACCCTATTTGATGGATTAATGGGGATATTTGAACAATACGGTTATTATAAAGAATCTCTGAGATCTTTAACGCTTAAAGGCAAGGAAGGAGCAGAAAAGATTCAACAGATTCTTAGTGTTTTTCGTGAAAGCCCATTTAAGGAAATTAATAATGTGAAAGTGGTAAAAATAGAGGACTACTTAACTTCTACTAGAACAAGTTTTGACACAGATGAAACTACTTCTACCATTGATTTACCAAAATCTAATGTTTTAAAATACTTCTTGGAGGATGGTTCCTGGTTCTGCTTACGTCCATCCGGAACTGAACCGAAGGCAAAGTTTTATTTCAGTGTGAAAGGTAATTCATTAGAACATAGCGAAGCTCTACTTAAAGAATTAGAAGAATCCATCATGAGTAAAGTAGAAAGTTTATTATAAAAGCATAAGTTTTTAAAGAAAAAAGCTGATCCAATCGGATCAGCTTTTGCTTTATTCATCAAGTTCAAGATGCTCTTCTAGAATCGATGTTAACCTTGACTTCTCTTCATTCGATACTTGAAGGTAGTAGATACCATCAATTTTAGTACCTTGACCATTCACAGTAACCTGTTCAATCTCTTTTGCAGCAGTACGGTATTTACTTTGAATTGTGACCATTTGGTCGAAGCTTAAGTCAGTCTTAACATTCTGTCCAAGTGCAGTAAAGATATCTCCAAAATTAGTTAAGGTATTTAAACTAGCACCTTCATCGATAATGGCTTTGATAATTTGTCTCTGTCTTTGCTGTCTACCAAAGTCACCTCTAGGATCCTCATAGCGCATTCTTGAGTATTTGAGAGCTTTTGTCCCATCTAAAGATAGTTCTCCTTCTGGGAAATGTGTACCTTCGTATGTGAAATCTAAATCATTTTGAACAGTGACTCCGCCAACAGCATTAACAATATCCTGGAAACCTTCCATGTTGATTTGAACGTAATGATCTATTGGGAGGTCAAGGAAATTCTCAACTGTAGCGATAGACATTTCAACACCTCCAAATGCGTAGGCGTGATTAATTTTATCTGTGGTACCTTTACCAATAATCTCTGTTCGACTGTCTCTTGGGATACTTAGCATCTTTACTGAGTTTTTGGATGGGTTTACTGCTAATACAATCATTGTGTCAGATCTACCTCTGTCACCTTCACGTTCATCTACACCTAAAAGGAGTACAGAGAAAGGCTGAGCTTTTTCAAGATCAACTTGTTCAGTACGTTTTTCTGATTTTTCTCGATCGATTGGAGCGTGCATTGTATCTACAGCATTTGTTAAGGATCTATATACTGTAAAAGCATAAGTGCCAACTGCTATAAATAACAAAAGGATTACGATTAATAATACTTTTACCCATTTTTTCTTTTTCCTTTTTTGCTTTTTGTCTAAGCGGGAAATCATGTATCTTTCCTCCTAAAAATTCACATATAAAATAGAATAGCACATCTTACGACAAAAACAGACTAAAATTTTTTCTAGCCACTATAAAGTGTATAATGGATGATGACTATTCTGGGGGAACGCTCGAATGTTTTTGTATTAACGTGAATTAGACGCAATTTATGTAAAATAGGTTACACATAATTTTAAAAGAGTGGTGAAATAAATGAAAGAGTTTATTCTTACAGTGGCCGACATCGTTAATAGAATTCATGATTTGATTATGAGAGTATCGCAGGAGTTAGGATTGAACCTAACCGACAAAGACCTCCATATCTGGGTATTTGGTACCATAGGGATCGTTTTGTTCTTTATAGTACATATGATGTTCAAAAAACTGGCGAAATATAGCGTAATATCGATTTCTTTTATCTATACCTTTACAGTGCTGTTAGTCGTAGTATTTGCAATAGAAATACAACAGAAAATTACGGGTAGGGGAGAAATGGAATTTGATGATGCCGTAATTAGTATCTGGGGTTATCTTTTATTTTTTGCATCTTATCTAGTCATAAAAGTGATAGCATATTATTTTAAGAAATTTCGAAGAGGAAAATAATGTGTTAGTCTGAATTTTTATTGCTTTTTCTGCCTAATTTACTAGATAAAAAACGAGAAAATAACACTTAGTGTAAAAGTAAAGTTTCTTAATGTGTATTTTTTAATTCATTTTGATTACTTATGGAAAAAATAATCAGGTCAAGGTGCTTGTTTTTAAGATACAATATTAAGAAAAACAGATCTTTAGGAGGATACGATTTGAAGCAGATAAGAGTTTTACCTCTATTAATTTCAGCCATTTTTATTTTTATCTTGAATCTTTTCTGGAATGACACTTCAATTGCTCAATCTGCTAATATAGAAAAATACTATTATATTAAAGAAACAAAAAAAGCTAATAAAGAGTTTTTTTCAACTAATGATATCCAGATTTATAATCGAGAACTTATTATAAAATTTAAAGGGGATAAGAAGCCTACACTTGAAAAATATGAGGTTGATCTAAAAAACATATCTCCTTCATTAGTAAATAGAGGGTATAGGCTAGTTCAAGTTCAAGAAGATGAGAATTTAGATGATGTTTTAGAAAAACTCAGAAACGATCCAAATGTTGATTATGTTGAACCTAATATCTTAAAAGAACAGCAAGAATTTAGTGATGATCCTTTACTAAGCCAACAGTGGTATCTACAATCAGTTAATGTTTTAGATACATGGGAAATGATGAATAATAATAAAGAAGTTAGAGTAGCTGTCATAGATTCTGGTGTTAGTAGTAGTCATCAAGATTTCAGCGGGAAATTAAATAATGGATTCAATAGTATATCTAAAAACGAAAACATAGACGATTATTTTGGGCATGGTACCAGGGTTGCGGGGATCATCGCTGCAAACACTAATAATAGCATAGGTATAGCAGGGATAAATCCCAATGTAAGCATTATCCCTATTAAAGTAAGCGAGGGTGGTCAGCTAGAATTGATCAATATTATCAATGGTATTTATAAGGCGATTGATAATGGGGCCCAGATTATTAATATGAGTTATGGAGCCCCAGTGTATAGCGAGGCAGAATATAGAGCATTACTTGAAGCTTACTTACGAGGAATTGTTTTAGTTGCAGCATCTGGTAATGATGGAGCTGAAGTTAACTATCCAGCTGCTTATCCATTTGTTATAAGTGTAGGAAGTGTTAACAAAAGAGGTTATAAATCCACATTTTCGAATTATGGAAATGAATTAGATGTTATGGCTCCAGGGGAAGGTATTGTAACAACTGACCTAAATAATTCTTATGTATCGGTCAATGGGACCTCATTTGCCTCACCAGTAGTGAGTGGTGTTGCTTCGTTACTATTAAGTGAACAATCGGGTTTGGGACCTGCCCAAGTGCAGTGGTTACTAGAAAATTCCACAGGAACTTCTTGGAATCCATCCACAGGATTTGGAAAAATTGATGCCTATAAAATGATGACAACAAACTTACCCAATTTAATTAATGATATTAGTAACGATAGCGGTACAGCTAAAACAATTACCTTAAATGCTATGAACCATGAATATTTGCAAATAAACGATGATATTGATTGGTACTCTCTTAGTATATCGAAAACTACTAAACTACATATTGAGTTGGGCCATCCAAACAACGATCTAGTTTTGTGGTTACAAAAAAAGAATGGGGAAATAGTAGAATGGGAAGAATTTGTTGATGTTGGTAATATAGGAGAAGGAGAAAATTATATTATTGATGCTACACCTGGTGAATATAATATAGGGGTTTTTGATTATAACCTAAGATGGTCAAATGAGTCCTATAGCTTGATGGTGAAAAATCTAGAATTAAAAAGGATCTACGGAACGAGTAGGATTGATACAGCTATTGAAATCTCTAAGAGGGGATGGCCGAATGGTTTAACCCATTCTGAAAAAGCAGTTATAATGGCAAGAGCTGATAACCCAGCAGACGCATTAGCAGCGGCAGGGCTAGCGGGGATAAAGGATGCGCCGATACTTTTAACGTACCCAAACTCGTTGAGTGATAATATTAAAAATGAAATAAGAAGATTAAATGCGAATAAAATATATTTGCTTGGTGGACCGTTAGCTATTTCAATAGGAGTAGAAAATGATTTGAAAAAATTAGGTATACCTCTCGAAAGAGTTTTTGGACAAAGTCGTTTTGAAACAGCGTATGCTGTAAATTCCGTCGCGGGATTAGGGAATAGCTCAGAGGTTTTACTAGTAAATGGGATTACGGTAGCTGATGCCTTATCTGCTTCAAGTATTTCTTCTGTGTATAAGAAACCGATATACCTTGCATCGACTAATTATTTACCTATCTCACTTCCATCATCTGTTAAGAAGGTAACAATATTGGGTGGACATTTAGCGATTAGTGATGGACTCGAAAAGTCTCTGAATAGTAAGGGGATAGAAGTTGTTAGAGTACAAGGGCTATCAAGATATGAAACTAATATTAATGCTGTAAAAACTTTTGCTTCACAGGACTCTTTTATCTTAGTAAGGGGAGCATCAACGTCTACGAACTTCGAGGACTATCCTGATGCGGTAACGGCTTCGGGCTTAGCTAATAGAATGAATGCACCTATTGTTTTGATTAATCCATATCGAAATGAGGAAGTAACGTACAATTATCTGAAGAGTCATTTGAATACGACTTATGTCTTAGGTGGAGAGCTTGCAATACCAAATGAAAGAATAAATTATAGGTGAAATACATTATACAAAAAGAAAGTATCAAATCTTGATGCTTTCTTTTTTAAATTTACAGGGGAAATAGGAACTAATATATGTTAAAATATGTAACTGTGTAAAGAAAGTGGGAGGTTCAAGATTAATGCAAACAAGAATTAGATTCAGTACATCTCTTTCCGTTCTAGTAATATTTCTTTTTTTTATCACTTCTCCTGCAAATGCAGAAGCACATCGTATTGCGGGAACTAATCGTTATGACACTGCTGTAAAAATTTCTCAACAGGGTTGGAGTCAATCCAATACTGTGATTCTTGCTCAAGGAATGGATTTTCCAGATGCTTTGGCAAGTGTTCCGCTGGCTTATAAATTAAATGCGCCAATCTTGTTGACTAGACCTAATGAATTACCTGATGAAACAATCAACGAAATCAAAAGATTGCGCTCTTCGAATGTGATTATTCTCGGGGGCCAATTAGCCGTTTCTCTTAATGTAGAAAAGAAATTAATAGAGGACCTTGGGGTTTCGGTAAAGCGGATTGCAGGTGAGAACAGGTTCAAAACAGCGGAAGCTATTGCGGCTCAATTAGGAGATTATGATAAAGCTTTCATCGTTAATGGGTTTAATTACCCAGATGCTCTCTCAATTGGTTCAATTGCTGCTAATAGCGGTGCGCCAATACTCATTACGAATACAACTTCAATCACTGAAGAGACCAAGCAATTAGCTTTGAAAGCTAGCGAAAGATATATAATTGGAGGCGAACTAGCTGTAGATAGCTCAATTCAACAGCAATTAAGCGCTGATCGGATTAGTGGCACAAGTAGATATGATACTTCCGCAGAAATTGTCGATACATTTTATAATGGTTTCACAAATTTATATGTAGCCACAGGAGCTAATTTTGCGGATGCTTTATCAGGGGCTGTATTAGGAGCTAAAAGTAATAGTCCAGTAATACTAGTAAAGTCTGATAGTATACCAGAAAATGTTTCTGCTGTTCTGAAAAAATATCTGTTATCAGATACATATATTTTGGGGGGAGAATTAGCAATCAACCAAAATGTATTGAATAAAATGAATTCGGAACTACCATATGAGGTCCAGGATTCGTCAAAACCAATAATATTTTACATTCCTCATCCAGATGATGAAGTATTAGCTACTGGTGTTGGGATAGAATATTATATCGATAGAGGGTTTGATGTTCATGTTGTTCTCTTAACAAAAGGTGAGTCATCTAATGTGTATCAAGTGCTTGGACAGGATTTTCCTGAAATGACAAAAGATGAATTCGGAGATGCGAGAGTAAGAGAGTTTCAGGATTCTGTTACAAGATTGGGTGTTAATCCTGCTAATTTACATTTCTATCAATACCCTGATATGGGATTAATGGTAGATGATGTTAGGGGTGTAATTGAACAATTCGAAACACTTTATCCTGGTGCAGAGCATCGTACTTTATCCTTCTATGAAACACACCCAGATCATAAAAATTCAGGAATAGCTCTAAATCAACTTTATCATGAGGGGAAAGTACAACATGCTAGATTCTATATATCGCCTTATCTACATGAACAAGTAGAAGGTTTCTATATGCCTGTAAAAAATCCAGAAAAAGTTATAGATGCAGTATACGCATATAAGGTTAATAGTCCGGAAATAGGGCGTTATTCTATAGGCTATCGATCAGTACCTGAACTTTTAACATTATTAGAGAAAAATCCAGTAAGTAAGGTCCATTTACCTAATTAAGAGATTTTACAAAGTAGTTTGCAAAATTTGTAGAATTAGGTGGTATAATTAGGAATGTGAGTTAGAAATAGACAACTAAGGGAAGGGGTACTGGAATGAATTTTAAGATTGCTAAACTGCTAGGGTTTGTCGTCATCTGCTTATTCTTATTTCCTGCAGGAGCACTAGCGGAGAAGGTTCTCGTAATTGATCCTGGACATGGAGGGAGGCATACGGGAACTTGTGGAGTTACTAAGGAATCTCCAAAAGACTTATGTGAACGGGACGTAAATTTATCGGTTGGGTTAAAATTACGTGACTACTTAAAAAACTCAGGAATTAAAGTATACATCACTAGGGAAACGGATACTGAATTTTCCTCTTATTTAGCCGGAGATGGTGGAGACCATCAATTAAGGATGAAAAAGGCGAATGGATTTGCTGCTGGAAACAATGACAATAGTATATTTGTTTCCATCCATCATAATGGCTCTCCTTCAAGCCCGTATGTAAAAGGTTACGAAACTTACTACTATGATGGGGTAAATCATTATAAGTCCGCCTATCCCCCAGATCCAAAACAGCTTACTTATTTAAATGATAGTAAGCGGCTTGCGGAAACTATTCATCCTACTTTCGTAAGTAATTTAAACATGATTGACAGAAAAATACACAATGATCAGAGTTTATATGTAATTAGAAATGCACAAATGCCAGCAGTCTTATTAGAACTTGGCTACATGACGAATAGAGAAGAAGAAAGTCGTGTTAAAACTGCGGATTTTCAAAATAAAGCAGCGCAAGCAATAGGGAATGCAGTTGTTGAGTATTTCAAGGCTTATGACGTCTATAAAAATGGAGTTAAAGTTCAAACATTTAAGAATAGAAATGACGCCATAAACTTTGCTCAAAATACGTCTGGTGTTGTACAAGTATTTGATAAGAACGCTCAAACTTATATTTGGGACAATAATAACTTTGAGGTATATCATAAGACAAACGGGCTCGTTAAAGGTTTTGCTACACAACAAGAGGCGATAAACTTTGCAAATGGGCAATCTGATTCTAGAGTTGTAGAAAAAGCAACAGGTTACACGGTATGGTCTAATTTCGTTACGGCAAATTATGTGGTTCAGGAACAGACTAGTGGGGCAACTACAGAATTTTATGATTATAATCAGGCAGTTAATTATGCAAAGGATAAAGCTAATACAAGAATAGTTAAAAAGGGAACTAATGATGTCTTGTGGACAAATATAGCCAATGAAGGTACTACAAAAAATGTACAAGTAAAGGCTGTAAATGGGCAAACAAGATATTTAACTTCAATTGCAATATCTAGAGACCTTTATCCAAATGGCTTCCCTGATGACAAACAGGAGAGAACAGTTATCTTATCTACGGGGTTAGATTCTGCTGATGCACTTTCAGCTGGACCGCTAACAGCGAAGCTGGAGAATGCGCCTATATTATTAAATAATGCTCAGGCATTATTACCTGAAGTAAGAGACGAATTGATTCGTTTAAGAGCTAATAAAGTCGTGATATTGGGTGGTCCACTTGCTATATCTACTAATATAGAAAATGCGATTAGAGGGTTAGGAATCCAAGTGGAGCGCATTCAGGGACAAAATAGAACAGAGACAAATAATCAAATTAATCAAAGGCTTGGCAATGTAAATGGAGTATTTGTTGCCTCTGCTAGAAGTTTTCCAGATGCACTAGCAGCTGCTCCGATTGCAGCGGCAAACAATTGGGCTATTGTCTTAACCGAGAAGAATGGGTTATCTGATGCGGCTTTAAATTATATTAGAGGAAAACAGATTGCTATACTTGGTGGGGAATTAGTAGTACCAGCAGGTGTAGAAAATCAAATTTTGTCTCAAAATAGTGCTGCAAATGTTAAGAGGCTATCAGGGACAAGTCGATATGATACGTTAGCTAGTATTCTATGGAATTTTAAAGATGTTATGAAGTCAAACACAGTTAACGTATCAACTGGTTTGAACTTCCCTGATGCTTTGTCTGCTGCACCTCTTTCTATACTTAATAAGGCCCCATTAGTTCTTGTTGGCTCTGATGTCAACAAAAACGTGGAATCCTTCTTGTTGAAATATACAGAGGAAAATAGAGTTGAGAACCTTACTGTTGTGGGCGGACCTTTAGCTATACCAGAACATCTGAAAGCAACACTTTCAAATAAGGTCCAATAAAATAATTGATGGCAAACCTCTACAGGTTTGCTATCTTTTTGAAGGGAGAAATCTATGATGAAACAAATAATGATTGCATTGGTTTTAATTCTTAGTATCATCGTCGTCGGTTGTACAAATAAAGAAGAAGAAAAAGTAAACAAAGAAGAGAAAGAAGTGTCCACAGTAAACGAAGTAACAGAAGAAGAGACAAAAGAAGATGCCCCCAAAAAAGAGACTACATTAGATGAAGATTCAATGAAAAGGTATCGTCCTGAGGTGGGAGTTAAAAAAACCTTTATTGAGGCAGGGGACTTTGCTGGATTACAAGAGGAATTTCCTTATGGAAATGAAGACTATATTCAAAGAGTCGTTAGAATTGGTGAATCTGTAGCAGTTCAAGTTTACAAATGGACTGAGAATGAAATTTCATTAGTCCTTGAGGAAAAGGACCTCGAAGATCCAAATAAAAATTATTTGTCAGATTTGAGTGAGGAAGTACAAGATACTCTATACGCGGAAAATGGTGGAGCGAATTGGGAAATAGTAAGCGAGAATGAAACGGTCGAGGTACCATACGGTAAATTTACAAACGTGTATGTATTGAGAAAAGTAACGGATGAGGTAGAAGGTGCTGATACTATTTATACGTATTACATTGCACCAGAGGTAGGACTCATTAAAGAGACATTTGAATTAACTGGTGAACAAGGTTACTCAGCAGAATCAGTATTACAAACTGTAGAAAAATAATAATAAAAGGAGAAAATGGGTGTTTTCTCCTTTTTTTCTTTCTTTCTACAAATCTATTGTAGATAATTGACTACTTTTGTATTATTAATAAGAGAAACGTAGAAAAAATGAAATTTAGGAGGAGATTAAGTGAAAAAACCTCTGTTGTTTTTTGTCTTAATGGCGGTGTTTGTCCAACTATGCTTTGTTCAGTTAAACGCTAAAGCAAGTGGAGGAGAGAATCCAATTGTTTCAGTGAAACTAGTAAACTATTTAGGGAATCAAGGGGATTTATCCATCAAAGTTACGGGTAAATATATTGTTAACGGAGATTCTAATTTTGCTCTATTATCCAATCAAAATTTTTACGTTCGCTATCAAAATGGTAGTTTAAATCTATATCAAGATAATGTATTAATTCAAACATTGGGTTCTTCTTTTACTATATCACCTGAGCAATATGGAACTGCCAATTATGTGTCAATTAATAATCGACCATATTTAGGAGATATCAAGTTTACCATTGAAAGTGGATATATAAGACCAATTAATAGTCTTCCTTTAGAAGATTATCTGAAAGGTGTAGTTCCGTATGAAATGCCCGCTGAATGGAACGTAGATGCGTTAAAAGCACAGGCGGTTGCAGCAAGAACTTATGCTCTTGGAAAAATAAATAGTACTATAAATGATACAATTAGTTACCAAGTGTATGGTGGTTATGTTTGGAATAGTAGTACCTATAATAATTCCAATCAGGCTGTTAATGAAACTTCAGGACAAGTTCTTAGATATAATAATGCTCTTATTTCTGCAGTTTATTCATCAAGTAATGGTGGTCATACAGAATCCAATTCAAATTATTGGGGGTCTGCACAAGTGGCGTACCTGCCGTCGAAACCAGATCCATATGATCCACAAAATTCTTGGAGTCTATCACTAAATAAACAACAAATTAACATCAGTGGGCTAGATTTACTGAATCCTGACGGTTGGTGGTCTCAGGTTTCTGAAAACTCTTCAGATCGTACTATTTTAAATAATATTAAAACCTATATAAAGAATAATTACCATTCAAACGCCGATATTAAGATTGTAGGAATTCCAAAATTGGAAATCGGAAACGAACAAACAGTCTCAAGTACTGGTAGTTCTACAGGTAAGAAGAAATATGGCTCAATCAACGTTCAATATTTGGTGAAAAATCCTGATGGAACATATATTAGAAATGAAGGTAACCAGTTGCCTAATAACTATGCTACTTCTTTGTATGGGACATCAAGATATGATACAAGTGTAGCAATTGCAAACCATGGTTGGAGTTCATCTGATGCAGTAGTACTCGGTCGTGGTGATGTACCAGTTGATGCTTTAACAGGAACAGTGCTAGCTAAAAAGTATGATTCCCCACTTTTACTTACGAATAATAGTAATGTACCAGAGGCTGTGTTAAATAAAATTACCTCACTGAATCCGAGTACAAGAAAAGTTTATGTTTTAGGTGGTCCACTAGCAATTTCAGATAATGTGATTTACCAGCTACAAAATCGTGGCTTTCAAGTTGAAAGAGTAGCAGGAGGATCACGTTATCAAACAGCTGTAAAGATAGCGGAACAAATACCAGCTTCATCTACATTGTTTTTAACTAGTGGAAGTAATACTTCTCCAGATGCTTTATCTGTAGCATCCTATGCAGCGAAGAATCAAATCCCGATATTATTGACTGGCGTAAATTCACTATCGGAAGATGTTAAACAATTTATCAGAAACCGTTCAATATCGAAGGTCTATGTAATTGGAGGATATTTGGCGATTTCAGATCAAGTTATAAATGAATTAAGGTCGTTGGGCGTAACTTCCGTTGAACGTGTAGCGGGTACTACAAGATATGATACAAGTGTAGCGATTGCTAAGAAGTTCAATTACGATTTAAGTACCGTATTTTTTGCTCGAGGAGATATATTCATAGATGCCCTCCCAGGTGCTGCATTGGCTGCAAGATTTGATGCACCCGTTATCTTAACAAAACAGAATGAATTCCCTACTGAACCAAAAAATTGGCTAAAAAACTTAGAGGTTCGACCTAATATTTACTATTTGGGTGGAGATTTAGCAATTAGCCCGACAACACGTAATCAAATTAAGAATGCACTTCTTGGTGACATCAAGTTGCACACTTTGGCAAAAGATAATGTTAATATTAGTGTGCTTAGAAGCATGTTAGGTGGGACTTTATTTAAGAGTTACCATGTAACTGGTGTTTCTGATAATGGTACAAAGGTTACAGTAAGTGGTAAAGGTTATGGTC
This sequence comes from Robertmurraya kyonggiensis, assembly GCF_005116465.1. Taxonomy (GTDB): domain Bacteria; phylum Bacillota; class Bacilli; order Bacillales; family Cytobacillaceae; genus Robertmurraya; species Robertmurraya kyonggiensis. The sequence goes on from NZ_SWBM01000002.1 coordinate 406,641, forward strand.
ATGGAGTGGGAATGAGTCAGTATGGTGCAAAAGCTATGGGAGACCAAGGTAAGAGCTATACAGAAATACTCAATTTCTATTATCCAGGAGTGGTCTTAGGTAATTAATTATTGTGGGGTGCAGAGGATAACAACTCTGTCCCCTTTTTTAATAGAAATTATATATTTGAAATAAAACATTCATAACTCCGTCATACTATTATAGTTGTATTTTATGGAATAATTGCGGTATACTTTTTCTTTAGAAGAAGCATAGTTTGTAAATACGTCTTTATTAGAAAAGGTGATTAAGAAGATGTCAAAAAAAGTTTGTATTGTTGGTTTAGGATATATAGGACTTCCAACAGCAGTTATGTTTGCTAACCATGGCTATCAAGTACATGGTGTTGATATTAATGAAAAAGCAGTTGAAATGTTAAAAAATAAGGAACTTCATATTGAAGAACCTGGATTAAAGGAACGACTTGTGAGGGCTATAGATGGTGGTCATTTTACGGTCTCTACTGTACCAACAGAAGCAGATGTTTTTATTATTGCGGTACCTTCACCGATAAATGATAATAAATGCGCAAACATGGATTATGTAAGTGATGCAACAAAGTCTATTGTTCCTTTTGTTAAGAAAGAGAATCTTGTTATTCTTGAGTCAACGGTTCCACCAAGAACTGTTGTTGATGTCATGGTACCAATTTTAAAAGAAACACAGTTGGAAATTGGTGAGGAATTATACGTCTCTCATTCTCCTGAGCGTGTCATTCCGGGGAGAGTTTTTGAAGAATTAGTTAAGAATGATCGTATTGTTGGTGGAATTAATGATAAATCATCTCAATTAACAGTGGACTTATATAAGGCTTTTGTTAAGGGAACTATCCATGTGACAGATGTTACCACAGCGGAAATGGTTAAGGTCATTGAAAATACGTATAGAGATGTAAATATTGCGTTTGCTAACGAGTTAGCAAAAATTAGTCAGAACATTGGAGTCAATGTGTGGGAGGCGATTCAATTGGCGAATTTCCATCCACGTGTAAATATCCATTTACCTGGACCTGGAGTAGGTGGCCATTGTATTGCTGTTGATCCATGGTTTATGGTTGAATTGCAACCGGAATTAGCACAGATTATCAACCTTTCACGTCAAACCAATGATAGTATGCCTGCTTATACTGCACAAAGAGTTAAAGAGATCTTAAATAATGAAGGCATTGTGCATCCTAAAGTTGCGGTATTAGGACTCGCATTTAAGGCTGATATAGATGATATGAGAGAGAGTCCTTCTCTCGAAGTAATTCATCATCTTAAAGTGCTTGGCATGGATGTTTCTGCTTTTGATCCACATATCAAGGAAAACAAGATAAAAGAACAGACTCAAGATATTAATGAAGCAATGGATCATGCGGATTTAATTCTTGTTTTAACTAGTCATAAAGAGTTCGTGAATTTAGAACCAACGGATTTCATTAATAAGATGAGAACACCGTATATTTTTGATACCAAGAATTGTATCGACAGAACAATTTGGAGAAAAGCTGGGTTTACAACCAAGTTATTAGGGGACTCTAAAAACTAACATCTTAATTTACAGTCCGTGGTAGCATTCTTGCTACTTAGGACTTTTTTTATGTGAAGGTAGGTAAAAGGATATGTCGAAATTAAGAATCGCCAGTATTCTCTTTTTATTCTCAACGGTCATTTTGAAATTTTCAAGTATGTTCAGAGACCTCATTATCGCTAACTACTTTGGGGATTCCTATGCAGTAGATGCTTATATTGCTGCCATGACAATCCCTAATGCGATCATATTATTTATGTTAACGGGAATGAAGGATGCATTTGTTCCAAGTTATTATAAATATAAGGAACTTGGATTAGGAGAGCAGCATAAGAGCCATATCGTAAAAGGAACATTTTGGGTTTGTTTCATTTTATCAGTAATTGGAATAATAATATCTAGTCCACTTGTCCACTTTTTATACCCTAATTTCCCTACTAAAGGATTAGAAGTAGCGACTTGGACTGCAATTATTTATTTTTCTTCGATTGTAATGGTTGGGGTTAATGCCGTCTATGAAGGATATTTTGATGCCGAGAAAATGTTTTCATTTTCAGTCTTTTCGCAAACACTTGTTGTTCTCGTTACTATTGTTAGCGCCATTTTATTTCATCAAAATCTAGGGATATATTCTGTGCCAATAGGGTATTTTATGGGAACTGTACTATCTTTAATATTAAAATTTTTAGTTTTACAACCTAGAAAGAAATTTATCCTTTGGAAGCAAAAGTTAGATATTAATGAAGTGAAAATGTTCTATTTGATTTTTATTCCAGTTGGACTTACGATTGCGGTAGGGCAGATAAATCTATTTGTGAATACTCTCTTTGCAGCACAGTTAGGTGAAGGAGTTGTCGCAAATCTAAACTATGCCTTTAGACTTGTAAGTATTCCACAGGCTATTTTTGGTGTTACAATTGCTACAATTATTTATCCGATGCTAGCAGAGGCGAAATCTAAAAATAATATTCCTCTTTTTAAAAAGGGAATAGAAAAAGGTCTAGTATATATGTTTCTATTCGTAGCACCAACTGTTGCAGGGATGATGGTGTTAATTAAGCCCATTGTGAGAGTTGTGTACGAAAGAGGGGCATTTGATACAGATGCAACCTTAATGACTAGTGAATTATCCATATTTTACATCGGGTCAGTGCTGTTTTACAGTATCCAAGCGGTTGTAGCAAAAGGGTTTTATACACTAGAGAAAGGTCATTATATGTTTAGAATCGGTATGACATCGATTGTACTAAATGTGATCTTTAATGCTATTTTTGCCCATTTATTAGGTGCCAAAGGGTTAGCTTTGAGCGCATCTTTGGTAGGGCTTTGTTATTCTGTAATTACATTTAGTACTTTATACAAATTAGTTAAAGGCTTTAATAAAAGATATTTGGTATTTGAATATGGAAAAATATTAATTTCTACACTTTTAATGGCAAGTATAGTGTTTTATATAAGCAAACTTGTATTTATCCAATCTCTTAATATTTATGTGATGTTGTTACTGGTTATTTGCATGGGAGCTTTGGTATACTTCGCTTCATTATATTTATTTAAAACAAGTTCCTTTAAAGAATTGTTGAATTCCAATAAAATAAAAATAAGGAAAATGAATTAAATTTTGTAACCTTTTTTTAATATAGCACGTCAAAATTAGGACTTGATTTCTTTATTTCATCACTTATCATTAAACTAGTACGAATTAACAGCATAGTGAGCATTAAAAGAGTAAATGGTAAAAAAAAAGAATGAAGTTTTAATCGAACTATGCTAATATGAAGTGGTGAATTTTTAAGCTAAATCCTAAAAGAGGTGTTTAACTAAATGTGGCTTTCTTATCTAATTACTATAGGATTAGCATTAATAATAAGTTTCTCTATGAGTCCTGTTGTAATGAAATTTGCAAAGAAAATTGGTGCGATAGATAGACCTAATGAAAGAAAAGTACACTCAAAGGAAATAACCAGAATCGGTGGAATAGCCATATATCTTGGCTTTGTCGTTGCCTTTCTATATATATATAGTGTATATGAGATATCAATAAGTATTTTAATCGGTGCTACGATTATTGTGATAACTGGTCTGATAGATGACCTTTATGGATTAAAACCTATCCAAAAACTAATTGGACAGTGTGCGGCAGCCATTATTGTAGTTCTTAGTGGACTACACATGCAGTACTTTACCCTACCGTTCATTAGTGAAAGTATAGTGATTCCTTCCGGTCTTTCAATTGTAATTTCTTTTATATGGATAATTGGAATTACAAATGCAATTAATTTAATCGATGGTTTAGATGGACTTGCTGCAGGAACTTCCATTATTTCTTCGATTTCAATTTGTATAATTGCTCTAATCATGGGAAATACTCCCGTTGCATTACTTAACTTAGCAATAATTGGAGCAGCTAGTGGCTTTTTATACTTTAATTTCAATCCTGCGAAAATGTTTATGGGTGACACTGGCGCATTATTGCTTGGTTATCTTTTAGCTGTCACGTCAGTTATAGGCTTTAAGCAAGTAACTTTAGTTTCTTTAGTAATTCCGATCATAGTTCTAGCTGTTCCTATTTTAGACACTTTAATTGCAATTATACGGAGAAAAATCAATAAAAAGGGAATTATGGAGGCAGATAAGAATCATCTGCATCATAAGCTTTTAGATGCAGGTATGTCTCATCGTCAAACGGTTCTTTTTATATATGCAATTTCAGCTGTATTCGGTTTAGCAGCGATTGCGTTTTATAAGTTTAATTTATTTACCTCTTCTATTATCTTTGTCGCCCTTTTGATTTTGACTGAATTACTTATTGAAAAACTTTCATTAATTAGTAAGAAATATAAACCTCTAATTAATTTGTACAGTAAAATCAGATTTTTTTATAATGACGAAAACAATCGAAAGCGGTATAAAAATGAATAAAGAAAATATTCTAGGCATCGATGTCTCAACATTAGATTACGATTCACTCGTAAATGCAATAAATGAAAAAATTAAGTCTAATGAAAAGATGAAGATTATTGCTGTCAACCCAGAAAAAATAATCATGGCTCAAAAGGATAGTAGTCTCAAGGAATTAATAAATTCTTCCACGTATCAAATCCCAGATGGAATAGGGGTTGTTCTTGCCTCAAAATTATCTAAGGGCAATATCCAAACAAGAGTCACCGGTATAGGTATGATGGAAAAATTGCTAGAATTGGCAAATAAAGAGGAATATAATATCTTCTTATATGGAGCCAAGGAAGAGGTAGTAAAAGAAGCAAAAGAAAAAATTAGTGAAACTTATCCTGATTTGAAAATAACTGGATATATAAATGGCTACTGTAAAGATAACAATAAGATTATAGATGAAATAAATAAATCGAATGCACAAATCCTATTTGTTGCATTAGGAAGCCCTAGGCAAGAACTTTGGATTAGAGAAAACGCTGAACGTTTAAATGTCAATGTCTTTCAAGGTGTTGGAGGAAGCTTTGATGTCTTTAGTGGAAGAGTAAAAAGAGCTCCAGTGATTTTTCAAAAGACAGGGCTTGAATGGTTCTATAGATTACTTAGTCAGCCATCTAGAGCGAAAAGACAGCTTGCACTTCCACGGTTTTTATATGAAGTAATAAAAAATAAGACCACGTAAGCTGGTCTTATTTTAACATCCAAACAATTTAGGTGATTTAATGAAAATTTTGCACATTATAAGTGGTGGAGAAGTCGGTGGTTCTAGGGAACATGTGATAAGTCTATTGAATATGTATCCTAAAGAACAAGTCACACTGCTTGTATTCCAAGAAGGAATGTTATCAACTGAAGCAAAAGCTTTAGGGATAAACGTTATCATTTTAAAACAGAAAAATCGATATCAGATATCTGTTCTGTCTCAATTAACAAAGTATATTAATCATAACCATTTTGATATAGTGCACTCTCATGGACCTAGAGCTAATCTGTTTTGTTCATTAATAAGGCATAATATCGACAGTAAATGGGTTATTACATTACACAGTGACCCAAGCCTCGACTTTATGAAAAAAGGCATTATAGGAAAATTTTTTGCTTGGTTAAACATATATTCTTTGAAAAAGGCTGACCTAATTTTAGCTGTATCTGATCGATTTGCAGATATGGTTATTGAGTATGGGGTATCAGAGGACAAGGTCTATACAATATTTAATGGAATTAATTTTGATGCTCCTGATGTGGGTTTTGATCGGCAGAATTTCAATCTAAATGAAACGGACTTCGTAATCTCAATGATTGCTCGATTACATCCTGTTAAGGGGCACCAGATTGTTTTAAATGCTCTTGATAAATTGAAACAAAAGCATAATTTAAAACTTTTATTGGTAGGGAATGGTCCAATCGAAGATGAGATAAAGCATCAGGTAGAAAAAATGGGTTTGTCTAATCATGTTTTCTTTTTAGGATTTAGAAAAGACGTGGATAGTATCCTTGGAATTTCCGATGTGTCAGTCCTAGCATCATACAGTGAAAGCTTTCCCTTAGTATTACTTGAATCTGCAAGAGTCAAGGTACCAATTATTTCAACCGATGTAGGTGGAGTAAAAAAACTAATTGACTCAGAAGATAAGGGGTGGCTCATCCCTATTGGAGATGAAGAGGCTTTAAGGATTGCTTTTGAAGATGCAATAATTCTTAAAGCTGAAGGGAAGCTTAAAAATATAGGGATTAAGCTATATGAACATGCTTCAAGTAATTACTCCGTACAACATTTATTTAATGCAATAAATCAAGCATATGAGAGTCTTTTGAAATGAGAGGTCAAAAATGAATACATCTAAGCAGACGAAATTTCTGAACAGTGATTTTTTTGCTCCATATATCTTTTTTCCATTCGTGTTTTTAATTTATTTTTTAGCGGGATACTTATTCAATTTTGGAAGGACACATATCTTTTACTTAAATCAAAATAATATCCCGGTTTTAATTGTTGGTTTTGTAGCTTATTTTATTGGAGTTTTAGTATTTACTAAATTGAATTGGTCTGTTCCAAGACTTAATTTAAAGTTTATAAACAATAGAATGGTCGTATTTATCTATTTATTAGGGATAATTGGCTTGATTAGCTTTTTGATTATGATTTTTACTGGACAAATTGGTATTGCTGATGAATCGGTTCGACGACACTTAGATCCAAGGTTAAATTTTCTTAGCTCGTTTTTATGGTTCTCAGTTTTAGTTCTATTCTTTTATAATATTGTGAATGGAAAACTTACTAAGAGGTCCTTCATAATTAATTTGGCAATTTTGGGTGTCGTGTTTGTCTTGTTTATTTTATCAGGATACAGAACTCCTCTTATTATTATGGTTCTTACATCACTTTTGTGTTTTCATTATATATATAAAAGAATTCCGTTAAAATGGATTATGGTTTTATTTATATTAATGAGTGTGACATTATCAGTTTTTGGCTATTTAAGAACTGTTACAGAAGATAAAACCGAAGAGTTTAATCAAGAAGCTGAAGTAAATCTTGATGAGGAAGATAAAGAGCATGTAAAGGAAGTAAAGAAAACACCTGAATTTGTTCTAGCTATTACTGCTGAATTTGTAAATGGAAGAATTGTTTTATCTAGAATATTGGAGTATACAGAAGAACATGGTTATATGAACGGAGAAGTTCATAAATCAATTTTTTCAACAATCTTACCAGGCGAACAAATATCACCTAGAATGCATATAACAAATATGGTGAATTCCTTAACAAAAGATAATGGTGTTCCGGTTACTAGAGAAGGAAGAACGACAGTTCCAACAATTGTAGGCCAGTTTTATGCTGATGGAGGCTATATTCTCCTTGCGATAGGATTATTCATTGTAGGGGCCATATTAGCTATATTGTATAACGACGTCAAGAAATACGGATTCAAGAGTTATTCTTCTATTGTGTATTCGTTTTTCACGACCATTTTTGTTTTAGGAATACACACAGGTATTTTAGACTTGTTATTCCTTTTAATGTTAGCTTTTCTTCTTTTCACACTTATTATTTATAAGCCGAAAACTAGAAATTAACGTAAAATTTTTGAAGTATTGAGTTTTATTTATAGTACAAACCCCCTCCACTTATGAAGTGAGGGGGTTTTTGCTAGTTTCGTATTTTGTTATAGAACTCGGATGCGGATAATCCGGGTGGTATGCCTACTCTTTTTAACTGAAATTTATCATCTCCTAGTTTCACTTTTCCAGATTTGGTAGTGAATGCGATTCTATAACCTGTCTGCTTTAATTGCTGAATAGTTGTAGAATTGTAGTGACCAAAAGGATAAGCAAAGTATGGTGAATTATTCAAGGTTCTACTGCTTAGTGCAAGGTCGTTGATAACTGTATTGTAATCTTTGGTAATTAGATATCCTTTTTGATCTAACGTTAACTGATGCAGGGCGTGTGTATGGCTGTGATAATTGAAAACATCAGACATTTCGTTTAATTCTTGCCATGATAGAAATTGTAAATCGTCAGGATTAAAAGGGTAAGGTTGATTAGGTATCCTGCCAGTTATGATAAATTCAGTTGCTTTAAAGTTGTACTTTCGTAACTCGGGTAATGCATACTTATAAACAGATTTTAAACCATCATCAAACGTTATAACAATAGCGTTTGCAGGTAGGTTTCTTTTTTTGTCCAAGTAATCTTCAAGTTCAGAAACAGTGATTGTTTTATAAGCATAGTTATTTAATAAATTCATTTGTGAATTAAATTCTATATTAGAAATAGTTGTAGAGACATTACGATAATATCTATTTTCTTCATTTCTCAAAATATGGTGATACATTAAAACTGGAATTCCATTATCAATAGATACATCTTGTTTTGAAATATACCCCTCTACACCAGCAACATTAACAATATAGTGGGTTTTCGTTTCGGAAATAATCGGTAATCTTTGACTGTCATATAGGACTCCAATTTGATTATTTAAACTCTGATCATAAAGAGTTACATTATGCTTGTTTATAAGAATGGTCTTATTTGAATTTGCAGTTGAAAGTTCATCATGCATTTTATGAATTTCATCTACTGAAAAATTGGTCTTTACCGAATTAATATCAATAAGTCCATTGGAGTTTCCGTATTTAAACCGATAATATTGTCCATCTACAAGTCCATCAGAGTAGTATATGGAATTCGGATTAAGTGCGCCTTCCATACTCTTATTGCTACCCTCATCTAGAAAATAAGTTGGTTGATTAGGAGTAAAAAAGATTTTTTGATCTAATCCTTTTAATGCATTTTCTACCTGATCCGTTACAGCTAAATTCCCTCCAAGTAAGTCAAAAGAAGTAGTGTTTCTAATTTTTAAGAATAGAAGTGTTGAACCAGTAGCTTTCTCAGGTTTTGTTAACATCACTGGTTCATTTTCTTTAGCAGCCAGGATTGATCCCGTTAAAGCATCTGCGAAATTTGTCCCTGTTGTAATGAATGCTTTGTTAACCTGATCGTCAAAAAACTCTACTATTTTTACATTTGTTTCATATCTACTTTGCCCGCTGATTCTAGTAACATTTTTTAGTTGAGCCTCTACATTTTTGTCAATAGCTAATTCTCCACCTAATACGATAGAGGCAGCCCTTGTCTGATGTTTAATTGTGTCTGGTAAATTATTTGCATTCGTGAGTAGAATGGGGAAGCGATTTCTTGCAGCATAAGGTGCGGACGCAAGTGCATCAGGGAAAGTTCTTCCGTTTGCATAGATGGCTGTAGACGAATTAATTTTTGACGCAATTAATGCGGAAGTGTCGTAACGGCTTGTGCCAGCTATCCGTTCAATGGTTAAAGTCATATTCTTTAATTGCTGCTCAACACTATCATTTATGGCTAAATTGCCACCAAGTATTATCGCTCTGTTTGCCCCTAATCTAGTAATTTCCTGCCTAACTGAATCTGGTAAACTATTACTCTTGGTTAGTAGGATGGGAGCATTGAGTTGATATGCTAACGGAGTTGCGCATAATGCATCCGGAAAGTCTTGTCCAGTTACAATGATTACTGTGTCGGTACCATTAGGAAAGGTTCGTTTAGAGATTTCTATAGCTGTATCATATCTACTAGTACCATTGATTCTATTTGTATTTAAAGAAGCGTGTGCACTGACTTCGTTAAATAGAAAAAAAGTGAATAAGAACGTTAAAATAATAGTAATTTTGCGTCTTAACATTATAAATTGTATCCCCCTTAAGTAGTCTGTTTTCTCTATGAGGTAAAGTTGACCTGTTATGATTATACCAATTCATTCCCAATTATTCACTACTTGAAAATAAAAATATAAGGGAGATTTACCCAATAAATATTTTCCTTGTATACTTTATTGAGCTAGACAAATGGAATATAATTAAAAATAGTTGTTAGAGGGGAAGGTAATTAAATGTTCAGTAACCGCAAAAAAACACTATTAATATTTTTTATAGCTTTTATAATTTTAAGTTCAGTGTGCTATTTTTTTATACACTCAACATTAGTATCTAAAAAAGGTATAGACCTTTTTTATAAAAACGATGAAATAGTTCATATAGCATTAGAAGGATATATTTTAGAGCAGGTAGATGTTAATGAGAAAAATAATCTGCGTTCGATTGATACTACATATGAGATTGAAATAAAAAAATTCTTAAATGAGATTGGAAGAATAAGAATGACGGTACGAGAAATAGATAACGGAGATTATTTTATTTTTTCCTCTTTAGAAAATTTTTCGAAGAAACCTTTAAAAGTTGATATTGAAATGCCATTTGATGAATTAAACAGGTTTTCCATAAACGATTTCGAACAATTTCCCGTGAATCATCAACATGACAAGGTATTTGGGGTGGATCCCACTACATACCCAATCGGATTAATTTCTTTGTACGATACAGATCAATTAAAAAAGAGTATGGTAATTAGTAGAAATTATGTTTCAAAAAAAATGATTCAAAATTATAATGATGGAACAGAAAGTGTAATTAGAAAGTTGGAAAGTGAAAATAAGGGCTTTGATTTAAGTACGGACAATAAAGGAGTATATCTAAATATGCCCCTTTACTCTACAGGAAAAGATATTTCAGAGAATTGGGTAATGTTATCTGAACAACCTCTATTTAAAAATGAAGATGCCCTTAATGACTGGATTGAAAGAAGTAATACACAATATCGTTATGTGAATAAGTGGTATACAAGCGAAGGTTCTTATAGTAAATTACCTTGGTCAATCGAGCCTGGTGAAAAACTTGGTTATGGAAGAAATCTTTCTATGATGCAGGATGATCCTGCGCTGGAGCATTATAATTCGACAAAAGAACGCTATTTTTACAATTTAATTATCAATTCGGTGAATAACTTAATGAATTTTCAGGATAAAGAAGAGCGATTATGGAGAACAGAGTATACCAGTACTTGGCTGAAAAGTGAATATGGTATACAGGCTCCTTATACGGATACGAGACATAACGAAAAAGTCTCGGTCTTTTTAAAAGACATTTCTAATACTTTAGGAATTAAAGAACTTAAAGATGTAAATTTAGTTTATGCAGATTTTCTAGTTTCTCAGGTTGGAATAGGAAATATTATTGATATCGATGAAGGGTACTTGATAACAGATTACTATTCTCCAACTCAAAAAAAACCAACACATGTTTCGCTTAATCACGCTTTAGGAGAAATGTATTTCTTGATCGATGCTTATAAACAGACGAATTAGAAAAAATATATTGATGTGGCTGAAAAAATAAGAAGTGGGATTGAGAACATAGGAGATAAATGGATTAAAGAAAATGGAGATGTATGGTACCAAGTAGATGGCGATATGCACTTCTCTGGTGAAGACTATCCATATTTAACATTAGAAGATTTACTAATTAGTCAAGAAAAGTGGCTAGGGGCGAATAGAGAACGCAGCGAAATATTTGATGAGTTGATTCGCTCCAAGACGAAGTATCTAATAAATGAAGATAAAGGAATCCCTGAATATATTGCGAAGTTACTGCAAGAACAGGGGATGGGTGATCTAATCGATGGCTATACCAATATAACGAAGTTCTAAATACTGTAATAGTAAAAGACTGAAGTCATCGGTTTGATTACCGAAGGTTTCAGTCTTTTTAGTGGCCAATAGGAGTTTATTCTTCTTTTCATATAAATCAGTTAGTATGACCTGCTTAAAACTTTTCTCTAATTCCCCCATCTGCTTTCTAAAGTTCGTTGGAGAATCTCTTCTCTATCCAAATAGCAAATAGAATGCATAAAATGAAGTTCATTCTCTTTATTAATACGATCTTTTGAAAGTGACATGAACATATGATTAAGGTACTTAGTTGTTCTAGGTGAACAAAAGATACTATGATTTTGATGGGTCTATTTTTAATATAGCTGGGATAATGATATAAGAACTAGTACTTTTGATATAATATCTTTATGTAAAATAGTGATGTTTCTTAAAAAGGAGAATATATATGTATGAAGTAAAGGAGATCATAGATCAACCATTTAAGATTTACGAACTAAGGGATATTAATACGAATTCATGGGTTAAGGTTGCCCCTGAACGCGGAGGTATTGTATTCTCTTATGGAGTAGCGGGGGAAGAAATTCTCTATCTTAATGAAGAAACGTTTTATGATACAGATAAGAATGTTAGAGGTGGAATTCCGATTCTATTTCCGATCTCTGGACAGTTGCTGAATGGGATGTATGATTGGGAAGGAAGAAAATATTCCATGAGTAACCATGGATTTGCACGAAATGCTTCATGGGAAGTAATAGACGTTAGTATTCATAATAGAGCTTCTATTACAATTAGCCTTTCTAGTAATGAAAAGACAAGAAACTCCTACCCATTCGACTTTAATGTGACTTTCAACTATATACTCGAGAACGGCAAGCTTACCGTACATCAGGAATATAAGAACATGGGTAATGAGCCTTTGCCTATGTATGCAGGGTTTCATCCTTATTTTAAAATTAAAGATAAGAATATTTCATATGAGACTGATGCAACGAAATACTTTGATTATAATGATGGGAAGGAGAAGTATTTCAATGGTAGCATAGACATATCTAATCTGAAAGAAGCCGTTGTGTTATTGGATGCAGCTCGAAAGCAGACTTCATTTTATCTTCCACAACTAAAGAAAAAAATAAAATTGAAATATGATGAACCTTTTAAATATGTGATGATATGGTCTGAAAGTGATGAGGAATTTATCTGTGTTGAACCTTGGATGGCGAAAACGGATGAATTCAATAGAAAAGAAGAGCTTGTAATGATTGGTGTTAATAAAAATCTCAGCACGGTGTTTAGCATCCTTTTAGAGGACTAATAAAATGACTCATTATGATTCCCGAAAAAGGAGTGGGGATAAATTCCAAAGTAGGATAGGTCTTTGTACATGTAAAGAAAAGCTGTCTCAAATTAATTCTGATCGAATATTTATTGAATTTATTACCATTCATTGTGCTTAACAATTATTTTTGATACACAAGAATTAAGGTTGTATTTGTCATGAAAAACTAATGTACATAATTATTGGGTCTAGGACTTTTCTTTGTGCTTCGAAAACAATTTCGAATCAAACGACTTACGCTTACAGTGGTTCTCTATGATTTTTTAGACGATAATTCTAATCAATCGAGGATTTGTTAACAAGGAAAAAGTACTTATGTCGACTTTGTGCCAAATTCCATTTGAACAAATTGCCAGTTGAGAACTTTTTTCTTTGTTAAAAAAACCGGAAGTGAACCAAAGGGAAACCCGTTTTATCAATAAATATCTTGCTCAAATTATTTTATTGAAACTGGATACTATAATGATTAACGATTCGATATTTTTTGAGCAAAGATAATACTAACAATATATGATATAATTATTTCTTCAATAAAAGGAAATTCCTAAAAGGAGAGCTCTTAAGATGACAGAACCTCTATTTTTTATTCCAATTTTTCAAGAGAGAATTTGGGGTGGAGAAAAATTAACTACTTTCGGATATGAGATACCTTCAAATCGTACTGGAGAATGTTGGGCTTTTGCAGCGCATGAGCATGGCCAAAGCATAGTGAAAAATGGTAAATATAAAGGGGAATCCCTTAGTGATTTATGGGATAATCACCGGGAACTCTTTGGAAATATGGAAGGAGACCGTTTCCCCCTATTAACAAAGATCTTAGATGCCAACGATGATTTATCTGTACAGGTACATCCCGACGATAAGTTTGCGAACAGATATGAAAATGGTGAATTGGGAAAAACAGAATGCTGGTATATCGTCGATTGTGATAAAGAAGCTGAAATTATTTTTGGTCACCATGCCAAAAGTAGAGAACAATTCATACAACTAATTAATGATGGGAAATGGGATGAATTATTACATAAGGTCTCAGTTAAGCCAGGAGATTTCTTTTTTGTTCCTAGTGGTACGATTCATGCAATTGGAAAAGGTATCCTTATCTTAGAAACACAACAAAATTCGGACACGACTTATCGAGTATATGATTACGGTCGTGTAGATAGTAATGGGAATAAGAGAGAGCTACATATTGAAAAATCAATTCAGGTAGCAAATATTCCTTCTCACCAACCAAAAATTAATCCCCAAAAAACGACAATTGATGATCTTGAGATTACTACTTTTATTGAAACCGAATTTTTTACCGTGCATAAATGGAAGCTAATAGGGCATGTGACTTTAAAACAAACAAAGCCTTTTCAATTGCTAAGTGTGATTTCTGGTGAAGGATACATAATCGTTAATAACCAAACATTTTCATTTCAAAAAGGTGACCATATTTTGTTACCTTCGGAATTTGGAGATTTTGTCTTAAAAGGTGAATCAGAGATTATTGTTTCGCATTTATGATAAGAAAAAACTAGTTAGTAGTACAGGCAATTGCTTGTACTATTATTTATTTTTCCAAAAAAGGACAATTGCTAGGTATTTATTTGAGTATATCAATATGCTAATTTGATTCAAAAATTCAGAGGATATTGAAACTGTTACTAGGAACAAATTAGTAGAGTACAAAAATAAATGGAAAGAGTATAAAATGATTCGGTGTTACTGACAAAGTCTTGTGGCCAAAAATTGATGGGCTAAGTTGTCCATACTTTGCTTGAAATTTTGCCAATAAAGTTTGTATTAAGAACAAGCTTTCCTTCATTTTGATTACGGCCCCAGAAATGTACCACATCTAACTTAGTATTTACGACTGGAATGATAAAGGATGACTCAAGCATTGAAAAGTTTGATAGAACTGACTTAATACACTCCGACTCATATCTCTGAAATGAGACCAAGAAATCTGGTAAAGCATGAGGAATTGTCTACATTGATCATGGGGTAGCCGGCGAATATTTCATTTTATGTACTACTAGAATTTCCCTTTTTTTTATTTTCTAATACCAATAAAACTCATGCTTATACAGAAACACGGAGAAGGAATCCTCACTACGCATCTAATGTAAAACTCCACTATTTTGAATTATAAGATGATGCTATACTCTGTAATCCTTGACAGGCAATATAAACAACTATAGAAAATTTAGCGATGGCACTAACAATAAGGATTCTGTCATTTGGAATAGGAGTATTTTGATGATCATTATTTGTGATATAAATTCATGGACAGTTTGGATATTAAACCTCTAATAAAGATTGTAAAAGAAAAAATTTGATTATTGCTTATTATGGCTAGAATGGAATATTATTAAGAAGTTAATCGTTAATCCTAATTTGAGTTCTATCAGACTAAGTACCAATTTGAAAAATGAAATAAGAAGTGAGTGATAGGATGTTATTTAATTCCTTTATATTTATATTTGTGTTTCTTCCGATTGTTTTTTGTGGTTATTATATTCTCAACTATTTTAAAAAATATAAGTGGTCAGTATATTGGTTGATCTTGGGATCGCTGTTTTTTTATGGTTTTTTTGAACCTAAATATTTAATACTCATTTCAATATCTATTTTAACAAACTTTGGAATTGGTACATTCATTAATAGAACAGTAAACCAATCCACTAAGAAGTCCTTATTAACACTAGGTTTAGTCTTTAATATCTCACTATTGGGATACTACAAATATACAGATTTTTTTATTACCAATATAAATAATGCCTTCGGGACACAATTTGATTTATTATACTTGATTTTACCGTTAGGACTTAGCTTTATAACATTTCAGAAGATTGCCTATTTGGTAGACGTTTATAAAGGTGAAGCAAAGGAATATTCTTTGTCCACTTTTGCTCTTTTTGCGACTTTCTTTCCACAACTTATTGCAGGACCTATTGTCCATCATAAAGAGGTTATACCTCAATTTGAGGATAGTAAGAATAAGAAGATTAATATAGATAATATTTCTAAAGGGATTTTTATATTTTTAATTGGATTAACGAAAAAAGTAGCTATTGCTGATACTGTTGCTATTTGGGCTAACGATGGTTTTGCTAATTATCAAAATTTAACATTTGTTGAATCTTGGGTGACCTCGCTCTCATATACGACTCAATTATATTTTGATTTTAGTGGTTATTGCGATATGGCCATTGGTCTAGCACTATTATTTAATGTTAAATTGCCTGTTAACTTCTTTTCACCTTATAAAGCAAGAAATATTCAAGAGTTTTGGAAAAGGTGGCATATGACTCTAAACCGTTTCCTAACTCAATATGTTTATTTTCCTTTAGGCGGTAGTAGAAATGGGCCAGTTAGAACTTATTTTAATATCTTTGTTGTCTTTTTTATTAGTGGTTTTTGGCATGGAGCAGGTTGGACATTCATTATTTGGGGGATTCTCCATGGACTTGCCTCTATCTGTGTTAGGTTATGGGGGAAATTAAACATTAGGTTACCGTATCTGGTTTCGTGGTTTATTACATTTCAATTTGTTAACATAGCGTGGGTTTATTTCCGGGCGACAAGCGTTGAACAGGCAAACTCGATTATAGTTAAGATGTTTCATCTGAACCAGAGTGAGTTAGTAGATTTATTTTCATTTCCCTTAAGAAATTTGGTTCAATCAGCTGCAGTAAAGATTCATTTTGTTCCATTTGATTTCTATGCAACTTTGAATAATCCTAAAATAATTGTTCCTTCTTTAGTGGTCTTATTGATCTTAACCTTTTTCTTTAGGAATTCCATTCAATTGTTGGAGAGTTTTAAATATAATTGGTTTGCAATCGTTTATTGCCAGGCGATGCTTTTGATGGTCCTAATTAGTATTTATATTATGCAAAAAAATAGCGTATTCCTTTATTTTAATTTTTAATAAGGTGTGTTGAATTTGGGATCCGAAATATGGATGAAGCGATTGTTACTTACAACAATCATAATAATCATTTTGCCAGTGATAGGCGTTATGGGATTCAATTATTATATTGACCCACTTTGGAATTATTCACATAAGAATCGGTTTAACGATTTTCAGATTGGATTCGATGAGAGGCAATTAAAAACAAATTACATAAATAGCAGAAGTAAGTTTGATTATGATAGTTTATTAATTGGTACCAGTCGCGTGACTTACATGAACTATAATGAATTTGAGAATGAAAAAGTGTTTAATTACTCTCTTAGTTCAATGCATATTGACGAGTATTTACCCTACATAGAATATGCTACTAAGAAAAATCATAAGGAATTTGATACTATTTATATGGAACTTTATGTGGATTCTTATGATGGAAATGTAAAAAATACTAATAAAGATTCAAAGGTATATATTGAGAAGGCAGAGGATCCTTTTTACAAGATAACATCCTTGTTTTCGCAAAGTACACTGGAGTCTTCAATCGAAAATTTTAATATTTCAAAAATGAATTTGTATGATGGTCCTAGGAGTTATAACAGAGATAATGTTGCACAAACTACATTGTCAAATGAAGCAATCCCACGCTTATGGATGAAATTCAAAGATTTCTTTGAAACAAAACCATCAGATAGTTATGTATATGATAGTGAATATAAGCAAAAATTGATGGACATAAGAAATAAATATCCCAATACAAAAATTGTAGTGTTTACTGACTTAATGCCTGCTGAAAAACTTAAACTTATTTTAAGTAATGAAGCCTATAGAAATGCATATGAGAGATGGTATAGAGATATGGTAGATGTATTTGGGGAAGTATACAGTTTTCATGGATACAATCGAATTACCGAAAACCTTGATAACTTTTTTGATTGGTTTCACTATTATCCAAAAATTGGTGATGAGATGATACATGCAATACAGGAACCAAGTGAAAATAAGGATATTCTATATATTGTAAATGAAAATAATATTGAAGAATTTTTTGATGTGGTAGAAAAAGGTGATTAATCAATAAGAAGGGTTAGATTTATAACGGAATCACCATTAGGTAAAGAAAATGCAAGGGAACAATTTTTGGGTCACTAAGCTATGGATCTGATCTGTAGCTTTTTTTACCGTTTGGAAAACGAGCACTGTATAGGAAGAGGAATTTTATAAATAATTAAACTTGTTCGGAACATCTCCGGAATCTAAATACACTAATAAAGCAAAAAAGATGCTGTCAATCAAACGATTGGTCAAAAACGTCACGCCGGATATGGGGATTGCGAGTACGAGTTGAGAGTTAATTTTTCTAGTTGTTTTTGTGGAATGGATATTATGGTGAATTTGAGGAAAAATGTATTAAAGTCAGTCTCATTATAGTAAGAAAGATAAAAGTGACCCTTCAATCAAACGATTGATCAAAAACGCTACGCCGGATATGGGCTGGTGCGATCAAGTCCAAAGTTAATTTTTTTGATTGTTTTTGTAGTATAGATTAAATGCCCTTAAAGAGTGGAAATTGGGACAGGAATAATAAAAATCTTCCAAGTATGATTGAAGAATTTATAAATATTGCATATAAGGCCCCGAAAAAACGTAGGTGCACGTTGTAATACATAGTTTTTTTCTCCAATTAAAAAAATGCAATATTAAACCAACGGTCTTTGGTTTAATATTGCAAAGTTCATGAATTCTTCTCTACTCAAGAACTCTAATATTTTCGATTATTTTTTTTCGTGCACCTCTTTTCCATGCTTTCACGGCAGATATCGATACTTGTTCGATCTCCGCAATTTCCTTGATTGAAAGGTCGGCTAAACCTGTGTACAGTACCCATTTCTTTTGATGCTCTGTTAATTTTGCACAATAAGAAAGGATAGTCTCTCCTTCTAGTAATGGATTTACTGATTCATCCTCAATATGATTCCAAAACTCTTCTTCAGGAAAGACGGAACGGTCTTCATGTTTTTTTCGCTTAGTTAATTCTGTCATGAGTTTGCCACGGATAAAGGAAAATGCGTAACTGGTGAAGTTCCCTTTATTTTCATCAAAACCTTTATGTGCTTCCCATAATGCAATCAGCCCTGTTTGGTAGAATTCCTGCTGATTTTTGTAAATATGTAACGAGTGTATGATTTTCCATATCATCGCCTCATACTTCTTTTCCAACTCATCAAATTGTTCCACGATTTTTCCCTTTCAGGAAAGCGCGCTTGCCAAATTTATTCCCGGGTAGCTAAAACATATCGAGATTTTTCAATTTGGTCTAACTTCGAAAAATGTACTTAATGAAGGAAAATGAGGGTGGTTTTTCATTTTGCCATCGCGAATTTTGCACTTTTGGTATTAAAAAAGGAGGGATATTTGCATAAGATGCTGAAATAATAAATTATATTATTTAAAACTAAGAATTTAATCTGAGGGATTTGAAAACGAAAAAACCTGGCATAAGCCAGGTTTACTAATCATTTGAGTTATTTTCGTCTACGTCATCTTCATCGCTGGAAGTTAAATTATCCAATTCTGATTGCTCTGCCAGAGCTAAATGTACCTTTAACTCAAGAATTGTCTCTTCAAGTGCTTCTTCATCTAATGAATAGATATACATAGGACCTGCGTAGTCATCTGACCCAGCTAATGTTAAGGTTTCGATATCAAGATTGGTTCCAGCAGAAGCGTAATTTAAGAATGCTTTCATGTCATCGAAAGATATATCGGTTGCCATATTGTCTCCGACAGCTTCCATGACATCATCAATTTTTGTAATTGCTTTAACGCTAATCGCTTTTTTCATGATTGCTTTTATGATTTGTTGTTGTCTTTTTCCACGCTCAATATCATTATCATGATATCTTGTACGGGCTAGTGCAAGAGCTTCTTCACCATCAAGTTCTTGAAGTCCCTCTTCTAAATGAACGGCATCATGTTTATCTTTAGAATCTTTTTCACTAAAGGAATAAGGAACCTCAACTTCGATTCCACCTAAAGTATCAATCACATCGATAAATGCATTGAAATTCATTTTTACATAATAATCTATAGGAATATCTAGTAAACCTTCAACTGTTTCGATGGTTGATTTAACCCCACCATTTGCATGTGCGTGAGTAATTTTATCTTCTTTTTCTAATGTGGGAACGTATACGTATGAATCCCGTGGGATGCTTAGTAGCTTGACTGATTTTGCTTTCTTATTGAATGTTGCAACCATTAAAGCGTCCGATCTAGATGTACTATTAAAATCACGCACTTCACTATCGTCGACACCGACAAATAAAATAGAAAAGTTCTCTTCTAAAGGATCTACTTTGGTTTCTCTTGCACTTTCTCTTTCAATTGGCGTATAAGAATCATTCATTACTGATTCGGCTTTATTTAGTAAAGAAGCCCCGTATGCAATTCCGCTAATCAAAATAATTAAGATGGGAAATACAACCCAACGGACTCTTCTTCTTCTTTTTCTTATTTTTTCACTTTTATTTCTAATCCTGCTATTAGACATAAATTTGCCCCTTTTTGATTTATCTTATATAGTTAAAGTTTACTAACATTTATTTTTTATAGGCCAAATTACATTCTACAATTTTTTTCCTTATTCGTAAAATGAAATTTTATCCTACATCCTTCTCTAAATAAAGTATCTTACCTTCACTCACCTCACACTGCCCATTCGTCAGCTCAACCATCCACTCTGTGAACGCGTTCGTTTGGCTTTCTTCAACAAATGTTTCAATTTCGACTGTATCGAGGTAATGAATTTCTTTTACATTATATATAGAAGATCGTAGTTCGTTTTCGAGTTTTCCGAGCCAGGTATAATCGACTTTTGTGTGCATGACTTTCATGAGTCTTCTTTCAACCATACCAGTTGCGTTGATGCCTTCTGAAGTGGCTTTTCCATATGCGCGGATTAGTCCACCTGCACCTAATTTTATGCCACCAAAGTACCGTGTGATGACAACAACAGTGTCTTTTAGATGTCTTTTTTTCAACACTTCTAAAATAGGGACTCCAGCTGTACCGCTTGGTTCTCCATCATCGTTGGCTTTTTGGATTTGGTCATTCTCACCAATCAGGTAGGCAGAACAATTATGGGTGGCATTCCAATGTTTCTTTTTAATCGTTTGAATAAATTCCTGGGCCTCTTCTTCCGTGGTTGCTCGCGTCACATGAGCAATAAAACGGGATTTTTCGATAACTATTTCATTTTCCCCGTATCCTTTAACGGTATAATAGCTAGGGAGCATGGAATCACTCCTTATCTTTTAATGTCGAGAACTCGACTTATTCTATTATAAGTCGACAAATGGTCCTGTATCAAATTAACATCACCTTGTAATGAAACTTTAACATGATTGACTTTTTGTCATGCTATAATGAAACACGTCACTGGTATTGTAAAATAATATTGTAATTGGCATTCCGAACATCTATCCTAAATGAGAAATAGGTCACAAACTAGTTTAGGCTATATGGCTTATTTTGAAAAATATTTCTCCATCTTTTTATCGATTTTCAGTCATTTTCCTATTATTTTCAAGGTAGAAATATAGTATCTTGGGGAAAATAAAGGTAAAATATTTATCAAGTAAGAAAGGGTTTTTTATTTCCTTGGAGGAATATTTATTTATGATTAGAAAATTTGACACAAAAACTCTTGATTTGATACTGGACAAGATGGTAGAAACCGTAGGAGATAGTAAGGATGAAATTTTCCGCATAGGGGAACAGTGCCGGCGTGATTACGATTCCTTGGTTGATGAATTACGAGATGTGCGAATAATGGTTGGCCGAATCATTGAAGAGGGAGATGAGCTAGAGGCTAAATCGCGATTAGCGAGGAAACGTCTCTCAGAGGTAAGTATGCATTTTAAGGACTACACGGAAGTGGAGGTTCGAGAGGCATACGAGAAAGCTCATCAAATACAGATGGATCTCACTATGAATCGGCAGACGGAAAAACAACTTCGAGGACGAAGAGACGATATCGAGCGCAGGCTTGTGGGTCTTACGGAAACGATTGATAAGGCAGAACGCCTCGTTTTACAAATCACCGTTGTCATGAACTATTTGACGAGTGATTTGAAGCAGATGAGCGAGGTATTAGAAGACGCCAAAATGAAGCAAGACTTCGGCTTAAAGATCATTGAAGCGCAGGAGGAGGAGAGAAAGCGTCTTTCTCGTGAAATTCATGACGGGCCAGCGCAAATGATGGCAAACGTGATGATGCGCTCGGATTTGATTGAAAAAGTCTATAATGAATATGGGGCAAAGGATGCTTTATCTGAAGTTAAGAACCTGAAAAAGATGGTTCGTAGTGCGTTGTATGAGGTCAGACGTATTATCTATGACTTGCGACCAATGGCACTTGATGATCTCGGATTAGTACCTACCCTCAAAAAGTACCTGCAAACCATCGAAGAGTATCATAGTACGACTCGCATTACGTATAAAAATATGGGGGAAGAAAAAAGACTTCCTTCTAAGTTCGAGGTTGCCCTATTCCGACTTGTTCAGGAATCGGTACAAAATGCCTTGAAGCATGCGAATGCAAGTGAAATCATTGTGAAGCTCGAAATAAAACCAGATAAAATCACCATTTTAATAAAAGATGATGGACAAGGCTTTGATCCGAAAGAGAGAAAAGCAGAATCCTTTGGTATCATTGGAATGAGAGAAAGAGTTGAACTGCTAAGCGGGGAGATTACCATCGATTCAAAAATCGGAAAAGGTACCGTAGTGCTGATTCAAGTTCCGCTAGAAGTGAAATAGAACAGAAAAAAAATGGGCGTAGGGAGGCGAATCAAATGACAACGAAAATTGTTATTATAGATGACCACCAATTATTTAGAGAAGGCGTTAAAAGAATACTAGATTTTGAATCCTCGTTTGAGGTTGTAGCTGAAGGTGACGACGGCTCAGAGGCAGTTAATTTAGTGGAGCAGTACAATCCGGATGTTGTGATTATGGATATTAACATGCCAACAGTGAACGGTGTGGAAGCAACTCGTCAATTAATCGAAAAGTTTCCTGAATCAAAGGTGATTATTTTATCGATTCATGATGATGAGAATTATGTGCAGCATGCTCTTAAAACTGGAGCTACTGGCTATTTATTAAAAGAAATGGATGCTGATGCTTTAATCGAAGCGGTTAAAGTTGTAGCGGATGGCGGTTCTTACCTACATCCGAAGGTTACCCATAATCTTGTAAGAGAATATCGTCGCTTGGCGGTAGAGGAAGTTGGAGGTAGCGACGGTTATGTTCAGCAAGTTGAAATTAGACGTCCTCTTCACCTATTAACTCGTCGTGAGTGTGAAGTTCTTCAATTATTGGCAGACGGAAAAAGTAATCGTGGTATTGGTGAAGCACTATTTATTAGTGAAAAAACCGTTAAAAACCACGTAAGTAACATTCTTCAAAAAATGAATGTAAACGACCGTACTCAGGCTGTTGTAGTAGCAATTAAAAATGGCTGGGTAGAAGTGAAATAAGAGAGATTATAAAGCGAGATTATAAAGCACCCCATTCAGTGATGAATGGGGTGCTTTTATGCATTATGCTGATTTTGATACGCTCAGTTTTTCTTTTAATCGATTCGCAATTATTTTTCCTGCTCTCATAGATGGAATTTCAACAAATTGATAGGAAACAGTAGCGACGAAGATGGACACGATAAAGGTGAGCGGCAAAGTCAATGCAATAGGAAGTCCTGTGTCAAATTTAATAAAGAACATCAAAATAGTTAAATGGTATAGATACAGACTATAGGATATTTTTCCGAAAAAAGAAGGGATCTTTGATTTTAAAAGCTTGGAAAGTGCAGATGAGGATAAACTTAACATCATGAAAATGCTTGCCCCTATTGTGGCAGTCCAGTCTACAATTAAAATATTGTGGACGAATGAATCTGGATCTATGAGCCAATTACATGTGTAAACCAGCACGCCGATGATGAGCAGTACATATTTTTGCCATCTCTTAATTGATCTCATTTTTTCGATAATGGTTAAATGATGCTTTGCTAGTATGGAACCTACTATGAAAATTGACGTATAATGACCAGTTAGTAAGAGATTGTTGAGTGTGTTGTTGGAGAACATGGCTGATAGTATACAGCAGAAGGCGGACAAGAGTAGTGCAAACAATAAGAGCTTTTTCCAATCGTATTTAAGAACAAAATAGACGACGACCGGAAAAATTATCGAGATTCTCATCTCATAGACGAGCGACCAAATTACCGGACTAATTTCACCAGAGTGAGCCCCAACTAACAAAAAGTGATTGATGATAGTACTTATCGAAAAATCTTCATCCCACATTGTATTCATCCAAGCGCTATCAACGGTTCGCATGTTTTGAACGACGCTCCATTTTAGAATCAATGCAGCGAATATGGACACTATGCAAGCGATGTAGATCCGGAAAAAACGTTTTACGAGATACCCACGGTAAGAAAAGGAATGATTTTTCATAAAGGGTAAAGTCAGAACAAATCCACTTAGAATGAAGAAAAACAGCACGGCTTCATGGCCGGCCCAGACAATATGGAGTGGTGAATACTTGTACCAGTTCGTGGCGAATCCCATGGCATAGGTGTTATGAGTATTGAAGTCAAATACCACCATAAAGTGACTAAGCAGGACTGTTAGAGCTGCCAAACCTCGTAGAGTATCTATTTCTTCGTATCTTGTCAATCTGTTACCTCCTAATTAAGACTATTGATTATAAGATACTATAAATAGATTATAATAAACATATTTTTAGAATATTCAAAATAAAAAAGTTTAAAAATGAACAAATGATGAAAATAAATGGCAAGTATTTACATGTCTGTTTGAAAATGATTTAATAGGATAAAAGAACCGATACTAAAGGATGATTTGTAAATGACTTCTTTAATTACCTTAGCGGATCACCACATAGTAGATTTATTGAACTTAGCAGTTGAGAAAAAAGTAGACGAAGGATTCATTCGGTTGCTAAAAAATGAGTTAGAAAGAAGGGGAGTCAAGGTAGGTTAAGGATTATGGAAGAGCATGAATTGGCAAAGGGGGTAATATTTCTTTGGTCTATTTATTTTTATTGCTAATCATTACTGCGTTTATATTTCAAAATCCACGCTTTAAGGGCTTTATCGGTGAAGGAAGGGTTCGCTTTCCACTGAAAAAATTTGACACCAGTACAAACCACATTGTACTCCACGATATTCTATTGCCTTCCCGTGATGGAAAAACTACTCAAATCGATCATCTCATTCTTTCAATCTATGGATTTTTAATCGAAAAGAAAAGCTTTATAAACCGATTTTTTAAAACTATGGGCATATCAAAGCGTTAGAACAGATTGTTGGTACACAGCAGTTTATTTCAATTATTGCTTTTAATCCAAAGGCGACTTTGAAAAAAATTCAGATTAACTCGGAACGTGTGCACGTGACATATGATTCTCGATTACTGAAGGTTATTTACCAGTATCAGGAACAAGTTATTCTGCAGGAAGATCTGGGGAAGTTGAAAGACCTGATTCTTAAAAATATCGTAACTGAAAAAGGAGCGAAAACTGAACATATCAGAACAATCCGCCATGATCAAAAACAAAAAAAGCTGCAGATCAAAGCTAATATTTGTCCCAAATGTGGAGGATCATTAGTTACTAGAAAAGGAATTTCTAGGGTGTAGCAATTTTCCTAGCTGCCGATTTATAGAGAATAAGAAGCACGTCTAAACTAATGCATTTTCGAAAATTTTCATATAAAATGGATACTAAACATATAGTATAAGCAACTCTTGCAAAAATTTAGTAGATATAAAGGATGGTACATATATGAAAACGGCAGTTGTCACGGATAGTACGGCGTACATCCCGAAGGAATTGCGAGATAAATTAAAAATCCATATGATTCCCTTAAGTGTTATTTTCGGGAACGAAACTTATAGAGAAGAAATTGATTTACATGCGGATGAATTCTATGAAGAGATTAAAACGAAAGGGCTACCAACAACTTCTCAACCAACCACGGGAGAGTTTGTTACTCTATTTGAAAAACTAGCCAAGGATTTTGATGCGGTCATTAGCATTCATCTATCAAGCGGAATTAGCGGTACTTATCAAGGCGCGATTACAGCAGGGAATCTTGTGGACGGTATCGAAGTATATGCGTATGATTCTGAAATCAGCTGTATGATGCAGGGACTTTATGCGATTGAAGCAGCTGAGTTGGCTAGTGCTGGCAAGGGGCCTGAGGAAATCATTGCACGTTTAGATGAAATGAAAAAATCGATGCGAGCTTATTTTATGGTTGATGATTTATCCCATTTGCAGCGCGGCGGTCGTCTATCTAGCGCGCAAGCGATCATTGGAAGTATGCTACAAGTCAAACCTTTGCTACACTTTGTAGATAAAGTTATCGTCCCGTTTGAAAAAATTCGTACGCGCAAAAAAGCAATGAAGCGTATTGCGGATATGCTTGAAGAAGATGCTTCGAGCGGAGTGGCCTACAAAGCGGTTATTTTCCAAGGGAAGCGTGAAGAAGAAGCACAGGAATGGGAAAAAGAGTTGGAAGCAAAGCTACCAAACGTTGAATTCACGATTAGTTACTTCGGACCAGTCATTGCGAGTCATCTTGGTGAAGGTGCAATGGGCCTCGGCTGGGTGAAAAAATAATAACATCTTAGAACGTCATTCAGCTTTGGGTTGGGTGACGTTTTTTGATAAATTTAGCCCCCTGTCTCTGAAACTTCGCGATACACTCGAAAATTGTCCGATTACTACATTAATAAATGTTAGAATTGTCTCATCCCCGCGACTAAAAAAACATTAAAAGAGGTGTCCCCAAAATGAATTTTGCCGTACTCCGTGAAAAATTAGTAACTGAAGCACTGCTTACAACACCTGAGATTACTCAAGCCATTACCTCTTTAGCCGAAATTCCCCAACCTCCAACGAATCCGAACTTCTCATTCAATCGTGAGCTCCAAAAGTTGCTCCTCGGAAAACAGCTACTTATCGATGAAATCCCCTACTCCCTTGAAGATATCCAATCACACTATGAAAATGGCTATATTACTATGCGGAAAGGAATCACGCTTAATAAGAATAGACCTCAATGCGAGCGCTGTGGAAATGAGGACCAAAGTTTGTTTGCGACTTTTCCTTGTTCTAGATGCAGGGAAATCTGTACCTATTGTCGAAAATGCATCATGATGGGAAGAGTAAGTACGTGTACGCCGTTATATGGCTGGGGTGATGAGAACGACTTGCAACATACCGATGCGACATTAGATTGGACAGGCACTTTATCTTCGGGACAACAACACGCATCCAATCAAGTTATCGAATTTATCAAGGCGAACAAAGAGCTATTAGTTTGGGCTGTTTGCGGAGCTGGAAAAACCGAAGTCTTGTTTGAAGGAATACACCATGCACTTTCCGAACAAAAACGAGTCTGCGTTGCAACTCCCCGCACCGATGTTGTCCTCGAACTAACTCCACGCTTGCAAGCAGTATTTCCAACCATTGAAGTTGCTTCCTTTTACGGTGGTTCAGAAGACCGACAAAAATATTCCCCACTCACGATTGCTACGACCCATCAGCTCCTCCGTTTTTACAAAGCCTTTGATACGATCATTCTCGATGAGGTCGATGCTTTTCCATACTCTGTTGATGAAGCTTTACAGTTTGCGGTTAAGCAGGCTCGAAAAGATAATTCTTCACTCATTTATTTAACGGCTACTCCGAACGAACAATGGCAAAAGGAATGTCGCCAAGGTAAAAGAGAGTTTGTTACGATTCCTGCTCGTTACCATCGTCATCCACTTCCAGCCCCGGAGTTTGTTTGGTGTGGAAACTGGAATAAAGCATTAACGAAAGGTACACTCCCAGCCAATGTGATGAAATGGTTGAAACATCGAATTGACACAGGTAAACATGCTCTCTTTTTCATCCCAAAAATCGAGTTAATCCCGAAAATTCTTCCGATCCTTCAAAAACTCCATCCAGATATTGAAGCGGTCCATGCAGAAGATCCGAATCGCAAAGAAAAGGTAAAAGCTTTGCGAAATAAAGAAATTCCACTACTTATAACCACGACCATTTTAGAAAGAGGAGTGACGTTTCCTAATTTAGATGTGGCTGTCCTTGGCTCAGATGATCGCATTTTTACAGAAAGCGCTCTTGTCCAAATCTCTGGAAGGGTTGGACGGAGTGCGCAATTTCCAAACGGAGATATTACCTTTTTTCACTATGGATTAACGGAGTCGATGCTGAAAGCGAGAAAGGAAATTCAAAACATGAATAAAGAGGCTTTACAGAAAGGATTGATTGACGTTGAGTGAATATTGTTTGTTTTGTCATGAGGAAATTACCTCAAATACAAATTGGTCGAGCTTTTTCAAAGTTAAAACGGCAACATATCTTTGCCCAACTTGTGAAGCACAACTAATCAAAATTGAAGGCGATACTTGTAATATCTGCAACCGACCCCTCGAAAAATTAGAACCACAATTTGTAATTAATAGTCGCTGTCTCGATTGTGTCCGTTGGGAGGAGGACGAAGAATGGAAGGGATATTTACTTAAAAATGAGTCACTCTATGAGTACAATACCTTTTTAAAAGAAATTATTAGCCAATACAAATTTCGCGGTGATTATATCTTGGCAAAGATTTTTTCAACCAACATCCAGCAGAAGCTTATATCTGACACTCTTTTTGTCCCTATCCCTTTAAGCGCTGAACGTCAATTCGAACGAGGCTTTAATCAATCAGAGGCGCTCATTGTTGAAGCTGGTCATTCTCCTACTCATCTCCTCGAACGAACCCATAGTGAAAAACAATCGAAAAAATCCCGTTATGATCGTATACACATTCCGCAGGTCTTCCGGCTTAAAGAGGGGAGGGACGTTGCTGACAAAGCTATCCTTCTTATCGACGATATTTACACAACGGGTTCAACTTTAAGACATGCGGCAAAAATATTGATGCATGCCGGGGCAAAATCGGTATCCTCTTTAACGATTGCAAGAAGCTAGCACTTGATAGCAAGTCGCTATCAAATTGCTATCACTACGCTAGCACATTGCTAGCACTTGCTAGCAGTTGTTTTAAAAGAGGTTATCAGTCAATAGAGTTCTGTGGAGTTAGTATTTTGGCACCGGCTTGTTCAAAAAATCCGTTCATGACAGATTAGAATAAAAGAGGGGAAAGACGCCTGAATCTTAATGCTAGCACGTGCTATCTGAGTGATAGCAAAGTGCTATCAGAATGCTATCAACTTGCTAGCAATTTGCTAGAATAATGCTAACAAGTTGATAGCAAATGGGAAAAGCATCCGACTATTTGACTATTACCAACAATTGTCTTAATTTTTTCATATTCTTCTCCACATCCAAACGTTATAATCAAAATAGTAATGTCTCGTGGAGAGGGGATTTTGAATCATGGAAGAGCTATCAAACTGTCCGAATTGCGGAGAGCTATTCGTTAGAAATAACCACCGTGATTTGTGCCAAAAGTGCTGGAAGGAAGAAGAAGCATCTTTTGAAACAGTATACAAATTTATTCGCCAACGTGAAAATCGGACTGCTACCATCGAACAAGTAGTAGAGGGAACAGGTGTAGAGGAAGAATTAATTCTTAAATTCATCAAATCTGGACGCCTAAAAGTGGCTTCATTTCCGAATTTAGGATATCCGTGTGAAAAATGTGGGACAACCATTCAAAAAGGTAAGTTATGTGAGCCTTGTGCAGATACATTGAAAAAAGAACTCGATCGCTTCTCAATTGAAGAAGAACGTAGACGCGAAATTGATAAAAAGGCAACCTATTTTGCAGCAAATAATAAATATCGCAGTTAATGAAAAATCCGTATGCTAAATTGCATGCGGATTTTTTTAAAAAATACATTAAAGAATTCCTTACTTTTGACGATAATAAGGGTAAGAGTGATATGTTCGGTAGAAAGTGAGGGATAATCATGAAGATTAACAACAATATAGGTCCATCGGGCATTAATCCTTATAAGCGCCAGATGAACAAGCTTGAACAAGTCGGGGCCACTGCTAGCACAAAATTGGATAAGGTCGAAATCTCTTCCATTGCAAAAGGGCTTCAAAACATCAATTCTGTTGAAGTTGAACGTCAGCAAAAAGTAGATGAACTGAAAATTCAAGTTGAAAATGGAACGTACAAACCAAATTCTGTCGATATTGCAAATGGAATTCTCCAATTTTACAAGAAATAAATCAATACGTCTGGGTATTGATTTTTTCTTTTCTAAGAACATTAATGCTGGAGCGTGAAAAGGTATGCAGGTCAACAATCAAACAACCATCGCAACATCCATTCCTAATGAAAGTCTGCCTCTAACATTAAAACAAGGCGACGTTATGCAAGCTACCGTTAAGGAAAAGCTCCCGAATAACGAAGCCATACTGCAAATGAAGGGTCAAGAGGTGAAGGTTAAGTTCCAAGGAGCTGTCCCTTCCAATGGCAGAATCTCCATCGAAGTGACCAATACAAACGAATCCATTCCAACTGTAAAACAAATTCAAACACCATCAAAACCTACTTCTGTATTAGACGGATTAACCATTAATCAAGATACGAAGGCAGGCCTAAAGCAAGCCATTGATATTTTGGCGAAAAATAATATTCCTGTATCAAAAGGTACAGTCACTCAAATCGCGTCTTTTCTTGAAAATGGAGAAGGCACGATGGACCAGAAACTCGAAACAATTTCAGCCATGGCGAAAAAAGGATTAGAGTTTACTCCAGTACAAATCAAATCTGTCCATGAAGCGCTCCATGGTAAGGGGAAAATCAGCGATTTATTAAATGAGATTGTTCCAGAACGCAATCGAAAAGTACCAGCAAAAATATTAAAGGATTCTTCTTCTGTGGAGGCAAGAATTAGAACAGCCCTGCAAGCAGGAGATATCCAAAAAGCGATTCAACTGTCTAAATCAGCTTCACTACCTGAAAATGTCCAAAGGTTAGTGGCACAGGCAGAACAGTTGAACGTTGCAGCAAGACAGAAATTAGTGGCGGCGGTTGGAAATGAAGCCACACTAACGGAGCTTTTACAAAAAGGAGAAAGCATCCAGGAGATGGTTAACCTTTTATCAAAAGAAGGCATTGCTGGCTTAGAGGATGCTCTTAAGCTTGAAACGGTTGCGAAAACAACTCTTTTAAAAGCGTTGGAACCTGAAGTGAATACAGATTCCAACGTAGATAATCTTATCAAGATGTTGAAAAAAGAGCCTGATATGCAAAAAGTTTTTGCTATGCTTGAAGAAAACGTACCGGAAGCTACTCTATCCAACGCTCGAAGACTTGCTGAGGCAGGGCGAGAATTGGCAGCAAGGCAAGAAGTGATGGGAGCACTGGAGCAATTGAAGTCTGACAGCTCATCAGAGGTACGTATGCAGCAGGATATGTATCAACTCAATGATGATTTTGTGGCATCATTACCGGTTCAGTCAAAGGATTTCATCGTTACAAAAATAACTGAAAAACTTTCGCAAATGGCGATTGATTTTAAGCAGGTTAAAAGGGACATCACGCGCAATCTCCAGACAGTGGAGAGTTTGCTTCAACAACAGAAACCCCTTGCAGCTTCCCAAGCGAAGCCATTATTAGAAGCAACGATTAAGCAGCTTGACCAATCTATTTTAAAAGGCGATATGATGCTCTACACCGATATGGCAACGGAGAAAAAGGTGCTGAAGGCGAGCTCGCAATTGGCTGAAGCGAAGAGTCTTTTAGAAAAAGGCGATCAGGTGCAAGCTTCGAAAATTGTGCAGGATGTTAAAAATAGCATCGAAAAGCTTATTTTCAAGCCTTCCGATACACGTATGCAGCATTTTGTCTCAAAACAATTCCTACAGATGGAGCAGCCGGCTCCTACACAACAGCTTGCGCAATTTGAATCTTCAATGCAGGCAGTTCGCGATGTGGCAACTGGTAGACAAATGTTTGAGCACTTACGGAATATCGGTGTAACTTATGAAGCGGATCAAGCTCATTTCTTGGTCTCAAAGGGGCAAGAGGAAGCGAACAGTTCCATGAAAAATGCTTTGCTCAAGCTTGTTCAGTCAAACCAAGACCAGGCTATGGCGCAAAAAGCAGAGCAAGCTTTAACGCAAATAACTGGCCAGCAGCTTTTGAGTAAAACTGATTCATCATCTCTACAAAGCATGATGTTTACGATTCCGTTTTTACTACAAAACCAAGCGGAGCAAGTGAAAGTTTTCGTGAATGCGAAAAATGAGCAAGAAAAAGTGGATTGGGAAAACTGTAGTCTTTATTTTCTCCTTGAAACGAAAAAGCTTGGCGATGTTGGAATCACTCTGTCAGCAGTGGAGCGGACATTGTCTGTGACACTTAAAAACGATAAAGCGGATTTCAAAGAGAAGATTGAACCAATTGCTCTTAAGGCGAAGGAAAGTTTGGAGGAGATTGGTTACAATATCGGCTCGATTCAATTTACGCGTTTTTCAGAGGAAAAAGGAGCAGAGCAAGTGAAGAAGCAAGCTCCAAATCCTGCGATTGTTCAGAATAACGGGAGAGGATACGATTTTTCGGTATGAATACACAGTACTTTAATCAAAAAAACCGTAAACAAATTAATGGTCCTTCTGCAGCCGTGATCCGTTTTAATGAGCAGGCTGATAAGGCTCCGCAAGTTGTGGCTCAAGGTCGTGGACAATTGGCTGCGAAAATTATTGAAATGGCGAAACAACATAATGTACAAATGGAAGAGGATTCAAGTCTTGTACAGAATTTATTAGATATAGATTTAGGGGATAATATCCCGCCACAACTGTATTCAGTGATGGCTGAGATTCTTCTCATGATCGAAGAAATGGAAAAAAGCTATTAAGCTTTCGAAAATTTTGTCGATAAATGAATTGAGAACGAAATCCAGGGGGCCGTATTTGTGGAATTCTTAACGGAAGAATTTATCTATCAAAAAAATTCACAAGAAATCACCTCGTTATTATATGAGGTTCTGATTGACCAACTGAATGGCTCAATTGAAGATATAAAAGACAATCAATATATAGATGCAAATATAAAGCTACAAAAGGTCAATGACATTTTATACCGACTGGGGGCTGGCTTGAATTATGAAGCAGGCATTATCGCCGACCAGCTCGATGCGCTCTATAACTATATGGCTGAACAAATTATTGACGGGAATAAGAAGAAGGATATCGCTGTTCTTCAAGGTGTTGTAACGATTGCGGAAAGATTAGCAAGTGCCTGGAATGAAGCGATGAAAAATAAACCGGATCAAAAGCAAATGCAGATTCGCAGAAAAGCAACAGCTTATGAACAAAATGTCATGGTACTTGAACGCGAACAAACTTTAGTGGAAGAGGGGAAATAAGGAATGAGAATCAATCATAATATTCAAGCATTGAATGCATACCGTAATCTATCACAAACGATGAACAGCACTTCGAAAAGCTTAGAGAAGCTTTCATCTGGTCTAAGAATCAACAAGGCTTCTGATGATGCTGCTGGTCTAGCGATTTCGGAAAAAATGCGTTCACAAATTCGTGGTTTAGATATGGCAGAAAGAAATACACTTGATGCGATTTCACTTATTCAAACTGGTGAAGGTGCCCTGAACGAAGTCCACAGCATTCTACAAAGAATGAGAGAATTATCTGTTCAAGCAAGTAATGGAACTTTGGAAGATACAGATAGACAATCGATTCAAGATGAAATCGATCAGTTAACAAAGGAAATTGACCGTATTGCTGATACAACTCAATTTAACCAGAAGAAGTTGTTTAGTGGTACTGCTGCAGGAACAGAAGATTTAGCGTTGAACTTCCAAATTGGGGCGAATAGTTCGGAGACTTTAGCAGTTAGTATTGGGGTTATGGATGCAGCTACTTTAGGGATTGGTCGTAAAACAGATGGAACAGCAAATGTTCCAGGTACTGATGCTGATAAAGGTGTTAGCGTTATGTCGGAAGCAGACGCGAGTGCAGCTATTGATGTTTTTGATAATGCAATTAAACTTGTTTCTTCAGAGCGAAGCAAGCTAGGTGCTCTTCAAAACCGTCTAGAGCACACAACAAACAATCTCCAAACGGCCAATGAAAACCTAACATCAGCTGAATCTCGTATTCGCGACTTAGATATGGCAGAAGCGATGACAGACTTTACTCGAAACAATATTCTAAACCAAGCGGGACAAGCAATGCTTGCACAAGCAAACCAGTTACCGCAAGGAATTCTACAACTATTGAAATAATTTATTCAAGAGGAGTGAGTCATGTCGGCTTCTCCTCTTTTTTGGTGTAGTTATTTTGTGAAAAAACCTATTTAATATAAAATAAATTTATGACCTCTAGGTGGTGAATGAGATGGAAATAAATAGAGTTTCCAAGACGCGAATGAATCGTGTTGAAAAGAAGGAAGAAATCGCGAGTGCCTCCGTTTCTTTTACAGAAGTGATGGGGAAAAAGCGTGAAGATCTTCTTCATGAGAAAATGACAAAAATGATGCAAGATATCGAAGACCAAGGAAAAGTACTGGCTGAATCTAGAACGGTTGAAGATTTGAAAAAGTACAAGAAAATGGTCAAAGAATTTATGGAAGATGCTGTTAATAATGGATTGAAGCTCGAGGAGCAAAGAGGCTTTAATCGTCGTGGTCGCACGAAGGTCTACAAAATCGTTAAAGAAGTCGACAGCAAACTCATTGATTTAACGAATGCAGTTTTACAAAAAGAAAAGAGTGGTCTCGACATTCTCAACATGGTTGGAGAAATTAAGGGACTTTTAATTAATATTTATACTTAAAGAATTTTGTCGACTGGCCGATATAATGAATAGGACAAATAAAATCAGTAGAATATACTGATTTTATTTTTTGACAAGAAAGGGTGGGGGCTATATGGCTCAACCGTTATTTAAAATACTAGATAAACTGTTAAAGCTTCATAAAAGCCTCTATCAAATTGCGGTAGAAAAAACAGAGGTTTTAAAAAAGGGAGACCTAGAAGCCTTAAATAACTTAATGAAAAATGAACAATCACATATAAGTGCCATTCAAATGGTTGAAAAAGAGCGCGTGAAGCTCATGCAGGAACTTCTTCCTGGTAAAAAAGAAGCCACGCTTCAGGAGTGCCTAGCACTTTTTACAGGAAACGAGAAAGAAGACCTCGAAGCTCTTCAAGAAGGATTAACACAACAATTGTTGGAATTGAAGACGGTGAATGACCTTAACCAACAATTACTTGAACAATCACTACAAGTAGTTTCATTAAATTTAGATTTACTAGTTCCGAACAATCCTGCGAACTATTCGAAGGATGAGGAAGAAGATATGCCGAACTTATCAATTTTTGATTCGAAGGCTTAAGGGGAAATGGAGGTATACACATGGTTTCAACGTTTCATGGATTGGAAACTGCCAAGCGTGGCATGTTCACACAACAAAATGCCCTATATGTAACGAGTCATAATATCGCGAATGCCAATACTCCTGGGTATACACGTCAAAGGGTAAATTTCGTTCAAACAGAAGCTTATCCGGCTGCTGGTATGAATGCTCCAATGATCCCTGGACAATTAGGAACAGGAGTAAAGGCAGGTTCAATCGAACGAATTCGCGAATCTTTCTTAGATGTCCAATATCGCAATGAGCAAAATAAGCTTGGCTATTGGGAATCAAAGGCAAGCTCTTTAAGCAAGATGGAAGACATTATGAATGAACCGACGGAAAACGGATTATCTTCGGTTATGGGTGAATTTTGGCAGTCGCTACAGGATCTCGCTACTTATCCTGAAAATGAAGGAACTCGTCAAGTAACACTAGAGCGTGGTCAAGCTGTTGCGGATACCTTCCATTTCTTAAGTGAATCTTTAACAACGATTAAAAATGATATCGGCAATGAAGTTAGTGTGAATTTAAAAGAAATTAACTCGATTTTAAAACAAATTGCTGAATTGAATAAACAAATTGGCGATGTAGAGCCACATGGTTATTTACCAAATGATTTATATGATCAACGTGATGCGTTAGTCGACCAATTATCGCATCATTTAGATATAAAAGTAGAGAAGGTTCAGTCAGGTGGAAAGCCACAAGAAATGGCTGAAGGGCAATACATCATTAAGTTAAATGGAACGGATGTTAACTTAGTAGATACAACTGGTTTTGTTCAGCTAGGATTTGAAGGGGAAAATGGGCTCTCTTATGACATACCTGGCGCGATTAGTAATTTGACTGTTTTTAGTTCTGATGGAAAACAAGTTAAAGGCTCCATTGCTTTTGTAAATGGGTCTGATGAAGTGGTTTTTCCTTCAGGGAAGATAAAAGGTCTAATCGAGTCTTATGGCTATGAAACTTCGAATGGGGTTAAAGGGAAGTACCCTGAGATGCTAGATAATCTCGATAAATATGCTTTCTCTTTTGCGAGTCTATTTAATGAGATTCATTCGAAGGGCTATAGTTTAAGTGGAGAGCAAGGTTCCGATCAATTTTTCACCGTGACAGCTGGTTCAACGGTAAATTTTGCTGATAAGAACTCGTATAAAGGTGCGGCTCAAGCGATTACGATGGGAGATTTAAACCCAAGCGATATCGCTGTGTCGACGAAACTAAATGCTAGCGGTGGAGTCGAAGCTGGTGATGGTAAGAATGCTCTTAATCTAGCAAACATTGCAAACATGCTACTTACAAATGAAAATCAAAAGCTTGAAGGTCTAACAGAAACCATTAATCTAAAAGATTTCAGTATCATTAATACAGGTACATTGAATTTCTTCTATGAAGGTGTTATCGGTCAGCTTGGAGTTGATGCGATGCAAGCAAATCGATTAACAAACAATAGTACGATTTTAAGAGATTCTGTGGAAAACAATCGTCAATCGGTGAGCTCTGTGTCTCTTGACGAAGAAATGACAAATTTAATTCAATACCAGCATGCATACAGTGCAGCTGCTAGACAAATTACCGTGATAGATGAAATGCTTGATAAAGTAATCAACGGCATGGGTACCGTTGGTAGATAGGATGGTGAATAACTGATGCGTGTGACACAATCAATGCTTTCTGGTAATATGCTTTCAAACTTAACGAATAGTTATGAGACGATGGCGAAGTACCAAGATCGGATTTCTAGCCAAAAGAAAATTACACGTCCTTCCGATGATCCTGTCATTGCGATGAAAGGGATCACCTACCGTCGTAATTTACAAGAGGTCGAGCAGTATAAAAGAAACTTTTCTGAAGCCTACAACTGGATGGATAACTCCGATGCTTCACTCGATAAAGCAGGACAGGCTTTACAAAGAATTCGTGAGCTAGTCGTTCAGGCGAGTAACGACACTTACGATGAGGGACAACGTGTCTCTATCAGTGAAGAGATTGCTCAGTTGAAAGAACATTTAGGAGAAATTGCGAATACAAAAATGGGAGATAAGTATATTTTTAATGGTACGGATACACTTAGTAAGCCTGTCGATGTAGATGTTTCACCAATTACGGTTTCGGGCAATAGCAATCCGGTTCAATTCGAATTATCAAAGGGTGTCTTTATTTCTGTCAATGTGAATCCTCAGGACGCTTTTTCGGATGAAATGTTTAGTGACATAGAAGGTTTAATCAATTCATTAGGCGATCCAATATCGAATGGGGATACCTTAAGTCCATTCCTTGATAAAATTGAAGGTCATCTGACAAACATAACAGATGCCCGAGCAAATCTAGGTGCACGTGCAAACCGTGTAGAATTAATGGAATCACGCATCGATGAGCAAGAGGTTATCTCCAAAAAAATGATGTCTGAAAATGAGGACATCGACTTTGAAAAGGTTGTAACAGAGATGTTAGCGCAAGAAAGTGTGCATAGAGCAGCCCTTTCTGTCGGTTCTCGTGTAATTCAACCTACTTTAATGGACTTTTTAAGATAAGATAAAAAAGCTATCTAAATTAGATAGCTTTTTCTATAGGAAGAGGTGAGTAGAATGCAAATTCCACAAATTCGAATCGAATCCACCCATGCGAGAATCGAAATGTCTACAACTACTGCCCAGCAATCGGTTGAGCAACCACAAGCGATTGTCAGTTTGGAACAACCGAAAGCAGAAATGTTGATGGAAACTACTCCGGGGTATTTAACAATTGATCAAACAGTGGCATGGGAATCGATGGATATTAAGCATATTTTTCGTCGAGTTGAGGAAAATGCTGCTAAGGGCAACGATGCTGTTTTAAGTGGAATGGCAAGGAGGGCGTCCGAAGGCGATGAATTAATGCAAATCGAATATGGAGGAAATCCGATTGCTAGTCAAGGTGAACGAAATAGTCAGATTCTTGATTATGGATATAATATTGGATTCATACCGCCTCCTTTTAGCGTGAAAATGAACTATCAGCCTGGAAAGCTAAATATATATGCTGAGGCGAAGAAAGTTATTAATAACACGGTTGCTCAGAAACCAATCATTGATTACAAAGCCGGGGAAGTACATACATCGATGAGGCAACATCCTGATTTGGAAATTGATTTTGTTAATATAGAAGTGTAATGTCAGAAGTATAGAATTCTTGAAAAGGAATGTGACTGATGAATATTGAAACAAAATACCAAGGTAATGTAGAAATAACGGAACAAGATATTTGGACTTTTGAAGCAGGGATTCCAGGATTTCCCGAAGAGAATCAATATGCGATACTTCCACTTCCAGATAATAATGTTTATGCGATCCTCCAGTCTGTGCAAACAGCAGCCCTAGGCTTTGTAGTTGCGAATCCATTCGTATTCTTTAAAGACTATAGCTTTGAAATTGATGATGCGACGATTGAACAATTGGGACTAGAGCAAGAAACAGATGCTACGGTCTATACGATTTTAACAATTCAAGATCCTTTTGAAAAAACAACGGCAAATCTGCAGGCGCCTTTAATTATGAATACGAAGAATCAAAAAGCAAAACAGTTGATCCTAAACGAGGGTAACTATAAGACAAAGCACTTCATCCTTCCAGAAAAAGTGGAAAAGGGGTGATTCAATGCTAGTTTTAACAAGAAAAACAGGTGAATCGATTCAAATTGGGAACGATATCGAGCTCACGGTGATTTCTGTGAAAGGCGACCAAATTAAACTAGGGATTAATGCCCCTAAAAATGTCGAAATTCACCGCAAAGAAATCTTTTTAGAAATTCAAAAAGAAAATGAAGATGCATCTAAAGGGACTTTAAATGTGATGTCGATATTGAATAATGCACAACAATAGGACTCCGATTGAGGAGTTCTTTTTTTCGCAACTTTACTCATGGGAAAATTTTCTTACAATAACCGAAAAATTTCTTCAAAAAAATATTAAACAATTAAAAACTTTGTCGATATTAATAATGTGAGAGGGGACAGGGCGGCCGACCTGAGTTCTTTCTCAATAAAACTAATTGTTCACAAGGACGTGAACACAAAATTCAAGGAGGAAATTTAAAATGAGAATTAACCACAATATCGCAGCTCTTAATACACATCGTCAGTTTGGTGCTGCAAACAACGCAATGAGTAAATCAATGGAAAAATTATCTTCAGGTTTACGTATTAACCGTGCTGGAGATGATGCTGCAGGTTTAGCAATCTCTGAAAAAATGCGTGGCCAAATTCGTGGATTAGAAATGGCTGGGAAAAATGCGCAAGATGGAATTTCTTTAATTCAAACTGCTGAAGGTGCGTTAAATGAAACTCACGCAATTCTTCAACGTATGCGCGAATTAGCAGTACAAGGTGGTAACGATACAAACGTAACAGCTGACCGTACTGCAATACAAGATGAGTTGAACCAATTAATGTCTGAGATTGATAGAATTGCTGACAACACAGAATTCAACACTCAAAATCTTTTAGGTGGAAGTTTCTCTGGAACGTTCCAAATTGGAGCAAACGAAGGTCAAATTATTAATGTTGGCATCTCTGATATGGGTACAACTGGATTATCTTTAAGTTCAACTGCAGTTTCTGTTGGAACAAACCTTGCAGCAAGTTCATCAATTAGCACTATTGATGCTGCGATTGAATTGGTATCTAAGCAACGTTCTAAACTTTGTGCTGTCCAAAACCGTCTAGAACATACAATTAATAACTTAGGTGCTTCACAAGAGAATTTAACAGCGGCTGAATCTCGCGTACGTGATGTTGATATGGCGAAAGAAATGATGGCACAAACTAAAAACTCTATTCTTTCCCAAGCTGCTCAAGCAATGCTTGCTCAAGCTAACCAACAGCCTCAAGGTGTACTACAACTACTTCGTTAATAATAGTAGTAGGTTTAAAGAAATATCGTGCTTTTATTTTAAAGCACGATATTTTTATTAGGTTTACTACTAAAAGGAGGAGCAAATCATGAAACCTTTCTTATCATTATGCATGATTGTCAAAAATGAAGAAAAAGTAATAGAGCGTTGTCTATCTTCAGTTGCGCATTTAATAGATGAAATTATTATTGTGGATACAGGTTCAACAGATCATACAAAAGAAATTGTGGCAAAATATACATCTAATATATATGACTTTGAGTGGAATAATGATTTTTCAGCAGCTCGTAATTACGCAGCATCAAAAGCTACAGGAGAATGGATCATAGCATTAGATGCTGATGAGTACATCGATGAAGAGAATTTTAAAGACTTTATTCAAGAATTAATAGAAGATGATGCACATTTTGATGCTTATTCAGCCAAAATTTTAAATTTTGCTGGGAAGTTTGGAGAGAATTTAGTTCAGAACTTTCATGATCGGATTTATAAAAATAATGGGGATATAAGTTACTATCGGAATATTCATGAACAGTTTAAGAATAATAAAGGAAAACCGTTGAAAAATAAAAACTCAAGCCTATTAATTTTTCATTCAGGTTACTTAAATCAAACTGTCTATGAGAAAGGCAAAAGTGAACGTAATAAGGAACTCCTAGATCGTGAAATGAGTAATGGAGGTAATAAGGCATTTGACTATTTTAATTATGGGAATGAATATTGTTCTATAGGTGATTATGAAAATGCTTTAGAATCGTATTTAAAAGCTTATAAGATGAAAGCAGATTTCCGACTTTCTTGGGTTTCAACTACATTAGTTCAGATCATTATTTGTTTAATGAATTTAAAGAGATACAATGATGCGCTAAACGTCATTAAAGATGCTGAAAATATGTACAGTACTTCACCTGAGTTCTCATATTTAAAAGGAGAAATATTTTTCCTAAGAGGTCAATTGGAAGATGCGAAACGGATGTTCCTCCAAATCATTAATAATGAAGATAAATATAGTCATATTATCCTTAGACCAGATTTAAAAAATCAAAGACCTCATATAAGACTAGGGGAAATTTTTCTTCATCAAGAAGATTATAATGGGGCAATTTACCACTTTACGAGTGTGCTAAATATTAATAAGTATCATGAAGTGGGTATAAAGAAAGTTGTATTTATCTTAAATAAATTTCATACGGTTGAAGAGATTTCCGGATTCTTAATTTCAAAAGAGTTGGTTAACAATAAAAATGTAAAAAGCTATGTAAGAGCCTGTTTTGAGGTAGGAAATCCTTCTTTAGCAAGTTGCTTGCTAGATAGATTCCATGAAGAGAATAAGCTCTTATCTAAAGTTGCTTTACTGAAGAAACAATTAATCAAACATGAGGGATATACTGAAGATTTTAGTGAGATTTTACAAAACGAAGTAATAAAAAGTTTAAATGAAGCAAACTGGATTAATATTATAGATTTTTACTTGTTAAGAGAACTTAAGAGTGAAGATGAGAAATTGCCAAGCTTTTTAGCGCCATTTGAGAAAAATAAGAGTTTTCAGTCATTAATGAATTTATTGAGTGGAGAAGCTCCTGATGGAAATATTGATGAAGAGTTACTACTATTTTCTTTGCAAACCTTATTGAGTTATAAGAAATCCTCCTTATGTGATGTAATATTATCAAATATTCAAAATGCGGAGAAAAATGTGATTTCTAAAATAGCCGCCTTACTATTTTCACATGGTTATAAGGTCGAAGCATTACAACTTTATGATAAAGGAGATTGGAATCACTTTACGGAGCAAGATTTTATCAACATTATTAACAGTTTAATGGAAACGAATAATAAACCCAATGCAATTGAATTTGCAAAGTATGCAATGATGATTTTTGAAAATGATTTTAGATTTTATATATATATATTGGAAAATGCAGAAAATTATAATTTGTTGGTTACCACGTTAGAAAAAGCAAAGAATATATTTAGAGATAGCTTTTATTTAGAGAATTTTAAGTTATTAGGATAAGACTATTTTCTGAATGGCCCTATTGTCGCACTAGTTGAAAAGTTTTACGAAAGTAGGTTTTTTTTTGAAAATTTCTTTAGCAATGATCGTGAAAAATGCAGAAACAACGATCAACAAATGTCTAGAAAGTGTACAAGGAATAGTGGATGAAATGGTAATAGTAGATACCGGTTCAACTGATCAAACTATTTCTGTCATTAAAAAATACTCAAACGTTTTATTATATGATTTCAACTGGTGTGATGATTTTTCTAAAGCACGAAATTATGCGATTGAACAGACGACTGGCGACTATATATTAGTATTAGATAGTGATGAATACATTACCTCTGGAACTAGAGTTGAGTTAGAATCAGTCATGTCTCAGAATAAGATTGGCCGAATATTAATCTGTAGTGATTTTAAAAAAGAAAATCAAATATATCAGGCTAAAGAGTATGTCTCAAGATTCTTTCCAAGAGAAACTAGATTTATTGGAGCAATTCATGAACAATTGGATAGTAATAAACCTAGAGTTAAGTTAGATTTAATGGTTAATCATAGTGGTTATTTTGAAACTAATAAAAGCAAAAGAAATATCCCAATATTACTAAATGAAGTTATGCAAAACCCTACAGATCCATATTATCTTTTTCAACTTGGGAAAGTACTAAGAATTGAGAAGCAATATGAAAGAGCTTTTCAACTTCTAAGAAAATCATATGATTTAGTTCCTAAGAACGCTCCCTATTATGAAGAATTAGTTGTAGAGGTAATCAATTGTGGTAAAGAATGTGGAAAAGAAGAGGTATTAGAAGTAATTATGCAAAATGACGAGATTTTAATTAATGTTTCTGATTTCCATTTTGCAAAAGGGCTCTATTACTTAGATTATTGTTTAGTATTTTCTGATAAAGCTGTAAATTACATTCAAAAAATTGAGGATAGCTTTTTAACATGTTTACGTTTAAATAACCAAACCCATATAGAATATTTACAAGGTTCTAGTACATTCCTACCAGCATATAATCTCGGTGTGTATTATGAGGTGACTAGTAATGTAGAGAAAGCACTTTATTATTATCAATTATCTTCTAAGTACGGATATTGTTTAGCAGAAAAGCGTTTAGAAAAATTGTTTATTTGATACCTCATTATTAATCACAACTATCAATTTTTATTTGGAGGATAATAAATGACAGCACTCAAGAAAATTGCAGATTATATAGTAAATAATGATATAGAGCATGCGTATAACACAATTATTAATATTGAATCTGATTACTGGAATAATGCCGATTATTGGAACTTAAGAGGGGTATTGTGCTTAAAAATAGGTGAGTATAAAGCTGCAATAGGGTGTCTTGAAAAGGCATTAAGTATTGATCCGAAAAATGGAGATATTTACTTTAATTACGCATACGCACTGGAAAATATAGGAAATAACAGCGACGCATCACTATATTTTGGCTTTTCCTATCGTTATTCCAAAGATAGTGATTTAAAAGATGACATATTGTCTAAGTATGAGCATCAGGAGGCGCTTAAGAACATTTTTATTACTGCTGCGTCAGAAATACGTAAAAGCTTTATAATTTTGTCTTCCTGTGGATGGGGAGATATCTATCAAAGAATGCATCATATTGCCCATTCTCTTGCTAAACTTGGACATGATGTTTATTATGTTTCGCCTAGCACTATTATAAATGTTGATAATAGCGAAAACATTTCAAGTTTGGTCC
Source organism: Robertmurraya kyonggiensis (assembly GCF_005116465.1). Lineage (GTDB taxonomy): Bacteria > Bacillota > Bacilli > Bacillales > Cytobacillaceae > Robertmurraya > Robertmurraya kyonggiensis. Next base: position 450,505 of record NZ_SWBM01000002.1, read on the forward strand.
TGACAAATCATTCCTTTAAGAATATGAAAATGGTAGATGGTGTCAAAATTTATACACCAATATCAGCAATTTGCGGACAAAGAATGGTCTGTAACAACTATATTGATGTTGTGCAAAGATTAGTAGATACCGTAACACAAACGGAAAAAATAGTTTTAACCTATATGCCATATCAAGTTAATGTGATAAATTCTCTTAAAGGTGATTTTTTCCACATTTATGAATGTGTAGATGATCATTCTGATTTGGAATATGCATTTTGGGGAAATAAGCACGATATTATCTGGGAACAAGAATTAATGGACCGAGCAGATGCTATTACCACTACGGCTACTTCCTTGTTTTTACAACGAGTATCTATTGAAGAAAGAAAAAATGTTTATTTGTCTCGAAATGCTGTTAATGAAAGAGATTTTATTTTCACCAACAATGAACATATTCCAGATGATCTCAAACATATACCTGAACCGAGAATTGTATACTCTGGTGCAATATACGAATGGTTTGATATGGAACTTTTTTATGAGATAGTAAATTCTAATCCGGATAAATCCTTTGTGATTATAGGGTTCGGTAAAAATGAATTATTTAAAGAAAATTGCCCAAATCTTTATTTTCTCGGTACTAAAAAGCATAGTGATTTAAAAAACTATTTAAGACATATGCAAATCGGGATTATTCCTTTTAAGGAAAATACAGACATTATTATTAACTGTGATCCAATTAAACAATATGAATATATCGCATGTAACATCCCAGTTATTACTACATTCATGCCCGAATCAGCACTCGGAAAGATAAATACAATTCTTGCAAATCATAAAGATAGTTTTAATAAAGCTATTCAAAAATGTCTTTCTCTAAAATTAGATGATCATCTTATTAGTGATTATTTATCAGAGAATTCATGGAATGAAAGAGCGGCACTACTTTGCAGAATTTCGGACAATCTTATTAGTATTCAAGAAAAAGACGCTACTTTAAGTGGTATTGGAGAATCACTTGAATATTTAGTGAATCATTATGATTCACCAATTTTTATCACTTTGAAAGCAGTATTTGATAACTTGAAAAACAATATGGATTTTGAAAGTTTTGCAAGAAAAGCATACGATATAGAAAAGTTAAAATATATTGAAAAACAGTATCTTTTTTCCTTAATAAGAAATAATAATATTTCAACCTTTGTTGAAGTTGTTAGAAAATCAGTGTATATAAAAAATGAAATAAAGCAGGAATTGTTATACCGAATAAAAACCAATGAATTAGATAATATCAAGGCCATTTCATACTTGTGTGTTGGTGATGTAAAAACTTTTTTAGAGTTAATTGCTAGATTACCGGATAAACACAATATCTTATTATATGATGCATATATCAATTATATGCTAAATGGGAGTGTAAATGTTGAGGTAATGCATCATCATGCTGGCTTGATTGATTCACCTTTATATATTTTTTTAATGAAGTTTAATAATTAAGGGGTAAAAATATATGGAAATGGATGCTTATAAACAAAAGGTTAAGAAATCATTACAGGATCTGATAAATATTGGGGACCTTCGTCAAGCTCTAAATATTATCAGCCAGTATGAACAAATTATTAGAGATGATGTAGATATAATAAGTATGAAATCAATAATATATATTGAAACTGGAGAAATAGAATTAGCAGAAGAGTTACTTTTTGATGCAATAAGAAGAAATATTATTAGTTCTGATATTTTTTATAATCTCGCCTATATTTTTCATACTAAAGGTGAAAATGAGCAGGCTGTTATCTTTTATAAAAAATCATTTGAGACAACCTCAGATTTATCGTTAAAAAAAGATATTAATAAAATTTTGCAATCGCTAAACTTGAATCCTCTTAAGATATATAAATACAGATTCAGTGTGGTTATTCCTACTAGAAATAGTGCTGATACGTTGAAGTATACAATAAAGACTTGTCTTAATCAAAAACATGACAATTTTGAAATTGTTATCAGTGATAACAGTAGTGACGATTATAACTTTACTAAGGAGTTAATAAAAAATTTTAATGATCCAAGGATAAAGTATTATCGTCCTGATGAAGAATTAGCAATGACCGAGAATTATAATTATGCTATATCAAAAGCATTAGGGGAATATGTTATTATGCTAGGCTCTGATGATGGTCTCCTTTTTCATGCATTGTCTACTTTGGATAGCATTTTACCTCGTACAGGTATAAAGCTTCTTCATTGGAGAATGGCCGCATATGGATGGCCGAATATTAAGTTAAAAGGATACGAAAACTTTTTTGGATTTCCTCTAAACCCAAAAGGAACCATAAATTATAATGAAATAGATTCCAATACTATCATTAAAAAGGTAATAAATTTTGAGACAAACTACAGTATATTACCAATGCTTTACTGTAATTCAGTTGTTCACCAGGATTTACTTGAGATTTTAATCAAGAATACAGGTAGTGTATTTAAAGGTTATCCACCAGATGTATATTCAGGTTTTGCATTGGCATATATACAAAACAAATATATAACTGTAGATCTTCCGATGACTATAGGTGGTTCATCTGGCAACAGTATAGGGATTGCATATCATCATGGGAAAGGTAATTCAAATGAGTTGAAAAAAGACTATATAAGGTTAAATAATAAGGCTGGTCTTAGTTTACACAACATTATTCCAGATGTTAAATCTTTGGAAGCAGCTGTAGCTGAGTCATTCTTAAATGCCAAAGATGTTTTATTTCCCAATGATCATGAATTGTGTTTAGATAGGAAATTATTGATACAGAAATGTGTAGAGGGACTTGATAAAAATGACACAACTTATAGCCAAGAATTAAAAAAAATTGAAAGTTCTTTAGAAGATGAGCCACAATTAAGAAAATGGTTTAAAGAAAACTACCTGATGAAACCTACAACAAATAATTATAGTAATAAAGCCAAATTCAGCTACAAAGTAGGGTTCGAAAATGGTAATTTAAGTTTAAATTCTGAAGATTTTAATGTGAAAAATGTTTATGATGCCGCATCTCTTTTCTCTAAAATTACTGGTTGGTAAAGTAAAATAATATTTGTTAATATGCATCTTTTCGTTTGTCCATCTCGAAGGTATTAGCTGGGAGGTTTTGGAACTCGAATTAATGAAGAATCACATTTAATTCCGAAACCTATGATTGAAATTGGCGAAAAACCTATTTCATGGCATATAATGAAAATTTATTCTTATTATGGATTTAATGATTTTATTATTTTATTATTTTATTATTTGCCTAGGTTATAAAGGTTACTATATAAAAGAGTAATTTGTACATTATTTTTTGCACGAATCTGGTGTTACATTTGATTTTAGAAATAATAATCAACAAATTATCCATAAGTTGTCCGTTGAACGATGGAAAGTCACCCTAGTAAACACCGGGTTAGACACAATGACTGGTGGGCGTCTAAAAAGGATAAGAGAATACATCAAAAATGAGGCATTCATGCTTACTTATGGTGATGGTGTATTAAACATTAATATAAGAAATTTAGTGGAATTTCATAAAGCAAATCGAAAGATTGCAACAGTGACAACTACTCAACCAAGTAGAAGATTTGGAGCGCTTGATTTTGATAATGAAGGTCATGTTCTGGGTTTTCAAGAAAAGCCTCAAGGAGAAGGCGGTTGCATAAACTTAGGATTTTTTGTAATGGAACCAGAAGTTATTGATTATATAGATAAAGATTTTACAATACTAGAAAGACAGCCGTTGGAAAATTTGGCATTGAATAAACAGCTAGCGGCTTTTAAGCATTTAGACTTTTGGCAACCTATGGTTACTCTAAGTGATAAGAGTTATTTGGAGGGGGAACATTTTAAAACCTCCTAGTTTACAATTATGAGAAGATTATGTAAAAGGAAAGAATAGAAAGTCCTTTTAATGATAAGTTAAACTCATAGGCAAATTACTATTTAGGCCGCTTGTCTATGAAAAATTCAGATAAGTTTAGTTTTAGTAGTAATATCAAAATACATATAGTTAGCTCTTGGGTAATCACCGAGCTAGCTATATGAATGGTTTTGTTGGATAAAATAAATAAACATATTTAGTCAGCTCAGTAAACAACTGAATGGGCAGATCAATAGAGAAATTCTCTTCGGGTTTATAAATGAATGTGCTAAGTTGGACGGCAGGTCTAGCAATTTCCGAGGAAAAAGGGTAGATAAATTTAAGAATGAGAGATTGCGACTTAAAACACTCAAGAGGGTAGTTCATTGATTCAGATTGTTAAGGTTTATTAAGCTAAACTTTTTGAATTTTTAAATTATTAACATTATTGTGGGGATAGGGACAGCCATATAAAATGGATCTTAATTCTTATTACAATCTTTTCTATCTTCCCTATCTATTAAAGTAGATTCCCGATATAGATTGACGGATAAGAGTTATTTCACCAACAATTTTGGTGGTCAACAACCTTACTGGTTACTGTATTACCTATCCAAGTTACCTGAATATTAACTCAAACACTATGTGATAAATTAAGTTTGGTCCTTTGCTACTTACAATGCAGCAAAAATTTTAATTAATCTCTTCTTTTACTTTACCATGCAAATAAAGGCAAAATATAATTTACCTCTCACTCATTCTTAATTTACAGACTAAACATTCCCTTATTACAACCGATAAAATATATAGTATATAGTCACAGGAGGACTGAAATTATGTTGGATCGAATATCTTCTACTTATATTCAGTTGGCTGATAAAGAAGTAAGGCAAGTAGAATTTTCTGATAGAAAAACCGAAAAGCGATCTGAACAACAAGAAAAATTACCGCAAGTACAATCGAAGGATGATATAAGAAAAGTTGTATCGAGTATAAATGAGTTTCTCAAACCATTAAATACTCATTTGAAATTTGAGTTTCATGAAGAATTAGAAGAGTATTATGCCACTATTGTTGATGATAGAACAAAAGAAGTTATTAAAGAAATACCCTCAAAAAAAGTAATGGATATGCATGCATCCATGGCTGAGTATCTGGGATTACTGATCGATAAGAAAATATAAGGATGTGAATGTATGGCGTCTAGTATGAGAATTGGTGGTTTAGCTAGTGGAATGGACATCGATACGATTGTCAGTGATTTAATGAAGGCAGAACGAGTGCCACTTGATAAGCTAACGCAAAAAAAGCAATACTTAGAATGGCAACGGGATGATTTTAGGGAAATCAATAAGATGATGCTAAGTTTGGATACGATGATTTTTGAAGATTTGATTTTGTCCGATACCTATAATCAGAAGACAGTTTCAATTTCAGATTCAAATGAGGTCGCAATCAAAAACGTAAGCTCAGCTTCAGATTTTTCAGGAACGATTAATGTAAAAAAGCTAGCCACAGCTGCAATGATAGTAAAGAGTAATACTGGGGTTACAGATTCTTCTAAGAAAATTAGTGATATTTTCTCAAATCTTGCAATCCCTCATGAGATTACAGTCCAGGCAATCAAGAAAGATGGGACGCTTGATGATGGTTTCAAGATAAGTTTTAATCCTGTTGAAGAAACGCTGGAAAGTCTGATTGCCAAAATCAATGAACAAACAGGGGTCACGATGTTTTTTGATACAAAAACAGGAGGACTATCGGTTTCTGCTAAAAATACAGGGGACGTTGCTGGGACAGATGAGATTGTTTTGAGTGGAGATTTGTTCACTAAATTAGGCTTAGATACAGCTACGAAAACCGCTGGGGTAAATGCAGAATTTACCTATAACGGAATCACCACTACTCGTTCTTCCAATACTTTTACGATTAATGGGTTTGAAATATCATTAAAAAATGCGAATAACAAAGACGTTACTTTCAGTTCAACAGCAGATGTGGATAAAATTACTGAAAAAATCGTAAAATTTGTTGATGAATACAATAAATTAATTGAAAAGTTGAATACAGAGCTTAATGAGAAAAAATATCGTGATTATCAACCGTTAACGTCTGAACAAAAAGAAGCGATGGAAGAAAAAGAAATTGAACTGTGGGAAGAAAAGGCCCGTAGTGGAACACTACGTAATGATTCGGCTCTCTCATCTGCTTTGAATAAAATGCGTACAGATTTTTATTCTCCAATTTCTGGAATTTCAGGACTTAGCCAGTTAGCTGAAATTGGAATAACGACCACGGCTAATTATATGGACGGTGGAAAGCTAACAATTGATGAAAAGAAATTAAAAGAAGCAATTGCAAACGATCCAAATGCTGTCCGCCAGCTTTTTGCAAAGGAAGGAACAGAAACAGGAGATAAAGGAATTGCAAGAAGACTTCGTGATACCTTAAAAAGTACAATGGATACAATTGAGCAGAAAGCAGGAAAGGCAACGAGTGTTAATACAACTTTCTCTCTTGGGCGTAACTTGGACAGTATAGAAGATCAAATTGATCGTTTTCAAGAGAGATTGATTCAGATTGAAGATCGCTATTGGAGACAATTTACGGCGATGGAAAAAGCGATTCAGCAAGCTAATACACAATCTGCCTATATCACGCAGCAATTTAGTATGTAATTTTATTGAAGGAAGTGTAATTAATGGAAGTGACCAATCCATATCAGCAATACCAGAACAACTCTGTTAACACAGCTTCTCCTGGTGAGCTAACCTTAATGCTTTATAACGGTTGCTTGAAATTTATTAATTTGGCAAAAAAAGCAATGGTAGAAAAAAATGTTGCAGAAAAAAATATTAATGTTCAAAAAGCCCAAAACATTATTACCGAGCTAATGATAACCTTGAATAAGGATGTAGAGATTTCACAAAATTTACTCTCTTTGTACGACTATCTTAATCGTCGATTAATTGAAGCAAATGTGAAAAATGACGTTGCTATTTTGAGCGAAGTAGAAGAGTTTGTTGTTGAATTTCGTGACACTTGGAAGCAGGTGATTCAGATGATTCGTCAGCGACAGCATGCAGGAAATGGTGGAAAAGCCTAATGACTGTGGTCAAGGCGTGCTATGAAGTAACACAGCAATTGTTTCAGGCTGTTCAGGCGGTCAAAACTGAAAATCGTGATGAAGCGATTAAGGAAATTGAGCTACTTCTAGAAAAAAGAGAAACATTCCTTCCTTCGATACAGCCTCCTTTTTCTTCTGAAGATAAAAAGCTCGGTCAAGAAATGATTTTAATGAATCGTGAAATTGATGCAAAGCTAAAGCTTATCCGGAGTTATGTGCAACGGGATATCAATGGTTTGAACAAGAAAAAGACATCAATGAAGAAGTATACGAATCCATACGAATCCGTTAATTTCGATGGCATGTTTTATGATAAAAGAAATTAATTTTTATGAGCGCGGAGGTTCGCATGGATATCGCTTTAATGTCAATGGCCTTAAGCCAGAGTCAGGTGCAACAGCAGGCTTCATTTTCGGTAATGAATAAAGTGATGGATCAAGCACAAGTAAATGCTGATTTCATCCACAAAATGATGACAGGTACTGATGTGAAAGTTTTGCAACACGCAGCCCAGCCAAATCTTGGTGGGAATATAGATATAAACACTTAAGCGACCTTTTGGGTCGCTTAATTTTTTTTCAGATATCATGTTTTAGGAGTCCCATACATAACATAGCCCACTCTACCCAAAAACTCTGTCACCAATTCGACAAGATTTTTAAACTTTTTCATCGTTTTAGCAGGAGTTTGAAGGGTTAAAATAGAAATAGAATACATAGTCTTTTTTAATAAGACTACTGTATGAAATCTTTTGTGACTGGAGCCGTGATGGTGACCGGAAAGCAGGGGATGAAAGGTAAAGGAAATTCTAAAAGGAGGAGTTCACTAATGAATTTTAACGTACGAGGAGAAAACATTGAGGTAACTCCAGCAATTCGAGAGTATGTAGAAAAGAAAATTGCCAAACTTGAAAGATATTTTACCGAAACTCCTGAGGCAAATGTGCATGTGAATTTAAAAACCTACAATGACAAGAAATCCAAAGTAGAAGTGACGATTCCGATTCCCAATCTAGTTTTGCGTGCAGAAGAGATTCACGAAGATATGTATGCAGCGATTGATTTAATTACTGATAAATTGGAGCGTCAAATTCGCAAGCATAAAACAAAGGTTAACCGCAAGTTCCGAGAAAAAGGGAATGTCCAAGCATTATTTTCAACGTTTGAGGAACAAGGTGCACCTGTCATCGAAGAAGAGCAAGATCTTGAAGTCGTTCGTCAAAAGAGCTTTGATTTAAAGCCAATGGATAGCGAGGAAGCCATCCTTCAAATGAATATGTTAGGGCATAACTTCTACGTCTTTATGAATGCTGAGACGAACCTAACAAACGTCGTGTACAAACGTAGAGACGGGCGTTATGGATTAATTGAGGCACAATGAAATAGTTGAATAAAACCGCATCTCCATTATTGGGGGTGCGGTTTTTGTATGTTCGTGTTTAGAGCGAAATCCGCAATTCCCTTAAAATCACACGCAATTATGGTCAAAATCCACGCAAAATACTTTTCTCAACCCGCGAGATTAGAAGGGGAATTTACGCGAATCCATGAGATTTCCACGCATTGCCTTCAAAATCGCGCTCTTCTCCACGTAATTAAAAACAAAAATTGTGAATATTGCTACAATCTATTACAATATGAATATAAGAAGGGGGAGCATACATAATGAACTTTGATTTTCAACAATATCCATATCCGTCGCAGCGTACAGCGGTCATCGCAAACAGAGGAATGGTGGCCACCTCACAGCCGCTAGCGGCACAAGCAGGACTTGATATTCTCAAAAAGGGTGGAAACGCGATTGATGCAGCGATTGCGACAGCGGCAACTCTAACTGTTGTAGAGCCAACTTCGAATGGAATCGGAAGTGATGCATTTGCACTTGTTTGGACAAAAGGTGAGCTTCACGGTTTAAATGGAAGTGGACCAGCACCGAAATCTATCTCAATCGAAGCACTAAAAGAACGTGGACACGAGCAAATGCCAACTCATGGTTGGATTCCAGTTACTGTACCAGGTACTCCATCTGCATGGGCAGAGCTGTCCAAACGTTTTGGGAAGCTACCGTTAAAAGAAGTGCTTCAACCTGCCATCGATTATGCGGAAAATGGCTATCCGTTAACGCCAATTCTCGGAAAATATTGGGATTATGCTTATAAAAGATATAAAGAAATATTAACCGAGGATGAATTCCAACATTGGTTTGAAACGTTCGCACCAGATGGGAGGGCGCCAAAGGTCGGGGAGATCTGGAAATCTCCAGGACATGCCGCAACCCTACGCTCGATCGCTGAAACGAACGGGGAAAGCTTTTACCGTGGCGAACTAGCTGAAAAAATTGATGCTTTTTCTAAAAAATACAATGGTTTCCTCACAAAAGAAGATTTAGCTGCCTACAAAGCGGAATGGGTGCAACCAATTAAGGTGAACTACCGTGGTTATGATGTCTGGGAGATTCCGCCGAATGGTCAAGGATTAGTAGCTCTTTTAGCATTAAACATCGCGAGCGGCTTCGAATTCCAAGCAAAAGATACGCTCGATACCTACCATAAGCAAATTGAAGCGATGAAACTGGCTTATACAGATGGAAAAGCCTATATCACAGACCCGAAGGATATGCCGATTACCGTCGAGGAATTGCTATCTGAGGAATACGGCCAATCCCGCCGAAACGAAATTGGAGACGAGGCAATTGACCCGAGTCCATACCAGCCGCCACGTGGAGGAACAGTATACCTTGCGACCGCCGACGGTGAGGGTAACATGGTTTCTTTTATCCAAAGTAATTACATGGGCTTTGGTTCAGGACTCGTTGTACCAGGTACAGGAATTTCTTTGCAAAATCGCGGACATGATTTCTCGTTAAATCCTGAGCATCCGAATGCATTAAAGCCAGGGAAGAAAACGTATCACACAATCATTCCTGGATTCCTGACAAAAGGAACTGAGGCAGTTGGTCCATTTGGGGTAATGGGAGGCTATATGCAGCCGCAGGGACATATGCAGGTTGTTATGAATACGATTGATTTCCATTTGAATCCGCAGGCTGCTTTAGATGCGCCGAGATGGCAATGGGTCGGAGATAAAAAGGTTCAGGTTGAGCACAGCTTCCCGAATCATATCGCGCAAGCACTCGTTCAAAAAGGGCATCAAATTGAGGTGACAGTCGACACAGGTGGATTTGGCCGTGGTCAAATTATTTGGCGTGACCCAGAAACAGGTGTCTTAATGGGTGGAACGGAATCTCGCACAGATGGCTCAATTGCAGCTTGGTAAACATGAATAGCCAGTGGAGTGGTATATTATTAGGTATACCACTCCTTATTATTGTGGCGAAAGGGTGAAAAAATGACACATTTACACATTTTTCTAGCATTTTTCCGCGTAGGCATATTAGGGTATGGGGGCGGTCCGTCCTCCATTCCGCTCGTACATAAGGAAGTCGTCGATAAATATAAATGGATGGATACGGATGAATTTGGCGACGTTTTAGCCCTTGGAAATGCTTTGCCTGGACCGATTGCAACAAAGATGGCTGGTTATATCGGCTATCGCGTTGGTGGATTTCTTGGTATGCTCAATGCATTAATTGCGACTATGCTGCCGACCATTATTTTAATGATTCTACTTTTAACCGTGCTGAATTCCTATAAGGATCAACCTTGGGTGAAGGGGATGGCAACGGCGGTTGTGCCTGTCGTGATGGTCATGCTTGCAACCCTTACCTGGGATTTTGTAAAAAAGTCTGGAACATCACAGCTAGGTTGGATATGGGCAAGTGTTCTAATTGTTGTTGGTGTTGTTCTCCTTTATTTCTTTAATATTCATCCTGCCATTATTATTTTGATTCTACTCGTAGCAGCGTTGGTGAAAAAGGATTCCACTTCGGAGAAAAAGGAGAATCAGGCATCATGATCTATTGGCAGATATTTTTAGCGTTTTTCCTTCCAGGAATTCTTGGATACGGTGGGGGGCCCGCTTCGATTCCGTTGGTGGAACATGAAGTGGTTGACCGTTACGGTTGGCTGTCAGTGGAGGAGTTCAGTGAGGTGCTCGCATTAGGCAATGCTTTGCCAGGGCCCATTGCCACAAAAATGGCCGGTTACATCGGTTATCAAGAGGGCGGCATACTTGGTGCGATTATCGCCGTTTTTGCAACGGTCGGACCGTCACTGATTTTAATGATTGCTTTACTAGGGTTATTAATGAAATATAAGGAATCGCCGAGAGTTAAGCGCATGACGACGTATATCCGACCGGTTATTGCTGTTTTGCTCGGTATCATGACCTATGAGTTCTTTTTCTCCGCCTACGAAGGAGTCGGCATCTGGCAAACCCTTTTCATTGGAGCGGCAAGCTTTGTTTTAATGGAAAAATTGAAGGTGCATCCGGCGTATGTGATTGCTGGGGCATTGGTATATGGGGCGGTTGTGCTAGCTTAGCCGAGCCATCCCGAATTTTACGAGTTCGCCGATATATCGCAAAAACCGCCGATATCGCTCCCATCCCATAAAAAAACAGCCCCGGAAACCAATTTCCGGGGCTGTCCCAATCATAAAACTTAAATCGTAAACTTATCCAATTCCTTCTTCAATACTTCCGTCATATCTTGAAGCTTCAGAATCATGTTGTTTACTTCCTGGAAGGCATTTAGCTGTGCTTCTGTGGAAGCGGAGATTTCCTCTGTTCCAGCTGCTGTTTCTTCCGTAATCGCAGAAATGTTTTCAACTGCAAGAGATACTTGGTTACCCATTTCAGTTGATCTCTCAACGCTGCGAACTAACTCTTCTAATCTTTCTTGAATCGAAGTTACATCTGTAGCAATCGTTTCAAAAGCATGCTCAGTAGAAACTTTCGCTTGTTCCTGTTGAACAGTCAACACATTTCCAAGTTCAGTTGCTTCAACGATATTTTTCAAACCACTCATGATATTTGAAACCATCGCAGTAATTAAATGAGTTGCTTGTGTAGAATCTTCGGCAAGCTTTCGTACCTCGTCCGCTACAACCGCGAAACCTTTACCAGCTTCACCCGCACGAGCTGCTTCGATCGCTGCATTCAATGCAAGTAGGTTAGTTTGTTCGGCAATTGCACGTACCGATTGAGCTGCAGATTCGATTTCACCTGTAAATTGAGCGAACTCTTTTACAGACATAGCGATATTTTCAGTCGACTTCGAAAGCTGTTGCGCGATTTCGCCTTGCTTATTTAATGATTCGCGACCAACTTCAACGGACTTGAATGCACTTGCACTTGCTTCAGATGCTTGTCTACTTTCATCCTGCACATGCACGAAATCCTGGCTCATGCTTCCCATCAAGGATGCAGTAGATTGGATATCAGCAGAAATTGATTCGCTTCCTTTTGCAAGTTCCTCAGTCGATTCGGCCACCTGGCTACTCACTTCAGATAAGTTCTCCATTTGTGTGGAAACTTCTTTCGTGAACGCTGTTACGTCTTTCCCGATTTGTTCAATCGAGCTGACCGTGCCCTTTAAGTTTTCCATCATAAAAATAAACGCCGAATTCAATTGATCAATTTCAAACTTACTCTTCGCTTTTTTATCAGATTGAGTCAACTGGCTTGTTAAATCACCTGCAGCAATTTTATTCGCCACCTCAACAATTTCATTTAATGGTCTTGAAATCTTTTGTGATCCTGCCCAAATAACCACACTCATGATCAGAATCAATGCACCGATGCTAATGCTAGAAAAGAGCACGACACCATCAATCTTTGCCTCTGTTTGCTTAAGGATTTCTTCATACCATTCGTTTGTTCTTTTATCCAACATGTAAACGTCGTTTAACACGCCGGAAACTCGAATCGATTGACGCTTGATTTCTGCTTTATTATCTTGTTCAAACGCTGTCTGTGTTGCTGTAGATAATGTTTTAAATTTGCCTTCTGCTTTTTGTAAAAGCTGTTTGTGCTCGTCATCGCTTAGAATCTTATCAAGCTCAGTCATTTTTACTTGAATGCTATCAAGGATTTCTAACGCTTCTGTTTTATTCGCTTCAGAAGGATTCCCTGTATAGTTCGCTAGGGCTTGCTTGGCAACGTTCGAATTGCCCTTTAATTCCTCTACCTGTAGCAGAATTTCAACATCATTTTTACTAGAGCTTTGAATATTGACTAATTGAATAATCATAAATCCAATGATAAATGCCGAAAGAATCATTGGAATGATGGACATGCTTAATAGACGGCCTCTAAGTCTCATAATCTAGTTCCCTCCTTTACTCCGAATCAACGGTAATTTCGCCTGAAATGATTTTATTCGTTGCTTCTTCAATCGCTTTTTGTTGATCTGGCGTCAGAGATGCCACTCTAATTTCAGCAAGGCCAACCCCGTTTTCTGCTAAACCAAGTAAGTATGAGTCAGCATCGATTTTTCCGTCTTCATTAATCATTTTTGCAATATCATAAACTGCATTGTCGACATTTTTTAACATCGATGTCACAACCGCTTTTTCTGCTACGAAAAATTGATCCGTGTCCACTCCAGCTGCATATATTTTACGCTCTTGTGCTGTTTGTAGGACCCCGTAACCTGTGAATCCAGCTGCATGGTAAATAAAGTCAGCACCTTTATCGATTTGAGCTGTCGCTAATTTTTTGCCTAGTTCAACATCATCGAATGAACCAGCATAGTCAACGAATACCTCTGCGTTTGGTTTTACATATTTCACACCTTGCTTAAATCCTGCTTCAAAATGGTGAATTAGGGGAACGTCCACCCCTCCTACGAAGCCGATCTTATCAGTCTTACTTGTCATCGCTGCGACCATTCCAACTAAGAAGCTTCCTTCTTGCTCTTTAAAAGTAATCGATGCGATATTTTCTAGTTCAGATACTTCGTCAATCAATAAGAATTGCTGATCAGGATATTTCTTCGCTACTGTTTCAAGACCTTCCTTAACGGAGAATCCTAATCCAATAATGATGTCGTTTCCTTGCTCCACAAGCTCAGTCAATGGCTTTTCTAATTCACCATCTGGTGCTTCACGATAATCAAAAGTAATTCCGAATTCATCTCGTGCGCGTTCCAATCCACGAAAAGCTGAATCGTTAAAAGATTCATCGCCAAGACCGGCATCGGAAAGGAGTATGCCAATTTTATGTTCATCCTTTTTTTCTACGGCAGCACTAGAGCAGCCGCTTATAAGAAAGACCAACAAAATAATAAAACTCAATTTTTTCATGTTGGTTAAACCTCCAAGTTAGTGTAAGATAATTTACTGGTATAATATCGGTTCGAATTCGAGATAATTTAGGTCTTTTTGTCGACTTTTAGATATTTTGCGAAATTTGTCGAAAGTGGTTTAATGCTATAGGAATATAGTTGTGGAATTCAAGAGGTTTTTTCCAATAAAATAGTTTTGCTTTTTTGAAAAAATGATTAAACTAATATTAGTGATAGAATGGTAGGTACGTGTATAAAGGGGAGGAGCAGTAAAGTTGAATGTAAGTGTAGGTAGAAATGAACCGTGTCCCTGCGGAAGCGGGAAGAAATATAAAAAATGTTGTGGTGCTCAAAAGACCGTTTCGATTACTTCCATAATTGAACAAGAGATTTTAGCGCTGCAAACACAAGTGATTCAATATGCGATGCATGAATATGAGGAAGAACTTGTCGAAGATTTCGAGGAAAAGCTAGATGAGTTGTTGACTGAAGATGAGGATGAACTGGAATTTTATTCATTTGTCCATACAATTTGGTATGCGTTGTTTGTACCGGTTGAAAATGGGGAGACGATCCTACAGCAATTTATCAAGGGACGAAGCAAAATGATCCAGCGTCCGATGGTAAAAGAGATTTTGCAATCTTGGACGAATCCAAGACCAATTGCGGGAAGATTGCTTTCTCTAAGCTCTGATTCTATGAAAGTGAAGGATACATTAACCGAAGAGATCATTTCGATTAAGTTACTTGAACCTACTGAACCAGAAGAAAATTCGTTTGTATTTGGATTCCTTGTCCCATTTGGTGGCGAGTCAATCCTGTTTACATCTGTCTTTGACCTAGAAGGGGAGAAGGATGACAGGGAAGAGTTCTATCTTAAGGAAGTTTTCGAGAATTCAGGGTATGAAGATCCGATTGAGTTTTTAAAGGATGAATTTCTTACACTTATGAATGATGTCCCTTATGAGACGATGGAATATGGCGCAGAGGATTTTGAGTGGAAGAGCCCGATTCATAAGGAAGTCGCGGATCTTTTTGAAGCAGAAATGAAGAAGCTCGAAGCTCCGAACACACTGATTGCAACAGGTTTCATTCTGTGGAATCAATATTGTGAAGTTGCGCCACGAATGACGAAAAAGCCGGCGACTTATGCAGCGGCGATTCATTACATCAACGCATCGGTGAATCCGATGATCGATATAACTAAAAAAGAAATCGCCCAAGCTTATGGCATTTCTGCTTCCACACTTGGAAGCGCGATTGCAGATCTAGAAATGGATTTGCAAGATATCATTATGGAACTCCGAAGTGTCCATCTGGAAAATATCATCGAGGGCCTAGCAGCTCAAGGCATCAATCCTTTTGATGACCTGGAGGATGACGATGATGATGACGAGTATATTCCGTTTTGATTGAAAGAGGCCGTTCCCAAAAGGGTTGCTAATTAAGCGACCTTTTTTGGGAAACGGCCTTTTTGCTGTATCTGAATGTGCATGAAGACACTAATTGCAGAATCACGGTGAACAATGTCCGCATGAGCGCGTCATGAAGACACTAACTAGAGAACCCCGTTGAACAATGTCCGCATGCCCCATTCATAAAGACACTAAACGGAGAACCTCAGTGAATAATGTCCCCGTGACAAGACTCAAGTATTGTTTTTTCCCAAACAAGTAACAAAAGTGTTGATATTATCACATGCATAATAGAAGCGGAATGTTATGATTACTGTGTAACTCCATAAAAAATGAAAGGTTGTGAGGTTTTGATTATCCTTCCTCGTAGTGAATCCCCTGAGTTATTAATCCACAGTTATTTATCCTCCAGAAATGGCTTGACTGAAAAGGAAAAACAGTACCATTTACATCTCGAAAAAGGTTTTGAAGGCGAGAAACAGTTTGATGCTTTAGCGGATACTTTTTTAAAAGACATGTTGTTTATGAATGATATACTCCTCGAACAAAACAATTCTCATTTTCAGATGGATTCTTTAGGCTTTTCTAAAGATGGTTTGCATATGTTCGATATTAAAAATTTTGAAGGTGATTTCTGCATGGAAGGAGACGCGTGGAAAACGACTTCTGGAATAGAAATCAAGAATCCCTATCATCAATTGGAGCGGTGCACAGCATTGTTAAGAAAATTTTTGCTGGAACGAAAATATAACATTAGTATTAAATCATATCTGATATTTATAAATCCTCACTTTACTCTTTATCAGGCTCCTCAAATTCCAAATATTATTCTTCCTACACAGCTTGATAGATTCATTGAAAAACTACAAATGGATACATCAAACCCCGGCACACGATACAACAAGCTCATTGAGACTATTCTTTCAGAAAAACTCAATCATTATCCCAACTCGACTATCCCAAAGTATGAATACAGTGAACTATCGAAAGGTGTTATTTGTATGGAATGCGGATCGGCTATGTTGCCCTTAATCAATAGACGAGGACAACTAGTTTGTTGTGAATGTTCAAAAATGGAAAGTATTGAATCTATTGTTCTGCGTAGTGTAGATGAGTTGCAGGTACTTTTTCCGGAGAAAAAGATCACCACTATGGGAATGTATGATTGGTGTAATGGATCAATGCGTGAAAAGACAATTCAGAGGCAACTAATAAAAAACTTTACTCGGAACTCTCGTGGGAAATTTTCATACTATGTATAATTTTTTGGAATGGAAATCTAAAAATAGGTAATTGAAGGACTGGCTCTCTGAATTAACGCTTAGGCTAGTCTTATGGTTGCCGACATTGAAAAAACTAGCTCATTATCCGTAAATTCGTAGATCAAATTGGGATGCCTATCAACCCAATCAAGGCTACATTATGGAGGGAGCTAGTTCTATTATTTAGGGTACTTATAAAATACCTTTTTTTGGGGGGGAATCACAAGTACTGTTTCCATGAAGACGTTAATTTTAGAAACAGCATGGATAGAGTCAGCATGAAGGAGTCATGAAGACACTAATCTTAGCAACAGCATGAACAATGTCCGCATGAAGGAGTCATGAAGACACTAATGGCAGCAACAATATAAATAGAGTCCGCATGAGGGCGTCATGAAGACACAAATGAAAGCGACAACATGAACAGAGTCCGCATGAGCTCGTCATGAAGACACTAATGGGAGCAACAACATAAATAGAGTCCGCATGAGGACGTCATGAAGACACTAATGGCAGCAACAATATAAATAGAGTCCGCATAAGCTCGTCATGAAGACACTAATGCCAGCAGCCACATAAATAGAGTCCAGATGAACCAGTCATGTGGGCTCTAAATCCAGAAACTACATAAACAATGTCTTCATGCACCCTGGCCACGGTCTATAAATCTATCAGCAAGCCAAACTCCCCAAAAACCCCAAACACTTATCTACTCATTAATATTCTGCGCAAAGTTCGTTATCACAAACTTATTCGGAATAAAGCGAATTTCTGTATACTCAAATAGTTTTCCCATGTCTGTATAGACAATATTCTCCGCGGCACCTACACAATTATTGCCGTCTAAATCGAGGTACTCCATATCCTTAGCAATAGCTGTTTCGACCTTCAAAAACGTTTTTGCTGAAGCGATTTGGATTCCTATCGTTTCTCGGATATAACTATAAATCGAGCCGTGCGCAATTTCTTCCGTCAAATTCTCGACAATGTTTGCGCGAAAATAACTCGTATCATACATTACTCTCACTCCATCGACGATACGAATTCGCTCGATGAAATAAGCGGTTTCCCCTGCATCAAAGGATGTTCGTTCTGCTAAATCCTCATCTATTATTATTTCACGAAATGATTTCACAATAGATTTAGACTCCGATTTTTTGTTTGTATGTAAGGTGTTGAATCCCTGGAAGTTGCTCAAAGGTACGTACATATTGTCTTTCTTCGTACTCTCTAAAATCACAACGCCGCGCCCTTTAACGCTATACACAAGACCTTCTTCATTTAATTTTTGAATCGCACGACGCACGGTATTTCTACTCACATTAAATTCTTCAACGAGTGTCATTTCAGTCGGAAGAAGCATGGTATCAGAGTAATAATCATTTGCAATCCGAGCTTTTAGAATTTCGTATATATGTAAAAATTTATTCTGAGCCATAAAAAATTCCCCCAATATGTAATGGACACTCTCATTATAGTACACTGGAAAAACCTTATCAATTACGGAACTGCAAATTTGTTTAAACAAATCTCCGAAAACGCATTGACAATTTGTTTAAACAAATCTAAAATTCAAAGTGTAAAGCGTTTACAATATGGAGAGGGGATAGCGTCATGAACCATCATGAACTAGCGCAACAAATCGTTGACCGTGTGGGTGGTCCCACTAACGTTATTAAAGTAATTCATTGTATTACGAGATTAAGATTTTTCTTAAAAGATGAAACAATTGCCAACACAGAAGAAATTAACGAGTTAAAAGGGGTTATGAGTGTTGTTAAAAGTGGGGGCCAATATCAAGTCGTTATTGGTAGCCTAGTCGGTGCAGTGTACTCAGAAGTTATCGACATTCTAGGTGCAAAATTCTCTGGCGAAGAGACTCAACAAGAAGAAGTACTAGTAACTGAAAAAAAGAAAAACGTCTTCAACCGCTTTTTGGAAACGTTGACAGGAACGATTACACCAGTCATCGGACCGTTAGCAGCAGCGGGTATTTTAAAAGGAATTCTAGCACTACTTACTATTTTTAAACTAATTACTGCAGAGTCGGGCGCGTATTTATTGCTTAATGCTCTAGCAGACGCACTATTCTACTTTTTTCCTATTTTACTTGGATTTTCAGCAGGTAAAAAACTTAAAACAAATCCTTACATTCCAGCGATTATTGGAGCGGCACTTGTCCATCCAACAGTCGTAGCACAACTTGCCAACGTCGATTTAGACTTCTTTGGAATTCCAGTTGTGCTCATGAACTATTCGTCATCCGTATTCCCAGTTCTAGTGGCTGCTTGGTTATGTTCTTACGTTGAAAAATGGTTGAACAAAAAGTTACCTAGTGCAACTCAATTAATTTTGACTCCACTTTTTACAATGCTCGTAGTTGGAGTGTTAACTTTCCTATTAATTGGACCAGTCATCACATTCTTAAGTGGACAATTAGCAACAGTCGTATTCTGGATTTACAACTTAAGCCCGATGATTACAGGCTTCATTCTCGGTGGATTCTGGCAAATTCTTGTTATCTTCGGTTTACATTGGGGGATGCTTCCGATCTCAATCGGAAACTTCATGGCCAATGGACATGACCCATTACTTGCAATCTTAGCAGTATCAATCTTCTGTCAGCTTGGTGCAGCGCTTGGAATGCTGATCAAGACAAAGGATCCAATTCAAAAAGAAATCGCAGCAGGTGCAACGATTTCAGCCATGTTTGGGGTTACTGAACCAACGTTATACGGTATTTGTTTGAAGTTTAAAAGAGTTCTTTGGTTCTCCATTATTGGTGGTGGAATCGGTGGCGCAATTATGGGCGCGATGAATGCAGAAGCTTATGGCGTTGCTGGTGGTGTCTTCAGTTTATTTGGCGGAATTAATCCAGCAGGAATCGACCACAGCTTCTATGCAATGTTGATTTCATTTGTTGTCGCAGTATTCGGTACAGCAGCATTAGTTTTCATTTTTGGATATGAAAAAAGAAAGAAAAAAGGTGAAATGTAATGATATTTCGTTCGATTGACTTGCCGAACTTTGGTTATAGCGAAAAGAATGCTCAACTAGACACGTATATTCAACAAAAGGTAACCATCGATCCAGACTATCGAATGCCTGCTATCATTATCTGCCCTGGTGGTGGATATGAATTTATCTCGAATCGAGAATCTGAACCAATGGCCCTTTCATTTGCGGCACAAGGTTATCAAGCGTTTGTCTTGAATTATTCGATTATCAACAAAGAGAGTAAAGAAGAACTTTTACCATACCCATTATTGGAGCTTGGCTATACGGTGAAATACATTCGTGAACATGCCGACGAATGGAATATCGACCCGAATAAAATTGTCTTATTAGGCTGCTCGGCTGGTGGTCATTTAAGTGCACTCTATAATGGCGTTTGGCAGCAAGAGTGGTTAGCAGAGAAATTACAAACTTCAACTGAAAATTTGAAGCCAAATGCAACAGTTCTCTGTTATGCACTAGTGAGCTTTGATACGATTACCATTCACCCAGCTCTTGCAGAGGCTGTGGAAAAAATAACGACAAATGAAGAGTATCGCCATGTCGATCAATTAGTAGGGGAGCAGACAAGCCCGACCTTCATTTGGCACACGGCAGCAGACGAGACGACGCCTGTAGAGAACGCTTGGGTATACGCAAGTCAATTATCCAAGCACAAGATTCCTTTTGAAACACATATTTTTCATAAAGGAAGACATGGCTTATCGTTAGCAGATAAGACTTCGTCCAAGCTACAAACATCGGATTATATTAATCCGCATGTAGCAAACTGGTTCCCGTTATGTATCGAATTTCTTGACGAGACTCTATAATAGTTAGGATGTTTCAACATGTTGAACAAGCACACGGTTGTTTATCAAATTTATCCGAAATCATATAAAGATAGTAACAACGATGGAATTGGGGATTTAAGAGGCGTAATCGAAAAATTAGATTATATAGAAGAGTTGGGAGCCAATTTAATTTGGCTCACCCCGTTCTTCGTCTCACCGCAAAACGATAACGGATACGATATTGCCGATTATTACAATATTGAGCCTTTGTATGGAAGTATGGCGGATGTTGAAGAGTTAATTGCCGAGGCTGGTAAAAGAGGCATCGATATCATGTTTGATATGGTTTTTAACCATACATCAACTGAACACGAATGGTTTCAAAAGGCTTTGCAAGGCGACCCAAAATACGTAGATTATTATATCTTCAAAGACAGCCCGACCAATTGGGAATCCAAATTTGGGGGTAATGCTTGGGAATACGTTCCTGCATTGGGAAAATACTATCTTCATTTGTTTGATCGAACGCAAGCGGACCTGAATTGGGACAACCCTGAAGTACGTGAAGAATTGAAAAAGATTGTCCGTTTTTGGATTGAAAAAGGGACTAAAGGTTTCCGATTTGATGTCATTAATTTGATTTCGAAGCCGTTTGTTTTTGAAGATGATCTAGATGGTGATGGTCGCAAGTTTTATACAGATGGTCCGCGCATTCATGAATTTCTGAAGGAACTGAGTTTGGATACGGGATTGAATGAGGATTTCATCGTGACAGTTGGGGAGATGTCTTCGACGACGATCGACAACTGTATTCGCTATTCGAATCCGGATGAAAAAGAATTAAGCATGTGCTTCAATTTTCATCATTTAAAGGTTGATTACAAGAATCAGCAGAAGTGGGAATTGCAGGATTGCGATTTTGAAGCATTGATGAATCTGCTTGTGAACTGGCAGGTCGAAATGGAAAAAGGCAATGGCTGGAACGCCGTGTTCTGGTGTAACCATGACCAGCCGCGAATTGTTTCGCGCTTCGGCAATGATGACAAATATCATAAAGAATCAGCAAAAATGCTGGCGACGATGGTACATTTTTTACGAGGAACACCATATGTGTATCAAGGGGAAGAAATCGGCATGACCAATGCCTATTTCGATAAGCTTGCGCAGTATAAAGATGTAGAGAGCTTGAATTACTATCTCATCCTGAAGCAAGCTGGAAAAACGGATGAAGAGATTTTTGAAATCCTCCAAGCTCGTTCGCGAGATAACGCGAGAACCCCAATGCAATGGGATGATACGGAGTATACTGGGTTTAGCGATGTAGAGCCTTGGATTCCGGTGATTCATAACTACGTGGATATCAATGTTGCGAATAGCTTGCAGGATGAGGATTCGATCTTCCATTATTATAAAAAGTTGATCTCTTTACGTAGGGAAATGGATGTTATTGCGTATGGTTCGTTTAGGCAAGTTTTGCAGGAGCAGCAAGAGATTTTTGCTTACCAAAGAACACTTAATAATGAGGAATTATTAGTGATGACGAATTTCTTTGAGCAGCCGGTAGAGGTCACAATGCGTGATGTGGAGATTGCGGGTTATGAGTTTTTGCTGTCCAACTACGAGGAACGTCCGTTAGAGCAAACGATGATCTTGGGGCCGTATGAGGCTGTAGTGTTCTATAAGAAGTAATCAAGAGCGAAGCTGTCCCAAAGAAGGGTAAATACCTGTTTTGGGAGGGCTTCGCTTTTTATTTTATAGGGCTCATGAAGACACTAATCGAAGTAAGCTGGTAAATAGAGTCCGCAAGAAGGTCCCATGAAGACACAAATCGAAGGAGCCTGGTAGATAGAGTCCGCATGAAGAGCTCATGAAGACACAAATCGAAGGAACCTGGTAGATAGAGACCGCATGAAGGTCCCATGAAGACACAAATCGAAGGAACCTGGTAGATAGAGTCCGCATGAAGAGCTCATGAAGACACAAATCGAAGCAAGCTGGTAGATAGAGTCCGCAGGCCAAGTTCATAAAGACACTAATCAAAGTAGCCCCGCAAATAGTGTCTGCATACTCGGCCCATAAAGACAATATCCCGAGAAATCCACTAAACTATGTCCACATGAAGCCGGACTCCTGTAAAAATCCACACCCCCTAAGCCTTCAGCCTCCCACAAAAGTTGTCACTCTACTTTGGAAGTGGTAATATTAATACGAATATAGGATAAAAGAAACTTCTTAAAATAGACAATTGGAGAGAGGATTAAACCTTTCTTTTTTACATTTTTTGAGTAGGGCACTTGCTTTACTTTTGACACAAAGGAGCGTATTCAATGCTTGGAATGTTAAATAAGGTATTTGATCTGAACAAACGTGAAATTAAACGTCTAACAAAAATGAGTGAAGAAATCGAAGCACTAGCTTCGCAAACGGCCGCTTTGAGTGACGATGAACTCCGCCAAAAAACGGAAGAATTCAAAGCGCGTTATGAAAAAGGGGAAACACTCGAGGACCTTTTAACCGAAGCATTTGCTGTCGTTCGCGAAGGAGCCAAGCGTGTTCTTGGTCTATATCCTTATCCGGTACAGCTAATGGGGGGGATTGCCCTTCATGAAGGTAACATCGCTGAGATGAAAACAGGGGAAGGTAAAACCTTAACAGCGACAATGCCTATTTACTTAAACGCCCTATCTGGAAAAGGCGCCCACGTTGTAACAGTCAACGAATACTTAGCTAGTCGTGACGCGACAGAAATGGGTCAACTTTATCAATTCTTAGGCTTAACAGTTGGTTTGAACTCAAATGGTCTATCGAAGGAAGAAAAGCAGGAAGCGTATGCTTGCGATATTACGTATAGCACGAACAATGAGCTTGGCTTTGACTATCTTCGTGACAACATGGTTCTTTATAAGGAACAAAAGGTTCAACGCCCGCTTAATTTTGCGATTATCGATGAGGTCGACTCCATCTTAATTGATGAAGCGAGAACGCCATTAATCATTTCGGGTTCTGCGCAAAAGTCGACTGCACTATACATTCAAGCGAACGCTTTTGTCCGCACATTGAAAAAAGAAGAAGATTACACATATGATGAGAAAACAAAAGGCGTTCAGTTGACTGAAGACGGGATTTCTAAGGCTGAAAAGGCTTTTGGCATTGAGAACCTGTTTGATATCCGTCATGTAGCCTTGAACCATCATATTGGTCAAGCATTAAAAGCACATGCGAGCATGCATTTAGACGTCGACTATGTTGTTCAAGATGGCGAAATCGTCATTGTTGACCAATTTACAGGTCGTCTGATGAAAGGTCGTCGCTATAGTGATGGTTTGCACCAAGCGATCGAAGCCAAAGAGGGTCTTGAGATTCAAAACGAAAGCATGACGCTTGCATCGATCACGTTCCAGAACTTTTTCCGTATGTACAACAAGCTTTCTGGTATGACTGGTACAGCGAAGACGGAAGAAGAGGAATTCCGCAACATTTACAATATGAATGTTATCGTGATTCCGACGAACAAGCCAATTGCTCGTGATGACCGTCCGGACTTAATTTATGCGTCTATGGATGGAAAATTCCGTGCAGTAGTTGAGGATATCGCTGATCGTCATAAAAAAGGACAGCCTGTTTTAGTTGGTACAGTAGCGATTGAAACGTCAGAGCTAATTTCCAAGTACTTAACGAAAAAAGGCATCCAGCATAATGTCTTGAATGCCAAAAACCATGGTCGTGAAGCCGAAATCATTGCGAACGCTGGTGAGCAAGGTGCTGTAACGATTGCGACAAACATGGCTGGTCGTGGTACCGACATCAAGCTTGGCGAAGGTGTTATCGAGCTTGGTGGTTTAGCGGTTATTGGTACAGAACGTCATGAATCCCGTCGTATCGACAATCAGCTTCGCGGACGTTCTGGGCGTCAAGGAGACCCAGGTATTACGCAGTTCTATCTTTCAATGGAAGATGAGTTGATGCGCCGTTTCGGTTCTGACAACATGAAGGCTATGATGACGCGTCTTGGCATGGACGATTCTCAGCCAATCCAAAGTAAAATGGTGTCTAAAGCGGTTGAATCAGCGCAGAAACGTGTCGAAGGAAACAACTTTGATGCTCGTAAGCAGCTATTATCGTATGATGACGTTCTTCGTCAGCAACGTGAAATCATCTACAAGCAACGTAACGAAGTACTTGAGTCTGAAAATCTTCGTGACATCCTTGAAAACATGATTCTTAGCAGCTTAAGTCGTCATGTTGAGGCATTTACGCCAAGACATGATGATCCAGAAACATGGAATCTTCAAGGGCTCATCGACTACGTGAACGGAAACCTTTTACACGAAGGTGATGTGACGGTAGACAATATCCGTGGCAAGGATACGGACGAAATTATCGACCTTATTTTTGCGAAGGTTAAAGAGAATTATGATGAAAAAGAAAATCAGCTTGCTGAAGAGCAAATGCGCGAGTTTGAGAAGGTTGTTCTTCTACGTGCGGTTGATTCGAAGTGGATTGATCATATCGACCAAATGGATCAGCTTCGCCAAGGAATTCATCTTCGTGCGTACGGTCAAATTGACCCACTGCGCGAATATAATCGAGAAGGCTTTGCGATGTTCGAGGAAATGGTCTTGGCGATTGAGGATGACGCTGCTAAGTACGTGATGAAGGCTGAAATCCGCAATAACCTTGAGCGTGAAGAAGTTGCGAAGGGCCAAGCGGTGAATCCGAAGGAAGACGGCGAAAAAGTGAAGAAGAAGCCTGTCGTGAAGGCAATGGATGTTGGTCGTAACGATCCATGTATTTGCGGAAGCGGCAAGAAATATAAAAACTGTTGTGGTAAGATTTCATAAGATTTGAGGGTCGGGGTGCCGGCTCTCTTTTTCTGAAATGACTTTTTTGAAAAAAATACGAGGTGACATAGATGGAATTAGCAGATATTCGTCATGAGTTAGAAAATACAGCTAAGAAATTAGCGGACTTTAGGGGGTCTCTTTGACTTAGAAAACAAAGAGGCGCGCATTGCCGAGCTTGAGGATGAAATGCTTCAGCCGGAGTTCTGGAATGACCAACAAGCTGCACAAGCGGTTATTAGTGAATCTAATGGGTTGAAGGACCAGGTTCATGAATTTCATGATTTGAATGAAACGTTTGAAAACCTTGAATTAACGTATGAGTTAGTGAGGGAAGA
Source organism: Robertmurraya kyonggiensis (assembly GCF_005116465.1). GTDB lineage: Bacteria > Bacillota > Bacilli > Bacillales > Cytobacillaceae > Robertmurraya > Robertmurraya kyonggiensis. The sequence goes on from NZ_SWBM01000002.1 coordinate 476,329, forward strand.
AAACGATGACGAGCTTATGGCTGAACTCATCGAAGAGATGCAGGATTTAATGAAGCGAATGAGTGAATATGAGTTACAGCTTCTTTTAAGTGAACCATATGATAAAAATAATGCTATTTTAGAATTGCATCCAGGTGCAGGTGGTACCGAGTCTCAAGACTGGGGCTCCATGCTTCTTCGCATGTACACCCGTTGGGCGGAGAAAAAAGGCTTCAAAGTGGAAACGATGGATTACCTGCCTGGTGATGAAGCGGGAATTAAGAGTGTTACTCTTTCCATTAAGGGCCACAATGCTTATGGTTATTTGAAGGCGGAAAAAGGGGTTCACCGTTTGGTCCGTATTTCTCCGTTCGATTCTTCAGGTCGCCGTCATACTTCATTCGTTTCTTGTGAAGTAATGCCGGAAATGAATGAAGAGATTGAAATTGAGATTCGTACAGAGGATTTGAAAGTTGATACGTACCGTGCAACAGGTGCCGGTGGTCAGCATATTAATACAACCGATTCAGCGGTACGTATTACCCATCTTCCAACAGGTGTTGTTGTTCAGTGTCAAAATGAACGTTCTCAGATTAAGAACCGTGAAGCTGCAATGAAAATGCTTCAAGCGAAGCTTTACCAGAAGAAGATTGAAGAGCAGGAAGCTGAGCTTGCGGAAATCCGTGGCGAGCAAAAGGATATCGGCTGGGGAAGCCAGATTCGTTCTTACGTCTTCCATCCATATTCTATGGTAAAAGATCACCGTACCAACACTGAAAGCGGAAACGTTCAAGGGGTAATGGACGGCGATTTGGATCCGTTTATTAATGCATATTTACGTTCGAAATTGAGTTTATCTTAATTGATATGGCCTTCACCAAATTGGTGGAGGTTTTTCTTTTTGCATAGTTCTCTGTTTGTTTACCTCGTTAAAACGTCAATTTATCAACATTTACACCATTTGGGGTCCGTGATATACTCACTGACGGTATTGTGAATACATAAACGAGATATCCTAAGCAAAAGGAGAATGACAACATGTTTAATCGTAAAAGAAATCATACATCTAATCCTCGGATCGAAAAAATATTCGAGTACATATACATCCTATTGGGCTCGGCCATCATCGCCTTGTCATTTAATTTATTTCTTCTTCCAAATCAGATTGCCTCTGGTGGAGTGAGCGGAATTAGTACGATCACTGATTCGGTTTTCGGCTGGGAGCCTGCCTATGTGCAGTGGGCTTTTAATATTCCTTTATTTATTGCTGGAGTGATTTTATTAGGAAAGCAGTTTGGGTTTAAAACGCTAATTGGCACAATCTTTTTACCATTCGTTGTTTTTTTATCAAACGATATGGAACCGTGGACGAATGATCCGTTACTAGGAGCACTTTTTGGCGGAATTGGTATCGGGTTAGGACTAGGAATTGTTTTTCTAGGAAAAGCTTCGACAGGTGGAACGGATTTAGCAGCACAAATTATTAATAAATTTACGGGGCTTTCATTAGGGACATGCGTTGCGCTCATTGATGGGCTGATCGTGCTAACGGCTGCGATTGTTTTTGATATCGAGCGTGGATTGTATGCGTTAATTGCCCTTTATGTGACGAGTAAAACAATTGATTTGGTGCAGATTGGACTAGGGCGTTCGAAGATGGTCATGATCATAACGGGGAAACAAGCGGAAGTTCGCGAAGGAATTTTGAATAAAATTGATAGAGGTGTGACAAAACTATCAGCATACGGTGGTTATACTGATGAAGAACGTCCAACTCTCATGTGTGTCGTCGATCAAACCGAATTCACTAAATTGAAACAATTAGTGAAAAGCATTGATTCCACTGCGTTTGTCGTGGTTATGGATGCTTCAGAGGTCCTGGGTGAGGGTTTCAAACGGGCATAGAATTGGTATAATTAGGACGTATATGCATGATATTCCTTGAGGGGGAGTTACTATTGAAAAAGAAGCTTCTTGCTTTATTAATGGGTACGTCTCTAGTATTTGCTCTAGCAGCTTGTGGTGGAGATGACGAAGCTACTGACGATGGCGGTACTGGTGAAACTACTGAATCAACTGACTCATCTGGTGTTGATGCTGAACAGGTATTCAGTCAGTCTTGTGCAGCCTGCCATGGAGGAGATTTAACAGGCGGAGTGGGACCTGATATCTCAAAAGTGGGATCAAATTTATCTTCCGATGAAATCAAAACAATCATTCTAGAAGGTAGAGGCGCAATGCCAGCTCAAAATCTAGATGATGCTGAGGCTACTGCTGTAGCTGACTGGTTAGCAGCGAAAAAATAATAGCTACTACAAAAGAGACTATCTTAAAAGGGTTGTTAGCAACCTTTTTGGGAGGGTCTTTTTGTTTTATTAGGTTGGCGGGAGTCGAATGTTGTACAATTTTGGATATATCGTCGGTTTTCGGGAATTATCGCCAACATTTTCTGGGAAATAAACACGAAATACGGAAAATATCGACGAGGGGATACTTATACAGTATCAGTGAGTGCTCAAATACTGTTGGTTAAAGAGTATATCGGCGATTTTCCAGATTTATCGGCGAAAATAGAAATATATCGGCGAACAGCATTGAAGAAGAGTGTAACTTGACTTGGCTACCAATAGCATATCGGTCTTTATTTTGTTTTATCGGTCTACGTTGGAATATTTCGGTCTTTATCCAATTTTATCGGTCTTTATCGCAATATATCGGTCTTCGCACTACATATATCGGTCTTCACCCCCAAAAACAGGTAATCTCAAAATCACTTTCCTCCCCGCATTCACCGAGTTCACCAAATTGTTACAATTTACAGAACGTTGATTTAACAATGTTATCCTTGCTTTCCAATACGAATAGAGTGAGAACTAGGGGTTATAAATAACGTCGAGATTTGTATAATACAGGTAGATAGATTTAGTAGAGGAGGCGTGCGAATTGAAAAAGAAACTTCTAGCATTATTCATTGGTTCAGCTCTAGTTCTAGCCGCATGTGGTGGGGAAGACGAAGAGACAGAAAAGGAAACAGGTACAACAAATGAAGAAACCACAACGGCAAGTGTCGATGTGGACACGAAATTCCAACAAAAATGTTCCATGTGTCATGGGGTTAATCTTAATGATGGAAGAGGAGACGTGCCAGATTTAACGACGGTTGGTTCACGATTATCGAAAGAGGAAATCGAGGACGTCATCTTAAATGGTAGAGGTGCGATGCCAGGTGGACAACTTCAAGGTGAAGATGCATCCGCTGTTGCAGAATGGTTAGCAGCAAAGAAATAGATAGGGTCAGACATAAAGTAGGCCACTCTAAATATCATTATCCCAGAGTCAAGGAGTAATCCTTGGCTCTTTTTGACCATTTTCACACACAAAATCAGACAAATTTTTTAAATAGGTAGGAATATATAGGAAGAATGTTGTATATTTATAAAGGGAAAATATGCTCTAATTATGTCAAATTATAGCTTTTTTACCACTTTGAAAAGAAAATGTAATATTTTTTTAGGGTAAATCGACAAAATATGATGTTATAATAGTTTTGGTTACAAAAAAGGACAATGAATTTTTTATCTATAAAATATAGAAAGAACCTAAAGGTGATATAAATGATCGAAATGGAAGATGTATATAAGAAGTATCCAAACGGCGTCGTCGCCGCGAATGGAATCAATGTAAGCATCAAACAAGGCGAATTCGTTTATGTCGTTGGCCCAAGTGGTGCCGGAAAATCGACATTTATTAAAATGATGTATCGTGAAGAAAAGCCAAGCAAAGGTGCGATCATGATTGACGGTGTGAACCTTGCCAAGCTGAAAGAAAGCAAAGTACCTATTTTCCGTCGTAATCTGGGAGTCGTTTTCCAGGACTTTAAGTTGCTCCCTAAACTAACCGTGTACGAAAATGTGGCATTCGCTTTGGAAGTAATTGAAGAAAGCCCAAAGTACATTAAAAAGCGCGTTATGGAAGTGCTTGACCTTGTTGGTTTAAAGCATAAATCAAGAATGCTTCCAACTGAACTTTCTGGTGGAGAACAGCAAAGGGTATCCATTGCGCGTTCTATCGTTAACTCTCCAAAAGTAATGATTGCGGATGAGCCTACGGGTAACCTTGATCCAGAAACATCTTGGGAGATCATGAGAATTTTTGAAGAAATTAACACAAGAGGTACCACAATTGTAATGGCTACCCATAATAGAGAAATAGTGAACACAATTAGGCATCGCGTAATCGCCATTGAAAATGGTCAAATCATTCGTGATGAACAGCGAGGTGATTACGGATATGAAAGCTAGAACAATACGTCGTCATGTAAAAGAGTCTTTGAGAAACCTTGGTCGAAATGGCTGGATGACATTTGCGTCAGTCAGTGCTGTGACCGTAACACTCATGCTTGTAGGTGTATTTTTCGTCATTATGATGAATTTAAATAAAGTTGCAACCGATATTGAAGAGGATGTAAGAATCCGTGTCCATGTGGACATTGCTGCGACAAAAGAAGATCAGCAAGCACTTGAGGCTAAAATTAAACAGCTCGCCGATGTCGATACGGTTGAATATTCGTCAAAGGAAGCTGAGCTTGATAACTTAATTGCAAGCTTAGGGGATGAAGGGGAAGCTTTTAAGTTATTTGAACAGGACAACCCTCTATATGATGTATTTGTTGTTAAAACAAAGGAACCTGAACAATTAGAAAAAGTGGCAAAGCAAATTGAGAAATTTGAGTTTGCTTCAAAGGTAAAATATGGACAAGATGATGTTGATAAATTGTTCTCCTTTATCGGCACAAGTAGAAATGTGGGGATTATCCTCATTGTCGCATTGCTTTTCACAGCGATGTTCTTAATCTCTAACACAATTAAGATTACGATTGTGGCTAGAAGAAGAGAAATCGAAATCATGCGACTTGTTGGAGCGACGAACTCTTTTATCCGTTGGCCTTTCTTCATGGAAGGAATCATGATTGGGGTTCTTGGATCGGTTATTCCAATTGTCTTAATTAGCACGTTATATACGTATTCATATGACTATATTTCAGCTAAGCTGGAAGGTCATTTCATTCAATTATTAGAAATGAATCCATTTATGTACCAGGTTGCAGGCTTACTCATCTTACTAGGAGCATTCATTGGTATTTGGGGAAGTTTAATGTCTGTACGCAAGTTTTTAAAGATTTAATGGATAAGGATCGCCAGGGCTCACTTGGGATCCTTTTCTGATATACATATGCACGGGAAAGGAGAAAAATCAATCTTGAAAAAAACACTTTTAACCGTATCTGTAGCATCTGTATTAGGGTTTAGTAGTTTAGGAACGATTGACATTGCTTCTGCGAGCACAAAGATTAATAGTTTAAAAGAACAGAAGAGCGAGCTACAAGAGAAACAGGCTGAAGTCAATTCCCAACTTGATGAGAAAAATGATGCTCTTAAGGATGTTAAAAATGAGCAAGCAAGCGTCGATCAAGAGATTAAGCGTATTGACCTTGCTGTTGAAGATACTGAGGTGAAAATAAGCGAAAAAGAGAAACAAGTAACAGAAGCGGAAGCGAATATTAAAAAGCTTCAAGGTGAAATTGCTGTTTTAGAGGAACGAATTGCAAAGCGAAATGAGCTTTTAAAAGACAGAGCGCGTTCTTTCCAAGAAAATGGCCGTATCACCTATTTTGATGTGTTACTTGGTGCGAAAAGCTTTAGCGATTTTATCGACCGAATGGGAGCTGTTGCAGTTTTCGTTGCAGCGGACCAAGACATTTTAGCGGAACATAAAGCGGATAAAGATGAGCTTGAAGCAAAGCAGACAGAGATGGAAAATACGCTTGAGAGTCTGAAAAAGATGCAAGCTGATTTAGAATCGATGAAAAAATCTTTAGCTGCACAAAAGGCAGAAAAAGAAAAAGTAATGGAATCCTTAGAGCATGAAGAAGAGCATATGCATGCTGAAATGGCTGACTTAGAGGAAGCAGACAAGCTTCTTGCGGCTCAAAAAAAGGCGATCCAAAAAGCAATTGAGCTTGAGCAGAAGCGCCAAGCTGAAGCAGCGGCAAAAGCGAAGCAAAGTTCTTCAAATGGTGGCGGTGGCTCCGTGTCTGCACCACCGGTTTCTAGTGGAAACTTCACGAAACCAGCACAGGGCTATTTATCCTCTGGGTTTGGAATTCGTGAACGAAATGATCATAAGGGAATTGATATTGCGGCGAGCGGAACTGTACCGATTGTGGCTGCAGCCGATGGTGTCGTGATTCGTTCCTATTACTCTACTAGTTACGGAAACTGTATTTTTATCTCTCATTCTATTAATGGCCAAATTTATACAACGGTCTATGCTCATATGCGCCAACGTATTGCGAGCGAAGGACAAGTTGTCTCAAAGGGCCAGCAAATCGGGATTATGGGGAATACAGGAGCTTCATATGGGCAGCATCTTCACTTTGAGCTGCACAAAGGTGAATGGAATATGTCAAAATCAAACGCGATTAATCCTGTAGGGATTGTGCCGTTATAATAATCTGAGCGGGGGAAACATTGTTTCTCCTGCTTTTTTGTATTCAAGAAAATCCCAGTTGTTCAAATCAGGAAAATTCATAACTCGTCCCGTTCAAACATATAGTGAAGGGACAACTCTTTTTGAAGAACGGATGGAGGCTCTCAGCCACCGTGTATGTAAATCAACAGGTTGAACAGGAGGTAGAGGATGAAGCATAAATGGATTGCTCTATTTTTAGCATGCTCTTTTTTGTTAGGAGCCGGAAGTACCTATGCTATTTTAGAGTGGACTGGGGAAGAGGAGCAGACGAAGCAAAATGAGGAACCTGTAGAAAGTGATCTACCAAGTTTAGGAAAAGTAGAAAAAGCATATGACCTAATTTTAAACGGTTATGTGGAGGAAGTTGAGGAAGAGAAGCTTGTGGAGGGCGCCATAAAAGGGATGCTTTCTACCTTAGATGACCCGTATTCCGTCTATATGAACAAGGAAACGGCAGAACAATTTAATGAGACGCTCGAATCCTCTTTTGAAGGGATTGGCGCCGAAGTTGGCCTGGTCGATGGAAAAATTGTGATTGTCGCGCCATTTAAGGATTCTCCGGCTGAAAAGGCTGGTCTCAAACCGAATGACCGGATTTTATCAGTCGATGGGGAAAGTGTTGTTGGGCTTGACCTTTATGAAGCGACCTTGAAGATTCGCGGTGAAAAAGGATCGAAGGTGAAGCTTGAGATCGAGAGGCAGGGTCTGAAGGAGCCACTGATGGTTGAAGTGAAGCGTGATGAAATTCCACAAATCACCGTTTATAGTGAGATTAAGAAGCAGAACGGCAAAGATGTTGGCTATATGGAGATTACCTCTTTTTCTGAAGAAACAGCGAAGGAATTTACCAAGCAGCTGACCGATTTAGAGAAGAAGGGAATTGAGGGGCTTGTTATCGATGTACGCGGAAATCCTGGTGGTTTTTTGACAAGTGTCGAGGACATCCTGAAGGAATTCGTTTCGAAGGAAAAGCCGTTTGTGCAAATTGAGAAACGAAATGGCGAGAAGCTTCGTTATTTTTCTAGCCTGGAAAAAGATAAGCCGTATCCTGTCGCGGTTTTGATTGATAAAGGAAGCGCCTCCGCTTCAGAAATCTTGGCGGGAGCCCTAAAAGAGGCAGAAGGGTATACCTTGATTGGGGAAAAAACTTTCGGCAAAGGTACTGTGCAACAGCCTGTCCCAATGGGGGATGGCAGTAATATTAAGCTGACGATTTTCAAGTGGCTTACGCCAGATGGAAACTGGATTCATCAAAAAGGAATCGAGCCTGACCTTGAGGTGAAGCAGCCGGAGATTTTTCAGACGCATCCATTGCAGATTGAACAGGCGTTGACGAAGGATACGAATAATGATCAGGTTAAGAATGCTCAGCAAATGCTAGAAGGACTTGGGTTCACCCCTGGTCGTCAGGATGGCTATTTTGATGACGCCACGGAAACAGCAGTGAAAGCTTTCCAAAATCACAGAGGTCTCACGTCCAGTGGCCGAATTGATCAAGAGACAGCTACAGAGCTGCAAACGGCCATTATGGAGGAAATGAAGAAGGAACAAAATGACCTTCAGTTGCAAACCGCGTTAAGATATATTGCGAAGTAAATGATATGTGTGCCGCCGACCTCGTTCGGCGGTTTGTTTTTGTTTGGAGTTTTGGCGAGATGGCGTTGTGATGGGAGATAGTGCGGGAAATGCTGTGTGGGGTTTTACTGAAAATGGTAATTGGAATACCTGTTTTGGAGGCATACCTACTCAACAATGCCAAACTCCGGCGAAACTTAAGTATGAGCCCTTCCATGCGGACACTATTAGGAGGAGATCGGTGGATAGTGTCTTTATGAACCAGTCATGCGGACACTGTTATTCGGAAATCACAAGATAGTGTCTTCATGGGCTGTTCATGCGGACACTGTTAGAAGGATTTCAAGGAATAGTGTCTTCATGGGCCGTTCATGCGGACACTGTTAGAAGGATTTCAAGGAATAGTGTCTTCATGGGCTGTTCATGCGGACACTGTTAGGAGGATTTCAAGAAATAGTGTCTTCATGGGCCGTTCATGCGGACACTGTTAGGAGGAAATCAAAAGATAGTGTCTTCATGGGCCGTTCATGCGGACACTGTTAGGAGGAAATCAAGAGATAGTGTCTTCATGGGCCGTTCATGCGGACACTGTTAGAAGGATTTCAAGGAATAGTGTCTTCATGGGCTGTTCATGCGGACACTGTTAGAAGGATTTCAAGGAATAGTGTCTTCATGGGCTGTTCATGCGGACACTGTTAGCAGAATTTAATGGAGTAGTGTCTTCATGTCCGCTATTCAAACCCCATACCAATCGCAGCGAACTCCATCCAGCCAACTCCAAAAACCAAAACAACAAACAAAAAGCACCTACCACAATAGTAGGTGCCGCACTCCATCACACGAGCCAAACTCCATCCATAATCCACAATTCCTTACTGCCCAATCTTCTCCTTCGTCCAATTCCAGAGCCAGACTGTGTCATCCTTGAATTGCTCCATTACTTGTTTCCATTTTGGAGTCTCTTCCTTAATTACCTCTTTCAGAACTTCCGTTTTTTCCTTAATCGTTTCGGTGATTTTCGAATTGCCATTACCATCATCCGATGATTCCTCAACCTCAGAAGAACTATCACTAGCCCCAGCCAGACGAGCATTTACCGATTCCACAGCAAACTCACTCTCTTCAATATACGGCAAAGACTTTTCCATTATATCGTGGAAAATCGGCACGACATTGTCCGAGCTACTGTTGGATAAATAATGCTTTCGATCCGTTTGGTCGTATCCTAACCAAACCGCACCAACCACATTAGGGGTATACCCAACAAACCATTGATCCTTCGAGCCATTTACATCCTTGTATGGCAACTGAGTCGAACCCGTTTTCCCAGCAATCTCAACACCATCAATCTGAGCTGCTTCACCAGTTCCGGACTCTACGACATTTAATAGCATTGACGTCACTTCACGAGCAGTCGTTTTGGAAGTAACCTTCTTCGTTTCACCTTTATGCTCAGCAATCACATTTCCGGTCGGCCCGACAATTTCCGTAATCAAATGGCTATCATGGTATTTTCCTTCGTTTGCAAAAGTCGAGTAGGCTTCGGCCAACTTTACAGGAGAAATCCCTTTGTGCATTCCGCCTAACGCGATTCCTAAATATTTATCCTCATCGGTCAAAGGAATGCCGAATCGATTTAGTGCGTTAATTCCTTTTTCCAATCCCATTTCATTTAACAACCATACCGTTGCTGAATTGATTGAGTCTTGCGCTGCTTCGTACATTGGCACCTCACCACGATAAACGCCATCCGGGTTTGTCGGTGAATAGTTGCCGTATGTTTGCTTTTCATCTTTCAAGACCGAAGTAACCTCATAGCCTTCTTCAATCGCAGGCGTATAAACGGCCAATGGTTTCATTGTTGAACCTGGCTGAGCCTTTAAGTGTGTCGCTCGGTTAAAGCCGCGGAACACATAATCGCCACGACCCCCGACTAATCCAAGGATACCACCCGTTTTTGCATCAAGCATGACGGCGCCACTCTGCACAATCTCGCCGCCACGTCCGCGAGGGAACGTGGAATCCTTAGCATAGACCTCTTCCATTGACGATTGGATATTCTGGTCCATATTTGTATAGATTTTATAGCCTCTTGTTAAAATCTCTTCCTGTGTTAATCCGTATTCATTAATCGCTTCATCTAATACTGCATCCACGTAATAAGGATAGTCCCGCTTAATGAAGCTTCCGCCGCCATCTTCCAATTTAATCTCTTCAGCCTTAGCTGCCTTAAGCTCCTCGTCCGTAATAAAGCCCATATCCTTCATCCGGCCTAAAACAACATCTCTTCGTTCAAGGGCACGATCCATATGCTTATATGGGTCACGTGCAGAAGGGGACTGGAGAAGTCCAGCTAATAAAGCAGCTTCACTAATCGTGACATCTCCAATATCTTTATTGAAATATTTTTTCGACGCATTGCTAATTCCCCAAGCCCCACTTCCGAAATAGACCTGGTTAATATACATTTCCAGAATCTCGTCCTTTTTGTACGTCTTTTCAAGCTCTAATGCTAAAAATAGTTCCTCAGCCTTGCGTCGATACGTTTGCTCTGGAGAAAGCAAGGCGTTTTTCGCCAGCTGCTGCGTAATCGTACTTCCTCCGCCAGTGATTCTTCCGGCTAAAAGGTTTTTGAAAAACACTCGCACAATCCCTTGTAAATCAAAGCCGTTATGTTCATAAAAACGGTGGTCCTCAATTGCCACTACGGCATTTCGAACATGCTCGGGGATCTCCGAGCCACTCACACCTGACGTTCGATTCGTCGTGATGTTCGTTGCGACCTTGCCGTCCTTGTCATAAATGACGGTAGGTTGGTTTAAGCCAGCTTTCAATGATTCCACATTGGCTTGGCTCGCCAACACGGCAAAATAAATGATCGCAAAAAGAATAACGGATAAACCTAATAATAGTAATATTTGTGTAAAATGCATTTTCTTCCAAAAACGCACGAATTGTTCCCAATAGGGTCTTAATCTTTCCATATTTATCTCCCGTTTCAATCATTCTCGTCCTACAAATAAAAACAATCTTTCTCATGATATGAAGTCTTCAAAAATTTAGACCAGTAATTTGGTTATCTCTCATTATACATCAAAGGAAAGCAGTGCATAGTCACTATAATAGACATCATTATAGATCAATCTTTTAGATAGATACAGAATAGAAGACTGGTCTTTTACATATAAATGATGAAAAATCGTCGAAAAGGACTATGAATTTTAAGATTTGTAATATAACCCCCGATTAAATTACAAAATGTCTGATTGAAATTCGCAGAATATTCTTCTTTAGACCTATCTCTATCTCCGTCTTTCTACCTTCCTAATATTTTGAAATCAAGATAAAGATAGGAATATTCTCATAGTGGTTAATAGTTGAATAGATGGGAGAATTTGACGAAATTGTGAATGGATGTTAGTTAATATATAGGACTTTAGGTTAAAAATGGAAAATTATATTTATATAGAATTTGCTAGATACATAACACTAGAGCATATGACAAAGGGGAGATATGAACTTGAAATTCATTCGCATTCTTTTTATTTTCGCAGCATTACTCTTGATTACGGCTTGTGCTGACAAGGAAGCAAAGAAAGAGCAAAAAGAGGAAGTTGTTGAGGCGGTCAAGCAGGAAAAGAAAGAGAAAGAGAACGTGGAGTACCCAGTAGCGGCTACCACTCCAGAGGAGATTGTTCAGCAATCCAAGGGAATAAAGGCAGCCAGTGTGACAAAAGAGCTTATGGCTGATTTTGAAGCAGAGGGAATGACCCCAGATGAAATCTACAATGGTCTCGTCCATTGGTTTGCACAGGATTATCAAGACGCATATGCACAGCTTCGTGACTTCGATCCTGATTATGGGGAACTGGATATCACAAAAGGCGAAGAGAACAAGGTTAAAAATATTGCGATCCATTTGGATTCTAGTGGAAGTATGGCTGCAGCAGTACCTGGCGGGATCAAAATGGATCTCTCGAAAGGCGCATTAAAGCAATATGCATCAGGGTTGCCAAGTGACAGCTTGATCTCGTTACGCGTGTATGGTCACAAAGGAACGGGGAACGATTCGGATAAGGCGTTATCTTGTTCAAGCACGGAAATGATGTATACAGCGAGTACATACAATGAAGCGACATTCTCTAGTGCCTTAGAAAAATTTAAGCCGAGTGGCTGGACGCCTCTTGCAGCCTCGATTCAAAAAGCGTATGAGGATTTAAAAGCAACAGCCACCGATCAAACGGAAAACATTTTATTCGTGGTCAGCGATGGAATTGAAACCTGTGGTGGAAATCCAGTGGAGGAAGCTCGTAAACTAGCAGAATCTGATTTGAACATTAAGGTCAATATCATCGGGTTTAACGTAGATGATGCTGGCCAGCGGCAGTTGAAGGAAACAGCGGAAGCAGGGAATGGGGAATATTTTACCGTCAATTCCAATATTGATTTGACGAATACGATTGATCAATTGCTGACAGATGCAAGAAAGAATTATGAGAGCAACTTTAAAAAGGCTGGATTAGGTACAAAGGTTAACTTTCGACTAGTGGAGATAACGGATGAAATTGCTGATTTAGGTTATGAATTTAACGATGTTATTGAAGAGGAAAACAGCCTTTTGTCTGACGCAGCGTATGAGCTCAACTTAGCAGAAAAGATTTCGGAAGAAGACCATGCTGCCATTGAACAATTGATTGAACAGCGTTATGAGAGTCTTCGCCAATTCAAGGAAACGTTGCTTCAAGAAGCCAATGAGAAAAATGAACTGAAACATCAAGAACTTATATCAATCATCACTAATAGCTAAGGTTGTTTTTGTGGAGGTTGTGGTTTTTCTTAAAAAACTTAAAGCCGATAGGTGTTCCCATTTAACCGGAGAAATTCCGTTTATTTTGAAATATATATAAGGATTAGGTGAAATAGACGGAGATTTTCCGCTTAAATGACCTAACCAATCTTAAAATCACGAAAATGGATAGCTTAACCGGAAAAATTCCGCTTGTTTGTAAGGAAATAGGTAAATTTCTTGATTTAGCCGGAGTTTTTCCACCTATTTTTCAATGAAATAATTTTAACAGAGCTAATATCAAAAGCAACCAAGTTTGAGAAAAGAGCCATTGCTAAAGAAAGGAGTGCGTCCATGCAGGTCGTTGTCGATGAATCATTAGGATTACCAAGTGAAGTGGTGAAGGGTGCCATCATTAAAAAAGCGAGGCTGAAAAATGATGCATCTTTACCTGTGGTTGTTCAAAAGGAAACGGGTGGGCTTATCGCCAAAAAGCTCACATTGGAAAAAAGGAGTAAAGAGTTAGAGATAGAGGAAATGACTGAGCTTTTAGAGCAGCATGAAGAGATTCTTTATGTATACGATGCTCATGTTATCAATGAAGGCTGGTTGAGACGATTACGGACGTGGGTGTATCCGAATCGGAAGCTGTTCTTGCTAGATGGTTCAGACAATCGTGCCTTTACCATCTATTTTTTAGAGAAATTAAAAGAAAAATCTCTTGAGGAACTCTATCGTTCCAGTCCACATCAGAATAAAAAGTTCACCCTCACCAATGATTCAAAATATCAATCTAATTATCTACTTTTAAAAAAACTCAAACAAAAGCAGTACTATCTTTTTGAGAATAAGAGACAGGTCAAGATTGTTTCTGGGAAGAAGCAGGATTTGTTGGAACAATTCTTGAGTTTGCCTTCGCGAGAAATCTACATAGCATCTAGAAATCCGATTTCGCACAGTAATAACACCGTGAAATTTTATGAGTTAGAAAAGCATAGTCTTCCTGTTTGTTCAGATCAGACAGATATTTATATTCCACAATATGAAAACATGTAACGGAGTGACGGATGAATGATAGATGCAAAGCGTAAAGCCATTATTTTCTTAACGATTTCATTTTTATTAGCCGTTGTAACGGCAGGACTCATACTCGTACAAATTAATGAAGCACAAACAAAGCTTGGAAAGACGGTTCAGGTAGCGGCAGTATCGAAAAGTATTCAGTCGTATCATGAAATTGGTGATGCGGATGTCACTTGGGTGGAAATGCCTGCTACAAGCGCCTATGAATCTTTTATTACGAACGAACAAGAGCTCGAGGAAGCTATTTCAGTGGTTAATTTAGAAGAAGGTGAGCTCCTAACGAACTCTCTCGTCAGGAAAAAGCTAGACATTCCTGCGAATGAAAGAGTTGTTTGGTTAAATGCGACAGAAATTGTTCTGATTGATCAGCAGGTCGCTGAAGGCGATCGTGTCGATATCGTCATCGTGACGAAGAATGCGGAGGAACAGTTAGAAACGAAGCGTATGTTAGAGAATATCCCGGTGGTTCAAATCGAAGAGCAAGCAGAAGGTGCGCCAAGGGTGAAGGTGGCCCTCCCGATTGAGGACGCTGAATCCGTGATTCATTATCAAAATGCAGCTGTGCAAATTCGTGTTCTTAGAGTAAATCAAGCTTCTGCAGGAACCGAAGGGGTCTAGGCTCTGGCCTTTTCCAAACACTGCAGGAAAACAGGAAGGATGCGTATCGTTGAGTAATTTTAAAGGTCTATTCATATCTAAAAATCAAGTGTGGAAAGAGCAATTAAGCAATCTATTAAATGATGATCAAATCGAGCTTTCAACGGTTTCAGATTGGAAACGAACCTTTTTAGAGCAGCAGCACTATCATTATATTTTTGTTGATTTGGAGACGATTGATGATCCGCGAAAGCTTCAAATTCCATCGACCAGCGTTTTAATCGGTTTGACGAGCGAGCATGATTTTGAGATAGGAAGAGAATTGCTTGTTGCGGGTGCGAAGGACTTGATTCTATTTCCAGAAGAAGAACATCGCTTGAATCATTTAATAAAAGAATTAAACAACCAGTTTCTTTTTCAAAAAGAAGCGGAGTCTGGGTATGGAACGGGTCAAGTTCATGCCTTTTATAGCGCAAAAGGTGGCAGTGGCAAGACGTTGTTGGCCTCAATGGTGGCTCAATCTCTCAGTATTCACCACCAATTGAAGGTATTGGTGATTGATTTAAATGCTCAATTTGGGAATATCGATGTCCTGTTTGGGAGTCAGCCGTTCCGTTCTTACTATGACTTAATTCCGGTCATGGAGGAAATGGATATTCGCCATATTCAAAACATTGGTCAATACATAGAGGATGCTAATCTCACCTTGATTACAGGGCCAACCGACCCGGCAAAGGCGGAGCAAATTCCCGATGAGTTAATCAGCAGGCTTATTAGAGTGGCGAAAAGCCAATATGACTTTGTCATTCTTGATTTGCCATCTTCCATCAATAATCTTTCATTTACAGGCTTAAACGAAGCGACCCATGTGCATTATGTGTTAACGCCCGATAGCTTGGGACTGCGGGCTTATAAATACGCGGCAGAGATGTTTGAGCGTCTCCAAATTGGAAAAAATGACAATCTTTCGATCATCGTGAACCGTGTCCATTCGAAGCTGGAGTTAACGGAGAAGGATATTTCAAAGATTCTTGATAAAGAAGTTCATGGACTGATTCATTCTGACTTTTTCTCGATTCAACCAACCCTTAATATGGGAGGAGCCTTTTTTAAAAAAGTAAAAGATAAAGGCTCCACAAAGGTTGCGAAAGATGTGAAGAAGTATTCAGATGAGCTGATGAAACGGACAATGAGGTGATGAGATGTCCTGGATTGAAAAAGCAGCGGTAATTGGCGCAAAGAAGACACAGCAGGAATGGAATGTTGGGCAATCACAAATTGATGTGTGGGTTCGACATTACAAGGACCGTCTTATTAAGGAAGCGAATCTTGAAACGATTACGATGCTACCTCCAGTTGAGCGAAAAAAAACGATTGAACGCTTAGTAACGCAGATGATTAACGAGGAAAAGGTGATCATTACATCTGACCAGATGGAGCAGATTATTCAGCAAATTATCAATGAATCGGTCGGATATGGGCCTCTTGAAAGTCTATTGCGAGACGAATCGATTACCGAAATTATGGTCAATGGTCCGAACGAGATTTTTATCGAGAAGAACGGAAAAATTGAGAAGACACGGGTAAAGTTCAAGGACGATAATCATGTTCGGCATATTATTGATCGGATTATCGCCCCTTTGGGCAGAAGAATTGATGAGAGCTCGCCAATGGTCGATGCGAGGCTACAGGATGGAAGCCGTGTGAATGCGGTCATTCCACCGATTAGTGTCGATGGCCCATCGATTTCTATCCGGAAATTTCAAAAGGACCCGTATACCTTAGATGACTTGAAAGGCTTTGGTAGCTTTTCAGAAGAAATGGCTGAATTTTTGCAAGGCGCCGTACAAGCAAAATCCAATATTCTCGTATCCGGTGGAACGGGGAGTGGGAAGACGACTCTGCTGAATGTTCTATCAGGTTCCATTCCGCGAGGCGAGCGGATTGTGACGATTGAGGATATGGCAGAGCTTCGATTTACCCATGATAACTTAGTTCGTTTGGAAGCACGCCCGCCGAATATGGAGGGAAAAGGAGAAGTGACGATTCGTCATCTTGTGAAAAATGCCTTGCGGATGCGACCAGACCGTATTGTTGTCGGGGAGGTTCGTGGTTCAGAAGCTATCGATATGTTACAGGCGATGAACACAGGGCATGAAGGTTCTTTAACGACGATTCACGCGAACAGCCCAAAGGATGCCCTAGGGCGTTTGGAATCGATGGTCATTATGTCGGGCCTTCCGTTGACGGTAGAGGTAATTCGAGGCTATTTCGTTGGTGCACTTGATTTGATTGTCCAAACCTCAAGATTTTCCGATGGTAAAAGAAGAATCGTTCACATTACTGAGATTGTCGAGGAACAAGGGGCGATTCAGTTGCGAGATGTGTATCGATTTGAACGCCAAGCAACCCTTGCAGACGGTACGGTTACTGGCCAATTTTTAAAAACGGATTACACACCAAGAATCATGGAGAGGTTCCAGGCTTTTGGCATTCATTTGGAACAAAGTCGTGTGGAAAGTGGTGTCCTTCCATGAACTTAAGCTGGGTTGCCTTAACTGGAAGTCTTTTTACCTTCATTACGGGTATTTACTATATCGTTCAAAGTCGCAAGACGAGGAAAACGTATAAGCAAATGTATTCCTGGTTTGATAAGAAAAAGCAACAAGAGCGAAGAAGCTTTGTCTTATTGATCGGTGATAAATATGACGACTCGGAACTAGCAGAAACCCTGAAGAAGAAGCTGATACAAGGGGATATTCCGCTAAAACCGTCTGAGTATATGGGGATTTACATTCTCCTTTTAGCAGCCTTAACCTTTGTCAATGTCACGCTCCTCGGACTTGTTACGATGATGGGATTCCTATTTGCCTACTTAATCGTGGCGGTGGGATCAAAGCTCTATTTGAGCTCGAGGAAGAACAAGCGAACAGAGAGCTTTAATCATCAGCTTCCGGAAGTATGCCGGATGATGGCAAATGGGATTAAGGCGGGACAAACGATTCCCCAAGCGATTGAAATGGTCGGAAGGGATATTAAGGCTCCTAGTAAACTCGAATTTCAGCAAATGGATTACCAGTTGAAGCTAGGGGATAGCTTAGAGCTCGTCATGAATGAATTTCGCGAAAGAGTTTCCAGCAATGATATCAATATTTTCGTGAGCACGATTTTAATTCAGCAAAGGGTAGGGGGAAATCTCGCCGAGGTTCTCACCAATATGGCAGAAACGCTTGAAGAAAGAAGTCGGGTGCATAAAGAAATTAAGACGATTACAGCTGAGAGTCGTTCAGTTGCTTACATCCTCATGGGCATGCCGGTATTAATGGCGTTAATGATGAATCTCTTTATTAAAGGATTCTTAAACGTTCTATTTACACCGTTTGGATTACTGATTTTTGCAGGATTTGCTGCGATGAACTTTGTCGCATTTGTCATTATCAAAAGAATTACGACGATAAGGGTGTAAGGCTATGAAATTCTTAAGTCTTTTTTCAAGTGTTATGTTTATCAGTATTCTAATCTTATTGTTTATTGGTTTTGTATTTTTGTATTTATATATTGCGAAAAAAGATAATTTGCTTAAAGCGAATGGACTTACAGAGAAAAAGAAAAAGAAGAAACAGAATTTGCGCGAGCGTTTTGTTATGCCACTGGTGAAGTTGGGGAAAAAAGCTGGTCCCATCGGCATTAATTATCCCTTTTTTACGGATATTCAAAAGACTGAAGTTCTGATTAATCAAGCAGGGAATCCTTTGGGGATGCATCTCCAGGATTTTTATGGGTTTCGCTTTGTGTTAGCGATGTGTGGTCTTGGTTTTGGGTCATTTTATAGTTTCATAGGTTTTCCTTTTGCGATGCCGGTTATTCTCTTGGCTATCTTTGGTGGCCTATTCGGACCGAATGTCTGGATTTATTTTAAAGCAAAAAATAGGCAGGAAATGATTAGTGTGATGATGCCTGATTTTCTTGATACGGTCAGTGTTACCTTGTCGGCGGGGGTCAGCTTAGATGGCGCTTTGAAGCAGGTGACAAAGCAGTTCGAGGGACCGTTAAGTGAAGAGATTGACCGTTTTAATCGAGAGATTGAGTTAGGGGTAACCCGCTCGAGTGCGTATCAAGGATTAATTGACCGGAGCTCTTCAAAAGAGCTGCACTCGCTCGTAAATGCTCTAATGCAAGGTTCTACATTGGGAGTGCCCGTCTCAAGGACATTCAAATTGCAAGCCAGTGACTTACGAGCCACACGTGGCTTTGCCGCAAAGGAAAAAGCAGCGAAGGCAAGTCCGCTAATCACGCTTGTGACGACATTTTTTATTGCACCATCCGTTATTGGATTGATATTGGGATTGTTGGCGTTGAACCTTATTTATAATCCAGAAGCATTTGGATTGGATCACTTTTTCTTTTAGATGAGTGGGGTGATTGGAAAAATAGCTGGAAAAATTCCGGTTAAGCTATCTATTTTCATGATTTTAAGGCTGTTTAGGTCATTTAAGCGGAAAGTCTCCGCCTATTTCACCTAAATTCCGTTAATTTAACAAAATAAGCGGAGTTTCACCGGTTAAGCTATCCAAATTCATGATTTTAAGGCTGTTCAGGTTATTTAAGCGGAAAATCTCCGTCTATTTCATCTAAAATCCGTTAATTTAACAAAATAAGCGAAATTTTTCCGGTTAAGTGGGTACACCTACGCCTGTCGAAAACATTTTTGAAATTAAATTTTTACGATATTAGGAGGATGAACATGTTGATGAAGAAAGCTTGGAACAAAATGAATTCTGTGTACGCACGCTATGTAAACAATGAGAAGGGGGCACAAGCCTTAGAGTGGGTGGCGCTTGGTCTTGTTGTATTAGCGATTATGGGTGTGATTGCAGCAGGGATTAATGGGGATACCTCTTTAGGGAAGTCGATTATTAATAAACTGAAAGAAATGATTCAAGGGCTATAAGGAAAGTATGGGCAAAGGATGGGGTGATGTCGTTGAAGGGGATTTTAAAAAAATATATCAAAAATGAACGAGGCTCACAGGCGATTGAGTTTGTCGCGATGTTCCCTTTAATTATTTTGTCCATCCTTATTATTTGGCAAATTGGTCTTATTGCTTTTTCGTTAGTAGTCGGTGAATCTGCTGCCAGAGATGGGGCAAGAGCTGCAGCCATACATGATCCAAATTGGAAATCGGTTGCGGAAAGGTCCGCTTCTGGGATAAAAGTTGAAGTGTCAGGTGGACCGGGAACGGTCGATGCCCAAGTTTTTGTGAAAATCACGGCTCCGATAGTCAAGCTCCCTTTGATTGGCGACATGGAATTTACGTATACAGTCGATGCGGTCATGCCTATGGAGGATGATCCCGATGAAAACTAATAAACTGAAATCCTATTTAAAAAATGAACGAGGCAGCGGGACTCTCCTGATCATGGTCGGCATGGTTCTAGCTGCCATCTTTTTTGGATTGCTCTTTTTTGATTTTTCCAATGTGTTCATTAATAAAAGGGTCACGCAAACCGGTGCCGATGCGGCTGCAATTGCGGCTGCGAAAACGGCAAATGATTATATGAAAGACGAATTACAAACGAAAACCCAGGAGGAGCTTGATAACCTTGGGGAGGAATGGGAGAAATTTTTAGAAGAGGCTTTGGGAGATTTGGAAGAAGAAGAGGAGGGCGAGGAAGATGGCGATGAGGGTGAAGAGACGCCTCCACCAGATCCGCCTTCTACTGAGGAACTCTTAGATTTGTTTGTTGATATGAAAGAGACAGTGATGGGAAAGAGTATGCCAGGGGATGTAAGGGCGTGGCTTCTTAATCACTCTGTTAGCGTGAAGGCTCTGACAGCGATGAAATTTTTCTTTGATGATGAAGAAGTCAATGAAATGTCCTGTAAAGTCGTTCGTGAACATTTGGGGGATGCAAGAGAAGAAGCGGAGGAATATGCAGAGAAGAATCAAAACGATCATGTAACGGAGTTTACTTTTATCCCCGAGGATTTCCGAATATACGTTGAAACGGACCGAAGTGGGAAATACACAACGGTTCCAGATAAGGAGGTTCCAGCAGTCACCTCAGAATCCTCAGCAAAAATTGGGGATCCGGAAGGTTATACGATTTCTTGCAGCTAAATCTATAAATCTATAAGGATGGTGAAGGAGGAAAGGGGATGCCTCAGAAGGAAAAATGGGTTGGATTTTTCATATGCATGATCGTAGTTCTTTATCTACAGGCATTTTTGGTGCAGCCAATTTATGCTAATGTAGAAGATATACAAACTGATGGTCAGAATATTCATGAAACAAAACTGAACGATGGCAAGGGAGAATCCGTCGGTGGCGGTGGTGAAGATGTTCCGTGGTGGAAAAAGGCATGGAACAAAGTAAAAGACATTGGAAATAAAGGTTTGGATCTGATAGAGGATATAGGTGATTCTATTGGTGATCAATGGAATGAATTTCTCGATTGGTCTTCAGATGCCTTGGATAGTACGAAGGACTGGATATCTGATGTCGGAGGTGACATTGGAGATTGGTTCAAAGATGTAGGCAGCTCGATCGGAGCATTTTTCTCGGATGCCTGGGATTGGATTCAGGAGAATGAATGGATCCAAACGATAGCAGCAGGTTTATTAGCAACAGTGATCATCATCGGTGGTGCCTTCCTGATTGTTGGAAGCTTGCCAGCTATAGCCGTTATTGTGGTTGTTGCCGGTCTTGCAATCGGTGCTGGCTTCTTATATCAATGGCTAGCAGGAGAAGATTATAATTTCTTCGGTGCCTTGGGAGCTTCCTTAGTAGGAGGACTTGTCGGTTATTTCGGAATGACAACTGGTGCATTTGCTGCAGGCTGGGCATGGTTAAGGTATACGGCAGGACCTGCTGCTTGGTCATGGATTAAGGGAACGGCTGTCCCGTGGGTGGTTGGACGAGGTCAGGCTGCTTGGAGATGGATGAAAACAGCTGCCTATCCATGGATTCGAGGGAAAGTTGTTTCGGGTTGGCGCTGGTTTAAGGGGTTGCCTGCTTGGGGGCAGATTAAGGCGGGATTTGGTATTCCTAACTACTGGAAGGTAGTCTTAAAGGGTGCAGGAATGTCTGGCCTCTTTTCTGGGCTAATAGATATTGCCAACCAATTAATGGGTGACGATCCTTTCTCAGTATCTTCATTACTTAGTAGTGTATTCTTTGGTGCGATTACAGGCGGCTTCTTTGCTCCTGTATTGGCTACTACTGGCCTTGTATTGAGTGGCTCTTTAATTAGTGTGATGAGTATTGCTAGTGGTCTAGAAAACTATTTTTCAAGTGGCTTTGGTAAAGGTGAGTGGAGAAGCTGGCAAAACTTTGTGACTGGGACACTTACATCGTTTATCTCAATCGCAACGTTATCTAAAATATTTAGTAAGATTCCTATTCCAATAGTGGGTGAGGGGCTTCAAAAAGTTGTTGAAGAGTATTTTATTAAAAATCCAATAGATGATTTATTACCGAAAAATGGGGATGCCAAGACGAAGACAATTGATTCTCCTAAAGAAGCACCGAAAAAACCTGAACCAGTTCCATCTGAGGGGAATTTAGCTGATAATGCTAAATCCAATTCAAATGAAAAGACAACATCTCCAAATAATCAATTACAAAGTAACCCGTTAAATAATAGGACTGGTGGAGGAATTAAGCCTCAACCATTACAATAGAGATATGAGGTGAAAATTTGAATAAAAAGAAATTCTCTATCATTACTTGGTCTTATGTAGGTGTGATAGTGCTAATATTTGGGATCTATTTAGCTCGGAATATGGATGAAAATTGGGAAATTAATTTAGATGGTCAGAGAGGGAATATGTATACATTTCTAGGACTAATATTCATTGCTTGTATACTTACCGCTATTGATTTTGCAGGAATAAATGAAAAAAGCAATAAAATAACAAAAAGTACTATTTATGGTGGTCTTTCTGTGGCTGCATTTTTTCTTATTTGGAGGGCGGCGATGGCACTCGTTTGACCATACAGAAACTTATTAATAAAAGAGTTTAAGCTTCAAAAAAAGATTAACCAATCCGTTGGAGTTAATCTTTTTAAGCCCATTTATAGAAGATGTTCAGTCATTGTTATTTTGTTGAAGGACGCGAGGTGTGATCTTGGACAAAAAACACTTCTCAATTATAACTTATAGTTATCTCACCGTTTTGATAATTGTATTTGTCATCTATGCTTTTAAAGTAGCGGATGAAAATTGGAAAGTTGAAATAGAGGGGCAGATAGGAAATTTACTAACATTTGTCGGACTGTTGTTCATTGGTCTGATTCTTGCGTCGATTGATTTTGCAGGTATTAATGAGAAAGGGAACAAGTTGACGAAAAGCTCTATATATGGAGGCTTGTCAATTGCTGCATTTTTTCTTATTTGGAGATTAATGATGGAAATTGTTTGATCAATAGAAACATTGAAAAGAGACCATAAAAAGAATAGCACCATTCTATTGGAGCTAATTTTTGTACTATCTTTTAAATTTAAATTTTGGATGACTTATCAAAGATATATTCATTGAATCACAGGAAAGCAGAAATTATCAATCCTCAGCCATTACAGTAGTAAAAAAATGAGGTGAGATTTTGAGTAAGAAATTGTTAAAAATAATCACCTGTATCTATTTATTTGTCTTCGTCTCATTATTTGCCGTATATGTTAGTCAAGTTGCTGATAAAAATTGGCAAATTCAGTTGGAAGGCCAGAAAGGAAATTTGATTATATTTGCGGGCATGGCGTTTATTGGTATGATTCTTGCAGCTATAAATTTTACTGGAATTGATGAAAAGGGTAATAAAGTGACGAAAAGCTGTATATGGGGGACTTTCGGTTGCTGCATTTTTTCTAATTTGGCGGGCGATGATGGCAGTTGTTTGAGCGTAGTAGATTCAGCTTATTCTCTGAGTCAATCTCTTTTACAAGGAAACATGAGAGATTGAGAATTGAGGCGGCAAATTGAAGAAGAAACATTTTTCATTGATTACAAATGTTTATTACTTATTGATTATTGGCCTTTTTGTTATCTATGCTTCGCAAGTTACAGATGACAATTGGAAGATTGACCTTACCTATGAAAAAAATAATCTACTTATATTTGGAGGATTGTTTTTTATTGCATTAATTTTAACTTCCATTGATGCCGCTGGAGTAAGGGACAAAGGAAGTAAAGTCCAACTTAACACGGTTTATGCGGGATTATCGATTGCGACTTGCTTCTTAGTATGGAGATTAATGCTGTCGATCTTCTAATAGAAGTTTATTAGGTGCAACGATAGTGATGATCAAAAAGATTAGTCTTATTTCACCGGGCTAATCTTTTTAAATTCTTTTGATGGAGATG
Organism: Robertmurraya kyonggiensis; assembly: GCF_005116465.1. GTDB lineage: Bacteria > Bacillota > Bacilli > Bacillales > Cytobacillaceae > Robertmurraya > Robertmurraya kyonggiensis. Next base: position 500,240 of record NZ_SWBM01000002.1, read on the forward strand.
GAAAATGAGATGAATATTATTTTCTGAGGGTAATTATGCGAGGTGTGATTTTGGACAAAAAAATTTTCTCAATCGTAACTTATAGTTATCTCTCCCTATTGGTTATTATTTTTGTCATCTATGCTTTTCAAGTAGCAGATGAAAATTGGGTAATTGAATTAGACGGGCAGAGAGAGAATATATTCATATTTTTTGGCTTACTCTTTATTGGTGTGATTCTTTCCGCTGTTAATTTGGCTGGTATTCATGAAAAAAGTAATAAGGTGACGAAAGGTATGATTTATGGAGGCCTATCGGTTGCTGCATTTTTTCTAATTTGGAAGGCAGCGATGGCACTCGTTTAATCCTGTTGCAAAAATTTTTCTCAAACGAAATGTATAAGTCGGGACCTTTCTCACAGCCCGAAAGAGTCCAAAAGTCTCAGAAACTATTCCTCTTTAAAATACGTAAAACTTATAAAATGAAAAAATTGGAAGATGTTCTTTTGAAGGAGGAGACTATGAAACGAAAAGTGCAACTGTTTGGCTTTCTTTGCTGTGTGTTACTCTTGGCAGCCTGTAGCAATGCGGATAAGAGCGAAACAAAAGCAAAGGAAGCGGAAAAAGATAAATATGAAAAATTAGTAGAACAGAAAAACAGTGAACTGGAGCTTCTACCTCTTGAATTAACTTCATATGCGGAGGAAATCGGCGCTACCCTTAGTAAGCCGAAGTACCAAAAATTCGCTGCAAACGGAAAAGTGACGATTGAGGGGAAAGTCGAGCAAGCTAGTCAGCTACAAGCAGACTATGCGTGGATTAAGATTCGTTCGAATGAAGAAGGTCCAGCCGGTTCTGAGCATGAATACTATGCCCCGATTGAGGACGGAGCTTTTAAACAAACGATTCATTTTTTTAACGGGGAAGGCGATTATCAAGTAACCGTTCAGCTCCCAAGTACAGATGCAGAGAATTATTTTTATGATACGGCAAGATTTGACGTGATCAACGTCAATCCAGAGCAAAAAAGAGATCTTACGTACACTCCGTTCGGACTTTTAGCAGGATTGTCAGTGGATCTAAAAACAAGTTATGTAAAAGAAAATCAGACCTTCCTACTGAAAGGGGAGGCGTCGAATCTGACGAATGGCGTAAGAATTATGCTAAGTGTGACAAAGGATTCGGAGCAATGGAAGCATGTTTTACCGATAAAGGATGGAGCATTTGAATTTGAGGTGCCGTTGTTCTATGGAAAGGGTCTGCACAAAATAGAGGTATTAGTCCCAGATGATGAACGGGAAAATTATTTTCAGCTAGGGACAAATATTTTAGTAGATAACGAGTCAGAGCAAGTGATGAAGCCCATTGAATTCTCGGATGTATATATTGAGCGAGGAGTCACCTTGGAGGAACCGACATTTGGTGGCGTCATTTCTGAAGGAGAGTATCATATCAAAGGTTCAATTGACCCGAATGCTGAATTTGCGCAAGATACGACCCATATTTATGTGACCTCAGTAAAGGGTGAGGATGAGGCATTAGATGTCATTCCAGTCGAGGATTTCTCCTTCGATGATTCCTTCTATTTAAGGTTCGGACCAGGCACTTATGAAATTACCGTAAGTGTTCCAGAGATTAAAGAAGAGAATAGCGATCGTTTTCGTTATTTTGGATTTGCGAAATTCGAGGTCGAATCTACTGGTGAGGATAAAAGAGATTTGCTTCCTGCCAGAGGTGTTCAATCAGACGATCCGAAAATTATCCAACTAGCTGAGGAACTAACGAAAGGAAAGGCTACTGAACGAGAGAAAACGAAAGCAATCTATGATTATGTCGCACAGAATATTTCTTATGATGTTGGTAAAATGAAAAACGATGAGTTTGAATGGGATGATAGTGCACTTAAAACGCTTGAGGAAAAAACTGGCGTTTGCCAGGATTACGCTTACTTGGCGATTGCCTTACTAAGGGCAGCCAATATCGAAGCAAGATTCATAGAGGGTACGGCTATGGGGGGATTCTGGCCATCCAAACACGCTTGGGTAGAAGCGAAAGTGGATGGAAACTGGCTTGTGATGGACCCAACTTGGGGAGCGGGCTATATCAAGAACGACCAATTCGTAGCTGCATTTAATGAGGATTACTTTGACCCGAATATGCAAGAGTTTGAGAAAACGCATTATCGAACAGGTGTAATGTATTAAAAAAACGTGGTGTGCCCTTAAATTCAAAGCGCGTGACGAAAAGCTTAAATATTTCGTCACGCTTTTTTTAGATTTCACAATATGAGAAGGTTATATCTTAAACCGATCTGTTTGTTTCTTTAGGTGATCGGAAATCATCTTCATGTTTTCCATTCGGGCTTCAATATCTTTATAGATTTCTGTTTGCTTTTGGACTGCTGTACTAATATCTTGAGAAGTAGCAGCATGCTCTTGTAATCCGTCCGAAAGCGTTGTAACTGCTTCGGTCATATCCCCCGTAATTGTGGATTGATTCTGTGATGCACCGGTCATAGCGCCGATTTTTCCAGAAATGCTTTCAATAAAGTTTAGGATATTTTGAAATTCCTCAGATGTTTTTAATACCTTCTCAGAACTTGCTTGAATGAATGATTGTTCTTTCATTATAATTTCGTCGGTTTCGAGCATTTTTTGCTGAATCTCATCGACAATATGATGAATTTGCTGCGCTGAATTTTTACTTTCCTCTGAGAGCTTCTTCACTTCATCGGCAACTACAGCAAAGCCTTTTCCGGCTTCGCCCGCCCGTGCAGCTTCAATCGATGCGTTTAAGGAAAGCAGGCTTGTTTGCTCGGTAATTTGTGTGATCATTGCAACAATATTTTCGATTTCTTTGGATGACTTTTTCAATTCCCTCATTACCTTTAACACGTCTTTTGAAGAAGCTTGTACATTATGTATGGCAGATACAGCATCGTTGACCGAAATCTCGCCCATAGATGCAGCTGTTAATACCTTTTCACCTGTTTCATTTGCTTCTTGTGCTTCGGCAAATATCATTTGTGCTTGACCCGTTATTTCTTGAATACTCGCTATTGCCTCTTCAGAAACAGTGGCACTGGATTGAATATTTGAGCTGACAAACTCAACAGAAGTGGCAACTTCTTTCATTTGTTCGTTGGATTTTTCAATGGAATGTAGAACCTCTTGGGTCGACTGGTAAAGTTCATTTGAATTTTTTATAACTTCCTCTACTAAGCAATGGATTTTTTCGATAAAACGATTAAACCACAGGGTCATTTCTCCGATTTCATCTTTACTCTTTACCTCTAATCGTTTTGTTAAATCTCCTTCACCTTCAGCAATATCTTTCAACATATGAGATGTGTTCTCTATGTTTCGGACTACTGAGCGGCTCGTAGTTAGAAAAATAAGTAGTGATATGATCGCACCTATGATAGTTCCACCAATAAGCTGGATAAATGTTATTTTCCGTAACTGCTCAGCGTTCTTCTCCCGGTCAATTAATTCATTTTCTTCGATCTCAGCAATTTGTGTGAGCTGATTACTAAATTCATCCTCAACGATCGCTCCGTTTTCGATTTCAACTGGACGAGTAGCCTCCATGATCTGGTTGCGGAGCTCAGTTTCGTCACCCGAATAGGTTGAAATAATCGTTTCTACCTTTGCGAAATATTCGTTTACATAGGACTCAATATCTTTTAATAATGCTTGTTGTTTCTCATTTTTAGAGACTAAGGAGTCAACATTTGCTATTTTTTCAAGGGTTTCAGTTTGTGTTTCTTCAAAAACTTTCTCCGGAGATTCTGTTGATTGCTGCATTGTTATTCCAAGACTTCTTGTTGTTTCTTGCAATTCACTTGTGAGAGCTAGGATTTCCCAAGATTGTTTATCTTCAATATTGGATTTAACTAATTTTCCGAAGTTAAGGGCCGATAATATGGCAACAGTTGAAAAAATGGTGATTACCATTAAAATCGAGAGTCCGAGCTTTAATTTGATTGATAGACGATTAAACATATGTATTTCCTCCTGAAGTATGACAACTAGGTCATTAGTCATAGGAAGATCATATAAGATATGTATGAATAAACTATGAACAACTTGTTTCTTGAATGTGAAATATTTATCAAACTTACTTCAAAGAAAAAACGCCATATAAAATGGCGTGAATGTTAGTGCTCTGTATTGTCGGTTACATTGCTTTGCTGTTCAGCATTCGGATCAATGTCACCGTATCCCATAGCTTGATTGGTATGCTCCTTGTGATACTGTGTTCCTGACCCTTGCTGGTTGGTCATGTTGCTCGTACTCTGTTTCTGCTTATCATTTGATTGAGTCGACAAAAAATTCACCTCCTTCACACTCACATAGGATGTGAAGTATGAGTGAAATTATTCGAACTTAGTTGATTCACACGGTAGGGAAGCATGACTTACATTAAATCTCGTGTAAATCTATCAAAAATGACTTTATTTATAGGTGCCTAATCTGCCTAACATTTGGTAAAATAGAAATTGAAACCATTTTACATAGAGATGCTAGAAGCATTTTAATAGAATTTTAGATAAAGGTAGGTGGCAGATGTGGGTTTAGATTGGTTGATGGAACTATTAAAGGGCACGCTTAAGCTTTTTCTTCATCCGGTATTTTATTACTGCTTTTTCATTGCGGCTGCATTAGGCGTTTCCCGTGTTAAAAGGGAGCGCAAAAACTTCTCGGTTCGCTCGGAGAATGCTTATTTTGAATTAAGACAGCTACTTCCATTGGGGATTGTCATCGGGATTGGCATATCGATCGTGACCATCGCGGCGGGCATCACGATTCCGTTCGCAACCATTCTTTTTATGGCGGTTCTCACCATCCTTTTAAGCGCGACAACAAAACCTCGCCTGATTGCACCTGTCTATGTTGTTGGCCTCGCCTTTTTCCTAACGGTAGTTGCAGGAGGCGAAGAGTGGTCCGTGCCATTGTTTCGTGACGCATTTCTTCAGTTAGACGAGAAAATATTTCCATCAGTCGCGGCATTGCTTTCCTTATTAGTCATCGGTGAGGGGCTCTTGATTCTTATTAATGGGAAAAAAGGGACTTCTCCTAAGTTGATGAAAAGTAAGAGGGGCCAAAGAGTCGGCTTACACGAAGTGAAACGCTTGTGGATGGTGCCCGTGTTCTTGTTCATACCTGGAACCGCTTTGCAAGCACCGTTCGAATGGTGGCCGGTATTTTCAATCGGAAACGAAAGTTATTCAATGATTCTCGTGCCGTTTGCGGTCGGATTTCATCAGCAAATACAGGGTATGCTTCCAAAGGTCGCTATCCAAGCCTTTGGTAAAAAGGTTGTGGCGTTGGGCATCTTTTTGGCGCTTCTATCCGTCGGAAGCTATTGGCTACCGATTTTAGCGATAGGGGTTGTGGCAATCGCCATTGTTGGACGTGAAGTTTTGACATTAAGACAACGAATAAAAGATGACAATTCACCATTTTATTTTTCCAAACAAAATCATGGGGTTATGATCCTAGGTGTACTACCAGGCTCACCTGCGAGTAAAATGGCGCTTCAGGTTGGGGAACTCGTAACAAAGGTGAACGGAACGCTCGTCCACGATGAGCAAACCTTCTACGAGGCCCTTCAACGAAATCGCGCTCACTGTAAGCTCGAGGTACTAGACGTCAATGGCCAGGTACGTTTCGTTCAAAGAGCGCTTTATGAAGGCGATCATCATGAGTTAGGTATTCTCTTTGTTCAAGAAGAGAAGAAGTGGGGAACGGCAGCGGTTTAAAAAGAAAGAAGATTTCACTGAAAAGGTACGGTTTTGAAAATAGAGTCTTTATAGACGCTTCATGCGGACACAGTTCAAGGTTTTTTAAAAAATGGTATCTTCATGAACGCAACAATGGTGAAAAATAGTATCAAATTTAATGCACCTGCTGGGTGCTTTTTTTTTATAAAAATGATGCTCAATGTTCAAGTTAATGTTAAGGTTAGTTGGATATGTTTTAATGAAGAGATGGGTATCATGGTAAGGACATCTCCATTAAGTGATGGAATGAATTTGGAGGTAAAGTTTTATGAATAAGAGATGGACAATCGGAGAAATTAAAAAATTCGTTGAGAACAATTCAGATAGTAAGTTATTAACAACGGAATATCATGGCTTTTCTCAAAAGTTGCTATTCAAATGCGCATGCGGCAACCAGTTTGAAAAACCATTTAAGAAATTTAAAGATAATCATCAACGAAAATGTGAAGTGTGTCAGCCGCCGAAAGCATCAAGATAATAAGGGTGGCATCGATGGAGGATGCTTAACATACTAGATACGGAGTGGATTCAATGACTAAGCCCAAGGCTAAGGCTAAGAGCGGTACTGGACGAGGAACGGGAAAAAAAGGTTGGAATCGTTGGCAGGCGGGAGCAAACAAAGCGAAAAGTGCCAAACCTTATAAGAGTAAAGGTGTTAAACATCGCGAGGAGACCAAGGGTTCTGACGGCGAAGCCTGATGCACGTTTACTGGGAGTTTAATTTTTTCCAAAAGCTTAAGCGTTAATTTTGAATTAACGCTTATTTATATGGAACAACCAATATATTCAAAAGCCACTTCTCCGATATTTTAATCGATTGACTTCCTTCGTTAATTCATCAATTTGCTGCTGCATTTCTTGAAACCGTCCATTCAATTCTTCTTGAGCCGTTCTCTCGCTCTCTTCTTCCATTTTGAACTCTTCAATCGCATCTATAACTGAAAGCAGTCCAAGAACTTCTTCAATAATGGCAATGATTGACACGGACAGTGCGAGTCTAAGACTAGAAGGGATATCTGATTGGTCATTCTCTTCTTTGTTTGTCGAATTAAACATTGATTAACTCCTTTATTTGTAGGTGTTAATAAAATTTATGCTTTGGAATTTTGATTCATTCAATCTTTACTTTTGAGAGTTCGATATCAAAAATTAATGAATAGAAATGACAACCTTTCCCTGAGCATGACCTTCCTCAAAATACCTAAATGCATCAGCAACTTCATTTAACTTATACTGTCTATCAATCACTGATTTTACTTTACCGGTCTCGAGAAGCTTCTTCAAAAAATGGAGATCCTCTTGGTTTGATTTCTGTAACAGACTGCTCATTTTCTTCTTACTAGTCATTGAGATAAAAGGTCCGAGCATCAGAGTTTGATACATTTGAGTTTCGGCACCGCCTACATGAACAAATATCCCGCTCGGTTTTAATACCCGCTTATATGCTGAAATAGGGTGTGAGCCATTGACTCCAAGAATCAAATCATACTTCTTCGCATTTTGAGTGAAATCGTCTTTTGTATAGTCGATGACATGGTCTGCTTCGAGTGACTGCAAAATTTCTATATTTCGTGTACTACAAACACCGGTAACGTTGGCCCCCAATGATTTAGCAATCTGTACGGCGAATGTACCCACGCCACCGGAGGCACCGTTAATTAACACTTTTTGACCAGACTGGATCATTCCTTTATCACGTAATCCTTGTAGGGCAGTAACACCTGCCATCGGTGCGGCGGCTGCTTCCTCGAAAGAAATGTTAGTTGGTTTCAACGCTAAAGCTTGTTCTGGTGCAGTGGCGTATTCAGCAAAACTACCCCAGCCACAAGCAGATAGATCTCCGAATACTTCATCTCCAGGTTTAAAATGCCTAACATTTTCACCAACAGCTTCAACGATCCCAGCGACATCACCACCTGGTATCGGATATTTTGGTCGCCGTAATCCGAAAGCCAAGCGAGCTAAATGAGGTTCTCCTTTTAAGAGAACAAGATTGCCAAAGTTAATAGATGCTGCACGAATTTTGACCAATACTTCCTCTTCTGTCGGTACCGGTTTTTCAACCTCTTTTAATTCTAGAACATCGGGTGAACCATATTTTGGACTAATGATTGCTTTCATGCATACCCCTCCAAAAGTCATCGATGATAATAATACGAATGTTGGGAGGCATAGATTCATAAAATAATTGAATTTTTAAAATTTTGCAAAGTAAACTATCCTATATAGATGAGCTTTAACGGGGAAGTGATACCATGCAGGAGATTGTTAAAAGAATCAATCATTGGATCAACGTTTTACCTGAAGAGTACAAGTTAATGTCTGAACAGGAAGCTTCAAAAAGACCATTGCCAAATAAGTGGTCAAAAAAAGAAATCCTAGGACATCTCTGCGATTCTGCCATCAATAATATGGCGAGATTCATCAAAATTCAATATGAAGAAGAGGTATATGTGATCCAATCGTATAACCAAGATCAATGGGTCACACTGCAAAATTATCAGGCTCTCCCAGTTAATGAAATCATCGATCTTTTTCAGGCATTGAATAAACAAATCGTTTAGATTGTCACCAATGTTCCTGATGAGAAGCTAACAAATCTTTGTGATATAGGGGATAACGAATTGAACACATTGGAGTGGCTAATCCGAGATTATGTTGTTCATATGGAGCACCATATCAACCAAATTAAGAATTAGGATGAATGAAAGGAGGCAGCAGATTGGAGATTTTAAAATATCGTGAATCGGATTGTGAGGCGATGGTTTCCTTGTTTTATGAAACGATTCATTCCGTCAATGCGAAGGATTACTCACTAGAGCAATTAGATGCTTGGGCACCGAGGGATGAAAGGGAAGTAAAAATGCAATCTTGGAATGAGTCCTTGGGAAAAAATATTACTTTCGTTGCAAAGATCAATCATCAAGTAGTGGGATTTAGTGACTTAACCAGAGAAGGCCATTTGGATCGACTGTTTGTACATAAGGATTATCAAGGAATGGGAATAGCAACGGCATTGGTGGAAAGATTAGAATCTGAGGCAAAGAAGCTAAATCTGAACGTAATTGATACAGATGCGAGTATTACAGCTAGACCCTTTTTCGAAAATAGAGGTTATAAGGTTGTCCGAACTCAAGAGAATGAGCGCAGAGGTGTTGTATTGATCAATTTTAAAATGGTGAAACAATTGTCTTAGGAAACCCTCTTTAATATTTAGATTTCTCAATAACCGTCTCCAAAGCAGAGTGATATTCTTTTTCGTAATGCCCATCTGGACAAGATTTAATCACAATAGGATTGAGCATGCTTGATGTGCTATTCATCAATACTTTATTGCAATGAGGGCATTTATCCATAAACAAGTCTTTAATGAAATTCATTGTAAATTCCTCCATACACTTAAATTCCTATGTGTTTAATATGAATTATAATTAGAAATAGGATTGGTTTCAATCATTATTTTATGTCATGTTATAAAAAGAGTGAAAAAGGCGAATTAATCTGAAGCGTTCGCAAAAAAGGTATATAATGAAGATGAGATCAATTTCGACTAGAAATCTTCTTATACAAAGGTGGACAATATGGACATCAGTTTTATCATCACACTCTTTATTATTGGGTTAATTGGCTCTTTTCTATCAGGTATGTTAGGAATTGGGGGAGCCATCATCAATTTTCCCATGTTGTTATATATTCCGGCTGCCTTAGGGGTTGGGCAATTTTCCGCCCATGAAGTATCGGGTATTACGGCGATACAGGTGTTTTTTTCGACCATAGGTGGCGTGATTGCTTATCGTAAAAGTGGTTATTTAAATATGAAATTAATTGCGGTTATGGGAATTAGTATTTTAATAGGGAGTTTTATTGGAGGATTCGGTTCCACGCTTTTACCTGAAAAAACGATCAATATTGTGTATGGTGTTTTGGCCTTGATCGCCGTCGCATTGATTGTGATTCCGAAAAAAGGTACGGTTGATGTTCCACTTGGCCAGTTGGTTTTTAGCAAGGGGATTGCTGCTAGTCTTTCCTTTTTAGTAGGAATTGCTGCGGGTATTGTCGGTGCGGGCGGTGCGTTTTTATTGGTTCCTATTATGCTAACGGTGTTAAAAATTCCAATAAGAGTGACGATCGCATCATCCCTTGCTATTACACTTATTTCATCGATTGGGACGATCGTTGGAAAAATATCAACGGATCACATCGCGATGCTCCCTACACTCATTATTGTCGTAGCTAGTGTTATTGGCTCCCCGTTAGGAGCGAATACGGGGAAGCGGTTAAATACGAAAGTCTTACAAATGATTATGGGAATTCTTATTTTAGCAACAGCGGTGAAGGTTTGGTTGGACATATTATAGAAAGAAAATTTATACTTAAAATTGATACAGCAAAAGGAGGATACGAACATGATTATCACAGACGCAGCACGTGACGAATTCAAGAAAATGTTCAAAGAAGAGAATGCTACTAACATTCGTATCTTTTTTGATGGCTTTGGCTGAGGGGAGCCAAGGATAGGACTGGCTCTGGATGAGCCAGAAGAAGATGATATTATCGTGATTATTAATGAGATAAAGGTAGCAATTGACCCTATTATTGAACCGAATACGGAAGACCTTATGCTTGATCTTAGTGGAAATGGCCAAGGGATTTCGATGATTGGTTCAACGGGAAGATGCTGCTAAATAGAATGATTACGTAAGGTACAAAAACGGTAGCAAAGTTGCTACCGTTTTTCTAATGTTATGGTCGCTTTGACCAAGGAGACACAGTTCCAATAATCTTCCGGTCAGCTTGACTTTCGATTGCTTCAATAACGCCCTGACAAATTTCTTGATGGGTGAGCCAACGTGAAGATTGGCTTTCAAGGACAAATCCTAAAATGGTTTCGCAATAGTTGATGTTAGGGTATGCTTTTTTCATAAAGTCTCGGTCATTTGATTTCTTTTCGGGGTTTCCATACGCACTTCCAAGCAAACGTAAATAGGTACTACCTGGAGAGGTCGTGTGCTGCAAGTCCATTAAAGCTTTCGGAGCATGAGGGGCATTGCTGTGAATCCAATTCACCGATGTTCGAATGGGACCATATTGTGTAATGGAACGAGATATCTCTTGAATGAATTCATCAGTATTTGTATAGTCGACAGCGACAGAGTTCAGAACGCCAGGCGTTCCTTGCAATTCTTGCTCCAGCATTTGCAATTTTTTTCGATTACGACCAACTACTGTTACTATATTTCCTTGCTCCATGAAATACTTCACAACACCTTTTAACATTCCAGAGCCACCAACCACTAAAACATGATCTTTACTCATCAAATCACCCTTTCTAAGGAATAAACGTTATCCTGCAAGGAGACCCTTAAACTAAGGTCGGTGATATGCAGTGGATTTTCCAACGATACATACAAATTTCTGGGACGCGGTCATCGCCATTCCGATTGTGATGGTGTTGACCCAAGTCCTTAAATTGTTCCTTAAGGTTCCGAAAAAATATGTGCCATTAATGGCTCTTATCATCGGTTTATGTATCTCAATTTTTTTTGCCCATCGAGGAGATTTCGTCGCAGGTGTATTCATGGGCTATTTTTATGGGTATTCTGCAATTGGGAGCTATGCATCCTTGAAAACAACGATTCGTTCTTATCGAAACCCTCATAATTCTGAAAAGAAAGATTACTAACATAGGTATTGAACAAATCCGCTATTCATGTTTTAATTTTTGTATTAATTTTTTATACTTTTTAGTATAAAAACATATTAGAGGAGAAGCAACATGTTTGTATTGGAAGGAGTTATTCAGTTACGGCGGATCAAGGGTTCTGATGTGCTGGAGATTGATAATGTGCCGATTGCAAAAGCACTGAGTGATTATAATGGAAAGCAGATAGAGCTTCATGTTGGGGATGCTTCATTTAAAGGTGAAGCTGAAATCTTTTATTTTGAAGGTTCGCAAGTCTATCATAGGGGTATAAAGTACGTAAATGACTTTTTCATTGACGAGTATGATATGATTGAGTTTCTGGAAAGGCTGGAGGGTGAGTCTGTGAGGCTCGCGATTTCGGCAGAGAGCTGAAACTTTTTTATAAAAGGCTGTTTTCGTAAAGATTGTTTTTTTCTATCGAAAAAAACCTGTTGTTAAAATCCTAGTACCGATTTTAACGTAGTAATAGCCATTTGGTGCATCGTATCTCGCTTATAAAACCAAGGAGGTGGAACAGCTATGGGAATTGTCATTGTTGACATTTGTGATGCAAGCTTAATCAAGGCACTTGATATTGAAACGATTTTAGAAGAAGAATATCCAGAGGTTGCAGTGATTGAAAGTAGCTGTCTATCTTTCTGTGGTATGTGTGCAAAACGGCCATACGCCATCGTGAATGGGAAAAAGATTTTTGCGAAAACGGCCGAAGAATGTCTTGAATTAATCAAAAAACAAATTGAAATCGAACTATCGATTTTTGCATAAGCAGCAAGAGGAGGAAACGTTTTGAAGGTAGATCAAAAAGTATACGACATTACGATTATTGGTGGAGGTCCAGTGGGACTGTTCACAGCATTTTACGGAGGTATGAGACAGCTTTCTGTGAAAATCATTGAGAGTCTTCCACAACTAGGTGGGCAATTGTCTACTTTATATCCGGAAAAATATATTTATGATATAGCTGGATTTCCAAAGGTTCGCGCTCAGGAGCTTGTCGATCGTTTGAAGGAGCAAATGTCTATTTTTTCACAAACAATTGTTTTAGGACAGACTGTCGAAGGGTTAGAAAAAGAAGAAAACGGCAATTTTAAATTAACAACAGGTGAAGAGGTACACTACTCAAAAGCTGTTATCATTACAGCAGGCGTTGGAGCATTCCAACCGCGCCGAATTGAGCTTGAAAATGGGGCACAGTATGAAGGCAAGAATCTGCATTACTTCATAAATGATTTGAACCATTTTGCTGGTAAAAAAGTAGTGGTCTTCGGCGGGGGAGATTCTGCGGTTGACTGGGCTATGATGCTCGAACCTATTGCTGAAAAAGTAACGCTTGTGCACCGTCGTGATAAATTCCGTGCGCATGAACACAGTGTTGAAAACCTTAAGAATTCAAAGGTTGAGATTAAGACACCTTATGTTCCTGCTGAATTAATTGGTGACGAAAATCAAATCAACCAAGTTGTGTTGCAACATGTAACGACTGAAGAGAAGGAAACGCTCGATGTCGATGCCGTTATCGTCAATTATGGTTTCGTGTCTGCATTAGGGCCGATTAAGGAATGGGGACTCGATATTGAGAGAAACTCCATTATCGTTAACTCCAAAATGGAAACAAATATCGAAGGCGTTTATGCTGTAGGGGATATTTGTACGTATGAAGGCAAAGTGAAGTTGATCGCAAGTGGATTTGGTGAAGCTCCAGTTGCTATTAACGCAGCTAAGCATTATGTTGACCCAACTGCGAAAAAGCATGTCCCGCATAGTTCGGACCTATTCAAATAATTTGTAGCATCTCGGGTGAGGTATGCCCGAGATGTATTTTTACATAGTTTTTATACTTTTTAGTTGAAAAAGTACGCAAAAGAAAATACAATGAAAAGGTAAACATTACATATTGGGAGGAATTCACATGTCTAAATACGAATTACCAGCATTGCCTTATGCAAACAACGCACTTGAGCCACATATCGATGAAACAACAATGATGATCCACCACGATCGTCACCATGCAACTTATGTAAACAACTTAAATGCAGCACTTGAAGGTCACGACGATTTAGCAAGCAAGAGCATTGAAGAATTAATCGCGAACCTTGATGCTGTTCCTGAAAGCATCCGTACAGCTGTACGTAACAACGGTGGTGGTCATGCGAACCACAGCCTATTCTGGACACTTCTTTCACCAGCAGGTGGCGGAAATCCAACAGGCGAAGTAGCAGAAGCAATCGATGCTGCATTCGGTAGCTTTGATGAGTTCAAAGCAGAATTCGCAAAAGCAGCAGCAGGCCGTTTCGGTTCTGGTTGGGCTTGGTTAGTTGTTGACAATGGTCAACTTGCAATTACTAGCACACCAAACCAAGATAGCCCGGTAATGGAAGGTAAGGCTCCAATCCTTGGTCTCGATGTTTGGGAGCATGCTTACTACCTGAACTATCAAAACAGACGCCCTGACTACGTTCAAGCATTCTTCAATGTAGTAAATTGGGATGAAGTGAACAAGCTTTTTGCAGCTACAAAATAAGATTGTTATAATATCTTCCTAAAATGAAGATAATATTAAAAAAGACCATTCGGTGCTAGTAACACCAAATGGTCCTGTAACAAAATAGTATCGCTTCAAAAGCGATCAGCGATTAGGACAGAAAACCGCCCAGGCTGGCAAGCTCAAGGGGCGGTTTTACTTTTTTCTAGAAAAAGTATATGCCAAAGCTACAACAGACACGATCAAGGTTGCAAAACCGATCATGAGAGTCAAGCCTTCATATACTGACATCGGCATCATCTCCTTCCCTTTTCGCAAAATTTGGCTGAAAAGTTTCAGAATAAGAGATGCCGACCGCCCTTGAACACACTATTTCGTTACTTCTTCATTATTGCCACTTATCCGTTCTTCTAATAAGCGTCCGTTCCATTTTTAGACCTGAATGAGAAATTTACAATGATCATTGCCGTCAGTTTTACAGCTAACACGGCGAACATCCTTCGTACCCAGGACTTTCTTAAATAAATTTGTTTCGCATTGACACGCGGTTTTAAATTCATTCGCTACGGCCATAATCGGGCAATTATATTCAATCAACTCAAATGTTTGTGCATCAATTTCTGTGACATCTGCCATATATCCCTTTTCGTTCTGGATATTAGCGATCTCATGAATTTTTTCTTTATTTGTCTTTTTCGCGAGTCTTTTTGTATATTCCGAAGTGAGACGTTCTTCCCGTTTCTGGAATAATTTTTGAATGGAATCCTCTCCATACAGTTCTTTCATATCTTCTAAAAATTCGAGAGTAAGACCTTCGTAATTTTTCGGGAACAAGTTGTCCCCAGTATCGGTTAGGAGATACATTTGAAGCGGTCTTCCAATCGGTTGTTTGATTTCCTTCGACGAAATGATGTTGTCTTTTTGCAGGCTATCAAGATGTTTTCTGACTGCCATATGAGAAATGCTTAAATGGTCGGTGAGTTCGTTCACCGTGACGGAGCCTTGTCTTTTAAGCAAATCAAGGATTCGCTCTTTCGTTGTGATTTTTGCAGCCAAGAAAAACACCTCGATTCTTTGTAAAATAAAAAGCAGTGCCAAGCACTACTGAACGACGACTATATTATAGTTAATTATACTTGAAAGTATAAAAAAATAAAAGGCGCACTATTCTATGAAGCATTTGTCTGACTTCACAATTTCTGCACATCTTTTTGGTAAAACTATTCATAACTACCAAAGGAGGATACTTTTATGCAGAAAAAACGACATGGTTTATTCTTGTTGATAGGCGCACTATTATTCGCATTAACGGCTTGTTCCGATGAGAAGGAAGAAACTGCCGATGCAGAGAAAGTGGAACGTGCTGAAGGAACGGGCCATGAACATATGGATATGTCTAGTTCAGGAGAAGTACCAGAAGGATTGAAGGAAGCGGAAAATCCAACATTTGAAGTTGGAAGCAAAGCGATTATTGTGTCCGACCATATGGAAGGAATGAAGGGAGCCGAAGCGACAATCGTTGGGGCTTATAGCACCACCGTTTATGCGGTTTCTTATACACCGACAACTGGTGGAGACAAGGTAGAAAATCACAAATGGGTCATTCATGAAGAACTGATTGATGCAGGAGAAAAGCCATTGGCACCTGGTGCCGAAGTGAAAACGGATGCCGCCCATATGGAAGGGATGGCAGATGCGACGGTGACGATTGATACAGCAGAAGATACAACAGTGTATATGGTCGATTTCACAACGACGGATGGGCAAGAAGTGAAAAATCATAAATGGGTAACGGAGAACGAGCTTTCTCCAGTGAAGTGATCTGTCTCAGATTTTGAGGCAGATTTTTTTTCGGCTCTGTATAGCTCCGCAACTTTTTCATGCGGACATACTTCAATGGAAATCGAAAAATAGAGTCTTCATGAAACGTTCATGCGGACATACTTCAATGGAAATCGAAAAATAGAGTCTTCATGAAGCGTTCATGCGGACATACTTCAATGGAAATCGAAAAATAGAGTCTTCATGAAGCGTTCATGCGGACATACTTCAATGGAAATTGAAAAATAGAGTCTTCATGAAGCGTTCATGCGGACATACTTCAATGGAAATTGAAAAATAGAGTCTTCATGAAGCGTTCATGCGGACATACTTCAATGGAAATCGAAAAATAGAGTCTTCATGAAGCGTTCATGCGGACATACTTCAATAGGAATTGAGAAATAGTGTCTTCATGAATCGTTCATGTGTGGACATATTCTACGAGAAATCCATAAATATTGATTCATGCCCCGTCTATGAAGACCACCCCAATGATAGATACCATTTCTGGTGAATCTAATTTTCAATTATGTCCACAAATCGTCCACGAAATATCCATTGTTTCTGCATAGTTTTGCCATACAGTGAACACTGTTAAATCACAGATAAGCAGGTGGTAAACAAGGATGAAAGCTAAGTGGCTTATGTTATTTTTAATCATTTTATTTGTATTTCCTCAGACCTCTGTAGCAGATGAGGGGCACTCTCATTCCGATGAACTTTCAGAGGATATTGAGGGATTCTTAAATGGAAAAGAGAGCGAGCATGAAGACCATGGTGACATGTCGCACACCGAAGACGAAACTGTCTCCCATGACGAGTATGGCACCACTACACACGAAGACTCTTCCGAAAGTAGCCAAGGTCATGGTCACGGAGGACCGGTGGTCGAAACGCGGCCAAATTACACCATCTTAAGTGTATTCGGTCTTATTAATCTCGCATTTATCAGCATTGGTTTGTGGAACAAAAAGAAGGGAGGCATCCAAGTCTATGGAAAGAAAGCCTAACGAGATCAAGCAACCTATCAACCTATTAGACATTCCATTCGTAAAACGATTCATTCAAAGCAAATGGTATCCGGGCATCTTTCAATGGGCGACCATGGTGGTGTTCTCCGTTATTGTATTTGAACTGGTTATCGGCACGGTTAATCCGAGTAAAAACTTTGGGACTTCCCTTACGTGGGTACTGTGGTGGCCGATTATTCCTGTCTTGTTTATTGTGGCAGGAAGGTTTTGGTGCGCCATTTGTCCGTTTGGAAAGCTAAGTGACATCGTTCGGAAACTAGTCGGCAGTGAAAGACCAATGCCTAAATTCTTGAAGAAATACGGCATCTGGTTGATCGACTTGTTCTTTATTTTAATCACCTGGAGTGACCATGTCTGGGGCATTGTTGAATCACCTAGAGGCTCGGGGTATTTACTTCTTGCACTCGTAACCATGGTCGTCGGAACATCCGTTTTTTACGAAAGAAGAACGTTTTGTAAGACTCTGTGTTTCCTTGGGGGTCTAGCAGGAAACTACTCGCGTGCTGGCATGGTGGAACTACGAGGAACACCGGACATCTGTCGTACTTGTAAAACACAGTCTTGTTTTAAAGGAAATGAACAAGTAGAAGGCTGTCCGATGTTTCAATTTGTGCGCACGATGGATTCAAGTGCAGACTGCAATCTTTGTGGAAACTGTGTGAAGACTTGTCCAAATAATTCGATTCATATTTCGCCACGCATTCCGACGAAGGAATTGTGGGGCATTAAGAAACCAAAGCTTGAGCATGCGGCATTAGCAACGGTGATTATGGGCATCGTCTTTGTCCAAAACATTACCATGCTGGAAATTTGGGAAGATATTTTAGGTGTCATCGGCTCTGTAACTGGAACGGTAAACTATACGGTGAATTTCACAGTTGCCTTTGTGTTATCAATGCTACTCCCTGTGCTTTTATTAATGGGGACGGCGAAAACTTCTGTTTTGTTAAAAGGGAACTCTGAAAAGGTGAAGGAAAACTTTGTTCGCTTTGGCTATGCCATTATTCCGTTAGATCTCGCGGGACACCTCGCTCATAATTTGTTTCATATTTTAACAGAGGGAAAAGCGATCTGGTTTAACACTGCTGGGCTGTTTGGAGCGAACATCAGCGGTGAACTTAGCCTTTTATCAGGTAGTACGGTGCAGTTCATGCAATATGGCATCATCCTTTTAGGCTTTATTTGCTCTGTCTATACGATCAATCGCATTGGAAAAAAAGCGTCGTTCACACAACTAGCTCCATACTATGCTTTGATGATCGTCCTAACGGTGGCAAATCTCTATTTATTTGCCTTGCCAATGGTCCATCGAGTCTAAACGGAAGGAACAGTTACATACTAAAATAGGGCGGGGTATTTACTCCGCCCATTTGTATCCAACTCCCCAAACTGTTTGCAAATACTCTTCAGCAGGGAATCCGGCTTTTCTAAGCTTATCTCGTAAATTCCGAACATGAGAATCGACAGTCCGATCCTCGGTGTTTCCATCATAGCCCCAAATGGTTACGATTAGATGTTCACGTGAGAACACTTTATTCTGATGACTTAAAAATAAATCCATCATCGCAAATTCCTTTGGAGTTAACGGAATATCCTTTCCTTCATATTGAAGCTGGTAGGAATCCTGATCCAACAAAAGACCTTGATTGGTCTCTTTTTTATGCCGTCTCAATACAGCTCTGATTCTCGCAGTCAGTTCTTCTTCATCAAATGGTTTGGAAAGATAATCGTCTGCACCAAAATTTAGTCCCTTAACGACGTCGGACTTTTCGCTCATCGCAGTCAGCATAATGATTGGCGTGTCCCACTTTTTTCGAATCTCCTGACAGGCTTCCCAGCCGTCCATCTCCGGCATCATGATGTCTAGTAAAATGAGGTCAACCGAATGGAATTGTAAATAGGCCAACGCATCCTTTGCCGACTCTTTTTTGATACAGGTGTAGCCAAGAGGGGAAAGGTACAACGACAATAGATCCAACATCATCGGTTCGTCATCAATTAACAAAATCGTATTCATCGCTCATTCCCCTTTAAAAATGATCTCAAATCTCGTTCCGTGATGCTCGATACTTGTCACCGTAATTTCTCCACCATGGGCGTGAACGAGTTCCTGCACAATTGCGAGACCAAGTCCAGTCCCACCAAGTGATCTTGTTCGAGACTTTTCAACTCGGTAAAAGCGATTAAAAATATAGGGGAGATCCTTTTCAGGGATCCCTTTTCCGTTGTCTGCAATGACAATATGGGTAGAATTCCTATTTTTCCAAGCTTCGAGCTTAACGGTGGAGCCTTTCGCTGAATACTTCCTCGCATTATCGAGTAGATTGATGAGAATCTGTTCTAGCTTGACCGGATCGGCAATGACTTCAATATTTGGTTCACAACTGAGCTTGAATTCCTGTTCAAAAGCTCGAGTGATTTTTTCTTCCAATTTTTTTAAAAAGGGACTTAGTTGAATCCGTTCTTTTTCAATTACAAACGTGTTTTGATCCATTTGCGCCAAATCAAATAGCTCTTTGATCAAGCCAGTTAACCGATCTGTTTCTTCCTTGATAATGTTGAGATATTTGTTGCGCTCTTCGTCGCTTAGATTTCGTTTGCTCACAATATCCGCGTATCCTTTTATATAGGTAAGAGGTGTGCGTAGTTCATGAGAAATGCTCGCGAGAAATTCATTTCGCTGTTCTTTTAAATAGCTGAGCTCGGTTGCGAGCGTCTCGATCGAGTTGGCCAAATCGCCAAGCTCGTCCTTAGAGGTAATCGGTAAAGATACGGAAAAATCGCCTTTGCTAATTTGATAGGTTGCTTCTTTCATTTTTAGAAGCGGTTTCGTGATGCCTTTCGATAAAAAGATAATAATAATCACAGTGAAAAAGACCGATACCCATCCGGCTAAAAGAAAATGCTCATTCAAACTTTCCATTAACGAATGAACGGATTTTGTGTTCTCGAACATGAAGACGTAGCCTTTTATTTGCCCAGTTTCACCAATCGGGCTGACGGTCGCAATATATGGTTCTTCTTGCCAATTATCTTCTAAAATTTTGGTTTCAGTTGGTATCGTCAAATATTTTTCGAACTTCTGGATTGATCCGGAAGCACCTAGTACCTCTCCATCAGGGTCAACAATGACCACATCAGTCGTTGATTCAGACTCCATCAAGACAACATGCGCAATCGTTTCTTGCGTAAAATGTTTTTCCAATACTACTTTATGTGAATTTCCCCGCGCCTGTAGTGCGTGCAGTTCTTCTTCAATACGATTGTCGGCAATACCAATATGTAAAAAGAAAAACATCGACGACAAAAGGCCAAAAATAATAATAAAGAAGAGGATTCCGAGTTTAATAGATAGTTTTTTCAAAAAGATCACCTCTCCCCATTTTACTTGGAAAATGTGAAGAATGAATGCAGAAAAAAGAAATTGATGTGAAAACCGGAGTGAAGAATAGACTTACCTGCTTAGATTAAATATTTAGCAGGTGAATGGAACATTGGTAGTAAAACAAAAAAGTACAACGATTTTTTATAATGAATATTTCTAAAAAGTATTGAATTCTTTCAGTGTTAACAGAACTTTTGTAAATTAATTCCCAAAATTTGTTGAATCGAATTTAGCCTTATGTTATTGTTTAACTATCTTGCATTACAAAATAGTTGTAGTGTATATTCTTGCTGAACTATGTTGCATAGCAAGTTAGTATTGCCATGCAGTTGGGAGGGAATACATTGTCATCAAGTCAAATACTAAAAGGTATATTAGAAGGTTGTCTCCTATCCATAATTTCTAAGGGAGAGACATATGGGTATGAAATGATGGAAAAATTAAATAGTTATGGGTTTTCAATGGTGAGCGAAGGCAGTATTTATCCTTTATTACTTCGTATGAAAAAGGAGGGGCTTGTCACAACTAGCCAAAAAGAACTTCCTTCGGGAGGACCGAAGCGCAAATATTACTCTTTGACGGATAAAGGAAGAGACGAGCTAAGTGAATTTAAGGAGCGTTGGAGTGATATAGCAAATAGTGTAAATAAATTGCTAGGAGAGGAAGGTTAATTTCATGAAAATTTCAAAGGATAGCCGTGAATTTTTAGAGAATTTAAGGCTTTATTTATTTTCCAGTGGTAAAAATGGAAAAGAAATTGAAGAAATAATTGGGGAATTAGAAGATCATTTATTTGAAGCTGAAAAGAATGGGAAGAACGTAGAAGATATTATCGGGAAGACACCTAAAGAATATATGGAACAAATTGCAAATGAAATGTCCATTGATATTAAGGGATTGCTAAAATATATACCCATTATAGTGATAGGGGCATTTTCATATATTTTACTAGGGGATGCTATACGAGGAGAATTAGAATACTCAGTATTTGAAATGGTGGGTTATCCATTTATTTTCTTATTTTCTTTGTTACTTACATCGGTTTTATTTAAATATGTTGCAAGTAACAAAATATCAAAAATCAAAGAGTGGTTCATGTTTGGGGTTATGGGTTCGACGCCACTAGTTTTATTTATTGCATTAATCTTTCTAGACAGATTTTATCATACACCAGCTATTCAACTTGGGGTTGTTGGAAAAGTTATCGCAATCATTTTACCAATTTTAGTTTTCGTTGGAATAGCAATTTGGAGTAAAACGTGGGTATCTATTGTTCTTCCAATAATTTTATTTTTTCCAGAGTTTATTTTAGATAGAACTGACCTTGTAGAGAGTACAAAATTAACTGTAAGTGGCATTATTGTCCCTGTGTGTTTTGTTGCTTATGCTCTCATCGTGATGAAAATAGAGAAAAATAAAGAGAAAAAGCTAACGGAGCAGTAGATTTTCAGAAGGCCATTCAATGATGGCCTTCATAATTGTACGTATGGTTCACTTATATACATTATAGATGAACCATCGGACCTTCCTTGCTTTTACTCATCATTGGATCATTCGCAAAAATTGTTTTGTACGTTCTTCTTTTGGTGCAACAAAAATCTGCTCGGGCTTGCCTTTCTCAACGACGACGCCATCCTCCATAAAAATGACCTCATTGGCCACCTCCTTGGCAAAGCGCATTTCATGCGTTACAACAACCATGGTCATGCCTTCTTTGGCGAGATCTTTCATGACTTTTAATACTTCGCCGACAAGTTCCGGGTCAAGTGCTGAAGTCGGTTCGTCAAATAGCATGACATTTGGTTCCATTGCTAAGGCTCGAGCGATTCCAACACGCTGCTGTTGCCCACCGGATAACTGAAAAGGGTAGTAGTCGATTTTATAGCCAAGGCCAACTTTCGCAAGTATAGCCTCAGCCTTTTTTCGAACAGCTTCTCGATCTTCTTTTTTCACTACTAGCGGTCCTTCCATCACGTTTTCCAACGCCGTTTTATGAGGAAAAAGGTTGTAGCTTTGAAACACCATGCCGGTCTGCCTTCTGAATTCGGCAATTTCTCTATTGGAAACTCGGTGCGAAAAATCGAGCGTTTTTCCCCCTATTGAGACGACGCCACTTGTGGGTGCCTCTAGAATATTTAAGCATCGTAGCAATGTTGTTTTACCAGAACCGGAAGGGCCGATTACTACGACCACTTGGCCTTTTTCAACGGAAAGATCAATTCCTTTTAATACTTCTAATTGGTCGAAGCTTTTTGTTAAACCTTCAATGGAAATCATTTTGTAAACTCCTTATTTTTCGGTGTATCGATCGAGTCGCGCTTCCAGTCTTCCTTGACCAATCGATAAGATGAAGCAGATGATCCAGTAAAGTATGGCTGCCTCCGAGTATAAAAGCAAGAACTCGTAGTTGGTAGCAGCAATTTCCTGCGCGCGCCGGAACATTTCTGTGACTAGAATAAGCGATGCGAGAGATGTATCTTTTATCAAACTAATAAATGTGTTGGAAAGGGGTGGGACGGAAACTCTTGATGCTTGTGGTAAAATGATGCGTCTCATGGCTTGGGTGTAGGACATGCCAATCGAGTATCCCGCCTCCCATTGTCCTTTTGGAATCGATAATATCGCTGCACGTATGACTTCGGACGCATATGCACCGATATTTAATGAAAAACCGATGATAGCAGAAGGGAAGGGGTCAATTGTTAAGCCAATCGTCGGCAGGCCGTAAAAGATGATGAATAATTGCACTAAGAGCGGTGTGCCTCGGATGGCTGAAACATAAATTCGTGCGATGATTTGTAGTATTCTAATCTTTGAAATGCGTGCTAAGGCTGTTAATACGGCTAAAATGAGTCCCAGTACAAAGGTAATGAGGGTGAGTGGGATCGTATATAAAATAGCCCCCTCCAGCATAGGCAGGAGGGAACTTTGCGCGATTTCGACTAGCCGATCGAGTCTTTCTGGATCCGCGATTATGCTATTTAAGTACATCTTCACCAAACCATTTCTCAGAAATTTTTAGGTATGTCCCATCGTCAATCATGTCTTTTAGTGCCTTGTTGACTTCTTCTACAAGGGTATCACTATTTTTTCTGAACATGAGACCACTTTGGGAAGCATCATCGTGTGTGGACGCAATTTTCACATTGGCATCAGGTCGTTGCTTCAAATAATCGAGGACAGTTAACTTATCATTAATCGTGACGTCAACGCGGCCAGAGTTTAAGAGTTCGATTGCTTGGTTAAAGCCTTCTACCCCAACAAGTTCAGCTCCATATTGCTTCGCGATATCACCGTAATTACTTGTTAACGACTGGGCCGATTTTAATCCCTTTATATCCTCGAAATTTTTGATGTTCTCATTATCCTTTGGAACCACCAGTACGGCTGCTGAAGTAATATAAGGGTCGGAAAAATCATATTTTTCTTGGCGATCCTCGCGAATCCCAACCTGATTGGCGATCATATCAAATCGCTTTGCATCAAGACCTGCAAACATGGCATCCCATTGGGTTTCTAAAAATTCAGGTTCCACGTCGAGTCTTTTCGCGACTTCTTTCGCGATTTCTACATCGAACCCAGTGAGGTCTCCTTTATCATCATGAAAAGTAAAAGGAGGGTAGGTACCTTCAGTTCCGATTAATAGTTTTCCTTCATCTTTTACCTTAGAAAGGAGGTCGTCTCCTTTATCTGTTGTTTCCTCTTTTTCAGTTTCATCGTTTTCGTTGTTTCCACAGCTAGCTAAAAAGGCAAGTCCAAAGCATAATAGCAGGATGAAAAATAGACGGAATTTCTTGTTCACTGTTCTCTGCCTCCTCAAATTCTTCATATAGGAATAATCTTCCCAACAAGTTGGGCTTTTATGATTTGTTATTTCGAGGGCCCATTTTAGGGTTAGACCGATATATTGTGCGGAAGACCGAAATATTTATTTGAAGACCAATATAATTTGGATAAAGACCGATATATTGCAACGAAGACCGATAAAAATTTATAAAGACCGATATCCTGTTTTGGGAGGGGCTGCACTCTAACGCGTTTAAGCCGATATAATTGATTTTTCGCCGATATATCTGGATTTCCGCCGATATATTTCTTTTTTCGCCGATAAAGTCACCAAAACCGCCGATATATGGCAACTACACAGACACACGAATAGAAATTCAAATAGACAACTATCACACACCCGCATACCCTCCAAAAACAACAAAAAAACCGCCCCAAAACTGGGACGGTGCATCAAATTCCATTATTTCATTTCCATTTCCGTACGACCGGCGACCAGCACAACGGCTTTCTCCTCGCCGATATTTTTCACTTTATGCGGAACGCACGTGTTACAGCAAAAAGAATCCCCTTCTTCTAATACCACGGATTCTTCGCCTTGTTCAGCAATGACTTTTCCCTGCAAGACCAAATGGCATTCTTGTCCTGCCTGTGCATCTGAATTTTCCATAGTCGCACCAGGGGGAAGCTCTAACATGTTCATTTTCAAACTGCCAATCGAACCGACAAGCTCTATTTTTGAATCCTTATCGAAGGATTGAGTTCTTTCATTTTTACGTACTACTTGGAGCTGCTCTTTTTTTTCTAACAACAAATACGGCAAAGGTACTTCCAAAAAATTGGCAATCGTTTGCAATGTGCTGATCGATGGAGAAGTGTTGTTGTTTTCCACATTGCTGATAAATCCTTTAGAAAGTCCTGTTGCTTCACACATTTGCGCAATTGTAATTTTTTTTCTGTTTCGGATAGCGCGAATCTTCGACCCAATATCCACCTTAACACCTCCAACCGTTTCTTAATAGAAAACTTAATTCTATATTAGCAAAAAAATGTTTGACAATCCATAGTGGATTTTGTTATCTTATAAATATAAATTATTCATATTAAGAAACTAATTGCTCATCAAGAGTTTTTCTTAGTATGAGTTAAAATTCCATTATCTAATTTGTATGGAATTTTACCGAATAATTCATTCTAATAAAGTAAAACTGGTGGTGCAGCTACATGGGTTTCTTAGACAAACTTTTTAAGAAAACAACTAAGGAGGAAGAAGTAATGACTGAAAAACTTAACATCGGGATTATCTTAGGTAGTACACGTGACGGACGCGTAAGTCCTCAAGTTGGAGAATGGGTAAAATCAATCGCTGACAAGCGTGGAGATGCAAACTACGAAATCGTAGATATCGCTGAATATAAATTACCTTTACTAGGTGAAGGCGAAGCACCAGGCGCTGCTGCTTGGAATGAAAAACTTAATAGCTTAGATGGATTTGTATTTATTGTTCAAGAATACAACCACAGTATTACTGGAGCTCTTAAAAATGCTCTTGACTATGCTCGTGAAGCTTGGAACAACAAATCTGCTGGTATTGTCAGCTATGGTTCAACTGGTGGGGCTCGTGCAGCAGAACACCTACGAGGAATTATGGGAGAATTAATGATTGCGGACGTTCGTACACATCCAACATTATCTTTATTCACTGACTTTGAAAACTTCTCAACTTTCAAGCCACAAGATATGCACTTAGATAACGTGAACTTAATGCTTGACCAAGTTAACGCTTGGGGTAAAGCTTTAAAAACAATTCGCTAAAACAAAAAAAGGTTAATCATGCCGCAAATGGCTGATTAACCTTTTTTGTTTTAGAATGCACCCGAACCTCCACCGCCGCCACCAACACCGCCGCCTCCACCAGTCGTACTGGATGTGGTGTTTACAGTGGATTGTGTGGTCCGATCGGCTGATTGAAAATGAGAAGAGGCCAGTGGACCAATCAGGAATAACGAATTGAAAACGAACCAATCATCCTGATTGTGATGAGCAGGGCGCTGGAACGATTGAATCAGCTCTTTATTCCGAGCGATAACATTTTTATCGTTCATGCCGATTCCAAAAATATAGCCGCGCATTTGTTCATCTGTAGATAAGTCTTCCCATTCCTTCGTAGAAAGTCTCCCTAATCGCTCCTTCATCAATCGCCAGCCGGTCTTAATCTGTATGCCTTCCGTTGTCTTTGGCCTATAAACGAGAGCTAAGATTAAATAAGCCACAAATAAACCAAAGCATGCGAAGAACCATCCAAATAGTTCGTACACTAACACATAAATTCCAAAACCAAACAAAAAGATACTGAAAGTAGCAAACAGCCAACGGAGCTTTCCGTTCTTTTCAAACAAGTTTTTTTCTTTTACTTCTTGCTGGACAGCCTGCTGCCACTGGGTCATTTTCGTGTGGTATTTCTCATGATTACTCTTCCTTTTTGTGTAGGCCTTTAAATCCGCAAAACTAAATTCTCCGCGAGAGCCAATTTCGTCAAATAAAAATTTCATTAGCATTTGCTCATGCTCTAAGGCACCAGCCGAACTTACGAATTGAAAACGGTCATCCTCTAACTTCTTAACATAACCTTTTCGCACCAAATCTAGGAGTGCAGCTGCTATCGCATCAGCAGGAAGAAGGCCTTTAATAAAATAGAGTGTTGCCGGCATGCTCAATTCTTCCTTCGGAATGAGAGAAGATTGCTCGCTTCTTCGTTCGACCTCTAATTCTCTTGCCCTTGCTCGCATGTAAGCCACAATTCCAAACAGCAACAGGATTCCCGTAAATACGATTACTACTACGAAAGAAACGCTATCAAGAGTTTCTCTCATTTCCGCACGTGCAGCGGCTTTTTCGTAAAGATCCTGTCTGTCCTGTAATATCGAATCCTTCATATTTTTATCGGCGGCTATACTCGCACTTGGAAAAATGGCGGCATCATAGGCGACGCGTATATCTCCATTTTCACCTTCTGGAACTTCACCTAGTTGAAAAATCACTGAACCGTCGTTTTGGACCATTTCGGTATCAAAGGCTTCATCGTCCCCATAGGCAATCACATTGGATGTTTCGCTAGGTGGATGAACAACGATGGTCATGTTTTCATAAGGTGACTCATTCCGATCATCGAAAAATGGCCAATAAAATTCCGCTACATCGGCATATTTATCGATCCCGTTTTTGATCGTATAAGCTAGATCAACGGTAATTAATTCATCTTCGCCTTTGCGATAAATCTTATATAAATCATCTTCCTTTTCCACCTTCAAAGAATTCCCGTTCTCACTCGCCTTGAGCTTTGAAATACTCGTACCTTTTTTCGGGATAATTTCGCGCGTTATCCCGTTAAAGTCCCCATCAAAGGAATACGTATGGGTTTCCTGAACTTCGACGTTCCCATTCTCTTGTAAAAAAGCATCGATTCTCACCTGGGTAATCATAAAGTCAGCAGCCCAGCTCGTTATCGGAAACAAGAATAACACGGTCAATAAACTAACAAATATTGCTGGAAAAATTTTTCTAATCACGATGAACACCTCTCCTTTAATCGATATACGAAAGTTGGTAAAAAAAGGTTTCACTTTATAGGGATAATTTCCTGTTGAAAAGTCTCGTTTTCTGTCGATATAGAGTAAAACACAACTATTTTACTAAAGAAAGAGGCATGAAGGAATATGAAAAAAATTGTTCCTAAATTTAGCATGGGCTTAGGAAAGAAGTTATATGTTACTTTTGCAGTTATGTTAGTGATACCTATGTTTATTGTTAGTTATTTTGCTTTTTCTAGCGCTGAAGGTAAGTTAAAAGAGGTGCTTTTAGATGGGGCAGAAAGTAACGTTTCATTATTAAACTCGAATCTTGATTATACTTTCTCTCCTAAAGTACATGATGCCAACTTTTTTTCAGAAACGATCACTTCAGATATATATGGAGATGGAAGTGAAGACTCTGTTATTGTACAAAAATTAAAGCAGTATATCGGACTTCATCCAGAAGTTCAAACTGTTTATGTAGGGACATCCGATGGGCGAATGATTACATACCCAGAAATCGAATTGCCTGCAGATTTTGATCCGACCGCTCGTCAGTGGTATACAGATGCAGAGTCAAAAAATGGTCAAGCTATTGTAAGCAGTCCGTATGTGGATGCAGGTACGGGTGATATGGTTGTAACCGTTTCTCAGTCAATCGGTGATGGATCGGGTGTATTCGGAATCGATATGAATATTACCGAGCTTCAAGAAGTGACGAAAGATGTGGTTATTGGTGAAAAAGGCTATGCGATTTTACTCGACCAAAATAAGAATTATGTCGTTGCACCAAATGTAGAAGTTGGTGCACCAGCCGAAGAAAAGTTTTTTGACAATCTTTATAAGAAAGAATCAGGCCGCTTTAGCTATTCATTTAATGGTGATGAAAAAGAAATGGCTTTTGTCACCAACGAAATCACTGGTTGGAAAATTGCGGGCACATTCTATACACAGGAAGTTAGGGATGCAGCTCAACCGATCATCACGACAAATCTAGTTGTCATGGTGATTGCCTTTTTAATCGGTGCTATCATTGTGGTCTTAATTGTTCGTTCGATTACAAAGAGATTAAATAATTTGCAGAAAAAAGCCAAGCAAATTGGTGAAGGTGATTTAACGGAAGCGATCGAGTCTAATTCAAAGGATGAGATAGGTCAGTTGAGTCGTTCCTTTAGCGAAATGCAAGGAAATCTTCGCGAACTACTAAGTACGATTCAAGACAATTCTGTTCAACTTGCTGCGTCATCAGATGAATTAACGGCAAGTGCTGAGCAAACAAGCCAAGCAACTGAGCAGGTAGCATCTGCGATTGTAGAGGTAGCAAGTGGAGCAGAAAAACAAACTCATAGTATTGATGAGTCAGTAGCTGCCATCAATGAAGTCTCTCAAGGTTCGATGTTAATTGCCAAAAGTGCTCTTGTTGTGACTGACTTAACTAAGGAAACAACAGACAAGGCAGAAGAAGGTGGCCAATCGGTGAGCAAAACGGTAAGCCAAATGGAATCTATTTCTTTATCTGTCCAAGAGTCGAACGAAATTATTCAGTTGTTGGCGAAGCGTTCACATGAAATTGGCTCCATTCTTGAAGTGATTACTGGGATCTCTGATGAAACGAACCTTCTTGCCCTAAATGCAGCAATTGAAGCAGCTCGCGCTGGCGAAGCTGGAAAAGGATTTGCCGTCGTTGCCGATTCAGTAAGAAAATTAGCGGAGCAATCGCAAGCGTCTGCCAAACAAATTGCTGAAATCATTCAAGCGATTCAAAAGGATACAGATACGACTGTGAAGAAGATGAATCAAGTAACCAATGATGTGAATGATGGGCTCGATGTTTCGAAGGAAGCTATTCGCCGATTCAACGACATTTTAACTAGTATGAGAGACATTATTCCACAAATGGAGAATATTTCTTCTACGGCTCAGCAAATGTCAGCAGGTCTACAAGAAGTAGATGTAACGGTTATGGAAATTGCTGATACAGCAAAAAGTAACGCAGCGACATCTGAGGAAGTGGCAGCATCAACAGAAGAGCAATTGGCATCGATGGAGGAAATCTCTCTATCTGCCAAATCTCTTTCAGAAATGGCTGACGATTTACAAAGTCTAATCAAAAAATATAAGTTTTAATAATAATAGAGTAGCTTTGAACTTCATTCTCATATGGATGTAGCTTTGAAGGCTACTCTATTTTTTCGTAAGTATGGTGTGAATTTGAGGTATAGCGAGCACTAAAATATCCCCTTCGACATTGTTAAATAATGGTATAATAGTCACATGGAAAGGTCTGGGAGGGAACAACTTGAAAGAAAGGTATTTGTTGATCGGATTGTTGCTCGTGGTCCTTAGTTGGGGTGGGAATTACCTGTATTTCGAATCTAAGCAACTAGATGAACCGATATTTATGGAACATTTTTATGAAAAAGCACTGCCTATTCGAAGCGAAGATGAGGATATTGACTATTATGAATCAGAAGGGATTCAGCTAACTTTTTTCTATTTAACGAACAAATATGCTCCTTTGGAAGTAGTGGAGGTTCGTATTGATGGTGCTGAAGTGTATGTGGATTCTGGTGGATTTGACTACGACTTTTTTGGGGATAGTCAGCCAACCCAGCATGTGGAGCAAGAATTCTCTCATTATTATTTAAAGTCTGTAACGGTGGGGATTCGTCCGGAGGTTTTCGTGACAGGTAAGCCGGGGGATAGATGGACATTTGAAAATATGGAAGTGTATTTTGATAATCATGAAAAGATGACTGCGAATATTGGGAAAGTTGCTTTGCTTATAAATGATTCTACTCCTGAAATTCTCGAACAACGGATGGGTTCAGGTAGCAATGATGGTCAAAGCAAGGGCGTATTTGTTAGTTTAAAGCCGTTGACTGTAGAAGACATATCAGTGCCTTTCGCGAATGAAATATCAGATGTTTTCAAAGCAAAGGTAGATATTGGCCGAGGTGAAATAGAGTTGCGGGAGGACCTTGAGGATGGGGAGGATATGCCGAGTTGGTATGATGATCGGTCTGTAGACTGGGAAAATACTCCGGGCATATTGCTTAAGGATGTAGAATTTCCATTTGAGATGGAGAAAAATGAGAGGCTAAGTCTGAATATGTTTCTTAATCCAGAACGTACTAGTTTTCTTGAGCTGGCTTCAAAAATAACTGGAACAACGGAATCTGGGGAGTCGTTTGTTAGCTATGCGGGTATTATCGATCATCCTTATATAATTCAGCGCGCTATTGAACAGTTGATCGCTGAGAAAGAGGGTGAAAAAGAATGATGCAGTCTTCTTTTCGAAAAATTTTCTGGGGTCTATTGCTTATATTGTTGGAGATTCATATTGTTGTGATTGATATTTTGCCTGACCCACTTGGGTATTTTCTTGTTTTTTCGGGAGTTAGCGCACTGGAAATGGAGAAGAATGCTTCAGGTGACAGAAATAAGGTAAAAACAATGGCACTGGCTCTTTTGTTCATATCGATTCCTACTATTTTTGTCCAGAATACACCAAATGAAGTTGTCTCACCTTATTCAATATGGCCTACATATATGACGGGTCTAGGTATCTTAAAGCTTGTTCTAGTATTTTACCTTTTAAAGTTTATGACAAGGATAGCTCAAGAATGGGGAGTAGGAGAACTAGTCAAGCGAACCGAGCAAACTGGCAAAGTATACATAACAGCTACATTAATAGTAATACTAATTCAGTCTTTTTTAGTAAATCTGACGGAGGGATGGGCGACTGGTCTAAGTGTGGTCACTATTATTGTCAGTCTAATTATGGAAGTCACTCTTCTCATATTAGTTCATAAATTTGGGAAAGTGCCTCCTGTTACAGTTCAGGAAAGCTAAGAAATGTTTATTAAGAGAGTGAAGTTGGTTTAGCTATATGAGCATGATTTGATAGAAAACGTCGCGAAAAGTATAGATTTTCGGACGTTTTTTTTGTGAGGTTAGGATGGACTTTTCATGCGGACATCTTTCACTGGCTTCTTGCAATAGTTGTCTTTATGAAGGCTTCGAGACCACTGAAAAACATTTCCATAAAAATGGAAACCACAAAGATTTAATCAAAAAGAAAAAAACCTCCATTTTGGTATAATAGAACTGTCGAAGAACTAATAACCAAATGGGGGTT
>NZ_SWBM01000019.1 GCF_005116465.1 Robertmurraya kyonggiensis
TAATTGTCCCTGCTGCTCTGCATCTTGAATAACTTCGGGTCCAAACAATTTACTCTCCCCAGTCTGGCTCCAATACAATGGTGTCCTGCACTTCCTTCCATACAATGCTTCAAAAGGTGACATCTTAAGACTAGCTTGGTAACTGTTATTGTAGGAGAATTCTGCATATGGCAAACTCTTATCCCAACTACGACCGTGTTTTAAAGCACACGCTCGAAGCATATCCTCCAAAATTTGATTAGTCCTCTCAGTCTGTCCATCTGTTTGTGGATGATAAGCGGAACTGAAGTTGAGTTGTGTACCCATTATCTCATGTACCTTCTGCCAGAATCGTGACGTAAACTGAGTACCTCGGTCAGACACTATTTTCTTCGGAACTCCATGTAGACACACAATCCTGGACATATACAGCTCTGCTAGCTTAGCACTTGTATATGTTGTGTTGACTGGTATGAAATGAGCAGACTTTGTCAATCTATCCACAATAACCCATATAGAATCATGACCATCACGAGTACGAGGTAACCCGACAATAAAGTCCATACCAATTTCTTCCCACTTCCACTCTGGAACTCTCAATGGTTGAAGCAAACCTGCTGGACGTTGGTGTTCTGCTTTAACCTTCTGGCAAACATCACACAAAGCCACATAAGTAGCAACATCCTTCTTCAAACCATACCACCAATATTTCTCTTTCAAATCTTGATACATCTTAGTACTTCCTGGATGAATGGAATAAGGTGAATCATGTGCTTCCTTCAATATGAGTTCTCGAAGCCTATCATTCTCCGGAACACAGATTCTATTTCTGAACCACACTGTTCCTTGTTCATCCTCCGTAAAATCCTTAGTTTTTCCCAAATGGATTAAAGCTCTGAATTCCTCGATCTTCGGATCTTCTAACTGTCCCTTCCTGATTTCTTGCTCTAATGTCGACTCTACCTCCATAGTCACAGCTTCTGAATGAGCACAAATACCCAAACTAAGTCATTCCATCTCCCAACATAACTCTTGTGATATCAACCTCCCAATGACTGAGTTAACTTGACTCTTACGACTTAAAGCATCTGCAACAACATTGGCCTTTCCAGGATGATATCGAATATCCAAATCAAAATCATTGATTAATTCTAACCATCTGCTTTGTCTCAAATTAAGATCCTTCTGAGTGAAGATATACTTTAAACTCTTATGATCCGTGAAAATTCGACACCGTTTTCCAATCATATAGTGCCTCCAAATCTTCAGTGCATGTACTACTGCGGCTAACTCCAGATCATGAGTAGGATAATTCTTCTCATGCTTTCTCAATTGTCTAGAAGCATAAGCCACGACTCTGCCTTCTTGCATCAACACACATCCAAGTCCCACGTGTGAAGCATCACAGTACACGTCAAACCCCTTCTGAATATCAGGCATTACTAACACTGGAGCAGTGGTCAATTTCTTCCTTAACTCCTCAAAACTCTGTTGACAAGCATCATCCCACTTGAATTTTCTTCCTTTCTCTAACAACAAAGTCATGGGTTTAGCAATTTTGGAGAAACCTTCAATAAATCTGCGGTAATACCCTGCCAATCCGAGAAAACTTCTGATTTCTGCAACACTCTGAGGTGGCTTCCAATTCAACACATCCTGCACTTTACTCGGATCTACCATGATTCCACCATCTGTTATGACATGCCCAAGAAAAGAAACTTCTTTCAACCAGAACTCACATTTACTGAACTTGGCATACAACTGATGCTCCCGTAACTTCTGCAATACCAGTCTCAAATGCTCCTCATGCTCTTCCTCATTCTTGGAGAACACCATGATATCATCAATGAATACCACCACAAACTTGTCAAGATACTCCATAAATACCTTGTTCATCAGATACATGAAGTTTGCAGGTGCATTTGTCAAACCAAACGACATCACCAAATACTCATAAAGACCATATCTACAAGTGAACGCAGTTTTAGGAATGTCCTCCTTCCGAATCTTCACTTGATGATAGCCTGAACGCAAATCAATCTTGGAGAAAACTTTTGCACCTCTCATCTGGTCGAACAGATCTTCAATTCTAGGAAGCGGATACTTATTCTTGATAGTCACCTTATTAAGAGCTCTGTAATCAACACACATTCTTCTAGTACCATCCTTCTTATCAACAAATATAACAGGGGCTCCCATGGAGACGAACTAGGTCGGATATAACCCTTAGCTA
The DNA here is from genome assembly GCF_005116465.1 of Robertmurraya kyonggiensis. Classification (GTDB taxonomy): domain Bacteria; phylum Bacillota; class Bacilli; order Bacillales; family Cytobacillaceae; genus Robertmurraya; species Robertmurraya kyonggiensis. Next base: position 2,213 of record NZ_SWBM01000019.1, read on the forward strand.
AAAGTTCTTCTATCTGTTTCTTTAATTCTGCTAAATCTCTAACATCCATTTTATATGCTCTTTTTGAAATAGGTGCAGTACCAGGTACAAGCTCAATGATGAACTCAAAGTCTCGGTCAGGCGGCATACCTGGTAAATCATCAGGAAAGACATCCGGAAATTCACACACGACTTTGATATCCTCCAGTGTCTTTCCTTTCAACTGATTGATTGTTGCTTCCTTTCGAACAACTGGACTCATCTGGAACTCCATTAGGTCTCCTTGTGGACTTGTGAATAGCACTGCCTTCTTGGCACACTGAATAACTCCATCATGAGCTCCCAACCAATCCATTCCAAGTATCACATCAATTCCCTCAGACTTCAAAACCACTAGATTGGATGTAAATTCTACTCCCATAATATCAAGTCTAACTCGAGGGCACATGTATCTAGCTTTCATTTCCCCATTTGGGGAGTTTACTAAAAGCATATTTTTCATGGGTTGCTTAGGTATGTTATGCTCAGACACAAATTGTTCAGTAATAAAAGAATGCGATGCTCCAGAATCAAACAATATTGTAGCAGGTGCTGAGTTTATGGAGAACATACCGATGACCACGTCATTGGCTTCCTGAGCGGCTTCAGCTGTCACATGGTTGACCCTGCCACGAGCATAGTTTTACTGTCCCTTGTTGCCTTGCTGGTAAGAAGATTGAACGGACCTCTGGCAATCGCTCCTCTGTGCTTGGGGTGTATGGGGGTTACGCTTGGGACAATTGTTAGCATAGTGACCCACATCACCACACTTGAAGCAACCATTAGGCGGTACTGGCGTGACTGGATTGTTGGTCCGCACTAGCGGGGTGCCATTGCCAGAACGGTTCTGCTGCTGGTTGGGAGTACGAGGTGTCTGCTGGGAATACCTCTGAGCCTGTTGACCAGAACGTTGTGCCTGTTGTCCCTGTTGGTAATGTCCACC
>NZ_SWBM01000020.1 GCF_005116465.1 Robertmurraya kyonggiensis
ACAGAGGGTGATGGGGTGCCTAGCGTCCCTAAGCCGCTTCATCTCTCGTCTCGGAGAGAAGGGGTTGCCTCTGTATCGACTTTTGAGGAAGTCAGAGCACTTCACCTGGACCGCGGAGGCCCAGGAAGCTCTCGATCGACTCAAAACAGCGTTAACGAACACGCCGATCCTTACCTCACCGAAAGAGGGCGAACCTCTCCTCCTCTATGTCGCAGCAACGACTCAAGTCGTCAGCGCGGTCATAGTAGTAGAAAGGAACGAGGAAGGACACTCTCTGCCGGTCCAGCGTCCGGTGTACTACATCAGCGAGGTCCTGTCCGAGACCAAGACGAGGTATCCCCACATCCAGAAGCTGATCTACGCCATTGTGTTAGCTCGACGGAAGCTGCGACATTACTTCGAGGCACACCCGGTGACCGTCGTGTCGTCGTTCCCACTTGGCGAAATCATCCAGAACCGCGAGGTCTCTGGGTGAATCTCGAAATGGTCAACGGAGCTGATGGGGGAGACCCTCGCTTATGCGCCAAGGAAAGCCATCAAGTCTCAGACCTTGGCGGACTTCGTAGCCGAATGGACCGACACCCAGCTCCCCCCTCGAAGTCCAGCCTCGACTGCTGGGAAATGTACTTCGATGGGTCGGTGATGAAGACCGGCGCCGGCGCCGGCCTACTCTTCATCTCACCCCGCGGGGAGCACGTTCGATACGTTGTGCGGCTCAACTTCCCTGCGTCCAACAACATGGCGGAATATGAAGCGCTTCTTGCTGGCTTGAAAATCGCACTCGAGCTCGGCATTAAGCGCCTCGACATCCGCGGCGACTCGCAACTGGTCGTCGATCAGGTGATGAAGGAATCCAGTTGCCACGACGAAAAAATGGCGGCATACTGCCAGGCGGTACGTAAGCTCGAAGACAAGTTCGACGGCCTCGAGCTTCACCACATCGCACGAAGGTATAATGAGGAGGCCGACGAATTGGCAAAGATCGCGTCAGGACGAGCCACCGTTCCCCCGAACGTGTTCGCCAAGGACATCGACAGACCCTCGATTACCATCGCCACCTCGGCCCAAGCCTCGACCGCATCCGACACTCAAGGGGCCGCCCTCGAACCCACGAGCGCGGAGCTCTTGGCGGACGAGGACGAGCCTATGGGATACGAAGCCTGCTCGGGAGATGAGGACGAGGCGGAGGCAATGGAAATTGACGAGGTTTCGGCACCTCGAGATTGGCGGAGCCCGTACCTCGACTGGCTCGATCAAGGCGTTTTGCCTAACGATCGAACGGAGGCAAGGCGCGTTGCGAGGAAAGCTAAACGGTTCCTCATCATCGAGGGGGAACTGTACCGACGGGGAGCCTCGGGAGTCTTGCAACGCTGCATCCCGATACCCGAAGGAAAAGAGCTTATCCTCGACATTCACGCGGGCGTGTGTGGACATCACGCCACCCCACGCACGCTCGTGGGTAATGCCTTTCGACAAGGCTTCTACTGGCCCACTGCTGTGGCAGACGCCACGGAAGTGGTACGAACCTGCGAAGGGTGCCAGTTCTACGCGCGCAAGACGCACCTACCCGCTCAGGCGCTGCAAACCATCCCCATTACGTGGCCTTTTGCCGTATGGGGCCTCGACCTTGTCGGGCCAATGGCAAAAGCGCCCGGGGGCTTCACGCACCTGCTGGTGGCGATCGACAAATTCTCCAAATGGATCGAAGCTCGACCCATCAGTAGAATCAAGTCTGAGCAGGCGGTGCTCTTCTTCACCGACATAATCCATCGGTTTGGGGTTCCAAACTCCATCATCACCGACAACGGCACCCAGTTTACAGGGAAGAAATTCTTAGAATTCTGCGACAACTTCCACATCCGAGTGGATTGGTCGGCGGTAGCCCACCCACAAACAAACGGTCAAGTAGAACGTGCCAATGGCATGATTCTGCAAGGCCTGAAGCCTAGAATTCACAACAAGCTGAAGAAGTTTGGGCACAAGTGGGTACAAGAGCTACCATCGGTGATTTGGAGTCTGAGAACGACCCCAAGCAGAGCAACAGGGTTCTCCCCATACTTCCTCGTCTTTGGGGCAGAGGCCATCCTCCCTACGGATCTGGAATATGGGTCCCCTAGGCTCCGAGCGTACCAAGAGCAGCGAAATTGCCAGGCTCGAGAGGACTCGCTCGACCAGGTCGACGAGGCTCGAGATGTGGCTTTACTCCACTCGGCGAGGTACCAGCAGAGCCTGCGTCGACAACAGGCTCGAAGGATCCGACACCGAGATCTCTGCAAAGGAGACCTCGTGTTGAGGCTTCGACAGGACAACCGAGGGCGGCACAAGCTCTCACCCCCGTGGGAGGGGCCATACATCGTCGCCGAAGTTCTCAAGCCCGGAACGTACAAGCTAGCTGACGAGGACGGGCACGTCCTCACGAACGCCTGGAACATCCAACAGCTACGTCGTTTCTATCCCTAGAGTGGCCCCGCGGCCCTCGAAATCTTTGTACATACTCTAGATTTGTGCAAGTCTTTTTGAATCAAGTGTCGATATTTTTACCCCCACAGTTTGGAAGAAAATAAAACGAACTTTTATTCCTTTCGGGCTTCGAGGAAGGTTCGGCTCTACCCTCGGTAGAGCCATCCCTCCCTCGGGGGCTACATGGGGGCTAACCCTCGAAAAAATCGTCGCTTTTCAAAAAATCCTTTGCGAAACCTCGAAGGAAACACGCTAGGCGCGAAACGGACAAGGGCAGGGTCGCCTGAGCCGAGTGTTCGCTTACGCCTCGAGGCTACGGCAGCACCTCACTTCCCTCCGCCTAAGTCATTCACGTACGATCGATCCTAGCGACGCTTTCCTCTCGAGGCACAAGCATCGGACTCAATGCATGTCGCGAAGGCACCGCATAAAAACAACATCACGTTTAAAGCAAAATAAACGATGTTCAATGAACAATTTAGTCTTACATAAAAAAGTCTAAAAGCTCTAAACTACTTCTTTACATTCGGGCTCGCTGGCCCGAGAGTTTCAGGGATCGCCCCCGCCGCCAAGGTCGTCCCAGCCGCCGCCGTCCTCGCCGGGGAAGAGGACGCCCTCGAAGTGGCCGGCAAGCACTCGCGCCGTTCCAT
>NZ_SWBM01000021.1 GCF_005116465.1 Robertmurraya kyonggiensis
CTATTTGGTTAAGTCCTCGAACGATTAGTATCAGTCAGCTCCACACGTCACCGCGCTTCCACCTCTGACCTATCAACCTGATCATCTTTCAGGGTTCTTACTAGCTTACGCTATGGGAAATCTCATCTCGAGGGGGGCTTCATGCTTAGATGCTTTCAGCACTTATCCCTTCCGCACATAGCTACCCAGCGATGCTCTTGGCAGAACAACTGGTACACCAGCGGTGCGTCCATCCCGGTCCTCTCGTACTAAGGACAGCTCCTCTCAAATTTCCTACGCCCACGACGGATAGGGACCGAACTGTCTCACGACGTTCTGAACCCAGCTCGCGTACCGCTTTAATGGGCGAACAGCCCAACCCTTGGGACCGACTACAGCCCCAGGATGCGATGAGCCGACATCGAGGTGCCAAACCTCCCCGTCGATGTGGACTCTTGGGGGAGATAAGCCTGTTATCCCCGGGGTAGCTTTTATCCGTTGAGCGATGGCCCTTCCATGCGGAACCACCGGATCACTAAGCCCGACTTTCGTCCCTGCTCGACTTGTAGGTCTCGCAGTCAAGCTCCCTTGTGCCTTTACACTCTACGAATGATTTCCAACCATTCTGAGGGAACCTTTGGGCGCCTCCGTTACTCTTTAGGAGGCGACCGCCCCAGTCAAACTGCCCACCTGACACTGTCTCCCACCTCGATAAGAGGTGCGGGTTAGAATTTCAATACAGCCAGAGTAGTATCCCACCGACGCCTCCACCGAAGCTAGCGCTCCGGCTTCTCAGGCTCCTACCTATCCTGTACAAGCTGTACCAAAATTCAATATCAGGCTACAGTAAAGCTCCACGGGGTCTTTCCGTCCTGTCGCGGGTAACCTGCATCTTCACAGGTACTATAATTTCACCGAGTCTCTCGTTGAGACAGTGCCCAGATCGTTACGCCTTTCGTGCGGGTCGGAACTTACCCGACAAGGAATTTCGCTACCTTAGGACCGTTATAGTTACGGCCGCCGTTTACTGGGGCTTCAATTCAGAGCTTCGCTTACGCTAACCCCTCCTCTTAACCTTCCAGCACCGGGCAGGCGTCAGCCCCTATACTTCGCCTTGCGGCTTCGCAGAGACCTGTGTTTTTGCTAAACAGTCGCCTGGGCCTATTCACTGCGGCTCTTCAGGGCTATTCACCCTAAAAAGCACCCCTTCTCCCGAAGTTACGGGGTCATTTTGCCGAGTTCCTTAACGAGAGTTCTCTCGCACACCTTAGGATTCTCTCCTCGCCTACCTGTGTCGGTTTGCGGTACGGGCACCTGTTTTCTCACTAGAGGCTTTTCTTGGCAGTGTGGAATCAGGAACTTCGGTACTATATTTCCCTCGCTATCACAGCTCAGCCTTCACGGTAAGCGGATTTTCCTGCTTACCAGCCTAACTGCTTAGACGCACATATCCAGCAGTGCGCTTACCCTATCCTCCTGCGTCCCCCCATCGCTCAAACAAAAACGAGGTGGTACAGGAATATCAACCTGTTGTCCATCGCCTACGCCTTTCGGCCTCGGCTTAGGTCCCGACTAACCCTGAGCGGACGAGCCTTCCTCAGGAAACCTTAGGCATACGGTGGATGGGATTCTCACCCATCTTTCGCTACTCATACCGGCATTCTCACTTCTAAGCGCTCCACCAGTCCTTCCGGTCTAGCTTCAACGCCCTTAGAACGCTCTCCTACCACGGATATCGTAGATATCCATCCACAGCTTCGGTGATACGTTTAGCCCCGGTACATTTTCGGCGCGGGGTCACTCGACCAGTGAGCTATTACGCACTCTTTAAATGGTGGCTGCTTCTAAGCCAACATCCTGGTTGTCTAAGCAACCCCACATCCTTTTCCACTTAACGTATACTTTGGGACCTTAGCTGGTGGTCTGGGCTGTTTCCCTTTTGACTACGGATCTTATCACTCGCAGTCTGACTCCCACGCTTGAGTACTTGGCATTCGGAGTTTGTCTGAATTCGGTAACCCGATGAGGGCCCCTAGTCCAAACAGTGCTCTACCTCCAAGACTCGTTATTCGTGAGGCTAGCCCTAAAGCTATTTCGGAGAGAACCAGCTATCTCCAAGTTCGATTGGAATTTCTCCGCTACCCACACCTCATCCCCGCACTTTTCAACGTGCGTGGGTTCGGTCCTCCATTCAGTGTTACCTGAACTTCAACCTGGACATGGGTAGATCACCTGGTTTCGGGTCTACGACTACATACTAATACGCCCTATTCAGACTCGCTTTCGCTACGGCTCCGTCTCTTCAACTTAACCTCGCATGCAATCGTAACTCGCCGGTTCATTCTACAAAAGGCACGCTATCACCCGTTAAAGGGCTCTAACTACTTGTAGGCACACGGTTTCAGGATCTCTTTCACTCCCCTTCCGGGGTGCTTTTCACCTTTCCCTCACGGTACTGGTTCACTATCGGTCACTAGGGAGTATTTAGCCTTGGGAGATGGTCCTCCCTGCTTCCGACGGGATTTCTCGTGTCCCGCCGTACTCAGGATACACTCAAGAGGGAACAAGGTTTCAACTACAGGGTTGTTACCTTCTTTGACCAGCCTTTCCAGACTTGTTCGTTTACCTCGTTCCTTTGTAACTCCGTATAGAGTGTCCTACAACCCCAAGAGGCAAGCCTCTTGGTTTGGGCTAATCCCGTTTCGCTCGCCGCTACTCAGGGAATCGCGTTTGCTTTCTCTTCCTCCGGGTACTTAGATGTTTCAGTTCCCCGGGTCTGCCTTCAATACCCTATGTATTCAGGTAAAGATATCATCCCATTACGGATGATGGGTTCCCCCATTCGGAAATCTCCGGATCAAAGCTTACTTACAGCTCCCCGAAGCATATCGGTGTTAGTCCCGTCCTTCATCGGCTCCTAGTGCCAAGGCATCCACCGTGCGCCCTTCATAACTTAACCTA
>NZ_SWBM01000003.1 GCF_005116465.1 Robertmurraya kyonggiensis
AGCCAGGATCAAACTCTCCAATAAAGAGTAAGAATTAGCTCTAAAATTTTTCGCGTTAGCGAAAATATTTTTCATTAAAATAAAACTAACGTTGACGTATGATTTGTTTAGTTTTCAAAGTGCAAGGATGAATTTTCCTAAAAAGAAAATTATCACCATCGCTCAGAAGCGACTTTCTTAATATAACATGTGACGTCGTTAGTGTCAACATCTTTTTAAAAAGAAATCCGTCATCTAGAAAAGTAATTTTCAATACATTTCTTAGCGACGGATATTAATATAACAAGTATTTCAGCAAAGGTCAACCCTTTTTGATGTTTTTCTAGGATAATTTTTTCGCAACAAAATAATATCGGTGGAATACACCCTGCCCTTTGGTTTCTACATTCTTTACATTAATGAATCCACGGTCAATTAAATACTCCAGCAAAATCCCTAGATCCACAGAATACTCAACTAACTCGTCATGTGTGATCATATCATTAAACGTCCAGTATTCACGTTCTTCAAGAACATCGATTAAATGCGCAATCCCTACCTTTGTTCGTGAATAAATGAGAAATTCACTCGCTAAGAAAAGAAGCTCAAGGCGTTTTTCCATCGTTTCATCACTATTTACAAGCTCCACATAAAGCTTGTAAATCTCTGGTTCAATTTGTTTTACCTGATTCCAGACAGTAACCTCTGGGTGGAATCCATTTTCAATCACAGACAACCTTGCTAAATGATGCAAGGAATGAATCACATGATTATAGGCATCCAGATAATGCTGATTTTCAAAAAATGCTTTCCCATCCATATATCTACGAATGAGTTTTGCAAATTCTAAGCCCATCTTAATTTTACGGCCGTAAAAAGGGAACTCTTTCATTTCCTCTTTTAACTCCGCTAAAAATTCATTTCGATCAAATACCACTTTTCCGTTATAGAGCCAATCAAATATTCTTCTGTTCGAACCAAGCAGAATCCACTCTCTTAGTTTTTTCTCTGTTACGATATGAAGCGCAGCTTTCTTGCCTTCATATGTGTAATGTTTAACAAACAGTGGTTGTTCTGCTTCACTTACAATGATTAATAGGACAGTATCAAATGTATCTGTTGTCGGTATTGAATGTTGGTTCTTTTCTATTGTTAATACACCAAGCGTGTTCGGATGACTTGCCCGTTCTTGATATATCGGACGAAGAATGCCTTCCATCATCATTCCCCCCATTTTATTGTTAGCCTATATCTTCGACAATTCTAATTGATTTCCTGCTTAAATTCTAGACATATTTCGACACCCGTGCTTCATTACCATTTATTTCATAGCTTCTAGATGGTATAGTATTGTTTTAGGAGGGTTCGATTATGGCTAAATATTCAAGTAAAATTAATAAAATCCGCACATTTGCATTAAGTTTAGTTTTTATTGGATTCATTGTTATGTATCTCGGAATATTTTTTAGACAATCAGCCATTTTAATGACAATCTTTATGTTATTAGGCTTACTGTCTATTATTGCTAGTACAGTCGTTTATTTTTGGATCGGCATGCTCTCAACGAGAACTGTACAGGTTAAATGTCCAAACTGTGAAAAGCCTACTAAGATTCTTGGTCGAGTAGATATTTGCATGCATTGCAATGAACCATTGACTCTCGACCCAAATCTTGAAGGTGTAGATTTTGACGAAAAATATAACAGTAAAAAGAATGTTGAATCCTAAACATATAGTTTGTTCATGAAATGGAAAACAACTCGGTCAATTGCGCCGAGTTGTTTTTTTATCTTTTTATCAATCACTAAAAAAATAACTGATAGCTTCAACTATCAGTTAATGCGCGTCTTTTGCTGAGCAATCAGGACATGTACCGTAAATTTCCATTCTATGATGGCTTACTTTAAAGCCAGTTACGTGTGAAGCAAGGTGTTCCACTTCATCCAAACCAGGATAATGGAAATCCACAATTTTACCGCAAGATTCACAAATAACATGATAATGTTGAGTGGTAATAAAATCGAACCGACTAGAAGAATCCCCATACGTTAATTCTTTCACTAGTCCAACTTCACGAAATACTCTTAAATTGTTGTAAACTGTTGCCACACTCATATTTGGAAATTTCCCTTCCAACGCTTTATAAATATCATCAGCAGTTGGATGTGACATCGAGCTTATTAAATATTCAAGTATCGCATGACGTTGTGGAGTTATTCTAACTCCAGTTCCTTTTAAGGTATCAAGCGCTTCTTTTAATTCATTATGTGACACCGCCATGCCACCTCTTTTCTAGTATAAATTCTTACTTTATAATATTTATAAATAGTGTACTAGGAAACAACGACTTTTGTCAATATATCAACCTTTGATGTATGAATATCTCACTAATACCCCCTTGATAAATCAATTCGATTTATAAATTTTCCACCTTTTTTATTATATGTATGTAGATTCTGCTCAAATATTTCAAAAGCTCTTGGTAAATAATTCTTGGTTATACTTGATAAGTGTGGCGTTACTGTTACATTTTCCAACTTCCAGAACGGATGCCCTTTTGGTAATGGTTCCTGCTCAAATACATCTAAGTAAGTATGAGCAATTTCATTATTCTCCAAAGCTTTTACAAGTGTTTCGTTCTTAACTAAATCTCCCCTGCCGATATTGATAAAAACCGCCGTATTTTTCATTGCTTGAAAATGTTCATATGTTAAGAAATTCGACGTTTCATTTGTACTTGGCAAAACAGATACAATAAAGTCAGCCTTTTCTATTATTTTGAGCACTTCCTTCATTGTATACAATTCATCCACATAGTCTACCGGCTCTCCGCTGCGGTTCACACCAATTGTGTTCATTCGGAACACTTTCGCTAATCGAGCAATTTCTCCACCGATCGCTCCAACACCTAAAATAAGAATCGTCTTTCCACATAACTCAGCCATCGGAATTTTTCTGTCCCAGTTCTCTTCTATTTCTCTCTCTGCAATCAGCTTTGTTTGTTTTACATACTGAAGCATCGACCCTAGTGTAAACTCCGCCATTGGAATCTTATGAACTCCTCGCGCATTTGTCACAAGTATTCCTTTTTCTGCGCAAGCAGCTAGAGGCATTTTTTCCAATCCGGCAGACATCACCATTATCCATTTAAGGTTGCGTGCAGAATGAATGTGATCCTCTGTTAAATCTTCTCCATATGTAATAAAGACTTCCGCTTCTTGAAAGCTTTCGAAAGCATTCTTCATCCCTTTTAAAAATTGAAATTGGATTTCAGGAAATTTCTCCTGGATATCTTTTTGTAATGCCTGTTCAGGTAAAAGTGATGAAACAATCTTCATGGACGATCCCCCTTTTTTCTTCTATTATAATCGTTTGTAGCAAAACAAAGGTGAAAAAGGTCAGAAAATTTCCACCAAAAATCACATCGAATTTTCCACATAAAAAGAGCAGGTCAGTTATGACCTGCAAGCAACATTTGTCTGAGGAGGTATGCCCTAATACATACATATTCAAAACTTGTTTATCGGAGTGGACATACGCACAAAATAAGAAAAATAGGCAATAATAGCAATAACTTTATACTCCTACAACATTTGTTACTCTAAAAGTATTTGTCTCTTGTTCAAACGCAGGATATTCATGAAGCTTTCCTTCATATATAAGTTCTAAAATCGGAATATCCACAAAATCATCTGGTCGTATAAGTTCTGGGCATTTTTTCATCAGATGCAAACCACTCTTCTTTAAAACCGTGGCCACAAACTGTGAGCACGTATATGCGTTATCCCTTTTCAGTTTCATGTTCATCGCGATCGCAAAAATCCCGATTAAATTGTAACGATAATTCGCTGCGAAGCTTTCAAACTGGTAAATGATTTTTAATAACCGATCATACTGCTCTTCATTAACCGTGAGCTTGTACAAGACACATTTCGTTTCCTTTCGATGAAAAAAGACACCTTGATCCATTCGTTCTTTCACAAATCCAGCTGAAAAAGGGTTATTGTACACTTTTCTGCCAAAGCTATAAATATCATTTAACTCTTCATCTAAAGCGATTGAGACATGATTATAAGGAAATCTTGTATAGAGCTTAATCATTTCCGAAAACCATGTACCTGTATCTGTTAGGAGAATATAGACTGTTTTTTCGGCCACTTTTTCACCTACCTATATAAATTTTTAAAAGAATAAATAAGTACATAATTAATAGACGTATGAGAAGCCCTAATTACTTCATTTTTTTGAAAAAATTCCTAAAAAATATATTAAGTTAGCAATAACTTGAAGTCTGAGGCATTCCGCAAGCACGTCGGAAACCAGCTTGTATGCTTTTCTACATAGTACATCTTTCTTTATGATAACATCGAATCACACTCTATTTTATTTAATTTCCGTAAAAATAAGGTGGCAAATAATAGGAGCTATTTGATAGATACCTATATAATAGCACTCCCTTACTGTTTATCTTGTCGCAGAAACACCTCTCTTTGGCGCAAAAAAGAATTGTTTAGTTCGAAAGTATGACATAAAATAACTTGTACTACTCTTTTAATTTAATGATTTGCTAGATATAGAAAGAAATGAATCAACAAGGAGAAAACGGAATGTATTTTGAAGGAAGTTACAACTACTCGATTGTCATCTTATCAATAGCAATCGCAATTTTAGCATCTTATTCAGCTTTAAGTATTTCAGCAAAGGTAGCACATACGCGAGGAAAACATCGACTTTTCTGGTTATTGGGTGGCTCCCTCACTATGGGTGGTGGCATCTGGTCTATGCATTTTGTCGGCATGCTTGCCTTCCATTTTCCTATGGATGTCAAATACGATGGGGTCCTTACCTCCCTTTCTATGTTAGCTAGTTTCCTGTCCTCGTTTATTGCCTTTTATATTACGAAAGAACCGAAAAACAATTGGTTCAAAATGGTGATCGGCGGCCTTATCATGGGCAGCGGTATTGTGACGATGCATTATATGGGCATGGAAGCCATGATCATGCCGATGGAAATGACTTACGACCGGAATCTATGGCTCCTATCCGCAATTATTGCTTTAGTCGCGTCTTATTCAGCTTTATTCTTATTCTTGCGTTTCCGAAGCCAATCATCAACTAGTTGGTTAAAATGGTTATCCGCCATTACAATGGGATTCGCGATTGGCGGGATGCATTACACAGGGATGAAAGCAACTAAATTCCATTCTCATCACGAGATAGTAATGGATTCCCACTCCTCTGTGAATCTTTTTTTATTGTACGGAGTTACTATAACGATAGTGTTAATCTTATTTATCTCTTGGGCTGCCGTATTCTTCGACCGCACTATATTAGAGAAAATGGCGTATCAGGATAATATCACCGGTTTACCTAACCGTAACGAAATGAATCGTTTTTTCGATACGTATGTCGGGAACAAAAGTTTTGCTGTTTTATTTATCGATTTGGATCAATTTAAGGTAATTAATGATACGTTGGGCCACAATATTGGAGATATTCTTTTAAAAGAGGTTGGTTGCCGCTTACGTAGATTTATGAAGAACGGACAACAAGCTTATCGAATTGGTGGAGATGAGTTCTTGTTTATCGTTGAAAACAGCAATCAAGAACAAGCAGAGAAATTAGCTACCGATATTTTGGAAAGCATTAAGGAAGTCTATCGAATTGAGGGGAATGAACTTTATATTACCGGAAGCATCGGGATTAGTATTAGTTCCATCAAGAACCATGACCGAGCCATGCTTCTTAAGACTGCAGATACAGCCATGTATACAGCAAAGAACTCCGGAAAGAATCAATATCAAGTATATAATGAACAAACTGGTAACACCGAGCTTCGAAAAATGGAATTGCAAAAGGACATGCAGTGGGCTATAGAGGCTGGACAGTTTTATGTTGTCTATCAACCAAAATGGAATGTTCAAACAAATAGTTTAGTAGGATTTGAGGCTTTACTCCGTTGGAACCATCCACGATTAGGTGTGGTTTCACCTGGTGAATTTATTCCCATTGCCGAAGAAACAGGGCTTATCGTTTCACTAACAAAATGGACATTAAATGAAGCTTGCCGTCAATGTAAGAAATGGAAAAGTCGGGGATGCGTTAACCCGATTTCAGTTAATATCTCCATTCGACTTTTTCAAACAGATACATTGATTAATTTCGTAAAAGATGTGTTAGAAAAAACTGTATTAGATCCACATCTGTTAGAATTAGAAATCACTGAATCCATGGTCTTTTTAGATATTGATGATATCATCCGCCAACTTCACGCCATTCGTTCTCTTGGAGTGAAAGTCTCGATGGACGATTTCGGTACAGGTTATTCGTCCATCGGTTTACTTGATCGAATCCCTATAGATTCTCTGAAATTAGACCGACTTTTTACCAACGATCTTGAAACCTCCAGTAAACGTGCTATTATCAACGCTATTCTATTGATGGCCTCCGATCTCAACTTGGATGTTATTGCTGAAGGTGTGGAAAGTCAGGAACAAATTGAGTCATTGACTCAATTGGGTTGCAACATCATGCAAGGCTATTATTATAGTAAGCCAATGAAAGTGGAAGAAATCGACCCGTGGATTAAATCAAGAGTTCTCGAATAGGAATTCATAGGATATACGTAAAGTTCGGTTAATGAATGGAGGCATTCATGACATGCGGACACTATTTGGTTGTTTACTCTTATAGTGTCCTCGTGAGCTCTTCACGGAGACACTATTTGCTGGATTCCTATGAACAGTGTCCGCATGAACCTTTCATAAGTTACAATTCTCTAGAAATCCTTCAAACAAGTCTTAAGTAACTAAAAAAACGAAGCTACCCCTAATCGGATAGCTTCGTTTTTTTACGATAAATTTCCCTTAATAAATTCCAGCGCTTCTTCCACATGTCCGCTGACCTTTACTTTATCCCAAACACGTGCCACTTTTCCTTCTTTATCAATGATAAAAGTAGAACGTTCAATCCCCATGTATTCTTTACCGAAGTTTTTCTTTAACTTCCATACTCCGTACTGTTCTGCAACTTCATGGTCTTCATCAGCGAGTAAAGTAAATGGTAAGCCATACTTCTCGATGAATTTCTCATGGCGAGCAACCGGATCTGGACTCACACCTAATACAACCGCATCTAATTCCTCGAAGCTTTTATTCTGGTCACGAAAATCGCAAGCCTCTGTTGTACAGCCCGGTGTCATATCCTTCGGGTAAAAATAGAGCACAACATGCTTCCCGCGAAAATCGGAAAGCTTGACCTGTTTTCCATCACTTGCCGGCAATTCAAAATCTGGTGCCAACTGACCTTTTTCAATTGTCATATGTATTCCTCCGTTTCGATTGACGATATTTTTTAGCGTATCGAAATAAGAAAGGAAAAACAAGCATTAGGACTTCTCCATATCTAAAACCGTTCGCGCTACAAAGGCTGCAGGAATCGTGTAGCCAATTAATGCTTCTGACACAGCAATAATTCGTCCAATCCCTATTGGTGCGATGTCTCCATAGCCAACAGAGAACAACGTGATGGCACTAAAATAGAGGCCCGTCTCTAAACGGGCCAAAAATATATTCTCAGATGGAATATATCCATCATCTAATACAGCGTAACCATGCAATTCCAACATAATATACATCAGGCCGAAGCTAATCATTACTGTGGCATAAATGGAAGCTAAAAAGAAAAAATTCTCTAAAGAGACTCGCTTCCCTTTTATTTTATACGGTGTAAAAAGAAGCCGTACACTACCTCCGATACAAATGACGATTAAGATTAACGAGGTGTAAAATACCATCAGATCCCTCATCTCATGCTAAAGTTATCTCTTCTATTTATACGTGCTTATGCTTTTTTATAGAACAGTCTGTCTAATCAACATTCTTCTTAAAAAAGTGCTAAAATGGTCTATGGATATTATTTTTAGGAGGATCAATATGCATTTCACAAATTCTGAACGGCTTCATGAAGAAGCGTTACAATACATAGTTGGAGGGGTAAATAGCCCTTCACGTTCTTATAAAGCAGTTGGCGGTGGTGCTCCCGTTGCGATGGAAAGAGCAAAAGGAGCTTATTTTTGGGATGTCGACGGTAATCAGTACATCGATTATCTCGCAGCCTACGGTCCCATCATTACAGGACATGCTCATCCACATATTACAGAAGCGATTAAGAAAGCAGCTGAGTCGGGAGTGTTATACGGTACTCCAACCCCTCACGAAGTAAAATTCGCGAAAATGCTTCAGGATGCAATGCCGAATTTAGAGAAAATTCGTTTTGTGAACTCTGGAACAGAAGCAGTAATGACGACAATCCGTGTAGCTCGTGCATACACAGGTCGCGATAAGATCATTAAATTTGCTGGCTGCTACCACGGACACTCTGACTTAGTTTTAGTAGCAGCAGGTTCTGGACCTTCTACATTAGGAACACCTGACTCTGCTGGAGTTCCTAAAAGTATTGCTCAAGAAGTTATTACGGTTCCATTCAATGATATCGAACCTTTTAAAGAAGCTCTTAGCAAATGGGGCGACCAAGTTGCAGCTGTATTAGTGGAACCAATCGTTGGGAACTTCGGAATCGTTGAGCCAAAAGAAGGCTTCCTTCAACAAGTTAACGATCTGACTCACGAAGCTGGAGCACTCGTCATTTATGATGAAGTTATTACTGCATTCCGCTTTATGTATGGTGGTGCGCAAGATCTATTAGGAATTCAACCTGACTTAACAGCGATGGGGAAAATCATCGGTGGCGGACTTCCAATCGGAGCATACGGCGGAAAGAAAGAAATCATGGAAAGTGTCGCTCCACTTGGTCCAGCTTACCAAGCAGGAACTATGGCTGGAAACCCAGCATCCATTTTATCTGGAATTGCTTGTTTAGAAGTGTTAAAACAAGACGGTGTATACGAATATTTAGATGAACTTGGTGCTTTGCTTGAAGAGGGTATCGCCAATGCAGCGAAGAAGCACAATATTCCGATTACCATCAATCGCTTAAAAGGCGCACTTACTGTTTATTTCTCAAACGAGAAAATCGAAAATTACGAGCAAGCGGAGAATACAGATGGAGAAATGTTCGCGAAGTTCTTCAAGCTAATGCTTCATCGCGGGATTAATCTTGCCCCTTCTAAATATGAAGCTTGGTTCCTAACAATTGCCCATACTGCAGATGATGTCGAGGCAACCATCCATGCTGTTGAAAATGCATTTTCTGAACTTGCAGAAGAATAAATATTCAAATTTTATACATTACGGAGCGTGATACCGCTCCGTTTTTTCAGAAGTCTATACATTGAAACCGTTTGCATTATGGGTTTTTATAGGGAATTATTACCTGTTTTCGAAGAAAAAATTATCCATCTTTTTGTATAATTAATTGATTTCTGAAAATTCTCATGATATAATAGGAATATTATTTGGCTACTTTTGATTAGGTTGTTTTATCTTTTCGACAACCTCCAAAAGTGAGAGCAAAGTTTTTTACATTTTCTATTGAATACTCTCATTTAACCCCTGGTCTGACTGTATTTTATAAGAGATTGGTTTGAAGATTTTTGTAAGATTTTCTTACAGAATTATCCGCGTAAAATGGTCGACCTTGTGAAGAATTTTTACAGGAGGTGAACGGCTATTAAGGGTCAACCCTAATAAGCCAATTTTTAATGACTAATCAACAATGGAGCCCCTCACTTTTTAAAGAATTTCACCGTCAAGAGCACGATGCTTGTGGAATTGTTGCCTCTTTAGAAAAAAACAATATTCCTACTCGCGAAAATATATTTAATTGTATTAATGCTCTTGTCACAATGAACCATCGCGCTGGTTTTATTAACGGCGAAGGCGATGGTGTTGGAATTCACGTCGATATCCCAAGAGCCCTATGGAAAGAAAAACTAAGAAAGAACGGTAGTGACCCAAGTCTTGTTGATCAGGACGGATTTGTCGTTGGTCACATCTTTATCAGTAGAAAAGATGACCCTCAATCCATTAAGAAAAAATTAACTACTAAGCTTGCAAACTATAATCTAGACATCCTTTTTGAATCAGAAGAAGTAACAGATGCTTCTGCATTAGGACCAATTGCTATTCAGGAGAACCCTGTTTTTTGGCAGATTGCCTGCTTAAGCGATGTGACTGGTCAAGAGCTTTCTAAAAAGCTTTTTGAATTAACGGTTGAAATGGAATTAGATGAAGCTGTTCACGTGGCTTCACTTAGTCAGTACCATGCTGTTTATAAAGTAATGGGTGCAGGTGACATTTTACCGAAATATTATGAAGACCTTGCGAATCCAATCGTCGCTTCAACGATTACATTAGGACATAACCGCTATTCAACAAATACATTATCAAGCTTCAATCGTGTACAGCCTTTTACAATCCTTGGACATAACGGCGAAATCAATACGATTGCTAAGCTTCGTGATGAAGCAAAAATGATTGGCGTACCGCTCGTAAAAGACGGCAGTGACTCACAGGATTTAAGCAGAACGATTGAAACGCTTATCTGTCGTGATGGCTATACGTTATTTGAAGCGTTGGATTTACTTTTCCCACCAATTATTAATGAAATCAAAGCATACCCTACTCATCTTCAGGATTTATATGTATATATGCGTGAAGCATGGGGCCATTTTGCACAAGGACCAGCTGGGATTATTTCTCGTTTTGGCGATGAGGCTGTATTTAGCGTCGATGCGCTTGGATTACGTCCTCTTTGGATGCTCGAGACTGAAAAATCTTATTTGTTCTCATCAGAACCAGGAATCATTCCTTCAAGCGAATATGTCAATGACCCGAAACCACTTGCTCCTGGAGAAAAGGTTGGTTTCAAATGGGATGGCGATGTATTAAAAGTATATGAGCAGAATGATTTTCAAGAGACTGTATATGAAAGATTTGCGCAAAAAGTAAATCTTGAGAATGCTAGAAAGAGACTTTCTGTTCCGAAATTAGAAAAGACGGTCTCTGTCACATATCCGAAGAAAATTCACAACGGACAGTACAAAGCATTTGGTTGGGAGCGCGATCATATTCAGTTACTTGAACAAATGGCTGAAAAAGGTGTCGAGCCTATTCGTTCCCTTGGTACAGATTCACCACTTGCTGCGATTAATCCGAATCGTAAAAACGTCGCTGATTTTATCAAGGAAAGTGTAGCTGTTGTTACAAACCCTGCGATCGACCGCGATCGTGAATCTGAACATTTCTCGACTCGTACCATTATCGGTCGCCGCCCTACTTTATTTGTGAAAAATGCCACTGGTACTGTTATTGAGCTTACTTCCCCTCTTCTTATTGAAGGTGCAGTAGGATTTGAATGTTCAGCAGAATTGCAACAGCCTAGCTATGATCAAGTAACAGCCCTTTTCCAAAAAGAAAATCTATCAGCTTATTTATCTGCAACTCTTAATAAAGAAGAAACAGTAAAAGAAGCTTTAGAACGTCTTCAAACGGAAGTCGTTTCTGCTGTAAAAGATGGCAAGACACTAATCGTTGTGGATGATGGCCGTGCTCATATGGATGACCAATTATGGCTTGACCCACACTTAGTGATTTCCGCTCTTGATCAAGCGTTAGTGAAGGGAGAGCTTAGACGCGATTGTTCGATTTTATTACGTTCAGCTGCAATTCGCTCTTTACATGATATTATTCTAGCGTTCGGACTTGGTGCTGACTTAATCAGCCCATATTATATGTTCATGACTGTACTCGATGATTCTACAAAACCGTTAATGAATCTATATTCTGCATTGGTTAAAGGTTTGGAAAAAGTCATTTCTACTATCGGAATCCATGAGCTCCGTGGCTATGGCAGACTTTTCTCAGCCATCGGATTAAATGAAGAAGTATCAAAAGTGCTCAATATCGTGAACTTCTTTGGTTCCGAAGAGCTTGGCTATAATTTTGAAGCGATGAAAGAAGACGCAGTTGCAAGAGCTGCAGATTATGAAAACGAGAAAGAAAGAGTTGGAAAGTCTTTCAACCTCTTCCCTCGTATTTGGAAAGCGATTGGCGATGTTGCTACAAGTGGAGATTACACTGCTTATGGTGAAAAAATCACAGAGCAAGAAACAGAGAATCCTACAACGATTCGTCACTTAACTGGATTTAAGCAATCTAGTTCAGCTGTCACTGCAAATGATGTAGATATTAGTGTTGGCGAGCATAGCTTACCATTTATCATTTCCTCCATGTCCTTCGGGTCACAAAATGAGATTGCCTTCCGTGCTTATGCCGAAGGTGCAGACCGTCTTAACATGGTCAGCCTCAACGGTGAGGGTGGAGAAATTAAAGATATGCTTGGAAAATATCCAAGAACACGCGGACAGCAAATTGCCTCTGGTCGATTTGGTGTTAACGCAGAACTCTTGAATTCTTCTAATCTCCTAGAGATTAAGATTGGTCAAGGGGCAAAGCCTGGAGAAGGTGGACATTTACCTGGTTCTAAGGTGACGGAAAAAATTGCTGAAGCGAGAAATGCTACAATCGGTTCTGACTTGATTTCACCGTCTAATAACCATGATATTTACTCAATTGAAGATTTAGCACAAATGATTCATGAGTTAAAAACTGCCAATGACAAGGCAAAAGTTTCTGTCAAAGTTCCTGTTGTTCCAAACATCGGAACAATTGCTGTAGGTATTGCTAAAGCCGGCGCTGATATCATTACCTTAAGTGGATTCGACGGCGGTACTGGAGCAGCTAGAATTCATGCCCTACAATACGTTGGGCTCCCTGTAGAAATCGGCGTAAAAGCTGCACACAATGCATTACTTGAAGCTGGCCTTCGCGGGAATGTTGAGCTTTGGGCAGACGGCGGAATCAAGAGTGCTCAGGACGTATTAAAAGTTATGCTTTTAGGAGCAAACCGCATTGGTTTTGGAACATTATCGATGATTGCAATCGGCTGTACAACATGTCGTGGATGTCACTTAGATACTTGTCACGTTGGTATTGCAACGCAAATTGAGTCTGAGGCTCAAGCGAAGGATCACGGATTAAGAAGATTCGTTCCAAGACAATTAGACCTTGCTGTTCAAGGAATCATGAATCTCTTTACGGCATTTGGGAACGAGCTAAAAGACCTTACTGCTTCATTAGGCTATAAAAATTTACAGGATATCGTTGGTCGCTCAGACTTACTTGAGCAAGTTAAAGGTCAAGACCAGCTTGATTTAACTTACTTGTTGAAAACTCTTGATATTAGCCAGTTTGAACAAAAAGAAGCAGCTGCTGCTTCTGAAACAACACAGCTTCAAATGGCAGTTGGTGCAGAATTCTTAGATGCCAACGTTGGAGAGCTTCAACAATCTCGTGAGTATCACAGCGTAACTTCTGAACAAAGAGTTTTAGGAAGCCGTGTTTCTTGCCACCGTGTACGCGGACGTCTTGATGGTTCCTACAAAAACTTACCTGCTGTTGAGCTTAAGTATAAGAACGGCTCTATTCCAGGGAACGGTCTTGGTGCTTACAATAGCGAAGGCATTAAAATCGAAGTTGCAGGTGGTTCTCAGGACGGTACTGGTAAAACTTCCGTTGGCGGACAGATTCTTATCTTCAAGTCTAAAGGAAAAAACGGCCAATACTACAATGGTTCCGTTGGTAAAGGCTTCGGTTATGGAGCACAACACGGCTTACTAGTTGCACAAGGTAATGCTGATGCTCGTGCAGGAATTAGACTTTCTGGTGCTGATATCATTATCGGTGGTCAAGTAAAGCACCCAATTCCAGCAATTGAACATGGTAACATTGGTTCTAAAGCGAATATTAAAGGATTCGCCTTTGAATATATGACAAATGGTCGTGCTTTAGTATTAGGAGATCCAGGTCCATGGTTATGCGCAGGGATGACTGGCGGTGTTGTTTACTTAAGACATCAACCTGAATTAGGCTTAACAAAGGATGCCTTACAAAGACGAATTGCCAAAGGAGCAAAGGTTTCCCTTACAGGTTTGTCTGAAAAAGGACTTTCCGATATAACAGAGCTTCTTGGTCAATACGTTGAAATGTTAAAAGAACAAGGTCAGGTTGAAGAAGCTGTAGAATTAGCTCTTCTCCTTCAAGCACCTGAAGAAAACTTTGTTCAAGTTGTTCCAGTGAAGGAACAAGCAGACCCTTCCGTTTCTACAGAGTGATATTTGATGATTTAGTTGAGCGCCCGCACATTTGAAAGTGCGGGCGTTTTTTGTTTGTTGGTTTTGGTGGGTGCGGTTAGATTATGGAGTGCCGTTTAGTAATCGCCTGTTTTTGACTGCCAACTATAGCTCCCTTTGGGTGATACTTGGTAACCACCATGCATTTGTCGGTCAGCTCGAACAGATTCTCCCTCTTCTTGGCGTGTAAATGCCATTTGTCGGTCAACTTGAACAGATTCTCCCTCTTCTTGGCGTGTAAATGCCATTTGTCGGTCAACTTGAACAGATTCTCCCTCTTCTTGGCGTACAAATGCCATTTGTCGGTCAGATTTACTAAATTCCCCCCCATCTTGACGTACATATCACATTTGCCGGTCAACTTGAACAGATTCACTCTCATCTTGGCGTGCAAACCCTCCCAAACCAGCAAACTTAAGCTTTTTCTAAACCATAGAGCTAGCCAAAAAAATTATTTGAATGACTCAATTATGACGAAATAGGAAACATTATTAAAAACCCAAATGCGCAAATAGTACTATATTCATCTGTTGAGAAATTTTTTCTGTTGTTTAACAAAGGAAAATAGTTTAAAGTATGTATACACGTCTCACACACTGGGAAGTGTTATTTTTGTGTAAAAGAAAGGATATATTTATTTATGAAGCTTGGTGCCCGCATATTTAAGACGGGAATTGCAATTGTATTATCACTTTTACTAGCTGAGGTGTTTGAACTTCCTTCACCTATTTTTGCTGGGATTGCTGCAATTTTCGCGGTTCAGCCAACCATTTATCGATCCTATCTATCGATTATTGAGCAGATTCAGGGTAATATTATTGGTGCCATCATTGCGGTTACCTTCGTACTCACGTTAGGAAACAACGTTGCGATGATTGGGCTTGCAGCCATTATCGTCATTACTATTAATTTAAAATTAAAAATCTCGAATACAATAAGCTTGTCCCTCGTTACATTAATCGCGATTATGGAAGCTCCCGGAGATGGATTCATTGAGTTTGCGATAATTCGATTCTTAACGATTATGCTTGGGATTCTATCCGCTTTTGTGGTGAACCTAGTGTTCTTACCTCCAAAATATGAAAACAAGCTATACTTTAGAATTGCTAATATTACCGAGGAAGCGACAAAGTGGATCCGAATTAATTCTCGACACGCGTCAGAGCATACTTTTTTAAAAAAGGATATTGAGAAAATTAAGGACGATTTAACAAAGCTTAATCAGCTTTATCTCATGTATAAAGAGGAACGAAGCTATTTCAAGAAGAACACAATTGCGAAGACTCGAAAACTGGTCATTTACAGACATATGATTGCAACAACCAAAAAGGCAATCGAAA
The DNA here is from genome assembly GCF_005116465.1 of Robertmurraya kyonggiensis. Classification (GTDB taxonomy): domain Bacteria; phylum Bacillota; class Bacilli; order Bacillales; family Cytobacillaceae; genus Robertmurraya; species Robertmurraya kyonggiensis. The sequence continues at coordinate 15,472 of NZ_SWBM01000003.1, forward strand.
TTCTGAAAAGACTACATCGTTTTGAAAATGATGTTACGAACTTACCAGAAGACTTTCATTTGGAAATACAGCATCAGCTTGATTACTTAATTGATCGACATGAGCAACTTATGCTGAAGTTTATTGGCAAAATTAAGCCACAGACTACAAGTGAAGACGATCGACTATGCTTGAATCGCAAGGAATTATTCGGTCTATTTATCGCAAAGCAAAAAGAAATTGATTACGAATACGACGTAACGTTCTTCCATATCATGCAGCTTATTTCCTTTATTATTGAGTACGATGAGCATCTGGACCATTTAGATGTTTTAGTGACGAGCTTTAAGTCTTATCATAAGAAGGAAAATGAAGTAAATATCGAGGAACCTGTACAAGAGTAAAGCAGCTGAATTTTCAGCTGCTTTTTTGTGTTCTAATTTTTCATGCGTGGATCGAGTGCGTCACGCAATCCGTCACCCATTAAGTTAAATCCAAGTACGGTAAGTACAATAGCTAGACCAGGGAAAAACAATGTCCATGGTGCTTGAGTAAGAAATGCTCTAGCATCAGAAAGCATTTTTCCCCATTCAGGATTTGGAGCTTCTGCTCCTAGTCCAAGAAAACCTAGTGCTGCAGCTTCAATAATAGCAGTTGCAATCGCTAAAGTCCCTTGAACAATAATTGGTGCTATACTATTCGGCATAACATGATGGAATAAAATCCGGCTATTCTTCATCCCTACTGCTTTGGCAGCCATAATGAACTCCTCTTGCTTCACACTTAAGACTCGCGAGCGAATGAGTCGTCCGAAGTTCGGAATATTAATGATTGCAATCGCAATTAAGGCATTTCTTAAGGAAGGTCCGAGTACTGCTACAATGGCAATCGCTAGTAAAATACTTGGAAACGCCAATAATATATCAAAAAATCTTGAAATCACTGAATCAACCCATTTTCCATAATAACCAGCCACAATTCCAAGTAGACAACCGATTACAATTGAGCCTATAACAGCTAAAAAGCCAACCCAAAGTGAAATTCTTGACCCATAAACGACCCTTGAAAATACATCTCGTCCAAAGTCATCTGTCCCAAACCAATACTCACTTGAAGGGGCTTGTAATCGATCACTGGTCGTTAGCTTCTGTTCATTGATTCCTTCTGGCGCAATGTATGGTGCAAAAATCGCTAAAAGGACAAAAAATAATACAATAAAAGTCCCAATGACAGCTAATTTATTTTTTCGAAAACTCCTCCATGCCTCTAACCAAGGGGAGACAGCTTTTTCTTCAGCTGGTTCAATTGGTACTTGCATTTCTTTATTCGTTGAAAGTTCCATATTCTCTCCCCCTTACTAATTGTATTTAATCCTTGGATCAATCGCGGCATAGAGCAGATCGACAATTAAGTTAATCGTCACGAAAATAACTGCGATAATTAAGATACCTGATTGTATTACTGGATAATCACGATAGTTAATCGCGTCATAAATATAACGTCCGATTCCAGGCCAGCTGAAAATCGTTTCTGTTAAAATCGCTCCTCCAAGTAGGAGCCCTGTTTGTAGACCGATAATCGTTAGTACAGGAATAATGGCATTTTTCAAGGAATGCTTGTACACAACCCAAAACATTCTTAATCCCTTCGCTCTTGCGGTACGAATGAAATCAGACTTCATTACCTCAAGCATCGTAGAACGAGTAATACGAGCAATGATCGCCATTGGAATCGTTGCCAAGGCAAAGCTTGGCATCACTAAATGCTTCACAACCACCCAGAATTGGTCCATCCTTCCTTGTATCAACGTATCAAGAATATAGAAGTTCGTGATGGTTTCAATCGGGGCACGTACATTCTCTCTACCTGAAGTCGGGAGCCATTCTAAATTAATGGCAAATACCCATTGTTCCATTAATCCGAGCCAGAATATCGGCATCGAAACACCAATTAATGCAAGAATCATCGCCACGTAATCAAACCAAGAGTTTTGGAACCAGGCACTGATAATCCCTGCATTCACCCCGATTACGATCGCAATAATCATGGCACAAAAGGCAAGCTCAGCAGTTGCGGCAAGGAATGGCCAAATTTCTTCATTAATCGGAGATTTCGTTCTTAACGATTCGCCTAAATCCCCAGTAAATAGACCACCAAGATAGTGAAAAAATTGTGTGTACCACGGTTGATCGAGTCCAAGCTGTTTCGTTAATGCTGCTACCGCTTCATCTGTTGCTAATTGCCCTAATATCGTTTGTGCCGGATTCCCTGGAATCGCACGAATCATGAAAAAGACAATGAGCGTAAGACCTAATAATACTGGAATCAATGATAGAAGCCTTTTGACTGTATAGGAAAGCATACATACACCTCTCTTGCAAGGGAATGAGGCTCATATAGAAGGCTCTTTCTCAAAACATCTCGCTTGGAAAAATAGCCCTCTATATGAGCAGGATAATGAAGAGGGAGTCACAAAATCGAGCTCCCTCTTCCTCATGCCTTATTGTTGGATTTCAACGTTTGCTAAGAAATCTGAACCTGTTGGATGAGCTAAGAAGTTTGAGATTTTGGCACTACCCGCCAATAACGGTGTAGAGTGTACTAAAGGAATCCAAGGTGCGTCATCTTTAATGATGACTTGCGCTTGCTTATAAAGCTCTTCACGCTCAGCTTGGTCAGAGCTTGCTTGTGCTTTTAATAAAAGCTCATGAACTTCAGCATTCTGATATTGTGAATAGTTGTTAGAACCGATTGAATCTTGGTCCAATAATACATATAAGAAGTTATCTGCATCACCATTATCACCTGTCCAACCAAGTAAGAATGTATCTGCTTCCCCAGCATTAGCTTTCTCTAGGTAAGTAGCCCATTCATAAGTGACGATTTTCGCTTTAACTCCAACTTCTTCAAACATTTTTTGAAGAGCTTCCGCTACTTTTTGTCCTTCAGGCATATATGGTCTTGGAACTGGCATAGCCCATAGTTCCATCTCAAATCCATCTGGATATCCAGCTTCAGCAAGTAATTCTTTTGCTTTTTCAGGATCATACTCATAATCCGCAACATCAGGATTATAGCCAGCAACGACTGGTGGCATTGGGTTAATTGCAGGCTCAGCTGCTCCAGCATAGAATGCATCAATGATTTCTTGCTTGTTAACAGCATGGTTCAATGCTTGACGTACTAACTTTTCTTTTAATGGACCGCGTGTTGATGTTAATCCAAGGTAACCAATGTTTAAAGATGGACGTTCAAAAATTTGTAAATCTGGATTTGCATCGATCGTTGCTTTATCACTAAAGTTCACGCCATCGATTAAATCCACTGCACCTGTTGCTAATTCATTCAAACGAGTAGAGTTTTCAGGAATTACCCTGAAGATAACCTCGTCAAGCTTCGGTAATCCTTCTTGCCAGTATTCTTCGTTTTTAACAATTGTAATATAGTCATTTTCCTTCCACTCTTTAAACTTGAATGGACCAGTACCAACTGGATTTTTAAAGAAATCTTCACCAAATTCTTCGATTGCAGCTGGGCTCGCAATTCCAAATGGTGACATTGCTAAGTTTTTGTAGAATGGAGCGATTGGAGTATTCAATTTGAATTCAACTGTGTACTCGTCTACTGCTGTGACGGAATCAATTTTATCTCCAAATTGAGAGTTGTAATAATAAAACTGCTCAGCGTTTCCTGCCTTCCAACGCTCGAAGTTAAATACAACTGCTTCTGCATTGAAATCTGTTCCATCGTGGAACTTAACACCCTCGCGAAGCTTAAGTGTATGTGTTAAACCATCTTCACTTGTATCCCATTCAGTTGCAAGACCTGGATGAATCTCAGTATCTTGGTCACCAAATTCGATTAGTGTTTCATAGATATTCTTTGTTACTTTGAAAGCTTCCCCTTCAGTTGTTACCGCTGGGTCAAGTGAAGTAGAGTCTCCACCGCGTCCAAATACAAGCTGTCCACCTGAAGTTTCTCCTGCTGTATCACCTTCATCAGCTGGCTTTTCATCTGTGCCTGCTGATTTATTACAGCCAACTAACGCTAATGAAAACAACAGCATCAAAACTAATGCCCAAATACCTTTACGCTGTTTCATGATATTCCCCCTATTTATTTTGTTATTTATCATCAATGCTTACTTGTTATATAAATGACAAGCAGCAAAATGACTTGGCTCAATCTCCACCAATTCTGGTCTAGTCGTTTTACATACTTCCATACATGCACTACATCTCGTATGGAATGCACAACCTAGTGGAGGATTTGCTGGACTTGGTAGATCTCCTTTTAATAGCTCCTTTTCCTGCTGCACATCTGGGTCTGGAATTGGAATCGAAGCTAGAAGTGCCTTCGTATATGGATGTAAGGGCTTTTCGTAAAGCTTATCTGCCTCGGTAATTTCTACTAATCTACCTAAATACATCACCCCGACACGATCACTTATGTGTTTGACGACACCAAGGTCATGAGCGATAAATATGTAAGTTAATTGGAATTCTTTTTGTAAGTCCTCTAGTAAGTTTAAAACCTGTGATTGAATGGAAACATCCAACGCAGATACTGGTTCATCAGCAATAATGAGCTTCGGCTTCGTCATTAACGCGCGAGCGATCCCAATACGTTGTCTTTGTCCACCACTGAATTGATGCGGATAACGCTTTGCGTGGTAGCTATTCAAGCCAACGACCTCAAGCATTTCTCTTACTCTACGTTTTCTCTCTTCTTTATCTTTCACTCCATGAACAATGAGTGGTTCTTCAAGAATCTTCTCCACTGTATGACGAGGATTTAATGAAGCGAACGGGTCCTGAAACACCATTTGGATTTCTTTTCTCATTCGTCTCATGTCTTCTGCCTTCAGCTTGGTTAAGTCCTGTCCTTCAAATTCGACAGTTCCTTCTGTTGGTTCTAGTAATCTCATAAGGACACGACCAGTCGTCGATTTTCCACAGCCAGATTCCCCAACTAGCCCGAGTGTCTCTCCTTTGTTTACAAAGAAGCTCACATCGTCAACAGCCTTTACTTCGCCAACTTTTCTGCCTAAAACTCCGCCAGTAATCGGGAAGTATTTTTTCAATTTATCTACTTTTAATAAAACCTCAGACATTAATTTTCACCTCCTGCTGCATGGAGGAAGCATCGAACATGGTGCCCATCAGCAGCTTTGTATAAAGGTGGATCTTCTACGAAACAACGGTCGTGTACATTCGCACATCGTGCAGCAAAGCGGCAGCCTTGCTTGATAGCACCTGGCTTCGGTACATTCCCTGGAATCGAATAAAGTCTTTCCTTTTTCTCTCGAACATCAGGAATTGATTCTAGTAAACCAACTGTGTACGGATGCTTTGGATTCTTAAAAATGTCTCGAACACTAGCCTCTTCCACGACTTTTCCGGCGTACATAACAATAACTCGTTGACAAACCTCAGCGACAACCCCTAAATCATGAGTGATCATAATGATTGCTGTATCGAGTTTTTTATTTAAGTTTTTCATTAAGGATAAAATTTGAGCTTGAATGGTTACGTCTAATGCGGTTGTAGGTTCATCAGCAATCAAGAGCTTCGGGTCACATGAGAGAGCCATCGCGATCATAACCCTTTGTCGCATTCCACCTGATAACTGATGCGGATACTCCTTCATGATTTGCTCTGCTCTTGGCAAACCAACAAGCTTAAGCATCTCTACCCCGATTTTGAAGGCCTCTTTCTTGTTTACTTTTTTATGTAAAATAATCCCTTCTACGAGCTGATTTCCGATTGTGAACAATGGGTTCAATGAAGTCATTGGCTCTTGAAAGATCATCGCGATATCATTTCCTCTGATTTCACGCATTCTTTTTTCGGAAGCAGGTACGATATCTTCACCATTTAAGAGGATTTCTCCGCCGACGATTTTTCCTGGTGGCTGAGGAATGAGCTTCATAATCGATAAGGATGTTACACTTTTTCCACACCCTGATTCGCCGACAATCCCGAGGATTTCTCCTTTGTTTACAGAGAAACTGATATTATCTACTGCAGGAACTTCACCATCTGAAGAGAAAAAAGAGGTTTTTAGTTCTTTTACATCTAAAACTGGAGCTTGAGTCACACTTTTACTCCTTCCTTTGTTGCTTTCTGATTTTTCTAATATTGTCCATTTTATAAAAAAAATCTCAATCCGTCTACTATTTATCTGAATTATTATTAAATAATAAATTTTTGCATTAATATAAATTTTGATTAAGAACCCTATTATTGCTAGGTTTTAGTGCTTTAAAATACTATTTCGATAAACTTTTTTCGCGCAAAAAAAGACACCCTTTTGGGCGCCTTTTTAGTGCTCTAATTGTTGTATTTGAAACAACTTATGATAATTTCCCTGTTTCTCCATTAGTTCCTCATGACGGCCAATCTCGACAATTTCACCATTTTCAATCAGGACAATTCGATCGGCATGGGTGATCGTAGATAGACGATGGGCAACAATAAAGGTTGTTCGTTCCTTTGCTAGCTTTTCAAGTGCCTCTTGAAATAAGTGTTCACTTTCAAGGTCCAATGCCGATGTTGCTTCATCTAGAACAAGTATTGGCGGATTTTTAATAAATACCCGTGCAATCGCAACACGTTGCTTCTGACCACCAGAAAGCTTCACACCACGCTCGCCAACTTTTGTATCGTAGCCTTGAGGTAAATTCATAATAAAATCATGTGCATTGGCAGCTTTGGCAGCTTCTATCACTTCTTCATCAGTCGCATTTGGTTTTCCGATTAAAATATTTGATTTAACGGATTCACTAAATAGAATATTGTCCTGTAAAACCATCCCGATTTTATCCCTTAAAGAACGAACCTTGAAAGAACGGATATCTGTTCCATCAAGAAGAATTCTTCCTTCTGTGACATCATAAAATCTCGGAAGGAGACTTACCAAAGAAGACTTTCCTCCACCACTCATTCCAACAAGGGCAATTGTTTCCCCTTCCTTAACATCAAGGGAAATATTTTTCAAAATGGTCTCTTCATTTGCTTCATAAGAAAAACTCACATTCTCAAACTGAATGTGTCCTCGAACATTTTCACAAGGAATTGCATCAGGACTGTCATCTATATCGTATTTTTCATCAATTAATTCAAACATCCTATCCATCGATGCAATCGATTGGGTTAGAGTAGTTGAAGAATTGACTAGGCGTCTTAAAGGATTGTAGAGACGATCAATATAAGCGATGAATGCCGCCATTTCCCCGATGGATAAATCTCCTCGAATCGCCTGGTAGCCAGAAAAGCCGATCACAAGCAATGGAGCAATATCGGTAATCGTATTGACGACGGCAAAAGCCTTTGCATTCCACTTCGTATGATCAATGGCTTTTGTTAAAAAGTTGTTGTTTTGCGCATCAAATCGTTTTTGCTCTTCATCTTCAATCGCAAAACTTTTAATTACTGGCATCCCTTGAACACGCTCATGTAAATACCCCTGAACCTCTGCAAGGGCCTGCGATCTTTTTCTCGTCAGCTTTCTTAAATTGCCAAAAAAGTAACGCACAGAAAAAGCATAAAACGGAAAGAGGATAAGGGAAACAATCGTTAATTCTATATCCATCGTCATCATGATCGCAACCGCAATGGCAATCGTTGCAACATCTAGCCATAGATTCATCAATCCTGTGATAACAAATGTCTTCGTCTGCTCAACATCGTTGATCACTCGAGAGATAACTTCTCCAGCCTTTGTATTCGCGTAATATTTAAAGCTTAGTTTTTGAATATGTGTAAAAAGCTGATCGCGAATATCGTATAGAATTTTACTCGCTGTCCATTGGGCAAAGTACTGTCGGTAATATTCAATTGGTGGTCGTAAGATGAGAAAAATAACAACCATAATCGACATGACCATGACGAGCTTGCCTACTTTTTCATCCGTTGTTAATTCAACGTTTTGCACGATACCATCAAGTACAAACTTAATGAGCAACGGAATCAACAGTGGAATGGCAAACTTCAAGATCCCAATAAGAATGGTTCCAAAAATTTGGAACTTATAAGGCTTAACAAAATTCATGTATCTACGTATGCTGTCCAACCTGTTCCCCCCTAGATGAAACTAGATTACGTATAAAAACCTGTTGAATCAAGATCAACAGGCGTTTTTCACTACATTATTTAGCGTCTGTAAGTTAAGTATCGTTCATACCAAATGTCGATAAAATCTGGCGCGAATGGTCCTTTTCCTTGGCGGATCCAACGAATCAATTTATCAACATTTGCCTTCAATATTTGATCAATGACTTCCGGATAATTCATTTCCTTACGATGTCTTTCATATTCGTCTTCGTCAAGCAAATTGAATGTCATATCAGGAAAGACTTTAATATCCAAGTCGTAGTCTATGTACTTTAATGCTTCCCCATCAAAAATAAATGGAGAGCTCAGGTTACAATAATAATAAATTCCATCTTCACGAATCATCCCGATGATGTTAAACCATAGCTGCGAATGAAAATAACAAATCGCAGGCTCTCTTGTAACCCACGTTCTGCCGTCGGATTCTGTCACGATTGTCCGATCATTTGCACCAATGACTAAATTTTGCGATCCCTTTAGAACCGTTGTCTCATCCCAAACTCGATGAATATGTCCATTGTGCTTATAACTATGAATTTGTATCGGTTCACCCTCCACAGGTACGTCCATTTCTTCTCCCTACTTTCATTCTCCGAACACTCTAAAACCTTTATTTAAATCGGCCTGTCCAGTTTCTCTTTCTATTATTATAACGGTAAAAGTTAGAATTTAAAACAAAGAGCCATTGAAATATTTCAATGACTACACTTTTAGCACCTTTGTTAAGGATCATTATCCGACTGTACTGACTTCCTGATAAGATTGTATCAATTCCTCGGTTTGTTTTTCAAATGTCTCGTGAATGTCCTTCAATTCTGCCTTCATTCTCGCAATATCTTCCTGGATGCTTTCTAGCTTTGTCTCTTGTTGAAGCTCTTTTAGTTCCTCCTCTAAGCCTTGACAACGCTCTATTTCTGATTGAAGGAATAATAATTTTTCCATTGTCTCCATTTGTGCACTTACTAAACGGTTAAACTGATTCATGTTTCACACCGCCCTATAGTCGTATTCATTCCACGCTTTTAATATATTCGAGGGATAAACAACTATTCCTTTGACTAGTTATGTAAGGTTAATGGAAGTTTTGTCGAAAAATGTCCGTACAAAAGACGAGCCCTTTCAACTTTTGAAAGGGCTCGCTCGTCTAAGTATATGCTCTCTTTAAGATTGACCAGCTTGGCCGGAACCTTGAGATTTTTTAGCTTCAGCTTGTTGGTTTGCTTGTTTCACTTTTTGAACGTCTGTTTCGCTACCAAACTCGGTACCAAATTGACCTTGTGAACCAGAAGATGCAGACTGTGCATTTTGCTGGCGTACTTGTTGAATGTTAGTTCCAGCTTGAGATTTGTTTGGTTGTTTTGCCAATGTTATCACCTCCACGCATATTAATTTGTCCATGCGCAGAGGTTACTATCCAAATATTTTTTTGGAAAAAATTAGTTAGACAAGTAAAGAAATTCCGCCATCCACAATAATTGTTTGCCCCCTAATCATACTTGCTTGATCGCTGATTAGGAACATAACAGCATTCACAATATCGTCGATTTCAACCATTTTTCCCGCAGGTGTTTTCTCTCTTGCTTCAGCAAGGAGTTCTTCACGGTTCGGGAAGGATTTCAGTGCTTCTGTATCAACCGCTCCACCAGAAACTGCGTTGACGACAATATTCTTTTCTGCTAATTCAACCGCTAAATAACGTGTAAGGGCTTCAACAGCCGCTTTGGATACTCCAACAGTCGTATAGTTCTCAAGATATCGAATCGCTCCCAAAGAACTGATGCTGACAATTTTTCCGCCACCGTTTTTCTCCATTAACTTCGCCGCTTCTTGGGCACAAAAAAGAAGGGCCTTACTATTAATATTCATTGTCCAATTCCAATGAGACTCTTCAAGCTCCATCACTGGACGTTGAACACCTGAAGCCGCATTGCTGACGAATACATCAAGACGTCCAAATGTTTCATCAATTTCTACAAACATTTGCTTGATTTTTTCCACGTCTCCAACGTTTGCTTTAATTAGAAGTGCTTTACGACCAAGCGCTTCAATTTCAGCAGCTGTCTCCAATGCTGCTGATTTGCTTCGTGCGTAATTGACAACGATATCGTAACCTTCTTTTGCTAATCGAAGGGCAGTAGCTTTCCCAATTCCACGACTACTTCCTGTAACTAATGCAACCTTTGTCATGATGTTTGATTCCTTTCTTCTCTTTTGTTTTCATTTTAGACATTATATGAATAGATATCAACACGGAATACAACACTAACCTTAGAAAAGCTAAGTTCTAGGAGGTTTCTTGAATGTATTCTGGCCGCGATATGACAGAGCTTTCCATGATGTCCAAAGCAGATTGGAATGATAGCGAATTAGCTTATTTTCATCATTCATTTCAGCAAATCATGCCGTACTTAAATTCAGAGGGCCAAAGCATCCACCGTGAAATCATTGAGGAAATTGAAAATCGCGGTGGAATTAAGGGTGATCAATGAGTTAGTTTTGGTGGGTGCCTGCTTTTGGGACGGAATTTGCTTGTCGGGTTGGGATTCTGTCCTGCATTGTTGATTTGGGTGACAGATTTTTCTTTTTACCCGGGATTCTGTCACGAGTTCCCACTTTGCGTGACAGAATTTCACTTTCCAACAGCAATTCTGTCACTCATTCCTACCGAAAACAACAAACTTCTTACTCCTCATGATAGTACTGTTTCATAATCTTCTGATGTGGCACAGGGAACGGATACTCGACGATTTCCTCGGGTGAGACTACTTTTAAATTTTCATCCTCTTTAATCGGAGCTTTTAACTCTCCCTCAAATACTTGAATATCCCACTTTAAATGAGAAAAGACATGTTCAATTTTACCGACAGCTTGTCCTAACTTAACCTCAATTCCGATCTCCTCCATCAAAAGAGCCTCTACATAACTTTTATCAAACATAAAAGGCGAGGTTACTTCAACTGTTGGGAATTCCCAAAGATTTGCGAGCAAGCCACTGCTCGAGCGCTTATGAATAACAGTCTTTTCATCTTCGCGAATCACAACGGATGCTAATTGCACTTGACGTTGCTTTTTCGCCTTGGTTTTTACAGGAAGTTCATTCTCAACTCCTTCATGAAAAGCGTGACAATGCTCACGCACTGGACAGAGCAAGCAAGATGGTGAGGTTGGTGTACAAATCAATGCCCCAAGTTCCATTAATGCTTGATTGAAATAGGACGGATTTTCATGAGAAATGAGTTCATAGATAGCAGTTTCAAACGTTTTACGTGTGGAAGGCTTCGCGATGTCTTCCCAAATGGACAAGATCCGAGAAATCACCCTCATCACGTTACCGTCTACTGCTGGCTCTGGGACTCCATAAGCAATTGATAAAATCGCTCCAGCTGTATAAGGACCGACTCCCTTTAAAGTTGAGATTTCTTCTTTCGTATCTGGGACTTTCCCACCGTACTTTTCTTTTACTTCCTTCACTGCAGATTGTAGATTTCGCACGCGAGAGTAATATCCTAGTCCCTCCCATGCCTTTAAAACCTTTTCTTCCTCTGCATCTGCCAAATCATTGATGGTCGGAAACTGTTCGATGAATCGGTTAAAATATGGAATAACCGTATCCACTCTCGTTTGTTGAAGCATGATTTCCGATACCCAAACTTTATATGGATTTTTATCCTTGCGCCACGGTAGATCTCTTTGTTCGTTTGAAAACCACTCGATCAAGTCGTGTTGAAAGGCATCTTTGTTAACTAATTTTAGATTTTTTAAGGAATCTGTCATGATTACACCACCTGCTGTTAAACATATATATAAACCATGTGAACATTTTTTAACTCTTTTTAAAATATCGATTTAATTCAACATTTACAACCCATTTGCTGATAAAATTAATTTAACATCAGCCTATTCTAAGGAGGTTCTACCTTTTGGACACAGGTACTCACATAGTTATGGGGCTTGCCCTTGCTGGACTCGCAACATTAGACCCAGAAGTTGCTGCAAATTCAACAACTGCAACAGCTGTCATGATAGGAACCATTGTCGGATCACAAGCTCCAGATATCGATACAGTACTTAAACTTCGAAACAACGCTGTTTATATAAGGAATCATCGGGGAATCACCCACTCAATTCCAGCCGTCTTACTATGGCCAATTGCAATAACAGCAGTAATTTATCCATTTTTACCAGAGACCAATTTGTTACATTTATGGCTTTGGACCTTTTTAGCTGTATTTTTACACGTTTTCGTCGATATTTTTAATGGATATGGCACGCAAGCACTACGCCCTTTTTCTCCAAAATGGGTTGCTCTCGGCATGATCAATACGTTTGATCCGATTATTTTTGGCTTGCATGTCCTTGGATTAATTGTTTGGGGACTAGGCGCACACCCTGGATTCACATTTTTAGTCGTCTATGCTGTTCTTGTTGGCTACTACATTATACGTTTTTTCGCACAAAAAAGGGTTGTTCAAGAGGTAAAAACCTTAATTCCAGACGCGACCGATATCATCATCTCGCCGACTATGAAATTTTCTCAATGGCGAATTGCAGTCATGAATAAGCAACAATTTTTTGTTGGTCGAGCATACAAAAATGATGTGACCATACTTGACCAATTTAATCGCGTGAAAGTTCCTTCTTCCCCCGTGATTGAAGCAGCGAAAAAGGATAAAAATTTATCTGCCTTCTTATCCTTTTCTCCCGTTTATCGTTGGGAAGTGGATGAATACGATGATTATTATGAAGTAAAATTCATTGATTTGCGTTACCGAAGCAAGGACCATTATCCTTTTGTGGCTGTTGTTCAGCTGGACCTAGACTTGAATATCCAATCCTCTTACACAGGCTGGATTTTTAGTGAAGAAAAACTTAGAAAAAAACTGGAGATATTACCAGGTTAAAAAAGCGAGGCGCTATGCCCTCGCTTTTATTAATGCTCCTGTCCATTTTCAAATAAATGTTTGTACTTTGGATTTGTCGCGAAAAATTCATGAAGCCTTGCTCCATGATTTTCAATTAATTGCCGCACAATTCGTTCCGTCATTTCACTCCCCTTATATTCTCTTCCTGCCTTTGCACGGGTAGTTTCAAAATCATCCCATAAAAGTTCAACCCAAGTTTGCGCCTGATGCACAGATAATGAAGGGTTCTTTTCCAATAATAATTCAACTAGCTTTTGTTGATATTCATTCAAACTTAATCACCTCTTTTGCCAACTTTTTATCATGATGAATGCTGATACTTCAACCTAATTGGGTTCATACTATGTGTACGTGATAAGCATTGATCAGCAGTGCTTATCACGTTGGATATGATTTGTTAGGGAGGGTCTTGTATTGCGAAATAAAGCAAAGAATTTCCCATATCAAGGAGAAAATAAATTCGAGGGTGAACCTCGTGCAAAAGCTGAGTATGCTTCTAAAAGAGCGAATGGTACGACAAATACTCATCCTCAAGAACGGATGAGGGCCTCAAGCAATAGAGAATCTGACACGTCAGAGCTTTTTGAGTAGAAATACTACTACGGGAGGCTGAATAAAATGGGAAAAAGTAAAAATTTCTTTGACAACAATCCTTACTCAAGCCCATTTACTTCACCAAATGTTCGTTTGAAGCATGCCCATTCTCAAGTTAATGGGGAAACAAAAGAAACGCAAGACATCATTATTCTCCATCACCAAATCAGAAAAAATTCGTAAAGCTTTAACCAGAGCCTTTTTTAGGGCTCTGGTTTACTTAATTACTTTCAGCATAGAAATCGGTAAAGCTTCTTCTTCTTTACTCTCTCCTAGTCGATATCCCCATGCAAATACGCCATTCATATACTCAATCTGAAAATACTTTCCTGGGTCACCATCGATTTCGTAGATTTCTTTTTTCTTAAAATCTCTAGGGTTTAGCAAATAAGCCTTAGCCATGATTGCTTTTCTTTCTAATACGGCAAATTCACTTACCATCCCCATTTGTTCAGCTTTACGTGCTTGTTCATGGAGCTTAGAGATCTCTTGCTTCAACTCATACTCCGTCATCGTACTGTAGCGTTTTTCTTCCACCTTTGCTCACCCCTTATGAAGTTCTAACCTTATTTTACTATATTAATAATCTTTTTCCTCAGCTAAAAATTGTTCGATTTTCTCCATTGAAAACCCTTTTCGATATAGGACCTGCTTCATTTTTTGTTCGTATTCATAGCCATCTAATTGTGCGTACTTCCGATGTGCTTTTTCTCCCTGATATCGTAAAGCTTCCATTTCATCATCTTCATCTTTTTTTGATTCTGCCATTTCCATGGCGATGGAGATTACTTCAAATGGGTAGCCTTTTCTGAGCAAATATTGCTCAGCCTTTTGCTTCAGGATTCGTTCCGATTCTTTAGCGCTTTTATTCACAGTTTTTTCCCAGAGTACTTTTGCTTTCTCAATCTGTTTTTCTAAAGAAAACTGCTTTAGTGCTTTCTCAATGAGCGGAGCGGCAACCCCCTTCTCCTGAAGGTCTCTTCGAACTACGACAATTCCTTTATCGGATGTATTTATTTGTGTACGAACGTAAGCATTCGCATATTCTTTATCATTTAGAAATTGATATTCGTACAATTTATGGATAACCTCTTGGATAACAGGTTCTTCAACTTCCTTATCCGCTAAGTACTTGCGCACCTCAAACTCCGTTCTCATAACACGTGTTAAATAGTGGATCGCTAAATTATATGACTTTCGTATATCGTCCTGATAATTAATTTCCATTAAAGCGAAGTCGTCTAACTCCATACCTTTTTTCAAATTAAACTTAATTAAAACATCTTCATCGACACTAAAAGCGTACTCCTCACCTTTTCCATGATCTAAGAAGATATTATATCGATCCGTATTCTTTTTTTGGACGGTGATTTTTGTAATCGTAGCCATGTCCTCACCTCCCTATAAATGTACCACATTGTTTGAAAAATCTCCGCTCAAAAACAGGGTTTTCCATGATAAAAAGCTAATTAGTTCATAGGGGTGATATACTCATGAAAATTGTGATAGCAGGCGGAACTGGCTTTGTAGGAAAAGCCTTAACAAAACGGTTAATAGAAAAAGGACACGAGGTCATTATTTTAACAAGAAAGAAGTCACAAATAGGAGGAAATCCGGCATACCTTCAATGGTTAAACGAAAGAAAAACTCCCACAATACAAGATCTTGACGTCATGATAAATTTAGCAGGTGAATCGCTTAGTAGTGGACGTTGGACGACAGAGCGAAAGGAACGGATTCTCTCCAGTCGTATGGAAGCAACAGAAGCAGTTCTCGACCTCATGAAAAAGAGCCCTCCTAAGACATTCATTAACGCCAGCGCCATCGGTTATTACGGCACTTCTTTAACGGATAAATTTACAGAAGAAAATGAAACAGCTGGAACAGATTTTTTAGCCACCACCGTTAAAAAATGGGAAGAAATAGCCTTAAAATCCACTACTCGTACGGTGTTATGTCGATATGGGATTATTTTAGACAAAACAGAAGGAGCCTTGCCGCGAATTGTACTACCTTATAAATTATTTGCTGGCGGAACGGTAGGTAGCGGAAAGCAATGGACGTCCTGGATTCACATTCAAGATGTTGTCGAAGCGACTCTTTTTCTAATTGAGCATGAAGAGATTGCTGGGCCTGTTAATTTTACTGCCCCAAACCCAGTCTCGATGAAGGAATTAGGGCAAGCCATTGGAAAAGCTATGAAACGTCCTCATTGGATGCCTGCTCCCACTTTTGCTTTAAGAATAGCCCTAGGTGAAATGAGTCTATTGGTTTTAGAAGGACAACGTGTCCTTCCGGAAAAATTACAACAAGCAGGATTCCAATTTCTTTTTGAAAAAGTAGAAGAAGCTTTAGTAAATATTTATCAAGCTTAAGTATCAATCCTTTTAAATAAGGGAAAAATAGGAAGTGTAGTCTTATTAATTTGTGAAGAGAGGATGTTGCGAATGTCTGATAAGAAACGAAAAGACAAGTCTAAAAGTACATTGTCCAGTATGCAAGAAATGAATTATTCACATGAGTTCAAAATGGCTGACCAAGCTGGAGGATTCACAAAGAAGAAGGCGCGACATTAATTCATAAATTCCATGACAATCGTGAAAAATAAGTACGGAAAAACGTAAATGTTTTTTCGTACTTTTCATTTTGAAGGGGGTTTTACGATTGGGACGTGGACAAGGCCGAAAAACAAGAGACAAAAATAAAGCAAGTCTTCCACAAGTGCCAAAAAATATGAAATCAGATGGCCGCGATGTGGAGTTTGACCGTGATTTAGCAGACCATGCTGATTTAGAGGCGATGGCTCGCTCGAACGCAGCAGATAAAAGAGCAAAGAAAAAGAAAAAATAACACACTCTAGGTGAATCCATAGCGGATTCACCTAGTCGCATATTCAATCGTTAAAAGCTCCCGAATGTCATCCTCTGTTAACGTGGATGCATTGCTTTCCTTTGTATCGATGATTTCTTGAACAAGATTTCGCTTCTTATCCTGTAGTTCATCCATTTTTTCTTCAACAGTTCCTTTGGTAATCATCTTGATGACTCTCACCGTATTCTCCTGCCCCATCCGATAAGCTCGGTCGGCTGCCTGATCCTCTACAGCAGGATTCCACCATAGATCATAGAGAATAACCGTATCCGCTCCCGTTAAATTTAAACCTGTGCCCCCGGCTTTCAATGAAACGAGGAAAAAGCTATTCTCGCCCTTGTTAAAGCGGGCGCACAATTCAACTCGCTCCTCTGCAGGCGTTTGACCATCAAGATAAAAAAATGTTATCCCTTTTAACGCCAATTGCCGTCCAATCAGTTCAAGCATTTTTGTAAATTGAGAGAAAATCAACACTCTTCTCCCTGCTTGATTGGCTTCATCAACAATTTGCATGAGCTTATTCAACTTCGCTGAGCTTCCTTTATATCCATCAACAAACAAAGCAGGATGGCAGCATATTTGTCTCAGTCTTGTTAAGCCTGCTAAAATTTTGATTCTGTTTTTTCGTATCGTGTTTTTGTCCAGATGCTTTAAGGTATCATGGCGAAGCTTCGCTAAGTACGCAGCATACAGCTTCTTTTGCTCTGGATAGAGTTCCACATATTCTGGTAGCTCCATTTTTTCCGGCAGCTCATGAAGGACATCTGATTTCATTCTCCTTAGAAGAAACGGACTCGTCCTTTTCGCAATTTGTTTTCGTGTCAATTGACTGTAATTTTTTAAACCCTGAAACAGCTCTGGAAAAACGACGTGATAAATCGACCACAACTCCTCTAGAGAATTTTCTATCGGCGTCCCTGTTAGAGCAAAGCGATGATTCGCTTTTATTTTCTTTACAGACTTAGCTGTTTGGGTAATCGGATTTTTAAAAGCTTGAGCTTCATCAAAAAACACCGTATGGAAATCCTGGCTTTCAAACCAATGGATATCTTTTCGGAGCAGTGTGTAAGAAACGATCAAGACGTCAATTTCATTGATTTCCTTATACACCTTCTGCCTCTCTTTTTTCACGCCGTCTGCTACAACCGCCCTTGTGTCAGGTGAAAACTTGATAAACTCGTGGAGCCAGTTGTAGGTAACTGCCGAGGGAGAGACTATCAGGACAGGTCGACTATCCTTTTTCACCTCTGAAAGAACAGACTCAATATAGGCGATACTCTGGACTGTTTTCCCAAGCCCCATATCATCGGCTAAAATCCCACCAAAACCATAGCTAGCAAGAGTCTTCAACCATTGATATCCATGCTTTTGATAATCCCTCAAAATCGACTCAAAGCTTTTCGGCACTTCAAATTGATGCGGATTTGTTATCTCTTCTAGAAATTGTCGGAAAGATTCCTCGGGAGAAAACACTTCATTGTCCATAATCGAATCAAGAAAAGTGATTCCCTTTAGGACAGGCATATCTAGCCCTTTTTCGATTTCATCATAATCGATCGGAAGTGACCTTAAAAATCGGTCCATTTCTTCAAACTCTTTCGTTTCTAACGTAAGAAGTGCACCATTACGCAAACGATAATATTTTCGTTTTTCTTCTAAGGCTTGCAACAAATCCCGAATTTCGTTTTCTGGAATGCCGGTCATTTCAAATTTAAATTCAAGCCAATTGGTTCGTTCTTTTTTCACTTTTACTTTGATATTAGGGTGAGAATTCTCTTTAAAAACCCGATTGCGAATCGCTGTCGTTGCATATACCTGAACAAGCTTCTGTAGCTTTGGCAGGATATGATGCAAGAACTCATACTCAAGATCTTCGTTTTGTAAAAAATATCCTCCATCTGTTTTCGCAAATTCACTCTCGTCCATTAATTGAAGAATTTCATCCTCTTTTCTGTCATCCCTCACAAGCAACGCACGAGCAAATTCCTTATCATTGGAAACCGGATTAATCATGATGTTTCCATAATGAAATTCTAAGCCAGCAAGCAAACGGTTTTTCACACGATCTAAATAAAGCTTAGGTACAAGCGGAGTTTGAACTAACCTTGTTGCTATTTCATCCGCAATTGTTACAACTCCTAGCTTTTTCAAACCAGGTAATACTTTTTCTAGGAAAAAATCCATTTGCTCTTTTGGAATAGGTATTCGATTCCTTCCAGAACTATCGAGCATTTCCTTTAAGCTTAACAGCCTCTTGCAATCGGCATGTTCTAAAGGAATCACGTTCCCACAATTAAGAACACAATCATATGAATCCATGATGACAATTTGCTCGAAGCCCTTGATTGAAAGCTGGTAGCCACTTGATTCAGTTTGAAAATCAAAGTGTAAAGGGAGTGTTTCCTCCGTTACTTTTGGTCCCTCAAATACTTCTCCATAATACTCGATTCTTCCATTAGGTTCTTTTACGAGTAAAGGCACTAGCCTCTTCCATCCGGATGCGGGAATGGCTAATGTGCTTTTATAGGATGAAGGATTCTTCTTATGATTGTTTGGTATGAGTTGATGAAGAATTTCATCCACGGAGCGGTCAAAACAATGAATGCGCGGATCATAGGTGAAGATCGGTGATAACACACTTTGATTCCCTTCTCTCACATCCTCCAAGAAACGGCGAATATGAAAGACAGATGTCTCTTCAATCTCAATGCTTATACCAAACATTCGCTCACCATTGTCCATTTGTAGCACTTTACAAATAAATCTTGTATCTAGAACTTGCCTATCTTCAAAATGGAGCTGATGCCCACTAGAACGTTTCGGTTGCTCCTGAAAAATCGTTAGCAGTCCTTCTGCTAAGCTTGAGTCCTCAGACTCGTCTATCGAGCCGATCCCTCTTCTTTGTTTTTCATAAATCGCAATCAAGACTGCTGCGATATGCTGACAATCCTTTTGAAAAGATGCTAGTGTCGGACAGCTACAGCTCGTTTGAATTTCCCCATTTTCTTTCGTTTCAACTTTTACATAAAAATCTTCTCCAGCTTTGACGATTGCTTCAGAAGAATGAGGTGCATCGTTTTGAAATTGAACTTTATTCCCGCGATAAAACGCTTCTCCTCGCTTGAAGGAGATGTCTCCACACATTTCTTTAATAATTTTCGGACTTAGTTTGATAGCCAAAATGCAGGACTCCTTCCCGAGGCAGTTATAATACTTTCTATATTATAGACGATTTGAAAGCAAAACAAGAGGACGAAACCTTTTGGCTCCGCCCTCTTATTATAAGTTATTGTTAGTTGTTTGCTATGACATCGTTATTTTCGTTCTTGTTTAATTGTTTTTTAAGGAATGGTACTGCGAATCTGTCTACTCCGTAATAGTAGCTTGCTGTTCCTGCGAATAATAGAATCATTGCTACTGTGTATAAAATTGGGTTTGTGCTAGTTGTTCCTGCTAACATGAAGTTCAAGTTCATGAATGCACCTGCGATTAACGCTGGGATTGTTGCTGCTCCAAGGATAAGTCCAACACCTACTAATACTTCGCCCCATTGTACTAAGAAGCTGAATATTTCTGCGTTTGGTAATGCTACTCCTTCAAGAAATGCTGCGTACCAACCTTGTACACTTGGGTGGTCGCCACCTGCTCCAGCTATCGCACCTTTGATAAATCCACTAGCATCGAATCCTCCGCCAGTTATTTTGCCTAAGCCACCTTCTATCCATTGAATTCCTAACCATACTCTCAATATTGTCCAAGCAACCGCTACTTTTGGGTTTTTCATCCATTTCATGATAAATCTCTCCTTTGTGAAATTATTCACATATTATCTTAAAAAATTTTGTTATAAGTTCTTGTTTAAGCTGGCCCGCTTATTCTGTGGTAAAGAGATTTAATTTGTTTTGTGATGTTTTTCACTTTCTCTTTACACTTATAATATATACCTTGATAATAGTGAAAACAATAGCTGTCACATTTATTTCACAATATTTCTTTTATTGATGTCAGAATTGTGAACAAAGATACCCACAAGGTTGTGGGTAATGTGGATAAAAATTTCAAAATCAACGGTTTACAGGTAATAGAAAGCCTCTTGTTTGTGTATAAGAAACTCGTTCTTCTCTTGTGGATTTTGTTAATAACTTCATAAAAGGTTATTTTTATCATGTTTTTGTGTGGATAAGGTTGTGGGTAATCTTTCTTTTATGCTCATATTTCAAAGATGGATTGAATTTTAACCATATACGGTTTTAAGCGATATTCGTTTGCTTTTTTGGAAATGAGTTCACTAATTGCGTTTTCTTGTGTTTCTGCTGAAATGAGACTGCGACCCTCTAATACAGAATCATCTTCAACAACTGCATACCAAGTAATTCGAAAAATTTTCATCTCTTACCACTCCATCCAAATGAAACGAGATATTTTCTCTATCATACTCCCTTTCCTTCTATTATTAAACGCGTTCCTATCATTTGATAAAAATTAACAATTTTCATAGTATACAAAGGTTATAATTTTTGATTCAATTATAAAAAAGGATTAATTTGGAAGGTGTGTTTCGAATGGAGAAAAACTATGAAACAAGACATATCTATTTTACCATCGCGATTTTAATAGCTATACTCTCCCCTATTTTTTATTTTTTTGTTCCACAAACTTTGGGAGATGTCGTCCATTATAAAGAAGACACCTGGTATGTATCGACTCCAAAAGAGAATTTTACTTCATTCGCCATTGGTTGCGGGTTTCTCTTTATCGCTTCTATTCTCCTTTTCTTTTTAAATATACGAAAATTATCCAAAGCTATAAGCATCTTCTTTTTATGCTTAGGATTATTTACCTTCTATATTGCTTCTCAGTCATTTGTTGCATTATCAAACGATAAAATTTCCTATAGCTCTCTGTTCGAATTTAAAAAGCATACGTATCAATGGGAAGACATTGAAAAAGTCATTCATTATCGTAATGAAATCGGAACCTTCTCCGAATTTGAATTGGTATTTGAGGATGGAAATCGTGCTATGTTGGATGACAATGCTTATTTTCGAGAAAAATCCGATAAGTTCGGCATGAAATTGGCTGAATATAATTTATTCCCAGAGCTGTCGTTAGTGGATGAACCTTAATGAATCATATGAAGGTGCTAGATTGAAATCACAAATGAATAGACATAATACACTCCCTACTTTATGAAAAAATGATAAGATGAATTTACGTTATCGATGAAATCAATTGAAACAAATCGTTTTGGCAAATAGTTAGGGGTGTTAAGATGGATTTACATCAGTTATACGTGTTCACAAAAGTAGTAGAGCATAAAAGCTTTTCCAAAGCAGCTGAAGCGGTTTATTTAAGTCAGTCAACTGTTAGCTCCCATATTCAATCCTTGGAAAAAATATTGAATGTCCAGCTG
This sequence comes from Robertmurraya kyonggiensis, assembly GCF_005116465.1. Taxonomy (GTDB): domain Bacteria; phylum Bacillota; class Bacilli; order Bacillales; family Cytobacillaceae; genus Robertmurraya; species Robertmurraya kyonggiensis. The sequence continues at coordinate 37,365 of NZ_SWBM01000003.1, forward strand.
TTTGACCGAGTTGGAAGAGAAACCGTTATTACGCCTTATGGTGAGCGGTTATATCATTGGGCCCTTAAATTATTGCAGCTAAAAGACGAAGCTCTTTTTGATATCAAAGAAAGTGTTACGGAATTAAAAGGTGTCATTCATATGGGAGTCAGTTCTGTTCCGGGACAGTTTCTCGTTCCAAAAATCGTCAAGAAGTTCCGCAAGGAGTATGCAAATGTGACGTTTTCGCTTAGCGAATATCCGTCCAAGATAGTCGCAGAAAAAGTTATGAGCGGAACGGTCGATATGGGCTTCCTTGGCGAAAAGTACGAGAATGACAAGCTGCACTACATCCCTTTAATGAAGGAAAAGCTCGTACTAATTTCATCCAAAGAGTTTGCTCTTGCTGAGTCTGTTTCGATTCATGATATTATTCACAATCCTTTTATTATGAGAAGCTCAGACTCTGGTACAAAAGCCATTTTAGAGAAGTTTTTAAAGAAGCAGCAGATCAAAGAGGAACAATTAAATGTAGTAGCTTACACAGAAAGTAGCCAATCACTTATTGAATTTGTAAAGCAAGGGATCGGCATCGCAATTATTTCCGAAATTGCTGCGAAGGAATATTGTACAGGCACAAACTTGCAAATACATAAGCTTGAAGATTTTCATGATGAGCGCTATTTCTATCTTGTCTACAACGAAATGAAGACACTCTCTTTAGTGACGAGGTTATTAATTGAAATGATAAGTAAAGGGAAAGTAGAATATTGAGAGGTTGGTTGGGAGTAGGATTCCAACCTCTCTTTAAATATTTTTTAATACTAAAAAATAGTATTCAGCATCATGTAATATTCGATTAAAATCAGTGGCTGATTCAAAGGCAATGAACATTGCAATAACTGAAAATGCAATTAGAATCCCACTACTAGCTTTAATTATTTTTCTGTTTTTCTTAAAAAGGATAAAGGTTGTTATAGCAATAATCACAATGTACCCCAAAGAAATCATTAATGTTACTAGGACAGATGTTCCTTTATTAACGGCCACCATAAAATCCTCTAAAATCTCCTTGTTGCTATCACTCTCTTTGATATATAAACTATCTTGTTTATGACCAACTTTCCATAAAAAGGAACTTCCTTCTATAGCTGTTTCATATTCATACCCCAAAACTTGCCCTTTACTGATTACCCCTGAAATTTTCTCTGTATCTTCTTCACCACTTTGAGAACAAGCCGTCACGAGGAACAGCAAACAACAAAACATCCACAGCATCGATTTTTTTATCGTAATCCCCTCCATTTATCACCAGAACTTTCTGATATCTATTTTAACATTTAGAGCCATTGCGCATCAGACTTATTCAAAAAAATGTACCCAACTAGATGACCATTGGGTACATTTCATTTCAAATATTTTGGTGCATATTGCTCACTTGGTATTTTGTTCAACATCACATAAAGACTTGTGTTATTATCACTATCATTCACAAAAGCAAATTCTTCGTCACCATCTGCTACAATAACGTCATTCTTCTTTGCTTTGACTTCATTTCCGTCTATCGTGAACGTTCCTTCTCCTTCCACAACAAGGAGATATACATTTGTACCTGGATGTTTATGGGGAGGCAATGCCTGTTTCGGAGAAAAATTAAGGACAAAAACGGTACTTTCTCCTTCTTTAAAAACAATCCGTTTTGTAAATTTTTCTTCACTATATTCTATATAATCATGTAGGTTCACTTGTTTCAATGTCAGCACACCTTTCCAATTACGGTTAATGTTTTACAACTTCATCATAATCGGTCTGATGTAATTCAGAAGTGATTGAGATCATCCATCCAACTATTTTAAGGTTTTGGATTAATCACCCACGCTAAACCAAACATCATAAAAGTAAATATGAAGATAAATAGACAAAGACCGATCCCCCAAATAGCATAGAGACGAGAATGTCCTTTTGTAACAAGCCCTATCAAACCCAGAATTAACCCTACCATCGGAAGCTTCACAAGGAAAAAATCCGGAAATTCATCGGAATCTAATAAGAGACCTATATTCAATCCGGCCAAAGAAACCAGTGCAACTAAGAAAGAGAGTAGTCCAGTAATTGTTGTAATCCCGACGCGTTTCTTATTTATTTCCAATTCCATAGCTTCACTTCCCCTACTTTTATACTCTGAATAAGTTCATTGTTTTCTAATTTACGTAATTCAGGTGTAGGTCCGGTAACAACAGCTCCATACACATGAATTCCATTTTCTTTTAAATAATTTATTCGTTCAGAAAGAACAAGCGATTTACTTCTCGCAATCTTCGTTGCAGTCTCTTCATTTTTTTCTAATAGTTCTAAAATTTCCATGAATACTTCTTTATTCGATTGTTCTCTACCATTGAAAGGAGACCAGGTTGTTGAATCAATTTGGGCAGGATAACCAATCACGCCAACAGGAACCCCTTCATTATCGACTTGCCTTTCCTCAAAGCCCGTATCCACCGCAAGCCAACGAACTTCAATCTGTTTACCAAGCTTTTCTTCTAATTCCTTCGGTTCCATTAATTCAGCCAATGAAAGATAAACTTCCCCTACCGTTCCATCTGGGAGTCCTTTTAAAATATCCCATTCATCACTTCGACCATATGGAATAGGGGCATCAGGATGCACCAACCATTCTGTATCAATGTTTGCTATTTCTTGCATTGGTCTATCTAGTAACATCCTTCTTTCTGGAAAACTTGGACTATCAAAGGCAAAATAGATTTCATAATCACCTGCTTTGTAATCCTCTCTACCAATTCTTTTAAAAACATCAAGTGCAATCGACATAGAAAAGAAGCCGATATCCTCTTCTATCTCCATTTCTTCTAAGCTCATGTTTGGTTCTGTGACATAAATCGTCTTTGCTGCAACATCAATGGCATTATTGGCCTTTCCACCAATGGCGTAGTACAAGTATGTACTAAGAGTCAACACCGGAACAATCAATAATATGACCGCTAAACTAATCAGGATATTCGTTCTTATAGCTGTATTTTTCCCTTTTTTAATGATTCTTTTTTGTTCCTTTTCACTATGAGAATGCGTTTCTTCAAACTCTTGTATCGATTCATTGAGTATTGACTCGTATATTTCTAATTCGTCCTTATGATTCTCTGTCATCACGCTTCCTCCTTTCTTGAACTCGAGCGATTATTTTTCTTCGACCTCGAAGCAAATGACTTTTAAGAGTATTCAAGTTCATCTCCAAAATATCGGCCGCTTCCTGATAACTCATTTTGTGGAGATCGCACAAAAGCACGATATCTCGTTCCCGCTCTTTCAAAGTATGTATGTCATCAAGCAGGAGACGAAAATTCTCTTTTTCTAATAAACTCTTCTCTGGTGTAGTCATTTGTACTTCCTTATCCTGTACCTCTCCTACCTTTTCGCTAACGACAACCCGTTTTTGCTTTCGAGAGTAGTCGATAAACACCCTGTACGCTACTTTAAACAGCCATGCTTTTATATTCAGTATTTCTTCATTTTCCAAGTGAAGATATGCTCGATAAAAAGCCTCCTGAACCAAATCCTCTGCTGTATAATGCTCTTTCGAAAGGGAAAAGAGATAGCGATATAAGTCATTCACATATTCTTGATAAGCTTCATCTAAGTCCAACCACGCTCCCCCTTTCACTATATCCACGTTTAACGATCGTAAAAAGTTGCAAAAAAAATCCAAATTAATCCAACTTAAATTATATTGAGTTAAATAAACACATGCGTCAATCTATTGATGAAAAATTTCGAAACTTTTATTTATGCTTCCGCTTGAAACGATAGTATAATGAAGCCATGTGACGAAACTAATAAAGAGGAGTGGACAATTTTGAAAGAAGCATTAATTGAAAGATTAGTAAGATATGTACAGGTTGATACTCAGTCCAATGAAGATTCTGAGACTTGCCCTTCCACACCTGGTCAGATCACTCTGGCAAATATGCTGGTAGATGAATTGAAGACTATCGGAATGCAAGAAGTGACAATAGACGAGAACGGCTATGTGATGGCTACACTTCCTGCCAATACTACAAAGGACGTTCCTACGATTGGATTATTAGCTCATGTCGATACGGCAACCGATTTTACCGGTGCTGGTGTGAACCCACAAATTGTCGAGACTTATGATGGCAATGATATCGTCCTCAATGAAAGCTTAAAGGTTGTTCTTTCACCAAAGGAATATCCAAACCTCAATAAATATGTTGGACATACGCTGATTACAACTGATGGGACTACATTACTAGGGGCAGATAACAAAGCCGGGATTGCTGAAATTGTAACCGCCCTTGTGTACTTAATGGAGCACCCTGAAATCAAGCACGGCAAAGTTCGAGTTGCCTTTACGCCAGACGAGGAAATTGGTAGAGGGCCACATAAATTTGATGTAGAAGCATTTGACGCACAATATGCTTACACGATTGATGGAGGACCACTTGGCGAGCTTCAATATGAAAGCTTTAGTGCAGCAGCTGCGAAAATCACCTTTAAGGGCAATAATATTCACCCAGGTACTGCAAAAGGAAAGATGGTGAACTCTGGTAAAATCGCGATGGAGTTCAACAGTAAATTACCTGTCGAAGAAGCCCCTGAATATACAGATGGCTATGATGGCTTTTACCACCTTCTTTCGAATAATGGAGATGTAGAAAAAACAACGCTCTATTACATAATTCGAGATTTTGACCGAGATAATTTTAACAACCGAAAAGAGACGATTAAAAAAATTGTGTCTGATATGAAGGCAAAATACGGAGAAGATAACATTATTCTTGATTTACACGACCAGTATTACAACATGCGTGAAAAAATTGAACCGGTGAAGGAAATCGTCGATATTGCTCACGATGCGATGACCAATCTTGGAATTGAACCAATCGTTGAACCAATTCGCGGTGGTACTGATGGTTCTCAGCTTTCCTATATGGGATTGCCGACTCCAAACATTTTTACAGGCGGCGAGAACTACCACGGTAAGTTCGAATATGTTTCTGTAGACAATATGGAAAAAGCTACGAATGTGATTGTGGAGATTTTAAGATTATTCGAGGAAAGAGCCGAATAGAATGGAAAAAGGTAGGGATTCCCTGCCTTTTTCATTATCCGCAATTACTCAGTTCCTAAATAATCAAATTTATGATAGCTTCCAATTATAAGAAGGAGGCGGATTATGCAAAAGGTGTCACTATTAAAATCAGAGAATATCACGACAAAAAATACACTATTAATCTTTGGGATAATCTTTGTCGCCTTTAATCTAAGACCCTCAATTACGGCAGTTGGGCCTTTAATTGGCGCCATTCGGACAGACACTGGGATGTCAAATAGTGTGGCTGGTTTGATTACAACCTTACCACTCCTTGCATTTGCCTTTCTTTCCCCACTAGCACCAAAACTGGCGCAAAAAATCGGAAAGGAAATGACAATCTTTCTGGCTCTCATTTTCTTAGGAATTGGGTTAGTCATTCGTTCTTCTGGAATGGTTTTTACTTTATTCCTCGGTACAGCGATTGTAGGGTTAGGAATTGCTTTCTGTAATGTTATTTTGCCTGGAATCGTTAAACAAAGCTTTCCGGGTAAAGTTGGGTTAATGACCGGAATATACACGGTTTCAATGGGGACATTTGCAGGTATAGCCCCAGGGATTAGCTTTCCGTTAGCAGACACATTACATATGGGATGGCGAGGTTCATTAAGTGTTTGGCTCGTGTTAATGGGATTGGCTCTTATTGTGTGGTTTCCTCAGGTGAGAAAAAGAAGATATAAAGAGAAAACAATGGCTAATGATTCGAAAAAAGCATCGATGCTTTCTTCAGCACTGGCGTGGCAGGTAACCCTTTTTATGGGACTCCAATCGTTAATATATTTTTGCTTTATTACGTGGCTTCCCGAAATGCTCTATAGTCAGGGAATTAGTGCAGCAACGGCAGGATGGATGGTATCTATCTTTCAATTTTCCGGAATTCCAGCAAACTTCATTATCCCTGTAATAGCCGATCGCCTTTCCAATCAGAAAGCCTTGGCAATTGGAATTGGGGCTTTATGCTTGATTGGGATTCTCGGTCTCCTTGTTGGAGACAACATTTTTCTTATCACGATGTCGATTATGTGTATCGGGATGGGGACAGGGGCTGCAATAAGTCTTGCGTTAACACTAATGGGACTTCGCGTTGCAAATGCGGAGCAAGCCGCCAACTTATCGGGAATGGCCCAATCGATTGGTTACTTTTTAGCTGCATTGGGACCATTTTTCTTAGGATTTCTTTTTGACACCCTTCATTCCTGGACAGTTCCTTTGCTACTATTAATTCTCGTAACTATTATCATGACTGTCGTTGGATACGGGGCGGGCCGAAATCAATATGTGCTGGAGACTAGTGAAAAAGCAAAGCCGATTAATTTCTAAAAAAAGTCTGAGAGTTTTTTGATGAAAATCAGAAGCGTCTGTTGAAATTATTGAAGTAAAGAAACGAGGTGCTGAAATTGGAGCGTAAAGAAATAGAATATAAGATTCAGGATTTGAAAATGGAGTATGTTCGGCTACAAAATGATTTAGAAAAGCTTGAATCTGTCCACGGAAACCTTTCTCCATTGGAAAGACAAATCGGTCAAATTGAAACCGACTTAAAAGAACTATATAAGCAACTAGAAAACCTTTAAGAGCTGCCCAAAGAAGGCAGCTCTTCTTTTAATTATAGAAGTGTAACTTCGTCTCCAACATTTACTTCCCCAGTTTTAATTACAGACGCAAAGATTCCGAAGCAATTATTTCGTTCCTTATAAACCGTTTTTAACATAGACGTGTCAATGGTCGCACTATCTGGATCGATATTGATTATCGAACATCTTTCACACAGTCCATTCACAATTACTTTGACATTTCCGATTAAAAGTTTTTTTCCTAACCAAGTCTCCTCTATGAATGGTTCATCACTTTCAGTAGACAGCACGAAATTCGGTCGGAAGCGTCGGACATCCACCTTACTTCCCCATAGTTCCTCGATTTTCTTAATCGATGACTTTGTTGTGATCAGTAAGTCGTCTTCTTCTATTGCACCTAAAGGTACATAGTCAGGTGAATATTGAATGGGCGTGAGACTTTTCCCAGAGAATTGTTCCAGTTCTTGTAAAAGTTCTTCCTCTCCCCACTCGTATTCCTTGCCAGAGGGTGATGTAATTTTAACGATGGGATACTTTTCTAAGTTTTCCTCACCCACAAACTTTGCATGATATTTAGCCAATACTGGTTCTTGAGTTAAAGTTAGATATTTTCCTGGTCTTGTGTCATCTAAAAATGCATGACTTCGATCGCCATACACACCATAAGATTCTACCCTCGTCTTTTCCACACTTTCCCCGCGAAATGATTTCACAGGATGTCGTACAATCTCTTGAACCTTCCCAACAATCACACATAACTCCCCCTTTACTCTAAGGTACCTGGTACCGTCTGTAGACATTTTGCTTTTTTTGTCTGTTTGAGGTGAACATTTTTGTTTCTTCTTTTTCTATTTTATTTTACTGATTTTCTGGTCCCAATGGAATAAATTTCTAGACCTATGAGAACTTTATTAAATGTGTTTCCTATCTTGAAATAATATGTTTTCCAAACAAATTTTTACATTATATACAATGAAAGCGATTAACTCAAAGGTATTTCCTTCCAGACTAAAAAATTTTTTTGACAATACTAAACTATTAAAAGTATTATGGAATAATGTTAAGGAGGTTGCATCATGTCAAACGAAAATAAACAGAAAATTGTAGCAAGTGTGCCACAAAAAGGTTTCTTTGGGCATCCTAAAGGATTATTCACCCTATTCTTTACAGAATTTTGGGAGAGATTTTCATACTATGGTATGAAAGCTATCCTCGTTTATTATATGTATTACGAGGTTTCAAAAGGCGGACTAGGAATTGATGAGTCTACTGCTCTAGCCATTGTTTCTATCTATGGTTCCCTAGTTTATATGTCTGGTATTATTGGTGGATGGTTAGCCGATCGAATTTTCGGTACCTCTAAAGCGGTTTTCTATGGTGGTATCTTGATCATGCTAGGTCATATTGCCTTAGCTATTCCTGGAAACATCACGATGTTCTTTGTATCAATGGTGTTTATCGTTTTAGGTACTGGATTACTTAAGCCAAACGTTTCAAGCATTGTTGGAGAAATCTACAGCGAAAATGATGAGCGCCGAGATTCAGGCTTTAGTATTTTCTACATGGGAATTAACTTTGGTGCATTCATTTCACCACTAATTACTGGTGAAATCGGTATGAAACATTCTTTCCATCTAGGATTTGGTGTTGCCGCAGTCGGTATGTTCTTAGGATTACTTCTTTTCTTATTTACTAAGAAAAAGAACCTTGGATTAGCTGGTACATTTGTAAACAATCCATTATCTACTTCTGAGAAGAAAAAAATCTTCACAATCATCGCAATTGCAGTTGTGATATTAGCAGTCCTTGTTGCTGTATCTATTCCAATGGGACTACTTACTTTTGATAGCTTTGTTGCACTTGTAGGTATCTTAGGTGTTGCCTTACCAATTATTTATTTCACAGTGATGTATCGTAGTAACAAAACTACAGATGTTGAGCGTTCACGTCTTTTAGCGTACATTCCATTATTCATTGCATCTGTTATGTTCTGGGCAATTCAAGAACAAGGGTCAACTATCTTAGCGAACTACGCTGATAAAAGAACTCAACTTGATTTCGCTGGTTTCACTATTTCACCAGCTTTATTCCAATCTTTAAATCCACTATTTATTATCATTTTTGCACCTATTTTTGCATGGATGTGGATGAAGCTTGGTAAACGTCAACCAACAATCCCGCAAAAATTCTCATTTGGATTATTATTTGCCGGTTTATCATTTATCGTGATTCTTTTACCAGCATACTTTGCAGGAACAGAATCATTAGTAAATCCATTATGGCTAGTACTAAGCTACTTCATCGTTGTACTTGGTGAACTTTGCTTATCTCCAGTTGGATTATCTGCTACAACAAAATTAGCTCCTTCTGCTTTCTCAGCGCAAACAATGAGCCTATGGTTCTTGTCAAGTGCTGCTGCACAGGCGCTAAATGCACAAGTAGTTAAATTCTACTCTCCAGAAACAGAAATGCTTTACTTTGGAGTTATCGGTGGAGTTGCGATTGTTTTAGGTATCCTTCTATTAATCCTTGCACCAAAAATTCAGACCTTTATGAAGGGTATTAAATAATATGAGAACGGGCCCCTATCTTGGGGCCCTTCTTGTTTCTATTTTGGTGAAGAAATAATAATATTTATATATCACTGTTAGAATCAAAATACTTCGTACAATCCAGTTATCAACCGAAAAAAATCCGATTGCAATCATACTATCTGCAATTAAGTTTAGGATTACTTTTTGTTTCCGAGTCATCGTTTTATTTTTCACAAACTGTTCTAAATACTTCCTGTATATTTTCGTTCCTTTAAACCAAGCTTCGAATTTTTTTGAGCCCTTCATAAAACAGAAGGATGCTAATAGGAGTAACGGTGTTGTCGGGACAACTGGTAAGATGATGCCTAACAGACCAATTCCTAGGCTCAAGAACCCAGCAACAATGAATATAACGTTTATAAGTTTTTTAATGCTATCACCTTCAAAATTACCTTTCTTCCATCTCATTATAAACGAAAAATCGATTAGGCGTCCCCAATCGATTTTTACATTTTGATTATTTTTGTCCTGTGTAAATATGAATGGCATCTCTTAAGAATTCTGCGGTACCTGGTTGCTCTTTGTCATAATAAGCAGTAAATCTTTCATCATCCACATACATTTGTGCAAGTCCTGCATGGGCTTCTTTGCTATATTCAGCCCAATAGTACGTGAGCCATTGTTTGTGCAAATCGGCTGCTTTCTGAGCTGTTTCACTCGCAGGATCACCAATTTTGAAAGCTTCAGCCAGGGTTTCCCACAATCGTGCTTCAAGTTGGGTTACAGCCTTATAATCCTCTTCACTCATATTCAATAGCTTTGCATTCGATTTATTAACTGTTTCTTCCCCATACTTTTCACGAATTTCTTTGCCGTATTTTTGTTCGTTCTCTTCGACCATTTTCTTCTTAAATCCTTCAAATTTTTCTTTATTACTCATATCTATTCTCCCTTCTGTTGAAGCGATTGTCTTCTCTACATTTGAAATCAGCAAATCTAGCTGTTTGCGTTTTTCAAGGAGCTGCTCCCGATGTTCTTTCAGCGCATTGGCTCCGTCATAAGAAGGAGATGTCATAATGTCCTTAATCGTCTCTAAGTTCACACCTAATTCTCGGTAAAAAAGAATTTGTTGTAGGCGGTCCACTTCCTTTTGCCCATAGATTCGATAACCAGATGAATTGATTCTTGCCGGCTTAAGAATCCCAATTTCATCATAATATCGAAGAGTTCTTGAACTCACTCCAGCCAACTGCGCTAATTTCTGCACTGTATATTCCACGGTTGCTCACCTCCTTATGAGATAACGATACACCTTTACGTCGCGTGAAGGTCAATGGGGTTTATGCAAATTTTTTAATTTTATCTTTGTAAGATCCCCTAACAGCTTTTCTGAAATTTAAAATCAAAAAATATGGCATGAGATGTCTTTTCATGTATAATTATTCCGAATCGAATAATAATAGTAGATTCAACCCAATCGTATCATAGGATACGTTTATTTTTATACGAGGGAGGTTGCTAATATTTTGAAAAACGAGGCAATTATTCAATTTAAAAATGTAACAAAACAGTACGATAACGATCCACCAGTCCTCAATGATGTAAGCTTCGAGATTGAAAAAGGAAAGTTTTATACCCTACTTGGTCCTTCTGGGTGTGGGAAAACGACGATTCTGCGACTGATCGCTGGCTTCACAGAAGCATCAAATGGTGAAATCTTTTTTAACGGTAAAAAAATCAATGATGTTCCTGCTAATAAGAGGCAGGTGAACACCGTTTTTCAGGATTACGCCCTATTCCCTCATTTGAATGTATATGAAAATGTCGCATTCGGACTTCGGATTAAAAAAATGAATAACATAGATATTGATAAAAAGGTCAAAGAGGCACTTAGCTTCGTGAACCTAAAGGGCTATGAGAATCGAGAAATTCGTGAAATGTCTGGTGGTCAAAGACAACGTGTGGCCATTGCCCGTGCAATTGTCAATGAACCAGAGGTCATACTTCTAGATGAACCACTATCTGCCCTAGACTTAAAGCTTCGTTACGAGATGCAATACGAGCTTCGTGAACTACAACGTCGCCTTGGCATTACCTTTATTTTTGTCACTCATGACCAAGAAGAAGCACTGGCCATGTCAGATGAAATCTTTGTTCTTGATCAAGGAAAAATCCAACAGAGTGGAACACCTAAAGATATTTACGATGAACCAATCAACCGTTTCGTTGCTGATTTTATTGGAGAATCCAATATTCTTAAAGGCCGTATGCTAGATGATTATTTAGTTGAGTTTGTTGGAAAGCAATTCGAATGTGTCGACCAAGGCTTAGATAAAAATGAGCCAATCGAAATCGTTATCCGACCAGAAGATTTAGAAATCACAACGCTCGAGCGTGGCAAACTTCAGGTGTGTGTTGACTCTCAACTTTTCCGTGGCGTTCACTATGAAATTAGTTGCTATGACAAGGACGGCAACGAGTGGCTTGTCCATTCTACAAAAGCGGCAAATGTTGGCGATGAAATCGGACTGTATTTTGACCCAGAAGCGATTCACGTAATGAGACTTGGTGAGACGGAAGAAGAATTTGATAAGCGTTTAGAAGCTTATACAGATGGAGAAGCAGGCCATGGAAAATAAGTTCACACGCAATATATACATGGTCCCTTATGCACTGTGGATTGCCTTGTTTGTAATTGCCCCTATCCTACTTGTACTTTATTATTCTTTCTTCGATATTGAGGGCAATCTTTCACTCGTTAACTACCAAAAGTTTTTCACACCAGTGTATTTAAAAATGACGTTAAGTTCATTCTGGTATGCTTTTTTGATTACCTTAATTTCCTTAATCGTCGCTTACCCAACAGCGTATTTATTAACGAAAACAAAACATAAGCAATTATGGCTATTATTAATCATCGTTCCTTCATGGATCAATTTATTGTTAAAAGCATATGCCTTTCTTGGTATTTTCGGTACTTATGGGATTACGAATAGCTTCCTTGAAGTGATTGGCATTGGCTCACAACAAATCTTATTTACCGACTTTAGCTTTATTTTTGTATCGGTTTATATCTTTATTCCATTTATGATTTTACCGATTTTTAACTCGCTCATCGAATTGAATCCAACACTCATTGATGCAGCCAATGATTTAGGTGCATCGAAGTGGACAACGTTCCGTCGCGTTATTTTCCCATTAACGATTGATGGCGTAAAATCGGGCTGTCAGGTCGTATTCATCCCGGCACTATCCCTATTTATGCTGACTCGCTTAATTGCAGGAAATCGTGTCATTACACTTGGTACAGCGATTGAGCAGCATTTTCTTGTCACACAGGATTGGGGTATGGGTTCAACGATTGCGGTATTCTTGATTATTATTATGTTCCTATTTATGAGTGTCACTGGAACTAGAAAGCGGGGTATCTAAGTTGGAGAAAAAAATATCCCCTTTAGCAAAAGGATTCTTGTTTCTAATCTTTCTTGTGCTCTATGCACCGATTTTCTTTTTAGTGTTCTACTCTTTTAATAGTGGTGGAACAATGTTTGATTTTGAAAGCTTTACTCTTGATTGGTACAAAGAGTTATTCCAGGATACAAGATTACTAATCATTGTCTTAAATACACTTGTCATAGCGCTGCTTTCATCCCTAATATCCACGATCATTGGGGTACTCGGTGCAATCGCCATCTACCAAGTGAAAAAGCGTCAGACAAAAAATACGCTTCTTTCCTTAAACAATGTGTTAATCGTGAGCCCAGACGTTATAATCGGGGCATCATTCTTAATTCTGTTTACCATGGCAGGACTAAAGCTCGGTTTTTATTCCGTCCTACTTTCCCATGTTGCTTTTTGTATTCCGATTGTTGTTTTAATGGTGCTACCAAAGCTTATGGAAATGAGTCCAACCTTAATTGATGCGGCCCGTGACCTTGGCGCAAACCGCTTAAACGTATTAACGAAAGTCATTTTGCCGTTTATTACTCCTGGAATTTTCGCAGGATTTTTCATGGCTTTAACTTATTCACTCGATGATTTCGCGGTAACTTTTTTCGTCACAGGAAATGGCTTTACAACCCTATCTGTAGAAATTTACTCTTTAGCACGTCGAGGAATATCGCTAAATATTAATGCCCTGTCAACATTGCTTTTCCTATTTACGATTATTCTTGTCGTCATCTATTACTTCATCACCCAGCGTAACAATAAGGCTCAAATTGGGGGGATTAGAAAATGAACAGACTAATCCGCGTCTTTTTAGCAGTAGTTATCGCCTCTGCCCTACTATTGTTTGCTATCAATCGCTTAAATAAAGCAGAAGGCTTCGCTGGTGATAATACCTTAACCATTTACAACTGGGGCGATTATATTGACGACGAACTAATTGACCGTTTTGAAGAAGAAACAGGTATTAAGGTCATTTACGAAACATTCGATTCCAATGAAGCGATGTTAACAAAAGTCCAACAAGGTGGAACGACCTATGATATTGCGGTACCATCTGAATATATGATTGATAAAATGCGTGAGGAAGACTTACTGATTCCTTTGGATCATTCAAAGATTCCCAACTTGAAAAATATCGACGAACGCTTCATGGATCTTCCTTTTGATCCTACTAACAAATATTCTGTTCCGTATTTTTGGGGAACTGTCGGAATTGTGTACAATACCAAAATGCTAGATGATATCGAGATTACTAGTTGGAGTGATTTATGGGACCCTGCCTTAAAAAATGAAATTCTTTTAGTCGATGGTGCCCGTGAAGTGATGGGAATGGGATTAAACAGTTTAAACTACTCACTCAATGACACGAAGGAAGAGCATTTAAAAGAAGCGAAGGAAAAATTGGATTCTTTGACACCTAATATCAAAGCAATTGTCGGAGATGAAATCAAAATCCTCATCGCTAATGAAGAAGCAGCAGTTGGTGTCGTTTGGTCAGGGGATGCCGCTGACATGATGTGGGAAAATGAAAACCTAGATTATGTCGTCCCTTCCGAAGGTTCAAATCTTTGGTTTGATAACATGGTTATTCCAAAGACTGCGAAGAATGTGGATGCAGCTCATCAATTCATTAATTTCATGCTCGATCCAGAAGTTTCTGCCCAAAATACAGAATGGGTCAGCTACTCTACACCGAACAAAGCAGCATTAGAGTTTATGCCGGAGGAAATGGTTGAGGATGAACGTTTCTATCCATCACCTGAACTAACGGAGAAACTTGAAGTTTACGAAAATCTCGGTAAAAAGAATCTCGCGATGTACAACGATTTCTTCTTACAATTTAAGATGCATAGAAAATAATAATAGGTACCCGGCGCTGAATGTTTATCATTCAGTACCAGGTACCTTTTTTCAATCCTCGATCACTTCGTCGATATGTCTTTTACTCATTGCATGACGTAGCTTGCGATTCTCTTTCGTTTCAAAGATGATGTCCATATCGTAGTCCTCTGGGTAGAGCTCCTCCGCAGGAATATACATGACGAGCCTTTTATGATTGAAAATCATCATTTCCCCTTTCACTAAAACCTCCAAATCACCTTTTTCATTTGCTGGCTTTGAGACTATTCCCATCTCGTTTATCGAAGGAATCTGGACATTATCTCCTCGTTTAAATGGAATAGCTTCAAGAGACTTCTCTATTTTGTGACCATGCTTCATTTTCCAAATATGCTTGGTATTTAGCGCTAATTGTTTTTCTAACTGTTGTTTTGAGTACTTAGGCGATGCCTCGTAATCTCTGTTTTCCTTATAGGTAATCCCATGCGCTTTTTCAATCAATTTCGGATGCATACCGAGTCTTAGAGCAATATCGAAGGCCTGACTTTCGCCACCTCTTCCAATAATCAAGCGATATGTTGGTTGGAGGGTATCCATATCAAACTCCATCGCTCCATTTTCAAAGCCCTCTTTCTCGTCTGCATAAGCTTTGATCTCACTATAATGTGTCGTTGCTAATAAAGTCGCACCTTTATGATAGAGTTCTTCTAGGATTACTGTTGCTAATCCCATCCCTTCTGCTGGATCAGTACCTGAACCTAGTTCATCTAATAGAACAAGTGACTTGGGAGTCGTATCCCCAAGAATCTGAATAATATTTTTGATTCTGGAAGAAAACGTACTTAGCGATTGTTCAAGACTTTGCCCATCACCAATATCTACAAGAATCTTTTCAAAAATGGCAATCTCACTTCCACTCTCCGCGGGGACATGCAGTCCCGCCTGTGCCATCATTGTTAATAGCCCCACTGTTTTAACCGTAACCGTTTTTCCACCAGTATTCGGTCCTGTAATCACAAGTGCGTCAAATTCCTCTCCAATAACAAAATCAAGTGGCACAGCCTTCTCTCCTAATAATGGATGCCTTGCTTTCTTTAACCGGATTGTGTGATATTCATTGATTTGTGGCGCAATACCACCAATTAGATTACTGTATTTCGCTTTTGCAAAAATCACATCATACTGAACCATAATGTCTACTGCAAGTTTGATTTCGGTTTCTTTATCTTCAATCAGTCCTGTTAAAACAGATAATACTCGGTGCTCCTCTGCCTCTTCTTGAAGCTTGAGAAGCTCAATTTCATCTTGTATGCTTCCAATCTCCGCTGGTTCGATATATACCGTAGAACCAGAAGCAGAAGTATCTAACACAACCCCATTGATATTCTTTCTGTATTCTTTTTTCACTGGGATTACATAACGACCATTACGTACGCTTACGATATTTTCTTGTAGATACTTACTATTCTTCGATGATTTTAATATTTGCTCGACACGTCCCTTAATTCTCTCTTCTAAAATCGAAACTTGTTTTCGAATCTTTAATAGTTCTTTACTCGCATAATCATCCACTCTTCCATTGCGAATGCAGCGAATAATTTCATCTGCAATATCTTGTAAATCGTACAAGGAGTACACATAGGTACTTATGGTCGGAGCGCTATATTCTGTATCCTTCATAAATCTTTTAATTCGATTGATACAGACTAAGAGCTCATGAATTTCCATTAGCTGCTCCGGTCTAAGGATTATCCCCTTATGAAGGTTTCGAAGAATCGTACTTATTCCTTTTAAACTAGGGATAGGGACACTCGTACTAATCTTCAAAACTTCCTTTGCTTCAGTGACCTCCCTTAGCCATGCTTCAATTTGTTTTTTTACAAAAGATGGCTGGAGATTCTGAATCCGTTCCTTACCCATTTCTGAAATGGCCATTGATGCAATATCCTCTTTTAAATCATGAAATTGCAAAACTTCAATTGTTTGTGAATTCATTTTTTCTTCCTCCTTTAGGTATGAACCATACACGTGCGAGGAAATTAAGAAACAAAAGCGTATTTATTTTATTCCATAAAAAAATCGCAAAAGAACAGAATTGTCCCTTTGCGATTGATCGTATAGGTATAACGAAACAGACCATTAAGCCCATTTCATCAGAATTAGGAGCAAGCGCAAATTGTGTTCTTAACATTCCTGTCTTCAAAAAAAGTGATCACTAAAGAAACCCAAGTTATACACGATTTTTTTGAGACACGCACGTATGAAATTACGTTTAGTTAAGAACTCCAATTTCCATAAAATAATCTCCTTAAATCCTTTAGTCATTCATATTATGGCTAAATACCAATAATATGATACTATATTTTTACCATATTTTCCGAAAAAAGTATACTTTCTAAAAAGTGTTATTTTCTTACAAATAGAGACTTTAGTATCGTATTTTTTATACTTATAGGTTATAATACCTGTATAATAAAAATTTAATAGGCAAAGCCATTGAAAAGTGGGGACGCAAAGCTATAGGGGCTAACGTATTCGAAATACTATGCCAGCCAGTTGCATGAATGAATAAATACATTATTCAATGTATAACCCTCATGCTATGAGGGTTTATTTATTATGTAAGAAAAAGGTCCTTATTGACAAGACATGTCCCACTTTGGTGCTCAAACCTAAATATTTTGTGTTAGAGGGGAATAGATCTTGAAACTTTTGAATCAATCGACACGGTATGATATTTTACGTGCTCAATTCAATTTGGATTCACCAACATTTACGAACGACGACCTAAGCAAGTCACTAAACCGTTTATTTTCTTTCATCTATGAGCAAACAAAAGTCATGTATATTGAATTTATAGATGAGAAAGTTTGCCGCAATTATATTAAATTTCATCACTCCAAGAATTTTTCAGAAGTTAGTTATATGGAGACATTGAAGGACATTAAGAATTTCAATTATTTCCTTCATAATGTAAAAGCGATTAAAGATGCTCCAAAAATCAAACTTTCTATCAAAAATTCATCTTTCTGGATTAGTTTAGACTAATAGTAAAAGCGACCATATCGGTTGCTTTTTTTGATCCTATGGCTACAAAAATAATCCTCATGGTTTGTCCCTTATGCTCATATAGTTTTTATGAGGAGGGATGATATGCATTCAATGAATTTCATCAGATATTCGGTCGCATATGTATTTATCATATCAGGTACAATGAAAATCTTAAGTGAGGAACTTGCAACTACCTTTATAAACCTAGGTCTTCCTTATCCAATTTATTTTATGTATGTAGTCGCGTTGACTGAAATCGTTTGTGGAGGTCTCATTTTAGCAAATAAAAAGGTCAAAACAGCTTCCATTCCTTTAATCCTAATAATGATTGCTGCCATTATCTTAACAAAAGTTCCTTTACTTCATGCAGGTATATTAACGTTCGCCTTCCAAGCTCGCTTAGATATCGTCATGCTATTCCTACTTGCCATCCTTTATCATAAAAATTCATTTAGACCGTTTTCATAACGAAAGGTAGCTCCTTTGGGAACTACCTTTTTCTTTTATAATCTAATCTCGTTTAACGCAACTTCCTGATAAGCCTTAAAAAATGCGCTACAAAACGCATCCCACTCTATTGCCGCTTCTATTGATTCATCTGAAACATGGCCAAGAACTGGCATCTTCAGCAAATCCGTCAATTTAGCTGCGAATTTTTCTATCGTTACTTCAGATGCACCTTCAAGGATGTTTCTAACAAATTCATCTGGAGCATACCAATCCACCACTCTACTTATATCTCGATAGATTTGCGTCAGCAGAAGATTTCTTGGACCTTCCCACTGCTCATTAACGACTACATCACGGAAAATCCGTGGCAGTGATGAGAATTCCTCCATCACTCCATGTCCACCAAATACTGAAATAGCCTCCTTCAGTACTTCCGCTCCCTCACTCGTTGTGCAAATTTTTTGCAGTAAAACTAATTCTCTTAGATTAAATAATTGCTTTCTCACTTCAAGTGGTTGATCTGATTTTAAGCCTGGATTTAATGGCTTATCTAATTGCAAAAATAGATCATATATTTTAAAAGCTCCTGCTGTCGTTCTTTGAGCAGCATTTTCAATTTTCTTCAGCTTACCAGCTGATAAAGGGTAGTCCTTGATTTTTTGCCCAAATACGGTACGGAAATCGCTATACAAATGCGCTTCCCTTGATGCACGTAGCATGAACCCAGCACAAGCAATCCCAATTTCGAGTCGCGATAGGGTTAACACAATTCCAACTGCTACAGCAATACCCTTATCCTTAGGACCAATTGAATAAGCAATCGCCCCATCATATTGAATCTCCCCTGTTGGTAGTTCCGCAGTCCCCATTTTCCATTTAATACGATTTATTTGATAGCTATTTCTCTTTTCCTTCACTTTATCGCCCGGTAGCCATGATGGAACAATAAAAGTTGATACCCTATCTGTTCCCGAAATTTTCGCGGTCACCACGGAATAATCGGCGTGAGCAACTGAACAGAAGAATTTATTACCGTATAAACGATAGTACTTTCCTTCTGGAACAGCTTCTAAGACGTTGGCAGGTAAGTCAGAGCCTCCTTGAATCTCCGACATAAACTGAGCCCCAATCGCGAAGTCCCCATCTATTCCTTCTTTTGTATGCAGCAAGATTTCATGAAGTTCAGGATACTCATCATCTGGAAACTGGCCTAAAAGTGCCACTAGGCCATGTGTACATGTCAAAGGACAAGCGACACCTGCTTCTCCTAATTGATGAATGAGTATTCTTTTAACAAAGCTTTCCCATGGTGACATTTTGCTCGAAAAAAGGCCCTCTCCAAACACAGCTTGTTCTAACTGATGAGTTTCAGAAGGTCTCACAATACGATCAATTCGATTGTTAAAAGCATCATAATGTAACATATAAGGACGGACTTCTGGTCTTGCTAGTTGTTCTGCAAGTCGATTCCAATCTTTTGATACCTTCGGAGAAAAATCTAAGAGTCTTTCATGAATTGTATCGAACTCTTTTCCTAGAAATTTTTCCACTGTTTTTCGTAAGAATGGTTCATCCTTGTACCAATCTAACTCTTCTCGTTTTTGAACAAAATCATTGAAGCTGTAGGAATTGTACCCTTTCGTCTGCAATTCTTCTGGAGCCAACGTCATAGAATGTCACCCCTTCATCAAATTTGACAAATTATATTTTTCAGAATTATTATATATCTAAGTGTACGTTAACGTCAACTTGGAGGGGTATTCTATGTCAGAAGAAAGATATTTTACCATTAGCGAACTAGCAAACATATTTGATATTAGTTCTAGAACTATTCGGTACTACGAAGAAATGGGAATGCTGACTTCCGTAACTCGAGAGAGCCTAACAAAGCAACGAAGCTATACAAATACCGAACGTCGTAGATTAAAACTGATTCTTCGCGGGAAAAAGCTCGGATTCAGTCTTCAGGAAATAAAAGAAATGATCGATTTATATGAATCAAACCCTGAGGGAAAAGTGGAAAGAGAGCGTATAATTGAATTCGCTGATAAGAAACTAAAAGAAATAGATGAACAAATACTTCAGCTTCAAATCCTAAAAGAAGAAATTCTTGCTCATAGAAAAAGATTTCTGGATGTGAAACAGACTTAAAATGTTCAAATATTATCCTATTTTCCCAGCTTTCAATCTCGTATAACCACATTTATAATGAATAAGAAGGAGGTGAATAAAATGGATGACATACTTAAAGCAATACAACAATTAGAAGGTCGAATGAATGAACGTTTCGATCAGATAGAGCAGAAAGCAGATCAAAAGTTTAATCAAATTGATCAAAAATTCGATAAGATCGATCAGAAGTTTGATCGAATTGATGAGAAGTTTGATCGAATTGATGAGAAGTTTGATCGAATTGATGAGAAACTAGATCGTATGGAAACCACACTAAACGCTGTTGCTAGAACATCTAACGACGATACTGTAGCAATTCTCAAAAGAATCGACAACAACACTCAGTCTATCACTAAGGACATTGAATATCTTTCAGAGCAAGTCGGGAAACACGAAATGTACTTCCACCGTATAAACGAAAAGTAACACTTCAATGTTTCCTCAAATTCCTCACTTTATTATTTCACAACTAATTTAGGAGTAACGGACATACTCTTTTACCTCTCCTAAGCACATGTTACTCCTATAAAATTTCTACCCAATATTCTTCATATAATCCAACGTTTGTTTTAATCCTTCTCTGTATGATGTACGTGGCAACTCTCCAATAAATTGTTCATACTTGTTTCCATCTAGCACGACAGGTTCTTCATTAAGATAAAACATTTCAACGACTTCACGCATGATCGGGTCAAAAATGCCAAGGAAACGAATCATGTTCTTCGTAATTGTGGACACACCTTTTTCGTAATTGTCCGTGTCCCTAATTATCTTCACAAGCTCTTTTCCTGAAATAACACCAATCCCTGGGATATTCCAGTTCTGTCCATATGCATTTTCATTTAATGCTAAATTCACAATAGCTTTTGCCCCATCAGGAGTAAATATAAATTCTCGTTTTATTTGTTGATTTCCTACAAACATGGCTCTCTTATTCTTCACTACTCCCTGAAGTGTAAAATGAAGAATGCTGTTTTCAGCATTTGGACCATAAAAATCAGGAAAGTGAGCAATAAGTGCTTTCACGTCCGAATTTTTTACAAGATCTTCAACATTGAGACGAATCCGACCTTTTTTCGTATGTGGATTTTTCGGAAAATCCTCTTGGACCTTCCTTCCATCACTTCTACCATACGCATAAATATTATCAACAATTGCGAGGCTAGCCCCACTTACTTGTGCAGCCGTTAAAATATTCCCCATAAACGTTTCTAGCTTCTTTTCCCACTCTGGATAAGGAATGTTCGCTGCTTGGAAAATGACATCGGCACCTTTAGCTGCATCTTTAATATCTTGACCTTGAAAAATATCTCCCTGAAAAGTGGTCACATTTGTATCATTTTTGAACAGCTTATCTAACTTTGACTTTGTTCGTGCAAATGCCGTAACTTGAATCCCCCGTTTAGATAATTCCTTCACAATTGAATAACCCATTCCACCTGAAGCTCCTAACACAAGTGCCTTTTTCATTTCTATTCCTCCTTTTTATTAACCAATGGTCAATTAAACCTAAAAAAATTAATGAATCGATCTTAGTAGAAGGCTCTTTTCTCAGACTTTGCTGTAATTTAGTAAAATAAAAATTTAATGAAAATTATTACTCTCTAGGGGATAAATAGTGAGAAAAGAGCCTGCACACAAAATAGAAAGTACAATATTATTATTTGTACGTTAAAATCGGCCTTAGGATTTTAACAACAAGTTTTTTCACAGAAAAAACAGTCTTAAAGAATACACCCCATTAGGAAATCCGCATGCATCTCAGCTAAGCCACTTACTTCCTCGAAACCATCTACCTGTCTACAATAATGCGTAACAAAACCATGTAACGATAGAAAAATCGACCAAATCTCCTGAATCGAAACCTTTTTTCCACATAACAAATGGACATTTTTAGCAAAGTTTTCATAGGTGGTATTAGGCTCTTCTTGAATAAAACATTTCACTTCGTCATCTTTAATGAGGAACATGATCTCGTAGTGGCTTTGATACGTGAGCCCAAATTTAATATATCCGATAAAAATTTGCTTAAGCTTTTCTCTATTGTCTAGTTCTTGTTCCATAATTTCTTCTAGGATGTTATTCAGCATTTGGAAATGACTTTCAACTAAGGCGAAAAATAATTCTGCCTTATTTTTAAAATGATAATAAATGGCTCCATGGCTATATCCTAGCTCTTTGGCAATTTGCCTCATCGATACATGCTCATATCCTCTTTCGGAGAACAAAACTCTTGCTGCATCCATTATCATATCTCTTGTTAGCTCTTGGTGGACCGATTTTCGCGGTGACATAATATCCTCCTTATTGACCACTGTTTAATTAAATTATATTCATTTATTGAACAATGGTCAATAAAATTTAAAAAAGAACAGAAATCATTTTTCCTGTTCTTCTTCTTCATTCTCTAGCACTGTTACTTTAACCTTTACAATCCTACGATCATTTACCTCTTCAATTTCAAATAGAGAATTTTCGTATTCGACTTGTGGCTTCTCCTCTGGATCCGGAATATATCCCAACTGGCCAATGATAAAGCCGCTTAATGTATCATAATCATCCGTCGGAAACTCAACCTTCAATAAATCCTCCACATCATCCAAATCTGTCGTACCAGCGATCATATATTTATTTTCGTTAATCTGCTCAATATCGTCGATGTCTAGCTCAGGTTCATCGTATTCATCAAAAATATTCCCGACAATCTCTTCGAGGATATCTTCCATTGTGACGATTCCGTCGGTTCCACCATATTCATCAATCGCAATAGCAACGTGACTCTTATTTTTTTGCATATCCTTAAATACATGATCGATTCGAGTTGACTCGAGTACATAATAAGGCTCACGAATTAATTCTCGCAGTTCAAACGCATCTCTATCTCCATTTTCGATAAAATAGAATAGATCTTTCACATGTAAAATGCCTACGATGCGATCGATATTTTCTTCGTATACAGGAATTCGCGTATACTTCTCCACATTAGCTATATGAACTGCTTCTTGAAAATTCGTATCGACAGGAATCGCTACAATATTCATTCGATGGGTCATAATATCTGAAACGGTTTTATTATCGAATTCAAAAATATTGTTAATCATTACTTTCTCTGTTTCCTGAATGGTCCCTCTTTCTTGGCCCACATCGACCATCATTCGAATTTCCTCTTCTGTCACATTCTCCTCTTCCATATGAGGATCAATGCCAAATAACCGAACTATTAAGTTGGTTGAAAGAGTCAAGAGCTTCACAAACGGGGCAGTAAATTTAGATAACAAAGATATCGGACTTGCCACCAGAAAAGATATTTCTTCAGCCTTTTGAATTGCTAGTCTTTTCGGAACCAATTCCCCTATAACAAGAGTAAAATACGACAAAATTAAGGTCATAATAGCAGTAGAAAGCATCTCTAATACACCTTTTTCAATTGGCAAATTCAATTGACTAATGGCCTCAGTCAATACACCTGCAAAGCTTCTCGCCGTAAAAGCACTAGCAAGAAATCCTGACAAAGTGATTCCAATTTGAATCGTTGCCAAAAAGCGACTAGGTTCAGACAATAGATTCTGAACCACCTGCGCTTTCTTATTTCCTCCATCCGCTAACAGCCTCATTTTATTATCATTTATCGAAACGAGTGCCATTTCTGAGGCTGCAAAAAAGGCATTTACAATAATGAGAATAACAAGAACCATAATTTCAAAACCCAAGAAATTCACCCACTTAGCTAGTGTCACGAGTTCATGATATTACTATGCCCGAACTTCCAAGTGAGTATGAACTTTATAGTCTCAATTATGCTTCTTTGCTTTCTACAACAGCTTTATCTTTGCTAGAAAACCAACCTACAACAGCTATCCCAATCAATACTGTATAGAAGATGATTTTCCATGTGGTAGAATGAGCAAAATCATGCGGTATGATCGCCACTTCTGGATGTCCTAATGTTAATATGACAAGCTTTACCCCTACCCAGCCAACAATGGTAAAAGCAGCAATTTCGAGCCCTGGTTTTGAGTGCAGCAATTTAACAAAGAAGTTTGCAGCAAATCTCATAATGACAACCCCGATTAAACCTCCGGCAAAAATAACGAGAAACTTTCCTCCATCCATACCTCCAATAGTCGGAAGATTGGTATTCGGAAGAGTCATTGCTAGGGCCACAGCTGCAAGAATCGAATCAACCGCAAAGGCAATATCAGCTAGTTCTACTTTAAAAACAGTTGCCCAAAGTCCCCCTTTTGGCTTTTCGTTCTCCTCTTTTTCCTGTTGTTTATCCTTAAAAACAACCTTCCTCACAATATGATTGATGGCAATAAACAATAAGTAAAGAGCACCTATAGCCTGTACCTCCCAAACATCCACAAGATAAGAAATGACAAATAGAGAGCCAAATCGGAAGATGAATGCTCCAACTAAGCCATAAAATAATGCCTTTTTCCGCTCCTCTTCTGGAAGATGCTTGACCATAATAGCCAGCACTAATGCATTATCTGCTGCTAATAGTCCTTCTAGTGCTACTAATAATAACAATACCCAACCATACTCCATTAAAATTGATAAATCCAACGTTCTTTTCCTCCTCTTTTTTCAAATAGTTCTTTGTTCTTTCTCTAGCTAATCAGGTCCTCTAAAAAGGAAAAAGCCCTAACCGATTTGGTAAGGACTTCAAAAATACAAAAAAGACCTTTACCAATGGTAAAGGTCTTGCTAACAACGATAATATTTACAACTTGGTTGCAAATTGTTGCCAACAAAGCCGAGAGACAAAGGTCTCTGAAATGACGACTTTGCTGTAAAAGCTACTCCCCTTTAGGAGAACTATTAACTTACTTTTATTATATTCAAAAACTTTGGGGTTCGTCAATTAATTTTAACTATAGAGTGCACACTATCACAAAGGAGGGATTTCTGAATGGACCCGAAATCACATCATCCAGTAAATATGAGCAAAAGCACACTAAGAGAAAGATTAAATAATAAAAACATCTCTGATTTTAGCAGTGGAACTTTAAGACGTATAGCTTTTTCAAATCATAGCCGTTCTCGCCAAGATTAAAAAGCGTACCCAGCTCGGTACGCCTTTTAGTTTTTTTATTTTATTGAAAAATAAGCGTAAAATTTCCGGCTAAATCAAAAAATTTACCCATTTCCCTATAAATAAACGGAATTTTTCCTGTTAAGCTATACATATTTCATGATTTTAAAGCTTTTTAGGTCATTTAGCGGAAAATCTCCGTCTATTTCACCTAATAACCATCATTTATTTAAAATAAACGGAATTTTTCCGTTTAAGTAGGAACATCCACTAACAGAGCCTATTTTATAATAACGAACCTTCAATTGCCTCTTCAAATACTTGAATAATATCATCCGCATGCTCAATTCCAACAGAGATACGAACGACATTGTTTGTGATTCCTAAAGCCTCTTGTGCTTCCTTCGGTAAAGCACGATGAGATGTTTTTAACGGATGAGATACCGTCGTTTCTACACCTGCTAGAGTTGGGGCAATTTTTACCCATGAAAGTGATTTGAAAAACTGATTCACATCAACTTGTTGACCTAGCTCAATGGTGACCATTGCTCCATATCCTTCTTCTGCTTCTTGAAATGGATAATAGGTCTTCGAGATATAATTATTTTCTCTTAAAGCATCTGCTAATTTTCTTGCGTTAGATGATTGACTCTTCATCCGTAGCGCCAATGTTTTTAGACCACGACATGTTAACCATGCTTCAAACGGACTAACATTCGCCCCTAAATTAACAACTTTAGCTCTTGCCTTCGTTAGTAAATCTTCTCTACCAACCAACACACCAGAAGTCACATCACTATGTCCACCAATATATTTTGTTGCACTATGAACAACCATGTCCACTCCTAGTAAATATGGATTACTATGATATGGCGTTGCAAACGTATTATCGACAAGTGTCAGCAAATCATATTGTTTTGCTAAAGCAACGACAGATTCTAAATCCTCCACTCTCAAAAACGGATTCGTAATTGATTCTGTATAAAGTAACTTTGTATTTGACTGGATTTCTTTTTCCACTAATGAAAGGTCGGAAAAGGAAACAAACGTTGTTTCAATACCTAAATCATGGAGCTCTGCTTTTAATAAATGAAAACTTCCACCATATAAGTCATCTGCAGCCACGATGTGATCTCCACTTTTAACAGCAGCAAGAACTCCTGCTAAAATCGCTGATAATCCAGATGATGTGGCAATGCCCTCTGGTGCTCCTTCAATTGCAGCAACTGCTTTCCCTAGTTCATCAGGGTTGGGATTTCCTGTACGTGAATACAAGTAATTTCCTTCGCCTTGATAGTAGCCTTCTAATTCATCTAGATCGGCAAACGTAAATGCAGAAGTTTGATAAATTGGTGTCACCTTACTTTTGATCGGCTGTTCACTCTTTTTTACACTATGTAGTAACATCGTTTCAAACTTCTTCGTCATTCAAAGCACCCTCTTATGTAGAATTGATTTATTATATCAAAAACCATTTTTAAGAATTTTTCAAGAAAAAATTTTTTCAATACAAAAAAGAAGGGGATGGGTCCCCCTCCTCATTAATTCTCTGCTAATTTTGTATTTACTTGTGCTTTCGGTTTTTCTTGAATAGGATCTTCTGCCGGAGTTGATCGTTTAATAAAGAAAGCAAGAACGAGTGCTACAGCAGCAATAATAGAAGCAACAAAGAATGCATCATTGATTCCTTCAAGCATTGCTTGCGCCTTAAGTTGTGCCATTGCAGCTTCTGTTGGTGGAGCGGTCAAAGATTTTGCCATTTCAGTAGCATGTGTTTCTGTACGATTTGACATGATGGTCACTAAAAGTGCTGTACCAATCGCACCAGAAACTTGGTTTAATGTATTATTCATCGCAGTACCATGTGGATAAAGTCTTCGTGGTAACTGATTTAATCCATTTGTCGAAACAGGCATCATTACCATGGACATACCAAACATACGAACCGCATGTAGTAGCATTAAATGTGTATAGCTTAAATCAAGGGTTAAATTACTAAATAAATATGTTGTAACAACCATAATCACTAACCCAATTACCGCTAAAATACGTCCTCCGACTTTATCGAATAGTCTACCATTGATTGGTGACATTAATGCCATTGCGAGTGCCCCTGGTAACATTAACAATCCTGCATCGAGTGGAGAAATTCCTCTTAGCGTTTGAACATAAATCGGAACCAACAACATACCTGCAAACATTGCCATATTCACTACCATCGCAATGGAAGACGACAAAGCAAACATTGGATACTTAAATACTTGGAAATTAAGCATTGGTCTTTCTAGTTTGGATTGACGAAGAATGAACCAAACTAGACAAATGACTCCCACAGGAATTGTAATATATACATGCGGGCTGTCCCAACCTTTGCTACCAGCTGAGCTAAATCCATACAATATTCCACCAAATCCTATGCTTGATAGGATAAGCGAAAAGAAATCAAGACTGATATTAACTTTTTCCTTCTTGTCTTTAAGTAAAAAGAATCCGATGAGGAATATTACGACTGCAATCGGTGTTACAAAATGGAATAACATTCTCCAATCATAATGTTCAATAATCCAACCGGACAATGTTGGTCCAATTGCTGGAGCAGCCATTAAAATTAAGCCGAACACACCCATTGCTGCTCCCCTTTTTTCTACGGGGAAGCTTACAAGCATTACGTTCATTAAGAGTGGCATCATAATTGCTGAACCAGAGGCCTGTAACATACGTCCAGTTAATAGTACTGGAAAATCATGTGCCATGCCGGCAACAACTGTACCGATCGTAAATAATCCCATCGCCACTAAGAAAAGTCTGCGAACCGAATATTTTTCGATTAAAAAGGCTGTCGCTGGAATTAATATCCCGTTAACAAGCATAAATCCAGTCGTTAACCACTGGACTGTTGCTGCCTCGATTTCTAATTCCACCATAATTGACGGTAAAGCGATATTTAATAATGTATTGTTTAAAAAAGCAATAAATGCTCCAATCATTAAGACAGCGATAATTCCATAAGGTGGACGATCCGTCTTTTTCAAAGATTGTTCCATAGTCATACCCCCTGTTAGACGCACAGTCTATATTATTGTACTGTTATTTCACATAAGACATATCATATACCAGCAGTTCATGAATTGCAATTAAAAGATTTCCTATTACTGTTTAATTTGAGTAGAACAAGAAAAACATGTAATATCATAGTTATACTAGCAGTCTAATTAGAGCGCTTTCTTTTTTTAAAACGAAGGAAATCCATGCAAATAGGTGATGAATTGTGAAGGACAGAAAACAAAAAGTAATTAAAATGGCCCATCAATTGTTTATAGAAAAAGGGTTTCAGGCCACATCGATTCAAGATATTTTAGATTATAGCGGGATTGCCAAAGGAACATTTTATAATTATTTTTCTTCTAAAAATGAATTATTAATCGCCTTAATTAAATCTCTTTATCAACAAATTGAAACTGAACGAGACGAATTGCTAATTGGAAAGGATCCTACCGATATCGAAGTGTTCATCAAACAACTCGAGCTCCAATTAGAATTTAACCGTACGAATAATTTATATACTCTCTTTGAAGAAGTGATGATTTTAAATGATGATGAACTGAAACAATTCATTCGAAAAAGTCACCTGAGGGTATTGAGATGGGCTTACGGAAGATTCTTATCTATTTTTGGAGAGGAGAAAAAACCCTATTTGTTGGATTGTGCCATTACTTTTTTTGGAATTTTAAACCATAATTACAAATATAATTTTGTCGCTGAAAAATCTCCAAGTACGCTGTACAAGGTCGTTCGCTATAGCGTGAACCGCTTAGTGAAAATAGTTGATGAGGTTGCTGAGTCTGGTGAACAACTTCTTCGTCCTGAACTTTTAGATTCTTGGGCTCCAGAAGGAAGTAATCATAAAAAAGCCTTTCAGCAAGAATTACATACTATCATTCTTGCGCTGAAAAAATTACTCGAACGTAATTCAGAGGCGAGAAAATATGCGGAGCTTCTTGATTTCATTTATGATGAGCTCGTTGATGAGAAAGAACCACGCCATTTCTTAGTGGAGAGTGCACTTACTTCATTGAAACAAGAAATAATACTTAGTAAAACCGATGAGTTTAAGCGACTTGAGGCGCTTGTTGTTAAAACAAATTAATTTTAGGAGGAGGCGAACATATTCGCCTCTTTTTTTCCTCTAATGTAATTCTCCGTCCACATACTTTCCATAACGGGGGACCGCAATCGTATTAAATTCACGAACTAATAACTCTAGGTTATCCGTTAATAGGTCGCCTGACATCGGTAATCCATGCCCTGTGACTGCTACGGAAGGGTGTAAATCCCTTAATTTTGTTACAGATTCCTCGGCAGCTTGCCAATCTGTCGTTAAATACCGTGGCGGACCACTTATTTCCTGTTCTTGTGTCAGCACTTTGTATAAGTATTCTTGTTTGACCGTCACAAAAGCATCCCCCACAATTAAAGCCCTATCCGATTCCCTAAAAAATGAAACATGGCCTGGGGTATGCCCTGGCGTAAGTAACCACTTAAATCCAGGCATACTCGGAACTGTTCCATCAACTGGGAGCTTATGAATCTGATCGCCTAAATCAATCGGTTCATTTGGAAACAAAGGTGACATTTTCGCAACCATTCCACCTTCGACAGTCGGATCTGGTTCTGGGTAACTCTGTTTTCCTGTTAAAAAAGGAATTTCTAATTCATGGGCATATACTGGAACATCCCAATGCTCCAGTAGCTCAATGATTGCTCCTACATGATCAAAATGCCCATGCGTTAAAATAATCGCTTTTGGTCGACTTCCTTCCCCAAATCGCTCTTCAATTACCGAAATGATTTCTTCAGCAGAACCAGGCATTCCTGCATCAACTAAAACAAAATCCTGCGTATCTCCGACTAGAACAATATTGACAATTTGAATTGTATAGCTATAAATATCAGGTAATACTTGTATCCCTACCCCACTCCCAATTGAAGTTGCCGGTATGAATTTATAATCGTCACCGTAGTACATTCCTTTTTCCATGTGGGAGCCTCCTTAAATCGAACGTCATGGTTATTGTCCCACTGGTAAAAAAATCTATAACAAAAATGGTGCCTAGATCGAAATCTTGGCACCACTCCATAATTATTTTAAATCTTCAATTGAATCTACGTCCATATAAGCTGGAACAACTAATCCGATTTTAGCTCCTTCTAAGTTAGGACCAAGATCCTCAACCTTGTCACCATACTCTTCCATATAAGCTGCATGAGTTCCTGGCAACCAAGCAGCTACCATTCCATCTGCATCCCCTTCAGCGATGGCAGCAAACATCGGACCTGCATCCAGTTGAAGTAATTCTACTTCATAGCCAATGCTTTCTAACACTTTTGCAACTACATTCGTACTGGCAATTTCTGAATCCCACGCTACGTAAGCAAGTTTAATTTTTTCACCATCGACCTTTTCGGCACCTGAAGTCCACTCTGCCACTTTGTCACTGTTGTCTTCAACCCAAGCAGATGCAGCTTCAACTGGATCAGCACCATCTTGAATCTCAACCATCACTTGTGCCATATCATCTGGCGTCCAGAAAAATTGATCCAAAACTGTATAAGCATTTGGCTGTTCATCCTTTAAGCCTTGACGTACAAGTGTTTGAATAACTTCAGCTTCACCGTAGACCCCTTTTGGATCCTCTAAGTATTTCAAATCAAATTTAGCGAACTTCCAGTGTGGCGTCCATCCAGTTACGATGATTGGTTCTTCATCCTCATAAGCCTTTTGAAGTTCAGAAGCCATGGCAGCAGAAGATGACTCTACTACCTCCCAATCTGCTAAATTTTCATATTCTTTTAATGCCGTATCAGTTGCTTGCATGATACCTGCACCAGGTTCAATCCCAATAATTTTATAATCGACTTCCTCACCGATAGAACCCGAAGCTTCTTCTCCATTACTCTTGCCACTTCCACTACAAGCAGCTAACACCATAGTAATTACTAGAACGATTGACCATAAAAGCTTTTTCTTTAACAAAAAATCTCCCCCTACTTTCGTTTTTTCATTCCTATATTTTGAGAAAACCGGTCTAACACAATCGCTAAAATAACAATAGCCAAACCAGCTTCAAAACCAACACCTACTTTAATTTGTGTGACAGCACGATAGACATCGGCACCAAGTCCTGGTGCTCCGACAAGTGCAGCCATTACGACCATAGAAAGTGATAACATAACACTTTGGTTAACCCCTGCCATAATCGTTGGTGTTGCCAATGGTAGCTGTACTTTTAATAATTTCTGATTCGTTGTTGAACCAAATGCGTTCGCCGCTTCAATTAAGTCCTCCGGAACTTGACGAATCCCTAAGTTCGTAAGACGAATCGTTGGCGGCATCGCAAAGATAACGGACGCAATAATCCCTGGTACCATTCCAATTCCGAAAAATAAAATCGCCGGAATCAAATAGACAAAGGCAGGCATCGTCTGCATGAAGTCTAATATTGGAGTCATGATATTTTTGGCAGTATCATTTTGGGAAATCCATATCCCAATCGGAACACCTATAATGATGGAAATTACAACGGATGTTAACACGAGAGCTAATGTATCGATGGTTCCATCCCAATATCCGAGGTTATAGATTAATAGAAGACCAATGGCTGTAAAAAGCGCATTTGTCCATTTACTTACCCATAGGGTAATAGCGGCGAATATAATGATGAGAAGTGCTGGAGGAATAGATGATAAAATCCAGACAATAAATTCTACAAATCCCCCAATTCCATCTGTAATAAGATCGAAAAAGGGCTCTAATTTATCTTGAAGGAGATCAACAAAGGTATCTACCCAATCTCCTAAGGGTATTTTCGGTATTGACAATTACTTCACCTCATTTCCGTTTAGTTGAATATCATCGCCTGCAAGTGCTGCTAAAACAGCACCTCGTACAACAATACCCTTTAAGCGATTTTGTTCATCTACCACCGCTATCGGTAACGAGGCTGTTGCTACTTGTTCAAACATATCCGCAATCAAAGTATCTGGTGTGACCGTTTGGATGTCGTGAACCATAATATCTTTAATTGTTTTACCGCTTTTTAGTGCATCCGAAGCATCTTCTGCTGTGATGGCACCAACAAGTACTTGTTTTTTATCCACAACATAAAGACTCGAAATCTTTGCATCCTTCATAATCTGTAAAGCCACTCTTACACCTCGGTCTGAGTGAATCACTTCTGGACGTTTCATCACATGTGCTGCTGTTAAAACCTTAGATAAGTCTACGTCCTCCACAAACCGTTCAACATAATCATTCGCTGGATTCATTAAGATTTCTTCTGGCGTGCCCACCTGAACGATGGAACCGTCCTTCATAAGGGCAATTCGATCACCAATGCGTAACGCCTCATCTAAATCGTGAGTAATAAAGATGATTGTTTTTTCCATCTTCTCTTGTAGTTCAAGCAATTCGTTTTGCATGTCTTTTCGAATTAAAGGGTCAAGCGCACTAAACGCCTCGTCCATTAATAAAACATCAGGGTCATTAGCTAAGGCACGGGCTAACCCAACACGTTGCTGCATTCCACCGCTAAGCTCGCTTGGATAACTATTTTCATAGCCTTCTAGACCAACTAATTTTAAGGATTCGATCGCCTTTTCCCGCTGTTTCTTTTTATCAGCACCTTTAACTTCAAGACCGTATTCTGTATTACTTAAGACCGTACGATGTGGAAATAGTGCAAAGCGCTGAAAAACCATACTTATTTTCGAACGACGAACTTCTCTTAACTCATTGGGCTTCATTTTTACAATGTCCTGTCCATCAATCAACACTTGACCATCTGTCGGGTCGATTAATCGATTGAACATTCGGACTAATGTGGATTTACCACTCCCCGATAAGCCCATAATGACAAATATCTCTCCAGCTTTGACTTCAAAGCTTGCTTTATTGACCCCAACCGTCATTCCGGTTTTTTCGAGAATTTGCTTTTTGGTCATGCCTTCATTCAGTAATTTTACTCCATGCTGAGGAGCTTTTCCGAAGACCTTCGTTACATTCCGGACTTCGATTTTTGCATCACTCATACATTCACCTCTATCCTTCCAAAAAATAAACAGCCGTACTAATTAAGTATATACCTCTAAAAAACGCACAACAAACTCGATATATTGGGCTATTCTGTTAAATAACAGGCTCTCATTTTGTCAGCTGTACCTACCTGTCTTATTCTTAGAAATCAGCCCATATCCTTCCAGATCCTCCCGATCGCTCCGGACTGACTTTCGAAAACAACATGAAAAAGCCCATCACACCAGTTCGGTATCATGGACTCAAAAATCGATTTGTTACAAGCTGTTCTTCTGTATTAAAAAGACTAGGATAAATAAGAAAACCAAGTATAATTGCGGTCAAACTCGCTGCAGCCATAATGAGAAACACGATTAAAAGCTGAAATTTCACCGCTTGAATTGGATCAGCACCAGCAATAATTTGCCCTGTCATCATTCCAGGTAGTTGTACGAGTCCAATCGTCTTTTGCCCCTCAATCGTAGGAATTAAACTGGCTCTGATCGAATTCTTCAAAATAGGAAAAATGGATTGCTTCACACTTCCACCTAGCGACAATACAAGCAGAATTTCTTCTTTTCTCAAATCTATTTCTGCCTGCAGTCGATTCAAAAATAAGTTTGCAATTATCATTGAGTTTCCAATAATCATCCCGCTAATAGAAATGATATATTGAGGGGAAGCTGGAATAATTTTTAGACCTAATAAAAAACCTTGTGTCACAATCTCTACAATTGAAATGGTGATAAAAATTTTCCAAAAGACAAACGGAATATTTCTTCCTCTTTTGGCTGCGTTCCTTACTGCAACCAAAATCATTATGAGGAGCATGATAATAATGCCGAGTGGATGGTCCAAACCAAACACTGCATTTAATATATAGCCAACTACAAGCAACTGAATTGTTGCCCGTACACAGGTAATCATGATGTCTTTCCCCAACCCTAATTTGAAAGCCGTGCTTAGAACGAGAGCTAAAATGACAAATATGAAACTCAAAATAATCGCTAGTAAACTCATATTATATCCCTCGAGCTATGCAAAAATTCTTTCGTTCTTTGATCATTCGGTTCAAAGAAAAAATGATTAGTAGGAGCAGCCTCCACCAATTGTCCATCCATGATGAGCCATGTCTGATCCCCAACGCGCTCTGCTTGCGCTAAATCATGTGTCACCCATAGGATGGTCGTTTTATGATCTTTGTTAATTGAGAGAATCAACTCTTCGACCTCTTGAGCTGCTTTTGAATCGAGCGCAGAAGTAACTTCATCTAATAGTAAGACAGACGGTTGATTAACCAATGTCCGCGCAAGAGATAATCGTTGCCGTTGTCCCCCAGAAAGTTCCTTCGCTTCTCTACTTAATAGCTCTTCTGATAGACCAACATAATTCATATAGGTTTGCGGACTTTCTAATGTCCGTCCTTGCAGCTGCATGGGAAGTGATAGATTTTCAAGAACTGTCCCCTTCATCATCGGACCTGACTGAAAGGCAATTCCAACATAACGCCGAAGATTTCTGACATCCCAATCGCGGATTTCCTTCCCACCTACATAAAGTTCACCTTCGTCCGGTGTTTGGAGCAAATTACAAAGAGACAAAATTGTACTTTTTCCGGATCCTGATGGTCCGATAATAGTAAGTATCTCTCCCTTTTCTACCTCTCCACTAATTCCCTTTAAGACAGATTGCTGTTTTCCTTGATTGATAAAAGACTTATGTATATTCTTTAATTCGATTTCCAACCGCGTCTCACTTCCTCCAATATCAAGAGATTCATTAAAATTAAGCTTTGTTTAAGTTGGGTGTTGAATTTATTACATTGTAAAATAGTCGGAAAAGTTACCGCTATATCGAGAAATTCACCTATTTACCTATAAATAAGCGGAATTTTTCCGGTTAAGCTATACCTTTCTCCAGATTTTAAGGCTTTTTAGGTCATTTAGCGGAAATTCTCCGCCTTTTTCACCAAATAACCATTAATCCTTTCGAAATACACGGAATTTTTCCAGCTATGTGGGTGCGGTACACCTATCGAAAATCAAAAAATGAACAATAATAAAGCCAAAACCTAAAATATACTTAATTGATATTTCTCTGATAATAGCTCCAATAGCTTAATTCCAGCGATACTGTTTCCGATTTCATCTAAGGATGGTCCAAAAACACCAATGCCAAATTTGCATGGAACAGCTCCCATAATTCCACCGGATACACCGCTTTTGGCAGGAATACCAATCTTAATAGCAAACTCTCCAGAGGCATTATACATTCCACATGTTACCATAAATGTCTTACAAATGCGTGCTACATCTAGAGGAATAATTTGTGTGCCACTAATCGGGTCCACTCCATCCATTGCGAATACAAGGCCAATTCTTGCTAAATCCAAACAGTTCATTTCAATCGCACATTGCTTTGTATACAACTCCATTAATGGTTCAATGTCTTCTTCTATAATCCGATGAGCTTTTAGAAAATAGCATAATGCTCGATTTAGATGCGCCGTTTCATATTCGGATTGAGCAACTTCTTCACAATAGCTTACAGAAGGATCGCCTGATAATGTTCGAATAAATGATGCAAGCCGTTCAAACCTCTCTTCAATCGAATTCCCCTTGATCATATGAGTAACAACTAGTGCTCCTGCATTAATCATTGGATTTAGCGGCTTTGCCACAGCCATTGTTTCTAGTTTAATAATCGAGTTAAAAGGATCACCCGTCGGTTCCATCCCCACACGCTCAAACACATACTCTCTTCCTCTATCAATCAGGACTAGCGCTAAAGCAATCACCTTTGAAATACTTTGTAGAGTGAACTTTTTTTCAATATCCCCCGCAGAATAACAGTTCCCGTCTGGATAGTAAATTGCAATCGCCAAATCACAAGGATTGGCTCGTCCAAGCGCTGGTATGTAATTTGCCACCTTGCCTTTTTCTGCGTATTTTCTTGCCTCTTCCACAAAACGGTTTAATTCTTTATTTGATTGGCATCCCATTTATATCACCCATGATAGTATTGGCAAAAATTATAGTAAAAATTGACTATAAAGGTATTTTTGTGAGAAAATAATTTGACTGAATATTCTATTTTAACAGACTTTTAGGAGGTTGCTATGGGGTGGGATTTGCTTAAAAGCTTTCTTGTTTTTCTACTAATTGTAGTCGGGTTCATTTTCATTCTCCTATTACCTCGAGAAATGGTAATCACACATCAGGGAGGACTCGTTTTTACAGCTGACTTTCCTTTTACCTTCGATTTATTCAAGGAAAAAGTACAAGCCTTCATTCAACATTTTCAAACAGAAAAAGGCTTTGGGGAAAATAAAATGGGCGTACCCATTTTAGAAGAATTACAGACTTTCCTTCAGCGCGACTTACATATTATTATTCCAGCATTTTTCTTAGCCATTATTCTCGGCATGATGCTTGGGATTATACAGTTTTATTTTCGAGAAAAATGGGTCGGAAAAATCCAAGCTTTTTTATCGTGGATCTTTTCCTCTATTCCTGATTTTTTCTTCTATATAGGCATTCAGTACGTATTAATAAAATTGGTCGTCCACGGACACTTACAAATGAATCTATTTGGAAATGAAGATTGGTATAGCTTCCTATTACCAATGGTCGCCGTAACTCTTTTTCCAATGCTTTATATGATGAAATTCACCACGACATCCCTCGAAAACGAAGTCGGACAAGATTATTTGCGAACTGCTCGTTCTAAAGGACTACAACGATTATTCATCCTTAAGCATATGCTTTGGAACTGCTGGCCCTCGATATTAAACCAGACACAATTTGTCATGCTCTATATTTTGTCGAGCCTACCAATCATTGAAAAACTATCAAGTTACCAAGGAGCCGGATATCACCTACTAGATAGCATCTTTAAAAATGAAGATGTCCGTTCTCTTGCATTTATGCTTCCTTATCTTGTCTTTATGTTTGCTACGGTTGTTTTATCAAAATTAGTTAAGCATCGCTTAGTACCATTTAAGTCAGGAGCGTTACGATGAAAATCATTACCTTCATTAGACGTCATTTTCTATTCTGTCTCGGGATGTTCATGTTCCTAATCCTTCTATTCTTTACATTCTTCGGAGAATATCTCCCTGGGATTGATCGAGATTTGAAAGAAATCGAATATATTTGGACGGATAAAAAAATCCCCTTGGCTCCACCCTATGAGCCTTCTGATGATTTCTTACTAGGAACGGATCGGGATGGTCGGGACCTCCTTAGTTTGATTGTGATAGGCGCTAAGGAATCGTTAATGATTATTATCGCAATTACATTTATTCGTTATTTAATCGCGATCCCACTTGCTTTTTTGGCCCATAAAAAAAGCTTTGGGATCCATCACATTGTTAGCTGGATGAATGGATTTTTATCCTATATTCCTAGCATTATATTAGTAGTCTTACTCGTCACCCTACCACCAATCTTAATCTCAGAAACAAGGCTACTTTATCTCATTATTGTTCTTGCTTCGTTGGAAGTAGGACGAGTAGCAGAGATGTTTCGTTTAGAGTTTGCACAAATTTCCTCGAAGGAGTTTGTAACCGGTGGAAATTCAATTGGTGTCTCCAGCTTTCGTTTGTTAAAAAAATACCTTCTGCCTTTTCTCTATGGAAAGCTACTGATTAGTCTAGTCGGAGATGTCGGGAAAGTAACATTTTTACTAGGACAAATCGGATTCCTTGGCATTTTCATTACCCAAGTATTCGTTCAAGTCGATGCAGGACAATTTGCATTTTTTAATACTTCTTTAGCATGGCCCATGTTATTGTTAAATTCCTACAATGACATACGATCCGCGATTTGGATTCCATTCTTCCCAGCTCTGGCGATGACCTATGTCATTTTCACATTCAACATATTGGCACAAGGGATTCAAAAGCTCGCAAAGTAACAGGAGGCATTTTATGGGGTGGGATTTCCTAAAGAGTTCATTTGTTTTCGTAATAATTGTCATTGGTTTTATAATCCTTCTTCTCGCACCAAGAATCATGACGGTACATAATCTAGGCGGTTATTACACTCCTAAAACAGAAATGACCTATAAAGAAAATATCCAAGCTTTTATTCATGACTTTCAAACTGAAGGATTTGGTGAGAACCGGTATGGTACTGCGGTTCTAGAAGAATTACAAGCGTTTATTAAAAGGGATTTGATTATTGTCATTCCCGCCTTCGTGCTCAGTATTATATTGGGGACGTTTCTTGGTGTCGTACAATTTCAATTTAGAGAGGGGCCATTTGGAAAAATACAAGCCTTTTTTTCATGGATCTTCTCTTCTATACCTGATTTCTTTTTCTATATCGCTGTGCAATATGCATTAATCAAATTGTTTTACGTTGGTTTGCCACAATTTAATCTATATGGAAATGATCAGTGGTATAGCTTCATATTGCCAATGATTGCTGTAATGCTTTACCCGATGTTACATATAAGCAAATTCACCTTCACTTCTCTAGAAAATGAAGTGGGGCAGGATTATTTAAGAACCGCACATGCCAAAGGATTACGAACCATAAGTGTATTGAAGCATATGCTTTGGAACTGCTTAGGCTCGCTATTAAATCAAACTCAATTTGTCATGCTCTATATTTTAACGAGCTTACTTATTATCGAAAAACTATCAAGCTATTTTGGTGCAGGCTATCATCTATATGGAAGTATCATTAACAATGAAGATCAAAGAACATTAGCCTTTATCCTTCCCTACTTATTACTTATGTTCATGACTGTCATTTTTACTAAGGTCTGTCGGCATTGGTTAGTCCCAAGGAAATCGGGTGATTCACGATGAAACTATTAACGTTTATCAGGAGCAATCCACTATTCTTTCTTGGCTCAGCGATGTTTTTCTTTCTATTATATATCGCTTTTTTCGGGAAATACCTCCCAGCGATTGATACGAAATTAAAAGAAGTTGATTTCCTTTGGACTGAAAACAAAATTCCATTGGCCCCACCGTACGAACCGTCTGAACAATTTGCAATAGGCACGGACAGACTTGGACGAGACTTATTAAGCTTGCTCGTTTTAGGCGCAAAAGAAACATTAATCATCGTTTTTGCCATTGCATTAGTGCGTTATTTACTAGCGATTCCACTGGCTTTTTTTGCCCATAAAAATAAATTCGGCGTAAATGTTGTTCTGAATTGGCTTAACGGGTTTTTGTCGTATATTCCAACGATCATTCTTGTAATTTTACTTGCTACTTTGCCACCCATCGTTTTATCAAAAACAAGACCGTTTTACCTTATTCTTATTATCGCAGCCCTTGAGGTTGGCCGTGTAGCCGAAATGATTAAACTGGAACTAAATCAACTTTCGACAAAGGAGTATATTACGGGTGGAAATTCAGTTGGAATCTCTAATTTTCGCTTGTTGAGAAAATATTATATGCCTTTTCTCTATGGAAAATTGCTCGTGAATTTCGTTGGAGATCTAGGAAAAGTGATGTTCCTACTTGGTCAGTTAGGGTTTCTAGGAATTTTTATCTCCCATTCCTTTATCCAAACAGATACGGGCGCATTCGGGTTTAAAAACACATCACTCTCGTGGCCGACTCTTTTAACTGATGCTTTTCGAGATTTAAGAGGAGCGATTTGGATTCCCTTCTACGCTTCATTAGCGATGACCTATGTGATTTTCACTTTTAATATATTGGCGCAGGGGATACGGAAATTATTAAAATAAACGGGATTGACGGGAATACTCTCATGGTGGTACAAGAGCATCAGGAGGATAAGTAATTAAATCAATTAAAGTATATAAGCATTTTTAGTAGAGCAAATCATATAGTTGATTTGTTCTTTTTTATTCTAATAATTGATAGCCCTCAATTCATTATTGAAAAGCAACTTCGATTGGAAAATAAGACCCACAAGAAATTATTGCCATTCCGTTTCTAAAAGTGTAAAATTACACTATATATTCAATGTATCGAAAACTTTCAATTCATAAGAGGAAGTGAATATAAGATGAAACGGTTAATCATTTTCATCCTATTATTACCTGTATTTGCGTATAGTTATTATGCAACTTCTTGGACAGCTTCATATTTCATGCTTGAGGAAGATTGGAAAGAGGACATTGTTTTCACTCCTAAGGATGCTTCTGATCCTATGGAAATTTATGAGATTGATAAATTCATTTATGCTTTTAAATATGCTCCATTATCAAGCGTGATTTGTTCCTTGTCATTCTTGTTGATCGTGAGCTTTGTTACGATTTGGCTACGTAAAAAGATTAGCTATAAGAAAAGAACGTCATGAATATCCGTAGCGAACTTCTAGGTTGAGATAAATTTTGATATGATAGGGATTAAATGAACTTTCATGGAAGGAGCCCACTATGATTAAATTTACGGGCGAACGAATTATTCCCGAGCTAATGAAGCCGACAAACGGAATGCTGTTGGAGCATATAGCCAGATATCACTTTGCGATTTACTATGCGAAAGGTCGTGTGCTTGATTTTGCCTGCGGAAGTGGATTCGGAAGTAATATCATTGCCTCCGCTGCTAAAAAAGAAATCACAGAACTTATCGCAATCGATATTGATAAAGCTGCCATCACTTATGCGAAAAGTAAATACTATCATCCATTAGTTACATTCCAGCAAGAAAATGCTGTAGACCCTACACTTCCAGAAAAACTAGGCCAATTCGATGTCATTGTGAGCTTTGAGACTCTCGAGCATGTTGCCGAAGAAAAGGAATTCTTGGAGAACATTTATCAGATGCTAAAGCCAGGTGGAACCCTTGTCATTTCAACACCATTTGGACAAGGTCGGGGCATGCCAACGAACGAGCCTTTTCATGTTCACCAATTAACGAAAGATGAATTTCATGGATTATTCTCTCGATATGACAAAGTAGAATTTTATTTCCAAAGAGGTGTATTAGTGGAGCCTGAACCTGGTCGTAAGGGTCGTCATTATCCTTTTGGAATCGCAGTTTGTACAAAATAAAAAGAGAGCACCCCGCTCTCTTTTTTACCTTCCGTATAATTCCTTATATGCAATAACCTTCAAGGCCAGCATTTCTTCCTCTGTTAACTTGCTCTGTACTTCTTGCAGAATTTCTTCTTTTGAAGCAGTTCCTTCTTGCACCTGCACACGAATTTCATTTAATTCACTAATCCCAATTTTATTGATTAATGCACGAGTAGCTTCTTCTTTTGTGCTAAAAGGTAACTCGCTCGTATCAGCATTTTTAGCCTCTTCTATAAACGACTAAAGTTCTGGATCACTTTCAATAACCTCTTTGATTTCTTCCATTTGTCCACTCGTCTCAAGTTCACTTGTCACTTCATCCATTAATTTTTCAGAAGCTAAATTTGTCCCAAAATAATATACTCCATATCCAATGAGCCCTAAAATAACAATCGGCACTACTAGAAATTTAAAAATTTTCATTATCTCTTCCCCTCCAAATAAAAATCATACTACAAAAATTAGGAAATTGAAAAGAATCGCAAAACCTATTTTTCGAGATTCAAAGGACGTAGACTTTGCTTTTTATCAAAAAATCATCTACGATTTAATCATAAGAAATTCTCGTACACTAGGAGGATATATAAATGACAACGGTATATGATTTCTATGTAAAAATGCCAAATGGTACGGATAAGCCACTTATGGATTATGAAGGAAAGACACTTCTTATTGTCAACACTGCAAGCAAATGTGGATTCACACCACAATTTGCAGGACTTCAAGAGCTGTATCAAAAATATAAGGATCAAGGTTTAGAAATCCTTGGATTCCCATGTAGTCAATTTCATAATCAGGAATTTGATAATATTGAAGAAACAACTGAATTTTGTCAGGTGAACTATGGGGTTACCTTTCCAATTTTCTCGAAAATCGATGTAAACGGGATGCATGAAGATCCCCTATATACTTTTCTAAAATCCCAGAAAAACGGAGTACTATCGAAAAATATTAAATGGAACTTCACAAAGTTTTTGGTAGACAAAAACGGACAGGTTGTTGAGCGTTATGCTACGACTACAGAGCCAGAGAAAATTGAAAAAGACATCGCGACATTATTATCATAATGAACGGAGTGCTATTCGGCACTCCTATTTTTTTACCTCAATAAGTCAAAATATTTATTAATATAGAAATAGTTTTAATTTACTAGTAAAATAGTTTAATATAGTACTAATACATATAGGAAGAATGACATTGGGGGGAATACAATGAAGCGCCTAAAAATAAGGTTCACCGTTGCTAGAAAAATGTATATTAGCTTTATATCGGTACTGCTGATAATGGGAATTCTCGGTTATGTATCGCTCTATAGCATGAATAACATCAATAAAAAATCAACAGAAATCACGGAAACGTGGTTACCCGGTGTAGAATCTGTTAATCACATCAACTACCTTACTGAACGTCTCGCATCCCTCGAATATAAATATGTGATTGAACCTGATCAAAAGAAATTAACCCTTCTTCAAGAAAAAATGGACACCACTTTCGCAGACATTGATAAGTCATTCGCTGATTACGAAAAAAGAATCACACTAGATGAAGAGCGAAAACATTTTGATAGTTTAAAAGAGAAATGGACGAAATACCAAGATATCCACAAAAGGTTTATTGAATTGGGCACTGAAATGAATATTGTCGAGGGAACCGGCAATGTCAATGGAATCAAGTTAATTTCCACCATTGGCGAAGCCGATAATATGTACTCTAGTATTCAGTTTACTTTACAGAAATTAGTAGACCTTAACCACGCTAACGCTGAAAAGGCAAGTAATGAAGGAAATTCTGTTTTTGATACAAGCTTAATGCTCATTATTATTTTCCTAGTTGCAGGAGTCATTTTAGGATTAACCATCGCCTACATCACTGCACGTATGATTTCTAAGCCTTTGAAGTTCGTTACGGATAATGTAAAAGAAGTAGCAAAAGGTAATCTAACAATGGATCCCATTAGCGTCAAAAATAGAGATGAGATTGGTGAATTAGCGAAAGCCTTCAATGAAATGGGTACAAGTCTTGCTAACTTAATTCGAAAAGTGACACATACATCACAAACAGTTGCTGCTTCCTCTGAACAGCTTCTGGCTAGCTCAGAACAAACATCAAAAGCAACTGAACAAATTACAATTTCTATCCAAGAGGTAGCAGCTGGATCTGAGCATCAAGTAAGCGGCGCGATGCAAGGCAATGCATCGATGCAAGAAATTTCTAAAGGTATGGAGCAAGTCGCAGGCGCTATTCAAATTGTCTCTGATTTAAGTGTTACGACCAATAATAAAGCTGAGGTTGGAAACAATGTGGTTACTGAAACGGTCACACAGATGGGCATCGTTCAAGACCAAGTCGGAAAGATCGCTTCCATCATTCACGCTTTAGGAACCCGTTCAAAGGAAATTGGCAAAATTGTCGATTTAATTTCTCAAGTTTCTGAGCAAACCAATCTTCTTGCCCTCAATGCAGCAATCGAAGCAGCACGTGCAGGCGAACATGGAAAAGGCTTTGCTGTGGTAGCGGATGAAGTTCGAAAGCTAGCAGAAGAATCCCATAAAGCTACAGATAATATTCGTGTACTCATTAATCAAATTCAAAAAGAGATTACAGAAGTAACTG
Organism: Robertmurraya kyonggiensis; assembly: GCF_005116465.1. Classification (GTDB taxonomy): domain Bacteria; phylum Bacillota; class Bacilli; order Bacillales; family Cytobacillaceae; genus Robertmurraya; species Robertmurraya kyonggiensis. Next base: position 81,274 of record NZ_SWBM01000003.1, read on the forward strand.
TGTCTATGGATGAAGGCACAGATTCAGTGAAATCAGGAATTGATAAAGTAAATGAAACGGGACAAGCTTTCTTTGAAATTACCGAGATGATTTCACAAATCACGACACAGGCACAAGAAGTATCCGCGATTGTTGAAGAGGTCAACGCGAGCACTGAAGAAATGGTCCAAAAGATGGCCGAAATCGCTAGCATTTCACAGCAATCTGCCGTGAACTCTCAGCAAGTAGCCGCATCAGCAGAAGAACAAAATGCAGCAATGGAAGAAATCACTGCATCCTCTCATTCATTGAGCAGCATGGCTCAAGAAATGCAAGAGAATGTTTCGAAGTTTAGAGTGTAAATATAGCAAAAGAATCTATCCGATTTCGGATGGATTCTTTTTTTGAGAGTAATAGTTTTCAGCTTGTGAAAGGGACGCTATGAATGCTCTATAGTTACCTTTCTGATGTTTTTCTTGGTGCTACGGGCATTATGAACACTCCATAATTACCTTTTTGATGTTTTTCTTGGGGCTACGGGCATTATGAACGCTTCATAATTACCTTTTTGATGTTTTTCTTGGGGTTATGGGCATTATGAACGCTTCATAATTACCTTTTTGATGTTTTTCTTGGGGTTATGGGCATTATGAACGCTCCATAATTACCTTTTTGATGTTTTTCTTGGGGTTATGGGCATTATGAACGCTCCATAATTACCTTTTTGATGTTTTTCTGGTAGCGTCGGGCATTATGAGCACTCCATAATTACCTTTCTGATGTTTTTCTTGGGGATATGGGCATTATGAACGATTCATAATTACCTTTCTGATGATTTTCTTGGGGTTATGGGCATTATGAACGCTTCATAATTACCTTTTTGATGTTTTTCTTGGGGTTATGGGCATTATGAACGCTTCATAATTACCTTTTTGATGTTTTTCTTGGGGTTATGGGCATTATGAACGCTCCATAATTACCTTTTTGATGTTTTTCTTGGGGCTACGACTTTATAAACCTTTTAAAACACCCACAAAGAAAACACAAGGCTGCTCCAAAGGTCTTATTATCAAATAACCTTTAAGAACAGCCTATGTTTAAATATGCGTTTATAGTAAAGCATCCGCTTCGACAATTTCAACAGTTAAATGCTCCTTAGAGGCTAAATCGATTTCATATGGTTGTACATCTTGATTTTCTTCATCCTTAAAAATACGAACGGTAGGACGACCAACCGCAGAAAAATTATAATTTGAAACAATTCCAGTTCTTCCATCATTCAAAGTTACCGTTAGGCCCGGTGGATAAATGGCAATTGCATTCTTAAACAGCTCAACCTGTCTTTGTTCAAAAGCCGTTCCAATTCCACCATATAAAACTTCCATCCCGATATGAGGTAACATTGGAGGACGGTATGCACGATGGCTTGTCACTGCATCAAAGACATCTGCTACGCTTATAATCTTGGCATATTTATGGATCTCCTCTTCCTTCAAGCCACGAGGATAACCAGTACCATCTACTTTTTCATGATGCTGTAAGGCACAATGAGCCACTGGAATTGGGATTTCATGAATTTTCTTTAATGTTTCAAACCCAAGCTCACAATGAGACTTTACCAATTCAAATTCATTTTCCGATAGCTTTCCTGGCTTATTCAATACTTCTTTAGGTATATACATTTTCCCAAGATCATGAAGCATTGCACCAAGCCCAATCTCTTCAATGTTCTTAATCGGCAATCCGTTCTCAATCGCTAACTGGCAGGCATATATTGAAACATTCAAGCTATGATTATAGACATCATCTTCATGAACCTTTGTCGTCGCCAATAAATTTAAGGCTGCTCCATTCTCATTTAAACTCTGCAGAATATCCTTAAATATCTTTTGCATACTACGCACCACTCGACCAGTCTTCATAATACCTTGAAGATTCGATTTGTTTTTATGCAATTCAACAAGGGAATCCAACCCTTCCTTGATCGCAACCGCCGCCTCTGCGCGTAATTCGTTTGGAATGGATTCGACAATTTCAATTCCCTCAGATACCTCATCATCTATATAAACAGCAAAAATATTCAATTGTTTCAGTCTATTAATTAGACTATCCGATAAGTATGTACCTTGTGCCAGCAGAACCGTTCCGTTGTCCTGATAAATCGACCTACTTAACTGCGTTCCAGCTTGACAATGTTCTAACTTCACTAAACGCATTTTCCCTCTACTCTCCGCTTCTTGTCGAAATATGTCTCTATATAGACAAATCATACTACATTCTTCCCATAAAAAATAGCCCAACCCCCAAATATAGGAATTGAGCACTAGTCTATATGACTTGCAATAATTTAATCAACTCATCTTTCGGAACAGGTGGACTATACAAATAGCCTTGAATTTCATCACAGCCCATTTCGATTAATAACGCATTTTCCTTCGGTGTTTCGACACCTTCAGCGACAACATTAAGCTGCAAGCCATGGGCAAAATCCAAGATTGACTGGACAAGGAGTACCTGCTTTTCATTTTCGTTAATATCTTTAATAAATTGACGATCGATTTTAATCTCATCAATCGGTAGCTGCAATAACTGATATAAAGATGAATATCCCTTTCCAAAGTCGTCAATGGATATTTGAACACCCATTTCTTTTAGGCGGCCAATGACTTCCGCAACATGCTCTGGATTTCGGATAAACACACTTTCAGTAATCTCTATCTTTAAATATTCTGGTGCTAATCCAGACTCTTGTAATGCTCTATCCACCATCGACACAATGTTATCCTGCTGAAAATGCTTGGCTGATAGATTCACAGAAATCGGAATAAATAATCGTTCTTCATCCTGCCATTGTTTATTTTGCTTACAAGCATGAACAAGAGACCATTCATCAATTTGAAAAATCAGCCCCATTTCCTCCGCAATTGGGATGAATCGTCCTGGGGAAATGAATCCTAACTCTGGATCATTCCATCGTAAAAGTGCCTCTACACTCGTAACTTTTCCCAACAAGGTCTTAGGCTGATAATATTGGTCAAAGCCTCCCCGATCCACATTCGCTCGTAAAGCATTTTCGATAATAAGGCTTTCTTGAAACTTATTTCGCATCGACTGGTCGAAAAATTTGACCGTGTTGCCCCCAGTCTCCTTTGATATGTACATGGCAATATCCGCAAATTTGACGAGTGTATTTAAATCCTCACCATCTTCAGGATACATACTAACGCCAACACTTGCCGTAATATAAAGAGCTTGTCCATGGATTTCAAAATATGTGGAGAATTCATTCAAGATCAGATCGAGCGTTTGTTGAACTTCTTCTTTTTGATCCAATCGGTGAACAATAACAAATTCATCTCCACCTAATCGAAAAACTTCCCGGTCTTCATTTTTAATAACCTTCAATTTATTTGCAGCAATTTGTAATAAAGTATCCCCAGCATCATGACCAAGTGTATCGTTGATTTGCTTAAACTGATTTAAGTCGATAAAAATAATTGCCATCTTCTTATCAGTTTCTTTATCAATCCACTCGCTCACATACTGTTGAAAGTAATGACGGTTTGGTAATGATGTTAATCCATCGTAAAAAGCCAGGCGATGTAATTGCTCCTCAGACTCCTTCAACATTCCAGTCTGTTCACTCAAAATAGCATTCATTTCACTACTTTCTTGAAAAAGTTCTGATAGCTTGTCTGCCATTTTCCGCAGGTTATTCCCAAGCACTTTAAGCTCATAGATCGAGCTTTGTGGCCATTCGATATTTTCAAATTTTCGAAGCTTTCGAGGTAAACCTGTCGTCACCAATGCAAGCTGCTTAAGATTATTCGTTAGACTTCGATTAACAAATAATAAGAGAAGAAGCATACAAGAAATCATCAATACTAAATACTTCAACTGTTCGATCGAAAGCTTAAAGATTTCTTTCTGATAGTTTGAAATCGGATATTGTAGAAGAATCGTCATCGAGTCCATCTCTTTTACAAAAAAATACTGACCCTCTGACCATTTATGTATCGGTTCTATATGTTCTTGGTCTCGAGGCAAGGCCTCATAAAAATCATCCGCGATTTCTCGTACAGTATACTTCTGCTCCATTTCACGTATCTCATTTAGTCCCTTTGAACTCGTAGAAACGAGTTCTTTCCCATTCATTTCAATGAGAACATCATAATTATCAGACTTAATACGCAAAGCAATATCTTCCAGTACAGAAGGCGTTTCCATTTCTTTTGCATCTAAAGCACGAATTTCCTTCTCCATACGAGTTGTACTACTGTTCGAATCCACAACTAAATCTGTAGATATGGAATCGTACGTATTAAAAGTATTCGTCACAACGTTAATAAAGAAAGGAACAAGAATAGAAAATAAAGTGATATGGGATAAGAACTGATGAATCGAAACATGATTTTTATTTACTCTATCATTTTTCAATAGTTTATAAAAAGGAAAGTAGGCTAATAGCATATCTGCAATCAACGCATTAAATACGCCATTCATAATATCTTTGCATACTTGAAAAAATAGCCCATATTCCGCGAGAGTTGTTTTGTTGAAATAATATAGAAGAAATCCCCCAATTAAGATCCAATACAAAGCATCCACATAAAATAACTTGGCCCGCTTTCCTTTTAGGAAAAAAAGTCCTACAAAGGCAGCTTCTAAAACTAAAATAGAGCCGTAAGCAAGGTTAATATAATCCCATGGAACAAAAAATAACGCTAATAGGCCAGTAAGAACTGCTGCTGGCCATCCGAATATTCGAAGGATGAGAAACAAAAAAATACTCGAAAATGTAAAAGTAATTCCATATAAAATCGTGAACTGATATTCTGTCGCAAGAATGACCAGCCCTATAAGAACAAGGAAAAGCATAATATCCCTTTTATGTTTAATCATTGAGCATCTCCTATTTCATTACTCTAAGTTGATTTCTAAAATTTCGAATTTAATTAATAATATCATAATATTGGAAAATTTAATATTCCTTCTATATCTTTTTACCTACATAATTCAGAGCAAAAAGAAGCCAAAATAAACAGGAACATCCTAGCGTTTATTTTGGCTTCTCTATTACTCACATTTCTTTACTAATATTAGGATTGTCTTGTCCAAACCATTTTTGTATCATACCCCATTTAGGGAGCGTTAGCGATACTATGATTACCGAAACAAGGCTCAATAACGCACCCATACCAACATCAGCAGGATAATGCACTCCGACGCCAATACGTGAAAATCCAACAATAATAGCTAACAGTATCCATACAAAATGCCAACCTCTTTTAAATATCCAAAAAGATAGACAGAGAGCAAACACAATGATTGTATGATCACTTGGAAAGGAATTACCTACAGCTTTCTCCACCAACTGATTCACATCAGGAAGTTCTGCAAATGGCTGCTGATTGGAGTGCAGCTTCTTAGCGATAATAGCCAATATTTCTGCAACCGCCACAGATACAACCGAACTAATAACCATCATCCTACTACTTTTCGTAAACAAATAGTAGAGCACGGCAATAATGACGAAATATATGGTATACTTCGCAAAGAAAACAAAGATTGGATTCAAAAATGCGTATTCTTTCCCTAGATCATTAATCATTCGAAACAGTTCTATATTTAACTCCATATCAAGCTTCTCCCATTCTTTAAATAATCCATATTTTACCGTATAATTCAGGTACTTAAAAGAGGAAATCATTTTAGGATGAAACTTTTATTTTTGTGAAATCTTATAGAAAAGGCTTTGCAAAAATCCTCATAAAAGGAGCAGCTAACATGAGAATTCTCCTACTTACTGTACTGATCACTTTTTCATTTTTATCAAATGTATCATTTGCAAACATGGAGCAACCAATTGAGAGAGAATTAGCTATAGTTATTGATGATTTCGGAAACAATATGGAAGGTACGCAAGAAATGCTTGAGCTTCCTGTCCCTCTTACGGTAGCCATTATGCCTTTCATGTCTACAACTGAAAGTGACGCCAAGCTAGCTCATGCAAAAGGACATGAAGTCATCGTCCATCTACCAATGGAGCCGAAAAAAGGAAAGAAAAGCTGGTTAGGTCCTGGAGCGATTACAACGGACTTAAGTGATAAAGAAATCCGAAGAAGAGTCGAAGCAGCGATTAAAAGTGTACCCTTCGCCATTGGAATGAATCATCATATGGGGTCAAAGGCTACTGAGGATGAAAGAGTGATGAGAATTATTTTAGAGGTGTGTAAAAAAAATAATCTCTATTATCTTGATAGTAAAACAGCATCCAAAAGTGTCATTCCCAAATTAGCAGAGGAATTATCTGTTCCTTACTTAGAAAATGATATGTTTTTTGACCATATCTATTCTGAAAGACATATTTACAAACAAGCATCAAAGCTAGCGGAACGACTTGACCATCGAACAAAGTTTATTGCTATCGGACATGTCGGCATAACCGGTGATAGAGTCGTTAGTGCCTTAAAAACCTATCTCCCTGAATATGAGAAGCACGCAAAAATTGTTCCATTATCGGCACTACTCCCACCAATGATCCCAACTTTTTAAAGAGGCTCTTTTCTCAAACTTTGTTGGGTTCGAAATCAAACTATTTTGCATCTAGCATGTTTTAAAATTCTGTTGTTTACAATTAATGAGAAAAGAGCTTGAGACAATGTAATTAGCAAAAATTGTCTCTTTCTACGTTAATATTGGCCTTAGGATATTAACATCAACCTTTAAAGAACAGTATTTTAAAAAGGAGAACTCCATACAGGCACGGCATGCCTATATGGAGTTTCCAATTTTTATAATAACCCAACCATTTTTAACCCGTGGAGAATCCCATTTTCTTCAACGGATTTCGTAACGTATTTTGCGACAGCTTTAATTTCTTCTTCTCCATTCCCCATTGCTACACTGTTATAAACATGTGTGAGCATTTCTCTATCATTTAATCCGTCCCCAAATGCATATTGACGTTCTTTCGGGAAGCCGAGCTTTTCAACAATCATCTCGATTCCCTTTAATTTAGAACCGCCTCTTGGAAGAATATCAACGGAAACAGGATGCCAGCGGACAAAATCAAAGTCCTTGTAGACAGCCTCATACTGTTTCTCTTCTCCTACTGGACAGAATAGAAGGGATTGAAGAATATCCCGTTCCTTATAATAATTAGGGTCATGAGTTGGGTACTTCTCTATTTTCAACGTGCTAATACTTTCTTTTATGTAGTCATGGTCAGGCACATTCGCCTTCATATCCTCGTGGTCCATATACACAATAGGATGCTCGTTTTCTAGAGCAGCCTCTGTTAATTTTACAAGGGACGAAATGTTTAGTGGATTCTTGTGAAGGACTTCTCCATTTAACACAACATATTGTCCGTTATAGCTGACAAATGTGTTAATATCTAATTCTTTTCGTAAGTCTTCATACATAAACGGAGCTCGACCTGTGGCAATTGCAACTTCATGACCTTTTTCTTTTAATGCAAAAATAGCTTCTTTTGTTGAAGCAGGCAATTCCTTATCATGATTAAGCAATGTTCCATCTATATCAAAAAATATTACACTTTTCTCAATCATATCGATACCAACTTTCTATGATGATGTGATGTGTTTGTTTAGCGCTTTAACTCTTAAAAACAATACATTACTATGGTATCTCAACTTCCATATGTTTGCAACGGAGACTATTTACTCCCTTACTACACATACATACAAAGGGCCCAAGGCTCTAGATTTGATTCTCGCTCAGGGAGGCACTTACCGCGGGCGGTGCTGAATGCTCCCTCTCACTACACTCTTCTTAATGAATGTTTCATAAGGACAGAAATTAGTGGATTCTTCTAATAGTTGTCTTCATGAACGCTCCATGCGGACATTATTCACCGGATTCATCCAATAGTTGGCTTCATGAATGCCCCATGCGGACACTATTCATCGGATTCTTCTAATAGTTGGCTTCATGAACGCTCCATGCGGACATTATTCATTGGATTCTTCTAATAATTGGCTTCATGAACGGTTCATGCGGACATTATTCACCGGATTCTTCTAATAGTTGTCTTCATGAATGCTCCAAGACCAATGAAAAATCGAGTTTTTAAAGAATGAAAATCTGAAAATGAAAAACTAGCCTTCCTATTCATATCTAAGCCATGTTTCTATCATAGTGAGCCATTTTTTATCCAAAAATAAAAGACCCTTTCAGGTCTTTTAGATCTCAATAATAATCGGCAGGATCATGGGTCTTCTTTTGGTTCGATTGAATAGGTATTCTCCTAGTGTTTTCTTTAGGCCTTGTTTGATGACGCCCCATTGGCCTTTATTGGCAGATTGTAAGTCGCTGACTGTCTTTTCGATAAGACGATTCATATCTCTTAATAGTTCCTCCGAATCCCGCACATACACGAACCCGCGTGTGATCGTATCAGGTCGAGAAACTAACTTTTTATCTGACTTACTCATCGTTAACACAATCACGAGCATTCCATCCTCAGAGAGCTGCTTACGATCACGAAGGACGATATCGCCAACATCACCAACTCCTATTCCATCCACATATGTATTGCCTGCTTGGATTTCTCGAGTTTGGCGAGCCACGGAATCTTTAATATCAACGATTTCTCCATTTTTTATAATAAAAGTGTTTTCCTTTTCTACCCCAACGGACTCAGCCAATAAACGATGTTGATGAAGCATTCGATATTCCCCATGAATCGGAATAAAATATTTCGGTTTTATCAAAGTAAGCATCAGCTTTAAATCTTCCTGGTAGCCATGACCTGATACATGCAGTCCTTTTCCCGAACCGTAAAGGACCTTGGCTCCAATCGCAAATAAATTATCGATGATTTTAGATACACCTTTTTCATTCCCAGGGATTGGACCAGCCGCCAGAATCACCGTGTCGTCTGGTAAAATTTCCACTCCTCTGAAATTCCCAGTTGAGAGACGAGATAAAGCAGCTAATGGCTCTCCTTGACTTCCTGTGCAGAGAATGGCGACTTTTTCCGGAGGTAACTCATTGATTTCATTCGGGTCAATAATCATTCCTTCTGGAACATGTAAATATCCTCGTTCAATCGCTACTTCTACAACATTGACCATACTCCGACCTAGCAATGCCAACTTACGACGGGTCTTTATGGCAGCCTCTACCACCTGCTGAACCCGATTTATATTGGATGCAAATGTGGTAAGGACTACTTTCCCGGTCGCTTTGATAAAGGCTTCTAATACTTGTTCACCGACCATTTGTTCAGAAGGAGTACCCCCTGGTCGTTCAGCATTCGTGCTTTCTGATAATAAAAGCAAGACTCCTTCTGTACCAATCTGAGCCATTTTATGAATATCAGAAAACTCATGATTAACAGGTGTCAAATCAAACTTAAAATCTCCCGTATGGACAATATTCCCTTGTGGCGTTCGAAACACAATTCCAAGACAGTCTGGAATGCTGTGGTTGACTCTGAAAAAATCAATGTCCATTTTTCCAAAATTCAGCTTTGAATTTGAATCTATTTCTATTAATTCGGTATCTCTTAAAAGTTTATGTTCTTCTAGCTTTAATTCAATTAATCCAAGAGTAAAACGAGTTGCATACACAGGGATATTCAACTTCTTTAATAGATAAGGAATACCGCCAATATGATCCTCGTGACCATGGGTAACGATTAATGCCCGAACCTTGTCTTTATTTTCGTCTAAAAAAGAAATATCAGGAATAATCAGATCAATTCCTAACAAACTTTCATCGGGAAACTTATTTCCACAATCAATAATGATCATATTGTCTGACCATTGGATTACGTACATGTTTTTTCCGATCTCGTGCAAACCACCTAAAGCAAAAACGGATACTACATTTTCTTTTCCATCCATAACGCGCCCTCCTGCATTGACAATTATGGATAGTATCTCCAATTTTTCTTTATATAATTAAGTTAACTTTTTTATAAAAACAACCTTCAGGTAGTTTCCTTCTTTAAAATTATTTATGGTTTTGAAATCAGATGGGAGTCTAAATTCCTCAAGAATTTTATATTTATCACCTGTTTGCTTAAAGGCTTTCTCAATAAATCCTTTAAATTTATCCATTCCAAATGTACTAGCATTCGTAGAGGCTACAATCACCCCATCCTTCTCTGTAATTCGGATTGCCTTTTCTAGTAAATCAGGATAATCTTTGGCTGCACTGAACGTATTCTTTTTAGAACGTGCATAACTCGGAGGATCAAGGATCACCAAATCAAACAGCAAGTTTTTTCGAACCGCATATTTAAAGTAATTAAACACATCTTCAACAATGATATCCTGTGCTTCATAGTCAATTTCATTTAAACTAAATTGCTCAATCGTCTTACTTTTACTACGATTCGCTACATCGACACTGGTCGTTTTCGAAGCTCCTCCAACTGCCGCAGCAACCGAAAAGGCTCCTGTATAAGAAAACGTATTTAACACGTTCTTCCCTTTCGAATACTTATCTCTGATTGTTTTGCGAACATCTCTTTGATCAAGAAAGATTCCAACCATCGCACTTTCATTCAAGTAAACGGCGAAGTTCATCCCATTCTCTTTAACGATAAGAGGAATCGGTGCTTTTTCGCCTGCAATAAAATCATCATCTTCAATATACGTTCCTTGTTCAGCAAAACGCTTTTTCTCATAGAGACCTTTATAGTTCACGATGTTTGTAAGTGCTTGGACGACTCGATTTTTAAAATGATAAATGCCTTCGCTATACCAATTAATCAGGTAGTAGCCGTCAAAGTAATCGATCGTCAGTCCGCCAATTCCGTCCCCTTCACCATTGAACACGCGAAAAGCTGTTGTTTCAGGATCTTTAGAAAGAGATTTTCGTCCTTCAATTGCTTGCTTGAACTTCTTCTCAAAAAATTTCTCATCAAATTCTTCTTGTTGCTGTCGGCTTAAAACCCATCCAATTCCTTTGTTCTGCTGACCAAAATACCCTTTACCAAGAAAATTACCGCTCTCATCTACGAGTTCAAGCGTTGTTCCTTCTACGACAGTATCCTTCAAATTAAGAGCCGCCTCTTTGTTTATAAGGGGAAAACCAGCTCGAAGATTCTTTGCGAAAGTTGATTTTATCTTAAGTTTGACTGTATTATTCATTATTTCCATCCAATCATTTTATAAATAAAAGAAAAGAAGCCAATCCATTTATAGAATTGGCTTCTTTACCCTATAGTAATACATTGTTTGAAGTAATTTCAAATCCTAATCTGTTGTGCATGTGAAGCACTGAGCCATTCCCCATTATGTTTCATGATTTTGTCATTCTCGTAGACTACATTTCCTCTGCATATTGTTGTCTTAACCTTGCTTGGAAAAGTATGACCGAGATAAATGCTCTGCTTATGCTTTGCAAAGAAATTTTCTTCAGTTGCTGTGAAATTTTCGGCCAATGAAACGATTGCGAGATCAGCATCATAGCCGAGTTCTATCTTCCCCTTTGTAGAAAGTCCGAAGCGTTCCGCTGGATTCGTTGCAGTCATCAGAGCAATTTTTGAAAAAGGAAAGTCGTGCTTCACCGCAAGTTCAATCATCGATAATAAAGTGAACTGCCCGCCACTAATTCCTCCCCATGCATTGAATAAATGATGTATGTTTGGATCTTTCATCGAATACGGACTCGGAGAATGGTCAGAAGCAACCATATCAAACTTGCCATCTAATATTAATTGCACTAATTTCTCTTGCTCACTTTTCTCACGTAACGGTGGGGCACATTTGGCAATCGCTCCTTTTTCAATGAGAACATCGTGATTAAACAGTAAATAATGAGGACAAGTTTCAACCGTTACATCGAGTCCCTGTTTTTTTGCTTCTTCTATTTTTTCAACAGCTGCTGCACTGCTGATATGAACAAAATGAATCGAGCAGCCTGTTAGTTTAGCATAAGATAACACTCTTTCAACTGCTTCTACTTCAGCAAGAATGGGGCGAGTCTCTAAGTAATCATCTGCAGTAAATAAACCTTTCTCCCTTTTTTGAGCAGCTAACCATTTCGTCATAGCATCACTTTCTGAATGGAGAGCAAGAATTTTACCTAAAAAAGCAATTTCTTTCATACCTCTCAATAAGGTCATGTCATCGACTCGTTCAAATTCCTCATTCCCTGATTCTGAAAGAAAAGCCTTAAAACCAATAACGCCTGCCTCAGAGAGCTCCTCTAAATTCTCTTCATTCCCTGGAACAAGTCCCCCCCAAAGGGCAAAATCAACAATCGATTTTTCTTTTCCTTTCTCTACTTTTTGAAAAAGGGCTTCCTTATCAATCGTGGAAGGTATACCGTTTAGTGGCATATCAAAAAACGTTGTGCAGCCTGCAGCCGCCATCATTTCCGAACCTGTCTCAAAGCCTTCCCATGTATCCCTTCCCGGGTCGTTAAAGTGGACATGAACATCAATCATGCCTGGAAAAAGATAGTTTCCTGTTTCATCTCGTTCCTCTTTGGCTATCCCAGCAATCTCGGACTCAATTTTGACGATAACACCATCTTTAATTCCAATATCCGCTTTCTTCACTTCTTCTGGTAAAACAACAAATCCATTCCGAATAATCAAATCGTAATCTGGCATTTTAGCTCACCGCCTTTGATTCGTACAGATCAAGAGCAGTCTGCAATGCTTCTCCTCGATTAACCTTCGCACCATGGCGAATCAAACAAGCCTCCAGCGCACCTAGGACCGAAAGAATATTTTCTTTTCGACAGCTATATCCCATCGTTCCAATTCGCCAGATTTTCCCGTGTAGTGGGCCAAATGAAGAGGCGATTTCAATGCCAAACTCTTTAAGGAGCATACTCCTCACTACTTCTCCATCAACACCAGTTGGAATCTCCACACAAGTGACACAAGTAAGTTTATTTACTGGGTCACCGAACAATTTTAGCCCCATCGCCTCAATTCCTGCGACCAAAGCTTCTTCGTGGAATTTATGACGAGCAAAACGATCTTCTAATCCTTCTTCAAGCACAAGTCGCAAGCCTTCCCTTAAAGCATAGACCATTGAAGTTGCTTCTGTATGATGATTTAATCTTCTCGGGCTCCAATAATCTTGTAACATGCCTAAGTCAAAATAATTGCTGGCGATTGGTAGACTACTCCGCACATAGCGATCGTCATCTTCCGTTGCAATTCCTCGCTCAACTTTTTTTCGTGCGAGAATAATTTTTTCGACCCGCTCATTATACGAAATCGGCGCCATTCCAGATGGAACAGAGATACACTTTTGAGTTCCACCAATGACTGCGTCAATACACCAGTCATCCGTTTTTACCTCAACACCTCCAATAGAAGCCACAGCATCAACGACAAGTAATACATCTTGAGCACGACATGCCTTCCCAATTTGTTCAAGTGGCTGCATTCTTCCCGTCGAGGTTTCCCCATGAACAATCGCTACAATTTTAGGAGAAACCTTCTTCATTTCCGCAATGACAACCTCCGGCTCAAACACTTCTCCCCACGGGCATTCAATCGTAAGAACCTCTGCACCATATCTTTCACAAATTTCAACAAGCAAATGTCCAAAGCGACCATAGATTGGTACAAGGACCTTGTCACCGGGTTCAATTAGACTGGATAGCACCGCTTCATTCCCAGCACGTGAGGTCCCATCAATTGGAAATGACCAATGATTCTTTGTTTGAAACACCTGCCTCAGCATTTCCATCACTTCATTCATAATTTCTGTGAACGCTGGATCAAACTGACCTAAAATAGGTGTGCTGAGCGCCCTTAGTACGCGCGGGTCGACCTCAACTGGTCCAGGAGTCATAATCGTTCTCTTCGGCGTATTTAACTCTGAAAAACGCATATTATCCATCTCCTTAATAAGCTAATTTGTATAAAGCTTCAGTTAACAGTTTGACCCCTGTCTCCAAATCTTCTATTCTCGTAAACTCTTTTGGAGAATGACTGATGCCATTTTGACTCGGTACAAAAATCAATGTAGTGGGACATATTGACGCAAACACTTGAGCATCGTGCCCTGCACCCGAAACCATATCTTGATAGGAAATATCCTTTTCCGTTGCTATTTGGCGAATCATTTGATTCATTTCTTCATCCATCGCAATCGGCTTTACATCCATCCATTGGGATATGCGAACTTCCAAATCGGTTGAAAGTCTCTCAAACTCTGTAAAAATATCCTCACAATAACGATTAAGCACATCCTCCTGATGATGCCGAATATCTAAACTAAATTCCACTTCACCAGCAACCACATTAGAAACATTAGGCATGACATTTAACTTCCCAACTGTGGCTACTAGCTGTGGATCAAATTCTTTTGCTTTTTCCGTTAAATACGTAATCAACTTCGATGTTGTACTGACTGCATCTTTTCTATAAAGCATAGGCGTCGTCCCTGCATGATTGCTTTCCCCAACCACATTGATCGTATAGCGGCGCTGACCAACAATATGCGAGACGACTCCAATCGTGTTTTGATTTTTTTCGAGAATCATCCCTTGTTCGATATGAATCTCAACAAATCTCTCAATATCGGTACGAATGCTAGGTTGATATTCTTTTGGTTCGAAACCCGATTCCTTCATCGCTTCTAAAAAAGGAATTCCGTCGTCATCTTCTAAATCCTTCACATTCTCTAAATTATAAGCACCTGAGATATTCCTTGAACCCCAGAATGTTAATGGAAAGCGACTTCCTTCTTCCTCGCTGAGAGAAATCACTTCAATTGTTTTTTTCGGGAATCCATATTTCTGAAATAATCGAGTGGTTGCTAGTAGACTCGCAATAATTCCGTAGGCTCCATCATATTTACCACCGTCCAACACAGTATCAATATGAGAACCGGTTAAAATCGTTTTACCGCCTGGTTCCGTTCCGAGCAGTTTACCGAATAAATTTCCTGCGCTGTCAAAATAGGTTTGAAGCTGAAGGCTCTCCATCTTATCCTTCAACGCATCTTGAGCTTCACGCCATTCCTTTGAAAACAATAGCCTAGTAACTCCCCCGTTTGCCGTTCGTCCAAACCTAGCAAGCCATTCAATCATTTCACTAACCGAATCTTTTTTATGCTCTCTCATTTGAATGGCCATACATGTCACCCCCTATCAAAAAATAAAAGTATGTATTAGATTAAGTTTACAGATTCCACCATCAAACATCATTATCACTTATACACAAATTTATTAAGTTCTTTTGTTTATCTTAACCAAGGAAAGTTATGTATAATATTAATTATTCCGAATTTTTCAAAAGAGGTGTCGTAATGAAAGTAAGCGAACTATTAGCTGTTCCTCATTTTGCAGGGATGAACATGATTGCCGGAGCATCCGGTAAAGAGCGAGAAGTCCATACTGTGAACATGATGGATGCACCCGACATCATCCATTTTTTAAATCAGAACGAATTACTCGTTACGACTGCCTATCATGTAAAAGATCATCCCGACCAGTTAACTGAATTGATTCGTATGATGAGCGAAAAAGGCTGTGCTGCTTTAGGGATCAAAACAAAACGATTTTTAAAGGAGATTCCCCAGTCTGTTATCGACCTTGCAAATGAATTGTCCTTCCCAATTATCGACCTTCCAATAGAGATCTCCCTGGGTGAAATCGTGAATCATACATTACGTGCTATTTCTGATAAACGGGCTACCGAGCTTTCACTTGCGTTTGAGACACATAAGCAATTTACCCAGTTAATCTTACAAGGAAAAGGCATCCCCAAATTACTTCAGGATTTATCTCAGACTATCGGTTATCCAGTCCAGTTGATTAACCAACATTTAAAACCTATTTTTAAAACGAATTCTGATTCAGAATTATTTACATTCATGAATTCTATTCGAAAAGAAGCTTTCACCTTATCCGTTAAGAACACATCGAGTATCGCTTTTTCCTTACGTGCAACAAGACAAGCCTATACACTTTTCCCCATTTATTTTAGTGAGAAAAAAATCGGTTTCCTTTCTGTCATGGGGGACATCCAGCATTACAATCCATCTACATTGCTAACGATTGATCAAGCCATTAATGTAATTTCTTTTGCGCTCATGAAAGAACAGGCTTTGAAACAACAAACAAGAAGTATTCGCAATGACTTTTTTCTAAGATTCATAGATGGGGCATTTCCCTCGGAAACTGAAACCCTTCATCGTGCAGCAGAGTTCTCATTGCCCAATAACCAAATGTATGTTGTCGCCGGGAAATTGGATGATACGGACCGTTATTTCACCTATACAGAGCGACAGCAAACGATTGACGATATTTATGAATTTATCGAAGATGAAGTGAACAAAGGCCATTTCTTCACATTAGGGGATTGTTGCATTATCTTATTCGAAATTCATCAAGATTCTTCTATCGAAAAGTCATTGTTACAGTTGCAAAGCATGGTTCTATCCTATTTTGATAAAACCATTTCATTTGGTGTCAGCAATATTAGCCACACCTTTTTACAAACCAAACATGCATATAAAGAAGCCTTAGACGCCTTGAAACAAGGTGAACTGTTAAAAAAAACCAATTTCATCCAAACCTTTCAAACAAAGGATGTCATTGAATTATTACGACTTATCCCCGAAAAGGAACTAAAAACATTTTATCGATATACACTTCAAGGCTTTTTTCAATCGAAGGCTGAAGAAGAACAAACCTTGCTTGAAACCTTATCTGTTTTCTTAGACACGAACTGTCAAATCTCTGAAACGGCGAAAAGATTATTTGTTCACCGTAATACTGTCGTCTATCGCATCGAAAAATGCGAAGAGATTCTTGGAAAATCATTAAAGGAATCGGAAACAACGTTACAATTAAGAATTGCACTGCGATTAAAAACTCTGTTAGAACTGTAGACCCTTGGAGACTTTCCTTGGGTCCTTTATTTGTGCATAACATACAGAAAGAGACTTCATTTTCAGTCATTATAAATAATGACAATTCAAAAAATATGCATTATTATGTTAATTAAAATAACTTTGAATGTTATTTTATATTACATATGAAGGCTCAATCTGTAAAATCGTTCTTCATTCACAAAGGAGGGCTCCTATGCTCACGATCGAACAATTGAACAAAACAACAGAACATGAATTCATGGAATTTCTAGGTGGGATTTTTGAACATTCCCCTTGGGTCGCAGAAAAGGCTTTGAATGCAAAACCCTTCTCTTCATTGGAGCATCTATACGAAAAAATGGTCTCCGTCGTGGAACAATCCCCCGAAAAACAAAAGCTTATCCTAATTAAAGAACACCCCAATTTAGGAGAGCGTATTGAAATGAGTCCGGATTCTGTCAGTGAACAAGCAGGAGCTGGTTTAAAAAATCTTACACCCGCGGAATACGACAAATTCAGCACCTTAAACCAACAATATATGGACAAATTCGGTTTTCCCTTCATCTTAGCCGTCAAAGGAAAAAACAAACACCAAATATACGAAGCCATGGAGCAGCGCGTGCAAAATCAACGAGAAATCGAATTCCAAACGGCGATGAAAGAAATATATAAGATTGCCCTGTTACGTTTGGAAGAAAAGATTCAATAACGGGAGCTTGAGAGGATGAGAGAATCATGAGTTTGGAAGGATTAAATGAACAAGTAAAAAGAGATCTAACTTATCTGAACTTTGGCGGACCAGAATGGGTGCAGCCACTCCATCATCCTGAAGGACATGTTTACGACGTGGTGATTGTCGGTGGTGGACAAAGCGGCCTAAGCGCAGCCTTTGCTTTAAAGCGGGAGCGCATCTATAACGTCCTCATCATTGACGAAAATCCAGAAGGATATGAAGGCCCTTGGGAAACGTATGCCCGTATGGTAACTTTAAGAACTCCTAAGGAATTGACTTCTATTGACCTCGGCATCCCCTCTTTAACTTTTCGTTCGTGGTGGGTCTCACAAGCAGGTGAAGAAGGTTGGGAAAAGCTTGATAAGATTCCAAGAGGCGAATGGATGAACTATCTCCGTTGGTATCGAAACGTTTTGAAATTACCAGTAGTCAACGAAGTAAAGCTGAAATTAATCGAACCCTCAGTCGAAGGAATTCATCACTTGCACATTGAAGGTACTGGTGCCCCTAGCGAAAAAATACTCGCGCGCAAAGTCATCCTTGCTACCGGTATCCAAGGCGGAGGCGAATGGCATGTCCCACCTCTCATTTCGAAAAAATTAACCCGTGAACGATACGCGCATACCTCCGAATCAATTGATTTCGAACTACTAAAAGGAAAAAAGGTAGCGATATTAGGAGGAGGAGCATCCGCTTTTGACAACGCTCATGCCGCTCTATCTGAAGGAGTTGCAGAAGTACATGTCTTTGTCCGAAGAAAAGAGCTCCCTCGGATCAATCCAATTCGCCAGATGGAAGGCTCAGGTATCATCGAGCATTTTCATACCTTTTCCGATGAAGAAAAATACACAGCAATTTCCCAATTCTTCAAATTTAATCAACCACCTACGAACGATACATTTATCAGAGCTTCTGCATGGCCCGGTTTCCAACTCCATTTAGGAGCACCTTGGCACGATGTTGAAGCTACAAGTAACTGCGTAGTCGTCACTACACCACAAGGTAAACATACCTTTGATTTCCTAATCATCAGTACCGGTTTCGTAACTGATCCATCTTTACGACCAGAGCTAAAGCTAATAGACAAACATATTGCACGTTGGGGTGATAAGTATACTGCACCTGAGGAAATCGCTAATCCACTTGTTGATGCTCACCCTTATCTTAGCTCAGGATTTTCATTTACCAGTCGTGATGAGCAAGGAAAAAATTCACTTTATGGACTCTTCGTTTTCAACTACTCAACTCTAGTGAGCTGTGGCCTTTCAGCATCAGCACTTTCAGGGATTCGTTTTGCATTACCAAAGCTCGCTTTATCGGTATCCGATCAGCTTTTCCAAGATGACAAAGCGAGAATTTTACACAACTTCCTCACGTACGATAAAGAGGAATTTGTTGGGGAATGGCCGAAAATAGAACAACAAGTAACCTCAGCAACAGAAAATTAAGAAGGAGATTGATATGGCAGGATTAACGACGCATATATTAGATTTAACTCACGGTACGCCAGCAAGCAATGTCACGATCGAGCTATACTTTTACGGAGATCATGCATGGCAGTTACTCGCTTCAGCCGTTACAAATTTAGACGGAAGACTGAGTGAACCGCTTCTATCTAAAGAAGATACGAAAATCGGAACCTATGAACTCATATTTCATATCGGGGATTATTTTCGTAGTACAGCACTTGAATTACCGGAACTGCCTTTTTTAGATAAAGTTCCCGTACGCTTCAGCATTTCAAATGTGACTTCCCATTACCACGTACCATTACTCGTTTCTCCTTGGGGCTATCAAGTGTATAGAGGAAGTTAAAAAGAGCACGCTTTGGCAATGTTGCCAAGACGTGCTCTTGCTTGTACTTATTCTTCGTCTTCTCGATCAAACCACAACTTTTCTTGATCATCCACATCACCATTATAATTGATGAGAATCTCTTCCCCTGCTTTTATATCTTTATAAGCAAAGAAGTCAAAAGTGTGATTATCAAAATTAATATCATAAGTTGCATTCGGTTCATAGGAATGGTTAAACAACATTCCATAACCAAGAAGAATCGCCGTATGATTAATCCCATACTCAAACGCGTAATCAGCGAGTAAGGTTTTTTCAATATGTTCATGCTGTTCGTTTGGATAAGCAATAACTGGCGCTTCATGGATAAGCGTTCCTTTTTTGATATCACATGTAGCAAATACCCCTCTATTGAATTCTCCATCACTTAGTGAAGATGATTTTATCTCTATCATGCTGTGCACCTACTCACTTTTAAAATTTACTACTTTCTTAACTTTACCATTATTTTGGACAATGGGCTTGTTTTTATTTCAATAAGAGACTTTATTCCACACATATCGTTTTTGGGATAAGCTGATTCGAAAATAAAAGGAAAAATTCCGCTTATAAAGTAGTTATTATAAAAATTGAGGTTAAATAAGCGTAGAAATTCCGACTATCGACTCGAAAAACGGGAAAATGAGAGGTTTTTCTTGGCATAATCGGAAAAACTCTGCTTATATACCCCGAAACGAGCTTCATTCTATATCTAACCGGAAAATTTCCGCTTATTATACTTTTTTTCTAGTTAGCCGTTTAAGCACAAGACATGATAATTAAAAGGGAAAAAGAGCCCAATCCGCAGACTAAGTCCAAATTAATATCAATACCCCAACGCTACTCCATCCCCTCTTGGGTCGGCACCTCCATATTTCACACCACTTACAGGGTCAATCTTGATCACTCCCGCATGCCCCATCACATCTGTAAAATCTTCAAGCAACTCTACTTCATGCCCCTTTTCTCGAAGAAATTCAGTCACTTCATCTGACACTCTACCTTCGATTTTCAAACTATTGGATGCTGCTCCCCATGTTCGGCCATATAACCATCTTGGCGCTTCTATTGCCGCTTGGACAGGATAACCATAATCAATAATCCGCGTAACAAGTGCAGCCTGTGTTTGCGGCTGCCCTTCTCCACCCATCGTTCCATACACTAAGGAAAGGACGTCATCTGTAAACATCATCGCTGGATTTAATGTATGATATGTTCGTTTGTGCGGCTGCAAGCAGTTCACATGCTCAGGATCTAACGAGAAGAAACTTCCACGATTCTGCAAGACTACTCCCGTATTCTTTGGAATAAAACCTGAGCCGAATTCATGATAAATACTTTGAATTAAGGAAATGGCATTTCCCTCTTTATCAACCACACCAAGCCAAATCGTATCCCCTTTTGGATCTAATTGTCTTTCAAAGCTTTGCGCCTTTGTAAAATTAATTTTATTTGCCAGTTCCATTCCTCTTTCAGGTGATAGCAAATATTCTAATGGAATTGGCAAAAACTCAGGATCCGTTAAATATTGATCCCGATCTAAGAATGCTAGTTTGATCGCTTCCGTTAATACGTGGTAATACTCCGCTGAACCTTCTTCTATTAGTTCCATATTAAAGTTGTTCAAAATATTAAGGATAGAAAGGGACGCAAACCCTTGAGAGTTTGGTGGCACGTTATATACTGTATGTCCACGATACTTAACAGAAATCGGCTCCACCCAATCACTTGTATGGCGAGCAAAATCACCAACTGTCAATAACCCACCATGTCGCTGAAGGTCCTTGACGATCGCTTGTGCAGCTACGTCTTGATAGAAGTACTGACTTCCTCCTTTTGCAATCCCCTCCAATGTTAAGGACAAATCAGTCTGTTTCATCATGTCTCCAGCCTTATAAGAAAGTCCACTAGACTTCAGAAAGATTTTGCAAAACTCGGGGAATCGTTGCAAATAACGAAATTGACTATCCTTGTCATCAAGGTTCACATTGGTCCAATACTCTTGACTCGGAGTCACCGGAAAGCCATCTTTTGCATAATGAATAGCTGAAAGAAGTAATTGCTCCCAGCTATATGTACCTTTTAATTGATTTCGCGAAAACTGATATGCCTGCTCCCAACCCGCAACAGCACCGGGCACCGTATTAGCAGCAAGCACTCCCCTTGATGGAATCTTATCTAAGTGCTGCCTTTTATAAAAATCAATCGTGACATTTTCACCTGAACGCCCCGAACTATTCAATGCTTTCAGTTCTTTATGTTTTGCATCATAGACTAGCCAAAAGTTATCCCCACCAATTCCGTTCATATGAGGATAAACAACACCAATCGTCGAGACAGCAGCAATCGCAGCTTCAACGGCATTTCCTCCATTTTGCAAAACATTCATTCCTGCTTGGGTCGCTAAATAATGAGGAGTTGTAATCATCCCATTAGCTGCCATCGTTGTTGGACGGTACGATTTCATATCAAATGCGCCTCCCTTAAACTTGTCACAAACTGGTTCGCCCACTCTAACAAGTTTATATCTTGAAATTCATTAGCTATAAAGGATAAGCCAATTGGTAGTCCATCTTCTTTTACAAAAGGAATCGTTATCTGCGGAAAACCTGTTAATCCAGCAATGCAGGTTAATTGCATCGCTCTTGAGCGATATTGCTCCATTTTTTCCATAGATAGATTTTTCAATGGAGCTTCACCTGGGGCAGTCGGGATCACTAGTAATCCATTGTCCTTTAAAAGTTCTGACAGCTTCTCCTTTATTTTCATTCTCGCTTCCATCTTAGGTTCAAGTTCATCTTGGATTAATGTACTCGTCCATAAAAAGCGTTCGGCTATCCCAGGACCAAAGTTCGGCTTCACCTGCTCAATCCACTCCCCATGTTCCTTCCAAATTTCGATTCCTTGAATCGTACGGAACAGGTTTGCCCACTCAGAAAGTCCATCTTCTGTGATTTTTAAGAAATGCTTTTCCTCCAGTTCAGAGACAACTTTTAATAAAATTTGTTTTGTCTCATCCTCTAAAAATGACCAAGCTTCTTTTTCCAGATAGAAATGGGTATATTTCTGTTCTTCTGAAGAGCTTGGCGGGATAAGTGTTTCGCCAACTTTTAACAAAAGATCAGCTTCCCTCGCCATCCAACCTACTGTATCAAAGCTTTTCGCCAGCGGAATGACGCCTTCAATATTCACAACTCCATGGGTTGGTCTGAAGCCGAAGATTCCACAATAAGAAGAAGGGATGCGAACAGAGCCTCCTGTATCGGTCCCAACGGCAAAATCAACAAGTCCAGCCGCTACTGCAACTGCAGAACCACTTGAAGAACCACCAGGAATTCGATCAGGCGCTTTTGGATTTACTGGCGTCCCATAATGAAAATTCTCTCCATTTAGACTAAACATAAGTTCATCTGTATGAGTCGTTCCTGTTATCTCAGCTCCTTGTTCTAATAACTGCTTAATAACAGGAGCATTTTCAGCGGCGGGCTCATGCGTCCTTAACCAATCCGGATTCCCAGCCGTATTCTGATATCCCTTAATAGAGATAACGTCCTTAACTCCACATGTAAGTCCATCTAATATCCCAGAACGTTCTGGCTTTATATGGAGATCATTTTTTACAAAGGCATTCCATCGGTCCGTCATTAGAACCCTCCTCAATCTACTTGATTGGCTTAAGTGGATTACCGTTCAAAATCTCTTCAACCTCTTCAAAACCTAATGGGAATGCAAAATTATAGCGGGCCGGTAATGCAAATACATACTCATCATTTCTTCCAAGTTCCTTTGGTTTAATTGGCGCAGCACCAACTGAATATTCTTCTTTTTGAAGTGCTTCCCAATGTTCAAGTGTAAAAATCATAATCGGAATATCTTGTCTTGGGGTCTCTTCTGTCCATTGTGGGTGGCGAATAACAATTTGCGGACCTGTTTCTACGACTTTCCCACTTTGCTCCTCGGTAATCCCTAAGCCTTCCCACCGTTCTTCCACAATGCGATACCCCTTCCAGCTTTCAGGCAAGGAAAAAACAAAGCCATATTCAGTGTTTTCATATTCATTAGGATTTTTTTCATCTTCCACTTCTTCGTGTTGATCCTCATGTTCATTCGGCTGAACAATCTCATCCTTTTCTGTTTCCTCTGCCTGATTATTCGTCGGCAGCTCGCTATCATTTGTACCGCAGCCAACCAAGGTACAAATAAATAAGATGCTTAACAATGCTCGTTTCACGTTAACCCCTCCATAATTATTGTTTAATTATGAAGACGAAAACCAATCCATTTTGTTACGTAACTTTCGAGATAAAGGAAGCCCATCTTTAAACAGATGAGCTTTCCTTCTCAGCATGAATCAATTTTTCTCTGTCAGATGATTTATTTCCTGCTCGACTTACTTTAATGATTTCCGCAATAATGCTGATCGTAATTTCCTCAACCGTTTCAGCCCCGATATCAAGACCGATCGGTGTATAAACCTGCTCTAGTTGCTCATCTAAACAACCTTCTTCTTTTAGTTTTTTAAAAATTTGCAGAACCTTCCGTTTGCTTGCAATCATCCCAATATAGGCACATGGATATTCCAATGCCTTCTTCAAAACCCGGTCGTCTCCATCCTTTGTACAGATGATGACATGGGATTTTTCGTCCAAGTGCGCATTCGTTAAAGCATATTCAATATTTTCATCCACGTAAATCTGCTCGGCATTCGGAAATCGTTCGTGTGTACAATAATCCGGTCGGTCATCGACAACTCGATACGGATATTGAAGAAAATCGAATTGCTTCGCTAACCCGTAAGCTACGTGTCCCGCTCCCACAATGACCATCTCCGGTCTATTTGTATATACCTCGATAAAAACACTTAATGTCCCACCACAATGCATGCTTATGCCGTCTTTAGCGTTTTTATTAAGCTTATATTGAACAATCGTAGACTGACCTTTTTCGATTGCTTTCAGAGCCTCCTCAATGACATAAAGCTCAGCAAGTCCCCCGCCAACAGTCCCTTCACTCGTCCCGTCACGATTGACAATCATTTTTCCAACATGCCTTGGAGTAGAGCCTTTTGACTCGATAATCATTGCCAGCGCAAACGTCTCGTTATGCCGAACTAATTCCGCTACTCTTTCCATGAGCAACATGCTAGAACAACTCCTTTGAGGTTAAAAAGTAACGTAATAGTTTAAGAGCAACTGTTTTACGATAAGCTGCTGTTGAGCGCTGGTCATCAATTGGATTAATAATCGAAGCAAAGTCAGCTACTACTTCGTCTAACACTTCAACCTTTAAAGGATAGACCTGACTCAATAATTTCTTTTCAGTTTCCTGCGAACGAACCATCGTTGGTCCAACCGCACCAAAAGCAAATCTAGCATCTGCAACCTTTCCAGCCTGCACTTGTAGTAATCCTGCAAATGACACTTTCGAAATGGCATCAGCTCGTCGATTAGCGATTTTTTCAAAAATCAGGCGAGCTTCGTTTACAACTTCTGGCAAAATGATTTCTACTAACAATTCATTTTGCTGACGAGCAATTCTTCTTGGCCCTTGAATAAAATCATGAATTTCTACGATTCTATCTTCGTTTACAGAACGCAGAACTAGCTTCGCATTAAAAATATATAAAAGAGGCAACATGTCCCCAGCCGGTGAAGCATTGCATATATTCCCTCCCAACGTTCCTCGATTACGAATCGCTGGTGCAGCAACTTCTCGAATCGCTTTCTTAAAAATGTTTGGGATTAAAGAGTGTTCGAGCATCTCTCCATACGTACAACAAGCTCCAATATGAAGGTCTCCATCCTCCAAATACGTTTGCTTAAGTTCACGAAGATGATCGATAAACACAACCGGTTTCGCTATTTTTGGGGCTACACCTCGGCGACTTTTATGAAGAACCATCACATCTGTTCCCCCAGCAATAATGGTACAATCCTCTTCATTTAACTTTGAAATCGTCTCAGCCAGCGTATCAAAATGATATGATGCTACAGTCTTTGTCACCATAGACCATCACCTTTTTTCGCAGCAAGCTGAATCGCATCGACAATCATGTTGTACCCTGTACAGCGACAGAGATTTCCTGAAATACCTTCACGAATCTCCTCTTCAGAAGGATGAGGATTTTTCGATAATAAGGCTTCCGTCGCAATAATCATCCCTGGTGTACAGAAACCACATTGAACTCCACCTGCTGTGGCATAGCATTCATTCAATACCTGATATTGAGGGGTTTTACTATATCCTTCGATTGTTTGCACGTCCGTTCCTTCAAGTGCTCCAATCGGAATTAAACAGCTGTTTTGCACAAGATTATCGACAAGAACACTGCATGCCCCACATTCCCCTTCTCCACAGCCTTCCTTGGAGCCAATTAATTCAAACTCTTCTCTCAACAAATCTAGTAATCTAACCGTAGAAGGAGCATCTGTTTCTACAACACTCCCATTGAGCTTAAATTTAATCAACAGCTTCCCCTTCTCTCTTTTCAAGACTTTCGATGATTATTTCCGGTGTAATTGGAATTTGATAAAAAGGAACCGCAAGCGCATCCTCTATTGCTGATTGAACAGCAGGGGCGCCACCAATCAATGTCAATTCGCCAACCCCCTTGGCACCATATGGTCCGCCTGCATATGGATTGTCATAAAGTTTGCTTTCTATATGGACGATATCCATGGCCGTTGGTGGACCATAGTCGGTAATGCTCCTTTGCTGAATTCGTCCTTGCTTTGATGTCATTTTTTCCATAAACCCATAGGCGAGACCCTGAGCCATACCGCCATCTATTTGTCCTTTGACTATTCGTTCATCAATGGCTTTTCCGATATCAAAACTTGCATGAATTTTTTCCAACTGAACATTTCCTGTGAACGAGTCAACTTCAACCTCGACTATATTGACGCCCCATGAATAGGCAGGATAGGCATCTCCTGAAAATGTTTTTTCATCCCAAGGAATCATTTCCTCATGGACGTAATCTTCAACGATTTCTTGTTCTACACCTGACTGCCATTTTTCCTTGAGTCTTCGTGCTGCACGCTCCAGCAACTTTCCGACAATCATCGTTGTCCGAGATGCTACAGTCGGACCAGAATCAGGAACATCCTTTGTATCAGGGTATGGAAATGAAATCTCTTCGTATGGCACACCTAACTCTTGTGCGACAATTTTGCTCAGCGTGGTAAAAATGCCCTGCCCCATATCCGAGTTCGAGATTTTCACCAAAACTTGATCGTCTTTCGTTTTTAAAAGCTTAACGGTCGCTTTAATATGATCCCGCTCGCCACTTCCAGTAAAACCACAGCCATGCAAAAAAAGCGAGGTTCCAATTCCTTTTTTGAAGCGTGGGCTTTGTTGATTGAATCTAGCAAACTCTTCTTTTTTCTTTTTATAATTCAACGTCTTCAAGAGATCCTCAATCATGTCCTCCATGAAGATCGGGTCTCTAAAACGTCCATTGGTAATAGTCGGTTCCCCTTGCTTCACCAGATATTGACGCTTATACTCAAGCGGGTCCTTACCAGCAATACGCGCAATGTGGCCCATATGACTCTCTAAACCAGCGAAGCTTTGCGGTGCTCCAAATCCTCTGAAAGCTCCGTTTGGTACGGTATTCGTTTTTAACACATAACCTTTGGCATGATAGTGAGGAATCTTATAGACACCCGCACTGTTGAGCAATGCTCGTTGTAGGACAACTGGACTTAGTCCTGTATTGGCTCCCCCATCAAGAAAAACTTCTGTACTCATACTGAGAATGTTTCCGTCCCTATCGAGAGCCGTTTTATATTTGATTTTTGAGGGATGTCTTTTTGTCGTGACAACCAAATCCTCCGACCGATCAAAAAGTAACATCACTGGCTTTTTGACAACCTGTGCCGCAATGGCCACATGGCAAGCCATCATCGATGGAAAGTCTTCTTTTCCACCAAAGCCTCCACCTGTTGGACTTTGAATGACTCGAACCTCATCGTCATCGCAAGCTAAGGCACTAATCAATGCATTTTTTATATAATAGAGACATTGCATTGAGCCTTGTACTTGGATTTCATCTTCTTGATATATCCCAAGCATCCCCTGCGGCTCTAAATAGACATGCTCTTGATACCCCGTCTCATATTCTTCCTCGATAATTTGGTACGCTTTTTTTCCAATCTCCTCAATCGTTTGGAGACTTTCTCCAAATTCATGAGTCGCCATCACATCGGTCATTTTCTCAATCGCGTCGTCAAGTGTATATGTAGCTTCATGTTCTTCAAATTTTACTTGGGCTTCATCAAGCAATTGATATAGTACCTCTAACTCTTTTCCCACAAGCATAAAGATTGGTTCCCCGATATAATTGACCCACTCATTGGCAAAAATCGGCTGATCGGGAATTAAGATTTTGACGAAATTCCCTCCAGGAATATGTTCAGCCCCAATCACATGATAGCCTTCAGGTAAGATTGGATACTCGATTGAAAGCACCTTTCCGTATGCAATAGGTGAGCGGTATAAAACGCCATACAGCATGTCTTCCATTTTCACGTCGCTGATATAAGGAAGTTGACCCGCTACCTTGTCTACATGATCCTTTTTCACTACTGACTGGCTAATGTCTTTCGTAATCATATAAGCAACACCCTTCGACCGATGATAAAAGGCATCCTTCTTAGAATAGACGCCTCTCTTTTCGCACTGGTAAAATGAATTTTATTTATTATATATGAAGTTGTATTTGAAAAAATGGTTTTTGTTAGGTAATCTGACAATATTTTTTCTAAAAATTCTGTTTTTGTAACTTAGATTAAGAGCATCTTGTTTTCAGTTGGTTTCTTTTTGGGATCATAAAGACATTAATCTTGGTTGGTCTAAATATAGTGTCTGCATAAAGTGCCCATGAAGACATTAACCTCAGCTGGCCCGAATTTAGTGTCCGCATGAATTTCCCATGAGGACATTAATCTCAGCCGGCCCGAAAATAGTGTCCACATGAAGCCTTCATGAAGACATTAATCTCAGCCGGTCCGAAAATAGTGTCCACATGAAGCCTTCATGAAGACATTAATCTCAGCCGGCCTGAAAATAGTGTCCGCATGAAGCCTTCATGAAGACATTAATCTAAGTTGGCCTGAAAATAGTGTCCGCATGAAATCCACATGAAGACATTAATCTCAGTTGGCCTGAAAATAGTGTCCGCATGAAGCTTTCATGAAGACAACTATTGCAAGAATTCGGCGATACTTGTCCGCATGAACCACTCTAGGCAACCATAAACAAAAAAACTGCAACCTCACATTCTAGGCAGCAGTCACTTCATTCTTTCCTCATAATATTCTAAAACTCTTTTATAATCTTCAGGCGTATCTACATCCATAAGCACACCTGGATCATCGACGTTTACATATTTTTTATCAAAATCTTGTAGGATCATCCGCAAATTACTGTTGGCTTCAGCAGCAAGAATTGCATGCCCAATCTCACTCGATAATTTAATCGGATGTCCACCTCTATATTCAAAGCTTGGAATGACAACTTCCCCCTCAGTTCTTGCCAAGATCTTAATGGTTTCCTTCTTCACCAGTGGACAGTCTCCGGGCGTGATAAAAAATTCGGGTGCACGTATTTCTTCACACCCTTTTAGAATCGAGCTAAACATCCCCAAATCAAAATTCTCATTTAAGACGTATTTTATTTTGATTGAATTGATTTTTGAAATAGCTTCCTGTAAAAAATTCGAATTATGTCCGCCTACGACAATAACTCTTTCACAAACCCCTTCAAATTTAGATATCGTATGCTCTAAGATTGATTTTTTCCCAAGAGGCAACAGCATTTTGAAATCCTTCGCTCGACTAGAATAACCTGCTGCTAAGATGATTGCTTCCAAGTCCCATCTCCCCCCTCAAGATCCAATTTAGTAGTTCAATCATAAATCCAGCACAATTCACGGTCAATAAGACAACCTTTTTTAGGCAAGACTTATTATGATATAAAAGTATAGTGAAATAAAATTTCACTATTTTTTAAAACTTATTGAAATTTTGTTTTGAAGAAGATATATTAGTGGTGAACATATGAAAACGACATCAAGCCAAAAACACGGAGGAACTTTACCATGCAACATAACTTGAAAACGTTAACAACAGAATCTAGAAATGAGCGTTCCATGCAAATCGACACAGCTGAACCAATGGACATTTTAAAAATCATGAATGACGACGATCAAAAGATTGCTATAGCTGTTCAAGAAGAACTACCTAATATCGAAGTTGCTGTTCGATACGCGTTAGAATCGTTTAAACAAGGAGGAAAACTTGTTTATATCGGAGCTGGAACGAGCGGGAGATTAGGCGTTCTTGACGCTGTGGAATGTCCTCCGACATTTAGTACACCACCTGAAATGGTACAAGGAATTATTGCTGGTGGAGAAAATGCTTTTGTTAAGGCTGTAGAAGGTGCAGAAGACAAACCTGAAGCTGGAGTTGCAGATTTAAAAGCAATTAACCTAACGGAAAATGACACAGTCATTGGGATTGCGGCTAGCGGAAGAACACCTTATGTAATTGGTGCCCTCCAATATGCTCGCAGCATTGGGGCTAAAACAGTTGCTCTTTCATGTAACAAAAATGCCCTTATTAGTAAGGAAGCAGATCAGGCAATTGAAGTAGTTGTTGGACCTGAAGTGTTGACTGGATCAACAAGATTAAAAGCTGCTACAGCTCATAAGATGATCCTTAACATGATTTCAACTTCTTCTATGATTTTATTAGGAAAAGCTTACGAAAATCTGATGATTGATGTTCACGTCAGCAACGAAAAACTAAAAGAACGTGCCATCAATATCATCACAAGAATTACAGATGTTAGCTATGAAGAAGCACTTGAGGCACTTCAAGCTTCTGGTTTACAAGTAAAAGTGGCCATCGTCATGCTAGCTAACAGCGTTACGAAAGACGAAGCTATTAAATTACTTGAAGAAGCAAATGGATATGTTCGTAGAGCTATTAATAAGTAATCCCTAATTTCCGGTTAAGGAGGTGATGTATCACGATTATTTCCGGTGGATTAAAAATCATCGAAAATATGCTGGGACAATTGCCAGAGTCTGAAAGAAAAATCGCCCAGTATATTCTGCAATCTCCACATGATGCTGTAAACTGCACAGTTAGTGAATTAGCAGCAATTACCGAATCAAGTGGTGCCGCGGTCATCAGACTATGTAAATCACTGGGTTTCAAGGGGTTTCAAGAATTAAAAATACGTATAATTAGCGACTTAGGGAAACCGGTTGAACAGGGGTACAGAGATTTTGAACGTGGCGAAAAGAGCGAAGATATCGTTCAAAAAACATTAAGCAATAGCATTCAGAGCCTACGTGATTCAGTGGAAGTTATCCATTATGAAGAGTTAAAGAAGGCCGTTCAAGCCCTTTTAACCGCCAAAAATGTTCATTTCTTTGGCATTGGAGCTTCACATATCATCGCTACAGATGCGCAACAAAAATTGCTTCGCATCAAAAAGAGTTCAACGGCTTTTTCTGACACACATTTAGTAGCAACTTTGATCGCGAATGCCGAGCCAGACGATGTATTGTTTGGAATCTCTTTTTCAGGAGAAACACCTGAAGTCATCAATGTGATGGCATTAGCAAAAGAACAAGGCATGAAGACCATTAGCTTAACAAAATACGGGCAATCTTCTGTTGCAGATTTAGCAGACATGAAGTTATTTACCTCTCATTCTGCCGAAGCTCCATTCCGAAGCGCTGCCACGTCCTCTCGATTAGCACAGCTCTTCATGATTGATATTTTGTTCTTATGCATGGCATCTGAACAATTCGAAGAAACCGTCGATTATATCGATAAAACGAGAGGCGCTATCCAATTTTTAAAAGATCGATCATCAAATTGAAAATGATGGGGGGAGCCAATTATGGCGGAAAACAACAAAATTCTTGCTGAAAAAATATTAGAACAGCTTGGTGGATCTCAAAATGTCGCGTCTTACACACACTGTATGACAAGACTTCGTGTAACTCCAGTAGATGAATCACTTGTAAACAAAGATGCTATCAAGAAAATCGATGGCGTAATCGGGGTTGTTGAGGAAGATACATTACAAATCATCCTAGGACCTGGTAAGGTCAACAAAGTTACAGAAGAATTCGGGAAATTAGTTGGCGGCGAAATTAATTTAAAAGACCGCGCTGCAAGTGTAAAGTCTGATTTGAAGAAAAAGAACGCAACACCTTTCAAGCTATTCTTAAATAAAATTGCGAGTATCTTTATTCCATTAATTCCAGCGCTAGTTGCTTCTGGATTAATTACAGGGATCTCTAAAGCAGTTATTCAAGCTGGTTGGGTAGCAGCTGATTCACAGATTGCTATAATCTTAACGGTTATTGGTGGAGGATTATTCTCTTACCTTGGTATTTTAGTAGGTCTTAACGCATCAAAAGAATTCGGTGGCTCTCCTGCACTAGGTGCTTTAGCCGGGATCTTAATTCTTAACCCTGCTGCTGCAACAATTATTCTTTTTGGTAAAGAACTCGTCCCAGGACGTGGCGGACTTATTGGTGTTTTATTAGCAGCTATTTTCATTGCTATTGTCGAAAAACGTGTACGTAAATTTATTCCGCAGTCACTAGATATTATCTTAACTCCAACTATTTCTTTATTGATTACTGGTATTGTTACTTATGTTGTCTTTATGCCTGTTGGTGGATTTATCTCTGACGTTATTACAAAAGGTTTACTTGCTGTTCTAGATATGGGTGGAATTGTCGCTGGATTTGTTCTTGGTGCAACATTCCTACCATTAGTTGTAACTGGATTACATCAAGGTTTAACTCCTGTACATTTAGAGTTAATCAATACCATTGGGGATGACCCATTATTACCAATCCTGGCAATGGGTGGAGCTGGTCAAGTCGGTGCTGCTTTTGCAATCTATTTCAAAACGAAGAAACCTCGTTTAAAAAGAGCAATTGGTGGTGGACTTCCATCTGGTATCTTAGGAATTGGTGAACCACTTATCTTTGGTGTAACGCTTCCTCTTGGAAGACCGTTTATCACTGCTTGTCTAGGTGCAGGTATTGGTGGAGCGTTCCAAGCATACTTTAATGTCGCAACTATTGCAGTTGGTGTGTCTGGTTTACCACTAGCGTTCCTTGTAAACACTGGAGAAGTTCTGCTCTATTTATTAGGCGTTGTAATTGCTTACGCAGCTGGCTTCCTCTTTACTTACCTATTCGGATTTAAAGATGAAATGGCAGTTGAATACGATTGATCGGAATATCATTCTATTTAAATGACAAACTAGCAGAAGAAAGAATTGTTTTTGCAGGAAAAATGGGTGTGAAGCGAGCGTTTACCTCGCTTCACCTCCCTGAAGAACAAGGTGAATTAGCCGAACGAGCAAAAAATCTATTAAAGCTAGCCAGCCAAAATGGGATTGAAGTTTTTGCGGATGTATCCTATAAAACACCTTCTCATTTAGGGATTGATAGCTTTTTCGAGTTGAAGGATTTAGGTGTAACAGGACTTCGTTTGGATGATTTCTTTGACCATGGCTTGATTTGTGAATTAGCAAACGAATTTAAAATTGCAGTCAATGCCAGTATTTTATTTGCAAAAGATTTGGATGCTCTAATCTCGCAAGGATTAAAAACGGAGCATATCATTGGCTGGCATAATTTTTATCCACGTCGTGAGACTGGCTTAAGCAAAGAGTTCTTCCATCAACAAAATGAATTATATAAACGCTATGGCATTCCAATCAGTGCCTATGTTCCTGGTGACGGTGAAAAAAGAGGTCCCCTATTCGAAGGATTACCAACTCTTGAAGACCACCGTTCTGCGGATCCTTTCTTGTCTGCATTAGAGCTTTTTCAAGAAGGAGTAGAAGACGTTTATATCGGGGATCCTGAGCCTGGAGAAGAGCTGTTGAAAAGATTAGTACAATTTGATCATGAAAATGTGATTTCACTACGTACCGAAAATGGATTCGGGCATCAAGGAACGTATCAATTAAGACCTGATTTTTCTAGAGATGTTCTACGTTTTATGAACACAAGATCGATAGAACCAATCGCTCCTTCCAATAGTTACTCGCGTCCTGTTGGTACAATTACAATGGACAATCAACGATATGGTCGTTACCAAGGCGAGATTCAAATTGCCATACATGACTTACCTGCAGATGAACGAGTCAATGTAATTGGAAAGATTCATGAAGATGATGTACCATTATTGTTGAAGCTAAAGCCAGGAATGATGGTTGAACTTGTTTAATTAATTCGAGGCAAAATCTATACGAAAACAGCCTTAGCCGAAAAAAATCTAATCCGCCGAGACTGGATTGGATTTTTTTCATATGATATAGACAAACTTAAAAAATGAATCACCTTCCACTTTTTTCGTCTATAAAGAAAGGAAACTAGAAAATGAAGTCCATACTAATTAAGAATGTTAAAATTTTCACAGAAACAGAAGTAATCGAGCAAGGCTCCCTCTTGATCGAAAATGGGACAATCTCTCAGGTTACTTCTACACCTTTTGAAACAGAGCAACTTGAAAATAGAATCATAATTGATGGGACCAATTTAAATCTGATTCCAGGCTTTATTGATGGACATATCCATGGTGCGTACGGAGCAGACGTAATGGATGCAACAGAAGCCGCACTCGATACAATGGCCACAAACTTACCAAGTGAAGGCACAACAAGCTTCCTTCCCACAACAATTACTCAAGCTCCTGAAAATGTCGAAAAGGCATTAATTAATGTTAAAAATTATCCAAACAAAGAAGGCCAAGCTGAAGTCATTGGAATCCATTTAGAGGGTCCATTTGTGAATAAAAAACGTGCCGGTGCTCAGCCATTACAGCATATAGTAGAGCCTGATTTGGAATTATTTCAGAAATGGCAGGCATTATCAGGAAACCTGATTAAAACGATCACAATGGCACCTGAACATGATGTGGATGGCCATTTTATCGGTACACTTGATAAATCAGGCGTAAATGTATCTGCAGGACATACTGAAACTAATTTTTCAGGAATGAAAAAAGCAGTATCTGAAGGTATTCGTCAAGTCACTCATTTATGTAATGCGATGTCTGGAATTCACCATCGCGATATTGGTGTCGTTGGGGCCGCTTTTCAACTAAAAGAATTACGTGCAGAAGTGATCTGTGACGGCATTCATGTAGCTCCTGAAATGCTTCAACTAGCGTATAACAACATCGGAAGCGATCGCTTGATTATGATTACAGATTCTATGAGAGCGAAAGGATTAGAACCTGGCGATTATGAACTCGGTGGTCAACCAGTAAAAGTATCTACTGACCGTGCCGTATTAGAAGATGGAACCTTGGCAGGAAGTATTTTAAAAATGAATGAAGGGGCACAACAAATGCTCCAGCTTGACGGAGTTTCTATCGCCGAGATTATTCAGATGGCCTCCGTCAATCCAGCTAAACAGATCGGAATCTTTGACCGCAAAGGAAGCATCGCGATTGGAAAAGATGCGGACCTTTTACTTGTAGATGACAATATTAATATCCAATACACAATTTGCCGTGGCGCAATAGCATACAAAGGGTGAATATTATGAAACTAATAACTGTAAAAAATTATGATGAAATGAGCCAAAAAGCAAGTTCATTTATTTTAGACTTAATCCAAAGCAAAGAGAACCCTGTTCTAGGTTTAGCTACTGGTTCCACACCAGAAGGCTTATACCGTTACTTAATCGAAGCTTACAAAGAAGGAAAAGCCTCTTTTCAACATGTTACTACCTTTAACTTAGATGAATACGTGGGAATCGAAAGAGCTGATGCAAATAGCTACTATTCCTTTATGCAGGAAAATTTCTTTAAGCATGTTGATATTTCACCAAGTCAAACCTTCCTACCCAATGGAAAAGCTGCGGATTTACAGGCTGAATGTGAAGACTATGAGCAACTTATCTCAAACGCAAGTCAAATTGACATTCAAGTATTAGGTCTTGGTTTAAACGGACACATTGGCTTTAATGAACCAGGAACGCCTTTTTCGATTAGAACACATGTCGTTGATTTAGAAGAATCTACTCGTGAAGCTAACTCAAGATTTTTCGAAAGTATAGATGAAGTACCAACTCAAGCGATTACGATGGGAATTGGAACCATCATGGAAAGTAAAATGATTCTTCTCCTCGTTTCAGGTGAACAGAAAGCAGAAGCGCTTGTACGTTTATTTACGAATGAAGTATCTGAAGAGTTTCCAGCTTCCATCCTTCAAAACCACCCTAATGTGGTCATTATTGCAGATGAAGCTGCATCAAAACATCTTTCAAAATAATAATAAATGATGTCTATTAGAGAACTATTTTAATGGAACAGGCAAATAAAGTGCTTGTTCCCTTTCCATGAAGACATCTATTTTGATATTCTACTAAATCTTGTCCTTATGATTTTTTCATGAGGACATCTTTTTTGTTTATCTTCACAATCCTGTCTTCATGACTAGTTCACGTGGACACTATTGTTAGGTTTTTGATAATAGTTGTCTTCATGACTAGTTCATGTGGACACTGTTGATGAGATTTTGATAATAGTTGTCTTCATGACGAGTTCATGCAGACACTGTTGTTAGGTTTTTGATAATAGTTGTCTTCATGACGAGTTCATGTGGACACTATTGATGAGATTTTGATAATAGTTGTCTTCATGACGAGTTCATGCGGACACTGTTGATGAGGTTTTGATAATAGTTGTCTTCATGACAAGTTCATGTGGACACTGTTGATGAGATTTTGATAATAGTTGTCTTCATGACGGGTTCATGCGGACACTATTGTTAGGTTTTTGATAATAGTTGTCTTCATGACGGGTTCATGTGGACATTGTTGATGAGATTTTGATAATAGTTGTCTTCATGACGAATTCATGCGGACACTATCGTTAGTTTTTTGATTATAGTTGTCTTCATGACGAGTTCATGCGGACACTATTGTTAGGTTTTTGATAATAGTTGTCTTCTTGACCGCTTTTTCTACAAAACAAAAGCTGTCCAATTGGGCATCTAAACAACACACCATTTGTGACAGCTTCCTCATCTATTCAAGTACCATTTGATTTTCTTGTTTCTCTTTTTCAATTGCTTTTAGACGAGTTGCCTCAGACACACGGTAATGTAAATCTTCAGCCACTTCTACTGAAAAATGTCCTTCTAAAACAGCATTCTTTAACTCTTTTACATTCGCACAATCCTGTTCAAGAATCGTATAAACCGCTCCATACTGCATAAAATGATGGGTGTCACTTCCCCCAACAACAGGTTTATCAAGCTTTAACGCTAAAGAATGAACATCCCTCTTATTTTCCGCTACCCCACGTGTATGCAAATCTTTTCCGTTCAAATCAAAAGCATCTAACTGTTTTAATAAAGAGGGATCTAAATCCTTCAAAGGTGTACCTGGTCGATAAGGATGTGCCCCAATAACGAGCATGTCATAATTCGAACGTAGCTTCAGCAGGTCTGCAAAAGGAATGAAAGCTCCTTTTTCCGTGTAACTATTCAACTTCTCACGCATGTCACGTACATCTTGAAGGTCACCGATACACAAAATGTGTCCCACCTCAAAAATGTCCACTTCCATGCCTGGAAATACTTTTAGACCATGAATATCATAATAGCCATCCAGATAGGTAAAATATTCATCAAGTGTATCGTATACCTCGTGAAAGTTTTTCGTATTAAAATGCTCGGTTAAAGCAATGCCATCTAGACCAGCAAGCAAAGCACTTTTAGCCATCTCCTCGAAATATGGCAAAGAAAAATCAACTTTCTTCGATAATTTTGCATGGGTATGGAAATCAAATTTCATGATAACTCTCCTCTATAACACAAAATGCAATGCATGGACTATGATTAAATATAAAACAGAAATCATCATAAACGAGTAATCGATATACGTAAGCTTTAAATAGCCTGTTTTCAGCTTGATCATCTCTGAATCTTTAGCAGCATAACTGAAACCTTTAGTTTCAAGAGCTTCTACTGTTGTTCGCGAACGTTTAGCCGTGTTTAAAATAAGTGGATAAAAAGACCGGATAAAAACAATTAAATAGTATGCTAGCTTCCGCCAATAGAAAATACCATTTTTAGAAGGCGCTTGCCCTCTCAAACGATAAGACAAAATGATTTGTTGGAATTCTTCTAGTAAAGTTGGGAGAATGCGATAGCCATACGCGACGCTAAATGAAAAGGCTGAGGGAAATCCCATTCTTAACAAGGCGTCGCTAAATTTTTCCGGATTTAGGCTTGTAAAAACAGCTACACTTGCTAAAGAAATTCCTCCTAGTTTGATACTGAGCCAGAACATCGGCAGAACCGTTTCAAAATTCCCTCCAAAAAGAAGTGATATTAGAAAAATAATCCCCATCTCTGTGAGTAAACCGAGGCCAAGGACAACAAGAATGAGCGGGCTCACCTTTGCTTTGTATGTCAAAAAAATCATGAATAATAAATACCCAATTAATACAACATGGCTATGAATGAACCATGGGACAATAGCAAAGTAGCTGTACCAAATGAGCAGGACACGCGGATCAAGCTTTGTTAAGAGATTGACCTCCGTACTGTATGCCGTTCTCACCAATTCCCCTTTCACATATTCAAGGGAAAATTTCTCGTTTAACAATTTACTAGTTTCCAACTAACACACCTCGCTGCTCTACTTGCCTCCAGCAATCTAGAAATACCTCAATTGTGGCACAGTGTGGCAAATTCAACTCGTGGCATAACGTTACAATTTGTGGTGGAACAAGACCTGCACAGTTTAAGATTTCTTGTTGGTTAAAAATGACCTCGCTCGTATCATCCGCGATCAATTCTCCTTGATGCATCACGAGAATGCGATTGGCCCACTCAGCTACAAGCTGCATATCGTGGGTCGCCACAATAATGGTATCTACATGTTTTTTTAGCCGTTGCAACATCAGTACAACTTTATTTTTCGTTGCAATATCTAAATTAGCAGTCGGTTCATCAAGGATAACAACAGATGGCCTCATCGCTGCTCCTATTGCCAATGACACTCTACGCTGTTGTCCACCACTGAGGAGCCTAGCGTCTTGATGCTGAAGACTCGTTAAATCAAAGTCTTCTAGAATCTGGTCAACAAGGGCCGTTGCATTTTCTACTTTTCGTGCCTTTAAATAAAATTCAATTTCCTTTCTTACACTATCATCAATAAACATTTCCTCTGCATTTTGAAAGACAAAAGCTACATCATTTGACAGTATTTCAGGAGAAATTTTCTTTAATGTCTTTCCAAACAATTCAATCGAACCTTCGGTTGGCCTTACAATCCCAGTCAGAAGCTTTAATAATGAAGATTTGCCTGCCCCATTATTTCCAACGAGAGCAATTTGGTCTCCTTTGTGGAAAGTCGCTGAGACATTATTGAGCGCCTTTTTCATTTGTTTTTGCAACGTTTTATAGCTTACCGTAGCATTTTTAACAGCTAGCACCGCTGAATTCTCTGTTTTAACCGATTCTGGTAAAAATGTATGGGCTGGCAAATTCAACTGAAAGTATGCAACGGCTTCCTCTATCGTGATGGGATAGGCTGTATCCCGATTCAAATAATGTGCAGCCATTGTTACTTGAGGTGGAAAGATTTGTCGTGATATCAAATCCTCCACACTACAAAGCGCTTCTCGAACATCCTTCTTCCATAGCACCTTTCCCTGATCCATCAGGGCAACGCTCTTACAATATTCTGCAATAAACTCTGTATGATGCTCGATCACGATAATCGTCATACCGTACTCTTCATTTAATGTTCTTAAAACATCATATATACGCTTGGCATGCTGAGGGTCCAATTGAGCAACGGGCTCATCCACAATTAACACTTTCGGTCTCATCGCGATCGCTCCTGCTAAGGCAAGTAAATGCTTTTGACCTCCGCTTAATTGCCATACGAATTCGTTGGCTAGGTGAGTAAGACCCGTAACTTGTAATGCCCATTTGCCCCGTTCCTTAAAATCAGACAATCCATAATTCAAAGGAACAAATGAGGCATCGTCTAGTACAGTTGGGCGCAGTAATTGATTCTCAAAATCTTGATATACATAGCCAATTGATTTTGAAAGTGTGGCTACATCATGAGTTGTCGTAATGTGACCGTTTGAGATAACTTCTCCTTCAAATTCCCCAACATAGAAATGGGGGATGAGCCCATTCATCAATTTACAAATCGTTGATTTCCCTGAACCGTTTCCTCCAATAATAGCTAAGAACTCCCCTTCTTCAACTATCAAGTTCGCTCCATTTAGCACTCTTACATCACTGCCTGGATACTGAAACGTCACATTTTGAATTTCGATCAATGGCTTAGACAATATTACTCATATCCTCTTTTGATGAGTCTTTACCCTTTTTCAACAAATAAGCGATAATCGCAATGGAGCATAGTGCAGCAACACCAATCACAATCCAAATCACTTGTGTACCATAAGTATCAACAAATTCTGGCTCCCAGACACCGATCTCAATATCTAACTCTGCTAAAGTAGTTGCAAGGAATGCAATCACAGATAATACAAGACTCATAAGAACAAATTTTGGCGTAATGATTTCATTTATTTGATAGTTAGCTTTATTGCTACGAGGCTTCATTCCTAACAAAGGCTCAATTTTTCCATATAAACGAGGTACTAAATACAGTGTTGGTAGTAAGGCAAAAAGTGTCCCCGAGAAAATTAGGTCTGTTAAGAATTCAACGCCTTCTACCACATAAATACTCTCTGCTAAACCAGGTACTGCTTCAAAGTCCTCGACTCCAATAACGACTTTTACGATATCAACAATTGTACTTAAAACAAGGAATATACCATAACCAGCAATTGCCCCCATAGCAACCTGTGATCTGCTTTGAGCATTGCGGATAATCATACCTCCGATACACATTCCAAGGGAAAATAGAATAAACTTCTCAAGTTCGTCAATACCACCAAATTGCCCTAACATTAACTCTCCAAAAATCAATTCACCTGTTGAGGCACCAATGGCAGCATACAAAGGATGGAATAACATACATAGTGCTAACGGAATAAAGGCAAAACAATCGATTTGTAATTCAATTGGTCCAATATTTACAGATGGGACAAGTTCGGTAAACATGTTACTTAGTCCGTAAAGACACATAGACAAAATAAATACCATCATTTTTTGAGATTGAGTGAGTACATATCGTTCTTTTAACATTTCCTTTCCTCCTTAACTCTTATTACCACTTATTCTAGTTAGCAATTGTAAAGGAAATATTAAGAAATAGTTAGATAATTGTAAGATTTTTTTATTTTATATATTTATGAAAAATATTTTTCTTTTTGTGATAACATGGTTGCAGGAGGGATTTTTTGTGGATATGGAATGGGATGTAAAAAAGCTGACTGCCAATCAAAAACGGATTGCAGACTTCATCGAAAAAATGGGGAAACAAATATTATACTACTCTGAAACAGAATTAGCAGAGACGCTTGAAATAAGCAACGCTACTGTTTCTCGCTTTTGGAAGCAAATTGGCTACGACAACTTCAAATCGTTTAAAGCTGCACTAAAGGAAAAAGAACAGATATCACCTGATAACAAGCTGAAAAATTCCTTACTACAAATTCAGGATCAAGAACTACAGATCCACGAGCATTTGCTTTCCATAACGAAAAGTCAGCTCGTTAATACTTTACAAGAAATTGATTATGAAAAATTTAATAAAGCAATTAGATTAATGTCTATTTGCAGAAAAATATATATTCATGCTCCAAGCTCATCAGAAGGTCTTTCGATTTTAATGAAGCATCGACTCGCCCGCTTTGGTTTAGAGATCGAGCTTTTACCAAAAAGCGGACATGAATTATTCGAGTCGCTCATGCATATTCGCAAGGAAGATGTTGTGTTTATTTTTGGATTTGTGGCAATGAATCGCGAGGCAAGTGTTCTGCTCGATTACGCCAAAAGAGTAAACTATAAAACCATCATCCTGACAGATTTGCTAATTTCTGATTTTCAAGAGAATGGGGATTATATTTTCTATACAAATCGAGGAGAACTGTGGGAATTTCACTCGATGATTGCCCCAACTTTTTTAGTAGAGAACTTTATTCTGGGGATTGGACAGTACTTAGAAAAGCAATCACTAGAGAATTTAGAGAAATTAAGTGAATTACGAAAGCTTTATAAGGAACAATTGCCGAAGCTGAAATAAAATTGAGGAGCTAAAATTGGCTCCTCCATTTATTTATGTTCGCTGTTTTCTCTTTGATTGTTTATTTTCTGACGAAAAAAACTTGTTGTTTTTTTCGTAAATGTCCTAAAGCCGACATTTACACCTCTTACAAGGTTTAGTGCTACAAATTATTTTTGCTCGGCACTTTTCGCTGCCCTTTTCTGTTTTTAAAAGGAAATATTGCAATTCAATTAAATCAATTTTTATCTAAAAGCAACATTTTTTGCGAAAAGAGCCTTTATGTTCCGCAAAAGGTTTGATAAGGCTCGTCAGATGGACCTGGC
This sequence comes from Robertmurraya kyonggiensis, assembly GCF_005116465.1. Taxonomy (GTDB): domain Bacteria; phylum Bacillota; class Bacilli; order Bacillales; family Cytobacillaceae; genus Robertmurraya; species Robertmurraya kyonggiensis. Next base: position 123,202 of record NZ_SWBM01000003.1, read on the forward strand.
AAAGTGCAATACTCTTCTTGTTCAGGAGTATAAGCAAATGGATTAGAAAGAACGGCTAGCAGTCGTTCCATTACTTCGTAATCACCTTTTTCAGCTGCTTCTAACGCTTCCTCCACTCGGTGGTTCCGTGGGATGACAGCTGGATTCGTTTTGCGCATTAATTCATGTGCAGCTTCTAAGGACTCTTCCTGTCGCCCTAGCCTTTGACGCCATCTCTCATACCAAATCGCAAATTCGCTTGAGCTAAATAAACTAGATTTCTGTGGGTCATTTAAAGTTAACGCTCTGAACGTATTTGTATAATCGGCTTTGTTCATTTGCATCATTCCGAGGAGATTATCGATCAAAATTTTATCCTCTTCCTCTTCGTTAAAGAGTCCTAACTTTGCTCTCATTCCTGCCTGCCAATGTAATTGATACAATTCATTGTAGTTCGTAATCTCAGCCTGAGCGATTTTAACTGCCTCTTCTTGATCTTCATGAAGAAGTGTTAAAAGACTTTCAGCAAACCGAGCGAGATTCCATCCTGCCATATATGGTTGATTAGCATAAGCATAGCGGCCTTGGACATCTATCGAACTAAACACCGTTTCAGGGTGATACGTATCCATAAAAGCACACGGTCCATAATCAATCGTTTCTCCACTAATTGTCATATTATCCGTATTCATGACACCGTGGATAAAACCTACTAGTTGCCACTGGGCAATGAGCTTTGCTTGACGTTTGACCACTTCTTGAAGAAGCTTCAGATATTTTTCTTTATGATCTTCAATATATGGATAATGTCTCTTGATTGTATAGTCCGAAAGCTCCTTCAGCTTCTCTCCTTGAAAGGCAGCAACATATTGAAAAGTGCCGACCCGAATATGACTTGCAGCCACTCGGGTTAAGATTGCCCCCTGGAGCTTATCTTCACGATAGATAGGGTCCCCAGTTGTGACCACAGCAAGACTTCGCGTTGTAGGAATCCCTAATGCATGCATCGCTTCACTAATAATGTATTCCCGTAACATCGGACCGAGTGCGGCACGTCCATCTCCACCACGTGAGTAAGGTGTTCGCCCTGAACCTTTAAGCTGGATATCCACTCTTTTGCCATTTGGTGTAATATGCTCCCCTATCAGAACTGCTCTTCCATCCCCTAACATATTAAAATGGCCAAATTGATGACCTGCGTAGGCTTGAGCTATAGGGAATGCTCCGTCAAAAATTTCGTTGCCAGCAAATACTTCTATGTTTTCATCAGACTTTAATGCCTGAATATCTAATCCAAGCTCTCCTGCCAACGACTCATTGAGCTTGATTAACTTAGGTGAACTGACTGGACTTGGGTTGACCTTACTATAAAATGATTTGGACAATTCCGCATAACTATTGTCAAAGTTCCAACTGACCTTATTTTCCTCCGTCATCGAAACCCTCCTTTTTAGAAAAGTAATCTACTTACTATTATAGATTACTTTTTCAACTTATATTAGGATTTCGATTCGCCAGACTTACTCATATTTTGTTGGATCAACCGTAAAGGCATAGACTAAATAGATGACAAGACAAATTGCTGTTGTAATGAATCCCCAGCCAAGCGTTAATTGATCAATGACTAAATAGTTGTTGCATAGCTGATCCTCTGACCAAATATATAGGGCCCCCATTCCAAAATATTTCACCGTAAAAATAATGATAATCAAATTTTTTCCTGCTTTCGTGAGCTTTTTCCAACTATCTCGTAAAGGAAATCCTGCTAAAAACGGCAAGCTGATAAACTTCCAAGCTTCGATCGCTTGAAGGGTTAATGCTTCATCCATCGTTCTTGGAATCGTCCAACAAATAATGACAATCATGAACAACGTAATACCTGGTATGCCGTTACTATTCCATTTTTCAAAAAAGCGAGGGAACCTTTTTAGAAAAATACCAGCCATTAAAAATCCAGAAATCACAAGCATCGGCATTTGCATATGCATATGGGTAATCATGATTGATTCTACTAAATTGGCAACAGGAGGCAGCATTAAGAAAATGTAGAATAGAAGTCCGTAGATGAATTGTGTCATCATTTCACACCCACTTCCTTTTCTAGAATGCTTGTCACTTTAACAGCAGCCGCTTCAATTTCTGTAAAATCCATCACATCAATTAGTCGCCTATTTTTATCAACAAGATAAAAAGCTGAGTTATGGGTAAAGTTCCCTCTTCCATCGGGAATGACAATCACACCGAATTTTTCAAGCAATGAATCGAGTTCATTTTGGTCCTTAATTCTTGCCATCCTCCAAGTTTCCCCATCACTTTTAAAAGCCTTACGATATCTTTCTAGTGTTGACGGATCATCTCTTTCTGGATCAAAGCTGATACTTAGAAATACGATATCTTCTCCGATATATTTCTGTGGTAGTAAATCGTACACTTGAGCCATGTTATATTCCAATTGGGGACAAACCGTGTTACATGAGGTATAAAGGAATGTGATAAAAAGATACTTATCCTCAAACTCAGAAAGCGAGTAGGTTCTTCCTTTACTGTCCTCTAAGGTGACATCCGGGAACTCTGGTTGTTCATCCACAAGCTTATTTACCCTTGCTGTTTCTTCGGTAAAAGCTTTAAACCCATCTGTCCCAATATAAAACAAAACACAGCCAAACAAGATGACAACAAGTAAGGATATATTCGTATGTCGATTTTTGAACATCGAAATCACTTCCCAAATCTTTATTGCAAGTTCTTAAAGTAGAAAGAGACAGCCCCACAAGTGGTTCTATCTCTTTTTTTGAAAAATTTAGCGGCTAGAAACGATAAGCCGCTTCCGCTTTTCGTTTTACCACGTCTTGAACGGTGGTGATCCTGGTGGTGCATTTACAATCATGTCTGTGAGTGGAAGTACATACGCCATCGCAATTACGATTAACATAACCACTACCCAAACTCCCCAACGCTCTGTCATATATGGAGTTTTTGCTTCATTTTCTTCCACTTCGGCAATTGGGAATTCAGTTGTACCTTTAGGAGCAAAGAACATCATGTTAAATACTGCGTACACTTGAATAATAACCGCAACAAGTAATAATGTCGCTCCTACACCGACTGCAGCCATATATGGATCCCAACCTAATGATGATGAGAAATCTCCATAGGTTGTATAAGAAGTTCTTCTTGGGGCTCCAAATAATCCTGCAGTATGCATGGAGAATGCCATGATAACCATACCAATAGTCCAAATAATTGTTTGAATGACGCCTAATTTGTTCATTTTTGGTGTTAAAACTCGATTTGAGATATATGGTACTAACCAGTAACTCACTCCGAAGAATGTCATGATAACTGACATACCAAGTGTTAAATGGAAGTGCCCTACGATCCACATTGTGTTGTGAACCACTTGGTCTAACTGGTTTGTGCTTTGTACGATACCACCTGCACCAGCTGGAGCAAAAGCTGCCATCGCGATAAATGGTGATAAGAAGCGAACATCGCCCCAAGGCAATTTCTTAATCCAACCAAGAGCACCTTTGGCGTCTTTTCTTCTTCCAGTACGTTCGAATACTCTAAACATCGCATACGCAGTCATTAATGACGGGAATCCGATTGCTAAACTCATGAATACGTGCATGAATTTAATTGGTAATGAAATACCTGGGTCAATAATTTGATGGTGAAATCCACCTGTAATATTCATAATAACTAATGCAATAACAACTACACGTGTTAAGTAGTCATTGAAGCGTGTTCCGCCAATTACTTTTGGAATCACGACATACCAAGCAGAAACAGCTGTTAAATACCAAATGTTAACCGCTGTATGGCCGAAAGCCCAGAACAATGTACGAGCAACCATAACGTTAATTGTATCTACCCATCCAAGTGACCATGGGATAATCATGAATAAAACTTCAACGGCAACAAATGCAGTTGCACCAACTAATAGAACAAATACACCCGTTGCAAAGAACGCTAAAATCGGAAGGTGCTCACCCTTATGATTCTTTCTCCAATGAGCGACATTGATAAATGCTCCAGCAGCAAGGAACCACACACCGACTACAATTAGCGCTAATCCGAAATAAAACATCGGGTGAGCTGCCATCGGTGGATAGAACGTATACATAACAGATGCTTCATTCATTAAAATTGGAATCACGACTAAAACGAAACCAACAATTTTTGTCCAGAAGCCAATCCATGCAATTTTTCGAACCTTAGGAAGCAGTCCCCCTAACGTATGGGAAAGTCCTGCATAAAAGTAACCAATTGTGAAAAATGCAGAAAGCACAACAACTAATAAAATTCCATGCGCCGTTAAGATTTGATAATAATTTAACCAAGCAGGTAGTTCGAGCAAGCCTGCACGGTTTAACCCTTGTAACAATCCAAGTAATCCACCTAGAAGCAATGCAATAAAAGCCACGGCTAAATAAGATTTCGAGATGAGTGCATCTTGTCTTGAAATACCAAGCGCTTTATTTGCTTTATCCTTAAAACCTGAAACTACCTTATTTTGCGATACACTTGTTTGCACGGTTCTTCCCTCCCTTATTTAACCGTAATTGTTGTACTCATGACTTGGTGACCTGCACCACAATATTCATTACATAACACCAAGTACTTACCTGGTTCATCAAATTTTTGTGTAATTTTTTGAATATGCCCTGGCATTACCATCGCATTTACATTTGTGCCAGCGATTTCAAATCCGTGTACAACGTCCTTTGATGTCAGTGTAAAATGAACTGTTGAACCTGCAGGTACCTCAATATCCATTGGGTTAAAGCTAAATACTTGGAGAGTCATGACGACTTCGTATTCATTTTCACCAATTTGTTTAATACCAGGCTCATTAAATGGTGCCGTTTCATCCACTTTTTGCGGATCAATAAGTTCATTATTACTTGGCGGTCCCATTTCTAAGGCAAATGTTTGATAGCCTGTGATAACCATGAATGCCATAATCATTCCGAAGCTCAGCGTGAGCCAGATTTTTTCATCAAGATGCATGTTCATTCCCCCCTTAAACTCTGTCCATGTATAGACCGAATAATGTAAAATAAGTAACTAAAATGACTAATGCAACCACTCCAACAGAAATCCATGTTCCAACCTTTGATGAAGCCTGACCATCCTTATTCTCATTTTGAGGATATGTGGTTTTCATTGAATTCCCCTCCTTAGCTTTCTCACATACAGCATAATTGCGAATGAGAATCAGTGTAGTGAGTAAGATCACTATGAGGAATAATTTGTTCGAGGAAATGTCAAGAGTTTGAATTTTACTGAAGTGATATGGGTGTAATCGGAGGACAAAATTAAAAAAGGCAGGCAGAGAAAACAAATCAGTTTTCTCTGCCTACCTAATTCACCATCTACATCAAAGAACAGTTTTAACCTGCTTCGTGTAGAAAAAGCGGACAATGTAAAAATACGCAATTTGGATGACTAAAAATACACCTAGAACCACAACAGATATCTTGGTTAAATCAAAATAGAAAAAATGTGACAATGCAGTCAGTGCTACTGCTCCATGAATCAATGCCACAAGAATCGGTGTGAAGAAAAGAAGAGCCGTTTGTCTCGAAAGAACCTTTTTCAATTCTTTCTCCGTTAAGCCTATTTTAGCGATAGAACGGAATTTTTGTTTGTCTTCATCTAAATCCGCATATAGTCGGAAATATAGGAAACTTCCTGCCGAAACAAAAAAGACAATTCCAATAAATAACCCTACGAATAAAACTAGACCATATTGCTTATTTAATTGATAGACATCATAGTCCTTAGCATAAAATTCACCAGGAGAAAGTTCTTCCGTTAACTTTTCGGAAGCAGACAAGATATTTTCTTCCCCAGCCGTTACTTGCCACGCCTGATAGTAGTTTTCTCTTTCTGGTGATGGCAGTTCCTCGAAATCCTGATCAGAAACAACATAATAAGAATCCGTCGCTGGTAAAGCTCTAGAATAAATTACTTCCTCTGGTTTTAAGCTAACACCAGAATTCAATTTAATGGATTGCTCGAGTAATTCTTCCGTTTGTCCAAATTCATTCCCAGTAAATTCAACGACTTTAACCTGCCCATTTTTAATATCGATTGTATCTTCACCCAGCAAACTAGCAAATTGATTGAAATCTGATTCGCGAGCGATAAGGATGGAATCTTGAGCAATCTCATAATAGTGAAGCATTGTTTGCTCTTGTTCAGCTTTCATATTTTCTTCCTTAATCGTTCTATTAATCAGCTCTATATCCTGCTCTTTTTGCTCAACAGCTGAATATGAGAACGTATAAGGATTTCTATTTTTCAACCCTGCCGTAAGAAAAGTTTGAAAACCAAACAACGTCCCAATTGCACTAAATGCAACAGTGGAAACAATCGCCACCATGAAAAAGGTGCGAGCATTGTCCTTCATTCGGAAAGCAAGATCAGATAGTAAAATCATGTTCGTTTTTTTCCAAAAGATATTGTCATTCTTCTTAATTTTGCGGATCAAATAAACACTTAGCTGAGTAAATAATAGATAAGTTCCAAGAATTACAACAATAACTACTGGTAACAGCGCGACTATTACAGCGACTCCCTCTACAATTAAAGCAACTGCGTAGCCGATGCCAATTAAGAGTGCGGCTAAAATCGTGAGAAAAAGATTTGCCTTTGGTTCGCCTTTCGACTTCTTATTTCCTTTAATTAGGTCAATCAGCTTTCGACTGCGTAATACATAGGACACAAATAACGAAATAAAGAAAAACAACAAGATAAAGGGAACAAAGGTAATGACAAGTGCTTGAATCGGAATATAAAAGTTTAATGCATCGTTCATGACAAGTACATTCTCCGCAATCAATAAGATTCCTTTGGAAAAAATCAAGCCCAGTAATATCCCACCAACTGTTGCGAAAAAGCCAATCACCATGTTTTCCATGAAAACCATTAAGCGAATTTGCCGAACCGACATCCCTTGCATCATCAATAACCCGAACTCTTTCTTCCGCGTATTCAAGAATGAACTCATTGAATATAAAATGAAGAAAAAGGAAAAGACATAGATGATTCCTGCTGCAATATTCATCCCTCTTTGTACACTTGAATTCATATCACTTCCAGCTAAAGCTGGATGGAACGCGAAAATCGCAAAAGTAAAAAATACCATTACCGTAAATATGCTGCTTAGAAAATATGCGGCATACAACCTTTTGTTGCGAATGACATTATTAAACGCGAATCTGCGAAAGGTCATGGCCATCCCCTCCTAGCAAAGAAAGTGTATCGATTATTCTTTGGAAAAAGGCTTGGCGATTACTCCCTCGATGAATTTCTGAATAGAACTTTCCGTCTCGTATAAAAATTACCCGATCGCAATAACTTGCCGCTTGGGGATCATGGGTTACCAACAACATTGTTGCACGTTCATTCTTATTGATGGACTCCAACATTTCCATGACATCCTTTGATGACTTTGAATCGAGATTTCCAGTCGGTTCATCGGCGAGTAACATCTTCGGTACATGAATCATCGCCCTAGCCACAGCTACCCTTTGTGCCTGTCCACCAGAAATTTCATAGGTACGTTTGTTCATAATAGAAGTAATCCCCAATTTTTCAGCAATTACCTGTGCTTTATCTTTCATCTCTTTAACTTTTTTTCCATCGAGCGTCAATGGAAGGACGATATTTTCCTCCACCGTTAAGGTATGAAGCAAATTAAAATCCTGAAAAACAAACCCGAGTTCACGTCTACGGAATTTCGCCAATTCCTCTTTTTTGAGGCGATGTGGATTCCTTCCATTGATTAATATCTCACCTGTTGTGGGTTCATCAATTGTCGCAATCATATTCAAGAGGGTTGTTTTTCCACTACCGGATGGACCCATAATTCCAACAAATTCCCCATCTTCAACAGAAAAATTAATATCGTTTAATGCCTTATAGACAATTTTACCTGCATATATTTTACTAACCTGCTTTACTTCTAACATCACATGATCCCCTTCCTCATTCTGATCTGTGATTAGTATACCTTGAGCGTTATAACCTTAACTATCGATTCTTCTTTCACTTTCCTTACAAGCTTGTAAGGTTTTGAGTTTCTGAAAAAATAATTCGGAAGGTCGTACCTTTCCCTACTTCTGACTCCATTTCGATTCGGTGCCCGAGGGTGTCTAGTGTCTCCTTCGTCAAATACAGTCCCATACCCGTGGATTCTCGAAATTTCCTGCCATTTTCTCCTGTATAAAAGGGATCGAATATCCGTCGTTTATCCACTTCAGGAATGCCAATGCCAAAGTCTCTTACTTCTAAAATGGCTTCTTTCCCTCTTTCATAAATGGAGATGACAATCCGATTACTGATTTCGGAAGAATATTTAACGGCATTATTGATAAGCTGAGAAAGGATAAAGAACAACCACTTTTCATCAGTCGCAACCAATAGCTCCTTTTCCACTTCTAACTTAGGATAGACTTTGTTGCGAATATAAAATCTTTTATTCTCTCCATTCACTTCATCTACTAATTTCGCAAGATTAACCGGCTTAATATGAAAATCCTGTTCAATTGTTCTCAGGCGTGCCATGTAAAGGACCATGTTCAAGCTCGTTTTCATCCGTTCCGTCTCTTCTCGGATATTGGAGGAGTCGGGTTCGTCTAGATTTTGGGCAGTGAGTTCAATGACCGACAGAGGAGTTTTCATTTGATGAACCCATTGATCCATGAACTTTCGGTGTTCCTCCTGCTCTTTTTCACCTAATTCTAATTGACTTTGAAACAGTTTGTACTGATTATGTAACAAGTGATCGAAAGCGATAGAAATCGGTGCATCATCTGTTTTTTGTAAGCTGTCATCAAGTGATTCCAAAGGCTTCTCTAAGCGCTTGTACAACTTCCGGCGTGATAAATAATAGTAGAACAAATAACAGCCAAGAATGAAGAAGTTGAGAAAAGTTGTATAAAAAAATAATCGAATATCTCGATATCCATCAAACCAAAAGATTGAAAGAACGACGAGCATTTGAACAGCCTGTACAAGAATCAGCAAGGAATGCTCCTTAAAAAACAGTCTCATTCCTCATCTTCCTTCCACGAAATGCGTAACCGATACCCTGCTCCTCTTACTGTTTCCACTGCATCTTGTATACCAATTTCCTGAAACTTTTTCCGAACCCTTGTGATGTTCACATTCAATGTATTTTCATCAACATAGCTCTGGTCATCCCATAGCTTCTCTAGTAAAGCCTCCCGACCAGCTACTCGTGGATAACGCTCCATTAAACTTTCAATAATATATGCTTCATTTTTAGATAGAGAAATGCTCTTGGTGCCAAAGCTCAACTCCAATCTTTCTGGAAAAAATGTAAGACCCGCGTTTTCTAATACCCTATCCTCCTGCCTTGTCGCATACTCTCCATAAGCACGGCGAAGCTGGCTACGAATTTTAGCTATGACAATTTCTGCACTAAATGGCTTCGTAATATAATCATCTCCGCCATTTTCAAGAGCCATCACCTGATCCATCTCTCCAATTCGAGCCGAGATAAAAATGACGGGACACACCGACTCTGTCCGAATTTGCCTGCACCAATAATACCCATCAAAGCTTGGCAAATTAATATCTAATAGTACCAACTCTGGGTTTATCTCATGAAATGCGTTCATTACATGTTCAAATTCAGTCACACAAGTGACAGCATAGCCGTATTTTTCAATATGTGTTTTCAAATGTTCTGCAATCTTCGGATCATCTTCAACAATCATTATTTTTTGCATGTTCCATCACTCCTTGTATCAAATACCATTATGTCACAGATTGAAAATGGCAACAAAATTTGATACTTTGAGAAATTTATATTTACTTATAAAGACAAAAAATGCCCAACCAATTAAATGGTTAGGCACGGAAATTTATTACTAACAGTTATTTTTTTCTTTTTTATCATTTATTTTTCTCCGCATCGTTTCAATAACATCAACATGAATCATTATACTAGTACCTTCAGAAATTTGCCTTTCTGCTACCAATAATTCAGATTGTAACGCATTACATGCTCCCATTCTTTTATAAGTCTCATAACTCATTATGACCAAATCAGCTTCATCATTATGAGTGAGTATAACTGGTTCATCCAGTTCATGGCAGTATTTCGAAAACCCGTTATAATCTTGCAGTATTGTAGTAGAAGATTTGATATTCACTAATATTCCTCCTTTATCAGTTATTCTGACTTTAAATGCAATGTGAGAAAATATTGTGGTCTAAATCTAGAGGGTGTTTTTTCATGGAAATTAGAGTGAGTCGAAAATTTGGGGAATTAAGCAATCTTTTTAAATGAATTAGCCAAAATACACTCTAACACTCCCTTCTTTTTGTGCGGTGGCTAAACAATTTTGTATGAAATCCAGAATTTGTTTTTGATCCCATATTACAAAATCACTTTTTGGCGCAGAACTATCGCTTTTATTGAATATTCTCCAGTAAGCACTCATGGCTACTTCTATTTTTCCTTTTGACAAAGTTGCAATCTTACCTGAGCCACTTACTCCAGCATAATATTGATTTGCATCAAGTAATCTGTAAAGTAAGATAGCATTATTATTCCACATACTAAAACGAGCATAGGCAATTTCTTCCCCTGCCTTATTGTAACCCGAAATATCATGACCCATTAATTTTATCCTCCTTAAATTTTCGAGTTTTTACCAGCAACTATTTAGACTAAAAGATTATTAATAGTTCAATTGAAGGTTTATCACTCCTTTCAGGTTTTCAGGTTATTTAATAGTTTTTTGTTTGAATCAGTATTGAAAAATGATGGAGTAAAGTAGGCAATGTGAAGAATTGAACAAGGGTTTTAATTACGAAGGAATGATTAGATTTTTTTCAAAGATTTCTAGTGAATGGTGGTTAAAAAGAGAGGAAATGCTTGGTGTTAATATTATAATTTCATGTTCCATCATCCTTGTCAATATCCTATAATTCGACAATTTCACAAAGAAAGAGGCAACTCGCCCAAAAGGGTTAGTTACCTTCTTTTAATACAAGTAATGCCACACGCGAGATACTTGCGTATTTATTCATTCTCTGCTGGAAGTTCTATAGTAAATGGTTCTAATTTCTTACTTGGAGCAAAGCTGGAAAAATCAAATAGTAACATTGTATTTTCCAACTTAAAATTCTCAATCTTTTCTTCTCCATTTAAATCAAAAGTAGATTGGAAATGTGCTTTTTCTTTATCGATCATTTTTACTTTATTAAAAGAAATACCGTGATTTTCAGGTGGCCATGCATTTTCCGGGTCAATTTCGGTTAAATATTCCTTATCAACCAACCAGAATAGGTATTCCAAATTATAGGTAATTGTTTCAAGTCTTTTTTTACTCAAATTCTTCGGCAGCCCTGTAAGCTGATAATCTATTACTAGTTGCTCTCCTTTTTGAGTAACATCATTTACCTGCAAGCCTACATTGAAACGTGTGCTTTTTAATGTAAATGATTTCTTATCCAATAACTGCTCTCCTTTTGAATCTGTGAAATTTACCTGTGGATAAAAAGTAAGGGAAGTCACATCTGAATTGAACTTAGTCATCTCTGTCCGAATGGTACTATGATAGCCATCTTCTTGTTTCGATTCCTCGAGATATGTTTGATCTCCAACACTATACTTTTTTCCTTTATTATCAACTACATCTAAATAAACTTCATCACCATTATACTTTCGCACCGTTTCATAAACAAATGAAGAAGACGCTTTTGCGGTAAGAATCTCTTTTATACGGATTTTAACTTCATCTTCTGGATATTCTTGCTCCTCATTAATAACAAGTGTACGACCTTTTTCTTGTTGAATTGGAATATCAAATTTCCATTCTCCTTGTATCCCGTTTATATTATGAATCGTAATTGGGAGAGTAAAATTTTCCTTAAATGATTTATATGGATATTCCATTTTCCATTGAAAGTTATATCCATTCTCTACTTTCATAATGTCATTTGACTTTCCCCTTAACCACGGGTCATTATCTCCTTGATTATGTTCGAAGTTCACTTCAAAACTTACTTCTCCTTTTTCGTTACTTCCATTGTCAACACCTTCGTCCACAAATCCCGTAATGGATACCACATTGCCATCAAAGTAAGCACTTGTCAGTTTTACAGTTACTCCATTCTTGGTTAAGGATTGATTTAATTCTGTAACTGCCTCCTGGTTCGCCAAACTTAACCCTATCGAATCATCAAACTCCTTAAACAGTTCACCAATAAAAGGTGCTTTCGCCAAAACTTGATTCATAGTGGGACTAACAAACCCTGAAGTAACAGTAATTACGAGTAAAGCTGCCGCTGTTCCTATACTTAAAAGAACTCTCCGTTTTTTACTATGTCCTGACATTTTTAGACCGGCATTTATAGCGTTAGAGACTTTTTCTTTCGGTACAGGTATTTGGTCAATTGCATTCTTAATTTCCTTATTATCCATGTGACTCGCCCTCCTTATTTGTATAGGACTTTTTTAATTCTGCTTTCCCTCTATTTAAATAAGTTTTTACAGTACCCTCGGGAACCTCCATTAGTTCGCTTATCATTTTGATCGAGTAATCGTAGTAATAAAATAGAATAATAGCAGTACGGTGACTCTCTCTTAACTCCTGAATGACCGTTAAAAGCTGCATGGATTCAACATGGTCTGTAGAAATTGGTTCTGATAGATTCGACAAAATTTCATCACTTATTGGAACAAAATTGCTTTTTCTCTTAAGCAATTGCGCTGAACATCGAATAACGATTTTCGTTAGCCATGTAGTAAAATACTCTGGATGTTTTAAAGAATGGATAGATTTAAAAGCTTGATAGGTTGCCTCTTGAACCACGTCTAGGGCATCCTCTTCGTTATGTACATAAAGATAAGCCGTTCGATAGATTTGTTCATAATGTTGGCGGACCAACTTTTCAAAGGCTTTTTTGTTCCCTTTGACTGCTTTTATAACAACCCTATGGTTATCGGTTTCCATGTCTTTTTCGCCCCCTTTACTAATTAGTGGAATCTATCTCTATAAAAAGTTTCAAATTTTAAAAGTTTCTTGAATTAGAATATCATGGAAATAAGTTTATGATGGTAGATAAAAAAACTGCACCTCCAATTGTTCGTTGCCTAACAATCGAAAGTGCAGTTCATAGAGTTTAGTTATTTTCTTTTAAAACAAGCAATGCCACGCATTCCACATGCACAGTATGCGGGAATAAGTCCACTGGTTGAACCGTTTTTAGTTCATAACCGAATGGCTCTAGCTCTTTAATATCAGTTGCAAATGTATCTGGGTTACATGACACATAGACAATTCGTTCAGGCTGTGAACGGCCAATTCTTCTCATTACTTTTCCACCTGCACCTGAGCGTGGTGGGTCTAGTAAAAGTAGCTCTGGACGACCAAAGCTTTCCAACACTTCGTCGATTCCTTTTCTTGCATCTTTTGCTAAGAAATAAGTGTTTGTTAGTCCATTATCAGTTGCATTACGTTTTGCTGATTCGATTGAACTTTCCACAATTTCGATTCCTGCAAGCTGTCCAACTCGACTCGCAAATGGAAGAGAGAATGTACCAACACCACAGAAAAGATCAATCATTTTTTCTGACTTCTTCGGTTCACCCATTTCAACTGCTAAGTCGACTAGCTTTTGTGCTTGTGTCGGATTCGTTTGGAAGAATGTATCGAACCAAAGACGGAAACGATAGCCGTCCATTTCATCATAAATAAAATCACGACCAGCTAACACATGACTCTTCTCTGATTGAGTACGGTCTGCCCAATCTGTATTTTCAAGCCACATTAAGCTTTTTACTAGTGGGAACTTTTCTTCAATACGCTTAATTAAGTCAGCCACAGGCTTTTCAAGCTCACCTGTTGGTCCCTCTGTTGCAAATAGAGCAAGCATCATTTCTCCAGTGGCAAAAGATTGTCTTACCATCAAATGACGCAATAGTCCTTCGTGAAGGTCTTTGTTATAACCCTTTAATTGATGGTCTTTGACCCACTCTGCTACTTCCATTGCCGCTTCGACCATTTCTTTTCCAGCGATTAAGCATGTTTCAAGTGAAATAATTTTACGGAAATTCCCTTGTTCATGCAATCCAAGAGCTCCATCTGGTGAAAAAGTAAACTCCATTTTATTACGATAATGCCATGGATTGTCCATGCCGATCGTATCTTTAACAAGCGCTGGATCAAAGCCTTGAGCTTCAATCGCACTTTTCACATGGTTCGTTTTAGCCTTTAATTGACCTTGGAATTCCCAATGCTGCCATACACAGCCACCACATTTGTCAAAATGAGGACAAGGAGCTACGATTCTTTCTTCGTGAGCCTCCAGAATCTCCAAAGCATCAGCTCTTCTTCTTCTACGGTCTGGCTTATCAACGAGTACACGCACTTTTTCTCCAGGCAACGTTTGTGGAATTGTAAGTCTTAGCTTTTTCTGAATTCCTTTTTCATCTTCGCGCCAAACGCTTCCCTTACCTGAACCTTTTTCATCAAAACTCTTTATTTCAACAATCATTTCTTCATTCGTAACTGTCATGCTGTACCTCCTTATATTCCATTCAAACGATCTATTTAAAATTTCATTAGCATTCATTTTGCATACTAAATTAGTATAAAGGACTCAAACCCAATTTGAAACCTTTCATACCTAGTAGATATTAACAAAATACTACGGGCTATGTACATCTTTTTCATAAAAAAATACGCCTGAACTCAGACGCATTAGGATTATTTAAATGGATTGTAAAATCGATTGCCATCATGAAAGGTGATGACTAGTGCGAAAATGAGCAACAGGACAAATATGACAAGGGTTATGTAATCCCTTGATTGAAATGGACGGGCACTATACCATGTTCTTTCTTTATTTTTCCCAAAACCACGAAGCTCCATGGCATTGCTGATCGTTTCAATTTTATCAAGACTCGATAATATTAGTGGAATCATAATGGAGGCAGCATTTTTTATGCGCTTTGATAATTTTTCTTTACTAGATAGATCTACTCCCCGAGCCTGTTGTGCCAAAGCGATGTTGCGAAAGTCCCGTTGCACATCGGGTATGTACCGAAGTGCTAAAGCAACTGCATACGAAATTCGATAGCTAACCCCAATTTTATTCAAGGAAGCCGCAAATTCGCTTGGATGTGTCGTCACAATGAAAAGCAAAGCTACAGGAGTTACCGTGAAATATTTTAACGTAATATTGATCTGATAAAAAATTTGTTCAACGGTGACATTGTATCTGCCCGCAATCTCGAACAAAATATAACTCGTTCCATAAATCTTTACTCCCTCTTGCGGTGAGAACATATAGATCGCAATATTGTTCAGGAATAAGAATACTAAAATAAAAATGAGAATAAATGAAATTTCTTTTATCTTTATTTTTGAAGTGATAAAAATGACAATACTTAAGACAAACAAAAACAGGAGTATCCTAGTATCGTACGTTAACATCGCCGCAGTCGACCAAATAATAAAACAGAGAAGCTTGGTAACACCCGCCAGTTGATGTATCGGAGATTTTCTTTCTATGTACGATAACATCTCTACTGCCATTTTTTTCGGACCTCCTTATCGTATTGGATAAAGCGTCCAATGAATTCTTTTGGCTCCCTTATACCTGCCCGTTTCGCTAATTCAAATAGAGAGGTTTCCTTTAAGCTTGCTTGCCTAATAATTTCTGCGTCTGTTAAGACCGTAATTGCGGACTCGTCGGCAATTTTTTTACCCGCATCTATCACAATGGCACGTGGTGTATACTCAAGCATTAAGTGCATATCGTGGGTAATGATGATAATCGTTTTTCCATTGCGATTTAACTCCACTAAAAAGTCCATAATCTCTGAATAATGGCGGAGGTCCTGACCAGCTGTCGGCTCATCGAGAATGATGATTTCGGGGTCCAGTACCAAAACAGAAGCAATCGTGACTCGCTTCTTCTGACCAAAGCTCAATGCAGAAATCGGCCAATTACGAAATGGATAAAGCCCACATATTTTGAGTACATTTTCTACTCGTTCCTGAATCTCCTGTTCAGGTACACCTCGAATAACTAACCCCAATGCCACTTCGTCAAAAATCATATGCTTGGAAATCATATGGTTTGGATTTTGTAGCACCATCCCAATTCGTTCCGATCGTTCTTTAATCGTATCCTTCGTAATATCTTGTCCATCAAAATGGATTGTTCCTGAACTGAGTTTTTCAAAGCCACAAATTAGCTTGGAGATGGTTGATTTACCTGCTCCATTTTTACCGATTAAACTAACCATCTCACCTTTTTCAATCGACAAAGAGACGCCTTGAATCGTTTCGTGACCAGGATGATATTGAAAGGTTAGTTCATTCAGTTCTAAAATCGATTGAGATTTTTCTCTGGGAATGATGGAATCAGCAGATTCATACCATAGATTTAACTTTTCTTTATCGACTGCAAATAACTGGAGTTTAGAAGGTTTCATCTCCTCAGTAACCACACAATCGGCATATTTTGCAGCTTTCACATATAAAGGCTCACGAATATGAATTTCTTCCAAAATGTTACTAGCTAGGAGCTTGTCCGGACTCATATCGGCAATGATTTTTCCATCATCCATAACAATAATTCGGTCTACATCAATATGTAATACATCCTCTAAACGATGCTCTATAATAACAATTGTCTTATTCGTTTCTTTTTGAATCCGATCAATTAATTCCATTGCATATTTTCCTGTCGCAGGGTCAAGATTTGCTAATGGCTCATCAAATAAAAGAACGTCTACCTGATCTATCATAACCCCTGCCAATGAAACTCGCTGCTTTTGTCCTCCAGATAAATGATGCACAGACGCTGAAAGGAACCTGTCCATCTCTACCATTTTTGCTACCTCATCTACAAGTTCAACCATCCTAGTTTGTTCTATACAATCATTTTCTAAGGAAAATGCGATATCCTCTCCTACTGTCAGTCCGATAAACTGACCATCAGGATCCTGTAAAACAGTTCCTACTATTTTTGAAAGAGAAAAAATATCCAAATCCTTTGCCTCTTGCCCCTTAATCTTCAAGTTGCCGTCTACATCACCTTTATAGGAAAAGGGGACAAGCCCGTTGATACAGTGACCAATCGTGCTCTTCCCAGAACCGGATGGCCCAACGATCAACACCCTCTCCCCTTCAAAAATGGTTAGATTAAGGTCTTGTAATGTAGGATCTACTTGACTATGATACTTAAAACTATAGCTGTTAAATTCTATGACCGGTTTCTTCATTTGCTTCTCCTAGCAATCTATAATTCTCGGTGCAAGCTATTGCTTTGGGTGCGTGTTTTAGAATAAGCAAATAATAAAATAGAACCAATGACACCGACAGTGACCATATTTGATACCCCTGCAAATAGACCCTGTACAAATACTTTATTAGCAGGCTCCGCATATACCAAAATATCTAGCACTGGTGCAATCAAGAACCATCCAATTGCTTGTGCAATAATTTGAACTACGTTAAACGTAATAAGCTTGCTTTTATTAAATACGCCTGATTCAATATTGATTCTTTTCGCAACTAGACCGATTATAAATCCAACAAACAAAGATACAACCACCCAGCTCCACCAAACGGATCCATAAGAAATCGCATCATTTAAAGCATGACCAATTAGACCGATTAATGCGCCAGCAATGGGACCAAATACGACTGCCATCAATGCCAAAAAGGCGTAAGATGTTTGGATAGACGTATTCGGGACCGGTGAAGGAAGTGATACAAACTTTGCCAAAATGATGAATACTGCAGCCCCAATCCCGATAGCAACAATGTTTTTAATAGATAATTGCTTTTTAAACACAACTTCAACCCCTTCTAATTTTTAGAATATAGATAATTTTTAATTATATATGATATTTTGGGCCTTGCGAATAGAAATTTTCCAATTTGCACCTGATCCAACATGGTAGACTTTAGCAAATGAACCCTGATTTAGGGCAACTCCTAATTTATCTAGTGAGTTTATATAAAGAAGCGGCTCACCTAAATGGCTGTCTGCAAAAGATCGACCAAAGGTCATGATGCTCTTATAGACTTGGCGTCTTTCATTTTCAATCACTACCTCAAAAGAATCACCGTACTCAATATTTAATTGCTTAAAGAGCTCGCGGTCGATATTCGTCCATAGATTACCGAAACGAACATCAAGAATATCAATATGACCTGATACCGCCCCTTTACTAAGGGTCACTTCGGGAAAGGGTAATTCAACAATGGATTCAACTTGAATTTCAGGACCTACTTCCTCAAAAGTAATAATCCCTGAGGCGAGCCTTGCACCAGTAAACGCATATACATCACGACCGTGAAACGTATAAGACTCTCCTGAATATGGCAGACGATTGACTTTTTCATCAATAATTCTCGCCTCAATAATTCCAATTTGCTGTTTGATTTGAGTAAGAGTTCCATTATCAGGTGTCACGATATATTGATTTGTTGTGGTCTTTGCAACAATACTTCTACGCTCAGAACCTACACCTGGATCAACAACAGATACGAATACCGTTCCTTCCGGCCAGTAAGAAATGGTTTGGTAAAGACGATACGCTCCTTCCCAAATATTGTATTGGGGTATATCATGAGTCAGATCAAAAATTCGTATCGTTGGATTAACAGTCAGAGCAACACCATACATAGCACTCACCGCACCATCACTAATGCCAAAATCTGTTTGCAACACTAAAAAATTCTTCATGCTTGCTCCTCCATTCTGATTTATTTTTGCTTAAGGCTGTTCTCGTGAAGATTGATGTTAAAATCTTACAAAAGCAACTTAGTTTGAGAAAAGAGACGTGCTTAAATATACAAAAAACCACGCCTCTATCCAATTGGATAAGGACGCGGTTCTATATCACGTGGTACCACCTTACTTCACTGTTTGCTCTCACAAAACAGCCTCAACAAGTACTTAGGGCAAACTCCCTTTGTATACTGTGGTTTTGATAACGAGTACCAACACTCGTCAGAACCTACTTGTGCCTGTAGCACGTTCAGTACGAAACTCAGAGGCCATTGTTCAGATTCGTATTTTTGCTTCTTTTCAGCTACCGAAGCTCTCTTTTGAAAAATAACATAATCCTACTTTTTCTCTTCATCGTTTTTTCAGAATTTTTAATTTAAAGATGATTATAGTAGGTCTTTAAAGAAAATGCAAGAAAAAATTGTAAAAAAACAAATGGATAGAGCCATTTGGGTCTATCCATTTGTTCCATATTAATCTCCAGCTGGTCGTTTGATTGGCTGTTTAATTGGTTGTTCTTCAGCTGGCTTTTTAATCGGCTGTTTGATTGGTGCTTGTTCTGGTGCTTTGCTTGGTTGCTTAATTGGTGCCTGTTCAGGCGCTTTACTTGGTTGTTTAATTGGTTGCTCTTCAGCTGGTGCCTTTTCTGGTTCTTTGACTGGCTCTTCTTCAGCTGGTGCTTTTTCTGGTTCTTTGACTGGCTCTTCTCCAGCTGGTGCTTTTTCTGGTTCTTTGATCGGCTCTTCTTCAGCTGGTGCTTTTTCTGGTTCTTCTTTAATTGGTGCTTCTTTTAAAGGTGCTTTACGTGGTCCTTTTATCGGCTTTTCTTCACCAACTCCTGGGCCCTCTTCCTCTTCAGCTTGTCCAGCACCTTGACCTTCTCCTTCTTCTTCTTCTTCAGCTTGTCCAGCTCCTGGACCTTCTCCTTCCTCTTCTTCACTTTGGCCGGCTCCAGTTCCTCCGCCAGCTCCTGGGCCACCGGTTCCTGGGCCTTCACCTGTTCCGGCTCCTGGGCCTTCACCCGCTCCAGCCTCCGGGCCACCGGCTCCTCCACCGGTTCCTGGGCCTTCACCTGCTCCAGCCTCCGGGCCACCGGCTCCTCCACCGGTTCCTGGGCCTTCACCTGCTCCAGCCCCCGGGCCACCGGCTCCTCCGCCAGCTCCTGGGCCACCGGTTCCTGGGCCTTCACCCGCTCCAGCCTCCGGGCCACCGGCTCCTCCACCGGTTCCTGGGCCTTCACCTGCTCCAGCCCCCGGGCCACCGGCTCCTCCACCGGTTCCTGGGCCTTCACCTGCTCCAGCCCCCGGACCACCGGCTCCTCCACCTGCTCCTGGGCCTTCACCTGCTCCACCCCCCGGGCCACCGGCTCCTCCACCGGTTCCTGGGCCTTCACCTGCTCCAGCCCCCGGGCCACCGACTCCTGGAGCTTTGCCTCCACCAGCTGCTCCGCTAGGAGCTTTTTGATTTGCATAGGAATACACAATTGATTGTAGTGTGCGACTATCAACTGAACCTGTTACAGGTAAACCATGTTTCTTTTGAAAATATCTCACTCCCTTTACGGTTAGAGCGTCATATTTTCCATGGATTTTACCTGAATAGCTGCCTACTGATTTCAGCATTCCTTGGATCACAAATACATCCGGTCCCTGTGCTCCTTTGCCAACAGCTAAACTTACGGACGCCATTGAAAACAACAGAGTAAGCGCTAGTACAAAAGTACCAATACTTTTACCTAAAATCTTTAGAGCTCGTTTTTTTGCTGAGTCATATGTAGATTTTGGTTTTTTCATTTGATTCACCATCCTTAAATTTATTTGTCTATTTAGACAAAGTTACTGTTCCCATATTTTCTCACTTTATTGCGTAGAAAACGGATGAATTTCAGCATGTCTAATGAATCTATCCGAGCATGAAAAAAGAACCCATTATTTCTAATAGGTTCCTTGTATTAGGCATTTTTTCCCAGTTATGTTTTTTTTCGCTTTTGAACAATGAATACTACTATCAAAACCATCACAATGACCGTAGATACGATTATTAGATAAATATGATTACCTTCAAGTTCATTTGTTAAATCTACTTTTTGGGCTGGCGATTTTCCCTCACCTAGAAATGCCAAATCATCCTTTAATGTTTGCAGTTTTCCAGTTCGATCACAGATAGTCGATACAAGTTTATTCTCCCCGTACATTGTAGATTCTGTCGCATAAACGAGGTATTCTTCACCTTTTTTAAACTCAATCCCACAATCTCCATCACTAACACCTGTTGTAATAATAATTTGTGTTTCATCAACACCCTTCCACGTCTCAGTAACTTCAAAGAGCACCAATTTTACTATACTTCCATTGTTCCTTCGATTTTCTTTTACTTCTATCACTTTTCCACTAAACACTGCCTTCGATTGTTTAAATTCTTCCTTCACACTCTGTTGTTCTGCACATGAACACGCACTTGAAGTTGAAGGAAAAGACACCATTAAGAACAAGAAACTGCAACACACTGCGAAAATCGATATGAACTTCTTCATTAGACCATCTCCTGAATTTCTTACTGACTCTTCCTTACACGAAAAAAAAAAGGAATCTCTAAATTAGACTCCTACCACATGCTTTCCGTTTCAGATTCAACTATTTAAATCTTTCTTAATTCCTCTAGCACTCGCTGCGCCTTATATCCAACTTCAAAATCATATAATTCCGAGACTTCTCCCTTTGCCGCCTTCACCAACTCATCGATTATTTTGTTTGGTATAACATCCTCAGCCAAAATCGGCTTGAGCTCCTCACCAATTTTTCCACCTCTTAGTTGGCCCCAGTTTTCAAGGGATAAAGTCCCTTCCGAACCATATGCGATAAAACCAATATATTCTTCGCCAGCTACTTGGCTCAGTCCTTCAATTAGAACCGGAGTCCCGTCTTCTAGCTCTGCAGTTGCAATGATTCCAGTCTCACACTTTTCTCGGTCAACTGGCAATTCTAATCGCGTTTGGATATTCTTTATGTTCCCAAATATCTTCAAGGTTTGTTGGATAAAATGAACCCCTACTTCTAGAACAAATCCACCTTGCTCTCTTTTACCTACCCAATCATTTTGCTGCCAAGCCCGTGGCCATTGGGGAAAATGCATCGTCAGCTGTAATCTTCTTAATTCTCCAATATATTTTTCGGCAATCATATCTGAGAATTTCGTTGCTCCTGGTCCATAATTAAGCGGAAAATTCATGGCATGGACAACTCCCGCCTCTTTTGCAGCCTCATACATCTCTTGCGCTTCTTCCAAAGAATTCGCTAAAGGCTTTTCACATAAAACATGCTTCTTTGCTCTTAACACTTCTAAAACAATGGCATGATGAAATTTCGGTGGGACTGCAACATAAATAAGGTCTACTTTTTCATCAGCTATTAAGCTTTCATAATGAGTATAAGCTTGTGCTCCCCCAAGAGAGACTGCTGTTTCGTTTGCAAGTGACTCCAATTGATCACATACCGCTACAATTTCCACTTCAGGATGCTCTGTAAATTGTTTGATTAATCGTTGTCCAATGGCACCTAAGCCAATAATTCCAATATGTATCATGATATCCTCCTTATTTTAACGCTTTAATTTTTAAAAGTTTCAGCAATATGTTATTCATTTCATCTATCGATTTTTGAAAGCCCTCATTATACCATTCCATAATAACGCCCAATATGGCGTTCGCTAGAAAGGAATCGATAAACTCTGTCGGTTCATCTAATAGTTCCTTTGATTGCATAGAGCTTTTTACGAAGGCTTTTATTCGTTCAAAAAACAACTTATAGTAGGCAATATTCGAATTGCTACTAAAAATAAATTGATAAAAATCTTTGTGATTGTAAACATGTTCAAAAAGATGAATCATTTTAGGCTCCAATTGGTAGTTCTTCTCCGTTATATAATTCGAGGATTTTTGCATTGCTTGTTCAAGATCTACCAAGAGCAGTTCGATAAACTCCTCAAAATATTTTGGAACATTTTCATAATGGATATAAAAAGTTTTTCTTGTTATTCCTGATTGTCGACAAAGGTCCGATACGGTAATTTTTTCAAGTGGCTTGTCCCTCAGTAATTCAATGATTGCCTTTTGAAGACTTTGTTTTGTTTTAATTACACGTAAATCCTTCGCATTCATTTTAACCCTCCTCATGCTGCATGTTCATGACTTCATTATCGCACAAAATCATCAGAAAATTTAGATTAAATAATGACAAAGATATTATACACCTGTATAATAAAATTAACTTATTTATTCTAAAAATTCAAATAACTTCACAGAGATAAATAAGTAACGTCTATTAGGAGGGATTATATGAACTGGCATGAGGAATACGATGTTGTAGTCGTTGGTAGTGGCGCCGGCGGACTAGTGGCAGCCATTACAGCTGCTCATCACGGGTTGAAAACAGTCATTATTGAAAAAGGTTCTGTATTAGGTGGTTCTTCAGCTCTTTCTGGAGGTGGGCTCTGGATACCAAATAATCATGTATCAAAAAATGCCGGTTTACAGGACAGTGAAGAAGAAGCTCTTACTTATATGCAAGAAGTGATTGAAGATACCGGGCCAGCCTCTACGTATGAACGTAAAGTAGCCTATATTAAAAATGGACATCGGATGGTGAAGTTTTTAGAAGACTTAGGAATGAAATGGGTTGCGGGTATATTATATCCTGATTACTATCCGGAAAAGCCTGGTGGGAAAATTGGCCGTTCAATCGAAGGTGAAATCTTTGATGCTAGATTACTAGGTGAGTATGAGAACTTAATACGCTCAGGAGAAATTAAAGCACCACTGCCTTTATATTCTGGTAAGGTTGCATCGTTGCCGAAGGCTTTTACCAATGCGAAAGACTTTAGCACTGTCATTGGCATGTTTCTTAATGGATTCAAGCACAAGTTAAAAGGCAGTCATGCAATCTCAATTGGGGCTGGACTGATTGGGCGATTATTAAAAATTGCACTTGAGCATAAAGTAGATATAAAACTCTCAACACCTTTAACAGATTTAATCATGGAAGATAATAAGCTCCTTGGTATACAAGCGAAGCATAAGGGTAAATCCATTCATATTAAAGGCAAAGCGGTTATTTTAGCAGGAGGAGGATTTGAACGAAATCCAGAGCTCCGGAAAAAATATCATAATGTTGGTACCGATTGGACATCTGCAAACCCAGATAATACAGGCGATCTACTGTTGATTGCTCAAAAACATAAGATTGATACTGCCTTATTAGACGATGCATGGTGGGGCCCAACTACTCTAGATGCAAACGGTTCACGTAAGTTTATGGTTTATGAACGCTCTATGCCACACTGCATCATTGTCGATCAAACAGGAGATCGCTATTTCAATGAATCCCAATCTTACACAGATGCAGGACACGCCATACTTGAAAGACAGGAAATGAACGGCAAAGCGATTCCTTCTTGGCTGATCATGGAAAGTCGAAATCGAAATAAGTATTTGTTCGGAGATATGCTACCGAAACGGACTCCTAAGGAAGCTGTTGAAAGCGGTTTCATAATTAAAGCAGATTCCATTGAAGAACTAGCAGAGAAATGCCAAATTGATTATCCAGGCTTAAAAGAAACGGTTACACGTTTTAATACATTTGTTAAGAATGGCCATGATGAAGATTTTGGACGCGGAAACTCCGCCTATGATAATTATTACGGCGATCCTACTTACCCGAATCCTAATTTAGGAACCATTGAAAAACCACCTTTTTACGCATGCAAAATATTCCCTGGGGATCTAGGCACAAAAGGTGGCATCGTAGCCAATGAATATGGTCAGGCGTTGTGCAATAATACTCCAATTGAAGGGCTATATGCGACAGGAAATTGCTCTGCATCCGTTATGGGACGTGTCTATCCTGGACCAGGTTCTACACTAGGACCAACTACTGTATTTGGTTACATTTCAGCAAATCATATCAAAGAAAACATCAAACAATTAGAAAAAACTACATCAATAATCGGTTAAAAGTAAAAGAGGATCGACCAAACAAGTGGGCGATCCTTATTTCATTTTTAAACCGCGCTCCAACCACCATCTACAACCAGTTCTTCACCTGTCACAAACTTAGATTCATCAGAAGCTAAGTACAAGTAAGCCTGTGCAATATCATTTGCCTCACCAGCATGTGGAGGTAGTGGAATCGTGTTCTTGAAAGCTTGTCCAAGTACTTCCTGAGAAGTCACCCCATGTCTTTTGGCTGCTCCTGTTAAAATTGCGCCTGGGTAAACACAGTTCACTCGAATATTGTCTTTCGCAAAGTTAACAGATGCATGCTTGGAAAGGGCACGCACGCCTCCTTTTGCTGCACTGTACGCCGCTGCTCCATTGTCGGCTGAACCGATAATTGCTGCTAGTGAAACACAGTTTACAATCGATCCTTTGCCGCTATTTTGCATATGAGGAATGACAGACTTCATTCCTAACCATACAGATGTTAGATTGAGTGTTAGAACTTTATTCCAACCCTCTAAAGTTTCCTCTAATAATGTATTATGAGTGGACACACCAGCATTATTTACTAAAATATCAATTTTCCCATATTGCTCGATCGTACGGTCCGCAACGTTTTTCCATTGTTCTTCGGAAGTTACGTCTAACTCTAGTGCAAGGATTTCCCCATCAATCTTTGCAACTTCTGCTTCTAATTGTGTAAAAGCTATATCAGTTGCCACAACTTTGGCTCCCTCTTTCACAAATAATTCTACAGCAGCTAACCCCATACCACTTGCTGCACCAGTAATAACCGCTACTTTGTTTTCTAATCTCCCCATGTTCATACCTCCCAGTTTTAATTGTGATTTATTATCACAATTAAAATGTAGGCGATTACATCTATTAAGTCAATCTATTTACTCTTGATTTGACATACTTTAAATTTCATATAGAATCGAATCGTAAAGGAAGTGATCCATATGCAGGAGGTTGCACGTTACGGAGATATTGGTCCAACATGGTTTAATACAGCCATTAAATCTCTAGCGATTCTAGCATCAACCGATGAATTAGTTTCTAGTAACCAATTAGCAGATGAACTTGGTGTAGAATCTAGTTTTATCCGTAAAGTGTTAGCTAAATTAATAGCGGAAAACTTAGTGGAAGGAATCGGCGGGCGTTACGGCGGTTACAAAATCATCGCTGATCCAACTAAAACAACCATTTTTAATGTATACCTCGCCCTAGTGAAAGATAGCTATATCAAAGAACAACGTTTGATTATAAATAAAACCGATCAATTGATTGCCGAAATCATTACAGAGGCAGAACAGCAATTTAGCACCGTTTTAAACCGATACACAATTGCAGATATAAAAAAAACAATTACAAGATAAATGCCACTGAGCCCTACCATTTTTGCGGGCTCAGTGAATGAGTTAGCAATATAAATGAAACCCCACCTTTTCCAAGATGAGGCCTCTACTGAAGGTCAATTTTCCAAATAATATCGGGACAACTCTATCACCATCGCGCCCATCCTTTCGTTTTCAGGCATAACAATGCGCTCGATTCCTTCTTCTCGTAACGCCTCTGCTGTAACTTTTCCGACTGCCACAGCAAGCGTATTCGACTGAAAATAATCAACCAAAGAAGCCAATTGTCCCGTTTCCCTTGCATAATCAAAAAGCGATCGGACTTGAATGGCAGTCGTAAAACAGACCGCGTCCACCTTCCCCTCAGAAATCTCTTCATACAATGTAGTGAGTGTTTCTGTTTCTGCTGGGATATGTTGATAAGGGAGAATCATTAGGACTTCTGCGCCTTTTTCCTTAAGAAAATTGATTAACCTAGGAGCCTTTTCCCCATGAAGCTGAACGGCCACTTTTTTACCAGTAAAGTCTACATTCTCCAACGCCTTCATTAATCCCCTCGTCGTTCCATCATCATCGACAGCTACTGGCTCTAGTTCTAATTTTTTCAATGCAGCAAAGGTTTTATAGCCTCTAGCAGCAATCTTTGCCTGTTGAAGAATAGACTTAAATTGTTCTTGAACGCCCAATTTTTCAGAGAGATTTAATAGAGTCTCTGTTCCAATCCCTGTCGTTAAAATAAACCAATCGGTACCCTCTTGAATAAGCTTCTTAAGATCCGGCTCTACTTCCTTCTCTGCTAAAAATACCGTCCCTTGGAGTGAACGAACAATCGGCACCCCGCCTTGCTTTTCGATAAGCAGACTCATCTCATCCGTTTTGCGCGATGCCCCAATGACAACGCATTTCCCTGCCAAACCTTTTGCCATCCTCCTACCTCCTCCTATTGATAGATCCATTCTACCAAACTTAAAATTTAATTGTGTAGGAGGAACTCAACCTTTTTTGAACCTTCTTTATCCCACCATTTTAATTTATCTCGGAGTTGGACCACTTCTCCGATAACAATAATGGCAGGGGCTTTGAAGGAAGCTTTTGCTGCCTCTTGAGCGATATTCCACAACTCCCCTGTCAGTACTTCTTGCCTATCGAGTGTCCCATGTCGAATAAGAGCGACAGGTGTTCTTGCGTCTCTCCCATGGAAGATTAGTTGTTTTTGAATAAAGGGAAGATTGTGCATGCCCATATAAAAAACCACCGTATCAACGCCATTCGCTAAATGCTCCCAATTTAGCTCCTGCGTATTTTTATCCCCACGGCGATGTCCCGTCACAAATGTCACAGATGAAGCATAATCTCGATGAGTCAAAGGTATCCCCGCATAAATCGAAGCGCCAATTCCCGATGTGACGCCAGGAACGATTTCAAAAGGAATTTCATGCTCTGCACAGACTTGCGCCTCTTCTCCAACACGTCCAAAAATGCTTGGGTCCCCACCCTTTAATCGTACAACCTGTTTTCCATTCCTTGCAAAACGAAGCAAAAGCTGATTCATGTTTTCCTGTGGAATGTGATGATTGTCTTTTTCCTTCCCACAATCAATTATGAGCGCATCTTTAGAAACGTAGTCTAGTAGCTTCGCATTGACTAATCGATCATATAATACAACCTCTGCTGCCTTTAACAATTCCATTCCTCGTACGGTAATTAATTTCGGATCTCCAGGACCTGCTCCTACAAAAAATACTTTTCCAGAACCTTTCATTAGACGAGCACCTCCCTTTTCTCCAATTGTTTTTCCATACCTTCCGTCTCAAGCGTGGTTACTCTCACAGCGCAAGCCTTGAATTCTGGCATACGAGACTCAGGATCGAGCTTTGGTAAAGTTAAGTTGTTTATATTCATATCTCCTTCCCAATGAAAAGGGACGAACACGGTATCTTCACGAATCCCTGTTGAAAATTTAACAGGAAGAACGATTTCCCCTCGTCGTGAAACAATGCGTGCAAGACCTTTGTCCGTCAAACCAAGGTCAGATGCCGTATCAGGATGAATCTCTACATAAGGCTCCGAGATTTTATTCAACTCCGGTGCAGTTCTTGTCTGCACCCCAGTTTGATAGTGCAATAAAATTCTACCTGTCGTAAGGGTCAACGGGTACTCTTCATCGGTTCTTTCTTCAGGGAAATGATGGGGAATCGGTAGAACTTGCGCCTTTCCATCCTCATGATAAAAAATTCCTTTACAAAACAACCTTGAGATCCCTCGATGCTCTTCACTCGGGCACGGCCAAAAAACGCCTTTTTCATTTTCAATTCGTTCATATGAAATGCCTGAATAGTCGGCAATCCCCCCTTTGCTTGCTAACCGTAGTTCTTCAAATATTTCTTCCGCAGTTTCATACGAAAAATATGGTTCTTTCCCCAAAACAGAAGCTATTTCACAAAGAATTTTCCAATCTAGTCTGGCTTCACCAGGAAGTTTTTTGACTGCACGACGCAATACAACTCTTCCTTCTAGATTGGTCATCGTCCCTTCATCTTCTAAATAAGTGGATCCTGGTAAAATCAAATCTGCCATCGTCGCTGTTTCTGACAGCAAAGGATCAATCACAATCAAGAAATCTAGTTTTTTAAGCGCATCTTTAACGAATCTTGTATTCGGGTTCGATACAGCAGGATTTGACCCAAGCACGAGCAAACCACGAATCTCTTGGTCATTTATTTTTTCAAACATCTCATAAGCAGAGACTCCTTTACCAGGTAAGGTAGCTTCTTCAATCCCCCAAACCTTCGCAATATGGGCTCGGTGCTCTGGGCTCTCAATCGAACGATATCCCGGTAATTGGTCTGCTTTTTGTCCGTGCTCTCGCCCTCCTTGCCCATTGCCCTGTCCAGTAATCGTCCCAAATCCACAGCCGCTCTTCCCAATCTTCCCTGTTAAAAGAACAAGATTAATATAATTGCGGACATTTTTAACCCCTTTGGCATGTTGTTCAACCCCTCTAGCCGTAAAAACAAACCCGGTTTTCGCTCTTCCAAAAAGACGCGCTGCCTCCACCAGCAATTCCTTTTCCACTCCGGTGATACTCACAATATTGTTTAAATCAACCGTGCGAGCATAGGCCAGCAATTCCCCTCCACCATTCACCGATTTTTGTAAAAAAGTATGGTTCACGTAGTCCTCATCCACAATCACTTTGAGCATTCCGTTCACAAGAGCGGCGTCCATCCCAGGCTTTATTTTCAAATGAATATCCGCAATTTTCGACGTCAACGTCTCTCTCGGATCAACGACAATGATTTTACACCCATTTGCTTTTGCCCTACGAAAATAAGGCATCATCGTTGGCTGACACTCAGCAATATTCGTTCCGGCTAAAATGATGCACTCCGCTTCAGGAATTTCACTCAAAGGGTTGGTCATTCCACGATCAACACCAAACGCTTGACTAGATGCACTTGCTGCAGAAGACATACAGAAACGGCCATTGTAATCAATATATTTCGTTTCTATCGCAATGCGAGCAAATTTACCAAGAAGATAGGCCTTTTTATTCGTTAACGCTCCACTTCCATAAACACTCATGGCGTTTTTGCCATAGTTTTTTTGCAGGGAAGTAATTTTCTGACTGACCCAGTCAAACGCCTCCTCCCACGAAACAGGAGTAAATGTCTCGCCTACTTTTAATAAAGGGGTGCGTAAACGAGCAGCACTGAACGCATGGGAATAAGAGTAAATGCCCTTTGGACAAAGTCTTCCTTCAGATACTGGATCACTTTTTAGCGGCGTCGCCTTGTATCGTGGTTTCTGACCAGAGCGGTCTTCGTCCAGATTGATTTTGCATTGCATGCTACAAAAAGGGCATTGTGTCTCATAATGGTATTCCCTTTGCCGTGGATATTCCCGTTCTCGAAATCCCTTTAAAAAGTCAGACATCCTTCTCGCTCCTTCTTATAGTGTGATGAATACTTCCTCTCCTTCAATCGTTACATCAAACTTTTTTACACATCCATGGTCAGGCGCTTGGACATTTCCATCCTTCAAATCGATTTTCCAATCATGGAGCGGGCAAAAAACATAATCACCAGAGACGATTCCTTCTGCCAACGGACCACCTTTATGAGGACAACGATTTTCAACAGCGTTGAACTTGCGATCAGCAAGACGGAAAACAGCAATCGCATGATCTTCGATTTCGACAAGCTTCCCAACATTGACTTGAAATTCATCGACTGTTCCAATCTTAATTAGTGTAGAAACTCTCATAGAATTTCCTCCTTTTTTATGAGATGGTTACTTTTTCAAACATCTGCCTTACACTTCGTTCTTCGATCGCTTCCTTCCACGGATCCTTGCTTGATTCTAGAGCCTCGTCCATTCGTTTAATCAATTCAGCACGTGTTCCTTCGTCCTTCAACACTTCTTGAATATGCTCTAGCTCCACTCGTTCTACCCAATGAGAAGTCCGCTCTAGATATTTCGCTGTTTCTCTGTAGTACTGAATAAAAGCCGATGACCATTCAAGCACTTCTTCACGCGTTTTCACCTTAATAAATAAATCACCACCACGTAAATGGACACCACCATTTCCGCCTACATAGAGCTCCCAACCGCCATCTACACCGACAACACCAATATCTTTAATGCCTGATTCGGCACAATTTCGTGGACAAGCAGATACTGCCATTTTCACTTTATGCGGTGTCCATAAACGTTCAAATCGCTTCTCCATATCAATCCCCATTTGAATGGAGTCCTGCGTTCCGAAACGGCAGAAGTCTTCACCGACACATGTTTTAACAGTACGTAGTGCTTTCGCATATGCGTAGCCAGATGGCATATCTAAATCCGCCCACACATTCGGTAGGTCTTCTTTTTTCACACCGAGTAAGTCGATGCGTTGACCACCTGTAATTTTTACCATCGGAATTTCATATTTGTCAGCCACATCCGCAATTTTCCGCATTTGTTCTGGACTTGTTACCCCACCATAAATTCTAGGAACAACCGAGTAAGTGCCATCCTTTTGAATATTGGCATGTAACCGTTCATTAACAAATCGTGATGTTCGCTCATCCTCATATTCTTTTGGCCACGCCATACCCAAATAATAGTTAAGTGCTGGTCGGCATTTGGAACAGCCATTTTCCTGATTCCATTCCAATACATTCATGACTTCCTTCGTCGTTGTAAGCTTCATCGAGCGAATCGCTTCCACAACCTCGTCACGACTTAATGCTGTACAAGAACAAATCGGCTCCTTCTCCACCTTTTGGAAGTTATCTCCGAGTGTGCATTGCAACAAGTCCTGCACCAACGGTTTACAGCCTCCACAAGAGCGAGTTGCCCCCGTGCAGCCTTTAATCGATTCAACTGAATCAAGCCCTAATTCGTTAATTGCCTGCACAATCGTTCCTTTAGAAACTCCGTTACATCCACAAATGAGCTCATCGTCGGCCATATCCATCACTTGGGAAGTACCGGATTCTTTTTCTGTTTTTGCTCGGCTAAAAATGGTTTTCAGCTCTTTTTCATGAGCACCGTTTCGAATCATTTGAAACAAGCGGACACCCTCATCAATTTCACCAAATAGAACGGCACCGATAATTGTTTCATCCTTCACCAGCACCTTTTTATAAACCCCTTGAAAGTCATCCTGAAAACGGTACGCCTTTGTGTCAGGCTGATCGATGAATTCCCCGGCTGAAAATACGTCTACTCCAGACACCTTCAATTTTGTTGATAAAACCGAACCTTCATATGGCTTTGTTTCAACTTTCGCTAATCGTTTTGCAAGGACCTGCCCTTGTTCATAAAGGGGTGCTACTAATCCATATACATTGCCACGATGCTCGGCACACTCGCCGACAGCATATATGTTAGGCACCGACGTCTCTAAATAATCGTTCACCACGATACCTCGATTTACTTCAATGCCGTGCTCTTTTGCTAACTCGACATTCGGACGAATTCCAACTGCCATTACCACAAGGTCAGCATCCAGTACACTCCCATCCATAAATCGAAGCCCTTCTACTCTGTCCTCGCCTATTAATTCTTCTGTCGCTGCATTCATGCGAAACTTCATTCCTTGTGCTTCCAGTTCCGCTTGTAAAAGCTTACTAGCAATCGGGTCCAATTGACGTTCCATCAACGTATCCATCACATGAATAACGGTGACATCCATCGATAAATTTAATAAACCACGAGCGGCTTCAAGTCCCAGTAGTCCCCCTCCGATTACTGCAGCTTTTTTATACGTTTTTGATGCTTCAATCATCTTTTCGCAATCTTTTATATCTCGATACGATATAACATTCGATAAATGAGCACCTGGAATTGGAAGAATAAAAGGATTCGAACCGGTTGCTAGAATAAGCTCATCATAGCTTTCAACGATTCCTTTATCGGTATGAACGACGCGATGTTCATGGTCGATCTTCGTAACCGTATGGCCTGTATACAAATGGATGTTGTTTTTCTCGTACCATTCCAAATCGTTTAAAACGATATCCTCAAACTTTGAACTCCCCCCAAGAACATATGACAACTGAATACGATTGTAATTAGGATGAGGCTCTGTTCCAAAGATCGTAATTTCATATGATTGTTCTTTGAGCTTCAAAATATGCTCAATGCAGTTTACTCCTGCCATGCCATTCCCGACTAATACAAGTTTTCTTTTATCCAATTGATCAGCCTCCTCATTTGGTCTTCATTATAAAAGATTGCAAATTCAGAAATCTATTATCATGTTAGATAATCTCGCGTAGTTTTTATAAAATTTAAAGTTTTCTTACTATAATTATGGTAAAATATACATAGAAAAATGATTGGGGGACAACGTTGTGGAACCACCTTTATCCAAGGATGTTTATGAATTTTTAGCAGATTTCAGATACCGGATTCGTAAATTCCTTCGGTTTAGCGAATCAGCAGCTAGAAGCCAAGGACTGACACCGAAGCAGCATCAGCTTCTCTTGTCCGTAAAAGGGTATCCGGGGCGGGATTATGTCACGCCTAGTGAATTAGCGGAACGTCTACAAATTACCCATCACGCATGCGTTGGTCTGATTGATCGCTGTGAGCAAATTAGGCTTGTGACTCGTAGACCGAATCCTGAAGATGGCAGAAGTGTACTTATCGAAGTTACGGATAAAGGCCTAGATGTACTAAGAACTTTATCTGAAATACACTTAGAAGAAATAAAACGGATCGGGTTCTTTAAGGAAAACTAAAGGGCCCAGCCCGTTTTTTATTTTGCCTTCTTTTAAAAACCACGTTAGAAAACCTGACAGAAATGATGACTAATTTATAAAATGCTTTAAAGTAATAAAGGACATAATTTTATCGTATTGAGATATTTTTTAAGGAGGAACGCATATGGAGAAAGAAGTTTATCAAGGAAATACAAAAATCCTACTTTTCACGACGCTAGCCTTTTTCATTTCATTCATGGTTTGGTTTAATATGGCCCCCTTTAATAGCACGTTGGTTGAGGCGTTCCAACTGTCAAAAGAGCAGTTAGCGACTTTGCTCGTGGCCAATCTTGCTTTAGCGATTCCTGGGCGTGTCGTAATTGGCATGCTAGTGGATAAGTTCGGGGCAAAAAAAATCTATTCCATCCTCCTCATTACGATGAGCATCCCTTGTTTCACCTTCGCATTGTCCACTGAGTATTGGCAGCTATTGATTTCAAGATTATTCTTGGCTTTAATTGGAACCGGATTTGTTGTTGGGATTCGAATTGTCTCAGAATGGTATCCTCCAAAACAAGTCGGAACAGCGGAAGGTATCTATGGAGGATGGGGAAATTTTGGTTCAGCCGCTGCAGCAGTAGCACTCCCTACTCTTGCTCTTTTGTTCGGAGGGGAAGATGGCTGGCGCTATGCCGTCGGATTAACAGGTTTGATTTCTCTCGTATACGGTTTTTCTATTATCGATTAGTTGAGGATACTCCTGCTGGTATTTTCTATAATCGTCCAAAAAAGAGTGGCGCCATGATCGTATCGAGCTATCAAGACTTAATTTGGCAAATGGTTATGACGTTTCCGATGTATGCCATTTTAGGATTTTTAAATTGGCGACTGTATGCAGAATTGCATTTATATAACCATTGGATTGGAATTCTGATTTACTTTGTTCTTGCCGGTCTCTATCTGTATCAAATCTCTGTCATTTGGAATGTGAATAAAGAACATTTGCGTAAACCAATCTCGGAGACTGAAAAATACTCTTTTAAACAAGTAGCCATTCTTGATTTTGCCTATTTTGTAACTTTCGGTTCAGAGCTCGCGGTTATCTCGATGCTACCACAGTTCTTTAGTGATACCTTCAAGCTTGGATTAAAAGAAGCTGGTCTTGTTGGCAGTAGCTTCGCCATATTCAACTTCGTTTTTCGTCCAGGAGGTGGTTGGCTCAGCGACAAATTTGGGAGAAAGAAAATATTGATATGGGTTTTAGCTGGAGTTGCTGTTGGATTCCTTGCTATGTCTCAAATTAATGCGAGTTGGCCAGTTTGGCTAGCTGTTGCTGTCACCATTTCTTGTGCTGCCTTCGTCAATGCTGGATGCGGCGCCGTTTTTGCAATGGTACCATTAGTAAAGAAAAATATGACGGGCCAGATTTCAGGTATGGTAGGCGCGTACGGAAACATCGGGGGAACTGTTTTCCTAACTGTATTTAGCTTTGTCAGTCCTTCTGCTTTTTTTGCGACCATTGGGGTAGCCACTTTAGTTTGCTTTATCTGTTCTTTCTTCCTCAAGAACCCTGGTGAAGAGACGATGGTTCAGGTCAATGTTAAGGAAAAAATGGCTATCGATATGTAAGTCTGAGCGACCGCTTGCTCAAATCTGAAAGAAGCAGGCAACTTCGCCTGCTTATTTTAACAATTAAATTTTTCAATGATGCTAGGTATTTCAGCTAAATCATGAATGATAAAATCAGAACGAACATTTTTCCATTGATGGTCTTTCTTCCATACACCAATCATTCCCACATTTTGTGCACCCTTCACATCATTATCAGGGTGATCGCCAACAAATACACACTCATTAGCAGAAAGTTTTAGTTTTTCCAGCAAGCGTTCGAATATTTCAGGTCCAGGCTTTTTCACCCCTTCCCATTCGGATATTAAAATGGTCTCAAAATACTTCTCGATCCCTAGCGCCTTTATATTATCAAGTTGAAACTTCCCTCTCCCATTTGTAATAATTCCAAGTTTAAGTGATTTACTTTTTAACACTTCAAGAGTTTCTATTAGATTCGGAAAAGGCACACAATCATTTTTAAACTGATTTATATAGTCTTCAAGCAATTCTTCCCATGATAAATCCTCAATTTCAAAATCCTCTATCATTTGTTGATACACTTTGTCTTTCCACGTATAGCCACGACAATCTAGCTCTATGAATCTAGAACTGTAAATTTCTTTAGGAATATGCCCGACAAATGTGTGCAACCGCTCATGTTGTTTTACGATAAACTTTCGTACGGAAGCATCACGGTCTAATAATGTACCATCTAAGTCAAACGCAACTGATTCTATCATGTTTCTCCCCCTGGAAAGCCATTTTTTAGAGTAGGCACAAATTATTATCACCTGCTCTTCTACTGCCTCGGAGCCCAAAGCATAATCGAAACCCCAACCAAGCAGATCATCGCACCTATCCAATCGTATGAATCTGGTGTCTTCTTATCAATTCCCCAGCCCCACAAAACGGAAAGACTAATGAAAACTCCACCATAAGTAGCATACACTCTCCCGAATGAAGGAAATTTTTGTAGAGTTGGTATGATTCCGTAAAGCACCAAAATAAGACTACCAACTATTCCATACCACTAGGGCCTTCCTTCCCGTAGCCATAGCCAAACTAAGTATCCACCACCAATTTCAGCTATGCCTGCAAGTATAAATATAAAAATTGTATAAAACATATTTCACCTTTCCTATTCTAGTTTCACACTATAATACCTCATCGCTGCCGTGCTACCTTCCTTCACGAATACTCCTCTCTCAATCAATTTCCTAAGACGATATTCTAAAAAACCATCTCCCACATATTGGTCTAAATAGCCGAGCACTTCTCCGATTAATCTGGCTGATTGCATGAAATCTTTTGTCTTTTGCTTACAATGGAGTTTCTTTGCCTTTTTAATTATAAATTCATCATAATAATCATCAGGAACGCTATGTATTCTACCATTGCGCCATATTCTTAATGTTTCTTGATTATCTGTTAGTGATTGCCACTCTTTCTCTAGATTTTCCCGATCGTGGTCCGTGAAAAATATTCCGCTGCCCTGCTCATAGACTAATTGAAGCTTCTCTAACAAAATCTCACCCGTACTCAAGGGAGCATATTTTTCTTTTTTTACCGGAAAAGGTTTTTTATATTCTCTCCTTGTATTGATCATCGTAATATCAACACTTTTTCCTTTTAGAAAATTCACCACAAAGCGTAATCCTGTTTGTTCATGTGCGTTCTCAGAAGTCCAAAGGGTTATATGGGAGCCGTCTGGTATCGAAATGATTTGAGAGATTGTCTTTTCAAACCTTTGTTCTAGTTCAGACAACTCATCATTTTCATTATTCAACCATTTTTTCATCCATTCAAACCTCAATTTTCTTCCTTCTTCTTTTTCCAACTGATAAATTGGCCCAATGGAGAACGTATCGCAAAAATCGATAACTTTTTCTTTTCTATCTATACCTAGTTCTCTGAAAACCCATTTCAAACTTCCTGAAGCTGACATATCGAATAGAATGTGAATCATTCATCATTCCCCTTTTCATACTTCAATAAGATAATTATATATATCCTAAACTATCCACCTGAAAATTAACAGATTTGCTAACTGCTATCAATTTTCGAATAGGTCTAAATAACCAAAAATTAATAATAATTTACAGAGGATTTTGCTGACGAAAAGGCTTAAAAAACAAGGATTTCTCATACGATGATTTCTACTTCCCAGTCAGATAACATTATTCTTAAAAAATACTTTTTTCAAAAAAGTGTTTGACTTACATCAGTATATGAGATAAATTTAGAAACAAGTTAAAAAACCGAATACGCAAAACTTTCTTATCAAGAGAGGTTGAGGGACTGGCCCTATGACACCTCGGCAGCGGAATCCTTTGGAGACTGTGCCAAATCCAGCAAGCTAACAAAGCTTGAAAGATAAGAAGAGAGTCCTTTTATGGTTGCATTTACATGCCCTCTTCTTTCTTTCAAAGAAGAGGGCTTTTTATTTACCTGAAATAAGGAGATGAACATCATGATAGAATTTCAGAATTTGAAAAAAGTATACGAGAGTGGCGGACAACAGGTTCATGCACTCAATGGGATAGACTTGAAAATCAATAAAGGTGAAATATTTGGCGTTATTGGTTTCAGTGGCGCTGGTAAAAGTTCATTGATTCGTTGCGTGAACTTACTCGAACGGCCAACATTCGGAAAAGTTATTGTCGATGGGCACGAACTCACTTCCCTTTCTGTAAAAGAAGTTCGTGAGGTTAAGAAAAACATCGGAATGGTATTCCAGCACTTTAACCTACTAAACTCAAAAACGGTCTTTGCGAATGTGGCAATGCCACTCACACTAGCAAAGCTTCCGAAAGAGCAAATCAAAAGGCGTGTTCACGAGTTACTAGAGTTCGTTGGATTGGCCGATAAAGCAGACTACTATCCTGACCAGCTATCTGGAGGACAAAAGCAGCGAATTGGAATTGCAAGAGCCCTTGCGACTCAACCATCCATCCTACTTTGTGATGAGGCTACCTCTGCATTAGACCCGCAGACAACGAGCTCTATTTTACAGCTATTGAAAAAAATTAATAAAGAATACAACATCACGATTCTAATTATCACCCACGAAATGTCCGTGATTAGAGAAATTTGTGACAAGGTAGCAGTAATCGAAGGTGGAGAGATTATCGAGGAAGGTTCTGTATTTGATGTCTTTTCTTCTCCAAAAACACAAACTGCTCGTAACTTTGTTAGCACGGTCATGAATGACCAGCTTCCTGACTCCATTAAAGAATTAATTCAAAAACAGGAAGGAAAACAAAAAATCTTCCGAATCAATTTTGTTGGGAATTCTGCAGGTCAGCCATTGCTCTCAGAATTAGCGAAGAAATTTGACATCGATATCAATGTATTGTTTGGCAATATAACCGAGCTACAAGGGACTCCTTTTGGAAATCTAATTGTTGAATTCCAAGGAAATGATGATGAAATCAAAAAAGTGCTGGCATATGTCAACGAGAAGAATATCAGCATAAAGGAAGTGATCGCACATGCTAGTTAATACAGAGCAAATTATTGAAGCCTTATTCGAAACCATCCAAATGGTCTCCTTCTCGCTTTTGTTTTCAGCCATTCTTGGAATTCCATTAGGAATCCTGCTCGTTGTGACAAGAAAGGACCACTTACTTGAGAATGTGGTAGTTTTCAATGTACTAAACGGGATTATCAATATTTTCCGTTCCGTCCCATTCATCATTTTATTGGTGGCAATGATTCCTGTTACAAGGTTCATCGTTGGTTCATCTATAGGTACTGCAGCAGCCGTTGTTCCACTCGTTTTTTACGCAGGTCCTTATATTGCAAGATTAGTAGAGAACTCTCTACTCGAAGTCGACCCTGGGGTACTTGAAGCAGCAGAAGCTATGGGCGCAACACCATGGCAGGTTATTTCAAAGTTTCTTTTACCTGAAGCACTCAGCTCTCTCGTTCTTGCCCTCACCATTGCAACAATTGGGCTTGTTGGCGCATCTGCGATGGCAGGAGCAGTTGGTGGCGGTGGAATTGGCGATTTAGCCATCACATATGGCTACCAACGTTTCGATACAATTACGATGTTCATTACTGTAGCTATACTGATTGTGATCGTGCAAGGGCTACAATCATT
Organism: Robertmurraya kyonggiensis; assembly: GCF_005116465.1. Taxonomy (GTDB): domain Bacteria; phylum Bacillota; class Bacilli; order Bacillales; family Cytobacillaceae; genus Robertmurraya; species Robertmurraya kyonggiensis. The sequence goes on from NZ_SWBM01000003.1 coordinate 162,250, forward strand.
AGGCAATATATTAGCAAAAAAAATTAGAAGAAGATAACTAGGAGGAAATACAACATGAAAAAGCTATTATTATCCATCATTATTTTTGCACTAGCAGCATTTGCAGTCGGATGCTCTTCCGATTCTGAAGGTAAAGAAACAACGAAAGTGAAATTAGGAATTAGCGGTACTGATACACGAATCTGGGATTTTATAGCTGAAAAGGCTGAAAAAGAAGGCATTGAGATTGAACTAGTTAAATTCTCTGACTATGTTGCGCCGAACACAGCTCTTGCAGAAGGTGAATTAGATGTAAATGCATTCCAAACCGTAGCTTACTTTGACGTTTTTATTAAAGAACATAATCTTGACTTAGTTCCGATTGCTACAACTGTTTTAGCACCAATGGGTATTTACTCTGACAAATACAAAGATGTAAAAGACATCCCAGATGGCGCAAAAATTGCCCTACCAAACGATGCTTCAAACCAAGGTCGTGCTCTATTACTTCTTCAAGAAGCTGGTCTAATTGGTTTACCAGAAGATTTTGATCCAAACGGAAACGTTAAGCAAGTAACAGATAATCCACATAACTTTGAATTTGTTGAAGTCGTACCAGCTCAAACACCAAGAGTATTACCAGATGTAGCTGCTTCTCTAATCAACAACGGAATTGCACAAGATGCAGGTCTTACACCTCTAAAAGATGCGATTTACTATGAAGGTGAAACAGCAACTCCATACATCAACATCATCGCTACAAGAGCAGAAGATAAGGATAACAAAACACTTAAGCGAATCGCAGAGCTTTATCAAGAAGAAGATACAGCAGCATTTATTGAAAAAGAATATGACGGCAATTTAATTCCGACATTTGTTCCATTAGATAATATCGGTTGGTAATAACTTTTAGAGTTTTTTGCTCTTAGAGCAAAGACCTCTCTATAAATGGAGGAGAAACCAATGACAGCATCATTAAAAGAAACGATTATCACAAACGTCGAGACGAACAAAGCGTTATATTTAGAGACTAGCCATAAAATCCACGAAAACCCTGAAATCGGGAATGAAGAATTTATTGCTTCTTCTCTTCTAACAGAGCTCCTTGAAAAAGAAGGCTTTTCAGTAGAAAAAGCAGTAGCCGGACATGAAACTTCCTTTGTGGCTCGCAAAAAGTCGGATAAGCTGGGTCCCTCCATTGCTTTCTTAGCAGAATATGACGCCCTTCCTGGTATTGGCCATGCTTGCGGACACAACATCATCGGTACAACTAGTGTGGCAGCTGCAATCGCCTTAAGTAAAGTCCTAGACGAAACTGGTGGTGAAGCAGTCGTTTTTGGTACCCCTGCTGAAGAAGGTGGACCAAACGGCAGTGCAAAAGGAAGCTTTGTAAAACATGGTTTAGTAGAAGGAATTGATGCTGCATTGATGGTCCACCCAAACAGTGAAACACGATTGACTAGTCCATCACTGGCTGTTGATCCTCTTGATTTTGAATATATCGGAAAGCCAGCACATGCCGCTGCTTCTCCACACGAAGGCATCAATGCATTAGATGCAGTCATTCAATTATTCAATGGAATTAATGCTCTTAGACAGCAACTCACAGATGATGTCCGAATCCACGGGATCATTACACATGGTGGAGATGCACCAAATATTATCCCTGAATATGCAAAAGCAAGATTTTTCATTCGTGCCGCATCAAGAGCAGGATTGAACGAAGTAACACAAAAAGTCAAAGCTGTTGCAAAAGGTGCAGCCTTGGCAACAGGAGCCAAGTTAAACATTATCGCTTTCCAAAACGAAGTAGATAATCTCCTTCTCAATAAGAAATACGATGCTATTTTTAGAGAAGTGGTTTCTGAATTAGGCGAAAACGTATTGGAAGACCGAAAAGGAATTGGTTCAACGGATGCAGGGAATATCAGTCAAGTTGTTCCAACCATCCATCCTTATATTAAAATTGGCGCAAGTGACCTTATTCCACATACAGTTCCGTTCAGAGAAGCAGCTGCTTCCGCTAGAGGGGACAAGGCTCTAATCACTGGAGCAAAAGCACTTGCTCTTACTGCACTGAAGCTTGTAACAGAACCTGAAACACTTGAGGAAATTAAAGCTGAGTTTCAGGAGAGAAAAGCAGCTGAAACGAATTAAGCTTTAAGTTTCCTTTTTTTTAAAACCGTGTATAATAGAAATCAATTATATATCTTAAATGTTTTCTAGGGTTCCGCAAAGTTTTATCTTTGGACTGGACCGAGAGAAAACTCACAGCCTTGCTGTGTCACGGAGGGATAAAAGCCCGGGAGAAACTGGATTACCAGTATTCTCTCAGGGCTTTTTTGTTTGAATTTTTTTGGAGGTGCTTTCGATGAATCGAAACTGGATAAAGTTAATTTTTGCGTCTGTTTTGGAAGTGTTCTGGGTAATTGGATTAGCCCACTCACATGACCTATGGACATGGATCGTAACCATTATTGCTCTTATCATCAGCAACTATTTAATGATTACAGTTGGGCAAGTTCTTCCTGCAGGAACTGTGTATGCTGTTTTTGTTGGATTAGGAACGGCAGGCACGGTCATTTCGGAGATTCTTTTCTTTGGCGAATCTTTCAAATGGGAAAAAATCGTTTTAATTCTTCTATTATTAATCGGTATTGTCGGCTTGAAGTTGGTTACAGCCAACAAGCCTAAGAAAGGAGCTGAATCCTAATGGCGTGGTTAACTTTAATTTTGGCAGGATTACTTGAAGCATTTGGGGTTGCGATGATCAATCAATTGCAAGTAAAGCGAAACTGGAAAACCATCGTTCTATTAGTGACTGGATTTGGTGCTAGTCTCTTATTACTTGGCTATTCATTACGATTTTTACCTTTGGGTACAGCTTATGCCATTTGGACAGGAATTGGTGTTGTTGGTGGCACCCTAATCGGCATGGTATTTTATGGGGAATCAAGAGACTGGAGAAGTCTATTTTTTATAGCTCTGGTTCTGTGTGCGGTTGTTGGATTAAAGTTAGTATCATAATATATATGGGCTCCCAAAATCTATGGGAGCCCATTATCTTATCTGATTTTCCCTAGTTCATCGATAAAAGCTGGTCTTTTAATATATAGACTTTTAAAGTAAGCTACTAACTCCTGTAGCCTTTCATCTCCAGCAATCACCTTGTACTTCTTTAATTTTCGGCAAATCTCCTTATATTGATTCCGATTTGATGACGTTGCAGCTTCTGCTTTTATATAATCTTGATAGATTTCTATGACCTCTTCTTTAAATTGTCCTAATAATTTCTTTTCGTATTGTTCAATATAACTGGGATTATTCTTAACAAATTCTAAAATTTCATCTAAATCATTTTCTTCCTCTATTAAACGTAGGAACATACGAGTTGAATACCATCCATCTGCGTCTTTCAGTTCTCTTTTCAAATTAGCATAAAAATCCTCTCTTGACGCTAATTCTTTCAAATCCTGGTAATATTCAAAGTTACCATCAAAAAATAATTCTTTCCCTAGCACTTTCTGTTCATCACTCAGCTGAAGTTTTTTGTAAGCTTCATATCGAAATTTTTTCCACTTCGATATTAACCCAGGATATTTTAAATCCTTCTCTTCCCCTTCATCCGCTAACTCAATCACTTGTTGATATTTTCCCTCTTGAAGATACTTAGCTAGCACTCTTTCCCTAAATGAAGTAAATTGTAGATGCCTACTGATAAATTCATCCTCTTCTTCCTTAGTTCCATACTGCTCGATCAACCCAAGCAAAAGTTGGAGTATCTGTTCTTGCATATATCGATCAGATTCTTTTTTAAGCATAGACTCCAACTTAAATCTTAACTGTTCTCTAAGCTTTACGTCTGTGGCCATTCCAATACAAATATTTAATAGATCAAACTTAAAATCTTCCCAGCCATCAAAGTACTGCTTATCTAGTTGAGCAAATAGCTTCTCAAATATTTGTACATGTTCTACTCCAGTTCCTCTAGAAGCGATTTCTTCAACTGCCCCTAATGTATTTGTTACAAGATAACCAATATTGCCATCAGAATCATCTGCATATTGGAAAGCATCAATTGCTTCCTTTAGTAAAAGGAACGAAATATCCAATGCTAGAAGTACATCTTCAGTTGTCCTAGCTATTTCATCAATATCCATCATCTCTCTTACAAAATCTCCAGTATCACGATACTTGATGAAACCTTCTCTACCTTTATATTCCTTCACAATCTCCTTAATCAACTGTTGGGCTCTCTTAAGCTCCTGTTTATGATCTACCTTGGAGTATTTAAGCCTAAGACTACTTTCTAGCCTATCATCTTTTTTTACGATATTTAGGATAATATCTATCAATTCTTCTCTCGGAAGATCCTTTAGTACCTCCTGAATTTTTGGTTCCTTCCGAAAGTTTTTGTCCTTCACATTCACTTGATTTAGCATCTCTTTTAATTGAAAAAATACTGCCACTTCGTGTTTACATATTGGTCCAAAATCGTATGGACAGTCGCACTCGGAATATAAAATGTCCCCGTCCTCGTCTAACTCTACCAGCACTTCATAGTTATCGCTTCCTTCAATATGAAAGATGTACTCTTGTTCACCCTTATCAATCGCTTTTTCGACACGTCCTTCAAGAAAATAATCGTGACCTCTATCTAGAATGGTTTTATTTATGTAACTTTTGAAATTGTTAATATTCATTTCTGCTCCCTCACCCAGATCTCTATTTTCCTTCTACTCCTAGGATAGTTGATTTAATATTAGTTATTCAATGACTTCAAAAAAATCAAACTAAATTGGTGAAGGGTAAAAAAAAGCCCGAAACGTAAAAACGATTACGAATTCGGGGTCTGATTTAATTTTTAATTATTTCTGTATGCTCAACAATCGCAGCTATGATTGTATCCCAATCCTCATAATGAAGCTCATGCCCAACTCCTTCAAGAGTTAATAGTTTCGCATCAGGAATTTCTTTTGCAAGGGCTACTCCATGATCATAAGGGAGGACTGGATCTTCCGTTCCATGAATTACCAATGTAGGAGCCGTGATCTCATTTATTTTTCCAACATACTCCTCTCCGCCTTGCACGAGAGCATGGTTAAATTGACTCTGCAGATTATTTGCTCGATGGTAATCCATTTTTGCGAGAGTGTAAATCCGCTTCTCATCAAAATCATGCTTTGAACCATGTAGAAGTCTCCAGCTCTCAACCGTATATTCTACGACAGACTCTTGGTCATTCCAGTCTAATGAATTTGCCGTAGAATGAAATTCTCGTATTTTAGGATCCATTGTTGGCAGTTCTGACCGATGCGGCCCAATCATTGATGTGGCAATCATTGTCGTTGTTAAGACTCTATCAGGATATCTTAACGACAGGATTTGTGCTAACATTCCTCCCAGAGACATCCCAACAATATGGGCAGCTTTGAGGTGATAAGCATCAAGAATTCCGGCAGCATCATCCACCATATCAACGAGTGAATAACCTATTTTTCCTTGTTCATACACGGTAGATTTTCCAACATCTCGATTGTCATAGCGGATCACGAATCTTCCTTTTCCAGCTAACCTATCACAAAACTCTTCATCCCACCAGATCATGGAGCTCTTCGCTCCCATCATTAATAAAACAGCTGGTTCTCTAGGATTTCCAAAGGTTTCTGTACAAATCTCAACATCGTTGATCGAGATCATCTTTTCACTCATTCCTGAATCCCTCCAAAAACTCCCCTGTACTCAATCGTTCACCTGCAACGCTTGCTTAGCCATTTGCATATACTCATCACTACCAGAAATCATTGCAAATTCTGCAATCCCCACTGGATAGGCCGCCTCTAATTCAATAATATGCTCTTTCATTTTTGGCCACGCATTCCCACCTGCTTCGCTATAAGCCTTAATGAGCTTATCGAGGCCCTCTTCGCCGAAAGTCTTATAAAGCACTACAAAATCTGTCGCCACATCGGTTACCTTCGTTTCCGTCCAATCAATTAAGCCGGTTACGTTTCGAGCATCATCAATTAGGATATGCCCTGCATGTACATCACCATGAATTAGACCTGTTTTTTTCGGCCACATTTCATCATTTCCGAGCCATGCTTGCCATCGAGTCCACAGTTCCTCACCAACACCAACTTTTTCTTTTACAGCAGCCATTCGTACTTTCATTGACTGTCTTGCTTCTTCAGGAGTATGAACTGTTAGACCTGCCTCGATTGCCTTCTCCTTTGGAACACGATGCAATGCTACTAACGCATTTGCAAGTGTCACGTAAAAACAATCCGGCACATTGTTCAGATCAAGCTCCCATACATAATTCTGGATCTCATGATCAATCGTACCTGCTGGAACCCCAACTAGTTTCTTATAGGCAATCAATTCATTTGTATAGATAGTCCAGTTCGGTGCTTGAAAAGCTGCTACATTTTCGTTCACTAAGTCTAAAGCTTTCTTCTCATCCTTCGTTCGAGGCATAACATCCTCACGTCTTGGGATGCGAAGAACCCATTCATTCCCTTCCACATCCACTGCAAATACAACCTGAAAATCTAGTCCTGATTCATTAAATACTAAAGTATCTTCCTTTAAATCCAACCCATTTTTTGCGGCAAGTTCCATAACTTCTTGTATCGTTTTACTCATATCCTTCATCACTCCTAAATTGTAAGTTCATTTGCTAGAGCGTTAAAAAGAATGTTCTGCACTTTAGGGTAAATCTCTTCACCAATATCCTTTTTATGAATAATCATCGCCAAGCAAGCTCGAATGCTACCCGCAATTACTTCAATATCCTCATCTATTAATTGTTTCTTATTCTTCTCGATAAATTCCAATATAGGAACAATACTTCTCAACGTCTTTGTTGCCGAATACTCAGGTCCTAACTTGCGGGAAACTAAGTTGTATTCTTCCAGATTGGTAATTAGTCTTTGTGTTAAGATATTAGACTCCAACGCAGCAGACATTTCCTGTAGATACACCTTAATGGCTTCACGTATTTTCTTTGCCTTTTCTACCCTTGGCCAAATTCTTTTTTCTATGTCTTCTCCTTCTAAAACTAATAAATCAAAGTAAAGTTTTTCTTTTGACTCAAAGAAAACATAGAAACTACTTTTAGCAATCGATACTGCAGAAGTAATTTCTTCAATCGATGTATTTTTTAATCCCTTTGCAATAAAACACTGATGTGCAGCCTTTAACATATCTTGCTTAATACTTTCCTTTTCTATATCCGTAAACTTTGGCATGAACTTCCACCTCTTTATAAAACATAAAAACAGTTTGTTAATTTGTTTTTATAATAGTAAAAACGAATCCATTTGTCAAGGAAACGTTCTATACTTAATTCACCAAATACTCCGTCCAATTCTTAGAGAAATCTGCGAACCAGATAATCCCCATAAATATGATCCATAATAGTAAAGGTAATGCCAAACTTAACAAAGCCTGACTCCATTTGTGACTGCCTTTCTTTTTTACCCAAAACCTATCTACGACAAAATATATAATAGAAGCAAGCAGACTAACCCAAAGCAAGATCGAGCCAAAAAGCAAATGAAAAATCGCTGAAACATAGATTTCTAGTTTCTTAAGCTTCCCTCTCAAAATCAAACCAGCAAGAAAATCACTTATAATAGAAGTTACAGTTGCATATACCAAAATAATAGGAAAACTATACATAAGATAAACCGGTATCATGGAAACAACGCCCCACATATACTCTCGCATTGTGTCAGCATCTTCACCTACGAAACTAGGAAAAACAAACCCACATAGTATTGCAAATACGGAACCTGCTATTGAAGCAGAAATGATTTTTCTTGATATTAATGAAGAAATCGTATCGTTCATATCCATCCCCCAATATCCTTACTAAAATTTTTCATTTCAATGAAATCTTCTTCTCTAATTTCACTTTTTGTAGGGTCTAAAAGTGATTGAAATTGAGCAAATAATGCTTGAATCTCTGCGTGTTCATTGATGATCGCAATGCTCTTTTTATACTCTGTTTCATCTTTATACCTCGAGATTTCTACCCATTTTGTATCATCCTCGTTGCTTTTAAAATACATAGTGTGGATCTGTAAATATCTACTATATATTTCAAATGCTTGTTCCTGTATTTGAAGGTACTCTTCTACTTTGTCTGGACGTATATGGTATTGATACATTTTCATAAACATACTCTCACCTCATTTTTCCAATATTTTCTTAATTATAGCATGCTTGCTTCAACTGGCATCTCAAATAACAACTTGTCAGATTATCTTACGTGAATTTTCTGAATTTTATAAAAACATCATTGAATCAATTAAAAAAATAGGTATAATTAGTAACATAATATGTTATATAAATTGACATTTCTGAAATATCAGATTGACGATGTCATTTATCGTAACATACATATTAAAAAAGGTATCCCTCATTGGATACCAAAAATAAAGGGGGAAAAGAATGAAGAAGAAGTCATCGTTATGGGTATTTAGCTTGTTATTGTTTTTTGTCTTGGCATTAGTTGGGTGTACAAAGGATGAGGAAGCTGGAACAGAGAAGAAAGATGATTCGACTACTGACACGACCGCAACTGATACTGCATCCGCCACTTCTGTTATGGACACAGTGTTAAGTAGAGGAAAATTAGTTGCAGGGATTAATGATGCCTTACCTGGTTTTGGTTATGTTGGAACAGATGGAAAAAACGCTGGTTTCGATATTGATTTTGCAAAAGCAATCGCAGCTGGTGTCCTTGGGGATGCAGAGGCTGTAGAATATCGCCCATTATCCGCTCAGGAACGTTTTACTGCCGTGCAAACGGGAGAAGTCGACGTGTTAGTGAGAAATACAACATGGACAACCAACCGCGATTCCGAAGTAGGATTAAATTTTGCCCCAGTTACGTTCTATGATGGTCAGGGTATCATGGTGCCAGCTGATAGCGGCATTAATAGTTTAGAAGATTTAGAAGGAACTCGCATCGGGGTTGAAACTGGTACAACTACTGAGTTGAACCTAGCCGACCAAATGCGTGCACGTGGAATTAATTTTGAAGCCGTAGTATTTGATAGTGCCGACGCTGTTGTTGCTGCCTATGAAGCTGGCAGTATTGATGCATGGACAACTGACAAATCAGGTTTAGTATCACGCCAATCCATTATGGCTGACCCTTCTGCACACAAAATCTTAGCTGAAACAATCTCAAAAGAACCTTTAGCCCCAGCTGTTAAAGGTGGAGATGATAAATGGTTCGACGCAGTCACTTGGATTGTGTTCGCGACGATTCAAGCGGAAGAGTTCGGCATCACTTCAGAAAATGTAGATGACTTCTTAGATGACGAGAACCCAGATATCAAACGTTTGCTTGGAACTGAAGGAAATCTTGGAGAACAGCTTGGATTACCAGCTGATTTCGGCTACCAAGTGATCAAGCAAGTTGGAAACTATGGAGAAATCTATGATCGCCACCTAGGTCCTGATACAGTCTTCAAGCTTGAGCGTGGACTGAATGCTCTGTATACAAATGGCGGGTTATTGTACGCTGCTCCATTCCGTTAACATCGAAAAGCGCAACCGCCTTGGTCATCGTCGTACAAACTGGAAGGGCATCGACTGAGATATAGGAAATCCGATGAGCGTTAGCGAAACGAGATTGACTTATCGTAGGGAGGTGACCTGAAGTTTGCTAGACGATAGGCGGATTGAGCTAGACAACTCTCAAAGTTAAATTTACTTTCTGTATCCTAAAGTAAAAGGTCTGCTTTTGGGAGGCTTCTTCTCAACAGCAGACCTATTTTTTAAAAAAGAGGTGACCAAACTTGAAGAAAGCTATTACAACACCTTTTTGGCGTGATAAAAGGATTGTCCCTATCCTCTTACAAGTTCTGTTTTCAGCGTTGGTGTTGATTGCGGGATATTATTTTATTACAAATGCTATTTCAGGGCTTCAACAAATTGGCATTAAATTAGGATTTGATTTTTTAAAGAACACAGCTGGATTTACCATATCTGAATCGATGATTGATTTTCAACCAACCGATACTTATGGGAAGGCCCTTCTTGTTGGAATATTAAATACATTGCGGATTGCCTTTTTCGGAATCATCCTTACAAGCATCATTGGATTGTTTGTTGGAATCGCAAAGCTATCTAATAACTGGCTTTTAAGTAAGTTGGCAACCGTTTATATCGAATTATTTCGTAACACCCCTCTCCTTGTACAAATTTTCATTTGGTTTTTTGCGGTCTTCCTTCCACTTCCAAAAATTCAAGAGGCAGTAACATTAGGTCCCGTCTATTTATCTAATCGCGGGATTGCCATTCCTTGGTTTGAAACACATTCAAACACCGTTTTTTGGATCGTTACAATTGTATTGGGGCTCATTCTTGCTTATCTATTATCGAAGGTTCTTTTGAAAATGGAAATGGAATCTGGAAAAAGGAGATATCCTTTTATTTCGGCAATTGGTCTATTTGCCGCAATCGTTATTTTCTCCATCATTTTCACAGGAACTGGCCTTATTACCATTCATACCCCTGCAGTAGAAGGACGAGGCTTTGTCGGGGGCTACACTTTATCCCCTGGATATTCGGCCATCTTAGTTGGTCTTGTGATTTATACGTCTACCTATATCGCTGAAATTATTCGTGCAGGAATCTTGGGTGTTCCAAAGGGTCAAATTGAAGCAGCCAAAGCTTTAGGCTTAAAAAATTCAACAACATTACGCTTAGTTATTTTCCCACAGGCGATTCGGATCATCATCCCTCCTTTAACAAGCCAATACTTGAACTTAGTGAAAAATTCAAGCTTGGCGGTAGCAGTAGGTTTTCAGGACATTGTTAGTGTAGGTGGAACGGTAATGAACCAAACAGGAAGAGCTGTGGAATCCATCGTGATGATGATTGCTTTCTATTTAATATTTAGTTTAATCACTTCAGGTCTGATGAATCTCTTCAATCGAAAAGTCCAGTTGGTGGAAAGGTAGGTGATGAGAGATGGAAGAGATTAGTTTTGAAACGAATAAGGAGCCTGACATTTTGTTACCTCCTAAAACACAATCAAAAGCCCTGAGATGGATGAAGGAAAATCTTTTTAGCGGTTGGTTCAATGCCCTCTTAACAATTGTTTCAGCACTTGTTACAGGATACATCCTTTTTCATTCAATCCAATTCATTTTCACAGAGGATTGGTCAGTCATCGCTGTCAATTTTCGCCTACTCATGATTGGACAATTTCCTGTTGAAGAGGTTTGGCGGATTTGGACAGCGTTTGGACTATTGACTGTTTTACTCGGATTGTCATGGGGTCTCTGGAAAGGTTCGATGGCACACGTTGCGGTCTCCATCTTAGCCATTATGGTAGTCATGCTAGTAATGCCGTTTATTCAAATGAATACGAGGTTGATTCTTGGAGGAAATATCGTTCTTCTGTTCCTCACCTTTTTCATTGGAACAAAATTGCCAAAGTTGAAAGTGCCGGTACTTCTAGTATGGCTACTATTCATCCCGGTCACGATTTTCATCTTAAATGGATTCGGGGTATTTGAACCTGTATCATCGAATATTTGGGGTGGCTTTTTATTAACCATGTTAATCGCAAGTGTTTCGATTATAGTCTCTTTTCCAATCGGCTTGCTATTAGCTCTCGGAAGAAGAAGTACACTCCCAGTTGTAAAATATTTTTGTGTGATTTACATCGAGTTTATTCGTGGCATTCCGCTTATCACCGTTTTATTTATAGGGCAATTAATGATTCCCTTATTTTTAGGAAATGGCATTGAAATAAGCAATGTCATGCGGGCAATGATTGGAATGACCCTCTTCAGCGCCGCCTATTTAGCTGAAAATATTCGTGGTGGGCTGCAGTCGATTCCAAAAGGACAGTATGAAGCAGCTCAAAGCTTAGGTTTGAGCAAAGCCCATATGATGACCTTTGTCATTTTACCACAGGCATTAAAGGCCGTAATTCCGGCTTGTGTCGGTCAATTTATTTCCATCTTTAAGGATACATCCTTAGTCGCCATTGTAGGATTAACCGATCTACTAGGGATGGGACAAAAGCTAGTCGCGAACCCTGAGTTTCTCGGGAAACAGATGGAAGTTTTTCTATTTATCGGGTTCATCTACTTTATCTTCTGTTTTTTAATGGCACATGTGAGTCGTCGCTTAGAAGTGAAACTAGGAGTTGGCGAAAGATAAGGAGGAATAACAGATGGAGAGTCTCTTTGCAGTAGAACGATTGTCCACGCCTCTTGAAGAGCGTGATGACATGATCACGGTAAAAGGGTTAAATAAATGGTTTGGAGATTTGCATGTCCTCAAAAATGTGGATCTTACCGTAAAGCAAGGTGAAGTCGTCGTTATTTTGGGCCCATCTGGCTCTGGAAAGTCGACTTTTATCCGAACACTTAATGCATTAGAAGAATTTCAGACTGGCGAGATTGTTGTTGATGGAATTAGCTTAACAAATGATTTGAAAAATATTGAAGAGATTCGGATGGAAACCGGAATGGTCTTTCAATCTTTTAATCTCTTCCCTCATATGACGATTTTAAAAAATATCTCACTTGCCCCTATTTGGGTTCGTAAATGGAAAAAACAAAGAGCAGAACAAATTGCATTGGAATTATTAGAACGGGTTGGAATTCCTGAGCAAGCTCATAAATTCCCTGGTCAACTGTCAGGTGGTCAGCAGCAACGAGTTGCCATTGCCCGAGCCTTAGCAATGAGACCAAAAATCATGCTGTTCGATGAGCCTACCTCTGCTCTCGATCCAGAAATGGTTAAAGAGGTGCTTGATGTTATGAAGACATTGGCTGAATCTGGGATGACGATGTTAGTTGTCACCCATGAAATGGGATTTGCCCGCCAAGTTGCCGATAGAATTGTTCTATTTGATTACGGCGAAATTATCGAAGAAGGACCTCCTGAACAAATCTTTGATCATCCGCAGCATGATAGAACGAAACTGTTTTTGTCACAGATACTATAGATTCTAGACATTCATAAATACAAATAAAGGCATGCTTTTTCAAATGAGAGAAAGCATGCTTTCTCTCTGCTTACTTAAATTTATGCAAAATCGTTTTCCTTGCCTAATATCATTGATTTTCATTATAATGAGAATGAGAACTGGATTGTACTAGGTAATCTTCTACTAAAATTCAATCATTTTATCCCGTTCCTCATTCTTCAAAATGATTACTAGCCTCTAACACTCACTTTAAAAGTTTGTTTTTGCTAGTCTTTCTAATGGTTCTGGTATTTTCCAGACTTATGTCACTCTCTCACCTTCAAAATTCATAATATTGTGCTTCTTTTATCAACATTTCAAGTTTCCCAAGTGTTAAAATAAAATTATTATCAATTAGACTATATTTCTTTCATTTTTCTTCATTCTTTATTATAATAATTACATATTTATAATAATTATAATTCTAGTTATTTGAGTTTTCTCCAACTAGAAGCGTAATTATTAACTAATAAATGTACACTGAGGAGGAAAAATAATATGGATACTAAAGACATCCAAGGTTGCCCGTTTCATGGTGGTGCGACTAGTGCAAAAACTAGTGGTACGACAAATAAGGACTGGTGGCCAAACGCATTAAACTTAAACATTCTACGTCAGCATGATAAAAAATCTAACCCTATGGGGGAAGACTTCGACTATCTAGAAGAATTTAAGAAACTAGACTACGATGCTCTTAAGCAGGATCTAAAAGACCTAATGAAGGACAGTCAAGATTGGTGGCCAGCTGACTATGGTCATTATGGACCATTCTTTATTCGTATGTCTTGGCATGCTGCAGGTACATACCGTACTGGTGATGGCCGCGGAGGTGGCAACAGTGGTAACCAACGTTTTGCTCCTCTTAATAGCTGGCCAGATAACGCTAGCCTTGATAAAGCACGTCGCCTTCTATGGCCAATCAAACAAAAATATGGTAACAAAATCTCTTGGGCAGACTTACTTGTTTTAGCCGGTACTGTTGCAATTGAAGACATGGGCTTAAAAACTGTTGGTTTTGGAGCAGGTCGCCCAGACGTTTGGCATCCAGAAGAAGATATTTACTGGGGTAAAGAGACAGAATGGTTAGGGGATAATCGTTACACAGGCGAACGTGAACTTGAAAATCCACTTGCTGCCGTTCAAATGGGTCTTATCTATGTAAACCCAGAAGGTCCAAACGGGAAGCAGGATCCAATCGCAGCTGCTCACGACATTCGTGAAACATTCGCACGTATGGGAATGAACGATGAAGAAACTGTTGCCCTTATTGCGGGCGGACATACATTTGGTAAAGCTCACGGTGCTGGAGATGCATCTCAAGTAGGTCCTGAACCAGAAGCTGCTCCTCTTGAAGCACAAGGCTTAGGCTGGGTAAGCTCTCATGGTACTGGTAAAGGCCGTGACACAATCACGAGTGGTCTTGAAGGTTCTTGGACAGCTAACCCTACACAATGGGATAATGGCTACTTTGATTTATTATTCGGATATGAATGGTGGCTAACAAAGAGTCCAGCGGGTGCATATCAATGGCAAGCAGTTGATCCTGCTGAGAAAGACCTTGCACCAGATGCAGAGGACCCATCTGTTAAAGTTCCGACTGTCATGTTTACAACTGACCTTGCATTACGTCATGATCCAGCATACGAAAAAATTTCTCGTCGTTTCCATGAGAATCCAGAAGAGTTTGCAGATGCATTTGCTCGTGCATGGTTCAAATTAACCCACCGCGACATGGGTCCTAAAGCAAGATACTATGGTCCAGAAGTTCCAGAAGAGGACTTCATCTGGCAAGATCCAGTACCAGCTGGTAATTATGATCTAAGTGAAGAAGAAGTAGCTAAGATTAAGACATTAATTCTAGACTCTGAACTTACAATCAGTGAACTTGTGACAACTGCTTGGGCTTCAGCAAGCACATTCCGTGGTTCTGATATGCGTGGAGGAGCTAACGGTTCTCGCATCCGTCTTGAACCACAAAAGAACTGGGAAGTAAATCAGCCAGAGCAACTTGAAAAGGTTCTTGCTGTATTAGAAGGTATTCAAAGTCATTTAGATAACAAAGTTAGCTTGGCTGACTTGATTGTACTTGCTGGTACTGCTGCAGTAGAAAAAGCTGCTAAAGAGGCTGGCTTTGATGTAACAGTTCCATTTGCTCCTGGACGTGGTGATGCTACACAAGAGCAAACAGATGTTGAAAGCTTTGCAGTACTTGAGCCAGTAGCTGATGGTTTCCGTAACTATCAGAAGAAGCAATTTAGTGTAAGCTCAGCAGAATTGCTAATCGACAAGGCACAGCTTCTAGGTCTAACTGCGCCAGAAATGACTGTCCTTATCGGTGGTCTACGTGTTCTTGGTACAAACTACGGTGGTACTGCTCATGGTGTATTCACTGACCGTGTTGGAGCACTTACAAACGATTTCTTCGTTAACTTGCTTGACATGGGTGTAGCTTGGGCCCCTGTAGGTGGAGATGTGTTTGAAGCTCACGATCGTAAGACTGGAAAAGTAGTTCGTACAGCTACTGGTGTTGACCTAGTATTCGGTTCAAACTCCATCCTACGTGCGATTGCCGAAGTTTATGCGCAAGACGACAATAAAGAGAAGTTTGTAAATGACTTCATCGCTGCATGGGTTAAAGTTATGAATGCAGATCGCTTCGACCTTAAACGTCAAGAACTTAAAGAAGGTCAATTAGCATAATAAGATAGATTAAGAGAAACCGCCGCCAGCTTATGAACGGCGGTTTTTCTCTTAAAAATGCTCTGTTATTGTTCATTGTTGACTTTTTGATCTGCGACAGGTGGTGCACCCACTTTAACCGGACAAATTCCGTCTATTTTGAAGTATTAATGGAAATCAGGTGAAATAGGCGGAGATTTTCCGCTAATTGGGTCTAAAAGGCCTTTAAATCTTGAAAAATATATAGCTTAACCGGAAAAATCTCGCTTATTTATAGAAAAACAGGTAAATTTCTTGATTTAGAGGGAATTTTTACGCCTATTTTTCAATGTAATAAATTCAACACCCACCTTTAACGGCGCTTTTTACAAAGAAAATTATATTTCTTATCTACAGAACTCTAACTATGGTCTCCTACTAATCACTCTCAATTTTCTCCGTTATTTATCTGGTCAATCCCAATGACGTATTTGCTCCTTGGTAAATAACGAACTTTATATTTTTCACCCTTGTATACGTCCATTGTAAAATTTGTATTGGTTGAGAAACGTTCCCCATCATTACTTATATACACATAATCTGTTGCTCCCCCATACATCCCAGAGGGAATGATTTCTTGATAATCTTCCAGAACAATGACCTTCTCTTTAGCTCCATATTGCTCGTAATCTTTAGAATCTAATACATCATCACTCCAACCTAGGCCTAAACAAAGTGAAGCAAAACCAAAAAACATAAGAGCAAACAAAGGTGCTATTACTGCCAGTTTCTTTGGTTCTGCTGCCTTTTTAGTAAAAATCAAATAGAAACTTCCAATAAGAGTAATTAGCGCAATAAAGAGAGACAAACCTCCCCAAACTCCAGGGCTAATCACTCTGTTCAAGTGAAAATATATAAATGGTGCTTCTTCTTTATTCCAAAGATTAGAAAATCCCATATCAGAGAATATCAAACTAATTATCGCCCATATCGCAAATAAAGCTACACAAATTAGAAGTGAGTATTTCATTTTTTTAGTAACTTTTATGATATTCTCGTTCTTTTTCTTGAGCCTCTTCCTCATGTCTGTTCCCCCATTTCCGCTAGATAATATGGTATTACGGGAAAACACAAAGAAAAGTTCCATATATTAGCATTCGTTTTTTAATAGAAAGATAGACTAACAGGAAAATAGGCGTGAAAAGTCTAAAAAAATCCCGATTCCATAGAATATTTTCCTACGAAATCAGGATAAAATCACAATCATTGATTACTTCCTCTTTAAAAAGGACGAACTTTTTTACACTATTAATTTGCTATATCCCGCTTCCGGAAGCCGATAAAACTCAAAATCATTAATCCTACCGCAATGACGCTTAAAATGAACAACGGCATAAATGTCGCGTCCTCTATCGGCACTTGCGGAACATGACCAAATGGCGATAGCTGCCCTACCCAATTTGGAAATTGCATCATGTTTCCTAAATAAAGGACGAAGAATGAATAGAGAATATAAATCCAAACCAAAGACGTTTGTTTTGGCAGAAATCCATTAAGGAATGCAGCTAGGCCAATCATAACAAGCATTGCAGGATAATAGACAAATGCTGCACCGAAGAGCATTCCAAAATCCATACCATTCTCCACTACTGCATTCCCAGCAGACCACAACCCAATCGCACTAAGGGAAAGCATAACAAATCCATTTACAACCGATAGTATTAAGTAAGAGCCAAGAAGGCGTGACCTTGATACTGCTCTACCTAATAAATGATCCAGACGCCCTTTCTTCTCCTCACCACGAAGTTTGTTTATCGCCATGATAGGAGGAATGGTTGCGATTAGAGAAATAACGACCATTAATGTTGGAATAAATTGTTCAACTAAAGAAGCCCCTTCAGAGAGTTGCAACATTTGTTGATACATTTCATTCCCCTCAAAAAATGATTCTAAATCTCCGAAAATGGATCCATAAGATGCTCCGAGAACATACATGCCTATTGCCCATGAGATAAAACCTGTCCGCTGTAACCTAAATGCTAGACCAATTGGACTTTGTAACAATCGGGAAGCATTTCTTTTACCCGGCCTAGATGCAATAAAACCCTGTTCCAAGTCACGAATACTATTTAAATAGTTTGCTATGACAAATAATAAAATGGCAACAGCCAGCATTAATACGATGGGTCCCCAATTATTCGATGAGTACACTTCCGCCTTCGTTACCCATCCTAACGGAGAAAGCCACGATAATGCTTCATTACTAAGATCCGTAATAGCCCGAAACAAATAAGCACCAAGCAATATGGCAACCGACCATCCAATTGTACCTCTCGAGCTTTCTGAAAGCTGGGCGAAAACGGCCGTCACACCTGCAAAAACGAGCCCTGTCCCTCCTAATGCCGCACCGTAAAGTAATGAACCTTCTAAGTCCATACTCTCAATTCCAAAGCCAAATAATCCAAACCCGATAACAAGCGTTAACAAGAGAAATGCTCCGCTTGTTACTGCTAATGTGGCATTTAAATACGATAGGCGACCTGACGGTAAAGAACGAATCATTTCAATACGACCATCCTCTTCATCTGCTCTTGTGTGTTTTGTAACAAGCAATATCGCCATTAATCCAGTGATTACTGCCGTCATTAAGAGCATTTCATGGGCTGTCATTGCACCAATCGTATAATTTTCCAAATCACCAGGTCCTAACATAGCAGTCATCGCAGGATTTGCTAGTGTACTAGTGATAGCATCACGATCCTGCTGAGACGGATATAGGCCATCAAAAGTAGGAGGTACGATAAACGTAAAGATCGCCAATCCAATAATCCATAATGGGATTCTTATTCGATCAAGACGGAAAATTAATCTCGTTAACTTGCCAGTGTTAGTGAATGCATTCTGTCCCATTAACGAACACCTCCCACTTCCCTTTCTCCTTTGTTTTCATAATGGCTCATAAATAGATCTTCAAGAGTTGGTGGAGCACTTTCTAGCTTTACAATCCCAAATTGACTAATATGTCTGATGATAATGTCCAATTCTTTCGTATCCACTTGGAAAGACAAGCCTTGTTCTGTTTCTTCTACTTCATGGATTCCTTTCAATTCCGTTAGCGATGCAATCGGTTGTTTCGTTTCAACAAGAATATGTGTACGAGTTAAGTGACGTAACTCATTTAACGTACCAGTTTCGATAATTTGGCCCTGTCGAATGATTCCCACTCTATCACATAATTTTTCCACTTCAGAAAGGATATGACTTGAAAGAAGGACGCTTTTCCCTTCATTCTTGGCCTCCAATACACACTCTTGAAATACTTTTTCCATCAATGGATCAAGTCCTGAAGTTGGTTCATCTAATATATACAAATCCGCATCTGATGAAAATGCAGCAATTAGCGCTACCTTTTGTCTATTTCCTTTCGAATAAGTGCGACATTTCTTCGTAGGATCTAAATCGAATTTTTTTATCAATTCTTCTCTCTTACTTTTATTATTTCCGCCCCTTAATTTAACAAATAAATCGATAACCTCTCCTCCTGTTAAATTCGGCCATAAGTTAACATCGCCTGGTACATAGGCCAATCTTTTATGAATCTCTACTGCATCACTCCAGGCATCTTTGCCAAAGATCTTCACTTCCCCTTCATTCGCCTTCAAAATCCCAAGTAATACTCGTATAGTTGTTGATTTCCCAGCACCATTCGGCCCAATAAAGCCAAAAACCTCGCCACTCCGCACTTCAAAATTAACGCCATCTAAAGCTGTAAACTTTCCAAATTTCTTCTCTAAATTTCTTACTTCCAAGACGCTCATCATGTATCCTCCTTATTTGTAAAAGCTATACTTTAGGATTTTCGAATAACTCTCCCACTCTGTAAGATAATGTTCTCCAACTTCTCCGATTGTGGTTAATTGTTTAAGTGATTTATCCCCAAATCCAAACATCGTCCAATTAAGAATTTCAATCGCCTTTTCAATATCGATGTCCTCACGAAACATAGTGTAATCAATATTCTCGTATATTTTTGCATAGCCCTTGCCATAGATTAATTGAACTCTTTTTTGAATGATATCTTTCACTTCAATCGATTCCTCTTTCATTATCGACAGTAAAAAATCAAACACCTGGGGGAATTTTTTTTGAATCTGCAACTTCTTTAACCCTAATTTCTCAAGCCTATTAAAAATATCGGTTTCATCCAAATCGATTTGGTCATAAATATGCTCGATCACTTGTACACCATATTCAATTAAATACAGATAAAGCTCCTTCTTACTATTAAAATAATTGAATAATGATCCTTTTGAGATCTTAGCTTCTTTGACTATTTCATTTGTGGATGCTTTTTCAAAACCGCTTTGAACAAATTCTTTAATTGCGGCGTTAATAATACGTTCTTGTTTGTCAGGTTTTAAACTTTTAAAAATCGAATTGATGATGACCATCTCCTTTCTATTCTGCTCTGCTCTGAGTGACCATAGTGGTCATTTTAAGATTAACACATGACCAAAGTGGTCAATCAGATTCAACAGGAACTAAGAGATAATCCACATGCATGAGCTACTCACTGTGTCGAACGTTGCAGTCAGGGACAAAGAAAAAACTTTTCTCGCAGCCTCAGTTGTCCCATTCCCTATGCACTATTTCTCTTGCTAGTCTTCCTCCCTTCAATTCCTAAAAAACATATTCGCCCATGAAAAAAAGACCATCACAAATAAGAATGGTCTTGGGATAACCCTTAGACCTTTCCCTCGGATTAACTTGTAACGCTTACGAGGTTAGCTGTCGGATTAGGGATTGAGAGTATCCCCTCTTACTTAGTAAGACTCACCCCAAGATAGATAAATATCTATCGAAAATGGTTCCCCCGCTCAAAATTGATTCAGCGAATAAAAGGTGTTCGGAAATATTTAATTTTGAATTCAACTAAAAAATACTCCCATTTTTTTCTTTTGTCAATAATTTTTTCACCAGAACTTCCCATCCCAAAAACTAGTTTTCGCGACTATAAATCATAATTCTTAGCCTTTCAGTCTTACCATACACTTCACATCTTCTTCTCCTTGATACCATTCGACACAATAACCATTCGGATCAATGTCAGAATAGGAAATAAGCTCGTCAAATGCTTCCGAAATCTTTTGAGGAGCATTTTTATAATTCATGACCGTGATGGATCTGTATTTTCCTTTTTCAATAATAAGAGCTTCACAATTAGAATCTTTCTCTTTTTCAAATTGTTCTGCAGCTGCCTTATAAACTATCACTCCCATCTCTGGTCTTGATAGCCCAAAGTACCTTCTCTCATTTGAATATGGAATCACCTCATGAAGTCTCTCATGAGCCTCCTGAATACCTTCTGGAAAAGATGTTGCAGTTACGTAGACTACTTTAATGTCATTTTCAATAACGAGCGTTTCCAATTTTCCAACCTCCTTGACAAAAAAATTATACTCTAGGAAAGAAGGATAACAAAATTCAAGTCAATCACCCCCACTTTAAGTGCACGATAATGTAGGTTAAAAAACGTCCTCAAGTACGTATTTTGTCAATAAGCGGACTGATTTAAAGATGTCGACTCTTCATGATTCCTTATTTGTTGGCTCTATATAGGATGGTTTATGTTACCATTGATTAGAGTCTAGTATTTTGATATAAAGAGGTTAGTATTACCAAATTTTTGGAAAGTTTTAAGACTTTTTCACAAGAAGGGAAAACTAAAATATGAAACGCACTAAGAAAAAACTATTAATTGGTTTCTCTACTATTCTTGTAGTTGCAGCATTGGCATTTGGTTTATTTCAAATAGTCACAAACAACACGCAAGAAGTAGCCTCAACTCAACAAACAAAGGCAACTGAAAAATCCGATGTGAAGAATGAGGATGTCAAAAAAGCTGATAAAGTTGAAGGCAAGAAGGAAGAAACAGTTGAAGAAACAAAGGTTGAACCTGTAGAGGCAAAAGAAGAAGCAGCGAAAACTACAAATAAAGAACAAAAAACAGAATCTCAAACTGTAGCTCCTGTAACTAAAGCTATTGAACCCGTAACCAAATATGTAAATATTAGTTCATTAAATATGCGAAGTGGTCCGGGTACAAATCACGCTGTCATCCAAAGCGTTACAGAAGGACAAGCCGTAACCATTACCGAGTTAAGTGATTCTTGGAGTAAAGCGAGTGTAAACGGCAAAACAGGTTGGCTTTCTAGCAAATATCTATCGGATACGAAACCAGTTGTGAAGACAGTAGAAGCTCCAAAACAGTCTACAACTACTTCAAACACACCAGCTCCTTCAGCCCCTCAAAACGATGCTGATAAATTGAAATCAATAAGTGGAAATCGTCAACTTATTCTTGTTACAACAAATGGTACTAGCTCAAGAAATGCGACAATCCAAACATTTGAAAAAGACGGGAACGGAAAATGGAAACGTGTCATGAATGTTACAGGTTTCATTGGAAAGAATGGTTTTGGTAAAACCAAAGAAGGCGATGGTAAATCACCAATTGGAAAATTCACAATCGGCACAGCCTTTGGACAAAAAGGGAGTCCTGGGACGAAACTCCCTTGGAGAAATATCACTTCGGATGATGTTTGGGTAGATGACCCCGAATCCTCTCTTTACAACACTTGGCAATCAAGAAGCGCCACACAAGGTCAATGGACAAGTGCAGAAGATATGACTCACAGACTTTATGTATACGGGTTTGTCATCAATTACAATACAGCTCGTACTCCATACAAGGGTAGCGCCATCTTCTTTCACACCGGAAGCAGCTACACATTAGGTTGTGTCGCTACATCTCAATCAAATGTAGTGTCGATTTTAAAATGGTTAGACCCTGCTAAGAATCCAACCATCATCATGACTCCTACACAACAGTTAGCAAATTACTAAGACTCTTTATAGCCCGCATTTGCGGGCTTTTTTTCATTCCTCTACTAGTTAGCACTAACCTTTTTAGCAAGTTGAACCATCCGGTCATGATCATACTCATAGATTTGTAGATAACTCTGACAGAAGTAATCCCTGTCGTGCGTCTCAGATTCCACATCTATAGCTCTATTTCTTGGACAACCACCTTAACACAATCTTAAATATGGACAACTTCTACATTTCTCGGGCAAATCCGGTTTCATCCCTTGGATATTCTGACCACTATTCCTTTTCTAACGTTTTTAAAAAATATCATGGTGTTGAACCAAAACAATTTTTGGAGGAAAAAATGGGCTGACATGAGTCGAGTTCAATCCCGCATTCATGTCAGCCCTTTCCTTATATCATTCTACACTTCCACACTTTCTTTTCCAAAGCTATCGAGCATAGCACGCACTTCATTTGTTGACTTTGTGCTCATCAATTGATTTCTCAATTCGCCCGCTCCTCTAAATCCTTTAACATAAATCTTGAAAAAGCGATGAAGAGCTGTGAATGGACGTGGCTCTAATTCTTGTGAATATTTATCATGGAGATCGAGATGCAATCTCAAGAGATCAAGCAATTCCTCACTACCATGTTCTTTCGGCTCTTTTTCAAAGGCAAATGGATTTTTAAAAATACCACGGCCAATCATAACTCCATCAACACCATATTGTTCCACAAGCTTCAAGCCCATTTCACGGTCAAGGATATCCCCATTGATCGTCAGAAGTGTATCTGGAGCAATTTCGTCACGAAGCTTCTTGATTTCAGGAATCAGCTCCCAATGGGCATCTACTAGGCTCATTTCCTTTCTAGTACGCAAATGAATAGAAAGATTCGCGATGTCTTGTTTCAATATATGAGTTAGCCATTCCTGCCACTCACCGACTTCCGTGTATCCAAGTCTAGTCTTCACACTTACAGGCAATCCTCCTGCTTTTGCCGCTTGGATGATTTCTGCAGCAACTTCAGGACGAAGGATAAGGCCACTCCCCTTCCCTTTAGATGCTACATTTGGCACCGGACAACCCATATTGATGTCGATACCCTTATATCCAAGTTCAGCCATACCAATACTCATTTGTCGGAAATATTCAGGCTTATCTCCCCAAATATGCGCCACAATTGGTTGTTCATCCTCTGTAAAAAGTAAGCGTCCTCGCACACTTCGATTTCCCTCAGGATGACAGTAACTCTCCGTATTGGCGAACTCTGTAAAAAATACATCTGGTCGACCTGCTTTACTTACTACATGGCGAAATACAACATCCGTCACATCTTCCATTGGTGCAAGTACAAAAAACGGTTGTGGCAATTCACGCCAAAAATTCTCTATCACTTCAAACTCAAATCCTCTCATTACTATTTCAATACCAACTTCGTCACTACTTCTACATGGCTCGAGAGGATAGAATGAATGTCATTTGAGTATGTCCGTTCTCGGAAACATATCCACTGCATTTTTGACACTATCGGTAGACGGGAACATATCGACTACATTAGCTTAGTTAAATTGAACGTGCTCTTCAGCTTAAAATTGGAATCCGTTTGTTACTTGTATTCACTCGGAACAGGAATATTAAATCTCTCGCACAATAGTTTTACATCATGCATATCATTTTCATCATGCTCATAGCCTAGATGAAATAACACTTGATTTTCAGCATCAATACATCTGACCATTTTATCGCCTATTTTCCCAATACCACTAAATACTTTTGGAGGATATGCTTCTCCTTCAAAAACAATGTATCCTTGTTCGTTGAACTTAAATATATGAAGGTCAATTATCCTACCTTTAGTATCCTTCCAAACCGTGTGAGATGTGGTGGTATATGCTTCTGTAACTTCAACAAAACCTTTTTCTTTTAATATCTCAACAAACTTTTTACTATTACTTTCCTCCACAAATAAATCAATGTCGTTGTGTGCTCTTGTTTCTTCTTCTAATAATGCATCTACTCCCCAACCTCCATCAATCCATATGTTAATTCCATTTTCTTCAGCGTATGTTATTATCTCAATGGCGTCAGTTTTACTTACCATGTAATCCCTCCGTTCAAATTTCTATCTAATTTCATAACATCCCGAAAAGTAGCCATGCTAAATTCCTCCCAGGTAATACTGTTAATTCACATAATCTAACTTAATAGCGCCTTTTCATATCCTCTTCGTAGGCGGCTAGAATACGCTGATATTCTTTTGGGTCATCATTCTCACAGTCCAGTTTTATCACTCGATCCACAATAGGGTCTAAAGAATCAGGGTTGTACCAAGGCTCCTTAATTGTAAGATATATGATTTTTTTGGTTTTTTGACGTTCAGCCATTTCTTTTAACATCTGAATTTCTTTTTCATTTTTTGTTACACTTTGAATCGGCCATATAATCATAAAGTCAAATTCATAATTATCGTATTTTTCACTATTGCCTTTAGTGGTTAGATTATCAAAGAAGATTGTAAGATTGGATAATTTCATTCCTTGCCCATATTTCTTCGGTACGTTAACTTTATAAAGTTCCGCCCATCGAAAAAAATTATCCATTCCATCTTTTGTTGTATGAATTAAATTAATTAGTCCTTTCAAGTTCCCTTGAGAATTCAAAGCTTTAAGAAGAGCCTGATGCTTTTCCTTGTCAGCAATACCTCGTAGTAATAATGTTTTTTCTGTTTCATTGTTCAAGAAATCAATAATCTGATCATATGCATTTTTTACGTCGGACATATTATTCACCCCTTCATTCAAAAATCACTATTTGTTTTTTGAATATACCCAAAATAAAATGCTATCTGTTAGTCTCAAACAAAACAGTGCATCTTCAATTGTTGGCGATTCAATAGTATTCTCATTCCTATGAGTCCCGTAATCAGACATCATAGAGTAAATCATATAAATTGTTTTGGTCTTTGTCAGCTTTCCATCTTTATTTTCGTTAAAAAAATCTGCTAAATCTTCTTTTTTTAGATCTGATTTAAGAGCCCTATCTAAGTCGGCGACCGTTGCAGTTGCACTGTCTCCGCTAGTGTTAAATACACCTCTCATCCACTTTGCGAAATTTTCAGTCCCTTTATATTTTGAAAATATACTTACGATACTTGTCCTACATGATTCAATACAAGCTCCTGAATGACCTTGTGTATAAGCATCAATTGCCGATTTGTAAGCATCATATACTTCTTTGTGGTTACTTTTTATCCATGATTCAACAGAAAACATCTCACTTACTCTGGCAAAATCACTTTCCATGCAAGCAGAAACTTTAACTTTATCAAATTCAATGGTTATACTTAACCCTAAAATCTCGTATAGTTTAGCTAGTTCTTCAAAGTCTTCATCGCTTTCTTCAGAAATATATCTTACATTGAAAGATTTAGTTATTTCTTTTAGCAGATTGATGATATCCTCATGCCTGTTTTCCTTATATAAATCCGAGAAAATACTATCTAAACCTAGAAACACATCGTATTCCTCGTTATTATTCTCAAATTTGTGTGCATAGCCTTGATTGTAGAAATAAGGTACTAGGTAGTCTATATATTTTTCGTAAAGGTCATTAAGCCCCAAGCATTTTAATCTGGCCTTAAATTCTGAATTTTTCTTTATAAAAAATCCTGGTCTGCTAACAATCTCTGCAATTTTTGAAAGAATTATTTCTTTATCATTCATTTTTTCACCCCATCTATGTTCATAAATCTATTGCTTTTTCAAAGCAATAAAACCATCTCCAAATACTCCTGCCAATAATCACTATCGCCTTCTATGTCGTAAAGCCAATAATACATTAACAGTATTTCAAATTCTTGCTTTCTTCCTTTTGTGAAGGATTTTTTCGGCATCTTTCTATATAGTGAATCAAGGTTAAAGAGATTACTTTTCTGCTTATAATCGTAGTCGTACTTCCTCCAAGTATATTGACTCTTCTTTCTATGCGTTGATGGCCAAAGATCCTCGTTGTCATAAAAACTACTTATCCAACCATAGGCAAAGGCAAGAATATTAACCTGATACTTTGCCCAGGCTTTATCGATCCAATCAGTTATTTCTTCTGTTATTGATGGTATTCCGAAATTAAACCTTTGTTCGCTTTCTACCCTATGATAGTCTTTTATAAAAATAAAAAGCATCTCTGTTTGGTCCTTAAGAAACGGCAACTTTTTAATGAGCTGCGAATAGCAATCATAGGAAGCATTTCTAAATTCACTATCAGTACTATACAGAAAGAAAAACTCATTCGCCTTCATAATATTTCCAATGTGTTTGTGTATTTGCTTTCCGTATTCATTGTAAATACCAACAACCCATTCTCGAACTTCAGGGTCATACTCCCTAAGCTGCTTCCGATACTTATCTAGCTTTTGATCATGGAGTACCGTTTTTTCTTCGGCCTCGGTAATATTCAAATAATTACTAAAATACTCGAATACATAATCAACGCAAATTCTCATATTTTGTGTACGGGCATCAATGTCAAATTCATTGAGCTTATCCTCTTTTTTTCTGCGTGCAATGTATTCCTCTATACTTAGCATGTATTCACCGCCTTTCATATATGATTTTTCTATTCATTAATGAGATTTATAAAAACTCATTACAAATTAATCTTTTTGTATCTTTGCTGATTTGAAGAAGTCTTTTCAATAGCCTTTAAATTATCATTCATTTTACTAACCCGATTAAGAAATAAAGTTCCAAGCAAAAGCCGGTCCTTTCTTGGTATCCTGTTCCATACGTAACCCTTAAACAGATCCTTAACTAGAAAGACTTCACCTTCATTCAACTTTTCAGTTTCTCTGATAGCTTGTTCTAGTAACTCGTTAACATCAATCATCTTGTCCTCTCCTTATCAATAATAATATCAACAACATTGTTAATAATATTATATACACACTACTAACTTTTTTCAATTACAAAATAAAAACCGCCAACCAAAAGAATTTATCTCCTGATTAACGGTCACAAATGAGTTATTTATTTTGTAAATAGTTCGCAATTGTATAATATTTCCTTTGTATCAAGTAAGGTAGCTTCTTCTATTCCTACATTATTGACTTTCATAAAGGATTGTACCGCTTGGTAACCCACTGCATAACCAGCAAATGGTGATAAGCCAACAGGTTGATAGCCCTGTTCTTTTGCAATAGTGTCACCAAACATATAACTACTAACCTCAGCAAATCCTTTAACATCTAGTGACTCCTTTATTATCTCTGTTGAATATTCCAAGTCCTCTTTGTCAAAAGAAGTAACCCAAGGTCCTAAAAATTCATCACCATACAGTTCTCTTGCAAAAGACTCTGCCAACCCCTCTATAATTAAGTAATCACCAACAGTAACGTTCCCATGATCCCAATCAAAATATGAAAAACGGATATTATGATGAAATTCATGTGCAATTACAGCAGGTATCTTCGGAATATTATAGGAATTAGGATAAATAGATACTTGAATAAAACCTGGGATTCCACCGAACCCACAATATCCCTTTTGCAATTCGAGCTTTTTTGGATCAGCTATATACATTCCAAATTTTAACTCATCGGCATTTATTTTCAGATTATTTTTTTGAATAAAATTAACACAGATCTTCAAAGTGTCATAGGCAGTTTGAAGAGCTTGAATTTCTTTTAGCATCTCTAACGCAATCTTTCCAGTTTCGGTATTTGATATATCAAGGTAACCAAGCATTTTTGTAGCCATTATTACGTCATATCCATTAGGTTGATTTGCCTTTAATGGAACGTTAATGATATTCCACATTTTTTCAAAGGGCTTCATCATTGAATATCGATAGAAGTCTTCTCTCTCTTCTTCCATACTAAATAATTTTTCATATTGTTTAATTGTATCTTCAATTACTATTTGCATTGCTACCACCTTTCTTCTTTTGATTTACTGAAAAAATTTTCATTGCCTCACTCATAAACTTGGCCAATCCTTCACTATACTGATCAATGTTTTGTGTAAAGCGTTCATCTTCAATATAGAGTTGGCCTAATCCTTGGAAGGCATCAAGAGAATACTTACCAAAATTCTTATTTAAAAAGTCATACCATTCTTTAATCGTTTTTTGTACTTCTTGCGAGTTAGGAGAATAATTGCGAAGTTGTACAAGTTTATTGAAAATCACATCCCAATTTTGAGATAAATCTTGTTGTTCATCTATAGCCATGTCTCTTAATTTTGCGCTTATCTCATCAACAGGTTGATCCCCCCAACGCATGCGAGCCTCTTGTTCATACTGGTTGAGTCTAAAGTTAATACCCTCAAACCTTTCTTCGTTCGACATTTTAATTTCTCCCATCGTGTGTTTAATCGTTTTATCAATGGTTTCAATCATTTTATCGACTCTATTTCGTTTCTCAATTAACATTTTCCGTTGTAAGATTAACGCTTCCTGTTGATTAAATGAAGGGCTATTGATAATCGTTTTAATCTCCTTCAAGGAGAAATCAAGCTCTCTGAAAAATAAAATTTGCTGTAATTTTTCAAGATCCTCTTCAGAATAAAGCCGATAGCCAGAATAGGTGGTTTCTTTTGGAGTTAATAACCCAATCTGATCATAATGATGAAGTGTACGAACACTAACACCAACCAATTCAGCTACTTCTTTTACTTTCATACTCATGTCTTATATGCACCTCCTTCAGTTGTCATTATAAAGTATCACGTAACGTAAGGGTCAATAGTTAAATGAGGTAATTCAAACCCTGATCTTGCAGAAAAACCACCAACCAAGAGAATGATTTATCTCCTGACTGACGGTCAGCCACTAATGTTATATTTCTATGCCTATCTCAATCCCAGACTTGAATTCAACGGTGAGCTTATCTTCATATATCGTTACTTTCTCAATAAGTCGCCTTACTAACTGTTCATCATACTCCTCCAATTCGCAGGATTGTTCATTCAAGAAATCAGTCATATCAGCGATTCGTTGCCTTTTCCCTTCTCGCTCTGCATTCTCTACAAGTGCATTTTGCTTCAATTCACGAAGGTGGTAAATTTCATCAGCCACATCCTCATAGTCATTCTTTGACTTTGCTTGGATAAGAAGCTGTTGCTGTAATTCTTCCAATTTGCCATCAATATCATCGGTGGTATGATCATTTTCTTCATTAAATATAGTAGCTATGTTTTTCTGTAAGGTTGAGAGGAATGGTTCTTTGTTAGCCAAAAGTTCGTTAATAGCCTTAACCACTGCTGTCTGCAATGTTTCCTCATTTATGGTAGGGGCAGTGCATTCAGAATCCTTCTCCTCCAGACGGCTGACGCATCGCCAAACAATTGACTTGTATCCTCGGTTATTCCAATGTACCCGTCTGTAAATATCACCGCACTGTCCGCAGTAAACAATACTCGATAAAGCATACTTACTGCTATATACTCTCTTTTTACCGCCCTTGCCACCCCGAAGATTCGCTCTTCGAACCATCTCTTCTTGAACCTGCATAAAAAGGTCGCGTGGAATGATAGGCTCATGGCTGTTTTCCACATAATACTGGGGAACGATGCCGTTATTCTTGACTCGCTTTTTAGAAAGGAAATCAACCGTATATGTTTTTTGTAGAAGGGCATCACCGATGTATTTTTCATTCTGCAGTATCTTTTTCAGTGTTTCTGGTCTCCATTTGGCTTTGCCTGCCGCTGTTAGAATACCGTCTGCTTCTAGTCCTCTTGCTATTTGTAAAAGGCTGGCTCCCTCTAGGTACTCCCTGTAAATCCGTTTAACAACCTCAGCACCCTCTGGGTCAATCACTAATTGCTTGTTTTCATCCTTGGTGTATCCAAGGAAACGCTTGTGATTCACCTGGACTTCGCCTTGCTGATATCGATACTGAATACCCAGCTTTACGTTCTGGCTTAAGGACTGGCTTTCCTGTTGGGCAAGGGATGCCATAATGGTCAGCATGATTTCGCCCTTGGAATCTAGTGTGTTGATATTCTCTTTCTCGAAGAATACGGCGATGTTTTTATCCTTTAACTGCCGGATATATTTAAGGCAGTCCAACGTGTTTCTGGCAAATCGGCTGATGGATTTTGTGATGATCATATCAATATTTCCTGCCATGCACTCTTCAATCATGCGGTTGAATTCATCTCGCTTTTTGGTATTTGTACCTGTGATGCCATCATCCGCAAAAATCCCTGCCAATTCCCATTCCTTGTTTTTCTTAATATAATTTGTATAATGTTCAATCTGTATGTCATAACTTGAAGCTTGCTCCTCACTATCCGTTGAAACACGGCAATAAGCGGCCACTCGTATTTTGGGTTTGCTTTCACTATTTTTATTATTTCCGATTCGTTTAATTGCTGGAATGACTGTTACATTCCTACTCACTGCCACTTGTTACACCTCGCTTTCTATCAAACTGTAGGCATATTCCGCCTGCTTGTATGGGTCGTCATATTTTTGCACTAGAGGTTTTGCTTTGAACTTTATAGGATAATCCGTTTCCGGTTCGTCTTTAGGTTCCCATATCCTTCCTAGCTTTTTTGCTCGTTTTCGTTTTTCTACTCTTGCTTTTTCAAAGGTCTCCTCATCAATAATTGGAGGGTAGAATTCATCGCCAAGGTAGTGCTTGTTTTGCAACATCTTACTTGCTGTGGCGTGGTAGCAGTCTATCCCGGCTTTTTTAGCAGCCCCCTTCAAAGAAAGTCCTGCCAAGTACCCTGAAAATAATTCCCTTACTTTTTCCGCTGCTATATCATCTACAACAGCCTTTCCATCTTCAATTCTATATCCATAGGGTGTGTGACCCATTAATTCACCAACCTTTCCTTCAATGTGATTCCACATTTTAATTCAAATCCGACTTCCTCTCGTGAAAAAACAATAATCTTTTCTACGTAATTTTCAAACAGCTCATCCTCATAGGCTGTGAGCATTTTGGACTTAGTGGCAAACCTAAGTAGATGATTAACTTCCTCTACCTTAGCAAGATTTCCATTGACGAAACGAGTAAGTTGATCCTTTTCAGCAAGAAGCCTTTCTCTTTCTTGTACCAGTGAGTTCTTTTCCTTATTGTAAAGAGCAGGTTCCAGATATCCTTTGGCCATTAAACCCGTAAGCACCTGGCTCTGCTCCATGTTGTTTTCAATCTTAATTTCCAACTCTTCAATTCTATGAAAACTCGCTGCATTGTTCTGGTTACGTAACCCCTCCAAAAGTGGTCTTAATATGAACTTCTGACCGAATATGAGTTTATTCATCATCGAAACAAATGCAGTCTTTATATCATCATCTCGTATGAACTGCATAGAACATTCCGTTATATTGCTTATATGCTTACTGCAACACCAAGCGATGTATTTTCTTCCAGATGAATGAATCCGTCTTTTAAAGGTACTGCCACATTCAGAGCAAATAATTTTACTGGAGAAAGAATATCGATTTAGATATTTGCTGTTGCGTTTTTCGATGCTTTTTTCTTTTGCTCTCTGATTAAGAATGGCATCTACTGCTTGAAAATCCTCATGGCTGATAATTGCCTCATGATGGTTTTCTACTAGATACATATTTTTCTCACCATAATTAGTGTGCCTGTTAAAATGGCTGTCAGTATAAGTCTTTTGTAAAATAACATCGCCAGTATATTTTTCATTGGTCAGAATCCCTCGAATCGTAGTAGCTGTCCAACGACCGCGTCTTTTTGAAGGGATACCCTTTTGATTAAGATCATTTGCAACTTTCTGTGTACCTTTTCCCGATAATACCTCTGCAAAAATATACTTCACAACTTCAGCCTGCTTGGGGTTTACTATCATCTGACCGTCAATATTTTGATACCCATATGGTGGGTAGGAAATTTTAAAGGTTCCGTTTTGAAATCGTCTTTGAATTGCCCACTTAGTATTTTCTGAAATGGAAATTGACTCACTTTCTGCAAGCCCACTTAAAATGGAGAGCATCAATTCACTTTCCATTGAACCCGTATTGATATTTTCCTTCTCAAAATAGATATGAACCCCAAGGTCTATCAGTTTTCGAACCATCTCCAAGCAGTCTGTAGTATTTCTCGCAAATCGGCTGATGGACTTTGTAATAATTAAGTCAATCCTTCCAGTTTCACAGTCTGATAACATTCTAAGCAGGTCAGAGCGGTTTTCCTTTTTCGTGCCACTGATTCCCTCGTCATAATATAAGCCTGCATATTCCCATTCTGGATTCGCCTTTATATAAGTCTCATAATGAGCCTTTTGCGCTTGCAAGCTGACTAGCTGTTCATTACTATCTGTTGAAACTCGGCAGTAGGCAACTACTCGTGTTTTTGGCTTAATAAAAGAGTTGGCTAGATTCCCTTCTATTTTCGTTATCTTTTTCATCCTCTCACCTCCTTCTTGGTAGGTCACATATTACCTCTGAAACCCTTATATATCAACGGTTTCAGGGCATTATCTCAGCTAAAAAGGGGGAGAATGTTTGGCGATTGAGTGCATCTATCTTGTTGAATTCTACTTCAGTTATTAAGCCTTTTTCGAGCATCTTTCTCAGCAATTTTTCTGCCTGAATATAATCAAACTCACGTTGTAACTGTTCCTGTGACACTCTCTTAAGTGCGGTGGTGTTTTTGTCTATAACCTCATCCGAGATCTTCGTAACTTTTTTATCCTCGTGCTGATTCACTAGGAATCACCTCCTACCTAATAGCCGTGGGAACAGGTCGAAGTTGAGGATTTGTAGAATTTAATTAAATCAAGGCATAAAAAAAGAGCCTGCAAGGGAAGAACCCCCGCAGGCTAGATAAATTAATAGTTTAATATTTTATTTAGGAATCTCGATGATTTTTAACTCGCTCAATTTGTTAATCATACTTAATAAATGCATCCGTAAAGCCTGCCTTTTTAGCCTTGGCAAGCTGTGCCTCAGCATTTGCTTTGTCCGAATATGCACCAATTTGCACACGGTAATATTTCTTATTCACCAGCTCAACTGTTTTATTTTCAGCACTTAATAGTTTCTTCACATCCACTCGAAAGGTGTCCATACTCTTCCCATGTTTAGGAAACCAGTGCATCACATCCCCATGATTGCTGGCAATGCCTCGTTTATAACCTTCGCTATGGCAGATGATATCCTTCTCACTAAACCTATAGAGTTTGCAGAGATATA
This sequence comes from Robertmurraya kyonggiensis, assembly GCF_005116465.1. GTDB lineage: Bacteria > Bacillota > Bacilli > Bacillales > Cytobacillaceae > Robertmurraya > Robertmurraya kyonggiensis. Next base: position 195,943 of record NZ_SWBM01000003.1, read on the forward strand.
CACAAAGCTCTACAGATTCCTTATAAACGGCAGAAAAATACGAGGCATCGGTTAGACTGTCCTCGCAGATTTCAAATCCTATATGAGTATTGTTCGCAGCTCCGCCAGCATGCCAACCTCGGTGATTCCAAGGCAATGTTTGATAGGTGGCAATAGAGCCATCTGCTAATTTACCAATAAAGGCATGAACACAAACTTGACGACCTCCAGGTTTATCTTGATTCCAATGGTTGTTGTACTGGTTCTTTCCAAGCAAACCGTCGTCTGGGCCAACATATCGCTTGAGCCACGGGTTATTGGCTCCGGTCGAGTGAACCATAATACCCTTTGGCGTTATGGTTTTACCCGCTTTGAAGCAGGCATTGTTCGTAAGTAATAGTTTGCGTAACTTCATTAAAATCACCTCTAATCAAATATTAAGTCAATCATCTTCCACCACCAGGCTTAGGCGGTTCCCCATCACGTCCATGTAGTTGCTGTAAAACCGATTTTAGGTTTTCTGGAATAGGCAGTCCAATATGTCCAGCGTTCTCTAAAATGGATACTCCTTCATTACTTAGGTAGAAAAAGATTACTGCTGTTCGTAAAATGCCACTGTTTTCTCCAATACTAACCAAAATTTGTGTATCGATAATATGAGCGATGCCTACCATTATAAAGATGAGTACCTTTTTGAAAATTCCCTTAGCACCGATTTCGCTATACAGTTTTTTGTTTACAATTGCACAAAAGACACCTGTCAGGTAGTCAATGATCACAAAGGCTACCAGTGCATAGAGAAATCCGTCATAACCTCCGAGAAACCATCCAAGAAATCCACCGACTGCGGCAATAGCCAGCTGTATCCAATTCCAAATCTCTTTCATTAATAGACACCTCCATTTCGTGTATTTCCATATATAAAAGCGCCCTTGCAGATGACAAGAGCGCTGAATATTACCTTTACATTATTTGAATTAGATCATGAATTTGTTGCATTACATCCGCCTTTGGTCGTCCTGTACCGAAAGGTAGCCATGTGACTGGTGGTATATCGAATGCCTGCGAAGAATCAAAGCCATTAATCATTATAATAATTGAATCAATAGCCTTGCGTATTTCAACGATATGAAATGGCCAATTCTTAACAGTGGTCTTTCCTGTGATGATCTCCTCTTTCCAAGTCACAGGAGATAGATTGTAATAGCTACGCACTCTATTTACAGCAGTTCGAAGCGTCTGAATATGTGCTGCCTTCACGTGTGTCACATTTGGAGTGATGATTTCAAAAGGTAATGCCAATATAGTAAAGGTACGAACAACTTCTGTACTTTTTGATTCGATATCACTGTCAAGACAACGGACAGTAACCGTATGATTTCCTACTGAAAGCGGTTCAGCTTGGTAAACCGTCTTGACCCCATTACCAAGGTAGCCGCTTATGGAAAACCGCTCAGGTTGGTCTACGCTGTTTTGCCATTCACCTGAATCAATTTTCACCTCTACTATTTGCGTTTGGCCATCTGGTTCGATACCAGTTGTAATCATAAAACGTGGTGTGGCGTTATAAGTAAAATTGCCAGACCTTGGACAGTCCACTATCGGTGCTACAGGCGGGCTGTTTTTCTTTACCGAGTTACTGACAACATAGGCAGACACTGCATCAAGAGCATCTGTGACGCTGATTCGATAACGGGTATACCGACCAGCTATTTGTGAAGCATTTACCTGAAGGCTACCCGAGGTATTGCTTGAAATAATAGTCGTCAGTGCTACGTATGCCGACCAATTCACACCATCTGTCGATGTAGACTGTTGTATGACATACTGCTTAATCGCACTGGTTCCAGGTACCGTCCCACTCCATGAAAGATTTATTGTATTAGCTTCATATATAGGAGGGTTTGCGGCAAAAATAGTCGGTGGTATGGGCAGTATGTTTTTACGAACAGTATTGCTGGAAATAGTCCAGTCTGAGTAATAATCCTCACCAGCCGTACCACGAGTTCTTATTCGAAACCGACGATAATGGCCACGTATAGCAGGTGGACTGACATTTAAAATACTGCTTGTTGCAGAAGTATTGACTATAGCCAATGCCAACCAGGCACCCCAATTGATGTTATCGTGTGAATCACTGTACTGTATTTCATAGGAAGTGATAGGGTTACCTGCACCGCCAGATGCTCCGCTCCAAGAAAGAGTGACATTTCCTTCAGATAATGTTGCACTTACCGTGCAAAGGGTCGGTGCTGCACAAGCTGTGACATTACAATAGATACTATTGCTGACTTTTTCTATTGAATAAACATCCAATGTATCAATTGTCCAAATACCAAATTGAGTATATGTTCCTGGAGTCCTTGAAACTATTGGGTTATAGCTCCCTCCGCTTGCCGCCAGTGTCAACGTGGTCAACACATTCCACGCACTCCAAGTATTATTATCCGTAGATGTGCGACTGGCAATTTGATATCCCTTAATTGGACTGGTACCGCTAGATGCTCCGCTCCAAGTAAGTGTGATAGTCTCATTACTATATGCCGCAGGGGAGGCAACAGCAGTCGTCGCTGGCTTTGGCCCAGTATTTCTACGGACACTGTTTGTGGATACTTTCCAGCTAGAGTAATAACTAGCTCCTGCTGTACCACGGGTTCGTACTTGAAACCTTCGATAATTACCTCGGGTGGGAGGCGGTGCAACGGATACACTACCACTTGTTGCTGTGGTGGTCAGCGTAGTCAAGGCAGTCCATGCTCCCCATGTGACATTATCGGTGGAATCGCTATATTGAATCTCGTAACTAGAAATTGTATTATTGATCCCCCCAGAAGCACCGCTCCAAGAAAGAGTCACATTCCCTTCCGCAAGTGTTGGAGAAACCGTACAAGATGTTGGGGCTCCACAAGCTGTAGTAAGCAATGGAGAACTTAATACCGTATAGCTTGAATTGGTAATTACCCCAGAGGATAATGGCAATCGTCCATCAGATACCACTTTGAATGTGACTGGCTGTGTTGCATTACCTGTAGTAGAAGCACAGGTCACCGAAACATATCTGAGCCTTGGTGTGGTCCCTTCCCAGTTATCTCCGTCCGCCGCTTTAATACGTACCTGTGAAGAAGAACCATTTACAGTCATAGTGCAAAGCAATGCATAACCACTACGGATAAAGGAACCTGATGAACCCAACGCAGCGGATATGGTGAAGTTGTATCTCATCTGACTATTATTTAGACGGCTTTTGGTATAAGTAATTGTGTAATGGACGGTCGGGCTAGAACCCGCCTGCAGAGTGATGCCATTAATATCCGCCACTTACACTCACCTCCTCCTATTCATAAACAGCCGAAACTAGCGAGTTTACCAGCCCACAAAGGCTAGTATTCAATCGGGTATCTATAATGTTATTTGCTGAAATCGATGTAGCCGCCGAAGGTACTAGAACATCAGCAATGCCAAGTTCATAGACATCGCTTGTTCTTGTCAGCTCTGGGGCTATGGGTGATGCTGTGGGAGTACCCGTGACAATGGCAAGCTGAATGTTTCTCGTAATTTGACTTAACCGAACCACAACCCTGTCTATGCGAGGATTGCTTCCGTCTGCTGTAGCGAGGGGTTTATTTAAAACATCTGTATTTTCATATCGATAACCATTAATCCATGCACTGCCCGCTGCTATGCTCACTGCCAACCCAATCCCTGGAGACACCAGAAGGTTTGTTGGTGTAGAATAAAATACACCATTCGAGACAAGGCTTCCAAAATATGCAGCGAAATCTGTTGCGTCATAGATTCTATCTCCATCAGATGAGTTGAAAAATCCACTTTTCTCCATAAACTATTCCCTCCTTACTAAACGGTTTTTGTGTACTCTATAACTACATAGCCTGTATATGCAGTTCTATCATTGCCTGGTTCGACTACAATGTCGGTCATATTCACGAAGAGTCCGATTTGAGATGCAAAGTTGTTGTAACGAGCAAGGGGCAGTGGCAAGAAAACACTCCCATTCGTGACAAAACCGGTTAAACTGACAACAGTGCTGAGGTTTGCTATACCATGAGGTACATGTTTTGGTGTTGTATCCGTAAGCGAACCGAGATTTATCTCTTTACGATAAATCGTCTTGCCATCTATCCATAGCCGCCCTGTGTTTTGTTCTGTAGTTGAGTAGTCGCTAAAGGAGGATACCATTTTGGCAGCTGTAATTGTTCGGTCTGCCATTTTCAAACCGGTGACTGCTCCATTGGCAATCCTTGAAGTAGTGACAGGTTCATTATTGATATTAAGCCAGTTTGCTTGACCAGAAGGATTGTTAAATACGAAAATAGAAATCACATAAAATGTCATGGTATTACGAGAAATAAAGAAACCCATCGCCCTCTGAAAGCCATTCCCCGTGTTATCCCCGTTATGCTTTACCAAAAAGACATGACCGTCATCACTTGGCTGGTCACTAAACTTATTGCCATTCCATGAAGTGAAATAAAAGGCATCTCCAGGGTTCATCTGGTGCAACGCATATTGACCAATCGATACAGTACCTGCTCCCACATTAATTTCGAGTGCAGGTAGTTTTCCATACAGATTGTTGAAAGTAGATGCAACATTGTCTCCTTGAATCTCTAAATCTACCTCCGTCAAGTCACCCAAGGTTTCCTCTACAGTTCCCAGCGTTTCCTCCACAGTTCCTAAAGCTTGGGCAATTTCGGATATGCCAGTTGGTGCCATTATTGCTGTTTTAACTTCAATCAAGTCGGAGCGGATTTTTTGTGCTATCGTTAACTCAGCTTTTCCGAATACTACACTGATACTCTGACCGTCTGCATCATAGGTTTCTTCAACTTCTGTTATGCGCGTCGTCATGGATACACCCCATGCTTTGGAAATGACTTTGACGCTCTGCCCAAGGTCGAAGTCTATCTTATATGTCAAATTGCCGTGTGGATTGACCGATGTATCAAATGAATAGCGTATCGCTTGCTCACTCAGCTTACTTTGACCCCGAAAGATTAGTGTATCAATGTAATCAGAGCCAAAGTCTTCCTCTCGCAGATCCTTAGCATCCACAAAAATTTCATGTCTTGTCTCACCTGAGCCACTTGTAATTGCAACAAAAGTTCGGTCTGTACCTTCTCCTTCGCCACCAACGAGGGCAGTGTTGGCATAATCTCCAGCACTTATTGTGTAAATCTGTTCCGTAAGGTTTTCAAATTCCTTAGAAAATACCGCTTGTGATTCCGTTCCTCTATACAACGCCACAGTAAAAATCCCTGTCGCAGGAGTGAATACGGTCTTAACGCCAATATCCGAAGCAACACATAGTCCCGTCACGGCATCCATTAAATTTCGATACGATACCTGTGTGCTAATAGGAACATTTAAGTTTGGGGCAGAAAAGGATAGGTTCGAAATCTTCCTTGCTGTATCAGAAGGATTGATGAGATTATTATTTATCAGTTGCTCCACACAGACAGATATGTCACCAGACAATTTCTCCGTTTGCCAAACAATGCGGCGGGAGAGGAAGGAAGTTGCAAAGCGTCCACTTGCAGTAATAATTTCATGCTCGGTTTGAGAAAGTTCCAGATGCTCAATGATCCCGGCTTCCTCATCATCATTTTTCCAGATGATATTCCCTTCCTTTAAGAGTTCTGTATTCTCTGGAGTTGCTATCGCCTTTAACTCAAATGAGCCACACTGGGAATAGCGTCTCGTCCAGCGTAAGTACTCGAAGGATTCAACAATGCCTGCAAGCTCCCGGTTTGAATTGTAGATATACAGTTCCATTTTCACACCCCCAGAAACTGCGGACGAAAGTAAATACTAACCTCTAACAATTCCATATTGACAGAAGCATCGTATCTCAGTGTATTAAGGCCTGCCGCCAGTTGAAAGAACACCGAATTGGTATCCAACAGTGAAAAAGCATTTGTAACCGTTGAACCATCAACTTGGATCACACGCTTACCAGCGAAATGGGTATATACACGAAGTTCATCCCCAGCGCTCATTGTAGTGAGAAGTCGGATATATTCTCCCGTGTCTATGTTTAATAGTTCAGGGTTCGACACAGTACCTAAGGCCCTAAACACTATCTCGCATCCACAAGATACATCCCCTATATTTTCCACCGTAATGATTTGGCTAGGTTGACGCATTCCGAACTCCATCCCAGTCATTGGAATTTCCAATTCAAACTCAAATAGCGGTATCCATGATGCCAGTTCCTCGCGCACCTCATTTAATGTCTCAAAGAAAGGGGATGGGCAGAGCAGACTGACAAAGAAGTTTGGTATTCGTTGCCGATTAGAAACACTAAAACCTGCTTCCTCTACCACACAGGAAATCTGTCTCTCACGGTATTGAAGGGTTCCTAGTAGCTTTGGGCTGAATATTTGAAGGAAGTGTTGTCTCCTTTTATAAGCTTCATCGGGAGTATCAGCAACAACCGTACCTTCAATCGTTATGTTTCGCATATCTAGTGTGGAGGAAATATAAAAAGCGCCATCCTGATCCGGCGCCTTGAAAGTGTTGACGGTTTGACGAATATTTCCAGTACCGTCTACCTTCGTAAGAAAGTACGGTCGGCTTTGCTTAAGCGTAATACTCTCTCCATCTCTATTGGTGTATGTTAGCTCCATTTCCGTACCTCCTTTACAATTCAAGTGCCAGTTTACGGGATAGGTTCTTAAACTCCCGTGCTAATTCTTTTTCTGATAGAGCTTTAGGTGTCACAACTGAAATATTTTGAGTGATACTTGAACCCGTGGCATTACCTTGTCCAGATACACCTCTGTAATTAAAATCAAAACTGGTTGGTACTGCATTTTGCATATCCTTTGAAACTGCTGTCATTGCATCCTCAAAACCCACACCGATACCTTCACCCATGTTGTGACCAATTCCAGCAAACAGAGCAGAGGGGGATTTGATACCAAAGAAGTCTTTAATCTTCGATACCACATTACCGAAAAATCCAGAGATTTTATTCCATAGCCATGCCCCTGCGTCTGAAATCCCCTTCCACAATCCTTTAATTAAATTTCCGCCTACTTGAGACATTTGACCGATATAACCAGTAAAGGCTCTGACTAGTCCAGATATAATCTGCGGTACTGCTTTAACAATCTCCACGATTATCCTTGGCAGATTTGCAATCAGTGCCACAAACAGTTGTACACCCGCTAAGATAATCTTATCGATGTTACCAATAATGGCATTGACCAGCGAGCTAACAATCTTGGGAATAGCACCTACAACAGTAGTAATAATCTGCGGCAATGCTTGGATTAGAGATACCAAAAGCCGGATACCTGCATCAATAATCAAAGGAATCGACCCAATAACAGCACTGATGATACTGTCGATAATTTGCGGTATTGCTTCCACAACTGCTGTAATAATGGTAGGCAAAGCTGTAACCAGTGAGGTCAATAATTGAATACCCGCTTCAATAATCTGCGGAATAGATTTAATGATAAAATCCACTATTGCTTTGATGATGACAGGCAATGCAGAAGTAAGCTGTGGTATGGCATCTACCAATCCCTGTGCTAATCCTAAAATCAACTGCAAAGCGGCATCCAAAATGAGCGGTAGGTTATCCATCAATCCTTGGACAATCTGCATAACTGCAGAAACTGCCGCAGGGATGAGTTGTGGTAACGCTATGCCGATTCCCTCCACAAGTGCTGTTACTAATTCAATTGCTGCATTTATTAGCAGTGGAAGGTTATCAATTAATGCACCGACAATCGTCATTAGAGCACTTACTGCAGCTGGGATAAGTTCCGGTAAAAGATTTAACATTGTTTCCAGTACTTGCGTGAATATATTTGTAACTAATTCAAGAAGCATTGGTAGCAATTCTGCAACCGCCGCTAATATTGCGCCTGTCGCTGTTGGCAAGGCGGCTACGATATTTTCTAAAACCGGTACAATATTAGTGACAACCGCCTCGAAAGCATCAACAAGATTCTCAGTCAGATTCGTCATATCAGCATTGGCATTACCGAGTCCAGCTGTAAATGAACCAAGTGCGGCCTGTAGTAACCCAATAGAACCGGAGATTGTCTCGGTTGATTCTTTTGCAAAGTTACCTGCATACTGCTCTGTGTTCTCAAAGAACATTTGCATTGCTACTTCGGCTTTTTCCGCTTGTGTTGCAGTATTCCAAGTGAAATCCAGACCCTTTGCGAGAGCATAGGCTTCGATGTTTGTAGCGTTCATCGCAACACCTAAGTTATCCATCATATCAAAGTTACCCTTTGCCGCCCCAGTGACTGCCTCCAATGCCGAGGACATATCAATACCCATAACAGATGCCATGTCTGCCGCACGTTGCATAGCCTTTTCAGTTAGCTCAAGACTTCTCTGTTGCTGTATACCAGAACCTTGGAACAACGCACCCATTTTGTTGGCGGTCGCAAGATACTCACTTTGGGAAACCCCAAGATTTTTATAAGCTTCCTCACCCGTTTTCTGAATCGATGCAGCGTATGCACCAAAAACTGCCTCCGATCCACCTAGGTTTTGTTCTAATTCTCCGAACTGAGTAACTACCTCTTTACCTAACTTAATAGCCGCGGCTCCAGCGGCAACGGCAACCGCACCCATCGCCACACTAATTCCCTTAAGTACACCCCCAAGCTTTTCAAACCTGCCACCAGCATCCTCTGCACTTTTACCAGAATCCTCTAACTCTTCACCGAGATTATCCGCTTCAATTGTGGACTCTTCTAGTTCACGCTCCATTAGATTCAGTTCTGCCTGAGCCCTATTTAATTGGATCTGCCAGTTTTGGGTGCGGCGGTCATTTTCACCGAAAGAGGAGGAGGCATTGTCAAGGGCAGCCTTAAGGGTTGAAATCTTTTCTTTCTGTGCGTCAATTTCTTTATTTAAAACGGCATTTCGTGCCGTGATCGATTGAATGGATTTATCATTCTTATCAAATTGACTGGTTACAAGGGCCATTTCACTACCTAGTACCTTAAATGATTGATTGATTTCCGAGAGCGCCTTCTTAAATTCTCGCTCACCCTCGACACCTATTTTTAATCCAAAATTGTCCGCCATCCCTCCACCTCCCAGCTTTAGAGTACATGAAAAAGGAGCAATCTTTTGATTGCTCCAAAATAAAATGTTAGTTATTTTTTCATTAATTTCCTTAGGAGTAAATTCCACAAATACCAATCTACTGTTAATACAAGAACAACTGTATGAATCTATATTCCTGTTTACAGCTACTACTCTTACCCAATTTTTCTAGCTGTTACCTCAATTTGATATTTAGCTTCATCTGTTTTTTTATAGATGCCGCTTGTAGAAAAATACTCTGAACCTGATATAGCAGGTATTCTTGCTCGTTCTGATAATCCTCCATCAACAGGGGTGTATCCATATTTTGACATAATAAATTTAATCATTCGTCCAACATTCTGTCTGGCAGTTGTATTTTTGTTATCATCAGTAACAACAACAGGGAAATTAGAATTTTCATTAAACTTATTTTCTAAATCCTTTGCTATTAATGTTAATACTGGTAATTCCATTTCTGATGCAATTATCATTTTGAACACGATTGCTGGATCTACCAAATAATCCATAACCTCTTCAACCCCATTTTTTCCATTATGGACATCAAGCATCTTTGTCTTTTTCATAAATTCTTCTTTAATACCCATCATCATTCTCCTTTTAATATCAATTTAATGTTACATATGCGTTACATTAAAATATTTCTATGCAATTAATGTATCATATACGTTACATTAAAACAATATCTAATTAGAAAATAATGTACTTTATATGCCAAGTGGGATAATATCGTCAATGGTTCGAGTTTTCTTTGTTTTTTCAATCCCATGCCATTGCTTGTGGCAAGTCCATAAATCAAAAAACAGTCCAATTGGCATAAGCCAGAATTCCTCTGCTTCCATGCCCATCTGAACCGTTCCATAATAAAGAAGCCGGGTAAAGACCTCAGCGTCTGTTACCCGACTTCCACGTTTTTTGGAGTCCCCTCCTCACTTTCTACATTTCGCTTTGTACCTTTGAACATCGCCTCGGTAATTGCAGTTTTATATGCCGCTAAGTCAAGTGGTGAGGTAAGAAGCTCCACTTCTTCCTCTGTCAGCAATTCTTCTGGTGCGTTCTTATTCTTAAGGTTTCGAATCAAAATGGACTGGTTTGCAAGCAGCGTGATTAGCCAAACAATCTCATCAAGTGCCATCTCGAAGTTTTCTGATTTCATCAGTTTTTCTCCAAGGTTTTCAAGACCACCATAACGACCGGCAATGGCCTTTGTAGCTCGTGTAGTTAAAACCAGTTCATACTCTTTGTCACCTATGTTAATTGTGGCACTTCTCTCATTATCCATGATTTCTCCTCCTATGGTACAGGTGTATAAACAGGTTCATAGACCTCAGTGAACCAACCTGTTATGGTGGTCGATGAAACACCAGGATCACCTTCTGTAACTTCAGCTTTCCATGGATGTTTGCCCAATCCATCCAGCTTATTCCTGCGCATAACGGTTCCTTCAATGGTGGGTGTGGAAAAGGTAATGGAGTCAGCTTTAGTCTGTAAGTTTGTTGCTGGTAGTCCGAACTTAACGCGATACAGCCAAAAATAGCGATATGTTCCATTAGCCCTTTGCGCACGAAACCCCACTGCAACAGGTGTACCCACGTTTTCACTGGCTGAGATTAGTACCCCGTTGTCATCAGTAGAAGCGCCAGTTAAATCCGCTGCGACCGTTGGACCAATGTCGTCTACACCGAGAGTGAGAGTACCACTGTTAAAGTCTTTCACAACCTCAGCCGCACCGTCGTCAGCATACAGAATGGCTTCCACTAGTTCAACCGAAAGTTCAGCAGTGATGGCTTTTGCAAGTACAGAAGGTTGGGCATAAGTTTCCTCACCGTTAGCGTCCTCTGTTATTTTTGAATAGTACAGTCTATCCAGACCAATCGTTGCCATTTGTTATTCCTCCATTCTATAGTTTTTCGCCACATCGATGGCGTAATGGTGATATCCAGTATCATCCTCGTGACCGATATATCTTCGTTCAGTCACAGTAAAATCCGCATTTATTAAAGCAGTTGTGAGCTGCCATTTCCGCTCTAGGTAGTTATTTTTTGAGAACAGTGATATCCTCGCTTCCTGCACATCAAAGCCTGGACGATTATCCGCATGAACTTCAAAAATATCCGAAAGAGGGAGAATCACGACATACTCATCTGGTGCCAAACCTGAAAAAACCCCGGTTTCCACGGGGAGCGGTATGGCGGTCACAAGTGTATTAAGTTCCTCTAAGATATTCATATTTTGTCGATCTCCTCCTCCAGCTTGGCAACCATTGCGTTGATGCAGGGTTTCCTAGATGCATTCCTCGCAGGCTTTAGGAAGGGTTTTGCAGGCTGACCATGCTTCCCATATTCGATGATGCTGGCAAGTTTAGCATTGCTCTCACCATCAGAACGTGGCTCTGCAAAGCCAACTTTTACATTGAAGTTACCGTTTCTATCCTGCTTTGCACCAGAAAGGCCCAGTGAAGATAGCAATTCTCCAGTACTTTTGGATGGATATTTCGTGTCCTTGCCAACCACCTTACTTAGATTTCCCTTGACTTTATCTAGCACCACTTCACCGCCAACTTCCAAAACCTTAGGAAGAATCACATCGGTTTGGTCAGCTAATCGGGATACCTTTAAAAGGAATTCTTCTGGCATCTTTATATTCGCTTTTGCCATATTCATCACCTCACAGTTGGTTCTAGCTTTTCGGCTAAAACCTCGACATACATACCTCGATTTCTTACATCCTCAACACTTAAAATTTGATATCTGCCATCATCGCAGACGATAACCATTTCATTGGTCACCTTAAGTCCGAAGATTTTCCTAAACCTGAATAGGGAAGTTGCAGATGAAAATGATGCCATATTCGTCCATCGCTCACTGCCATGCCGATCTTCCTTGTAAGCAAGTACACTTGCGAGTATGTTGTCACCTTTTGTGGCGAAGCCTTCCGCATCCTTTATGGGTATCGTGCTAATGATATCGATGAAGGTGTTCATCTTCCCAAAGCTCACGCTAAACACCCCACTCTCGATCAAGTCGTAAAAGCAAGTTCACTGTGTTCCATACTTGTTGCCCCGCCTGTACACTATCAGCAAAGAAACCTGCCGTCGAGCCATCTCTACTTTCATAGAAATGACTCGACAACATGATCACTGCTTGTTCTGTTGTTGGAGGCATAGCATGTGTTTCATAATGGTTTTCAGGAACGTGCTGATAGCTCTGTGCATAGGAGACTGCAGCAGTGATAAATCCAATAAGGAGGGCATCATCCTGATCATGTGCTAAAATTAAGTTCGCTTTAACTTTAGGCAAGAGATTATCTGCCACTGCCATACCACCAACCTCCTTTACATTCCACCTTAGTCAGCCTCCATAAGCCCAGCTGCTTTTAGTTTGGCAAGCAGGGCATTAAAGTCCGTAACTAGACCAGCAACATCGGTGGCGGTGCTGTCTGCCTGGTTTTCAGCAACAGGAAGCCCCATAACCGAGGCCCCTTCTTTAATTTCTAAAACACCTCCGATGACAGTTTTTTCTCCGCCTTGTTCGGTATAATTCTTCGTGTTATAACTCATAAAGCACCTCCGTTAGGCTTTCTGTTGGAGTACCTTAACGGCCTCCGGTAAGATAAGCTTTCCATCAACTCGCTGAGTCGCAATAAATCCTACTTGACCTGTAACAGCATAGAGTTCATTTAATCGTTTGAATACGCGTCCTTGACGGTCTGCCACCCAGTAATAACTAAAATCACCGAATACCATAGTCTTTGCACCTGCTTCAATAGTAGGTACATATGATGAGGTGTACAGCGGGCGGTTAAGAATCGTATCAGGTGTCCCCGCTTGGACAGAAGGTTGCCATAAGTACTGTCCGTTTCCGTCCTTTAATTTACGGATAGCTTTTATAGTGGCGTCATTCATTACGAATACTGCCTTATTTCGATACGGTGCTTTTAAGCTGTAGAATAAATCTAATACCTCATCCAAAGTGATGGCAGTGGCACTTGCCGCAGTAACCCCAACTTGACCACCACCAGTAGCATTCAGAATTCCTGTTGGCTTTCCTGTACCGTCACCTATGAAGAAGGCTTCCTCCTCCTTGTTACCAATGCGACGGGCGAATTCTCTTGTGATGTAGCTTTCGAGATTAAACACGGAATCATTTAGCAGTTCCTCAGAGACTTTGATCATCGTTGCTAGTTTATAAGCACCAATCGATACTTGACCGAAGCTGTCATCACTCTCTGGTATAGCTCCCTCTTCATCGATCCAACTTGCAGTGCCTTTGCTTGCAACAACAGGAATCTTGCGGTCACCAGAAGATGTAGTGATTACATTGGCCAACCTACGGAAGATATTTTCTTCCTCTAGGGCTTCTACAAGCGTACGCTCAAACTCATCTGGCACGAGGAATCCGCCTTCGGAATCAGTGCCAATCTTTAAAGCGTTCCTTACTTCATAGCTGACATTATCACGCATCGCATTCCAGAAAGCTTTTTTGTATTCAGCACTTGCACGACCGGTCTTTTCCTCTCCAGTTCTAGTAGGTTCATTGGTAATTGGGTTACTGGTTGCTTTCGACAGTTCCAAGTCGATAGATGCTTGGCGTTCCAAACGTTCAATTTCCTTACCAAGAGCCACCACATCGGCTTCCATTTTTTCATAGGTTGTCGTGTCCTCGGCGGATAACAGTCCATCACCACCACGTTTTGAATCAAGGAATGCCTTTGCTGCGTCCCAAGCTTTAGCGCGTTTCTCACGCAATTCAAGAATTTTACTCATTGTTATTTCCTCCCTTAAAATTAGTGCGAAATTAAAGAAAGCCGCTTATCCAGCGACTCAATGGGTGTACCTGTTTTCTGTTTTGGTTGTTTTGGCAGTTTGCTGATAAGCGAGTTAGTAACCGCCATCCTGCTAAAGATAAGACTATCTGTCAAATCCGGTGTTTCACTTTCCATGAACATGATCTTATCTGCAAAACCAAGTTCAATCGCTTTATTGGCATTCATCCAGGACTCTGCATCCATCAGATGGGAGAGTTTTGTTCGAGAAAGACCTGTCTTTAACTCATAGGCATTAATAATGCTTTCCTTAACCTCATCCAATAAAGCCTTTGCTCGCATCATTTCCTCACTGTCACCGATAGCAATGGTTGATGGATTATGAATCATAAGCATGGAAACTGGGGACATATACACATCCCCACCTGCCATTGCAATAACGGATGCCGCACTTGCCGCAAGCCCATCAATCTTTACAGTAACTTTTCCGGTATACTCCATCAGCATGTTATAAATCTGAGCTGCTGCAAACACATCACCACCAGGGGAATTAATCCACACCGTAATATCGCCAGTGCCTGCCAGCAGTTCATCCTTAAACATCTTAGGTGTGACCTCATCCCCCCACCACGTTTCTTCGGATATCACTCCATTTAAATAGAGGGTACGTTCTTCATCAGAATCTCGCACCCAGTTCCAAAACTTCCTCATTTACTGACCTCCTTCGGTTTTGGCAAACGCACCTGCGTCAGCCAGTTTTGTCATATTTCCGTTAACCAGATATAAATCGCCACCTTCCTCAGCTGGTATTCTGTTCATGTCCTCCAGTTCACGGATATCGTTGGCTGACATCCAGCCATTTTGACGACCTGTAGCGTAGCCATTCATACGACTTTGGTAATCACCACGAAGCAGACCGTCCAAATTGAACTTGATAAACAGTGAAGTTTTCTCAGAAGGCAAAATAAGCGATTGCTGGAGACTTTGTTCCCATCGCACCACCCACGGATCAAGGGTGTATTTTACAAACTCCAAAGACTGCTGTTCAATATTGGAGAAACTGGATTTCTCTAAATCTCCCACCATATGGGGCGGCACACGGAAAATTCTCGCAATCTCATTAATTTGAAACTTCCGTGTTTCTAGAAATTGAGCCTGTTCTGGAGGGATGCCGATGGCTTGAAACTTCATCCCCTCTTCCAACACAGCAATTTTGTGAGCATTGCCTGTGCCTTGGTAGGCACTATTCCAACTATCCTTGACCCTCTGTATATCTTTGATTACTCCTGGGTGTTCCAGCACACCTCCGGGATTAGCACCATTGGCAAAGAATGCCGCACCGTACTCTTCAGTAGCAAGTGACATACCGATTGCATTTTTCGCCATAGCGATCGGGCTATAGCCAATGAGTCCATCAAAACCTAAGCCAGGTATGTGTAGAACTTCATCTTTACGGAGTGTGACATAGCCACCTTTTGGGTTTAGGCCACTTTCATCAGTATCACGATAGTAGGTATAGACCAGCTCTCCGTTTGTTGCTCGACTAACTTCCATCTTGTTAGGAAGTAGGGGATAAAGTGCAACTGCCTGCCCACGACCGTTTCTGACCACCTGTGCATAGGCATTTCCCCAAAGTAAAAGATGACTCATCAGTGTTTCTCGAAACACGAATGAAGTCATCTCTGGATTTGGTTCATCATGAAGAAGGTAATACAGCGGGTGGAAAGGAATCCTTTCTTTACCTCCATCAGAACGATATCTATATACATGAAGTGGCAGTCCGGCAATCGCTTCAGCTAATATCCTTACGCAGGCATACACTGCTGTTGCCTGCATTGCAGTACGTTCATTAACCATTTTGCCAGATGACGTACCGCCAAACAGGAAGGAGAACGCACTACCCACACGATTTTGCGGTTTGTCTCTTGAACGAAACAGTCCTTTTATTAGATTCATAGGCATCACCTCCGAATATAAACATTGTGCTAACCATTAAGGTTTAAAAGACAATCAAACCTCGCTCGTCATATACCGAATCTCCACTATTACCTGAGCCACAACGAATAGCACGATCAAGTGCCATGATAGTTGCCACCGCGCCATCTATTTTTTCTGTACTTTTTACTTTATCCGGCTTCACGTTGCCCGCCGGATCAGTTTTTATAAAGATGTTGTCCATCATCCAACGAAGTACTGGATGCCCACCGTGCGCTATTCTTTCTTCTAATGTCAATTTCATCAGTTCTTTGGTTGGTGGTGACATATCTTTAAAGCCTTGACCGAAAGGAACGACAGTAAAGCCTAATCCTTCAAGGTTCTGAACCATTTGAACAGCTCCCCAACGGTCAAAAGCAATTTCTCGAATGTTATACTTTTCTCCAAGTTCCTCAATAAACCGCTCAATGTAGCCGTAATGTACTACATTGCCTTCTGTAGTTAGAATATACCCTTGCTTCTCCCAAAGATCGTATTGCACATGGTCTCTTCGGACTCGGAGGTCAATGTTGTCCTCTGGCATCCAAAAATACGGAAGAACAACGTATTTATCTGTTTCATCCTCCGGTGGAAACACCAACACAAAGGCTGTAATGTCTGTTGTAGAAGATAGGTCAAGACCTCCATAACATACCCGCCCTTCAAGACTTTCTGGAATAACTGGAAATGCACAGGCATCCCATTTTGCCATTGGCATCCAACGGACAGACTGTTTAACCCATTGATTCAAGCGCAATTGCCGGAAGCTATTTTCCTCAGCTGGGTTCTGCTTTGCACTTTCACAAGCAGCCCTTACCTTGTCAATCCCCACCGTAATTCCCAAGCTTGGATTTGCTTTCTTCCACACTTTTGGATCTGTCCAATCATCCTCTTCTTTGGCACCATAGATTACGGGATAAAAGGTAGGATCGTATTTTCTGCCCTCAATAATATCAACCGCTTTTTGGTGTGTTTCGTAGCAGATACTCTGAGTATCCGTCCCCGCAGTGGTGATAAGAAAATACAGCGGTTGGGTCCTTGCATCCCCAGATCCTTTGGTCATAACATCAAATAGTTTCCGAGTTGGCTGAGTATGAAGTTCATCAAAAACAACACCATGTATATTGAAGCCGTGTTTGGAGTAGGCTTCAGCCGACAATACCTGATAGAAGCTGTTGGTCGGCAGGTACACCAATCGCTTAGTTGAAGCAAGCAACTTTACTCGTTTATTCAGCGCTGGACACATCCGCACCATATCGGCTGCTACTTCAAATACAATTGATGCCTGCTGGCGGTCAGCGGCACAACCGTACACCTCTGCCCGTTCTTCACCATCACCGCAAGTGAGGAGAAGCGCAATTGCTGCGGCAAGCTCGCTTTTTCCCATCTTTTTAGGTATCTCTACATAAGCAGTGTTAAACTGCCGATATCCATCTGGCTTTAAAATTCCGAATAAATCACGGATTATTTGCTCCTGCCAATCGATAAGTTCAAAAGGCTTACCTGCCCATAAACCTTTCGTATGGGAGAGTGCTTCGATAAAAGCTACAGCGTAATCAGCAGCATCCTCATCGTAATATGAACCATCAGCTATAAAGGCGGTCGGCTTATATTTCTTCAGTTTCCGCATAAACACCGCCCCTTTATGAAAAAGGACAAAAGAAAAGAGCCTCAATCCTATAGATGAAGCCCTACTTCTTATCCTAGTTTAATTTTATTTACTTATTTTCATCCACTTCCCCCGTCAGTATGAAATGAGCATATTCCGTTTTATGGTCTATTATATAAACTACCAATTCATAAAACCCTCGTTCATTTGCTTCATACTGGACTCGATTTGCATCAAACATATTTGTGACTCCACTTTCTCGGATGGAAAGGATTTGTTCTTTGATTATCTCATTCATTTATTACCTCCCCCGATTCATGTTTACTCTTCGATTCTCTTGCATAAATCCTCACCAAAGGCTACTCCAAGGGAACCACCCGAATCCCAACTGACATGAATCGTTCCTATGTCATCAACACTAGTAACCGTACCTTTAGATCCAGGCTGAAGTTTAGTATAAGGGTCGTTCATTTTAAGTAGCATCACACGTGTTCCTGGAGTGTAATAGCTTCTAAGTTGCTTTAGCATTTCAGGGTGAATGATATTCATTGTTCACTCACCTCCTGCTTGAACGTTCCGCTTTTGAAAGCGGAGCTACCTGAAAGCTTCGAGAGGAGAATCTTTCGTCCCATCTTATATTCTGGTCCGATAAAGCCGAGCCTTAGCAGGAAGCAACGGAAAGCGTACTTTTCATTCTCTACTGATTTCTCGGTGGAATTGACACGGGTCTGTTTTTTCGCCATTTCGCAAAGTGCCGTGACAAAATGGGTGTATGCCTTAACCTCCTCTGAGGCGCACTTACCTTGAAACCAAGGGAAGGTGACATATTCCTCATCTTCAATGATGGGAATGGAGTCCGTATCAAGTGCTTTCTTTATAAGAGTAGCTTTACTTTCTACTAATCCTTTTAGGTTCTCGATTGCCGTGTCGGTAAAATCCGCCCGTGGCATTTGAATTATCAGATTGATAGATTCTTCCCTTTCATTTACTTCTGCTTTCGGAAGTGGTGTGTCAAATTCTTCTGAAATTGCTTTGAGATCGTGAAATCTCAATAGATCATCGACCAGTTCCTTATTGTCTGGTCCACTTAGAACTCCGTTTTTGTTAACATTGTAGTCTGCCACCTCATATGCAAATGTAGGTGCTCCGAGATATTTTACAGGGGCATTTAGTTCTTGGCTGATTGCGTTAACCAGTGCTTTTCTTTTTGGTCCTGTAACATTATAGTTAATCTGCATTTTCATACCGCCTTTCTACTTTCGGTACGTACATATATCACTCTAAAAGCTGTTATTATCAAGTCATTTAGAGCATCTTTCTGTAGAAAATAGGACTCCATTAATCGGCGGTATTTTGTGTAGATAACACAATGCCAGTCAGCACAAAACAAACGCATGGAAGTGCTACACCATTACCCCACATTTTGTATTCAGCTGAATCAGAATGAGGATTGTTAAGCCATTTTATAATCTGATTTCTTGTTTTTGGCTTTTTACTTTTACCTATAATTTTGCGGTGGGTTTCCCAAACCTCCGTCCAGAATGAAATTTCATCTTCTGTAGGATTTTCCGTACCAAGGTCATCACACCAATCATCGGGGAAGCCTTGCAATCTTGCACATTCCGTTGGTGTAAGCCTTCGAACAATATAGTCCGGTTCAACCAATCCATTTTGATAGCCTGGATTGGTGCCATTGATAATCGTATTTGATGTACCGTCCTGTCTGTAGCATTGACTTTCAGCTTTCATCTGAGGATAAAATGATGCTGGTTGTGCCACTGCTCCAGGACCTTTTGCTGTAAGCGTAGGTTGCTGTTCTTCATCTATAGTCGGTTTATAAAGAGCGTTCTGTCCTTGATTAAAAGCCGCCCGATCAATACCGTAAGAAGGCTGAGTCACAACAGGAGCATCCTTATAATCTCTCGACAATAGAGTAGGTGCTTTATCTTCTTCAACCTGTGCATAGGCTCCGGTAGTCATGGCATAGGCAACAGCATGACGATCAGCGGTATTAAGCGTAAAAGAAACATCTTCATCTATACCGCTTCCTTGGGGACCGTTTTTATCCTCTCTACCAATCATCGAGCCTTGCAGAGCAACTACTGCAATACCACCTTGATTACACCCCGGATTTCCTCCATTGGCATCAATAGTTCTAGAAGTATCCGCTTCATATATACCGCTATGTGGATTGCTTGACTGCATGGAATTGCTTTTATCAGAACATATGCCATATGCGGTAGGCACAAAAACGGTTTGATCATTATTGCATCCAAGAGTTGCAGACTTATCATCTTGTATCAATGCACCCTTACCACCGCCTTCACAGCCAGAGCGGATTTTTAACGTTTTAGGAGTGTTCATAATAAGGGGTACATTCCCGCCACCAGTTCCCATCCGAGAGGTTAGCGTCTGTATTTTATTATCCTCCGAGAGTTTCACACGGCTATCGGTTGGATGGTTTTCTATTACAACAGCTGTTTGATTATCTCCCATGTTTGCACGAAGTGATCCACTTAAGTTTTCGTCAGTATGGCCACCAACTCGAGAAGCAGCACCCGGTTCAAAGGACATGACTGCACCTGGGACAACACCTGTTCTAAGTGTAGGGGAACGTTCTTCCTCATATCCTACACTTCTGCTCTTGGCACTGTGTTCAGTACAAAATCCGCTTGACTGCATTACGCAAGGCTGATGTCCATGTTCCTCTGCTCGAAGTGTTGCTGTAATATCCTTCGAAACAGACATCACTCTTCCGCCTTGGTCATTTAGGCAAATTATGCTATCGCCTGTTTTTCCAGAGCGGTTTTTAGCATTTCCGGCAGTTCTTTGCCACGGGCTGCCGCTCGGCGTAAAATCCCTTGACAAGCCTTCGGACTCAAATAGTATTTCTCCGGCACATCCGTCTGCAAAATCTGCGACAAGGTAGATTCTACGACGACGTTGGGGGACTCCGAAATATTGCGCATCGATAGTTCGGTAAGCCACGCTCCATCCGTCTCCCATATAGATGTCAGCGTATGGCCATCGTCCTTTTTCAGGTAAAGGCACCGAGGTATTCGGTTCTTTGACACTGATGACCGTTTCGAGGACTGCTTTGAAGTCTTCTCCTTTATTCGACGAGAATGCACCGGGGACATTTTCCCAGACTGCGTACCTTGGATATTGTCCATTGGTCTTACACCTCATTTCCTTAATAATTCGGATTGCTTCATAAAAAAGGACGGATTGCTCTCCGTCCAAACCAGCTCTTTTACCCGCCACACTCATATCCGTGCATGGAGAACCGAAGGTTATGATATCTACAGGCGGAAGCTCCGCACCATTTAATTTGTTTATATCTCCATAATGCTTCATCTGTGGGATGCGTTTAGTCGTAACCCTTATAGGAAACGGTTCAATTTCAGAAGCCCATAACGGCTCAATGCCACAAAGCAAAGCACCTAGAGGAAAACCACCACTGCCATCAAAGAGGGAACCGAGTGTCAATTTACTCATCTGCATTCACCTCCGGCAGGTCACCATATCTGAATTTCGAACCATCTCTTAAAAGAAACACACCATCCGAGTTTCCGACTTGCTCAATATACCTTTTCACAATGACATCACAGTACTTTTCATCTAGTTCAATGGTGTAGCAAATTCTATCGGTCTGCTCACAAGCAATCAGTGTACTTCCTGAACCACCAAAGGGATCAAGCACGATACAGTTACTAAGGCTCGAATTCATAATGGGGTATGCTACAAGTGCCAATGGTTTCATGGTTGGATGGTCGCCATTTTTCTTTGGTTTCTCAAACTCCCAGATGGTGGTCTGCTTGCGGTCTGAATACCAGAGATGCTTGCCTTTCTTTTTCCATCCAAAAAGTACTGGTTCATGTTGCCATTGATAAGGGGATCGGCCGAGAACAAGGGACTGTTTCTTCCAAATACAAGTACCGGAAAGATAAAATCCTGCATCGGAGAACGCTCTTCTAAAATTGAGTCCTTCCGTATCGGCATGAAATACATAAATAGAAGCGTCCTTTGCCATCGCTGCTTCAGTATTTTGAAATGCTGCAAGCAGGAAATCATAGAACGCTTCATTACCCATATTGTCATTTTTTATTTTTCCAGCAGAACCTTCATAGTTGACGTTATATGGAGGGTCTGTAACTACTAGATTGGCAGCTTTCCCATCCATCAAGACATCAAAGGTGTCTTTCCTTGTACTGTCTCCGCAGACCAATCGATGCTGTCCAAGTATCCAAACATCCCCTAAATGTGAAATAGCGGGCTTTTTCAGCTCGCTATCTACATCGAAATCATCTTCTTTTATATTATCCTTAAGGGAATCCTTAAAAAGATCATCCAATTCTCCTGGGTCAAAACCTGTTAGAGATACATCAAAGTCAGAAGCATTTAAGTCTGTGATAAGTTGCGCCAATTTATCTTTATCCCAATCACCACTTATTTTATTTAGTGCAATGTTCAGGGCCTTTTCCTTTTGCTCATCCATTTCAACTACTACGCATTCTATTTCATCCATGCCCATACTCAGCAGGACTTTCAAGCGTTGATGACCTCCGATAACTCTGCCTGTGGTCTTATTCCATATAACGGGTTCTACATACCCAAACTCTTCAAGGGAACGCTTAAGTTTCTCGTACTCTGGATCACCTGGTTTTAAATCCTTCCTTGGGTTATAGTCAGCGGGGATGAGTTGTTTCGTTTTAATCTTTTCAATCAACATACTTTTCCACCGCCTTTCTAAACTCACTGTATTTATTTACATCCTCCCATGGGAACAGACAGCTATTAAAGTGACCATAAACCGCTGTATCAGAATAAATCACATTTCTTAGACGCAGTTTTTCAATGATGGCCGCAGGTCTTAAGTTAAAAGTCTCCTGAGCAGCCAGAGTTAATATTTCATCAGAAACAGTTCCAGTGCCAAGGGTATTTACAGTAAAGGCTACAGGATTTGCCTTACCAATAGCATAGGAAATACTCACTTCACATTTCTTGGCATAACCACACCAAACGATATGTTTAGCAATATACCGAGCCATGTAAGCACCGCTTCGGTCAACTTTGGTTGGGTCTTTGCCACAAAGAGCACCACCCCCATGGGATGCAAGCCCTCCATAGGTATCGACCATGATTTTTCTTCCAGTCAAACCCGTATCGGCAGCGGGACCACCAAGAACAAACTGCCCCGACGGATTGATGAGAAGTTCGGTTTCATCATCAAAAGGGAAGTCCTCAAAGCACTGCCATAAGACGTTGTTAAGGATATCCGCCTTAAGTTCGTCCTGTGTTTTATTCTTATCATGCTGTACCGAAATCACAATCGTCTTTATTCTTACTGGAGTGTCATCCTCATACTCCACAGTTACCTGTGCTTTACCATCAGGAAGAATCCCTTTTATCAGTTTTCCTTTGCGACAATCATCCAGTCTCTTTACGATTCTGTGGGAAAGTACAAGGGGCAGGGGAAGCATTTCTCTTGTTTCCTTTGTAGCATAGCCATACATAGTTCCCTGGTCTCCAGCACCGATGGAACCGTACTGTTCGTTTATCCCATTTCGTGCTTCCAGTGCGGTGTTCACACCAGCCGCAATATCTACACTTTGATTATGTACATATACATAAATCAAAAATTTTAGAGGATTGTATCCCACATCCTTTAGTACAGTTTTTACAATGTCTCTAATATTCACTTTCTCGCTGCAGGAGATCTCGCCCGCCACGATAATTTTTCCCTTGGTTGCCATTACCTCACAAGCGACACGTGATGCCTTATCTTTACGTAGGCATGCTTCCAAAATGCTATCTGCAATAATGTCGCATAGTTTATCAGGATGTCCAGCACATACACTTTCTGCTGTTAAATATCTCTTACTCATTACATCATATCTCCTCATCTTTATTTTCCTCTGCGGGCAGATAGCAATCGCTCCATCACATCGTCCTGTGGGTTTAAACCAGAGTACTCTGTAGCACAGTTCTCCCTAACGATTTGATATATCTCCATCCATAGCCTGTTTGTCTGACTCATAAAGCTCTGGCTCATCGCTACATAAGGACTTTGAATTGCATTGCCGGTAGTTGGATGCTTGGCTAGAAAACCAAACTCAGTTACCGCTTCCTCACACTGTATCCATCTGGCCGCACTCATGGCATACCGTTCTAGAAGCTGTGGAAGTACCAAATGGGCACATTCTCGCTCCTCAAGCCACTTCCATGTAATTTCATAGATTTCACTCGCTTCTAAGGTTTTCCCATCCTTTTGCACTGCGGAGAGCATGGCCCTTGGTTTTGGCATTTCCTGCCCCTTCAGGTCTGCAGTATTCTTGAACTCGACTACTTCAAGCTTTCTTTTACCGGGATTTCCCTCTGCAATTTTGTCAGCAAGTGGTTTTTTCTTTTGACCGGAGCCTATACGGGCACCGCCTCGATTTGTTCCATCTTTGGCCATTCACTCACCTCTTTTCATCGATGGGCCTATTACCCCGTTTGAAACCGCGAATTTTCACGCGTTACCCCACGCCCGTTACACAAATGAAAAGCTGTAGAGATTTGACTCCCCCTACCGGGTTCCCCAACGGTCTCCATCTCTTGCAGTGATTGCAGAGTGGCAAGGAGTACAAAGAGCCATCAGATTACTTCTATCGTGAGTTCCTCCTCTTGCAAGAGGAAGAATGTGATGCACTTCAGCCGCTGGGGTCAGCTTTCCTTGTCTTTTACATTCCTCACAAAGAGGATGGGCTGCAATGTAACGGTCACGTATCCTTTTCCAAGCACGACCATAACGTTTACGGGTTGCTGGATCACGCTGATACTTCTCATACCGTGCAGCTTCCTTCTTGCTATGCTCTTCACAAAAGCGCTTGTCAGTTAGCTCTGGACAACCGGGGTAAGAGCACGGTCGCTTAGGTTTCTTTGGCATACTTGCACCTCCTTTTGCCCATACAAAAAGCCCTCGCAGGAGAAATGCTCCCGTGAAGGCTTCCGTTTACTAATATTCCATACTACCATTATATAACTTTCACCACGGACAAACAGTGTCATCATATGCCAAACTGTGCCAAAGTGTGCCAACTTTTAATTGGGGACCTTTAAGTGTTGCAAAGCGGATGAATGAAGTCTATGAACGGTTCTCATAGAAACATTAAGATTGACACAGATTTCTTCCCAGTTAAGAAAGTTAATGTATCGGTAGCGAAGGAGCAGCTTCTCATCCACGTTTTCCATCTGGTTAATCGCTTCACGGATATCTGATTTCAGCTTTATTAATCGTTCAACCTCATGTTGTATCTGTTGCTCCAAATCTATTATCCTAATCACATACTTTTCAAAGGGTGGGTCAGTACTCTTGGTTCGACTGACTTTCTCATCAAGCACAGGGGATGAAACACTTCTTGATAAATCCCTTAAGTTTTGCAACTCTTCAAGGTCGGAGTTAATCAATTCATTCAAACGGTAAGCCTGTTTTAAGAATTCCTTAGCTGTCATCATCGCACCACCTCCTCTTGTAGCTGTTGAATTAACATGTCAGGGTTGAGAGAGGTAAGGACATTGAACAATTCAGAATGAAAGAAGCACTCAACCTCACGTTTTGTATATAAAGCAGAATCATTGCGAGGGTGTTTTGCTAGTCTTTTTAAAGCAAAACGATAATCCTTGACTGCCTGTAGAATAATGGCATTTGCCAGTTTTTCAAATGCATCCATCATACAGCATCCCTCGCTTTCCCAAGATTTGCTTTGACCGCATTAATAAGATCGGATTGTGTCTTTTCCTTTCGTTTCAAGGCTCTCATCACATCTTCATCAATTGTGCCTTTAGTAATGATGTGATGGATTACCACTGTCTCTTTTTGTCCTTGTCTCCAAAGTCTCGCATTTGTTTGTTGATAGAGTTCCAGACTCCAAGTAAGTCCGAACCAGATAAGCGTTGAACCTCCACTTTGTAAGTTGAGACCGTGTCCTGCTGATGCAGGATGGATAACTGCCACAGAAATATCACCGTTGTTCCAATCCTTAATATCCTTGGAAGTTTTAATTTCTCTGACATTGAATTTTGCCTTAATACGCTCTAAATCGTGATTATACCAATAGGCAATAAGCACGGGTTTGCCGTTAGCACCTTCAATTAAATCCTCAAGAGCATCTAGCTTGCGGTCGTGGATAATATGAGAGTTTTTATCATCATCATAGATAGCACCATTTGCCATTTGCAGGAGTTTGCCAGAAAGGACTGCTGCATTCATGGCATCTATTTCTTCATCAGCAAATTCAAGAACCATCTCTTCACGAAAGCGATCATATACGGATTGTTCTTTGTCATTTAGATACACAGGCACTTCATTGATCATGCACTCTGGCATTTTGAGAAAATCCACCGACTCCATGGAAATGGTAATATCCGAAATGAGCTGATATATGGCATCTTCAGCACCTGGCAATGGTTTATATGAAAATACGATTTGCTGATTACGTTTATCTGGTGTAAAGAAGGAATTGCGGTAGTGAGTTATGTACCTGCCGAGTCTTTTACCCATGTCAAGAATACGAAACTCTGCCCACAAATCCATTAATCCATTACTCGATGGTGTACCCGTAAGACCCACAATCCGTTTTGCCCTCGGTCTTACTTTTAGTAAACTTTTAAACCTTTTTGCTCCATAGGACTTAAAAGATGAAAGCTCATCAATGACCACCATGTCATAATCAAAAGGTATACCACTTTTATTTACTAACCAGTCAACATTTTCTCTGTTTATAAGATAGACACTTGCAGGTTTCCTTAGAGCCGCCAATCGCTCCTGCTCTGTACCGATTACTACCGAAAACTTGAGTCCTTTTAAATGCTCCCACTTATTTATCTCAGCAGGCCACGTATCCCTAGCTACTCGAAGTGGGGCAATGACCAGAACCTTTCCAATTTCAAAACGATCAAGACATAGGTCGAATATAGCAGTTAGAGTAATGACGCTTTTGCCAAGACCCATTTCTAAAAACACCGCAGCAATGGGATGCTCTAGAATGAAGTTCGTTGCATAGGTTTGATATTTATGAGGATTGTATTTCACCGAGTATCCCTCCAATCTGCTTAACATCATCAATGACATAACAGGCAAAGCCTAACTTCTGTAATTGTTTTATTCTTCTAATCTGTAACAGGCGAGGTTTCTTTCCGGGAGCCTTTAATTCCACAAATGCCATCTTCCCATGCGGTAAAAGCACTAGGCGGTCTGGCATTCCATCTAAACCTGGGCTAACAAACTTCGCAGCGATGCCTCCCATCTTTTTTACCTCAGCCACCAGTTTCTTTTCGATATATTTTTCAAGCATAAATACCTCCCATATAAAAAGGCCGGAACAAGAAAACAACTTTGAACCAATTTTCCTATACGCGCGTGTATGCGTGTACGCACAGGCTACTATTACTTCTTTTTACTATTTATAAATAAATAGGTTACTTCTTGTTCCACTTGTTCCGAACCGTAGATTTTCCTTTTGATTACTAGCTTTGGGGAAAGAACCAGGATGGGAACAAGGTAAGGTACAACTTAGCGTTGTTCCTCGACTCGGGAATAAGCTCGTTGCTTTCCGTAGACAGGAAACGTTACAACACCATTCTTGTTCCCAGTGTACTTGTTCCACTCACTGATCTTTCTCATAATGGCACCGATGGCATAGGAATCCGACGGTTTTAACATAGATGCCTCTTTACCGAAACACTCACACCAAATTTCCATATTGCAGACAAGGGTTCTTCTTACTGTTCCAACACGGGTGCCGCCGCCAAATTCGCTACCGCCGAGGAAATTTCTACGCTCGTACAAAGACATCGTGTCCCAATCATCCGGCAAGAGCGTATCCAGATAGGTACGAACCAATCCTTCACGTTCATCTGTTTCCATCGCATCTGCCTGTTCACTAGTTGCCATGGATACATCATCACCTTCAAGGTAGAGTTTTTCGCCCTTCTCATAAAGCACTAGTGCCTCTGCCCAAATCTGCTGTACTTCCTCTTTGGTCATCTGCCAAGCTTTCTTTTTACCGTCGCCGCTAATGCGGACTGGCCAAAATCTGCGGTTGCCCGTAATATCTCGAAGAAATCCACTTTCTGCATTCGTTGAACCTACAATTACACACTGACGGGGATGGCTTTCGACATTGACCCCATAACTGGCACGGTACTTATCATCCGCCCTTGAAATAAAGGACTTCACAACCTCCACATCCGTCTTACGCATTCCAGCAAGCTCTCCTAGTTCCAGTAACCAATATCCCTGAAGTTTCTCAGCCCCGGATTTATCCTTCATATCTGTAATAGTCAAACTATCTGAAAACCAGTCTCCAGCAAGTTTGGCAAAGAAGGTTGACTTACCGATACCTTGAGGCCCGTTTAAGATTAGAACACTATCAAACTTTGTACCGGGTCTATAAATGCGTGCTACCGCTGCAACCATCGTTTTGCGAATCACCGCTTTTGTGTAAGAATTATCTGTTGCACCGAAATAATCAATGAGCAGATTTTCCACTCGACTAATACCATCCCATTTTGGCAGTGAGTCGAGATACTCCTTAACAGGATGGTAGGCTCGTTCTGACGCTACAGCTAACACAGCATCTTTGGTCTTTGTAGGGGAATAGACTCCGTATTTGCTGCTTAAATACACTTTAAGAAGTGCATTATCTGAATCATTCCAACCCGCCTTGATCTGTTCCCAAGGCAGGCCACCTTTGGCATCAATACCATCACGGTGGCAATTAAAAGCTATATGCTGTAATTCCTTGTCATGACGAATAATCAAAACGATGTTGTCTAGAGTGTCTTTTATTCGGCCTTGCTTATCCAATTCCAAAGCTGTCTGCCAATCCTCATCACTAAACTCCTCTTCAGCCTGTGCCTGTCTTTCCTTAGAAAACTCAGCTTTTACTCTTTCATCTTTTATAGCAAACTCGCACATTGCCACAAAAGATGGCATCTTACCAGGAGCTGTAGTGGTAGAAGCTTTATCATCTAAAGAACCGAATTTATGAATACGAACGAGATCAAAAGCATTGAGGAGTAATCCACTTGCTGGGTCTGTAGCATGATGGCTGTATGCGAATTTATCATCGTAGATAATCACACCGGCACTACTATCAGCTGGAATATAATCGTATCGCCCTTCCATAGCAGAAGGTGCATAAACTGCACCTAAGAATTTCTCAATTGCTTCACGAACGGAGTAGGCACGACAGAATGTTCCTACCACACCTTCCTTTAAAAGCGGGTCTGCTTGCTCTTTAAGACTGCGATTTATAACTTCAGACTGCCTGCTTGATACGGGCCAAGTTGTTGTATCTCGCCAGTTTTGATATTTTGAAAGATAAATATCTGGGTCAAGTAATGCTCCATCCTGCTCTTCGTAGACAAATTGACCGTTAGAGGAAGTGGATGGCCAATACATAAGGCGATGGGCTTCATAAGTTGTATCATCGAAAAGATCTATGCCGATTTCTTTTGCCACCATACGTCCAACGGCTGCGTATTCTTCTTCGCTGATTTCACGAGCAAGAGGAACTATTAGCCTAAGTCTTGGATTTTCCGGTGTGTGCTTATGGGTGGAATAAACACAGCATTTGAAATCAAAAAGCATACTGATTTGTTCCCAGATGTCCGGTCTACCGTAATCCATATCAAGGGTAAGCAAAGAACGGCATAAAACATTGCCCTTCTTTCGCCTTCCTCCTTTTAAATGCCCTCCAACAAAACCACCCACATCTTTGATATCATCTTGTTGACCTCTTTTTAATTTCCGATATTCTTCTACTGTTTCCGTAGTACGTTGTGTTGTCTTTACTCGGGCACAAAAATCCTCCCACGAGATATCTTTGTTTTTCCATTTCTTGTCCATCCGGCTGTTGCCCACAGCGATTTTCATAAGCTTTCGACCTCCTCATGCTCTGGACTAAAATATCTGACCGTTTGTCTGCGTTTCTTGGCTACTTCAATCTCCCTTGCCATACCGCTTGAGATGGTATTGCCTAGCACCCAAACCTCGGAGCATTTGCCCATAAGCACGATGTCCATAAATATGGCAAGTTCCCGTTCCTCTGGATTTTCATCATCCATAAACTGTGGAAACATAAGGTGGGGAGCAATCGGAATACAGTTTTGGTCTAATGCAAACCTGCAAAAACTGCGAGCCTTTTTAATGTTTCCTTCTACATCACCGGAATAGGGAGAACAAATATATACAAGTGGCTTAAAGGCAGATTTTTTCTCTGCCTTTTTCTTTCTTATTATGTTGGTCAGTGCCTCATGGGGAGTTGGGTCATGGTATCCTTCATGATTGAATTTATCAATTCCCATTACACACCCTCCATTTCTATCTGCGGCAAAATACCATCTGCCTTCAACAGTTCGTAAATGAAGAGTCTGCCTTTTTGAGTCCAGTATGTATGGACCTTTGTATGTTGCTGGCCGTTACTGCCAAGATAGCTATGTGTCTTGGTGCTGGTGTAGCCTTTTTCTGCATACTTCTGATATAAAAGCCAGATACCACCTTGTTTAAATTGGATGCCCTTTTTATTAAGATAGCGGTTCATCCAAATAGCTGACTTGCCGTAATCTTTGGCAATTGCTGATGTAGAAATGAGGTCTTTGCAATTTAAAACCACATCATAATAGGAGACTTTTGGTTTCATTTCTGCAATTTGCTGATTCTGAACAGCAACCGTACCTTCAAGCACTTTATTTTGTTTCCTTACTTGAGTTAGCTGTTGATTGGCAATCTGTAGTGCCCTTGCCATGATTGCCTCTGGTGAATTCCATCTTCTTTCTATTTCAAGAAAGTATTGGCGACACTCTTTCCCTTTTGGAGTACGCTGTATCATGCATAGCTCTTTTGCCATGTCAATTGTTATTTGGTGGTCAACAGCTGGTCTTCCACCTGTACTTTCCGACAGAAATGTCGAAAAGTCCGTACCCTCCACAAATCCATACTCACACATTCTTGGAAACCATTTATCATAGGGTGTTTTCACTTCCAAAACTGCATGCAAATCACGGCCAAGCACTGTGGGGCGGTCATTTTCATAATTGATTCTTACTAATTCGTCCATACGAATTACCTCCTGCAATATAGTCAGAGAGGAAACCCCTCTACCTAATAGCCACAGGAGGTAATGAATGTTGAGGATTTTGAAAAAATAAATTATACATCCGGATTTTTGTTCGAAATTTGTGTATGTAAAATAGATTTAAAAGCTGATTCAGTAATTTTCTACTTTTACAAACGGACTAGATTGATGAACAAAAAATGGTAACGTAAACTGTAATAGGCCTATAGGATTTGGAGCTAATAAGAGAAGAGGAAAACAATCATTTTGGTATCATATTTTATCTATGACCTGGATGAGTAAGGTTGGTAGAGCCTCGAGGAGAATCAATTAAAATAAAAAATACAGAGCGAGAAATTCTCACTCTGTATTTTTTATTTTACATCATTCACTTATTGCTTTTACTTGATGTTATTTTACGAGTGGCTAAAGCTATGATTCCACCAACTGCAATAAATACAATGTCCAAAACGATTTCAAACCCTTGAAACGCATCAATATAATTTACTAAAAACCAACTTTTTCCCCCATTAGTCAAATGATTGATTAATCCGCCTATTCCCTGAATAATAAAAAGTAGACTGAGACCACTGATAATTTCTTTCATGATGAACACCTCTTTAATATTTTTTCTAATTTAATATGCCTCTAAGACCGATATTAAAAAAAACTGCACCTATGACTCCTGTCGCTACCAAGAGTGAAGAGATTGGAGCTTCATTTAATTTTGACCTGATTTTAATAAGAAATTGTTGCAATCTTTCTTTAAATATAATATTAACCCCTAACAGTAATAGAGAAGGAAGCACCATTACTAGATTGTATCCAATTATAATTAAGATAGCAGGTGTAGTCTCAATTGTTTGATGATTCATTAAAAAGATTGAATAAAAGTAAGGCAATGCCGTTACAAATTCAATTAGGAAAACAATGATTCCTAGTATAATCATCCCTTTAATTGTTGTATTTTTGGGGATAAATGAAATTAAACGTTTTTTTGTAGTCTCTTTTGGTTTACTGAAGCTTATTAGAACAAGAACTGCTCCAAGTAGGATATAAAACCAATTGATAAAGTCAAACTGAGACAATTGTTCTATTCTCTTCAATAATGAATTTCCACCAAAGTAGAGTAATAAACCCGTGATGAAATAGCCTAACTGCGTGATGAATAAAAACACAAATAAACGAGAAGATAACTGATTCGGTTGTGTCAGTAATAAATAGGCTGTTACAGTCAGTACACCGGGACTTAAAATATCAATTAAAGCACACAAAGAAATAATCAATAATGCTGAAGAAATGTCTAATGATGAAGAAGGCATCAATGCTTCAATAGTTTCGATCAAACAAACTAGTCCTCCTTTAAATGTTGTGGTATTATCTATTTAACACATCGTGCTATAAAAAGATAATAACACACTGTGCTAAATAAAGGAAGTGATTTTTATAATGCCAAAAATTGTTGATCATGATGAAAAGCGCAAACAAATTGCTGAGGCTGCATGGAATATTATTAGGAAAGAAGGGGTTGAGAAAGCGTCTATACGAAGAGTTGCAGCTGAGGCAGGGATGTCTTCTGGTGCGTTAAGACATTATTTTTCAACTCAAGATGAAATGTTATTATTTATTATGAATTACTACTTAGAAGAAGGGAAAAAACGTTCTCAAAATAAAGAATGGTCAGAAAACCCAGTGCAGGCAGTAGAAGAAGTTTTATTAGAGCTAGTACCAATAGATGAAGAAAAGAAAATTGAAACGAGTGTTTGGTGGATTCTTGCATTACGTTCACTTACAAGTGATACAATAAAGGACAAAAAAGATGAAATGACGGACGGTACATATGAATTAGCAAATTCAATGATTGAAATCTTAGCTCTAAAAGGCGTATTATCAGATTCAATGAATGCAGAATTAGAAAAGAGTAGGTTAACGGCATTAATAGAGGGATTGTCGATTCATGCTTTATTAAGACCTGATGTATACTCTCCAGAAAAGGTGAAGGAAGTTATTCGTTATCATTTAGAGACACTCTGCAATAAAATCAATTAAGCTAATCGGTCGATGTATCAATTATTGTCCCATTTGTTTTTAATAGATTTAGTCTTACCCCTTGATTTATTATTAACTTGGCTCTGTTAAATTTAATTGTTGTTTTTTAAATAAATAATTGGGGGAACTTGATTTATTGTGGTTCCCCCATTTTAGGTATAGTAAGAGAAATATGTATTTACAACAATAAGGAATATACACAATTTTATGCAAGATAGCGAAAATACCCATCAAGTACAAATACAGTTGCATCAACAATTTGAGCCATCTGTATAAAATACGGTATAAACAATGTTCACAAGAAAAGGCACGAAACGATGTTAAATCAACGTTCGTGCCTTTTTAAACTGTCCCTAAACTTTGATTTGGGAACGTTATTTTGAATACGGATGATTTAAAAGGCTTGAAAAAAGACCGTCCAGACGGTATTATAGAGATTGGAGAAGGAGGTTTTGTATGAGTCAAAAAGCAAAAGAAAAACGCGAAACACTAATAAATAGTGCAATTCAATTATTGCAAGAAGAAGGTGTAAATGCTCTAACACTTGATGCTGTTGCAAAAAAAGCGAACACAAGTAAGGGTGGGCTACTGTATCATTTTCCAAATAAACAAGCATTGATTGAAGGCATAGTGCAAGATATTTACGAAAAGTTTTCGGAGGAATTCTTTATTCTAGTTGAAAAAGAAACAAGAAATCGTTATACAAAAGCATTCATTGAGTTATGCTTCAATGATTTAAGTAAACACAGCGACTTATATGTTGGTTCGATGGAGGTACCATTTTTAGAAAATAAACAGGTGCAGGACATTTACCAAAACATCCTAGAACATTTGAAAAAAGATGAATTAGATGAGACAACAATCAATTTAATTCGTCTAACAATCGATGGTGTTTATTACAACAAATTTTCAACAATCGCACCCTTAACAGCGGTCGAAATGGATGAAATCAAGCAAAAATTATACCGTTTAGCAGAAGGAGAATAAGGAAATGACATATGTTTTATTAGGTATTGCAATTCTTTTTGAAGCCTTTGGAAGTGCGATGTTAAAAGTGACAAGTATGACAAAGAACTATGGTCCATACATTGGTGTTGCAGTTGGCTATGCAGCAGCGTTTTATTTTCTATCTTTAACTTTAAAAGAACTTGAGATTGGTGTAGCATATGCCATTTGGTCAGGGGTCGGTACAACTTTAGCTGCTACGATAGGTGTCGTCATATTTAAAGAAGGATTTGACAGAAAAAAACTAATTGGTATTGCAATCATCATTTTAGGTGTTGTACTGCTAAATTTAAGTAAGTAAGGGGTTGTATTCGTGGCAAAATATATATATTTAGTATGAGCGATTGTTACAGAGGTATTTGGCACAACAATGATGAAATATTCAGAAGGATTTACAGTCTTATTACCATCAATAGGCTCAGT
Source organism: Robertmurraya kyonggiensis (assembly GCF_005116465.1). Taxonomy (GTDB): domain Bacteria; phylum Bacillota; class Bacilli; order Bacillales; family Cytobacillaceae; genus Robertmurraya; species Robertmurraya kyonggiensis. Next base: position 229,951 of record NZ_SWBM01000003.1, read on the forward strand.
TGCTGGTTATTTATTATCATTCACATTTTTAGGGTTAACCTTACGAGGAATGTCGCTAAGCGTTGCTTACTCGGTGTGGGCGGGTGTAGGTACAGCTCTTACAGCCTTTGTTGGATTCCTTATTTGGGATGAACCATTAGGATTGTTAAAGGTGTCTGCGATTCTACTAATTATCGTGGGCGTTGTGATTTTAAACTTTTCAAATCAAGAGGAACCAGTTGTAAAATCAAGTTAAATAAAAATCACAGTAGCACTCTACCTTTTGAAATTGAGAGCTATTGTGATATTTTTTTCTCGATGCATTACTAAAACACCTTCAAAAATATTCCCAAAGTGTCGTTTGTAAACTTTATTGTTTAACGTTGTAAATCCGCAAAAATTTGCCAGAACTCTATTTTGATTTAGTCACCCTAACAGTCAAATAAGCATTACATATTGAATTTCGATAGCCTTAAACTTCGATAGGTTTCTGTCATTTCAAAAACAAAGGATGTCAAAAGTAATTCTTTGATATTGTGTTTTGTACTTTCATTGCTATGACTATCTACTAATAAAAACCAAGCAAGGTAATTATCAAGGTATTTAGAAGCAACACCTTTAAAACGATGTATCCAATGTTTTAAACGTGAATGGAGTCCATTTACATTTTGGATATGGTATAAGCCTTTAATAACGTGTTTTCCATCGTCAGACTTAATGCGATAATGTTCTATCCCTCTTTCATCTGCATAGGTTTTATAGGCTCTCCAAGCGTCTGTTACAAGTACATTATTAGGTGTTAGTTTAGACCCAATCATACCATCAACTTTGGTTTTAACAACACGCCCCATACAGGCTACCTTTGAAACTGTTGCTTTTGTTCGGTCTCTAGCAACTAGAACACAGACTTGTTCCTTACTAACTCCTCTTAGTGTTGATTTACCGCCTCGCTTACGTGGTTTACGTTCACTAATGCCACGTTGACCTTTTTGAGAATACAAAAAATAAGTCTCGTCCACTTCAACGATACCATCAAATTGTTCAAAACCCATTTGTTTAAGAGCTGATAACAGCTTATGTCTCCAATAGAATAATGTAACCCAAGTAACGCCCACAATTTTTGCTGATTTACGCAAGGAATATCCTTTAAACATACATTCAACAAAAGTAATCCATTCATTACCTTTTCGAGTGCGATAAAGAATTGTATTTGTAGTATCCATAAACGTTTTACGACAAGCCTTACAGCGATATCGTTGGCGACCATTAACTTTACCGAATCGATTAATGTGTTCTGAAGTGCAATGAGGGCATTCAAAACCTTCTTTATAACGTACTTCCCGCATTTCATCGATTAAGCGACCATCAACAGTTAAAGAAGGTTCAACATAGTGTTTTACCCATTGAAACACTCGTTCTTTATCTGTATGCGATAATTTATCGATATGTTTTAATAAATTGCTAAACGCTTTACTCATCCTTTGGACCCTCCAAATAAGAATGTTTGTTCTTATTATAACTACTTTTTTGAAGGTAATCAATTTTCAACATCAACCTTTAACAGAGCCATTAACTTTATAGAGAGAGGAGTCAAAATCGGTTCTTTCACTATATTTCTTCAAGATTCGAATTTTAACCCTTTATTCCACAAAAATGGAGCGTTTATTAAACAAACAAGATAGCACGTACCGGTCATAAAATAAGTGCTATCCTGTTTTCATTATTTAAAAATTGAAGGTCTTTTAACCTCCTCCCACACGATTATCCGATTACCAATTAATTTAATCTTTTTGATAAAACTGACACTCATAGCCATCAGCACTGAGTAACAGACCATTCGCCCAGGTTGGTGTCCTTGCCATTTGCTCACAGACAGCAGAAATTGACATACCCATTTCCGCCTCGATGATAATTTCATCGTGTACATGGGCCACAATGGAACAATTCTTTAATGTCTGCATGGCATGACACAAAATGTCACGACTGATTGCTTGAACAATATTCTCTACAAATTTGGGACCGTAGCTTTCGATTCTTTCCCATTTCTTTGTCCCGCCGATACCTTCATAAGTAACTGACTCACCACCAAATACGTTCTCTCCCATACGAGGTTTTACATAGGAAAGCCGCCTGCCGGAAGGAAGGACAATAAAGAGCATTCCACTTTGATATATAAATTTAATACCGTGTGTTTCTGTAGGAGTTTTCTGCTTAACACAAGTTTTTACTGCTCGGTCAACATCCCACCACAGTTTTGTAATATTGGGATTGGATTGTCTCCAAGCCGTTACAAGAAGCTGAAGTTCCTCTTCTTCAATCCCCATCTCTAAAGCTCCCATTGATTTTAATGCCCCAACCGATCCGCCATAACCGAGAGCAAGTTCGGCAATTTTCCCTTTCTGACGAAGATGGCCATTCACACCATGCTTCTCAACAGGTACATTAAACATCTGAGAGGCACTGGCACAGTAGATGTCACCGCCGTTTTGGAATACATCTATTCTCCATTTTTCACTTGCAAGCCAAGCAATGACGCGAGCCTCAATCGCTGAAAAATCTGCCACAATGAACTTCATACCTTCTCGCGGTATAAAAGCAGTACGGATAAGTTCCGACAGTACCTCTGGGATTGAATCATAGAGTAAAGTAAGAGCATCAAAGTTTCCGCTTCGAACTAAAGCACGAGCCTGTTCCAAATCGGGCATATGGTTTTGGGGGAGATTTTGCAACTGAATCAGCCTGCCAGAGAATCTGCCGGTTCTGTTGGCTCCGTAAAACTGAAACATTCCTCTTGCACGACCGTCACTACATACCGCATTTTCCATTGCCGTGTATTTTTTCACCGATGATTTTGCAAGCTGCTGGCGAAGTTCCAAAACAGTGCCTAGTGGTTCAGGAGCCGTCTTTAACATCTCAGCAACCGCTTTTTTACCAAGGGTATCTGTTTCTAGCCCATTGTCGGCAAGCCAGTCTTTCATTTGTTGTACAGAGTTTGGATTCTCCAAATTAGTTATATCTTGCATCGTAGCCATTAGCTTTTCACGAGAATGTTCATCCATCTCTACAGCCTGTTTTACGAAAGTCATGTCAATGGCAATGCCACGATCATTGATTACCTGGTCGAGATGATATTCCTCCCAGATGTTCTCTGGTACTTGAAACTTGGATAATTTCTGTTGTATTGACATCTCGGATTCCACATCGCGAATGTTATATACTTTAAACCGCTCCCATTTATCCATGTCGTGTTCTGGTAAATTACGAACTCGACCACCATTAGATTTTGTAGGGGAGCAAGGTGTACAGAAATATTTGATGAGGTCTTTACCCTCTGTTAGCTTTTGTTTCTCCAAACCTAGAACTGCACCGACTCCCTCCAAAGAAAGAGGAAGTCCCATATATGCCGACCATATCATGGAACATTTCCAGGATGCGGGGTCAAGATATTCAGTAAGGTTAAGCCATTTTGATAGACACACACGCTCAAACATTGCATTGAAAGCCCACTTTGTAACGGAATCATCCATAAGTGCGTTTATAATTTCAGCTGGGATTTCCTCTCCGCAGGCAAGATCAACAACTTGTACTTCACCAGAATCTACCGAATAGCCAAATAGTAGAATTTCAAAATCATCACTCTCGGCATAACGGTAAACTCCAGACTTTTGAAGATTGGCACTACTAAATGTTTCAATATCAATAGAAATAGAATTCATGTATTACCGCCCCTTCCAATACAAACGAGGTGGCAGAAGAACAACCTCCACCACCTCGTTTGTATTTATTCTTTATGCTAGAAAATCATCATCTTCAATAGTTGTGAAGTCATCAGCTGCATTGGTTCTTCCGCCTAAAGGCTCTCCATCTCTTATCTTCTGGATGTTGCCAAGACCACATGCTACACCCTTATTGCCATTAGAGTTAAAAGCGTAGAAATTTAGGGATACTCTTGCATAACAACCGCTGTAAACCTCGTTACGATCCAGGATAGGTCTAACCGCTTTATCTACTATTTGGGGTGGAGTCTTGCTGTTGGCATTTACAAAGTAATGTCCTTTGTAAGCCTCGTCATCACGTTCTACGTCACCATCTCGAAGTGGCAGTTTAATAGCCGCCTTATTCGGCTTTTTACCACCAAACTTTGCAATGCCCTCTTCAATGGCTGCATCTACTGCTGCATTGATAGCATTGATGGTTTCCTTATCTGTTTTGGGAATCAATACGGATACGCTGTACTTTTCCGCTCCGCCATTGATGGATACCGGCTCCCAGCCGTGAAAGTAGCTAAGACGTGTGTTGACGCTTGTAACAACCTTAGTTCTGTTTTGATTATTCATATTCCAATTCCTCCGTTATTTCGTTAAATTCGTTTTTTACGTTTGATATATTCATAGCTGGCCGCTTATCCGAATTTGGAACCAGCATTGGCTTGCCCGGTGGTTTATGTATGAGACCACCGAGAATTTGCTCAAATTTCTTTTTACCCATCAGCTTCTGCATTTCCGTAAGGGTAATGAGACTCTGACGATAGATATCCTTATAGCCATTTGCCTTGGCTACTTCAGCCACAGCCTCTTCGTCTTTATATTTACGGATAGACCTGCCCTCGACTACCTTAAAACCGTGCCACTCTTTCCCGTGATTAACAGCAGCATCCGTGGCATAAGCAATGATTTCATTTGCCCACTTTGTAAGGTCAGACAGTTTAGAAAGAACTTCTTCAATTTCGGAGTCCAGAAGTAGGGGTGGCAGTTTAAACTCCATCTGTGCTAATTTCAGCTTTTCTTCAGCCCTTGCACGGCATTTAACAGCCGCTCGGCAGAAAGTACACCACTCACCGGTCAGATATTCACCTTCACCGTCATAGGCCTTTTTCGCCTTTGGTTTCAGTTCATTTTCTGCCCAGTCCTTTAATTCCTTTACCGGGATTGTCCATGTGCTGACATTTTCCCTGCGGGGTTGGAAGATGGTCATGGAAACCTCCTCGATATCGTACAAGCTATCGTAGATTTCTAAAGCACCAAGGGCATACAATTTCATCTGCGGGTTTTCCACTGCATCTACTAACACTCCCATGCCATACTTAAAATCGATAATATGAAGCTTTTTATCGCCAATAATGATGCAATCACCAGTTCCGAACCCCTGGGGTACATAGCAAGAAAAATCAAGACGTTGTTCAATAAGTATTAACGGGTCCGTACAGCTTTGTTTCGCCAGTTCAAGCTGCTCCATTACAAATTCCACATAGGCATCGCTGTGTTCTTCCATTTCATCAGAGTTATACACCGAGACTGGCCGTTTACTTCTCATGTGAAGTGCTTTTTTAAGTTTATGTTCACAGAGAGCATGAGCGGCGGTACCTTCAGCGGCTGCATTGGATTCACTATTTTCAAATTCCAGTTCCAATCTTGCAGAAGGAAGGCAATTAAGCCACCTATGGGACCCCGATGCGGAAAGTACTGCGTGATCACTCATTACCTAGTACCTCCTCATCTTTCAACATATCTGCATAATGTTTCGGGTCAACTTCGCTTAATTTAGAGCCACCGTATTTTTGGATGATTTCTCTCACTTGGTCAGTAAGACCAGCTTGACTCTTCTCAGCGAGTTTTGCTCTGACTTCCTCTAGAGTGATTTCCTTTTTCTTTGGTTCTGGCTCTTTTACAGTTGTGGTCGGTTCTTTTGCTTCGACAGGCTCACTACCCGCCATTGCATCAGCAACCGCTTGTATGCTGTCTGCCAAAGAGCGCATATCAGAAACCACATCAAGAAGTAGTTTGATTTTGCTCATGGTTTAATCCCCCCTCCTTAATCTCACTGATGGCGAGTTCCTGTACGGTGTCACCCGGAACAAGAATAGTCAGCTTCTGCTTATCACCAAGTAAGAAACGAAGGAAGCGCTCCCTTATGGTGACATTACGGCAAGTTACAATCCCGCCAGACTGTGGAGTTTTTGAAACACTGATTTTCAAGTTGTGTTTCATGTTCTTCACCTCTTTCCGAGAGCGTTTATGTACTGCCCTCTATCTATTAGCCGTGGCAAGATGGGAAAGTTGAGGATTCTGGAAAAACTTTTTTTAAATTCTTCTTGGCTGTATTTAAACGGTGTGAAATGGCGCTTTTACTGACACCTTCACGCTCTGCATACTCAGTCATTGTCATGCCATCAAGATATACAGCAATAAAAGGTTCTGAATGTTTTGGCTTGAGAATGGAACGAATAATCTCACAGTAATATTCATAATCTTCCTTTTTAATTCGTGCCACTTCATGGGTATTATCGGGGAGATAGTCCATATGATCCGTTGCATCCTCGGATTCGTCGTCCTTACGGAATGGTTTTTTTGGCATCCCTCTATGTCTGTCAAATTTATGCCAGTTATTGTAGTCGGGCTTGTTAAAACGCTCGTCCATAATCTCCTGTGGTGAACGTCGAGTCACAGTTTCCTTATCTTCGGCACAGGACAGCCTGTCCTCATAGTCCATATCAATCATTACAGTGCAGTCCTCGTCTGGTACCTCCAAATAGGTAGGTTTGTTGTCGTACATAATTCTAATTTTCATTTTGCATCCTTTCCGCCGGACTGCATTGGCGGCAAAGGATACAAAAATAGGTCTGTGCCTCGAAGTACACAGACCCTTTGTCCTGAAAATGAGCGCAACAAGGTAAGGTACTTCTATTGCAACGCATAACAATCCTAAACGGACTGAAACGTAGCAATATGTATCCTTTGCCCTTATTGCAAATCAGGCATTTGATATTTTTTTGTAGACGAGGAATGGTCTAATTCTTGCTAACTACGAAGGACCTTTCCTTCATCTATCATTATTGTAGGTGAGAATTGGACAGCCTTGGCGGACACCTCATGCCCGTTAATTTCAGGCTCAAAATGACGCTTTTCCCAACAAAAACACCTAAAAACAACAATAAAAAAAGCCATACACAAACCCTTAAAAGGATTCATGTATGGCTTACTTAGTTAATAACTAAAAAGCGGACATCCTGTGTCCGCTTTTTCAAAAATATTATTGAATTTTATAATGGCTCTGCGCCATGTTCCTGTAAAAACGTTCTAATCTCATCCATCGATTTTGCATATAGGTGAGTTAATGCAAAGTTATACCAAATATGACTGTTATTATTGAAATTCAATGAAAATGGTGAGTTGCGAATTATATGACTGCTAATATTTGGCGGTAGATGAAGTCCAAGGCAAATCAATACAATGGAATTAATAGATCCCGGTTCCTCACCATTAACGATTCGTCTTATGGTACGCTCGTTGACCAATATTTTCTCTGCTAATTCTTTATAAGTTACTTTTTTCCACTCACGTACTATTTTGAGAGAGCTGGTATAGCTATTTGGCAATTCATTATAGATTCGCATTTCTTCAGCTATTGTTTCAGCTAGTAATTGGGCCTTCTTTTCTGGAGCCGCATACTCAAAACCATTACAATACTTTATATCAAAATCTATATTTGATGTCTTATCACGGTTGAGGAAACATTCAGTATAGTATCTTTCCCTACACCCGGATTTGACTGATAACTCGAAAACCAAGCAGCACTCTTCCATATGGGTTCGTGCGTAGTCAGTAAGTACCGTTTGTCCGAATATATCATGTGTTAAATATTTTGGATAGTTTAGCACAAAGTGAGAATCTACATATATATAACTTCCGTCTCTAACTAGAGCGGCCATTTCTGGATTGGTTATGCTTTGGATGGCAGCATCCTCGGCGCCTATAGAAAAGGTCTGATTTCTTTCAAGCGCACCCTTCTTAAATCTGTGTGGCTTGACGTAGCGACCATCTATATAAGTAAAAGTTCCGATTGCTTCCTCGTATCCAGCATCAATCATTCGAATTTTAGCTGCTGTCCGAGATACGCTGAAGAACGTTGCTAAGGCGTCAATAACTGGCTCCATTACATCTATAAGTTCAGATGTTCCCAGTTCTGAACTGAATTGCTTAATAAATTTGAACGCTTGGGTTTTAAACATAGCAAGTGGCATTTGTATCTTTGGGGCGAGGGCATTCGCCTGCCATTCCATCCAGTCAGTTGCATCTCTGGTATTGTCTTTTATACCTCCGACTACCTGACACTTGATTCGTGTGGCACTGCTATTATATAACCGTTCCAATTCAAATGCTTTTCTATGTTGGTCCCAATGAACACACTCATGCACAATAGTATTATTGACTGATCCCAGGTTACGAAGGAAGTAAGCTTTAGGATCCACGATTATTGTACGGCCACTCACATGGGTCTGTACCATTTCATCGCTATCTTCATCATAAAACTCTGCATCACAGTCGTGAAAGTATATCTGCCCAAAAACAGAGAAATCCTTTGTAATCTCTCTCATTTCTACTGTAAGGCCCATTTTTTCTGCCAACACCTGTGGCTCAACTGCCATTGGGTTTTTTAATGCTTCAGGGTAATGTCTTCTAAGGAAGTCTGTGGCAACAGATTCTAGTTGTTCCTTATGAATGATAGGGACAAGGGAGTCTGACATAGGTTTCGGCTGCTTATTTTTGCTAGTATACTCAGTTATACTAGAGATTGAAAAATCATCCAAATTGCAATCCAAATCTCCTGAGCATTCCAGCATAAACCATTGCCGACAATTTTCTGATTCATCATAACGATGATTTGATTCACGGACTTCGAATTCAGCTTCAACAGCAACATCAAATTCTATTTTCATGTCCGGTAAGTCATTAACAGATACGAACTTTACTTCTATATCTGATAACTCAATGCCGCCGATGTTTTGAACTCTGTATAGCCGTAAGTCTAAGCCATCGTAGTTTTCTTCGGTGAAATCCTGTATGGCAGCAAACATTTTATTATAGAATCTTTCTGCCACATATTCTTTAAATGAACGATTACCTGCCATACTCCCCCACATCCCCTTTATAAATGAAGTAAGCCTATATCCATTTTTTCATTTGCTAAATAGTGCGAGTATATCAATTCTGCGGGCAACTGTCTTATTTGTATATTCTGTAACCCGAGAGCATCTAACATTTCTATATTGACGTATCCCTTATTAATAATGCTATGTTGTTCGGTTGGCATCAAAAAGCAATTTTTAACATCTTGAATTCCATGATCATTAACAAAATTTTTATATGCCAACTGATATAGGTACTGCTTTGTAATATCACCAATTCCAGGTTGTCCCCGTAGTTCTTTTCCATGCTCAAGTTGAATATTATAATACTTAGCATCAAATATAATGAACTGATGTGAGTTATTCATCTTATGGATTGACACAAGGTCTGGGACGAGGGTTTCCCTAGCGGCCTTTTGAAATTCAGAACCATCTTGCTTATAACCATTCCACTTTGGCTTTTCTATTAATGAAATGAGCAGGTCATAAGGATTATATCCGTCAGATAACGAAATAGGCAGTGAACCTAGTGGAGTCTGTAATTGATTGTCCAGTACTTCCGCACACACCTTTTCCCATACTAAATTAAAACTGTTTGTACCAAACATAGTGAAACAATCAATTTCTGCAAGTGTGCTACTATGTGCAACATAGGCGTATAACGTCTTTAGTAATAACTGCTTTCTTGTATTAAACTGCAAATTCAATTCATTTTGTATGCGGTAAAGTATATAGTCTTTTTCTCCAAAGTCATCAAGTTCTTCATCGGACACTTCAACCGGCAGTATATCAAACAAATCCAATAAATCTGCATCTTTTAGTTCCCTAGAGCAAATACTTATAATAGATTCATGGAGTCTTTTAAAGTAATCAAAATCATCATTTATACGTTTTTGTGTAAACAGTTCTATGTAATATGGTCGATTATTACTGAGATAAGTAAAGGTCTCATTTATCGTCTTGTCCCACAGTATTTCACCCGAACCATTAGTTTCAATTATATCCTTTGTATTCGTATATGCACCATTTTCGTAGTAGTCATGTAGCAAGAAAATCATAACAGCAAGCAAGTTGAAAGCACTACTTTCACTGTTATCATTATACATACGAATGATTTGCTCTTTGGCATTATACTTTTCAAGAACTTTTATTATTGTTTTTAACTCAGTTAAGGGATCATTATTAGTTAAGATATATTTAGGATAGCATTTTAATACACAACCCCAAACGGTTATTACGCCAACGAAAGTAAACACATAAAGGTATTCGTTCTCACCAATTTCTACATCTGCAACTTCAATATCCTCTTCCAAAAGGTCTGACATATTTTTTTGAGAATCCGTAGCTTTAACAGCCTTTAGAACACCAAACTCTTTCAAACGCTTAATAATATCTACCGTTTTTTCTTCCGAGCATTGAAAGATGTCCTGTAATTCAGTTTGATTGTATCTTTTCTGTTCTCGGACAAACTTCGATATCATTCTGCACCGTCCCCTGTAAGGTTATTTGTAGGTGCAGTAGCAGGGAATTTATTGCTGATATTTTTGGCAAAGATAAATACACCCTTTTCCTCAAACTCTTTGCAAATAGAAGAGTATGTCGTCTTATCATTACAACCATCAAAAAGAGTCTGGCGTTTTTGCTTTGCTGCGTCATCAAATAAATACATGATAACTTTGCTCTTAAATGTGGCGATAAACTTTGTTGGGTCAATAGGCTCCGTTTCAGGAACGATTTTCCTTGACAGAAAATATGGGCCAAGCAACTTATCCTCATTCACTTTATATGAAAGAAGTTCAGTATTTATCGCTTTACGCAATTCATTCCACTCAACTATTCTCTTGTTTGCACCTTTACCTAGTTCAACAGTTTTACCTACAATTTTTTCTTCGCTATCATCAATACCTAAATAAGTGAAGTCCCATCTACGTTTGAATGCAGTATCCATAGGGAATACTCCTTGGTCAGCACTATTCATAGTTGCCCATATAAACATATTATCTGGAATTTTGATTTCAGAATACTCTTGTGGATTACCTCCTAATTCTTTAGCAAGATATTTTTTAATATCCTCAGATGTTTGAATAGCATATTCACTAACATTATCCTCATCACGGTCTAATAACTGAAATATATCACCAAATACAGCTGCAACATTCGCTCTGTTGATTTCTTCAACAATTAATAAAAATGGCTTAGGACTATCTGACTGAGCATTTTTAAGTGCTTTAACATACGTCCTCATAAATGGGCCAGGAACGTATTCATATGCAATTTCACTAGCAGGTTGTTTATTTGAAATCAGATTTACATATGGCCTAATCGCACGACCATGATTTCGTTCAACGCTATTATCACCACTAGCATCAGAGCCATCTTTTTTCTTAGTTTTAAACTTGTCATCACTATATAATCCTAGTAAAAGTGGTAAGCGAGTTAAATCGCCATCTTTAAATTTTTCATATAGCAAATCATATTTTTCTTGAGCCGTTTTATCATCCAACAGAACAGTTAAAACATCCCTCTCATCTTTGCTTCCAATCAGATTCTTTACTGAATCCACCATCGTAGGCTTGTAAGTTCCCACAAAGTTAGCATACGAATAGTCGGGATGGAAAGTCACACGCTCGTACTCGCCACCATTTTTAAGCAAGGTCTCCTTATCTCGATTTAAAGTATAACTTTTACCTGTTCCTGGAGCACCAAAGATAATTCTATTATGGTGGAAATCAGTTTGATATCCTGTTTTATATTTTATTAATTCAGCATTAGAAGAATCGGTAAGATAGTCATCATTGGATTCATGTGCAGCATCTGCCCCACTCTGTACTTCTTCATACTCATCAATTCCTACGATTTTTGTAGTACTTAGAGACAAGAATGTAGAAACACGTTTTTGATAATCGGCAAGGTTTAGATCCGGATCATTTGTAGAGGTAACTGTTCCACGCGAATAGTTCAAATATGGATTAGTTCCATCATTTAGCGAGGTTTTCAGAACTCGTAATGAACCCTTGGCTTCTTTATCACCATTAATGTCTACTGGTTCGGTGGTAGCTAAAAGTTTACGATAGATGCTATCTTGATTAAAAATTACATCTTGACCACTATCATCAAGTTTAAATACGGCTGTTTCTGACAAAGCCGTTAATACGGACTTAAGCAATTTATCTTCTCGTTCACTTGTGGCAACATTCAATCCCAACCAATTAAGCAAAACTTCCTTATATTTCTCCTCTGCCACAGCCATAGCTACATCAATAATATCCATATTCAAAGTAAAATGTATCTCTTTTGGATATCTCACACCACCTGTTCTCTCAGAACTAACAGGCTTAGTATTATCCTGAAAAACAATTTCGCCCAATTTCCAATACAGTTCAAACGCTACAATAAGAGCTTCCATTTGTGATTTTAATAGTTGATTGTTATTCACCGTTTGACGAAATTGATCATCCGAAACGCCATGAGCACTATACACTGGTGAAGAGTATGCAATAAGCTTATTCATGAGTTCATCCGAAATACGAATTGAATCACCATCTTGAACTGAATATTTTACTTCTGCCGGACGTCCTTCACTCTTCCAAATCAAAATAAAAAGGGCAAGTGTAGCTTTAACGTTGGGCAAAGATGACTTAATGCCAAGCTTTAAATCTATATCTTCATAAATTTCCATGTTTTCAGGCCTTTGCATATGCAGTATCCTCCTTATAGACTTCTATATCTTTCATAATAACCTGAGCAATGGCTTTAGCTAATAAAGGCGGAACAGCATTTCCTACCTGTTTCATTTGAGATCCTTTAGTACCAACAAAGTGAAAGGAGTCTGGGAAAGACTGTATGCGAGCCGCTTCACGAACAGTAATTGCACGATTCAAAAAAGGATGTGTAAACTTTCCTGATGATGGTGTATCAAACCGTGTCGTAATGGTAACAGATACTTCATTTTTTCTCATACGGGTCCAAGTACCACTATAAATAGATTTTGTTAAGTGCTCTTCTGGAAGAACCTCCTTGCCACTATTTGGTGGAATCAATGACAACCTTTCTAAAGCTAAAGCAGAATGATTAGTTGCAACGTGATTATATAAAATAGTTGATTCTTTTCTCAAAGTTTCTTGGTAAGAACTTTGTGGCGGGTTTCTATATTCTTGTTTTTCAGATCCCTCACCAGAATTCAAGTAAGCTAAATCACTTATTGCGTCCCATATTGTTACTTTACCTTCTTGTGGTGTTGGGAGTGAAGGGGCAACATCTCCTTGCTTACCAATAATTATCGCACGTCTTCTATTTTGTGGCACTCCATAATCTGACGCATTTAACACTCCCATGTTTAATTCGTAACCCATGTCATTAAAGAGTTTCTCTAGTTCCTTCTTAAAATACCCGCGTTCAGCAGTAAGTAAATTGGGGACATTTTCCATCACAAAGTACTTTGGTCGTACTTTCTCAACAACTCTCACAAAAGACTTAAAAAGGAAATTACGTTCATCATGAATTGTTTTTCTCTGACCCTTCTGCGAAAATCCTTGACATGGTGGCCCTCCGATAATCACGTCTATTTCCCCAAAATACCTTGAAAATGTTTTTTCAAAATCTACAGTTGTTATATCGGCCACTAACATATCCGTATTAGGATGGTTTATTTTATAGGCATCTGCTATTGAGACATCATATTCATTTGCAAATACTACATCAAATCCCATTTGTTCAAATCCCAAAGACATTCCTCCAACACCTGCAAATAAATCGATTACTTTAGGCTTCATTTTGCACCTCCTCGATACGCTTAGATGCAGCATTAAAATAATCTTTATCTAACTCAATTCCAATAAAGTTTCTATTATGTCTTTTCGCAGCTACTCCAGTTGTTCCGCTTCCCATAAATGGGTCCAAGACAGTATCACCCTCAATAGATAAAATTTCCACAAAATGTTCCATTAATTGTTCTGGCTTTTGAGTAGGGTGCTTGCCATATTTTTTCTCCCCATTCGGTGTAATTGAGGTTTCTATAAAATCATGGATTAAACGCCCTTCATTATTAAATGTACCTGTACGTGTTTTATATGTGAAGTATAGCCATGCTTCAGTTGAATTGACAAAATGGAGATTCATATTTCGTGGCATTGGATTTAACTTATGCCAAATACCTGTAGTCTTATAATAAAATCCACTTTTTTCTGCAAGCCTAATCAACGTTTCAACTTTAATAATTGCCATGAAGACAATCATAGAACCACCTTTTTTTAATACCCTAGCAGACTCCATAAAAAAGTTATCCATTGACTTTTGCCAATCATCAAAGTCAAGGTCATCCCAACCAGCTGCTCCAAAAAAGTTTTCTCTCATTTTTACAAGATTGGTATCTCTATTTTTCATAAAATTCCCTAAATTATATGGGGGATCGGTTATTATCAAATCAACAGATGCATCGTCTAGTTGCTTCATCGTTTCGATACAATCACCGTTGTATAAACGTATTTCTGCCATAAAGCTCTTCCTTCCAAAACTTATTCTATCGCACTTTTTCCACTCTTGACCCATTCATCAACTTCTGAAAGTTTAAACTTCCACTGCCGACCAATTTTATGAGCAGGGATATCAGTTTTTTTTATCCAATTTCGAATTGTATCTTTTGTAACCCCTAAATACTCAGAAATTTCCTCAAGGTTTGACCATTTTTCATTCATCTCATTCATTTCTTTCACCTCGGATATCAAACTGGTGATAATAATTATAGTAATCTATTATAACATAAAACCTATGAATATAAATATTTTAACATAAAATTGCAATATTAAATATGATTTAATGGTAATAGATATGAATTAGCGTTGATATATACTGTTTATATTAAATACTTATTATTTCAATTCCACCTATCATTTCGAACAGATATAGTTTGGACATTTGTTATTTATTACATCTATCCTATCTCCACACCCTACAAAATTATCCATCCTATCTCCTCAACCCTTTGCCCATTTCCACAGTCGATATGTTTCCTTAATAAATAAAAACAAGGGTTTTCGAGACTAAGAATATCCATCGCACAACTGGCAGAATGTTTCCCAATCTCGAAAACCCTTTATTTATCATTACTTTGAATAGCGCTATTTCTCCACCCTAGACATCAAGGCAACACACTCCACGTGCGCCGTCTGTGGAAACATATCGACCGGCTGCATGAATTCAACCTTGTATTTTGGTAACAATACGGCGATATCCTTTGCCAAAGTAGAAGGGTTACATGACACGTATACTACTTTTTTCGGTTTCACCTGTAAAATGGTTTTCAGCAATTGCTGATCAAGCCCTGTACGCGGAGGGTCAACGATAACCACATCCGGCTTCCAGCCTTCCTTCACCCATTTCGGCATGACTTCTTCTGCTTTTCCTACCTCATATTTTGCATGCTTAATTCCATGACGAGCCGCGTTTTTCTTGGCATCTTCAATCGATTCACGAATCACGTCCATGCCACGAATTTCACCAGCTTTATCAGCAACCCATAAGCCAATCGTACCGACTCCACAATAAGCGTCGACAACCTTTTCTGCCCCTGTCAGTCCTGCAGAATCCTTGACCTCATTATAGAGTCTGATTGTTTGTTCAGGATTCAGTTGGAAAAATGTTCGCGCAGAAAGCTCGAATTGTAAATCACCCAACGTCTCCTGAATAAAATCGTTTCCTTCTAATGTGACTGATTCATCACCAAAAATAAGGGACGTCTTCTGCCCATTGACGTTCTGCACAATCGACTTCACTTCAGGAACATGAGTCTTAATTTTCTCTACAAGAATGTTCTTTTTCGGCAATTCTTTTTGCGACGTTATCAAAACAATTTGCAATTCGCCAGTCTGAATCCCAACTCTCGCAACAATCGTCCGAACAATTCCTTTTCTCGTTTTTTCATTATAAATCGAAATATTGAGTTCCTGTAAAATACGTTTGACTGCTTCCGTCGCTTTATTTGTTAAAGGATGCTGAACCGCACATTGCTGAATATTAATTAGTTTGTGTGAATTGATTCCGTACAAACCAGCTAATACCTGACCATCACGGTTTCCAACCTGAAATTGACTCTTATTACGATAATTCCACGGGTCTTCCATTCCAATCGTCTCTCGAATTTCTAGCGCATCTACTTTTAATTTCGTATGTCGTTCAAGCGACTGAATAACGATATCCCGCTTCTCTTTTAGCTGTTGGTCATAGCGTAAATGCTGCAACTGGCAACCTCCACACTCCTCATACACTGGACACGGTGGCTGAACTCGGTAAGCTGACTTCTTGCGGATTTTTTTTATTTTACCTTCCGCAAATTTCGGATGGACCTTTGTTGCTTCTACTACCACTTCTTCACCCGGCAGCGCACCTGGTACAAAGACGACCTGCTTTTTAAAATAACCGACACCTTCCCCATTGATCCCTAGTCGCTTGATCGTTAAAGGAAAGGTTTGCTTCAGTTGTATTTTCACTGTTTGTTTTTTTTTCATGATGCTTCACTCCATCTATTCGTTCTACATTGCTTCCTCAAGACTTCTCCATAAATATAGGGAAGCATAGCTTAAATAAGGCTCCCACGCCTTTTTATATTCTTCCATCTCTTCTAGAGTTGGCTTACTCTCAAGATTATATAGTTTTTTTAATGCATTTTGCAGACCAATATCTGCCACTGGAAAGAGATTCGGACGACCCAATCCAAACATCAATAGATTTTGGACAGTCCAAGGCCCGACACCACGCAGCTTAATTAATTCCTTCATAATTTCTTCATCTGTTTTTTTACGAAGACTATCTATATCTAGAGTCCCATCTACAATTGCTTGAGCAATGCCGATCACATACTCTGCTTTCCGACCACTAAATTGCAGCTCTCTTAAATCCTCAACTGTGAGACTTGCTACTTTTTCAGGCTGTGGGTAAAAGAATACACCATCCACCTCAAATCCGAATGTCTTCACAAACCGCTCCGTTAAGGTATGCGCAAAACTCAAGTTCAATTGTTGGTGAACAATGCATTTTAACAGACAGCCATAAGGATCAAAATCAAGCACTAGTGGTGTACCGCGATGTTTTTCAAAAATCGGATTCAGATCGGTCATTTGAAAATGATCATGAATATCCGTTAATGGTCTGTTCCATTGAAAAATATGGGCTAGTTTTTCGATAGCTTCGGGATTACGTGAAGAAATGCTGAACTCTGGCTCGTCTGTACTCCCGATAGCTTTCACTTCAACCACCTGTGGTTTCTGATTCACCATCAGTGGAACATTAACACTTCTATTTCCTCTATCAATCGCATGAAGTGGATCAAGAGCAAGCCTGTCCAACACCAAATCAAAATTATAAGGTCCCGAAATTTTCACCGTCATCCCACCTAGTCAATTTGCCCGTATTATAGCATTAATTACGAAAAAAAGCCCATTCCCGAACTTAACGGAGACATGGGCCATATCACTTAAAACAGAATTGGATTCTTCATCGCTTTACTTTTCATCAAATCATCGAGCGTCTTAAACGTATACCCTCTCTTCTTTAAATCCTTAATCGCTTTCTCTAGGGCCTCGGCATTATCCTTGGAGACGCTATGAAGCAGGATTACGGCACCAGGATGAACTTGTCTCATAATATTATCGTAAGCGTATTGCCAACCTCTTTGCTCATTGACCTTCCAATCGACAAAAGCAACCGACCACATGATATGGGTATAGCCCTGTTCCTTTGCAAGCTTAAGAGTTCTTTCGCTAAGCACTCCTCGAGGTGGACGTAGATACACCATATTTTTAATTCCCGTGATCTCTTCTGTCTTCTTTCTTACTTTTTCTAATTCCCTCTCCAGCCGACCATCATCAACCTTTGTTAAATCAGGGTGATAATACGAGTGATTGCCAATAATATGACCCTCCTCCGCCATTCTTCGAACCAAATCAGGCTGGCTTTCCAAATAATGTCCTGTTAGAAAAAATGCCGCCGGTACCTTTTCTTTTTCCAGAATATCTAAAAACTGTTCTGTATAGCCATTTTCGTAGCCATTATCAAAGGTTAAATAAATGTCTTTTCTTTCTGGTTCCCCTTTGTATACTGCATCATATTTTTCAAGTAGCTGATCCAATTCTGGCCCCGCCTCTGCAGGCTGCTCATCTCTACCTTTTTTAAAACCCCAGTGAATCGCTGTATTGCTAACACTTGCTGAAGCAGTGGTGGTAAAGAGCATAAAAACAAATAGGAAACAAATGCTTCGTTTGAGTTTCATTCCTTCTCCTCCTACTAATACTTTTTCCTTATTTTTCGTTAATTGGAGGGAAAAGATGATTTACAATGATTACCTTTTCTCTGAAACAGCAAATCCAAAAGCGATAAATGGTAAAAGAATAAATAATATAAAAATTCCTTTTTGCGTCGCAAGAATAATGGCTGGCACAAGCAGTGTTAACCCGCTAAAAAAGTGCGCGAGCCAAGACTTTTTCCAAAGGCCAAAAAGAAACAACAATCCACCCAAAATCAATAATCCCCATAGACCGATTCCCACTAATAAGAAATCCATTGTGAATTCCTCCGAATCATTTTTCTTTAGTATATTCAGGTTTTGTACAAGTGGAGACTACTTCTGAAACTGAATTGGATCAAAAAACTGCATCTCAAATTGATTGAGATGCAGTTCATTTTTAGCTCAACTTCATTGTGGTGATACAAGTTCCATCTTCTTTAAAAGTTGATAGCTCTGATTCAACGGTTTTCCCGTCATAAGCAATCGTGATTTTATAAGTTTCATCACGAGGAAGCCATAAATCGAAAAATCCGTTTGCTTGAGAAATCAACTTTTCGTCTACTACAACATCGCCATCTTCATTTTCAATGTATACATCGAATTCTTTTTCTACCAATTCTCCTTGACAACCTGTCAAGCTATGATTCGTTCAAGGATGAGTTTCATTGATATAAGGAGCGATGGAAACAAAAAATTCATCATCCGGCAAGTCGTACAATGTCTCCTTATTGTCTTCATCCGTTACATTCAATTGCTTGGAAGTAATAGAAGCTGTTTCGCCTTTGATGCTACCCGTACTGTAATCATGAACTAATTCCTTGATGTTAACCGATTCATTTTTTCCGGAAGAGCTTTCTTCACTTTGCTTGTCTCCACTACAAGCTACTAACATCATGCTAGAAAGCATAATAAGGAACACAATTTTCGCTTTCATGTAAGTCACCTCTCATTCGATTCCTCTTATGATCGAATTATACTATTTCTGGACAAATTAACGATCGATTTCCAGTACTAGACACAATATTTTCATTTTTTATGCCAAAAAATCTTTATTATCCAAGTCTTTAATTTCATGGTCGTTCAACTTCTCAAAAATCGGGTGCATCCAACAGATTACATTTGTTAAAACAATCAAGCTCCCTAGAATAGCAAATAATAGCGGAATGGAAAAGGCTTCAGCAAACATACCACCTAATGCGGCCCCGAATGGAATTCCAGCCTGTGCAAGCAATATTCTTACCGAGAAAACTCTCCCACGTAAATGCTCAGGCACTCTACGCTGATATAGTGTTGTATTGTTGATATTAAACATAATTGCAAATAAGCCTTGTCCGAACGAAAACACGAGAGCGAGCCAATAATAAGGTGTCCAAGCTAGACCAATAAATAATAATCCATCTATGAATAAGGAACCTAACATTACTCTTTTTCGATTCTTTGGCTCTTTTAAAATTCCTGTCAGCAAGGAACCACCTAACATCCCCAGGGAAAAAGCGGATGTAAACAATCCATATTGAAAAGCTGTTCCACCTAATTCATCCGTGATATAAGGAAGGAACATTGGTTGAGCTGCCCCAGAACTAAAATTAATGAACATCATCATTATGCCAACCCAGAATAATACTGGATAGACACGAAAGAATTTAAGCCCCTCCTTAAATTGAAAAAACCAGCTTTCCTTTTGTTTCACATGCTGTTTTTTCGAGCTTGGATTCATCATTAATAAAAGACCTGCAACACCTAGTGCGAGAATCAGGATATAGAGCACCCATTCTACACTAAATACTGAAATTAAAATCCCTCCTAGAGTTGGCCCCAAAAGAGTCATTAACTGTCCAGTACCTTCTAATATAGAATTCCCTTTTGTTAATTTATCTTTTGGTAAAATATCAGCAATATAGGCCATGCTTGCAGGATAAAACAA
This sequence comes from Robertmurraya kyonggiensis, assembly GCF_005116465.1. Taxonomy (GTDB): domain Bacteria; phylum Bacillota; class Bacilli; order Bacillales; family Cytobacillaceae; genus Robertmurraya; species Robertmurraya kyonggiensis. Next base: position 250,036 of record NZ_SWBM01000003.1, read on the forward strand.
AGGTTGAGCGAGTCCAATCGCAACAGATATTATGTATAAATGCCAGGATTCTAAAACCTCAAAAGGCAATAAAATGGCTGGAATAAGAAAGATTCCAGCACGGAACCATTCTGAAAAAATCATGACTTTTTTTCGATCCCATTGATCCAAATAAGGACCAGCAAACATTTGAATAATGATATTCGGAAGCATGAAGCTAAGCCAGATACTTCCCATCGCCATCTTTGAGCCTGTCATTTCATATACGAGCCAAGATAATGAAAAAGTCGCAAACGTACTTCCCAATCCAGATGCCGCTTGCGCGAGCCAAAGAAACACAAATTTTCTATCACGGAATAATTCCTTCATCACGTCCCCCTTAAACAAAACAAACGCCTGAAAAAAGTATTTTCAAGCGTTTGTCATTTTGTATTTAATTAAGTTCGCTATCTGTTTACAGACTTCCTGCTGTTAATTAAAATACTCGCTCCTTAAATTGAGCTAGTTTTTCTAATGATGATTTTTCTACATCCTGATGCAGGCTGTTTCCGTGTGCATCCATCGTTACAACCGCCGTAAAGCCTTCAACGTTTAGATGCCACATCGCTTCTGGAATTCCAAATTGCATTAAATCAACACCATCGACAGACTTAATACAATCTGCATAATACTGAGCAGCTCCACCAATAGCATTTAAGTACACGCCACCATGTTCCTCTAATGCTGCTAAAGTTTTGGGACCCATGCCACCTTTTCCGATGACTGCACGGATTCCGAACTTCTTCATAATATCCCCTTGATAAGGTTCCTCTCGGATACTTGTTGTTGGCCCAGCTGCTTTCACATGCCAGTTGCCTTCCTCATCTTTCAACATAACAGGTCCACAGTGGTAAATAATTTGACCATCTAAGTCGACTGGTGCGTCATGCTCAGATAAATATTTATGAATGGCGTCGCGACCTGTGTACATTCTGCCATCAATTCGGACGACATCTCCTACTTTTAGTTCACGAATTTGTTCTTCCTTAATCGGTGCTTTTAACGTGATGACTTCTGGTTCCGCTTCAACAGCAGCTGCTGTTTCTTTTTCAGCCTCTGGGGCAAAGTCAATTTTGTCTCCCTCTTGGTATAACCATTCATTGATTTCACCAGTTGCAGCGTCAACGACGACCCCTAAGCGACGGAACGCCCAACAGTTGTAAGCTACAGACACAAAGAAGCTTGCTGGAATACGATTCATCACGCCAATTTTACAACCTAAAAGAGTTGTTTCTCCCCCAAATCCCATCGTTCCGATTCCTAGTTCATTGGCATTTTCCATAATATATTCTTCAAGCTTACGAAGATCTTCATGCGGATTCACGTCATCATTCGAACGGAAAAGTTGTTCCTTCGCTAAATCATAACCTGAAGAGCGGTCGCCGCCAATTCCCACCCCAATAAAGCCAGCACTACACCCTTGCCCTTGCGCTTGATATACAGAGTGCATAATACATTTACGAATACCGTCTAAGTCACGACCAGCACGGCCTAAGCCATCAAGCTCACAAGGCAAGCTATACTGGATGTTTTTATTTTCACAACCGCCACCTTTTAAAATCAGGCGCGCATCAATATAATCCTTTTCCCATTGCTCAAACTTTACGACGGGAAGACCAAGCCCTAAGTTGTCCCCGCTATTCTCCCCTGTTAATGAGTCAACTGAGTTCGGACGAAGCTTTCCGTCCTTTGTCGCTTCTGCAATCGCGTTTTGAATGGCCTTTTTGAGCTCAATTTGGTTAACCCCAACTGGTGTTTTAATTTTAAAGGTTGGCAGCCCTGTGTCCTGACAAATCGGCGATACATTGTCATCTGCCATTTTAATATTGTTTGTAATTGTTGCTAAGCTCATCGCTGCACGTGTTCCAGCGCTTTCTTTTTCCTTTGCAGCTTTTACTGCGCGGCGTACGTCTTTTGGTAAGTTTGTTGATGTTTCAACAATCAGCTTGTACATACTGTTCTGAAATTTTTGAATGTCCATGCAAGTTTCCCCTTTCCCTTTGTCCCCTTTTGCTCTGAAAAAAAGTAAACGCTTAACCCTTTGTTTGTGAAAATTACAATAATTCTTCGGTTTTTATTATACTCCTATCGGCATTTTAATGAAAGTGGCACAAACTCAATAATCGCCAGGGAGCTTTTTCCGGAAATTTGAGAAGGAATTCTGGACAAATCGAAATAATTCCGGAACTTCGGTCGATAATTCCGGAACGTCTACCATTTTTTCCGGAAATTGAAAAAGAGCCCTAATTAGGCTCTTCACAAATTACTCTTCATCTCGGTTTTTAAATTCGCGGCATTTGGATTCTAAGTCATCAATGATCGAAATTAGACGATCAATATCCTCTAGTTCTGTGCTTTCAGGCTCAATCGCATCTAAAAGGTCTAGGAACATACCTAAACGTTGCTTTAAAAATACGACTTGGTCGCCTTTTTCTTTAATCGGATTACCCATTGTTATTTGCTCCTTCCAATAAAACACTTTCCAATAAACATCGTCTTCCATCGTACAATACCCTTTTCAGATAGGCAACCTGTATCGAAGGAAAAATAAGAGAAATACATTGACATAACGAACATAGAAATTGATAATAAAGGTATTTTGTGTTAGCTATAGACTGTTTTCGCATAAAATTCGAAAAGAGCCTATAATAAAAAGGAGTTTTCTTCATGAACATAACAAAAAGACAAATAACTCCCAGCTTTGATCCTTGGGAAGCCTATTTGGATGTAGAGCAATATGGGAAGATGACATTAACGAATGTCGAATTTACCACAACGACTTTGTGCAATATGCGCTGCGAACACTGTGCAGTAGGTTATACATTGCAACCAAAGGACCCGAATGCTCTTTCTTTCGACCTGCTCGTCAAACGATTAGACGAAATTCCAACTCTTCGTTCGTTAAGTATCACTGGTGGAGAGCCGATGTTATCGAAAAAGTCCGTTGAAAATTACGTGCTCCCTTTACTTCAGTATGCCCATTCCCGCGGAGTTCGTACGCAAATTAACTCGAATTTAACACTTGATCTGGAGCGTTATTTAAAAATCGCTCCATTCTTGGATGTTTTACATATCTCACACAACTGGGGAACCCTCGAGGATTTCGTCGAAGGTGGATTCGCGATGATGGAGCGAAAGCCGACCGTGGAACAACGTGCTGTTCTTTTTCAACGAATGATTGAAAATAGCCGCGCTTTATCAGAAGCAGGCGTGATGGTTTCTGCAGAAACGATGCTAAGCAAACGGACATTGCCTCATCTTGAACATATCCATCATCAAATCGTAGAGGAAATGAAGTGCGGAAGGCATGAAGTGCACCCAATGTACCCATCAGACTTCGCTTCAGCCCTTGAGGTATTAAGTCTTGATGAGATTCGAGATGCCATTCATCATCTCCTTGATATCCGAGATGAAAATACATGGATGCTATTTGGCACACTGCCATTTTACCCTTGTAACAGCAATGAAAAAGATTTGGAGCTTCAGCAACGTTTATACAATAGTAAGAAGGTGACAGTCCGCAACGATCCTGATGGACGCTCACGCTTAAATATCAATATTTTCACAGGCGATGTTATTGTGACTGATTTTGGCGATACACCTCCACTGGGCAATATTCAAACGGACACACTTCCAGCGGCTTACGAAAAATGGATGCAGTCCGACTTGGCAAAAAGCCTAAATTGCCATTGTCCAGCTGTACGCTGTCTTGGTCCGAACGTCTTGGTGAAAAATAGTTACTATCCGGAAATTGATTTCCAAAATCGTACAGCTAAAATAAGTCTATAATAGAGAAAACGTCGACCAGTGAGCTGGCCGACGTTCTTTTTTATACAGGTTTATCCGATGCAATAAATTGAAATGAAATGTAATCCTGAATAGGGATCCATGCCCCTATTCCTTGTGAGGTCACGTTTTTGACAACAATCATTTTCTTATTACCTTTGAGCATTAAGTAAACTTCTCCGTAAGTAACTTTCCCTTTTTCATTTACCGCAGGTACGTATCCATACAGGTAACCAAGTCTTTTGGGAGCGATGTTGTAGACATGCCCCTTCTTCGTCCCTGCTCCAACTACGGTTTGGAATGAGAGAGGAAGATTTGTTTTTTCCGCTGCTCTCAGTAACATCATTTTTTTCACATCATCCGCTTGTGGCACTTTTGCTGTTAAGCCACCCTCTACAACCTTTTGGGCTTCTTGAACATAGTGAATTTGATAATTCGCCTTGCCTCCTCGATTATCATAATAATTCGTATTCACTTTTTGATATTCCCAGTTAGGAGCCGTTTCGGTTGATTCATAGTTTAAAGGCCAATGACCTAAATAAATCACCGCACGGTAACCGAGCGCAAATGGCGTACTATTCACACTCGTTTCATTAAGCATCCGGATTAAATTTGGATTCTCAATTTTCACTTTCGTTGTTGCAATCAAATCAGACGTCAGCTCACTTGGCTGCAAAGTTGGCAAATTCTGCGTTGGATTTGGGTACGTATTTTCCTTCGTAATATTGAGGACCGAATCTGGGACCTTTATATCCTCAACCTTTTTGGCTGCTAGTGCATTCGGTATGGACAATTGCAAAATAAATAGTCCAACTACTAAAAAGGGTATCATTTTTTTCATAATGAGTAGAACTCCCTTCACAATATGTAGGAGTCAATTCCATTCGTCACGTATCATCTAGAAATCAACTCGTATACATAGTTTTTTCAGAGTTCTACCATCTTATCCATAATTTAATTTATCGGATTAATTCAAAGCTCTCTTCTATCTCAATACTGTCCAAAACAGATTGAACCATCGAACAATTTTTCCTCGTTAACACCATGATTTTCTCCATTTGATGCTCTTCGATCTGTGCACCAGTAATGGTAAAATGCAAATGCACTTTCTCCACTTTGTCTGCCTTGTCAGGATTTCTTTCCACATCCGCCTTAATATGAATATCATCATAGCTAATTCGCTTTTTCTCTAAAATTTTTCTCATGACGCCACCACTACAAACTGCGATTGATGAGACAAGCAACTGAAATGGGCGGAACCCATAATTCTCATCGCCAGCGATGTTCAATCTACCGTTGGCTGTTTCTGTATAAAAACCTACTTCTTTCATTTTAAACTCCATATTGTTCACCCTCTCTTCATCCTAATAATAAAAAAAGTTCTGCAATTTTACAAAGATTCCTTCTTGCCAAAATTCCCTATTATCAGTTAACATCAGGAAGAATATTGGAAATCACGGGGTATACACAAAATGAACATAAGGCTTTGGATTCTCGTAGGTATTGTTGCGATTTCTGGATTTTCTCAAGGAATGCTCATGCCGCTTATTGCAATTATTTTTGAACAGGATGGACTTTCATCTTCCATCAACGGATTGCATGCAACAGCCATTTATATCGGAATATTAGGCATTTCACCATTTATGGAAAAACCGTTACAGAAACTCGGCTTCAAACCAACGATCGTCATCGGCGGATTGATTGTTATTCTGTCTATGGCACTTTTTCCTGTATGGAAGTCTTTATGGTTTTGGTTTATCTTGCGACTTTTGATCGGAATCGGAGATAGCCTCCTCCACTTCGGAACACAAACTTGGATTACCTCCTTCTCCACTGCTGCCAACAGAGGACGGAACATAGCGCTTTATGGAGTATTTTTCAGTTTAGGATTTGCCGGTGGACCGATGATGACCCGACTACTCGAAATAAGTGAAAACTTACCGTTTATCTTATCCGCGGTGTTAAGCTTGCTCGCTTGGGTGACAATCTTTTTGCTAAAAAACGAATTTCCTGCTCAGGATTCAATCGAAGATACATCCTTTTTCAACACCTTTAAACGGTTTGGGAAAGTGTGGAAATATGCTTGGATTGCCTTCCTTCCGCCATTCTGCTATGGATTCTTGGAAGGGTCTTTAAACGGAAACTTTCCAGTCTATGCGTTAAGAATTGGTATTGATGTAGATTCCGTTTCGATCATATTGCCTGCTTTCGCCATTGGCACAATCGTTTTTCAAATGCCGCTTGGCTATTTAAGTGACCGTTACGGTAGAAAAAAGACATTAAGCTTTGTCATGAGCGCTGGTTTTCTAACCTTTATCGCGGCTGGAATATTTGAAGCATCAGAAGCCGCCCTGTTTACCTGCTTTTTTATTAGCGGGATGTTGGTTGGCTCCACATTCTCTCTTGGCATCACCTATATGGCAGACCTTCTACCAAGACAATTTCTCCCTGCTGGAAATATTATGTGCAGTGTCTTTTATGGGATTGGCAGTATGGCAGGACCATTTCTCGGAGGTTTAATGATTGAGTATCTAAAAGGAGTAAGTCTTTTCTATATGATTGGACTTATGCTTATTAGCATTTTTATTGCATTATTCTTCTTTAAACCACGAAAAGAAATGGAAGGACTCACTCTATAAAAAATACTTCACGAATCGAACACCTTCTGTTATAATTAGAATAAATATAAATTAATAGTTTTTAGAAATAAACCTGCTGTCATCCATTTGATGACAGCTTTCGTGTTTTTTAAGGGTACTGATGATGATTATTTTTCTCAATTAGATTATGTAATTGATATTAATTCTCACTACAAGAGGAGGACATAGAAATGGAAGCAGAAATGAACAGAGTAGCAGAAGTGCAAGCACATAACGAAAGTAGACTCGAGAAAATCAAGCCACATGCCGAATTGATTGCCGCGATTTTAAGTGGGGTTTTAATATTAATTGGTTGGATTTTAGAAAAAAATGAGTTCACGACGGCTTCGATTGTCTTGTTCCTTTTCGCATTTGTAATCGGAGGATTTGCAAAAGCAAAAGAAGGAATCGAAGACACAATTGAAAACAAAGAACTCAATGTGGAAATGTTAATGATTTTTGCCGCGATTGGTTCAGCCATCATTGGTTATTGGACCGAGGGAGCGATCTTAATCTTCATTTTCTCCATGAGTGGTGCGTTAGAGACTTACACAATGAACAAAAGTCATAAAGAAATCTCCGCTTTAATGGAGTTACAGCCTGAGGAAGCTTTGGTTGTCACAAACGGAATTGAAAAGATCACTGCAGTTTCTGATTTAAAAATTGGCGACTTGATTCTCGTTAAGCCAGGGGAACGCGTTCCTTCAGACGGCCGGATCGTCAAAGGACAAACAAATGTGGATGAGGCTGCCATTACAGGTGAATCGATTCCCGTTACAAAAGGGATTGATGAAGATGTATATGCTGGCACGGTGAATCTGAACGGATCAATAACGGTTGAAATTACGAAAGCGAGTACGGAAACCCTTTTTCAAAAAATCATCCAGCTCGTCCAATCCGCACAAAGCGAGAAATCCCCTTCTCAACTTTTCATCGAGAAGTTTGAAGGAACTTATGTGAAGGTTGTTCTTGCCGTTGTCGCCTTGATGATGTTTTTACCACATTTCTTATTAGATTGGACTTGGACGGAAACCTTTTATCGTGCGATGATTCTACTCGTTGTTGCTTCACCTTGTGCCCTTGTTGCATCGATTATGCCAGCAAGCTTATCAGCAATCTCAAACGGCGCAAGACATGGAATTCTATTTAAAGGTGGCGTCCATTTAGAAAATCTCGGACATTTAAAAGCCATTGCTTTTGATAAAACAGGTACGTTAACAAAAGGAAAGCCTGAAGTAACAGATGTATTTGTTTTAGAAGGATTAGACGTTGAAGAAATTTTATCAATCACAGCATCAATCGAAAGTCATTCGACCCATCCATTGGCAAATGCCATCGTACAATACTCAAAAAAGGAACTTCATAAACCACTAATGACACTCGAAAGTATAGAAGACGTTTCAGGTTATGGGGTTCAAGCATCTATTGCACAAGATAAATGGAAAATCGGAAAAGCTGATTTTGTTGGAAAAGATGCAGCCGATGCATTTCTAGATGGGGTAGCTCCAAAGCTATCAAGCGAAGGAAAAACGGTTGTTTTTGCGAAAAAGAATGACGCGATTGTTGGCGTTGTTGCCTTAAAAGATGTTGTACGTGACGAAACAAAGGAAGCAATCAAGACATTAAGAAAAAAAGGCATCTACACGGTCATGCTAACAGGAGACAGCCAAAGTACAGCTAACGCAATCGCAGCAGAAAGCCATGTAGATGAATTTATTGCAGAGTGCCTACCGGAAAATAAAGTAGATGAATTGAAAAAACTGAAGGAACGATTCGGACAAGTGGCTATGGTCGGAGACGGTATCAATGACGCCCCCGCTCTTGCAACAGCTAATGTCGGGATTGCCATGGGTGAAGGGTCTGGCGTGGCACTCGAAACGGCTGATGTCGTTTTAATGAAAAACGAATTGCCGCGTATTGCCGAAGCTATTAAACTATCAGAAAAGATGAATCAAATCGTGAAGCAAAATGTAATTTTCTCGATTAGTGTCATCATGCTACTCATCATCACTAACTTCCTTCAATTTATCGACCTACCATTTGGTGTCATTGGTCACGAAGGAAGTACAATTTTGGTTATTTTAAATGGCTTGAGATTGTTGAAGTCTAACTAATAGGAAGGCTCTTTTCGCAAACATTGTTGCTTTTGAGTAATAACTTGGTAAATACATTTTAAGTTTAAAATCAAATGAAAATCAGATGGCAGCGAAAAGTGCCGTGCAAAAATAATGTGTGAATAAGAACCTCGTAGGAAGTGTAAATGTCGGCTTTTGGACATTTACGAGAAAAACCACAATCATTACGAAAACAGCGAATAGAACAGCAAACTCACCTTTACTGGCGGGTTTGCTTTTTTAATAGATTAATTCCTTCCACTCATACTGAATATCAGGCAAATTTTCTTCATTTTCATACCCTCTACCTATTATTTCAAATCCATTCTTTTCATAAAATCTCTGTGCGTTTTTATTTATTTCAAAAGTGTATAAGGTTAATACTCCGTCTGATTGTGCTTTCGCTTTCTCTAGTAACGCTTGACCAATACCTATTCCTTGATAATCTAAATGAACATAAAGCTGACTTATTTCCGTTTTATTGTAGGCAACCATTCCTACTACTTTTTCATCAATCAATGCTAAGTCTATTTGAAATCGCTCTAGTAATATTTGATCTAAAAAATACAAATGACTCTCGAAGCTATGCTTTTCTTTCTGACCAATTGCTCGTTCTTTACTTTCTCTCCACATTTTCACTGTTTGCTCAGTATACTTAGGATCGTACTGAACAATTAAGATTCCGTGTTGAGCCATTATCATGTCCCTCAATTTCAATAGTATTTTTAGATTCTTTTTCTTTTACAAAGGCTGTTTTCTAAAAGATTGTTGTTTTTAGTTATAGTTTTATAAATAATTTAAAATGTAAAAAGGATTTGACATTTTTAAAACTAATGCTACAATAACAAGTGTAAAAAACTTTTTACATTTTTAACAAGGGAGGGAACTAAAAATGGATTATGTTAAAATTGTGTATTCAGTCATATTGTTAGTTAGTGGAATTTTGATTTTTGTTGCACCATCGTTTCAAAAGGGTGATGAAAGAAGGAAGTTTATCAACTCGAAAGCTCAATCATATGCGTTTATCGTAGTTATAGGTATGCTTATTTTAGAAGTTGCACAGTCAATTTATCTAACTATCCAGGGGAATACTTCTTACAATGGGAATGGAATTTCGCCCATAGTGTTTATGACGGTGATTTCAATTATATATCTGGTAACATTACTAATTTACAGAAAAAAATATGGTGATTAAATGAAAAATCACATTAGAGAATTAAGAAAATCAGCTAAATTATCCCAGGAAGAACTGGCTAAACTCTGTAAGGTATCCAGACAAACAATAAATGCAATCGAAAATGATAAATACGACCCTACTTTACAATTAGCGTTTGACATAGCCTCTGTTTTGGATACCACAGTAGATGGACTTTTCATCAGTGGTTCTATTAGAAAGTGATAAATTGACCTCATATCGAGGTCTTTTTTATGCACTCCTCAACTTTTGAACAGTTCCGTAATTTGATTTTTGACACGCTGAAATAAGCATTTGCTCCACTCGTTTTTCAAATGCTAAATTCTTCCCTAATTCAAGCCAACGAAACCAATAGAGATAGTTGTCCAAATATTTCATTGCAACTCCTTGAAACCTTTCCATCCAAGTCTTCAAACGATTATGAAAGTTATTGACGTGTTGAATGTGATAGATTCCCTTCTTTACACGCTGTTTTTGTCGTTCATTGACAGTTTCGTGCTGTAATCCCTTTATTCTGGCAAACTTTTTATAGTTCGTTGCTGTATCTGTACATAACAAAGCAGATGGGTGAATATACTCACCTATCACAGTATATTGTAGCCCCGTTCTCCAATAAATATTGTATGGCTGAGTCAGCATCTTCTGTCCAAACGACAATTTCACAGCCCCTATTTTGTCATGGCGATAACCCATGTACTTTTTTTGTCGATTCCTTAGTTGCTATGCCTACTTTGAAACCATCCAATACGAGTTCATAATGTACTGGCTCTCCATCGATTTCTGCAGCAAAGGTCTGAGCAAAACCTAATTTCTCCCTCCATAATTTTTTCTCTATCAAACAATTCAACAAATCAGCAGATAAATCCTCCCAACAACAATAAAATGACGTACGCCTATTGCATACGCCATTTCAACAGCTGTCATCCTTCAAATAACTCGATAAAGCGTTGATTTCCCCTCCGAGAATAATAATAATCCCAGATAGATAAAACCAAATTAACATGACAATCACGGCCCCAATACTTCCGTACATGGCCGAGTAATTACCGAAATTACTCACATAATACGAAAATCCACCTGAAACAACTAGCCAGCTTATTGTTGAAAAAGTCGCCCCTGGCAATGCATCAATACATTTAAATTTCTTGTTCGGTGCTAGCCAGTATAAAACGAGAAAGACAATAAAAATGATAAGGGCACTTAATAACCAGCGTATCATATTCCAAAAACCGAGAAAGAGATTTGAATAGCCAAATGTATCAAACAAATACAAGCCAATTTGCTTACCAAAAACAGGCAGTAGCAAGGCTACAATAAAGACAAAGATCATCGCTAACGTAAAAAGAACCGCGATTCCCCTTGAGACAAAAAAGGAGCGACTCTCCTTCACCTCATACGCTTTATTAAAGGCACGAATAATCGCATTCAACCCATTAGAGGCGGACCAAATGGTTGCGATAATCCCGAAAGATAGCAATGTACCACTTTGGTGGCTCATAATTTCTGTTAAGTTGGTATTGATGAACTCCATCGTCTCACCAGGAGCAAAATCTGCCACTACTCCAAGCATTTCTTCCTGTGTAATTGGTAAATAGGGAATCAACGAAACAAGTACAATCAATAGCGGGAAAAGAGACAAAAGGAAGAAATAAGCCAGCTGAGCAGCCAATCCAAATACATCATCCTCCTCAACTCTTTTCCATAAAAACAACAACCCTCTTATACTAAAAAGCTCCATTCCACCACCTCGGTTTATGGTTTTTCATAAAGCTCTTTTCTCAAACAATATTTTTCAAGAATAAGGAATTTCCTCTTCATCGTGAGCAAAAGCTTCCTTCGTATCTTTGACGATACCCACTACAGTTGGTGTTACATCTCTCAACTCTTCTACCTTTTCTGCTATAAACGATACATCCTCACTGACTTGTTCTACCGTCGAACGTAATTTGGAAGTCTTCACCTTAATTTTTTCCGCCATTTCAGTAGGATGACTAATATAATGGGATACCTCTTTTGTTCCTTTTTTGCAGCTTTCTACGACAGATGTTCTTGTTTGTCGATCGAGTAGGCTAATCGCGCCTCCAGCTAGAGCTCCAAGTAAAATGCCCTTCCAAAACTTATTGGTACTCATTAGCATGTCCTTCCTTTCCGTTTAAATCAGTTGTTTTGATATGTTCCAATAAATTCTTGCAGCCTTGTTCAACTAAATCAAAAACCTCTTGAAAATTCCCCGTATAGTATGGGTCTGGAACATTTTTTTCCTGAGTACTTGGAACAAAATCCAGTAAAACTTCTATTTTTGCCTTCGGATAAGCTGTTTTGAGCATTTCAATATTCCTTTTATTATCTGAATCCATGGCGATAATATATTCAAATTCATCTAAATCCTGTTCATGAATCTGCCGAGCCCTTAATCCTGCAGCACTAATGCTATTTTTCTCAAGAATATTTAGTGTACCTTGATGAGGAGGTTGTCCAACGTGCCAGTCTCCAGTCCCTGCTGAATCCACCTGGATCATCTTTTCTAATCCTTCCCTCTTTACTTCATGACGAAACATCGCCTCCGCCATTGGAGAACGACAAATATTCCCGAGACAAACAAATAACACTTTAACCATGTGACATTCCCTCCTTGCTTCCATTTTCTTTGATACCTATGTACTACGCAATACTTCTTTTAAAAATCTGTACCATTATGATATATTTAATGCCTGAGAGATGTTAATATTCATCTATGGACTGTGCATATAATTAATCGACTATAAAGTAAAGGCAGGGGATCAACATGAATTTATCAGTTGCTTCGATTGAAAATGTGGAATTTATGATTGAAAAAATTAAAGAAAAACTGAAAGTGCTCAACTTTGGCGCCATTAAGCCATCTCATTTTGATGAAAATATGTATGAAGAATTAAAAGAAATCTATGACTTAGTGATGAAGAAAGATTCCTTCAGCCCGAACGAAATGCAGGCCCTTGCAGAAGAGCTAGGTAACTTGCGCAAGCAATAAGCTAGAAAGTTTGAAGTTCATAAAGACAACTATCGGGAGAATCCAATGATTAGTGTCCGCATGAAGCCTTCATAAAGACAACTATTGCAAGTATCCAACGGATAGTGTCCACATGACCTATTCAATTCCAAAGACAGACAATTAAAAGCGAAGCTATCCCAAATGTAGATATTTAAACTACATCTCGGGATAGCTTCTTCGTATTTTACGCTTCTTGCAAAACCTCAGTAATAAGCAGTGTATGATGTTCCGCTAAAGAAATCTCTTCATTGGTATCTATGTAGCGAATATATGGACGCTGTAAGCTCCCAAGAATTTTCGTTACGATTCCTTCACGACCATTATTAAGTCGTACTTTTGTTCCTGGAATATAACTAGGAACCTGCTGCACGAAAAGGCTGATTAAATCCGCTTTAAACATGATATTGCTTTTGGTCATGACGTACTCCATCGCCTCATGTGGCGGTAATCCTTCTTTCGAAAGACTGTTTTCATAAAAATTCGCAATGGCACATACTTGTGCGAACTCATGGATTTCCTTTTCTGGAATTCCTCGAGGCTCCCCACTTCCATCAACTGCTTCATGATGCTGATAGGCAACATGAGCAGATAAGAGACTCACTTCGCGGATTTTTCTTAAGTACTCAAAGCCCACCCTTGCATGATGCTCTGTCTCATCGGAAACCGTTAAAACTTTTCCAATATCATGTAGCAGGCAACCCATCGCCAAATCCTTAATCTGAATTTGGGAGATGCCTAATTTCTTCGCTAATTGGAGCGCCAAAAGTGTGACATTAACAGAATGCGCATATTCTCTTAGCTCCTCTGCCAAAGAAGAAGTTGGAACTAAGAAAATCGCCTTTCGTTTCGAGACCTCATCGACAAGTAAAAGCACTTGTCTTTGAAGCTCCCGTATTGGAAGTTCCTTTTTTTCAACAACAGCATCATAAGCCTTCTTTAACACATCAATAGCATCCATCCAGTTTGGAATGTCGACCATTTCCTCCATCGTAATCCCGTAAGAAACGGCATCCTCAACGAATAAGTAACGGATGTCCAACCCCTTTATTCTTTGCAAATACGTTGGATGAATAGATCTCCCTGCTCCAAGTAAAACTCGTCGGTGCTTATCATAAATTGGCCGTGCCAGCTGCATTAGTTTTGGATTATAATCATCAATACTAATAAGTCTCATGTACTTCCCCTTCTAATCCATATTTTCTATGGGACCATTTTTGGCCAATTTCAGATAAAGTTTATTTTTGCTCAGTAAGAATAATTGGACCATCCTTGGTAATGGCAATCGTATGCTCGTACTGTGCTGAATAAGTTCCATCCACTGTTCTAGCTGTCCAGCCGTTATCATCCATCTTCATGTAATACTCACCAACGTTTACCATCGGTTCAATCGTAAAGACCATTCCTTCTTTAATTCTTGCCCCTTTTCCTGGTAAACCGTAGTGAGGAACATCTGGCTTTTCATGAATCGATGCACCTATGCCATGACCGATAAAATCACGGACAACTGAGAATCCTTCTCCTTCAACATAAGTCTGAATGGCATGACCGATATCTCCGATTCGATTGCCAACCTGTGCTTGCTCTATACCCTTATACAAAGCTTCTTTTGTCACTTCTAAAAGCTTCGCTGTTTCATCAGAAACCTTTCCAACCGCATAGCTCCATGCTGAATCGGCAAGAGCACCGTTTAGATTCACAACCATATCAACCGTGACGATATCACCCTCTTTAAGCGGCTCTTTACGAGGGAATCCATGGCAAATTTCATCATTTATACTTGCACAAGTAGCATACTCATATCCTTTATAACCTTTTTGCTCTGCTGTTGCCCCTTGTTTTTCAAGATAAGCATCAACAAATTTTTCTATTTCCCAAGTGGTGATACCTGGCTTGATCATTTTTGCAATTTCTTTATGAACAGAAGCAAGTAATTCACCCGCTTTTTGCATCATTTCAATTTCTCTTGGTGATTTTAAAACAATCATTTATGACCCTCCTTAATACGAGTACAAAAAGTACCTTACATAATTGTAATACTTTTCAACTCACAATCAAAATAAATTTTACCACTCATTCTTTCTTTAGCATTGTCACCATGAAATAATTATACTATTATGTAGATGAAAATATTGTTCTAACAATTTCCATAACTTCGAAAACTTATATAGGCTTTAGATTATCAGATGTGTTAAAATATTAGAAAGAACTTTTTCGTTCTGAATATGGAACTATTTTTAAATATTTGTTATGATAAAATTATTCATATTGATAAGGTGTGTGACTTGCATGATTGGTGATCGCGTAAAAAAACTCCGACAAGAAAAAAAGATGTCTCTCTCAGAACTCGCTGAACAAGCAGGAGTGGCGAAGTCATATTTAAGTTCCTTAGAAAGGAATCTTCAAAGCAATCCATCCATTCAGTTCCTGGAGAAAATCGCAGGTGTTTTGCGTGTCCCAGTTGATTACCTTATTCACGAGCACTTAAATGACGACGATCTTGACTCTGAGTGGATTAAAATCGTAAAAGAAGCGATGGATTCAGGTGTAACGAAAGACCAATTTAGAGAGTATCTTGAATTTAACAAATGGAAAATAGATCAAGGCAAATAGCCCGTTCATTTTTTGAACAGGCTTTTTTTAATGGTCTTTTAGGAGTGAGCAACAACGTATCTCAATTCTCTTTTCTGTTAAGAAACTCCCGAATTTCTTCTTTCTCTATCCCTAGGTTTTTTGCTTCTTTAATTAATTCAAGCCATTCCGTATCCAATCCCTCAATGCTCGTTCTCACTTCTATCACCATATTTCCCCCTAAAATTCGGATCGAATTTCAGCAGTCCAGCCGTCATAGCATCAATACCTACCTTAGACCCGCGACTTTGCGCCCCTATTTTTCAATAAGTTTGCCTTTTTAGCGTCCTATATTTTTTATCCCAAACTTAGTCTACTTCCTTTCTTGCAATAAAAGTGTAGGTATTTGTCATTAGAGTGAATTTTTCGAATATTATTTTCCTACAAAAATCGTCATTCCCTAACAGAAAAACTAATTTATTTTTCTCAATACCTCCTTATCTATGTATAACTACAACTATTTCTGTTTCTTTCTGTCGAAAATGCATGAGAAGATTTTTCACTGCTACGGACTTAAAATGAAAGCTATACCGAATTCTATAACTTCTGGTAGTTTTGTAGGAGCCTCTTTCTTGGGAAGGTTTTCACATGAATCCGTTCATGTGTGTTTGCATCAAAGAAAGGGCGTTCAGTTAAATCGTTTCCACATAAAGGGCAAGACCATTTGCCAAACTCACTACTACTAAAAGAAGGCCTATTACATTTCTCACAATTTTTCCGATACATGCTAATCACCTTTTCTATTGTTCTATAAACCGATGACATGTTCTTTATAAAGAATATATCTCTATTTTAGTACTTTTATAACAGTTTTAACACAGAGATAAATCGTCATATTTTTCTTTTTAACGAACAATATTCTTGAAATTTCGCCTTATTCTCGCATTTATCTTTCCTTTTTGTGTCATATTAAGTTTTGAATATTCTGTTAAATTTATTTGTCAAATTGGTGACAAAAAGAATATAATTACTATAAGTATAGGACGAAAGGTGGTAATGCAATGACATTCTTTCATGTTCTCAATTTTGCAATTCCCATTGCATCGATGATTGCTATCGGCTTTCTATTAGACCGGATGTGTAAACCAACAGTCAAGCAAGAAGAATCAAAGGATCAAAAAAGCTAACTTCAATAAGTCGTTTGTCGCGACCCTTTGAAGCTAGCTTTTTTGTACTTAATTCGTTGATGTTCTTGGTAAAATCAATATCTCTACACGGCGATTTTTTGCTTTTCCTTCAGCTGAATCATTGCTCGCAACTGGTTGGAACTCACCAAAACCTTTTGCGCTGAACCACTGAGGGTTTAATTGGTCATTCTTTAAAAGGATTTTCATAAAGTTGATGGCTCTCATGACACTCAGTTCCCAGTTCGATTCAAACTGAGGATTTTTAATAGGTACATTATCTGTATGCCCACTTATCACGATATTTCTCGGTGGACTCATAACAAGTAAATCTGAAATTTCACTTGCCGTCTTTAAATCTTCTGCTCTTACCTCTGAGCTTCCAGATGGAAACAACACATTGTCACGGATGGTTAGCAACAAACCTTCATCTGTTAAGGACGTATCAAGCTTATCGGTCAGATTCTTCTCTGCTATATAAGCTTCGACCTTTTTTTGGATGTTTTCAAGCTCAAGCTTTTCAATTTGCTTCGCTTTTTCTTCATTCTGTTCTTCGTCTTCTTCACTCTTCACATCATCAAGAGCTTGTGCCTCATTCTCAGGCATTGGACTTGGATATTCAAAAATTCCTGTTCCGCTTGATAAGGCTTCATTAAAAGCTTGTGACATAGCTTGTAATTTTTGTGCATCAACTGTGCTCATGGAAAACAATACGATGAACAATGCCAATAAAAGCGTTAAAATATCTGCATACGGTATGAGCCATGATTCATCAACATGCTCTTCATGGTGCTCTTTCTTCCTTCTACGTTTACTCACTCTTCTTCTCACCGCTTTCTTCTAGGAACTTCTTCCTGTCACTTGCTGGTAAGTAGGAAGCTAGCTTTTGCTCAATCACTCGTGGTGCTTCTCCCTCAAGAATGGATAATACGCCTTCAATCATCATATATTTCAATTTCGCTTCTTGCTTTGATTTTCTTTTTAGTTTATTTGCAAATGGGTGCCAAAGGGCATACCCTGTAAAAATCCCTAGTAATGTTGCTACAAAGGCTGCACTGATGGCATGTCCAAGTGCATCAATATCACTCATATCTTTTAGAGCTGCGATTAATCCAACAACGGCACCAAGTACTCCTAATGTTGGCGCGTATGTTCCAGCCTGAGTAAAGATCAAAGCACCCTGTTGATGTCTCTCTTCCATTGCTTCAATTTCTTCTGATAAAACATCGCGAATATAATCTGCACTTTGTCCATCTACTGCTAAAGAAAGACCATTTTTTAAGAAATCATCATCAATTTCACTTGTTTTTGCTTCTAATGCAAGAAGTCCTTCTTTACGAGCAAGCTGTGCCCATTCAGAGAACATGCTGATTAACTCTGAAGGATTCATTAACTTCTTTTCTTTGAATAAAATCCCGAATAACTTAGGCACCTTCTTGATTTCGCTTGTTGGAAATGCAATGGTTACCGTACCAATCGTACCCATAATAATTATTAGAATTGCAGCTGGATTTAATAATACACCTGGTTCTACTCCTTTAAGAACCATCCCTACTCCAACACCTATAACTGCAATCAAAATCCCAAGTAATGACGTTTTATCCATTTATAGTCCACCTATCCCTTAGCTTGTTTATTTATAAGAGTATCATTGTTTGAATCTATCATATTATTTATTTCGACAAGATTCTTGGAATTTTTAGTCGTTCCATCATAGTTTTTAAGAAAGGAATACAATTTTAAGAGTTAACAAAAAATATTTTCTTTTCTAAAAACAAACATCTAGTCAAAGTTTTTATTTCCTATATAATAAGATTGAAATTATATAAATATATGGAGTTGATTGATTTGCAGGCTATTTTAGACCTCAGAAGAAGTGATTTGAAAAAGAAAAACTCCTTGATGTTCTCAACTTTTTCAATCGCCTTAGTTTGCACGACTATTTTTACAGCACTTGAACAACATTCTTTTAACAAAACAATTCTTTATGCAAGTGAATTAATCCTGTTTGTCGGGATGTTTCTAATCTTTCAGGTCTGGTTAAAGAAAGAAAAATTATTCCCTTATCTAGCAATACCCGTCGTTTTTGCATGTAACTTCACAAATATAGGTCTTTTTGGTGGAGCAAGTGCGATCTTTTTGGTCATCATTTTTCTCACGATTATCTCTGCAGTTCACTTTGACCAAAAATTATTTATCCTAGGATATGTTCTAGGTTTTGTGAATCTTATTCTTAATACTCTATTAGCACCTGAGTCGGAACAATTTTTGCATGAAATCTTTTCAGCATCGATTCTTGTTTATGTCTTGATGGGAATTGTTCTATTTGTCCTGATTAAGCTCAATCAGGCTCAGTTTAAAAAGATTGAGCAATTCTTGATGGAATCCGAATTAGAACAGCAAGAAAAAGCTTCCAGCAGCGAATTTTTACATAGTGAGATTTCGGTCATTACGGATAGCCTCAACAAAATTAATGAGCAGATTCAAAATCACGTTGCTTCACAAAATGAAATGCAAATTGCCGTATCTGAGATTTCTGCAGGAAGCCAGGTTCAAACAGAGCAAATCAATCATATTTCAGAAAATGCAGGCGCTACAAAAGCATTGATGGATGAAATGGCAACGGTTTCGCTAAATCTTTCAACAGAAGCCGCTTCTGCTAGCAATGCTTCTAAAAATGGCCTAGCTAAGGTATCTGATTTACAATCAGATATGAAAGAATTAGCAGAATCCATTCAGCAACTAGGGAATATTTTTTCCAACTTGACGAAGAAGATTGAAGAAACGAATGGATTTATCGTGAACATTCAAGGGATTACGGAGCAAACAAATCTCTTAGCACTGAATGCATCGATTGAAGCTGCACGTGCTGGTGAAGCGGGTAAAGGTTTCTCAGTTGTTGCTGAAGAAATCCGTAAACTGGCGGAAATGACAAGAGAGACTGCGGTACAGATTACGAAAAATCTGTCGGAAGTGAATTCGACGAACCAGAGCGCCTTTGTCCAAATGAACGAAAGTAGTACGAAGTTTAATGAAAGCCTAGTAGCCGTTGGTCAGGTATCTGGATTATTCCACGAGGTTGGTACGATTCTTAATAATCTTAATGAAAACTTCAGTTCGTTTAGTGGTACTGTCGAGAACGTGAAATCCCAAACCTTTGCAGTTGAAGCTGCGACGAAAGAGCTTGCAGCCGTTATTGAGGAAGCAACGGCGGGGCTCGAAGAAATGAATGCAACTATCGAAACACTTAACGAAGACAATCAAAAGATTGCGAGCTATATTAGCGAAACTGCTCAGTCAGCAGAAAAGATTAAGAACACTTGATGAGTACGGCCCCTACGGTTATTTTCCGTGGGGGTTTTTGTTTTGTCTGGGTCAGAACTCAGGTCATTTAGATACAAAAAATCCTATCCATAAATTTTTCTTTTTCGGGCAATCTATGAACATTAAGAAAGGAGTGTAAAATATGGCACGCGGTAAAGAATTTAATCATAAACGCAAAGGACATCCTGGAGAATTCCCCGAAAATACGTTAGTTGAAAAAAAATCAAAAGAGGCTATTGGGGATGAAGAATTCATTGTTGTTCGAGAAGCCTTTAAAAACCGAGTTGAACAGGAGGATGTGGAGTAGCACCATTTTTGTGAAACCTCCCATTAACTCGATACGTATTAACATATAGAAATTAATTTTACCTAATGAGGAGGATTTTTATGTTAGTAACAACTACTCCATCTGTAGAAGGACAAGAAATTGAGCGTTATCACGGGGTGGTAACAGGCGAGGCAATAATGGGCGCCAATGTCGTACGCGACTTTTTAGCAGGAATTACGGATATCATTGGTGGCCGCAGCAGTGCTTATGAAAACAAATTGTCCGAAGGTCGTGAAATTGCGATTCGTGAAATGGAAGACAAAGCAAGAAGACTTGGAGCGAATGCAGTTGTGGGCGTCGACCTTGACTTTGAAACCTTGCGTGATGGCATGATGATGTGTATCGCGACTGGTACGGCTGTAACTATCAAGAATAAACTTTAAACGCCAAAAGACAGGTGCCACAATAATCACCTGTCTTTTTTCAACTTCTTTTTAAGGTTCGTTAACACTAATCCATCGCCAACCACACTTTGATCAAGTTCTTCAAATCCTAGTTTTTCATATAACTTTATTGCCGGAATATTCTTCGCTCCAGTCGAAACAATCGCGAATTCTGCAGAGACCATTTTATCTTCAATGTATTGAATCAAACTTCCCGCAATTCCTCTCCGAAAAAAAGCAGGATGAACCATCACACGATGAATATCAATAACCCCTTTTTTGAACTTGTAGGATAAGATTCCAGCAAGGGTATCATCAACAAAATAACCTATAAACGTCTCTCTACTATTCAATAGCTCTTCCAATGTTTCCTTTAAAGGCGGTATATCGTAAGTACCAATATATGCGGCCTCCACCTTATAAGCTTGTCTTTGCAAACGAAGAACCTCTTCCCCTTTTTCCCCAATCATAAATTTTCTTATCATAAATGCCTCCTAAAATACTCACTAACCCTATTCTAACCCATTCAAAAACTAAATTCCTTCATTACCAATCTCCCTTGAATTCCGTTATACTGTTAAGGAATCTAATATGAGGTGAAACGATGAAATCTCTTGTACTTGCAGAAAAACCGAGTGTTGCTCGCGAAATTGCGCGCGTTCTTGGGTGCAATCAATCACATAAAAGTTATATTGAAGGAAACCAATACATTGTCACTTGGGCTCTTGGCCATCTAATCGAACTTAAAATGCCGGAGCATTACGATAAAAAATTTCAAAACTGGAACCTAGAAGACCTTCCGATAATCCCAGAGCATATGGGAACAAAGGTCATGAAGCAAACAAGCCATCAATTCAAAGCCATTGAAAATCTTGCGAAAAGAAAAGACGTTAAAGACTGCATAATCGCTACAGACGCTGGACGCGAGGGTGAATTAGTTGCACGTTGGATTTTAGAAAAAATCAAATGGAATAAGCCACTTAAGCGTTTATGGATATCTTCCCATACAGACCGTTCTATTAAGGAAGGCTTTCAAAAGCTTCGTCCGGGAAAAGAGTTTGAAGCCCTCTATCAATCTGCCGTCTGTCGAGCAGAAGCAGACTGGCTCATTGGATTAAACGTGACACGTGCGTTAACAACTAAATACCAAGATCCCCTTTCTGCAGGAAGAGTTCAGACCCCTTCCCTCTCTCTTATTTTAGAAAGAGAAAAAGCGATTCAAAGCTTTGTACCAAAAGAATATTGGACGATCGATGCGCAAATCGGTCCACTGAAAACAAGTTGGGAACAAAATGGAGAAAAGCGTATCTTTTCTTCAGATGTCGCTCAGAAGATTACGGAGAAAGTAAAAGGTCAAAAAGGAACTGTACAAGCGATTCAGCGTAAAGAAAAAAGTGAGCAGCAGCCACTTCCTTATGACTTAACTGAATTACAGCGCAATGCCAGTAATCGCTTCGGATTTTCAGCAAAAAAGACGTTATCTGTTTTACAAAAATTATATGAACAACATAAACTCGTCACCTATCCAAGAACGGATTCTCGTTATTTAACGAAGGATATGGAGGCAACGATGCTTGATCGCCTTCACGGTCTAGCTTCAAGTTATCGTGACGAGGTTAAGCCCCTTATTGCGAATAAAGGTAAGGTCCTTGCAAAGCGTGTATTCAATAATGAAAAAGTAACAGACCACCATGCAATTATTCCAACTGAAGAACGCTCCCATTTAAGCGACCTGGAATCAGATGAAAGAAAGCTTTATGACATGATTGTTAAGCGATTCTTAGCACTTTTCCATAAGCCGTATCGCTATGAAGGGATTAAAGCAGTAATCGAAGTAGCAGATGAAACTTTTACCGTAAACGAAACAGTTGTTGTGGACCCTGGATTTAAAAAGGTTACCGGTAAAGAGGCTGAACCGGCAGCACAAAGTCTTGCTAATTTATCAAAAGGTCAGAGCTTGTCTGTCCAAAATGTTGCCGTTGAATCCAAATTGACTGAGCCACCGAACCGCTACTCAGAAGCCGATGTGCTCACTCAAATGGAGAAGTATGGTCTGGGTACACCCGCTACAAGAGCAGAAATTATCGAACGTTTAATCCAAACCGAAGTTGTCGAGCGAAAGAACGGTCGCTTCTATACAACAGCCAAAGGGAAACAGCTAATTGAGATTGTGAATGACGAGTTAAAGTCTCCAGAACTTACGGCTAAATGGGAAAAAGAGCTCGAACAAATATCTCGTGGAAAAAGTGATCCAAAAGTTTTCCGCGAAAAGATTCGTAAGCAAACAAAAGAGCTTATCTCTGAAATTAAGAAGAGCAATCAGAAATATCGTGCTCATAATCTCACAGGCTCAAAGTGTCCGGAATGTGGTTCTTTCTTAAAGGAACGCAACACAAAAGAAGGAAAAATTCTTGTGTGCTCTAGCCTTGAATGTAAGTATCGCAAGCGAAAGGATCCGAAGCTTTCGAACCGTCGTTGTCCGACATGTCATAAAAAAATGGAAATGCACGAGGGCAAAGCTGGACTCTACTTCCAATGCCGTACGTGCAACAAGGTTGAAAAAGCCGAAGGAAAGAAAAAAGCTGTTAACAAACGAGAAGAACGAAAACTTGTTCAAAAGTATTCTCAGAAGGATGACTTTGGAACAAGCTTAGGTGATTTACTGAAGGCAGCATTAGAAGATAAGGAATAGATTTTACTAAACCAAGCATCCACGCTTGGTTTTTTCCTTGTAAAAGATTAACAGTTAAGAGTATGATATCTTGTAGAATCAAGAATCGAGGAAATACAACATGAGAATAAGAGATTGGGATACAAATTTAAAGATTCGATTGTTTGGGGAAGCGTTAATGAATATCACGTTTTGGATGTTCTTTCCCTTCTTAACAATCTATTTCGCCGAGGAGTTTGGCAAAGGACAGGCAGGAATTATGCTTATCTTCTCGCAAGCCTTCTCCGTTTTTGCTAATTTACTAGGTGGATATTGTGCAGACCGTTTTGGTCGAAAAAGAATGATGGTCCTTTCATCTATGGGACAAGGGATATGTTTTCTGCTCTTTGCGATGACAAGCTCACCTTGGATAGGATTTATTGCCTTCGCTTTTGTCGGATTCTTTAGTTCGATTTATTGGCCAGCTAGCCAAGCGATGGTGGCAGACGTGGTGGAGGAAAAAGATCGTAGCCATGTTTTTGCGATTTTCTATACTTCTATTAATATTGCAGTCGTCATCGGTCCTTTATTGGGAGCTGTTTTTTACACAAATTACTTCTCAGAGCTCCTGTTTATTTGTGGAACCATTTGCGTTGGGTTGGCTCTAGTACTAGCAAAATGGACTAGAGAAACTTCTCCAAATGTGAAGCGACATAATACAGAGGAAAAATGGTACTCCTTTTTGCTCGAACAGGTTAAGGAATATGGTGTTATCTTCAAGGATAAAGTCTTCCTTATTTTTATCATTGGAGGCGTTCTAGCATCTCAAACGTTTATGCAACTAGACTTACTCTTCCCTGTTTACGTAAAGGATGTCGTTCATAATCAGACCTTGATTGGAAGTTTTAAAGTTGGTGGAGAGCAAGCCTATGGAATCATTCTTGCTTTTAATGGGTTACTAGTCGCTCTATTAACCGTTGCGGTGACGAAATGGATGACGAAATATCAGGAAAGAAATGTGTTTGTTTTATCATCAGTCATGTACGCGATGGCCATCTTATTTTTCGGACAAACCAATTGGATTTGGGGACTATTAATGGCAATGGCGTTGTTTACCTTCGGAGAATTAATGGTAGCCGGGCTCCAGCAAACCTTTATTTCAAGAATTTCTCCTGAGCATATGAGAGGTCAATACTTTGCAGCAGCGAGCCTACGTTATACATTCGGTAAGACAATCGCTCCAATATCGATCCCTTTAACCGTATGGGTTGGCTATGAATGGACCTTTTTCATCCTATGTCTACTAGCATTGTTAAGCTCGTTCCTTTATTGGATGATGTTTGCTGTTTTACAGAAAGTTTCTTTAAAAGACAAGACTATTTGATTTCGAATGTGACCAGATAGCCTACTTTTTGCTATAATATTAGTTGTGAAAAATAGACATCTACAAAAGTTGAAAGTGAGTGTTCAGTAATGGGCCGTAAATGGAATAATATTAAGGATAAAAAAGCGGCAAAAGACGCTAATACTAGCCGTATATATGCAAAGTTTGGCCGTGAGATTTATGTGGCAGCTAGACAAGGTGAACCGGATCCTGAATCAAATCAGGCATTACGTTTTGTTCTAGAACGTGCGAAAACGTACAGTGTACCAAGACATATCATTGACCGTGCGATTGAAAAGGCTAAAGGCGGCGGTGAAGAAAGCTACGATGAGCTACGCTATGAAGGATTTGGACCAAGCGGTTCTATGGTTATTGTTGATGCGTTAACAAATAACGTAAATCGTACAGCATCTGAGGTTCGTGCTGCATTCGGTAAAAACGGTGGAAACATGGGTGTCAGCGGTTCTGTTGCTTATATGTTTGATAAAACTGCTGTTATCGGTGTAGAAGGAAAATCAGCTGATGAGGTTCTTGAATTATTAATGGAAGCTGACTTAGATGTTCGCGATATTATTGAAGAAGATAATTCTGTTATCGTTTATGCTGAGCCTGACCAATTCCATCTTGTTCAGGAAGCATTCAAAAATGCTGGCGTAACTGAATTTACAGTAGCTGAACTTACAATGCTTGCGCAAAACGATGTTACTCTTCCAGAAGACGCAAATGCACAATTTGAAAAAATGATTGATGCATTAGAAGATTTAGAAGACGTTCAGCAAGTTTACCATAATGTTGACTTAGGCGAATAGAATAATATCACAATCCTAAAAATCGGCGAAATCGCCGATTTTTTTATTTGCCCATTTGCTTTGACTAGTTTATTCTTTGAATTAAAGTTAAAATATGAATTATCAAACAAAAAGGAGATATAATCCATGAGCGATTTCCAAAAGAACTTAGAAAAATACGCTGAGCTTGCGGTTAAAGTCGGCGTCAACATCCAGAAAGGGCAAACCTTGGTCGTAAATGCTTCGCTTGATGCAGCTCAATTTGTTCGCCTTGTTGTGAAAAAAGCATATGAAGTTGGAGCTCATAATGTTGTCGTGAACTGGAATGATGATACTGTTTCTCGCTTAAAATATGATCTTGCTCCAGATGAAGCTTTCAATGAATATCCAGAATTTCGTGCTAAAGAAACAGTAGCTCTTGCAGAGAGCGGTGCAGCATTTATGTCAGTTGTTTCTTCTAGCCCAGACCTTTTTAAAGGCGTGAATCCAGCGCGTATTTCAAACTTCCAAAAGGCTGCCGGAAAAGCCCTAAGTACATACCGCAAATATATTCAATCAGACAAAGTGAGTTGGGTGGTTGTAGCAACCCCTTCACAAAAGTGGGCAGAAATGGTATTCCCGAATGAAGCTCCTGAAACGAGTGTCCAAAAACTTTGGGATGCAATTTTTAAAGCTACTCGCGCTGACCTAGACAATCCTGTTGAAGCTTGGAAAAAACATGATGAAACATTACACGAAAAAGTCGATTATTTAAATGCAAAGCGCTACAAGAAGCTTCATTACAAGGCTCCAGGTACAGATTTAACAATCGAACTTCCTGAAGGACATTTATGGGTTGGAGCTGGCAGTGTTAATGAAAATGGCGATGAATTCATGGCAAATATGCCAACAGAAGAAGTCTTTACTGTTCCACATAAAACAGGTGTAAACGGAACGGTAGCAAGCACAAAGCCATTAAGCTACGGTGGAAACTTAATCAACAACTTCTCCGTAACATTTGAAAATGGTCGCATCGTTGGTGTGAAGGCAGAAGAAGGAGAACAAATCTTAAAGGACCTTGTTGATACAGATGAAGGCTCTCACTACTTAGGGGAAGTTGCTCTAGTTCCACATAACTCACCTATTTCACAGTCCAATATTTTGTTCTACAATACACTATTTGACGAAAATGCATCGAACCACCTTGCAATTGGAAGTGCCTATGCATTCTGTATTGAAGGCGGAAAGAAAATGTCGAGCGAAGAGCTTGCTGCAGCTGGAATTAACGAAAGTATCACACATGTTGATTTCATGATTGGCTCAGCAAGAATGGACATTGATGGTATCACAGCTGACGGAACAGTTGAACCAGTGTTCCGTAAAGGTGATTGGGCATTCTAAAAATGACTAAAGGATGGTTCGCCACATTGGTGAACTATCCTTTTTTTTTGTTTCATTTACAATCTTCTTCTTGTTTTCATTGTTGCATTGTTATTAAGTTTGTGGGACGATATTAGTATAGAGAAGACTTTTAGGCGGATGGACCTAAGGTATGAGAGGTGAATTGGGTTGGTTCGATTACATATTACAGTTAGTGGAGTTGTTCAGGGAGTTGGCTTCCGCTATTTTACACAAATGAAGGCTGTTCAATACCACATTACAGGTTGGGTACGAAATTCAACTGATGGTGAAGTGGAGATTGTTGCTGTCGGAGATAAAGACAACGTAGACCAGTTCATTAAAAGCCTCCGCCAAGGAAATCCATTTTCCAAAGTTACGGATATAAACATAAATGAATTAGCAGATACAGAGCCTTTTCATTCTTTTAAAATACGATATTAAAACAGAAGCTGTTCGTACAGGTGGTACGCACAGCTTCTTTTGATCTTATTTCGGAACATGATTTATTTATCAGTCAGTTTGACTAGATTTCCCCTCTTCTTGGCGTACAAATCAGATTTGTCGGTCAGCTTCACCAGATAGACTCTCTTCTTGGCGTGCAAACTAGATTTGTCGGTCAACTCCACCAAGGTTCTCTATCATCTTGACCGACAAATTTTATCAATCCATTTATCCCAATTTCACTTCTTGCTTCGTAGCCAAGCTTCCCACTACATAAGCAACTAGGGACAATATGATTGGTAACGTTACAGTATGCATCCCGAACGCATTGGGATAAAAGGAATCAAATAAGATATAAGAACCTACCCCGATAATCATCGAGAAAACAGCTCCGTACTTGTTCCCTTTTTGCCAATACAGTCCAAGAATAACCGGCCAAATGAACGCTGCCTCTAATCCTCCAAATGCAAATAGGTTTAACCAAATAATAAAATCTGGAGGACTTAGTGCCATGAGGAATACTAAGATTCCTATGATCGTTGTTACCATCAAGCTTATATTTTTCACAGCCTTTTCACTTGCATCAGGCTTCATGTAATTGACATATACGTCTTTGACTATTGCCGAACTAACTAGTAGCAGCAATGCATTCACCGTCGACATAATCGCTGCCATTGGTGCAGCCAAGACAACTCCCGCTAACCAAGCTGGTAAAACTTCCATCGCTAATAGCGGCATGACTGTATCGCCTTTTTCAATACCCGGTAAAATTGGTCGTGCAAATACTCCGATTAAATGCATCCCTAACATAATAAACCCAACAACAATTGTGCTCACAATGATGGCCTGATGCATCGCTTTTGAATTTTTGTAGGACATCGCTCTTACCGTAATTTGTGGCAACCCTACTACTCCAATTCCTACTAAAATCCAAAAGGATGAAACGTAAAGTGGCTTAAGTCCACCATCAAATCCAAAAGGTGTAATCAAATTGGGATTTTCCGCGGTAAGTTCTGCAATGATATTCTCAATTCCCCCACCTGCAATAATCGTTCCAATCAATAGAGTAAGAGTCCCAACGAACATGACAACTCCTTGTAAAACATCAGTTAGGGCAACTGCTCGGAATCCTCCAAGAATCACATAGACGATCGCTGACAACGCAAAAATAAATAAGCTCGTTGTATAGGACAGCCCCGTTAAAGATTCAATTAGGACACCTCCTCCAACCCATTGCGCCCCCATAGAGGAGAATAAGAAAATAATGATACTAAAAGCCGATAGAAGTACGACCCATTTGCTTTGATAACGTTCTTTTAAAAAGTCCACAAGTGTGATTGCCTTGTATTTACGTACAACAATGGCGAATTTTTTCCCAAGTATCATTAAAACAAAATAGCCTGTTGCAAGCTGTGCCATCGATAGCAGTACCCATCCAAGACCTTGCGTATAGGCAATCCCTGGTCCACCGATAAAACTACTTGCGCTTCCGTATGTTGCCACCATGGTCATCGCTAGGATGAAGCCTCCTAACTGTCGGTCTCCAAGAAAATAATCCTGCAAAAACGAGTTGCTTTTAGCAAGAGGCTTACTCGCCCATAGTCCGATGATAAAAAAAGCAAATAGGATAATTAGGAATGGAAGAATAACTGCCCAATTCATTCTGATTCTCCCCCTTCATCCTCAAAGGGCACATCTTTAAAAAAGAACTTCACCACGAAGATTACAAGTAAAACCATTAAAATAAATCCACCTACACAGCTATAAAAAAACCAAGCTGGTAGTCCCATTATGTATGAATAATTTTCGACTGATTCAGAGCCCATGCCATAAGCGAACCCAAACCACCATAAGAAGTTAATAATAACTAGAATGATCCCTATCAAGGCTTCTTTGTTCGCCACTTTGAAGCGCGGATCTTTTTCATCTATTCCATTTTTCATTTCTAAGCTCCTTTGTAACAAGATAACACTATAGTCATGTTTATTGTACATCGTTTTTGTCTTAAATTATAGTAGAGTAGAATTGCTTGTTTTAAGGAGGAAATATAGATGTGGAATGAATTTAAGAAATTTGCAATGAAAGGCAATGTAATAGACCTTGCCGTTGGGGTTGTGATTGGGGCTGCTTTTGGTAAAATCGTTACATCTCTAGTGGATAACATTATTATGCCACTAGTTGGACTAATTAGTGGCGGGAATAACTTTTCGGAACTCTCTTTTCAGGTTGGAAAGGCTGTAATAAAATACGGTTTATTTATTCAAAACATCGTTGATTTTTTGATTATCGCTTTTTCGATCTTCTTATTCGTACGAACCCTGAATAAGTTTAAACGTAAGGAAGAGCCAAAAGAGGCAGTTCCAGTAATCGATCAAAAAGAAGAACTATTAAGAGAAATACGTGACTTGCTAAAAAATAATTGAAACTTCTTGTCTAAAAGCACGTATAACTATCAAAACCAATTTAATTAAGAGGAGAAAGGTTATTATGTATTCATATCAAACAACAAATCAATATTTACCATCTGTCTTAAGAACATTTGCGATTTCACTTGCAATCGCATTTGCCGGCACAATGACAGGCGTATTTGTCCCACCAGCTTTATTCTTACCACTCATGATTTTAGAATTCGCTATGCTACTCGGTGCGTTTTTACTAAGACGTAAGAAGGCAATGTCTTATACATTCTTGTATGTGTTCACTTTTATCTCTGGTCTAACGACATATCCAATCGTGTCACATTACGTAGCAACGATTGGCGCCAACACCGTGATAATGGCACTTGGTACAACAACAGCTGTATTTGCAGGCTTAGCTATTTATGCTTCAACTACGAAGAGAGATTTATCATTCTTAGGTGGAATGCTATTGGCTGCTCTCATCGCGCTTATTGCGATTTCAATCTTTAACATTTTCTGGCCATTAAGCTCAACGGGTATGCTCGCATTTTCATTTATCGGCGTATTAGTATTTAGTGGTTATGTGTTATTTGACTTCAACAGAATGAAACACTATGGGGTAAGTGCGGAAGAAGTACCACTTATGGCACTGAATCTTTACTTAGATTTTATTAACCTATTTATTAGCATTCTTCGGATCTTTGGAATCCTGGGAAGTAGAGATTAGAAAAGAACGGCCTGGGCCGTTCTTTTTACATTTGTGACACCTTTTCTTTACTTATAAGCTTTATGTCTCCACGACTAGCATAACTGTGTAAAATCATCCCCACTATCACTAAAAAAATCCCAGTCCATGAAAGTAGTGAAGGAAATGCAATTGATAGGAATACCATTTCTCCTGCCAATGCAAAGAGTACCTCCATCGATTGTGTCGCCTCAACTGATGCTAATTTTTGCATACTGTCCTTTACCATATCCGTCGCCATAAAAAAGAGTACTGTTGCGATTACTCCAGAGCTAATGGCTACAATGAGGGATTGTACCGTTTGATTCATACTCGGAGGTCCCACCGTCATTAATCCATATATCGATAAAAGGATCCATAATGGCATACTTGCCAGTGTCATCCCAAGGACACGTTGAAAAACATCAAGTCTGCCATTTACAAAACTCATCATTTTTCTGTTTCCTAGCGGATAGGCAAACGCAGCCACCACCACAGGAAAGATGCCTAGCCAAAGCTCCTTCAATGACAGTTGCTCTGCTTGCTCCCATTGCATAAGCCCGATTCCAACCAAAATAATTAGAGAAAACAACAAGCCCTTAGCTGGAATTTTCCCTCTCATTAGAATTGGACCATTTGCTGATTGAACCGTCTCAACAAAGAAGGGTGCTAGCAACGAACCTGCGATAATCGTAAACTGCCATGTTCCTGCGACGAGCCAACCAGGTGAATAAACTGTGGCAAAACAAATTGGCCCATAGAATAACCCAAACCCCACGATACTCCACAATAGCCATGTTCCTGGACTTTCTTTCATCACATCGAATAATTGTTTGAGTTTTTTTCTTCTCATCACAATAACCAATAAAAACGGCACCATAAACATAAACCGAAGTGAGGCGCTCCAAATCCAGCTGCCCCCTGACATTTCCATTCCTCTATTCAATACAAAGGTCGTAGCAAAAAAGAATGCTGCACATAACCCAAGTATGATCGATCGCATACCCTCACCCCATTATTAAAAATCACGTAAAACCATTATAACAATTTATACAATATTCTAACTACTATTTCGTTCGTTTCGTCAAACTTCATTGAAAACACCAAATTTCCGAGGAAATAATGAATTTATTCGACAAAAAAAGCTGTCTTCAAAAGACAGCTTTCAGTCTAATTCTACCAAGGAAGACCCGCACCAAATTTCTTGGACAAATTCTCGGTCTCTTTTCTTCGTTTCTTTCTAACTTCTGCACGTTCTTTCGCAGATTGATAAAGTTCCCTCTCGATTTCTGATTGCGGCACAACCTTCGGAACTTCGGTCGGTTTTCCGTTCTCATCAATCGCCACCATTGTTAAAAACGATAACGCACAAATATTACGTTCACCTGTTAACAAATCCTCTGCAATCACTCGGACAAAAACCTCCATAGATGTTCTGCCCGTATACGTCACAAAAGACTCTAAGCAAACAGAATTCCCTTCATGAATGGGATGCAGAAAATCAACGGAATCCGTTGAGGCTGTCACAATATTTTTTCGAGAATGACGCATCGCAGAAATAGCGGCGACATCATCTATATACTCCATCAGCTTCCCGCCAAATAATGTACCGTAATTATTTGTATCTGGTGGCAAAACAATGCTTGTCTTCACGACAAAAGATTCCTTACAATATTTTTCGCTCATGCTCTTTCTCCTTTTTCGAATTCATCCTTTCTATATTATATGTATTTATGCGATTTTTAAAGAGCAACAAGTGCGTCCACTTTCTCTTTCAACTGAAACCGAGCTCTTCTCATTCTAGTTTTCACAGTTGAAATCGGTACATTTTTGGATGAACTTATTTCTAATAATGATTGATCATAAAAATAATATAATAACATTGGCTCGCGGTACATGACTGGAAGCTCATTGATTGTTTCTATCATCTCTTCTTTCGTACATTTACTGATGACACTTTCCTCTGGAAGTGGAATGGTTGAATCCACATCGTAGTGATAGACTTTTTCCTCCCAAAACTTTCGTACCGTTTGTTCCTTACGCCAATAATCTCTACATTTATTTATGGCAATCTTGAAGATCCAACTTTTCATCTGAGAACGTTCTTCGAAATTCGGCAAAGCTAAGTATGCTGAGATTAACACTTCTTGATAAAGATCCTCTGATAGCTCTTTATTTCGTACTTGTCTATAAATAAATTTTAATAATAGATGTCCGTTTTCACATATCCAATTTTCGAATTGTTGTTGCTGTTTCATGGGATTTCCTCCTAAAAGCACTTCATTAATAATAGACGCTTTTAGGTTTCTGGCTCCCTACACTTTTACACAAAAAAACAAGCAGCAGGATTTTGATATCCCTACTGCTTGTTTGTGATAGTATTAGTTAGTTTGTAACAGAGCTTCCTTCGTGACTTTTACCTTTGAAAACAAGCTTGCGAAGGTAAGGTAATACGTAACGGTCTAAACCAAATTTACCAGCGTTGTAACCAGCTGCTGCGATGAATACTCCCATTAAGATATCCATTGGGTTACTAGAAATTGTACCAGAGAACATGAATGAGAAGTTCATTACCATTGCAAAGAATGCTGCTGCAGTTGTTAAACATCCAAGAATAAGTCCTAAACCTACTAAGAATTCACCTAGTGGAATCAAAGTACTGAATAATCCTGCATTTGGAACTGCGAAGCTTTCTAAGAATGATACCCAACCTGGATAAGCAAGAACATCATGTGATACTACTGGATTTGCTACTGCACCTTTTAAGAATCCTGCTGCATCGAATCCTTCAGTTAATTTTCCCCAACCAGCTGTCATCCAATGCCAGCCTAGATAAATACGAACGAGTGTTAATGCACCTGCAACGATGTTGTTTTCTCTTAATAATTTTCCAATCATTTTAATCTCTCCCTTTTTATTAGGTTATGTTATGATTTCTTATTACACTTAAAGATTACCACGTTTATCAGCAAAAAAAAGTGGTTTGTGATTTTATTCACAAATCTGCAATAAAGTTATGGCTAACTTTTGAACAGAGTCATTTTTTGTCACCTTTCTCTCCTCATTACACAAGAAAAACCCCTACTACTAAGGGTTTTCATCATTTACAGTATGGTTTGTATAAAGCTTGAACAAAGGTGAGGATTCTCACCTTTGTTTAGAAATGATGACTCGTTTCGCTTCTTAATGAGTAATAGGAGACACCAATCTTCTTGCAAATCGTCATATAGTGCATCAAAGTAAGGAGCATTGCACCTGTATTCATTCCAATAATCACACCATCCATACGCAATTCATCCATTGAACCTAGAATATACATAAGAGAAAAAGAAATGATTGTTGACCAGATATTGTGAAGAAAGGCGTCCTTCAGTAAGCCAAGCCCAATTAAGTAAGCCTGTAATGGAATGACAAAGAAATGAAGGAGAAAATACGGAATTAAGATTTGTAAATAGCCTGTTGCTGTTGGTGAGTGTAGAAATAGATTTGTTAAAGGCTCAGCAAAAAAATAAAAAACAAGTACTACAGGAATACCATACAAGAAGGTAAATCCCATTACTTTTCTTAATAGTTCCTGAAGGCGAGACATATCCCTCTCTGCATAAGCCTTTGACACAGTCGGAATCAATACAATAAGCAAGGAATGTGCGATAAAAGCTGGGAAGAATCCAATTGACATAGCAACACCCGCAATCAATCCAAACTGTTCAGTAGCCACTGTTGCTGATACTCCTGAATGAAGTAAAGCCGCTTTTATCAAAAATGGTTGTATCGCATGTGTCAAGGAGTGAAATACTCTGATACTTGTTGTCGGGATTGAGACGGAAATGAGATTTTTTCGGACAACTTTTTCACTGATATATTCAGAAGGACGCCTCTTTAATTGTTGAAATTGAATATAGAACATGTGAATCAAGTATATAAATATCACAACTTCGCTTCCTACGAATGTAAAGAAGGCGATCATAATCGACGTCTGTGTATCAAATTGGAAAAGCTGAAACAAGAAAACAAGTAAGCCAAGCTGAACAAACTTTCTCAAGAAATTGGCCAATGCGATTTTCCCCATTTGATTTTTCCCCATAAAAAAACCTCTTGTAATGGAGGAAAAAGAAATAAGCGGAATTAATAGCATAACTAACCACTTGAATAACGGATGATACTCCTGAAACATTGTTAAAAAGGGCATGAGCAACAAGAATAGCACCATAAATCCTGCCGTTGTCACAATCGTTAAATGGATGGCCGATTTCAACATATGTCTATGATATTTCGAATCTTTTTCAGCAATGAATTTTGAGATCGAGATAGGCAATTCAAAGCTCGCTAAGAGAACAATGAGGAAGACAGTCGGAAGTATTGACATATACAGCCCGAGTCCTTGTTCCCCTAGCTCCTTTGCAAGCACCATGTTCATGATAAACTCCACACACTCCCCTAAAAAAGAAGCAACTATCAATAAAAGTGACCCTTTTACAAAAGTACTCATGCTGCACCTCCTAACCTTCTTACTTACTCCATAAATATATGAGACAAGTTAGGAGAATATTTTAAAGTTTTTAGTTTTGCGAATTAAAACAGTCGAAATCGGCTTGCTATATTTCTTAAAACACAATTTTTCGTGTATGTGAATTATTAGCGGAGAATTTCCGTCTAATGTAGATCATAGAGGCTAAAAAAGCATATATAAACGGAGATTTTCCGATTAAGTGCTCTAAATATGGCAAAATCCAAAGATTTTGATCATATAAACGGAAAAAATTCTTTTATATCAAGAATATAATAGGGATTTTGCAATTCACTCGGAAATTTTCCGTTTAATTTTCAAACAGAGGGGATAAGCATTCGCATTATATCAGAAAGAGAAGAGCCCACTAAAGTAAAAAGCCCAGATATATTCTGAGCTTTTTGTGTATAATCTTTTATTCCACCAACGAGTGCTTAAATGCGTAAATAACTGCTTGGGTCCTGTCCTGCACATTGAGCTTGCTCAAAATATTACTGACATGAGTTTTCACCGTTTTTAATGCAATGAATAATTCATCTGCAATTTCTTGATTGGCTTTCCCTTCAGCCATTAGTAAAAGAATTTCCATCTCACGAGTGGTTAACTCTTCATGTGGAAGGGCATTATTTCTTTGCCTCATTTTTGTCATCATTTTGCCTGTTACCTCTGGCTCCAGCACAGATTGGCCCTCATATGTAGCTCGAACTGCATTGGCGATTTCACTTGCTTTTGAAGTTTTCAACATATAGCTTGTAGCTCCAGCCTCTAGGGCTGGATAAACCTTTTCGTCGTCTAGAAAGCTTGTGACAATGATGATTTTTGCTTCAGGCCATTGCTCGATAATTCTTCTCGTCGCTTCAATCCCGTCCATTTGCTTCATCACTAAATCCATTAAAATAATATCTGGACGCAAATCGAGCGCCATCTCTATCGCAGTTTGTCCATTATCTGCTTCCCCGACTACATCTATGTCAGGTTGAGCCGATAGATAGGAAGAAACTCCGATCCTCACCATTTCATGATCATCCACAAACAATACTCTAATCATTGGCCTCATCCTTTATCTTCAATATTGGCACTTTCACTTCTAGACGTGTTCCTTTATTTTTAACACTGACAATCTTAAGGGTTCCCCCTATCTCCACTGCCCGTTCATACATATTCTGCATGCCATACGAACCTGCTTTTGACTCTTCCACATCAAATCCAATCCCGTCATCAACGACTCGTAAAATGATAAATCCATCGCGATTGATTAACAGTACCTCTAGTTCATTCGCCTTCGAATGCCTTAAAGTATTCGAGAGGGATTCCTGAATGATTCGAAATAGATGGTCCTCTACCCCTTTATCTAACGGAAAGGCTTCCACCTTCCAGTTTATCTCCATCGTTACTTTTTGGGACAACTCAACTAGTAACTCTTCGATTCCTTCTTGTAACGTCTTCCCTTTTAAAGCAACAGGACGTAAGTGTAAAAGGAGTGCTCTCATTTCGAGCTGAGATTGGTGAATCATACTCTCGACCATTCTTAATTGCTTGGTTTCTCGTTCATCTGCCGGTGCCTTTGTTTCATTGATCGCAGACATCAACATGGAAGCGGCAAATAGCTGCTGACTTACCGAATCATGGAGTTCTCTTGCAAGTCGGTTCCGTTCCTGCGAGATAATCTCCTGAATTCGATTTTCTTGATCCTCAGCTTTTTCGTTTGCTAATTTTTGTGATAGCATCGCTTGTTCTGTGATTTGCTTTTGAATTTTCCTAATACGTTCAAAAGCTGTTTTAATTTCATCAAATGAGCCTGTTTCATTTATTTGAAAGGTTCTTCCCTCTTCTACATCGTGAAGAACCTGATCGATCGATTGGAATTGTTTTTTCCAGTAAAAGCCTGAGAAGACACCAAATAAAAGTCCAATTGCAAGGCTCACACTAGGAACAAACAAGATAAAGGGAATATCCATCAAATTTCGTTCCCAAAGGTCAACTAATCTAACAGAAGGGAATGATATCGTAAAGGATACAACCAGTAAAACAAACACAAAAAAGGCAACAAGCATTCCCCAGCCGATTTGTCTTTGGATGATATTCATACCCGCTTCACCTCTAAATCGCCTACAAGAAACGAGGTGAAGATTTTTACCTTTTGCTCTGCCTTGTCATAGCCTTCTGTTTCATATTGCACGGATTGGTTAAAAATCTTATCTCCACCGTATTGAAACACATTGGCCTTTCCTGCAATCGAAGAGTGATGAACACTTACTTCAATATCATACGGAATTAAGACTTGAAGATTTCCGACAAATTTTCGGATAAAAATAACCGTTTCTCCCTTTGGAAGCACTGTATAGCTTAAATCAATCGTAGTATCTCCGATTCCTGACTGAATGTTAATATCCTTCCATTCATATACATGATCAGTCGTTTTTCGGTCCCCAAACAATGTATTTTCAAAGTTTGGCTTTGTTTCAATGATTTTTTCTTCTAAAATTTCTTCTTTATGAATCTTCGGTTGAATAATCTGTGGCGTTTTTTTCGATTGATAATATTGAATGATAAAGTGAATCAGGATTGCCAACAGCAAAAACTTGAAGGTCATCATTCCAAAAATACATATCACAAACAGGATAATCCCGAACCAAAAGAGGAGCTTTCCGCTTTGGCGGGGCATCTTTTTTCGACCAAAATAAATCATCCCTATAGCCACGAGAAGGGTAAAGATGACACCGTGATTAAAGAACAACACCTCAAGTAGTAGGACGACAATCCCAAATAACACGGCCTTTTTTGTAAAATCGCTATTCATTTTAAATTGCATGCTCTTCTCCCCTTCAATGCATGAGCTATGGATATATTGCGAAAAAGGCGTAGATTCTACGCCCATTCTAAGGTCAAGTATGCACATACTTGTCTAGCTTTTCAAGACTATTCGTTTAAAAGCTTTTCTTCTTTTTTCATTGATTTTTCAAGCTCGTCAATGCGTGCGTCAATTGTATTGCGATTGTAGGATTGCGTAACCTCTTTTTCTAGTCGCTCAAGATATGAATCAATTTCGACGAATTTAGAGTAGGATTTCTCTGAAAAAGCATCATTATCCATTACGCGATTGATACGGTGGTTCGCTCTCGATACATTTTCACGACCCATTAATTCCATTCTACGAAGGTGCATATCCTTTAATTTGTGCTTCATTTCTTCATATTTATTTTCAAGGTTTTGTAGCTCAGTTGCCGCTTCATTTAATGTGTTCTTTATACGAGTCGCACGCTCTTCATAGTGGTTCGCTTCCTGGAACGCGAACTGGTGTAACTCCTGCTCTCCAGCTTTTGCAGCGATATCAGCCTGCGCTTTGCGTTTTTCCGAAAGGTCTGCTGCTTGCTGATATTCGCGAGCAAATTCATCCTTTAATTGATATTGACGTTCAATCAGCTTACGAACCTTATCTGTTTCCTGTTCACATTCACGTAGATATTGATTAAGTAGAGCAATCGGATTTTTCTTTTCCTTATGATCTAAAGCCTCATTTAAGTCTGCTAAAACAGTATTTTTAATACGAGTGAATAGGTTTGTCATGTTCGATCTCTCCTTATTTTTTTATTAATATTATTTATTTAACTCTGACCATTGTTTTTCGAAGTTTTGGAATGGGTCGTTGTCATCTCTGATGACTTTTTTTGTTCCGTTCCATTTTTTGTAGACGACATACAGGACATACGCAGCTGCAACTCCGATAATGGCAGGTGCATTTGATGCGGCTGTGAGTAATAAGAAGACACCCAAAATACCAAGAGCAATTTTCCCCCCTACAGATTCTGTTTTTAAGAATTGTTTAAAGACAAAGTACAGGATCGCAAGACTAACAATTAACCCCACAATCGGACCAACATTTGCAATTAAAATTGATGCTGCGATAACTCCTATTAAAAGCAACCCGAATTTTTTCATTTTGTTGTTGCCTCCTTTCATGTTTCCATCTTACCTAGAATTCAAGCTTTTCATAACGAGCCTGAGCTTTATTTTCAGATCGGTCTTGAGGCTTAGTTGGAGGTCGGACTTGGTTATTGAGGGGTTACATAAAGAGTTTTAATCTGACACGATCGATCCCACCAAAAACAAAAAAATGCCGGAATCACCCGGCATTTCATCATTTCGATATAAACATTTGCGTCCAATAGTACCGCTTCGAGCCACCTTCAGCATACCCAACACCAATCTCTGTATAACCAGCGTTCAAAATATTAGCGCGGTGCCCCTCACTATTCATCCAAGCCTGCACTACTTGTGCTGGCGTTGTTTGACCTGCAGCAATATTCTCTCCTGCACTTCGATAGGAAAGCCCAAAGCTTTTAATCATCGTAAAAGGAGAGCCATACGTTGGACTCGTATGGGAGAAATAATTCTTATCCCGCATATCTGCTGACTTATAACGTGCGACGCGGGAAAGCTCCCAATTGGCCTTCAATGGCTTTAAGCCATACTTTGCCCGCTCTTGGTTCGTCAATTGAATTACCTGATTCTCGATTGATTTTGTCGCATCATAATTTGGAATGGTGATCTTTTGACCTGGATAAATCAATGCAGGATTTTTAATTTGCGGGTTGGCAGAGATGATTTCAGATAACCCTACCTGGTACCACACTGAGATCTTCCACATCGAATCTCCCGGACTGACCGTATGTACTTGTTGAGCATGAGAAATCGTCGGAACAGTCACCAATGCTACTAACAATGAAATACTTAATACTAATTTTTTCAGCATTCACTACACCTCCTCTGATGATAGAATTCATCAAAAAGGAGAAATCATACATGGTTGTTATATCCAAGTTCAATGAAAAAGGGAATACTTCTATAACAATTAACGGTTAACTTGCTAATTACTAAGTTTTTTCCTGAGAAAGGATAGAAAGTCATGGTTTTTGTAAGTGTCTTATTATGTTAAATTAAATATAGAAATTGGGGGAAAATTTGTATTCGGGTACTTGTTTTAGAAGTATTTTAAGCACTTATTAAAAGGAGATAATTTATGGTAGAAAAGAACAGAGAAATTGACGAGGTTAATAAGTTTATTTTGAATTTACCACCAGATATTCAAAACATTGCGATTTCTTTAAGAAAAATCATTCTTAATACTTCGACAGAGCTTATAGAAGAGTATAAATGGTCTATGCCTAATTATTCTTACAATGGATTAGTTTGCTATCTCCAAACTGCTAAGAACCATGTTAATCTTGGTTTTCATAGAGGAAATGAACTTCAAGAGAAAGACGTTAATAAGTTATTACAAGGGACAGGTAAAGCTTTAAGGTATATTAGAATTAAAAAACTGGAAGAAGTACAACCAGAAGCCTTCACTTCGCTTATTCTGGAAGCAATGAGATTGAATGAATAATATCGTCGTGAATAGAAGAGCACCTTTTTACTTAGGTTGCGTCTTAATGAAATGTTTTGCTATACTATGTTCCAGTTTTTTTAACTAGCTCGGTAAGATTTTCACTTCGATCTGGTACTGTGATGCATTCAAAAAAATTAAAATAAAACGCTTAGGTTCATTTTGAAATGAATGAACCTAGCGTTTATTAAAAATAATGCACTAACTCTATTCTTCTCTTTATCCCCTATTCTTTAAGCTTTCTTTTGGAGATTACAACCCCATCTTCATCTGCATACACATAATCACCAGGATTCCATTTGACATCTAGAAAGCTTAAAGAGATATTCTTCTCCCCTTTTCCTTCTTTATTGCTTTTTAACGGATTCGTCCCTAATGCGAAAATGCCCACATCCAATTTAGCTAACTCAGCTGAATCACGCACACAGCCGTAAATAATCACACCAGCTAATCCTCGTTCTTGCGCGATTTCTCCCAATCGGTCTCCCATTAGTGCACAGCGCTTTGAACCACCGCCATCGACCACTAATACACTGCCTTCAGGAATTATTTCTAATGCACTTTTCACCAAGACATTATCCTCGAATACCTGCACCGTTTCAATGGGGCCAGAAAACTGTTTCTTTTTCCCATAGGATTGAAAAGCAGAGCCAACGATCTGTAGTTCTTTAGAAAAATCATCACATAAATCTGCCGTTCTCACACTCATATTCATCCCCCTTACACTCTTTTCCCTACTAATTCTTGAAGACACTCAAGAAATCCTCTTCTTTATCGACATTTCCTTGCATATATGTGTAATGGAAGGAGGGGGTTTCATGTTATTATGGGCACTCACAACGATCGGATTTCTCATTAGTCTTTTCATTGTTGGTTGGATTTTTATCCATTTCTTAAGAAAAGCTCTTCCGACTGAAGATTCCACAACCGTTGACAAACTTCCGAAGAATCAAGATTAAGACTGCCTTTACTTGAGCAGTCTTTTTTCATGAATAAATCCCATCCAATTGGAAAAATTATCTATAATATGATTTTTGATGGAGGGTTAAGATGGTGGGAAATTATGAAATGCCTACTTTTCCAGAGTCCTATTGGAGAAAGTATCCATTACCGATTTTTAATAAGTTAACAGAAGATCAAACATTTGATGTCGCAATTATTGGTGGAGGAATTACCGGAATTACAGCAGGCTATCTTTTAGCAAAAGAAGGGGTTAAGGTAGCCATAGTTGAAGCGGGTCGAATTTTAACAGGAACAACCGGTCATACAACTGCGAAAATCACAGCGCAGCATAACATCATTTACGATGAGCTCATAAGTCATTTTGGTGAAGAAAAGGCACGACTTTATTATGACGCAAATCATGGCGCTCTGAACTTCATCCGAAAAACGATTCAGACACATCATATTGATTGTGATTACAGCGATCAGGATGCCATAATTTATGCATCAACCGATCAAGGCAAAGTCAAAGTTGAGAAAGAAGCCAAAGCTTATCAAAAGCTTGGCATTACAAGTACAACAGTTAACAGCCTTCTTCTTGATATCGATATTCAAAATGGTTTAGTGATGCATAATCAGGGTCAGTTTCATCCCTTAAAATACCTACATAAGCTTGTCCAATTATTTGTCGAGGCTGGAGGAACAATTTACGAAAATACAGCAGCAATGGACATTGATGACGGGGAGCGTCCACAGGTCATGCTCCGTAACGGAAAAAAAATCAATTGTGACTATATTATTGCCGCATCTCATTTTCCTTTTTGCGACAAAAAAGGGCTCTATTTTGCGAGAATGTATGTAGAAAGAGCCTATATTCTTGCTGTAAAAACAAAAAAACTATTTCCTGGTGGCATGTATATTAGTGCCGATTCCCCAACCCGCTCCCTTCGTTGTACCCCTATGAATGGAGAGGAATTGGTGTTAATTAGTGGAGATGGTCATAAGACAGGACAAGGAATCGATACACTTAAGCACTACCAAGCACTCGAACAGTTTGGCGCTCAAGTTCTTGGCATTGAAAATTACTTATATCGTTGGTCCGCTCAGGATATGTACACATTAGACAAAGTTCCTTATGTCGGTTCAATTCTCGAGAGTCAACCTCGCATACTCATTGCGACCGGCTATAGAA
This sequence comes from Robertmurraya kyonggiensis, assembly GCF_005116465.1. Taxonomy (GTDB): domain Bacteria; phylum Bacillota; class Bacilli; order Bacillales; family Cytobacillaceae; genus Robertmurraya; species Robertmurraya kyonggiensis. Next base: position 292,399 of record NZ_SWBM01000003.1, read on the forward strand.
AATGGGGGATGACGAATGGTACATCTGCCGCAATGCTTCTAAAGGATACGATTTTAGACAAAGTAAATCCGTATAAAGATCTTTATTCGCCACATCGATTCCATGCGGATCCAGATGTAAAAAAATTTATCAGTACCAATCTCGATGTTGCAAAAAATCTAATTAAAGGAAAACTTGAATTCATTCCTAATCACCCAGATGATTTAGAAAATGATGAGGGCTCCCCGGTTATGGTCAATGGCAAGCGGGCTGCTGCCTATCGGGACATGGAAGGCAAGCTCCATCTTGTCGATGGAACGTGTACTCACTTAGGATGTGAAGTTGAATGGAATCATGGAGATCGAACCTGGGATTGCCCTTGCCATGGTTCAAGATACTCTGTGGATGGAGAGGTCATAGACGGTCCAGCCGTTAAGCCTCTAGCAAAATTGGAAGAATAGGCAAATTAAGAAAAACTGACTCAGGCACCAAGTCCTGAGTCAGTTTTCTAATCTTCTATTCTTTTTTGATTTCTTTCGGCTTTTGGCGTGAATTCCACAAGCTCAGAACTCACCTTTTGGTTTTTTGCATTTTTATTACGCTCGGCATTGGCATTGCCCTTTTTTTGACGTCCCAACTACCTCAACTCCTTCATTCGTTGTCATTGGTAGTATGAGTTTTCTTTGCAAAAAATATTTATCTTCGCGCGTCAGGGCTAACAATATCCCCTTTGAAAAACACTTTACGCTCGACAGAAATATTTAATTCACGGCAGAATTTCTTTAGTTCACGTTCTTCACGTTCTGTCACAAGAGAAATCACTGTTCCATCTGCTCCAAATCGGCCAGTACGACCTGAACGATGAACATATTGCTCAATGTCCTGAGGGAAATCTAAATGGACAACGTGAGTGACCCCTTTAATATCGAGACCTCTTGCTGCAACATCCGTTGCCAACAGCATGTTCACTTTTCCTGTACGGAAATCCTTTAAGGCATTTTTTCGTTTATCCTTGTTTAAATCACTATGAAGAAGGGCTGTCTCAATGCCATTAAAAGCCAGCTTTTCTCCCGCGACCGTTAAGTTTCCAATATCCTTGATAAAAACAAGAGCCTTCGCTTCAGGTAATCGGGACACTTTTTCCAACAGCTTGAGCTTTTCTCTTTGCTCAGCAATAAAATAAATATGCTCGACTTTCCCAGCTTGAATCGTTTCATCCTTCTCAATACGAATGACTTCAGGATCCTTCATTAAGTCCTTCGCTTCTTTTTCAACATACTTGGACAAAGTTGCCGAAAACAGAACGACTTGACGGTCCGCTAAAGCCGAACGAATAATATTCTGAACGGTTGGCAGATGTTCATGGGTTAAAAGCTGATCCCCTTCATCTAACACGATCGTTTTTACTTCGTGCATCTTAACCTTTTTTTGTTTAATTAACTCGAATAGGCGTCCAGGCGTCCCCGCGATAATTTGAGGATTTTTCTTCAGCTTTTCTAGTTGTCTTTTGACGTTCGCTCCGCCTATAAACGACGCAGATCGAATGCCACTACCTTCACTCCATTTTTGCACTTCCTGTAAAATTTGCATCACAAGCTCTTGGGATGAAGCTAAAATAACCACTTGAATCGATTTTTTATCTGGATCGATTTTATTTAAGACTGGCAATAAATAAGCAAGTGTTTTTCCAGTTCCCGTAGGAGATTCAGCAAGAACATCCTTTCCCTCTAAAATTAATGGAATGGCAGATGTTTGAACCTGTGTCGGTTGTCCAAATTGTTCTTTTTCCCATACAGCTTGGATAAAGGGCTTCATTTCTGTTTGTACTAATTCACTCATTTTGTACTCCTTTAATTTTTCTATTCTTAAGGCTACTTTCAAGGACTAATACATGAAATATAGCATTTCTTTTTGAGATACCATTACTCGATTCTCTAATCATTTGAAAAAATTAAGAATTGAGCCACTCTTAAAGATACAGAAAAAAGGAGGAAAAAGCTAGGCAATCCTTTTAATCCTCCACATCCTTCTTAGGCAATTCTGAAATAAAGCTCTTATTCCTTGTACCAGATCTACGGAGAGCGATCTTAACATTCACATCAACATCTGCTCGAGAAAATTCTTCATTCCAATGCCCAAGTACCTTTTTTGCTTTTTTATAATGCTGTCGATTGAGTGCTTCACCAAAACCAAAAATATCAACACCAAAATCATTTTGAACCTTTTTAATCGTTTCAGTAATCATATTCTTGATCTGCTTGTCGCTCCGCTTCTCCAATTCTGTGTAAATTTCTTTACTAGACAAGTCCTTCTGACATTGCATGCTATTAATACTTGCCTCGGAAAAAATATTAAGCTCTAACTGCGGCTGATTCCCTTTGTAGTACGTTTTCATTTCTGATTTATTATTGGTAATAACAATATCAAAGTAAAGGGGATTATTTTTATCCCCGTCCTCTTCACAAGGAATACTGATCATCGTCGATTCTAATTTTTGTGTCCATAAATAATTCCGAGTATCATCTAATGATAAATAACCAATTAATTTGTCTTTCTTAAACACAGCTAATCCATCAAGCATAATTCTAGCCGGTGCCTTCACTTCCATATTGCTTTCGGCATTTTGTCCTTTTTCAGGATCTCCATCAATAACAACCGTACTTGCGACAGGGCTACGTCCTTCCGCAATAATTGCATCAATAAAATCAGTCAAACGAACCCTTGGGTCGCCTCCCCAACTTTTCAAGAGGGATTTAATGGACTTTTGAACTTTCAATGAAGGTACTCGTTCAACAGGATCATTAATCATTGCAAAGTCACTAGCACTATTATTTTTCGTAATTAAGATATTGAAATCGTTTCTAAATTGAGGACTCCGTTCCAAAGAATCTAAAAAATGGCTCACCCCATCTTCTTTAGCAACTTTTTCATTAATATATAGGGCTCTAGTATGAGAGAATATAAGTCTTCTACTCACGCCTACATTCATTTTAGCGGAGATTTCTGGAAGAGAATTTCCTTCCAATGTCATGATCGAAACAGGCGCACCATGGGCAGGATTTTGCTTGGAATACTGGGCAGGATTCACATATCCCACAGTTAATCGATACTTTTTCTCCTTCCCAGGATCGATCGCCATTCCTGTAACTATGGCGATATCATTTAACTCGATACTATCCCAACAGCCCGTAAGAATTACAGATGCGGCACACAGGAGAAAAAGAAGCCTTTTCTTCACTTGCCTCCCCCCCTTGCTGGTGGTGGAGAAGGGATGTTTTTCCCTTTCTTTTTCATTGGGGATTCTGGGTATAAATAAGATGGTCGCTTTCGATTCGCCCAAATCGGAAATCTAACAAAAATATCATCCTGTTCTTTAATATTAAATGGAGCAACTGCTGCCAAATATGGGACGCCAAAGGAACGTAAGCTCACAAGATGGATCACCATTACTATGAGAAATAATAGTACTCCGTATAGTCCGAAAATAGCTGAAAAGAGAATCAGAATAAACCGAAGCAATCTGGTCGAAATGGAAAAATTATAAATTGGGGACACGAAGCTTGCTATTGCTGTGAACGCGACAATAATGACTAAAACGTTTGAAACTAGCCCAGCCTCAACCGCCGCCTGGCCGATGACCAATGCACCTACAATGGAAACAGTTTGTCCTACCGCTCTTGGCATCCGTACTCCCGCTTCTCGCATAATTTCAAATGTTAGTTCCATCACAAAAATTTCAATTACAGCCGGAAAAGGAACCCCCTCTCTCTGTGCTTGAATACTCAATAATAATTGTGTTGGCATGAGCTCTTGATGAAAGGTGGACAAAGCTACATAAAGGGATGGAAGGACTAAAGCGATCATAAAAGACATATAACGGATTAAGCGTACAAAGCTCGACATTAAAAATGGTTGATAATAATCCTCGGAGGACTCAAAAAAGTCAGTCAGCACACTCGGTACAGTCAGTACAAAAGGGCTTCCATCTAGAATCAAGGCCACTTTCCCTTCCATAATGTGGCCACATATACTATCCGGTCTTTCTGTATTAAAAATGAGCGGAAAAGGTGTAAAAGATTTATCAGAAATAAGCTCTTCAATATTCCCAGAATCAAGTACTCCCCCTATATCGATTTTCTCAATTCTTTTTTTAACTTCTTCCAAAATATCCGCATTCGTAATCGTCGACATATATCCAATTACAAGATGTGTTTTTGTATCCCTACCGACATAAAAGCTTTCAAATTTCAAATGAGGATTTCTGATTCTTTTTCGAATTAAACTAATATTCGTGTTGATATCTTCTGTAAAAGCTTCCTTCGGACCGCGAATAATCGTTTGCGTACTTGGTTCTGTAATGGCCCGCTTCTCAATATTGCCAATTTCTAGAGAAAGTGCCTTCCCTTGACCATCCACCATGATGACCGCATAACCGTTTAAAACATTCCACACAACCGTATGAAAGGTATCCGCATATTCATAGGAAACGGTTGGAAAATAATTATCTCGAATCGAATTAATATCCTTAGGCTTTGGATGATCATTTTGTGGATGTAGACTATTTAGCACCTTGTTTGTAAGAGTATCCTTACTTAACATTGTGCCTAAATAACAGACACATGCATCTGTATCACCAAGTTTAATTTTATCGACTGTGAAGTCAAAAGAATGCTCAAAAAGCTCTTGTATTTGCTTTATGTTCTTGTCTAAGCTTTTGTAATATTTCTTTGATATATTTTCCTGCTGAAATAATTCTTCCGCAGTTATTTTATTATTATTCTTATGTTTTCTTCGATTAAATAAAAAATCAGCGAGACCCATTTGCGTCCGATCTCCTTTTTTGTTTTTTTACCTTCCAGATAAGAAGAGGTGCCATGAGAATCGGAATGATAATCTGAAATGGAATATGCATATACAGAGGGATAAAACGAATGCCCTCTTCAATATGTTCAGCATTATTGGCACTGATTTGAATGGCGATGTAGCCAATAATCATGGAAACCGGGAATACCAAGTATCGATATGGAATGTTCATGATGTGTTCAAGTCCTTTTAGACCACCAAATAAAAACACACTGACTTTTGTGATAATCCCAAACATAACGACGAATACAATGACTAAATCGACCCGCTCAATGAATTCAAGCAAAGAGATTTCTCGTGCAGCTGAAAGCAATGGAAAAACCGTTCTCTCCATTTGTCTAGCTCCTAAAGATGCGATTTCAATCACCGTTCCGTAAATGATAATGAAACCACTGATAAGAACCGTGAACACACTCACCTTTGCAGCTTTTGCAAAATGAGAAACATATGGAATAATGACCATGAATGTAACTAACTCACCGAATGGAAAAGTGAGTAGTCTTGGAAAGACATGCTTGAGAATAGGTCCCAAGCCATCCCCTAAAATCGGAAGCAAATTCTTCATTTGAAATTCACCTGAAAACAAGATAGCTAATCCAATTAAAATAATGAAGGTGAAAACGTAAGGAATAAATACTTCTCCTGTTCGTCCAAATACTTCAAGACCTAAATAGAGCATGTACGCACATATTCCCACCATCGTAATCGATATAACCTCAATAGGTGTGTTTTCGAAAATGACTGATGTGATAAGTTCACAAAAGTCTCTTAAAACCCTGGCTGAAATATATAAAAAATAATAAACATATAATAACCCAATGATTTTCCCTAACCATTTTCCAAAGCAAAATGTAATCATTTCGAATAAATTTCTGCCTGGAAGCTGCTTTAAAAGATACACATAGAACCAAACAAGTCCCGCACCCAAAACAGTTGCGACACCCACTGCTATCCAAGCATCTTGTTTGGTGTCTGTCCCAACACCTACTACTGCGACACTACCAATTTCAAAAGTAAACATTAATACCGCAAGCTGCCATAATGAAATATTTTCTACGAGTTTTTTACTCATGATTGCTGTGACCTTTTTTTCTTCCTAATGCGATAATCCGATGCGATGCTATAAATAAAACCGGCAGCTGCTGTTGCAATGACGTATCCTTCATTCGCCCCTTCATCTAAGGCGAAAAGTTTGGAGACGCATTGATAAAAAGATTGTTGCCATATAAACATATCGATAAGTGCTATCATTAGTAAAAGTCCAGAAAATATCATTGTAAATGTGAAAGTCACCACTCTGATCATCCTATTTTTCAGCATTATTGTACTTCCTACTTTTTGCTTCTTGTTCCATATTCTTCTCAGAAAATTGGTTATTTATGTAAAGGTCTTTCGTTATACATAAAAAAGAGACTTTGCTCCTAAATACGGAGAAAGTCTCTTTTGGTAGGGAAACTGTTTGTTTGATTTCTTTGATTAGTGTCTTCATGAGCTCTTCATGTAGACTCTATTTACTGGTTTACTCGGAATAGTGTCTTCATGGGCTCTTCATGCGGACTCTATTTGCTCGTTCACTCTGTATAGTGTCTTCATGGGCCCTTCATGTGGACTCTATTTACTGGTTTACTCAGATTAGTGTCTTCATGGGCTCTTTATGCGGACTCTATTTGCTTGTTCACTTTGTATAGTGTCTTCATGGGCTCTTCATGCGGACTCTGTTTGCTGATTCACTCTGTATAGTGTCTTCATGAGCTCTTCATGCGGACTCTGTTTGCTGATTCACTCTGTATAGTGTCTTCATGAGCTCTTCATGCGGACTCTATTTGCTCGTTCACTCTGTATAGTGTCTTCATGGGCTCTTCATGTGGACTCTATTTACTGGTTTACTCAGATTAGTGTCTTCATGGGCTCTTCATGCAGACTCTATTTACTGGTTTACTCGGAATAGTGTCTTCATGGGCTCTTCATGCAGACTCTAAAAGAGACTTCCCTCCGTTATGGAGAACGTCTCTTAAATCATAGTCTCGATCTTTTATATACTTTTGGAGGTAGCTTGGACTTGCGAATCAATTGATTAATAACCTCAGAAAAAACAAGACCAAGGGCGATGGCCCCTGAGATCAATCCAGCTTTCGCAGCCAAACTGATGGCTAAATTGTAATCATTTTCAACAAAGTTTCTCATGGCGTCATAAGCTAATCCTCCAGGAACAAGCGGGATAATGCCAGCAACATTGAAGATGATAATCGGCGTTTTATACATCCTTGCAAAAGTCTGGCTGATTAATGCCACAATAAATGAGCCTGCAAGAGAGGCAGGAACTGCATCTACTCCAAAATTGGTCATCACAACATAGATAAACCAACCTGACATGCCAACAATCCCACATTTGATTAAGGAATCCTTTTGCGCATTAAAAATAATGCCAAACGCTGCGGTTGAAATAAAGCTCGTAATGAGCTGTTCAATAATCATATACATTACTCTCCTACAAAAAAGTTAAGACGACTGCGACACCTGAACCAATCGCAAAGGCCGTTAATAAAGCTTCGGCTCCCTTTGACAGACCTGATACAAGATGCCCCGCCATTAAATCACGAACAGCATTCGTCAAGACCAGTCCAGGTACAAGTGGCATGACAGAACCAATGATAATTTTATCAAGCTCATAGCCCCAGCCAACGGAGACAAAAAATAGAGAAAGAAGCGCAATAATCAATGAAGCCACAAATTCAGCAAAAAACTTGATCGGAACTAGACTCTGAGCCAATATAAAGGAAACCAATCCTGTACCACCAGCAATTACCGCTGGTAAGAAATCAACCCAAGTTCCCTTAAACATAATTAAGAAACATCCACTGGCAATCGCTGCAGCGAGTACTTGCAGCTTTACAGAATACTCTACGCCAGATTTCTCAATCTCTTTTAGGGCATGATAGGCCTCAGCCATCGCTAGTTCCTTACTCGTAATTTTTCTCGATATGCTATTAACCAATGTAACCTTATGTAAATCAGTGGTACGATTCGTGATGCGAAACAGCTTTGTTTTCGTCGGTTGTTCACTTTCAATGGAAAAAATAATGCCTGTTGGAGTGACATAGCTGTGAGATTCCTTCGCCCCAAACGCTTGGGCCATTCTCATCATCGTATCCTCGACACGATAGGTCTCCGCTCCACTCTCAAGCATGATTTTTCCTGCAAGTAGACACACTTCCATCACGTCATACGTGTATTCCTGTTGAATCGTCATATCTTTTCCCCTTGAAAAAATAATTTTAAACCAATTTCAAAAAGGCTCCTGAGAAATTGATCTCCTAAATATGTATTATCATAATATCAAACTAGACGAATGACAATTTTACAGAAATTTTTCACAGTCACTTGTCATTCACTACCAAACTTCTTTACACTAATAAAGAGGTGAATACAGATGGATTTTACAAAAATAAAAGTAATCGTATTCGATTTAGACGGCACATTATATGAAGACACGCACCATTTCGAATTTCAAGCAGCGCGTCTAAAGGAAAAACTCCCGTTGGAAAAGCAGTCATTGTTTGAAAAAGACTTTCTAGCAGTAAAAGAAAATAAGCACCCTCTACGCATCGGGCGAATTTATGATGCCCTGCGAGACCTAATCTTAGTTTATTTAGATAATCATGTACAGGAAGCGTATGATTGGGACGGCAATAAGCTTCCAGACGAAAAGGTGAAGGAACTGTATCCTGAACCGATTGAATTTAATCTGGAGACGATGGTAAATGTCGGAGACCCGTGGTGGACTTCTACCTCCATTGCGGTCCACTATGGACTTAATAGCAAACAGAGTTATCAAGCCTTTTTAGAAACAAGGGCATATATGATGGGACCAGACTTTGAAATGGAACCGATAGAAGGCTTTAAAGAGGCGTTGGAAGGCATACATAGCAAAGTAAAGCTTGTTTTATTAACAAATAGTCCACAACCAGATAGTGAAGCGATTTTAACAAAAATCGGGCTTGATCAAGTACTCGATTTTAAAATTTTTAATGGTGAAAAACCAACCCGTACAATCGAAAGGTTTGAATTTGTCAAAAATCATTTCAACGTTCAGTATGATGAAATCCTTAGCGTTGGGGACAATTGGATCAACGAAATCCATCCCGTCCAATCACTTGGCTGTATGACAATTTTTATTGACCCTCATGGCTTAGGAAACGAGACTTCTGCTGACCTTGTCGTAAAACGAATGGGTGAAGTCATCCCGTTGTTGCGAGCAGAGCAATTTATAGGTTAATAAAAACTGCCCCAAATTTCGGGGCAGTTTTTTACTTATCCAAAAATACCTTAATCATCAGGTAGCTAACTTCTTTCGGCAATTGTTCCTTAATCGGCTTCAGCTTTTCCCGGCCAACTGTTTCGACAGCTTGCTCAAGAAGTGGCACGTATGCACTAGGAATGATGTCCGTCCATTTGATGTCCATCCCTTGATCCATACAATGCATGATGTGATTCTCGATTGTGCTCGTCGCCATTTCTCTTTTCTTCGCAATTTCCGAAACCGTTAAGCCCTCTTTAAAAAGCTGATAGGTTTCAAGATGAGAGTTTTTCTCTGGTTTCTTTTTCTTTGGAGCTGCATTGGTCACTACTGAAGCTTCACTCTTACGTTCTGGATTCGCTTCACAAAACTCGAGGATGGCTTGGATAAAGGCTTCCCCATACTTCTCTAGCTTCAATTCCCCGACCCCATTGACCTGCAGAAACTCATCTGGACTCAGTGGCAATTTTACACACATATCCTTAAGGGCTGCATCGGAAAAGATGACAAACGGTGGAACTTTTTCTTGATCGGCAATGGTTTTTCGTACCTCACGAAGTAATTCAAACAGGGGATCCTTTGTAGAAACCTGAACAACTTCAATGATTTCTTTACGATGAACCATCTGTTTTCCGAGTAAAACATTCTTCCCTGCTGGGGTCACAAAAATAGTCGGATAAGCCCCTTGCTCGACACCAATTAAATCCTGAGAAATGAGAAATTCGATGAATTCGCTCGCATCCTTTGTGCTCATTTCGTTTAAAATCCCATAGGTTGGTAATTTATCAAATCTCAACTCAATGATTTTCTTATTTTTCGATCCTGTTAAAACTTGAGCAACAGCCGTCTTCCCAAATCGTTGCCCCATGCGAATGATGCATGATAGAACCATTTGGGCTTCCCTTGTGACATCGACCGTTGAACGGGAATCAGTACAATTTCCACAACGACCGCAATCTTCCCCATCGCTATCCCCGAAATATGCGAGAATATAAGACTGCAAGCAGCTTTCAGTATGACAATAATCGATCATGGATTGAAGCTTTTCTAGCTCTCCTGCAATTCTTCTCTCATCGGCAGATTGGTCGATTAGGAATCTCTGAACCTGCACATCCTGAGAAGAGTATAAAAGGATACATTCACTGTCTAAACCATCACGGCCAGCACGACCCGCCTCTTGGTAATAGCTCTCCATATTTTTCGGCATTTGATAGTGGAGGCAATATCTTATATTGGATTTATCAATCCCCATTCCGAATGCCGAGGTTGCAACCATAACCGTAGTCTCATCTTGAAGAAACTTCTCTTGCTCCTCGTGACGATCGCTATCACTCATGCCAGCATGATAGTGACCGACCGCAATTCCTTCTTTTTGGAGCTTTTCATACAACTGGTCTACCACTTTTCTTGTGGCAGCGTAAATGATGCCACCTTCCTGCTCATTCTTTTTCACATAGTTTCGTAAAAAAGCGTAGCGGTCCTGCCCTTTGATAACCTGAAACGATAGGTTTTCCCTTGCAAATCCTGTAATAATCGTATTTTGTTCAGCAATTTGGAGGGTTTTACAAATATCAGCTCGAACCTGTGGAGTTGCCGTAGCGGTTAAAGCCATCACGATTGGTTTATTCGGGAGGCGGTCGATTAACTTTTGAATATGAAGATAGCTTGGACGAAAATCATGGCCCCATTGCGAGATACAGTGAGCTTCATCGACGGCCACAAGAGGAATCTCAATTCCTTCTAAACGTTCAATAAAATCATAGGATTCTAGACGCTCGGGAGCTATATATATAAGTTTGTATTTACCTTCCATCGCATCATTCATGCGCTCGTTAGCCTCTTGAACTGTGATGGAACTATTAATATAAGTTGCTGGAACACCAACCTGCAGAAGTGTATCAACCTGGTCCTTCATCAAGGAAATCAGGGGTGAAATAACAATCGTTGTACCTGGTAAAACAAGAGCGGGAATCTGATAGCAAATCGACTTCCCGCCTCCTGTTGGCATGACACAGACTGTATCTTTTTCCGCTAAAACGGAACGGATGGCTTCTTCTTGTCCCTTTCGAAACGAAGAGTAACCAAAATAGGATTGCAAAAGCTGTTCAGCTTGTTCAAACATTGGTAATAACCTCACTTTGTGGAACGATATCGGCGAAAATTATATCGGCGATTTTTCAATTATGTCGGCGAAAAACGATTTTTATCGGCGAACACCAGAATTGAGCGTTTCTAGTATTTCAATAAGCTCCTCAAGATGCTTAATTTCATAATCTGGAATGACTTCATTACGTTCTTTATCATGGCGATTGATCCAGACAGATTTCATCCCGGCTCGTGATGCGCCAAGAATATCTGTCATTAGGTTGTCCCCTACCATTATAGCCTCATCCTTGGAAACATTCATAATCTGCAAGGCATGCTCAAAAATAGTCGGGTCTGGCTTCCCTCTTCCAAATGCCCCCGATATAACAATTTCGTCAAAATATGGCGCGATTTCTGGAGTTATTGCTAGCTTCGTATTTTGTAGATCTGGTGAACCATTGGTTAGAAGAAGAAGCTTGTACTCATCTTTCAACTTGTCCAATACAGCAAAAGTTTCTTCATAGACAAATGGCTTATTTCGTCGTTCTTGCGGGAAGCGCTCTGCCAGTTCTTCTCCAAAAACGGCATCATCAATTCCGAGTGCAAGCAATCCTTGTGTCCAAGCCTCTTTTCGATAGTTAGGGGCAATCTCTTTCATTTTACGAAAATCATCGGTATCATCGAGGAAATTTCCCCATAATCCTTCAAATGGATTAATCCCAATTATTTTTGTAAAAGGAAAGGTTTCATAGGATGCATAAATCCCACTGGCTTTTTCTCGTACGGCTGCTTCTAGTTCTACATGAGAGATTCCATATTTCTCTTCTGCCAATAAGCATGTTGCGACAAATGCTTCTTTGACACTTTTCTGATCCCAAAGCAATGTATCATCTAAATCAAAAATAACCGCTTTAACCACTCCGAAAACCTCCTACACCAAATACTTTTATTCTAAGATTACAAGCAAAATAGGGAATAGTAAATAGCGAGAGAAGGCTTATTTCTCAATTTTAAGATGGGAAATATTAATTTCTTGTATTTTTGTATTTTTCAGTTAAAATAATATTTAGGAAACCGAAATTTCTTCATAGAAAGAAGTGTTATTCATGGACGGTCAACAAATCGCGAAGCACAACCTACGTATTATGTGGTTTGCGAATTTTTTTATTTCTGGCAGCATGACGATGGTTCTTCCCTTTATTTCACTTTATATTGAGACCTTCGGAAACTTTTCAGAGAAGTATGTTCAGCATTGGTCTGGTTTGACCTTTGGCGTTACCTTTGTAACCGCCTTTTTATTTTCACCACTTTGGGGAAGAATCGGTGATAAATACGGACGAAAGAGAATACTTATCTTTTCTGCATTCGGGATGGCCTTTTCCATTATGATTATGGGATTTGTTCAATCGGTTTGGCAGTTATTTTTACTAAGAACGTTCATGGGGATATTTGCTGGATTCATCTCCATGTCACAAGCATTCATCTCGACGCAAACGCCTAAAAAGATTGCAGGTCGAGTTTTAGGAACCTTACAAACGGGTAGTATCACTGGACAATTAATCGGGCCATTACTCGGTGGTGTATTAGCAGACTCCTTCGGATATGCTTCTACTTTTAAATGGACGTCCATCGCTATTTTCATTTCTGCCATTCTTGTCATCACGACCAAGGAATACAGGATGGAGGATGCAAAAGGAACAAAAACCTCTTACACAACAAAAGAGATCTTCAAGCATATTGGACGAAATCCTTTGCTGCTAAATGTTTTATTAATCTCAACCCTTATTCAAATAGCTCATTTTAGCATTCAGCCGATTTTATCCTTGTATGTGAGCGAGCTACACGGTCCCGCTAATCTAGCTTTCTTTTCAGGAATTGCATTTTCGGTAGCAGGCCTCGGAAATTTAATGATGGCTCGACAATGGGGAAAAATCGCGGATCGTTATGGATACATTAAAGTATTAATTGCCCTTTTGCTAGTGGCAGGTGTGGTTTATTTACCGGGCGCTTTTGTCACAAACATTTGGCAACTCGTTATCATCAGATTTTTACTAGGAATGGCCATCGGAGGAATTATTCCAGTGCGGGTCGCTTATATTCGCCAGGAAGCACCAATTGCGATGCAAGGAGAGGTGCTTGGCTACAACACAAGCTTACGCTTCCTAGGGAATGTCATTGGGCCTGTCATGGGCGGTTTCATTGCAGGATACTTTGGAATCTCATCCGTCTTCTTTATCACAAGCGCACTACTGTTACTTAGTGGATTTTTGCTTATCGCAGTGATTCAAAGATATCCAACGTTCGCGAAGCAGCATGGGTGATCGGTGCATGATAGTAACAGTATTTCTTTACTAAGGGGATTACGAAACCTTCTTAGTTACCTTTGTTACTCGGTTTTATTCACTAAGGGCATTCAAAAAGGGCATTATGAAGCCTTCTTAATTACCTTTGTTGCTCGGTTTTATTCACTAAGGGCATTAAAAGCTCTCATAGTTACCTTTGTTGCTCGGTTTTATTCACTAAGGGCATTATGAAGCTCTCTTAATTACCTTTGTTACTCGGTTTTATTCACTAAGGGCATTATGATGCTCTCATAATTACCTTTGTTGCCCGATTTTACTCAAAAAGGGTATTATGAAGCTCTCATAATTACCTTTGTTGCTCGGTTTTATTCAAAAAGGGCATTATGAAGCTTACTTAGTTACCTTTGTTACTCTTTTTTCTTCAAAAAGGGCATTATGAAGCTTTCATCATTACCTTTGTTTCAAAAAAAACATCCTGATGGGCACTATTGAATTTTTTTGCGCCCGACCAAAAAAAGAGGCTGTTCCAAAATTCACTTTGGAACAGCCTCTTCTATTAGTGTATTTCAATACCTGTTAAGATATTTTGTTCGCCTTCTTTATGATACTCGATCGTTACATGAGCCTCTTCTTCAATCGCTTCGAAATCGACATCCTGCACACCAGGATCTAGGATCTGAAGTGAAATCGTGTCAGTCTCTGTATTTACTTCAATTGTGTGTGGATCTGCCATCCCCACATATGTTGCTTCTTCAACAATCACATCTTCTGTTTCGGTAGCTGTATCTTCTTCTACTGCTTCCTCATCTGTTTCAGTCTCATCGACTGCGTTTTCTTCTGCTTGATTTGTCTCTACTTGTTGGTCATCGCCGGTCGTCTTGTCCTCAGTGTCGGCTGTTCCGCAAGCAGTCATGACTAGTAATGCAAGTGCGGTTAATAAGACCCAAATTAGTTTTTTCATTGCAATCACCTCATCCTCTTAGACGTTTTATTTCTAGTAAAGTTTCATCTACCATCATTAGCATAACATAATTTTTTCATACCTAAAGGCTGCTTCGGAGAGATTATTGTTAAAATCTTACTACCAATTTTAACGTAGAAATATCCATTTTGTGCATCGTAGTTAGTTTGTATGTTTTTTTCTACGAAAAAAACTGGCTCTTTTCTCATTGATTTAAGACTAGATATAGTTGAAAACAAAGATAAATTCTTTAATTTTTGTTCAAAAAGCAACAAAGTTTGAGAAAAGAGCATACCTAAAAACCGAGCCTAACATAGACTCGGTTTTCATCTAGCCCTTATAATACCTTGCTTAAAAAGGCTTGCGTACGTTCATGCTGCGGATTGTCGAATAGCTCCTGTGGAACATTCTCTTCGACTATATAGCCGCCATCCATGAAAAGAACTCTATCTCCAACTTCGCGCGCAAAGCCCATTTCATGTGTCACAACTACCATCGTCATACCTTCTTTTGCGAGCTGCTTCATTACCTCTAGCACTTCTCCTACCATCTCTGGGTCAAGTGCTGATGTTGGCTCGTCAAAAAGCATGATTTTCGGTTCCATAGCTAAAGCTCTCGCAATTGCCACACGTTGTTTTTGACCACCAGACAAAGAATCTGGATAAGCATTCGCTTTATCCTCGAGGCCAACTTTTTTCAAAAGCGATAGAGCTGTTTCTCTTGCTTTATCTTCAGTGATTTTTTTCACCTTAAGAGGTGAAAGCATGATATTTTCTAAAACCGTTTTATGAGGAAAAAGATTGAACTGCTGGAACACCATTCCAACTTCAGCTCTGATTTTATTAATATCTGTCTGCTTGTCCGTAATATCTACGCCTTCAATAGAAACATGACCAGCTGTAATGGTTTCAAGTAAATTTAAGCAACGAAGAAAAGTTGATTTCCCTGAACCTGATGGTCCAATGACCACAACTACTTCCTGCTGCTGGATTGTGACATTTATATCTTTTAAAACTTCATTAGCACCAAAAGATTTTTTAAGTTTTTCTACTTTGATCATTCTGTTGCTAACCTCTTTTCTAGACGACTTAATAAATAGCTCAATGTTAAAGTTAAGATAAAGTAAATGAGGGCTGCTGTTAAATAAGGCTCCCACACCTTATAGTATTGGCCTTGAAATGCGCGTCCCCAGTACATTAACTCTGGAACGGCAATTAGGGCTGTTAAGGAGGATTCTTTTAAAAGGACAATAAATTCATTGCCTAACGGTGGAATCATTCGTTTAAAAGCCTGTGGTAAAATAACATATCTCATTGCTTGAATGTGGTTCATACCAAGAGAGCGAGCTGCCTCCATTTGACCTCTATCAATGGATTGTATACCAGCACGGAAAATTTCCGCAATGTAAGCTGCAGAGTTTAATGATAGAGCCAAAATCCCTGCTGCAAGTCCATTCGTTGTTCCTAAAATAGCAGGAATCACACCAAAATGGATGATAAAGATTTGCACGAAGAACGGGGTTCCTCTAAAAAAAGCGATGTATAGGTTGAAAGGAAATGCAAGAAGCTTATTTTGCATCATTTTTCCTAACCCGATTAATAATCCTAAAATCGTACCTAGCAAGATTCCTACTAGTGAAATCCCGATCGTGTACAATGTCCCTTTCAAAAACAGGGGAGCATAGTCCACAATTAAATCAAACCGAAAATCCATCAATCTTTCACCTCTCCTGAAAAAAAATTGCGTAACACTAGGTGATAGAGTTACGCAATTAAATAGTATGTTGCCTCTATTGCTGTGCTTTTAAGTTTTCCACATCTGGCGCAACGCCAAACCATTCTTCATAAATTTCTTCATATTTCCCACTATCAAAAACTTTGTTGATAGCTTCATCAAATTCAGCTTTTAGCTCGCTTCCTTTAGGGAACATGACACCGTAAAATTCTTGTTCGAAAGAATCATCTGCAATAACAACTAGATTTTGATCTGGGTTATTTTTTGCATATTCTTCGATAACTGTGTTGTCAGCAATAACTGCATCTGCTCCACCAGCTAGAAGCTCTTGAATCGCTAGGTTATTGTTCTCGAATTTTTTAATATCTGTACTGTTCGTTCCTAAAATTGCTTCAGCAGTTGCTTGACCTGTTGTACCATTTTGAACGGCTACTTTCTTACCTTTCAAATCAGCGCCACTCTTAATATCGCTATCCTTTGGAATTAAGATTTTGTTAGTAGATAAGAAGTAAGGGACAGAGAAATCATACGTTTGCTGTCTATCACTGTTAATGGTAATCGCGGAAATAGCTAAATCTGCTTCTTCTGATTCAATTTCAATGAAAAGTGGGTCCCAACCAACATGTTCTGGTGCTACCACTTCATAGCCTGCTTCTTCTAAAACTGCACCAATAAAATCAACATCAAAACCAACGACTTTATCTCCCTCTAAAGATTCAAATGGAGCATAGGCAGCATCCGTCACAATTCTTAATTTCTTCTTTTCATCAGAGGCACCAGAATCTCCTGAGTTTCCTGAATCTGTAGATCCCGTCTCACTCGTTCCACAAGCAGTTAGTAACATCATAAGACCTAGAACCAAGACTAAGCCTAGTTTTGATAATTTTTTCAAAATCCTTCCCCCTCATTGATTGTAAGTTTAAAATTTTCTATAAATTCCGATATAATGATATTATACTGAGTAAAGGTTCCCTACGCAACCTATAATCTATTAATATAGTCCTATATTAGAATAAAGAATATTTCTACTTACAATCATTTTTCATGAGGGTTCTTAACTTACCTTCCATGTTTTTTCCTCGGGCTTTGTCTCAAGTACATCCTTATAAAGCGAATATTTATAAAGCATCGCTACAAATATGGCTCCTCCCACTAAGTTCCCTAAGAATACTGGAATGAAATTGATAATGTATTCCATCCAATTGAAATATCCTGCAAAAATTGCGGCCGGTATCACAAACATATTAGCCACGACGTGTTGGAATCCAATCGCCACAAAGGTCATCGTCGGAAACCAAATCCCTAGTATCTTACCAGACGAACTGTTCGAACCATAGCAAAGCCAAACTGCTAGCGCGACAAGCCAGTTACAACCTATTCCTGATACAAAAGCTTGGAGAAATGAACTGTCCAATTTATGCTCAACGATATCTACCATTTTTTCTAAATATGGACCTACTTCCGTTAACTGTGCAATATGTCCAAAAAAATAGGCAACAAACACAGCGCCGATAAAATTACTGAATGTAATGATTGCTATGTTCTGTATCAATGCTCGATTGTTGATTTTCTTGGCAAATCTAGCCATAGGTACGGCCATCATATTTCCAGTTAGAAGTTCTCCACCGGCCAACAATGTCAGGATGAGTCCGATTGGAAAAACAGAAGCTCCTAGAATCGTAGAAAACCCTTCAAGTTCTCCTCCGAGCGGAGCTGTTACGCGAATATATAATAAGTAACCAAGTGCAATAAATGCACCAGCCTGAAAGCCTAGGATTGCAGATTTTAATAATGGGTAATGGGCTTTTTTTACACCATTTTGAATAGTAATGGTTGCAATTTCCTCAGGTTTGTAATGAGACATGTAGACTACATTCCTTCCGTATCTCTTGATTTTGTGAAATAATGCACACAACCAATTTTATAACAAATGGTTCTAGAATCTTGTGAACATTTTAAGTCTGTTTTCACAACGAAAGGAATGTTTCTAACACTTATATTATTGTTGAGCTTTTAACCCTTCAACATCCGGTTCAGCACCGAACCATTCTTTATAAAGTTCAGCATACTTGCCATTATCGATAATTGTATTTAACGCCTTATCGAATTCTGCTTTTAATTCGCTACCCTTAGGGAAAAGAATTGCATAGAATTCTGCATCAAATGCTGTTGCATCTTCCACTACTTGTAATTTTTGATCCGGATTATTCTTCACATATGTTTCAATAACCGTGTTATCCGCAACAACCGCATCTGCACCGCCACTTAAAAGTTCTTGAATCGCAATATTGTTGTCTTCAAACTTCTTCAGTTGCTCGCTGTTTTCTCCAAGAATGGACTCTGCTGCTTCTTGTCCAGTTGTACCGTTTTGAACAGCAACCTTCTTATCCTTCAAATCTGCTGCACTCTTAATATCGCTACCTTCTTTTACTAAGATCATATTAGTAGACAAGTAGTAAGGTACTGAAAAATCATAGGAATCTTTTCTTTCATCCGTAACAGTAATCGCTGCAACAGCTAAATCAGAAATCTTATCTTCAATTTCAACGAACATTGCATCCCAGCCAGTGTGCTTAATGTCTACTTGATATCCAGCTTCTTTAGCAACAGCATTGATGAAATCTATATCGAAACCTTCAATCTTATCACCATTCATATATTCCATTGGTGCATAAGCTGCATTTGTTACAACTTTAAGTGTTTTTGAATCGCTATCTCCACTTGTTTCGTTTGAGCCACATCCTGTTAAAATGGCCGCAAATGCAACAATGAATAATAAGCTTAACTTTGTTATCTTTTTCATTTTTGTCTACCCCTTTTATATTCTAGTAAATTATTTTATGTCTTCTTTAACATGTTTTAATTATACTTACCCATGATTATTTATGCAATATATTTTTTCAAAATATTATTATGGTAGATAATTACTGTATATAGATGTATAAAAATAAGAAAAACGATAGATTTTATCCTATCGTTTTGGTTTAAATATTCTTTTTTCGATTCGATATTCTTCAAGTGCACTCCAATTAATGTCGTAACCAATGCCCGGCTTAGTTGGAACTTTGATTACACCATTATCCATTGTCACTTCGGGTTCAATAATGTCTTTTTTCCAATAACGATCGGAAGCTGAAGTATCGCCTGGTAACACAAACTGGTCCAAAGTCGTAATCGCAATATTATGAGCTCTTCCTATCCCAGCATCCAGCATACCGCCACACCAAACCGGAATATTATGTTGCTTGCAGTAATCATTGATTTTCTTTGACTCTGTTAAACCACCAACACGACCAACCTTCACATTAATGACTTTACAGCTACCTAGTTCTATCGCCATTTTTGCATCGTTCAATGAATAGATGCTTTCATCTAGACATATCGGCGTTTGTAATTTCTGTTGAAGCTTTGCATGTTCCATTATGTCATCATGCCCTAATGGTTGCTCAATCATCATGAGATTGTATTCATCTAGTTTCTTTAAGCGCTCAATGTCCTGCAGTGTATAGGCAGAGTTTGCGTCCACCATAAGCGGAATGTCAGGAAACTGTCTTCTTACCTCTTTGATAACATCTATATCCCAGCCTGGCTTGATTTTCATTTTTATGCGCTTATAGCCTTCGGTTGCATATTTTTCGATTGTTGACAGCAAATCCTTCACTGTCGGTTGAACGCCGATACTAACACCAACATCAATCTCTTTTTTCGAACCCCCAAGACTTTCGGCTAAAGTTTGATTATGCCGTTTTGCATGCAAGTCCCACACGGCCCCTTCAAGGGCAGCCTTGGCCATTGTATTTCTTTTAATAGAAGAAAAGCGTCTCGTAACATCATTTGGATGTTCAATCGGTGCTTCAAACAACAGTGGAATTAAGAAATCCTCCATCATATGCTCGACCGTTTTGACCGTTTCTTCTGTATACCAAGGGCTCGTAAATGCAACAGATTCACCGTAGCCTCGATGACCGTCTTGATCGATCATTTCAATAACAAAGAAGTCTTTTTCCTGCATTGTGCCAAAGCTTGTGGAAAACGGATCATTCAGCGTCATCCGAAGACGGTGAAGAATAATTTCCTTTATGTATATGGTCATAAATTAGGACTCCTTTGGTACCGGACATTAATCTTCATCTTTAATATCAATGTCTTCAGGAATCGGCTCGTTTAGAATTTCTTCGATGAGTTCCTTGTATTTCTCTACTTGCTTTAGATGAGTATTGAATTGCTCTTTATTGACTAAGTATTGCTCCCCATCGTGGAGGGCACGGATTTTTTTCGATAAAATAAGTTCATTTACAGCTGATTCAGTAATTGATAAATATTCAGCTGTTTCTTTAACTGTTAGGTACATAGCGTTGGCTCCTATCCCAATATCTTTCACCACATTCATTAAAACAAAAAAGGAGTGCCATTACCAGTAAAGTAATGGCACTCCTGAGGAATCCTCAATTTTTCACAGCTAAAGCATATTCCTGAAATTTTTCTACGGCTCTGATCGTATCTACTGAAACTCCTTGCTCATTTAAGGTTTCACCGATTAGAACAATCGCTTGCTCAAGAATTTCGACTGTTGTATTCCCCATATGTCCCATGCGGAACGCTTTTCCTGCTAAATGAGCTAATGCTCCAGCGACAATCAATCCTTTTTCCGCAAGGGCACTTCGGAATGCTGCATCGTTAATGCCTTCAGGATAAAGAATGCAGCTCAAGGTTGCAGCCGCTACTTCTTCATCTGCGATGGCCTTCATTCCATATTCGGCAAGTCCCGCTCGTACTGCTCTACCATAAGCGGCATGGCGCTTATAGCGATTTTCCATTCCTTCTTCTAAAACAAGTCTCATGCCCTCTTCAAAAGCGTAGACAAGATTCACGGGTGGTGTCGCAAAGTATTTCGATGGATCATTCATGATTGGCATCCAATTATATATATCACAATAGTAAGCTGGTACTCTCTCGATTTTTTCTCTTGCCTCTAAGGCAGATTGGTTAAAAGCAATGATTGCTAGGCCAGGTGGAACGCCGATTGCTTTTTGAGAACCAGTTAACACAACATCAATTTTAGCATCAACATCTCCGTAAGTTTTGCTCATATCCTCTTCCATCGCTGCTGTTGCACAGACTCCATCAAGGATAACGAGTGCTCCAGCTTTTTTGATAATAGGTACAAGAACATTTAAATTAGCGGCAACGCCTGTAGAGGTATCGGCATGTGTAATCGTAACTGCCTTAAAGTTGCCTTCGCTAAGCTTTTTCTCAACTTCTACGGGGTTAACCTGCTTTCCCCATTCAGCCTGAAGGACATCTACTTCGATTCCAAAAGCTTGGCCCAGTTTAATAAATCGGTCTCCAAAGTAGCCATGGCTAATCACAAGTAGCTTTTCCCCAGCAGCTACTGTATTGACAAGGGCCATCTCCATGGCAATCGTGCCTGAACCTGAAATCACGAAGACTTCGCCGTCTGTTTTCAGCATTTGTCTCGTTTTTTCAATGGCGCTTTTGTAGATGGCAACGAATCTCGGATCCGTATGACTTCTAGTTTCACTTGATAATGCATCATAAATTGAATCGACAACTGGTGTAGGTCCTGGTATTAAAAGCATCTCTTTGTTACGCATAATCCCATCCTCCTCTAGCATTCTCATTTATGTATACAAACACATTATACTACTTCCAATCTCTTCCTAACATGCGTTTTTATCTATCTTTTTGAAAAATTCACTTTTTGTTGAACTTATAATTTTTAACTTGCGTAGACCTTTGGGTACTAAAAAAATTGCCTTTTTCTAAAAATGATACGTATTCAGTGGCCTTGATAGTGACATGAAGACAACTATTTCAAGAATCCAGTGAAACCTGTCCGCATGAGGCTTTCATGAAGACAACTATTTCGTATTTTCTCGAAATGTACCACATCCAAATAGAAAAAGGGCCAGAGCCCTCTCTCTAAATCTACTAACCTTCTATAACTGACTCGCATTCGCCTGCGAAGTCCTTACTTCTACGGTAATGGAACCGCCGTTGACATAGGCTTTGATGAGCATCGGCACGGACTTTTTATTTTGGAATCGGAAATCTGGACCTCCCCAAGAGACAGTTGCATCCCTTCCGATCGGGACGTAACCGATGTGAATCGAATGATGATGCCATTCAATATACTCCACACCAACTTGGTCGACCGCATTAAATAGCGTGGAGGAAGTTTGACAGATTCCTCCCCCAATCCCTTCCACTAGCTCCTTGTTCACAATCTCCATCGCCTTCTGGTAACCTCTCTCCACTGTACGAGGACCTACCACTTCATTGTAGGAAAAAATATCTCCAACTCCCAAAATCACATTGTTAATCGCAGCTGCCGAAAGCTCAATATTTTTCACCCTTCCTATTACACTACTATCAAAATACGTCGTATAAGAGGCAAGAACGACTTCATTTAAACTCTGTGCTTCTTCAGGATTGTACTGACTTTCCTGCACTTCTAAAGGAAGTTCAACTGTTCCTCCTTTTTCCACTGCTGCCAATACTCTTTCCACTAGTTCTGATTCCTTTAGGATCACCCTTGGTTTCCCTTTGATAATTTGTCCATCTGCGCCAATTCGATCCAAAACCATCCGCTGATCATAGCCCTTTGCTTCATCGGTTCCACTCGCTAAATCCTTCGCCCACGCTTCAAGCTCGTCTCGGAACGCATCTTCATTCACGTCATATTGCATTTCTCTTGGAACAAAGGAACGAATAATTTCCTTTGTAAAAGGATCGATCACATCGATACTAACAGGCAGTTCTTTTTCTATTGCCCTTGTTTCTAAGGTTTGAGCCGCCAACACTTTATGTGTGGTAACCACTTTTACTTCCTTTTGACACCCCACAAGCACTACGAAAACCATCGCAACTACAAATGACCCCCAAAAAAGTTTCCCCATTTTTTCTCCCCATCTTTTTTTATTTATCTATATGCTTGTTACTTAAAAAGGAATCTATTTCCATTTACCATTTTATTCTGGGATTAAGTCACATATTCCTTGAGACATCCTCCTTAATTCAGAGGAAAGGTGGAAGGATGAATCTTGTAGAAAAATAGGGATTAATACGATATATAGGCATAAAGTTTTATTTTTAACGAACAATCACAAAATAAAAAAGCCTACTCCCGCTTGGAAATAGACTCGCACTTTTAAATATGTTTGAAAAATAATCGAATGACATCAGCACCGGCAATGAAGGTACCAACGGAGCTTCCAAGGTTGGAAAGAACCACTACGAGTAAAACGCGGGTTACTTTATTGTTCCAAAATCCTTTTACGCTAAAAACATCCTCTGTTAAACGCTCGAAATCTCCTACATTTGGACGGCTGAAATATGCTTGCACAATTCCAGCAAACCAGCCTGATGCAAGAACTGGATTTAGCGTTGTCATTGGTGCTGCGACAAATGAAGTCAATATCGCTAACGGGTGTCCAAAAGCAATCGCTGTAGCGATGGCGGAAAGTGAACCGGTCCAAAGTATCCAACTGATTGTCTGATGTAGACCGGCAGATGGATCTGAGAAAAACGTAAAGGCTATAATCGCCACAATTAGAATCGGAATCGACCAGCCGATAATTTGTGGAACCTTCGATTTAGGAGGCAGCTCTGTCAATTTTTTCAGATCGTGCTCCTTCTTTATTTCTTCTTTAATTCCTGGAACATGAGCAGCACCTAAAACGGCAACTACCTTTTTCCCTGGAGCCTTTTTAATTTTTTGAGCTAAATACTGATCACGTTCATCAATTAATGGCTTCTTAAGACGAGGAAAGGTTTCGGTAAATTCATTCAGAACCGAGTTGATCATATCCTGACTCTTCATCTTTTCAAGCTCTTCTTCGGTAATGCTTTCTTTGCTAAAAATACTCGCAATCACTTGACTTAAAAGCTGCATTTTACCCCAAAAACCTACCTGATGCCAAATACGAGAGAATGTCACTTGGATATTGCGATCCGCTAAAACGAGCTTCGCTCCCACTTCTTTTGCAGATTCAATCCCTTGAATCATCTCTTGACCAGGTTGTATATCTAATTGTTTCGCCATCCTTTTTTGAAAAGAAGAAATCGCTAAATTCATCAAAAGTAGGGAAGCTTTTTTTTCCTTGATCACCTTAAAAATATCGGTATCCTTCCACTTGTTTCCTTCCATGATGGACTGGTATCGTGGCTGGTCCAACTCGACACAAACAGAATCTGGTTGTTCTGCTTCAATGACCTCTTTTACAAGCTCCGCACTTTGTTTAGATACATGAGCCGTACCGATTAGTATGTATTCTTTTTCATCTAAAACAATTCTTGTAATGTTTTCATTTTCCAAAGACATAGATTACCTTCCTTTTGGCACATTTCTCCTGCTTTTCTACATTATACACTAATCTTTTTTGAATCGATATGAAAGTATATAAGAAAAGCACTCGGAGCCATATCGCACCGAATGCTTCAATTCACAAAGTAATTACTGTATTTTTTCTTGTAAGTATAACATTGGGATAATTGTTTTCATTACAGCATCTTCTTCATTTGAACGAGTAATAAAATTCGCTGCTTCTTTTAGTTCCTGCACGGCATTTCGGACCGCAAAACTATAATTAGCACGAGTCATAAGTTCCAAATCATTATAACCATCTCCGAAAGCCATTGTTTCTTCGGGTGTTACATTCAATAATTGCTGCAAGTGTTCAACAGTAGTCCCCTTGATCTGTTTTACATCTTTGTATAGCTTTCTGTTAAAGTCACCACTATTATTCAAGAAAGTTCCGTCCATATCCGTTAAAACAAGCTTAATCATCTCATTTCCTCCTAAACTTGAATTCTATTTTTTATGATACTTGCCAAATCTTACTTACAAATCTTAGACAGTCAATTCTAGGAGGTTGCCTTCAGGATCTTCTATTACACTCTCATAATAGCCATCTCCAGTAACACGTGGACCATTTACAAGGCGGTAACCATCATTTTGTAAACGCTCTGTCATCTGATCGACGGATTCCTTACTCCCTAGGGAAATAGCAATATGAGCCCAGCCGATCCGGTCATCCTGATCTTTCTTATCAATACCGAACTTACGCATTAACTCCAAGCGTGCACCATCATCAAATGTTAGAAAATAGGATTCAAATTGTTTATCTTTATTATGATACTTTGAATTTGCTTTTCCATTAAAGTACGTAACATAAAACGTTTTCATATTTTCTATGTCTTTAACCCATATTGCCACATGCTCTATTTTCATCTCGGTTTCACTCCTTGAGTATTGTTTTAACTTAATCATGATTGCGCATGATTATATCACTGTTGAGTTTTTCTCTTTTCCACTTAATAAAGTGTTCTTATTCAATTTTCCATTTAATTTTTCAGTGCCCAAGAGCATGGCTGCAATAAAGCTCACAATGACAAATGGGAAGATTCCGATTGTGGAGTGCGCGGCCACGAAACCAAAAAGAGGTGGCAAAAACGTGCTCCCTATATAGGCAAAAGCCATTTGATATCCAATTATGGCCCCTGAATGCTTCTTTCCAAAACGTATTGGCGTTTCGTGCAGCATACACGGAAATATTGGAGCCAATCCTAACCCCACCAATATGAAACCTATTAGTGAGAAAATCGTTGGTAATGGTAAAAATAGAAGAGCAGCACCAACTAATGCTAATAACTGCCCTATCCGAATGAGCGTACGGTTTCCGATTTTCAAAGTAATAAAACCTGTGATAAATCTTCCAACCGTGATTCCTAAGTAAAATAAGGAAACCCATTTTGCAGCGACATCTACGGATAAATCCTTCACGTTTACTAGGAAACTACTTCCCCAAAGACCCATGGTTGCTTCTGCGCCACAGTAAAACAAGAAAGCACTCAAAACTAATTTAACACCCCTAATTTGCAAGGGCTTTTGAATTTTCGAATCTGCAGTATTTATATGTTCTGGCTCAACAGATAGGTTAGCATTACTGGTTTCAGCAACCTTTTTCCATAAAGGCAAAGTAAGGAAAAGAATAACAACTAGTACAAACTGAAGACCAGCTATGGCAAGGTACCCGCTTCTCCATGAATGGTTACCTGAAATAAATTGAGCCATAATGACCGGGCCAAGTGTAGCTCCAACACCCCAAAAACAATGAAGCCAACTCATATGGTGTGCTTTGTAATGGGAAGCGACATAGTTGTTTAACCCCGAATCAACTGCACCTGCACCTAATCCAAGTGGGATAGCAAAAATAAACAACCAAATAAGGGTGGGAGAAAAATAAAAACCAAGTAGTGCTCCAGCCGTCATTAAGCAACTAATAAATGTGACCATACCTGTTCCAAAGCGCTTAAGTACTGCTCCGCTAATGAAACTAGATATGATCGTTCCGCCAGCAATTGTCATAAATAACAATCCAGCCGTCTCAAGCGGCGCCCCAAATTCTGATTGCATCAAGGACCAGGACACACCCAACAATGAATCAGGTAACCCTAAACTGATAAAAGCCAAATAGATGATTACCAAAAAGTACGTAGCCATAAATAACCTCGCTTTTATTTTTTTCTTATCTACTAATTTCATTGATCATGAGATCAAGACCAAGTCTTTGTAATCCAAATAAATAATCTTGTTTCCAATCACTCATTAGAAGCTCTGGAAGATGTTCAGTAGGAATATACTTTGAGCTTCGATTTACAATTTTTTCTATGATCATTTGGTCTACTTCATCATCGCAAAAAACAATTTTGTGAGGGTTAATGATCGCGACAAATGAAGCTATTAATCTACTAATAGCATCAATCTCATATTCATTACTAACAAATACTTTTTTGCCCTCGTTTTTTAGAGCTTGACCAAAATTTCGATCATCATATTGTGGAACGAATGAAATTTCTCCTGAAAAATTCGTACTCCCTCGAACAACAACACCATTTACCATAACTCCAGCACCGGGGCCATTTTGACCGGAATATAAATAGATAAGAGAGTTATTTCTCATCCTTCCATTACGATCGTGGTAACCAAGCACCGCTGCATTCATATCATTCTCGATTACGAAGGGTACATTGAAACGATTTTCCATGTATCCCTTCAAATCAAAGTTTTGAAGATGCTCATATCCTGGTATATAGATGATTCGTCCATTATTAACGGAACCAGGTACCCCGATGGATACAGAACTAATTTGAGGATATTTCTCTTTTATTTCTTCCACACACTCGGTTAATGATTTTAAATCATCGTTTTCCAATACACTTGAAGCTTTTCCTGCATCTTTGATTTCACCTATACAGTTAAAGACAATATAGTTTGTCTCTGTTTTCTCTAAAAAGATCGCCAATCCTAACATATACTCAGGATTATATGTATATCTTTTCGCTCTTCTTCCACCACTAGAATCATCAAGGCCGACTGAAATAAGTTCACCGTCTTTTTCCATCTGGGAGAAAAATTTGCTAATTGTAGGAAAACTAATTCCCAATTTTTCACTAAGTTCAACTTTTGTTGCATTACCAAGTTCTAAAAGAGCTCTACGAATTCCACGAAGGATTTCCACTCTCATCGATTTTGGAGTTGGGTTCACAAGAGTCACCACCTATTTAAATAAACTTATTAAATATCTTTAATAAGTCTCGAACAAAAAACTTATTAAAGTTCTTTAATAAGTGATATTAATAATATAGCATATTCCAAAAAAAATGAAAAGCAGGGCGATTTCAATTATGAAGTCACACTGCTTTTTACGTTACCTATCCAGATACAGAATTATGTCTAATTTATTTTATTCGCTTCCGGCTTAAACTCGCCATTCAGCACACCGTCATCCTCAACAAACTCGATGATGACATCTGTGACACCTTTCATTTCATGGATCTTTGCTTCAATCCGATTCTTAATTTTACCTGCCTCACGAACGGTCAAGTTAGGATCGATTTCGAGCTTCATTTCAATATGAAAGTCCTCCCCTTCTTTTACCGCAAATAGGGTTTGGATATCCTTTATTTCTGGATTTGTAAGGACATAAGCAGCAATTTCCTCTTCAAAAGCGTCGTCGGCTTCACCAAGAGCACCTTTGGCATTATCTAAGAACACCCTTCCGACTACAAAGAACATCATCACTCCGATGATAATAGAAGCAATTCCTTCAGCCGCATGAAAACCAGCAAAATAAGATAGTAAGATACCGATAATCGCAATGACTCCACCAAGTGTTGCAACGAAATCTTCCATAAATACAAGCTTTGTTGCTGGCTTCGCTCTGTTTAAATTACCAAAGCTTTCCGTTACAATTCCGAATCCTTTCGCCTCGACATGCGTTTCATGAAGAACCTCTTTCATCGCCTTATAAAGAACGAAAGACTCTAAGATGACAGCTAATGCTAATACAGTCAGGTTGATGGTAACCCCTGTTGATTCTGTCGGATGGAAAATATGATGATACCCTTCTTTAATGGTTTCATAGCTCATAATTCCGACAATAATGACTGCACCGAGTAAGACTAGATTAACAAGCCTTCCAAAACCATTTGGATAACGGTCTGTCGGCATTTTTTTACTTAATGCACTTCCTATGTATACAAAAAATTGATTAGCTGCATCTCCTAAAGAGTGCATCGTTTCTGCAAACATCGCTACATTTCCGGTAAAAAAGTAAGCGACTCCTTTGACGATTGCTATAATGGTATTCACAATGGCAGCAATCAAGGATGATTTATTCCCTTTTTTTAATAAGCTTTCTTTTTTTGACATACTCTCCTCCACGTACTTTTATAAGCATAGTATTCAACCAGTTATGCTTTTAATATACTTTGTGCCTCTTCGAGAGAATTCACAAACTCCCCTTTGAAGTTGACTTCCTTAACACAACACTCCACTTGCTCTTTTGATGATTCATAAATCGGATTGACAATGATGATTTTCTTAAAATTAGCAGATGAATACAATTGTAACGCAAACTTAAGATCGTGTATAACATGACTTTCAATAGCCTCTTGTCCTCTTCCGTCGACAATTAAAGTATAGTTTGCAGGATTGATTGTGTTCACGGCCGTTTGAAACTCACTCACGTACAATTTGGAATCTTCCTCTTGAAAAAATCCACTTACTTTTACAAATAAAATCTTTTTTTCTGAGTCTATATTGATGTCATAAAGTTTTGTCATTCGTTCTCCCAACACTTTCACTAAGACTATAGAACTATCATACATAAAAAACATGTATACCGATAGATTTTATTTTAATTGTTACGACCAAATTTTCGAAGCATACAATGTATGGAATATACGCGGAGGTGTCCACATTGATCCACACTGTGAAATTAGGAGAAACGCTGAACCAAATCGCAAGAGATTATCGTACGCCATTGGCTGCCATCTTGAGTGCAAATCCATCTATTAATCCGAATGTTATATACACTGGCCAATCAATTGTCATTCCTGGCTTTCCTCCAATTCATACAATTCCCTAT
Organism: Robertmurraya kyonggiensis; assembly: GCF_005116465.1. Classification (GTDB taxonomy): domain Bacteria; phylum Bacillota; class Bacilli; order Bacillales; family Cytobacillaceae; genus Robertmurraya; species Robertmurraya kyonggiensis. The sequence continues at coordinate 322,075 of NZ_SWBM01000003.1, forward strand.
ACGATTGATGTCTCCATTAATAATCGCAGGCTCATTTTGCTAAAAGATGGCGTCCAACAGAAACAATATCCCATTGCCGTTGGAAGAATGCTCCATGATACTCCAGCCGGAAATTTCATCGTCATCAATAGGGCACCGAATCCAGGTGGCCCCTTTGGCACGATGTGGATGAGTTTATCCAAAGAGCATTATGGCATCCACGGCACAAATGATCCAAGCTCGATTGGCCACGCCGTGTCAAGAGGTTGTATTCGTATGCATAATCATGACGTCGAAGAACTAGCAAGTATCATCCCCATCGGAACACCTGTCTTGATACATCCTTAACCTCACCTGTTATAATAAAAGTAGTTTTTACAATCGTTAGAGGTGAAAAAATGATCAAGATTATTACGGACAGTTCCTCCGATTTACCGGAGGAGATTATGAAAAGATATGATATTACTGTTGTTCCTTTGACCGTCTCCATTAATGGACAAGACTATCATGAAAAAATAGACCTAACTCCGAAGGAATTTTTCGCAAAAATGTTTGCTACGGACGAGTTGCCGAAAACATCGCAACCTTCTCCTGCCGCATTTGCGGAGGCATTCTCGAACTTCGATCCGGAGACAGAATTACTTTGTATCACGATATCCTCTGGGTTAAGTGGTACATATCAATCTGCCTGCATGGGAAAAGAATTATCTGGTCGTGCAAGCGTAACTGTTTTTGATTCTTTAGCAGGCTCCTTAGGGCATGGACTACAGTTGATTCGTGCTGCTGAGCTTGCGGAGACTGGAAGTTCGATGGATGATATCGTGGCAAATCTAGTTGAATTTCGAGAAAACATGAATATCCTTGTCCTATTAGACACGTTGGAAAACATCGTTAAAGGTGGACGATTGAGCAAATTCCAAGGCTCACTGGCGAAAATCCTTAACATTAAGGTTATCTTGGAAAGAGCAGATGGCGGAACTGTGGAAATTTTAGAAAAGATCCGTGGAAAGAAAAAGTTCCAGAAACGAGTTCTTGAAATTATCGCAGAAAGAAGTAGCGATTTTTCTAGTACGACGATTGGCATTACCCATACTGGCAATGAAGAAGAGGCAGAAGTGCTCAAGCAGGAATTGATTCGCTTGTTTCGACCGAAAGAGGTAATTGTGAACTACATGGGTGCAACAATGGGTACTTACGCTGGTAAGGATGGAATGATTGTTTCGTTTTGAGCAAGGTTTTTGTGAGCTAGATTCGTAGTAGGACGGCATGAGGACACTATTTTCAAAAAACTCTTGAACTATGTCCGCATGGACCCTTCATGAAGACACTAATTTCAAAAATCTCTTGAACTATGTCCGCATGGACCCTTCATGAGGACACTAATTTCAGAAATCTCTTGAACTATGCCCGCATGGGCCCTTCATGAAGACACTAATTTCAGAAATCTCTTGAACTATGTCCGCATGAGTTCAGTAGGAAGACACGATTCAAAAAAAACAAAAATCATAAGAAGAGCTGTTCACTAAAGGGCGTAATCCACCTTTTGCGAACAGCTTTTTTGCATTAGAAGTATAAGAAGTAAATTACAATAACCAAGACGATTCGATATATCGCAAATGGAATCAACTTAACTTTGTTGATTAATTTTAGGAAGAAGCGAATGGAAATTAGCGCGAACACAAATGCACTAATGAATCCAACAATATAGAATGGTAACGCACTTACCTCGATGTACTCCCAGTTCTTTAACAAGGACAGAAAGCTTGCTCCCGCCATAATTGGAACTGCCATAATAAAGGTAAAATCAGCTGCAGCACGGTGACTCAAGCCTGTTAACACCCCACCGGAAATTGTCGCACCTGAACGCGAAAATCCTGGCCATAACGATAAACATTGAATTAATCCAACCGTTAAAGCCTGCTTGTACGAGATTTGATCAACTGTTTCTACTTTAGGATTTTTGGAGCGCATTAGGTCAGCTACGATCATGAAGATTGCTCCTAAAAATAACCCAATTAATACAGTTTTAGTTGTAAATAAATAGTCATCAATATAATCATCAAAAAGAACACCCAGTACTCCCGCAGGAAGCAAACCAACAATGACATGTGTTAATTTCAAATGTGTTCCCGAATGAGTTTGTCCCTTTTTAAATACACGATTGAGCCCTAACATTTCAATGAAACGATCTTTAAATACGATCACGACAGCCAAAATCGAACCAAGCTGAATGACGATTTTAAATGTGTTCGCAGGGTATTTTCCTAAGAACTCGACTGACTTCAACCACATATCATCAACTAAAATCATATGACCTGTTGATGAAACTGGCGCAAACTCCGTTAATCCTTCTACTAATCCAAGTATGATTGCTTTTAAAAGTTCAATAAAATCCATTACATACCTCCGACTTAACTTGTTTCAAATTTATCTTTTAACCTCATCATTTTTAATTGTCACTATTGCATTGTAGCATATTCAATACTACCTTTGCTCGAAAATCTTAAACTTCAGCCTTTCATCCTAAAGTGAATTCTAGCCATTCCTTTAATACAATTGCGTGGTTTATTGATTCATTTTTTGCGGCGTATAAAAGAGTAACATTTCTCTGCCCAAGCTGTTCTCGAATCTGTGAAAGAAATCCTTCTTTATGCACATTATCCGTAAGTTCTAGCACGTATCTCTTCGTAAATTCGTCAAAGAAATCAGGCATATGATTAAATTGTTTTCGCAGGTCTGTACTTGGTGCAATTTCTTTTGCCCATTCATCAATTTGTGATTTTTCTTTACTAATCCCTCTCGGCCAAAGCCGGTCGACTAAAACTCGATAGCCATCGAGCTCTGATGAAGGTTCGTATATTCTTTTGATTTTAATGGTATTCATGTTTTTTTCTCCTTTCCATTATTAATAGACGAAAAAACATGAAAAAAACCAGTCACTTTTTAGGCATGACTGGCAATAAAATTTTATTTATATATTTCTTCTTCCGTCAAATAACCATCTTTGATGATCGTGTCACGGATATTATCTTGCGTAATTGCGATTGGTTCAAGGAAGATCGAAGGGATATCGGATTTACCGTTATTAATCGTTTTCTCTGTTTTAACCTCTTCACTTTTCGCTACTTTCACGGCAAGTTCAGCTGACTCTGTTGCTAGTTGATTAATAGATTTGTAGACCGTCATCGTCTGAACTCCTTTAACGATTCGACGGACCCCTTCCAATTCTGCATCTTGTCCTGATACTGGAACCTTACCAGCTAACCCAACAGAAGCCAACGATTCTATAACGCCACCTGCTGTTCCATCGTTTGCAGCTATAACAGCGTCAATTTTATTCCCATTTTTAGATAGAGCATTTTTCATATTGCTCTTGGCGACATCAGGCTTCCACTCTTCCGTGTACTCATCATAAACAAGCTTGATCTTTCCACTATCGATTTGAGGTTGTAATACCTTCATTGCACCTTGACGGAATAAAATAGCATTATTATCAGACTCGGAACCTCCAATATAAGCAAAATTCCCACTCGAAGTTTTCTTTAAAATTTCAGAAGCCTGTAATTCTCCCACTTTTTCATTATCAAATGAAATATAGTAATCTACATCAGCATCTTTAATCAAACGATCATAAGAAATTACTTTGATTCCAGCTTCATGGGCCATTTCTACGATCTTAGCCGAAATTGTCGCATCATGAGGTACTACGACCAATACATCTACTCCCTCTCCAATAAGGAGCTCAGCCTGCTTAATTTGAACATCGTCAAGTCCATTGGCAGCTAAAGTCTTCACTTCTCCACCTAGACTTTTTACTTGTTCTTCAAATAAAGCCTTGTCTTTGTACCAGCGTTCTTCTTTCAAGGTATCTATCAAAAATCCGATATAGGGCTTTTCTTCATCTGTAATTAACTTCATGTCTTTTTTCTGTGATGTTTCTTTAACCTCTTTACCTGTACAACCGACTACCAAAAAGGTGATTAAAACCATACAGAAAATGTAGAGATATTTCCTATTAAATTTACTCATCCTATGCCCTCCTTTCAACTTAATCTCAAAGCTTAAATTTCTTTATAAGTTGATTCATTCTTTCAACCATGTCCGTGAGATTTTTGGCACTTCCAGCAATTGTATCAAGAGCTGCTGTTTGTTCTACGATCGCAGCTGAGATCTCTTCTGAACTTGCAGCAGATTCCTCTGAAATTGCCGCAATATCTTCAATATTTTCATTCATTTCTTGGCTTGACTGCTGGAAATCTGTCAATGTTGAAGAAATCATTTTTACCCCAGAATACATTTCAGAAACCTTCTCTTTTATTTCTGCAAATTGTAAACCAGTACCTTCAAGTTGCTTAGTTCCCTTATTAACTTCACTAAAACCAGATTGAAGGTTTTCTGCCATTCTTGAAGTTTCTTCTTTTATTGTAAAAATAATAGATGAAATCCCTTCAACAGAATTAGAGACTTCCTCCGCTAACTTTCGAACCTCCGTTGCCACAACAGCGAAGCTTTTACCTGCTTCACCAGCTCGCGCAGCTTCAATGGAAGCATTCAATGCAAGAAGATTCGTCTGATCGGCAATTGATTTTATGACACCGACGATCTCTGTTATAGACTGCGTTTTGTTTTCCAAGCTCTGAACTTGCTCTACTGAACTATTCACAACATGATTGATCACATTCATTTGCTCTAGCGATTCCTTCATTTGGTGATCGCCTTCCACAGCAGCCTTTAGAACTTCATCAGAGAAACGAACAAGCTGTTCACTGCCCTCACTTGCTTTTAAAATATTGTCAGTAAATTCATTTGTTTTTTGCGATATCGTTGCTGCACTATCTGCTTGAGAACTCGAACCGTTAGCCATTTCCTCAATCGATATTGCAATTTGTTGGCTTCCAAGTTTCACTTCCTCAGAAGACGCAAACATTGTAGCACTTTGACGATCAACATCACTTGATACATTGGATATTTCCGAGATCATTTCACGCAAGCTTTGACCCATCGAATTAATAGAACTAGAAAGTTGCCCTATCTCGTCATTCCCTATATAATTCAATTCCTCGCTATTCAATTGACCACTAGCAATCTCGTTACTTCTTAAAACAATATCGTTTAAATTCTTGCTAATTTTTCTACTCATCCACACTAAAAGAATAAGTGAGATAAGGATGGAGAAGATCGTAGAAATTACTAGGGTTAAAATTAATTTTTCTAGATCACTCTTTGCCGCCTTCATTTCTTCTTTACTAATTTTTGTTGCTGCATCTGCAAGTTTGTCCCCAAGTTCAGCCGTTTCAATTTTCAACTTATTGGCTTCTTGTTGTAATTGTTGAAACTCTTCTGTGTTAATTTGTTGAACCTTAGGAACAATAGTGCTAAAGAAGTATTCATCCAGCTCGTGGTTATTTTCGATAATTTGATTTAAAGTCTTCAGTTGATCCTCTTCTAAATCTTTCTTAAGCTCCTTAGCTGTGTTCACAAAACTAATACTGTGCTCTAAATACTCATTCAGTTTTTCCTCATCTGAAAGAAGAAGATATTCTGGTATTAATAAGTATTTCTCATGAAACAAAGTGACCAATTCTGCTGAATTTGTGGCAACTTCATTTCTTTTCAATGTTTCATCCATATCGTCACTAGAATTCTTAATAAATATTCCTGTAACAAGTATCGCGATTAAGAAGAAAATAGTGATGAATGAAAAAATAATTGCGTACTTTCCTCCAATTTTAATATTGGACCATTTTAATTTACTTCTCAAAACAATACCTCCTTATCTCATTTTGACTATACGAAAGACCCATGATTTTACAGAACTATAAATTATATTACAAAATTATTAAGCCAAAATCATCATAATTCACATATTTGTAAAGTAAGTAATTATTCGTTATTTTCTATAAAAAAGATCAAAAAAAAAAGAAACCGCAAGTGGTTCCTTCTTCTATAGATTTTCCGACAACACTTCAATACAAGCGATAATACCCTTTTTCAAATCCTCATGAGACCAGCTCGGGATTTTTCCGTGCTGGATGGCAAGCTCGTGGGATGCAGGAATATGAATAAAACCAGATGGGATGTTTTTCGTATAGTGCAAACCTTGATACATCACATGGTTACACAAATAAGTTCCAGCTGTGTTCGAAATCTCTGCCGGGAGCCCTTCCTCCAATAAGCGATTGACCATCGCTCGAATCGGCAGGGTCGACATATAAGCTTCGGAGCCTTCAGTTTGAATCGTCTCGTCGACTCGAACATTCCCATTGTTATCAGGTGCCCCATCATTAATATTGATGGCAATCCGTTCAGGCGTGATTTTGTAACGACCGCCTGCAAGACCTAAAGAAATAAGAGCATCAGGCTGAATCTTGTCAATGTGTTCAATGAGCTTTTTTCCGGCCACTTCAAAATCGACCGGCAATACTTCACTATGAATTTTGTAATCTCCGATTTCTTGACCATGAAGCTCTTCAACAATGCGCATTGTTGGGTTAATAGTAAAGTTCAAGAATGGTTCAAATCCTGTAAGCAATAGAGATTTCATGAGCAATTGTCCTTTCAAAGGAAGATATTCTTCCTTTCATTATGCCAGTCCTCTATTACGACGACAATAATTTTTCGAAAATTCCATTTTTAATTAAGACAGACTTCACAGTTTGGAATACAAATCCTTTGACCGACACGGAGATAGTCCGGTTCAACACTTGGATTTGCCTCTAAAATGCTTTTTATCGTCACACCATGGGTTTGAGCAATTCGCCACAGTGTATCTCCTGTTTGAATAATATAGGCATTATGATTTGGCGGACAGGCTGGTATACAAATACTTTGTCCAACCTGAAGATTGTATGGATCAAGTCCTCGATTGGTTCGAAGAATGCTGGAAACCGTAGTATCAAGACGATATGCAATTATAAATAGTGTATCTCCTTGCTGAATGATGTAAGGATATTGATTTTCAGCGCACTGACGAACGAAATTGTTGGTACTAGGCATTTGTCCAAAATGGTGCATCACAAACTCCCCTTTCTCGCTATCCGATACCCTTACAATATGCGAAAAATAGGCATCTGTGCTAATTAAGGGATAGTTTGTTTGTTTTGCTAGGAATTTTTTGGACGGAGTTGGAGTAATTTCTACATAGTAGCGTTTATAGAGAGGGTGCACAGAGTATCATAACTATGTGGAGAGCATGGTTACTTTTATCTGAAAAACTCCTTATCTATCGGCACCATAAACACTTCATGATTCCCTTTTTCTGTAGAACTACTTAACTATCGTTACCATGAACGCTTCATGATTCCCTTTTTCTGAAGATCTTCTTAACCATCGTAACCATAAACAGAAAATCCATGACTTTTGCAAAAGCACCTACAATAAAGGCACCATGGATTCAGCCTCAAAGCCAAAACCATGGTACCTTTTATTTAAATCTCTCCACAATAAAGTTCGCTAAATAGTTTGGACTGTACGGGGTTCCCTCTTCCAACCACCAAGTTACAATCCCGAGCACGGAGGCTGCAACAATCTCATTAGGCACATTAAATGAACGGCCTTTCTTTTTACGATATTCAGACCAATAGATGACGATATCTAACAAAATTGCAAACACTCTTTTACGGAAATCCTTGTTTTCCAACATCACATTATAAAGTCCCGCATTTCGGTAAAAATGCTCTAGGAAAGAAACAAGACGATTACTTCCATTTGTGAAATGAGCATCCTCAGTTGCCCCTTTCAAGGTTTCGTGCAGTTCTTCAAGAATTTCATTGATTGTTTGCTCCATTAGATCATCGATATCACGATAATGTAAGTAGAACGTCGCCCGATTTAATTCAGCACGCTCCGCGATCGTCTGAACGGTCAATTTGCTCTTATCATAGTTTTCTTGAATCAAGGAAATGAGTGCCTCTTTAAACAATCTCTTTGTCCGCTTAATACGAGGATCTATTTTTCTAGACATTTTATCCATCCTTTGTCTAACATTTTCTACTTATTCAACAGATATCCACAGGAACGTCAATTAATCCACAGTTTCATTAAAAGTGTAAATGGCTATATTCACTATTCACATGTTAATATGTATTTTATTGACACGGTATCAATTAAACAACTTCGTGTAAAATTATTATACAACAAGAAAGGATTGTGCAACAATATATGACTGAACGAAAAACACCTATAAATAGAGGACTACTAATGTTCGTCTTACTTTTAGGTTCATTTTTATCGATCCTAAATCAGACCATACTCAATGTCGCATTGCCCGATTTAATGAACCAATTTGATGTTTCAGCAACTACTATTCAGTGGTTATCCACAGGATTTATGCTCGTGAATGGAATTTTGATTCCTGTCACTGCTTTTTTAATGAAGCGATTCTCCACTAGACAGCTTTTCATCGCTTCTATGCTCTTATTATTCATTGGTACTTTGATTAATGCTACCGCTCCAGGATTTGGATTTTTATTAACAGGACGACTCATTCAAGCAGCTGGTGCTGGGATTATTATGCCTTTACTAATGACTGTTGTTCTTGTTGTTTATCCAGCGGAAGGCCGTGGTACGGCAATGGGAATGATTGGACTTGCAATGATTTTCGCACCTGCCATTGGTCCAACTCTTGCTGGTATCGTAATCGAACATCTTTCATGGCGTTGGTTATTTATTGGAATGCTTCCACTGGTCGCAATCGTTATTGGACTTTCACTCAAATTTCTCATTAATGTTTCAGAGCCGTCAAAGGCAAAGCTCGATGTCACAAGCGTTATTCTTTCAACCCTAGGATTCGGTTTACTTCTTTATGGATTTAGTACGGCTGGGGATAAAGGTTGGGGCGATGTATTAGTATTAACCTTTATTGTTGCTGGTGTCATTTTTCTATACACATTCTGTCGCCGTCAGCTTACTTCAGCGGATCCTTTACTCAACCTGAAGGTTTTCAAATACAAAACGTTCACGATGACAGCCATCATCAATGTTTTGCTTACGATGATTATGTATGGAGATATGATATTACTTCCCATTTACTTGCAAGCAAGTAGAGGATTTAGCGTCCTTGAAACAGGACTACTTTTACTTCCAGGCGCTTTATTAAATGCCTTATTGTCACCAGTTTCTGGTCGCTTATTAGATAAAGTCGGGGTAAAACCGCTTGCGATTATTGGACTCATTTTTACAATACCTGCCCTATGGGGAGTTACGGATTTAAGTGAATCAACAACTTATACCTACTTAATGATTCGAACAATTGTCCTGCGTATCGGTTTAACATTCTTAACGATGCCTGTCACAGCTGGTGGATTGAATGCACTTCCGAAAGAATTCAATGCGCATGGTTCTGCCGTAACGAATACCGTTCGTCAAGTAGCTGGTGCCATTGGTACGGCTCTTATTATTACAGTCATGACAACGAGTTCAACAAATCATGCCGAAGACTTGATGCAATCTGGCAATGTCCTTTCAAAAGCTCAACTTTCCTTAGACTCTGCGATTCATGGGACAAATGTTGCCTATACTTTTACGCTGATTCTAGCCATTCTTGCACTGATTGTGACCCTGATTATGCCAAGTACGAAGAAAGCTTCTAAGAAAAAAGAAGCTGTTGACCAAAACACGGTAACTGAAGAAAGCTAACACCATAAAAAAAGCGCTCAGAGAATTTTTTCTCTGGGCGCTTAAACTGTTTAATTAACTTACGGATCTCTCTTCAATTGGGTCAATTTTGTGTACAGCTAACCCATTTACATATCGTGGTGAATTCCATAGCTCTACCCACTTCTTAATAGCAGCTATGACAACGATTAAGCCGAGTACTAACATGATAACTGATAGAACACCATTCAGTACAGAATAACAACCTGCCGCCTCGTTCCAATAAACATTTTTCACCATCCAGTAGCCAGCTACGTTCACGGAAATATATAGATACACTAATGGAATCAAACAAGTTAAAGCATAGATACGTTTGTCGGCAATTCTCAAAATGAGTGTCACACCACAAACCAAGCCAATAGAAGCCATTAATTGGTTCGATACGCCGAATAATGCCCATACGGAGCTAATATCTCCAGAGTAAAGCAAGTATCCCCACATAAAGCACGCTAAAGCGCTTGCAAAAATAGAACCTGGAAGCCACTCTGTCCGTTTTAAAGGCTTGAATAAGTTTCCACCAAAGTCCTGAATTAAGTAACGTGCTACACGTGTACCTGCATCAATCGCTGTTAAGACAAATACCGCTTCGAACATAATAACGAATTGATAAAAATATGAAGATAGATTTTCAAACCATGATACGCCTGTGAAAATATACGTCATCCCTACCGCTAATGTCACCGCACCACCAGTACGTCCTTCTAAGTCCATACCGATTTTTTCAGCAAGTGTTCCTAAGTTGACCGTGTCCATTCCTAGCGTAGCAAAAACTGCTGGCGCTGAGTTGATAGCAAAATAGTCACCTGGATGTAATGCTGTTGCGGCAATCAATGCCATAACACCTACTAAACTTTCAACTAGCATAGCACCAAAACCAACAACACGAATGTCGTTCCAGTTGTTGAGCATTTTTGGTGTTGTACCAGAACCAACGAAAGCGTGGAAACCAGAAATCGCACCACAAGCAATTGTAATGGATACGAATGGCCATACTGGACCGGCCACAATTGGGCCTCCACCGTTTAAGAAATCAGGAATAATTGCTGGGAATTCAATAACTGGGTTGACAATGAACACTCCAATAATTAATGCAATAAATACCCCAATTTTCATAAAACTACTTAAGTAATCACGCGGTGCAAGCAATAACCAAACCGGTAATGCCGCTGCAAAAAATGCATAAATAGGTAAGATAAGTGCCAATGTATCACGATCAAATGTTAAAAACGCTCCAAGTGCTGTGTCCTGAATGAATGGACCACAGAAAACACCGACCATTAATAAAATGAAACCAACTAATGAAGTCCACAATAAATTGCCTGTGAGTTTATAAGCAAGTCCTACCAAAATCGCAATTGGAATTGTGATACCTACTGCAAATGTGCCCCAAGGGTTATTTTCAAGTGCCCCTAAAACAACAAGTGAAAGTCCTGCCATTGTAATCGTAATGATGAATAACATTGCCAAGCCCGTACAGAATCCTGCCACTGGACCTAACTCTTCCCTCATTACTTCTGAAAGCGATTTCCCATTACGGCGCATGGAAGCAAATAATACGACTGCATCATGTACAGCTCCCCCAATTACTGCTCCAATTAAAAGCCATAATAGACCCGGTAAATAACCAAACTGTGCTGCTAAAACCGGACCAACTAACGGACCTGCTGCAGCAATTGCCGCAAAGTGGTGACCAAATGTAACCCATTTGTTTGTGGGAACGTAGTCTTTCCCATCATTCATTTCATGAGCAGGTGTTTTCTCGCTATCTTTGATTTTCAATACTTTGTTCGTAAAGAAATATCCATAAAGACGATAGCCGATAATCAGAATACAGATTGCTCCTATTACAATAGAAATTGCATTCATGATATCCTCTCCCTTCATTTATTTATAATTTCGCTAACATCATACCAAATAGAGATTAAGATGTTATCAGAATGGAATGAAATGCTATAAAGCTTAGTTATCATGTCGTTTCTCTAAGATGAAAGGGGTTTCAATTTAAAAAAGACAATCCTGAAATCTCTTCAACTAGAAGATTATTTCCGATCGTCCAACTATTACCTACTATTTTTTTTTGGGAGAATGCAATGCTTCTTATATCAAACGCGTGAAGCAGAAACCGGTTGTTGGCTTGCTTTTAAAGCAGTATCCAAATCTGACAATATATCTTCGATTGCTTCTGTTCCAACTGATAGTCTAATTAGCTCTGGAGTTACTCCTGTTGCAAGCTGTTCTTCCTCTGTAAGTTGCTGATGAGTTGTACCAGCTGGATGAATAATAAGCGATTTTGAATCTCCGATATTAGCAAGATGAGAGAAAAGCTTAACAGAATCAATTAATCTTCGAGCCGCTTCCCGTCCACCTTTCACACCAAATGTTAAGATCGCACCTTGCCCGTTTGGTAAGTATTTTTTCGCTAAAGAGTAGGAAGGATGGCTACTTAAACCGGTATAGCTGACCCATTCCACCAACTCATGCTTTTCTAAAAACTCAGCGGTTTTCAGCGCATTTTCACTATGTCGTTGTAATCGTAAATGAAGCGTCTCTAAGCCTTGCAATAATAAAAAGGAATTAAAAGGTGAAAGAGCCGCACCAATATCTCGCAATAACTGAACCCGCACTTTTGTAATATAGGCTGCTTCTCCAACAGCATCGGTATAGACGAGTCCGTGATAACTAGAATCCGGTTCTGTTAATCCTGGAAACTTACCACTTTTAGCCCAGTCGAATTTCCCACTATCAACAATCACACCACCAATCGCTGTACCATGCCCACCAATGAACTTCGTCGCCGAATGGACGACAATATCTGCCCCATGCTCGATTGGTCTTAATAAATATGGACTCGGTATCGTATTATCGACGATTAAAGGAATTCCGTTTTCATGAGCAATATCCGCCACTGCCTGAATGTCGAGTACATCGCCTCTTGGATTCCCCACTGTTTCAGCAAATATCGCTTTTGTCTTTGGCGTAATAGCCTTTCTAAAGTTATCAGGATCCTCAGAATCAACAAAATGGACTTTGATTCCAAACTTAGCGAATGTGGTAGAAAATAAATTATAGGTTCCGCCATATAGACTGCTTGAAGAGACGATTTCGTCTCCACTAGACGCTATATTTAGAATCGAGAGTGTAGTCGCAGCTTGCCCAGAGGCAACACCAAGTGCTCCTACTCCCCCCTCTAAAGCGGCTACCCTTTGTTCAAATGCATCGGTGGTAGGATTGATAATTCGCGTATAGATATACCCGCTCTCGCTAAGATTGAATAGACTTTCAGCGTGTTCACTATCCTTGAAGCCAAATGAAGTCGTTTGATAAATGGGTACTGCACGAGAAAATGTAGCTGGATCAAGTTGTTGCCCTGCGTGAACGGCTTTTGTCTCTAATCTTAGTTCTTTTTCATTTGACATGGTACATTCCTCCACTTCATTTTTAAACCGACAAAACCAATGAGTTTTATTGGTTAAAAACAATATACCTAGAGATAGGGCTTGTTGTCAATTTTAATATCCGATTATTCTGAAAAATATTCTTTTTATCAAAGTAAACTACCAATGCTTTAGAGTGAGAGATTTCAAAACAAAAGACACCACAGATTCATGACAGCTGAATCCCTGGTGCCCTGTCTCAACCATCCGATATCTCTTTCAAGATACCGGGCAGCAATACTCACAACGAATGACATTAAACTCCATCTATTTCGTATCCACTTGCAGCTTTCGCAACGAGAAATTGTAATTATTTGCCCCGCCCATAAATGTATTGGACTGAACATACATCGTCTTCCCATCCTCGCTTATAAATTTCGATGGAATCGTTACCCCATAACCACCGTTATGCGTGTCAGACCATGGATATTGACCAAAGTCTTCTGATAAAAATAACTTCCATGGACCCCATGGGGTTGGTGCCTCATAAAACTCAAATGTATATTCCGTCCAAGATGTGTAAATATAGCGGTCAAGAGGCTTATTGTAGACGACGCTACCTTGTGAGATAACCGTTAAATTATTCGGTGTAACTTCAGCATCTTTGTATAATACGCGCTCATCGTGAAGTACCGATACTTTTTCTTTAATTTCCTTCGTCCAAGTTGGTTCTTTCCCCTTTATGCCGGCATAAAACTCCCATGCCGAGCGGTCTTGAATACTTGTTTTCGGCACTCTTGCAAGGTAAAGATCTTTCGGGTCTTCCACACGGTCATTGAAGGAATCGCGCCAGTTATAGTCCAACCCATAGGCATAGACATATTCATCAATCGCGTCCTCATAATCTTTTCCATAATCTAAAAACATAATAGTAGTAAAAAGATATTCGTCAAACATTGGCGCAGTTTTATCCCACGTCCAAGTTTTCCCTTTATCTGTTGATTTCACAATCGTTGCAGCTGGAACATCATTAAAATCCTTACTTAAATCCTGTACAGCTAAGTAAAGGTCGCCACCGACACATGCCATGCCTGTCGGCTTCCGGTTATAACCAACTGGGTTATTCCAAATTTGCCCGATTTGCTCGCCCTTCGAAATCGTTTCGCCAGTGAGTTCTTCAGGCTTTCCGTTGATTTTACTAACCGCAATATCATTAAAATACGAGCTTCCTCCGTTCGGTGGAACATTCACCACATTCCCTTGCCCTACCGTAAATCCGTCGCCATCGCCATTTGCCGCATAAAGTGCATCATCGTCAGCCCAACAGGATGGCCATAAATCACCTTGTGTTTGCGTGTTGTATGTATCCGATTCTTCAATCGTTGCACTGCTGAAAAAAGTACTTTCTTCAGGTACGGTCGCTTCTTTTATTTGACTCCCATTCAGCTTCTGCAATAGTACCACCCCAATTACTAGAATAATAGCAATGCAAGCAACCCATTTTATTTTCATCATAATCCACCCTAGAATGTATTTTAGAAGCTACTTGATACCAGACATCTTAATGCCATCAACCAAATATTTTTGCATCGAGAAGAAGACGATGAATGTCGGAATTGCACTCAATAATGCAGCTGCAAGTACAATGCTCCAGGCTGTTTCGTATCCACCACCAACAATATTGGCGAGGGCGACCTGTACAACCATGAGTTCTTCTTTCTGATTTATAATGAGCGGCCATAAATAGTTGTTCCAGTTTGCCGTAAAAAATCCAATCGTTAACGGAATAATCATAGGCTTTGATAATGGTAGAACGAGTCTGAAGAAGGTTCCGGCTATCGATAGCCCTTCTACATAAGCGGCTTCCTCCAATTCTTTCGGAAAATCCTGATAGAACTGACGGAATAAGAAAATTCCGTATGCGTTAAAGATCATCGGGATGATTAACCCGCCATAAGAATTGGCTAGTCCTAAATTTTTTGTGACCATGTAAAGTGGAATCATAATGACAGTAAAAGGAACCATCATCGTACTAATCATCCAGCCGAACACAAATTTTTTACCCGGAAAATTCAGACGTGCCAGAGCATAGCCACTCATCGCATGAAAAAGCATGGCAACGACCGTTACCGTCACCGATACCACTAATGAGTTCCATATCGCCCTTAAAATATTCGTTTCAAGGACCGCCTTAAAGTTATCTAAAGTTAAGTTACCTAAATTAAGACTAAGCTTGAAAACATCCTCCGGTGCTCTGAAAGAAGAGAATACTAAGAAAAAGATAGGAAGAATGATGAGTAATCCACATGCAAATATAAATACAGTTAAAATCGTTTTATTTTTTCCCATGCTGTTTGGCACCTCCTAATCCTTTTTCGTATACAATCTAAGTTGAGCTAATGACAGAACAAAAATTATCAAGAATAAGACAACCGCGAGTGCAGATGCATATCCCATATTTAAAAATTCAAAACCTTGCTTGTATATATAAAGGACACTAACCATCGTTGAGTTAGCTGGTCCTCCCTTTGTCATAACCATGATTTGGTCAAACACCTGGAAAGAGCCAATAGTTGTCACGACCAAAATAAAAATACTTGTTGGGCGAAGCAATGGGAACGTAATATTCCAAAAAGCTTTCCAACCCGTTGCTCCATCTATCTTAGCTGCTTCATAATAATCTAACGGAATTTCTTTAATCGAAGCCAAGAAAATCATCATATTATAGCCAAGATTGATCCAAAAAATAACGACAATGATCGCAAACAATGCCTGATCGGTTGAACCTAAAAACTGTTGCTTAGGTAAGCCTAACAAATCAAAAAATTGATTGATGAAACCATGACGTGGATCATATAAAAACATCCAAATAACGGCTGAAATAACAGACGTTATCGCAAATGGTAGCAAAAACATTGTTCTCGCCACCCCTACAAATCTTTGCTTCATACTATTCAACATGACAGCAAAGAAAAGAGAGCCTGCGAACAAAAGAGGGACATAAATAACAGTGAAAATAAATGTTCGATTAACAGATTTCCACCATTCTTTGTCTGAAGCCATCTCTTTATAATTTTCAAAGCCTATAAAAACCTTCGGTGATAGGGCGTTCCAATCATGAAGGCTCACGTAAAAGGCATATACCATAGGCACAAACACAAATACGGTCAAACCGAGCAAGTTCGGCAACAGGAAACCGTATGCGGTTAAGGATTCATTTAATTTTCTTTTCATTCCCTTACGCCTCATCTTTTTGTCCTCCTCGTCGATATCGAGGTATCAGATAGATATCCAAATTCATAGTGATAGGAAAGTCCGGGAGACTATCTTTTAAGCCACCGAACTTTCCGAAAAAGATTATTTACTTAATGCTTCTTCAATTTTCTTATGCGCTTCTTCAGCTGCGTCCGCACCAGAAACATTGCCAAACATAACTTGCTGCATCGCTTCTCCTACTGCATCTACAATTTCTGGACCAAAACGTGGTTCTGGAATCGCAGAATCATAGATTTCTTCAGTGAAGACTTTGCGCAATCCTTTATCGTAAATTGCCTTTCCTTCTTCGACAACAGAGATTCTTGGAGAGTAAGCAAACTTGACTTCAGTTGCCCATTTTAATGGACGAGACTTATCTTCAGCAAAGCACCACATAATAAATTTTGCTGCTTCATCGACATGCTCACTATTGGCGTTAACAGCCATTTTCCAACCGCCAGCATCTGTTGCAGGCTTTCCACCCTCTGGAACAGGAATTGGTGCAAGACCAAATTCAGTATCTGCATAATCTTTTTCTAAAACAGGAATTAACCATGTACCGACAATGGACATTGCTGCACTACCGGTACCTAAATTCCCAGCATCCCAAGGACCGTACTGTAATTTAGAAGGTGCTTGCCCATCTTGGAAAAAGGAACCCCAATAATCCAACGCTTTTGCAACTTCAGGTGAATTAAATGTAGACTTTGTGCCATCCTCATTTAACACATTTCCACCTTGCTGCCATAAGAATGGATACCAAATAAAGTTCAGATATGCTGCTTTATCTGTTGGTAAAACAAGTCCTGCTACATCTGTAGTTGTTAATTTTTCTGCTGCTGCTTTCAATTCATCCCAGGTTTTTGGCACTTCAACACCAGCATCAGCAAGCATTTTTTTGTTGTAATATAACCCAAGTAACTCTAATTCATATGGTAGGGCAAGGACTTTATCATCGTAAGTGACAGCTTCAATAGACGCTGGAAGAAAATCTTCCTTTGCACCTTCTGGAAAATAGGAATTTAAGTCTGCAAGAATATTAGATTCAGCATATTTTGTGAAGTCGCCAGGGCTTACCATGAACACATCTGGCCCTTCATCATTTGCAAAGGCTACTGGCAATTTGGTGTTGGAGTAATCACTCTGATTAAATGCGGTATATTCAATTTTCACTTTATCTTCATTAGCCGCATTATACTCCTTCACTAGCTCCTCAAAAAATGCCTTTTCTGCATCAGTGTGCATATCCCAAAATTTCAATGTGACAACGCCATCTTCTTCTCCTGTTGATGAAGAATCACTACAGCCTGCTTGAAATAAAAGGATTAAAATGATACTAAAAATCGAAAACATTTTCCAAATCTTCATTTCATTTCCCCCTAGATAAATGATTTTCAAAAACTACTCTTCTAAGTTCCTCCTTTTTTAGAAATGAATTTATTCATCTAGATGTCGCAGTCCACCGAGGCGTGTAAACGTTTACACATTAGGTAATGATCTGTAATCAAGATAATAAAATAAATGGATACGCACCTGAAATTATCTTGTATGAGGTAAAATATGTAATCGTTTACATTGATTTTATTAAATCCTTCCATTAATTTCAACACTTATTTTCGAATTTTGAAAATAATTACCTTGTCAGTAAATCTAACACAATATCTTTTCATCCAAAAAGATTCGAGTATTATTGAGATAAAAATATTTTGGAAGTAGGACGCCTGCATTTCACTATGGGGAGGGATTATTTTTGCTTACGATGAATGAAATTCTGAATTTACCAGAGTTACAGAGTGCCATTGTACATACGGGAAAGAATGGCTTAGGACGAAATGTTCGTTGGGTACATGTGATTGATCATGATGATGTCGGCTATTTTTTAGAAGGCGGTGAGCTCCTTTTAACTTGTGGACAAATCTGGCCTGAGGATTTGGACGAACAAAGCCGAATTCTGAACATGTTTCTTGCCCATCAAATCGCAGGAATCGTCTTTGCAACTGGTCGTTATCTCAATGAATGTCCCGATACCGTTCTTCAATTTGGAGAAAAATTCGCCATACCGATTTTGGAGGTTCCTTTTGAGGTGCCCTTCGTTAAGCTTACGCGAAAAATTCATCAAGAAATCTTGAAACGTCAATTTCAAAAAGAAGAATCTGTCAATCAAATCCCATCAGAGCTTCAGCAACTTTTTCAAAGAGCAACCTCCCTCCAAGAAATAGGCGATGTCCTTGCACAAAATTACCGATTTCCGGTTCTCCTAACAGATTCGGCGAATCAAATCATCGTCCAATCCATTTCATCTAGTAATCGTCCCGTGAATCTATCAAAAATGACAAAAACACTCACATCAAATATTCACCATTTGCTACTGCAGAACCATGACCCCATCATCCGAATTCCTTGTGTAGAGCAAGAGTTCATTGGACTTCCCATCCAAGATGAAAGTGAATATCACGGAACACTTTGGCTCTATTGTGAAACAAAACAGATCACCCAAAGTAAGATTCGAACGGTTCAACACACGCTACCTATAATAAAGGAACTTATTTTACTAGAAAAAGATAAAATCGCGAAAAGAAGACAATTTCAGGCCGAGCTATTAGAGCTCATCCTTGATAACCCAAAAATCGCTTCAGTCCTCATCCATGAAAAAATCAATCAACTTGGCATTCAAGCACAAAGCAATTGGTTTAGCGGATATATCGCTACCACCCATGAACTCGATTCCGAGCTTCTCTATATTCAATGTAAAAATTGGATCAACTCCAGTACGTGCGTTTCTGGTTTTTTTGAAAGATTCGAAGGGAAAATCCTATTTGTTTTAACGTTTGCAGATGACTTTATCCATATTACAAATGAACTTTTGAGGTTACAGAAAGATCTATACGCGCAATTCCATGCGTTTTTACTCATTGGAGGTGTCAAAACAAATCCATTTTTACTAAAGGATAGCTATGAGGAATCTGTTCAACTCCATAGCCTAGTCCAGTTTGCCAATCCGAACGAAGAGCTCTTTTACGCAGATCGCTACCGCCGCGAAATCATTCTCTATGGTTCCCTCAACCCGCTAAATGCAGGCGAATTACGGAGTTTGATTTTGCCAAAAGAGTTTTTTTCAGAGCAAGGGAAGACGTTTTACGAAACATTACGTTGTCTCAATCGGAATCAGTATAATCGAGAACTAACCGCAAAGCAGCTTCATATTCACAGAAATACATTGCGCTATCGAATTGATCGGATTGAGCAGTTATTAGGGGCAAGCCTTCATTCAGTAAAGCTCCAATTTTGGATTCAAGTTGCTTTTGATTTAGAGGTCGTTTCTCCTACATCTTAATATAACTGGGACACCCTTCCGTCCACAATTGTGCACAGCATCCAATTTTTGCATAGTGGAAACATAAAAAATTCGGCATAGACGGACGATTGTGGGAGAAAGTTTGGTGAATTATCATACATGTAAAGTTAGTTAACGTCACCAAAAGGGATTTCGTCAGAAAATGTGACAACCATACCTAGCCAATAGAAAGGGTGAAGAATTGATGGAGCCAAAAAAGATTGTCATTATTGGAGCCGGTGTAGTCGGCAGCAGTCTCGCCTATTTCTTAAGCAAAATGGGGCAAAGCAATATTACCGTCATTGAACAAGGGCCCTTATTTGAAACGGGCGGTTCTACCTCCCATGCTCCAGGTCTTGTGTTTCAGCTTAATTTTTCAAAACTAATGACAGCTTTCGCAAATCAAACCGTTGAGATATTCCAAGAACTGAACAGCCCTGCGTTTCCTACCTATCATCCCGTTGGAAGCATTGAATTGGCCAACACACCTGAGAGATTAGAAGATTTAAAGCGCAAAGCAGGTGTCGCTAAGTCCTGGGGCGTCGAAGCTGTGATTCTATCTCCTGAAGAATGTGCGGAAAAGAATCCATTACTCGATCCAACGCAAATTCTAGGTGGACTCTATGTCGCCACCGACGGCATTGCCAAACCACTTAGAGCAGTAGATAAAATGGCGGAATTCTCGAAGTCATGTGGGGTTCAATTTTATGGTCGGACTGAAGTGAGAGACGTTAAGGTAATTGATAATCAAGTAAAAGCTGTGGAAACGACAGCTGGACGTTTTGAAGCAGACATCCTCATTTGCTGTGCTGGATTCTGGGGTCCACGGATCGGCGAAATGGTCGGTGTGACCATCCCACTTCAACCGATGGCCCATCAATATGTGGTCACACATGATTTACAAGAATTAGCGAACGAAACGGACGAAATTCGCCTTCCCATGCTGCGTCATCAAGACAGCGCCTTGTATTATCGCCAATTATTCAATGGCATTGGAATTGGCTCCTATCAGCACCGTCCTCTGCCGGTCGAGGTAAGTGAAATTACGAAATACGGTGAAACGAAAGAGATGCCTTCGGTTAAACCTTTTACACAAGAGGATTTTGAAAAACCTTGGCAGGATGCTCAAGCGCTTTTTCCAACTTTGAAGCAAACAGGGTTCAAGAAAGGCATCAACGGAATTTTCTCTTTCACTCCTGACGGTATGCCGTTATTAGGTGAATCAAAAGTGCAAGGATTTTGGGTGGCAGAAGCCATCTGGGTTACTCACTCAGCCGGTGTGGCGAAATCGGTCGCGGAATGGATTGTGAATGGTACCCCAACGCTTGACTTGGAATTATGCGATATTAATCGTTTTGATACGTACGCCCAAAGCCCTCATTATTATAAATCAAGATCGATTGAAAATTATGCAACGGTATACGATATTCATCATCCTTATGAGCCTCCCGCTTCTGCTCGAGATATGCGCTTGACTCCTTACTTTGGACGTCAGAAAGAACTGGGTGGAGTATTCAATGAGAAATCAGGCTGGGAACAGCCACAATGGTTCATGATCAATCAAACCCTTTTATCCTCTTATGAAAAAATACTGCATCATCGTACAGGTTGGTCTGCCGAGCATTGGTCCCCAATTGTTGAAGCAGAGCAATTACACACAAAAGAACATACTTCCCTATTTGATGTGACAGCTGAGAAAAAGAGATTGGAAATCAGCGGAGCAGATGTTATTCCATTTTTACAGCAACTCACAACCAGCAATATCGACATTCCCATCGGCCTAGTGACCAAGACATTGATGCTCCATGAATTTGGTGGAATAAAGGATGAATTAACCGTGATTCGCGAGGCTCCAGCAAAATTCATGGTCCTATGCTCTGGTGCAACGGAAGCTAGTTGGATAGAAAAACAAGCACGAAACTTTATAGATATTCAAATTGTCGACTTGAGTTCTGGAACATGCGAACTTCAGCTCATCGGGCCGAAATCAAATTTTGTCGTCGAGGCTTTTGACCAGGTGTTCGCCGAACCGAAGCAAGCAAAGACATTATATATTGGCACAGCAAAGGTACTCTCCTATTTTACAAAGCTAGGAGACTTGGAAACTTATTCATTCACGACCACATCGGATCAAGGACTGGCGCTATGGGATGAACTTATGAATGCCGGCGATTCCTATCAAATTGCTCCTGCTGGGAAGCGTGCCCTTGAGAACCTTCGAATTGAAGCTTTATCCATTAAAAACGGCAAGGATTATTGGAGCGAGCATTCCCCGTTTGAAATTGGACTTGAAGAGATGATCGATTTGAGCAAAGGCGATTTTATCGGCAAGGCAGCCTTAATGAGTCGGAAAGAAAATGGTCTTGTTTCTTCGACGTTCATTCTTGATGACCCATCCATGGTTGTAATGGGATATGAGCCTGTTTTGGCCGAAGACCAAGTAGTCGGATTCGTTACAAGTGCAGCTTATTCGTATGAGCTTGGAAGATGCGTCGCATTGGCGCTCGTCAAGCCTGAAGTAGTAAATATGCCTGTTCAAATCGAATATTTTGGCCAACGTTACGACGCTGTTAAGGATACTTCCATTTTAAAAGCCGAAGGAGTGACAAGATGAAAAACTATGATGTAATCATCATTGGTCTTGGAGCAATGGGCAGTACAACTGCCTACCAATTAGCAAAACGCGGACAGAAAGTGCTTGGGATCGATCAATTCGGTCCTGCACATGACCAAGGCTCAAGTCATGGTGGTTCTCGTATTATCCGCCAAGCCTATTTTGAAGACCCTTCTTATGTTCCATTGCTACTGCGTTCCTACGAGCTTTGGGAGGAAATCGAAAAAGAAAGCGGAGAAGATATTCTGATCGTAACAGGTGGTTTGATGTTCGGCCCTCCAGATAGTCTAACCGTTTCCGGCAGTATTGGTAGCGCGAAGCAATGGGGTCTCTCCTATGAAGTGTTGGACTCAAATGACATTCGTAGCAGATTTCCTGCCTTTACACCTGAACCACATCATATCGCGCTTTATGAGAAAAAAGCAGGTTTTGTGAGACCCGAGCTAAGTGTCTATACCCACCTTCAGCAAGCTGAAAAACATGGTGCAGAGCTCCGTTTTTTTGAACCCGTTGTTTCTTGGAAGGCGAACCCTTCTGGGGAAGGTGTAAAAGTTGTGACCGAACACGGAACCTATGAAGCTGGTAAATTGGTCATTTCCGCTGGAGCCTGGGCCCCTCAGCTTTTACAAGATTTAGGAGTGAGCCTAGAGGTCGAGCGTCATATTCAGATGTTCTTTGAACCAATTGGAGGCATTGAGCCATATCGTGTTGGCAAACACCCGATTTATATATGGGAAGGCGATGACGGCGTCCAATTATACGGCTTCCCTTCATTCGGCATCGGAGCTGAAGGAGCGAAGGTCGCCTTTTTCCGAAAAGGCAAGCCTTGTACCCCTCAAACCATTGATCGAAACGTTTACACAAATGAAGTGGAATTGATTCGGGAGTATTTAGCGCAATTCATCCCATCGTTGAACGGACGATTTTTGCAAGGAAAAACATGCATGTATACAAATACGGAAGATGAGCATTTCGTTATTTCTACTCATCCAAGTCATCCACAAGTATCGGTGGCAGCAGGTTTCTCTGGACACGGATTTAAGTTTGCCAGTGTCGTAGGCGAAATTTTAGCCGACCTCGCCATCGATGGAAAAACGAATCACCCAATTGATTTGTTCAGTCCAAAACGCTTTGCGTATCAATAATTTTGGAGGGATCCGTTATGGTGTTAGAACAAAGTGCGGTAAATGAGCTTAATAATATGAAGCCAACATTAAAAGGTCCACTGTACACATCTCCTGAGATTTTCGCTTTGGAGAAGGAACATATTTATTCGAAAGAATGGATTTTCGTTGGTTACGTATACGATGTGGCTGAGGCTGGCCAATACATCACGTTGAATGTGGAAGGTGAAAATATCGTCATCGTCCGAGGAAAGGATTACGTTCTTCGTGCTTTCTTAAATGTTTGCCGTCATCGCGGAGCCAAGCTTTGCACGGATCCTTGTGGAAAAAGAGCTGTCCTTCAATGCCCTTACCACTCTTGGAGCTATGGACTGGACGGGAATTTATTAAGCGTTCCAAACACAACGGAATTCAAGGAAGAATTAGTAAACAAACCTGAGTATGCCTTAGAATCCATCCATGTACGAACATGGCATGGTCTGATTTGGCTTAGTTTTGCAGAGAATCCGAGACCAATTGAACAGCAATTGGATACACAAATACTTCTTCGATTTGGAGAACTCGATACCTTTGCTCGCTACAACCTTGCTGGCTTGAAAGTCGCTCACAGCAAGGAATATGAAGTGAAAGCCAATTGGAAGCTAATTGTGGAAAACTTCCAGGAATGCTATCACTGTTCTGCCATCCATCCAGAATTGACGGCTGCTTTCCCCTCCTTCAAAACAGGTGTAGGGACACAAAATGGCATTGGCACCGGTGCAGAATTACGCGATGACATGCACTCTTTTTCCATCAGCGGAAAAAAAGAGCGTCCAAAGTTAAAAGGCTTACTACCTGAGGATGACCGTCTCTATTTCGGGATGACGATTCTCCCTCATGTATTTATCAATTTAACGCCTGACCATATCATCATCCATCGAATCATCCCTGTTTCTGCGGATCATTCTAAGGTCATTTGTGATTGGTTGTTTGACCCAGACGAAATCGCAAAGCAAGATTTTGATCCGTCAGATGCTGTTGAACTTTTCCACCGTACCAATGAACAGGACTTTGTTGCTTGTGAATGGTGCCAGGAAAATATGGGCTCTAAATCTTACAAAAACGGCGGCGTGTTAGTCCCCGTTGAACAGCATGTATCTGTTTTTTATAACTATGTCCTTGAAGCAATCGGATTAGCCGGTAAATAGTGAAGGGCTGGTTGATGAGGTGTATGCTTGTCAACCAACTCTCCACTCCATTTCTTAGAAGGGAGTGATGCGAATGAGTAAGTCAAAAGACGCTCTCATACGTGTTGAAAATGTTTCGAAAACCTTTGGAAAAGAAACAGACAAGGCTCTTGAATTGCGAAGGTCTGGAAAAGGGAAAGACGAAGTGGAATCCGAAACAAAAACAACGGTTGCGATACTGGATGCTTCTTTTGAAGTAAAGCAAGGAGAAACCTTTGTTTTAATCGGCCTGTCCGGTAGTGGAAAGTCCACCCTTCTTCGTTGTCTAAATGGGCTCATTCCTCCTACTGAAGGCATGGTGTATTTAGAGAACGACGACATTGCTCATATGGGGAAAAAGCAGCTCCAGCAAATTCGCCGTAATAAGATGGGCATGGTTTTTCAAAATGTTGGCCTGTTGCCGAATCGAACTGTTTTAGAAAATATTACGTTTGGTTTAGAAATAAACGGAGTTCCGGCTCATTTGCGTAATAAAAAAGGGCGAGATGCTTTGGAGTTAGTTGGGCTTAATGGTCAAGCATATAAACGAATCCATGAATTATCCGGCGGGATGCAGCAACGGGTAGGATTAGCACGGGCACTTGCCTCTAATCAGGAAATTTTACTAATGGATGAACCCTTTTCCGCATTGGACCCCCTCATTCGCCGTGAAATGCAAAAATTATTTTTGGATATCCAAGATGAGATTCATAAGACCGTTATCTTTGTGACTCATGATTTAGATGAGGCGTTAACACTTGGACAACGGGCAGCAGTTATGAAAGATGGTGAAATTGTTCAAATTGGAACAGCTGAGGATATTTTGAGCCACCCGGCTACTGAATATGTAAAGAGACTTGTTCAGGATGTGGATTATAGTAAAATTCGCCAGGCGAAAAGCGCAATGAGCACTGTCGATTTATTCGCTTTGGAGCATGAATCCCCTCAGGTTGTGTTACGGAGAATGAAGGCAAAAAAACTATCGTCAATCCTTGTGGTGAATGATTCGCAAATGTTAATAGGTGCAGTGCCTTTAGAGAGAGTAGCTGAGTTTGTTGAATTTCATAAGCCTA
The DNA here is from genome assembly GCF_005116465.1 of Robertmurraya kyonggiensis. Classification (GTDB taxonomy): domain Bacteria; phylum Bacillota; class Bacilli; order Bacillales; family Cytobacillaceae; genus Robertmurraya; species Robertmurraya kyonggiensis. Next base: position 347,687 of record NZ_SWBM01000003.1, read on the forward strand.
ATTTAACGGGGATTAAGCTAGAGAATTCGATGTGTGTTCATCCTGATGTTGCTTTACGAGAAGTCATTCCCCTATTTGTGAATCGTCATTTACCTGTTGCTGTTGTCAATGAACAAAACCGTTTGATTGGACAAATCGATAAAGATTCATTGATTGCTAGTTTAACTGAGCAGATAGATGTAGATTCTGAAACTGTTAATGAAATGCTCCAAAAGGAGGTATTGCAAAAATGAATATGGCGGTCGCTGGCATTCCCCGTATTCCTTTAGATGATTGGTCAAACTCTTTTATTGATTATTTGACCGAGAGCTTTTCTGTCGTTTTTGATGTGATAAATACGATGATTTCAAGTGTTATCGATAGTTTAGAATGGCTTTTGATGCTACCCCCTCCCCTCGTCATGCTAGTTTTGATTGTCGGACTTTCTTGGTGGCTGACCAATTGGAAAATTGCTGCATTTACTGCTTTTGGCTTGTTTTTGATTATGAACCTAGGATTATGGCAAGCATCGATGTTAACATTATCGCTTGTGCTCGCCGCCACAATTATTTCTTTGCTATTCGGCATCCCTCTTGGAATTCTTGCCCACCGTTTTGATCGGGTAAAAGCTATTGTCATCCCGCTGTTAGATATCATGCAAACCATGCCTGCCTTCGTCTATTTGATACCTGCTGTCATCCTTTTTGGACTAGGAAATGTCACAGCACTGATTGCCACTTTCATTTTCGCGATGCCTCCAGCCGTCCGTTTAACATTATTAGGTTTGCAGCAAGTTCCGCAAACGACGTTAGAAGCAGCTGAAGCATTTGGTGCCACTGAATGGCAAAAATTGTTCAAGGTTCAATTGCCCCTCGCTTTTCCAATGATTATGTCAGGAGTGAATCAAGTGATTATGCTATCTCTATCGATGGTCGTTATCTCCTCGATGGTTGGTGCTGGTGGCTTAGGAGCAGAAGTGTTAAGAAGCATCAGTTTGCTTGATGTGGGATTAGGATTCATCGGTGGAATTTCCGTCGTGATCATTGCGATTATTTTAGATCGATTGACCAATTTTTCAGCACAGAAAAAAGCAAATATATCGTAGAAATTAAGTAAAGAATGGAGTTGGAAGGGTTGAAGAAAACATGGTTATTGATTGTGTTTATGTTGGTATTAGTGTCAGCGGCCTGTAGCAATAGCGGAACGAGTGGTACCTCTAGTAGCGAAGGAGAGGAATCTACAGGTACCGTTGATAAGTCAAAAGAGATCAAAATCGGGTATATTCCTTGGGATGAAGACGTGGCTGTCACCTACTTATGGAAGTATCTTTTAGAGGAAAAAGGCTACAAGGTCAATGCAACTCTTGCAGATGTAGCTCCTGTTTTCACTGGTGTTGCACAAGGAAGCATTGATTTATTTTTAGACGTATGGATGCCTTCGACTCACTCCACTTATATGGAGGATTACGGAAAGGATTTAGAGGTGCTTGGTACGTGGTACGACGAGGCTGACAATGGACTGGCTGTACCAGATTATATGGACATTCAATCCATCGAAGAAGTAAAGGATTTGGCTGGTGATTTGGACAGCAAGATTGTTGGGATTGAGCCTGGAGCAGGATTGATGAGACTTTCAAGAGAAGCGATGCCAGAGTACGGTTTAGAGGATTGGACATTGGTGGAAAGCAGTACACCCGCTATGTTAGCCGAGCTTGAAAAAGCAGTTGCTGATCAAAAACCAATTGTCGTCACATTGTGGCGCCCTCACTGGGCATTTGAAGCGTATAATCTGCGTTACCTCGAAGACCCACAAAATATGATGAACCCGAATGGCATTGAGGAGCTGCAATCAATCAGCCGCAAAGGATTCGCGGATGATTACCCTGAGGTTGCGGAGTGGATTTCTAATTTCAAGATTTCATTGTCTGACCTAGCAACTTTAGAATCAGCGATTAAGGACGCCAGCGATGAGATGGATGGAGTTGAGAAGTGGGTTTCTGAGCATCAGGATGTGGCTGATGGTTGGGTAGAGTAGTAAGAGAATTATAGATTGGAAGGTCACCATACTGGGTTGGGTGAATGGTGACCTTTCTATTAGTGCTATGCGTTACAAGCTATAAATAAATTTCTTCTCTAGACTATCTATTCTTCTATTGATTCAGTCTACTTGTTCTCCCCGCTTTTCTAAATCTCGAGTTGTTTTGCTTAGCTCAACGTCCTTCTGTTCCTTATAAGTTCCCATCAGATAATCAAAGGTGGGAGTTGTTACGCCATACCAGTAATTTTCATTCTTATAATGATGCCATTGATGAACTTTTTTCATCCAACGGCCCCATGGGGAAATAGGTTTTATCGGACGGTGTGCAACAAAATGCTTCCATTCGTAGAATAGCAATAAGAGCATAACTCCAGCAATGAGAGCTATAGTCGTAACTAGGCTCGATGTAATCACATATGCAATTACACCAACTACAACAATATTAGGCAGGCTATACCAAAGTGGCAAGAATAATAAATGCAGTTCGTTTGGATTGGCGTGATGATCATAATGTATGAGCTTCATTATTTTTAGTAAAAAAGCGTTTTTAGGTGCCTTCATATGGAAAACAAACCTATGTGTTAAATACTCGATTAGAGTATATCCTAACATTCCCACTATAAAGGCTATCAACGTTTCGAAAGAGCTTAAATGAGCTATCGTGACTGCAAAACAAATAAGGAACAGACATCCCATAATCAAGATATCCGGATAAAAGAAAAACGCTTTAACATGTTTTTTCATTGCTTAAACCTCCCACACATTTCTTTCTATACTTATATGGTACAAATGTCGTTCTGATTACCACTTAAAAAGGCACACTCGCATAGCAAGTGCACCTTCAGAGAATTCCTTATTTATGTTTCTTTTCAAAACAGATGCATTCATGAACTCTCTTGAATCTCTTTCTTATAAGTTCTTTATCTTCTCCCACATAATGCGCAAAGGCATGAACAGGATACAAACCTGGGATTTCTGATTTTAATACTCCCTTCAGTTCATCCCCACCTTCAAGATATACGTGCAAATAGGACTCTACATTTGTAAAACCATTCTTTTCGTACCATCGATTGACCCATCCATCATCTCGAGTCCAAGCCTCTAAACGATTTAATCCCTTTGCTTTTGCTATTTTTTCAACTTCATATAATAATTGACTGCCAATGCCTTTTTGACGATAGTCCGGATGAACCGCGACATGCCAGACCATTCCACCTAAGCCTTCTCCTCGTGAACAAACTGTTCTTTCCACAACTTCGTATTCAACGTCTAATATCCCCACAATTTGATCATCCTCAATTGCCACTAGCTCAATCGCTGGATTTTCATATTTTTCTTTTTCTTGAAGGACATTATCAAAATACGCCGTGTCCAAAAAGGATAAAACTCTACAGCGTACCCAACTGATTTCGTCTTTTGCTTGATAAGCTCTAATTTCCATTTTTTCCTCCCTATTTGTTGTTCTCCTCTCCCCAAAAATAAAAGACCTCCGAATACACGAAGGCCTCAACATTCTAAATATCATTCATATTTATGGGGATTGAACCATCGTAATTTATCACATTTATAGAATTTTTAATTATCATGGCAATCCCCTCCTTTATCCGTTCATTTATTTACTCTCTAATTATATCGAATTTTCAAATAATAATCTATCTATTTCACATATTCTATCAACCAGCAATCGCGATACTCACCCTCATGCAGTTCTCTTTTCGGTAAAAGTTTCACCTTTTTAAAACCACACTTTTCATAACAACGAAGAGCTCGTTCATTCCAAGTTTGAGGGTCCATGACCACTCTGTTTGCCTGCTTCTCCTCAACTAAAAACTCTAACGTAGACTTAACAAGCAGCGTACCAATTCCCCGATTCCAATACTCAGTCTCTCCAATAAACTGGTCCATTCCATAAATCACATCCGGTACTTCATCATATCCATAAACTTTTCGCTCTTCTTCATCCACTAGATAAAATTGAATATATCCAATTTCAACATTTTCGAATTCTACAATGCACCTAGCCAAACCATTTTCACGCTCATAAAACGTCTTATTTACTTGCTCTATATCAAAAGGATTATCCCTGCCCTCATAAAACTCTAGAACTCTAGGATCAGAAAGCCATTTCACTAATAAGAGATTATCTTCTATTTCTAATTCACGAACAATTAACTTACCGTTTTGAAAAAGCATTTTTATCTCTCCTAATGATACCATTATCATTCTTTACTTAACTGTTCTGAAAATCGAAGTGAAGTAAACTCTGAGACCCCTTATTCGTTAAAAGATGCTCAATTAGTGCCACTGGATTCTCATTTTGGTCAAATGCTATTCTCCATAGTAATAGTACGGGTGACCCTTTATCCAACTTTAATATCGATAAATCTTCATCCACTACTCGAGGTTCAAGCATCAGGCGAGTCTTAGATATGCTTATTCCGGCATGCTCCAAAGCTGGAATGACCAATTCATAATTCGAAATGTTTTCAAAGAGATTCCCATTATCCAATCGTTCAGGTATCCAAATCTTTTCAAAATCAACAGGTTCCCCTTTATGAAAAGCAAGACGTTCCATGTAAATCATCTTATCCTCTGAATTAAGTTTTAACATTTCTTTAATAAATATAGAGGGGTTCTTATCACGAGAGACCTGTAATAATTTGTGTTCGATATGTTTTTTATCAAATAGACGATCTTTTAATACAGAGCCTAGTAGTTTGTAATCGTTCTTTCCTACAAACATTCCAAGTCCATGTCGTTTTTCAATGAGACCTTCATCACATAAATCCTGTACAGCTCTACGTACTGTAATTCTGCTTACTCCAAACTGGTTACACAAGTCATTTTCGGTAGGAATTTTATCCGTCCAAATATTATTTTGAATATGCTCTCTAATTTGATCAGCTACTTGTTGATATAAAGGTTGACTCATAAAAGCTTCCCTCTCTTTTTTAATTTTCTAAAAATTTGTATTAAAATTAAAGGAATTTAATATAGTTATACAGAATAAGTTGTTATAGTCATCATAGACGTTATAGATGTTATAGCATTCTCACTTAAACATACCATTTTTTACCTAAAATTTCAAATAGAAAGGAAGATTTGAATGTGAAATATTGATAGATTACCAGAGGCAGTCATAAACATAATTCATACTGGCAAAAAAACTGATTAGGAGTGAAAATCTTGAAAATTATCGATATTAAGGCAACACCTATACGAATGCCACTTAAAGAAGCTTTTGATGGTTCAACTTACGGTATGACTGAACGATGTACGATCATAACCGAAGTTATCACTGATGAAGGAATTAATGGAAGAACATTTCTTGGAGATAATCGTGATCATCAAGCAGAAGTTGTAGCTTTGATTAATAACAATATGAGAACAATCCTCTTAAGCGAAGATCCAACTTGTATAGAAAGATGCTGGCAAAAGATGTTTCAATTAACGATTCGGTTAGGAAATCGTCCACAAATTTGCTCTGCTATCGCAGCAGTTGATGCAGCATTGTGGGATCTTTTAGGAAAAGCCAGTAATCAACCTATCTATAAGCTAGTAGGTGGTTACAGTGATACAGTAAAACCAATGATCATTGGTGGCTATTACGGCAAAGACCGCGATAGCCAATATCTTTGTGAAGAAATGCTAGATTTTAAGGAACAAGGGTTTGCTGGAGCAAAAATTAAAGTTGGTGGACTCTCCCCCCGAGAAGATGCAAATCGTATTGAAGCAGTCAGAGGTGCTATAGGTGAAGATTTCATTATTGCTTGTGATGCTAATCAAGGTTGGACTCGTTTTGAAGCAGTTGAGTTTGGTTTGAGAGTCAGAGATTTAGATATTGCATGGTTTGAAGAACCAGTTCAATGGCATGACTATATTCCAGGAATGAGATACGTTCGGGAACAGACAGGTTTGGCTGTCAATGCCGGACAAAGTGACTTCTATCATGATGGTTGTAGACGTATGATCGAAGCTAGATCTGTAGATATCATCAACTACGATGTGTCAGGTGGAAGTGGAATTAGCGATTGGTTAAAGGTTGCACGAATGGCTGAGCTATATCAAATCAGAATGGCTCATCATGAAGACCCTCTAATTGCGATGCACTTGTTAGCAGGTATTTCTCTAGGGCTTTATCCAGAGTATTTTTCAGAAATTCGGGATCCACTTACACCAAATATTGTTGTAAACCAACCAAAGATTCAAGATGGAAAGATAAAAGTAAGTGAACAACCTGGATTTGGCTTAGAATTTGATGAAGACTTTATTAAAAAGTATAGAGTAGACCAATAGCTTTCTCTAATATTAAAAATCTCAATTTATGGAGGAAACAAGTATGATTATTGCCATGATGATTTTCTTTATTGTAGCTAATTTAGCTCTCGGCTTTTGGTCTGCCAGACGGACAAAGAATAGTAAAGACTATATGCTTGGTGATCGAAAAATGGGAACTGGAGTGTTAATTTTCACAACATTCGCTACTTCTCTCGGAGCAGGTGATATGTTAGGCTATCCAGCTTTAGGGTACATACAAGGCTGGTCCTCCTTACACTTTATTTTAGCGATGCCCGTAGTCATCATTATTATGGCTCTGACAGTAGGTAAAAGATATTATGATTTAAAAGTAACTACGATAAGTGACCTAGTTTGTAGAATTTATGGAGAGAACAAATATCTCCGTATTATCCCGAGTATCTGTATTTCTTTAGGGATGCTCTCCTGGTTAGCTGCACAATATTCTGCATTTGGTAAAACACTGAACTTGTTGACTGGCGCGGATCCCCTCATTGGACTATTAATAGGTGCAGCTCTATTTATCTCCTATACTGTGGTAGGTGGATTGGTGAGCGTTATTTACACAGATGTACTTCAGGGACTATTTTTGGCAATCGGTGTCATTGCTGTGTTTATTGCCGTCACAATGCACGGCGGTGGATTTGTTGAAGTACAACAAGGATTGCCAGCAGACTATTCAACATTTATAGGACCCGTTGGTACGATTACTATTTTAATGTTCTGGTTAAATAAGGGACTTTCTAGATTCACGAACTTTCCATATTGGCAACGTATCGGTAGCGCCAAAGATGCCAAAACAGGGATACGCGGAATCATACTCGGAATGGTTGTTACCGGTATTTTAGGAGTTGCACTTGCCCTCACAGGGATGGCCGCATATAAAATTAATCCAGGTGGGATGAGCGACCCTGAAATGATTTTTGCCGAATACTCCGTATCTTTATTTCCAAAATGGTTAGCTGGATTTTTCCTCGGTGCCTTGTGGGCAGCAATTCTAAGCTCTGCAGCAGGATTTTTGAATTCTTCAACGACTCTTCTAGGACACGACCTCTGGTTTAAGGTGATTAAAAAGGGCCAACGCTCTGAAGGTGCACTTCTGAAAGATTTACGGATTATTACGTTAGTTATCGGTGTCGGAACTTTGCTAATTGCTTGGTTAGTTCCAAGTGTACTTAGCCTATTTATTTGGGCTGGTGTCTGGCTTACCCCTCCCCTCATTCCTGTTCTTTGTGCTGCTATATTCGACAGAAAAGGAGATAAAATACCAAAAAATTATCTTATTCTCAGTATGATCCTTTCAGGTATTGTGGGTGTAGTTTTTGAAATGATTCCGTCACTAAAAGCATTACTAAGTGGTGGTACGATTCCTGCGTTTGTAACATCCTTGGTTATCATTCTAATTGGTGCAATGGTAGGTTATTTTGATAAAAAACACCATAATAATATAAACACACAACGCGTTTTATAGATTGGTTGATAAAATGAAAACGTTGTCATTTATTACGGATTTACATCTTTTTCCAGAAAGTGGATGTCTGTCTTCCAATTTCTGATTACACTCAATATATACCGGGGGGGATAGAAATGGCTGGTCGATTAGGCGGAGAGCCAAGTAAGGTGTTCCGTAAGATTGTTTTAGGTCACGAGCTTAGTGAAATCGGGGAAGCTGCTTTAACTCCATTACTATATGTAAATGTCGCTCATGTCAAAATGCTCAAGAAACAAGGACTAATTCCTAAAGATACTGCAAATAAGCTAATATCTGTATTAAAACAAATAGATAAGCAAGGATTATCCGAGTTGAAGACAGACGAAGCAGAGGATTTATATTTTGCAGTTGAACAAAAACTTATCGAATTACTTGGTATCAAAGAAGCCGGAAATATTCATATAGGAAGAAGCCGAAATGATATTTATTCCACCATCTATAGAATGATTCTGAGAGAAAGACTATTAGAAATCTCCAACAATGTATTGAAACTTTCTATGGAAGTTTTGAACGTTGCAGAATCACAAAAAGATACTGTAATGCCTGGTTATACACATACTCAACATGCTCAGCCAATTACTGTAGGCTATTATTTTCTAGGAGTATTCGAGGTATTGATTCGTAATCATCAGCGCATAAAAAACGCATGGGAATTTGTTAATAAAAGTCCTTTAGGTTCTGCAGCTTTAACTACGACAAGTTTTAAGCTGGACAGATGCTATACAAGTGACATTCTCGGCTTTGATTCGATCGTCTACAATGCATATGACGCAATTTCAGGTAGAGACTATGTCAATGATGTAGCATTAGCGATAAATACAACAGTTTCCGACATCAGCAGAGTGGTCTCTGATTTAATGAATTGGAATATGTTCGAGTTTTCTTTTATTGAGATCCCAGACGAATACGCTGCTATTAGCAGTATCATGCCTCAAAAAAAGAATCCAGCTGCATTTGAGTTTCTACGTTCTGCTGCGAGTTGGGTACTAGGTGACACAATTGGAGTTATTAGTTCACCGAAAGGAATATCTTATAGTGATATTCGCGATGCAACGAAATATCTTTATAGTCCCCTATGGCATGCACTAGAAGTGACAAATAATGTAGTCACACTTTTTACTGAAATTCTTCCAAAAATAAAATGGAACAATGAAAGAATGCTACTGGCTACCAATGAAGGATACTCCACTATGACGGACCTTGCAGACTATCTGGTCCAAAAACATAAAATCACTTTTAGAGAGTCTCATCATATCATTGCGAGCTTTGTACGAACATCTCTTTCTCAGTCCAAAAATGCAAACGAATTAAGTGCTAAAGACCTCAATCTTATTGCATTCCAACAAGGTTTCACTTTAGATATTAAGCAAAATGAGCTTGATGAAGTATTAAATCCGTATACTTGTATTAATAGAAAAAATATCGCCGGTGGAACATCTACTGAACAAATACAGATTATGCTGAGTAGTGGATATGAACAGCTCAATTTCGAACGTAAATGGCACGATGAGAAATTGAGCAAATTGAAGCAGATAGAAGATACTATCTATACTTACTAAGAAATCACATATACATGATTCATAGTATATTAAAATCCCCTGATACGCTCAGGGGATTTCTTTCTCCTATTTAATCCCAATCCTCATACGATAGCTGAATAAAATCTCCTTTGTTTCTCCAGCAAAAACCTCTTCTACGTGATTTTTAAATTCCGTAAATTCAAATTCCAGCTCTTTTACGCCCAATTTCAGAGCCGTTTGTAGACCACCTTGGCTTAGAGCAATATTCGCATACCGTTCCGCGTTACACTCTTCCCAATGATGGAAAACAATTTCTTTGGCAAAAGAAAACAGTCCTGATTGTTGGATTTGTTGCAGATGTTCCCCTTTTGGCCATCTATGTATTTTCTCTTCACTTGAAAGAAACTGAGAAAGATGTTCCTCTGTAAGACTATACAATCTATTATAATGTTCCTCCAAACGCCAATCACATGTTGGTGGCCAATCACAATCGTACGCTGCAAAAATTCCAGTTGGACGAAGGATGCGGGCAAATTCCTCTAAAGTAGTCTGTGGTTCCATCCAGTGAAAAGCTTGCGAACAAGTAATAATATCTGCTGATTCATCTGGCAATCCAAGCTGATGAGATAATGCCTTCACAAATGAAAGACTAGTTGGTGCTCCAACCTCTTCCAAACGGGATTCTGCCACCTGTCGCATATCATCATTCGGTTCTGCCCCAATAATCTTTTCAGCTACGTCCAGCCAAATAAATGATGACAATCCAGTACCACATCCAACATCGACAACGAGCTTAGGCTTATCTTTCAAGTAATTCGTTAAGATTTTTACCACTTCTTCCGGTGCACTTGGACGATTGCGATCGTATAATGTACCAAAACCTGTAAAGCGCTCGATATTATTGCGATTTGCTTCAGCCATTTTCTCATCTCCACTCTCAAAAATTTCATGAGTATTTGAAACAATTTTATCACAACAGGTACAAAAAACTCACTCTGTATACATAGGTATTCAAGCGAAAATACGTACTTCGGATTTCACTTGGTACCCTTTGATAATTGGTTAGCATCTTAGAAGTTAGAATTAGTGCTAAAGATCTATACAGGTAATAATAACATGCACAATACCAAAAATTACTGTTGGTATAATCGCAATGTAATTATGAAGCCACAACTCAGCCAATATAAAATAAACTACTGGAACAATCGCCATTCCCAGAAGAAAAATAATATTAACGTTGCCCATAATATAGAATATCCACAGAACTAAATAGAATGCCAGCATCACTGCCATTCCTATTGTATACGGACCTATCATTTCAGACGTTTGTTTATTTACAAGAAAAATAATTAGGAAGATAAAAATTACCTGACTTCCATGTTCCAAAATATCTAACAGTAAATGGCTATTCCCCTTGTTCCCTAATCTATCTGTTTGAGGAATTAATAAGTAAAATAGGTTGGGTATCATGGGTAATAAAAAGACTATAAGACCTTTCCACGAAAAACCAAAATGGTAACTCATTAGACCTATACCTCCCATTGGCATAAAAAACAATTAATTTGTGCACCGACATGCCATTCTCCCACACATTGTAACCTATTCAACTATCAATTGAGCGTATTTCATCAAAAAGTTGAAATTATTCCACATTTTGAACAAGATATGAATTGTTCTCTTGCTAGAAATACAGGAAACATAAGATTCCCTCCCCTTTGGGTGCCCAAAATCAAATTTTGTTCTATGCAATATAGAACAGATTTGTTATAATAAAGATAGAACAGATTGGAGGTGTGCGCATGATTATTAGAATTGAACCTGAGTCAGAAGTTCCTATATACTTACAGATTGCTAATCAAATTATTGAAGGAATCGCAAGAGGACATATACATCCAGGACAGTCTCTCCCTTCGGTTAGGACCTTCGCTGCAGACCTTGGTATCAACATGCACACAGTTAATAAAAGCTATCATCATCTAGAGCAAAAGGGCATTATTCAGATTATGCCGAAATCTGGGGCAATTATCGCATCACCACAAGATTTCAACGAAACCTCAATTACGAGGCTAAAAGATGCGTTTAAACCCCTAATCGCCGAATCGCTTGTCGTAGGGATGTCCCATCAACAAATTCAAGAACTTGTCACCTCTATGATTGAGGTATTTAAGAACTCAAAGGAGGAAACGCAATGACTTTAACTATCTTTCTATTCATGTCACTTATCATCGCCGGAATCCAAACCGCCATCCCTTTTTTAGTCAATCGTTCCGTCATTTTTGGCGTGACGATTCCGGAAAAACATTTACAAAATGAAACACTTATCGCTTTTAAGAAAAACTACTGCAAATTAGTTGGATTACTTTCAATTATTCTTTTAGCAGCTTATACTCTCTGGGTACTTTTTCAGACTGCCACTGAAGAGCAAATCGTAATCGTTGGAATCCTTCTCGAATTCGTGATTATCCTGTTCAGCTTTGCCTTATATTTTTACTACCATGGAAAAACACTTAAATTAAAAACAGATAATCAATGGACAGGAAATTTGAAGCAAATACGAGTGGCGGATTTATCTGCACGTTCTCGTGATGAAATGCTACCTTGGCAAGTATTCCTGCTGCCGATGATTATTACGATCGGAGTTATTGGCTATACCCTACTCCAATATGATCTTTTACCACAGCAAATCCCAACACATTGGGGTCCAAGTGGGCAACCGGATGCCTTTACGGAAAAAACACTCCTGTCAGCCATTCTTATGCCTCTTACTTTGTTTGTGATGCAACTAATGTTTTTGGGGATTCATTTGGGGACAAAAAAATCGGGCATTAAATTAAGCGGAGAAAGTACAGAAGCTTCTAGACAAAGACAACTTGCTTTACGGAAATATTCTAGCTGGCTCATGTTTTTCGTAAGCTTCCTAATTACCGTGTTGTTAAGTTTCTTTCAATTACAAATCATTCATCCTGATATCATTTCAGCAACAGCAATGTTTGCGATTCCGCTAGGTTTTCTCTTTCTAATTTTAGTAGGAACGATTGTATTTGCAGTACGAGTAGGACGTTCAGACAAATTTGCTATCGAAACGATTGAAGAGAAACTGACAGATTCAGACGATTCCCATTGGAAAGGCGGACTCTTTTACTTCAATAAAAATGATCCGTCGATCTTTGTGGAAAAACGTTTTGGCGTCGGTTGGACAATCAATTTGGCCAATCCCATTGGCTATCTCATCATATTTGTACCACTTATCGCCATTCTTTTGTTTTCGTTCTTATAAGATGATGTTCTCCTATTGGAGAGCATCTTTTTTACGTCAAAAAATCTGAATTTTAGTACATTTTCATTGACGTTAAAACATCATCAACTCTAAAATAGAGATAATTCCGATTGAATTTATATGTTTTAACAAATATGCCATAAAAGGATGATACATATGACAAGTCAGCAAAAACCAAAAGAAATCAGTAAGGACGGAAAATTTGTCCGTCAAACAAATGATTTTACAACTCCCTTTGGAAATGAACCTGGACAACTCCCAGTTGAAGCTGGACGCTATCGTTTGTTATGGTCCCCTGTATGCCCGTGGGCCCATCGTTCGGTCATCGTAAGAAGAATCCTAGGTCTAGAGGATGCCATCAGCTTAGGGACGGCAAGTCCAATGCGACCAAAGTTACTTCATGTGGATTGGGAATTCTCCTTGGATCCAGATGGAGTCGATCCGGTAATGGGTATTCGTTTTATGAGTGAGATTTATCAAAAAACCGATCCAGAATATAGCGGACGTCCAACCGTCCCAGTGTTTGTCGATGTAAAGGAACAAAAAGTTGCAAACAATGATTATTTTAGACTAACCAATTATCTCGAAACCGTTTGGGCACCGTTTCATAAAGAACATGCTCCAGATTTATATCCTGAAGAATTGCGGGTAGAAATTGATGCTTTGAATGACATCATTTTTCACGATATAAATAACGGTGTCTATAAATGTGGCTTCGCTCGATCGCAGGAAGCCTACGAAGAAGCTTTTGATACCTTGTTTGCACGCTTAGATGAATTAGATGAACGCCTATCAACCAAGCGTTTCTTATTCGGAGACTATGTTACCGACTCAGATATTCGCTTATATGCAACACTCGCACGCTTTGATGTGGCCTATTACAATGCCTTCAACACAAACCGTAATCGTTTAATTGACTTTCCGAATTTGTGGGGCTATGCACGTGATTTATATGAAACAAAAGGCTTTGGCGATACAACGGATTTTCATTCCATTAAAATTCATTACCATCTATCAACTACGATTGATAGCCATGAAGACAAACCGAAAATCTTGCCTAAGGGACCAGACCTTTCTGTTTGGCATACTCCTCATAACAGGCAAGCTCTTAGCAAGAAGGAGGAAAAATTTCTCATTCGTGAGGTACAACAAAAATGATCATTCGAGACTTATTAAAGGATGAAAGACCTTTTATCAGAGAGCAAAGGGTTCAGGCATATTTAGAACATGCCAATAGCATTCCGACGGATCATTGGAATGCGCTCAGGCAAGCCATTTCTTCTGAAGCTGATATACTTGAAGGCGTAGAAAATATCGTTGCTGAATTAGAGGGTAAAATTGTTGGGAGCATTTCTTTGTTTCCGGCAAAATCCGATGCCTACGAAGGGGCTATTGAAGAATTGAATTATCCAGAAATTCGAATGCTTGCTGTAGCGCCAGAGGCTCGTGGAAAAGGTGTTGCTACAGCTTTGATAACGGAATGCATTCAAAGGGCAAAAATTAATGGCCACCCATTCATTGGTCTGCACACTGGTGCATTTATGGTGCAAGCTATGAGACTGTACGAACGCTTCGGTTTTGAACGTTTGCCACAATATGATTTTGAACCTGCTGACGATGGAATCATTGTCAAAGCGTATCGTTTAACGTTATGACTAAATCAAGGCGCCAACTCATATTTTTTTGTGTTGGCTCTTTGACTTGTTAAATTCATTCTCATCCAACTTCTTTATCAATTTATAATACTGAACTAAAATATATAACAGAATAGGATCGAGAAGCGCAGAATACCCTATATTCCACCAGCCATAACGAAGGAATCCCCATGGCTCAGGCAATAGCGTAATTAATTCATAAATCACGATACCTATCGTCCAGATCGCAATATAGAGCACCCGTTTAATCCGTGGGCTATTAAACGGGTACCCATTCAAGAAAATAATATTAACCGCTGGGACAAGGAGCAAATGAGGAAGAATCGCCGCATATTCGATGGTTTCACTGTCGAAATACCAGTAACCTTTAAATCTAACTATCATATAGACATCAAATCCCGTTTGGAACGCAGCCGAAAATGTCCAAATTTGTAAAACATGGTTCATCGGCAATTTTCTATTTATCTTTAAGGCAATAAAGATAAATACCACAATTCCTGTAGCAAGTCCGATCATAGTAATCCCTTTCTTTACTGATAATCATTTGAAAAGTTAGCTCCTAGTGCTTTTTACAAATGCTATTTATCCTTTAAGGATCCTTATTGCCCTTCTAATTTCATACACGATTCAAAATGTTGGAAGATTGGCTAGAAACCACCCAGCCAAATGCGAAATAAAAAATCGCTTTGTCCACTTTTTACTGAGGAATAACCTAGGGACACAAAATTAAACATTTCGAACCATACCTTTAAACTAGTATTATGTTTCTAATATTTTTCACAGAAACAGTCAACTTATCCATTGGGGAAAAAGAGACCAAATCAACATGTGATTTGATCTCTTTCTCTTTTAGCATTTAGGTCACATTCCTTACGGAGTCCACTTTTCGCCTCGTTCCTATTAGGGTGTTCTTTTGGGCTAGATAAGAGGTCCAGCTCCGGAAAAGTATTATATTGAGATAAAGTTATGATTGTCCAAGATACTCAAAACAAAATGAATACGCTATCATTTTAATAGTTCAAAGTTTGTTCAATATTTCACAATCTATTATTGAGAATATATGGTATTCTAAATTCAAGAAATACAAAAGGAGTGATTCAGAATGATTATTTTTGAGTGGAAGCCTTTTTCCACTGATGCTGAAACCTATTCACAAAATGTTTTCGAAGAATTAATTGGAGACAAATTCGAAGCAATGATGGTTCATGAGAATGACCAGCTTCCCTCCTATATTTGGACAGTAAACTATCTTATTATTGTTAAGCAATGTTCTAAAATCCTATCAGACATCACATTTGAAAAACTTCCTAGAAATCCAGTAAGTGCATAAACGGTTTCAATTTTTTTTACACATACTTGTGAAATATTTCACAAACTTTTGGAGGTATGAAAAATGGCTATTAAAGAAAAAACGTTAACCACTGACAACACTGTAACCGAAATGATTAACCGTCTTGTAGAAAATGGTCGCCAAGCTCTAAAAGAATTTAATGATTTTGACCAAGAAATGGTCGATGACATTGTGAAACAAATGGCGCTTGCAGGCTTAGATAAGCATATGCCTCTCGCAAAGCTTGCCGTAGAAGAAACAGGTCGTGGCGTTTATGAGGATAAGATTATTAAAAACATGTTTTCAACTGAATACGTTTATCACAATATTAAATACAATAAAACCGTCGGAATCATCAATGAAAATGAACACGAAGGAATCATTGAAATTGCCGAACCGGTTGGTGTTATCGCTGGTGTTACTCCGGTTACAAACCCAACTTCCACTACTATGTTCAAAGCTTTAATCTCAATTAAAACACGAAATCCGATCATTTTTGCTTTTCACCCTTCTGCTCAAAAAAGCAGCAGTGAAGCAGCTCGCACATTGAGAGATGCAGCTATTTTGGCAGGTGCCCCTGAGCACTGCATTCAATGGATTGAAACACCATCACTTGAAGCAACTCGCTTACTCATGAATCATCCAGATATCTCATTAATTCTCGCAACAGGTGGATCCGGTATGGTCAAATCTGCTTACAGCTCAGGAAAGCCAGCTCTTGGTGTTGGTCCAGGGAATGTACCATGCTATATTGAAAAGACTGCCAACATTCAGCGTTCTGTCAATGATTTGATCTTATCTAAAACCTTTGATAATGGAATGATTTGTGCTTCAGAACAGGCCGTTATTATCGACAAGGAAATCTACGACGCAGTTAAAAGAGAAATGATCGCCCATCGATGCTACTTCCTCAATGAAGAAGAGAGAAAGAAAGTCGAAAAGCTCGTCATCAATGAACATTTCTGTGCTGTCAATGCAGATATTGTAGGAATGCCAGCTGTTAAAATAGCTGCGATGGCCGGTGTCAAAGTCCCTGAGGGTACAAAAATTTTAGTGGCCGAATTAGCAGGTGTTGGACCAGAATTTCCGCTTTCTCGTGAAAAACTAAGCCCAGTGTTAGCATGCTACAAAGTAAAAAGCCTTGAAGAAGGCTTAAAGAGAGCAGAAGAAATGTTGGAATTTGGCGGGCTCGGTCATTCGGCTGTCCTTCACTCCACCAATGATGAGGTCATTCGTAAATTTGGTGCACGGATGAAAGCAGGGCGCATCATTGTTAATGCCCCTTCTTCTCAAGGTGCCATTGGAGATATTTATAATGCCTACCTCCCTTCCCTTACACTTGGATGTGGAACATTCGGAGGAAACTCAGTATCGACAAACGTAGGAGCGATTCATTTGGTCAATATTAAAAAGCTCGCAAAAAGAAATGTGAATATGCAGTGGTTCAAGGTTCCACCAAAAATTTATTTTGAGAAAAATTCTACACAGTATTTAGCAAAAATGCCGAATATATCAAGAGCACTTATTGTAACGGATCCTGGAATGGTAAAACTGGGCTATGTGGATAAAGTTCTCTATTATTTAAGAAAACGTCCTGACTATGTACACTGTGAAATTTTCTCAGATGTAGAGCCAGATCCGTCCATTGAAACAGTGATGAAGGGTGCAGAAATGATGGCGAACTTCCAACCAGATGTGATTATCGCACTCGGTGGCGGGTCAGCAATGGACGCAGCGAAAGGAATGTGGTTATTTTACGAGCATCCAGATGTTGATTTCTTTGGGTTAAAACAGAAATTCCTCGATATCCGAAAACGTCTCGTGAAATATCCTAAACTCGGAGAGAAAGCACAGTTTGTCGCTATTCCGACTACTTCTGGTACAGGGTCTGAGGTAACCTCCTTCTCTGTTATTACCGATAAGAAAGCGAATATTAAATATCCACTGGCTGACTATGAACTCACACCTGATGTGGCGATTGTTGACCCTCAGTTTGTCATGACTGTACCAAAGCATGTTACAGCTGATACAGGAATGGACGTCCTAACACACGCGATTGAGGCCTATGTATCCGTAATGGCCAATGATTATACAGATGGTTTAGCCATGAAAGCCATACAGCTCGTATTCGAATATTTACCAAGGGCTTATCGAAACGGAAATGATGAAATCGCACGAGAGAAAATGCATAATGCGTCTACCATCGCTGGAATGGCCTTCGCAAATGCCTTCTTAGGCATCAATCATAGCTTAGCTCATAAGCTTGGAGGAGAATTCCATATTGCCCATGGTCGTGCCAATACGATCTTAATGCCGCATGTCATTCGCTACAATGCTTCAAAGCCTAGCAAATTAGCAGCTTTTCCAAAGTATGAAAAATTTGTTGCGGACAAACGCTATGCGGAAATTGCTCGTGCATTAGGCTTACCTGCACGGACAACTGAGGAAGGTGTGGAAAGTCTCGTACAGGCAGTGATTAAGCTAGCGGAAGAGCTATACATTCCAATGTCCATCAAGGCAAATGGCGTGAACAAAGTAGAATTTGACAGCAAAATAGATTTCCTTGCAGAAAGAGCATTTGAGGACCAATGTACAACAGCAAATCCGAAGCTCCCTCTCGTTTTTGAATTAGCTGAGATTTATCGTAAAGCTTGGTAAAAGAATAATCGAAATATAGGATTTCCTCTCAATTGATATAAAAACAGCCCGTATCATAGGTGCTCAAGCACATTCGATACGGGCATTTTTCTTGAACCTGCTGTTAAAGTTGGGTGTTCAATTTATTTCATTGATAAATAGGAGAAAAGATTCCGGTTAAATCAAGAAATTCACCTATTTTCCTATAAATAAGCGGAACTTTTCCGGTTAAGCTATACATTTTTCATGATTTCAAGGATGTTTAGGTCAATTAGCGGAAAATCTCCGCCTATTTCACCTAAAATTCATTACTATTTTCAAAATAGACGGACTTTTTCCGGTTAAATGGAGACACCTTTAACAAATCAACAAATCATTAATTTCTTCTTTTCTTTAAAGATAAAACTAGTGCTATTAATGCTACGCTTAGGGCTACGATTGAAAGATATAATGGCGTTGCTGATACATCTTGTCCATTTTCATCCTCATCTTGGTCACTTGTTACATTAGACGCACCCTCATGTGAAACACCATGTCCAGCACTCGAACCATCACCTGGTTGTACAGTAGTGACTGAAGCAGGCGTATCTGCACCCTCTGCTCCAACCCATTCGACTACACTTCCATCTGTGTACGTTTGATAAGCTTTCCAAACGATTTCAGTTGCATCATCAGCCACTTTTCCTGACATATTGAACATCCCAAATTCAATTGGAGATAAACCGTCTCCTTCTGCTGTCCAAATAATTTTCGTAATTTTTTCAGTCGCATCCTTTTCAACTTCATAAGTCCAGCCTGCTTTTGGTTCTATACGAGAAATGTTCACCTCTTCTGGAACGGTCACTTCAATTTTTTTAGTTGAAACTTCTTCTTTTTCGGAAGGAACTTTAACGGTGAACACTTCATATTTCCCTTGTGTCGTTTCTGCTGGTGCGACGGTTACATGGGCACTAGCAGCACTCGCAAATAAAAAGAATGCTCCAGCTATTGAAGCTGCAAATGTTAATATTTTTTTCATTTTAAAACTCTCCTATCAATTCTATAATTATTTTCGTAACGAATTCTTCTAAAAGTCTACCTATATAAAAGTACGTTTTTCTCTTAAACTTTAATATGACTCAAAGGGGCTATTTTTTTTCAATCCATTTATTAATGTTCATAAAACATTCACATTGATGTATCGTTAATGATAGCAATGCTGTTTAAAGGAGATTAACAGGATGTCGTACCGTTATTTGAAGCTTTTCACCATATTAATTCCTACACTCATCATCGGAGGTTTTGAGTTTTTCCGACACAGTATCTTCCTTCATCATCTTTCTATGGAAACTGGGAACTATGTCATTACCATCTTAACTTTCTTGATATCATATATTTTTGCCACATGGATGTTTAAAACGATTGAGGTAAAAAATCAAAGAATCACAAAGGAAAGAGAAATGAGAGTCATCTATGAAGAAAGAGAGAGATTAGCAAAAGAATTGCATGATAGTATTGCACAAACTCTCTTCTTACTTCGAGTTCATCTGAAAAAAGGGAAACATAAAGAAGCTGATTCCCTTATAAATTCCATTGATACACAGTTACGACAGGCCATTTTTAATTTGCGTATGAATCCGGACGAGCAGATTCATTTTACAAATAGAATTCAAAATTGGTTCGAAGAGTGGACTGCTGTTTCTGGAATTGACATCGAAACGGATATCCATTTTATCGATAAATATTTCACTCCAGCTGATGAAATCCAACTTTTTGGTATCATTCAAGAAGCCTTTATGAATATAAGAAAACACTCGGGAACTGATACTGTCCGCTTCAAGCTCGATGTTCATAATGCCGGGTGGGAAATGAGTATTGAAGATAATGGTTGTGGATTTGACTTGGCTAAAATTGGGTCAAATCACTATGGTCTTTCCATGATTAAGGAACGGGCAGAAAAATTGGGTGCTCACATTGAGATAGATACAGAACTGAATCGAGGGACTAAAATTAAATTGAGAGGGAATATGTAACATGACGAATCCTTTTAGAGTAATGATTGCCGATGATCATCCCCATGCACGAGAGGCAATCTCCGCCATGCTTGAAGATCATCCTAAATTTAGTATTGTGGCTCAAGCGCGAAATGGGTTAGAGGCGATTGAACTAAGTCAACAACATTCTCCAGATATTATTCTGATGGATATTGAAATGCCGAAAATGAATGGGTTAGAAGCAACAAAAATCATCAAGGAGAAATCTCCTTATATTAAAGTCATCATGTTAAGTGTTTCGGATGATGTAGCGGACCTTTTTACCGCGGTTCAATATGGTGCACAGGGGTATTTGTTAAAAAATATGGATCCAGATGATTGGCTGGAATATTTGCTGTCAGTTGCGGAAGGGTCCAGTGAAAAGACGCGTGGTATTGCTAACAAACTCCTTTATCAATTTCGTGAAAATGACTTACAGAATTCCGCTCTCGAAAAATCATTAACTCCGAGAGAACGAGAAATTCTTTTATTAATTGCAAAAGGAATCACTAATAAGCAAATTGCCGAACAACTTTTCATTTCCGAAAACACGGTGAAAAACCATATTAAAAACCTACTAGAAAAATTGGAGGTCGAAAATCGAGTACAGCTTGCAGCATATGCTTTTAAACATTATAAAACCTAACTAGACGGGTTCAGTTTTGAAAAATAAAAATGCTCAGTTCAATCGCTGAGCATTTTTTCTATCACTTTATGACTGTATTTAATTATTCTAGATCCCTAACCCCGGTTTCTAATATCTCCATTTGCAGTAGTGTCTGTTCGTCCGTAATCGTTTTAGCTACCCCATTTATGATACTTTCATATAAATCATCATACACTCTTCCATAATCGCCAGTTACGGATTTCACCTTTTCTTCATGGACCGTCCCTTCTTCATCGATATAGGTAATGACACCATAATGCTGTATGGTATCTACACCAAAATCTTTGTTATCTGGCATATAAAATAACTTCAAGTGTTCTTCCTGGCGATCCTTTGTTTCTTTTACAAAGCATCCCTTTTTCCCGTATACAACGAAGCTTGGTCTTTCTTTCACTCTAAAGTAACTAGACTTTACAGATATTTTTAACTCACCATAATACAAATCCAAATCAAAATAATCATTCATTCTTCCTTGTCCTAATAATTGCCTCACATCATAATGGATATGATCTGGCTTGCCAAAATAGCTGACAACCTGATCCAATGTATGACATCCATGCCCATACAAATAGGACGATGTAGGATCAAAGTGATGAATTGATTCAGGAACTTCTGGACGGTAATAATCATAATGCATTTCCACTTCTAGTAAGTCTCCTAGTTTTCCATCCTCAATGACCTTTTGAACTGTTAAAAAGTCACTGTCAAAACGTCTATTTTGATACGCTTGAACAATCAAATCTTTTTCTCGTGCTAATGCAAATATTTCTTTTGCTTGCTTCGAAGTTTCCATAAAAGGTTTTTCAACCAAACAGTGTTTGTTATGTTCTAATACTTGTTTTGCATATTCATAATGACTGTCATGCCTTGTACAAACGACAATGAGTTGAATTTCCTTATCATTCAATAATTCTTCTAGATTGGAAGTATAATTGACTCCAGCAATTCTATTCCAGCTTTCATTTTCAGGATTTCTTTGATAAATCGTTTTTACCTTTATATTTTCTCTTTGAAGGACGAAAGGCAGATGATATCTGTTCGTACTTTTCCCATTTCCAATATAACCAATTGTAAGCATAACTGCCTCCTAAAAATATATTTATCTTTTCGATAGTTGCTTGAAATACTACATAGCATTAGTTTGTACTTTGGTAGCACTCTAGCTGTGCTCTAACAATTATGTAATGTATCTCCCTTAAACATTATATCCCATATTTTACCTCAGAGGCTTTATCCTTGCCCGAGTAGTTTGAAATAATATAAACAAACTCTACTCTTTATTGAAGTTATTTATTTCTGGATATATGAATGATAATTTTTCGTTTGCTACTTCTATCTGCTTAAAATACTCCGAATAAGAAACACTTAATTTTTTCATTGCAGGAATAAATACATCATAATAACCACTTGTATCGTTAAACTCTTTAAGAATTGTTTGGATTTTATAGATTGGTGAATTTTTGTATTCTTCGGACTGCTTGTATGCCAAGTATCTCTCTATAACTTCCTTATTTTCTAACAAGAATTTATCGGGATTTTCAATAGATTGTTTTGTATTCTCTAAAACGTCACGAATATTTTCTGTGTTCATTTGCTTTGTGCTTTCCATTAAGAACAATTGCAAGTCTTCAGTAAACTGCAATGAAGGTACATTGTCCAGAAATGCTATTATTTCCTCATAGGCTGATTGCTGCTCTGAGGTTGTAATAGGCTCATTCAAAAATCGTGCAAAGTGCAGGCAAATAAATCGACCGTAGTATCCAGGAAACGCCTCTAATAGCTTTTCGTTTACAGTTGAACTCTGTTCAATAGCTCTCAATTCCGAACTTAGTTCAGCATAATCTTTGCCAAAACTTAGATTCTCAAGAATAGCCTTTTTTGCCTGTTCCCTCTGAATAGATAATTCTTTAAGTACCGTTATTTTTTGCAATGTGTTGTTTGTCGCATCGGCAAGCACTGCCCTTATCTCCGTTGTACTAAGGCCAAGCTTACGAAAAACATATATCTTTTTTAAGCATTCAACATCATTTTCGCTGAAATTCCGGTACCCATTTTCTAAAACATTAGGAAATACCAATTCTTGTTCTATGTAATATTCAATAGCCTTTTTAGTTAAATTTGTTAACTTACTCACTTCGTTAATTAGCATATTTATCACCTCCCAAATAAAATAAGCTATTACCCAAGGTGGTAGTCAATCGTTATTTATCCTTGTTTCGGATCTATTAATATGTAGCTTTGATCATATTATTTATTCAAAACATTTGTATGTCATTAAGTATTTAAGCATTTGTCCATTTTCCCCTTAAGTAGCTTTGTGGCCCTATAACAATAAAAAAGCTGCCTGGTATGGCAGCCTAAACTCCTAGATTCTAAAAACATTCCTATTTCTGTTCAGTAGGTCTTCGTTTATGTTGTTCATTTATGATTTTCTTGTTAAGAATCCGTACTTTACCAACCATTAGCAACCTCATATCTTCTACAATATAGCTAGCTAACTCTTCGTCAGAAATGTCATCTCCATTAATATCTAGACGGAATTCCTGCCCTTGAATTCCACCACCATTCGTAAACTCGATTTCAAAGTCGAATTGAACCCTTTTATCCATTTTGAATCCACCTTATAGAGTTAATTTTTTCTGGCTTTAAAGTACAACTACATGCACTTTTCCCTTACCTTCTCTTTCGTAGAATGCATATCCTACTTTCCAAAATCACTTACGCTGTTAGATAAGGTTTTGCATATGTAACGTTTTAAGATTTTATAGGTAAGTATATCTGTACCTCTTCTTCTCCATCTCTAATAGGGTGATAGGTCTCCACAATATAAGAATCAAGATCCCTTTGATAACCTTGCTCTTCTGACCATTTCAATAGATTTTCATGAAGTTCTTCCAATTTCCTTATATTCCCCTTTGTAGTAACGTAACTTATGTTTGTTTCAATATAATCCATTCCTGTGGGTACTTTACTTAATCGTTCATTTACAATTAATCCTACAAAATATTGACCTGCCCTATGTTCTTCGCCCCGCTTAGGTTCAAATAAGGCAATTTCAGTTTCTGTTGAATTTAGAATTTCGTTCGCACGACTTAATACTTGCTTGGCAAGCAAAGGTACTTCATTTCCAAAGTTAATAAACTCTCCACTACCTTTCAAACCCACAACCTTGAATTCTTTTAATACTTTCATAAAAGCCATACTAGGTATTCCTCCAGACGCAATTAGTTTTCATAATATTATCATTCTAGTGTTCAACAAAAAGTCCTTACTTCCTCCTAGAAGTTAAAATTTAAAGAAGAAGTTATTCACCAAGGTCAAAATAACCATTTGTAAATTCCCTTTAGAAATAAGCATTAATCCTTTTTCTTAGATGAACACACGCGTTGATAATTCTTCATATCCGTTAAATTAATCTAATCAAAAATAGAGGATACTTTTTTAAAAGTATCACACTTGTCATCTTTGGATGATGGTGTATCGTTCAGGTTCTGTGTTCCAACTTATTTGAGTTTCTTATTTGTTAAAAGCAAGTAAACGACTGAATTTGTCGTAGACTTATACCGAAATAGACCCATCTAAATCCATTCCAACGCCACCCGGCAACAGAGTTTCGACCTACAAAGATTGGATAAAACCAAAATTGCTGAGAGCCTCGTAGCCAAACGTAAGTAAACCTGAATAGACATCTTCTAATGCCACCCAGATCTACAGCAAAAGGTTCAAATTGTTGTGTTTGTGTAGGAACAAAAGATGGTGGTGGCGCTGTTGGTGGTCCTCCCGCTTGACCTTGGCTAGGTGGGCCAAACGGAGGTTGGAATCCAGGTTGCCCTGGTGGAAACCCTATTGGAGGAAAAAATTGTCCAAATAGTCTTTCGTCAACTTCTGAGTTGTAAATGCTGTCCTCTTGGAATGGATTTGTTGACGAATAGGCATCCTGATTATAAGGAACTTGATAATACGGATGTAGTGGATACATAAAATTCACTCCTAACTTTATTAAGTTCACGTCATATTATTCTTTGGGAATTAACCTAGTAACTTGTTCTCTCGGAAATGGGTCTTTACCTAAAATAACTATAGCAACTTGGATTTACCTCCCTTCAACAAAAGGCTCATTCTCCGTGAGCCTTTTTTATGTTTATTATTTTTTAAAAATTCCATATAAAGGAACAAACTTTTTGTCGAAGACAGGGGTAGTAATTGATGAAAGGTTATAAAAGGTTAAGAGTTTTATTTTGAAAATCTTAGGGGGAAATTTGAATGTGTGGGTTTGTAGGAGTTTTAAGAAACAAATACGTTGAAAAGACCGATCTCAGAAAGTGGGACGAGGCATTAGCTTCCATACATCATAGAGGACCAGATGCAACCGGTGAATATAAAGATGACTGGGTCCAATTGGGCTTTAAAAGGTTGAGCATTATTGATATAGAGCAAGGTCAACAACCATTATCTTATGAAGGTAGGTACCATATTGTATTTAATGGGGAGATTTATAACTATGTTGAATTAAGGGAGTCCTTGATCAAGTATGGTTATAGCTTTCAAACCAATTCAGACACAGAAGTAATAGTAGCTCTGTATGCACATATGGGCCAAGCATGTGTCCAAGCATTAAGAGGGATGTTTGCATTTGCTATTTGGGATTCAGTAGAAGAAATTCTTTTCGCAGCCCGTGATCCTTTCGGGATAAAACCCTTTTATTACTGGGAATCTGATGAGAGGTTTATTTTTTCGTCAGAACAGAAAAGTATTCGACACCTGACTGACGATCATGAGTTATCAAAAAAAAGTTTGCAACATTATTTGACCTATCAATATGTACCTGAACCTTTTTGTCTATCAACGAGTATTCTTAAGCTCAAACCGGGATATTTTTTACTAAAAGAAACAAATAAGAAAGCTGTGACAAAATGCTTCTATCATAAAATGTTTTCACCCAAGACGGATGATTTTTCTGTGGTTGTTCATAAAACAAGAAAAGTACTCGAAGATTCCGTAGAAAAGCATATGCGGAGTGATGTTCCCGTCGGTGCTTTTTTGTCTAGTGGGATTGATTCTACCACGATGGTCGCACTAGCAAAAAATCATAATCCTTATTTGAAAACGTTTACCGCCGGTTTTGAAATAGAGGGCTATAGCGAGATTGATATAGCAAAAGAATCTGCAGAAAAATTAGAGGTTGAAAACATTCATAAGGTTATCACTCCAGAGGAATTTATTAAAGAACTAAGAAATATTATTTGGCACATGGATGAGCCTGTCGCTGATCCAGCAGCAATTCCCCTATATTTCATCGCAAAAGAAGCCAGCACGCATGTCAAGGTCGTTCTATCAGGTGAGGGCGCTGACGAGTTGTTTGGAGGGTATAACATCTATCGTGAGCCTTTATCATTGAAAGGAATTAATGATTTACCCAACTGGCTAAAAGCTTGGTTAAATAAGGGCTCAGAGATATTGCCCGATGGGATGAAAGGAAAAAGCTATTTATACAGAGGGACTACTCCTTTAGAAGCTCGATATATTGGTAATGCTTTTATTTTTTCAGAAAGCGAAAAGATGAGGATGCTTACAGATTACAGACCGAATCAAGCTTATACAGAGATTACGAGAAGCTTGTTTAGAGAAGCAATATCGTACGGCGAATCTAGTAAGATGCAGTATATCGATATGCACACTTGGCTTCCGGGGGACATTCTTGTTAAAGCAGATCGAATGTCGATGGCCCATTCCTTAGAGCTTCGCGTTCCCTTTTTAGACAAAGAGGTTTTTGAGATTGCAAGCCGGATACCAGACCATATGAAAATAGCCAATGGTACAACGAAGTTTATTTTAAGAGAAGCAGTGAAGGATCTAATACCAGACTTTATTTTACATCGAAAAAAACTTGGGTTTCCCGTTCCGATAAGGCAGTGGTTGAGAAATGAGCTGTATGATTGGGCAAAGGATACGATAAACAATAGCTCCACTCTAGGTACTATCTTTAATAAATCAGAAATAACTTCTTTACTAGAGGAACACGTCACGATGAAAAAAGATAATAGTAGAAAGCTATGGACCATCTTAACTTTTATGGTTTGGTATTCCATTTACGAAGAAGCAGAAATGCAAAATGCGAAAGCTGAAGTTGTAATTCAACGAGAATATGCTTTTATTAATTAAGTGTTCTTAATTGGGCGAAAGGGCCAGTTATTTTATAAAGCGAAGCAGTGCAACTCTGTTTCAGAATTGCACTGCTGATTTTAATCCAGCTACTCTAACTTTTATCCTATCCCAATAAAGATGTCTTCCTCCCCTAATGTGACCCGCTCCACTCGGTCAGTCTTGGAAAAATAAAGTCCACTTAAGATGAGACTACGATCGATCAATAACTTGTGCTCTTCAAGTAATTGCTGCATTTCCTTTGAGCACACTACAAAAAGCCCCACTCTCTTCTCCACTGGTAAATCCATTTTCTTACGCAGTTCTTGAACTTCTCTGATGAAATCACGTGCTACTCCTTCTCTTCTCAAATCCTCACTGATATGGACGTCAACAATCGCAGTGAAATTACCATTAGAAGCTTCCGAAAAACCTTCTAGAACAGCCGTTTTTTGTACGAGTACATCTGCTCTTTCTAGCGTTACGACCTGTTCGTCTAAGTTCACTATCAAATACTCTTCTTTTAAAAATTGTTCGATTTCCTCTGCAGTTGCCTGACTTAAGGCTTGATTCACCTCATTAACAACCTTCCCTAATTTCGGACCCGCCGTCTTAAAATTGAGCTTTAACTTAAACTCAATATACTCGTTAGAAGAATCTGCCCACCCCACTGTTTTCATATTGAGTTCATCTCGAATAATATCCTCAAAAGATTTCAATGACAATTCATTAAAGTTCGAAACGACCACCATTTTTGAAAGAGGCTGTTTGGTCTTCACTTGATGCTTATTGCGGATACTTCTACCCAACTCAACGATTTCTAAAACAGCCTGCATTTGTTGTTCCAACAGTTGGTCAACGAACTCCTTCTGAACCTTTGGATACTCAGCTAAATGAACACTTTCCCCGGTCAAAGAATAATAGACTTCTTCTGAAATAAATGGAACAAACGGTGCCAGAAGCTTGGAAATATCGAGTAATACTGTACGCAATGTATGGAAGGCTGCCAGTTTATCAGGAGACATCCCTTGACTCCAGAATCGCTCCCTGTTTCTCCGGACATACCAATTGCTCACTTCCTCTACCAATTGACCAATCAATCGTGCAGCATTTGTCACCTGAAAGTTCTCCATTTCTTTTTTCACGAGAGCTGTCGTGGTCATTAATCTGGAAAGAACCCAACGATCCATCAGAGTGATTGTTCCCTTTTCATGAACATCAGGATTAAATGAATCAATGTCAGCATAGAGTTTGTAAAAATGATGCAGACTCGACAGCGTATCAACGAGTTTGGACTTTGCTTCCTGAGCATTTCGTTCCGAGAATCGCTTCGCATTCCAAGGAGCACTATCTTCAATGAGCGACCACCTCAAAGCATCCGCCCCAAACGTTTTTATTAGTTCTACTGGGTCTAAGGCATTCCCCTTACTTTTAGACATCTTTTGTCCGTGTTCATCAAGAACATGTCCCGTCGACAAAACAGTTTTATAAGGAGCCTTGCCAGTATAAAGAATTGAAACTGCCAACAATGAATAGAACCATCCTCGCGTTTGGTCAATCGCTTCGATGATAACATCTGCAGGGAACTGTTGCTGAAAAAGTTTCTCATTTTCAAATGGGGTATGGTACTGAGCAAATGGCATCGAGCCACTATCAAACCAAACATCGATGACTTCTGGCGTCCTTCGCATCTCACCCTTACAATTTGGACAAGCAAAAGTTATAGCATCTACATATGGTTTGTGAAGCTCCACATCTGTAACGGGTAGTTCTTTTACACTCTTTGGTGCAAATTCAGTTTCACAGGCCGAGCATACCCACACATTTAAAGGAGTTCCCCAATAGCGATTTCGACTGATATTCCAATCAACTAACCCTTCTAAAAAATTCCCAAATCGGCCATTTTTAATATGGTCAGGATACCAATTTACGTTTTGATTTTCATTGATGAATGTTTCCTTTAATGCAGTCGTTTTGATAAACCAACTTTCGGTCGCATAGTACAGTAATGGCGTATCACAACGCCAACAATGTGGATAAGAGTGTTCATACTTTTCTTTGTGGAAAAGTAACCCTTTGTCATGCAACAGCTTCACTATATCCACATCACACTCTTTTACAAACGTCCCAGCCAATGGTTCAACTACATCCATATATTTGCCACGTTCATCAACTACATTGATAAAAGATAACCCATTTTCTTGAACAATTCGATAATCATCTTCTCCGTAAGCCGGGGCAATATGAACAATTCCCGTCCCACTTTCATCTGTGACAAAATCACCTTCAATTATCCGATAACCATTTTTCACTTCAACAAAATCAAATGGTGCCTGATAAGTAAGGCCGATCAGCTCTTTTCCTTTCATCCTTTGGACGATGGTATAAGGTGATTGGATAACCTCTTCTACCCTAGTAGCTGAAACAATGTACACTTCCCCTCCCTTCTTTACTTTCACATACTCAAGCTCACCATTTACAGCTAATGCAACATTGGCAGGAAGCGTCCAAGGCGTCGTAGTCCAACCAAGTACATATTCATTTTCAGCAATTTTGAATTTCACCGTTGCACTCAAATCTTTGACAGTTTTGTATCCTTGCGCAACTTCATGAGAACTTAAAGAGGTTTGGCAACTCGGACAGTAAGGTGAGACACGATGCCCTTTGTACAGCAACCCCTTTTCATGAATCGTACCAAGGATATTCCATACCGATTCAATGTAGTCACTGTCCATCGTCATGTACGGATCATCCATATCGACCCAGTATCCCAATTCCCGCGTAAATTCGCGCCACTGCTTCTCGTATGAAAAGACACTTTCTTTACATTTTTGAATAAAAGCTTCAACTCCATACGCTTCTATCTCTTGCTTACCTGAAATCCCTAGCGCTTTTTCAACTCCTAATTCGACTGGCAATCCATGTGTATCCCAACCAGCTTTTCTAACGACATGTTTTCCATTCATTGTGTGGTATCTGGCAACAATGTCTTTAAGCGTCCTACCTAATGCATGGCCGACATGGGGAAGGCCATTTGCTGTTGGTGGACCTTCATAAAAAACAAATGATTCTTCATTTTTTCGATTTTCCATCGACTTTTGAAAAATATCGTTCTGCTCCCAGTAGTCCAAAATCCTATTTTCACGCTCTACTCTACTTTCCTTCTGATTGCTAAAATCCATGATAAAACCTCCTTCTTTTTCAAATAAAATAAAATAAAAAACACCCGTCCCTATAAAAGGGACGAGTGAAATACCCGCGTTACCACCCAAATTCTGTTGCCAACCGCAACAGCACTTTGTCAACGTACTATCATACGCGTTCCTTTTAACGGCGGACTCCCGTCAAGACTTACTCAAACTTCAGCCTTGCATCTCAGAGATGATTTTTCCGATAAGGCTTTCCTCACTGGCTCCCACCATACCCAGCTCGCTTTGGAGTCTTTCCTCACGTACTTGTTCTCTTCACAGATTTTTTAGAATGGAATGTTGCAATCATAGTAACACCTTTTTATCACAAATACAATATTTTTCCAAAATGCAAAAAAGGGACAAGGTACCTGTCCCTCTGTCCCTTATCCATTCACCCGAAGCTTCTTCTTAAACTTCGTTGCAAAAACCTCTAATAGAATAGCAATTGCTAAAATGAAGTACGTAATCGTACCGATTTCTCTAATATCCAAGTAGAAGTTACTTGCCATGAACATGTCGAAACCGATTCCACCTGCGCCTGCTGCAGCTCCCATCGCAACCGCAACCGCGAAGTTAATTTCAAAGCGCAGGAACGTCCATGAAATCATGTACGTAAGCGAGGATGGAATCACCGCTTGAAAAATGATTTGCCAAAAGCTTGCTCCACTTGATTGAAGAGCTTCGATCACTCCGTTGTCCAGTTCCTCAAAAGACTCAGAATAAGCCTTCACTAAATAACTGACCGAATGGAACGTCATCCCGATGACTGCTGCCACACTACCAAGACCTGCTGCCACTGCAAAAATAAGAACCCACAAAACAGTTGGAACGGCGCGAATAAAAGCAACAATTCCCTTAATCCCTGCTGATACTCGCTTAGAAGTTAAGTTTTCGGCTGCTAATAAGCCTAGGAATACGGCAATAACAGCCCCAAATATCGTCGTTAAGAACGCAAGGCCAAGCGTAATCAAGACCTGATAGAGTGCATGAGTGAAAGTGAAGTGATTAAAATGCGCTTCAAAAAACATTGCTTTTATATTGGCAAAAGTCGCAAGCATTGCTTCACCAAAATCAATTTCCTTATAATCAAAGCTAAAAAAGGCATATACCGTTAAAAACGCTAGTGCAAGAAGAGTGATTCGAATGGCAATCGTTGATTTTGTCAGGAGCTTAATTTTGATCGGCTTAGATGACTGTTCTTTCAGCATCTGCTCTCCAGACACGACTTGTTCATTAACATCCATTATAGAATCACCCTCCTTACATAATTTGATATCGATTCAATCAAGAGAATCGAAACGATGATGGTTACAACCACAAGTGACGCGATATCGTAATTTAAGCTTTTATAATACAGGTTAAAAGTAAAGCCAATCCCTGAACCTGTCAGCAAACCAATGAGTGTCGCACTACGAATATTCGTTTCAATCATAAAGAGAACCCAACTAAGCATTTGCGGCACACTAGACGGAATCACTGATTGAAAGATGATCGAAGCATAATTAGCACCCGTCGCTCTTAATGCTTCAACCGAGCCTCCACTGACTTCATCGATGGTTTCCACAAAAGCTCTTGTTAGAAATCCAAAGGAACCGAAGAACAAGGCAAAATATCCGGTTAATGAGCTTTGTCCAAAGGAGAAGAGTAGAATCAAAGCCCATGCTGCAACATCAATGTTTCGAAAAAGAGTCGCGATCACACGGCTGATACTTCCGAAAAAGGCATTCACTCTCGTCGTATTCGAACCCATAATGGCAAAAAACAATGCAAACACCGCACCGATGGATGTAGCTGCAATCGAAACGAGCAATGTTTCAATAAGGCTACTCAAAATATCTGGAAACTTCACCAAAGACTCTTGTGTCGGATAAAAATTCCCTAATGCCCATGTAACCGCACGTGGAAGTGATTCAAATCCTTTTACAATATCGTACTCTGTGATGACAATGGCACCGACCGTAATTGCCACTAAAATCCCAAAGAACCCGAGCGAATTTTTTCTTTTTCGAGCAAAGAAATCAGCTTGCATGGATGCCTCCTATGTCAAAGATGAGATCCTCAGCTTCCGAACCATAAATACGCTGAATATCATCTTTTGTAATGTCTTTCGGAGTACCATTAAATACGACTTGACCATGGTTAATCCCGATCACTCGATCCGAATACTTGAGCGCCACATCTACTTGGTGCAGGTTCACTAAAACGGTAATGCCCATCGTCGTAGAAATATTACGAAGATGATCCATAATGACCTTAGCTGAGTTCGGATCGAGTGAAGCAATTGGTTCATCGCAAAGCATCATCCGCGGATTCTGGATTAAGGCACGCGCGATTCCAACGCGCTGCTTTTGACCGCCACTTAATTGATCCGCCCGCTTGTAAATATGCTCATCTAATCCAAGGGTCGATAGAATTTTAACCGCCTGCTCTTTTTCCTCCTGACTGTAGAGACCAAGAGCACCGGCAATCGTAGATTTCTTTCCGAGATTTCCATGAAGGGTATTTTCAATCACGCTCAAACGATTGACTAAATTATAATGCTGAAAAATCATCCCGATTTTCGTACGGACCATTTTAAGTTCTTTCTTCTTCAAATTCATCACGTTCATGTTATCAAAGATGATTTCTCCGTTTGATGCATCAATCATTCGATTGATACAGCGAAGGAGAGTTGATTTCCCCGCTCCAGATGGACCGATGATTGATACAAACTCTCCCTCGCTGACGGAGAAGTTAACATCTGATAACGCCTTAGTCTCATTTCCAAATTGCTTGGACACATGATTGACTTCTAAAAGGGTCATTGGTTAACTCTCCTTATATCTATATTATTTTGAAAGCTCACGAATCGGATCGAACCACTTATCTTCAACTTCCACTAAGCGCTCGTCCGCTGTCTTCTTAAATAATCCTGAGAACTCAGAATCCTCTGGTACGAACACTTTTTCATTGTTCGTAATCTCATCTGAAGTCATGATTTCTTTAAGTTGTGCTTGAAGCTCTTCACTGATATTTTCTGTGTTGATAACAAATGGTGCATTCAATACTGGTGTAACAGAGATAAGTTGGAACTCTTTTCCTACTACTGTATTGAACGGTTCAGCAGCATCCGCCTTTACTTTATAAACCGCACCTGGTCTGTTCACATCACCTTCAGCTAGCTCTACATAGTTGTTGACACAAGTATCACAGAATGCTGCTACATCCGCTTTTCCTGATAAAAGGTTCACTGCAGAACCTTGGTGAGAACCACCGTATAGAACTTCACTAAAGAATTTATCGTCTCCACCTTCAAGTAAATCTTCAGCAGTTAAATCTTTGAAATCATCTTTTTGGCTGAAGTATTCCACAATTCCGGTTGAAGGAACTTTAAAGCCTGAAGTTGAGCTATTAGATACAAATGAGAATTTCTTTCCTTGAATATTATCAATCGCAAACGCTTCGCCATCTTTATATTCATCAATATTTCCTTTTTCAACCGCTAACCAGCTATAGTAAACGGCATCTTCTAATGTACCTGATGCACCTGTTGGAACGACTAAAGGTTCAACCTTGTCATTTTTGTTTTTTGCTTCGATATAACCTTGTGCTCCTAGGAATGCCATGTCAGCATTTCCATTAGCAACAGCTTCAATTGCCACAATATAGTCAGTAGTTGTTTGATGCTCTACTTTTTTACCTGTTTTCTCTTCGATCACTTTACCAATAGCATCACGTGCTTCAGTTAAATCGGCACCAGATTCATTCGGAAGCCATGCAATTGTAATCGTGTCTTTGTCTTCTCCTGAGCCTTCCTCAGAACTTGCCGATGATGAACAACCTGCAACAAAAAGTATTACTAGTGATAGCAAAAATAAGAAAGATTTCTTCATTATGAATCTCCTCGCCTTTTAGTTTTTTTACCCTCATTACTATATCTACTAATTGTCAATCTACTATTAAGGCAATATTATGAATTATTAAGTTTTATTAACTCCTGGTAAAAATGGAAGATTAAGAGAAAACTCCATTTTGCATGTTGTACTCACGATTAACTAAATGATTCATAAACTCTAGATCATGGAAGATTCCTAGCATTGTTGTTCCTTCGTTCATCAGCTGCTCAATCAGAAGCTTTACCTTTATTTTCGAGTCATGATCAAGACTCGCTGTTGGCTCATCTAAAAGGAGCAAACGTGGCTTTTTCACCATCGCCCTCGCAATATTAAGCCTTAGCTTTTCCCCACCCGAAAAAGTCGTTGGATAGCTGTCCCATAGCTCTTGATCCAATTCAAAATGAGTGAGAATTTTTTCTGTTTCCTTTTCTGCAAAACTCTTACTTTCACCCATTTCAAGAATCGCCTGCTGCACAAGCTGTCTTGCTGTCGTTCGAGGCATGACATTCAAAAATTGTGAGACATAGCCAATTTCATGCTTTCTTAAGTAGAGCATTTGGCGTTCGGAGGCTTCTGCTAAATTAATACGACCAAATTTTTTTGAGTGATACCAGATACTCCCTTGCTGGATTCGGTAAGCCCCGTAGATACATTTTAAAATGGTCGACTTTCCACTCCCGCTTTTTCCAGTGATCCCAATAAATTCACCCTCGTTAAGTTGGATATCCACATGACTAACAGCACGGATATGTTTGCCAAGGTTATGAAGGTCAAACGATTTGGATAAATCCTTTATTTCTAAAAGAGTTTCCACCTGCTCACCTGCTTTCCCATTTGATTTCTAGACTCTAGATTCGATAGTTGGTCTTTTGAATGAGCTTTCCATCAACAAAGACGCCTGTAATAACCGGAAAATCATCTGTTATTCGTTCAATAATTAACAAATCAGCTTTTTTCCCTTCGCAAAGCGACCCGATTTCATGATCCATTTTGACCGCCTTTGCTGGATTAATCGTCACAAGCTTCATCGTTTCTGCTAGATCCATGTCGTAATTATCTACTAAAGCAAAGATGGCATGGAGCATCCCCGCAGGATAATAATCGCTGCACAAAATATCAATAGCCTGATTTTGAATCGCCTCTGCTGCCCCTAAATTCCCACTATGTGATCCTCCTAGAAGAACATTTGGCGCACCTGCAATGGTATACATGCCAAGCTGTCTAGCTCTTTGTGCCACCTCAAGCGTAATCGGGAATTCACTAATCGTTGTACCGAAGCTTTTCACAAGCTCTAATTTTTCAACCGTATCGTCATCATGTGAAGCCACTGCAATTTGATACTCATGGGCCAACTCTGCAATTTCCCTGATATCTTCAATCGATAGTTTTTCTTTCGTTTGATGGTTATGAATAAGCACATCAATGGAGGCATCGCTAAGTTTGTTATAGCTTTTCACCGTTTTTCGATAGATTTCTAGATGACGGTACTGGCCTTGTCCCGGCGTATGGTCCATAAACGAAACGAGGTGAACTTTATTCTCTCGAATATAACATTTCAGATTTTCAATTTCGTCAACATTATCAATCTCAAATCTTGCATGAAAACGATGACGAACGAGGTGCTTTGTTGTATGGCTCTTATCGATTAAGTCTATGAATTTTCGAACATTTTCTGGCTCTCGGATCGGTTTATAGTCATATTCTGTGCCTTTAAAAAGAGACAGCGAATGAAACATCGTTGTAATTCCGTGCCCGATCAATTCCTTCTCTGTTTCTCTTAAACTCAAATCAAAGTTCATCAAAGAAGTCGGTCTTGGAGCCGCCATATGCTCAATATAATCGGAATGGATGTCGATAAACCCTGGAGAAACATAGCCTCCAGCCGCATTAATAATCTCCATTCCCTCTTTAAATTTAATCTCACCTTTTGGTGCAATCTTTTTGATTCGATCTTCTTCTATTAAAAGATCATAGCCATGCAACACGGTATCTTCGGTGATCAATCTTCCATTTGTAATGACGTACAAAGTCCTTCCCCCTAAGCTTTTCGAATATGTTTAAAGCAAAGAATGAACCAATTGCTGTGTATATGGATGCTGTGGGTCCTCTAAAATTTGATCAGTTAAGCCTTCTTCAATTACTTTCCCTTCTAGCATCACAAGTGTTCTGTCTGCGAGCATGCGTATAACACCTAAGTCATGTGATACGAGTACGATGCTAATATTTAGTTCACGCTGCAGGCTCTTGATTAAATCGAGAACACTCGCTTGAACAGATAGGTCAAGTCCAGTAGTCACTTCATCTAGCAAAAGCACAGGTGGATTATTGGAAAGAGCCTTGGCAATTTGTACACGCTGTTGCATTCCACCGGAAAAATATTTCGGAGCTTCTTTCCTGCGGTGCACAGGAATATTAACCTTATTTAAAAGTTCAGTACCCCTGCTCTCCATCATCCCCACATGGTTGCTTCCTGCTGCAATAAGCTTTTCAGCAATGTTTCCAATCGAAGAAAAATTCATTCTTAATCCTAGTAAAGGATTTTGATAGACTTTCCCCATAATGTGGTTACGGATGTATCGTTGCTGCTGGGACGATTCCTGAAAAAGATTTTTTTCCCCATTTTCATAAGAGCGAACAAATGCTGCTCCAGCAGTGACTTCCTGGTCAAAATAAAGGCATTGCATCAAAGTTGATTTCCCACTGCCACTCTCCCCGACGATCCCAAGAACTTCCCCTGGGAACACATCAAAGGATACATCTCGGCACGCGTAGACTGTTCCGCAAACCTGACAGTAGTTTTTCACGAGTGTCTCAGATTCTCCTTCTTTACAATGCGGGCAGCCAGGACCATACTGTTTATTTAAGTTCTTTACCGATAAAACTGGAACTTCAAATTCAGTCATTTATTTCACTCCAACCGCATTTAATTTTTCAAGACAATAACTTGTATCGTTGCATTGATAGACGGTTTCATCTGTTGCTTCATCGACAAGTTCATCTAAAAACACGCCAGTTGAACCACACAAGCGACATTCTTTGTCTTCAAAGGATTCTGGTTCAAAAGGAAAATCTTCGAAGTCCAGTGACACAACTTTTGTATACGGAGGAACGGCATAGACTTTCTTTTCACGGCCAGCTCCTAGTAAAATAAGGGCTTCACTTTCATCCATTTTTGGATTATCGAAACGTGGAATCGGGCTTGGCGCCATCACATAGCGTTCATGTACAAGTACGGGATGGTCTGCCCCTGTGGTCATACTTCCATATTTCATAATCTGCTCAAATAACATCAGCCACGCACCCGAGTATTCTTTTTCCGCATGAAGTTTCTTCGTTTCACTTTCACTCGGCTCATAGTAGCGAAGTGGTTCTGGGATTGGCACCTGCAGGATCAGAATCTGGTCTTTAGTGAGCGGTACTTCAGGGATTCTATGTCTGGACTGGATTAGAGTTGCGTCATGGGTTTCTTCAGTTGTTTCTACTCCTGTTGTGTCAGAAACAAGCTTTTTAATATTGACGGCATTGACCGATTCATCCGATCCTTGGTCAATGACCTTCAACACATCATTTTTCCCAATAAGGGAGAGCGTTAACTGCAATCCTCCAGTCCCCCAACCTCTTCCAATCGGCATTTCTCTTGAGGCAAATGGTACTTGGTACCCCGGAATCGCGATCGCCTTTAAGGTTGCACGGCGAATCTCTCGTTTTGAACCTTCGTCAAAAAAAGCAAAGTTATAGGCCGTATTCATTAGCTATTCACCTCTTGTCTTTCCTCTTTTTTCGTCTTCCGCACGCTATCGAGCTTCGATTGGAAGGTGACATAATGAGGCATTTTCAAGTGCGAGATAAAGCCCGTTGATTCCACAGAATCGATATGATAAAGAACGAATTCTTCATTATGACTAGGAAACTCATTGTTCGGATGCTCGAGACAATTATCAAGAATTCCCATAGCAATCGCCTTTGTCTCATTTTGACCGAAGCAAAGACCATAGCCGATTTCAAACTCCATTTCCTTTTTGCCGTATTCTTTTTCAACACTCACCGGCATGAGCATTTCAGCTTCCGTTACTTGGACTTCACCAATATAATAGGAGTCTTCATCATTACCTTCTGACGTTGGATGATCGATCGTCACTGGCAATTTTCCAACTCTTAGCTCGCCAACTGTCGGATGCAACGCCCCATATCCACGAATGACCGCATATGCTAGAGACGTGACTGCTCCTGTTTGCCCTCTTGTTAAAATTTGTAGCCTTTGACTTCGTGTTGATGGGAACTCGAGACTTTCCCTTGTTACATCGTCCGGTTCTTGATTATTATTTTCACAAGGAGGGATTAAGCCTTCCTTACGCAAGTAATCAAGCACTTTTGCGAGAGTGAGGTCGGTAACCTGCTCCTCATTTTGAGAATCTTCATTATGAAATTGATGGAGCCATTCCTGCACACTTTCATCAGTCTCCTCCATTAAACGAAAATCAAGAAGGCGATGCGTGTAATCTGTTGTTGCCCCAAGAATCTGCCCGCCGGGAATGTCTTTAAAGCTAGCGGAGATACGACGTTCTAATTGCATCTCATCAGATTCTATTACTCTCGAATAATGCTTTCTTGGAATGGTCGAACGGTACGCTCTTAATAGAAATACCGCTTCTTCAGGATTTCCTTCTGCTTGCTTGATCGCTAGTGCCGCTAATGTCTCGTCATAGATACTACTTTCTGACATCACTTGATCGATGAGTCCACGCATTCCTGCTTGGATCTTCTCAACCTCAATCGTTCTGCCTTGTTTTACTCGTTCAAATTTTAGTCGCTTAATTGATTCCTCAATCGCAAGCGTTCCACCTTTAACAGCTACATATCCCATTAGACAATCACCCTATTTTCGGTAATTTGTGTTGTGCGTGGCAATGACAGTAGTTGAGCCTGGTGATCAACAAACATCATTTCAATTCCAAGTGGATATTCTATATTTTTCATTTGGCGGGATTCTACCCATTTCTCGTTTGTTTCCACGTGAGCGAACTCAATCGCTTGGATTCCTGGCCCTTTTAGTCGTAGTGATGGTTCATCTGATACTTCACTCACTTCCACAATGATCGTCGCAGAGGAATGAGGATTTTTTAGTGTTCCTGGCTTCGCTATTTCGATTGCATTGTTGAGTGCTCCTACTTCGGCATCTTGAAGGATTAAGATGTAGTCAGCATCCTCTGTTTCTACTGGCTTTGCATATGTTAATTGATTAATTGTTTTTGTGATGTTCTCTTCTTTTTCGGAAATCACTTTAAAGGTTATTTCCTGATCAAATAAGGTTAGGGCCAATAATAATATGGAGGCTGGACAGTCATGGTTGCCTTCTTCCTTGACGAAGCACGCATCCTTCGTTAAATCAGCAAGTTGCCCTGGTCTTGCAGAAGCATCCACTATTTTTCGATAAACGGATTGCAAATCGTGAACGATATCTAGCTTCACTCTCAATTCCCTCCTCAAGATACATCCATGGTTTCAAAGTTAACTTTTGTTTTTAAAATGGATTGGTTCTCTGTTACTTTTGTTTTTATGATGTTTTGTTCTTCATGTTCTAGGAGTTG
This sequence comes from Robertmurraya kyonggiensis, assembly GCF_005116465.1. GTDB lineage: Bacteria > Bacillota > Bacilli > Bacillales > Cytobacillaceae > Robertmurraya > Robertmurraya kyonggiensis. The sequence goes on from NZ_SWBM01000003.1 coordinate 387,384, forward strand.
GATCCATTCCTTTGTTTCAGGAAGGTTGGCTTCGTAGGCTGCATCAATGACTGCGAGATGGTGTGATAGTTCTGGTTGTTCACCGGTTACGATGCCGATTCCGATGACGTCATTGATTTGAACTTTGCATTCAGTGACCAGTACTTCACCTGGATAGAAAAGGCTTTTTTTTGATGTTTCTCTTACTTTCATCATGACTAAACCATTTTCGGGCTCTTGAATGACTTTCACGTCGTAGTGTTCGGTGATTGTCTTTGTTAATGTTTCTGCTAGTTTTTGAGAGCCGTTGATTAAGATTTCAGTTCTTCGTCTTCTTTTCATCGCTAGGCCTCCGTGCGTTTCGTTTGTTTTTACTCTTTTACTGTATCTTGTTGCCAAGTGAGCGCACGTAAAAGAACGGTGAAGTTTGTTTGGGTTTTGTAAAGATGTTATTGATTTTCGAGAAAAAAAATAGGCCACCAATAATTTTGGTCAGCCTCTCTCATTTGAAGATACAAAAACAACTATCAAGGGAAGTAAAATAGGAGAGTAATTCGAATTGAATTAGCTTTCCTATTTCATTGATTAATTGAGTTTTTTGAAGTATCTTATGTAGTTTTAGCAACAAATCGTTTTCAAGGTTGGTGATCGCTTTGTCTTCAATCAACTACTCAAGGAACTTCAGCATGGTTACTGCCCCAATAACACCGAGAATGCACAGGAGGCGAAATGGATTACGCGATTCCTGAAAAAAGATCATACCAACAATAGCTGCCCCGACCGTCCCAATACCGGTCCATACCGCGTATGCTGTCGCCAAAGGTATCCATTCCATGACCTGTATCAGTATTTGAAAGCTAATGATGAAACCGCCGTAAAGCAGGATGTTATTTAATAGGTTATTTTCTTCTACTGTACGCTTAATACCAATAACACCAATTACTTCGAAAAGCCCAGCAATTATAAGTAGAGTCCATTCGAACATCAAGCTTTTCCTCCCTTCGAAGTAGTTTTAAGTCCGATGATACATAGCAACAAGAACAGAATTACCCCCGCTTTAAGTGGGAGTATCCCACCTTCCATTATCCCCTCAACAACCGTTGTTCCAATTGTCCCGATCCCAACGAATACTGCATATACAGTGCCGATCGGTATAACTGTAGCTCCACGTGTTAAAAGATCGAAACTAACGAGCAGGGCTATCAGGACAACCAGCGACGGAATTTCTTCATATTTAAATCCGGTAGCCCAAACAATTTCCAGTCCCCCACCTACGAGGACATAAATCCAAGCTCGATTAACACTGATGCTTTTCTTCTTTTTTTCCATCTGTATTCCCTCCCTTTATGTAAACTTTGGATATATCATTTAAGATGAGTGAAGTTATTAACATTGCCTCTTAGCCGGGTACTCATTCGTCCGTTTTGAACTTCCAAGAAGTTAATAAATCTTTGCCATTTATATAGTGTTATTCTCTATAAAAATCCTCTTTTTTACAATTGCTTAAATACCTGACTTTCGATTACCAAATTTCTTTGATAATATTACCATAATATTGTTCTCAAAAAGCTAAAAGCAGTGCGATTTCACTTGAGAAATCCACTGCTTTTATATTTTTTATACTATACAGTTACCCCAATAGAGAACAGATTAGTAGATGGATGAACTACATTAGCTTTCTTACTTGTATGTTAACTTACAATCTAAGTACACACCTTGTACATATTTGGGATCTCCTCCTGAGTCTCATACCCTTAACATGGCACTAGAAACTTTTTACAACCAAAATTTAGATTAAATAGGTAAAGCAGTCGCTTCTATAGATATTTCTTGAGTATTCTAGTACTTTTCCGGTTTTTTTATCGACGCAGCCTGATTCTAGTTGTAGGAGTGGAACGAGACTTGGACATTTTAAGATTTCTCTTTCCTTTTTATTCGGAAATACGACACTCAGTTGGCTACGCATCGTTTCGAAGTCAGTGTAGCCTTGTTCGTGATAGTATTGAAAGATCGAGTTTATGACCTCGCCTTCTTGTGCGATATTTTCAAAGGTTGATTGAGATAAGTAGGATGTATGGACTGCAATTGGGCAGTCTTCCACGATTCTCAGTCGGCTTATTTTATAAACTGCGTCGTCCTTTTTTGCCTGTAATGCGTGATAAATAGAAGAATCATAGTTGATCATTTCACTTACTATATTCTTCGTTTCAAATTCATAATTTAGCTCTCTCATTTTTTCGCTGAAACTAACGTCTCCAGTTAAAATGAGCGGAATTTGTAGCTTCTGATTTTGAACATAGCTTCCTTTTCCTTGTTTGGAAAAAATGTAGCCGAGCTCTTGCAGACGTTCATAGGCTTTTCGAACAACCATTCTTGGTACTTGATAAAAATCGGCCAGTTCATTTTCCGACGGTAGCTTGTCATTAGGTTTGTAGTTGCCTGCCCGTATTTCCGAAATCAGTCTATCCACCAACAATGCTTTTTCAGACAATTTGACGTTGCCCCCTTCGACCAATCTAAAAAGAGTATATCCCTTGAATATAAATAAACTGTATCAACTATGTAAATTTCGCAAATTCAAACTATATTGGAAAGCTCTAAACCAATGATAAAGAGTCCGTTTTGAGCTGCTTTATTAATACACACAAAATGACAATATTTTTATATCACATTATGTGTAATAAGAATGAAGGAGATTAATTCATACTGGAAAAATATTTTGACGTAAAGTAGAGCGAGGTGTTTATTTATGCTATAAAGGCAACAAATATAAAAGCATCCAAACTGGTTCATTTGGATGCCTTTTGTCAAAATCCGATACAGACACCATAAGATGATCATTCGGAATAATCACTTCTCAGTTGCTGTATTCGCCATTGCAATAGAAATACTATTCTAACTGTTGATTTGATTGATAATTAGAACAATCTCAACATATTGTCTTTCGTCATAAGGTCTCTGAATTTTTTAGTTTAGAAAGATTGTGAGTTAATATAATCTACTAATTCTTTTTCAGCTGATTTCATTATTTCCTCTTTGTCGTTAGTAGACATGTCTAAGCCTTGAGCACGTATTAATTTCATTTGGTTAATTCCCATCATGTGCAGTACTCCGCGCATATATTGTGGCGCAATATCTAAATTTACATATCGGTAATTAGTTTCATATTCACTTCCACTCGTGAGGATAAATGTTACCTTGGAAGTTTCGTCTGACATTAATCCAACTGAACCAGATTCAGTGTATTTGAATGTTTCTCCTGCTGTTAGAATATTATCCAGATAGTCTTTAAACTTTGCAGGCACATTCCAATTATGCAAAGGCATGTAAATATAAATATAATCTGCTGACTTCCATTGTCTAATTAATTTATATTGTGCTTCATGTTTTTTTAATCTTTCAGTAGTCATTTCTTTAGGATTAGTAAAATTTAAAGTATCAGCAGTAATTTGAGGGATAAAATTATTTGGATCATAAACATTTAATACTTCGATTGTCCCTCGACCATTTAATTTTTCTTGTAAAGTTTTCAAGCCAACATCCGCTAAGCGGTTTGCCGCTCTTTTTTGATTGTTATATTCAGGATGAGCCATTAGCTGTAAAATATTCATTGTTCCACCTCTATTAGTTTCATTATTTTGTAGTTCCATTCTTTGCTTCAAAACAGACTTCAATTAAAGACTAATTCAATCGGCGATTGATGTTATCCATATTATATACTATAATTATTTTTGTCAAATGAATAAAACTTTCCAAAGAGGTTTCTTTTATTTGACTGGAACTCTAGATACTCCTAAGATACAATTTGATAATCCTAATTAAAAGTAGGTGAAGTATTTGCAATATAGTGTTGGAGTCGAATATGCTTTACATTGTCTAGTTTATTTAATTGATGTTCCTTCCAAGGAAAGTGTTGGGATAAAGGATTTGGCAGAGTTCCAAGGACTTTCTGAGACATTTCTATCAAAGGTTTTTGGTAAATTGTCTAAGGCTGGCATTGTAAGTTCTGTCCCTGGTGTAAAGGGAGGATATAGGTTATCTAAGTCCCCAGAAGATATTTCCTTTTGGGATGTAGTTGAAGCAGTTGAAGGTCCTAAGTCTATTTTTCAATGTAAAAATATTAAAGAAAATGGTTATTTGTATAGAGAAGGCTGCTGTTCAGCTCCATCTTTTTGTACCATCAATTTAGTTATGCTTTCTGCGGAAGAAAAAATGCGTGATGATTTACGTAGTAAAACTCTTTCATGGTTAAATGAAGAACTTAATCGTGTCTTGCCCAAACAAATACGTGATGATACCCGGAAATTTTTTTCGAAAAGTAGCATATAAAAAAACTCTCTAAATTCCTTAAATAAGGTATTTAGAGAGTTTCTTTAATCCAAAGGAAACATTCCTTCGATTTTCAATGCACAGTCCTAACCTGCGCGTTCGCTTATTACCTCTTAACGCGAAAAGAAATGTACGTAGACTTGGACAAAAACTACTTTGACAAGCAGAGAAATCATTCTATTGTTCTACATTCACTTCGATGACAAGAAAGTTTAGCGTTTCTTGGTTCATCTTCTTACTCGGATATAGAAGTAGATATCTTGGCCATCCTTCTCCGGCTCTATGACCAATTCATACGTTCATCCATGCTTTTTGATGAAAGCATCTATATTATTGAACTCATGAAAATGAGATTCAAGCTTTTCTCGTGGCCAGTCCCACCAGGCGATTTCTAATAATTTTTCGGCCACTTCTTCTGAGAATCTTCTCTTTATTGGTTTGGCAGGTGTCCCCACCACGATCGTATACGGTTCAACGTTTTTTGTTACGACTGCTCCAGAGCCCACAACAGCACCAGTACCAATCTCCACACCCTTCATAATAATGGCACCATGACCAATCCAAACATCATGTCCGATTTTGACACGATGCGTTCGGCGCCAATCAAATAGCACTTCGTCATCCGTTTCAGCAAAATCATAAGCTACTCTACGATATGTCATATGATGTTGTGTCACTCGGTCCATTGGGTGCTGAACTGGATTAATACAAACATGAGAAGCAATCGAACTAAATTTCCCGATTTCAGCATAGTTGACCGTCACATCATCCATTGTGTACGTGTAGTCACCGAATGAAGATTCGATGATTTTATTATTCGGCCCGATTGAGGTCCACGCTCCTGCATAACTATCAACGATATGACTCGTCTCATCTAGGCTAGGTGCAGCAGACAACCTTTTTTCATTATGAGGCTGAAAGATTAGTGGCATTCTACACACTCAACCTTTCTCTTCTTAACTTAAGTGCCTCGAGTGCTTCGATTCCTGGATTTTTGCTCCCTAAAAGGACTGGTTTCTCTCCATATGCACCGTGAAAATCGGACCCGCCTGTCATGACGAGGTCATATTCATTGGCTAGCTCTTTTGCCATTTCCTCATCCTTTGTGTCATGCAAAGGATGCCATACTTCAATTCCCTGTAATCCTGCTTCGACCAATTCTGGAACCATTTCAAAATTGCGATATTGTCCAGGATGTGCGAGAACTGGAACGCCTCCAGCCTTGCGAATAATTTTAACAGCCGTAAAAGCATCGATATATTTCATCGGAATAAAAGCAATCCCAGGCTGCTCTCCGTTTTGACCGCGATTGAATAGTTTCTTATATAACTCTCCATAAATAGAATCGGTATAACCCGCTTCTATTAGTGCCTGCATAATATGTTGTTTGTACACACCCGTTCCCCCAAGAGCGATTTCAAGACATCGTTCCCATGTAATGTTGTAGCCTGCTGCCCTCAAGCGTTCCACCATTGCCATCGAAGCCTGATGCCTTTTTTCCACTAATGGCTGACAAACAAGCTCAATAGCTTTACTTCCAGGTTCGATAAAATAACCAAGTATATGCACGCGTCTACCTCGTTCATAATCGAAGCCAGAAACCTCAATTCCTGGAATGATTTCGATGCCGACTCGCTTGCCACATTCTATAGCCTCCTCGAGCCCCTTTGTTGTGTCATGGTTTGTCACAGCTAAGTGGGTTACTTCCTGTTCAAGCGCTAGAGATAAGACCTCTTCAATGGACAGCGGACAATCGGAAATATTCGTATGACAATGCAGTTCTACTTTCATACATGGTACCTCCCTCTATTTATTAATTTAAGAATAACTTGGCACCAAGTTTAAAAGGTTAATAGGACGTTAAGATCTTTTTAAGGGATTGTTAAGACGGTAATGACTATTATTTTTCGCTTGAAGCTAGTAAAATGGCGCTCCTTAGGATGAAAGTAATATTTAGCTTTTAGGTAAATAGATTTGGAAACTATTAACAAAAATTAGAATTAACTTAATATTTAATTAATAATAGTGTTTTACACTGGGGTAGTACCAAAAATTACTCTATGAGGTGATTCTTTTGAAATTTAAAAAGTTAACATTAGCAATGATGACAGCTTTACTTTTCACTGGCTTTATGACTGCTTGTTCAGACCAAAACGAGGAACAGCCGGAGGATCCAGCAACTGAAACACCTGCAGAAGATGAAGGAACAACAGAAGAAACAAACGAGTAAGCAACATAACATTAAGAAGCCTTCACGTTTTTTTGTGAAGGCTTCTACTATTTTTACCTATGATGCGATTCCATCCAGTTCTTAACCAAACGCTTTGGAGCTGCTCGGAGGTACGCTTCTTGCAAAAGGTCACTTAATTCATCCCAGACCTCTTCCGTAGGGTTTTCAATCGACACCCAACCATGATGACCAATATACGGATTTTTGAAAAAGTACTCTTTTTGTAGCAATAATTCCTGTGTTTCCCGGTCCGACTTGAACGAAATGCGGAATCCTTTTTCCATTTCACCTGAGATGACGAAGGATTTCCCATTGACTTTAAACGTATTATGGCCAAACCCATCGATATGTTCCATTGCTTCAGGCAGTTCAAGACAGACGTTACGCAGTTTTTCTAAAGTGGCTTCGGAATTCATATTTTTAATCACCTATACTTTTGGGCTCATTATACCATTCATTATGCCCGCTCAGGTATCGCCAGTAACCCTCGCTTCACGTCGCTTTGAACAAAGTTTAACTTTTTATCAAGCTTGATAATTGCAATAAAGGGTTCATCGATTTTCCATTGATAGCGAAGGTCAAACCAATGAACCTCGTATCCGTCCTCTTTGTTAATAATGCTCGCATGCATGTATGCTGAGTGCGTCTGCAAGTATTTGATAAAAGAATGCTTTCTTGAAGCTTGGATAATTTCATTTTTATCACTAGCCTTCATTAACACCTTGGACCATACAACCCCGTTTTTATCATATTTTCCTAGTTTAAAATGTTGATTGCAGCTCGCGATGACACCCCAGCAATCGGAACGAAAAGTTGGAAGAAGTGTGTAAGTAACTCCTTTTTCACCATCTCGAATTAATCGCCTCAGCACGTTCTGATGAACTCGATATCTCCACGCAACATACATCAAAATCCCGATATAGACAAAAGAGAATATCATGCCTGAATGATAACCACCAAACCAGAATCCAATTCCAATTAGGTGAGCTGCCATAATGAACGGGTCGAGTATCGGCAAAAGATTCAACGCAACCCACCTGTTCGTAAAAGGCCGAAACGCTTGTGTTCCATAAATATTGCAAATATCAAACAACACATGAAGGCTCACTGCGATAAGCGTCCATAAGAAAAAGGTTGGAAAGTAGGAGCCACCGTTTCCAATGGTTGCTATACTAGCAATTAAGAACGCTAGGATGACTTGAAAATAGAGAGAATGACTAATCCCGCGATGCTTTTTTAGATACGTATCATTGCCTTTATATTTATAGAGAAAGTCCACATCTGGAGCATTGGAGCCAACAATCGTGCAAAATAACATCGATGAAAGAAGTTCAGGGTGAGTTCCAATCGTAGGATCGATAAAGGATATACCAGCTAATCCTACTCCTGTGATGACATGAGTTGACGTATCCAAATGGCTATTCCTCCCTCAAACTTTTAGCTTATTTTGCTGTTCTCTCCAATAATAAGCATCCATTACATCTGTTACAATTTCACCCGCTGCTAGAGGAACATAAAATTTTGCCACCGCAGCTTTCATTTCCTTTAGCCTTTCGTCGTCCATAACAAGGTTTTGCGTTTCAACCACAAGCTGTTCCCACTTCTCACAAAAGATGGCCGCGCCATGGCTTTGAAAAAACAAAGCGTTTTCCCTCTCTTGACCTGGCGTCGCACCTAGTAAAACAATCGGCACGTTTTTCACAACCGCCTCCGATAAAATAATTCCTCCTGGTTTCGTTATCACACAGGTTGCTAACTCAAACAATTCTGCCATTTGAGTTACATATCCAAAAACTCGAAACTGTTTATCCTCTTGATATTTCGTCTCTAACTGATTGAAAAGCTGCTGATTTTTCCCGCAGACGACCAATATTTGCAGTCCCTTTACTTGCCTTAACTCCTCGCAAATATATTTAATTTCCTTTGAAACGCCATACGCACCTGCAACAATTAAGACAGTTTTTAGATTGCCGTCGAGTTGATATTTGTCCAGTAATGCTTGCCGACTGTAGGAATAATCAAATTGTTTTTCAACAGGGATTCCGGTAACAGCAATTTTGTTCGTATCAATGTCATGGTTGATTAATAGATTCTTGAGATGCTGGGTGGCCACATAATATTTCGCAATGGAAGGCTGAATCCACGCGTGATGGAGGCAATAATCTGTAACGATCGTATACGTAGGCAGTCTGTTATTTGTTTTTGTTAAAAAATATTCGACTGCATGAGAAGGGTAGGTGTTAATAATTGCATCTGGTTGTTCTTCTTCTATTATTTTCCGAAGTGTCGCATAACCGTAAGGGAACATCAATAAGTTTTGACGTTTTGTAATCTCTTGACTGCTATAGTAGAAAAGGCGATAAAGATGCTTCCCACCCTTTGTAAAACTTTTTAAATATAATTTTCTCGTCCATTCATTTATACGTGGACTAGCTTCTAGATACATATTTCTCACACTTACATCGGCATTAGCGTTCAAGAATCGTTCTTGAAGTGCTCGTGCCACTTGAAGGTGTCCATTACCATAATTGGCTGTTAAGATTAATATTTTTGGTTTTCTCATCTACACAGCTCCCTTGTTATTAGTGGGGATTCATTTAAATGGGGGTGAAAGGAGTACATCTATTTATCATTAATGTAGCAAAGAATTGTGGAGGTAATTTTAAGAATATGTAAAATTATTCAGAATTAGGGTTCTCTAGAGACTTAAAAAAAAGAGACTTTCCTCCATCTTCGAGAAAGCCAATTTTCATGCGGACACTATCTTCATGATTTCTGTGATTAGCGTCTTCATGACTCCTTCATGTGGACACTATCTTCCGGTCTTCTCTAAATAGTGTCTTTATGATTTCCACAAAACAATGAAAAATCCTCTATCAGAAAACCTAAGAACAAAAGCAATCACTGAAAAATGTTCCTTGTTTTTCAATCGAGGGGCTCGGCGCTGGAGCTATACGTAGATTCACTTTATAACAAGTTATCCAAAACAGCGAAATATGTAATTTCCTAAAACAACAAAAAGGCAGCTTCCAAAAATTGGGTTAGCTACCTTTTTGTCCTTCGTTAATGCTTTGGAAAAAACGTTGAAAATAGGTTCTTTAACGTCCAACTATGTCCATGATTCTCTACTTCATTTAGATGATCATATGCCCTTTCACAAAGCAATTGTTGACTGTCTATTTCCTCTTCATCATCTATTCTTTCTACATAATGATACTTCCCGTTTGAATCTTGTACACGCGCCTTACAATTATCTTTTAACATCAGGTTCAAAATATCATGTACCCGTAGCTTTAGATGTTCTTTTAAAATTGGAAATAGAATCTCAACTCGATATTCCATATTACGCGTCATCAAATCTGCCGAAGATAGGAAAACTTTATCTTCTCCGTTATGATGAAAACAATAAATTCTTGTGTGTTCTAAGAATTTTCCTACGATACTTCGCACCATGATATTCTCACTCACATCTTTAATACCGGGACGCAAACAACAAACTCCCCTAATAATTAAATCGATTTTTACTCCAGCAATGGATGCCTCATATAGTTTTTTAATAATCTTCTTATCGGTCAAGGAGTTCATTTTTAAAATAATTTGGCCGTTGCCATACTGCTGATGAAAGGCAATTTCCTCATCAATTAACTGAATAAATGCATCCCTAATACCAAATGGAGCAACAGCTATATGGTGGTACGTTGGCTTGTCCATATAACCACTGAGGTAATTAAAAAAGTTCGTTGCATCAATCCCGATTTCGCTATCGACTGTAAGCAATCCCATATCGGTATAAATTTTAGCGGTTGCATCATTATAATTTCCTGTCCCTAAATGAACATATCGATGAATTTTCCCATTTTCCCGTCTAACTATGAGGGTAATCTTACTATGCGTTTTTAAATGTGTCATTCCATAAATGACATGACAGCCCGCCATCTCTAGCTCTTTTGCCCACTGAACATTGTTTTCTTCATCAAATCGCGCTTTTAGCTCTACCAGAACGGTTACTTGCTTTCCATTCTCTGCCGCTCGTTTAAGACTATTAATAATAGGAGAATCTCCACTAACCCGATAAAGAGTTTGCTTAATCGCTAAAACATCTTTGTCGTCCGCTGCTTTTGAAATAAAATCAACGACTGGTTCAAAAGAGTCATACGGATGATGAAGCAAAACATCTTTTTGTTGAATGATTTGAAAAATGTCACCTTCTCCTTCCAAATCGGTTGAAGGCTGCGGGATAAAGGAAGTTGCTCCTAAATGCTCATGAGTCGATTGAATAGTATTAATAAATGAAAATAAAAAAGTTAAGTCTAGCGGAGCCTGAAAAGAAAACACATCTTTTTTGTGAATTTCTAATTCTTCTATTAAATAATCGATCACTTGCTGATCGCTACGCTGTTGTTGTACCTCTAGTCGGACGGCTGCCCCCCACTTACGTTTCTTTAACTCTTCTTCAATTTCCTGCAACAAGTCCTCAGCTTCATCTTCATGAATATTCAAGTCAGCATTACGCGTTATTCGAAAAGGGGTAACTGACTTTACCTGATAACCTAGCAATAGTTTCTCAATAAATTTCGAAATCACTTCTTCAAGTAGAACGAATACCCTTTGATCACCTTTTTGGGGCAGTTCAACAAATCGTTGAATAACAGAAGGTACCTGAACGATTACTAAATTCCCTTCAAAAGGAAAATGTCGCTTTTTTTCTTTTTGTTTTTCCTCAATGACAACAGCGAGATTTAATGACTTATTTAATAACATTGGAAAAGGACGGTAAGCGTCAACTGCCATGGGGGTTAGAACCGGAAAAATTTGTTCATCAAAAAACTTCTCCAAAAAAGACATTCCTTGAGAAGAAACCTCTTCTATGGACAAAATTTCCACATGTTCTTTTGCTAAAATTGGAGATAACTGATTTAAATAAGCATCGTCTTGTTCTTTTACTAGTACATGCGTCATTTCGGAAATCGCAGATAATTGTTCTTTCGGAGTTAATCCTGCTTTATTTTCTGGCTTATTATAACCTGCTTTCACCTGATCGAGTAATCCAGCCACACGAACCATGAAAAACTCGTCCAGGTTTGAACTAAAAATAGACAAAAATTTAAATCGTTCTAATAAAGCATTCCGTTCATCTAATGCCTCTTCTAATACTCTATAATTAAATTCTAGCCAACTTAGCTCTCTATTGTTGTATAGACTAGGATTATCTAAATTTACTGCTACAGAGTTTTCACCTGCTGTCTGCACTAATTCACATCTCCTTTTATGTATCTAACAACAATACACTACACTATCATTGTAAAATAATTGTAAAAATAATGTAATTTTTTCATGTATTATACGATATGGATACTCTTCTGTTTTTAAAATCGTTATAATAGTTAGATATCTAATTCGCAAAGGAAGTGTTCTTTACATTGAAAGATAAGGTTGTGGCATTAATTGATATGGGCTCCAACTCTATACGATTAGCGATTTATCAAATCGATAACGTAGGTAATTATAAAGAAATCAAAAAGGAAAAAGTGGCCGCTCGCCTTATTAATCATATAGATGAACAAGGAAAATTATCTAAAGAAGGAATCCAACTAATTCTCAAGACGCTAAAAGAATTCAAAGAGGTGATAAATTCCTTTGAGATTTTCAAGGTAATTGGGTTTGCGACAGCTGTCATTAGACAAGCGTCCAATCAAAAAGAGATTTTATCTGAAATAAAGAGGCAAACGGATTACTCTTTCATCGTATTGAGTGAATACGAAGAAGCTTATTACGGATATCTTGGTGTCATCGACTCCATCGATATAGTGGATGGAGTCACGATCGATATTGGTGGTGGAAGTACAGAAATTACGTTATTCCAAAATCGAAAACTAGTTGAATATCATAGCTTTCCTTTTGGTGCAGTCTCTTTAAATACAAAATTCACCTTGGGAGAACAAGCGACGCATGCCCAATTAGCGGAACTCCGCACTTTCATCCTTTCCCAATTTCAAAGCCTTCCTTGGCTAGGCAACGTAAAATATCCCATTATCGGCATTGGCGGGACCGCTCGGAATCTAGGGAAGATTTATCAAAAACAAAATAATACAAACCAAATCCATTTACAATTTGATGATGTAAACAACATCTTATTAAATCTTTCTTCGTTACCAGTAAATGAACGGGCAAAAATCAAAGGATTATCGAAAAAGCGAAAAGACATTATTATCCCCGGAATCACGACAATCTTAACTCTTATGGAAGTAGTTCAAACTCGATATTTTATGTTCAGCGAAAAATCGATTCGAGATGGAATTCTTAAAGAAAAAATTATAGAAGCAGAAAGCCCAAAACAAAATTCTATTGACTGCAATACCAAGCTTGGATAAAAAAGCCGATTCTTGATTAGCCTGGTAAAAACACCCTATCCTCTGTCCTAGATTTCTATTGATTCTTGGACAGAGGCGGGCGTTGGTTTTTCATACTTATCAGCCCTGATCAACACTTCGAGACAACTACTACACTTTTACATTTCCAAGCATTTGCTTATCAAATCCCTTGACGATTAACCAGATCGCCAAGCTCATTTCAAAGACGCCCACCGGTAGGGCGATGAGTCCTTTTACAGCAGAAAAAGGCTCTACAATCCCAAACATTTCAAGCAAACCAGCTATGAATACGAATACGGCTGTAACCATACCAAATAACGCTAACGGTTTGGGTACGAGTCTCGTTTTAAAAAGTAAGTAACTATACAAACATGTATTTAACCCTAACATAAGATTCGGGCCCAACATAGCCGTCCAGCGATGAAATGCTTGCAATAATACACCAATGGAAAGAAGATGTTCTTCACTCGCTAAGCGACCCGCATCATACTCCGCACTTAGATGTACTAAACCAAGTATACTGACTAAACCTACGGCTATAAAAACAGCTTCCATAAACCGAAAACAAAGATATCCTAACGCCATATGTTCATTCCAGCGCCGAAGATAAGGAAATAGCATCACGGCTGTCCCAATAGCTGAAACAACAAGCAAAATGTCATTTAACACTCCCATCAATACCTTTGTTTTGAATCCATTTGCCACAGCCATATACCATTCGTCCTCTAGTACTGGCTGATAAAAGACAACAGCTACAATAGAAGTGGCTGCAGCCGCGATATAAAAAAGACCGATTAAAATTCCATTCATTCTGTCTTGAGTCATTACTTTCCCTCCTCAACATAATTACTTTCCTAGATTCATATGGTAAACTGTTTATGAAAAATTTTGAAAAATGCATGGAGAAAGGTGATACTTTGGAACATTATGAAGTAATCGAAAATGCTTTGCATTATATTGAGGACAATTTACAAAACCCCATGTCTCTCGACTCAGTTTCGAGTACCTTCAACATGTCAAAATACTATTTTCATAGACTTTTTTCTGCCATGATGGGGTGCTCTTTAAACAATTACATTTTATCCAGAAGATTAAATGCATCAGTTAATTTGATACAAAACGACACCTTGTCTTTAACAGACATTGCCTATCATTTCAACTTTGGAACTCAAGCCTCATTCACCCGTGCTTTTAAGCGCAAATATAGTATTACTCCAAGCTCTGTAAGAGGCAACGATACCTTAACTCCACTTCCAATACCATCAGTCGTGAAAAGACCGATTAAAAACATCAATGGGGATATTGTCACCGATTTTACCCTTACGGAATTTGAATCTATTAGGATTACTGGAATTGTCTTTGAAGTTGATTTAGCAACTGAAGATTACAAAAAGAAGATTCACTCTCATATAAAAATGGTATTAGAGCATATTGATACAACGGTAAATGGTCCATGTTATGTGGTCTATTCGAACTGCCATCACAATTCAACCCGATTCAATGTACTGGCTGGGATTCCACGTGATATCCAAATAGATAAACCATTATATTTTACCATTGATGTACCACAAATCTTTTGTGCCAAGTTCAGATATTCGGGTGATCTCCTTGAAATAGGCGAGGTCCTTAAGAGCGACTTTGCAAGATTTTTAAAGATTTCCAAACAAGAATCCGAGAATACGGATATCGAACTAATTCAAGTTTTTGAGAACCTACACCACCTTGAATCAACCTACCACATCTATGCACCTATCAAAAAACTCCCGATTGATTCAGAAATGTAAATGCCGTTCTTTCTTGATTTTCTTTTTATACTTATAAAATAACAACATCGGGTTTCTTTGACTTTCCAAATCTTGCTGTATTTTAAAATCCTGATAAACAAAAATGACTGACTTCAAAAGGGTAGCATCAACACCCTTTTAAAATCAGTCTATTCTTTACATTTATAAAGTTATTAACTTTAGGAAGTGAACACTGGCTGAGGACGTACTCCTTTATAGGCAAGTTCGAGTAATTGCCGAATGGACTGTTCATGAACGGGACCAGGATTATAGTAAGGATTTTCAGTAGCAATTTTCGCAGCCTCATCAAGGTCAGTCTCCTTCATCCCAATCTCTTCTAATGAAGTTGGAACACCAAGGGAGGATGCTAAATCAAATAAGGCACCTGCCGGATCGCTTTCGTCGCACCCAATCGCCCTCGCGATTACCTTAATCGCCTCTGGTACATAATTTGCATTATAGAAAAGAGCAAAAGGCAAGATGACAGTATGTGTTTCCGCATGGGGCAGATTATAGCTCCCACCTAATGCATGACATAACTTGTGATGAAGTGCCATTCCTACAGAACCTAATACTGTACCTCCTAACCAGCAGCCATAAAGGGCATTGGAACGGGCATTGGAGTCGCTTGGATCAGCTAAAATTTTGGGCAAGCTCGAACTAAGTGCGCGGATTCCCTCTTCCGCCATAATCGTAGTGATCGGATTTGCATTTTCTGCATATAACCCCTCCACACAATGAGCAATAGCGTTCATGCCACTTGTTACTGTCAACCGCGAAGGAAGTGTATATGTAAGCTCTGGGTCATAAATAACGGTTTTAGGTTTTACCACTAAATTTTTGCCTGTCTTTTTTAACCCATTCTCTGTCATTCCCCAAATAGGTGTCATTTCTGAACCAGCATAGGTTGTCGGGATAGCCAATATCGGCAATGCTGTTTGTAGAGCAATCGCCTTTGCAAGCCCTATGGATGAACCTCCACCAATAGGGACAAGACTATCCACATTTAAATCCTTTACTAGTTTAAGTGATTCCTCAACTGTATCCAAAGGGACATGCTGAATTGCTTTCGTATAGACGCCAGCACATAAATCCCCTAGTAGATTTTTAACCTCCGAAGCTAGCCCTTCCTGTTCTTGTGTAGAAATCGCGAAAGCCCTTTTTCCACCAAGATTCTCCAACTCATTTTTAATTTCTTTAATCTTTCCTATCCCAAATATGACTCTGCTCGCCTGAACGTCATAAATAAAACTCTCCACCTCAATTCCCTCCTTCTTCCCACAAATGACTATATTTCTATTTTTGAAAAAGCAATGAATCTAGCGCATATTGTCCTGGGCCGATTAAAGCAATACCAATAGCAACAGCCAGTAAGGTTAAGTTATATTCATAACCATTTGCTTGTGCCCATACTCCATTTCCACCGTGCACCTTCGCAATGGAAACAACCATGGTAGCAGCAATCATGATACCTGCGATTGGAGTTAAGAGACCTACCGCAAACAACACCCCTCCAAGTACTTCTACTAATCCTGCAAGCAGGGCCATAGTATAACCAGGTTTAATTCCGACTGATTCAAACCAACCGCCTGTCCCTTCTAATCCGTTCCCACCAAACCAGCCGAATAATTTTTGCGCTCCATGCCCAATGAATAAAATGCCAATTACTAACCGAATTAATAATAGCCCGATATCTACCACTTACAGTTCATTCCTTTCATCTCGTTCAAGGCACAAGAACCCGGAACGTTTTTTGATCGTACTCACGCACGGATAAGGGATTCCACTTTAGGAGCTAGATACTTCCCTCATATTCGAATCCACCTTTGAGTCTAAGGTAGAAAAATATTCTTGTAGTTTTATCGTTAAACCTCCACTTCCAAACTTCGGTCGCGTTGTTTTTACTTCCTCTTTTTTATTCAGAGACTCAAGAAAAGATAATATATTTTTACGACGCTCTAAAATATTGTCGATGCCATTTTTGTAAAACCACATATCAATCGTGTTATAAATCCCTCTATTTACCCCATATTTCTTAATGCATAGTTGAATGAATGAAAAATCAGCCAAATGAATCATGTCATCTGTGAGTGCAGCCATTTTAATCCCCCCAACAAAAAACGTTTGTTAATGACTCTTGTCTCAATCAATATTGTTTATTTTTGGGTCACCTACTGCTTTTAGACACTTTCCTTAAAGACTTCTGCATAAATGCAACTTCTTTGGCTAGCTTTGTTACACGCTCTAACACTTCCTCATCCACCAAATCATTTTCAAAGAAATGGTCTTTATGTGCATAAACATAGCTCGGAGCTGTATATGCACGTAAATAGCCTGCGATCGGTTTTAATTGGTTTTCAATCACTAAATAATGCTGATAGGTTCCACCTGTGGCAATAAATCCCATTACCTTATGACGAAAAACTTGTGGTTCCACTAAATCAAATAGATTTTTCAAAACACCTGTAATCGAGCCTTGGAAAATCGGTGTCCCGATAATGTAAAAATCAGCTGATTTAATTTTGTCAATAACCTTTTTGGTATCACCAGTATAAGTAGTAGGGTTTCGACCATCACAGAATTGTACGTCAAATTCCTTCATATCCAAAAGCTCTACATCAATTTCTGGATAGTATTTCTGAATTTCATCCAAAGCTCTTTTTACGACAGTCCGTGTTTTTGAACCAGTTATCGTTCCCGAAATGCCAAGTAATTTCATTTACAATCACTCCAATATGTTCATTAAGTTTGACTTAACCCTTCTTCATCTGGTAAAAACACTATAAAATACTTAACTAACTCATTAATTACACTCGACTTACAAGTAGTTTCTTTTTCAAAACACTTACTTTGTAAAAATTCCGGGTACAAAATCGGACCCGGAATTTCAAGACATTTAATTTCGGCTGAACTAAGCAACCTAAGTCAATTCAGTTCCGATTGGCGCAGATGGACCAGTTGATTTCCCTACCTTGATTGGAGCTGTTTCATAATAAAGGATTGCCAACAATCCACATAAGACCGTACTACCTATGGCAATCCACATTGGAGCAGCTAGACCATACATATCAGCTGCAATACCTGCAATTGTTGTGAATGCCACACCGCCAACCAATTCCCCAATCGCCATAATGAAACCAACTGCTGTTGCGACATATTTAGCCGGTACCGATTCAGAAGGCATATTAGACATCGATAATACCATTGTTCCTACGCCAACATTCCCAATAAATGCAGCAATCATTAACAAGACCATTTGATTACTGCCCAAGAAAATAAAGGCTAATGGGGCAATTGCAGTAATAAAAGAGAAGATAATCATCGTAGGCTTCCGACCGATTTTATCTGAAATTGCCGGTATCCCAAAGCCCCATAAGACCCCTCCCAAACCAAATGCAGCCATAATGTAACTCATATTACTTGCCGAAATGCCTTTATCTACTAAGAATAGAGGCGTAAATGTATTAATATTGAGGTACCAAGTTACAGCAAAAATTGCTACGAAAACAGAAACGAGTACATTCTTATTTTTCAACACTAATGACAACGGAACTTTTTCCGCTGGTTTTTCAGCTTCAAACGTTAATTCCTTAGGTTCTTGCACGACTTTCCAAATGAAGAATAATAGAATTAAGCCTGGAACGATCGTTAGAAAAAATGTTGGTCTCCACCCAAATTCATTCGCTAAAGCTACAATCACAATTGGTCCTAGAAAACTTGCCAATAATGCAGTAGAAGAGCTTTGGAAGAAACCCATGTTAAATCCACGACGGTGTGGCGAGGATGCAACAGATAACAACGATTGAGCAACCGGAAAAACTGGCCCTTCTGTGATCCCCATTAACATACGGAATAAAATCAACATAACAAATCCATTTGCCAATCCTGTTAAAAGAGAGCAGAATGAAAACAACAGAACGGAGATCATTAAAATATTTTTCTTTTTTCCTGTTTTATCTGAGAAAAAACCTCCGAACCACCCTGCTATAGCCCATGTTAAGGAAAAAGCTGAAACAATAATCCCAATATGGGTGTTCGATAACCCAAGTTCTTCCGT
Organism: Robertmurraya kyonggiensis; assembly: GCF_005116465.1. Lineage (GTDB taxonomy): Bacteria > Bacillota > Bacilli > Bacillales > Cytobacillaceae > Robertmurraya > Robertmurraya kyonggiensis. Next base: position 406,134 of record NZ_SWBM01000003.1, read on the forward strand.
CATAAAAGGAAATAGGAAGTTAAGTGCCAAGCGATCAACAAAAACAAAACCCCAAACAAAAAAGAGCAGGATTAACAATTTATTCTCGTATGTCCAAAACTTTTTCGTTTCCATAAATGCACCTCATTTGATTATAATTCTAAATATTCTGAATAATTAAGGTAAAAAAAATAAATATAAATGTCTTAGGTTGGTAGTTAGGACTTAGGAAGAAGTCAGACCCATTTATGTACAACGTGAAGGAACCCTCCTTCTTCCCAAAATATCCAATTATTTTGCTACAGGTGATGTAGAAAGGAATTCGACCGTTTTGTTTACGACATCTTCTAGCTTTTCTGCTTGAGGGTAATGTGATGTGTTTTCAATGATTTCTACTTTGGAACCAGGGATTTTTTTATAAAACTCATAAGCGTAATCAACAGGTACAAGCGCGTCTTTGTCCCCCCAAATAATGCATGTGTTCGCAGTAAGGCGATGAATTCTGCGGTCTAGCCCTTTATCCGGAATTGGCCACATATATCTCCCTGCTTCTGCTAGAGCAATTAAATTCTCTACGATCGCTTCAATCCGTTGTTCTTCATTCTCTGGTAGAGTTGAAAACGCTTTAGCTGCATCGCAATCTAAATCCACAAACATTTTCTCTAACAGTACATCTGGCGTATTTACGTATGAAAACACGTCAGTTACAGGTGTTTCATCAATCCACAAACCTACTGCAGCAATAAGAATTAAGTTTTTCACTCGTTTCGGATCGGTTGAAGCGAGCTCCGCAGCCAGCATTCCTCCGAAGGAGTGTCCAATAACATCAACCGTTTCTAGTCCAAGCGCGTCAAATAGCTCATAATAATAGAGAACTAAATCCCACCAGCCTTGAAGCTCAGTATTCCCTGTGGATCCCCCATGTCCAGGAATAAACGGCGCATATACTTTGTATTGCTTTGATAGCTCTTCTAAATACGGATCCCACACATTTCCGCCGGCCCCATGAAGAAATACAACTGGTTGCCCTTCGCCCTTAATAAGGACTTTGGCTGTTATGTTATCTCTTACTTTGACTGTCTCTATTTTTGGTGAAGACATCGTTTCACTCCTCCTTCGTTAAGCAGAAATTTTATTTAACACTTTCTTTATTCGCTTTCAGCTGAACTTCGGGCCAGTTTGTCACAGGCCATTGATCATCCCACATATCACGTAAATGAGGCATAACTTCTTTTGCCATTAGTTCAATATTTTTGCATGCTAAATGATGTGGCATCGAACCATGATTCAATAGAGCAATAATATTCCCAACATGGAGTTTCTTAGAAGCCTCTCTCAGTTGCTCACGTACACTCTCTGGTGAACCTGCAATAATAAAGCCTTGATCAATTAGCTGTTGCCAATTTAGTCCTTTTCTCAACTGTGCTCCCGCACCTTCTGACCCATACTGACTCCTCATACCAGCTGCAACGCTTCGCGGAGAGCGATAACCTGGAGCCTCTGCATATCTTGGCGATACATGGAACGATTTTTCAAAGAAATAATTGATGTGCTCTTCATATTCTTCCTGAGCCTTCGCATCTGTCTCAGAAATACAAATTAATTGAACGAAAGAAGCCTTATAAGGGTTCATATCATACCCTTTTTCTAAACGTCTTGCCCAGAATTTATCAAATTTGTCTTGGGCGAACTTATGGCCATAGAAGCTTAGATAAGAATAGTTATAATCATTTTCTGCCACCCAATCCCAAGTCTCAAGACTCGCACCGCCACCTGGGATCCAAATTTGAGGATGTGGACTTTGATGTGTACGAGGCCAAACATTTACATAACGAAGTTGATTGAACTTCCCATTGAAATGGAATACCTCATCTTCTGTCCATGCCTTTTTGATTAAATCATGCGCTTCATAATAACGCGGTCTCAATTCTGCCGGTGACACGCCATAGGCGTAGTTCGTATCCATGGATGTTCCTACAGGAAAACCTGCAATTAAGCGTCCTCCAGTAATAACATCTAACATCCCGAATTCTTCTGCCACACGGATTGGTGGATTATAAAGCGCCAAACTATTTCCCAATATGAGAAGACATGTCTTTTCAGAATCCTTAACCTTTCTGGCAAGAGTTCCTGCAATGATATTTGGTGATGGCATTAACCCATATCCATTACTATGATGCTCATTTACTCCAACCGCATCAAATCCTAAATCGATGGCAAGTTCATATTGATCAATATAATCGTTATACATTTCATGGCCCTTTACAGGATCATATAATGTTCTTGGGATGGAAATATAAACGCTTTCATAATCTTTTTCGAAATTCTCAGGTAGATCTCGGTATGGCATAAGGTTCATAAAGATAAATTTCACTGAATTTCCCTCCTCAGCTTTTCATTTGATTTTAATAGCCACTATAAAACACAGATGAAAGAGCGATGTAGTATGCCACAATTCATCATTCTATGGTGGTTTCATTCACCATCGTACCTACTTATTAATCTTTTGAACTTGAGGGTTTACTACTGGCTCAAGATAATTGAAAATTTCTTCCTTCTCATCTAGTTTCCAAGGTGGTAGCAATAAAGTAGATCCTAAATCTTCGATTGATTCATCGATTCCTAAACCAATATCTGAAGTTGAGAACTCACATAAAACACCGCCAGGAGATCTTACATAGCAGGAGTGGAAGTAATGACGATCTTTAATTTCAGAGATATCGGTATACCCAAGACCTTCAATAAAGTGTCGAACCTTATTCATTTCTTCATCATCTGCTACTGCAAAGGCAACGTGATGAACAATTCCAGCTCCATTAATCCAGCTTCCTTGTGGAAGATCTGGCTCGTGTTTGAAGTTCACTGTTTTTGCAGCTCCACCTTCATTAATTTCTAACTGATAATATGGACCGTCCTGCCCTGTTAATCTAAAGCCTAGAGGTCCTGTAAAGAAGCGCAATTGCTCTTCTACTTCACGAATAGACATGGTAACGCTGTGGAATCCTTTGACAGCATATTCTTCTGAAATGTCTTCGGAAACACATGGTTCACGGTTGTCATTCGGATCTTCTACAAGTTCAAATCCTAATCCACATGGGTGGAAAAAGGAAAGTCGCTTTTGTCCAAACCTTTCTTCCACTTCACCGTGTTCTACATTTTTTTGCTCGAATCGATTCTTCCAAAAATCTAACGATCCTTCAGGAACTGTAAAACCGGTTACACTGATTTGCCCTGACCCTCTTCGTCCATAAACTCCGGATTGCTTAAATGGAAACGATGTCATAATTGTGCCGATTTCAGCCTTGCGGTTCCCATAATAAAAATGATAGATTGGTAAATCACCGTCCATTAATACTGTCTGCTTGACCAAGCGCTGTCCAACAATGGTAGTAAAGAAATCTACGTCTTCTTGTGCTCCTTCCACTCCAGCAGTTACGTGATGGATGCCTCGAATAATCCCACTTAGATTTTCCATTTTTCTCCTCCTAGAAATTTATGTTTTTACTGGATTTAGAACCGTGTCCAATATCCATTGAAAACACTATAAAACACATAACTAACTGAAAAATTACACATCACTTACAAGGAGCAGAAATTTTTAATCATTGAATTTTTAAGTAATAAACCCTTTATTCTAACTGAAAATGCAACAACATAAGCGAGAGGCTCAAATCTTGTTTGTAAGTCTTATCCATTTTTGTTGACATCTTACTAACTTGCTTATAGTATTTATAGTGACATAAGCGATTAATTAAATAAGGAATCGTGTAATTAAACCTTTTTACTTACAAATTAATGTAAGCGCATACAAATAGTTATGTTTGGTAGCTCCAATCCTCTACATATTAATTGCTACCGATATAACATCTCTCCTCAACTTTTAATACCAAACTTCAAGTCATTATCCCAAGTTCTAAAACAATCTCTATGATGCAACGGAATGAAAATCACCTCGAAGAAAAAGTGAAAACTTACAATAAGAGGGAGGAATGAATGTGGAATTTTTCGAATCCAAACTAAGAGTTCCTTACTACACACCCTACCTAAATAGAGAACGACTATTTTCCCTAATTGAGAAGAATTTAGAGCGTTCACTAATATGTGTAACTAGTGATGGTGGCTATGGCAAAACAACCTTAATATCCAGTTTTATCAAAGAAAATGATCTTCCTGCCATTTGGTATCAACTATCTCATTTAGACAGTGCTCCTCAGACCTTTCTTTCTTACTTCAAAACAGCCATCTTAAGACATATTTCAGGGGATTACAACGTATATGACATTTCAATTGAGGATTTAGAAGTGGAACTAAATCGTATCTCTACTATTCTCTCAACATGGCCAAACAAGTTAATTATTGTATTAGATAACTATCAATCAATTAATGAATGTGATGAAATCGAGTCCATGTTAGCCACACTTATCAGGCATGCATCTCCAAATGTCACCTTTATCATCACAAGCCGAGTCAGACCAAATCTAAATCTCGTACATTTAAAACTACAAAATCGTTTAGTAGAGTTAGGAACACATCAATTGTCATTCACAAAAGAGGAAATCAAGCGTTTTTTTGTTCACTTGCATAATATTGATTTGCAAAGTGATGAAATCGATCTTATTTATCATAAGACGAAAGGTTGGGCTGCAAGTCTTCAGCTTTTACAAGATTTAATTAAAGATATGGAGATTTCAGATCGCCCTTTATTCTGGATTAAATTTAGAGGAACTCCAGACATTTACGATTATTTAGGGTCAGAAATTCTTGCTTCTCAAACGGAGGAAATCAAGTCATTTCTCTATAAAACATGTCTATTTACTGAACTGAATGCAGATACAATAAATCAATTTCTTGAGATTACAAATGCAGAACAAATCTTAAAACATTTGTTAGAAAACCATCTCTTTATTTATAAGAATGAATTGGGTTCAATCAAATATCATTCAATTTTTCGTTCATTTTTATATAAAAAATTATCTGAATATTTTTTAAAGTCAGATATAGATACTTTCCATAGAAGAATTTCCTATATTTACGAGCAAAAAAGAGAATATTTTCTTGCCTTTGTTCACTCCATTGCAGGTATGGATTATTTGCTTGGAGCTAAGTTAATGACCAATATGAGAAGACAATATGAATCTTCTCAGTTTTTAACCCTGATGGATGGATTATTAGAAGAAATCTCACCAGAAGGCTCTTCTACCGCAAGTATTATCTTATATTTAGTCAGGTGCATGCCTTTAGAAATTAATAAAGATTTAATCAAACCTTTGGAAAAGAAAATTGAGGATACGAAGAAGACAAATTCATTATTGCTAGCAGACCTTCAGCATCTACTAGGAGGATTATATTTTTATACTGGAGACATTGAAAAGTCCGAACAGCTTTGTAGTGATTCACTTTTACATGCAATAAAAAATAAGGATCACGAGTTGATTTCTATTAATCTTTCCCTTAGAGCTCTAATCTCTTTGTACAAAGGGCAATTTGATAAAGCCATTCAGTTCTCAAAGCAAGCTCTATCGTACCCTGACAAGAACAGCAACTTTCATCCCCACCATATGGCAACATGGATTCTCTCTGAAGTATATTTAGAACAAAACGAGTTGTCCAAAGGAGAACATTTATTAACTGAAACATTTAAGCTTTCCGGTCAGCGCCATGACTGCTCCATCATCTATCCATATTGTTCGATGGGAAAGTATTACCGTATCAAAGGAAACTACAAAGAATCTTTGGAATGGATGAAAAAAGCTGAAGCCCTCGCCCTTGAGTTTAATATTGAATACGACCTTGGCTGGATCTATTTCCAGCTCTCTCTGACACATATGAAGTTAAAAGATTTTGTTGAAGCAGAATTGTGTTTATCCAAATCTCGATCATACCTTACTCACGCAGATTATTTAACTTGTACCGTGAAAATAGCGCAGATTAAAGTGTACCAAGCATTAGGGAATCTAACTCTTGCCAAAGAGCTGCAAAACCAGCTCAAACATACTATGGAAGAGAAAAATTATTTCTGGTTAATGCAAGAACAGCTAATTGTAAGCGCTACCGAAATTAAGAGGGATAAGGATTACAAACTCTATCTTCATACACTCGGAAATTTTGAAATAAAATATGAGGACAAACCCATTTCTTTAAAAAGAAAATCAAGCTTACAGATTCTACAATTCTTGATTGCTAATCGCCACAAAAAAATAAATAAAGACAGCCTGATTGATCAAGTTTTTCCTGAGGGTACATTTGAATCTGTGAAAAATCAATTCTATGTATCTTTATCTGATTTAAGAAAATCAATTGAGCCCGATCTCAAATCGAGGAAAGATTCTTCATTCATTAGACGAGATATGGAACATTATTCTTTTTGCCTTGATCACATTTATTTAGACGTGGATGAATTTATCCAGCTAACGAAACAAAAATATGTTTCAAAAGTCGAGCGCATAAAGCAGCTTAAAGAAGCTGAAAAATTGTATCGAGGGGATTTTTTTGAAGGATATCCCTATCATGAATTTTTAGAAGAAGAAAGAGAAAATCTGCGATTACTTTATTTAACTACCCTGCAAGAGCTCGCTGATTATTATTGGGAGATCGAGGACTATAAGGCAGGTATCGAGTATTACGAAAAGATTATTAAAAAGGAACCATACAACGAGACCATCTATGTTGACTATATAGAACGTCTACTAAAAAGAAACTTCTTTTTACAGGCAAAAAAGGTATTTGAGCAATACAAAAATTATATAGAAAATGAACTTGGAATTCCCGTTGATGAAAAAGTTCAGGGACTCTTTCGAAAATATACGCATTCCTCTAAATAAGGTAGGGCACCCTCACTCGAGGCTCCCTACCTTTCTATTTTCTCTATTTGTAAGTATTGTGTAAGATTTGTTCATTAATATGGTAACAAACAATCTATGAATGGAGGAGAATTCGATTGATTAATAAAACTTTTGATTCGATCGATGATGCAGTAGCTGACATAGCCGATGGCAGTACGATTTTATTCGGTGGTTTCGGAGGAGCAGGTGTTGCTTATGAGTCGATTTTGGCTCTATACAGACAAGGAGCAAAAAATATTATTGGTGTGAGCAACAATCCTGGTTATGAGCATGAAGGGATTGCAAAGTTAATTTTACATGACCGCCTGTCAAAACTCATGTGCTCATTTCCTAATAACAAACAAAGTTATGTTTTTATAGAAAAATATAATCAAGGCAAAATTGATTTGGAATTAATCCCACAAGGAACCTTTGCAGAACGAATTAGAGCAGGCGGAGCAGGAATTGAAGCCTTCTTCACTCCTACTGGCGTTGGAACGGAAGTGGCGATTGGCAAAGAAGAACGGGAAATCAACGGAGTAACCTGTATTTTAGAAAAAGCAATCCGCGGGGACTATGCATTCGTAAAAGCGAAGAAGGCAGACCGTTGGGGAAATCTAGTCTATAACAAGTCTGGACGTAATTTTAATCCAGTCATGGCCATGGCTGGGAAAATTACGATCGCGGAAGTCGATGAAATTGTCGAAATCGGCGAATTAGATCCAGAAACAATCGTTACTCCTGGAATTTTTGTTCAGCGTATTGTAAAAAGGAGCGGATTATAATGGAGAAGCGTAAATTGACAAGAGAACAAATTGCCCAACGTATTGCACGAGATCTTCAAACTGGAGATATCGTCAACATAGGCATTGGTATTCCAGTGTTAGTCAGCAACTATGTGGCGTCTGATGCTGAAATCATCTATCACAGTGAGCAAGGTGTATTGGGGATGGGTAAAAAAGCGAAACCTGGGGAAGAAGATCCGGACTTAGTTAATGCCTCAAAAGAACCTGTTACCCTTGTTCCCGGTGGCAGTTACTCCCACTCCGCTGATTCTTTTGCTATGGCAAGAGGAAAGCATATCGACGTGGCCATTTTAGGTGGCATGCAGGTTTCCGAAAAAGGCGACCTTGCCAACTGGAAAGTAAAAGGTGTTAAGCTTGGAAGCATTGGAGGAGCCATGGACATTGCCATTGGAGCGAAGAAGATTTTCATCGCCATGACACATACGAGTAAAAGTGGAGAAATTAAAATTGTTAATCAACTCGACTACCCTGTCACAGCACTACACTGCGTGAACCGCATTTATACGGATTTGGCGGTGATTGATGTTACCCGAGACGGACTAATATTAAAAGAGATTGCCCCTGGCTTCACGATTGAAGAAGTTCAAGAAGTCACAGAGCCTAAATTGATCAAAGCTGAAGATTTAAAGGTAATAGAAGTTTAAATATATATGGTCGCTCACCTGTGACGGTGAACGACCTCATTTTTTAACCGCGATAATCAGTGTTATCTTCCACATACTCAAATAATTGTTGAGCAATACTATCCTTTCGCCCCTTATCGATCTCTTCCACTAAATGGGCTACCAAACCCACTGCTCGTGAAGCTACAGCAAAGGACTTCACAACGCGGTAGTCAATCTCCATATCGGACATAATCGCGCCAATCGCACCTACCGCGTTCAGCGTAATTTTTTTTCCTTTCTCCTCGCAAAATTGTCTATGAATCTCTAATAATAATAGTGAATGTTTGCCGAGAAATCCTGTTTCCTCAGCAATCTCAAATAGTTTGCCTGTTCTCGGGTCTACAACTTTATGAATATGATGGCCAAATCCAGGAAATTGAAGCCCCTTTTCTTTTCTATCTTTGATGACAACTGTCGCCAGCTCTTCTATATTTTTGTCATCACCAAACTGAGCAAAGGCTTTTTGGAGCATTTCTGCTACGTATTCCATCGCCCCTAAATAGACCGTACCTGCGCCTAACAAGCCTGCCGCCACTGCTGCTTGAACAGCTTCAGGTGCTCCTAGATAGGTTAACCGTGTAGAAATAGAGCTTGGGGTAAAGCCATGCTCACATATCGCCACTAGTATAGCATTCAGCATCTTAGATTCTTGCTCAGTCGGTATACGATGCTTTGCACCAAGAAAAGCCATGTCAGCAAGGGTAATTTTCCCAATCAAATCCTCAGCCAAATCATAACCATGCACTTGAATTGTATCTGCTGTTGATCTCCCAATTTTCGTTTGGAATTCCATCTTCATTTCCCCCTATCTTATTTTTGAGTTATGTAGCTAGTTCCTTTCATCCTCCAAAATCATTCTTATAATGGACCGGGCTGCCTCAATTTCTTCATCATTCACAAGGTGCTCCATTCCTTTAAACACAAGTTTAACTGTTTTTGCTCCCATCTTGGCGAACATCGCTTCCGACTCATCGACACGCTCAACCGGTACCCATTCATCCACATCACTCGTACCTAAAAAAACAGGTGTGCCATCAAAATTCCCTTTTATCGGCCAGTTTGTCCCCTCTGGACCAATCAATCCACCAGTAAAAAGCAAAACTCCACCATACCTTTTTGGGGTTCTTATTGAGTATTCCGCTGCCAGACATGCCCCCTGTGAAAAGCCCAATAGGACGATTTTTTCTGCGGGAACACCTTTTTCAATCCATCGATTTACAATTGAGCTACATACTTCCAACGAATACGTTAAAAATGGTTCATTTTTTTCTAATGGTGCCATAAATTTTTCTGGATACCAACTGTTTTGATACGCCTTGGGAGCTGCGTAATATATCCCCTCCAATCCAATACGTTCCGCGATTTCAAGAATCGTTTCTGGAGATTGGCTTCTCCCATGAAGGGAAAGAACAAAAGCCTTCGCTTCTGAAAAAGCTGCCCCATAATAGGTTATTTCCTCTTGCAAGTGTACATTCATCAATATCACCTCCAAAGCTTACATATGGAATTTAATTTCACTTTACTAGATGGAACTAACAGATTTCTTACACAGGGAATTGTTTTTAGAAGCACAAGAATGAAAAGCTGACCAGAAGCAAAAAGAGCAACCAATTGGCTGCTCTTTAACTAGGATGTTTTTTTCACTCGCTCATTCAGCTCTTCTTGAATGTAACGGTGTGTGTGTAGGATGATTTGATCGCGGTCGTTATCTAATGACGCAACATGGTAGGAATTTTGTAGTGTCACAATTTCTTTTTCAACAGAGGTGACATGGTCAAAGATATAAACCGTATTTTCAGGCGGAACCACATGATCGACTGCTGATTTAAAGCATAATAACGGATGGTTAATTAACGGCAATAGCTCAGGTGTTCTTCCCATTAACGCCTGCAGTTGATGAATTGATTGAATTGGGACCTTGCTATACGTGATTTCATGAACGTTTTCTGCCTTGATATCTGGTGCTGATTCATCGAGATATCTTGGATTTGAAACACCAATCCATTTTTCATAGCTTGGTAGTGTTAGTGCAGGATTGATCAGAACAATCCCCTTGATATCCTTATACTTACTTCCCAACCACAAGGCCAATGTACCACCCATCGATTGCCCCATCACAAAGATGGTTGAGCAGTTCTCTTTTAAAAGTTTATATCCTTTTTCAAGCTCTGCGAACCAATCTTCATATGTAGCATTCTCCAAATCTCGATAATCCGTACCATGACCTGCAAGTCTTGGCGCATAAACCGTATACCCCAAATCCGAAAATTCCTTACCTAAATATTCAACACTTTGAGGAGTCCCCATAAATCCGTGTGAAAGCAACAAGCCAATCCTGTTTCCTTTTAGAAAAAATGATTCTGCTCCCGCTATAACTGGATATCTTTCCTGCATGGCTATTCCCCCTTAGTTTTTTAAATTGTGGATTCCTTGAATTTCAACAAGTGTAATCACTTAACCGGAGTAATTCCGTTTATTTTGAATAATTAATGGATATTAGGTGAAATAGGCGGAGATTTTCCGTTAAATGACTTAATAAATCTTAAAATCATGAAAAATGTATAGCTTAACCGGAAAAATTCCACTTATTTATAGGGAAGTAGGTGAATGTCTTGATATAGCCGGAATTTTTCCGTCTATTTTTCAATGTAATAAACTCAACTCCACCTTAAACAGAGCTTATATAAAAAAGACATGACCTAATGTGATAGGCATGCCTTCGTTCGTCCGATCAGCTAGGTAATATGTTTATCTGAATTATAAATCATATTATTCCGACCTGTCAACTTGTATTTAATTAGGTACTATTAAAATTCCTCATAAACAGCCGGATCTTGATTCGCAATTCTACCATTGGGACGAGACAATTGTGAAATCATCGTCATTTCTGCTTCATCTAGTTCGAAATCAAAAATTGAGATGTTTTCAAGCTGTCTTTTCGGTGATTCAGACTTTGGAATCGAAACGGCTCCTAACTGATAATGCCATCGTAAAACAACCTGCGGGATCGTCTTGTTATGATGGGCAGCAATCGTTTGAAGCGTATCAATTTGCAAGTCTTTAAATCCTCGAGTAAACGGACTCCAAGATTGTGTGGCAATGTTTTTCTCTTCATGGTATTTTCTTTGTTCAGCTTGGTTGAAAAACGGATGCAATTCGATTTGATTGATGCTTGGAAGAACGCCAGTCTCTTTTTCCAAACGTTCTAGATGCTCAGGTAAGAAATTGCATACCCCAATTGAACGGATTAGCCCCCATTTTTTCGCATCAATCAATGCTTGCCATGCCTCCACATATTTTTCCTGCTTCGGATTTGGCCAATGGATGAGGTACAAATCATAGTAGTCCAAATTGGCTCGGTATAACGATTCTTGAATCGCCGTGACCGCCTTATCATATTCTTGATAGCGACCTGGCAATTTGGATGTGATTCGTAGATCTGATCTTGGTACAGAACTACGTCTAATCGCCTCTCCAACTGTTCCTTCATTCTCATAATTATAGGCAGAATCAAGAAGTCGATACCCAATTTCAAGGGCATTCTGAATTGAACTAGCCCCTTCATTTCCCTTTAGCTTGTACGTCCCAAGACCAATTACCGGCAAAGTCAGACCATCATTCAACGTTATTTCTGGAATTGAATTACTCATAGCCTTTCACTTCCTTCATCAGAATACTTTTAAAATAGCATAATAATGGAAAAAGTTCATGACTTGTGCCTCGAGCCACTAAACGGTCATTTTCCAGCTGGAGAACTTTAACCAGTCTTCCTTCTCCCTATAATCAGGCATGATTTTTCCAACAAGACGCCAGAAGGAGCGGTCATGGTTGAGATGGACCATATGACACATCTCGTGAACGACTACATAATCGATGACCTCTTGGGGTGCCATCGCCAGTCTCCAATTGAAGGTTAACCGCCGATTTGTATCACAGGTACCCCATGTTGTTTTACTATCGTTAATTTTAATGGAACTCGGTTTCGTCTTAAAATTGTATTGATAGACTGATATACTTTTTTCCACTAGAGCCTTGCACTCTTTATAATAGAAACGTTTTAAAGCCTGTTGTATTTTTTCAGCGTCATGCTGCTTGACGTAGATTTGTAGCTTCTCATCCTCAAAGACGACATGGTCCTGCATGGTATTCACATCAACATTTATCTGGATAGGGAAGGTTTTCCCTAAATAAAGAAAGCTCTCCCCATACTCATATACCTTTTTCTCAGGTCCCTGTAGTCGCTCATTCATTTCGGTTAGTTTTTGCTGAATAAGATTCCAATTTTTCTCGAGTAACTGATGGACCTTCGCATCAGGCGTCCCTTTTGGAGCCTGCACTTCCACATTTCCATAACTATCAATCCTCATGGCGAAAGATGTGCGATTTTTGTACTTGATTTCAACTCGAATCGTCTCACCCAAGTAGGTATGTGTTTGAATCATAAGAATCACCTAGCTTTTTTATCCCCTGTATTTGAAAGCCAGCCCTTTTAAGAAATTTCGTGCAAATTTATCTCCACAAACTTTATAATTTTTTTGCCCTTCTTTTCTCAATAAAGCCCCGAGCTCACCTTTTGAAACGTAGATACCCGCTTCTTCAAAAATATCAAGAATGTCATCCGTCGTTAAAGCTAAGGCGATTTTCACTTTTTTCAAAAGAACATTGTTCATATGTGAAGTTTTCGCTGGTTCAGGTGTAGAAGGTTGTCCTGGTTTAGGCTCCTGTACGCCTCTTTTATAAATGATGAACCCATTCAAAAATGCATCCAACATACTGCTCGTGCATTCGATATGGTCTTCACTACCCTCTTCAAAGTCATCTGTTCTAGTGAGAATCTTTGTGACTTCTGGCACCGTTACTTCCATTCCGCCCAGTTTAAAAATCTCCGCCATTTCTCTATTTTTTAGCTCCATTGCATATCGTAATCGAATTAATCTATCGTTATTATCCATATTGGACCTCCTTTGAAAAATTAGTTCCCAACTTCAGTTTGTATGTTCCATGATTATATTATGAACGCTTTTCAGACCTTTTCAAAAAAAAAACGATTGGCACATTTGATTACTATAATCTTTTTTTAGCTTAATTGCCATATCCGAGCCAAAATTAACCCCCTGAAAATGATCTTCAGGGGGTTGATTTCATTCTTCATCCATCATGTTTTTGAGATAGTCATTCAAAAAGATTTCTTCCGGATCTAGCTCCTTCCTTATAGCAAGAAAATCCGGTAATTTCGGGTAGCGATTGAGTAATTCCTTTTTTCCAAGAGTATGCATTTTTCCCCAATGCGGTCGTCCTTCGTATTTCTGCATGATCGCTTCCATATCTCGAAAATATTCTTCATAAGGCATACCTTTATACATATGAAAAGCAATATAGGCTGATTTCCGTTGATATGACGGACTAAGCCATATATCATCTGCTTTTACCACTCTACATTCTATCGGAAAATGAACCTTATATTTCTTTTCTTCGATTTTTGCCCGAATCTCTTGAAGTGATTGCTTAAAATGTTTAAGCGGAATGCTATATTCTATTTCTCTAAATTTGACTAGTCTAGGAGTAGCAAAGAGTTCATGACTTTTAGCTACCACAACTGTCTTACTTATCCCCTTCGCCGATAATCGGCTGATAACACGGCAGGTCCTAGGAAACCATCGGCAAATCTCCGATAGTACAAGAAATAAATAGTTTTCTAGTATTAAAGAATTGAGATGATGGAAAAATAATTGCTGCGGTTTTCGTTCAGTCTTATTCATCGTCTTTACTTGTACCAAGTCGGAATAAGGGAATATATAAAATTCAAAGTGCCGATTATCGTTTATGTAACGCTCCAAATTTGGTTCAAAATTGGAATATTGTATCTTATCGCTTCTATATTCATAGACAAGACTCTCAATTACTTTCAGTTTCACTTTTACAATAATTCCAAGACTACCGAATGATACAAGACTAGCCTTGAAGAATCGAGTGTTTTGTTCCTTGGAAACGGTCAGGATCTCTCCCGATGCAGTCACAAGCGTTAGTTCCACGACCTGGGTAGAAATATTTCCAAATTCTAAACCCGTGCCATGGGTTCCCGTAGAAATGGCCCCTGCAATACTTTGAACATTGATATCCCCTAAATTCTCCTGAGCAAATCCTGCTTCTCCGAGCTCTTCCCCTAATTGAAATAGCCTTGTGCCAGCTAGAACAACAACCGTGCTCGAAGCTTCATCAAATTGTTCAATTCCACTTAATAAATCAAGGGATACCAGCCAATCATTTGACTTTACTAATCTCGTAAACGAATGTCCTGCCCCTACTACTCTAATTTTCCTTTTTTGTTTTGATGCTTCTTTAACAACTAAAACAACCTCAGCAATCGTGGAGGGATAAAGGATTTTTTCTGGATTGCTTTCAAATGTTCGAGCCCAATTGCTCCATCGTTTTCCTTGTAAAGTTTTGATTACAGAAAGCATTTTCCTTCCCCCCGATAGGTTCGATATCGATCAACGACTTGATTCTTTGAAAGACAGATGATTTCATTAAAACGCTCGCAAATTTCTCCTGCTTTAGCAGCTCTGAAAATAATAGCATCCCCAATTTCCAAGGTTTCTTTTTCATAATAAACAGGTGTCTGAACTTCTCCAGCTCCTTCAAATGAGAGCAATTTTCCTCCAGGTGGATAAACGGGCTGAGGCACTTTATCCTCCCCATATGGTCCGGATGCAATATACCCTCCACCAAGACAAGTGTATATATTTGAAGTCGGTTTTCTCACAACCGGCAATGCAAAAAATAAAGCAGGCGTAAAACGAAAATTCCGGTAATAATCGAAAAGCAACGGAGCATAGAAGCCTGAACCCGCCGTCAATTCTGTGACACTCTCTTCTTGTGATGTCGTGTCAAGGCTCCCCGTGCCCCCTCCATTCACAAATTCAAGTTGAAATCCTTCACGCTCAAGAACTTGAACAATGGACTCCCGTCGCAATTTGATTTCATGGATGGACTTCTTTTTCAAAAATTTAACGGCTTGGTTTTTAAGCTGTTGCGAAGGTACCTTGTCGCCTACTCCTGCAATTTGCGCTTCATACCCCATCATTCCTATCAATTCTAGTGTTGAGGATTCTTTTATATGCTGGGTTAGTTGAATGACATCTTCTTCTGTTTTCAAAGGAGAACGTCTGACTCCAAAATGAAGACTTCCGAAGGTTGTACTCATATCAATATCCATGCATAGATAAAAAAATCCATTTTCTTTTCTAGCAATCTTGTTAAGATGATCAATTTGTTCAATTGAATCGACCATACAGGTAATTTGTTTGCCTGAGGCATTCAGTTTGGCAATATGGCTAAGTTCTTGATAATCCCAGCACGGATATCCTAAGAGAATATCGTCAAAGCCTTGTTCTGCAAGAAAGACAGCTTCCTTGGGGCTATAACTCATTAACCCCTTGAAAACAGGGCTAGTTTGAAAAATTCTTTTTAAGACCGGAATTGAGCGAATAGAC
Source organism: Robertmurraya kyonggiensis (assembly GCF_005116465.1). GTDB lineage: Bacteria > Bacillota > Bacilli > Bacillales > Cytobacillaceae > Robertmurraya > Robertmurraya kyonggiensis. Next base: position 421,898 of record NZ_SWBM01000003.1, read on the forward strand.
TTGGTCGCAATTCGAATGGTTTTGCCATTTGCTTTTTTAGCGATAATCTGACAATTTTGGTCAAAAGCATCTAAATCCAGCAGTAGAGCTGGAAGAGATAGATCCTTTGTGATTTCTTTAGGAATCAATGATATCACCTCACTTCTAATAATAAATGAGGAAAAAGAGGAACAAAAGGATTGTTTTAAAAATTCTGAAATCTAATCAAAAAAAGAAAGGCATATATTCCACCTTTCTTTGATCCATAAGTTTTGTGAAAGAAAATCCAAACAACTCCAAATGGTGTTAGTCGGCCTTCATTTTCATTTTAAATAAAACAATCGCAAGTACCGTTAAGACGACTGCGTACCCGAGCACCCACCATAAATGAGGGAAAATGTCGCTGTATTGGCCACTCATGGCTGCTTTCCCCATATCAACAGCATGTACAAATGGCAATGCATACGCAATCGTTTTGAATGGGCCCCCTACTAAATCTAAGTCAAACCAGATGCCTGAAAGCCAAGCTGATAAATTGGTTAATAGGGCACCAGAAAGGCCAGTTGCCGCTTTTTCACTTAACAATGTACCGCATATGAGTCCCAGACTAACGAAAATAAATGCAGGCGGAATTAGTAGTGCAAGGGCTATGAACATCGGAGTCGAAATGGATAATCCTAAAAGAATTGCAATTACATAACAGATGATTCCTTGTACGATGGACATCACAAGCAAAGGCAAACTATAGCCGATAATGAAATCTTTTGATGTCATCGGCGTTGTGAAGAGCCTTGTTAAGAACGAACTTTCTCTATCCTTTGAGATCACTTGTGCGGCAAAAAGAGCCATGAAGGATAGTCCAAACACTGCAATTCCAGGCGTTAGTTCCGTTATATGAAAGAGATCGACTGGAATGCTTTTGTTAATCGCTGATAAAAGAAGTAATAACACAATTGGGAATCCTAGTCCAAAAAGGATGGCTATCGGATCTCGTACAATTTCCTTTGTTGTTCGATTCGCAAATAAAAGTATTCTCATTGTACATCCCCTTCCGTCACAAAATGAACGAATGCATCCTCAAAGCTTGTTTTTTTAGAAGTCTTGATCAACTCTTGAGCCGTTCCTAATGCCTTCATTTGTCCATTTTTCATAATGCAAATTCTATCTGAGAGCTCCTCCGCTTCCTCTAAATAATGCGTCGTTAAAATAATCGTTGTTTTTTCCTTCAACTTTTCAATCTGCGCCCATAGTTCGCGGCGTCCTAAAATATCAAGCCCAAGTGTTGGCTCGTCCAAAAATAAAATTTGTGGTTCACTAATCAAAGCAATCGCAATGCTAAGCTTACGCTGCCAACCACCGGATAATGTTTTAGCCCGTTGTTTTTCAAATGGTTGGAGTGAAAACTGAGAAATCATTTCATCCGCTTTTCTTTTTCCCTCTTCTTTATTAAACCCTTGGATCCCAGCCAACAGCTCCAAATTTTCACGTACCGTTAAGTTGGAAGCAATAGCCGTTTCCTGTGGCGATACCGCAATCACTTGACGCACTTGTTCAGGCGATTGCGTAACACTTTTTCCTAGCAAAGTCGCATCACCCGTTGTTGGCATTGTTAAGCCTGAAAGCATTTTGATTAGCGTCGTTTTCCCAGCACCATTCACACCAAGCAGGCCAAACAATTCTCCTTCTTTGATGGTAAAAGAAATGTTGTCCACAACAGTCTTCGTCCCGTATTTTTTTGTGAGAGCATTGATTGCAATAGCTGTAGTCATTTACTCACCCTCTTCATCGATAGTCGTTTTCACCATATTAAAAAAGTTACTCATCATTCGTTCTGGCACAAGGGCCAGTCCACGTTCATCATCACCAACAATAATCAACTTATCCCCTGCACTTAATCCAAAAACCTCACGTGCTTGTTTCGGAATAACCATTTGCCCTCGTTCTCCAATAGTTGCCATTCCAAAGAAATGTTTGCCCTTCGGTGGAATACCAAGCTGTTCATCTGCTTCTTTAAAATTAACCAAATTATCTAAAGTCACATTGTATAGTTTTGCAAGCTCCATACAATGCTGAATATCAGGAGTTGATTCCCCTTTTTCCCATTTTGCAATGACCTGTCGAGATACGTTTAAGCGTTCCGCCACTTCCTCTTGTGTCAGCTGGTGACGTGTACGCAAAATTTTCAAATTCATATTTATCATACTTTTCATACCTCCTAATACTATTATCGAATAGAAACCAACGCTCGTCTATCAATGCTCGTTTACACCCATGTTATGATTTGTAGCATTTGAGGAAATTAACCATTTTGGTAAAAAAATAAGAGTGCGAACACGGAACCTTTCGCACTCTACTTATTATTCATCAAATAGATAATTATTTTCCTCATTTGCCACTTCAATCGTTCTTAACTCAAAGGATTTACAACCTGAACTAATGAACGGGTCTGCTTTTGCAATGGCTGTTGCCTCATCAAAATCTTCTGCCCCAAACACAACCATGCCCCCTGGATAATCTGCGAAAGGTCCACAAAGTACTAGTTTTCCTTGCCTCTTCAACTCTTTTAAATACTCAACATGGTTCTTGATAAGTTCTCTATCAACCGGCTTTTCGTTGTTCATCAAGTAAACGTACATCATGGCTTGGCCTCCTTATTATTTTTTATCCCATTATTTTATCAAGTTCGTCAGACACAAGGTGAACTTCTTCTGTTATTTTCTTCTTCAGGATTTCAAGTGGAAGAGTTTGAATTCCCTTCATTTGAGCAATTTGCAAATAATAGTTACTCAACTTCCAGTCACTCTTCTTTAGAACTGTTTTCAACTCTACCTTTATCATTTCACGAGCTTTAATATACGCTTCTTGTTCACTCTCTGTAAGCTTCTTCTTTGGTTTATATTTTAATAGCGACGTCTTAATAACCAAATTGAAATCATAAGTATTCCAAATAAAATATAAATTAACAGTAATATTTTTCTCCTTGATAACCCAATTGTCCTTTTTTAGCTCAAAATGCCAATCTATATGTCCTTTTCCCTGAACACTATATGTATTTATTAAAACTTCCTGTCCAATTTCATCAAATAAATAATCAGATATTTTTTGAAAAGCAATCTTTTCTGGAAATTCTTTATCCTTAACATCTTTAGTGATATCCTTCAATGTCATAGCAGGAGTAATTGTATAAGAGTTCGCAAATTTAATTGGATTATAGTATTGTTTGATGAAATTCATCCACCAGCTATTTAAGATAAGATTTTCATGCATATCGTTTTGGAAGACTGAGAATAACTCATAAATATCTTTATATCCAATGAAAATAATGTTTCTATCTTCAAATTTCTTCCTTTCACCTGTTGAGGTATATGCTGTTTTAAAAAGAACCTGAATAATGGTAGATTTTGAGTCTCGTTTCTTTATTTTGGCGGCATATGATTCAGGCTGATTTTTTCTACTCTCACCACTGTATGTTTTATCCTCAATGATGATATAAATTTTTTCCGAACCATCTTTAGGGGTTAACTTTAACAATACATCTATATTATGTAACTGTTGCTTAATCTCTAAAGAATAGTCATGGATATTTCTAAATTGGAAATCAATATTAACTTCTATGTACTTTTTTATGATGAAATTTAATAATTCGTTGGCTACATCATAAACAACATCATTCGTTTTTAATCTAATGTGTTCAAATAGCCAGCACAAAAAGGCATCTTGTGATAATTCACTTGTGGCAAACTTAAATAGATTCGGAGTTTCAGGCAATTCTAATTCAATCTTCTTCACATAACCGCACCTTTCTTTACACACATACGCAGGATAGGCATCTACTAAAAATCCCCCATCCTCTTGATTGATAATCTCTTCCCACGCATCTTCTACTAATTCAGCTTTACAGTTTGGACAAATTAAAGCATTCATTTCAGAATTCCCCCTTTCTTGTATAAACGTTTGAGAATCCTAAATCGAGTGTATTTATTTTACATGGTAATATATTACTTTTTATTCACTCAAATTGTCCACTTCTATTTCTCCCTTGTGACACACCTCACTGACCACCCCACCTACAAACCCCTATAATGTTCTTTGTCTATCAAAAAAGAAGGTTTGTGAAAAAATGAAAAATACATATGTTCCATCTCGATTTAATGCTTTATCTCGTACAGATGATGATGGGCTAGTTCTATTTAATAGTTACACAGGTGCCATTGCTCATTTTTCCGATACAGAAAAGGAAACGGTTCTCTCTTCTTTAAAAAGAGCTGGCACGGAGCGATTAGAAAACGAAATCCAAGAAGACTTGGTCAATAACGGATTTCTCGTTTCTAGTACAGTCGATGAAAAAAGAAGGGCGCAATTTTTGCACCAGTCTCTACATCGAACCGATATGATGCATCTTGTCCTTATGCCTACTGAGGCTTGCAATTTCCGTTGCAGCTATTGCTACGAATCGTTTGAACGTGGCAACATGAATCGGAAAATCAGAAACGGGTTAAAATCGTTCGTGCAGCAAAAGGCGGCAACTCTAACTGATTTACATATTAGCTGGTTTGGTGGAGAACCACTCATTGCCTTAGATGTCATCGAGGAGCTTTCCGAATCATTCTTAGAAGTTGCACAGGAACAGAATATCCAATATTCCTGTGACCTTGTGACAAATGGCTATCTTTTAACAAAAGAAGTGTTTCAGCGCTTGCTCTCTTGGAATATCAATCAATTTATGATTACCATCGATGGAATTGGCGAGGTTCACGATAGTCGCAGACACTTAACAGGTGGCGGGAAAACTTTTGATACCATCCTCGAAAATCTTTTAGCGATAAAAGAGGTATCTGGGTCATTTGATATCACCATTCGAACCAATTTTGATGAGGATAACTTGCAGGAGGCATCTGAATTAACAAGATTCCTAAAAGAGCATTTTGCCGATGACAAGCGGTTCGGCATCCTCTTTCGACCTGTTGGCAAATGGGGTGGAAAGAACGATGACGACATCCCCGTTTGCAGTCGGACCATGGCTGATAACAAGATTTGGGAGCTGACGGATGAGGCGATTACCGAAGGAGTCAACATGAGTTCAATGGTATCGGGGTCCATGATGCCATCTGCATCAGTTTGTTATTCAGCAAAGCCCAACTCATTAGTAGTCGGGTCAGACGGACAATTGTACAAATGTACCCTCTCGCTTAATGAAGAGTTTAATAAAGTTGGAACCCTGCACGAAGACGGCCAACTCGACCTGGACTATGACAAAATCGCCGGCTGGGTCACCTCAGGTGAAGAAACCGATGAAGGCTGCCAGTCCTGTTTTTACCGACCTGCCTGCCAAGGGAATCACTGTCCGTTATATCGCATGAGAACTGGTGAATCGCCTTGCCCTTATGAGAAACGAAGTATTAAAAAAGTCTTAAATCTTATCTGGAAAAACAGTCTTGAAAGGTGGTGAATTCGATGCGTGTATTACGTCCAGCAACATCTCCAGTGAACGCTCAAAACACTGGCAAGATTATGAAGTCTGTTCCGGGGAGTTTGAAATAATGTACAACAAAAGGCTGGGTCCAATGGGTGGACCCGGCCTTTTGTTATGTGAATTCCGGAATGAGTATTCATAGGCGGAAAATTTCCGGTTAAAGTACCGAGAGGGAGCTTAAGAAGCCAATATTAGCGGAGATATTCCGCTTAACGGCTCAAAATAAGTGAAAATCCAATGATTTGGGTACGATAAGCGGAAAAAACTCCTTTATTTTTATGCAAATATAGGGTTTTTCCAATATAAACGGAACTTTTCCAGTTATTTTTCAATCAACGAAAAAACTGCGTTTTTTATATAAAAAACGCAGTTTTTTGTTATTCCAATCACAACGTCTCTTCAATCCCCGTCTCAAGGGCGATTTCTTGACCGTCATGGTGAATCGTCAGTGCTTCTCCTTCTTCTAGAAGATAGCTTGTTGATTCTTTGTTTAACGTGATTTGAATCGTACGGCCTAGGTATTGCAAATGGAACGTGAGTGAGTTCCACTCTGCGGGAAGCACAGGCGATAAACCTTTGCAAGGATTCTTCTGTCGTGAGGTCAGAGCCCTAGTACTTTATTTTGTTAAACGATATACCCTTGCTTCATAAGGCTTCAGGGTGAATCTGTCGATTGCTTGCGCTTCGTCCACATGATAGTTGGATATCAGCACTTCATTTGCTGAAAACTCAATGTTCTTTGGTAAAACAAATTCAGGCGTATCCTCACTGAAATTGCAGATGACAAGAAGTTTGTCTTCCCCAAGCGTTCTTGTGAAAGCATAAATCTGTTCATCATCTTCATGAAGAATATCGTAGGTACCATAGACAATCACTTCATTTTTCTTACGCAGCTGGATTAATTTTTGATAGTAATAGAAAATCGAATCTTTATCCGCCAGAACGGCTTCTGCATTGATTTCTTTATAATTCGAGTTGACATTAATCCAAGGCGTTCCATCGGTAAAGCCTGCATTCTCGCTTGCATCCCACTGGATTGGCGTTCTTGCGTTATCACGACTGCGCTCATAAATCCCTTTAAAAATTTCATCATAGGAAAGGAAATTTGGCGTCAAATCGCGGTAAGCATTTAAGGTTTCAATGTCTCGATAATCCTCAATGCTTTCAAACTTCACATTCGTCATGCCAATTTCTTCACCTTGATAGATGTAAGGCGTTCCCTGCATCATATGAAGGCAAGTTGCAATCATTTTTCCAGAAATGACTCTGTACTCATCCGAGTCATTGCCCCAGCGAGAAATCCCGCGTGGCTGGTCATGGTTACTCCAATACAAGCTGTTCCATCCTTCGTTCTCAAGACCTTTTTGCCACTTGGTAAAAATCTCTTTCAAATCAGTTAGTTTCCACTCCTGTGGATCCCACTTCCCATGTTTGCCATCACCAAGACCAACATGTTCAAAATGGAATACCATATTCAGTTCGTTTCTCGTTTCCCCTGTATACAGCTTCCCTTGTTCCACATTAACGCCCGGCATTTCACCAACCGTGATCGTATCGTAGTTGCTTAATGCCTCACGATTCATCTCTTGGAGGAATTCATGGATTCTAGGACCATTCATAAAATGTGGTCCTCCATTTCCATAAAGTGCACCTTCTGCTTTTTCTCCCTCTGGATAACTTGTATCCTTGGAGATGAAATTGACAACGTCCATACGAAACCCATCGATTCCCTTATCAAGCCAATAACGCATCATTTCATATACTTCTTGTCTAAGAACAGGATTTTCCCAGTTCAAATCAGGCTGTTTTTTACTAAAAAGATGCAGGAAATATTCGCCGGTTGTCTCGTCATATTCCCAGACACTTCCGCCAAAAGCAGCTCCCCAGTTAGTCGGAGGCTGGCCGTTTTCACCTTTTTTCCAAATATAATAATCACGGTATGGATTATCCTTAGAAGATTTAGATTGCTGGAACCATTCATGCTCGTCACTCGAATGATTCACCACAAGGTCCATCATAATTTTCAAGCCGTGCTTATGAGCCTCTTCAAGCATTTCATCGAAATCTTCCATCGTTCCGAAATCATCCATAATGTTGCGGTAATCAGAGATATCGTAGCCATTATCATCATTTGGAGATTTATACACTGGCGACAACCAGATAACATCAATCCCCAATTTACTTAAATATGGAAGTTTTTCCGTGATCCCTTTTAGATCACCGATTCCATCCCCATTCGAATCATTGAAGCTGCGGGGATAAATTTGATAAATAACACTTTCTTTCCACCATGTTTTCTCCATAGTAAGTCCCTCCATTGAGCAATTTACTCAGTTTTACTATTGTTTGTGTAGGTTAAACGTTTACGTTATTGCCTATGTAAAAGAAAAGTTTTATATCTTTTCCTTTACACTCTTTCGTTCCACAATACTGTGTTTTAAAATACGGCTTTCGGAAAGTTGGTCTGTTTCCATCATTTCCAGAAGCATATGGCCAGCACTCTCACCCATTTCCATAAAAGGCTGTTGAACAGTCGTTAATGGTGGGATTGACATGCTTGCTATATTAATATTATCGTAGCCGATAATTGAGATATCATCGGGTACATTAATCCCAAACTGATAAGCTGTGAACATCGCGCCAATTGCCATTTCATCACTAGCTGCAAAGATAGCGGTTACATCAGGCTTTTGGTCGAGCATGCTTAGCATCCCAAATTTACCTTCAGTGAACATAAATCCTTCCCTTATGACGATATTCTTATCATCAAATGAGATTTGATGGTCCTGCAATGCTTTCTTAAAACCTTCTATTCTTGGCTTTCCAGCAATCATATCCGTATCAGGTCCACTAATCATCCCTATTTCGGTATGACCCTTTTTAATTAGATATTCTGTAGCAGAATATGCAGCCTCAAAGTCGTCTACCTTCACGTATGGAATCGGGAATACTTCAGATTTGGTTGATAATAAAACAATGGGAACATTCATTATCTTGATAAACTCATAATATTGCTTTGTCATTACTTCACTGGTGAAGATGATTCCATCAACACGTTTTTCACTCAACAGTTGAAGATATTTCATCGTTTTCTCCTCGTCTGATTCGGTGTGAGAAACGATGACACTTGAGCCATGTGCACTCGCCGCTTTTTCAATCCCCCTTAATAGCTCTGTTACGAGCGCTCCGGACAAAAACGGGAACAAAACGCCAATGGTATGAGTCTTTTTATTAATTAAGCCCCTCGCAATAGCATTGGGTTGGTAACCCATCTCCTCAATAATCTCCAGGACCTTCTTTTTCGTCTTTAGTGAATATCCTGTCTGACCATTTAAAATTCGTGAGACGGTTGCTATTGATACATTCGCCGCCTTGGCAACATCCTTAATTGTATAAGCCATCTCTCACCTTCTCAGCATTTTTGAATATTAGAGAAAACGTTTACGTAATTAAAATATCACATAGTGAAAACCCTTTCAATCTATTTTTTTAGAGGGAATTTTTCCTAAATTCGTTCATCATGAGGACAACTATTGAAAGAAAGATGCAAATAGTGTCCGCATGAAGAGCTCATGAAGACACTATTCGAAGTAAGCATATAAATAGTGTCCGCATGAAGAGCTCATGAAGACACTATTCGAAGTAAGCATGCAAATAGTGTCCGCATGAAGAGTGCATGAAGACACTATTCGAAGTAAGCATATAAATAGTGTCCGCATGAAGAGTGCATGGAGACACTATTCGAAGTAAGCATGCAAATAGTGTCCGCATGAAGAGTTCATGAAGACACTATTCGAAGTAAGCATGCAAATAGTGTCCGCATGAAGAGCTCATGAAGACACTATTCGAAGTAAGCATGCAAATAGTGTCCGCATGAAGAGCTCATGAAGACACTATTCGAAGTAAGCATGCAAATAGTGTCCGCATGAAGAGCTCACATGAAGACACTATTCGAAGTAAGCATGCAAATAGTGTCCGCATGAATACTTCGAGACAATTGATAACTCTAGCTTTTTATAAAATTGATATTCTAAAAGAAACATCAACATTTTTTCCGCGCCATCACTATTCGCCACCCTCGGGTTAGATTGTATCCGGATGCCACATGTCATTAATGCGCTTAATCTCTTTCAGGTCGCATTTTGGCTTGCGGTCATAGGTTAGGATTCCGTTAATTTCTTGTTCAACGTCAGTTAATTGAGTGTAACAGTAGCCAAATAAAATCTTCGAACTATAGATAGCCTCCATAATTCGTTTGTAATCAGCTAGATAATCTTCCACATTCGCAACTGAAGTATATCCCCATCCATTCGCATCATCGACTTTAAAGCCGATTCCTCCAAATTCCGTAAGTAAAATCGGCTCCCCTTCATGTTCAAATCCATTGGCATAAATGCCACGTCTCGCTGGCTGAGAATGAAGAATTCCATCTTTTGTTGCGAGATCTTCTTTAAATTTCTCATATTTTGCAATTTCATCTTTATTCCCGTGATTATAATTATGAACTGCGCAAATATCTGATTTTGTTAACTCCCAGCCATCATTTGAGATGACGAGACGAGTTGGGTCAAGGGAATGAATCAGATGATACATCGCCAATGAGTGGTGCTGTTGCTGACGGTTCGAACGAATATGCGGTACGCCCCAACTTTCATTAATCGGGACCCATGCCACAATCGATGGATGGCTATAATCGCGCTCAACAATTTCAATCCACTCCTTCGTCAGACGTGCCACAGCGTCCTCACTATAAGAAGGTGAAGCCGCACATTCACCCCATACCAAGAATCCTAGCTGATCTGCCCAATAAAGGAAACGCGGGTCTTCTACTTTTTGATGCTTCCGACAACCGTTAAAGCCCATTTCCTTCGCGAGCTCAATATCCTTCTTCAAGTCTTCATCGGTTGGCGCCGTTAACAAACCCTCTGGCCAATAGCCTTGGTCGAGAACAAGCTTTTGATAATAAGGTCGATTATTAAGATAGACCATTCCGTGTTCAGAATGAACCTTTCTCATCCCAAAATATGATTGAAGCTCATCTACTACTGACTCCCCTTGAAGAAGCGAAACTTTTACATCGAAAATGTTCGGATTCTCCGGAGTCCATGCCCATCCATCATTATGGAAGCTTGTTCGAAAGATTTTCCGATTAAAAAGATTAATTGAATGACGGTGGTATGGCTCTTGCAGTTCAAGTAGTTCTTTTGCGATCTTTTCTCCTTTAAAAAGGATCTCCATCTCTACCCTAGCCTGGTCATAATCTCCATCGACTTCACATTCTACGATGACTTCCCCTTCATCCACATTCGGAGTGAATTTAAGCTTCTTAATATGAGTCTGGCTCACGGGCTCGAGCCAGACCGTTTGCCAGATTCCAGTCGTTCGTGTGTACCAAATCGCATCGGATTTTTCCACCCAAAATTGTTTCCCACGAGGAATCGTTTCATCGGTGGAAGGATCCTCGACTCGAACAACAAGCATTTCTTTTCCACCCTGTAAGTAGTCGGTAATATCAAATTGAAAACCGACATGCCCACCTTCATGGAATCCAACCAACTGCTCATTCACATACACCCAGGCACGATAATCCACCGCTCCAAAGTGTAGTACAACACGTTGACCTTGCCAGTTCGTAGGAACTTCAAATTGACGACGATACCAGACAACATCATGGAAAGTAGAATCTTCAATACCACTTAATTTCGTTTGATAAGCAAACGGTACGTTAATTTGTTGATTAAAGGCCACACTCTGCTCTTTAAACCATTTTTCTTCCGTTCCCTTTTTTTCATCATCAAAAGTAAAATCCCAAACCCCATTCAAATTTAACCATTTCTGACGCACAAATTGTGGTCTCGGGTACTCTGTACGAAATGTCATTATGAATCCTCCCCTAAAGATATGTGTAAACGTTTACTTGTTAGATACTGATAATCGGTACTTTTCGATTTTTGTAAACACTTGATGACTTAAATGGAAATTTAGATACCCATAAAGGCTGACCAAAATAAAGAGAGTAATTGGTAGAATATACACAACTAAGAATAGTATCACTCCGCTAATCACAATCAACAAAGTTGTTGGAAAGTAGGCAAACGAGATAATAAACATGTTTTTGATGCTATCTTTTAGTTTCGAATCGTATTGAACAATCAGTGGGAATAAAAGCGTACTCATACATAAAAAGGTTGCTGTGATTAAGACTAAAAGGATTTTAACCGGGATGAACCCTGCCGAAGTCATTTGGAATACAATTTGAAAATCATAGAATAGAAGACTAGCGATTACCACCCAAATGATTTCGAATAGTAAGCTCTTTTTAAAATGAAGCTTAAAGTTGTTCCAAAAAGGCCTAAAAACACTTGTCTCTCCATCCATCTTCCATTCTCGAATAACGCCATACATGGCTGCTGTGGCGGGAAAAATGGTGACAATTGGGATACATGCAATCACCCACAATAGATTCAGAAGAAAAAAGTTAGCTGCTTTTTCCCAAAGTAAATAAAACTTGTTATTCAGGATATTATTCATTTTCACCAGTCCTTAGATGTAGGTGCGAAAAATAAAAATTATCGCTCAAAACAATTATATTAAAATTAGGAAAAATCCGATATAGAAAGATGGAAAAATGACCTATACATTTGGATGTCAGGTCATTTCGTATAAGTAGAACATGTAGACAGCTTTTTATTTGAGAATATTTATTCCCCCGACGGCAATTCCACTTCCGCATCATCAGCAAGAGGAACTCCGAAGTTAGGCGTACCGTCTTCATTCCAATCAAACTTTTGGATACGAGTAGAACGGAAAATCGTGTCCTCTCCAGGTGCTGAAAGGGCATGATAAACAATCCAATCTTCCTGATCATCTTGTGACTTTGTAAAACTATTGTGTCCTGTCGCAAACACCTTGTTCTCAACACTCTTACGAAATACAGGTTGTTGGCACTTCGTCCAGGATGAAGGATTCATTGGATCGGATGCTTCCTTCATCGTTAGCATCCCCAGAGCATAATCTTCGGACCACGTGGTACTTGCAGAGTAAACTAGAAAAACAAATCCATTACGTCTTAAGATAACTGGCCCCTCATTTATCGCCATGCCACCTTGCTTCTCCCAATCCAATGTTGGAGCCGTCAGCATAACCTGTTCTCCAGCTAGTGTCCAAGGATTTAGCATTTTCATAATATAAATCGCTGACCCATAGTCAGGGAAGTGACCATACCCTGCGTATAAGAAATAATATTGGTCTTGCCATTCGAAAACCGTACCATCCAACCCCGGGCTCGGAGTTGGTAGCGCACCCTTCCAAACCCACTCACCTGTCATCGGGTCATCCGCAACATTTTCTAACACACATACTCTTCTAGATTCATCTCCGCCTCCATCATTCGCGGTATAGTAGATGTACCACTTATCATCTAGACGATGAATTTCCGGAGCCCATAAGTTGTAGCTATACTGACCAGATGGTTCGGGAATCCAGATTGTTTTCTTATGGCCGGAATCGATACCTGACAGACTTGTCGATTGAATCAGCTCTATATGGTCACGTTTTGTCGCCATAAAATAATATAGGTGATTGTGTTTTAGTACCCACGGATCAGCTGCATTTCTGACAATCGGATTCGCAAATGTTTTCGCCTTTAGCATGTGCAATCACCTCTTATCCCTTCATTCCCGTTAAGGTAATTCCTTCAATGTAAAAAGAAATGGAAATGGTTAACGTAAAGTTTACTAGAATCGGCATCAATAAAATCCCTTTTGAAGAATACCTCAAAGCTATTGATTTTGAATTTCATAGTTTACTAGCTTTGATATAGGTTTATTTTTTGCTAATGCTAAAACTCCTGCCGATAAAAACAGCAAAGAGCCTAATAGATCCATTAATAGATAGGAGGCAATCCCCACTAGGATAAACCAGATAGGTTTTTTAACTTCTGTTTGATCATCCTTCAGTGATTTCGCCATAACAATGTTTACGATCCCCAATATAACAAATAGCATCCCAAAGCTAACCGAGAACATATACATACTTCCAAAAATGGATTGCGCAGCCTCCAATTTTGCAAAGGTATTATAATTAGAATTCAAACCTTCATTTTTTATATAAGAGGCAAAAACAAAAATGGTAAGGAGACCTGAGACGATCTGCCATACAGAACCAACCATAACTAGTCTTCTCTCTAGCTTTCTATTCACCCTGAAACCTCCTTAACAGGCAGATTATGTTTTTATTATCCTTTCACACCAGATGATAAAGAGAGTGATTCCATGAAGTATTTTTGTGTGAATAAGTAAAGGATAAAGGTTGGAACGATCGCTACCAGTGCCCCAGTTAAAGCATGCGCCACATCGAGCGCGTACATTCCTTGAAGTAATTGTAATCCTGGTGTAATTGGCATTTTTTCAACATCATTAAACACAATCGATGGCCATAAGAAGTCATTCCAAGAGGCTGTAAATGTGAACAATGCTACAACTGTCAGTACAGGTTTTATTAGTGGCAAAATCAGTTTAAGGAATATCTGAAAATCAGAAGCACCATCCACTCTCGCTGATTCATCAAAATCCATTGGAATCCCTTTCATAAACTGTCTTACTAGAAAGATATTAAACACTCCCGCTGCCCCCGGAACAATCGCAGCTAAATAATTATTTACCCACCCCAACTTATCAACAATATTATAGAGCGGGATAAGATTTACGACTGCCGGAAACATCATCGTTGCCATCAAAAAGACAAAGATAGCATCTCGTCCCTTAAATTTCATTCTGGAATATGCATAAGCGGCTAAAGAAACGATTACTAGTACTAATATCGTTTGTGATACCGATATAATGAGCGAGTTCATAAACCATTTCGCTACTGGAGCACTTGTGTTATCAAAAAGGACATCCTGGTAATTACCAATAACCCAATTGATCGGTAAAATCGTAAAAGCATTGGTTTGAATATCCGCCTCACTTTTAAAGGAGGTGATACTTGTATACAGGACCGGGACAATCCATATAAAAGCCATTAATAACAAAAAGATGAAAGCAACAATTTTTGAAATCCCTGTTTTCTTCATGGTAAGCACCTCCTAATCCCGTTGTCTTAAAAAGATAAATTGGATCGCAGAAACAACCATAATACACAGACCCAGAATAACAGCCATAGCCGCTCCAATACCAGCTATTGAAATTCCAGTACCAAATGCGTTCTCTTGAATGTACATTAATAAAACGGTAGTCGAGCTTGTCGGCCCACCTTTTGTTAACATGAGCGGCTGCCCATATACATTAAATTGCGAAATAGTTGTAATGACGACAGTATATAATATTTGCGCTCTAATACTAGGTAGAGTAATTCTAAAAAATCTTTGAAAACTATTTGCTCCATCTATTGAAGCTGCCTCATATAAATCTTTTGAAATTCCGTTTAGTGCAGCCTGATAAATAATCATATTTGCACCGATTGTCCACCAGACAGTAACAGTAACTAATGCAATCCAAGAGTATGGTTGTGTCGCTAACCAGTTCGTATCAACACTTAGATAATGATTGATAGGGCCAAAAGAAACACTAAAAAGCATTGAAAAAATAATCATGACGGCAGAAACTGAAAATAACGTCGGCATATAAAATAGTGCCTGAAAAAATTTCAATCCCTTCGGTTTCGCGTTAAGACCTGCAGCTAACAGCAAAGGAACAATAATACAAGCCGGAACCGTAAACAACACAAATTTGAAGGTATTACCCAATCCAGTACGTAATTGATCATAAAATGTAGAATCTTGATTAAACAATATTTCCTGATAATTAGCGAAACCTACAAATTCAGGAGCCCCTATTAGATCCCAGTTGGTAAATGAAATATATATACCATATAAAGTGGGAAAAAGAAAAAAGATCGTAAATAATATTAGATGTGGTCCAATGTATAGATATGGGGAAAGTTTAAAACTTTTTTTACTAGGATTCTTTTCTATACCAGCAGACATATTAAATTCTTTGTTCACTCCAGTATTGATCATAAATTTTAGCTCCTATTCTTAAGTAATCGAATAGAGAGAGAAATCCTTATGAACTTATAAGGATTTCTCTATAATTCTGCTAACACCAATTAACAAACTAATATCTAGCAATCTTATTTCTTATTATTGGTTTTAATTTTATCCTCAACTGCTTTTTGAGCGGCCTTAAGCCCTTTGTCGATATCTAATTTTCCAAATATAGCATCACCGACTAATTTATCAACCTCTTCCACCACAAAGCCATTGTACTTATAATCAAAGATTTTAAGAGTTTGCTGCATTTCAGGATTTTCAATTAAGAAAGCCTGTGGCAGTTCTTTATATTCAGGATTTTCTAAAGTTTCTAATGCTGCTGGATTCTGACCAGCTTTAGCCCATGGAAGTGAATTTTCTCTAACAAAATCAAGGAAAGCCATGATCCCCTTAGTATTCTCTTCTGAGCGATTTTCGTCGTTAAACATAACGAATTGATGAGAGGACGTCCAGTTTACAATTTTATCAGGTGAAACCTGAGGGAAGCTTGTTAGACCCCAGTTTAAATTTTTTGCTTCTTTTACGCTATTTTGCATCCAAATACCTTCTGGATAAAAAATAGCTTTACCTGATTTGAATAATTGACCTGGGTCTTCTCCATCCTTGTTCGTAATCTTATCATCTACTAATCCTTTTAATAATTGAAGCGCTTCCTTGGCTTCTGGAGTTTCAAGTGTTGGAGTTTCACCATCACTAGTAATATCTCCACCAAGTTGATTGTAGATTGATAGGAAGATTGGTCGAGTCCAAGTTATACCAATACCCGCAATCTTGTCCTTTTTGGATTTTTCTCCAGCTTCTCTTATTTCATCAAAAGTTATAACATTATCATCGAGTGCATTTGGTGCATATTTTTCTAATAAATCTTTATTGTAGTACATAACAAAGCTATGTACATCTAACGGCAGGCTATATCTACTACCATCAATTTCTCCAATATTCCATCCTGCCGGTACATAGTTTTCAGCCTTAAGTTCTGGATAATCAGCCAACAGATCATCAAACTTTGTTAGCATTCCATTGTCAACAAACTGTTTAATTCTCTCAGCATGTACAATCGTTAGATTCGGAATTCCTTTTCCTGAGTTCACTACAGTTGGAATCTTTGTATACATATCAGCTTCAACCATTGACACATTTTTGACTTTAAATTCTGGATTTGTCTTGTTATAAGCCTCTACAATTTGTTTCATATTTTCACCATCTGGACCTGTGAACGGATTCCAAAAGACGATTTCGTTTTTAGATGAAGATTGAGAGCCTGAACTAGATGAACTGCAACCTGACAAAACTAGCGTAACTACAAAAAGCATAGAGAATATTAATAAAGATATTTTCCTCATTGGTTTTCCCCCTGATTTGTTTTATCTAACAGATACCCTAAAGCTAAAAACTCGCCTCCTCCTAATTAAATTCATTTTTAGAAATTTCAGGAATAAATAATAAAAAATATTTTACTATATATAAATTCCTTTTGCTGAATTTTATATAACTCAGCAAGAGGAGTTTATACTAACTTCTTTTCCATCTAGAAATTATTTAAGGTTAATTTCCTTAATTTTCTCTAACGCTACCTTTGGTACTCGATTTTCAGTTAACAAACCGTTTACCTCTTGCTGCACATCGGTAATTTGCGTATAACAAAATCCACAAATATATGGCGTATTTTTGATAGCCTGCGTAATAGATTCATATCGATGCAGAAATTCATCTTCACTCTTTACTTGATTACCATAGCCCCAGCCTTTCCCTTCATTAAAAGCAATGCCACCATATTCAGTTAGCATGACCGGCTGTCCTTGATAAGCATAGCCTTTTGCAAATGCATACTTGTGATGGTTATGGGTAATCTCATTGTTCAGAATGCGATCCTTGTCTTTATAGCGCTCATAGAACACTTCACCTAATTCTTCATAATCATGTAACGCAATAATATCCGAGACAGTGTGCTCCCAACCATCATTGACGATTACTGGTCGTTCTGTGTCGATTGTTTTTGATAAATGATAGATTGCCTCGGTGAATTTCTGCTGCTTCTTATCAACAAGAACATTCGGGATACCCCAAGATTCATTAAATGGAACCCAAGTAATAATAGAAGGATGATTATAATGTTGTTGCATAATTTCCAACCATTCCTTCGTAAAGTTCTTGACTGCCTCATCTGAGAACTCGTACGTCGCTGCCATTTCGGACCAAACTAGTAACCCCTTCTTATCACACCAATATAAAAATCGTTCATCTTCAATCTTTTGATGTTTTCGTACCCCATTAAAGCCCATCTCAATTGTTTTCTCGATGTCTTCAATCATCGCCCCATCGGATGGAGGAGTTAGCATTGTATCAGTCCAATATCCTTGGTCTAAAAGAAGCCTTTGATATATCGGAACATTGTTTAAAAGCACCTGTCCGTCCTTGATCGAAATTTTTCTCATCCCAAAATACGAATCTACTTCATCCACAAGTTCGCTTCCTACATATAATCGGAATTGAACATCGTACAAATTCGGATGTTGCGGAGCCCAGTGCATTATCTTCCATTCAAACAAATCGGACGCAATATTAACTTCAAAACTAAAATTTAGACGATCCGGCATAATAGAAAATTGCTTTATTTTTTTACCTGCAAATAGAATCGTAGTTTCTAGTTTCGAATCTTTGGGCATATCTCCATTCAATTTATAATCAAAGACAACAGAATTCGTATCGATATTTGGGCTGATTTTTATCTTTTCAATGCTTTCTTGATTTAAAAATTCCAGCCAAACAGTTTGCCAGATTCCTGTATTTTGCACATACCAGCAACCAAAATTCTCTTCTCTCCAACGCTGCTTTCCTCTTGGCTGATAACAACTTTGGCTATCCTCTACTTTTACAACGATTTCATTTTCTTTTGTGTGATCGATAGCATGGCTAATATCAAAAGAAAATGCTGCATAGCCTCCAGTATGATCGCCAATATAGATTCCATTCACCCATACCTTTGTGATGTAGTCAGAGGCTTGAAATCTAAGTATGGTTTTTTTACCTATTTCATCTTTTGGAATTTCAAACGTTCTTTGATACCAAATATATGGATGAAACTTCTGTTCCCCAATCCCGCTAGCTTTTGTTTCATATGTAAAAGGCACTTGTATCTCTGTTGTAAAAGAAGACTTCTCAAACCACAATCCTTTTTCACCAATATTTTGGTCATCGAATGCGAATTTCCAACTCCCATTTAAGTTGATCCAGGATTGACGCTGAAATTGTGGTCTCGGATATTCAGTTCTTTGATATGTCGTTACAGTCGTCGTCATCTTAAATACTCTCCCTCTGTTGTTTGTTTTTCGTCTTTGGAAAAAATCAATCCAATTCGTACAAAAAATATGTATTAATACCACTTATCAATAATTAAACGCTTTCATTTTTCTTTTGTCAATAAAATTACTGGTATTTTTTATAATTTTTAATATATTTTTGTTTTAATTCATATTTTTTGTTTGTATTCGATAAATTGTTCCTCAGAGAACACAAAAACAAGTGGAGAAAATACATCTCTCCACTTGCCTATTTTTAAGATTCACTCATGAGTATTCAATTGATAATTTAATATCCTGTGGATAGTCACCAAATTCACGGCCGAATAAGTTGATTCCACCTTTATGAATAGCATTATCCTTAACACCAATCTTAAAGGATATAAACATATGATTAAAGATCCCGATATCATCAAGCTTCACTTCTGAAAGATATATATCATTAATCGTTGTATTTTTATCTGTTACTTTCCACGTATTTAAAGTACCATACTGTGTGCTTGTTAATTCACTCCAGTATTTCGGATTCAATTTTCCCGGACGGTCCCCATAGTCCCCAGGACTTGTCCATGTTCCGATTTCCACTTCGTTAATCCATACGGTAATATCCGATGGCCAATTATGGTCATAGTTCGGAGCTTCTGAACAAAGCTCCAAAGAAAACTGAACAGAAGATATGTTTTTTCCTACTGGAATCAGCAATGGAAATTTGTACTCAAAATATCCCTTTCGTGTCCAGATTATTTGAGCTTTCGAACGATCCGGACTATAAAAATGCACCGGATCATCTGCTGGTATCAGCATTCCATCATGATTCGCCATCCCACAAGTAGGAGCCACTTCAAAATTAACATACTGGCCAATCGGCATTTCAAATTCAAAATATCTATGATTCTGAGACTTTTTCATAAAGTTCTCTTCATTATTTAATTGGATATGAATATCATCAAAATTTCGTTTACAAACCTTCATCGCACCTCTACTACCTGGACGAAGTTCTGTATTAATTAATCCTGACTTTTCAAGGATTTTAACATGAGACGCTGTAGTTGAAACTGGGATTCCTAAGCTTTCCGCCAATTGATTGACGTTCATATTATCTTTATTTAGTAGATTAATTATCTGTAATCGCACTTCTGATGATAGCGCGTGAGCGATCCGTTGCAAGGTTTCTGGCTTTTCCAATGATAGTTCAAGCAAGTTCATTCCTCCAAATTAACATGTTCCCCAGCAATCTATTTCAATATTTACATACCTTTCTTCTAATATAAACAAAAAAGCTGTAAATATCCATATTTTAAATACTAAATATTTGTATGAAATGAATGCCTTTTCAACAAAAATGTGACGAATCTATTCCAAATCATAAATTGGCCATAGACTCATCACCTTATATTATTCAAGCTTTTAAATTATATTGATATTTTTGTATGGGTTTCATACGGAAAGCTAGTAATAGACAAAGTATTCCAATTATCCCACCTGCCAGAGCAATGTAATGAAAATTAGCTGTTGTGACTTGCTTTGCAAAGACATTTCCTAAAATACTCGAGGAAAAAATTGTTCCTAGGAACCTTGAGGTCATGAACAACCCCGATGCGGCACCTGTCTCAGCAGGCTCGACAACAGCATATAATGCCGTTTGCAGTCCAATATTATTCAATCCATTGCTACATCCCAATATGGATAGGATGAGGAATATCACAATGGGAGAAGTCACGTTTCCAATCGTGAAGAGTAAGGCAGAACCGGCGATCGCAAAGATAGCTCCAACCAGAACCACGGGTTTAGAAGAATCCGCTCGGTCAATCCACATACCCGCTAATGGCGAAATAATAATGCCAAACCCAGATATCGACAACATTACTAAACCCGTTACCCCCGCTTGAAAGTGATGAACATTTTGCAAATAGGTCGGGATGCCAAATAGCAAGGAATAGAACAACATATTCACCAGCATATATTGAATATAGACGACAGTTACCTCAGTTTTTTCTACAAGAGAACGAACATCAATAATCGCATTCGGCTGCTTTTTTTCATAAGAATAAAAGGCAAAAATAAGTACGACTGGTACGAGCAACCATACCAAATGGAAATTCTCTTTCAACGAAAGAACAATTAATAGACTCGTAATCGCAAGAATAAAAAGGATGATTCCCCCGACATCAAATTTATAACCCCTATCAGTGTTTTTGCTATCCTTCGGAAAATACTTGAATGTGAGAATGAAAGACGTAATCACAAACGGGAAGTTGATGAAAAAGAGTGCTTCCCAATCCCAAACACTAATTAAGAGACCCCCGATCGATGGTCCCAAAGCTGCTGAAGTAGAGGAGAAAATACTTAAGATGCCGAAATACTTCGCTTGCCTTTCCGTAATGACGTGTCGAAGCGTCGCCATTCCTGCCGGATACAACATCGAACTACCAATTGCCTGGATTAATCGAAAGACAATTAAACAACCTAGATTAGGGGATAACGGTGCTAAAAAAGAGGCAAGAGCCACCAAGAATAACCCCATCAAGAAAAATCTCTTTCTACCAAATCGATCACTGAGACTTCCCATAATCGGCTGGCCGATGGCACTTCCGATATAGTAGGTTGCTATTAACCAGGAAACGTCCGTAAAAGAAAGCTGAAGATCGTCCTGCATACGTGATAGAGCCACTGAAATCATCGTCGTATTTAAAGGATTTAGCATCACCCCGAAGGCAACAGCAATCATAAGTTTTATCTTGATCTCCGCCACATCCCTATCTTTAAAATGAAGAAGTGCAACAGCTATGAAATGCCGTTACACTCCTATCTCCTTACTTTACAATCCACTCATTGATATCAAAATCTTTTTGAGCCAATTTTTCTTCTACAAGAAAATCCTTCGTCCCATTCAATAGCTCTAATCCTTCATCCGTAAACGGCTCCTCTTCCTGCCATTCGATCGGATCGGTAATCTTGATGATGTCAGGTGTTGTTTCACCAATTTCAGCGATTAATTCATAATATTCATCTTCATGCTGTTTTAAGTCTTCTAACGATTTTTTTACGGCTTCATTCCAGACTTTCGGGAAGTCTGGGAATTGTTTCAGGTATTCTCCCGATACAACTGTTACTCTAGAACCTAGTAGTTCAGGACTTTGGCTCGCATCATCGATATGTGGAAATCCTTGTTCAATTAACTTAAGCGCGAATTCCCCATTGTTGGTCATCGCATCGACTTCTCCTCGTGCAAGTGCAGCTTCCCCATCTGGACGGAGCATATGCACTAAGTTATAGTTCTTGACTCCTTCACTTTTTAGCAATCCAACAATGTAACGGTGCATAAAAGAACCTTTTTGAATGGCAATCGTCTTTCCTTCTAAATCTTTAATCGTTTTTGGACCATCCTTCTTCCCAATAATATAACCAATTAGATTCTTGTGAGGCTGTGATACTAATCGAGTATCCGCTCCTGTTGATTTTGCTAGAATCGCAGGTGTGTCTCCCAGATTCCCCACATTCAATCGTCCACTAATTAGAGATTCGTTTAAATCAGGTCCATTCGGGAAGGCCGTTAGATTAATTTCCTTAATTCCATGTTTCTTCAGTTTTTCTTGGATAATTCCCTTATGTAGGCCCCAGCCTTCTGCCCCACTTGGAAGATTCAATTTGTTGATGCCGATATATCCAAGGTTCAACACCTCTGGTACTTTGTTTTCACCCGATGTCGTTTTTACCGAAGTGTCATTCCCCTTGGAACACCCTTGAAGAAAAATGATAAGAATAAGGAAAACGATGATTCCAATACCTGAGATTTTTTTTATGAAAGCATGACGCATGTATTTTTTCTCCTCTCGACTATGTGAGATCATGGTTAATCCCAAATGCATTTAGATACCTGTTTGGGAGGTCTTGTCTTTGTTATTTTGATCGGTGCCTGGTGGTTAAAGCGCGGGCTCGGCATGAAGACATAATTCTCCAGAAATCTTGAAATAGTGTCTTTATAGAACGCCCATGCGGACACTATTCATTAGAAATTCATACAGTGTCTTCATGAAGCTCTCCTGCGGACATTCTTCATTAGAAACTCTCAAATAGTGTCTTCATGGAGCTCCCATGCGGACATTTTTCACCAGAAATTCTCAAATAGTGTCTTCATGAAGCTCCCATGCGGTCACTATTCATTAGAAACTCTCAAATAGTGTCTTCATGGAGCTCCCATGCGGACATTTTTCACCAGAAATTCTCAAATAGTGTCTTCATGAAGCTCCCATGCGGTCACTATTCATTAGAAATTCTCAA
>NZ_SWBM01000022.1 GCF_005116465.1 Robertmurraya kyonggiensis
GTGCGCCCATAAGGGCATTTAGGAAATCTGCTTTAGCAAAGCAGTAGGGAGATATCACAATCTTTACCCTATCATCAGCCAACTTATCCGTAAGGGAAACCGAGCGGGGAGTGTAGCATGTTGGCAAAGCCATAAGTTGTCTAGTTACCAAGGCACGACTGAATGGCGAGATGAAATTCATAGATAAGGATGAAAGCTGAATTGCTTGAATGATAGCTCAAGGAGGACTACGGGGACCTTCAGCGGGAGGTAGCGACTTACGCTGTGCGAAGTATGCATGTTTCTTAAAAACTTCGAGAAATATGAAGTGATACTACTTCATCCATCTTCTATATAGAAGAAACGAGTGAAAATCACATCCGAAACTATGAAATGCTATGTTTCTAAATGTCTAAATGGGGATTGCCTAAGTCAGAACGCTGTTAATACAGCTATGCATAATGCCTAATAAGGTGACAAATTTCAAGCTGAAAGGCAAGAAAGATGATGCTGAATATCTGATAAGGCAACGGAGCTCTCGTAGTAGTCTGAGATAGGGAAAGCCTATTACATGGCGAAGGAGAGCAGTTTATCTAGTTTAATACCAAATTGGGAAGGAGCGTGAGGCTCTATGAGAAATCCAAAAGTAGTATTAAGCAGTCTAACTTCCAAAGCACAAGATGGAACGTATGTATTTGAAAGATTATATCGGAATTTGTATAATACCGAGTTTTATTTAGAAGCCTATGCCAAACTCTACCCGAATAAAGGTAGTAATACAAAGGGTATTGATAAAGACACAATCGATGGAATGAGCTTAGAAAGAATCGAGCGTCTAATTGAAAAGCTAAAAGAGCAGTCATATCAGCCTAAACCATCACGAAGAATATATATCCCAAAGAAAAATGGTAAATCACGACCATTGGGAATTCCAACTTTTGAGGATAAGTTAGTGCAAGAAGTTGTTCGGCGAATTTTAGAGAGCATCTATGAACCACAATTCTCAAATCATTCACACGGTTTCAGACCAAATCGTAGCTGTCACACAGCTTTAAAAGAAATTCGCAATACTTTTACAGGTACGAGATGGTTTATCGAAGGTGATATAAAAGGCTTCTTTGATAATATTGACCATCACATATTAATTGAACTTTTACGAAAACGCATTAGGGATGAGAAATTAATTAATTTAATTTGGAAATTCCTTAGAGCAGGCTATGTAGAAGAGTGGGTTTTTCATAAAACCTATAGCGGAACTCCTCAAGGTGGTATCATTAGTCCGTTATTATCGAATATTTATCTGCATGAATTAGATAAATATATAGAAAAGTTTGCATTGGACTATAACAGAGGTGAAAAACGAACACATAACATTGTCTACCTCAACCTAGCATCAAAGATTAACTATCGTAAAAGTAAAAATAAACGTGATTGGGAACGACTTACCAAAGAGGAAAAAGCTGTAAGGCTTTTCGAATTAAAAGCTTTGTATAAGGAATTACAAAGTCATGACAGCAAAGACCTTTTTGACCCAAACTATCGTCGAATGAAATATGTAAGATATGCAGATGATTTTATCATCGGTGTGATTGGTAGTAAAAAAGAAGCCGAAGAAATCAAGAAAGATTTAACAGACTACCTTGCAGATAAACTCAAATTAGAATTGAGTGCTGAAAAGACGTTGATCACTCATAGTGAGAAAAACGCTAGATTCCTAGGGTATGATATACGAGTAGCGAGGGATTGGCATAGAATGAAGATGCCAAATGGTACGAAAAAACGAAAGTTCAACTACCAAACAAAGCTATTCGTACCACACGAGAAATATATCAAAAAACTCATCGATTTAGGTGCCCTAAAAATTGGCAATACTAATGGTTGGAAACCTGTTCATCGTCCGTACTTGGTACATCTGGATGATTTAGAAATCCTTCGAACATACAATGCAGAAATTGAAGGATTATATAACTACTACCGTTTGGCAAGCAATGCACATGTCCTTCAATCTTTCCGCCAAACAATGAAATACAGCATGATTAAAACGTATGCCAGTAAATATAAAAGCACCGTTAGTAAAATCATTAGAAAATTTTCGATAAACGGGAAATTTGGTATACGTTATAAAACGAAGGATGGTCCAAGAATTGCCTATTTTACGGAACAACGAATGGAAAAAAACTTGGAAATCAATAAACAATCTGTGGATATAATTGAAAATACAATCATTTATGGTGGTAGAACAAGTCTCATTGAACGCCTTTTGGCAGAAAAATGCGAATGGTGTGGAGTGGAGAACACGCCATTAGAAATGCACCATGTAAATAAACTCAAAAACCTAGAAGGTAAAAAGCGATGGGAACAGTTCATGCTTGCAAGAAAACGTAAAACAATTGCAATGTGTGTAAAATGCCACCACGATTTGCATAATGGGAAGTTAGATTGATAAATGGAAAGCCGTATACTCTGAGAGGAGTACGTACGGTTTGGGGGGGAGTTCTTGGAAACCTACTTAGGAAACTAAGCAAGGCACTGGGTTCTTACCCTACTTC
>NZ_SWBM01000023.1 GCF_005116465.1 Robertmurraya kyonggiensis
AAGCACCTAATGCATATGAGCTATATTACATATGATATGCAAAAACAACACTAGCAACTATTTTTTTTGAGTTTTTCAAGCATATCTATATACAAACAACATTGAGCATTCTAGGTGAAATTGGAGAAGTCAACCACATTAAGCTCATTCCGCAAGTTGCAAAACCTATTTTCATCCAAAGGCTTTGTGAAGATATCCGCCAACTGATCATCCGTCCTTACACCATGCAAAGATATATCATCCTTAGCTATATGATCTCTAATAAAGTGGTGACGGATATCTATGTGCTTGGTACGTGAGTGTTGGACGGGGTTATTTGCAAGCTTTACCGCACTCTCATTGTCACAAAGCAAGGGTACACTCCTAAGAACTAGGCCATAGTCTAGGAGTGTTTGAGTCATGTAAAGGATTTGTGCACAACAAGAGCCGGCG
Organism: Robertmurraya kyonggiensis; assembly: GCF_005116465.1. Taxonomy (GTDB): domain Bacteria; phylum Bacillota; class Bacilli; order Bacillales; family Cytobacillaceae; genus Robertmurraya; species Robertmurraya kyonggiensis. Next base: position 433 of record NZ_SWBM01000023.1, read on the forward strand.
GCAATGTACTCGGCCTCGGTGGTTGAAAGAGCCACACTATTTTGCTTTTTGGAGGACCAAGAGACTAGCGACCTACCAAGCAATTGGCACCCGCCGGAAGTGCTTTTCCTATCCACTTTGCAACCCGCATAATCCGCATCGGAATAGCCAACGAGTTCAAAGTGTGCTCCTTTGGGATACCAAAGGCCAATGCTTGGTGAATATTTGAGATATCTAAAGATCCTTTTCACGGCCTTAAGGTGTGCTTCTTTGGGGTTGGCTTGAAAGCGAGCACACATACATACACTAAACATGATGTCGGGCCTAGATGCGGTAAGGTAAAGTAGACTACCAATCATAGAACGATAAAGAGTTTGGTCTACCGGTTTACCTCCCTCATCAAGGTCGAGATGCCCATTAGTTGCCATGGGGGTCTTGATGGGCTTGCAATCTTCCATCTTGAAGCGCTTGAGAAGGTCCTTGGTATATTTCTCTTGACATATAAATGTGCCTTCTTCAAGTTGCTTCATTTGAAATCCAAGGAAGAAAGTAAGTTCACCAATCATTGACATCTCAAATTCCCTTGACATCATTTCACCAAATTTCTTGCATATCTCTTCATTTGTTGAGCCAAATATAATGTCATCCACATAGACTTGGCAAACAAAGAGCTCGCCATTCTCCTTCTTGCTGAAGAGTGTAGTATCAACCTTCCCAATCTTGTATCCCTTGGCAATGATAAAATCCCGGAGACGCTCATACCAAGCCCTTGGAGCTTGTTTGAGTCCATAGAGTGCCTTGGATAGCTTGAACACATGATTGGGGTTGTATGGATCTTCAAAGCCCGGTGGTTGTTCCACATACACCTCTTCATTGATGTACCCATTGAGGAATGCACTCTTGACGTCCATTTGATAGAGCTTCATATCATGACAAGAGGCATAGGCAAGGAGAATGCGGATTGCCTCTAATCTAGCCATCGGAGCAAAGGTCTCTCCAAAGTCAAGTCCTTCAATTTGAGAGAACCCCTTTGCAACTAGTTGTTGGCACTTCTTAGCCTATACTAATTACTCTGCAAGCGCACAGAGACCGATGTAGCCTTTCACCAGGGGAGTGATACCTGGGATATCGAATCCAAAGAACGGCAGACGCGACTAGCCTAAATCTAGTTAACCGGACCCCACCAAGGAAAAGAATGGCGAGGGTAGAGGGCTAACTTTCAGATAGCCTACAATTACTCTAGTAAAAACTTATCTACTAACCTGATCTGCTTCGGCGGCTGGAAGAGGAAGGGTCCAGACGGGGTAGAAGGGGGACCCAACGGCAACCTGCTACTACTGCTATGAAAACACCCGAACGTTGTGGTCGCACAAAGGATGGACAAGGTTGTCATCACTTGCCGCCTACCACTCTACTTCCATGGAATGGAACACACTTTCTAGCTAACACCTAGCCAAACACCACGTCTGGGTTTGATGCTAGGATTTCTTGTGAGGCCTTCACAAGAAACCCCCCTCTACCTAGGAGACGGCTAAATCTCCTAGTCCGGGCGAGAAACCCGTAAGGTAAAAGCCTGTCAAACTAACTAGACTCTAACTGAATCTAAAGGTTATGAAATGAAAGGATCACACTACTTTCCTAGATAAACTAAGGAAAGCAGGAAAGGAAAGCTTAACCGATAAAGTAAAGAAGATAACTATATTGATAAAGGAAATATTCGAAGTATAAAGAAAAGATACAAGAACTTTACCCGATCTCCGAGAGACTCCGGAACCTCGAGGCAAGCTCGACTCAACTCTAACTCCCAACCCTAATCTACTCTAGAAAATATAAAAAGTAGAGAAGCTCCTTCTTGGTGTGTGTTGAGAAGTGAAGTGGAGGCCTCCTTTTATAGCTTGAGCAGGTCGGTTGAGCATCTTGGCGGTTAAGTTAGCTCAGCATGCAACTGTCCTCAGAAGAGCGCCTTGAACGGAGTCGGTGGCCAGCCATTGGGCTGGTTCCTGGCCGATCGGCCAGGGTTGGTCGCCATCTGGCACCGCCTTTTGCACCAACGCTCTGGATTGCCTCCTGGTGTCGGTAGTTATGACGGCATGCAAG
>NZ_SWBM01000024.1 GCF_005116465.1 Robertmurraya kyonggiensis
ACAGAAGTGGGGTATGTTTTCTTTGCAGCCGAAATAATAGCTACGCAACTACATGTTTAGATCTAATGTCATGAGTGCCATATGTTTTGCAGGTGAAGGTATCGCGTCACCCACTGGACGGGATATTGATGGCAAGTACCTGGATCAAAACGAGCGAGACTTGCAGGTTCAGTACGCAAAGTTTCAGGCAGAGTGGCCTATGTTCGGCGTCACGTTGATGTGTGATTCGTGGACTGGGCCGACGAAGATGAGTGTCATTAACTTTTTGATATATTGCAATGGGGTCATGTGGTTCCACAAGTCTGTTGATGCGACTGGAAGATCTCAAGATTCTGCATATTTGCGGAAGGTAACCCCGTACCTAGTTCATTTCGATCCGAATATAATTTGGATGTTGCTAAAGAATATGTGTATTACCAGGAAATTCTGAAGGTGGTGGACGAAATTGGACCAGAGCATGTCGTTCATGTGATCACGGACAACGGCTCCAACTACAAGAAAGCCTGCAAGGGGATTCGAGAAACATACGAACACATTAGTTGGACACCTTGTCTAGCACACACTGTCAACTTGATGTTAAAGGATATCGGTGAAAGGTACGAACATCAAGATTTGATCGATCAATGCAAGAAAATATCAACGTGGCTACACAATCATGGTCAGTTGAATGCAATGATGAGGCAGGCGATTGGTGGTGAGTTGGTGAAGTGGTGTGCAACTCGCTTTGGGACCAACTACATGTTCCTAGACAGCATGTATCGGAAACGTGATCGTTTTATGCAGTGGATGGCATCTCCTGAATTTTTGCAGAGCAAATGGGCCAATTCAAATATGGGTAGATTTACTCATACGAGATTTTCAAGTCTACAGTGGTGTGAGGGAATGAAATTTGTGATTGACTCAGTCCAACCAATATACAGCTTACTTCGCTTTGCTGATCAGGACAAGCGGCCGAACATGTGCGAGGTATGTCACAACGTACAGAGTGTGAGAAATGAAATGCAATCTTTCTTTGGCCGCAATGTTTCCATGTACGAAGAGTATATACGAATTTACAACGCAAGGTTGAAGGACATCTTCTATGACACCTATGTGGTTCCAGGTAAGACGGATTCTGCTGATTGTGAACAAAAGTTTATACTTTCACGTTCCATACACCTTATGCTCATTCGTGGTACTTTCTATTTTGCAGCTTCTGTCCTGAATCCGAGGTATGCCTATACGTTTATTCCAAGTCCAGAAATGTGGAGCACACTGAAGGATGCTTTTCAGCGCATGACCGATATCTCGAGCGCCGTCCAGGCATTACAAGAGGCTGAGCTGTTTCGACAACGGCGTGGTGACTTTGCCACACAATTGGCACAACAAATGGTGCTTGACCCAAAGACAACTGCATCTTCATGGTGGATGGTAAACGGCAACAGAACTCCCAAGCTGCAGAGCCTTGCTTTGCGGCTTGTTTCTCAATGTTGTTCGTCAAGTGGATGCGAGCGGAACTGGAGTACTTTTGCCTTGCTGCATACAAAGGTTCGCAATCGGTTGTCACACAAAAAACTGAACAAGCTTGTCTATGTCAACTACAACCTACGCCTGCGACTTGCGGATGTTGCCGATCCTCCACGGGATCAAGGTGATTTCGTTGAGCAGCTGGCCCATCTTTCATTCTATGATCCTAAAAATCCGGTGCGGGAATGGATGGAATATGGAAGGTCAAACAAAGCTCCTGTTCTAGACGAGGACGATGATGAAGGTGACACACCGCTCCCCTCTAATATTGTCGCTGATAAAATAAATCCGGCGGACCTCCGTACTTCTACAGGGGAAGATTGCATCAGTGATTGGGCACGGCGACATGTGGGTGACACTCATGTAGGGAAGCGGAAGTACCATATCGCGCCTAGCAAGGTTGTCCCGAAGCGCCAACGAGGCCAGGCAACGGGAAAAGGGAAACAGAAAGAAATAGAAGTCCTGAGCGATGAAGACACTGATGATGGTGAGGGTGATAAAAGCCCAGAGTATCAGGAGTCTCAGGACAGCAGCTCTGGCGATGATGGTGATGATAGTAATGATGGGGATGGTAGCAGTGATGGTGATGACAGCAATGATGGTGGTGGCAGTGGTGGCGGCAGTGGCGGTGCTACTGGCGGTGGCGGGGGCGGAGGCGTGTCACCTTCAAACCCACCTGCTGGTCTCCATTTTACAGGTACCAAGTGTACGTATATATGAACATGTTTTTATTATTTTGACTTATGAGTATTAATTATACTATGTGGTTCATTGCAGGGGAGACTGAGTTCACACATGCAACCCAGGACATTGACCATGGAGCACCGATGTCGCAGAGGAGAACGGTTGGACCGACGGATTACGGCTCTCCACAGTTCTCTTCTAGCTCCTCCTACAGGGAATCCTCACAGTCTAGTTATCACTATCCTATACCGGAGTTGAGCATGCAGCCACCGATGAGATGGGTGTACGAATG
>NZ_SWBM01000025.1 GCF_005116465.1 Robertmurraya kyonggiensis
AAATTGGACAAATGAAGCAAACCCAGGAAGCTCTAGAGAAAACCAAGTCCGATTTGGAGTCTCAACGCGAAGCCCATATGCAAGCTATAGCCAAGATCGATGCGGAGCTGGAGACTGTAGAAGCCAATCTGCAGCAAATTCCAGGGGCACTGACAACGTTTGAACAAAATAAGCAAGTCCTTATTCAAAAGGTTGATCAGTTGAAGCAAAACTTGAAGTCGATTGAGGGTTTAGCTGAGGAAGATCAGAAAGCCATTTCCGATGTAGATGCTATTCGCCTGCGTGCGATCAAAGCGATCCAAGATTTCCTTGGGTCGTTATAAAAACTCTTCTTTAGAAATCCGTGACACCCTTGCAATTTTTTATATTTTTTTTGCCCTAAGGGCGATGCATAACGCATCGGCCATGTATCCCTAAATATGTAGTACATTATTTTCACTTATTTTTCTGCTAGAGGCGATACTTTGTATCGGCTATGATATTTTCCGATTCTCCAAAAATCGGCTCATGCATCAACCCAAATACTGGGATAATATTTTTTCAAATATTTTCCATTCAAAGCTCGAGGAAACTCCTCTCCTTCTAAAGTCTCCAATATATATGCATTACCTGGAGCACACCGATTTATCCGATACGGACCTTCCCAAGTCGGAGACCATTTACCGAATTTAGAATCTTTAGACCCAATCGGCAAAATTAGTTTCAATACCAATTCTCCTTTAGAAAATTCCTTAAATTGAACTTACTTGTTATACCATCTGGCGATACGCTCCTTATTAGCCTCTAAATTTTCAATGGCTTTCAAACGATACTGAGTTAAATCTTCCAACTCATCTTTCATGATAATGGAATACTCATCGGCTATTATCTCATTTTGAAATTCAACACGTCTAGAGCCGATTTTCAACTCCCAAGGTAATACAGCTTCATGTCCATAAATCAATTGATAAGGTGACATTTTAATTGCACCGTGACAAGCCATCCGATATGACCATAACGCTTCATGTAGCACAGTATGCCATCTTCTGGGAAACACATCAATCTTTCTTTTTATCAACTTGATCACGCTTTTATTGGAGGCCTCTGCTTGACCATTAGCCTGAGCATAATAAGGAGAAGAATTCAATATTTTAATCCCCATGCTTTCAGCAAACTCTGCAAATTCTCCTGAAGTAAACATAGTTCCCTGATCGGTTGTAATTGTTTGAGGAATACCAAACCGATAGATAATATGCTCTCTAACAAAATCCACCATATTAGCCGATGACACAATCTTCAAAGGAATTGCTTCAACCCATTTAGTAAAATAATCAGTCGCCACTAACACAAACTTGAGTCCTTTACTTGACGCAGGGTTAATCTATCTGATTAAATCAATGCCCCATCCTCGAAAAGGCCAAGGCTTTAAAATCGGATTCATAGCAGACGCAGGAGCCCTTTGAACATTCCCAAATCGCTAACAGTCCTGACATCCCTTGTAATATTTGAAACAATCTTCAAGAATTGTAGGCCAAAAATATCCATTCCTCCTGATCATCCATTTCATCTTGAAGGCCGATTGATGTGCTCCACATACTCCTTCATGGATTTCTCCCATTAATACGTTAGCTTCCTCAGATCCAACACATTTGAGTAAAACTCCATCAATCGTCCGATAATAAAGATCATCTTCAAGTATAACATACTTCACTGCCTGAATCCTTATCTTTCTTTCAACTTTCTTCGATGAATCTTTCAAATATTCATAAATCCCTTTTCTCCAATTGGATTCTTCGATCTCCAGACTTGATATTTCTCTGATCGGATGATAACCAGACGCTCCTTGAGCCAATCGGTTAGCCTCCCCATTATGACATTTGGGAATATGCTCAATCTTAACAAGCCTGAATTCTTTTAACAACTGGAGACATTCATCATGATATATTCTCAAAATATCATCATTGCATTCATATTCACCCATCAATTGCTTTACTACCAATAGAGAATCTCCGAATATTTCAATAGCATCGGCCTTGATCTCTTTGAGTAGTTTGACACCTTTAAGAACAGCCCGATATTCTGCTTGATTATTAGTGGCTTCTTTGTCAATCCGAAAAGAGAATTCAAAGCTTGCCCCACGAGGCGAAATCAATACAATTCCGATTCCAGAGCCAGCTCCACAAGAAGATCCATCAAAAAACAAAGTCCATGGGGTAAGTTCCACCAAATGAATCTCTGGACCACAATGATGAGTGACAAAATTGGCAAGTACCTGCCCTTTGACTGCCTTTGACGACTCAAAGCGTAATTCAAACTCCGATAGGGCCAAAATCCACTTTCCGATTCTACCACTCAAAATCGGCAATCACATCATGTACTTTATAACATCATCTTTACTAACAATGATGCATTCAGCCGTTAGCAAATAATGTCTGAGCTTGGT
>NZ_SWBM01000026.1 GCF_005116465.1 Robertmurraya kyonggiensis
CAATTCCTATATCTCGCGAGTGACAGGAAATCACTCGACTTGTAACGGACCTAAAGCAATGCCCTATCGATCCTTTCATACTAGTGTTGCAATTCATAGGTACTAGGAAATGTGCAGCTAAGGTATTCAATCAACTCCTTGAAACGTAAATGCACAAACATAGAGAATTCAAAGTGCATAATTTGGTAAAGTTAGGTTATGCTCCGGGGCTTGCCTTCTTGCTCGGACTGGGGGTTAGCCTCCGGGTTGGTCACTTCTTCACCGGCACCGTGCTCCGGGACTCCTTCCTCGTCTGCGGGGATGAGGGTGTAGTCGCCGTCTGGGATAGCGCCTTCTACATGATATGCATAACTTAGGGTGGCTGTTCTGGAATTTCAGATTCCATTTATTTTATTCTATCTAACTACAAAAAGGTTTATTCTTTTATATAAATCGATTTCCATCTAGATTACTTCGCATTTTTGTTTCTCCATTTCTGTTCATCATTTTTATCTATAAACTTTATGGCAGCTACTGGAGTATAAGAGCTAAGCTCACTCCAAAATTTAGCTAATTTCGAGCTACACATAATTTATTAAAAATCTAACAAGTTGCTGCCAGCAGAAATGAATTTAATTCATATAAAATTGAAAATTCAACCATTTCAGGAGATCTCCCTACCAAAGTTAAGCATAAGTATGAGGAGGGCTCTGGCCAAGTGGTGGCTCAAAATAACCCTTGGGTGATCCTCAATGATTTTCTAACCAAAAACACATATTTAATTATTTGCCATCCTAAACAGAGCAAAAATTAAGTTTTTCATTTTTAACATGTGTTCTAACAAGTTTTAAGCTCTCAGGAGCAGAATGGTGATTTTTCACTGCACATATTATTTTTAATGATTTCTGCACTGCAAAAAGACAGAAAACCTATTTTAATTCATAAAAGGAGCTAAACATCATATTTTTGGGTCTTCTTTGGACACAAGCTGTCCAAAGCCACTATACACAACATATCCAAAGCTCAACCCTAGCGGAGCTATGGATTTGAAATGGTGCATAACTTTAGATTTTCCTTGTTTGAATTTTAATTCAAAAACAGTTCGTCAAAAGTACAAACATGTCTAATAGAGATTGTAATTTAGACTCTCACGAATCCAGGGAGTATTTTTGTGCATTTTTCCGATTTTTGTACGATTTTTAATCGATTTTACAAGTTTCGGGAAAAATCAAACCTAGACTTAAGAATCTTTTTACGCAGAGAACCCTAGATCTTTCAAAACTTCGCGAACCAGTCCTGCACTTTTGCACAGAGGCCCTTAAACAAAGGTAGACGATGAAGAAAGGTCCCTGGGACCTCGCCGGAGTTGCGCCGGGCAAACTACGGCGAACTAGGCACGGGGAAGTGGGGGAAAAGGATCCTGGGCTCACCACGAGTCGTTTGAGGACGGTTTGGAGGCTGGGGGAGGTCGGAGTTGTGCCGGCGACGAGGAGGTGGCGGCGCGGCCGCCGCGGCTTCTACGCCGGCGAGCTCGGGGTCGTTCGCGGAGGGGGAAGAGGTCCTTGAGCACCAGCAGAGCTTGGGGAAGCTAATGGCGTGCTCGAGGAAGCTCGGGGACGGCTCGGAGTAGGGTCTCGACGTGCGGGTGCTTCGACGGCCGGAATTCGCGATTTGGGGAAATCGCAAATTCTCGCCGGAGAAGGGACAATAGCTTGGGGAAAGTTGGGGGTTTTGGAGCTGGTGGAGTGGACTAGCTCCGTGCGGGATGGATTGGGGAATGGTGGAGCGTGGACGAGGAATTTCGCGAAGAGCTTGGGTTCGGCTTGCGCGTCGCGAGGAGGAAGAAGACCGAGCGAGCGCGGGGAAGTGGAAATGACCAAGTGAGCGAGTGAGAGGAGGGGTGGGAGTGCGCGGTGGAGTGCTTGGGCACGCAAGGGAGGCACTGTGCGGCCTCGGGAGCGTGCGAGCGCGTGGGTGGCTGTCGCGGTCGCCATTGATGGCGCGGCGAGCTCGAACAGAGCGCGCGCGACACGATTGGGCGAGGAAGATTGTGGCGTGATCGCTGGGGATCCTCCACAGTGCTCCTTGGCGCGTAGCGAGCGAGCATCGCGACTGCGGGGCGGCGCTGCGCGGCTGCGACCAGTGCCGAGCGAGCTTGCCATGATGGCGCTCCGCGGCGCGAGGCAGCAGTGCGCCGTCGCCCGCGAAGTGACGGTACGGAAGGCTTGGACAAACGCGTGAGGACAAAAGCTAGCTGCCGCCACGGCTCGGCCGACCCGACGCGGTCTCCGCCACACGCCGGCCACGTGGCGGCCGGACTCCGGCCGGAGCAGAGCGCGCCAGGGGCGAGCTGGCAGCCCCGTGGAGCTCCTTTGCCCCTTTTGAACTTTCTCCAAAAATTTGAGCTGAACTTCGAAACGTGTAAAATTAAAAAT
>NZ_SWBM01000027.1 GCF_005116465.1 Robertmurraya kyonggiensis
GCACTTCTGCGTCACCCGGTCTGACCGTCTGTACAGGCGGTCTGACCGCCTGGGCCGCTGACTCAGAATGACAGGCGGTCTGGACCGCCTGTGCAGCCGGTTGGACAACCTGCGGGTCTTCCTTCGGCTTCCACTCTTTCCTCTGAGGAATCATAGGCCTGCTCTGGTTGAAGAATTCATCTCTTTGCTTCTCCAACTCTTGCTCTTGTCTTTCCCGAAAACGGAGTCTCTGAAGCTTCCTCTTCTGCGTGCGAGTCAACCCTTCAGGACACCACCTTGGAAGAAAGCGCTGCTGAACCTTGCTAGTACTAGCCCCCTGATCTTCCACCGTCTTTTCACTGGAAGTCGGCTTCATAGCCAGACTTTTCTCAATAGGAACATCCATAGTCCCAACTTGAATAATGTCGAACTCAGTAGTCCTCTCTGAGTCCACATCCATGCTCTGCACCTCCTCCTTCCTCTTAGGTCGATAAACCTGCCTCGAAGGAAGTCTTGGCGGCTGACCTTGACGGGCGGTCTGACCGCCTGTTACAGGCGGTCTAACCGCCTGTGCCCGCTCTTGACCAGATTGACGAAAAGCCAATCGGTCTCTCCTGGGATAAATGATCCTGTCCTGCACACGTCTTCTTGGACCTTCCCAGCCAGGATGAAACGAAGGCTGCACATTTGAATGATATGGCACCCACATCACTCCATTGTCATCCCACACCGGATCCAACTTCATACGAGGAGGCGAAGGAACCCTCTTGTTCTGAATCGGTGATCTCATTCTTTTTTTTAACGGTCGATCGCTCGAAACGGCCTTTTGTTTGGTGTACTTGTCATAAAGCATATCAAACGTGACTTTGGGCTTCTGAACACCCTGCTCCTTTGCCACGTTCATCTTCCAAGTACCAACTTCTGGACGCTTCGGAATCAGCATCTTTGGGCGTCCATGAGGACAGGCAGTCTGACCGCCTAGCGCAACAGGTCTGACCGCCTATAGCAGACTAGACCCGGGCGCCCGCAGTTCAGGAGTAGCGACCAGCCCTTGCCCCCCTTGTCCAGAGGATTTCACAGTAACCTTGAACGACTCTTTGCCATCAGCCGTCTTCTCATAAGTCACTTCTCTAACCGACTCTTTTGAAGACGGTCTTTCTTCTCCAATCACCACGTTCTTCCCTTTGGTAGATTCGGCTTGATGCGGCCGAACCAAAACCTTGGGCTGCTGCAACTCCATGGTGTTGACCGGAAAAGGAGTCTCATCAACTTGCATCTCATGAAACTTCAAACGGCTCTCATTAATAGCCGATTGAACCTGCCGACGGAAGACATTACAATCATTAGTAGCATGCGAAAAAGAATTATGAAACTTACAATAAGCACGCTTCCTCAATTCTTCCGTAGGTGGTATAACATGAGAAATCTTGATGTAACCAAATTTATGCAATTCATCAAATATACGATCACATTTGGACACATCAAAAGTAAACTTTATGTCTTCTTGCCGATTCTTATGAATCGGCTTAAGAGATGAGTATGACACAGTTTTCTTATTAGCAGGCCATACAAATTCTGCTAAATAAACATCATTATCATCGTCGGTCGAATCATCGGATTCATAATCAACTATATGAACATTAGACCGACGTGTCTTAAAACTCTCTTTTTCTTTATTCATTCGGCCTTCAGCTACTTCAGCTCTAATATGCACTTGTGCGACCGAATAATAATCACAATTATCTATCTTCTCTCTAATAGAAGATTTTAAACCTCTAAAGCATAAGCCAGCAAGATCAACTTCAGAAATAGACAAATTAAAGCAACGGTTTTTAATGCCTTTAAATCTTCTCATAAATTGAGAGACAGTTTCATCTCGACCCTGTCTAACCGATGCTAAATCTGCTAATTTCATCTCATGATTGCCACTATAAAAATGATCATGAAACTTACGCTCTAGTTGATTCCAACTCATAATAGAACCAGGGGCTAATGAAGAAAACCAAGCAAAAGCAGTACCAGTAAGTGACAATGAAAACAAACGTACTCTAAATGCTTCATAGTTTCCAATCTCCCCTAGTTGAGCTATGTATTGACTAATATGTTCCCAAGTGGTGCGCTCATCTTCTCCACTAAACTTTACAAAATCAG
>NZ_SWBM01000004.1 GCF_005116465.1 Robertmurraya kyonggiensis
ACATGCTACACTCCCCGCTCGGTTTCCCTTACGGATAAGTTGGCTGATGATAGGGTAAAGATTGTGATATCTCCCTACTGCTTTGCTAAAGCAGATTTCCTAAATGCCCTTATGGGCGCACCACCTCCCTAGGGTGTACTATCGAGGCATTCAGGCTCCCAATAAATATGGTTTGCTTGTGAAGCACTTGATTTTTCGTATTTAAATACAAACAAACAAAATGCTCCTGCGATAAAAATCGCATATCATTCATGACATAATTCGCGCCATCTTCAGGAGAACGGATGACATAACGGTCATCATAGGCAAGGTTAGAAATTCTTCTCCCGATTTCAACAGCAGCTAATACTTGTATAGCTTTCGCTTTTCCAATTCCTTTTATAGCAGTAATTTCAGCTAAGGTGGAATCTTTTAATAAACGCAGACCATCAAAGCTTGTCAATAGACGATTCGAAAGTTGTAGAACAGATTCATCCTTCGTTCCCGTTCTAAGTAAAATCGCAATTAATTCGTGATTAGAGAGACTCTCAGGTCCACTCTGTTCAAATCGTTCTCTTGGGCGTTCGTTCTCTGGGAAATCTCTAATCATTAAAGTTTCCGCTTGCAAGCTTATTCCTCCTTGTGTCCTAGTCGCTCTAGAACATTAATAGGGAAGAGGATACCCAAGCTCTTTTAATTCTCTGATTGTTCGAGATAGAGGCAATCCGACCACCGAATAATAATCGCCGTTGATTTTCTTTACAAGCAGTCTTCCAAAGCCTTGGATTCCGTAAGCTCCTGCCTTATCTAATGGTTCTCCGGTGCTCACATAGCTTTTGATATCATCATCTGATAAGTTCCAGAACTCGACATCGGTTTTTTCGTAAAATGTTGTACTTTTGGTTGGTGCGATAATCGACACCCCTGTGTAAACAGCGTGTGTCTTTCCCGACAACAGCTTGAGCATGTCTACTGCTTCTTCGCTATTGCCTGGCTTTCCCAAGACTTGTCCATCAGCAACGACAATCGTGTCAGAACCGATAACAAAAGCATCAGGGTGTACCTGTGAAACATGTTTGGCTTTTCGTTCAGCCAAATCCATTACAATTTCTTCAGGGGTATTTTCTGGATTGTAGGACTCATCAACATCCGAGCTTGCGATTTCAAAGTTTAGTTGTAAACTTTCAAGAAGTTCTTTTCGCCGTGGAGAAGAAGAGGCTAAAATGAGGGTTTGCATTTGATCACCTAACCTTACCTTATCAGAAAGGGAGATACAAGATAATCGTACCAAATATTTCTGATATTTTCTATTGGATTAATTCAAAAATTTCTACAATTAAATTTTTTTTTTATGTAGCCCGCCAAATAATATGACGAATTAAGTAGCCATTAAGTTTCAATATAAATAAGTTTACACCAAAAAGGAGCCTATTCCAAATGGATAAGCTCCTTATTTTTTACAATTCGGACTATCTACTCATCACTATTTCCCAGAAAATAATCGAATGAACTCGAAATTTGTTACTTCAATTGGTTATAAACTCCTAAAAAATTGAGCAAATGTTGTTGAGCATTTATCAACAGTTTGGCTTCACTTTTTTCTGCATAGCTTTTGATATTTTCGCTCGCTTCATCAAGCTCAGTCTTTATTTGTTTAACCTGTTCGTTTTCAGCTGCCTTCATGCCGTTCCATTGTTCTAATTGCCCATTTAAAGAATCTAGTCGATCGGATGAAATCGAATTTGATAGACTGGCGGTTGTTATTATTTCTGTAAGAAGCTGATAGAGTGGCGAAGCCAGTTCTAATATGCTTTTTTCTGACTCTTGTAGCCCAGATAATGTGGCACCCCCAAAGGCAACTTCCTTCGCGAATGTCTCAATTCCCTTGCTTTGTACTTGAGTTTTTAATAATTTTGCATCCTCTAGGTTATCCGCAAGTCCCACATATATATAGGAGTTATTTTCAATTCCAATAACTTTCGTCGGCACTCCTTTTGCTGCCATTGTTTGCGCCTCACCCTCAGCATTTTCAGGAGTAGAAAAGACACCTGCCTGGACCATATAGCCTGTGATTGAAGGGAGTTCGATTGAAGCTTGTCCAGTTTCGGCTGGTTCCTCACTTGGTGCTTCTTCGGTTATAGCTCCTGTACTTGGCTCACTTGCTGAGTCAGATATGACCATTTTTAACATCAAAATACCAAGACTTCCCCCTAATAGGACAGCGAGAAAAATCGATAATAGGATGGAGGGAAGGACACCTTTCTTTCTAGGTCCTTTCAAGGCACTTCCTTTTCCTTTATACCCTTTACCTTTTTTCGCTTTTGATTGGGTCACAATGGTATATTCTTTTAGTTCATCGTCATCCTCAATTTCTGGAAGAATCCATTCAAATTCATCTTCTTCCTGTGCTTCTTGGGCAGCTGCTGTTTCTTGCTCCGTAGCCTTTTCCACAGCATGAAGAGATGATTTGCCTATAACTGGTATGTCATTCTCCTCATTTTTTTTTGGAGTTTGATTATGTTCTTCTTTTATGGGACTCACTTTTCCATTTATTTTGATCGTGATAGTTTTAAAATCTCCTGGCTTGTCCAATGTTTGTCCTCCTTCCATGTCGAATGCAGGTTTGCATCAAACATAACATAAAGGACAAAAAAAATAACAAGACTTTTGTCGTCTTGTTATAGAGATTTTCGTCAAATTTTTCATAGGGCCACTGTGATTTTAAATCGAGATTCATTCCCCTTATCAATCATCAGTTACAGTACCAGACTCTGATTTCGTATAATCGCTAAATTTACTTAATGGATTTTTCTTATCAGCAGGCTTTGGAGTCTCCATTTTTGGTAGATCTTTAACTAGGTCAGACAAGCCCGGCATATAGAAGGAAGAAAGAGTCACTTGATAACTTAAAGGTTTATCGGTTTGTTCATACTCGATAATCTCTTCACCCGCTGTAAAATCTATTGCTTCGATTACCGTAATACGCTCTGCATTTTCAAGAATTCTAATAAACTCTTCAAATTCAAAATAGCTAGGTGATTCGACATTTAATGTAACAGAAATCTTCTTTACTCCAGTTGGAAGTGGCGTCATAACTTCTTCTTTTTCAACCTCAACCGACTCTGAGTTTGATTCTGGATCTAAATCTTCTTCGATTCGTTCTTCTAACTTATTTTCTTCCACTTTACTTGTTTCCGCTGTCACTTCCCCGTCTTCAAATTGCATATTTACAACAAAGCTTCCGGAAACAACTTCTGCCTTCTCGATTTCAAGTAGAAGTTGTTGCGTCAATGGTTTTACAGGGACCACTTTTTGCAGAGCAACCGTACTTTGAAACGTGTTCGTATTCGTTTTGGTCACTTTCCCTTGGAGCACAGATAGCAATTGCTCCTGAGAGGATAGTTCTGATTCCTTTAAGGGTATTTCTTTCATCTTTGGATAAAGAACCAAGAAGTAAATAGATGAAAAAAGGGCGATTAATAATAAACCTGCTATTAGAATCGTTACTTTGTTATTCGGTAATTTTAAGTTCATTATTCGCCTCCTCCTTGCTCTTCGGAGGAATTCATCGATTCTTCATCTTTTAAAGTATCTATATCTAATCCCACTTCATATTCTGCCAGATAACGAGGAATATATTTTTCATTTTTTAAATCACTTTCATCGGGACCGTCATCAGATTCTCCAAAAGTCCGGTCATAAAAGCCTGTAACAGCATCAAGATTATTTAACTTTGCTTCCATTACCCATTTTGCTTCAAGCAGTGAATTTAGATAGAAAGCCGCCTCTCGACTTGTTTCAAACTGAACACTAAATTTCACTGTCCCAATTTCCTCATAAGTAAAACTCTGAATAAATCCTCTTTCAGGAAGGAGAGACGTCATCTTCTCTAGAACAGGAACTGTTTTCAATGGGTAATCTGATGCCCATTGTACAGTGTTTTCTAATTCAGATAATGAACTTGAAGCTTCATAGTTATTAATCTTTTGCTGTTCAGTTGCTACTAACTGTTCCGTAGTTGCGATCTGCTCTTCTAGACTTGCTAGATTATTTTCATAGGAACGATTTAGCAAATAGACAAATAATCCACCAATAAGGAGGATGGCACTCGCAACAATAGCAAGCAATAAAAGGGATTTATTCTTTGCTTCTTTTTGAGGTAATAGATTAATTTCTACAAGCATGTGTTACACCCCTTTTAATGCAAGCCCTAGCGCTAGATAGTATTTATACGAAAAATCCTGTTCAAATTGCTCATATTCACTATAAGAAATCATTTCTAACGGTATATCAAATCGCCCATCAAGCTTTTCCTTGATTTGAGGGAGCATTGGATGATCACCGTTTACTAATATTTTACCTACTTGTTTTCTACCTAGATGTAAGGAATAACGATAGAAGTCCATTAAACGATTAATCTCTTTATACACATCTTCTAACTGTAAAGATAAATAGGATTTTTCTCCTATAAAGTTTAAATCATATACACCAGAACCATTCAATTTCTTTTCCCACATTCCCTCATCCATGTCGATTGGTAAGTGATGCATAAAGAATGGAATGGTATTTTCGAATATACAAATATTCACATCCGTTAACCCGAATTGTACAATTAGTAGGTCTTCATCATCAATTGGATGAGTTAAATGATGATATAGACGATATATTGCTAAGGGAGAGACTTCAGCTGCTACAGCTTCCAGCTTTACTTCAGAAAATAACTCCACATACTCCATCACAAAGTCTTCCTGGGCCGCAAAGATCAAAATCTCCTTTTTATCTTTGTCCGTTGAAAGTACCACTGCATCAAAAACTGGCTCATCAAATGGAAGATGGATGCTCGTACCTAATTCTAAATACAGATATCCTTTTATTTCGTCGTCCTTCACATCTGCCGGAATTGAGACTTTACGGATGATCACGAAAGATTCAGGAATCAAAAAGCGAACCTGACGATTACGAAGCTTCCAGTCCATTACACATTCTTCAAATATATTGACCAATGTTTCATAATCATTGATTTTCCCATTTGTGATGAGCCCATTTGGGAGTAGTCTTTCTCCCCACTTCAATGGGATAAGAGGCTTCGTTTGCTTTAATTCTAAGTAGCGAATCGAATGATCGTTAATAACAATATTTACAACACGATTTTTTCGCGAAAAAAAGGATAAATCCATATGATGACCCCTTAAAATCCAACTAAGTATTGAAGATACAATGAAATTATTTCTTCATAAAAATAATAGGCTAACAGTGTTCCTGCCGCAATAAATGGCCCAAATGGAATTGGTTTACCTTTTTTAACAATCTTTAAAAGAAGACCTATTCCACCGATTACTGCACCAAGGAGTGTAGCAAGGAAAAAAGATAAAAGTAAAACCTTTGTTCCAACGACAAATCCAACAACGGCAAAAAGTTTGATATCTCCGCCACCCATTCCACCTTTACTGATTATGGCTATAAGGAGTAGGAGTGCAAATCCAATGGCTGCTCCTAAGATGGAATCCCACCACGGAGTTCGGGGAATAAAAATCCGTTCCAATAAAAAAATCCCCGCAAACACGATCAAAATCTTATCAGGGATTAACATATACGTAATGTCTGAGACAAAGATAATCATAAATAAGGAAATCAATGTCCACGCGACAAATAACTCAGTCGTCCAGCCTAAAACGAGTGGAGCAGATACAAATAACAATCCAGTCGTCAATTCGATGATTGGATAAATAGGGGAAATCCCCGTCTTACATTGACGGCATTTCCCCCCTTGAAAGACATAAGAGAGCACCGGGATCAGCTCATGTGCTTTCAACTGATGTTGACAATTTGGGCAAGCTGAGCGCGGTGTCACGATTGATTGTTTTAATGGGACTCGAAGGCCTACTACGTTGTAGAAGGAACCGAGTAATAGGCCATAAATTAATATAATAATTATTAACATAATAATCGTTATTGTTTTACTTTACCCGGTTTTACTACTGTTTCATCATTATCAGCATCAATTTCTGCAATAGATGCATTAGTAAATTGTACTGTTATACCATCTTTTTCTCCAGTTCCTGTTATTTCAAATACATTTTCAGATGTTTCGGTTACTGTATATGTGTACCCAGATGTACCAAACGTAGTTACACCATCCAAGTATTCTCCTAATTCCACACTTGTAATTCCGTTTGCATCAACTACTCCACCACCAGCTTTATAAAGCTTAGCTGCATTTAGAATTTGCATTGCATCCGCTTTTATAGCATCTTCTCTAGAATTATTAATAATCCCACCGATACTAGGAATCGCAATCGCTGCAATAATCCCCAAAATAACGATTACAGCTAGCAATTCAATCAAAGTTAACCCTCTTTGATCTTTTAAACTTTTTTTAATATTTTTCAACATTTCTTTCTCTCCCTTGTTTTCTAGTAGTTTATACCTATATCAGATTATATAGGAAATGATAGACTCTTCCAATAGATTTAAAAACTTTTTACATTATCCTACATGATTGAAGATTTCAAACATCGGGACCATGATCGAAGTCACGATCGTACCAACAAGCCCAGCTAAAACTACAATCATAAGAGGCTCAATGAGAGACTTCATTTGCTCTGTGCTGTTCTCTACTTCCTTTTCATAGAAGTCTGCCACTTTGCCTAGCATAGCATCTAACGCACCAGTTTCCTCACCAACCGCGATCATTTGTGTAATTAATGGTGGAAATGCCCAGTGTTTCTTCATTGGTCCAGTCAATGATTGTCCTCTTTCAAGAGCATCACGTGACTCGTGTATGACTTTGGCAATGACTTCATTTTCAACGACATTTTCGACAATCGTCATCGCCTGTAAAATCGGAACCGAACTTGTGAACAACGAACTAAGAGTCCTTGTCATACGAGCCAGCACGGCCTTTTGCATCATCTTCCCAAATACAGGAATTCTTAATAAAAAGTAATCCAAATAATACTTTGTATTCTTATTTTGACGAATAAAAACGATGAGTCCAATAAACATAAAAACGATTAAAAGGATTAACCACCAAAATTTCTGCATAAACTCACTCGCGTTTAAGACAAATTTTGTGATAGCCGGTAACTCTCCGCCAAAGTCCGCAAACATATCGACAAAAGTTGGGACAACGGAAACAAGTAGAAAAATCACTACGGCAACCGCAAGAATTCCAACAACTGCTGGATATGCGAGGGCTGATTTGATTTTCGCTTGCGTGTTATGTTGTTTCTCAAAATGGACCGCGAGCCGCTCAAGGGTATCATCCATGTTTCCACCCGCTTCTCCAGCACGAATCATATTTACAAACATGGAAGTAAATATTTTCTTATGCTTGGCTGCTGCCTCTGATAAAGGATGTCCTTCTCTTAATTCCTGTTCGACATCGAGGAGAGCACGCTTAAGCACTTTACTTTCCGTTTGTTCTGCAAGAATATTTGTCGAGTCAACTACCGATACACCCGCTTTTAGTAGTGTTGCAAATTGTCTTAAATAGATCACCATATGCTGGAGCTTTACGGGTGAGCCAATGGAAATATCCTTCGTCAAGAATGACTCCGGCACTTCCGATATTTCTAACACTCTGATGCCATCTGTTCTCAACTTTTGCATCGCTTCTCGCTTTGAGGAAGCATTGATAAATCCTTGAGTTTTCCCCTTACGTTCTCTTCCTGAATATTTAAAGCGTGCCATCTTAAATCACTTTCTCCTGTAAAAATGGTTCAGCAGCTTCCTTCGAAATAATACCCGCCTGAACAAGTTCCTTAATACTCGATTCCAAGGTTTGCATACCGGAAACACGAGATGTCTGCATAATATTGACAATTTGATGGATTTTTTCATTTCGAATTAGGTTTGCTACTGCCGCATTATTAATGAGTATTTCTGTCGCTACTCTGCGTCCTTTGTTATCGATTGTTTTAAATAGACGTTGAGAAATAACGGAAACAAGAACGGAAGCCAACTGTATACGTACCTGTGGTTGCTGAGATGGTGGAAATACATCAATAATTCGATTTATCGTCGCTGGAGCGCTAGACGTATGAAGAGTTCCAAATACAAGATGCCCCGTTTCAGCTGCCGTAATCGCAGTTTGAATCGTCTCTAAATCTCGCATTTCCCCAACCAAAATAACATCTGGATCCTGTCTTAATGATGCACGTAGTCCATTCGCAAAATTATTCGTATCAAATCCAACTTCCCTTTGATCAATAATTGAGTTACCATGCTTATGCAAATACTCAATCGGGTCCTCCAACGTAATGATATGCTTACGCATATGATGATTCATATATTGGATCATCGAGGCTAAAGTTGTTGATTTCCCACTACCAGTCGGACCTGTTACAAGTACAAGACCTTGTGGCTTATTAACAATCTTTTTCAATACCCCAGGTAGCTCTAGCTCTTCAATAGTAGGAATTTTTGTTGGGACAATTCGAATGGCTAAGGCCACACAAGAGCGTTGAAAATACGTATTGATACGGAACCGAGATACGCCAGGGATTCCATAGGAAAAGTCAAGCTCCCCCTTTTCTTTGAACAACTGCCACATATTTTCAGGAATGATTGCTTTTGCCATTCCTTCTGTATCAAAAGGCTTCAGTTCATCCTTCCCGTATTTTTTCAGCTCTCCATTAATTCTCATAATAGGTGGAACCCCAACCGTTAAATGAATATCAGATGCTTTCAATTCAAAACCTGCTCTAAGTAAATGTTCGATCATTTCTTTCACATTGTGCACCTCTATTCAGGTATTGCTACTCTCAAGATTTCTTCTGTTGTTGTCAAACCTTGCTTCACCTTTAACAACCCATCATCAATTAAGAAAATGGTCTTGCTTTTGATGGCATATTCTCTTAATTTTGTAAAAGACTCTCCATTCATGATCACTTTCCTCATCTCATCATTAATGACAAGCACTTCATGAATAGCAATCCTTCCTTTATATCCAGTCATGTTACAGGAAGAACAACCGCGACCACGAACGATTTTATCAATCATCATGCCACGCTTTGCAAAGATCTCTATTTCCCTCTTTGACGGCACTTGTTCTTCTGCACAGTCTCTACATACTTTTCGCACTAACCGCTGTGCCACAATCCCACTTAATGAAGAAGCTACTAAAAATGGTTCAACTCCCATATCAAGTAGTCGTGTGATTGTACCTAATGAATCATTCGTGTGAATTGTACTTAACACTAAATGTCCTGTTAAAGAAGCTCGAATTGCAACCTCTACTGTTTCCTTATCACGAATCTCCCCAACCATGATAATGTTCGGGTCCTGACGAAGGATAGAGCGCAATCCTTTCGCAAAAGTCATTCCTACATTTGGATTAACTTGGATTTGATTGATTCCCTCAAGTTGATATTCAACTGGATCCTCAACCGTAATAATGTTAACTTCCTCACTATTGAGCTTATTTAATGCTGCATATAGTGTAGAAGATTTACCTGAACCCGTTGGCCCCGTAATCAGGACAATCCCTGTAGGTTTTTCTATCATATCTGTGAATCTCTTAAAATTGAGTTTGTTGAAGCCTAGTTTGGAAATATCATTAAGAGAGCTAGCTAAATCAAGTATCCTTAGTACGATTTTCTCTCCAAAAACTGTAGGTAATGTGGAAACACGAAGGTCAATAGGATGAAATTCTAGATTCACCTTAATTCTTCCATCTTGAGGAATACGATGTTCTGTTATATCCAGATTCGCCATTATTTTTATTCGAGCAGTTAACAAGCTTTGCATATGCTTGGGAAGAACTCTTTCCGTCCTAAGCACGCCGTCAATTCGGTATCGAATGATGACCTTTGTTTCCTGAGGATCAATGTGAATATCACTAGCCTTCATTGCAACCGCATTGGATAAGAGCTGATTGACAAGACGTACAACCGGAGAATCCTCTGCATTCATTTTTTCTTCTTGGACAACTTCACTAACAGGATGGTCCCCTATTAATTCTTCAAAGCCCTCATCAATTTCGTAATATTTATTAATAGCTCGTAGAATATCATCTTTCGTTGCTATCGCCGTTTCAATTTGAAAGCCAGTAGATAGACGTAAATCATCTATAGCAAAATAATCCATTGGGTCAGCCATGGCAACAAAGAGCTTGTCCCCGTCTTTCTTAAGAGGAATGAGCCGGTTTCTTTTTGCGATATCCTTAGGAATTAAATAAAAAAGCTTTGTATCAAAGGGATAGCGGTACAAACTGATATGTGGAATACCAAGCTGGAATTCTAACACTTCAATAAGCTGTTGCTCTGTAATATATCCTCTTTGTAGCAAAGCATCCCCTAGCTTTTGACCTGGACTTTTCTCATTTAATGTAGATTGAAGCTGATCTTCTGTAAGTAGACCAGCTTCAACAAGTAAATCTCCAAGGCGTTTTCGGGTTTGTTGTTTCATACTATACTCCCCGCTTTTTGGTGATTATTTTGGTAATTCATTTTCGTTGCCCCATAAGTCGTCTTCATTCGTAGAATTTGACTGATCGGAGTTTTCTGTCGGATTTTCAGTGGATGATTCCTCATCATCAGTAGAATTAGAACTATCCTCTCCATTATTTCCAGCGGTTGTATCCGTTTCAGGAATAATCGTGGAATCTCCTTCTTTGATAATTAAGCCTTGAACCTCCACGCGATGAATAGGTGGATAGAAATCTTCCGCCACAAGTTCTTTTTTTAGAACTGCTCCTTTTTCATCACGATGCTCGCGAAATACTTTGATTAATTGTCCTTCTTTTCCTTCTACTTTAACCTTTATCTCGGTTGGACCTAAATTAGGATTAAATTGACGAATAATTTTTGGTTTAAATGTTTCCTTATCTTCAGGAAGAATGACATATTTATTCAAAAGCTCGGGACCTTTTAATGAAATAAAAATATCATCATTCTTCTTCTCGAACTCTAGTAAATAACTAAACTCATTCGGATTTGAAAAAACAAGGTCAAGTTTAAGATCTTGGTCTGCTTTTGCCTCAAATCCTAGTTCTGCATATTCAGGAAGCTCATTGCTAATATGTCTTTCGATAAAATCAAAATTTGTCGGAAGGAATACATTATAGATTCCTGTAGCTATTTTGCTCAATGTTAATGGGGAAACTGCACCAATTTCATCATCCACAAATTCCAACAATGAAAATTGAGATGTTGGCTCTATTTCAATGGACTTCCCAACAAAGAGTTCAAGCTCAGCTTCTACATATTCTGCTTGTAGCTTATACTCAGCAATCGTATGAGGCTCACTTTTACTTGCATCCTTTAAATAGGATTCTAAGCGAATTTCATAGCTCCCAATCTCAACAGAAGCTGCACTTCGGATAATTTCAGCTATCAATTCATCCCAATGAAAGTCGTTCTCCGTTAAGGATGGAGAAAGCGAGTAAAGTATCTCATCAATTGGCTCCAATTCAACTTTAGCAAAATTCGGTTGACCATTCTTTGCTTGAGAGATCGTATCTTCCAGATCAAATGTAAAATAACTTAGATCTAACCGAGTACTATTTTCCATATATTTCAAAGTAATCTCAGTTTCATTCAGCCATTTTGTTAATTGCTCATCAATTAATTGAAGGGCTGTGTTAGGAGTTTGACCAGCAACAGAAATTGAACCAATTGATGTGCCTTCAGCGAATTCATCATGTTCACTCATTATAGAACCATAAGCTAGGGCACCGAAATGTGAGAAACTCATAATATACGTAATACTAATGATTAAGACAAGAAACAGCTTTAAAATCTGCTGATTCCTCACATTTACCTGCCCCCTATTATGCTTCCACATTCATAGATAATTCGACTACAATACTCGGACCCTCTTCTTGGGCATTTTCAATTTGTTCTGAATTTAAAATGGTTCCTGCGTGAAAAAGGAGAACTCCATTTTTATCGTAAACGTCTTTTGTTAATGTTTTTCCAGCTAATAATTCAATTTGTTTTTCTTTTAGTGCTCTTACTTCTTCATCTTCTCTTGGGTTAACAACTTCTTCAGCAGGCAGAATTTCATCTAAGTCAACTTCGCCTTTTTCGAGTTCTTCTACAGAGCTCAAGAAATAAGATGCAACATCTTCTTTCACAATAATGATATCTTTTCCAAATGTTACAACAGACTCTGAAGAAAGGGCGACTTCTTTATCAGCAAGCTTTAATTGCATCCCTAAAATATGGCCACTATCTTGATCTACATAGAATTCCGTTACTTCTCCAATTAACTCGCCTTTTCGCGTCATAACCTTTGTGTTTGTAATCTTAATTTTCTTATTTACGAGCTGATTTGCAATTGGAATTTCATTTAAATCAATCACTGCATTTTCACTGTCTACAGTTACAGCATATTCTCCAATCCCAACAACCTTTTTGAACGGGATTGCTTTCACACTTACTTGAAAATCTTCATGTTCAATAGTAAGGAAATCTACTGAACCTTTATCCGGATTGATTACTAATGATTTTACTTTTCCTACCTGATTCCCATCCGAAATGCTAATAATTGGTAAACCGTTGATTTGAGTACTTTTTTTCATTAAATTTCACCACACCTAATCTATAAGTTCACGAAACTAATTTTTGAATAAACCTTATTTGTCAAGAATCGACATACTTCTATAAAATTCATTCATATATTACACTATTTTAACATGTAATTAGGAAAATCATCGTGTTTTTTCACAATATTGTTTAAATAAATACTGAATTTCCATATCCAAAATTGGATAATTAGTGAATTTATCACTTAAAATTGTTAAAAGTTCATTCAATTTTCCTAACTCTTTTCGACTAATATAATGCTCAATCAACAAACTAGCGAAAGTATAGTATTCCTGTACTGGTAAGTCAGGATGCAAATATTCTTTAATGTACGCCTCATAACTATTAGCCGACATCTGCTTTCTAGCAAATTGGATTTGTGACACCATCGTATGGAACAATCGCTGTTGTAAGACCGTTTTTTGAATAATCGGCTCCACTTCTACAGCAGATTCGTCCGTGACCTCCTGGATAGTCGAATCTATGGCACTTACATCAAGTTCTTCATCTTCTTTTGTTTCGAGTTCTTCTTCCATGGAATAATCTTCTGCTATTAATTCATCTTCTTTTTCTACTTCTGAAGAATCTTCATAAGCCAATTCAGTAATTTCATCTAGCGAATCACTTTCGTCAGAATCACCAGTAATAGACCCATTATTTGCAATTGAATCCAGTACAATAGAAGCAGCTACTTCGCTTTGGGCTTCATCTATTTGGCTTAACACATCTTCTTTGAGTAATTCTAGTTCAAGCATCTCTGTATCTTGCTCTTCAATCTCAGTCGGTTCAAGCTCATCTTCAACCATTTCTAATGGACTTTCATCTTGTTCATCAGATTCTTGAGTTGCATCATCCATATGTTCAAAATTGAATACTTCGAGTTCTTCATCCTGCTCTTCTATAGAAGCGCCATTAGAATTTTCTTCTGCATTTATGCTAAACTTTAATTCATAAGACTCTGGATCATTATTGACGTGATTTTCACCGATGTCATTATCTTTGTTCTCTTGATAATCTTCTAAATGATCGTTTTCTAACAATAACTCAATTTCTGACATATAGTTCAGCTCTTGCACATTGTCTTTCTCGGAAAGAAGTTCTTCTTCGTCCATTGCAGTTTCTCTACTTGTAAGGAAGGCTGTTTCTTCATCTGATTCGTGATCAACATCCCCTTCATTTTGGAAGGTATCTATTTCTGATAACTCCTCAGTTTCCTGTAGAAGAGTTCCTGCTATTCCTTCTAACTCCGGCTCATGCCTTGAAATAGGTAATTCCTCAATTTCAGGCTGTTCATCTGTGCTGATAGGAGAAATGTCATTACCTTCGTTGGTTTCATTAAGAGAATATTCCCCTATATCTCCCTTAGCATCATTATTAGCAAAAATCTGCTCACTAATGACGGCTTCGCTCTTGCCTTTTGTCTCTTCTTCCAAAGAAGGCTCAAATTGCGTATCATCATTCGAATTTGCAAATAAAAAGTTTTTAAATCTTTTATCCAAAACGTATACAGCAAGAATACATAACACTAGCAGGATTAATCCTGTTTGCCATATAGGAAAATTGCTATTGGCCAGTAGTCCTGCATTTGCAAAAACAAGTGCTATGATGATCAGTATTCCTTTTCCCTTATTGGATAGTCCAAGCGGAAGAAAATAGATAATTGGGATTAGAATAATTAAAGATATTATCGAGAGCACCAACTCTTCCATATGCTCACCCCTTTTTATATAAAAGTCATCGTACTAATCCAGTATTTCTCATACAAATTCCTACATTTTTCGATCAAACACTACATTTTTAGACTCTTAAATATTGTATAATAAAGTTAGGTATTTTGAAAGAAGGAGAATAGTAAATATGTAGGGGAATTTACTATGAGATGGGAGAGCTAAGATTGTTGAAAGAAAGAGTTATTCGTAGTAGTGAAAAAGGACTTACATTGATAGAGGTCCTGCTTTCTATAACCATTTTAGGAATAATCGCTACCACATTTTTGTCCTTCTTTAACCAAGCATACTCATATACAAAGAAAAACGAAGACAAAACAGTTGGTATAAATGTAGCACGAAATGTTTTAAATTATTTTGAACAACAAGATTTTGATAAAGTCAAAGAAACCTATTTTAACTTTGATACGGATATGGAAAAAGATATTAGCGCTGCTAATTGCACTGATACAGTAATAAACAATCCTTCCGAGACGGTCTTTGATGATCCTAACGTGTGTCAAAGTTTTTTTTCGACAAAAATTAATAATGTCAACTATGAGGCAGAGGTGAAGTTCACAAGAGATATCCTGAATGATGAGCAATCTCAGGAAACAGCCCCAAATTTAGAAGCATATCTTGTAGGTGTCGAGATTACCGTTGAGTGGAATAAGCAGTCTGCCGTCGTAAGGGGCTTGATAAAAAAATGAAGAAGCATCTAAAGTCCGAATCTGGACTTACTTTAATAGAAGTTTTAATAACACTAGTAATCATGTCCATCGTTTCAGGTGTAATATATAGCATATTTGTAACAGGACTAAAGCTCTATCAAAAAATAGGAATTGAAGCCCAGTTACGAGATGATGCCGATTATGTTGCAACGATGATTTTGAATGAGATGTACAACAATCCACCAAACTACATTACAGACTATGAAACTTCCACTTCGAAGGGAATTGAATTAGTTAGATTTAAGCCCAAGAATGTAGATGGTTATTTGGTAGAGGACTCCAATGAAGTCGAACAGGATTTACTCATCTATTTCGAATCGGATCACTTTTACAGCGAAAGAATTCAAAGAGTGATGGAAGATGGCGTTGAAAAAATCATCTCATTGGAGAAAAATCAGATTTCTTCGGAAAGCTCCAAATTCACTAATATTGATGTAGACGGACGTCCACAGAGTTCTTCAATCACATATGCCTGTACAAAGGAAGGATTGGCAGGAAAATGCGAACATGGAAGAATAACTCTTAATATTGTTATCGAAGACGACAATGATAGGCTATCCAATTTGTTAAAAACAAAGCCTTTATTATTGGAAAGCTCCTTTGGATTTTAAGGATGGTGTTATAATGCTTAAAAATGAAAATGGTTCAACGCTTCTCGTTGTTTTAGTAATGATGCTCGTCTTCACCGTCCTTGGCCTTTCAATCCTCTCTACTAGCATTGGAGGAGCGAAAAGAACGGAGTCCAGAGAGGAGCAAGTCACAAATGATCTAGATTCTATTCGAACCTTGGGTGAAGCTGTTGCATTCATAAAAGAAATGATTAGTTCAGAATACAATTCGAAAAATCCCGATATGTCGATTAGTCAGTACGATAATCTGATAAGCGATTCAATTTTAGGAAATAGCTTTGGTTATCAAATTGAAAACATCACAGGTGAGTATAGTTCCATTAATGAAAATGAAGATTTTACAAGAGTGCTACAAGTAACAAGTGGAAAGTACAAGCAAATAGTGTATATAACAGGAATACCTAGCTTCTTGAAATACGCTGTTGGCTCAAGAGGGATATTGACCTTCAATGGCTCAACCTTTGTTGAGAAAGGGAATATATACGCTAATGAAAAACTCGTCATTAGTAACCAAGCAAAGTATATTTACAATGGAGAAAGTCTCGTTGAAAATACAACTTACCCTTCTGTGTACAGTGAAAATGAAAATTTATTGTTTATTGAAAATGAACAGATTGATTACTGTAGTAATAACTGCTATCGCGTAAATGAAAAGAATGAACATGAAAAAGTCGAAAATCACTTTGACTCTCTTCCGATCAATGAACTTAGTCGTGCTTTTCAACCTACTGCACCTACTTTTATGAGGGAAGAAAATGAATATGTTGCAGTCGATATTGAAAAGACATTTAAAGAAAAGCTCAAATTAGCGGGATTTCTTGCAAGTCATGTTGACCCCTATGTATTAGAAATTGACGAGATCATCTCACAGGGAATGGCATCTCCCTCAGTGGAAATCGTTAATTCCTTTGATAATATAGGTCAATCACCTTCGATAAATGGTTATTTGTACCCCACTCATGGTGAGCAAGAGGTATATATCGATACGAATAGTTTAATTATGGATGATAAATCCAAATGGATAATTGTTGATGGCAATGCTGTAATCGAAAATATAGGTAATCAATTAATGGAAGTTTCTGCAAATATCCTAATTACTGGGGATTTAACGATTCGAGGAGATATTGCCTTTGATTCCACTATTTATGTTCTCGGGGACACGACTATCAATAATGTCAACATCACAGGATACAATGAAGGTGAACTGATCTTACTGACACAGGGACAGCTTGAAATTGCTCGCATAAATAAATTTAGAGATAGCAATGAAGTTAACTCCATCAAAGCTTATTTGTATACGAATGAAGATGCGGAAGTATACGCCATGGGCTCGTATCTTCACGTTGAAGGCGGAATTTTTTCAAAAGGGAATTTGGAAATAAATGCCTATCGAGGGGCAGCAACTGATAAAGAAACACATATTGAGTTTAATAAAGGCTCAGATAATGATGCAACCGCATCACGTTTGATCATAAAGAACAACAAAAAGTTGTTTTTAAATCAATCTCAAGGACTACCAAAGATCGATAGATTAGAAGTTGTGACAGATTTAATGAAGAAAAGCCGATGAGCATTGAATGCTTATCGGCTTTTCCTATTCACTTCTTAGTATTTATCGCCTTGATTACGATCATTTGTACCTTTTTCAACAACTTTTACTTTCAGTTCTGCAGTAAAGGTATTGTTACTCTCATCCTGAACAGTAATTTCAATACCTGCATCCCCTATTCTCTTAGGTATTATCTCTCCACTCGGTTCCACTTCTAGAATGTTTTCATTCGTTGAATTAAAGGATGGATCTCCTTTAATATTTGTAGCATCAGAAGGTAAGTAACTGAAATAATCATTTACATTTTTATCTGTTGCACCTTTCTCGATGACTACTCCATCATCAACATCAATACCAGTTAATGGAGAACCTACATGTACAATAATGGTCGTGGATACATTACTACCATCATCCGCTCTAATTTCAATTTCTGCTTTTCCTGTTGATTTTCCATAAATCCAGCCTAGTCCCTGAATCTCCACAATCGAAGGATTCAAAGATTGCCAAATTAAGTTTTGATTAGAGGCATTTTTCGGTTCAATATCTACGATAAAGTCTTTAAATTCCAAGAATTTTCCGATGTATAACGGATTTGGAGTTACCGTAATATTTTTGATCAATACTGGATTTACCTTGATTGTAATTTCCTCGGTTATCTCATTTCCAGCAATATCCGTAGTGGTTACTTCAAGTTTGGTATCTCCAGCTTTTACACCTGTAACTTTTCCATCTTCGAATATGGCAATTGATGGATCCGTGGTTGAAACCCCAAACTCTCTAACAGTACCATCATCAGGAGTTATCTTAATCTCTACATCTACCGATTGTCCTACATTCATTTCGATTGGATTCGGTTCAACAGAAATAGACTCTTTAATAACGGTTAAGGTTTTTACAATCGGATTCTCATCTAGGGTAAAACCACCCTTTGTTCTGACATGGATTTCAACTTTTCCTTCTATTTCTTTAGGTAATTCTATCGTTGCCATTGGATCAAATTCTCTCCACTCTGAATCAGAACCATTGTTGTGATATTGGTACTCATAAGTAACATTATCACCAGCAACGAAATCTGTGACCTTAAAGCCAATTTTCCCTTTCGTTGTCGCTCCAGATTGAAGATCTTCACTTAGCGAAAGATTTTTCAGTTTGAAATTCGTTTTCAAGTACAGGATAGCACTAGTATCATCGTTATATGTCACTTCAATTGCTGTACCTTCATTAACTAGGTTCATTGCCTTTACTGGTTTTTGTATAAGCTCGTTCCCATTTGAAAGTTGCGTCTCTGCGACTATCGTTCCATACTTGTTATAAACTTTTTCAATCGAACCTTGATAATCTCCTGAGAATGTGTAATCTATTCCATTAAGCTGTACTCTCATAGAGATATGTTGTTCATCTGTATTTAAGGACTGTGTTTGTTCCTTAAATCGAGAATCATAGAATTGTAAATTTGCCTGTGGCAATAACGTGTATGGTAAAGCCCAATCGGCTTTAAGTCTTAATTTAATCACATATTCTTCTACAGAAAATTCCCCTGTATTATAGGTAATCTCATTATTGTTCAGATTAATTTCGATGTCTCTTCCATTATTAATTGGCCTTACTGAAACACCTGGAATAGGTTCACCGTTTTTATATAATAAGATTTGCTCATGATTCGCTAGAGTTATCCCATCAAACAAAGGCTGAGTAATCTTCATATTGCTGATCTTTCCACTTGTAATCTCAGTAAATACCGTTTCAGGCTTTAGCTTGTACTCTACTGTAAATTCGTTTCTCTCAGTATCGGTATCTCCTATCTTCACTAAGCCATCTGGTGAATAATATTGATTTCCGACTATATCGACTTCGTTTAAAAAATATGGAGCAGTCTCTTCATTTACAACAACCGTAAACGAATTATGTTTAAATGTCTGTCTAACTCCGTTATTATCGGTATAGCTCATCTCAATATTATCTACAAATTCATAGATACCAGCTTTTTTAAATTGCAATGGTAGTGATTGTTGAATCAAATTAGGATCTGGCGGTTCTCCCACAGGAAATGTAATATTATATGGAATTTGGACAACCTGATCACTATTCGCCTTAAAGTTTGAGTTTGGATCAACAATAACGTCTCCATTAAATTTCTTGAGATCAATTGTTACATTCCCTGAAATACTTGTTGCATTTACTTTTTTAGAAATATCATCAAAAATGCTAGTCAGATTATTAGATTTCCCCTGTACAGCATATCCACCTGTTTTTGCGGACATCTTTCTTAATAATTCGAAATCCACTTCTCCTTCTTTGGCAAAGCCAATGCTATACATGATAATTCCGCTTTTCCCCAATGTGTCTGAAATATTTAATGCCTGCTCACTTATAATTTTCTTCACATCAGTTAATGAAGCATTTACCCCATTTTTCTTTGCAGTGTTATTCGTAAATATTTCATACTTATCATTATTGTAGGTAAGACTGGTCGGCTCACCATCTGTGAGAAAAATGATGTATTTACTGCTATTCGTAACCTTGCTAAATTTATTCATCGCTTCATTTAATGCAGCATTATAATTGGTACCTCCGTTAGAAACACCACCTGAGTCTAAATCGACAATCGCGGTTTTAATATTATTTAAACCTGCAAGCGGTTTGATATTAATTCTTTTTTCTCCCCAACAGAATCCCAAAAAGCAACTTGAATAGGCAGTCGTCTTGTTACTAACTTCCCCATCAAATGGGACAAAATAAAAGTTATCCCCTATTTTTGAACTAGCTTCAAAATAATTTATTGCTGACTGTAAAGCATTCTTTGCTGTTGTATCCTTTCTTGCTCCATCGAACGTATCTGCCATTGATCCAGATGTGTCGTGAACAAAAACCACATCAATCGGTAATCTTTCATCTCTTGGCGCCATACCTTTTGGAGTAATCGTAATATCAATTTTCCCCTTGGCATTCTCATTCGGAGGCTTAATAAATTCCTCTGAAGAAGGTTTCACCTCAAAGCTTGCTCCTGGGACTGAATTCATATTTTTTTTCACATTGATTGTAATAACTGAATGAGTTTTAGGTGTTTGAAGCCCATCGTACTGTAATTTGATATTGTCAAATGAGTACGTACCCGCTTTTTTAAATATTAGCGGTAACGATGTAACTATACTATTAGGATCCGGTTGTTTCCCAACAGGGAAAGTAAATTTAAATGGGATATGTGCCACTTGATTGCTATCAATTGTGGCAGTCGTGTTCGGATCGACAACTACATCTCCATTGAATTTTTGTAAATTAACTGTGACTTCTCCACTTATTGTATAACTATCGATCTTCTTTGAAATCCCTTGGAATATACTAGTTAGATTGCTGGTAGTCGCACGTACAGCCGTACCACCAGTAATTGACGCCATATTTTCCAACAATTGGAAATCGATATCCTCTTCTTTTGCGAATCCAATACTATACATTGTAATATTATTTTCAGCTAAGCTTACACTAGTCTCTTTCGCTACTTGATGGATTAAATTTCTTGTAATTTGATAGTTTCCTTTAGATGTCCTGCCATTATATAAGGCCGTACCATTTGTATATAAAATATATTTATTTTTATTGTAGTTTAAGACAGTTGGCTCCCCATCCGTCAAGAACACAATATATTTATTTTTGTTACCGCTTTGGTTCAACTTGTTTTTAGCATACTCAAGAGTCTGGGTATAGTTAGTGCCACCTATATTATTCGATTCTAGTTTGTTAAGTAGCCCTTCTATATTCTTTAATCCTTCTACTACTTTTACTTGTCCACTTGTGCGTACATCATCGTTAAATGGGATAAAGTAAAAATGGTCTCCAGATATCTGATTATTGCTAGCACCAAAATAAGTTAGTGCACTAGCCAAAGCATTTTTGGCACTGGTAGATTTCTTTTTAGACTCTAAATAATCGTCCATCGAGCCTGACGTATCATAGACAAATGCCACATCAATGGGCTCTCTATCTTTCTGATTAGCCGTTCCCTCTGGAGTAATATTTATATTAAAACTTCCTTTAGCTAAACCATCTGCATCTAATGTTAGATCAGTTGATGATGGAATAACTGAGAAATTCACATCAAGCTGTGTCGTTGCACTTGTAGGTAGAGGCTGAATAATAGTAGAAACTAAAATAAGAATAATAATACCAACTGATATATATCTAAATCTATTCCTCATGTTTAACCTCCCTTACCGAATTTTGATCAATCGATTGATCTGAGTCTTTATAACTACTATTATACCAATTGCTAAACGTAATCAATAGTAATATTGTTAACTATTTGTATAATTATCTATTAATTTTTTACTATTATAAATTGACTAAATCTACTATGTGAGTATCCGCATCTAATGACAACATAAAAAGAAGCAAGCCGATATCAAATCAGCTTGCTCTTATTTTACGTATTCCGCAACCTTATTTCTTCCGTTCTGTTTTGCGCCAACATAAAGGGCTCTATCGGCATGCCTAATGAGTGACATGGCGTCATCTGCATCGATTGGGGCACAGGCTACTCCTATTGAAGCTGTAATTTGAACCGTGATTTCTGGTTGGTCTTCTTGAATATGTTCTGTTAAAACAAATGGTCGATTTGCAATGATTTGTCTAATAATCTCCGCCATTTGGAGTGCAGCATATTTATCAACATCAGGCAGGACGATAAGAAACTCTTCCCCACCATATCTTGCAACTATTCCAGTCTCTTCTTCGATATAACCCGCTAGACGATTCCCAATCTGTTGGAGAATTTCATTTCCGCTTTGATGCCCATATGTATCATTCACAGATTTAAAATGATCGATGTCCAGCATGATTACTGATAGACTCGTTCTTTTACCACTCACGAGCAAATTATATTCTTCATTCAACTTTCTTTCGATGAAACGGTAATTATATAGCTTCGTTAAGGCACAGCGTTCACTATCTTCTTTTGTTCGTTCATAATGCTTCGCATTTTCAATTGCAACAGCAAAATAGGAACAAAGAATATCAACAATCATTAGCTGAGACTTTTCATAGGCACGTTTCTGTTGGGATGCTAAAAGAAGAATTCCGATCACTTCATTACTGCGGACAATCGGAACACAAATAATACTTTCCACTGACTTTGGCATGTACCCTTCTACAATATCTTTCCATTCCTTTTGAGAATGGTATAGAACCGCCTTGCCAGATTTCCAGACATGCCCACTGATGCCCTCATTCTTTTTTAAGGGCAGAACATCCATAAATTCATCCGTGTCTTTTTCGACCCTTCTGATTAATTGCAGCTCGTCATCTACAACATCTAATATGTAAGCATAATCAACAGGGAGCATCCCTGTAAGCTTTTGAATGTACAAATCAATTACTTCTTCAACATGTAAACGTTCGGCCAGCTCATGTCCGATTTCAGCAGCATTTTGCAGGTAATGATTGACCTTATCGCTAGAATGATAGAGATTTAAAATTACTGCTAAACTAGCAAAAGGAACCCCCACAAAGAAAATTGAAACTAAACCAACTTCATGATAAAGAATGTATAGTACTAAACCGATAGGAAGCGTGAGTGTCGTAGTGACAGCTTCCCAGATAAAATCTTGGTCGAATATTTCCCTTCTTCGCTTCTGAACAAGATAGGCAAATAAAGTTAATGTAAAATGATTCAAAAAGAAATAGCTAAATGCATAAACAAAAGCCAAAACGAGATTTTTAGGACTACTCATGATATCGATTCCATGAGTTCCACCAATCGCATAATAAATGAGACCACTTGCGACTGATACGATAAAGAACATGAACCAGTTTAACGGAAATCGATAGATATGTTCCTTTGGCAATCTAATGCGCATCAAGACTACGACAAGTGCTAACTGCATTAAGATTACTTCTGCAAAAAGCCCATAAGTCAAAAACACTGTAAGGGATACCCATTGAATATAAAATACTGGGGTGTTGTTAATAATCATCGGTGTGCTTGCCACGAAGAACGTTAGCAATAAAAAGCCCAAAATATCTATATTCAGTAAACTTTCTACAGGGGGATAGTAATGATAAGTAAGCCAAATTCCAACCGGTACTACAAAAAGCCATAGAAGCCAAATATTCCTTTTCACATGCGGCTGTATCAATTGAATCCCCTCCCCTGTTATTTAGTAAAATAGTCACGGTTTCCAATTATTAGTTTATCAAATTTTCTAACTTTTGTCACATATTTTAATATTCTACCGCAGTGAATTAAAGACTTTTTTCAACATACGGTTTGACCTCTGATAAAAAGTAGAGAGAACCCGTGATAATAAGCATCTCTTCCTTATTTAGTAGCTGAATTTCTTCCATAATCGCCTGTTTCCAATCAGATTGAATCCTTTTCTGAGTTGAAGAACTAATCGCAAATAGCTGTTCAGCATTAGCTGCACGAGGATAATCAAAATCGACAAACGTAATAGAATCGGCAATGGAATCTAGTTTTCCGATCATTTTGTTCAATTTCTTATCCCCTAGGGCCGCAAAAATCACTCTCTTTTTCATATCTTTGTAGCGCCTTCTGAGTTCGTTTACAAGAGTCGTAATTCCCTCTTCGTTATGCGCACCATCAAGGACGATTAAAGGATAATGGGAAACAATTTCAAATCGCCCCGGCCAGTAGGCCCTTTTTAATCCACAATAAAAATGTGCTTCATCAATAGCAAAGACATCTTTTAAAAGAAATGCTGCCATAACAGCTAGCGCAGCGTTCTCTGTTTGATGTTGTCCATACATCGAGATTTCGATATTTTCAATGGTT
This sequence comes from Robertmurraya kyonggiensis, assembly GCF_005116465.1. Lineage (GTDB taxonomy): Bacteria > Bacillota > Bacilli > Bacillales > Cytobacillaceae > Robertmurraya > Robertmurraya kyonggiensis. The sequence goes on from NZ_SWBM01000004.1 coordinate 23,909, forward strand.
TTGTCAGGTGTCCGGACCGTAAAACGTTCTCCTTTTTCAATCGACACATGATTTTCAATGGAAAACTGTTCCCCGAGCTTATAAATAGGAGCAGCTAGCTCCACTGCTTTTTCCTCGATTACTCTGTACGCCTCCGGCTGCTTTACGGCCGTTAAAATCGGAGCGTTTCTCTTAATAATCCCTGCTTTTTCAAAAGCAATCTTCTCATGGGTTTCCCCTAAGATACTCGTATGATCTAACCCAATGCTCGTAATAATGGATAACATCGGTTCGATAATATTCGTAGAATCAAATCGACCTCCAAGTCCAACCTCATACAACACAATATCCACAGGCTGAATTTGAGCAAAATAATAGAAGGACATCGCTGTGATGACTTCAAATTCAGTTGGTGCTCCAAGATCTGTCTTTTCCAGCTCGTCACTCAATGGTTTAATCAGATTGGTCAACTCGACTAGCTCCTCATTGCTCATTGGCAAACCATTGATAGAGATCCGTTCGTTGAAGTGCTCAAAATAAGGTGAAGTAAAGGTACCTACGTTTAGTCCAGATTCCTCTAAAATCGAACGCAAAAACGTAACGGTCGAGCCTTTCCCATTTGTACCACCAATATGAACGGTTTTCAGCTTTTTTTCAGGATGATCAAGTCGTTCCATCATCCATTCCATTCTCTTCAAACCGGGTTTTATCCCCAATCTTAAGCGGGCATGAATCCAATTTAAAGCTTCCTCATATGTCTGAAACATAAATGTATCCACCCTTTTTCTATAAGGTTCAAACAACTAGATTTTAAAAAATTTATTATACACGGAAGACGAATCCAACTAGGGTGGATTCGTCTTCTCTTAACGTATTTGCTTATTCGCCTCTTAATTCTTTAATACGAAGTTCTACAATTGATTTCTTTTCAAGATAATCGTTTTCTTTCGCACGTTCTTCTTCAATAACCTTCTCAGGTGCTTTTTTCACAAAGCCTTCATTGCTCAATTTCTTTTGAACGCGCTCCACTTCTTTATTCCACTTATCAAGTTCCTTCTCAAGACGAGCAATTTCTTCGTCAATATTGATGAGCCCTTCAAGTGGTAAAATGATTTCTGCTCCTGTTACAACTGCAGACATTGCTTTATCAGGAGTTGGGACATCAATGCCTAGAACAAGCTCTTCAGGGTTACAGAAACGCTCAATATAGGAACGGTTCTTTTCTAATGTACCCAGAACCCCGGCATCTTTCGCCTTAACAATCATTTTAATCTTTTTGCTTAAAGGTGTGTTCACTTCAGCACGAATGTTTCGAACAGAACGAATCATTTCCACTAACAACTTCATTTCAGCAGACGCTTCACTGTCTGTTAGTTCTGCATTCACTTCTGGCCATTTAGCAACCGTAATGGACTCTCCATGATGAGGGAGGTTCTGCCAAATTTCTTCTGTAATGAATGGCATGAATGGGTGAAGTAAACGCATCGTATTATCAAGAACATAAGCTAAGATCGAGCGAGTTGTCTTTTTCGCTGCTTCATCATCTGCGTACAATGGTAATTTCGCCATTTCGATGTACCAATCACAGAAATCATCCCAAATGAAGTTGTATAGAACACGACCAACTTCACCAAACTCATAGCGGTCTGACAATCTTGTAACTGTATCAATCGTTTCGTTTAAGCGTGTAAGAATCCATTTATCTGCAACAGATTTTTCGCCACTTAAGTCGATTTCATCGAAAGTTAAACCTTCCATATTCATAAGCGCGAAACGAGAAGCATTCCAAATCTTGTTGGCAAAATTCCAAGTTGCTTCAACCTTTTCGATGCTAAAACGTAAATCTTGACCTGGTGAGCTTCCAGTTGATAAGAAGTAACGTAAAGAATCTGCGCCATATTTATCGATTACATCCATTGGGTCAACACCATTTCCAAGAGATTTACTCATCTTACGACCTTGCTCATCTCTTACTAAGCCATGAATTAAAACATCTTTAAATGGACGCTCTCCCGTGAATTCAAGCCCTTGGAAAATCATTCTAGATACCCAGAAAAAGATAATATCATATCCAGTTACAAGTGCTGCAGTTGGATAGAAGCGCTTATAGTCAACTGCGTCCGTATCTGGCCAACCCATTGTAGAAAACGGCCATAAAGCGGAACTGAACCAAGTATCCAATACGTCTGTATCTTGCTCCCAGTTTTCAATATCTGCTGGTGGCTCATGATCAACATAGACTTCACCAGTTTCCTTATGGTACCAAGCAGGAATACGGTGTCCCCACCATAATTGACGGGAAATACACCAATCACGGATATTCTCCATCCAGCGTAAATATGTTTTTTCAAATCGATCTGGTACAAAATTAACTTTCTCTTCTTTTTCTTGAAGAGCAATTGCCTCATCAGCAAGTGGCTGCATTTTAACAAACCATTGCGTAGATAAATATGGTTCAACTACCGCTCCACTTCGCTCAGAGTGACCAACTGAATGCATATGTTCTTCAATTTTGAAGAGGATGCCTTCTTCTTGGAGATCCTTCACAATTTGCTTACGACATTCAAAACGGTCCATTCCTTTGTACTTACCAGCACGATCATTCATGGTACCGTCCTCGTTCATAACAAGGATACGTTCTAAATTATGACGGTTTCCAACTTCAAAGTCGTTCGGATCGTGAGCAGGCGTAATTTTAACAGCACCTGAACCAAATTCCATATCCACATAATCATCACCGACAATGGCAATTTCACGACCTACGATTGGTAAAATAGCTTTTTTTCCAATTAGATGTTTGTAACGGTCATCTTCTGGATGAACAGCTACAGCCGTATCACCAAGCATTGTCTCAGGACGAGTTGTTGCTACTTCAATATGGCCTGAACCATCTGCAAGTGGGTATTTCATATGATAGAATGCACCTTGAACATCCTTGTAGATAACCTCAATATCGGATAGAGCCGTTTTTGTAGAAGGATCCCAGTTGATGATATATTCACCGCGGTAAATAAGATCCTTTTTGTACAACGATACAAATACTTCACGAACAGCCTTTGACAATCCTTCGTCAAGCGTAAATCTTTCGCGGCTATAATCAAGGCCTAGACCGACCTTAGACCACTGCTGACGAATATGTTCCGCATATTCTTCTTTCCATTTCCAAGTTTCTTCCACGAACTTTTCGCGACCTAAGTCATAACGACTAATTCCGTCGTTACGAAGTTTTTCTTCAACCTTTGCCTGTGTTGCAATTCCGGCATGGTCCATTCCAGGTAACCATAAAACGTCGTAGCCTTGCATGCGTTTCATACGAGTCAGAATATCTTGAAGCGTTGTATCCCATGCATGTCCTAAGTGAAGCTTCCCAGTTACGTTCGGAGGTGGGATTACGATCGTGTAAGGCTCTTTCTTTTCGTCACTTTGGGCTTCGAAAAATTTTCCCTTTAACCACCAATCATAACGACCCTTTTCAATCGAATTGGGATCATACTTTGTTGGCATTGCTAATTCATTTGATTCCATATTCTATCTTCCTTTCCTGATTACTAAACAAACAAAAAACTCCATTCGCCTTAGAAAAGGACGAATGGAGTTGCTTCGCGGTACCACCTTTTTTCCAACCAAAAATAAAGTACTTGGTTGGCACTTAAATCGATAACGGTTTTCCCGTCTTTTACTACTCGAAAATTCTTTCATAAAAGATGCTCAAGGGTGACTTCCTTTGGAATTACTTAGAAAACCTTTCAGCTAATGGTTTTCCTCTCTAAAAGCAAGTGTCCATAGTACTCTTCCCTATCAAAGCCTATTCCTTATTTATATATTCATTATACTACCTAAAAACGAAGGGTAACGTCAATAAGGATATCCGATTTTTTTATATTATATACACGTTTCTGATCATTGTTCCATTCAGAAAAAGTTTTAGACACAATCCAGAAACAGTGGACATAAATTAAATTAAGGCTCTTTTACTAGTAGAAATGGAGGGAAAATGATGAGAAGAAGATATAATCCGTATTCGCTTCCGCCTTGGCTGCGAAAGTCGCGAGGGGTACTCGGGCAATTTATTATCCCATTTTGTATCTTTCAAGGAGTACGAACACTCCTATTCCCAACCGCTTTTGATGTGCTATTCTTGATCGCTCTTATTTTAATTGCTTTTGCTTTCAAATTGGACTTAATTTAGGAGCCCATTTTATATCAACCTTGGGCTCCATCCTGTCCCTCAGCTTCAGCCTGTGCCGCTTCTTGTGCTAATTTCTTCTGCCTTTCAATTTCATCGATGCGCATGACAATATATTCAATATTTTTCAACTGCCAATATTGTCTTTGCAGTCTTTGAACAAACTTTCGCTCATTTTTATTTGGGGATTTATAATAATCTTCTACAATTCTAATAAAAGGTCCTGGCTGTGCAAAATAGCTTAAGAGAAGATGCAATTCGGCTTCTTTTAAAGGAAAATACTTAAAGTATGTGTAGAGCCAGTCTACACAATCCTCATTATTCTTTGGATAGGTCTTCAAAGCTCTTGATAAAAACGGCAACAAATCATGCATTGGAGAACCCTGTCTACTATCCTCGAAGTTGGCAAAAAAGCCATATCCTCTATCATCATAGATAAAATGCTCCGTCGATAACTTTCCATGAGAAATGACTATTCGTGCTTTATTGTCATCCTTTGTCTTCTCAAACCATTCCTTAAATTGATTCGTTGAATAGCGAAGGGCCTGACTAATATCATTGTAATAGAGACAAAAGAGCAGCTCGAACGGAGACATATACCACTGATTTTCACAATGCTCTAGGAACCCCTCAACAAATTCATTTTCCGTTTCCCATTCATGAATGGTCGCCTCATAATGCTCCTGTTTCTCCTCTTTATTAATCGACACCTCTCGAACCGATAAGATATGAAGCCTAGCTAATTCCCTGAACATTTGCTTATGCCGCTCATCCTGTTCTTCTTTTACTTCATTCGGTAGCCATGGCATTAAATAATACAAATGATTGTTATGGATAATTGCATAGCGTCCATCTAACGTGGGGTAAATTGGGACAATACGATTGTAGCCCTTTTGATAAAGGTACTGAACGTTTTTGATAAAATGGGTCCCATGTGTTGGAGGAATTTTTTTCAAGGCAAAGACACCTTTATCTCCATAGATTCTGCTTACCTTCCCGAAATTTTCAACAAAGTGAGGTGTGACCCCAAAATGTTTCAGAATCGGGGAAACTTCCTTCAATTGATTCGATTTACTCACCCAAAACCACTTCTTCCCTCAGCAAAATAGTAGCTCTTTTCTTAACGCAAAGCTCTGTTAAAGGTTGGTTATTGAATTTATAACATTGAAAAATAGAAGGAAAAATTCCGGCTAAATTAAGAAATTCACCTATTTCACTATAATTAAGCGGAATTTTTCCGGTTAGTTTGTACACCAGTCGAAAATCAAAAAATCAACAACGACAATAACAAAGCCTAACGCCAAATAAAATAGCCGAGCAGGTTTTTCCTCCCCACCCAGCCAGTTTTCATCATGTGTATATTAAGACCCATTCACTCCATTAATTGTGAGCAACGGTAGCTGGAATATACAAAACCTGCCCCTCATAAACATCTTGATTAACCTCTAAATGATTCACCTTCAAGAGTTGTTGAACAGAAATGTCATATCTCTCAGCCAATACATCAAGTGTATCTCCATTTTGAACAATGCATACCCTTAGCTTTGCCACATCTTCCTCAATTTCTTTTCGAGCCAAAAATTCAGTAATAGAAATACCTTGCTTTTTCGATTTCTTCTTCTTTTTCTTAGTTTCAACTTCCTCTGCGGCAGGAGCTTCTTCTTCAAAGGATGGCTCTTCGTATTCTATCTCTGCTTCTTCCACGGCAGGCTGGTTCAAATTAGCCTCAGCATTCGTACCGTATTCGCTTCTCTGAGCTGAGAAAGAGATATCTGGATAGTCCGGTTTTTCTGATTGAAAGACTTGTAGCGTCGGAATACTGTCTTGTTCAAATTCAATAGGTGTAGACTCTTCTTCAGGCTCTCCAGAAGTTTTTCGTGCTTCAACCTCGAATGGTTTGAATAGTTGTGCAGTCGGAGGAACTGTTTCTTCGAATTCCTGTACCTCTTCCGCCACGCTTTCTGGTTGGTTCACCTCAGGTCCACGGAAGGCAAACTCTTGAACTTGCACTTCTTCTTCAACCTCTACTTCTTCCTTCTGATCATCGCCTTTTAAGCCAGTAATCGTTAAATCCGCAGTAAGTTTCATGCAGCTTCGTTCAGGAAATGCATAATCAAAGGATTCAATTTCAACATCCAGATCATAGATACTAGCAATCCGATGTTGCGGGATTGTAATATCCACCGGGAACCGATGAGAAAATTCCGTAACCCCTTCTCCTCTTTCTTCTACCTGTTGAATAAATTTAGGTGATGCTGGAAATTCTTCCTCTTCCACATCTACGGAGTGGCGTTTGTACTCTCCTGTTAATTGCAATGCCCCTTCGATCGTTACGTACTGCTCATTTTCATGAATGGTTATATTTGGGTCAAGCGAAATTGTGATTAACTCCGCTACTTCCTGTCCTTTTTGAAACCATACCGATTCTTCCAAGGAAAAACGTAAGAATGACTCATTTCCTTCAGACAAAGCGACTCCTCCTTTCGTATCCTCTCATTAATCACCATGTCATTAACAATTTATGAGTGGGAGAAGTCTTTTATGATAACTTTAGCCATAAAAAAAGCCACCAGAAAAGGTGACTATTATTATCTTTGATTTCCACACAGGTACTCGCTTTCAACGATCATCATCTGCTATTTCAAATTTTGTCTTATTGATTGTTTCATAAAATTCAACATTCTCATATGCATTAATGCCATTTCCTCTGGTGTATTTTGTTCATCTTTTTCTATCCATTGCTCAATTAGACCAAAAAATGCAGATGAAATAAATGCTGTAGTATATTCATGTGGGACATCGATAATATTCTGGTCTTTAATAATATTTAATTTTTCATAAAAAGATTCTTTTATATATTCTTTCATTTTTTTAGGAAAAGCTGGATCTCCATTTGAACTAATCATAATTTTAATGAAGCGTTTGTTTTCCATCAAATAATAAAAGAGTTGAAGAATTGGCGGATACATCATGTCTTTTGAATAATATCTATCAAATTCGTATGGTTTTAATTGCTTTAGTTTTTCATGTAGTCCTTTCAACAGTTCATTTTGATTTTTTTCCATTAAGTCATGTTTATCACGGTAATGAAGATAAAATGTACCTCTGTTTAATCCAGCCTTTAACGTTATATCTCTTACTGAAATAGCATCAAACCCTTTTTCTTCGATTAAATCTATAAGGGTATTTCTTAATAATTCCTTCGTTTTTGCTACTTTCATTTCTCTTAGTGATTGAACCATTTTTATTTCTTCCTTTATAAGTTAATCGTTCTGAATGAACAGTAAGTTATAATCTGTTTATCAATGAACACATTCGTTTTTATTGATTATTGAGCTTATTTTAAATTCATTGTAATATTTCTTTGTAACAATAGTCAACTTGTTGTTCATTAATTGGGATTAGAATATAAGGAGGGATGTCACACCGTTTTTTGAAACCAAGTTCGCTCTTTTTTACTTTATTACTATAAGGGAGTTTTTAAACTAATGAATATTTTAAAAAACAAATTGGTGTTATTATCACCGATCTTTGCTTTAGTAGTCATATTTATTTTTTCACTAACACTTTTTCCATCTGTCCAACCCCAACCGAAAAATTTGCCGATAGCGATTGTTAACGAAGACCAAGGAGTGCAAATTCCGAATCAACCAAAGATGAATATGGGTGACACAATCGTTGAAATGATACAAAAAACAGCAACAACAACGGACGAAGACCCGGCTGTGAAATGGGTTGAAGTAAAGACTGCAGATGAAGCACAAAAAGGAATGGATAATCAAAAATATTATGCGGCATTGGTAATTCCGAAAGATTTCAGTGCTAAACAAGCATCATTACAGACAACAACGCCTTCTTCACCAGAAGTACAAATCTATATAAATCAGGGGATGAATACTGCGGCATCCACGATGGCAGGACAGGTATTAAACGGAATTGTGGATAATATGAACAACAATGTTCGTACCCAACTACTTCAAGGTTTTGAAAAACAAGGTGCAACATTAACAACAGAACAAGCTGCAAGTCTTGCAACTCCTATTACAAAAAAGGTCACTAATGTTAATGAAATTGGCACAAAAAGTGCAAACGGTAATGCTCCTGTTTCCTTATTCCAGCCACTATGGATGGCAAGTCTAGTGGGTGCCGCTATTATCTTTATGGCTGTTAGTAAATTATCGATTGCTAATCGCAAAGAGAATTTTGTCGTAAAGATCGTTCAAATTCTATTGGGAGCAATTGTTGGTCTTGTCGTTGGATTTGGAATAACTTGGCTGGCAGATGGAATGCTAGGATTACACATCCCAGAATTCACAGATACAGCATTATTTTTATCCATTACTGCCTTTAGCTTTTTCCTAATGATATCAGCTGTACTTACACTATTGGGGCTTAAAGGTATGCCTATATTTATCTTAATGCTTTTCTTTGGTGCACCATTACTTGCAATGGCTCCGGAAATGATGTCTCCATTTTATCGAGATTGGGTTAATCCTTGGTTACCAATGCGATTCATGGTACAGGGTCTACGAGAGCTGTTCTTCTTCGGTAAAGGATTAACTTGGAGTTCATCTGTGTCTACCCTAGTATGGATTGGAGTAGTGAGTATCCTAGTAATACTTGCTTCTTCATTAAAACTTAAATCAGTACGTGAAGAAAAATCTCACTCGAATGCCTAAGATATGGTAATTCAAAAGGCAGCACAAGCAAGCTGCGTTAGCTGAAATTTCATTAATGACTGAATCCTAAAGGGGATTGGCTTTATAATTGAACGTTACACAAAACAGATTCAGGCAAGAAAATTCAACGCGTGTTCGGTCCAATCCAACGAGTTTTACTGCGATATGTTTTTATTTAGTTCGAGAAAATCATGGAAAAGAGGAACTAAAATGAAACTTTCAGGAAATACAATATTGATTACAGGCGGAAGTGCAGGAATAGGATTGGCTTTCGCGGAACGCTTTATAAAGGCTGGAAATAAAGTCATTGTTTGTGGACGACGTGAAAAGGTACTCCAAAACGCGAAAGAAAAATTCCCGAGCCTGATTACTCGTGTAAGTGATGTGGCTATTGAATCAGAGCGTGTAGCATTGTTTGATTGGGTAACATCCATCTATCCGGATGTGAATGTGTTAATTAACAATGCAGGTATCCAACAACGTTTTCACGTGTTAAATACGGACTCGAAGAACAATTGGAGTCATTTCAGTAAAGAAATCGCAACCAATATAGAAGCACCGTTCCAGCTCTCTATGTTATTCGCTCCATTTTTTGCAACAAAAGAAGAGGCAACTATTATTAACGTGACATCTGGGTTAGCTTTTACTCCAGCTGTGATTGCTCCTGTATATTCAGCAACAAAAGCAGCGCTTCATTCCTTTACACTGAGTCTCAGACACCAACTTTCTGATACGTCTGTAGAAGTCATTGAAGTTGCTCCTCCGGCTGTGAATACAGATTTAGGTGGAGCCGGTTTACACACGTTTGGAGAACCATTAGATGCATTCGCAGATGGTATTTTTAAAGGATTAGAAGAGGGTAAAAAGGAAATCGGGTATGGAACTTCTGTGAATGCCTTACGTATGTCAAGGGATGAAATCGACGAATGGGTAGAGAAAGCGTACCAATTATCGAAAAACATGATGGAATAACTACTTGCAAAAAGTTACTAAATTGTTTAGGTACATTTCCAAAATATCAAGATAACAGTTTTTTAAATTGTTCATATTGTGAAAAAAAAAACATAACTCGCCGAAGTCATTTTGGCGAGTTTTCATTTTAAAGTTATCCATTCCTTCTTCAACTAACTGGCCTTGTTAGTGGAAGTAGATTTTCTCACAATCTTAATACTAAGACTAACATAATTATTTGACAAAAAATCACCTCAACTTTCAGATATTAATGGAGGTAAAATTATTATGATTATTGATCAATCTTTATCTTAAATAATCGAACTTTGTATTAAGTGATTAAACTTTTAACAAATCTCCAGAAGTCTCATACCTTCCGCCCCAATCCTACTTAGAATTACTTTTTATTCCAAGAAATCATTTTGATAAAAAGCATACTTCCAGAGACAAAAAAAGCCGGGAAAATCACAAAAGTGATTAAACCCTGCTTTTCAAATAAATTTATTTTAGCTTTGAAAATGCAATTTCAGCAGCTGCAATTGTTTTTTCAATGTCCTCATCACTGTGAGCAGTGGACAAGAACAATCCTTCAAATTGAGATGGTGGTAAGAACACACCTTGGTTCGCCATCTCACGGTAATAAGCAGCAAAGTAGTCTAAATTCGAGGATTTTGCAGTTTCATAATTGATGACATTTTCATTTGTAAAGAAGAAGCCAATCATTGAACCAGCACGGTTCACTGTGATTGGAATATCATGTTTTTCAGCTGCTTTTTTAAGACCAGCCTCTAACATATCCCCTTTACGAATGAACTCATCGTAAGATTCAGGAGTTAACTGGCTAAGTGTTTCATAACCAGCAGTCATCGCAAGTGGATTACCAGATAATGTTCCAGCTTGATAAATCGGACCACTTGGGGCAATTTGCTCCATGATTTCCGCACGACCACCGTATGCACCAACCGGTAGACCACCACCGATTACTTTTCCAAGACAAGTTAGGTCTGGAGTAATACCAAAGTAACCTTGAGCACAATTATAGCCTACACGGAAGCCTGTCATGACTTCATCAAAGATAAGAAGTGCGCCATATTGCTTCGTAATTTCACGAAGGCCTTCTAAGAATCCTGGTAATGGTGGAACAACACCCATGTTTCCAGCTACAGGTTCTACGATTACCCCTGCGATATCATCGCCGAATTGTTCAAAAGCAAGCTTGACGCCTTCTAGATCATTATAAGGAACTGTAATCGTGTTAATTGCGACTCCTTCTGGAACTCCAGGACTGTCAGGTAAACCTAATGTCGCTACACCTGAACCTGCTTTAATTAACAGAGAGTCACCATGACCATGATAGCACCCTTCAAATTTTAAAATCTTGTTTCGATTCGTATACCCACGTGCAAGACGAAGCGCACTCATTGTCGCTTCTGTACCGGATGAAACCATACGGACGATTTCAATTGAAGGAACTCTCTCTTGAACGAGCTTTGCTAATTCATTTTCCTTTACAGTTGGAGCACCAAAGCTTGTACCCATTTCCGCCACTTTTTTAAGAGCTTCCACCACTTGATCGTTTGTATGACCAAGAATGAGTGGACCCCATGAAAGGACGTAGTCAATATATTCATTGCCATCAATATCATAAATCTTTGAGCCTTTTCCTCGTTCCATGAAAATCGGGTCCATTTGGACTGATTTAAACGCACGAACTGGACTATTTACTCCACCAGGCATTAGTTTTTTTGCTTCTTTAAAAGCAGCAATCGATTTTTCATAAGAGCGCATCATATTCCCTCATTTCCATTGCATTTACTTATTTTCTCTTAAGCTTCTCTTAACCATTTCGCGACATCTTTAGCATGGTATGTAATGATGATGTCTGCACCAGCGCGTTTCATACCCAGTAGCATTTCCATAACGACGCCTTTTTCATCAATCCAGCCGTTCTGAGCAGCTGCTTTGACCATTGAATACTCACCACTTACATTATAAATCACTACAGGTATGGTAAAATTATTTTTCACATCGCGGACGATATCCAAATATGGCATTCCTGGCTTCACGATAAGAAAATCTGCGCCTTCAGCCACATCAGACTCAGCCTCTCTAAATGCTTCTAGACGATTTGCTGGGTCCATTTGATACGTTTTTCTGTCGCCAAATTGAGGTGTACTTTCTGCAGCCTCTCTAAACGGACCGTAGAATGCAGAAGAATATTTTACAGCGTAAGACATGATAGGTACTTCTTCAAAACCAGCTTCATCTAAGCCAGCACGGATAGCGGCCACAAAACCGTCCATCATATTAGAAGGGGCAATAATATCCGCTCCTGCTTTTGCTTGACTGACTGCTGTATCCACCAATAATTTTAATGATGGGTCATTTAAAACTTTCCCGTTTTCAACCATTCCACAATGACCGTGGCTTGTATATTCACATAGACAAGTATCAGCTACCACGATTAATTCTGGGTAATGCTGTTTGATTAAGCGAGTAGCTTCCTGAACAATCCCGTGATCATGGAAAGCACCCGTTCCGCATTCGTCCTTTTCATCTGGAACCCCAAACAATAGAACCGATTTAATTCCTAAAGAAACAACCTCATCGATTTCTGCTAATAATTTATCTAGAGATAACTGGTACACGTCTGGCATAGAAGAAATCTCATTACGAACATTATTTCCTTCTACAACAAAGAGTGGATAAATTAAATCTTCTACATGAAGATGATTTTCACGAACAAGAGAACGCATCGCTGCAGATTGTCTTAAACGACGATGACGACTAAATGATAAACTCATAATTAGTTCCTCCTAATTTTTATGTATTTCTAAAAAAGCTACAACTGCTTTAAGCATTTCAAAAGATGTATAGTTTTCTGGCATGACATGGACGGTCAAGCCGTGCTCCTCACACCTACGTTTTGAGACTGGACCAATCGCTGCTACAATACAATCCTCTATGCACTCTAGAAGATCCAATTCTCTCACAACGCTCATAAAATGATCAATCGTAGATGGACTCGTAAAAGGAAGAACATCTAATTCCTTAGACTTTAGCAATTGAACTAGTTTTTCCTTACTTTCTTCAGGAAAATAAGTTTCATAAATCACCATTTCATCCACGATATGACCCTTATCTTTGAAAAATTGCGCAATCAAATCTCTCGCTAAATTACCTTTCGGAAGTAATAGCTTGTCTCCTTTTTTCACAAACTGTGAAAACTCTTGAACAAAGCTTTCAGCGACATATTCATGCGGCTTAAAGTCCACTTGGACATTACGTCTCAGCAGTGCCTGTTCCGTCTTTTCACCGATGACTGCTATCTTCGGAAGCTGAATATTGTCTTCTGTTCCTACTAGTGAAAAAAATGTTTCTACCGTTACATTACTCGTAAAAATAAGCCAGTCATATGTATGCAAGCTAGGTATTTTTTGATTTTCGACCGGACGGAATGCGAGAAGGGGAATCTCAATAGGAACTCCCCCAAGCTCTTCTACAATAGTCGAAAAGGATTTAGCATTCTTTTTCCCTCTTGGTACAAGAACCTTTTTTCCACGTAAAGTGGCGGAGCTCATTATCCCTCTAACTCCTTTTTCACCTCATCAATAAGAGCTTTAGCTCCCTTATCTGTCAAATACTTAGCAGCTGCATTGCCCAATTCTTCAGGATTTGTTCCTTCTAAACGTTCTTTGTAGATCGTTTTCCCATCTGGAGATGCAACCAATCCAGTGAAGACGATTTTCTCGTTTTCATCGATAAAAGCATACCCTGCAATCGGAACCTGGCATCCGCCCTCCATTTTATTAAGGAAAGCACGCTCTGCTCTTACTGTTTGATCCGTCTTGGCACAAGTAAATTTTTCTAAAAGAGAACGTAGCTCCGTATCGTTTTCTCTGCACTCAATGGATAAAGCTCCTTGTCCTACAGCAGGAAGACACACTTCTGGTTCAAGGAATTCTGTGATCACATCACTTGCCCAGCCCATGCGAGAAAGGCCAGCTGCTGCCAAAATAATCGCATCGTAATCTTCTGTATTCAGCTTTTCTAAACGCGTATCAATATTTCCACGAATCCATTTAATTTCTAAATCAGGACGAACCGCAAGAAGCTGTGCTGCACGGCGCAGACTGCTCGTTCCGATAACAGCACCTCCTTTAAGATCTTTTAAAGGTATATGTCCCTTTGAAATTAACACATCACGATGGTCTTCCCTTACAGGAATTGCACCAATCGTTAAACCTTCAGGAAGTACTGCTGGCATGTCTTTCATACTATGGATAGCAAGATCGATTTCTCCATCTAACATGGCTTGCTCAATTTCTTTAACAAAAAGACCTTTTCCCCCAACTTTTGAAAGGGTCACATCAAGAATTCTGTCCCCTTTTGTCACGATTTCCTTCACTTCAAAATCATAAGAAGGGTCGATTTTCTTTAATTGCTCAATTACCCAGTTCGTTTGGGTTAAAGCTAGCTTACTTCGTCTAGAACCAACAATAAATTTTCTCATGAGAGCCTCCTGCTTCATATATAGAGTCTATGAATTCCAAATATGGAAGGACGATAATTGTCCTGATAGAAAAAAATTAATTAAAACGATAAGAAATGACGCTAAATTCCATAGGGCCAGGTTTTTCCCTTGAATTCCTTTGCCAACACGTAAATACAAATAAACACCATAGACCGTGAGGACAATAAAGGAACCGATTACTTTTGCATCGTACCAAACAACATCTGGAAGCTTGATATATGCCCATTGTAACCCTAGAATAAGTGCCAATAAAAGCATTGGCACACCAATCACATTTAATACGTGAGACATATGCTCCAGCTTTGCCAAATCCGCGATACGGATCAGCTTTTTCCCCCACTTCTTCCTTTTCAATAAATCGTACTGAATGACATACAACAACGAAAATACAGAAGAGATAGAGAATGCACCGTAAGAAAGAATCGCCATCGTAATATGTATGAAAAGTAGCTCCGATGCGAGCTGTCCGACCATAACCTCGGATTCATATTGAATTGGGGCAAAGGTATGGATAACCATAATCGCAAAGCCGACGACATTTGTAAAAAATACGATGAAATCGACCTTCATTAATCGGTTGATACCCAGTGATAATGTAACTAGGACCCAGACATAAAAATATAATCCCTCAAAAATCGTGAGCACAGGAAATCTACCTGTATCTACCATGAATAGCAATAAAAATATCGTCTGTAAAATCCATACAAACGCAAGTAACCAGAAGGCAACTTTATTTGCTTTCCGGTTACTGTAAAGAAAATCAATGAAATATAATAAAATGCTCAATGCATACACAATAATCGTAAGTTCATGAAGCCGAGTCATATATTCTTCAATCATAGTTAGGACCCCTTTTTATGATTGAAAGGAAGCCTGTGGTGTAGCAACAACAGCTTTCTTAAAATCGCCTACTTCTTTCGATTCCTGCTGTTCTTTTACAAGTTCTTCAATGTTGAAGATTTTCATAAATAACGCTAATGATTCATCGGCATCTTTACATCCAGATAATTCTTTTACCTGCAGGATTGGATCCTTTAACATCTGATTGATAATGCTCTTCGTATGCTTATTTAGTACCTTAATATCCCGTTCAGATAAGTGCGGTAGTTTACGTTCAATGCTGTTCATCGTTTCAGCTTGGATGCCCTGAGCTTTTTCTCTTAAAGCAGCAATAACAGGTACAACACCAAGCGTATTTAACCATTGTTTAAACTCAACAATTTCAGCTTCAATCATCAGCATAACTTTATTTGCTTCATGTTGACGTTCTTGTAAGTTTGCTTCAACAATTCCTTCTAGATCGTCGATATCATATAAGAAAACACCCTCTAGCTCTGCAAGCTTCGGATCAAGATCACGAGGAACAGCGATGTCCACCATAAACAATGGCTTGCCTTTACGCATCTTTTCTACGTCTTCCATCATATCTTTTGTAATCACAAAATCCTTTGCACCTGTTGAGCTAATTAAAATATCAGCTTCTAAAAGTGCACATTGAAGTTCATTCAAAGATTTTGCTTGTCCGGAAAAACGCTCCGCTAAGCTTTGTGCTTTTTCAAATGTTCTATTAATAACCGTTACCTCGCTAACACCGTTTGCATAGAGGTTCTGAATAGCCAGTTCACCCATTTTACCAGCACCAACAATGAGAACATGCTTATCTTCTAATGAACCAAATATCTTTTTCGCTAATTCAACAGCTGCGTAACTAATGGAGACTGCGTTTGCACCAATCTCTGTTTCAGAGTGCGCACGTTTCGAAAGTGTAATGACTTGTTTAAATAAGTGATTAAATACCGTACCCGTGCTTTTGATTTCTTGTGCCTGGAAAAAGCTTGTGCGAACTTGACCTAGGATTTGTGTTTCGCCTAGTACCATAGAATCTAAGCCGCAGGCAACATTAAATAGATGGTCTAGTGCCCCATCTTGTTCATAAGCAAATAAATATGGTGAAAATTCTTGTTGTGGAATATCAAACCACTCTGACAGAAATTCTTTTATATAATAACGGCCAGTATGGAGCTGGTCGACAACAGCATAGATCTCCGTACGATTACATGTTGATACTATAACGTTTTCGAGTATGCTTTTTTTCACGCTCAATTTCTGCATGGCTTCCGCAAGAACAGAAGGGTCAAACGTAAGTTTTTCTCGAATTTCTACAGGGGCAGTTTTGTAATTTAGACCGACAGTTAGTATATGCATGCTTTTTTCGCACCCCCACTTGATAATCACAATTACTTAATAATAATTATAACATGAAATAATGCAGAAAGATTTTATAAATGTGAACATATGGTGAATAGCTGTGATATTATATAATGCGTAAACACCAAAATATTAAAATTATCCTACAAGAGGATTCGCAAGTTTACGACAAAGTTCGTCCTCTAGTACCATAACAAAAATAGCTTGCCTATTCAAGTAAACAATATTGGAAGTGAAACAATGAAAAATCAACGTATTTTCCCAGGAATTATCCTTTTAGGATTCGGGATCTTTTTTTATTTACAGCAATCACAAATTACTCTGTTTCAAGGATTTGATACTTGGCCAACAATCCTGCTCATCGTTGGAATTGCCTTTTTATTTCAGGGATATATGGCAAAGGACCACGAAGCGATTTTACCCGGCGTTATTTTAGCTGGATTTGGCCTACATTTTCATGTTATTGAGAGATTCTCAATTTGGCCAAATTCGATTGGAGCTTTCATTCTCATAATTGCATTAGGCTTCCTTCTCCGCTATCAAAAGGTCGGAGACGGGCTCATTCAAGGAATTTTATTCTTAGTATTATCAATTGTATTGCTGTTTTATGACAAAATTACCGGATGGTTAGGATTAATTGAAAACGGAACGGCGGCCGTATGGGAATTTTGGCCAATTATCCTAGTTGTTTTCGGGGTATATTTGTTGTTTATTAAGAAGAAATAGATGGTGGATGGAATCATGGGGACATCTTTATCGGGTTTTCTGAAATAGTTGTCTTTATGAACACTCCATGCGGACACTATTCACCCGGTTCCACTAATTAGTGTCTTTATGAACGCTTCATGCGGACACTATTCACTCGTTTCCACTAACTAGTGTCTTTATGAACGCTCCATGCGGTCACTATTCACAGGATTTCCCTAATTAGTGTCTTCATGCGGTTGTAATTCACGTGTAATCAGAAATCTTTGTCCACACGCAAACTCCTAATCGAAGAAAATAGAAAGGCGGTACAAAAGGTCTTATAATCGACCTTTTGTACCGCCTTTTCTTTATTACATATAGCTTTTAATAATTGACCAAGCTTCGTCTTTTCCATGTCCTGTTTCGGAAGAGAAGAGCACGATATGATCATCTGGGTCTAAATCTAATGTTTCTTTTGTCACTTTAAAATGTTTCTGCCATTGTGATTTTGAGATTTTATCTGCTTTTGTGGCAATAATGATACACGGAATACCATAATGCTTCAAAAAGTCATACATCATCACATCATCTTGTGTTGGGGGATGTCGTAAATCAACGATTAAGATGACCGCTTTTAGCTGCTCTCTCTTCGTTAAATACGTCTCAATCATTTTTCCCCAAGCTTCTCTTTCCTTTTTCGAAACCTTTGCATATCCATATCCAGGGACATCGACAAAATGTAAAATCTCATTAATCAAATAGAAATTTAACGTCTGAGTCTTACCTGGCTTTGATGAAATCCTCGCCAAACCTTTTCGATTCAGCATCTTATTAATAAAAGAGGATTTACCTACGTTTGAACGACCTGCTAACGCGAACTCTGGTAATTCGGTTTCTGGATATTGATCCGGTTTTACTGCACTAATTACTATCTCTGAACTAACAACTTTCATTACTCTGCACCACCACTCAAAGCATGCTTTAACACTTCATCCACATGAGTAACAGGTACAAACACGAGATCATTGCGCACACTTTCTGGAATATCTTCTATGTCTTTTTCATTGTCTTTCGGTAAAATAATTTTCGTAAGTCCCGCACGATGGGCACTTAACGTTTTTTCCTTCAAACCACCGATTGGAAGGACACGGCCTCTAAGGGTAATTTCACCTGTCATACCAACTTCTTTTCTAATTGGCTTTCCTGTTAAAGCTGATACAAGTGCGGTTGCCATCGTAATTCCAGCTGAAGGGCCATCCTTTGGCACCGCTCCCTCAGGAACGTGTATATGAATATCATGTTTCTCATGAAAATCAGGATCGATTCCAAGTTCCTCCGCTTTCGAGCGGATGTAACTAAACGCCGCTTGAGCAGATTCCTTCATCACATCGCCTAATTTTCCTGTTAAAATAAGCTTTCCTTTTCCTGGAGATAAGGAAACCTCAATTTGTAATGTGTCTCCACCGACTGTTGTATAAGCAAGACCAGTCGCTACTCCAACTTGGTCTTCTAGTTCAGCTTGACCATAGCGGAAAATCGTTTTACCTAAAAACTCTTCCACATTTTTCTCTGAAACGATTACTTTCTTCTTCTCATTGGAAACAATGATCCGAGCCGTTTTTCTACAAATAGCTGCTAATTGACGCTCTAAACTACGTACACCAGCTTCTCTTGTATAATAACGGACAATTTTTTGAATGCCATCCTCACGTACTTGGAGCTGAGATTTGGTCATGCCATGATCTTTAATCTGCTTTGGTAGCAAGTGATCCTTGGCAATATGAATCTTTTCCAATTCAGTGTATCCGGCAATTGTGATAATTTCCATACGATCTCTTAAAGGACCTGGGATTGATGATAAATCATTTGCCGTAGCAATGAACATAACTTTAGACAAATCATATGTTTCTTCAATATAGTGATCGCTAAAATTATGGTTTTGTTCTGGGTCTAAAACCTCTAACATTGCTGCAGAAGGGTCTCCTCTAAAATCACTAGACATTTTATCGATTTCATCTAACAAGAAAACAGGATTAATCGTACCAGCTTTTTTCATCCCTTGAATAATTCGTCCAGGCATCGCACCTACATAGGTTCTTCTATGGCCACGAATTTCTGATTCATCCCGTACTCCACCAAGGGAAATACGAACAAAATTACGATTTAAGGAACGAGCAATGGAACGAGCAAGGCTTGTTTTACCTACTCCAGGAGGTCCAGCTAAGCATAAAATTGGTCCCTTTAGCGAATTCGTCATCTGTTGCACAGCTAAATATTCTAAGACCCGTTCCTTTACCTTTTCAAGCCCATAATGGTCATCGTTCAATATTTTTTCTGCCTTATTAATATCGAGATCATCATCTGTTGCATTTGTCCAAGGCAATGAGATGAGCCAATCTAGATAATTACGAATCACAGAGCTTTCAGCAGAAGTCGATGGAACCTTTTCATAACGGTCTAATTCCTTCAAAGCAACTTTCTTGACGTTCTCCGTCATATTCGCCTTTTCAATTTTCTCCGTTAATTCAGCGATTTCACCCGTCTTGCCTTCTTTATCGCCAAGCTCTTTCTGAATCGCCTTCATTTGTTCACGCAAATAATACTCTTTTTGCGTTCTTTCCATCGATTTCTTAACTCGTTGACCAATTTTTTTTTCTAAATTAAGCACTTCTTTTTCGTTATGAATGATTTCGATTAAACGATTAACTCTTTCTTTTACATTAATCGTTTCAAGGATTTCCTGCTTTTCCTTCAGCTTCAACGGAAGATGAGAAGCAACGATATCTGCTAATCTTCCCGGTTCTTCGATATCCACTAAGCTAGAATAGGTTTCAGCCGAAATCTTTTTCGACATTTTTATGTATTGCTCAAAATATTCAAGGAGCGTTCTCATGAATGCTTCATCTTCAACATCTTTTTCTGCCCCATCAACGTATGTTTTCAGGCTAACTGCATAATGATCCTTTTCATCAAAAAACTTGATGATTTCGGCTCTTTTTAACCCTTCAACTAAAACACGAATCGTCCCGTTTGGAAGCTTGAGCATTTGTTTAACCTTTGTTAAGGTCCCCATTGTGTATAAATCCTCTTCGAGAGGTTCATCTATGGATATATCTTTTTGAGTAGTTAAAAAAATGAGACTGTCATCAACCATTGCCTTTTCTAAAGCTTGCACAGATTTATCCCGGCCCACATCAAGATGCAAGACCATTGTAGGATATACTAGTAAGCCACGAAGCGGCAGGAGGGGGACGATAATGTCTTTCTTTTTCGCCATTCTCTAGCACCTCCAAATGCATATGTATCTTCAAAATTTAAGGATAATTCATTGTACAATTCTATCGTATTTGCTACCAATAGTCTATTTTAAGGCACATGAAGTATTTTTATTATCTGTATTCCGATTGGTTGATTATACTAAAAGACAAACAAAAACCTCGGTTTTCTAAGGCAACCGAAGTTTTTATTTAACCTAAATACTTTCTTTTTTCTTCAGTTCGATTGATGCTGTAATCGCTTGTTGTGTTGGGTTTTCTTTTAATAAGGCAACATCAAATACTTCTGATAAGTGAGTAACCGGTACAATATTTATTCCGTCAATTTCATTCAAGATGGTTTGGAGGTTTTCTTTTGGAATAATGACAGTCGTCGCACCAGCCTTTTTTGCCGCCTTGATTTTTGGATAGACGCCGCCAATTGGTTTCACATTGCCGTGAATACTTATTTCACCAGTCATCGCCACAGTGTGGTCAATTGGCCGTTTGTAAATTGCAGAATAGATGCCCGTCGCCATCGCAATCCCTGCAGATGGCCCATCTATTGGTACTCCACCAGGGAAATTTACATGGATATCAAATTCATCAGCTGGTACACCCATTGAACGAAGTACGGTAATTACATTTTCGATCGACCCTCTTGCCATACTCTTTCTTTTGATCGATTTACTTCTATCTCCAATACTTTCTTCCTCAACGATACCTGTAATATTAATCGAACCCTTAATTTTAGCCGGAATAGCCATAACTTCAATTTCTAATAAAGAGCCTGTATTCGGCCCGTACACCGCCAGCCCATTTACTAAACCTATTGAGGAAAAATTCATTATTTTTCTTTCCATACGAGGTGTCAGTTGACTAGAATGAACGACCCATTCAATATCTTCATCCTTGATAAAATCACGATCTTCCTGAATCGCAATTCCAGCAGAGGTTTGAATTAAATTAACTGCTTCACGACCATTTCGTGCATAGTTCGCAAGTGTAGCTAACCCTGTTTCACTAATTTTCAATCTTACTTTCTCTGCTGCTTTTCTTCCAACCTTTTCAATTTCTTCATCTGTTAGTTCACGGAAAAAGACTTCCATACATCTTGACCGGATCGCAGGAGGAATTTCACTTGGTGTCCTCGTTGTAGCACCAATGAGACGAAAATCAGCAGGCAAACCATTTTTAAAAATATCATGGATATGAGTAGGGATTTGGGTATTTTCTTCATTATAATAAGCACTTTCTAGAAAAACCTTTCGATCCTCTAATACCTTTAAAAGCTTATTCATTTGAATCGGATGCAATTCACCAATTTCATCAATAAACAAGACCCCGCCATGAGCATTCGTCACAGCTCCCTGTTTTGGCTGTGGAATTCCAGCCTGCCCCATGGCACCTGCACCTTGATAAATCGGATCATGAACGGAGCCGATTAGCGGGTCGGCAATTCCTCTTTCATCAAATCGGGCAGTTGTTGCATCTAATTCAACGAACACAGAGGAATTCTTAAATGGAGATTTCGGATTCTTTTTTGCTTCTTCTAAAACAAGGCGAGCAGCAGCTGTTTTTCCAACTCCAGGCGGCCCATAAATGATGACGTGCTGTGGATTAGGTCCACATAATGCAGCCTTTAGTGCTTTAATGCCGTCCTCTTGTCCAACGATGTCTGAGAAGGTAGATGGGCGAACCCGTTCTGAGAGCGGTTCAGTTAAAGAAATGGACCTCATTTTTCTTAATTGGTCCATTTCCTTTCTCGATTCCCTATCTATCGATACTTTTTGGGTACGCTGATTCCTTAGTAAATTCCAAAAATAAAGCCCTATGACAATCCCGAAAAAAAGCTGGATAAATAAGGCTATCGCTGTCCAACTCATTGGTTTTCCCTCCTGTATCTCTAGCTTGTTTGTATACTTGCTAGTATCTCCTTCAAAAGTTTGGAATAAACAAGATTTTTTGAGAAAACTTCCTTCAACATAGGTCCTTTTGAGTACCTATTTTTATTGAATTTTATACGCTGGCTGATAAAAAGAGTCTGATTTCCGCATCTAAGAGCCAGACGCCCGCAATTAGTAACACAGGTTTAGCCCCCAGGCTGATAAATAGAAGGAAAAATTCCGCTTAATTAGCAAATATCATAAAAAAAAGTTCAATTAGACGGAGGTATTCCGTCTATCGATTCGAAAAACGTGAAAATAGGAGATTTTGCTTTGTATAAGCGGAAAATCTCCGTCTAATTCCCGCGTAACGAGCTCCGTATTGTATATAACCGGAAAATTTCCGCTAATTATTTTATGTTTGCTGGTAACTCGATTAAAGATGATGATACGACTTCTCCCGTTTACAGCAAAAACAAAAAACTGCCCCAGAAGATCATCTAAATGACCTTAAGGGGCAGTTCTTCAAGTTAACATCGCTTACGCAGATGTTTTTGTTTCTTTTTCAATTAAAGTGCCATCGTTTAATAAAAGCTTTGGCGCGCTATTGTCCGTAACGGTTTCCTTCGTAATAATACATTTTGTGATATCATCACGAGATGGTAAATCGTACATCACATCAAGCATAATTGCTTCAATGATAGAACGAAGTCCACGAGCTCCTGTCTTACGTTCAATTGCCTTTTTCGCAATTTCCTTAAGAGCGTCTTCTTCAAAATCAAGCTCTACATCATCAAGCTCAAGCATTTTTTGATATTGTTTCACCAATGCATTCTTTGGCTTTGTTAAGATCTCAATTAATGCGTCTTCATCAAGAGGAGTTAGACTCGCAATGACCGGTAAACGACCAATGAACTCCGGAATTAGACCAAATCTTAATAAGTCCTCAGGTAAAACTTTTGATAATAAGTCCTTATCTTCAATCTCATGCTTTTTCACATCTGAACCAAATCCAATTACCTTTTGGCCAAGGCGACGCTTAATAATCGGTTCAATTCCGTCAAATGCTCCACCACAGATAAACAAGATATTCGTTGTATCAATTTGAATGAATTCTTGATGAGGATGCTTTCTTCCACCTTGTGGTGGTACACTCGCTACCGTACCTTCAAGAATTTTTAATAATGCTTGCTGTACACCTTCACCAGATACGTCTCTTGTAATAGACGGGTTCTCTGACTTACGAGCAACCTTATCGATCTCATCGATATAAATAATTCCTTTTTCCGCTTTTTCAACATCATAATCAGCCGCTTGAATCAGCTTTAATAAAATGTTTTCAACATCTTCACCAACGTAACCAGCCTCCGTAAGTGATGTTGCATCCGCAATCGCAAATGGAACATTTAGAATACGAGCAAGTGTCTGTGCAAGTAATGTCTTACCACTACCTGTTGGACCAATCATCGCAATATTACTTTTTGATAACTCCACATCATCAATTTTACTGTTAGAATTAATACGCTTGTAATGGTTATAAACAGCTACAGCTAAATTCTTCTTCGCTTGGTCCTGACCAATAACGTATTCGTCTAAAATATCACGAATTTCTTTCGGCTTCGGTACATCCTTAAACTCAACTTCTTCTTCAGTACCTAGCTCTTCTTCCACGATCTCTGTGCAAAGTTCAATACATTCATCACATATATATACACCTGGTCCAGCTACAAGCTTTCGAACCTGATCCTGCGTCTTGCCACAGAAGGAACACTTTAATTGTCCTTTTTCATCATTAAATTTAAACAATTTCTTCACCCCTTGAAAAACTTCTAAACCATCTCAGGCCCTGCAGATCTAATCTGTCTTCTATCTAAACTATCTTTACTCAATTCCATTTTACGTGGGTAAAAGGAGCAAAAAAATCCCTCCAAAAACCCTAGGTCAAGCTTCAAATATTCCGTAGTTATGTATTGCATTGTACCACATTTTATGTAAGGACAGGAAACAATAACCCTTGAAGGTTTGAGATCGATTTAACTTTTCTTGCGTGATGTGGAATTTACTCGTGTACAGTTAAGCTTAACCAAAATGGACTAACTTAAGTCGGTAGTTTTTGCTAAAGATATTTTTGCAATTACCTGACTTTTCGCTTTGCCTTTTGCTTAAGGCTTATTAAATAGTATATGTATGAAGATTATTGTATAAAACAAGGCACGATAAAATCGCGCCTTGTTTATTAAAATTTTTCTTATTTAGGTAATTGAATTAGATTGTTTTGCTGTTTTCAACTAGGAAGTTAACGGCTTTACGAACCTGAATGTCCGCTTTTAGTCCTTCTAAGTTTCCAAGTGCAGTTGTAATGTTTTCAACAGTCATGTTGTACATTTCAGCCATTTTGTTAAGCTCTGCATCAACTTCTTCAGGAGTTACTTCGATGTTTTCTGCTTTTGCAACTGCTTCAAGAGTTAAGTTAATGCGTACACGTGTAGCAGCTTCTTCCTTCATTTGTGCACGAAGAGCAGCTTCATCTTGTCCTGAGAATTGGTAGTAAAGATCAAGATTTAAACCTTGCATTTGGATGCGTTGCTCGAATTCTTGTAACATACGGTCCACTTCGTTTTCAACCAATACTTCAGGTACGTCGATTTCAGCATTTTCAGCTGCTTTTTCAACAACTGCATCACGAACACTATGTTCAGCTTCATGCTTCTTGTTATCTTCTAAACGTGTTTTGATTTTTTCTTTTAATGCATCTAAAGTTTCAACTTCATCATCTGCATCTTTAGCAAATTCATCATCAAGTTCAGGAAGTACTTTACCTTTTACTTCATGAAGCTTTACTTTAAATACTGCTTTCTTACCAGCAAGCTCAGCAGCATGGTAATCTTCAGGGAATGTTACTTCAACTTCCTTTTCTTCTCCAGCAGCAGTACCAACTAATTGCTCTTCGAAGCCAGGAATGAATTGACCAGAACCAAGAACTAATGAATAGTTATCAGCTTGTCCGCCTTCGAAAGCTTCTCCATCAACGAAACCTTCAAAGTCCATAACAACTGTGTCGCCATCTACAGCTTTTTCGTTTTCTTTAACAACAAGCTCAGCATGACGCTCTTGAAGAGACTTTAATTCTGCTTCTACATCTTCAGCTGTTACTTCTGTATCAACCTTTTCAACTTCTAGGCCTTTGTATTCGCCAAGCTTAACTTCTGGCTTAACAGTTACAGTAGCTTTGAAAATTAAGCTCTTGCCTTGTTCAACTTGCTCTACATCGATTTCAGGGCGATCTACTGGCTCAATTCCAGCTTCGTCGATTGCCTTTGTATATGCTTCAGGAAGTAAAATATCGATAGCATCTTGGTATAAAGATTCTACTCCGAAACGCTTTTCAAACATTGCACGAGGCATTTTCCCTTTACGGAAGCCAGGTACGCTAACCTTTTGTACTACTTTTTTGAATGCAGCGTCTAAACCTTCGTTAAACTTTTCTGCATCTACTTCAAATGTAAGAACCCCTTGGTTCCCTTCTTGTTTTTCCCATTTTGCAGACATACTAAAATTCCCTCCAAAAATCTATTATCATTTTCATTTACTGATTAAATGATGAATATGTATCGTGAAATCCATATCCAATTAATATGTAAATACAAAAATTACACATTACAACCACTACATTATAACATACGATTTGTCCGTTTCAACTACAGAAGCTAGATTATCGGATAAGAAATTTTTTCTAATTTTCTTATGAAAGAACATGCCTTTTCCATTTCTACTAGCTCTACCTTATACCGAAAAGCCATATCCTCTATCAGCATCTCCACTCCATTAAATTCTAAGCCAATGAGATGATATGAAGCTGCCCATACGTGCTGATCCTTAGGTTCTAATTCAAATGGAGAGATTAGAAACATGTGTCTTTCTAAGAGACTTAGTACCTGTTGAAACAAAATCGGATCCTTATCCTCAATCGGATTTAGTATCTCTTTTATCTCAAGAAATTGCTCACTCTCCCGAATCGGAAGAATGTTTGTTGGAATCACGGTTTTCTCCGAACCGAATTTCTCAATAAGAATCTCTTTCTCATACTCTTGCTCTTGTAAAATATTTAATAGCATTGTTTTAAGAAAAGGATGACCTTCTTTACTTTTCAAATAATCCTTCACTTCATCTATGTATGGTCTTACATTTTTATGTGCAAGTTCTGCAATCGCTAGGACCTGTTTATTAGGGTCCACATCTAAGGATAAATTCACAGGTTGGTCGGAATCGAATAAATCCTCATCTTCTTCCTCATAATCCGAAAAGGTTCTAGCTTCTGCCATTCGTTTACTAAAGGCGAGTAACTTTGAAAAATGCTCTTGCTTATCAAGGGGAATCTCCCTTTCTTCCTCCAGAATTTCAATCGTCATGATGATTTCATCATATTCATGGAGTTGAACAAGAATCATTAGATATAAGTCAACGGTTTGAAAATAATCACCGATATCTTCCTTCAGCATTTCTTTCGCAAGCTGTTTCGCATTTTGCAAAGCTCCTGCTTCATAATAGGCTAAGACAAGACCAATATAAATATCCGAATCCTCAGGGGCGAGTGCTTTAGCCTCTTCAAACAGTTGAATAGCCTCTGAAAAATTTTTCTCTTGAAGTTGTTCTAGCCCTCGGTCTAGTAACCTCTTTTCAAGGTTTGGAAATAGAATAACATTGCCATCTATTCTCTTTCGTCCCTTTTTTTTCATAATTGTACCGCCTTAAATTTTAATGAGGTTAGTTTAGCATGTACGAATAAAAAAAACAAAAATAGAAGCAAGCGGAAGTTTTGCCGTTTGCTTCTATTGCAAATGATCATATCCATCAAATCTGTAGCGCAGTTTCCCGTTGTTGCTCAAAAGCTGAAATTTTATCATCGAGCTGAAGGGTGATTTCAATCTCATCCCATCCATTCACAAGCATCGCTTTCCAATATTGTGAGATTGGGAACTGTGCTGAAAAACCTTCATGGTCGGTAACACTCTGCTTTTCTAAATCGATCGAAAGGGTAAAGGAGTTCTCCTTCCCTTTTGCTAGTAAGAATCCGACTTCCTCTTCTGTTAAAACTATAGGAACGATTCCATTTTTTAAACAATTTTGATGAAAAATATCAGCAAAAGAAGGTGCGATAACAGCCTTAAATCCGTAATCAAGGAGTGCCCACGGCGCATGTTCTCTTGAAGAACCACAACCAAAGTTTTCATTGGCGATCAAGATCGTTGCCCCTTGATTTTCCGGCTTATTTAATTCGAACTCTTCATTAAGTACTCCTTCAGCTTGATAACGCCAGTCATAAAATAAGAATCTACCAAACCCTGTTTTTTCAATTCTTTTTAGAAATTGCTTTGGAATGATTTGATCCGTATCGACATTGGCTCGATCAAGCGCTACGGCTTTGCCTTCGAATTCTTTGATTCCACTCATTGTAATCCCTCCTTTAAACTGCCCCTACGGTAACCTTGCGGATATCAACAAAATGACCATTTAAAGCTGCAGCTGCAGCCATTTGTGGACTTACGAGATGCGTTCTTGCTCCCGCACCTTGACGACCTTCAAAATTCCGGTTCGAGGTAGAAGCACAATGTTCGCCATTTGGAACGACATCCGCATTCATGCTTAGGCACATACTACAACCTGCATCGCGCCATTCAAATCCTGCATCAACAAAAATTTTATCTAAGCCTTCTGCTTCGGCAATTTTTTTAACCTGTTGAGAACCAGGTACAACTAATGCTCGGACCTGAGGATGTACTTGTTTTCCTTTTACAACCTCGGCGGCTGCACGAATATCCTCAATTCTCGAGTTTGTACAAGAACCAATAAACACATGTTGAATCTTAATATCTTCGATTCTTTGACCTTCTGATAATCCCATATATGAGAGAGCTCTCACAAGAGAGTCTTTCTCTAGTTCAGTCTGATAATCATTTTGACGAGGGATGCTAGCATCTACCTTTGCTGTCATCGATGGATTTGTTCCCCAGCTGACCATTGGAGCAATATCACTTCCATCAACAACGATAACCTTGTCATATTCAGCATCCGAATCAGAGGCAATTGCTTTCCATTGCTGGACAACTTGGTCAAATTGTTCACCTGTTGGTACATTCTTGCGTCCTCGTAAATATTCAAAGGTTGTCTCATCAGGACTTACTAATCCAGCTCGAGCTCCACCCTCAATTGACATATTACAAATTGTCATTCTCTCTTCCATCGACAGGTTCTTGATGACATCCCCACAGTACTCAATGACATACCCTGTACCAAATCGAATCCCATAAGTAGCAAGAACGTACAAAATAACATCCTTTGCTGTTACACCCTTTGCCAGCTCTCCATTAATTTCAAGCTTCAATGTTTTGGGCTTTGTTTGCCATAGGGTTTGTGTTGCCAAAACATGCTCGACCTCACTCGTTCCAATTCCAAAGGCCAATGCCCCAAAGGCACCGTGAGTAGAGGTGTGGCTATCTCCACAAACAATCGTTTTTCCTGGCTGTGTAAGACCTAACTCAGGACCAATAACGTGGACAATTCCTTGCTCTGGACTATCAATGCCCGCAAGCTCCACTCCAAATTCGAGACAGTTCTTTTCAAGGGTTGTCATTTGATTTAAGGCGACCTGGTCATCGATTTGCGTACGATTAATGGTCGGAACATTGTGATCCATGGTAGCAAATGTTTTATCCGGCCTACGAACCTTCCGATTTTTCATCCTTAAGCCTGAAAATGCCTGTGGTGAGGTAACTTCGTGAACAAGATGTAAATCGATATAGAGCAAATCTGGTTTTCCTTCTTCTCTGTGGACTACATGCTCTGCCCAAATCTTATCAACGATTGATTTCCCCATCTTTATCCCCTCCTGAAATTACTTTATAGTCAAACACGACCTCTAGGGTCGTGTTTGAGAGTGACTAAGCAAAACTCAAAAATCAGACGTAACAACTCATAATGCTCTGAGTGGCTTCATTATCAAGAATTGTCGCCTTTACTTCTTCCACCATTTCCGTTGTTGAGACTAGCTTTTTCCCTGGTGATGCAATATCTTTCGTACGGAAGCCATTATTTAACACTTCATTTACAGACGCCTCTACCGCTTGAGCCTCTTCCTCTAGCCCAAAGGAAAGTCTTAGCATCATCGCAACCGATAAAATTGTAGCAAGTGGATTCGCAATGTTTTGCCCTTCAATATCTGGTGCCGAGCCATGAATTGGTTCATACAGGTATGGACCTTTTTCTGAAATACTAGCCGATGGTAGCATCCCAAGGGAACCAGTTAAAACAGAAGCCTCATCGCTCAAAATATCTCCAAACATATTCTCTGTTACAACAACGTCGAATTGCTTTGGGTTCCGCACCATCTGCATCGCTGCATTGTCTACAAGCATATGCTCAAGGGTTACTTCTGGGAAATCCTTCGCCACTTCCTCCGCAACTTCTCTCCACATTCGACTAGATTCCAAGACATTGGCCTTATCAACAGAAGTGACTTTGCCACCACGATTTTGGGCTAACTCAAACGCAAGCTTGATCACTCGAGTCATTTCCTCTTTTTGATAAAACAACGTATCAACTACGACATCACGACCATCCTGCGTAGAACGCTCACTTGGCTTTCCAAAATAAAGGCCACCAGTTAGCTCTCGCACCATTAATAGATCGACATCCTCAATCACTTCTTTTTTCAATGGTGAAGCATCTGCAAGACTAGAATAATAGAGTGTGGGACGTAAATTTGCATAAAGGTCGAGTTCTTTACGAATTTTTAGTAGACCTCTTTCCGGACGTAGATGGACAGGTATTTGATCCCACTTCGGACCACCAACTGCACCTAATAGAACCGCATCGCTATCTTTGCATAGCCGGGTTGTTTCATCTGGTAATGGTGTACCCATCTCATCTACTGCGCCACCACCAATTTTCCCATAGGAGAAGGAAAACTGGTGTCCAAATCGTTCTCCAATTGCTTGGAGGACCTCAACTGCACCTCTAGTAACCTCTTTTCCAATACCGTCTCCTGGTAAAATAGCGATTCGTTTTTTCACCATTACCCCTCCATTAAATTTATTTTGATACAACTTCCTTTTTACGATTTTTATTCACAAACGGCATCATCGCACGAAGCTCTTTACCAACCTTTTCGATTAGATGCTCATTTTCGCTTTCATTGATGGCATTGAATACAGGACGGTTTGCTTGGTTTTCAAGAATCCAGCTCTTTGCAAAATGCCCATCTTGGATATCCTTTAGAACTGCTTTCATTTCTTTCTTCACTTCATCTGTTACAATACGAGGTCCTGTGACAAAATCACCCCATTGTGCTGTATCAGAGATGGAATAGCGCATTCCAGCTAAACCGCCTTCATACATTAAGTCTACGATTAGCTTTAATTCATGTAATGTTTCAAAATACGCTAATTCTGGCTGATACCCCGCTTCTACAAGAGTTTCAAATCCTGCTTTAACGAGGGCAGTCGTACCGCCGCAAAGTACAGCTTGTTCACCAAAAAGATCCGTTTCAGTTTCTTCTTTGAATGTTGTTTCAAGTGCTCCAGCTCTTAAAGCCCCAATTGCTCTTGCGTATGCAAGTGCCAATTCTCTAGCTTCTCCAGAAACATCTTGATAGATGGCAAACAATGCAGGCACACCAGCATCCTCTTGATACGTTCTTCTGACGAGATGTCCTGGACCTTTTGGAGCCACTAATAGAACATCGCAAGTTTTTGGTGGAACGATTTGATGGAAATGAATATTGAAACCATGAGCGAACATTAGCGCTTGGTGCGTCAGATTTGGTTCAATTTCTTCCTTGTATACTTTCGGTTGTAATTCATCTGGTAAAAGAATCATAACAACATCTGCTTGTGCAGTTGCTTCTCCAACAGAATATACTTCCAATCCATCTTCTACTGCCTTATCCCAAGACTTTCCTTGACGTAATCCAACAACAACGTTTACTCCACTGTCTCTCATATTCAATGCATGGGCATGCCCTTGTGAACCATATCCAATAACAGCTACCTTTTTTCCATTTAAATATTGCTCGTTTGCATCTCCGTTATAATACATTTTTGCCATTTGTAATCTCCCTCTCTAGATATGTTTTTTTATACGATTGATATATTTTTCACTGGATTATTGCCTCGTTGAGTACCTCTTAAGAAGGCTGTTGTACCTGTTCTTGCTAATTCTTTAATTCCATAAGGCTTAATGAGTTCGATGAAAGCTTCAATCTTATCGGATTCTCCAGTAATTTGAATAACAAGAGTATCCTTGCCAATATCGACTACAGAAGCTCTAAAAGGTTCGATTAATGCATTCAATTCACTTCGTGTATTAGGTGTGGAAAGAACTTTAATCAATGCCAGCTCTCTTGACACAATCGCTTGGTCACTAAGGTCTGACACCTTGAGAACATCAATTTGCTTGTTTAATTGCTTCGTAATTTGTTCAATGACACTGTCGTTTTCCACATTAACGACACAGGTAATTCGTGAAACTCCTTCAACTTCTGAATGTCCAACCGTAATGCTTTCAATGTTGTAATTTCTTTTCGAAAAGAGGTTCGTAATTCGATTTAACACCCCTGGCCGATTGTTTACGGTTAATGTAATGATTCGCTTCATTGTTTTTTCACACCTACCATTTCATTCAAGCCCTTTCCTGGTGCAATCATCGGATACACGTTTTCCTTCGGGTCAATGCGGACATCAAGCAGCACTGGGTCTTTGTTGCTTAGGACTTCTGTAAAAATTTTCTCTGCTTCTTCCTCTGTTTGAATTACGTATCCTTTAATATCGTAAGCATCCGCAAGCTTCACGAAAGAAGGTTGGATTGGATTTTTACTGTGTGAATAACGTTCCTCGTAAAAGAGCTCCTGCCACTGCCGCACCATTCCAAGTGATTCATTGTTCATAATGACAATCTTGACTGGTAAATTGAATTCTCGAATAACCGCTAACTCCTGTGTACTCATTTGGAATCCACCATCTCCGAGAACAGCTAATACACAAGCATCCTTATCTGCGAAAGAGGCACCAATACTTGCCGGCAATCCGAATCCCATTGTTCCTAATCCACCAGACGTTACCCAACGGTTCGCCTTAGAGAATTTATAAAACTGAGCTGCCCACATTTGGTGCTGTCCTACATCAGTTACGACAATCGCTTCACCATTTGTTTTTTCATAGAGCATTTCTAAAACCTTTTGTGGCTTAAGTGCATGATCATTTTCATAAACGTAAGGATATTCTTCTTTCCAACTCGCTAACGTCTGTAGCCATTCTTCATTAGAAGGTGGCTTTCCTTCTTGAGCAATCATTTGAACCAACGCTTCTTTGGCATCGGCTACCACTGGGATTTCAGTCGGTACATTTTTACCGATTTCTGCTGGATCAATATCTACATGTGCAACCGTTGCATTCGGAGCAAAGCAGCTTAAGTTCCCTGTTAATCGGTCATCAAATCTAGCACCAATGTTGATAAGAAGGTCAGCCTCATATAGGGCCATATTTGCTGCATAACAGCCATGCATTCCACCCATACCTAGGAACAACTCATGTTCTGCAGGAAATCCACCGAGACCAAGCAACGTATGAACAACTGGAATTTTCTGTTGCTCAACATATGCTTTTAAATCAGCTGCAGCATTGGCATGTAGTACCCCTGCCCCTGCTAAAATGACTGGTTTTTTCGCTCTGCTTACTGCCTCTGTTAACTTGCGAATTTGCAAATAATTTGGTTTTAGCGTCGGTTGATAGCCAGGTAACTCAATTTCCTTTTCTTCTGGTACCTCTGCAGTCCCAATCGCAATATCCTTGGGAAAATCAATAAGAACAGGACCTGGTCTACCTGAAGTTGCTATATAAAAAGCTTCTTTAATCACATGAGGGATATCCTCAACATTTCGAATCTGATAGTTATATTTCGTAATCGGAGTTGTGATCCCTAAAACATCTGCCTCTTGGAAGGCATCTGTCCCAATCACACCAGTCGCAACTTGCCCAGTAAAGACAACGAGTGGTAGAGAGTCAATCATCGCATCTGTTAATCCAGTGACAATATTCGTTGCACCGGGCCCTGATGTTACAATCACGACACCTGGTTTTCCAGAAATTCGCGCATAGCCTTCAGCAGCATGAATTCCTCCTTGTTCATGACGCGGTAAAACATGCAGAATTTTAGAATCGTAGATTTTGTCATAAATAGGTAAGACTGCCCCACCTGGATACCCAAAAATTACTTCAACTTTCTCCTTCTCTAAAGCTTGCAGCAACAGTTCCGAACCACTCATCGGTTTGTTTTCAGCCTTTATGTTTGTAAAGGCAGTTTCCTGTAACATTCCTTGCCCTCCTCTTATCCTTTAAAATTTTTTAAACCAAGATTTAAACAATATAAAAAACCCTCCCATCCCTCGTATGCCTAAAAAAATAAGGCGAAAGGGATGAAAAGGCTTTATAGCTTTTCCACGGTACCACCCTTGTTCACGCAATAGCTTTGCGTGCACTTATGGCCAACAATCTGACCTTTTTGATAACGAGTGTCTACCACTCGACTGTCTCTACTCGATAAAACTTTCAAGACAGCACTCTGAGGTGAGTTCATTTTATGTAGTGACTACCGGTTCTCAGCATCTCCGGCTCTCTGTTAATCAACTATCAATAAAACTACTTATCCTCTTCGTCGCTTTACATTATGAAGAAATCCTTAGCTTACGTTTGGAGTACTTTCGGTATAAACCTTCACACCTTCGAGAACAACCCGTTCGCGAAACTTTGCTAAAAGTTTTTTCGTATGGATGCCAGGAACCCCATCCCCTATCGTTCTACCATCAACTTTTACAACCGCGATGACTTCTGCTGCTGTACCAGTAAGAAATACTTCATCTGCGGTATAAACATCATGTCGAGTGAACGGTTCTTCTTTTACTTCGTAGCCAAGTTCTTGAGCAATATCGATAACTGCGTTTCTTGTAATGCCATCAAGTGCACCAACATATCCTGGTGGTGTATAGAAACAACCATTTTTTAAAATAAAGACATTGTCAGCAGAGCCCTCTGCTACATAGCCTTGGTCATTTAACATTAGAGCTTCACTTACATTTGCTAGATGAGCCTCAATTTTCACAAGAACATTGTTTAAATAGTTCAAAGATTTAACCTTCGGGCTCAATACATCTGGCCGATTTCTTCTCGTAGCTACTGTTACGATTTCTAAACCAGACTCGTATAATTCTTTTGGAAAAATGGATAGCGGTTCGACAATGACCACAACGCTGGCTTTTGGACATTTGTAAGGATCCAATCCCAGGTCACCAATCCCTCTTGAAACAACA
This sequence comes from Robertmurraya kyonggiensis, assembly GCF_005116465.1. GTDB lineage: Bacteria > Bacillota > Bacilli > Bacillales > Cytobacillaceae > Robertmurraya > Robertmurraya kyonggiensis. The sequence continues at coordinate 58,631 of NZ_SWBM01000004.1, forward strand.
ACCCTGATATAAGCATCTTCTACATTATTTTTTTCAATGGTATTGGCAATGATCTTTGTCAGTTCATCTTCTGAATAAGGAATATTTAAAAGAATTGATTTCGCTGAGTTATATAAGCGTTCCATATGTTCCTTCATACGAAAAATATTTCCGCCATAAACTCGAATTCCCTCAAACACACCGTCGCCGTAGAGGAAGCCATGGTCGTAGACAGAAACCTTAGCGTTTTCTTTCGTGACATATTCATCATTTAGGAATATCCATTGCTCTGGCACGAAACTCACCTCTTTGCTTTAATATTAAGCCGCTTTAAACGACTGAAATAATGTGTAAAAAAAAGATATATTTAAAGATTCCGAAAATTAACCGTGCGTGGCGTCCTTATCCAAGATCTTTTATTTGAGGACTATCTTACTCGCATTTTTCCCCTTCGTCAACAGTATTTTTAAGAATTGTGCGATAATTTAAATAAATCCGCCAATTTGAATCCGCTTACACTATTGGTACGTCAATCATTGCAAAAAGAAAAATTTTTTGATGATTCTTTTTTAATAATTTTGAGCCCATTTTTTCATGAATATATTAATAGAAGAAACACGGAATTGATGTTAGCTTTTCTAACATACAAGAAAGCGCTTTATCAATTTTGAAGGGGGGACAAGCTCTATGACCTAAAAAAGAGGCTTTCCAAAAGTAGCCTAACTTTTGATGAGCCTCTTTTAACGCAGCTTATTTCCACTTACCATACTGTTCTCAAAAATTTCAAAGGGCTACTTCAATTCTGTCTAACCACTCATTTAGAAGCGTATTAAAAATCTGGGGCTGTTCAATTTGCAAATTATGACCAGCAGTATCCAATACAGCAAAGGTACTTCTTGGATACTTATTTATTACATCTAGTGCATCCTTAAAACCAACAACAGAATCCTGTCTCCCTAAAAGGAAAACGCTAGGTTTTTCAAATTCCAATTGATCAACCTTAAAAGAGAATTCATAATTAGCCATAACCCTATCTAATAATTTTTCATCTGCAATTTTACATCCGTTTAAAACTTCTTCATTGTATCTTAGCCAATTATATTCATCTAGAATCACTTGATTACTTTTGAAATCTTCTAATTCCTTTTTAGTCAAACTTGAAATAAATTGTTCATCCGTTCTCATAATTTTATGTTTATCGACTGTTCTTTCTTCTTTATTAGGGATAATAACTGGGCAAATGAAAGCCGTTCCTAAAATTTGTTCCCTACATTTTTCAATTATTCCTCTGGCTATGTAACCACCATATGATTCCCCAGCAATTAAGAATTTTTGGTTTGGCAGGACAGCTTCAATAAATTCCAATACGGCATTTAACATATTGTCAGAACTGCTGATTTCATTATAATCTTTTGTTAATCCCATTCCCGGAAGGTCTATATAAATACGTCTAAAGCCATTTCTTTCAGTAAACACTGGCTCCATACACCCACTCATTAGTCTGTGGTCGGGTGCAAAGCCATGTATCATTAATATTGGTGTACCCTCTCCAACCTCTTCATAATAAATCTCCGCGTTGGAAACCCTACAGTATGCCATTTTTCCACCCTTCTTTCTATTTGCTTGTCTACAACTATATTAATCTTATACTAAATCTACATTTGGCTCAAAATGGAACTATCTCAGACGCAATAGAGGGAGAGAAGCTGCTGCAAAATATCTACATAATATTAACTGTAATAATTTACTAAATTATATGCATTTAATAATGGTGACAGTAAACTTAACTAACACATGAAAGGCAGATAATATGAGAAAGATATTTAATTTATTCATTACAAGCAGTATCCTTGTCTTACTTATAAAACCCTATCAAATAGAGGCAAGTCCATTAAACATAGATAATAAGGTATTGCATGATACTTTACTCACTTTACTCTCACCTCATATAACAGAACAAGTGAATAACTATTATGGTGAATATAAACAATTTGGTTTATATGATGCACAAATTTTAAGTATTAACAGGGAAAGTGAAGGGAGCTATAGCTTTAAAATAAATGTACAGGTTGAGACTTTTGAACATGCTCACAACCCACCTTATGGGAAAGAAACAATAATATTTAAAATAAATCCTGCTGGGGTAAAGGCTATTGACTTCAGGCATAAGGGAGATAAAGAAGCGGAAAGAGTTAAGAAATTCTATCAGGATACAATTACAGATATAAAAAAATCCTTCAATCTAAATTTAGATTCTTATGCGCCTTATACCTATAACCAATTGTTATATGAATCAGAAAAACAAAAAGAGTACAAATCTCTCTCAGAAATTGTTGAAAAAATAATTGCTGACATTCCATATGATGAAATTAAACCACCATTAAAAAATGTCATTAAACCAATTACTTTTATTAAAGATAATAAAGGATATATTCTGCTTAAAAGAGCCGATGGCACAAATGAGGTTTATACATTGGAAAAGATAGATGGTAATTGGCAAGTCATGGATAAGAAAATTAAGCAAGGGAAAAAGATGAAGAAAGAATTGATTTGGTATATGTAACATTTAAAAGTAACCATTTAGACAAAGAGGCAAAGAGCATGCAGCTCTGTTAAAGCTGGGTTGTTGAATTTATTACATTGAAAAATAGGCGGAAAAATTCCGGCTAAATCAAGAAACTCAACTATTTTCCGATAAATAAACGGAAATTTTCCGGTTAATCTATACATTTTTCATGATTTTAAGGCTTTCTAGGTCATTTAGCGGAAAATCTCCGCCTATTTCACCTAATAACTATTCATTTTTCAGAATAAACGGAATTTCTCCGGTTAAGTGGGTAACCTTTCGAAAATCAAAAAAATCAATAATGAACAATAACAGAGCTATCTAAAAGCAACAATCTTTGCGAAAAGATCCGTTGCATAAAAAAAACCGTTAAGTTTCTTCAACTTAACGGGTATGTATATGGTGTGTATAAATGGCGTCCCAGGAGGACATAATAATATAGTAGGTAAACGTCTATTTTTCAACGTTTCCGATATTTCATGTGTAAAATATGTGTAAAAAATAATCTCTGTGTAAATATTGAGTTGCTCATTTATGAGTAGCTCTTTTTATTATGAAGCTCTTCTTAAATCAACATGCCTTTTACATTTTATGCACTGAAAAAGATTTGGTTTTATCTCTCTATGTTTTTTTAATTTTCTACAGGTCTGGCATGACATGATCACGTTTCGTTCAGCATGACCATTAACTACAAGTTCGCTTTCTGTTTCCTCGTCAATTATAATATCATCCTCTTCGTCGTCATGACTACTGGTAAATAGTGCAAATGCCAAAGCTACACAAGTTCCTCCAGTCAAAAAACTTATCCAGTCCATATGCTCATGTTCACCTCTCGTTGAGTGCGTAAATTATCTTTCCTTTATAATTTCTCACTGGCTCCACTTTGTAGGCGCTGTGAATTCCAAGCTCACGTTGCAGGTTCCTCACGAGCTCCTGGTCATCAAGACAAAGCTCGATCAACATACAAGCAAAAGGAGTTGGCTTCATATTACATGCTGTGGCTAGTCTTCTAAGCTTCGACTCATACTCGTTGCTCATGGATAGATTCACCCGATTAACTTTCTTGTTCCCTAAGCCTTTCCCTTCTATCATTTTTGGCAACCTCCCATCCAATTGTCATGACAATTACCAATGTCAACCGTGTAACTGAGTAACAAATTTTCTCAAAAGGGAGGAGGGGTATTACCTCCCGACAACTATCTTAATGCCCCCTCCCTCACTCTTTTTTACAATCCTGAGTGCTTGGTCCTGCTTCTGGATATCAGCTAAGATAAGTTCCTTCACATATCCGCTGAAATTCCTCCCCTCTACGTGTTTTAAAATACGTTGGTCTTGCAGATTCGTATAATTAAATGCGACTGGCTTCGAGAACCGGTTGCCACCCATCGATTCACCTCCTTGTCTGATATTAGTAAACGATATGAGCGCTATCAGCGATATAGACCAAGTTTTTAGAGGACTTTTGAAATAGGTGTAGAATGTATAATTATGGGTTTATATTTAATATTTGGAGGTAATTATCATGAAGTTTTGTCCAGAGTGTGGAACAAAAGCCGAAGGAATGAAGTTTTGTCCTGAGTGTGGATATAAATTAGGTGAGGTTGCTGCAGCTGCTACGGTTCCAGTAGAAACTGTTCAACCTACACAAAACGAAGAACAGACCATCGCTGAATATCAGACCTATATGTTTGGTATGGAGAATAAGAAAAGCTCTATCGGGAAATTTGAATTGTCAGTCCCTCAGTTCAAATACATACTGACTAGCCAAAGACTTCTTATCGAAAAAGTAGGCGTTATGTCCAAGAAGCGTGATGAAATTGAGCTATATAAAGTAAACGATATTGTGGTTAGCCAGGGATTGAAGGATAAAATTGCTGGTGTGGGAGATATTGAAGTATTGAGCTCAGATAGCTCTTTACCTACTCTAACCCTGAAGAGAATTAAGAACCCTTACGATGTAAAGGAAGCAATTAGAAAAGCTGTTATGAGCCGAAAGGACAGCATGAATATCAGCTACAGACAGGAGATTTAAAAGTTTTATGGAAATACTTTTAGAGATACACCTTACGACATTCACACCAGTAGGACCTAACAGAGGTATGCGAAGAGGACTATTTAAGGTTAATGATAGGGACTATAATAAGGACCCCTTATTTACTGCATCTGTTGAAGCTTACAAATTTATCGAACAAATTCATAGAGACGCCAAATACATGGGCCTCAACATAGATAAAGTTTTATGGGAAGATGAGGATATCACTGAAGAAGTAAAGAAGATAAGACCAATAATACCTGAAGATAATTTACCATTTTAGCCCCTCTTTTGAGGGGTTACTTTATTTCGAAGGAGCATAGAAATTGAAGGACATCGGACAGGTAATCAAAGAACAGAGATTAAAACGAGATATCCCACAAAATGAATTAGCAGACAGATTAGGAGTTGCGCCAAGTTTTTTGTCAAAAATTGAAAATGGGCAGAAAACAATTAGTATAACTAGATTGTTAGAAATAGGAGAAATATTAGGAATTAACTTTTTTGAACACTCCGATCAAGATGATGATTTATACATGAAATGGAAAGAAGTGATTAGAGTATTTGAAGAAAAGGGAGTTACACCAGACCAAATGTTAAATTTTATAAAGGCTATAGAGAAATTAGGCAAATAGAATTTTAATTTTGTAGAGTATTGTGAAGGAGTTGATATTTTGCATTTCGGATCATTACTAAAGAAGACAAGAATCGAAGCTAATCTTACCCAAGAGGAAATTGCAGAACAATTATTTTGCAGTAGAAGTGTAGTAAGCAAATTAGAATCAGATAGTTTGTCTTTGTCAACGACAAGGGCGATTGGATGGTTTGATAAAGCAAATAGAAGAGATATCATTTTCGCATTTGCGAATGGAATCAATCCTGAAGATATTGTGAAATTTGCATTTAAAAAAGACTATCTTGATAAGATGAATGAGATAAGTCAATTCAAATCGAATGGAAGTTTCACCGTAGAAGATTTAGAACAATTTATTGTCGCAAAATCAGACGAATTAAGACAGTGGAGAAAGTACTTATTAGATTTAATTAGTGTTAGGTAGTCTTCAATAATCAATCACCTTCACTTCAAAGGAGATATCTAAATGAATGTCACAGTAATTGAAGGTAAACATACAAAAGAAAACATGCAAAAAATTTACCAATTGATTGCAAATTGGATTAACGAAGGCAAATATATTCCAAATTTAACCGATGATGAAAAAGACATGAGCAGTGATCAGATACTAATAAAGCGTGTATATGAGAAAATGTAATAACTAATTTCACTTAGGGCTTTTTTATTTCACTAAATGTACACAAGGAGATCCTACTCTTTTGGATAATATGTACTAAAAGGAGAGGATTATTGTGAGGGAAAGTAACATACGTTGTCAATTGTGTATGCATGAAATTCTACCAGAGGATGCTGTTATTCTTACTAAATTGTACAATGTCATTCATGAAGATTGTTCAGAAGAGAATTCTTACGGAAAAATTGATAAGGGGATATTTTTTGAAGTAGCTGGAAGAAACTTTGCGTATTTTCAAGAATTCGTAATTAAGTTTTATAAAATGGGATTATACAAAAAAGATGAAGCCCCTACTCAATAAGAGTAAGGGCTTTTTCGGTAAGAACTAGGTGTAAATTTATTATGCAAGTAATTTCTCGAAAGTATTCTTACCCGCGATGGCATCCTGAGTAATTTTGCGATCCTTTTGAAGGTCTAGCACAGCCTTCGCAGTGTTATCACCATATTCACCGTCAATCTTACCAGGATTATAACCAGCGCAATGTAGCAAGCCTTGAAGGATATATACAAGATTACCTTTTGCCCCTTTTCTAATTGACTGAACAGCTGCTTTCGTTTTAGGTCCCCATTTACCATCAACAACAAGACGAGCATTGAATTGCTTATTAAGTTCTGTCTGTAATGCTTTAATAACAGCAGTTCGAGTTTTAGGACCACATTTACCATCAACTACTAATCCAGAATTGTAATTCTTGTTTAACCAGGACTGGAACACAGAGATTTGATTCTTTTTCGCTTCTGCAGGTTTAGTTTGAACTGTTGGTTTGGACACAGGCTTTACTTCCTTCTTTTTCAGTCCAAATGCTTTAACTAGACCATTGACGTGACCTTGAGCAATTTCATCTAAATAAGAGTCTTGCTTAAGTTTAGCTGCATCACTAGCGTTATCGATAAAACCATTCTCAGTCAAGATAGCCGGCATGTTTGTTTGTCGAAGCACTTGATAATTTGCACGCTTTTCCCCTCTGTCCTTAAGTCCAGAAGGATTTAATATCTCTGGATGAATGACATTTTGGTGAGCGATTGAAGCAGCACTTGCGCTTGTGTACACGAACGTCTCAAAGCCTGTTCCCCGACCTGCGTTGATGTGAATTGACATAAAGTAGTCTGCCCCCCATCCATTGGCCATGTCGGCACGCTCTCCCAGTGGAATAAACACATCAGTTTCACGGCTTAATTTGACTTGAGTGTTTTCATAGTTTAAGAGCAAAGACTTAATTTTTAGGGCAATTGCAAGTGAAAGGTATTTTTCAAATAAACCGTTAGCAGTTGCACCTGGGTCCGTTCCTCCGTGTCCTGGGTCAATAAAGAATTTAACCATTACTTCTCACCCTTCCCATTTACTTTTTCTTTTAAAACAGCAATAATATTTGTCAAAGGTCCAAGAGGTACACCGATTTTTCCAGCGTTTTCAGTGATACTAATAAACTCGATTGCGATATAAGCCCATGCAGCTCCTTCCCCACCAGTTGCCGTTCCATTTAAGGAAAGCTCAATAAGATAAAGCAATCCAATTAAAATAAGAACAATGAGTTTCTTAATGAAGCCCCTCCATCCTTTTGAGCTATTTAATTCTTTATTAACAGTCGCACATAGTAATCCCGTAATATAATCTGCGAGCATGACCACTAATAACACCGAAACCGCTAATCCGAAACTACCTACCAACGCTGACCAAAAAGCAGCTATTGCACCAATTCCTAAACTTAATACGTGTTGCTTTTCCAATTTGAACGACCTTCTCTCTAATATGAATGGCCACGATCGGTTCGAGGCGACTTGAATCTTGATGAAAAAATAAAAGAGCCCTAAAAATAGGACTCTACCTTCTAACTTCATTGCTGATTTGTGATAATTCTTGTTTAATTTTCTTTATGAGTGTCGGTCTGTCATTACCAAAGACCGCCTCGATACGGTACCCAGTAGATTCATAGATTTCTTTAATCTCTGTAATCCTGGTATCCATCGTCACGAGCCAATCTTTATTTTGAACCGTTACAATATCCCCTAAATTGTAGTCCACCTCATACTTAAAAGGACTCTTTGTGAGGATCTGCCCTTCTAAATATTCCTCGTTCAGTAATTCATTCAACTGCTGTTGCCCTCTATCGGTCAGATTTTGAACGATAGTCTGTTCTGGGAGTGGTTGGTCATCCTCGTCCTTTTCTTCTACGTCACGTGCATCGATAAAGACCTCATGACGTTCCAAGTCGGTATTGGTTCCAAACTCTACAATTCGCCTTTCTGCACCTTCTCCTTGCCCACCTACATAAGCAGCGTTCTTATAATTGAGTTCGCTTTCGGTGTATGCCAACTGCTTAAGCGAGTCAAATTGTGGACTAAAAATAACAGGAGGATTTTCGGACTGATTCGCGGTTAAGTCCTTTCCTTCCGCAACATCAAATACCCATTTCTTAACTTGGGTGTCAATATGAATGTCCCATCCTAATCCAGTATTTAAAGAAATAGAGGATATCTCTTCAGCAAGGTTTTTGAAACGTGACTGCCAGCTGATAGAAGACCCTCTATTTTGGTTAGGTGCAATTATGATGTTATCAATCTTACGCTTTGGATCTACAGGATTAACAACGTTTGTGTCGATAAAGTGCTTCATAACAGTCTCAGCGTTACCCTGTTTATTATCATAGGCAGTGGTGGACGGCGGTACGGTGATTCTCTGGCCAATCACAACCTTTAATGCTAATCCTTTAATGAGCCAGTTTTCTGTGATTTTCCCGTTTTCATCGAGCTCGATTTCACGATGTTTTATGATAAATGCTTTTCTAGGATTTATCATGATAATGTTGTTTTTGATTAGGTGCTCAACATATTTTTTGTAACGATTGATACGGAGCTCAATGCTCCCCATCCCGTGAAAAGAGAACACCGGGAGCATTGATTCATAGTTATCGATTTCACCAAGTAACTCAAAATCAGGTGAGATAATTCGGATTGGTTGCATAGTTCACCTCCCAATTAAAGGAAACACCTCCTTCGATGTCGAATGTTGTAGATTGGAAGGAGGTGATAATATGGCTAAAAACTTTTTTGAAAAGAATGACTTTAAAGGGATTACGACTTTATCACTTTATAGTATAGTAGCTATCCAAGATGAAAACTTTGAAAAGAAAAATAGTATTATTTTCTTTACTGCTTCTGGCATGATTCAGGCAGAGGAAATGCTTCCTAATAAGATCGAAGAGCGGACAACTGACCTTGAAACCTCGGACAAGTTGATTCGATCCGCTCTGAAAAATAGAGATAAAATGTTAAGAGAACATGACAACGAGAAATTACTTGAAGAAAACACTAGTTTCATCTTAAAAAATGTTAAAATCAAATCTCTTGATGGAAATACTACCAATGTTCCGATAATGATTTTATTTTCTGATAGCATTGTTGGGATAACTCTTGGAAATCTTGATTAAGTAATCCTTCATCGATGTGAATATTGATTTCAGTCACCGTTCCTACGGTGACTTTTTTTTCAAGTTGAGATACTCGGTTTTCTATATTTGTAATTTTTTGTTCAACATCCAATTTATTCACCTCTTTTCAAAACATAAAAAAATACACCCTCCTTTCAGGTGTTTATTATCCTAAAGCTTCAATTGTTCTTTCTGCAATTTCGATTTCAACCTCTGAGCGAATCGGCATTTCTATCCCACTAATCACCTTCGTTTCTGGAACATCCGTAATGGCCATTTTATTAGCCATCACCAAAGTAGCATAAGAGTTTACTAACATTTCTTGGACTTTGTTCATAGTAAGCCAACCTCCATCATTGTATTTAGAATAGCGATTTGTAATTCAGCTTGTTTCACTTCATCTTCTGAGGGTTCGAGTGATTTCAACAGTTCCTCTGCCTCTATGTCTGCTTGCAACTTCCCTTCTACTACTTCACCATTTACGAGTTTAGGAGAGTAAAATGATAAGGGTTTGTCGATTTCAACCAAAACTTCGTTTTCTAACGGAATATAGTCATCATTCACAATTTTATCTTTAGTGTAATCTCCGTTTTCGTCAAAAACTAAGATTTTTTTCATAGTTTTACCCCTTTACCTTTTAGCTTTAAATCGTCCCGTAATAATTAGATAAGTCGCTGCCGTTCTAGATCTTGTAAGAGAAATATCTCCGCTTGTATTCGTGCTGCATGGAATAACTTCGTATGCTGTAGACGATACATAGTTATTCGCGGTTAATGCTGCAAAGTTATCCGTCCTAAAATCGTCGGGAAGGTTGAATACTACTGTATTTGTCGCAGTAGGTCCGCCGCCTACAATTCCCTCAACATTTGTGTACCCTTCTTCGTCTTTCCAATAATTCAAACCCTGATACTGATGATTAAAACCGTTCAATAGAGTAGCTTTGATTTTTGGAATAATTCTATCTTTACTTACGGAAGTTTTTTCTAGTTCGTCCAAACGCTCTTCATGTGCCGCTAATTTCTCCGTATGCTCGTTTAAACTCGCCTTTACGTTTTGTCTGTACTCAATCTCTGCGTTGTCGGCTTTGACTGTTAATTCGGGTAGAATTTCGTAAGTGGCATAGTATATTGCGTTTGGATCGAATTTCCCCGACTCGATACTCATTCGCTCGTTTCCATATGCTTGAGTGTAAACAGGATACCATTGAGTATCTAAATCCTTGTTCTTATAAACACCTAAAAATTTATTGGCTTTATGTTTCAAAGGGGAATCCACATATGCGCCGTTATTTACTACATTTATAGTATAAAACCCCGCGTCGCTACTTCTTGAAGGGTTAACCCTTTCCCTCACAACAACCCCTTGACGCAACTTAACTGTATTTTCGCCCTCTTCTAACATTGCCGTTCCTTTTGTTGATACGGTTATTATTTGTGGTGTTGCTAGTTGATAGAGTAGGCGGTATGGTTGCCAAGCATTCACAACTGTATAAGTACCGCCTGTTATTGATTTTGGACTTGCTTTAACTGTTGGTGCGATTGACCCCAAATACCAACAACCCGAACTTCCTAGCGTTTCGATTGGAGTCCATGCTTTTGTTCCAGTACCGTTGTAAAGAGAAGTAAAGCCTTGACCATCCGTATACATTTTCCAACCCAAGAAATACGCTTTAATTTCGTCTGCTGTTGGAGTGTAAGATTCGCCCCATCCGCTATCGGTATCGGAAATAGTGATGTACAAATTTCCATTAGTAGAATCGATTTTAAAACAGTCCTGTGACGGCATTGTAACACTACTATTTTTGATTAATGTTTTTCCGTCATATTTCACTAATGGACTTTCAACTTCAAGTTGTGAAGCTAATACTGATTGGTCGCTATTAGCAGTAAATAAAGGTATATTTACTCGCTTAAACCCCGCGAAGTCTCCACTGAACGCATATGCTAGTTTATCGTCAAACGCCATTTCTCTAAACTGTTCAACCTTCTTCAAAACTCCACTCACACGAATGATTTCATCATAAACGCCATTCATTCCATGTAGTGTTGTTTCGATAACTTCCCTTGTGTCGCCTACTTCGATTGTAGGGTTGACGATACCATGGAAACCTTGGCCATCTATTATTTCAGTCAACCCCTGCACGCTTACCACATTGATCGGAGCCTTTATAGAACTATGAATGGTGTTTTCGCCCTGTACAAGAGTAGCAGTTTGAACGTCCTCATTTTTGAGCTCATCGTCATAATCTGCTTGAGTCACAAAACCCTCTCTTTGTTGACCTTCAAACCAATCTTCAAAACGCTGTTCATACTCCGCAGTCTTAGCAAACCAAGCGTCCCATTGTTGCTGAAACTGTGACGTAGGAATACTTATAAGTGAGTAAACAAGGCCACACAAATCCTCGTTGAGACGTTCATCAAATAAGTCAGTAGTCTCAAGTGAAGCAGTATTTGCCCTCACTCTTATGCGTGCCAATGACAACTCATAGATAAATTCGTCTCGAGTCAATTCGGGTGGTACCGGGTTAGCAGATGCTTCGCCTTGGATTACAAATAACCTAATGAACCTGGATTGATTCCTTTTGTCTAAACGCAAAACAAGACGATCGATTCGGTCTAGCGTAGCTTCTGGAAGAGCATGTTCCAATATTAAATCGCTCGTATTCTCATATGCGTAACCTTGCATTAGAGCTTTACCGGGACCAACAATCGTTGTTAATCCATTTCCCACAGTCACAGACAATTCTGGCTGATTATCTATGTGCAAGAGTCCTGTCGAAAGTACATTACCAAAGTACTCAGCGAAATCGGCTGCTTGATGTTTCCTCGGATCACCCGGGGCACTGTTAAAAAACTTACTTAATTCCATATTCTCACCTTCCTTTAAACTCCGACGTAAAGCTTCTGATAGTAAATATTTACGATCGCACCCTGTATGTCACTATCGGCACTATATTCAATTTCGTTCTCACCTATTTGTAACTGGAAGAAGGTACTGTCCAAATCAATCCAGTTAAAGACGTTTCGTTCAGCCCCGTCAGCTCCCACAAAGTAAACCGACTTGATACCAGGAGTCGTGTCTATCTTCATTAACTCATTCTCTCCAAGTGTCTGATTCACTTTGATAAATTCACCTGTGGTTAAGTTCCTAATGATCGGATTTACTGCAGGTCCATAAAACTCCACTTGGATAGGAGTTGGAGAGTCACCATCGTTGTCTATGATTCTCGTATCACGCTGAATACCCATCTCAAACTCACCTTCAAACGGAAATTCAAACAATGCTTCAAACGTCGGTTCCTCTTCAATTTGTGGCGATTTCCAGTATGGGTTAGGGCAGATGAGATTTAACAAGCCCCTCTGATACCTTTCAGTTTCGTTACCTTTTCCATCAGGGAAAATAGGTCCAGATTCAACAGCTGCTTTAATCTCTTTCCCTACACCTCCGAAATTATAGGTTAACAGCCCTTCTCCAAGTCTAGCGTTGAAAATCCTAGTCATCTGTTTTCTATACTCATACAGCTGCAATCGATTGTCTGCATGAATGGCAAACTCTATCGAGATAGGACGGGGCTTAAGTGGGCTATCTATGTGTGTTTCTCCATCCTGATAAGGGGACTTTTGTGTTTGCACATCAGCTTCAGCTCCGCCTAGCCCCTCAATTTTCGTAATCCTAAAAGGAAGCTCACTAGCAAATTCAATAAATTCGTTTCGTCTGTTTAAAAATGTAATCATGCTCACCACTCCATCGCTAACTGTCTGCTGACTTGGAGATTCTTTCTTGCTACGTCACTAGGATTTAAAGGCTCAGGACTATTAATCGTAATATGTTGTGTAATGGATCTAGCTCCATTAGAACCATCTCCCATATCCTGTGTCTGTCTTGCACTTGCAAGTCCTGCTTCCCTTGCATATTTCATCGACACATCGTGTGGAATGACCTGGCTACCATCTGGTAAACTTACAAGCTCACCGCGTCCACCTTCGTTCATTCGAGCAAAACCACCTTGCCAATCGTCAGTTCCTCGGGCAAGCATTGGGATTTTACTAATGCTAACTCCTGGTATTTTGTTGATGAGACCAATAGCCCCATTAATTCCACCGATTACTTTATTGGTGAACCCTTTTACCTGGCTAACCAATTGCGATACTGCAGAAGATATACCACCGAAGACCCCGTTCACAAATCCGGTAAGTCCATTCCAAGCACCTTGAATGGAACTAAACACTCCTGAAATCTTCTTCGATACGCTTCCCATAATGCTAGAAATCGTATTAAAGATAGAGTTGAAGACTCGTGATACGATGGAGCTCAATCCACTGATTATTGAACTAATTCCATTAATCGCTGAGCCAATAAAAGTAGATATGTTTCGAAAGACTCCACTGACCACAGAAAACACCGTATTAAATATCCCCGTCACTATCACGATAATCGGACGAATTGCGCTTACAATAGCTGCTATTACCCCAGCTACATAGGCAATGATAGGCGCAATCACCGCCATTACTGCGTTAATAATTCCTGCGATAAAAGCAATGACAGGACTGATCGCTGAAATGATGTTTGCTACCACATGAACCACGATGGTGACAATGCTCATGATAATCGGCAACAAAGTCTTGATGACTTCCATAATCGCTTGAATAATGGCGATGAATGCAGGAGCTGCCGTTTGCACGATATTCATAAAGGAGGCTATCAAACTTTGAATCACCGGAAGCAATGAACTAATCAAGACACCGACTAATGGAACGACCTGAGCGATGATATCAGCCACAATCATGACCACTTCCATAATGATAGGAACCAACTGATTAAACAGATCAATCACAACTGGCAACACTGAACTTATGATGGCCATAAAGGTCATACCCATCTGCATAACAATCGGAATGAGCGTCGATATAGCTTGCATGATTATTGGAATTACCGCACTTGCCAATTGTCCTAATGCTGTCCCCAGCGTTGCTACTACTGGAAGCACCATCGAAACAATCATCTGAAATGCTTCAGTTATTTGTGGGCCGAAGTTTTGAAACAGTAAGATGATCCCTTTTACGATTGGGTTAAGTCCCAGTAGCATGGAAACCAACTGAATGCCGAATCCACTTCCTACTCCTCCTGCAGACTGGAAACCCTCAACTAGACTAGAGAAGAAAGTCGTAAAAATCGGGATGACTGTTTGGACAATGCCCCAAATCGTTGTAAAGACTGCAGCAATCTGTGAACCGATAGTTCCTAACGCTGAGACAATTGCTGGACCCGCATTACTAAACGCACTCGCAATCGCGCTTCCCATTTGTGAAAGAACCGGTTGCGCAGTTGACCACAAGTTCTGAAGGATCGGAATGACCATCTGAACAACGCTCAGTATCTTATCTCGAACAAAATCAAAGACCGTCATCACGTTGTTTCGGAAGGTCTCATTGGTTAGCATTAAATAAGCAAAAGCACCTGATAGAGCTAATATTGAAGCAATAACCAATCCTACTGGACTAATCAAAAAGCCTATTGCGGAAACTAGCCCTCCGAGTCCCATTGTCATAAGTCCTAATAGGACTAAAACAGGACCAGAAGCAGCTGCAATTCCTGCTGCCATTGCGATCATTTTCTTGGTGCCATCATCGAGACTATTAAACTTTTCAACGATACTAGTCGTCCATCTAGCCAAGTCCGTAATCAATGGAGTTAACTGACTCATAACAGAAATCGTTGCTGACTCAATCGCACCAGAAAGGTTATCAAGAGCTCCACCGATACCTGCTTTCATTTGAGCTGCAGCATCGGCACTTGCACCTGCAGAATTCTCTAATTCCTTAGTTAACCCTTGAAGTCCTGCTTGTCCTTCGTTTAAGAGGATTAGCATTCCACTCGCTGCCTCGGTACCAAAAATAGTAGAAAGGTTCGCAAGCTTCTGAGCTTCTGTCATACCGTCCATCGACTTGGTTAACTCACCAACAATCTGATGCATCGGTTTGAAATTCCCTTTCGCATCAATCGCGCTAAAGCCTAGCTTATCCATTGCCTTGGTAGCTAGATTAGTAGGAGCTGCCAATCTATTAAATGCCATACGAAGTGTGGTACCTGCTTGTGAGCCATCCATACCAGCGTTCGTCATGATACCTGTTGCAGCTGACAACTCTTCTATACTGATTCCCAAGCTGGCTGCTGCAGGGGCTGCATATTTCAGAGCATAGCCCATATCGCCAATTCCTGCTGCAGTCTTGTTCGCGGTCATCGCCAAGATATCCGCGACTTTTCCTGATTGATCAGCTTCCATTCGGAATCCATTTAGTGCGCTTGCCACAACATCAGCAGTTAGCGCTAAGTCTTCACCTGAAGCTTCAGCTGCAGAAATTACACCAGGCATCGCGGCAACCGTCTGCATAGCATCAAAACCTTTGGCAGCCATTTCAGACATAGCAGTTGCAACCTCACTACTAGATAGAGATGTACTTGCCCCTAAGTCCAATGCTGATTGTGTCATAGTATCTAACTCTTTTGCACTAGCACCAGCAATAGCACCTGCTTTACGCATGGCCGTGTCAAAATCAGCAGTTGTTTTAATGGCAGCTAAAACAGGAGTGGTGATGCCTGCAGTAATTGCTCCTCCTGCAATAGCTGTCTTCTGACCAAGCTGATTAATCTTTTCACCTGCAGACTTAACACGATCCGATAAATTATTCAGTGCCTCATTTGCCGATTGGAACGCCCGAGTAAAGCCACTAGCGTCCCCAGTAATCTTGGCACTAAGTGTATAATCTGCCATCTATTTACCTCCCTTCTGAGGAGTTTTCATGCCGTTTGCTTTGTAGACTCGATCCACCCATGACTTGCCGTTCTTCTCTTCCATTTCAAGAATGGTTTGAATGGCATTTTCGTTAAATTCCTTATCTGCTTTGTGCGTCTTAGGAAACAACTCGATAAAACGCTTGTTCTTTTTGCGGTTGATATTTGCCTCGGCATTAAGTACCGCATTACGCATCCAAGTCGTGTCTGAAATGAACTTGTTTTCATGCTCTTTCCGGATGAACATTTTTTCTGTTTCGGTGAGCAAATCAAAATCAGATCGCGACATGCCAAGTCGAACAACAAAAAAAGCTAAGTCCCTTTCGTAAGAAAAGTCCTTAGCCAATTCAGCTTTACGTATATCGTCATGGGTAGGAGTGTAGTCGTTAGGCAGGTCACTTTCGACCAGCTCTAACGGAACATAAACCCCAAGTCTTCTTGTAGTTTTTCAACAATCGCCATGTTCGTTGTGATTAATCCATTCTCCTGGACAACCTTATCAAACATCGCTGTAGCTTCACTCTGCTTCACAGGTGTGTTTGTCTTCGCGTCTACTAACCCAAATGAAAAGAGTGATTCAAGTGTCTGATAAGGCATAATGCCATTGTTCTTCGTTACTTCGCCTACAATACTTTGCTTGGTAACAGTCTCAATGACCTTCACCTTCTGAGTGTTAAATTTCAACGTGTATACTGTGTCATTTACGGTAAACATTTACTGTCCACTCCTACTTTTTCTATTTATTTTTTAAGCTACAGGCGGAATAGGTGCGTCTTCTAAATCAACTAAAGCTCCGGTACCAGTCAAGCTGATAGAGTAGGTCACTGCATCATCATAGGGAGCTTCAATCGGGTAAGAGGTTAGAAGCGCCAGGCCACCGAACATATCCGTTTGTGTCTTCTGATTAGTGACTTTGATTAAAACAGGATCGTCACCGTCAAAAAGAGTAGCTAATAGTTTATGAGAGTCATGGTCACGCACGTAAACACCATCATTATCGATGGACCATTCTTTCATACCGACTACATTCTCTTTCCAGCCGCCTTGTGTATCTTTTGAGGTAACCTCAATTGTGTCTTTATCACGGTTAATCGTAAGACCTTGCTGACCTGCAATAGCAATCAGCGTATTACCCGTCACGTCCCATAAAGAAAGTAAAATATCTTTCCCCGCGATGGCTTTATTCAATTTGCCAGTAAGTTCTGTAAGTAAAGCTTGGCTCATTTATAGCCCTCCTAAATTTTCATTTTATAGCCTGAGAACACGACAAAATCATAACCAATAACAGCGTGTTTCGTGCCGTCTGCTTCATCCAAGATTTGAGAAACCCCAGTTGGTACCTGAAGAGTAACCTCGTAATCATCTGGAAGCACAATGTCCTCAGTTAATGCCTCTTCAAGCTTCTGAATAGCTTCGAATACCTTAACGGATCCGCCACCTTCAGCATGCACATGGATAATCACCTGGTACCTATCTTTTTGCATCGTCTTACTTTTTTCGGGAATAGTACCCATCATTTCAGCATGGTAGTAAGGCATTTCCTCATTGGCAGGCACAGCATCATAACACTTCAAACCAGTGTTCGTCTCAATCTTATTTATGACAGCTGCTAAAACAGCGATAAAAGATAATTTTTGTAGCACTTTAACTACTCCTTCATCTTGTCTTTTAAATCTTGCTTATAGATGGGACGCTGGGTGTCGACATTGTTTTTCAAATAATACTGACCAGGAACGTACCCACCGTTTACTAAACGATGTCCAAACTCAACGTGAGGAGCATAATGTTTGAGATACCCAAATTCATCCCCCCGATATTGAGCAGACATCCTTAATTCGTTTGAGGCTACTGGCGTCCCACCTGCGCGCTGTGATCGTGTGTAAATATCTCGAATATTTTTTTCCGAGACTTCTTGGAAATCTGTTGTGCTTTTTTCGAGTAGCTTTCTAGCTAGCCTTTCAGTTCCTTCAAACTCAATCCTCAATTCGCTCACTTCCATATCGATTGACTACTAGAATTCGCCAACGCGAAGTGTCATCACCTTTTATTTCTGTGATGCTGTGGTACTTTCCGTCGAACTTAACCTTTTCAGCAAGGCTTAATTCTGAACGTAGAGCTTTTGTGATGATTTTTCGATTTTCAACCGTCACGGCTCTTTTGTCAGAAGCAAGGTTAATGCTATCTGCAGAAAGCTCTTTATTCGTCCAACTAGAAAAGCGACCCTCGGACTCTCCAATCTGTTCAAGCTCATAGATCGGATTATTTAATGGGTCGCTTCCAATTTTTCGGATCGCAAATAAAAGGAGTGGGAAAAATCTCATAGGAATCTCAACTTCCCTCTATTAGCATTTTCCTGTTTCGCTTTTGTAGCTAAATAGCCATCAAAATCAGGCTGATATTCTTTCAAAAGATCGTCCACAAAAGTCACGCTAAAGGTATCCACATTCTCAGACTTGATTCCCTCGTTATTGGCTTGCGATTTATTCCACATCGCACAAACGACTTCAACTGCCACAGATTCAAGCTCAACTGGAAGTGAAGACTCTCCTATTCGAATATTAATTCGGTCAGAAGCAGTCTTCACCAACTCATCCAGAAGAGCCGTACTAATTTCGGGCTTTCGAATTAAAACCCTTTCTTTAACAGCCATATTACTCACCCTTAAGGGCTTCTTCAGCTGCTAAAGCTTTGTCTTCTCCCTGTACCTTTTCACCGTTGCTTAATAAGAACCAACCGCCACCAGTAGGTTTAGGGAATTCTTCTCCGCCTTCACCATCGATGCCTGGTTCCTCTTCACTTTCAATTTTCTCGATGAAGATTTCTCTTCGTGGATTGCTAAGCGTAGAAAGCTCAGTAAAACGAGCTTCGTCGACCTCTAATCCTTCACGCGGGTAAGCTTCGCCTACTTCGCAAAGGCGCTTATTATCCTTTAAATCAAAAAACGATTTAACTACTTGATAAGGCATTACAACCATTCCTCTCTAAAAATCATTTATTAAACAGCTGGTACTATAGAAACTTTCACTACTCCGTCAAGACGTTCTGCGAATAACTTCACACCAGACAGAGCGATAGTTTCAGCGGTTAGGTTTTGTTTCTGGATATCGTGAGTAACACCGATTAAGCCCAACTCCTCAGTTGTGAAATCGAAAGCTTTACCAATTTCTCCACCACCGATTTCCACATAAGCAAGTACGATGTTTTCTGGAGCAGTTGCATAAACAGTACCTTGTGGAACGGAAGTGTTAATGATGACTACATCAGCGCCTAAGAAATTCTGAATGTATTGTAAGCCAAATGAAGTTTGAACAGTAATTTCAGCTTTCGCTAGATGATCAGCAATATCAAGTGGGTTAACGAAAACAACCGTTTGAGCCGCGTCATCTTCAAATAGGACTTGAATCTGACCCCAAGCTTTTGCAAAGGCACCTTGTAAATTTTCAGCGCTTGCAACTCCAGTTCCAGTAGCCAAGAATCCAAAAAAGTCAGTACGAACGCCTTTTTGAATTTCACGGAGTAACTTTTCGTCTGATTCAACGATCGCTTGGTCATAACCATGCTTTTGAATAGACTCCACAGAAGCAGCCTTACGAAACTTCTTAAATGTCAATTCAATAGTTTTATCAACTTCTGTTTGTACCTTAGAAAGTGGGATAACTTCTCCCTCTGCTACGGCTGCATCAGCTGCCATTGTTACAGTAGATTTGTAGGTTTTAATCGTCATACCGTTTGTGAGTGGCATTTTACGAGTAACCCCAAGAGCCTCAATTAATTTTGAAAGGTTAGAGCCAAAACGCTCTACAAAGTCGATGGCTTGCGCTTTCGCAAAATCTCCCGTTTTAGTTAGATTGGTTTCAGCAAAAAACTGTAAATCAAAACGTAAAGGTAATGCTTTTTTATTAGTTTTCATGAATAAATTCCTCCTATTTTTTCTCGAACAAATGCATGTTCTCACTGATTAATTTTTGACGCTTCAATGGATCCTTTTCTTTCATGATTTCATCCTTGGTTAAAGTACCACCAGGATTCGTGTTTACCTTCGGAGGTTTACCGGCTAATGCTTCCTTCACTTTTGCAGCTACCGCCTCATCAAACGTCTTTTTGAAACTGTTGATATTCTCCAAAGTCTTTTCTGCGTTCTCTGCTAAAAGGAAATCAGCAAATTCAACAGGTAGACTTTCTTTCCCAAGGACAGTAATAGCGTCAGCCTTTAGCTCTTTGCGATCCAACTCAGCTATACGTTTTGCAAGGTCATCTTCACGTTTCTTCAACTCTGCGTCCTTGCGTTCCTTTTCGGATAGCTTAGCAAGGCGCTCCGCCTCTTTCTTCTCGGCCTCAACCTTTGCTTCCCACTCTTTTTCCTTCTTTGCAAGAGCGCTAGCAAGTTTTCGGTCTGCCTCCGCCTCAATTTTCTTTTGTAGCTCCTCTTCGGTCAGCTCTACTTTCTTTGGTGGGTCTGGATTCGGGTTTGGATCTGGATTAGGATCCGGATCGGGATCAGCAAAGAACTGTAAATCAAATCTCGGTAACTTCTTCACAGCCTCAAGGTTTTTCAAACGGTTAGCCTGGTCAAAAACATTTAAAGTCATTATTGGTTCCTCCTATCCCACACACGTATTTTCGACTCTATTTCAAGGCATTAAAAAAAGTCCCAAACACGCTTAATAGCCCATTCACGACTTAATAATGGCGAATCCTATAGATTACTAGAATACCCGTGCACGATTCATATTTTTTTAGCCCTGTTTATAGCGTCTATTGGCTAAAGACAAAAGATTATTCATTTACACTTAAGAAAATGTCATTTTTTGCACATTCAATCATGCCTAACTTTTCTAAAAAGGATATGTCACCACAGGAGCCAGTGATAAACTCGCCATCTTGCTGCATAGCTTGAATCGTGAACCCTTTAAGCTTTCCGTCTCTGTATAGGCTATTGATTTCTTCTAATGCCCACGCTACATCATTTGATACTAAGTTTTTTACAGACATTCTCCTGGCTCCTTTCCAAAAGCAAAAGAGTTATCTTTCAAAACCTGATACAAGACGTTCGATAATCGGCTTACAGTTTCTTCCTCCTGTTCTTGAAACCCTGCTTCTTCCATGATTGCGTGAAACATTTCATGAACAAAGGTTTGTTCTTTTTTATCCTCGGTCATATTAGCGTCAATTTTAATGAGACCTTTGTGGTAAAAAACTTGTCCTTGTACTTCTTGCTCTTCAGCTAACCCCTCAACCTGATTCACCATGTATTCAATACCAGCAATATTAACTTTATTCGGAACCATGTTAGCCCTCCTTGTTAAGAGACTTTTTAAGAATCTCCATTTCAGCCTTGATAGTTTTTTCAAGCTTGTCCAATTTGTCTTGAATGCTACGAAACTGGCTTTTTGTTCTGGCACCATTTAATTTTCGATAGAGCATTTTCATTTCTGCTTGTTTCACTCTTACGCTCTGATTCGTGCAAAAGGCGATGTACTCTTTGTTACAGTTTGGGCAAGTGAAATAGTTCTTTTCGATGCCGTCTATCTGCTCAATTTTCATTTCGATTTCATACTCTTTTTGGCATTCGTCACAAATAACGTTCAAAACAGTCACCTCTAATCATTTTCAATTGGAACTACTGTGGATCTGCAAAAAGCATGAAAAGGTGGATAGTTAATACTCACCTTCGCATCTTCAAAACTGAATTTTTCCCCGTCCATATTTCTGCAGGTTGGGCTTGTTCGGCTATCCAATACAGCCGTAATCTCATAACGTTTAATGCCAGCGTCCATGAAAGCCTGTTTATTGGACTGATTCAGAACAAAGGCACTTTCTGTTACGACTAGCCTTCTGGATTCATACTCACCAACTCCGAAACGGTGACGAAGAGCATTAGACATCTGCTTGTAGTCATCTCCTCGAATCACAGCGTCTCGAATCTCCGTATTTAAAAGGTTGATGAGTCTCTCTTTGTTGCCCCAAATGCGATCAGAAAAATTCTTTCCCTTTATCCACTTGTCAGAGAGTGTCAGTTGCATGGCCGTACTGTTAACGGAGAAAAAAGTAGGAGCGTTCGGCAAGCTTTCCATCGTTGAAAGGTACCCACTCTCGTATGCTTCCTGAAGAAGTTTTTGCATGCCCTCTTCTTCGAAGGTACCGAGCTCAACCAACTTCATCCGGATGTTAAGTTGAAGTCCTTCGAGTCTATTAAGCTTGTAAATGGACTCACGAACAGGCATAAGGTACTTGTACTTCGGATTCCTACGGGCAAATTCGTCATAGTCCTGGTAAAGTAAATCTCGTTCCTTCTCAGTGAGAGACTGCACTAGCTTACGGTACTCGATGACTCCATCTTTGCCGTATTTTCCGTAATAACTAGCAATCTCTTTTTTTAGCTGCTCTTCCACACGTAGATACTCTTTACGCATGCTCTTATCAAGCTTCGCATTCTTTTTGTCCTGGGATTTGAACAGCTGATCCATACGTTGTTCCCAGTAGGTGAATTCTTCTTTTTTCTTCTTAACCTTTTCCTTGGCCATTACTCATCACCAGTAACAAAATCAGGACCAGCAGCTGCTTCTTTTTCAGCTGCGATTCTATCAATCTCTTGCTTCGGATTATCCACGATGGAAAGAACAGAAAGCTGAGTCTCTTTCGAAACAACGCCCTGAAGGTTCTTAGCTGTCGTAGCCTCATCCGCAACGTTCCGAGGAATGTTCCGAGTGTATTTATAGTTCAAGTTACGCCACTCGTCCTTCTTGCTGGCTTCCATATTGGTAGGCAAGTTGAATACCATTTTGAAACGTCGGTTTGTTCCAGAAGTAAACTTTCGCTCTTTCATAGCTGCGAGATTTTTCATAGGCTGCAACTTGAATTCAAGTGCAACCCCCGTAGCACTTCCGAATGACTCATCATTAATATTCGCAACCATGCTAATCTGATATATGAGCCTTTCGAGACGATCAAGTAGATGTTCTTGCGTGGCGTCTCCATCGGGTTTATCCAAGAATTTAACTACAAGTTTACTCGCATCGTCCGTACCGAATAAATTAATAATCCGATTGTCACGGATTCTTGGAATACCTTCTTCGTCTAATTCAGCGCCAAGAATGGCAAGGTAGGCATCAGCAAAATAATCTACATCATTTGCCTTTTCCGAAATAGATTTATCGAAAGCATTAACCAAAGTTTCAACAGATTCAAAAATTGACTGTCTTTCCTCGTTTTCGATGTATTCAATAACAGGAACATCACCGTAATAATTTGCTTCACTCTCCGAGAAAATCAGCCCATCTTTCCCTTCTAAAATAGCCACTATATTATCAGTTTGATAGAGCTGCCCTTTTATGCCATCGTCTGTCTTTTGGTACCTAACAGCAAATAAAGGCCTTTGAGCAATCGTATCATCATAAACAATAAACATATCCAAAGGTGAGTTGTACGTACAGCATGTTTCCGACTCCTCATTCTGATAAAGGATTTCGAATCCATGACCATAAATAGACATAATCTTGCTAAGTTCTGCCTCATTATCAGCCATGTCATTTCGAGTTTGAAACTCATCCACTCGCTGATTCACACCCTCATCATCGTGTGAAACTTTTCTCGGAATCCCGATAAAGTAGCCATTAAAGGTGTCCGTAATGTACTTGGCAAAATTTACGACCAGGCGATTATCAGGCTTATATTCTGCCTTATCGTCCTGGCTTAAAATCGGCGCCTGGCTTTCATATAGATTTTTTAAACGCTGATATCGTGGCAATTCTGCCTGGTGCTTTTTTATAAATTCGTTGACCACTTCTGGTGTGATCTCTTCTTCTGCTGGGAAAATAAAAACGGCCATCTATAACCCTCCTTTGAATGTTTTGACTTGAACACTAGCGCCCATCTTCTCCGAAATACCTGTCAAAGCATCCTGGGCATCATCGTGGGCATTCTTCCCTTCTTTTTGGTACGTCGTCAGAGCCGAATATAATTCTGGCCACTTGTTACGCCAACCCTCTGGAAAATAAACATGTTCCATTACCCAAGTGGCATTAGACAAGATTCTAGCAATCTTGTTTTTGCTCTGGTGGAACCAGTTGACCTTAGTCTTATTGGAGTTGTATTTCTCCTTCAGGATTCGTTCTACGCTGCGGGCATACCCTCGACCACCATTGTTGGACTCTATCCAAACAAGATTAACCTTGTTCTCGTAGAGCTTCTTAGCAAGCAATGGCTCAGTAACTTCCATGCCATCTTTGGTGTAAATAATGTCCAATATGTAAGCCTCACCGTCAAAAGTCTCACCGTAAATGTAAGATGCCAGGTAATCGGAGCCCTGGTCAGCTGTATCCGTGTATGAAGCGATACGTCTGAATGTTGGAAGCTCTGTGTAAGTCTTGAAAGATGGGTAAAGCTTCCCTTTAACGTCAATAGGCTCCTGCTGATAGTTAGCAGAAGCGATATCTTCACCCATTGTCTTGGTCTTTCGGTCATATTCTTTACGGCTTAAAACTTCATCACAAAGCATGCTGCCATTGTCTTGCAAAGCTTTCAAGTTCACATGCTTCACTTTGTATCCAAGCTCAGGCAATTCTTTTAGAGCCCTTCCAGCAAGGTCTAAGGAGTGCCACCTCGTCATGATGAGAATAATCTTACCTCCACTTTCCAAACGAGAAAGCATCGTATTCGAAAACCAATCCCAATGACCGTTAAGTGTGTTCACGTTGTAGGCTTCTTGGGAGTTTTTGATCAAGTCATCAATGATGATATAGTCAGCTCCGAAACCTGTTGCGGTTCCAGTAGGGGACGTTGCTAAATAACTAAAATGGCTGTCACTTAAGGACCATAAATTCATGGCCCCATCTCCCCGTTTAATCGTGATGCCTGGAAAAACGTCACTGTAAACAGCCTTATTCGGATCAGCCTTTATCTCTTGAATCGTGTTCCTCACTGACTTAGAGAAAGTGGTTGAAAGTGTCTCGTTGTAAGAGCCTGTCATAATCGCTAGCTGAGGATCATTCCCTAGTAGCCACTCAACAAAATTACCTGCTGTCCTGGACTTGCCATGACGAGGAGGCATATTGAAAATCAGAACGTCGTCGTCAGACGCTGAGAACGCCTGAAGGTCGTCTGCAACCTCAATCAAATACTTGCGGTTGTATTTATAAAAATCAGGGGACTTTAGATGGCAGTATTCAAAAAAGTCTCTTTTTGCGAGCTCTATCTTTGCCCCCAGCTGTACGTTATTCATGCTTCTCACTTCTTGCTAGCTTTCGAAGTTCCTCGGTTGTGAGCCCTTCGTAAGGGTTCGAAACTTCTAAGCCACCAGAAAGCTCAGTCTCTTTCTTATCACGCCATACATCAGGCTTACGATTCTTAAGCCAGAATATTTGAGCTGTCACGTCTGGAACGACTTCTTTTTTTACGACTTTTCGTTTAATACCATCGCTAGATTTTTCTACGGTAACTTCATCATACGTATAACCTAAAGCTCGTTTTAGTAAAGCATTTTCAACTTCACGGTCAACAACTTCCTTGCCTCTTTTTAAGGCGTTAGAAATGTTAGGAAACTTTTTTATCCAGGCGTAAAGTGTTTCTCGTCTGACTCCCATATTTTTAGCAATCTGTTCATCGGTGAGGCCATCACGCGCCCAGCCCTCAATTTTTAAAATCCCTTCATCAGAAATCCAATCCAGGTACTTACCCTTAGCCAACGACCTCACCTCCAAATTTATGTAATAAAAAAAGCACTCCCGAAGGAATGCTTTACTATCTTAGTTGTTCATAATCTTTTTCATACGAATCAATTATTTTCCCAAGTTTATCTTGATACTGAAAAGCTTTTTCAAACCATTTATCAAGTTCGTTTCTTCCCTCAAAGGAAGAAAAATCTGAAATGTGGGTAAAAAAGGAATTTACCAAATTGTAAACTTCAGCACTAATTTGAGCTGACAATTCCGTAACCCATTCTTCGTTATCATTATAGAATTCTTCTATAATTTCTACATTCTTTTTATAAGGATCTTCTGGTAGTTCATGATAAAGAGCAAAAGGAAAGGCGAATTGTTTTTGTATTTTCCATGAATTTATTATGTCACTTGGCAGTTTGTTTAATCGTTCCACCTTTTCTTGCCTTTTAATCGTCCACATAACACCGATTAATGTTAATGATCCACCTATTATAGCTCCTATGCCTGATATTGCCCCTGAAATAATTCCAGATGCAATTGCTTCTTCAGACGTAATATACATGGTAACTATACCAACTGTAAGTAAAATAAAAAATAATACAACTAAAACAAAGACTACTTTTCTCATAAACACTCTCCCTTTATACAACAAATTCGACAAAAGGAGATATTTTCCTTCTATAACTTTTGACAAAAAAAGCACCTATCCGTAACAGATAAGCGCTTTTCCTGGTTTCTATTATTTTTTCAGTATCAGCTGTTTCCGCAACTGATAATTTTTTCACACTATCATTCTAGCACATTAATAGTGGCACTTTGGTTGCAGTTTTGTCGCAGAATTACTCAAAATGAATAGCATCCACACCGAAAAATACGACAGGTAAATCAGCTATTACCTTATCCAAATATCGATATACCGTAGTCTTATCAATGTTTTCACTTTCTGCAATTTGCTTGATGCTCCACTTTATAGGTGTGAGATATTTTTTTTCGAGAACCCTAAAATATCTTAAATCATCCTGTGTGCAGCTGTTCTTATACGCGTCCATTTTACTACGGATAAACCAGACCATAGCCAAGGATTTCTGTTTGCTTTTCTTTATCGATTCAATCGACTCCAGACTAATAGTACTGACGTCTAAATCTTGAATGGACATCGATTCGAAATCAGAGAGTTCCTCGACAATCTCATCACAATGCAAGACTAAGCCTCGATAATTGCTTAGGAGTAATTTAATATTACGTAAGCGACGATCGTGTTTTATTTTTTCAAGCCTTTTACTCTGATTTTCGAAGTGCTCAATCACTACCTGGGCGGTCGCCTTTGAAATCACTTCTAAATCCTTCTCACTAAGTTTCACGCTATTCACCCACTTTTGTAGTAAAAAACTATATTGCTGTTTTTAGAGCTTCATAGGCCTGTTCGACAATTCTTAGCCGTTCAACTTCCTTCTCTAAATCCTCAATCCGTTGAGCTGCATACAAGCCACTACGGGAACCGCCAATACGAAGAATATCTTTTATCTTTGCATCCATTTCCGGATAAGTTTTAACTTCCAAACTTTCCCCTCCTAACGTGAACTTCCTAAAGTAGGAGCTATCATCCCGATATTAAAGAGACCTTTCGCAAGCTCTTTTGCAAGCCTTTGTTTCTTTAATTCTTCTGCCCTTGCCTGAGCTCTCCCTTGTGCATTAAGCATAGATTCAAAACCTAGAATGATTTTAGTACCAATCACATGGTCAATTTGCATTTCTGGAAAGCCATCAGTTGCATCGTTCAGAACCTTCTGAAGCTGTGCAGCATCCATTCCATCAGTTTCCACAACCTTGTAATATCTGAATGATTCACTCATATTTTTTCAGACCTTTCTTTTGAGCCTCTTCTAGTTCCTTGCCACAATCACCACAGTAATTAGCAGGTAAACTATTCGTCCGTTTGCACCCAGTACATTTAAACTCACCTGACACACGAGGATAATCATATTTTGATTTGTAACTCGTAGACACCCGAGCCAATTCATTTCACCTCTTTTTAGAGAGAACACGTAACAAATCCCTGTTCTCTTTCTCAATAGCAAAAGTAATATTTCTAGCCACACACGGACGTTTATTTGGGTTTCGAGGTGCTTTTCGCATGCAGCTCACTCCTTTAAATTTGAAGGGCTACTTGCTTCCAAAATTCAGATTCACCATAGTAAGTAGCAGTTGCTAATTTCCCTATTTCATCTCGTGAGTATTCAATAGCTTCCCATTCTGTTTCGTCAAAATCGTAACAGCTACAATGATGACCTTCTAAAACTATATAAGTGTCATAATCTTTCTTTAACAAAATATACCGGCTCATTTCGTAATCTGGTTCTGTAGTAAAAGCGACCAGTATATGATGCGGTTTAATATCAAGTGTTTTCCAATCTAGCTTTTTCACTTTACTCACCCTCCTTAGGAAATTCCTTTACTCTTGTATTTAATAAACTCGCAACGGTAAAACTACTGTTTTGACTTGAACATCATCGTTCAAAATAATTGGTCGCATTTGTCCATTAAAATAAATGTTAAGCTGTTCAGAGTTTAATTTGAAATGAGCTTCTAAAGCGTCCCTCATAATTTCTGCTGAGAATGTAATCTTATCGAACTCAGGCTTAATTAACTCTGTGGTTGGCAAAACAGTTTTAAAGCTATTTTCATCATCAACAGTGACCTCTATTGCCACAGAATCATCAGAAAGAATCATTTTCACTGCTTTATTCCTAGTGCCACTTTTCATCATTTTGAGAGTATTATTAATAGATTTAAAGATTTGTAGCCATAGTTTCAGCTGCTCTTTATTTAAAGTTATGGCTTTTTTATGTTTATCACTGCCGATTACCTTATAAAGGTCTGGAAAATCACCTCTAGCAAGCATGTGAGTTTTCGGATTAACCAGACATTGTTCTTTGAATCCATGAATATCCTTGATGTGAATTGCCTTGTGTGAATTTGTCGCAAGAATGTCCCCATTTTTATCATGTAACGCATAAGTTAAAATCGGTCGAGTCAGTTCCTTAGCAACAAACTTCTTTACTACATCGATAGCAACTCCGTATAAATCTTTATGGACGAATTCAAATTCGAAAGTTTTGTTCATAACGTTTCATCCTCCCCATACAATTTTTTCATTTCAGCTTGCAGCTGCTCATCAGAGTATCTTTCAAACACTGAAGGATTTACACCTTGAATAAGTGCCAGCTGCGCCATAATTGACTGTCTTTCTTCGTCAGACATTTTGCTTCAGTCCTTCCATGTAGAAATCTTCTAACCAGAAGAACAACATCACCATTTGATTTTTTACGAGTTTGTTATTTTCGTATTTTTCACAAATGGCAGCCGTTGAATCCATAACCCATTTCCAAAAAGGATCACTGTTCATTCCGTAAGTCGTAGCCACTTGATTCGCTTGCATAATCCACTCTGCTACTTCTGCATAAAACGCTTTATAGTCCATCAAATCTCCTCGATTCGGATATAAATACCTGGTACCTGAGCCCAAAACTTCTCAATGATTTCTGATGCAACCAAAGCATCGTCTTTCCAGTAACCACAATCCGTTAGGCAGTCTTTTAGCATTTTTTGAAGATTGTCTGTATCTGGCTTGGTGTACTTATATTCTCCATCTTCGTGCTTACCCGTAATGGGAAAACACCATTTCGTAATGAGCCTGACTGTCTTTGTGATTTTCTTCTCTGGAACGTGCTGCGCTAAATGACCCACCAATTTTGCACGAGCTACCTTTAATTCTGTCGGTTCATAAAAGACTGGTTTCCCAGTCGTAATATGTACCTTCTTTTGCTGATGGGTCACCGTCGGTGGTTTCATAGGCATGAAAAACTCAATCGTAACCGGATTGTTGTAATCCTCGTAAATATCTTCACCAGTGTCGACGGCAATAATTTCATGTAAATGCTCAGGATAACTCATTCCAAATCAGCCTCTTTCACGAACATGCCATTAATCGTTTTACCTTTTCGATTCTTGATTTCGTCGTAGGCACCTTCGGCACATTCTTCTAATGACGTCCCTAGCTGCATAGATAAAATTGTTAGGACCACCACCATATCTCCGATAGAGTCCTTCACTTGTTCTGGTTTCCCTTTTGCAAGACCCTCGCATAGTTCCCCAAATTCTTCACCTAGCTTTAAAGTCTGCTTCGATGGATCAGCCATGTGCAAATTTCTTTTAACGGCCCAACCTTCAATTTTGATTATTAGGTCTCTCATTTTTCAACCTACTTCCGTTTTACATTTTTTTACTTTTACTTTTTCTTGGCTTATTGAAATTTTGCTTTGTCATGGAAAAGAGAAAAGTGTGTGGCGGGCAGAGCGTAAGCCCACCACTTTTTTCTCTATGACGGACAGGGAGTGAAACGGAAATGTTATATATTTATATATACCGTTTCATTTCACTCTGAAATCTTCGAGAAATATCGAGAATTTCACGATTTGAAATGAAATGAAATTTACCGAGAATTTCACAAAATGAAGAAATGAAAAACCTCGAGAATTTCACGATTTGAAATGCGAAATGAAATGTTTCACTATCGAGAATTTCACTTCACTGTTTTTCTGGTACTCTTCCAACTTCTCCATTCACAATCCAAAAACCACCATGATTTTTAATGCGGTTTCGAACCGTTCTGTCTGTTTTGCCCATGTATTCGGCAAGAGAATCTAGCGTTACTTTCCCGTCGATTGTGCAGGCTTCAAAGGCTGTTTCGAGAGAATCGTTTTGCTCTTTCTTGATTTCTGCAGGGCTCTTTTTCTTTTTTTCAAAGTTCTTTTTCCACGGTGGATTTTCCCCTTCTGGCTTGATATCCGTTAAAACTCCCACATCATCGACTCTGTGAACAGGATACTGGAACCACATGTTAACTGGCGCAAACTTCGGATACTCACGTAATGTTCCTTCAACGCGCCATGCAGAACGGATACGCACACTCTGAATAGCTCTATTAATCTCGTCTTCTACTTGCTGAAGAATGTCAGGTGTTAAAACTCGCTTAGCATGCGTATTCATTTGGGAAATGCTCTGTTGATCATCGATGCCCACATGCTCATCGAAGTAGTCATAGTTAACTTGTTTGATTGCGTTAGCATAAATACTAGAAGCGATTGCACCCTCTTGCTGCTTAATCAAATCCTCAGTAATCTCTAACTCTACTAAGTCGATTAATGCGTCAGGGTCACGGGCGAATACTCCGGAACCAGAAGCACGGTCCATCGACTTCTTATTTCCTTGTGTACCTTTCGAGTGATGGTGACAGTAGATGACACTAGAGCCTAATTCTGTGGCAATCTTATCGAACTGATTCGTAAAGTGGGCCATCTGGTCCGCGCTGTTTTCGTCCCCTGTGAGGACCTTGTAAATTGGGTCGATAATAACGGCGATGTACCCCTTTTTATGAGCTCGTCGGATTAACTTAGGAGCGAGCTTGTCCATTGGAACGGACTTCCCTCTCAGATTCCAGATATCAATATTCTTGATGTTATTCGGTTGAAGTCCGAGTGCTGCATAAACATCTTTGAAACGATGAAGCGCACTGGCTCTATCCAACTCTAAGTTGACGTATAAAACATGACCTTGCGTACATTGCCAACCTAACCACTTAGCGCCTTCAGCAATTCCAATAGCCAACTCAATTAATGCGAAAGATTTACCGGCCTTCGAAGGACCAGCCATCAACATTTTATGGCCTTGTCTAAGGATTCCTTCTATTAAAGGCGGTGCCATATCAGGAAGGTTGTCGTAGAAATCCTCTAGACTTTCCATGTCCGGAAGATCATCATTTAGATCCTCAATCCACTCATGCCATTCATCCCAATCGGTTTTACCGATGTTCGTATCAATGATGAACTGCTTTTTGCCATTTCGAACGATACCAGGCAAGCGACTTAATCGAGACGGATTTCTGTTTTGGTTATCTACGTTCAGACCGTTCTTCTTACAGATGTTATATAAGTAATCAACGCGCTTTCTATACTCATCGTAGTTAGCTGCATCTACTCGAACGATGGCATGAAGACTTCTTTTGCCACTATGAACGAGGATCGCGATAGGCAATTCCAATTCACGAAGAATGGCATTTTGCTTTTCAATTTCCATGTTGTCGGATTCGACTAAGGCATAACGATACTCGGAAACATTGTCATTTTTGACGCCTTTCCCATCTAAAGGATTGAATCGAATCCATGCGCCTGCTTCCTCTTTGTAATCGCCCAGGACTGAGCCGATATCTCCATCACACTTATTCAAAGCTTCAATTAATTGACCAGCTGTACGATCGTAAGCTCCTGATGTCGGCTTATAGATAGTGTCTCCTGTCTTATCATCAACTAACTGATAGGTCTCAGTGACATAGCCAACATGCTCGGTCGATTGAAAAAGTGTTTCTAAGTAACGAGTGATTTCGCGTACTGGATTCCAATTGGAAGGCTCAATGATTTCCTTCCCTTCAATCCAGTTCTTATCGATAATTCGATAATCCTCGTCCACGCTAATCTCATCGTTCCAGTCGAGCTCATGGGACTCTTGGCTACGGGGAGAAGTCCAGCCGTTGTCTTTGGCCATCTGCGTAATAGTTGCACCAGTGATGCCACTACCTTCGAAAGAAGTCCATTTCTTAAAGCATTCACCAGGACGATATCTTTGAACATCTCTTCTGCTCCACTCATCCCAGTCACTTGCTGTATAACCTTCATGCTTCAATGCCATTCCGACATTGAGCCATTCTTGGTAATCCAAAAAGGAAGGATCAATGTAATCTAGTAAAGTAATTAAATCTAGTTTTGTCTCCAAACGATTCACCAGCTTCCTCCATCATCTAAACCATTTATGGCTTGGATGATCTATATCAACCTGTCGCATCTCAGAAAGGACTAAAAGTGTCTTAAGTTCCTCGTAATCAAGTGTGTAAATAGATTCTTTGAATTGATTTTGAGTAACTTTGAGTGCTTCCAGTCTTTCAATAATCATATTTCGCTTCATTTCTTGGTGAAGACTTGCATTTTTAACAGAATCATATAAAATTCCCATTACTTCACCTCGAGTAATTTAATCTATTGGTTTCCCGAATATTTGCTGTTCGCACGAATCACAAAATACAGGATTGATTGGTTTTCCGTAACACCCACATTCATAACCACTACAACATAACTCTGGTTCATAATCTTCAGTTACTTCAATATCTCTATGGCATGAATCACAATGCCAGTTTTTCAATGATTTAGTTAGATTACTCCCCACGATACTCACTAGGAACAATCCCTTCTGGCGTTCTCCAACCATTGGCCGCAATGCGATCGATTAGCTTTTTAGCATTATCGAAAGACCAGGTACCGACATGCTCGAACCCTCGTTGTTCAAGAAAACGGATTTGTTTAGGAGTCGTTAACCCTTGTTCTCTACGATTTTCTAAACGCTCGAGTAGTTTTGTCGCTTTCCCTGCGTTATCAATCTCGTCTGGAAGAATCCCAAGCTTTTCTAGAGTAGCCACTTGTTTTTCACTTGGCGGCCCCATTTCCCATCCAAATGAAGGAACATAACTAGCTAAGTCTTCAGCTTGGATGCTCATTTCAAATTGCAACGGATCCACTAGCCTACGTTTGCGTTTCTTCATTTCAGCTAATTGCTTTGCGAGTGCTTCTTCACGTTGAGCAACAACATCTTCAGCAGCTGTTTTCTCGACAGCTTCCAAATCTAGTGGAACACCTGCAGCTTCAATTTGTTGGGTCATCACTTTGGCTACTTCTTCATTCTCTGCAATTAAGTGAGCTGGATGACATAATTCGTGACGATCAGTATGCCAGAGAAAATCTAGTAACAATAATTCAGTTTTACCAGGATGAAGTCGGGTACCACGCCCAACCATCTGCGAGTATAAAGAACGTACTTTTGTCGGCCGTAACACTACGACGCAATCGACACTTGGACAATCCCAACCTTCTGTTAAAAGCATAGAGTTGCAAAGCACGTTGTATTTATCATTCTCGAAATCTTCCAAAATCTCAGCGCGGTCTTTTGAATCCCCGTTGACTTCTGCTGCTCGGAAGCCTTTTCGATTAAGAATCTCAGTGAACTTTTGACTTGTCTTTACTAACGGAAGAAAGACAACAATTTTACGATCCTTTGCTGTTCTTACCATTTCATCTGCGATGGATTCTAAATAAGGATCCAAGGCTGTCCCAATTTCACTTGCTTTAAAATCCCCTGCCTGTTGACTAACTGTGGATAAATCCAATTTTAAGGGAATAGTCAAAGCTTTAATTGGGCTTAAGTATCCTGCTTTAATAGCTTTTGGTAATGTATATTCGTATGCTAATGACTCAAAAAACGAGCCCAAATTCCGCATATCTCCACGGTCTGGTGTAGCCGTTACACCCAGCACGTTTGCATTTTCAAAATAGCTTAATACTCTCTGATAACTGTCGGACAAACAATGATGAGCCTCATCGATAATAATCGTATCGAAGAAATTCTTATCGAAGCGTTCCAATCTCTTTTCTCGCATCATCGTTTGAACACTTCCCACGACTACGCGGAACCAACTACCGATAGAAGTTTGTTCTGCTTTTTCAGTCGCGCATTTTAACCCTGTGCTTTTGCCTAATTTGTCAGCTGCTTGATCCAATAATTCGCCCCGGTGGGCAAGGACGAGAACTCTCTCGCCCTTTATGACTCTATCCTCAATCACTTTGGAGAATACAATCGTTTTACCGCATCCAGTTGGAAGGACAAGCAATGTCTTCTGAATCCCTTTTTCCCACTCGTTTTGAATCGATACACGAGCTTCTTGTTGGTAGTCTCGAAGTTTCATAGCTTACCTCCTAAAATTGTCCTGGTGTGAATCCTCCACCTTGTTGCGTTCCTGTCGGAAAAGGCGTTTGTTGCTGAACTGGTTGTTGCTGTTGATATGTTGGCTGTTGTTGCACTGGTGGCTGATATCCCTGTTGTTGACCTTGAGGGAACGCTTCCTCATACGGATAGAATTTTTTCACCTGATTATTAGTGCGTTCTGTTCCATCATTACCTGTAAACTTATTGATTTCTAACTTCAATTTCCCTTTGGAGCCAATGACTGCATTCCAGTTCATGCGTAACTTTTCGCCTTTTTTCTTTTGCCCAATAGCTGAGAAAAATGCGGAGAGCAATCCTTCTGTTTTCGTGTGCAAGAATAAGTTATGGAAAATCACTACGTCTCCGTGTTCTTGTGTGTGAACTGCTAATTCTAGCTTCGCTTGATTACAAGCTGGCATCTTTGCACTGCCTTGAAATCTTGCGCGTTCAAATTTCGTAACTGTAAAGAAGTAATCACCTTCAGGCAGTAATATAAAGTCACTACCGTCCTTTTCTATCTCGTCATCCCAACCTAATTCTCTTTCTGTTGTCATCATGAATCCCTCCAGTAATTAATTAGTTAAACGGTAAGTTTTTTCTAAAGTCTTGAACCATACCAAATACTTGCACCCACGCACCAACCAATACGCCATTTACAAAGCCTGGGTCGTAATTCGCAATAGGTGTTCCCATCGGATAATAGCCTTTTTGACTGACCACGACTTGAATCTCTTCCTCAGACACACCATTTTGAGACATTAAATCCCTCAGTGACTGTGGAATCGATGGATCCAAGGAAGTAGCATTATTCGTTACTGGTTGCGTCACTGGTTCCTGTGGCGGTGGTGCAATGGATTGTGAAACTGGTTGCTCTTGCACAGGTGCAGTTTGCGTTGTTGTTTGTGGCGGTACAACTGGCTGCGTTTGTGCTTGGTTGTTAAAAATATGAGCAATCTGGCCATAGTCTAATGGAAATTCATCTGGCAAACCGTGGCGGTTTTTTGCGTCCCAAGCAGGATGATGAGTAGCGAAAACAGTACGAACGCCACCTTGTCCTTTATGCTTTTTGTTTTTTGCTTTATCATCCACCGCAACGCTATACGTTTTGTAGTTAATGAACAAAACCATGTCAGCCCATTCCTTAACCAATGGAGCAGTCTGTGAGCTTGTCTTTTTCCCGAGCTTCAGCTGATAGCGGTCATAAGATCCCATTTCATCAGGTTGCTCAAATTTAACGATTTGAGAATGAGCAGTGAGGACGACATTAATTCCTACCTCAATCAGATCACTTAGCTTATTAAGGAAACGTCCTAGTTCCTCTTTCACATAGACGTATCCATTGCCATAACCAAAGTCCTCTACACCCTTTTTATTGTGTTCGGCACAAACAAATTCAGTACAAAGCATTTCTGCCCAATCAACTGTATCAATGATGAGAGTTTTATATAGACCTCCTTGGTGTTTGACCCATTCAACTTGCTGCTGAAGCATCGTCCAACTACTAGGTTTCGGAAGTCGGTTAACATCCAACTCAGTTGTCGAACCCTCTGTATCTATGAAAATAGGATTCGGAAATTGTGCTGCAAGAGAGGATTTTCCAATCCCCTCTGGACCATACAAAACTACCTTTTTAGCTTTTTCGATTTTCCCACTAATTACTTGCATTAAAATTCACCTGCCTTCCAAGTTGGAGTTGATGCCACTGGCTCCTGGACTGGAACCGGAGCTTGTTGATCTTCTTCAGCTTGTCCAGCTACATAGCCATCTTCGATAATGATGGAGCACTCTTCTCCAGTAGAAACTCTTGTAGCGATTGCTTGCAGACCTTCTTGCTCTAACCATTGACCAAATTCTTGTAAACTATCTAAATCCATTTGCTCAAGCTTATCCAGTAGAATGAAACCACAATTAGGCTTTAACTTTCGGACGATAGCAGCTGATACTTTTAGTTGGTCCGAACCAGACATGTTATCCCACTTCTGACCTTCATAGACGAGTTCCCCATCATCCACACTTAAGCCTTCAAGCGGTAAGTCTGCATTGGTCAATAGGTCGCTCTTTTCCTTACGAACTGCTTCAATCTGAGTTGTGAGTTGGTCATATTGCATTCTGTATTCATTGGCATCTGTTTCAGCCTTATCTTTATCAAGATTTGCACGAACCTTACGATTGATTTCATCGATTTGCTGAATGTTGCGTGCTAATTCTTCAGTCGATTCATCCATCAGATCGAGTGCATCTTTTTGAGCGATTTCTAAGTCTGCAGATAACTGTTTGAGTTTAGATTTAGCTTCGTTAAGTAGATTCGTTAAGCGTTCTACTTCTTGTGTTTGAACAGAAAATTGTTGTTGAATTTGCGTTAACTGGTTACGTTTACGTTGATTCTCACCGTTGCGAGCGAGAATGGCTTGTTGCTGTTGAATTAAGTCAGATGCAGAAATAGGCTCCTTCGGTGCATCAGGATAATACGGCTGCTCTTTGGCAAACTTCGATTTTTGGTCAGCAATTTGTCCGATTGCTCGACGGCTGTTGTAAATCTCCGTTTCTTTTTGCTCAAGTTCGAAAAGCTTGTGTCCTACACCGATAATTTGCAGTAAAGTATTCGCCTTTTCTTTGCTACTGGATGCCATGAATTTTGGTAAGTCGATAGCCAATTCATTGACGAAACTATCCAGTAGTTGTTGCCCTCCTTTCTCGCCATTCGGGTCAATGACTTTTAAATCTGAGTTTTTTCCTTTGCGCTCCACAATAAGCCCGTTTGAAAGAACTAAATGAAGATGTGGTGGAACGACAGATCCTTCTCGCGTCGCCTGGGAAGGACGATACTTATTTCCACCTAATGCCCAAGCAATAGAATCCAAGACACTTGTTTTCCCTTGTTTATTTTTACCGCCAACTATGGTTAGGCCGTTTGCTGAAGGCTCAATCTTAACGGCTTTGACACGTTTGACATTTTCTATTTCAAGCTTGTTAATTTTTATCATCGCGATTCTCCTTTATTAAGTGACATTGATAGACTTAATATTTAATAGATTTTTGTCTGCCAGATACCCTGTGAACGATCCACAACTCGTCCGGCAAGTTTTTCACGACTAACCAATTTTCAGGATTAAGACCAACATTCTTCATGATAATTTTCTGATTAAGACTTGGCCGTTTACCGTGTTTCATAACCCTCTCCTATTCCATCGCTGATCTAGGTGTGCTACAATGGTGTTGGATATTTAGATTTTTGACTCGTTGTTCCAGCAACGGGTCTATTTTTGTTCAATAAATGCGATAGCTTTTCTGAGGTCCTCGGAGTTTAATAGTTGCTCCCCATTAAGTGCAGCTTTTAAGTTAGTAACTACCGAAGCCTTTTCTTCATCGCGTTTATACTTTTTAATAACAAGGCCATCCTCTGTGCTGAACATTTCCATTGATGTACCTGGTCCCCAAGCATTCACGTCTCTTACTTCTTTAGGAATGACAATACGACCAAGCTCATCTATCTTTCTAACAATCCCTAAACCTTTAAGTTTCATGCATTTCCCCTCCTCTCAAGGTTAATTTTTTTCGATATAATTGATTGCATTTTGTAGGTACTTTCTAGTTGTCTTACGATTAACTGGAGTAGTCTGCAGAAGTGCATCAAGTCCTCTAAGCAACT
Organism: Robertmurraya kyonggiensis; assembly: GCF_005116465.1. Taxonomy (GTDB): domain Bacteria; phylum Bacillota; class Bacilli; order Bacillales; family Cytobacillaceae; genus Robertmurraya; species Robertmurraya kyonggiensis. The sequence goes on from NZ_SWBM01000004.1 coordinate 96,908, forward strand.
GAGCCTTTTCAGCATCTTCACGCTGTAGTTCTACTCTTTTCAGTACAGTAGTTGCATTCATTCTTCTCGCCTCCTTTCAAGTAACAGAATGATTAATTCAGGTGTTCATGAACCGTTGAATAAAGTTGAGCTGCGTATTCATCTCCCACATAAGCGTCCTCGACATCGTCCAATAAAATTCCTAGACGAACCGTTTTAAGTTCTGTAGAAGGAGTCTCTAAAATCTCTTTCAAACGATTAGTAAGTACAAGCATTTCCCCTGTTTTCATCCTTTCACCACCCTTCGACGTTTCGTGTGTAATCGACAACATTTACAACTGGATAACTTTCACTTCAACTAGTGATGACGGCAGTTATCAGCATTCAAGTTATTTCCACAGCATTTTTCGCAACATTCGCCAAAAAAAGTGAGGTTATTCACCTCGGTATTTCGTAATTAATTATTTTCTAACGCGTACCATCATCCCATTAATTGAAACATCTGGACCTAGAGCCTTTGCGTAATAGTCGGAACCATTATGTTCAATTGATGTGTAAAGCCAATATTGCTCGTCGTATTTCGTGTCGTTATATAAGATTTCGCAAGTACTTCCAGAAGTGAAATATGTGCCACTCGGGAGGGCATATCTCTTTGCATCGTTATGTTTGATGTAACCCTGTTCGACAACTGGCTTAGTTAGATATTCTAGTCTGTAATAAATGTCTTCTAGTGATTCAGTGAGAATTCTGTATTGGTCCTTCATAAATTCCTGGTCTAAATTTTCTCGATTGACCCTCAGATTTTCACAATCGTCACCTAATTCATAAAGCAAGTCTTTAATTTCACTTTTCACTTTTAAGAAGTGATATTTAGCATCTTCCAAAGAAATATCCTTTGAACTTTTGTTGAAATACATTTATCTTCCTCCCTATTTTCTATTGACGTCGCTACCGTCTTATCAGCTATCAAGACCAACAATTAATTTCCTTACTGGGTAAAGATTTGTTGAAAGTATTTATCCAAAAAATCAGCCATCTTTGTGGCTTGGAACGCCCATGTCTGACCTTTTGATTTTGGATAATAAACAAAGCCACCATGATCAACATCAAGCTTTTTTCGAAACCTCGACGGATAAAGAATGTTTTCTTTAATCCATTCAGACTTTTTATTAGTACGACTCTCCAAGTCCTTCATGTTCCAATACACACCTTTGAGCTGTTGTTCTTTCAGTTCCTGTAGCTCAACTTTGGATATGAGGACTTGGTCTGCTGGTACCGGGATGGTTAAATTGACTGTTAATTGTTGCATTGAATAATAGCCACCTCCCTTATGAAATTAATCTACGTTCCTTTATCGGAACGATAGGTTCAAAAAAATAGGCGATCGGTACGCCGTATTTTGAGTGCAATAGATTCACATCACTTAATGAGAAGTCTGCTCCAAAACCATTCAGCTTTTTGCTTACGGTATTAGGCTTTACTCCCAGTAATTCAGCTACATCCTTATGCGAAATATTCTTTTCCACTAGAAACGCTTTGACTTTGTAATAAGGTTGCCTGTTTCTTGAGTCCACTATCTTTCACCTCCGTTCGTTCCGTTTGTGGAACAACTCAAATATAAAACAGATTTATTCCCATGTCAACAACAAAAATTCCTTTTGTGGAATTATTTTTTGACAAATTGTTGCATTATAGGAACAAACATTGTAGAATATTCCCATACAAGGAATATTGGATAGGAGAGAACAGAGAATGAACGTGTTTGGGGAAAGGCTTAAAGAGTTAAGGGGAAATCTTAGTTTGGAGGATCTAGCAAACAAACTTAATAGTAAATACGAAACTAATATTAGTAAGAGCATGCTTTCCAGATATGAAAATGGCGCAGACCCTAAAATGGAGAATGTTAGAGTTATCGCAGACTATTTTAAGGTGACAGCTGATTACTTACTTGGTATTAACAATGACAAAGTTGTTCCTTTTAACCCTCAGCTAAATGAAAAGGATGAGAAGGACATTCAAAAGGAATTGCAAAAAATGATCGACGGACTAGAAGGTAAAAATGGATATGCTGCTTTTGATGGGAATACATTAGAAGGGCTTGACGAGGAAGATAAGGAACTACTTATTTCTTCACTAGAAAACTCCTTACGCTTGGCTAAGCGCTTGGCTAAGCAGAAATTCACACCTAAAAAACACAGAGATTAGGAGAGCAGCAGGCCATGGAACATATAGAGAGAAAAGTCCGGTCATTAGTGAGTCAATTTCAAACGAACTGCCCATTTAAGTTGGCCAAGTTGTTAGGCATTCAGGTCGTACATGAACAACTTGGCAACACAATGGGATATTACAGCAAGCATTTTCGTATCAAAATAATTCATTTAAATGAAAAACTAGATACTGAAGAAAAAGAGTTTGTATGTGCTCATGAGTTAGGACACGCTATCCATCATCCAGATGCTAATACGCCCTTTCTAAAAAAACACACATTGTTCTCGACTGAAAAGATTGAACAAGAGGCGAATGTTTTTGCCCTAAATCTACTATTCCTTGAAAAAGAATTACATGAGCAATATTCCATCGAGACTGCCTTAAATAAGTACGGCATTCCTCAAAAGTTGCTTAGGGATTCTAATATATTTTTTTAACCTCAAAACAGAACACACGTTCCAAAGGAGGGAGCAAGTTTGGCAAGTTTTACAAACCGCGGAACGAAGACGAAACCATCTTGGCAGTATACAGTAAGTAGGATGGTGAATGGAAAATCAGATCCCATACGTAAAGGTGGGTTCAAATCAAAGAAGGAGGCTCAAGTAGCAGCTACAGAAATAGAGGAGAAGTTGAACAAAGGAGTAGCTCCAACAAAAGTTCGAAAAGTAACACTCGAAGAGTATTTTGAGTCCTGGCTCAACATATTCAAACCTGGTATCAGCGACAACACTCGAGCACGATACTTAACAACGTTGGAAACGATTAAAGCTGAGTTCCCAGGAACTTATGTTCAAGACATATCAAAACGCTCATATCAGTCTGTTTTGAATAAGTATGGTGAATCTCACGGGCTAGCAACTTCAAAGAAATTGAATTCACATATCAGAGCATGTGTGAAGGAAGCAATTGACGAAGGACTCATTAGTGTCGATTTCACGAGAGGTGTGAAGCTTACCGGAGAAAAACCGAAAAAAACTGAAGAGAAGCACTTAAATTTTTTCGAAAGCAAACGACTGCAAAAATATCTACTGAAGAACTTAGATCCTAAGAATATGATGAATTACTTAATTCTTCTTGGTTTAACTACAGGCTTACGATTTGGGGAGCTTGTTGGACTTACCCGGACAGACTTTGATTTCAAAAAGAACAGACTTAATGTTGATAAAGTTTGGGGCTACAACAACAAAATGAAAAAGGGTTTCGGACCTACGAAAAACGAGCAATCTGTTCGAGTAATCAAGGTAGATAAGACCACTATGCGAATCTTCAAAGAGCTATTTAAAGAGACACCTGACAAGCCACATGGTTTAGTATTTCACAGCACTTTGTCTAAGTACGGAGTGATTACTAATAACGGTGTGAACAAGGTTCTGAAGAGCATTCTGAATGAATTAAATATTGACCAGATTACCGTTCACGGTCTACGTCATACCCATATCAGTGTGCTGCTTTATAAAAGGTTATCCATCACATACGTTTCGGAACGAGCTGGCCATAAAGATATCAACACAACACTAAGCACTTACGCGCATGTTCTGAAAGAGTTGCGAGAAGAAGATGAAGAAGCAGCTGTTGCGATATTTGAGGAGGTTGCGGTGTAAAAAATGTGTAAAAAAGTTTCAAAACGTATCTCTTCTAAACGGTTTCTAAAAGGAGCGATAAAAATAAAAAAACTCTCAAAAACGTTGGTGCAACAACATTCTTAAGAGTTTCCTCCTGGTGCTCAAATGAACATAATTAAATTAAATGGCGTCCCAGGAGAGATTCGAACTCCCGACCGTACGCTTAGAAGGCGTATGCTCTATCCGGCTGAGCTACTGGGACATAAAAGTTTGATGACTCGAAATCACTTTGCTTTTTTCGAGGACATTTTTTATTATATTAGGCTAACATTTAAAAGTCAATAGAAAAATTCATTTTTTTACTGTGAAAATCAAGGGGCCTCCACACCCCTTGAATATTTCACACAATCACCCAAGATTAAATGTTTGTCGCAATTCCACCATTTCCCCGCTATCGAAATCATGAACCTCAAGTTCAACTTTATTCCCTTGGATATCTAGGATGACATAAGTACGTTCTTGTCTTCCTCTTGGCAAACGAAGGCTACCTGGGTTAAGAAACAGCTTTCCTCGAACTAATTCCGCTCCCAATAGGTGAGAATGTCCAAAGCAAACAATTTGGGCATTGACCTCATCAGCACGATAAAGTAGCTTCATCAACGAAGATTTCACATCAAAAAGATGCCCATGTGTGACGAAAAAACGAAAACCACTGGATTCTGCCAAGATTTCATTTTCAAAATCGCCTGTAAAATCACAGTTTCCCCGCACCACAGTAAATCCTTGAATTTCCTCATCGTCTTTTTCAAGCTCTGAATCACCACAGTGAATCATGAGCTCTACTTCCCGTCCATGGCGTTTCTTTAACTCCTCTAGTTCTGCACGCCAGCCATGACTATCACTTACAACTAGCACCTTTGCCATAAAAATCGCACCTTCTACTTACTAAATTTACTTGAATTCAATATGCTTTCAAGATTTTTTAAAGCCTTAGCACGATGACTGATTTGGCTTTTTACTTCAGGTTCTAACTCAGCCATTGCTTTTCCAAATTCCTTCACAAAAAAGATTGGGTCGTAGCCGAAGCCATGACTACCTCTTCTCTCTCTTAAAATCATCCCTTCACATGTACCGTGTACCGTTAGGGATTCTCCATCTGGAAATGCAACAGCTAACGCACAGTAAAAACGAGCAGTTCTCTCTTCATCTGGAACCTCTTCAAGTTCTTTTAAAACCTTATCCATATTAGCCTGATCACTTTTTTCAAGACCTGCATAACGTGCCGAATAAATCCCTGGTGCACCATCCAAAGCATCCACAATTAACCCAGAATCGTCAGAAATGACAACCTGTCCGGTTATTTTACTTACAGCTTCAGCCTTCAGCAGTGCATTTTCTTCAAATGTCTTACCTGTCTCTTCAATGTCCTCGATATCATCAAAATCCAATAGTGTTTTTACTTCGTAATCTAAAGGCAGGAACATTCTTTCAAATTCCTTTGCCTTGCCTTTATTTTTTGTCGCGATAATTACTGTTTTCATTTCGATTTCTTCTCCTCAATTTTCGCCGCCGCTTCTTCACCAATCGCGATACGTTGATGTTCAAATAGTTCAGAAATACCTTCCTGCGCTGCTTTTAACAACTGCTGTAATTGCTCGTAGGAAAAAGTAGCTTCTTCCCCTGTTCCTTGCACCTCTACGAACTCGCCATTTCCTGTCATAACAATATTCATATCCACATTTGCTTGTGAATCTTCTATGTAATTTAAATCTAATACAACCTCATTATCTTCTAAAATTCCAACACTTGTGGCCGCAAGAAAATCTTTTACCGGATATTTGGAAAGCTTGCGGTCCTTATATACCTTATGTAAGGCTTGCGTCATCGCCACAAAAGCACCTGTAATGGAAGCCGTTCTTGTTCCTCCATCTGCTTGGATAACATCACAATCCACCCATACCGTTCTTTCTCCAAGCGCCTCTAAATCAACAACTGCCCGAAGTGCTCGGCCAATTAAACGTTGAATTTCCATTGTACGCCCAGTGATTTTCCCTTTAGCAGATTCTCGAATATTTCTTTGTCCTGTAGCACGAGGTAGCATCGAATACTCTGCAGTTACCCACCCTTTTCCTTGCCCTCTCATAAAAGGTGGCACCTTTTCTTCAATCGTTGCTGTACAAATTACTTTCGTATTCCCTACTGTAATGAGTACAGAGCCTTCTGGATGTATTAAATAATCCGTATCAATTTGGATTGGTCGCAATTGAAAAGATTGTCTTTCATCAGCACGCATTTGTCATTTCCTCCTTCTCCATACACTAGAGTCTATTTTACAATGATTTAATCACAATTTCTGCATTAACGTTGACGTATTTTTGAACTCGTAATCCTTAAGTCGAAAAAATAGTGGATAGTTATTTTCTCCTTGCGTCGAAAAAACTTAAATGAAAGAAGAGGCGGCATTTAGCCAACCTCTTTCTTTCGTCCTTTATATAGTATATCAAAAAAGATTTTTTAAAAACTACCTGTGTTGACATTTTCAGGTCGAGTCACTGGTTCTGCTAGCTTCTCCCCATTTTCTCTTACAAGATCTGCTTTTCCATTTACCATCACTTCAACACTTTCGATGCCCTTCTGTTCAGTTAGAGAAAGAACAAGTGAGTTCAAGACATGCTCAGAGATAACTTTTTCTTCAAAGCTGCCGTAAATGGACTCATTGAAATTCAATGTAACCTTACCATCTTTAATTTTTGGCTCATCTAATAATTGAACGTCATGAGCAAAATCATTGATTAGAGGTGAATTATAGCTCGGACCTTTTACAAGTTCTGCTACAAGGCCTTCAATATTATTTTCCTCAACGCGACGAGTGACAGGAACATAGTAGTAAGCCCCTTCATCACCAGCTACATAATAAACTGTTGCCGCCTTTGTATTCGTAATATCAACAACCTCTGAAGTATCAATATTGATTCCATTTACTCGACTAATTGATGCTCCAATTGGTGTACCAGCTACTGGCATTTCATTTAAATCATGACCATTTAATTGCAGCTTCACATTCTCGATCGAATCAAATTGAGTTAGTGTCCAAGTGACTGCCTGTAAAATTTTCAATTCATCCTCTGGCTTATAATTCTTAAATTCATTCGAGAAATTGACCGTAGCCGTCTTATCTTTTACATTAATATTCACTTCTGTGTCAGCAGGTAAAACAGCTGCAAATCCATTTGGAAGTATTTCTGAAACTGGCCCGTCTTGGACTAAATATTCAATCGCTTGTTTTGCAACAGATTCGGTTTTTGGCAACTCCAATGTCTGAGGTACCACATAACCATTTTTATCAAACAAATAAAGCTCTGTTCCAATTGTTTCTTCTGCTACCTCTTGATCCACACCTTCTTCAGCTACACTTTCCTCCGTAACTGTTCCGTCATCCGTATACGTTACCGTTTTAGGTGGATCTATTTCCTCTTTCTTTTCACTTCCTAGTAATCCACAGCCAGATAATAGAACGGATGAAATAATCACTGATGTGAATATAGTAGTTCTCTTATTAATGGACATGCATATCCCTCCAAAGACAGTTTGTACTAACATATATACGAGCCCTATTTTCAAATTAGACCGCAACTGATAAAAAAAATGGACAACATGCATGAAAATATTTAATTTTTACAAATGATTTCAAAAAAAATAAGCCCCCTTAACGGAGACTTTTACTGCCAATTTTAATTTTTTGTACGTTAGTTATATCTTTCCCTAACCAGCTCGAAGCGATTTTTGAAAAAATACGACTTGAACCTGTTGTGAAATATTCATGTTCAGGAATCTCACTATTATTCGTAAGTAGACCCTTATAATTTAAGATACTACTTACTTCTCTAGCCGTTTCTTCCCCAGAACTGATGACATTAATTCCAGTTCCCATCGTCGCTTTAATGATCGGTTCTAAAAGTGGGTAATGGGTACAACCTAATATAAGGGTATCTAATCCCTTGTTTTGTAGAGGAATGAGGGTTTCTGCCACAACTTTCCGTGCGACTGGACCATCATAATCTCCACTCTCCACTAATGGTACAAATTTCGGACAAGCTAAGCTATTCACTTTAGTTGAGCCATTAATCGATTTTAAGGCAATTTCGTATGCATTGCTCTTAATCGTACCCACGGTTCCTATAACACCTATATGATAATTCTTTGTCACCTTTAAAGCTGTTATCGCTCCTGGGTAAATCACACCAATTACGGGTATCGGTAAAGTTCTTTTAATTTCTTCTAGAGCAACAGCAGTAGCTGTATTACAAGCAATAACAAGCATTTTAATATTCTTATCTAATAAAAAATCTGTAAGCTGCCATGTAAACTTTTTTACTTCTTCACCGGAGCGGGGGCCATATGGACATCTTGCTGTATCGCCTAAATACACAATCCGTTCATACGGTAGTTGACGCATGATTTCCTTTGCTACCGTTAGACCACCTACACCAGAATCAATAACTCCAATTGGTTGTTCCAAACATCTCGCCTCATTCTCGCATATCTTGATGTAATCGCATTAAGTTGTCCTTTAGCGTGACAACCTCTTCATCAGAGTGATTTTTTAGCACTTCCTGAAGGTAAACTTGACGCTTCTTAATTACTTCGTCAATAATTCTTTCCCCTTCTGCTAAAAGATGAATCCTGACGACACGTCGATCCTTTGGGTCCTTTACACGCTTCACTAATTCGTTGCGTTCCATTCGGTCGACAAGGTCAGTTGTTGTGCTAAAGGCTAAATACATTTTATTCGATAACTCACCAATTGTCATGTCTCCTTCTTCAAAAAGCCACTGTAACGCGACAAACTGAGGAGGCGTAATTGTATAATTGCTAAGGATTTCTCTTCCTTTTTGTTTCACAATTCCTGATATGTATCTTAAATCCTTTTCTATGTCCGCAACAATCGATAAATCTTTCAGTTCTTTCGTCTTCTCTTGCTCCATCCCATGACCACTCCCCTATTCCGAATCCGTACCAATCACATAATTTTTCTTTTATTTTCTACCTTTTTCCTTGAAATTTCAAGAAGAAATAGAACGAGGTCGTCGGATACTGTCGAAAATGTGTAAACCGGCACCCAAATTGGATTGCCGGTTTTCATTTAAAGTTCTAGCTCTCCCATTCGAAGGAGCTCTACAACGGCTTGTGAACGCCCCTTAACGCCTAACTTCTGCATGGCATTCGAAATATGATTCCGAACCGTTTTTTCGCTGATAAACAGTTCACTAGCGATTTCTTTCGTAGTTTTATCTTGTACTAATAACTCAAATACTTCTCTTTCACGTTTGGTGAGTAATGGCTTGTGAGTATATTCATTCTCCTTCAAGTATTGTAACCCTCCTTGCCTTCGCCAGCTATGAACAGCGGGGTGGGTATATATTTAGTCACGATATCATATGTGAATTATTCAATGAGAGTGACTACAAACCTTTAAAGGAGTTCGTGTTTTATAAGAAAATGTGCGAATGCGGAGTTTACTAAATAGCTCCCTCTTTTAGATTTAACTCTTTTTTCATATTTTCTGTCCATGGAAGACTCTTACCCGTCTTTTTAGAAATCTGAACAATCGTTCCACGGCCCACAAAACTAATATTCCGTTTTCATTTTTTCCCATGTAGTGGATATCAACTGAGGAAATTCCAACACTATTGGCCTTCACATAGATCCTTAATCTTTCATCGAAAAATACTTGTTTTAGAAAATCACATTGCAGGTCAGCCACAACAATAATGGCTTCGCTTTTTTCATTTAACCAATCCGCCATGAATCCTTTACTCTTAAAAAATTCAATCCGCGCCTCTTCATAATATGTAAAAGGGACCGTATTGTTTAAATGTCCAAACATATCCGTCTCAGAAAATCTTACTCTTACCGGATAATAAAAATCAAAATCCTTCTGCCACGTGGCTAAATCATCAATATAGCTAATTCTGCTCATCTAAATCCCTCCTGATTTTATGAATGATTATTCATTCATTATAAAACATTTTCGGATAATTGGGAATAATTTAGGATGGTTGGATGGCATTAGGTAGCATTACATATACGTTTGATTTGTATAGGGTGGCTTTCTGAAGGAGGTAATTTTAGCACTGGAAATCTTTTACTACATCATCTTTTGAAAATACCCTATTCTGTCTGACGAATCCCATTTGCACGCCATGTTCTTCTGAAAAAGCAACATCCTGACCGACAAATCCCATTTGCTCGCCAAGATTCTCCGAGAACACTCCATCCTGACCGACAAATCCCATTTGCACGCCATGTTCCTCTGAAAACACTACATCCTGACCGACAAATCCTATTTGCACGCCAAGAACCTCACAAAATGACCAATCCTGACCGGCAAAATAAAAAAGCTGCCCCAAAGGACACCAAATGACCTATCGGGACAGCTTTCCACAATATTAAATTATTAAACTTGATCGCTTCCGAAGAAGTTCTTGAATGATTGAATTGCTGTGTCTCTATTTAATGCTGCAATCGAAGTTGTCAAAGGAATTCCCTTTGGACAAGACTGAACGCAGTTTTGTGAGTTCCCACAGTTAGCAAGTCCACCGTCTCCCATAATAGCATCTAAGCGTTCTGCTTTATGCATCTCTCCAGTAGGATGAGAGTTAAATAGACGAACCTGTGAAAGCGGTGCAGGACCGATAAAGTTGGAGTTGCTATTTACATTTGGACACGCTTCTAGACAAACACCACAAGTCATACATTTTGAAAGCTCATAAGCCCATTGGCGTTTTTTCTCCGGCATACGAGGTCCAGGACCTAAATCGTATGTACCATCGATTGGAATCCAAGCCTTTACCTTTTTCAAGGAATCAAACATACGGCTTCTATCCACTTGTAAGTCCCTAATAACAGGGAATGTACGCATTGGCTCTAAGCGAATTGGTTGCTCAAGCTGATCAACAATCGCCGAACAAGATTGACGTGGCTTTCCGTTGATGACCATGGAACAAGCTCCACATACTTCTTCTAGACAGTTCATATCCCAAGTAATTGGAGAACTTTCTTGTCCCTTCGCGTTAACTGGATTACGACGAATCTCCATTAATGCAGAAATAACGTTCATATTCGGACGATAAGGTACTTCAAATTCTTCCTGATATGGTTCAGCTTCAGGTGAATCTTGTCTTGAAATAATAAATCGAACAGTTCTAGTTTCAGACATGGCTTAGTTCTCCTCCTTTTTCTTAGAATAATCACGCTTACGCGGCGCGATTAAGGAAGTGTCTACTTCTTCGTAGTGGAATGCAGGTGCTTGTTTAGCATCTACAAATTTAGCCATTGTTGTTTTTAAGAATTCCTCATCATTTCTTTCAGGGAAGTCTGGCTTGTAGTGAGCTCCACGACTTTCATTACGATTGTAAGCTCCAATCGTAATAACACGAGCCAACTGAAGCATGTTTTGTAGCTGACGCGTGAACGCAGCCCCTTGGTTGCTCCATTTTGCTGTGTCGTGAATATTAATGTTTTCATAACGCTCAAGCAGCTCTTGTAATTTCTCGTCTGTTTTCAATAATTTATCATTGTAACGAACAACAGTAACATTGTCTGTCATCCATTCACCAAGCTCTTTATGAAGAACATAAGCATTTTCAGTTCCATCCATGGACATGATGTTGTTCCATTTCTCTTGTTCTTGTTGAACATGCTGCTCAAATAAAGAAGAAGAAAGGGAATCAACACTCTTTTCAAGACCATTCACATATTTCACAGCATTTGGACCAGCAACCATACCACCGTAGATAGCAGATAGTAAGGAGTTTGCTCCGAGACGGTTCGCACCGTGCTGAGAATAATCACATTCACCTGCTGCAAATAATCCAGGGATGTTCGTCATTTGATCATTATCAACCCATAGACCACCCATTGAATAGTGAACAGCTGGGAAGATTTTCATTGGTAATTTACGTGGATCCTCACCAGTGAACTTCTCATAAATTTCAATAATTCCACCAAGCTTAATATCAAGCTCTTTTGGATCCTTATGAGAAAGATCAAGGTACACCATGTTTTCCCCGTTAATACCTAATTTTTGATTCACACACACATCAAAAATTTCACGAGTCGCAATATCACGAGGAACTAAGTTTCCGTACGCTGGATATTTTTCCTCTAAGAAATACCAAGGCTTCCCATCTTTATAAGTCCAAACTCGTCCGCCTTCTCCACGAGCTGATTCACTCATTAGACGAAGCTTGTCATCCCCAGGAATCGCTGTAGGGTGGATTTGAATAAACTCACCATTTGCATAATAGGCTCCTTGCTGATATACAATCGACGCAGCGGAACCAGTGTTAATAACAGAGTTAGTAGATTTTCCAAAGATAATTCCTGGGCCACCAGATGCTAGAATTACTGCATCTGCAGGGAATGATTTAATTTCCATTGATGTAAGGTTTTGAGCCATGATTCCACGACAAATTCCTTCATCATCAACGATTACCCCTAAAAATTCCCAACCTTCGAATTTTGAAACTAACCCAGCAACCTCATGACGACGAACCTGTTCATCTAATGCATATAGAAGCTGTTGTCCTGTTGTCGCTCCAGCAAAGGCCGTACGGTGATGCTGTGTACCTCCAAAACGTCTGAAATCTAGCAATCCTTCTGGAGTACGGTTGAACATTACACCCATACGGTCAAATAAATGGATAATTCCAGGCGCAGCTTCACACATTGCCTTAACAGGCGCTTGGTTTGCTAAAAAGTCTCCACCATAAATGGTATCGTCAAAATGAATATAAGGTGAGTCTCCTTCACCTTTTGTATTTACTGCTCCATTAATACCACCTTGGGCACAAACAGAGTGAGAACGTTTTACCGGCACTAATGAAAATAATTCAACTGATGTTCCTGTTTCAGCAGCTTTGATCGTTGCCATTAAGCCGGCTAATCCACCACCGACTACAATAACTTTTCCTTTAGCCACGCGTATCACTCCAATCTTATATCTCTAGCAATCTATTAAACGAACGCGAATATTGCACGAATCCCTACAATTGATAGGGCAATGAAAATTACCATCGTTACATATGTGGAAATCAATTGTGATCTCGGAGTAACAGTAATCCCCCAGCTCACTGCAAAGGACCATAGTCCATTCGCAAAATGGAAAATCGCAGAAACAACCCCGATTATGTAGAACGTAACCATGAATGGATTAGACAAAATACTCTCCATCATATCGAAGTTAACGTCGGCACCAAAAGCGGCAGCAATTCTCGTTTCCCATACATGCCACGCAAGAAAGATGAGTGTAATTACGCCAGTTACACGTTGGAGTAAGAACATCCAGTTGCGGAAAAAATTATATCGGCTCACATTATTTTTTGCTGTGAATGCAATATAAATTCCATAAATTGCATGAAACAACAATGGTAAGAAAATAACAAAAATTTCTAAGAAAGTTCTAAAAGGTAAAGATTCCATAAAATGTGCAGCTTTGTTGAAGGATTCCTCTCCTCCAGTAGCAAAATGATTGACCACTAGATGCTGTACAAGGAAAAGCCCAACTGGAATAACACCAAGTAGTGAATGCAATCTGCGATTAAAAAACTCTCGATTACTCGCCATGAATTTACCCCCTTTTTGAATTTAAGCCATGAAGCTTTTCGTTTCTTCCCTATTCCCCTTTAATAGGAATTTCAATCATACTCACTATGTAAAAAATAGTTCGACATTTTTTACAATTGTGTGACATGTTCATTTTACTCTCTACTATGGAGAGCGTCAAGAAAACGGATACACAAAATTCCCTATATAAACAAAATCTTTTGATATTACAAACAATGAACTTTTCCTTGTTTATTCCCTTTTTTCTATATATTAAAATAGCAATTATTACTAATTGTACAACTATTCTTTTTTTATTTTTTACGCGTAAAATCGAATAAATTGTATATAATAGAATCATAGAAAGAGGGGAAGAATATTGACCGAACTAAATACTTCTGAAATCGTCATTCCAACAGAGTCCGACTCTGTTCCAGTGTTTGGATATGAACTCATTCGTGAAATACTTTTACCAGGAATTCTTGGCAAAGAAACCTCAGCCATCCTTTATTGGGCTGGAAAAGACCTAGCTCGAAAATTCCCACTGCAATCCATGAACGAACTGGTTGATTTTTTCCAAAAAGCAGGATGGGGCCACTTAACAATTACGAACGAAGCAAAAAATGAATTAGAAGTTGAACTGACAAGCATCCTTACTTCAGAAAAATCACAGAAAAAAGATACTTCAACTTTTCAGCTCGAAGCAGGGTTTCTCGCCCAGCAAATCGAATTCCAGAAAAACGTAATCGCAGAATGTTATGAGCATCCGAAAAAACGTGCGAAAAAAATCATCTTCACGATCAAATGGGATCGTAAGGACCCGATTGATTAAATTTATTCTCACAAAAATAAGCCAAATGCGCTCGAACGCGTTTGGCTATTTTTTTGACCTATTGCTTCACAACTGTACCTGCTAATTCAAAAGCTTGATGTAGGGCTTCTACAGCCTTTAGCATATTTTTTTCTTCAACTACAGTTGAGACCTTGATTTCAGATGTACTAACCATTTTCACTTCGATATCATTCGCTGCTAATACTTCAAACATCGTAGCGGCCACTCCTGGATTTGAAACCATGCCTGAGCCTACGATGGAAACTTTCGCTAATTCTTCCTCAAACTGAATATTTTCGTATTGGAGTACCTCTTTATGGTCAACAAAGACTTGAAGCGTATCCTTAATGTCCTGTGATTGAATGGAAAAAGAAACGTCAGTTGTATTCTTATTTGTTGTACTTTGAATAATGATATCCACATTAATATGATGTTTAGCCAATGTTGTAAAAATCGTAGACAGGCTCTTTAATGTATTTGAAAGTCCTAATACGGTTACTTTCGTGATTTCATCTTCAAAAGCAACTCCTCTGACGACTAAATTTTGTTCCATTCTGCTTTCCTCCTCAATGATCGTTCCTGATTCTTTTTCCATACTTGAGCGAACCTCTAGTGGGACTTGATAATTTTTTGCAAATTCAACAGCTCGTGGATGAAGTACGCCAGCCCCTAGATTAGCTAATTCAAGCATTTCGTCATATGAAATGGACAATAATTTTCTTGCATCCTTCACATATCGAGGATCCGTTGTGAATACGCCTGTAACATCGGTATAAATATCACATTTATCCCCTTTTAATGCAGCTGCAAGAGCAACGGCTGTTGTATCGGAGCCCCCACGTCCAAGTGTCACAATCTCACCATCAATTGTCGCTCCTTGGAAACCGGCGACAACAACAATTTTACCTTCATCAAGCTCTTTATTGATTCTGCTTGTATCAATATTAAGAATGCGTGCATTTCCAAAAACGGGCTCCGTTTCTATACCTGCTTGCCAACCTGTGAACGAGACTGCATCAAACCCTTTTGTATGTAATGCCATCGTTAATAAGGAAATCGTAATTTGCTCTCCTGTCGTAAGAAGCATATCCATTTCCCTTTTACTAGGTTGCTTTGAGATTTCTTGTGCTAAAGAAACAAGCTGGTCCGTAGTTTTTCCCATTGCTGAAACGACTACTACTACGTTGTTACCCCTTTGCTTTTCTTCAATGACACGATTTGCGACATTCATGATTCTTTCTGGACTTCCTACTGAAGTACCACCAAATTTTTGTACGATTAATCCCACTTTTGTCCCTTCTTTCTTCTTCCCCAAGAATCTTTTTTGCTTTTCTCATAGTCTTTACTTAAAAGACAATAAAAAAAGCAATGAGATTCTATCTCATTGCTGCGTTATATAACGTAAAAAAATATTAATACGTGCGCACCAAAAGATAGCTCTCCAAGACATAACATCTTGACAATCCTGCATTTATTCAATACAGAACCAGCTAAGGAAGATATGAGTCTTCCCTCACTTCGGCGGTTCATCCCTTTCAAAGCCCCTCGCAGAAACTCATCTTTCTCCGAGCTTTTACTCTTAATGTCCGCACCTCTATCTTCACTTTAACAAAATAAAGTGATAGCGTTATGAAATTGTTCTCATTATAGCATAGCCATTTTTTGAAAACAATGCTATTCTTGCAATTTTCTAAACAATAACTCGGCTGTATTCGGTGGTATTCCTAAATCCCGAAATTCTTGAAGAGTCGCCTCTTTCATTTTTTTGACCGAGCCGAAAGCTTTTAAAAGCTGTTTCTTTCGCTTCTCACCGATTCCTGGAATGTCATCCAAAATGGATTGAAAAGCAGTCTTTCCTCGCAGCTGACGATGGAATGTAATCGCAAAGCGATGGACTTCATCCTGAATTCGTTGAAGCAGATAAAACTCCTGACTATTCCTTGCTAATGGAATCATTTCAAGAGGATTTCCGAATAAAAGCTGAGATGTGCGATGCTTATCATCCTTCACTAATCCTGAAAGAGGAATATCAAGACCTAATTCGTTTTCAAGTACGTCTCGAACAGCCTCCACATGTCCTTTTCCTCCATCGATCATTATGAGATCTGGAAGGGGAAGAGCTTCCTTTAATGCTCTTGAATAGCGTCTGCGAACAACTTCACGCATCGAATCATAATCATCTGGTCCCGTTACCGTCTTGATTTTATATTTTCGATAGTCGCGCTTTGATGGCTTCCCATCAATAAACACAACCATCGCAGAAACAGGGTCCGTCCCTTGAATATTCGAATTGTCAAATGCCTCAATACGATGAGGCGTGGCAATGCCTAGTTGAGCTCCTAACTGTTCTACAGCCTTGATCGTTCTTTGTTCATCACGTTCAACAAGCGAGAATTTTTCCTTTAGGGCAATCTTTGCATTTTTTTTCGCTAGCATCAATAAATCCTTCTTTTGGCCCCTCTTTGGTTGAATGATTTTAACATTTAGAAGTGCACTTGCAAGTTGCTCATCCACCTTCTCTGGTAAAAGAATTTCTTTTGGCTTAAAATGGCTTGCTTGATCGTAGAAGCGTCCGAGAAATGTTAAAAACTCCTCTTCGGGCTCACTATAAATCGGGAACATGGATACATCTCGCTCAATCAACTTTCCTTGTCTCACGAAAAAGACCTGTACACACATCCAGCCTTTGTCCACAGCATAGGCAAATACATCTCGGTCTGTGAAGTCAGTAGATGTCATCTTTTGCTTTTCCATCGTTGACTCAATATGAGCAATCTGATCGCGAAACTCTTTCGCTCTTTCAAAATCCAACTCTTCAGAAGCTTTCAGCATTTTTTCTGTCAAATCATTTTTGATTTCTTTATAGCCACCATTCAAGAATTTCGTAATTTCCTCCACCATTTCCTGATAGGTTGCTTCTGGGACTTCATTCACACATGGAGCCAAGCATTGCCCCAAATGGTAATAAAGACATACTCGGTCAGGAAGAGTGGAACACTTTCTTAAAGGATAAATTCGGTCTAATAATTTCTTTGTTTCATTGGCTGCCCCAACGTTTGGATAAGGACCGAAGTACTTCCCTTTATCCTTTTTCACTTTTCGTGTCGTGATGAGACGTGGGTGCCGTTCTGCCGTCAATTTTATAAATGGATACGTTTTATCATCCTTCAACATAACATTGTATTTCGGATCATGCTTTTTTATCAGATTAAGCTCTAAAAGCAGTGCTTCAATATTAGAAGAAGTGACAATATATTCGAAGTCTTCGATTTCACTTACTAGTCTTTGTGTCTTTCCATCATGAGAACCAGTAAAGTAGGAGCGCACACGATTTTTCAATACCTTCGCTTTTCCTACATAAATAATTGTTCCTTGTCTGTCCTTCATCAAGTAGCATCCAGGCTGATCAGGGAGTAGCGCTAATTTATTTTTAATTGTGTCATTCATCTTGATTTCCCCACCTACACGACTCTATTTATGTTAACTATAAGAAAAGCGCAAGGCGCCCGCCTAACGGCGACAAGCATAAGACGAGCCGTCGAGAAGGTTGTTCTTTAACCTTCTCGACGGATTGGCTTATGACCAAGGAAAAAGCGTATTATCTTTTTCACTCGAGCCGTTGGCGCCTGGAGCTAGACAATTCTCAAAGTCGAGATTTATACCTTCTTATATATTAACAAAAAAATCCCCTGACAACATCTTGTCAGGAGATTTTTGTACATTTTATAGACGCTGTTTTCGTAATGAATGTGGTTTTTTTCGTAAATGTCCAAAACCCGACATTTACACCGTCTACTGAGTTCAGAAACACACATTGATTTTGCGTAGCACTTTTCGCCTCCCACTTATTGTCTTTTAGAGGCGAAATAGGAATTTATTATACCAGCTATGATTCAAAAAAATAATCTTTGCGAAAAGAGCTTTTATAGATGGGAGTTTAAGCGCTCTGCTAATGCTTCTTTTGGTTGGAAGCCTACTACTTTATCAACCACTTCTCCATCTTTGAATACAAGCAATGTAGGGATACTCATAACACCAAATTTAGCTGCTGTTTCTTGGTTATCATCTACATCAAGCTTGACGATTTTTAACTTATCTCCAATTTCTGCATCCAATTCTTCAAGTACTGGAGCAATCATTTTACAAGGGCCACACCATGGTGCCCAGAAATCAGCTAGAACTACGCCAGAACCAGTTTCCGTATCGAAAGTTTGGTCAGTAACATTTGTAATCGCCATTGTTTTGCCTCCTAAAATAAACTAGCTATTAATAGGAAAATAAGCTTGAATCCTATATAGCCCAATATTGTAATTAAATACTAAGGTCAGTATAACATCGATTATTACGCGATGCTAATAATTTGTTCGAAACTAATTTTCCCTGAAAAAAGGCTTCTATTCACGACACGAAAACAGCTAAAAATAAAGAACGAGCGGATTTCGCCGCCCGTCCAATATCAAAACTACTTTTAAGCATTTACTTTCAATTTCTTAAATTCTTCTGTTAGCATTGGTACGACTTCGAAAAGGTCACCAACGATGCCGTAATCAGCTACGTTAAAGATATTCGCTTCTGGATCTTTATTAATCGCTACAATGACTTTAGAATTTGACATACCAGCTAAGTGCTGAATTGCTCCAGAAATACCACAAGCAATGTAAAGGTCAGGCGTTACAACCTTACCTGTTTGACCAATCTGTAAAGAATAGTCACAATACTCAGCGTCACAAGCTCCACGAGATGCACCTACTGCTCCACCCAGTACTTGAGCAAGCTCTTTCAAAGGCTCAAAGCCTTCCTCACTCTTAACACCACGGCCACCTGCTATAACCACTTTTGCTTCTGAAAGGTCAACCCCTTCAGTTGCCTTACGTACAACTTCTTTGATAATCGTACGTAAATCTTTAATATCGACAGATAGTGTTGATACATCGCCTGTTCTAGACTCATCTTTTTCTAACGGAGCAATATTGTTCGGACGAACAGTCGCGAAAATTAATCCGTCGGTCACAATCTTTTTCTCAAAAGCTTTACCTGAATAGATTGGACGAGTAAAGACAATATTGCCACCTTCAACTTCAATGTATGTTACATCAGAAATTAATCCAGAGCTCAATTTGCCTGCAACTCTTGGAGATAGGTCCTTTCCAAGTGAAGTATGGCCAAATACTAAACCTTCTGGTTGCTCTGATTCAATCACTGCGATTAAACCTTGAGCATAGCCATCTGATGTATATTGAGCTAATTTTTCATCTTCAACAACTACAACACGGTCTGCACCGTACTGAATTAATTCTTCAGCTAAGCTACTGACAGAAGCGCCAAGGAGTACCCCAACTACTTCTCCACCTTCAGCAATGGTTTTTGCTGCACCGACTGCTTCGTATGATACGTTACGTAATTGTCCATCACGGACTTCACCTAACACTAATACTTTTCTAGCCATTTCGATTCCCCCTGTGTGATATTTTCAAGTTTTCTCCCAGTCTTAAACTACTTTTGCTTCATTATGAAGCAGGCTCACTAATTCTTTTACTTGATCAGCTAACTCTCCTTCAAGCACTTTTCCTGCTTGTTTTTGAGCTGGTAGGTAAATTTCAATCGTTTTTGTTTTGGCTTCCACGTCATCCTCTTCTAGATCTAGATCGTCTAGCTCTAATTCATCAAGCGGTTTCTTTTTCGCTTTCATGATTCCTGGTAAAGAAGGATAGCGCGGTTCATTTAAACCTTGTTGAGCAGTCACAAGTAAAGGCAAGCTAGTTTCAATTACTTCAGAGTCACCTTCAACATCACGAACAACGGTTACTGTTGAACCATTGATTTCTAGATTCGTAATGGTCGTTACATATGGAATATTCAATAGCTCAGCAACACGTGGACCAACTTGACCAGAACCACCGTCGATAGCTACGTTTCCGCCAATAATTAAATCAGCGTCTTTATCCTTTAAATATTCAGCTAAAATTTTTGCAGTTGTAAATTGGTCACTATATTCAAGGTCATCTTCTGTATTGATTAAGACAGCCTTATCTGCTCCCATCGCAAGTGCTGTACGAAGTTGCTTTTCTGCTTCTTCGCTTCCTACTGTAATAACGGTAACTTCTCCACCTTGGGCATCGCGAACTTGTATCGCCTCTTCAATTGCATATTCATCGTAAGGATTGATGATGAATTCTGCACCATCCTCGTTAATCTTTCCGCCAGAAATTGAGATCTTCTCTTCCGTATCAAATGTTCTTTTCATTAATACAAAGATGTTCATGTTTTTCCCTCCTAATATTTTTCAAAATCAATCTCTTGCTAACGATACGCATCACAAATGTAATGCAGAACCGCAAAAATATGTTAAAGAGACTTGCGAGATACAAGCTCCTAAACTCAATTGGATGTTAACGCTATCAATTTTCAGAAAAATTCAAAGGGATTATCTCCCTTTGAATTGTGGCCCCCTTTTTTCAATGAAGGCTGAGATGCCTTCTTTTGCATCCTCAGAGGCAAAGACTTCACCGAATAATTCAGCTTCCTTTTCTACACCACTATAAAACTCTTTTGTTTTCCCATAGTTTAATAGTTCAATAGCAGCCTTGAGTGAAGCAGGGCTTTTCTTAGCAATCTTTTTCGCGATTGCATAAGCCTGATCCAATAATTCTTCTTCTGGATAAGCATGATTAGCAAGTCCATACTGTACGGCTTCAGTGCCTAAAATTGGGTCACTGGTAAATAACATTTCTGCCGCTCTTGCAACACCCACATAGCGAGGAAGTCTCTGAGTACCTGCAAACCCTGGGATAAGCCCTAGCTGCAATTCAGGCAATCCTAGCTTCGCCTTCTCAGTTACAAGTCTAAAATGGCATGCCATTGCAAGCTCTAATCCGCCACCTAGTGCAGCTCCATGAATTGCTGCGATAACAGGCTTCGGAAAATTTTCAATTCGCTCAAATAAGTCTTGACCGTTCCGACCTAAATTTGCAAAAGCATCGCCTGTCTGAACCTCTGTGAATTCTTTAATATCGGCTCCAGCTGAGAAGAATCTCCCTTTTCCATGAATGAGAACAACTCGTATTTCGTTGTTTGGCTCAATTTCATCCAGGACACCCGAAAGTTCTCTGATTAAGCCTGAAGATAAAGCATTTGCTGGTGGGCGATTAATGGTAATCGTTGCAATTCTATCTTCGTAAGACCAATTTAAGTATTCCACTTAAATTCCTCCTTTTTATTTCGTGCTACATCCATGTAAGAGCAATTTATGAACCGGAGCTGCTAATGCCTGTAAGTCATATTTTAAATCACTCATGACCCAAGTTGTCGCTGTTTCGTCCATCGTACCGAAAATCATTTGTCTTGCTAGTCTGACATCTAAATCACTAGCAAATTCTCCACTTTCCATACCCTCGATTAAAATTTGGTCAATCACCTTTAAGTACCCTTTAAGTACATTATTAATTCTTAAACGAAGTTCCTTATTGGATTGTCTTAATTCTAATTGAGTAACGATAGCTAGTTGTGGATCTTCTGAAAGGATTTTAAAGTGGGTTTCGACCATCTTTAATAACTTCTCTGCCGCAACTTGTTTTCCTGCTATCTTTTCCTCAATTTTTTCTACAAAATTACCCATTTTTTCTTGAAAAAGAGAGATAAGGATATCCTCTTTATTTTTGAAATATAAATAAATGGTTCCGTCTGCAACTCCTGCCTGTTTTGCTATTTTTGATACCTGTGCTTGGTGGTAGCCATTTTCAGCAATCACAATCACGGCTGCATCAATAATTTGCATATACTTTGGTCTGTCTTTTTTCAATCAACTTACTCCTTCCAAAAAACCTCTAAGCAAAAATCTATGTTAATTTTCGTATCTATTCCATTTTACTAAAATAATTCCAAAAATAAAAAATAAAATTATGAATGAATGGTCATTCATAATTTTATGATAGTAGCCATTTTATTGAATGTCAAGAAAATATGAATCCTTCTGATAAAATTTGTGTACAAGCCTTACAGTTCAAAAAAAATAATTGGATTTAAGCTTTTTTCTCTTCTTGTTCTAGTTTTTTCTTTTCTTCATCGACCAAAGTTCTTCTTAAAATTTTTCCTACTGCTGTCTTTGGCAATTCTTTTCTAAACTCATAGATTCTTGGTGCTTTGTAAGCTGCGAGCGATTTACGTGCAAATTCATTCAGCTCTTTCTCTGTTACAGTTGCTCCTTCTTTTAAAACAACATATGCTTTGACCGTTTCTCCTCGATAAGGATCAGGTACACCAGCCACAACAACTTCGACAATATCTGGATGCTCATATAACACTTCTTCTATTTCACGAGGATAAATATTATACCCACCCGCAATGATCATATCCTTTTTCCGGTCCACAACATAGAAGTACCCATCTTCATCCATATACCCTAAATCACCTGTTAAAAGCCAACCATCACGGAGGGTTTGAGCAGTTTCTTCAGGACGATTCCAATAGCCTTTCATTACTTGGGGACCTTTCACACATATTTCTCCCATTTCACCTGCTGGTAAACGTTCGCCGGTCTCTAAGGAAAATATCCCCGCATCTGTGTCTGGCCAAGGTACTCCAATACTCCCCTTCACACGTGGACGATCCCATAGAAAGTTTGCATGAGTAACAGGTGAAGACTCGGTTAATCCATAACCCTCTACTAACTTTCCTCCAGTTACCTCTTCAAATTTCTGTTGAACCTCTACCGGTAATGGGGCGGATCCAGAAATACAAGAATCAATGGATGAGAGATCATATTTGTGTAAGTCAGGATGATTTAACAAGCCAATGTACATCGTTGGTGCCCCGGGAAATAATGTCGGGCGCTGCTTTTGTATTGTTTTAAGAGCGGTCTCCATATCAAACTTCGGAAGAAGAACCATTTTGTTTCCTTGCATGACTGAAAGAATTAGGACGGTTGTCATTCCATACACATGGAAAAATGGCAGGAATCCGAGGACCACTTCTTCTCCTTTTTTACACTTATAAAGCCAAGCCTCACACATCGCTGCATTAGAAACGAGATTTTTATGAGTTAGCATGACACCTTTCGGAAAACCAGTTGTTCCTCCGGTATATTGTAGTAATGCTAGGTCTTCTTCAAAATCAAATTCAAGCTCTTTCAATGACTTTTGCGGTTGATTTAGTATTTCAGTAAAAAGATGTTGATTCCCTTCATGTTTAACCTCAACTGAAAAGCCATATTGCTTTTTCTGGATAAATGGATAGATTAAATTTTTCGGGAATGGAAGATAGTCTTTGATAGCGGTTACAATAACATGTTCTAAATCCGTTTGTGGCATCACCTTCATAATGCGTGGATAAAGAATATCTAGAGACACAATGATCTTTGTTCCCGAGTCCTGCATTTGATATTGAAGTTCTCGTTCTACATACAGTGGATTGGTTTGAACGACTATTCCACCTGCAAACAATATTCCATAATAACTAATGACGGCTTGCGGACAGTTCGGTAGCATAATCGCTACTCGATCCCCTTTTTCTATTCCCAAATCCTGTAGATATGCTGCAAACTTGAGCGACCGTTCGTAAACTTCCTTATAGCTTATTTCCTTACCCATAAAATGAATAGCAATCTTGTTAGGGAATTCTTCAGCTGTATTTTTCAAATAGTTTTGGACGGGTTCATCGGTGTAGGACAAGGTGTGTGGAATTTCTTCTGGATAGTGCTTGAGCCAAGGCTTCAGCTCTGACATATTCGGGCCCCCTGTTCTTATAAAATTTAGAACATTCGAATTGTTCTTTCTCAATTATAATATAGTAAACATATTGTGACAATTCACATTTGTCCTAGAGGAAATGGCCAATCTCAAAAAAAGTACCGAACTCTGCAATTCTACCTTGCAAAGTTCGGCACATCCTTCTGATTAAATACCCTATTTACTTATTAGTTATCAGTTCTTTCGATTCCGCGTCATAAATCTTATAATCCACTTCAAACATGTGATCTTTTGAAACGGTTACCTCACAATAATAAGGAATAGCTTTCCCATAGGCATCCAATTCCGGAATATCTGAAAAAGAAAATACTTCGTCCGTATCCGGCATTCTAAATATTGCTTCACTAGAACGTCCAGATGAATCAATTTCGATGGTACAGCTCCCTTTTACAACATCATACTCCTTAAATATCATGTATTTCAGGCTAGGAAGAGTTATCCAAAGTAATAAGCCCCCTAGAACAACTCCAACAAGTGCCTTAAATTTATCAAAAAAAGAAAACCTTTTTGCAATCCACATATAAATAAAACCGACGATTCCAAATACACAAAACACGAAACCCAATGTTAGCAACACATAGTACATTTCATTTTTCTCCTTAAACATGTTGAGGCTGATATTAAAAAATAGTGTCTAATAAATGAAAGATACCACAGACTAATCCTGTGGTACCTAGAATACCGAACTTTTCTGTCATGCGGACATCTTTCTCTGGTTTCTTGTAATAGTTGTCTTTATGAACACTTCATGCGGACAGCTTTCACCGGATTCTTGCAATAGTTGTCTTCATGAGCGCTTCATACAGAGATTATTGCAACAGTGGTCTCGCGTAATGCCTCAATGGAGCTTCCTGTGGACCTCCAACGGAAAGCAAATGACTGCAGCGGAAATCAACAGCCCTCACTATAATAAGTAAATCACGCCAACAACAAAGAAGATGGCACATACAACAAATAAGATTTTAGCTAATTTCTCCAACTTGCACTCGCTCCTTATGCAATGCTAGCACCGATTACGTAAGATAAACTTATGGATATCATCATTGAAATGAAACCTACAGCACGATTATCGTTCTCAATCTCTACATCAATATTAAATTTTGGTGTAAAAAATTCAAAAATAAAGTAGCCCAACAACAATAAGAAAAATCCAAATACTCCCCAACCGATCATCGTAAACAAACTATCATGTTGAGAGATAGAATGACGAAATACGTTTCCGATACCAAAGATTTTCCCCCCAGTAGCCATAGCTACCGAGATATTGCCATTTTTAATTTGTTCCCAGTTCCTATACTTCGTTACCAGCTCAAAAATCGCTAAAAAGACAACTAAACATAGAATCACGATACTGAAATACCCAGCTGTCTGGACAAAAGCATTCTCCCAAAAACTCATGTTAAACTCTCCCCATTATTTAAATTCAACCACTGTAACACCAGTTCCACCTTCGCCAGCATCACCGAAGCGGATTTTTTTGACAGAGCGATGATTACGTA
Organism: Robertmurraya kyonggiensis; assembly: GCF_005116465.1. GTDB lineage: Bacteria > Bacillota > Bacilli > Bacillales > Cytobacillaceae > Robertmurraya > Robertmurraya kyonggiensis. The sequence continues at coordinate 122,337 of NZ_SWBM01000004.1, forward strand.
AATATTCCTGAACACCTTGTCTCAAGGCGCCGGTTCCTTTTCCATGAATAATCGAGACCCGTGGATAACCAGCGAGTAAGGCATCATCAATGTACTTTTCTACCCTTACCAAAGCGTCTTCAAACCGCTCACCTCTTAGGTCGAGTTCAAGATTCACGTGAAAATCTTTGCCTTTAATTGTAGAGAGAGGTTTTGTCTCTTTTACTTTTTCACTTTTAATAAATTGCAGGTCCTTTTCTTCGACCTTCATTTTTAAAATACCAATTTGAACATGCCACTCATTGTCTGAAGACTGCTTAATCAATTGGCCGTTTTGACCAAAGCTTAATACTTTAACCTCATCTCCAGGTTTGAAGTTATGCTTCTGATTTGCTGTTGCTGCTGCTTTTTTAGATTGCTTCGTTTTTGGCACAGCTTCTTCTAGACGTCGTTTTGCTTCAATCAATTCATGTTCTTTCACTTCAGCATGTTTTTCAAATTGCATTTTTCTTAAATCACGAATGATTTCTTCAGCTTCTGCTTTGGCCTTTTCGACAATCTGCTGAGCCTTTTCCTTCGCTTTTTCATCTAAGGTTTCCTTGCGATTGTAGTACTCAGCCATTTGTTTCTGAAGGTCCGCATGGAGCTTTTCAGCGTCTCGCATTAAGCTATGCGCTTCTTCTCGTTCTCTTTCTGCTTGACGTCTATTTTCCTCTAACGCAGCAATCATGCTTTCGACTTGATTCGTATCGGCACTCACATGAGACCTTGCTGTTTCGATGACGCTTTCCTTTAAACCTAATCGTTTGGAGATTTCAAAGGCGTTGCTTCGTCCCGGAACTCCGATTAACAGCTTATACGTAGGACTGAGCGTCTCAACATCAAATTCGACACTCGCATTGATAACCCCTTCTCGGTTATATCCATACGCTTTTAACTCAGGATAGTGGGTAGTAGCAATGACACGTGCCCCCGTTTTATAGACCTCATCTAAAATCGAAATTGCAAGGGCAGCCCCTTCTTGTGGATCAGTCCCTGCACCTAACTCATCGAACAGGACTAAGCTCTGGAAGTCTACTTCATTTAAAATTTCAACGATGTTGACCATATGAGAGGAGAAAGTACTTAAGCTTTGCTCAATCGATTGTTCATCCCCAATATCAGCAAAAATAGAGCCAAATACCGCCATTTCTGACCCATCTAAGGCTGGAATTTGTAGGCCGGCTTGAGCCATTAATGTACAAAGTCCGACCGTTTTCAAGGTCACGGTTTTACCACCTGTATTTGGTCCAGTAATGACAATCGTTGAAAAGTCTTTACCAAGATAAATATCATTTGCCACGACCACATTCGTTGGAATTAATGGATGCCTTGCTTTTACTAACGAAATCCTACCTTCATCATTCATCTTTGGTTTAGATGCTTTAATTTTCTTGCCATAGCGAGCCTTGGCGAACATAAAATCTACCTGTGCGAGCACATAAACGATCGTTCTTAGTTCATTCGTATACCCAGCTACTAAACCAGACAATTCAATCAAAATTCGTTCAATTTCCTGCTGTTCTTTTACACGGATTTCCTGTAATTCATTGTTTAACTGCACAATCGATTGTGGTTCAATAAACAATGTTTGCCCCGATGAGCTTTGGTCATGAATAATCCCGCCGTAATGTCCTCTATATTCTTGTTTCACCGGGATAACAAAGCGATCATTTCGGATCGTCACAATCGCATCCGATAGCATTTTTTGCGCATTGGAAGAGCGAATCATACTTTCAAGACGTTCTCTCACTCTGCCCTCTTTTGCACGCAATTGATTTCGGAGCGAACGTAATACTTCACTCGCACTATCAAGTACTGCCCCATTATCATCAACCGCATTACGGATGGCTTCTTCTAATTCCGCTAAAACGACGATTTTATTTGTCAATTCCGATAGATGTGGAAGCTGAATCTCTTCTTCAATCAAATCTTCCACAAATTTTCTAATCATACGGCTCGCATGAATCGTACTTGAGATTTGCATAAGTTCATGTGGGCTTAACATCCCGCCAATTTCTGCCCGTTTAATATGTTGACGTATATCAAATATCCCACCTAGTGGAACATTTCCTTTTAATCGTAAAATATTTGAAGCCTCATCGGTCTCTTCCTGTCTTTTTACAACTTCCTCAAGGTTTGTAGAAGGCAAAAGTTCTTGTACTAATGATCTTCCTAAGGAAGACGAAGCATGTTCGAGCACCTGCTCCTTGATTTTGTCAAATTCTAATACCTTTAGAACTCTTTGTTGCATGGAGAGGAACCTCCTTTTCTCTAACGCACAAATCTATGTGCACACCAATTATTTTTTTTGCAAGAAGCTAAGAAATTCTTCTAAGCCTGCTGCGTTTATAACGCTTGAACGTTTGACCCAGCCTTTTTTCGCTTGCGACACACCGATTTCCATATGAGGGAGGGTCTCCATTTTATGAGCATCCGTGTTAATGACAATCTTTACGCCAGCCTCTGCAGCCTTTCGAATATTCTCTGAATTTAAATCTAAGCGATTTGGATTGGAGTTCAATTCGAGCGCTGTATTTGTTTCTTTCGCAAGCTCGATTAATAAATCGATATCAACATCGTAGCCTTCGCGTACGCCAATTTTTCTTCCCGTGGGATGAGCAATAATATCAACATGCTTATTCTTTAAGGCATTTGTTAGACGTTCCATAATTTTTTCTCTAGGTTGGGAGAATCCAGAATGGATAGACGCAATAACAAGATCCATTTCCTCCAAGAACTCATCCTCATAGTCTAACGAACCATCTGGAAGAATGTCCATTTCTACGCCAGCTAAAATCGTAATATCATCATATTTTTCATTTAATCGTCTTATTTCTTCACGTTGCTTTCTTAATCGTTCTACTGTTAAGCCATTCGCTACTTTTAGAAATTGAGAGTGGTCCGTAATCGCCATATACTTGTAGCCTAGTTTTCGACAGGCTTCAACCATTTGTTCAATCGTATGAGCTCCATCACTCCACGTAGAGTGCATATGCAAATCCCCTTGAATATGTTCTAGGGAAATTATCTCTTGCTCCAGTGAATAATTCTCGACCTCACTGCCATCTTCACGCATCTCTGGTGGGATAAGCGGGAGTCCAAAATGCTGATAAAATTCCTGTTCAGAGGCGAATGTCAGAACTTCACCTGTTTCCACATTCTCAACACCATACTCACTAATCTTTTCGCCACGCTCTTTTGCCAGCTGTCTCATTTTCACATTATGATCCTTTGAGCCAGTAAAATGATGCAAGGTCGTTGCAAACTCTGCTGGTTTCACAAGACGAAAATCTACAGATACATCATAACTATATTCAAGGATGACCGAAACCTTTGTATCTCCAGCAGCAATCACTTCTTTAATTTTTTTAAGTCCTAGTAGCTGTTCCTTAACTTTTAGCGGTTCGGTCGTAGCGATAATAAAGTCTAAATCCTTAACCGTTTCTCTTACTCTACGTATACTGCCTGCTCTCGAAAATTGTTGAACAAAATCCATTCCGCTCAAACTCTCTTCAATTTGACTAGCAATCGGAAGCATATATGCAAGCGGGAGACGGTCCGGTTGACTTCCGACACTCTCAATTGATGCAAGTAGCTTCTCTTCTGTTTTCTTCCCAAAACCAGTGAGAGCACTTACTTTTCCTTCGAGACACGCCTGTTTTAAATCATCGACATTTTCAATCCCAAGCTCTTTATGAAGCTTTGCAATCTTTTTTCCACCTAATCCAGGGATCTGGAGAAGAAGAATCAGTCCAGTTGGCACTTCTGCTTGGAGTTCCTTTAGAACAGTTGATTGCCCTGTTTGGATAAACTCCTCGATGACGGAAGCGGTCCCTTTCCCAACTCCTTGAAGTTGAGTAAAATCATCTATTTCCGTTAATGAGCGTTCATCGACTTCAAGCGCTGCCGCTGCCTTCCGAAATGCCGATACCTTGAAGGGATTTTCCCCTTTTAATTCTAAATATGTGGCAATCGTTTCAAGTAAACGAATAACATCCTTTTTATCTACCATCCCAAATAACCCTCTTCCCATACACGATCGTTTTACAAGCCCCATTCAATCCGATACAATTATTGTTACCTTATTCTCTATACGTACTACATTGAAAAAGGTTTTATAGTATGTCTTTTTCGACAGGCTCTGTTATTGTTCATTGTTGATTTCCGACAGGTGCATCCACTTAACCGGAGAAATTCCGTTTATTTTGAAGAATTAATGGATATTAGGTGATTTAAGCGGAAATTTTCCGCTAAATGACCTAAACAGCCTTAAAATCATGAAAAATGTATCCCTTAACCGGAGAAATTCCGCTTATTTATATATAAATAGGTGATTTTCTTGATTTAGCCGGAATTCTTCCGCCTATTTTTCAATCTATAAAACTCAACAACCACCTGTAGAGCTTCTTCGAAAAAAAACTTCTCTATAGGAGAGAAGTTTAAGAGGCAATATGATCTATCCATAACTCCTTAATCTGGCTCGAAAAATATGGAGTATGCTCAACCATGATATTCGCTAGCATTGAATTTCCTAGAGCATCCTGAATCGAACCGATTGGTAAAAGAGCTGCTATGTATAACAAAATAAATAGTACAAGATATACTTCTATGAAGCCTAATAACCCACCTGCCCAAACATTGACTGTTTTTAAAATTGGGAGGTTTGCAACAAAATCCAGCATACTGCCAAGGATTTGCAGAGCAATTTTAGTCACTAAAAATATACCTACAAACGCAATTGCATTATAATAGGCAGTTTCTAAATGGCCATTATCTAACAGCAATTGGAACGCTGAATGACTGAAGCTTGGATATGGAATCCATAGGGTAAGCTTCGGGGCTAAATCCGCATAGTATACATATGCCACGATAAAGGCGACAATAAATCCAATAAGGTGGATAAACTGGAGAATAAACCCTCTTTTCAAACCTATTAAAAAACCAATTATTAATATAATCAAAATCGCGAGACTTAGCATGACTTTTTCAGTCCTTTTCTCTTTTTAATTCTCGTTCGAGTCGTTCAAGCTCATTCTTAATTTTAATATAATCATTGACTGCATTCACAGCTGTCAAAACGGCTAATTTGCTTGAATCGAGAGAGGGATTCTTGGAGCTTATTTCACGCATTTTCTCATCAACCATTGAAGCTACTAGTTTAACATGGTGCGGATTTTCCGTTCCAACGATTATATATTGCTGTCCAAAAATATCAACAGTTGTGCGTGATTTCTGTGCATCTGACAAGCGAAATGCCCCCCATTCATTGAATCCTATTCACTATGATAACATGAACCTATTATTAGTGAAAAGTCTAAGTATGTCTAAAGAAAGCGATTTATGGGAATTCTTGTATCTTTATAGATTGGAGTTGCGTATAAATGAGTCAAGTTGTTTTAAAATTAAGCATGCCTGATATAGTAAAAATGAAGCAACACTATGAATCACAATTAACAGACAAACTTCCTCCTGGGAGTGTATTCAGTGCCAAGACAGCCAACTGTTCGATCACAGCCTATAAGAGCGGGAAGGTTCTTTTTCAAGGAAACGGGAGTGAAAGCGAAGCAAGCAGGTGGGGAAAATCCGAGCAGAAACTAAGCACGAAACCTACCGCGCCTAAGTCGTCTACTGTGCTGCCGCCAAATTTTGAATCCTGGTCGGTCATTGGCTCTGATGAGGTTGGTACTGGGGACTACTTTGGCCCAATCACGGTTGTCGCTGCTTATGTGGATAAAAAGCAAATTCCGCTGTTAAAAGAGCTCGGAGTAAAGGATTCGAAAAATCTGAAGGATGATAAAATCATCGAAATTGCCAAGCAAATCAAGAATATCGTTCCTCATAGTTTGCTAATTTTACATAATGAAAAATACAACCAACTTCAGCAAAAAGGCATGTCTCAAGGTAAAATGAAAGCCTTGCTTCATAATCAAGCAATTGGGCACGTTTTATCGAAAATTGCACCTGTTAAACCAGAAGGCATTCTTATTGACGAATTTGCCAAAAAAGATGTGTATTATCAACACTTAAAGGGGCAGCAGGTCATCCATAAAGAGGATGTTTATTTTAGCACGAAGGCGGAGGGACTTCATCTTGCTGTGGCAGCCGCTTCAATCTTAGCTCGTTATGCCTTTGTTCAGCATTTTGAAAATTTATCTAAACAGGCTGGTTTTACGATTCCTAAAGGCGCAGGTCCTGGTGTAGACAAGGCTGCCGCACGACTAATAAAATCAAAAGGACAAACTGTCTTGCCTCAGTTTGTAAAACTTCATTTTGCCAATACCCAAAAAGCGATAAATTTGCTAAAAAAGTAGGCTCTGTTAAAGATGGGTGTTGAATTTATTAGATTGAAAAATAGGCGGAAAATTTCGGCTAAATCAAGAAATTCACCTATTTCTCAATAAATAAGCGGAATTTTTCCGGTTAAGCTAGTCACTTTTCAAGATTTTAAGGCTTTTTGAGCCCCTTTAACGGAAAATTTTCTCCTATTTCACCTAATAACCGTTAATTTTTCAAAATAAGCGGAATTTTTCCGGTTAAGTGAGTACACCTATCGAAAATCAAAAAATAAACAATAACAGAGCCAAAAAGTAAAAATGACTAATAGTGAGTTAGGAATGAAGAAAAAACGAGTATAGCATCCACGCTATACTCGTTTTATTCACAATATAAGAATGTATAATTCTCAACTTTGAGAAATGTCTAGCTCCAGCGCCTATCGCCTAGCAAACTTCGGGTCACCTCCCTACGATAAGTCAACTATGAATTGCTCACGCAATTCAAGTTTCCTTTATCTCAGTCGATGCCCCTCCAGTTTGTACGGCGATGAGCAAGGCGCTTGCGCTTTTCTTACTATCCTCTTAACACAGCTCCAGACTTTTCCTTCACTGCCGCTAATACTTTTTCGTGAACCTTTGTTACTTCTTCATCTGTTAATGTTTTTTCTGGATCGAAATATTTTAGTGAGAACGCAAGTGATTTTTTACCAGGCTCCATATGTTCACCTTCATATAGGTCAAACACATGAACGTCCTTCAATAGCTTTCCACCAGCTTCAACGATAATGCTCTCGATTTCACCCGCTACCTTTTCCTTTCCAACGACAAGAGCGATATCTCTTGTGATCGATGGGAAACGAGGGATGGATTCGTATTGCAATGGCGCAACTTCCTCTGCAAATACAGTTTCTAAGCTTAGTTCAAATACATACGTTTCTTTCAAATCAAGATCCTTTTGAACAGTTGGATGTACCTGACCAATGAACCCGATTTTCTGTCCTGCTAAATAAATTTGAGCAGTTCTTCCTGGGTGCATGCCCTCTACAGCAGCTTGGCGATACTCAACCTTTTGCTCAAGGCCCAGCTTCGCAAATAAACCTTCTAAAATTCCTTTAAGGACAAAGAAGTCTACTTCCTTCTTTTCTCCTTGCCATTGATGCTGCTCACGCAAACCAGTAATCGCACCAGCTAAGTGCTCACGCTCATCTGGAAGTGCATCTGTTCCATTCGATAAGAAAACAGGACCTGTTTCATAAACAGCCACACTGTCAATTTGGCGAGCAACATTATATTTTACTACCTCTAACAACTGAGGAATGATACTTAAACGAAGCTGACTACGGTCTTCACTCATTGGCATAGCAAGCTTAATTGGCTCACGTGTTTCAAGCGCATATTGCGTTGCTTTCGCTTCGCTAGTTAAAGAGTAAGTAACAGCTTGGTAAAGTCCTGCTCCCTCTAAATAATGACGAACCGTACGTCTTTTTTGTTGATAAGTCGTTAAGTAACCTGGTGTTGAAGAACCCATCGGCAATGTGGATGGAATATTATCATAGCCGTACAAACGAGCCACTTCTTCAATTAAATCCTCTTCAATCGTAATATCACCACGGCGAGTTGGTACTGTTACTGTGATTGTTTCATTATCAACACTTGTTTCAAATTGAAGGCGTGTAAAAATGTTTGCAACTTCTTCAATAGAAATATTAGTTCCAAGAACTCGATTAATTTTTTCTAAAGTGATCGAGATAACAACTGGTTCAACCTGAAGTGTATCAACGACTGCTTCACCATCTAATACTTCTCCACCAGCATATAGCGCTAAAAGCTCAACTGCTCGTTCTGCTGCTGCACGAACACGATTTGGATCTACACCTTTTTCAAAGCGTGAACTTGCTTCACTTCTAAGTCCATGGTCTTTTGATGCTTTTCTAACTGTTGGACCAACGAAATAAGCAGATTCAAGTAATACTGTTGTTGTATCTGCCTTCACTTCTGAATTAGCTCCACCCATAACCCCAGCAAGTGCCACTGGTTCACTGCCATTCGTGATCACAAGATGGTCTGCTGTTAACGTTCTTTCAGCATCATCAAGGGTAACCATTTTCTCCCCAACTTTTGCACGACGCACTAAGATTTCTTTTGAACCAAGACGGTCGTAATCAAATGCGTGAAGAGGTTGACCGTATTCAAGAAGAATATAGTTCGTAATGTCGACAACATTGTTATGCGGACGGATACCTTCTGCCATTAATCTTCCTTGCATCCATAATGGAGAAGGAGTAACTGTAACGTTTTTGATTACTTTCGCAACGTATAATGGATTATCTTCCTTAGCTTCTACCTTGATTTGAACATAGTCTGTAGCCTTTTCAGAAATAGTCTTCACTGCCGGATTTGGAAGCTTCACTTCTCTGTTTAAAATAGCTCCTACTTCATAAGCCACTCCCAGCATGCTTAGGCAGTCTCCACGATTTGCCGTTAAGCCAAGCTCTAGAATTTGATCATCACGCTGTAATTTTTCTAGCGCGTCTTCACCAACTGTTACGTCATTCGGAAAAACAAAAATGCCTTCAGAGAATTCCTTTGCGATCAATTTTCCTTCAATTCCTAATTCAGAAAGGGAACAGATCATTCCGTTTGATTCTTCCCCACGAAGTTTTGCCTTTTTGATTTTGAAGTTTCCAGGAAGAACTGCTCCTACTGTAGCAACTGCAACCTTCTGCCCCTTATCAACGTTTGGAGCACCACAAATAATTTGAACTGGGTTCTCTTCTCCAATATCAACTAAACACTTGCTTAATTTATCTGCGTCTGGATGTTGTTCACGTTCAAGGACATGACCGATGACGATGCCTTTTAGTCCTTCATTTAACACCTCTACGCCTTCAACTTCAATTCCACTACGAGTAATTTTTTCTGCTAGTTCATCAGGTGTAATGCCTGATAAATCTACATATTCTTGTAGCCATTTATAAGAAACGAACATGTCTAACTCCCCCTTTATTCCTTCACCTGAAATTGCTTTAAGAAACGAACATCATTTGTATAGAAATGACGAATATCGTCAATGCCGTATTTCAACATCGCAATACGTTCTACACCCATACCAAAAGCAAATCCAGAGTATTTCTTTGAATCAAAGCCAGACATTTCTAGTACATTCGGATGAACCATTCCTGAACCTAATACTTCAATCCAGCCTGTTTGCTTACAGATATTACATCCGTGTCCACCACATTTAAAGCATGAAACGTCAACCTCTACGGAAGGCTCTGTGAATGGGAAAAAGCTTGGACGTAAACGGATTTCTCTGTCTTCGCCGAAAAGTTTTTTCGCAAATAATTCAAGTGTCCCTTTTAAGTCACTCATGCGAATGTTTTCAGCTACTACTAGTCCTTCAATTTGCATGAACTGGTGAGAGTGAGTCGCATCGTCGCTATCACGTCTGTATACTTTACCAGGACAAATAATTTTTACTGGACCTTTCCCATCATGCTTCTCCATTGTTCTTGCTTGAACTGGAGATGTTTGCGTACGAAGTAGTACCTCTTCTGTAATATAGAAGGAATCCTGGGCATCACGAGCCGGATGACTCTTTGGTAAGTTCAATGCTTCAAAGTTATAATAGTCCTTTTCAACTTCTGGACCTTCTGCAACTGTATAGCCCATCCCAATAAATAAGTCTTCAATTTCTTCCACAATGCGAGTTAATGGATGGTGATTTCCCGTCTGAACAGGTCTTCCAGGAAGAGTCACATCAATTGTTTCAGATGCAAGCTGTGCTTCTACTGCTGCTGCTTCTAATCCTTGTTGTTTTTCTTCAATGTTGGCAGAGATGATATCTCTAACTTCATTTGCTAAAGCACCCATTTTCGGACGTTCTTCTGCTGAAAGCTTTCCCATTCCTTTTAATACTTCTGTAATTGGGCCTTTCTTTCCTAAGTAAGAGACACGAATTTCATTTAATGCTTTTAAGTCTGTAGCTTGTTGAATCGCTTCTAATGCTTCCTGTTGAAGCTCTTTTAATCTTTCTTGCATCGTAAATCCTCCTTTATATTCGTATGTAATTAAGTGTCGCAAATAAAGATGAACGGTTCCAAACAATACAAAAAAACCTCTATCCCTATAGAAAGGGACGAGGTTTATTATTCGCGGTACCACCCTAATTAGCCATATAAATATGGCTCACTTCATTCGGATAACGGCTCAGCGCCGATGCATCTTTACATTGAAATGCGGAAGCGGCTTGCTTAGCATTTTCTCTGGTCCCGATGCCAACTCAGGAGGTGAACTTCACTTACTTTTTCTATAAAAATGCTTTCAGTCTAAGGCATTTTCTCCCTAAATAGTAGAGGTAAGCTACTTTTCTCCGTCAATGTTTTTTTTATGTAAAAATAATATCGCTGTTAATTATAGTACATACAAGCTAAGGATTCAACCTTTCAAATAATATAAAAGAATCCCTGCTGCAACAGCAACATTTAGTGACTCGCTTTTTCCATAGATCGGAATAAACAAATTCCTTGAAGTCATAGCTAGTAAATCCTTATTCACACCGTTTCCTTCATTACCAACAAGTAGAGCAAACGAGTCTGTGGCTTTCGTTTCCGTATATATATGTCCATTTTCTAAAGACGTTCCAAAAACCTCAATATCCTGGCCCTTTAACTTCTGGATCCATTCCGTTAGATTGCCTCGTACGACTGGAAGATGAAAATGGCTTCCTTGCGCTGAGCGAATCACCTTCGGATTATAAGTGTCAACACTTCCATTTCCAACGATCACAGCATCCATTCCAGCTGCATCAGCTGTGCGGATCATCGTACCTAAGTTCCCTGGATCTTGAACAGCATCAATAAGTAAAAATTGTTTTCCCTCAGGCTGTGCGTCTTTTTTTGGTGCCTCACAAACCGCAAGTACCCCTTGAGGTGTTTCTGTATCACTCAATTCACGAAAGATTTCATTAGATACCGTCGTAATCGAAGTGGAACCATAATCCATTCGTTGTGGTATTTCAATTCCTTCGCTAATAATGATTTCAAGTATTGCATTAGCCTTGAGCGCCTCTTCAACAAGATGAAATCCTTCTACTAAAAAAGTTCCTGTCTTATCTCGTTCCTTTTTTGTTAAAAGTTTTTTCCACTGTTTAAATTGTGGATTTTGAGCGGATTGAATATATTTCAAAGCGATTGTATCTCCTTTTACCTTAGACTACTTTAGTTTCCTCATTATAGCGTACATATGTGAATCTTCAAAGGTTCTTTCCATTATCATACATATTCTTTGAAAAAGAAGAAAACATAAATAAAGAAGTACATTAAAACGAGGGAGTGTGTACATATGAACTTAAATTTGCGCAATGCGATCATTCACAATGTTTCAGGAAATTCGCAGGATGAATTAAGAGATACAATCGTTGATGCGATTCAAAACGGTGAGGAAAAAATGCTTCCTGGCCTTGGGGTCCTTTTTGAAATCATTTGGAACAATGCCTCTGAGGAAGAACGACAAGAAATGCTGCAAGCTCTAGAGTCTGGCTTAAAATAGACATTATCGGTGGGAATTTCTCCACCGATTTTTATATTCGATAATTTGAAAGAAATTCAAGAAATTCCTTTTGCTGAGAGTGCTTGTACTTCATGATGGCATAAGTATTGGCCTCTGGTAAGTTGAAAGAGTGGTCATGTACCTCTAACAATCTTCCTTCCAACAATTCTCTCCTTACTGTGGATTCTGGCAAAAAGGATACACCTAACCCTTCTACGATAAATCTTTTCGTGATATGAGTTTGTGAGACCTTCATCATTTTTATTTTGGGATATTTGTTCTTAACAGTGGTACACAATTCATTCCAATAGCCAGGATGGTTATGCGTAAATAAATAATACTGAGAAAAAAGTTCTTCCTCGTCTACAGGTGGAGCCGTTTCTGCATCCCGCCCATCATGAGGAGCAATAAACAATATTCGATCTTTATATAATAGTTCACAGGTCAATTTTGAATGCTGACTATTCAGGCAGGAAAGGCCTAAGTCGACATCCTCTTTTAATACAGCTTCCTCAATATCAACGGAGTCAAGCACCTTAATGGAGATTTCCACTTCAGGATGTTTGTCTGTATAGCTTTTAATGACGAATGGTAAAATCGTGTCCGCAATTAAGGGAGAAATCCCAAGTGAAAGTTTTGTGCAATACCCTTGGCTAAAAGAATTCAAATCTTCTAATCCTGTTCTATATAACTCTAGCAATTTTTCTGTATGAACATAGTATCTCAGTCCCGCTTCCGTTAGTTTGATCTTTTTCCCCTCTCGCTGAAATAATTGCACTCCTAAACTTTGTTCTAACAGTTTGATATGAACGGTTACCGACGGCTGAGAAATATAAAGTAGTTCTGCCGCTCTACGAAAGTTTTCACACCTGACAGCCATGACGAACGTATTTAACCATTGAAAATCCATCTGCTTTCTCCTTATTAAATATCTTAATCATTTTATTTGAAATTATTTAATTTTCTTAATAATGATTATTTTATAGAATAATATAAAAGAGGGAAAGGGGAAATTTTTTATGATGCATAAAGGATTAAAAGGGGTTGTAGCTACTGAAACAAGAATTTCTCATATTGACGGAGAGAAAGGACAGCTAATTTATCGGGGTTATGATGCTAAGGTACTTGCTGGGAAGTGTACTTTTGAGGAAGTTGCCTATTTACTGTGGTACGGACATTTGCCAGATAAAGATGAACTTTTGTGGTTGAACGAAGAGCTTAGAAAAAACCGATTTTTATCAGAAGAAATGAAGACGATTATTACTTTATTGCCAAGGTCGATGGATGTAATGAGCGTGCTTCGAACAGCCATTTCTGCTGAAAGCGGCTATGGGGAATACCATTTTCCACCAACGATCTCTCAAGCTATTAAATTGACCGCCATTATCCCAACTATCATTGCGTTTCGTAAAAGAGCGTTAGAAGGCGTGGAAGATGTTTCTCCTCGTTCTGATCTAGCTCATGTAGAGAATTATTTATATATGCTAACGGGGGAAGTCCCTCAATATGCACATGCTAAAGCCTTAGAATCCTATATGATTTTAACATTAGAACACGGCATGAATGCCTCAACCTTTTCAGCCCGTGTGACAGCATCAACTGAATCAGACATCGTATCTGCTGTTACTTCCGCTATTGGCACAATGAAGGGCCCACTTCACGGTGGTGCTCCATCTGGAGTCATTGAATTATTAGATGATATTTCTTCTGCAAAGAATGCTGAAAAAGTTATAAGAGAGAAGCTAACAAGAGGCGAAAAATTAATGGGATTTGGCCACCGAGTCTATAAAACCCATGATCCTCGTGCCGTTGCATTAAAGACTAAGATAAAAGAATTAGGTGGCCAAGATGATTGGTTGGATTTAGCGATGGAGGTCGAAAATATCGCCATCACTTTATTAGAAAAATTCAAACCAGGTCGGGCTTTATACACAAATGTAGAATTTTACGCGGCTGCGATTATGAAGGCAATCGATTTGGAGCCTGAACTTTTTACCCCGACATTCACAGCAAGTCGCGTGGTTGGTTGGACTGCGCACATCCTAGAACAAGCAGAAGATAATACCATTTATCGGCCAGAATCTAGATATGTTGGGGAGATTTTTTAGAAAAAAATGCAGTTAAATCTAAGTAGTTTTAACATACTAAAAAACATAAAATCGTATAGATAAATTGAACTGCACTCCAATTGATAGACAAAGTCAACAATTGGAGTGCAGTTATTCTATTTAGTTATATTTCTTATTGAACTCGTTAGTTTAAGTGAAACTATTCACAATTAAATACTACGATTAACAAAACCCAATGACCTCAAAAATATTTCTATCTGCTGATTTGTATCATTGTAAGGAATGTTTTGGTGTAACCCATAATTGAAAAAGCCGTGTTCCATTCCCTCATAAGGTATAAACATACAGGTATTTCCAACTTTGACCATCTCATTACAAAATTTTTTATTCTGTTCGAAAGCTATATCTGCTGTTCCACAAAACCAAATTGTTGGTGGTAAACACTTTTTGATATTGTGCATAGGAGATATTTGGTGTGCCATTGCTTTCAATTCAGGGAACAACCTTTCAGTAATATCCAAGCCATTCATACCAGCAGCAAAAATGACTAAAGCGTTAGGTATATTGCTTATATAAATATCATCATTTTCATTATTTATATTTTCAAACATAATGGACGAAACAGCGGTATAACCACCTGAAGAGGCTGCACACATTACAATTTTTTCTGGGTCTACACCTAAATCATTACTATTTTGCCGAACCCATCTAACGGCAGTTTTAGCGTCAGAAATAGCTTGGATAGGACTGAATTCTTCGTCATTAGCATTTCGATAGTCAACACATATTGAAACAATACCTATTGAAGAAAAATAATTTGCTTGATGTTGAAACTGTGCTGCTGTGTATTTTCCTTTATTAAAACTACCACCATTAAAAAAAAGAATAGCAGTTCTATCTTTTTTTTGCGTTACTGGCTGAAATATGTACAATTTTAAATTTCTTTCCCCAATAACTCCATATGTTTTTTCATTTACGGAAAAATCAAATTGGACATTCATAAAAAACGCCTCTTTTCAGAAATTTAGTATAAAAGATATATTTCGTTAACCTCATTACAAATCCCTTTTATTACCAAAACGTTCCGTTAGTTCAATAAATTCAACAAAAATGGCACTTCTCCTTCTTATAAGGAAAACACCTGATAGTTTATGAAGAAATCTTTAAAGTCGGAGCTCTAAACCATTTAATGTTCTATTCAATATTTATCTTATTTTCTCTGCCAACTCTAAAATAATTCCATCTGGACCACGACGTAGCGTAACTTATAACTTTCTTCATATTGCTCTACTCACTAAAGATTTCTGTGCCCTTCTTTTTCAAGTTTGCAACAATAGCTTCAATATCTTCAACAGCAACGCAAACATAGTGGGTTAATCCCTTCCAACTTCCTTGCATATTTCACTAACTAGCTGCCATAAAGTGTTGTTTTCTTTATGTTTCGATCCAAAGCCTATTAAAACTTTCATATTGATTCTTTGAATTCCTTTATTTTTTGCATTAAACCCTAAAAGATTTTTCAGAAGTAACTAATTATTATGTCGTTTGTTAACTTCAATTGTAATGAACTCCGGCAAATAGCTGGGAGTACATCCTTTTGCTACTTTTTCATCTTTGTAAAGACCCGTTTTCTCACCAAGTTTAATACAACGTGCTCGATTCTTTTCATCATAAACGCCTATCCAGCCTGCGGTGAAATTCATAGCCCATTGAACTTCCGGTTCTTCCTGCGTAATATTAGCTTCCATTACAGATAGCAAGTATTCAGTGTTATCAGGTGGTGTTTGTCCAGTCCATCTCAATCGCCCTTGATAATACCAGAAAGCTCGTCTTTGAAGCGCAGAAGGACTATTTTCCCATGACTCCATCAATCCAATATTTTTCTTATCTTTGGTGAGCTGATTAGCCATTAACCAATCCATTAAGTTATTTCGCTCATCGAAAGTGTGAGTCTGCATATCCTTATCAAGCCTATTTAGTACATCTTGTGAAAGAAGTTTTTTGTCCATAATTAAGATTGCTAATAGTCTGGGCAAAAACTCTTCGGTTGACCAAAGTTCCATTGCTAGTTCGTGATCTTTCTTAATGTCCTTCGCGATTTTTCGTAAGTCGCCTAGCTTAGTTTTACTATTGATCTGAGGTAGTATGTTTTCTGCTTTTGAAAAGCGTTTTAATTCTGTACCTTTATTTTCATTCACTTTATACAACTCCTTTATCATAATTGTCCTTGACGGGATATATCAATGCATTCCCATTTGCATAATCTATTATTTTCCTTGAACATCTATAAACTCCTATAGTATCTTTTATTCTTAATACGGAAAGCTTAACCAAAGGATTCATAAATACTCCACATACTAGTCCTATACATATAGAAAAAGCACAATTCTTGCTCCAGAATTGCGCCCTTTAAACAAATAACTAAAATATGATCTCAATCCCTAAAATCACATAATTCTACTTCAACTAACGAAGCAGTAAAAGTGCAGTTTTTTACAAAAAGGATTCTTAATGAAATATTAATAGAAAGAGCATCTTGTTGTAAAAAGGCGTTAATCCATTTAGATCAACGTTTTTTTT
The DNA here is from genome assembly GCF_005116465.1 of Robertmurraya kyonggiensis. Lineage (GTDB taxonomy): Bacteria > Bacillota > Bacilli > Bacillales > Cytobacillaceae > Robertmurraya > Robertmurraya kyonggiensis. The sequence goes on from NZ_SWBM01000004.1 coordinate 138,832, forward strand.
ATTAGAATATTATTAATAGGAATTGTTAAGTTAGACTACACTACAAACGAGCAGCCCAAACCTCTATTTCTACTTTAAGGTCGGGAGTTCCTAGAGCCGAAATATACGCAAGTGTCATAGAAGGTGAGGAACCATTGTGAAATTTTTTATAAATATCTACAAATACTTCCCTATCTACTGTTTCGGTTAACCAAATATTCACTTTAATAATTCCATCAGCATTTATATTCTCACTATTAAGAAGTGTTATAGTGTTCTCTAATGCAATTTGAAATTGTTCTTCAACTGAAACAGGAATATTCCCTTCTCTATCTACTCCTACTTGACCTGATAGCGTAATTAATTCCGCTCCTTTTGGTACAATCGTTAGGTGACTGTAATCTCCAATTGGCGATGCAATGCCTAGTGGGTTTTTTCTAATTACTTTCGGTTTGTCCTTTTCATTATTGACAATCGCAAGAGTTTGATGATTTTCCCACTTCCCATTAATTTTAACATTTTCTATCGCAATACCCTCTTTATGAAACCCCGCTTTCTCTAGTACCTTCATGGAACCTATATTATGAGGCATTACTCCAGCTTCAATTCGATGTAATTTTAATTCATTAAATCCATAGTCTACAACTAATTTTACGGCCTTTGTCATGTATCCCTTCCCATTTTGCTTGCGGTCTAGAGAATATCCAATCCAACAACTCTGATAGTTACCTCTTGCAACCTCAGATAGTGTTACATTCCCAATAAGCTGTTTGCTGTCAGTAAGAAATATTCCAAAAGCATAAACTGAGTCCTGCTCAGCTAGTAAAACCCAATTTTTTATTCGCTCAACTTGCCCATCAAGAGTATAAAACTTTTCATCTTTTAGTGGTGCATAGAGTTGGAAAAAATCTCTATTTTCAATCTCTAACTTTAGTAAATCCTCCGCATCTGTTATTTCCAATTGCCTAATAAATAGCTCTTGTGTTTTCTCCATGTTCTTTCCTCCCTCTGAAAATACAAAAACCACAGGAAAATTTTCCTGTGGTTTTAAATAACATGAATGTATAAATAACCTCCACAGGAAACGACCTGTGGTTAATATCCCACTACTTTAATTAGAGAATCTAATCAAAGGATTTTAGTCGTTTATTTCTAAAATTAGACAGACTTCTCCCATGATTAGCGAACACGAAAAAAACGGCAGTTGAGTACCCCACACCTTTAGATAAAGAATTCAATGATCTTTTTTTCATATCGGTACCCCCTCCTTTGTTTTATTCAAAAAAAACTATATCACTGTATGCAAATATATTCAATCTATTCATTATTTTATTTTTTTCCATTAATTTCCCTTAAATAGTTAATGCCCCACTAGAAAACATTTAAAAGCTCTTCAAAACTTTCAATCACTTCATCATAGTTATTTACTTTCCCAAATCCGTATTTAGCATATATGAAAGGGATATTAGCAAATCTAGCTGCTTCTAAATCACCGTGTGTATCTCCTACATAAACTGGATCTGATAATTTATTTCTATCAATAATTAATTTAATATTTTCCCCTTTTGATAAGGATGTTCTCCCTGGATTTTCAAAATCTAAAAAATACTTTTCGAGTTTATGGTACTTATAAAAAGCTTCTATATATCCTTCTTGGCAGTTGCTAACTATGTATAGTTTATATTTCTGATAAAGCTCACTTAGGACATTTTCTACATTTGGATAAAGAACACCACCATGTTTTTCAATAAAAGAAAGTTCTAATTCAGAACAATCCTTTACTAGTTGTTGTTGTTCCTTATAACTCAAGGTAGGAAAAAGTTTCGTACTTATTTCATTCATCTGTAAACCCATTGTACATTCAAAGTCTTGCCTCATTATTTCACGTTTTATTTGATTATTTTTTCTTATAACGCTATTCCAAGCCAAAAGTACTGTGTCTATTGAATCCCAGATGGTTCCATCTAAATCAAAAATTATACTATCCATTTTATCCTCATTTCCCTTCAAAGTAGTTTTTATCACTCATTTTGTTTTTTACTGTTTTTACAGCAAGATAATTAGTATTCAACTATTCGCTTCTCCTTAAATTAATAATAACTGTACGTTTGATTCCTAATTAGTACCTCATCTCTATGTGAGAATATATAAGAAATTGTCATTAATTTTTACGGGCCATATATAATAAAACAGTAGCATAGCTTAATTAAAAGTGTGCAATAAAAATAGCATTAATCCTTTTTGGAGCAATGCTTGAAATAATACTTATTCAACGAGTTAGTTCAATAACTTCAATAAAATAGGGCAATTCTTCTTAAACGAAAGCACCCTTTAATGGAGTAAGAAAAATAGATTCTTCTATATTGAAGAATCTCCCCATTAAGTTTCTATTAATTTTCAAACGATCCAATTATACCAAGAAACAGGCGTATAGTTTGCTCAATCTGTAAACAGTTTCCAATTTCCTTCGGATAAAACTTCTACCTCACCTTCAATTACTTTGATTGCAGTTTGATCGTCAATCGCATAGGCAGGTCCATGCATCCCTGCTGCCCATCTCTCTGCAGCAGCCATGGTGTTCCCCGGTAGCATCTCATGATCCAGGTGCGGAAAAATTGAAAAATCAACCAGTCCCAGGGTTTCGTCACCACCACTTGGTGGAGTCCAGCCTACGAAGTATTCCCCTATGTTAGGTGTCATCACCATGCTTCCAGCACTCATTCCCACAAAGACAGCGTTAAGTGACGGTAAAAGCTCTGCCAGCCCGGATTGACGCATCCAATGGCACAGGTAAAGCGCGTCACCGCCTGACACTAGCAGTACATCTGTCTCTTGAACCAGTGGTATCCAGCAGTTTTCGTCGATGCTCGGAAGCGCTGTGAGCTCCAATACGCCGACAGACTTCCAACCAAGGTTGACCATAGGATTCTCTTCTTTCCCACAGATGAACTCCCAAGCTTTGACCCCAGGACCAACCCAAGGATGTCCATACATCGCAGTGGGGATGCACAGGGCGTTGGAATCAGCAATCGGCTTGCCCAGCATGTCAACCAGCGCATCGTGTATGCTTTTGTTATTGACGCCTCCAGATGTAAGCAGAAATTTCATAACTTCACTCCTTTCTTAGTTTGGTACTAACAAGTTTGTTCGTATTTCTAAGATTGTATCTCTAGATTTATGAATGATTAGAACACTTCAATTGAATCATTGTTAATCAGATGTTTAGCTTTTTTGTCTATTCGAATACCTGGTGACACTCAATTTGGTCCTATACTTTACAATTCCACCAAACTTATATAAATCCTTGTTCAACAGTTGCACCGTTAGTTAAATACAAAAAGGGTCGGTTATTCCACCATCGCCCCTTTACTGGAATAACCAAGATTTAATTAACTAACTCGTATCCCCTCAACATCACATCTTAATTTGAAAAAATATCTAATATTCTCATGTTCGGTTTCAATAGATTCACTGAGTTTTTGCAATGTTCTTTTTCCTACTCGTTTATCGATTAAAGCAAGAATTTTTATAATAATGTCAGTGGATTTTAAAGACGTTTTTATTGGCGAACTAAGATATTCTTCTACTGCATCAAAAAAATCATACTGCGCCAAAATCCCTTTTATCTTAATCATTTCATGAGCTTGTATTCCAATTTCTAAATTTCTTGGTTGATTATGGATATCATATTCTATATTTTGCTCTTCTCGAATATCCCATTCTTTTCTATACATTTCTCTTTCAGCTGTGATTGTACACATACTTAATATTTCTTGCTTATCAACAGTAATAACTGCTCTACCTAGTTGGTCATGAGCTTTACGATAATTAATAATATGAAAATCGATTCGGTCTTTTAATGAATCACATGTAAAACTTTTTAATTGTTTTTTTACTTTGCTCCATTTTGGACTATACATTTTCTTAACCTCACTCTCGCATAAGTCCCTAAACAGATTTCACCAAATTTATGAACTTATTTACAAGAAATATTTTTCAAGCACTATCCTAGCTCTTTCATCAAGTTTAGAAGGTAACTCATTAATGGGGAAATATTTCAATTCTATACTTTCATCATCATTAATAGCTAGTTCACCATTTATATTTTCTGCTATGTATACACAAATAACGTTATAAACTTCATCGCCATTCGGATACTTGAAATAAAGATCTTTTCCCGACAAAACATCAACAAACTTAAAACTCTTTGCTTTCAAACCTGTTTCTTCATAAAGTTCACGTTCTGCAGTTTCCACTAAACTTTCTCCAGGTTCCATTGCTCCACCTGGCAAACCCCATTCAAATGTATCAGAACGATGTTGAAAAAGAATTTCGTTTCTTTCATTCTTAACAATGATAGTTGCACCAACCAAAATGAAAGGTCTGGTTCCTATCAAATCTCTTTTTTCTTTTGTATAGCCAGTCATATTTCTCCCCCCTACCAATTATGTTAGTACTTATTTCCACAAGTTAGAGGTATTCTCCTTTTTGGATCAAAAAAATAGCATACCAATCAACCTGCAACTGGTATGCTATTTCATCAATTATTTTATTTGGTCGAACATGAACTGCTCATTATTCAAACGTAATCTTATTCACTGTATCCTGGTCTAATCGCTTAATTACTTCAACAAGTAATTTCACTGCATTTTCATAGTCATCACGATGAAGCATTGCTGCATGAGAATGAATATAACGAGTTGCGATTCCGATTGCTAATGATGGAACGCCATGGTTTGAAAGGTGAATAGAACCTGCATCTGTTCCACCGCCAGCTACTGTATCAAACTGATAAGGAATGTTTAATTCATCTGCAACACCAGTTACGAAATCGCGAAGTCCTTTGTGAGATACCATCGAAGCATCGTATAGCAAAATTTGAGGACCTTTTCCCATTTTACTCATTGCTTCTTTTTCTGTAATTCCAGGTGTATCTCCTGCAATTCCTACATCCACTGCAAAACCGATATCTGGGTTAATCTTATTAGCAGAAGTTTTCGCTCCTCTTAAACCAACCTCTTCTTGAACGTTACCAACACTGTATACTTCATTTTCGTGCTTTTCACCTTTTAATTGCTTCAAGACATCGATTGCGATTGCACAACCAATACGGTTATCCCAAGCTTTCGCAAGAAGCATTTTTTCATTATTCATGACGGTAAATTCAAAGTATGGGACAACCATATCTCCTGGGCGAACGCCCCACTCTTCTACTTCTTCACGGCTAGAAGCACCGATATCAATGAACATATCCTTGATTTCAACAGGCTTTTTACGAGCTTCTGGAGGTAAGATATGTGGCGGCTTTGAACCGATTACTCCTGTCACATCGCCTTTGCTTGTTACGATTGTCACGCGTTGTGCAAGCATAACCTGTGACCACCAGCCACCAACTGTTTGGAAACGTAAGAATCCTTTATCATCGATTTGAGTGACCATGAACCCTACTTCATCTAGGTGCCCAGCAACTAAAACTTTCGGTCCACCTTCTTTACCGACTTTTTTAGCAATTAAGCTACCAAGTCCATCTGTTGTTACTTCATCCGCTAAAGGCTCTATGTATTTTTTCATGACTTCTCTAGGCTCACGTTCGTTGCCAGGGATACCCTTGGCGTCAGTTAGCTCTTTAAGCATTGTTAATGTTTCATCTAATTTAGCCATTAATTATTTCGACTCCCTCAATAAGTAATATAGGATTCATTATAACGAAAATCTTTGAAAATGTACAAAAATTCTACTAATATCCTGTTTGCTGCCTCTTATAATTTACTTCGTTTTTAGAAATGTATGCTCGTTTTATGTCTTCATCCTTAAAACCGAGCAAATTTGCTAATAATAGATATGCTTGAAGCATCAATATGTACGTCTCTTTAGAACGAGTTACACGAAAGGCATGAACAGCCTCATATACCTTTAAAAATTGCTCATTTATCGTTACCTTATCATCTTTCTCACTTTCCACTTCTTCAAGTGTATCAAAGGAACATTCGATTCCAAGTGACGCCATAAAATGAACTCCATCTACGAATTCTTCTAATATAGTTGCTTGATCGGAAGCTGGCTTTAAGCTCCAAAATTTAAAGCATCTAGTTTCATTCGCCAATTCCCCTAGTTCAACGAGCAAAGCCAATACTTTACGATCAAATAAATCATCATTCTCTAAACCATGCTTTTTTTCGATATGACTATCTAATTCTTTCTGCATTGCAAAAATTTCTCGTAATTGCATCATGTTTCACCTACATTTCTTCTTTCTAGCTTAATCATAAAGAAAAAAGGTGAAAAAATAAATAAACGAGAATGAAACTTTTTTAACGCTCATTCGTATACATGGGAAAATGATTGGAGGGCAATTGCTGTGTGGTTAATCCGGTTTCTATTGTTTGCACTTATTATTTTTTTGATATATAGCACGATTAAGTATTTGTTAAATCCAAAACGGAAGCTTGAGCTCGCCCATGATCAAAAAAAGTTTTTCTTCCTTGATAATTCAAACAATGTGCGAAAAAACTTTTTGATTACTTTTAAAGGGGTATTGTTTGAAGGAGAGAAGTATTTAGGGACAACTGACGATGCTTTCGTCGTGGTCGATGTCTTCATCTGGCCACATCGAGTGTCTGCATTAAACGGACTTGTCCGTGAAGATTTTGAGTTTATTGAGACAAAGGTGAAGGAACAGTACCCGCATGCTAAAATCGATTGGAAAAGTCCAATCCATGAATTTATGAAAAAGAGTCATAGTTCACAAACACCTTTTACAAAAAATTGACCGGATTCTAGCCAGAACATCCGGTTTTTCTTTTAAGCAGTTTCTTTAAAAAATTCGCGCCATTTAATTATCGTCATCCTCTCACGAAGAAGATAGACAAGAATCGAAAGCGAGAATAAAATAACGAGGATCATCGTTGGGGTAAATCTACTAATGAACTCCCCGAACACAGTATAAAAAAGTGCTAGTGGTATATTTGTAAGGAACGAGGCTTTCATATAGCCTCTGAAGCCTCGATGTCTTTCCATTAGACAAAAGCTTAGTAGATGATAATGAATGAACGGGATGAGCCGCAAAATCGCTACTTGGCCGGTTGTTAAATTGCGATATTCACCAAACCACTTTTTCTTAATCAGCGATAATTTTTGATGCGTTTTTGGCATTCGTTTGATAAGTACATAAAAAAGGATGCTGCTTAAAAATAGTCCCACCATGGAATAAAAGGTTCCAGCGACAGTGCCAAACAATACTCCCCCTGCTATACAAATAACTGCGACGGGGAAAAAGAAGAATTGCCGAACACAGTGAAATAAAACAAAGACGATTGGAGCTAAGATTCCCCCGGTTTCCACCATTACCAAAAGCATTGTCATTTGGTCTTCCACGCTCTCACCTTCTTTTGTAAAATTCCCTGATGTTATTAAAGCTTATCGAGGATAGATGATTTTTATGACAAAAAAATTAGGATAAGTATAATAATAGACCAAGCCAGATTATAGCTAATGCAGGAAATCCCCATTTAAAAGAAGCATGTTTTGTTTTATGACGAAACCATTTCATCCCGATTGTCGTGCCAATCGCTCCCCCTAAAACAGCTACAAGCCATAATGTTTTTTCAGGAATTCGATATTCGTGTTTTCGCGCCTTCTGTTTATCGACGTACATAACAATAACACCAATCAGATTGATGAGTATGATGTAATAAAGTAAATACTCCACCTTTTTTCCTCCTTTATGTAAGTAAAATGCATAAAAGCCATCCTCCTTGAAGAGAATGGCTTTTGATGAGCAAATATTATTTGCTTAAGTTTTGCTTAGCAACTGATGCTAATTCTGCAAATGCTTTTTCGTCAGCTACAGCTAAGTCAGCAAGCATTTTGCGGTTTACTTCGATACCAGCTTGCTTTAAACCGAACATTAAACGGCTATAAGAAAGTCCGTTCATACGAGCAGCTGCATTGATACGAGTAATCCAAAGCTTACGGAAGTCGCGCTTCTTTTGGCGACGGTCACGGTAAGCATACATTAATGATTTCATAACCTGTTGGTTAGCAACTTTATATAATGTATGTTTTGAACCGAAATAACCTTTAGCTAATTTTAAAACTTTTTTACGACGTCTGCGAGTAACTGTACCGCCTTTTACACGTGGCATTCTATTTCCCTCCTGATTTCGGAATAACGCTTTTTCAGTTAAGAATTATACTGAAAATAGCTATTACTTAAGATTTACTAATAAGTTACGGATACGCTTGAAGTCTCCAGAAGACACAAGAGCACCTTTACGAAGTTTACGCTTTTGTTTTTGAGATTTGTTAGCGAACATATGGCTTCTGTACGCATGTGAACGCTTCAGTTTACCAGATCCTGTTCTCTTGAAACGCTTTGCAGCGCCACGGTGAGTTTTCATTTTTGGCATTTGGGATTCCTCCTCATTACTTATCGTTTTTAGGGGCAAGCATCATAAACATGCTTCTTCCATCCATTTTTGGATGTGATTCAACTGTTGCTACTTCGTTGCAGCTTTCAGCAAATCGAACTAAAACTCGTTGACCAATTTCTTTATGTGTAATTGCACGACCTTTAAAGCGAATCGATGCTTTTACTTTATCGCCTTTTTCTAAGAACTTAATGGCATTACGTAACTTTGTATTAAAGTCATGCTCATCAATTGTTGGACTAAGACGAACTTCTTTGATATTGATAATCTTTTGATTTTTACGTGCTTCTTTTTCTTTTTTCTGTTGTTCGAATTTAAACTTACCATAGTCCATAATACGAGCTACTGGTGGTTTAGCATTCGGAGCAACAAGTACAACGTCCAAATTCACACGTGCAGCAATCTCAAGTGCTTCGTTCTTTGACTTAATCCCTAGTTGCTCGCCATTTTGGTCAATTAGACGAACTTCACGGGCACGAATACCCTCGTTTAACAACATGTCTTTGCTAATAGTTAGACACCTCCAAATAAATTTACGAACACAGCCTTTGGGTCAAGAATCACATTACCAAACCCAAATCATCACTTGATTCTAAGCTAAAATTGCAGTAATTTTGCAATTAAAAAAGTGTGGATGAATAATACACCCACACTTTACGAAAACAAACGTAAACGAATCAAAAATTGCTCGTAATACCTGTTAACTGCTCATTGCGTCAATCAGGTGAGAAGCGGGTGCTTCTTCTTTTCCCTAAACTCGTATTCAGTTACCTAACTATTTTACAACAAAGGCGCGTTTGTTGTCAATGTAACACACTTTATTGTCTAGCGTTCAATCGGAACGCCATCTCTATTGCAACAAAATGAATTGTATCAGAATAATTTATGCTTGGCAATAGTTTTTTTCAGATGTGTTGATTAGAGCTTCAGACATTGCCTTCTGCTCTAATCAACTAACATTAAAACCGTTCTACTTCAGTTTTAATTCCTGCAATAAAGTCGTTGAATGAGATTGTTTCTGATTTTTGCTCTCCGTATTTACGAACGTTAACGGCATTTTCTGCTACTTCGTTGTCACCAACTACTAGCATGTAAGGGATCTTCTGAATTTGTGCTTCTCTGATCTTGTAACCCATTTTTTCATTACGATCGTCTAACTCAACACGGAAGCCTTGTGCCTTAAGCTGTTCAACAACTTGTTTTGCATAATCAAAATGAACATCTGGAGATACTGGAATCACTTGTACTTGAACTGGTGCTAACCAAGTTGGGAATGCCCCTTTGTATTCTTCAATTAAGAAGGCAACAAAGCGTTCCATAGTTGATACTACACCACGGTGGATAACGACTGGACGATGCTGCTTGCCGTCTTCTCCAACATAAGTTAAGTCAAATCGCTCTGGTAATAAGAAGTCTAATTGAACAGTGGATAAAGTCTCGTCTTTACCAAGTGCAGTCTTTACTTGAACATCAAGCTTCGGACCGTAGAATGCCGCTTCGCCTTCTGCCTCGTAATAATCAAGACCTAATTCATCCATTGCTTCTTTTAGCATAGTTTGTGCCTTTTCCCACATTGCATCATCATCAAAATATTTTTCAGTATCTTGAGGGTCACGGTAGGATAAACGGAAAGTGTAATCAGTAATATTGAAGTCCTTATATACTTCTAATGTTAAATTCACGACACGTTTAAATTCATCTTTGATTTGGTCAGGACGAACAAATACGTGAGCATCATTTAGAGTCATTCCGCGTACACGCTGTAGGCCAGAAAGTGCTCCTGACATTTCATAACGGTGCATTGTACCAAGCTCAGCAATACGAATTGGTAATTCACGATAGCTGTGGATTCCTTGTTTGTACACCATCATATGATGCGGACAGTTCATTGGACGAAGAACAAGCTGTTCATTATCCATTTCCATTGGTGGGAACATATCTTCATGGTAATGATCCCAGTGGCCAGAAGTTTTATATAGATCCACACTTCCCATAATTGGAGTGTAAACATGGTCATAACCTAAACGAACTTCTTTATCGACAATGTAACGCTCGATGATACGACGAATTGTTGCACCTTTTGGAAGCCATAGCGGCAAGCCTTGACCAACCAATTGATTATTTGTAAAAAGCTTCAGCTCTTTCCCAATTTTGCGGTGATCGCGCTCTTTTGCTTCTTCTAATAAACGTAAATGCTCATCTAAATCAGCCTTTTGGAAGAAAGCAGTTCCGTAAATACGTTGTAACATTTTATTTTTGCTATCTCCACGCCAATAAGCTCCAGCAATACTTAATAGCTTGAACTCTTTAATTTTTCCAGTTGAAGGAACATGAACACCACGACATAGGTCGAAGAAATCACCTTGTTCATAGATTGTTACCTTCTCATCAGCCGGAATGGCATCGATCAATTCTAATTTATACTCGTCGCCAATTTCCTTATAAAGCTGAATTGCTTCATCACGGCTAACTTCTTTACGAACAACCTCGATGTTTTCGTTGATGATCTTCTTCATTTCTTTTTCGATTAATGGAAGGTCTTCTGGTGTAATAGATTCTTCTAGATCGATATCATAGTAAAATCCACCTTCAATAACTGGACCTACCCCAAGCTTTACATTTTTATATAAACGTTTAATTGCTTGTGCCATTAAATGAGCTGTACTGTGACGTAACACCTCAAGTGCTTCATCACTACCAGCTGTCACGATTTCAACCGCTCCGTCTTCTTCAATTGGACGACGAAGATCATAAATTGCGCCGTTTAATTTACCCGCTATCGCTTTTTTCTTAAGACCGGGACTAATGGATGCAGCAACATCCTCTGTAGTCGTCCCAAATGGAAACTCCTTCACTGCACCATCTGGGAACGATAACTTAACTACGTTTGACATAAAAATTCCTCCTTAATGATATAGCAAAAGCCTTATGAGGGGCTTTGCTTAAAAATAGCTCTGTTAAATGTGGGTGTTGAATTCCTTACATTGAAAAAAATAGGTGGAAAAATTCCGGCTAAATTAAAAAATTTACTTATTTCCCTATAAATAGGCGGAATTTGTCCGGTTAAACTATACATTTCTCATGATTCTAAGGCATTTTAGGTCAATTAGCGGAAAATCTCCTCCTATTTCATCTAATAACCATTAATTTTTCGAAATAAACGGAATTTCTCCGGTTAAGCGGGGTACACATGTACACCTGTTGAAAATCAAAAAACAACAATGAACAATAACAGAGCCTAAAAAAAATAAAAAAACCCGTCCCTATAGAAAGGGACGAGTTATTGTTATTAACACGTGGTTCCACCCTAATTTTCACTTATCCAAAAAACGAAGAAGTGACTTTAGTGACAAATATAACGGTTTGAACCGTCAACCAATACTACTACTTCCTGGTTGAAGTTTAGAGGTGGTAAGCATTCCATTCGTGTTAGGAAGATTCCAGCCAATGTCTTCCCTCTCTAGAAACCGGTGATCGAATACTCTTGTCCTCATCGATACTTTTGCTACGTTCAATTATTATGTATTATAGTAGTTTAATTTCGTAAAATCAAGCATTCACATTAATTTTTTGCACCTAAAAGAAAGCTGTTCGATTTTGATAAAAATCGGCCATTTCCTTTAATTGCACACGCTCTTCAAAAATATTTTGGATCGTTCGAACAAGCGGCTGTTCATAATCATCTGTGTACAAGTAAATAGTGGACGGAGCAATTGAGAGTAGTGGAGCAATCGTGACCGAATCAATATAAACAGGGTGATTGGATATTAGCCTCCGATCAATCATACGAACGAGTTCCGCTCGTCTTATCTCATAGTATTGCTCATCATAAAAAGTAACCCCATCCTCCATCAATAAATGCAAGTGATTGATTTTCGGCGCTCGCTTTGCTAAAAACTGCCTTAAGGTTTGAATATACATCTGGTATTCCTGCTCCATTTTGTACTCATCAATTGAAATTTCCACAAACTTTTCAAGCTTCTCCATAAACGGTCTCATACGAAAGCGGACAAAGGAATCAAAGGAAAAAGTTCGTTGCTCCTCAAACATTTGTGAGATGGCGGTTTCAATTTGTTTGTTCATATTTAAATCGTGAATAAGAGACTCTAAATCAGCTCGATTGCCATCTAGAATCGATTGAATTATATCTAAAATTTGTTGTTGTTCATCCTCATCTTCATAAAAATACTGCTCTTTTAAAATCAGCTTAAACCAATCGTTTAATTTAATTTTAATAACAAATTGTAAAAAGGCCTTCTTACATGCTTCTAAAATTTCCTTAACTGCTTTGTCAATTTTCACCTTTGCTTTATTTTCATCTTCGAAAAGAAGGATCATTTTTTTATCAAAAGAAATGGAATGCAATTGCTTTTGTATGTAATTGTGAAACTGGTTAGCATCCTCTTTATTTTGGAACGTAATTTCAGCCAACCAAATCCCCCCTCTATACGGTCTCATTGGTGCTAATCCATCAGGGACTAGTCCAAACTCTGTATTCCATGTATATGGGGATTTTGATTAAATTAGAAGCACACAAACAAATCTACTAAAACTATTAATTCATACAAAAAAACTAGCTACCGAAAAGATTCGATAGCTAGCTTTTTTATCTTCTTAAGTTTTGACCATCCACAAGAACGGGTTCAGTCAGGTAACGAATTCTCTCTAAAATGCGGCGAGCTTTCATCTTCTCTTCTTCGCCTCTTTGGCTATAAGTAAGATGGTGTTCAAGACCCTCATAGTCAAAATTCGTACTGAAGAAGGTTGGCAAGTACTCTTGCATACGATATTGCAGAATCGGACCAAGAACTTCATCCCTTGTCCAGCTTGACATCGTCTCCGCTCCAATATCATCAATCATCAGAACTGGCTGGTTCTTAATGTTTTCGATTTTTTCATTTAAGGTTGAATCGCCAATCGAGTTCTTTAACTCTCTTAATAGCTCTGGGAAGTAGACAATCATGGACGGGACATTCTTGCGCGCCAATTCATTTGCAATCGCACCAAGCAAGAATGATTTCCCTACTCCAAATTTCCCGTAAAAATAGAGACCCTTTTGCTTACCACCAGGCTCATAGTTTTTCACAAAAAGAACCGCCTTCTTAATCGCGTCTCTTCTTCCTAATTCATCATCATATAAATCTGTGAATGATGCTTGGTAGATATCCTTTGGCACGTACATGCTCTGAATTAATTTTTCGCTCTTTCTCTTTTCATCGTCCATTACCTTAAGCGGACAACGATCATAAGAAATATCAATCGTACCTCTGCCGATTACAAGCTGTGGATGATACCCTTGCATCAAGTTCTTGCATTCCCCTAAACTCGGACACTCCTGACAATTTTTGCTCTGGTTGGCATAATCAAAGAGTGTCATTAAACTTCTTTCAAGCATTTCATCTGTAATTTCAGCCTCATGCTTCACTAAGAAAGCACGCACGGATGGATTTTGTAAAATATCTTGTCTCATTTTCTGATAGCGTGCTTGGAAGCCAGAATTGTTCCCCAATTTTTTCAAGGTATCATTAATCCTTTCCACATTTGTCACCCCCTATTTTTGAACTCTCTAAGCAGTTCTTCTATTTCACTCTTATCATCAACAACAACTTGTTGATTTTGGTTTCCTTCATTTTCTTTCTCATCAAACCATGCTGGAAGTGCTTCAGTTCGAATTGGCTGCTTTCGTGAAGAAGCCTTTGGACTCTTTTTATTTTCAGCCCACTCCATATATTGTCGATGCTCTTTTATCGCTAAGTCCATTGCTTCTTTCACCGTAGAAATTTTCTTTCTCGTCCAGTGAGAGGCAATTTTATCAACATAACCCTTTGTTAGTTTCATATCGGTTTTTAACAATACATACTGAATTAAGACATTCACAACCCCAGGTAGGAGCTTTTGTTTAAACATAACATCCTCAACGATTTGCAAGTCCGCCTTAGAAGGATCTGCTCCTCCTGAAATATCACTCAGCAGCTGCCGTGGTGAAGTGGTCTCTAAATAATGCACAAGTTTTTCTTCCTGCGTTTTCGGTTCACTTGCTCCGGTTTGTTTCATGACGGGTTGAACTTTATCCACCAATTGCGGGAGCTTGTCCTGATGTTCAAGCTGATACCAGTCTCTCGCAGCTTTTCGCAGCTCTTCCAAGTTTACTTTGTTTGCAATATCATCCATCGCCGAAATCACAAGATTTTTCATTTGAATCGGGTCAATTCCGTACAAATAAGCAAGATTGCTAATGGCATCTCGAACCTTTTGATTCAATGCTTTTTTCGGAACCAACGATTCAGACAATCCAGCCTGAAGTAATTCAAAATCAAATCCGGCAGTAGCATCAACTTGGATTCCCTTTTGAGTAGCTCTTCCAACATAGTTTTGATCACTCTCTTGCTCTAGATCCTCAGTTTGTGAGGATGGTACAGAAGAATCATACACGTCCTGGAACGATCTTGTAACGTTTTTATAATCGTCTGTTGGAATCGATTTATCAGAAAAGAATTGTTTTAATTTCACAAATTGATTCTTTCCGATCTTTTGATATAAATAAATATTTAACATTCCATCTAGGAAAAATTGATCGGGTTGTAGAGGAGGCTGTACCTCATATATAAATGAACGTGACTCTTCCATCGCTTTTACATAGGTTTTCAGTAAACCAATTCCCTCAAGCTTTAATCGTGCTTCATGAATGGACTTTAAATTAAGGTCCATCGAGGTCATCAAACCATGATGGGATTGCTCCCCAGACCACAGTCGATTTTCCTCTACTAGAGCCCATAGTGTCATATACATGCTCATCGCAATCGGTCCAATTAAAGGCTGGTACAGCAAAGTAATGATTTTTCGGTCATACTCATGTAGTATTCCGTTACTGGCCACTGTATATCGATCTATTGGTAACATTTCTTTCCAATGCTGGGCCATTTTTGCTTCAAACCTTTCTTTTACAAAAATAAGAAAAAAAAGCCAAAGTCATCCTTTAGCCTAGTTTTTCAGACTATGCTTTTTCAAACAGCACAATCGATAGTCTAATTTTAGCTTATTTTTCTTTTTTGATCAGTTCTTTTAGTTCTTCGATAAATACGTTAATATCCTTAAATTGTCTATAAACGGAGGCAAAACGAACATAGGCAACATCATCAACCTTCACAAGTCGTTCCATCACCATTTCTCCGATAATCTCACTATTTATTTCAGAAACACCTTGGCTTCTAAGTTCTTTTTCTACTTCACCAGTTATGTCCTCAAGTGTCTGTAAAGCGACAGGACGCTTCTCACATGCTTTAATAAGACCACGTAAGATCTTATCACGGCTGAACTCTTCTCGTGTGCCTTCTTTTTTTACAACAATTAAAGGAATTTCCTCTACCTTTTCAAAGGTAGTGAATCGAAATGAGCATCTTTCACATTCTCTTCTCCGTCGAATTGAGCGACTGTCATCGACTGGGCGAGAATCAAGGACTCTGGTATTACTATTTTGGCATGAGGGGCACTTCATACGTCAATCAGCTCCGAATAAGAAATCTATATAGATCTATCTTATTAAAAAGAAGGTAGATGTACAAGTGAAGACTGTTTATTTATAGGGGGCTTTGATATAGAAGGATATTTTTTAGAGCGTGGGACGGAGGATGGTGTTTTTGTGTTAGAACGATATATTAGTCATTTCGACCGATATATTCGAATAAAGACCGATATATTTTTTTATAGACCGATATATCCCGAGGAAGACCGATATCCACAAATACACTCATCTAAAACACACAAAAAGACTGCTCCAAAATGCTTTTTGGAACAGTCTTGCTAGATTTATCTTATCCAACCTTAATTTTCGTTGTTTGAAGAAGAGACTCTGCCACATAATTCGCTAAATCAACAACACGACAAGAATAGCCCCATTCATTATCATACCAAGCTAGCACCTTCACTTTATTTGTGCCCATCACCATCGTCGATAGACCATCAATGATCGCTGAATGTTCATTTGTATTAAAATCAACAGACACTAATGGTTCGTCTGAAATATCTAACACACCATTTAAGGAACCCTTTGAAGCTTTATAATACGCATGGTTAATATCATCAATCGTCACATCTTTTTTCAAATCAACAACTAAATCCACTAGCGAAACGTTAGGCGTTGGCACACGTAAAGCCATTCCATGAAGTTTTCCTTTAAGATGTGGTAATACCAAGCTTAACGCCTTGGCAGCACCGGTAGAAGTTGGAATAATCGATTGGCCGCAAGCTCTTGCACGGCGTAAGTCTTTATGTGGATTATCGATATTTCTTTGATCGTTTGTGTAAGCATGAATCGTTGTCATGAGTCCATTTTCAATGCCAAACTGCTCATCTAAAACCTTCACAACAGGTGCTAGACAATTAGTCGTACAAGAAGCATTCGAAATGACGTCATGCTCAATTATATTTAGGTCATGTTCATTGACCCCCATCACAATGGTCACATCTTCATTTTTACCAGGCGCTGTTAAAATCACTTTCTTCGCACCTGCCTTTAAATGGAGGCTTGCTTTGTCTCTAGAATTAAATTTTCCTGTCGCCTCAATAACAATATCAATTCCGTATTCCTTCCAAGGAAGTTCTTCAGGGTTTCGATTGCTTAGTAGTTTCACTCTTTTTCCGTTTACTACAAGGGCATCATCTTCTGCAATGACTTCTCCGACGAATTGGCCATGATTTGTGTCATACTTTATCAAATGTGCTAATGTTTCCGCAGGATAGCTTGCATTAACCGCAACGATATCTAAATTATCTTCAAGGATGGCCCTTCTAAAAACCATTCTACCTATCCTTCCAAATCCATTAATCGCTATCTTCGCCTTCATTATGCGGCCCCTTTCGTATAAAGTAATTCTTAATTCAATCGAGGTCTATGGCCCCTTATATTAAGAAATACAATTTAATGAGGTTATCTCCCACCCATGTATGAGATATAATCCTCGTTTTAAAAATAATGTTATACTTTTTATCCGTTATTTTCGTCATTAGTATAACATATTAAAATGAATTTGTGATGATTAATTTCACAAAAATATAAAAAAAAGAAGCCTAATCGCTTCTTTATATATTCCATTCTGTAAGAATCATATTTAGTTGTTGTTTGGTATTTTCAATGGTTCCATTGTTATCAATAACGGCATCGCTTAATTGAACTTTATCTTTAAGTGGCATTTGAGACTTAATACGAGCAAGAGCCTCTTCTTCAGAAAATCCGTTCCGTTCCATTAGCCGCTGAAGCTGAGTATCCTCATCCACATAGACTAGTAGAACCTTATCTACCATACTTGTTAGTTGGCTCTCAAACAACAGAGGAATGTCCATGACAATAAGGCTTTCCCCATTTTTCACTGCTTGTTCTCGCTTTTCCAGCATACGTCTACGGACATCAGGATGCACAATACTGTTTAGCTTCAATCTTTTTTCTTCATTGTTAAAAATAATTTCCCCTAGCTTTGCTCGATCTATCTGGCCGTTTGGAAGCTTAATTTCCTCACCAAAATATAATACAATCTCGTTGTAAGCCGGCTCCCCTATTTCAACAGCAAGGCGCGCCTCTAGATCAGCATCAATAATTGGATGACCCTTTTCTCGTAATAAATTGGATACCGTACTTTTTCCACTAGCTATTCCACCAGTTAATCCTACAACTAATGCCATCATCTTAATTCCCTTCATCCAAAATCCATATGTAAGTGCAAAAGCCGTTGATTCGGCTTTTGCGAAAAAATATTTTACATTTTCCAAATTCCAATAAAGATCAACAATATCCCAGGAATAAAAGTAAATTTTTGCATCATGTTACTCTTTGAAAATATGACGCCCATTTTCATTCCTAAAGAAACAAACATGGAACTCATGATCGCCACAGTAAGAGCAAGTACATGAGGTGAATAGCCAAGCATTGCCGCGCCAATTCCAGCTCCAAACGCATCCAACGACAGTGCTAATCCGAGCATAAATGCCTCAATACCAGTAATCGTGCCAGATTTATCAAAATCAGCAGACATCGGTTTCTTCAAGATGTTTATCACGATTCCTAGAGACTTAATTTCGAAGTTTACAATGATTTTTTCATGCGGGAGAGTATCCTTCGACTTCTCTGGGCGAAAAAATTGATACAAAATCCATGCTCCTAAAAGGATTAGAACTACTCCTCCAATTTTTTCAGCCATTTCAGGAGAAAGAAAGGCTTCAATCATGTGACCGACTGCCATTGCTCCAATTAATGAGATTGCCGAGCAACCAGCAATAACTAATATGGACTTAAAGGGAATTTTCATTTTTCTTAGCCCATAAGTAAATCCAACACTAAAACTATCAAGGCTTACTGCAAATGCAAGTAGAAGTAGTGAAAATGTGAACACTGAAGTTAGCTCCTTCCTAACAAAAAGCTAAGATAGTATATGGAAGGAGCTTCTCTAATGTTAATCGTTAACGACTTTTAGACCTTTTCCTCT
This sequence comes from Robertmurraya kyonggiensis, assembly GCF_005116465.1. Taxonomy (GTDB): domain Bacteria; phylum Bacillota; class Bacilli; order Bacillales; family Cytobacillaceae; genus Robertmurraya; species Robertmurraya kyonggiensis. The sequence continues at coordinate 157,715 of NZ_SWBM01000004.1, forward strand.
TTTGACACTTTGGACAGAAAACCGTCCCTCTTCCCCCTACCACAATGCGTTCAAGCTCAGAAGAACAATTTTTACATGCCTCTCCATTTCGTCCGTACACAAATAGCTCTAATTGAAACATTCCTATTTCACCTTGAGTGTTCACATAAGAACGTACAGTGCTTCCACCTTTTGCAACTGCTTCTGTCAACGTTTGGATAATTTCATGATGAAGTATTTTCATTTCCTTTTTCGTAAGACTGCTTGCACTTCGTTCAGGGTGAATTCCTGCCTTAAACAAAGCTTCGTCCACATAAATATTTCCGAGTCCCACAACGAGCTTTTGATCAAGCAGCACGGTTTTTATACTGCGATTTGTTTGAGCGAGCATACGCTCCATGCGCTCAACTGCAAACTCATCAGAAAAAGGCTCAGGTCCAAGCTGAGATAATGGCAACTCGGCTAATTCTTCTCCCTTTTTAAAAAGATGCATCGTCCCAAACTTTCGCACATCTCGATATCTTAATTGCGTGCCATCTGTAAAATAGAAAATAACATGTGTATGTTTATCGATTTCATCCTCTGGTGTAAAAAGCCCGTATCGACCTTCCATACGCAAATGAGAAACGAGTGCAAAATCCGATGTATAAATTATAAGGAATTTTCCTCTTCGACCAACTTCCTCAATTGTTTGTCCAATAAGAGCATCCTTAAATTGTTCAATTTCTACTGGTTTTTTGATGATTTTCGGCCAGGTAACCGTGACGCGCTCGATGGTCTTCCCACTCACGAGCTCGACCAGTGTTCTCCGGACCGTCTCCACCTCTGGTAGCTCAGGCATTCACTTTCCTTCTTTCATTTAGGCTCTTTTCGCAAAGATTGTTTTGGAATCATAGCTGGCATAATAAATACCTATTCCGCCTCTATAAGACAATAAATGGGAGGCGAAAAGTGCTGCGCAATATCAATGTGTGTCTCTGAACTCGGTAGACAGTGTAAATGTCGGGTTTAGATTTTTTTCTAAGAAAAAAATTAGGACATTTACGAAAAAAACCACATTCATTATGAAAACAGCGTTCATTTATTTTGCATCAAACCATGTTGGTCCATAAGAGAAATCAACCTTTAGAGGTACCTTCAATTCAATCGCATTCTCCATCACATCTGGTACAATCTCTTTTAATATCTTGATTTCGTCCTGTGGTGCTTCAAAAATCAATTCATCGTGAACCTGAAGAAGAAGTCTCGTTTTTAATCCTTCTTTTTCAAGACGATCTGCCATATCAATCATCGCTTTCTTAATGATGTCAGCGGCACTTCCTTGAATTGGTGTATTCATCGCTGTTCTTTCCGCGAAGCTTCTAATATTGAAATTTCTGCTCGTAATCTCAGGCAAGTAGCGTCTGCGTTGCAGAAGGGTCGATACAAACCCTTTTTGTTTCGCATCCTTCACGATATCTTCCATATAATCCTTTACGCCAGGATAGCTCTCCAAATACTTCTCAATGAACTGTCCAGCTTCTTTTCGCGTAATATTCAAGCTTTGTGACAAACCATAATCACTAATTCCATAGACGATTCCAAAATTAACCGCTTTAGCGTGGCGGCGCATGTTGGATGTCACTTCATCCTTTGACACACGGAATACTTCCATTGCTGTCTTCGTATGGATATCTAGCCCTTCTTTAAAAGCCTCAATTAATTTATCATCACCTGCAATATGAGCGAGAACTCGGAGCTCAATTTGCGAATAGTCGGCTGCAAAAATGACCCAGTCCTTTTCAGAAGGAATAAACGCCTGACGGATTTTTCTTCCTTCCTCTAAGCGAATCGGGATATTTTGTAGGTTTGGATCGGTAGAACTTAAACGACCTGTTTGTGTGAGAGCCTGATTATATCGAGTATGGACCTTATCATTCTCGGGATTGACTACCTTCGAAATCCCTTCAATATAAGTCGATTGAAGCTTACCTAACTGGCGATAATGAAGGATTTCTTTAATAATGGCGTGATCGGCTGCCAACTTTTCAAGAACATCCGCCGAAGTAGAATAGCCTGTCTTCGTTTTTTTCACAGGAGGCAATCCAAGCTTTTCAAACAAAATTATCCCTAGTTGCTTCGGTGAATTAATATTAAACGCTTCACCTGCCAGCTCATAAATTCGTTTTTCAATTTGCACCAGCTGTTCATTAATGTCATGTCCCATTTTACGCAAACGGTCCAAATCAACTTTGACACCTGTTGATTCCATATCAGCCAATATTAAAGATAAAGGCATTTCTAGCTCATAAAATAATTCATATTGCTCGTTTTCATTTAACTTATCTTCAAGCAATTGTTTTAGATCGAATAAAACAATCGATTTTCTCGCTAAATGCTCCGCCAAGGCTTCCTCTTCTGGGATTCTCCGTTTTGCCCCTTTACCATAGAAAACATCATCTGATTCAACATTTCCGTGGCCATACGATTTCCCTATAGAAGCAATGTCTTCGATTGTTTCAGATGGATTTAGTAAGTATGAAGCAAGTAACAGATCGAATTCTACACCCTTTAGATGAATATCATGGTGGCGAAGCGCAACCTCACTTCGTTTCGCATCATAGACCCATTTCTTCTTACTTTCATCCTCTGCCCACTTTTTAAAAGCATCAGACGTAATGGCTAGTTCTGTAGGAATAAAATAGCTCCCCTCCTGATGGGCAATGGAAAATCCAACAATCGGTGCGTAATGATAGTTATCTTCTAAAATCTCTACATAAAGGGCTGACTCGTCTGCAAAAAGGTCTTCTGTAACTTCCTTTACCATTTTGAATTCGATCTCTTCTAATGCCTTAGCCTCTTCAGCTACATCCATTTTTTCTAACAGGGAGTTAAAGCCTAATTCCTTAAAGAATTTGACCAGCTTGTCCTGTTCAAAGCCCTCATACTCCACTTCTTCAAGGTCAATCTGAACAGGCGCATCACGAATAATCGTCGCAAGCTCCTTACTCATCAAAGCTTGGTCCTTAAATTCTTCTAGCTTTTCCTTCAATTTGTTTCCACTTACTTTATCAATGGAAGCAATTAGATTCTCAACCGTTTGGAACTCTTTTAATAGTTTAATTGCTGTCTTTTCCCCAACCCCTGGGACACCTGGAATATTATCTGATGCATCTCCCATTAGGCCCTTCATTTCAATAATCTGCTCTGGGATTAAGCCATACTTTTCTTTAATATGCGCTGGGGTATACTCTTCAATTTCCGTAATCCCTTTTTTCGTTATCGAGACAGTTGTTTTATCAGAACTCAACTGAGTTAAATCCTTATCTCCTGAGATAACTTTTACCTCAAAGCCATCCTTTTCCGCTTCTAGAGATAAAGTTCCGATAATATCATCTGCTTCATAGTTCTCAAGTTCATATCGAGAAATTCCATAGGCATCTAGCAGTTCTCGAATATAAGGAAACTGCTCCGATAATTCTGGTGGCGTCTTCTGTCTTCCACCTTTATATTCGCTAAAGGTACTATGACGAATCGTTGTTTTCCCCGCATCAAACGCAACCATAATATGAGTTGGTTTCTCATCCTCGAGTATTTTCATCAGCATCATCGTAAAACCATAAATAGCATTTGTATGTATACCCTTATCATTATTAAGCAGTGGTAGCGCAAAAAAAGCGCGATATGCAATACTATTTCCATCAATCAATACAAGTTTTTTCGACATTTACATCTCCCTCACTTCAAAAAAATAACCGTTGTTTTCCTCCCCTTATTCTATCATGAGAATGTAGAGAAGGAAAAACAACGGTCTTTTAGATTTGTTCTTTTCGTACACAATGTCTAAGTTACTCCGTGTACCCCATTAATAGTCGTGCATATGGAGAATCGGATGGAAGCACAATGACAGTTTCATCATTAATTGTCTTTTTATAGGACTCGAGCGTTCTAAATAAAGAATAGAATTCCGGATCCTTTGAAAAAGCCTCATTGTAGATCTTTGCAGCTTCTGCCTCACCTTCAGCTCGAATTATCTCAGCATCAGCCGATGCTTGCGCAAGTACTTCCTTCACGTTTTTATCTGTGTCTGCTTCAATACGATTTTTTTCAGCGTCACCTTGTGACAGATAGCCTTGAGCAGTAGATTGACGTTCAGATATCATTCTCGTAAAGACGGACTGTTCATTTTCAGCTGGTAAATCCGTCCGTTTAATACGTACATCGGTTACGACAATCCCATAATTATCGTTTGCTAATAGTTCGTTTACTCTTTCGGTAATTCGATCATTCAAGGAACCTCTAGATGACTTCTCATCATTGATAATTTCTTCATAGTTTAGTTGCCCTAATTCTGCACGAACAACAGAATAAATAAACTCTTGCATACGAGTTTCCACATTGACAACTGTTCTAGCATTTGAAATCATCTTTTTCGGATCTTCAATTCGCCAAACCGCATAATTATCAATTAAAACACGTTTTTTATCTTTTGTATTGATTTCCGCTTCCTTCACATCATAGGTCATTTGATATTTTGGTAATGTAGTAACCGTTTGGATGAACGGAATTTTATAAGTAATGCCTGGTGTGTTATCAATTCTGACAACCTCACCAAATTGACGAATGACTTTATACTCCCCTTCTTTGACAACGAAGAGATTCGTAAAAATCAGGATAATAACCGCAATTACAATGACAGCAAAGATACCGAGCTTAATATAGCCTCGCCCCTTGAAGCCATTTCCGCCACGTTCATTCATATCAATTACATTTTGATCACTCATCCTTCTTTTTCACTCCTTCCTCAGTTGTTTCTTTCGCGCTTTCAAGTGGACGTATCGGGAAGTATTTCAGTGTATTCCCATCATCATTCATAATGTAAATTTCCGTTCCTGGAAGAACTTGCTCTAATGTTTCAAGAACGAGACGCTGTTTCGTGATTTCAGGATTATTCTTATATTCCTTGTACAATTCATTAAAGACAGCAACACTACCACGAGCCGCTTGTACACGAGCTGCCTTATCCCCTTGTGCTCGAGAAATGATGGCCTTTTGTTCCCCTACCGCTTCATTTTCTTTTTGGTTCTTGTATTTATTTGCTTCATTTAATTTCGTATTCATCGTTTCACGCGCATCCGTCACTTGAGTAAATGCCTGACGTACTTCATCATTCGGAAGTTCTACGTCTTGTAGTTTTACAGCCAGAATCGAAATCCCAATGTCATATTTCTGAATTAATTGAGATAGCAAATCATGTACATCTGCTTCAATATCTGCTTTTCCAGATGTTAAAGCAGCATCAATTGCGGAGTTCCCGATTATACTTCTTAAAGAGGCAGAAGTAGCATCTCGTAATATTTCTTCTGGATTATCTGCATTAAACAGATATTTTGATGGTTCATTTATTTTCCACTGCACAACCAGATCAGCTAAGACAATATTTTCATCTCCCGTGATCATCTTTGTTTCTTCGGGAAATTCCTTGATAACCCCATCCTCGTTTTCTTCATATCCAAACTGTAAACTAAATGTCTCTTTCGATAATTTTTCTACACTTTGGATTGGCCATGGCAATTTGAAATTCAAGCCCGGCTCTTCTACCCCTTCTTCCACTTTTCCAAAGGTTAATAGAACGGCTTGCTCTGATTCATCCACCGTATACCAAGTGGTAAAAGCAACAAGACCGAGTATCAAAACTCCTATGACCAAACCAAGTATCGTATAAATTCGCTTAAGACTTACCATATAGTCTCCTTTCCTCCTGCAGATTTTTGTCTATTCTTCTTTACGTTTTTGTTACAAAAAGGTTTCATAATTCTGAAATACTGAAGATTTACAATGTTATTTTGAAAAAAAAAAGACCACACCCTAGGTGTAAGCATCACTACCTTTAGGTGCAGTCTTCCTATTTAACAGGAAATTTTTTATGCAGTTGAATTGTGAAAGTTGTTCCTTTTCCGACTTCACTTTCTACAGTGATTTTTCCTTTATGCGCTTCCACTAGATGCTTGACGATTGCAAGGCCGAGTCCTGTTCCACCCGAATTTCGACTTCTTGCTTTATCAACGCGATAAAATCTTTCGAAAATACGTGGGATTTCCTCTTGTTCAATCCCAATTCCCGTATCCTTAATGGAAACAGAAACCGTTTTTGCATTTTCCACGATCGAAATAGAAACTTCTCCACCATTTAATGTGTATGAGATAGCATTACTAATCAAGTTGATAAAGATTTGCTTTAAGCGATAAGCATCTCCTTCGATTTCGATCGCTTCCACAGAACCTTCCATTAGAACCTGAATGTTTTTATCTTCCGCTTTCGGTGTTAAAATCGGCAGCATCTCTTCAAATAATCGAACAAGGTTAATACTTTGAATCGACAGAGTATAGCCTTGCTGTTCGATTTTTGAAAGCTCCAATAAATCTAAAATGAGCGACTGGATTCGATTACTTTCCTCTAAAATAATGTGCAGAAAGTTTTCTAATGTTTCCTTATTCTCTTTTGCTCCATCTAATAAAGTTTCCGTAAACCCTTTGATTGATGTGATTGGAGTCTTCAGTTCATGCGAAACATTAGCCACGAAATCTTTTCTAACCTGTTCCAGCTTCTTAATTTCCGTAATATCGTGAAAAACAAGGAGAATACCCTTCCACTCTTCATTCGTCCCTAAAATTGGAACACCGTACACCTCAAAGTATCGTCTTTCAATACCAATCGGGAGTACCACTTGCCTTCTTACTTTATGTTCGGTCATAAAAATTTCTTCGATGATCTCGGATATTTCTTTATACTTAATTACTTCATAATAGAGCTTATTTAAGTACACTTGTTTTTCTACATGGAATACTTCAATAAAAGTACGATTAATTAAATTGATATGCCCCTTACTATTAATGAGAAGCAGACCACTTCCCATATTTTCAATGAGGGCACTTAAACGTCCTTGTTGGTTTTCATTTGCCTTTACCATCGCTTGAAGATTTCTTGCTAGTATATTAATAGACGTACTTAACATACCTGTTTCTTCTAAAGAATCTTCATAGGTTCTAGCTCTGTAATTTCCCTTTGCTAATTCGATCGCAACTTTAGTAGCCGATTCGATCGGTTTCGTATACCTTGAGGTAATCCGCGCTCCTAAAATTAATATCACAACAAGAGCTGTACCGAGGCATCCAATGAGGAGCCACCAAATTTGTTGATAAGCCTTTTGAACCTCAGAGAGCTTTGCACTTAGGAAAAGGTATCCCTCTACCTTATCATCCTGCTTAATTTGGCCCCAGTAATATTGGAGATTATAGCCCCCACCAACCTCTAGGGTTTTCTCTTGTTTTTTATTTCCGATGCGGTTTTCAATAATATCATGAATAATCGATTCATGACGCGCTTGTTCAAGATTATTGATGCTACCACTATCAAAAACAATCTTTTCATCTGAATTGACGATAGTGATTCTGCTATCTAGTGTTTCGCTGTACCATTCGAGTTTTTCTTGATCCAAATGATTCAATCCACCCGATTCTTCCAAAAAGGCAGCTAGTATACTGCTTTCCTTATTTAGACGAGAATCGTAGGTACTCATATAATGACTTTTAAATAATTGGCCTAAAAGTAACCCTAACCCTATTAATACGGCAAAAATGAGGGTGACTAAGCCAACGAATAGCTTTGTCCTATATCCCCTCATTCTCCTTTAGGCTCCTCCATTTTATATCCAAGCCCACGAATCGTCTTGATAAAGGTTGGTTTTTTTGAATCTTGTTCAATTTTTTCACGAAGGTGACTAATATGAACATCCACAATCCGCGTATCACCCGCGAAATCATAATTCCAAACCGCGCTTAATAATTGGTCTCTTGTTAATACTCTGCCTTTATGTTTTGCTAAATATAGCAATAACTCAAACTCTTTTGGGGTTAACTCTAGCAACTCTTCATCAAAATAGGCCTCATAATGCTCAGGAAATATTTTTAGGCTACTAATTTTAATATACTCTGTATCTGCTGGAAGTTGTCCAGGCATAGCAGGTTGAACCTGTATTCTTCTTAAAATCGCCTTCACTCGTGCAATTACTTCTCTAGGACTGAAAGGCTTTGTCATATAATCGTCCGCACCTAATTCCAAACCAAGAACTTTATCAAACTCTTCATCTTTTGCCGTTAGCATTAAGATTGGAGTTGAGACTTTTTGCTGTCTTAGCTGTTTGCACACGTCGATTCCATCTAATTTAGGCAGCATTAAATCGAGGATAATAAAATCCGGATTTTCGCTTAGGGCAAGATTTTTTCCTTCTTCTCCGTCCATAGCAGTTATAACCTCGTATCCTGACTGCTGTAAATTATATTGTAGCAACGTTACAATTGATTGTTCATCATCAACGACAAGAACTTTTTTCACGATAAGCTCCTCCGGGTTTGAAATTTTTCTTACATTTACAATTTCATTATAATATAAATTTTCTACATTAAAGTAAATTTACAATTCTTTTACATTGTAGACATGAAATTTTAAATGTACTAGATTGCGAAGAAAAAGAAAAAGATATACAAAATTGTACATCTTCTCCCCAAGTCTATTTAAAAATTTTCTAAAATTTTTCTTAAAAATTTTCTAATGCTTTTCCGTCCATGCCTTCTAAACGCTCAGGCGGGGAAACTTGCATGAGTCCTTGAATCACAACTTCTTCTTCCTCATTTGTTCCTTTTACACTTAATTGAATCATATTCATTTCAGGATTCACATCCACTACCTCAAATAATAGATGAATAATTCCATAATGATAAACGGGTTTGAGAAAATCAATATTTTGCTTGTGAATATGGCTTCCTGGGCCAGGAAGATATTTTGAAATCGTAGAGCTGATAATTCCAGTCAACATAATGGTTGGTACTACTGGCTTTTTATAAGAAGTTTGCGCAGCATAGTCATGTTGAATATAAAGAGGGTTAGCATCATCGGTAAGACCCAAATACAATAATAAATCCTTATCCTCGATTTTTTCAGACAGCGTTAGCTTTTCACCAATCGTGATTTCAGTTATTTTTCTCCCTTGCTTTCTTTTTCTTCCAAGCAACATAGAATTTCCACCTCCAATGTTTGTAAACGGTTTCATTTTTTTATTTAATCTTACCATAAAAAGCTAAAAATAGAAAAATCCAGGACTGATTCCTAGATTTTTCTATAGCGACGCCTATTACACTAACACAGCCATAACATTTCTAACTGATTCTACCGATTTGTCTAGAGCTGCTTTTTCATCAGCCGTTAGTTCAAGCTCGATAACCTTTTCAATTCCATTGGCGCCTAAAATCGTCGGAACACCTAAATAAATTCCTTCATAGCCGAATTCACCTTCTAAGTAAGCAATCGATGGCAACACACGGCGTTGGTCTTTAAGAATCGCTTCACACATTTCAACTAGTGAGGCCGCTGGGGCGTAATAAGCACTACCGTTTCCTAGTAAGTTAACAATCTCACCGCCACCTTTACGTGTACGCTCGACAATGGCATCTAAACGATCCTTTGAAATTAATGTTTCTAACGGAATCCCACCAGCGTACGAATAGCGAACAAGTGGTACCATATCATCACCGTGGCCTCCTAATACAAAGCCAGTGATATCTTTTACCGATAAATTTAATTCTTGTGAGATAAATGTACGGAAACGCGCTGTATCAAGAACGCCGGATTGACCGATGACACGATTTTTCGGGAAACCAGATTCTTTAAAAACGGTATAAGTCATAGCATCTACGGGGTTAGTTAAAACAATGATCGTACTGTTTGGAGAATATTTAACAATTTCCTGTGTGACAGATTTCATGATTTTTTGATTGGTTTGGACTAAATCATCACGACTCATTCCAGGCTTACGTGCGATTCCAGCTGTGATGACGACAATATCTGAATCCTTTGTATCCTCGTAGTTTGATGTACCGGTAATATTCGCATCAAACCCTTGAACTGGACTAGCTTCAAGCATGTCGAGCGCTTTTCCTTTAGTTGGGTTTTCCATTTGTGGAATGTCTACTAATACAACATCTCCAAGTTCCTTTTGTGCTAGTAAAAATGCAGTTGTTGCTCCAGTAAATCCTCCACCAATAACAGATACCTTTTTACGTTTTAATGACATAATATTTTTCCTCCTCAAGGATTAAAATTTATTATGCAAAGGAGACTGACTCAAAAAAAATGAGTCAGTCTATTTTTATGCCGTACCTATTATAAATTTTTAATTAACTCATCACCAAATTCAGAGCACTTCACTTCTGTAGCACCGTCCATTAGACGAGCAAAGTCGTAAGTTACAACTTTAGAAGCAATGGTCTTTTCTACAGACTTGGTGATAAGGTCTGCAGCTTCATTCCATCCTAAGTGTTCTAATAAAAGTACTCCAGAAAGAAGTACAGATGATGGGTTTACTTTATCTAAACCTGCATATTTCGGAGCTGTACCGTGAGTTGCTTCGAAAATAGCATGTCCAGTTTCATAGTTAATGTTGGCACCAGGAGCGATACCGATTCCACCAACCTGCGCAGCCAGTGCGTCAGAAATATAGTCACCATTTAAGTTCATTGTTGCCACAACATCGAACTCTTTTGGACGAGTTAAGATTTGTTGTAAGAAAATATCAGCAATCGCATCTTTAACGATGATTTTGCCAGCAGCTTCTGCTTCTGCTTGAGCTTTATTAGCAGCTTCAGTACCTTCTGCGTCTTTGATTCTGTCATATTGAGCCCAAGTGAATACTTTATCGCCGTATTCTTTTTCTGCAAGCTCATATCCCCAGTTCTTGAAAGCACCTTCTGTAAATTTCATGATGTTTCCTTTATGAACAAGTGTTAGAGATTTACGGCCTTCTTTAATTGCATACTCAATCGCAGCGCGTACTAAACGGCTTGTGCCTTCTTCAGAAACTGGCTTAATACCAAGACCTGAAGTTTCAGGGAAGCGAATTTTATTAACACCTAGTTCAGTTTGAAGGAAGTTGATTAATTTCTTCACTTCATCAGAACCTTTTGCATACTCAATACCTGCATAGATATCTTCTGTGTTTTCACGGAAGATTACCATATCAGTGTCTTGTGGACGCTTAACTGGAGAAGGTACTCCTTCAAACCAGCGGACAGGACGTAGACATACAAAAAGATCAAGCTCTTGACGAAGTGCTACGTTTAGGGAACGGATTCCTCCACCGATAGGAGTCGTAAGTGGCCCTTTAATCGCGATTAAGTATTCATTAATAACATCAAGAGTTTCTTGAGGTAACCATTCGCCTGTTTGATTAAATGCTTTTTCCCCAGCTAAAACTTCTTTCCATTCAATCTTACGTTCACCTTTATATGCCTTATCAACGGCAGCATCTAACACGCGTGATGCAGAAGCCCAGATATCTGGACCAATTCCGTCTCCTTCAATAAAAGGAACGACTGGATTATTTGGTACGTTTAATACCCCATTTGTTACTGTGATTTTTTGACCTGACATAATGATTCTCCCTCCAAATTCGATGACTTTCTAAAATGTTTTGCTATCTAGTTACGAAAATCAAAGGTTAGCGACCTTGCCACCTAAAGGGTGGCTGTGTCATCTAACCTTTTCTCATTCCACTACAGCAATTTTTACTAAAAATCCCAATATAAACTAGTTTCCCCTCACTAATTCTAGCATAAATTGTAGCAATAGTCAGAGAAAAAAATCTATAAAAGTAAAATGCCGCTTTCTATTTTTTATAAGCCTCTTTGTTCAACTGGAATGTATTTTTGCATGCCAGGCCCTGTGTAATCGGCACGTGGACGAATTAAGCGGTTATTTTCATATTGTTCTAGAATGTGAGCTAGCCAGCCAGACACTCGGCTAACAGCAAAAATCGGTGTGAAAAGATCATGATCAATACCTAAGCTGTCATACACGGAAGCTGAATAGAAATCCACATTTGGTGGCAAATTCTTCTCACCAGTTACAATGTTTTCAATACGTGTGGACATTTCGTAGTATTCAGGCTTGCCAGTAAGGTTCGTTAACTTCTCAGACATAACCTTTAAATGCTTGGCACGTGGATCCCCTTTTCTATACACACGATGACCAAAGCCCATGATTTTTTCCTTATTCTCAAGTTTTTCACGAACATATGAATCTACTTGATCAACAGATCCAATTTCAGTTAGCATCTTCATAACTGCTTCGTTTGCTCCACCGTGAAGTGGCCCCTTTAGCGCTCCAATAGCGGCTGTAATACCAGAATAAACATCTGATAAAGTCGCTACGCAAACACGAGCAGTAAATGTAGAAGCGTTTAGTTCATGATCTGCATGAAGCACTAATGCCTTATTGAAAGCTTCAATCGCAATTGGTTCAGGTTCCTGACCAGATAACATATAAAGGAAGTTCGCTGCAAAGCTTAAATCTGTGCGTGGAGCAACAGGCTCTAAACCTTTTCTAATGCGAGCAAATGTCGTCACTATAGTAGGAAGCTTCGCTTGTAAACGAATCGCTTTACGATAATTAGCTTCTGGGTCCATCGCATCCGCTTCTTCATCGTACAATCCTAGTAGTGAGACTGCTGAACGAAGAGCTCCCATAGGATGTACTTTGTCAATTGGATACATTTTAAAATGGTCGATAACTTCTTTCGGTAATTCTGCATTTTCGGCTAGCTGCTTAGTAAGCTCTTCTAGCTCTAATTTTGTAGGTAGCTTTCTGTGCCAAAGAAGATAGATTACTTCCTCAAAAGTGGCGTTTACGGCTAAATCATCAATGTCATACCCTACATAAGTTAGTGTATCATCGATGATTGAACTAATGGAGGATGTTGTTGCGACTACCCCTTCCAGACCACGTGTAACAGTCATCTTCACTCTCTCCTTTACCAAATAAATTTCCCCATACCCTTTGTCTGTTCATATACAAACATCTATCTATGCGGTCTTCGTTAGACCAATAAGTCGGCAACATATGCCGAACCACAGACCATTCCTTAAACTCGTTGAGCGCTTGCTCAATAACATCGAAAAGAAAATGCTTTCATTTTCTTTAATAGAACCAAATTATTGTTTGTTGCGGATTATAAGACGGATGCGCTTACAAGTCCTATTATAAACAATTATCTGACTTTTGTGAACGAAAAGTGGCTAAAATGTGAAAAAATTAATATTTTATTAGAAAAATAAAGAATAATTTCACCGCTTATGAAAAGGTTATCATTTTTAATACTCATAAAGCAAGATTAAGAGTCTTCTACTTAAAAAATTCGAAGACCCTCATGACCATATAAGCAATTCCAGCACCGATTAAGGGACCAACCGCCACACCTTTAAAGATAGACACCGCTAGTATTGTCCCAAGGACAAGAGCCGATGTGATATGTGGATCCTTTGCTAATAAAGTAATCCCGTTTTTCGCTAATAAGGCGACAACCATCCCCGAAATCAACGCGATCCATGCGTATGGAGATTTAAATGCACTTGATAAATCTTTAAAACCAATTTCTCCACTCGCAATCGGTGCAAGAACGGCGATTGTGATGACGATAACTCCCCAATTGATACCTTTAGACTGAATGAATGCAAAATACTTTGAATCTACACCAATAACTTTCATAATAATAAGGAAAGCAATAGCAATAATGAGTGAGTTATTTTTAGCAACCAAACCAATCCCCAACAAAAGAAGTAAAAACATAAGTGACTGGGAAAACACAGATTTCTCCACCCTTTCTCGATGTATTGTTATCTCAACATAGAAATTAGTCATAAATAGTAGACAAGCTCTCAAAAAAAATATGCCTAAAAGAATCTTTTACTGTTAATAAACGTAGTATTAAACAAAGTATGAACCACAGGTAAAAAATTTGCAAAAGGAGGTTCCTATGAACTATACGTATCTACATCGTACCCTTAGATTTATATTAGTCATAAGCATCGTTATTGTTGGTTTTCTAGCACTTTTCTACCTTTCAAAGGTAACCTATCCTTTTATCATAGGCTTTCTCATCGCTTTTTTGATGAATCCTTTGGTCAATTTTTTTCATACAAAAGCAAGAATGCCAAGAGTGCTAGCGGTAATCCTGAGTCTTTTGATTATTTTTGCCTTTTTCGCAGGATTAATTACGTTACTAGTCGCTGAAATTGTTTCAGGAGCTGACTATTTAGCTACAGTTGTTCCAACACATCTCGAGACATTGATTGATTATATTGAGCACCTGTTTGCATCACAAATCATTCCACTTTATAATCAGCTCTCCAATATGTTTGACAATCTTGGGACAGGCCAACAAAACACGATACTAGAGAATATCGAAAACGTCGGAAGAACAATTGGTACAACCTTAGGTGACTTCATTCAAAACTTTTTTGAAAAGATTCCGAATATCTTTTCATGGTTTCCTAATGCTGCAACCGTCGTGATCTTTTCATTGCTTGCCACATTTTTCATTAGCAAGGATTGGTATCAATTATCAGCAAAAATCGGAAAGCTCCTTCCGGCAAAAGCAAAATCGAGTGGAAAGACTGTTTTTAGCGATTTAAAAAAGGCCTTGTTTGGATTTGGAAAAGCCCAGCTCACGTTAATTTCAATTACAACCATTATCATCCTAGTCGGTTTACTGATTCTTCGAGTAGATTATGCAATCACGATAGCCCTTGTAACAGGACTGGTCGATATTATCCCTTATTTAGGAACAGGATTAATATTTGTACCTTGGATTATCTATGAAGCGCTTATTGGCGAGATACCTCTGGCGATAGGTTTAGGGGTTTTGTACATTATTGTTCTCGTGCAAAGACAAGTCATGGAGCCAAAGGTCCTTTCCTCAAATATTGGACTAGACCCGCTAGCCACACTAATTGCCTTGTTTGTAGGATTTAAGCTGATTGGCTTTTTAGGCCTGATCGTTGGTCCAGTAACTTTAGTTATCATTACTACGTTGCACCGAGCTAATGTGTTTAAGGATCTATGGGGCTATATTAAAGGATAATTCTTATAAAAAATGTAAAACTCGCCAAAGATTGGTGAGTTTTACTTTTTAGGGGGAAAATAACCAAAACAGGTACTCTTGGACTCACTCTTTTTTAAATATGATGCCATGTGCTTAATTGAGTAAATATCAAAAGGAAAATAAACGGAGTTTTTCCGGTTAAATATAGAATGAAGGTTGTTTCGGGATATATAAGCGGAGTTTTTCCGACTATGCAAAGAAATACCCCTCATTTTCACTGTTTGCTAGTCAATAAGGGGAATTTCTCCGTCTATATAAGCATTTTTTAAATAAAAACCACTAGTTTAGCGGAATTTCTCCGTCTATTTTTCGGTGCTCGGTTCGGTGCCTAGCCCGGTTCCTCCCCCAAGAAACGTATACCTACCTAATGATCGTAAATGTATTTCGCTCCATCCATTTTCTTAATCCACTTTTAATAAGTCCTCTAAAAGGTCTCCTCGTTTGTGGAATCAGTAATAATAATCCCGCAATATCCGTTAGGAAGCCCGGCGAAAGAAGCAATACGCCTCCGACTAGGATGCAAACACCATCGATTATCGATTCTCCAGGTGGTCTTCCATATTGCATTTCAGTTTGCGCACGTCTTAACGTTTCTAAGCCTTGTTTTTTCGCTAAATACGTTCCAAGTACACCGGTTAGGATGATAAGCCCAACGGTTGGCCACACACCGATTAAATTCCCGGATAAGAGTAATACGCCAATCTCACAAGCTGGTATAACGATAAATAACAATAAGAGAAAATTCCTCACCATGCTCCCCTCCCTTTTAATTCTAAAAAAAGGAAGGGAGTCTCCCTTCCTTTTTACAGCTTATTAAAGTACGCTTGCATGACCGTTATAAACGACACCACGGTTTGCATCTACAGTAATTTCTTGTCCATCTTTTAAAATCGATGTAGCATTTTCTGCACCAACGATAACTGGAATTCCTAAGCTTAAGCCTACTACAGCAGCATGGCTTGTTAAGCCACCTTCTTCTGTAATTAACGCACTGCTTTTCTCGATGGCTGGAACCATGTCTGCATCAGAACCAATTGTCACGAGGACAGATCCTTCTGTCACTTTAGATATAGCTTCTTTTGCATCACGAGCAACGACTACTTTACCGTAAGAAGACTTGCGTCCGATTCCTTGCGCTTTTACAAGCACATCTCCAACAAGATGAATTTTCATTAAGTTCGTTGTGCCAGATTCTCCAACTGGTACTCCTGCTGTAATAACAACAAGGTCTCCATGCTTTACAATTTGGCAATTTAAGCTTGCTTGAACTGCAGTATCTAACATATCGTCAGTCGTGTCTGCTTGTACTCCTAACTGAGGATATACACCCCATACAAGTGCAAGACGACGGTAAACCGAAGGATGTGAAGTAACAGCTACAATCGGAGCCTTTGGACGATACTTAGAAATCATACGTGCTGTATGTCCGCTCTCTGTAGGTGTGATAATCGCACTTACAGATAAATTCAAAGCCGTATGTGCAACGGATTGACCAATTGCATCCGTAATATTTGTATCACTTTCTTTTGTACGCTTCGATAATAGACGCTTATGATCAAGCGCAGTTTCTGCACGAGAAGCAATATTGTGCATGGTTTGCACTGCTTCAACTGGATACATACCTGCAGCTGTTTCACCAGAAAGCATGATTGCATCTGTTCCATCAAAGATAGCGTTCGCAACGTCACTTGCCTCTGCACGAGTCGGACGTGGATTTCTTTGCATTGAATCAAGCATTTGCGTAGCAGTGATAACAGGCTTTCCAAGATCATTACATTTCTTAATCAAGTTCTTCTGAACTAATGGTACTTCTTCTGCAGGAATTTCAACTCCAAGATCCCCACGAGCAACCATTAAACCATCAGAAACTTCAAGAATTTCGTCGATGTTATCAACGCCCTCTTGGTTTTCGATTTTCGGAATAATGTTGATATGTGTTCCGTTATTTTCTTCAAGAAGCTTGCGAATTTCCATCACATCAGATGCACGGCGAACGAAAGAAGCTGCAATAAAATCAACCCCTTGCTCAATTCCAAATAGAATATCCTTAGCGTCTTTTTCAGTAATTCCTGGAAGTTTTACAGAAACACCTGGAACGTTTACCCCTTTTTTATTTTTCAGGGTACCACTATTTAAAATCTTTGTATGGATTTCCTTTGCAGAACGATCGATTTCAATTACTTCCAGTCCAATTAGTCCATCATCAAGTAAAATCTTTGAGCCTGCTTCGACATCATCGATTAAACCTTCATATGTAATAGAAAATTTATCTTCAGTTCCTTCTACTTCCGTCATGGAAATAGTGATGTTCTTTCCTGCTTCTAATTCAATCGCACCATTCACCATATTATTAGTACGGATTTCAGGACCTTTTGTATCAAGTAAAATCGCAACGTTTTTGTTTAATTTTTGTGAAGCTTCACGGATATTTTTAATACGATTGCCATGTTCCTCAAAATCTCCATGAGAAAAGTTCAATCGTGCTACATTCATTCCTGCTTCCATCAACTGTGTAAGCTTTTCTACACTTTCACTCGCTGGTCCGATCGTACAAACTATTTTTGTTTTACGCATTTAAAATGCCAACCCCCATTATAAATTCCTACAAATTATTAAATCGATAATTCTTTTGATAGCTTCAACATACCCATATCAATTTCATGCTTCTTCGTTTCAAGTGCTTCGATAATGTCATAGTCGACAAGTTCGTTTTTTACGATACCAACGGCACGACCGCCTCTACCTTCAATTAGTAGTTCTACCGCACGTGCTCCTAAACGACTAGCTAATACTCTATCACTTGCAGTCGGTGAACCACCGCGTTGCATATGTCCTAGTACGGAAACACGAGTATCATAGTTCGTCAATTCTTTGATTTTTTGACTAATTTCAACACCACTACCGACACCTTCAGCTACGATAATGATACTGTGCTTTTTGCCACGTTCACTACCTTTTTTCAAACGGTCACAAATATCGTCCATTGAGAAGTTCTCCTCAGGAACAAGAATTGTTTCTGCTCCACCAGCTAGTCCAGCCCATAAAGCGATATCACCAGCATCACGCCCCATTACTTCAATAATAAAAGTTCTTTCATGGGATGTTGCTGTATCACGAATCTTATCGATTGCATCAATAACTGTATTTAAAGCTGTATCAAAACCAATTGTAAATTCAGTTCCTGGAATATCATTATCGATTGTACCTGGTACACCTACACATGGGAATCCTTGCTCAGTAAGCTTCTTAGCTCCCATGTAAGAACCATCTCCACCGATAACAACAAGTCCTTCAATACCTAATTTCTTTAATTGCTCAATTCCTTTTTGTTGTCCTTCTTTTGTCTTAAATTCCTCGCAACGCGCAGAATATAGAACAGTACCGCCTCTATGTATAATGTCCCCAACTGAGCCTAACTCTAATTTTTTGATGTTACCGCTAATTAAGCCAGCGTAACCTCCATAGATTCCGTAAACCTCTAAATCATGGTAAATGCCTTTTCGTACTACTGCACGAACTGCAGCATTCATTCCAGGTGCGTCGCCCCCACTTGTTAATACGCCAATCTTCTTCAAAAAAAATCACCTCAGAAATTTATCTTGATTTCAATATCTAATAGAATTAATTTCACAACGGCACATAAAAAACGAACATTAGAAAGTCTTATAAGCTAATCACGAAATGTTACTTTTGATGCATTCAGTTCGCTTTTTAATTGGTCTTAGGACATTATGAAATCGATCCTCCTACACCTGAGATTAAATTCACTTTCTTATTATAGACAGAATGTAGTGTATTATTTATCTCTAAAATACCACGAATGACATAGCTTACTCAACTAACGGAAACGTTTTCGCAAATAGGCAGAATAATTTATTAAATGAAAGCGTTTAATAATATTCTAAAAAAGAATTTTAGTTCACTCTTATTAAACTCAAAAAACGCACTTTTATCAAGCGCGTTTTGAGTTTCTACCTTAATTCGCTTCATTAATTTGTCGTGATGTATTCATTTTGAAGATCAAACTGGCCAATTGCTTTATACTTTTCATAGCGTTGATTAATAAGCTCCTGCTCAGAAAGCTTGAGCAGTTCTTTAAGGGATTTCAAAATCACTTCATGAATGGCTTGAGCTTGTAAATCCTTATCCTTATGGGCCCCACCTTTCACCTCAGGAATTATTTCATCAATAACATTTAATTCCTTCAAGTCGGGAGCAGTAATCTTCATTTTTTCAGCAGCCTGCTTCGCCTTAGAAGCATCCTTCCAAAGGATCGATGCAGCACCCTCAGGAGAAATAACAGAGTACGTCGAATTCTCGAGCATATGAAGGTGGTTTCCAACGCCTAACGCAAGGGCACCACCACTTCCGCCTTCCCCAATGACGATACAAATAACCGGAACCTTAAGGCCTGCCATCTCAAATAAATTACGAGCGATCGCTTCGCTTTGTCCACGTTCTTCAGCGGCCTTTCCTGGAAAAGCACCTTTTGTATCAATAAAACATATAATCGGTCTTCCAAACTTATCGGCTTGCTTCATAATCCGCAATGCTTTGCGATATCCTTCTGGATGAGGCATCCCAAAATTTCTGCGAATATTCTCCTTCGTGTCCTTCCCGCGCTGATGACCAATAATGGTTACAGGCAGACCTTGAAATTTTCCAATTCCTGCAACAATTGCCGCATCATCCCCAAATGTACGATCTCCATGTACTTCAATGAAGTCAGTAAAAAGGAGAGGAATATAATCTAATGTAGTTGGTCGGTTCGGGTGTCGAGCGATTTGAACCCGATCCCAAGGCTTCATATTTTCGTATATCTCTTTTTCTAAACGTTCTAGACGCACTTCCAGTTTTTCAATTTCATCTGTCAGATCAACGTCTGCTTCTTTTGTAATCTCTTTTAACTCAGCAATTTTCTTTCTTAATTCGAGCACTGGCTTTTCAAATTCTAATTCTCCAACCATACTAGATCACCTCCCGGTTGATGAATGTCTAAAATTGTTGCAATCTTTTCCTTCAATTCGGCCCTTGCAATCACTGCATCAAGCTGACCTTTTTCTAAAAGGAATTCAGCTGTCTGGAAATCTTCTGGTAATTCTTCACGTATTGTTTGTTCAATAATACGGCGACCTGCAAATCCAATTAAGGCACCAGGCTCTGCAAAATTATAATCACCTAAGGATGCAAAGCTTGCTGATACCCCACCTGTAGTTGGATGAGTCATTATAGAAATAATAAGTCCGCCGTTATCGCTGAATCGTTTCAAAGCGACACTTGTTTTTGCCATTTGCATCAAGCTTAATACGCCTTCTTGCATTCTCGCCCCACCGGAAGCTGTAAAGATGATAAAAGGAACTGACAATTCGTCTGCCTTTTCAATCGCGCGCGTAATTTTTTCTCCAACAACAGAGCCCATGCTTCCCATTCGGAAAGTCGAGTCCATCACAGCCACAGCCACTTCATGCTGGTCTACTCGCCCTATACCAGTGACAACTGCCTCATTTAAATTGGTCTTTTCCTTATCCTTTTCAAGTTTTTCTAGGTACTCAGGAAAACCAAGTGGATTCGTCGATACTAATTCTCGATCTATTTCTTGAAAGCTATCTTCATCTAAGAAACTAGCAAGTCTCTCTTGTGAGTTCATTGGGTAGTGGTAATCACAATGGAAACAAACTTTAAGATTTTTGGTTAATTCTTTTGAGTACATGATTTTTTTGCAATTAGGACATTTCGTCATAATTCCTTCTGGGACATCTTGTTTTGCCGCCTCTGAAGGAATGGTTGCATATTTTTTCTTCTTCGGTTTTGTAAAAAGATCCTTAATCACGGTCTCAAACCTCCCCTTGCTATACATTTTGTACAATTTCCTGAGTGGTCAGACCACTAGTGGATAGAGTAGTGCCTTAAGGAGTTTTTCCTGTAGGCTAATTTAAGGCAGTAATACCACATTCTACGCAAAATGTTCTTTTTTTGTACAGGCTAATGTATTTCTTTTCAATATAAATCAACATACGAATAATTGCTTAAAAAATTTGTCAGTTTCAAGTCGACAATTTCCTTAACAGTAGATATTTTTCTAAAACTAAATTCTCATCCCCTTGGAGAAGTGCATCAAGTAAGGTAAGATACTTAGCTTTCGAGTATGGCTCTTCTGGAAAATTTAAGGAACGATAAAAATTACTTAAGATAATCCAGATACGATACATCAAATGGTTATCTCCTAATTCAATCATCTTGAGAAAGAATTCTTCATCACTTACATTCACTGACTCTAATAATTTCCGAAATGAAACAATCTGTTCTACATTATTTCTTTGTAAAACAAGTCTTAAACAATCCATTTCAATAAGTTGTAGAGTGTCTTTCACATCTTCTTTTGCTTTTTCATCTTGTAGAATAAATGTACTTACTAACTGAACGAGCTGGTTCCCACGAGCATCTCGAAGAAAAGTCCCTTCTCCTCTTCTTGTCTCAATTAGTCCCAACAGCTCTAACGCCCGTAATGCTTCACGAACGGAAGAGCGCCCTACTTGAAGGCGCTCCGACAGTTCACGTTCTGAAGGAATTTTATCCCCTATTTTAAGTCCGTCTTCTACAATCATGGTTCTGATTTTCTTAACAATTTCAATATAAACCTTATTGCTCGCTTCTTTATTCAAATTTAGAAATCACTCACTTTTTCCAATGATCGAAAGACTGCTTGTTTTCAATTTTACTTCCTCAGGGTCCACTTTAATTCTAGCAACTCCTGTTTCCATTGCTGCCCTTGCTACTGCTGCCGCAACTTCAGGTGCTACTCGCGAATCGAATGGGGCCGGGATGACATAATCTGCTGATAATTCCTCAGCTGAAACGAGGCTCGCAATCGCTTCTACCGCTGCTACCTTCATTTCTTCATTGATATGCGTTGCCCGAACGTCTAGTGCGCCACGGAAAATACCAGGAAACGCGAGGACATTATTCACTTGATTAGGAAAATCAGAACGACCTGTTCCAACTACCTTCGCCCCAGCACTCTTTGCCTCATCAGGCATAATCTCCGGATTCGGATTTGCCATCGCAAAAATAATCGGATCCGCATTCATGGTTTGAATCATTTCTTTTGTTAAAGCTCCCTCAGCTGAAACACCGATAAAGACATCAGCATTTTTAATCACATCAGCCAAGCTGCCTTCTTCATTATTAAGGTTCGTAAATTTGGCTACTTCATCCTTAATCGCATTCATTCCGAAAGAACGACCTTCATAGATTGCACCTTTGGTATCACACATAATAATATCGCGAACGCCGTAATTATATAATAATTTGATAATGGCAATTCCAGCGGCGCCTGCTCCACTTGCTACGACCTTTATATCGGTTATTTTTTTGCCAACAATTTTCAGTGCGTTGACTAGACCTGCTACCGTTACAATCGCAGTTCCATGCTGATCGTCGTGAAAAATTGGAATCGAGGTTTCTTTCTTCAATCTTTCTTCAATCTCAAAGCATTTTGGTGCTGCAATATCCTCTAGATTCACGCCACCAAATGTTGGTTCTAGTAATTTTACAGTTTCAATGATCTTTTCAACATCGGTTGTATTTAAACAAATCGGAAAAGCATCTACACCGGCAAAGCTTTTAAATAAGACAGCCTTCCCCTCCATAACAGGCAATGCTGCTTGTGGACCAATATTTCCAAGACCTAACACAGCTGTTCCATCTGAGACGACAGCCACCATATTGCCTTTCATTGTATAATCGTAGACGGTCTCCGGCTTGTCATAGATCGCCTTACAGGGTTCAGCAACTCCCGGTGAATAGGCCAAACTTAAATCCTTCGCATTTCGAACTGGTATCTTTGATTTTGATTCCAGTTTCCCCTTATTCACTTTATGCATGTGTAATGCTTCTTCACGTAAAGTCAAGCAAAATTCACTCCCCTAATTAATTTGACCTTGTTCATTCCGACGGTGGTCTGACCACGCTGTATATTAGAACAATATACCATATTCACCGTAGTTGTAAAGAGGTGAATATGATACATAACTGGCATAATAGTGCCTACAAAGTTAAGACACTTAGACAAACATAGTACTAAACTACCTTTAATTTCCTTATCCTTTTAACACGACATTACTATCTCCAAGTAATGCTTTTAACTTCGATAAACACTCAGCGGAAGGGGTGATTCTGTCTTCTTTTCCTAGACGAATGGTTCTCTCATTCTTCTCGTAAAAAAGTACTACACTCACATTCCCTTTATAATCCTTCAATAATTCTTTTAGTCTATTTAACAGATCACTTGATTCACGTTCCTTTTCAATTCTCACATACAAAGTACCTTGTTGATTTTTCACTTTGTCTACTGCTGTATTTACATCTTGCACATTTTGAATGACAAATTGTTTTTTCCCATCTCTAAAATCAATCTTTCCCTCAATAAAAACGATATTCCCTTTTTGCAGAAGCAGCATGAAACGTTTAAATACCACAGGAAACACGACACCATCTAAATCTCCACTTTGATCAGAGAGAGCAAGAAAAGCCATTTCTTCGCCTTTTTTCGTGCGAATCTTTTTCACATCTGTAATGTGAACAAGTGATTTGACCATTTTTTGTTGTGGGGATACCGCTAAAAGTGCTGTTGCGCCCAGTGGCTCAAGGAATTCATCATAAACGGAAACGGGGTGATCAGATAAATAAAATCCGAGCACTTCTTTTTCATATTGTAGCTTTTGTTCAATTCCAATCGGGTCGACTTCCGTATACTTTGGTTTAAGAAAAAATCCATCCTCATCTGCAAACAGATCCGTATCCCCTAACTCTTCGGGACTAACAAGCTCTGCATGCTCAATTGCCACATCTATGCTTGCTAATAAAACCGCTCTGTCCTCACCAAATTCATCAAAGCTACCAGAATGCACGAGGGCTTCAAGCACCTTTCGATTCACCGCTCTCGAAGAAACTCTCATGCAAAAATCAAAGAGATCGGAAAACTTTCTCTTTTTACGTGCTTGAAAGATTTCTTTTAAGGCGGCAACACCGACTCCTTTTATTCCTGCTAGGCTATAACGAATTCCTTCTTTTTCAACTAAAAATGAATATCCACTCAGGTTAATCGAAGGAGGAAGTAAGGAAATGTCCATCTCCTTAATTTCCCGAACATATTGAACAATCTTTCCTTCGTTTCCACTAACTGTGGATAATAGAGCTGCCATAAAAAACAGTGGATAATGTACCTTTAAATAAGCAAGCTGATAAGCGATGACACTATACGCAACTGCGTGACTTCTGTTAAAACCGTAATTAGCAAACTTAACGATTAAATCATAGATATCATTTGCTGTCACTTGGTCATACCCTTTATTCAAGGCGCCTTGGACAAAATGCTCTCTTTCCTTATCAAGAACTTCCTTTTTCTTTTTCGATACAGCCCTTCTCAGTAAATCCGCTTCTCCCAGAGAAAAGCCCGCCATCTTTGCAGCAATCTGCATAATTTGCTCCTGGTAGACAATAACCCCGTATGTGTTTTCAAGAATCGGCTTTAAATCTGGATGAGGATAATTAACCGGTTCATTGCCATGCTTTCGCTCGATATAAAGAGGAATATTTTCCATTGGGCCTGGACGATATAAAGCATTGACGGCAACAATATCCTCAAAATGAGTCGGCTTTAGCCTTTTTAAGACACTTCTCATTCCATCAGACTCTAATTGGAAGACTCCTGTTGTTTCTCCTTTTGCCAGAAGCTTGAACGTCTCTTCATCATCAAAA
This sequence comes from Robertmurraya kyonggiensis, assembly GCF_005116465.1. Lineage (GTDB taxonomy): Bacteria > Bacillota > Bacilli > Bacillales > Cytobacillaceae > Robertmurraya > Robertmurraya kyonggiensis. The sequence continues at coordinate 182,424 of NZ_SWBM01000004.1, forward strand.
GGCAGTTCTTTAATAGGCAATTTTTTTCCTATTTTACGATAAATCGAGTCTAGGATTGATTCCATTAAAGATAGATTTCTCAATCCAAGAAAATCCATTTTTAATAATCCTACTTCCTCTAAATGGTCCATCGTATATTGCGTCAAATAAATATCGTTATGGCCACCTTGGATCGGAATGGATTCAACTAATGGTTTCTCTGTTAATACAACCCCTGCAGCATGTGTAGAAGTATGACGAGGAAGCCCCTCTAATTTCGTTGCCACTTCAAATAATCGTTGATTCAGCGACGAGTCTTCCGTGAATTTCTTTAGTTCTGGAGATTCTGCTATAGCTTTCTTTAATGTAATTCCTGGTCGTGATGGGATTAAGCGTGATACTTGATCGAGCTCTTTTGGATTTAATCCGAAAACTCTCCCTACATCTCTCATTACGGCCTTTGTTGCAAGTGTTCCAAAAGTGATGATTTGCGCCACATGGAGCTTCCCATATTTTTCAGAAACATACTCGATCACTTCATCTCTTCTGTGATCAGGGAAATCTATATCAATATCTGGCATGGAAATTCTTTCTGGATTTAAGAAACGTTCAAATAATAGATTGTATTCAATTGGATCAACGTCTGTAATATACAGAACATAAGCTACCATCGAACCAGCAGCGGAACCCCTTCCTGGTCCTGTTAAAATTCCATTCTCCCTCGAAAACTTCATGAAATCCCAAACAATTAAAAAATAGTCGGCAAATTTCATTTTCTTAATGATCTCTAGTTCATAGAAAAGTCTTGTTTTGTGTTCTTCTGTAGGATTGGTATACCTTTCGTTAAATCCCTTGAGACATAGCTCCTCTAGCAGTTCTGCTGTAGTTTTTTCACCTGTAGTCGGATACTTTGGTAGATTCATTTGGTTTAACTCAATCATGACATTACATGCTTCAGCAATTTTTAGAGAATTTTCCAGTGCATCTGGTAGAACTGTAAAAATCTCGACCATTTCTTGTGACGTTTTTAAATAATATTGATCCGACTCTAACCGTTCTCTCGATTCATCCTGGAGTTTATCCCCATTTTTAATAGAGAGGAGGCATTCATGGGCAAAAGAGTCTTCTTTCTCGAGATAATGAACCTCATTTGTGGCCACAAGTTGAATTTGCAGTTGTTGTGATAACTCGATTAGTTGTTCATTTACCGATGCTTCTATGCGAAGACCATGATTTTGAATACCTAGATAGAAATTTTCTTTTCCAAAAATACGCTGATAGGCATGTACACAATGGGTTGCATCTTCAATGTCTCCTGCAGCAAGACTCTCTTCCACCTCACCCTTTATTCCCGGCGTTATTCCTATAAGTCCACTTGCATAACCACGGAGCCATTTCATTGGGATTCCAGATGGAGAGTTCGTTTGAACAACACTTGATATTTTTAATAGATTATAAAAACCTTGTTGATTTTGTGCTAGTAACACCAGCGGAAATGATTGTTCTTCCTTCCGTTCACTTTGAACTTGAACAGTTAATCCGATAATTGGTTTAATCGAAGCTTTTAAACAAGCCTTATAAAAGGCAATCGTTCCGTACATCACATTCTGGTCAGTTAATGCAATCGCCTTAAAGCCCTTCCTTTTGGCATCTTGAACGAGTTCCTCAATGGTTGCCGTACTCGATAATAGACTGTATGCACTATATACATGAAGGTGAACAAATGACATAAATATCCCACCTTTCTCGTTTGCGTAAATTAATACTAGATTTATTTGATAAATAATTTATGTAAAGTTCGTTGTATATTTTGATAGCGTTCTATCATAAATTTCATTTGCTAATTTTATTATAGAGCCACTATCGAAAAAAAGAAAATATGTTCTCCTTTTTAAATTGAATTGATGTTTTTTCAAACTGAAAAAACTTGTTTATTTCATCCTTGAAAACATAATGTAAAAGGTTTGTCCATATGAATGTAATAGGAAGCTATTCTATGAAGTTAGGATGAATGCAAATGAAGGAGCAACCCTTTTTTACCCATTTAATTGATAGCTATTTTATTGCTTTAGGTGTTTTACTTGGAGGCGCATTAATTGGTGGTATTGGCGCTTTTTTAACAGGGAAGCCGTTAATGACAGAAATATATCGTATTTCATCCTCCATCCGAATTTGGGCAATTGTTGCAGCCATTGGTGGCACGTTTGATGCCGTTTATAGTTTTGAAAGAGGGTTGTTCGACGGGGATACGAAGGATATATTTAAAACCTTTTTACACATCTTAGCAGCAGTAGGAGGAGCACAAACAGGCTCTTTATTGATCACTTTTCTTACAGGGGAGCATGTATCGGAATGAGAGTTCCACCTTATTATCGGTTGCAGGAAGTAAGAAGATTGTTTGCTGGGATGGCGATTGGAGCTATTCTGAGTTGGCTTATTTTTTTATACATATACGGTGAATGGCAGGAGGAATATAGTGTACAAATTCGACAACAAGAAGAAACCATTCGTGATCTAGAGAAAGAAAAAAAGATTTGGCAGGAAGACGTTGAGAAATTCAATAAAGAAAATGAGGAAAAACTTACGATCCAAAGTATTGAGGTGAAAATTACAAACTATGAAAAATATGAGCTAGATGAGCTTAGTGTCTATGAAATTGAGGAAGCTGTGAAAGAGGATATAGAGACCCTTTTATCAAAGGATATTGAGACTGCTTTTAAAAGTAGAGAACTCACACGGAGAGCGATTGAAAATAGAAGCTTTAAAGTACATGACAAACGCTATCGTCTCAAAATCAAGGAAATTGCTTACTATACAACCTTATCCATTCAATTAAATCTAGAGTTTGAATAGTAGCTTAGAGAAGTTAGTTATCTCTAAGCTACCCATTGTTATTTGTAATGAATACAAGCCTCGTCTAAATCCTTCATAACGTTCTCCATCTCGTCCCATGAATAAATGGACGCTCCTGATGCTAGTGGATGTCCACCACCTGAATATTTTCGAGCAATCGTATTCACGATTGGACCCTTAGAACGTAGACGTACACGAATTTGGTCGTCTTCTTCAATAAAGAAAGCCCAAGCTAAAATCCCTACAACATTTCCTAACGTACTCACTAGGAGAGAGGCATCTGAAGGTTTCGCTTGATACTCCGTTAACAATTCCTTGTTTAACACCATTGAAGCTACGCCATTCTCGTTCATGTTAAAATTTTGCAGAACATAACCGTTCAATTTAATAAGATTAGGGGCTAGCTCATACATCCGATCAAAAAGCTCGGTCCGATCAAACTTATACTTAATTAACTCGCTTGCATAAGTAAAGGTCTTTTCAGTCGTGCTTGGATAAAGGAATCGTCCAGTATCTCCGACAATTCCAGCGTATAAAAGCCTTGCTGCTTCATCTGACATCTTCAAACCTGATTCTTCGCCTGCCAAATAGAATTCATAAATCATCTCACTGCATGAGCTAGCATTCGTGTCGACCCAAACTATATCTCCATATGGCTCTTCATTCGGATGATGATCAATCTTAATTAACTTATCTCCAAGTCCATAACGACTATCACAAATTCTTGCTTCATTTGCCGTATCGGTCACGATAACTAAAGCACCTGTATATATTTCGTCTGGAATTTGATCAAGTCGGCGTAAGAAATTGAGTGATTGTTCTTCTTTTCCTACCGTGTAGATATTTTTTTCTGGAAAGGATGCTTTTAGAATTTCAGCTAATCCTCCTTGTGAACCATAAGCATCTGGATCCGGACGAACATGTCGATGAATAATAATGGTTTCATATTGTTTAATGGTTTCTAAAATTTTCTCTTTCATATTAACTCCTTCACAAACAAATTTGCTCGGTTCTCGATCGTATTTAAGAAAGTCTTACTTCATTTTTACCATAAAAAAGTTAAAAGAAAAGGCTCTTTTCTTAATTTTTGTTAATATTTCAAACAAATCTAATTTGCCCTCACAAACTCGTCATCATCAGTAGCATTTTTTCACGATAATCGGTAAAATGAAGTGAAACTGTCCAAGCTTGGAGGAAAAAATCAGATGCCTGTACTTGTTATTCTATTTGTGTTCTCTCTATCATTTTACATTTTTTATAAAGTAAAGTACTTCCGCTCGCAAAAACCTGCGGAGAAAAAATGGATTTCTGCAAAATCAGGAATTGCTTTAGGCCTTTTTATTGCCCTTTTTGGTCTTAACCAATTTTTCATTAACCAAACAGCTGTCGGCTATATTGTCGGATGCATATTCATTCTTTTAGGAGCCTATAATGCTTGGGCTGGATTGAAATCCTATAAGTTTTATCTCCCTCATGCCATCGAAGAGGCTGAGCAACTAAAAAAATAGTATGAATTTAGAAAGCCGCCTTCTCAAATAGAAAGCGGCTTTCGTAATTTAATGTCTATCAATCAGCTGGCACATCATCATAGCTTTTCCCACTAATACACCTTCATTAAACACCTCAACGTCTACCTTTCCAAACTTACGCCCGACCTCTAAGACGCGAGGATTAATTTCTAACATACTATCAATTTGAACTGGCTTAAGGAAATAGATTGTCATATTTTCTACAACTAAATCTCCTTTTTTGAAGCTACGTAATACTCGATTCGCTGCTTCTGTCACAATTGTCGTAAATACCCCATATGAAATCGTCCCTAAATGATTGGTCATTTGTGGAGTAACTTCACATCGATATAAATCTTCGTTTTTCAATTTTCCTTTTATCAAGGTAATCTGGCTTGTGACAATATCATCAATCGTTTCCCCAACCTGAGGCTGACGTTGGATCATTTGTAATGCCTTTAAGACATCCTGTCTACTAATAATCCCTAGAAGCTTATTATTGCCATCGGTAACAGGTAATAACTCTATACCTTCCCAAACCATCATATGGGCAGATGAAGCAACACTTGTCTGTCCACTAACAGTCATAGGGTTTTTAGTCATGATTTTTTCAATCAATTGCTCTGGTTCGGCACCAATAACGTCCTTCGAAGTCACCATACCTTGAACCCTCATATTCTCATCTACTACCGGATAACGACTATGTAGCGTTTCTCGATTGTATTCATGCCATTTTGACACCTTATCCGCTGTTTTAAGATAGATCGTATCCGTGACAGGCGTTAATATATCTTCCACTAATATAATTTCTTTTTTAATTAATTGGTCGTAGATGGCACGGTTAATCATTGCCGCAACAGTGAATGTATCATAGCTTGTCGAAATAATCGGAAGTTGTAACTCGTCCGCTAGTTTTTTTACATCGTCATCTGTATCAAAACCACCTGTTATCAACACAGCTGCTCCAGCATTTAAAGCATATTCGTGTGCTTTTGTCCGGTTTCCAACAATCAATAAATTTCCCGCACCCGTGTAACGCATCATCGCTTCCAACTTCATTGCACCGATGACAAATTTATTTAAGGTTTTATGTAATCCAGAACGGCCCCCTAAAACTTGCCCTTCTACAATATTAACAACCTCTGCGTACGTAAGCTTCTCGATATTTTCTTTTTTCTTTCTTTCTATGCGAATCGTACCGACCCGTTCAATCGTACTAACATATCCTTTGTTTTCTGCATCCTTAATCGCTCGATATGCAGTACCTTCGCTGACATTTAATGCCTTGGCAATCTGTCTTACGGAAATTTTTTCCCCAATCGGTAACTGATCAATATATTCGATTATTTGTTCATGCTTAGTAGCCAAGCGCTTCACCCTTAAAATAAATTTAAACATCCGATTCGTGCGTATGTATAATCCTATTATAAGGGGAAGCATACTATAGATTCAATCGACAGAATATTAATTCAAAGATTTAATTGTATTGGCGAAGTTTTTTCCGTGATTTAATGGAAGTTGTCTTATTTGCCGTTTTAGATTTTTTCGGAGCATACAGTAGTGCAGATAAATTACCAGCAATCACAAAGAGACAAAGTAGAAGCCAGGAAATCGAGAAAATTCCCGCCAGTCCATCTGCCGTAACTGACAATTTTGGTAGAGCATAGTATAACATCACTCCACAAACAAGTAGACAAAGCAAGTAACGGTTCTTATTCATAGTTACCTCCAAAACTGTTTTTATTATATTTGTATGCGGACAAGTTAGAAAAAAGTCTTTTTTCACATGATAAAAGCGCAGTCCTGTTACGACTGCGCTTGCACTTTATAACTCTATTGATTCTCCTACTTCTAGTACCTTTCCTTGTCCATTTGGAAGCAATTCAACAAACTTATGTGGATCCTGTTCGATCACAGGGAATGTACTATAATGGATTGGAACGACTTGCTTAGCACCTAAAAGTTCAGCAGCATAAGCAGCATCCTCCGGTCCCATCGTGTAATTGTCACCAATTGGTAGGAAAGCTACATCAATCGGATGTCTCTCTCCAATCAGCTTCATATCATAAAATAATGACGTGTCTCCAGCATGATAGATTGTTTTTCCTTCAATCGTAACGAGAAGTCCAGCTGGCATACCTAGATAAATGATTTGCTGATCCTCTGTTTCAAATCCAGTTGAGTGGAAAGCTTGTGTAAACTTTACTCGTCCAAATTCAAAATCACGGGCACCACCAATATTCATCTCATGCGTTTTAACACCTTTCCATGTTAAGTAAGAAGAAAGCTCTGGGCTCGCAATAATAAGGGCATCATTATCTTTTGCTAATGGAATCGTATCTCCCAAATGATCCCCATGTCCGTGTGTTAATAAAATATAATCTACTTTTACCTCATCTGCCTTTAAATCTGTCTTTGGATTGCCAGTGATAAACGGATCAATTAAAATCGTCTTCCCATTTGTTTCAATCCTCAAAACCGAATGACCATGATAAGTAATTTTCATGTTCTAATTCTCCTTTCAATTCTATTCTTATATCTTTACTTCAACAAAATATCCAACATTCCTCCCTAATATTACTTTCAATTGATAAAATTAACGAATAATAAGGTAGACTTCGTAGAAATTCATTCCTAATATAAAACACAGAGTTGATTGGAGCGGAAGGTGCTTGACTCCTGGGGGATTAGCGTTACAGGCGTGACCCCGCAGGAGCTTGCGACGAGGAGGCACGGCGAAGGCCCCCCGGAAAGCAAGTGCCTGTAGCGGAAATCAACGGACATAATTCTTTTAACATTATGAATGTATTCAAAAGTTTACATTTAACCAAGAAGTTGATAAGTTTAAAAGTAGAAAATAATTAGGGGGAATTAGAGTGGATAGAATACATATGCTTTCCCAATGGATGAAAGAAAAAGATATCGAAATGAGCTTCCTTACTTCAACCGAAAGCGTCTTTTATTTAAGCGGTTTTTACAGTGACCCACACGAAAGACTCCTTGGAGTTGCAGTTTTCCAAGAGGAAGAACCATTCCTTATTTGCCCAGCGATGGAAAAAGAAGATGCGAAGAAAGCTGGCTGGCCCTATGAAATCATTGGCTACAGCGATATCGAAAACCAATGGGAAATTGTACAAAAAGCTGTTTCCAAGCGTGTGAACAAAGTTACCCAAATTGGAATTGAAAAAGAACATATGAATGTTGAAAGATACGAAGAACTGAACAAACTTTTCCCAGGCACTTCTTTTGTCTCAGCAGAAGAAAAGCTAAGAAAGCTTCGTATGGTTAAGGATGAAAAGGAATTATCTACAATCAAAGAAGCATGTGCTTTAGCTGACTATGCAATCGAGGTTGGCTGCTCCGAAATTAAAGAAGGTAAAACGGAATTAGAAATTTTAGCAGCGATTGAATTTGCCTTAAAGAAAAAAGGCGTTACTGCTATGTCCTTTTCCACAATGGTCTTAACTGGTGCAAACGGAGCTTCTCCTCATGGAAATCCAGGGCAAACGAAAATTCAAAAAGGAGACCTTGTTCTTTTTGACTTAGGCGTTGTTGTTGACGGATATTGCTCTGATATCACAAGAACCGTTGCATATGGCGATATTAGTGATAAACAAAGGGAAATTTACGACACAGTTTTAAAAGCCCAATTAGCTGCAGTTGAAGCAAGCAAACCAGGTGTTACTTGCTCTGAAGTTGATTTAACGGCTCGTAAAATTATTGCAGACGCAGGATATGGTGAATACTTCCCACATCGTCTTGGTCATGGATTAGGAATCAGTGTTCATGAGTACCCTTCGTTAACAGAAACCAATGACCTCCTTCTTGAAAAAGGAATGGTTTATACAATCGAACCAGGTATCTATGTTCCAGGAGTAGCTGGCGTTCGCATTGAAGATGATGTATACGTTACTGAAAATGGTGTAGAAATTTTAACGAAGTTTCCAAAAGAACTGCAAACTATTTAATAAAAGAAATCCTCTAGGGCTTGTCCTAGAGGATTTTTTAATGAGCGATTATTGTTCAAGTAAATTCTTCACCGGTGTATATTCTAAACCTAATGAAGAAGCAACAGCTTCATAAGTGACAACGCCATTAAGGGCATTGATTCCTTTTAATAGACTTTCATTTTTCAAACATGCTTGACGATATCCTTTATTAGCAATTTCGAGTGCATACGGAACTGTCACATTTGTTAAAGCAATCGTTGAAGTACGAGGAACTGCTCCAGGCATATTAGCCACAGCATAGTGTACCACATCATATTTATTATAGGTTGGATTGTCATGAGTTGTAATTCTATCCGTTGTTTCAAAAATACCACCTTGATCAATTGCAATATCGACGACAACTGAACCAGGAGACATCGATTCAATCATTTCTTCCGTAACAAGTTTTGGAGCCTTCGCTCCCGGAATAAGAACTGCCCCAATGACAAGATCTGATTCCTTAACCGCTTCAGCAATGTTATAAGGGTTAGACATTAACGTGGTCACATCGCTGCCAAAGATATCATCTAATTGACGAAGACGTTCAGGGTTTAAATCAATAATGGTTACATTTGCACCTAATCCAACTGCTAGCTTCGCTGCATTTGTTCCTGCTACTCCGCCGCCAACAACTGTAACTTTGGCACGTTTTACCCCAGGAACACCGGATAATAATATTCCTTTTCCTCCGTTCACCTTTTCCAAATATTGTGCACCGACCTGAGCAGCCATTCTACCTGCAACTTCACTCATTGGTGTCAAAAGTGGCAATGAACGATTTGGTAACTGCACCGTTTCATATGCGATCGCGACTACCTTATTTTCTAATAGAGCCTCTGTTAAATGTGGCTCTGCAGCTAAATGCAAGTATGTAAATAAAATTAAGCCTTGACGGAAATAACCGTATTCAGATGGAAGTGGTTCTTTTACTTTCATAACCATTTCCTTAGTCCAAGCTTCTTCAGCTGTGCTTACAATGGTTGCGCCTGCATTCATATAATCAGAATCTGTAAATCCAGAACCTAAACCTGCGTCCGTTTCTATGTAAACTTCATGTCCAAAATTCACTAAATTAAGCACACCAGCTGGTGTCATAGCAACACGATTTTCATTATTTTTTATCTCTTTTGGTACCCCTATACGCATGTTTGCCCCTCCCAAAAAAAATGTCAAATTCGATTCTACTATAACACCTAATTGGAGAAAGAATAAAGAGAATTTTTTGGCATATAAAAAAGAGGTGCCTTTTACACACCTCTTAAATTTCCACTACAACCTATTCTGTTTCTTCAGCACTAGGGAATTGAGACATATCAAACTGACCATCAGCTTGATCAATTACGCCACTATTGTAAGCATTCATGATTTGCTCGCTTACTTGATCCGTCCCTTGCTCATCATAATAATAAACAAAATCCTTTGTCGGATCCTTTTTCATTTTGCCAACTCCCCTCAGGAAAAATTAATCTGCATCATTATTTTTCGAAAATTTGTTACAGATATTCATAAAAAGGAGTTGTATAATTAAGGTAAAGGAGGAGATAAACATGGGTCTCAAGTATAAAAACATACTAGTTGCTGTTGATGGTTCTACAGAAGCAGAATGGGCATTTAAGAAATCGATTGAAATTGCTAAAAGGAATGACGCAAAAATTCTTCTTGCACATATTATCGACACACGTACATTTGCCGCAGTGGAAGCTTACGATCGAACAATCGCCGAGAGAGCTGACCAATTTGCTACTGAGCTGTTGGAGAATTATAAGCACTTAGCACTCGAAGCAGGAGTGAAGGATGTCACTTATATTGTGGATTATGGATCTCCAAAAGTAAGAATTCCAAAGGATATTGCCAAAAAGCAAAATATTGATTTGATTATTTGTGGAGCAACTGGACTTAATGCTGTAGAACGGTTCCTAATTGGAAGCGTTTCCGAGCATATCGTTCGCTATGCATCCTGTGATGTTATGATAATACGGACAGAAAAAGATGAATGACATTGAAAAGCGGAATCGCCTTGGTCATCGCCGTACAAACTGGAAGAGCCGCGACTGAGATAAAGGAAATCCGATGAGCTTTAGCGAATCGTGATTGACTTATCGTAGGGAGGGGCCCTGAAGTTTGCTAGGCGATAGGCGCTGGAGCTAGACAATTCTCGAAGTCAAGATCCCGTCATTTTAATATAAATAAGCACACTGCGTTTTTCATTGCAGTGTGCTTTTTCTCTAGTTCATTTTTGCTTCTGCTTTTTGTAGAGCCAATTTAATTTGCTCAAATCCTGTTCCACCTGCACTATTTCTTCTTTGAACGGCAGTCACCGGATTTAATACTTCGTAAATATCCTTTTCGAAAAGAGGATGTGCCTCTTTAAATTCCTCAATGGATAAGTCTGCAAGATAGCATTGCTTCTTCACGCAAGTCAATACTAGCTGGCCAACAATCTCATGACTTTCACGGAAAGGAATCCCTTTCCCGGATAAATAGTCTGCAAGCTCCGTTGCATTTGAGAAATCATTTTTCGTTGCAGTTTCCATTTGGCCCGTATTCACTCTCATCGACTCGATCATCCCAGCAAAAATTTTCAGAGAGCCTGTTACAGTTTTCACTGTATCAAACATACCTTCCTTATCCTCCTGCATGTCCTTATTGTAAGCAAGAGGAAGCCCCTTTAAGACGGTAAGGAGTCCCATCAAATTTCCGTACACTCGGCCAGTTTTTCCACGGATTAACTCAGCCATGTCAGGATTCTTTTTTTGCGGCATAATACTTGAACCAGTTGAAAATGCATCATCTAGTTCAATAAAACGGAATTCTTGTGATGACCAAAGAATGATTTCTTCACCTAAGCGCGACAAATGCATCATCAATATAGAGCTCGCAGATAAAAATTCCAAGATAAAATCCCGATCACTGACAGCATCCAGACTATTCTCGTAGATCCCTTGAAAACCAAGAAGCTCTGCTGTTAATTCACGGTCAATCGGGAATGTTGTACCAGCCAACGCCCCAGCACCTAGAGGTGATACATTGATACGCTTTTGTGATTCTTGAAATCTTTCCTTATCCCGCTCCAGCATCCAAAAATAAGCCATAAGATGATGAGCGAAGGAAATCGGTTGTGCTCTTTGTAAATGGGTATATCCAGGCATTATCGTCTCAACATGAGCTTTCGCTTGTGTAAGTAACGCATTTTGCATCTCATTTATAAGCTGAATGACCTGCACCGTTTGTTTGCGTAAATATAAATGCATATCTGTTGCAACCTGGTCATTTCGACTTCGACCAGTGTGAAGTTTCCCTCCCACAGGTCCAATCATGTCTGTTAACTTGCTTTCTAAATTAAGATGAATGTCCTCTAGCTTCACAGAATACTCGAGCTCATTATTATGTGCCTTTTCTTGAAGAACCTGCAAGCCCTTCTTAATGGATTCAGCATCTTCCTCCGAGATAATTCCACATTTTCCAAGCATCTGTACATGGGCAATACTACCTTCTAAATCTTCTAGTACAAGTTCTTGGTCAAAGGAAATGGAAGCACCGAATTCATCTACCCATTCTTCTGCTGTTTTGGTGAATCTTCCTCCCCAAAGTTTTTTCACACTGTCACCTTCTTGTTTTGCACCATACTTTGAACCTTTGTTGGTAATCCATATAATTGAATGAAGCCAACAGCAGCACTATGATCAAACTCATCCTCTTTTGTATACGTAGCTAATTTTTCATCATATAAAGAATAAGGTGATTTTCTTCCTTCAACAATCGCATGACCCTTGAAGAACTTCACTCTCACTGTACCAGTTACATATTTTTGCGTATCCTTTAAGAACGCAAGCAGTGCAGAAGTTAATGGTGAAAACCATAGAGCTTCATAAATAACCTCTGTAATTTTCTTTTCGATAACAGGTTTGAAATGAGCCACTTCTTTCACAAGTGTTAAATCCTCAAGTTCTTTATGAGCTTTAATTAGAGTCATTGCACCAGGACATTCATAGACTTCTCGAGATTTAATCCCTACTAAACGATTTTCTACGTGGTCGATACGGCCTACTCCATGTTTCCCTGCAATAATATTCATTTCTAAAATTAATTCAGAAAGAGGGTAAGACTTTCCGTTGATTTTAACTGGAACGCCTTGCTCAAATTCAATTTCCACAAACTCTGGTGTGTCTGGTGTATATTCTAAGCTAGTCGTTAAGTCATAAGCATCTTCTGGCGGAGCTGCCCAAGGATCTTCTAGCACACCACACTCATTGCTACGTCCCCATAAATTTTGGTCAATTGAGTATGGACTATCTAAATTAATTGGAATTGGAATTCCGTTATTTTTTGCATATTCGATTTCTTCTTCACGTGACCAGCTCCACTCACGTACAGGAGCAAGCACCTTTAAGTCAGGATTTAATGCATTAATTGAAACTTCAAATCTTACTTGGTCATTTCCTTTACCTGTACAACCGTGAGCAACTGCGACTGCTCCTTCTTTCTCTGCCACTTCTACAAGCTTTTTCGCAATAAGCGGACGAGATAAAGCTGAAACTAAAGGATATTTCCCTTCGTAAAGTGCATGAGCTTGAAGTGCAACCAATGCATAATCATTAGCAAATTCTTCTTTTACATCAAGCACGTATGAGCTAACTGCTCCAACTTGTAATGCTTTTTCTTTAATGAAGTCTAAGTCCTTTCCTTCTCCCACATCAAGACAGCATGCGACTACTGCGTATCCTTGTTCCTGTAACCATTTAATTGCAACAGAGGTGTCTAAACCTCCAGAGTATGCTAACACGATTTTTTGATTTGCCATTTTAAAATGTCCTCCCTTAAGTACTAAACTTGTAGCTTTATAGATTCCTCTCAATATGAATAAATATTCATCATGATATATTTTTATTCTTTTCCTTGATTACCAATTTACCAAGATTCTTTTCATTTTTCAATACTTATTCGTTATTTTGTATAAAAATTAATTGATGAAGGCATTTTCTAAGTGTAGTAGAATAAAAGCAAATACAACCGGTTTAATCGGGACTTACCTTTGGGGGCCTTTTTATGAGTGAGCATTTTATCGAAGATAAGAGATTAGGTATAGCCATCCCAAGCTTTCACCTAGATTGGGACGAGTACTCTGAGGAAACAAAACAATCGATTTTATTACGATGGGAAATCATTCGTGGGAAAATTCCTGACCGAATTGCTGAGTTAGAGGGAACAATTAACAAAAAGCAAGATGAGCTTTCAAATGAAGCTGATTTTGTACGCTCTTGCAAACTAAATAGTGAAATCGCCGAGTTGGCATCAATTATTAATGATTTATGGCTTTGGTATCGGACTAATCAAGATATTTCTGGGAAGATCCATCAATAGTGGAATATAAAAAGGACAGAGATTAAGCTCTCTGTCCTTAACAGTAGTATTTATCTTATAAATCTTTTTTCAATTCTCTCACAACATGGCCGATTTCAGGGATGATTAAACGATTCATTGCAAGCTTCACAGCCCCAGTTGAACCCGGTGTGGAGAACACCGCTTTATCGTTCACAACACCTGCAATGGCACGGGAAAGAATCGCGGCTGAACCGATATCTTCTTGATAGCTTAGCATGCGAAAGAGTTCACCGAAGCCAGAAATCTCTTTTTCAAACAAGCTTTGAACCGTTTCGATCGTAACGTCTCTTTTTGCTATACCAGTTCCACCATTGGTTAAGACAACATCAATTGCAGGATTCTCACAGCCTTTTACGACAGCCTCCCGAATCGCCTCTATCTCATCCTTCACAATGACATATTCACGAATCACATGACCGGCAGCCTCCAATAATGAAATCATCGTCTGACCACTTTTATCCGTTTCCTTCGTTCTCGTATCACTCACTGTAATCACTTTACAAGCAACCTGCTGGGGTGCCTCTTTTTTATGTTCTGTCGTACTCACTTTTATTGCTCCTTTTCAAGCAAATATCTCATTTGATAATAATTATGGGCAAATTCCGTTACTTTTCTCGTTAATTGATAATTCATTCCTGCACCTAGTGCCATGCTCAAAACAGGGATTCCTTGAATCTTTTTATTTTTGAATAAAAGAATCGTCCACCCTTTTAAAATTTGTTTTAACGGTTGTTCAAGCCAGGTAGTATCTGTCAGCTTATCTTCACCGTCATAAAAATAAAATTCATCCGTTGAATGCAATTCGTCCATTAGCTGATTCCATCCCTGACCAAGCAATCTATTCGGAAGGGTAGCAGCATGAAAAACCTTCAATGAAGTCATCATTTCAAATGGATTATTCACTTCATATCCATAAGTCATGGCAATCAATTGGACGACACGAAGATTGATGACAATGATGGCAGGAATATCTGCACCAAGTACGAGTGCTCCACCAGTTCCTGAAAGCCCTCCTTGTGCAAATGAATATAAACGATGGCGCGCTATTTGTTGCTTAGCTATGTATTGAAGTTGATCAATGGATAGTATTCTTAAATCGTCTAGTTGGCTAATGTCTTCATGAAATACTCGGCCAGCAGCCAGAATTCGCTCTTTGGCATCGTGTTGCAAGCTGCTTCCTTGAATTAAAGCATGAAGATGAAAGAGCCATGTATCAAGGACGGAAAAGAACTCCTTCTGGGTCTGTTCAGGCAAGAGTGCAAAAGCACGTTCTAAATATTTTTCATATGTTAAAACTAAATCATTGGGCTCGTAGCTATATAGACTTTGCTCCCAATCTTTAATCTCTAAATACAACTTGTTTTCTCTATCCGTAAACATATAACAATCCTCCTCACAGGACTATACTCTACTGTTTAGTATAGCACATGAAGGTCCTGAGAAAGAAAAGAGGGATGTGCTTGAATAACACATCCCCAAATCTTTAAAAATTATAGAACCACTTCGTGGGTAATAAGAATGTCCATGGAGTTGTAACAATCGCAATAGTAAGTGCAACTTTTATTCTCAATGCTTTTTCTACAATTAACCGTCTAAAAGTAAATTTATAATTAAAAAGAAAGATAAAGAAAGACGAGATTAGCATGGAAATGATGATGATAACTACAGCCACTGGAGAACTAAAGGGATCGTAGGCGATTCCTGCTTCGATCTCATAAGGAAGTCCTAGGCCACTCCCAACCATCAAAACCAAGAACAAAAACCCTGCGCCGATAATATCAGCCAAAAATCCGAACAGCCACACTTTTAGAATGCTCTTCTTATAGAAAGTTTTAAGGCCAAGACCTTGATTGGTTAGTTTAAACAAAAAGAAGCAAGCAATGATGACTAATGAATCAATTACAAAATTTCCTGCTAAGGCAATGAAAATCACTGGTGGAAAAAACAGCAACATCCAAATTGGAAAAATCACATTATATACTTTCATTTTCTTGTTTTTCTCCTCTTTTTTAATAAAGTGTAATTTTACACTAATTATAACAAATGATACCAAATTTGCAAATAAAAAAAGTAATCTTTTTCCTGCTAATCGTTAACAGAAAAAAGATTACTTTAATAATTAAAGAATTAATGAGTCAATCTTACAACGTCACGAGCAATCATAACTTCTTCGTTCGTTGGAATGACTAATACTTTTACTGGTGAATGCGGGAAGCTAATAAACGCTTCTTCTCCATGCACTTCGTTTAATGCTGGGTCAAAATAAACACCCATGAATTCTAATCCTCTTAGGACTCTTTCACGGATAGCTGAGCTATTTTCACCGATACCAGCAGTGAAGATAATCGCATCAACTCCGTACATACGAGCTGCATAAGAACCGATGTATTTATGAATACGGTCACCGAATACTTGTAATGCTAATTCAGCACGCTCATTTCCTTTTTCAGCTTCTTGCGTAATATCTCTTAGATCGCTTGAAAATCCAGAAATCGCAAGCATACCGCTTTCTTTATTCAATACATCTAAAACTTCATCTGCAGTTTTATTTGTTTTTTCCATGATATAAGGAATTAGCGCTGGGTCAATATTTCCAGAACGAGTTCCCATTGTCACACCTGCAAGTGGCGTGAAGCCCATAGATGTGTCGATTGATTTTCCGCCTTGAATAGCTGCGATACTTGCACCATTTCCTAGGTGACAAGAAAGTAAACGTAACTGCTCTAATGGACGACCAAGCATTTCTGCCGCACGTTGGGAAACATATTTATGAGAAGTTCCGTGGAAGCCATACTTACGAATTCCGTATTTCTCATAATATTCATATGGCAAGCTATACAAGTAAGAGTTCGCTGGCATAGTTTGGTGGAACGCAGTATCAAACACAGCTACTGCTGGCACGTTTGGAAGTACTTCTTGGAATGCTTTAATACCAGTTAAATTGGCTGGGTTATGAAGTGGTGCTAATTCAGATAGAGCTTCAATCTTTTGTAAAACGTCTTCTGTAATTAAAACAGAATCTGCAAATTCTTCTCCACCGTGAACTACACGATGACCAATACCCTCGATTTCATCTAAGGATTTAATAATTCCTTCATTAGTTAATTTATCAAGTAGCATTTTAACTGCTACGCTATGATTCGGAATATCAGTTGTTTCTGTTTTCTTTTCCCCGTTCACAGAAATAGTGAAAATTGAATCCTTTAAGCCAATTCTTTCGATCAGACCTTTTGTAATAACATCTTCAGAAGGCATTTCAAATAATTGGAATTTCAAAGATGAACTTCCTGCGTTGATTGCAATTACTTTTGCCATGATTTTTAGCTCCTTTAGACTAACTTCAAAATATGTATTGATAATCCTTACTTATTTTGTTCAGGTAAGGCTATTTCTATCTCTCAATTTCTCATTTAATCACTGTCATTTCGACAATTCAAGACAAAGGATATTTTGTTACCGTTTTCACAATAAAGTAATTATTTTCTGATTTTTAAAGACATGTTCAGAATATCACAATCTTGAGAATAAAAAAACCGCTACGTAGAAGTAGCGGAATATATTTTATGAACTATTTATTTTCAGTCATCCAAACATCAATTTTACCGAGAATACTTTCTACCTGTACACCATTTGAAAGGCTAGGAAGATTTACGAGTAGCACCTGCTTAGGAGCTTTTACGCCCTCTCCCTGTTTTTGCAGAATCAAGATGCTCTTGGCAGCATTTTGCTGGCGGAACATCGATAATGGAAGCTGTAAGATCCCTTGAATATGAGCTGTTTCTTTCAAATACTGATGAAGCTTCGGTGCTTCTTCACTTTCAAAAAGCCCATTCGGAATTACAAAGAATAAATAGCCACCAGGCTTTGTATAATTTATACTTTGTTCAATAAATAAATGATGTGCATAGGCGTGGCCCTTTTCAGATTTAAGTTGAAAATCATTAGCTCGAATGTCATTCGGATAATATCCGACTGGCAAGTCACTAACGACTGCATCTGCAAGCTCGATAAACAATGGCTCAAGACTATCTTGATTATACAACTCCACTGGATGCTGTTGTAAATTCGCGTTTACATACGCCAGTTTAATCAACAAATCATCGATATCAATTCCCATACCTTCAACTTCTTTATCTAGTTGTTGGTTCATCACTGTCGTTAATAGGTTTCCTGTACCGACAGCTGGATCAAACAAGCGATATGTAGACTTCGTTACAAATTTATTCACTAAGTAACCTACCAGTAATCCCACTGCGTCTGGAGTCATTTGGTGGTTAGGTTGCGCACTTTCCTTCATCCCTTTTAAAATCGCTAATTGAAAGGATTTACGAATTTCTTCAGCAGTATGCGAATTAAGTTGAAGGGACTCATAGCTTTTTTTCAGCCTTTTCTCTGTTAATTCACTTAGGTCCTCTTGAAGGATCGAATTTTGAAATATATTTTCTCCTGTTTCCGCTAAAGCTTCTAGAAACGTAATGGATAATTCTTCTTGTAAAATAGTTGCTGTATCATTGATCACTGAAAATAAATCTTCAACTGGAGATATTTTCACTACACATTCCTCCTCATTCTATTTTTATATTCTAGCGGGATTATTCACCTTGTACAAGTGGAGAGAATCGATTAGAGGAATATGAGAGCGGTTGAATCTAAAAAAGAAGCAAGACCCCGGGAGTATTCCCAAGGTCTTGTCCTTTATTATTTCGCTGCTTTTGCCGCTTCAATAGCTGCTTCGTAATTTGGATGATCTGTACCTTCACTTACATATTCAACATATGTAACTGTATCAGTAGAATCTACAACAAATACGGAACGAGCTAATAATCTTAATTCTTGCATGACAACTCCGTATGCTTCACCAAATGATAAATCGCGATGATCGGATACAGTCTGTACATTTTCAATGCCAGCTGCCGCACACCAACGTTTTTGTGCAAACGGTAAGTCAACACTTACAGTTAGTACCTTTACGTTATCAAGTTTCGCTGCTTCTTCGTTGAAACGACGAGTTTGAGCGTCACACACTCCTGTGTCAACAGAAGGTACGACACTAATTAGACGTACTTGACCTTTTGTATCTTCAAGCGTTACTGGAGATAAATCATTTGCTAAAACTGTGAAGTTAGGTGCTTTGTCGCCAACCTTCACTTCTGTTCCAATTAGGGTAACTGGGTTTCCTTTAAAAGTTACTGATGCCATCTCAGCTCATCCTCCTTAACATCATATGTACAGTGTAAATCATAACCATTCAAAGCTTATATTGCAAATATTAAATCTTTTTTTACCACAAAAAAGTTAGCCCTCGAGATAAGAGAGCTAACCTTCGATGAGCTACATATCAAGTTCCTCTTTGGCACCGCCATATTCTGGGTTCTGGTACTGATTTTGCTTCTGTTGGCCATTACTTTGACCGTTTTGATCATTTTTGCTAGACAGCATTTGTTGAATTTTATCAACAGCTTGCGGTGCTAAGTCTAGAATTTTTTCATATAGATGAGTGCTTTCATCTAAATGAACCATTTTTACTTCTTTGGAGTTCACGATAAGAAATGCAATTGGAGTGATGGAAACTCCGCCACCACTACCACCACCAAATGGGTGCTTGGACTGATTGCTACCATCTTTGGAGCTAGAGCCACTATTGGAGCTACCATCTAAAATAAATTCACTTCCTCCAGCCGCAAAGCCGAAACCTACTTTCGAAACTGTTAAGATAACACTGCCATCCGGGGTCTCCACTGGATCGCCAATGATCGTGTTCACATCAATCATTTCTTTTAGATTTTCCATTGCAGTCGTCATTAAGCCTTGTATTGGATGATCAGACACTTTGGTTCCTCCCTTTAAACGGATTTAGTCTTATTGCCAAATATACTAGATAGAGGCTTCGTCTTGAATTGCGGGATGTCGCCCTTCCAGTATTTGAATAGTTTAATTCCTGCAAAAATAGCATGCCCGATCCGAAAATGAATCATACATTTTAATGAAGTTTGACTTATGGATCTGTTAAAATCTGGAGTGATCATGATTTGAGGAGTTTCTTGTACTTTCATCAATGAACACATCAGACCAATGATACTTCCTTTTACTGTCCAAATCGCACCCGTTAGCATCCCTGTATACGCTGCATCTCCTACACCAACAATCGTATTCCATTCAACTTTAGAGACTGTGACTTTTTTGAGAAACGAACGAATAATTCTATGTAATCCAGCAACATGCTTTAAAAGCAACTTCATATCCTTCAAACTAGCTAACAATTCATCTACAGTGAATTTCTCTTTTCCCTTTTTTTGCTCATTTTCTTGTGGACCAACTTTCATTTCTACATTTTCCTTCACAACAATGGCAGGGGAGTCCTTATCCATTTTGATGACGGGGATATTGATTTTATATCTAAGGAGTCCAAATAATGCCTTCAATGTAATCTTCAAATGGTCATCATCATTTCCATGGTAATAATCAATGATTACGCTTATTTTCATAATCAAGACCACTATGATTAGTAAAATTATCGCGACTACTGCGATTGCAACCCACATCATCTAAATTCACTACCTTTCAGCCTATCATTATCGACGAAGGACAAAAAAAATAAACCTGTCAACCAGACAGGTTTAAGTTTATATTTATCTTTCATGGACCACGGATGTATCCGAGAATAAATCATGTATTCCTTGTTTTTTCGGTAAAAATGCCACAACTGCATAAGAAATCCACACGGTCGTTGAAATAAAGCGGCCAATCCATTCCCTAAATAAGATTGTGCCCCAAGATAATTTGTTTCCTTTTAAAGGCACCACTTTTAAGCCAAATACCATTTTCCCTAATGTTTGCCCAAAGTACTTCGTCATCAGAACAAAGTAGGCATAAAACGTAATGGCTGTTGCAATCGTTACTGGCGCAAAAATACTGAAGGCATTTAAATCAATGTCTAAGGCACGAAAAGTCGGGTTAATCAAGAGACGATTAACACTTCCGATCACAACTAAATCTAGGAGATAAGCCCAAAATCTCATCCAAAACCCAGCATATTTTAGCTCATCTTGCTGACTCAGCTCTAATGAAGTCTCTTGTTCAAATTGAGTTGTATCTTCCATTTATGCTCCCTCCTTATTCCGCATACATATACATAAGGCGCGGAGAATGGGTTTGAGATAGTATGTTAATTAAACTCGAAATTTCTTGATCCCCACCCATGAATTTTTGTGCACCCATACTTAAGAACGAACCAATGCCAAAGTTTTCTGTGTAGCTAACCACTTGAGCATCAGAGATTTTTTGCTCTTTCTTTACCGCATCCACAACATCTACAAAATAACCAAAATCATCTATTAAACCAAGTTCCTTTGCTTGTCTTCCATCATAAATCCTTCCATCGGCAATTTTTTTAACTTGTTCCTCTGTCATATCTCTGCCTTCAGCAATAACGTCTACAAAGCCTTCATAAGAGTTTGAAATCATTGATTGAAGTATGTTTCTCTCTTCCTCTGTCATGTCTCTTGTCGAGCTCATAATGTCTTTGTATGGTCCGCTTTTAATTGTGACGAACTCCACTCCATATTTCTCCGCAAGACCAGCAAAATTATAACCCTGCATAATAACGCCAAGAGAACCGGTTAATGTTTCAGGGCTAGCGAAAATTTTATGAGCCGGTGCAGAAACATAATAACCTCCTGAAGCTGCCATCGATCCCATTGAAATATACACTGGTTTCTTCGCTTCTGTTTGAATTTCAACAATTTTGTCATGGATTTCCGCACTTTCCACGACTCCACCACCAGGTGTATTCACACGGATGACAACAGCCTTAACCGTCTCGTCTTCTTTCACCTGTTCAAGTTTCTCCATGAAGGTACGATGATTATATCCCTCACTCGCAAATAACGAAGTCACATTCCCTGTATCTTGGATAGTCCCATTTATATCTAAAACGGCAATCCGATTAAACGCGTCTCCTTCCTCAATCACTTCTTCCATAAACAACTCATCTGTAGCACCAAACATTTCATCAAAAGATTTTTCTAAATCACTAAATGCAAATATTGAAAATGTATTCACCGCAATGGAGAAGAATAATAATACAGCTGCTATTCCTAAAGCGGCCCAGCGTTTTCCAGTCAAGTAGTCGTCCTCCTTTTTCTCTAAAATGGCAATTCCTGACTTAAAATAGACACAAATTATTTACGGCTTATCTTTAAAAATGTTTCAAATATTTATACACTATAAATATAAGAACTTTTGTTAGCGTTAACATTCCTTTCAAAATCAACGGGAGGTACAGAATGCCAAATCGAAAAAATGTCTACTTATTTCATAAGAATGATCCTGAAATCCTTGAACATGTTCGACCCTTATACGATCGTGCAGAATACTATGGTTTTACAATCGTCAATGATTTTACCAAAGCGAATATCATCGTGAGTATTGGTAGCGATAGTACCTTCTTGCAAGCTGTAAGAAAAACAGGCTTCCGTGAAGATGTGTTGTATGCTGGAATTTCAACAGAAGAAAAACTTAACATTTATTGCGATTTCTATATTGGTGACAAAGGGAAAATTATCGAGGCCGTGTCCAATGAATTAATTGAGGTAAGACGCTACCCAACCATTGAGGTGACGATTGACAATGAATTCTCCTTTCAATGTCTAAGTGAATTTAGTGTACGTTCTTCCATCATCAAGGCGATTGTATTGGAAATATATATCGATGGACTTCCTTTTGAAACCTTCAGAGGTGATGGAATCATCGTTTCGACTCCTACGGGCAGCACAGCATACAATAAGTCTGCTCATGGGGCTATCGTTGATCCACTACTTCCATCCATCCAAGTGAGTGAACTAGCCTCGTACAACAATAATCAATATCGGACACTTGGCTCTCCATTTCTTCTTAGTGGGGAACGGGAGCTTATCATTAGAGTTGTCCAAGATGGAAACGACTATCCAACAATGGGAATGGATAACGAAGCCCTCAGCATCCAGCATGTAGAAAACATCCGCGTTAAATTAACCGATAAAAAAATCAAAACCGTTAAATTGAAAGACAACTCCTTCTGGGAAAAAGTAAAGAGAACGTTTTTATAAATAAGCTCAGTCAAGGTGAGTGTTGTTTACATTGAAAAATAGGAGAAAAAATTCCGCCTGACTTAAGAACTCTACCTATTTCTCTATAAATAAGCGGAATTTGTCTGGTAAAGCTAGACATTTTTCATGATTTTAAGGTTTTTTAGATCATTTTAACGGAAAATCTCCGCCTATTTCATCTGATATCTATTAATTCTTCAAGATAGACGGAATTTGTCCGGTTAAAGTGGTTTCATCACCTGTCGAAGAGCAAAAATTGAACAATAACAGAGTCTATAAACAAAAAAATCGAGTGAGCGAATCACTCGATTTTTGTTAGTTATAGGCCAAGCCCATTGCCTTTTTTGGATTTTAGACCAAAGTGCACAAATAGTTTCGTTTTAGATAAGGAATAGACGGTTAAAGCACCCCAAATAAACATAAATGCTAGAAGATGAGCCTTTGAGAACGTCTCATTATAAAGAAATACTCCTAGTATTAAAGTAAGTGTCGGGGCAATATACTGGATGAATCCAAGCATTGATAACGGAATCTTTTGTGCGCCTTTTGCAAAATACAAAAGTGGTAGAGCTGTTGCTAAACCAGAACCCATTAACAATAAATCGGTCGAAATCGATACAGATAAAAAGGCTTGGTTTCCTTGCACAAATAAGAAAATGATATATGCAAGCGCAATTGGCGTAACAGCCATCGTTTCCAAAGTTAAACCAATTGAAGAGTCTACCTTGATTAATTTTTTCGCTAAGCCATAGAACCCAAATGAAAAAGCTAAAGCGAGTGAAATCCACGGGATTTGTCCATAAGAAATGCTTAGGATAACTACCCCGATTATCGCCATGAAAAACGATACATATTGAGCAGGAGAAAGCTTTTCTTTTAAGAATAAGACTCCTAATAAAACACTGACTAGAGGATTAATATAATAGCCTAGGCTAGCCTGAATCATTTGGTCATGATTGACTGCCCAAATATAGACGAACCAGTTGCCACTTATTAATAAAGAGGCAATCACCAATGCCCATAGTCGCTTTTGATTATCCTTTAACCCTTTTAAGGTAGTCATGAATGGGGTCCATTTTTTTGTTATAAGAAGTAGTAAGACCATTAAAATAAATGCCCACACAATTCTGCTTGCTAAAATTTCATCGGCACCGACATCACTAAGGAACTTCCAATAAATCGGTAGAAGTCCCCAAAGTACATAGGAAATCCCCGCTTGTATCGCTCCGGACTTAATTTCATTATCTTTCATTATCATTTGCCTCGATTCTTTCTATTCTCGAAATATATCCATTATAACGAGTCTAGGCAGATATCTCCATTCCTTTTGCTCGAAAAAGGCAAACTATTTTTTGGCATAATTCTAAGCCCTCTCAAATACGACTTCTCCACCGATAACCGTCCTATCGACTTGTATGCGAGAAATATCATGCGGATCAATATTAAAAATATTTTCAGCAAGAATCGTGAAATCTGCTAAAAATCCTTTTTGGATCATTCCTCGGTCTTCCTCATGACAAGCAGCCATTGCACTCCCTTTCGTATATAAGCAAACTGCCTCATAAACAGATAGGGACTCATTTGGTTGATAGGCTACCCTTTCCATGTCAAAAGGATTTGTCCTCGTAACAGCAGCCTGTATGCCAAGTAATGGAGCTATTTCTTCCACAGGTGCGTCTGAACCACCTGCACAATGAAGATGCTCCTTTAAGGTTTTCCAGGCGTAACAATATTCCATATGGTCTTCACCGACTCGCTCGATAACCCAAGGAAAGTCAGAGGCAACAAAGCTCGGTTGGATATCCAAGATCACAGGAAGCTTTTTTGCTCGCTCAATAAGATCTAGTCTTAGAATCTGAGCATGAATCAAGCGGTCTATGCCTGCTCCTTTCAAAGGATGTTCTTCAATCGCCTGAAGCACCATTTCAAATGCTAAATCACCAATCGCATGGATGGCTACTGGCATATCTAACTCTCTCGCTCTTGCTACAAGTTCATTAAGTTCGTTTTGTGGAAATATCGCGACTCCATTGGTTGTCGGGTCATCTGCATAAGGGTGGCTCAACAACGCCGTTCTTCCACCCAATGATCCATCTGTGAAAATCTTGATAGCACCAAACTCAATCCATTTGCTCCCCTTTAAAAAAGAACTACCTGCAGACTCGAAATCGTTCATGACCTCATGATTAACTAACAGATGAGCCCGAAGCTTATTCCCTTCTTTCTCAATTACCTCTTGAAAAAGTTTATAGGTATCCTCAAATCCGTTATAATAGGCGAGGTCCTCCGTATGTACTCCTGTTAATCCTTTTTGATGAGCATCTGCAATGGCAGTCCGCAATGCTTTTTTTAAATAGTCCTCTGAAGGATTGGGTACAGCATTCAAAATTAAATCTTGAGCATTTTCCTTGAAGATTCCATTCAGTTCGCCATCCAGATCCTTACCAAACACTCCTCCAGGAGGACATTCTGAATGCTTATTAATGGAAGCTTCCTTTAATGCCACTGAGTTGACTACCATCGCATGACGGCAGACCCTTTTTAACAAAACAGGATGATCGGGAACCACTTCATCAAGCTCACTTCGGACAATTGGTACTGGCTCGTCCCATTGATTTTCGTTCCAACCTTCACCAATGACCCATTCACCGTCTTCTAACTTCATAGCGTACTCTCTAACCGCTTGTAAGACTTCCTGCTTGGAGTGATAGGAAGACAAATCTAGCCGAACCAACTTTTCACCGTGACCTATTAAATGAATATGGCTGTCGACAAAACCTGGGAACATCGTACTCCCATTTAAGTTATGTTTGATTGTGATATTAAAAGAATTCTCTAGCTCTTCAATAGAACCAAGTCCGATGATTTTATCTCCTTCGGTTACTACCGCTTCAACGAGATGCCCTTCTTCTTGAAGTGTATAAATAGAACAACCATACCAAAGTGTAGCCATGATCACATTCCTCCTTTTTACATAAAAATAATAATGCAGACGAAAGGTCTCGTCTGCATGTAGGTTTTCTATATTAATTCTGCTCGGCTAGTTCTAATTCCTTCTGCCTTAATTCAACTCTTCTAATTTTACCTGAAGTGGTTTTCGGTAAGTCTGAGACAAATTCTATTTTTCGAGGATACTTGTAAGGAGCTGTTAATCCTTTAACATGGTCCTGTAACTCTTGAACAAGATTTGGATTTTCCGCATCTACACCGTCTTTTAAAACGATAAAGGCTTTTACTACATTGCCTCTTGTTTCATCTGGACTCGCTACAACCGCGCATTCCTTAACAGACGGATGTTTAACAAGGGCATCTTCTACCTCAAACGGTCCGATTGTATAACCAGAGCTTATAATAATATCATCGCCGCGCCCTTCAAACCAGAAATAGCCTTCCTCATCCTTCTTCGCTCTATCACCTGTAACATAGTAGTCGCCACGGAACTGCATGGCTGTTCTCTCAGGATCCTTATAATAATGCTTAAATAGTGCAGGAGTCTCGATATGAACAGCAATATCTCCTACTTCACCAGGAGCACATGGTTTTCCGGTTTCGTCGATTATTTCCACAGTATTTCCAGGGATTGGTTTGCCCATTGAGCCAGCTTTTAGTTCCATTCCTTTCGTGATCCCGACTAGCAGTGTATTTTCCGTTTGGCCATAGCCATCTCGAACCTCTAAATTGAAGTATTTCTTGAATGTATCAATAACGTTTCTGTTTAAAGGTTCCCCAGCAGATACAGCACTGCGGAGATTCGATAATGTATATTCTTCTAGATTTTCAACTTTTGCCATTAAACGATATTCTGTTGGTGTACAACAAAGGACATTCACCGAATATTTTTCAAGGAGTTGTAAATATTTATTCGGTTCAAATTTTCCATGATAGACAAAGCCAGTTGCTCCCGAACCAAGCACCGATAAGAATGGACTCCAAATCCACTTTTGCCAGCCTGGACCAGCTGTTGCCCAAACCGTATCTCCTTCTTCAATACAAAGCCAGTTTGGAGTAGCTGCTCTTAAATGGGCATAAGCCCATCCATGCGTGTGCACAACCCCTTTGGGATTCCCCGTGGTTCCTGAGGTATAAGAAAGAAACGCCATATCCTCTTTATCTGTAGTAGCCAGTGCTAATTCAGGTGACGCCAGTTCCATTTCTTTATCTAAATGAATCCATCCAGGTGCTTTCTCCCCTACAACAAATTTGGAAAGCTGGTCTCCCCCTACAATATCCTTCATTTGATCGACATAAAGATGATAGCTAATAATCGCTTTCACATCGCCATGTGTGACCCGATATTGGAGATCCTTTGTCCGCAGCATTTCTGAGCTCGGAATAACAACAAGACCACTTTTCAAAGCTGCTATGTATACTTGGTAAGCATCAATTAATCTAGGGACAATAATTAAAACGACATCGCCTTTTTCTAGTCCACTATTTAAGAAGACATTTCCAATTCGATTGGCATTCTCAATTAATTGTTTGTAAGTTATTTCTTGTGTAGAGCCATCCTCAGATTCCCATTTTAGAGCAAGTCGATTTGGATCCTCCGCAAACTTTTCCATTTCTGAGACGAGATTATAATTACTTGGTGCTAAAAGGTCTTCTCTCTTCATCATGATTCCCCCGTTCATTTTGAATTAAGTCGGCTAAAAATTGTTATCTAGTCATAATAGTTAGTTGTAATACTATCTTACATTTTTTCAAATATAATTTCTATATTTAATTTTCAGAATTTAATTGGACTAAAAAAAGAAGCGGGCCAAAACCCGCTTCTTGTAGCCATTTTATTTATTTGTATTATTTGAAGCCTCCACCTAATTGTGATTCAGCCATTGAAACAAGACGCTTTGTAATTTCTCCCCCAACTGAACCGTTAGCACGAGAAGTTGTATCAGCTCCAAGATTTACACCAAATTCAGAAGCAATCTCATACTTCATTTGGTCAAGAGCTTGTTGAGCACCAGAAACTAATAATTGGTTTGAGCTGCTGTTGTTTGCCATAGGATATCACCTCCTTGTGAATATAGAATGTGTTATCCGTATGACCTTCATTCAATTTAAGTGTTGGTAATTGTTCACAAAAAAGGTTTTTATTTTATGCATAAGAACAAAAGCACAAGCGCCTTGCTCAGCCCCGACAGCTGCTTGCGGACCCAGTGTGTCCGACAGCTGCTTGCGGACCCAGTGGGTCTGAAGCGACCAATGAAAAATTGAACTTTATTTTTCAAAAGAGGGGCTAGGCGCTGGAGCTAAACGTAGACACACTTAATAAAAAAGTAATCCACAAAAGCGAAATCTATAATTTCCTATTAAAATTAAAAAAGATCGTCAATCTCTTCTTTCACCTTTGGACTAATGTGAATTGTTTCTGTTCCTTCAACCGCTTCCTTAATAAGTGGTTCAAAATCAACAAAGCTCTCGTAATACTCAACTTTGTCCTTTTTCGGTTTCGTTTTCGGTGAAGCTGGAACAAACACGGTACAGCAATCCTCAAATGGTTGGATCGAAATATCATGTGTATCGATGTCTCGAGCAATTTTGATGATGTCCGTTTTATCCATCATAATCAATGGTCGTAAAATCGGCGTAGACGTCACATCATTAATCGCAAACATGCTTTCTAACGTCTGACTAGCCACCTGTCCTAAGCTTTCCCCTGTGACTATTGCTAGCGCCTCATGTCTTTCACGTAAAGCGTCTGTGATGCGCAGCATCAACCTTCTTGTTGTCGTCATTGTGTAATTTTCTGGCACCTGCTTATGGATTAATTGCTGTGTCGCCGTAAATGGAACAACATGAAGGGTAAAATAACCTCCGTTTGCTTTCGCCAATTTTTCAGCTAGCTCAATAACCTTTTGTTTTGAACGTTCACTTGTAAACGGCGGGCTAAAGAAATGAACTGCTTCAATTTCTAATCCGCGCTTCATGGCTAAAAATCCAGCTACCGGGCTATCAATTCCACCTGAAAGCATAAGCATGGCCTTCCCACTTGAACCAATCGGAAGACCGCCCGCTCCAGTGATATTTTCGCAGGATAAATAGGTCGCTTCTTCACGAACTTCCACACGTAGATCGATATCAGGATTTTTCACATCGACTTTCAAATTCGGAACATTTTTTAACAAATGAGCACCAAGGGTATGATTCAACTCATTTGTATCTAGAGCATACGTTTTATCCGCTCTTCTAGCGGAAATCTTAAAGGTTTTTCCCTCTTCATACACTTCTTGAAATAATTGAAGCGCAGCATCCTTCATTTCTTCAATCTCTTTGCTTGTTTTTACCGCTGGACTGAATGAGGATATCCCAAATATCCCTCTAATTCTTTCAATAATTTCAGCACCATTTTCACCATTCAAAACGATGTACATACGTTCACGTTGACCTTGCACCTTCGCATTTGGAAAATCACTAATGGCCCGTTGAATACTTTTTTTCAACTTATCAACAAATAGATTGCGATTTCTTCCTTTTGTGGAAATTTCACCGTAACGTATTAAAATCCGATCATAGTTCATCTTAATTCATAACCTCTTTCAACTTATTTACCGTTTCTTTAATTGTCTTCACGACAAATAGTGCTTCCTCCATCGTATTTTCATACGATAGGCTAATTCTTAACGCACTTTTAGCGATATCTTCTGGTACGCCCATCGAGAGTAACGTACTGCTTGTTGCATGTTTTTTAGAAGAGCAAGCACTGGTCGTAGAGACGTATATGCCCTTTTCCTCAAGGGCGTGTAGGAAGACCTCTGCCTTAAACCCTTTAATCGAAAAATTAATAATATGAGGAGCTGACCCCTGTGCTGGTGTATGAATCGTAATCTCTTCTATTTCTTGGATGCCCTTAATAACCGTTTCTTTTGTCTTAACGATATTTTGAAGAGACTTTTTCTCGTTTTCTAGCGTCATGCGCAGTGCCTTTGCTAGTGCCACAAAGCCTGCTACATTCTCTGTTCCACTCCGATATTTTCGTTCCTGTCCTCCCCCAGTTAATAGAGGAGAAATTTGGATCCCTTCACGAATATACAAGAAGCCTGTTCCTTTTAAGCCATGAAATTTATGAGCAGAAAAAGAACATAAATCAACAAGATTCAAATCTAACGGAACTTTTCCTACTCCTTGGACATGGTCGACATGGAAAAGTATTTTTGGATAGTTTTTTAGCAAGCGACCAATTTCCTCAATTGGCTGAATGGTTCCTACTTCATTATTCACATGCATCACGGAAACTAAGATCGTATGTTGTGAAATAGCTTTCTCCATGTCCGCAACATTAATTCTTCCTTCCTCGTCAACAGGAAGATAAGTAACATCAAATCCTAACTCCTCTAGTTGCTCGAATGTTTCCCGAACTGAAGCATGCTCAATTTCTGTCGTAATAATATGTTTACCTCTATTTTTATACATAAGAGCCGCACCCTTAACGGCTAGGTTATTACTCTCAGTTCCACCTGAAGTAAAAATAATTTCATTCGCTTTGATATGTAGAAGGTCAGCAATTTGTTTTCTAGCTTTAATCAGTAGTTTATCTGCTTCCCCACCAATACGATGTAGGGAAGAGGGGTTTCCGAAAAAATCGGTGCTTACTTTTACAAAGGAATCAACCACTTCTTTATATGGTTTGGTGGTTGCACTGTTATCGAAATAAATCATTTCAAAATCCCCCTAGGAAAATCACTTTCGCTAACAGTAAATGTTAACATATATCGATTCAATTGAAAATGAAGGTGTCCTCTGGCAAAGGGAAAGGCCCGCAAATTGATTGCGAGCCTCTTCTTTATAACACTTGCTCTTCTAGCATAGCTTGAATTCGTTTAAGAGAGCCTGGTTCTATTTCTTCAATAGCGGTAGCTGCTTGCTCTAGTGCAGCCTGATAGTCATAGCCTCTGAAGGATTTTTCCGCTTCTCTTAAGCCTCTATCTACTGTAGCGTAGCGGCTACGATAACGATTTCCATACTGGATGACTTTTTCCACCAACATAACTGTTTCGATCATATCGTTCGTTATGTCGTAGGTTTTTTCCACATTTATTACTGCTAGCTCAAGCGCCTTTTGTACAGTTGGGATATCTAACGGCTTTTCTTCCAACCTTGCTTTGACTTCACTGATGCTTTCCTTTGATTCTTGGATCATTACCATGTAGTCTTCCGGTACACCAGGAATATTATTTTTAGAAGCAAGCTTAATCGTTTCTGCCATTTTTCGAGCCAGCTCCTGAACCTTTTCTCTAGCGGCAAGCTCATCTTTTCTTAACATTTGTAGCATCTCAAAGAATGTTGCAAATTCACCGTTAACCTGTTCAAGCTCTGCTTTAATATTGCTTAACTCAATTTTTAAAAGAGAATGTGCCGTCTCATCATTTTCAATTCTTGCTTCTAATAGTTCAAAACGCTTCATCAATTGGTGCAACAGCTTCTCCAGCTTACTTTGCTCTTCTAGCTTGCCTTGCGATAAATGATAGCTATGTTTGATTTCATCGATTTCAGACTTAAGTGTTTCATCCGCTTGTTGAGTGAGCTCAAGCAATTGCTTTGTTTGCTCCTGATTTTCTATCAGGAATTGCTTCGCATTGACTTCCTCTTCTAATAAATCATAGAGAAGCTCGATGCCTTCCTTTAATTCCACAAGTCCGTTCTCTACTTCTTCTGTTTCTGTTTTTTCGAGGAATTGTTTATATGTATCAAGGACAGTTTCAATTCTCTCTACTTCTTTATCTAATTGGATATGATCCAAAATGTAGCCCTGCTTGACCATTTCATCGTATCCTTCTTTTAGCTCTTGAAGCTGCGAAGGAATTTTTGACTGGCACTCTAGTAGCAGTTCCGGGATAATTTCTAATTTATTGCTTATTTCTTCAAGCCTCGTTTTAATCGAAAGGACAATTTCTCTGGCATTAAAATAATTTCCATTGCTCGTAAGCTCATCGAATTGTTGGAAGTTTACAATGATTTCATCAAGCTGTAACTCCAAATTTTTCTCTGCAATGCCATAGTTCCGATGATGAGTGAGAAGTTTCTTTTTACTCACACGATATATCTCTTTTAATTCCTCAATTTCATTACGGCTTTTTTCTTCACTACCCACAAGGTCTTTAATTTCATCAATTAAAGCTTGAATATTCTCTTCTGTTTCAGTCAAATCTTTTTCAATCGCGTTTAAGATTTGTTTTGCTTTCTTAAAGCGATATTTATCAATATATTCCTCTGAGTCAAAAAGAAATTCTTCTACATCTGGAAGACCTGTTGTGACAATCTCGTCCCATTCTCTACGCCATTTCTCAAAAAGTTCTTCTGTCTGTCCAGTCATATTTAATTTTTTGACCTTAGACATCTCATCCAATACAGGACGATTCATCACATCAATTTTCCATGCTTCCAACCGGTCAATTTCTTTATAATATTTTTTCTTCATCACGTAACCAGTTATATATAAAATAAGAATTAAAACTAATCCAACGATAATAAATTCCATTTTTAAGCCCCCTGTCCAGCTCCAATAACTTTAGTCTTTTATTGAACTAAATGCCTTCGCAATTACATTATTGGGCCTCAACCGAACATACATTTTTTATAGTAATATATCAATTATAAATTCTCATACTTTTTCACTATGTTAAAACCGTTTTATGATGTGCATTTCAATGTTTTTATGATACCATGTAAACGACATTTTTTGACTATTAATTTCAAAATTTTTGTATTCCCACCAGTATTTTTTCTTTTTTCGAACAGAAATTCGACTGTACGAGGAGGAACATAGATGAAAAAGGATGGGCATATCCATACCCCATTTTGTCCTCATGGAACAAAGGATGCTTTTGAAGAATATATCGAAAAAGCAATTCAGTTAGGATTTTCAGAAATATCCTTTACTGAGCATGCTCCTTTACCAGAAGGGTTTATTGATACAACACCAGATCAGGATAGTGGCATGAAGCTTGAAGAACTTGAGGCGTATTTTGAACAGATCAACCAATTAAAGCCGATGTATAAGGATAAGATTCGCATCAACTGTGGACTAGAAGTAGATTATGTCGAAGGGTTCGAAGCACAAACGAAGGATTTCCTCAATTATTATGGGCATAAGCTGGATGACGCCGTTCTCTCCGTTCATTTTTTGAAGCATGGGGATACTTATGACTGCCTTGATTACAGTCCAAACGTATTTGAAAAAATGATCCGACAATACGGTTCTATACAACATGTCTATGAGAACTATTTTCGTACTCTACTAAAATCGATCCAATCTGATTTAGGACCCTTTAAGCCAAAAAGAATCGGCCACATAACCTTAGTAAGAAAGTTTCAAAAAAAATTCCCTATGGCGCATGACTATAGGAGTGAAATTTTACAGATTCTACAAGCAATGAAAGAGCGAGGTTATGAGCTTGATTATAATGGGGCTGGCACATCAAAGCCATTATGCGGGGAGACTTATCCTCCAAAATGGGTTTCAGAAGAAGCCATCAAATTACAAATTCCACTTGTATATGGCTCAGATGCGCATCAAGTGAAAGAATTGAAGCAAGGATATAATGCTCTTTTTGTATAGAAAAAAAGCTGTCCCATGAGTGCTTGGGACAGCTTGTCTTAAGTACTTACAAGGGCTAGCTTTTGTTGCTCTTGATTGCAAACGACATTCTCCAACCAAACATTTACTTCCTTTACATACTTTTTAATAAAATACGATTCATTCGTGAACACTTGAAGTACTTCAGCTAAATAATACGTATTTAAGAACGGCATTGCTAACAAGCTTTTATATTGAATAATCATGTAATTAATTGAAAATGAGTGAAATTCCTTTGTGCGAATCCCTTCTTCAAAAGCTCTCTTAAAGAAGTACCGTTCTTTTACACAATAAGTCGACATAATCTCTCTAATCATCTGTGAATCGATCGAGATTTCTCGTAAAACAAGCCTCGTTAAATGGATATTCTCACATTGAAACTGAAGAATCTTCTCTGTTATTTTCTTAATTCGGCCTAAAGCGCCTTCTTCCGTAAAATTAAAGCCTGATTCAATTTGATTTAAATAGGCCTCAAAGTACTCTGTAAAGCAATGTTCGAGAAGTCCTTTTTTATTTTCAAAATAATACGCGATATTAGAGACATTCACATTCGCTTTCTTCGCAATATCTCTAATGGAGGTACCGTTAAAACCGTGTTCATTGAATAATAAAATTGCAGCTTCCACTATTGCATCCTTTGTACTCTGCACCATGATTGGACCTCCTTTTTCTTTCTCCCTTTATACTTCTTTTCATTCCTTCGTTTTCCTCTATAAAAAAGTAGACAAAGTCTCCTATTTTTCTTCTTAATTTGATACAATACTAAGTACAATTTAGAAAAGTCAGGTGAAAAAACATGTTTAAAGTCGAATCATATGGTAAAAATCGACAAGACCAATACAATCTCCTTCGTAAGCAGCTTGTTGCGTTGCTAGAAGATGAAACAAACCAAATCGCTAATTTAAGTAATGCATCAGCATTATTGAATCAATTTTTCGATAGAGTGAACTGGGTAGGATTTTATTTAACAGAAGGAAATGAACTTGTTCTAGGACCTTTCCAAGGACTCCCTGCATGCGTAAGAATTCCATACGGAAAAGGGGTCTGCGGAACAAGTGCTAGCGAAAAGAAAACACTTCGCGTTGAAGATGTTCATCAATTTCCTGGACATATTGCCTGTGATGCTGCTTCACAATCTGAAATTGTCGTTCCAATAATAAAGAACGGGGAAGTTATCGGGGTGCTTGATATCGATTCACCAGAGAAAAACCGTTTTGATGAAATTGATCAAGAAAATTTAGAAAAATTTGTTCGAGAATTAGTTCGGT
Organism: Robertmurraya kyonggiensis; assembly: GCF_005116465.1. Lineage (GTDB taxonomy): Bacteria > Bacillota > Bacilli > Bacillales > Cytobacillaceae > Robertmurraya > Robertmurraya kyonggiensis. The sequence continues at coordinate 217,062 of NZ_SWBM01000004.1, forward strand.
TTATGTAAATAAGGAAAGGCGTGAGATTTTGATCTCACGCCTTTTTTATCAACCAATTACTTCTTGAATGATTACTTTGTTTTTGCCTGTTTCTTTCGCCACGTAAAGGGCCTGGTCGGCTCTTTTGAATAGCTTCGTGAAGTTATCATCATCATGGTCCTTCGTCCAGTTGGATACCCCACACGAAATGGTAATAGGCGGATGTGTTAATTCGCTCACTTTTCGAACCAAACGTTCTGCGATAACCACCGCAACATCAAGTTGAATTTTTGGAAGGTATAATGCTAATTCTTCTCCACCCCATCGTGCTCCAATATCTCCATCACGAATATTATCCTGAATAACGGAAGATACTTGAATAAGGACCTCGTCACCTACTTGATGACCATACGAATCATTAATTTGTTTAAAATTATCAATATCAATTAAAATGAACGTTCCATAAGCATCTTCAGACATGGAACGTTGAATTTTTTCGGTGAGGAAATTACGTGAATGCAGTTTTGTTAAATGATCGGTTATGACCATTTTTTCCAATTCTTCTCGTAGCATTGAATTCGTAAAAGCTAATGTAGAGTGATGAATTAGTGATTGCATCAATTTAAATGTTTCGAAAGAAAAATGATACGGCAAACGGTTCATGACCAATGCAAAGCCCATGATTTTTTCCGATTGCACCATTGGCACAGCCATCACTGATTTAAACTTAGTTAAAAGATATTCAATATTTAGATCACCCAAAAAGATGGAGTCTCTTTCATTTTTAATTTTCTTTGAAATATATTTTAAATAGGCTGAGGCTCCATCTGAAAAGAAGAACGAAGTGCTCCCTTTGATGACCTTCCATTGTTCAAAATCGTCAGATACAAGAACAAAGCCTACTTCTTCTGCATCGAAGGAAGACTGAAAATGCTCTGTCATAAAGCTAATCGTATCTGAAAGACGAAGATTTGAATTTAACCGGTGAGATGTTTCATTGATCAATTGAAGATCAGAAATCAGCTTTCGCGATTGTTGGTATAACTGAGCATTCTCCATTGCAGTACCAGCCGTATTGGCCAGTAAGGTAATAAATTCTATTTCGCTGTTAGGGAAGGTCATGGCATTTGGTGCAATTACCTGAAGCACACCATAGACACCCTGTTTTCCTTTTAAAGGGGCATAAAGCATCGATTTTTTCTCTTGTATGGAATCCTCTAATTGAATCGTTCCTGTTAAGTAAGCTTGCATGGCCGAAATATTCTCGCTGTCGTATTCCAAATCTTTGATCGGCAAATTTTTATGACTATTATTATCATGCGATAGCATCAAATAATAGGTAAAGGTTGGATATACTTCTTGCAAAGTATCAATTATTTCTTCGAGGACGGCGTCCATGTCCATCGAAGAATGAAATTTTTCCGTGACACGAAATAATTGTTTATAGCGTTTTTCTTTAAAAATGACATCACATAAGCCTCTTGCCTTATGGAGAAAACTGCAGCACTCCTTAGCAATTTCCACAAGTAAAGCATCGGAACAATCACAATTGGCTATTCCTCTAAAAGCAAGATAACCAAAGACTTCTTGATTTCTTTTTAAAGGAATTAATATTTCATACTGTTCAAAGTTCGTAAATGGGATGGGCTGGTGGATGATAGACTTTCTTGTAACATAATCCTGAAACTCGTCATATAACAAAGTGAATTGTTGGTTCGTATTAAGCTCCTCATTGGTCGAAGCTTCTATAAACAGTTCTCTACTCCAATGATTGCAATTGAAAGCAGTCAATTCATCTACTCCGATGAAGCTTTTCACCGCGTAGAGCATTTCCTTTAAAAACTGTTCATAATATAATAAGCCTTTCTCTGTATCTATTAGATCAAAAAAGTGACTTTTGAGGTTTGCTATTAATTGTTTCTCGAGCACTTCCATTGCTATCATCACCTATTATCATCACGTTTTCTTAGACGAGTTATTATATTTTCATTATATAATAATGTATTTTAAAATTTGTCGAAACTTTGTATTTTTCGTTTCAAAGATGTAAACTTGTTTACGAATAGAGACGTTTAATCCAAATAGTTTCATTTATTCCATTTATCTGACATTTTTCCATTTGACTCTGCCTTAGACTATGTATAATCAGTGTTTTTTCGACACAAACAAACGTACACCTCATTAAAACAACCATTGTCTATTATATCACATTCCTTTTATAAAGCTTCATTAATTTTTCTCTTTTTTATAGAATTTCTTGACTTTATTTCTTCAATATAGTTATAATAGTCTTTGTGTAAAATATCGCAGCCTATGTGAACACCTTTTGTGTTTCATTTTGTTCCTCAACTTGATGGGGTACTGCGTAACCCTCTGCTGCGAGGGCGAAGGTACATGAAAACAAAATGATCATAATTGTTGCTGTCACGTCTGTTTTTATTTTACCCAAATAAAAACACAAGGAGGAGTCATCAATGGCTCGTTATACAGGTCCAAGCTGGAAATTATCTCGCCGTCTTGGTATTTCATTAAGCGGTACAGGTAAAGAATTAGAGAAGCGTCCTTACGCTCCAGGACAACATGGTCCAAACCAACGTAAAAAATTATCAGAATACGGTTTACAATTACAAGAGAAGCAAAAGCTTCGTCATATGTATGGTGTAAACGAGCGTCAATTCCGTAACCTATTCGACAAAGCAGGCAAAATGTCTGGTGTACATGGTGAAAACTTCATGGCTCTACTTGAGTCACGTTTAGATAACGTTGTTTACCGTTTAGGTTTAGCACGTACTCGTCGTCAAGCACGTCAGCTTGTAAACCATGGTCATATCCTAGTTGATGGTAAGCGTGTAGATATTCCATCTTACCGCGTAGCTGCTGGTCAAACAATCGGCGTTCGCGAAAAATCACGTAACCTTGACATCATCAAAGAAGCTATCGAAGTAAACAATTTCGTACCTGACTTCTTAACTTTCGATGCTGATAAGCTAGAAGGTACATTCACTCGTCTTCCAGAGCGTTCTGAACTTCCTGCTGAAGTTAACGAATCTCTAATCGTTGAATTCTATTCTCGTTAATATTAGCATTAAGCATTTTAATGCTAATAAAACCCTTGAAATGTTGTTAAATCAACGTTTCAGGGGTTTTTTCATTTTTATTTATTTTGCAAAATAAAGCAAGATACTGCACTAATTTGGGCCAAAAAAATAATAGCATGGGTGAAGGAATGGAAAGAAAAATACTGCTAGCATGGAATAAAAAAGATAATGATGTAAATTGGACTTGTTGTGTTAAGGTTCATCGCGGTAATTTAAGAGAAAAAAATGGGCATTGGTAAAGCAACAATCTTACCGATGCCTTTTAGGTTTGGACTACTATACTTATCCTTTACATACTTGTTTACGAAGTTTAGAGGTATCCTCCCAATTAATGAAATTAGAGAAATAGGCTATTTTGTCATAATAAATTTATCTTTTTGGTTCAATCTTAGGTGTATCTCTCGAGTCCTCAAACAACCAATCCGATACAATCTCTCCCCAGTTTTCCTCATATATCCTTCCTTTTCTTGGAAAGGATTTTGTTGTTGGTAATTGTTCCTCATCTGCATACTCCTTTGCTGTTCTCCAATTTATATTTAATGTTTGTTGTATTTTGGTAATAGATAAGCCTTTGTTGTTTCTTAAGTGTTTGATACAATTAATATCAGACATTGCTAGCTTCCTTTCTTTTCCTCCACTCTAAGTTGATTCGACACCAATTACAGTAGAGGGACTTGGGGTGACTGGCAAGTCTTTTTTTATTTTCCATGCCTATAAAAATAGTGCAGGACTCTGCATTTTTCTCTTGCAAAGCTCTGCACTACTATTTTGCAATAAACAAAAAGTGATATAGAATAGAGTCAGTTTCACTTTATTCTGTATCATTTTTATTTTTAATCGTTTATGTATTTTAGTTATCCTTAGTAATTCTATGACTAACAATCAAGGAAGTAATCATTCCAATAATGCAAATTATCAAGCAAGAAAAAAGAAATGCTTTTAATCCTAACACATTAAACGCTACTGTTATAATTAGACCATCAATTAAGAAAATGATAACCCCTACATTTAAGGAGAAAGCTTCCGATATGAATTGGGCTAACATATCTGTACCCCCAGTACTTACGTTATTTAGAAGCATGACTCCTACTCCTATACCAATAAACGCTCCACCTAATAACACACTAGTAAAGATAGAAAATAAAAATTGTGTTCTTAAAGGTTCTAACCAATCAATAAATATTGCTGCAACAATTAAACCAAGAAAATTATTATAAAAATAGGTTCGTTTATAAAACCATGCAAATATAAAAAAAGGAAGGCTTAAAAGAAACAAACCTAATCCTGTTGGAAAGCCAAAATAATAATGTAGGATGAGGGAAATACCTGTAACTCCACCATCTAACAAATGATAAGGGATTAAAAAACCGTTTATTCCTACACCTATTAGTAAACTTCCTATAATAATAGCAGCCATTTTCTCAAAAATATAAATCACCTTTTATCCTCTGTTTACTATAAATTTATGTACAAGCAGGATATTTTAGAATTAGACTGAGAGTTGTGAAAAAATGGGAAGGACAGATGACTTAAAGTTAGTGTAAACAATAACATTATTCCGTATAAAATTTCCACTTTTTAAAACGGATTTTCCCTCGAAATATTAGAATACTTTCAACCATTAATAAATTTTAAACTAGTATTTCAAAAAAACGTCATTAGTATCGTTGTGTTCCGTGAACAGGAAGCAAATTTAATAGGATTAAGAATAATCATATTGGATTTTAGTTTTCAAATACAATCATAATCTTACTTTTATCGGGAACGATACTAACTGAGTTTAAATTACATAGACTATGAAAGGAGAACAACCATGAACAAAAAATGGTTTCTATTTCTTGCAGGTACATTTTTATCTACTATGTTAATGGTGGGTTGTAACAATGATGATCAGGATCCGCCACCAGAAGATAACAATAATGTTATTGAAAACGGTGATAACAATGGTAATAATAATCAAAATGATAATGGCGATCTTGAAAATGCACCCGGCGTTGATGAAAATGATAACATGTTTAAAGATGATGAAAATGATAAAGACCCAGATCCAGAAGAACCAGTAGAAGATGCGGAAGATATAGGTGATGGGGATAACAAAGATGAGTAATAGCTTTACCAAATACTAATTTGAAAAAGCTGGTTCTCCTTACAGTACAGGAAAATCAGCTTTTTTAATGAATTAGTACTCTGTAAACATTAGGATATTATTTATCATTTGTTAATAAATGTAGGTTCTATTCAACGATATTGTTGATAAATAATTTAAAAATGAAATCGTATATTATGGCAAAGAAATAAGGATAAAAAAATTTCTTTGAAGCATTCTATATTTTGTACTAAAACAAATAGGAGGAAATTAATAATGGCTAATCAAATCGATACAAATAAATTGAAGCAAGCAGAGGCAGCTTCTTCTATTGTAAAAGATATGATAACTTCTGCAATTGAACAATCTGCCGCTAATACCACTCTTGCTTCAGAAGCATTAAAACAAGCATCAAGTGAAGTTGCACAAATACAAACATTAATTAGTCAAGTACAATCGCAGCTCCAAACTCAATCAACTTTAGAAGAATAAATCATCCATTCTTTTATGGATACCATTTGGTAATATATAATAATCACATCAAAAGCACGGTTTTATAGAACTAGATATATTAAGGATTTTGCGAGATGCAAAGTCCTTTTTTTATTTTTATAAACCATCGTTTTTTCTAAATTGGTTTATTTAAAAAGGATATTAGCTTCTTATAGCAATGCTATGTTTATTAACTCTGTTGATCATCGATTAATACCTTTAAATTGTACTTATATGCCTTATAAATGGTTAGTATTCATCAAATGTATGCTAGAAGGCAATTCCCTCCATAAGTCAGCCTTCCTTACTTATACATTTGTTACGTTACCTTGAATTTTCATGCTCTTCTTCTAATAATTAAGTTTTTAGTCCAGATTTTCCACAAATAAATTTTTCGATTCTATTAAAAATAAAATGTCAAAATGAATTTAAAAGGAGTAAGGAAACATGAGAGATTATTTTATCTCTATTTGGGAGTTAATTAATCCTATATACTATCATTGCACAAGACTAACATACCTTTCCAGTCATGATGGTAATATTTTTCGGGTTAGACTGACAAAATATAAAGGCAGGAATATCGTCCTTTCAGATGGGATCAATAAAAATGACACATTAGTTAAGATTCATCTTCACAATGTTAGGTTGTTAAAGGAGTTTAAAAACATAAACAGTGAAATAAGAAAAGCAAAGATAATTTATAACTACGTTAAAAAGTCTTTACCCGAAATTGATCTTTATATTCAAATTCATATTGATAATACCAATATTAAAGGGATTATCGGTATTACAACATTAAATAAAGGCTGTGAAAGGCTTGGCTTTGAGGTTTTCGATATATCTCATCCCATATATAAATGGTTTAAACGATCGCATTCTTACCAATTGGGATTTTATCCTGTAAAAATTTCGCTGTATAAAGTTTACTTAAATACCCATAAGCCGAGTTATTTATTAGTATCCACAAGAAAACTAACAAATATGTACAAACATTAAGTGAAAACTGAATAATTCGTCTTTAAACTTTTTAAAAAAGGAAAAAGCCGTAACAGCTTTTTCCTTCATTATACTGCTTGTACTACTTCTTTTTGAGCAATGGATAATGTTAGTTCATGAATCGTAATTTCAGGTCGACTTCCACCATTTCCATGTTAAAAACTCATACTCCAGCCACCCCGTGGCATCCAACGCAAATAACTTGTCTTCCAACAATCGGACTTTCTCAATATTTTCATGGCGAGTGCTTATAATAACCACCTCAGTAGAGAATATTAATATTACTTAATTATTTTAGCCTCTTGGGGATAATGTATTCCTTAAGTGGGACTTTGCTATTTTTCCAAGGTTTTAGCGACCCGTTACAACTTTTCCTTATGCAACTAAATTTTAAAGATACTTATAAACGTGTTACCATTTATACATTTTAAAAGAGAAAGGAGGGCGCTTTATATTGGTATGGATTTTTGGACTCTATTTATTAAATACTGTTTTTATGATCATTATGGCGGTTCGCGAGGTAAGGCGACCAGCAGTGGCTTTAAATTGGATAACCATTAGTTTTATCTTCCCTGTGATTGGTTATGGGCTCTATCTTATTACATCAAATCCAATACGTATGAATCGAAGTAAAAAGCCAGCTTTTATTTCTTCTGAATCAGACATGCTTCCTGATTCCTTTTGCAACTCAGCTCAGCAAATAGCAAAAGCATTGAAACATTTAACCGGAAGTGGATTAAAGTCTGGTCAAGTACAAGTTCTTGTAAATGGGATTAATACTTATGAAAAACTTATGGAATCTATACAGAACGCAAAAAAAACGATTGACCTTGAATATTACATATATAGAGACGACGAAATCGGAAGGCGTATTGCGGACTTACTGATTGAACGGTCATTGGAAGGTGTACATATCCGGTTTATAAGAGACGGTTGGGGGAGCAGGAAATTATCCAAAAATCAGGTATTTCGGATGATGGATGCTGGAATAGAATGTCGGACTATTTTTCCTTTACGTCCCCCTTGGATATTTTCAACATTGAATAACCGGGATCATTGTAAGATTACCCTAATCGACTGCAAAGAAGCTTTTACCGGTGGGATTAATATTGGGGATGAATATACTGGATTAAAGCCAAATGTAGGCTACTGGCGTGACACTCATGTAAGAATAGTTGGTGAAGCTTCATCTGATTTGAAAATGATTTTCGAGAACCATTGGAAGATTGCCTCAACTGAACACATAAGGGGGAAATCTGGAATGAAAACAACAACAGTAAAAGATGGTTCCTCAATCATTCCTAAAACCAGCAGGTTAAAACCACTTACCATGATGACAGAATGGAGCACAGAGTTGGGAACTGTTGAACGAACAAAGACGAATAAAGTTCCGACTAATGAGAAAATGCACCAAGCCTATTTTCAGACAGTAGAAGGTAATCCAAGTATTCCTACACCTTTTATTAGGCAAGCGTACTTTATAGGGTTAACACAAGCCACCAAGGCCGTTGATATCACCACACCCTACTTTGTACCAGATCAGGATATTATTATGGGGCTTAAGACGGCTGTGCAACTTGGAGTACGTGTAAGATTGCTGGTTCCTCGTCAAGTAAATCAAAATATGGTAGAACGTGCAAGCTTTACTTATTATGGAGAGTTATTGGAAGCAGGGGTCCAAATCTACTTATATAACAAAGGAATGCTTCACGCGAAGACAATGGTTATCGATGGGGAAGTAGCAGAAGTAGGAGCAGCAAACTACGATATGAGAAGTTTTCGTTTGAATTACGAAGTGAGTGAATTTTTTTACAGTAAAGATGTTGCGACAGATCTTACAGAACAATTCGAGCGAGACCTAAAGGATTCTGTCTTATTGCGAATGGAAGATTTAGTTCAACGGTCTCTTTCAGAGCGATTAATGCAGCAGGGTGCCTGCCTCCTTTTTCCTCTGTTGTAGCCATAAATTTGATGTTAATCATTAAATAATTTCCAAAAGCCATCAGATAATCAAAATCTGAGGGCTTTTTGAATAATTATGTTTACTGGTATGGGTTGTAATAAAAATATAAAAAAATTTCTCTATTTACCCCCATCTTCCCCTACTATGTATCTTCACAGCATTGATAGCTCCTACTTTGTATTTGGTCAAAGTATCTAGCAGATTCTGGACATCTTTTCCCATCAACTTTTGGATATTAAGAGGCGTCTAAAACAATAATAGCTAATATTTTAATGCGATAAATAACTTGTTAACTGGAGCATGACAAATTCTTAACTATGTAACGTTTAATTAAATGGAAAAGGGCTTTCTCAGGATAATCCCTATGAGATAGCCCTTTTTTCTAAGGAAATTTATTTATTTATTTATTTATTTATTTTTGATATTGATTAGGGACTAATTCTTTTGAAAACTCTGTTATAGCTGTAACCATTCTTTTCATTTGACCATTATTTTGAACATTATTAGTAAGGTTTTGGATAGGGGCCAACATATTCCTGTTTCCATTTCTTCTAAATCCAAAAACAGCAGCACTAGCTCCTAAACCAATCAAAGAGGCCCATAAAATTCCCCTATTATTTCTTCTTCTGTTAAACATATTGAATAAGTTTAGTCTTTTGCCCATATTAATAAGATTCATCCGGTTATTCAATATCAAACACTTCCTCAATCGAGTAATTGGAAGGTAAAATGAATCTCGCTTCCAAATCTAATATTTACATTCAAATATTTAAATATGCTGGTAATGTTTGATAGATCATTAATGGCTGAATCTTATATGTTCTCAATAAAATGTTTCATTTACTTCCCATGATTCAACTGTTTTATAAGCAGTTCGTGGATCAAATCCTTTTCCAAGTAAATAAGCAATGGCTGCCACTTCTGTAAGTGCGTGATGATAGGATGTAAATGCTGCTTCTTGAAAACCATAGTTTACAAAAGGTATTACAGCACGCAAAGTTTCATTTTTTAAATCCCCATAGGACATATAAACTGGGGTATGAAAAGGGGTATAATTATGCATTTGGTTTCTCAGATCCTTCCTCAAAAATACTTAGAACTTGATGGTATCTTATGATAAGGTAAGATTTTGGTTGTTTGTACCATTAAAAATCCATATTTACCTATCTAAGAATTAAAATATAGGGAGGGGAATCGTCTTAATATTAATCGTTAACATCCTTGTTAATGGTTAATGAATGGTCGGTATCTCTAACAGCAGCATAAAAAATATCTTTGATTTGATGATATCCCTTTGCCTTTAGTTCTTCCTTTAACCACTTTTCATTTTTGTGGAATAATTTTAAATTACGCTTTTGCACTTTCCCTTCAATGACAACGGCTATGGGTAATCCCCGGTATTCCACTTTCATATGTAAATCCTTTGGAGTAATCGGAACTAATTCTTTTCTAGGTAAAATGCTAATTTCACCTGTTGCTTCCAAAATCGCATATTCAATATCCTGAATATCCGGGTATCCTGATGTTCTTAAATTAGACAACAGCTCAGATAAAGGATATCTACGTTCCTTTAAATTTCGATAGATAATTTTACCATGTTTAATTAGAATAGTCGGTTTTCCGACAATAAAAGGGTTTAACTTATTTAATAAACTTAACTTTGATATAAATAGATGAATGCATGTTATTACATTGATTCCAATAATCCCCTCCATCACTCCGTTTACTTTAATAGAACCAAAAGCTAAATAAGATAAAAAAAGAATCGCTCCAAAATCATGAGGGGTAAGTTGGGCTAGAGCTGATTTTCCTAAAATTTTTACTGCGATAATAAATACAATATAAATAAAAATAACTTTGGCTAAAAAAATAGACACTTCTAACACCTCTTAGGAAAATTCACCTTAGTCCGAAATTGGACTAAGGTTTTTAACCTTTTTTCATCTCTTTGACTCTGCAACCAAATTCCAAAGATTATATAATTTCAAGATTCGACTAATAAGAGTGTAAAGAATGGTCTCCCCCCTTTTTGTCATACATCACAACGTAATACAAAAAAAAATTATCCTTTTAAAATAGGGGTTACTTTTTCGATAGCTTTTTGTAATTTTTCGCTATTTAACCCATACATTTGTTTGGCCTCTTTTGATTCCGTTCCAAGAGCAAACAGTTCTAAATCGGCTTGACATTTTTTCAGAGTTGAAAGAATTAAAGGTCTTTCTTGAGGGGATGCAATTTGCAACTTATCATCAAAAAGATCCACCGTTAATTCTCCAAAAGAATTAATCTGTCCAAGAAAGATATTTTCAACCGTAACCCCTAATTTTTCTAACTCAGTGTGTAACCAAGCACGATTTCGTCCAATTGTAGCTAGTGGTTCATCCATTATGACACCATCCATAATGACAGTCTGAGGTTCTTTGATGGAAGGAACGGATAAGTTTAAATCCTTTGCTGTTAAAGGTTGGTTCTCCTTTTTTAACATGACGGATAAATCTCCTGTTGCCTCTAATACAGCAAATTCTACATCAGCTACCTGATAAACATCCTTCTTACGAAGTAATTCTAACAATTCATCTGTCGCGTATCTTTCTTTTTTCAAATTATCTTCCATGATTTTTCCATCTTTTATAAATACAGTTGCTTTCCCTTCTATAAAATTGCGAAAACCTTTGCTTTTCAAGGAAATTAAACCAGCAATAAAGGGGATAGCTGCAAAGATGACAATTCCAATAATTCCGTGAAAAATGTTTCGTTCAAGTCCCATAGACACTTCTGCACCAATACTTCCAATGGAAATACCGGTCACATATTCAAAGAAAGATAGTTCAGAAATTTGCTTTTTTCCTAACCATTTTGTAATGACAAATAAAACAGCAACAAAGATTGCTGACCGTACAGCAATATCTAACCATTCAGGCACTGCTTGACACCCCCTGCAAATATAATTTAACTAGAAACCTTTGTACTGAAATTCCTCTAGTTCAATTTCTCCAATTCGCTTTTTTAAATCCGTCACTACCTCATGCACAATCATCATCGTTTCATGTAGTGTACGCTTCGATTCATGGTCTTGAGTCCTGAGTGCTAAGCTAGATAAATCGGCTTCTACACCTTTAAGGCTTGCAAGAGACTGCTTTACATCTGATGCTATAGTCATTGAATCGTTCTCCTTATCCTTTTGGTTTAAAAATTAAGGCTCCGAGCATTCCAAAAATAATGGCTGCTGAAATACCTGAACTTGTGACTTCGAACATCCCAGTGAGTACACCAACTAACCCATGTTTTTCTGCTTCCTGCATGGCACCATGAACAAGTGAATTTCCGAAACTTGTAATCGGAACGGTAGCTCCTGCTCCAGCAAAGTCAATCAAGGGTTCATATAAACCAAACCCATCTAAAATTGCTCCCACTACTACAAGGGTACTTAACGTATGCCCCGGTGTAAGCTTGAAAACATCAAACATAATTTGCCCAATCACACATATCAAACCACCTACTGTAAAAGCCCAAAAATAGGTCATATTTATTGTTCACCTACATATTCAATCGACACCGCATGTGCAATACAGGGAATCGTTTCATTTTGCTGAAAAGAAAGAGGGGATAATAAAGCTCCTGTTGCTACTACTAACATTCTTTTAAATTCACCTTTTTTCATCCGATTTAGCAGATGACCATAAACTACCGTTGCTGAACATCCTGCTCCACTTGCTCCTGCTAGAACCGGTTGCCCCTCCCGATAAATCATAAGGCCACAATCTTGGTATTGCTCTTCACGAATAGGGATTCCATGCTTTTTAAATAGATCGATGGAAACTTCTTGTCCAATCTGACCAAGATCTCCGGTTACAATTAAATCGTAATAAGATGGCTCGACGTTTCTTTCTTTTAAATGCGCTTCAATGGTATCAACTGCAGCAGGTGCCATAGCCCCTCCCATATTAAACGGATCAGTCAGACCCATATCAATCACCCGGCCAATTGTGGCAGAAGTGACACGAGGTCCATCCCCAGAATCGCTTAAAAGAGCGGCGCCAGCACCAGTAACCGTCCATTGTGCCGTAGGAGGTTTTTGTCCACCATACTCCGTTGGATACCGAAATTGTTTTTCAACAGCTGTATCATGACTGGAAGCTCCTGTTAACAAATATTTAGCCCCATTTGTATTAACGATATAGGCACCTAGAGCCAATCCTTCCATAGAGGTGGAACAGGCGCCAAACAATCCAAAATAAGGCGCTCCAATGGTTCGGCTGGCAAAACTTGTCGGAGTTATCTGGTTAATCAGATCGCCTGCAAGGACAAATTGAACTTGGTCCTTTTGGATGCCTCCCTTTTCCATTGCCTTTTGACAAGCTTCTTCAAAAAGGACTTTATGTGCTTTTTCATAGGAATCTTGTCCAAGCCATAAATCTGCATGAAGAATATCGAAATCATCTGGGATAGCACCATTGGCTTCGAATGGTCCACCAACGGTTCCAGTTGAAATAATGACAGGCTTTTGTTCGAAGATCCATGTACGATGACCTTTAAGCATTATAAACCACCCCGCTGGATTAAAATGGTTTTGATGAGGGCAATGACAAAAGCAGAAAAAACACCAAATAAAATAACCGCCCCTGCTAATTTAAACATGTTGCCGCCTACGCCCAGTACAAATCCTTCGGTTCGATGCTCAATGGCAGGTGATATAACAGCATTGCCAAAACCCGTTACGGGTACAGCTGTTCCAGCTCCTCCAAATTGGGCCATTCGATCATATACGCCAAAACCAGTAAGAAGCATCGTAATAAAAATTAACGTACCCACCGTTGGATTTCCTGCAGTTTGCTCAGTAAAATTAAAATAATAAATGTAAAAGTCTGAAATACACTGACCAATCAGACAAATAAGTCCACCAGTTAAAAAGGCCTTTATGCAATTTTTAACAACCGGTCTTTTGATTTCTCGTTGGTTTTGCAACTTCTGGTATTCCTGTTGCACAGGAGTGAGTTGTTTCTTTTGATTGTTAGACATAACTCGATCCTTCCTTTTTAGGTTTGTTCCTTCATAAGACTTTTCAGTTTGTTCAAATCCTTTTTTAAATTCTTCTTATTCGTATCGTTTTTTTTCAGTCTTTGTTCTTTTTTTTCAAGTTCCCAGAACATTTTTTTATCACTTGAAACAAATACTTTATGATTTGGATACATTTTTTCCAAGTCAGATTTTACTGACTTCTCGATATTTTTTAATCGGAAACGGTCGAAATTTCCGACTTTTATCGCTACTAAAAGCTCTTTATCTGTATTCACAGCCTTTACATCCGAAATTTCTTCCTTTGTGATAATCTTTTCTTTAGCATGATTGGCAACAGATTGATCAATTGGCTTACTTGTATGTACTTGTGAAATACTCAAATTATTGTTATTACCTAACTGATTTTGGTTTCCGTTACATCCTGATCCCAATCCGATAACTATTAAAATGAAAAATATTATTTTTACTTTCATGACATCACCTCCATGTTTTCACCAGCATTGGAAGGCTTAAAAAAAGGTTGGCCCCTCAACCAACCTTTCCACCATACTCATTATTGTTGTTTGTATTGAGGTTCTTCTTGTTCGATTTGTTGAACGCGTGGTTCAATGCTGTCAATAACGGATTGGGTTTGTGTAGCAGCGTCCTGATAAAGTTGCTTAGCTTGTTGATTATCTGTACTAAGAGCAAATGTTTCAAAGCTAGCCTGCGCACTTTTTAATCCTGCTAAAGCTGTCTTAACGTCATTTATGACTGTCATGAATAACACCTCCTATGATTTGACCTTTTTATAGTGCTAAATAAACAAATTATTATCCATTTTAATTAAATTTTAAATTGAATATTTGAGAATTTAAAAATATGTAATTTTTTAATGTTTTTGGTAAAAATACATTTTGCAAGAAAAATCTAAAGGAGGGAGTGAAAATTGGGAATTGAGCAATTAAAAATTTTTTAATATATACCTATGTTTTTGATTACAGGGGGTTGTAGCAATTTTGCACATTATTTTTTATCCAAATACAAGGTATATTCCACTTTTATAAGCATAATCGGATAGGCTTTTTTATTTGAGAAATAAGGTATGATTCAGTATGTCCTATTCATTTTAAATTAATAAAAAAATGGTGAATAATAAAAGCGAGGTTTAAGAAGTATGTATAAGGACTATAGAGAAATAATTTCAGGAACAAAACTAAGAGCTAGACATAAGGAACAAATAGATAGTTTAGAACAAAGTTTTACTAATCCTATTATACATAGAGAGATTCATGGTGAAAAAGTATCCGTTCCCTTAGATCTAAGCAGGATTTGGGACAGGATACATTAATATAAGCATCATTCATTTATATAGCAACTTCATTCAAAAATTTGAGTAAACGAGGGACAAGGTGAAAGGATACTTGTTTGTTTAAGGGGAATAGTATTATCCTAAGTGTTTGAGTAGCCTATAGGGACAATACCCTATGTCCCACCCACATACACTCAAGGCCATATAAACCCCATTTATATAAAGGGGATCCTTTGAAGACTCTTTGATAATATTTTGCGAAATTTCAATCCTTTTTATTCACTTTAAACGTTTCATTATTTGTGACAATCGCTGATGAAAAACATGTCAGAAATGTACATTCTTATGGACGTAATCATCGTTCAACTTATACTTCCTTTTGATTTATCATATCGAAAAGCTGTTCAATATCTTCACCTGCAGATTTTGCACTTCCAGCTAATAAATTAAATCAAGGGTTGAAAGAATCGTTGAATATTACTCTCGTTAATAGTTTAACGATTAAAACCCTAGAGAAATTCTCTAGGGTTTTTTATTTATTTCACAGAAAAAAGACACACATTTTCTTTGTGTGTCTTCTCATAAGATATGATTATGTAATTCTAAACTAATTAAAAAAAAACAATATTTTAGTAATTAGTGTAGGGAAGGTAAATCTAGAGTAGTTACTCTATCAGACTTATGAAGAGATGGTAAATCTGCCAATTGCGCATCATTGTTAACACTTGCAATTCCTACAAGAACTAGCCCAAGTGCTGAAATTGCTAAAAGTCTTTTTAAACTTTTCATAGCTAATCTCCTTCCTTTTTCAAAAATTTGTTTCAATTAAATATTATCACTATTTTAATAATTTTTCCAACTCTTCTTCTACTAGTTTTGCAAATTTATCATTTTTCTGTAATTTAAAAATGTATATTGCGTCCGCTATATATTGCTTTCCTTTTAATATTGCACCAGATTTTAATAGATTTTCTCCTATTTGATAGTGAAAGTCTGGAAATAACAACATATCTTGAGAATTAATACAATGATTTATTCCATTTTTGCAGTATTTCAAGGATTCCTCATATTTTTCTTGCTTAGTCAGAACCTGAGCTATCGCATATAGAATTCTCACCTTAACCCTCGGATCCAACAAATGTGGTAAATTATCAGTATGATTTAAAGCATCTAATAGCATTTCTTTCGATAATTCAAAATTACCAAAATCCTTTTCTATTATTGCCATACTAGTTAGAATTTCAATTTCCCTTTCAGTTAAATTAGTTCTAGCAGGATTTGTTAGACCCAATGCATATTGAAGTAGTTCAATTGATTCATCTTTTTTATTTTGTAAGTAGTATTTACATATCCCTTCATGCCATATCAAAAATTGTTGATAAGACGTATGCTTAAAAAATGCATTATCTTTTTCTTTTACCACTACTTCCAAAATAGAATGGTAATCTCTTTCATACTTGAACTTCTTAATTAGCTCCATAACCGCTATATCATACCGAAAACTACTCGTTGCTCCGAAATCGAAAAAATTGCTTAAGTTCACATTTAATTTTTGAGACATTTTAAATAATTGGTCAATGGTGGGATATTTAATTTCCTTTTCGAATTCGTCTAATTCTTCAGGAGTACAAATTCCATCAGAAAGACTTTCTACAGTATAGCCTCTTTGAATTCTTATCGACTTGAGAATATCTCCAAAGCACAACTCCTCCAAGTTCATAAACCATTCTCCTTTATAAACATTATGTAATCTGTTAGCTAAGAAATATTACATATGTACTTTCTACTACTTCTCAATTATTTATTTTCTGATAGAATTTTTAAATAATTACTATAATATGAGTATATCAAAAATTTTCTTACATTGATCTTAAAAATAGCTTTTTTAAACAATTCAAAGTTAAAATACTAATAAATGCTCAGAAAAAAATAAACATTCTCTACCTCTTTTTTTAAGGAAAGAATGTTTATTTTTTATTGTTTATTCTTTTGTCTCTGCGTTTACTAACTCTTTAGTCAACTCTTCTATACTCTCCCGCACGTTTCCTTTTCCTGAGAAGTTCTCTAGGAGATTTTTCATGTCTATTCCAGAAGAAGCTTTTAAAGATTCCTGTAAGGTTGACATTAAGTTAGTTGCATAGCCTGTTACTTTGTTGGCTCCACTATTTTCACCATTACCACCAGTGTCCACAACAGTGATCTTGTCAATGTTTCCTAGTGGGCTTGCTACTTGTTTTGCGTATTCAGGCAACATTTGAACAACCATATCTAGAACAGCGGCATTTCCGTACTGTTCGAACGCTTCGGCAATCTTTCTCTTTGCTTCTGCTTCCGCAAGACCTTTCAGACGAATAACATCCGCCTCGGTAGTACCTTTCGCACGCTCTGCTTCCGCTTTTGCAAGACCATCTAAGCGAACCTTTTCTGCCTCAGCTTTTGCTAACGATTCAATACGATACTGGTTGGCATCTGCTTCTGCTAGTTGTCTTGCCTTGTCCGCAGCAGCTGCTTGCTCAACCGAGTAACGATCCGCATCTGCTTTTTTCTTCACTTCTGAATCGTATTGTTTTTCACGACGTTGAATTTCTTTTTCTTCTAGCTCGATTTGCTTTTGACGTTCAATGATTCTAATTTGCATTTCTTGCTCAGTAACTTCCTGCTTAGCACGAGCCGTTTCTAAATCATAAGCCTGGTCAGCTCGGGCTTTTGCAATATCCTGATCACGACGATAATCAGCTATTTTCATTTGATTTTCTTTTTCTGCTTCTGCAATTTCAGTTGCTCGTTCAAGCTCAGCTTTTTTCGCATCCTTATCTGCTTCTGCCCGCTTTATTCGTGTTTCTTTTTCTGCTTCAGCAGTAGCAATATCAGCGTCACGTTTTACTTGGGCGATTCTCGGTTTTCCTAAAGATTCAAGGTAGCCATTTTTATCTCTTACATCCTTAATCGTAAAAGAAACGATCATTAGACCCATTTTTGCTAAATCCTGTGAGGCAACTCGTTGAACTTCTTGTGAGAACTTATCTCGATTTTTATAAATTTCCTCTACCGTCATCGAACCTAAGATGGAACGAAGATGACCTTCTAGTACTTCTCTTGCTTCATTTTCTCTGTCTGCTTTCGGCTTGCCAAGAAATTGTTCCGCTGCTGTTGCAATTTCCTCTATAGAACTACCGATTTTAATAATGGCCGTACCATCCGCCATCACTGGAACACCTTGCTCCGTATACACTTCTGGAGTTGTTACTTCAAGCTTACTGGACAATAAGCTGAGTGGTTCCGCTTGTTGGAAGACCGGTAAGATAAATGCACCGCCACCACGAATAATCTTGATTCTATTACCTGATTCGTCTACATTTACATTTTTATTCCCTAAATAACTCCCCGTAACAATTAGTGCTTCATCTGGACCAGCTGTCCGATACTTTGTAATAAATACAAGTAATAAAGCGATTAGTAGAAAAGCAACTACTCCAATAATAATGATAACCGGCATTGTCATCATAATTCCCCCTCAAACAATTTTTATCTAAAAGTAGAAATCCTCTGGGCTTTCGTGTGGGACTACGTAGAGAACACCACTTTTAACCTCCACAACTAAAACATTCTTTCCTTCCTCAATTGACTCTCCTTTAAAACTCACAGCTGATTTTGCTACAGAGCCACTTGCGCTCTTCAAAAGAACCTCCCCATAGCCCCCAACTGGAATAGGAATGATCACCTTTCCCACTCTTCCACGTAAAGAATTTGTAGTATAAACGAGTGATTCCTCTGCTGAAGACAAAGGTACAAGTACAAAAATATGAAGTAAAGTATCAAGAATAAGAGCTATTAAGATGGAGAAAGCAACGATAAGATAGCTATTAAATGAAGTCAGAATTTCAAATAAGTATCCGCTTGCAGAAAAAAATGTGATAAAAGCAAGAATAAGAGCTGGATTTAGAAATGGAATCATTTCTGCAAATCCATCAAGGAGGTCATTGAAAAGAATGTATAGGATTGTTAATGCACCAGCAATAATGAGAGTTGTTAAATAAATGGATTGAATGGAGCTCCCGAACAATTCCATGCGTGTCACCCTCTTTCATAATTTAAAGAAGAAACGTTACACCCTCCTTCCAAAAATTTTATATGTAAGTTTGTGGCCTATCTTAAATACGGAGGAATTTGTAAAAAGTTTCAAAATTATACAAACTTACGACAAAAAAAGAGCAAAGATGAAATGAATCACCCTTGCTCTCAAATCAATTAGTATTTGATTAAGAAGTATTTTTTCTTTCCTCGGCGTATCACCGTAAATTGATTTTCGATACGATCATTATCAGAAAGCACATATTCTACTTCTGTAATTCTTTCTCCATTTACATAAATAGCTCCATTCCCCACATCTTCTCGTGCTTGACGCTTCGATGGAGAAATTTTTGCATTTACTAAAAGGTCGACAATGCCAAGTTCTTCACCCTCTTTATGCTCGTGAGAAGGAACATCCTTGAAGCCTTCCTTAATTTCAGAAGCAGTTAAATTACGAATATCTCCGCTAAATAAAGCTTCTGTAATTTTGATTGCTTGTTGAAGTGCTGCTTCTCCATGAATCATGCGAGTTAGTTCTTCCGCTAAAGCTTTTTGTGCTTTACGTAGATGAGCTTCTTCTTGAACAGATTGCTCTAACCCTTCAATTTCCTCTTTAGAAAGGAACGTAAAGTATTTTAGGTATTTCACTACATCCGCATCAGCTGTGTTAATCCAGAACTGGTAGAACTCATATGGAGACGTTTTTTCAGGGTCTAACCAAACAGCACCACTTTCTGTTTTACCAAATTTCGTTCCATCTGATTTTGTTACCAACGGAATAGTTAGTCCAAATGCTTTTGAATCTTCATCGGTCATTTTGCGAATAAGCTCTAAACCTGTAGTAATATTCCCCCATTGGTCACTTCCGCCGATTTGGAGCTTACAGTTGTGCTGCTCATATAAATGTTTAAAGTCCATACCTTGCAGGATTGTGTATGCGAATTCCGTAAAGGAAATACCCGTTTCTAAACGAGTAGCAATCGTATCCTTTGCAAGCATGTAATTGATTCCGACATGTTTGCCATAATCGCGAAGGAAAGTAATCACATTCATCGGAGCAGTCCAATCATAGTTATTTACCATGATCGCGCCGTTTTCCCCTTCAAAATTAAAGATTGTCTTTAATTGTTCAGTTAATGCTTCAACGTTTTTCTGAACCGTTTCAACGGTTTGAAGTACTCTCTCTTCAGTTGCCTTCGGATCACCGATTAATCCAGTTGCCCCACCAACAAGTACGATCGGACGGTGGCCAGCATTTTGGAAACGTCTAAGTGTTAAAAATGGCAGCAAGTGTCCGATATGCATGCTGTCTCCAGTTGGATCCATTCCACAGTATAAAGAAATCTTTTCTTTCGCTAATAATTCTGTTAGCCCTGCTTCATCAGTTTGTTGATATACAATTCCACGCCACTGTAAATCTTGTAATAAATTCATGACTATTCCTCCAACAATTTTTTTACATAAAAAAAGCCCCTTCGATTAAATCGAAGGGACGTGTTATACGCGGTACCACCCAACTTGAGAACTATAAAGTTCTCCACTCAAATAGATAACGGACATGCCGTTTACTGCTAGTACACAATGGTTCACAGTAAAAGCTCAGGGAGGTAATTCATGCATTCTATGTGTACTGACTTGCAGCAACCGTCAGCTTTCTGAAACAGAGATAGAAGCACTACTATTGAACGAAGTTTCATTCCCATCATAGCTTGATTATAAAAATTGATTTAAGGAATTTTTATCATAAAACCATGCATCTTGTCAAACCACATTACAGGATTGTTAGAAAATTGACGTTATCTTAATACTTGTCTTACGCTTTATGCTATAATGTATGTGATTCTAGGGGGAATGATACGATTGAAAGAAAAATTAAATTGGAAGCAACTTATCCAGTCTTGCCAAGCTTTTTTCACAAGTAAAAAGACTAAAAAAAGCGCAAGCATTACTTATCATGTGGTTTGGAATTTAGTGCTTATCTTTTTTGTTGTTATCATCCTTGGCGGTGCATTTGCAGGTGGTGTAGGAGCTGGTTACTTTGCCTCAATGGTTAAAGATGAACCAATTCGCTCCTACGATAGTATGAAGAAGGATATTTACAACTATGAAGAAACATCAGATTTGTACTTCGCTGATGACGTCTATTTAGGAAAGCTTCGTACTGACTTAGAACGAGAGGAAGTTAAGCTAGAGGACGTATCAGATTATCTTATAAAAGCGGTTGTCGCAACGGAGGATGAATATTTTTACGAGCATGATGGAGTTGTTCCAAAAGCTATCATGCGTGCACTATTTCAAGAAGTAACAAACTCTGCTGTGCAAACAGGTGGTAGTACGTTAACACAGCAATTAATCAAGAATCAAATTCTAACAAATGAGGTCTCATTTGAACGGAAAGCAAAAGAAATTTTGTTAGCGCTTAGGCTAGAACAATTCTTTGACAAAAAAGAAATTCTAGAGGCCTATTTAAATGTTTCAACCTTTGGTAGAAATTCAACAGGACGAAACATTGGCGGAGTTCAAGCAGCAGCAAAAGGGGTATTTGGAGTGACTGCAAAGGAATTAACGCTTCCACAAGCAGCCTTTATCGCAGGTCTCCCACAAAGTCCATTCGGTTACACTCCTTTTACAAATAAAGGAGAAATCAAAAATAATCTCGAGCCAGGAATGACTCGAATGAAAACTGTTTTAGAGAGAATGTATGATAAAGGCTCTATTACAAAAGAACAATATGATGAAGCTATCAACTATGACATTACTCAAGACTTCATTCCACCAAGTACTAGTCCTCAAGAGGAATACCCATGGCTCACTTTCGAAATTGAGAAACGAGCAATTGATATTTTATCTACGATATTAGCTGAAAAAGATGGATACTCAGCAGAGGATTTACAGAATGACGAAAATTTAAAAGGCGAATACTTAGCATTGGCCGATCGAGATTTACGTCAAAATGGATATAAGATTCATTCAACGATTAAAAAGGATATCTATGATGCTATGCAAAAAGTGAAGGATGAATTCACTTTTTATGGTAGTGATATTCAAGTAACTGAAACGGACCCTGAAACTGGTGAAGAGGTTACAGTTAATAAGCCTGTTGAAGTTGGGGCGATGATGATTGAAAACAAAACAGGAAAGATCCTTAGTTTTGTAGGCGGTCGAGATTTTAATCAAGAGCAATTAAACCATGCAACAAGTGGTAAGCGTTCTAATGGTTCAACGATGAAACCTTTGCTTGTATATGCTCCAGCTATTGAGTTGGGTAGTCTTGCTCCTGGATCGATATTACCTGACTTACCATTAAGATTAGATCCTACAAATCCTAACCCTTGGCCCAAAAACTACGGTGGAGGCTATAGTGGTTTAGTTTCAGCAAGGTATGCATTAGCGAAATCTTATAACGTTCCAGCCGTTAAAGCGTATACAGATATTTTAGGACAACGTCCGGCTGAGTATTTAACGAAGATGGGCATTACCTCCTTAACACCTGAAGATTATACGAACCGTTCTACAGCGATTGGGGGATTAACAAACGGCATCACTGTTGAAGAAAACGTCAATGCCTTTGGCACCTTTGCGAATAACGGTCAATTTATCGACGCTTACTTAATCGAAAAAATTGTAGATAAAGAAGGCAATACGGTTTACCAGCATGAAGTACAACCAGTAGATGTATTTAGTCCGCAAACAGCGTATTTAACATACGACATGATGCGTGATGTTATTAAATCAGGTACAGCGGCATCTCTAAATAGCCGACTTAAGTTCAGTTCTGACTGGGCAGGTAAAACAGGTACAGCACAAGACTATAAAGATGCTTGGTTTGTTGCTACAAATCCGAATATCTCTTTCGGAACTTGGCTGGGTTACGATACACCAAAGCCTTTAGAATTGAATTACAAAGGGCTATCTTACTCTAACCGAAATATTTACTTATGGGCTCAAATGATGAATGCAGCCTATGATGTGGCACCAGAATTGGTTGACCCAGCAGAGACAATTAAGATGCCCGGTGGAATTGTGAGACGCTCCTTCTGTGCCGTTTCTGGCTTGTTACCTTCTGATGCATGTACAAAGGCTGGTCTTGTTGAGACTGATCTATTTAATGCAAAATATGTACCTAGCAAGGTCGATGATAGTTTAGTCGAAGGTAAGTATGTTCAAATTGGAGATAAAAAATATCTTGCCTTAGATTCAACACCAGATGAATTTGCTGAGGCTGGGTTAATCTTAAACCCGGATTATATAGAAAAGCTCTTTGGGGTAAATGTTAATCCTCAACAATTAATTCCAGAGAAGGATCGTTGGTCAAAAATACTTTTACCAGATGATAAAATCGAGGATAACGATAAAGTTCCTGCTGCTCTATCTGCAAAAGTTTCAGGCTCGACAATCACTTGGGCAAACCATCCAGAAAAGGATGTCGTCGGATACAGAGTATATAAAGACGGTAGCAAGGTCGCTTCTATTAAAACCGGAGAAACGCTATCCTTTAATGGCGGAAACGGCTTATACTATGTAACAGCTGTCGATATCGCTGGAAAGGAATCAGCACCATCACCTGAAGTTAGAATTGGACCTGAAGAAGTCCCTGTAGTCGAACAACCCGGGAAGGAAGAGCCAGGAAAAGGAAATCCAGAACAACCTGGAAAACCAACCGTTCCTAATCCTCCACCTACGAACCCACCAGGAGACGGAAAGGATAACGGAAATTCTTCTGAAAATAATGGTGGATAACTAAGGTTAATCGAAATAATACAAAAAGAGGGTGTCCAAAGTTGATCTTTGGTACACCCTCTTCTTGCATTATAAATGAATTTTTATAAATTTTTCAACGAAACTTAGGATGACAGAAGTGATATCCACATCTTCAAAAAATTAAATGTTGGCCTAATAAAAGGAAAAATTATTCTATCAAGTTCTTATCTTCTTATTATGAGGTTACATAAATTTGGTTCTTACCCTTCTTTTTAGCCCTATAAAGACCCACATCAGCTTCATGAAATAATTCATTAAAAGTTAGAATAGAACCATTTGAATTACTTGTAACTCCAATACTAGAAGTTATTGAAATCATGCTCCCATCTCTATCGATTTGCAAGTTTCTAATCATCTTTTCTAATTTCTCTGCTCTATTCTTCCCTTTATCAAGGGTTGTATTCTTTAGGACTATGACAAACTCATCGCCACCATAACGTCCAATCATTTCATTATCATCTATCTTAGATGAACAGGTCCTAGCAACTTCTTTGATTACTTCATCTCCAAAAAGATGCCCATATTTATCATTAATCGATTTAAAATTATCAATATCAAATACGATACATACAATACTTTCATCGTTTTCATAAGCCTGTCGTAGCCAATCATTTGTTACAGTTTCTAGATGATTGCGATTATATAAACCGGTTAAATAATCCGTATTCGCCTTCTTTTCTATCAATGATAAGTTATGTGTTACATCTAGCTTTAATGCTGTTAATGCTAATTCCCGCTCATTTATTTCATTGAGCAAGGAAATATATTCTTTTTGTACTTTATACCCTAATTGAATATCCTGCATTTTTTCACATATATTACTTCTTTCTTCTTGAATCACTTTTAATAAATACACATCATTATAGCTTTCTACTAACTCTTTGGCATATGAGTACGATTCAAAAGCCTCTTTATATAACTTTTGTTTGGATAACCAATTTCCTTGCAAAATAAATGCTTGAGATTTTTCCCTTATAAAAGAATCTAATATTGGATCATGAACGATCTCATCAATTAGTTGTTTCGATGTTCCTTGATTTCCCAAACCAATATAAGCTTGGGCAATATTCAATGTAACCCTTAATTCGAGGATTCGACTTTGTGGTTCATGCAATTTTGCCATTTCAAGCCCTTTACTTGCCATTGCTAGAGCATCCAAATAATTTCCTTCCGCTAGGCAAACATGACTTAAATTACTATACCCATTGCTCACAATATTGAATTTTTCTAATTTCATTCCAAGTTCAATACTTTTTGATAGAGTCTCTTTTGCTTTTTCATAATCCTTATTATAGTCATATAGTAAGAACAACACATTGTATAAATGTAAAGCATCAGCTTCATCACCATATTTAATACAAATCTCGTCATACGATTCAATACTTTGAAATGCTTCTTCAATAGCGCCAATACAATAGAATGAAGCTGCACTATTTATATGTGCTGTTAGCATCGCTTTATAATCATTTAATTCTGTTGCCCAATTAAGTAGATTGTAACAAGCTTCAATGGTCTCCTTGTATTTCCCTTCTGCTCTAAGAAGAGATACTTCTTGTTGTAAAGTCTTTAAATCTACTGTCGTCATGATTTCTCTCCTTAAACAATTCATATAAAGCGTAATAATATCCTAATATAAAATATTTTAGCTGGTTCCTCTCTTTTCTTAAAGTATTTTATAGTTCCTTTGACTGTATTTTTTGTAAAAACTTGTTATACCAAATGTAAAAAGTTTGATGACAAAAAGTTGCTCGAGTAAAAATTGTAGAATCAAATAAAAAGTGAAGACCAATCATAAAATGATGTAGTCCTCACAATTGGATTCTAGCTCTTATGCTCATAGCTTACCTTTAGATGTTCCTCTTTTGTTTTATAAATTATGTTCGTTCACTCTTCTTTCCTCTAATCGGATACAAAGCATTTTTTACGGTCTGGGCATTTTTCTCCGTAATCTCGGGTTTCCTAGGAATTGGTCGATATAGGTTTTCTGGATCATCCCACTGTAAAGGCAATTTCACAGGAGATTCCGCTTGCCACTGTTTTACCCATTCCCCTGGTAAATTTCCATAACAATTCCTATTTTCAGTCATTTCTAACCAAATGAGGCTCCATGCCCGTGGGACGACGCGCCAAATATCATAGCCTCCACCACCTACTGCAATCCACTTTCCATCACAATACTGATGCGCAATTTCATGAGCGAGCTTTGGAATTTCACGATAAATTTTCATCGTCGAGGACAAATGTGTGAGCGGATCGAAATAATGAGCATCCGTACCATTTTGCGTTAGAATTACATCTGGTTTAAAAAACGCTGCGATTTCCCGAACAGATGTAATATAAGCATCCAACCAAGATTCATCCTCTGTAAAAGCATCAACTGGGATATTAAATGAATATCCATACCCTTTTCCCTGCCCTCTCTCATTCACATTTCCCGTACCTGGAAATAAATATCTTCCAGTCTCATGAATAGAAAAAGTACAGACATCGGGATCATCATAGAACGCCCATTGCACACCATCCCCATGATGAGCATCAGTATCAATATAGAGCACTCTTGCCCCATACTTCTCTTGAATATATTTGATCGCTACAGAACTATCATTGTAGATACAAAACCCCGATGCCTTTCCTCTAAAGCCGTGGTGTAAGCCTCCACCTAAATTAACGGCATGCTTCGCTTTTCCCTCCATCACATAATCGACCGCGGTTAAGGTTCCACCTACTAAAAGGGCACTTGCTTCATACATTCCTTGAAAAATAGGTGTATCTTCCGTACCTAATCCATAGCCTTCCGCTACATCCTCCGATAACTCTCCATTCCCTGCCTTCCTCACGGCATTTACGTAATTGGGATCATGTACAAGCTGAAGCTCTTCATCAGTGGCCATTCTAGGTGGGACGATATCTTCTTCAGATATGGCATTCATCTCTTGAAGCAAACTTAAAGTAAGCTTTAATCTTAACTGATTAAAAGGGTGATCCTTGTTAAACTTATACTTCAATTGTTCTTCTGAAAAAATGAACTTAGCATCCTGCATCATGCTTCCATCCCCGGAAGATTCGGCCAGAGAACCTGATGCCCCGATTTTTCAAGTTCTTCAATTAACCGTAAAGGATTCATCGTTTGAATTCGTAAAGCAATAATCTTAAAATCCTCATCCTTCTTATCAGGATACACGAGGACACTCAATATATTAACCTTACAATTTTGAATATCTGAGAATAGTCGAAAAAGCATGCCCATTTTATTACGAACACGAATTTCAATTTGAGAACCAGGTTGATGAGCTCCAGTTAATTCTACTAGAGTGTGTAGCAAATCTGTTTGTGTAATGATTCCTACCAATCTATGATCCTTGATAATTGGTAAACAGCCAATTTTATTCTCATAAAAGATGGCTGCTACATCTTCAACGAAATCAAGAGGATGCCCAGTAATCAGATCAGTTGTCATAATCTCCGCCAAAGGCATATTCAATGCTTCCATACGACCTTCATCGAAAAAAATCGAGGGTGTGCACTCTTTTATATCCCGATCAGTGACAATTCCGATTAGACGCTGTTCTCCATCGATAATGGGGATATGCTTGATTCTTTTTTCAGCCATTAATTGAATCGCATCTCCAATTGTATTTTCACTATCTAATGTGAAGACATCAGCGTTCATAATTTCCTCAACAATCATGTGTAACCCTCCTAAAAGTACCGCTTTAGGGATTGTTCGCCTAATACATAAAGCGATTCATAAAACGCAGTTGATCAAATTTTTGAATCGACTCCTGGTCAACTCTTTGTCCGATTTTTACCATAAGACAATTCGCAGGATGTGAGCTTATTTCAGGATCGTCGGTCGCATACCATTCAAGTCCGCCTGTATTCATCATTTTCTCCATTACTTTACGGTATTCCCAAACGTTCAAGCCCGTTCCTTTTAAATCCCAATGCCAATAGTACTCTGTCGTGATCGTAATATAATTCTCCATCCAATCGTCCATCATCGAAACGATCAACAAATTCTTCCCTACTTTACTGCCACGAAATTTCGGAATGACTTCAATGGCACCTAATTCAATCAGGTTTTCCATTTTTCCTTCAGACCATCTTTCAAGGGGATCTGGATATAAATAGGTCACGTACCCTACGATGGTATGGTGGTGTCTTGCAATAATGATTCTCCCTTCAGGTAAACCAGCAATTTCTATCAAAGCTTTATGCTGCTGCGTAGGAGGACGAAAAGCTACTAAATCCTCATGAAATTCTAAATGTGCCAAAGCCTCTGGCGTAATCGGTCCTTCAATCATTAGCTCTCCATGCGGAGTTATTAGTTTTTTAGCATTATACGTTTTCTTATGTTCCATCGATCCACCACCTAATAAATCTTGCAAAAGTTACTTCTATTATACATGAAAGTCATTATTTACAAGCGCTTTCACAAAATTTTCAGCATTAAAGGCCGCAACGCTACTTTTTTATAAAAATAGAGTTCTATCCTTCAGAAGAATATTTTTAAAATTGTGAAAAGTAATTATTTGTAATATAATAATAACATCATTATCAAAAAGGGGGATACTTAAGGAATGAAATTGGAAACGCTATCAGTTGTTGTAGGGGATTACAACTTACCAAATTACGAAGAAACTTATGAGAATTTCGATTGGAAAGAAGTTGAAAAGCAATTCTCTTGGTCTGAAACTGGACTTGTAAATATGGCGTATGAAGCAATTGACCGACATGCAAACTCCTATCGAAAAAATAAAGTTGCTCTGTATTACCGTGAGGGTGAACGGAATGAAAAGTATACTTTTAAGGAAATGAAGGAGCTTTCCAATAAGGCCGGAAATATCCTCAAAACCTATGGCGATGTTGAGAAAGGCGATCGTGTCTTTGTCTTTATGCCACGCTCTCCAGAGCTTTATTTCACGGTTTTAGGGGCGATTAAGCTTGGAGCAATCGTAGGACCATTATTCGAAGCATTTATGGAAGGTGCCGTACGTGACCGCTTAGAGGATAGTGAAGCAAAGGTCCTTGTCACAACTCCAGAATTACTAGATCGTGTTCCAATTGATGCTCTACCTGCATTGAAATATATTTTCCTTGTTGGAGATAATATTGAAGAAACAGAGAAATTAGTAGATTTCAATAAAAAGCTGCAGAATGCTAGCAAGGATTTGCAGATTGAATGGGTGGAACGTACAGATGGATTAATTCTGCATTATACATCTGGCTCAACAGGCAAGCCAAAGGGTGTCCTTCACGTTCATAACGCAATGCTTCAGCATTATCAAACAGCCAAATGGGTGCTTGATTTAAAAGATGATGACGTGTATTGGTGTACAGCTGACCCAGGCTGGGTAACTGGAACGTCTTACGGAATCTTTGGACCATGGCTAACAGGCACATCAAACGTAATTGTCGGTGGACGCTTTTCACCCCAAACATGGTACCAAATGTTAGAGGAGTACGGTGTTACGGTTTGGTACAGTGCTCCTACCGCTTTCCGGATGTTAATGGGGGCAGGGGATGAAATTATTAAAAACTATGATTTAAGCGCATTACGTCATGTGTTAAGTGTTGGTGAACCATTAAATCCTGAGGTTGTCCGATGGGGCATGAAAGTATTCAACCGCCGTATTCATGATAACTGGTGGATGACCGAAACAGGTGCACAATTGATTTCCAACTATCCGTGTATGGAAATTAGACCTGGTTCCATGGGAAAACCAATTCCGGGTGTTCAAGCAGCAATCGTTGATAATCAAGGAAACGAACTTCCTCCAAATCGTATGGGAAATCTAGCGATTAAAAAAGGCTGGCCTTCTATGATGAAAACGATTTGGAACAATGAAGAAAAATATCAATCCTACTTCATGCCAGGAGATTGGTATGTTTCTGGGGATTCGGCTTATATGGATGAAGATGGCTACTTTTGGTTCCAAGGCCGTGTCGATGATGTCATCATGACGTCTGGAGAGCGTGTCGGTCCATTTGAAGTCGAAAGTAAGCTGGTAGAGCATCCTGCTGTTGCAGAGGCCGGGGTTATCGGAAAACCTGATCCTGTTCGTGGTGAAATTATTAAGGCTTTCGTTGCCCTCCGTAATGGATACGAAGCAACTGATGAACTTAAGGATGACATTCGTTTGTTTGTGAAAAAAGGGCTGGCTGCTCATGCCGCTCCACGCGAAATTGAATTCCGTGAAAAGCTTCCAAAAACACGAAGCGGAAAAATCATGCGTCGTGTCCTAAAAGCTTGGGAACTTGATTTGCCAACTGGTGACTTGTCTACCATGGAAGACTAAAAAACATGAAAGAACCTCTGCTCAAACACTGGCAGAGGTTCTTTTTAGATCTATTCTTATTTTGTTGAATTACGTAGCTCGATACGGTGTGGAAGAAGAACTGTTTGCTCAGATACTGTTTCCTTGTTCATCAGCTTTGTTAATAAACGCATCGCAACAGCACCGATATCATATAATGGTTGGACAACAGCCGTAAGCTGAGGGCGAACCATCACTGCAAGTCTAGTATTATCAGAAGAGATCACTTCGAAATCCTCTGGAATTGCAAATCCTTTATCCTGTGCTCCATGAACAACGCCAAGAGCCATTTCATCTGATCCTACAAAAATGGCAGTTGGCTTATTATCAAGCTCAGCCAATTTATCGAATGCCTCAATACCAGAATCATACGTATAATCTCCTTCAACAACAAGGTCTTCCTTATATTCGATTCCAGCTTCACTTAAAGCACGCTTATAACCATTTAGCTTGTTCTTTTCATTCATTGGTTCATGTAATGGTCCAATGACAAAAGCAATTTCCTTATGACCCTTTTCGATAAAGGAAGTAATCGCATCATATGTAGCTTGCTCATAATCAATATTTACAGAAGGAACTTGGCCAGTCTCTTCAACAGAACCAGCTAAAACAATTGGTACTGGAGACTTTTCAAACTCTTCTACATGCTCTTGAGAAATATTTCCGCCCATAAACACGATTCCATCTACTTGCTTTCCGAGCATTGTATTTAATAAGTGCAATTCCTTATCTATGTTTTGATCCGAGTTACTTAAAATGATATTGTACTTATACATTGTCGCAATATCTTCAATTCCTCGTGCAAGCTCTGCATAGAACGTACTTGAAATATCAGGGATGATAACTCCAACAGTCGTTGTCTTTTTACTTGCAAGTCCACGCGCAACAGCATTTGGACGGTAGCCTAAACGGCTGATAACTTCTAAAACTTTTTTTCGTGTGGCAGGCTTTACATTTGGATTTCCGTTCACTACCCGTGAAACTGTAGCCATAGACACATTCGCTTCACGTGCCACATCGTATATTGTGATATTCAATTCAATCGACTCCTTATTCTAAAACGGTTAATTATCTACTATTTTATCCTATCATAACACACTTTAGTTTATTATTATGTACATAATCATACTTCACTCCGCCATCTCTCGCAAATGTCAAGCTAACTTTTTTCACAAAAAAGTTGAAAATTCGACTCTCAGACATCAAAAAACCTTCTGCTAAATCCGCAGAAGGTTTTTTCAAGCAGAAAAATATTAAACACGAACAAGTTGTGAAGCAAGTAATTGCTCCATGAAATCGTCGAACTGGTTTAAATCCATCTGTTGCGCTGAATCAGAAAGAGCTACTGCTGGGTCTGGATGTACCTCTGCCATAACACCGTCAGCACCAATTGCTAAAGCAGCCTTCGCTGTTGGAAGTAATAGATCTCTTCTACCTGTTGAGTGAGTAACGTCAACAAGGACAGGTAAGTGTGTCTCTTGCTTTAAAATTGGAACAGCTGAGATATCTAATGTGTTACGTGTTGCTTTTTCATATGTGCGGATTCCACGTTCACAAAGAATAATTTGTCCATTTCCTTGAGCCATAATGTACTCTGCCGCATTAATGAACTCTTCAATTGTTGCCGCTAAACCACGCTTCAATAGGATTGGTTTATTAATTGCTCCTGCTGCTTTTAACAGCTCGAAGTTTTGCATGTTACGAGCTCCAATTTGAATAACATCTATATATTGTGCAGCCATTTCAATATCTGCCGGGCTGACAATTTCGCTAATTACACCTAGATCGTACTCGTCAGCAACACGTTTTAAAATTTTCAAGCCTTCTACACCTAGACCTTGGAAGTCATACGGTGAAGTTCTTGGCTTATAAGCACCACCACGTAAAAGCTTTAATCCTTTTGCTTTTACAGCAGCTGCCACAGTTGCGACCTGCTCATAGGATTCAACTGCACAAGGACCAAAAATAAGTTGTTGTGCTCCTGCACCAACCTTTGTTCCCTTCACGTCCACAATTGTGTTTTCTGGATGCTTTTTACGTGAAACAAGTAACGCCTTACGATGATCATCCTCTTGTAACTCTAGACCTGCTTTAAAAATTTCTTTAAAAAGATGTTGTAAAGTTGATTTTTCAAAAGGACCATCATTTTTTTCTAAGATCGAATCTAACATTTTACGTTCACGAACCGGATCATATCGGTTGACACCTTGTGTTTCTTTTACTCGTCCAATTTCTTGTACAAGTCGTGCTCTCTCATTAATGAGATTTAATAGCTGAACATTTAGTTCGTCAACACGATCACGTAGTTCTTCTAGCTTCATATTGCTCATCTTTTTCCCGTCCTTTCGAATTATAGTATATGCTTCCTTTCGAATCTGCATTTGATTTTTTCACAGATTGTCAGGGAATCTCTGTTGAAATATGAAACATTTCTGTATAATTAGAGTTATTATATATGAATTTCATTTTAATGTCACGTATTTTTCTTTAATAATTAAACGCTTTTAAGCGATAAAGCGATTTAAAACATTTACGATTATAACTTGAAGAAGGTGTATCCTTTTGCTAGATAAAAAGAAATTGTTTGCCTTAGATATCGGTACCCGTTCAGTCGTCGGAATCATATTGGAAGAGCACAATCAACAATATCATGTTGTCGATATGCTCGCGATTGAGCATTCGGAGCGAGCGATGCTTGATGGACAAATTCATGATGTTCTGTCAGTCTCGAAAATCATTACCGAAATCAAGCAACAGCTTGAGAAAAAGCATGGTCCCTTACATAAAGTAAGCGTAGCTGCAGCAGGAAGAGCCCTGCGAACAGAAAGAGCTGAAGTCATCATTGATATTAAAGGAAAGCCGATGATTCAAAAGGAAGATATTCTTCATATTGAATTAAGTGCTGTCCAAAAAGCTCAGAGTAGTGTGGCTGAAAAGCACGATGAAGAACGCAGTCATTATTATTACTGTGTCGGCTACTCTGTCCTTTATTATCGCTTAGATGGTGAGGAAATCGGGAACTTAATTGACCAGCAGGGTGACGAAGCATCTGTTGAGATTATCGCGACATTTTTACCAAAGGTTGTTGTAGAATCATTAATCTCGGCTCTGCATCGGGCAAACCTTGAAATGGAAGCCCTGACCCTTGAGCCAATTGCTGCGATCAATGTACTTATCCCACCAACGATGAGAAGATTGAATGTAGCACTTGTTGATATTGGTGCAGGAACATCAGATATTGCCCTTACAGATTCTGGAACGGTCATTGCCTATGGAATGGTTCCTGTTGCGGGAGACGAAATCACAGAAGCAATTAGTGACCAGCTTTTATTGGATTTCCCACTGGCGGAAACAGCAAAACGAGAGCTCCATACAAATGACAGTATTACGGTAACTGACATCCTAGGATTTGAGACAGAGTTCTCTAAGTCAGATGTTATCGCACAAATCTCACCAGCCATTGACCGATTAGCAGAATCAATTTGTGAAGAAATCTACAATTTAAATGGCCATAAGTCACCTAAAGCAGTCATGCTCGTAGGTGGAGGAAGTCAAACTCCAGAGTTGCCAAAAAGGATTGCCGAAAAGTTAAATCTTCCTGAAAATCGTGTAGCCATTCGAGGAATTGATGCGATTCAATCCTTAACGATCGACGAACAGATTACAAAAGGTCCTGAGTTGGTGACCCCAATCGGTATTGCTATTGCAGCTCAAAAAACACCAGTTCATTATGTAACAGTGTATGTCAATGAACAGCCAGTGCGATTGTTTGAAGTGAAAAAATTAACTGTTGGAGATTGCCTATTGGCTGCTGGTATTAAAATGAATAAGCTTTATGGGAAACCGGGTTTAGCGATGATCGTGACTTTAAATGGCCAACAGATTACGATTCCGGGAGAACATGGCGGTCCACCAAAGCTATTAAAAAATGAGTCTATTTGCTCGTTAGATGACGAAGTTCAAAATGGTGATCAGCTCACTGTTGTTAGTGGGGCGGATGGAGAAAAGAATACCCTTCAAATCAAAGAATTACTTGATGAAGTCCCTAGAAAAACGGTGTCAATAAACGGTGAAGAGTATCAAATTACAACGACGATTACGCAAAATGGAAAAGTCGTGTCTCCAGATGTCTTGATAGAGGACCGAGACAGCATTGAATGCAAAATACCAGAAACAATTGACGAAGTCCTCATTTCGTTAAATTTAAGAGACTTAGTTCAATCTCTCAAGCCTTTTCGAGTCACATTAGACCACAAAGAAACCTTTCTTCCAACCTTTTCAGGAAGGCTCTTCCGAAATGGAATGGAAGTAAAGCTGCATAGTAGCTTTGAACATTTAGATGAGATTGTAGTTGAAAAGAAACGGCCGATCACAGTGAGAGAATTGGCAGAGAAAAAGCAAATGATGCTGAATCACACTCTTCCTGTTTTCTTTAATGGACAGGAGCTTGAACTGAAGAAAACCATTACCGAGTTTAGAAGAAAAGATCAAATTCTTTCAGAAGAAGACACCATCCAAGATGGCGATGTGTTAACGCATCAACAAAAACGATTCAAGCCTTTTATCTTTCAAGACTTATTCAACTTTGTTGAAGTGGAAATGCCAGCAAGAGCACAAGGGAATTTCCGTTTATTAAAAAATAATCAACAAACCACCTTCTATGACCAAATTGATGCTGGAGACCACCTTCAAATCGTTTGGGAAAATCGAAAAAGTGAAGCTTAAAAGAACAAAACCTCCATTCGTGGAGGTTTTGTTCTTTATTTAACTTCTTCAGTTGCCTGAGTCAATGACTTGTTTGTGATTTTCCAATGAGAAGCATGCCATGCAACAGTTTCTTTATTAAATAAAAATGCTTGCGGAGATTCATGCTTGATCTGAAATGTCTCAGCAATATGATTAGATAGTGCTCTTGCCTCTTGCACCGCCAAATAGTAGTGTTTTGTTTCACCATGGCTATTCTCATGGCTTTCGTATTCTTCGAAAGCTTCCTGACTAATCGGGCACGTCAAGGAATGCTTCAAGAAATAGAATTGCTCATTTTCTTTTATAATCTGATTAAATTCCTCAATCGATTCTATTTTAATCACTTATGGTTCCTCCCAGAAGGTGTATTAATGATTCAATTGCTGTTCAGTTTCATCAAAAGCTTTTTTCGTTTCTTCTAGCTTTCTCTGAATGTCAGAATCTCCACTCGCAAAAGCTGCCCCTGTGTCACTACTTTCTTCATCTGTTTGAGGACGTAGAGCTTTTACTTTGCTTACTAACTCGTTTGATTGCTTTGATACGGATTGTCCTAGGGAAATGGTTCTTTCCTTTGCCACTTCTGCTAATTCTGTACCTTTATTCAATGCCGTTTCACGAATATGACCTGTTTTTTCTTTTAATGTAATGGCTTGCTGGGATAGTTCATCACGAATGTCTTTTCCTGATTTCGGAGTCAGGAACAAAGCAGTAGCCGCTCCAACTATTCCTCCAATTAATGCTCCTAGTAAAAAATCCTTCGTACTTAATTGATTTTCTTCCTTTTCGTTTAATTGGTTTTCACGGTTTCCCATTTTACATCCTCCTTTGTTCATTTATGAAAATTAATTGCCTCTAGCTCTTACTCTTTCCACTTTCTTCTCATCCATTTCCTTCGATTGCTTCTTTGCAGCCCATTTTTCTTTAAGCTCTAAAAAAACATTCGTCCATTGAACGATTTGAGATACCTTGTCCTTATTTTGTTCAACCTGTCGATCGACAGAAGAAGTAACCGTTTGAATGGTCCCGTTGAACTTCTTAATGGTTGTTCCGACATCCTTCACAGCCTCTACAACTGTATTCAAGCTATTTGATTTGTTTTGTATATCTTCAGCTAAAGCATTCGTTTTATGTAATAACTCCGTTGTTTCTCGTGTCACTCCATCAAGCTGCTTTTCTAGCCCCACCAAAGTTTTAGAAACACTATCTAAAGTCACTTGGACAGACTTTAATGTTCTCCCAATAAAAAGGACTAATACCAAAAATGCAATGGCAGCTAGTGCTGCGCTTAAATAAAGAATTATTTCCAAAATGTGCACCTCCGCGGACTATCTATTCTATGTTTTCCCTCTATATACAAATCTTAACACAAATCAAATCTAGTTTCCTCTTTCGGTTTAAGAGAGATTATTATTCAACAAAACACGTCGGTTCGGTTACAATAAGGAATGGACGGAATTATTTCACAATATACGCTGTCTATTTTTATAAAAATGATCATCGGAGGGAAAAATTGTGCGAGATCCTCGAATTGAGACTTTAGCAAAAAACTTAATAAACTATTCAGTAAGACTACAAAAGGGTGAGAAAGTATTAATTGAAAACTTTGGCCTACAGCGTGAGCTAGTCACTGCTCTTGTGAATGAAGCTTATAAAGCTGGCGGTTACCCTTTTGTTTTATTAAAAGATAACATTGTAGATCGTGCTCTACTTCTTGGAGCTGGGGAAGAACAGTACAACATGATGGCAGAGTTTGAAGCCAATGTCATGAGCAATATGGACGCATACATAGGTCTTCGTACTGGAGACAACATTAATGAACATGCTGATGTTCCAGACGATAAAATGAAAATCCACGGTTCTACAATTGGGAAAAAAGTACACCGTGACATCCGTGTTCCAAAAACACGATGGGTTGTTCTACGTTACCCTAATTCCTCAATGGCTCAGCTTGCAAAAATGAGCACAGAAGGATTTGAAGACTTCTATTTCCAAGTTTGTAATTTAGACTATGGCAAAATGGACAAGGCGATGGATAGCCTAGTGGAACTAATGAACAAAACAGATAAGGTTCGTATTACAGGAACTGGAACAGATTTGTCTTTCTCTATTAAGAATATTCCAGCGATTAAATGCTCTGGTCAAATGAATATTCCTGATGGTGAGGTGTATACAGCACCTGTTCGTGATTCGATTAATGGAGTCATTACGTACAATACACCTTCTCCATATCAAGGCTTTACCTTCGAAAACGTTAAGCTTACGTTTAAGGATGGAAAAATTGTGGAAGCTACTTCTAATGACACGGATCGAATTAACAAAATTTTCGATACGGATGAAGGCGCTCGTTACGTTGGAGAATTTGCAATTGGGGTAAACCCTTATATTTCTCATCCCATGCAAGACATTTTATTCGATGAGAAAATAGATGGAAGCTTCCACTTCACCCCAGGTCAATGCTATGACGATGCCTTTAACGGCAATCATTCCAATATCCACTGGGATTTGGTCAACATCCAAAGACCTGAATACGGCGGCGGAGAAATGTATTTTGATGATGTATTGATTCGTAAGGACGGACGCTTCGTTATTGCAGAGCTTGAGTCTTTAAACCCTGAGAATTTGAAGTAAATATTTGTTTTGGGTCCCCATGGCTGAGCCGTGGGGACTTTTTGGAGAGGGGATTTAGTTATATAAGCGGTTTATGAAGACAACTATTGCAAGAATCTCGTGAAAGTTGTTCTCATAACTGCTCCATGAAGACACTATTCATCGATTCCAGCCATTAGTGTCCGCATGACCGCTTCTTAAAGACACTATTCATAAGATTTCAGCTATTAGTGTCTGCATGACCGCTCCATGAAGACACTATTCATAAGATTTCAGCTATTAGTGTCCGCATGACCGCTTCATGAAGACACTATTCATAAGATTCCAGCCATTAGTGTCCGCATGACCGCTTCATGAAGACACTATTCATAAGATTCCAGCCATTAGTGTCCGCATGACCGCTTCTTAAAGACACTATTCATAAGAATTCAATCATCATTGTCTTCCTGACATAACCTTCAAAGAAAGAACTGTCACTCGACTACCCAACCACCACCCTATTGCCCAACCAAAAAACCACAGTCATTAAGACTGTGGCTTTAAGCTTTGTTCATATGCGTTTTGGAATTTTTGAATATCTCCTGCACCCATAAAGAGAATGACACTGTTTTCATGCTCTTTCAAGCTAGCAGTTTCATCTTCTTTAATAATGCTTGCATTCGGAACAAGCTTTTGTAAATCTTCAATCGAAAGCTGTCCATGATTCTCACGAGCAGAACCAAAAATTTCACACAAATAAGTTTTATCAGCAAGCTTCAAGCTTTCCGCAAATTCTCCTAAGAAGGTTTGCGTTCTTGTAAAGGTATGCGGTTGAAACACTGCAATAATATTCTTATCTGGGTACTTCTGTCTTGCTGCATTAATGGTTGCTTTAATTTCCGTTGGATGGTGTGCGTAATCATCAATTAGAATTTGAGACCCTACACTTTTTTCCGTAAAACGTCTTTTCACGCCCTTGAAGGTTAAAAGCTGTTCCTTCACAATGGAAGAATCAATTTCTTCATAATGACAAATAGCAATGATTGCTAGGGCATTCAATACATTGTGATCACCATAGGTTGGAATCGCAAATGTATCGTAGAAAGTATTGCGAACAAATACATCAAACTTTGTACCTTCAGCTGTTCTTTCCACATTTCTCGCTTGAAAATCATTTTCTTCTCCAAAGCCGTAAAAAAGAACTGGTACTTTCGCCTGGATTTTTTGTAGCTTCTCATCGTCACCGCAAGCAATAATGCCTTTTTTAACTTGAAGGGCCATCTCTTGAAACGCAGAGAAAACGTCCTCTACATTTGCAAAATAGTCAGGATGATCAAAATCAATATTCGTCATGATACAGTAGTCAGGGAAATACGATAAGAAGTGTCTTCGATATTCACATGCTTCAAAAACGAAAAACTCCGCTTCTTTATCTCCTTTTCCTGTACCATCCCCAATTAAGTAGGCAGTAGGTTCTGCCCCCTTCATGACATGGGCTAATAGACCAGTTGTCGATGTTTTACCATGAGCACCAGTAATTCCGATGCTCGTGAACCGATCCATGAACTGACCCAAGAAACGATGATAACGAACAACTGGCAATCCTAATTCCATCGCACGAACAATTTCTTCATGTGTATCAGGAAACGCATTTCCCGCAATAATTGTCATGCCAGGCTGTATATTTTCTTTTTGGAAAGGGAGGATTTTGATGCCAGCCTCTTCAAGTGCTATTTGCGTAAAAAAACGCTTTT
Organism: Robertmurraya kyonggiensis; assembly: GCF_005116465.1. Classification (GTDB taxonomy): domain Bacteria; phylum Bacillota; class Bacilli; order Bacillales; family Cytobacillaceae; genus Robertmurraya; species Robertmurraya kyonggiensis. The sequence goes on from NZ_SWBM01000004.1 coordinate 256,221, forward strand.
CATAATCAGAGCCCTGAACCTCGAATCCCATATCGTGAAGAATTTGTGCTAGTGCACTCATTCCTGAACCCTTTATCCCTACAAAGTGGTAAATCGTCATAATAGAACCTCCAACCATCTTCTATCTGCAAGGCTGAAATTTTATCAACTTTTGCTGTTGCCAACTCCATCAAGAAATTCTCATAAGAAAATCATCATAACGAATGGAATCTGCCTTTGAAGATTAATTTTCTCTGAATAGAAAACAGTAAGCTGTTTTCGTTATCTTATAATGATGCCTTAAGCACTTTGATACAGAAAACAGTGACTGTTTTCATTATCTTTATAATCATGCTTTAAGCACTTTTAATTAGAAAACAATAGCTGTTTTCGTTACATTGTTGTTTTCACTATTGGCATTTTCATTGGAACAGTGAAGAAAGTCATCTGTAAAACAGTATATGAGTTATAATCAATTTTGCTCATTTTTGGCAAAAACGCGAAACTAGCTCCTTGAATCATACGATTCCCCGGGTTTCTAACTGTTTGTATGTATGTCGTATTGACTCATGTTCAACCATTATAGCACCATTTCATTTTAAAAACTATGGTACAAGGTTGGATTCCTGTTGTAAATACCAATCCGATCATACTCATTTATAACCATCTTTAGAACTATATCTTAGTATAAAACAAATCTAGAATACCATGTCTTCAACCTAGATGAAAAATTCTATTCATCCTGAAAAGATTCTAATTCTGATTCGGTGATTAATACATCACGTGGCTTACTACCTCTTGCTTCTGAAATAAAACCTTGTTCTTCCATCATATCAATTAGTCTCGCCGCACGGTTGTAGCCAATCTTAAATTTCCTTTGAAGACTAGATGTTGAAGCTCCACCTTGTTCAATGATAAACTCGCAAGCTTCATAAAATAATTCATCCTCTTCCTCAGAAACAATAGCTTTTTTCAATAACTCTTCTTGCTCAAATAAGTACTGAGGACTTTGTTCCCTACGAACATGATTCACAATTGCATCAATTTCCTCATCTGTCACATAGGTTCCTTGTAGTCTTACAGGCTTCGATGAACCATTTTCTAAAAATAGCATGTCGCCTCGACCAAGTAATCGCTCTGCACCGCTTATATCAATAATCGTTCTAGAGTCAATTTGTGATGACACAGAGAAAGCAATTCTTGTCGGTACGTTTGCTTTGATTAAACCAGTAATAACATCGACAGATGGACGCTGTGTCGCGATAATTAAATGAATTCCACATGCGCGTGCCTTTTGAGCAATTCGACAAATTGCCTCTTCTACATCAGCCGGAGACATCATCATCAAATCGGCTAACTCATCAATTACAATAACGATATATGGAAGCTTTACAGAATACCTTTTTTCCTGTTCGGCAATTTCATTAAAGCGAGAAATGTCTCGAACACCTGCATGAGCAAATAACTCATATCGGCGTTCCATCTCTTCAACAGCCCATTTAAGTGCCGCTGTCGCAGCTTTCACATCAGTGATAACTGGACTTACCAAATGCGGGATTTGGTTATATGGTGCAAGCTCAACCATTTTTGGATCGATAAGCAAAAGCTTAACTTCATTTGGATTGGCCTTATAAAGCAAGCTCACAAGGATCGAATTGATACAAACGCTTTTTCCTGAACCTGTCGCCCCTGCAATGAGTCCGTGAGGCATTTTTCGTAAATCAGTGACGATTGGTTCCCCGGAAATGTCTAAACCGAGTACAGCTGTTAAAGGCGATTGGGATTCAATAAATTCCTGGCTATTAATGATTTCACTAATAAACACAGGACGACTTGATTCATTTGGTACTTCGATTCCAATCATATGCGTTCCAGGAATCGGTGCCTCCATACGAATATCTTTTGCAGCAAGGCTCAATTTAATATCATCCGCTAAGTTCGTGATTTTATTTACTTTAACCCCTGGCTCAGGACGAACTTCAAAGCGAGTAACAGATGGTCCTTGCGTCACATTGGCTACACTAGCTCGAACATTAAAGTTAAATAATGTTTCATTCAACTGGTGCTCCTGTAATTCAAGCCATTCCTTGTCCACACTTTTAAAAACAGGAGGCTTTAATAAATTGACCGATGGGAAGACATAGTAAGCTTCTTCTGAGCTATCCTCACTGACTTCCTCTGTATCTTCTAATACAAGGGTTTCTACTGATTTAACTTCCTGTGTATTGAGTTCAGTAACAATTTCATCTGGTTTCGATTCTTCTAATGTCACGCTTACTTCAGAAATAGCAGGAGCAAACGTTTCTTTCGCTTTGTTTTCAAGCTTACGTTTATCTTGTGAAAGCATGAGGACATTGAATGGAATGTGAGAGCGTTTTTTCTCTACAGGTCTTTCGGATTCTAAATCCTCCACTTGTTCGTCCTGCTCTTCAACCTCTAATTCAGATTGTAAAATAACATTGTCCTCAAGAATGGCTTCTGTAGTCTGAATTGGAGTCTCCTGTACTTCATAAACAATTTCAGTAGTAACTTCCCTCTCAAATTCTAGCGCCGCTACTTCGTCATGCTCTTCAGTAATAGTTTCTAACTCATCATAGTAATCTTCAATTTCAACAATCTCTTCCACTAGTTCAATTACTTCATGTTCTTGTTCTACCACACTATCAATTTCAGTTACAAAATCATTCTCGTTGTACGTAGGTAGCTCAGGCTTCGAGTCAATTTCAACGACAAGAGAAGGCTCAACTTTAGTAAATGGAATCGACTCACGCTCGAACTCATTTGTATTCTCATGATCTACTGGCGTTTGGGCCACAATATCAATTTTTGGCTCATTCACCACTTGAGATGGTACCAAAGAATCTCGTTCCATTCTTTGTACAGAATTAGATTCTCCCCCACTGATTGGTTTAGACACAGGAACAACTTGTTCTTCTTCATTTTTCACACTTGTAAATCCATTTAATTCAACTTCCACTGGTTTCGTTCTTCTTGGAGGTCTTTCATACCCATAAATAGGAGATGGAATTTCCGTCGGACGAAATGGCCCATTCGAATAGTTCTTCTTTTGCACAGGCTTTGCTTTAGGCGGAGTAACAACTTTTTTTACACTTGGTTGACCTTTTTCCAAAGACGGCTGTGCTCGTCGTTCTGGCCTTTTTGGTTCTTGGGAAGGCTGTGTCGTTCTCCTGCTCTCTCCAGTTGGTCTAGTTCTCTTCCCCCCTCGCTCCTCATCAGGAATTAAAGGAAAGCGAAACTGTCCTTTTGGATATTGATAGATAACTCTCGCATCTACATCTGGACGTCCTTCCTTATGTTCTGGGCGAGCCTCTTCTATGTAATCATCTTCTTCACTGTTATGGGATTGAAATAGTTTTTTAAACCAACTCAAAATAAATCACTCTTTCTAAAATACAATTCTCTAGTTTTTCTATATACTTTATTTTAGCAATAAATATAAAAATTTCGAGATAAATATGAAGGAACAGGGCTATTTACCTGTTTTTACATATTTTTCACTATAAAAAGAAGAAAGGCCCACCACAATTGGTGGAACCTCCTCATCATCTCTTCTTATTTTTCCCTAAAATAAAGATAGGATCTAATTCGCCATTTTCATAAATAAAGGACAGAGCTGTGATTGGTACCCTTCCACTTGCAAAGAAGCTCATCATCATTTGGGCAAGGACATCATAGCCCGTGTCATTTTGGATATCAACAATAATGAGTACATCTTGATGGGGAACGCCTACAGCCATTGTTCCAGTAATCTTTTGTTCCATTTCCTTAAGGAAAGATTCGTTTAGAATACGACTCGCATCATACCCATCATTTTTGTTCAAAAAATAAAAGGTGTTACCAGCTACCTGATCTACTTTCGTTTCAGTAGAAAGAGAACGAACATTGAAGAGGGCAATCTCTTTAATCCGATTGCGATCCCATCCTTCTTTTGCAAGGAGCTGCTCGTCAATCAATCGATACGTTTTATCTAAATCAAGAGCATAGTAGATTCTAGTCTCCGCCGTATGTTCATCATATAGAAGTTCAACATTTTCCTGAGAGCTCGTTGGAAAAGATGTAGAACGAATAACAGGAAAAATCCTCTTTTCATGTCCATCAAGCTTCAGCGGTTCGACCATTGCTTGCAGTCCTTCTTCTACATAATAGACGACTGAATCAATAGCTTTTTCCTTTTGCTCCTCCCATTTCCCAACTATCCCTGGAAGAGAAATGGTAATTCCTTTGCCGGTTTCTTCATTTACAATCCGAAGCTGGTCATTCTTTTTATCATAAGTAAAAGTCCGTCCTGGACGTTGTAATCGCTTTTCAAGCTCTCGTTTCATCTTAATACTATCCATTTTCATCATTGTTTCCTCCTCACGATTAGGAGATTCTCCAATCCTATTTATATTACAACAAAAAACCCTCTATCTCAAAGAATCAAGATAAAGGGCTCTTAATATTTATTATAAGCTTTCGATAAACTTTTCTACTTCTTCTTTCGTCTTACGATCTTTGCTTACAAAACGGCCAAGCTCTTTTCCGTTTTCATAAGCAAGGAAGCTCGGAATTCCAAAGACATCCACTTGTCCACATAAATCAATGAACTCGTCACGATCCACGTACACAAACGTAAACTCTTGGTACTTTTCTTGAATTTCTGGTAAAAACGGATCAATGAAACGGCAATCCGGACACCAGTTAGCTGAAAACATAAAGATATGCTTTCCATCATTTTTCAATTGCTCAAACTGTTCCATGCTTTCTAATTTTTTCATTCTCTTGCTCCTTCTATTTGGATCAACATATCACCTGATTTGATCCAACCTTTTTTCCTCATATATTCTGATAATAACAGGCTAATTACAGCAGGTCCAACAAAAAGCAACAAGATTACTTTAATCCATACATCCGGACCGAATCCCATTGTTGTAAAAGTCATCATTGGGCCAACCAATCCACTCGTCCCCATGCCTGCACCCGCCGCATTGTTATGAAAATCCAGCAAAGTTGTCCCAATCGGAGCGAGAATAATACCGGCTACTGTTGGCGGAATAATAATCCATGGATTTCGGATCGAATTTGGGGCAAGTAAGCTCGATGTACCAACCCCAAGTGATATCAGACCAGAAATTTTGTTCTCGCGATAACTACTTGCAGCAAAGCCAATCATTTGAGCTGCGCATCCAATGACAGCAGCTCCAGCAGCTATGCCGTTTAAATCCAACATCATGGCAATCGCTGCACTTGAAATAGGATAAGTTAACGCAAGTCCCATCGCAACAGAAATGACAATTCCCATTAGGATTGGCTGTTGATCTGTACTCCATACAATGAGATCACCGACTGCTTTCATTGCATAATCAACAGCAGGACCGACGACTTTAGCTACAGCAAATCCAGTTAAAATCGTCACTAAAGGTGTGACAATAATATCAATGCGCGTTTCTTTACTAACTATCTTCCCCAGTTCAACAGAGATAAGAGCAGCGACAAAGGCTCCTGCTTCTCCACCTAAAGTTCCACCGGCTGCCCCACTAAAAATTGCCGCAAACAAAACAAGAGGAGGTGCTTTAAGGCTATAAGCCACCGCCACACCAATAGCTGGTCCCATTAAGCCCATCGCCATCGTACCAATTTCTACTAAAAAGGCTATATCTAGTTGTTCTCCGATTGTTTTAATAATTAACCCTATGATTAAGGATGAAAATAGACCAAGCGCCATACCATTTAATGAGTCGATAAAATAAGCCTTTAAGGAAAGACTTACCCCTTTCTTCTCTAAAAATTTCTTCATCTCTCATTGTTCCTCTCCACTGTATTTACAGGTGTCTTGACACATGTGACAAGATTCATTGTATAACGGCTCTTGTAAAAATGGAACACTTTTTTAGTATTTCTAGTAATTTCTTATAGTATGAAAAAAGGTGTCAAAAATTTTGTAGGGTTCTCCTAACAAATCTTGACACCAGATTTTATTTATTAGCTTTTACTGATTTCACAATTCTCATCATGGTTTCTGCTTCTGACTTTAGGCTAGAGGTTTTTACCTCACTTGTAATTTTCACTCCACCTATCCCTACGACAACCTCATTCTCTTCATCATTACTCTTGTTCACGAGAACATAACTGAGCTTGTCATCCTGTTGAAAGCGTTCCGTAATATCATAGTTTTTTTGCTGTAAAGTTGCATTTAACACAACTTCACTTTTCGGCTCCTCTTGGAGATTATAAAAAAGAATATAAGTCTTCGAGCCATTTTTCAAAATTATATTGTTCGGTGTCTCTTCTTCTACTTCAAATCCGAATGGTAAATAAAATTTTATATCATCATTTTTATTATTCGTATCTTTTGGTGTTTCCTTAAAAGTTTCCTCAACTGCAACCAATGCTTCATCCTTCGCTTCATCGAATGAAGCCGAACAGCCACTCATTAATCCAAATGCAATCACACTTACTACTAACGCCTTCGCTTTAAGTTTCATTGTTATTTCCTCCTTGCACGAAAAAGCACATGTTGTTTTACAATCATGAATCAATTGTTTAAACACATTGGTTTCTATCATACCCTTCTATTTCAAGTTCTGGCAACCGTGCCCATTTTCCTATATATCGAAAAAAAATACACCTGATCGCAAATGATCAGGTGCAAAATAACTAGTTTTTAAGTTTATATTCGTACTGTCCAACTAAAAGCTTCATGACATGAGAAAACATTTCTGCTCGATCAACTCGCCCGTTAGAAAAAACGCCAACTGCCCCTTCTTGCTTGCGAATATTCTCTTTCTGAGCATATTCATCCATCACAGGCCCAAGCTCCTTGCCAGAACGTAATTTAGAAGCGATTTCCTCCGGTAACGGGATTCTTGCACCACCTGCAATATAAGGAACTTCTCCTTTTACAGCAAGTGCTCCCCAATTACAAAGAAAGAGTCCACTTTCATGTTCGTGTACGCCACCTTCTAAGCCAATCCCCACGTCGCCTTCTTCCAAGGCTGCTAATGCACGATTTACGGCACCTTTAATCGTTTCTTCATCGGAAAAAGGCTGTTCATTTACCCCTGAAGCTACGTTCACAGAGACGAATTCTGCTTCATAGCCTTCAAAAGCAGCTTCTACTGCTTTGATTTTGGCAGGATTTTTTGTACCTATTACAACTTTCATCTTTGTTAAGCCCTTCCCTTATGAATTCTGTCTAATTGTTTCTACAGTTGTACGGTCACAAGCTTTAACTAATTTTACGATTAATTCCTTTGCCGCTGCATAGTCATCCACATGAACAATCGACGCATGTGTATGAATATAACGTGAACAAATTCCAACAACGGCACTAGGAACACCTTCATTCGTCATATGCACGCGACCTGCATCTGTTCCTCCTGGAGAAACGAAATACTGATAAGGAATGTCATGTTTTTCTGCCGTATCAAGCACAAACTCTCTCATCCCACGATGAGTAACCATCGAACGGTCCAAAATTCTTAATAAAGTACCCTTTCCTAGATGACCAAATTCTTTTTTATCCCCGGTCATATCATTGGCAGGGCTCGCATCTAAGGCAAAGAAAATATCCGGTTTAATCATGGTTGCTGCCGTTTGCGCTCCTCTCAAGCCAACCTCTTCTTGTACAGTTGCACCTGAATAAAGCGTATTTGGAAGCTTCTCATCCTTAACAGCCTCTAATAATTCAATCGCTAACCCGCAACCATAACGATTGTCCCATGCTTTTGCTAAAATTTTCTTTTCATTTGCCATTGGTGTAAATGGACAAATAGGTACAATTTGCTGACCAGGCTTGATCCCGATTTTAATCGCATCCTCCCGATCATCTGCTCCAATATCAATAAGCATATTTGAAATTTCCATTGGCTTATTTTTTTTCGCTTCATCTAATAAATGAGGTGGAATGGAACCAATCACTCCAACGACAGGACCATTTTCCGTAATAATTTGAACACGTTGAGCCAAAAGAACTTGACTCCACCAACCACCTAGCGTTTGAAAACGAAGCATACCATTTTCCGTAATGGCCGTTACCATAAATCCAACTTCGTCCATATGACCAGCAACCATTATCGTTGGTCCGTCACCATTACGTACTCCAAAGATGCCACCAAGCTTGTCTTGAACGATATCATCACTATACTTCTCTAGCTGTTCACGCATGAATTTTCGGACTAAATGTTCATTTCCAGGTGCCCCAGGTAATTCTGTTAATGTTTTAAACAGTTCTCTTGTTTTTTCGTTCATGGTCTCGTCTCCTTGCCAATATGTATTATCAATTTTGTCATTATGAAATTGATTGATTTGTATGAACTTTATTTTACAGAACTTTGTTTCATCTTGCCACCTTCGATGTTGTAACTGTGATAAAATATGTTCATACTAGAAGACAATTCATTCTTGATGAGGGGGCATTTAGTTGAATTGGAAATCATTCGTTTTAGGACTAAGCGTTGGGCTTGTTAGCGGATTTGTCGCAAAGGAATTATTAGAAACAAATACAAATGTTTCACCTGAAAAAGCATTATCTAATGCCAAATCGTTGTTTAAACAATCTGGACCAATTAGTGGCTCATGGATTCATATGAAACCAGAATCCTACGAAAAACAAGGCTTAACTTATGATGTGTATCGTGGCGGCATATCAAGGTCCGTTGGCCACGAAATCGTTCAATATGAATTTATCGCTGATGCGAAAACAGGAGCAATTATTGATTCTGTAAGTCTTACATAAAGAAACAGCCATGCGAGAGAGGTTTGATTGACAATATTCACTAAAATCAAGCTATAGTTGGCAATCATCTACCTTTTGATTGACAAAATCACCTGAACTCCATCAATATTTGTCAATCAAAACAGTTTGTTTGCACAAAACCTTGTCTGCACCAACAATCACTAGATATATACCCATAACAAAACAGTCTAGCCAAGGGGCAATACTCCCCCAGCTAGACTGTTTTGTTATCTTTCTCTCTTCAGCACTTGCTCCAGCTGATTGTCGGCATCCCACTTCACCGCACGATAGTAGGCATCATGGTAAAAAGTAAACCAAGCCTTTTTCCCAAGACCGTATTCTAGCCATTTTTGCTTTGCTTCAATTGACTTCATTGGGTAATCATCATACGCCATCACCCATAGCACATTTTGATGGGCATGGGTTGGCATAATATCAGCCATATGAACGGCGATATCTCCACCGTCTTCAATAACAAAAATCGAATGACCGTCGCTATGGCCACCAGTGTAAAACATTTTTATCGGACCGAGCGACCATTCTTGATCAAATGTCTGCACCTGTTCCACAATTGGCTCCCAATTTTCTTTCCAATATGTATTTTGAGAACGGATGTTGGGATTTCTCATTTCATCCCATTCGACTTGAGAGGTCATAATTTTACTATTAGGAAAAACCGAGACATACTTTCCATCGATAAGCTTTGTCAGTCCGTTGGCATGATCATAATGAAGGTGAGTCATAATGACATAATCAATATCATTTGGCAACAATCCAAGCTCGCTTAAGGATTGCTCCACTTCAGATTCCTCTAGGACACCGAAATTTCTCTTTTGCTTATCTGTTAACTTTCCATTTCCAATCCCTGATTCCACGAGAATGTTTTTTCCATTCCCTTGAATGAGGATAGGGTCCGTTCTGAGTTCAATCTGGTTGTTTTCATTGGAAGGATATTTTTTTGACCACAAAGGCTTAGGAACCACTCCAAACATGGCACCTCCATCTAAATGGGTCACGCCTCCTTTTAACCAAGTCAGTGAATATTGCCCGATTTGCAAAGTTTCCATGGTAAAATCCCCCTTTTGAGTTATTTTACCATATTAAAAAAGGTTACCCACATAAAATGGATGAACCCGTCTCTTTTGAATTCAAATGTAAAAACGATTTTATTTTTCAATTGCTAATCTGAATACCAATAGTGCAAGCAAACAGGTTATCGGAGTCATTACCATCGTTTCCAAGCCTGAGTTTGAGAATAAATTGCCTATTGTATTAAGCACCATAAGTCCAAACATGACCCATGTACCAACGTTCACAGTTCTTTTAAACTTTCCTTTGAAAATATAGCCTGCTTTTACAGCAATAATTGTAATGAATAGAATTTGTACTACAATCGACATGCTTTCAAAAATAACTAAATCTGACTCACTCTTTAATCGTCCTCCCCATACAAAATCATATGGCACAATTTTTAAAAGTATTAGGACATGCATCAGAAGGGCGGTGGTATTAATAGTGATTATTAAATTACTTGCTAGCCTAATGCTAATTAATTTTTTCATTTCTCCCTCCTCAATGCAATATATTCAACCATTAAGGATCTATGAGGATTAGAAAGTAGGCTACATATAATTTCTGAACAAAAAACAGAGCTGTTTCATATATGAAATAGCTCTGCTAATTTTGTTGCTTATATATGTGTTTTTCCAAAAGAGTCGACCTATTGATATTGAACCTCACAGCGATAAATTCGAAAGCCTTTATTTGAGAACTTCTCTTCATACTCAGTCATAATGTTTCCTTCAAAATCGCTATTGTGCAAATCTAGACTGACGAATTTTAGCAGCATACCATATTCTGAAAAACTCATTAATGAGTATTCAAATAATCCTTGGTTGTCTGTTTTAAAATGGATTTCACCTTTATCAATGAGGATTTCCTCATACAGCTTCAAAAAGGTCTTATAGGTTAAACGACGTTTCGCATGTCGAGTTTTTGGCCATGGATCGGAAAAGTTTAAATACACTCGACTGACATCGCCCTTCGCGAAGTACTCTGTTAATTTTTCTCCATTCACATTTAACAGTCTAAGATTCGGTAAATTCGCTTCTATTAAACGGTCCAGTGCCGTTACAATTACACTTTCAAATAATTCAATCCCGATATAATTAATATGAGGATTGGCTTTGGCCATTTCCGTAATAAAACGACCTTTCCCCGTACCAACCTCAATATGCAGCGGCTGATCGTTTTCAAAAACAGCTTCCCAATTGCCTTTATATTGTTCAGGAGAAGAGACAACATACTGTGGATGTGACTCCAGCATTTCTCTTGCCCACGGCTTATGTCTTACACGCATTTGTACACCCCTAAAAAAATATTCATACAAAACAACATATCATGTGTATAAAAAAAGCGCAAGCACCTGTATGACACGATGCATAATCAAGAAAAGGAATTCACATGCTAGATGTGAATTCCTTTAAAAATTTGTCCGTATCGAAAGGGTGGTACCAATGCCTCTCAATCAACAAAACCAAGTTGACTTATTAAAAGATATTTTAAGCAATCATCAATTGGATTGCTGCGGGTCTGTATCCGAACTTGAACAACTAGAACGACTTGTTCAATCTTTAAAAGCAGGTTCTAATCTCAATCCAAATGTATTAGAGCAAATCCACAATTATAGTCAGAATGGAATACAATCTAACAATTTAGACCAACATATTGAATCGCATCAAGAGCAATTGTCCCAGTGGGTTAGTGACGTTGACCAGTTCTCTTAAAAAGTGAGAAGTTCCCCGATAAAATGGAGCGACTTCTCCATTTCTTCGGTCCGCTCTTTATCTTTTAACCATTGAATCGAATTTAACGTCTGAGCAACAAAATACCATTTCATGCGTAGGCGTAGATGGTCGGTTAATTCAATGCCGTAAAGACGAACCCAATCAATCCATTTATCCTGTGGAATATACCAATACAGCAACATCCCTAAATCAATTGCTGGGTCTCCAATCATCGCACCGTCCCAGTCGATTAAATACAACTGATCATCTTCCTCTGTTAAGAGCCAATTGTTATGGTTGACGTCCCCGTGACACACAACCTGAAGATCCGTTGGAATATTCGCAAGTTCATGTTTCAAAAACTGCAAGGAAGACGTGACAATTGGGTGAGCAAGTAATTCTTGATCCAATGTTTCCTCAATTGAATAAAGGAGATAATTAGGTTGTAATGGAGATTTTCCCATTCTTTTTAACATACCTAAGAGTGGGTCTGAACAATGGATTTTGTGAAGAAGCTTGGCTACCCTTTCATAATTCATTTCAGGGGGCTTAAGCTCTCTTCCCTCTAACCATTGCTGTGCTGTAATTACATCTCCACTCTCTAATCTTTTTGTCCAAATAAGCTTTGGAACAATTCCTTCTGCTGATAAAACGGCAAGGAATGGAGAGGAATTTCGCTTTAAGAATAGTCTTTGTCCATCATGCTGTGCAAAAAATGCTTCTCCTGTTGCCCCTCCAGCAGGGACAATTTCCCATTCTTGTCCAAATAAGTGTTCCAAAATTGTTCACCTTCATTTGATGCAATTCAGCTTTGCAAAGTAGAGTACTAAAATCACATAAGAATAAAAAAGACAGCTACTGAAGCAAGAACCCAACAATAGCTATCTTGTGTAAACTTCATAATAAAGATACCTAATCAAAAATCGAATCATTGTTAAATACAAATAAGAGCTATTTCATTCAGTAATCTTTTAAATTTTATCTCCAAATACCATTTATCGTCAAGTACCCTATTTATCTATTTCCCTAGTTACTAAAGGTAGAACTTGTGGACAAGCTTGGATACTAACTGGTGTTTCCCCGATAAATTCGCCATCAGCATGAACAAAAAGTGGATCCTTGGATTCTATGAAAATCTCTTTTCCAAGAAAATTTTTCACTTCTTTCATTCGCTCATGTCCACCCCAAAATACTGTAATAAAGACAAATAGAAACTTCATTCTTGAAAGATTTTGGACGACCGTGACATTTAATAATCCATCACGAACCGATGCCTTCGGAGAAATTTTCATTCCTCCACCGTAGTACGGTTGATTGGAGACAGTAACAAACCACGTCTCTTCAAATTTATATTTTTTCCCATCAATGGTCATATTTACTACAGTGCGTTTAAACGTAAAAAGCTTTTTCAGAACAAAATAAGCATAAATTAAATTCCCAAGGGAAAACCGATTCATCACTTTTTTTAGTTTTGAATGGTTCGCTTCTTTTGTAATTAGGGCATCAAATCCTGCCCCCATATTATTCACAAAATAGGTCGTTTTTTCTTCGCTATGTACAATTTCACCTACATCTACTAATATCGGCTGCAAATCGATTTGTTTTAATAAAAAGTTCGAAGCCGAGAGATGATTTTTCGGAATGCCATAGCCTCTGCTGAAATCATTACCAGAACCTCCTGGAATAAAACCGACAGAGACATTTTTTGCACCCACAGTTCCATTGATTACTTCATGTAAGGTGCCATCGCCACCAATCACAACAATTACCGCTTTATCCTCATGCTTGGTTTCCTTGCAAATGGACCTCGCTAGCTCTCTTGCATGTCCAGGATATTCTGTATTAAAAGCCGTATAAGGAATCTGCCTTGATTGCAACTCCTTTTCGACATCCAGCCAGACCTTTTTTGAGTAGCCATTTTTTGCTTGAGGATTAATGATTACATATAAATTTTTCATTCCATCAACCTACATTTATTCAGATTCTTGTTCAGATTCCGACTCCCATTCAACTCGACGAACACTTGTAGTAAGACAATATTGTAGAAGAGACTGAGCAGCCTTAAGCTGTACATGTTTTAACGGTGAACGATGTGCTCGCATTTGCTGAAACCATTGTTCATAATTTCGTTTCTCGATCAGTTTTATATCATAAGGCACTGCCGGAAAATCAATATATCCGTTCCGAGATAAAACCACTTTATGAACTGGGAGCTCAATTTCGTACATCTTTAAGACTTGTTTCACAATTTTTTCCGTTCTATTTAAGCCTAGTAATGGATTTAACACCTTTTCTTCCTGCTTTTGATTTCGTTTGGTCCAAAAATGGTCGTTGGAACCTACAAATACTGCTGACTCCTCTTGCTCTAAGAAAGAAATACACCAAATATCAGTTGGCGTAATCACAATTGGCTCAACCTCAACAGGAGCTTTTTTCAACAGAAAAATTGGCTGATACAACACAAGGAACGTGTCCGGAAACCTTTGTAAAAAATATTTCAGCCGATCATCGTAATAATACTTTTTATTAACATAGGTTTTCTCTGCTAAAGTTGTACTCGCCCACTTCATTTGAAAATGAAACAATTGCTCTAAAAAGTGTCGTTTTAGTTCATCCACAGTTGTTGGCCGATGAGTGAAAGAAGGTGCAAAAGTCGATTCTTCTGACTCGACGACTTCATCTTGCTCAACTTCCTGTTTTCCTTTCTTCAAGAACCCCTTAATTTTATGTAAAAAAGGTTCCTTTTCCTCATCAAACCACTCTTGTGTCTGTGGTTCTTCTACTGCTTGTGGAAATCCCCCTTCTTCCCAAGCCCGATGAAGTTTGTCCCATTGCTGCTTTTTCAATCTCACAAAACGAGACGGATATAGAAAAATATCCTGTTCGTACCGCGAAACATAATCCTGCAATTTTATTAACTGTCCCATTTATTATCCATCCTTAAAGAACTACTAGATTAATCTAAATGACTCTACTACCTCATATTTTGGCACTTTTACTAAATTTGTCTTATATAAAACAACTTCATTTGCTTGAAATTTAATTGCTTCTTCCACAAAGGGATTCTTTTGAGTAAGGTTATTATCTGAAAAAGGAGTATTTCCCGTCCACTTTCTCGCTAACGTTATATGTGGATGAAAGGGTCTTGTTTCAAGTTGAAATTCAGCTGTCTGACATGCATCATAGACTAATTTTCTCAATTTCGATAAACGCTCTTCAGGTTCTGTTCCTGCCCAGAAAATACGTGGTGAGTCCTTTTTTCCAAATACCCCTAAGTGATCGATTGTTAACGGAAAAGAATGGCTTTCAGCGAGCATTTCTCTCACAAAATGGAGTGAGGCATGAAGCTGATCCATATTAGCATAGCCTAAGAAAGCCAAGGTAATATGATAATCCTCTTCGTGAACCCAGCGATCGAAAGGAAACTGATGCCGGTTGCATATCTTCCCTAATTGAAGCTTCACATCGTGAGGCAATTTCAACGCATAAAAGTAATGTGTCTTCTTTTCCATTATATCGTCCTTTCTGAGAATCATTTACATTATTTTAACAGATATTTTGTTGGAAAGGGACTCGGGCCAAATGTTTTGTAGTCCGAATAGTTGCCCAGAATAGTTTATTTTCGATATGATAATAATGAAGAACAACGAATTGGAGGCTTAAGCAAATGCCTCATGTAATAAAGAGAGGAAGATTTTATGAAAGTCGTTCAAAATATCTCTGATTTAATCGGAGATACGCCACTTGTAAAGCTAAATCGCTTGGCTCCTGAAAATGGCGCTTCCGTTTATTTAAAGTTGGAATATTTTAACCCAAGTCGCAGTGTCAAGGACCGTGCTGCCTACAATATGATTATTGAAGCAGAAAAGAAGGGACTTTTAAAAGAAGGCTCCACGATCATCGAGCCAACGAGCGGCAACACTGGAATCGGACTAGCCATGAACGCCGCAGCTCGTGGATATGAAGCAATCCTGGTCATGCCAGACACGATGTCACAAGAGAGAATCAATATTTTAAAAGCATATGGTGCAGATGTAGTGTTAACCCCTGGGGATGAAAAAATGCCAGGTTCAATCAAAAAAGCTGAAGAATTAGCAAAGGAAATTCCAAATAGCTTTATTCCAATGCAATTTGAAAACGCAGCAAACCCCGATGCCCATCGTCAAACAACCGCAGTCGAAATTATCGAGGCAATGAAGGAAATTGGCAAAGAACTAAAGGCATTTGTTGCAACATCAGGTACAGGTGGAACAATCACAGGAACTGGTGAAGTTTTAAAGGAACACTATGAGGATATTAAAGTCCACGTGGTCGAGCCTGCTGGTTCGCCTGTGTTATCAGGAGGTCAGCCCGGTAAGCATAAGCTCGTCGGGACAAGCCCAGGATTTGTACCAGACACCCTAAATCCAAATGTGTACGATGAAATTCACTTGGTCACAGATGAGGATGCTTACGACATTACGCGTCGCCTAGCAAGTGAAGAAGGGATACTAGTTGGTCCATCTTCTGGTGCAGCTTGCTACACAGCCCTTCAAGTAGCAAAAACATTAGGACCGAATGACGCGGTTGTATGTATGACTGCAGACACAGGTGAAAGATACTTATCTACAGATGTTTTTCAATTCCACTCATAAAAATAAGAAATCGGCCGTCTGATTTAGGAGTGCCGTTTCTGTGGAGAAATACATGAAGAAACATAGTAATTACCAGACCAAATCTCAGATGATTTGGTCAATTTGTTTAAAATGAAGTTTTAAGACGACTGTTACTTCCAACGGGTGGCGATAGTCCAAAAAGGATTATCGGCTTTTTTGTAGAAGTTATAAAACAAATCTAATAGAAGGATATTTTATCAGAATAAGTAAGATTTTATAATAGATTGGAGTTTGTTTATGAAAAAAGTAGTTTTAGCAGGGGGAACAGGCTTCATTGGTGAATATTTTAATAAAAAATTTAAGGAATTAGGATATGAGGTCTATATCATATCAAGGCAAAAACAACATATTTCTTGGAAAGATCAAGTAGGGATTATAGAGGCATTAGAGGATAGTGAACTTCTTATTAATCTTGCTGGTAAATCTGTGAATTGTAGATACAATGAAGCAAATAAGAATGAAATTATGAATTCAAGGATTCAGACCACTACAATCCTTGGAGAGTCTATACAGGCATGTAATAATCCACCTAAAATTTGGATAAACTCCAGTACGGCAACCATTTATCGACACGCAGAGGATCGGCCAATGACAGAGGAAAATGGAGAGATTGGTTCTGGATTCTCCGTTAATGTTGCAACAAACTGGGAGAAAACCTTCTTTTCCTTTGACTTACCAAAAACGAGACAAATCGCATTACGCATAGCTATTGTATTAGGTAAGAATGGCGGAGTAATTATGCCTTATCGAAATTTAGTGAAATTGGGACTTGGAGGTGTTCAGGGAACGGGAAACCAAAAGTTTAGCTGGGTACATGTTGAGGATTTGTTTCAAATCGTTCTCTTTTTGAAAGATAAAGAAGGTTTAAGTGGTGTTTTTAATTGCTCTTCACCACAACCTGTTAGTAATCGTAAATTGATGGAAGAACTAAGAAAAACTATGAATGTTCCATTTGGTATACCATCACCCAAATGGATGTTGGAAATTGGCTCATTGCTAATTAAAACTGAAACAGAATTGGTATTAAAAAGTCGGTGGGTTCTTCCAGAACGGTTAGAACGTGAAGGTTACACGTTTACCTTTGGAACTCTTGATAAGACCTTGCAAGACATTTTGTAAATTGAGATGTTCTATAAATTAGATTGTGAAGGGTTAAACTTATAACAAACAACTTTAGTTAAACAAGATGACCTAAAGACAGACCGCTTGGATTTTTATCCAAGCGATCTTGTTTGCTACTTATTTCGCCAACTCATAAATCGCTTGAGCATAAATAGCCGTGGCTTTAAGAAGGTCATCAATAATCATATACTCATCTTTTTGGTGAGCAATGTCTTCTCTTCCTGGGAACAGCGGGCCAAACGCAACACCTGATTTTAATGAGCGGGCATAGGTTCCTCCACCAATTGAAAGAAGCTCGGCTTTTTCTCCCGTTTGCTCCTCATAGACTTTCTTTAGAGTTTGAACGAGGAAGTCGCTCTCATCCACATGATGTGGCTTAGAATTCGAGAAGTTCTCAATTTTGAAACCTTCGCCAGCAACCTTGTCCTCAAGCTTCGCCTTTGTTTCTTGTAAGTTTGTTGTGACAGGGTAACGCATGTTAAGTCCTAGCTTTCCTCCAAGCTCCTTGCTATAAAAAAGCTTCCCAACATTAATCGTTAAATCACCTGTAATATCGTCTGTATAAGCAATTCCTAATCCTTTTCCACGTGAATCCTCAAAAAAGAATTTTTTCACAAATTGAAAATAGTGTGCAGCCTTTGCATCAATTTCTTCCTCTGCCAGGAATAAGGCTAAAAATAATCCAGCATTTTTCCCTTTGTTCGGCTCCATTCCGTGAGCAGAAACGCCTTCAACCTCTAAAGTTACTCGTCCGTCTTGCTCTTCAAGTTTACCTACAAGACCTTTTTCTTCTAAAAAGCTTTCAAAACGTTTATGTAAATCTTTCATTTCCCCTGTTAACACAGCTTTCGCATAATCAGGGACCATATTATGACGTCTTCCCGACTCGAAAGATTCCACCACAATCGGGGCATTCAGCTCAAAATCTTGAGCTGTTTGCACTAAATCGTAGTCTGCAATTCCCTTCTCTGCATAAATAATTGGGAAATCGGCATCTGGAGCAAACCCGAATGATGGCATTTCTTCATTTTCAAAATAATGATCAACACAACGCCAATTGCTTTCTTCATCAGTTCCAATAATCATGCGCACACGACGATTCAATGGCAAACCAAGGTCCTTTACAATTTTCATTGCATAATAAGCAGCCATTGTCGGTCCTTTGTCATCAATCGCGCCACGAGCAAATATTTTCCCATCACGAATCTCAGCTGCATAAGGATCGCTTGTCCAGCCATCTCCCTCAGGAACGACATCGACATGGCAAAGAATGCCCACGAGCTCTTCTCCCTGCCCAAATTCCAAATGCCCCGCTAAATTGCCTACATTCTTCGCTGTAAATCCATCTTTCTCGCCTAGATCAAGCATGAATTGCAATGCTTCTTTGACCCCTTCTCCAAGTGGAGCCTCTGGCGTTGTATTTTCTTCATCTAAAAGACTCTTAATTTTCAATAACTCCTGAGTATCTTTTATTATGGCTTCTTTTCTATCAGTAACTTCCTTCATCCAATCCATCGTAATTCCTCCAAACATCAATCTATATCTATAATATGGCATATTTCAGGTGAAAAATCGAACTTTGTATCCGCTAATCTTATACTTGTGGAAACGAAATTTGATTGACCAAGAAATATCCGCTCCCCGCAAACAATCCTACTACGAGAATTGCACAGATGAACAATACTCCTATAGCCCAATTCCTTGCCAAAAAATAGGCATCATAACCTTGATATTTTTTCGAAAAAGGATGCGAAAGAACAACACGCTCCCATGTAATCCCTAACCAAATCCACATCATTAGTAGAAACCCTATGAAAATGATAACCTTCATCCAAATAGGGGGTACAATGATTAGCGCAGCCACGGTTGCCGAGCAGATTTGCATATAAGTTAATATGTAGGAAGTGTTTCGAATGAATACTTTGATAAATAACTCGAGAAATCCATTTCTCGAAGTTCTCTTTTTGAAAATCCGTTTGGAATTTCGAAATAACCATGGCTTTTTTCTTGAATACACTTTCGTTTTTTCGATATCAAACGACATTTGGTGGATAGCCTGAAGGAGTTTTAACTTTTCTTCTTGTTCAATTGCTAGCTCTATACTAAACAACGATTTTTTCTTTACCAAAGGATAATAGAAGTACGTGCTGACGAAACCAACCACCATCGAAATGATAATTACAATCCCAAAATTCCCACTTATCCAAAGGAATGAAATGATTTTAGCAAACCAGCTTAACAAAATAAACGCTAGTATTGTCACGATGATCCTTTTCATTTTACTTTGTATTTTCTTGAGATAAAATTTCAAGTACATAACAAAATATTTCATCGCCAGCAAAAAGAAAAAATAATAGAATGCATGCTTGAATGTTAATTGAGAATACTGAATTAAAAATGGAAGTAGTGCGATTACTACTACAAGGGTGTTCATTGCTTGAAAAATCAAAGAGTAAAAGAATCCCCATTTTCTAAGGCCATAAAATAGTGAATCCTTCTTAATGAGAAACACCATGTCGGCTTCATCCGTATAAAACCGATACGCTCCCGTCCAGGAGAAAAAATACCCCAGAAGAAAAATGAAACTTACTGGCATCCATGCCATCCACGTTGGTGCTCCATCAATCCACCATGAACGATAAATGAAAATAGATACCACAATCGTAGGGATAATCAAATATAGCCAAATTGTCCAATCTGCAATGGAACGAAACGTCCTTATCTGAAACAACCAATCTTGCGTCAAACGGCGACGAAACAATTGAAAACTAGTCATTATTTTGTCCCTCTGAAATGTGGTAGAAGCAATCAAATAACGACGCATCCTCTAGTCCACACTGTTGTTGGATTTCTTGTAATGTTCCTGAAGCAGCTAATTTCCCCTCGTTCACTAGTAAAAATCGATCACATACCTTCTCTGCAGTATCTAGTACGTGCGTAGACATAATGATCCCCACACCACGTTTTCTCTCTTCTTCAATCGATGTTAAAAGCATCTTAACAGCACTTGGATCAAGTCCAATAAATGGTTCATCAATGATGTATACAGACGGCTTAGTGATTAACGCTAAAATTAACATTGCCTTTTGTTGCATTCCCTTCGAAAAAGTGGAAGGTAACTGGTGCGCAACATCATATAACTTAAACAAATGGAGAAGTTCCACAACATGTTGTTGATACTCTTTTTGATCTAATTGTTCCACAGCTGCAACAAAATCTAAATGCTCCCATAAGGTTAGTTCATCATAAAAAATCGGTCTTTCTGGAATGTAAGCATATTTTTCCTCTTGTTGAAAAACAGCTTCTCCCTCCACGAATCCCATTAATCCTAATATTGTTTTAATGGTCGTACTTTTTCCAGCGCCGTTTGGTCCAATTAAGCCGATCAACTCTCCTTTTTCTAATGAGAATTGAATATCTTGTATGACTGACTTCTCTTTTTCATAACCCGCTTGCTTTATATCTACGGTTAGTAAACTCATAGCAACTCTCCTCCTATATTTTATATACGAACAGAAATGGAAAAAGTTTGCTTTTTCAAAGAAAAAAGCCATCCCTAAGGACAGCCTTATACCAACTAATTTAATTCTAACATTTTTATTAATTCTTCATTCTCATAATCAACAGCATAGTCATAAGCAGTCGAACCATAAGAATCTTGCATACTTACGTCAGCACCGTTTTCTACTAAAATTCGGGCCATTTCCACATCATCATAAAATACAGCGTCCATCAGAGGCGTTGTGTCGTAAACATTAATCGTATTTGGATCAGCCCCCTGCTCCAAGAGAAATTCTGCAGCTTCATAGGAAAAGTTAGTGACTGCAAGATGAAGGGCTGTCGAACCATCTACATCAGTTGCATTGATATCTTCTCCCTCTTCAAGAAGCAGACTAAGTTGTTCTACATCATTATCCACTGCCGCATTCATAAGAGGCGTGGTTCCTTCCACTTCCATCATCAGTTGAGAAAATAGGTCAATATTCTTTACTGCCTTGACAGCAAAAAACGCACCCGTTATCACGATAATAATGGAGAGAATTGCCACTCCAAGACCAAGCCAAACTCTTCCCTTAGGCTCTTTTAATACTTCTGTTGTATCAGGAGTGAAACATTTGGAAAGCTCGTACACCCTTTTTGGTAAATGTGGGTGCGTTGACATTTTTTCATTGAACCATACAAAAAAGCCAGATTCTGTTTGTAGCTGTCTCATATAAGCCTCTTTATTCACCCTTGAGTAAAGTTCTTTACCAATTGCCAGCATTAATAAGCCATTTGTTGCAGCCTCTAAAGATTGAATATAGTAAGCTGCATAACGGTCACACGTATATTCACAAGCTCTTAAATAAGCATTTCCTAAAAAAGGTACCCATAACGCCGGTAATATTAATAGACTTATAAGAACATGCTTACGTTTCAAGTGAGCAAATTCATGAGCCAGTACAAAGAGAACTTCTTTTTCCCCATGTTTTTCGATCAAATCAAAAATACCCGAATAAAGAACGACCATGTCCTTCATGAAAAATCTTGTGGCAAACGCATTAAGAACACCTTCAGATTCCATCACATAGATGTCAGGGATTTTCGATAATCCCATATCCTTTGCAACGGTAACCGCCTTTTGATACAGTTCTGGGAATTGTTCTTCACTTAGTTTGACGCCATTACGTCTAACTCCTCCCATATAAAAACCATGGAGAACAAGAGAAAAAAACAAAATAAGTGCAATAACGATTAAACCTACAATTGAAAAGGCCAAAAATAAATACGCGAGGATGCTAAATAGCATAACAAAGCCTAAATAAATATTTTCTTTCCTGTGAACGAGTTGATTTTCTAAAGTCGAGTCCAAACCCATCTCCCTTTCCTAATAAATGACAAATATGACATCCATTATATATTAGCAAACGAAAATATGATAGAGGAAAAAATGATTCGTCAAATTATAAGAATATTCAATTTTCGTTCATATTTAGCCTGTCTCACGCCATATGTATAACTGAGGCTAACACAAAGGAGGGAATTTTCAGATTTAACACAATGTAAAATTTTCGTAATAAAGTAGAAATTATTTGAAAATAAGTTTAGAATTGTTTTTAAGGGTTTAACCTAATAGTAGAAATGAATAAAGGGGTTGTCTAGGGAGAAGAAGATTACATATGTATGAGAAGCAGTTCTCATAATAAGCTGTCAACTGTAGGATATGCCACTGGTTTGAAAAAAGGATAGGGAGTGGTTTTTTGAAACCTTCGACTAACCGGATGATAAACCGAATCAAATCCGTCTACATGTTTATTAATCAGCAGGGAATTGTCACAACGCAAGAGCTTGTAGAAGAATTTGGTACAACTCCTCGGACGATCCAACGAGATTTGAATGTCTTGGCTTACAATGACTTAGTAAAAAGTCCTAGCCGAGGCAAGTGGACAACGACACAGAAGAAAGTAAGAATAACCTCTTAATGACCTCAATTGATACTTCTAAATTCAAATCGCCTACTCGAAATGGTAGGCGATTTTTTTGGTTCAATTTTGGGGATTTTCGGTATTTATATTAGTATCTTTTGCCGAATTCCAGAACTCTCTATTTCACTTCATACTCCATCAAACTTTGAATCTCCTCATCGGTTAACTCACGATACTCACCAAGTTCTAATGATTCATCAAGCTCTAACGGTCCCATCGATAAACGTTTCAAATAGACGACTTTTTTTCCAACTGCCTCAAACATTCTTTTTACTTGATGGAACTTTCCTTCTGTAATCGTTAATTCGA
Source organism: Robertmurraya kyonggiensis (assembly GCF_005116465.1). Lineage (GTDB taxonomy): Bacteria > Bacillota > Bacilli > Bacillales > Cytobacillaceae > Robertmurraya > Robertmurraya kyonggiensis. The sequence continues at coordinate 279,274 of NZ_SWBM01000004.1, forward strand.
TGTCAGAACGTGGGCCAGACTTCAATATTTTCAGCTCACCTGGCTTTGTTTCATACCCATCGTCCAAGACGACACCTTGTCTAAATGCTTCAACATCCTCATCCGTTACCTCTTGATCAATCACCGCAAAATAAGTTTTTGGAACATGCTTTTTTGGAGATAACAAGCGATGAGATAACTGTCCATCATTTGTTATCAGCAACAGTCCTTCCGTATCCTTATCTAATCGACCTACTGGAAAAGGTGAATAAACGGCGTCCTCCATCTCTAATAAATCAATCACTGTTTGATCGTGATTGTCTTCTGTTGCAGAGATGACACCTGGAGGCTTGTTCATCATCAAATAAATAAATTCCTTATATTCTACAGCCTCACCATGTAAGGTAACTGTATCTTTCTCAGGTTCCACATGCTCCTTGGCATCCTTTATGACTCGGTCATTGACCTTAACCGCTCCATCTTTTAAAAGCTTTTTCACTTCTTTTCGACTGCCAAAACCAAGGTTGGCCAACATTTTATCAATTCTCATAACGAGCCCTCATTTCATTCGTATATCGTGGGCAAGAGCCCTTACAATTAAATCTGCTTTTCATAGACTATTATCACGACTAAGCGTATTTTTAGTCATCCTCATAACGAAATCCCTATCCTTAATCCCCCACTTAGGAGGTGTGCAATTTGTACTATCGACAACAGGGACAACAATTTATCCCAGGATTTCCTGGGTTTCCAGGAGGTGGCGGCGGAAATATCGAGCGCCGTCTTAATCAATTAGAGCGTCAAAACGAAAGGTTCGAACGTCAATTAGAACGTCTTGAGCGACGAGTGGAGCGAATCGAAAGAAGACTAGGAATTTACAGTGATAATTACTAGTGAAAAAACAGGTCTCCACTTCAAGTGGGGACCTGCAAAAGTTTGCTACACTTTTATTCGTAATTTTGCTAAAATCCGATCGACTCGCGAACCAAATAAGAAATTCACTAGTTTCGTCTTTAAGCCTAAGTAAAAATAAATTCCAGCTCCAACTGCCGCACAAATAATGATCATCACTAGTGCTTCCCATTTTACTTCAGGCGATAAGAACATAGAAAGTAGTCTGTACACAAGCATTGTCACAACATACATAATGACAGTGAAAATAACGATTAACATACCTCTTCTAAATACAAGACGGTATCGATACTTTGAAAATGCTTTGATAACAAATAAATTGATTAGTATCGCTGCTCCGTATCCCAGCGCTGTTGCTAAGATCGCACCCTTCGTTTCCATTAATTTGATCAACGGAATATTCAAGCTTAGCTTAATGAGAATACCAACTAATAAACTAAGGATGTTAAACTTTTGCGCGTCAATCCCTTGTAAAATTGCTGCTGTGACCGCGTATAGAGCAAATAAAATTGCAATTGGTGCATATGCCTGTAGCACTTCCGTCCCTAACGCATCAGCCGCATAGAACACCGTATAAAAAGGTTCTGCTAATAAAGAAAGACCTAAAGTAGCTGGCAATGTCAAATACATAAGTACTTGGAACGTTTGATTTAATTGACGATTCAACCCCTGCTGGTCTTGCTCCGTAAAGGATCTTGTAACTGCCGGCACTAATGTTAGAGAAAAGGCCGTTGCAAGAGAAACAGGAATAATCACGAGCTTCTGTGCTTGGAAGTTTAAGATCGAAAATGCATATTCTGCATCCTTAAATTTATATCCAATGGCAACCATCGTTTTATTAAAAGTTAACTGATCAATAAATTGAAATAGTGGATTGGCAATTCCCACTAAGACAAACGGGATTGAATACAAGAGAATTTCTTTGTAAATCTCTTTGACCGAGATATCAACAGTTCTTTTATCATTTAGTAAAAGTGCATCGTACTCTGGCTTCTTCTTATACCAATACCATAAGAGAACCACGAGCCCCCCTAATCCTCCAATAAAGGCCGCAAAAACGGAGACACTAACTGCTGTAACAAGCGATCCATTAAGCAAATGTAAAACGGCATATGCCCCTACAAGAACGAATACAATCCGCACGATTTGTTCGATAACCTGAGAGATAGCTGTCGGTTCCATCGATTGATGCCCTTGAAAGTATCCACGAATAATGGACATTAAAGGAATGATGATTAAAGCAAAACTCACCGCTCTAATAACAGTTGTCACATCATCCTTATGAGCCAAAAATGCAGGATCCGTGATGACCGTGCCTGCTAAGCTTGGGGCAGCTGCATATAAAATAAGAAAGGAAATGATGCCGGTAATCCCCATCAAAAGGAGTCCTGTCTTAAATAACTTTCTTCCAACTTCATATTCTTCAATCGCATTATATTTTGAAATAAATTTAGAAACTGATGCCGGAATCCCTCCGGTGGCAATACTAATAAAAATCGTATAAGGGATATAAGCGTAATTATAAAGGGCTGTTCCTTCCTCACCTACTAATGCAAAAAACGGAATAACATAGAACAAGCCTAGAAATTTTGATATAAAAGTACCTAAGGTTAAGATAAAAGTTCCTCTTAACAGCTTTGAAGACATAACATCCCATCCTAATTAGAAATCAGCTAGAATCAAAATAAATAAATAAATAAATAAATTATACAACTAAACAGTTTACACTTCTTTAAGAATAACTGCTACTAAAATTAAAAACATATTATCTTTATTCTTTCCATAAAACCCGTTTTAAGATAAACGGGCAGACTTTCATTACAATAATCCTTGTTTTATAATATAATGATTGGATTTAAATTAGAAAAAGTCTAATGGCTATTTACATAAATTTTTAAGGAGAAGAATGTATGCAATATGACGTGATAGTAATCGGTGGTGGTCCCTCTGGTCTAATGGCGGCCATCGCTGCGGGTGAACAAGGTGCACGGGTACTTTTAGTCGATAAAGGAGACAAGCTCGGCCGAAAATTAGCCATATCAGGTGGAGGAAGATGCAACGTTACCAATCGACTTCCGATTGATGAAATCATCAAGCATATTCCTGGGAACGGTCGCTTTTTACACAGCGCATTTTCGATCTTTAATAATGAAGACATTATCTCTTTCTTTGAAAAGCTAGGGGTAGAGCTGAAAGAAGAAGACCACGGTAGAATGTTTCCCGTTTCAAATAAAGCTCAGTCTGTTGTCGATGCCATGCTGAATCGGTTGAAGGACCTAAAGGTACATATTAAAACGAATTCTCCTGTTGCCGATGTTAAATATCAGGATGATCACACTGCCTCTGTTCATTTTAAAGATGGAGACAGCTATGAGACAAAAGCTGTTGTTATTGCCGTAGGTGGCAAATCTGTCCCACACACGGGCTCTACAGGCGACGGGTATGATTGGGCGAGAAAGGCCGGTCACACGATAACTGATTTATATCCGACCGAAGTTCCCTTAACTTCCTCCGAGCCGTTTATCAAAGAAAAAGTACTACAAGGATTATCTTTGCGAGATGTAGCTTTAAGTGTTTTAAACCCAAAAGGAAAAGCTCTTATTACGCATCAAATGGATATGATCTTTACTCATTTTGGCGTGAGCGGTCCAGCTGTTCTTCGTTGTAGCCAATTTATCGTGAAGGCGAAGAAAAAATGGGACCTAAAAGAAGTGGCGATGAGTCTAGATGTCCTTCCGGATAAAAAAGAGGAACCCCTTTTCCAAGAATTCATGGCTCTTGTCAAAGCCGAACCGAAAAAAAGTATAAAGAATATTTTAAAAGGGCTAGTCCCTGAACGATATTTATTATTCCTTTTAGAAAGAAACGGCATTGACCCGGCTGCTCAAGGAGCTAATCTATCCGCTGAGAAAATTCGTGCCTTTACACATAGCTGTAAGCAGTTTGAATTTAAGGTAAATGGTACGTTACCAATCGAAAAGGCCTTTGTCACAGGTGGTGGTGTTTCTGTCAAAGAAATCGAGCCGCAAACAATGGCTTCTAAGAAAATGAACGGACTTTATTTTTGCGGTGAAATCCTCGATATCCACGGGTATACAGGAGGATACAATATTACATCTGCCCTCGTGACTGGAAGATTGGCTGGCACGAATGCAGCTATTTTTGCGAAAACGAAAGGAGTTTGACGATTATGTCAAACTCCTTATTTTCTATAGATGACCATTGCCGAAAAACAATAAATCTGTTCTGGCGATTCATCATCCTCAGGTAATGCTGCAATGTTGTATTTAATATCGAGTAGCTTTTTTTCATCTAATCGTTCTAAAAAACGATTCATTACTTTCTCTAAGTCTTTTTCATGTTCCTGATCAAATAATTTAACCTGGATCATTGTTCCTCTCTCCCAATCCTTTTTTAACCATTATGGACAGATTAGAAGAGTTCTATAACTTGCTTAAAATACAATTTCGCCATTCCAGTCAAGCATACCGCCAACCATATTAGTAACTTTATATCCTTGGTCTTGTAAATAATAGCAAACATTTTCGCTTCGTCTACTTGAGCGACAAATGAAGATATACTCTTTGTCTTTATCAAGTTCATCTAGGCGTGCTGGGATATCGTTCATGCGAATATGCTTTGCCCCTGGAATCATTCCTTCTGCAACTTCCTCGTCTTCACGAACGTCGATCAGGTTCAATTCCTCGCCATTTTCGATTTTCTTTTCTAGCTCTTCTGTTGTGATGATATTAATTGGTTCCATTTATTTATAAGCTCCTTTTGTTTTCTAATCTTTTCACTTTGTAAACGGTAGGATTATTTTATCACATAGTGTCGAATGGAAAAAAATCATACGCTTGTGTAGTGATTCCAGTGAAGGAATAGATACCTTTTTTGGGGAAATCTTCTCATAGGAGCTGGCATGAGGACAAGGTCTTTGTTTTTCAATAGATTCTTGTCTGCATGACAAGCTTATGAAGACACTAATCTAAGCCGACCAGCAATTAGTGTCCGCATGAAGAGCTCATGAAGACACTAATCCAAGCCAGACCACAATTAGAGTCCATGAAGACACTGTTCCAAGCAAGCACACAATTTGTGTCCGCATGAAGTGCTCATGAAGACACTATTCCAAGCAAGCACACAATTTGTGTCCGCATGAAGTGCTCATGAAGACACTAATCCAAGTCAGCACACAATTTGTGTCCGCATGAAGAGTCCATGAAGACACTAATCCAAGCACGACCTCAATTAGTGTCCGCATGAACGCTCCCCATGAAAACAGCTTTTTTCAACTCCACAGAAATCTTGTACTTATGACATATTCATCCAAACAAAAATGCAGCCCCAATCGGACTGCATTTCTGGTTTATTAATTCGCTACGATATTTACAAGCTTTCCAGGAACGGCAATTACTTTTCGTACTGTTTTTCCGTCGATTTGCTCTTTCACCGTTACATCACCCATTGCAATCTCTTCAAGGGCTTCTCTGTTCGCATCGGCTGGAACCATCAACTTCGCTTTTACCTTGCCGTTGATTTGGACAACAATCTCGACTTCATCATCTACAAGCTTCGCTTCATCAAAAGCTGGCCATGCTTCATAAGAAATCGTTTCAGTTCCACCAAGTTTCGACCAAAGCTCTTCCGCAATATGAGGAGCGATTGGAGCAAGCATCTTCACAAAGCCTTCCACATAGCGTTTTGGTAAAACTGTTGCCTTGTAAGCTTCATTAATGAAGACCATAAGCTGTGAAATCGCTGTGTTAAAGCGTAATCCCTCAAAATCCTCAGTAACCTTTTTCACAGTTTGGTGATAAACCTTTTCTAAAAGGGTATCTTCACTATCTTTTACCTTCGGACTCAAACTGCCATCCTCTTCCACTAACAAACGCCAAATTCGATCTAAGAAACGACGTGAGCCGTCAAGACCGTTCGTTGACCATGCAATCGATGCATCTAATGGACCCATGAACATTTCATAAAGGCGTAACGTATCTGCACCATGGCTTTCGATGATATCGTCAGGGTTCACAACATTCCCCTTAGACTTACTCATTTTTTCATTACCTTCACCTAGGATCATCCCTTGGTTGAATAGCTTTTGGAACGGCTCTTTTGTTGAAACAACACCGATATCATAAAGAACCTTATGCCAGAAACGAGCATATAGAAGGTGAAGTACCGCATGTTCTGCCCCACCAATATAAATATCAACAGGTAACCATTCTGCTAATTTCTCTTTATCCGCTAATGCTTGATCGTTCTTCGGATCAATATAACGTAAATAGTACCAGCAGCTACCTGCCCATTGTGGCATTGTGTTTGTTTCTCTTCGACCTTTTTTACCTGTTTTCGGATCTACTACATTAACCCAGTCAGCGATATTCGCTAAAGGAGACTCACCTGTTCCAGAAGGCTTAATTTCTTTTGTCACAGGAAGCGTTAATGGAAGCTCTTCTTCAGGGACTTCTGACATTGTGCCATCTTCCCAATGAATAATTGGAATTGGCTCACCCCAATAACGCTGACGGCTGAATAACCAGTCACGTAGTCGGTAGGTTACTTTCTTTGTTCCAATGCCTTTTTCTTCAAGCCAGAAAATCATTTTTGCAATGGCTTCTTCTTTATTCAAACCATTTAAGAAATCAGAATTTACGTGCTCTCCGTCACCAGTATAAGCTTCTTTTGTGACATCGCCACCAGCAACAACCTCAATAATTGGTAAATCAAATTTTTGTGCGAATTCGTAGTCACGTTCGTCATGAGCTGGAACTGCCATAATCGCACCCGTACCGTAACTTGCAAGGACATAATCGGCGATCCAGATTGGCATTTTTTCTCCATTAGCAGGATTAATCGCATATGCACCAGTAAAGACACCTGTTTTATCCTTCGCTAAGTCCGTACGCTCTAAATCACTCTTTGTTTTTACTTGGTCTAAGTATGTGTCTACCGCTACTTTTTGGTCAGCCGTTGTAATTTTACTAACTAAATCATGCTCAGGCGCAATAACAGCGTAAGTAGCACCAAATAATGTATCCGGACGTGTTGTGAACACCGTGAATGTTTCATTATGACCATCAATTTGGAAAGTCACTTCAGCACCTTCAGAACGTCCAATCCAGTTACGTTGCATTTCTTTTAAGCTATCTGGCCAATCTAATTCTTCTAAGTCTTCAAGTAAGCGGTCAGCGTAAGCCGTAATTTTTAACATCCATTGTTTCATAGGACGACGCTCAACTGGATGTCCACCGCGCTCACTTTTTCCATCGATAACTTCTTCATTTGCAAGAACTGTTCCAAGAGCTGGACACCAGTTCACCGCAACTTCATCAATATAAGCAAGACCTTTTTCATATAGCTTTAAAAAGATCCATTGTGTCCACTTGTAATATTCAGGATCTGTTGTATTCACTTCACGATCCCAATCATAAGAAAAGCCTAACGCTTTAATTTGGCGCTTAAATGTTTCAATATTATGCTTTGTAAAATCTGCTGGGTCATTTCCTGTATCTAAAGCATATTGCTCTGCTGGAAGACCGAATGCATCCCACCCCATTGGATGCAGGACATTATAGCCTTGAGCACGCTTCATTCTTGAAAGAATATCAGTTGCTGTGTAGCCTTCAGGGTGACCTACGTGAAGACCGGCACCTGATGGATACGGGAACATATCAAGGGCATAAAATTTTCTTTTCCCTTTTTCTTCGCTCGTCTTGAATGTTTTGTTGTTTTCCCAGAAGTTTTGCCACTTCTTTTCAATTTCTTGATGATGAAAGCTCATCTTTCGTTCCTCCTAAAAATAGATAAAATATATTGCCATATGTACTGACGAGACAGGCTGTAGTCGACTACAAGAATTTTTTGTACAAAAAAACCCCTCATCCCTAAAAGGGACGAGAGGATTATATATCTCCCGCGGTACCACCCACATTAGTGACCATGTCACTCGCTTCATTCATCCTTAACGCGGCCAACGGCAAGCACTACTAAAAATTCGCACTTGCGACTCAAAGGCGAGTTCATGATGGTCCCGGTTGACTTTCACCAGCCGTCAACTCTCTAATACGGGTTTCTTACACCATTACTATTCCTTATCACTGTCATTTAAATTTATTTAAAAATATTGTATTAAATTTACGTTACATATGCAAGTGTATGTCGAATTCTTCGAGAATGTTCTTACCTTGTTAATCTTTTTTCCAAGAATTTCGGAAAAATATACATGAATGCTGGAAAAATCGAATCAATTTCGAAAAACGACCGGCTCTTTCTGTGACGTCACCTTAAGTTTTCTGTCGTAAAATACAGTCGTCACTATGGATATCCCCATTAAGAAAATCAGTACAGTAAACAGCATTGGCATTCCGTATAAGTCCACTAACAAACCACCGAGTACAGGCCCTATCATTCTTCCCCCTGTGGCAGTGCTATTTACAATTCCTTGATAAAAGCCATCTCTCCCTTTTGGAGCAAGCTTAGAAGCAATTGTTGGAACAGCAGGCCATACAAGCATTTCCCCGATAGTTAAAATCACCATTGCAGTCATAAAGCCAGAGAAGGCTACTGCTTTCGCAGCTACCATAAATGACCCAATAAAAATCAGCATTCCAATAACCATTTGCAACTTCAAGTTTTTCTCGAACGATTTTAATGCACGATTTAAAATCGGCTGACCTAAAACAATTAAAGCACCATTCACAGTCCACAAAAAGCTATATTGCTTTAAAGAAATATTCAGCTCCTGTGTATACGTAGAAATCGTCGCTTGCCATTGAACATATCCGACCCAACATAAAAGATAGCCTACACATAGTGTGAGTATTGCGTACAGCTTCGTGTAATCCTTAATTGGTTGTCTCTCTAAAAAAACTGTTGGCTGCACTTGAGAACCTGATTTAATTTTTCTATATCCAAAAAGGGCAATGAATAAGAAGATGAAATACATGAGTGTATTCGCTAAAAAGATCCATTCAAATGAAAAAGAGGCAACGATCCCACCGAGTGTTGACCCTACCGCAACACCTAAGTTTTGTGCAACATATAAGGCATTAAAAGCCTTTCTTCCCCCTTCCTTCCAAACTGAACCCGCCATCGCGTACATGGAAGGAAAGATAATCCCAGATCCGAATCCGATAATCGTAAGTAAAATAACATATGGTAACCAATCGTGCCATATCGTTAACCCTGTTAGAGCAGTAACGGTTATTCCAATTCCAAGAAGGATTGATTTATATCCTCCAATTTTATCAAAAAGACTACCACCAAATAGATTTCCAATCACTGACGCTCCTGCATTCAGCATCAATACAAATCCTGCAACGGATAGTGACTTTCCTAAGTGTTCATGAATGTAAATTGCATTTAATGGCCATAAAAAAGAAGATCCTGTAACATTAACAGCCATCCCAATTATTAAAAGCCAGAGAGAACGAGGCATACCATCGCTCCTTTCCGGTTAATTCTCCAAAGTCTCAAGATTATATCTTATTCCTTTTTCAGAAGGAGTTCAATGAATAAGTTTTGACAAATCTTGATGTTGATTTAGAGACAGAAAAGCTGTCCGCAAAAGGTCATGAAAACCCTTTGGGACAGCTTCTTTTCTACTTATCGGGATTGCTCCGGCTCAGGATGAAACTTTGATTTAACCGGTTGCCCTTTTTTCTCGTATTTCTTTTTGGCTTGCTTTACTTGATCGAAATCCTGACCCAATTCAATATCCTGGTTGTTGATGCCATTTCTTGTTTTTTGTTCAGGATTATTTTGTTTGGACCGTTTTTTCACGAGGCATTCCTCTCCTTAATGTTCGTGTAAAATCATATTATTTTGGACCTGCTGCAGCTGAAGTCGCATGCGATGGAGCTGTTCTCTTTGCTGACCATTCGAACTGTGTGCCATTTTCGCTAAATCATTATAAGCCGTCTCAATTTGCTGCATGGCTTCGGTAAATTCACCTTCATTGTAATTTTCTTGTCTCGTATGTTCCTGGTATTGTTCATGAGCGTTACGAATTGCATCCTCACATTGTTGAAGAAGGTTTTCTACTGATTGACGTGTCGCCATCCCTTTTAACCTCCCGACATTTATCATGAGAAAATGAAGCAATCAATGCTTCCCTGTTAGTTTGTTCACAACAAGTTTTCCTTACACCTTAATTTCAAATATACTCCATTATGAAAATTACGCATTTCATGTTAAAATTTTTCTTATGAATTTCAGAGGAGGGGAAACTGAATTGAATCAGACAAACCCATTTCCATATGCTATAGATGAAAAACGATATCATACATGGAATTACCATTTACGCCAACAATTTGGCCATAAAGTATTTAAGGTTGCCCTTGATGGCGGCTTTGATTGTCCGAACCGCGACGGCACTGTTGCACACGGCGGATGTACTTTTTGTAGTGCTGCTGGTTCTGGTGACTTTGCCGGGAATCGCGTGGATGATTTAGAAGTACAATTTAAAGAAATTAAGGACAAAATGCACGAAAAATGGAAAGACGGCAAATATATGGCCTATTTCCAAGCTTTTACGAATACTCATGCACCTGTGGCTGAGCTTCGTGAAAAATTCGAAAAAGTTTTATCACAAGAAGGTGTCGTTGGACTTTCCATCGCGACTCGTCCAGACTGTCTGCCAGATGATGTAGTCGAGTACCTTGCTGAATTAAATGAACGAACTTATCTTTGGGTAGAGCTCGGCCTCCAAACGGTTCATGAACGAACAGCTCTTTTAATTAATCGTGCCCATGATTTTGAATGCTATGTACAGGGTGTTGAAAAGCTTCGCAAACATGGAATTCGCGTATGTACACACATCATTAATGGCTTGCCTTTAGAAAACTATGACATGATGATGGAAACGGCTCGTGAGGTTGCTAAGCTAGACGTCCAAGGAATCAAAATTCACCTCCTTCACTTGTTAAAAGGAACACCAATGGTGAAACAGTATGAAAAGGGTATTCTTGAGTTTCTTACTAAAGAAGATTACGTAAGCTTAGTTTGCGATCAATTAGAAATCATCCCATCGGAAATGATTGTTCACCGTATTACTGGAGATGGACCGATTGATTTAATGATTGGACCAATGTGGAGTGTTAACAAATGGGAAGTATTGAACGCTATTGACGCAGAGTTGAAGCGCCGAGGTAGCTGGCAAGGTAAGTTTTACAATCAAGTTGAGGTAAACCAATGAAGTTAGAAGGTATTCTACCTTTTGCTCGAACACTGCTACAAAAAGCTGTCAAACCAGGCGATATCGTCGTAGATGCAACACTTGGAAACGGTCATGATACACTTTTTCTGGCTAAACTAGTTGGACAACATGGACATGTATTTGGCTATGATATTCAAGCAGAAGCAATCACTAGTACCGAGAAGAAGCTACTTGAGCAGGATCTTGCAGAAAGGGTAACTCTTTTTCATAAAGGTCATGAGGAAATTCTATCATCGGTGCCTGCTTCCATGCATGGGAAAGTAACTGGGGCTATTTTCAACTTAGGTTATTTACCTGGTGGTGACAAATCGATTGTGACGCAAGCGAACACAACCATTGCCGCCATCGAACAATTGATTGAAATTCTAGCTCCAGAAGGCATCATTGTTTTAGTTATTTATCATGGTCATGAAGAAGGAGCCGTAGAGCGCGACAAGGTCGTTCCTTTTGTCCAACAGCTCGATCAAAAAAGAGTTCATGTACTTCAATACCAATTCATAAATCAAGAAAACAATCCTCCATTTATTGTGGCGATTGAAAAAAGATAAAGCCTTATGGACCAAATCATATTAGCGATTTGGTCTATTTTTTGTAAATTCTTTTGTTTTTAGCGAGGGAAATTGTAATTGGATAGCGAATTAAAATTAGACGTAAATTTTAAGGGATGATGATTAGGTGGACATACTATTCATTCGGCATGGTCAAGGAGAACATACTTTAGATATCCCGAAAAGTTTTCAAATTGAAAATCCCTCTTTAACATCCAAAGGTATGGAGCAAGCAAAATTATTAAGGAAGACATTCCCTTTAAGCCATAATGATGTTATTTTTATAAGTCCTCTCAGAAGAACTCTTCAAACCGCTCAAATATGGAGCGAGAAAATAGCCTGTCGTAAGATAGTAAGTCCTTTAGTCTCTCCACGCATGTTTCCTTTACTTCCAAATAAAAATACATTACCTTGCGATACATTACCCGTTGTTGCAACCATCAAAAAAGAGTTTCCAAATTTCGAAGTGGACATGACCGTTTCTCATGATTTATGGATAGATGGAATTAATATTTTGCCTGAACATGAGTTCATAAATGTGGGGAAGGAATTTATTGCGGCCTGTAAGTCTTTACACAAAGAAAAAATGTATATTGTATCTCATGACGGAACTATAACCTCTTATCGTCAGTTAATTTCAGGAGAAAAATTATCAAGAGAGGATTTCCAATTTGAGACAGGATGGGCTAAAGTCAGTTGCTAAGTTAGAAATCGTTGAATGAATAATCATACCAATAACGTTGCTTTAGGATGTGAAAATGAATATGGTAATGAACAAAGAATTAGCACATGTTTTGGAAAGGTCAGAGGTAGATTGTCTACACTCACGTCTTACTGCCATAAAAGAGATAGCAGGCAATCCGATGGGGGTAGAAATACAAACCTTTGGGAGCGCTACAGCTTTTTCAGTAAAAAATATTCCAGGGCCATCGTTCAATACTATAAAAGGATTAAAAGACGGTGATGAAAAATACATAGATGAAATAATCGATTTTTACAACGGGAAAAAGATTCCTTTGCGATTCGAGCTAACTCCTGGACATGTTTCTTCGACATTCCTCACATATTTGTCGGAGATAGGATTTTATCAAAATGATTTTCATACTACTCTTTACGCAAAAGGTCATGAAGCTAAAGGAGAGAAAAACCTCTCCATCCATGAATTAAAAAGGGACGAATTCGAAACCTTCGCGGAAATATACACACAAGGGTTCCAAATGCCTTCCTTTCTAAAAAAAGGAGTAGCACAAAATAATGAAATTCTTCATGACAAAAAAGGCTGGACATTTTACCTTGGCTGTATTGACGACGAACCTGCTGGAATTGGGGTCCTATTTATGAAAGATAATATAGCCACTCTCGCAGCAGCCGCTACAACACCGCAATTTAGAAATAAAGGAATTCAGAGCTCCTTAATTAAACATCGAATTTATCACGCTACCCAAAAAGGGTGCAACTTACTTGTCAGTCAAGCAAGATTCGGCTCCACAAGTCAAAATAATATGGAAAGGGCAGGTTTTAAACTAGGTTATACGAAATCAATCTGGATAAAAAAATAAACGCATGGACTTGAACATCCATGCGTTTTTTATAATTATCTCATTGATGGTATCCACTTCTGAACCTTTCGATATGCTCGTCCATTAATATAGAAAAAGAAACTAATCAATCCGCTGCTACGAATCATTTCTTTTGCTAAAAGACGAACCGTTTTTTGATTCCGAACCTTCTCATCTGACAGATAAATCCCTACTAATCCACGATTGATCAACTGATGAAAACGGCGATTTGGAAGGCCTTCCGTATGTTTATCTGCTTCTTCTACGAAGTGCTTCAACCGCTCAAATAAGCTCTGCTCATTTTTATAATAAAAACAGAAATTCAAATCTCCACCTATTTTATCTTCTTCCTGATCAATAAAATAATCCAATAAAATATGAAGGCCTTGAATATAAGGAAAATACCCTTTTCGAATTTGTTCTGCATGTCCTTCTTCAAAATCAATGCTCATACCGTAAGAAGCTAAACAAAATATTCCTAAGGTTGAACCTGAACAAGCTGAAAATTCATACCATTCCATCTCAGGGATATCCTCTTTATGTTCTTGAAACCAATTTTGCAAACGCGGAACCCGCTCGTCCACCTTCACATGCTTATGTATCTGTAAATCACAATAATACTGACAAAGCTCTAATAAATATTCCTTAATAACATGATAGTTCGGATTATTCTCCAAGACTTTTTGACAAGTCTTAACAAGTTCGCATAAATAACCGCCATCCTCTTTTTCTAAACGATAACGATAATAATCTTGATGCTCTTTTCCAACCGTTAATGCCACTGCCATCGACTCATGTAAAGCGGAAAAATCATCTGGATCAAGTGATGTACTCCTATCACAAAGATTATCCAAATAGTCACTGATCGTTTGATAGGCAACAATAAACTTAATTGCCTCGTCATAACGATCTCCAGCCATAAAAGCTAAGATTGAGCCACCCTCACAATGAAAGGTTTTACTTTCAATGCTGGCAAGCGCCTGTCTCCTAAGCTCTTCATCTGGAATTTCTTCCGCTCTCTTCTTCCAGTAAGCAAGTTCCTTATGAGCGGTTGGCAGTATTTTTCTGTACACTTTCGCCATAAGGGAAAGTGGTTCAGATGGTATAGTCATTAAAAAACCTCCGTCACACGATGTAGCCAATTGCTTTTAACTGACTATAAACAAAATCCTTCGCATATTCAAATACTTCATCCCGTTCAGGATCATTAAAAATTTCATGGTAACTCTTTGGCCATTCCTTGTATCTTTTTTCAGATAAAGGAGATTGATTAAACCATTCTTTGACAGCCAGCTTATTAACAATCTTATCGTCTCCGCCTTGCATGACCAGCATTGGTACGTCTTTCGTTTTCGCAAGCTCTTCAAATGCAAGCTTCATCGAATCAGCTAATTCACGATACCATCGTACGGTTACTTTATCTATATACAGTGTGTCATTCAAATCCGCTTCTAAAACATCTTTATTTCTTGTTGCGATATTAACCGTTATTCCTGGGTTCACTCTTAACTCTGGAGTAACGAAATTTAAAATGTGTGTAAGCCCATTGATAATTTTGGCTGGTTTTTTAACAAGATCTAAGCAAGGAGAAGAAAGAATAACACCAGCTAAATCAAATTTCTCTTCTTGAAGCAATCGGATTGTAATCAATCCACCCATACTATGTCCAAATAAAAAAACGGGTAAGTCAAATTGGTAAGCAGTCTCAACCCATTCCTTTACTTCTGTGACGTACTCATCAAATGAATCGATATGTCCTCTTCTAGACCTTGTAGTGAGACCATGCCCAGGCAGGTCACCCATTATTACTTGAAAGCCAGCTGTACGCCACATTTCAATTAACCAACCGTAGCGGCGATGATGCTCTAATGCACCGTGCACCATCACTATGACTCCTTTTGCCTCCCCATCAGGTTCCCATTTCCACATGAACATTCCTCCTACAAAGCCCATAAGAAAACCGTTAGCGCGTTCGAAAAAACTGATTATTCCTGCGAAGTTCATTCTAAGAAAATATCCTTAGTGATCAGTCCCAATAGCTGCTTGCGCTAGACAATTCTCATATCAAAAATATACTTTTTTATCTATAAAATATACCCCATTTTACCATAAAAATAGGCTCAACTCAGTGTTTTAAATGTTATTTCACACTTCATACGTGAATTTCGGTAAAATTGGATTATATTACACAAGGAGGGATTGCCCATGATTTATCCATTTCATAACAAATCACCTAATATTGCATCCACTGCCTTCATTGCCGATTATGTCACGATTACCGGAGATGTTGAAATCGGAGACGAATCCAGCATTTGGTTTAATACCGTAATCAGAGGGGATGTCGCTCCAACGATCATTGGAAAAAAAGTGAATGTGCAAGATAATAGTGTTTTACACCAAAGTCCCCACAATCCACTCATCTTAGAAGACGAAGTAACCGTTGGTCACCAAGTTATTTTACATAGCTGTATCATTCGAAAAAAAGCACTGATTGGGATGGGTTCCATTATTCTAGACGGAGCGGAGATTGGTGAAGGGGCATTTATCGGGGCAGGAAGTCTGGTGCCACAAGGTAAAAAAATCCCGCCAAACACACTTGCTTTTGGAAGACCTGCGAAGGTCGTCAGAGAACTCACTGCGGAAGACATTGAGGACATGGAAAGAATCTCGCGAGAATATGCAGAAAAAGGGCAGTATTATAAGTCGTTGCAGGAGAAATAGAAGAGGTGCGGATTAAACCCGCACCTCTTCTTTATACTATTTCTGCGCTTCTACACGAAGCACTTCTGCTTTGTCTGTACGTTCCCATGGCAGTTCGATATCCGTACGACCGAAATGTCCGTAGGCAGCTGTTTGCTTATAGATTGGACGACGTAGATCAAGCATCTTGATAATGCCTGCTGGACGCAAATCGAAGTTATTCCGAACAACTTCAACTAAAACATCCTCTCCTACTTTTCCAGTTCCAAATGTATCAACAGAGATAGAAACAGGTTGAGCAACACCGATTGCGTATGCAAGCTGTACTTCTACCTTATCAGCCAGACCAGCAGCTACAAGATTCTTCGCTACATAGCGTGCTGCGTATGCTGCAGAGCGGTCCACTTTTGTTGGATCCTTACCAGAGAATGCACCGCCACCATGACGTGCATAACCACCATAAGTATCAACAATAATTTTACGACCAGTTAGACCAGCATCCCCTTGAGGACCACCGATAACAAAACGTCCTGTTGGGTTGATGAAATACTTTGTATTTTCATCAATTAATTCCTTAGGCACAACTGGATTGATGACATGTTCCTTAAGATTACGTTGAATTTGCTCTAAGCTGATTTCAGGATGATGTTGAGTTGAAATAACAATCGTATCAATGCGAACAGGTTTGTTATTTTCATCATACTCCACTGTTACCTGTGTCTTACCATCTGGACGAAGGTACGGAAGAATTTCTTCTTTACGAACCTCTGTTAGACGACGAGATAGTTTATGTGCTAAAGAAATTGGAAGAGGCATGAGTTCCTTTGTTTCATTACATGCAAATCCGAACATTAAACCTTGGTCTCCTGCTCCAATCGCTTCGATTTCTTCATCTGTCATACTACCTTCACGTGCTTCTAAAGCTTGGTCAACTCCCATCGCAATATCAGCAGACTGCTCATCAATAGAAGTTAACACCGCACAGGTTTCCGAATCAAATCCATACTTCGCACGATTATAACCAATTTCCTTAATCGTTTCCCGTACAATTTTTGGAATATCCACATATGTAGATGTAGTGATCTCACCTGCAACTAACACAAGACCTGTAGTTACAGATGTTTCAGCAGCAACACGAGCGTTAGCATCCTTTGCTAAAATCGCATCTAAAATCGCGTCAGAAATTTGGTCACAAATTTTATCCGGATGACCTTCAGTAACTGACTCAGAAGTGAACAAACGCGCGTTTCTTGACATCTGACTTCCTCCTCATATCATTATGGACGAGGGAACCCTCGACTTTGATACGGTACTCATTCCCTATGTAGTATGAAATAAACATGGAGATATTATTAGTATTTGATAAAAGCAGAGATAAATATAAAAAAACCTTCCCTAAAAATGAGGAAAGGTTGAAGTTTACAAATCTCGCCTTTCACTCTTATCGTTCAAGGACTAAATCCTTGCTTCAGGTTAGCACCTTTGCTTTTGTCACAGAGGCTGTTATCTTACACACCTCGTCGATAAACAATAGCTGGTTGCTGGGTTTCATAGGGCCCTGTCCCTCCACCTACTCGGGATAAGAGAGTATCCGTTTCAAATTTAGATCATATCGAACCAATGCATAAGTGTCAACAGAAAAGCATGAATTCTGTCAATTTTTTTCTTCGATAGAACAGCTTCCATCCGTGCATGTCTTTGCCCCAAACTTATATCGATTCTTTGCAATCCAGCGATAAATCGGATGTCCAATCAAAGGGATCAACGGAATATATAAAAACAATCCTACTATCAATGTCGGGGGACTTTTTAAGAGGAGCTTTCTGACCGCATCAAATCCTTTTAAAATATGTCCATTTGGAAGAATAATATGAAGCTCCCTTCTTAGGTCAACCGCACTGAATTGGCTTCCTTCATATTCTTGTAGCGAAAGCCATTCCATTTTTTGATTCCAATCAAGCTTTTGAAAAGTTCTCTTTGTCCTTTGACAAAGACTACACTTCCCATCATATAAGGCAATTATTTTCATCTTCATCATCCTAAAAGGAAATTATAATTTATTTTAACATACTTTCTGTTTATGATTTAATATTCCGAATAATTCGCTATTAGTATAGATTAATATCACAAATGTGTTATACTATTCGTGAGTTGTAAAAATATCATGCTGAAGGAAGGTTTTCATCAGATGAACTCAGTTAGTGTCTCGAACGAGTTAAATGAATTATTAAACCAGGATAACGTGCACGTTCAGCTGTCTGTTCCACAATTGGTAGAGAAAGTTTTAAAACGAAATGAAGGCGTTTTAACTTCCACTGGCGCTGTTTGTGCAACAACAGGAAAGTATACTGGACGCTCACCTAAAGATAAATACATCGTGGAAGAAAGTACTTCAAAGGATAAGATCGATTGGGGCCCGCTCAATCAACCATTCCCTAAGGATGCTTTTGACCGTCTCTATAATAAGGTGATTCACTATCTAAAAAATAAAGAAGAAGTTTTTGTGTTCAAAGGATTTGCTGGAGCAGATAAACAAACTCAGCTTCCGATTCAAGTAGTCAATGAGTATGCTTGGCATAATCTTTTTTCACATCAATTGTTCATTCGACCAACAGAGGAAGAATTGTTAAACCATGAAGCTCAATTTACTGTGATTTCTGCTCCAGAGTTTAAAGCAGATCCGAAGGTAGATGGCACGAAGTCAGAAACATTTATCATTATTTCCTTTGAACGTCGCACTGTTTTAATTGGTGGTACTGAATACGCAGGAGAAATCAAAAAATCGATTTTCTCTGTCATGAATTATTTACTTCCTGAGAATCAGATTCTATCTATGCACTGCTCAGCCAACGTCGGGCTTGAGGGTGATGTTGCACTATTCTTTGGCTTGTCTGGTACAGGGAAAACCACTCTTTCTGCTGATCCACATCGCCGTTTAATTGGTGACGACGAGCATGGTTGGTCTTCAAATGGCGTATTTAATATTGAAGGTGGCTGCTATGCGAAGTGTATCAATCTTACACGAGAGAAGGAGCCACAAATTTTTGATGCCATTCGTTTCGGTTCTGTATTGGAAAATGTTGTTCTTAACAAGGAAACACGTGTTGCCGATTATGATGATGGCACATTAACGGAAAATACGCGTGCTGCTTATACAATTCAATCGATCGATAATATTGTTGACCCAAGTATTGCTGGTCATCCAAATACGATTGTCTTTTTAACAGCTGATGCTTTTGGCGTGTTGCCTCCAATTTCGAAGCTAACGAAGGAACAAGCAATGTATCATTTCTTAAGCGGTTATACTTCGAAGTTAGCTGGAACCGAGCGTGGAATTACCTCTCCAGAGGCGACGTTCTCAACTTGCTTTGGTTCTCCTTTCTTACCGCTTCCTGCAACACGTTATGCGGAAATGCTTGGGGAAAAAATTGATGAGCACAACTCACAGGTCTACCTTGTGAACACAGGCTGGACTGGTGGAGAATATGGTGTTGGAAGCCGCATGAAGCTAAGTTACACTCGTGCTATGATTCAAGCTGCTCTTGAAGGCGAATTGAATCATGTGGAAACGGTGAAGGATAGTATTTTTGGTCTTCATATTCCACTTCATGTACCAGGTGTTCCTGATGCTGTTCTTCAACCAAATAAGACATGGAATGATCAAGCTTCCTACGAAAAGAAAGCAAAGGAATTAGCGGCGAAGTTCAAGGAGAACTTCGAAAAATTCTCCAATCTTCCTACAGCAATTCGCGAAAAAGGTGGTCCAATCGCGTAAATATAAGGCTCTTTTCGCAATTATTGTTGGCTTATGATAATAATTGATTATATGAATAGCAATATTCATTCTAAAAACATTAATAGATAGCGAAAAGTGCCGTGCAAAAATAATTTGTAGCACTAATCCACGTAAGAGGTGTAAATGTCGGCTTTAGGACATTTACGAAAAAAACAACAAGTTTTTTTCGTCAGAAAATAAACAATCAATAAGAAAACAGTGTAAAATAAAGAAGCTGTTTACCATAAGGTTACATGTCTAGTGCGACCTTTGGTAAACAGCTTTTTTGTTTGCGTCTCCTATTTTGAATGACAACTCTGTTCTGTTTTTGTGATATTCTGTCAATCATTTGCCTTTTGGCTGACAGACATGTTCTAGGTCTACTACTTTTTTCAGTCAATTTATCTTTTGGGAGACAACTTTGCTCCGTTTCTGCTACATCTTGTCAACCAAACCTATTTTGTCTGACAGCTTTGCTCTTTTTCTGAAACTTTTGTCAATCAAATCCCTAGAGAAAGCATGGCACTCTTTAATTCGTAGAATTCAAAGACACCAACTGATAATGGATCGTTGTCTTTTTGTTCTCCCATTCCACTTTTTGAATTTCACCGATTCCGATCAGATCGCCTTCGATTGTTCTCTTTACTTCAATTGGAATTTCTAGTGGATATAAACGATACCCCTCCTTCACTAAAGTAAAAAGATTATCCTTATACCGTTTTTCTTTTCCTTTTGTGACGATCATTGTGTTTAATTCCATAGGCATACCCATTTTAAACACTCCTTTAAAAACTTCCTATTCTATCCCTATCTTACCATTATCCCTATTGATTTTTCATCCATTTCGTTAAATCCCTCACCACTTCTCGATTGACCTGAGGGGGAAAATAATGCGTAAATGAATCGAAATACCACGTCTCCACCTTTTTATCCAAAACCTTCAACCTTTTTTCTAAACGATAAGAATGATCGATCGACACATTCTGATCCTTCACACCATGAATGATGAGCGTTGGTACTTGTAATTTTTCCAAATGAAACAAAGGCGTTCGATACTTATACCGATCAGGAAATTTCGTTGGCGTTCCTCCAATAACCCGCTTCATCATCCGCCTTAAGTCTTTGCGCTCCACATAGGTTAGAAACATATCCGACACTCCACCCCATGTCACAACAGAGGCCGCTTCCGGAAAATGAATCGCCGTCAAAAGAGCCATAACCCCGCCTCTCGAAAACCCAAATATATGTACCTTGCTAACTCTTGGATGAGTACGAAGTAACTCGAAGGCAGAAAATGCATCCTTCCGGTCCTCGCCAGCAAAATCCTCGTTTCCTTCTCCACCCTGATTACCTCTATAAAAAGGAGCAAAAACAATAAATCCTTCCGAGGCAAATTGCACAAGCCTTCCAGGACGAACTTTCCCTACATTTTTTATGCCTCCACGGAGATACAAGAATCCATCATATGTCCCTTCCGCTTTCGGCTCTGCTAACATTCCTCTTACCTTTAAGCCATCTGCATAATAGGTGACGATCGATAACTCAATACTAGGATTTGGTGAAGGGAATTTCTGCTTCATCATTATTTGACCGTCAGCGTTTGTCATATGTTCAACTCCTAAAAATTGTTCATCTTTTTCATATAGGCATTCACACATTTTTTGACCCCTTCATACGATAAGTTAGGCTCACAAACCTTTTATATAGATTCATTTAACCACGAGGAGGTCAAAGCATGAAAAAATGGTTAAAAATAAGTGTCACTTGTTTTTTAGCTGCTATCCTTATTATAACGCTAACCGCTTGTAATAATGAAAAAGTGCAAAAAGTATCGGTTGCTGAAGTGACTCACTCCATCTTTTATGCACCACAATACGTAGCGCTCGAAAAGGGATTTTTTGAAGAAGAAGGGTTGGATGTTGAATTAACACTTACAGCAGGTGGAGACAAAGTCATGACTGCCCTCCTATCTGATGGAGCAGATATCGGGCTAGTTGGGTCAGAAACATCCATCTATGTAGCTGCACAAGGTTCTAGCGATCCGGTCATTAATTTTGCACAGCTTACACAAACAGATGGTACATTCTTAGTTTCTCGTGAGAAAATTGATAATTTCTCATGGGATCAATTGAAGGGCAGTACGTTCCTTGGGCAACGTAAAGGCGGAATGCCTCAGATGGTTGGAGAATTTGTTTTAAAGAAGCATGGTATTGACCCTCATGCTGATTTAGAGCTGATTCAAAATATCGACTTTGCAAATATCACAAGTGCTTTTGCTTCAGGTACAGGCGACTTCGTCCAATTGTTCGAACCACAAGCAAGTGTATTTGAGCAAGAGGGCAGAGGCCATATTATTGCTTCTTTTGGTGAAGAGTCTGGTCATGTTCCTTACACATCCTTCATGGCAAAAGAAAGCTTTATGGATGAGAACAAAGAAGTCATCGAAAAATTCACTCGCGCTATTTATAAGGCACAACTATGGGTGGAAGAGCACAGTGCCAAAGAAGTAGCCGAAGCCATTCAACCTCAGTTTGAGGATACGGAACTAGAACTGATTGAAATAGTTGTTGAACGCTATAAGAGGCAAGGTTCATATGCGACTGATCCGATTTTAGGAGAAGATGAATGGAACAATCTTCAGGACATTATGGATGAAGCAGGAGAATTGCCAGCACGAATTAATCACAGTGACCTCGTCAATACAGAGATAGCTGATAGTGTTATGGAATAGAGAATAGAGATTACAGATTACGAGTACGACCAAATTAGAAAAGAGGAGGCCGAGAAGAAAATGGGATTTTTAAAGATTGATGAAATACACCATACTTATTTCACCAAAACCTCTGCAACAACGGCCCTCTCCAATATTTCACTTGAGGTTGAAGAAGGAGAATTTGTCTCCTTTCTTGGTCCAAGTGGGTGCGGCAAAACAACATTACTCTCGATTATTGCAGGGTTACTGAAACCAACTGAAGGAAAAGTAACTTTGGAGGATCAACTACTTGAAAAACTTGATAACCAAATTGGTTACATGCTGCAACAGGATTATTTATTTCCTTGGAAAACCATCGAAGAAAATATCCAATTAGGCCTGAAGCTAAACAACCAATTAACCACTGAAAAAATGAGCTATACTTATAAGCTACTAGAACAAATGGGGCTTAGTGGCGTTGAAAAACAATATCCTAGTCAATTATCAGGCGGAATGAGGCAACGTGTTGCCCTTGTTCGCACACTGGCTACTGAGCCAAAGCTATTAATGCTAGATGAACCTTTTTCAGCATTAGATTACCAGACCAAGCTACGACTAGAGGACCTTGTCTCTGATACGCTGAAATCCTTTGGAAAAACAGCCATTTTGGTAACACATGATATCGGTGAGGCTATCGCCATGAGTGATCGCATCTTTCTTTTTTCACCAAGGCCCGGGCAAATCTATAAAATCATTCACGTTCCAGATGAATTGAGAGCACTTCCTCCTTTTCAGGCGAGAAATCATGAACTTTACTCAGAAATCTTTCAAACGATATGGAAGGAGGTCGAGAGCGTTGAAACAGAACAGTAAACTCGAATTCCTCCACAACGAATATATTCAATCTCTCAAACGAGAAAGTCGGTGGGTTCGTTTTTATCAATTAATCATTTTCGTCGTATTCTTTGCAGGCTGGGAAATTTTTAGCCGAAATCAATGGATAGACCCGCTTATATTCAGTGCTCCATCAAAGATTTGGAATCTTTTAATTGATAAAATAGCTGATGGCTCGCTGTTCTTAGATCTTGGCTATACAGTGAGTGAAACGGTACTTGGCTTTATTTTAGGAACGCTCCTTGGAACCATTCTTGCTGCGATTCTATGGTGGTCACCATTTCTATCCAAAGTGCTTGATCCCTATTTGGTCGTTTTAAATTCCATGCCTAAAGTTGCTTTAGGACCTATCCTAATTGTCGCACTTGGACCAAGTATGACCTCGATTGTTGCCATGGGTGCGATTATATCGGTCATTATTACGACGATTGTGGTGTACACCTCTTTTCGCGAAGTTGACCCGAATTATTTAAAGGTGCTGCAAACATTTGGAGCAACACGGTTCCAGTCCTTTCGCGAAGCCATCTTACCAGCATGCTTCCCGACAATCATATCCACGTTAAAGGTGAATGTGGGCCTTTCATGGGTCGGGGTCATTGTCGGAGAATTTCTCGTTTCCAAAAGAGGTCTCGGCTACATGATCATTTACGGCTTTCAGGTATTTAATTTTACGCTCGTTTTGTTATCGCTTCTCGTCATTGCGGTCTTTGCCACCATTATGTATCAGCTTGTCGAATTACTAGAAAAAAAGCTGATCAAAAATAGCTCACAATGAAAAAAGCGACAAGGGTTACTTGCCGCTTTTTTGCTTTTCAATGCATCGTAAGGCATGTTCCATTACTTCGTCCTTCATAATAAAGCTAAACTCTTCTCCAAATCTTTGTGTTAAAAGAGGATCCTTTATGAATACAGGTCCCGCTGTTTCATAGTAATGCTCATTTTGCTCTATTCCCTCAACTTCCCCATAAAAAATCACTTTTACAAACGAATCTGTGCTATTATCTACTTCATATTCCCCAATAAAATGAAGCTCCTTCAGACTAGCACCAGTTTCCTCGTATACTTCACGACGAGCGGCATCCTCTAAAGTTTCCCCCGCTTCCACTTTTCCACCGGGAAATTCTAATCCCCGTAATTTATGTTTTGTTAAAAGCCAAGCATCCTCATATCGGCAAATCGTTAGCACGTGCTGTGGCTCTTTTGCAAATTGATTTCGGGCAAACGCCAACCGAACCCTAGCCCCATTATAATCTTTAAAAATCTCCATATTTCCTCCATGTATGTAGTTCTATCTCTATTATAATGGATAACGGCTCGTTTCTTAAGCAATTAGAAAATGCCGCTCCTTTTCAAGCGGCACTCCTTCTATTCCAATATCCCCATTGTTTCAATATGACTTCTTGCCTCATGATCACCTAATTCATAAATCATTTTATAAACTTCTACAACCGTCTCGTCGTAAGCATCATTTTCACGGTCGTGATGATACTGCACATATGGAACATGAGAACGGAAAAAGCTGCGCCATTCAGTCGAATAGTTTTGGTCAAATAGTTCTCTTAATCGAATGATTTCATCATCTGTTGCCTCAATTTTAAAATTCCACGCCGAGTCTGTACTGCTCTGTGAAATCTCACCTGAACCGACAGTAATATAATATGTCTTTTTCTCTTGGTCCACGTTAGAACCCCCTTTTTCACTAGCATGCCTCATTGACCGATTTTTGTTTCGGCAGAAATTCAATTTTTCAGGATTATTTTTTCAAATTGAGGGTATTGTATAAGAAAATGGGGGTGGAAACCGTGAAACTGGTTGATGAAATCTATGAATTTTACCGCGATAAGCTTTCCGGAGATGAAGAGGATATCGACATATTAACCTTCGCATTACTGGAAGAAATGTCATACGATGATTTGCTCAATCTAATTAAAGAGTTGGATAAGCAAGAGCTTTACAACCTCGTTGGCATTTACTTAATTGAATCATTAAAGGGGAAATTCGCAAGTGAAGATTACGGTCAACAACGAGCTCCTTCATTACAGCAAAGAAATATTCACTAAGAATACATAACAAAGCTGGCTCCATATTAAGCCAGCTTTTTATATTATCGTTAAGCGGATTTTCCCAAGAACGCTTTTAACATCCACACATTCTTTTCAAGCTCAGAATGAATAGCAAGTAACATATCACCTGTCGTCTCGTCTTCCAGCTCCTCTGCAATGCCCATACCGTTTTTAACTTCCTCAATAATAATAGAAAAATCATCTACTAAGGTTTCCACCATTTCTGTTGCACTCTCTCGAGTAGTAGCCTCTTTTATCGACGACTTTTCAAGATACTCATTCATGGTAGCAACTGGTTGTCCTCCGATGGCTAAAAGCCTTTCAGCTAATTCATCAATATGTATCGCTGCACTGTTATAATACTCTTCAAATTTAGCATGCAGTGTAAAAAACTCAGTCCCTTTCACATACCAATGAAAATTATGAAGCTTCACATACAGTACGCTCCAATTGGATATTTGTTTGTTTAAAATTTCGTCTAAACTATTCTTCATGAAATCAGCCTCCTTACCCTATTTTGTCCAAGTTCTAATGTTCCAATTACTATAAAAAGGGATTTTCATGTTAGAATAGCTGTTGTAATCCATTTATAATTTTCTTCATTAAGTTGTAATAGAGGAGGAATACTATGTTACTAAGTGTTTTAATTATTTGTATCGTCATCGTAATTGTTGTCTTACTTTTAGCTGTCTTAACGACAAGCAAAGCATATTCTTATAAGCATTCCGTGGATCCAATAGAAAATAATCCTCACGTCGAAAAGGATGAAGAAAAAGATAAATCTAGCGAATGAGCGAGGAAATTGAATGAGTGTTACATCTATCTTAGTAGGTCTTATTTTTATACTTAATATGTTTTTGGCAACGATCGTCATTTTTCTAGAACGAAAAGATGCTGGTGCAACTTGGGCTTGGATCTTGGTCCTCTTTTTTGTTCCCGGGATAGGTTTCTTAACTTATCTCTTGTTCGGCCAAAGTCTTTCTCGTAAAAAATTATTCCAATGGGATGAGCAGAAAAAGGTCGGAATTGCACAGCAAATATCCGGTCAACTTTTTGACATTGGTACCGGAAGATTTGCCTATCGCAATAATATAGAACGAAATTATCAAGATCTGATTTACATGCATTTACGTAACAATGATGCGGTTTTAACTCAGGATAATCATGTCGATATTTTCACAGATGGAAATGAAAAATTCAAATCCCTCTTCACAGATATTAAAAACGCTACTGATCATATTCACCTACAGTATTACATCTTAAAAAGAGATCAAATTGGCAAAAAGCTTTTAGCTGCCCTGATTAAAAAAGCCAAAGAAGGCGTTAAGGTCCGTGTTCTCTATGATGATCTCGGTTCAAGACGAATGACGAAACGATTTTTTAAAGAACTACGTCTCGCAGGTGGAGAGGTAGAAGCCTTTTTCCCATCTTGGTTTCCGCTTATGAATTTACGGATGAATTTCAGAAATCATCGCAAGTTAGCGATTATAGATGGAAAAATTGGTTATGTTGGTGGGTTTAATGTGGGGGATGAGTACTTAGGAAAGAACCCACGATTCGGCTATTGGCGGGACACCCATCTTCGTATTATGGGGAGTGCGGTACAATCGATTCAAACTCGTTTTATCTTGGATTGGAACCAAGCTTCTCACAGATACAATATCCATTATTCCTCATCACTCTTTCCAACAAACGAGTCGAATGGTGAAGTTGGAATTCAAGTGGTAACATCCGGACCAGATTCTGAATGGGAACAAATCAAAAATGGATACATCAAAATGATTACTTCCGCGAAGAAATCGATTTGGATTCAAACTCCATATTTCATTCCCGATACAAGTCTACTCGATGCACTTCGAATTGCTGCGTTATCCGGGGTAGATGTGCGAATTATGGTTCCGAACAAACCTGACCATATGTTTGTCTATTGGGCAACCTACTCCTATATTGGTGAAATGCTTAAAGCAGGGGCAAAGGTCTATATTTATGACAATGGCTTCATCCATGCTAAGACAATTGTCGTCGATGATGAAATCTCATCAGTCGGCACAGCAAACATTGATTATCGAAGCTTCCGACTGAACTTTGAAGTAAACGCATTTATTTATGATAAAAATATTTCCCATCAGCTTACAAAAAGCTTTCTAGATGATATGCAATTATCATGGGAGATGACAGAAGACATTTACCAAAAACGTTCAATCGTTATTCGATTCAAAGAATCTGTATCGAGATTACTGTCTCCCATACTATAAGAAAAAGTCGGCGAAACCTCGCCGACTTTTTTTATGCAATGCAGTTTTCGCACGGATTTATGGAATGGTCCTACTGAAGACCGTTCCGCATTTGAGAAAAGTACTCTTATGCAAATACTTGTTTTAAATCTTCTTTTGATTGTGTGAGCCAAAAGCGCATTAATTTCTTTGCTCCTTCTAAATCATGAAGCTTTGCTTGGCCGCATTGTTTTTCATTCGCTGCTGGAATGTCTACAATTTCTACAGCAGATTTCATTGTATCTTCAAGCAAGTCGATGATTTCCTCAACAGTTGGTTCTCCACTAACGACTAAATAGTAACCTGTTTGGCAACCCATTGGAGAAATATCGATAATATCAAAATGATCATACTTCTCTGAGTGCTCACGAATATTAAATGCAAGAAGATGCTCTAATGTATGAATCGAGTCTGGCTTCATTGCTTGTTTATTCGGTTGGCAAAAACGGATATCAAACTTATTAACAACACCGTCTGAACCTACTTTATGAACACCACAATGTCTTACATATGGGGCTTTTACCGCATTATGATCTAATTCAAAACTTTCTACTGATGGCATGTTCTTCACTCCTTATCTCTAAAGAATCTCCAATACCGAGTATTCTTATCGATTTAATCTAAATTTTAATTCATAGACTAAATATATCACAATATGATATCTTTTTGAAGAGTTGTAACTCTTGAGTCATAAAAAGTTCCGAAAGTGAGAAGATTCCATTGTTAAAAAAAATCATGATTGGATTTATTCGTTTTTATCAAACCGTTATCTCACCAATCAAGCCGCCAACCTGTAGATTTTACCCAACCTGCTCTCATTATGGCATGGAGGCAATAAACCGTTTCGGACCATTCAAAGGTGGTTGGCTAACAATTAAACGAATCTTAAAATGCCATCC
This sequence comes from Robertmurraya kyonggiensis, assembly GCF_005116465.1. GTDB lineage: Bacteria > Bacillota > Bacilli > Bacillales > Cytobacillaceae > Robertmurraya > Robertmurraya kyonggiensis. The sequence goes on from NZ_SWBM01000004.1 coordinate 307,790, forward strand.
TTTTCATCCAGGTGGAGTGGATCTTGTTCCTGAAAAAAAGGAGCCAGAAGCTTAATTATATAGGGTGTTTTCGTATAGATTGTTGTTAAAATCTTAATGCCGATTTTAACATAAAAATAACCATTTGGTGCTTCTTAACTAAGTTTACATGTTTTTTCTCATTGATTTAAGACTAGTTATCATTGAAAGCATAGTCTAATTCTTTAATTTTTTGTTCCAAAAGCAACAAAGTTTGAGAAAAAAACCATTATTTTTCATAACCACTCGCGACCAAATCAAGCTTTCCTGTTTCCGGATTGATCACAAGTCCATGTACTGGAATATCCTTAGCGATAAGTGGATGCTTTCGGATCATATCAACACTGTGTCTCACACTATCTGAGACGTTATGGAAACCCTGGAGCCATTTCGTTACGTCGATACCTGAATAGGTAAGCATCTCTAACGTCTCTTCATTTATTCCACGTTCCTTCATGCTGTCAATCATGTCTTCAGCTTTCATGCCTGACATGCCGCAATCATGGTGGCCAATAACAAATATCTCATCTGCCTGAAGCTGATAAACTGCTACAAGAATACTTCTCATAATACTTCCAAAAGGATGCGAAACAAGAGCACCTGCATTCTTAACTAACTTAACGTCACCATTGCCTATATTCAATGCCTTCGGAAGAAGCTCAGTTAACCTTGTATCCATACAAGTTAAGATCACCATCCGCTTGTTAGGAAATTTATTTGTCGCAAAGCCTTCATATTTTTTCTCTTCAACAAATTCCTGATTATATTGTAAAATCTCATCTAATAACATATTACTTGTCCTCCTAACTGTACGAAATATGTTTTACCCAAACTCCACATACTAAAAACATATTACCACATTTTTTTCTTGCAATTATAACACAGATATTATAAGATACTAAGGTAAATCGTAACCGTTACGGATTAATAATCTATTATAAATCGTAATTATTCTTATTTATAAAAGGAGAGGAAAACATGAGAAAGATTATAATAACAGTCCTTCTTCTTGCATCTATCGCTTTAACTGGCTGTGATTCAGGAAATTCAGCGGACAACCAAAAAGATACGGATGGTAAACTACATATAGCTACAACTGTTTACCCACTACAATATTTTGCAGAAGAAATCGGAAACGAATTCGTCACAGTAGATACAATCTATCCTCCGGGTTCAGACGAACATACGTATGAGCCCTCCCAGAAGGATATGATCAATCTAGCTGATTCAGACTTATTTATCTATGTCGGATTGGGCCTAGAGGGTTTTGTTGAAAATGCAAAAGAAACTCTCAAAGACGAGGGTGTCATTCTTTTAGAAGCTGGAAAAGATCTTGATGTTGAGACAGAAGAACACGCCGAAGAAGCTACTCATGAAGAAGATGAACACGCTGATGAGCATGAACATGAGGAAGAAGCCGAACACTCTCATGATGGACACGATCATGGTGATATCGACCCGCACGTATGGGTAGACCCACTTTATGCAAAGGGCCTAGCTGAAGCTATCAAAAATGAACTTGTTGCTCAACTACCTGAGCATAAAGAAGAAATTGAGAAAAATTATTCAGCATTAGCAAGTCAATTAGATTCATTAAATACGCAATTCGAAACCATTACCCAAAACGCTAAGGTAAAAGAGTTTATCGTTTCTCATGCTGCGTATGGTTATTGGGAAAAGCGTTACGGGATTGAGCAGCTAAGCATTTCTGGAATGTCGTCATCTGATGAACCAACCCAGAAAGAATTGAAAGAAATCATCTCAACTGCAAAAGAACATAATCTTAGATATATCTTTTTCGAACAAAATGTAAGCTCCAAATTAGCTGATATTGTTCAGGAAGAAATGAATGCAGAACCATTAGTCCTCCATAACTTATCTGTTTTAACAGAAGATGATATCCAGAAGGAACGTACTTATTTCTCTATTATGGAGGATAACCTTAAGGCGTTGGAGACAGGATTATCTAAATGATGATACACATGCAAAAAAGAAGCCTAATTAGGGCTTCTTTTTCGCGTTCATACCTTCAATTGATTCTTTATGAAGACACTTACTTCGATAGCTTGTCCACATGAAAAACAGTTTGTTCTAGTTTCTGCAAATCCCTTGTTCTCATGACCAACCAAAGTGAATAATTTATTCTCTTGCCCGAAAATCATACCTTTAAACTACTTTCACACACAAAGATACTATCGCAATTCCTCATACATTTTTCGTAGTTCTCTTCGCAACAATTTTCTTGACGCATTTCGAGGAATTTCTTCGATAAAATAGAATTTCTTTGGGAGTTTGTATTTTGCTAATTTCTTCGCGCAAAATTCGCTAATTTCTTTTTCGAGTAACGATTCCTTACTTACAACAAAGGCGGCTGGTACCTGCCCCCATTCATTATGCTCCACCCCTATGACTCCTGCATCTAGAATGTCAGGATGTGAAGTTAAAACCCCTTCAATCTCAGCGGGGTAAATATTCTCTCCACCTGAAATAATCAAATCAGAACGGCGGTCCTGGACATACAGAAAACCATCCTCGTCAACATAACCGATGTCGCCAGTATTAAGCCATCCATCGCTCATAACTTCGTCTCGATTAAGGTAACCAGGTGTAACATTCGGCCCTTTCACAACAATTTCCCCTGATTCAAGTGAACCCGCTTCATTTCCAAGAGTATCAACAATCTTCAATTGTGACGGAAACAATGGCTTACCGGCCGAACCAAGTTTCTTAATGCTATATTCAGGAGATAACGTGACAATTTGCGAAGACGTTTCGGTCATTCCATATGTTTGATAGACCGGTACATTCTTCTCCACACACTTTTCTAATAGCGGTAATGGCACTGGTCCTCCACCTGATAGCATACAGCGAAAAGCTGGGCTTAATCTATCCTCACCTAATTCCTCTATCACTCGTGATAACATCGTCGTAACGACCGACATTATTGTCACCTTTTCTTCTTTAATGACTTTGATTGTTTCACTAGCATCAAAGGATTGTTGAAGAATCATTCGCATTCCATAGATAATACTTTTCATTAGTATGGAGTAGCCGCTGATATGGAACATGGGCACAACGCATAACCAACAATCTTCTTCTAAAATCCCCAAATTCAACGCAGAGCCTGTTGCACTCCACCAATGATTCCCGTACGTTTGCAAGACACCTTTTGGGTTCCCAGTTGTTCCAGACGTATACATCACCGTACAAACATCATCTAAAGCAATTTCCTTAACAAGAAGTGGCATGTCATAAGGAGACTCTCTTATACTTTCTTTCGATACAATCGGAACCAAAGCATTTAATTCTTCGACCTTTTCCAAAAAGCTATCTTCTGTAATCAAAAGCATGGATTTGGAATCATCTATTTGAAAAACCAGTTCTTCTGCCGTTAAACGATTATTTAAAATAACCGCTATGCCGCCTAATAGCTGCAAAGAAAGCAGTACCACCACTGTATCGATATGATTTTTCAATAAGACAGATACATATGAGCCTTTCCTAACACCTAGACCTTGCAGGTGACCTGCCATCTGAAAAGAAAGGTCGTAAATTTCTTGAAAGGTATATGTACGATTTTCAAATTGAATCGCCGAACGATGAGGCGTTAATGAAACGCGTTTTGATAATAAATTCGGGATCGTTTGACTGTTCATTGTATTCACCATCTGTTCTCATAAAAGTAAACAGCTTGATGACTTCATCAAGCTGTCGTAAGTATATATTAAGTTTAAATCAAGGGAAACGAGGGAATTGTCCAAAGTCTGGCTTGCGCTTTTCTTTAAACGCATCTCTTCCTTCTTTCGCTTCATCAGAAGTGTAGTAAAGAAGAGTTGCATCTCCAGCGAACTGTTGAAGTCCAGCAAGACCATCTGTATCAGCATTCATTGCTGCCTTTAAGAAACGAAGTGCTGTTGGAGATTTTTCAAGGATTTCATTACACCACTGAATCGTTTCCTCTTCCACTTTTTCCAGTGGTACGACAGTGTTAACTAATCCCATGTCTAATGCTTCTTGAGCGTTGTATTGACGACATAAGAACCAAATTTCACGAGCCTTTTTATGACCAACAATTCTTGCTAAATAGCCAGAACCATAACCAGCATCAAAGCTTCCTACATTTGGCCCAGTTTGACCAAAGACCGCGTTATCTGCCGCAATTGTTAAGTCACAAACGATATGTAATACATGTCCTCCACCAATTGCGTATCCTTTTACCATTGCAATTACTGGTTTTGGAATGACACGAATTAAACGCTGAAGATCAAGTACATTTAGACGTGGAATCTGGTCATCACCTACGTAACCACCATGACCGCGAACCTTTTGGTCTCCACCAGAACAGAATGCTTTATCTCCAGCACCTGTTAAAACGATTACTCCTACATTCGAATCGTCACGTGCATACGCGAACGCATCTATCAATTCCATAACCGTTTTTGGTGTAAAAGCATTATGTACATGTGGACGGTTGATCGTGATTTTTGCGATTCCGTTATATGTTTCATATATAATTTCTTCATACTGACGTCCTGCAACCCATTCTATTGACATTTTAGAACCTCCCTAAGTATTTTGTTTGTATTTATCAATTTGACAAATATCTACTCACTATTGTACCAAATTTTTCACTATTCTCCACATGAATTGCATGTCCACACCCTTGAACTGTAATCCATTGAGCATTTTCGAGTCTTTCCTTCATTCGCTCTGTAATTAGACAAAATTTTTGATCCAAAGAGCCGGTTAATAGAAGAGTGTCGACTTTAAGATCCCACAATTCCTTCCACCAAGATGGCTGAACACCAGTCCCCATCCCGATAAGACTATTCGACAAACCTATGATAGAATTTGTTAATCTTTGTTCTCTTATACTACTTTGTATTTCCTTTTGAAGCTCCTTTTGAGTTTCAAATAAAGGTATGTTCTCCCAATGATCGACAAAGGCTTCCATCCCTTTTTCCTCAATAAAGGCAGCAAGCTTGGTGTCTTGTTCAATCCGCTTTTTCCGCTCCTCCTCAGAGTCTAAACCAGGAGATGAGCTTTCTAATACCAGCTTTCGAACCATTGTCGGATACTTTGCAGCAAAGGAAAGTGCAAGTCTTCCTCCCATCGAATAGCCGACAAAGTCCGCCTTTGAAATTTTTAATTTCTCCATTAATAGAAACAAATCATCAACAACAGACAGCATCTTGTATCTTTCAACATCATCTGGTGCTTCCGTCTTTCCATGACCTATTAAATCCACAGCGATCACTTTCGAGTGTTCTCCCCATGTTTCGAAAAAGGGCCTCCAAGTCGACACATCTCCTGTAAATCCATGTAGCAAAATTACAGGAAAACCGTCGCCAAATGTTTCGACGTTATAGCGAATGCCGTCTATTACATGTCTCATGATCTGTCACCCTTTCAAAAGTCGACTTATTTCCTGGGAAACAAAATTCCACAAATCTCGATGTTCTTTTAAATTCGTGTCACGATTTGTCGTAATCTCCATAACCGATAAGCCATTATTCTCCAAATTTCGCTCAAAAGAGGAAGTAAAGTGATTCCAATCTGTGATCAAGTCATAGCTACCATTATACATATGAACGGCATGCTCAAAATTCAAATCAAGTGGAGTACCAAAGAGCTTTTCAAAATTTTTGGGATGATTTGACTGTGGTAGGAAGGAGAAAATGCCACCACCGTTATTATTAATCACAATTATTTTGATGTTTAAGTTATACAGCTTCGCAGCCATCAAACCATTGAGATCATGGAAAAAGGTTAAATCTCCGACAGCTAGGTAAAGAGGTTGAAGAACGGTTGAAGCTCCTAAAGCCGTTGAAATCGTACCGTCTATCCCATTAGCACCACGATTTGCCATAATTTTTATCGACTTTTCATTAAAATGAAAGAAAGAATCTACGTCACGGATGGGCATACTATTTCCAACAAACAATGTTGCGCCTTCTGGGAGCATGTCTGAAAGAAGATGAAACAGTCTTCCTTCACTAAGCTCAGACGTTTCTCTAATTCTCAGTAAGTTTTCTTTCGTAAAGGCGTTAACCTCTCGCCATTTCACTAGATATTCACTAACTGAGCGCTCGCCAACTTGTGCCGAAATAGCTTCACAAAAGAACTTTTCATTACAATAAATCATAGAGGTAGAAAGCAAAGATGGATCTCTCCAACCAGCACCACCGTCAATGATCCATTGCTCAGCGTCGTGATTTTCTTTCATGAAGATGGTAAGAGCCTTGGAAATCGGCATCGCACCGAAACGAATGATAACCTCAGGTTTTAGAGCATTCTTTGCATCTTCATTTCTTAAGAACGTATCATATGTATCAATTATATTCGTACCATCGTGCTTGCCACTTCGTAATTGTGATAGTGGATCAGCGATGATTGGAAACTGTAAACAATTTGAAAGCTCTACGACCGCTTCCACAAAACCGTCTTCCTCTAAAGAACCACAAACAATAATCCCTTTTTCATGTCTCTTTAATTGTTCCCTTATTTTTTCAATTTGAGTAGTCTGTAAAGTAGGAATGCCCTGTTCAATCGCAACATAGCCTGTCTCACGAGACTTCAGCGTAAAGAGGTCCTCTTTTTCCAGATTCGGAACTAATGGTTCCCTGAACGGGAAATTCAAATGAACAGGTCCAGCTGGTGCTGCTTGAGCAGTTGCAGCTGCCCTTGCACATACACTACGAACATAGCGTTCCATTTCATCTGATTTCTCTGGAATCGGCATTTCCACAAACCATTTCGCATGCTTGCCGTATAAATGAATTTGGTCAATTGCTTGAGGGGCACCTACATCACGTAATTCGTGTGGCCTGTCAGCAGTTAAGACTACAAGAGGAACTCGTGAATAATAAGCCTCAACAACCGCTGGATAGTAATTGGCTGCCGCTGTTCCTGATGTACATAAAAGAGCCACTGGTCGTCCGGATGCCTTTGCCATACCTAATGCAAAAAAAGCGGCTGAGCGCTCATCTACGTTAATATGAACGTTAAGGTCAGGATGCTCAGCCATTACCATCGCCATAGGCGTTGATCTAGAACCGGGACTAACGACTACATCCGTCATTCCCGTTTGTACTAATTCAGCAACGAATACTGCAATATAATCAGTTAATGCTTCTTGATGACTCATTTCTTCAAACCTCCAAGAGCAGAGAGCATAGGACGAAACTTAATTTTTGTTTCAACGTATTCACTTTCCGCATCCGAATCCTGAACAATTCCGCACCCTGCAAAAAGGGATGCTTCATTACCTTGTATAAGAGCAGAACGGATCGCTACTGCGAACTCACCATTCCCCTCGTAATCTAACCAGCCAATTGGTGCTGCATAAAAGCCTCGATCGAGATTTTCAATTTTTCTTATCTTCTCCACAGCCTGTCTTTGAGGAAGACCTCCTAGAGCAGGTGTTGGATGTAAGGAGTCAACTACCTGAAGCACTGAACACTCTTCTTTTGAAAACCCAACAACCGGTGTATATAAATGTTGAATATCTCTCATTTTCATTAATGACGGTCGACTAGGAAGCTTGACCTCATTACAAACTTTCTCCATTGCTTCCTTAATCATTTCAACTACATAAAGATGTTCTCTTAAGTTCTTCGCATCATTTAATAGTTGATCGCCTAATTGTTTATCTTCCTTCTCTGTTTTCCCTCTCGCAATCGAACCGGCTAAGCAAGTTGAGAAAAGCTGATTTCCTTCTTTTTTAACAAGTCTTTCAGGAGAAGCACCTATAAAACAATCTCCATTTGATTCAAAAGCAAAAGTAAAGCTTTCTTTCTGCTCCTGAAGCAACTGTTCAAGTACGCCTTCTACTAAGACTGCGTCCTGAAAAACAAGACGAAGCTCTCGAGCCAAAACAACCTTCTTTAACTCGCCATTTTTCAAATCTCGAACAAGGTCACGAACCGTTTGTTTCCATTCTTCAGGGTCGACAACTTCTCTTTCCTCGACAAGCATCGAAAAATGGGATTTGTATTCTTTAGATGCTTTTGAAACAAGTGCTTGCCTTTCAACGATTGTCTGTTCGAAAATGGAGGAATCATCATACTGTGTACAGACAATGTTTGTTGTTAAGTACGTCTTTCCTTCCACAATTGACAGTAAGTATTTAGGTACGTGAAATAGCGAATCCGCGTATTTTGACCATAAAGAGGTTTTCTTTTTTAGCGGGTCAAAGGAAAAGCCCCCAAACATGAAAGGACCCGTAGCTTTTTGCTCTTCATCTTTTACAATTATGGCTTCCTTCAATAACTGATTCCATTGGTCCTCTACTTGGTTGAAACGGTTATCTACAGATTGAATCTGATGGCATACACCTAAGCCAATAAGATATATTGAATCCGTGGGATCCTTCCAAAAAAACCGTTCTCCTAAATAATTCTCTTTTCCCACTGTAAAAAAAGATAGAGGCTCTATATGATCTATTTTTTGAACTTCACTGACTAAAATGGGAATCAAGCTTTTTTTCGATTTCGCTATCGCTTCTTCGATCCCTTTTTTCAGCTCTGTTTCCATTATGGTAACCAAAAAATCCCCTCCATTGAAAAGGCCCTTATCATTCACAAGTTGAGATAGTGCCAAATGACTAAACATCTATTTAAAAATCGATAAAAATTTTTCTCATACATAAAAATAATAACAGTCTTTATCCTTAATATCTAGTTAACAAACTTCTTCTAAAATACACCTCAATTGATTGAAATGTCAATGACTCCAGTCACAGTAGCACTAGTATTTTCCTTATTATATTATCGATGACATTTTGCTATTCAAGATGCATTCTCCTAAGATGGTAATTCTGTCCTGTAATAACTGTAAAAAGACATTGACACCCTTTCCTAGTTTGCCTAAACTTGAATTTGGAGTTATCCACGATGTTATGATATATCTTATTACTATAGAGATTTTTATTGTTTATGGAGGGGGAGAAATATATGCAACCAGAGACTAGTACAAGTTATTCACCTGTAGCTCAAAATAAAGGCTGGAAAGTATGGTGGAAACTTACTCGACCGCATACATTAACTGCTGCATTTGTTCCAGTATTGCTGGGAACAGCATTAGCGATACATGAAACAACGATTCACATAGGATTGTTTTTCGCAATGCTACTAGCAAGCCTACTGATTCAAGCTGCAACAAACATGTTCAATGAATACTACGATTTTAAACGAGGCTTAGACAACGAAGAATCCATTGGAATAGGTGGGACAATTGTACGAGATGGTGTCAAACCACGTACGATTATGCAAATCGCCCTTGGGTTTTACGGGATTTCCATTTTGATTGGTGTTTACATTTGTATGGAAACATCTTGGTGGTTAGCAGCGATTGGTTTAGTTTGTATGGTAATCGGCTATCTTTACACAGGTGGTCCACTTCCAATTGCTTATACACCTTTTGGAGAAATCTTTGCAGGCTTCTTTATGGGCATGGGAATTATCTTAATTAGCTTTTATATTCAAGTTGGTACTGTAACAACAACTAGCGTATTAGTCTCTGTTCCAATATTTATCCTAGTTGGTGCAATCCTTTTATCTAATAATATTCGCGATTTAGATGGAGATAAAGAATTCGGACGCAAAACTCTTGCTATTCTTTTAGGTAGAAAAAATGCTATTTATTTATTAGCTGGAATGTTCATCGTTTCATATGCTTGGATTTTCGTCTTGATGTTCCTTGGGTACTCATCAGCATGGCTAGCAATTGTTGTCCTAAGCATTCCAAAAGCCGTGAAGGCAACGAAAGGCTTCATCGGAAAAACAATGCCAATTCAAATGATGCCAGCAATGGTAGCAACTGCTCAAACAAATACCATCTTCGGTTTCTTATTATCGATTGGTTTGTTCTTGGATTATTTTATTTAAAAAAAAGCTTCTGGAAAAACTCCAGAAGCTTTTTCAATACCTTAGTTAGGATACAATTCCTTTAAAAATGTTACGGACTGAGTAATTAATTCTTTTAAAACTTCCACATCAATATCAGCAACTTTATTAATGTACACGCACCCCTTGCCTGATGTATACTTCCCAAATCTCTCAAGGAGCTCTTCTCTTTGTGTATCACCTGGGGCAAAGTATAAACTAATCTTTGCCTTTCGAGGAGAAAAACCAACTAATGGAGCATCCCCCTCATGACCAGAAGCATATTTATAATGATATGCTCCAAAACCTATGATGCTCGGTCCCCACATTTTCGCCTCATAGCCAGTTGCTTCCGTAAAAATATCCAATAAACGATAAGCATCTTCTTTCTTCTTTGGGTTCTCTACCGTCTCGATAAATTCTAAAACACTATTATCAGTTTCTTTTGTTTTTAATTCATACATACTCTTCGCCCCTTATGTACGTACTGATTACCTCTCCATTCTAAACGAAATTCTTAGAATTTATAAGTATCCTATCATTAGTTCTATATCTACATAAATGTTTCCTTCTTAATTTTAGACAATAAAAAAAACTGCTGACTTAATGTCAACAGCTTTTTTTATGACCCCTACGGGATTCGAACCCGTGTTACCGCCGTGAAAGGGCGGTGTCTTAACCGCTTGACCAAGGGGCCTACATGGCGGAGAAGGAGGGATTTGAACCCTCGCGCCGGTTACCCGACCTACACCCTTAGCAGGGGCGCCTCTTCAGCCACTTGAGTACTTCCCCATGTATGGCTCCGCGGGTAGGACTCGAACCTACGACCGATCGGTTAACAGCCGATTGCTCTACCACTGAGCTACCGCGGAAAAGTAAAAACAAAATATGGTGGGCCTAAATGGACTCGAACCATCGACCTCACGCTTATCAGGCGTGCGCTCTAACCAGCTGAGCTATAGGCCCATATTTTGGAGCGGGTGATGGGAATCGAACCCACGACAACAGCTTGGAAGGCTGTGGTTTTACCATTAAACTACACCCGCACATTGCTATTTTACTCGCTAAGCTCGTAAAAAGAAAAGTTGTAACCTATTTTACTTCGCTACGCTCGTAAAAAGCTTGGATGGCTCAGGACGGAATCGAACCGCCGACACAAGGATTTTCAGTCCTTTGCTCTACCGACTGAGCTACTGAGCCATATAAAATATTTTCCCTAAACATACACAGTGCTTGTCCTTCGTCCTCATCTCAGAAAGCCTATTCAAGATGTTATTCGATGAGTACGCTGGATGTATTTTCACAGTAGCTAATTCATCGTGCTCTACCGACTGAGCTACTGAGCCTATATGTATTAAAAAAATGGCGGTCCGGACGGGACTCGAACCCGCGACCTCCTGCGTGACAGGCAGGCATTCTAACCAACTGAACTACCGGACCAGAGTTTTTTCGAGGAACGAGAAAATAACTTTCCTCTTTTTTTCGCGTTAGCGAAAATATCTTTCCTTATCTTTTCGACAAAGGAGAAAAGATGATTGCGGGGACAGGATTTGAACCTGCGACCTTCGGGTTATGAGCCCGACGAGCTACCAGACTGCTCCACCCCGCGATAATAGGAATGAACTTATTCAGCTCATGCTTCTATCTAGTAGAAGACTTAAAACAAATATGGAGGAGGAAAGGGGATTCGAACCCCTGCGCGGTTTGACCCGCCTGTCGGTTTTCAAGACCGATCCCTTCAGCCGGACTTGGGTATTCCTCCGTATCAAATAATTGAAAGTTATTTTGCTAATGCAAAAAAACTTTGGTGGACCTTGTAGGACTCGAACCTACGACCGGACGGTTATGAGCCGTCTGCTCTAACCAGCTGAGCTAAAGGTCCAGGTACCTAAACCTAATATTAAAATGGTAGCGGCGGAGGGAGTCGAACCCACGACCTTTCGGGTATGAACCGAATGCTCTAGCCAGCTGAGCTACACCGCCAAATATGTGTATAATAAAACTTATAAAGTGGAGCCTAGCGGGATCGAACCGCTGACCTCCTGCGTGCAAGGCAGGCGCTCTCCCAGCTGAGCTAAGGCCCCATATTGTAAACTACTGAGAAAATGGTCGGGAAGACAGGATTCGAACCTGCGACCCCTTGGTCCCAAACCAAGTGCTCTACCAAGCTGAGCTACTTCCCGAAATAATATGGCGCGCCCGAGAGGAGTCGAACCCCTAACCTTTTGATCCGTAGTCAAACGCTCTATCCAATTGAGCTACGGGCGCATGTTCTATATATTCGCTAACGCGAATTGAAATTAAGGAAGTTTATTTTCGCTAGCGCGAATCAAGGTAAGTTATTTTCTCCTTGTGTCGAAAAAACATTGCTATTTTACCTCACTATGTTCGGTAAAAAGCATTGGTGCCGAGGACCGGAATCGAACCGGTACGGTAGTCACCTACCGCAGGATTTTAAGTCCTGTGCGTCTGCCAGTTCCGCCACCCCGGCTAACTGATGGAGCGGAAGACGGGATTCGAACCCGCGACCCCCACCTTGGCAAGGTGGTGTTCTACCACTGAACTACTTCCGCAACATGGCATAATTTATGTCATTAACATAAAAAAACTTGGTGCGGGTGAAGGGAGTCGAACCCCCACGCCTTGCGGCGCTAGATCCTAAGTCTAGTGCGTCTGCCAATTCCGCCACACCCGCATATAAGTTTTATAAAAAACATGGTGAGCCATGAAGGACTCGAACCTTCGACCCTCTGATTAAAAGTCAGATGCTCTACCGACTGAGCTAATGGCTCGTACAAGGATTTTTTCGCGATAGCGAAAAACTGGTGCCGGCCAGAGGACTTGAACCCCCAACCTACTGATTACAAGTCAGTTGCTCTACCAATTGAGCTAGGCCGGCAAAAATGTTATTTTCACTCGCATGAAAAACTTAAGGAATGTTATTTTACTTCGCTACGCTTCGTAAAAAACAAGGACCCTTATTTTCACTTTCGTGAAAAAAGGTTGGTGGAGGATGACGGGATCGAACCGCCGACCCCCTGCTTGTAAGGCAGGTGCTCTCCCAGCTGAGCTAATCCTCCATTTTTTAAATTTATCTTAAAGCCCGGCAACGTCCTACTCTCACAAGGGGACAGCCCCTAACTACCATCGGCGCTGAGAAGCTTAACTTCCGTGTTCGGTATGGGAACGGGTGTGACCTTCTCGCTATCGTCACCGGACCTATTAAATTATCAAGACAAATTCTATTATAACGATTTATTGAATTTTTTCAAGAGAATTTTTGAAGATAATTTTATAATTATCAAAATCATTATTCCCTCAAAACTAGATAATGTTGAAGAAGAAGAATTACTGAGAAACCTATTTGGTTAAGTCCTCGAACGATTAGTATCAGTCAGCTCCACACGTCACCGCGCTTCCACCTCTGACCT
>NZ_SWBM01000028.1 GCF_005116465.1 Robertmurraya kyonggiensis
TGGCAGCGGCACGAATGGCCAGGTGATGGGTATGGTCTGAAGCGCCTGGGCTGGTAAATGTGTCTTCTTGGCGTAGAACTGGCAGCCTTCGCATGTTCGCACGATTCGCTCGGCATCTGCGACGGCTGTGGGCCAGTAGAATCCTTGCCTGAAGGCCGACCCCACCAACGATCGGGGCGCCGCGTGGTGACCGCACACCCCGCCATGGATGTCCTTCAGCAGCGATCTCCCCTCCTCGTTGAGGATACAGCACTGAAGAACACCATTGTGGCCTCGACGGTACAGGTTGCCCTCGATTATCCTATAGGACTTGGCCCTTCGGACGAGGCGTCGAGCTTCTGTTCGTCCAGCTGGGAGGGCCCCATCGACGAGCCAGCTTAAGAAGGGTGTGCGCCAATCCCTTTCTGGCTCAGGTGGGTCTTCCAAAGGCTGCTCTTCCTCGAGGTCTGGCCCTTCGTCAGGGTCGGACACGATGGCCACCACTACCCTCGTTTGGTCGGGACTTCCCTCGGGGCCGAGCAACTGTCGGGGTTCGGCCCCAAGGAAGGTGCTTCATCATTGAAGTTCACTGACGGCTGATGCTGGTCGTCTGCGAACACACCAGGCGGGACTGGCTGTCGCCAGGATGCAAGCTTGGCTAGCTCATCGGCCGCCTTGTTGTACTCCCGTCGGAGGTGGACGAAACCTAAACCCTTGAACTTCTCTTGCGCCCTGCGCGCGGCCTCGCAGTAGACTGCCAACTTTGGATTGTAGCACTTGGCGTCGCCGTTGACCTGATCAACCACGAGCTGAGAGTCACCGCGAGCCTCCAGCCTGTGGATGCCTAGCTCCTTGGCTATCCGTAGCCTGGCGAGCAGGGCTTCGTACTCCGCCATGTTGTTCAACGCGGGGAAGTGAAGCCGTATGGCGTAACGCATCATCACCCCCATGGGGGAAATGAAGACGACCCCGACCCCTGACCCAGTTCGGTTCTGAGCTCCATCGAAGTGGAGGACCCAGTATTCAAGGTCAGCCGGGGCTTGGGGGAGCTGTGTCTCCGTCCATTCAGCGACAAAATCTGCAAGGATTTGAGATTTGATTGCTGACCTTGGCGCGTAGGAGATGTCGTAGCCCATGAGCTCGAGGGACCACTTGGTGATTCTTCCCGTCGCCTCCCTGTTGTTGATCACCTCTCCTAACGCGTGCTCGGTGACGACGGTGACACGATGGGCGTCGAAGTAGTGTCTGAGCTTGCGCTTGGCGATGAGGATGGCGTAGATCATCTTCTGGATGTGGAGATAGCGTGTCTTAGACTCGGTCAACACCTCGCTGATGTAATAGACCGGGTGCTGGATCTTCAGGGCGTGTCCTTCCTCTTCGCGCTCCACCACGAGGACGGCGCTCACCACCTGAGTGGTCGCTGCCACATACAAGAGCAAGTGCTCCCCCTCGCGTGGAGGCACCAGGATAGGTGGCTTGGTGAGCATGTGCTTGAGCTGGTCGAGCGCCTGCTGGGCCTCCACGTTCCACTCGAAGCGGCCGTCCCTCTTCAAGAGCTTGTAGAGGGGAAGCCCTCGCTCACCTAGGCGTGACACGAACCGCCCTAAAGCAGCGAGACAACCGGCAAGCTTCTGGACATCCTTAACGGAGCTAAGCGGCCCCATGTTGGTGATGGCTACTATCTTCTGGGGGTTCGCCTCGATGCCTCTGGCGGAGACGACGAATCCCAGGAGGAGGCCCTTTGAGACCCCGAACACGCATTTCTCTAGATTGAGTTTTACGCAGTTCGCCCGGAGGCGATCGAACGTGGCTTCCAAGTCTTGGACTAGATCGTCCGCCAGCTTGGACTTGACTACGATGTCGTCCACGTAGACCTCGACGGTTTGCCCGACGAGGTCCCCTAAACACTGGTTCATGCAACGCTGGAACGTTGCACCAGCATTTTTTAGCCCGAAGGCCATCGCGGTGTAACAGAATACACCACAAGGGGTCACGAAGGAAGTGGCCAGCTGGTCGGATTCCTTGAGCGCAATCTGGTGGTACCCGGAGTAAGCGTCAAGGAAACATAGGGCTTCGCACCCAGCGGTAGAGTCTACGACCTGGTCGATGCGAGGGAGGGGAT
>NZ_SWBM01000029.1 GCF_005116465.1 Robertmurraya kyonggiensis
ATAGATCTAGTCGGACTCCTACTCGTAAACCTTTCGTAGCAGTCAGAGGAATTTCGACGAAAGTCTTTTAAGATTGGGTTTCATGGAAGAACAAACATCACTCCTAAGTTAGACTATGCCACCTAACAAAACGCAACCCTTAACCCTTAAGGACTTCACGTTCTAGTTTTATCCTTAACGATCCTATACGTTTCATTCCTTTTGCTTAGGCGCAATGGAATCGGGGTTTGGTAGATTTTATTTAGAAAACATTGGTTAGGGTCTGATGCTTTCTTTGGTGCGTATGAACGTCGGCTCTGATACCAGCTGTAGCGATCTCACCCGAGAAATGGGCCCACTTAAGTATATTCCACCTTCCATTGGTGCTAATACACGAAAATGTTCCCAAGTGCGGATTCGACCGTCGAGTCAAGCTCGACTAACTGCTACTGAAGATCGTCCGTCCATACGCTCACTCGAAGGTGAGTTCCAAAGATCACATCATTCCACAATTCAAATTACAACAAGTCTTAGAGTTATTACAACCAAATTGAAATGATAAATAAATAGTTTGAGTTCATGCAGCGGAAAGTAAACGAGATACTAGCGACGATCCATAGTATCGTCACGATGAAGTCAGCCGTGACGCTACTCCTCACGATCCTCGGGAGAGGTCGGCTCCCACTCGATGCTGTAACCAGGAGGAAGCTGGGAGGCCCAAGCCATAGAGGCAGCTACCTCCTGAGGGGACGGTCCTGAAAATTTAGCCACAAGCAAGGCTGAGTATACTAGTTATACTCAACAAGACTTAACCGACTGGTGATCACTACATCACCGACTCCTAAGATGAGAGGCTGTTTGGCTAGTGGGGTTCTTTTGCCAAAAGCGACTAAGCTGTTTTCTACTTTCTTTATCTTGATTTTAACTTCTTTAGTCTATCCATTCTAGGTGAGCCTAGCTAAACAATCAAGTTTTGCAATACAATTATTCCATACAAAGATTTCATCCTTCCAAGTTTCACTTCATAATATGTCATACATCGGTCAAGCAGTCTCATTAACCGCGAGAAGCGGACAGTTCGAACCGAATTTACTACCTGGCCAGGGAAAACCCAAACATACGGAATGGTTGGAAATGCCAACACACCCCAATCCTTTCTCCTCTCTCTGCGAGTGGCTCCCGAGTCCCACTGCCTCAGGGTAAAGGTTTACCACTACTGGGACTCACGCAACTACCCTCATGTGCCCATGGGATAACGTTTCCAAGACAGAGAGCTGTCGGACCTGCTCGCATCAATCGGATACCGGGACTTACCGGTCCCATAAACCGTGCATATGTGTGGTACGTTCAAACGCTTGACACAAAAGTACCACATGTTTCCACTTAAAACATCGATAGACGGGTATCTACAATCATCCGTCCATCATCTCTAGTGTTTCTGATATGAGTAGTCATACAACTCCTATATCTCGCGAGTGTCGGAAAACACTCGACTTCTATCGTTCTTAAGCATAGCAACTATCGAACCTAACATACTAGTGTTCAATCAAAGGAACCTATGATCATGCAATCTAGGGTTTCATTCAACTCCTTGAAACTTAAATGCACAAACATATAATCAAGTAAATGGCGTAAGTAAAGTTAGGTTATGCTCCGGGGCTTGCCTTCCGGCTCGAAGCGGTACTCCTGCTCGGGGCTCGGATCCACGTGCACCACGTTCACCTCGGACTCCTGGGCGATCTCCTCGGCAGCGGGGACTAGCTCGTAGACTCCGTCGGCGAGACCCGAATCTATACGAAATGCATGAATGTTTAAATATCGAGATTTAAATAGTCAGGGTTTATTTAAATCTTGGTTAATGAATTGGAAAGGATAAACATTAATTATAAGTGAATATACCCTTTTCATTTTGAACCTTTACTTTGATTTTAGAGTTTTAGGTTTTTCTCTTTTCTTTTCTTTTTCTTCTCTTTTCCACTATTTAAGTCCTTTTTCTATTATTAAAAAGGTG
>NZ_SWBM01000030.1 GCF_005116465.1 Robertmurraya kyonggiensis
AGCAAAAGCAGTACCAGTAAGTGACAATGAAAACAAACGTACTCTAAATGCTTCATAGTTTCCAATCTCCCCTAGTTGAGCTATGTATTGACTAATATGTTCCCAAGTGGTGCGCTCATCATCTCCACTAAACTTTACAAAATCAGGCAAGCGCCACCCATTGGGAAAAGGAACAGTATCAAAGCTAGCATGATAAGGTTTTTGATATACTCTAGTATTACCAAAATCAACACCTAGCTTATTTCTCATCACATCAGACAATTCATCCCTGAATCTAGTAAATTCGGCCCATTGGGGGTCTTGTTGGGCCGAAGGTTGCATAGCATTCATATAATTCAAGTGAGGTGATTGCCTATTCTGCATATCTCTATGTGCATTAAAAACATCATCGGGAATACCACCCGAATTTGCAGTATGCATAGTCGTGGAATAAGTAGCGCCTGCTGTAGCTACTGGACCAGCACGGCCAGCAGAGACCGAGTTTGGAACAGTAGACAACGGCAAAGGTTGCTCCGGCACGAACACCATAGCATTGGTCAAATTTGCCTGACCACCAGAACACGCGGTCTGACCGCCTGTAACCACGGTCTGACCGCCTGTCGCGGTCTGACCGGCTGTGCTGGCGGTCTGACCGGCTACCGACCCAACCGCTGCCGACCCAATTGCATCGACCGTGTTCGGTCTGGACATATTGGGTGGTGGCGGGGTCTGTCCAGTAAAGTAATTTGGTCGTATACCATAGAAAATATTACGCTCAGGTAATTCATGAGTATCTATAGATTTACCCTCCAATTTTTCGAGTCGTTCTAATAATTGTTCAACTAATGAATCACGATCCGAAAAATTGTACCCACATGAGTGGATGTAGGGGGCAAAGGTGCAGAAGTGCTTACATTGTCAATTACCTCAATTTGCCCCTTACTCATCTTGAAGGAAGGCATTACGAAGTCTCGAACACTTTTCGCCGAACGATCTTCACGACCCTTCCGAAACGTCTTCAAGAACTCCGCCTCGATGTGCTTCTGGAGCGCCATGAACCTCTCATGATCTTCAACAGTAAGATCTTCAAGTGAGGCCGTCACGATGTTGTCTTCTCCAACGTCGAAGCCCATAGTGCTAGGGATAGTAGATCGGTCTTCAAAAACCAGATTTCTTTCCCCAGCAGAGTCGCCAAAATATGTTGACGCCTTTTATGGTCAACACATGAGAGTGCTCGATCGCGCGGATCGCAAACGTATCGAATTGCTGCTGGGCGACAGGAGGTTAGACCGCCTGTACAGAGAGTCAGACCGCCTGTCACAGGGGTCAGACCACCTGTTACAGGGAGTCAGACCACCTGTTACAGGGAGTGAGACCGCCCGTAGCTGAGACGCCACGAGATCGATCGTTCGATGGATAACTACCACACTTACGTGGTGGTGGACGGCTAGGTTTACGAGCAAACCAACAAAGAGATAACCAACACACTTTCGTGGCGAAGAACGACTAGTTTACGAGCAAACTAGCAAAGGTCGTCGATGCTCACACCCGGGAGGGACCCTATCAGGGCGTGGACGTCGCCGGACGTGCCCTAGGTCGACCAGCAAGCCATAGGGCGTCATCAATGGCCGTGGAGATCACGATGGACAACAAGAGAGACTGGAAAAGGATTAGGGTTTGAAGATTGAGTGTCGATTGGATTGGATAACTCTCTATCGGCCGTGGCCCTTTATATTTATAGGGTGGGGAGGTCTGTACCCGTGGGGAGTCAATTACGTAAGAAAATATCGTCAAATACAACTCTAATTCGGATT
>NZ_SWBM01000031.1 GCF_005116465.1 Robertmurraya kyonggiensis
CTGTTAAGGCCTCGAAAGAACCCAGAAAGATCCCTTATAGCATAAGCTATCTTTTAAAGTGTACCCCAAGAGGATACTTGGGAACAAACTGCATGTGTTTTGCCGGAGCAAGAACCCAGTAAGACCCACGGAGCGACAGCGTTAAGCTGGAAACTACCACAAAGTAGCATAATAGGAGGAACAGATCCGTTCTTGGCCCCGAAAGAACCCGGATAGACCTTTTTTATAGTCTCCGAATGCTTGTAAAAGAAACTTTCCAAGTCTAGAAAGAACGCGGAAGTTTTGTATGATGTCACGAAGACAAGTAAACAACCCAGCAAAGGGAGCTTTATTGAGATATATCTCGTTGCCGGAACAACGGTACAAGGGAACATGTAATGCCGAAGCAATTAGTTCATATATTGCCGGAGCAATGTTTACAGAAGAACTCTGGATGCCAAAGCAATTGGTTCTTGCGGTGCCGAAGCACTGTTACAGTGAAGGAGCTACGCGTAGAATTTGCGTAGATGTTCTATATTCCAAGGATTTGGTAATTCCACACCATCTTCTGTTTGAAGTCTGTAGGTGCCTGGCTTGAGGACCTTGGAAACAAGAAAAGGACCATCCCAGGGTGAAGTAAGCTTGGAGTGACCGGCTGTATTCTGAATTCGGCGGAGCACCAAGTCACCAATCTGGAATGATCTTGTCTTCACATTCTTGTCATGAAATCGACGAATACCCTGAAGATAGGCAGCATTGTGTAACAAGGCTGCCAGTCGTACTTCTTCAGCCGTATCAACCTCCAGCATCCGTTGTTCGTCCGCCATGGCTTCTTGGAATTCCTCAACGCGAGGAGCACCGTGCATGACGTCAACAGGTAGAACGGCCTCTGATCCATACACCAGGAAGAAGGGAGATTGCCCTGTAGCTTTACTGGGTTGAGATCGTAGGCCCCAGACAACTGGAAAGAGTTCTTTCATCCACCGGCCTTCTGCTTTCTTCAGGGTTCGTTCCATGCGAGCTTTAAGTCCATCGAGGAGCATGCCATTGGCTCTTTCAACTTGTCCGTTGGCACGAGGATGAGCAACAGAGGCATAGGATACCTCGATGCTGCGATCTTCACAGTAGTCCCAGAACTTGTTGCCTGTGAAGGTAGTACCCAAATCTGTGATGATTTGGTGTGGTATCCCGAAGCGAAGAATCAACTCTTGGAGGAATTGGACTGCTTTCTCAGAGGTTGGTTTGACAACCGGAAAGACTTCTATCCACTTTGAGAATTTGTCAATGGCGACGAAACAGTATTCAAATCCACCAGGCGCCCTGGGTAGTTTCCCAATCATATCAAGCCCCCAGCATGCGAACGGCCATGACGGAGGTATCAATTTGATCTTGTGCGCAGGCTGATGTGAGTGATGAGCGAAATATTGACAACCCTTGCAGTGACGAACAATTTCCTCAGCGTCGTGTAGAGCTGTAGGCCAGTAGAACCCGGCACGGAAGGCTTTGCCTACGATAGTGCGGGAAGCTGCATGATTGCCACATTCTCCTGCGTGAATTTCCTCCAGGATGTTGACTCCTTCTTGCTGTGAGACGCATTTCATCAATGCGCCAGAGCGTGCGCCACGTCGGTACAGTGTATCGCCGATTATAACATAGGACTTGCTACGGCGGACAATTTGCTGAGCTTCTGCCTTCTCGGCAGGAAGTTTGTCGTGCAAGATGTAGTCTATAATCGGAGCGCTCCAAGTGGCGTCAATGAGCATAACCTCGGGAGCTGAGGTTGTATCATCAG
>NZ_SWBM01000032.1 GCF_005116465.1 Robertmurraya kyonggiensis
GGAAAAAGGGGCAAGGGTGAGAACCGGTTAGTGCCAAAGAGCAAAAACAGATTCTGTGCAGGGTGGTAAAAATTACAAAACTCGAAATCTACAAGCTCAAAAATTCCCAAATTTGGCCAGAACATTGTTTAAGTAATTCCTAACAAGTTTCATGTTGGAGGTTTGAGCAGAAACTGTCGTTAAGATGGTGTAAAAATTCAATTTTTATCTCACTGTCCCCAGAAATTTCCAGCAGACAGGGGGTTACCATTTTTAGCATAACTCCAATTTTACTGAACCATTTTCGTTGAAATTTCTCCAGCATTTACTTCATAATATTTATGACAACTTTCGTGTTGAACACTTTTTCGTTTGACAACGTTTTCAGTTTCGAATTAATGGTGCAAACAGACTGGTTTCGGCAGAGTTTCGGTTGTGATTTGAATTTCGACGGCGGTTTCGATTGGTCACGTATTAAGGTTCAATATTATTTCAGTGAAATGCAATGCATGAGCGGCCTATTCGTTCTCACCAACACACATGCCAATAAACTTTTGGCCTACGAAGTTAGTGCCGGTGGCTAGGCAATATCCGTCTCTCCCTATATTAACTAGCCGAACTTTTCTAACCGTTCAACTTACGAAATCGTGGATAGCGTACCTGCAGAAAATCCATTCCAGAGCAATTATAATGAACCTCCCGTGCCAGCACTCACGGAAGCGTCCCCATTCATTACCACCCACTATAGTGGTGGCACCCGAACGTTCAACATTGAACGGGCAATGCTTCATATGTCACCAAGGCAACATATTGACAATTTCATACGCTCATGAAATAGCGTATTGACTTTGTGCCGCCATCATATTTGCATATGATGCCGTGGTACGCTACAGCAATCGCCGTACCTTGCGCCCACCATGCTATTCTAGTTTCATACGCCATCACAGCGTATTGACTATGTGCCGCCACTATATTTTCATATAGTGCCGTGGTACGTTACAGCAATCGCCGTACCTTGCGCCCACCATTGCGTAAAGTAAATGACAGAATGAAATGTGCTGGAAGTCAGTATAATATACTATTTGCCACCTATCATATCGTGATCCCTTAACCCACATAGGCTTCACGCTCTAGGTAACATCCTTAGCGGTCCTAATAATAACCCTCCTTCGCGAGGCGCGGCGGAAGTACGAGTTGGCAAATTTTATTCAAAAAAAATGTTTATTAAAGGTTTGTTGCTCTCTCCGGTGCGCTGCTTCGGCTCTGATGCCAGCTGTGGCGGACCACTCCGAAATTATTCCAAGTTAAGTACCTTGGGACCACTAATCACGTAGTCAGGCACTTAATCCGGAATAAGCTGGAGCGCCGTCGGATTAAACCCGATTAAACCACGTACTTTTCTCGATCGAAACAACAGCACGCCCACACGAAGGTGAGTTCCAGAGATTACAACATTCCACAAATTAACTTACACACATAGATATTACAAGTTATTACAAACCAGGTTCAAATTTAAATCAGAGTACAAGTCTTGCAGCGGAAATAAAAGTTCATTACAGCGGAATTTAAAAAGCCATAACAACTGAATTTAGAGGTTCATTGCAGCGGAAGTAAAACAATCTAACGACGATACAAAATAACTCCGTGCTGAAGCCTGCCACGAAGCTACTCCTCCCGATCCTCGCCAGAGGACGGAACCCATTCGATGTGCCAGCCAGGTGGAACCTGGGCAGGCCAAGACAAAGCATCC
>NZ_SWBM01000005.1 GCF_005116465.1 Robertmurraya kyonggiensis
GCGGTAAATTTAAAGAGGATAGCAGGCATACTATCCTCTAAAGCAGCTATATAATCTCTCATTTTCGATTTCCGATCAAAGTATCTAAAAAAATACCCCACTTTTTCAGTGGTCTCGAAGGGCCTATGAAGACATTGTTAATAGGAATCCGGCGTATAGTGTCTTTATGAAAGGTCCATGAGGACGTTGTTGAGAGTGATCTGGTGAATAGTGTCTTCATGAAGAGCTCATGAAGACATTGGTAATAGGGATCCGGCAGATAGTGTCTTTATGAAAGGTTCATGCGGACATTATGGAGAGCTTTCCAGCAAATAGTGTCTTCATGAACCACAGAAAAGTTAAAAATAGCTGGACTTGCTTTTTGGCCGCACTCCACCACACAAAACACTCAAAACAGTCCATTAGCCCTACAAAAATCGCGGAGAAAGTTTCCAAAGGGACCAAAATTTACAAAACGTCATTCCCTTTTAACCCTACTGTAACAGTAGTGAAATAATAATCAGTTATTATAAGAATAGAAATTGACCCCCTTTTAAAATATATATACTTTGGACAGCACAAGGAAACTTGTGCTATTTTTTTTGTCGCAAAATACTTCGCTGTCCAATTCATTGTGACGACTTCTTAAAAATAGTATAATTAAGATAGATGGAGATTGGTCGTTTTTATATTGTGTGTTGAGACTGAGGTGAAAAATATGCAACGGGTAACAAATTGCGTGTTAATGAAGGATGACAAGGTTCTTTTATTACAGAAGCCGAGAAGAGGTTGGTGGGTTGCACCTGGTGGAAAAATGGAGCCAGGAGAATCTGTACGAGATTCCTGTATTCGTGAATTTCGTGAAGAGACCGGAATCTATTTGAAAAATCCGAGCCTTAAAGGGATTTTCACCTTTATTATGAAGGACGGAGACCAAGTGCTATCCGAGTGGATGATGTTCACCTTTTTCGCAACAGATGCTGACGGTATTCACGTGGAAGAGTCTGAGGAAGGGAAGCTTTCTTGGCATACTATTGATGAAATGAAAAATTTACCGATGGCAGAAGGCGACTATCATATTTTAGACTACATGGTACAAGGAAAAGGAATCATCTATGGTACCTTCACATATACAGAGGACTTTAAGCTGATTCAGTACAGACTTGACCCAAGTTAAACGTATATCCTTTTAGCCTTAAAAAGCATAATCTATAAAAAACAATATCGGCACTCTCGGAATGAAATAACAGGGGGAATGAATATGAGTACCGGAGCGGTTAATGATACACAAATGGTGATTATAACAGGGATGTCAGGCGCTGGTAAAACAGTTGCTATTCAAAGTTTTGAGGATTTAGGATTTTTTTGTGTAGATAATTTACCTCCTACTCTGTTACCTAAATTTCTTGAGCTCATGGAGGATGCAGGGAACAAAATGAACAAGGTCGCCTTGGTTATGGATTTACGAGGCCGAGAATTTTTTGACCATTTATTTAAAGCCCTTGACGATTTAACAGAAACCTCATGGGTGACGCCGCAAATTTTATTTTTAGATGCAGATGATTCGACACTTGTGAGAAGATATAAAGAAACAAGGCGTTCTCATCCGCTTGCACCATCGGGTCTTCCTCTAGAAGGGATCCAAATGGAAAGAGATCTTTTAGAAGAACTTAAGGGTAGAGCACAAATCATTTACAATACGTCAAAAATAAAGCCGAAGGAATTGAGAGAACGAATCATTTCCGAGTTTTCTGCGAACAACAAATCGACGTTTACAGTCAATGTGATGTCGTTTGGCTTTAAGCACGGCCTGCCAATTGACGCTGATTTAGTATTTGATGTGCGCTTCTTACCGAATCCTCACTATATCGATCATATGAGACCGAAGACAGGATTGGATGAGGAAGTCTACAATTATGTTTTAAAATGGAATGAAACGAATAAGTTTCTCGAAAAGGTTACAGGGTTGTTAAGCTTTATGCTCCCTCACTATAAAAGAGAGGGAAAATCTCAGCTCGTGATTGCGATAGGTTGTACAGGTGGACAGCACCGATCCGTAGCATTAACGGAATATATTGCGAACTATTTTTCAAATGACTACCATACACGAATTACGCACCGAGACATCGAAAGGAGAAAGGAACAAACACCATGACCAAAAACGGACAGCCAAAAATAGTCATCATCGGCGGTGGAACCGGCTTGCCTGTTTTATTAAGAGGCTTGAAAAAGTATCCTCTTGATATCACAGCAGTCGTGACTGTTGCGGATGACGGTGGAAGCTCTGGACGTTTAAGGGACGAAATGGATATTCCTCCTCCGGGAGACATCCGTAATGTATTAGCCGCCTTATCCGATGTAGAGCCTTTAATAGAAGAAATGTTCCAGCATCGATTCACCTCGAATGAGTTATCCGGCCATTCGCTTGGGAACTTGATCCTTGCTGCGATGACATCAATAACCGGGAATTTTGTTCATGCCATTCAAGAAATGAGCAAGGTGCTAAATGTGAACGGCAGAGTATTACCAGCCGCAACTGAAAGTGTCGTGCTCCATGCTGAAATGGAAGATGGAACGATCGTTTCAGGAGAATCGAAAATTCCTTACTCTGGGAAAAAGATCAAGCGTGTGTTCTTAACGCCTGAAATTGCCCAGCCGCTTCCAGAAACGATTCATGCAATCCGCCAGGCTGATTTGATCATCCTCGGACCTGGAAGTCTTTTTACAAGTATTTTGCCAAATCTCCTTGTACCGAAGCTTGGACAGGAGGTTGCTCGCGCGAAGGCGAAAAAAGTCTATATTTGTAACCTCATGACGCAGGCGGGTGAAACACTTGATTTTACCGCAAGTGATCATGTAAAAGCGTTATATAACCATATGAAGTGCTCATTTTTGGATACGATTTTGGTTAATAGCGAAAACATACCAGAGTCGATTCTAAATCGATACAGTGAAGAATTCGCGAAGCCGGTCCACTTTGATTTTAACCATTTATATGAACTTGGGTTAGAAGTGGTACAGGGTGAAATCATGTCCTTGGAAAACGGTGTGATTCGCCATGACACGAAAGAAGTGGCTAGCATTTTATACAATTTATTAATAAATGAAACCAATAAGAGATATAAAGCGTAAATAGTTATTGGGGTTTAAGGGGGTGTAGGGTTGTCATTCGCTTCAGAAACTAAGAAAGAATTAACGAATATAGAATCAAAAGATTGCTGCAGCAAAGCTGAATTATCCGCTCTGATTCGAATGAATGGGTCCTTATCCTTTTCCAATCGTAAGTTAGTTGTTGATATCCAAACGGAAAACGCTGCCATTGCTAGAAGAATTTACACATTAATTAAGAAAAAATACGATGCTCAGGTTGAACTGTTAGTGCGTAAGAAGATGCGCCTGAAAAAGAACAACGTCTACATCGTAAGACTTTCTCAGCAAGCCAAAGAAATTCTTGAGGATTTGAAAATTTTACAAGAAGGCTTTGTGTTCACGCATGACATTTCTGAGGAGTTGGTGAAAAAGAAGTGTTGCAAACGTTCCTATTTGCGCGGTTCTTTTCTCGCTGGCGGTTCCGTCAATAATCCAGAAACGTCATCTTATCATCTAGAAATATCCTCCCTGTATAAAGAACATAATGATGCCTTATGTGCATTAATGAATACATTTGATCTCAATAGCAAGACGTTAGAACGTAAAAAAGGCTATATTACTTACCTAAAGGAAGCAGAGAAAATTACGGAGTACTTAAACATTATTGGTGCCCATACTGCATTATTGAAATTTGAGGATGTACGAATAGTCCGTGATATGCGAAATTCCGTGAACCGCCTCGTTAATTGTGAGACGGCGAATTTGAATAAAACGATTGGTGCCTCTTTGCGACAAGTGGAGAATATCCGCTTTATCCGAGATACAGTAGGTTTAGAGATTTTACCTGACAAGCTTCGGGAAATTGCCGAACTTCGGGTAGCCTATCAAGACGTTACGTTAAAAGAGCTTGGTGAAATGGTTTCAAGTGGGCAAATTAGTAAATCGGGCATTAATCATCGCTTACGTAAAATCGATGAAATCGCCGATAAGCTAAGAGCTGGAGAACCGGTTAAATAAGCATTTTTGCTTTTTATAGAAATAGAGAGTCGATGTTGGGGAGGAAGAGAAATGGTAGAAAAGCAGGTTGAGGTTAAGTTAAAGACTGGTCTACAAGCACGTCCGGCTGCATTGTTTGTGCAAGAGGCGACTCGATTTTCAGCTGATGTGTACATCGAAAAAGATGGCAAAAAGGTCAATGCGAAGAGTATTATGGGGCTTATGAGCCTAGCAATTAACTCGGGAGCTCAGATCACCCTCATTACCGAGGGCAGCGACGAAAACGAAGCACTCGAAGCACTAGCAGAGTACGTTCAACAAGATTAAGATTTGGATAAGGGGAAGTTACCTTTTTTGGGGGTAGCTTCTTTTTTTGTTTGGGTGTTTTTTGTTTGGAAAGTGTGAACATGTGGAAAACTGAGATAGGTGTCAGCATGTGAATCGCCAATGTGGACATGAAAAAGTGGATAACTTTGAAAGAAGTCCACATGGAGTTGTTCATAAAGGGAAGAAATGGGTGGAAACAGTGAGAGTTATCCACATGAACTTCAGTAGATATTCCAGCAAAACAAAAAGACCGTACCCGAAAAAGGTCACTTCAATAACCTTGCTCAGGAACGGTCTCTCATCTAAAATTATTTATCTTTTTTCTCATCTAAAAGATTGCGTGTGATGATGTGGTCAACTAAGCCATACTCTTTTGCTTTTTCAGCAGTCATGAAATTGTCGCGGTCAGTATCTTTCGCGATTACTTCAAGTGGCTGCCCAGTACGCTCAGCTAGGATTGTGTTTAGTTTTTCGCGTAGGAAAAGGATGCGCTTAGCAGCGATTTCGATTTCCGTTGCTTGACCTTGAGCACCACCAAGTGGTTGGTGAATCATTACTTCAGCGTTTGGAAGAGCGTAACGCTTCCCTTTTTCACCAGCTGCTAAAAGGAATGCACCCATAGATGCTGCCATACCGATACAAATTGTTTGTACATTTGGCTTTAAGTATTGCATTGTATCATAAATCGCCATACCCGCTGTAATGCTTCCACCTGGGCTATTGATATAAAGAGTGATATCTTTTTCAGGATTTTCAGCTTCTAAGAATAAAAGCTGTGCAACAATGGAGTTTGCTACATTATCGTCAATAGCGCTGCCAAGCATGATAATACGATCTTTTAAAAGACGAGAATAGATGTCATATGCACGTTCACCGCGATTTGTTTGTTCAATAACTGTAGGGATCAAATTCATTTTTGTTCCTCCTTATTATGTAAAAATATAGGCTTAAACCTGTAAATCCAAATACTACGTTATGTAAGTTATGATACACTGATAGTCAAAAAAGGTCAAACAATTCGACTGAATCTTCATCAGGATTTCTTCGACTTTTTTCGCATGAATCGCACCTCTCCATCTTAACCAATCTCACCATAGAATAGACAGGCTTTTGTGGAAAATTTCGCCTTGCAAACATAGGTGAGTTGACATATAATAGGAAAGCGTATTGTTCGTGTAGCTAGCGTCAGCGCTTTTTATTTTGCCCTCGTGGTGCAACGGATAGCACGTAAGATTCCGGTTCTTAAAATGGGGGTTCGATTCCCTCCGAGGGCGTCATAAATATTGTAATATAGGGCTTCTATGCATTTTGCATAGGAGTCTTTTTGTTTTCGAATATCCTGAAAAAACTATTTGCGATATTTGTAGGAATGAATATCACCCATACTACTTTCTACCTGGTTTTTTTGAACTGCAAAATTTTAAGAGGGTTTCAATTCGCTCATGGAGAATAATGTGGAGGGGAGAGTTCATAATGAATATGAGAAAATTGAAAAAACCAGAGGAATGTAATCGATAATTCTAAAAGGTGGGGATTTGTATTACTATTGCAACTGTAGATATCAAAGTATCAAATTATGAATTAGACCTAAGTGGTCGTGAAAAGAAAATTTTAGCCGTATTACTTTTAAACCTATGTGCGCAAGCAAATGTTCAGGTTACAGCACAAAGTATGGCAATGAACGCGTTAGAAAAAGATGCTGAGGATATTATGCATTTTCAATTTGAATGGCAATCTTCTCTCTCCCTTGATACATATCAGAAATTCAAAGAAGGGGTAGAACGAAGATTTAAAACAGCTTTACAAATGTGTGAAGTTGAGGGGAATCATATTACATTCGCGGAAAACAATTATTAAGCATGTACGGGGGACCTATTCTTTTTAAGAAAGGTCCTTTTAATCATAGTAAAAGGAGATTTAGTATGGCGAAGTATAAACTTATCCTCTTAGATCTGGATGGTACGCTTTCAGACCCGAAAGAAGGAATCACAAAATCAGTTCAATACGCATTACAGAGGTTGGGCATAAACGAACCTAACTTAGATAAGCTGGAACCTTTCATTGGACCGCCACTTCAACAATCATTTGCTGAATACTACAACTTTAATGAAAAACAGACACAACAAGCCATATACTTTTACAGAGAAAGATTCAAACAAAAAGGCATGTATGAAAATGAGCTGTATCCCGAAATCCCTCAACTATTAAAATCACTCCAAGAACAACATCTAACTCTAATAGTAGCAACCTCGAAGCCGACCATTTTTGCGGAGCAAATCATAAAGTATTTTAATATTGAACAATATTTCAGCCTTATAGTCGGGAGCAATCTAGATGGAACAAGAACATCGAAAACCGACGTAATTCAGTACATCATAAACAAATACAATGACCATCCCTTAGAAGACTTCGTAATGATTGGAGATCGGAAACATGATATTATCGGAGCAAATACTCTCCAAATTGACTCCATTGGCGTCACGTATGGTTACGGCTCGACCAATGAATTGAGAAAAGAAAATGCAACCTATATTGCGCACACATTGGATGACATTATAGAGCTATTAATTTAAGGTAATAGTGAAGATATTTCTCCGAAACTTACAAATAATGGAGAATGTTCGAATTTGTTAATAATGAGCTATGCATATAAATAAAGATAGAATGTAGCTAAATGATGGGTTTGATTCATTTGATTTTCAACAAAATTTCAACAGTTAATTAAAACCTTTCCCTTTTTATGGATATTGATATTACCAAAAGACTGGTAAATATGATAGAGTTAGTTGGTTGATAGATTTATTTAGAAAAAGGGGAGATATTTGTTGTTTAATTTCTTGGCAATTATAGGTTTAATTGGTTTTGTTGTATTTATAGTTCTGGGTATTATTGCTCTTTTTAAAAGAAACAAGAAAGCGAAAAAAAGATTTGGTATTGCTCTAGGTCTGTTCGTGCTATTTTTGATTGGTGCGATTAATGCGCCTAGCTCAGAGGAAAAAACTACTGAGGATGTTGCTGATGTGGCAACTGATGAATCCAAGAAGGAAGAAAAGGAAGAACCTAAAAAGGAAGAAAAGAAACAGCCAGCAACAATCGCAGAAGTTAAGGCTGCTATTACAAAAGGTATGTCTGATGAAGAGTTTAAAACAGCGAAAGACAGTCTGAATGTTGAACATCCAAAAAGTATTTCTATCGGTAATGGCAATGTAGGGTATGTTTTACAGGCAACAGATGGAATTTTGGTTGCAAATACAGATGGTGAGAAAATTCTTGAAGTGATTGAGTTTAAGACTATGGAAGAATTAGATAAATATGAAAGTGATGCAGTAGCTAAAGCAGAGGCAGAAGCAAAAGAACTTGCAAAAAAGGAATTTGAAGAATCAAAAATACCTGTAAGTGGTTCTGGAGATACAGCTACAGATGCAATAAAATTAAATGCAGGATTCGCGATATTTGATGGCTCTCATACAGGTGGTTCAAATTTTGCAGTTATCCTTCAGGATGAAAATGGAAATGACATGGAGTTATTAGTAAACACAATCGGAAGCTATAAAGGAAAAACTTTTGCTGAAATTCCTGCTGATGGGAATTATTATCTGAATGTAACTGCTGGAGGTAAATGGAACTTTAGTATTTATCAAACACCACCAGTTGATGTCATAGATGCTCCAACTACTTTAGAGGGGACTGGAGACGATGTTGTTTTCTTCAATACAACAAGTGGTAATCACAAGTTTACTTTCAACCATTCAGGATCAAGTAACTTTGCTGTTTTATTAAACGGTTCTGATTTGTTGGTTAACGAAATAGGAACTTACCAAGGTTCTACACGAACACAATTAGAAACTGATGGCTACTATTGTTTCGTTATTACAGCTGATGGAAAATGGTCTGTAAATATTGAAAAGTAATTTTTCACTCGGATAACTTATATCTGAGTCAAAAAGTTTGTGAAAATTTAAGGTTATGTCGATGAAGATATTGAGTCTCCTGTCTTTAAAAAAGGCGGGGGACTTTTTTATTTAGAGCAAATGCACCTAAATTACCGTGTCAACTCCCATAACATTACCATTCACCAATCCTCGTGCTTCATGTAAAATGAAGGAAGGGGGAATGTGAGATGAATTTGAAGCCTGGTTTATGGCAACAGCAAACTCTAAAACTTCAGATGACGCAAGAATTGTCTCAGGCGATTGCGTTATTGCAATATTCCACTCAAGAGCTGTCCTCTTTTTTAGAAGAAAAAGCGATCGAGAATCCCCTTCTGAAGATCGAACCTGGGCAATCGATCGATTCTAAGCGGGGGCGCTCCAAAGGAAAAATTCAAAAAGACAAACAAAGCTGGATTGAACAAATCGGTTCAGAAAATAAAACATTAGATGTGTACTTGCAATCGCAAATAAATATGAGACGTCTTTCAGAGGAAGAGCGTATCGTCATCGATGAACTCATATATCATATTGATGAAAACGGCTATCTTTGTGCAAGCTTAGAAGAAATCGCTGCCAAATTAAACACGTCAACACACAAGGTCGAAGAAGGGCTCACTATTATTCAAGAACTGGAACCGGCAGGAATAGGAGCAAGAGACCTAAAGGAATGTCTCCTCTTGCAGCTTACACGACAAGAACGAAGACATGAGCTCGCAGAAAGAATCATTCAAGATTACTTCACTCTTTTTGCCGAAAAGAAGTGGAAGGAACTTGCGAAGTTGCTAAGAGTGACACCAGCTGAGATTCAGCAAGTGTATGATGCCATTCAAGTCTTAAATCCGAGACCAGCATCCATATTTCAAAGAGATCCAGCGGTTTATATTATTCCGGATGTGGTCATAAAATGGGATGGAGAAGCGTTCAGCATTAGCGTCTTTGATGAAGCTTTGCCGAAGATCAGCTTCAATGACCAGTACTATAAGCAATTTGCATCACATCAAGATAAACAGGTTGGCCGTTTCCTTCAAGAAAAGCAGCAGGATTATTTCTGGATTGTCAGAGCACTCGAACAACGGAAAGAAACGTTAACAAAAGTGGCTGTGAAAATCGTGGAGAAACAGCAGGACTTTTTTACAAAAGGGCCTGCCTACTTGAAACCGATGACGATGAAGGATATTTCAGAGGAATTGGAAATTCACGAGTCAACCGTGAGTCGAGCGGTGCGAGAGAAATATGCGCAAACTCCGTTTGGGTTATATGATTTGAAATTCTTTTTCTCGAGTACGATTCAAACGACTTCAAGTGAAAGTGCATCGTCTCAGCAAGTGAGAGACCTAATGAAAACACTCGTAGAGCAGGAAAATAAGCAGAAGCCTTTGTCTGACCAAGTAATTGTAAACGCACTCAATGAAGAAAATGGAATTGTCGTCTCGCGTAGAACGATTGCGAAATACCGGGACCAGCTCGGGATTCCGTCTTCATCTAAGCGAAAACGCTATGAATAGAGAGGTTCAAGCAGTGAAAACAATTGTGAAGCTATATACACGAAAAGGCTGCCATCTTTGCGAAAATGGCAAGTCGATTCTTTTAAAATTGAAGGAAAAATGGGATTTCCATTATGTTGAAGCAGATATCGACGAAAGTGATGAATTAACGGAAAAGTACGGAATCATGATTCCGGTCATTGAAGTGGATGGGGAAGAGGTTCAATTCGGGCAAATCGACGAATGGACAATTGAGGAAGCACTTTCGAAAACGGCGAAGTTGCTATCCTGATGGCTGGTAAAAGGGAACCCTCCGATATATCGAGCCCATATTGCAAAAAACAACACTTATAGCTTGAAATATAAAAACACCCCTGTTAAAATGAAAATGTGGCTGGGGTGATTTTTTTTGGTTCGAGTGGGACATAATACGTCCATAGGGGACAAAAAAGGACCACTAAGGATTAAAGGAGCAAATCATGAGTTACTCATTGGTAGAGATACAAAAAAGATTATTACCTGATTTACTTCCTGTTATGCAAAGGAGATACGATATTCTCCAATACATAAGCTTGATGGAACCAGTCGGAAGAAGAAGCCTCTCTGTGAGCCTAGGGCTAACTGAAAGAATTCTTCGAGGTGAGGTTTCCTTGCTCAAAGAGCAAAATCTTATACATATCGCCAGTATCGGGATGAGCTTGACGCCTGAGGGTCATGAAGTTCTTGAAGGACTTCAAACCATGATGAGAGAGCTATCTGGCTTAAACTCATTAGAAGAACAAGTAAAAAAACGTCTCGGCGTGGAAAAAGTCATCATTGTATCTGGAGATAGTGATGAGTCTCCTTGGGTCAAGAGTGAATTGGGAAGAGCAAGCGCAACTTGTATGAAAGGAATGCTTGAGGGAGAAAATATAATTGCTGTGACTGGGGGCACCACGATGGCTGCTGTAGCTGAAATGTTAACCCCGGAATTAGGCAAAGACATTCTCTTTGTTCCTGCAAGAGGTGGAATTGGTGAAGACGTAAAAAATCAAGCCAATACCATTTGTGCGAAGATGGCAGAAAAAGCCCAAGCCAAGCATCGCGTTCTTTATGTTCCAGACCAAGTAAGCAATGAAATGTATCAAACGATTGTGAAAGAACCGCTGATTCATGAAGTGTTAACATTGATCAAATCCGCAAACATTGTTTTGCATGGAATTGGAGATGCTATCACAATGGCGAAACGTCGCAAGACATCCGCTAGTGACCTTGAAAAAATTCGTGAAAAGAAAGCCGTCAGTGAAGCATTTGGCTATTATTTTAACGAAGATGGGGAAATCGTCCATAAGGTCCATACGATTGGATTACAGCTGAAGGATATTGCAGACGTTGAACATGTCATCGCCGTAGCTGGGGGAGCATCAAAGGCAAAAGCCATTCGCTCTTATATGAAGCAAGACCGGCAAAACACCATCTTAATAACAGATGAAGGTGCCGCAAAAGAATTGTTGATTAAGTAAATTTCATATTAAGTTTTTGTGGAATTTGCCTAAACAGGCTATATTTTAGCCTAATATATATTAGAGGAGGAAATAAACATGGCAGTAAAAATTGGTATTAATGGTTTTGGTCGTATCGGCCGTAACGTTTTACGCGCAGCTTTAAGAAATCCAAACGTAGAGGTAGTAGCAGTTAACGATTTAACTGATGCTAACATGCTTGCTCACCTTTTAAAATATGATTCTGTACACGGAATCTTAAACGAAGAAGTGTCAGTTGATGGCGATTCTTTAGTAGTAGGTGGCAAAAAGATCAAGGTTATCGCTGAACGCGATCCAGCTCAATTAGGTTGGGGAAATCTTGGAGTAGAAGTAGTTGTTGAATCAACTGGACGTTTCACAGATCGTAAAGATGCTGCGAAACACTTAGAAGCAGGTGCAAAGAAAGTTATCATCTCTGCTCCAGCATCTAATGAAGATATCACAATCGTTATGGGTGTTAACGAAGACAAGTACGATGCAGCTAACCATGATGTTATCTCTAACGCATCTTGTACTACAAACTGCTTAGCTCCATTTGCTAAAGTATTAAACGACAAGTTCGGAATCAACCGTGGAATGATGACAACAGTTCACTCATACACAAATGACCAACAAATCTTAGATTTACCACATAAAGATTACCGTCGTGCTCGTGCAGCTGCAGAGAACATGATCCCAACTTCAACTGGTGCTGCTAAAGCTGTTGCTCTAGTATTACCTGAATTAAAAGGTAAATTAAACGGTGGCGCTATCCGCGTACCAACACCAAACGTTTCTTTAGTTGACTTAGTAGCTGAGCTTGGTAAAGAAGTAACTGTTGATGAAATCAACGCTGCTTTAAAAGAAGCTGCTGAAGGCGATCTTAAAGGAATCCTTGGTTACAGCGAATTACCATTAGTATCTGGTGACTACAATGGTAACACTGCTTCTTCAACTATCGATGCTCTTTCTACTATGGTTATGGAAGGCAACATGGTAAAAGTAATTTCTTGGTACGATAACGAAACTGGTTACTCTAACCGTGTAGTAGACTTAGTTGACTATATCGCTAAAAAAGGTCTCTAAGATAAGGTTTTAATCCGAATTGGATTTGGATATTAGGATGCGTAACATCTAGGTAATGCAAAAAGTGTATAATTTTACCACTAACTGCGTATTGCTAAAGGTGTTAATCATCGAATTACTTGAAAAAGGGGAGCGGGGAAGATTCCCCCTCTCCTTTTCTTATTTTAGGAGGTCATGTGATGAATAAGAAGAGTGTTAAGGATATCGATTTAAAAGGCAAAACGGTATTTTGTCGTGTGGATTTCAACGTACCAATGAAGGACGGACAAATCACTGATGAAACACGTATTAAAGCAGCAATTCCAACAATCAAATACCTAATCGAAAATGGTGCTAAGGTTCTTTTAGCAAGCCATTTAGGTCGTCCAAAAGGTGCAGTTGTTGAAGAATTACGCTTAACTCCAGTGGCAAAGCGTTTAGGCGAGCTACTTAGAAAAGACGTGAAAAAAGTTGACGAGGCTTACGGTGAAGCTGTTAAAGCTGAAGTTGCAAAACTAAACGAAGGCGACGTTCTTGTCCTTGAAAACGTTCGTTTTTACCCAGGTGAAGAAAAGAACGATGCAGAATTAGCAAAAGCATTCGCAGAACTTGCAGACGTGTATGTGAACGATGCTTTCGGAGCTGCACACCGTGCTCATGCTTCAACTGAAGGAATCGCGCATCACCTTCCAGCTGTTTCTGGACTTTTAATGGAAAAAGAATTGGATGTTCTTGGTAAGGCTCTTTCTAATCCTGAAAGACCGTTCACTGCAATCGTTGGTGGAGCAAAGGTTAAGGATAAGATTGGGGTTATCGAAAATCTATTAGATAAAGTAGACAACCTAATCATCGGTGGAGGACTTGCTTATACTTTCGTAAAAGCTCAAGGTCATGAAATCGGAAAATCTCTTTTAGAAGAAGATAAGATTGATTTAGCAAATAAATACATGAAATTAGCTGAAGAAAAAGGCGTTAAATTCTATATGCCTCTTGATGTAATTGTTTCTGACGATTTCTCTGAAGATGCAAATACAAAGGCTGTTTCAATTGAAGAAATTCCTGCTGATTGGGAAGCACTTGATATTGGACCAAAAACGCGTGAGCTATATGCAAACGTAATCCAAGATTCTAAGCTTGTAATCTGGAATGGACCAATGGGCGTGTTTGAATTAAACAAATTCGCAAACGGTACAAAAGCAGTAGCAGAAGCATTAGCTGAAGCAAACGATACATATTCTGTAATCGGTGGTGGAGATTCAGCTGCAGCTGTTGAAAAATTCCATCTTGCTGACCGCATGAGCCATATCTCAACAGGTGGTGGTGCATCACTTGAATTCATGGAAGGCAAAGTTCTTCCAGGTGTCGTTGCTTTAAACGACAAGTAATCTATAGGTACCTGGTACCGGAGAAAGGATGAATTTCTTTGCGTAAACCAATTATTGCAGGTAACTGGAAAATGCACAAAACAATCTCTGAAGCGAAAAGCTTTTTGGAGGAAGTAAAAGGTTTAGTTCCTTCAAATGAGAAAGTAGATTCAGTTGTTTGTGCACCTGCGTTATTTCTAGACAGCTTAGTAGAACTTTCTAATGACTATGATGTAGAAATCGGTGCACAAAACATGCACTTCGAAGAAAGCGGTGCGTTCACTGGCGAAACTAGCCCAGTTTCTCTTGCTGATATCGGCGTAAAATACGTGATTTTAGGACATTCAGAGCGTCGTGAAATGTTCAACGAAACAGATGAAGCAGTAAACAAGAAAACTCTTGCTGCGTTCAAACATAATTTAACTCCAATCGTTTGCTGTGGGGAAACTCTTGAAGAGCGTGAAAGCGGCAAAACGAACGCATTAGTTGGAGACCAAGTGAAAAAAGCATTAGTTGGTTTAACAGCTGAGCAAGCGAAGCAAACTGTTATTGCTTATGAGCCAATTTGGGCAATCGGTACTGGTAAATCTTCAACATCAGCAGATGCAAACGAAGTATGTGCACATATTCGTTCTGTAGTAGCTGAACAATTTTCACAAGACGTGGCAGATGCAATCCGCATTCAATACGGCGGTAGCGTGAAGCCTGAGAACATCAAAGAATACATGGCACAGCCTGATATCGATGGCGCTCTAGTTGGTGGAGCTAGCTTAGAGGCTCGTTCTTTCCTTCAATTATTGGAGGCAGGTCAGTATGAGTAAATCACCTGTTGCTTTAATTATTCTTGATGGCTTTGCATGCCGTGATGAAGTGAAAGGAAATGCTGTTGCACAGGCGAAAAAGCCAAACTTTGATCGCTTATGGAACCAGTTCCCTCATTCTCATCTAACGGCTTCTGGTGAGGCTGTAGGTCTTCCAGAAGGCCAAATGGGAAACTCTGAGGTTGGTCACTTAAACATCGGTGCTGGCCGCGTTGTTTACCAAAGCTTAACTCGTGTGAATGTTGCCATCCGTGATGGTGAGTTTGTTGAAAACGAAACAATCAATGGTGCAATGGATCATGCGAAAAAGAATGGTACAAACCTTCACCTGTTCGGATTATTGTCTGATGGTGGCGTACACAGTCATATTCACCATATGTATGCTCTATTAAAAATGGCTGCTGAAAAAGGTGTGGAAAAAGTCTACGTACATGGCTTCTTAGATGGTCGTGATGTTGGTCCACAAACAGCACCTACATATGTGAAAGAAGCATTGGAGAAAATGAAGGAGTATGGCGTTGGCGAGTTTGCTACCATCTCTGGTCGTTACTACTCTATGGACCGTGACAAGCGTTGGGAGCGTGTAGAAAAGTCCTATCGCGCGATGGTTTATGGAGAAGGTCCAACTTACTCTGACCCATTAGAGTTAATCGAGGATTCTTATAAAAATGGAATCTATGACGAGTTCGTTCTTCCTTCAGTTATGACAAAGGAAAACGGCGAGCCAGTTGCAACGATTCAGGACAATGATGCTGTTATTTTCTATAACTTCCGTCCTGACCGGGCCATTCAGATTTCTAACACGTTCACAAACAAGGATTTCCGTTCTTTTGATCGAGGACCGAAACACCCTGAGAACCTGTATTTTGTTTGTATGACTCACTTTAGCGAAACAGTGGACGGATATGTTGCGTTCAAACCAACAAACCTAGATAATACTCTTGGTGAGGTTTTATCACAAAACGGCTTAAAGCAACTTCGTATTGCTGAAACCGAAAAATATCCACACGTTACCTTCTTTATGAGTGGAGGACGTGAAGCTGAGTTCCCTGGTGAGAAGCGAATTCTAATCAATTCACCGAAGGTTGCTACATATGATTTACAGCCAGAAATGAGCGCGTATGAAGTAACAGATGCTTTACTTGCTGAAATCGAAGCGGACAGTGTGGATGCGATTATTTTAAACTTCGCAAACCCTGATATGGTTGGCCATTCTGGAATGCTTGAGCCAACAATTAAAGCAATCGAAACGGTTGACGAATGTCTTGGCCGTATCATTGATTTAATTTTACAAAAAGGTGGCGCAGCAATTATTACGGCTGACCACGGAAATGCCGATGAGGTTGTAACCTTAGAAGGCAGCCCGATGACAGCTCACACAACGAACCCTGTTCCTGTTATCGTAACGAAGGAAGGTTTGGAGCTTCGTGACGGTGGTATTCTTGGTGATTTAGCACCAACAATGCTTGACCTATTGAAAGTAGCAAAGCCAGCTGAAATGACTGGTACTAGCTTAATTAAGTAATGATTTCGGACACTGTTTCTGGTGTCCCCCAAATACTAATAAATTTTAGGAGAGATGAACAATGCCTTATATCCAACAAGTATATGCTCGTGAAGTTTTAGATAGCCGCGGTAACCCAACTGTAG
Organism: Robertmurraya kyonggiensis; assembly: GCF_005116465.1. Classification (GTDB taxonomy): domain Bacteria; phylum Bacillota; class Bacilli; order Bacillales; family Cytobacillaceae; genus Robertmurraya; species Robertmurraya kyonggiensis. The sequence goes on from NZ_SWBM01000005.1 coordinate 16,211, forward strand.
AAGTAGAAGTATTAACTGAGTCTGGTTTCTTCGGACGCGCTCTTGTACCATCTGGTGCATCAACAGGTGAATACGAAGCAGTTGAACTACGTGACGGAGACAAGTCTCGTTACCTTGGTAAAGGAGTTCAAAAAGCAGTTGATAATGTTAACAACATCATCGCTGAAGAAGTTATTGGATTAGATGTAACTGATCAAGTTGGAATCGACCGTTTAATGATCGAGCTTGACGGTACTGAAAACAAAGGAAAATTAGGAGCTAACGCTATTCTTGGTGTATCTATGGCTGTTGCACATGCTGCTGCTGATTCTGTAGGTCTTCCATTATACCGTTACCTTGGCGGATTCAACGCTAAGCAATTACCAACTCCAATGATGAACATCATCAACGGTGGTTCTCATGCTGATAACAACGTTGACTTCCAAGAGTTCATGATTTTACCTGTTGGAGCTCCAACTTTCAAAGAAGCAATCCGTATGGGTGCTGAAGTATTCCATGCATTGAAAAAAGTTTTATCTGACAAAGGTTTAAACACTGCAGTAGGTGACGAAGGTGGATTCGCTCCAAACCTTGGTTCTAACCGTGAAGCACTTGAAGTAATCATCGAAGCTATCTCAGCTGCTGGTTACGAAGCTGGAAAAGACATCTTCCTAGGTATGGACGTTGCTTCTTCTGAGTTCTTCAACAAAGAAACTAAGAAGTATGATTTAGCTGGTGAAGGCCGCACAGGTTTAACTTCTGAAGAAATGGTTAATTTCTACGAAGAGCTAGTTAATGAGTTCCCAATCCTTTCAATTGAAGATGGATTAGACGAGAACGACTGGGATGGCCACAAGCTTTTAACTGAGCGCATTGGTGGTAAAGTTCAATTAGTTGGAGACGATTTATTCGTAACTAACACTAAGAAGCTTGCTCAAGGTATCGAACAAGGCGTTGGTAACTCAATCCTTATCAAAGTTAACCAAATCGGTACATTAACTGAAACTTTCGATGCTATCGAAATGGCGAAGCGCGCTGGTTACACTGCAGTCGTTTCTCACCGTTCTGGTGAAACTGAAGATGCAACAATCGCTGACATCGCTGTTGCTACAAACGCTGGTCAAATCAAGACTGGTTCTATGTCTCGTACAGATCGTATTGCGAAGTACAACCAATTACTACGCATCGAAGACGAGCTTGGCGATTTAGCTATCTATGATGGTTTAAAGAGCTTCTACAACCTTAAGAAGTAATTATTGAAATTTGTTGGGCGGTCCCTTTTTGGAGGGACCGCCTTTTTTGGTGGGTTTGTGCTGTTTATAGCGTTAGACCGATATATTGGCTGTTTGGACCGATATATTCAATTAACGACCGATATAATGAATTGAAGACCGATATATCGCAACGAAGACCGATAAAATAAAATAAAGACCGATATCCGTAAAATTTATTGCGCTAAACATAGGATTTAGCCTCTGAAAAAGGTAATTTTCTTTAAATATAAGCATAGAAGAGCTTAAATTAGTTGAGGGCTGCCCTTTGGGGCCGCCCTGTTCTGGTGGTTTTGGCTTTAGAGCGAAATATTGCTCGTATTGAGGGATATATTTGCATAATCTATTGCGCCATTCAGTGGCTTAGCCTCTGAAAAAAGGTAATTGTCTTAGGCAATAGAGTAGAAGAGCTAAAATTAGTTGAGGGCGGCCCTTTGGGGACCGCCCTATTTTGGTGATTTTGGCTTTAGAGCGAAATATTGCTCTTTTTGAGGGATATATTTGCATAATCTATTGCGCCATTCAGTGGCTTAGCCTCTGAAAAAAGGTAATTGTCTTAGGCAATAGAGTAGAAGAGCTAAAATTAGTTGAGGGCGGCCCTTTGGGGACCACCCTGTTCTGGCTGGTTTTGGCGTTAGACCGATATATTCGTTTGTGGACCGATATAACAGATTAACGACCGATATATTGCAACGAAGACCGATAAAATGAAATAAAGACCGATATATTAATTTTAAGACCGATATCCGCCAACTAGAGGTTACCGTTTCATGGGATCATAGTAGATCCTACCTTTATTTGACCCCGAAAATGGTAAATTCATTGCCTGCAGCATCTTTTTTGCGATCGTATCTGACTCCAAATGCACAAATTCCCGAAATTGCTTATTTGTAATTGACGCTCCAAACAAATGAAAGTACTCCATAACTGCTGAAACATGTGCATTTTTTTCTTTCACCTCACATCCACAACAGTTCCAAGTTCTTTTCTGCCGAATCATCGGAATCCTGCCACACCCAGGACATCGAACCCCGGTCAAAATGTCAACTACACCCAACCCATATTTCGCGAGCACATCAATATCCTCAGGTGTATGACTTTTTAGTAATAACTTTGATAGTTTCCGGACCTCTTTAGAGTCAAGCATTTCATTCTGATACCGGCTATCTACCTCAGAAATCTTCTCCAATAAACTGTGTCCGTGGACAACCTTTTTCATTGCTTCTCTATTTCTTGGATTCGTTTTAACGATAGTAGAGGGGTCACTAATCACAACGAAGAATTCAATAGGGAGTGTAATATTGTGGAGTTTTAAAAAGCTTCGAAGCTGTTGTTGGTGCCATTTAGCTTGTGAGATGGGATCTTGAAATCCTTCTTCTTTATCGTTAGCGGTACGAATCATCTGATTGAAGTCCTCATCAAAATAGAGAGTACCAAAGAAATTTTTACATTCGAGGATGAGGGCATAGCGGTTTGTGAGAATAAGAAAATCAATTTGGAAAAAATAGTTGCCGCTAGGGAGACGGAGAGAATGAATAATGAAGTTTTCTTTTTCAGGGAGGAAATCGAGGTAGTAGTTGACGGCTTTCTCGCCACGATAACCTTTTAACAATTTTGCCAAATCTGCTTGCATAAAGGGTATTTTAGGGTGGGTCGCATCAATGCGAGGGAGTAAAGTTTGAAGTTTAGGGATAATAATGGGGATAGATAGTTCTTTTACTTTCAAAAGCAGCGCTCCTTTCTCTATATACTATTTCTACCTATTGCAAGAATCTCCTCTATTGTTCAAAAATTTAAAGTATGATAAAATATGAGATACTGTGAAATGTTCGTTTCAGGAGGTGGACTTCATGCATACTTTGTTCATTACATTGCTTGTAATCGTATCAATTGGATTAGTTATTGTCGTACTTCTGCAGTCAGGTAAAAGCGCAGGCCTATCTGGTGCCATCTCTGGTGGAGCGGAGCAGCTTTTTGGAAAACAAAAAGCACGTGGACTTGATTTAATTCTCCACCGCATTACCATCGTTTTAGCAGTACTATTTTTCGTACTAACATTCGTGGTTGCCTATTTAGGAGCATAAGAATAATCGAAACCTGGCCCCCAACTAAGGGCCAGGTTTTTTCGTACCTAATACTGTTCAAGTCGTCGAAATTGGAAGGTTGCTATCAGAAGTAGTAGAAGAGATAACCCTATCGTGGTCATGATGACCGTTATACTGTTCTCCATCAGCTTCCCCTCCATAAGAATAGCCGATGCGTGTGTTCTGAGATTAGTTGGACTCCAAGTAGTAAATTTGGTGAAGAGGTTAGAGATAACGGATAGTCCCCCTACAAACGAAATACTTACTGCTGAGATTCCGCTTGCTGATTTAATGAAGGTTCCAGCCAGAATCGTGACAGAAAAGATAAAAATGATCCAAAGACTATAGATGAGAAAGCTAGTAATAACGAGTTCCCATTTAACTTGTTCAAATAATAGGTTTGTGTAATAGAAAGTAAGCCCGTAGCTTAGTAAAAAAGACGTTAGGGCAATGAGTACTTGGCCAGTCCATTTGCTAGCTATATATTGAATGGCCGTAACTGGGCGGACCATTACAAGTGTCAAAGCGCCATTTTGACGTTCATTGTCAATGACTCCCATGGCTGAAAGCACGAAAAGTAGGGAACCGATCATTCCGTATTGACTTAAGGTAGACGCTAAAACTTCAACACCTGAAGGGGTGGGGATTTCAATAACAGTTCCTTCTGGAATATTCCCAGCGTTTTCAAGTATTTGTGGCATGTAATAGGTCGTAATAGGTTGAGTTATACCGATAATCATAAATGCAATGGGAAGCCAAATCCATTTCCCATTACGAAAACTTTCTGTTAGTTCTTTTTGAAGTAGGGTTAGATAATTTTTCATTGGTTCATCACCTTCATATAAGCATCTTCTAGAGAATCTTGCAGTCGTTCAAAGTGAACGAGTGTCCGGTTTTTCTCAATGAGCCTTTGTAGTAGTAGATTTGTGTCAAAAGCCGTCGTATTTACCGAAACGGTTACCGTGTTAGCATCTTTGTAATCGACTTCTGCTAGATCATCGAAAACATTTTCTAAACTTTCCAAGGTTTTAATTTGAATAGCGGAAGTGGTGTGGCTACTTTTCAAAGATTCTAAGCTTCCGTTCCATTTAATCTCCCCGTCCTTAAGGATAATGACCGAATCACAAACTTGCTCAGCATCATGTAAGACATGGGTTGAAAAAAGAATCGTCATTTTTTCTTTCAGCATGTCTAAAATTTCTAGTACGTCCCGTCTTCCATTTGGATCAAGAGCGGAGACTGGTTCGTCTAAAATCAAAAGGTCAGGCTCGTGTAATAAAGCTTGGGCTAGCCCTAGCCTCTGCTTCATACCACCAGAAAAACCACCGATTCTTTTGTTTTGAACATGTGTTAGACTAACAAACTCTAGCGTTTCAGTTATCTTGTTCGCAAGCTTTGACTTAGGAATATGTGACAGCTTGCCTGCGAACTGTAAAAATTCCTTCGCAGTCATCCAAGAGAAAAAAGTAGGATGCTGTGGAAGAAATCCGATTCGTTTCCTGAAATCCTTCGGAGCTTCATCGGTTAGCTGGATAATACCAGAAGTCGGCGTTAATAATCCTGCCAGCATTTGTAGAGTTGTTGTTTTTCCTGCACCATTTGGTCCTAATAAAGCTACGCATTCCCCTTTTTGGATTTGAAAAGAAATGTTCTTTACTGCTTGATGTTGTTTATATGATTTGGTTAATTGATTAATGTTAACTAGCACGATTTTTGCTCCTATTCTATTCTTTTTTTTGTCCCAAAATGAAATAAAGAATTGGACCAAAGATACTAATGCAGATAATAATTAAGAACCACATCCATTTCGGACCGTTGGTTTTCTCCTGCTTTATGCAGTTCACTAATGCCATGATAATAAGAATTGCTTGTAAGATAATTAAAGGTGTAATAATTGCCCAGTTGATTTCAGTCATTTGTTGTTTCCTCCTTTTTGTTTTCTTCTATACGGTAATACGACAAATAAAAGATAGAACAAGGTTGGCAACGGAATTTGTATAAGTCCCCAGATTCCCCAAAACCATGGGTAGCTGCCTTTCTTTTTTGCATCGATAAAAAGGAAAATGCTTTGTGTAAAGGTGAAAGGTAAAATTATCAAAAGTATCCATAAATCCTGCGTTGTCATGATAAAATTCTTCCTTCCGAGTTTCTTTTTCTTAAGAAGAAGAACAGGATAGGGGCACCGACGAGCGCGACAATTTGGATCACCAAAAAAATTACGGGAACTTTATACACGGCCACTGTAAAAGCGCTCAAAACAATTAGTGCCGTTAAAATGAAGAGACATAGTTCTTTACGAAAAGCTCTTCCTTTTTCTACTTTGGCGATGATTATTTCTTCTTTAAGAGCATTGATAGAAGGTGCTGAATGTTCACTTAGTTTGTCAAGTTGATCCCAGTCTTTTTTTAGCTGTGTGAAAAATTCTTTTTCATTCATGAATTCCACTCCTTCCTTAATCGATTGATACTTGTATGAACTCTTGACTTGACCGTTCCTGTACGAATACCTAGCATTTTACCGATTTCCTCGTATGTATAACCATAGTAATGCCGAAGGAGGATAGGAGTTCTAACGTCTGCTTCAAGTTGGTTGAAGTCTGTAAAAGTGTCACTCCACTCTATCCCTTCACTTTGGGCTACCCAGCTTAATTGACGTGAAAGAGTATGGTGTATACGGTTCAGTTTTTTCTGTTCCCGTTCTTTTTTTCGAATCGAATCGATATAGAGTCGAGAAGCAATTGAAATCAGCCATGTCGAAAATTTCCCTTCGCCCTTAAAAGATGAAAGGTTGGTATAACATTTGATCATGGTTTCTTGGGCTAATTCTTTACTCGTTTCTTCGTTAAGTGTAAGCTTTAATAAGTATTTAAATAAAAATGAATAATGCCGGTGAAATAGAAGAGCGAATGCTTCATCATTGCCTAGCCTAGATTGGTTTATTAACGATATATCATCATCTTGCTCCACGTGGGTGCCTCCTTTCTTGTCTGCACATCTATAAGACGATGGAATCTTTTCTAGCGTTCATTTTTTAAAAAAAGTTTTTCATCATGGCACAATTTTAATTCAAGCAAATCATTTTTAATAGATTGTAACAAAGAAGCAGGAGTCCTTTGAGTGGATTGAACACATCACCATTGTTTAAACTAAGATAGGAATGTTTGCTAAAAAGGAGTACTTACATATGAAAATTTCACTACCAAAACCTTTTACCTTTGAGAGGGGAAAGAGAGCGGTCCTATTCTTGCACGGTTTTACGGGGAATAGCTCAGATTGTCGCATGGTTGCACGTCATCTTGAAAAACAGGGCTACACTTGCCATGGAATTCAGTATAAAGGGCATGGGGTACCACCGGAAGAACTTGTCCATACTGGTCCAGAAGATTGGTGGCAAGACGTGATGGAAGGCTATAACTTTTTAAAAGATAAAGGCTATAACGAAATCGCGGTGGTCGGATTGTCTCTTGGAGGCGTCTTCTCCTTAAAATTAGGGTACACGGAGAAAATCAAAGGGATTGTCACGATGTGTGCGCCAATGTACCTGAAGAGCGAAGAAATCATGTATCAAGGTGTCCTTGAATATGCCCATGAATACAAGCGACGCGAAGGAAAGTCGCCAGAAGTAATCGAACAGGAAATGGCCGAATTCCAGAAGACTCCGATGAACACGTTAAAAGCATTGCAAGGATTAATTGCCGAAGTGAGAGAAAATGTGGATATGATCTATGCGCCGACCTTTGTCGTTCAAGCGCGTCACGATAAAATGATTAATACGGACAGTGCGAATATTATCTATAACGAGATTGAATCACCTGTCAAAGAAATTAAATGGTATGAGGAATCTGGCCATGTCATTACGTTTGACAAAGAAAAGGAACAACTTCACGAGGATGTGTACAGGTTTCTAGAATCACTAGATTGGGAAGAATAATTAGAAAAGAGAGAAGGAGGGAAACCTTTGGACGAAAATATTAAACAACATATAGACAGACTCCTTACTTATATGGAGGATGAGGCGTACAAGCCACTAACGGTCCAAGAGCTGGAAGCTGCATTTGGCATTGAAGACTCGACGGACTTCAAGGATTTTGTCAAAGCGCTCGTTAAAATGGAGGAAAAGGGTCTCGTTGTGCGTACGCGTAGCAATCGCTACGGTTTGCCAGGGAAGATGAACCTTGTTCGCGGGAAACTCACAGGGCATGCGAAGGGATTCGCGTTTGTGATACCGGACGAGCCAGGATTAGATGATATTTTTATACCGCCGAATGAAACGAATAACGCCATGCATGGCGATACAGTGTTAGCCCGTGTTTCTTCAGAAAGTTCTGGTCAGCGAAGAGAAGGGACGATTGTCCGCATTCTTGAGCGTGGCATTCAGCAAATTGTTGGTACATACACTGAAAGCAAACATTTTGGGTTTGTGATCCCGGATGATAGCAAATTTGGAAGTGATGTGTTCATTCCAAAGTCTGCTTCTAAGGGAGCTGTCGAAGGGCATAAGGTCGTTGTGAAATTAACAACTTACCCTGAAGGAAGAAAGAGTGCGGAAGGTGAAGTTGTCGAGGTTCTTGGTCATAAAAATGATCCCAGTGTCGACATTTTATCCGTGATTCATAAGCATGGACTTCCTGGACCATTTCCAGAGAATGTTTTGCAACAAGCAAATGAAACGCCAGAAACCATTTCGGAGGACGAGATTAAAAATCGTCGTGACCTACGCGATCGAGTCATTGTTACCATCGATGGTGCTGACGCGAAGGACTTGGATGATGCGGTTACCGTGACAAAGCTTACCAACGGAAACTATAAGCTAGGCGTTCATATTGCCGATGTGAGTTATTATGTGGAAGAAGGTACAGCGATTGACGTAGAAGCGGCGGACCGTGGAACAAGCGTCTATTTAGTGGACCGTGTAATCCCGATGATTCCACATCGTTTATCGAATGGAATCTGTTCACTGAATCCGAAGGTTGATCGTTTGACACTTTCTTGTGAAATGGAAATTGCTCCAGATGGTAACGTCGTGAACCATGAAATCTTCCAAAGTGTCATTAAGACGACGGAAAGAATGACGTACAGTGACGTTAATAAGATTTTAACGGAAAAAGATGAAGAGCTTATCCAACGTTATGAACCATTAGTTCCAATGTTTGAGTTGATGGAGGAGCTTGCACAAATCTTACGTAATAAAAGAATGCAGCGAGGAGCAATTGACTTCGACTTCAAGGAAGCAAAAGTGCTTGTTGATGAAGAAGGCAAACCAACTGATGTGGTTACACGCGAACGTTCTGTGGCAGAGCGCTTGATTGAAGAATTCATGCTTGCAGCAAACGAAACGGTGGCAGAACACTTCCATTGGTTAGATGTTCCGTTCATTTATCGTATCCATGAGGATCCGAAGGAAGACAAGCTAAGACGATTCTTCGAATTCATCACGAATTTTGGCTATATCGTCAAAGGAACAGCGAATGAAGTCCATCCGCGTGCATTGCAGGAAATCATTGAAGAGGTCCAAGGCAAGCCAGAGGAAATGGTTGTTTCCACAGTCATGCTGAGATCGATGCAGAAAGCGAAATATGATCCGGAGAGTCTGGGACACTACGGGTTATCAACGGAGTTTTACACGCATTTCACTTCGCCAATTCGTCGTTATCCAGATACGATTGTCCATCGCTTAATTCGTACGTATTTAATCGAAGGAAAAATGGATCAAGCAACGAGAGATAAATGGAATGCCCAGCTTCCGGAGATTGCCGATCACAGTTCGAAAATGGAGCGCCGTGCGGTTGATGCGGAGCGTGAAACGGACGAGCTGAAAAAAGCAGAGTATATGGCAGATAAAATCGGCGAGGAATACGATGGTATTATCAGCTCTGTTACGAATTTCGGGATGTTTGTTGAACTGCCAAATACGATTGAAGGTTTGGTTCATGTTAGCTATATGACCGATGATTACTACCGTTATGATGAGCGCCATTATGCGATGATCGGTGAGAGAACGGGGAAAGTGTTCCGCATTGGGGACGAAATTACTGTTCGTGTTGTGAAGGTTGACAAGGATGAACGCGCAATTGATTTCGAGATTGTTGGAATGAAGGGTGCACGTCCAAGAAAGCTAGAAGAACGAAAAGTTTTCAAAACGGGTAGCTCTGAGAAGAAGCCTCGTAAAAAAGAGTCTTTGAGTCGACCTGATAAAGGTGATAAAAAACCTGGAGCTCCACGAAAGAAGAAAAAGCATTATGAAAATGCCCCTAAGGCCAAGCGAAAAAAGAAAAGATAAAGTGAGGGAGCCAAACTTTTGGCTCCTTTCGGCGTACATGTGAGTGGATATTGGCGTCTATTTGATTTTATCGGCGAAAAATGAATCAAATCGGCGAAAATTAGAATTTATCAGCGAAAACACAAATATATCGGCGAATGCCATTTTTCAAACGTATTCGTATTTGTGACGATGCCATTTTTTTGCTAAAATAAAGGGCAGTTAGTAAGGGGGAAATCATATGCCTAAAGGCGCTGGTAAGGTTATTGCCCAAAATAAAAAAGCGTTCCATGATTTTTTTATCGAGGAAACGTTTGAAGCAGGGATTGTTTTACAAGGTACAGAAATTAAGGCGATTCGTGCTGGGAGAGTGAATTTAAAGGATTCTTACGCTCAGATTAAAAATGGTGAGATGTTTTTATTGGGGATGCACGTTAGTCCTTATGAGCAAGGTAACCGTTATAATCATGACCCACTTCGTACGCGAAAGCTTCTTCTTCATAAAAAAGAAATCAACAAGCTAATTGGCGAAACAAAAGAAGCTGGTTATTCGATTGTTCCTGTAAAGCTATATTTGAAAAATGGTTTTGCGAAGGTGCAAATTGGCCTTGCGAAAGGTAAGAAAAAGTTCGATAAGCGTGAGGACTTGAAAAAGAAAGAAGCAAAACGTGATATTGAACGGGCTTTCCGCGAACGACAGAAAAGTTAAGGTAATTCTTACAGAACCTTACAATTGATTTGGAGCTTGTTTGTGATATAATAATAACTGTCACGAGGTTGTGACACTAACTGATAGCTCATCTATTTCGAGCATTCCGTTTCAAACCTTAGTCTTGTTTGTGTGAAATACCATAAGCAGACATTTTATAATGGGGACGCTACGGATTCGACAGGGGTAGTTCGAGCTTAGGTTGCGAGTCGCGGGGATCGACCGCGTACCAACGTCAAAGCCAATAACTGGCAAACAACAAAACAACTTCGCTTTTGCTGCTTAATTAGCGCATAGCGGTTCCTCCCTCCATTGCCCATGTGGTAGGGTAAGGGACTCAACGATAGTGGGCTACGCCGGATTCCACCGTCTGAGGATGAAGGAAGAGAACAACCAGACTAGCTGACCGGGCGCCTGTCGATAGGCAGATGGCTCAGCGAAACACGAATATGTCGACTACACTCGTAGAAGCTTAAGTGCCGATATCTTTGGACGAGGGTTCGACTCCCTCCGTCTCCACCAAATACATATTTGGTGGTTTTTTATTTTTGTGTGTGTTGTAAAGCATAAGTTTTCGTTTGGAGGACTTATGCTTTTTTTATTCCAATATAGGGTTATATGAAAGATTCGGCTGTTAAGGTTGAAGATAAATACCAAGTAAAAATAGAATCACAATATGACCTGGATAGAAAATATAAAAGAAATATTTTAATCCTATACCCTTTTTACTGTTATAAAGTAATAGTAAAGGCACGGCTATAATCATCATCCATTGATAATCTGCAAATGGAAATAAAATATCGTTATCAGGATTAAAGTATAAAAATGTCAATCTATGAGTTAAGTAGTAAATACAAAATGAAAATAAACTATATAAAACGAACACATTTATCTTTCTTTTATGAACAAAATAAAGCGATACACCTAACAATATAAATAAGGGTCCTCCTTCAGTAAAAAGAATATTTCCAAATATAGAACCCCAAAAATAAGTAGCAGCTTCCATCTGAAAATTAGGGAAGTTTAAAATTTCTACTAAAAAAACCAATCCAAAGAGAGTTAGTATTTGCCACATTAAAAATAAAATGATGTATTTAAACTGTTTTTTTCTTAATAGATTTATAATAAATACAATTAGAAAAAGAGTAGTAAAGAAATTATTAGTTAAATAATAATCTTCTTTAAATATCATATTTAATAAAAATACAATGAAAGCCATACCTAAATTAGCGACATATAATCGTAAAAGATATTTTTTTCGATTAGTGGTATGTTCATATCCAACTACAACCCCAAAAATAAAAATTGGAACAGCTATACGTCCAATAAAATGGAACCATTCAGGTGAATTAGGAATAAATTGACCAATATGATCTACAAACATAGCAATAACTGCAATTATTTTTAACAATGTCATACTCATAATAAAGATCACCTTGTAAAAACATATTTTAAAAAGTTGGTCTTAAAATACTTATCTCTATAATAAAAAACTATCACAGGATCAAACTCTATGACTAGCGCATTACTATTAAACATTAACACTAGCAAAACACAAAAATAAACTATTTTTTGGAAATTTTTTTCATTTTTTCTCCTTTTTACATTATTTTACTACTTAGTAGATATTCAAAGTTAATTGATGTTTTATGAAAATATAGGAGACCTTAATCCAAGAAGGATTAAGGTCTATTTTGTTGAAGTTATAACAAAAGAAATTAAAAAATAGTCAGAATTTAAAACGTGTTAACTAAGGAGTTTAGCGCGTTTTTTATTATTTTATTTTTTTGAAACTTTTCCCGTTAATTGACTATCTAATGGCTAGAGAAAGGAGGGGGAAGATGAAGCATATTAAATTAATCAAGAAAGCAAAATCTGGTGATGCTGATGCGTTTGAGGAGCTTCTGATGTTGTATAGTGACCAATTATATCGAACAGCATTTTTATATGTGGGTAACCGTGAGGATGCTTTGGATATTGTACAAGAAACGAGCTATAAAGCATTCATTGCTATAAAGACATTAAAGAAGAATAAATACTTTTCTACGTGGTTAACAAAAATACTTATCAATTCTGCATATGATTTTTTGAAAAAGAAAAAGAGAGATATGCCATATGAAAATATGGAGCAGTTTATATCGACTAAAGAAATTTATAACGTTGAGCAAATTGACTTATTTAGGGCTATTGAAAATCTAAAAGAAACACATCGTGATGCTATCATTCTATTCTATTTTCATGATCTTCAGATAAAAGAAATAGCTAATATCATGAACATCCCTGAAAATACGGTAAAAACTTATCTCCATAGGGGGAAGGAACAATTAAAAACAAACTTAAAGGGGGGAGAGTATGATGAAAGAGAAGTACTTACAGGAAATTTTTGAACAGATAGAAGTTCCAAAAGAGGATGTCCGGCATTCCATTCGTCAAGGAATACAAAGAGCTGAAATAAAAGGAAAGAAGAAAAATCATTTATTAAGAGTCTTACCCGTTGCCGCGGTCCTATTGGTCACAACAGTGATCACTTTGGGTTTTTCTTTTCCTTCATTTGCAGAAAAATTACCGATTATCGGAAACATTTTTAAGATGTTTGAAGATAACGATAGAAAATATATTTTTGAAGAATACGATAGTTACTCCACTAAATTAGATTTAACAAAAGAAAGTAATGGGGTCCGTATCACCTTAACCGAAGCAGTGTATGATGGTGAGAATATAACCATAGCATACATGATAGACAGTGAACATGATTTAGGGGATGAACCAATTATAGAATGGGATCCGAATCATTTTGATGATCTTTATGGTGAACTAAGCGGAACTCAATTAACAAAGAAACTAGATGAGCATAAGTATGCTGGGATATTCATGCTTAATATACTAAATGGAAACCGTCCTGATAGCATAGAATTCACTTGGGAAGGAACTTCAATTTTTTCACTTGAGGATAGGAAAAATCAAACAAAAGGTAGTTGGTCATTTAATTTTACTTTGGATAAAGTTGAAAGCAATATACGTCAGTTTGAGAATAGTGCAACCAAAGGAGAGGGGATGGAAGTAGATCTAAAAAATATGACTACAACCCCAATTTCTACAAGTTTCTATTTTAATCAAAAAGTAGATAGAAAAGTGTGGAAAGAAGAAAAATTGTCTGCTGTTTTTTTTGATTATGAAATGTCGGATAATTTAGGTAACGTATATACTATGGTGACAAATGGTTCCTTTGGAAGTGATATTGAAAAGAGCGGGAGAGCGATGACAACAGAGATTGACGAGGAAGCTACGTCTATCATCATTACACCAATTGTAACTGTCTATAAAGAAAAAAGTGAACAGAGTCAGGATGAAAATGGAGTTGAAGTGGAGCTTGCAAAGTCTCCATTCAAGCTTGAACCAATTGAGATTCCACTACATTAGCTAGAGTAAAACAAGAAGGATATACTATCCCTTATATTCTTCTTGTATTGTTCCATTTTTAAGAACTATAAGTCATAAAGATGTCATGAGTCAATAAATTAAACCATAACAATGTCAAGAGTTATAAAAGAGATAGATTTGCATCTTGAGTTTAGCTATCTTTAGTGCCCTATACCTATAAATATTTAAGGTCAAATAATGAAAAAATAATGAAAGTCGTTGATATTAATGACTTTCTTGAACCTGTCAATAATATGCTTTAACTTATGTCAAAGTTTTGGTTTAAGTAACATTTTTGTTACTTAAGGCATAAAAATGTAACTGTGACATGCTTATGCTTTAAAAGGATAGGTGACAAACTTATGCTTTAAAATGTAACGAGAGTTTTTACTATTTTTATATATCATAGTTAAAAGTATTACCTTTTCAGTAATTACAATTTATGTTTTAATGCTCATCATCATTATGCCATTTTGTTATGAAAATCAAAAAATACCAATACAAGTCTGTGTGAAAAAACGTATCTTTGAAAAAAGATTCCTCAATTTAATGAATTTATATTATTTAAAAAGAGATTGCAAATTAACGATAAAGTTTATTAGAATCGTCTCCCCTCTAATATTTTGAAGGGAGATGATTTTTTAATTGAATAATTATTATAATGTTATTAAGATTGTGAAGAAATGTACTTACACTAACAAAGCAGTTTAGTGAAAGAAGGAAATTTATTGAAGGATTTTGTTTATAAGTAAAGAATGTACTAAGTAAATAAAAAATTTGAGGCGAATTTATGGATAAATGGGAAAAAATTTATGTGAATACATCTCGTGGTACTTTTGAACTTTTTGTTAAAGGTGAAGGTGAACCCATTTGTGTTACTCATTTGTATTCTGAGTTTAATGAGACAGGTGATTACTTTGCGGAATCATTTGTAAATACACATAAAGTGTTTTTAGTAAATCTAAGGGAGGCAGGAAATTCTGCAAAGGCCTCCAAACCATACGAACTATCTTTTCAAGAATCCATAATTGACTTAGAAGCTATTCGTAAAGCATTAGGTCTTGATAAATGGGGGTTTGCAGGGCATTCCACAGGTGGTATGTTAGGGGTTATTTATGGTATCTACTTTTCCAACAGTTTGAAATTCAATGTTATTGTAGGGGCAGCTGCAAGAGAGTATATGACATTTTCTCCAGACTGTATATACAATAAAGAACATCCGAATTATAGAAGAATGCAGAACCTAATTGAAGTCCTAAAACGTCCTGATTTACCAATCGACTCAAGAAAGGAACTTAATAAAGAGAGGACAAAATTATCTCTATATGAGCCTGAAAGGTTTGATGAAGTTTTTTCATTAAATATACAGAAAAAAATATGTGCAATTAGATTGAATTATTTTAGCCGAGAAGTTCAAATATTTGATGTTACTAAAAAGCTGAAATTAATTACAACACCAACATTAATCATTTGTGGAAAGTATGACGTTCAATGCCCTGTAACATACTCAATAGAAATGAAAGAGTTAATTCCAAATTCTAAACTAATTATATTTAATAAGAGCAATCATTATCCTTTCTTGGAGGAGAAAGACCTTTTTGATAAAGAAATTAAAACTTTTATGATTGAGAGAACTGAAGCAATAAACTTAAAAGGTAACTTGCATATTCAACAGTAAGTTTGTGAAGTAATATACTTAAAGTAACGGAGGCTTTAGTAAAAAGACTGTCTTTTGTGTGCCAGGCATGGCAACTATCTAGGTGGTGAAAGTCCACTGTGGGGGTACACATCGACCAACCACTAAGGAAGCGCAAGGTACTTATCGTGAGGTAAGGGCTGGAGGAAGCGTGGAATAAAATCTTGGCTCGACGAACAGAAATCTGATACTAAGGCTCTAGGAAGGGATAAGGCTCCAAGACAAGTCAAAGTCCAAAAGATGTGCGTAACTTTGTAGGGTAAATCAGGCGAGTAAAAGAGGAAAGATAGCTGTCTTACCCTGGGAGGTCTTGCGGATGTACATAGGTACAGTCGAAAAAGGTTTACCGCAAGAAGTCAGCAGAAGCCATAGTAATGAAGAAATTCATGAAGGGCTGAACAATTTATAGTGTTTCAACGCCACGAATGCGTAAGTGACCTACTCCGAATGTATTAATGGCAAAAGTATGAGAGTATCTCAAAGGATAACCAAAAAGGAGATATCACTTACTACGTGAAAGGATAGGAGAAACCAGTGTGGAACTTTTAGAACAGATTCTAAGTAATCAAAATATGAACGAGGCCTACTTACGTGTCTATAGAAATAAAGGTGCAAGTGGGGTCGATGGAGTAACAGTCGATGAATTAAAGCAATATCTGAGAGAGAATAAAGATGAGCTACGACAGCGCATCAGAACAAGAAAATACCAACCACAAGCTGCCTTAAGAGTGGAAATCCCAAAGGAAAATGGCAAGATGCGCAAGTTGGGAATACCAACAGTAGTGGATAGAGTAGTTCAACAAGCCATTCATCAAGTTCTCAGTCCGATATTCGAAAGGCAATTCAGCGAATTCAGTTACGGATTTAGACCAAAAAGAAGTTGCGAGATGGCTATTATAAAAAGCTTGGAATTTCTGAATGACAGACACGATTGGGTAGTAGACATTGACCTTGAAAGATTCTTCGATACAGTTCATCACGATAAACTCATGCGAATTATTGCCAACACAATAGATGATGGAGACGTCATCTCCCTAATAAGAAAATATCTCGTTAGCGGGGTTATGGTAAATGGAAAATATGAAGAAACACCAGTCGGGACTCCGCAAGGAGGCAACCTCAGTCCATTATTAAGCAATATTATGTTGAACGAACTTGATAAGGAACTAGAAGGAAGAGGACTACGATTCGTGAGATACGCTGATGACGCTCTTATCTTTGTGAAGAGCGGAAAAGCTGCGGAGAGAGTGATGAAATCAATCGTGCGATTTATAGAAGGAAAACTAGGATTAATAGTCAATGTGGAGAAGAGTAAAATTTCTCGCCCAAAAGAATTAAAATTCTTAGGATTCGGGTATTATTACGACATTAAAAACAAGAGGTATCAAGCAAAACCCCATCCCATGTCAATACAAAAGTTTCAAAGGAAGCTTCGGAAATTAACAAAGCGAAACTGGAGTGTTCCACTAGACTTCCGAATTCTAAAACTAAAACAAGTCATACTTGGGTGGGTTAATTACTTTAGAATCTCGAATATGAAAAAAGCGATGAGTGAGATAGACGCGAAGCTTCGCTCCCGAATTAGAGTTATCATCTGGAAACAATGGAAGGTACCGAAGAAACAAGTTAAATCGCTTGTTCAGCTAGGGATTCCAAGGGAAGAGGCGAAAGGATTAACTTTCTGTCGAAAAGGTTACCGGTACATCGGACTATCCAAAGTTGTTCAAAGAGCAATCTCAAACAAAAGACTGAAGCAGAGGGGGCTTCCCTCTGCTTTAGAACATTATCTAAAAGTACACACTGTAATATGAATTGAACCGCCGTATACGGAGCCGTACGTACGGTGGTGTGAGAGGGGCGAAAATAATCAATTTATTTTCCCTCTACTCGATTGACGGTCCTTTTTTGGTGAGATTAACACAAATACTTTTTTGTACAGACTCTGCTACTTATTTATAGAGTTATTATTGCTCTAATCATCATTTTTGGAAGCTGTTTTGTCATCGATTTCAGCCCCCTCTACAATCTGGTCACCAATAGCACTACCTGAAACACCGCCTATGACAGTACCAATTAGTCCATATTGTGCGCCTATCATAGCACCAGCAACGGCTCCATTTAAAGTTCCTGTTACTGCTGCTTCACCAAAGTCATTCTCAACATGATTAGCATTACTGCTAGCTTGATTGTTGTCGCTTTCTTCTACATTTCCTCCAAAGTTATTGCGTTCGTTACTCTGATTCATTTACTCACTTCCTTGTTTAATAATGGGGAATATGATCAAACCATCCTAAACATATACTACCCAGCTGAAGTAGTTTTACTCAATATATATTGCTTCAAGATATGTTTGTCTTATCGGTAGCCATATTTTCTTGTATAACCAACAGGTCTATAATTCAAGAAGGATTATCGTTTATTTTTGTTGAAGTTATTCTATTAACGAAGCAGAAGAGTTGAAGAATTAAGTAAATTTAGAGTTGTATCTTAAAGTTTTAAGTTAGGGGTGATCATGTGGAGGTTTTTGGAATTATGGGGTTCTCATTCGGAGCTATGGGATTTACTTTCGGACTTATTGCTTTTACAACAGCAATGACTAGTAGTAATAAAGTAAAAGAACTTGAAAAGAGAATTGATGATTTAGAGGGGAAATCGTGAACAAAGTTTCAAGAAAAAGGGTGCTTTAATGCGATAAGTTCAGTAGCTCATTGTACTATAGAGCAGTTTAGTCTATGAATAGTCATTAGCTTTTTTTCAATAATGTGCCGGATTACCAATAAACGATTGCGAAAACAATTTCATTTTGAAGTAATTGGTATTAAAAGGTTAGGAGTGTCATGGGGGATGATATGGGGAGATATGAGGTAAAGCAAATAAAAAATTTGTTAGATTTTAACTTGAATAGATTTTTAGAAAAAAGCAAAGAAGAGGGCTTTCGTTTTGTAGAAAGATTAGTAAATGATTATAAGGATGGCAGCAATACTTTCAACCATTTTGGAGAAGGGTTATTTGGCGTGTTTAATGAAGAAGGAGTACTTGTTGCCATTGGTGGATTAAATAATGACCCATTCTCAAAAGAACAATATATTGGTAGGTTGAGAAGGTTTTATGTCATTAAAGAGTACAGGAGAACGGGTATAGGAAGTCTTTTAGTAACAAAGATAATTGACGAAGCAAAAAGGTATTATAAAATATTGGTGCTTCATACAGATAGTGAACAGGCTGATAAATTTTATACTTCTATAGGATTTATAAAGACCGATTTTTATCCGAATTCAAGTCACTATATGGAGTTGAAAAGCTAAAGTGTTTTAAATTAGATTGTAGCTTTAGGAATAGCCCTGTATGAAGAAAATCAAAGGGATCTTCTCGCTTGTGATGCTAAAATCGAATCCTGAGGTTCTAAGTAAGTTGCAGGCTAAGTTTCAATTAATCTTAAATCTGGGCTAGTTTAACTGAATAAAATAGTTGTAATAATAGAAAGGTTGGGTTAAATAAGAATAGCTCTCTTTTTAGATAGTCGAATAGTGTAATCTAAAGTAGAGAACTTTAAGTTAAGTATCCACAAATTAAATGGCAACCAAATATATCATTTGTAAGGGAGAATAACAATGACAAATCTTATCCAAAGAATCGTTCCAAATTTGTGGTATGACAAAGAAGCAATTGAAGCAGCAGAGTTTTATGCTTCCGTATTCCCGGAATCATCAGTTACGAATATAACAACTCTTAAAGACACACCCTCAGGTGACGCAGATTTAGTTATGTTTGAAGTGTGGGGACAGGAATTTATGGCAATTAGTGCAGGACCATACTTCAAAATTAATCCTTCGGTGTCTTTCATGGTTAATTTTGATCCATCTCGAGATAAAGATGCGAGTGAAAAATTAAGTGAAGTTTGGAACAAATTGTCGATAGGAGGCACTGCATTAATGCCTCTTGATAAATATCCATTCAGTGAAAAATTTGGTTGGATTGAAGACAAATATGGTTTGTCGTGGCAGTTATTCCTTACGAATCCAGAAGGGGAAGAGAGGCCAGCAATCATACCATCACTGCTGTTTGTTGGAGATAATTGTGGTAAAACAGAAGAGGCCATTCATTTTTATACATCTGTTTTTAAAAATGCAAAGCTGGGTCATATCGCCCGCTATCCTCAAGGAATGGAGCCTGATAAAGAAGGAACCATTATGTTTTCTGAATTCATGCTTGAGAATCAGTGGTTTACTGCAATGGATAGTGCACATGAACATCACTTTAACTTCAACGAGGCCATCTCGTTTATGGTCTACTGTGATTCCCAAGAAGAGCTTGATACCTATTGGGAGAAGTTGTCGGCGGTGCCTGAAGCCGAACAATGCGGTTGGCTAAAAGATCAATTTGGTGTGTCATGGCAAATTGTTCCGAAACAAATGGACGAAATGATGAGGAACGGAACACCAGAGCAAATTAATCGTGTCAATCAGGCTACTCTTAAAATGAAAAAACTTGATCTTGCAAAGTTACATGAAGCATACAATGGGTAGTGAAAAAACTATGTCAGTTAATTAACGAATCTTTTTAAAACAATTTGAAGCTATTCTTCTTCAAGCAGGAGAATAGCTTTTTCTTGTTGAACTAGTTCAATAAATAAATCCAAGGAGATAAGATTTTGAGATTACTAGTAATGTTGCAATCAAATGATTTGGGAGAAGTAGTGAATATAGATAGTGAAGTGATAGGAAACGATAGCAGGCGTGATTACATCAAAAAGGCTATTGATGAAGCTAGATGCATAGGTATCAAACAGGAGAATGAGTTTATGGGATACTTGATTTTTGATACCCACTTCTTCGATTGTAGTTTTATTTCTTTGCTCATTGTTAAACCAACAGAAAGAAGAAAGGGATATGCCACTTCACTTATCCAGCATTTTATAAGTGTGGCACCTACCACGAAAATTTTTTCTTCTACGAACCAATCAAATAGACAGATGCATGAGGTATTTAAGAAAAATGGTTTTATCCAAAGTGGGTATGTCGACAATCTAGACGAAGGCGACCCTGAGATCATTTATTTTAGGAACAAAAAAGGGGAAAGTTACTATGAGCTTTTATATAACAAGAGAAAATAATAATGAATACAAGAATCATATCCATAACGAGCTTTACAAGTTCAATTTAGCACATTTTCCAGAGGATTTAGTAGGGCGATATGAGCAAGTAAACCTTTATATAAAAGGGGAAAACGATGAGATTCGTGGTGGGTTATTAGCTGAAATCTGTTGGAACTGGCTAGAGATTCACACATTTATGATCGACGAAGATATTCGAAGAGATGGTCATGGTACCAAATTATTAAATGAAATAGAAACGATTGCAAGAGAACGAAATTGCGATTTTATAAAATTTGATACTTTGAGTTTTCAAGCATTAGGATTTTACGAGAAAAATGGGTATCAAGTATATGGAAGTATCGATAATGTGGGTAGAGAATTTACGCATTATTATTTGAAGAAAGATTTAAGTTATTAATGAATTCCCTCTATAGATAGTATGTTGAAATTATACATAAAAAGGAAATTGAGGGGGAGGCTTAAAAATTGATTTACATAAATGGTAGGTTAATAGTGTATCTAGCAATTATAGGATATTTGTTAATTCGCGGAATTTTAATAGGTAGAAAATATAGAAAGCAAATTCAGGTTGATTTTAAATTCATAGTGTAGGTTGTAGTCCACTTGCGCTGATAAATGTTGCACTTGCACAAGGGAAGAATAGGGCGGGATTAAACTAGTTTTTGCTTTCTCATGTATTGGGTCCATTAGCAACACTAATTTCGTTATTTGTAGAAAAGATAAACTAAATTTCAAAATAATTAAAATAAGTTAATAAACCTACATCTGTATTAATACTCTTCAATGAAGGAGTTGTTTAGATAAAGAAGGGAAATATACATCAAGTATGTTTGCTCAATGTAACCCACGAGTGTAGTCAATTATTAGCTAAGAAATAGTCAACGTGATGGAAGGTCTTCTGTTAAAAAGGAATGAATATATATAAAGCATTTACCTGCTTTTTGGAAATATGATTAGATAATAATAATCGGTCACGAAGGAGGAGAATATATTGATTACCTTTCCTATTCATCCACTACTTGTGCATTTTCCGATTGCATTATTTTTATTTGGAGTATTCATACAAATAATTGCATTTTGGAAACCTACTTTCTATGAGAAAATGGCAACGTATCTCTTTCTAGGAGGAATAGTGGGTGGGATTCCAACATATTTAACAGGGAAATTAGATGAGGATTATGCAGAAGACTATTTTGGTGAAGACGTTAAAGACATAATAGAGATTCATGAGATTCTTGGGATAACCACACTAATTGTATTTAGTAGTATTGTCATAATTAAGCTAATTTTTAGAGATAAAAAGAGTATGCGCATACTTGTAATATTACTTTCACTTATTGGTGCAGGACTTATATCTTTCACCGGGCACCTAGGTGGGCAAATTGTGTACAATGACCAGCAGCTTCCTGAACTCCAAATTGATGACGGTTTTGAATTTGAATATGAAAATGATTAGGCGTGAATTAGAGTAAATAGATAGACAGATGTTACACTCAATGGTTAATTGGTAAAAATGTGTGGATTGGTTCAAACGCAACAATCCTACCTTACCTGACGATTGGGGAAAATTCTGTTGTGGCGGCCGGGGCAGTTGTCACGAAGGCTGTTCCAGAAAATATGGTTGTTGCAGGAGTGCCAGCGAAAGTTATAAAGTCTATAAATGAAAACATTTGAACATACAGCGATGAAGAAAAAACGGCATTAGCCCTATAAAATATAGAGCTAATGCCGTTTCTCTATTTCTATCTTAAATCAAACTCAATTGCTAAATCTGAAAACACCTTATAACTAGCATCGTCCATAAAAAGCTCTAAGGATTCTGGGTTTTCTACTTTTGGATAGGTTACTTCAATAAGATTGTCTTGTTTTTTATAAGAAATTGCCTTAAATAATTCCACAGTTTCATGGTTTATTATTGTTGGAACTCTAGGTAATGATGGGTCTAAATCCATTTCATAATAGACAACCGTTTTATCATTATCATGAATAATCTTTTCTACTCTAATTTTTGAATCTGTGTCCAGAATAGCTCCTTCTTGGAAAGGGGCGGTAAACTCATTCCAATTTAATCCGTTTCCGTCGCTTGTCGCTTCAACTCCATTAAATGTAACAATATACGGGACTATTTTAAAGGAATAGGCGTCATTTCCTCTAGGTATTTCAATAGTTTCATTTTTAGTTCTCTCAGAAATAATAGGATCATAGGCATTTGCACCATTACTGTATGATCCCGATGCCCGGCTAAAGTACACAACTCCATCTGGTCCAAAAGCCACGATTGAGCTAAAAAGAAAACTATTTTCAGGCATATTTTCTTCAAGCTTTATGGAGGTTGTCGTATTTAGTTTTAAAAGTGAAGGAGTCAAATGAGCTTCATTTATCGAGAGTCTATTTCCTGTCTTGTCTGTTTTTTCAGCTATGTCAGATTGCTGAATATCCTCTTCTTCTTTTGGCATATCAAAGGAAAAAGACCAATTTCCTTCAATCTCATTTATTAATTGTATTTTGATTTCTATTTCAGGTTCAGTGGATAAATTTCCTAAATCTGTGAATTGAATGATATTCCCTTCAGCGACTAATTCTTCTGTATTCAGTCCACCAAAACCACTGGTGCCTTTGGACTCCCCATTCACAATCAGGTCCATAGTAATGTTAGTTTCTTTATCAGTCTCTATTGAGCTAATCGGGTCTAACCGAAGTGAAATAGCCATGCGCTGGTTATCAATATATCCCTCTTCTAAAATGACTTTAATACCTTTGTCTTCAGACGCTAGTGATATATTTTGAGTATTTCCTTCAAGTGCCATTCTTTTTAAACCTTCATCCCCTTTGTTAAAAAAGATACTATCTGAGTAGGGAATAGCTGCATGATTTGGTTTTGAAGCAGATTTCTCAGGACTAGGAGTAACTAAGGTTCTGTTACCATCAATGCCAAACCCTGGAGAGTAAGAAGAAAATAATAATGCTCCAATGGCTAGAACGAAAACAGATGCAATTCCTACAATGATGTTATGTTTAATATTGAAGGAACGATTTTTACTCTTTTTTGCAGACAGTAACGCTGCCTGAACGGTATCATTAACTTTTTTTGTTGGTACGGATACGTGGTCTACCATACTTTTAATCTCTCGTTGAAGTTTGTCCATAAGTTTCGCCTCCATTTTCAAGTTTTGCCCTCAATAATTGAAGAGTACGATGCAATTGGGATTTAATTGTTCCTTCTGGAATGCAAAGTATTTCAGCCATTTCATTTATGGAATAACCATAATAAAACCTCAAAAGTAACAGTGTTTTTTGCTGCGGTTTTAATTTTTCAAAAATGATGTCTAGATCCATGGTCATAACGGTCGTGTTTTCTTCATTTCGTCTAGGGTCGAACCAATCAGGTTCTAGCGTAATGACATCCTTCGCTTTTCTCAAATGATCAATAGCTGTGTTTATGAGAATACGTGTTATCCATGTTGAAAAATAATTCATATCCTTTAATTTTTCAAAGGATTTAAATCCTTTTATGATGGTGTCCTGTAAAATGTCCAATGCATCCTGTTCATTTTTCACGTATGAATAGGCAATTTTATAGAGCTTTTCCTGTTCGTTCTTAATAAGTGATTCAAATGAATGCTCTTCTAAATCTGAACTTCTCTGAAAGAATTTAAGAATAGACATATAATGTTCACCCCCTTCAATTTGTATTGACGCTCTATATTTGACCTTGACGACTATCTACTCATTAGACAGTGTTAGGGTTAGATCCGTTCCATACTGTAATAAAATAATTTGCATTAATTATATTATTACATACACTTTCCTTTAAATGGGAGAGACAAGTGTGATGCTTGTAATATGTTCTTAACATTTTTATGTTAAAATAGTTCAGTACAAATTTATGAACTCGGGGTATTGGACTGATGAATAATTTGAAAATGGATGGTTTTAAAAAGATTACCTTCATGTTTTTGATAATGACATTGTTTATAAATATATTTTTGAATAATAAAGCGGCTGCTACTGAATTAGATGTAGCTCCTGAAATTACAAGTGAATCAGCCATTTTAATAGAAGAAGGTAGTGGAAGGGTTTTATATGAGAAGAACCCGGATCAAATCATGTATCCTGCTAGCTTAACAAAGGTAGCTACCGCTATATATGCCATCGAGAATGGGAATTTAGATGATATTGTTACGGTTAGCGAAAATGCTAGAAGTGTCGATGGTACTAGAGTCTATTTGGAGGCTGGTGAGCAGGTTCCGCTAAAAAAGTTAATCCAGGGATTACTAATTAATTCTGGGAACGATGCTGGAGTTGCAATAGCGGAGCATTTACATGGGTCCGTGGAAGCATTCGCGACTCATTTAAACGGTTATTTAAAAGAAATCGGACTGGAGAACACAAATTTTGTTAATCCACACGGTTTATTTGATCCTGAGCATAAGACCACAGCGAGAGATTTGGCTTTACTTACGCAGTATGCGATGCAAAACGACATCTTTCGTGAGATCTTTGGAACTGTAGAATTAAAATGGGACGGGGAAACCTGGGATACTACTCTCATCACTCATCATAAGTTGTTGAAAGAGCAACCATATGAAGGTGTTACAGGTGGGAAAAATGGATATGTTCAACAATCCCAACAGACTTTAATTACGACTGCTAAAAGAGGGGACTTGTCTGTTATAGCTGTTGTCTTAAAAGGACCAACACAAAAAGTTATCTACAAAGACACGAGAACACTTCTTGATTATGCATTCGCCAATTTCCATATGGTCTCTATTCCAAAAGGAAATGAATACAAAACGAAAGAACGAAGCTATGTTACGAAAGATATATTCGCATTTCCGATTGCACAAAATGAAGAGTTTAAAGAGAAAATCACAAGTGATGGTCTCTTAAAAATAGTGAATCAAAATGAGGAAGAGATTCTTTTATATCCACCGAGTGGACTGGAAATAACTGAAATAAAAACGGAAAAAGAAGTAAAAGCTGCCGCGGTTGAAGAAAAGGATCCTTTAGTTAATTTAAACGGTTTTACGCTGGTTTCTGCTATTACGATACTGGGAATTATTTTGTTCCTGAGATTCCGAATGAGTCGAATTCGTGCAAGAAGGTTTTGATTTCGGATAAACGTACCTAAATATTTTTTCAAAACACCAGATGCGTACATTTGGTGTTTTTTTTATAATTTGCATAAGCAAACTGGTTAAAGCATTTAAGTGCTTTTTTTCTTGTGTACATATTTCTATAAATGATTGGAAAAATATTGGTAATTGCATTTTGCATAAATGTTACTTTTTGAAAGGATTGAAACTAGTGAGTGATTTTAGGCAAGAGGGAGAAATTCCTCATAACGTGAGACTTACAGCACCAGAGATTGCAAATCTTTGGACCCAGTTTCAAAGTGATACGATGGCTATATGCGTTTATATGTACATGCTGAAAATTGTTGAAGACAAATCGATTCGTCCGATTTTAGAATATGCATTAACCTTAGCAGAGGGACACGTGGCCAAGATTAAGGAATATTTTAGGGAGGAAAAATTTCCTATTCCTCATGGTTTTACGGAGGAAGATGTGAATTTAGCCGCTCCACGCTTATTTTCCGATGAATTTTGTTTGATCTACACGCAAATTGCAAGTATTCACGGCTTAGCAGGATATGCTGCAGCCTTATCCACGAATACACGTCGTGATATTCGTGATTATTTCGTTCAAAATCAAAATGAAACGATGAAACTTTTTAACCTAGCTACCGATCTCATGTTAGAGAAAGGAATTGTATCTAGGCCACCATTTATTAATCCGCCTAATCACTACGAATTTGTTCAAACCGAGAGCTTTATCCAAGGTATTCTTGGGGGAGAAAGGCCACTGAACTGCATTGAAATCAGCGATATATTTTGGAATTTGAAAAAGGCGCAGTTAGACAAAGCTTTATGTATGGCATTTGCTCAAGGTGCCCAATCACAAGAGGTTAAGGATCTTTTTTGGCGTTGGGTTAAGATGATGGGAAAGCATGTTGAAATTTTAGAAACATTATTGTCTAATGACCGATTACCTTCTCCAAGAGCGGAAGATGCCGAAATAACGAATTCCACGATTTCTCCTTTTTCTGATCGTCTTATCATGTATCATAAAATGATGATAAGTTCATCTCAGTTAGGTTTGTATGGAACAGCGCTTGCTACTTGCCAACGATATGATTTAGGTTTACATTTTTCCAGACTTTCGGTGGAACTCGCAGATATATTGAAAGATGGATATAAGTTAATGATTAAACATAAGTGGGCTGAACAAGTGCCATTAGCGGATGATAGAGAAAAACTTTCTGGTCAGCGATGAGGTTTAGTTTGAATGACTGGAATCAGTTTTTCTTTTGAAGCCCATAATTGATCTGCCCTCACCTAGAATCCTAATGGTTCTGTTGACGTGAATTCCTAAAAAACATACTAAGAGACTCTCCAGACCAATGCTTATTGAATTAGGCGTTGGTTTTTTGCTTTTTATCCTAAGAATACGAGTTCCTAGTTTCAAGAGGTTAACAATGAAACATAATTCCCTTTAAACATAAGGAGGATATTCCTCAAAACGATGGAATATTATTCAGTAGGAAAATGTACATAATTAATCAGGAATTAATAAAGGGGAAAGCAAATTGAGTGATATAGAAGTGATTGAAACATACAAAGACCAGTTAAAAAATATTCTTTGGAGCAACTCAGGTACATATCACATATCTGCTGAAGGAACTTTGTAACGACCTTTTGATACCGGCTTCTTCTTTTGCTGAAATATTTCACATTATTGATTGGCTGGCAAGTGTGGGCTTGATATAATGTTAATAGTCAGAAATCTTTTTAGGGTTCCTCCCCTCTTTGTTTAACAAAGTTTCGAGAAACTACAACATATATGTAAACGTTTACATAGACAGAGGGACCTGTAGATAAAAACATAATAAATGAGGTGTGGCTATGTTTTTAACAGAAAGAAAACTAGAGGCAAGAATCAAGGAGTTAGCAGCATATCGTTATCGTGACGGCATTCAATTACATGAGTTTCAAGCGATGGAGGATGAGGGAGAAGTAGGAACTTATCCGCCGGCAAGTATGGATGGATTTAATTTAAAACAAGGTGATCAGTGGAAAGGTCGAGATCGCTATCTTTGGTTACATACCACCATCGAGATTCCTGCTGAATGGAAAGGGAAAAAAGTCGTTGGTTTATTTGATTTTGGGCGCACTGGTGGAGGAAATAACTCTGGTTTTGAGTCCTTGTTGTTCGTGAACAACAAGCCTTATCAAGGAGTGGATTCGAATCACCAAGAAGTCTTTTTTCAAGCAGAACAAATTGGAAAAACGGTTGATTTACACTTCCGATTATGGTCGGGCCTTGAGGGTGGCGGAGAGCCCAAAATACAAAATTACACACTTGAAACGGCGAAATTATGCTGGTTAGATGAAGCGACGGATGACCTATACTATACCTCACTTGCTGGTTGGCAAACGATTCAGGAGCTAGGGGATGAAAGTCCGGAAAAGCACAAAATTGTAAATGCCTTAAACAGTGCCTTTATATTGCTTGATTGGAGTAAGCCAGGCGACGATTCGTTTTATAAAAGCTGTGAGCTAGCAAGGGAAGCTCTGCAAAGTAGTTTACGAGAAATTGAAAAGCATCATGCTGTTACAATCCATTGTGTCGGACATACCCATATTGATGTAGCGTGGCTATGGAGATTGAAGCATACGCGTGAAAAAGCGGCTCGTTCTTTTTCAACAGTTCTGCGCTTGATGGAGCAGTTTCCTGAATACTTTTTCCTTCAAACCCAGCCTCAATTATATGATTATATCAAAAGTGATTATCCTGAAATCTATGAAAAAATTAAAGAGCGCGTGAAAGAGGGACGTTGGGAAACGGAAGGTTCGATGTGGCTAGAAGCGGATTGTAATATCCCGAGTGGTGAATCCTTAGTGAGACAAATTTTACATGGAAAAGCGTTTTTTAATCGAGAGTTTGGGGTGAACTGTGAGTATTTATGGCTTCCAGATGTGTTTGGCTATAGCTGGGCACTTCCGCAAATTTTGAAAAAATCGGGAATTAACACGTTCATGACGACGAAAATCAGTTGGAACCAGTACAATCGTATGCCTCATGATACGTTTCATTGGAAGGGGATTGATGGAACGGAAATCTTGACTCATTTTGTAACGACTCCTGAGCCATGGAATCCGCCAGATTCTTGGTTTTACACGTATAACGGTTTATTAACAGCTAAAACGGTCAATGGAGCATGGAAGGCTTATCGTAACAAGGATGTTAATCAGGACTTGCTCATTTCCTATGGATATGGAGATGGGGGAGGCGGAGTAAATCGAGAAATGCTAGAGCTTCGTCGTAGATTTGAAGATATGCCTGGTCTCCCAAAGGTGAAGACTGCAAAAGCGGGAGATTTTTTCAAAAAGCTTCATGAGAAGATTGAGAATACAAATGAGTATGTGCATACATGGGATGGAGAGTTGTATCTTGAGTATCACCGGGGCACGTATACGAGCCAGGCTTACAACAAACGAATGAATCGAAAATTGGAGTTGGCTTATCGAAAAATCGAATGGTTGTCTGTATGGAACGCCTTGCTTTCAACTTGGGAAAAGTATCCGAAAGAGCAGCTTGAAGCGGGATGGAAGATTATTTTGCGAAATCAATTCCATGATATTATTCCAGGGTCTTCAATCAAAGAGGTATATGAAGATTCGAAGGTCGAGTATGCAGAGGCTGAGGATATTCAAAATGAAATCATGCAGCAGCAGGTGGTAGGGCTAATTGAATCAGACTCTAAGACGTATACGGTTCTGAATGCATCCCAATGGGCGGATGAGCAGATTGCTCAAGTTCCATTTGATGAAGGAAATGGTTATTGGGCGTCAAAACAGGGTGAGAAACTGATTGGTCAACGAAATGAAGAAGGCTGGTTAGTGAAAGTGGAGAAACCATCGTCCTTTGGTGGTGTCGAAATTGAATTTCATCAAGGAGAGGTATTAGAAGATAGTCCATTCTTCTTTAATGAAGACGTATTGGAAACTCCTTTTTATTCAGTAAAATGGAATCGTTCGAAGCAATTAGAATCGTTGTATGATAAGGAAGCAGAGCGCGAAGTCATTAAGACTGGCCATAATGGGAATGTCTTTCAAATTTTTGAAGATAAACCTTTATACTGGGATGCGTGGGATATCGATTTATTTTACCAGGAAAAAATGGAGGAAATTACGGAACTTGTCTCAAGTGAGTTGATCGAGAACGGACCGTTGCGGGCTGTGGTTCGAACCATTTGGACATACCAAAACTCACAGATTGAACAGGCGACTATTTTCTATGCGCATAATCGACGTATCGATTTCCAAACAAAAGTGAATTGGCATCAGAAGAATAAGCTCTTGAAGGTAGCGTTCCCAGTGGATATTCGTACGACCGAAGCGACGTATGATATTCAGTTCGGAAATGTGAAGAGACCAACACATTGGAATACAAGCTGGGATATGGCACGCTTTGAAACAGTTGGTCATCAGTGGGCTGACCTTTCTGAAACGGGTTATGGTGTGAGTCTATTAAATAATTGTAAGTATGGCTATGACATTAAGGAAAACACCATGCGTCTATCACTATTGAAGTCGGCTGTATATCCAGATCCTACTGCTGACCAAGGAGAGCATGAATTCACGTATTCCTTGCTTCCGCATTTGGGTGATTGGCGAGAAGGGCAAACGGTTAAGCAGGCATGGTATTTGAATCATCCAGTGAAGGCTATAAAAGGTGGATTTGCTCCAGAAGAAAAGTCGTTTGTGAAGATCGATGGCGAGCATGTCATTGTCGATGCGATTAAGAAAAAAGAAGATGACAATGCCGTCATTATTCGTCTTCATGAATTTGAGGGCAGACGAGAAAAAGTGAAATTGGATTTCACGATACCTGTTGAAAAATGGGTGGAAACGAATTTAATGGAGCAGGTTGAAGGAGAAGAGAAAACAGGGGATATTGAATTCACGCTCAACCCTTATGAAATTAAGACACTTCTATTGTATTTTTCTTAAACGGATGGAAAATAGCTCGAATGAATGTTAAATTCATTCAAGCTATTTTTTTGTGCTGAAGTACTTCATTCTAATTCTCTAAATATCGATATAAAGTCGATTTACTTATTCCTGTTTCCTCTTTTATTTGGGCTAATGTATAGTTTTTACTTTGGTACATCTCAATCGCCCGTTGCACATTTTTGTCTGGTTTCCTTGGTCGTCCTGTTGTTACTCCTTTTTGTTTGGCCTCAGTTAACCCTTGTTTTGTTTTCTCACTAATTAAATCACTTTGAAATTCCACGAGATGTCTGACAATCTCATAAAAACTATGGCCAGCTCCATTACTCGTATCAATCCCCTCTTTTAGAGAGAAGATAAAAGCACCTTTGGAGTTTATGACTTCTAACAATTCCACTAGATGACGTGATGAATCGGCTAAAGTAGATAATTTTGATATGACGACTTTATCTCCGCAATCAAGATTACTTAATAGAGTTTTAAGTTGGATTCTTTTTTTAGGGGAGGAATGTTCTTCTGAAAGAATGCTGTCACATGGGATAGCTATTAAATTTTTTCGCTGTTCTTCACAGTTTGGATCATCTTCAGACGGTCTCATATATCCAATTAACATAGCAAAATCTCCTATTTTATAAAACGTTTACACAATTATAACATGAATGATGTTAAGAAACTTTCCCAAAAAGGTTCATTTTTGGAACGAAAGGTGATAGACTATTCAAGTGAGTTTTTGTAGTTATCACCTTTTAATAGTGTATATCCTTAGTTTACTATAGATTTGGAGGTTTTAAAAAGTGGTTGAAAAGATTAAGAAAGATTGGTTTTCCAATATTAAAGGAGATATCCTGTCTGGGATTGTTGTTGCCTTAGCTCTTATTCCTGAAGCGATTGCTTTTTCGATAATCGCTGGAGTAGACCCGATGGTAGGGCTGTATGCCTCTTTTACAATGGCAGTCATTATCGCATTTGCAGGTGGAAGACCTGGGATGATTTCGGCCGCAACAGGTGCTATGGCATTGGTAATGGTACCATTGGTAAAAGATTATGGATTGGAATATTTGTTTGCTGCTACTATCTTAACGGGAATCATTCAGATTCTATTTGGAGTATTTAAAATAGCAAGACTGATGAAGTTTATCCCGAGAGCTGTCATGATTGGTTTTGTAAATGCACTAGCCATTTTAATCTTTATGGCACAAGTTCCTCATTTTATTGGAATCTCGAAGATGACATATATATTTGTGGCTATTACTTTATTAATTGTTTATGTCGTGCCAAGATTTTTTAAGGCAATACCGGCTCCATTAATCGCTATAATTGTCTTAACGGCAGTAACTATTTTTTCTGGAGTGGAATTAAAAACAGTGGGAGATTTGGGGATCATTACACAAACGCTGCCATCCTTTTTGATTCCTAATGTACCGTTTTCATTAGAAACATTGGCTATTATTTTTCCTTATTCTATTTCCTTAGCAATTGTTGGTCTTTTAGAAAGCTTGTTAACGGCATCGATTGTTGATGATATGACTAGTACGGAAAGTAACAAAAATCAAGAGGCGCGAGGTCAAGGAATTGCTAATATTGTCACTGGTTTCTTTGGTGGAATGGCCGGCTGTGCGATGATTGGCCAATCGGTTATTAATGTTAAATCTGGTGGACGTGGGCGACTATCTACGCTGATTGCAGGCGGATTTCTCATGTTCCTGATAATTGTTTTGGGAGACTTAGTGGTTCAAGTTCCGATGCCCGTTCTTGTTGGAATCATGATTATGGTATGCATTGGTACATTTGATTGGAGTTCTTTCTCTTATATCCGAAAAGCTCCTAAATCGGATGCCTTGGTTATGTTAGTAACGGTAGCAATTGTCGTGGCGACACATGACTTATCTAAAGGGGTTATCGCTGGAGTCATTTTAAGTGCAATTTTCTTTGTTGCTAAAATTTCAACGATAAAGATATCAAAAAATCAAGAAGCCGTACAAATCACTTTTAACGTAGAAGGACAATTATTCTTCGCTTCCGTAGATAATTTTGTAGATGCTTTTGATTACACGGTCGAAAATCAGAATATCTATATTGATTTCTCTACTGCTCATGTTTGGGATGACTCAGCTGTTGGTGCGATAGATAAGGTAGTCATGAAGTACCGTGAAAATCATAATCGAGTCACCATTAAAAATCTAAATGCAGCAAGCAAGAAGCTTGTAGATAAATTAGCAGTATTTCATGATCCTGAAGGAAAGCTTTCAACACATTAATGTATTGGAGTGATGACCTTGTACAAGAAGATTATGTTAGCAATGGATGGATCCGAACATTCATTAAGAGCGGCAAGTGAAGCGATTAAGATAGCTGCTTTAGATAGTGAGAGTAAAATCGAAATGGTGTATGTAGCTGATTTTTCTAAAGCAAAGAGTGAGGTTCTCCATGCTCAGGGACGGGAAGATTTGGAGCATGCTAGAAGAATTCGACTTCAACCGGTAGAAGACCTTATGAAATCGAACAAAATCATATACGATGTACAAATCTTACATGGAGAGCCTGGCCCAGCTCTCGTTGATTATGTGAATAAGGAAAAGTTTGATTTAGTTGTTATCGGAAGTCGTGGCTTAAATGCATTGCAGGAAATGGTTCTTGGAAGTGTCAGTCACAAGGTTGTCAAAAGAGCGAATTGTCCAGTTCTCGTCGTTAAGTAATTTTAAATGTTACATTGAACAACCCACGTCATTATTCGTGGGTTGTTTTAGTCTGTGTATATTTAGTCCTCTTCCACAAATCCAAAGATGTATTGATCAATATCGAATACGACACCGATATCAATCGCAAATTGCATTTGTTCTGGTGTGAATGAAAAAGCTGGGGATATGCCATCTTTTATATATGGCACTATCTGAAACCTTAGCTTGAGCTGTAGTTCCTCTTTCAGTTCATTAATAATGTGAACCTTGTCCTGAAAAGTATGAACGATTTTATCAACTAACGATGGCATGTCTAGGGTTTCGACTAAACCGGTGCTATACTTCCACTCACTAAAGTTGTATTGCCGCGGTCGTATGGGTGGCTTGGGCCGATGCCAGTCTCCTCTTTTTTGAGTATATGTTGGGAAAATACCGAGCTTATCAGTAACATGTGCCATTGAAAAAACAGTTTCACTCCATAACGAGAAATACACTTCAATTGATGTGTTCTTATAATCCAAAGCTTACCTCCGATTATTAAAAGTCTTAACTGGATATTTCGAGATGAGCTCCGTGACTTCCTTCCTTAGTTTAAAAAATTCCAAACAGTATAAACTGCCGTAATTAACTCAAGCTTCAAAAATATTTTTCAATAAAGATTTTAAAAAATTCATGCTATACTGTTAAAGGTTTTCGTGAGTAATCTAAATTATTTCAAATTCTGAGGACATCTTGCACCATCGGATTGTCCTTTTGCTATGTCGTTTTGTTGATTAAAAAACATAGACCAAAGTGAAATAATGGGGAATTACTATTAATACATAAAAATAACACAACACAGTGTGGAGGAACTCAACGATGAAATACGTCATAGCTGTCATTGGTTTACTAGTTGTTCTAGGACTTGCTTATTTGGCAAGTAATAATCGCAAACAGATAAAATTAAAGCCAGTCATTCTTATGGTTATCATTCAGTTAATCTTATCTGCAATCCTTTTGAATACAAACTTCGGTTTAATTATCACAAAAGTGTTTGCGGGAGTCTTCGAAAAATTATTGGAATACGCCGCTAGTGGGATCTCTTTTGTATTTGGCGGTCTTGCAAACGAAGGAGAAGCTCCGTTTTTCCTAACGGTTCTTCTACCCATTGTTTTCATATCTGTTTTAATTGGTATTTTGCAGCATTTAAAAATCCTTCCTTTTATCATGAAAGGGATTGGACTGCTACTAAGTAAAGTGAATGGCTTGGGGAAATTGGAGTCATACAATGGCGTGGCTTCAGCAATGGTAGGACAATCAGAAGTCTTTATTACGGTTAAAAAACAGCTTGGACAATTGAGTGAGCAGCGTTTATATACAATGTGTGCTTCAGCGATGTCGACGGTTTCCATGTCTATCGTTGGTGCCTATATGACGATGATTGAACCGAAGTATGTTGTAACTGCGCTTGTAATTAACTTATTCGGTGGATTCATTGTTGCTTCTATTATTAATCCATATACTGTGGATGCTAAAGAAGATATTCTAGAGATCCAAGAAGAAAAACAAAGTTTCTTTGAAATGCTTGGCGAATACATTATGGATGGTTTTAAGGTAGCGATCATTGTAGGCGCTATGTTGATTGGTTTTGTGGCATTGATGGCTGGAATCAATAATGTATTTGACTTAATCTTTGGTATTACGTTCCAAGAAATACTTGGATATATTTTCGCACCAATTGCATTTATTATGGGTGTTCCATGGGCTGAAACTGTGGATGCTGGTGCAATCATGGCAACAAAGCTTGTCACAAATGAGTTTGTCGCGATGCTTGACCTAACGAATATTCAATCAGAGTTTAGTTCACGTACAATAGGAATTATTTCCGTATTCCTTGTTTCATTTGCGAATTTCTCTTCTATCGGAATCATTGCCGGAGCTGTAAAAAGCTTGAACGAGGAAAAAGGAAATATGGTCGCTCGATTTGGCTTGAAACTATTGTATGGAGCTACTTTGGTTAGCGTATTGTCAGCGGTTATTGTTGGAGTTGTGTTATAAAAAATATTATTGAGGGCTGTCCTTTATGGCAGCTCTTTTTCCTTGCCTGAAAGTGGTGTTCTCATGTTAAAAACTTGCTTCTTGAAAGGTATGAGAATTCATAGACGGAGAATTTCCGGCTAATATATATTGATGGAGCTTAAGAAGCGGATATAGGTGGAGATATTCCGACTATCTGCTCTAAAATAAGACAAAACCCAAAAAATTAGGTGCTATAGGCGAAAAAATCCCCGCTATTTTAAGGGAAATAGGGATATTTTTCAAGTTAAAAGGAATTTTTCCGGTTTTTTCAATCATAATAAAAAATCAACATAAATATCGAAAAAAACTGCAATTTATATATAAAACTGCAGTTTTTTCTTTGCTAACTTATTTCATATGTTTTGCGTGGTGGAGCGTACATAGTCATTCAACATCGAAATTGTTACTATCTCGCTTTTCCAACGGTCTTCCTAGTATTCGCACTCTTAAGCATCCAATACACAGGTAAACCGATAATCAGGATTCCAATAGAGAAAAGCCCGTCCATTGGTTCATGCATAAGTGTACTCACAATAATATAAATGGTACCGATAATCGCAATGATGGGTGTTATTGGATATAAAGGTACCTTGTACAATGATGCTTCGCTCTTGTTGTTTTTTCGTAAAATAAATACTGCAAAAAAAGCCATTCCATAGAATAAAAATACAGCGAAAATCGCCATATCCGTTAGACGATCAGGATTCCATAAAATCATCATAACGACAGAGAGAATGATTTGAAAAACGGTTGCAGCTACTGGTGTTTTAAATTTCGGGTGAATACTAGAAAGTAATTTTGCTGCTGGGAGAAAACCTCTTTCAGCCATGGCAAAAGGAATTCTCGGGAAAGTAAAAATTTTTCCATTTAAGCATCCAAAGATTGATACGAGTATACCAATTGCAATTATTTTTCCACCAATTGCGCCAAATAGGGAAGAGGCTGCCGCAGAAGCTGCATTAGGTCCAAGGTCCACTATTTCGTTGGCTGGAAGTAAATGAAGCATGGCGAAGTTGACAGATAAATAACAAACGATGACAACGACAATTCCAGAGATGATCGCTCTCGGAAGAGTTTTTGCAGGATTTTTCATTTCTCCTGCCATGAAACCTACATTCATCCAGCCATCATATGCCCAAAGAGTGGCCAAAACCGCAGCTCCCATGCTGAGAGTTTGTGCCGTACTGCCGCTGTCCACATTAAAAATCGAAACATCCCCCTTAAAGATCCCAAAAACAGCAATCAGGATGATGGGGATAAGTTTCCCAACTGTCGAAACGGTTTGAATGAATCCTCCAAATTGTGTTCCTAATAAATTGAGACCGCCGAGAAGTAGAACAGTTAAGATGCCAATCCAGACTTTACTACTGTCCGGAAAACCTAAAAAATCTGCCGTTATGGAACCAAAATATAGACCAAGCGCTCCGATTACCGCAGGACCATAAATGATTGTTTGAACCCATCCACACAAAAATCCCCAGAGCTTACCGTAGACCTCTTCAATATAAGCATATAATCCACCCGTCTTTGGGATTTTTACACTAACTTCCGCAATCGTTAGTCCACTTGCAAGGGTAATAATTCCACCAATAAGCCATGCTAATAAAGCCATAGTTGAATTGGCGGTTGAGGATAGGACAACTCCGGGCTTCATGAAAATTCCCGAGCCGATGACTGTACCAATTACTAATGATGTTGAAACGAAAAAGCCAATATTCTTTTTTAAATTTAATTCTTTTTCCAATTTCTGTCCCTCCCCTGTGTACAAATGTTTTTATTATTGTAAGTATAACATGTAAATTATTATTGAATAATTTTCAGAAAAATCTTTATCATTCGCATAACGAAATTTAGAAGTTTGTAATGGTGAAAATCCTATTAAATATAAGAAACGCTTGATTACCAATGTATTTCCAACAAGATTTTTAGAAATTTTATTATTCACTTTTATAACAAACATGGTATATTAAAAAAATAACCTTAAAAAATGTTCAAATAAAATTTACAAATAGGAGTGTGCCAAATGAAAAAAGTTATGTTATTTAGTGTGCTGTTATTAACAATCTTTTTAGCTGCATGTGGTAGTTCAAATGGTGGCGGAAAAGACGCAGAAAACAAAGTGTACAAAGTAGGTGTAGATACAACTTATCCTCCGTTTGAATTTGAAGAAAAAGGAGAATATAAAGGTATCGATATTGAACTAATCAACGCGATTGCAGAAGACCAAGGTTTTGAAATCGAATTGTCACCAATGGATTTCGGTGGAATTATTCCAGCGATGCAATCAGGTGAATTAGATGTGGCGATTGCTGGTATGAGTATTACTGACGAGAGAAAGAAAGTAGTAGACTTCTCGAATCCTTACTTTGACGCTGGTCTAACATTAGTTGTTCAAGAGGGCAATAGCGATATTCAAAAATTAGATGACTTAAAAGGAAAAACAGTTGCTGTTAAAAAAGGAACAACAGGAGCTACATTTGCACAGGAGAATGCTGACAAAGTAGGTTATAAGGTTGTTCAATTTAATGACAGTCCTGCGATGTTCCAAGAAGTTTCAAACGGCAATGCAGACGTTCTAATTGAAGATTATCCAGTAATCGCTTATGCGATTGCGCAAAAGGATCTTGGATTAAAAATGGTTGGTGAGCGTTTAAACGGAGACCAATATGGAATTGCTGTCTTAAAAGGTGAAAACCAAGACTTGCTTGAAAAAATCAATGCTGGTCTAGAAAAGTTAAAAGAAAATGGTAAATATGATGAGATTTTAAAAACATATCTTGGAGAGTAATACTTTCTAGATAGAAAAAGTAGCGCGCGCGCAGCGCGCTATCTTTATGAAAGGAGTTAACTAGATGGAAACCATTGTTGCTGCATTACCATATTTACTAAAGGGTCTTCAGGTTACCCTTTATATCTTCGTGATTGCTGTTATCCTAGGTTTTATTATCGGTACAGTCATTGCATTATTCCGTTTAGCGCCAATTAAAATTTTGAATTGGATTGCTAAAATTTACATTGATGCCATTCGTGGAACCCCGTTTCTTGTACAATTATTCTTTATTTACTTCGGATTAAATTCCCTTTCGTGGATTTCATTTAATAGCACAACTGCAGGGATTATTACGGTTGCGATCAATGCAGGAGCATATTTTGCTGAGATTATTCGAGCAGGTATTCAATCGATTGATCGAGGTCAAACAGAAGCTGCACGCTCATTAGGGCTAACTGGCTCACAAAATATGCGATTTATCGTCCTACCACAAGCATTTAGAAGAATGCTTCCTACGATTACGAATCAGTCCATTATCAGCTTAAAGGATACTTCTCTTTTATCCATCATTGGAATTGCAGACTTAACGCAGCAAGGGGAGATTCAGGCGTCAGCTACTTTTGAATCATTTAAAATTTGGCTAATAGTAGGGATCATTTACTTTATTGTCATCTATTTATTAACCATACTTGCTAATTTCCTTGAAAGGAGATTTCAACTACGATGAGCGTAATTCAAGTCAAAAATTTACGAAAATCATTTGGTCAATTAGAAGTTTTAAAAGATATTAACGTTGAGATAAAAGAAAAAGAGGTTGTCTGTGTCATTGGGCCATCTGGTTCAGGAAAAAGTACGTTTTTACGTTGCTTGAACCGTCTTGAAGAGATTTCTGGTGGACAAGTCATCGTTAACAATCACGACATTACAGACCCTAAAATTAATATCAATACTGTGAGACAAGAAGTAGGAATGGTGTTCCAATCATTCAACCTTTTTCCACATAAAACGGTCCTTGAAAATGTTACGCTTGCTCCAATCAAAGTTCTTGGGATGGGAAAAGAAGAGGCCGAAAAAACAGCACTTGAGCTGCTTACGAAAGTTGGCCTAAAAGAAAAAGCAAATGGTTATCCAGGAGAATTATCTGGTGGACAAAAGCAACGTGTAGCCATCGCAAGGGCATTGGCGATGAATCCTAAAATCATGCTCTTTGATGAGCCGACTTCAGCCCTTGATCCTGAAATGGTCGGGGATGTTTTAGAGGTTATGAAAGACTTAGCTCGTGAAGGGATGACAATGGTTGTTGTAACACATGAAATGGGATTTGCTCGCGAAGTAGGGGACAGAGTGATATTCATGGATGGCGGCTTTATTGTCGAAGAGAATCTTCCTGATGAATTGTTCAGCAATCCACAGCATGAAAGAACAAAAGCCTTTTTGAGTAAAGTTTTATAAACAATTTTAATTGAGACTCTCCTTATTTTAAATAAGGAGAGGTGTTTGGTTTAATATACAGAATATTAAATCAGTAGTTCGATAGTCCATTTATTTGAAAATTGCTTTACTATTAAAATTCAGTATTATATAATTTGTTTCGACAAAAATAGACAAGTTTCACCAGAGAAAGGTTTAGGTTGAAGAAATGGATTTGTTTCGTAAAAAACAAGTAGGGAGTGAATTTTCAAATAATTCACTCAAAAGAGTTTTAGGTGCATTTGATTTAACGATGTTAGGCGTAGGGGCCATTATTGGCACAGGAGTGTTTGTTTTAACAGGAGTTGCTGCGGCTAAATATGCTGGTCCTGCATTAATATTATCATTTATTATTGCGGGTCTTGCCTGTGCGTTTGCGGCATTATGTTATTCTGAATTTGCTTCGATGATTCCTCAATCGGGAAGTGCCTACACGTATAGCTATGTGGCTTTTGGGGAAATATTTGCTTGGATTTTAGGATGGGATTTGGTCCTTGAATATGGTCTTGCTTCCTCAGCTGTTGCAAGTGGTTGGTCAGGCTATTTTCAAAGTCTGTTATCAGGGTTTGGCCTACATTTGCCTACGGCCATAACGAATGCTTTTAATCCTGCAGAAGGTACGTATATTGATTTACCAGCAGTTATTATTGTAATACTTGTTACCTTGTTATTGACTAGAGGAGCAAAGGAGTCAGCAAAATTTAATGCGATTATGGTTGTCATTAAGGTTGCTGTCGTTCTTCTTTTCATTGTAGTTGGAGTTTGGTATGTTGAGCCGACGAATTGGACACCGTTTATGCCATTTGGTTTTTCAGGAGTTGCTACTGGTGCAGCTGTTGTTGTCTTTGCTTATTTTGGTTTTGATGCAGTTTCTACGGCAGCTGAAGAAGTGAAAGATCCTCAACGCAATCTCCCAATTGGGATTATATCAGCACTAGCCATCTGTACGGTTCTTTATATAATCGTATCATTGATACTAACTGGGATTGTTCCGTTTGATATGTTAAATGTAAAAGATCCAGTGGCGTTTGCGTTACAATTGATTGGACAAGATTGGGCAGCAGGATTTATTTCGCTTGGTGCAATTGTGGGGATAACGACAGTTCTGATTGTGATGATGTTTGGGCAAACGCGTTTATTTTACGCGATGAGCCGAGATGGATTATTGCCAAAGGCTTTATCCTCGATTCATCCAAAGACTCATGTTCCTTTAAAAGGGACGTGGATAACTGGATTGTTAGTTGCTCTTTTTGCGGGATT
This sequence comes from Robertmurraya kyonggiensis, assembly GCF_005116465.1. GTDB lineage: Bacteria > Bacillota > Bacilli > Bacillales > Cytobacillaceae > Robertmurraya > Robertmurraya kyonggiensis. The sequence goes on from NZ_SWBM01000005.1 coordinate 57,056, forward strand.
CGTACCACTTGATAAATTAGCAGAGCTAACAAGCATTGGGACATTATTTGCATTTGCGACCGTTTCGTTAGGGGTGGCGGTATTACGTAAAACGCAACCGGAATTAAAGCGTGGCTTTAAAACTCCGTGGGTCCCAGTTATTCCTGCACTGGCCGTTATTTTCTGTGTATATTTAATGCTGCAATTATCGTCTATTACATGGATTGGTTTCTTCGTTTGGTTAATCATTGGTTTGATTATTTACTTTGTTTATGGAATTAGAAATAGTCTACTAAATGGAAGTCAGAAAGAAAATAGATAGAAGTCTAGATAAGGCATTTGGGAATAATTCATTTCCAAATGCTTTTTTATGTTATTAATATTAAAGCTCAAGAGGGAGATGATAAGGGAAAAACATTTAAGCAGTAAGGGGAAATCTATTGTGATATTTCTTGTGCTTTCAGTTATCGTATTTTGTTCAGTTGCCATATTTGTTCCGAAGCGTATTTCTGGGATAGAGATATTAACGACCACATTGTTTGCTCTATATTTAGAGGCGTTGACTAATGTCTTTTTAGACTTAAAATACCACTTGTATGGATACTTTACGAAAGGGGTTAATTGGGAAACGTTACTGTATGCCATCTTCATTTATGGACCAGTTAGTGTTGTTTTTCTAAATTACTTTCCTTATAAAAACAAATTCCTAAGTAAAACTATCTACATAGGTGCGTGGTCCATTTTCGCCTATATATATGAAATATTGTTTCTTTGGAGTGGGACCTTCTACTACCATGGCTGGAAGTTTTGGTATTCCGTCATTATATATCCGATCCTTTATATCATTTTAATTGCTTTTCATAAATACGTTAAATATCTTTTAAGAAAGTATCGGCAAATTTAAAGAGGAGGACCAATCTCAGGTCCTCCCCTTAGTTATTCTTTTCTTCCAATCACGCGAATACGTTTGTAATCGGCAATCCAATTGTCCTCTTTATATAAACTGCCTTTTAATTTATTTTCAATTTTTGTTATGAGGTGAGCTCTACTTTCTTCAGGAACACCTGTAAAAAGCTGTCTCCCGAACATCTGAATCCAATTTCTTAATCCCTCATCTCCATTCAATGGGGTTGGACGGTCAAAATGCTGAGCAAAGGTAACTCGAAATCCTACTTCTTCCATAAGAGTCGAGTACTCACTGATACTTGGATAGAACCATGGGAAATGCTCTTCTTTAAATTTGAAACCTGCTGCTTCAATTTGCATCACTATCTCATTTGATATGGTTTGAACATTCCCTTTCCCGCCAAATTCCGCAACGAATCTCCCGCCTGGCTTTAAGCTGTGATAAATGCCCTGCAATGCTTGAATCGGTTGTTTTACCCAATGAAGAGTAGCATTTGAGAATACGGCATCAAATTCACCATCGAATGCCAAGTTTTTTGCATCTAGAGCGATAAATTTGATTTGTGGATATTTATTTTTTGCTAGTTCTACCATATTCACAGAGTTATCTACACCTACCACATTCACACCATTTTCAAATAACTGATTGGCAAGGTCACCGGTTCCACAGCCAAGATCAAGAATTCTTTCTCCCGATTTTGGCTCTAATAATTCGATTAAATTTTGGCCAAACTGCGAAACAAAAGCATGCTTGCCATCATATAAATTTGCATTCCAATTGAGTTTTGTTTCCAAACTTAACATGCTCCTTTCGAATGCTCGCGTACAACATCATATCTGAAACATATTCATCTAAATATTCAAACTTTTATAATAATTTGGTAAAGTATACCATATATTCTAGTTGAAGTTAGGAGAAATGGATGAAAAACATAGTTCATATTGCAGAAATAACACATAACCAACCATTTTGTGCAGGAGTTCTTGTCACCAAAGGGGATAAAATTCTTATCACGCTCAACCCGGATGGATTGCCAGATGAAATGGAAAATACATGGCGAGTAGGTGCTGTTGGGGGTGGTCAGGAACCGAATGAAACGATTTTAGATTGTGCGATTCGTGAGGCGAAGGAAGAAATAAGTGTAGATGTCCGAATTGAATCTTCACCGGTAACTTTTTTTCATGACATGGATCTTAAAACTGTGGAAAAAATTCAAGTAAAGGATGAGATTGCCCCCTATTTACTTGAAAGAGTAACGAACCCTTTCCCAGATAAGCCATATCGAGCTGGATTACCAGTTGGGCCCTATATTTATTTCGCTATATATTTTGCCAACGTGGACAATTTGGAAGAGGTAAAAGCAGGGGATGATGTCCAAGGGCTGCTCCTGGTTCCTGCAACAGAATGGGATAGTTTAAATAATGGTTACACGATTACTGAATTAAAAACAAAAGGGGTAGAAATCGTTCATCTCCGTACTCCGGATGAAAGCAAAATGGTATGGATACCAGAAAATGAGTCATTAACAACCGTTTGCAGGTTGTTGATTCAAAGCCTAACCTGACGACATCGGTTGGGCTTGTTTTAGCCACTCAAAATCAAAAGATCAATAAATGGAAAAATTTTGGTGAAAAATAAAAATAAATATTTGATTGACTTACTTGTATATACAAGATAAAATGAAAACGCAAACAAGTTGTATATACAAGTTGTTTTGGAAACGCAATCATATATATTAGTCATAACGTAAGGGGGAAGTATAAATGAGTAAGTACACAAACGATGCGAAACAATTGCTTGAGCATGTTGGTGGTAGTGAAAATATTTCGGTTGTTACACATTGTGCAACGAGAATGAGATTTGTTTTAAAGGATGCAAAAAAAGCTGATGTCAAAAAGGTGGAAGAAATCGGCCTTGTGAAGGGGACATTTACACAGGCAGGACAATTTCAGGTTATTATCGGGAATGAGGTTTCCTCTTTTTATAATGAATTTACAAAAATTGCAGGCGTGTCTGATGTTGCATCTAAGGATGATGCGAAGGAAGCAGCAAAGCAAAACATGAACTGGCTTCAACGTATGATCGCGCATTTAGCTGATATCTTTACACCATTAATTCCTGCCTTAGTAGTAGGTGGTCTAATCTTAGGTTTCAGAAACGTCATGGAAATCAAAATGATGAATGATGGAACGCAATCACTCATTGATGCATCCCAGTTTTGGGCTGGTGTTCATTCGTTCCTATGGCTGATTGGGGAAGCTATTTTCCACTTCTTACCGGTCGGAATTACTTGGGCCATTTCTAGAAAAATGGGTACAACTCAGATTCTTGGTATCGTCTTAGGTATTACGTTAGTTTCTCCGCAATTGCTAAATGCATATGGAGTTGCTGGTGCAACAGAAATTCCATTCTGGGATTTTGGGTTTGCTCATGTAGATATGATTGGGTATCAGGCACAGGTCATTCCAGCGATTCTAGCCGGATTTGTTCTTTCTTACCTAGAGTTAGGATTGCGTAAAGTTATTCCGAGTGTTGTTTCAATGATATTTGTTCCGTTTTTTGCAATTATTCCAGCAGTACTTATTGCACATGTTGTTTTAGGACCGATTGGTTGGACGATTGGTTCATGGATTTCTAATATTGTGTATTCTGGATTAACTTCAGCATTTGGTTGGTTGTTTGCAGCACTGTTTGGTTTTGCTTATGCACCACTTGTTATTACAGGACTTCACCATATGACCAATGCGATTGACTTACAATTAATGAGTGAGTTTGACGGAACGAATCTATGGCCAATGATTGCTTTATCAAATATTGCGCAAGGTTCTGCCGTAGTAGCGATGATTATTCTAAATCGTAAAGATGAAAAAGAACAGCAAGTTTCGATTCCAGCAGCGATTTCTTGTTACTTAGGGGTTACAGAGCCAGCGATGTTCGGGATTAACTTAAAATATACATTCCCATTCCTAGCGGCAATGATTGGTTCATCGATTGCAGCCATTATCTCTGTAGGTTCTGGCGTTATGGCGAACTCTATCGGTGTAGGTGGTCTTCCAGGGATTTTATCCATTCAGGTACCACATATGCTTATGTTCACAGTTTCAATGCTTGTAGCGATTATCGTTCCAATCATTCTTACTATGGTTTTTGCAAAAACAAAAATGGGCGTAAATGCATATGAGCGCCTTGGTAAAAGATAATATCCTTATATAAAATCTCTAGCTCTAGGCGCCATACAATATTATTGTAGAGGGCGCCTTGGGCTTTTCTCGTAATAAAAATTAGGTAGGTGCACACATCATGAATAAGCCTTGGTGGAAAAAAGCAGTAGTATATCAAATTTATCCGAAGAGCTTTAACGATACGACCGGCAACGGTGAGGGTGATCTTCAAGGAATCATTGAAAAATTGGACTATTTAAAAGAACTTGGTGTGGATGTTCTATGGTTAACACCCATTTATGAATCTCCGCAAAAAGATAATGGCTATGACATTAGTGACTATTACAACATTTATGAGCCGTACGGTACCATGGAGGATTTCGATCAGTTATTAGAAGAAGCCCATAAACGAGGGATCAAAATCATCATGGATATCGTAATCAATCATACATCGACTGCCCATGAATGGTTCCAAAATGCCTTAACTTCAAAGGACAATCCATATCGTGATTACTACATCTGGAAAGATGGAAAAGAAGGAGATCCACCGACGAATTGGATCTCGAAATTCGGCGGTTCAGCTTGGCAATACGATGAAGCGACGGGGCAATATTATTTACATCTATTTGATGTGACGCAAGCCGATTTAAACTGGGAAAATGAAGCTGTTCGAAAAGACCTTTATAAAATGATGGAGTACTGGTTGAAAAAAGGGGTCGACGGATTCCGTCTGGATGTCATTAATCTGATTTCGAAGGATCAGTCTTTTCCAAATGATGATCGAGGGGATGGACGTAGATTTTATACAGATGGACCAAGAATACATGAATATTTACATGAAATGAATCAAGCGGTCTTTTCGAAATATGACATTATGACAGTTGGCGAGATGTCATCGACGTCAATTGACAATTGCATACAGTATACGAATCCAAAGAGTGAAGAGCTTAATATGACATTTAATTTCCACCACCTAAAGGTAGATTATCCGAATGGGGAAAAATGGACGAAAGCGGAATTTGATTTTCAAGCATTAAAGGATATCTTATCGAAGTGGCAGGTTGAGATGAATAAAGGTTCTGGCTGGAATGCTTTGTTCTGGTGTAATCATGATCAGCCACGTGTTGTTTCTCGATTTGGAAACGATAAAGAATACCATAAAGAATCTGCAAAAATGTTAGCGACAGTGATTCATATGATGCAGGGAACTCCTTATATTTATCAAGGGGAAGAGTTTGGCATGACGAACCCGAAATTCAATGACATTGATGAATATCGAGATGTAGAGTCGTTGAACATGTTTCAGATTATGAAGGAAGAAGGTCGTTCGGAGGAAGAGATTCTTGAGATATTGAAGCAAAAATCGAGAGACAATTCGAGAACGCCGGTTCAATGGAATGACGAGAAGAATGCTGGTTTTACAACTGGGACACCTTGGATTCCTACTGCTTCAAACTATAAGGAAATCAATGCGGAGAAGGCACTCGAAGATAAGGATTCCATTTTTTATCATTACCAAAAGCTGATCCAGCTTCGAAAAGAGTATGATATCATAACAGATGGGGATTACCAGTTGTTATTAGATGATCATGAGGATATTTTTGCATATGTGCGAAGCAATTCGCATGAGAAGCTACTTGTGATTAATAACTTTTATGGAAAAGAAACGACTTTTGAATTACCTGAGTCACTGAATGGCCATTCTGTTGAAATCTTGCTGTCCAATTATCAAGATTCACCGACAGATATCGAAAAAATTCAGCTTCGCCCTTATGAGTCCATTGTGTATCTCCTAAAATAATGTCAATTGGGGAAAGTCCAAAATGAAAAGCAAATATTTAGCTATTTACAATGAGATTTCAAAGCAAATAAAGTCGGGAGAATTATTGCCGGATAGTCTTCTTCCATCAGAAAATGAGCTGACGGACATCTATGATACATCAAGAGAAACAATTCGAAAGGCCCTCAACCTTCTTTCGCAGGATGGTTACATTCAAAAAATTAGAGGAAAGGGTTCAGTTGTCCTGAATGTGAATAAATTTGATTTCCCTGTCTCTGGCTTGGTTAGTTTTAAGGAGATATCACAAAAATTGGACAACCAGGTCCGGACGATTGTCAATGAGCTTTCCTTAGAAAAGCCGAGTCAATCAATGAAGAAACAAATGCAGCTATCTTCTACAGACCTTGTGTGGAAGGTTGTTAGAACGCGAGAGTTTGATGGACAAAAGGTAATTTTGGATAAGGACATCTTAGTTCAAAATCTGATTCCCGATTTAACGAAGGAAATCTGTGCAGACTCACTTTATGAATACATTGAAAATAAGCTGAATTTAACGATTGGCTTTTCAAAGAAAGAAATCGTTGTTACTGAACCAACAGAAGAGGATAGGGAACTTTTAGACCTTGAAGGCTTTAGTAATGTTGTTGTCATTAAAAGTTATGCTTTCCTCGATGATGCGACACTATTTCAATTTACCGAGTCTCGACATCGACCAGATAAGTTTCGATTCGTCGACTTCGCGAGGAGAAATCATTAATACAAATACTAAAATAACCGGCGTTGTGATGTCGGTTATTTTTTTGTGCCGAAAAAATCAGTGGCTGTATATTCATGTGAAGTGTTGAATAATGAACAGGTTCTTGTACCCATTTCTATATAACTAAATTTTCTCCTTTTTCTTGAGTTAAAATGTTGTAATTGTGAAATTTGAATGATAAAGTAATTTTTAAGAATAGTCAAAATATATTGATAACTAGGGGTATAAATATAAAAAGGGGTAGGTGAAATGTCTTGGAAAGAAGGAATCTTGTCGTTATTATGGGGTTCTTAGGTGCCTTCGTTCTACTTGTTGGCTTTGCTATTTTTCTAGGAACAGTTGGCGATAAGGAGCAAGCAGTTGTAGAACCTGTAGAAGAAGAGGAGGTTACAAAACCTGAACAACCTGTTGTCCTAGATCCGATTGCTCCAGCATTTACTGCGAGTGAATTGACAGCGCTTCCAAAAGAGAATTGGATTGGAAACGGGGGAGATGTCTACAATCAGCGATATTCTGTTTTGGATGAAATCAACACGTCAAACGTCGGAAATCTTAAAGGAAAGTGGGTCACTAATTTAGGCTCTGGATTAGAGTTTAAGTATTCAGGGGAAGCATCACCCGTTGTGTATAATGGCGTGATGTATGTAATCACTGGTGCACATGAAGTTTCAGCCATTGATGTGAAAAATGGGGAAATCATTTGGACCTACAAGCCTGAACTTCCAGATTTAACAACCGTTTGTTGCGGCTGGACTAGTCGCGGTGTAACAATTGGTGATGGAATGGTGTTTGTTGGACGCTTAGATGCAACACTTGTGGCATTAGATCAGAAAACAGGTGAGGAAGTTTGGTCAACAGTAATCGATGATTGGAAAAAAGGTTACACCATCACAAGTGCACCTCTTTACTATGATGGAAAACTATACACAGGTATCTCCGGGGGTGAATATGGAACAAGAGGTCGGGTAACAGCCCTTGATGCTAAGAGTGGTGAAGAGCTCTGGCGATTCTATACAATTCCAGGACCAGGAGAAATCGGTTATGAATCATGGCCAAGTGACAATGATGCTTGGAAACGTGGAGGAGCCCCAGTATGGCAAACACCAGCGGTAGACCCAGAGTTAGGAATGATTTATTTTTCAACAGGGAATGCTGGCCCGGATGTAGATGGAAGTATGCGTGAAGGGGATAATCTATTTGCTTCTTCCATTGTCGCGATTGATGCTGAAACTGGGGAATACAAATGGCATTTCCAAGAGGTTCATCATGATATTTGGGATTATGATGCTCCAAATCCAGTTATCTTATTTGATACAGAGATGGATGGGAAACCAGTGAAAGGACTTGCTCAAGCGGGTAAAACAGGTTGGGTATATCTCTTAGACCGTACAAACGGGGAGCCGTTAGTAGGAATTGAAGAACTACCTGTCCCTCAGGACGAGCGGCAAAAAACGGCAGCAACTCAGCCATTCCCTAAAGGGGATTCGTTTGTACCTCAAGTTGTAACGGCTGAAGAAGTTGCCAAAGAGGTACCTAATTATAAGGGGAAAGTTGCAACTGCCATGTTTGAGCCTTTCTGGGATGAACCTGTTCTCACAAAACCAGCAGCAGCAGGAGGGGCGAACTGGCCACCAGCAGCCTATAATCCTGATACAGGTCTTATGTATGTATTAGCAACGGATCAATATATGGCATTTTCTAGAATGGAATTAGAAGAGTATGATGAAGCAAGTATTGAAGAAGGAAAAATGTATCTTGGTAGTCTTATCGCACCTGTTGAAGATGCGCCAAGGCGAGGGACGGTTACGGCGATTAATGTGACAACAAATAAGATCGCGTGGCAGCAAGTTTGGGAGGATAGTGCTTATAGTGGTGCCTTAACTACTAAGGGAGGTCTTCTTTTTGTTGGTCATAATGATGGAAGATTCATTGCATATGATGCAAAAACAGGTGAACAAGTTTGGGAATTTATGACGGATGCAGGTGTGAACGCTCCACCAGTCACTTATGAAGTAGATGGTGTTCAGTACATTTCTGTTTTTGTAGCAGGTAATTCACTTGCTGGTTCGAAACACGGTGATTCCATCTGGACTTTCGCACTAGACGGTGCGATTGAATCTGGATCGGTGGTAAGGGACGATGCTGAAGGTGATGCCGAGGAAGCCGTTGCAACTGCAAATCCAGATGAAGGTCTAGAGGTTTATGAGGGTAACTGTCTTGCTTGTCATGGCAATGAGGGTACTGCTGGACATAACGGACCAGACCTTCAGCTTAGCGAAATAGCTGATGATCCTGAACAGGTTATTGAACGAGTCAAAGCTGGTGGAACCACAATGCCAGCGTTTGCGGACATTTTGACAGAAGAACAAATTCAAAATGTCGCGGCATATATATCGCAAGTTGTAGCACCAAAACAATAGATAGAGAGTATGAACTGACCTGTGATGATAGCAGGTCAGTTTTTTGATGAAATGGAATATGTAGGGAAATGGAAAGAGTATGTTGAATTAGATAATTATGGGGGAGCGTGGCGATGATCGAACTATATTTTGTCATAGGAGGAATTGTCCTTCTTGGCTATGCGATTAGGCAAAAAAAACAATAAAGCGAGGACGATAAAATATCCTGTACTGACAGGAATTCTGTTTATACTCTTTGCACTCTTTCGTTGGAACCATTATGTGTTCGGCGAGATAATAGTCGGCGTTCCAGCGATTATTTTGGCGTTCTTTGGTACGAGAATAAGGAAACGGGATTAGCTTTTCTCTTTTTCTAGTAACTCAATGATTCTATCAAGCTTTTTTTCAAGTTCAATCGTTTTATTCGTTGAGTTTCTCTTAAGACCCGAGCAAAGGATAACAAAGGCCACACTAAAGAGACCAATGAGTAAAAGAAACATAATTAGTTGAAATAATACATCACCAATGTTCAAAAGGCATTCCTCCAATTGCAATTATTTGGTTAATTATACCATATAAAAGGAGGATTAAGGCACTTTGTGTTGAACTGTTGTTTTAAAGGGGGAAGATATATGACGAATCAATCTTTCAATATTAGAAAAGCAGATTTATCCGATGCAAAAGGGCTTGCCAAAGTACATGTAGATAGTTGGAGAACAACGTATCAAAATATTGTTCCAGACGATTTCTTAAATGGTTTATCCTATAACAATTTCGAGCAGAGATGGATTCGGAACATCCCTAATGGCGGTGTATATGTGGCCGAAACCGAGTCTGGTGAAATCGTTGGTTTTTCCTCTGGTGGGAAAGAGAGAAGCGGAAAATATACAGGGTTCGTTGGGGAAATTTATGCTATTTATATTTTAAAAGAGTATCAGGGACAAGGGATTGGACGGGAGTTAGTGAAACCAATTGCGGTTGAATTGAAAGAAATGGGATTCAACTCGATGCTGGTCCTTGTTTTAAGAGATAATCCTTCGCGGCATTTTTATGAAGCGCTTGGAGCGAAATACATAGAAGAAGTCGAAGTAGAAATCGGAGGAAAGTGGCTACCTGAACTTGTGCTTGGTTGGGAGAACGTAGAGGAGACAGTGTAATATGAAAAAGGATTGGACTAGTTTTAAGTCAATCGAAGGAAGCTTGTTATGGATTTATGCGAACCAACTTGGCGTATACCAAAGCATTGAAGATATCAGTCTAATTTGTATGGAACCCATTCTAAAAATAAGAAGACCTGATTCTTCGGAAACAATCTATTGGCGGATAAATTGGAAAGAGACAGATTTAGGGGATGATATTCTGCTACTAAAAGAACAGGATACTCCTGAACCATTGGATTATGAATCAGTAGATTGGCTTGAGGAAAAACATACCATCATGAGTTCTAGCTTTTTTCTGGAACAAAATAATATCAAAAGAGTTAGTGGATATGGATTTAAAGAGAACGGCAGCGAATTTCTTTCTGCAATTATTCTTGAGATGGATGATAGGTTTATTTCGATCGAAGCTGGACCAGTAATAACAATTAAAGTTACGACAACACTGCTCTCTGATTTAGGGGATTTACTTTTTTAGTTACATGGAGGAGTTAATCTTGAAACAGGATGAAGCCGAAAAAGATTCTCAGGCAGGGTCGTTCTTAAATATGATGCTCAATCTTCTAAAATAGATCAAGGAGAGATTACTCCCTCCTAATCTAATATCAACATGACGTTTAAAAATTCCTCGACGAACTTCTCATAGTCTAGTTTCACGGCAATTCTCGTTTTTCCTTTTGGACTGGTGGGTCTAATATCGATAAAGGACATACCTTTTGCTTCACTGTCCCCGTTGATCACCTTAGGATCATAATAAACATACTCCACGATGGTAGGATTGGCTACAATCATCACCGTTAAAAGATCGTGTATGGGCGCACCTTGAATATTAGGGATGTTTTTTTGGTAAGCATTATAGTAAAACTCGAAGATAGGTGAAAGTAATGCCCCAAAGGGAGTATTTCCTTCTTGTGTTAAGCGCTGAACCATTTCAGAAGTGAGAAGCGCGTATTGGGTCACATTAAGAGGAGTTATTGTTAAATTATGTGCATGTGTTAGTACGTAGTTCGTAGCTGTAGGATCTCCATAAAAATTCGCTTCTGCTAATGCGGTGACGTTTCCAGGTACAAAAAAGGCTCCTCCCATTAGATAAAATGCTTTTACTTTTTTTATTTCTTCATTAAAAAGTATCAATGCGGTCGCTAAGCTTGTTGAACGGCCTGTATCAACAATAACGATTTCATTTGGATAGCGATTTATGATGGTTCTAATGGTTTCAAAAGAGTGAACCTGATATTGCAGGTCGCCTGGTGGTCGGATCGGTCCCATCCCTTCCGCTCCATGGATTTCTGGATAGTAGATATTCGATGCCTCTTCTTGCTCAACTGGATTTGCAGCACCAGGAATAATGGGAATCTGGGTTTGATTAGCGAGCTGAAGTAAATAATACGCATTTGCTGTTGCCTGTTCTTTTGAAACATTTCCGTAGCTTGTGACAATGCCAACAAGCTCAATGTTCGGATTTAGAAGAGCGTAAATAATCGCCAATGAATCGTCTATACCCGGATCTGCAAAAAGCAGAATTTTTTCCGTCAATTCAATCCCTCCTAAGTCAGTCATTACAAGTTTATGATTTAAATGAAGTAAAATGCTTGAAAAAGGAGTTGAAATCAATATGGAAAAATATTTCAAAAAAATAACGGATCATGTCTATGGGTTTTTGCTTTGGGATGAGTCTTGGAATTCGTTCAATAACTGCTATGTGTTAGTTGAAGGGGATGAAGTCACCTTGATTGATTCTGGAAAGGAAGAGCATTTTGAACATCTTTCAGGAGAAATGAAGAAAATTGGTATTGAAAATATTACTAGATTCGTAGCGACGCATGGACACAGGGATCATATTGGAGGAGTGCGATTCCTTGAAAATGTTGAAGGATATATTCACGAAAAAGATTTACAGTTGGTACCTGAGGAACTCAGGGGAAAATTCAATACGAATCTTAGAGAAGTAGACAATCTCGAGCATGTACTCCTAGGTCATCATACAAAAGGTTCTGTGGCCCTTTACCACAAAAAAGATAAGGTATTGTTTTGTGGAGACCATATTTGTTTCTTTGGGGAACCAATAAATGGTCAGGTTGTTGAAGATGGAGATGTAACTGGAGAAAAGTTTAAAAAATTCGTTTCGGAATGGTCTCAAAATGAAGAAATGAGAAAAAAGCGCGATTTTGATTCATTTATCAAGGGATTAAAAGCAATGAACCAATTTGAAATAGAATATTTGTGCACAGGACATGGAGTGGTTTTAAAAGGCGGGATTAATAGATATATTTCAGAATTGATTACATTTGAATAAGTGGTTACAGCCTCAAAAAACATTTATTCTTCTGAAGAAAATAGCTCTAAGAATGAATAGGAGGATTGATTTATATATTTATGGTGAGTGAGAAAGTCCATTGAAAATACGTAATAAAAATGGATTGGGCTATTTGTTATTTTTGATGACGATTATGATGGTGGGAAGTAGTAATCAAGACGCCTCTGTTCCAAATTTGTATGCTCCTGATCTTCTTTCTGATGAAAATGGAAAATATTCGATTTATGTAGCAGGAACTGAAATTTCTTATGATGATTTCGAGCGAGAAGGGATTAACACGAATAAAATTGCATTCATTAGAAATGAATCCATCGATAGTCATCCAGTATTTGAATTTGAAAAGGAACCAGCTTATGCCGTTTTTGATACTAAGGGGGTCGTTTTTAAAACATATGAAATTGATGAACTCATTAATTTTTTGCTTGAAGAGTTAGATGAATGAAAGTTTTCGAAATGAAAAAGAAAGGGACTAGGGAGGGGGGAAAAGTGTCTGATAAGGAAAGAGATAAATCAAAGGCTGTCTTGTCAATATTATATCGTTCATCATTTTAATAGGATTCATTTTGATAGTAAGATTTTGTTCCTATAAGATAGGCTCCTTAACCATGTAACGGAGCCTATCATAAGTTATTTCTGCTTCTCTTTTTCCACAATAGCCTCAAAGATGTCTTCGATCGTGACGCTTCCAAGTACCTTTTCCATAGCGAGTTGTGCGATCGATAGTATGGGAATAATTGTTTCTTGGATATTTCGTCCAACCAAACATTTGGGATTTGGATTTTCGTGCACGCTAAATAGTTCATTTTCCGGAACAACATTTACTGCTTTATACACATCTAACAATGTGATTTCGGATAATTTTTTTGCAAGATTTGCCCCAGCGATCCCTGGATGCACTTCAACTAATTCTGCCTTTTTTAGCATCCCGATAATTTTTCTGATAAGGGCAGGATTCGTGTTGACACTTTCAGCCAAATATTCAGATGAGCTCACCCCATCTTTATTGAACTCAATCAATGTTAATATATGAACACCTACAGCAAATCGGCTGCTAATGGACATGATAAATCACCAACTTTTTTCCATGTAATTAGTATGGTTACAACTATTATTATACTCAAAAAGAATACCAAAACGATAAAAAGTTTGGATTACTTGACATAGTACTTGATTGTAATTAATATAGTTACATGTAACCGTATTGATTACAACTATAATGAGGTTTTGGGAGGAGAAATAGTTCATGAAATGGTTAGTGACAGGGGCTACAGGGAAATTAGGAAGTAAAATCGTTGAGAAGTTATTAGAAACCGTACCAGCAACGCAATTAGCAGTAAGTGTACGAAATCCTGAGAAGGCAGAAGGCTTACGCGCACGTGGTGTTGAGGTTCGTCATGGTGATTTCGATCACACAGAAACATTGGATACGGCATTTGCAGGAATTGATCGTTTGCTTATTATTTCTGCAGACGGAGATAATGAAACGAGAATTCGTCAGCACGGCAATGCAGTAGCAGCAGCCAAACGTGCAGGGGTAGGATTCATTGCTTATACAAGCATTACGAATGCACAAGAAAGTACAAACTTCATGGCACCAACTCATAAGGCAACAGAGAAAGCGATTTTAAATTCGGGCATTCCTTATTCTTTCCTACGTAACAACTGGTATCTTGAGAATGAAATCTCTAGTATTCAAGGAGTTTTAGCTGGAGCACCATGGGTGACTTCTGCAGGAAAGGGGAAAGTTGGTTGGGCGTTGCAGCAGGATTATGCAGAAGCTGCGGCAGCAGTTCTTTCAGGAGAGGGCCATGAAAATACCGTTTATGAACTGTCTGGTCCACTATTAGCACAAGAAGAGCTAGCCTCGATACTTGGAGAAGTATTGGGCAAAGAGGTATCTGTTCAACAAGTTGATGACGCTACCTATAGTGAGATCATAAAAGGAGCAGGATTACCAGATTTTGTGGTCACAATGATTGTGAACATTCAAAAGGATATCCGTGAAGGAACATTGGAAATTGTAAGCAATGATTTTGAAAAAGTTCTCGGACGTCAAGTTACATCAATCAAAGAAGGACTTATGCAAATCGTGAATGGTTTTACCAATTAATGAGAAGTCATCAGCTAATTGTGAACGAAGAGGAAGCGGCTGAAGATGGGGATTTGATTTTATAAATGGGAAGGCTCGAGGACGCTTGTGAGTGGAATCGAGCCTTTTTATATGTTAAAGAATCGTGCTTTAATGGAAGGAGGATTAAAGTCTTTTCTAGCGAAGTAAAAGAGGGAGGAGGTGCTGCTTTGAGAAAGGTTGAAGTCAGTTCTTATGACGAGAAATGGGCTGTGCTTTTTGCAGAAGAAGCAGATAAACTAAAACTTGTATTTGAAAATGAAATGGTCGCAATCCATCATATTGGTAGTACGGCCGTACCAGGGTTAAAAGCCAAGCCTATTATAGACATCATGCCTGTGGTTAAAGATATTTCTCTCGTTGATAAATATAATGAAGAGATGCAAAATATAGGATATGAATCGAAGGGTGAGAATGGAATATCAGGACGCAGGTATTTTCAAAAGGGTGGGGACAATCGGACTCATCATGTTCATGTCTATCAAGTTGGAAGTACTGAAATAGAACGGCATTTAGCATTTCGGGACTATTTCCTAAATCATCCGCATGAAAGGAAAAGTTATGGTGCGCTCAAAGAGAAATTGGCAGAGCAATTTCCTTATGATATTGAATCCTACATAAATGGTAAGGATGCATTTGTTAAAGAAATAGAATTGAAAGCGCTAGAGTGGGCTAAGGAAAATCAAGAATGATTTTTCTCATGTTCACGTTTGATTTTTATGAAAATTGTAAAAAATGGTGAGGTGAGAATAAATGAATGGTTTGCTATATGGATTATATGCGGTAATTCTAGCGATCGTTTCCATATACACAGGGGAAATCATAACGTTTATTATGCTTGGAGTTATCTTGATCAGTCTACAAAATATACATAATACTTTGAAGGAAATACTAAAAGTAAATAAGGAAAATAGAAACTAACGAACTGGCGATTCTTCAATGAGAGGGGTCGCCCATTTATCGGTTGGGGGTAATTAATTTCAAGTCTTTTTGAGGAGTGATAGAGTAATTTGGTTGATTCTAAGTAAATTAGATTCGAAAAAATGATATTTGGATGGATTTTCTGGGAACTTATGAGCCACATTAGCCGTACAAAAGGTTGAAGATTTTTTAAGGAGGACTTGAATGAAACAACAATTTATCGAGCTAGTCAATGCAAGAGAAAACAACCTCAAGAATGTCAATTTGCAAATTCCCAAAGGAAAGATTACTGTTTTCACAGGCGTATCTGGTTCAGGAAAGTCATCTATTGTGTTTGACACGATTGCCCAAGAAGCAGGACGTCAATTAAATGAAACTTACAGTAATTTTACGAGACTCTTTCTTCCAAAATATAGTCGCCCCGACATTGATGAAATCCAAAATCTTTCAACAGCAATTGTCGTGGACCAGAAACGCTTAGGTGGAAATGCCCGCTCGACATTAGGGACAATCTCGGATATTCTCCCATTGTTCCGAGTACTTTTTTCACGATTTGCAATACCACATCTCGGATACAGCAATGCGTATTCCTTTAATGATCCAAGTGGGATGTGCCCAGTTTGTGAGGGGATTGGCAAGGTTATCACATTAAATGTGGATGCAGCAATCGATTGGAATAAATCGCTAAATGAAGGTGCCATTCTGTTACCAGGCTATTCTCCAGGAACCTATCAATGGAAATCATATGCGGAGACTGGGTTCTTTGATAATGATAAAAAAATTAAAGATTATTCAGAAGAAGAGCGCCAGAAATTATTATATGCGGAACCTGAAAAAGTTAAGATGAAGTCCTTTGGAGATTTTAATGCTACCTATGAAGGCATAGTTGTTCGATTCATGCGCCAAAACATTAATAGAGAAAAGGAAGTTTCAAAGAAGGCGATGAAACAATTAGAGGAGTTCACAACGAATACGATATGCCATTCTTGTGAGGGCAAACGTTATAATGACAACGTCCTTTCTTCTAAAATTCACGATTATTCTATTTATGATGTCACAGCATTGCAGTTAAACGAATTAATTGATGTGTTGAAAACATGGGAAGTGCCAGACGCTAAGCCTGTCATTGATAGTATTATTGAACGCCTAACGAATCTATGTGAAATCGGCCTAGGATATATGAGTTTAGATCGTGAAACAGCGACTTTATCTGGTGGCGAGTCACAGCGTGTGAAAATGGTGAAATACCTTTCGAGTAACCTCACTGGTCTTCTCTATATTTTTGATGAGCCAAGTACCGGGCTACATCCACGAGATGTCTATCGGTTAAATGATTTGCTCGTGAAAATGAGAGATAAGGGAAACACCGTTCTTGTTGTGGAGCATGACCCGGATGTTATTCAAATTGCCGATCATATCGTTGATGTTGGACCACTTGCAGGGAGCAATGGCGGTAATATTATGTATAGTGGAGATTATTCTAGTTTACTGCAAACCGATACTTTAACTGCTCGATTTTTAAACAAACATTCACCTATTAATACGAATCCACGAACTGTTACAGAATTCTATGAAAGTCGGAAAAGCTCATTACATAATTTAAAGAATGTTAGTCTTCGCGTTCCAAAAGGCGTATTCACTGTTGTGACAGGAGTGGCTGGTTCAGGGAAAAGTACACTTGTGAACGAAGTATTTGCGAAGGATTTTCCTGACGCCTTACAAATTGATCAGAATCCTATTCATACAACAAGTCGTTCAAATGCCGCTACGTTTTTAGGAATTATGAATGGGATTCGAAAAGCGTTTGCGGATGCAAATGGAGTAGATGCTGGGCTATTCAGCTATAATTCAAAAGGAGCTTGCCCAACCTGTGGTGGAACTGGAACCGTTGAACTGAATTTATCCTTCATGGATAAGATGGAAACGGAATGTAGTGAATGCCAAGGAAATCGTTATCGACAGGACGTGCTGGAGTATTTATATAAAGGGAAAAATATAGTCGAAGTTATGGATATGACTGTACAAGAGGCCCTAGACTTTTTTGAAACAAAGGATATCAAAGCTAAATTGAAAAGTCTAGAAATGGTTGGACTTTCTTATCTTACAATTGGTCAGCCATTATCCACATTATCAGGTGGAGAATGCCAGCGTCTGAAGTTAGCGAAGGAGTTAAAAGCAGGCGGACATATATATATTCTTGATGAGCCAACAACAGGGTTACATTTGTCCGATATATCAAATATTCTTCATATTATTAATGAGATGGTCGAAAAGGGGAATACGGTCATCGTGATTGAACACAATGTAGAGGTCATTCGTCAAAGTGATTGGATCATTGATATTGGTCCTCAAGGTGGTTCAGAAGGTGGAAAGATTCTTTATGAAGGTCCACCAGCAGAGATTAAGCAATGTGAACAGTCGATAACAGCGAAATATATCTAATCAGCATATTGAAATTAAAGGGTAGCGTTAATTCTTTGGAGGATTAACGCTATTTTTGTGGAATTAAATGGAGATGTGTATTGAAAAAAGAAAAATATTCAAAAAAGGATGATTTGCTGTGACAATCGAGATTGAAATATTTCCTATACTGGAAACGAATAGACTAGTATTAAGAAAAGTAACAAAAGACGATGCTGAAGATATTTTGAAGTACCTTTCTGATGAAGAGGTCATGAAATATTATGGATTAGATCCTTTTGAAACAATTGAGGATGTAATGGACGAGATCTCATGGTACCAATCCATATTTGAAAACAAAACGGGCATCCGGTGGGGAATTAGTTTAAAAGAGCAGGGAAAAATGATTGGCAGCTGTGGTTTTCATAACAGGGTTTCTCAGCATTCTCGCACGGAAATTGGCTTCGAACTTAGTCAAGAATATTGGGGGCAAGGAATCGCGGGCGAGGCAATTGGCGCGATCCTTCAGTATAGCTTTGAACATATGGACTTGAATCGCATCGAAGCGTTAATTGAACCGCCAAATCTTCCATCACAAAAGCTTGTTGAAAAACAAGGGTTTGTGAGAGAAGGGCTATTACGCCAATACGAGTACACAAGTGGGAAATTTGATGATTTGTATATGTACTCGATGTTGAAGCAAGATTTTGAAAGTAGATAAAACTAATAGGCCATGGAATATTTTATTTGAAATTTCTGCAATACAAAGTTATGATATATAGAAATATTTTGAAAATAAGTGATGACAGGAAACAGTAGTAACTTATCTCCCTGTTTTAGAGAGCTGATGGTAGGTGTGAATCAGTACAAAGATAAGTGCGAATTACCTCCTTGAGCTTTCTTTACGAACATTTAGTAGTAAAGAACGGACGAACCGTTATTCGTTATGAGTGGAAGAGAAATCTTCAATAAGGGTGGTACCGCGTAAACCACGTCCCTTTTTTAGGGGCGTGGTTTTTTATATTTTTCCGATAATGGGAGGCGAACATTTTGGCGAACTTTTTAGAACAATTGACGAGTGAGCAAGTGGCAGAAGTTGAGAGACAATTTGAGATTTATAACAATGGAGTAGCAGAAATTATTCCTGAAATTGAACTCAAGAATAAGATCGCAAGGTTATTATTAAAACAACAGCCTTTAAAAGTAAAGCTAGGACTAGATCCATCTGCTCCGGATGTTCATTTAGGGCACACTGTAGTGTTAAATAAATTGAAGCAGTTTCAGGAAAACGGACACATCATCCAACTTATCATTGGAGATTTTACTGGTAAAATAGGTGACCCAACTGGAAAGGCAACGGTGAGAAAGCAACTTACGAATGAAGAGGTCATTCATAATGCGAAAACATATTTCGAACAATTTAGTAAAGTATTAGATATGGAAAAAGTAGAGCTATATTACAATTCAAAATGGCTCAGTGAGCTTAATCTGGAAGAGATTATAAAATTGTCATCAAGTATTACAGTAGCGCGGTTACTTGAGCGAAATGATTTTTCAGAGAGATACGCTACAGGAAAACCAATTTCATTACATGAATTTTTCTACCCCTTAATGCAAGGCTATGATTCTGTTGAACTCGAAAGTGATATAGAACTTGGCGGAACAGATCAGCATTTTAACGTGTTGATGGGAAGACATTTGCAAGAACATTTTGGAAAAGAGAAGCAAGTCGTTGTATTACTTCCGTTGCTTGAGGGGCTTGATGGCGTTGAAAAGATGTCTAAATCAAAGAATAATTATATTGGTGTAGATGATGCTCCAAATGATATGTATGGAAAAACAATGTCGATAACCGATGAATTAATTCCGAAGTATTTTGATCTGGTTACGGATTTATCATTAGCAGAAAAGAGTCGAATCAAAGAAGAGCTTAAGCAAGGGAATTTACATCCAAGAGATGCAAAAATGCTTCTTGCTAGAACAATCGTAAGCATTTACCACAATGCACTTGAGGCTGAAAAAGCAGAAGAAGCCTTTAAGGCTGTGTTTCAAAGAGGTTCACTGCCGGATGAAATTCCAGTTGTAACATGGAAAGGGGATAAAAAATTTCCTATAGTAGATCTACTTGTAGAATTAGGATTACAAACATCAAAAACGGAAGCACGAAAAATGATCCAAAATGGTGGGGTACGGATTAATGAAGCGAAGGTTAATGACATATATCTTCAAGTAGATACATCAGAAGAACCGATTATTCAAGTTGGTAAAAGGAAGTTCGTTAAGCTTGAAACAAAGTAACGGATACAATTAGGAGGGCATATGGGGAAACTACATTATAGCTGGATCATATTATTCTTGACCTTCTTTTCGGTCATCGTGGCAGGGATTGTACGGTCTTCATCGGGCGTGTTCGTGATTCCTTTTGAAGAGGAATTTCACTGGGATCGCTCGATGATTTCGCTTGCTTTCGGGTTGAGCCTGTTCATCTATGGTTTCTCAGGACCGTTTATGGGAGCCATCGTCCAATCCGTCGGAATCAAAAAAATGATGCTCATCTCCATGGGGACACTAATGATAAGCTTGATCCTCTCGCTATTGATGACGGAGCCATGGCAGTTAATCTTGATATGGGGTGTGCTCAATGGTCTTGGTTCGAGCTTTTTTCTCACGGTTCTTAGTCCTCTTATTGCCAATACTTGGTTTGTAAAAAGAAGAGGCTTGGCCGTAGGGATTCTCACTGCAAGTACGGCAACCGGCCAGTTACTTTTACTGCCTTTGCTTGCCTATGTCATTGAAGTTTCTAATTGGAAAAATGCGATTATCATTATTTTAATTCTTAGTATGGTCATGTTCATACTGATCTGGAGTTTTATGAAGGATTCGCCTAAAAAGATTGGGCTAAATCCTTATGGAGCCGCAGAGGAACTACCTTCAGAACCGCCGAATCATACTAAAATTAATCCGTTCAAATCGGCTATCGAGACTCTTTTTTATGCCTTTAAATATAAAGAGTTCTGGCTGTTAGCAGGAAGCTTCTTTATATGCGGACTTTCTACGAATGGATTAATCGGTACTCATTTTGTATCATTATGCGTTTCCTTTGGGATTGTAGCTGTTACGGCTGCATCATTTTTATCGATCATGGGGGTCTTTGACTTAGTCGGGACAACGGCATCCGGTTGGCTGTCTGACCGTATTGATAATCGATGGCTACTCTTTTGGTATTATGCATTAAGAGGCTTATCATTGTTGTTATTGCCTTATGCTCTCCAACAAGGTTCGCTTACCCTGCTGATGATTTTTACCGTTTTTTACGGTTTGGATTGGATTGCGACAGTACCTCCAACAATTAACATTGCAAGGAATGTCTTTGGATTAGAAAAAAGCGTTATTATTTATGGTTGGATTTTTGCTGCACACCAAGTGGGAGCCGCAGTAGCAGCATACGGAGGAGGCGTCATTTTTGAGCGTTACGACACCTACTCCTACGCCTTTATAGGAGCTGGAATCTTCTGTTTTCTGGCAAGTCTATTTGTCATCATCATTCGAAAAGAACATGCGGAAAATTAATTGAAGCTGCTGATGAGCAGCTTATTTTTTTTGAATAAGACAGTAACCCTATATCCTTATTTTTATCTTTTGTTTTCAGAAATTTATGATAAAATAACTTAAACTTAATTTAGGAGACAAACATGAATATTGATAATACAGAAGAATACAATGACCCGATTCTATATGATCAAGAAAATGACCACTACAGAACAGAGCTGCCGTTGTTATTGAAGTGGGTATCCAAAAAGCAGGGCCCAATCATTGATTTGGCATGTGGCACTGGTAGAATTACAATTCCTATGGCTAAAAGTGGCCATGAACTTGTAGGAGTAGACGTACATAAAGGAATGTTGGATGAAGCGAAACAAAAGTCAATGGACCTCAATTTGCCTATTCGATGGGTGGAGCAAGACTGTACAAAACTAGATTTAGATATAAAGTCTCCATTGATTTTTTCAGTGGGCAACTCGTTTCAACACTTTCTTACCATTGAAGAGCAAGATGCATTTTTAGCCTCTGTTCACAAGCATTTTGAAATGGATGGTGTCTTCATTTTTGGGACGAGGTTTCCTACGGGGGATGAATTGTTGCAACCAAGTACAGAAGAATATTGGAAAAGTTATACGGATAGTGAAACTGGCCATACAGCAGATGAGTATACGATTAGTAACTACGATTCCCTAAAGCAAATTCAACATTATACAACTATCCGAAAATATAAGAATACGGATGGAGAGATAGTCGATGAGGTAAGCACCAACATCAGTCTAAGATATGTATTTCCAAAAGAGATGGAGAGAATTTTGTCGGGAAGTGGATTTGAAATTGTTCACTTGTATGGGGATTGGAATGAATCCTCGATAACGAATGCTAGTCATGAAATGATATACGTGTGTAGGAAAAAAAGATAAGGTTAAAAGTAAAGAATCGAGGAATTAAAATGAACCGTTCTTTTTATGCTTTATTAGTGAGCCAATGCTCTACGAATTTTGGATTTTCCTTGTATACGATGGTTGTTGTGTTGCATCTCTATGACGAAACTGGCTCTACTACATTAGCAGCATTAGTTACGTTGGTAAGTATATTCTTTCGCATGATGAGTAGTTTGACTTTACCGATCCTTTCGGAAAAATTTAAACCCACTCATATATTAAGGTTTTCACAGATTACTCAATTGGTATTTCTGACAATCTTGTTATTACTATTTCTTCAAGAGCTAACTTCCTCGCTTATTTTTATCATTTTCATCGTATTAGCGGTTATTTCTTTTTTTAATGGGATCTTTGCACCGATAAAATCATCCATTGTAAAAGTGGTTGTGCCAGAAGAATCACGTGTGAAAGCCAATAGTCTTCTTTCAAGCGTTGATCAAACGTTTTTATTTGCTGGCTGGACATTTGGTGGAGTACTAATCGCTTTTCTCGGCAAGCAGCAAACCCTTTATATTACCTGTGGTTTAATTTTGATTTCGATCATCAGCCTATCACTAGTAAAAGTTGATCAATCTACCGATATTCAGGCGCAAAGTGGTCTCGTAGAACGTTTAACCATGGGATGGAAGTATCTTTTTAACCATAAAGGGCTTAAAGTTCTGATCATGATGGACCTCATGGAAGCGTGGGTGGGTATGATTTGGATTGGGGCTGTTACGTTAACATATGTGGAGGATGCACTAGGTAAAGGGGAGACCTGGTGGGGATATATTAATGGTGGATACAACTTAGGAACGATTGTAGGAGGCATTTTAGTTTTTCGCTTCTCAAAAATCTTTCAAGGACGGTTAACCACTTTTATGTTAATCGGGTCGGCGGCATTCGGTCTTTTGACTTTTGCATATGGTTTCGTTTCTAGCCCAATTTTGGCATTACTATTGGTCGTATTAATGGGCCCGTCCTATCAAATGAGGGACTTAGCCCAAGAAACGTTATATCAAAGCAGTACAGATGAAGCCACTTTAACAAAAATACTGGCAGCCAAATCAACATTAATTCAGCTTGTTTCGCTCGTTTCAATTCTTGGCATTGGTGCATTAACAGATCTCCTTGGCGTACGATTGATTTATATATTTTCAGGCTGCATAATGATTTTGTCTTCTGTATATGGATTTATTAATCTCCAACTGCGAGGAAAAGGGATTTTGATGGAAAGTGAAAGTGCAAAAGGTGCAAGATTAGAAAGATGATAGGCATCTTTCTAAAATAAATAGTTGCATTTTGCAATTTTATTTGTATAATAAAGTCAGAGGTGGAAAAAATGGAAAATTTACGTGAATTGTTTCAAGTGATGACACGCCGTTTTGGCTTTCTAAATAAGAATTGCTGTACTACTGGAGGGACTGAGATTTCCCTAGTTCAAAGTCATATTCTTTATGAGATTGACCATCAGCATAATCCTTCGATGCAGCAGATTGCCGATACGTTAGGAATTGATATTACAACATTTAGTCGCCAAGTTCAGTCATTAGTGAAGATGAATTTAGTGAAGAAAACTCCAGATGCAGAGGATCGAAGAATTCAAATTCTTTCCTTAACTACAGAAGGTAAGTATGTTGCTACGACGATTGATGAACAAATGAATCTCTTCTTAAATGATGTATTTTCTCATATGAATGATTTTGAAAAAGAAACGGTTATTCGCTCTATTAAGCTTTTAAATAATGCTATGGCAAAATCAAGTATGTGCTGTGGGAATATCCAGGGGTAAATTTCCCCTTATTTGATATAGTTGCAAATTACAAATAATAAATAGTTGCGAAATACAACTATTAGAGGAGGGCTACGAAATGTTCTATCAGGTTTTCCGTGATTTTTTATCAATTGCTTTAGAATTAACCGTTTTGTTTATTGGGATTTCCTTTCTTGTAAGTCTACTGCAAGGATTGGTTCCTTACGAAAAACTCAACAAATTCTTATCGGGTAAAAACACATTTATCGGGGTGGTGGCTGCAATTGGATTTGCTTTTATTACCCCATTTTGTTCCTGCTCGACGATTCCAGTTGTTGTGAATCTCTTAAACAAGAATGTTCGCTTTGGGATTGTGATGGTCTTTTTATTCGCATCACCAGTGTTAGATCCGACAATTATCACGTTGATGGCAGCTTTACTAGGAATCAAAGTTGCGGTCGTTTATACAATTGTAACTACCGTTCTTTCAATCGTCATTGGTTTAGGACTTGAAAAACTTGGCTTCGCGAAGGCAGTAAAGAAAGTCAAAATGACAGGATTCACGGAACAAGAAATAAAATTCAGCTTCAAAAGTGCTTTTAAAGAAACGATTGGCTTGATGAAAACTGTTTATCCGTTTTTGTTAATTGGGGCAGGGATTGGCTCACTTATCCATGGGGTTGTACCGACAGAATGGATTACATCCTATCTGGGTGATGACAAATGGTGGTTAGTACCGATTGCCGCCATTATCGGTATCCCTTTGTATGTACGTTTATCAACAATGATTCCTTTATCGCAGATTTTGATTGCAAAAGGGATGGCCTTTCCACCAGTAATGGCTTTGATGATTGCTTCAACTGGAGCTAGCTTACCAGAAGTAACTTTACTAAACTCGATTTTTCAAAAACGGTTGGTGTCCGCGTTTGTTGTATCAGTTGTATTAATGGCTTCAATTTCTGGGTTTCTATTTTATCTGATTTAAAGGAGGTGAGAAAAAATGGCGTGGTTCAAAAAAAACGATGACAAAACTTGCTGTGATGTAAAGTTTGAAGAAGTCAAAGATGAGAGTTGCTGCAATGAGAAAAATGATGGAGAGAAAGATGCTTGCTGTGCAGGGTAATTGATATGGATGTGAAATATTTTTATAAAAATAAGTAATTCATTCTGAATTGAGGTTGGGTATTTAACAGATGCCCAACCTTTTTTGTTGGGATTTCATACGATACATAAACGAGAGAAAACCGGCCATATATATTTTTCTAAGGAGAGAGGTAAGTTGCCCTGGTATAATTCCTGTATCGTTTATCCCTTAACGTGTACAAACCGAGAAGAACTAGGTATTAGTTCAAATCAAAAGATATTTATTTTTAATAAAACAGAAGAAATGAAGAAAGAGTTTGAAAAAGCATTTAGTGAGTTCACTGAGCAAAATAGTCAGCTGGAAAAACAGATGGTGCGTCTACAAGGTAGACTTCGGCGGTTTAAGGAGAGGGTCAACGAATCATTTAAGATACAAAGTATGGAGCAAAAGAAGAACTTAAATGAATTGCGCTTTGAGATAGATGAGCTACAGAAAAAGCTTTATGATTCGATGAAAGCCGAGAGCGTTGCCCGTGGGAAGTATGAGAGTCGATTGGAGAGTAGGGTTGCGCAAATAAAAGAAAAGTTAATGGATTCCCTGAACATGCAAAACGAAGAACAGAAGACAAATATAGGTAAGTTGCAAACACAGATTGAGAATTTACTAGCATCTCTAAACAAACTAGATGCTGAGCGAGAGAAGAATGTGAATCAGCTGCATAGTCGGATAGAGGAAATACAAGATGAATTTCGTGATGCGCTGCACATACAAAGTATCGAAAATGAAAAAGTGGTTAACCAGTTGGATAGTAAGATTGAGGAAGTAACAGTTTTGCTTAACGTTCAAAATAGAGAGCATGAGGAAAAAGTAAGCGACCTTCTAAATAAAATGAAAGAGTTGCAGGAAAGTATAACTGCTTCCCTGAATGTACAAAACAAGGAGCAAGCGGAAAGATCTGCCGAATTGCATAGTAAAATTGAGATAGTACAAGAAGTCTTAATAGACTTGCTTAACGCTCAAAACCAGGAGCAAGAGGGAAAAGTAGAAGAATTGACTAGTAGCCTTGAAGAGGCACAGAATAACTTTACGGACTTGCTGAACTCGCAGAGTAAAGAACAAGAAGATAGGGTTAACGAATTGCATAGCAAAATTGAAGAAGTGCAGGAAAGTGTAACGGACGCTCTGAACACACAGAATACGGAACTAGTGAATCGGACTAATGAATTGCAAAACAGAATTGAAGAAGTGCAAGAGAAAGTGACGGACGCACTTAGTGCTCAAAACCAAGAGCAAGAGGAGAAAGTAACTCAATTGCATAGTGAGATTGAAGAGTTACAGGGAAGTGTAACGGAGTCACTGAACAGCCAAAACAAGGTACAAGAAGTGAATTTAAACAGATTGGGCAATAAGGTTGAAGAAATCAAGGATGAACTCCGCAACTCCTTGAACGTTCAAAATGAAGAACAAGAGCAAGCTGTAAGCAGATTGCATAGCAAGATTGAGGAATTACAGGAGAAAATCGACGAGTTATTAAATGCACAAAATCCCTTGATTCAAGAGCTACAAAAGTTAAAACCTAATTATCCAGTTAATCAAATTATAATTAAGGGAGTACCAATACAGGTTACAGAGTTCATTTCCATGACTTCTGACTATGTGGTTTATTTTAAAGAAAATGAAACTATAAAGATGATTGATGCTAATAAAATTGATGGGATTAAGTTTTAACATATACAAAATTGAAAGGGAGCAGAAGATCTTTTGGATAATCTTCTGCTCTTTCTTAGTTAAGCAGTTAAATCTAAACCATCAATACTGCTGACGTTAAACACTAGAAGTCCCTGTGGACTATTGAAATAGGCTAGTCCATTATTAACGATGACAAAGTTTGTAGTATCTTGGAAAGTACCATCTACACAAACTCGATCCACAGGGTAACCTGGAGGTAATGATGCAAGGATATCGCTTGCTGCACTCATGCTATCGCCTCCTCTCTTAAAAAATTCCTCATTAATCAAGAGGTAATATAGAGTATTCTTTTTCATAAATATCGGTTTGGACAAGTATCGGAATGTTTCTCCCCAATATTGCTGATTTTTTCTTCAAAAATGTGGCGAATTCAACAGTTTAAGGAGCGGATTTTTGATGAAGTTAGGTTCAAAGAATTGTATTCAAACAGTTTACTTTGTTATATTTATATCGAATCTTGAGGAGGGTTGGATATGAAAATAATATGCTTTGGAGATAGTCTAACTCGAGGCGTATCTTTTGTTAAAGGTCGTTTGAAAATTTTAAAGAACAATTATCCAAAAGTCTTGCAAGAGTTATTTCTAAATAACAATAAAGGTCAATATGATGAAGACATCCAAATTATGAATAAAGGCGTTTTTAATGACAACTCTGATTTACTTATTTCTAGATTGGATCGTGACGTCATTCAAGAAAAACCTAATTATGTCATCATTGAAATCGGTGGGAATGATTGTGACTTTGCCTGGGCGGAGGTAGCAAAAAATCCGACAGATTTACATGAAGCAACCGTTCCTGTTGAACGATATATAAACAATCTGAAATCCATCGTGATAAAAATTAAAGAAGCGGGAATCACTCCAATCCTATCAACTTTGCCACCATTGGACCCTGTTCGATATTATGAACGAATCACGGAGAATTTTAGCTCACAAGTAAGTGACTGGATCTGCAAAGTTGGAGGAATTGAACACTGGCATAGTAGTTACAATCGTGCACTCAAGAAATTGGCGGAAGAATTAGATGTTATGAGTATTGACGTAAGAAGTGCCATTAAGTGGGCTGGTGACTTTAAAGATTTAATCAGTGATGATGGGATACATTTAACGGAAATTGGCTATAAAGTTTTTGCAGAAGAGATTTTTCAAAAGTTAAGTAGGATTTTGGAAAATGATGTACGAATTAATATGGATCAGATATAAATTAATGAAAAAGCATTTAGTACCAACGCATTGAAGGGTTGTTTAGTAGGGGAAGGAGTGTAGAGAAATGTTTATTCGAGAGGCAAGCTTTGAAGATCTAGAGGAGATCAAGAACATTTATAACGAAGGAATTGAAGACAGAATTGCAACGCTAGAAACGGAAACCAAGGATCTTGCTTACATGGAAGAGTGGTTCCAAAACCATTCAGAACGCTATAAAGTTATAGTTGCGGAAGAGGAAAGCCAAATTCTCGGGTGGGCATCCTTAAACCCATACAATAACAGATGTGCTTATGCAGGTGTTGGAGATCTTTCTGTTTATATTAAGAGAAGTGCAAGAGGGAAAGGAATAGGGAGCCAACTATTGACTTCGCTTGATAAGGCTGCACGTGCAAACGGCTTCCATAAAATCGTTCTTTTCACATTTCCTTTTAATGAGTCGGGACAAAAACTTTATCTTAAACAAGGATATCGCCAGGTTGGAATTTTTCAGAATCAAGGTGTGCTAGAAGGAAAGTTTGTTGATGTGATGGCGATGGAGAAGTTATTAAACTAAGGAGACCAGGCATTTGTGCCTGGTCTCATCTTTAAAACTACTATTTTTCTTTATAAATGAAGTAATCAAAATCAGCGTGCTTGTTTTGCCCAGATGTATCCTGGCATTGCATGCCAACAAAAGCTCCTGTGAAAAATCCCCCGCCTTGAATATAGTCATCGGATAGTTTATAGGATTCGAATTCAATCGGAATCGTATTCCAATCTTCACCATCAAAGGAATAGGAGTACTGATAAACGTTTGTCTTAATCTCGACACGTAAGTAAGCGTATTCATTATTGTCTGGAATGATAATTTCTTTTCCCTTCAAAGGTTGAGCAAAGACAAAATTATCGCAAGTGACAAGCTCTAGAATTCTTCCTTTTGTTTCGTGCCAGGTAATTTGTAGAGATGTCCAATTTTGCGTATTGTAATAGTTTACTAATCCGGCAGATTGTTGGAATGTATCTGGATGAAAAGATACTTTCGTTTCTGCTTTAAAATTAAAGTGCTGCCAACGTCTCGCTACAAATGCTTGTGTAAACTTAGATGTTAAGGACTCTTTTCCATAAAGTCTTAAGTGACCTGGATTGTCTGAAAGAGATGCAATGTTTTCTGATAATGGAATACGAAGTGATTGGAAATGAAGGTTTAACGTTGATGCGTCAAAATCATCTTTCTCAGGGTAATCCCTTTCCCATTTTACTTCTTCTATATTTGGACCAGACACCTCTAACGACGGACGATTTCCTCCGACGACATATGGCCAATCATTTTTCCACTCCAAACGCTGAATAGCAGTTTCTCTTCCAAGTGGACAAAAGCCTCTAGGATCTAATAATGGATGACCATCACGTGGTAATGGTCTACTTGTTAGATGAACCAAAAACCATTCGTCTGTGTGTGTATGCACAATGGATGAGTGACCTGCTTTTTGCAATGGAATTCTTGGATGAGCGAACGAGCTAATCAGTGGATTCTCTGGATGCACTTCATATGGACCACGTAAATTTTCGGAGCGAGCAATGGTTGATTGGTGATCATACTTTGTTCCACCCTCAGCTGTTAATAAATAGTAATACCCATTTATCTTATATAAATGAGGTGCTTCTGTAAGCATAATATCGGTTCCTTTAAAAATGACCTCAGGTTTCCCGACCAATTTTTGTTGCTCGACACTAAATTCCTGTAGAACGATTCCATAAAAATTATGATGTCCAACTCTGTGGTCCCAGAGCATATTTACAAAATATTTCTTACCATCCTCATCATGAAACAGCGATGGATCAAAGCCGGAGCTATTAAGGTGAATTGGTTCAGACCATTCACCGTCAATGGTGTCACAAGTGACAAGATAATTATGACAATCTTTCCACTGGCCCTCCGTTACTTTAACATCCGTATAAATTAACCAAAACTTGTCATCGTGGTAGGACAATGCAGGAGCCCAAATACCACCTGAATCAGGATTACCCATCATATTCAATTGACTGACCCGATTGAGGGGGCGTGCTACTAGCCTCCAATTTTTAAGGTCCTTTGAATGGTAAATCCCTACACCAGGGAACCATTCAAAGGTTGAAACTGCAATGTAGTAATCTTCTCCTGCTCGACAAATGCTTGGATCCGGATTAAAGCCTGTTAAAATTGGATTCTGAATCGTTGCCATGTTTCTCCACCTCTTGAAATAAATTTTTATATTGAAAATTTAAAACTCACAGTGCTTGAGAAAACTTTTGCAGATCACTATTGAAAAAATTCTCCACGACAAAGGCTGTAATTCCTAAAGCTGCAGAATGAGTGGATAGTTCGGAAAAATTAATTTCTAAATCTCTTTGCTGAAACCATAGTGTTCGTGCAAGCATTCTTTTTTCTAACGCATGCTTTAACCAGCCTTCAGCAGACGCCATGCGATTTCCAATAATGATTTGCTCAGGGTTAAAAATATTGATAATATTATTAATCCCAACGGCAAGGTATTCCCCGATGTGTTCGAATTGTTGGATCGCTAGTTCATCACCCGACTCTGCAAGTTCCAATAAATTATCTAGTTCTGCTGAAGAGTCCAATAGGCCAGAGTGTTTGGCGTTTTTAACAAGTGCTTGTTCAGAAGCATAAAGTTCCCAACATCCCATATTTCCACAGCTGCATTTTGCTCCATTGATCTCAATTGTCATATGGCCGATCTCACCGGAAAAACCGTTATTCCCTCGATAAAGTTGATTGTTCAAAATAAGACCAGCACCAATTCCAATTCCAACGCTTACATATACGATGTTTTTGGCTTCTTTTCCTGCTCCGAATAATTTTTCTCCATAGGCACCTGCATTGGCTTCGTTCTCAATGATAATTGGAACGTTATATTTTTCCTTAAGAATCGATTTGAGGTCAACATTTTGCCAGTTAAGATTAGGGGCTAATAAGATTTTTCCACTTTTGCTAACAGTACCTGGTACCCCAATTCCAATTCCAACAATTCCGTAAGGACTTTCTGGTGTTAGAGAAATAAGACTGTCAATCATGTCGAATAATTTCTTCTTAATGTCCTCATAGGACAAGTTATTAAATTTTATGATTTTCTCTTGGGTAATGTTTCCTTGAAGGTCAGTCACGATTCCAAGCAGATAGTTAACTCCTAAATCAAGCCCGATGGAGTATCCTGCTACTTGATTAAAGAGGAGCATAACGGGTCTTCTTCCACCGCTAGATTCACCTGGACCAGATTCGTAAATTAATTGTTCTTCTAATAGCTCACTGACAAGAGAAGAGACGGTTCCCTTATTTAAGCCCGTTTTTTGTGCGATATCTGCTCTTGAAATAGGGGAGAGCTGGATAATCGTTTTTAGAACCAATGCTTTGTTTTCCTGTTTAACAACATGCTGGTTCCATGTTTTGTGATTCATAAGCCGTTCAACTCTTTCTATAAAATTTGTTCTATTATAACACTTAATAATTTCATTATACACTTAGTTTATCCACTAGACAAACGATCTTTTCTCTGATATTCTAATCTTGAGCTTAGAAAATAAGCATCATACACTTTTTAGGGGGTTAATGTATGAAACAAAAGAAAGCGATTACATTACTATTTACTTTGTTTTTATCCATCCTTGTAATTGCTGGTTGCTCAAATTCAGACAAAGAGAAAGCTTCGAGCTCAGGTGAATCGGGTAACGAAAAAACGATTAAATTTATGCACCTTTGGCCAGAGGGCAGTTCAAAAACACACTACACAATCGTAGAAGAAATCATTAGCAATTTTGAAAATGATAATCCAGGTGTGAATGTGGAAGTAGAAGTTTTAAGTAATGAACAGTATAAAGATAAGATTAAAGTGTTATCCACCTCAAATGAACTTCCAGATGTAGGGATGACTTGGGCAGCAGGCTATTTGACACCCTATGTTGATGGCAAAAAATTTACTCCTCTAGATGATATCCTTCAAAGTGATTTAAAAGATAGTTTTGTACCTGGTACGGCAGAAGCGTACGCTATTGATGGAAAGACTTACGGACTTCCATTAGAGTTAAACATTGCTACTATCTTCTACAATAAGGCAATTTTTGATGAATACGGCCTTGAAGCTCCTAAGACATATGACGAATTTAAAAACGTAATCAAAACACTTACAGATAATGGGGTTGCACCAATTGCGCTCGGTAATAAAGACCGTTGGACAGGTTCATTATGGTATATGTATCTAGCAGATCGAATTGGAGGAGCAGACGTTTTAACTAGTGCAATCAATCGTACAGGTTCATTTGAAGACCTTGCACTCGTTTCTGCTGCAAAAGAAGTTCAGAATCTAGTTGACATGAACGCTTTTGTAAAGGGTTTCAATGGTTTGGCTGATGAAGAAGCGAAAAGTATGTTTATGAATGGCCAGGCTGCCATGTACTTAATTGGTTCATGGGATTTGCCAAACTACACAACAAATGAAGATGTTCCAAAAGAATTTAGAGATTCAATTGGATTCTTCAATTTCCCAACTGTTGATGGCAAGGGTGAACTTACTAGCCATGTTGGTGGTCCTGGGGTAGGCTTATTTGTTTCTGAAGATTCAGATGTAAAGGAAGAGGCGAAGAAATTTGTTTCCTACTTTGTTAAAGCGTGGGGAGAAAAATCTGTTACACAAGCAGGGGTTATTCCTGCAACAAAGCTTGAGGCAGATTCTTTAGAACTTCCTCAAATGTATATTGATGTATTAAATGAATTAAGTAATGCAACGAACATTACCTTATTTGCTGATGTACAAATGAGTCCAGAAGTTGCAGAGGTTCATTTAACACAGATCCAAGCACTATTTGGGAAGGAAGCAACACCAGAAGATTTTGCCAAAAAACATGAGGAAGCATTATCTGCACAATAAGAAAATATTAAACTTATAAATTACCAGAAAGAGAAAAGGACATTTTCTTGTTAAGTGTCCTTTTCTACTTACCTGATATGGGGTTGAATGATATGGATAAGGTAATGTCCAATAAATGGATCATCGCATTGTACGTTCTTCCTGCCCTTCTTTTAATTGGAATATTTATTTTCATTCCATTAGTCTTGTCGGGCTAT
The DNA here is from genome assembly GCF_005116465.1 of Robertmurraya kyonggiensis. Classification (GTDB taxonomy): domain Bacteria; phylum Bacillota; class Bacilli; order Bacillales; family Cytobacillaceae; genus Robertmurraya; species Robertmurraya kyonggiensis. Next base: position 90,314 of record NZ_SWBM01000005.1, read on the forward strand.
TACGGGTTTATGGATTGGGATGGAATTGGTGCAATGACGTTTATCGGATTGGAAAATTATACCGCAGCACTTCAGGACGCAAAATTTTGGGACAGTGCTTGGCATTCCTTTTTATTAGCAATTTTCTCTACTTTAAGCCTATTAATCTATTTGGCGATAGCGCTAATTTTGGCATCAAAAATAAAAGGTTCAGATCTATTGCGAAAAATTTATTTAATTCCTATGCTTTTGTCGTCTGTGGCGATTGCTCAGCTGTGGATTAAAATTTATAACCCTACAAGTGGTATGTTAAATCAAATCCTTTTGAAAATTGGTGTTGAAAATCCTCCTGCTTGGTTGGCAGAAACATCGATTGTCTTGTACGCCATCTTTATACCCATTCTGTGGCAATATGCAGGTTTCTATATTTTGATTTACTATGCCGCACTTAAAAATATCCCTGATTCTATTATTGAAGCGGCGAGAATTGACGGAGCATCACCTGTTCAAATCGCATTTCGGATCAAATTGCCTTTAATTATGGGGATTGTGAAGGTGACGATTGTCTTAGCAGTGGTTGGTTCTTTAAAATACTTTGATCTAATCTATGTCATGACGGGTGGGGGACCGAATGGTGCTAGTGAAGTAATGGCCTCATATATGTACAAATTAGCCTTTGATACCAATAATTTCGGATATGGAAGTGCGATTGGATTCTTGTTGTTAATCATTACTCTTGTTGTAACCTACATTGTTCGTAAGCTGACAGCGACAAAAGAGGAAATTCAGTATTAGGAAGGAGGCTTTTTCCTTATGAAGCGGTTAGGTTCCTTTTTACTCTATTTATCATTGACTATTGTTGCGATATTTCAAATTTTTCCTATCGTTTGGTTATTTCTGTTCTCATTAAAAGACAATCGGGAAATTTTCTCTGGGGACCCTTTTGCTTTGCCATCCGAATTTAGATGGGAAAATTATACGAAGGTATGGGAAGGCGGAATTGGGATTTATTTTTGGAACAGTGTTTGGATTACTGTACTAGCGATTCTTTTCACTGTTTTATTTGCAAGTATGGCTACTTTTGCTATCACGAGGATGAAGTGGAAGCTTAGTAAGCTGGTGCTTGGATTATGTATGGTTGGGATGATGATTCCGATTCATTCTTCGATCATACCTCTATTTAAAATGTTTTTAAGTGTGAATTTAATCGATAGTCCTTGGTCAATTGTGATCACGTATACAGCCTATAACTTGCCGATTACGATTATGATTCTACTTGGTTTCTATTATACTTTGCCTCGTGAGATTGAAGAGGCAGCAATTATTGACGGATGTTCTGTTCCACAGATGTTTTTTCGAATCATCCTTCCCATGACGATTCCAGTTATGTCAACGACCGTTATTATTAACATGATCTATAACTGGAATGAATTTGTCTTTGTTAATACATTTATTAGCTCGGATCACTTTAAGACGTTAACAGTTGGAATCCAGAATTTTATCGGTCAATATATGACGGATTGGGGAGCGATTGGTGCTACTTTGGTCATTAGCGTGTTGCCTATCTTACTTGCCTTTATTTTCTTTAGCAACAAAGTTGTTGAAGGTCTGTCATCTAGTGCTGTAAAAGGATAATTAGCCTTTTTTTGATATTTGATTAAATACATGGAGAGAAAGCCACATCGTGATAAAAGAAACTGTGCTAGCGCCGAAAATAAATGCTAACGCAGGTATTATGTACATGATGACTGCGAGTGAGCCCAGACAAAGAAGCATAAGTAAGCTATGAAGTGGATGAATAAGCATGATGAAAAACGCATTTTTCATTATTGAAAAATTACTTAGATCATAATGAACAAAAGCTGGAAAAAGGTAGAAAACAAACAATAGAAATAAGATCATAAAAGCAAACAACGGTGCAGATGTCCAAGATAATAATGTATCACCTGTTTGCTGAATATAGTATAGATCAAGTCCGATGATGGCGCCGATAACCAGAAGAATTGCACCTAGTAGATTGCTTTTTAGGAAATCATTTTTATAGAATTTCCAAAAGCTTTGAAGTATAGCAATCTCTGTATCTCCTCTTAACCAAGTACGAATAATAGCGTACATGGCCATGGTGGCTGGGAAGATTCCGAAGAGGAAGCCTCCTACTAATGTAAAAAGTACCCATATGAGCTGAAGGTAAGCAAATCGGGTAATCCACTCAAGGATATTGTAGAGGACACTGCTCATCTTGTTCATAAATTGATCGCTCCTGAAGCTTTAGTTAATCGCGGTTTTTCTCGATTCATTTTAAAAATAAATCGGCTACTAATATCATAATGTAAACCATTTCATTAATCTATCATTTTTAGGAGGTATGTATCATGTCTTATTTTAAAAATGTCGGTAACATCCAATATGAGGGTCCATCTTCATCGAATCCTTTATCATTTAAGCACTATAATCCAGACGAAGTTATAGGCGGAAAAACAATGGAAGAAACCCTGCGTTTTGCTGTTGCTTACTGGCATACTTTCACAGCGGACGGCTCCGATCCATTTGGAGTAGGAACGATGCAGCGCCCTTGGGATCATTTATCAGGAATGTATCAAGCAAATGCTCGTGTAGAAGCTGCTTTTGAATTTTTTGAAAAGCTGAATGTTCCATATTTCTGTTTCCATGATGTTGACATTGCTCCTGAAGGTAGGACTCTCGCAGAAACCTATAAGAATTTAGATGAAATTGTCGCAAGAATAAAAGAATATATGAAAACAAGCAAAACAAAATTGCTATGGAATACTGCCAATAATTTCACCAATCCTCGCTGGTTACACGGCGCTGCAACTGCGCCAAACGCTGATGTCTTTGCCTATGCCGCAGCTAAAGTCAAAAAGGGATTGGAGATTGGAAAAGAATTAGGCGCTGAAAACTATGTATTCTGGGGTGGACGCGAAGGATACGAAACGCTCCTCAATACAGACATGAAACTAGAACTTGATAACTTGGGACGTTTTTTCCATATGGCTGTCGATTACGCAAAAGAAATTGGTTTTACAGGACAATTTCTCATTGAACCGAAGCCGAAGGAGCCAACAAAACACCAATATGATTTTGATGTGGCAACAGGGTTAGCTTTCTTGCAAAAATATGACCTTGCTGATCATTTCAAATTCAATATTGAAGCAAACCATGCTACACTTGCTGGTCATACGTTTGAGCACGAGTTAAGAACGGCAAGAATTAATGGTATGTTAGGTTCAGTCGATGCCAATCAAGGCGACATGTTACTTGGTTGGGATACCGATGAATTTCCAACCGACCTATATTCTACAACTCTTGCTATGTATGAAATTCTATTAAATGACGGGCTGGCTTCTGGTGGATTGAATTTTGATGCGAAGGTTCGTAGAGGCTCATTTGAACCAGAAGACTTATTCCATGCACATATTGCAGGTATGGATGCCTTCGCGGTTGGTTTGAAAGTGGCCAACAGACTACTGGAGGACCACGTTTTAGAGGACTTTATCGCCGATCGCTATGAAAGCTATACATCAGGAATTGGTCTAGATATTGTGCAAGGTAAGACAGATTTCCATAAACTCGAGCAGCATGCTCTTTCTTTAGGGGACATCAAGAATAAGTCTGGACGTCAAGAGCGCTTAAAAGCGATTGTCAATCAATATTTATTAGAAGCTCAGGTGGCTTCGGTAAGATAAATCTTTGCAAAAGTGTGCTGGGGTTCCGTTTTCCAGCACATTTTTCATCATCTAAAATAACGGTGGTAGGTGGGAACGATGAAATATGTAATCGGAATAGATCTTGGAACAAGTGCTGTGAAGGTTTTATTACTCAATCAATTAGGGGAAGTGTGTGGAGAAGTTTCGCAGGTCTATCCTCTTATACAAGAAAAATCAGGGCACAGTGAGCAGGATCCTGAGGAATGGGTTCATAAAACGATTAGGGCATTATCAGTGTTGGTGAAGGAATTTGAGGGTGAAATTGAAGCGATAGAAGGAATCAGCTTTTCAGGACAAATGCACGGACTAGTGCTCTTAGATCAGAATAATGAAGTTCTTCGAAATGCCATTCTTTGGAATGATGTTCGGACAACGAAGCAGTGTGAAATGATCTATGAGCTAGTTGGTAAGGACACATTATTAAATGTTGCTAGAAACCCGGCCTTAGAGGGATTTACATTACCTAAGCTATTATGGGTTAAAGAATATGAGCCAGATATCTATAAAAAAGCAAAAACTTTTTTATTGCCGAAGGATTATTTACGATTCCGTTTAACAGGGGAGCTAAATAGTGAATACTCTGATGCAGCTGGCACATTATTGCTGAATGTGGTCAAGAAGGAATGGAGTTCTGAAATATGTAATGCGGTTGGGGTGGATATATCACTTTGTCCACCATTGGTTGAATCGCATGCTTTTGTCGGGACGATCACAAATGAAATTGCTCAACAAACAGGACTCTCTATAGGTACGAAGGTATTTACTGGCGGTGCGGATAATGCTTGTGGAGCAATTGGCTCTGGGATTTTATCAGATGGGAAATCATTATGCAGCATTGGAACCTCGGGTGTTGTCTTATCATATGAAGAAGATAAAGGACGTGATTTCGGTGGGAAGGTCCACTATTTTAATCACGGGAAAGAAAATGCGTTTTACACAATGGGAGTAACGCTAGCAGCAGGCTATAGTTTAAGTTGGTTTAAGGATACTTTTGCTGAGCAGGAAGATTTTTCTGCGGTGTTAAAGGGAATTGAAGATGTTCCTATTGGCGCGAATGGACTCTTGTTTACGCCTTATCTCGTAGGAGAAAGAACCCCACATGCGGATGCACTGATCAGAGGAAGCTTTATCGGAGTCGATGGATCTCATAAACGAATTGACTTCGTAAGAGCTGTCATTGAAGGAATCACATTTTCTTTAAATGAATCGATAGAAATTTTCAGAGAAAGCGGCAAGAATATCGAAACGATCGTCTCCATTGGTGGTGGGGCAAAGAATGATATGTGGCTACAAATTCAAGCTGATATTTTTAATGCGAAGATTCAAAAGCTTTCGAGTGAACAAGGACCGGGGATCGGAGCCGGGATGCTGGCGGCATATGGATGCGGTTGGTATGCATCCATAAATGATTGTGCTGATTTGTTCTCGAGAGTTGTGAAAACGTATGAACCGATTGAGGAAAATGTGGTGAAGTATCGGGAGCTTTTTGCCCTTTATAAAAAGGTCTATCAACAAACGGAGGAAATAAGCAGAGGATTAGGTGCTTTTCGTAAATAAGGTGGGCAGTAAAGACAGATTTAGTTTGTTCAAAGGACCATTCCCCAAACTATTCCTAATTCAGTATAACTTCTTTTTCGGTGGATATATTTACTAGAAAAATGTTGACATTAATTCCCGAGAGGAGTATCTTATTTTTGTTATTTACCATTTTAATAATCAAACCTTTTTGCTGAATCTTATGAGCGGGGGAACCATTTTTGATGAACATGCGTTTATCTTGGGGTGAATCTTAACAAACTAAGTTTGTTAGGAAGGGGTGCTCTCAATCCCTAATCCGACAGCTAACCTCGTAAGCACTGTGTGAGAGAAGGGTTAATGATCACATTGACCATTCTTTAATTAGGAATGGTTTTTTTGTGTCTATTTTTTTGACAAAGATTACTGTGTTGAATTTGGAAAGGAAGTCATTTGATGAAGAAGTCGTTTGCTGTTTTTGGTTTGGGAAGGTTTGGCGGCACGTTAGTCAAAGCATTATCAGAAGCGGATATTGAAGTGCTAGCAGTAGATATTGATGAAGCGAAGGTCAACGCCTACTCTGAATTTGCCACCCATTCCGTCGTGGCAGCTGAAATCGATGAAAACATTTTAAAAAAATTGGGAGTACGTAATTTTGACTGTGCAATTGTTTCCTTCGGAGACAATGTTAAATCAAGTATCCTTACATCTTTGCTATTAAAAGAAATTGGTGTCCCGCAAGTGTGGGCAAAAGCGCATGATGATTATCACGCCAAAGTTCTTGAAAAAATTGGTGTAGACCGCGTGATTCATCCTGAACGTGACATGGCGTTGCGGATTGCTCATCATATCGCTTCGAAAAAAATCATTGATCATATCGAATTATCAAAGGAATTTGGAATAGCTGAGGTTGTTGCATCAGATTTGATCAACCATAAAACGTTATCTGAATTAGATATTCGCGCAAGATTTGGTTGTAATATTGTCGCGATCCAAAGAGGAAAAGAAATCTTTGTTTCACCGCCGCCAGATATGGAAATTTTGAGAGGGGATGTCCTGGTGGTAATTGGTCGAAACGAAGATATCAATCGCTTTGACAAGAAAGGGGTTTAATGATGGATTATAGGAAGATCAATCTTTCCCCGTCGCAACTTTTGATTTTGATTTTCTTTGTTTCGATTCTCATTGGAACGGGATTATTAATGCTTCCTTTTGCAACAAATGAACCGATTCACTTCATTGATGCTCTTTTTACAGCAACCTCTGCCATGACGGTGACGGGGCTCGCAGTTGTTGATACAGGGAGTGTTTATACCTTGTTTGGTCAATGTGTGATTGTTTCATTAATTCAATTAGGCGGACTTGGAATTATGTCCTTTGCTGTCCTAATCTATATGGCATTAGGGAAGAAAATTGGTTTGAAGGATCGAATATTGATTCAACAATCCCTAAATCAGACATCCATCGGTGGCGTGATCTATTTAGTTCGGAATTTATTCATTTTTTCTTTAGCCATTGAAGGGATTGCTATGCTCTTTTTAGCGTTGAGATGGGTACCTGATTTGGGATGGGGAAAAGGGCTGTTTTATAGCTTCTTTCACTCTATTTCTGCTTTTAATAATGCAGGTATGGCCCTATGGCCAGATAACTTAATGGGTTTTGTAGGGGACCCGATTGTTAATATTGTGATCTCTCTATTATTCATAACTGGAGGATTAGGATTCACCGTTTTAATCGAATTGTGGCGGGAAAAGAGCTATAAAAAAATGTCCCTTCACAGTAGATTAATGATCGTCGGGACATTCGTGATTAATATTGTTTCCATGCTACTCATTTTTACCTTGGAGTATAGCAACCCTAATACTTTAGGAGGTTTAGCTTCCCTATGGGATAAATTGTGGGCTTCGTATTTCCAAGCGGTATCACCACGAACGGCAGGTTTTAATTCATTAGATATTGCCAGTTTAGATGAATCAACGATCTTTTTAATGCTCCTGCTTATGTTCGTTGGAGCCGGCAGTGCCTCAACGGGTGGAGGTATCAAGCTGACGACCTTCCTTGTCATTGTCCTTGCTGTGATCACCTATCTAAGAGGTAAAAAGGAAGTAGTTGTTGGAAGAAAGTCAATAGACTACGAAATTGTCTTCCGCTCATTGGCGATTTCGAGTGTTGCCCTCGCCTTTATTTTTGTGGCAGTGTTCTTGTTGAATATTACGGAAAAAGAACCGTTTTTGCCGTTGTTATTTGAGGTCATATCTGCATTTGGAACCGTAGGACTTTCAATGGGTGTAACGGCAAAATTAACGATAATGGGGAAATTAATTATCATCTTTATGATGTTTTTAGGAAAACTAGGTCCACTCACGCTCGTCATGTCTTTAGCGAAACAGGATAACACAAAAATCCGTTATCCAAGTGAGAATATCCTTACGGGATGAGAAGCTACTCGTTTTTCATCTAAGCGGCATCTCACCTATAAAAAGCCCACACATTAATAATGATGCGTGGGCTCTCGTTTTTTACTTTTTTCTCTCAAGTACTCTCAAAAGGACATCCACTATTTCAGGGTCAAATTGTGTCCCTTTATTTTGCTGAAGTGTGTTTAATGTAGAGTTAAAGTCTAATTTCTTTCTATAGACACGGTTTGATGTCATGGCATCAAATGTATCTGCAACTGCGATGATACGTGCCACCAATGGGATTTCTTTGCCTTTTAACCCGGATGGGTATCCTCTACCGTCGTATCTTTCATGATGATAAAGAACAATGTCTAAGACTCCATTTTCAGCGAAATTTGATATATGCTGAATGATTTTATAACCTATTCTTGTGTGGCTTTTGATAATGTTGTATTCTTCCTCAGTTAACTTTCCCTTTTTAGTTAATATATCTTCAGGTATTCCAATTTTTCCGATATCATGGAGTAACCCCCCAATCCGGATAACATCGCATAATTCCGCAGATAATTCCATTTCCTTTGCAATTTCTAGGCCATACTTCGAGACCTTCTCAGAATGATGCCGAGTATATGGATCTCTAGAATTCAAGGCATTGGCGAGTGCTGTCGTAAGTTCCAAATGGTCATTTCTTACCTTTTGTGCAAACCTCATTAATGCTCTAGAAATAAATGATACTAAAAGGTAAGTTAGTAAATACGTAAAGAAAGTTGTAATTGTAGGAAATTCGTCTGGAATGAGATAAAACCTACATATTACTACAATGGTTGTAAGAAGGATGATAAGTAAAGCGGAACTATTATAGAAACCAATCCCTAAAAAAACAACACTAAGGATATACAACAAATACATATTGCTTTCATTTTCAAAAATAAACCCGTTCAAGACAATTCCTAAACTCAATAATAGAAAGAAGCTATAACGAAAATATTTAGGATAGCTTAGCCATGTGTTAAACATGCATTGGTAACCTCCATGTGAAACTCTATTGAAGGAAAAAAATTGAGTTCAGGTATATATCTTACATTTCCCGAATTCAAAAAGAGTTATGTGTAATAACATGGGGCTAAAAGAAAGACTCCCATGTAAGTTTACATACATGGGAGTGGAGTAGTTTAAAAATAGATAACTTTCTCGCCTGTTTCCTTTGTTTCCATAAATCTTAACTTTTCAATTTCTATATCTGTAATAGGTTTACTAAAATAATAGCCTTGTGCGTAGGTTAGATTGCTTTTTAATAAATATATTAGCTGTTCTTCTGTTTCTACACCCTCGCATACAACGTCCAGATGTAATTCTTTTGCTAAAAATAAAACCGCATTGATAACAGTTTGTGCCTTTTTACCATTTTCATTAACAACATCCTGAATAAAGGTCTTATCAATTTTGATTTTGTCAATTGGCAGTTGTTTGAAATAAATTAATGAGGAATATCCTGAGCCGAAATCATCTAGAGAAACGCTAACACCTAATTGCTTTAATTCAGTTAATCTTTGTGATATTTCATCAAGGTTATCTAGAAACGCTAGTTCCGTAATTTCAAATTCTAGCAAATAAGGTGGGATATTTGCTTTTGTAATGGCTTGGATAATTTGTTTAGTACCATCTTGAGTACTTAACGAGATCGGTGAAAGGTTGATAGCAAATTTGACAGGTGAATAGCCATGTTTGTTCAACTTTCTATATTCATTTCCTACCTGTTCGATTATCCAAAGGGTTATTTCATCAATGAGCCCTGTTTTTTCACAAATCGGGATAAATTCTTCTGGCCCAATGTTCCCAAGTTCAGGGTGGTTATAGCGTAATAACACTTCCAAACAATTGGCCATGCCGGTTCGAATATTCACTTGTGGCTGATAAGCAAGTTGAAACTGTTGGTTGCGAATAGCTTGCTTTAAGTCGTTTTCCAGTATGACTAACCGATCGAACTTTCTTTCGAACTCATCTGTGAAGAACTTGTAAGAGTTTCTTCCAGCTTGCTTTGCTTGATAGAGTGCTTGGTCAGCATGAGATATTAAGGTACTTTTATTTTGTCCATGATAAGGATAAATACTAATGCCAATTGAACTAGTGGTGACGAAACGATGTTCGTCTATAACCCACGGTCTTTGTAGTTCCCAATTAATCCTTTCTGCAATCGCTGCAATTTGTTCCTTCGATTGTGTATCTAGTAAAATCACGGCGAATTCATCTCCACCTAGTCTGTAAATGGAATTAGATGAAGGAATTACTTCCGTAACTCTAGTAACAAATTGCTTTAAGAGTTCGTCTCCTATATCATGCCCCATTGTATCATTCACCCATTTGAAGCGATCACAATCTAGATAGAGAAGTGCAAACTTTTTGTTGTTTTTCTCAGAGTCATGTAAGGTATGCACCAACTGATCGTGAAAGTATCTACGGTTGCGAACTTTGGTGAGTGAATCATGATACGCTAGGTTTCGTAATTTCTTTTCATATTGTTTTCTTTCAGAGATATCCCGTATTACGACAATATAGTGACTAAGCTCGTGATTATCACTTAGAAAAGGTGAACAGCATGCTTCAATATCAATATAATGACCGTCTTTATGCTGTCTTCTATAAACCATCGTTGTTGGTTTCGGGATCTTTTTCATGACTTCGTATTCTTTGAGAAGGCGTGGTACATCCTCCGGATGAACGTCTATTTGAAAAGGTCTTCCTACGATCTCTTCAGGAGAATAGCCTAATAATGCTTTATGTGATGGTGAGGCATATAAAACTTGCCCTGATTTATCAACAATTCGAATTAAATCGCTGGAGTTCTCGGCAATTAGACGATATTTCTCTTCGCTAGAAAGAAGCTTTTGTTCAGCATCTTTGCGTTCTGAAATATCTCTAGTAATAGAAGCAAATCCTTCAATATTTCCGTGTTCATCTTTTAATGCTGAAATAGATGTATTTACATAGATACGGGAGCCATCTTTTCGAATAAATTTCTCCTCCCAGTTATTAATGGAATCACCTTTTAGTAAAGACTGTCTTTTTTCCTTCTCAACTTCCTTTGTATCTAAAGGAATAATAGGTAAAGGTTTCCCTAAAAGTTCGTCTTCTGACCATCCAAACATTTTCTCGAAGGATGGATTGATAAAGATAACTTCGCTATTCAAATTTGTGATGTTAATAGCATCAGCTGTGTTATTTAAGAAACAAGTTAATTTTTCATTCGTTTTATAGAGAGTTGCTCGAACTTGCTCCTGTTCTGTTATATCTTGAACTACGACAAAAGCGCCGAGTGATTTCTCTTTTTCCAAAAGAGGGGTACATTTTAAGCTTAGGATGATTCGGGATCCATCTTTATGGAATCCTACAACCTGGCTTTCCTTTGGACTCCCAATGATCGCTTGTCCGAATCGTAAACTGAAAAGAGTGTGAAACTTGTGTTCCAAAAGAAATAGAAAGCTCCGTTCCTTCACTTCATCTAGGGTATAACCGAATACTTTTTCTATGGAGATGTTTCCATCAATGATTATGCCATCACGGTTTAATATGAATATCGCATCAGGATCATGCTGTATTAAGGAATTAAATGAAGCTATACTGAATTTCTTGTTTTTAAATTGAGTCTTTCGATATAAAAAGGCAAACATAATGAGTAATACCAACACAATAGATAAAATTGTGTATTGGCTACTAAAAATATTGTTCATCTACCTATACACCCCTCTGAACTATGGAAAATAAATCTTTAGACCTAATTGCTGAATTTAATATTAACAAATGAAAGACTATTTTTTTTGAAATATTGAGCAAATGGAGATATGGATGCCTAATATGTCCGAATGGCTGATTGTATAGGGGAATTTCTTGTCTATACGGTTATCGAAAACTGTAGAAATTGTCAGTTTTGGAGAGAAGATTCAGGTTGTCTGAGCGAGCAAATTCTAATATGATGAGAGATATTCTGAAAAAATAGGAGAATAGTCGATGGGATACTCAGGGGATTTGGATGGAAAGCTTGTATTGTTGTCAGTATTGGTTGCAATTATCGCGTCATATGCTGCTTTTACAATGTTTGATAGACTTCGGGTAACAAATAAGCAGAATAAATATAAGTGGTTGATTTTGAGCTCATTCATTATGGGCGTGGGAATATGGACGATGCATTTTATTGGTATGTTAGCCTATGATACACATCAAATTGTTACCTTTCAAGCAGGATTAACGCTCCTTTCATTGTTAGTAGCATTCATCCTATCTTTTATAGGTTTTTTCATCGTAATATATTTTAATCTTTCTGTATTAAGTATAGGTCTTTATGCTGCCGTTATGGGATTAGCTATTATTGGGATGCAAAATCTGGGAATGCTGTCCATGCAGCTTGAGACCAACTATAATTTCTCATTTATCATCATTTCGATGGTTATTGTTTTTATCATTCTTGCTGTAACAAGTTTTCTTTTGTTTAGCAACTGGATAAGCCAAAGATTTGTTATCTCAAAAATGCTTGCTAGCTCCTTTATTATGGGATTGGGAATGTCATCTTTACACTATATTTCTCTTAAGTCGGTAAGAATCATTGGGAAAAAACCATTAAATCCTCCTCATAATACGATCGGTTTTGATGTGTTCACTAGTGAGTTCTCTCCCAATACATGGGCGTATGGATTAGGTTTTGTTACAACTGTGATGATTTCTATTCTATTCATTGTTACCTATTTTGATAAAAATCGTGCACAGAAGCAGCAAAGAGTTACCGAAGTTTATTATCGATCGATGGTAGAACTTAACCCTAATGTTGTATTGACCGTTGATGCAACTGGGAAGATTACAGATCTCAACGCTAAAGTAACAGAGATATTAAATTTCAGAAAAGAAGACCTTCTTTCTAATGATCTTTTTACCCTGTTTAAGAAAGGGGATCAGAAAAGAATAGAACAGAAGTTTCAAAACCTACAAGACGGAAATAACAAGGATTTTGAAACATGGATGAAGACTGGTGAAGGCAAATGGATTCCGATGATGATTACATTTGTACCGATCATATTAGATCATCAATTCGTAGGTGTCTTTGTCATAGCAAGGGACAATCGTGATATAGTTGCTTATCAGGAACGGATAAAAAAATCACAAAAAAGCCTCGTGAATACGCTTCGGAAGCAGCAAGGAATGACGTTAAAGTTCATCAAAATCGGAGATGACTTTATCCATACGTTAGCAGAAGGAGCGTTATTTTACCGCCTGCATGGAAATTCAAAGCAAGTTTTAGGAAAAAGGCTATCGGAATTTCTTCCAGAGAAATCTGCGCTATCCATACTAAGTAGTTATAACAAAGCGTGGAATGGTGAAATCACAAGCTTTGAGACTGCCTTCAATAATATTGATTATTACGTTACCTTAAGTCCTGTTGTTAAAAATGGAAAAGTGGTTGAAGTAATCGGTTCTGGTGTGGATATTACAGATCGGAAAAAAGCAGAGCAACTTCATAAGCAAGGGGAAAAATTTTATCGAAATATTCTAAGTGAAATGGCTGAAGCGATTTTGATTTGCACAGAAGATCATAGAGCCATTCCATTAAATAATAACTTTTATCATATGTTTGATATTCCAAAGGGCGACATAATTGATTGGGACCAAGTTGGTGAAACATCTTCATTGATCGATGAAAATGGAAGTCCATTATCTCAAGAAAACTCTCCAGTGCATGTCACTTTTAAGACGGGAGAGGATTTCACGAAAAAAGTAATTGGTATCAAAAAAAATGGTAAGAACAAATGGTTTTCAGTGAATACAAAATTTCTTGAACCTTTGTGGGAGGAAGGTACTCCAGAGGTGCTGTTGACCTTGTCGGATATTACTTGGCAAAAAGAACAGGAAATGAAACTAAGAGAAGTGAATGCCCTCAATACAACTTTGATTGATAGCTTGCCATACGGAGTGATTGTAACAGATAGTGACGTGAATATTATTGCTCTAAATTTATCTTTCTGTCAGATGTTTGAAATGAAGGAACCAATCCTTGAATTAATAGGGAAAAATATGCTCAATGATGTACCCGTCACTATTTTTAAAGATAAACCAAAAGAAGAAGAGCGATATCTTGAAATTTTGGCCAATAATCAACCAAAGGCTGATGAAATTGTGACCAACAAAGAGCGAATTTTAAAGAGATTATATTCTCCATTTAATATTGATCAAGAGAATAAGCATCATCTTTGGATATTTGAAGATATCACCATTCAAAGGAAGATGGAGCGTGGCATCATCGTAGCCAAAGAAGAAGCGGAGAAATCCAATTTGGCGAAATCAGACTTTTTATCAAAAATGAGTCATGAACTTAGAACGCCGCTAAATGGAATACTCGGTTTTTCTCAATTATTAGAACTCGATCAAACACTCTCTTCTCAGCAGCAAAGTTTCAATCAGGAAATATTAAAAGGCGGTAGACATTTGTTAAGTCTTATAAATGAAATTCTTGATTTGGCTCGAATTGAAACGGGAAAATTGAAAATTACCAAGGATACATTCCAAATAGGGAATGTGATTGATGAATGTGTCAGGATTGTGGAATCAACCGCAAAAATGAAAAAGGTTTCGATTATGAGTGAAAAAAGTGAATGTCATGAAAAATATGTCTACTCTGATCAAGTGCGTTTAAAGCAAATAATTCTTAATTTATTGGATAATGCCATTAAGTATAATCGTGAAGCTGGTAAAGTAGAGATTCTTTGCAATTGCAAGGATACATTTATCGAAATTCATGTGAAAGATACGGGAGTGGGTATTCCGGTAAATGAACAACTAACGATATTTGAACCTTTTTACAGATTAGATCATGCTCATATTGAAGGAACAGGGATAGGATTGGCGCTCGTCCATCAGATTGTTCAGTTAATGGGAGGAGAAGTAGGGGTTAGCAGTGTACCTGGAGTGGGAAGTGATTTTTGGGTGCGACTTCCGCTTGAACAAATGCTAAGAGAAAAAATGAGTAAATCAGCTGTTCGCTCGCAAGAAACTGTACTCCTAGAAGAAAGTTCTTATCAGATTCTGTATATTGAGGATCAACATTCTAATCTACAATTGGTTGAGCAGATTTTTGCGAAAATACCGAATTACTCCTTAATGTGTGCTTTAAATGGAAAGACAGGTTTGGAGATTGCAAAGCATCAGAATCCCGATTTAATTTTGTTAGATCTTCATCTTCCAGATATGAGCGGATTTGATGTATTCCAACAATTACAATGTAGTGCTGAAACTAAAGGGATTCCCGTTATTGCGTTAAGTGCAAATGCGATGGAAAAGGATATTAGGTCTGCATTAGAAATGGGATTTAAAGATTACGTCACAAAGCCTTTTGATCTCTCCGACTTACTAAATGTTATTAAGGGAAATTTATCAGTTAGAATTTAATATTTATTGTAAAAGAGGTATCCACTATGGATATCTTTTTTTTGCGGATTTGTCGAAATGTGCTGTTTTTGTCTCTTGGTGTCCGACTATTGTATCAAGATGTCGATATATTGACCTATCGTGCCCAATATCAAATGGACATAAAATAGTAAAAAAGTTACATTTATGTCACAAAGAATGCAGGTTCTCTCCTCTTATATTACTAGTTTAGGCTAGTGATATTTATGCGGACGAAAATGGTAAGAGAGACTGACAAAGGGGTGAATAAAATGGGACAATCCATCCTCTCAAGAGGTAAAGACATAAAGGAAGCCATTCAGCAAGGACTAGACATATTAGGAACAAAGCAAGAACAGGTTGCCATAGAGATTATTCAACAAGAATCAAAAGGCTTTATGCGTCTGCGCTCAAAAGAGGCAGTTGTGAAGCTAACGAAACTTGAAGAGGAAGGGCTAAAAGTCATAGAGGATGCTTTTGAAGTTTCACTACAAGAAATAGAGCATTCTATTTCAAAGGTTTTAGAGAATATTGAACAAGTCCCATATAGCCCCGAAGTTACTGATTTATTCAAAAGAGAACAAGGCTCGTTCATAACGCAGGATAAGGTAGGGAAGGTTTGGATCAAAGACGGGCGTATTTATTGTGAACCAACTGAACTGAAGTATCCTACGATTACCGTTTGTAAAGAAATCAAGCTATTGAAAAACGGTGAACTGGTGAAAGGAACAGCTGTTGCGACAAAAGATGACCAATTTGAAATTGAGACGATTGAGGAGACGGTCGAGCCTAGTTGGGAAATCACTATGGATGCGCAAAGATTAAATGTGTTTTTACATGTGAAGCCTGGTCTACGAAAGACTTATAAAGTTAAAGATGTGGAGCCGGACTTTCACATAAATATTGAAGCAGAAGAGAAGATAGAGGTTATTAATAATCTTGAATATAAAGGCATACTGGAGGAGTTAGAAGAATTACGTGTCATCCATGGTTTTAATCATAATGAAATCGTGAAAGCCGTGAATACAGAAAAACCAGGTCAATTTATCATAGCCACGGGTATTGCACCGAAGGATGGTGAGAACGGAAGGATAGAGATTCTCACTGAAACGAAAAACAGGGTGGGACCTAAAGAACGAGCGGATGGATCTCTTGATTTTCGCGAGGTCAAAGAGATTCCTACTGTACAAAAAGGGCAAGTCATCGCTCTTGTCCATATGCAAAAGCCTGGATTGCCAGGAGCTACGGTAACTAATGAACCGATTCCTCCAAAGCCAACTTTTCCATTAACGATACATACTGGAAAAGGAGTGTCATTGATCGAAAATGGGACAAAAATAGTGGCAACAGAATCAGGGAGACCAGTAATTGAAGGGAAAGGTTTGCTGACCAAAGTATCGATTATGCAAAAGCTTGTTCATCCAGGAGATATCAATTTTACATCGGGTAATCTTCGTTTTAAAGGAGACATAGATGTTCTTGGAAATGTGGAGGATGGCATGCTAGTTGAAGCAGATGGCCAAATCAGTATATATCGGAATGTTTTTTCAAGTACTGTAACTTCTCGAGAAACAGTGATCGTTAGTGGAAATTCGATCAATAGTACGATCTCGGCTGGACAACAAAATGTTTTTGCTTCTGAATTGATTTTCATCTTAACTCAAATTCAGGAACAAATGGTTGCAATGAATGCATCCATCAAACAATTAATGAACTTACCTGCATTTAAAACGACCGATTTTGCCAGGAAGGGGCTTCTTTCGTTAATCAAAATATTGGTTGAAAAGAAATTTAAGTCGCTAATTATTTCTGTGAAGCAATTTAGCGAATTGACCAAAAGTGGAGGACAGTTATTAAGTAGCGAATTGGTTATGTTAGAGGAACAATTGAGATTATGTTTCCTCTCATCGATTTCAAATGAATATCATTCAATTGAAGGATTAAGTTCACTACTAAAAAGAATAGAAGAAATGATTGAGAAGCATGATCCAGAAAAGGATAAAGATTGTCTAGTTGAGATGAAATATGCCCACAACAGTCTTATTTTTTCCGGTGGAGATGTCCTTATTAACGGCCAAGGGTGCTATAACTCTAAGATTCATGCAGGTGGAAATTTAGTCATTCACGGTGTCTTAAGGGGAGGAGAAGTATATGCAAGACTTGGTGTGATTATTAAAGAAGCAGGATCAGATGGCGGAGTAGTCAGCAAAATTATGGTTCCGAGCAATGGAAAGATAAAAATTGGACTTGCAAAAGAGGGAACAGTGATCCAGATAGGAAAAGCAAAATATACTTTTCAAAAAGAACAAAGGGATATAACCGCAAGACTAGATGAGAATGAAAGAATTGTTTTTTAAATTGAGATGAGGAGCTTAAATATGTTTTCCTATAACCTAAAACAAGATGAACAATATGCAACCATTCAATTTCATGGAGATTTGGATATTGAAGTAACAGAAATCATGGAGTACGAAATTATCCCTGCTCTTCAATCATTTTCTCACATTGAAATTGACTTTCAGGAAGTCCCATTTGTGGACTCAACAGGAATAGGTCTGTTATTGAACTTGATACAAACGTTAAAAAAGAATAGTGAGGCAGTTCAAGTCACCATTAAGAATATTCAACCTTTGGTTAAAGAAGTATTTGAAATGCTTCAGCTTGAAGATATCTTAGGTGATGAAGTCATTTCCTTTCAAAATTGAGTGCGAGTTGAATTTTTAGGAAACAATTGGATGGAAAGGTACAATGTACCGCTTCGTAAAGATTTAGTATATGTCGATGAATAGAATATAGTTTCCTTCGATAATAGCAAACTTATTGAAAAATAAGGACGCAAAGCTACGGATCTAAGGCTTCATTACCTAGAAATGGGAGATAGAGCTATGACCGCCGGGTTACCGAAAAGGATTGGAAATAGTTGTTGATATATAGGTCAAGTAACCTGTATACGATCGACGCTCACCAATCATTTTTGGTGAGCGTTTTTTAATGCAAAAAAGAGGGCGAGGGCTTAAAAATGAGCGTTGAAATAAAAAAAGGATTAATCGAAGAGCATGTACGAGCAATTTTAGATTTAATTGGAGAGGACACAAATCGAGAAGGTTTATTAGAAACTCCTAAACGCGTAGCAAAGATGTATGGGGAAGTGTTTGCAGGAGTGGGAGTCGATCCTGAGACAGCACTCACAACTACATTCGCCGAAGATTATGACGGCATGGTTGTGGTGAAGGATATTAATTACTATACGTTTTGTGAGCATCACCTCATTCCGTTCTTTGGAAAAGCCCATATTGGGTACATTCCAAAGGGGAGAGTTATCGGCTTAAGCAAATTCGCAAGATTAGTAGAGCTAGTATCGCAGAGACCGCAGGTTCAAGAAAGAATGACGACGCAAATGGCGGATGCCATTATGAATGTCCTTAACCCTGAAGGAGTCATTGTTAGTGTTGAAGGCCAGCATCTATGTATGTGTGCAAGAGGTGTGAAGAAGCCTGGTTCTGCCACCGTGACTACGGTTAAAAGAGGTGCGTTTCAAAATAATGTAGCTCTTGTTGAAGAATTTGAGCGTGCTCTTGCAAGAGACTAATAGGAGGAAAACATATGCTTTATCTCTCAAGAAAATTGTCCTTTTCTGCTATGCATTCCTATCGTATTGAGCATTGGACGGAAGAACAAAATGAAGCTATTTTTGGTCCTTGTGCAAATAAGAATGGTCATGGACATGATTACACATTGGAAGTAATGGTTAAAGGGAATCTTGACTCTCACTCAGGCATTGTCGTGAATATTACGGATATAGATAAGGTTGCAAAAGCATTTGTCGAAGAAAATCTAAATGGAAAATTTTTAAATAAGGAAAATGACTTCTTTAAAGAAAATATTCCAACAACAGAAAATTTAGTTTCATATATTTGGAATGCATTAGATGGGAAACTAGAAAACTGTCAACTACACAAAATTCGCTTGAGAGAAAGTGATTTCCTATATTCTGAAAAGGAGAATTCCCCTATGGTTCGATTAACAAGAAAGTATCATTTCAGTACAGCTCACAGATTGCATAGTAATCAATTAACTGATGAAGAGAATCTAGATATATTCGGTAAATGCAATAATCCATATGGACATGGTCACAACTACTATTTAGAGGTAACGCTTAGCGGAGAACAAGATCCTGTGACTGGCATGATTGCTGATTTAGCGAAAATGGATCAAATTGTCGATCGTGAAATTCTTCAAAAGTTTGACCACAAACATTTGAATTTAGATACGGAAGAATTTAAAGAACTCAACCCAACTTCTGAAAATGTAGCGGTAGTCATTTGGCAATTACTTGCACCAAAACTACCAAAGTTGTTCAAAATCGGTTTGTATGAAACAGAAAAGAATTACTTTGAATATTACGGTCCTGGAGTAGAAGAAGATGGAGAATAGAGAGTCCTTAAAAGGAAAAACGGTGGCGATAACTGGTTCTAGTAAGGGAATTGGAAAAGCAATTGCAGATGCAATTCATCAGTCCGGTGGAAATCTCGTTCTGGGGAGTAGGAGCAATGTAAAGCAGCTAGAGAGAAATGTCTTGCAATTGCCCTTAGATGTCACTAATGAGGACTCGGTAAAAGGATTCTATGAAGAAGCTGTTAAGCAGTTTGGAACGGTTGATGTCCTTATTAATTCAGCTGGCTTCGGTGTTTTTGAAAGTGTTCTTGACTCTCGTACGGAAGATTTTGATCGGATGATGACAGTCAATTTACGTGGAACGTATTTAACGTGTAAATATTTTGGTAAGCACATGGTCGAAAACGGCATCGGTCACATCATAAATTTAGCCTCGATAGCAGGTACAACAGCATTACAGGGTTGTGGTGGTTATTCTGCATCGAAATTCGGGGTTATGGGGTTAACAAAGGTTTTGCAAACGGAGCTTAGACATAGAGGGATTCAAGTCACATCGGTCGTACCAGGTTCAGTAAGTAGTACTTTTTGGGATGAAATCGACCCGAAGCCAGAGATGTCTAACATGATTCCTGTAGAAACAATCGCTAGTCATTTTCTTTATCTAATTGATCAGCCAAAAGGCGCCTTTGTCGACGAGATCACGATTATGCCGCCTCTTGGAATATTATAAGGAGGCCAGTTTAAAGTTGGGACGGTTTTTTAGTAAGTTTAAAAAATCTACTGAAACAAAATATATAGAGCTTCCGTCTCCGCCCTCAGATATATCATATGCAGAATTAATTTTTAAGACCAACCGAGGCTTTCTAGCAAAAAAATTGGGTCAGTATCTCAATCTGGATTCCCTAGATTGGGAAGCTTTGTTTTATATGTCTCTTTCAACAGGGACCTATCCACCAGTAGAAGAATTGAAGGAAACTGAAATGACTCTCTACTTGGCGGAACAAATGCTGGAATGGGACAAGGACCAAAAAGATATTGTTAAAGAAATCAAGAGTTTGAACATCCATATGAATTTTCAAAATGCGATGTTGAAGGCATATGAAATTCATCAAAAGGATTTATTTTCTCGTCTGTCTTCTGTAAAAGGGAATGAAGATACGGTCAAAGAAGACGATGTGGAATGGAGAATTTATCGTGATGTCATCCATGCAGCTAGCCAAGGGAAATTTTTGCTCATTTCCAAAGAAGAGCTATCGCAATATAAAAAAGGTGATGTTATTTGCGAAGGTACTATTAAAGAAAGTTCGGACATTCCAAAAAATCGTAATCTAGCAAAAGAGAGATTTGAACAAAGAGAGTTAAATAAAGCAAAGATGATGAGTTGGTTACTTGTATTGTCCGAAGCCATTACAAACACAATCAAGCATGCTGAAGAAGGAAAAATGACCTTGATCGAAAATGAAGATGCCAATGAAATTAGGTTTGTGATCGAAGATAAGGGTCCTGGTTTTCCTCTTGAACAGTTACCTAAAAAGGTGTTGTTAGCGGGATATTCCACGAAAAAATCAATGGGACAAGGTTTTACCCTCATGATGAAAATGGCAAAGCAAATTTTCTTATATACATCCCCAAGCGGGTCTACGATCATTTTGACATTTGATGCTTGGGAAGAAAAGGAGGGGCAATTAAGTGCTATCAACTGACATTCACAAAAATATCATGAGCACCATGGATAAGACACTCTTAACGGCAAGTTTATTTGAAGGGTTTTGGGACCGTTGGATTGTACATGGGGTTTCCTATCACGATTTAGCTAAGCTACGACACTCCATCATAGCAAAGGAACGATGGTTTAAAACTTGGGGTGAACTAGCAGAGGAAAAATACACAATGGCGGAATCAATAAAAAAGGTTGGGTTTGTGGAACAAGCGGAATCTGTTTACCGCATAGCAGCCCTCTATTATCAACTCAATCAATGGTTAATTCCCGAACATGGAGGGGAAAAACTAGATTGGTTGATGAAAAGCTTGCTAGTTGTTAAAAAAGCAGATCAACTTTCTGATATAAAGACTGAGTATGTGGAGTTACTTATCGATGAGAACAGTTATTACGGTCGAGTTCGAATTCCCAACAATCCTGAAGGGGTTATCATTATTATCAATCCTATTGATTCAACAAAAGAAGAGCTCTTTTCTTATGAGATGGATTTTGTAGAAAAAAATTATGTAGTTGTTAGCTTTGATGGACCAGGACAAGGAGAAACGTTTACAAGACATGGATTGAAAGCGACAAGACTTCGCTGGGAACGATTTGTAGACATGATGATTGAGTATGCATCAAATACTTTTCCTGCTCATGACATTTTCCTTTTTGGGACAAGTTCTGGAGCAGCCTGGGCTATTTATGGAAGTGGTAATGAAAAAGTTTCTAAGGCAGTTGCCGTTTCACCAGCATTTAGAAATGAAGAAATTCAAATGCCTGATTATTTCATGGAAAGATTGTTTGCTGTATCGGACGAAACAATCATTCCAGACTATCCTCAGATTAAACTACAAAAACCTGTTTTACTCGTTCATGGGAAAAAAGATGTAATGGTGAAGGATGAAGATATCTACGGCCTATTTGAGAATCTTCCTTCTGGAAAAATTCTACTTGAGTATGAAGATGAAGGGCATTGCTGCAATTACAAGTTACCGGAAATTCGCACGAAAGCGATTGAGTGGTTTCAAGGAAAGTGGGGAATGAAGGATGAGTTTTGAAGAGTTTAGACAAGTCATTGCTGATGTCTCTAAAGTTCCATTAGACAGAATTCATAAGGATGCATCTTTTCGAGATGAGCTAGATGTGGATTCCTTACAAATGGTGAATTTAATCGTAGAGCTTACAGCTAGATTTGGTTTAGGTTCGTTCAATTTACAAAGTGATAAAGATTTAGAAACGGTTGGATCATTGTATCAATTGATGACAATGGAGGAGAGCAAATAATGAACAATTTCTACGATTGGATTTTTGAACAAGATCTTGACCTCAATAAGGAGATCCTTTCTACTCAACGAGGCAATTTTTCTTATAGAGACATCCAGCAGGGTGTTGCAGAATATGTGCAGTTGTTTGAAACGCTAGGGGATATAAAGGGGAAGAGAATCGCATTGATTGTGCCTTCCGTTTATGATTTCACTTCTTTAGCATTGGCAATTAGTAAATTACAGGGAATCACTGTACCCCTTAGTCCGCTTCTACGCCATGAAGATTTAATTTCTGTTTTAGATTTTGTTAGTCCTCACATAGTCTTTACAGTGACTGAACATAATGGATTTCATTTATGGGAGACAATTAATCAATGGGCTGCTTCAAATCTAAAAGAGACAATTATTTTGGAAAATAAAGAGGATATGAAGTGGAACCAAACTATTCATATCGGAGAAAAATATCCCCTTGAAGAAGGACAAATTCAAATAATTGGATGTACATCCGGAAGTACTGGCACTCCAAAAGGGATTGTATACGATGTGGATTTCGTCCAAAGGGTAGGAAAAGGGATTAACATAGGGCTGGATATTTTTGAAAATGATAAACTATTTCTTTTAGCTCCGGCAACGGGGGTGTTTGGTCTAGCGTGGATACTATCAACTATGCAGTCCAAGACACATTTGGTACTATCGGAGAATTTCAATTTTCCAGAGATCATTCAACTTTTCGAAAGTCATGCTAGCAAAAAATTCATTTCGACTCCATCTCTATTTAAAGCTATGGACTTATTTAGCAAATCCTTAGGGAAGCAAGTATTAAATCAAGTATCTTTACTATGTGTATTTGGAGAATTAGTGACCAAAGAATTTTTACAAACATATTCAGACTTCCCAGCTAAGATCATGAGCTTTTTAGGGATTACTGAGTTTGGAACGGTAATGTACACAGAAAACGATATTCGCAATGATATGAATTGGACGTTGTTACCTAATATCAAATATAAATTTGACTCTCAATCGGAAGAAAGAATTGGAGAACTCTTATATCAATCAGAACGACCGTTTTTAGGTTATTATCAACGACCTGATTTGACTAATGATGTGTATAAGGATGGATGGTTTTTCTCAGGGGATCTAGGAAGAACTAACGATGATGGAAAAATTGAACTTGTAGGCCGCAAAAAAGACATGATCAAAAAAGGTGGTCAACAAGTTATTCCAGGAGAGATTGAGAGCATCTTAGAAAAACACCCGGATGTGTTAAGAGTAGTTGTCGTTGGAATTCCGCATCCTGTTTTTGGAGAACAAATTATTGCGTTTGTGCAAAAGAATAGGAGCGACCTAAACAGTCAGGAACTATATGAATATTGTAATCTTCGTATTGCTAGATATAAGATACCAGATCAAATAAGATTCATTGAAGAATTTCCGATGGTGCAAGGGAAAATAGATAAAGTTGCATTACGTAAGAAAGCTACTGAGCAAGAATAAGAGGTGAGGTGAGCAGATGACTAAAAAACAAGTTTCACTAAGGAAGCAATTCTTAACACGCACTTTAGGGATAATGGTAATTATTTCAATTATATCAAGCGGTGTTCAATTATACTTGATGAAAGAACAAGTTAATTATGAACTCGATACTCAAACGACTTTAATTTCCCATAGTATTAATAAAGGTCTAAATGGAAGCGATTTGGCTTCAAAAAGTATCGAACATCAAATAGATCTAAAAATGGCAGGATATCTACAGTATATTGGAGATATTCTTGATGAATCAAATGCTGAAGAGCTTTCGGATACTGAACTAATCAAGATTAAAGATAACTTAAATCTTGCTGGTTTATCAATTTTAGAGAAAAAGGATAATGACATTGTTGTTGTGAAATCTACTGATCCAAATGAAATCGGCTTTAGTACGAGGAGTTTCGGTGATATGGTTTATCAACAAACTGAAAAGGTGTTAATGGGAGAAGATATCCAAATTCCTGGATTATACTCCGATAAAGGGCTAGTTATTTTGCCCATTATGCAATCTGGAACCTATCAAGACAAACCAGTATTTTTCAAATATGCTTATTTTCATAAAGAAGGGACAAATTATATTCTAAATCCTTATATTGCTGCAGATGAGGTATACCAATTTACGGAAAGTGTTGGACCAGAATCAATAATTAAAGACATTGAGCAGGAAAATCCTTTCGTTAAGGATATTTCCATCTTAGATCCAAAAGTCTTTCAAAACCCGGAGTTAGAAAGTCAATATTGGCCACCGGTGAAGAAAATTGTTTATGGAGATTTTCAATATCAAACAAAAAATGATGCAGAGATTTTGAAGAAGATGGTAGAGAACCCAAAGATCCAAAAATTTGTTGAAAAGATTGATGGAAAGAAAGTCTATAAGTTATTCTTGCCGCAAGAGAATGGGCAGGTTATTCATATTGCATTCGATTATGAAAAAATAATAGCACCTTTACATCAACAATCCATTATTTTGATTGTAACGGGAATTATAGCGATTGTAAGTATTTTCCTCTTAATCTATCAATTATTTAATAGAATCTATATCAATATCCAAAAGTTAACTTCTCAAATTGATTTATTAAAAGAGGGAGACTTAACCGCGGAAAGTGATGTCAATGATGGAACTGAGCTAACGAAACTTTCAACTGATTTGAACCAGATGGCGAATAATTTAAATCAATTGGTGAAAGAAATTGAGACGGAAGCAAGTAAAACACAGATGCTATCTGAAGGATTAGAAGAGGAAGCATCACAGTCTGTCGAGAAAATATATACACTCTCAACAGAAACGACCATGAAGGCAAGAGAACAATTATTCGAAATCACGGAGTTCTTGGATTCAGTAGAGAACTTCCTAGAACCACATAATTCAAATGACCAGGTGAAAGACATCCTTGCTAAAATGGACAAAATGCGCGAAGTAGCCAATGAAAGAACATCTGCAACTACGAATACAACGATAACATTATCTGATTTACTACAATCGTTGTATGGCCAATCTCAAGAGCTTTCTGAAATTGCCAGCAACTTGATGCATCAAATGAGTAGGTTGAAGCTCTAAGTGGGGAGGAGTATAAATGGAGTTAATCATTCAAAGAATACAAACTGGCTCGACAAAGACATTAAAGTTAAAAGGGATTTTGGACATTTCTACTAGTAGTATAATTGAACCTTACTTAGAGGAACTAGATAGCATTGAGAGGCTGATTTTTGATTTTAGTGAGTTGGAATTTATTGATTCAACAGGAATTGGTTCCATCATGAATGCCATTTATCTTTCTAAGGAGAAGAACTTCAAACTAGCTTTTCATGGTGTCGATGAAATGACACACCAAGTATTTGAAACGGTGGGATTATACCATATTTTAGAGGAAATTCATAAGGAGGACATTTGATGTATTTTGATAATTTCACCTTTCATTTTGATCAAGGTACTCCTGAAAATGAACTTGAAAAATCCTTACAGAGAGAAATAAATCTTGCAAGGAATATTCAAACGGCTCTTTTAAATGGAAAGACTCCAAAGGTTGAGGGAGGACAAGTGTCCGGGAATTCTTTGCCTGCAAGGCTGATTGGTGGAGACTATTATGATTTTTATCCATTGGTTAATGGGAAAATTCGTATTGTCATTGGCGATGTGATGGGAAAAGGAATTCCAGCTGCGATGCTGATGATTTTGACAAGGGGAGCTTTTCGAAGCGCAGCAGAAAGTACACAAGGTCCTGGTGAAACGTTAACAGCCATGAATCAAGCGATATATGAGGATTTAAGGACATTAAAATCGTTTGTTACTTTGTTTTGTGCTGATTGGGATCCGAAGTCTGGAACTTTCACTTATTCGAACGCAGGGCATCATCTTCCTTTGTGTATAAGAGGAAAAAGTAATACGATTGAAGAACTTCCGAAAGTAAAAGGAATTATGGTCGGAGGTCTCCCTAATCAAATTTATCATGAGAAATCCATTCAACTAGAAGATTTAGATATGGTCTTTTTCTATACGGACGGCATTATTGAAGCCCAAAATAAAGAAGGGGAACTATATCAAATCACACGTCTTAAAGAGACCTTGTTGCAGTGTAAAGAAAAAGATGTCAAGGAAGTGGAAAAAGCGGTAATTGACACAATTAACCATTTTACATCAGGGGTTCCACAAAAAGATGATATTACGATGGTTCTTCTGAAAGTATTCGATAGTAAGGCGGATATTACTAGCTTTAATTCTCCTATATATTAATCCAATGATATAAAAGAAGAGCGGTTAAAGCGATCTATTTAATGTAGATCGCTTTCTTTGATCCTAAATGGTTATTTTAAGAATAGGAAGAGTCTCCTATTTTTATAAGAACTGTAGGAATAGGAGTACGTGGGGATATTTAGAATCAACCAATTCATTCAAAATAAGGATAAGGATATTCATCCGATGAATAATTCATATTCATTTTACTGAAAATGAATGTACTTAGGTCCGGTATTTGGACTTTCTAGGGTACTTTCATATAATGAACAAAACAAGGGGAGAGATGTACATGGAGAAAATAAGAGTGATAATAGCAGATGATGACCTCTCTTCCAGAACCATTTTAGTGCATTTTACAAAACTTTTGCCTGAATTTGAAGTCATTGGGGAAGCAACAACGGGAGAAGAACTCATTCAATTGGTTGTGAAAGAAAAGCCCGATTTAGCTTTAGTGGATATTAGTATGCCAGACTTAAATGGGGTTGAAGCTTCAAAAGCTTGTAAAGAACTTCACCCTAATTTACAAGTTATTTTTACGACGGGGCACGATGATTTTGCCATCGAGGCATTTAATTTATCAGCGGTAGATTATATAGTAAAGCCAATTGAAAGAACACGTTTATTTATTGCTTTGGAAAAGGCAAAAAAGATGATTGGGTATCAGAAAAAAGTTGAGATTTCAGCACCCAAAAATTTTAGTAAACTTGCTATAAAGTCGAATAATACTTATTTATACATTTTATTAGATGATATTCTTTTCATTGAAAAACAAGGAAGAAAAACCATTATTCATACAGAGTCAGAACAATTTGAAACGTCAGATCCTCTGCAAAACCTTATGGAACGTTTGCCGAAGAACTTTTTCAAAACACATCGCTCCTATTTAGTAAACTTGAGAAAAGTAGCAAAAATTGAGGCATCTGGTGAGACATATCTTGCATTCTTTTATGGGACTAATAAGAACGCTTATATTTCTAAATTGAAGATCAATGAAGTGCAAGAGTTATTGTGCTTGTGATTTTTATGAAAAACAAGGTTTGAACAATCTACTACAAACCTTGTTTTTTTGTTGTCAGAAATGGTATTTAGCTATCAAAGCTTTAACTGCATCTAATTTTTCTGAATATGGTAAAATTGTGTTAGATTTTTCAATTTTGCAAGCCTGTGAGGAGGAATAGCGGTGGGAACCATCAAACAAATCTCCGATGAACTAAAAGAGTGGATTATTACAACTCTTAATAGTGGAGTTAGTCCGGTTGTCATAGCAGATGCCCTTGTGAAAAAAGGTTTTAATCCAAGGTATGCTTACGAAAGTCTTTTTCAGATTGTTGGAAATGGAGCAGTAAAGTCGCCTGAAGCAAAGAGTGAGCTCCCATATCAATATGAAATACCCGCGATTGGTCAAAGAGGAAATACGATTTATACAAGTGACCGTGAAATTAAGGTGCTTGCAAGAATTGAAAAGCCGTTCATCCTTCATTTGGACAATGTTCTAAGTGATGATGAATGTGATGAACTAATCAGTTTATCAAAAGAGAGATTACAGCCGTCACGAGTGGTAGATTCGGTAACGGGAGAAGAAAGAGTAGCACCTGGTCGAACGAGTAAAGGCATGTATTATACGATTCATGAAAATGATCTCGTCACAAAGCTTGAAAAAAGATTCGAAGAACTTACTCAGTATCCGGTTGAAAATGGTGAAGGACTCCAAGTGCTGAACTATCATGTGGGAGAAGAGTATAAGGCTCATTTTGACTATTTTCCTTCTGGGAAAGTCGATGAGAAAAAAGGTGGACAACGTGTTGGAACTCTATTACTCTACTTAAATGATGTAGAAGAAGGTGGAGAAACGATTTTTCCAAAGGCTGGTGTCTCGATTGTTCCGAAAAAAGGCTCGGCTGTCTATTTTCACTATACGAACAGCCAAAATCAAGTCGATCGTTTGTCCGTACATAGTAGCATTCCCGTTGTAGTCGGGGAAAAATGGGTGGCGACCAAATGGATTCGTCAAAATCCGATCTATTAATGTTTAGAGCTAGCTCCATTAGTGAATAAATAAATTGATTCAAGATTAACAGAGGATGTAGTCCGTGAAACTATTTAAATTATTTTCGAAAGAAAAAAAGCTAACTGTTGAATTTTGTGGAAAAAATCTCGATCGCTTTTTATCAGAAGAAACGTTCCCGAAATACAATGCTTTTTTTAACGAGAAAAATGTGAACTATAAAGAATATGAATGTCAAAGTAAGTGTAAGGAGTGCAAGAAAGCACCTTACGCCATGATCAATGGTGAGTTTGTGACAGCTGAGACTTCTGAAGCGCTGTTGGAAAAAATGAAGAAGCAGCTTCATGAATGAATCCAGATATTCGACAAACCTAGAAAAAGCCGCCATAATAGTTAATATATATAAACAATGTGATTAGCGTGTAAAGCGCATCTATAAAGAATAGAAAGGTGAGTTGAGGATATGGATCAAGTTTCAACCTTTAAAGACGTAATGGGCAATTACCCCACGGGCGTTACGGTTGTCACGACAATAGATGAAAATGGAACCCCGCTTGGGCTAACGGTGAACTCCTTTGCTTCTGTATCGATTGACCCGTTGATGATCCTTTGGTCGATTGATAAAAAAGTTTCTTCCTATGAACAGTTTGTTAATACGGATAAATTTGCGGTGCATGTATTAGCAGATGATCAAAGCGATATTTGCTCGCTTTTTGCCATGAAAGGTACGGACCGATTTGGCAGCTGTGAATGGAAAACTTCCGAACACAATCTTCCCATTATTTCGGGAGCACTAGGTGTACTACAATGTAAAACTTATAAAACGGTCGAAGCAGGAGACCATATGATTCTGATCGGTGAAGTAATCGACATCGTTAATGAGAACAAGGACCCGCTATTATACCATAGAAGAAAATTTGGGAAAATTCCTGGAGAATTTTATAAGTGAACATTTAAGTACCTTTCCGTTATAATGGAAAGGTACTGCTTTTTTGTAATATAAGAAAGTGTAAATCTCTACTTTGAGAATTGTCTAGCTCCAGGCGCCAACGGCTCGAATGAAAAAGATAGTACGCTTTTTCCTTGGTCATAAGCCAATCCGTCGAGAAGGTTAAAGAACAACCTTTACGCCGGCTCGTCTTATGCTTGTCGCCGATAGGCGGGCGCCTTGCGCTTTTCTTATGAGGCGAAATGCCTTTGATATAGATCTATTTCAGAAAGGTGATTTAAAAATGGAAAACACAGAACAATACCGAGTGTTGTTATATTATATGTATGTCCCAATTGAAAACCATGAGGAGTTTGCTGCACAGCATCTTCAGTTCTGTAAGGAACTAGGTTTAAAGGGAAGAATTCTTGTTGCTCATGAAGGAATTAACGGAACTGTTTCCGGAACATTTGAAGCAACTGAAAAATATATGGAAGCAATGAAGGCTGATCCTCGTTTTGCAGAGATGGTCTATAAGATTGACGAAGCAGAAGGTCATGCATTTAAGAAAATGCACGTTCGTCCACGTAATGAATTAGTAACGCTTCGTTTAGAGGATGACATTAATCCAAACGAACTTACTGGAAAGCATTTAAGTCCGAAAGAATTTTTCGAGGCTATGCAGGATCCTGATACAGTTGTAATCGATGCGCGTAATGATTATGAGTTTGATTTAGGTCATTTCCGTGGTGCGGTTCGACCAGATATTCGAAATTTCCGTGAGCTTCCACAGTGGATTCGCGAAAACAAGCAGAATTTTGAAGGTAAAAAAGTTCTAACTTATTGCACAGGTGGTATTCGCTGTGAAAAATTCTCTGGCTGGTTAGTACGTGAAGGCTTTGAGGATGTAGGTCAGCTTCATGGTGGAATCGTGACTTATGGGAAAGATCCAGAAGTACAAGGTCAATTATGGGATGGACAATGCTATGTGTTCGATGAGCGTATCGCTGTTCCTGTAAACCGTGTGGAGCATGTTATAGTGGCGCGCGACCATTTTACTGGTGAACCTTGTGAGCGTTATGTGAATTGCGCAAACCCTGAGTGTAACGATAAAATTTTTAGCTCAGAAGAAAATGAACACAAATATTTACGTAGTTGTTCACATGAATGCCGCGTTCATCCAAGAAATCGTTATGTTGCCCAACATGGGTTAACTCCTGAACAAGTAGAAGAGCGCTTAGCAATTATTGAAGAATCTTCTACTTTGGCATAATTAAGGCGAAATAGTAGTAAAATCACCTTATAAGTTGGATAATAGAAAGTAGCAGACAATCAATGAGGTGAAAAATATGAGTTTTACTGTAAGTCAAGAAGCAGCTAAGTGGTATAAAGAAGAAATGGACTTACAAGAAGGCGACTACGTTCAATTTTTTGTGAAATTATATGGTGGTATTCCGACTGTCCATCCGAATTACTTTCTAGGTATTTCATTCGGAAAAGCAGGAAACATTGCGGTGAAGGATGAAGTCGAAGGAATTACATTTTTCTTTAATGATAAAGATGCATGGTTCATCGATGAGTACAACCTTAAAATCGAAGCAAAAGATGATGACGTCGAATATATCTTTAATCAAAAATGAGCTTGGAGTTTTCTCCAGGCTCTTTTTTATGTTCTAGGGAGGGAAATCGAGAAATAAATAGAAGTGTTATGGGAAAGAAAAAATTCGAATAGAGAGGAACATGAAAATGAATGCTAAAGAAATTTTGTTACTGCAATTAAGTGCTTGTCATGATCAGAATACATGGTTTGTATCTTTGCTCAATTCACTTGATGGGTTGACGGAGGAAGAGGCGCAATGGAAGCCAACAGGTTCGACCAATTCGATTTTTGAAATTATAAACCACCTTATTTATTACAATCAGCGATATTTGAATAAAGTCAAAGGGATACCGAACCCAGAAGTAGTCGAAAATAATGATGAGTCATTCAATAATTTGGAGGAACTCACTTGGTCTGAGACGACTACAAGAATCACCAATCTGATGACAGAATGGAAGGAAACGGTCGCGGCAGCGGATGAACAAACGATTAGGAAATGGTCAACAGACATTGCTCATCTAGCGAATCACGCGTTATATCATACCGGCCAAATTCTTTATATACGTAAGCTTCAAGAATCATGGGATCCGAAGAATGGTGTGCATTAGATATGTTTGCAATTGGATGAAAGGGTTCCGTTCACACTCTTTTAAATATGATTTCACGTCCTCAGTCGAATAACCAGAATAGGAAAACAGGCGGAGATTTTCCGGTTATATACAGAATGGAGCTCGTTTCGGGATATATAAGCGGAGTATTTCCGATTATACAAAGAAAAATCCTTCATTTTGAAGTTTTTCGAGCCAATTAGCGTAATTTCTCCGTCTATATAAGCCTTTTTAAATACTAATTTCTAATTAAGCGGAACTTTTCCGTCTATAATTCGAACCAGGTGCTTAACCATAACCCCCAACTGCCGCTTTCGAGACTTGATGCGAAAAACGGAACCTATTAAGTTTTCATCCCGTTGCTTTTTCCAAAAAGTTCACAGTTCTGTCAAAACAATTCCGATAATTCTAAAAATTACTTGTTATAATATAAGTGTAAGAGATAAAAGTTAACATCTTTGGAGGCTCAACCATTCGTGTTCGTTCCGACTGTGAACGAGTATTAAAGGTTATTCCTAGTTTTGGTTCGGGAAGGTGGAGCAGGTGTTCTAGTTTTTGAAGGGTAAAATATCATACAATTCTTTTCAATTGAGTGACTGGGAATGAAATAATCATCTACCTATAATTCTTGTACGTAGATGAAGTGGATCACAACCATAAATTTAATTGAAATGGTAAAAACGTATGGTATTCATTCGGTATCTCACCATCCTTCAAAAATGAATACATTTGCGAAGATGCTCATAATCCGGATAAAGGAATAAAGAGCTTAAATCGGTGCTAATCCGATAAGATTGTTTCATTAAGGGGTTTGAATTCCATTTTAACCATGTGAATTAATTCCTTCTTCGGAACAAACACACATCGCTAAAAATCATTATTCTCGTGTTAGCTCCTAATCGAGACTAATAGTGAAAATTAATTTGGTGATGTCATGGTTGGGTCTCCAAAGATGTTAATATCGAAAAGCTCCCCCTCAAGAAGACACATGTTGCTTGAGGGGGAGCTTTTTTGCGTTGCATCGAATTTTCTTAATTTTGTCATAAAAAAAGTAAAAACTATTTTCCAAATTGAACATAAATATAATATACTATATATTAATAAGTATAACACATTTAGTAGTGGACACAGATATATAACATCATTATTCAGGTGGATATGGGAGGGAATTGGGATCTTGGAAGGAAAGGAAACAGTATTTGTCGTGTCAGACTCAGTTGGAGAAACAGCTGATTTAGTCGTAAGAGCTGTGGCTACACAATTTAATGGTGGTTTTGTGGAAGTAAAACGGAATGCCTTTGTGGCTGATTTCGCTGATATCGACGATGTATTGGTCATGGCGAATGACGTTCCATCTATCATTGCTTACACCATAGTGATTCCGTCTCTTAAGGAATATCTCGATAAAAGGGCCGAAGAGGAAGGGCTTGTGACCGTGGATTTATTAAGTCCGTTGATGACCGCCTTTAGTAAAACCTTTAATAAGAGTCCGAAAAATAAGCCAAAGCTGATGAGACAACTAGATGATTCCTATTTTAAAAAGATTGAAGCAATTGAATTTGCGGTGAAATACGATGATGGCCGCGATCCTCGGGGATTGCTTCGTGCTGAGATTGTTCTGATTGGCGTGTCGCGGACGTCAAAAACACCATTATCCATGTACCTAGCGCATAAAGGATTCAAGGTTGCGAATGTTCCATTAGTACCTGAGGTGGCACCACCAGAGGAGCTGTATAAAATTCCACGAAGTAGATGCGTGGGTCTTATCATAAGTCCTGATAAGCTGAATTCCATTCGAAAAGAAAGACTGAAGAACCTTGGATTAACTTCTGAGGCGAACTATGCAAGCTTTGAAAGAATTCTAGAGGAATTAGAGTACGCTGAAAAAATCATGAAAAGAATCGGCTGTCCAGTCATCAATGTGTCGAACAAAGCAATCGAAGAAACTGCTGATTCCATCTTAAAAATACTGAAAAGATAACATGGGGAGGAACTTTTACAATGAAAAAATTCGTCTATATGTTCAATGAAGGAAACAGCAGTATGAAGGAATTACTAGGGGGAAAAGGAGCCAATCTTGCCGAAATGACCTCGATTGGGCTACCTGTTCCTTTCGGTTTTACGATATCTACAGAAAGTTGTAATGCTTACTATGATGCGGGGAAAAAGATTTCTCCGGACGTACAGGAGCAAATTTTACAAGCGTTGGCCCGACTTGAACAAACAACTGAGAAACGACTAGGCGATCCATCCAATCCATTGCTTGTTTCTGTTCGTTCAGGTGCTGTTTTTTCGATGCCAGGAATGATGGATACGATTTTGAATTTAGGAATGAACGATGAAACAGTTGAGGGAATGGCCAAGCTAACAAACAATCCGCGCTTTGCCTATGATTCGTATCGCCGCTTTATCCAAATGTTTTCCGATGTTGTCCTTGATGTGGATGTCTTTTTCTTTGAACAGCTTTTAGAAGAATATCGAGAAAAGCATGGATACACATCTGACCCAGAGTTATCAGCAGAAGATTGGCAAGAGGTGATTGCTGGTTATAAAAAAATCGTCAAAGACCGGACACGAAAAGAATTTCCTCAGGAACCAAAAGAACAGTTATTTCTTGCGATTAATAGTGTGTTTGATTCTTGGAACAATCAGCGGGCGATTGTGTACCGTCGTTTAAATAAGATTCCGGACCACTTAGGTACTGCAGTTAACATTCAGAGTATGGTCTTCGGAAATACAGGAAACGAGTCAGGAACTGGCGTTGCTTTTACACGAAATCCTTCAACTGGTGAAAATGTTCTGTACGGAGAATACTTAATTAATGCCCAAGGGGAGGACGTGGTCGCTGGCATTCGTACGCCACAACCAATTGCGACCCTTGAAAATGAAATGCCAGAGGTGTTTCAACAATTCGCGGAAACGTGCCATCTGCTAGAGCAGCATTATCACGATATGCAGGACATTGAATTTACAGTAGAACGAGGAAAGCTGTTCATTTTGCAAACAAGGACGGGAAAAAGGACGGCACAAGCTGCGATTCGAATTGCAGTTGAAATGGTGGAGGAAGGGATTATAGATAAAAAGACGGCGCTTCTTCGAGTTGATCCTGATCAACTAAATCAGCTTCTTCATCGACGAATTGATGAGTCTTATCCACGTAATCAGTTAGCCAAAGGATTGCCAGCTTCACCAGGTGCTGCGACCGGAGCTGTCGTATTTGATGCAGATGAAGCGGAACAACTAGGGAATGATGGAAAAAGAGTCATCCTTGTTCGACCTGAAACGACGCCAGATGATATCCATGGCATTATCGCGGCGCAAGCAGTTGTAACAAGCCGTGGAGGAATGACGAGTCATGCTGCTGTTGTTGCCAGGGGAATGGGAAAAGCTTGTATTTGCGGTTGTGAAGCATTGAAAATTGATTTAAGGGAAAAGCAATTTCGAATCGGCGATACTGTTGTGAATCACGGTGATATGATTACGATTGACGGAGCAACCGGTGAAATCATGCTTGGTGAGATTCCAATGATTGAACCACAGCTTTCAGAGGAGTTTCAATTGCTTTTAGCATGGGCGGATGAAGCTAGGAAATTAGGAGTTCGTGCCAATGCGGATAATCCAGAGGATGCGAAAAAGGCCTTTGAATTTGGCGCAGGCGGAATTGGATTATGCCGAACGGAGCATATGTTTATGGATGCCAAGCGCGTTCCGATTGTGCAAAAAATGATTTTAGCGTCTAACCTGGAAGAACGTGAGTCGGCGCTAGCTGAATTATTACCCATGCAGCAGGGAGACTTTGAAGGGATATTTGAAGCAATGCAAGGATTTCCTGTAACGATTCGCTTGTTAGATCCACCGTTACATGAATTTTTACCAGATAAAGAGGAGTTGTTAGTTGAGGTAACGAAGCTACAGATTCTTGATCCGAGTTCTACTGAATTGATGGAAAAAGAACAATTGTTGAAAAAGGTTCGTCAGTTGGATGAGTTCAATCCAATGCTGGGCCACCGTGGCTGTCGTCTCGGGATGATTTATCCTGAAATCTACGAAATGCAGGCAGAAGCAATATTTTATGCGATTGCAAATTTAGCTGATAGAGGACTTGAAGTGAAGCCTGAGATTATGATTCCGCTTGTGGGTCATGTTAATGAGTTGAAAGAGATGCGTCAGCTGGTGATTGATGCCGCTCTTCAGGTACAAGAAGAGACAGGGAAGGAGTTTGATTATTTAATCGGTACGATGATTGAAATTCCACGTGCAGCATTAACTGCTGATCAAATTGCTGAGGAAGCCGATTTCTTCTCTTTCGGAACCAATGATTTAACACAAACGACGTTTGGCTATAGTCGTGATGATGCGGAAGGGAAGTTCTTGCAGGCGTATATAGAAAACAAAGTGTTGCCGGAAAACCCGTTTGCTGTGCTCGACCAAGATGGCGTTGGAAAGCTGGTTGAAACGGGCGTGAAGCTTGGAAGGGCAACAAAGCCATATCTTAAGACAGGAATTTGTGGCGAGCATGGCGGAGAAAAGAGTTCGATTGAATTTTGCTATGTCACAGGTCTTGATTATGTGAGCTGCTCACCTTATCGTGTGCCACTCGCTAGACTCGCAGCCGCACAAGCTACCATTCGTCATGAAACAGCTGAAATATCATTACAGACACAAAGATAAGAGGAAGAGGAGAAAAACGTAGGGGCGTTTTTCTCCTCTTTTGTGTTTATCCTGAAATAGGTATTTGAAAGTGACCTGTTTTGGAAAATACGCAATTAACCACTAATTATACGCATTTCCCATTGGATTCCGTGCAATCCAAGCCCAATCCCGTGCAATCAATAAAATATAGTTTTTGTACAAACTATATTTACACAAACTAAAATAGGGGTTATAATAAGCATATTGTTCAAGTGGAGGGAATCACCTATGTCGATGGATAAATTTATTGGCTCTGCATCAGTTCGTCTTAGTAAAAAAATGACGCGCATTATCAATCATTATTTGAAGCCATATCATATAACAACTGAGCAATGGGCTGTCTTACGGACATTACATGAATCCAGTCAAATCCCCCAAAAGGAATTGTCTATTAAAACAGATAAGGATCAGGCGACTCTTACGAAAATTTTAGATCTAATTGAAAAGCGAGAGTTAGTAAGAAGAATTCCTAATCCGACGGATCGTCGCTCCTTTTTAATTGAAATTACCGAAAAGGGAACAGCTTTAGTTGAAGAACTGACCCATTTTATCGAGGAAATCTTCACAAAAATCGTTAACGGAATTGAGCAGGAAAAGCTAGCGATTTTTCAGGAAGTATTACATTCACTAGAAACTAATATTGAACATTTACTAGAAGAAGAATAAGAAAGAAGGCGCATCTATGAAAGAAACATCGAGATTATGGACAGGACGTTACGTGGCCATTGTGGTAATGGCTTTTTTATTTTTCATTAGTTTGCAAATGTTAACGGCAGGATTTCCGGCTTATATTACTGATGTAAAGGATAATCCAACACAAGGGGGATTAATGACGACGGTCTTTATGCTGGCAGCCATTATTACTCGTCCCCTCATCGGTTATTTGATGAATAAGGTCAACATGATGATTTTAAACATTATAGGTTTGAGCTTTGTTGCCATTACGATTGGCTTGAGCTTTAATCAGGAATCGGTAGGGGCACTATTGATTTTGCGAGCCTTTCATGGGGTAGGATTCGGGATATTAACCACTGTTCTCGCGACAATGGCAACGAACATCATTCCAACCAATCGCCTTGGCGAAGGGATTGGCTATTATGGCATGGCTACAAGCGTGGGCACAAGTATCGCACCAATGTTAGCACTTTCCATTCTTCAGTACTTTTCCTATAATTTTATGATCATTTTGACGTGCTTTTTGACGCTAGCTACCATCCTAATTTCCTTTTTTGTAAAACCTTCAAAGGCATCGCAGTCTGAAAAAAAGAAAATTTCCTTCAAAGCGTATGCTTTTGATAAAAATGCATTATTGCCTTCAATCATGACGATCTTTTTTACGATCTCATTGGGCGGTGTCATTAGCTTTATGGGGGAATTGGGAAAAGAGGTCGGCCTAGGAAATTCAGTTCCCTTTTTCTTTCTAGTCATTTCAATTATGATGGTCCTTGTACGTCCACTATCTGGTCGTTTGTTTGATAGTTATGGTCATAAAGTAATTATTTATCCTGGTGTCTTCAGCGGAATCGTTGGTTTATTTTTATTATCGATTGCGGAACATACATGGACATTGCTTCTAGCGGGATTGTTTTATGGAATTGCCTATGGGGTGGTTACACCGACACTTCAAGCTATTGCTGTAAGAGCAGTGGCAAAAGAGAAGCAAGGGACAGCTAATGCGATGTATTTCTCCGGAATGGACCTTGGTATGGCCATCGGCTCAACTGGACTTGGCTTTATCGCGACTTATAAGGGGTATCACTTCATTTATGGATTTTCGATTGTGTTCTTAATCGTATTAATTGCTGCTTACACTCTAGTCCTTATAAAAAGAAAAAAGGAAGCAGAAACATTAGCAAGTGCTTCTTAACTAAAGTAAAAGACCCTCCATTCAGAGGGCCTTTGTTTGTTAGTGGATTTCTACATTTCCACTAGATACATCTATTTCAATTTCATGCTGACCAGAACCATGGGTACCTTTGATCTCATGTTTGTCTTGCTTTTCTATTTTTAATGGGAGACTAGTTGAAATATTTCCTGAGCCCGTTTCTCCTTCCAAAGCAAAATCAGCTTTATCCGGTAAATCTAGTGAAACATTCCCTGAGCTTACATCGATGCTAATGGAATCCCTTAACTCAGCAAACTGTGCGTCAAATCTTCCGGACGATATATCGGCCTCTAACTCACCAGCAAAATCGGAAATTTTTACATTGCCAGAACTAACATCGACACTGGCCGTTTTTGAATCAAGTGAATGGATTTCGACATTCCCTGAAGAGCCATTAAAAGCAAATTCATTCACGACTAAATCATTCAATTCGACATTCCCCGAACTCATATCTAAAATGAGATGGTTTACCTTATAAGGCTGTTTAGAAGATTCCCCTGACACATCCAAATTACCCGAGCCGATATCAATCACCATGTCTTCTTTATAGTCTTCTGGTACATATACGGTAAGCTTGGAATGATTGAAGAATTGGAACCAAGAGAACCACTTTTGCTTGTATTCAACTGTAATCGTATCGCCTTTTTGCTTAACAGTTACCTTTCCTTTTCCAGTTAGTTGAGCTTCTAAATCATCCCGATTTTCCGGAATAATCGTGACACTTGCTGATGCAATGTTAAACTCAATGTTGTCAATTTTATCAGTAATATCTGCTTGTGTTTGATCTTTATTTGCAAACCAGGTAAGGCTTCCTACGCTAGTAAAAAGAATATATCCCCCAGCAATGATTAAAAATATCAGTAAAATTCGTTTCATTGTCAAAAATTCCTCCGTCAATTCATTTATAATCCCATCATAATAGAAAGTGTAATAATAATCATTGATCCTAAGCTTTATTTTGCACTACGGCTGAAGTCTTAGTTAGTAATCCTCCGAAAAGTTTTGAGATTTGTCACTTTACATACCCTATGAGGGTATAGTAATATTTAGATCAAAGGAGGTTATGCGAATGGAGATGAAGGAAAACTGTGGTCATGAGCATAATCATCGAAAGAGCCACCATTCAGAGGAAACGAAGAAAAGCTTAGTGACTCGATTAAATCGAATCGAGGGGCAAATTCGTGGAATTAAAGGTTTAATCGAAAAAGATACCTACTGTGATGATGTCATCACGCAAATTTCAGCAACAACAGCAGCTTTAAATGGTGTGGCAAAAATTTTACTAGAGGCCCACATGAAAAGCTGTATTGTCGATAGAGTTCAAGAAGGCGATCATGAAGCGATTGATGAGTTGCTTGTAACGATTCAAAAGCTAATAAAAAAATAGGGAAAGAGGGTATACAGAATGGAAAATGTGATTTTAAATGTAAAAGGGATGTCATGTGGTCATTGTGTAAAAGCAGTTGAAGGTAGCGTTGGTGAACTTAAAGGCGTGAACAGTGTCAAAGTAAACCTTGAAGAGGGTACTGTAGCGATCGATTTTAATAACGCTGAGGTTACTCTTGACCAAATTAAAGAAACGATTGACGATCAAGGCTACGATGTAGCATAACAAAATATAAAAGAACGTGCTACCATTCAAATAGCGCGTTCTTTTATCCTTTTAATATACCCTAACGGGGTATGGAGGCGAACGAAATGAAAGAAACAAATATGCAAATAACAGGGATGACCTGTGCGGCTTGTGCGACTCGTATTGAAAAAGGGTTAAGAAAACTAGAGGGAATTGAAGAAGCGAATGTCAATTTAGCTTTGGAACGATCCTCTGTGAAATACGATCCTCAGGTAATCAATGTAGAAGCTATTCAAAAAAAGGTTCGAGACCTTGGCTATGATGTTGTAACAGAAAAGGCCGAATTCGATATTACCGGGATGACTTGCGCAGCTTGCTCTGCCAGGATTGAAAAAGGTCTTAATAAGTTAGAAAGCGTAACAATCGCCAATGTTAACCTCGCGTTAGAGAAGGCTACGGTCGAGTACAATCCAACTGAGCTTTCAACAACCGATATTATAAAAAAAGTGCAGGCACTCGGATACGGAGCTCGCATGAAGGACGAAGGTAAAGAGTCGGTCGACCATCGGGAAAAAGAGATCAAAAAGCAGACCGTGAAATTTATTTTTTCGGTTCTACTATCCTTGCCTCTATTATGGGCGATGGTGGGTCATTTTGAATTCACATCCTTTATTTATGTGCCAGACCTATTTATGAATCCATGGTTCCAACTAACGCTAGCGACTCCAGTGCAATTTATCATTGGGGGCCAATTTTATATTTCTGCTTTTAAAGCTTTGAAAAATAAGAGTGCTAATATGGATGTTCTCGTCGCATTAGGAACGTCTGCTGCGTATTTTTATAGTTTGTATTTATCTTTTGATTCAATTGGTATACACACTGGGCATACAGTGGAGCTCTATTATGAAACGAGTGCCATTCTTATTACGCTCATTATTTTAGGAAAGCTGTTCGAAGCCAAGGCCAAAGGCCGTTCTTCTGAAGCGATTAAAAAGTTGATGGGCTTGCAGGCAAAGACGGCGATTGTAGAGCGTGAGGGAGTCGAGGTTGAAATTCCATTAGAAGAAGTCGTAAGCGGAGATATTTTTCACGTGAAGCCTGGTGAAAAAATACCGGTCGACGGTATGATTACGGAAGGTTTTTCGGCAATCGATGAATCGATGTTAACTGGGGAAAGTGTCCCCGTTGATAAAAAGGTTGGCGATGAAGTAATTGGAGCGACGATTAATAAAAATGGATTCCTGAAGGTGAAGGCGACCAAGGTTGGAAAAGATACTGCTCTTGCACAAATTATTAAGGTCGTGGAAGAAGCACAAGGATCTAAAGCGCCGATTCAACGGTTAGCCGATAAGATTTCAGGAATTTTTGTACCGATAGTAGTAGGACTTGCGGTCCTAACTTTCCTAATATGGTTCATTTTTGTCACACCAGGAGATTTTGCGGAAAGCTTGGAAAAACTGATTGCGGTTCTTGTCATTGCTTGTCCGTGTGCGCTTGGGCTTGCGACGCCTACATCGATTATGGCAGGGTCTGGACGTGCTGCTGAATATGGCATTCTTTTTAAAGGCGGAGAGCATTTAGAAATGACGCACAGGATCCAAGCAGTTGTCTTGGATAAAACAGGTACTGTGACGAATGGAACACCTGTGTTAACCGATGTTTTTACAGAGATGAATGAGGCGGAATTTTTAGCATTGGTAGGAAGTGCCGAAAGAAAATCAGAACATCCTCTAGCGGTGGCTCTTGTTGAAGGAATTAAGGGTCGAGGAATTGAATTAAAAGATGTGTCTGATTTTGAGGCAATACCAGGGTACGGTATTCGGGCCATTGTAGATGGACAGGAGCTCTATGTGGGAACACGAAAATTGATGGGGCTCAAAGAAATTGATTTCGGTCGAGCAGAAGAGCAAATGAACACCCTAGAAAAAGAAGGAAAGACGGCGATGCTCGTTGCGGTGGACGGTCAGTTTGCAGGTCTTGTTGCGGTGGCTGATACGATTAAAGATACATCTGTGGCAGCGATCACTCGCCTTAAAGAAATGGGCTTAGACGTATACATGATTACAGGGGACAATGAGGAAACAGCAAAGGCAATTGCGAACAAGGTGGGAATTGACCATTATATCGCTGAGGTTCTTCCAGAAGGAAAAGCGAATGAAGTGAAGAAGCTTCAGCAGCAAGGGAAGAAAGTTGCCATGGTCGGTGATGGTATCAATGATGCACCAGCCCTTGCAGTGGCAGACATTGGTATGGCAATTGGAACTGGAACCGATGTGGCAATGGAGGCTGCTGATATTACCCTGATTCGAGGGGATTTGAATAGTATTGCCGATGCCATTTTTATGAGTCGAAAAACGATTCGCAATATCCAGCAGAACCTCTTTTGGGCTTTTGGCTACAATACTCTTGGTATTCCAATCGCTGCTCTTGGATTCCTTGCTCCGTGGTTAGCTGGAGCAGCGATGGCTTTTAGTTCGGTTTCGGTTGTCTTAAATGCATTAAGGTTGCAGAAAGTGAAGCTTTGAGTTTTGTTAATTGGAAGAGTATCTGATTTCCGATAACGTGGAGAGAAGGATAAATAACAGGCTAATGAACAATATAAAAAGCACAAAAAAAGCTTGGGGTAGTTTGAACTGTACCCCAAGCGTTATATTAATAATAAATGCTAAGTTATTTCAAATCATCCTAGCTTGTCTAGACTGTCTTGCGTGAATTTTTTTCATTGCCAATCTAGCTATTGGCTGAGCAATCAACAACTCAATCCAAAATGCTACACCAAAATTTCTGAACCAACTGTGAAAGAAGTTCTGAAAAGGTTCTAAGCTAATATGTTTTGTGCCAACCCAAGTTCCAATAATAGTTAGAAGAATTGATAAGACGGTAACATTCATAAACGTATTCATTAAAACTCTGGCATTAAATCCATCTGTTTGTCCTACGAATTTTGGTATCACTTTACCAACTACTGGCCCTGCAACTAATCTTACTAACAAAACAACGATAATCCACATAAACGGAATAATCTTTAGCGTTTCTAAATAATTTTCTTTACTAAAGCCACGTTCTAATCCCATAATAATCGGGGCAATAGTGTTTACTGAAATAATTGAAATAATCAATAAAAATAATATGCCTTCCTTCGCATTTTGAGGCAGTCTTTCTTCCTTATACATGTCTTTCCCTCCGAAATAAAAAAAATTTCAGATGGTAGACGTATCTTGCGACATATATTTTTGGTCAGTAAAACTAATACCAATATCTCTACACACTGATTATATTATTTTATCAACTCTTTATATCTAAATAAAGTGATTTTTTTTGGAATTTTAGAAAAAGCTAACCATAGAGACGGAGGGAGGGCAATTCCGATATGAGACTCCACTTCACTATAAAAAATCATGTATACTAAACTATTAGAAACAGCAGGATATGTCCGAATAAAGAGAAATTAACAAAAAAGCTACATATACTTTTAAGAGATTTGAATTGGAGGTAGGAGAAATGGAACTATTTGAAGCGCTAGAAACAAGACGTAGCATTGGGAAGGTTCAACAAGATAAGGAAGTACCAACAGAACTGATTGAACAAATTATAGAAGCGGCTACTTGGGCACCGAATCATCACCGTACAGAGCCATGGAGATTCTTTGTTTTAACAGGCGATGGACGTAAAGGACTAGGAGAAACTCTTGCTCGAATCGCAGCAAAAGGGATGGATGATCCGACGACAGAAGAAAATCAAGGCAAGCTAGAAAAGGCGAAGAAAAATCCATTTCGTGCTCCAGTTGTTATCGTGGCTGCAGTTGAGCCAAGTGAAGGGGACAAGATTATTTTACAGGAAGAGTTTGCTGCTGTTCATGCTGGGGTGCAAAATATGCTTTTAGCAGCACATGCGCTAGGGCTTGGAGCGGTATGGAGAACAGGTAAGCCAACTTACGACCCGGAAATGCGAGAGCATTTTGGTTTATCAGACAAGGGAGAAGTAGTCGGATTCGTCTATCTGGGCTATCCTGATATGACTCCCGCTCCTCGAAAAAGAAAGTCTGTTTCAGAAGTGACGAAATGGATTGATAATTAACGAACTAGTGGCGTTCACCTAAGTGAGCGCCTTTAGTATTTGCACAGGATTCCTTATTCTGTAAAAATGAAGATAAATAGGAGGGAATGAAATGAATAAAGTAGTGATCGTTACTGGTGCAGCAAACGGAATCGGAAAAGGCATTGCCCTCGCATATGCAGAAAAGGGAGCAAAAGTTGTACTCGCGGATATGAACGAAGAAAAAGGCAAAGCGTTAGAACG
This sequence comes from Robertmurraya kyonggiensis, assembly GCF_005116465.1. Lineage (GTDB taxonomy): Bacteria > Bacillota > Bacilli > Bacillales > Cytobacillaceae > Robertmurraya > Robertmurraya kyonggiensis. Next base: position 134,570 of record NZ_SWBM01000005.1, read on the forward strand.
CCAAATGAATGCTAAGTTCGTGCGAACAGATGTAAGAAGCGAAGAGGATATTCAAAACTTAATGAAAACGGCCATTGCAGAATACGGAAAAATCGACATTCTCATCAACAATGCAGGCGTCAGCAAGTTTAAGAATGTGTATGATTTAGCGGTGACCGAATGGGATGATATTCTCAATACAAATTTAAGAAGTGTCTTCATTTGTTCAAAGGAAGGTGCTAAATATATGCGCCAGAACGCAGATGGAGGAGCGATCGTTAACATTGCTTCAACAAGAGCAATCATGTCGGAGCCGAATTCAGAAGCCTATGCTGCTTCAAAGGGTGGAATCGTCGCAATTACCCATGCCCTAGCAGCATCGCTATCAGAGGACCGCATTACTGTTAATGCGATTTCACCAGGCTGGATTGAAACAGGGGATTATACCCAGCTATCTGCAAGGGACCATGCTCAGCATTTTTCCAAACGAGTAGGAAAGCCAGAAGATATTGCTCGCGGTTGTATATATTTAACGGAGAATGATTTTGTTACGGGTGAGAATTTAATTATCGATGGTGGCATGACTAGGAAAATGATATATGAAGAGTAGGGAGTTCGTGTTGAGCTCCTTTTTTAATTGCCAAAAAACTTTTAAAAGTTACTAGTTGCCTACTTTTCCTCTAATTCCCATGTTTCAAGGTTGAATTTTGAATATTTTTTATTTATAATGAAACCGTACTTAGAATGATAATCATTTTCAATTACCATTCCAAGAATAACCAGATGAAGAGGATTATACATGAGACTTTGGATGTTGATAATTGCAGCTATCGTCCTGTCTTTTCTATCGCTATTTATTGGTGCCATTGATATTAAGCCGAGTGAGTTGCTAGATTGGGAGTCAGATGAAACACAAATTTTCCTAATTAGCCGCGTGCCTCGTCTAATGGCCATCATATTGGCAGGGGCAGGAATGAGCATTGCAGGTTTAATTATGCAGTCATTGAGCCGGAATAAATTTGTGTCTCCAACGACTGCTGGAACATTAGATGCTGCGAAACTAGGAATCTTAATTTCTATGCTATTTTTTACAAATACGACGTATTTGCAGGAAATTATTTTCAGCTTCGTATTTGCTTTAGCGGGAACCCTCGTTTTTATGCAAATTCTAGATCGTGTTAAATTCAAGGATGTTATTTTTGTACCACTAATCGGCATCATGTATGGAAACATTTTGTCCTCGATTACGACATTTCTTGGGTATGAAGCAGACCTTCTGCAAAATATTCAATCTTGGTTAATGGGAAGCTTCACCCTGATTATTTCAGGTCGTTATGAGCTACTTTATGTCAGTATTCCAGCGGTTATTTTAGCCTATTTGTATGCCAATAAATTTACCGTTGCTGGAATGGGGGAGGATTTTGCGAGAAATTTAGGACTTAGCTACAAGCTTGTCTTAAATATGGGTCTGATCCTTGTTGCTATTATTTCTACAACCGTCGTACTAACTGTAGGGGTTATTCCGTTTCTAGGTTTAATTGTGCCTAATATTGTCTCTCTTTATTTGGGGGATAACTTGCGAAAAACAATTCCACACACAGCTGTACTTGGAATTGTCTTTCTATTAATTTGTGACATTCTAGGACGAGTAATTATTCATCCATATGAGATTCCGGTTAACGTGACAGTGGCAGTAATCGGTAGTGCGATCTTCTTAATTATGTTATTTAGGGGGAGAGCCTATGCGAAAAAATAGTACGAAGTTGATACTCTTAGCGATTCTAGCAATTATTAGTATGTTGTTTTATGCGTTTTATGATATTAAAGGTGGTTTTGATTACGCCTTTCCAAGAAGAATGATTAAGATTTCGGCAATGGTCGTAACAGGGATTGCCATCTCCTATTCGACCGTGGTATTCCAAACAATAACTCACAATCGAATACTAACGCCTTCTGTTATGGGACTCGATTCCATGTACCAAGTCGTCCAAACAATCATTTACTTTTTCGCAGGGTCCATGTCGATATGGGTATTGAATAGATATTTGAATTTCGGCATCGCTATTTTAGCAATGGTACTATTCGCACTCGTTTTATATCGATTCTTATTCCGTGCCGATAAGCACCCAATCTATTTACTCCTTTTAATCGGAATGATTTTAGGGACGCTGTTAGGTAGTTTGGTGAGCTTTTTACAAGTGTTGATTGATCCTGTGGAATATTTAAGCTTACAAAGTCGTTTATTTGCAACCTTCACAAATGTGAAAGCTGATTTATTGTATATCTCAATTGGGATATTGATATTAGCGTTTATGTACGGTTATCGCATTATGGGAAAACTAGATGTCATGTCATTGGGTCGAGAAAATGCGATGAACTTAGGTGTTAATTATGACCGGATGGTAATGAATATTTTGGTTTTATCATCCGTATTAATTGCCACTTCAACAGCACTAGTTGGTCCAATTACATTTTTTGGCTTGATTGTGGCAAATCTTTCTTATCAGTATTTGGTTACATATAAGCACTCGGTCTTAATTTTAGGCGCTAGTTTGATTAGTATTATTGCCTTAGTCGGAGGGCAATTCTTGGTTGAGCATATTTTAGAATTGCGCACGACGTTAAGTGTCATTATTAACTTTGTTGGTGGTATTTACTTTATTTACTTATTATTAAAAGAAAGTAGGGCAGCAGGATGATTGAAATCAAAGGATTAACGAAGCGATTTGGGAAAAAGCCTGTTGTAGAAGACGTATCTGTAAAAATAGAATCTGGTACGATTACATCATTTATCGGTCCAAACGGTGCAGGTAAGTCTACACTTCTTTCGATGGTGAGCCGCTTATTAAATGCTGATACAGGAGAAGTACTACTAGATCAAAATAATGTACAAAAATGGAAATCGAATGAATTTGCGAGACGTGTTTCTATCTTGAAGCAATCAAACTATATTAATGTTCGATTAACGGTGCGCGAACTTATTGCTTTTGGACGCTATCCTTATTCTAAAGGCCGCCTGACAGCAGAGGATGAAAAATTCGTTGATCAAGCGATTGAATATATGAACTTGAGTGAGATGGAGGATCAGTTTTTAGATGAATTATCAGGTGGGCAAAAGCAGCGTGCATTTATTGCTATGGTCATCGCGCAAGATACAGACTATATCTTGCTTGATGAGCCTCTAAATAACTTAGATATGAAGCACTCAGTCCAGATTATGAAGATTTTACGTGGACTTGTAGATGAGCTTGGGAAGACGGTTGTCATTGTTTTACATGACATCAATTTCGCGTCTGTCTATTCAGATCGTATTGTCGCATTGAAGGACGGTAAGCTTGTGAAAAATGGACCAACTCACGAGATTATTAACTCTGATGCATTGCGCGATATTTACGATATGGATATTCCCATTCAAGAACAGAATGGATGCCGTATTTGTGTGTACTTCAATTCTCATACTTAATTCGATAGAGCCTAGAGAAATGTTTGGTTGAACTGTATTCTCTAGGCCTACTTTTCGCCTACTATGAGAGGCGAGAATGGCATTATGGAACTTGAGTTTTGAAAAAAGTGGCGATCGGATTCGCTTCTAAGCCAGGTTTCTATACTAGAAAATCTATGCACCTCAAAAAAAGCTACTTTTTCTAGAATTAACACTTTTTCAGTTGTATCGAACCCGTCATGAAGACAACTATTACAAGAATCCAGTGAAAAGTGTCCGCATGAACAACTCCTAGTGGTGATGAGTCTCATATAAGAATGTTGGGGTGTATTCATTGCGTACTAGAAGTGTAGATCAACCATTTTATAAAATTTTCAATAATTTACAAAATTGTATTGACGGAATAGAATCCTCTCTTTATAATGAGAATTGTTATCAATGATAATGATTATCATTACCAATGAAGAAAAGAATATACATAAGGAGAGAAGAATCATGAAAAAATGGTTACTATCTAGCATTTTACTAGCAATGTTTTTAACACTTGCTGCATGTAGTTCAAGTGAAGAAACTAAATCAGAGGAAACGGATAAGACGACAGCGTCTGAAGAACAATCAGCAGAAACGGAAGTAGCAGGGGAACAAAGTCCAGTTTATCCAATGACGGTATCTTCAACAGTTGCTTCATCTGAAAGTGAAGACAAAGGAACCATCAATTACGAAGAAGTGACATTCGATAAAATGCCAGAAAAAATTGCCGTATTTGATTATGGTTTCCTAGATACATTAGATGCACTTGGTGTAGAGGGAATTGTAGGAGTTGCGAAAGACTCTACTTTACCAGCGCACCTTGAAGCTTATTCTTCTGATGAGTATGCAAGTATAGGTGGTTTAAAAGAACCATTACTTGAAGATATTGCTGAAATGGCTCCTGATGTTATTTTTATCTCTGGTCGTCAGTCTGCATACTATGAAGAATTAAAAGAAATTGCACCAGTTGTCTTTGTTGGTACTTCTCAAGATGACTACTGGAATACATTCTTAGCTTCAGTAGACCTTGCAGCAGAGCTATTTGGTAAAGAAGCAGAAGCGAAAGAGTATCTTGCAAAATTTGATTCTAAGTTAGAAGAAGTGAAGACTTTAGCTGGTAACTATGACACGTCATTAGTGACCATGTATAATGAAGGAAAATTATCTGGTTTCGCAACAAACTCTCGTTTTGGTTATATCTATGATATCTATGGCTTCAAGCCAGTAACTGAAGATATCGAAGCTTCTTCTCACGGTTCTAATTTCGGATTCGAAGCAATTCTAGAGTTTAACCCACAAGTGTTATTCGTAATCGACCGTACTGCAGCTATAGGTGGAGAGTCAAATATCGATGCGGATATGGAAAACGATATCGTGAAGAAAACAGAAGCCTATAAAAATAATCACATTATCTATCTTGATGGTCCACTATGGTACCTAAGTGGCGGCGGCTTACAATCTGAGCTTGCTAAAATTGATGAGATCTTAGCTGAATTAAAGTAGGAACTTTTGACATGTGAATTACCCCTTTCCCTATAAAATAAGAGAAAACTCGACCAAGTTAACTATGGTCGAGTTTTCTTTACGTCAGTTTTAGCATGCTTAGCCTTATTCCTTTTGTTTCCCTTACTATTATCTCCACTTGCTACTTCTTGAGCGAATTCAGTATCAGGTGCGTTTTGATTTTTACTGCCCTTATTATATTTTTTCGTCATATGCATAACTCCTTTTTTCCTTATTGTTTCATTTCATTTCGTGAATTATGCAAAAAAAAAAAGACCTCTCAATTAAGAGGTCCAGAAAAAGGGGGAATTACACTTGTGCTAATAGTATTACCCCATATGAGAGATTTATTCATGAAATCTAAATTAATTTATTCACATGATAGATTTCGCCATTCACAATACTTCCCGATAACAGTAAATCTATTAGTGCGTTCGCAACTGTAGCAGCACTGCGAAGCTGTCCTTCTTCCTTATAGCTTTTAAACTTTTCAATATCATGGAAAGCTTCCTTTGATGAAGAACGAATCGTTTGCTGCATGTCTGTGTCCATAATGCCAGGACTGAAGCCGATCATGACGTGCTTCCCTTTAGAGGTTTCTTGCTCTAGTGCTCCTGCTTGGGTAAACATATTCACAGCTGCCTTTGTACTACAGTATGTACTCCAGCCATGAATTGGTCGTTCCGCTGCTCCCGACGTCACATTAATAAAAGTAACTTTAGATTTCGCTAAACGTTGCGTTAGTAGGTTGGTAATAAGAATAGGAGCAAGTAGATTCACGTTCAGATTTTGCACGACAGACTCCGTATCGAGCTTTCCAACTTTTTCAATCGGCTCCACAACTCCGGCATTGTTGAATACCCATAACTCGTCGGTATCGCCTAATTTTTCCACAATTTCCGAAAAAGTTATTTCAATGCTTTTTGGATCTGATAAATCACATGGAAAGTGTGCACAAAACAGATTCTGTTCTTCTGCATGCTTCCGTAAATCCTCGTTTTCCATTCTTGAAACAGAGAAGATTCCAAAATCTTCTCCTAATAATCTTGTGGCGATTGCTGCACCTAATCCTTTTGAAGCTCCCGTAATAATTGCAAATTTCATTTCGTCACCAGCTTTGTTTTCCTCTAGTATACTGGAAAAAGGTTTTTTTTCTAAGGGGTCCCGTTGACAGCTTCGGCTTCTAAGTAGTATTCGCTAAAAATATCCGCAAACGCCTCAACACTGTTTTGAAGCTCGGACCATTCATTTTCCACGCCTCCAAATTCGACTAATAATGCTCGATCAGAAAGGTCCTGATTATATACTCCATTTCCTTCATTTTTTCCTTTCTTTAAAACGCCACGGCTTATGCCTGGGTATTTCTCTTTTAGTTTCTTATCGAGGTCCATAGCGACTTGAAGATTTTGTTCGTAATTCTTATGCTCCTTACCTACGACAAAAAAGATTTTGGCATAGGACTTTCCATTAATCACTTTCGTTGTGATCTTTCTCTCAGATGCATCACGATGAATATCAATGAGAAAATTCAAATCACTATTGGTTGCCATTGCTTCCTGAACGATTTTTCGAGACAAAGTATAAGAGTCATAGTAGTCAAGATTATTCTCGAACAATTTCTCTGTCATATTCGTTGTATCATGCTCCGTACCAATCCCTTTTTGATTCAATGCATCGGCAAGCATTTTACCTACACCGACGACATTTACTTTTTCGCTAGAGCTTACCGCATTAACTGGCTCGGTAACACCCTTCAACAACGGCATAAATGATTCCCAGCTATGTGTGTGATAAGTGAGGACAGGTCTTTTCCCAGGTGCAATCGGCGTCGTTTCATTTTCTTCGGTTTGCAATTTCTCTTCGGCAATCTCTCGTTCTTTTAATAAAACTTCCATTGGAGGTGCAGATTCGATTGGTAGAGTCGTGAAATCGGTGCCTTCTCCAGCCACGACTATTTCTGTATCAAAAATAGAGTAGCCAGGGAGCTCTCTACCAAGAAAAGTACGGATATCCGTCGGTTTAACATTGGTAAAGAATGCGAAGGCAAGGTCGGATAACGAATATGGCCAACTTTCTTCGGTGCCATGATAAAAATAGTGATTTTCGGTCTGGAGGATGCGAACGAGTAAATCATTTGTTGTAACTTCATCAGACCAATCTTTCAGATGTCCTGAAGTAAGTGGGCGGGAATAAGTAGAGATGAGTCCAGCGATGATTAAAGTGAAGACTATTCCAAAAAACCAACCATTAAAATAAGGGGAAAAATTTATTCTATCGTGCAATCGAATTCCTCCATTTCTTTTTAGAGGCAAAAAGTAAATCAATGGCTTGTATTTGTTTTATATATATTGAATTATCCCGCTGGTTAGAAGTGAATCATGGAGATTGAACCAAGGGCGTTTTTCCATCGTGCAAACGCCTTTTCTATGAGTACTAGTGGAAGAGCCCACAACCGTAGTGGGGCCACGGCATATGAATTAATATAAGCGCTCAAGGGGGTGAAATGGTTGGGAGATATGAATGACAAACTGCAAGAGGTGTCCAAAACACTACTTGGATTGCGTGTAAAGGATGTTTTTAAAAAAGATGACTTAAAGTTAAGGGAACTTTCAACTGATGATAAAGATCAAATCAGGAAGTTATACAAAGACTTGGAACAGCAAGTAAATGAATTTGTAAACAAATCAAAAACCACTACAGAAACTGCTCCAGCAGAAACAGTTGAGAAACCAAAGAGAACCCGAAAAACTTTAAGGGACAAAGTAAGAAAGAAAAATTAAGAAGCAAAGGAGAGATATGAATGTTAAGTGGAAGAACAGAGTACGTACAAGGAACTAGCAGATGCAATACTTGCGGCTACAGCTCATGCCAATGCGGTGGAAGCAATGTAGGAGGCGAGTACAGAAGATTCAACGCACTAGACCCAGTTAGCCAATTCCCTTTTTCTGATAACGAAGCTACTATTCTTCAAAATGCTGACCAAGTTTCAGATATTGAACAAAGATCAAATGAACGTATCGTTATCAAAGATAGCTGTGACGTTAGAGTAACAACAACTGATACTCAAGTAGCTGTATCTATTCAAGCAGCCATCCAAATTGCGATTGCTCTTGTTGTCAACATCACGATTGCTGATGATGAACAAGCTGAATCCATCACACAAGATTTACTTCAATTCTCACAAATTCAACAAGTTAACCGTCAAACAATTTGCATTGAAAACTCCCGTGATATCGAAGTATCAACTACTGACACCGACGTAGCAGTATCCATCCAATTATTACTTCAATTATTAATCGCTATCCTAATCCAAGTCGATATTCTATAATCTTATACCCAGTTTAAGCATAGCCAAAACGTAATTTTTCCCGTATGTTAGTAACCCAAACAACCCAAACCTCCTATATATATAAAGTAGCATGTTCAACTCACATGCTACTCTCTTTTTTTATAGGCTATTTTTGTATTGAATGTTCATTTTATTACGAAAAAGAGCCTTTTTCAGGGGGCTTATGTTAAATTGTTTTCCATTCAATCAAAGAATAAATTCCTTCCACTCCTGAATGAAGGGAGCGGTGCTTTCATTCGGCTGCTCAATGACATCTAGGGTGTTCCCTAATTGCTTGATTTCCCCATTCATAAGAAGGGCAAGCCGATCGGTTAGATACTTTATTTCAAGTAGGTCATGACTGACAAATACGGTGGTCGTTTCGGTTGTTTTTAAAATCTCCTTCAATTCCTTGAGAAGCTGCACCTTTGTCGGAAAGTCGAGCGCAGAAAAAGGTTCATCTAAAAATAACACCTCAGGCTCAAGCACCATGGCTCTTGCTAGATTGACCCTTTGCGCTTCTCCACCTGATAAGTGATAAGCATGCTTTTTGGCAAGGTGAGAGATGTTAAATTTGTCTAACCAGTATTCGACCTTCGCGTTGATTTCTTGCTTTGGTAGCTTGCGAATTTTTAAGCCGAGGGCCACATTTTGATAGACTGATGTGTTTAGCAATAAGGATTGCTGTAAGGCTATCGCGAATTTTCGCTTCATTTCGATCGTGACTTTATGTGCTGATAGCTTCGTTTCCTTGAAAAATAGAGTACCTTCACTAGGTGAATCAAGTAGAGACAAAAGCTTTAATAGAGTACTTTTTCCGGCTCCATTTGGACCCATAATCCCGATGATTTCTCCTTCTTCAATCGAGAGAGAAGGGACCCGAAGAATGGTTCGATCCTGAACAGCATAGGTCATATTTTCTAATTTTAGTAGTGTACTCATATTTTTCGGCTCCTTTGCTGTAGGAACGTTAAGCAAAACGTCACAATAAAGGCTAACGTCATAATAATGAAGGAAAGAGCAAAAGCGATATCAAAATTCCCTTTGGAAACCTCCATCACAATCGAGGTTGTTAAAATGCGTGTATCGCCTTTGATGTTACCGCCAACCATCATCGCAGCACCAACCTCAGCGATGACTCGGCCAAAACCAGCAATGACAGCCGCAAGAATAGCAACCCTGTTTTCTAATAGTAAGATTTTAAACATTTGCAACTTGGTTGCACCTAAGGCTCGAATTTGCATCCGCATTTTTTCATCAATTTCTTGAAATGCGCTTGATGTAAGCCCGATTAAAATTGGCAAGGAGACAAGCACCTGTGCCAAGACGATGGCAATCGGCGAATATAAAAGAGAGAGGTGGCCGAGTGGACCTGACCGCCAAAGGAAAATGGTTATCCAAAGACCAGCGACAACGGGTGGAAGTCCCATGCCAATATTAATGAATACTAATAGCAGCTTTCTTCCAGGAAACTTGGTTAGCCCAAAAAGAATGCCAAGAGGGATTCCAATGAGGGTACTAATCAAAATTGCTGTCAAAGAAATCCGTAAGGTTCTCCACGTAATTTCATAGATTTCTGGATCGCCAGAGGCAAGCATCTCAATTGCTCGTCTTAATCCATTTAGTAGTAAATCCATCCAACTTCAACTCTCTTTGTAAACAAAATCTAAGTATTTTGTATGTGGTTTTCAAAAGGCTCTGTTATTGTTCAGACAGGTGAGCCCACTTAACCGGAAAAATTCCTTTTATTAATAGAGAATTAGGTGAATTTCTTGATTTAGTCGGAATTTTTTCTCTTATTTTTATTCAAAACCACTTTTAATCGAGTGTTTTTTGCCTTTCCAAAAAAATACCTAGCATTATTATAACACTAGGCATTTTTGTTACTATTACTCTGTATATTTGTAGAATAAAGATTCGCCGTATTCTTCTTTACCAAACTCTTCAATGAAGTTTTGAGTATCCTCATCTACGATAAATTCAACAAATGCCTTCGCACCGTCATTATTGATTTGCTCATTTTTAGAAGGATCCACTTCCATGACATGGTAAATATTTAATAAAGCATCGTCACCTTCAATAGCAATGTCCATATCAGGATAGTTTGCTTTTTGCGCTAAGTAAGTAGCTCTATCAGTTAACACATAACCTTGCTTTTCAGCCGCAACTTGTAGAGTATTCCCCATTCCTTGACCTGTTTCTAAATATGAAGCATTTTCTGAAGGTGTCACATTGATTGACTTCCAAATTTCTAATTCTTTCTTATGTGTACCAGAATCGTCTCCACGAGAAACGAATACTGCACTGCTATCAAATAATTTTTGGAATGCTTCTGTAACCTCTAGACCTTTTACACCAGCTGGGTCAGCTTTTGGACCCACGATGATAAAGTCATTGTACATGACACGCTTGTAATTTTGAACATCGCCATTATCTACAAGTTCCTGTTCAGAAGCAGGAGCGTGAGTTAAAAGGACATCAGCTTCACCATTAACACCCATTTCAAGAGCTTGACCAGTACCTACGGCAACAGTTTTCACTTTGTAAGGGAAGTTTTCTTCAAACATTGGAATAAGCGCATCAAGCAATCCACTATCTTGCGTACTCGTTGTTGTTGCTAAAATTAAGTCAGTGACTTCCACCTGTTCTTCTGTTGCTGCGGTATCCCTTTCTGCCTCTTCAGTCTTCGTACTGTCTGTATTCCCACATGCTGCTAGGAATAGGAGTAAGAATGCGATTAAGGATGTTGATAATAAACGTTTAAAATTCATTTTGACATGCCTCCTATTTTTTCTCAAAAATGATTTTCCCAAATTCTTCTGTGTTATAGCCTTCAAGATTGCGGATGCTTTCTTCAAAGCTAGTTAATTGGATAATATCGAGTAAATGCTGTAGTGCTTCTTCATTCTTTTTGTTCCAACGAAGGACTAAATCAAATTGTTCATTTTTAATAGGAATAAAGTTCAAGTTAAGCTGTTCGGCAGCAGAACGTATGCCTAAAGCAGCATCTGCGATTCCTCGGTTAACTTGTGAAGCTGTGGAAAGATGATTCCATTCTTCATTTTCATAACCTTTGATGGAAGAAGGGGCTATATTCTCATTTGCCAATGTATAGTCTAATAAAAACCTAGTTCCAGAGCCCTTTTGTCGATTGATAAAAGTGATGTCCTTGCGCGTTAAGTCGTGACAATCCTGAATCCCTTTTGGATTTCCTTTTGCTATCATGAGTCCTTGCTCGCGACTTGCTAACCGAATCACAGTTAGTGGTTCATGAACAAAGAACATTTTAATAAAAGGAAGATTGTACTCCCCTGATGATGGGTCGAGTAGATGGAGGGCTGCAACATCGCAGTTTCCGCGATAGAGCATCATCAAACCCTCAAGACTTCCAATGTATGTAGGCTGAATTGTTAGAAAATCGGCCTGTTTGGTTACATACTTGATTAACTGCTCAATTAAAAAATCGTGACTTCCAGCAATTTGTAGACTAGTAGAAAGCTCATTTTTTATGTCTGATGATGAATCGATCTTTTTAAATCGCTCCACCTCAAGTTTATCAATTCGCATTTTATTGCCTACTCGAAAAGCTTGAAGCTCTCCTCGTTTAATGAGTTCGTAAACCGTATGCTTGGATATCTTAAATAACTTAGCAAGTTCATCTGGTGTGTAGGTTTCATCTTGCAATACAATCACCCCCAGCATTTTTCTCATTTCCAACTTACTAAACTTTAAGTTTGGCTACTGTGACTTAAGTTACTTTTCGTTAAGTTTTGTTTAGTTTTGTTAAGAGTGTTCACGAGTTATTCACATTTAAACGCAAATTGAAAAGCTCGCGAAATTAATAAATATCCCCTACAATATAGAAAAAAACATAATCATATTATTAAATGTGAAAATAAAGTGGGTGAGGGAATGAAGGATACACATTTACTGTTTAATACATCTATTGGGGTACAGAAACCAGAAAGCATTCGCAATAAAAACACAAGCTGTCCATTTTGCGCTCGAGAAGCGTTAACTGACATTATTGCTATAGAGGATTCTATTATTCTCCTAAAAAATAAGTACCCAGTTCTGGAGAATGCTTATCAAACAGTATTAATTGAAACAGATGATTGTTCGAGTGAGCTCTCTATGTATGCAAAAGAGCATTTAGTAAAATTGTTCACCTTTGCCATAAAGCATTGGTTAGAAATGGAGAAAAGTGGACGTTTTGAGTCTGTTCTTTTTTTCAAGAACCATGGCCCTTTATCCGGAGGAACGATTGCCCATCCACATATGCAAATTATTGGTTTGAAATCTATCGACTATATGGAAAAAGTGACGGCTGCCGTTTTTGAAGGAAACGAAATTCATCAGGAAAATGGTGTTGTTTTTTCTCTATCAACCGAGCCGAAAGTCGGATTTTATGAATTTAATGTAAAAATGACGGACCTCAATCAAATAGAATCCTTTGCGAAATATATCCAAGTAGCGGCCCATTACATTTTGAACGATTTTATTTTTCGAGCGAATAGTTATAACATCTTTTTTTACCATGTGGACGATGTTATTTTCGCGAAAATTGTCCCGCGTTTTGTGACAACGCCACTTTATATTGGGTACTCAATCCCACAAGTGCCAACGAATTTGGAACAGGTAAGGGAGGATATAACTAGACGTTATTTTGTAAAAATAACCAGCACCTTATAAAAAGTTGTGATTTCTTTCTTAAAAAAATATAATGAAGTATTGTACAAGACCTTAAGGAGAATTCATCATGACTACCGATAAGAATACGTCCTCCAAGCTAGACTTTAATTTAATCTTTATTTTGTTTTTACTATTTGTTGCAAGCTGTATTTCAATATATAGTGCCCAATCAACAGGGCAGTACGGTGAAAACTTTTTATTAAAGCAAATTGTTTGGTATGTTATTGGCGCAGGAATTATTGCTGTTGTCATTAACTTTGATTCAGACCAACTAAAAAAACTATCCTGGTATGTATATGGGCTTGGTTTAGCATTGCTTGCGTTCTTGATTGTCGCACCGGACAGTATCGCTCCGGTTATCAATGGGGCTAAAAGCTGGTTCCGAGCACCAGGCATAGGTTCTCTACAGCCTTCGGAATTTGTAAAAGTCTTTCTAATTCTGGCATTAGCCAGAACGATTGTTGATCATCATGAAAAGACTTTGGATAAGACGATCCAAACGGACGTATGGCTCCTACTGAAAATAGGGTTCGTAACAGGAGCGCCTTTGTTGCTCGTTATGCAGCAGCCTGACCTAGGAACTTCCTTGGTTCTCCTTGCGATCATGCTTGGAATGATATTTATTTCAGGCGTCACATGGAAAATCCTTGTTCCAATCTTTGGGGTTGGGGTTTCACTGATCTCCGTTATTTTTTACTTTGTGTTGTGGAAGCCCGATTTATTGGAGAAGTATTTAGGGGTAAAAGAGTATCAGTTTGGCCGTATTTATTCCTGGCTTGACCCTTACAATTACTCTAGCACAACAGGTTATCAATTGACTAAATCGCTTCTTGCCATTGGTTCAGGACAAACGAGTGGGAAGGGCTTCGGAACGAGAGAAGTCTATCTACCAGAGAGCCATACAGATTTTATCTTTAGTATCGTAGGCGAAGAATTTGGTTTTATTGGCTCAAGTATTTTGATCAGCTTATTCTTTTTGCTGATATATCATATTACAAGAGTGGGCATGGAGACGAAGAATGCTTTTTACACGTATATTTGCGTAGGTGTTATTAGTATGATTACGTTCCACGTCTTCCAGAACATCGGTATGACAATTGGGGTTCTACCGATTACGGGGATTCCGCTGCCGTTCATTAGCTACGGAGGAAGTGCGTTGATGGGGAATATGCTCGCCCTCAGCTTAATCTTCTCGATTCGATATCACTATAAAAAATACATGTTTTCAGAGTAGGACGTATAGTTTTTCCAGAAAGAACGGGCATCATGAATGTACATGATGCCCGTTCTTTGTCTGAAAAAAGGTAACTAGTGTGATTTGAATGACAAAATAAGGTGCCCCCGAGAAAAAGTTGTCACTCAAGGCCAGTTTGATTACCAAGATTGACTGTCCCGAGTAATAGTTGTCAATCAAAAGAATGCCACTACCGGCCCTCTAAAGATCTCCCAATACCCCTTATTCAATCACGCCAGCTTCTGTAATGGTGACATCTGGCACAACCTTGACCGTGAGATTTTTCAGGTCAGATTCGAGCCATTTGGATAAATCATATTTTCGTTTTCGAGTTTTGACAAAATGACCAAAACCAACGGGATCTATTTTTTGCTCTTTAAAGATATCTACTAGTTCTTGACTTTGTTTTTTGATTTCTTCACCAAAGGCATTTTCTAATTGCTTGATTTGCTCTGGCTTCACTTCATTTCCTGTATATTCATTGACAATTCCTTGGACCTTTATTTTTACGGTGATTTCTAAAGGGGATCGTTTGCTCAAATCAAAATTGTGGGTAGAACGAATGCTTCGGACGGCAGCTTCTCCATCCTTTATCTTCACCCTATGTAAACCATTGCTGTATTTGTCTACGAGTAGGCGAAAGAAAAACATTTGATCCGATGAAATGGTTTCAACGACCTTACCGTGTTTAAAAAAACAAACTCCGTTTAATTCAATCTTTTCATCTGATATTTTCTTTAACTGTGGCATAAAAGGTGTTTGTCCCTCTTGATAATATGAAAAGAGGAATTTTTGCAAATTGGTTTTCGGAAGATCTTCATTCTCAATGTTATTCTCTAATAAATTTGAGATAAAAGTAGCGTTGCCTCTAACTCCATAATTGCCATCCATCAGTTCTCTTGCCTCTCCATCAACTACAGCTAAATAAAGTCCTGAACCCACTCCAGGGTCACGTTGAAAGGCATCGATTAATTCGAGAACCCCTTCTTTCGTGGCTAGCTCTTTTGCAAATAAGACAGCCTCCATACTTCCTGTTACGATTGGGTTGGCCGCCTGAAGCTGTATATCCTGCAGGATCGACTTTTTAATAAGTGCTTTTGCCGTCAATGTTTTGTTTTCTGGTGGTTGGTCCGGCTGGTAAATGGGATAAAGAATTGTTCCGCTGGTATTTCCATCCCCTGCATAATCGAATCCAATTGCCTCAATGAGGTTAATATCATCCAATATTTCTTTCTTAACGCATCCGTTCAGAAAAAATGCGATAGATGCTATAACCAAGATTTTATGAACCCACTTCATTTTTTTTCACCTTCTTCGCAATCAAGGTAGCTACCAGTAACAATGGAAAGTAAAAAAAATTAAGGTAGAACCCAATTTGTCCAACTAAATCACTTAGAAGATTGACTTGTTTTCGAGTGAACAGCAAGCTCGTAGCGATTAAACAAATAAAGGCCAAAATAGGAACTGTTGTTCGTTGTTTGATTGAAAATAATCGTTTGGCAATGCGGCTGGAACACCATAAAGCAATACTTGCATTAGGCAAAATAATTAAGCACCAATTGGCAATTCCAATATACTCAAATCGTTCTACAAAAGGCATCATAATGATTTTCCACATTGTTAAGGTTGGCCAAATGTTCTTTTGTAGCTGATTTTCTGGAAAATAAGCAAAGGTAAGGATGGCTAGGTATACGTAAATCATTGTCGTGGAAAATACAGCCAAGTGAGCCCATTTTTTTGATTTTTTTTGATCTTTGATAAAAGGATAAAAGATCAGCAGGGACTCAAACCCTAGCACAGTTAGGGACATATTTTTACTGCCTAAAAGAATGTCTGAAATCGAGTGATCTAAGATTGGAAGCAGATTATCGAATTCAGCATATGGAAGTGTGAATAAAAAGAGTGCCAAAACGTAGAAGGGGAGGACAATCCCGAAAAAAGCCATCCCTGTTACCGTTCTGAAACCGCCAAAAATGATGTATACCACAACAATAAGAAAGATTAGAGAAAACCAAAAGGTCGTTAGGTCAGTAAACATCCATACTTGTACAATTTCCACATAAGTTCTTATGACAGTCACTGTTAATAAGAGGTAGTAAAGAATAAAAAATAGGCCGAATATTTTACTGACGATTTTTCCAAAGACAAATGTATGGATGGAAATCATATCTCCATTTACGGTTTCTAACATTTTAAAAAGAGCCCATAACACGATATGGACAGCTATTCCTGCCAGGATAATCGATATCCATGCATCATACCCAGCGGTTTTGGCGATAATTCTTTGAAACCCTAATATACCGATCCCGAATTGCATCTTTTGCACGACAAAGAAGACGAGAAAAGGAGAGATTTTTTTGTTTTCGGGAATGCTTACACTCATGATGCAAAACCTCTATTCATCGATATCTTGTTTCTGTTTAGCATCTCTTTCATCCAATCGTGACGGATGCTTCGAACGTAAAAAAACTGGGCGTTTGGCTTGGTTTTTAAATGACAGCCTGATAAGAGCATCCTTCATATCCTGTCTCCTCGGTGGATATAAGGGTTCTAAATACGGTCTCCCGAGGGAGGTCAGACGGATTAGATGAGTCAGCATGATACAAAAAGATAATACAATTCCAACCAATCCCCACAACTCCGCAAATAATAGAAACGGAAATCGCAGTAAGCGAATGGTATTGCCCATTCTATAAACTGGTGTTGTAAAGGAGGCAAGCGCAGCTAGAGCAATGATAATCAAGAGGACGTTGCTTGTTAGGCCAGCTTCTACGCTTGCTGTTCCAATAACAATCCCTCCTACGATACCGATCGTTTGGCCAACCTTGGTCGGTAGTCTTGCTCCAGCTTCTCGCAATAGTTCAATTGTTAACTCAAGAAAGAGTGCCTCAAGTATTGGTGGAAAAGGAATTGCCCGTCGTGAAGCGACCAATGCACTCAATAGATCACGAGGGATAAGCTCATAATGATAACTTAAGGTTGCTACGTAAATAGGTGTAACTAGAATGGAAAAGGTTACGGCAAATAGTCGAATCAATCGGAAAAAGGACGATACAATCCAGTTGAGAAAATAATCTTCAAAAGAACTGAACAATTCTACTAAAGTCGTTGGTCCGATCAAAGCATGAGGAGAACCGTCAACGATGATGGCCACTTTTCCTTCAATGATACTTGCGGTTACCCGATCTGGCCTTTCTGTGTCAAGCAACTGTGGAAATGGAGAGTTTTGATTATCTGAGATAATTTGAACGATGAAGGAACTATCCGTAACTCCGTCAATGTCAATGTCCTGTAACCGTTGCCGAACCGTATTTATATTTTCTTGATTAGTAATCTCTTCAAGATAAATGATCGCGACCTTTGTTTTTGATATTTTTCCAACCGTTAATTCTTCAATCACCAGCTCTTTAACAGGAATCCTTTTTCTAACCAGATTCAGATTTTGTTTCATTGATTCGACAAAGGCTTCCTTTGGTCCAATAACGCTAAATTCGACCTCAGGAACCCCAATACTTCTACCAACTTCTCTTTGCGCGGCAAAGAAACACAATTGTTCCTCGTTTCCCACTACTTGAACAAGAACATAACCATTAAACAGTTTTAATTCAATATCTTTTGGGTTTGTAGAAATTTCTGTCTCAGCAATGGTAATCAATTCTGGAACATCATCTAGGTTGTAAAGCTCTCCATGTAGCAAATAGGGGAGAGCCTCTTTGTGAATGATTTTTTCATCCGTGAGGCTTGCGATGAAAGTTAGATAGAACTCGACTTTTGTTTTCTCGTTGGTAAAATGAATATTTTTATAATCATTTGATTTAGACAAGACTTTTTCTAGTGCTTCTTTTTCAGTGTTTTTTTTCTTGAATGGAATTTTCATCGGAGCAGATCCCCTTATCCAAAAAGCTACACATATTGTTTCCTTTTTTGGTAGGATTATCCGGATTTTTCTTGAGGGAAATGAGAAAAGAGCCCGTATGAAATCGGACTCTTTTCGAGAGGGGGCTCATTATTGTAGGGGTATGAGCCGAGCAATCATCTATTTTAGGAAAGTGTTCTCAATATCATCTAACATTTTGTTTGCAGCCAGTACTCCTCCAGCTGTGTTCCAAATGACGTCATCAACTTTATGGACTGCTCCATTCTTAGAGACGGTTAGATTCTTAAATAAAGGATCTTCCAACCATTCTTTTTCAAGCTCAGTTGCTGCACCATCACCAGTTTCATAAGTGAAATAGAAAAGAATATCACCATCCATTAATGGAACTTGTTCCTTTGTAACACCGTTAAGGGCAAATTCATCGACATCCTGACTTTCAGGTCGAGCAAATCCAAGTTGATCCAGAATCACGCCTGAAAAAGAATCTTTTTGATAAATACGGACATCTCCTGCAACAAAGCGAACGACCGAAATCTTTTTCGTTAATTGATCACTTAGTTTTCCTTTTAGCTCATCGATACGAGCATCGTAGGATGCTAGTGTTTCTTTTCCTTTTTCTTCGAGATTAAGAGCTTTTGCATAAAACTCAAAGTTTTCCTTCCAATTACCAGCTAAGTTCTCCGAAAAGACGGTTGGAGCAATTTGGCTGAGTTGCTCATAAATAGCTTCTTGGCGCACCTTATTTCCTATAATCAAGTCTGGTTGAAGACTTGCAATAGCTTCAAGATTAACTTCACTTTCAGTTCCGACTACCTCGACATCTTTCATTTGACTAGCAATATGATCATACCAAGGATCACCTGTCCAGGATTGGACCGCACCAACAGGTGTTATTCCAAGTGCAAATAGAGCTTCAGTTCCTTCATTTGTTAGGATTACAACCTTTTTAGGAGCCTTATCAATGAGAGTAGATCCCATAGCGTGCTCGATTGTATAACTTGTATCTTCAGTCTTTGTTGCTGCCCCTTTTGTATCGCTGCTAGTTTCTTTAGAGCCACAGGCAGCCAAAAGAAAAACGATCGTGAAAATAGTTAGTATAGATTTAAGATGGTTCATGAGTACCTCCTAATATGTATAAGTGATAATGATTTTCAATTACAAATTTATCTTAAAGCGATTTCATAGACGTGTCAATAGTTAATTGAAAATGATTATCATAATCATTGACAGTAGATTTTCCTTTTTATAGACTTGATAGTAGTTTGATAGTTAATTATTAATTTCTTATGGAAAGGTAATATACTGATGCTTTTAAAGAATAATAGTCAAAGAATTATTGGCCTCCTATTTACAGTTATTTTCCTTTTGTTATTAATGTGCGCAAGCATTGTATATGGTTACACGGATACGACGTGGAGGATGGCTTGGGAGGCACTACAGAATAACAATGGATCAAATGAGCACTTAGTGATTGAGACGGTTAGACTTCCAAGAGCACTCATTGCTGCAGCTGTCGGGAGTAGCCTGGCGATTGCAGGAGCATTAATGCAAACCTTAACAAAAAATCCACTCGCGTCTCCAGGTATCTTAGGGGTTAATGCAGGAGCAGGATTTGCAGTCGTGTTAGGGGTTACCCTATTTTCAATTAGCAATTTGCAGGCATTTACGTGGATTGCATTTTTAGGAGCAGCTGTAGCGGCCATTGGTGTTTATGTTATTGGGACTATCGGTAGGGAAGGACTAACACCGATGAAATTGACCTTGGCTGGCGCCGCGATGGCCGCGATGTTTTCGTCCTTTACACAAGGCTTTCTCGTCATCAACGAAGCAGCGCTAGAACAGGTGTTATTTTGGTTAGCAGGTTCTGTACAGGGAAGAAAGCTAGAAATATTAACAGCTGTACTGCCATACTTAATCATTGGTTGGCTGGGAGCCATTCTCCTTGCTGGAAAAATGAATGTCCTTTCCATGGGAGAGGATGTTGCTAAAGGGCTTGGTGTTCAAACAGGACTAGTAAAAATCGTCACAGCGATTGTGATTATTTTATTAGCAGGAGGGGCGGTTGCAATTGCTGGACCAATTGCTTTTATCGGCATTGTCGTTCCTCACATTACACGTGCTTTGGTTGGAATTGATCATCGGTGGGTTATCCCTTTTTCTGGTCTTCTAGGAGGTATACTTTTACTTGTAGCGGATATTTTAGCCCGATATGTGATTATGCCTCAGGAAGTGCCAGTCGGAGTTATGACTGCGATTATTGGAACGCCTTTCTTTATTTTTATTGCAAGAAGGGGGTGGGGTGGGAAATGAATACGTTTAAAAGCATTCGATTGTTCAATAAGAAAGTTTCTTTTCTATTAGATAAACAAGCTGGAAAAGTGATTGCTTTGATGGCGTTCTTGGCTATAGCAGTGTTTATTTTAAGTACTGGGTTAGGAGATATGAAAATAAATCCACTTACCGTTGTACACGTCTTTTTTGGTGGCGGGGCAGATTTGGAGAGATTGGTTGTTACTTCATTTCGCTTGCCACGAATCATCGTTGCACTCATGGTTGGCATTTCTTTGGCGGTAGCGGGAGCGATTTTACAAGGTATGATTCGCAATCCATTGGCATCCCCAGATATTCTTGGAATTACAGGAGGAGCAGCGGTTGCAGTTGTTGGATTTTTAGCCTTTTTTAGTGATGATAAAAGTGGGCTTACCGTAAGTATTCAATGGATGCCGTTGGCTGCATTTATTGGGGCAGGTGTAATTGCTTTTCTAGTCTATATTCTTGCTTGGAAAAATGGTGTCTCTCCCGTTCGTCTTGTTCTTATAGGAATTGGGATATCTACACTGATGCAGGCGTTCACGACCCTGCTGATGATCTTAGGTCCGATTTATCGGGCGAATCAAGCGAATATTTGGATCACTGGAACCGTTCATGGCTCAACATGGGCAAATGTTCAAATTCTTGTTCCGTGGACTATCGTCCTCGTTGTACTTGCATGGACGATGTCGAGAAATATAAATGTGCAAGAACTTGGAGATGAAATTGCCGTTGGAGTTGGGAGTCATATACAGAGGCAAAGATTCTTGCTATTAATGATTAGTACAGGGCTAATTGGAAGTTCTGTCGCCTTCGCGGGAGGGATTGGTTTTGTGGGACTCATGGCTCCTCATATGGCGAGAAGATTAGTAGGGTCTGCCTTTGGAGCGTTACTACCAGTATCTGCTTTAATAGGTGGAATACTCGTGATGATCGCGGATTTAATCGGAAGAACCCTGTTTGCTCCATTAGAGATTCCAGCAGGAGTATTTACTGCGGGAATAGGGGCTCCGTACTTTATCTATCTGCTTTATAAAACAAGGAATACATAGGGAGTGTGTAACATGGCAGAGGCAATAGAAACGAAAGATTTAACGCTGTCCTATGGGGATGAGGTTATTATTGATGAGTTGGATTTAATTATTCCTAAAGGAGAGATTACTGTTTTTATAGGTGGAAATGGCTGTGGAAAATCAACACTCCTTCGGTCGATTGCTCGTCTCTTGAAACCGAAATCGGGTGCGGTCCTTTTAGAGGGAAAAGCGATTAGTCAAATGTCCACGAAAGCAGTTGCAAAACAGTTGGCAATTCTTCCGCAGTCTCCAATTGCTCCGGAAGGACTAACGGTGTTGCAACTTGTTAAACAAGGTCGATACCCGTATCAAACATGGTTAAAGCAGTGGTCAGAGGAAGATGAAAAGAAGGTAACAGCGGCATTACTTGCAACGGGGATCGAAAGTTTGAAGGATCGTCTGGTGGATTCCTTATCTGGGGGACAGCGACAAAGAGCTTGGATTGCTATGACCTTAGCTCAGGATACAGAGTTTTTACTTTTAGATGAACCGACAACGTATTTGGATATGACTCATCAAATTGAAATCTTGGATCTTTTGTTCGAGCTAAATGAAAAAGAGAAGAGAACCATTGTGATGGTACTCCATGATTTAAATCTAGCTTGTCGCTATGCTCATAATATTGTAGCTGTTAAAAATAAGAAGGTATTTGCACAGGGTAAACCGGAACTTGTTATTAATTCCGAGTTAGTAAAGTCTGTATTTGGGATGGAGTGTGAGGTAACCTTTGACCCGTTATTCGGAACTCCGTTATGCATCCCGCATGGAAAAGGGAGATATATTTTAAGACAAAAGCCGTTTTGAGTGATGATTCAAAACGGCTCTTTGTAAGGAGTCTATCGTTTAAACTGGTTGTTCTGGCTGTTCTTTTTATCCTTATGTGCCTTTTCTGCGCCAGGTCCAGCATTGCCTTCTACACTTGCAGCACTAACTCCAGCCTTTGATGGATCTTTCTGTTTTTTGCCCATTCGAACACCTCCAAAAATAAAGTTGCATCCATAACATTCCCTAACTTAACTGCCAATATGAACGGTTTAAATTTTCAAAAAAATCATTGCAGAAAGAGTCTAAATATTTTATGATTATAGTGTCTAATAAGTTTTGTTGTGCCCTTCATAGGGTGGATTCCCGAATTTTATAATTCGAAAATTTTTTGAACAGAAAATGAATGAGCATTCATTCAAACGAAAAAGGGGGAGAAGTATTTGGTCCAACAAATCAAAAAAGCAGCGGTCTTAGGCTCTGGTGTCATGGGCTCCGGCATTGCCGCTCACTTAGCAAACATTGGAATACCAACCTTGCTACTGGATATAGTACCTCGTGAATTAACAGATGTAGAAAAAGCAAAAGGGTTAACCCTAGAAAATAAGCAAGTACGTAATCGAATTAGTGAAACAGCTATTCAAAAGCTGTTAAAACAAAAGCCTGCTCCACTAACTTCTAAGAAAAATCTTGCACTAATAAAAGCTGGAAATTTTGAGGATGATTTAGAGCAATTAAAAGATGTGGATTGGGTTATTGAAGTAGTAGTTGAAAACCTAGCAATCAAGCAACAGATTTTTGAAAAGGTTGACAAGTACCGCAAGCCTGGAAGCATTGTCAGCTCTAACACATCAGGAATTTCAGTTGAAGCAATGGTCGAAGGACGTTCCGAGGATTTTCAAAAGCATTTCCTAGGAACACATTTCTTCAATCCACCACGCTATTTAAAATTATTAGAAGTTATTCCAACGAAGCATACAGATCCACAAGTGCTTTCTTTCATCAAAACGTTCGGGGAAGATGTTCTTGGTAAAGGTGTTGTTGAAGCAAAGGATACACCAAACTTTATTGCCAATCGCATTGGAACGTATGGACTACTAGTAACTGTTCGTGAAATGGTTAAAGGTGGTTACAGTGTTGGGGAAGTTGATTCTGTAACGGGTCCACTAATTGGAAGAGCGAAGAGTGCCACTTTTAGAACCCTTGATGTAGTAGGTCTTGATACATTTGCTCACGTGGCAAAAAATGTGTACGACCAAGTTGAGGGTGCAGAAAAAGAAGTCTTTGAAATTCCAGCTTTTATTCAGAAAATGATCGAAAATGGCTGGTTAGGAAGTAAATCTGGCCAAGGATTTTTCTTGAAACAAGGAAAAGAAATTCTTGAATTAGACCCTGAAACACTTGTATACGGTCCTCGGAAAAAGCTGCAAGCACCTTCGATTGAAATGGCAAAGCAAGCCAAAGGCTTAGCGAATAAATTGAAAGCGCTTGTTTATGCGAAAGATCGTGCAGGAGAGCTCTTGTGGAATATTTATAGTCCTGTATTTGTTTACTCAGCAGACCTTCTTGGTCAAATTGCAGACGATGTTGTAGCAATTGATCGTGCAATGAAGTGGGGGTTCGGCTGGCAGCAAGGTCCATTTGAAGCATGGGATGCAATTGGGATTGAGAAGTCCGTTCAAAGGATGGAAGAGCAAGGCTTAACCGTTCCAGAATGGGTCAAAGACATGCTTGCAAAAGGGTTTACTTCTTTTTATAAGGAAGAAGAGAATGGCGACTTATATTTCTACCAAAATGGTGAATATAAATTAGTAGAAGAAAATCTGAAAGTTATGAATCTGGCAAAAATCAAAAAGCAAAAAGGTGTTATTAAAAAGAACACTGGTGCGAGCTTAATTGATATCGGCGATGGCGTAGCGTTACTTGAGTTCCATTCGAAGAGTAATGCAATTGGCCTAGATATTTTGCAGATGATTAATTTCGCGATTGATGAAGTGGAAAAGAATTACAAAGGTCTTGTAATCGGAAACCAAGGCAAGAATTTCTGTGTAGGTGCGAATCTTGCGATGATCCTAATGGAAGCACAGGACGATGTATTTGAGCTTGATATGGTTGTTCGTCACTTCCAGCAGGCAAGCTTGAAAATCAAATACAGCAGTAAGCCAGTTGTGGTTGCACCATTTGGTATGACTCTTGGTGGAGGTGCTGAAGTTTGTCTTCCTGCTGCTCATATTCAAGCTTCATCTGAAACGTATATGGGTCTTGTTGAAGCGGGTGTTGGTCTTATTCCTGGTGGAGGCGGAAACAAAGAGCTTTATATCAAGCATTTGAACAGTCTGCCAAATGGGGTTGAATTTGATCTTCAAAAGGTGGCCAATGCTGTATTTGAAAAGATTGCGATGGCGAAGGTTTCTACTTCTGGAGAAGAAGCGCGCGATAACAATTTCTTAAACAAAGCTGATGGAATCAGTGTAAACGGAGATCATCAAATTTATGATGCAAAGCAAGTGGTGTTAGCCCTATCTGAACAGGGGTATACGCCTCCTGTCCGTAAAAAAGTGCCAGTTGTCGGCGAACCAGGTTATGCAACGTTATTACTGGGTGCACAAACTATGCTCTATTCTGGCTATATTTCTGAGCATGATATGAAGATAGCCAAGAAGCTTGCGTATGTAATTGCAGGAGGAAAGGTTCCGTATGGCACAGAAGTAGATGAGCAGTACTTGCTAGATTTGGAGAGAGAAGCGTTCTTAAGCCTAGTTGCAGAGCCGAAATCTCAGCAACGTATGCAGCATATGCTTTTAAAAGGAAAGCCGTTACGTAACTAATTGAGGATTGATTTTTGACTGCCGTCAAAAATCATTGCTATCTCCAAAAATCATAAAAGTTTTATAACAAATGGGTGTATTCATAGGATATAGATTGATAGTTTCAGAATATGAATGAAAGAGAGGGAATGAGATGAGAGAAGCGGTAATCGTAGCGGGAGCACGTACTCCGGTCGGAAAAGCGAAAAAAGGCTCACTTGCGAATGTGCGACCAGACGATTTAGGAGCTCTTGTAGTTAAGGAAACGTTAAAAAGAGCTGGCAATTATGAAGGGAATATCGACGATTTAATAATTGGGTGTGCGATGCCTGAGGCTGAGCAAGGCTTGAATATGGCTCGTAATATTGGTGCCCTTGCTGGACTGCCTAATACTGTACCAGCTGTAACCGTGAATCGTTATTGCTCATCAGGCCTTCAAACGATTGCCTATGCAGCAGAAAAAATTATGATCGGTCATGCAGACACAATCTTAGCTGGTGGAGCGGAATCCATGAGTATGGTGCCAATGATGGGGCATGTCGTTCGTCCAAATGCGAAATTGGCTGAAACTGCACCTGAGTACTATATGGGCATGGGACATACAGCAGAAGAAGTGGCGAAGAAGTTTGGAATTTCACGCGAGGACCAAGACGCTTTTGCGGTGCGCAGTCATCAAAAAGCGGCTAGAGCCATTCAGGAAGGAAAATTCGTGGATGAAATTGTTCCTGTTGAAGTAACGAATCGTTATGTGGACAGTAACAACAAGCTTGTAGAAAAAACATTCTTATTCAGCCAAGATGAAGGTGTTCGTGCTGAATCAACAGTTGAAACGTTAGCGAAGCTTCGCCCAGCTTTTTCTGTTACAGGTTCTGTTACAGCAGGGAACTCTTCACAAACAAGTGATGGAGCAGCGGCAGTCTTAGTAATGGATCGAGAAAAAGCAGAAGCACAAGGCTTAACTCCACTCGTGAAGTTCAGGTCCTTTGCTGTTGGTGGTGTACCGCCTGAAATCATGGGGGTCGGTCCAGTGGTTGCGATTCCAAAAGCATTGAAACTTGCTGGGTTAGAGCTTTCTGATATTGGTTTATTTGAATTAAACGAAGCATTTGCTTCTCAGTCTCTTCAAGTTATTCGAGAGCTTGGCTTAGATGAAGAAAAAGTGAACGTCAATGGAGGCGCAATTGCACTTGGCCATCCACTTGGATGTACAGGTGCAAAATTAACGCTATCTCTCATTCACGAAATGAAACGTCGTAACCAACAATTTGGTGTGGTCACGATGTGTATTGGTGGAGGAATGGGTGCAGCTGGAGTATTTGAATTATTGTAGTCAAATTTTGGGGGAGTGATTCTGCTCCCCTCCTAAATAGAATGGAGGAATAATCACATGTCAAATCAAACTGAAAACCTAATTAAAGGTGGAAGCTTTCTAATTGAAGATGTGAACTACGACCAAGTATTCACACCAGAGGATTTTTCTGATGAGCAAGTAATGATTGCAAAAACAACAGAGGATTATGTTGTCAATGAAGTATTACCCGAAGTACCTTATCTTGAAAAGCATGAATTTGATCGTTCTGTAAAGCTATTAAAATCAGCAGGAGAATTAGGACTTCTTGGTGCAGACGTACCTGAAGAGTACGGCGGTCTTGCATTAGATAAAGTAAGCTCAGCCCTTATTGCTGAAAAAATGGCGATTGCTGGTGGTTTCGGAATCACACACGGAGCTCACGTAGGAATCGGTTCACTTCCAATCGTGTTATTCGGAAACGAAGACCAAAAGCAAAAATACCTTCCTGAACTTGCGACTGGTGAAAAGATTGCAGCTTACGCATTAACAGAACCTAGCTCTGGATCAGATGCACTTGGTGCAAAAACGGTAGCAAAATTAAATTCAGCTGGTACTCATTACGTATTAAATGGGGAAAAACAGTGGATCACAAATGCTGGATTTGCTGATGTATTCGTGGTTTATGCGAAAATTGATGGAGATAAATTCTCTGCATTTATCGTCGAAAGAGAATTCCCAGGTGTTTCTACCGGCGCGGAAGAAGATAAGATGGGGATAAAGAGTTCATCTACTCGTACATTGATTCTTCAGGATGCACAAGTACCTGTGGAAAACCTTTTAGGTGAAATCGGCAGAGGTCATATCATTGCCTTTAATATCTTGAACATTGGTCGTTATAAATTAGGGGTTGGTGCTCTTGGTGGAGCGAAGCGTGCTTTGGAAGTAACAATTCCATATACAAACCAACGTCAACAATTTAAAACACCACTATCTTCTTTTAACCTAACAAAAGAGAAGATTGCTACTATGGCTTCTAAACTATATGCGGCTGAAAGCTCCATTTATCGTACTGTTGGATTGTTTGAAGAGCGCATGAGCAAGCTGACTGAAGAAGAGGTTAACGGAGGAAAAGCTGTTGCTGCTTCAATCGCTGAATATGCAATTGAATGCTCATTAGGAAAGTTCTTCAACACGGAAGTTCTTGACTATGTTGTGGATGAAGGTGTTCAATTACACGGCGGTTACGGCTTCATGGAAGAGTACGAAATTGCTCGTGCATACCGTGATTCTCGTATCAACCGTATTTTCGAAGGAACTAATGAAATTAACCGTTTATTAGTACTTGGAACATACTTGAAGAAAGCTCTTAAGGGCGACCTGCCATTATTCCAAAAAGTAATGGCTCTACAAGAAGAATTGATGATGTTAATGCCTGAAGAGCCAGGTGATGAGCCATTAGCGCAAGAAAAGATGTTAGTGAATAACGGGAAGAAAATCGCATTACTTGCTGCTGGCTTAGCTGCTCAAAAATTCGGCAAAGAAGTTGAAAAAGAGCAAGAAATCTTCGTTAATATCGCTGATATTGTTGCGAATGTATATGCAATGGAATCTGTCGTGCTTCGTACGGAAAAAGCGATTGCGAAAAATGGATTAGAGAAGAGTAACCAGAAGCTTCTTTATACTCAAATCTTCTGCCAAGAAGCATTTAATAAAATTGAAGCTGATGCAAAAGAAACATTAGTAGCTGCTGAGGATGGAGATATGCTTCGTATGATGATTTCTACACTTCGTAAGCTAACTCGCCACACACCAACAAATGTAATTGCGAAAAAACGTGAAGCATCTGTAAAACTAATTGATGCTGAAAAGTACGTGCTGTAAGAAGTTTGTAGACAAATTGAAGAAAAGTAAATAGAGGCAACCCTCAGCCTTTGCTCCCCTTTTAACGAGGGGAGCTTTATAATTTTCGTGAATGATTGTGATGATTATTCCAATATGGTACTATGCAAATAGAAACTTTTAGCTAGGCTCTTTTCTCATTTTTGTTGCTTTTGGGAACGAAAAATTAAAGGATTAATTTATGTTCTCAATGATTTTAAGTGATAAACTAATGAGAAAAGAGTATGGAAACTTAATTAGAAGCACCAAATAGCTTTTACTACGCTAAAATCGGTATTAGGATTTTAACATTTCAATGCGAAAACAGTGTTCAGCTAAAATTGGATAACATTACAGGGGTAGGTGAAATTATGGGATTAACCTTTTACTGGTATCCGAAATGTGGGACATGCCGTAATGCGAAGAAATGGCTAGATGCCCACAATGTTGCGTATCAAGATGTACATATTGTTGAAAATACGCCTTCTCGAGAAGAGCTTGAGAAGCTGTATAAAAAAAGTGGTATAGACCTCAAAAAGTTCTTTAACACAAGCGGGATGAAGTATCGTGAACTTGGGTTAAAGGATAAGGTGAAAACTGCCTCTGATGATGAGCTCCTTGAAATTCTTGCTACTGATGGCATGCTGATTAAGCGTCCATTACTTACTGATGGAGAAAAGGTGACATTGGGCTTCAAGGAAGAGGAGTATGAGAAGTTCTTTAATTAATAGGACATTTGCAATAAAGTATGTAATGTAATACTACATATAACAATCAATTGATAATGGAGGGGTTAACATGGCTACACCAAAAGAATTACGTTATTCAAAAGAGCATGAATGGGTAAAGATTGAGGGAGAACAGGCACGTATCGGGATTACTGATTTTGCACAATCAGAGCTAGGGGACATCGTTTTCGTTGAGCTTCCTGAAATAGGAGATGAAGTGACAGCGAACGAGCCGTTTGGAAGTGTGGAATCTGTTAAAACTGTGTCTGAGTTATATGCTCCAATCAGCGGAAAAGTTATTGAAATTAACGAAGAATTAAACGATAGTCCTGAATTTGTTAACGAATCTCCATATGAAAAAGCATGGATGATTGTAATCGAACCAGCTGATGCTTCAGATGTAGAGAAATTAATGTCTGCAGAAGAGTATGCAAGCATGATTAACGAAGACTAATTTTCAACGGCGCTCCCTTTTAGGGGCGTTTTTCATTTATTTTGGCTTTTTTGAAACACTAACTATATGAACGTTCACTCTTTATAGTAACCTGCTAGCTGTAAGAAGGAGAAAAGTATCATTCTTCGTATTTTTCTAAAATAGGAAGGAGATGAACTCTCCGTTCTCGAAAACATATAATAGTAGTTACCAATATGCCAAAGGTGATATAGATGAATGATATGTACGCAGAGAAGATCATTATCGTTGAAGGAACGACTGATAAGCGAAAAGTACAAAGCATTGTCAAAGAACCTGTTGAAATTATTTGTACAAACGGAACGATAAGCATCTCACGGTTAGATGAACTAATCGAATATATTACGGGAAAAGATGCGTACATTTTAGTGGATGCCGATGCTGCTGGCGAAAAGCTAAGGAAACAATTCATACGGGAGCTTCCAGAGGCAGAACACCTCTATATTGATAAAATGTATCGGGAGGTTGCCACGACGCCGGAACATCACTTAGCTACTGTTCTTTTGGCGGCCAATATTGATGTCCATGCATGGTTTTTGGATAAATAGAGATGGTGAGGACTAAATGCAAGAATGGAATAAAGATGATATCAATGAAAAATTAAAGGGAGAGGGCAATTTTATTTTATACCTCTATACCCCCTTGTGTGGAACCTGTCAGGTTGCTGGAAAAATGATTGAGGTTGTAGCCGAATTATTTCCTAACCAAACGTGGGGAAAATGCGATTTAAATTATATTCCCCAATTGGCATTAGAATGGGAAGTTGAAAGTGTCCCGTGTTTATTAATTTTCAAGGAATCAGAGATTATTGAAAAATTATATGCGTTTCATTCAGTACCTTATTTGTATGAAACGATTATAGCAAAGGCTCTTTTGTAGAGTCTTTTATTTTTTCGAAAATTTTGTTTACTTTCAAATGGAGAGATATTATGATATTTAGGGATACGAAATAATCAGAAGGAGATTACTCTAATGCCATTTTTGAAAGAATGGTCTTCACAGATAAAAAGCTACAATCAAAACATCAGATTGACGATACTAGCCAATGTTTTTGTGCAAATTGGATTAGGTGTTTTCATGGTGATTTATAACTTTTATGTTCGGGAGCTTGGTTATGATGAGCAAGTAAATGGCCAGGTTATTTCAATGACGTCGTTAGCAACGGCTTTGCTCCTTGTGCCAGCTGGGATACTCAGTGATCGTTTTGGACGAAAGAAAACAATGCTTTTTGGAGTGTTCTTAGCAGGACTCGTGTTGCTAATGAGAGGCATTTTTGAGAGTCAATCCATATTGGTAAGTTTGGCTTTTGCAACAGGGTTAGCCATAGCATTCTTTCAGGTGTCAGCCATCCCTTGGTTGTCGGAAAACTCAAAGCCTGGTCAGCGTGTATACCTATTTAGCATCTACTCAGCGGTAATGACAGGTGCGAGCGTTATCGGGAATTTATTTGGAGGCATATTAACGGATTTCTTTGCTATATATTTTTCACAATTGATAAGCATTCGCCTTACTTTACTTATCGGTGGAGGGATTTTTCTTATTGCTTTAATCCCTATTGCAAATTTTCATGAGGTAAGAGAAGTGAAGAAAGAAAAGGAAATAAAGATTCCATTAAGAGAAAAATTTCGTTCACAACGAGAGGGTGTCAAAATTATTCTTTTGTTTGCCGTATCCCAATTAATCATAGGTGTCGGAGCGGGATTAGTCATTCCTTATTTAAATCTCTATTTTGCAGATCGATTTTTCGCCTCCAATTCAGTCATTGGACTCATTATATCTCTTGGTCAAGCTGCCACTGCGGTCGCAATGATCATAGGTCCATTAATGGTAAAACGGTTTGGAGAAGTAAAAGCAGTTGTGATTTTACAATTGTCATCTTTGCCATTTCTCCTATTAACCGCCTATACCGAAAATCTTTGGTTCGCTGCCGTTGGGTTCTTATTTAGACAAGCGCTCATGAATGCAGGTAATCCAATTCAGACGTCGTTGATGATGTCGAAGGTCGATAATTCGGTAAAAGGGCTAGCCAATTCCATAAACCAGATGGTTTTTAATCTGGGGTGGGCGATTATGGGACCTGTCTCAACCGGAATCGTGATAGAGCATGGTGCTTACTGGGGCTATGCGATAGTCTTCTCAATTACGGCTGGTCTGTACTTAGTCGGTTCTCTTTATTTCTTAAAAGTGTTCAAAAGTCTTAAACCAAGTGGTTCCTTCGACAGTAAAGACAGCTCAATAGCATGAAACTACATATTTCTCGGGAAATTGTGTGGATTCCTGATCTCTTACGAAGTGTTTTGTCGAATGAAAATAAGAGGAAATGGAAGAGAACTAGCCGAATATATGTATGAAACCAGCAACACTTAGGAGGATTTAGCTTGTTGGAATTATTGCGTGTATTGGTGGAGGAAGTAAATACAAGAGGTCATCTTGCCTCATTGTTAACTAATCAATTGACTGTCCTTTTGCGTTCAGAAGAGGAAGAAGTTATTTTAAAAATAGAAAATGGCCAGTTGATTTTGAATCAAAATCAGGAAGAAAGAGTGGATGTTGTTATTTCAGGAAAGAATCCAGACCTGAACAAGTTGGTTTTAGGAGAGATTAAACTTAGGACTGCTAGCAAAAATAATGAGATCGATCTTAAATCTACAATGCGAGCTTCGTTGTTACTGGAGTCCTTGTTTATCCTGGCTATTCCGAAACAAAATCAATTCATTGCGGGATAAAACTTTTTCGTTTTAATAGGAAATTGTAGATTTCGCTTTTGTGTATAACTTTTTTATTAAGTGTGTCTACGTTTAGCTCCAGCGCCTAGCCCCTCTCTTGAAAAATAAAGTTCAATTTTTCATTGGTCGCTTCAGACCAGATGATGAAGTTGAAGAACGAACTTCCTCATCTGGTCCGCAAGCAGCTGTCGGGGCTGAGCAAGGCGCTTGCGCTTTTGTACTTGACACCCTTGTTATGGCATGATAATATAACTATCAGATTATTATTTCTTTAAAAACAATTACATAGCTCGCTCTTATCAAGAGAGGTGGAGGGAAGTGCCCTATGAAACCCGGCAACCGTCAATGTGCGACATTGAAATGGTGCCAATTCACACAAAGCAGATTGCTTTGATAGATGAGAGAAAGGAATCTTGATATTTCATGCCTTTCTGCTTGTCTGCAGAAAGGCATTTTTATTTTCAGGAAACTTCAAGAACAGTACCTAGAATTGTGAATGAAAATGAATTGGGTGCTAAAGATAAGTTTAGCAAGATAGCAATTGCTTATAATTCAGGGCAAATTGATGAGGATAATCGGAAATATGCAAGGGGTGAACAACACTTGATTTCAATAGAAAATGTAAAAAAGATCTATTCTTCTATTCGCGGAAAAGTGACAGCTGTTGATGATGTCAGCATTGAGATAAATGAAGGCGAAATATTCGGAGTGATCGGCTACAGTGGTGCAGGGAAGAGTACATTAATTCGAATGTTGAATGGACTCGAACTTCCAACTGAAGGTACCGTGACAGTAGCTGGTAGACAGGTTTCAAGCATTAGAGGCAATGAGTTAAGAAAAGCTCGCCAAGAAATTAGCATGATATTTCAGCACTTCAACTTACTGTGGTCTCGCACAGTTAGAGAAAATATCGCGTTTCCTTTAGAAATCGCGGGTATCCCTAAAGGACAGAGACAAAAACGAGTGGCTGAGTTAATCAAACTCGTTGGACTAGATGGGAGAGAAGATGCCTATCCGTCCCAACTGAGTGGAGGCCAAAAACAAAGAGTGGGAATCGCAAGAGCATTAGCGAATAATCCGAAAGTTTTACTTTGTGATGAAGCGACATCAGCCTTGGACCCGCAAACAACGGATTCTATTTTGGATTTGTTAGTAGATATCAATAAGCGATTGGGATTAACAATTGTTTTAATTACTCATGAAATGCACGTCATTCGTAAAATCTGCCATCGTGTTGCTGTTATGGAAGACGGAAGAGTCGTGGAAACAGGACCGGTTCTTGAAGTATTCAAAAACCCACAGCAGCAAATCACAAAACGATTTGTCCAACAAGTGACAGAGCCGGAAGAAACAAAAGAAACGATTGAGCATTTAATTGAGCAATATCCTCAGGGAACCGTTGTTCAACTTGGGTTTGTCGGAGAATCAGCAGAGCAACCGATTATAACCAATTTGATTCGGAAGTTTGATGTAACAGTCAATATTTTGCAGGGGAAAATTTCGCAAACTCAGAATGGTTCTTACGGAACATTGTTCATTCATCTAGATGGAAATGGAACTGAGGTATCTAATGCAATTGAATTTATTAGAGCACAGCAGGTTGGAGTAGAGGTGATAAAAAATGATTAATGAACTCTTTCCAAATGTAAAATGGGACAGAATGTGGGAAGCAACTGGAGAAACGCTCTATATGACAGGTATCTCTGTTCTAGCAACCTTTATTCTAGGGATTCTATTAGGCTTATTGCTGTTTCTTACTTCAAAGGGAAATATCTGGGAAAATGGTTTTATCAATAAAATTATCAGTGCTTTTGTGAACATCTTCCGTTCAATTCCTTTCATTATTCTTATCGTGCTTCTAATTCCATTTACGAAGCTTATACTCGATACGATGATTGGAGAAAATGCTGCACTGCCTGCATTAATTGTCGGAGCGGCACCGTTTTATGCCAGAATGGTTGAAATTGGTTTAAGAGAAATTGATAAGGGTGTTATCGAGGCGGCAAAATCAATGGGAGCAAAGACGAGTACAATTATATTCAAAGTATTGCTTCCAGAATCAATGCCAGCTCTTGTATCAGGGATTACCGTTACGGCAATAGCCCTTGTTGGTTACACAGCGATGGCAGGTGTCATCGGTGCTGGTGGACTTGGAAATTTAGCCTATCTCGAAGGTTTCCAACGTTCTCGCGGTGATGTGACCTTAATGGCCACAATTGTTATTTTAGTTATCGTGTTTATCCTCCAATTTATTGGAGATTTTATAACAAATAAATTAGATAAAAGATAAGGAGTGGAAAGAAATGAAAAAATGGCTTACGATTTTATTGCCTTTTGCACTAATTCTATTTTTAGCAGCTTGCGGTACAAACAAGGATGAAGAAGCAACTGAAGGCGGAAATGCTGATGATGCAAAAACAGAAGAAAAAATAACTCTTGTTGTAGGTGCATCGAACGTACCTCACGCAGAAATTTTAGAAGAAGCGAAGCCTTTACTTGAAGAAAAAGGTATAGAGCTAGAAATTGAAACATTCCAGGATTATGTTCTTCCGAACCAAGCATTAGAAGCAGGGGATTTAGATGCAAACTATTTCCAACACATCCCTTACTTAAATGCACAAATTGCTGAAAATGGTTATGATTTTGTTAACGCTGGTGGCATTCATATCGAGCCAATCGGTGTATATTCTAAGAAATATAAGAGCCTTGATGAACTACCAGAAGGAGCTCACATCATCATCAGTAGCTCAGTTCCAGACCACGGTCGTATCTTATCTCTTCTTGAAAAAGAAGGTTTGATTACTCTTAAAGAAGGCGTAGAAAAGACAGAAGCAACTATCGATGATATCGTAGATAATCCAAAGAAATTAGAATTTGATGCTGAGTACGAAGCATCTTTATTACCTCAAATCTTTAACAATGATGAAGGTGATGCTGTACTAATCAACTCTAACTATGCAATCGATGCTGGATTAAATCCAATTGAAGATTCCATTGCTATTGAAGAAAGTGATTCACCATATGTTAACGTAATTGCGGTTAATAAAGGTGATGAAAATAGCGAAGCAATTAAAGCTCTAGTTGAAGTACTTCGTTCAAAAGAAATTCAAGATTTCATTTTAGAAAAATATGAAGGTGCTGTCGTTCCAGTATCTGAATAATGATGTGGGGTATCTCTTTTAAGAGGTACCTTTTCAATTTGTAAGGAATTGGCTTCGATTGTAAGGATGCGCTAGGTAATCTTTGGAGATAGCGCCTCAGTGGTTGTGAGGCGTGGATATCTCTGTATATCGTCTTTGTGTAGTCAGGTATGTGTTTGCTAGCATAATAAATGTAACTAAACCGAAAGGAATGGTTCCCTATCAGTTTTTTGAATCTGAACTACACAAGTGAAATGGAAAAGGCGATGCACAGTGCTCATAAGGTGACCTACGCATCTTATAGTCAAAAGCTCGAGGTCCGAATGAAAGTTGAGCGAAGACGGGAAAAGGACTATATTCAATCTCAACGTCTAGTGGCTGATTTGGATAGAAGACAGCTCAACAGACAAATATAATGAAAAGCCAAGCCAGCGTGAATTTGTTGTGACGCTGGTTTTATTTGTGGGTATCATGTGGACAAGCATCGAGATTTCCTATACTTTACTCGATTCGGATGAAAAACGAACAGGTTATCCACATGGGTTTGAAGTGTGGACAAAAATTTCTGAATTAACCGATAAGATATCCACAAAATGTTCTGATGTGGATAAGAACTCAGTAGAAAACGAAAAAATGTCCCCAGGATTACCGACCAAAACAGAGATATCCACATAGACTACTGTTAAAATCGAAAAATTCCAAAAAAACAAAAAAGATATCCACATAAGTTATCCAGTTTTCCACCATTCTCATTCACAATACACAATTCTAGCATTTAATGAACCGCTTTTTCCCCATTTCAATTGAACTTCATTCTCAATTAGAACATGCATACATACATAAAGTGGTTATGGAGAAAATATATTGAACAAATTTTTGAATCCGTAGAAAACCGTGGCAATTAATTCAATGATTGTAGGTAATACATAGGGAGATGGGAGAGATATTTTTAAGATATATTTTAATCTGTTTTAAGGTTGCTAAAGAGTTGCTATCAAATTTCATTTGTTATAAGATTGTAATGAGAATAAAGTGAGAATAACGATTGGAAAAAACAATCGAGATAAAAACTTTCTTTTAATTTACGGAGGTATTATTATGTCAGGATCTACTTTAACAATTAAAGACCTTCATGTTTCTATTGAAGGTAAAGAAATATTAAAAGGTGTAAACCTTGAAATCAAAGGTGGAGAAATCCACGCTATCATGGGACCAAACGGTACAGGTAAATCAACTTTATCTTCTGCTATTATGGGACACCCAAAGTATGAAGTAACTAGTGGTAGCATTACATTAGATGGAGAAGACGTTCTAGAGATGGAAGTTGACGAGCGTGCTCGTGCAGGCCTTTTCTTAGCAATGCAATATCCAAGCGAAATCAGTGGTGTTACAAATGCTGACTTCTTACGTTCTGCAATTAATGCACGTCGTGAAGAAGGTGATGAAATTTCATTAATGAAGTTCATCCGTCAAATGGATTCTCAAATGGAATTCTTAGAAATGGATCCTGAAATGGCTCAACGTTATTTAAACGAAGGGTTCTCAGGTGGAGAAAAGAAGCGTAACGAAATTCTTCAATTAATGATGATCGAACCAAAAATTGCAATCCTTGATGAGATCGACTCTGGTCTTGATATCGATGCATTAAAAGTTGTATCAAAAGGAATTAACGAAATGCGTAGCCCTGATTTTGGGTGCTTAATCATCACTCACTATCAGCGTCTACTTAACTACATTACTCCTGACCATGTCCATGTTATGATGCAAGGTCGTGTTGTTAGATCTGGTGGTCCTGAGCTTGCAACTCGTTTAGAAGCTGAAGGATACGACTGGATTAAGAAAGAACTAGGCATTGAAGACGAAACAGTTGGGCAAGAAGCATAAGCGTTAGGAGGATCGAAATGACAACTGAAATTAAATTACCATTTGATAAAGAGTATGTTAGCTCTTTCTCTAAAGAGATGGGCGAGCCTGAATGGCTAACAGCTCTACGTCTAGAAGCTCTTGAGAGCGTGGAAACTTTACCACTACCTAGACCAGATAAAACAAAAATAGATAAATGGAACTTTACACAATTTGAAAAGCATATTGTGAAAAGTGATGATTTCGCATCTTTACATGATCTTCCTTTTGATGTGAAAGCTCTAGTGGATGTTGATGTAGAAGAGCAGAATCTATATATTCAACGTAATAACCGTCCTTCTATTCTTAAAGTTTCGAAAGAGCTTCAAGAAAAAGGCGTTATTTTTGTAGATATCTTCACTGCAGCAAGAGAGCACGGAGACCTTTTACAAAAATATTTCATGAAGGATGCCGTGAAGGTAGATGAGCATAAATTAACAGCTCTTCATGCAGCATTATTAAACGGTGGTGTATTTGTATACGTACCGAAAAATGTTGAATTATCTTCACCAATTCAAGCCGTATTTATTCATGATGAAGTAGAAGCAAATATGTTCAACCACGTATTAGTTGTGGCTGAAGATAACAGC
This sequence comes from Robertmurraya kyonggiensis, assembly GCF_005116465.1. GTDB lineage: Bacteria > Bacillota > Bacilli > Bacillales > Cytobacillaceae > Robertmurraya > Robertmurraya kyonggiensis. The sequence goes on from NZ_SWBM01000005.1 coordinate 172,334, forward strand.
TCTGTTACTTATGTAGAAAACTATATTTCTACTGTTGATTCTTCCAATGGAATCTTCAATATCGTGACTGAAGTGATTGCGAATACAAACTCAAAAGTCCAATATGGTGCGGTTGATACAATTGCTAAAGGAACAACTACTTATGTCAATCGTCGTGGCCATGCTGGTCGTGATGCAAGAATAGAATGGGCACTTGGCCTAATGAACGATGGGAATACAATTTCTGAAAATACAACAAACCTTATTGGTGATGGTTCTCTTGCTGACACGAAATCCGTTGTTGTTGGACGTGGTGAGCAAACTCAAAACTTCACAACAAAGGTAGTTCATTTTGGTAAAAATTCCGAAGGCTTTATTTTGAAGCATGGTGTTATGAAGGATCAAGCAAGCTCTATTTTTAACGGTATTGGTAAAATTGAGCATGGTGCTTCTAAGTCTAATGCGCAACAGGAATCTCGTGTTCTTATGCTAAGTGAAGGTGCACGTGGGGATGCGAACCCAATTCTTCTAATTGACGAAGATGATGTAGTAGCAGGACATGCTGCTTCTGTTGGACGTGTAGACCCATTACAGCTTTACTACATTATGAGCCGTGGAATTTCTCAAAAAGAAGCGGAAAGACTAATCATTCATGGATTCTTAGCGCCAGTTGTGAATGAACTTCCAATTGAAGGAGTTAAAAACCAACTGCGTGAAGTGATTGAAAGGAAAGTAAAATAATGAATATCTCGGATGTTCGTTCTTATTTTCCGATTTTAAATCAGGAAGTCAATGGCAATCCCCTTGTATATTTGGATAGTGCAGCTACTTCTCAAAAACCTATCCAAGTCATTGAAGCTGTAGATAAGTATTATCGTGAATACAATTCGAATGTTCACCGTGGTGTACATACACTGGGAACAAAAGCGACAGATGGATACGAGGGTGCAAGGGATAAGGTAAGAAAATTTATCAATGCCAAATCGACTCAAGAGATTATTTTTACAAGAGGAACAACGACAGCGTTGAACACTGTTGCAGCAAGTTATGGTAGAGCGAATCTTCAAGAAGGTGATGAGATTGTCATCACTTATATGGAGCATCACAGCAATATCATTCCTTGGCAACAGCTTGCAAAAGTAACAGGTGCGACGTTAAAATATTTGCCTCTTCAAGAAGATGGAACGATTCTACTTGAAGATGTTCAAGAGACGATTAATGTCAATACGAAGCTTGTATCGGTAACGATGGTTTCGAATGTTCTAGGTGTGATGAACCCAATTAAAGAAATTACCCAAATTGCACATAGCAATGGTGCGGTAATGGTCGTGGATGGTGCGCAAGCTGCTCCACATATGAAAATTGACGTTCAAGACTTAGACATCGATTTCCTTGGTTTTTCTGGTCACAAAATGTGTGGTCCAACAGGAATTGGTGTTTTATATGGAAAAAAACAGCTTCTTGAAAACATGAAGCCAATCGAGTTCGGTGGGGAAATGATTGATTTTGTTGACCTATATGATTCCACTTGGAAGGAGCTTCCATGGAAGTTTGAAGGTGGAACACCGATAATTGCTGGAGCAATTGGATTGGGTGCGGCGATCGACTTTTTAACAGAAGTAGGTTTGGACAATATCCAAGCACATGAGCATCGCTTGGCAGCATACGCTCTTGAAAAAATGTCTACAGTTGAAGGGATGACCATTTATGGTCCAAAGGATGCAGCAAAACGAGCAGGCCTAGTTACCTTTAACTTAGAGGATGTACATCCGCATGACGTAGCGACTGTACTGGATGCGGAAGGAATTGCCGTTCGCGCTGGACATCATTGTGCACAACCATTAATGAAATGGTTAAAAGCATCGGCAACAGCTCGTGCTAGCTTCTATCTGTATAACACAGAAGAGGAAATTGATAAGCTCGTATCTGGGCTTCTCAAAACAAAGGAGTATTTTTCGGATGTCTTCTAATAATTTGGATCAATTGTATCGACAAGTGATTATGGATCATTATAAAAATCCTCGTAATAAAGGTGTTTTAGAGGATGACAGTTTAACGATAAATATGAATAATCCAACCTGCGGCGACCGTATTCAATTGACGCTTAAGGTGAACGATGGAAAAGTAACGGATGCGAAATTTGAAGGTGAAGGTTGCTCCATTTCAATGTCTTCTGCATCTATGATGACTCAAGCGATTAAAGGGAAGGATATAAAAGAAGCTTTAAAGCTTTCAACGATTTTTTCCGATATGATGCAAGGGAAAGACTATGACGAGACACAAGATTTAGGTGACATTGAAGCACTTTCAGGCGTATCCAAATTTCCAGCACGGATTAAATGTGCTACTTTAGCATGGAAGGCAATGGAAAAAGGCCTAAAGGAAGATGAACAATAATAGAATAGGGATATAAGGGATGGAGCAATACCCTTTGTCCTTTTATGAAGGAGGAAGACTTTCGATGGCAAAAAAAGCGCCTGAGATCGGTGATTATAAATATGGCTTTCATGATAAAGACGTTTCCATCTTCCGATCAAAACGTGGTCTTACACGTGAAATCGTAGAAGAAATTTCTAAAATGAAAGAAGAGCCACAGTGGATGTTAGATTTCCGCTTGAAGTCATTGGAGCATTTTTATAAAATGCCAATGCCACAATGGGGAGGGGATTTAAACTCTTTAAACTTTGATGAAATTACGTACTACGTAAAACCATCTGAGAAAACAGAACGCTCTTGGGATGAAGTTCCTGAAGAGATTAAGCAAACTTTCGATAAGCTTGGTATTCCAGAAGCAGAGCAAAAGTATTTAGCTGGTGTATCTGCTCAGTACGAATCTGAGGTTGTTTACCATAACATGCAAGAAGACCTTGAAAATATGGGAATTGTTTTCAAGGATACAGATTCTGCCTTAAGAGAAAATGAAGACATTTTCCGTGAGCATTTTGGAAAAACGATCCCACCTACAGATAACAAATTTGCTGCATTAAACTCAGCTGTTTGGTCTGGTGGATCTTTCATCTACGTACCAAAAGGCGTAAAGGTTGAAACGCCTTTACAAGCTTACTTCCGTATTAACTCTGAGAACATGGGACAATTCGAGCGTACTCTTATCATCGTTGATGAAGGCGCACATGTTCACTATGTTGAAGGATGTACAGCTCCTGTTTATACAACAAACTCACTTCACAGTGCGGTTGTTGAAATTGTTATCAAAAAAGATGCTTACTGCCGTTATACAACAATCCAAAACTGGGCAAACAACGTTTATAACTTAGTTACAAAGCGTGCGGTTTGTGATGCTAACGCAACAATGGAATGGATTGATGGAAACATCGGTTCAAAATTAACAATGAAGTACCCAGCTGTTATTTTGAAAGGTGAAGGCGCTCGTGGTATGACTTTATCGATTGCGATTGCAGGTAAAGGTCAGCACCAGGATGCAGGTGCAAAAATGCTTCATTTGGCACCAAATACATCTTCAACAATTGTTTCAAAATCAATTTCTAAGCAAGGCGGAAAAGTAACATACCGTGGTATCGTTCACTTTGGACGCAAGGCTGATGGCGCACGTTCTAATATCGAATGTGACACATTGATTCTTGATAACAAATCAACTTCTGATACAATTCCTTACAACGAAATCTTAAACGACAACATCTCTCTAGAGCATGAAGCGAAGGTTTCAAAAGTATCAGAAGAACAATTATTCTACCTCATGAGCCGCGGTATTTCTGAAGAAGAAGCAACAGAAATGATCGTAATGGGCTTCATCGAGCCATTCACAAAAGAACTTCCAATGGAATACGCCGTTGAAATGAACCGTCTCATCAAATTCGAGATGGAAGGTTCTATCGGTTAATGAAGAAAAAAACTTATTTTATAAGGGTTTCATAGACAAAAGACACTGAGAGACGCTCTCTCAGTGTCTTTTGTCATTTTTGGATCAAATTGCGGTTGATATCCATTGATTCCCGCTCCGAGTACTTGCTTTCCGGGGTGCGGGCGGTGAGCTTCCTGATATGAACGAAATTGTCAAGTGACCTCACTTTTAGGATAAAGTTGAACCACCGTATACGGAACCTTAAGTACGATGGCAATCGAGTAGGAGGATAATCAATTAATGATTATCCTCCTACTCGATTGCCATGGAAAACAAGATTTTGAGACAGATAATCTTCGATAGAAATAACCAATGGGATAACTTTCTTACAAAGCATGAAACTAAAATCCGCCAAATTGTCTCTAAGGAAGTAGAAAAATCCAGAGGATGCGGAAATACGAAAAATGGTGTTAAACTTTTCCTGTGAAGGTTGCCATGATGTTAGAAAAATTCCTTATCGTTGTAATGGGCGTTTCTGCACAACTTGTTCGGTTGGTGAAAGCGAAGAATAGGGTCGTTTACTTACAGAAGACGTTGTACAAGTTAACCACAGACATTTGATTTTTCGATAGATGAAGGGTTACGTGATGTATTTTTACTACATCGACATTTGTTAAAAGATCTTATGGATGAAGCAGCTCATTTGATTAAGGGATTCTTTGAAAAAATGCTAAAGTAACTCCAGGAATTAGAACTGGTCTACGCACCTTCGGTTCTAGAGTGAACTTTAATCCCCATGTATATGTTAGTCACAATGGGTGGTTTAACTAAAAATGGAGAGTGGAAACAGTACGATTTCTTGCCATTTGAAATGCTTCGAAAGTTGTGGCAGACTTTCGTATTAAAACTAATACGCAAAGGGTTTTAGAAAAGGAAAAATAGAAGAATCCACCCCGATTACAAAAGGCGTTCAACAATAAAGTGGGATCCCTCGACACCACCGATGTATTCATGTGAGAAGTGTGGTGGGCAAATGTATCCTGTATATTACAAAGGAGTACATGGTTTAGAGTACTAACTCTCGGATGTTCTCTAACAAAAAAGGACCGGGCGGTTTTTCCACTGTTTTTCTTACTAAAAACAACATGTTAATCAACTAATCCAGTTCGCTTAATTTCCACCTGTATATTTGGTTTTATCTTTAGTGCTGAGTAATTTTGTCTTAAATCTCCCTCAGTTAGATGGGAATATTTTCTAATACTTCTTATTTTTCTTCCAATGCCGATGGGATCAGTATTTAAATTTTTTAATTCCTCAAGTATATATCTAAATTCTTTGTTTAGTGCTTCACCAATTAGTTGCTCCATTTTCTTTAGTGAATCTTTATTTTTCACAGAAGTAGAGGGTTGAAATTCTAATGTTGAAACGGATATCGTTGCATTTAAATGAACAAATTCTGGGTTCTTTATTTCAATGTTTCCTTTGTACTTTATTGGATGAAGTGTAATCTTATAACTATCACTTTTAGAAAGGTTGAGTTCGGCCATACCCCTTTTCTCTAGTTCTTCAGTAGCGATCTCTACAGTTATATCACCTAAAAATGCCTTATTATTTGTGAATAATTTTATATAAAGGGTGTTTATCAACGAAATAGACCCAACAATTTTATCTTCTTTGAATAATGCAACACCATCTATAGAAGGTGCTACCCCATTTGCATTATTTATGATGGGGAGGGTAGGATCGATACCAATTTCATATAGTGTGGTTATAAAATCATGTAAGTTAGAGTTGACTAACATTTCTTTCTTTTCGTGTTTATCCAATAGTTGATAGATATAGGATCCCATTTCGGGATATTCTTCATAGTTTGTATTGTTAATCGTCTCCTCAGCATTATCAGTAATGGCCAAAAATATTAAAGAACTGATACTGCTATCTCGTTGCATTGTGTCCAGAAAAGAAGAAATTCCTACTGTTGCTGCCATATTTTTATTAAACAGTATGGTCCTTAATTGACCAGATGTAATGTCATGGCTTGTCTGTTCCTCTAGTTTTTGTCTGATTTGTTTACTAGTCGTTCCCTCAGCAGAAAGGGTTACACTCGTATTTTCTTCTTTTCGGTCAAACTGTAACAAACTTATAGTGCCTTTGAATGTATTGTCATCAAGAAAGTCAAAACCAATAATAGTTGAAATACCTTGCATTTCTATTATTTTTTCAGGGGCCATACATGCAGTACAAAGAAGAGAACATAGCAGAATAACAATTTTTTTCATTCTTTCAACTCCGTCTTGAACGAGTATTGATTTTTAATTTTATAATGGTTATTCCATACAAGAATATCGGATAGATAAACCACAGGAAAAATCCAGTTTTGCCAACTTGATCAAAAAAATAATTATTATCTACTCTTTTAGTAATTAAAAAACTACAGATAAAAAGGATAATTGAGATGAGCCATATTCCATATTTTTGTTTTATATGAAAAATCTGTTTAATACCCTTGGAAGAAATATATAGAGTGATACATAGATTTGGAAAAATAACTAAAATCCACAATGGAACTGCAACAAATTCAAAGCGCTCAATAAATGGAAAATGGACTGTGCTAATCATGCTGACAACAGGCCATACGTTCTTCTCTAATTCTTTCCCGCTAAAAAATAAAATAGAAACGACAGTTGTTATTAAAACAAGAATGGTCGTAAACCAGACTGCTATTTGACTAAACAGGTGTAGTTGATTTTTCTCCTTTATAAATGGAAAAATAAAAAGTAACGTCTCGAAACCTAACATTGTATAACTGCTCTTGAAAACTCCTTTTATAATTTCTGAAGGAGTTGTCGTCATAATAGGTAAAATCCTAGTTAGGTTTATCCTTTGAAGTGGTTGATACACAACAAATAGCAGCCATATAGTCAATAAAAAGGATAAGAAGCAAACACCGGTCACAACTCTAAATCCACCGGATACAGCATAAATGGTTAATATTAACAAAGCTAATACCCCTACCCATTCATAGACACCTTCATATCCCCATGTTAGTGACAGCTCTACATAACTAATGGTGATCGAATAATGGACGGCAATAAAGTAAATGACAATAAGGAAGTTAAAGATACTACCAATAAAGCGTCCGAAAATATGTTCATGAATTTCAAATAGAGTACCACCTTCATTTTTTTTTAGGATAGAAATCATTAACCATGTAATTAAGCTAACGAATAATCCAGATATTAAAATGGATATCCAAGCATCTTTTTTTGATTCTAGATACATAATTCTTGGAACTCCAAGAATTCCCATACCAATTTGCGAAGTATGTATGATATAAAACGCCATAAAGGCGTTAACAAAACGTATATTTGATCTCATTTTGCACCTCAAAATTCATCTAAATCTGTTATATTTTTTAATCGCTCCTTTAGGCGAATGGAGTCTTTTGGTCGATTTACTAACGGTCTCCTCATATAAAAATGGTGTGGGAGGCGTATTAAAAAATATTTCAAATCTTTCATTCTTAGAGGATATAGAGGTGCAAGGTAAGGTTTATTTAAGGAAGTTAATCTTAACAAGTGAACTATTAGAATACATATACCGACAATGATTCCATTTAACCCCCAAACACCTGCTAAAATAATGATTGGAAATCTAGCAATTCTTACGGCAGTGCCCATTTCATAAATAGGAGCCGAAAATGCCCCTAATGCACTAAATGCAACAATGATAATTAAAATATTGCTAGTTAATCCTGCCTCAACTGTTGCTTGTCCAATGACAATACCTCCTACAATTCCCATTGTTTGTCCTACTTTTGAAGGAAGGCGGGCCCCAGCTTCTCTAAGTAATTCAATTAACAATTCTAGTAAGAGTGCTTCTAATAATGGTGGAAAAGGAATTTGTGAACGTGATTGTCCAATGATAATTAACAATTTAGATGGTATGAGTTCAAAATGATAAGTCATGGTAGCCACATAAATGGCTGTTAAAAAAAGAGAACCTACCATAGCAAATAATCGGATTAAACGAATAAATGTACTTAAAGACCATCTCAAATAGATATCTTCTGTTGATTCGAAAAATGAGAAAAAATTAGCAGGACCTATAATTGCTACTGGGCTACCATCTATAAAAATACCAATTCGTCCGTTTAAAATCGAGTAGATGAATCGATCGGGTAGCTCTGTCAATATAAATTGTGGAAGTAAAGAGTAATGTTTATCTTCTAGGCATTGAGCCAAAACCGAACTGTCAATTATATCTTCCATTTTTAATTGTTTAATCCTGTCCTTAAGTGTCTGAAGAGTGTCATGGTTCGCAATATCTTTTATATATACAATTCTTACCTGCTTTTGAAGGCGTTCCCCAATCTTTATTTCATCCGTGCACAAATTATAATCATTTAGATTTTGTCTGATTATCTTAACGTTAGAAGTTAATGATTCAGTGAACGAAATTTTAGGTCCATATACTAACGATTCTGTCTCTGCTTTCTCGATAGAACGTTCAATGGGATTTGCGCAGTTCACAATGAATGCCTTTTTCTCATCTAAAAAATAAAGATAAGCAAATCCATTTAATAGGGAAGAAATTATCTCTTGTTCCTCCAAATTTACTTTTATTTCATCTATAGGTATGTTTTTCATTAAATAGGTGTAATGTAAGTATTCTACAGAAAGTTCTTCAATGTATTTAATGACGTACTCATTTAGAATCTCTGGCTTAATTAAATTTTTCATAAAAATAATATGAATCCCCTCTTGTCCAACTTCAAGCTTTCGACAAATCAAATCGGGTGATTCATTAAGAATGGATTTAATTTTTTCATAACCAAGGAGGTTATCATTATTATGACGCTTTGTCATTTGTAACATTTCCTTCAACCGTTTTTAATAGTGTCTGTAAAAACAATTAATTTATACAGAATATAAGATAGAGGGACAGTGGAACATTACATCATCATGGACAGTGTTAAACCATTATCATGTCTAGATTAAGTGAATTTTACTTATATAGTAATACTTCATCCTTATTTAACAAACGGGTGCGTTCAATAAAAATCTTCAAAAAAATAAAAGGAACTCACAGCGGGAACCATGAGTTCTTAATGTATAAAGCACTTATTTTATGTGACTTTAACCAATGCTAACCACGTGCAAAAGTTCAATTTATAAATGGTTTTAACATGTTTTATCAAATGACCTTATATCAACACTTAAGTGGATTAAATTGTAGTCTATTTCATTCAGATTGAAGCGAAATTAATTAGATTCGAGATGGAAGGTTCAATTGGATAATATAAAAAAGCTAGGGATTTTTATTGTTTAAATATTGTAATGAATGATTGAGCTGGCGAAATTAAATTTTTTTATCTCTATTACCATTTATGTTTAAATAATCGTAATATATATTACCTTGAAGGAAGAAGATATGAAACGAATTTCATTCGAACCACCAGCAGAACATTATGATAACAGCATTGAATCTATTGATGAAAAAATCTGTGATTTAATAAACCAGCGGAAAGAGGTAGCCTTGACATTTTTACATTTATTGTATCGTCAGTTTTACCTGATGATATATCAAAATTAAAATTAGACTTTAAAGAGAATGAAATGCCGTTCCAAAACCAAGGGATATGAATTTGTTATATAAGAATAATTATATAGAGAAAGTGTGATGAGGTAATGCAAAAATATAAGAGTTGTAATGCAAAATTTAGTTGGGCGAGTATTTATAAATCTTTTTGGTTAGGATATAGACCAATTGTATGTAGTCAATGTAGGGTCGAACACCAAATAACATTATGGGGAAGACTTATATTTGTATTCTTAACAATCGTTCCAATGTTGTTATTTGGAAATTTCTTCTCACCCTTTAATGATGTTTTTGTGACGATTGCTATTCTATTGTTTGGTTCTTTTTTCACCATATCTAGTCGAATTCAAATAAATAGCTCCTCCGTCATACTTCAATTAAAAAATATGCAATGCGAGTTTTTCGGTCAATCGCGCAAGAAGAACTGTATCATTATTTTAGCATGATAATCCTTTGTGAAAAATAAATGAATATAGATGGAATTATATTCTCTGATGAAATAGTGTAGATTCCGATATATGGATATATTAAACGATTGGTAGAAATAGTTTTTAGCAGAAAATTTCAAATAAAAAAGAAAGTTCATATCTGGTTAAGTTTTCTAATGACTAGAGAGAAAGAAGTCTTTTTTATTTGTATAATTAGTTGATTGGAAGGGAAGAACGCGACTCCAGCGGGAAAAGTGGGAAAGTCGAGACCCCAGACTGAGCGTAGCGAGGGAAGAGGCTCGGCCAGCCCGCGGAAAGCGTCCGCCTGGACTGGAAATCAACCTACATTTTACATACATTATCTATAACATTAACCGAAGGTTTTAATTTTGTTGATTTATTTTAGTTTAACTATAGTAAGTAGATTTTCTATTCAAGAATAACTTTTCAAATTAATAGCCTACTTAACAAAGGCATTTCGAAAAACATAAGAACTATTACCTATTTCTATTATCGTCAAGAAAATTCTGTTTTCTTTATCAAATCTATCAAATATAATCTGAATTGAGTAGAGTGGTAATAAAAAACGTACGGAGGGAATCAAAAAAATGTAAATTGAAGCCGCTTACACTCATCAAAATATTATTCGGAGGTTAGACTAGTGAAAAGTATAAAATCGAAATCTATTTTTTCTATTTTGCTTATATTACTACTCGTTGTATCGATTACAATTCCATCACTTGCGCAGACACAAAGTAATCTAACAACTGCATCGGACACAGCAGAACCAACTGAAAGCTTTGAACTCGTTGCGAGTAAAGCTCAAAAAATTGCTCGAGTTACAGGTAGAACACTTGAGGGAGAAACCATCCCGAATCCTAGTAATACTCCCGAGAACTATGGACTTACAGCAACTGACCTAGGCATTGTTTGGGATGCTACAACTGATCCAGAACACAAAAAAGTAATGGTTGCCTTTGGAGATTCCTATGATGATGGATGGGGTGGCTTTGGTGGTGGAGGTACTGGCTGGAGAGGAAATCTATTGGCCTTATCAGAGGACACTGACCTGACAGATGGAATGACATTTTCAACGATGATTGCCGATGAAGAAACTCCTAATTATGCAAAAGAAATCATTTATTCTGCTCATAATACTTCAGGAAGCAGCGATTTTACAGCCATTCCTACTGCTGGAGTAACCGTTGGTGACAGACATTTTATTCATTACATGCAGATCCGTAATTGGGGAGCAAACGGTAGATGGAATACGAATTTCTCTGAAATTGCTTACTCTGATGATGAAGGACAAAATTGGACGAAGTCCGGAATTAAATGGGGTGCAGATAGTAAGTTTGCCCAGGCTGCTTTTTTAAACGATTCTGTAAACGTTTACATGTTCGGAACACCAGCTGGACGCTTTGATGCAGCGTATCTAGCGAGAGTGAAGCCAGAAAATATGCTTGTAAAAGAAGAATATGAATACTGGAATGGCTCGGAATGGATTAAGAACAATGAAGCTGCTGCAGTACCAGTTATTGAAGCACCAGTTAGTGAATTGTCTGTTGCTTATAATTCAAAATACAAAAAATATATTATGACGTATCTCAATGAAAACCGCTATGCACTTGTAATGAGAAGCTCTGACAGCTTAACTGGAGGATGGTCAGATGAAGTTGAAATTGCAACAGGTGCAGAATTCCCAGGTCTTTACGGTGCATTTATTCACCCGTGGACAAATGATGGGGATGATTTATACTTTGTGATGTCAGAATGGGGTCCATATAATACGGTGCTAATGCATTCAACACTAAGCAAAGGAACTCCAGTATCTAATCTTATTCAAGATCCATCATTTGAACAACAAACAACGAATAGGATTTCTCCGCCATGGGTAATTGAAGGGAATAAAAATGGTGGAGTGGATAGAGGTGCTAAAACCTCACGAGCTGGAACGAATAATGTTTATTTACGCGATACGACAGGCTGGAATGCCTTCACACAAGATATTGCAGTTCAACCAAACACCGTTTACAGACTAACTGGTTATGTAAAAACATCACAAAATAATGCAAATGGGTATTTTGGGGTAAGAGGTTCTGCTGGCGATATTTTAAAAGAAGTGAAGTTTGGTAGACATGATAACTATGAGAAACTTACAGTTCAATTCAATTCAGGCAACAATACAACAGTTCGCGTATTTACGGGCATGCATTCTGGTGGGGATACCTGGATTCAAGCGGATGATTATATGTTAGTGCCTGTTGATCAAACGGCTCCAGAAATCACGCTCAAAGGTGAAGCAGAAATTGAATTAAAATTGGGAGATTCATTTACGGATCCTGGTGCCACGGCTATTGATAATTTAGACGGGGATTTGACTTCTAAAATTCAAGTATCAGGTAAGGTAAATACGGACATTGTTGGAACCTATTCTTTAAAATACAATGTAACCGATTCGGATGGAAATAAAGCAGCTGAGGTTACGAGAACAGTGAAAGTAACAGGAGAAGAATACACAGTTAGCAATGCGGTATTCAGTGGAAGTGATGGAGGTGAGTTAAAATACTTGCCAACAAAAGGCATTGTTATGGCAAGTGCCGATATTCGTAACAACTCTAGTGAAGAAAAGACAGTTACACTAGTTTTTGCCCTCTACAACAAAAAGGGTGAAATGGAGAATTTATCTGGAATCACACAATCCATTCCTTCAGGTGGAGTCGAAAAAATTTCAGGTGGTTTCAAAATGCCTGGTAATAATTCAGGCTACACATTAGAAGTATTTGTAGCAGATTCTCTAATAGACCTGAATAAATTATCCAATGTAGCAAAATTAGGGCAGAAAAAGTAACAAAAATTTTAGAAACAAAGTGTTTAGGGAAGGCGGGACTATAGTCTCGCCTTTTTCCATTTTCAAGGAGGGTATCGAAATTGAAAAATTTATTTGAAAAATTTAAAAAAGGTATTGCTATAATCTTAATCTTGTCATAAACTCAAGTTAAACGTTTACATGTTTTTTGTTTGCACAAATTTTTTTGTACGATAGTTAAACGTTTACACACACTTTAGAAAATATATTTTTTTTAAGACAACTGTAAACGATTACAGGTTAACAATTTTCTAAAAAAAGATCTCTTGATTAGGGATTTTAGCAGGTAGTTTCACAGATTTTATAACCTAAGTGAGAGGGGAAAACTATGGATCTATTAAGCTATGTGAAAAACGCGATTGATGTTGAAGCTGATTCGATCAAAAAACTATCAGAGAACGTTGGTCCAGAATTTGAAAGCGCCATCACGCTACTTGCAAATTGTAAAGGCAAAGTGGTGATTACAGGCGTAGGGAAGTCAGGTCATATTGGTAAAAAAATTGCTGCTTCCTTAGCCAGTACCGGTACTCCAGCATTCTTTGTTCATAGCACAGAAGGTGTGCATGGGGATTTAGGAATGATTCAGGAGAATGATGTAGTCATAATGATTTCCAATAGCGGCGAAACGGGTGAAGTTTTAAGTCTACTGCCATCATTAGGTAAAATAGGCTGTAAAAAGATTGCCATCACTTCTAAAACGGAATCAACTCTTGCAAAAGCATCTGATGTAGCACTCGGATATCAGTATGATCGAGAAGCTGATCCGCTTGGTTTAGCTCCAACGACAAGTTCTACCTTAACTCTTGTCATAGGAGACGCGTTAGCGGTTGCACTTTCTATCCTAAAAGGATTTAAGAAAGAGGATTTTCATCTCTATCATCCAGGCGGAAGTCTTGGAAAACAATTATCAGAAAAAACACAATAAAATAATAAAATTCATGTATAATACTATCAAATGAATAATATTGCACAGAAAGGAAATATGAACATGACATTTTTAGGATCATCTTTAAGAGATTTATATCGTAAGCGAGATAGCAAAAGAAGAAGAGCATCAAGTTATGATACAACAGGAGGAAACAGAGATTATTTAAAAATCTATCCTGGAGAAAAAATTGATATTTGTAACCTTCAAGGTGCAGGTTGTATCACACATATATGGATGACAATGGCTCCACTAAATGATGTTATGGAAGAATATTTACACCGTAAAATTGTTATTCGTATGTACTGGGATGGGGAAGAAAATCCAAGTGTCCAAGCACCAATTGGTGACTTCTTTGGAATGGGTCATGGAATTACAAAGAACTTCGTATCTGCTCCATTACAAATGAGCCCTGAAAATGGAACAGCGATGAACTGTTGGTTTCCAATGCCCTTTGGCGAAAATGCAAGAGTGGAAATTGAAAGCCATGCAGATGAGCCAATTAAGTTTTATTTTTACGTAGATTATGAAGTTTATGATAAAGAAATCGATAGTCAATTGCGTTTCCATGCACTTTGGACAAGAGAGTTAACAAAGGGTATTGAAGGTGACGTATCGAATGCGTTGTATTGCTTCGGAGGTAAAAATACGACTGGTGATGAAAACTATGTCATTTTAGAAGCAGAAGGAAAAGGTCATTATGTTGGCTGTAACCTCAACATTCATAATTTGCGCTTTACACAAGAGTGGAACTGGTATGGTGAAGGAGACGATATGATCTTTATCGACGGAGAGCCTTGGCCCCCGTCACTTCACGGAACTGGAATGGAAGACTATTTCAACACTGCATGGTGTCCACAACAAGAACAAAGCACACCATACCATGGAATTATCCTTGGTGGAGGACCGAACTGGTCTGGTAAAATTACTGCTTATCGCTATCATATTGAGGATCCGATTATGTTTGATAAATCGATTAAGGTATCGATTGAACATGGTCATAACAACAATAGAAGTGATGATTACTCAAGTACGGCTTACTGGTATCAAACAGAACCACACAAGACGGTTCATCCAATCCTCCCTGTGAAGGAAAGATTGCCATTACCAGATACTTTACCGTTCAACCCAGATGACTTGAAGAAATGCTTTGATTATTAATTTTTAGCAATGTGAGCTCCTTTGAAATTGATAGATTACTTGTTTTCAAAGGAGCTTTTTAAAAAAAATGTGACGAAAAATTTAATAATCAAGAAAAACACAAAAATAATATTGATAAGTTATAATTCATATAATATCATATAAGTAAGCGTTTTCAGTTTATAACCATCCGTTGTATGTAAACGATTACAGATATTAAGTTCTGAACTTTTTGACTAATGACCTAGTTAGTAAAAAAACCTGAGCTATATGACAACCTGCCTGAATACGAGAATTACTGAATTGCATTTTAATAGAACACATCTTTCTACCCTGTTGTTGAAGGGGGTGGTTGCTTTATTGAATGTGTAAACGTTTTCTGAAATGAAGGTTCATACCTACTTGTTAAGAGAACTTCACCTGAAGTTGTTCTTATAAAAAAAACAAAAAAATAAGGGAGGCAATTTTTTATGAAGAAACCTAAGTTTTTAGCATTTATGTTAACAGTTTTATTCATTATTTCTTCCATTCTTACTGGCTGCTCAGGAACTGGTCCTGCTGGAACAGAAGAAGAAAAACCAGATGATTCATCAGATTCTGGCAAAACAGTTCTTAACTTCTGGACACCACAATGGGGAGATGCAGACAAAGAGTGGTGGGAGAAAAACATTGAAGCCTATAATAAATCACAGGACAAAGTTGAAGTTAAACTTGAGATTGTTCCTGGAGATGCATGGGATCAAAAAGTTGTCGCTGCACAAGCTGCAGGAACTAGCCCCGATATAACAACAATGAACTATAATAAAATCATTTTCTCTGCTGAACAAGGAAAAATTTTACCATTAGATGAATATACAGACCCAGCTATCTGGGATGACCTATATGAAAACATTGCAGAATTCGTTACTCTAGATGGTAAACATTATGCATATCCAATGTTAGCTGAACCATCTGCAGTATTGTTCTACCGCAAAGACATGTTTAAAGAAGCTGGCTTAGACCCAGAAAAGGCTCCAGTTACTTGGGATGAGCTAATTGAATACGGTAAAAAGCTTAAAAAAGGTAATGTATTTGGATTAGCAGCGGCAGGTAACGCAGCTGAGTATGGTTGGACACACTGGGGCTTCCAAGCAATGGTAGGTCAACAACCAATTAGTGAAGACTGGTCTGAAGCAACAATCGTAAACGAGCCTACTAAAGAGTTAATCACATTCTGGAATGAAATGTATCAATCTGGAATTCTTCCAAAACAACCATTAGGCGGATATACAGACATTAAACCACTTGCTGAAGGCCAAGTAGCAATGCAAATTAACGGTTCTTGGGCAATTGGTCAATTAAGAAATGACTATCCGGATCTTTTAGATAATATCGGTGTTGCTGTTGTTCCTACAAATGATGGAAATCAAGATAAGCCAACTGCTTCATTAGGTGGCTGGACATTAACAATTGATGGAAATTCTAAGCATCCAAAAGAATCAGCTGAATTTATCCAGTGGTTACTAGCTGGCGACGAACAAATCATGGTTGATTTCTTCAAAGATGTAACGAAATTCTCTAAATTTACTGCACGTAAGTCTGTTGACGAAGTATTAGCACAAGATTCTGAAGGTGCAAATGACCCATGGAGAAAATTAATTGCAGAAGAAGTTGTACCTTATGCTGTTGCTGAACCAATCTACGCTTGGGAAGTTAGTATGGCGTATGCAACTGCTCTAGAACGTGTAATGCTTGAAGGTACAGATTTAGAGAAATCTCTACAAACTGCTGAGAAAGAAATCAATGATTACATTAAAAATAATAACTACGCAGGAACCAACCCGAAAAAATAATAATTAAATAATTTATTGGGGTCTGGGGAGCAGTGTTACCAGGCCCTGATTATTAGGATGGTGAAATCATATGAATAATACTCTTAAAAAGAACGATATGAAGACAGCATATATCATGTTACTCCCAATTGTTGGTCTACTAACAGTCTTTGTTGTCATTCCACTACTTTATGCCATCTTTGTTAGCTTCTATCAATGGAGCTTTTACCAAGACTCTATTTTTGTAGGATTTTCCAACTATTTGCTCGTATTAAAGGACCAAGCGTTCTATAAAGCAATGTGGACAGGTATTAAATTCGCCCTCATTGTTATACCAATTCAATTTGTTGCCGCATTCCTATTTGCACATTTAATTAAAAATTTGACTGCAAAGGTCGGCGGTTTCGTTAAAACATCTATCTATATTCCACACGTAATCTCTGGGGTAGTAGCTTCAATCGTGTTTATGTTCATTTACAACTACAACGGCGGTTTAGCGAACTACATCGTCAGTTTATTTGGAAGCGAACCTATTCCGTTTCTTGCAGATGTAAAGTATGCCTTAGGTAGTATTTCACTTCCAGCTATTTGGCTCGGATTTGGTTTCACGACTCTCATTATCCTTGCTGGTATCAATGATATTCCTGATTCTTATTATGAGGCTGCAGAAATAGACGGTGCGAATACATTTCATAAAATGATTTTCATTACATTGCCTTTATTAAAAAATGTATTCTTATATGTCATTGTTGTCGGACTTACAGGCGCTATTCAACAGTTCGATTTAGCGTATGTCATGACCAATGGTGGACCGTTAAATTCAACCATGACACCAAATCTATTTATTTACACCCATTTCAAAAATGATCCTTACATGGGATATACGATTTCAGCAGCGTTATTACTGTTTGTCATCATCGGTGTAATATCTGCGCTTATGTTTAGATTGATTAATTCTAAACAAGTGGAAGATTGATCAAGTATTTTGGAGGTGAGTAAAAAATGAAGAAAATAAAAAAGACTATATTGACCATTGCAGGATTACTAGTTGCCTTAATATCGATTTTTCCACTATTTTGGATGGCGCTTGCCGGTTTTAAACCAAAGACAGAGGTTCTTGGTTATCCATTTAAATTCTTTCCAACAGTGTGGGACTTCTCCAACTATAATGAGCTATTGCATTCAACAGAATTTATCCGCTCCATGGGTGTTACCTTTGTAGGGGCTATCATTTTTACGATTCTTGTTATCTTTGTCAATTCAATGGCTGCATACTCTTTTGCTCGCTTGAATTTCCCATATAAAAACGTGTTGTTTATCTATGTCATCATGACGATGTTTATTCCGTCAATGGCGATATTGATCCCATCTTATATTGTTGTTGCGAAATTAAAGATGCTTAATACATTGACTGTGCTTATCTTGCCTGGGGTCGCCTCAGCTGTCAATATGTTCTTAATGCGCCAGTTTTACTTAGGTATTCCAAAAGAGCTTGAAGAAGCTGCCGTCATCGATGGAGCTACAAAGTTTGGAATCTATCGTCATATCTTCTTACCATTATCTGTACCAGTATTCGTTTTAGTAGGGATTGGTTCATTTTTAGGATTCTGGAATTCACTAATCTGGCCAATTATGACGATTTCAGATGAAAGATTATACCAAATCATGCAGACATTAGCGTATTTCCGTTCAGCACAAGCAACAGAATGGGCGATGATTATGGCTGGTTCTACAATGGCTGCAATCCCAACGATTATTCTATTTGCGGTCTTCCAAAAGTATTTAATCGAGGGAATCAAGCTTTCTGGTATTAAATAAGGTGTACGTAAATAAATGATAGATTCAAAGGATGATGACGATGATTTTACTAGAAAATGATTTCATATCTATTTCTTTTAATAAGGAAACGGGTTCGATTTGTAGTTTAGTAGATAAACAAAAGAAAATTGAATACATTCCCGAAAAGTTATCATCCGTCCCGTTCCGGGTGGAACTAGAGGAAGAAACTAAGTTTGCGTTTCAACGATTTTCCTATGAGTTGGATAAAGAGCATTACGGATATAGATTTGTATGGGAATTGACCCCGGAACTTGCTTTGAAGGCAAGAGTCTGGATTCAGGATGATTCGAATGAGGTTTCTTTTCAATGTGAATTACAAAATGATTCAAATAAGTCCATCTATACGCTCGAATATCCGATTATTCCGAACATAGGAAGTATTACAGAGCAAGGGGAAGATGATTATCTCGCTCATAGCTTTGCAACAGGCTTTCTAATCCATAATCCACTGAAGAATTTTACAAGTGAGTGGAATGGATTTAGGTACATGCCATATCCTGAAGGTTTTTCAGGTTCAACGATGCAATTTTTTAGCTACTATGGCAAGGGTAAAGGTGGACTTTACTTTGCAGCCTATGATGGTGACAGTTATACAAAATGGCTGAATTTTTATAAGAATGAGCAAGGATTCCTTGAGGCTACCTTCCTTCACAGCTGTGAAGATATTGGCCCTAATAAAGGAATCAACGTTAACTATCCAATCGTTATCAAAACGTTAGAAGGTCATAACTGGTATGAGGCTGCAGATATTTATAAAGATTGGGCAGTTAATCAATATTGGTGTCAAAAAGGCGAACTTTCTAAGACAGATCATAAATGTGACTGGCTCTTAGATGATATAGGACTTTCCACATTTGGAATTAATGCTGGGGCGGACAGATCTGAATGGATTGAGAAATATCATGAACATATTGATACAAAGATGCTTCATATTCTTGGTCCTGACTGGACAAACAAAATCCAAAGCTTTGGAAGCGGGATTCCTGGAGGATATAAGGATTGGTTTCCAACGAAATTTAATGAAGCGACTTTGAATGCGATTAGAGCAAATGAGGATAAATTTGCCCCATTTGAATTTGATTACTTGTTTAATCTTTTTGGTGCAGATGGGATCAAAGGAAAAAGAGCACTTCAAGAGATTCCTAGAGACCCGTCAAAAAGTATTGACCAATATAGATTTCCGTTTGTATGCCCAGCAGACCCATATGTCCAAGACCTTCATGTTCGCAGGGATGAAACACTTCAAATAGAAAGCAATGTGGATTCTATCTATTATGATATTTCCGCTAATAATATTATGAAACTATGTATGGATGATTCTCATGGTCATACAAAGGGTGCTGGAAAACAGATTACTCAAGCCTATCGCGAGAATTACATCCAGACAAAAGCTGCGATGAGCCGTGCTGCGGATGGACGATACATTCCAATGGGGACTGAAATGATCAACGAAGTATTCCTTGATGTACTAGACTATTATCAGACACGTGCTGGAGGGGCACCTGCTGCGCCATTAGAAGGCTATAACGTCCGAGAACTACTCAAAAAAGGCGAAGCAGAATTAATCCCGATGTTTACGTATGTTTACCATGAATATGGTGCCGTTCGTTTAGATGGATGGGGAAAAATTGTTGAAGAAATCGGCGACCTGTTCTATTTCCATGTGGCTCGTACGTATTTATGGGGCGGTTTATACGAATTAAACTACGAATATAGTCCGATGGAAGTTATTGAGGGAAAAGAAAATACGCATGAAGAGCATTATTATCCGTTTGAGGCAAGAGGCTATGAGTTCTCACCAGCAAGGGCTGAATACATTTCGAAATTTGCTAAGCTTCGGACTGGAACAGGGAATAAATATTTGGCCTATGGAAAAATGTTAAAACCGTTCGAGTTTCATGTTGAAAAGGTTAACCTAAATTGGTTCATCTACAACTGTGCCAAAGATCATAAGGAATACAACGATACTGGTGAATTAGTGGTTGACTCTATTATTCATTCGGCATGGCAATATCGGGACTCGAGTGTTGGATTATTTTTTGCCAATGTAAGTGATGAAGTGAAAACGATTCAAATTGAGTTAGACTTAGCTTCATACTTTGCGAATGACTCTATCAAGGTTAATATTGTGACCGCAGATAAAAAGGTTGAACTGCTAACCATGAATCCTACTGATAAACAAGTTGTAGATGTTCAAATTCCGGCTAAAGGGTATGTCATGCTGGAAGCAAACTAAGGCGCGTATTCACAATTAAAGGTGGAATACAGATGTTAAAGAAAATGACAACCGTGAAAAAGTCAGCGTCATTAATAGGGATAGTAGTACTTGCAGTTGGGTTCTATATTTTTATGAATCTCCAAAACTCATATAGTAAGGACAGTCCGAAGGCGAAAATTAAAGACATTGAGGTAACGGAAATTGCTGCGATAACAGGCCAGGATTCCGTGAATAAAACGGAAGAACAGTATGATATTGCAGGTACAGATTTAGGAAGTATTTTTGATATGGATGGAACATTTTACTACGTGTTCGGTGATACGTTTGGAGCGGGAAGTGCAGTGCCTCCAGGTACTGGTCCATCAACAAATTGGCGATCGAATACGGTTGGATTTTCAAAAGATATGGACCCAACTGATGGGATTGAACTTGACGGATTTTTAGCGGATGAAAGTGGAATGGCGAAAGAAATCATTCCTTCTAAGAAGACGCAAGGGTATCATTTAACCTCCATCCCAACCTATGGGGTAGCTGTTGCTGGAAGCATGTACCTCTATTACATGGCAGTAGACGCTTGGGGCGATCCGGGAGTATGGGTGACTTCATATTCTGGCGTATACAAGTCAAATGATGCAGGGGAAACATGGGCTCCACTTGAACAGTTAACATGGGAAGGGGACAGTAATTTTACTCAGGTTGCGATTGTAAAGCCTGAGCAAAACGAAGTTCTTGGCGATGACATTTATTTTTACGGGGTGAAAGCAGGAAGATACAGCCCTATTCAGTTAATGAAAGTGAATAAGAATAAAATCGAAGACAAGAACAGCTATGAATACTTTACTGGAACAGATACAAATGGGAAACCACAATGGTCGAGTGAAGAAAAAGAGGCCAAGTCTATTTTAGAAACAACAGCTGGTGAATTATCGGTTGTGTGGAATCCAGATTTAGAGCGCTGGATAATGACCTATATCAATGGTGAGACGACGAATATTGATTTCGTTGAATCCGAAAATCCATGGGGACCATTGACAGAACCGAAAGTGATGGTCGCACAAAAGGATTTCCCTGGTCTATACGGCTCGTACATGCATCCTTCTTTTATCAAAAATGAAGGAAAGACGATGTATTTCACGATGTCGCGCTGGGGCACCTACAATAGCTACATGATGAAAGCAGAATTGGAACTAGAATAAATATTAGAGACTGGAGTGACAGATTATGTTTAACGGATTAGGAATGGGATTAGGGAATCTATCACGTTTATCAAAAGCAAAAACACGTTCAATCAGCCCAGAAAATTTCACTGGTGAAAAAGGCAAAGGTGGCATGGCAACTGAGGGAACAGGTGCAGAGTGTGCAAGAGATTTAGGACAAGGCTGGAAGGTTTCACCGTCTGTCCATGTGAAAGCAAAGTCAACGATTACAATGGCAGAAATGGATGGACCAGGAGCAATCCAACATATTTGGCTTACTTGCTTCCCACCATCATGGCGATATCTGATTCTTCGTATGTATTGGGATGGCGAAGAAACACCTTCTGTAGAAGTACCGATTGGTGATTTCTTCTGTAACGGTTGGGGAGAGCGCAGCAATGTGAGTTCGATTCCTGTAGCTGTGAATCCAGCTGGCGGAATGAACAGCTATTGGGAGATGCCTTTCCGTAAATCAGCAAAAATTACGGTTGAGAACATCACTGACAATGATGAGGTTCTTTATTATCAAGTGGATTACACATTAACGGATATTCCAGAGGATGCGGCTTATTTCCATGCACAATGGAGAAGAAGCAATCCATTACAATACAAAGATGTTCATACCATTCTTGATGGTGTTAAAGGCCATGGCCATTATGTCGGTACCTATATTGCATGGGGCGTTAACAACACCGGCTGGTGGGGCGAAGGTGAAATCAAGTTCTATATGGATGGAGATAAGGAATATCCGACTATCTGTGGAACGGGAACAGAAGACTACTTTGGTGGCGCATGGAACTGGGAGCAACCAAAGGGTGAATACGGTACGTACTCAACAGCGTATCTTGGGATGCACCAAGTAATCAAGCCGGATGGACTGTATCAAAGTCAGCAACGTTTTGGCATGTATCGTTGGCATGTGATGGATCCAATTCGTTTTGAAGAAGATTTAAAAGTGACCATTCAAGCTTTAGGATGGCGTTCAGGACATAGATATCTGCCACTTCAGGACGATATTGCTTCGACTGCGTTCTGGTATCAGGCTGAGCCACATAACTCTTATCCTACGCTTCCGAGCAAGGATGATTTAGAGGTTATCTAATTAAATATACAAAGAAAGTGTAAAGGCAGTGATACCTTTACATTTTCTTTTATCCAAATAAGGAGTTGAAGACTCATGGCAAGATCATTGATAACCTATAACTTCGAATATGAAAAAAAGGTTAATGTTTGTTTTATCGGAGCCGGTGGACACTCATTTCGTAACGTTTATCCGACCTTTCAATACGCACCGATTCAGTTACTTGCTGTTTGTGATCAGGATGCTGAGAAGGCAGCTTCTTACGCAGCTCAGTTTGGTGCAAAAGCTTATTATACGAATCATCTAGAAATGTTAGAAAAAGAAAAACCAGATGCAGTCTTTATTGTGACCTCCTATCATCCTGACGGAAGAGTACAAGCCACCGACCTTGCTTTGGATTGTTTAAAAGCAGGAGCCCATGTGTGGATGGAAAAACCAACAGCATCAAGTACTGAAGAAGTCCAACAGCTAATCGATGCCAGTCAGCAATACAACCGCTATGTCATGACTGGTTTGAAAAAAACATTTTTCCCGTCGATCGAAAAGGTGAAAGAAATTATTCGTACACCAGAGTTTGGGAAAGTATCCTCCATCTACATTCGCTATCCTCAGCATATGCCACCCTTCGAAGAACGAAAGGATTTACGAAACATAACGAGTTTGCTGGATCATATCTTTCATCCTGGCGCGATTATCCATTATTTAATGGGTAAGATTGAATCACTTTCCTACGAGTGGGAGCCTGTGAATGGAGGAAGTGTAACGAATTTTCACTTTTTGTCTGGAGCGGTTGGGACCCTGCATTTAACAGCTGGAATATCAGGAAGTAGTCCGCTTGAGAGGCTAGAAGTGATCGGCGAGGGAGCCAATATTGTCGTGGAAAACGGAGTGAAGGTCACCTATTACCGAAAGGCAGCTCTTCCAGCATATGGACGGGATTCCTCCTATTTAGTGGATAATGAAGTAGCACCTCTTCATTGGGAACCAGAATTTTCGCTCGGTCAGCTCTATAATAAAAATCTATTTTATTTGGGATATGTTCAAGAGGTTAACCATTTTTGTGAGAGTATTCTAACAGGAAACCCGCCACAAAAGGGTACGTTAGAAGAATCATTAGAAATTCTTAAGCTTTTTGAAGCATACAGATTTACTGAAGCTGGGAATAGAGCAACCATTAATTCGTAATTGGAGGTTAGACCAATAATGACGACAATAACCAATTTATCAGAACAAAAGCATTTGTTAGAAATGGATTGGGGAAAAATCCAATGGCTTTGTGGTCAAGAGATTGATCCAGATGCGGAAATGACCTTTGGAATGGTCTATATTCATGCGGGTCAATCCAACCATAGGCATTATCATCCAAATTGTGAGGAGCTTATTTTTGTCCTCTCGGGTGAGTGTGACCATACTTTAGGCGAGGAAACCATTCATTTAACACCTGGAATGATGTTGCGTATTCCGAGAAATGTACCGCACAATGCAACTGTAACGAGCTGGGAGCCCTGCCGGATGATCATTGCTTATTCTGCTCCTGATCGAAAAACAGTAAATGCTTAAATAAAAAAAACGTGATTTATTATACTTTTCGGGGGTTACATACATGCTTCCACTTATTTCAGTGACAGATGTTGTGAAGGAATATGGTGCTGGCGACAACAAAGTCCAAGTTCTTTCAAAAATTAATTTATCGATTCAACCGAATACATTAGTGGCTTTAAAAGGGAGATCGGGTTCTGGAAAAACGACTCTCATTAATATCATGGGTGCTCTAGACTACCCCTCGGATGGAAAAGTACTCTTTGAAAATAGTGATATCAGCAAGCTTTCAGAGAAAGAGAGAACGGAGTTTAGAAGAAAGAAAATCGGTTTTATTTTTCAATCGTTTGGCCTTGTCCCATTAATGACAGTGGAGGAAAACATTGAATTTGGTCTTCGTGTGGCAGGTACACCAAGGGAGGAATGGGCAGAGCGAGTGCAGGATGCATTAGAACTTGTTGGCTTAACAAAACGAGCTAGTCACCATCCTTTTGAACTATCTGGTGGGGAGCAACAGCGTTGTGCGATTGCTAGAGCCATCGCACCTTCTCCTTCCATTATCCTAGCTGACGAACCAACCGCGGAACTAGATAGTAAAACAGCTTTTCAAATCATTACAAGATTCAAGAAGCTGGTAGAAGAAAAGAAAACAACGATCGTTATGACAACACATGATCCAGCAATTTTAGAAATGATCGAGCATGTTTTTGAATTGGAGGATGGCAAAATTGCGTAAAGCTCAACAAAAATATTCAAAACTCGTGACCAGTTTATCTGTGTGTGTAATCGTTTCCACCTTATCTGCTTGTTCTTTCTTGCCGAAAGAAGAGGCCGTGCTTGCACCTCCTTTAGTAGAGCCTGCAAAAGTAGAATACGATGTGGTCGATGTGAAAACGGGTAGTATTGTCAAAAGTCTTAAGGGAGCAGGGTCCTTAACACCTGTCGAAAATCACACCCTCTCTTTTTCAGAATCAGGTGGAAGAATTAAAAAATTCCACGTTAGCGAAGGAGATGTGGTGAAAAAAGGGCAACTTCTTGTAGAAGTCGATACTGCAACTCTCAGCTTTGACACAAAACAAGCAGAAATTGATTTAAAAAAGGCGGAGCTTCAGCTTAAAGCTCTACAAAGTCAAAGTGGCCCTCAACTCACGATTGATATTGCTAAATTGGATGTCCAGTCTGTGAAAAACAGAGTCCAGTATATGAGAGAGCAGCTAGCGAAATCACAGCTAAAATCACCGATAAATGGGATCGTAACCTTTGTGGGCGAGCAAAAAGCGGGTGACCCGGTGCAAGCCTTTCAATCGATTGTTCAAGTGGCCGATACAAGCAAGCTGCAGGTTTTATATACGGCTCAAAGTGTCGACCAAATCGCGGATATCAAGCTCGGTATGACTGCGAATCTAATGAGCAATGGCAAAGCGATCACAGGGAAAGTAGTGCAAACACCAAAAGATGTTCCACTCGATATTATGGAAACCAATGCAGAGCTTTATCAAAAGAGTATTTTAATGAGTCTCGCTGAACTGCCAAAGGATGCAAAAGTCGGTGATTTAATCGATTTTGAAGTCATTACCCAGCAAAAAGAAAAGGTGCTTGTTATCCCGAAAAACGGTTTAAGGCTGGCGATGGGAAGAAACTATGTCCAAGTTCTCGATGGCAACACGAAAAGAGAAGTGGATATTGAAGTAGGAATTAGTACGGATACAGAGGTTGAGGTCATAAAAGGTCTCAGTGAGGGAGACAAGGTTATTTTAAAATAGGAGGAATGTGCCATGGCGATCTTAAAGATTATCATACGTAAAATACTTAATAATCGTTGGCTTGTTGGCAGTCTATTCCTCGGTTTATTAATTACGTCTTCGCTCGTATCGAGTATCCCTACGTATTCCTCTAGTGTTCTATCAAAGCTGTTACTAAAGGAACTAGAAGATTACCAAGTGAAAAATGATAAATACCCAGGAGAGTATTCTTATCTTATCCAATTTCCAAGTGCGGAAGAGGATCAAAAGAGTCTCGTAAATGAGTTAAAGAAAACAAGCACAAATCTTACGAATGAGGTCAATCTGCCAATCGAAGCAACACTGACGATGATGAGTACAGCCCCTCTTGCGATAGCAAACGAAGACTCATCAAACTTAAAGGAGCAAAAATTTGGGAGCATTCTTTCCTTTAGTGATTTAAAAAAGCATATTGAGATAACCGATGGAAATTGGCCGAATGCACCAACTAAAGATGGAATCTATGAGGTTTTAGTTCCGGAGAGCGCGCTGAAAAAGCGTGATATTGTGCTAAATACAACTTTTTTAGCGGGAAAGGACAATGAACAAATTGTCATTAAGCCTGTGGGAACCTTTAAGGCAAAAGATGAACGGGATCCTTATTGGTTTACTTCTCCTGATTCCTACAATGAAGATTTCTTCCTGCCAGAAGAAACCTTCGAAACAGCTTTTGTGAATGGGGATTCACAAAAAATCGAATCGATTCGTTTTTATACAGCATTTGATTATCATGCAGTCTCGGTAAATCAACTGGAGTCATTAGTTGGAATGGAAAAGAGAACAAAGGCGGCTGTCAGTGAAATAACAGATGGCAAGCTCATAGTGAATTTTCCAGCACAAAACATCATCACGAATTATTTTGATAAAAGCGGACAGTTGAAGACGATGCTTTGGTCGTTGAATGTTCCGTTGTTTATTATGCTCGGCATCTATCTTTATATGGTTACGAAGCTAATCATCGACCGTCAGCGGAATGAAATTGCGATTCTTAATAGTCGAGGAGCTAAACGAGTACAGATTCTCCTTATCTATTTAATCGAGATTGGACTACTCGGTACCGTCGCTTTTATTATTGGTCCATTTCTAGGGCTGTGGCTCTGTAAAATCTTAGGTGCGACGAATGGCTTCTTAGAATTCGTCCAGCGTTCATCCTTGCAAACGAAGCTATTAAAGGAATCGTTTCTATATTCCTTCTTGGCAGTACTCGCTTGTATCTTCATGATGATGATCCCGATTTATCAAGCGTCTAGACAAAACATTGTACATCATAAACGCACGGCCTTCCGAGTGGTCGGAAATGTCGGGTGGTATACAGTGTTTATCGAAATCGCTCTTTTAGGGATTTCAGTTTATGGTTGGACCATTTTTAACCGTCGCCAAAAAGAACTATTGGCATTAGGAGATACGGCAAATTCATTTACTGTTGACCCCTTACTGTTCTTTGTCCCAGCGGCTTTTGTTATCGGATTAGGATTATTAATGTTACGAATCTATCCTTTTTTATTAAAAGGAATTAATAGACTAGGGAAAAAATATTTCTCTTTATCCTTTTATAGCACGCTTATTCAGGTTAGCCGTTCAGCCAAACAGTATCTCTATTTAATGTTATTTCTCATTTTGACGATTGCGGTCGGCGTATTTAGTGCGAGTGCCGCGAGAACAATTAACAATAATTTAGAGGAACAAATTCGCTATGGCAATGGTGCCGATGTAGCGGTTCAGGTTCGTTGGGATAGTGTAACCTCAGGTGGAGTTAGTTCCCCTGTAGGGCCAACAGGTTCTCCATCAGAAACCAGTACGGAAAATCAAGAGGAAGAAGAAGCTGTGACTGGAGTAAGAGAGACGATCTACGCAGAACCACCGTATGATCCATTTCTGAAATTGAAGTCGGCAGAGCATGTCACAAAGGTTTTTCAAAAAGAAGATGTCACGATTGATGCAAAAGGGGAATCGATTTCCTCGGTTAATATGATGGCGATTGATTCAAAGGATTTTGGTGAGACCGCTTGGTTTAAGCCATCCTTATTGTCACATCATTGGTATCAATACTTAAACTTACTCGCAAAAGAACCAAGTGCTGTCCTTTTATCGAAAACGGCTGCATCAAATCTCGGAGTGAAGGAAGGCGATTACTTAACGATTTCTTCGAATGGCACAACTCCGGTTGAATTTGTTGTGTTTGGAATTATTGAGTATTGGCCAGGTTTTAACCCGTTACAATCAGAAGAGGACAAACCAGCTTCGACCTTAGTAGTGGCAAATCTGTCCTATGTCCAAAATATGATTGGCCTTGAGCCATATGAGGTGTGGTTGAAGGTGAAGGATGGTGCTACGAGAGAAACGCTCTATCAAGAATTGAAAGAGACTGGACTCCCTTTAACAAATGTAGCAGATGTTCAGCCTCAGTTAGTTGAAATGAAAAATAGCGCCTTTTTATTAGGAATCAACGGTACCCTATCACTAGGCTTCTTAATCTCGATTATGGTTACCTTTATTGGTTTCTTGATTTATTGGATTTTAACAATGAAATCACGAAGTCTACAATATGGAATTTACAGAGCGATGGGGATTCCACTTCGTCAGTTGATTGCAATCTTGCTCTATGAGCAATTACTAACCTCTGGAATTGCCTGTCTACTTGGAATCGGGATTGGAAGCATTACGAGCACTATATTTGTGCCAATGTTCCAGTTGTCCTTTAACCCGAAAGATGTCGTTCCGCCATTCCAGGTTATTTTTGACGCGGGAGACGAGTGGACCATCTATGGATTTGTTCTGGTTACTTTGCTGATAGGACTAGCGATTTTAGCGCTTATATTAAAAAATATCCGCATTTCTCAAGCGATTAAGTTAGGTGAAGATTAATGATTCATTGCAGCAATCTCATGAAAATTTACAAGCTTAATGATGACATTGAAGTGATTGCCTTACAGGGGTTAGATTTGGATGTTGATAAAGGCGAACTAATGGGCATTATCGGCAGCAGTGGAAGCGGGAAATCGACTTTGCTTAATATTCTCGGAGGATTGGACCGTCCTTCCGCTGGTAAAATTCTTGTCGATGGGAAGGACCTATTAAGGGTCACAGACAAAGAACTCGTAGACTATAAGCTCGAAACGGTTGGATTTGTATGGCAGAACAATGCAAGAAACCTGATTCCTTATTTAACAGCGGTAGAAAATGTGGAGCTACCGATGCTGTTAAAAGGCCGTCATAAAAGAGAACGAGCAATCGAGCTTTTAGAGATGGTTGGAATGGGACATCGAAAGCACAATCGTCTTAATCAATTATCTGGTGGGGAGCAGCAAAGAATTGCGATCGCCATCGGACTTGCCAATAATCCGCGGTTGTTATTAGCAGATGAACCAACCGGAAGTGTCGATGGGAAAACCGCGGATGTCATTTTAGATGTTTTTCGTAATCTAAATAAATCTTTAGGACTAACGATTGTCATCGTAACCCACGATACACAGTTAATGAAAAAGATGGATCGAGTGGTTGCTATCCGCGATGGGAAGACATCGAGTGAAATCTTAAGAAGAAATATCTATGAAAATTATTTGAATGAAATGGAAGAAGAAGCAGAGGAATCGCATGTGGAATTGGCTGTGCTAGATAGCGCTGGTCGAATTCAAATCCCGAGTGACTATTTGGAGGAACTTGGGATGAAAGACCTTAATAAGATGCGCATTGAACTAGAAGAAGGACAAATTGTCTTGAAGAACCCAAACATAAGATAATTCGCACTCGGTTGGCGATTTCCCTCTACTGATTGCGCGTTTTCAATCTTACTGAATGGAGGTCACAAAGATGAAAAAGGAAATCTATATTGGTGCTGGCTATTATCCAGATCACTGGCCGCGGGAAAGATGGCCGAAGGATATTGAACTAATGAAGGAAGCGGGAATCAAGATTTTAAGATTAGCAGAGCTTTCTTGGTCGTTTTTAGAACCGAGGGAGGGGGAGTTTGATTTTTCCTGGCTTGATGACTTTATCGAACTAGCACATGCCGCGGATATTCAAATTCTCCTCTGTACGCCAATTGAGGCATCGCCGGTGTGGTTACGTCACAAGCATCCAGAGGTTGTCAGACATGATAAGGTCGATCGAATTCATGGCGAACGAGGAATGCATTGTCATAACAGCCGTGCCTTCATCTTTTACGTGAATCGTATTGTTACAAAAATGGCTGAGCACTACGCTTCGAATCCTGCTGTTATTGGATGGCAAATTGATAATGAGCTTCGAAATGTAGATTGTTATTGTTCGGATTGTAGGGAAGCTTTTCAAAAATGGCTTGAGGACCGGTATGGAACATTAGAGGGATTGAATCAAGCATGGGGGACATGCTTCTGGAGTCAGGTGTACAACAGTTGGGAAGAAGTGACGCCACCTTCAGCCGATCAATTGACGATTTCCGTTAGTCAAATTCTTGATTTTACGCGCTTTGGTTCAGATTCAACAGTGAACCATTTAAATCGTCAAGTAGACATTATTAAAAGCTTTGCGCCACATCATGAGGTTACCCATAATATGTTGGGTTGGTATCCGAATCTAAATGCTTACGACCTTTCGAAAAAGCTCGATTTTATCGGCTGGGATTCTTACCCTAATGTGGATGGAGACAATCATATTGAATGTTTCTTACATGACCATTATCGCGGTGCAAAGCACAAGGCTCATTGGGTGTTAGAACAGAAAAATGGCTACTTCAATTACAGTGACTATAATCTAGCGATTGAACCGGGATTGGTTCGCCTTTGGACATATCAGGATATTGCTCGTGGGGCAAACGGGGTCTTGTTTTACCGTTGGAGGTCAAATAAGTATAGTGGGGAACAAAATCCAAATGGCTTGCTAAGGCATGATGGAACGCCAAGACGACCTTACTATGAAGTAAAGCAGTTGACAGAGGAATTAAGCAGATTTGAAAAAGAACTTGTAGATACAACTGTAGAAGCACCGGTCGCGTTAATCTACAGCTACGACCAAATGTGGGCTTTTGAAGCGCATAAGCAATATAAGAGTTTTGACCATAGGGAACATTTGCTTACCTATTACCGTGCTTTAACAAAGCTAGGATTGACGGCTGACCTCGTCGACCCAACTACTGATCTATCAAAATATAAGCTGGTTATTGCCCCTTCGATGACAATGGTTAGCAATGAAATCTATGAAAACTTTAACCGCTATGTTGAAAATGGTGGTTGCCTCATTATCGGGGCTCGAAGTGGAATGAAGACATGGTCCAATACCACGCATGAATTGCCATGGCCAGGATTACTCGCTGAAATGGCTGGAACGGTCGTTGATGAATTTGAAGTTCTTCCTGACGAATATGCCAATGCCATTACCTATAAAGGGAAGGAATATCCTGTTAAGGTCTGGTTAGATATGCTCGACAATCAAACCGCCGAAACGCTGGCTGTCTACACCCAGAAATTTTACGCAGGACGGACAGCGATTTCGAAAAATTCACATGGTGCAGGACTTGTCTATTACGTAGGGGTTATGGGAAATAGCGAACTTGCCTTGGATTTCTTGGCTGATGTGGCTGAAGAACTAAAGCTGACCGTTACCAATGTTCCAAAGGAAGTTTATTTGACAAGACGTGTGAATGAGCAGGATTGCTTTACTTTTTATATGAATGTAAATCGGGAACCGGTTAATGTTGCGGTCGAAGAAGGCTTGGACGTCATTACAGAAAAAGTAGTTTCAGGTGAAATAGTCATCAATGGATTAGATGTACTTATTGTAAAATCCCGTAGGAGGAATTAATATGCGGCTGAATGATTGGCTTGAAATTGATGAGACTCTTAAACTATCAATATCAGAAACGCAAACGAGTAAATATAAAAGGTTAATTGTAGAAGCGAAATGGAATCTTCCGTCCCAAGAGGTTGACTCGGTTCAATTAAACATGAAGTTGATGGACGCCGATATTCGATGTATGTGGAAACCACATTTGGCTCCAGAAGAAGATATGGTCATTAGCGACCAGGTTTTTCGCTCACCTGTGATGATCTTTGAAAAAGAAGATAAGCTTTTCGCGTTGGTTCCGGATATAGATTTTATCGAGTCTAGCAGAGTAGTTCCTCATTTCATGGATTATGTTGAGCCAAAACGAACACTATTTTATGGCTTAGGACACTATGAAAAGACCAAACATGTGTATTTTAAAAGAGTAGAAGAATCTTTTCGTGTAGAGCAAGGGGAGACGTTGTTTCGCTTCCATTTAGTTGAGTGGGATGAATTCAAGGGAAGCAGAAATTTTCTTCCGGTTACGGAATACTTATGGGAGAACTTTGCGGAAAAACGAATGCTTCAAGCAGAGGTTTCTGTAAAGGATATTGAGCCTTATGCTAAACATACGTATAATTGGGCGTTTCATAACTGGGAAAAGATTGTTTGGAATGAATTTGAGCTCGAGCAAGAAAAGGTCGGAGGATGTGTCTTTATTGTTCGAGGAGCTCAGTCTCCTGGAAAGGGTCAGGAAGACAATTGGCGCGAAAAGAAAAGCCTATGGAATCAGGCGTGGTTTTCCAGTCTTCGAAGTGCCTATGGTTATCATCTGTGGGGAAAACACTGGAATAATGCTGATATGGTTCGCAGGGCAGAGCTTGCCAAAAACTTTGCATTAGCGGCACCGCAGAAAAATGGGTTATTTCCATCTGTTTATTGGGCAGGTGCAGATAATCAATGGGAAGCGGGAAACTGGGGCCATTCAGACCGTAGACCGGAGCATCACGACGATTATGCTCATTTATTGGATATGTCTTGGACTTGTATATGGATGTTGAAATGGTATGAGGATATTGAGCAAGACTTAGGATTATTAGAGTATACGAGGAACTATATTACGAGATTGCTGACACTACAGGCAACAGACGGTAGTTTTCCGGCTTGGGTACATGAAGAAACTGGGGATGTCTCCCCTTTTCTAAAGGATAGCCCTGAGACGTCTATCCATGTTTGGCTGCTGGCAAAGTTTTATCAACTTACGGGAGAAGGTCATTATTTACTTGCGGCTATTAATGGAATGAAGTTTGTCTTAAACGATGTTCTACCAGAAGGCCGGTGGGAGGACTTTGAAACGTATTGGTCATGCTCACGTGCATGGGAGGAAAAACAATACGGGGTAAAGGATAAGCGCAGCGGTTTGTACAATCAATGTAATTTCTCGATTTATTGGACCGCTGAAGCATTGAAAGAATTGTATTTAGTCACAAAGGATGAAACGTTTTTACGAGAAGGGGAAAAAGTCTTAGCTGAACTTTCGCTATATCAAGCGATTTGGGAGCCTGCATATTTACATTTACCTGTTTTAGGCGGATTCGGGGTTATGACTTCTGATGATGAATGGAATGATTCCCGCCAAAGCTTGTTTGCCTTAACCTATCAAGACTACTATAAGATTACGAACAAGGAAGAATATAAGCATCGTAGTTTTTGGGCAATGAAGGCCTCTTTCTATATGATGTATTGTCCGGAAAATCCGACTGTAAAAGAAATTTATGAAAAAACGTTTCCTCATTTTGGAGAGAAGGACTACGGCTTTGAGATGGAAAATGCCCACCATGGTGAGAACGATGAAAAGTATGCAGGTGAGTTCACCATTTTTGATTGGGGTAATGGCTCTGCATCTGCTTCGTTGGCTGAAATGCTTTTGAAGAAATAGGAATAATCCCGCACTGATTTCAGTGCGGGATTGTTTTATTTATGAACACTTCATGCGGACGCAAATTGTGGACTTACTTAGATTAGTGTCTTTATGAAGCGTTCATTCGGACGCTAATTGTGTTGCTACTTAGAATAGTGTCTTCATGGGGAGAGCATGCGGACGCAAATTGTGTTTCTACTTAGATTAGTGTCTTTATGGAGGGTTCATGCGGACGCAAATTGTGTTTCTACTTAGATTAGTGTCTATATGAAGTGTTCATTCGGACGCTAATTGCTGCGCTACTTAGAATAGTGTCTTCATGAAGCGTTTATGCGGACGCAAATTGTGGACTTACTTAGATTAGTGTCTTTATGGAGGGTTCATGCGGACGCTAATTGCTGCGCTACTTAGAATAGTGTCTTTATGAAGTGTTCATGCGGAAGCTAATTGTGTTGCTACTCAGATTAATGTCTTCATGAACGGTCCACACAAAGAAATACCACAAAAAAAGCCATCCCAAGTGTAATGTAACCAATAAACTTGGGACAGCTTATCCTCTATTCTTTTATAACCGGAAATTCTCCAATTCGTAATCGAGCACATCCATATGGAACAAGCTCAATTGTTTCAACTTTCGCATTCGGATAAGGGACTGGATTTAATGGTGGCTCACCGGCTGAGTTGTTTTCCATCACCCAGTTTGCCACCTGTTGACCCTTAGTTACTAGTTTGACTGGAGCGGAGTCTGTTTTAAAAGGCTGATACGAAACCTCTTCCACTTTCACTTCAAACTCAGCATTCTTCATTAATCCGAATCGCCATGGGGTAGTCGGATAGAGCTCCCAATCATGGAAACGTTCACGCTCCTGCACTTGTATCCATTGTTCACCAATCGGTAATGCATAGACAAGTGGTCCACGGTTTACAGCAATCGCGTAATTGTTGCGGTCCTCAGGTGTTACTTCCATTGGTAAAAATACTTCGATTTGATCCCCAGACTGCCATTCGCGTTCTATACGGGCAAATCCATTTTCGACTTGAACCTGTTGAAACGCATTATTCACCTTCACCTGGAATCCTGAACACCATCCTGGAACATGTAGTAAAAGTGGGAAGCGTGCAGTGTTCAAAAGTTTAAGGTTGATTAAGACATTTTCGCGAAACGGATAATGGCTATCCACTTTTAGCTCTAACTCAGTGTTACCTGCAACATTAGTTTGTACACGGCAAGGTGTATAGGAAACGGCTGCAACACCACCATCATTTGTAGCCATCCAGAGGCTTGCAGCTAATTTGGGCCAGCCCTGATGCATATTAGAAGTACAGCAACCAAAGTTCGGTTCTAAACCAAACATATTTGCTTCCTCATTATTCACCCATGGTCTTTTAGCTGAATTACACATCACCTGATTGACCTGCTGATCATATTGATGTGAGTCCCATTCTGGCGAAATCGTTGCTGGTAGGGCATTGAAAGCCACTTTTTCGAGAATATCAGCAAATTTTCCATCTCCTAGAATGCGGACAAGATTCTCCATGCTAAACATATACTCAACCACTGCACATAGCTCCACACCTTGGCTCGGGTGTGTTCCAGAAAGCCACTCATCACCTGAAAACATTCCGTGCGCTTGCCCATGATGGGTCATTAAGCTTTCAATCCCTTGATAGACAGCTTCTCTTTCCCATTCATTCTTCGTTTGACGGTAAAAAACAGCTGGCGTTTTTACACCCATGGCTACATTGACTACATGTGTACGATGGTCCCATTGGTTTTGTTTGCGCCAGAACGGAAACTTGGCAAAAATTTCACTCCAGTTTGTTGTTTGTTCGCGTACGATTTCTGCAAATTCTAGCAAACTAGAATCCTCAGTCCGTTCATAGAGCCAATGAATGGACAATAAAAGGTCTGCACCACGAGCCTGAGCCCATTCTTTTAAAGGATATTTGATTATGGCTTCATTAAGAAAGTTAAAGTAACGGCTCATAAAAGGAATTACCCGTTCATCACCAGTGGCTTCATGAAATTGTGTTAGTACTTTTAACATAATCATTTCCTGCCACCAATCTTGGTTATCACCCAAAACCGCGTTAAGCTGGATTAAGTTACTAGGTCCAAATGAACCATCCTCACGTTGGCTATTCAAAGCCCATTCAATCCATGGTTGAACCTTCTTGATAAGTTTTTCATCATCTAAAAGGTAGGCTAACGGCAGCAGACCGTCTAAATAATAAGGGCCTCTTTCCCAGCTGTCACCAGAGCCACCTAACCAGCCGTTATTAGGTCCGACATCTTCCCAGTGTTCATCTAAATGACCAGTAAATCCATTGGCCTGAATTTCTAATTGATTTTTTAACCATCCAGTTGGTTTGATGCTTCCAAGCGGTAAGGATTTGAATGAACTTTCGAGTAACGTTTTTGAGATTGTTTCGGTCATTACCTACACCTCTTTTATTAAAATTAATACATCTATAAAATTAGTGTAATGGTATAATGGCAATAAATATATGCAGGATAATAACAAGTTTTTGCACAATCCTAACAAGGGAATGAATTGTTCATGCTTCATTTAACCGCACCGCCGTTACCAGTCCTATTGGACGCAGGTGAAGATACATATGAATCAGGTCAATCCCATCCGAACCGTCATCGGATTGGGGTATTTGATGTGCTTGTTGTCACGAAAGGCACTTTGTTTATGCAAGAGGGTGAGAAAAAATATGAAGTGAAAAGTGGTCATTGCCTCATCCTTTATCCAGATCGTCATCACTTTTCTTATCAGCCCTGTGAAGAAGAAACTCATTTTTACTGGTTTCATTTTGTCACACCGAAGGAATGGAAAGAATTAAAGGAACCGGGCCACATTCAAAACATGACAGAAGGTGAACAAAGTAGGAACCCATTTACCGAATTTCCTTTTGGGATTGTCGTACCGAACTTTTGTTTGCTCCATAACTGGAAGGTCGCTGAGCACCTTTGCCAACAAATCGTCAAAACGGGTCATGAGCTGAACAATAACTGGGAATGGCAGCGACAAATTCTTTTTCAACAATTACTAAATGTTTTATCAGAGCATGCTCAGTTGGAAAAAATGATGCCATCACTAGCCGTTGCGGAACAGGCAGCAGCTTACATTCGCAAAAATTATCGAAGAAAAATCACCTATGCCGAGCTTGGAGAGGCTTTGAGTTTTCATCCGAACCATATCGCGAGATGCATGATTTCTTCCTTTGGTTTTACTCCTATTGAATACTTAAATCGGATTCGGATTGACCAGGCAAAGCTATTAATGGTTTCGAAGGACTGGAGTATAGAGAAGGTCTCTGAGAACTGTGGGTTTTCACAAATGTCCTATTTTAGCCGGCTTTTTAAGAAGCAGGAAGGGATTTCTCCTAATGAATTTCGGAAAAAGTATTTAGGGGCTGCGAAGAGTGCTTATTGGTAGCTCGTATTAAAAAGATTTTTTGTGACTTTGGTCTCTCCATAGGAGTCCAACCGATTTTTATAGTCCGTAAGGTATTTAGATGTTACTTTAAAATTTAAAATAAAGTTTGATCAAATAGCTCCATGTAACTCCTTATTTTTATCAAATATAAAAACTCCATTTTGAACAAAGATTGATCAAAATGAAGTTCCTTTTAATAATTTTGATTAGAGGGTTTTATACTTCTTCCTTAAACCCAAAAACGTATTGATCTATATCAATTTCTACTCCGATATCTATAGCAAATTGCATAATCTCTTTGCTAAAAGTAAACATCGGAGAGGCTCCATCAACAATATATACAACAATACGAAAATAAGGATGAATTTGTAATTCCTCTTTGAGTTGGTTAATTATATGCACTTTAGAGCTAAAAGTATTTAGCATTTGGTCTAGTAGTAAAGGTAAATTTACAGTTTCTCTTAATTCTGTGCTATATTTCCATTCGGTGTATTTATGTTGTCTTGGTGTATAGCTTCGATGTATAGGAGGGGTAGGTTTATGCCATTCGCCTTTTTTTTGGGTATAAGTTGGGAAAACACCTAATTTATTTGTTACATATGCAATAGAAAAATCATTTTCTGCTTTAGATTCTAAAGAGAAATAAACTTCAATAGAAGTTTTTGTATATTCCAAAAGCCAACCTCCTAATTAGACTTATGGCCAAGTTGGATAATATCCATATCTATTCTCATAAGTATTAATCATTACTGAAGTTCTTGTCTTATATACTAAGAAAACATCTCCTCTTCCAACTTTACCAGTTACTTCATACATATCCCAGTGAGAAACATTTGTGTCTGTTTTACCGGATACATGAGCCTTTTTAAATGCATGGACATCCTTGTATCCAGCACTTCTTGCTACGCTGCTTGCTATACTGCTACCCATCATCTTCATATCTCCCATACTTGGAGTGCTATTACCTAAATCTTTTAATGATGGTTTTGTTCCAGCATTTAAAGTGACTCCTCCATTGTCTGTAGTCGGGGAAATGATTAATTCATTTGCATATATAGAATTACTTCCAACAAACATTAAAACAATAAATACAAATAGTAACTTTTTGATAAATTTCATACTATCACTCCTTTATTTTTTTTGCAATATTGCAACAAATAAAAACAGATCTAGACAAATTAATGCAAACCTTTTTTCCCTTCCTTAAGAGAATTATAGCGTATAATCAATTATGTGAATTTATGGAATTTAGCAGTTTTACTTTAGTATTTCGTTATTTTCTCTGTTTTACTTACAATTTCGTCCCCAACAATAACTATAGGAATACTTTCGACAAAAAATTACATTAATTAGCAAATAATAAACCGAAAAATGAAGTAGAGGACCAGAAATCAGGAGAACATACAAGGCAGAATAAAATTTTTGCAAAAAGGTGGAGATATTTTTTTGCGGATATACCTTCAAATAGAGAATAAGCATTGATGATTTTCCTAGTTAAATACTTATTTTTAAGACAGACCATCGTTTAGAACATAATAACGATGGCTTATTTAAATTTCATCCATCATATTACATGAATGTATTTAGCGACTGCGAAGAAGGCGAATTAGTAGATTGAATGGGAAAGTTTTCTTATCATAAGAAGGTGAGGTGATTAAAGGTGATCTACATAGGAATGACTGGATGGGGAGACCATGATAGCTTATATCAAAGGCAAACTTCTCCAAGAGATAAGCTAAAGGATTACGCAGGACATTTTCCGATTGTGGAAGTCGATTCCTCATTTTACGCTGTCCAACCACAGAAAAACGCACAAAAATGGGTATCAGAGACCCCTGAAGGTTTTAAATTTGTTGTCAAAGCTTATCAAGGGATGACAGGTCACTTGAGAGGTGAAATCCCATTTGACAATAAACAGACCATGTTTGATGCCTTTAAAGAATCCTTAATTCCTTATATAAAGGCCGAAAAATTAGCGATGGTCTTATTTCAATTTCCACCTTGGTTCGATTGCAAAAAGGAAAACGTGCAATATTTGAGATGGTGTAAAAAAGAAATGGGAGACATTCCTTGTGCACTTGAATTTCGCCATCAGTCCTGGTTTCGACCACAGTTCTATGAACAGACGCTTCAGTTTATGAGGGATGAAACATGGATTCATAGCATCTGTGACGAACCTCAATCTGGAGAGGGATCGATTCCTACGGTATTAACTCCGACTACGACTGATAAGGTTCTTGTCCGCTTCCACGGGAGAAATGTTAATGGTTGGCAGAAGAGAACCGATGTTAATTGGCGTGAGGTTCGTTATTTGTATCGATACAATCAGGCGGAACTAGAAGAGTGGGCCAATCACATAGTTCAATTGCAGAAGGAATGTCAGGATGTATTTGTTGTGTTCAACAATAATTCTGGGGGAGATGCAGCAGATAATGGAAAGCAGATGCTGGAACTCATGAAGATTGAATATGATAATCTGGCTCCGAGGCAATTGGATTTGTTTTGAGGACTTTCCAAGTAATGGTTGGCATACTTGCCTACACGATTTTCCTGCTTTCTACATAACTTGTTAGAGAGAGGAAAGGAGTGTGTTGAAAAATGATCGATGTATCCCCAATCGATATCAGTGGTCACACCTTTTTGAGCATATCTGTTGTGTTACCTAAAACGAATTTACTTGTTGTTACAAGTGATAAAGGATATATTATGTGCGGTGCGTTAGACGTTGCGTTATTAAATGAAAAGCTAAAGGATCGAAAAATCATTGCAGGTAGAGCTGTAGGTGTGAAAACGATCGAGCAATTGTTGGAGGCTCCTCTAGAGTCTGTTACGTACGAGGCCGAGGCTCTCGGGATTCATAAAGGAATGGTCGGAAAAGAAGCAATGCTAAAAATGATCTAAGGGTCATATGTAATAGTACCGATATTTAAACAGCAAGTACTACAACATTTCGTTATAAAATAGAGATAGTCCCCCCTTTTACAGCATACATATAGCTTGTAAAGGGGGGATTGTTTTGGCTAAATTTCGCGGTCGTATGCCGCGGAGAGGTCCGTTGCCGTTCAGATATGTTTTGTTACTCACCCTTGTTTTTTTCGTGTTCTCCACGACGGCAGGGTTATGGATTATTAATAAAGGGCTAAAAGATACGTTGATGGCCTACGCATCATCACAAACGGTACAAATCGCCTCTCTCATTATCAATAATGCTATTTTAGAAACGAAAACAGAGGATATTAATAATATCATCATTGTCGATCCAGAAACGTCCACGGCAAACTTTGATACGGAAAAAATTTTAACCAAACTCGGGGAAACAACTCGTTTAATTTTAAATAATATTAAAACGGCAGAAGGCGGGGATTTGGGAGAGATTGAAACACTTTCAGACGTTGAATTCGATCCTGAGAAGACAAAGGATGAAGATGGGATCGTCTATTATGTCCCTTTAGGACAGGCGACCAATAATGCTCTTCTCGGAAATTTAGGTCCTAAAATCCCAATCCGATTTACAGCGATTGGTCACATGGAATCTGATATTGAAACGGAATTTGAGGAAATTGGAATCAATAATATTTATATTCAGGTTAAAATTAAGTTAAAGGTAAATGTCCAAGTGATTATTCCATTTGCAACTGATGAGGCAGTGCTCGAGCAAGAAATTCCGATTGCATTAGGAGTTATCAAAGGTGAGGTTCCGCAATTTTACAATAATGGTGGGGAAGGAGGAGCGCCATCGTTGGAGATTCCTGTGGACTAATAAAAGGGGATGTCTCATAGAGACATCCCTTTATAGTCCACCAAGATAGGCTTCTTTAATTTGTTCACTTGCTTGTAGTTCGGCTGCAGGTCCAGAAGCAACGACGCTTCCTGTTTCAATGACATAAGCGCGGTTTGCTATAGAAAGAGCCATATGGGCATTTTGCTCAACTAAAAGAATTGTTGTGCCTGCACGATTAATTTCCTCAATAATTGAGAAAATGGTTTTTACCATTAAGGGAGCGAGTCCCATCGACGGTTCATCAAGAAGAAGCAACTTAGGTTTCGCCATAATGGCTCTTCCCATTGCCAGCATTTGCTGTTCTCCTCCTGAAAGAGTACCGGACAACTGCTTTTTTCGTTCAAGAAGTCGAGGGAAAAGTTCATACACTCGCTCAAAATCCTGCTTAACTCCTTGCAAATCCTTTCTTAAGTAAGCACCTAATTGAAGATTTTCTTCCACGGTCATATTGGCAAATACGCGACGACCTTCAGGAACATGGGAAATGCCGGCTTTAACAATTGATTGAGCAGGCTTTCCTGCAATTGAATTCTCTAAATATTGGATTGTTCCCTTTTTAGGCTTAAGCAATCCGGATAATGTTTTAAGGAGTGTGCTTTTCCCAGCTCCATTGGCACCAATTAATGTTACAATTTCACCCTCTTGAACTTCTAATGAAACGCCTTTAAGTGCTTGAATATTCCCATAAAAAACATCAATTTGGTGAACTTTCAGCATGGCTTTCAGCAGCCTCCTCTCCTAAATAAGCTTCAATAACTTTAGGATTATTTCGGATTTCATTTGGTGTTCCATCTGCAATTAGCTGACCATGGTCTAAAACATAGATTCTTTCACAGATTCCCATGACCAATTTCATATCATGCTCAATTAA
Source organism: Robertmurraya kyonggiensis (assembly GCF_005116465.1). Classification (GTDB taxonomy): domain Bacteria; phylum Bacillota; class Bacilli; order Bacillales; family Cytobacillaceae; genus Robertmurraya; species Robertmurraya kyonggiensis. Next base: position 214,319 of record NZ_SWBM01000005.1, read on the forward strand.
GAGGATGGTCAAATTAAATTTTTCACGAACAAAAGCGATTAACTCCATTAATTCATGCGTTTCTTGAGGATTCATCCCGGCAGCAGGTTCATCTAAGAGCAATAATTTTGGACCAGCCGCTAATGCTCGTGCAATTTCCAAGCGGCGTTGCATCCCATATGGTAGATTTTTCGCTTTTTCGTATAAATAAGGTTCAAGTTGAAAAATTTTTAAGAACTCAATGGACTTTTCCTCCATCTCTTTTTCCCCAGAAAAGTGAGAAGGTAAGCGGAAAATCGAGCTAACTATTGAATGCTTTGCTAAAGAATGATAGGCAACTTTAACATTGTCCAAAACCGAAAGTTCGTTAAAAAGACGAATGTTCTGGAATGTACGGCTAATGCCCTTACGAGTTACTTGATAAGGTGCTAGGCCATTTAAACGCTGTCCTTCAAGGGAAATATCCCCTTCAGTAGGTACATAAACGCCTGTTAATAAATTGAAACATGTTGTTTTCCCTGCACCATTCGGACCGATAAGACCAACAAGTTCTCCTTGGTGTATTTCCATATTGAAGTCCCAAACAGCCTTCAATCCGCCGAATTGGATTCCTGCACTTTGAACTTTTAACAAAGGGTTACTTCCCATATGAGTTACCTCCTTTTGGACCTTTCCACTTTCCAAACAGGTCGGTGACTTCTCGAGTCCCCATTAATCCCTGTGGGCGATAAAGCATGACAAGAACTAGGACAACGCTGTAAATAATCATGCGAGTCTCTGGATAGTCCTGCAGGAAGGTTGAAACAACTGTTAATAAAATCGCGGCGATTACTGAGCCAGATAAACTTCCTAATCCACCTAAAACAACAAAGATCAAAATATCAAAGGATTTTAAGAAGCCAAAGTTACCAGGCTGAATAATATAGAAGTTATGGGCGAATAACCCTCCAGCAATACCGGCAAAGAATGAACCTAAAGCAAAGGCGACAACTTTATAGTAAGTGGTATTAATACCCATTGCATCAGCTGCAATCTCATTTTCACGAACGGAAATACAGGCACGACCATGTCTAGAATTGGTAAAGTTTGTAATGACTGTAATCGTAATGAATAGGCAAATGAATGTATAAGTCCAAGTTGTTAAATGGGTAACTTGCATTCCAGAAGCCCCGCCAACGTAGTCAATATTCAAAAAGACAATTCGAATGATTTCTCCAAAGCCTAGTGTGGCAATTGCTAAATAATCTCCTTTTAAGCGAAGACTTGGGATTCCAACGAGAAGACCAGCTAAGGCTGCAACAATTCCACCAGCTAATAGTGCTAATGGAAAAGGAAGCTGAAACTTCATTGTAATGATGGCGGAAATATAAGCGCCAACAGCTAAAAAGCCAGCATGTCCAATTGAAAATTGCCCAGTAATTCCGATAACCAAATGCAAGCTTACCGCCAAAATAATATTAATTCCGATAAAAATAAGGGTATTCGCATAAAAAGGATTTAAAATTCCACCGTTGATGAGAAGCTGTACGACCCCATAAATTACTACTGATAGGACGACATATATCCAAAATCCTTTTACCTTTTTCATAGACTTCTTCACCTACACTTTCTCTCTTGCGTTTTTTCCGAAGATGCCGGAAGGTCTGAATAACAAGATTAAGATTAGGATAATAAACGCAGCTGCATCTCTCCACTGGGAAAAACCTAAAGCACTAACGATGGTTTCAACGACACCAAGAACAAGACCGCCGACCATTGCTCCCGGAATAATGCCAATCCCACCTAAAACTGCGGCAACGAAAGCTTTCACCCCAGGAATGACACCCATGAGTGGTTCGATCTTTGTATAATAGACACCGAAAAAAACACCTGCTGCACCTGCTAATGCAGAACCTATTGCAAAGGTTGCAGAAATTGTTGTATTCACATTAATCCCCATCAGTTGTGCTGCTTCCATATCATGAGAAACGGCACGCATTGCTTTCCCGATTTTCGTTCTATGTACAACAAAATGCAAAATAATCATAAGGACAATCGAAACAACAAGAATTAGAAGTGATTGGCTGCTTACTTGAATGCCGAAAAGGTCATACTTCTTGTTTGCTAAGACGTCTGGATAGGCTGCTGCTTGTGCACCACGCACGTAGATAAATCCATATTCGATCAGCAGGGATACACCGATTGCTGTGATTAAAGCAGCGATTCGAGTCGCATTTCTAAGTCTCTTATAGGCGATCCGTTCAATTAAGACACCGAATACAGCACAGACTGCCATTGCGAGTAGCAATGCAGGAAAAAAGCCAAGTCCCCATCCAGCGATCGCATAAAATCCAACAAATGCACCGATCATAAAAACATCGCCATGAGCAAAGTTAATGAGCTTGATAATCCCGTATACCATGGTATAGCCAAGTGCTATGAGTGCATAGATGCTTCCGAGTGAAATCCCATTAATTAATTGCTGAATCCATTCCATCAAATTTTCACTCCTTTTAAAAGGCATATTCTGTTCCTTAATTGATAATAAGAAATGGGAGGATAAAATCGTCCCCCCATTTCTCAGTCTCATCTTAAGGATTTACTTTAGATTTGAATACTTGCTCACCGTCTTTGTATTCTAATACAGTCGCTGATTTAGTTGGGTTGTGTAGTTCGTCAATTGTAATTTTTCCTGTAATAAGCGATAGATCCTTCGTTTCCGCTAGAGCATCTTTAATTTTTTCTTTATCTGTCGTCGTACCAGCACGGTCCATTGCATCAACTAGTAGGTATACAGAGTCATATCCTAGTGCGTTGAAAGCATCAGGCTTAGCACCGTCATATTTTTTGGAGAATGCTTCAACAAATTTTTGAATCGTCTCATCTGGGTCACCAGAAGAATAGTGGTTCGTAATATAAGTATTGTTAAGGTTTTCTGCACCTGCTAATTCAACTAGTGTAGGAGAATCCCATCCATCTGCTCCCATTAATGGAACATCGATACCTAATTCGCGAGCTTGTTTAACAATTAAGCCTACTTCTTCATAATAACCAGGGATAAAGATAAACTCTGGTTCAGCTGATTTTAAGTTCGTTAATGTTGAACGGAAGTCTGTATCATCAGCAATATAGGATTCTTCTGCTACAACTTTCCCGCCAGCAGCTTCAAAAGTCTCTTTAAATGATTTAGCAAGTCCTTTTGCATAGTCACTTGCGTTGTCCGCATAAATAGCTGCATTCTTAATGCCTAGCTCAGTTGCAAAGTTTGCTGCTACTTTTCCTTGGAATGAATCAATGAAAGAAGTACGGAAAACATAGTCAATTACGTTTCCATCTGTACCTAATGTTAAGTCATCAGCTGTACCAGATGGTGTAATCAGAATAGTTTTACCTTCATCCGCGATTTGCGTTTGTGCTTTGGTGTTACCGCTTGTAGCAGAACCGATAATAGCAGTTACCTTATCTTGGTTGACTAATTTAATCGCTGCATTCGTAGCTTCTGAACCTTCAGACTTATTGTCAACAGGTACTACTTCTAATTCTTTTCCATCAACGCCACCTGCGGCGTTAATTTCTTCGATAGCTAAATCAATACCTTCCTTAATTCCTTCACCGTAGGAAGCAACTGCCCCTGAAAGCTCAAGGTTTGCACCAACTTTTATCGTGTCGCCTTCACTGCCTCCAGTAGTTTCATTGCCGCTTGCACATCCAGCAAGGACACCGGCAAATAATACAGATGTCATCAGTAGCTTTGAAATCTTTTTCATTATGAAATTTTTCCCCCTTTTTTGTTATTTAACTATTCTGATAAATTAAATCAAACTTTCGGAATAAGCTATTCCAGAATAGAAAAATAATTTTAAATATTTGTTCACTACCAGTATTTTAGATCATAGATTTCTATTCGTCTAGATAATTTTTTGTCAATTAATATATTTCTGAATACTAAATATATTGTTTTTTATCAAATAAAAGGGAGGATAATGTGCAAAATGAAAGAGCTACCATTTTTCGGTAGCCCTCAAAAAAATTATTTCTTTCTAGCTTTTTGACGATCCTGTCTCTCCCAAAGTCGAAGATGTGGATAAGGATCATATGACCATTCGGTGAAGCCATTATCTTTATACATACCATAATGGAGGTGAGGTGGGAATTTTCCGGACGTTCCTGGAGGTCCATAGCCTGAACTTCCAACACCACCGATCAACATTCCAGGTTCAACTACTTGTCCAACTTTTAAGTTTTTCTCAAAGCCACTCAAGTGGGCAAAATAATGATAGTTATTATTGATATCTCTTATTCCCACTCGCCAACCACCATAGCGGTTCCAACCCTTCATTTCCACAATCCCGAAACAAGTTGCGCGTACGGGAACTCCATAATCAGCAAATATATCGGTTCCTTCATGAATTCTTCTACCTCCCCAGCCGCGCGCGTCTCCCCAAGTGTTTTTGTAGCTATGGTTACTTTTATAAGGGACCGGGAAAGCATGTCCTTCCAAATCGATTCTTCCAAAATGCTTATAGATTTTTGATTTATCAATAATTAACCCAACTGCCTTGTCACGCTTATAATAATCCCAAAGACCGATTTTGATATTATCATGATCGACCCCATACTTCAGAAGATACTGGGCAAATGCTTGGATAACATCTTCATCATTATGAAGATCGGCTTTTCCGTCTCCATTTCCGTCATATCCAATCCCATTGAAAAATTTGATCGAGGTAGGATTTTGATCTTCTAGATTGGGATTAAGAATACCGACCCATTCCTCCGGTTTAAAATAAATCCCTGTAATTCCTTCAGCCTTTGGAATATCTTTTCGCGCTGAACGGACATTTCGTTCGTATTGGTCGATAGCAGCTATGTAGTACCAGGGAATATTGGTCACCGCTTCTACTTTTTTGTATAGGGTCATACGTTGCGCATACACTTCGTTTTGATCCTCAGCATGAACGGGAACTGACCCTAGTACTAGGAAAACGATAATAATGGATATATATAATCGACGATATCCCACAAGAATCCTCCTCGTAGACTAGATTCACATTCATTAGTTTGTGAACAATGAATGGAATAAATAAATATCAATAAATGGTAATCCTTGAAATGGTCAGTTTGCTTGTTCTTCATGTTTTCTTGTGATAAAGTTGCATGAGAAGAGATACATAACAGCACGAACGGATCATGGTAAGGATGGTGTAGAGAAAATGAGTCAAAACCAAGAGTATTTACGTAAACCTGAGTGGTTAAAAATAAAGCTAAACACGAATGAAAATTACACAGGCTTGAAAAAAATGATGCGTGAGAAGAGCCTTCATACGGTCTGCGAAGAAGCAAAATGCCCAAATATTCATGAGTGCTGGGCTGTACGTCGTACGGCGACTTTTATGATTTTAGGGGATACTTGTACAAGAGCTTGTCGTTTCTGTGCTGTAAAAACTGGACTTCCAACTGAGCTTGATTGGGCTGAACCAGAAAGAGTAGCGGATTCCGTTGTTCAAATGAATTTAAAGCACGTTGTCGTTACAGCTGTTGCTCGTGACGATTTAAAAGATGGCGGATCAGCTGTTTTTGCCGAAACGGTTCGCGCAATTCGAAGAAAGAGTCCTTTTACAAGTATTGAAGTTCTACCTTCAGATATGGGTGGCGTTTACGAAAATCTTGAAATGCTAATGAACGCGAAACCAGATATTTTGAATCATAATATCGAAACAGTTCGTCGATTGACTCCAAGAGTTAGAGCACGTGCGAAATATGATCGTTCATTAGAATTTTTAAGAAGAGCAAAAGAGATGTACCCGAATATCCCAACGAAGTCTAGTTTGATGATTGGTTTAGGCGAGACAAAAGAAGAAATTATCGAAACAATGGACGATTTAAGAGCCAACAACGTTGATATTATGACGATTGGTCAATATCTACAGCCTTCGAAGAAACATTTGCCGGTATTGAAGTACTACCATCCAGATGAATTCCAAGAGCTGAAAGAAATTGCTCTAAGCAAAGGCTTCAGCCATTGTGAGGCCGGCCCAATGGTTCGCTCTTCTTACCACGCAGATGAGCAAGTAAATGAGGCAACTAAGCATAAACAAATGCTCGCTGAAAAAGAAGCTGCGAAAGAAGCTTAATACGATAAATAAGACTGTTTCTAAAAGTCCTTGGCCGGGTTTTTGGGAACAGTCTTTTTTAGTATGATTTTTGGGTGGGATTCGCTTTTCCATTAAGATTGAGGAAATTGGGCCAGGGGTGGCGGACAAACTAGGTTTTTACGCCAAGATGAGGGAACTGGCTTACGATCTGACCGACAAATCAGATCTGAACAGGTAGACTCCCAAGTACACCCGACAACCCCAAAAATAACGTCTGTCCGAATTGTTCCGAACAGACGTTATGGATTGAACTAAGTATATTTCTGTCACAAAATTATTTCCCTTGTGGAGATTTTTTCATTTCCTTAATAAGCTCGTCGATTGCGTATTCTGTTCTTATGCTATCAGAATCCATTGTCGCGAAGTTTTCCACGTTTTTTCGTAAAGCGGTGTTGTCGGTCACGTAAATTTGATACCAGCGAGGAACGACAGACATCGCCGTTTTCTTCACTTGATCCGCTATAGTTGAGCGATTGTCAGCGTTAGTTGCATACACGACTAATACCTCTTCACTTGTAACCAAAGTCGAAACATCATCCACATTTGGAATATCGGTAGCTAGCTTACTAATCGTATCAGCAAGTTTTTCCCTATCTAAAGGGGTATAATGGTCATTAGAAACCTGTTGTCCAGTAACGGGACTTCTTTGATGACGAACATAACCGAAGTCCTCGGAAACATCTTTTCCATTTTTATTATAAATATCCGCTCGCTGATCATTAACATTAACGGTGTTGCCACTTTCCTGATAAAGGCCATCTTTGGCTGATTGATCATTGTTATTACAGGCTGCTAAAAGTGAAAGGCTAAGTAAGCAGATTAAAGGGATTATTTTGTTCATGATCTACACCTCCATTTGTAGTATGAGCCAATATTTAATTTTTTCTCTTAGTAATTGATGGTGAATAGTTTATAATGTAAACATAGTGTGCCAAAAAGAGGTGACGGAATTGATTAACATTAACAATATGAGTTACGAGATTATAGAAGAAAGAGGGGAAGGCTTTAACGAAGAGGCTTTCCAAAACAGATACAGTGATATCTTAAGCAAGTATGATTATATCGTTGGGGATTGGGGCTATGGACAGCTTCGATTAAAAGGTTTTTATGATGATAAAAATCAAAAAGCTACATTTGATACGAAAATCAGTATCCTAACAGAATATATTTACGAATTCTGTAATTTTGGTTGCTCGTATTTTGTTATTAAAAAGGTGCAAGGCTAAGCTATCAGTGGAGCCAACTGATAGCTTAACTTTGATCTTCATCCATTTGCCTTGGCAAATCCTCATGTAGCGTCTCATTCTCGTAACCGAAGCTTCGGTAAAATTTTTCCCCTTCTTGCATTTTCTTGTTTTTCACGATTTCATCACGATTTATTGGTGAGCCGTAAGCACCATCTGGGAACTCTTCAGCTGTGAGTAAGTTCTTTTGTTTTTCCACGCTTTTAAAATCCTTATATTGATCCACAATTATCACCTCAAGCTTATTCTTTCCCAATCTTTCCGAAAAAAAAGAAGGCTCTTAGCCTCCTTAAACGATTTCGTATAGAAAATCTCGTAGTTCCTCTGCATCTTCTTCCGACAAATTAAAAGCGTACTCCAGATAACCTTCTTCCTTTAAGTCATCCTCCCCAATAATGGCAAAACGACTGCCCTGTAAATCCATGACGATCTGCTTTCCATAATGGCGATCCGACTGAAGAATGGCTAAATCAAAACGTGTATTTTCTCCTGTAAAACTAACAAATCGGGTTCTGGTGTCCACTAAATCATTATATAAATAAAATCTTTCTGACATGGTAATCCTCCTATAAAAAACGGTTTCCTTTATCTTATCAAAAACGGCCAGTAAAATATACGAGATGTCAAAATTGTGCTACAATAACGTTGTCACTATAGCAACACGTGAAAGGTCGGATCATATGTATTTTGTGGATAGAGAAAAGATCGAAACCATTTTAGGTTATATTGAACAACAGTTATTTTTGTTTGAAAATACGAATCAATGGGAAACACCTCTTGAAAAAGCCGCTCTTGAACGAATTTGCCATACGATCATTGAAGGGATTCTAGACGTTGGTAATGCGGTTATCGACGGTTTTATTATGCGGGATCCTGGTAGCTATGAAGACATAATCGATATTTTAGATGATGAAAAAGTGGTATCGAAGGATACGATTGAAGGGTTGAAACAGATCATTCAAAACCGTAAACAGTTAGTACAAGAGTATACAGAGGTTGATCATCAAGCCGTTTTCAACTCGTTTTTGGAGCAGAAGGAAGCGCTTAAACAGTTTGCACCAAGTGTAAGACAGTATTTAATTGAAGAGTTAGGGCCGGTTACGGCATTTAGAAATTAGGCGCTCTTATACAGAGCGTTTTTCCATTTTCCAACTTAGGAGTGATAGAGATGAAAAAATATAAAGGATACTTAATCGACTTGGATGGGACGATGTACCGGGGAACTGAACTCATACAGGAAGCCGCTGATTTTGTAAAGAAGTTAAAAGTCGAGAATATCCCATATTTATTTGTGACGAATAATTCATCAAGAACACCCTCTCAGGTAGCAGAAAAGCTAAGAAACTTTTCGATTCCAGCCGAGGAAGAGCAAGTTTTTACAACAAGCCAAGCAACGGCTAATTACATAGAAGGACTTAATAGTGATGCATCAATATATGTGATTGGAGAAGAGGGACTCCATACAGCGATTGCTGAAAAAGGGTTCCAACTTGCTGAGGAGAATGCGGACTATGTAGTCGTTGGGATTGACCGTGAAATCAACTATGAAAAGCTGGCGACTGCTTGCTTGGCGGTTCGTAATGGTGCAACTTTCATTTCGACAAATGGGGATGTTGCCCTACCGACGGAGAGAGGACTTTTGCCTGGGAACGGCTCTATCACTTCTGTGATTACCGTCTCAACAAAGACAAACCCAATCTTTATCGGCAAGCCTGAATCGATTATTATGGAGCAAGCATTAGCCGTAATTGGGACAAAGAAAGAAGAAACATTAATGGTTGGGGACAATTACGATACGGATATTATGGCGGGCATCAATGCAGGGATGGACACATTATTAGTGCATACAGGTGTGACGAAAAAAGAGCATCTCTCCGCATATGATGTGCAGCCGACCTACGTGGTTGACTCGCTGGATGAGTGGGAAGTATAAGTTTTAACGCCAAAACAACTATGAAGGGGCAGTCCCTAACTAATTTGCGTTTTTTCTCTGGTAAATGACCTTTTTTGGAGCCTAAATCCTTAAATAGTGCAACGAATTTATTGGATATCGGTCGTTATCGGAATATATCGGTCCTTATTCAAATATATCGGTCTTTATTTCATTTTATCGGTCTTCATTGCAATATATCGGTCTTCAGACAAATATATCAGTCTTTGCGATATATTAGTTACTATAATCAAATACAAAAAGCGGGAGAACCTTTCTCCCGCTTTTTCTTATCACTCTGTATTTTGAGCGCGATGGGCTAATCGGCTTGAAGCGGCTGCTGCAATGGCGCCGACGATATCATCGAGGAAGGTATGACATTGCCCGCTCGCTTTGTCATTTAGTCGATCTAATATACCAGGCTTCATTTTATCGATAAAGCCATAATTGGTAAAGCCAATGGAGCCATACACGTTAACAATGGAGAACGCCAATATCTCATCGATCCCGTAAAGACTTTCATCTGTGGCCAACATCGTTTGTAGAGGCTCCTCTAACATTTTCTTTTCCGCTAGAATATCGAGCTGGATGCCTGTTAGTATGGCATTTTGAACTTCTCTCTTCGATAAAACTCTTTCCACATTATTAATGCATTCTTCCATTTTTAAATTAGGATGATATTTTTCTTGAAGATAAAAAACGAGGTCTGCGATATCTTGAATTTTCACGCCTCGATCCTCGAGCCACTTTCTTGCTGTTTTCTCCACAATATCTACATTTCTTTGTTCGGACATAAGCTTCACCTTTTCTTCATGTATTTGCGAAATTCTATTTAGATAGAATATGCAGAACAAAATGGTTTTATCATTTCCCTTTACATCTATTCATATACATTTGGTAAGGACAAAAGAAGCGGTAGGTGGGAAAAATGCTTCAACGATTGCTTAATCAATTATACGGAATTCATATACAAGAAGAATTTAAACACGGTCCATATAGTGCTTGTCAGGACCAAAACAATCTGTATCTTCTTATACCGGTTGGTGCAATGGAAGAAGATAGTGTGATCGAATTAGAACGGTTAACGAGTCATCTAAAGCAGTATGGGGATGCGAGTGTTTGCCAATTTTTAAAATCAAAAGATGGGAAAAACATCGTTGAATGGGAGCAAAGTCGTTATTGTGTGCTTGCAAAGGCTGCTTCTGAAACACGGCCATTGAAAAGGCTAGGTAGGAAACTGGCCAAATTTCACTATAGAGGGAGAGCTGTTCCCTTTGAAATAAGAAACATAAACCGAATTGGGATGTGGAAAACGTTTTGGGAGCAACGATTAAATCAAATGGAAAACGTATGGAATGGGCAAATTATGCAGTCACCAGAAAATGAATTTGAACGCTTGTTTATAGAATCTTTTCCATATTATATGGGACTTACGGAAAACGCCATTCAATACTTAAGTGATACAGAGCTTGATGATCAACCAGCATTCGTGGACAGCGGTACCGTTTGTCACGAACGCTTCTCTGTGCAAACTTGGGGTGATAGTCTTACGATGAAAAATCCATTTGATTGGGTCTTTGATCATTGTGCAAGGGATTTAGCCGAGTGGACCAGGGAACGCTATTTCCACAATATTAAAACGTATGAGCCGGCTGTGAGACAATTCTATCAAGACTATGCCACGATCACAACATTATCATCCTTCTCCTGGCGATTAGTTTATGCTCGTCTCCTTTTTCCACTGCATTATTTTGAATGTATCGAGGATTACTACATTACGGGCTCTGAGCAACAAAGGCATGTGTCGGAAGAGAGATTAAAGAAATATTTAGATCAAACGCGTGAACATGAGGAATTTCTCAGAGATTTTTTTACATTAGTAGAAGTACCAACAAGGAGATACCAAATTCCAGAGATCGAATGGTTAAAAAGATGAGTTTCTTTTAAAATGGCTCATCTTTTTTTATAATTGAGAAAAAGGAAATAAAAGGAGAAAAAGATGAAGCCTTATATTTACATAACAAGAAAACTACCAGACGAAGTAATAGCACCGCTCCTTGATAAATATGAAGTGAAAATGTGGGAGAAAGAGGATGTAGTTGTGCCACGCTCTGTATTACTAGAGGAAGCAAGTCAAGCAGATGCGTTATTGACCATGCTTTCTGACCAAGTGAACGAAGAGTTATTTTCGGTGAGCACGAAGCTAAAAATTGTTACAAATCTAGCAGTGGGCTTTGATAATATTGACCTCGCAGCAGCATCTGCTCATGGTGTAGCGATATGCAATACACCAGACGTTTTAACAGATGCTACGGCCGACTTAACATTCGCCTTATTGATGGCCACTGCAAGAAGAATTGTAGAGGCTGCTGAGTTTGTAAAAGAAGGAAATTGGAAAAGCTGGAGTCCTCTTTTACTAGCTGGACATGATATTCATCATAAGACAATTGGGATTGTCGGAATGGGAAGCATTGGGGCTGCAGTTGCGAAAAGAGCCGTGGGCTTTGACATGAAGGTACTTTACCATAATCGTTCTAGAAAAGTAGAGCTAGAGTCACAATTAGGGGCCACTTATTGCTCGTTTGACGAGTTAGTTGAACAAGCAGATTTTATTGTCTGCTTAACTCCGCTGACACCAGAAACAAGAAATCTGTTTACTCGAGATGTCTTTAAACGGATGAAAAACGATGTTGTTTTCATAAATGCTTCTCGTGGACCTGTTGTGAATGAACAGGAACTTTATGATGCTCTAGTGGCGGGCGATATTGCCGCAGCGGGATTAGATGTGTTTGACAAAGAACCAATTGACAAAACCCATCCGCTATTAAGATTGTCGAACGTCGTTGCCCTTCCACACATCGGAAGTGCTTCTATTGATACGCGAATGAATATGATGAGGCTTTGTGTTGAAAACATCGATGCTGTTTTGTCTGGGAAAGAGCCGAAGACACTGGTGAAATAATAATTTAGATGGGGATAACTTTCCGAAGTTATCCTCATTTTTTTATAACTAGACGAGTTACCCACAACCATTACGAACTGTGAATAATTTTTCCCCGAAATGTAATCAAATAAGTTAGAATATTATTTATAAAAAGAAAATAAAAACATCTATGGAGGTATGAAACATAAGGGATTAAGCGATTACATAATTGCTTTCATATGGAAAATGTCTATTGTAAAAAAAGCTAACACACTCTATAATGTCTACTATGAGAAAACAGTTGTTTTTCTAGAGAGAACACAACAAGGAGGGATCGAGATGGAAGCTATATCAATCGGGTTATTAGGGCTCGGGACGGTTGGAACAGGAGTAGTAAAAATTATTGAAGATCATCAAGATAAGCTTATGCACCAAATTGGCTGTCCGATTAAAATAAATAAGGTTCTTGTGAAAGATTTAACGAAGGAAAGAGCTGTAAAGATTGCCCCAGAGATGCTGACAACAAATGCCAAGGATGTAATCGACAATCCAGAAATTGATGTCATTATTGAAGTCATGGGTGGCGTTGACGAGACAAGAAACTACCTTTTACAAGCGCTCAAAAATAAAAAGCATGTTGTCACGGCGAACAAAGACTTAATGGCTCTGTACGGCTCTGAGCTTCTGTCTGTTGCTATAGAAAATAGCTGCGATCTTTTCTATGAGGCAAGTGTGGCTGGCGGTATTCCTATTTTAAGAAGCTTAGTGGACGGATTATCCTCTGATCATATTACGAAAATGATGGGGATTGTGAACGGTACAACAAACTTCATCCTGACAAAGATGACTAAGCAAGGCAGTGCTTACGAAGAAGTGTTGAAAGAAGCGCAGAGATTGGGCTATGCAGAAACAGATCCAACCTCTGACGTAGAAGGGCTAGACGCTGCAAGAAAAATGGTGATATTAGCAACCCTCGGTTTTTCCATGAAAATTGATTTAGATGATGTAAGAGTACAAGGAATCACAAATATTTCGGAAGAAGACCTTCAATATGCCAAGCAGCTTGGGTATACGATGAAGCTTATCGGAATGGCGCAAATCGAGGATGATAAGGTGGAGGTTAGCGTTCAGCCGACGCTCTTGGGGGAAACACACCCGTTAGCGGCTGTGAATAATGAATATAATGCCGTTTATGTATACGGAGAAGCAGTTGGCGAAACGATGTTTTATGGTCCAGGAGCGGGCAGCCTGCCAACAGCGACTTCTATTGTGTCTGACCTTGTCGTTGTGCTGAAGAACTTGGTATTAGGGGTCAATGGAAAAAGTATCATTTCCCCGCAATTTGAAAAACGGATGAAAGAGCCGAATGAAATACGTTCGAAATATTTCTTGAGACTGCACGTAATCGACGAGGTAGGCGTCTTTGCAAACATTACCTCCATTTTTACCAATCATGGAGTTAGCTTTGAAAAAATTCTACAGCTTCCTGTGAAGGAAAAAGGACTTTCAGAGCTTGTTGTTGTCACACATAGTACGTCTTTAAAAGACTATGAAGAAATCTTAGTAGAATTAGAAGATTTATCATCTGTTCATCATATCAAGAGTTCATATCGAGTAGAAGGGAATGGCCATTCATGAGATGGAACGGGTTACTAGACGCCTATAAAGAATTCTTACCAATCAATGAGAATACACCGAAGCTTACATTAAATGAAGGAAATACACCCCTTATCAAATTAGATAGACTCTCTGAGGAGTGGGGCGTCGAGCTTTATGTGAAAACAGAAGGAACAAATCCAACCGGTTCTTTTAAGGACCGAGGTATGGTGATGGCTGTAGCGAAAGCGAAAGAGGAAGGAAGTGACACAGTGATCTGCGCTTCCACTGGTAATACCTCAGCAGCTGCAGCGGCTTATGCTGCAAGAGCAGGAATGAGATGTATTGTCGTTATTCCTGAAGGAAAAATCGCGATGGGAAAGCTTGCTCAAGCGGTGATGTATGGAGCTGAGATTATTTCCATTGAAGGGAACTTTGATGAAGCCTTAAAAATGGTTCGCAATATTAGTGAGAAAGAGCCTGTAACGCTTGTGAACTCTGTAAATCCATATCGTCTAGAAGGTCAGAAGACAGGAGCTTTCGAAATTTGTGACCAACTAGGAGGGAAGGCTCCAGATATTCTAGCAATTCCAGTCGGAAATGCAGGGAATATTAGTGCCTACTGGAAAGGCTTTAAAGAATATCATGAGGCGAAGAATACAGGCTTGCCAAAAGTTCATGGATTTGAAGCAGCAGGAGCAGCAGCGATTGTCCATAACCGTGTCTTTGAAAATCCTGAGACGATTGCGACAGCGATTCGCATCGGAAACCCTGCAAGCTGGCATTTAGCCGTTGCCGCTGCAGAAGAGTCGCAAGGAATTATCGATGAAGTAACCGATGATGAAATTATCGCAGCTTATAAGAAGATTGCTAGCTCAGAAGGTATTTTTGCAGAACCAGGTTCTTGTGCTTCCATAGCGGGTGTCTATAAGCATATTCAAAACGGAAAAATTGCAAAGGGTACTAAAATCGTTGCGATTTTAACAGGGAATGGTTTGAAGGATCCGAATACTGCAATTGATTACAGTTCGATTAAGCCTGTTCTCCTTCCAAATGATGAGAAGGCGGTTGCTGAGCATATTCGTGGAGTTGTTCACTCATGAAGGAAGGGGACATGCTAACAATTCAAGTCCCTGGAAGCACAGCGAACCTAGGTCCTGGCTTTGATTCAATGGGCTTGGCACTAAACCTTTATTTACGTTTGGACGTAGAAAAATCGGACACTTGGAAAATTGTTATGGAATCAAGGGAGTTAGAGATTTTTCCAAAAGATGAGTCCAATTATATTGTACAAGTTGCTCTGCAAACAGCGGCGAAATATCAAAAAACGCTTCCTTGTTGTACGATTAAAATGTACAGCGAAATACCGTTAGCAAGGGGGCTAGGCTCGAGTGCAGCAGCGATTATTGCTGGAATTGAGCTAGCCGATGTTGTGGGAGAGTTAAATTTAACTGTGGATGAAAAGTTTTTGATTGCTGCTGAGCTAGAAGGACATCCTGATAATGTCGGTGCCTCTCTTTTTGGAGGATTGGTCATCGGCAGTCAACGAGAGACTGGTGTCGATGCAGTTGTCTGTCGTGACCTACAGTTTGACTTAGTGGCGGTTGTTCCAAAGGAAGAGTTACTCACAAAGGATTCACGCAATGTATTGCCATTGGAATTGCCTTTTGCCGATGCAGTTCGTGCAGGAGCAGTTGGGAATGTACTGGTAGCTGCTTTGCTTAGAGAAGATTATTTTTTAGCAGGGAAAATGATGAGGCAGGACCGTTTTCATCAGCCCTATCGTAAAAAGCTTGTCCCTCATTTACAAGAGATCGAGGATGTGGCCTATGATGCTGGTGCATTTGGGGTAGCTTTGAGTGGAGCAGGTCCAACAGTGCTTTGTTTCTGTGAAAAGGGTCAAGGCGAGGAGCTACAAGAAAAACTGGAGGGCAAGTATCCAGAAATGACCTGTCATCAATTGAGAATTGATCAGGTCGGTAGCTCAGTCCAGATTCAGAAATATGTGTGACTATTTACAATGTATGAAGATAATCTAAAAAACGAACAAAGTTAATAACATTAGGTAACTAAGAATCATAATGTTCGTTTTTTAATTGAAGTGAGCCATTATGAAATTAATGCAAACAAAAAGCGATTTCGCTCTGGCGAGATCGCTTTTTAAAATTTCATTTTAGAATACTTGTTCAACTTCTACTACGCCAGGAACCTCTTCTAGAAGGGCACGTTCAATACCAGCTTTTAGGGTGATAGTTGAACTTGGGCATGAACCGCAAGCACCTAATAAACGTAATTTCACAATACCGTCTTCTACATCAACTAATTCACAGTCTCCTCCGTCACGAAGAAGGAATGGACGTAATTTATCTAGTACATCTTGAACTTGTTCTAACATTTGCTCTGCCATCTTAATCGCTCCTTTCTTAATACTTATTATAATGTCTTCCATTTGAAAAATCTATCTAAATGCATG
Organism: Robertmurraya kyonggiensis; assembly: GCF_005116465.1. Lineage (GTDB taxonomy): Bacteria > Bacillota > Bacilli > Bacillales > Cytobacillaceae > Robertmurraya > Robertmurraya kyonggiensis. The sequence continues at coordinate 230,598 of NZ_SWBM01000005.1, forward strand.
AAATCCAATATTCTACATTTTAGGAGAATTCTCTTTTAGTTTGCCGTTTTCTCATTTCTAAATACTGGTTCCTTCGTGTACAATGAAAATAAGAAGCAGGGGGGAAGAATCATGACAAAAAAAGAAGTTGAAATTTCCGTTTATGGTGCAGAACAGCTTTGTCCTAGTTGTATCAATCTACCGTCTTCTAAGGAAACCTATGAGTGGTTGGAAGCAGCGGTAAGCAGAAAATTCCCGAATCAATCTTTCAAAATTTCATATGTGGATATCCATAATCCGCCGAGTGAAGATAAACAAAAAGATTTTGCTCAAAGAGTCATTGAAGAGGATATGTTTTATCCTGTTGTATTAGTCGAAGATGAAGTGGTTGGAGAAGGAAACCCTCGATTAAAAACTATTTTTGCAGAGTTAGAAAAATACGGCTACGAAGCTGAATGAAAATAAAAAGCGTTGTTCCCACTCTAGATGGAAACAGCGCTAATTTTTTATAGATTAAGTAAATATAATTCTCTACTTTGAGAATTGTCTAGCTCCAGCGCCTATCGCCTAGCAAACTTCGGGTCACCAGGTAAAAATTGAAGTGCATTTTTACTCCCTACGATAAGTCAACTAGGAATTGCTTACGCAATTCCAGTTTCCTTTTATCTCAGTCGATGCCCCTCCAGTTTGTACGGCGATGACCAAGGCGCTTCCGCTTTTCTTATCCATTATGATATTTATACATCCACAAGATACCGGATTTCAGTAATCGTGCAACACGGCCAGTAATTGGTCGTTCTGCTACTAGACCAAAGCCATGTTTTTTTCCTAAGGAACCAAGAATGCCTTTTAGTTTAATTGTTGGCAACGATTCTGGAAGCTCTTCATTCTTCCATCTTTTCAACAGGATATCCACAATTTGCTCAGCCTGTCCTTCTGCAAGTTGGGCACTAGGAGCATGTGGTAGGCTTGCACAATCCCCCACGACATAAACGTGTTCATCTCCAGGAATGTTATGGTGAAGTGTCAAAACAATGCGATCTTGTTTATCCTTTTCCACATCCATGTTACGAACGACTTCAATTGGTTGAATTCCAGCTGTCCAAACAATAATATCGCTATAGATAGGCTCGTTATGGTTATAGAGAGTATTCTCTTCTACTCTAGTAATATTCGAATTGTTGATAATCTCTACATTGTGATTATCAAACCAATTTTCTACATACGTACTTAGTCGGACTGGGAATGCTGAAAGAATGTAGTTGCCTCGATCAAAAAGCTTAATCTTCAGGTCTGGACGACTTTCATTCAGTTCACTCGCTAATTCAACACCGCTTAATCCTGCACCTACAATGCTAACGACAGATTCAGGCGGTAGATTATTTAATGCTTGATAAGTTTTTCTAGATTTTTCAATAGATTGAATGCTATATGTGTGTTCCTTTGCACCAGGAACATTGTGGTATTTATCCTCACAGCCTAATCCAATAATCAAATCATCATAAGTAAGTGAATCGGCGTCCTTTAGGACAATTCTTTTCTCTTTAATATTGATTTCAGTTACTTCCCCATATTGAATTGTTAATCTAGGATGCTCAGGGAAAGGAACGCGAACATGTTGATCGGAAATAGTCCCTGCGGCTAATGCGTAGTATTCAGTCTTTAGACAGTGGTAAGGAGTTCGGTCTACTAAAGTGATGGATACGTCTTCTGGGAGTTCATTCGGTAAGAGACGAGAAAGGACTCTCATTCCTCCATATCCTCCACCTAAAATAACTAGATTTTTCATTTTTGGATATCCCCTTTGTGCAGCTCTATTAGATGAAAAAATCTTCTCTCTATATTTAAGGAAAACGCTTTAAAGTCATTCAAAGTATATCGAAATTGTGACAAAATCACAACATATTCTTGACAAAATTTCGACTATTTGGCGATTTTTGCTCTTGCCAATATTTTTAATCTTGATATATGATGGATTTCATGATGCGTTATTTTGTTAAGAGGTGAAAGGTAATGCTTAGGCCGGTTATCGAATTTTGCATTAGCAATCTTGCTAGTGGTTCTCATAAAGCAATGGAAAAACTCCAGAGGGATCCGAACCTTGATATTATTGAATATGGCTGCTTAAGCTATTGTGGAAAATGTTCTGCAACCTTATATGCCCTAGTTGAAGGGGAAGTGGTGACGGGCGAAACACCCGACGATTTAGTAGAGAAAATCTATCAACGCATTGATGAACATCATGTGTATTAAATAACTCTGTTAAGGTTTGGTGTTGAATTTATTGCATTGGAAAATAGGCGGAAAACTCCGGATAAATCAAGAAACTCCCCAATTTCCCTATCAATAAGCGAAATTTTTCCAGTTAAGCTAAATATTTTTGATGATTTTAAGGCCTTTAAGGTCAATTAGCGGAAAATCTCCGCCTATTTCACCTAATATTCATGGATTTTTCAAAATAAACGGATTTTCTCCGGTTATGTGGGAATACCTATCGAAAATCAAAAAATCAGCAATGAATAATAACAGAGCCGTTAAATAAAAAAAGAAATTGGCTCAGGCCAATTTCTAGTTCGTTTTCTGCATTTCTTTAATTTCGTGCCAGCGATCCTTTGCCATTTCGATAGTGGCAGTTTCGGTGGTACTCTTTTGCTTTTCGATTACTTTTGAAAAATATTTGATCGCTTGAGGAATGTTATCAGTTCTTCTCGATAATTCACCGATTAAGTAGAGAAGACGAACTTCTGATACTTGCGTTCCTTTATAATCATCGGTCATGTAGGAATCCATGTACTCCTGCAAAGCTAAATTTGTAAATCTCCGTTCTTGCTCCTGATTTTCTAATCCTCGATAGAGCCATCCGAGACGCATATACAAACCAGATAAATTAATATGTTTTTCCTTTTTTAAAGTTCCACAATAAGCGGCAAGCTTGTAAGTTTGAATAGCTGTTTGGATCGTCCGTTCTTGACCAAAATCCTGAGGAACCCACTGATCGCAAACTTTCTTCGTAATCTCATTTTTACTATCTGGTGAAAAAATAGGCAGAAAATCTTCAGAAAATGAAAATCCACAATGTGGACAAACTTTTACATAGTATAAAAGAGGATTCGCTTCTTCAGAAGCATAGCTTGGACAAAAATCCGTATCATATTCGGTTACTTTTACAAAGCGAGAGCGCACCTTTTTCGAGGTAAATGTCTTTTTACACATAAGGCATTCAAATTTTTTATCGTAAAGAGGGAGTAATTCTGTCACTTTTTTCACCTACTTTCGTATTGAGTATAAGTTTTAGTTAAATTTCATTATACAGCAATTGTTATGAACAAAGTACCGATTGAGAGGATTTGTCCAAAGAAATCGAATTAATGAAGCAGTCTAGTTGAGGAAAGGTTCATTGCTGTATATACTATAAGTAAGATCAAATCCTAAAAATTAGGAGGGAATACAATGGATATTGTAACAATTACAGAAGCTGCTGCTTTGCAGATAAAAGATATGATGAAAGAAAACGAAGAAGAGAGTGCATTCTTACGAGTGGCGATCCAAGGTGGAGGCTGTAGTGGCCTTTCTTATGGAATGGGCTTTGCTCATGAAGTAGAAGAAGGAGATACTCAATTTGAACAGCATGGAATCAATGTTCTTGTTGATAAGGATAGTGCTGCAGCCCTAAAAGGAACAAAAATCGACTACAAGCAATCGCTCATGGGCGGTGGATTCACAATCGATAATCCAAATGCCATTGCTTCTTGTGGATGCGGTTCATCATTTAGAACGGCTAAAGATGCTGGTACACCAGAGACTTGTTAAATAGAAGGCTCTTTTCGCAAAAATTATTACTGTTAGATAATTTTTGATTGGATGAATAGCAAGTAATATGATCTTTTAATAATAAGGTAGCGAAAAGTGCTGTGCACAAATAATTTGTAGCAATAAACCACGTAAGAGGTGTAAATGTCGGCCTTAGGACATTTACGAAAAACAAGTACAAAAACAAAACAGAATTAGAAAAAGCAAAGCCCCGCGGCTTTGCTTTTCTTATATTACTTAAACATAGAAGAACTATGAAGTGGTTGTGCTTTTGCTTTTGGATCAATGTATGTTTTTGCATTGTTGATGGCTGTTGGTGCTTCACCAAATCCACTCGCGATTAGCTTCACTTTACCATCGTATGTGCAAATATCTCCAGCTGCATAAATTCCAGGAATGTTTGTTTCCATCTTAGAGTTAACGACGATGGAGTTCTTTTCAATTTCAAGACCCCATTCTTTAATCGGTCCTAGGGATGAAACAAAGCCATAGTTACAAATAACAGCATCTACATCAATCGAAGTTTTTTCTTCGCCATTTGCATCTTGAAGGACGACCTGTTTAATACCAGTTACATCTCCCACTAATTCTACTGGGACGTATGGTGTTTTGATGTCGACCTTAGAATTGTTTAGGTTTTCAACGCTATGTTCATGGGCACGGAATTTATCACGACGATGTACAATCGTCACTTTTTCTGCGATTGGTTCAAGCATTAAAGCCCAGTCTACTGCGGAATCTCCGCCACCAAAAACAACGACTCTTTTATCAGCAAATTGGTTTAAATCATCAATGAAGTAATGTAGGTTCTTTCCTTCGTACTCAGTAGCATTCTCAAGCTCTAAGCGACGCGGTTGGAAAGCACCGTTCCCAGCTGTAATAATAACTGTTTTTGTATAGTGAATTTCTTTGTTTGTTGTTAATTTAAATATATTGTCTTCTTGCTTTTCAATCTTTTCAACGGATTGCTCTAGGATGATGGATTGCTCAAATTTGGACATTTGCTCTTTTAAGTTATTAACTAACTCTTGAGCACGAACCTTTGGAAAACCAGCTACATCATATATGTATTTTTCAGGATATAACGCAGATAATTGTCCCCCCAGCTGAGGCAAGCTTTCGATGATTTTAACTGATGCCTGTCTCATCCCACCGTAAAAGGCTGTGAATAGACCAACCGGTCCACCGCCAATGATGGTTATATCAAATACTTTTTGATCTTCTTTCATTCCAAATCCCCCCAGATAGAAATAGTGCAATTGCCACCTTATATATTACCATAAATAATTTCAAACTACATCAGGGTAAAAGGGAAGGAGTACTCTCCATTCATTTAATAGTTGAGAATTTCTAAATGAATTACCAACATAAACAAGTTATTTTTTATGTATATTTAGCTTGAAAAAGCGAGAGAAAAGGAATATCATGTACTTTAGGTAATATGTTAAATTTGTGTGACAAATTTTCGACATTTTTTTGCTTGAGTTAGTGAAAAGTATCACAAACTTTTTTCTTACTTTCACTACTATAAATGAATAATGTGGTGAAGATAAGAAAAGGTAAGCAGAAAAGAGAAAAAATAAAGAATAAAAGGTGGAAGTGATCACTTTGAGAAAGCCAAAAATCGTGATTCTAGGTGCCGGTTACGGTGGCCTAATGACTGCAACAAGATTACAAAAGGCAGTAGGAATGAATGAAGTTGAAATCCAGCTTGTGAACAAAAATGACTATCACTATGAAACAACTTGGTTACATGAAGCATCTGCTGGTACATTACATCATGATCGTGTACGTTACGACATTTCTAGTGTAATTGACCGTAACAAAGTTGAATTTATACAAGGTACGGTTGTTGAAGTAAATAGAGATGAGAAAAAAGTTATCCTTGAAGAAGGCGAACTTCCATACGACTATCTTGTAGTCGCAGTAGGTGGAGAATCAGAAACTTTCGGAATTAAAGGGCTTAAGGAATATGCTTTTTCCATTGTAAACGTAAATTCAGCACGTCAAATTCGTGACCATATCGAATATCAATTTGCGACTTATCAAGCAGAAGAAGATAAAAAAGAAGAGCGCCTAACTATTGTCGTTGGTGGAGCAGGATTCACAGGTATCGAGTTCCTGGGTGAATTAGGAAATCGTGTACCAGAATTATGCAAAGAGTACGATATTGATCCTCATAAGGTTAAAATCATCTGTGTTGAAGCAGCTCCAACTGTTTTACCAGGATTTGACCCTGAGTTAGTAAACTATGCAGTGGCTCAATTAGAGAAAAAAGGCGTTACTTTCATGATTGGAACAGCTGTTAAAGAAGCAACTGAAACAGGAATCATCGTTGGTAAAGGTGAAGACGAAGTAGAAGAAATCAAAGCTGGAACGGTTGTTTGGGCTGCTGGTGTAAGAGGAAACGCAATCGTTGAAAAGTCTGGTTTTGAAGCAATGCGCGGGCGTGTAAAGGTTCAACCAGATTTAAGAGCACCAGGTCATGATGATGTATTCATTATTGGAGATTCTTCTCTAGTAATTAATGAAGAAATCAATCGTCCATACCCACCAACTGCTCAAATTGCGATGCAACAAGGTGTAACAGTTGCACACAACATCCTTGCACTAATTCGTGGAAAAGAGTTAGAAACATTCGTACCAGATATTAAAGGTACTGTATGTTCTCTAGGTCATGACGATGCAATTGGGGTTGCATTCGGTAAGAAAATGACTGGTTCTACAGCATCATTCATGAAGAAAGTGATCGACAACCGTTCTCTATATATGGTTGGTGGACCATCATTAGTACTGAAAAAAGGTAAATTCAATATCTTTTAAGTAAATCTTTAAATGGAAAAATACTCTGAAGCTGAGCTTCGGAGTATTTTTTTCGACCTATTATGAGCGTACTTTCTTGTTGACTCCCTACATTCCATTAAGTACACTTAATGGTGATATAAGGGAGGCTTGTGCGCAATGCAGATGACGATATTTACCCTACCGATTTCGATGCTACTCTTTTTTGTACTGTTCTTTGGAATTGGTTTTATTTTAAATATGCTATTAAGAATGACTTGGATTATGGCATTTGTCTATCCGATCATCACCATTTTTATTGTTGATAAAGTGAGATTCATCGAATATTTTACAGATAGTAAATCATCTTTTACTGAACTAGGAACAAGATTTTCTCATTTAGCCCTTGCGGATATTCTAATTCTTAGCAGCGGACTTGCTGGAGCAATTGGAGCAGGAATAACAATGAGAATTCTTCGCAAAAAAGGATATCGAATGTTTTAAAACCTTCACTAAAAATGTGAAGGTTTTTTTATATGTGCAGCTAATTATATTGAATTTTCTATATATTTTAACAAAAATCGCTCAATCTCATGAATAATTCATCGCAAGATCGGAAATGAATAGTCATGGGAGGAGCGATTTTTTAGATGAGAAACTTTAAAAATTGGACAAGACGTTTGTTGATGACATTTTTATTTTGTGCAGCTTTGATGACAACATATCAGGGAATTTCTGGTGTCGAGGCCATGTCACTTACCACATACCTTGGTCACGAAGAGGAAAATGATTCCACTACGGATCACAAATTTAAACCGATGGAAGTTGCTTTTAAATTTTTACAAAAAGTAACGAATACGGATTTAAAAATATCTTCGAGTGAAAAAGTATCTGGAACGCCGCCTACTTTAGATGAAATGGATTGGTCCAAATATCCAAGTACAGAAGTGACTGCGACTGGCTATACAGCTGGAGTAGAATCAACTGGAAAAGGACCTGAACATCCCCAATACGGAATTACGTATTCAGGGGTAAAAGTAACACGTGACCTGTATTCAACGGTTGCAGCAGACTTAAATGTGTTTCCGATTGGCACAATTCTCTATATCCCTGGCTATGGTTATGGTGTTGTAGCGGATAAGGGAGGAGCCATTAAAGGAAATGAAGTCGACCTTTATTACGATACAGTTGAAGAAGTATATGAAAAATGGGGTAAGAAGAAGCTCGAAGTCTACGTAATCGAAAAAGGTGACGGGAAGCTGACAGAAGAAGAATTAAAAGCGTTAAATGAAAATGAATCGATGCAGGTGTTTCGCCAGCAAATCATTCAATCTAAAAGTGAATAATACAGAAAAACTGACCTCTACATTTTTGAGTAGAGGTCAGTTTTTCTCATAGATATACTATATAATGTAGAATAAGAGTTAACAGAATTCCTGTTAATCCTCCAAAGAAAACCTCAAGTGGCTTATGTCCTAATAGTTCCTTTAATTCTTTTTGCTTTGTTTTATCAGCTTTTTTGGGCCAATCCCTTACTTCATCGACGAATTTATTGAAATCCGTGACCAAACGATTTAATACAATCGCTTGCTCGCCGGCTTGACGACGAACCCCGGTAGCATCAAACATCGTGATAATGGCAAATATCGCTGAAATGGCAAAAACATTCGAATCAAAGCCCGATTCCATACCAATACCAGTCGACAATGCCGTTACTGCAGCCGAGTGAGAGCTAGGCATTCCACCAGTGCTCGTTAGTAACGACCAGTTGAGCTTTTTCGTAACGGCGAAATGAATCGGGACCTTTACAAATTGGGCAAAGAATATTGCGAAAATTGCGGCCCATAGTGAGAAATTCATCAATAAATCCAATGTTGTAACCACCTTTGTGTTGGAAAATAAGAAGATATTTTTAAAGGGTGAGGCAAAATGACTGAATATCCACTCGAATACTATCAATTCTTTGTTCATTTTAATGAAGGCGACTATTATACCTGTCATGACTTACTGGAAGAAATGTGGATGACCGATAAATCGAATCTGTTTTTAAAAGGGCTTCTACAGATGAGTGTGGCCATATATCATTATGAATATGGAAATGTAAAAGGTGCTCGTGCGATGATGAAAACCGCCAACGAATATTTACAGGACTATCGTCCAAAACATTGGGGACTTGATCTTGAAAAAGTATATCCGTTTATCGAAGCTAGTTTAACCATTATACCACAACACTTGGATCGAGTTTCCTACGAAAAAGTAGACACTTTACCCCAGTTGCCACAGCTATATTTATATTTGGAAGATAGTTAGATAGTCGAAACTTTTCTTCCTTTCATATATAATAAAATCATATTTCTTGGGGGTGACGTAATGTTTAATGTGAACAATGTAGTAAATTTTCAAGATAAGTATGAATGCTTAGTGGTCGGTTTTTATGACAAACCAGATAAGTTTTCTGGTAGTTTATCAAATCTAGATGAGTTATTTCAAGGTCAATTAACGGAACTTGTTAAAAGTGGGGACATTTCTGCTAAAAAGAAATCTGTCTCAAAAATACATACTTTTGAAAAAATAGGGGCAAAAAGATTATTTTTCGTAGGCTTAGGAAAAGAAAAGGAAGCATCCTTTGAAATTCTTCGCGAAGCTTTTGGAAAAGTATTTAAGGAGATTCAAAGTGCAAAGCTTGAAGAAGTAGCCGTGTACTTAGATTCATTTACTTCGGAAACGATTGAAGCTCTTGATGCTACCCATGCTCTAGGTGAGGCATTGCCACTTGCTACATATGAGTTTGAAGGCTATAAGCAAAAATCAAATGAGCCAAAAAAAGAAATTGAAAAAGTTATCGTTTTAACGGAGCAAGATGAGGAAGAAATCCAAGCTGCATTAGCAGTAGGTTATGTGTATGGAAAAGGAACAAATTCCGCTCGTACACTTGTGAATACACCTGGAAATTTATTAACGGCAACTGACATGGCCAACTATGCAAAAGAGCTTGGTGATAAATACGGTTTTGAAGTAGAGATCTTGGAAAAAGAAGATATGTTAAAGCTTGGGATGGGCGCTTTGCTAGCCGTGAACCAAGGATCAGCTGAACCGCCCAAAATGATCGTTCTGAAATATCAAGGGAAGGACGAATGGAAGGATGTTATTGGCTTAGTTGGAAAAGGAATTACCTTTGATACAGGTGGTTACTCGATCAAGACAAAGGATGGCATTGTTGGCATGAAATCTGATATGGGTGGAGCAGCTGCTGTTTTAGGAGCCATGGAAATTATCGGAGAACTTCAGCCTGAACAAAATGTCGTTGCCGTGATTCCTTCAACTGACAATATGGTCAGTGGTACAGCATTTAAGCCGGATGATGTAATCACTTCTATGAGTGGTAAAACAATTGAAGTGCTGAATACAGATGCGGAAGGACGCCTTGTTTTAGCAGATGCGGTTACGTATGCGAAGCATCATGGAGCGAATTATCTAGTTGATATCGCTACATTAACGGGTGGTGTTATCGTTGCACTTGGAACGGAAACAACAGGTGCTTTAACGAATGATGAAGCATGGTTCGAGCAGGTATTAGAAGCTTCCTATGAAGCAGGTGAACCAATTTGGCGCTTACCATTGTTTGAAAACGATATTGAACGAGTTCGTAGCAGTAAGATTGCCGATTTAAATAATTCTCCTGGCCGAGAAGGACACGCCATTATGGGTGGAGCATTTGTCGGAGAATTTGCAGAAGGTACACCTTGGGTACATCTTGATATTGCTGGAACGGCGACAACTTCCAAAATAACTGATATGGGCCCTTCAGGAGCAACTGGTGTAATGACACGCACGTTAGCTCTGTTGGTTGAACGATTCGAAGGAATCGAATCTTAAAATTTTTTAACAGCTTCTCATTTTATGGGGAGCTGTTTTTTCGTGCCTTATTTTATGGACATGCAACTAAACTTCTGAGATTACGTCTACTGAATTAAGAATGTCATAATTTATGAGGTGGGTAGGATTAAAAAGCTATTATATGCGTTATTCATATTGTTTTTTCTGGTTGGTTGCAATGCAACTTCAGATTCTGATGGTGAAACTCCTAAGGATACGAATAATGAAGAGGTTACATCTGATGACGGTGTTGATAAGCCAAGTACTGACGACGAAGAGGAAGCTCCTGAAGTTGAAGAAACACCAGTGGAAGAAGTGGCTACTATCAATATTCAAGAATATTTTCCTCCTGAAAATGTTATAAAGCATTTTAGAGGAGAAGGAAATGAGTACGCATCTGAAGTTGAAACGATTTTTCAAAGAGAAGGAGAATTCTTAGTATCTTTGGGGAACAACGGAGGAACACAGGTTTTAAGGGTGTATCAATTAACACAGAACGGAATTCATCTAGTCTATGAAGTGCCTGAATACTATGAGGAATCACCGCCATCAGTAGCGTCGCTTCAAGAACAGTTTCAGATACAGGATGTGTTGACAGTACCTGTTGAAAAGGGAAGGATGATAAACGGCTGGGAAATTGTTGATATCGCTCATGAGCTTACATTGCCAATTGGAACTCTAAATGATGTCATCGTCTTGGAGAAAACAAATGGAAATGAAAGCATGAATCGGCATTACTGGGCAAAACAATATGGCCTTGTGAAAAAGGAGTTCTACTATAAAAATGAAGATGCATATGAGTTAATGGTCACGACTGAATTAGAAAAAGTAGAAGAATTGCCCCAATGATAAGTGTGAATTTCCTTAATCAGCCCACTCTAATTAGGTGCTTGTTGCATATGCAATAGGGAAGGAGTGTAATATTAAGGAGGTTTGAGAATGCGTTATTATAGAGGGCCTTTTGTGCCTGATCAAAGGTTCTTTTTTGCCTTTGGAGCTCCGTTTTGGGGAGGCTTGATTGGTGGCTTAGCTGGTGGCCTAATCGGTGGAGCCTTTGCTCGTCCGAGGCCGTTTCCTTACCCAGTACCGTATGGTCCGTATGGCTTTGGGGGACCAGGCGGTTTTGGTAACCCTGGAAACTTTGGTGGTGGATATGGAAATTTTGGTGGTCCCGGACCTTATGGAAATAATGTTTTAGGAGCCTATGGAAACAAAGGGAATTTTGGAAACTTCGGTGGTCCACCGTTTTATTAGTAGGTGGTAAAAGAGAAATGCATATCAATGTGAGGTGCATTTCTCTTTTATTCTAGAAAATTATTCCAATTAAACTAAGATTATAATATAATCGTAGAAATATCAAAAAAGGGAGGGAGTTCTTGTGGAGGCTTGTTTCATTTGCAACAAACATGCTGGGAAGATACAGACTGCTGGATTGACGATTTATGAAGACGAATTGGTTTATATTGGTCACATTGATAGAAATGGAGAACCCAATTATTTAGGCCACATTATGATTGACTTAAAAAGGCATGCTCCAACGCTTGGGGATATGAGTGAGGAAGAGGCAAAAGCATTTGGGTTGATGTTGGCTAGGGTAAGCAAGGCGTTAATGGACAATGAACATGCGGAACATATTTATTCGTATGTTTTGGGGGATGCAGTTCCTCATCTTCATATGCACCTAGTGCCACGTTATCCGAATACACCTAAAGAATATTGGGGTCCCAATGCTGTATACGATTGGCCACAAGCTCCGATGGGAACAAATTCAGAGGTTATTGACCTTTGTGCTCGTATTAAAAAGTATTTAGATAATGCCTATGACTAACCATATACATGATTTTAACTGGGTTGGTAGTCAAGAGGATTTCGTTGATAAACCATATATTAAGCAACTTTCGCATGTAGTTGTGGGGCTTTATGGTGGCAATTCAAATGCAGGACAATACAAAAATGAAGACGGATGCTTGGTATGGCTGAATGAAAAGGAAGGTTGGGAGTTTGCTATTATTCTTGATGCACATAAAACTGCAGAGAGTGCTGAGATTGTGTTAGAACTGTTTGAGGAAGAAAAATATCACATAAAGAAACTATTATCATTGCCGAGAGCTCAGCAAATGTTCAAACCCCTAGAAGAAAAGATATTAAGTATGTTCCAATCAGAAGCCTTTTTGGAAAGGTGTCGAAATGCTACTGGTGAAACAGCTTGTTTAATAGTAGTGAGAAAAGATAAGTATGTATGGTGGTTCTCGGTAGGGGACTGTATTCTCTACTTATTCCATGAAGAATTAGCAGCACTTGGACAGTACCAAGTAAACCAAAGACAATTCTATGAATGGGTGGGACAAGTTAATACTTTTGAGCAAGAGGTTCCTTGTTACAGTAGTGGAATAAAGGAATTGAGAAAAGGAGAAAATCATCTTTTTCTAACAACAGATGGTTTAATAGAATGTCCGGGAGAACCCTATTCAAATCCAATAACCATTTATAATTCCTTTTTAAACACTGTAGATGCTGAGTGTATTCAACACATGATAGAGATAATACAGTCTCATAATGTCAGAGATAGTACAACTATCGTTTCTTGGAAAGTAGATATCTCGAAGGAAACCACAAAACCAAGTGATCAATGATTTAAGAAATAGGTGCACTATAAAATGCACCTATTTTTCTTATTTTCGCCACCGTAATGATAGGCTAAGATGGCAGCAGTCCAGATCTGCTGCAACAGAACTGAAATTGAGTATTAGCCCATCAGGGTTAAAGGAAATTTTAGGTGTTGTTTGAATGCCTGTGTTTTTTAACATTTGATTGACCTTGGCTTGCTCGGAATTTTGTGCAGCTGTCATGAGATCAAAGGCAAACTGTCTTGACGTTGACATTCTATCTAGTAAAATACTTGCGTCTTTCATAATAATTTGCATATGTTTGGCAGAGGTTATGAATAATGTTGGATCTACTTGTGGAAGTACTCGTTGGTAATAATAAGGTGGTGGATAAAAATAAGGGACATAGTTATTAGGAGGAGGGAAATAGTAAGCTCTACGCTGATGCGGATGCACACTTTCATCTCCTTTCTTCTTGAGCATCTCCACTATGTATATGCAAGAAAGGCTTGGCTAATGTTTTTTCCAATTTTTACTCCCGTACCATAAAAGAATAAAGAGTATTAACACTAAAACAATGAAAACAGTAAAAGGAGAAAAGGAATTTGACCAGGCTTCATGCCAAATGGACTTAACCTTGTGGGTGAACGGTTCAGGAATATGTTCTACTCTCGGGCCACTACTTTGAAGCATCTCCACTCCATAACCACCGATAGTCGGAGTCAAAAATTGTCCGTCCTTCTCTAGCCAGAGCTCGACAATGTCCCCGGTCCGAACATGAACGCTTTTTCCAGTATAGTCAATCCAGTCAGGCACATAGAGATACTGCACCTCAATCAGTTCTTGAACGGATTCAGGAGGTGTGATAGTTTGCTGATAAATTTCCTCAATTTTAATAATCATCTTTCGCGACTGAGTTTGGTCTTCTTTAAACTCCTCAACCAATGAATCATCGATGACCTTTCCGCTCACATGAAGATGTGCTTCTTGTTTCCGTTCTTTTACTACGGCTGGATCAGGAGCAGCTAGTACCCAAGATGGCAAAACAAATAAACAGACTAAGAGTAGCAGGATTTGGTATAATTTCATTAACCATTTCCACCTTTTGTTCTTTTTTAAATAATAAGACGAATTTTTAAGGGGAAAGTTTCTTGATCCCGAGAAGGGAAGGAGCAACAAAATGGAGCTCGAATTTATTTTAGATATTATAGAAAAAAGCGGTTATTTGGGCCTTTTTCTATGGCTTTGGTTAGGTGTGTTTGGTGCTCCACTTCCGAATGAGGTTATTGTTATGACTGTTGGGCTTGCAGCATCAGAGGAAGTACTGAATACGATAGGCACCTTTATTGTTACATACGGAGGCATTTTAGCCGGATTAACAACAGCTTATTTGCTTGGGAGGATCGTTGGCGGTCCACTGCTCCCTTTTTTACAAAAACGGAAGCATTTTGCGAATGTGATTGAGCGTTCGCTTAAAGTGATGGATAAATATCATTCCTATTCTTTATCGTTTAGCTATTTTCTGCCAGGCTTAAGAAATTTTGTTCCATTTTTATATGGGGTCAGCAAATTACCGATAAAAACGTTTATGCTCTTTGCATACTCTGGCGCTTTCGTATGGGTCACGATTGTTTTTAGTTTGGGTTACTGGTTTGGCGATCATAAAGAAAAAATCTTTGATTTTGAGAAAGAACTTATAATCGTCGGAGTTGTTCTTGTACTGGGTTATTTGTTGTTTGCATTTTTTCGTAGGAAAAAGAAGGAAAAACTCAATTCAATGTCATAAACATTAGTAGAAACGAATTTGGAGGGGATAGGGAATGGATTTTTCAAAAACGCTTATGAATACATTAGGGATCGAAATTACGACATTAGAAAAAGGGCATGTAGTTGCAACGATGCCTGTAGATGATAGAACACGTCAACCATTCGGTTTGTTGCATGGTGGAGCGTCAGTTGCCTTAGCGGAAACTGTTGCATCTGTGGGGGCGTTTGAATTGATTGACCAGGAAACAGAGGCGGCTGTTGGGCTTGAAATCAACGCGAATCATGTAAGAGGAAAGAAAGATGGAATTGTTACTGCGACCGGAACTGTACTTCATCAAGGAAAAACTACAATGGTATGGGATATTAAAATTACTGATGAAGAGAATAAGTTAATCTGTGTTTCGAGATGTACGATGGCAGTGGTGAAAAGGAAGTAGTATTTTGATGTTTAGACCGATATATTTGAATAACGACCGATATATTGAAAAATAAGCTCGAAATCAGTTACATAAACCCCAAAAAAGAACCAAACTATCAAAAGTTTGGTTCTTTTCGTGCTTACAACTCTTTACTTTTTACTTTTGTTTTCAAATCATCATGAACACTTTTATCCCACAGCTTCACACCAGTATTATAGGCTGCTCTACTGATTAAGTGTCCTGCGACAGGTGAAGTCATAAAGATAAAGACGATTCCTAAAATAAGTCGTGAGTTAAAATGACCTTCCACCAAATAGAAATATAAGAAGGCACCGAACAAAATGGACATCACACCTAATGTAGCGGCTTTAGAAGCGGCGTGGTTCCTAGTATAGACATCAGGTAGTCGAATCACACCAAACGCTGCGACAAGGCTTAAAAAAGCTCCGACGAGGATGAAAAAAGCGATTATAATATTACTGATCTCGTTCACGTTCAAATAGAACCTCCTTTTCTAAATACTTGGCGAAGGCAACTGTTCCGATGAAGGCCAGTATCCCGATAAGAAGGATAATTTCAAGAAAAGCATTTGTTCTTAATTCAATGGAAATGAGCGCAATAATGGCAACAAGATTAATTCCGATTGCATCTAATGCGATGATGCGGTCGGGCATCGATGGCCCCTTAATCACACGATAAATGAGTGCTACCATGGCAAGAGCCAAACAGAATAGAGCAATTCGAATGACGATATCTAACATCATTTGCTCACCTCCAAGATTGCTTTTTCAAACGATTCCTTGATGCTGGTAATCGCCTCATCTACATCGGCAATATCCATCGCATGAATGTACAATGTTTTATTATCATCAGAAACATCCACTACAAGTGTTCCAGGAGTCAGGGTAATGAGGTTTGACAGGACTGTAATTTCCCAGTCCTTTTTTAGTATCGTCTCATACGCAAATATTCCAGGACGCATATCTAGCTTTGGTTTCAATACTACTTTTAAAACAGAAATATTGGACAATACAAGCTCTCTTAAAAAAATGAACAGAAGTTTAATGACAGCTATTACCTTCCCAACATAGAAACGAGAGCGGAAAAATCTTCTGAACACAAACATGATAATCAGACCGAAAAAGTAACCTTTAATAAAGCTAGACAAATCATAGGATACTTTAATAAACATCCATAAGAATGCTAGAAAAACATTGAGCAAAATTTGAAATGCCATTCCCATCACTCCTTTAAGACAGCATCAATATACATACTTGGATTAGCTAAGGTTTCTGCTGCTTGAGAAATATACGGTAAGATTGCTTCTGTTCCAATACCGTACAATGCTGACAAAATAACTAAAATCACAGGAGAAATAAGAAGCCATTTTACTGGAGCCTTGTCCTCATTTTCATATGCTCGGTGAACGCCCCAAAATCCATTAATGAAGATTTTCATAACAGAGAAGAGGACTAGTAAACTCGACATAAGAACGATGGCTGCCCCGACATAGCTACTTCCCTCAAATCCTCCTTGCACAATCAGTAATTTTCCAATAAAACCACTTAAAGGAGGAATTCCAGCCAGTGCCAAGGCTGAGATAAAGAAGGTCCAACCGACACCGGGATAGCGTTTGATTAAGCCACTAATTTTTTTCAGGTTACTTGTCCCTGTTATAGCAATCATAATACCAACAAGAAGGAACAAGGCGGCTTTAATAATCATATCGTGGATGAGATAAAAGATTGATCCAGTTAGTGCATCAATATTCATGACTGAGACGCCATATAAAATAACGCCAACTGCCACAATGATGTTATAAATAATAACTTTTTTTATGTCCCAATAAGCGATAGCACCGATCACTCCGGCAATAATTGAAACGAGTGCCAGGAGCTGCAACAGTTCATGGGTGAAGCCTTGGTCATGGTAAAAGAATAATGTATACGTTCTGGTGATGGAGTAGACTCCAACCTTTGTTAATAAAGCACCAAATAATGCTAAGACTGGTGCAGGCGGTGCATAATAGGAGCCAGGCATCCAAAAATACAGAGGGAAAATGGCTCCTTTTAATCCAAATACAATCAAGAATAGCACGGCGATAACCGATAAAATTCCTGGCTGTCCAATTTCGGCGATGCGCTGAGAAATATGGGCCATATTCAGCGTTCCGACTACAGAGTAGAGATAGGCTACCGTAATAACGAAAAGAGCCGATGAAATAACATTGACAAGCAAGTACTTAATCGATTCTCTTAGCTGAATCTTTGTGCCACCTAATACGATCAATACATAGGAAGACATCAGCATCACTTCGAAAAAGACGAAGAGGTTGAAAATATCTCCTGTTGTGAAAGCACCGTTTACCCCAACAATTAAGAAATTGAACACGGGATAGTAATAATACTTTTCACGTTCTGCTCCTATGGACTTAAACGAATAAATAAGACAGACAAATGCGACGATGCTCGTAGTTAGTACAAGTAGAGCCGACAGCATGTCTGAAACGAGTGTAATCCCAAATGGAGCATCCCAGCTACTAATATTCAGTGATTGAATCCCATCCGTATGGACCTTTTGAACAAGGACCAGGGCAGCGATGATGGTGGCAATGGAAGAAAGGGCAGAGAACCATCTTTGAACCTTAACTTTTTTATGAAAAAAGATTAGGATTGCTGCTGTTACAAACGGAATTAGTATTGGTAAAATGATTAAATTATTCATTGCCTCTATTTCCTCTCATCTTTTCAATGTTATCTGTGCCTAGTTCTTTATAAGCTCGATATGCCAATACTAAGAAAAAGGCGGTAACTCCGAAGCTAATGACGATTGCAGTTAAGATAAGAGCTTGTGGCAATGGATCTGTATACGGGCCCTTTTCTCCTAAAAGTGGAGCCGAACCTCTTTTTAACCTACCCATTGTTAAAATCAATAAGTGAGCACCGTGACTGAGTAGCCCAGTTCCGACAATAATACGTAATAAACTCTTTGAGAGCATTAAATAAGTAGCCGTCATGAACAAAATTCCAACAACAATTGCCATTACTATTTCCACTATTCATCCTCTCCTATCGTTTGAATAATGGTCATCGTGACTCCAACAACAACTAAATACACGCCTAAATCAAATAGTGTAGCTGTATGAAGGGAAATTTCACCAAGCACAGGCACTTCAATATGTCCGAATGCATGAGTCAAGAAAGGTACGTTAAATAGAAGCGAACCGGCACTTGTTCCGATTGCAAACAAAAGTCCAATTCCGGTCATTGTCCGATAATTTACCGGTAAAATCGTTGCGACGGTCTTGATGTCGTATGCGATTAAAAGGAGGACGATCGCTCCTGAAGTCATTAAGCCACCGATAAATCCGCCACCTGGGTAGTAATGTCCGGCAAAGAAAATGTAGACAGAGAAGAGGACGATGATAAAGAGAACAACTTTAATCGTTGTTTCTAAAATGATGTTATTGTTCGATCTCATTCCTCATCCCCCCTTGTTAAACGTAAACGAATCATTCCGTAAATCCCTAATGAAGCAATAGCAAGTACGGTGATTTCAAAAAGGGTATCGAAGCCACGGAAGTCAACAAGGATGACGTTAACCATGTTCTTTCCGGCTGCTTCTGTATACGTATTTTCAATATAATACTGTGAAATGGATTGAAAGAATTTATTGCTATGAGCAGATAAAGCGATTAACGTCACCATTATCCCTACTCCGACAGAAATCAGCGCGTTCATTAGTTTAAAGCGTACACGTGAATCTTCTTTGCGCAGCTTCGGTAAATGGTAGAAACAGACTAAAAATAAAGCGACAGAAACCGTCTCAATGACGAGTTGTGTTAGGGCCAGGTCAGGTGCTCTAAACAATACATAGAACAGTGATACCATATAGCCAACAGCCCCTAGTAAAAGGATCGAGGCCAATCTCGTTTTTGCAAAAACGGTACTAATTGCGCCAATGACAATGAAAAGGGCCAGCAATAATTCATAGATTCCGATGGAAGATACCTTACTTGTATCCAGTTTAAAAGCATTTTTCACAAAGAGTGAAGTTGCCAAAATAATAATAAAGAAAGTGAAAATGTACACTAAGTATGATCGAATGGAACCTGTCATATAGGAATTTGTTAAACGATTGGATCCGTTTTGAGCTCTTTCTAGTATCCCATCGTAAAGACGGTTTAGCGCTAGCTTATCTGGGAAAAGCTTGTAAATTTTTCGCCATTTCGGATATGTGAGATAGAGCAAGATTCCAAAAGCTATAACACCAAGTGTCATAAATAGTTCAGGTTTGAAACCATGCCATATATCGATATGGACCATAAATCCAGTTCCTTCTGTAAGTAACCCTGGAAAGATAGCAGCTAGTGCTGGCTCAATTATATTCTCTGATAAAAGTGAATTTGAGAAAAAGAAAATAATAATGACAAGTGAAGCTAAAATCGTAGGAGAAATTAGCATTCCGATCGGTGCCTCGTGAGGCTTCTTGTCCAATTTTTCTGGTTGATGTTTCCCTGTAAAAGTTTTAAATACAAGCATCATACTATAAATGAAGGTAAAGACACTTGCAATCCATGCAATAATCGGAAATAGAATTGCAACGGATTGGAAATTGAATAAATCGAGTTCAAGGACATGAAGCATTCCTGTAAAGAACATTTCCTTACTTAAAAATCCGTTAAATGGCGGTAATCCTGCCATGGAGAATGTTCCAATAATCGCGATTGTAAATGTAATCGGCATAAAATGCATTAAGCCGCCTAGTTTACGAATGTCTCTTGTCCCAGTTTCATGATCGACAATACCAGCGACCATGAATAAGCTTCCTTTAAAGGTGGCATGGTTGATTAAATGGAACACTGCAGCCGTCGTGGCAACAATATAAAGATTGTCCTCCACACCTGGAAAATGAAGAGCCGCTGCACCAACTCCAAGTAGAGACATAATTAAGCCGAGCTGACTGACCGTTGAAAAAGCAAGGATGCTTTTTAAATCGGTTTGTTTCACAGCCGAGAAAGAACCCCAGAATAGGGTTACGATTCCAAATCCAGCGACTAACCAGACCCACAATCCATCTACAGCAAATACAGGTGTAAGTCGTGCGACTAAATAAATACCTGCTTTGACCATTGTAGCGGAGTGAAGGTATGCACTAACTGGTGTAGGTGCCTCCATCGCATCTGGAAGCCAGATGTGAAACGGGAATTGAGCGGACTTTGTAAATGCCCCTAACAATACGCATAGTAATGCTGGAATAAATAAGGAATGATTTACGATATCATGTGCCTGAGCAATGATTTCTGTAATACTGAAGCTTCCGGTCATCAAGTGTAAGAGGATGATCCCTCCGAGCATTGCAAGACCACCAAACACTGTGATGATCATCGATTTTTGTGCCCCATATCGAGATTTTTCTCTTTGATACCAATAACCAATCAGTAAAAATGAAGAGAAGCTCGTTAACTCCCAAAAAGCATACATGACAATTAGGTTATCGGAGAGGACAACCCCAAGCATAGCACCCATAAAAAGGAGCAAATAGGTATAAAAGGTGTTAAGTTTTTCCTTTGTTTTTGACAAATAGTAAATAGAGTAAAGGATGACTAATGAACCTATACCGGTAATTAGCAAGGCGAAAAGTAGTCCAAGGCCGTCTACTTTTGCAGTGAAATTGATGCCCATGGATGGGATCCAATTAAGCGTTTCCATAACGATAGCTTGATGTCTCGTTGTGGAGATATAGGAAAAGAAGTAAGCAAAAAGAATAATCGGTAGCGGTAACACAAACCAGCCTGTATGTATTTGACGAAAGCTTTTATAAAAAAGTGGAACTAAAATAGCGTATAGCAATGGTGCAATAATAGCTAAATGCAACAATGACAAAACAACCCCCCCTTAAAAAATCCAAGAAAAAGATATTATTCCTGTATGTTTTTCCCCTAGATTTGACGATTATGAATATCGTATACATAAAATTATACATTAAAAAATATCTAGTTGCATGGATCGATGGCTTATTCCTTAAGGTTCCTAACCCTTTATAATAAATAGGTAGAAACGTGTAAAAATACAAGGGAAAAATTCTTAAAAAAAATTTTTTTACGTATAACGTTAGGCATGTTTTGACACACTAACTTGAGACGGAGGTGTGTGAATTGAGAAGAAAAATACTAATAGTCTCATCCATTTTTCTCCTCCTATTTTCTTTAGCATGGTTCTGGGATGGGCAGCATAAAAGAGAGTTTTATGATCCCATGATTGGATTGGAAAACGAAGACGTCTTGGAGATATTGCCAATTTCAAATCCAGTACAGAGCGTACCTAGAAAGTACAAGATTTTTAAAGCGAGAGAATATGTGAGAATAGAAGAATTATAAAGGCTCTTTTCTCAAACTTTTTTGCAGTTGGAGCTAATATATAGTGAATCAAATAATTTTTTTGATACTCAATGGCTTGAAAGAGAGAGAAAAGAGCTACACACAGTATAATAAGCACAAATATCTATTTTTACGTTAAAATCGGCCGCTGGCCAACGGCATTAGGATTTTAACAATATGATTTATGAGAAAAAATTTATAATAATTTGAAATAACTTGTCAGTAATAAATAATTCTTTCATAATAAAGTAGATTTCATTTTGCGAAATCTACTTTTTGAGGTTGGAGAATTATGATGAAAAATACATACTTAACTAGCTACTTTCCACTTCTTGCAATTCTTTTATTCAGCCTTTCTTTATCGATTCGGGTTGAGATGGAGCTCCTTGAGATCTTAAAAAATGCTGGAATTTATGAAGGAATGAAGGAGTTCTTTACTGATGGTGGCATTAAATTAGCCCTTCTCAGCTTACTTCTAATTCTCTTTTTTATGGTGTTTGCTGCATTGAAGCTCATCGCTAATACGGTGAATGAAATTTCTCTCCTTTTCTTTTCTAAGGATTCAGAAGGCGATAGTTTAAAGTATATTCGCGCTGGTTCACTTATTTACTTTATTGGCGGAGCTATATCGCTATTTAGTCTCTTTAGTATGATCGGCATTGTGGCGATTTTTGTGGGTACGACGGTGGTATATTTTATTTATTTTGTATTTAAAATTAGTCCTTCAATGACTTTTGCTGGGACAATCGGGGTTATCTTTTTTCAAGTTGTGATTTGGTCAGCGCTTTTGACAGGCGTATTATTCTTGGCGGTAAAAGTATATAACAGTATTATGGCAAGCTTGCCAATTTAAGTAGGAGGAAGTCCCAGTGCAATGGGATTTCCTCTTTTGTCTGTATGTAAAAGTGACAAATGTAACTGCTTATCTTATTTATAATTTTTATAATTAAATAAAAAATATAATGTGAAATTAGGTGAGCAATATGCATGGTCAAGGACATCCACATATGGGAAAAATGATTGATTATAATGAAAATCCTTTTATTGCTATTTGGGAGGTTACGAGAGCCTGTCAGCTAAAATGTGTACATTGTCGGGCAGATGCGCAAACAAAACCTGATCCGAGAGAGCTCACGCATGAGGAAGGAATTCAGCTCATTGATCAAATATACGAAATGAATAATCCGATGCTCGTCTTCACTGGCGGCGACTGTATGATGCGTGAGGACTTATTCGATTTAGCTGAATACGCGGTTAAAAAAGGAATGCGTGTGTCGATGACGCCAAGTGCTACTGCTAATGTAACGAAGGAAAGAATGGAAAGAGCGAAGAATGTGGGGCTCTCTAGATGGGGATTCAGTTTAGATGGACCAACTCCTGAAATCCATGATCATTTTAGAGGAACACCGGGTTCTTTTGATTTAACATTAGAGAAAATTAAGTATTTGAATGAGTTGGAAATGCCACTACAGATCAATACGGTAATTTCTCGTTATAATTATGACCATCTGGAGCAAATGGCTGAGCTAGTGAAGGACCTAAAGGCGATTATGTGGTATATTTTTCTTCTTGTTCCTACTGGACGTGGTCAGGAAGATGCTTGTATCACGCCTGCTGAACACGAGAAGGTCTTTCGTTGGTTGTATGATTTAAGTAAAACGGCTCCATTTGATATTAAAACTACGGCTGCTCAACATTATCGCCGTGTTGTCTTACAGCAAAAAGCGAGAGAACATCGAATTGATAGTTCGGAGATTCGTTATGAGGATACGATCACGACTGACCATGCGTCCATGATTGATGGTCTTAAACGAGCTCCAAAAGGAGTAAATGACGGAAATGGATTTATTTTTATTTCCCATGTTGGTGACGTTCTACCAAGTGGACTTCTTCCGATTAAGGTTGGAAATGTTAGAGAGAAGCCATTAAAAGAAATTTACCGTGAATCACCAGTGTTGAAGGAGCTTCGCAATCCGGATTTATACAAAGGGAAATGTGGAGTTTGTGAATATCGCTTTGTCTGCGGTGGCTCACGTTCGAGAACGTATGCAGTGACAGGTGACTACCTAGAAAGCGAACCATATTGTGTGTATACTCCAATGGCGCTGCGCGGGAAAAAGGCTGTAGTACAAGGCTAATAAATGAAAAGAAGCTTTCCTTAAGGGTGATGCCCTTTAGAGGAAAGCTTTTTTGTTTTTAGGGTGTTTGAGTGACAAAAACTAGTAGAATGTCGCTCGGGTTGTCATTCAAATAGAGAATGAATGACAAAATCCGGTTGAATATCAGTCAATTTGTCAATCAAACATGCATTAAGCATTATTGTATCCCCGACACAATCTCCTTCCAAATCAACTGGTGAGGAGCGGTTGATTCTACATATTTAATATTTGCAGGATTGTCCTTGCCGACCCATACACCAGCAGTTACTTTATCGGTCAGGCCGATAAACCAAAAATCATGGTAATCATTTGTTGTTCCAGTTTTTCCGCCGATATAAGGACTCGAGAAATATGCTTTTCTTCCTGTTCCGGAAGTGACTACTTTATTTAGTAGAGACCTCATTTTATCAACGGTAGTACTTTTCCATACAATAGTCGGAGAGTCTTCCCATTTATAAAGTACCTTTCCGCTTAAGTCGGTGACTTGCCGAATTGTTCGAGCAGGTTGGTAGTTGCCCCCATTCGCAAAAACGGTAAAGGCATTGGTCATTTCAAGAGAAGTCATACCGTAAGAAAATCCTCCAATTGCTGCAGGTAATCGCTGATCTTCAGCAGTGACCTTTTTGAATTGAAACTTAGCTAAGTCATTAAAGGCGTTCTCGATTCCAGTTTTATTCAGAATCCGTACAGCAGGTGTGTTGTAGGACTTAATCAATGCTTGCTCAAGCGTAACCTTTCCGTAAGTGCCTTCGCCATAATTTTTTGGACAATATTCATTAAAGCAAATATTATCAGCACTTATTTTTTCAGATAGCGCGGCGTTTGTTTGATTGATATAAGGTGCATAGACGAGCAATGGCTTTATTGCAGAACCAGGCTGACGGTACCCTTGATATGCGCGGTTAAAATCATATTTCTGATAATTTTTTCCACCAACAAGGGCGATGATTTCGTGAGCTCCATGATCAATCACGGTGGCTGAGCCCTCGATGTCTTCATAAGGAAGAAATCGTTTCACAGCTTGAACTGCTCTTTCCTGAACCGTCGGATTCAAAGCAGTTTCAATCACAATGCCTGAAGCGATAACTTCGTTTACTCGAGTGTCTAAATTCTTTTCCAGTAACTCTTTTTGAGAAGCATCGGCTCCGGCCATTTGTACAGTGAAGCCTTCTGCTTGAGCAATTAAATCCTTTAATTCACTCTCTACAAACGTGACATAATCGGGGTATTGATCAATCCTCTTTTTCGGATTGAGGTGGATGTTTTCCCCTTTTAGGGCCATCGCTTCTTCATTATTAAGAAGACCATCTTTTGCAACTAAATCGATTAATCGTTCCTGTCGGGCCTTTGTTTGCTCAAAATGAGTAATCGGATTGTACAAGGTTGGATTATTTGGGATCGCTGCTAAAAAAGCGAGCTCCGCTTTCGTTAGCTGTTCCGTACTTTTTTGAAAATAAGTGTTGGCAGCTGCCTCAATCCCGTAAGCACCGCTATTAAAATAAATCGTATTTAAATAGAGTTCTAATATCTCTTCCTTGGAGTATGTACGCTCTAGCTGATACGCGTAAAGGACCTCACTTAATTTACGATTATAGGTCTGCTCGTAGGATAAATAAAGATTGCGTG
Source organism: Robertmurraya kyonggiensis (assembly GCF_005116465.1). Lineage (GTDB taxonomy): Bacteria > Bacillota > Bacilli > Bacillales > Cytobacillaceae > Robertmurraya > Robertmurraya kyonggiensis. Next base: position 256,000 of record NZ_SWBM01000005.1, read on the forward strand.
CGAGCTGTTGGGTAATCGTACTCGCGCCTTCTTCAATTCCGTTTGCTTGTATATTTACCGCTAGGGCTCTTCCCATTGCGGCAATGTCAAAACCAGCATGCTCATAAAAATGCTGGTCTTCTGAAAGAATAAAAATCTCTTTTATGAATTCAGGGATTTTTTCTGAACTCACATAGATTCGGTTCCTAGGCTTGTGAATTTCAGAGATAATTTCTTCGTTTTGATCCTTTATAAAGCTGGATTGGGAAAGGTTTGTTTCTTCAACCTGAATATTTTTATCGAGTACTTTATGTAAGCTTTGTACTCTACTAGTCTCTTCGGAAAGCTGAATGAGAAGTATAATAAATACAGGTAATAATAGTATGATAAAAAAGTAGCCAGTAAACACCCGCATTATTAGTCGTTCCTTCCTAGTACCATTTGTAAATTATTTGAACTTACCTCATTATAGAACAATTTGTGTCGAAAAAAGAGACTTATACGAAAAATAACTCAACAATATTTTCAATTTTACTAGGTAATTTCAGCAAGAAGTTTTCACAGAAAAGTTAAAAAACAATTCTAAAAAATGGTATAATGAATAAATCTAATAGCCATTCAAGATTTTCGGAATGGCGGATTACATACAGGAATAAATAATAAGTTAAGGAGGGAGGGAGAAAAAATGGTGGAGCACCAATATTTATTCATAGACTTTGAATTTACGATGCCTGAAAAAAGTGCCAAGTATCGTGGTTTTTTTCCTGAGATTATTGAAGTCGGAATTGTAGCAGTGCGCAATAATCAAATTTATGAAACATTTTCTTCTTATGTCACGCCCGTACGTTTTCCCATCTTGTCTGCACGCTGCAAGTCATTTTTGAATATTTCACAGGAACAAGTGGACACAGGGATGTCTTTTGCAGAGTTAGTTCGAAAATTTGAAGATATTACCTCTGATTCGAAAAAGAGTACCGTCGTAACTTGGGGGAACATGGATATGAAGGTTCTCCGCAACAATTGCCAAAAGGGTGGTTTTTCTTTTCCGATAAAGAGCCAGGAAATCGATTTGTCGATGGAGTACAAGCGTTTTTTTGGAGACCAAAATCAAACGGGCCTATGGAAGGCTGTCGAGGAATATGGAAAAGAAGGGGTTGGAAAGCATCATCGAGCATTAGATGACGCTCTTACTACCTATCATATTTTCAATCTAGTTGAAAAGGACAAAAAATACTTAAAGCAACATGAACCAACAACGATTGGAGACCGAGTCGATTTCTCCAAGCTGTTCAATAATTTTGCCTAATAAGCCAAATCTCTATCCTATGATTTGGCTTATTATTATATTCATTTAAAATAATCTTGCTCAAGGGTTTCGATATGTTTTAAGCTTTGTTGTGCCCAAGGAGAAGCGTCCTCTTGTAACTCACCCTTTATTTTCTCTACAGCTTCTTTTAAGGAATCCTTATATTCTGGAATTTCTCCCTCGTAAGGCTTAACCATTTTTTTCGGCATATTCGCCTGTTCGCGATAAGCAAGGGCACGTCTTTCATGGAAAAAAGGAACGTCCACTTCCTTCCCAGTATGTATGTCACCTTGCATCGGATGCTTAGCCACGGCTAATACCCTCACCAAATAATGTTCTTCCCGTATATTTGTGATTTCTCCAATATATTTTCCCGTTTTGTAAAACGCAGTTACATAATCGCCGATCTTCAATTCGCTCATGTTTTTGCCCCTTTCTAATTGCTTAATCCTCATTATGACCCAATCTGAATGAAAAACAAAGTGCTTTGAATTCCAAGTTTGTGAGGATATAATGAACAAAAGAGAAGGGTTGGACAGAAAGGGAGAAACAGATGTTACATTGGGGTGTGCTTTCACTATTTTTATATTTTCCTGAGGATAAAACAGAATATATCCCTGCAGGAATCACGTCTGCGATCTTTTTAATTGCAGCGATTATTACGATGCGTTGGATCATCAAAAAATCGAAGCGTGACGAAGAAAAAACGAAAGAACTTGAAGAAAAAATGCTAAAAGAACAACAAGATAAATAAGCTACCTAGTTTAAGAGCTAGGTAGCTTTTACTTTGCTTGAAAGTGTTTAGTGGCTGCCGAAAATTCAGTTAGGAGAATGCTTTTTTTAACCGGTCAAGTCCATCCATAAGCGTCTCGCGTGTGCAAGCAAGGTTCATGCGGACAAATCCTTCGCCACCGGGACCATATTTCGGACCAGGCTCAAGGCCAAGTTTACCTTTCTTAATCAGGTTTTCTTTTATTTCTTCATCGGACAAACCAAGATTACGGCAATCAATCCAAAGAAGATATGTACCATCAGGCTGCATGACAGTCAGTTCCGGCAATTCTCGTTCAATAAAATCGGTAGTGATGTCGATATTTTCTTTCACATAGGCGATGAGTTCCTCTAACCAAGGCTCCCCATGACGGTAGGCTGCTTCCATTGCCGTAACACCAAAGATATTCAAATGAAAGAACCCAAGCTTTCCTTGTGTCGTTTTAAAAGCTTTACGAAGTTCGGTGTTTGGAATAATGGCAGCAGAAGCTTGAAGACCTGCTAAATTAAATGTCTTGCTCGGTGCAACAAAGGTTATGATATGATCTTGATATTTTTCGTCCAATGACACAATCGGGATATGTCGACTCGGCTTGAACATTAAGTCTGAATGAATTTCATCAGAAACGATTAGGCAATTATATTGAATACACAAATCAGCGATTTTTCTTAATTCACTCTCACTCCAAGATCTTCCACTTGGATTATGTGGATTGCATAGGACGAAAAGCTTCGCGCCTTCTTTAAGCTTCTCCTCAAAATCCGCAAAATCAATTTCATAGCGGTTACCTTTTAAGATAAGTGGTGAATTCACGACAACACGATCATTTTGTTCAATCGTTTTAAAAAACGGTGTGTAGACTGGTGATTGAATTAGTACTTTATCTCCAGGCTGTGTGAATGCATGGATGGCGACTCCGATAGAAGGTACAACTCCAGGGCTGTATAAAATCCAAGAAGCTTGAATATCCCAATCATGCCGCTTTTTCACCCATAATTGAATGGCATCAGCCACTGATTCAGGTATGTAAGTATAACCATAGATGCCGTGATTCAGCTGCTCTTTGAGGGCTTCTGTTACCTCATGAGGAGGTTCAAAATCCATATCTGCCACCCACATCGGCAGCACGTCGTCCGTACCAAAAATAACTCGGTTTAGTCCCCATTTGACGGAAGCTGTATTGTGGCGGTCGATCCTTTTATCAAAATCATAATTTCCCATTGTAACACCCCGTTTCTCAGAATATATTCTTACTAATACCTATGATAAAATATTGGAGAGAAAATATAAATCAATTAGGTGATCAGAATGGAATTGTTAGAAACCAATTTAAGACTCGTGAAGGCTTTGAAAAAATGGGATCCCCTAAAGCTTGGTGAGGAAGCATATGATCCAGAGGTTGCTGATTCTGCTGCAGCGGTTCATTATATTGAAGATGAAGAAAAGCTTGCACGGAAAATTCAAGGGATTTATGAGTTTTCCTTTGAGGAAATTATTCCTTTAGAAAAATGTATAAGTATTGCTCATGAGCTATTGCTTATCAAAAATGAAGGGTCATGTTCCATATAAAAAGGGGCCTTATGCCCCTTCGATAAACTCCTTAATATGTGAAAAAACCTCTTCTGGCCGCTCCTCTGGCACTAAGTGACCGGTTTCCTGTAAGACCACAAGTTTGGCGTTCTTCAAATCTTTGTTCAATCGTTTACCAATATGTAACGGCACGACTTTATCTTGTTCTCCCCAAATCAATAAGCAAGGAGTCTCGATTTTTTGCAAAATATCTTCTGGTAAATCACCTTCCCGATCACGGAGTAATCGAGTTAATCCTTTGAAAATCTGTTCTTCTAAAAATGGTTTCATGTAACCATGAAACATCTCTTCATCAATTAATTCCTGACGATAAACGACATTTTGAAGGTTCTTCAGTACGCCTGATTTGGCTAGGTGTCGCTTGACAAATAAATGAAAAAAAGGCATATAGCTAAGCAAAATTAAAGACTGCTTGGACCTTTCTAAATAACCTGAGCTACAAAGTAGTACAGCTTTCTCCACGAGTTCCGGTTGCATATGAGCAATATTTAAAGAAATTTGTCCGCCCATCGAATGTCCAATGACAACAAATCGATCGACCTCTAACTGTTGAGTAAGCTCCACCACTGATTTGGCCATATTTTCATAAGAGTAAACGAATTGCGTTGATTTCCCACTGTTTCCAAATGGGGGAAGGTCAACTGAAAGAACATTGTATTCTTCCTGCAGCAAAGGAACCAAACGGCGAAAACTGAAGGTAGAGGAAAGAAAGCCGTGAATTAATACGACGGTTCTTGAGGACGATTCATTTTTATAATACTCGTAATAAAGGTCGTTGCCGTTGATTAACTTGTGACCTTTGTAATCGGGATTTTCCATGAACAATCCTCCTTTGCAAAAATGTTTTTATCAAAATAGGTAAAAATAAAATATTCAACTAATGGATATTTTGCTATAATTTAAATATTTTATGAAGGATTAAGGTGGTCTTTATGAAGCTAACTGAAAAAGAGCTTGAAATTGTAGAAATTTTGGAAAAAGATGCACGAACTTCAACAGAAGATATCGCGAAAATGTTAAATTTAAGTCTAGAAGAAACAGAAGGTTTAATCAAGAAACTTGAAGAAAGCAACGTCATTGTTCAATATTCAGCTATTGTTGATTGGTCCAAAATTGCTGGTCATGAAGGTGTAACAGCGATGATCGATGTAAAAGTAACTCCAAAACGAGGAGTTGGCTTTGACGAAATTGCTGAGCGAATTTATCGTTTTAAAGAAGTGAAGGCACTTTACTTAATGTCCGGTGCTTACGATTTATCTGTTGTTGTTGAAGGAAAATCGATGAATGAGGTGGCACACTTTGTGTCGGATAAGCTTTCTACATTAGACTCAGTACTTTCCACAACAACTCATTTTATACTGAAGAAATATAAGCATGACGGAACAATTTTTGAACAAAATGATGATGACCGAAGAATTGTGGTGTCTCCTTAATATGAAAAAAACGAGTTATTTATCAAAGACAGTAGAAGAATTAAAGCCATCTGGCATTAGACGTTTTTTTGATTTGGCTGCTGGAATGGAAGGAGTCATTTCTTTAGGGGTAGGGGAGCCAGACTTTGTTACGTCCTGGTCTGTCCGAGAAGCAGCAATTTTGTCATTAGAACAAGGTTATACTTCCTATACGGCGAATGCTGGTTTGATGGAATTAAGAGAAGAAATTTCGGCTTATATGGGGCAGAGCTTCGGTGTTCCGTATTCTCCTAAAAATGAAATCATTGTAACAGTAGGGGCTAGCCAAGCGTTGGATATTGCTTTAAGAGCAATTGTCGATCCAGGCGATGAGGTAATTGTGATCGAGCCTAGCTTTGTTTCCTATGCACCGTTAGTAGTTTTAGCAGGTGGTAAGGCTGTTACGGTGAACACAAAAAAGGAAAATGATTTTAAGGTTTCAAAAGAAGAGTTAGAGCAGGTGATTACGTCTCGTACGAAGGCAATTATTTTATGCTCGCCGAACAATCCAACCGGAACGATGCTGGGCCGTGAGGATCTTATCGGCATTGCGGAAGTGGCGAAAAAGTATGATTTGCTGATTTTATCAGATGAAATATACGCAGAGTTGTCTTACGATGAACAATTTGTTAGTTTGGCTGCCATTGAAGGAATGAGGGAGCGAACAATTCTTATTTCTGGTTTTTCCAAGGGTTTTGCCATGACGGGCTGGCGACTTGGCTTTGTTTGTGCACCAGAAGAACTCACGCAGGCGATGCTAAAAATTCACCAATATGCCATGATGTGTGCACCGACGATGGCGCAATTTGCAGCAGTAGAAGCATTAAAAAATGGACGCGGTGATGTGGAAGATATGAGAAAGAGCTATCGCCGCAGAAGAAACTATTTTGTACATAGTTTGAATGAATTGGGACTAGAGTGCCATGTGCCAGGTGGAGCATTCTACGTATTTCCTTCCATCAAAAGTACAGGTCTAACCTCGACTCAGTTTGCTGAACGGTTATTGCTTGAGGAAAAGGTTGCAGTCGTGCCTGGAGATGTGTTTGGCGAAAGCGGAGAAGGACATATCCGTTGCTCCTATGCTTCCTCAATGGAGCAGCTTCAGGAATCGATTAAAAGAATCAAGAGCTTTATTGAAAGACCATAGTATATGTTTGGGGAGAACGTTGCCTTCATCACCGGGTGGCGTTCTTTTCATTTTGTTTGTTTGGGAAGATGGAGGTTTTATAATGTTTGTGGTGCATGAAAATAGGTTCCTATAGTAACTATGAAGGCTTCATAATGCCCTTCGTGCAGAAAAAGGAGAGCGGATGGTAACTATGAAGGCTCTATAATGCCCGTTGCGAAGAAAGAGATAACCCAGTGGTAACTATGAAATCCCATCTCCACTCTCAAAATCCATCCAACAATAACCAAAGAAAAAGACAGCCACATTCGGCTGTCCTCTTGAACAAGTCTTTAGGTCTCACAATGCTCTAGTATCCATAATCTCTGAAGCAGGAATATCAAGTACAGTTGAAATTTTAAGGATGGTTTCTTTCGTTGGAATCTGTTCCCCGGATTCGTAACTCTCAATTCTCGCAGCACCGACACGAATTTTTAGTGCGAGATCCTCTTGGGACATATTCACTCTTTCCCGATATAGCTTTATATTTTCGCCAATTGAAGCCATGGTCACACCGTCCTTTCATAACAAATCAGATCTATTCTATTTTCATTGTATCATGGAAGGACTGTCTCTAAACTGCGCTTACTTGAATATTTTGTTAACTCTTAGATTAACCCAATTGAATTCAAAAAGACTAGTAGTATGCCAATCGGAACAATGAAACGAATCGCGAAATACCACACGTTAAAAAGTATTCCTAATCCTTTTGTTCCCGATTCTAGCTCATCTTTTACCATTTGTTTTGGAATGCGGTAGCCGACAAACCAAGAAATGAAGAACGCGCCAAGTGGCAAGCTGATGTTACTCACAAGGAAATCAGCAAAATCAAAAATGCTTCGATCCATTATTGTGATATTCGCTAAACTTCCGAAAGACAAAGCACTTGGAATTCCCACGACAAAAATAACAATGCCTGCTAACCAGGAGGCCTTATTTCTTTTACGAGCATCGTTTTTCACTAATACCGACACAACGATTTCCAAAATTGAAAAAGCAGAAGTCAATGTGGCAAATAAGAGTAAAACTAAGAATATCGCAAAAAAGAAGCCACCGAACACAATCTCATTAAAAACAGCTGGTAGCACGACAAACACTAACCCGGGTCCAGCAGTAGGCTCGAATCCTAAAGCGAATACTGCAGGGAAAATCACTAGCCCTGCTAATAACGAAATCAAAATGTTCAATCCGACTACAGAGAAAGCCGACTTTACGATATGTTCTTTTTTAGATAAATAAGATGCGTAAGTGACCATTACGGAAATACCGACGCTTAGAGCAAAGAATGATTGGCCTAAAGCAAGCAACAACGTATTCGCGGATATATGGCTAAAATCTGGCTTGAGTAAAAATTCAACACCGGTGGATGCTCCTGGTAACGTCATGGAGCGGATAGCTAGTACGATAAAAAGGATAAACAATGCAGGCATCATATATTTATTTGCCTTTTCGATTCCTTTTTGTACACCACCTCGAACGACCCAAATCGTTAAAATCATAAAGATAAGCTGAGCAATGACTGCTTCAACTGGATTGCCAATCGTATTTTCAAATAAGGAGCCGTATTCCGCTTGAGTTAATCCCGAAAATGCCCCTGTAAAGCTTCTCCATAAATACGATAAAATCCATCCTCCGACAACACTGTAAAAAGATAACAATATAATCGACGCAATGACGCCTAAGTAACCAAGCAATTGCCAAGGGGAACGTGGTGCAAGTTCACGATAAGCACTAATCGCATCTTTCTGTGTACGTCGTCCAATCACAAATTCAGCAATTAAGATTGGAGCCCCGATAAATATGGTCATTAAAATAAAGATAAGAAAGAAGATTGCTCCTCCATTCGTTCCCGCAACATAAGGGAACTTCCAAATTGCACCGAGCCCGATGGCGGACCCTGCTGCGGCTAAAATAAAACCTAATTTCGATGTCCATTGTTCCTGTGTATTCATGAATGCAAATCTCCTTCAATCAATTCGTATTTTTACATGGTACTACGAATGAGGGGAAAAGGGTAGTTTTAAAGAATTAAGTCTATTTTTGGAAAAATTTAGTTTGAGAAATGTATTGACCTGTTCTTTATTAAGAATTAAAATAATCATATTAAAACAAAATAAAAGTTTTTTATCAAATGACTTTGATTCAAACGTTCTTTATTAAGAATGATATGAACGGTTTTTATTTTCTTATTTTGTTCTTTATAAAGAATTTATTGTAATCTAATAAGGGATTTAATGAAAAATTGGCGATGTCTTCTTGCCATTATCAATGAAGGCACTCGGTTATGCTGTGGGTTGTAATCAACCTTAGACGCTAGTCGTCAAAAGTGTGATGTGAGGATGGGTTAGATGCCCACTTTAATTATGCTTAAATTCTTAACTATGAAGTTTTCTCTTATAAATATCATGAACTATATATCACCTATTTTTACACATATTGGAACTTTAAGGGAATAAGATCAGAAGACATTATAGTTAAGGATTTATATTTATTTTATAGAACTTGGAGGTGTGTAATTGTGTCATTATTGGTTACTTTCAGTAAGACGAAGTGATAGCTTTAATATCTTCCTAATGAATAGATAATGAGAATGTATATTGGAGAGGTTAGTTTTAGTAATGAATAGCATCTGACTTGTAAGTGACGACACGTGTAACACTTAATTTGGTGAGTAGAAAAAGGGGCATTTAATCAATGATTGGTAAAAATATTGGAGAAATTAGAAGGAAAAGAGGATATACATTAACTGAGCTCGCCCAATTATCGAATGTTTCAAAATCATACTTAAGTAATATTGAACGCAATATTCACCAGAACCCTTCCCTCGATGTCATTCAAAAAATTGCTACTGTCTTAAATGTAGATTTGGTCACACTTTTAAAGACAGGGACAGATTTTGATAAACATCTTTCGTATGATTGCGAATGGGTTGTCTTGATGCATGAACTTAAGGAATTAGGTATTGAGAAAGATCAGATAGAAGAATACAAAACTCTGATTGAATTCATTAAATGGAAGAATGAAAAATAGACTAGGAAACTATTTTACATGTCCACGTCGTATACCTTGTCAAATATCTCTCATACATACCACGTGGCTTTGGGAATAACTATGGAGGTTCACATGGAAGAATCAATCAGTATAAAGGATATATTTAAAATACTAATTAATCGCTGGAAGCTTCTTGTTACAATCCCCATCTTTGCAGCTCTTATATGTAGTGCTGTAACATACTACTACTTGACTCCAGTCTATCAGGCTTCTACACAAATATTAGTTAATCAGAAAAACTCGGAAAATATGATTGATATTGGTCAACAACAGAGTAATATCAGTTTAATTAACACTTACAGTGTTATTATCAAGAGCCCAGCAATTTTGGAGAAGGTAATTGAAAATCTTAACCTATCCACAAGCGTTGAGCAACTAAATAAAGGAATTTCAGTAGGAAGTCAAAGTAATTCTCAGGTATTTTCCTTAATGTTTCAGCATAGTGATCCAGAGATGGCTGTGAAAATTGTCAATTCAATTACTGATACATTTCAAAAAGAAGTTAAAAACATTATGAACGTGGATAATGTAAGTGTATTAGCAAAAGCAGAGCAAAAAGAGAAACGGGTACCCGTAAAACCAAAACCATTATTGATTATTGCGGCTGGAGTATCGGTGAGTTTGGCACTTGGAATTGGTTGGGCTTTGTTATCTGAATACTTAGACAACACGGTTAAGAACAGTCAAGAAGTAGATATATTTCTAGCTCTACCAGTGCTCGGTTCGATTGAAGAAATATCAAAACAGAAAGTCAAAAAAGCCACTAAATTACATGAAGTAGGGGTTGAGACATTTGGGACGTAAGCAAAAAAATAAAAGTAAGAATTCGGTAGAGTTGCTTGCCCATAATTTCCCGAGAATGTCTGTAACAGAGCAGTATCGACTAATTCGAACAAACATTTTGTATTCAGCTGTGGATAAAGAAATCAAATCGATTATGATTACGTCACCAGAGCAAGGTGAAGGGAAGTCTACCACAGCTACCAATCTTGCTATTGTTCTAGCTCAACAGGGAAAAAAGGTACTACTTGTTGATACGGATTTAAGGAAGCCCTCACTCCACCTTGTTTTTAATATTAGCAATCAAATAGGACTTACTAGTGCATTGAGGAAAGAAGTATATTTAGATGAGGCCATAACGAAAACCTATATTCCACATTTGGATGTTCTAACAAGCGGTCCTATTCCATTAAATCCTTCCGAGTTATTAAATTCTAATTCAATGAAGGTGCTCATGAAGGAAATGTATACTGACTATCATTTTATCGTCTTTGATACACCACCTGCACTTTCTGTTACAGATGCTCAAGTACTAGCCAATCAATGCGATGGTGTGGTACTCGTGATTAGTAGTAGAAAAACGTTGAAAAATGCAGCTTTAGAGGCAAAGGAGTTATTGGAAAAAGCACAAGCTCAGCTGCTTGGTGTGGTTTTAAATCGAATAGAGCGAAAGCGAGGTTCGAGAAAGTATCATGTATGAACTATAAAAAGTGGAACTAGGGGAGATTGGGATATGAAAAAAATAAGAAAAGCGATTATTCCAGCAGCAGGACTTGGAACGAGATTTTTACCTGTAACGAAAGCAATGCCGAAGGAAATGCTACCCATTGTTGATAAACCCACCATCCAATATATTGTAGAAGAAGCAATTGCTTCTGGAATTGAAGACATCATTATTGTAACTGGGAAAGGAAAACGAGCAATTGAAGATCATTTTGACAATGCATTTGAGCTTGAAAATAATTTGATGGAAAAAAACAAGTTTGAATTACTTGAAAAGGTTCAGGCACCGTCAAAGGTAGATATTCATTATATTCGCCAAAAGGAACCAAAAGGATTAGGTCATGCGGTCTGGTGTGCCAGGAAATTTGTCGATGATGAGCCATTTGCTGTCTTGCTGGGTGATGACATTGTTCAGTCTCAAGTACCATGCATGCGTCAATTGATGAATGAATATGAAAAAACTGGCTCTTCCGTTATTGCTGTCCAAAATGTACCTACAGGTGAAACGGATCGTTATGGAATTGTAGATTTTAAAAAACAATTAGGTAGACGTTATGAGATTAAGAACCTGATCGAGAAACCAGCACTTGGTGAAGAACCATCGAATTTGGCGATAATTGGTCGTTACGTCTTTACTCCTGAAATCTTTACTTTTTTAGATAAACAAGAAATAGGGGCAGGAGGAGAAATCCAACTCACTGATGCCATTCAACAATTAAATAATGTCCAAAGTGTGTTTGCTTATCAATTTGAAGGAAAACGCTTTGATGTTGGAGAGAAATTAGGATTTATTCAAACGATAATTGAATTTGCCCTGAGTCAGGATGAGTTAAGAGATGACCTGCTTCGCTATTTAATCAATAAAGTATCATTGGAGAAGTTGTCTGAGGGGGTAAAGTAGTTGGAGTCTCAGGTGAATAGTAGGAAGCTTACAAGTCAGGACTACGTAGTCGCTAGTAGGAATGATGATAAAGTGTTCTTAATCATAAAAAGAATAATGGATGTAATGGGGGCGCTAATAGGTATATTAGTGCTTTTTTTATTGATGCTGCTTTTTTTTGCAATTTATCAATTAGGTGAAAACAAAGGGCCCATGTTTTACAAACAAGTAAGAGTAGGGAAAAACGGAAAGAGGTTTGAAGTGTACAAGTTTCGTTCCATGGTCATCGATGCAGAGGAAAAATTATTGAAAAATAAAATCCTTTATCAAAAATATCTAAAGAACAATTATAAGTTAGAGCAAGAAGAGGATCCTAGATTGACGAAATTCGGGAAATTTATCCGCAATACCAGTCTTGACGAATTTCCGCAATTTATTAATGTCTTGAGAGGTGAAATGAGTCTTGTTGGCCCAAGACCTGTGGTAGATATTGAATTACAAGAATATAAAGAGAGAGTTCAAGAGTTTCTATCGGTAAAACCAGGTATTACGGGCTATTGGCAATCAGGTGGAAGAAGTACAGTTGGCTACCCAGAGCGGGTGGATATCGAACTTTATTACGTATTCAATCGTTCATTACAGCTCGATATTAAGATATTATTTAATACGTTTGTACAGGTGATTAATCGAAAAGGGGCATATTAAAAACATTCTAGGAGAAGCTTATGCTTATTTATTTTATTCTACTCGTTACTATATTTTACTGCTTTTTCCTTTCGAGAATTACGATAATTAAGCATACCTCTGGCGGGGGAAATGAAATATTTGTTTCCCGAAGCAAATGGGTCCTCCTGATATGGTTTATCCTTCTCCTTGTCTTAGTTGCCTTTAAGGGGATGGAAGTTGGCGTCGATTACCCTATGTATTATGGTTTTTTTGTTCAAGAAAATTATCGTGAACTTCTAGAGCCGGGAATTAGTTTTTTATATGATTTAGCAGTAAAATATGATAATTTTTATGTCTTTTCTATTCTTGTCTATTCATTATTTCTTCTGTTCATGTTTTATGGAATTAAGAAGAATACCCCGAACTATGTAATTAGTATCTTATTATTTGTCATTATGCACATTTATTACAATGCCTTTAATCAAATACGTCAATTATTAGCTGTTTCGATTGTATTTTGCTTTGTCCATTTTCTCACTTCTGGTAAAAAAATCGATAAACTCAAATATGTTTTTATTCTTTTATTAGCTCTATGGTTTCATAATAGTGCTATTTTTTTATTTATCCTCTTTTTTATGCCGAAGAAAAAATATAGTTCGAAGCTAGTGATTCCACTTTTTCTGATTACGATCGTTCTATATTTTATTCCAGGTTTTAAAAATCAAATAGGAGAGCTAATGATCGCCATTTCAGGGTCCTATGGAGAGAAATATTCAAGCGGTTATAACTTTTTTGGCGTGAATAAGGAAAAAGGATTGTTGCAGTTAATTCCGGTGATCGTGCAAATGATATTCGTTGTAGTCTCTCTTTATATACCCAAGTTTAATAGAAAGTTAAACCTAAATGAAAAATTATATATTTTTAGCACGAACGCTGTCATTATTAATCTTTGTCTCTATGCTCTTGCTGGAGTGGAAGCGGTAGATCGACTACAAATCTACTTTTCTAGCTTTAACATTTATTTTTATGCTTACTTAATACATCTCCTAATAAATAGGAAAAAAATATTCGAGCAGTTTTTTGTTTTTCTCATCATTGCTTTTTGGATTTTGTATTACACATTGAGGTTATCGATCAATGTTCATGGCATTGTTCCGTATAACTTTTTTATTTAGAGCATGGTTAGGAGAATTTGATGATGGATGGATTAAGTGTAGTCATTCCAATTTATAATGTGGAAAAATATATTACTCAATGTTTAACCTCGATTGTAGAAAGTCTTGGTACGTTCACAAATGTTCAAGTTATTCTTGTCGATGATGGATCCAAAGATGAGTCAGGAAAAATAGCTCAGAGCTTCGCTGCACAGTATGAACTGTTTTTGTATGCATTGAAAGAGAATGGTGGTTTATCAGATGCGAGGAATTTCGGTCTGAAATTTGTTAAATACTCCTATGTGACCTTCCTCGACAGTGATGATTATATTGCGGAAAATTATTTTTCAGAGATTTTTAATGCGTTAAAAAGCGAACCTGACATGGTTATTTTTGATTGGATGGATGTAGGGGATGATGATTATACGAATATTGTAAAAGGGATCGAAATTCCTGAGTACTTATGGACCGTACAACCAAGCGCATGGAATAAAGTTTATAAAACAAAATTATTTGATAAGGTGGAATTTCCCAAGGGGAAGATTTATGAAGATGTGGGAACGACTTATAAGCTCCTTTCCTTTATTGAAGATTACGTGTACATTAACAAACCTATATACAAATATCGTAAAAATAGACAAGGTAGTATTTTAACGACTATTTCTCCTAGGATTAATGATATTTATGATGTGTTAGAAGATACCTATACATTTTACAAAAGAAATGGTGCTTTTTCGAAAAACGCAGAGGGGCTTTGTTATCAGTACGTCAAAATTTTGCTATGGCCCAATATGTATCGGCAGTTAAAGTACTACAAATTAAACTTTGTGGGTTTTTACAAAAAAATGAAAACTACAAGAGAGCTAATCTATCATTATTTTGCTGATTGGAAAGAGAATCCCTATCTATTAACGAATACAAGCTATTTTTCGAATCGATTTGGGGACAGCTATATAAAGAAAATGGATCGATTAGGAGAAGGGTTTCTCATGACCGCAATTACAGTCGTCTTCCTAACGATTAGAAATATTAAGAAAAGATGAAACGAGGTGTCTTCCACTGGTGAGAAAAAAATTGTTGTTTATTATGCAAAGTCTTCAGGGTGGAGGGGCGGAGAGGGTAACGCTCGATGTAATCAAACACCTTGATAAAAGTCTCTTTGAACCGACTATATTGGTCGTCAACTATTTCGGAGAATTAGTCTCAACTGTTCCGAAAGATATCAAGGTGATTCCAGTATTAAGAGAAAGGGAGAAGAGTTATTTTCACTTTTTCAAAGTAATTAGAACAGTTCTAAAGGCTGCAAAACAATCTGATTTAATCATTGGTACATTAGAGATGACTCCAACATACTTGGCATCTATTGTTTCGGTCTTGACGAAGAAACCTGCGATTGGTTGGGTGCATATCGATGTGAAACAATATCCGAAAATAAATGCTCCAATTCATCGCTATCTTACTCGGAAATTGTACAAAAGGTTAAAAGTTGTCATTGCTGTTTCCGATGGGGCGAAAAAGTCATTTGAAGAAATGTTTCCCAATCTTCAGGTACGTGTTAAGCGTATTTACAATCCGATTCGTATAGAAGAAATAAGTCATTTGTTCTTGGAGCAACATGACCTTGAAGAAGTCAATGAACCTATTATTTTAGGTATTGGGAGGCTGACGGCCGCCAAGGGATTTGACAACCTTATTAAAGCCCATAAATATTTGCTAGATCAGAAGATACCTAATCAGTTGATCATATTAGGAGAAGGTGACCAAAGAGCATCTCTAGAAACCTTAATTGCTGAACTTCAAGTACAGAAAAGCGTAAGGCTAAAGGGATTCGTGAATAACCCATACAAATATTTACGTACAGCAAATGTCTTTGTATTAAGCTCCAGATACGAAGGCTTTTCCTTAGTTGTGGCTGAAGCTTTGGCAGCAGGAATTCCAGTTGTGTCAACGAATTGTCAAAGTGGTCCTGCGGAGATCCTTGAGGATGGAAAATATGGTCTCTTGTCTCCTCAAGATGATTATAAGGCATTAGGAAATAGAATACATGAAACGATAATGAGTGACTCGGAACAAAATAAACATGAAAGAATATTAAGGGCAAATGATTTTTCACTTCAAAAAATTATTCCAGAATATGAGTATTTATTTCGAACAATTTTAGAAGAAACTCCATCTTAATTCCAACTCTTTAATAATAGTTTCTTGTATCAGATGGAAAATGAAGAAAAAGTGGGTGGTAATAAGTAATGAATGACGTTAAGGTGAGTGTTATTATCCCAGTTTATAATAACGAGAAATTCCTAAATAAATGTCTTGATAGTGTTCTAAATCAAACATTAAGTGATTGTGAAATTATCACTGTCAATGATGGTTCAATAGATGGAAGTCTTGATATTTTAAGAAATTATGAAAATTCTCATTCCGATATCGTCGTGATTGATCAAGAAAACGGTGGTTACTCGAATGCTGTGAATCGTGCATTGAGTGTTGCTACTGGAAACTATATCGCATTTGTTGACGCGGATGACTACATTGAACCCAAAATGTTAGAGACATTATACTATGAAGCTACCTTTCATGATTTAGATGTCGTTTTGTGCAATTGGGATAGAGTGGACGTGAAGGGGAATTTCATAAATCACCATGATCACGTAGATTTTGATAACAAAATATTTACTAGTAGCGAAATCATACGCGAGTTTTTCTTAAATAAGAAAGAGCTTGTAGAAGCTTATTCGTGGAATAAATTAATGAAACGGAGTCTATTTCAGGATTTCCAAATCGAATACCCTGATATTAGCTATGGAGATATACCTACTATTTTCAAAATATTAACAAAAATAAAAAAATGTAAGTACATTAATCAAACTTTTTATCATTACGTCCAGCATCATACCTCATTTTCCTTTTCAAAAAATGAAAAAAATGTAACCAGCTTTATTGAGGCAATTCATAGGGTAAAGGATGTATTGGAAGAAGAGAATCTATTCGGTAAATATAGAAAAGAATATTTTATCTATACGAGTGGCTGCTTTTTAACTGAGTTTGGTGCTTGTTCTGAAGTTTTAAAAGAGTCAGATAAATTAAGAGAAACCTTTGAGAAAAATTTAAAGCCAATCACAATTCAGGAATTCATCAAATATAATCGTCCAATCGATTATGAATTATTGCTAAAGCTATTCTTATATAAAGCAGGATTACTGCGATTATGTATGGTTAGTTACCATAAAATAAAACCTATTTTTGAAGGGAAAAGAGTTGATAAATATGCATGAGACTAGTGTGGTGTCACGTGCGATTCCAGCTTTAAAACAGCCAATTCATGTTACAAGTCCCCTACTTCCAGATATTCAGAATTTACATGTTAGATTAAGAGAAGTCTGGGAAAAGAAATGGGTAACAAATAACGGAGAGCAGCATCGACAATTAGAAGAAGCATTAAAGAACTATTTAGAGATTGATGAAATTTCGCTTTTTAATAATGGTACTTTAGCTTTGGTACTTGGAATAAAAACTTTAGAGTTAACAGGGGAAGTAATTACAACGCCTTTTACCTTTCCTGCTACAGTTCAGGCTCTTGATTGGAATGGGCTAACACCGATATTTTGTGATATTGAAAAAGATAGTTGGAATATTGATGCCTATAAAATTGAATCATTAATTACGGATAAAACTAGTGCTATTCTAGCTGTCCATGTATTTGGAAATCCGTGCAACGTTGTGAAAATACAGGAGATAGCGGAAAAATATCATCTGAAGGTGATTTATGACGGTGCTCATGCATTTGGAACAAAAATAAATAATAAGCCGATCAGTCGTTATGGCGATATGACGATGTTAAGTTTTCATGCAACGAAACTATTCAATACGATTGAAGGAGGCGCACTGATCTTCAATGATCCTGCTTTGATAGAAAAGGTGAATAGTCTTAAAAACTTTGGTTTAGTGAGCCCAGAGGAAGTAAAATTCTCTGGACTAAACGCAAAGATGAACGAGATTCAAGCTAGTGTTGGACTCGAAGTATTAAAGATTATAGATGAAGAAAGAACAAAAAGGGACCATATACGACGTACGTATGAAAATGAACTCGATGAAGTTCCAGGCATACGTATTGTTACAATGCATCACAAAGAAAGTAGTAGTTATCAGTATTTTGTTATTGAGATAAATGAAAATGAATTTGGTCGCTCTAGAGATTGGGTGCACGAAGAATTCAAAAACTATAATGTGTTTACGAGAAGATATTTTACACCCCTATGTAGTGATTTTGCATGGTATAGCCATTTATCATCGGCACATAAGAAAAATTTACCACAGGCTTATAAAACGGTTTCGGAAACTCTTTCTATGCCTTTTTATGGAGGTCTAGAAAAAGAGGACGTCATTAGAATCTGTGAAATTTTAAAGAGCTTTTATTCGAAGGTTGTTCAGTAAGTGGACGAGAAAAATTCTCAAAAGTGGGTGAGAGATTGAAAGGGATTATTATGGCAGGTGGCTCTGGTACTCGACTATATCCTCTTACAAAGGCTGTTTCAAAACAAATTTTACCGATCTATGATAAACCGATGATTTACTATCCTTTGTCTGTATTAATGCTCGCGGGAATTAGGGAAATTTTATTAATTTCGACCCCAAGAGATGTTGAGGTCTTTAAGAACCTATTAGGAGATGGAAAACACCTTGGAATTAGCATTGAATATGCTATTCAAAACCATCCCAATGGATTGGCGGAAGCATTTATCATTGGAGAAAAATTTATTGATCATTCACCTGTTGCTTTAATTTTGGGGGATAATATCTTTTACGGAACTGATTTCGGAAATAAAGTACAAGAAGCTGCCTCTTTAATAAAAGGAGGCATTATTTTTGGTTGTTTTGTAAAAGATCCGAGGGCCTATGGTGTTGTTGAAGTGGATGAGCATGATAATGCGATCTCTATTGAAGAAAAACCAGAGGAGCCAAAATCGTCGTATGCTGTACCTGGGCTATATTTCTTTGATTATCAAGTGGTAGAAATAGCAAAGAAGGTAACCCCTTCTACTAGAGGTGAACTGGAAATAACATCCGTCATAGAACAATATATCGCTAGAAGAGAGCTTAAAGTCGAACTGTTAGGAAGAGGCTTAGCATGGCTTGATACAGGAACGAACGAATCGTGGCTGGAAGCATGTAATTTTGTTGAAGCAGTTCAAAAGCGCCAGGGATTATATATCGCCTGCATTGAAGAAATCGCCTTTCGCAGAGGATATATTTCAAGACAGCAGCTACAGGATTTAGCATTTCCATTAATGAAAACAAACTATGGAAAATATTTAATGGAAATTGCTAATAGTAAAAATTCTATGCCATTGCTCTATTCTTATTAGTTGTGGGGGTGAAATACGAAAATGAATATTTTAGTTACCGGAGGAGCAGGATTTATCGGTTCAAATTTCATTAAATATATGCTGGCTAGATATGATTACAGGATCATTAATATTGATGCTTTAACCTATGCCGGTAATCTGGAAAATTTGAAAGATATTGAAACACATCAACGATATCATTTTGTAAAAGGGGACATTTGTGACAGAGGTTTAGTAGAAGAGTTATTTGAAAAATACAAGATTAATAGCGTTATTAACTTTGCAGCCCAATCACATGTAGATAGAAGTATTGAAGACCCGGAAATTTTCTTGAGAACGAATGTTTTTGGGACTCAAATATTGTTGGAAGTATCGAAAGATAATTGGAAAACTGAAGTCGCTGCTTTTATGGATGGGGTTAGATTTATCCAAATTTCAACGGATGAAGTGTATGGAACATTGGGCAAAGATGGATATTTTACAGAGAGAACAAGTCTAGCTCCTAATAGTCCTTATTCCGCATCAAAGGCGGCTGCTGATTTTATGGTAAGAGCTTATTTTGAAACGTATGGCTTACCTATTAATATTACAAGATGTTCAAATAATTACGGACCATATCAGCATCCGGAAAAACTGATTCCATTGACCATTAAAAATGCCATGATGGAAAAAGCTATTCCGATCTATGGGGATGGTAGACAAATAAGAGATTGGCTATATGTACTTGATCATTGTCGAGCCATAGATATGATTTTACACAAGGGGAAATTGGGGGAGGTCTACAATATTGGTGGGAATAACGAAAAAATAAATGTGGAATTAGTCAAACTGATTCTTAGCTATCTTGAAAAAAGTGAGGATCTACTATGCTATGTGCAGGATCGATTAGGGCATGACAGAAGATATGCAATAGACAATTTCAAAATAACGAATGAATTAGGTTGGAGACCACTTTATACATTTGAAGAGGGAATTAAAAGAACGATTGATTGGTATAAAGAGAACGCGGACTGGTTTGAAGATGCGAGTTCTTTTTCTTATGTGTTTAAATAACCGGAAAAGGGAATAAATCTCTTATAGTTAGAAGGAAAACTTTATGAAGAATAAAAAGCAACTTAGTGTCAATTTATTAGCAAATATTATGTCATTTTCTATCGGTATTGGTGTAAGCTTCTTGCTTACTCCTTTTTTAATAAAACATATAGGAAAAGAGGCATTCGGATTTTATCCATTGGCTAATAATTTTGTAGCTTATATTAATCTATTGGTAATAGCCTTAAACTCCATGGCTGCAAGATTTATTATGCTAGAAGTGATGAAAAAGGATTTTGCCAAAGCAAATATTTATTTTAATTCAGTTTTTTTTTCCAATATCATCATGATTTGCTTACTATTCATTCCACTTTGTCTCATTGTATTTTTCATCGAAAGCTTCTTGGATATCCCAGTTGGCTTAGAAGGCGAGGTTAAAACCCTCTTTATTTTTATCTTTCTTACTTTCTTGATATCGGTTTTAGGTTCTGTCTTCAGTGTTGCTCCCATTTCGATGAATAGAATCGATTTGGACTCTTATCAAAAAATTATTCAAAGTGGCTTGAGAGCAGTTTTGTTTATTGCTTTATTTGCACTGTTTGCTCCCTCCATCATATATGTAGGGATTGTTAGTTTTAGTGTAAGTGTGATTGGAAGTATTATTGCAATTTACTACACGAAGCGCTTATTACCAAAAATTCATCTTTCCTTTTCATATTTTAACAAAACTGTTGTTAAAGAGCTGTTAAGTTCTGGGGTCTGGGGCTCATTTAATCATTTAAGCGTTATTTTACTAACTGGTCTCGATCTCTTAATAGCGAATATTTTCTTTGGTGCGGCTAAGGCTGGAGAGTATTCGATTGCCCAGACTGTGCCAATCTTTATTGCCTCATTGATAGGAATGCTTGTTAGTGTATTTGTACCACCTTTAGCTGCAAGATTCGCCAAAAATGATGTGAATGGGTTAGTAAGTGAAATTAAATTTTCAAGTAAAGTACTAGGCATCTTAATCAGCGTTCCGATTTCGGGCTTTATCGTTTTTGGTGATGTGTTTTATCGATTATGGGTGCCGAGTGAAGATGCAGATTACTTACACTTGTTATCGATCATCATGATGGGTCCCTATCTTATAAATGGCTCTATTAATGTGTTATTTAATGTGAACACGATTTTAAACAAAGTCAAAGTGCCATCCATTATGCTGTTTGTAACTGGAATAATCAATGTTCCTCTCGTGTTTCTTTTGATCAATTTTACAAATCTTGGTTTGCTCGGAATCGCAATCTCAAGTACTAGTTTGAGTGTGATTCGAAACTCCATTTTTACTCCTATATACCCAGCTTTATGCTTAGGAAGAAAGTGGAGTACTTTCTATGGTTTAATCATTCGTAATCTCGGTGCAATGAGTTTATTGGTATTTCTTTTTTATTGTATTAAAGGGATCGTCCATATCAATCAGTGGACAGATTTAGTTGCAATTTCCTGCGCCTGTGCACTCATTGGTTACATTACAAGCGTTCTTATCACGCTAAATAGACATGACTTACGTGGTATTAAGGAGATGCTTATAACGAAATTATTTAGAAAGGATCAAAGTAAAGGTGAATATAAGAGAAGTATTTAAGTCGATCCCTATTTTTAAAAAATTCTATCATTTCTTAGTGTTGATTAGTAGGAAAATAAGATTAGAATTCTATTATCGATCAAATGACTGTACAAGGCTTAAGACTTTCCAAAACATTCATCATGAAGAAAGATGTTTTATTATTGGCAACGGTCCAAGCTTGAATGTGGAGGATTTAGATTTGCTTAAGAATGAAGTTACCTTTGCGGCCCATAGAATTTACAATATCTTTTCCGGGACTGAATGGCGTCCAACATATTACTTAGGGCAGGATTTTGTTTTACTCAAGGAGATCGAAGAACAAGCGAAGAAAGTAGAGGCCAAAAATAAATTTTTCCCTATTAATATAAAGTGGTTACATGATTTTAATATCGATGACGCAGTGTATTTTTATTTGAATTCTGAGGAATTTTCCACGCAACTACCTCGATTTAGCAAGAATGCTAGTAAGGAAGTCTATGAAGGTTACTCGGTTACGTATGCTGCCATTCAACTGGCTGTCTATATGGGCTTTAAGGAAATCTATCTTCTAGGGGTCGATTTCAATTATGCCCAGACAATTGATAATGAAGGAAACATCATCATCCAAGAAGGTGTTAAGGACTATTTTTCAAATGATCACAATATAGGATTGAAACTACCTAATTTAGAGAAATCTTTCTTAGGTTTTTTGTCGGCCAAAAATTTTGCAGAAGACGAGGGTGTATTAATTAGAAACGCTACTAGAGGTGGCAAGCTGGAAGTTTTTAAACGAATTCAGCTTGAAGAAGTTTTAAACATCGAATATCGAGAAATTTGGAATAAAAAGCAAAGGAGTTATCAAATTTGAAAATTGTAGGTATTATACCGGCACGTTATCATTCTTCTAGATTCCCAGGAAAGCCTTTAGCGGACATATGTGGGAAACCAATGCTTTGGTGGGTCCATCAGCAGACTAAAATGGTGCAAGGAATTGATGAGGTTTATATTGCGACGGATGATTCGAGGATTAGAAGTGTATGTGAACAACTCAATATTCAATCGATAATGACGTCAACCGATCATAAAACCCATTTGGATAGATTGTATGAAGTTTCAACCAAAATTGAGGCTGATTTCTTTATTAACGTAAATGGAGATGAACCGTTAATTGAAACCAGTGCTATTGAGCAGATGATCCCCATAGATATTGATCCTAGTAGCTTGTATGTTGCAAATCTCATGACAGAATTGAAAAATCCATTAGAAGCGGTTGATTTTTCGAAAATTAAAGTTACAACAGATGTTTTCGGTAATGGATTATATATGGCCAGAAGCCCAATTCCATATCCAAAAGGAACGTATAATTTTGTCTACAAAAAATTCGTTGGGGTTCAATGCTTTACAAAAAGTGCTCTTGAATTCTGTTATTACGCTAATAGAGGTCCTCTTGAGGAAGCTGAAGATATTGATGAATTTCGTTTCCTAGAGAATGGGCAAAAAATCAAATTCTTTGAGGCTAATGTTACTACGATATCTGTCGATACGCCGAAAGATTTGGATAAAGTAAGGCTACTGATGTCTGAAAAATTGGAAGGGAGGGAATTTGTGTATGAATAAAATCATGATATTAGATTGTACTCTCCGTGATGGTGGCTATATAAACGGGTGGAATTTTGGAGAAGAGACAATTAAAAAGGTTATCCACAAACTAACGGAGTCGAAAATCGACATTATTGAATGTGGATTTCTTGATGAAGAAGGGGTCGATTATAATAAATCGTTATTTAATAGTGTGGAGAGAATGAGGGAATTTATTGAACCTAAGGAACATCATATTATGTATGTCGGGATGATCGCACAGCCGTATATCCCGATTGAACTTATTTCTGAATGTGATGGCAATTCTATTGATGGGATCCGCCTCACATTTCATGAAGATGAAATTGATGAAGCACTAGTATATGGTAAGCAATTGATTGACAAGGGCTATAAGGTGTTTATCCAGCCAGTCGGAACAACGAGTTACTCAGATGCCAGTTTGCTAGATTTAATTCAACGGGTAAATCAGCTTAATCCATACGCCTTCTATTTAGTTGATACACTCGGAATTATGTATAAGAACGATTTACTACGTATGTTTCATCTCCTAGATCATAATTTGCATGATTCTATCTCGATTGGATTTCATTCCCATAACAATCTTCAGTTGTCTTTTTCAAATGCACAGGAATTATTAACACTGCCTACTAAAAGAAATATAATTATAGATTCCTCTGTTTTTGGCATGGGAAGAGGTGCGGGTAATTTATGTACGGAGTTAATCACTCAATATATAAATGAGAATATAGAAACAAGATATGAGACTATTCCTTTATTACAAATAATTGATGAACATTTGAATAGAATCAGTCTAGAAGCTAAATGGGGTTATTCTATTCCATACTTTCTTGCAGCCATTTATAGATGCCATCCGAACTATGCCTACCATTTAATCAATAAGCAAACGCTCTCGGTTAAATCGATTAGTGCCATTTTAAGCATGATTCCTCGAATAAAAAGAGATATGTACGACAAGGAACATCTTGAAGAACTGTATATTAACTATCAAAGTAATTTAATTGATGATTTTCATACTCTTGAGGAACTAAGAGAAATGGTTCAGAACCGAGACTTACTTGTCCTTGCACCTGGGAAATCGATCGAGAATGAGAAAGAAGAAGTTCAAGCTTTCATTCGAAATGAAAATCCTTATGTGATTAGTGTAAACTTTATTCCTCAATTCTTTTGTGTCGATGCAGTGTTTATTAGTAACTCAAAGCGCTTTGAAAAGGTAGAGGATACTTTTCATCAGAAAAATGAAGCGATGTCTTGCATCACGACCTCCAATATTACCGTGTCTAATAAATACACCACACTACAGGTGAATTATTCCGATTTACTAAATGAGAATCCTATGATTGCAGATAATGCAGCACTTATGCTATTAAAACTCTTAAGAAGATTATCAGTAAAGAGTGTATACTTTGCAGGGTTTGATGGATTCACAATTAATCAGTCAACAAACTATTTCACTCCCAATTTAAATACTAATGCCAAGCCTGAGGATTTGGTGAAAATAAATGATGCCATTAGACAATATCTTTCTTTCATGGAGAAGAAGATGGAAATTCAATTTATTACATCAACCGTATATCGAGATACAGTTAAGGAAAAAGTGATGAAGCCATGAAGTACTCAACTATTATTTTCGATTTAGATGGAACCTTACTCGATACCTCAGAAGGAATTATGGTTGGCGCAAGTTATACGGCACAGAGGATGGGGATTTCCGAGCTAACAACTGACCAACAAAAAAGCTTTATTGGTCCACCGATTCTAGAATCTTTTATAAGAGAATGTGGACTAACAAAGTCTGAAGCAGAAATAGCTGTCAGTATGTACCGGGAAAGGTATCAAGAAAAAGGTTTATATGAAGCCAAACATTATTACAAAATGGAGGAATTGCTTGCATTGTTGAAGAAGAAGGGCTTCAAATTGGCGGTGGCAACTCTGAAAATGGATCGATTTGCAAAAGAGATCTTGCAGCATTTTGGGTTGTTTCATTATTTCGATTCGATCAATGGGATTGATGAAAAGGATACTCTTTCTAAGAAAGATATTATTCAATTGTGTTTAAAAGAAATAGAGGAATATGATTTTTCAAGAGTTGTGTTGATCGGAGATAGTATTTTTGATGCAATTGGTGCCAAGGAAGCTGGTATTGATTTTATCGGTGTAACATATGGTTTTGGCTTTAAAGCGAAGGAAGACATTGAGCAGGTTGGGGCCATTTTTACGGCGGAGAGTGTAAAAGATATTATGGGGTATTTAGAGGTGTAAACTAGGTGGTATGGTGTAATGAATATTACAGGTCAAATCAAAAGATTTATCTTCAAAGTTAACCGATTTGTCGATGATCGAGTGATAAGCAATATTATTTTATATTTCAGGACCAGGGTGACCTTTTTTGATAAATTCATCAAAGTTATCGAGTATCATAGGGGACTTTACAGATATCCGAATCAAATGTTGGGAAGAAAAATGGATATAAACTTTGATAAAACGGATGTACTTGTCTTTGCAGCACATCCAGATGATGACATATTAGGCATAGGGACAGTATTGTATCGACATCGGTTGAAGGATGAAAAAATTAAAGTTGTTTTTGTGACAAATGGGACAGCTGGAAATGGAGAAAGCTGGTATCGGAGAAAAGATAAGGCTAAGAACAGGGCGAATTTAAGATATCATGAAGGTTCTCTGGCTTTAGCTCAAATTGGTGTTTCAAAGAAAGATATCTATTGTCTGGGTCTTCCTGATGGAGGCACGCAAAGATACATGAAACAAATGGCTGTGGATATTACCATGCTAATAAACAAATTGAACCCTAATAGGGTCTATGTTCATGGTATCGAAGGTGGACATATTGATCATGATATGACAAGCTTTGCGGTCAAGTCAACTTGCCACAAGCTTGGATACTTTAATGTGTTCGAATACACCCAATATTATCCTGCTCAGCCAATTGGAACGGAAAAAGTGAAGTTTTTATCAAGTACAATAGATAAAACAGGAGTTGAAATGATTGAAATTTCAGAAGATGAGAGAAAAATAAAGAGAAAAATGTTGTCCTTTCACAAGTCACAAGGAGTTGATAAATACTATCGACAAGGGGAAACGATTAGAAAGGCAGAGTTAAAAAACTCGGACATAGAACTTTATCGTTATTGTCCCATATCAAGTAGTTGTTTAGAGCCCCTAGTACAGGATTTTCAAATGAATATATTTTTTAGTGAGCTTACAGTATTAGAATCGGAGAATCACTCCGTTTAAAGTTGCTGTGTTCTCTTGCAAAAGGCTTTTTTATTTTAATAAGAAATTATAGATTTCGCTTTTGTGGATAACTTTTTTTATTAAGAGTGTCTACGTTTAGCTCCAGCGCCTAGCCCCTCTTTTGAAAAATAAAGTTCAATTTTTCATTGGTCGCTTCAGACCCACTGGGTCCGCAAGCAGCAGTCGGGGCTGAGCAAGGCGCTTGCGCTTTTGTTCTTTTTCAGATATCGATTAGACGAGGTGGCAATGTTGGATGTGATCATACGCAAGGACTCAGAGTCTTTTGATGAGATTTTTCCTCAATGGGAAGTATTAAGAACAGATTTTTATGATTCAACCATCTTTCAAGACCGAAATTGGTTACGTAATTGGTGGCATTATAAAAGTAATCAAGGAAAGAAAATAACTCCTTATATTTTGGAAATAGTAGAGGAAGGTCAAACGATCGGAATCCTTCCACTTTATCAATCGAGTAAAAGGATAAAAGGAATAGAAATACGAATGCTTGAACCAATCGGAACCGGAAATTCCGACTATCTGCTACCGATATTATCG
Organism: Robertmurraya kyonggiensis; assembly: GCF_005116465.1. Taxonomy (GTDB): domain Bacteria; phylum Bacillota; class Bacilli; order Bacillales; family Cytobacillaceae; genus Robertmurraya; species Robertmurraya kyonggiensis. The sequence continues at coordinate 282,906 of NZ_SWBM01000005.1, forward strand.
AAAAAATATTCACCCGATCGACTTCTAAAATTAGCATTCGAGAAAATCTATCAAGATAAAGAATGGGATATTTTAGAATGGGGATCGGTACCAGAAGACACAAATTTTGCATCATTCATAGATAACCATTTTTATAATTACTCAGGGTTAGTGAAAATATTTAGGTCAGAAACGTGTCCATTTATAAGAATAAGAGGAGATATTAATGACCTTCAACAAACCTTTGACCCGAATTTTTTAAAAGGAGTACGTTACAAAGAAAGAAAAATAAGTAAGCTCGGGGAGCTAAGGTTTGTAAAAGTTAGCTCTGAACGAGAAATAGAACCTGTTATGAATAAGTTTTTTGAACTACATTGTGAAAGATGGGAGCATACAAATACTCCAAGCGGTTATCGGTATAAGGAAGAAAGAGACTACGCGCTTGAAGCTGCGAAGGGTTTATTTAAAAATAACTTATTATATTTAGCATACTTAAGCGTGAATGATGAAATTGTTGTGGTCCATTTTGGTATGGGGGATGGAAAGAGAAAATATTTCTATCTCCATTCTATTAATATGAAATTCCAAAAGTATTCACCTGGTAAACTTCTCGTTCACAGGCTTGCTATTGAAGCATGTAAAGAAGGATATGAAGTTTTAGACTTCCTTAGGGGAGACGAGGAGTACAAACATAAATGGGGAACCACGGAAAATTTTAATCATAAATATCAGTTTTTCAACAATTCGCCTAAGTCGATGCTATTAAAAAGTGGTTATAAAATGCTTCGTTCTAATGCTTCACTTAAAAATCTTGCCAAGAAGATGTTAATAAAAACATAAGGATAAAAAGGTTAAGTCGCTAGTTTGCATTCTTAGTGGCTTATTTATCATTAAATTAGGGGAGATGAGCACATGACAATTGTTTTAGATATTTTAGAGAAAGCAATGTCTGAGCATCAGATTGTTATGGAGTTAGTAAAAACAAAATTAAGGTCTGATATTGAATTAGTCGCCCAAAGATGTAAAAAAGCCGTTACAAATAAGCAAACCATTTTCTTCATGGGGAATGGAGGTAGTGCGGCAGACAGTCAGCATTTGGCGGCAGAGCTTGTGGGCAGATTTGTAAAAGAACGAAAAGGATTACCTGCGCTCGCCTTAACGACAGATACCTCAATTCTTACAGCAGTGGGAAATGATTATGGGTATGATGAAGTGTTTTCGAGACAAGTTGAGGCTTTAGTGCGGCCAAATGATATTGTCATAGGCATAACGACATCTGGTAATAGTTCTAACATTCTTCATGCGATGGTTAAGGCAAGAGAACTTGGTGCTATTACCGTCGGTTTAACTGGAAAAGATGGAGGAATGTTAAAGGAGATTTCTGACCACTGTATTGTCATTCCTTCCAATACGACTGCTCGAATCCAAGAGGCCCATATTTTAATTGGACATATCATTTGTGAAATTATCGATGAGGGAAATGATTATGAGCCAAAATCTTAGATCTGTTGTCCAGATTTTCCGAGAAAAAATAAAAGGTTGCCAAGTCCTTGTGATTGGCGACTTGATGCTTGATAAATATTATTTTGGGGATATGAAAAGGATATCACCGGAAGCCCCTGTCCCGGTTGTTAATATGAAAGAGGAGACAAAAACTTTGGGAGGGGCAGCAAATGTTGCTAATAATCTCGTACATTTAGGCTGCCAGGTATCTTTGGCAGGTATAGTAGGAAACGATCAGGGACGCGATGAACTACTTGAAATGCTCGAATTTAAAGGTGTTGATGTATCGGGTATTTTCACGGATGACCGATTTACGACTACAAAGACACGTATCATCAGTGGCAATCAGCAAGTGTTAAGGATTGATCAGGAAGAACAGAAGGAAATCACGGACGCAAGCTTGAAACAGTTTGAGGATTGGTTTAGTGCTAAGGTCAACACTAAAATATACGATGCAATCATTATTTCTGATTACGGAAAAGGATTTTGCCGGAAGGAACTTTGTCAATTTGCAATTGCTTTCGCAAAGAAAAAAAAGATCCCAATTATCATTGATCCGAAAGGGAATGATTGGGGGAAATATGCTGAAGCAACGATGATTACTCCTAATTTAAAAGAACTAGGGGATTTGTTAAGAAAGGACCTTCCTAATCATGATCAAATAATTCATGCGTATGGACCGATGCTTAGAAATAAGTATGTGCTTGAATATTTATTAATCACCCGTTCTGAGCAGGGGATGAGTCTAATTGGAGCAGAGGAAATGTTTCATATTCCAACTTTAGCAAAAGAGGTTTTTGACGTTTCCGGTGCTGGGGATACGGTTATCTCCACCTTGGCGGCGCTTATAGGAATTGGAATTCCGATACATGATGCGGTCAGAGTCGCTAATATTGCTGCTGGAATTGTTGTTGGGAAAGTGGGCACTTACGCCGTTCATGGTGATGACTTGATTGAAGAGCTTGAGATTCTCAATGAGGAGAAAAACAAAATTTACTTCGGTAAAAAGTATCAGTCAGTTATTAATAAATGGAAATCTAAAGGGCATTCAATCATTTTTACGAATGGCTGTTTCGACCTCCTCCACATTGGTCATGCAACCTACTTACAGAACGCTAAAAAAATGGGAGATAAATTAATTATTGGACTTAATAGCGATGAGTCGGTTAAACGTCTCAAGGGAGCGAGTAGACCGATTGTTCATGAGCATGATCGTGCGAAAATGCTATCGTTTTTTGAGTTTATTGATGCAGTCATAGTTTTTGACGAAGATACTCCAGAGAATTTAATTGCTGAAATTCGACCTGATGTTCTTGTAAAAGGTGGAGACTATCAAGCTGAAGCTGTATTGGGCAAGGAATATGCTGGGAGAGTAGAGATACTTCCTTTTGTTGATGGATATTCAACTACTACTATAATTGAAAAAATCACGAACTAAGCTAAAGAAGGTGTCGAAATTGAATGAACGCGGAAACTCGAAACTGAAGTTCATGGATAAATATATCGGAATTCCGCTTATATTTATGCTTGGTTTGTTTAGAAAAAAGAAAAAAGAGCTCCAGAGGAATCCTCAAAATATCGTAATTGTGATGATTGCAGCAATCGGAGATACCATTCTGTTATCAGCGATTATTAAGGAGTTAAAACTACTCTTTCCAAACGTCGCTATTACACTTGTTTGTTCAAAAGGTAATATCCAAGCGGCAAAAAATCTCCCTCAAGTCGACCATATGATCAAGTTTGATATGGCGAATGTATTGGGGAGCTTTTTTTTGTTGAGGAAACTTCCCGAATATGATTTATTATTTGATTTTGGAACGTGGGCCAAATTCAATGCTTTTATTTCTTTTGTGATTAAGGCGAATTTTAAAGTTGGCTTCAAAAGAAAATCAATGTATCGCCATTATATTTATGATTGCATAACTGAACATATCGATGAATTACATGAAATAGAAAATTACAGAAATTTAGTTAGAGCACTTGGACATCGATTACTTTCGTTAGACCCTGAGTTTAAGGTAAGTAGTGAAAATAGCCAATGGTTAAATCCTAAAAGGAAATATGTTGTTTTTCATATGTTTGCCTCAGGCTCTCATAAAATGAAGAAAGAATGGCCCAAAAAGCTATGGTTCGAATTAGCCCAACGACTAATGGAGGAAGGATATACGATTATCTTGACAGGTGGAAAAGAGGATAAAGAGCAGGCAGAAGCTTTTGTTCAGCTCATAGGTGGATTCCAATGCTTCTCACTCGCGGGGAAGGTTTCTCTTGAAGAAACAGCGGCGGTAATAAAGGAAGTCGGAGCGATTATTACTGTGAACACAGGGGTTATGCATCTAGCAGCCGTAATGGATGCATATATTGTTGCATTGCATGGACCGACATCACCAGAAAGATGGGGTCCTGTAACAAAAAAATCTGTTATTCTGACACCGAATATCAAATGTGATCAATTACTAAGCTTAGGCTTCGAGAAGCATCAATGCGTTCTAGAAGATGGGTGTATCTCGACGATTCAAGTGGACGATGTATTTGAAGCAATGAAAAAAGTAGAAATAGGTGAACATTTTGTCAAGACCAGCAGTATTCTTTGATCGAGATGGCGTGTTAAATGAGGATTTGGGATATGTATATCACCAGAAACAATTTAAATGGATGCCAGGTGCGATGAAAACAATCAAATTTTTAAAGGATGAAGGCTATTCTATTTTTGTCATAACGAATCAATCAGGAGTTGCAAGGGGGCTCTATAAGGAAGAAGATGTGCAGCAACTTCATCTGTGGATGAACGAAGAACTCTTCCTAAGATATAGGACACAGATCGATGCTTTTTATTATTGTCCTCATCATCCTTCCCATGGTATTGGTTCATATAAGAGGGAATGCCAATGTAGAAAACCAAAGCCCGGTTTGATTCACCAAGCTTTCCATGATTTTGATATAGACATAAGTGCAAGTGTTGTCATTGGGGATAAGAATTCAGATATGGATGCTGCGAAAGAAGTAGGCATAACTGGTTGGCTATTTCAAGGCAAGAATCTGTATGACTTTTTCGTGAATAAGAGGTCGTAGAAATATGAGAAAAAGATGGAGTCTTATCCTTGTAGGAATATTTTTGATGCTTCTTTGCATTTGTCTAATACCTTACGTAAAGAAAATGAATGCAACATTTCCTGGAGGAGTAGGAGTGAATATTCATTTTACTGGCAAGCAGGCAGATATTGACAGGATTCGTGATGCCGGAATTAATATGGTTAGAACAGATCTGTTTTGGTCGGCTATTGAAAAAGAACAAGGTGTTTTTGACTTCAATTCATTTGGTTATGATGAACTAACCTCTGAACTGGAAAAAGAAAATATCACGCCGTATTACGTCCTCGATTATAGCAATACACTTTATGAGGAAGATGGGGCATTCATCCAAACAGAAAAAGGCTTCAAAGCTTTCGATCGTTATGTAGATGAAGCAACTCAAAGATATAAAAATAAAAATATTATTTGGGAAGTTTGGAACGAGCCGAATATCGGCTTGTGGAAGCCAGAGGAGTATTACAAACTTTTGAAAGAAACGGCTAAAACCATCAGAGCGAATGACCCTAGTGGCTATATAGTCGCACCAGCTCTTGCGGGACTTTCAGAAGAATCATTTGTATGGCTAGAAGAACTTTTTAGGTTAGGGGCTTTAGAACATATGGATGCCATATCAGTTCATCCGTATCGTTCTTGGGCACCTGAAACCGTTGCATATGAATATGATGTATTAAGAGAACTGGTGGAAAAATATTCTTCTAAAAATGTTCCAATTATTTCAGGTGAGTGGGGCTATTCTACAGAAAATGGTTGGTACGATTTACATTTAAGTGAGGAAGAACAAGCGACATACCTTGTGAGAATGTTATTAATTAATCAATTAGAAAAAATTCCGATTAGCATTTGGTACGGATGGGAAAATGATGGAACCGATGAAAGTAATTTTGGATTAATTGAATATGATACTGGCAATCCAAAGCTTGCTTACCAAGCGATAAACGCCTATTCGTATTTGTTGGCAGATTATCAATTAAGTGAAAGAATCCAAACTAATAGTTCGGATGATTATGTTCTCAAATTTGTTAATGACAATAAGGAGGAAATATTTGTAATTTGGTCAGTGGGTACAACTCATGAGATAAATTTTTTATCTAAGGGACAAGTCTATTCTTTATTTGGAAAAAAATTATATTTTCATGACGGTTCTACCTTAGAAATAGGCCAACAACCCATCTATTTAATAACAAAATAAGGAAAATCATTTAAGAACTAGCACTCCTCTCTTTTGTCAAAACCTCCTACTTGTGATATAATTTAAAATTGCGTATAAAGGGAAGCTTACCTTAGAGAATTTTTATGTATTCGGAAAGAAATCGTTTGGGCAGAAAATGTGGTCTGACCCATGTTTACTAAGGTTTAGTTAAGCTCTAAAGGCAGTCCCGCTTAAGAATGTATGGTTATCGCCTTATAGAGTAGGGAAAAGTATAAAAAAATATATCAAAACTAGGAGTGTTTACATGACTGAAAAGATCGAAGTAGGAAGTGTTGTTACTGGGAAAGTAACAGGTATCCAACCTTATGGTGCGTTTGTTGCAATTGATGAAAATACACAAGGACTTGTTCATATATCTGAAGTTACACATGGCTTCGTTAAAGATATTAATGAGCATTTAAAAGTAGGAGATGAAGTATCTGTTAAGGTGCTTTCTATCGATGAAGCAGCAGGTAAAATCGGATTATCTATCCGTGCTACTCAAGAAGCTCCTGCACAAACAGAAGCTCCAAAAGCAGCAGCGAAGAAGCCACGTAAGCGTCAAGCTGCAGCAGCAGTTGCTTACAAACAAGAAGAAGCTCCACAAGGCTTCAACACACTTAAAGATAAGCTACAAGAGTGGATTGAACAATCTCAACGCTAATCATTGTAGAAGCTATTCTAAAGAGGTCAGAGACCTATTTGGGATAGCTTCTTTTTTTGTTTATAGAACCTAATTCTGGATGCCGTACGGGCTATGAAGACAACATTTGATAAAAACAAACAAACAATGTCTTTATGCTGGTTTCATGCGGACACTATTCGTTAGATGTCCTTAAATAATGTCTTCATGAAGGCTCCATACGGACACTATTCGTTAGATTTCCTTAAATAGTGTCTTCATGAAGGCTCCGAGACCACTGAAAAAGTGGGGTATTTTTTTAGATACTTTGATCGGAAATCGAAAATGAGAGATTATATAGCTGCTTTAGAGGATAGTATGCCTGCTATCCTCTTTAAATTTACCGCTAAT
>NZ_SWBM01000033.1 GCF_005116465.1 Robertmurraya kyonggiensis
ATCCCAGGTAGTTTATATATATGCAGAAAAGCAGTAAATAAACATTCTCGCTTTTGGTTTACGTGATGCACGGCCCCTGTCATTTAGAAAGTAAAGTGCAAATGGCCGTACATCAATGTTCGTATTTAAGTGATTTAAGTCCTTAATATCGTGCCAAACATGCACACTCAGCATAAAGCGGCTGCAACATTTTAATAAACATACAATCAAACACTGAAAATTGCCGAAGCTGTGTTTAAGCGTATTCCAAAGGAAGCAGCGGTACAAAGGCGTCTACGTACATCCTTTCTACACGACTACCTTAAGTGACCTATTTGAGCCTATAGTGTGTGCGGGGTGCTTTTAAACAGTGGGAAAGTACAGATAATAAAATTTTAAAGACAGAAAAGTAAATATCTTTTAAGCCTAGCCTATGTCTAATGATAAAGACAGAAAGTAAATATTTTAAAAAGCAGAAATTGAAATTTACAATTTATTAAACTTCTCTATTATTTTAAAATTTATCGAGAGCACTACATGATTATGCAAGTGATATGCATGCCAAGATGACTTTCTTTAATATGTCAGGAGATCGGGATTCCAAAGATCCAATAACCGGATCAAAGGAGGAATGATTATGCAAAGAGGGTTATTTGAACAACCTTTTGTTCAAAACTCGGAATGATTGAAGTTAAACATAGGTGTATACTTGACTTCTTTCAAATTTTATCTCAAGAAATGATAAAACTTGGGAATGATATTAACTTAAGGTTAATACCGGGTCGTGTCAAGGATATAAAGAGAGATAAAGTTAGAGATGTAACTTTACCCCTGATCAGGATGTCCGGGATAAGTGAGTTATCTCAGACTTGAACTTGGAGTTGATTGAAACAATCACAGGGTTTTGAAAGTGGAGCAACATTTATCCATGAAATTTCATACATTAGTGTGCCCACATTTTTGCATGGCTATGAATCAGTGAAAACATCTTATTCATGTGTTAAAGATGTTTGTTAATCATAAAGAATCTTTTAAAGAAAATATAGGTACGTGTCATTGTTATACCAGTGGATCGGGGATCAAGTCCCCCTTCGGACCAGTAGCCCTGCGTCCTCGGGTTTCCAGACTATATACCTTATACTTCTCGTAAGAAGATTCATTTACGATTAATGATAGAAGATTCTCTTTAATATGATTTGTGTTAACCATACAAACATTCATACCAAGATGCAATGATATTTTCTTTGAGCTTGATACGAGTATCATTAGGTGTGATCAAAATCTTTTAAAATATTAACTTAAGTTTGAAAATATTTCCAAATAATCGTAACACGAAAATATAAAGTATTTACGAACTTCAGAAAATCAAAACTCATGTAAGATGACTTTGGAAAATTATAAAAATCTTTATGTGAAGTCCCCCAAGTCTTGGGATCATTCTTGACATTTTTCATAATTTTGGAATTTTTTTATTATTATTTATATTTAAATATACATATTTATTCAAAAGTGGGTATTTTGGCTCTTTGAAAAATCATAACTCTTTGGATATAAGTCCAAATGTCATGAAATTTTGGCCAAAGACTTTTGAACACATAATAAGTCATCTCTAATTTTTTTGGATTTTTCAAAAATAAAAAATATTTTAATTATTTTTGAATAGTAAAAGATAACTTTGAAAAATCATAACTCTTTGGATATAGTTCCAAATGTTATGAAAATTTTTCCTAGGGT
>NZ_SWBM01000034.1 GCF_005116465.1 Robertmurraya kyonggiensis
GAAAGCAAAGGTCATCAGAGAGGTACAATACCCAGAATGGTTAGGAAGCACTGTCCCAGTGAAAAAGAAAAATGGAAAATGGAGGATGTGCATCGACTTCACCACCCTGAACCAGCACTGCCCAAAAGATGACTTCCCCTTACCTAGAATCGACAGCGTCGTCGACGACGCAGCCAACAGCGAGATTCTATCTCTACTAGATTGCTTTTCAGGGTATCACCAAGTTTGGATGAAACAAGAGGATGAGGAGAAGACAAGCTTCATAACACCTTTCGGACCTTTTTGTTTCGTCAGAATGTCAGAAGGGCTGAGAAACGCAGGGTCAACTTTCTCAAGAATGACCAAAAAAGTCTTCAACTCACAAATTGATAGAAACATGCTAGCTTATGTGGATGACCTCGTCGTAAAGAGCATCAAAAGAGCGGATCACATCAAAGATCTCGAGGAAACTTTCAACAATCTAAGAATGTCAAACTTGAGCTTAAATCCAGAAAAATATGTTTTTGGAGTAACCAAAGGAAAAGTCTTGGGGTGCCTTGTAACTTCAAAGGGAATTGAGGCCAACCCAGACAAGGTACAGGCCTTGGCATCCATGGAGGAGCCAAAAACGGTTAAGGAAGTGCAACAATTGACAGGCAGAATCGCAGCTCTAAACAGATTCGTACCAAGAGCGGCCGAGCGAAGCCTCCCTTTCTTCAAAACTCTCAGACATGCACAGAAATTCAACTGGGGCGAAGAACAATCGAAAGCATTCAGAGAACTAAAGCAGTACCTTGCGACAATGATCAAACTATCACCACCAGCACAAGGAAAAGACCTTCTCCTCTACCTCGCAGTATCAGAGTCAGCAGTAAGCGCGGCAATAGTACAAGAAATTGAAATCAAAGGCATTTTGAAGCAATTGCCAGCCTACTTCGTTTCTGAAGCATTATCTGGAGCCAAGAAGTCATACTCTGAGCTCGAAAAAATTGCATACGCATTACTTATGGCATCAAGAAAACTCAGGCATTATTTCGAAGCTCACAAAGTTACAGTCGTCACCAACAAACCTCTAGCCGAGTTATTTGCAAACAGAGAAGCTTCGAATAGGATCAGCAAATGGTCCGCAGAACTATCCGGATTCAATATTGAATTCGTAAGACGAAATGCAATCAAATCCCAGGTATTAGCTGACTTCGTAGCAGACTGGACCTCTCCAAAGCATGAAAGTCCAGACGAAGACGAAAAACAATGGACAGTCTATTGTGATGGAGCATATTGTAACAAAGGAGCAGCGATCTCTGCAATACTGGTTTCACCAGGCGGAATCAAAACAAGATTCGCAGCACGATTGGAATTCAACAACCAAGAGATTCAAATCACAAATAATGTAGCAGAATACGAAGCACTCCTGCTTGGGCTACGAAAAATGAAATCACTAGGAAAACAAAGGTTCATTGTGAAGACAGACTCGAAAATAGCAAGGGACCACATCGAAAAGGATAGCGAAGCTAGAAAACCAGAACTAATCGATTACCTCGAAGAGGTCAGAGAAATGGAGAAACACTTCAAAGGATTCACTGTAGAGCACATCCACAGAAATGACAACAACAAAGCAGATGATTTAGCCAAAAAAGCAGCAAAGAAGGAAGAGCTACCCGAAGACGTAATTTACGAGGTCATGACCATCCCCTCAATCAGAAAGCAGAATCTTGCACACATTCGCTGGG
>NZ_SWBM01000035.1 GCF_005116465.1 Robertmurraya kyonggiensis
GAGACCACTGAAAAACATTTCCATAAAAATGGAAACCACAAAGATTTAATCAAAAAGAAAAAAACCTCCATTTTGGTATAATAGAACTGTCGAAGAACTAATAACCAAATGGGGGTTTTTTTCTATGCTCAAAAATAAAAATACACAGTTAAGCATCTACTCGTTATTATACGATAAAATACCGAAAAATCATACTCTAAAGCTGTTAATAGAGGCGATTGATTTTAGTTTTTTCAATGATCTTTTAGAACATTCCTTTAATAAATATTATGGACGACCATCAATAGAGCCGGAGCTGATGGTAAAAATTTTGATATTACAACGCTTATATGATTTATCTGATGAACGTGTGATCGCAGAGGCCTCTCTAAATCTAGCCTATATGTATTTTCTTGGAATAGATCCGGATGATACTTTACCAGATCCAAGCCTACTCGCAAAATTTAGAACGACAAAGCTAGAAGAAGCAATACTCGATGATATGATTATAGAACTCATTAAACAATGTGTGGAGAAAAACATCATTAGTGATACTGGCGTAAGCATTGACTCTACCCATTCTTCCGCAAATACAGGTAAGCTTTTTCCTGAAAAAGTGATGAGTCGTTTGGCGAAGAAAATCTTTAAAACTGCCCAAGAAGAAGAGATCGAATTACCAGATACCATTAATCAAGAAATCCCAGATACTCGCGAAATTAAAGACCCCAAAGAAGCTAATGAAAAAATGAAAAACTACTTGGAAGAGACGATTTCCAGTGTTGAATCAATCCCTGGAATTGAACAAAACACTCAATTAAAGGAAGTCCTTGAAAATGCAAAAGAAATCATTGAGGATCCCAAATTTATGGAGTTTAAAGGCGTTCGTTCACTCGTAGACCAAGAGGCCAGAGTTGGATATAAAAGTAAAACAGATAACTTTTTTGGATATAAAATGGAATACATGATTAGTACAGAAAATCGAATGATTACCGCTGTAAGAGTACATAATGGTGCATATGTGGACGGGACCAGGTTCGAAGAGTTATTGGAATTAACAAAGAAGAGTTTACCCTCCATTACTGAAGTTTATGGGGATAAAGCTTATTTTAAAAAGGCAATATTAGATAAAATCGTTGAAATTGAGGCAACACCATACATTCCGGTTAGTGAAAGTGCTTATAGAATTGACGAAGAACAATTCAGTTATAACAAGGATTCGGATCAGTGGTTTTGTGCACAAGGAAACCAAACGACTACAAAGAAACACTATAAACGAAAATGTGGTAAACAATCCTATAATTATTACTTTGAACTAGAAAAGTGTAGAAATTGTCCCGTAAGGGATCTGTGTATTCCTAGCAATAATACGGTACGGAAAGTCTTAGCAGTTGGCATTAATACCCCAGAGTTCTATGAATATAGTCAGCAGCAAAAGAATGAGGAATTTAAAGAAAAATATAAGAAAAGAGCCTGCCAAGAATGGAAAAATGGAGAAATGAAAAATTTTCACGGACTAAATCGTGCCAAGGGGTACGGTTTAAAAAGCATGTCCATCCAAGCCAAACTGACCGCATTAGCGGTAAATTTAAAGAGGATAGCAGGCATACTATCCTCTAAAGCAGCTATATAATCTCTCATTTTCGATTTCCGATCAAAGTATCTAAAAAAATACCCCACTTTTTCAGTGGTCTCG
>NZ_SWBM01000036.1 GCF_005116465.1 Robertmurraya kyonggiensis
TACCTTCTCATCCGACATTTTTCTCAATTTTTGTTTTCTTGGCTTTGTCTTCGGGTTTATGTTGAGGCTATGCTCGATTATGGTTCTGCTGACACCCTTTAGATCTGCAGCTGTCCATGCAAAAACATCTTTATTTTCTCTTAGGAAAGTTATCAAATCTTCCTCTTCTTGAGGGGTAAGGTCTGCTCCGATCGTGACCTCTCTACCTTCGACTCCTGGATCAAGAGAGACTCGCTTGGTGTCTTGTGCTTGAATAGTTTCTTTTACTTTTTCCACTCTGGATTGCGATGGCGTCTTTTTGATCGATTCTGTTTGGACTTTATTGCTTGTTTGTTTCGTTTCTGCCTGCAAGAGGTTGACGTTTTTCTCGCCTGGGGTAATTCCTTGTTCGATGTCCCTTGCGACTTGCTGGTTTCCGAATACTGTGATTACTCCATTTGATGCTGGAAGTTTCATGCAGAGATACGCCTGTCGCACAATGGCTTCGAACGTGTTGAGAAAACCTCTTCCGAAGATTGCATTGTAAGGGTAGTACATGTCAACTACGTCAAAAGTGATTCGTTCCGTTCTGGGATTACTCAGGTCCCCCAAAGTTACCGGTAGTTCGATTTTTCCTAAGGCTCGGATTCTTTTTCCTCCGAAACCAATGAGTGGAGTTTCTGATGGTTGTAACAAGCTTCTGCTGATGTTCATTTGATCGAAGGCACTTGCGAAGATAATATCAGCTGAACTGCCATCGTCTATCAGTATCTTTGTTAGCTCCCAGCCTGCCACATTTGTTTCGATGACCATGGCATCAGTGTGAGGATAACATTGGAGTTTGAGATCCTGCTCAGTAAAGGTTATTGGAATATGCGACCAATGGGTTTTTATTACTGGGCCATTGGGTAGTATTGCGTGCACTCTTCTGAAGTAGTCTTTTCTTTGTCTTTTGCTTTCGAAGTCGACTGAAGATCCTCCTGCTATAGGCAGAATCATTCCGCGAGAGGGAATGGGACCCTTGGCGGGTGTTGAATTCGGTGTTGGAGCTGCTTGCATCATAGTTTCGTCTTTTCTTGCCGCGGTGGATTGGATTGAGCTGTGCGCTTGTTGATTTGATTCGGACTGGGTTTGATGCCAAGCCAAACGAGGCTGGTGGTATGTTGAAAAGGATTCTGAATTCGTCGGGAGTTGTAGCTGCGGATTCGGCGTGTTATGGGAGGTGCACTGCCAGGAATTTGTTTGAACTGTGCGACCTTGATTGTTGTTTTGGTTCATTTCTTGCTTCACCCTGATGGTTATGGGACATCTCCCTGTACTGTGATCTGGGTTTTCGCCATGGAATTGGCAGAACCAAGATCGAGACTGGCTTTCTTGTTGGCCTCGTCCTCTTCCACGGCCTCTGCCTCGTCCGCCTCTTCCTCGTGTGGATGAGGAGTTGAAGTTTTGCTTCGCTGCATTTGATTCGTTATTATGTTGGCCGCTCTCGTTTTCTATGTGAAAAACTTGGGTTGGTCTGTTGTAGTTCTGCTTTTCGTATGTGGGCTGCTTATAGTTTCCGTTTGCTTTTCTGAGCATGGCTCTTTCGTTGATTCTTCTCCTGTGATCATCGTCTGATCTGCAAAACTTTTCCATCTCGTGGAAGAGTTCATGGAGGTTCCTTGGTTTGTTTTT
>NZ_SWBM01000037.1 GCF_005116465.1 Robertmurraya kyonggiensis
GAGGAGAGGGGAGGAGAGGGGAGGGGAAGGGTGGGGTGCTGCTCTGCTAGATCTGTCTTCTGGTTTAGGTATTTTTTTTAATCTCTATATCTCTATAGATTGTAATGTATATATCTCTGTAGATAAAAATATTAGCTAGTTATTTGCATAGAAATAGTTTAGATACATAGAAAAAATAGTTTAGATAGATAGACTAGTCCAATACAAATCCAAATTTTAGCCTAGTTTAGATAGATCGAAAAGGTTGTTTAGAAATATTTGGAAGTTAAATGTTTTATATAGAAATGGAAGCTTAGATAGAAATTGTATTGAATAAATAATTTAGGCTTATTGCCTTGTTTAATTTGTGAGATTCAAAAATAGTTTAGTTTATTTTGTGAGAATAAAAAATAGTTTAGATAGATAGAAATAGTATTCAATAAAATTAGAAATATTTTGCACTTAAATATTTTAATAGGAAAAATTATTTGAATAGAAATAGTAGTCAGTAAAATTAGAAACATGGTTTAGTTTTGGTAGTTATATTAGGATTCTTTAGAAAATATTTAAGTAGGTGGATTAAATTTATTTGAATGGAAACCTTTTTCCCCCAGATTAAATATCTAAGTTTGAGAAATCGGTGTCAATTGTGTTGGCAGGCATGTCAGAAAGATTACCTTTTCAAGTGTTCTATGGGTCTGGGGATGTTAGATATGGTTCTGAAGGGGTCGATTTGTCAGACTTTAGTTCCTTCAGAAAGGAAGTACCCCGAGCAAGAGAGAGGACTTGGGTTTCAATCTGCAATTGGCTATTTAAAGCTTTCGGACTTAATCGAGAGCAACATGAGATTTCGATCATGGCCGTTGTAAATCGGAGAGAACCGGTATTTTGGGAGTTATTGCCACTTCAAGGCACCCAAAACTGGAGGAACTATGTGAATCTAACCACTAGTCGAGGTTTACCTCTGGTATTATTTGTGCAAGCGTTCGAAAAGGCTACAATTAGTACTGAAGCAGTTGACGAAGATGGAGGCCCGGGGGATGCAGTATTAGAAGATTCGGAGACGATGCATGGACAACCTGATGAAGATTCGGATACGATTCATGAACCAGCTGAAGATGGAGATGGCTCACAGGAACCTCGTCAAGCAACTGGCGAGGCTGACGAGGGGGAAGACAATCCCTGCATAGTCAATGAGTTTCAGAGGGAGGGTGAAGAGCATGCAGTGGATGATTCATCTTCAGACGATGAAGATGATTATTGTGTCCCGCAGAACTTGGACGGGTACGACTTATCGATGCTAAGTGTAAATGATGGTGAAGCGGTGCAATGGGAGTATAGGGAGAATGAGGTCTGCGTCGGTTCAATGTATGCTAATGCTGATAATATGAAAGAAGCAATAAAACGTTGGTCCACTCTATCTTTGCAAAGACAGTTCAAAGTGCTCAAGAGCAGTCCGCAAACATATGATATTCGTTGTGTGAGAAGCGAATGCCCGTTCAGGGTGTACGCGTCCAAGGGCAAGTGGCAGGATTTCTGGCAGGTCAAGATTGTGGTAGATCACACATGCGAGCTTGAGCAATTAGCATCAAGGCACCGCAACCTGACAGCTGCCTTTATTGCTAACTACATGTACCCTCAGATTGTGGAGGATCCTAGCTAC
>NZ_SWBM01000038.1 GCF_005116465.1 Robertmurraya kyonggiensis
AACGAAACGATAAAGAAATTTGGGTTTAAAGAGAATATTGAGGACAATTGCGTATTCGCAAAGTTTAAGAAAGGGAAATACATTTTCCTTGTACTGTATGTGGACGATATCCTACTGGCAAGTAATGATATTAGTCTATTACTAGAAACAAAGAAATTCTTGTCCTCTAACTTTGACATGAAAGATCTCGGTGAGGCTTCCTTTGTTTTAGGAATTGAGATTCATCGAGACAGAAGAAATGGGGTTCTAGGATTGTCACAGAAGACATACCTAGAAAAGATTTTAGAGAGATATAATATGCAGAAAAGTAATCCTACTCCTGCTCCGATAGTCAAGGGTGATAGATTTGGGAAATTCCAATGTCCCCAGAATGAATATGAAAGACAACAGATGAAAGCGGTACCGTATTCTTCGGCTCTTGGGAGCTTGTCTTATGCACAGACGTGCACTCGCCCTGACTTAGCCTTTGTCACAAACGTGCTAAGCAGATATCAAGAAGAACCAGGAATAGAACATTGGAAACTGGTGAAGAAAGCTTTCCGTTATGTGCAAGGCACGAAAGGTCTCATGCTGACTTACAGAAGATCTGATTCCCTAGAGATTAAAGGGTATGCAGATGCAGATTATGCTGGAGATGAAGATGACAGAAAATCCACGACAGGTTACATCTTCATGCTTGCTGAAGGAGCTATTTCGTGGAGAAGCTCAAAGCAACCAGTTACAGCATCATCAACGATGTATGCTGAGTTCATAGCATGTTATGAGGCCTCGACGCAGGTAGAATGGCTAAAGAAATTCGTACCCGATTTACGAATTGTGGATAGCATAGAAAGACCATTAAAGATGTACTGCGATAACCAGCCTGCAGTATTCTATGCCCACAACAACAAAAGAAGTACGGCTACCAAGCCGATACAAGTAAGATTTTATTCGATAAAAGATAGAATCCAGGATCACACCATAAGTCTCGAGCATATGAGATCAAAGAATATGCTTGCGGATCCGCTAACGAAAGGCCTACCACCCAATGTGTTCAAGGAACACTTAGCCGGTATGGGTTTAAGGGAAAGCCTATGATTCCTGGATTAGAAGGCCCGATAAGATATAAGAATTCGTTTCTGAATAGAGGCGTGTACGGTGGCTATTGATTCTATCGATAAAGAATCGTGACGATGAGGTAAGCTCTGTACATAAATCTAAGATGAGATGAAAGATATACTGGAAAAGAAAATAAAATAAAGAGTGAGATCAAGGGGGAGATTGTTAGGTTGATCTCCTCAGCCCCAAAAGGCCCAAAGGCCTTTGGGCCTTGATCTGCGCCCTGATCGGGGGCGCCCAACCCTAATGGTTGGTGGGCCCCTGTCGCCAGCGCTATATAGAGAGAGGGGTGGGGGCCACGGCTCGGATCACGAAGTTGTACTGAGTACCAACTCCACCTACACTCAAACCCTAGACCGATCTAGAGGGTTAGCGCTACGGCGGCGGGAAGCTCCACCACACCCTTCATCGCCGTCCCCGGCCAAAGCCGGTGGCGCCCTGAAGGACGTCGTGACCTACTGCGTCGAGCTACGGCTTCAACCTCTACACCGACCGTCGCTGCCCGTGCGCAGCCTCCATCGACGAACG
>NZ_SWBM01000039.1 GCF_005116465.1 Robertmurraya kyonggiensis
ATAGTCCGGTGGCGATGGCGAGAAGGTCACACCCGTTCCCATACCGAACACGGAAGTTAAGCTTCTCAGCGCCGATGGTAGTTAGGGGCTGTCCCCTTGTGAGAGTAGGACGTTGCCGGGCTATTTAATAAATTTAATATATGGAGGATTAGCTCAGCTGGGAGAGCACCTGCCTTACAAGCAGGGGGTCGGCGGTTCGATCCCGTCATCCTCCACCAACCTTTTTTCACGAAAGTGAAAATAAGGGTCCTTGATATTTACGAAGTGTAGCGAAGTAAAATAACATTCCTTAAGTTTTTCATGCGAGTGAAAATAACATTTTTGCCGGCCTAGCTCAATTGGTAGAGCAACTGACTTGTAATCAGTAGGTTGGGGGTTCAAGTCCTCTGGCCGGCACCAGATTTTTTTGTGATGGTAAAAAAATCCTTGTACGAGCCATTAGCTCAGTCGGTAGAGCATCTGACTTTTAATCAGAGGGTCGAAGGTTCGAGTCCTTCATGGCTCACCATTTTTTATAAAGCAAAAAACTTTTATATGCGGGTGTGGCGGAATTGGCAGACGCACTAGACTTAGGATCTAGCGCCGCAAGGCGTGGGGGTTCGACTCCCTTCACCCGCACCAAGTTTTTTTTAAATTAATGAAGTATTTATGCTATGTTGCGGAAGTAGTTCAGTGGTAGAACACCACCTTGCCAAGGTGGGGGTCGCGGGTTCGAATCCCGTCTTCCGCTCCAACAGTTAGCCGGGGTGGCGGAACTGGCAGACGCACAGGACTTAAAATCCTGCGGTAGGTGACTACCGTACCGGTTCGATTCCGGTCCTCGGCACCAATGCTTTTTACCGAACGTAGTGAGGTAAAATAGCAAAGTTTTTTCGACGTAAGGAGAAAATAACTTACCTTAATTTCACGAGAGTGAAATATACAACATGCGCCCGTAGCTCAATTGGATAGAGCGTTTGACTACGGATCAAAAGGTTAGGGGTTCGACTCCTCTCGGGCGCGCCATCTATAAAATAAAATCGGATGACGATATAAGATAGATGTTTGAACTGAAAAGCTAATATCTCTTTTAAGTCGGGCCTCTGATATCAAATCGGGAAGTAGCTCAGCTTGGTAGAGCACTTGGTTTGGGACCAAGGGGTCGCAGGTTCGAATCCTGTCTTCCCGACCATTCTATTTTTATAAATATGGGGCCTTAGCTCAGCTGGGAGAGCGCCTGCCTTGCACGCAGGAGGTCAGCGGTTCGATCCCGCTAGGCTCCACCAAAAAAACAACAAAAAAATATTGACATGCTAATGTAAGTTTGTTAGTATGTAAAAGTCGCCTCTGAGCGATAAGATATTTTTTCTAACGAAAAAAATCATTATTGTACTTTGAAAACTAAACAAATCATACGTCAACGTTAGTTTTATTTTAATGAAAAATATTTTCGCTAACGCGAAAAAATTAAGAGCTAATTCTTACTCTTTATTGGAGAGTTTGATCCTGGCTCAGGACGAACGCTGGCGGCGTGCCTAATACATGCAAGTCGAGCGCTTGCATATTG
>NZ_SWBM01000006.1 GCF_005116465.1 Robertmurraya kyonggiensis
GGGAAGTTAGATTGATAAATGGAAAGCCGTATACTCTGAGAGGAGTACGTACGGTTTGGGGGGGAGTTCTTGGAAACCTACTTAGGAAACTAAGCAAGGCACTGGGTTCTTACCCTACTTCCATGAGGGTGTTATGAGATGTGCTGCATCAGTTATCGTTGCACATAATCATCCAAGTGGCGATCCTGCTCCTTCCAGTGAAGATATAGAGGTCACAAAACGCCTTGTTGAATCCGGAAAGATCATAGGGATTGATGTGCTTGATCACGTTATCATCGGTGATAACAAGTTTACTAGTTTGAAGGAAAAAGGGTATCTCTAATCGAGTGCCCTATTACATACACACTTAGGAGGAATTAATATGAAGGCGGTATTTAACACAGAAAAGGTAACTTATGAGTTAAGTAAGTCGGGTTATACCAGGAATGGACATTTCGTGCAAGGAGAAGTGACGTTGAAAGAACTTTCAATCGGTCAACCAGCTTGTATCGAAGTCAATTCTAATGGCTATAAGCAAGTGATAAGGACAGATATCGTGACAGATATTGAAGTATGTCCCGCTTTCTTTAAAATGAAGATGAATACAGAAGTTCATCCTTATAAAATCACCATTAGACGTTCTGAAGGTCACGTTCTCAGTACCATGAAAATTGGTACGGAGAAAGAAGTGAAAGCGGCCATTTCTAAAATGTACCCGGATTGCAAGGTCAATTACGAAATTTCCCCAATCCCTACTAGGAAGAGGGGGATTTCTTAATCTATGAATCTTCAAAAGGGACAAGAGATAGCTGTTACTCTCCGTGGAAATGATAAGCCAATTATGGCTACTTTCCTAGAGTGGATACCTAATCTACAGGTAAAAGACCAGGTCTTTCTTGTAGTTGAGTGGAAGGGTGAAGAAAGAAAAATTCATGATATTTTTATCGGCGAAATAAACGGTAACAAATTTACAGCGTAGGAAGAGACAAGTCGGTTCGGAAACGAATCGGCTTTTTCTATTTAATATATATTACACACTTTAGGAGGAATCTTTTATGGCACGTATCGCTTCACAATCAAAGGGTGGATTTTACGCAACACCGGAAGGACAAATGAGTTTAATTTTACCGCATATAAGGTTACGAGGGGAACAAGGTTACTTGAATCTCTTTGATCCTTGTGCTGGTGAAGGAGAAGCGCTAAAACAATTAGGTGATAATTTTACCACCTTGCAGAATCTTACTGTTACCACGTATGGCGTTGAATTGGAAGAAACAAGATTTCATAAGGCTAAAGATGTTATCGACCATGCAATTCATGATGGGTATGAAAATATTCGAACTGAGGGGAATTACAATGCAGTTTGGTTGAATCCTCCTTACGACGAAGTATTTCATGAACGGACAGAGCTTCGATTTTTGAGAACTTTATCTTCTAAATCAAAAAACGTCTTTGCAAACAATGGATTGCTGATGTTTTGTGTCCCTCAATATGTGTTGGATAAATGCGCGATGATTTTATCAGAACGCTTTCGAGATATAAAGGTATACCGGTTCACAGATGATGCTTATGATGTTTTTAAGCAAGTTGTGGTCTTTGGATATTTCGGTAGCCCTCAATCTCGTGATGTAGTAAAAGAAACCCGTGAATATTTGAAGGAGATTGGTAATGCAGGACCAGAAGTATTACCAACCCTGGAAGAGATCGAGGAAGAATTTTATATTGAACCTTCAAAAGAACCGATTTCTATCTTTCGAGCGGGTAAACTTAAGGCCGTTGAGTTATTTCGTGATCTGAAAGAATCTACGGTTTTTCACGAATTTGAAAAAAGGGTAACCCCCGAAGTCAAAAAAAGCACAATGAAACGTCCTCTTTTACCACTTAAATTAGCTCATGCTGGAATTGCCATTGCAGCAGGTGCAGTCGGTGGGAATATGGGAACACACATTGTTGTCGGATTGACTAAGCCTGTAACAGAATTGGCAGAAGTCGATGATGATGAAGGTCTAGTAAAAAAGGAAATTTATACAAAGCATCATAAATCCGTTGTACGTGTTTTTGCACAAGACGGTATTCATGAATTGCAATAGGAGGATTAAAATAATGAATCAGAATAAGGTGTCTTATGTTACAAGTGAAGCTTTCTTGGAGGCATTGAGTGATACAGAATCAAATATAGTTGAAGTCCACTTCGACTTTAGAAAGAATATTGGAAGTATTATTTTTGAAGTACCTTCCAATGAATCAGAAGTTGAAGATACAATCACTCTCACGTATACAAATGAAATTTCCTACCATAATGCACTTGCAGAGTTACATGGTATAGTAGAAAGCCACTTTAATTATGAACAGAACCCAGGTTACATTGCGATCGAGCAACCCGAAGAAGGTGTTGCGAAATGATTACAGTCCTGGCTTGTTCGTGTGAAGTGCTGGATATGAACTGTAAACGGTGTAAAGGTCATGAACGTATTGAGGTAAGTCAGACCTATTGGATTCCAAGCCACTTTGATTTTTCTCCTTTGAGATTTGAGCCAGTCGCAGGACTGTTTCAAGTCTTCCTTTCCGGAGAAGAAATCATTGGAGCTGGGGATATTGAATATAGGCCAGAGAACCGAAGCTACTTTGTGTATAATCTTCATTCCTTTTGGGGTGAGGAAGGCCACAAAATCATGATTGAGACTATGCTTGCACATGAGGATATCGACATTGTTGAAGGGAATGTTATATGGGAGGTTTTACAATGAGTGAATTGTCGAATTTTGAAAAAGGCATTGTGCAATATTTAGATGTCATTAAAAGCCCGACTATAGATCAACGTCATTCTCCAACTACAAGGAAGCTAAACGAGGCAGTGTGTCTAATGGCTTCTGAAGATATGGAATTAATGAAAAAGATTGTAATGAATCGCTGGGTGATTAATCGTGCATTGAGTAGTGCATTTGCAAGAAAATGCAACATTTAGGAGGATTTCTCTCGATGAACATGGTCTCAAGTAAACCTATTTCATTTAAGCAAATTCGACTTATTCAACGTATTACTAGCATTCTTAATATCTCTATCTCTTTTAATGGGAGTACTAGTAAACAAGCAAGCCAATTTATTATAGAGAATATAGTTGAATTTAGAAAAGCGAAGAGAATTGATGAAGCATATGCTCATATTCAATATAGTGAGCATGGCTTTATCGATTAATTAATGAAAAATTGTGAAGAAGTTGAGATTTGTAAAGTTAATGAATCTAACAAAATATGTGATTAAAACTCTATTAATAATTACACTAAGGAGGAGATTTAGATGATAAGATGTCAATATGGTAACTGTGAAAAAGAAGCAACTACAAAAGGGTTTGTGATGGCAAGAAACCCTAAACACGGAAAAGATATTCCAACTAAGGTTGTTGCTTGCAATAAGCATAAAAAAGTATAGGGATTTTTTGAATCTAAATAAAAATTACATGCGCATAGGAGATAAAAATGGAATACAAAAAATGTGTTAATTGTAGTCATGTGTAACAAGTAAATGATAAAAATATTTATCAAGACATTGCAGGGAAATATACTATTTGCGAAAAATGTAATACTGCTTATGGTGTAGAGATAAAAACTGGTGATATTTATTTTAAATCGTGAATTTTATTGCACAATCTGAAGATATAAC
Organism: Robertmurraya kyonggiensis; assembly: GCF_005116465.1. Classification (GTDB taxonomy): domain Bacteria; phylum Bacillota; class Bacilli; order Bacillales; family Cytobacillaceae; genus Robertmurraya; species Robertmurraya kyonggiensis. Next base: position 3,640 of record NZ_SWBM01000006.1, read on the forward strand.
AAAATCTCAAAAAAAGGAACATTAGTACCTAATATGAATTCATAACAATTACAATACACAACAAGGAGGGATAGCCCTCTAACTACTTTTAAAGAGTTAGGGGGTAACCCTAACTTTTTGTGTAGTTATGGCAAATACATTATGAGAATTACCATACAATCCGTAGAAAGAAGTTTTGATGCACGACTACATTTTGCAGTAGTAGACAAAAAAGAAATTGTAGCAGCTAGTTACGTTGGAGTACCCGAAAGTGTTGTTGCGATCACAGCGGGAATTATTGAAGCTCGTGAAGTGCGTATCAACGATTTGATATTCAATCGTTCTTCTGACGCATTTAGGCGCCTAGATAGAAGAATTGGTATGGGTGACGTTGCTCATGGAATGGTCTTTAATTCTCTAGCTACGATTGATGGGATTAACAACGTTATACAAGGTGACGACAATAGCAAAGGCTACATTATCTCAGTGAATGGAAATATCAAAGACGATATCTCGGCTCATGTGATAGAACGTTTTGGTCTACCTATTGAATTTAAAGAACAGTATTCGGGGTTATTTGGATTCATGTATGAGGAATTAGAAGTGATTCAAAATCCTGACTTCTTAGGACTTTATCCTAATCTACGAGCTGTACGATTTGATGGAAATGAAAAAGAGGTACTTGAAATCGTGGAATCGGCATTAAAGAATGGTATGCTTATCATTCCTAAATCCGAGGTAAATGGAGTCTTTAATCCAAAATGGTCCATGAAAGAGTATATGATTAACAATGCACAAGCAATGAACAAATTGCTTGCTGAATTGAAACCTCTTCATACTATGATGGATAAATTAGATCCTGCGATTGCTACAATGTCACGTATTCCATTTCCTGCCCAAGCACATGTTATTCAAGGTATAATCAACGGTTTAGAGATTTCAAACTCTGAATGGACAGCAGCTAACATGGGAACGGGAAAATCGATTCAAGCTTGTGGTGTCGCTCATGTTCTTCATGAAAGAAGAAAGCGGAATAGGGCCAAGAAGGGAATGGCAGTTTTACTTTCCGCTCCTGGTATTACACTACGAAAGTGGCAAACAAAAGAAATTGGAAAAACGTTACCGTATGCGAAAACAACCATTATTCGTTCGGCAAATGAAGCCTTACAAATGCTAGAAAAAGTTCGTAATGGTTACAGACCCGCTCCTGGTGAGATGGAGATTACCATTGTTGGTATCGATAAAGCCAAAAGAGATGCTGAACCTTACTTTTCTGGTATTTGGAAGCGGGTAAATGGTAAAAAGCATTACGGATGGCATTGTCCTGATTGTGGAAGACAACTCATGAAGAAAGTTGAAGGTGAGTGGTTCGGTCTTGAATGGTCTGATGTGGCTTATGGTGAAAAACCTTCTGCTGAAAGGTTAGCGGATGCTAGGGTAGAGAAAATGATGAGGCACAATGGGATTCCAAAAGACTATTCAGTAAAGTGGAGACGCACCAAGCAATTCATGAAATGTTCGTATGTTCTTTTCCCTAAAGGTCATGTAGATTCTGAAGAGGAAGTTTGTGGAACCAAACTGTATCGACCAGCTGTAAAAAACCTTGGTGAAACTCGAAACACTCCTACTACGAATATTTCAAAAGTCTTCAAAAAGATGAAGAAGTATTTTGACTTAGCGATTGTAGATGAAGCTCATCAATGTAAAGCGGGTGGATCGGGTCGTGGAGATGCTTACGATAAGATTGTAAAATCAGCTAAGAAAAACCTTAACCTTACAGGTACCTTGGTCAACGGTAAAGCGAGCTCTATGAAAGAACTATTATGGAGAACGACGCCGAAAGACTTAATTGAAAAAGGTTTTACAGATTCTACAGGAGATCTTGCGTGGGCGGAGAAATACGGCAAATTAAAACAGGTTGTATTTCTTCAAGATGCAGTGAATTCATCTTCAGCCGGATGGGTAACTAGGCAGCGTAGAAAACCTATGCAACCTACTGAAGAACCCGGTATTGCACCACAAATGACAGCTCAGTTTCTATTACACAAAACAGCATTCCTTGATATTGATGATTTAGGTTTACCACTGGTGGAATTAGTAGAAAAGCCAATCTTTATTGAACCAAAACCAGAACATGGTGCAGCGTATCGTGAGTTCCATGAACAAATGTATGACAAATGCCTAAAATTGGCTCATGCAGGCGCAAAAGGAGCTTGGTCGAAGTTTAACCCTGCTGTATTAAATTACGCAGCTAGACCCGATTTAGGTGCATTTTATAACTTTGGTTTTGCAGATGCTATTGGTGAGGATATTATTACAGCACCAAAATTAACCGGCTATACTTCAAAAGAAGAGTGGCTTATTAATCAAATTAAGAGTGAGCTAGCTGAAAATCGAGGAGTTGTTATTTATAATACTTACACAGGAGAATATCAATTAAATGAACGTACTTTTCAAATTCTTGAAGAGAACGGTGTTAAAAGAGAGGAAATGAGAATACTCAATGAATCTAATACCGAGAAACGTTCTGAAGTTCTTCAAAAGTACGAGGAAGATGGTGTAAAAGTTGTAATCACCAATATGAAATTGGTCGAGGTAGGTTTGGATCTGTTAGCATGGCCAACAATTATTGCAAACCAATTAACGTATGAAGTGAATGTCTTCAGACAAGCAGCTAAAAGAAGTCACAGAATCGGTCAGCACCGACTATGTAAAGTATTAATTCCAATATTAAACGGAACTCAAGAGGTATCTCAATTTAAGAAGGTAATGAGTGCTCGTGGTCATGCATTAATGACAGAAGGAAGATTAGATCGCGGGGAACTTTCTAAGTACTCTTATGATGAACAATCTTCACTAGCGACTGATTTAGCACAATGTTTTGCTGAAGCTGACCTTGCAAATGCTTGGGAAGAACTTGCTGCTAAAGAGTTTGAAGAGCTTGAAATGATTGCTGAGAGTGAATTCCAACAAGTGTTAGATTTACGCATGAAGGAACTAGCTGAAACAACATTAAAGCTCTGTGGTGTTGCAACTTCACCTATATTACAAAATACAGAGGAAAAAGAAGTTGAACAAGATGAATCATTATTCGTGTTTGATTTCTCACAAGAGCAGGAAGTGGCCGAAGATGATGGCGGGTTTATCAGCGTTATTGATTTATCCAGCTATAAGAAAAAGCGTACACAGAAAGCTCCAACAGAGAATCAACTCGTGTTCAATTTCTAATGAGGAAGGGCAGTCATTGACTGTCCTTTTTTATGTGTGCCAGGCATGGCAAAACTATCTAGCTGGTGAAAGTCCACTGTGGGGGTACACATCGACCAACCACTAAGGAAGCGCAAGGTACTTACCGTGAGGTAAGGGCTGGAGGAAGCGTGGAATAAAATCTTGGCTCGACGAACAGAAATCTGATATTAAGGCTTTATAAAGGGATGAGACCATAACAAGTCAAAGTCCGAAAGATGTGCGTAACTTTGTAGAGTAAATCAGGCGAGTAAAAGAGGAAAGATAGTTGTCTTACCCTGGGAGGTCTTGCGGATGCACAGTAGTACAGTTGAAAACGGTTAGTCGCAAGAAGTCAGCAGAAGCCATAGTAATGAAGAGATTCATGAGGGGCTGAACAATTTATAGTGTTTCAACACCACGAATTGTCAAAATATTGTAATGAAATAGAGAATATTTAAAGGCAGTATTTTTTTGCAATCCAGAAATAAGAGAACTAAAACCTATCAACTAATAAATTTGCCTTTGTTAGATACTGGTACGGTATTAAAGAATGTTAAGGAAATAACAAGAATGTTTATCACTTAAGTTTATAAAATCTTCTAAAGTTCTCCACCAAATCTGCACATATTCTTGCGATGATATATGTGCCAAATAAAGATAGGAAGGTGGAGATAAACCATGAATAAAAAGAACCTATTAATGTCTTTAGGAGCAGTATTCATAGTTTTATTTATTGGATGGTTTTATATAGGTCAATTAAATGTTCCAAGAACTGTGCCAGAGGAAGATACAATTGCAAAACAAATAGAAAGTCCCACAACAAAAAATAAAAAAGAAGAGGCTACAAATAATTCATTACAAAGGACTGATTCACAGGGAACGGTTGCAATTCAAGCAACTTTAGTGCCCGAAAAAAGTTCATCCAATAAGCTTTTCTTTGAAATAACCTTTAACACACATTCGGGAGATATACTTCAATACGATATAGACCAACTTGCAGAACTTTCTTTTGGAACAAAAGAAAATCCAAATGGTGTATTTAAGTGGGAATTGGCAAATGAAGACTCACATCATTTGGTCGGATATTTAACATGGAATGGAGAAATTTTAGATGATCGAATTAACTTAAAATTAGAAAATATCGAGAATATCCCTTCAAGGTCTTTTATATGGGAGAAAAATGAACTAGCTGAAGTTTTTAAAAAAGAATAGTAGCGAAGGAGGGGTTAAATAAATGAAAAAAATAGGACTAATACTGATTGGTGTATTTATCGTATTTGCAATTATTTACATCTATACAAAAGAAGAAACCTCTCTCGCATATATTCCAAATGCAGGTGAGGGAACAATATCAGTTATCGACACTAAGAAGGATGAAGTGGTCCGGACAATAAAAGTAGATAATCAACTTTCAGATGGTATTGAAATAAGCTTAGATGGAGAAAAAATATATGCGGGTAATTATGACAAGGGAGAGCTATTTATTATCAATTCTGATTCGGGAGATATTGAAAAGAAAATCGATACTGGAGTAAATCTTCATGGAATCGACATTACTCCAGATGGCCGTTACTTGTACTTAGCAAGTGGTGATTTAAAGGAAGGAGAACAATACAATTTTATTAAAGTAGTAGATACCGAAATCGAGGAAATTATCAAGGAGATTCAATCTCCTTCAAAAAGTCCCGCCCATATTGATTTTAGCAATGATGGTAGTCTAGCATTTATATCAAATGTTATGTCGAATGATATATCTTTAATCGATACAAAGAAAATGGAAGTAATTGCAACTATACCTGTAGGAACTACTCCAAATGAATTAGAACCATCAATGGACGATAAATATATATTCACTGCAAATGTTACAGATGGAACTATTTCTGTTGTTGACGTTCTAAAACAGAAAGTGATTAAGACTATTGAAACAGGAGATGGCACACACGGGTTAGAGCTTTCACCCGATGGAAAGTTCTTATATGCAGCAAACCGTAGTTCTAATGACCTCATAAAACTAAACTTGGAAAATTACGAAATTACCAAGAGGGTCATTACAGGAGATACAGCTAATCATGTTTCTTTTGTACCAGGTAGTGAAAAACTTTACGTGACAAACAAGGATTCAAATGATCTTACAGTAGTAGTTGATGAGAGTTTTGAAATTGTTAAGAAAATCAAACTTGGAAAAACACCGCACGAAATAAGCTTTTCAAATACAGAGCATTGATTAAATGAATGGACAAAACAAAAAAACTGATGCGCTGGACCAGTTTTTTTGTTTTATTCGAAGTTCTTGTAATTTAAATCCTTTGTAGACCTTGATTACCAAATAAGGTAGTATTGATAAAGTACTAAACATTCAAAAGAGTTTTAACTGTCATAATAATGAGTCTATTTCTCAATAACCTCAGTCACGATTTTTATGAGCTACATTACTCAGGTTTATTATTAGCTTCAGGATCAGGAGTGAAACCAGGTTGGAACCCTTCATATTTGATTAGGTCCACCATTCCTGCTGTTGCATGGTGTAAATCATGACAATGGAAAAGCCAGTTACCAGGATTATCAGCTTTGAATGCTACTACATATTCATCACCTGATTTTAAATTAATCGTATCTTTTATGATTGGAGAACCTTCTACTGGTTTTCCGTTTTTACTTAATACTTGGAAGAAGTGCCCGTGTAGATGCATTGGATGATCGACGCCTTCTGGCGAGTTATTGATTAAAGTTACTTTGACTAAATCTCCTTTTTTAACGTTTAGGCCATCTATATTTGGGAAGGATTTTCCGTTAATGGACCAAATATTGTCCATATTATTTCCGTTAAGATCCATGGTGTACTCAATATCATATTTCTGATCTAACGTAAATTCACCAGCTGTTGGAGTTCCGTAATTAACGAAATTGAAAACCGGAAGACTCTCACTTTGATTAGACTGGTCTATTGATTCATTGTTTCCTTCATATTGAATCAATGCTTTCATACCTGCAGTTCCTTCCATATCACCGTGACATTCGAGATACCATTCACCAGGATTATTTGCCGTGAATTCAATATCATAACGCTCACCAGGAGCAATTGCCACTAACTCATTATCTATTTCTTTTGGTTCATTCAGTTCTTGACCATCAATTGCTACCACTTTAAATTTATGTCCATGTAAGTGGAAATTGTGGGACAGATATCCAACATTCGCTAAACGAATTCGAACTACTTCACCCTCTTTGACCTCTAGGGGTTCGACCGAATCTCCACTTTTCCCGTTCATGGTAAAGATGTCATAAGCAGACATATCGTGCACCATGCTTTCTCCACCATGTTCGTCACCTTCAGAGCCGGAGTCATGATTCATTCCACTCATACTGCTGTGATCCATGCCATCCATCTCTTCCATTTCCTCACTCATAGTTGCTGAAGCTTCTTGATCACTCATCCATTCGTCTAGCATGATCGTGTAATCGCGATCATATGTTTTTTCTTTCGGTTCAACAATAAACGAACCGTATAGTCCTTTATCCATCTGATTTACAGCTTCCTGATGGGTGTGGTACATATAGGTACCAGGAACCGTAGCAGTAAATTCATATGTGAAAGTTTCACCCGGCTGAACCGCATTTTGAGTTACACCTGGAATACCATCCATTTCATTTGCTACAGGAATACCATGCCAATGAATAGAGGTTGGGTCAGGAAGTTCATTCTTAAAATGGATTTTGACCTTTTCACCCTCATTTACCCGAATTTGTGCACCTGGAACAGAACCGTTGAATGTCCATGCTGTTACAGTTACCTTACTGTTTAATGGATGGGAGACTTCTTTCGCTACAAGCTCAAATTCATTACCTGTTAATGTTTCAGTATCAGTTGAAGTTAAGCCTTCTACTTTGCTTGCAGTTGTTTCGGTTTCTTTTTGCTTGCTATTCTCTGTCTTAGTGTCTTGCTCCGAAGAACAAGCAGCTAAAAAGAGAATGATTGCTGATAATAATACAGTTAGCTTTAGTTTCACAGTAAAACCCTCCAATTCCTTATGTCAAAATGAGCTTAGTAGAAAGGTTTGCAGAAATTATGGATTTTTATAAAAAGCAAGGGCAAAAATCACATTTTTATATAAAAGTTCAAAAAATGTTCAAATTGCAATGAAAATGAGATAACTTACGTTCTAACAATTGATGATACATATTTTGAAGAATTTATTTTCTAAAGAAAGCCAATGAACATATAAGTTTGGATACTTTCTGCATATTTGTAATGTACAGTTGTCTTTGTCCATAAATCACATCGATAGTATAGAGATAACTAAGGAGGAAAAAGCAGATGGAAAACGGTAAATTAGAAGGAGATCAGAAAGAAAAATTTCATAGTTTAACGATAAAAGTGAATATCGTAATAATAGGGGCACTTCTAATAAGTGTTCCATTGACAGGCTATTTAAATTCTTTGCTTGACCATAGCATTCAGACAACCTATGGGATTTACATAAGTACAGCCATCAACATCATTTTTGCAACAATAATAGCTGCATTTTTCATTCAGAGGATTGTGGTTGCCCCTTTAAAATCACTGCTTGATTTAACGAGGGAAGTGGCTGAAGGAGATTTAACAGTGACAATACCAAAAAAATCCAAGGATGAAATAGGTCAATTAGTAGGCTCCTTTGAAATAATGGTTCGAAATTTGAGAGATATTGTAGAAAACATTAATCATACATCTGTTAAAATGGCTCAATCTTCTGAACAGCTTTCTGAAAATGCAAACGAAACTAATCTAGTTTCCGTGCAAATTTCTAACTCCATTCTAGCGGTTGCAACAGGTACAGAAGGTCAAACTAGCGGCATTGAGAAAGTGGCCGTGGAAATTACGGAAATGAATGAAGGCATTAAGGAAATTGTCGGTAATACTGAAAAAGTATCTCTCCTTTCTCATCAAACAACAGAACATGCTTTTGAAGGAGAAAACGCAGTAGACAAAACAGTTGGTCAAATGAAGTTAATTCAAAATTCTGTAAGTGAATCGGATACATCTATTCAATTACTTCAGGAACGTTCTCAAGAAATTGTACAAATTTTGAATGTTATTTCTGATATAGCTAATCAAACTAATTTACTTGCTTTGAACGCAGCGATAGAGGCCGCCAGAGCTGGTGATTCAGGCAAAGGTTTTGCTGTGGTTGCAGAAGAGGTAAGAAGACTAGCTGAACAGTCCAACCAATCTACAGAAAGGATTGCTATTCTCATTGACCATATTCAGAGAGCAACAGAGGCATCTGTGGAAACTATGAGAGCTGTTATAAAAAATGTAGAAGAAGGCATTGAAATTACAAATGATACAAAAGAGAAATTCTCAGTAATTTCTCAATCAACGACAAAAATAAACTTTGAAATGGAAAATATACTAAAGGCAGCAAAAAGAATGTCTACAAGTTCAGAAAAAATTACTCTAACAATAGATCAAATTTCGACAGTTGCAAGAAAAAACACTCAAAATTCTATCCAAGTTTCCGCCTCTAGCCAAGAGCAACTTGTAGCAATTGGGGAAATAAATGATGCAACTAAAGCACTATCAAATATTTCGAGCAATCTAAGAGATATAACAAAAAGGTTCAATGTATTGTAAGGAGCCCAATTAGTAAAAATTCAAATTTTCTGCATATTTAAGTGGTACCTTTAAGTAAAGGAGGGTACCTAATGTTAAAAAGGAGAGATTTTCTAAGCAAATCGTTGAAAGGTACAGCTGGGTTATTTGCTGTTTCGGTGTTGCCTATTGGACTTACAGCTTGTAGTGATGATGATAAAAGTGACGTTGATACAAGCGCAATGGCAAATCTAGGGCCATTAAGTGAATTGGAAAAAGGGAATTTTCCTAAAAAGGTCCCTTATAAAGTGACAATTAAGGATGCGTGGGAAGAACAAGTGATGGAAAGCTTTGTTTATATTAATAAAAACAAAAAGGATAACTCTTTACTCATTATGTCTCCAATTTGCACTCATCTTGGTTGTACAGTAGGAGATGCTGATGTAGAAATGAAAGAAAATGGTGTGCTTTTTAATTGCCCTTGTCATGGAGGACAGTATGATCAATATGGTATGAATGTAGGTGGACCTCCGCCGAGACCTTTAGACACATTTAAATCATATGTCCAAGCTGGGAATGTTTATATTGCGGTACTAAGTCCAGAGAAAAGGGAGAACAAATAAGAGTTGGTGATAAAATGGGATGTTGTCAAAGTCATAAGAATGGTAAATCGAAGAAATTATCATCCAAAGGCTTTTTTCTCTTATGGACTCTTTTGGTCATCACTATATGGGGCGTAAGCTATGTATTAAACAAATGATGAAAAATCAAATAGATAAAGGTTACACGATCATAGCATGTCGATTAGGGCTTATCATTTAATTGGTAAGCTCTTTAATTTTTGTTTATTAATCAAGATTAATTGGCAATTTAACTGACTTTTTCTTATCAAAATTTCTTTATTGTAATGGAAAAGTATGCAGTTTTTATAGATTTTCACAATATTTTAAGATGTTTCTCCTTTTTTTTACAAAGTGATGTATATCACGTGTTGCATGCTTCAGGGCTACTAATATTTCAAATAGATTCAATAAAGGAGGAAGCGTTATATGAATAAGACTAAATTAAATCTAATTACTTTGTTAATTTCTGGTGCAGTTTTGGCTGGGTGTAGTTCTAACACTAATCAAAATTCAGTATCTAAAGAGAAGGTGCAAGAAGAAACAAAAACTTCTGAGAAAGTAGCAGAATCAAAAGATCCCGAAACACAAAACGTAAAATATTACTTCACTGCAGATGAAGGAGGAAGTATTTCCAAAATCAAATCAGCGACAAATGAAGTAGTTGAAACAATTAAAGTAGAAGGTGCTGTACACAATGTGCAAGTTTCTCCAGATGGAAAAATGCTTGGTGCAACAGTTGTTCCGTCAATGAATCATGGACAAGAATCTGAAAGTGACAGCTCTCATGATGAGGATTCACATGAAGAAGATTCTCATGGGGATGTGTCGATGGAGATGAACGGAAAGGCAATATTCTTTGATACCCAAACAAGCGAACAAATAAAGACAGTTGAGGTTGGTAATCATCCAGCGCACTTTGTTTTTACAGAGGATGGAAAATATGCGTTAGTATCAAATAATGAAGATAATAATGTCTCAGTTATTGATATGGAAAACTTCTCGGTGATTCAAACAATTGATACTGGTAAAGGACCGCATGGGTTTAGAATTTCTGCTGATAGTCAGAAAGCATATGTTGCAAATATGAACGAGGATACTATTAGTGTTTTAAACCTTGAAACAATGCAGGAAGAGAAAAAGATTACAGTCGGTTTAACGCCTGTGACAACTGGAGTGACCAATGACGGAAAAATACTAGTCGCTACCTTAAATGCAGAAAATATGCTTGCAATTGTTGATTTAGAAACTGATCAAGTAGAAAAAGTTGAGGTTGGGAAAGGACCTGCACAGGTATATATTAATGGAAATAATCAATATGCTTATGTAGCAAACCAAGGGACTGAAGATTCTCCATCTAATTCTGTTACGGTTGTTGAGTTAGCTACAAAGAAGGTAACAGCAACCATTGAAACAGGAAAAGGAGCTCATGGAGTAGTGACAAGTTCAGACAACAAACGCCTTTATGTAACAAATATGTTTGAGAATACTGTTACAATAATTGATACAGAACAAAATAAAGTACTTGAAACTATTGAAGTTGGAAAGATTCCAAATGGGATTAGCATCATGGAATAATAAAGATTCACTATTATCTATTAATAATTAAGAATATAAAAATACCGTTTCTTATTTTTAAAGGAACGGTATTTTTTATGTTTTTAAGACCTGATACCAATAAATGAAACATAACTGTAAAATTATTACCTTTGATCGAAATAAAAGACTACTATATTCTAAAAAAGAAGAAATTTGTATTAATAGAGTGAAATTTGTCATTTATGGTTGAAAAAATAAACATTATTAAACATTTTAATAAAACTTGTAGAAACCTAGAAGGTTGGAGGAAAAACGAATGTTGAAAAAGAAACTATTAGTCCTGAATACGTCAATTATTTTAGGAGTGGGGAGTCTAATTTCTATCCCTTCTGTAAGTGCAGAATATTCCACACAAATTCAACAAGTTGAAAAAACTATTAATGATACGGAAAATAAATTGTCTGTTTTAAAAGAGAAGGTCAAGAAAACAGATATAGCAATACAGGAAAATAATAAACTAATTGCTCAAACTGAAAGTGATATTAAAATGGAACAGGCTGAAATTCAAAAGCTTGAAGAAGAGATAAAGGTATTAAATGAAACCATTGCAAAGAGAACGGAAATCTTAAAGAGTCGAGCTCAATCATTTCAGGAATCTGGAGGAAAAGTTAGTTATATAGAAGTTCTTTTAGGCTCAGAAGATTTTAGTGATTTCATTGATCGTGTATTTGCAGTATCTCAAATTGCAAATGCAGATAGTGACCTTATCAAACAACATGAATTAGATAAAGCTGCAGTTGAAGAGAAGCAAACTGAGGTTAAGAAAAAACTGGAAGAGCTAACTGGAAAGAAAACAGAACTGGATGGAATGAAATCTCTTTTGCTACAACAAAAGGAACAAAATGATACATTAAAGAACGATCTAGAAGAAGCGCAAAAAGGTAATAAGGCCAAGTTGAGTGAATTAGAAGCAAAAGTTCAAGCTGAACAGGAAGCTCAAAAGGTCACCCAAAAAGTTACTGTTCAAAACACTTCATCATCATCAAAAGAAAGCAATAGTAACTCAGGTAAAAGTGGTGGGAAGGTTGCCTATACACCTCCTGCAAATGACGGAAGTTTAAATACCGTTTTAACAGCAGGAAATAAATACATTGGGAACTCTGTCTATGTTTTTGGTGGCGGTAGAAATGCTTATGACATTGCCAATGGAAGATTTGATTGTTCCGCTTTCGTGAGCTGGGCATTTAGACAGGCTGGTATTAGTATTGGTTCAAGTACAGAGGCCCTAAGAACACAAGGTACAAAGATATCTCTTAGTGAAGCACGCCCAGGGGATTTAGTATTCTTTGATACGTACAAGAGGGATGGACACGTTGCAATTTACCTTGGTGGAGGGAAATTTATAGGCTCTCAATCCTCTACAGGTGTGGCAATTGCCAACATGAACTCTGGCTACTATCAAAAAACATTTAAAGGGCATGTACGAAGAGTAGCAAATTTTTAATTAGATAATTTGGGCTTATCCTTTTTGAACGAGGATAAGCCTTTTTATTTTGTATTTATTGAAGACATTTAATTATGCTCTGTTGCTTTTCAAAACGGACAAAACCTCAATGTATATCATGTATTGGATATTGAAAGATCATAAAGATATGTGACTGATAAATGGAAACCATACAACCTCTAGACAGAGTGGCTCACGAAATAGTTGTGAAAAGGAAGAAGTACAATTCTGAACTTTACTGAGTTGCACTAAGACATTTTGTTTTTCCATATGTTATTGAGTTAATTAAATTTTTCTAAGAAAAAAGAAAAGACTCAATGTTTAAAGTATTTTTAGATGTGTATTTAGAGAAAAGTAATAACAATAGTAATAGTACTCAAAGAGTGTAGAAAAAGTCAGATTTCCTAAGATTGAATTTCGACTTTTTATTATGTGGTGGTTAGCTACGATTAAGTTATCTTTTCTCCATATTTTCTTCAAATTTTAGTGTTATTTCTACAATATATGTTCATTAAATTAGTATCATATTCAATTACCTTTCATTTCTCAAAGAAAATACTTTTCTGAAGACATTTAAAGAGGATAGTTTATTTCTTTGTTTTTGTTGTAAGAGGGCCCATACTTAACTTCACGTTCTTTTGTGATTATTTATCCCATAGTTAAAGGAGGATGTAGATGAAAAAAATATTAGTAGTGGAAGATGAAAGATATATGATGAATTTACTAAAGATACACTTAGGAAATGATTATGATATTGTGGAAGCAAAAGATGGACAAACTGCTATAGATTTAATTCTAGAAGAATCATTTGATGTAATTATACTGGATGTAATGCTACCTTATGTATCGGGCTGGGAAGTATGCAAAAAAATTAGAGAGGAAGACGAGGAGGTACCTATTCTTATGTTAACGGCTAGATCTGAATTATCCGACAAAGTAATGGGTCTAGAGATAGGTGCTGATGATTATCTTGTAAAACCTTTTGAGTTTGAGGAACTAAAAGCAAGAATAAGAGCATTATTACGAAGGTATGAACATTCAAGACATGAATCATCAGAAGAGAATAAGTGCGTTTATTATAACGATTTGTTTCGAATGGATATTGATAGTCGGCAGCTTTTTGTGAATCAGCAGTATATAGAATTGACAGCAAAAGAATTTGATTTATTATCATTGCTTGCTTCAAACCCCAATCGCGTATTTACGAGGGAAATATTACTAGATAAAATTTGGCAATATAACGAGATTAGGGATTTACGAAATGTTGATTCTCATATTAAAAATATACGAATCAAGCTTAAAAAGGTATTAGAGGATATAAATTTTATACAGACAGTATGGGGAGTAGGGTACAAATTTAATTTGCTAGAGGACATGAAATGAAAACTAGAGGAATATTTCTGAAGCTAGGATGCATCATGATGTTCTTATTTCTTATTATTTTAGTACCATTGGGTTTTATTATAGATCGTATTTTCTTGGAGTTATATTCTGAACAGGTACACAAAAATGTAAATCAATACGCCGACAAATTGAAAAACACATTTGAAAATAACTTTGGGGTTGATCCGAAAATTTTCGACTATATAAGTTCTACAACCGGGGGAGAGATAATAATCTTTGATGAAAATGGAATTATTCTTTCAAGTTCGCTAGTAGAGTTCCAAAAAGGACAACAGATTCAAAGTGATTTGTTTCAATTATTACGAGAAGGAAAGTATTTTGATAGGGGCTATAATAATCCTGAAACAAATGAAGAATTCTTTTTTGTTGGAAGACCATTAATAGTGGAAGGTAAATTTGGAGGAGGTATCTTTGTTTTTTCGTCAATTGATAAAATACACCAACTTATGCATGGTATAAGAAATTGGATTATTATATCCATTGTTGGTGCAATTATATTAGCTCTCTGTTATACACTATTTGTTTCAAGAAAGATTTCTAAACCTTTGATTATAATGGAGAGAGCAACAAGAGAAATTGCTAAAGGCAATTTGGCAACACAGATTAATATCATATCAAACGATGAAATAGGATCACTAGGTAAAGCCATTAATAAACTTAGCTTAGAATTGAATAATTATCGGACTAATCGAAGCGAATTATTAGCAAATATTTCACATGAACTCCGTACACCAATTTCTTATCTAAAAGGATATGCACAATTGATAAAGACTCACCAATATAATGATGAAAAAGAGCTGGAGACTTACTCAATTATTATTGAGAATGAGTCTGAGCGACTATCGAAACTTATACAAGATTTATTTGAGTTATCTAAAATGGAAGAGGGTAAAACAAAGTTATATTATCAATTGGTCGATATTGAAGAATTATTAGAAGAAGTGACACGAAAAGTGAAAGTAAAAGCTCAAAGTAAGGACTTAGAATTAGCGATTATTAAGAATACGTTGCCTTCTATATACTCCGATGGAACACGTATTCAGCAAGTTCTATTAAATCTTTTAGAGAATGCAATTAACTATACTGAAAAAGGAAAAATAGTTGTGGAGGCTAAACAACAAAATAATTCAGTCTCAATCACCATAAAAGACACCGGAATTGGAATACCAGAAGAAGACCTCCCATTCATTTTTGATCGTTTTCATCGTGTTGAGAAATCACGATCTAGAGAAATGGGTGGGACAGGACTAGGGCTTGCCATTGTTTACGAACTGGTTAAGCTCTTACAAGGTAATATAAAAGTTACTAGTGAATATGGCTCAGGTACAGAATTTCGTGTAAGCTTTCCATTGAATATAGAGCGCTAGTACTTTAGAAGGTATGGGATTTTTCTAAGTCAAAAAGAATAAAATTGTATGAATTTCTTATATATTGTTTTTGTGTCATTATACTATTTGACAAAAAAGCCCAAGCAGTATTAGTCATTATGCTTGGGCTTTTTGGAGCTAACTTATAAGTTCAAGTTGTTTTGAATTTTCATTTTTCACTTTTTCATGGCCAAATTCATATATGTTTTCTACATATATTTGGTGCCAAATCATGAAAACAAGGATTGTCCATAGTTTACGGCTGTTATCCTTCTTATTAGTTACATGTTGATCCAATAAGTTGAATACTTCTTGTTTATTAAATAAGTAATCTGTTGGGCTTGAGCGAACTAAATCAATAGCCCACTCGTATAATTCATTTTTAAGCCAGTGACGGATAGGAACAGGAAATCCTAATTTTTTTCGATTTAAGATGTGAGCCGGGACAATTCCTTCTGCTGCTTTTCGCAAGATGTATTTCGTAGTGTGATTATTAATTTTTTGTTTGTAATGAATTTTGGATGCAACTTTGAATACTTCTCTATCTAAAAAAGGAACTCTCAGTTCAAGGGAGTGGGCCATTGTCATTTTATCGGCCTTTAATAATATATCACCTCGAAGCCATGTATAAATATCAAGGTGTTGCATTTTGGTGATTTCATCATATCCAACAGATAGTCTATACACTTGTTTCGTTATATTTCTATAATCTAAATTACTTTTATAATCGGTAAGGAGCAATTTTTTGTCCTTTTCTTCAAACATTTTTGCATTCCCAATGTATCTCTCTTCTAATGGAGTAACTCCACGTTTAATAAAGCTTTTGCCTTTAACTCCATCCGGGAGAATGTTTCCAAAGGTTCTTAACAACTGCTTAACTGGATCGGGAATATAGTTAAATAGTTTGAGCGATTCTGGCTCTCTATATATATTGTAACCGCCAAACAATTCATCTGCACCTTCTCCAGATAATACCACTTTGACATGTTTCCTTGCCTCTCTTGCAACAAAATACAATGGTACTGCAGCTGGGTCAGCTAATGGATCATCCATGTGCCAAATAACTTTAGGGAGCTCTTTTAGAAACTCTTCAGGTGTAATTATAAAGTTAATATTCTCTAACTCCAGAGCCGATGCTGTCTCTTGGGCAACAGTTACTTCACTAAAACCTTCAGTTTCAAATCCAACAGAAAAAGTTTTTAAACGAGGATTCACTTCTTTAGCCAATGAGACTATAAAAGATGAATCAATTCCTCCCGATAAAAATGAACCAACAGGAACATCACTACGCATATGCTTACTAACCGAATCTATTAGAACTTCTTGAATTTCCTTAATAAGTTGTGATTCTTGCATATTTTTAGGTTGAAATTGTGGCTTCCAATATTCCACGGCTCTAAACGTTCTACCAGGTTTTTTAATAAAATAATGGCCAGGTTGGAGTTTTTTTATGCCATTTGTAAGGGTATATGGTTCAGGCACATATTGAAAGCTAAGATAGTGTTGCAAAGAATCATGATCTACTGAGGAAGAAATAGCTAGTAGAATACTCTTTTTTTCAGATGCAAAGTATAAAGCATCATCTTGTTCTGAATAAAAGAATGGTTTAATGCCGAATTGATCTCTTGCCCCAAATAACTCGTGATTAATTTTGTCCCAAATAACAAAGGAAAACATACCTCTTAGCTTTTTTACGGTTTGTTCTTTAATATCAGAATATAGCGCAATTATCACTTCCGTATCAGATTGTGTTGAAAATTTATATCCTTTTTTAATTAATTCCTCACGCAACTCAAGATAGTTATAAATTTCGCCATTAAATATCATCCAATAACGTTCGTCTTCATATGAAAGGGGTTGATTTCCACTTTCTATATCAATAATACTCAGTCTTCTAAAACCAAAACTAATATAATCATCAAAATAATAACCCTCAGAGTCAGGACCTCGATGGGTAATTAATGAGTTCATCATTTCTATTTTAATTTTCATATCTTGTTCTATCTTTTGAGGTTTATTATACATACATCCAACAAAACCACACATAAATTTCACCTACCTAGTTTTTTTTAGAAATAATCTATTATTTGATGTAGCGCGACTTTTGCACTAAAGAATAAACTACTATTTAAATTTGTAGAATCTATGAAGATATAAAAAATCTAGTAGAAAAAAATATATCTTTTAGTTTACTATCTACACATTTTCTACAAATTTATTGTATATACTACAAAAACACTATGAGGAATATGGTATTGTCAGTCACCTTTTCACATTAATTTCTATTTCTATCAAGAATATTGGGACATAATTAAATAAATTTAGATGAAAGTGTTGATAAGATTGAACTAGTTTAGGAAAAGATTTTGGAGGTTGAATAATCGGCGGAGATCCTGTCCTAAATTGGAGTAATGGAGCCTTTAGAACATTGCGTGTTTTAAGCAGAAATTGATTAACCTAGAAAAACCGTATTTATTCCAACTAAGGTGAAAGAAGAAGTAAACAATCAATAATGTTTCATAAAATCGGAGCTTAGAAGATGATCTTTATAATTGTTTTGTTTGGTTTAATAAGTATCGTCCTTTCTGTTTTGCTGTTTCGTAAATTTCAGAGCTTAAAGTACCCATCTATTATCTGTTTTACTTATACACTTATTTCCCTTCTTCTAATATTTATGTTAGGAAAAGTAGAGAAAGTAAACTTAGTTGACTTAATTAATGATAGAGAACCGAAAATAGCAAAGAATAACGAACAGTCCACCGGCCCTAATGGAACAATCGTGAAAATTAAAGAACAAGTCCTCATAGATGCACCTATTATTAAACAATTTCCTGAATTACCAAGAGGATGTGAAGTCACTAGCCTAGCAATGCTTTTGCAATACAAAGAAATTAGTGTAGATAAAATGGAATTGGCAACTAAAGTAGAGAAAAGTACGGTTCCCTTCAAAAAGGAAAACGGCTACTTTTACTGGGGTGACCCTAATGACGGGTTCATTGGTGATATGTATTCCTACGAAAATAGAGGGTATGGAGTGTATCATAAACCAATCAGAAAATTGGCAGAACAATATCTGCCAAAAAAAATAGTTGATTTGACAGGGAGTGAATTTTCTGAACTGCAAATCTATCTTTCCCTTGGCAATCCCGTGTGGGTTATTACTAACACAACATTCAGAAAGCTACCTGAAACTGCTTTTGAAAAATGGAATACTCCGAACGGAAATGTAAAGATTACTTATAAAGAGCATTCTGTATTAATTACTGGTTATGATAATCAAACAATCTATTTTAATGACCCAATAGATGGAGTGAAAAATAAAGGAGTTAAGAAAGATGATTTCTTAGAAGCTTGGAAGCAAATGGGGAGTCAGGCTATAACCTATTTGCCTTGAGTAGAGGAGTACTTAGTTATGCAATAGAAAAGTCAAGATTATAAATTGGGATTTGAATTTAGACTGACTAAGGTGGAAGGGTGGCTCAATCCTTTACAGGTGTGGCAAGTGTAAACATGAATACTGGTTACTATCCAAAAAACATTTAAAGGGACATGTACGAAGAGTAGAAATTTTAATTAGATAATTTGGGCTTATCCTTTTTGAAGGAGGATAAGCTTTTTATTTGGTCCTTTATAAAGATTTAATAATTTTCGGTTCTTTTTCAAAATGCACAAAATCTCGATAGATATCATGTATTCTATCGTAAAGGAAATATAGAGGTGAGGTTGAGAAAATGGAAAATATACAACCATTAAACAGAGTGGCTCTCGAAATTGGACCATTTACAATATATTGGTACGGCATTATTATTGGAATTGGAATTGCACTAGGATGGTTACTTGCCACAAGGGAAACAAAAAAATTGGGTCTCCCAAAAGACATTTTTAGTGATCTTTTACTTTGGGCCATTCCGATAGCAATTGTTAGTGCAAGAATTTATTATGTACTATTTAAATGGGATTATTATTCAGAGAACCCTAGAGAAATTATTGCTATTTGGGAAGGTGGAATTGCAATCCACGGAGCATTAATTGGTGCTGTAATAACAGCGATTGTTTTTGCAAAAAAGAGGGGTGTTTCATTTTGGAAACTTGCCGATGTTGCAGCACCAAGTATTATTCTTGGGCAAGCCATTGGGCGGTGGGGAAACTTTATGAACCAGGAAGCCCATGGCACGGAGGTAACCAGGACTTTTCTAGAAAACCTTTCATTGCCTGATTTTATTATTAATCAAATGTATATAAACGATTCTTATTATCACCCAACTTTCTTATATGAATCTATTTGGAATATTGTTGGATTCTTCATTCTAATCATAATAAGAAGGTTACAGCCAAAAATAGGGGAACTTTTTCTTTCCTATGTTGTCTGGTATTCTCTTGGCCGTTTTTTTGTAGAAGGACTAAGAACAGACAGCTTAATGCTTACAGATTCTTTACGCATAGCTCAAGTTGTTTCGTTAGTCCTGATTATGGTAGCAGTATTTGCAATCTGGTTTAGACGTAGAAAAGATTATGCAAAATACCAATATATTTATACTTACAAAAATAAATAAACAAATTGGCCATTTGAAAAATTTTCAAACATATGATGCTTCTCTAAAGCTTTGACAATAGGCAAGACTTCGACATAAGATTAAAGAAAAAGTTGGTTTAACCCAAAAAACTTGCTCCTATTTATCTTTTAGAGAATACACCGAATGAAAGGTACCGAGGTGAACTAAATTGTGTGTATCAAATAACTTCATTGAGCAGCAGGTATATGATTTGAGTGAACAAATACGGAAAAATACACGGTATGCTTATGTTAAAACAGTATTTTCAGTTGACGGTTTTGTGAGTGGGGACATTCAAGAAGGAAAAGAATTACCGTTGGTTTCCAAAGTGATTCTAAGAGATGTGGATGGAACGCTTTATCAGGTAGGTCCAAGTCTAAATGGTTTGAAGTTTGCAAAAAAAGAAATTACGTATAAGGAATACAAAAGACTTGAAAAGAGAGAGACGCGTAATGCCATATTAATTTTTTTGGGGAGCCTGATCGGTTTAGGATCTGTAATGGTGTTAATTTTGAAACTGTTTACTTAAAATATCTATGTTTTTTGTGGTAGTAAAAAGAAGGGCACTTCGTATAAAGTTAAGCCGTTCTCTTTTGGAGTACCCGCACCTATAAAAGCATATGTAAAAGTCTATATAATAGCAGAGCAATTCGCACCTGAGTAATCTCTGCTTTTTTATTGATTTAACAATGTTTTCTATTAAATGGGATGGTTAAATCGCTGTATAAGCCTCTTACCAATTAACGACTGCCTAAAAAAATTATGCAGTGACGATTAGTATACGATTTTGCACGCTATTCCTGCCACTAAAAAACCGACAGATAGCTGTCGGCTCAACCAAAATTATTAAATTAATGCATCCGTTTAATTTGAGTACATTTTTTCACAATCTTTACTATTTTTAAATAAGTTGGTTCCGCACTACTCTTTCATTCAAAAAGACCATTAATTTCTTGTATTATATAATCCATATAACCTAAAGCGTCATTTCTTCTTTCGAAGATAGAATTGTAAAAAGAATTTTTGTTATCTTTTCGTAATCTCATGGATTCTTTAATAATCTTATGCCACTTTTGAGGAACAGTCTGTAATGCATATTCACTTGCCCCAACTTTTGATGTTATATCCCTTCCATTAAACGTATAATAAAGGCGGGAAATACCCAAAATTCCCCATTCAATAGCTTTTGGGCTAACAAATAAGGCAATGTATCCAATGGAAGGAAACCTCCTACAAGCATTTACCCAATTAAGCCAGTAAGTTTTAAGATTGTTCCTCATTTTGTTAATTAAAATGTCAAAGTCAACCGTATATTTCATGTCTCCTATATCTTGCCCTTTTACGGTATGCCCCATTTTTTTAACCCGAAAGCATCAACTGAGTTTCTATCAAACGTCTTAATACCTTTAAATTCTCCATCGTTAAACCGAAGACACGGAATTTCACCTTTGTTTAGGGATTCAATATCATGCTTTAGCAAATAGATTCCATCTAAAATTGTTTTGTTAAATTTTCTATGCAAATCACTATGAATTTTTTTCGAAATATTTATATCTGTTTCGTTGGCTTTTCTTTTCGTAACGATAATAAAGTCAATATCGCTTTTACTGAAATCAAATGCTCCAAACGAAACAGAGCCATAAATATAATATGCTTCAAGGAAATTTGGTAAACTTAATTCAACCATTTTAATATGCTAGTTTACAATTTCTTCAACTTTTTCAGGTATATAATTCATCATTTTCACGCCTTAAAATTGAATTGTTATATCTTGTATATGCTCTTATTTAACAATAGATTACTAATGGTACAATTAGGTAAATAATACCATATAATGATGAACTATTTATGCTTTTATTAACCAGCATTATTAAACTATCCTGCACTCGTTAGTTGAAGAACAACCATATTTGAATTGTAACTTATTTTACCATTTCAAAAGTAAAAGCAGTGTGATTTCTTCTGCGAAACCCGCTGCGATAGTTGTTTTATATGTGCTATTTCCTATGCGGGTACTTCAAAAGAGAATGGCTTAGTATAAAGTGTACCTTTTTTAATTTTAATAAAGGGTGGTTTTCTAAAGTTTGTTTTTTTAAAGCATTAATTAAAATGTAATGCATATACCACATAATGAAAATTTATTTAACTTATTTGGTAAAAGTTCAGTCTCAGTTGATATGATTGGTTGAGAATTTGTGTTTAAGAAAAATAAACTATTTATTATTTATTTCAATAGTTTTGCTAGTCGTTAGTGTAAGCACTTGCCTGATAGGCAATTATATATCCGGTCCAAATGAGATGGATGAAGGAACTTCTAATGCAATTATGAGCTCTATTGGAACTATTTTATTTTTACTTATAACTTTTATCTTGTCTTTAGTTTCGGTATTTAACAGAACAAAGAAACGAGATAACCTTTAAGAACCATCGACTGATGGTTCATTAATGATTCAAATTTTGCGAAAATAGCGAGATAAAAATGGTTTTTATCTAAAAATACGAATTAAGCTTCACTGAAGAGTTTATCTTTTACTGGGGTAATAATAATCTTTTCATCAGATTTGTTACTCTGCACTTCTAATAAAGTATTTTGAGTGATATCTGTTAATTTACGTAGCTCCACGGGGATTGATATCTTACCATTTCGAAGTATACATTGGTTAAATGTTACATTCTCATGTTGCTTTTCAATTACTACACTTTGCTGGTATTTATAAATAAATAAATACTCACCATCCACAAGGTTTAATTCTGTACAAATCTCTTTTGGGAGATTAACTTGACCTGTTTTTGATATCTTTTTATAAAATATCATCTTTACCTCCATGAAAACTTTCATTGTTAAAATTTTGAGTGGTTTGAATCAAATAGCTAGTCATTTTTGATTTAGCGAAGATTCTTCTTCAAAAAGGATAATTTATTGTAAATATACAACGAAAATGTGAAGAAACTTTGCAGATTATCAATTTATTTACTGTATAAATAATGCTTTGTTTCTGCACACTTTTTTCATATATAAATAGTAGAATGGGAGTTATTGAGATTGTAATCACAATTGATCAAGTCCATTGGTAAAGTAAAACAAAACTTAACAACAAAGTTAAGAATCAAAGCAAATTAGAAAAAGAGGTCAAAGTAAATGTATGAAGTTTTTAGTCAAATTAGTAGTATGTTCACCCAGCCCTTTTTAAATCTAGCTAGAAACTTGGAAGGAATTCCTTTGCTATTTGCCTTTTTCCTTGGAATTGTTGGAGCTCTTGCACCATGTCAATTTACAGCAAATCTAGGTGCTGTAATGTTCTACGGAAATAAGTCAGTACAAAAACAAGTAGCTTGGGGAGAAGTTGTGTTTTTTATTATTGGAAAAATCATTGTCTTCTCCATGTTTGGGTTTATTGTATGGATGGTAGGGAGTGAGGTTAAATCAACCTTTACACTCTATTTTCCTTGGTTTAGAAAAACGGTTGGGCCGATTTTGATTATTATTGGTCTTTATATGATAGGACTTATCAAATTTACTAAGATTGTTTCTTTAGGTCGCATACCGAAGAGATTTACAAAAAAAGGGAAATTAGGAGCATTTTTAATGGGTGTAAGCTTTACACTAGGATTTTGCCCTACAATGTTTATTCTGTTTTTTGTGACATTGATGCCAATGGCTATGTCTGTTTCTTATGGTGGGATACTTCCTAGTGTATTTGCAGTTGGAACATCCTTGCCATTGATATTAGCTATATTTCTAATATGGTATTTAGGACTAAGTGGGAAACTAATGAAAAAGAAAGGTAGAAAGATTGGTTTGATTGTTCAAAAGTTGGCTGGGGGTATCATGATAATATTAGGGATTCTTGATACAATTACATATTGGGTATAGAAAATAGAATTATGATCATCAATAAGCCCCGAATGTATTCGGGGCTGTAGGTAATGAGATCAGAATGATATAATCTTTGTCCGAGAGATAACGTTTGTGAATAATTCGGTAAAAATGGCAAAGCTCTTTCTTCTAGATATTCATGGATATTTTGTCTAATACGCTTGCATCAGCACCAAATTTACACATAGCATCACAGTCACACCGAAGGTCTGAAAAGAGAATATATGAAATACTGCACATTTGATCATGCTGAAAAGATGGCCTTAGCAGCTGTGCTCTGATTTCTTTTTGCCTTTTATTAGGGGCGACTAGGTAAAACTTACAATCTTGGTCATTCATAGTGAGAGCTAAATCATATAGTCTTAGAATTCCAGAATAGATTGATGTACTTTTCTCTACTTCAAAGGCACAAATGATTTTATCGTTAGCATCTAACCATAGAACATCAATCAAGGAAATAGTGTCCTTTACCTGTATTGGAACTTCATTTAGTTTTAATTGATCAAGGGAGTATTCCCCAAGTTTCTGATTATTCCATTCGCGTTTATGGTCATTTCTAGCTACCCACACACGATATCCGAGGGAGTTTCCTAATTTAGCTAAGTGATATTGCATTTCCGTATGTTCATTATTTTCAAGTACATCATTTATTACTTCAGCATGTCTTTTACGATTTGTTTTTTCTCGTTTTTTCATTTGTTTAAGAGCAAGGTCATGATTTTCATTAATAATTAATTTTGCAGTCCCTATTTCGAAGAGAAGGCCACAGATAGCGCCTAGATCTTTTGAAAGGAAAGTGTTAAATTTTTCGTTGAAGTCCAAAATCATTTCATGCATACGAAGATACTCCTCCCAAGATCCAAGTTTAATTTTTTCATCAAAAAGAAGGTTAAATCCGTTAACAATGGCTGTATTAAATGGGGGGAATATAGTCGGATGAAGAAAATATAGAATGTTCGCAACAGCCGGCCCAAGACCCTTTATTTTTTTCTCATTTAGCTTTTTTACTTCGTTGATTAACTGTTGCTCTTTTGTACACTGAAGACAACTCTCAAGGAATCCTCCGAATGATTTTTTATTTTCCTCATTTTCATAGATATCAGGTATTCTAAGTTTTGGTTTCCAGTAAAATGCGTGAGCTGCACCTTCAAAAACTTGTTTTTGTTCCGCGATAGCTGTTACAACTACTTCCAAAGAAGAACCCTTAAAATCACTCCCGAATTCATCATTTTCAATGTCTTCTATTACTTGTTTTATTCCATTTCGTATTGTTCTAAATGCCTTTAAACGTTCATCATTATTAATAAACCATGTTTGATATACCGATTCGACATCTGAACGATATTCTCGTAACAATTGGACGAAGTAGTTGTTCATATGTACTCTCCTCATTTAACAAAATAGGTTGATATGAAAACATTTTAGTACAAAAGTTTGAAGTTTTTGTGCAGATTTCTTAACTTCTGCACTAAATCTGCACAAAAATTTAATACACTTAATATACCTATTAGGGGTATAATTTAATATGATATGTACTGAGCTTAGCTGAAAGAGAATATCTTCATAAGCAATGTATAAAGAAGGTATTAAATGAAAAGGGGGATTTACTCATGGAGAATAAAGAGACGATGGTCAAACTGGCCATAAACGGAGGTATAAAATTTGGCAGCAAATTAAGTGCCAAGCAACTTTCTGTAATAGCTGAACATATGGGGAGCGATTCCGAACTAGAATTGACCACATTCCAGCAACTCTACATTGAAATACCTGAAAGTCAGTTGGAAGATACCAAAGAAAAATTCCGAGAAGTGGGTATTTCCGTATATCCGGTTGGGAATTTTGTAAAAAGTTTAAGAACCTGCAATTTTTGTAAAGGAGAAGAAGAGGAAGGAATGCCGGTTGCGATTGAACTGAATAGGCGGATAGCAGGTAAACCAGTTCCCTTTACACTTCGCCCCGCCTATACAGGCTGTCCTGTTGGGTGTGGTGAACCATTAGTCAATGACATAGGTGTCATGAAAGTAAGGGAAAGATATGATTTATACCTTGCTGGTAAGGCAAAAGGGAAAGATGCCCAGATCGGGACGTTATTTATGGAAAAGTTGGAGTCAGAACAATTATATGAAGTCATTGATAAAATAATTGAGATATATGCGGACAAAGGTAAAAAAAGAGAACCATTTTTTAAGTTTGTTAACCGTATTGGAATCGAAATTATTAAAGAACAAGTAACTGCTTAATGGTTGATGTTTCAAATTGCAAGAAGATATTAATATTGTTATTTATTATTTGCAGTTTCGATTAGATTAAGATCTAAATTATATTAATTTTTATAGTAGAAATATGAAAATGCACAAAATCTGCATAACTTTTGGGTATACTACATCGAGAAAAGGAGGATGTAAGAATGAAACATAACAATAGAAAAAAAGGAATTCTATTTATTATGCTTGCAGCTTTACTACTAGTTCTTGGTGCATGTGCAAATAATGAGGATAACAAATCAACGAATGAAGACACAGACAATACAAGTCATGAAAATATGGATATGGGAGAATCGACTGATGATTCTGCAGAAGGTATGGAGGGGATGGAACACGATAATATGGACATGTCAAGTTCGGGTGATATTCCAGAAAGCATAAAGTCGGAAGAAAACCCAACTTACCCAGTTGGCGGCAAAGCAATCATTCAATCTGATCACATGGAAGGGATGAAAGGTGCAGAAGCAACTATTGTAGGGGCTTTTGATACAACGGCATATGCAGTTTCCTATACCCCGACCACAGGTGGAGAGAGAGTTACAAATCATAAATGGGTTATTCATGAAGAACTCATTGATGCAGGAGAAGCTCCACTTGCTCCAGGTACGGAAGTGAAGACAGATGCCTCACATATGCAAGGGATGAAAGACGCTACTGTCGAAATTGATTCAGCTGAGAAAACAACAGTCTATATGGTTGATTTCACACCAACTACTGGCGGTGAGGAAGTTAAAAATCACAAATGGGTTACAGAAAGTGAATTATCACCAGCGGAATAAAGATATATTCTTAGATATAAAGAAGAGCTTTTCCAAAAAGGAGAGCTCTTTTTATGTCTAAAGGAATTTGAAGAGAGAAGAACAAAAGGGTTACATCTTATTACATTTACGTGAATTAACTCAATTGGAGGGTGAAAATTTTAAGTACAATTAAATCTTGATAAAAACTCCATATTTTCTTTGTATGATTAAGAAAAAGATAGGAGTGATTAAAATGGAATGGCTTCAATATTTACTGTTGCTTGTATGTCCGTTGATGATGATTTTCATGATGAAGGGACATAGTCATGGGGGAGGACATAAGCATCATAATTCTTCCAATGAATTGGATTATAAAATATCTGTACTAGAAGATGAAAATAAACGGCTTCAAAAAGAAATAAGCACACTCTCTTCAATGATTAAGAAAAATTAAGTTCGCCGGATCTAATTCATGGTTTTTAACTAATTTTTCTTAGCATACTAAAATTAGAGATTCTGTTACAGCGAAAACAAAAGTAAAAAATGAATTTTTAACAAAACAACCCTTTGCATAGGGTAGGGGGGTATAGTATTATAAAAACAAGGAGGGGGATAAAATGGCAACCGAATTTGATAAAGAACCAATAACTGGGGAACATTGTACTGAAATTTCAAGTCAAAGGAAAAGCCACCATTCTGAAAAGACTAAAAAAAATCTTATAACTAGGCTAAACCGGATTGAGGGTCAAATTCGGGGTATAAAAGGATTAATTGAAAAAGATACTTACTGTGATGATGTCATTACTCAGATTTCTGCCAGTCAAGCAGCATTAAATGGTGTTGCGAAAATTCTTCTTGATACACACCTAAAAGAGTGTGTTGTAGATAGAATTCAAGAAGGAGATATGGATGTTTTGGATGAGGTTCTTATAACCGTTGATAAATTAATTAAAAAATAAAAGGAGTCGATATAAATGGAAAAAATAACTCTTAACGTACAGGGAATGTCTTGTGGACATTGTGTAAATACCATAGAAGGAAGCGTTGGAAAGCTCAATGGAGTTTCTGAAGTAAAAGTTCATTTAGAAAATGGTACTGTAGATGTAGAATTCGATTCTAACAAGGTAACATTAGATACCATTAAAGAAACAATCGATGAACAAGGTTATGATGTAGATTAATGAAACAGAAGCGCGTGCTGTTAAAGCACGTCTTCTTTTACAAAAAAATATACCCTGTATAGGTATGAGGTGTTGAAAGTATGAGTGAGAAAATTTTAGAAAACCAGTTTCAAGTAACCGGTATGACCTGTGCTGCATGTGCAACAAGAATTGAAAAAGGGTTAAGGAAAATGGATGGTGTCCAAGAGGCAAATGTAAATCTTGCACTTGAAAAAGCGATGGTGAAGTTTGACTCTAATGTCATGGGCCCTACAGATATACAGAAAAAGATAAGGGACCTAGGCTACGATGTTGTAACTGAAAAGAAAGAATTAGTTCTAACCGGAATGACTTGTGCAGCATGTGCAACAAGAATTGAAAAGGGGCTCAATAAATTAGATGGAGTTGTCCAAGCAAGTGTTAACTTAGCACTTGAGAAAGCATCAGTAGAATATAATCCTTCTGTTGTTTCTACGAAAGATATGATTCAAAAGGTAGAGGATTTAGGCTATGGAGCCATGATAAAAAGTGATGAAAATGAACTAGAAACGGTTGACCATCGCCAAAAGGAAATTGAGAAACAACAAGGGAAGTTTATCTTTTCGGCAATACTATCAGTTCCACTGCTTTGGGCAATGTTTGGACACTTTAGTTTTACCTCAAGCCTTTATGTTCCTGAAGCTCTGATGAATCCATGGGTCCAAATGGCTTTAGCGACACCTGTGCAATTTTTTATAGGTAAGCAGTTCTATGTAGGTGCTTATAAAGCACTCAAAAATAAAAGTGCCAATATGGATGTACTGGTTGCACTAGGTACCTCAGCTGCTTACTTTTACAGTGTTTACCTCGCGATTCAAACGATTGGAAGTAGTACTCATTCAGTAGGTCTGTATTTTGAAACGAGTGCGATCTTAATTACATTAATCATTCTTGGAAAACTTTTCGAAGCTAGAGCAAAAGGAAAATCATCGGAGGCAATCAAAAAATTAATGGGGTTGCAGGCTAAAACTGCTACTGTCCTTCGTGATGGAAGAGATGAGATTGTTCCGTTGGAAGAAGTGATTTCTGGAGATATCTTATTGATTAAGCCAGGAGAAAAAATTCCTGTTGATGGAGAGGTCATAGAAGGTAGCTCTGCTATTGATGAATCAATGCTAACAGGAGAAAGTGTTCCAGTGGATAAAACAATTGGAGATAAAGTTATTGGGGCTACACTTAACAAAAATGGATTTATTAAGATTAAGGCCACCAAGGTCGGAAAAGAAACAGCTTTGGCACAAATCATAAAAGTAGTAGAAGAAGCACAAGGTTCAAAAGCTCCAATTCAGCGTATGGCTGATTCTATATCAGGTATTTTTGTTCCTATTGTTGTAGGCATTGCAGTTATTACATTCTTAATTTGGTATATATGGGTAGATCCAGGAAATTTTGCTGAAGCTCTAGAGAAATTAATTGCTGTCCTAGTAATTGCTTGTCCATGTGCATTGGGGCTTGCAACACCAACGTCAATTATGGCTGGTTCTGGTCGTTCTGCTGAGTATGGAATCCTTTTTAAAGGTGGAGAGCATCTTGAAAAGACTCACAGTGTAAATACCGTCATACTAGATAAGACTGGTACGATAACAAATGGAGCACCGGTACTTACGAATGTAATAACAGAGCAAAATGAAGTGGAGTTTCTGTCTTTAGTGGGATCTGCCGAAAAACAATCTGAGCATCCTTTAGCTCAGGCAATCGTAGAAGGAATTAAAGAAAAGTCAATAGATTTAAACGATGTCACAGACTTTGAAAATATCCCCGGATATGGAATAAAAGCAGTTGTTGACGGCAAAACAGTTTTTGTTGGAACACGCCGACTTATGAAACAAAACAATGTGAATGTCGAGAATGTCTTAGCGAAAATGGAGGATCTCGAAAAACAAGGAAAAACAGCTATGTTAGTTGCTATTGATGGCTCATATGCAGGTCTGGTTGCTGTCGCGGACACAATAAAAGAAACCTCAACAGGAGCTATTAAACGTATGAAGGAAATGGGGCTACAAGTTATTATGATTACAGGTGATAATCAACAAACTGCTAATGCAATCGCTAAACAAGCTGGAGTAGACCATGTTATTGCTGAGGTGTTACCTGAAGGAAAAGCTGAAGAGGTTAAGAAACTTCAAGCAGAAGGTAAGATTGTAGCAATGGTAGGGGACGGTATCAATGATGCACCAGCACTTGCGACTGCTGATATTGGAATGGCAATTGGAACGGGCACTGATGTTGCTATGGAAGCTGCTGATATCACCTTGATTCGTGGAGATTTGAACAGTATTCCAGATTCTATCTTGATGAGTCATAAAACGATGAGAAATATTAAGCAAAACCTCTTTTGGGCTCTTGCTTATAACACGATAGGTATTCCAATCGCTGCAATTGGACTTTTAGCTCCTTGGCTTGCAGGCGCTGCAATGGCTTTTAGCTCAGTATCTGTTGTATTAAATGCCTTACGACTACAAAAAGTAAAATTATAGGGAGAGATGCAAAATGAAAAAATGGATACTTTCAGCAACTATTTATCTTCTTGTAGTGGTAGGGTCTTACTATGGAATTACAGCAGTAACTGGTCCATCCGAAGATCCTACTCATTCTAATATGGAACAACATGATAATTAATTTTTTGAAATAAAGATAACGAAGAAAAGATTTATTTAGTTGGAATGACCTTTATTGAAAATGGAGGTCATTTTTATTTGAAATATTCGAGTTGGGTCTTTACTCTTATGACATACCTCCATCTGCATAAAATTTTCACATTTATCTTTTAAAATTGTTCTGGAATAGATTACTAACATGGGGTATGGAATAAATAATTAAAAGGCAAAAGAAGAAATTATGATGTCCTGATAAAAGAATAAATGGTCTTAAAAAATAATCTTCATTGTCCTATTAATTATTCAATCGCTTGTACAGAGCCTTTTAAATTAAAACCAGATAAAAAATGTTAGGTTAGGTGGGATCCAAAAAATGAATACAAGTGAAGAAATTAAAAAGCGCTATAATCGTATTTCTGGTATTTATGAAATGATGGATAGAATGATAAAAGAAAAATGGAGAGTAGATTTACTTTCACAGGTATCTGGTGAAGTACTTGAAGTTGGAATTGGGACAGGAGTAAATCTACAATATTATTCAAATCAAATTACTTCACTTACTGGAATCGATTTTAGTAGGGGAATGCTTGAGCATGCTAAAGATAAGGTAATAAGTGGGGGTTTCGAATTTCCCACTGAACTGAGGGAAGCGGATATTCAGGATTTACCCTTTCCAGATGATAGTTTTGATTCGATAGTATCTACCTGTGTATTTTGCTCAGTACCAGATCCTATAAAGGGACTGATGGAATTAAGGAGAGTGTGTAAACCAACTGGCCAAATCTATATGTTAGAACATATGAGAAGTGATAAAGAACTAATAGGATTGGTAATGGATGTTCTAAATCCACTGACTGTAAGGTTATGGGGAGCAAATGTAAATAGGGATACGATAGGAAATATAGAGAGAGCAGATCTTAAAATAGATAAACACATATTATTAATGAGTTCTATCTTTAGAGAGTTAACCTTAAGCCCGGATAAGAAAATTATAGAAACTCCATAAAATCTGCATAGTTTTTGACTAAACTTATTTTGTTAGTAAAAAAGCGATGTCAGCCAATCTAGAAGGAGAATGAAATGAAGAAAATAAAAATACTTACTGGAATCTTAGTAGCAGGATTATCCTTGTCAGCGTGTAGTTCGGATGATGATAGCGCAGAGAATAAGAAAGTTGATAGTGACTATAAAGTAGAACATGTCCACGGTCTTGCATATACGAAGGATAATGCGATATATCTTGCTTCTCATGAAGGGTTAATTCAAACAAAGGATAATGGAGAAAATTGGTCCTTTACAGGTGATGTGGATTTTGACTTCATGGGATTTCATGTACAATCCGACGGTACTATGTTAACAAGCGGTCATCCTGGGCCTGAGTCCGATCTTCCAGACCCTTTAGGATTAATGGAAAGCAACGATAATGGTCAGAATTGGGAATCAAAATCATTACTTGGAGAGGTTGATTTCCATGTTTTAACTTCAAATCATTCAAACCCAAATCTATTATTTGGAGTCATTCAGATGGAAAGTGATAAATATGAAGCAGGAATTTATAAAAGTATAGATAAGGGAAGTAGCTGGGAGAAAATAAAAGCAACAGGGTTACCTAAAGATTTACATGGAATCTATACTTTAGTCTCTCTACCAAGTGATGAAAATGTATTGCTTGCAGGAACGAATGAAGGTGTATTGCGTTCCGAGAATGGAGGACAAAATTGGGAAAACGTTGATAATTCGCGTTTAATTACTTCTATAAGTACTATTCCAGGTACGAATGATTTAATAAGCTATTCTATTTTAGAGAATGAAGCTGGAGTTATGATTAGCAAAGATTATGGGGCTTCTTGGAAGAATATAGGTCTGTACCTTGAAGAAGATGCTGTAGCTTATTTTGCTATTAATCCAGAGGATACAGAAAAAATTGCGGTAGTAACGTTTGAAAATAGTCTTCTCATTAGTGAAGACGGAGGACAAAATTGGGAAACATTAATGGATAAAGGAACTTTGAAAAATTAACTAAATTGGACCTAGAACATCTAACTAATTCTCCTAAATATAGTCTCTATTAAAAATTATTGTTGATAAAGGTGTAAAAATTAAAGGAAATTCTTATAAATAGGGTTTCCTTTATACTTGTTCAACTAACGCAACTCATTACTTTAAGTTCAACCCTTCACAATCTTTCTTCTGAAAAGATAAATCAGAAAATTCTTTATTCTATTTACTATTAATGGTATTCTACAAATGAAAATATTTACAAAAGGAGGATTTGTTTTGACAACCACTACAAATGATAGAACCATTATTAATGAAGTTACAATTATTGCCCCTTTACTTTTAGTTTGGTACGCTTGGACAATATCTGAACGGGTTTCAGAATGGTTCGCACCTGAAACAGTCATAGAAGCTATAGAAGGTGGGGCTTATGAACTTTATTTTATTCCTGGGAATAAAACTGGAATGAATACGAAAGGGTGCAAGATTGTTAAAATGGTTGACGAAAAAGAATTACGATTCACTTGGAAAGGCCCAGATCAATTTGAATCTATAATGAATATTGAAAATGAATTAACTACCGTAAATGTTAGTTTTGAACCAGTTGATACCAAAACTACAAAAGTTATTATTGAACATACAGGATTTAAAGAAGATGATAATTGGAAAGAAGCATTTGAATGGCATCAAATGGCTTGGTCAGGTGTTCTAAGTAGCTTAAAGTCTGCTCTTGAAAAAGGTGAAGGCAGTTTATGTTGCCAACCTGTAAAATAAAATAAACTACACAAAGCCATCTATTGTTTCGAATTTAATAGATGGTTTTAATATTTCGGTTCTTACTTTGGATAAATCTAAATTTAATTAAATTGCATAATAAACAGGATCAATTAGCAACATTTACCTTTAACAGAGCCTAAATAATAAATAGATTCGCTTTCTTTGAATCATCAAAAAAACTATCTCTTATGAGGTAGTTTTTTGATTTTTGTATAGTGACTTTATTCACAGGGCAGTCATAAACATTCCTTAATTTCCCCATGGTTTCTGCAAAATTATCATTTATATTTATGGAGTTCTCATAATTACTACGTTAACAAACAAGGTGGTGATACAGGTTGAAATTAAGAGTATTTGTTGTGACTGCTTTATTGTTATATCCTGCGTCCTATGCTATAGCAGACGAGGGGCATGACGACACAAAAGAAATAACTGAGGATATTGAAATGTTTAAAGATGGTGAGGTAAGTGGAGATGGTACCCATAATGAACACAACATGACACCTGATGAACATAGCGATATGAATGGGATAGAAAGTTCTGATCATAAAGATGCTACTTCAGAAGGCGGACATGGGCATGGAACAGAGGTGATTGTAGAAACTCCTCCTAACTATACTGTTTTAAGTATATTTGGAGCAATTAATCTTTCGTTTCTTGCCTTTGGATTATGGAATAAAAGAATAAGGAAGAGGGTGGTATAAATTGGCGATGCCTAGAAAAGAAGTTAGGAATACCAAGAGACCTTTCAATTTTTTAGATATACCAATTATTAAGAAGTTTGTTAAGAGTAGATGGTATCCTGGCATTTTCCAATGGATAGCATTTATAGTGTTTTCCATAATCGTATATGAATTGGTAATGGGTACAGTTAATCCAAGTAGAAATTTTGGAACTTCTATGACTTGGGTGTTGTGGTGGCCAATTATTCCAGTACTTTTTATTGTTGCCGGAAGATTTTGGTGTGCCGTATGTCCTTTTGGAAAATTAAGTGACCTTGTTAGAAAGTTTGCGGGCAGCGAAAAACCAACACCTAAGTTTCTAAAAAAGTATGGTATTTGGCTAATCGACCTATTCTTTATCATGATTACCTGGAGTGATCATGTATGGGGGATTGTTGAATCACCAAGAGGTTCCGGATATTTATTACTGGTTTTAGTAACTATGGTTGTAATTACTTCGGTTTTTTACGAAAGAAGAACTTTTTGTAAAAATCTTTGCTTCCTTGGAGGACTTGCAGGGAACTATTCACGTTCTGGCATGTTGGAATTATGTGGAACACCAGATATATGCAAAACATGTAAGACTCAATCTTGTTTTAAAGGTAGTGAAAATGCAGAAGGCTGTCCAATGTTTCAATTTGTTAGAACGATGGATTCAAGTGCTGAATGTAATTTGTGCGGAAATTGTGTTAAATCCTGCCCTAATAATTCAATTAGAATATCTCCTCGTGTTCCAACTCAGGAATTATGGGGAATAAAGAAACCGAAATTGGAACATGCATCACTTGCAGCTGTCATTATGGGAATTGTATTTGTACAAAACATTACCATGTTAGAAATTTGGGAAGATATATTAGGAGTAATCGGCTCGTTTACAGGAACAACAAATTACACGGTAAACTTTTCCGTTGCATTTGTAATCTCGATGATTCTACCTATTCTTTTGTTATTAGGTACAGCTAAAGTTGCTACTTTGCTAAAAGGCAATGAGGAGAAGGTTAAAGAGAATTTTGTTCGCTTTGGATACGCTATTATTCCTTTGGATTTAGCTGGACACTTAGCACACAATTTATTTCATATTATTACTGAAGGAAAAGCAATTTGGTTTAATACAGTTGGACTATTTGGGATTAATATGAGTGGTGATTTGTCTTTATTATCAGGTTCATCTGTCCAATGGATTCAATACGCAATCGTATTTCTTGGCTTTGTTGGCTCTATGTATACAGTCTATCGGATTGGTAATAAAGGTCCTCTTAAGCAGTTAGCTCCATATTATTTCTTTATGTTGCTTTTGACTCTGGCTAATATATATTTATTCTCATTGCCAATGGTACATAGAGTTTAACGCGTGCAAAAAATAGTTGAGAATTATCAACTCTATCTTATAATAGAAGATTAAACTGTTAATATTGGTGCTCATTTAAAGAAAAAGTAAATGAATGGTATAACTAGAAAGGGTTGTTGGTAATATGTCAACTCTTTCTTTATTTTCATGTTCTACATTAAATAATGTAATAGAAAAGGTACTGAGAGCTGTTCATGACTGCTAATAAATCTACAGTCGAAAACTCCAGTACCTCTTGTGTCTTAATAAATACAATAGTTAAATCAAAAATCATTCATCATATTGCTGCTGCTATTATTATCGTGATGATTTTGCATCATACCGCCATCTCCATGGCATGCATCAAACATTTCTTTTTGCTCCTTTTCAGTTAAATCAGGGTGCATTTTTTCAATTTGGGGTTGCATTTGTTCAAATTTACTTACTCCATCCCCTTCTTCGTTCGTTTGGGCAAAAGCAAAAGTACCGGCACCTAAAATTAATCCTCCTGTTAGAATTCCTACAAGTATTTTCTTTTTCATGTCACCTTCATCTCCTTTCTTACCTTAATCATATCGATCAACTGTGGAGTTATTATGGAGAAAATATGAGCAAGTTGTGAATAATTCTTTGTATCCTCTTTTAACATCTCCATAAAAAATAGTGGGTTCAAACAGATTATTTTCTTGAGCTGATCTTCATTAGTTTGAACAGTAACCTGCACAGAAGGTGTTGAAAACCTCATCTCAAAAGGGGAGGGGAAGCTTGAGTGGGAAACCAAACAATAGAAGATGGCTCAATATAAAAATGCTCAGAACATATCTGAGCATTTTGCTCATAATAGAGATTATAATTGTCTGTAAAATTAATTGATGTCTACGATTTCCTATTGGAGGATTTTTTCAAAATTATATAGGTGAAAATCATCAACAATACCATTACTGCTATTAATATTTGTAATTCTGTACCAAAATTAAGAATATACACAACTGAATATGCTTCAATTATTAGAGCAGGAATTTTTCCTAACGTACTAGCCATAAAAAAAGAAATGGTACCTATTTTGCTTACAGCTGCCGTAAGAGTAACAGTTCCAGATGGTACAAATGGTAGTACTCTTAATAAGATAACAATGAAAAATGCTTGAATCCCATTAAAATCTTTTAACCTAAACAAAAATTTTTTTTCGATCTTATTAAATTGTGAGTTTCTTGATAACTTAAGAATTCCCCTTCTATAAAGGGAGAAGCTAATAAGTGCACCAGCAGCTTCCCCTAGAATTAATATTACTATTCCTATTTTTAAACCAAGAATACTAACCGTTCCGATTGTAATAAATGTACTGGGTATTATCCCAGTGATTGCAACAGCAATATTAAGAAGGATACTCAATAAGCTAGCTAGAAGTGGACTATTTGGAAATAGCTCTGTCATATCAATAGGTTATTCCTTGCTAGTCCATTTATAGCCAACGCCCCAGACAGTTTGTAAATAGTCCTCTGCAGGGAACCCCTTTTTTCGAAGTTTATCACGTAAATTTCTAACATGTGAGTCAATGGTGCGATCTTCAGTTGCGACTTCATAGCCCCAAATGTTTGTAATTAAGTGTTCTCTCGTAAACACTTTGTTTGGATGGTTAAGAAAGAGATTCATAAGGGCAAATTCCTTACGTGTTAATGAGATTTCTTGATCTTTATATTGAAGTTGATGGGAATCATTATCTAGAACTAACCCATCAAAAAAAAATTTGTCTACTTTACTTGTTTGCCTTCTTAATACAGCTTCAATTCTAGCAATTAGTTCTTCTTCATCAAAAGGTTTTGAAATATAATCGTCTGCTCCAGATTGCAATCCTTTTACGATATCCGTCTTTTCACTCATAGCGGTTAGCATAATGATAGGGGTATCCCAGTGCTTTCGGATTTCCTGACATACTTGCCAACCATCCATTTCTGGCATCATAACATCCAGTAAAATAAGATCTACTGAGTGGGTACCCAAATACCGGATTGCATCTAAAGGAGATTCCTTTTTTATACAATTATATTTTGGGGATAAATACAAAGACAACAAATCAAGCATTATTGGTTCATCATCAATTAGTAAAATTGATCTCATCATTTACTCTCCTCTAAAGATTAATTCAAACTTAGACCCGACATTTTCTTTACTTGTAACGGTAATTTTACCTTCATGTGCATAGACGAGCTCTTGAACAATGGCTAGACCAAGCCCGGCTCCCCCAGTAGACCTTGTTCTTGCTTTATCAACACGATAGAAACGATTGAAAATGAAAGGAATATCTTT
The DNA here is from genome assembly GCF_005116465.1 of Robertmurraya kyonggiensis. Taxonomy (GTDB): domain Bacteria; phylum Bacillota; class Bacilli; order Bacillales; family Cytobacillaceae; genus Robertmurraya; species Robertmurraya kyonggiensis. Next base: position 41,214 of record NZ_SWBM01000006.1, read on the forward strand.
TTCGGGTATACCTCTACCGTTGTCTTCAATAGTAATGTGGAATGAGTTCTTATATTTCCAAGCCTTTACAATAACATTTGAACCTTCTGAAGAATACTTCATTGCATTATCTAAAAGATTTAACAAGATTTGTTCAAGTTTCAAAGGGTCTGCCTTTAAGAATAAATTAGCTTCACACTCCTGTTTGAAATCGATATTTTTTTCAAGAAATGCTGGAGATAACTTTTGCTCAATTTTCGTTAAAAAAAGACTTAAATCTATATTTTCTTTATGAATGACAAAGGAATTTTGATCCATTTTAGCTAGTTCGAATAATTCTTTGATTAGTAAGGATAAGCGGTTTGATTCATCTGAAATTATGTTAAGATATTTTCTTTTATCCTTATCAGATAGATTCCTTTTAGTCACAATATCTGTATATCCCTTGATATAGGTTAAAGGTGTTCGTAACTCATGTGAGATACTCGCCAAAAATTCACTTCTTTGCTGCTTCAAATAATTAAGCTCTGTTGCAAGTGTTTCTATTGATTTTGCCAATTCCCCTAATTCATCATCAGCCATTTTCGGTAATGAAACATTAAAATTTCCTTTACTTATCTCATTTGTTACTTCCTTCATAACTATAAGAGGTTTTGTTATTCCTTTTGAAAGAAAAATAATAATGATGAGAGTTAAGAATACAGATATCCAACCTGCAAGAAAAAAATGTTCATTTAAACTATTCATCAAGGCATGAACGGATGTTGTATTTTCAAACATGAACACATAGCCTATCACTTGGTTGTTAACCAACACAGGACTAATTGTGGAAACAAATGGTTCTTCCTTCCAATCCCCCTCTAGTACTTTCCCGTTTTTGGGGATATTCTCCGATGGTACATTTAGATACTTATTTATGGCATCAGAGAGTGTTGATGTACCCATGACTTTCCCATTTTTGTTGGTAATAACTACATCTGTTGTCGATTCTGACTCCATTAAGACAACGTGGTCTATTGTTTCTTTATCAAAGTGCTTCTCTAAAATAGCCCTATGAGAATTTCCTCTTGCTTGTAAGGATTGTAGCTCTTCTTTTACCCTTGTATCGGTTATCCCGGAATGTAAAATGAAGAACATAAAAGTCATTAGACCGAAAATGATCAAGAAAAATAGGATTCCGAGTTTTATAGAAAGTTTTTTCAATGTTTTCACCTTAATTCAATTTATATAACTTAATTTTACCTTAAAGTTGTGAAGAAATTGTGCAGGTTTTAGCGATCCAAAACCGATATTGAGTGAACCATACTAACTGCACTACATAGGGTAGTAATTTGTCATTCATATAATCAAAGACAATTTGTTACATTGATATCCTTTTAATAGGAATAATAACTTTGTAAATATTGAATGATCTTAGGGAAATATTTGCACGAAGTTCTCTTTGTTTAATCCTTAACCAGTTATATTTCTCGAATAGCCAGTTACCATTGTGTACTGACAGGTACATTAATATCCAAGTTACTTTCACCCCAATTAAATAAATTCTACATTGAACAAATTGCTGAAAGAGGAGGGAACGGATTCTTTGATTCATCCAGTGGTATAAATGGAATAGGTAAACTAGCTATAGATTTTATAAATATAATTCAGAAACTTAATTTCAGAACAGATTTACAAAAGACAACTTTACTAGCCTGGGGGAAGGTCCTACCAACAAGAGGATTAATGAGAGCAGAGAAAGCTCGGTGTGGAGTCTGTTATCAGGAAAAAATGATAAATAATGCACCAATCTATGATCAACTTATATGGTATGTAAAAGAAGTACTATGTTGCCCTAAGCACAAAATAGACTTAGGAACGCAGTGTCCGAACTGTTCTAAAACAATGCAAATTCTCTCAAGGAAGGCTCTTCCAGGTTATTTCCAGCATTATTATGGTTGGTTAGGTATAAATGATAGTCCCATAGCAATGAAGTCTAGTTAAGAAAACTATAGAGCAGCTGTTCTTAAAGGGGAGTTGGTATCTAATAGTTCTTCTGAAAGCTTTATGAATCTTGAAAAAAATATAGTTTCTCAGCAATAAAGAACGTATCTGAGCAATTTTTCGAAGGGAAAATAGGTAAAATGGCTAAATTTATTCAAATCCCTGAAACTACGCTTAGATATTGGACTAAAGGAATTAATTTGATTCCTTTACCTAGTTTAATCAAAATTTGTCTGCAATTAAACATTTCTATTTTGGAATTGTTTGGAATTGAAGAACTTCCAATAAACATTCAATTACCTCAAAAGGATTTATCTAAAAATAGTCCTAAACTAAGGAACAAATTTGATCATAAAATAATTAAAAGAATCTTGGATAATGAAATCATTAGTGAACATTCAAAATCTCTTAAGAAAGTTGCAGAAATCATAGGCTATGATCGGAAATTACTATATAAAAAGTTCCCGATCGAATGTAAAAAAATAGTTGATAATTATCAGAGTTATATAACTGAACAAAAGTTGAGAAGGGAAAATAATATTAAAAAACAATTAGATAATATCGCTCAGCAACTATCTGAAAATGGAGAGTACCCTAGCAGAAGGAAAGTAGAGAAATTATTAAAACAAAAATATTTTGTAAAAGAAAAAAATATACGGGAACAGTGGAATAGTCTAAAAATAAATTATTTAAAAATTTAAAACATTCGTATAATTCGGTAATATACTCTTGTATATCTTTCGACTTTTTAAATTTAACTTTTTGAAAGTGATAGGATGCTATGACGATTAGGGATATAGATCAACAAATAAAGAAATTTAATCTATCAGAGGAAGCTATCAAGCAAATTGAAAATGTAAGAAGTTCAGAACCTTCCAGGAAAGTAAAAAGTGGGGGAAAAAACGTACCAGGTTTTTATCCGAGCAAGAAAATGGGAGTAACCATACAATTTGAAAGTCATAAGCTTGAATTAGCTGCAATTTATGAAAAGAACATGACCCTAATGTCATAGAATACTATGATCAGCCACCTTCATTTCCAATAAAATATGATAATCCAGAGGGTTCTAAAAAGAAAACGAACGGACACAGGTATACTGCGGATTTCTTTGTAATTGAAAAGGATTAGATTGGGTGGGAAGAGTGGAAAACAGATGAAGAGTTAATAAAACTCTCTGAAAAAAATCCTAATAGATATCGTGTTGACGAAAAAGGGAACTGGCGCTGTCCTCCATGTGACATGCTGAAAAATATGGACTGTCATTTCGAGTAAGATCTTCAAAAGACATTGATTGGACCTATCAAAGAAATATTCATTTTTTGGAGGATTTTTTATTAGATGAGAAGTTGCATATTCCAGATGATGCATCAAAGATCATTCAGAAGTTAATTGGAGATAAACATTTATTTTATTGGATGAACTTCTCTCTAACCAAAACAGCATTACTGCTATGATGTATATACAATGATGGTACTAAATGATATATGTAGATATTTATAAATACCCAATCGTTGATTTTGATAAATTCCCACTCTTTTTAAATAGGGAAACATATAAAGCTTATCTCAATATGCAACACGCATTTAATCCTATACTTTTAAGCCAAGTACACTTGATATATCTGTAGGTAACAAAATTCATTGGGAAGCTAGAGTTTTGACAATGGTAAATCTTGGTGAAAGTGTCATAAGTTTACTAGATGAGATTGGTAAGATAGTGGAAATGCCTATTATTGTGTTTGAAGATTTAATTTCAAAGGGAGCAATTAAGGAAATTGAACATTTGGAAGAGAATGAGGAAGAAAAAGTAGTCCTCCATATTATTAGATCTGCAGGAGAAATAGAATTAGAACATGCTAATAGAAAATACACAGTCGTACAAGGGATACTAAATGGTGGTAAATACACCGATTATAATATTTCTGTTCGTACTATTAGGGATTGGATGAAAAAATATCGAGATGCGGAAAAAATATTTGGAAATGGGTATGTTGGTCTTATTTCTGCTAGACACCGCCAAGGGAATAGAACGGAATGATTGGAGAAAGAAGTAATTGAGTTAATGGACAATTATACAGAAGAACAATATGAAACCATTATTCAGAAAAAAAGGAACGTAGTTCACAGAGCTTTAAAAAAAGAATGCCAGAAAAAAGGGTACTCACCACCATCGTATAAAACTTTTTTGTACAAGAAGCATAGAGCGTCCAAAACATTTGCAAACAGAGAAAATGCAAGGCTCGAGAGCAGCCTATGATACAGAACCTTTTTATTTTGAATTAGAGGAAACCGCTCCTAGACATGGAGATAGGCCATTTGAAATCTGTCATATTGACCATACTGAATTAGATATTAAATTAATATGCTCACAAACAGAAGAAAATTTAGGAAAACCGTGGGTGACATTTCTAGTTGATGCATATTCACGTAGAATACTCGCTTTCTATTTAAAGTTTGATCCCCCAAGTTATAGATCTAATATGATGGTTTTAAGAGAATGCGTAAGAAGACACTCTCGATTGCCAAACATGGTGGTTGTAGACGGTGGAAAGGATTTCCAAAGTATGTATTTTGAAACACTACTTGCGAGATATAACAAAGGGAAGAAAATAAGACCAGGAGCTAAACCAAGATTTGGTTCAGTCTGTGAAAGACTTTTTGGAACATTAAACTCTGAATTTATTCACAATTGCTTAGGAAACACCAAAATTATGAAAAATGTGCGACAAGTAACCAAAGAAGTAAATCCTGATAATCATGCGGTATGGACTCTTGAAGATCTGCAATTAATGCTACAAGAGTGGTGTTATGAAATTTATGATAACATGCTACACACCACATTAGGTGAGAGTCCTAAAGAAACATTTGTTAAAAGAATTGCTAAAACCGGAGAACGTAAGAACACATATATTAAATACGATGAGACGTTTATTATGCTAACTCTTCCTACAACTAGAAAGGATATAGCGAAAGTTATCTCAGGACAAGGAGTTAAAATTAACTATTTCTATTATTGGTCTGAGATATTGCTTCATCCAGAGAATGAGGAAAAGAATATTCCAGTAAGGTTTGATCCATTTAATGTAGGCATAGCGTATGCTTACGTTAATAACTATTGGGTCACATGTTAGGGGGGAACTAATTTGAAGAGTATTGGAGTAGTTAGAAAGGTAGATGAGCTTGGCAGAATCGTATTACCTGTTGAATTAAGAAAGACGTTTAATATTAAAGAAAAGGATCCAATCGAAATTTACACTGACCAGGATAAAATCATTCTGAAAAAGTTTATCCCTTATAAGGAGTGTGCAGTTACGGGGGAAGTACGAGAGGATAACAAAACGTATTTTAATAATCTTACATTAAGTCCTGAAGGTGTAAGATTGCTGATGGAAGAATTGAATAAGGAGAAAGTAACGATATAAGAGTTCATCTTCCTTAATTCTTTATTTAAGTATTAATCAAAAATTTAAGAGGTCTACAGCTTGGAATGGATTAGAAATTGTCGCCGTTAATATATAAGGTGGCAATTTTTATGTTTTATAGGGAAAAGGAAAAGTAAGACTTGTTATTACCTTATCGATGCTGAATTTTTAATAGTGAGGGTGTTGGCGTTTTGGTTAATATTGGTGAATTTATGTATTATCGTTGTTCATTTCTAGAGTAGTAATTTAAAATGGTCTAACCAATCACAGTTACCTTTACTAAAAGTCTAATCCAAAGTTGGCAGTTAGTAAAAAACATATATTGTTGTACTTCGTAGAATTTGGTAGAATAATAACATAGTTATTTTTTATTTGCTCTATGAGCCTGATGTGGAAGTTTTAGCACCCTATGGGATGCATATTTGTTTTGGAAGATTCCTTAGCAGAATTGCGTCTAATTATAGGGTGCTTTTTTGCGTTTACTAGCTGGAAGTATAGGTTATTCAACCTACACTTTCAGTTTTTTTTATTACTTTTAGGAGGGAATTATATTGAGTATTTTACAACGCTTTAATGCAAATGTAGACGAATATGCACTTGGTGAGCAAAGCACATTGAATCAAAGAATGTATCTTTTGAATATCATGCAGTTCGGTACAGCAGAAAAGTTAAAGGATGTTGATTTTTCTTCATTTAGTGCTTCGGAAGTAAAGTCTGTTATTGATGATCTATTTGAATATCAATCTGATGAAGTATCCGATCCGCAGTATGATGGAGAGTGTATTAACTTAGGAAATCCACTTTACGAAATCAACGCCCTCGCAGGTATTAACCAAGCAATCATAAAGTTAAAACCTAAGAGAGATAGGATTAGGAGGTTTTTTTAATGGCCAAAGTCTGTTTTTATCCTGTTCAATTCCTAGAGGAAGCTCGTTATACAGCTGACAATTTATTGATTGCCAAAATGATGAGTGACCATGGAAGACCGTTAGATCCAGATTTGCAGTTCTACGTTAAAAATAGCAACAATGATTCGTCTTTGTTTTTTGATGCTCTCAATATTCTCTTTCAGGATGTAAAGATTGATGAAGAATATGATGAGAAAAAACACGAGACGAAGACGAAAATTGTGTTATGTAACGAAGAAATAAGTCGTTGGCAGCATCTTACAAAACAATTGAAGGAAACAAGTATGTTTTATGCGTTCAGAATGGTCCAAATTGGAATCGAATCCACTTTATTTACTTTAAGTGATTATTGTGACGCAGAAGTAGAGGGACATTTCATAGACCAGGGAATTATTTTAGAGATAGCCGGTTCTAGTAAATACACACTGTTTCATGAAATTTTAGAAACAATCCTTGCGTTTATTTGTGCACTTAATAAACAATTACAAATTTGGGAGGGCTATTATTATGAATACACAAAAGGAAGTAAACGAGACACGTATCACGCTTCGTGAACATGAAGCTATCGTTGAAAACATTAATACAGGGATTCCAATGAATAGAAGGGCTATTACTCCATCTGACTTAGCATTATCAATGTTAGTTATTTTAGAGGATGAAGCGGTAGTTCAGTATTTGTTGAGAGAAAAGAACTTTGATGATATGTTCGAAAATTTTTTTAATGTTCAACATATTAACGGGGAATCCATGATAGAAGAGATGAAAACGATTCTTGGTATGGCACTTGATTATATTCAGAAAGCGGAAGATGATGAAGCTGTTACAGAATTTTTCCTAACACTTGTTTCTAAATTTGATCCAACAGAATTTTCCGAAGAGGAAACAATTAAAGCTTTGAGACGTTTTCTGAGTAGGATTTATACTTTCGAGGATAGGTCTCATATTCAGGAGCTCTTTACTCATTTATTGGAAGAAATAAATTTATTAGGAACGGAAATGGTAGGACAGTTTGCTGGCAAGATAATGGAGCAACTACTTAAAAGTGTCAAAAAAAATACTCTGGACATAGAAATGATTCACTCGCTTTTTAAAGCAACGTCTCTCGTAGCTGAGCGAGATTGGGTCTTAGAGGTTTTAGAACGCCATATTCCGAAAAAGAAGGTATGTTCGAGCCCTTTACTTCCGAAAAACTGTTTCATCTATCAAGAAATGATGGATGGTGCACTGATTGTTGGTATTGAAGTTGATTCCCAACGTTTCGATATCCATTATCATCGTAAGCAGTTTGAAGATGTAGGACACCCGAAGATGCTATTTTTATTTACTGTTAGAGGACAGAAGGTTTTAGGTTGTCAATTAGTCTGTGTAAAAGACCAGGTACTCACTCCTGATACACAACTTTATCGGTATCCATTCAGTAATGTATTTGAAGATACACGTACATGCTGGCCGGACCTTAATTCGTATCAAATCAAAACTGTAGCCCATTTAGGAACGATGCCTTTTGCTTTTCTTCATTCTCAAAACAATGATCATGCGTTTCGAGGAACGAATTTAGGTGAAATGTATCAGGGTTTGCAAGGGCAAGATTTTGATAATGAAACATTGGTTAAGTTGGATATGACTTTTGAAGAATGGCTAGGCGTCTTGAAAAAGACTTTAGTATAAAAAACACACTTACACTTAGGAGGAAATGAATATGTTTAATCAATTAAATCTTTTTGGAGATCAAGAAATTAAAGTTACAAAAAAGGAAGAGGAAGTAAAGAACGAAAAGGGTAATACGAAAGTTTCCACATCTACTAAAGGAACGAAAGGTGCTGCTTCTACGTCGAAAGCTCCAATTAAAAAGCCGGAGATTAGGGTCTTTGCAGATTGGACAATCCACTATTACGGAAATCGACATGAAGTAACTGAGTTTGTGCCTGATATTCCTGAAGAGGGCATTACAACAGAAACTCTTCGTGAAGCAATGGTTCTTGAATTCTACGAGATGGAGAAAGAACGTACACACTTTGATTATGACGCTGAAAATAAAAGGTTATATCCGAAAGTATCGGGTGGTGCTAAAGGATGAAATTAGGAATCCACACCTATAACTGGTCACTCTCAGATTTACTAGAGAGTGGCTTGCAGCCTTTTAATGTTGTAGCGGGTAATGATGGGAGATTGTACGAGATTCGTCATTCTGGATTAGGCACGATTGTAGTACCTGCTGAACATTTAAGGAAATTAGAAAAAATACCACAGGGTTTTCAATTTAACCTTCCACATATTCCAGGAGAGAAGTTAGCTAAAGCTATCACTTTCTTTCGGGATTATTGTAGTAATGGGACAGATTTAGAAGTCATGGTTAGTTTTTTCTATAATCCTAAGACGCAAGACTACTTTGTCGATTGTCCGATACAGAGGGTTTCCAAAGTTCGTATCGAATATGAGGAACTTAATTACGAAAAAGAAGGGTTCATTGAGGTGCTTCAAATACATTCTCATAATAGTATGGATGCCTATTTCTCAACTGTTGACAATAATGATGAGAAACGTTTCTTACTTTATGGAGTGGTCGGTAAGGTAGATCAAGAACAACCCTGTATGAAATTAAGAGCAGGTGTGAATGGTCATTTTTACGATTTACCTTTGGATTACATCTTCGATGAACCGATTTTAACCAATGAAGCTGATTATCCAGCTAGTTGGCACAAAAGAGTTTCGAGATTATAGAAGAAGGGCTATTTGCTCTTCTTCTTTTTTACTATTCAAAATGGTAATAGTACATTACGAATTTGGAGGAATATTCTAATGAAAAATTTATTAAATATATTGGAAAACGATAAAAAGAAATTATTTTTTGACCTTGTTCAAATTGGCGCAGGTGCCAATGGTGGAGCATTCTTTAGGTCACTTTGCCAAGATATAGCGACACATTTTGCTAGTTTTAGGTCGAAAAAGGAGGATGCTGTTACATTCGGTGTTAATCTTGTCCTTTGTGATGCAGACCGATATGAGCCGAAAAATTTAGCGAATCAATTATGTTTGAGTGAAGATTTAGGTTATTTTAAAGTGGAGGCCTTGGCTGAACGTTATTCTGATGTTTACGATGTATCAGCAGGAACTGTAACTAGTTATGTGAAAGACTTTGATATGCTGGACCGATTATTTATCGATAAAGATGTTAATGATTCTTATCAACAAGTGAAGTTCCTATTGGGTATGGTCGATAACAACAAAACACGCCAACTATTCCATGATTATTTTTATTCGGACCATGTAGAGAGTCTAATATGGATTGATACAGGTGTGACAGGAGTAGAGGTGCTTGATAAACCAGAGGAATATTGGACAGAGGAAGAACGACTATCTGTTCAACAAAGTGGGTTTTCGGGCCAAGTAGTTGTCGGTTTAAAATATAAAGGTGAAGTCATTTTAAAACCGGTCACCGATATTTTTCCTGAAATGCTAGAAGATGCAAAGAGTTCATTTCCAGACGAGTCTTGTGGTGAATTAGTAATCAATAATCCTCAGAGATCCGCAACAAATCGAATGGCTGCTCTTCTAGCTAATAATATCATGAATAATTTATTCCATAGCCAAGCTATCTTCAATCATGTGCTTAATTTTAATGCACAGACAGGTATGAGTGGAGGAAGAGTCGGCTTTATTACTGATGAACAGGTTGAGAAGTTTAAACTTGTTAAAGGAGGCAAGCAACATGACTTTAGTGAAGTTTGATGAAACTGTAGTAACAGTTATCGGTAGAGAAAAAGACCATTTTACGGTTTTGACTCGGGAGCGGGAAGTTAAAAGGATTCCTGCTACTAATATCCTTGCTGTTAGTGATGTTGATGTTAAGAAGACATTGAAAGAAGTCAGTAGCCATAAAGTTGTGTATTTACCTGAATATAGAAAACTTAAGAAGTACAAATGCGATTGAGTAAAATTAAAGCACCCTAATAATAACGGAATTAGGGTGTTTTATAATTTATTCAATATATTAACAAAAATATAGTACAATATACCTTAATTTTTGAGAATAATATTACATGGTATACATATATATGCTATACTATCCTTTATATAATCTAATAGAAGAGGTTTTAATAATATGAGTGTTCGTAATGTGGTACCTATACAAATTAATATTAAGGCGGACAATGTGGTTTCATATGAAGAAGGTTTGACCTTTCTTCAGAATCATGATGTAGTGAAGGAACTTGGATTTAAGTATTTAACATCCGTTAATGATTGCGTAGAAATGCTTGATCTAACAAGGGCTACATTTGAGCGCAATATTTTAGAAAATGAGATTGTTGGTATTGGCGTACGGCATTTACATGTCACAGGAGTAAACTTTCCTCGAACACGAATTTATATAGAAGCAAATGATTTGATTCAATATCTTATTGATTATTGTTCACTAACATATTGGAAAAAAGAAAAAGTAACAGGCGATGAATATCGACTTAATAAACTTATGAGTGACCAAATAAATAATGAAGACATAGAATACCTAGCTAGGGCTTTAATGGATAGAAGATTCAAATCCAATAAACAGCTAGAGGTTGAATATAAGAGAACTAGACCGATTGTAAGTAGGCTCTCAAATATTATTGATTCTATATCATTTTCATTCCCAGGTAGTCAGAGACAATTAAAGCGAATGGTCCTTTCACCAACTGATTCTAATGAACAAATGGAAGCGTACTTTACAAATTATAAAAGTTATGAAAATAAAATCGTGAAAGTTGATTGAGTTTTTATTTGCTAATTGGTATACTAATCGTAGTTATTTTTTTATTTGCTCTTTTGAGCCTGAACTTGAAGTTTTAAACCCTACGGGTTGCATTAATTTTCTTTTTAGGAGAATTTTGCCCGTGGGGTTTTTTTGTTTTTCCGGGTTTTACGAGCAATTGAAGATAACTATTTACAATACACTTAGGAGGAATAATATGTTTGTGCTAGGATTCTTGTGCGTTTGTATTTGCGTTGGTCTATTTGCTGTTTCGTTATCCTTATTCTCAAAGAGTGCTGAACAGCGTGCTAGGGCAAATACAGAAAAATTCTATGCTTTACAAATAAGAGAAGAAGCGGAGTCTATAAGGTTACGGAATGAACTTTTTGAATTGGAGAAATCTACCTTGAAAAGTGTAAAGCTTGCATCCGATATTCCTATCGAGAAGTCACTATCAGTACAACCCGTTACTCATGATCTAGGTCAAGAGGTAATTGATTTCCCTGTAAAGGAAGTTCAGTTGAAGGAACTTGATTTAGATGAAAAAGCATTAGAGTTTGTTAGCAAGTTTCAACCTAAACAAGAGGAAATTCAGCTACCAAACGTTACAGTATATGAGGAACCTGCAGCCTGGTTCTCATTCCCTGAAGTTGATTTACATATGAATGACCGTCCAATGCAAGGTTTATATTACGTTGCGGGAAAGGTTATGGATGTGTTAGATGAAATGTCAGCGGTTATTAGTGATGGAACTGGAGAGAGAATGGTTTATCACAATAAAGTCCAAACGTTGTCTGTTGGAGATGTGATTATTTCGCAAGTAGAAGTCCATAAAGGTGTATGGCATTTTATTAATATTTGGGAAGTTAACAATAACAAGACTGAGCAAGAAGTGAAGGAAGCTATATGATTACGGGAAGAGAGAAAATTTTTTTCTCTCTCTTTAATCGGTTTTTATATGAGTCTAATGACTTCGTAAATAAGACCTATTAAAGAGGGAGAAAATAGAAAATCTAAAAAAATCGTTTAAATATTACGCATATATATGTATAATAGAATGGAAATAATGTCAATTTATGTCGGAACTTATATATATTTGTAAAACTAAAGTCACGGGGGATAGTTATGAAGAGGAATGAAATTGTCTATACAGCAGAAACTCTTAATGACATGACAATGGAATTATTGATCAAACGCTTAACAGAGGAATCACCGCATTTATCTAGCCCTGAGCACGGGCATGGTATATTAGAGATTATTTATGCCTTTAATTCACCACCAAGGATCAGTGATAAATATTCTATTATTAGTAATAGTGGTGGTGATTTCGAAGTTCTATTTCCATCAAAGAATTATGATGAACTCTATCTAAAGAACAACATTAGGTACCTGTATTATATAATTACAAGATACTTAGCGACACGTATTGTCCCGCAAGGGAGGTTAACCGTTGAATTTCAGAACGGCAAAATAATAAATTGTACAGTAAATAATGAAGGTACATATAAAGACTTGGAACGGTCGGGGAAACCAAAATATAATTTAGATGATTTTCTTGCGGATGATGAGGAGGAAGAAGAATGATTCTAGGTAATGCAACTAGTGCACCCTTAGTCCAGTTCGAAGAGGACACTTTATTGCCTAAAGTTCCAAATACTACGCAGTCAGAATCTTTCTTCTTAGATGTCCTTTCCTTTTGCCAACAATGGGGAGTAATGTTTTGTATCGTTGGGGCTTTACTTTGTTTTGTAGTGGCTAAGGTTTATAAAGTAAGGAAAAATCCTAAGTCTCAACGTATGTGGCGATTTTGGTCATATGGATTTATATTTATTGCAGTCTTTTTTGCGTTCTTACCATACATTGCTTTACGATTTTATTGAGCTTCGTTTTGAACGAAGCTTATTTTTTTTAATTTTTACTAGACAATAAAACAAGTATTCCTTTATAATCAGAAATACAAATAATATACATATATATGTATAGTTAAATGAGTTGATAAAATGGCAAATGCAAAAGTAATCCAATTCCCTATAGATAGAGTAAATCAAAATAGAGGCGGAGTTTACGCGATATTCTCCAAAGAAGAAGCAGATAGCTTCATGAAGTATCATGAACTAGGAGTTGAATGGAGAAATAAGCATCGTAAAGATACATTTTATGAAGGATATCCTTTTAATCCTCCTGGGGAACCTCTTATTGATGATTTAATTTGGTTTACAGATGAACAGAAAAATTTCGGTGTTTGGATCCTTAATAAATCTAATGGAGATGTTGTTGTAAATAATGAAATCGAATTTGGATGGAGCCCGTTTGTAAGAAAGAGTGTAGCTCCGCCAAATGAACCGGTTCACATTCAATCATCTGAGTTTAGAAAACACCTAGTCTGGTTTGTTGATGAAAATGGATATGGCCAATATGGTGTTATCCAAAAAGATGGTGAAATTTGGTTACCTCACCCAAAGAAGAATAATCACATTTAATTATTTATTACTACTTACTAGCAACTCAGAATTTCAAAACCAGTACTTAGGCAGCTAGGGAGGTTATAGTTTGACGATATGCTGACTAAACTCTCCGAGTGATTGAAAGGTGGTGGCTTTGTTGATTACATGCACATTTTGCGGACATATGGATACTCCGGATAGTGAAGACTTTCAGATGGATTCTATTGAACAAGGGTTTTGGTGTGAAATTTGTGATGGGTATACTTATCTAAATGAACAAACAACTAAGCACCGATTTAAACTTATTTTAGAGGATAAACATGCAGAAAAAATTCAAATTTCACCTTTAGGAAAGAGATTGTCAAAACGTATGTCACCGTACAGATATCCAGGAGGAAAGAGTAGAATAGTTGAATATTTGTACTCTCACCTTCAGGAAAAAAAGTCCAAAAAAATTGTATCACCGTACACGGGTGGGGGAAGTTTTGAGTTAGCAATGCTTAATGCTGGAGTTGTTGATCAACTACATTTAAACGACCTAGATACAGGAGTGTTTTCTTTTTGGTGGTTAATGAAGCATTATCCATACGAAATTATTGACCGCCTTAAAACCGAACAACCTACTCATAAGGCTTACTTTAAAGCACAAGATGTTATTAACTCTGACTATGAAGGAGTAGATATGGTTGAAGCTGCTTGGTCTTCGCTGTTGGTTAATCGATTAGCGTATAGTGGTGTACCGAAGGCTAATCCTCTTGGCGGAAAAAAAGGAACTGTTAAGGATCTGCTCTCAAGATGGAATCCAGAAGAACTAATTAGAAGAATAGAAAAAATCCATTCGTTGAGTGACCATATTGTGGTGACTCAAGAAAATGCTATAAATTTAATAGAAGAAGCGTATTGGTCAGATGATTCGACGATATTTCTTGACCCCCCATATGTAAAAAAAGGAAAAGATATATACCATTGTTATTATACAGAAAAGGACCACAGAGAGCTGGCCGTTTTATTAGATAGTTTACACGTTGGTTGTCCTGGTGCGGATATTATCGTTACCTATGATTACTCAACGTGGTTAGATAATCTTTACGAATATCCCGAAAAGACTGTAATCGGAAGGAAATACTCTATATAATAGCTTTCAATTTATTAAAGACTTATGAGTGTGAATCATGATAAATTATTGTAGAAAATATTTCAATGAAAAATAGAATTAAGTTACGATAGGCTGTATCGGTTATTAGAAAGAAATGTAGTAAGGTTACTCTATCTGGAATAACTCTACTTCTTTATATATATATTAAAATCACATACACTTGGAGGAATGAACATGTTAAACAACCAAATTTTAAATCAAAAGGTAACTGAAGTATTTGGAGTAACTAAAGTTGCACAAGAAATTATTCAACAGACGGACAATGCAGCACTGATCCTTATTGAAACAAATAAAGATTATGCGTTAGTTACGGTAAAGGATTTTACTGAACAACCAATTGGTGGCCACGATTTATTTGTAGAAGTCCGAATTCAGAAGTCGGGTAATACTTTGAAGGAAATGGGAGAATTAATCAAGTTTCTTCAAAGAGATACAAATGAATTAGTGAATCAAATTCAAAACAAAATATATGAGTATACAGAAGCATTAAATGAAACAGCTAAAAACATCGGTATAAATTCAATTGTAAAGCTATAATACAACCTTCCAACCCTCGTATGAGGGTTCTTTTTTATTAGTTGCTATGTTATAATTTATTATAATTAATAACAAATATTTGAAATGTGGCGGAGGACGCACATTCCCTTAATTTCTAGGGAACGTGCGTCTTTTTTCATGTGGAAAGGGGAATTGGTATGTTATCAGCGAAGTTGCATAACGGAGGAATTATTTCATCTTCAGAATACAATGAATCTACACATGGGACCAGGATATACTGTCTCGATAAAAATTGTAATGCTCCATTGATTTATATCGATGCAGCTGAAGAAGGGAGAGTGGCACATTTTAAGACCTCCGGAAAAGGAGATTCAAAACACGTGGCTAATTGTGGCTTCTATCAACGGCTGGACCTTGTTGAATCAATTTCAAAGGTAAAGGAGTATCAAGCAGAAGTCTTGAATAAAGGGGTAAAAGAAATTGTCATTCGACTAAGTATGAGTGGGTTAGACCCAGATAAGGAGAAAAATACAACCGAAAGAGAGCAAAGCGAAAAGACGAAAAAAGAAGTGAAGTTGAAAAATGAAAATCTGACACCTCAATCTATTAGCTCCGTCAAAGGAGTTGTAAAGCTTCTTACGGAATATGAACCTGATATATTATCGTCAATTCTAGTAAATGTCGGCGGAGGTAGAAAGGTACCTATATCTGAATTAGTAGTTAACCAGGAGCAAGCCCATGAACTTTTATGGAATGACAATGTCCTTCAGAACGTCGGATACTTTGTTTATGGAAAGGTGACAAAACTAATCAAGTTAGAAAAGGTTATGTATATTACCCTAGAAGAAAACTCAGTACCTTTCACCATTGTTATCTTCCAAAAGCACTGGAAAGAGTTCACTTATACGGAAAAGCAGCTAGTAGGGAAGAATGTTCTCGTATTCGGGAATTTGAGGAAAAATGAATATAAGGACCAGCAGAAAACGGAAATGATCATTAAAAGCGATAGGTATTTGCAAACGTTTCAAAGGAAACCTAAGAATATTCAAGAGGATTCTGAACCTAATTCCCATATGTCCAGTAATAATAAAAGAGTTTAAAAATAATAGCAAAAAACCTTAATAAATAAGGTAGGAATTGTACTATATCGAAAATAAAGTCGTTTAATTTAATGACTTTAAGACAAATGATATTCACTAAGGAGGAACTCTCACGATGTTAAGTGTTTTTAAAGGTAATGAATACATAAAATTTCTTGTTTATTTAAAAGGTGGAGAGTGCGTTATGTTCTATAAGTTATTACCTAATGACGAAGACCCGACTGACTATATGAATAAAGTAACAAACTTACTATTAAAGGCGAAGAAGGAAAAACAAATTTTTGAAATAGAAACTGAAAATTTTAAAGATAGTAAAGGAAAAGTTTTTGAGTATCAAAGTAAAGTAGTAATAGATGGAAATGAAATATCTGCTATAAAAAGTGGAATGGTTAATTAGTTAAGTCGCATTTCAATAATTAAGCGACTTTATTGATTATTAAATGAATTTATTATTTATGAACACCATAAATAAAAGGAGTGGCCAATTATATGACCTGCTCCTTTTATTTTTTTGTAGCTAGTTTGTTAATGAATTGATGAATGATTTTTCTCCTAATTTTACTGCAGCATGCTGTTCTATACTACGCTTCCTTCTTAAATATCTGTCCGTTGTATGCATGGATGCATGACCTAGCAAATCTTGAATGGATTTTATATCGATTCCTTTATCCATAAAAAAGGCAGCTGTATAGTGCCTACAAGTGTGAGGTGTAATTCTATATTTGATATGCTTTCCTTCAGTAGCTGAAAGCTCCTCTTTAACAAAACGATCCTTTATGAAATCAAAGGGGGCATTGCTAACCAATCTTGTGAATTCATTACTAAGATAGGTGCTATGGTAATGAGTTCCATCCGGTTTAGGGAAGAATGCTGTATCATCAAGAGCTCCTACAGTAACGTTTAAATTCTTTCTTCTACGGTTTTCTTTGATTACTTCTAATACATCATCAAATATAATAATGTCTCTTTCTTTATCCCCTTTACCTAGTACCGTCAGGACGTGTAGTCCCACTCTTTCTTCATAACGAAGATTTCTCCATTTAGCAGTAGAAAACTCCATTATACGCATACCTGTTGTCACCAATGAAAAAACCATAGAATAAGCAAACCAATCTGCTATTTTAAAATAGTCCAGGAGTTGTCGTACTTCATGATCAAATAAATCTCGATTAACCAACTCCTCGTATTTTGTTTTAGGTCTCTTTAGCTGCAAGGTTATATCCCTCTCTAGTATTTCCTTACTTGCTAAGTACCTGAAGAAATGTTTCACCACTGATGTTTTTCGTAAAAGTGTGGTCTTTTTATATTTTCCTTCCAGGTATCGTTGATAACCAAGAAGGTCTTCAGGTTTCAGTTCTCTTAGAGAAGGTAAATTGTTAGCGGGATTGTATAGATAAGATAGAAATTGATTTAAGTCACGTAAATATTCTTTTTTAGTTGCATCCTTCCGTTTTTCCCCGATAGTAGGTTGATCGTGAATAAAAATGTAAAGAAGAACATCATCTGGTATTTCTGTCCAATTGAAATTTGAAAATCCGCGTTTTTCAATTTCATGGAACAGCTTTTCATTTTTCCAATATTCACCATTTGAAAGTGCGAGCTCAAAGTTGCCGAAAAATCCAATTTCTGTCATTTTTCCACCTCTTTAGAAAATCAGATAAATTATGTAATTAATTTACAGTTTTTTTGAATGATAGATTAGCCAATTAAGAATCTCTTATATTTAATTAAACCACTATCAGAAAAGATAAAACATAGAAAAATGTTATATTTTTAAAGGTTATATACCATGTTGTAATTTTTTATATATTTTAATTAAATTATGGGTTGTATTTCCAGCGAAGAGGTGGTAATATTTAGTCAAGATATTACGATATACATATATATGTATATAATGTATATAATCCGCGAAATTTGAAATAAATGGTTATAAGGTGGTGGCAGTATAAGAAAATTTCAATCGGTTCCAGAAATCACAGAAGCTGAATTTCATACGGAGTAAATATTCCATATTTTTCAAATCGTCCTTGTAAAAAATAAGAACCTCTTTATCTCTACTAAAAAGATAAAATACTTAAATTTGTCGAAAGCAGTAGATACAGCATAAATAAATATGAGAGGAGTATATAAAATGTATCTTGTAAAATTTTCGTCTAGAAGAGTAGAAAAGGAATTATCAAAGTTTAATAAAAAGGAGAAGGCAATGATCGAAGAGGCGATTAGGGTACTTTCTGAAGACCCGCGTCCTACTTCCCTTCAGTACGGCGGCTTAAACCGAAATAAAGAAGTGAAGCGTGTGAAATGTAAAAGAGCAAGAGTATTCTATAAAATCGATGATAACGATAAGGTGATTTACATTGGTAAAGTAGAAAATCGTGATTCAAAGTCCTACTCTTGTAATCCTGAAGAATGGTTTGCAGCTTAATGGAAGGAAGTCTCATGGAATAATTGATTGAGGTCTTTGAAGCAAGGTACAGATTTAAAAAATGCAAAGGTTAAAACCCTTATTTCTAGCTGTTGATTTTGTACTAGATTAGCAAAGGAAGTGAAAACATGACAGATGAAAGTACGCTCTATAAACAAGCGATTAAACGTATTGATGAACTCGTAGAAGAAGTAATACAGACTTGTGATGAAGTTGCAGATGAAAACCATTACGAAAGGGACTGGGTTTTAGAACGGTTCAGAGCGCGATTCAACAAAGCGAAACGAACAAAATGATAGATATGTTTCGATAAAGAACGATGAAGTTCAGTAAGAAAAGGCGGTGAAAAAATGTACGTTAAAATGATTACAAACAGAATGGCTTTTATAACAGAAGTTGAGAAAGAAGAAAAAAATAATAAGGTAATGCAGCTTTTTGTTTCTAATTATCCTGATTTTACTGGAGAAGTCACAATTATGAAAAAGGATAAAGAGACTTCCACTGAAAAATATGAACGGCATTATAACTATGAAGTTGAATCAGGAAAATATAGAAAATATAGGTTTTCTTCTCCTTTTTCATGGAAAAATTCTAAGGGAAAACTAGTAAACTAATGGCACATTCCGAAGCTAATATGAAACTTAATGAATGTTGAGTTGCATTTCGAAACTTAAACAACTTTATTATTCTTCTACACTAAGAAATCCCTTTTAACAATTCTTAAAGTAGGTAGGTCGTTCCTTACATTAAGGACTACAATAAGTATTTCAATCTGAACTAAGAAAGGAGGTTTCAACATGAAGATAGCTGTTTGAGTACACCATGAAGGGTCACCAATATATAGAGTTATTCTCAAAATACATTTTGCCTCTTGTAAATCTAAAATCATTCGAGGAAGTGATTGTAGATTTAAAAACACAGGATATGCACTAGATAATAAGTAACAACACACACTAGGAGGAATGAATATGAATATGAAGTTGATGAAAAAAACGGTACGATTAGAGTTAATGCCAATTCAAGTTACCGTCTTTACACCAATAGGAGCTAGTGATCAAGAAACATTGAAACTAGCTGAACCGCAAGTTATTGCTCAGATGCAAGAAAAATTCCCTAGATATCGCTACTCGATTACAGATGGTTTGACATTAAGTCAAGAGGATTGCGAGCCTGGAAGAATGATTCGTTATAATGGAGAATTAGGTTATATTTTTGAAGTTAAGTTATCAAGAAAGCATCCGGTATCTATAGCGTTAAGTGATGGAAGAAAATTAAATATTGTTCCCATTGGATTAGAAGCCGTAGTTGATGAATCGCTAATAGGTACTGTTTGGAATGAACGTCCCGCTGTTATGAAGGAAATGAAGGAGTGGAGCGTGGGTGACAATGCATATCTTCCTGTTGGTGATAAAGTGAAGAAAGTTATTATCGGGAAATCAACTTCCGCATCGAAGCACGTATTTGAGCTTTCCGTTACTAAACAAGTTAAATACTACAATTTGAAAGCTAATCGATTCCATCTTCTTTGCGATACGGAAGAAGAAGCAAGAGCGTTACTTTCAAAATAGATTTAAGGATCTTAGGGAGATTTTCTCCCTAGTTTCTTCTATTATATATGTGGAACTAAAAGGAGATATAATATGACAAATACACCTATTTTATTTATTACATTAGAGGCAGTTATCTTCTTTGAAAAGCCGTACTTCGACGGTAATGAGTGGCACAATCTTTCCTTAGGGAAGGACGAAAAGCGGGTTTTTCTATCGGAAACTAGAACAGCATTGTTAGGTTTCCCTGTTGAGCAAAATGAAGAACCAGCAGGATATGTATTTAGCGTATATGGGCTCGGGGATGAATGTTATATTCCTGTGTATGATAGAACTGATCTAGTCGATTTAGATTATTTATACCCTAAAGAGGTAGTAACGAATTTATATTAAATTGCACGGATAAAGAGAGGGAAAAGCCATGTATCTTACACTTTCACAAGCATCAAAAGAACTTGATCGTACGGAACGCCAAGTGCGCTATCTTATTAAAATTGGAGTTCTATCGCCAGCGAATCAAGATACGTTTAGAAGGGATGGTGGATACCGCTTTTCTGAAGATGAAGTAAAAAGGGCAAAAGAAAAACTGAAATTAGAAGGAATTTCTTTACGTAAAGCAGCTCAAATTGTCGGTGTTACACCTCAATATCTTAATAGTTTAGCTCTTGCAGAGAAAATTGATAGTAAACTTGTTCAAATTGGAAATAAAACTGAAAGACGATTCAATGAAAAAGATTGTATCGACTTCAAAGAGCATCTTCACACTAGAACACATAAGAGCATTGCTAAATATGGAGAAAAGCTTCATTTATATAAGAATCGTATGCGACTGTTTGACCTTATTCCTTATCATGATGAAACGGTAAGAATAGTAAATACATCTACTATTACTCTTTTGAAAGCTGATGGAGGATTGATCCATCCGGATGAACAAGAAATACTGTTAACATCGGACGAGTGGCCACATAAACCATACAATCCAAAAAAGGGATTTATCGTATTCCGTTTACCGATTCCAAGAAAAAGCGAGCATATAACTTATGACCTTTTATATGAATTAATCAGTGAATTAGGCCCGAAAAATATTCAAGTTTTTGAACGAGCTGAAGGGGACTACCTGGTGCGCTGCCGTCAAGCAAGGGTGAAATTAAATAAAGAGTATTTTGACCTCTTGCAACGTTATGTAATTGAGGGTGAAATACATTACTTAAATGGTGAAGTGAAATTAGAATCAGGAATAGTTAGTCAGTATATTCATCTACCGAATGAACTGCACGCAGAAGTGGAGAAGTTGGCTAATCTCCGTTCTATGACAACGCAAGAACAATTAATTGAAGCTGTTGTACGTGGAGTGAAATCAATTCAGAAAGAGGGTTTTTAACCATGTATAAATTCCAGAAGATTCTTATGGGAAATAGTGTGATCCTTGCACTTAAAGTTGAATCTAGTGATATATTAATTAATTTTTGTACAATTATACGGGCTTTATTTTTATGGAAAAATCAACAAACAGTGGGAAAGTTACCCTATAATGCTGAGGAAATTAGCAAAATTAAAGGGATCTACCAGGATTCATTAGAAAAGTTACGTTCGGAATTTGGATATGCCTTAGTCGATATTTCAAATGGTGACATTATTAATCCTTCCCGTATTTCCAACTTTCATATATTGAACGAATATGAAGGGCCGCTTCCGTTTTAAGCTTATTCTCTACATGAATTACATCAATGAGCGATGACTTTCATGCATTTAGAAGGAGAAGTGATATTAAAGATGGAAAATAACGAGGTAATGCGCGCTATAGAAAAAAAGCGTCAACAAATGATTGGCGCTGGTCTTGAATATGGACTTACGCATGAAAAAACAATTCAATATTCAAAGGAGCTCGATCAATGTTTGAATCTCCTGAATAGAAGTGAGGAATCTAAAAAGGGAAACGTTGGACAAAAAGTGGAGATTGGATAGACATAGAGAAATAGTTAAAGAGAATGTGTTGGTAGTTTTTGCGAAGAGAAACCAATGAACTGGATATAAGAACTTACGAGATTGGAGTTTGATGTTTATGTCTACAAAAGCAAAAATTGGAGATACGATACAATTTTCAAGAAAAGGGATTACTGTTGAAGGAAATGTAACAATGATTAGAGAAAATAGTGTATTAGTTGAAATCAGTTTAGATTCCAGTAAGGAGCTTAATTTAGAAAATACTAGAACTATTGTGAATCACTCTAAATACAAGGTGCTATCTAAACAATAGTTTTGTTAATTTGAATTAAATAAAATTCCTAATGGAAACAAACATATTAAATCAATTGGTGGGGGGACTTAAATGTATTTTATTAATGAAGAACACAAAGAAAATTTCGAGAAACTAATGCAGATTTATGGCATTACACCTGGTAAGAGCAGTCAATATGAATCAAATATTTATATAGCAGCTGTTCCTTACATTTACGAGTTGATTGACGAAAGTGATTTTAAGCCATATAACGGTCCACTAGTATCTTTAATGAGATTCGATGAAAATAAAGGAATAATGGTACCAAGTCACGCTGGATTGACTGGATCAACTACATGGCTAGTACAAGCAGGATTTAGTCTATATAACGGAAATCCTTGTGATTTAGATTATTCAAATAGTACAGAGTTTGCCCAGGTCTTTATTCAAGCATTTAAAATTCGAAATAAGTTAGTTTAATGTAGTTTGGTGATTATATGACTGGAAAGTTCAAGTCCCTATCTTTAAAGGATGAAACGTTCGTCTTTACTGGAAAATTATCATTTTTAGTGAGAAAAGAAGCAATAAAAGAGGTTCTTCTTCGTAGTGGAAAATGCAACGATTATGTTACCAAGAAAACAACCTATGTTGTTGCAGGTCTAGAAGACTTTCAGAACTTCATTAAGGGAACTAAAAGTACGAAATTAAAAAAAGCAGAGAAGTATATTACAAATGGTGTTAAACTTAAAATCATTAACGAACAAGAGTTTTTAGAACTACTTGAAATGTAAAAACAAATTAAGATTATACCTCCTAGTGGAGAATAGCGATGGATTAGAATTAAGTGTAATAGTCCCCAAAGGATTATTACACTTTTTTTATGACTTCCCTTCAATTACCAATGAACTTTATTACTTATGCTTTTAGAATGGTAATAGGTGATTATTATGTTTATAGGGGTAGCGTCAGGAAAATGCGGATTTACAACGCTAAGGAATTTCTCATACTAAAAAGCCAAATTTCTCAACATCCATTGAGAAATTTGGCTTTTTTCGTTGCTCAGTTAAAGCGTCCTTTAGTTGTATAATTAAAATATATATGATGAAAGGAGTAGACTACTCCTTTTTTGATGGCATTTGTCAGCCACCTTCTATACAAGTTGCCGTTGAACTTCCAACAATAGCATTGAGTTCTTGAAGTAGGGAAGTCAATGCATCGGCTTCAACCAATGTAACTAAAGTTTTTTCAGTCAGTGGAATATTGTGTTCTTTAAAAACATCCGTTGTACTTTCCCAAACTTCAGTAATAGCTTTGGGTGACATATTTGATTGTATGACCATTTTGAAAACCTCCTTTTAATCAGTTCAATTATCGCATCCAATTGTTGAAGCCCATTTTAGAACCTATTCTTTGATTTTCAATAAGCGTAAACTGTTTAATGTTACAAGTAAAGTTGCTCCCATATCAGCAAATATCGCTATCCAAAGTGTTAACCAACCGGGCATGACCAACAGTAATGCCACTAATTTAATCGCCAAAGAGAAGGTAATGTTTTGCTTGATGATTGCTAAAGCCTTACGGCTTAATTTTATTGTATATGGTAATCTACTCAAATCATCAGACATTAATGCGATGTCAGCCGTTTCTAAAGCTGTATCAGTTCCAGCACCACCCATCGCTACACCAACGGTAGATGCTGCAAGTGCTGGAGCATCGTTCACGCCATCTCCGACCATTCCTACACTTTGATGTTTTTCTCGAAGTTCTTTAATGAAATTCAACTTATCCTCTGGAAGTAAATCAGCTCTAATATCAGAAACACCAATTTGTTTTCCAATTGCAGTTGCAGTTCTCTGATTATCACCTGTAAGCATTACTGTTTCAATTCCAATATTATTCAATTTCCCGATAACTTCTTTTGATGTTTCCCTAATTTCATCAGCTACAGCAATTAACGAAAGAATCTCTTTTTTCGTTCCTAGCACCATCACGGTTTTTCCTTGGATCTGCATTTCTGTAATCTTTTGTTTTCTATCACTTTCAATGCTTCCATGTAATTCTTCAAAAAGTGCTGGGCTTCCGACATAATATATTTCGTTATTTACTTTGGCTTTTACACCTTTACCCGTAATGGATTGGAAGTCTTCAACCATTACATCATTAAAGTCTGATCCATTTTCTTCTGCTTTTCTCATAATTGCTGAAGCAAGTGGATGCTGCGATCCTTTTTCAATAGCTGCTGTTATGGTCATTAATTCATTTTCATTTCCAGCATATGTCACAATGTCTGTTACAGCAGGAATCCCTTTTGTTAATGTTCCTGTTTTATCAAAGGCAATCGCTTTTAAGTGTCCTGCTTCTTCTAAATGGATACCACCTTTAATTAAAACACCATTTTTCGCTGCATTTCCTATTGCTGTAACAACAGCAACTGGAGTTGAGACTACTAAGGCACAAGGACAACCAACCACTAATACAGCTAATCCTTGATAAATCCATTGGCTCCAGTCTCCCCCAAATAATGGTGGAACTACAGCAATTAAAAGAGCTAGTATCACAATAGCTGGTGTATAGTATTTTGCAAATTTATCGACAAACGCTTGAGAAGGGGCCCGTTCTGCTTGGGCTTCTTCTACCAAGTGAATGATTTTTGAAAGAGTAGTATCTTCAACCCGTTTTGTTACTTTAACCTCAAGTAACCCTTCTTCATTCAAGGTTCCTGCAAATACTTCATCATTTGTGGTTTTCGTTACTGGGACACTTTCACCTGTAATCGCAGCCTGATTTAATGTCGATGTACCTTTAACCACTACTCCATCCATTGCTAACTTTTGACCGGGCTTAACAATCATGATATCTCCAACTTGAATATCATCAACATGAATCATCATTTCTTCATTGCCTCGTCGAATTAACGCTTCTTTTGGGGCAATATCCATTAAAGATTCAATAGATTGACGTGCTTTATCCATTGAATAACGCTCTAATGCTTCACTAATCGCAAATAGGATAACAACGGTTGCCCCTTCACCCCATTCACCAATGATTGCAGCTCCTATAATGGCAATAGTCATAAGCGTATTCATATCGAAATTTAATCTGCTTAGATTTTTGAGACCTTTAATGAATAACGAATATCCACCGATTAAAATGGACGCTGCATAACCAATTGTCGGTAGAACATGCTCCTCACCATACTGCTCTCCTAAGAACCAGCTAACTACAAGTAAAAGAGCTGATATATATACCTTTATGTTTTCTTTCTGCTTCCAAAAAGGTTCTCGTTCTATCCTTTGTTCTTTTTCATCTCGAATTTTTAAATTTTCAAATGCTCCTGCTTTTTCTAATTCTTCAATGGTTGTCGTCCCTTTAACATAAACTTTAGATGCTCCGAAATTTACTTTCGCATCCTGAACACCGGGAAGTTCTTTAACATTATTTTCAAAAATGGCTGCACAGTTAGTACAAGTAAATCCTTGAACACGATAGGCTTTCATTTCTTCTTCAGACAGTTTTACTTTCCCACTAGACATTGCTCTTCACCTCTTTCTTATGTGCTAATGCAATCATCATAATTTGTCTGATATGCTCATCATCTAATGAATAAAATGCAAGTTTTCCCTCTTTTCGAAACTTAACAATTCCTTGCTTATGGAGCGTTCGCAGGTGATGAGAGGCATTTGCAACCGTAACACCTATAATATTTGCTATATCACACACACACAGTTCGTCATCTTGACACAAAGCATAGGTAATTTTTGCTCTATTTTCATCTGCAATAGCTTTTAACATTTGGGCAACACTAGAAATATCTACTGTCTGTAAATTACCTTGTATTCGATTGACCTTTTCTTCGTCATAACAATAAATTTCACAAGTATCTTTCTTCATCATATTCTCACCCCAATATCATTCAAGTGTTTGTTTGAATATAGTATAACCATTTTTATTCATTCATTCAAGTGTTTGTTTGAATGAGTAAAAAAAATCATAAAAAAAGAATTGGAGTACCCAATTCTAATAACAAAATATCCAAACTGCATAAGACTTTAAGTACATAATTCATAATCTCCTTTAAAACATAGGATAAGGAACTGATTTTCTTTAAAGGGGTTACTTCATAATCTGGCCATTTAATGGAATAGGACTGAACTATTTGTTCTCTTCCGATAGCTTTCTATATAATGAAGCCCTAGACACATTTGTAATTTCACAAATTTGATTTACAGTCATATTTCCTTCTTTATATAGCTTTACTGCATAATTCATTCCCGCATGATTTTTATGATATTTCTTTATTCGACCTTTAAACTTTCCTTCTTTCTTAGCCAGCTCAATCCCTTCACGTTGACGCATACGGATAAGATCTCTCTCTAACTGGTTAACACCAGCCATTACTGTAATTAAGAATTGACTGTATGGATTATCCTCTGATAAATCTAGCCATGTATCCTTGAGTGATTTTAAGCTGGCTTTTTTCCCTCGTATGTAATCGATCAATTCAAATAAATCTTGTGTACTACGAGTAATTCGAGTTAAATCTGTAACATAAATGGTGTCACCATCTTGTAAGTCCTCTAACATTTTTTGAAGTTGCTCACGTTCCTTCGTTGCCCCAGAAACTTTTTCTTCGTATATAATATCCATTCCGAATTCGCTTAGCTGCTGAAATTGTCTCGAAGGGTTTTGGCTAGTTGGGGTCCTACCAACAAAACGCGGAAAACATACGCTAAGCAAATTTCGACATAAAGAAAGCCGATTTTTCCTACGCTAAGGAATCATCGGCTTTTAGTATTATTGAATAAGAGGGCGTAGTGAATGTAGACTTGCTACTTTACTTGCATCAAAGTTGTATTCACCAAGAAAATTAATGTGTTCCCATCCTAACGGAGAAACATGTTTAAGTAAATCTTCTCTCAAATTCCCCTTTTCCTTCAATAATTTTGTTGCTTCTGTAAGATAAACGGTATTCCATACGCTAATAGCATTTATTAGAATATTTAAAGCACTTGCACGTTGTAGTTGGTCTTGTATTCCTCGTTCTCGTAACTCACCTCGTTTTCCAAAGAATAAGGCTCTTGCTAACCCATTCATGGCTTCCCCTTTATTTAGTCCTCGCTGAATTCGACGGCGTAGTGTTTCGTTAGATATGTAATCCAAAATAAAAATGGTCTTTTCGATTCTCCCCATTTCTCGCAAAGTAGTTGCAAGTTTATTTTGTCTCGCATATGACCCTAATTTCCCCATAATAAGTGAACCAGACACTTTTCCTTCTCGAATAGAATGAGCTACACGTAATACGTCATCAAAATTCTCTTGAATAATTTTAGTATTAATACGACCACGGAGTATATTTTCTAGTTTTGGGAATTCATTCGGCGTTTGGATGGTGAATAGCTTAGAGTCAGCTAAATCACGTAGCCTTGGTGCAAAACGAAATCCTAGTAAATGACTCAATCCAAATACTGAGTCGGCGTAGCCAGCTGTATCTGTAAAATGCTCTTCAATATTTAAATCTGTCTCATGATGAAGTAATCCATCGATAACGTGTACAGCATCACGAGCATTGGTATTAATGACTTTCGTATAAAAACTTGAAAATTGATCACTGGTAAATCGATAAATGGTTGCCCCTTTTCCAGACCCATAGTGTGGATTGGCATCGGCATGTAACGATGAAACACCAACCTGTACGCGCATTCCATCAGAGGAAGAGGTACTTCCATCTCCCCAATAGGAAGCTAGTTTAAGCTTATGTTGAAAATTTACTAATGTCGCTTGTGCACGACTTATAGCATCATCGAATAAACGCCATTGCGCTGCATTAGCCATTTGATGATAGGTAACTCCTGGTGTCGCTTCTGCCATTTTAGTAAGACCTATGTTAGTTCCCATCGCCATGAGAGCAGCCATGAGAACTACTTTTTCCTCTCCCTTTGGTGGGCGATTGGTTGAGGCATGTATCAACATTTCATCAAATCCTGTCCAGTGTGCTACCTCCATTAAAAGATCAGTGAGCTTTATTCTTGGCAACATATTATATAAAGACAGGCTAAAAGCTCTCGCTTCTTCGGGTGTATTCTTCTCCAAACGGTCCACTCGGATCTTAGCCTTTTCGATATTTACTCCTTCTAGAGAATCAAGATTATTTGAAACCCATGTAAGGCGTTGAGCTAGTGACTTTCTTCTTTCCTCAATATATTCATCTGCCGATGAACGAACGGCTAGTTTAGTTTCCGTAAGACGAGTTGTTGTCCAATCTTTTTTAGGAACAAGATACTCTTCAAAATCTTTATGAAGTCTACTACCGACTACGGATATGTCGCCTGAACGAATATGATTTTTCAACTCTGTTAGTGCAGCCATCTCATAATAGTGCCGGTTAATTATTCCATCATCACCATAAACATGCTTCTTCCAACGTTTAGGAATAAAATCTACCGGGGCATCATTTGGAATTTTTCTTTTACCAGATTCATTTATTTCATTTAGCGTTTTTAGGGCTTGCAATAATGGCTCTGTACCTTGTGTAGAACGAAATTCAAGAGATTTAAGAAAAGTAGGAGTATATTTTCTTAGATAAGAAAACCGATTTTCTAACAAATCTAGATAATCGTAATCCATCGGTCGGGCTAATTTTTGGGCTTCTTCAACGGAAGAAACAATTTTATCCCACGGCATAATCATTTCAATAGCATTAAATGGATCAAGCCCTTCATTTCGTGCTTGAATAAGTGCAGCACCAATATCTGCAAAATGCACGACTTTTTCATTCACTGCTTTTCCATTTTCTTTTTGCATTTCCTCTTGTGTTTTACGACCCTTTGATTGTAAAATCATCATTTGTCTATCATGAATTTCAATTGCTTGGTCAATTAGATCTTGGCTTAGTGTTACTAGATAGGCAACAAGAATTGCATATTTCTTCATTTCTTTAAATCTTCGAAATGAGTGTGGTTCATACCGTGCTCCAATACGAGATAATTGAAGTAACCGATTGGGATGGATTTGTTCTGTATTTATTTCTAATTTTAATTCTCGAATATATTCTAAGCGCTTTATGACTTTTAAAAAGGCTTCAGGTGAAGATTGGCCGGGAAGCTCCCTCAGCCATGCTAAAGGGGTTTTTCTATTGTCTACAAATGGATCTATAAGTTTATCTAACTTTTGTTTTTGCCATTTGGAAAGAGTACAAGTTAATGATTTAAAAATCCTTTCCTCTGCTCGTTGACGAGTTTCCCAAACAAGCCTTTCTATAGTAGTCATGCCAGGGAGAATAATTTTCTGATTACGTAGTTCTTCTTGTGCTGTACGAAGAAGATACATTGAATTTCCATTTTGAAGGGCATGATTCAAAAGAAACTGAGCTGCCTTGCGATAGTTCCCTAAGGAAAAATTTTGATAACCATAAACTTGACGGATTTCTTCCATATGCTCATGTTTAGTTGGCTCTCGTTGGGCATATAAAGAAAATGAATTAGGATTAACATCTATTTGGCTAGCTATGTATTCGATTATGTAATCTGGAATAGGTCCAACATCTGAAAGGGACCATCCAGGATAGCGTAGAACACATAATTGAACAGCAAAGCCTAATCGATTATGATCTCTTCTGTGTCGTTTAATAATTTCAAGGTCATATTGTGAAAAAGTATAATAAGTTTCTAGTTCACTTTCGCTCATATCAGCTGGAATTCGTACAAATTCCGTTCTTTGATCTTCTGTTAGTAATTCTTTCCCTCTCATGCTACAACTCCTTGCTAGATATCTTTTTTCTTTTCTAGATAACGATATAAGGTTGTCGCTCCAATGCCTGTTGCCGTCTTAATTTGAGATAAAGAGTAATCTTTGCTTTCATACATTTTTATAGCAAGTTCTATTTTCTTTAAATCAACCTTCGGTCTGCCTCCGTTTCTTCCCCTAGCTCTAGCAGCCGTCAATCCATCCTTCGTTCGTTCACTAATAATATCTCGTTCTAATTCTGCTATGCTGGCTAACATTCTGAAAAAGAACCGTCCCATAGCAGTTGTGGTATCGATCTTGTCTTGTATGGAAACAAAATGAATTTCCTTTGATTCGAAATATTCCATAAGCTCAATTAAATGTTTGGTACTACGACTGATACGATCTAATTTATAAACAATGACCGTGTCATCTTTACGTAAAACTTTAAGTAGTTCATCTAATTGAGGTCGATTTTTCATTTTTCCTGATTCTTTTTCTTCAAAAATCTGATCCACTCCGTAGTGAGCTAATGCATCGAGTTGTAATGATAATGATTGATCTTGTGTACTTACGCGTGCATATCCAAATTTCAACACAAATCTCCCCTTTTCTAATATGTTAACTATACCAAAAAGGGGTTTTAAATAGATATATTGGTCTTTTGATTTTGGTTATATTTTTGGTTATGTATTTAAGTAGTTTTTAAGGTTTTTAGAGAAGTTCTCTATTCATAACCAAAAACGGTCGTTTATGGTGATTTGTCCATGAACTAATGAATTAAATGGCTTTTTTAATTTTGTTCAATAATCGGGCCAGATTGTGGAACAACACTTTTAAAGAAAATTGGATATCTATGTTAAATTTCAGAATAGATGGTAAGGTTATACTTAACTAATGGGATAGTTTAGTTTTAGAAGATAAAATAATAAATCATACTTGACCCTGTACTATGGTACAGGGTTTATTCTGTACTAGGAAGAAAAATTCCTGTAAATAATTGCAGATCAAATAGAGGAGGCAGCAACATGAATCAAAATCATTTGAATACTTCGTTAAAGGACAAGGTGTTACAATCACTTGGTTTGCCAGAAGAAGGATTTGAGGGAAAAATCCGTTTATTGTCTCCTTCAGAAAATAGTATCCGTTTAGACATTCTTCTTTTCATGGCTGAGGGAAAAATCGTCAACATCAATGATTTAACTGCAACAGAGGAACAAATTGATGTCCAATCTGCTCTTCAACGTTTAAGGGAATTGGATTTAATTCACTGGGACCAAAACTCTGGGGATGTGAACGTGGCGTATCCTTTTTCAGGAGTTCCGACTCCACACCGTGTTACATTGGCTGGAATGTTGCCAGCTTATTCCATGTGTGCGATTGATGCCCTTGGCATTCCATCGATGTTTACAGATGCCGTTATTGAATCGGAATGTGCATTTTGCGGTGAAAAGATTACCATCGATGTGAAAAACAACATGCCCGTTGCCAATCCTGATACCGTGGTTGTAGGCTTGGGAACAACGGATGCTGCCGATACCAACGCATGCTGCGATTCTTCTTGCGAATCGAATGAGCCAACGTCCATTTCTACCAGCTGTTGCCCAGCCATTCAATTTTATTGTTCTGAGGAACATTGGCAAAAAGCGAATGAAAAGAATTCAACAACGGCGAAGGACAAGCTGACTCTTGCGGAAGCCTTTGAGGTTGGGGCTGCTGTTTTTGGCGGCACGTTATCTGGCTCTAAGGGTAAGTAAAATCTCATGAATGAAGTAAACTATATATTTACCCTGTACTAAGGTACGTGGTTTATGCTGTAAGTGAGGTGAGACGTATGAAATTTCGTATCGGAGAACTGGCTGACAAGTGCGGTGTTAACAAGGAGACCATTCGATATTATGAGCGTTTAGGCTTAATTCCAGAGCCTGAACGTACGGAAAAAGGATACCGAATGTATTCCCAACAAACGGTCGATCGATTGCATTTCATAAAACGAATGCAGGAATTAGGATTTACCTTAAATGAAATTGATAAATTGCTAGGGGTTGTCGATCGCGATGAAGCGAAGTGTCGTGATATGTATGATTTCACTATTTTGAAGATAGAGGACATTCAACGTAAAATTGAAGATCTTAAAAGGATTGAACGAATGCTGATGGATCTTAAAGAAAGATGTCCCGAAAACAAAGATATTTACGAATGCCCCATTATTGAAACACTGATGAAGAAATAAGAGGTGAAACAGAAATGAAAAACATAATAAAAAGTTCAGGTTGGTTTCTTGTCGCACTCATCACATGCCCGTGTCATCTGTTTTTACTACTTCCGTTGATTGCAGGAACAGCACTGGGATCATACTTCACGGAATTTAAAAATGTTATTTTCATCATGATGGGTCTGTTATTCGTTTTCGCTCTTTTCAAGGGCTGGAGAAAACTTGATCCAGAAACAAAAGAGGAAACAAAGAAAGATACAACCACACATGATTGTTGCAGCATGGAGAAGTTCAAGTCATGAAAGAAAAAGTTTCACAAGTAGCCACTGTATTTTCAGCTTTTGTTATGGCGGGTTGTTGCCTGGGTCCACTAATCTTGATTCCCCTTGGACTCACTGGGTTTGCAGGCGCAATCGCATTCTACTCGTTGAAGTATCGGTTATTGTTCAGCATCGTTACCATTGTCCTTCTTGCGTACTCCTTTTATATGGTTTATGGAAGAAAGGGTAAAAGGAAAAGTTCTGTCATTGGCTTATGGATTACAACGTTCCTTGTTTTTACCATGTTTCTTTTCTTATTTTCAGTTGAAAGTTGACTATAAAAAATGGGGTGTATTATGTGAAAGTACAAATAATCAGGATTATGATGTTGCTATCCCTTATGCTAGTGGTTAGTGCATGCAGTAACGAACAAGAAGTCCAAAAAACTGAAGTATCTAAGAGTGAAGTGAAAACAACTGCTATGAATTCAGAGAAGGATGTAAAAGCTATTACTGAAGCTGAGAAGACGGGGACATTCATGGTTATAGCAGGGATGGATTGCTGCCCGCCATCAGTTGTGGAAGATGCCATTGCACAGGTTGAAGGTGCTGGCAAAACAGCCATTAAAGTTAATGGAAGCACCGCGGAAGTAACGGTTTCTTTTGATGATACGAAAACCAATTTAGATGCAATTAAGACGGAGGTTTCAGACTTGGGTCTCCCCGTCGAATAAAAGGAGGATATTTTTACCATGAAAAAATATCGAGTGAACGTGCAAGGAATGACATGTTCGGGTTGTGAACAGCATGTAGCTGTCGCTCTTGAAAACATGGGTGCAAAAGCGATTGAAGTAGATTTTCGCCGTGGAGAAGCTGTATTTGAGCTTCCTGATGACGTGAAAGTTGAAGACGCGAAAAATGCGATTGCTGACGCAAACTATCACCCGGGCGAAGCAGAAGAATTTCAATCGGAACAAAAGACGAATTTATTGAAAAAATATCGGCTAAACGTTGAAGGAATGACCTGCACTGGTTGTGAAGAACATATTGCGGTTGCTCTTGAAAATGCAGGTGCAAAAGGGATTGAAGTAGACTTTCGTCGCGGAGAAGCACTGTTTGAACTACCGTATGATGTAGACATTGATATCGCGAAAACAGCGATTACTGACGCACAATATCAACCGGGCGAAGCAGAAGAAATACAAGTGCAATCGGAAAAAAGGACAGATGTAAGTTTAAATGATGAAGGTAACTATGATTATGATTACATCATCATCGGTTCTGGTGGAGCTGCCTTTTCATCTGCCATTGAAGCCGTTGCTTTGAACGCAAAAGTGGCTATGATTGAGCGTGGAACGGTGGGTGGAACTTGCGTTAATGTCGGATGCGTTCCTTCTAAGACCTTATTAAGAGCAGGGGAAATCAATCATCTAGCAAAAAATAATCCATTTGTGGGATTACACACTTCGGCTTCAAATGTTGATTTAGCGCCATTAGTAAAACAAAAGAATGATTTAGTAACCGAGATGCGAAATGAAAAATATGTGAATTTAATTGATGATTATGGTTTTGAATTAATAAAAGGTGAAGCAAAATTCGTAAATGAAAATACAGTTGAAGTAAATGGCAATCAAATCACAGCCAAAAGATTTTTAATAGCTACAGGTGCTTCTTCAACTGCACCTAATATTCCCGGATTAGATGAAGTAGATTATTTAACAAGCACTAGCTTATTGGAATTAAAGAAGGTTCCAAATCGTCTTACCGTAATTGGTTCAGGATATATCGGCATGGAATTAGGACAACTATTTCATAACCTCGGGTCAGAAGTCACTTTGATTCAAAGAAGCGAGCGTCTATTAAAAGAATACGATCCTGAAATTTCAGAAGCCATTACTAAGGCCTTAACAGAACAGGGAATTAATTTAGTAACAGGTGCAACCTATGAACGAGTTGAGCAAGATGGAGACATTAAAAAAGTTCATGTTGAGATAAATGGTAAAAAGCGAATTATTGAAGCAGAACAATTGCTAATTGCCACTGGAAGAAAACCAAATACAGAATCATTAAACTTACATGCAGCAGGCGTTGAAGTTGGTTCCCGTGGTGAAATTGTCATTGATGATTATCTTAAAACGACCAATTCCCGAATTTATTCAGCTGGAGATGTCACTCTCGGTCCCCAATTTGTTTATGTAGCTGCTTATGAAGGTGGACTTGCTGCTCGTAATGCAATCGGAGGACTAAATCAAAAGGTCAATTTAGAAGTGGTTCCAGGCGTTACGTTTACTTCTCCATCGATTGCAACGGTTGGTTTAACGGAGCAACAGGCAAAAGAAAAAGGATATGAAGTGAAAACATCGGTATTGCCGT
Organism: Robertmurraya kyonggiensis; assembly: GCF_005116465.1. Lineage (GTDB taxonomy): Bacteria > Bacillota > Bacilli > Bacillales > Cytobacillaceae > Robertmurraya > Robertmurraya kyonggiensis. The sequence goes on from NZ_SWBM01000006.1 coordinate 76,191, forward strand.
TGGATGCTGTTCCAAGAGCGCTCGTTAATCGGGAAACAACAGGTGTTTTCAAATTAGTGGCAGACGCGAAAACATTGAAAGTGTTAGGGGCGCATGTAGTGGCAGAAAACGCAGGAGACGTAATTTATGCAGCAACATTAGCTGTGAAATTCGGTTTAACTGTTGGAGATCTGAGAGAAACGATGGCTCCATATCTAACAATGGCAGAAGGATTGAAGCTGGCTGTCCTAACTTTTGATAAAGATGTTTCGAAATTATCTTGCTGTGCTGGATAAGTTAGAAAAAAGATTCCTGATTATTGCTCAGGAATCTTTTTTCTGTTTTATGAATAAGGTTTTCCGTACTTTGCCAAATTAACTTTAAACTGTTTAAGGAAATGAAATATTTATATAGCATATTTGTTTTACACGGTTTATTATGTCAACAATCTGTGCACTTTGGTTAAGTCTTCTTGCTATTGAAATCTATAAAACTTACTTAATAAAAAGGATTGAGTTTCTCTACAAATTATCGAGGAATGACTAATGGTGGCAGAGGAATAAATCCCTTTTTAACAGCCATTGAGTCAGTGGCTAGGTGCAACGATTTGCACGATGATAATTACGAATAAATGCATCACTTACGTCTGCTCGATGGCTCGAAATTGCCCCAGTATTCCAAAGTCCATAAATCCCTGTACGGCGAAATAATGTCCAATGAGTATCTTCTGGTCATCTATAAACAGGCGTTTGAATATCTCCTAGTTCCTTAACTGTTTTTGATTCCGAAATAGCATTATATGGAGCTGGAACAGTGTAACCAAGACGAATTAAAATTTGATATAACTCTGTTAGATTGGGTTCGCATACATCCCGACGATAGATTTCCATAAGTTGTTTTAATTGAAGATTCTTTAAAATCTGAATGTATAAATTACATTACCCCAAGCAAACCCATTCGCGAAGGTAGCCTTGGGTTACCATATAATACTCGCTAGTATCAAGGAAACGGTTTTCATGTCGAGTTTATTATAGAAATGTTGCAATAACACCATTTTAAAGATGATGTTACTTCTATCTCCTGATTAAACTTTGTATTTAAATTATAAAATTGCACTTGACCTTCCCCTAAGGTGAACGTTGTAAACTCTAGTTAATTCAGTGATGGTCTTCCAGTTAACGAAAAGGGGGGAGATAATGGAGGATTTAACGATTGGTCAACTAGCCCAACAAACAGGAGTCAGTCGAAAAGCCATTCGACTGTATGAAGAAAAGGAATTGATACTGCCTTCTATAAAGCGTAGCGAAGGTAATTACCGCGTTTATAACCAAGAGCATGTGTTTTGTATCAATGGTATTAAACAACTCCGATCATTAGGCGTATCACTGGAGGAAATGAAAGATTTAATAGTGATTTTCGAAAAAAATACGGTGGAGATAGAACCGCATCTACAACATTTGTTAAAAGATAAACTGACCAAGATAGACGAACAAATCAACGAACTACAAAAGTTGCGTAAACACATTGAATCGTACCTTGATTCCCCGAAAGAGGCATTCAATCAAATGGAGGGATTTAAACAATGAAGAATAAAACAGAACTCAAAAAATTTTATGAACTATTGTTAGCTAAGCTGCCTAAAGAATCAGTGCCTATTCTTCGGACAATTTTTTTCTCCATTCGTGATGGGCAGGCAGTTACAGAAAGTTCTTTAATAAATCAAACGGGAATTAATACAAAAACAGTTCAGTCAGTAGTGAAGATATTAGCCCAACGGCAGATGATCGTTCGGGAGGCGGATCAAAAAATAGTAGGGGCATTGGGCTTATCGATTATACCGACTACTAACCAGATTCATTTAGGAGGACGAACTTTATTTGCCTGGTGTGCAATATCGACATTGGAGCTGTCAACTGCTCTGGTTGCTGATGTCGATATACATTCCCGTTGTGCGTACACAGGTGAACCGATTGAGGTAACTGTCCGAAATGGAAAATTAGCAAAAACAACTCCTGATTCAACAGTAATCTGGACAGTGCCGTTTGATTCTGAGGCTCCATGGGCCGGAGGAACATGTAAACAAATTCACTATTTTAGCTCAGTTGAGCATGCAAACAAGTGGAAAGAAGAACATCCAAAATTGCAAGGGGAAATTATGACTTTGGAACAAGCTCTCTCTTTTGGAAACGAATTGAAAAAATTTTTATCATAGGGTAGAGCCCATGAAGTTTCAAAAATCAGACAAGCTATGAAAAGGATGCTTTTATCGGTCAATTAGTCCAACAAATGGAGTTTTTAGGTAATGAAAAGTAATATCGAAAATAATAATAGGAACAAAAAATAACAAAGGAGGAAAAAGACATGAAAACTGAAATTCAGGAAATCGTAACCCGACTTGACCAACAGTCGAACAAGGGAGAGGGAGGAGAATCCATGAAGTGGCTGTTTCGCCCGTTGTTACAAATGCTAGCAGGGGGGGAGTCTGTCACCATTGAAGATATGGCGACAACGACCGGAAAACCTGTTGAAGAGGTGAAGAAAGTTCTCCAGTCTCTGCCAAGCGTGGAAATCGACGAACAAGGCCGTGTCGTTGGTTTAGGTCTTACCCTTATCCCTACCCCTCACCACTTTACGGTTGATGGGAAGCAACTATATGCCTGGTGCGCCCTTGACACACTTATATTTCCAGCACTCATCGGTCGTTCGGTCAACATCGAGTCACCCTGTCACAGCACCGGAGAACCTATACGGTTGAATGTGGAACCGGACCACATTGTAAGCGTGGAACCTTCCACTGCCGTTGTCTCAATCGTGACGCCAGATGATATGTCCTCGATTCGTACGGCATTCTGCAACGAAGTCCATTTCTTCAGCTCACCGAATGCAGCCGAAGACTGGCTTGACCAACATCCAGGGGGAAAAGTGTTATCTGTAGAAGATGCCTTTGAACTGGGTCGCCTAATGGGGACGCGTTACGAGGAATCTAGACCTGCCAATGGGTCATGCTGTGACATTTAGTCGCAAGTAACCACGATACCAGAAGGAGCCACAGGTCTGAAAGATGAAACCCAGGGCCAGCTCAGGACAGGTTTCCCTCTTTTATACCTGATTTCTTATATCTCTGACCGCTAACTACGCGAAGTATGCAAAGGTGGTAAAACCTACAAAAATACCCGGTATTTCTGTACTAAGGAGCCGATCCGTATATGCCATGGTACCGGAGTATTTATTCGATGCTACGATTGAAGGCTTTAAAGACGGAAAAACAGTACAAAAATACAGTTAAAATCCATAAATCATGGAGGTATTGAATAAAAAAATTCATCATTCTAGGAGGGAAAAATATGCAAACATTAATCTGTCCTGCTTGCGGATGTTCCCTCGTACGACTAGGGATTGAAAAAGATAGGGCAGCTGTGTACAAATATAAGTTTACGAGAAGACCTGCTAAAACATATTTCTCCATTGGGATGGGAACATATTAATTTTCTTGGCGAATACACATTTGATATGAAGAAAGTAGCAAGTTTATATTCACTACGCCCTCTTATTCAATAATACTAAAGGCCGATGATTCCTTAGGTAGGGAAAATCGGCTTTTTTCCTCCCAAAATTCTCTTAGCGTATGTTTTCCGCGTTTTGTTGGTAAGACCCCAATTATCAAAAATAAATAATTCAATAAATTCTCTCCTTGTTCCATTCCAAAATAGATATTCGTGTTTAAAGGTTATGGCCAGAAAATGTGCGTTACGATCGTTCGGAAAATTTCAGCTGATAATTCAGGAACTCGTGTGATTTTTCCGGATAAAATGAAAAAAAGACGAATAAATGCTGTTATTCGTCCTTATTTATTTTAAAGGTAAAACTAATTGAAAGATAACCACATTTGGTGCATTGTTTTTGTCTAGGTTTGTGCTTATCCTTTCTGTCCTCTATAACTATGAAATCGTAGTTACCACAATGTTTACAGTTCAATCTTTACCATACCTTTCGATAAATTACTCATAATTTTTAAGTCTAAGTTCGCAATCCTCGACTGTAATCTTTAATCTGCGTATCTTGGTTTTCAAAGTATCTACAACGATTGGAGGGATTTCTTCTGTTTGTTTTTCTATATATTTAGAAATAACTTCTTTTTGCTCAATTGCATTATTCATTTCTTCTGTTAATTCATTTACACGTGCTTGCATGGATTCTTTGGATACTGCCATTAAATTCACTCTCCTATTTAGGATTTGTAATTCATTCAACAAAATCCCTCATTAGCTATCAATCATCACGAATAGAATCTTCGAATATAGTTGCTGCATTTTCTAAATTATTCCGTATTTTAATAGCCTGGATAATTACGTTAGCAAATTCCCGAGAATACGTATAATCCAGGTCAGTGGGATAGCCATTATACAAGGATAGTCCGACGGTCAATAACTTCGTAGTCGAACCTGTGAGTCCTGGGTGAGCCGGAACATGTTTCTTTTTTTCCTCATCCCATTCCATTAAATGATACAAAGGCCCGCCGGACTTATTTAACTTATCAAGGTCAATTAAATCAAAAATATATGGTACCGCTGCTATATATATATTCGCTTCATATTGACGGTCTACTGATCCCCTTTTTAATTCGTATTCCGCCATTAAATTTATATAATTCTGTTGATGCTGTTCGTTAATAAAATACATTTTAGTTGCCCCTCTCTTATTCTATTTTATTATTTAACCTTATCCCTACCGTGCAATTTTCAGGATTTTTCCTTGCTGCCAATTTACAGTAGGCATAGTCAACCATTCGATATACTCTTTAGATTCTCCTTCACATAACGAGTCAACTGACCTCATGCCTCTGGGTTTCTTCATATTGGGGTACGACCGAGGTACTTGTAAAAAAGGGTCATAGCATGGATTTTTTTTACATTTACAACCCTTTTTACTCTGTAGGGTAGGGTGGGGTCAGAAAAGTGCGGTTGTTGGTAGGATCCTAATAGGGGTAGTGTCATTGTCGCTACTCCTATTAAGGAATACTTAAACTAAATCACAAATTAATAAGAAGAAACACATCTTAAAAAATGAGCATTGAACCTTTGCATAATAAGCAAAAGTCCTTTAAAATTTGTTAGCCGGGTAGAAAATGCTATAATGCTCTTATAAAAAAGAATGGATGCAAAATAGTTTAGGTAAGTTCTAAAACGATTTCTTTTATTCTTCGACAAACAGGCCAGATTCGTAATTTCTCAAGAGAATAATACAAGTCGCTGTAGGGGTTTTTGTGTTTTTTCACTTATGATCACTTTGATATACAAGACCTATTTCATCTCTCACTTTATCCAACACTTGTATCGTGGTGTATGAATTTTTATATGAGTTAGTATCAGACTCTGTTTTTCCTCGGTTGATTAATTCAATAAATTCTTTCACTTCGTAATACATAGCTGGATGAGATTGGTCGACTGTTAATTGTTCAACCGTGCCGTCAGTGTAGTGAATTTCTACTTTTTCAGCCGTATGAATCTTATCAATCATGATACTTCCTTTTTCGCCTTGAATTTCGCTTGGTAAATAAGAGTTCGTTATTTTGGAATACATCACAATCGCATCTTTATCATCATATTTTAAGATGACGCTACCTTCACCATCCACACCCGAATCAAGCATAATGCCAGTTGCCTTCACTTCTTTTGGTTCACCAAATAATGTAATAAGTGGATACAAACAATAGACACCAAGGTCCATTAATGAACCGTTCGCAAACTCTGGATTGAAGGCATTAAGGACAATTCCTTCTTTGTATTTATCATAACGAGATGAATACTGACAATAGCTTGCAAAGTATCTACGGATAGGACCAATTTTATGTAAATTATCTTGAATGACCTTGAAGTTTGGAAGTAAGGTTGATTTCATTGCTTCCATTAATAGGGCGTTATGATCTTTTGCGGCTTGAATCATCCTCGCTACTTCGGTTGCATTAACAGCCAGTGGCTTTTCACATAACACATGTTTGCCATTTTGCAAAAATAAAATAGCTTGTTCTGCGTGATATGAATTGGGAGTAGCCAATGTACACCGCGTCAATTTCTTGACTAACTGCCATTTCTTTTAGGTTTGTAAATATTTTTGTTACTCCATATTTACTTGCAAATTCTTCTGCTCTACTAATCGTGCGAGAATAAACAGCAGTTAGTTTAAAATCTTCTACATCATTTGCTGCTTCAAGTAATCTTTCTGTAATCCAATTAGTACCGATTACGCCGAATTGAACCATTTATTCAACCTCATTCCTTTGTTTTATAAAACGAAGAGTTTTGTTTACTACACTTATGAAGCGTTTTTCATCGCCAATAGGATTTTATTTTCCCATAAAAAAACTTATATAGACATGGGGCCTACCAGTGAAATATTGGTGATAACCCAAATAGGGCTCATACTGTGAGTGATGGCTAAATTCTTGGCTGTGCCCCACCCAATAATGATCTCTGATCCGGCCATAGAAGGGACTGAATCAGAGGCTATTTTTTCTTTCCTGTATGGACTGTGTTATTTGTAATATGCAGTAAAGACCGCAATTCATAAAAGAAATAAATGCGGTCTTTACGATGTTTCCATATTTTTTAAAGTGTACTCTATTCGAGATTGGCATGTTTGCCGTACATTTTAGTAGAGTCTAAGCCTTTTTTTTCCATAAAACGCAAGATCAATGCATCATAAAATAATAACATCGTTTGCTCAAAAAGTGACCCCATTGGTTGTATGGTCTTATATTCACTTTCAGATTGATCTTTCGGTGATCCAGGCAATTTAATGATAATATCAGCTAATTTTCCAATCGTGGAGTCAGGGGAAATCGTTACAGCTGCGACCGTCCCACCTAAACTTTTTGCTTTTTCAGCGATTGAAACCAAGGTTTTCGTTTCACCTGAACCTGAACCGATGATCAACAAATCATCTTTTTCTAAATTTGCTGTTACAGTTTCACCGATTACATAAGCATCGATCCCCATGTGCATCATTCTCATCACGAAAGATTTGCCCATAAATCCAGATCTGCCCGCACCTGCAACAAAGATTTTTTTGGATTCCAGAATCTTATTAACCAACTTCTCTGCTTCTTCGTCAGAGATTAAGTCGACTGTCCGACTTAATTCTTGAACGACTTCAGCTAAATATTGAGTAGTTTTCATAGTTATAATGAACCTTGTTTAATCAATTCTTGCATTTTAGCTGCAACTGCTTTTTTATCGTCTTTGCTTGTGATACCGCCACCTACGATGACAAGATCTGGTTGTACTTTAATCACATCTGGAAGTGTTTCTAATTTGATTCCGCCTGCAATAGCAGTTTTCGCATTTTTTACAACGCTCTTAATGGTTGCAAGGTCTTCGAAAGAATTTTTTCCTACAGCTTGAAGGTCATAACCTGTGTGAACGCAGATATAATCTACTCCTAGTTCATCCAGTTCTTTCGCACGACCTTCAATGTCTTTAACTGCGATCATATCAGCAAGGATTTGTTTACCTTGTTTTTTTGCTTCTTCTACAGCACCTTTAATGGACTCGTCTTCAGCTGTACCAAGAATGGTGATGATGTCAGCGCCTGCTGCAGATGCTTGGCTAACTTCATATCCAGCTGCATCCATGATTTTAAGGTCAGCTAATACAGTTAAGTTAGGGAAGGCAGCTTTCACTTCCTTTACTGCTTTAAGGCCTTCATTAATCACAACCGGCGTGCCGATTTCTACAACATCTATATGATTTTCTACTTCTTTCACCAATTCAATGGCTCCTGGAATATCTACAAGATCTAATGCTAATTGTAATTTCATTTATTACTCGCTCCTTATATAATAGTATAATTGTGCCGTATAGCTTTCTTTTGCACAGTGTTATTGTATCCAATTGATAGCTATTTACTAACGGTATGATACTCAGTATACTGGGTATGTTACTAAATTAAAAGTATGCACTTTTTTATCATATAGTAACAAAAAGTATACTATGGGACATAATAAGGGTTGGAGGTGAAATGAATGCCGAATCTTGGGGAAAAAGTGTTTAATTGTGAAAAAGAATTGACTCTTTCGATTATTGGTGGAAAATGGAAAATGTTGGTATTGTGGCATCTAGGAAAAGAAGGAACCAAACGTTTTGGTGAACTAAAGGCCCTCATGCCGGGTATCACTCAAAGAATGCTTGTTAATCAATTGCGCGAACTTGAAGACCATTTGATTGTTCATCGTGAAGTCTATCCTGTCGTTCCACCAAAAGTTGAATACTCACTCACTGAGTATGGAAGAAGTCTGATGCCTATTCTGGATGCTATGTATGACTGGGGTAAAGATTATATTGAAAATGTATTGGAAAAAGAAACAGAAAACAAATCGTCTATTCAGTAGAAAAAAGAGTTTCTCCTAGAGGTTCGAAAAAGTGTAAAAAAGTTCATATACTAACAAACCACGGTTAGCTATCTTAATAAAGATGCTGTCCGTGTTTTTTTATATCTCTACGTATTTAAAAGGTTGAAAAAACACAACATTTAATAAAAGAATCAGTTACTAAAAAGCCAAGGGCAGCGAATCTTGTATAATCGCTGTCCTTGGCTTTTCACGCTTGGTATTGGATTCAAGTTTATAGTATTATTTTTAACACTATGTTATACGAATGTATCTATATGTTAATAAAGTGCGTACTTTCAAAAGTATAACATACGTAATATACTGATTTTGCTCAAGTAATAGCGAGCTTAAAAAATACTACCAAACCTTAAGGGAATACTGCTACAAGTATGGTGAGATGAAGTGAAACTTCATTTAATAATTTATACATGTTGTTGCTTTTTACGAAAGGAGAGGTCCGCATGGGAAAGTTCAAAACTAAGCAGCGAAAAGTTTGTGAAAGATGTCTAACCATCACCATAAATAATGAAACCTGTCCAAAATGTGGACATTCTCAATTAAGAGATATCATTATTACCGGACAAGCTGGGAGAAATAAACGAATCTTACATCCAAAAGTAGGATAACGCAATAGCGAAAATCCCTGTTGTTTTGTAGGGAAAACGAAGAAAATCAGGCATTTTTCCATTTAAAAATGCTTTGAAAAAGTGGAGGAATGAAAAGTGGATTCTATGACGTTTGTCTTATTTGGGGCAACTGGGGATTTAGCTAAGCGAAAAATCTACCCTGCCTTGTTTAATTTATATTTGAATCAAAAATTACCAGATTCTTTTTTGATCATTGGTGTAGGAATAGACGAAATGTCTGATGTTGATTTTCAAAACCATGTAACAGACTCGCTATACACTTTTTCTAGACACTTGATAAATGATAAATCCGAAAAACAAGAGTTTGTAAAGGCATTTCGTTATTGCCAATTAGATTTCACGAATGCTGAAGGGTATAAGAAGTTAGTTGAAGTCGTTCAACAAAATGAAAAAGACCAGAGTATTGAAGAGAATCGAATGTTTTATCTTTCTGTTGCTCCTGAATTCTTTGATGTAATTGCTTTAAACATAAAGAAGAGTGGCTTAGGTTCGACAAAGGGATGGAAACGATTGATTATCGAAAAACCATTTGGGTATGACTTAAAATCTGCTGAAGATTTAAACGAAAAATTAAGCAAAGCTTTTGAAGAAGACGAAATTTTTCGGATTGACCATTATCTCGGAAAACCAATGGTTCAAAACCTTGAAGCCTTGGAATTTGCCAATCCTGTACTGCAATCACTTTGGAACAATCGGTTTATTGCCAATGTGCAAATTACGGCTAGTGAAACGGTTGGTGTAGAAGAGAGGGCTGGTTATTATGACCAAGCAGGCGCTATTCGTGATATGGTTCAAAATCATATGCTACAGCTGTTGATGATGACAGCCATGCATCTCCCAAAACAGATTAGTGCAAAAGATATCCGTAATGAGAAAAGAAAAGTTATGGAATCTCTGCGACCATTACAGAAAAATACTGTAGGTATCCACGTCGTTCGTGGCCAATATGGATCAGGTGAAATAAACGGTACACCAGTAGTCAGATACTTAGAAGAACCTGGCGTTGATGCTTCTTCTAAAAACGATACATTCGTCGCTGCTCGTCTATGGATTGATAATTCCTTCTGGGACGGGGTCCCATTCTATATCCGGACAGGAAAAAGAATGACGGAAAAATTAACGCGGATTGTGATTGAATTCAAAAACCCATTAAAGAATTTGTATACCAATGAAATCCAAAATGCTGAACCCAATCTATTAGTTATTAATGTAAGTCCTAATGAAGGTGTTTCGTTGCAGTTAAATAGTAAAAACCCGATAAATGGAAAATTAGAACCTATTGTTGTTGATTTTTCAGCGAGTAAAAAAGACGTGCCCGAAGCATATGAACTCTTAATATTTGATGCTCTGCGTGGGGACTCTACCTTCTTTGCTCATTGGGACGAAGTTGAATTATCTTGGAAATGGGTACAGCCCGTTTTAGAGGCGTTTGAGGAAAATGCCCTTCCACTCCACCTATATCAAGCCGGTTCGATGGGGCCACAAGCTGCTTCGCAATTATTGGAGGAGGATGGTTTTAAATGGTGGGAAACTAGGGGGGGAGTTTAATCCGCACCTCCCTGGAAGGCTATTGGTATGAAGAGAGCAAACCGAGGTTGGATTTGACAGATAATTGTTACGCGATTTACCCAAGGAACTTAAAGTATTTGTTGAATCCTTATGGTTCCATAAGGAGACCATGAAGAACAACAAATGGGTAGCATAATAATACAGGCTATTTTTTGTAATTTAAAGGAGGAAACTCAAGTGAAAGTAGGATTAATTGGATTAGGGAAAATGGGTATGAACTTAGGAAAAAACTTAATTGACAATAAACACCGTGTAATGGCGTTTGATCTAAATACAAATACTATTGAAGAAATTAAAAAATACGGAGTTGAAGGAGCATCCAGTTTACAAGATCTTGTTCAATCATTAGAAAAGCCACGAGTTGTTTGGATAATGGTCCCACACTCAGTCGTTGATTCAGTTATTAGTGAAATCACACCATTTCTAAGTGAAGGAGATATCGTCATTGAAGCTGGTAATTCGCATTATAAGGAATCCATTCGTCGTTACGAACAGTTGAAGAAAGTTGGAGTGAGCTTTATGGATGCCGGTACTTCTGGGGGGATGGAAGGTGCTCGCTATGGTGCTTGTTATATGATTGGTGGAGATCCTGAAGCATGGAGCATTGTCGAGCCGATTTTTAGAGATACAGCTGTAGATAATGGGTATTTATATGCTGGGAAATCTGGTAGTGGCCACTTCTTAAAAATGGTCCACAATGGAATAGAATACGGAATGATGGCCGCCATTGGTGAAGGATTCGAAGTCCTGGAAAAAAGCGATTTCGATTTTGACTATGAAAAAGTGGCACGGGTGTGGAATAACGGTTCTGTCATCCGCTCATGGCTCATGGAATTGACAGAACGCGCATTTTCTAAAGATGCAAAATTAGATGAAATTAAGGGCATTATGCATTCTTCTGGGGAAGGGAAATGGACAGTTGAAACCGCTTTGGATCTTCAAACAGCTACCCCTGTTATCGCTATGTCTTTACTAATGCGTTACCGTTCATTAGACAATGATACATTTACAGGTAAAGTGGTAGCTTCCCTTCGTAATGAATTTGGCGGACATGCTGTGGAAAAATCATAAAGTCATCTGCTGTATATGTCTTTCGTTAAAATGAGCCGGAAATTCATTGGATTTTTAGTTTGGTATATCCCAAAAATTGGTAGATTTACTTAAGTCGTTGATAGTGCTAACTATGTTGATTGAAGCGGAAGGAGCGAGACTCCTCGAAAATGCATTCACATTTTCTCGTGCGGTGCCTATTCACGGATGATGATTCAACGTCCTGCGGGAAAAACATGACAAGGGAGACCCCGCAGCCGCACAGCGCCGAGGAGGCTCCCGGCTCGCCCGCGGAAAGCGAGCACCTGGAGCCAACAGACAAGTTTAACAGAGCCAAAAAAATAAAACAATATTGAGGTGTGACATCATGAACGTATTGGATGCAAAAATCATTAACACACAATATGGTTTAGAAACCTATTTAGACATGGTGAAGAATATCGAAGTAAAAGAACTCCATTCTCCATCAGATAATGAGCCCTTTTATGAAATAGTATTAGGGATAGAGTATTTTCTTCTAAGGGACGGAAAATATTATGATAGTGAAAGGAATTATTTTCGGATTCAAATGAGCGAAGATTTTAATTCAATCACGTTAAGAGAGACAGATACCGAAAGTTTATTTGCTGTCAAAACCGAACACGAGAGAGACTCAACTAAGCTACTGGTTGGAGAATGGCTTATAAAAACCAATGCTTTCAAGCAAGTAATAAGTGAACTGATCCAACAAAAGAAAATGGAGAATGTTCAAAATGAGGGAGACACTCGAAAAGTATTAGGAACGATAAGATTCTTGGAAATATTACTTGAAATCAAAACAGAAGACATACTAAGTGCCGATGTAGAGAGGGACCATTGAGTTTTCTTAATACTAACTATCTTTTAATGTACGCTATTGATAATTACACGGTCCCACTAAGGATTTTTCAAAATTGAAAAGGGGGAGTTTAAATGTGTTTTTAAAAACTTCCCTTATATACTGTAGAAAAGGAGAATGCACTAACATGAAACGTTTTACTATGCCGAGAGATCTTTTTTACGGAGAAGGATCTCCGATTGAAGCAGCTAAGCTAAATTTGATTGAAAGGGGAAGTAATGTATGACTATTTCGTTTGATTACTCCAATGCATTAGCATTTATGAAAAAGAGTGAAGTAGATAATCTAAGTGAATTTGTAAAAGTGGCTCATAAAATGCTACATGAAAAAACAGGCCCCGGCTCTGATTATCTTGGTTGGGTCGATTTGCCACTAAACTATGATAAGAGTGAATTTGAAAGAATTAAACAAGCTGCTGAAAGAATCAAGAAACATTCAGACGCAATGGTTGTAATTGGTATTGGTGGTTCGTATTTGGGTGCAAGATCAGCTATAGAAGCTTTGTCCCATAGCTTTCATAACCAAATGAACGATAAGACAAAAGTGTATTTTGCCGGTCACAATATCAGTTCTACTTATATATCTCATTTATTTGAACTATTAGAGGGGAAAGATATCTCTGTTAACGTCATTTCCAAATCAGGAACAACGACAGAGCCAGCCCTTGCTTTCCGTATTTTTCGTGACTATATGGAGAAAAAATACGGAAAAGAAGAGGCGAGAAAACGTATTTTTGCCACTACAGATCAGGAAAAAGGCGTATTAAAAAAGCTTGCGGACAAAGAAGGATATGAAACGTTTGTTATTCCGGATGATGTAGGTGGAAGGTATTCTGTGCTAACAGCAGTTGGTCTCTTACCAATTGCCGTAGCAGGACTTGATATTGATCATATGATGGAAGGGGCAGCAGCAGCAGCCCGTAAATACAACAATCCTGATTTATTGACAAATGAGAGCTATCAGTATGCTGCGGTCCGAAATGTACTCTACAATAAGGGAAAAGCAATTGAAGTGCTTGTTAACTATGAGCCCTCCCTTCACTACGTATCGGAATGGTGGAAGCAGCTGTTTGGGGAAAGTGAAGGAAAAGATCAAAAGGGGCTATTCCCTGCTTCCGTTGATTTTTCAACGGATTTGCATTCCATGGGGCAATATGTACAAGAAGGTCGACGAAACCTTTTAGAAACGGTTTTACAGATTAAGAAACCTCGAATTGAAGTGACTATTCAGGAGGATCCAGAAAATATTGATGGATTAAACTTCCTGGCAGGTAAGACGATGGATGAAGTCAACAAAAGTGCATTTCAGGGTACCCTTATGGCCCATATAGATGGAGAAGTACCTAATCTCGTGATTGAACTGGATGAAATGAATGAATACACTTACGGTGAGATGGTTTACTTTTTTGAGAAGGCATGTGGGATTAGTGGCCATCTATTAGGAGTTAACCCATTTGACCAGCCTGGAGTCGAAGCATACAAGAAGAATATGTTTGCTTTACTTGACAAACCTGGTTTTGAAGCAGAAAAAGCTACTCTCATGGAGCGTTTATCAAAATAATTATATCTGATTGGTTTTGTATTAATAAAAAGATTGTTACCAAAAACCATATTTTTTGTAACAATATTTATGAGAAATACTGATGCTTGATTTTACTAATTTTATAGGTTACCAAAAATAATTACCAAAAGTTTTACCAAATACTTTTACAAAAATGATGTCTCTTGTACAATTAGATTATTAAATTGTGCAGGAGGCTTCTTTATGATAATCGGTTATGCTCGAGTTTCGACAGTTGACCAAAATTTAGACCGACAAATTATATTACTTTCTGAGTACGGCTGTGAAAAAATGGTTCAAGAGAAATTTACTGGGACTACAAAGGATAGAGATGGACTTAACTCATTGCTAGATGTAATAAGGAAAGGTGATACCGTTGTAGTAGAAAGTATTTCACGCTTAGGGAGAAAAACACTTGATATTCTTTCTATTATTCAGCAATTCGAGGATACTGGTGTAAAGTTCGTTTCTATTAAGGAGAACATGGATACAAGAACATCAACGGGAAAAGCCATGTTTCAAATGATGTGTGTCATCGCAGAGTTAGAAAGAAATTTAATTGTAGAAAGAGTTAAAGAAGGGTTAGAAGCGAGTAAAAGAAGAGGAAAAAAACTAGGAAGGCCTAAAGTGGATCAAGGGAAAATTGAAATAGCCTTGAGGATGTATGACAGTAAAGAATACTCGGTAAAAGAAATTGTAGAAGGTACAGGACTTTCACAGGGATCATTATATCGAGCGATTAATAAAAGAAAACTAGTAGAAGCAAATTAATAATCTCTTATATTTTTAGGGAATTATGTGACGGACTAGGGCAGCTACTCTGTCACCACCCCCAACTTAATTTGAATGGAGTTGGTAATTTGTCATCTATAGAACGTACGGCTTATCCAAGATTTAAAAAACGTCCTACTTCAAAAGAACTTCGTGATGTTTACTCCCCTACACCTGAAGAAAACCAATTTGCGCATAAAGTTGCTAGAGGACCTGTTTCAGTTCTAAGTCTATTAGTTATGTTAAAGTCTTTCCAACGACTTGGTTACTTTCCTCCACCGAAAGATATTCCTGTAGAGATCATGATTCATATTCGGACCTGTTTGAATCTCTCTGCTAGTGTTGAACCGAATTACAATAGTAAATCAATTTACCGACATCAAAAAGCAATTAGAGATTACCTCAATGTACGTCCTTATGGAAAAGAAGCCTTACATATTGCAACTACTTCAATTTATAAGGCTACACAGGTAATGGACAATCCAGCCGATCTTATCAACGTATCCATTGAAATATTAATAAAAGAAAGGTGTGAATTACCTGCTTTTAGTACATTAGATCGATTGGCTCGTCGTATAAGAACATTAGTGAATCACCAGTTATTTAATTCAGTATTTTCAAAATTGACTCCTGAAATTGAGCGAAAATTAGATCAATTACTAGTTACTAAAAATGATAATCGGACTTCTGAATATAACTTATTAAAAGAAATTCCAAAAAGCGCAACACTTTCGCATATGAAAGAAATACAAAATAGGTTACTTCTGTTAACTGATTTTATAGAAGAAATTGATAGCTTACTAGAGGATATTCCAAATTTAAAAATTAAACACTTCGCTTTAGAAGCAAAAGCGCTTGATGCATCAGAATTAAAAGACTTTAATTTAGCTAAAAGATATATGCTGCTACTTTGTATGATTTATCGCTCAAAAATTTCAGCTATAGATAGTTTGGTAGAGATGTTTCTCAAAAGAGTCAGAACTATACATAACAAAGGCAAAGAGGAGCTAGAACTTCTTCGAGAAAAACATAGATCAAAAACTGAAAATCTTATATCTGTTTTGGCGGAAGTCTTAAATGCCACAAGTATAAATGAGAACGATACCTTGACTGGTCAGAAAATAAGGGAGTTATTAGGGAGAAGAGGTGGTATCGACGCATTAAAAGAAGATTGTGAATCAATTTCATCATATAATGGCAATAACTACCTTCCTCTTTTATGGAAGTTCTATAAAAGCCACAGGAAAACTCTTTTTAGATTGATTAGTATGATTGAAATTAATTCAACCACACAGGATCAATCACTTTTAGAAGCTTTACAATTTTTACGTGATAATGAGAACCGAAAAATTGTAAAGCTACAAATAGATTTGGATCTTTCATTTGCTAGTGAACAGTGGAAAAAAACGATTTATGTACCTAAAGAAAATAACTTAATCCATCGTAAACACCTTGAAATCTGTATTTTTTCCTATCTTGCAAGCGATTTAAAAACGGGAGACCTTTGTGTAAAAGGATCAGAGAATTTTGCTGATTACCGTGAACAGCTCCTTTCTTGGGATGAGTGTAAACCTATGGTAGATGAATACTGTAAGGAACTTGGCTTTTCTTCAAATTCAGGGGATTTTGTTCAACAATTAAAGCTCTGGCTAGGAGATACTGCACAAAAAGTAGATTTAAACTACCCTGATAACGGCCAGGTAATCATTAATGAAAATGGAGAACCAACGTTGAGAAAAATAATGAGAAAAGAACAACCTCAGACAAGTAAGGCGTTAGAGGTAGTTATTTCTCAACGGTTACCTGAACGAAATGTCTTAGATATTCTTTGTAATGTAGAACATTGGACAAATTGGACACGGCATTTTGGACCATTATCTGGTTCAGATCCTAAGCTTGAAAATGCAATGGAACGTTATATCATTACTTCTTTTGGATACGGATGTAATTTAGGACCAACACAGACTTCTAAGCACATGAAAAAAGCAGTAACCCCACACATGATTTCATTTGTAAATCGGCGACATATTAATGCATCTAAAATAGACGAAGCTATTCGTAATATTTTAAATCAATACAATCAATTTAGTTTGCCTAGACTATGGGGTGATGGAAAAACGGCTGCTGCAGATGGAACAAAATTTGATCTCTACGAAGAAAACTTAATCTCTGAATACCACATTCGATACGGAGGTTATGGGGGGATTGCATATCATCATGTTTCAGATACTTATATTGCACTCTTTAGTCACTTCATTCCATGTGGAGTTTGGGAAGCAGTTTATATTATTGATGGTTTGCTGAAAAATAAATCAGACATTCAGCCCGATACGTTACATGCTGATACGCAAGGTCAATCAACGCCTGTTTTTGCACTTGCACATTTATTGGGGATTAATTTAATGCCTCGTATTCGAAATTGGAAGGATTTAAAATTTTACAGGGCTGATAAGGACACAAAATATCACCACATTGATCAGTTGTTTAGTGATACCGTTGACTGGGACCTAATTGAAACACACTGGCAAGATCTGCTCCAAGTGGTTCTTTCTATAAAAGCTGGTAAAATATTACCCTCTACACTACTTAGAAAACTAAGTAACTATAGTAGAAAAAACCGATTATATCAAGCTTTTAGGGAATTAGGAAGGATTGTAAGAACTGTATTTTTGCTTAAATATATTTCTGATATAAAACTAAGAGAGCAAATTGGTGCTAGTACAAACAAAGTCGAAGCATATAACGGCTTTTCCAAATGGCTATTTTTTGGTGGCGATGGGATCATTTCAGAAAATGATCCAGAAGAACAAGAAAAGCGAATTAAATATAATGATTTAGTTGCCAACGCAGTAATATTCCAAAATGTATGTGATATAACACTTATTTTGTGGGAACTTTCTAAAGAAGGCTATGTATTTTCAAAAGAAGATATTGTCATGCTTAGCCCTTATCTGACTAGGCATATAAAACGTTTCGGAGACTATATGATCGATTTAGAAAATATTCCACAACCAATCGAGGAAGATATTCCTGTATAGTATATAAGAAAGTAAAGAGCAAGAAAGGGTTATAAATGGTAAACAATACCATACTATGACCCTTTTTTACATGTATCTCGGTCGTACCCCAATATAGCATTATTTTGTAAGTACACACTTTACTTTTACATAGTGATAAAAAGTATACTATTGGTTATAATACAATCTGGAAGTGTATAGTAAGATTAGGGTTGAAGAATGACTTTGACACACTCATCTTCGTGATCATTAAAGATTTGATAGGCTTCGCTCGCCTGGTCTAGACGCATTTTATGAGAGACGATTTCTGTTGGGTCCAACTCTCCCGACGTAATCATTTTAAAGAGCATTGGCATGTAATGTATGACAGGTGCTTGGCCCATTTTTATTTGTACATTTCTTTCAAATATATTCCCTAAAGGGAACTGGTTATATTTGGACCCGTAGACCCCAGTCAGCTGCAACGTTCCAAATTTTCTCACAGCATTCATACCGATTTTGATCGGGCTAATTGTTCCACCAATAAGCTTCATCTTTTGTTCGGCAGCTTCGAGGGGTGTTTTTTTACCATCCATCCCTACGCAGTCAATGACTGCGTCTACACCGCCATTTGTGATTTCTTTAATATGGGAACCCATATCATCAAATTCATCAAAATTATAAATTTCAACATTGTTCATTTTTTTGGCACGTTCAAGCCTATATGGAAGATTATCGACCGCAATGACTCTTTTTGCGCCTTTCATCCATGCAAACTTTTGCGCCATTAACCCAACCGGTCCACAGCCGAGTACGGCAACTGTATCCCCTTTTTTTACCCCTGCACTTTCAATGCTCCAATAAGCAGTTGGTAGTACATCAGACATAAACAGTAATGCTTCATCTTCAAGTTCAACAGATTCAGGAATTACAAAAGGCATAAAATTCCCATAAGGAACACGCAAATATTCAGCTTGTCCACCTGGATGATTACCGTAACGCTCCGTAAATCCAAAATATCCGCCTGTATCAATTTCTGGATTTGGATTAGAATTATCGCATTGGCTCTCCAAATCATGCTGACAATAGAAACAGCTGCCACACGAAATATTAAACGGTATGACAACTCTGTCCCCTTTCTTCACTTTTGTTACCTCTGGCCCTACTTCTTCTACAATACCCATAGGCTCGTGGCCAACTACGTAATCTTTTTCAGCTGGCAGGGCACCTTGATAAATATGTAAGTCAGATCCGCATATCGCTGTTGATGTAATGCGCACGACAATATCGTCTTTTTGTTGAAGCTTCGCATCTGGAACTTCTTTCACTTGCATATCCTTGGAACCTTGAAAAGTAACTGCTTTCACAAGTAAAACCTCCTACTATAAATTGATATAACTTGTATATAATATACCCATTGAAGAAATTTATATGTTTTTTTATTTATTTTTAGTTCTATTTGACTAAATAGGACGTTTGCTTCAGTTCGACTCCCGCTTTGACATTAAAAATGAGATGGAAAAGGCGTACTAATCTATTATCAGAGGTACGCCTTTTCAAATGCCTAAATTATGCACGATAGCAACAATCTTTGAGAGAACAGTTAAAATAAATCTAAAAATCTGTGCGTCAAAAATTTATAAGTTTTAGATGTGAAAGCGTTTTGACTTTGGCTCCCTACATTTTTGGTTTATGCAGCTATAGGGACTTGTGCCATTTCGGTTACTACTACTTTAATGTATACAAGAAATTACAGCTCAGCGATGGTCCCCATTTACTGCATCCGTCTAACAACGGGTTTTTTTTACATCTATTGCTCATTTTGTATAAAAAGCAAAAAGTGTACATACCCGGTTATTCGGAATTATCAGCGCTTTTTATTTTACTCTTCATGTTCCAAAATCTAACATGACCACTACTTATGCTACTCTATGTGTTCTAAAACTCGTCCTTTTCTGAACACACTCAGATATCCGTTGAAATGAATGTTTTTTAAGGCTATAGGTGTTACAAAACTCTGTTCATTATTCTATGTTCAATAACATATTGAATTCTATCTTATGTTACAATGAACTTAAAGGAAAAATGAGAAAAGAGTGATTACTGGTGTTAATTGGATATGCGCGCGTTTCGACAGGGTTACAAAATTTAGATTTACAAATGGATGCGTTAACGCAACATGGCTGTGGAAAAATCTTTCACGATAAGATGAGTGGAGCGAAAAAGCAGCGCCCTGGCTTGGAGGAAGCACTTCAATATGCACGTGAAGGCGATACCATTGTTGTTTGGCGATTAGATCGTCTTGGTCGCAACATGCAGGACTTAATACAGATTGTGAATACTTTGAACGAACGAGGTGTGGGCTTTCACAGCCTGCAAGAAAACCTAACGATGGACAAAAGCAACGCAACGGGGCAATTAATGTTCCACCTCTTCGCAGCCTTTGCAGAATTTGAACGGAATCTGATCGAGGAACGCTCAGCAGCAGGACGAGCAGCAGCTAGAGCGCGTGGTCGTCTTGGGGGACGTCCGGAGAAACTGGAAGCGAAAGATATTGAAATGATGAAATCGCTCATTGAAAATGGTACATCAATTAAAGATGTGGCGGAAAAATGGGGCGTATCTCGAACAACCATTTATCGCTATTTGGAAAAACCTCTAAAATAAAACGTAAAGCACTTGTTACCAGCTCACAGCTTGGATAAGTGCTTTTATTGTTTAGAATAGGCGTATTTTGAAGTGCAAAATAGCACTTAAAACAGGTGCAATTTACCGATTAAAGTGACAGGTTCTTTCTATAAAAGCTGGTAAAATATTACCCTCTACACTACTTAGAAAACTAAGTAACTATAGTAGAAAAAACCGATTATATCAAGCTTTTAGGGAATTAGGAAGGATTGTAAGAACTGTATTTTTGCTTAAATATATTTCTGATATAAAACTAAGAGAGCAAATTGGTGCTAGTACAAACAAAGTCGAAGCATATAACGGCTTTTCCAAATGGCTATTTTTTGGTGGCGATGGGATCATTTCAGAAAATGATCCAGAAGAACAAGAAAAGCGAATTAAATATAATGATTTAGTTGCCAACGCAGTAATATTCCAAAATGTATGTGATATAACACTTATTTTGTGGGAACTTTCTAAAGAAGGCTATGTATTTTCAAAAGAAGATATTGTCATGCTTAGCCCTTATCTGACTAGGCATATAAAACGTTTCGGAGACTATATGATCGATTTAGAAAATATTCCACAACCAATCGAGGAAGATATTCCTGTATAGTATATAAGAAAGTAAAGAGCAAGAAAGGGTTATAAATGGTAAACAATACCATACTATGACCCTTTTTTACATGTATCTCGGTCGTACCCCATATTGTTTAATTACTTTATAGAAAGTATTTTTCTTCAGATCTAGCAGCTTCATAAACTCAACCGCAGTAATTTTTTTCGATTTCCATCGTTCATAATTCTTTTCAATTAAATATTTTTGTTCCGTTGTGAGATTGATGTAATTAATGCTAGGCCTACCAAATGTTTGCCCTGAAGCTTTTGCGGCAGCTATTCCTTCAGCTTGTCTTAAAAGTATTCTCTTCCTCTCTTGCTCGGCTGCATATGCAAGCAAACTTAGAAATTGATCTTCAAGCATTTTCCCCATATCACCCATTGAACGAAATTTCCTACTGTCAAAAAGCTCGGCATTCTCCAGGACAATTATGTCTGCTTGCAAAATCCTAGTGATTTCTTTCCATTCTTGAAGGATACCATCATAGTTGCGTCCTAATCGGTCTAACGCATCGATGTAAATTAAATCACCTTTTTGGATAAATCTTTTTAATAACAGATATTGCGGTCTGTCAAAATCTTTTCCGGATAATTTATCAATGAAGATAAATCTTTCTTCTATCCCCAATTCCTTCATTTTATGTATTTGGCGTGCTTCATTTTGATCTTTAGAACTAACTCGAACATATCCGAAATTTGTCAACCTTTTTCACTCTCCCTACTTCACCATTATATACCAATATGTTTATAAAATCTATGTAATAACATAAACGTTTAAAAAATAATATTTAAGGAGTTTTCAAACGTTATTAACATAGAATGATAACTTGTCCTAAAAGTATACCTTTATAAACAAAATCTTTAAGATAAAAATATTCTTTATGTTTTGGTTATATGCAGCATAAAAAGGGAAAGAAATGAGTATAATGAAACAAAAATACAATTTCGTTTCATTGTATGGTAAAATAAAGGAAAGGAGGGATAGAATTGATTTCTTTGCAAAATGATAATGCAAATTCATCAGGGTTTCGAGAAGAATTTAGTAACAAATTAGTTAATAAGCTAACCCAGCATCCAGATATAAGCGCTGTTGAATTGGTTTCAAATTACGCATATGCGATGCAAATGAAATATCATTCGTATCTTATTACTATAACTCCGGCCAAAGACACTGTTTTCATTCAAGAACAAGCTCTTTATAGTAAATGGACAGATGAATTGAATAACATCCTAAAGGATACTAGGCTCCCACTTATAGAATCTTTTGCCAAAGCAAAATATGCTTTAGACCAAATGTTTCTATTAATTACTGAACGGGGTAAGCTTGAGTATATTTACCATCGTAAAGCCTTGATTACTTCACACCAACTTCAAAAGTTATTAGGTATATCTAAAGCTACCCTAAGCCGGTATGTATCTACTGGTATGGAAAGGATTACAGACGTAGGTCATCGTTGTTACCCTCTCCATAATTTTTTCTATTGGCAAAACGGCGTTTGGGCATCACGAATTCAAGCTTTGTATCAACACTATCGTATACGTAATCGCATAAAAGAAGATGTAATTAAAGAACTGATGGATGAAATTAGCGAATTCCAGAACATTTACAATGGAACATTTGAAGAAGTTTTTGAAAATATAGATGATCCGTATTCCCTTGATGAACCTGATGATTATTTTGATTGGCGAGATGCTCTTGAAGAATTAAACAAACTACAATATGAATAACCCAAAACAACAAATGCAAATAGAAAGGGTTCAATATTTTGCTGACCTTTTCGAATCAAATCCTCAACTCTTTAATCACAACAAGATACCTGAAATAAAGGCAAAGGGAGAGGCAAGAGTTGTTGCTACATTGCCACTAAATAATCATAATATTTACGGGGAAACGGTCTTATCTATAAACGAAAAATACAGTGATTTAGGCGATATTGAAGAATATCGTTATGCTTGGGAATACCCTGTTGTTCAAGGAAGAAACAGAAAGAGTAAACACGAAAGACATATTACTTCTTTTGATAAACAAGAACACCCAGAACCACCAAGACATGTAAAAACAGATCCCTTTCATCACCATAATGTTCCGGGTGATACAGTTCCGCGAACAGAAACAAGCATTGAAAACCTACACGAAGTGATTGGCATTATTACTGACTATATCGAGTCAAATAAAGAGTATATTGAAACACATACATTTTATATCGAGTTATAAACAGGTTAAAGCACCCTTACTCTGTAGAAAGAGTGCTTTTTTTGATATTTACTCCGAAATGATGTGCAGAGATAATAAAGTTGTTTATTTTACAATAAAATCATTTAAAAAATAATATAGTTGTTCAAAAAATACTTCTTCCACTAACAGGCAGGTTAGTGCAACAATTTCGTATATATAATCAGCCGCATATGGTATTTTTTGGGTAGGGTTGAACGTTCTTTGTTATCCTTCAATTGTTAATCTGAATTGTATTTTTGTAACAAGGAAGAACTGATGTCTATTTAAAGTGCTTTCTTCTTCTTCAGTGTAAATGGAAGGGGTGAATAGTTATGTTCAAAAAATATGATAAATCATTTGCTATTTTGTTTGCTTTGGCTTCTGTCGGTTTCTTGATTGCTTTCGGAGTAAATCGTAATTTTCTTGAATGGGCATTCGCACGGCATCACAATCAACTTTCATGGTTTATCAGGCCGATTTTCATTATTCCTTTTTGTTTCTTTGCTTTCAAAAGAAGTTTGGCAGGGATTTCGTGTACCCTGTTTTGCATTTTTACGAGCATGTTTTGGTTCCCTGAACCGAGTTCGGTTAATGCTGATGTACAGGAATTCCTTCAATATGAAGTAGGCTATCTGACCAGTGATTGGGGAATGGTGAAGATTTTGGTTACATTAATCATTCCACTGTCACTTACCTTGCTAGCTCTTGCTTTTTGGCAGAGAAACATCTGGTTTGGTTTTTCGGTTATGACTTTTATCGCATTCGGAAAAATAGGATGGAGTTTAATTTTTGCTGGTAATTCAGGAAAATCAATTATTCTGCCTGCCACAATAGGACTAGCAGGTTCTATGCTCTTTGTTTATCTTGGCATCTTAAGAATAAAGAATCGAAACAATAGTGATAATAGACTGTCGAGATAATGAATAAAGAATGTGAAGTACTTAAACAAACGGGTGCATGAGTTTAAGATCAGAGCTGTTATCGTGGCAGCTCTTTTTTGTTAAACTAACGGGGAAGGTTAGTTGAATAAGGATACCCATTTAAGAGCGATAAGCAATAGGGTACGGATTTGATCAAATTATGAGATAATAATAAATAATAATACATTTGAATACTTCAATGACTTGGAGGAGCCTGTCACCAAGGGATACGTATGTCCCTTGGTGACAGGCTCTTTTTGTATGTCTGTGTGTTATAAAACAAATAATAAAGATGAAAGGTGGAATATGGGTGTTAATACTACAGTTAGCCATTATTATAGTTACAGCCAAAATAGCCGGGAGCTTGAGCGTGAGATTGGGGCAGCCCGCAGTTCTCGGACAATTATTGATCGGAATTGTCTTGGGTCCCTCCTTCCTGGGCTTGGTGAATGAAACAGAAACACTGGCAGAATTTAGTCAGATCGGTGTTATACTTTTGATGTTCATCGCTGGCTTAGAAACGGACCTGGATGAATTTAAACGCACCGGGAAAGCCTCCGCATATGTAGGTTTGGGCGGTATCGTAGTTCCTCTGTTAATTGGTTACTTAGCAGGCATCACATTGAACCTTGGTACTTTCGAATCTTGGTTCCTCGGTTTGCTGCTCTCTGCTACCAGCGTTAGTATTTCCGTGCAGGCTCTAAAGGAGATGAATCAATTGCAAACCCGAGAAGGCACCACGATTTTAGGGGCTGCTGTAATTGACGACTTAGTTGTAATCATTGCCTTGGCATTCTTAATGAGCTTTGCAGGCGGAGATGTAAGTTTGACGACAGTCGTGCTTAAAAAGGTACTATTCTTTGCTGGAGCGATTCTTATTGGATGGAAATTGGTACCGTGGTTCTTGAAAAAGTTTTCAACATTAAAAGACTCGGAAACGGTGATCTCGTCCGCCCTAATTATTTGCTTCGTTTATGCTTTCCTCGCTGAATATACGGGAGTGGCTGCGATTATCGGAGCCTATATCGCAGGTGTTGCTATCAGCGTGACAAACTTCAAGGGAGAAGTTTTTGAAAAGGTCGAGACGATCAGTTACGCCATCTTTGTTCCCGTGTTCTTCACATCCATTGGTGTGACAGCTCAATTTGCAGGTATAGGTGAAAATTTGGGTTTAATTACAGTTTTAAGCCTTATCGCAATCATGACCAAATTAGTTGGTGCTTCGCTCGGGGCAAAATGGGCTGGGTTTAATTGGAACAGCTCATTGGGAATCGGAGCAGCGATGGTTTCAAGGGGAGAAGTCGCATTGATTCTGGCAGCATTGGGACTTGAATCTGACTTACTTTCACAAGATATGTTTGCTGTGATTGTCGTCGTAATACTGGTTTCCACCATTGTGACTCCACCAATGATGAAATGGTTCTTTCAATCGAAAAGCAAAGCATAGAATATCGCATAATCTGTAAGTCAAGCCTCCAAGAATTCTTGGAGGCTGTTTACTAGAGATAATGTGTATTGTATCTTTCTTGTTCCACTAAAGGGGCAGGATAGTTTAAGAAAATTATGGAGTCAAAAAGGAGTTTTTATCAAATGGACTTTAAAATAGGTGAAACACTAAAATTTGAAGAAATTTGTGTTAAAGTAGTTGAAATTAAAGAAGATGCTATTGTATTTGAGGTTTTGTCCACAGGGCATGAGGAAGATGAAGGCAAACTGATGGAAGTTCCAATGTGGTATATCCAATCCAATAAAGACCAAATAAAAAGATAGCAATATTCTTGAAATATCACTATACAAATGATTCGTCATTAATGGAAAGCTAGGAATAACTTACAAACACCTTTTCACCAGAATTATCGCAGCTGTCGTGCTACTATTAATCAGAGGTGATTATCAGGTGTTTGCTGCACCAATGCTATTAGAAAAGTCAGACGAACCTTTTGACGATGAAAAATACATCACTGAACTCAAACTTGATGGGATCAGATTGATATTAACCAAATTCAATAACCAAATTAAGCTGTATTCGCGACATAACAACGAAGTGACCGCCAAGTTCCCGGAGCTGCTGCATTTAAATATTCCTGATGGCACAGTCCTTGATGGAGAGATAATCGTATCCGATTCAGAAGGCAAGCCAGATTTTGAGGCCATGATGGAAAGGTTTCAGTCGAAGCGATCGGAGCATACCATTCAGTATTGTATATTTGATGTTCTTTATCATAAGGGTGAGAAAGTGACACATCTGCCATTGCTGCAGAGAAAAGAGCTGCTTGATTCGCTAGTGGAAAATGAAAAGCATATTTCAAAGGTACAATGGCTGCATGGGAATGGCCGAGCTTATTTCGATTTAGTGAAACAGAACGGACTTGAAGGTATTGTCCTTAAAAAAGCTGATTCCAAATATCAGATCAAGAAGAGATCACACGATTGGCTGAAGGTAATTAACTATCAATATACTGATGTGGTGATTACCGGTTTGCGAAAAGATAAGTTTGGGTTGCTGCTGGCTTTTGAAGAAAATGGCAGGCTAAAGCCTGGTGGTTTAATGGAGTTCATGACACCGGCTGCTCGGAAACAATTCTATGGTGAGTACAGAGATTTGATCGTGGATGAAAATAAGAAGTTTACATTCATTGAACCGAAAATCAAGTGCCGGGTTAAATTTAGGAACTACACGAAGACGGGGCTTTTACGGAGTCCGTCATTCGTTGAATATATATCTTGACGTCTATCAATTAGGTAGGCGTTTTTGTTTTAGGGTATACCAATCCAGAAACAGTTGCTAATATTTGCTATCTAAATAACCCCACTTTTTGCAAGTTTGGTTATTGTTTTGTAATTTGTGAAAGTGGTTATAGTCTCGTTCAATCAAAAACGATCATGTAAGGAAATTTCTTATCATGATCGTTTTTTTATCTAATTTTCTAAGTATCGATATAAGGTGGATTTACTAATCCCCGTCTCTTCTTTTATTTGTGACAGGCTATAATTTTTACTTTGATACATTTCAATCGCGCGTTGAACATTTTTATCAGGTTTTCTTGGTCTACCAGCACTAACACCCTTCTCTTTGGCTTCTGACAATCCTATTTTTGTTTTTTCGCTTATTGCATCGCTTTGAAATTCAACAAGATGTTTCACAATTTCAGTGAATGGATATCCAGATTTGATACTAGTATCGATATTCTCATGAAGAGAGATAATATAAGCACCTTTCGATTCAATCTCTTCTAGTAACTCTACAAGATGTCGTGTTGAATCAGCTAAAGTAAAAAGTCTTGTCACAACTACTTTGTCATTCTTATTAAGATTGTGGATTAAATTTTTAAGTTGCGTGCGTTTTTTTGGAGATGAATGTTCTTCTGCAATGATTATTTCACAATTCATTTTTTTTAAGTTGCTTAATTGTATTTCACAGTTGAGGTCTTGTTGATGGGGTCTCATATAACCAATTAACATGTCATATTCTCCTAACTGTTCGTGCTTTTCCTTATCATACCATAAAGTTATTACTATAAAAAAGGACCAAAAAGGTTCAATTTTGGGACAAAAGATGGTACACTCATTTTATTGGGTTTTAAATTCGACTTTTATGAGAGTTAAAAAGTCAAAAAATAAATATAAACTGAGGTGTAAACATAATGGTCGAGAAGTTAAAGAAAGAATGGTTCTCCAATGTGAGAGGAGATGTCCTTGCTGGTATTGTAGTTGCTCTTGCCTTAATACCAGAGGCTATCGCCTTCTCCATTATAGCAGGTGTTGATCCGATGGTTGGATTATATGCTTCTTTCTGTATTGCAGTCATTATTGCGTTTGTGGGTGGAAGGCCAGGAATGATTTCAGCTGCCACCGGTGCGATGGCATTACTGATGGTACCGTTGGTTAAAGAGCATGGGCTTAATTATTTACTGGCAGCCACTATTTTAACAGGTATAATCCAAGTGATATTTGGTGTGTTTAAGGTAGCCAAAGTGATGAAATTTATCCCACGTGCCGTGATGATTGGCTTTGTAAATGCATTGGCCATACTGATTTTTATGGCGCAGGTTCCTCATTTTATCGGGATTTCAACTTTGACTTATGTCTTTGTTGCCATCACTTTAGTGATTGTGTATGTATTGCCGAGATTTATCAAGGTAGTCCCAGCTCCATTAATCGCAATTATCGCGTTAACAGCTGTGGCGATTTTTTCTAATGCCGACTTGAGAACTGTCGGTGATTTAGGTGCGATCACTCAATCCTTGCCTTCATTTTTCATTCCAGACGTTCCATTTACTTTTGAAACATTACAAATTATTTTCCCTTATTCCTTAGCCTTAGCAATTGTTGGGTTGCTTGAGGCCTTATTAACTGCATCTATTGTTGATGATATGACAGGCACAGAAAGTAATAAAACTCGCGAGTCAAAGGGACAGGGAATTGCCAACATCGTTACAGGCTTCTTTGGAGGGATGGCAGGTTGCGCGATGATTGGACAGTCCGTGATTAATGTGAAATCTGGAGGGAGAGGCAGACTATCAACGCTTATTGCAGGTGCCTTTTTAATGTTTTTAATTATTGTTTTAGGCGATTTAGTGGTTCGAATTCCAATGTCGGTTCTCGTGGGCATTATGATTATGGTCTCCATTGGTACATTTGATTGGACTTCGTTTTCTTATTTAAAAAAGGCTCCTAAAAGTGATGCAGTAGTTATGCTGGTAACGGTTGCTATCGTAGTTGCCACTCATGATTTGTCTAAAGGAGTTATCGCCGGTGTCATTTTAAGTGCCATATTCTTCGTAGCTAAGATTTCAACAATAAAGGTAACTAAAAAGCAAGAAAAGCAAAATACGGTTTTTCAGGTGGAAGGTCAGTTGTTCTTTGCATCTGTAGAAGGGTTTTTAGAAGCTTTTGATTTCTCTGCGGAAAATAAAAATATCATTATCGATTTCTCAGGCGCCCATATCTGGGATGATTCAGCAGTAGGAGCGATTGACAAAGTGGTAATTAAATATCGAGAGAATAAAAATGTTGTGACCATCAAAAATTTGGATTCGGCCAGCCAAAAGCTTGTTGATAAGCTGGCCATATATAACAATTCAAATGCAAAGCTGTCCGGCCATTAATTTTAATAGGAGTGAGAAACATGTACAAAAGGATTTTGTTAGCTGTGGATGGATCGGAGCATTCAATTAGAGCTACTGAAGAATCAATAAAAATTGCTTCTTTATGCAAGGAATGCTTTATTGAAGTGGTTTATGTAGCGGACTTCTCAAAAACAAAGAGAGATGTTCTTCACTCCCAGGGAAGAGAGGAACTTGAACTATCTAGGCGAAAGAAGCTTTTACCCATTGAAGAGCAACTAAAATCCAATTCATTGACTTACCACGTGAAGATATTGCATGGTGAACCCGGCCCTACAATAGTTGAATATGCAAACCAAGGAGAGTTTGATTTGATTGTGATAGGAAGCCGCGGCCTAAATTCTTTGCAGGAAATGGTATTAGGAAGTGTGAGCCATAAAGTAGTAAAAAGAGTAAACAGTCCAGTTCTAATCGTAAAATAAAAAAGTATTACTATTGGTGAAGAATATTAATGTGAAAAAGTCTCCAGTTCATAGTGACCGGAAACTTTTTCTTTTAATGGTAGGGTAAAGAGGATAAAGTGTTTGCGATAAATAATTAAGAGGTGGAAAAATGGTTAAAAATTTACTTAAAAAGTACTCCTTCTTATTCATGGCAACCTTATTTATGTGGTTAAAAACCTATGTAATTTATAAGACTAGCTTTGATATAAAGATAGAAAATGGAATGCAAGCCTTCATTTTATTTCTCAACCCACTGAGTTTCTTGTTGTTATTGTTTGGATTGGGTCTGTTTATGAAGGAAAGGGCAAGGAATATTTATGTCATTAGTGTAGGCATAGTATCTACTCTCGTTTTAATTGCTAATGTTATGTTCTATAAGTTCTTTAATGATTTTCTGACTATTCCTGTATTATTTCAATCGAGCAATATGGGTGACTTAGGAAGCAGTATAGGAGAGCTGGTAAATCCTTTATATTTGCTATTGTTCATAGACGTGTTTCTTTTAATTTGGTGGGCAAGCAAGCGAAATAATGATGTTCAAAAAGCTACTGTCAAAGAAAGTTGGATTTACTTCGTGATGGTTACGGCAATTTTCATTATCAATCTAGGACTCGCTGAATCGGAACGCCCTCAATTATTAACCCGTTCGTTTGACAGGGAAATATTAGTCAAAAATATAGGGATCTTTAACTTCCACATATATGATGGCGTACTGCAGACTCGTACCAGTACAAAAAAGGCACTGGCAAACAGTGATGAACTGACTGAAATTCAAAATTATTTGATGGCCAACAAACCAAAGCCAAATGAAAAGATGTTCGGGATTGCAGAAAAGCGCAATGTCATATTTGTTTCAATGGAATCTACCCAAAGTTTTGTGGTTAATGAGAGACTGAATGGAGAGGAGATTACGCCTTTCCTTAATGATTTTATAGGGGTTCCGTCAGGAAAATGCGGATTTACAACGTTAAACTATTTTTTTGGAAACAAAAACCTTGCTTCCCCAACTCTAAGCAGAAGAAGCAAGGTGAGTTAATAATTTCACTTGCCAGAATCACGAGGTGGATTCACCATGTTCATGTAATTTATATCTTCCAGGGTAAACAATATTCACCTCAACCTTTACATGGCGCAGGGAATCTTGGTTTAAAACGAGTTGCTGTTTTCCTGTGGCAATGCTCTTCCATTGATGTGGATGTTTGCGATACAAAGATTCGCCCAAATTGTAAATATCTATACCCTCTTTAAAAGCAGTTTGATACGTTTTGCGGATTTGCTCCTCTATTTTTTCCTGAGCCATTTGTGTGAGTTCCTTTTCGGTAAGGTCCGTATGCAATTCATTGATCCCTGCCTTCACTTTTACTGAAATATCGAAATACGCCTTGTTCAATTTCACAATAGGAGTCACTTCATATTTGGGTTTTTCTGCGACAAGAATAGCCGCAAGCTTCTCTTCGGCAAACAAATCAAGAGGTACTCGGATCGTGTGAGTACTTAGCCAGGGCATTCCCGACAAATCCTTAAGATCCATTCGTCCATAATAATTGTGTAGATCATATACATGTATGCCAGAATATCTAAGCAGCTCTTTTGGTTTATTACTTTCCTGCCATTGACCTTTGTGAAGCGATAATTCCGGTATATAACTGGTTCTGGCCTTTTCGTTTGAGTCCAGTACAAATTGTTGCAGGCGGACCGGAGCAAGGATAGAACGCTGTCTGAAATTTTGCTCGGGATTGTGAAGAATGGATGCATTTGGCGATAATCTAAAAAATGGGGTTGCCAGCAAGATTTCTTCAGGAGGCTCTCTTGCGCTAAACAGCCAGGCCAAGTACCTTATTTCACGATAACGGTTGATCAATTCCAGCACTTCTCCGACTTTGTTTTCCTTCATCAATCTCTCGCTGAACAAAATGGCAGAGATTTGTCCCCAGTTTAAGCGTTGTTGTGATGTACTGTACAAATCATTTGCCGCCTCCGTAAACGAGGAACCTTCGCCTTTGCCCACCCAAACCGGGGGCTGCTCCGCTTTTTGCTGTCCCTCCAGCTTGGCCACTGTCGAGAAATCAAGCAATTGCACATACAAGGTGTATTGGCCATCGACATAGTCTATTCCAACAGCCGTAGCATAGTTCATGTTTTGCACTTCATATCTGCTCCAGCAACCGGTAAGGGTGAGAAGAAGGAAAAGTGCAACCATACTTTTATATCTCCTCATTTATGCCTGTCCCCTTGCCTTGTAGAATCTCGTGTCTTCAACATGTCCGGTCGAGTGTTTCGCCATGGCCAAGGTAATCGAAACAAAGCGTTGGCCAAGTCTTTAAATGGAGGTGATATTGGGGCCAAGTAAGGTAAGCCGCATGAACGCAATGAGGCTAAATGGCTGAGCACAATAAATAATCCAAGAAAGAAGCCATAAATGCCAAGCGTGGCAGACAGAATGAAAAGAAAAAAGCGTAAGGTACTAATCGTTCCAGCCAATGATAGGCTCGATAAAGTTGAACCAAAGATTTGTGTAATTGCTCCGATGACAACGATACCTGGGGATAAGAATCCAGCACGAATGGCCGCATCCCCCAGGATAAGTCCTCCTACAACCGTTACCGTGGAGCCGACCGCAGAAGGCAATCGGATACCAGCTTCCCGCAGGATTTCTAAGAAGAGAAGTGCAATAAACATTTCAACTGCCACATCAAAAGGGATTCCCAACCGGTTAATCCCCAAAGTGGCAAGTAGATAATAGGGCAGCTGATCTTGATGATAGGAAAGAATGGCAACAAAAAATGCAGGAAGCAGTAGCGATACGGACAAGCCAAGTAAACGAAGCGTTTGACCAAATGTAGCTGCCAAAGCAGTAAAGTGGATATCTTCGGGTGCTTTCACAAGCAAAAATAAATTGGCAGGCGCAATCAACGCAGCCGGTGTACCATCCACAATCAACGCTACACGCCCATTGAGCATACAGTTCACGGTAAAGTCTGCTCTGCCTGTATACCCCATCAAAGGAAACAATGCTTTTGTCGGTTCCATTAATTCTTCTAGCTGGGTGGCGCTAAACGCTCCGTCAATGTGAAGATCATCTAATTTATTCTTTACATCTTGAACAATCTTAGGATCAACAATGTCACGCATGTAAAGAATTGCAACGGTTGTTTTCGTGCGAACGCCTACTTTTTTCGTTTCATAAACCATGCTGGTTGATTTGATTCGTTTCCGAATTAACGCCACATTGACTCCCACTTCTTCCACAAATCCATCCTTTGGCCCCCGTACCGCAAGCATTCGCATCATCTGTACGTTCTTTCAAGCTGCGCGTAATATCTGCTGTTCTACTCATTTTAATTTGCAGGCCTTCATAATGGTTTTCCAAGAGATTTCGGATGCTATGGGAAATATTTTAGGTAATTTCTTTTTCCTGCATCCCATTGCCAATAGCTCCTGGGTCCATTCTCCCGTGACCAGGATCTAAATATAATTTAAACATTTTACACCAACTCGTACAAATAAAATATGATCGAAGAGTAACGGAGGTATAGGAATTCGTCTGAGATACATATAAAAATAGGTGATGATAGGCATTACATTTCATTGAATCAGATGATTTATTTTAAAGCTAAGAAATTTTCCAAATGCGAGACCATATGTATGAGCAGCAGCAATTAATGTTCCATATTTTTCGTGGGTCAGGCAAACTCTTGTTCATCTAGACAGTAGGCTGATTGATTATTGATGCTTCTTTCTTAACAAAACACCTAAGTGATTCTCTGTGCATATACTGTATCATTACTACAGGATTATGATTAAATACAACTCAATCCATACATAAAATAATCAAGGAGAGGTTAATTTTGAAAATTCCAAAGACAGCCAAAGTTAGTATCCCCTTTCCATCCGTATGGGGGATTGATGCTTCTATTGCGGGGAGATCCATTATTAGGGGTATACTTACCATTGATTCCATTGTAGACAACAAAGTAGTAGGTACAGTTAATTTTCGTGGTATACCTATTCCGATTAATGGGTATTGGGACGAAAGCGCTAAACAAATAAGTTTCGATTCACCATATGCCTCCTTTTTTGGCAACTTGACAATATTTGATGAGACCGCTATAAGCATTCGGCATTTCATTTTAAGTGGACGGTTTATAATGAAACCTCCCTCTTTACTGGCTGGTGAATACGGAAATTGGATTGCTACAACCTTTACAACCCGTTTGGGACCTCCCGTATATACTAATGTTTTACCACCTGCTGGTGCCTTTTCAGTCTCAAGTATGCTCTTGGGACAGCAATTGTTTTAATTAGACCATGACTTTATAAAAACAACCTTCGTTTGTGATTGACTAAGGTTGTTTTTTATAAAGTGTTCTCGAAAAATACAGCCTTGCTTTAAATCTGAGTTTAGCGTATATCTCCGTTAAAATGTACTCGGAACCCTTTGATGATCGTGCCTAGTTAGATAAACAAATATTGATACTTCCTTATAGAAATAGCCTGCTTGGTTAGGTACGTTGTTTCACAATCCCCGGAAATTTTTAATATAAGTAATGAATGCTTATTTTTTTCCTTCCGATAGCTTTCTATATAAAGAAGCTCTAGATACATTTGTAATTTCACAAATTTGATTTACAGTCATATTTCCTTCTTTATATAGCTTTACTGCATAATTCATTCCTGCGTGATTTTTATGATATTTCTTTAACCGTCCTTTAAACTTCCCTTCTTTCTTTGCGAGCTCAATTCCTTCACGCTGACGCATACGAATAAGGTCTCGCTCTAATTGGTTAACACCAGCCATTACCGTAATTAAGAATTGGCTATATGGATTATCTTCTGATAAATCTAGCCATGTATCCTTAAGTGATTTTAAGCTTGCCTTTTTATTTCGTATTAAATCAATCAATTCAAATAAATCTTGCGTACTTCGAGTGATCCGAGTTAAATCTGTAACATAAATAATGTCACCTTCCTGTAAATCCTCTAACATTTTTTGAAGTTGTTCACGATCTTTTGTGGCTCCTGAAATTTTTTCTTCATAAATAATATCCATTCCAATTTCGTTCAATTGCCGAAATTGCCTTGAAGGATTTTGGCTAGTCGAACTGACGCGTACATAACCGATTTTCTGCAAAATTTCACCTCGTTTTTGAGACAAGTCTTATGAGACACTCTTAACTATGATTTTATCAGTCTACTATACTTGTATCAATAGAGTACACTCTATTGATATATAATTGAACTAATAAATTGATAAATACAGAAATGGGATGATACTGAATGAAAATTGCGAGAGGTAGAGAATTGCTTACACCGGAACAGAGACAGGCTTTTATGCAAATCCCTGAAGATGAATGGATATTAGGGACCTACTTCACTTTTTCCAAACGTGATTTAGAAATAGTTAATAAGCGAAGGAGGGAAGAAAACCGTTTAGGGTTTGCCGTTCAATTAGCTGTTCTTCGGTATCCCAGTTGGCCATACACTCATATCAAAAGCATCCCAGACTCGGTCATACAATATATATCGAAACAGATCGGCGCTAGTCCATCCTCGCTTAGTCATTATCCTCAAAGGGAAAATACACTCTGGGATCATTTGAAAGAAATTCGAAGTGAATACGACTTTGTAACTTTTACCCTGAGTGAATATCGAATGACATTTAAGCATCTTCATCAATTAGCTTTGGAAAATGGTGATGCCATTCATCTACTGCATGAATGTATAGATTTTCTAAGAAAAAACAAAATCATACTGCCTGCTATCACTACACTTGAAAGAATGGTGTGGGAAGCAAGGGCAATGGCTGAAAAGAAGCTATTTAATACGGTTAGTAAATCTCTTACAAATGAGCAAAAAGAAAAGCTTAAAGAGATCATTACTTCGCAGCATCCATCCGAATCCAATAAAACGATATTGGGTTGGTTAAAGGAACCACCGGGTCATCCTTCACCCGAAACATTTCTAAGAGTAATAGAACGACTTGAATACATAAGAGGAATGGAATTAGAAACGGTACAAATTAGCCATTTGAATCGTAATCGTCTATTACAGCTTTCTCGCTTAGGTTCAAGATACGAGCCGTATGCATTCCGTGACTTTCAAGAAAATAAACGTTATTCGATATTAGCCGTCTATTTATTACAACTTACTCAGGAGCTAACAGATAAAGCGTTTGAAATTCATGATAGGCAAATACTTAGTTTGTTATCAAAAGGCCGTAAGGCTCAAGAGGAAATCCAGAAACAAAACGGTAAAAAGCTAAATGAGAAAGTTATACACTTTACGAACATCGGACAAGCATTAATTAAAGCAAGAGAGGAAAAATTAGACGTTTTTAAGGTTTTAGAATCAGTTATTGAATGGAATACCTTTGTCTCTTCAGTAGAAGAGGCTCAGGAGCTTGCACGTCCTGCCGACTATGATTATTTGGACTTACTACAAAAACGGTTTTATTCACTAAGAAAATATACGCCAACGCTATTAAGAGTATTGGGATTTCATTCTACAAAGGCAAATGAGCCACTTTTACAGGCTGTTGAGATTATCCGAGGAATGAACGAATCCGGAAAGCGAAAAGTACCTGATGACTCACCCGTGGATTTTATTTCAAAACGATGGAAAAAGCATTTATACGAGGATGATGGTACAACAATTAATCGTCATTACTATGAAATGGCTGTTTTAACAGAACTTCGGGAGCATGTTCGGGCAGGAGATGTTTCCATTGTTGGCAGCAGACAATATAGGGATTTTGAGGAATATTTGTTTTCGGAAGATACATGGAATCAATCGAAGGGGAATACGAGATTATCAGTTAGTTTATCATTCGAAGATTATATAACGGAGAGAACCAGCAGCCTTAATGAAAGGTTAAAATGGTTAGCTGCCAATTCCAACAAGTTGGATGGAGTTTCTCTTGAAAAAGGAAAACTGTCACTTGCACGCTTAGAAAAAGATGTTCCAGAAGAAGCAAAAAAGTTTAGTGCAGGCCTTTATCAGATGCTACCAAGAATAAAATTAACCGATTTACTCATGGATGTTGCTCATATAACAGGATTTCATGAGCAATTCACCCATGCTTCCAATAATCGAAAACCAGATAAAGAAGAAACAATCATTATCATGGCTGCCCTTTTAGGAATGGGAATGAATATTGGCTTGAGCAAGATGGCCGAAGCCACACCCGGACTTACATATAAGCAACTAGCCAATGTATCTCAATGGCGCATGTATGAAGATGCAATGAATAAAGCCCAAGCCATTTTAGTAAATTTCCATCATAAATTACAGTTGTCCTCCTATTGGGGCGACGGTACAACATCCTCGTCAGATGGTATGAGAATGCAACTAGGTGTTTCATCACTGCATGCAGATGCAAACCCACATTACGGGACTGGAAAAGGAGCCACTATCTACCGTTTTACTAGTGATCAATTCTCTTCTTATTACACAAAGATTATACATACAAATTCAAGGGATGCTATTCATGTTTTGGATGGATTGTTGCACCATGAGACGGATCTAAATATAGAAGAGCATTATACAGACACGGCCGGTTATCAATACCTTTTTGTAAAAAAATTAAAATTATTATGTGTTCTTTCATTGTAGACATGTACTTAACGAAAGATTTAAAAATGACTAACGATTTAAAGTCGTTAGCCATTATCTTTCACAATCGCGCTCGATTGTGGAAGATTTTAAAAAATAATAAAGCTTCAAAATTAATCTTTAGTTATTACTAACGCTTCCTTTACTTTTGAGAGCCAAATTTATTCTCTATTTCCTTGAAGTCTTTGCTATCAATATCTGGTGGTTCTTTATCATTTTCTCTTAATGTCCAATTAAAAAATCCAGAAATCAATGCAAATATGAGTGAACCTTGCGAAGCAATCTCAATATTCACCATAAATGTATCGAGTAACTCCATTAACACAAAAGTGAGACCTGTATTCAAAATAAATGACAACCAGCCGTTGCTTGATTGAATAATACCAACAGATCTCAAAGCTTTTGGTATCGCATTTGTAATGAGTGAGAGAGGTATTTCAAGGAATACATACATAACAAAGAAAAATACTAAAGCACTGATTGAATTATATTGTAATCCGAGTAACCTTAAAAATATGTATTCAAAAAAGGTAATACCAAACAAAATTATTAGTACGATAGATGTACAGATAACTATTGTTTTAATTTTATTTATCTTAAACGACTCCTTCCTAAATTTGCCCGTTAATTTAAGTACAACGCTTCACAACCTCTCTTAAATTTTATCATTATATTCAATTTTCTTTAAAGCTATTGTTCCAGAAAATGGCCCGATTGCTGAATACAACTTATCTTTTAACGGCATTGTCATATTACACAGAAAATCAAACAGGGAGGGAAAATCGTAGATCTTAAATTCCCTCATAAATCTTCCCAAATTTAATTTTCATTTGTTCTTTAATTTCTTTATTTTCCTTCTCTAAATCTTTGATTCTCTTCCGTAAGGAAGAAATAATTACATCTTTAGATGCGTCACTCATATTTCTTTTAGCTTGTTTTATTGAAGGGAGACCTTCTTGTTGATTGCGAAGTGTTTCGATTCGTTCTCGGAGTTCTGTATTTCTGTATAGAAATGCTTTTGAAACCCCTGATTCTGCAGAAACAGAGTTAAAATTGATTTTTATTTGTTTTTTTATCATCTTTTTGATCGCTTCTTCAACTTTTTGAATGGTCTTTTCCGTTTTTAACTTTGCATGTTTTATAATACCTTCGGTATTTGGGTTTTCATTAGACATTTTGCATCACCTTCTCACGTTCATCTCCAACATACTCACGCCTGGTTTTATCTAAACCAAAGATACCACCAGTATGTAGTAAACCATTTGCTAATTCTTTATATCTTTTTAATTTGGGCTCAATTAACTCAACGGAACGTAACCTTCCGGATTTTTTGTATACTCCAATATCAGCTTCCATTTTAGATATCTGTTCTTGGTAATAGTCGAGAAACGTCTTGTCAACGTGAAAACTTCGGCAGTTGTTTTTAATACAGGGTGGTTCTAATGTCTGTTCAAGAAAATCACAATGAAGTTTAGGGCTTTTTACACAAAACCCATGATCTAAACGAATGGAGTCCATGTTATGACGTATCCATTCCAGTTCAACTCCGTTTTCTTCAGCCTGTTGAGCTAAATTAGCGACAATAACTTCTCCATGTGTATCTAGTCTTACTGCGCCAATATCGCGAGCCTTTTCCCATTCATCACGGAGTGTTTGATCATGAATTTGGGCATAGACTAACGTCATTTCAGGACTGGCATGAGCCATCAGTTTTTGAACATGAAGAATATTCATTCCGTTATTAATCAAATTAACACCGTAACGGTGTCGGAACGCATGATTTTTAAACCAATAAATTTCTCCATCTTTGTCCTTAATATTACATCTGTTAGCTAGTTTATTAAGGTTCAACTTAATGGAATCTTGCGATATGGGATTACCCATCCTTTTCCCTTTAAGTGTTGGAAACAAATATTTCTTAGGGTTCGTGTCCAAAGTTGATCTCTTTTTTGTAAGTTCTTGCTGCGCTAGGACCACATTTGCAATTTCCTCTGAAATAGGAACTTTATGATTTTTATAACTTACTTTTCTTTGATCTCCGATAATCCACCAGCCATCTTCTTGATTTACTAAGCAGTCAATTTTAAGTGATAAAACGTCACTTATTCGAAAACCTGTAGCTTCCATTAGAAGAATTATAGGTATATGATCTGAGGAAAGTTGGTTAATATGGTAAATTAACTGTTCCCATACTTCATCCGGGATATATTTAATTTCATCAGCTTTTGCTCTTTTCTTTTTAGGGATATCTTCAATTGACAATAGTGAAATTACTGACTTTGTCGGAGCTTCTTCCCATTCGAATTTCTGTATGTATGAGATAAACGTTTTAAGGTCTATTAAAAAACGATTTACATAATTGTGATCTGGATTAATTAAATATTTTCCCTTTTTAATAGTGGAATGTCGCAAGTATTCAATGTACTCCTCAATATCCATTCTGGATAGCTGGTTTAATTCTTTCCACTCAGGATGTTTACCCTTCAAAAAGGTGAAGAAAAACGAAAGTCTATTTAAATAACATATTGCTGTAGAAAAGCTAATGGATTGCTGAACAACTAGGCGAGTCTTTATATATTTTTTAAATAATTGTCTATAAGGTTGTGGAACCTTCGAAAAGTCTAATGAATATCTACTAATTGTATTGTTATAATTAATATTCAATTTTCGTACATCCCAACAATCCTTGTCTGTTTCATCACGTTCATCATAAAGCTGATAATAAAATTCATAAACTTGAAGAAAGAGTCTAATATACAAAGATGGTTGAACTGTTGGTGACAACCATGGTGATGACTTTTTCCGGTGTACAATTTCAACTGATTTTCCATTCTCTACAAGAAATGTTCGATATTCTGTTAGAAACTTTTCCTTCTGTATATCAATAATAGAATCTAAATTGGCATAGTATCGAGAGATGAATTCTGTAAAAATTTTAAGACATGGAGAATAATGCATGAAAGCATAGGTAATCGAAATCCTTGTCTCCTTTAATCCCTTATAAAAATAGTATTTTAATTCATTTTTCAATCTAAGATTGTGTACCTTATCAAAAATCAATTTTCTATTCCAATCATAATGTTTATCCAGGATGGGACATTCTTGTACATTCCATACATCATTTGCCCAATATCCATGTAATGGTTCATTTATCTGTTCCAGATGGTGGGGAAGGGGTTTTATTTTCAATGTACTCTGTGTCATTATTTATCTCTTCTTCCTATTTTTTTGTTTGATTGAGCTTGTTCCCAGCTTCCACGTATGGTTTCATCGGATGCATGGATATAAGTCTGTATCGTTGTTTGAACGTGTGCATGCCCTAATAATCTCTGTATGATGGCAATATCTACTCCTGCTTCATGTAACTCTGTGGCATATGTATGCCGAAGCATATGAGGGGTAAAATCTATTCCTGTTTTTTTCTTCATCCGTTTAATTAAAGAACGTACAGAACCATCAGTCATTGGTTTACCACGATTTGGTCCAGTTAAGGTGATAAACACATAATTGCTATCAATTTCGTAAGAATGAAAGTCTATTAGATAATCTTGAAAGAGATTCATAGTCTCAATAGATACATAGACTTTTCGTTTTTCTCCATCGGATGTTTTGGATCTCCTAACCGAAATAGTATTTTTACCAATATCAAAATCCTCTACCCACAGAGAAAGGGCCTCTCCAATACGTAATCCACCTTCATATAAAATACGGAACAATAATTCATCCCGTATATTGCTGCAAGCATTATGAATTACTTGTAATTGGTTTTTATTTAACGTTTTAACTGTACGCTTTGGCTCCTTAACTTTTAAAATGTTTTTATCATAAGAATTCCCTTTTGTAATGTGATGGAGGAAGGGTTTAAACGTCCTAAAACGCCCTGGGGCCTGCTTTTTTAATTGATTATTTACATTTCCCACGTAATCCTCATTACGAGTCAAATAGTCATAGAATCCTATGACACAAGTTATGATGGTATTGACTGTTCTTTCTGATCGTTTAGCTAAGGTTTCTTCAAAGTAAATGACTTTTATAGATTGATCGGGAATTCTCAGCCAACCGATGAATTGAGCCAAGATATCAAGGTTCACTTCTTGATATCTTAACCGACTTTCCTCTAGGAATTGAAAATAAAGCTTTAGATGGTAACAGTATGACTTTAGTGTATTTTCAGCTTTTCCAATGTTATCTAAATACTTTATATACTTTGCAACCGGTATGACCGGATAGCCTCTCTTATCAATTAACAGATATCTTTTCTTCTCTTGAATGAGAACTTCTTGTACTTTCAACATTCCACCCCCTAATTCGTAAGATACTATATATTCATAAATTTAATAGTACAAATAATAATTCTTTAATGAAATATAAAAGAAGTAGTTACTATCGCAAGATACGTTAATAACTACTTCTAATACTAGTACAATTAAGGCTGGTTACACAGACCAAATATTCGGACTGACTCATTTATTAGGATTTAAATTTGCTCCTAGAATAAGAGATTTATCAGACTCGAAATTATTTACAATAGATAAAGCAAGTGAGTATCCAAAATTAGAAGCCATTTTACGTGGACAAATAAATACAAAGGTCATTAAAGAAAATTATGAGGATGTTTTGCGATTAGCTCATTCTATAAGGGAGGGAACAGTTTCAGCCTCCCTTATTATGGGGAAACTAGGTTCCTATTCAAGACAAAACAGCTTAGCTACCGCCTTACGTGAGATGGGCCGAATAGAAAAAACGATCTTTATTTTGAATTATATATCGGATGAATCATTAAGAAGAAAAATACAAAGAGGATTGAATAAAGGAGAAGCCATGAATGGATTGGCAAGGGCTATTTTCTTTGGAAAACAAGGTGAGCTTAGAGAACGAACCATACAGCATCAATTGCAAAGGGCCAGTGCCTTAAACATAATCATTAATGCCATCAGTATCTGGAATACCTTACATCTAACAAAAGCAGTTGAATATCAAAAACAGGGTGGTAGTTTTAATGAAGAATTATTGCACCATATATCACCTCTAGGTTGGGAACATATTAATTTGCTAGGAGAGTACCATTTTAATTCCGAGAAAATGGTCTCGGTAGATTCTTTAAGACCATTGAAATTTTCTTAACGTTGTTAAAAATGGGGGAATCGTCTCGAAAATGTGCTTAGCGTTGTAAATCCGCATTTTCCTGACGGTACCCCTTATAGAACCAATGCTACTTGAAGTAGCTCCAGATAAATTAGATTTATCCTTATCAGTAATCCAGGAATTAAAGATGGACGGGGTAAGGATTTTATATAGCACTATGTCTTCAGAGAAGGAGCCTGTGATCTATACACGCCATAATAACGTTATAACTACCTCTTTTCCTGAATTGCACTCTCTAGGAATTGATAAAGGGACCATCTTAGATGGAGAATTAATATACTCTGACTCTTACAATCAAGGTAAACCGGACTTTGAAAAGGTAATGAGCAGGATTAATGTAAAGGATGATAGAAAGGTAGCTATACTAAGCAAAGAAACACCTTGTATGGCTGTATTTTTTGATATCCTTTATTGGAAAGGTGAATCAGTCATGCACTTACCTTTATTGGAACGAAAAAGATTACTCGATTTAGCCCTAGGAGACCAGGAATCAGCTTGTAAGATAAAGTGGAGTATCGGTAATGGCCAAGAGTTATTTAATTTAGCAAAAGAGCATTCATTAGAGGGGATTGTCTTAAAGAACCCTGAATCCCGCTATTATAATAAGCGTCATGAAGCTTGGCAGAAGAAAATTGCATATTTGACCTCTCAGGTATATATACTTGGCTTGCGTAAGGGGAAATTCGGTTGGCTATTAGGTCGTAAGGAGAACGGGAGAATTAGACCAGCTGGTGTTATGGAGTTTGGTGTGTCTCCTGATGAGAGAAAGGCATTTTATCAGATTTCTAAACAGATTATAACAGAGGAAGACAAAAATTTTATATATATTGAGCCAGTAGTTCAATGTAAGATCAAATATCGTAACATTACTTCAAAAGGACATTTTCGAATACCTGTCTTTGAGAACTTTATATTTAATAATTAAATGTTGGTAGAATATTCATCTTAATTACTCTACTTTTTTATTTGCCAAGAAGATAGGTTGAGA
Source organism: Robertmurraya kyonggiensis (assembly GCF_005116465.1). Taxonomy (GTDB): domain Bacteria; phylum Bacillota; class Bacilli; order Bacillales; family Cytobacillaceae; genus Robertmurraya; species Robertmurraya kyonggiensis. The sequence continues at coordinate 119,759 of NZ_SWBM01000006.1, forward strand.
ATTATGGTAGAATCTAGCATATATGTAGGTTAATAAAATGGATTGAACATTTATAACCAAGTTCGATTATTTTAAATAAAGTTTGATTGGAGAGTTACTATGTTAGAAAAAATAAAGGATATTAGACTTGCTCTTTATAATCAGAACTATCAAGCAGCTCTTGCATTATCGTTAACTTTACCTGATATTTGCGGACAGATTGAATATCCGAATTTAAAAAGGCGTGACGGTAGACGAAATATAGGACAGCAATATGCAACTTGGTTTAATGATTGGGTTAATCATTATTACGCAGATCCTACTGGTTGGACAGATGATTACTCAAAAGCGAAAAGTCCAATTTTTACAGGTGAAATGTGTTATTCTTTGCGTTGTTCATTTTTACATGAAGGAAACTCGGATATACCAGAATGGGACGAAAAGGAAGATAGTGATTTTCATTATTTATACAAATTTCAATAATCAGTAGGCGGTGCAGATTCAACTAGTGTATATTGGGAAAACCCCACCAACTATAACTTAAAAATAACAAAAACAAAAACTGTGCGAATAAGTATAGATAAATTGTGTGAATGTATTTGCCTTTCTGCTGAAAAGTTTTATCTAGAAAAAGGCGCAAATCTATTTATAGATAACAAAATTAACTTTATTGACTTTAATTCATCTAAAACTAAGTAAATATAAAAATACAAAGTCATTCACATATGTTATTGATTTTTAATCTCATTCTTAATAACATGGATATTGTAGTTATAATATTGAATCGATAAGGCGGAGCACGCAAGATTCACCCTACAAAGAGGGGGATTTTGTGTGCTTTTTTATTGCTTATAGTAATCACATTTCAAGTAAACTAAAGTAAATATAAAACAAATTAAAGAGGGGTATTTAAATGAGTTTTTTTCAAGCCAAATTCGAGTTTATTCGAATGAAGGAAATCTTCCAAGGAGAATCAGAATGGGAAAAAGCATTTGCTTTATTTCATTGCTTGACGCTTCGTGATCTAGCAACCGCAGAACATAGTATTGAAGTCGCTTATTATGCAGCTAAGATAGCAGATAAATTAGGATTAGATGCATCACGATATTACCTTGCTGGTCTTCTTCACGATATCGGAAAAATTAGCATGGAAGACCATCCTTTAAAAACTAGTGAGGTTCTTTCAGAAAAGGAACGTTTAAAATTGCATGATCATGTACTAAATGGAGTATTAACTCTATCTGAATTAGGTTTCGGAGAGGATGTTGTTAAGTTTTGTCTTCGCCATCACGAAAGACAGAATGGATATGGTTATCCGTTCGGGGTTGATAACGAAAATATCCCGCTTGAAGGAAAGATTGCACAAGTAGCTGATGTATTTAGTGCTTTAACAAGTACAAGGGAATATAGAGAGAATCAAAAGTCATTTACGTTAGAACAAGCACTTGAAATAATGAAGGACGAAATGAAGAACAAAAATGCATATGACCATAGCATCTTAAGCCTATTTGAAGAAATTGTTTACCAGGACTTAATCGATAAATTGCAATATGCGTAAAGGAGCCTTTTATGTTTAAAAAGTTTCTAGTTATTTCTGTACCATTTATCTTGATTTTGTGTGGCTGCTCTAAAGGGGAAATCTCTAATACGTTAGAAGCAGTCGAAACAGGGGTAGAACTTACAGAAAGTTTGTTATCAACTACCGATGAAAGTAACACTTCAGAAGATGCAGAAGAAGTGGTTGTGAAATATGTCACTGACGGAGATACAATTTCATTTTTTAGAGGTGGTTCCTTGGAAGTGAAGGGAAGGTTGATTGGGATAAACGCTCCTGAAAATACTTCCAAGAAAGAACTACTAGGGGATGTTAGTACCAAATATTTAAAAGACCTAATCGAAGGTAAAAAAATAACCATTGAAAGAGATAAGGACTCAACCGATAAATACGGGCGTGAATTGATCCATGTCTTCTATGATGGCCAAAATATTAATCAGCTCTTAGTTGAACAAGGATTAGCAAGAGTTGCTTATGTTTATGACGATTATAAATATATCGATTTATATAAAGAATCAGAGGAAATTGCGAAAAATGAGAGGAGGGGAATATGGTCAATACCCAATTATGTAGATGAAGAATCGAACGGGTACGATATGAGCGTAATTCAATAAAATAAACCTCCCTAACGGCGTTTTTTTCCTTCTTTTTCAACCTTTCTGAGTTACTACCTACTATGAATACATGGTATAATGGTAATATATTGAATCTTCAAAAAGGAGGCTTTTTTTATGTCTGAAGAACCTAGAGAGACAAAGCATAAAAATCCCAAAAAATTCGCATTAAATATGACCGCATCACAGTTCACCAAGTTTTATATTTTACATCTACTCCACAAACGGCCAACTATGATTGCCGAAGAATTCAAGCAGGAATTTAAGACGATTAGCCGTAACTGGCAACCCGCTCCTTCCACCCTATTAAATGCGCTGCATGAAATGTCGGACGAACTAGGGCTATTAACAAAACGAAAAGAAATTCGCGGTACACGCCAGGTTGTTTACAATTACAGTATCTCTCTAAAAGGGGAAGAAGAGTTTGAGATTCTAAAGAAAAAATACAAAATTCTTTTTGATGAACAGAAAGCGACCATCGATAGAATATTAAGGGAAGTATATAAATAGGGGGAACGTCTTGTGAGTTTTTTTATTTCGATTATAGATTGGATTCAGTCTTTAAGTACTCCGTTTTTACTCCTCATTCTAATAGGGGCTGTATGGGTCCTGATAAAAGTGAAGAAAATGGTTGCAAAATTGATTTCTTTGGTTTTTGCACTACTGGGTATCTTGAAAATTTACTTAATGTTTTGAGTAAGTGCATTATATATAAACAAAATTGCTACTTACAAATCATACATACCTGGAGGGAATTTTTTTTGAAAATACTAAAGCGTCCATTATATAATTTGAAAACTCTAGATATTGGATTCATCTTCTTTTTGCTTATATTTTTTGGAATAACGATTTTTGCAGTCTTTAACAAACAGCAATTAACTATGTTAGGAGAGGCTGTAACGTTCCTATTTTCGTTCGAATTTTATAAAGTTGTTCCTATTGAAAGCGGACAATCTTTTACGCCTAAATTATTCGAAATTAGTAATCAATTGGCACCATACTTAAACGGAGCTAAGATCTTGTGGTGGATCTTCCTCTTAGTTCTAACTTTACGTTTTTTATTCAAAAAACCTATTAATTTAAAAAAGTAATATTATATTAGTTGTAAGAAAGGTTGAATTGTTATGATTACTGAAGCGAAAAAGCGAATAGAATCATTGGAATATGAACAAAACATTAAACTTATTGACGGTTAGATTACTAGTATATACTTCAGTAAAGTAAGATTCATGAAAGAAACGGACAAACTATAGGTGAATTAATTGGACATATTGACATTATTTATCCTTTTGCCGGATTGGATTTACCATTATCTCTCGCAATTTATAATGAAGTCGTTGATGAAGAATTTAATTTAGTTGATGGAATTTTTAAAATACCTTTTGTAGAGTATAAAGTATCGCTGCAGGAAGTATTTAGTTATAGAGATATGTAAGAAACAGATATGGATATAGGATACAGCAAATGTTATTGTGGTGGTGATATGATGCCGATGTATGAAGAATTTCCAAATTGGATCACCTTCTGTAATCGTTGTGATTACCGAAAAGAAGACTTTGATTCATCTCCTATCGTTGAGCCTTAAATCGATAAAACAAAAAAGCCTTCTACCAAAAAATACGAATACACGAATGGAGAGTATTTATACTAGAAGAGAGGATGAAGAAGTTGTACCGTACACCAACGTTTGAACAATTATTTAAGTTAGATAGCTACTTTAATTACATGAATGACGTAATGAAAAATCACCCAAAAATCCAGATCTTATTAAAACAATATGAAGAAAAATTTCATTTTCTTGCTGATGATTTTTTGAAGAATCTTTCGATAGAAAAGGAATTTGAAGATTTGAAGAATAATAAACAACGTTATCAACGTATTATTCACTTGCCCAATAATAGTTTTATGAATCTTACTTGGTACATACCTGAAGCTATAAGAATTGTGGAGAAGAACAAAATCAAGACTGAAATGAGAGAGATATCACAGTTAAATATCGATTATGATGAACTACATTTTGATTATTTGCCAGTTGCTATTACAAATAAAAAGCCGATTATACTTATTACTTATGAAGCGTTCAGATACTTTAGTCCGGAGTTTTTTCATTTTATTATCGATGGAAGTCATAGAGCGGCAGCTAAAGATTTTCAAGCTAGAAAAAAAGGAATAAATAACCCGCTTATTAAATCTGTAATACTGGATTCTAACCAAACGATGGAAGCGATGTTTCATAATGTCCATCGTTTGCTTTATAAAATGCATAGTAATCTGAATCATTTAAAGTTTCTCTATGAGAAGGGGCTTTCTATTGAAAGTGACGAAGTCTTAGCTGATTTATATTCAATATAAAAAAAGAACCGAAGGGTTCTTTTTTATTGTTTAGATTCATGGAAATTCTCCCAGTACTCGATAAAAGTCCTGGATAAATTAAAGGGTATGCATATCCACAATATCAGCTAATTCAAGTTTATTTGGTACATGGAAGTTATCGATAATGTGAAGTAAACCCTTATTAGAATCATAGTAGTGGATATTGCCGATTAATGACCTATACTCACCTTCAACATAGTACGTAAATGATAAAGACTGATTGTATTCCATTGCTTCAGCTATCAAATAATTCATCTCTTCTAAACGATCCTCAATCAATTCTGGTTTTCTAATGCGTTCTAGTTCACTAATATGTTTTCTCAACATGCTCGTACGTTCGTGCGTTGCAAACGCTGGTTGCCATTTATCTTTTCGGCTTTTTATCATTCTTACCACCCGCTAGTGAATAAAGTTATTTAACCTCTATTCTATACGAATGTACGTTCGTTTTTCAAGGTTGGTGTAGAGATAAATTTTATTTAACGATAATTACTTGATTTTTACTTTTACTAATTTCGCTCCGGTTTTTTTTTTCGCATCTGTAGCGGCCTTTAAAAATGAAGCGGCTGTTTTCTTCGTTACGTTACTTTTCTTTTTCATTTTATTCACCTCGTATCCTAATTTTGCTAGGTTGCTAATATTATGGACAAGTTTTATAAGAAATATACAATGGCTTGTTCTAAAGGTCCTCTCTCCCCCATATGAATCTATTAAAAGTGGAAAAGTGGAAAAGTGACTCTGACATTAGGCAAAAAATTGAGCGGGGGAGTGGAAGGGGATATGGTCGATAACTTGAATCCAATCTTCAATGAAACGAAAGAACAAAAGACCGGACACAAATTAACAAAACTTCAACCAGTCACAGCACCAATAAAAAGGAAAAGATCACCACGAAAGGACAAGGGACATGATTGTAAATTTCCTGTTCCCTTGGAACTACAAATGAAATATAAAACCTCATTAAAACGGTTTAAGTATCATTTTCCTGAAATAGAGATTCAACAAACCAAATATAATACTCTGTTGCTGCTATACGCTTTGAATAATCTTCACATCATAGATTGGAACCTAGAATATCCAGGTACATCTACATTTCACATGACGACAAAACTACCTGAATACAAATTTGAGGATATTAGCGGGGAATATGGTCTTGCTATGAGCAAGGGACTATCGTATAGAGAGACTGTTTTTATGTTGACCACATCAGCCCTTCACTACATAGAGAAAGGAGGATATTATGCAGAAATACAGCAAATTGGAACTCTTGAAAAATAAAATACAAGAAGAAAGTAAAGGGTTTTGGGCAGCGTTAATGGAACCTCATTACAGATATGTTGAAATCGAATTGCCTTATTATGATTATCTGAGGGGAAATGTACTAATTGAAGACATATTTGAAATCACCGAGGACTGCCCAACTAGTTTAAACCTGGTGTCACTAATTAGTTTGTTGTATATTCAATTTCTCTCACAAATCAAGAAAGGTGTCACCACAGTCAATAATCGGAAACAGGGCTTAGATTTACTAACCATAAGTCATAAACTTATTAACTTGAAAGAAAGTATATATGGCCCAAAGTTCGTTGAAAAAATTAAGATTGAACAATTTAACCAACTCACACCAAATAGTTGGGGTTTAGAAGAGTATGAAGAAGAAGTCGAAAGGAAAATATCAAAAGCAGAGAAAAACGCTTATTTGACCATAAGAATGAAGTCTAACCAAATATATCGTGGTGAAATATTAATTCATGATCTTTGTAATGTAAACGAAGAATTTGACCTCACCTTAGAGGAGATTATCTCGTTATTATATATAGACTTTATCCGTAAGATTAAAGCTGAGGGGAACGACGAAAGAATAATGAAATCGATTGTGTCAGCTTATGAGTATTACAACTAACTAGATATACTTATATATGGTTGGAGTATTGAAGGATTAATGGAAATTTGATAGAATAGTTGCATAAAGTTTTTTATTTGCTCTTATGAGCCTGGTCTTTAGAAGTATTAAGCCCTATCGGGTAGCATGGATTTTCGGAAGAAATCTGTCTACTTGATAGGGCATTTTTGCATTCTAAAGGAAAAATTTTATTAAGTATACACACTTGGGAGGAATTTTTATGTCAAACAATTCTCAACAAATCTTTGAACAGCTGGGTAAACCATTCACAGATGATGAATTAGAATGGCGTGCTCAACAAATATTTCAAGGTAATAGCAGTCAAAGTCCCAAAGCTCTAGTCGTACCATACGTGCAATCAAGAGCCATTATGAATAGGTTGGATGACGTTATTGGTTGGGATAAATGGGAGAATCTTGTACAGGAACTTCCAGGAGGAGGAATTGTTCAAGGTATTAGGATTTGGTTATCTGATACACATTCAATTACTAAATGGGATGGTGCGGATCGTACTAATATCGAATCTACTAAAGGGGGTATCAGTTCAGCTTTCAAGAGAGCTGCGGTACTTTTAAATATTGGTAGATACCTTTATTCTGAAACTGCTAGATGGGTAGAAATAACCCCGAATAAAGTGAATCAGAATGATCAGTATATTAAGGACAAAAAACAGAATGTAACTGGTTACTTTACTCCACCGAAATTAAGTGGTAGCAACAGTAACGAAGCTTCTTCTTACACACAAGGAAGTCCACAATCACAACAAATACAAACGAGTCATACTAACCAATCAAATAAACAAACCCAATATCATCCTACGACACGAAACAGAGTTCCAGAAGGAATGATTGAGTGTACGTATAGAGGTGTTATCGAACGTGAAGGAAATACGGGTAAGTATTTAGAGATTTGGATTCAAAGTAATGACGATGTAGCTCAAATATTTGCGATAGGTGAAGTGATGAATCGTATTCTATCTCTTGACCTTCAAGATGGTGACAGTATCGCTATTGCAAGTCATACAGAAAATGGATCTTTCTTCATTAACGATATTGTTCAGATTGCAGCTGCCTAAAAAGGATTTAGTAAACTATCACATTACACACACTTGGGAGGAAAATTATTATGTTAAATGAATGTCGTTTTATAGGAAATCTTACAAAAGATGTTGAATTAAGGCATACTACTGAGGGAACTCCGGTTGCTAATTTAGACCTTGCATTAAATTATTTTGCAGGTAATGAAAAGAAAACGGAGTACATTCAAATTACTGTTTGGAAGAAAAGAGCAGAAGACTGTGCGAAGTTTTTAACTAAAGGTAGACAAGTCTATGTGGAGGCTAAAGTTGTTGTGCGTAAGCGTAACTACGATGGGAAGAATATTCCGGTGCCAGAATTCCATGCAGATAACGTATTATTCTTAGGTCCTGCTAATAGTAACAGCGGAAATGATGCTCCACAAGATCCATTTGGAAACCAAAGTCCACACGAACAAGTATTTGGACAAAGTGGAGGTGTCGACCCATTCTCCAATCCATTTGGTGGAAGTGCAAATGGTGGAAACAATCAAAATCCGTTTCAGAGATAAGGAAGAATGTATGAGAGTTCGAAATTTTCGAACTCTCATTTACTTTGTAAGGAGGAATATTGGAAATGGTAACGAATAAAAACAATATGGAAAAAATTGTACTTGTCGGTGCCGCTCAATTAATGGAAGAGGTTTTTACTAGCGGGCTATATCGAAAGATGAAGACGGCTGAAAATAAGATTAACTGTATTAAAGGTGCAATTAGAAAGCATCTTGATAATGGTGATTCTAAACGGTATGATCTATCACATAATTTAGTTGCTAAATACGTTTCTTTTCCATCCTATGAAACAGATGAAAAAGGATTAAAAGAGTTTCTAGATGATTATGGTATCTTACCCGAAATCGTTTCCATAAAAGCAAACACCTTTAAAGAAAAGCCCGAAATATTGAAAGCTCTAAGGCCATTTCAATTACCTAGAAAATTCTACCCCCAATTCTATTTGAATTCAGTGGGGAAGTTACATCTCGACAAGGAAGAATACTCTTTTTCGGGTGACCTCGAACGATTGGCAGGTTATTTCCTTGAACAAAAAACAAACTTTGAGGAAAGTCAATCCAGGTATCAGAGGTTCATGCAAGAAATAGGGAACTGTCCATTTTTAAAAGCTAGTAAGTCGATGAGATCTAATTTTGGACTTTGTAAATTGAGGGAAAAGATTATAGAATTCAACTCAAAATCAGTGTACAATGAGTTCGGTAACGATTTCCTAATAGAATTTGGACAAATATCTATGAGTGCTGTCGAAGAGTATATTGCAAAAGGTTATTTCTCACACAAGGATATTCAAAAGTTTAGAAAAATGACAAATATAGACTTGCGTTTTGTTATTATGGAGAAAGAAAGTGAGGATCGGCAACTCAACTTTCACCATAAACAAAAAATGAGAAAAGCTCAGATGAGACGGTTTGCATAGGAGTTTATGTATAACTGAAAGGACGTGTTTACTATCTCTCAACCATTACGAAACGACGAGAATATTGTTAATATCTCTCGTACTGAGAAGACTCCATATTTTTATATGCTGGTTGATTACGGAGATTGTTATATGTGTTTGCGTTCTAATCGACGAGATTATGCTCTAGACATAGTAAAGACGATTGGTAAAGATGAGATCTCTCCTGAAGAAGCAGAATCATTGCTAGATGAAGGTAGGAAATTCTTTGAACATGCAGATAAAGCCGTACAAAAGTTTTTGGAGAAGTATGGAATCAAATAATTACATGAAGGAAGACTTTTTTATTCACTAATACAGTGAATAAAGAGGTCTTTTTTTTATTTGAAAAAATCATACACTTAGGAGGAATTAATATGACATTTACAAAAACGAAGGAAAATATACAAGAAAAAGTAAAAGAAGCATTTAAACTGATCGAAGAAGGAGTAAAATCTATTACTTCTTCAGACCGATATCAAGAATTCCTTAAATTTTCTTCTCGATTTTATAACTATTCAATCAATAATCAGATTCTCATTTGGGTCCAGAAGCCTAATGCTACATTTGTTGCAGGATTTCAAACGTGGAAGAAGATGGGTAGGCCTGTAAAAAAAGGGGAAAAAGGAATAAGGATTCTTGCACCTGTTCAAGTATCAGTCAACAAAGTGAATGAAGATGGGGAAGAAGAGGTAATTAAGTTTAATAGATATCAAATGATTTCTGTATTTGACATATCTCAGACAAAGGGTGAAGTACCTGTTCCATCGTTACATGAATTTGTAAAAGAAGTTGAAGGGGAAACAGAGCTTTATTCAATGATAAGGGAAATCAGCCCATTTCCAGTTGAAGAATTGGATGATTGTAAAGGAGCTGATGGATACATTTCACTTAAAACAAAAGAAATAAAGATTCTTTCTTCCAACTCAACCGCTCATAAACTGCTAACACTTATTCATGAAATGGCGCATGGATTGCTACATAGTGACAGAAAAAACAAGCCAAGTCGTACTGTAATGGAAATTGAAGCAGAATCAGTTGGATTTATCGTCTGTCATGCATTAGGTATTGATACGTCCGTTAATTCTCTTGGCTATTTAGCAAGTTACGGTGGTAAAGCTACAATGAATTTTGTTGAGGATAGCAAAGAAAGAATTAATCTGACAGCAAAGAAGATCCTTTCTGATTTCGAAAAAACCTATTTACCTAAAGAAGACAATACACAATGAGGACATTCAATTTGCCAAAGATACTATTCTTTGGTTTTTTTTTATTATATACTAGACCCATAGTATTTTTTATTTGCTCTTATGAGCCTGACATTGAAGTTTCAAGCCCTACGGGTACCATTTTCTTTTAAGAGAATTGTATCAGTTGGGCTTTTTTGTGTTCATCAGCAAATATTACATACTAGGAAAATTGTATAGAGTTACTTGTTAAAAGCCTTATTTGAAATGAACACTTATTTCATTTTTGGCTTTTTCTGTTTAAGCAACTCTCAAACACACATAGGAGGAATAAAGATGAAAAATATTCACATTAGGAGCATTTTAACAGTTTCAAAGGAAGAACTATTTGATGAAAAGAGCATAGAATTACTAGAATTCATGACTGGAAACCAACTAACTCCTGAACAATATTGTACGGTGAACCAAAATTGAATACATAAAATAAAAACACTGTATATCAAACATTACAGCGTTTTCCTATGTACCTATTTTTGATTCACCGTACATTATTGGAGATACGTATTGCTTCAACTGTTACACCGACCGTTTTGCAATCACAGAAAGGCTGTCCCCGGAACGAACTGTATAAGTAAAAGTAGTTCTTTCATCAACAACTGTTTCCGGTTCAGGAATCGGTGTTTGTGTTGTTTTTTCCGAATTTCCTGTCGGGCTAGTAAAGTTTGACCTATAGTAATCAGATCGCTATTAAAGTTATTAACTGTTTTCAGTGATTCAACAGTTGTTCCAAAACGTTTAGCAATTACTGATAAGCTGTCTCCAGATACAACCGTATTTTTTGTTGTTTGCTGAGTGGATGGGGGAGTATCTGATAAGGTATTTGTTAATTCACCAATTATGGTCTGAGGTATAATAAGTGTTTGACCGAGACGAGTTGAGCCAGTTAGTAGTCCGTTTGCTTCTTTTATAGAATCAATTGTAGTACCGTATTTTTTGGCTAAAACTGATAAATAATCACCTGTCCCAATTAGATGAAATGCTTTAGGTATTATTAATTGTTGATTTAGACGTAAAGTATCCGAGTTTAGTTTGTTCGCCCTCTTTATACTATCAATTGAGGTGTTGAACTTCCTAGATAAATTCCAAAGCGTATCTCCTAGAGATACCTTATAGTAGATGGAGTTTGATTGTGAAACTGTGAGTTACTAGTAATGGGTTCTTCTGCATGTACAGAAGGTGAGTTAGCTCCCATTAATGGAATAGATGTCACAGCAATCCCACCAATTATTACCTTTACCATGGTTACTTTAACATTTGGATATCGTTCCTTTATAATTTTCTTTGCTAAAGTAACAACATCCTTTTTTTCTCGTGGTATAGTACCTAGTTCATCTGTGAATTCGGATAAATGCTCAGCTGGATAAATGAAGATTGTATATTCATCATTCTCCGAGCTGATTTTCTTGATTTCGTGTCTTTGATAGTAATCCATATACTAACCCCTTTATGATTAAGTAATATTTTATAGTCTCTTACAATTTTTTAATAATCATTCCCCTTGATTAATCATTAAAAATTTCATTTTCTTCTAGGAAAAATTACTAGGGAAAATTAATTACAAAAGACCACCCTCATTAAAAACGAAGGTAGTCTAAACATCAAGATGTAATAGGAATGACTTGAGACTTGAATAAATATTTTATAGTTTCAGTATCAGTTTTAGTTGGTAAAATAAACGGTTCCTTATATAATTCATGCCCTTTTCCAGTAATCACCACGTAATCATCTGCTTTAGCATTTTTCCAGGCATATTCAATGGCTTTTGTACGATCATTAATTATTGTTATTTTGCTATTTCTAAAAATCTTAGCTAATTCATTTAGTTCTGAAATCATACTATCTAAAGCAACACAATTTAGATCATCGATGGTTAAAATAATTTCATCACAAAAATGTGTGGAAATATTCAACATGTCTATTCTTTTAGATATATCTCTTTTCCCCCTAAATCCAAAAATGTGAATTAATTTTCGATGGGGGTAATTTACTACTGCACTCAAAAACTTCTCTAATCCATCAGGAGTATGTGCATAATCAACAACAAAAGTAACATTTGAGTTATTTTTATGAACCTCAAATCTGCCTGAAACACCAGAAAAGGTCATAAAGGATTTTTGAATTGTAGGGACATCCATTCCTATTCTTAATGCAACAGTTATTGCTGCAAGTGCATTTTCAACATTATAATCCCCAGGGATCGGAAGATGAAATTGCCATTCTTCACCTAACCATCTTACTTTATTAAGGGAATCCTTAGTACACGAAAGTAACTGTAAATTATCCTCAGCACTACTTCCATAAGTAAATACAGGAACTCCATCATTCCGCAGTTGCTTTATTAACTTTTTTCCCCAAGAACAATTAGAATTTACAATCGATTCTCCTTTAGTTGTTAACTTTTTAAATAACTTGGCTTTGCTATTAAAGTAATCATCAAGATCCTTATGATAATCCAAGTGTTCATGGGAAAGATTGGTAAAAACAGTAAAGTCAAAACCAATTCCTTCAACTCGTTTTTGGTCTAGGCCATGTGAAGAAACTTCCATTACAACATACTTATCTTTACTTATGCTTAACATTTCTTGCAATTCCAATGAACTTGGAGTAGTTGCTTTTGAACTTGATTCTTGTCCATTAATATAATTAGCCACAGTACTAATCAGAGTGCACGAACGTCTAGAAGTCCTTAAAATATGGTGAAGCATATAAGAGGTTGTTGTTTTTCCATTAGTGCCAGTAATGCCAACCATGTTGTGAGAAGAGGAAGGGAAATTGAAAAACACAGAAGAAAGTAACCCAAGGGCTTCTCTGCCATCGTGTACTTTAAAGAAAGGGACTGATATATTGTCCATTTCTTTTTCACCCACTACAACAGTTGCTCCTCTTAAAATTGCATCTTGAATATAGTTATGTCCATCTTCATTAAACCCTTTTATAGCAACAAACATATCACCTTTACGGATAGTATCGGATTTAAATTTAATACCTTTAATCTCAATGTCAGGAATGTTACTAGTTGTAATATATAGAGGTTCGAGCAATAATTTGAGTTTCATTAATCATAGTAACCTCCTATCGAAAAGTTAATTTGTATATAATAAAAAGCTCTGTAATTAATTTAAATTTCATTTTCAAAAAAATGTTAGATAACTTATGTTTTACAAGTAAAGATTAAATTATTCTTACATAGGGCTTAATACTTTATAGAGACTAACAATTCATTATGTAGAAATTGTGTGTTTTCAATAAGAAGTCCAAGAATTTTATTAGTCATTAAGTAAAATAGTTATTATTAGAAAAATATAAAATTTTTATCTCTTCGATTTAAAATTAATGCAATTTCATAAAATCTCCACAATTGTTTTTTATACTTTTTATGTCCTAGTTTTACGGTTTTGAGATAAAAAATATAGTGTGAATTTTTTCGAATAGGCTGTCCGATATAAATTCGGCATTCTTTTTCAATTTTTATAATAGATTTCACTTAATATTTTTAAAATCTAAAAGTAACAATTCTAAAATTGTAGACGTCAAGTCGAATTTTACACTTTTTGCTCGTTTCCTTTTTACACTTCTGCTGAAAAAATGCTCTTCCGGTTTTTCAACCGATGACTTTCCTCATCCTCTCCACCATGTATGACTTCCACACGATGAAGTAAACGTTCTAAAATAGCTGTCCAATTAAATTACCCCATTCATCTGAACTATTATTTGAAGTCAGGATGATCAACTTCGTTCGTATAAATGATTGATTAAATGAAAAAATAAGTTTGCTTCTCTCTGATCCATCGCCATGTACATCAAATCATCGAAAATCACAAGATCGGCATTTCTAATCAGTTTGAGTTGTACTTTAGATTTATTCAGGTATACTTCTGTCTTTAAAAGCTGTACAAGCTCACCCATTGTAGCGAAGTAAACATAGAATCCTCTGTGAACGGATAGTGGACCATGTTTTTCATGGTCCACTTAATTATGACTGAAAGCAATAAGAAGTTGACGAATATACCTATGAGGGTATATTATGGGTGTGTAACCTATACTAATATCGGTTACTATATTGTTAAGATATTAATAAATAATATTAATAGTATAAATCAAGTAAATATGTTTTAGTATGAATATATGTCTTAAGATGTTCTTAAGATGTTTAATGAACGAAAAGTAAAGGAAGGAGAATAATAATGGAGTACAATGAACAAATAATTAATAGAGTAAAACGTATGGAAGGCCAACTAAGAGGAATCTTAAAGATGATGGAAGAAGGTAAGCATTGTAAAGAAGTGATTACACAATTATCTGCAGTAAGATCTGCTGTTGATCGTACAGTAGGTGTCATCGTTAGTTCCAACTTAGTTGAATGTGTACTAGAGGCTGAAAAAAATGGTGAAAATACAGATGAACTTATTAAAGAAGCTGTCAATCTTTTAGTAAGAAGTAGATAAAAAATGATTGACAGTCATTTTTTTAATTCGTTAGTATACCTATACGGGTATTGGTAATTAAAAAATTGATTCAGTATATTATTATGATCACAAATATACCTATGTGGATATAAATGAAGAACAATAGGAGGAATTATGATGTCAGACAAGAAGCGTACAACGATTATTTTATTTAGTGGAGACTATGATAAAGCAATGGCTGCTTATATTATTGCAAATGGTGCAGCAGCATTCGATCATGAGGTTACAATATTTCATACTTTCTGGGGATTAAATGCCCTTCGAAAAGAAGAGCATGTACCAGTTCAAAAAGGATTTATCGAAAAGATGTTTGCGAAAATGATGCCAAGAGGTGCTGATAAAATGGGCCTCTCAAACATGAACTTTGGTGGATTTGGACCTAAAATGATCAAAAACATTATAAAAAAGCATAACGCTATGCCATTACCACAACTTATTGAAATGGCTCAAGAACAAGATGTTAAATTAGTAGCTTGTACAATGACAATGGATTTACTTGGACTACAACAAGAAGAATTATTAGAGGGTATTGAATACGCTGGTGTGGCTGCTTACTTAGCAGATGCTCAGGAAGGTAATGTAAATTTATTTATCTAATATAGTAGGGTAATTTTCCCTTGTTTTAGATTGGAGGTATCAGAATGGAATACGTAAACTACATGCTATTAGTTCTTGTCATGTTCTTTATCATAAGACGAATTCTTGGAGTAAAAGGGATAAAAAATATTACTACAGCTGAACTAAAAAATCAGCTTAATGATGTAAATAAACAATATATTGATGTAAGAACTCCAGCAGAGTATAAGGCAAACAATATTCAAGGTTTTAAGAATATCCCACTTCAACAATTACCAAAAAAATTAAATGAACTATCAAAAGATAAAGAAGTAATAATTATTTGCCAAAGTGGTATGAGAAGTAACAAAGCAAGTACGATCCTTAAAAAGAATGGTTTTACGCAAGTAACAAATGTTAGAGGCGGAATGAGCACCTGGTCATAAAAAATAAACGATAAGGAGGCATTTTAAAATGAAAGAAATTAGTGTAAAAGAAGTAGAAACATTATTAGATGATGGTATTGAGTTAAATTTAATAGATGTTAGAGAAGTTGAGGAAGTAGCTGCTGAGAAAATTCCTGGAGTAATCAATATCCCACTTGGTTTACTTGAGTTTCGCATGCATGAATTTGATAAATCGAAAGAACATATCATGATTTGTCGCTCAGGTGGAAGAAGTGGTCGTGCTACTCAATTTCTAGGCAATCATGGATTCAATGTAATTAATATGACTGGTGGTATGCTTGCTTGGGAAGGTAAGGTTGAATAATTTTTTTACAAAAAACAATACCCCATAGAGTATAAATGGGTTGGAGGTTATCGTATGAAAGCAAATGTCATTCTTGATGCAAAAGGGCTCGCGTGTCCAATGCCGATTGTTAAAACGAAAAAAGTAATGAATGAACTAGAACCAGGTCATGTTATCGAAGTTCAAGCAACAGATAAAGGCTCTAAAGCAGATATCAAAGCCTGGGCAGAAAGCACAGGTCATCAATATTTAGGAACGCTTGAAGAAGGTGAAGTTTTAAAGCATTATTTAAGAAAATCTTCTAATGAAGAAAAAGAAGAAAGAAAACATCCACATGTTATAAGTAATGAAGAATTAGAAAAACGTTTAGAAAGCAATGACAATATTGTTGTACTAGATGTTAGAGAATCAGCTGAATATGGATTTAATCATATTCCAAGTACCCTCTCTATTCCACTTGGTGAATTAGAAGCACGTATGGATGAATTAAATAAGGACACAGAAATCTTCATTGTGTGCCGAACTGGGAACCGAAGTGATCTTGCCGCTCAAAAGCTAACGGAAAAAGGTTTTACAACTGTATTTAATGTAGTCCCGGGAATGATGTATTGGACTGGTAAAACGACAAGTATTTAATCATTCCGGATAAAACAAAAAGTAAAAGTTTTTTAATAAAAACATACCTAGGGGGGTAAGGTGAAGTGGCAGTAAAACCAATGACATCAAAGGAAGTTGCCAAAAAGGTAATGAATAAAGAGCCATTCTTTATTCTAGACGTAAGAAACGAAGGTGATTTCGCTGATTGGAAAATTGAAGGTGAAAACTTTGACTACTTCAATATCCCATATTTTGAATTGCTTGATGGGGTAGAAGTGATTATGGATAAAATCCCTACTGATAAAGAAGTATTGGTCGTGTGCGCAAAAGAAGGATCTTCCGTAATGATAGCTGAGTTCTTATCGGAAGCTGGTTTATCCGTTTCATATCTTGTTGGAGGTATGAAGGCATGGAGTGAACATTTAGAGCCAATTAATATTGGTAACTTAAAAGACGGTGGAGAAATTTATCAATTCGTCCGTCTTGGTAAGGGATGCTTATCATACATGGTAGTATCAAATGGTGAAGCAGCTATTATTGATTCTACACGTATGACAAATGTTTACATTGATTTTGCAAATAGCATTAATGCAAAAATTACACACGTATTTGATACTCATCTTCATGCTGACCACATCTCTGGTGGTAGAGTAATTGCTGAAATGACACATGCAACTTACTGGTTGCCACCAAAGGATGCTGCGGAAGTCACATTTGAATATCGAGCTTTAGAAGATGGAACTGAAGTAACGATTGGAACCACAGCAATCAACATTCATGCGTTATATTCACCAGGACACACAATCGGATCAACCACTTTCGTAGTTGATGATCAATACCTATTATCCGGGGATACTTTATTCATTGATTCAATCGGAAGACCTGACTTAGCTGGTTTAGCAGAAGATTGGGTAGCTGACTTAAGAGAAAGCTTATACAAGCGTTATAGAGAATTATCTGAAGAATTAGTAGTTCTTCCAGCACACTTTATGATTTTAGAAGAACTAAACGAAGATGGAAGTGTAGCAGAAAAACTAGGTACGTTATTCGCTAAAAACCATGGTTTAAACATTGAAGACGAAGAAGTATTTAGAAAGTTGGTTACCGAAAACTTACCACCACAACCAAATGCTTACCAAGAAATTCGTGAAACAAATATGGGGAAAATCAACCCAGATGAAGAAAAGCAACGTGAAATGGAAATCGGACCTAACCGTTGTGCGGTTCGCTAAGAAATAGGAGGAGGAATTATTAATGGAAGCAACAAAAGTAGTAGATGCAAAGGGACTAGCATGCCCAATGCCAATCGTAAAAACAAAAAAGGCTATGAATGAACTTGAAACTGGACAAGTTCTAGAGATTCATGCAACAGATAAAGGGGCAAAAAATGACCTTGCTGCTTGGGCGAAGTCTGGAGGACACGAATTAATGAAACATGAAGAAGAAAGTGATGTATTAAAGTTTTGGATTAAAAAAGGTTGATTGATATAAGGGGACCACGTTAGGTTCCCTTTAATCTTATTTAAAAAGGAGGGTTGGAAATGGATTATGCATTTATTATTACCATATTTCTAATTGGATTTATTGGTTCCTATATTTCAGGGATGCTAGGGATAGGAGGCTCCATCATTAAATATCCAATGCTTCTTTATATTCCACCGTTGTTTGGACTTGCTGCTTTTTCAGCACACGAAGTATCTGGAATTAGTGCCATTCAAGTGTTCTTTGCAACAATTGGAGGAGTATGGGCATATCGAAAAGGTGGATATTTAAATATAACTCTTTTTATTTATATGGGTTCAGCTATTTTAATTGGTAGTTTCATAGGTGGATTTGGTTCGAAAATGATGTCCGAAGGTGGCATTAATGTTATTTATGGAATGCTTGCATTAATAGCGGCTGTTTTGATGTTTGTACCTAAGAAGGGAATCGATGATATTCCATTTGATCAAGTAAAGTTCAACAAATGGCTGGCAGCAATACTCGCATTAATAGTTGGTATAGGAGCAGGTATTGTTGGAGCTGCGGGAGCATTTTTATTAGTTCCAATTATGTTAGTTGTATTAAAGATTCCAACCAGAATGACCATTGCCAGCTCTTTAGCGATTACGTTTATTTCGTCAATTGGGGCTACTATAGGCAAGATTTCTACAGGCCAAATTGATTACTTCCCTGCATTTATCATGATAATTGCGAGCTTAATCGCATCTCCACTAGGAGCGATGGCAGGCAAGAAAGTAAATACAAAAGTATTACAAGTAATACTAGCGATATTAATTGCAGCAACAGCAATAAAAATTTGGATCGACATTCTATAGAAGCTTGATTAATCGCAAAGTACAGCCCTTGAGCTGTGCTTTTTTACTACTTAAATGTGTAGTAGAGGGCTTAATACGGACGAGGAACTTAATTTAGTAAGAATATGATTTTGAAATAAGGGGTGATTATTTAATAGGAAGGTGGCTTTTGTCTTATTCAAGTAACGCACAGGTTTGTTAAGTAACAAAATGAAAAAACATTAATCTATAATATTTCAGGGTTGGCAACATAAATTTCCTTCGCCCTTTTCTAGAGCAGATTTTAGACTATCAAGAACACCTGACCAAGCCATTTGGTGCGAGTTAATTGCTTCAGTCCAGTCCTCATTCTCTTTAAATCCATTTTGTTCAACCATAACTTTTGTAGAATTATCATTGATTGATTTTAAACTTACTTTAACATTTGATAATTCATTTTCATCGTTCATTAATGTCTCAAATTGGTCTGGAGCTTTCCAAGTAAAATGCAACTCTTTTTCATTTATTAGTTTTGTGATCTTACAACCTTTAGTATTCATACCTTCACTATTACCAGGTATAAAATAAAGTTCATATGCACCACCTCCATAGCCTCTACTATAGCTTCAGGTGCAAACCATTCAGAAACTCTTTCAGAGATTGTCCAGGCAAACCATACTAAATTTAATGGTGCATTAATAGTTACCTCTTTAATAATAGCTTTTTCGTTTTTAGTTTTTTGTCAAAGATACCTCTCCTTTTGTAAAATTATTACACTTAAAATAGTAACATTATTGGTAATTTTCAGAAGGGATTATACTCTTATTATCTTTTCTTTAACTAAAGCGTTCTGTTTATCGATTTAAGGAATTATTCCATTAGCCACCAATGGAACACGCTTTTTCGTTGGATAGTGGATAGTCACAACAAAAGGAAATATAAAAACGCATTGACATAATCAATGCGTGTAACTTCTACTAAAATTGTAATTTACTTTTATTAATCTAAGCTTCTAATGCTTCGAATTCCAATAATACTGACCTATTACATATCCTAAAACATCAGCTGTACGGTATAACTCATCTATAGTATTATCTACACCACCAATTTCTATAATTACGCTGTTTGGTGTAAGATCTTGATTATAAATTCCGTTCCCTTGGGTAGTATCTTTAATGATTACTCCCCTTGATAAACCAGGGTATGATTTATTTATTAAATCATTTAGTGAATTTGTAAAAGCCAAGTTTTTTTCATAATTTTTATGTCCGCTACCAACAACAAATAATATTTTAGCAAAGGGCTCACCATTAATTTCTTGCGTTGTATATTTCTTTGGTAGAGAATCTCTGTGTATATCAAAAAGCATTTCTAAGTTACGGTTTTCCCTTTTTTCTTGGATTACAAGCTCTCTGGACATTTGATATGAGCTATTAAAGTTCAGACCTCTTGAGTTCAGCATTGTAATAATATCTGTTTGATCTACAGAGTTCCAAACTCCATTAAACTTTAATGCTGATCCTAAACGTTCTCCAATAAGGCTTACATTAAACTCTGAATGATAAGCTTCTTCAGGTTTTGTCCCTTCACTAAAATAAGGTAAAAAGGACTCTCGGTTATGTGAAAAATAAATGAAAGCTACCTCTTTTCCAAATGTACTGTGAAATTCCCCATGTTCAATTTTAGGTGTTTTTATTTCCATATCCTTTAAACTATCAATCTTTTTTTGATTTATAGTTGCATTCTTTTTTAGTGAATCAATATCCGGTTCTAATTCCTGTGATATTTTATTATCGAGACTTTTACTAGGGTTTATTTTTGATTCTGATGAAGAAGAGGCAGAGGTTTCGCCTTTAACGTCATTTGTATTACTAATTTTTTCCGATTTACTATTAGCTCTATTTGTTTTCGCTTTATCCAAGTCCTCATCTTCTTTATTAATAATTTTTGCATATTCATTTAAGTTCATGTTAATTTTCTTTGCCAAGTGATGAGTAGATTCCTTAATAAGGATATTTCCGATATATATTAATAGAAAGAGTAAGAGTGTAGTAGATATTAATAATAACCAGCTAATTTTTCTTATGGATAAATTTTTCATTTTCCACCTCGATTACGGATAAGTATTGACTATTATATTATCGGTAGCTAGTTTGCTTTATTTAGAGAAAGAGTTCACAGGCGATCTTATAATTTAGTCTGCTCTTGGATAAATAGTATAATTTATTGCGTGTCCTCATATAAATTTTAATAAATGTGAGGATGTTTGTTTTGACAAATCCATTGATATTTATTTCTATAACTTTATTGACACTTGCGATAAATTGGTACAAAAATAATTTGTCGTATAGAAATCACACCAATGTCTGGAATGATGACTGCTACGGCATCTGTAGTGATGAATGCTCTATCAATTGGTGTAATGAAAGGAATATTATTTAAGAAGATTTATTTCTTTATGCTATTCTTATTAACTATATCTTTGTTTGTAATTGCAAATAAGACAAAGAAAATGACTTAGCTAAGAATAAATACTTACCGAGTATTAATCTCATGATAATATGAGTCTATTATTTCACCTAGCATACCCCATCAAGTAATGCCATAAAACCTACTGATATCCCTGAAAGTCCACCAACATTTATTCCGACACTAGCATTAGAGAATACAGATGAAATTGAACATGACTTGAAACTATTAACCGATAATGTAAAAGTATATTCCCTAGTGAAGTAGCATGAGCATAATGAAACAAAATCAGTGCACATTCATGCTAAACCCAAGAGTACTAATAAAATGACATTCGTTGTACTTGAGGAGGGTGCGTATAATTTTATATGTACTATTACTGGTCACGAAAAAGCTGGTATGTATGGATCTAATAGAGTTATTTAAACAACCCTTAAGGGTTGTTTAAGAGTGTCGACAAAAGCCATCGAGAGGCAACCTCTCGATGGCTTTTGTCATTTTTGGATAGTTGGCTGTAAAAATCCATTGATTTCCGCTCCGGGCACTTGCTTTCCGGGGGGGCGGGCGGTGAACTTCCTCGTCGCAGTCGCTCCTGCGGGATTTCACCTGTCCCGCACATCCCCCAGGAGTCAAGCACCCTCCACTCCAATCAACTAGTTTGGCTCGACTCAAGTAGTTAGCCAAGTCCAAGTCGCCATCTTTTTTAAGTTCATGGCAGCAAAAGTAAGCATCGCCTGCATAGACAATTTTTTAAGACCTCGTAAGGTTGTCCATCGCATTCCATGCTTTTCTTTCGCATCCGCAAAAACACGTTCAATCGTCTCTTTACGTTTCGCGTATATCTGTTTGATTTCTTCATTGTGACGTAAATGTTCTGCCTCTTCTATGTAAGCTTCCCAAATATGACGTTGTATAAGCTTTTGATGGTTTTTACTTTCAGTGCACTTCGAAAGAAACGGACATTCTGCACAAATCGATGGATTGGATTTATATTGCTTATATCCTTCCTTCGTTGTCGTCGTGTATTTCAAAACCTGCCCTTGTGGGCAGAGGTAACAATCATAATACTCATCATAGACATAATCATGTTTTCGGAAGAAACCATCTTTCGTTTTTGGACGCGTGTAAGGGAGGACAGGTAACATCTGGTTCTCTAATAGAAAGTTCGTGATTGCGGGAGTTTTATAAGCTGCGTCAGCAGCTACTGCGAGTGGTTTCTTTACCTTTTCTAAAACCTTCTCGACAAGCGGTTGTAACATATGACTATCATGTACATTCCCCGGAGTCACTATCGTGCCTAACACAAACCCTTTTTCATCCGTGGTTGTATGGAACGAGTAGGCAAACTGTTTGGTACGTTCATCTTTCACATAGTAGCCACTTTCAGGGTCAGTCGTACTTTCCTTAATTTCTTTCCACTCTTCTTTTTCGAATTTCTCAGGAGGAAATGGCTTTTTTCCATGTTCTTCGCGATCTAAATTGAGTTCCAATTGAAGTTTCTCTTCATAGGCGCGAGTTTCCTTTCGAACAACTTTCTTATCAAACTTGCGTTTATTCGCACTGGCTTTTACATGTGTGGAATCTAAGAAAATATGGTCAGCAGACAACAATCCTTTATCCATAATCTCCTTCAAAATATGATAGAAGATGTTCTCGAACACATCGGTATCGTGAAAGCGACGCTCATAATTTTTACCGAAGGTAGAGAAGTGAGGAACTTCAGTGTAGAAACCAAATCCTAGAAACCAACGATAGGCCATGTTTGTTTCAATTTCTTTTATGGTTTGGCGCATGGAACGAATCCCAAATATGTATTGGATGAAAATCATCTTAAAAAGAACTACTGGATCGATACTTGGACGCCCAACCCCTGAATATAAGTTTTCAACCAAGGGATAGATGAACGAAAAATCAATAGCTACCTCAAGCTTGCGCACTAGATGATCGTCAGGAACTAATTGATCTATCGTCAGTATTTCTAATTGCGCACGGTCATTTGATTGGTTTCTCGTCATCATGGTACGTCACCTCGAAAATTATTTATCCTACTTGAAGTTGATTGGAACGGAGGGTGGCGACTCCTGCGGGAAAAGCGGGAAAGTCGAGACCCTGGACTGAGCGTAGCGAGGGAAGCGGCTCGGCCCCGCCCGCGGAAAGCGCCACCCGGAGTGGAAATCAACCTATACTATCTATCATAATTCTATTTTAAAAGAAAAAAGACAGTAGGCAAACTGAAATCCTTCGAGTTTGTCTACAGTCTGAAACAACCCTTAAGGGTTGTTTTTTTGTGTGAAATACATTTTTTCTCCACAATTTAGTTCTATAATCTTAACAAATATAACTCATCAAGGGGACTGGGTAATGATAAGAAGACATAAGAAAAATCATAACGGTGAAGACCATATAGATGAAACATGGTTAATACCGTATGCAGACTTACTCACATTATTATTAGCGCTTTTTATTATGTTATTTGCAAGTAGTTCAATTGATGCAGTGAAATTTAAACAACTTGCAGATTCTCTTAATAGCTCGATTAACGGTGGAACAGGGATGATGGACTATCCTAGTCCTATACCTAAAGAGCAAAATCAATCCTTAAATAAAGAAGATGCTAAAAATGAAAACAACAAAAAACCTGAATTAGAAGATCAAAAATTAACTGAGTTACAGACTAAAATTAATAATTATATTAATGAAAAAAAGTTAAACAATGAGATTAAGGCAGAACTAAATGAGGATGGTTTGTTAATAACAATCCTAAATGGAGCACTATTTGATGAAGGAAAAGCAGACATAAAAATAGATAAACAATATATTATTCGCGAGATATCTAACTTATTAGTTTCTGAGAGCGAAAGAAAGATAATTATAGCTGGGCACACTGATAATACACCAATACAAAATTCATCCTTTGATTCGAACTGGGACTTAAGTGGAATACGTTCTGTAAATTTTTTATCTATTTTACTGGAAAATAATAAACTCAATCCTGACCGATTTAGTGTACAAGGATTCGGTGAATATAAGCCAATTGAAACAAACTCTACAGTAGAGGGACGTGCAAAAAATAGGCGTGTTGAATTATTGATAGTAGCGAATAATTATGTACTTACCAATATTAGGCGGAGAACAGTTTGAAGATTATTATTTGGAATCGGAAAATTTCCAATTCATTCACTGTATTTCTTGGAGTTTGCGGGATACAATTTCTCTAGCAATCTTCGGACAGGCAGTTTGAAGAATTACTTGTTCACTTAAAGGAAGTAAGGAAAGCATACGATTTATATAATGGGGGAAAAATAAAAGGGCATATTCCAAGGTGGGATTTCTACTATTTGAATAGCTAAATTTCCCCCATTGCATTGGGAATTAATTGTTTATTGTATTTAGATTTTTAAAAAAGGAACAATCAATGCGTAAACTTTACATATATAAATTTGACATATCAAATATAAAGTACAAAGACATACCTAAAAATACTAATAAATTTTTAGTTTTTTTGATTTAAATTACTACTTTTAGATTTGGACCTTTTAGAGTGAAAGTGTTTTTTCTACTTTTTTCTTATACTAAATGATGGAATTCACTTACGATTTTCATTTGGTTTTCTTTGGTTGACAACTGTGGTTTTTCATTAAACAAATTAGAAATAAACATTGAATACATTTCTTGAACCTTTGCTTGTTGTATTGCCATTTGTATGTGTATATCTTTTACATGTTTATCCTTCATCATTAGTGCTGAAATAAAGTTGTCATTTGCCATAGATTTTGCTGTAGATCTTCCTTCTATGGCTAGATATTTATCTTGACTATTTTTATTTGTTTGACCTTCATGAATAGATGTCACTATTGTTAAATCTATAGGAGCAAGCTGAACAGAACCTTTTCTACTTGGATCTAATAAGCTTAACATTACTCTAACGTGATCTTTCATTAACATAAATTGTTTACTAAATATCTGTTTTAGTGCAGGATGCTCAGCAAGATTGTAATATAGACTTAATTTATACAATACACCTTCGTGTGTAGTCAAATGTTCATTCATTAATTGAACATCAATTGCAGGTAAAATCATTTAAGTTCCTCCTTTTAATTTTTAGGTACTCATCTTAAAATATGAGGAACTTCTGGATGTGTGTTCGAAGAAAAAAGTTTCAGAATCGTAAAAACTCCCTAAATAAGAGTTCTAAAGGGAGTATGCAAGATTAATATTGTTTATTTAAAAATGCTTTAGTTCGATCTAACTGTGGATTATCAAATAATTGTTCAGTTGAACCGTTCTCTAGGATATAACCATTGTCCATAAAAATGATTTTGTTTGCTACTTCTTTAGCAAATTCCATTTCGTGAGTTACGATTATCATAGTCATACGCTCTTCTGCAAGAAGTTTAATAACTTTTAATACTTCTCCTGTTAATTCAGGATCAAGTGCAGATGTAGGCTCATCAAACAATAAAATTTCGGGTTCCATCATTAGTGCTCGGGCTATTGCCACTCGTTGTTTTTGCCCCCCTGACAATTTGGATGGATATACATCCTTTTTATCTGTTAAACCAATCTTTTCTAATAACTCCATACTTTTATTGTGAACATCGGTAATACCCTTACCAGCGACAACCTTAGGTGCGATCTCCAAATTTTCAATAACAGTTAAATTAGGAAAAAGGTTAAAATGTTGAAAAACCATACCCATGTTTCTTGTTATTTTTTTTACATCTTGAGAGTTGGAATATTTTCCATTTTTAACAAGATAGTCTCCGTTAATTCGAATATCTCCATTATCAACTCTCTCTAGATTAATTAAACTTCTAAGCATTGTACTCTTACCTGACCCAGATGGTCCAATTACGGCAACCACCTCTTGTTTATTTACTTCAAAACTTATATTTTTTAAAACTTCTATATTACCAAACGATTTTTTTATATTAGAAACATGAATGATACTCACTTTTCGCCATTCCTTTATTCAAATTTTAATTTAGATTCTAACCATTTAAAGAAACCTGTTAAAACAAGAGTCATAATTAAAAAAATAAGTCCTGCTATAAAGAATGGGATAATCGTGAAGTCCCGGTTTACCGCAGTTTGAGCAAAGTGTAATAATTCAGGAACAGCAACTGCATACAATAGTGCTGTATCCTTAATTAGTGTAATTGATTCGTTTGAGACTGCAGGAAGTGCGATACGAAACATCTGAGGAAGAATGATTTTAGTTGTTGTTTGAAACTTACTAAACCCTAAAACCTGAGCTGCCTCATATTGTCCTTTAGCAATGGCCAAAAGACCACCTCTAAAGATTTCTGCAAAATATGCAGCATAGTTAAGGGTAAATCCTAAACTGGCTGCAACAAAACGATCCATTACAATGTATTCTCCAACAACAGGTATCATGGGAAGACCAAAAGCTAAAAACAGTAATTGTAATAATAGGGGAGTGCCTCTCATTACATATATATACCCTTTAGCAATGGAGGCAACCACTATATTCTTACTGATTGCCATTAACGTAAATACAAACCCCAATGGAATAGAAAGGATAATGGCGATAAAAAATAATAATACCGTCATTTTGGCTCCTTCTAACATTGGTATAGTAATATTAATTAAGTAATCGATATTCATTGTCTATGCTCCTAAAAAGAACTTGCCCCCTAATTTATCATAGGGGGCTTCTTGTCTATTCTTGGTGTAAGTAATAGTATGTCATCGGCATTATCTTTTATACTATTTTAAGATGCGATCTTCACCAAACCACTTTTTAGATATTTCAGTTGCCGTGCCTTCCTCATTTAATTCATCAAGAGCTATTTGGAGCTTATTTAATAACTCATCATTTCCCTTTTTAACACCAATTCCATATTCTTCAGGTGCAAGAGAATCTTCTAAAATTTCGAAAGTATTTTTTTCAGATGTCAAATAATAATCAGCAACAATTTGGTCAATGACAACCGCATCTATTCTACCAATTTTTAAGTCGCTTAATGCTAATACGTTGTCTTTAAACTCTATAACAGTTTTAACTTCTTTCTTAATAGGACTAGCATTTAATGCATCTAATGCAGATGATAAGGATTGAACACCAACAACCTTACCAGAAAGGTCATTCATTTTTGTTAGATCAGAATCTGCTTTTGTAACAATTACTTGAGCATTCTTTAAATATGGTTTTGTAAATAAGACTTTTTGTTTACGATCATCTGTAATTGTATATCCATTCCAAATTAAATCAATACGTCCACTGTTAAGTTCGGATTCTTTAGAGCTCCAATCAATTGGTAGAAACTCCATTTCAACTCCCATTTTTTCTCCAGCAGCTTTAGCGTAGTCAATGTCAAATCCAACTATTTCGTTATTTTCATCTCTAAAACCCATTGGAGCGAATTTATCATCGATGCCTACAATAATTTTTTCCTCTATTTTAGTAGATGAAGGGGAGTTGGAGCACCCAGCAAAAATTAGTGAAATTCCTAATGAAATTGAAAGTATTTTAAGTTTCTTCATGATGTTCTCCTTTAAAATGTTTTAGTTTGTTAAAGTGGTAAATTGCTAACGTGATAAAATATTACCATGGTTCAGTTTGATAGTCTAGTGAAATTTATGGTAATAATTTAGAAGTATAAGAAATTAGTGATGAGTTCTAGAACAAGAAAGAATTGAAATTAATAACTACAATCTTTCTACACAATTAACATGTATAATTCTAATAAAGTCACTAAATAACAATAGGAATGTAAGACCTAAAGTTTGTAAAAATGAAGGTAAATAATATGACTCTACTGCAGGGAAAAAAATAATAAAACAGCTGAACTGTAAGGAATTGAGAAAAGAAAGAAATGGAAGAGAACCTAAGTTTTTCGAATAAAGCTATAAATGGTGTATTACTAGGTTTCTATACTACTGGAGAGTTCATAAAAATTGATCGTTCTAAATATAATTACAAGAAACTTGATAATTCAATTTGGATTAACGATTCAAAATAAAGCTATTGAATGGCAATCTCAAGAACTTTGCTTTTTATAAATCTAAATAATTCTTAAACTATGAGAATATAAATAATAAGTTCTTAATAATCAGATATTGAAGAAAGAGAAATTAAACACTATATAAATTAGTTGTACGTTATTACTTACTGAAATTAAAACGAAATAATGTACCGAGTATTTTTAACAAATTTAGAGATAAGAAAGCTTTTATATGAGCTTGCCAATAGTGTAGTTTTAAAAGAAATTTTTATGGAGTAATCTTTATAAACAATTAATCTCTGTAGTCTGGAGGGATAATATGTTCAATTGGTTTGCAAGCCTAATTCCTGTAAATCAAGCATTATTAGGAACGTTGTTTACTTGGGTAATGACTGCTCAAGGAGCTGCGATAGTCTTTACAACTAAATCTGTTAATCAGAAATTTTTAGATTGTATGCTAGGTTTTGCAGGGGTTGTAATGATCGCGGCAAGCTATTGGTCTTTACTTGCTCCAGCGATTAAAATGGCACAAGGGAATTCCTTACCTGCCTGGGTTCAGGAATTTTGTGTAGTGTAATTGAAAGGACTAGAAGTGTACTTCGTCGCTTTTTTAATGGATGAATGCCTTCTGCACTTTCAAAAGGTTTGTTTGGGTGTAGATGTGGCAGTAGTTTGTCAACAGCAAACAAAAATAAACCACCCAACAGAAAACCAATGGGTTTAGCGATAGGGGTCGCTTTTGGGGCAATGGCAGCAGGGTTTGAATCAGCCACGTTAACAGGTGCTATTGCATTGGCCATTGGTATAGGAATTCAAAATTTTCCAGAGGGAGTAGCGGTATCGATGGTTGCCATATTACTTCTATTTAATATGGCAACCATTACAAAAAAGATAATTGCAGAAAATAATAGAGTGGATTTAGAAACAGAAGCAGCAATTCTTATCGAAGCTAATTCTGGAAAAGTTTTATTTGAAAAGCATCCTAATAAAATTATATATCCAGCTAGTTTAACTAAAGTGGCAACTGCTATTTACGCAATTGAAAAAGGAAATATAGATGATATTGTTACTGTTAGTAAGAATGCGAGGCAAGCAGATGGGACAAAGGTTTACCTTGAAGAAGGAGAACAAGTAAGTCTGGACAACTTTATAGGAACATGATGGACAAGAAGGAAATGTTTTATACGTTTAAAATTAAAAATGTACCTTTCCATTTCAGAAAGATACGTTAAGTAAAAAATTATATATCATGAGGGCCTCTAGGACGATATTTTCTATATCGATAATGTCCTTGAACACCTTTATATGTTTTTAAGAAAAGAGGGCTCCCATCCATAGTATAGCGAATAAGCATACATAGTAAGGGACGAATAGCTCAAGCTTAATGACAAAGATTGCTCCAATCAATAAGGCAACTGATTGATAGCGAATGCGTTTAGTTATGAACGTAGGGAGTACCTCATTTAAAGAACGTCCACTTTCTGAAGCTAATTTCCATGAGTAACCTATCAATTCCACCACTTCTCCAAAGGTAGTATAAAAAAGGATTGGAGTTAAAAGAAAACCAGCTGTAAGAAATGTTAATTGATTCATTTCAGAGTTGATTAAAAATAGAGAAAATCCTAGATACCCGAAGGTAAATAGGATAGGTAAAATAAGGGCTTGTATTGGAACTAGAGTTTGATTTCTCATTTCTGTAATTATTTCTTTTGTAATCATGGTGAGAACCCTCCTACATCACTTATTGAATTGAGCCAGTTCAGTATCGGAATAATTATCAAAGATTCCATATTCTTTAGGGATATTTGGTAAGCCATAATAATCTTTTGCTTCATGATATAGCTTTAGACGGTCAATATTTGAAAGTTGGCTGACGATTTTAGTCACTTCATCCCAATCTTTAATTTTAAGATATAAATAAAATTTAATTGTTTCATATACATAAACGGACTTTTCCAAATTTACGCCAGGATCGTTGATGTTTGCATCTAACAAATAAAAGTAAGGCGAATCTGTACCATATAATTTCTTTGCTTTCGCCTTTGCTTTCTTAATTTTGCCGTTATGCTTTAATTGTAGTAATTGTAATCCCGCTAATGTAATAAGACCTATCGCAGTAGCAGTAGCCATAAATACTAGATACAAAACAAAAATCATCATTATATCAAAATTAGTGCTATTTCTATACTTAGTAGGGAAGATACCTAAATCTATTAGGAAATCAATGAATCCCTGAAAATATGAAAATATAACAGATAAGATAAAGACAAATATGAATCCTAATATAAGTCTCATTTGTTTCACTCCCCTTCAGAGTATACATACATATGTATATCTTTTATTATATTATACACTATTAACAGAACGCCTACAATATAAAAATAGTAAACAAAAGGATTGTCTTATAGAGTGATTTTTTGTAGAATAGGTACATGATTAAGAAATTAAATATAGTATAAATCTAAGATTTATTTTGGCGGAAGACGCAGAATAATCTCCATTAGGGGATATCTGCGTCTTTTTTTATTTCTACTAAATATATTTAATTTCTAATTTATCAACTAGGAGGAAATGTAGTGAAAAAAACGGTAAAAAGTTTACTTCCGTACTTCATGGTTTTAGGATTCATGGTAACTTTGGGGTTAGTAGCTCCTGAAATGGCTTCAGCTAGTACAAAGATACCTTTAATCAAAGGTGGATCTGGTGGAGACGTTACGGATATTACTCAGCTATTGCAAGATTGGATTATTCAAATCCGTATCATTGGAGTAGTAGTTATTGTAATTGCCCTCATTATTGCAGGTATTATTATCGGTATTTCTTTAGGAAATGCAACGAAGAGAGCACTAGGTATCGCGGCAATGATTGCAGCTGTTATCGGTATAGTACTTGTTATGAAGGCTCCAGACTTGGCGAACTACTTCATTAACCAATCGCAAACGTAAAAGTGTACAAAAAGGAGCCCTTACTACATTTAAAGAGTAGGGGCTTTTTTTACAGAATAGATAAATTTATTAAAGAGTAGGTGAAAAAAATGAAAACAAGAATGCCGTTCGATACGGAAACAGAACGTAAAGTCATAAAATTTATGTCCTGGCGTCAAAGTTTGTATGCATTGGTAGGAGGACTTCTCTACCTATCAATCGGTTCTGAAATATTGTTCGCGGGAATGCCATTCATTACAACTATCATTGTATTGGCGCTTTTAATCCCTATAACCATTCCTTTCGTTATTTTTGCTTTTTATCAAGATAAAGAAACGAATTTATTCTATGACCATTATCTATGGTTCAGATTCAACCACAAAAAGAAACAAGCGGGAATTTGGAGGAAATAAACTATGCTAACGAATTTAGTGATGATCCTTATGATTGGGGTAGTAGTTTTTGTATTTGCATTCCCCGTTATGGGAAAGCCATACCCATTCAAATTTAAATCAAAAAAGAAAAAAGTAAAAAGGAGTGGGCAAGAGACTCCTAAGATTGAAGGTAATTTTCAGGAATTATTAGGTATCAAGGCAATATACGGTGACATTGTAGAACTTGAAAATGAGAAAAAAGCCGTTCGTAATTTCCAAGGCTTAATAAAAGTAGACGATATAAACTACTTACTTAGAAGTTTAAATGAACAAAGACAGACAGATTTAGCTTTCGAAACATTATTAGCACAACTGAATTTAGGTCCTGGACGTGAAGTAAATGTAGGAATTCATATTCAATCAAGACCTATAGATTTATCTGAACAACTACGTCCATATGAGGAAAACTTCTCAGAGTTAAATCCAGTCGCTCAGCGATATGCAGAAAGTATGTTTTTCCCTTATATGGGATATTGGCAACAAACAGTTGACGAATATGACTATCAGTCTTACTTTCGTATCGATTTAAAATATAACGATGCTCTTTTAGATGGACTAGATGAACAACAAATTATTATGAAAGTACGAAATGAATATAACCGTGTTGCTTCGATTATTCAAAGAAATTATAACGCTATGGGTGGGCAAAGTACTATTTGTGACGAGTACCTCTTATATGAAGCTTGTTATTTTGCAGTAAATAAACAAACCGCGAGTTTAGAAAGATTTAAGAAAATGATGGAACAAGAAGGAATCTTATCACCATTTGTCACAGGGAAAGTAAAAAGTAGTGTAAATGCAGATGAACTTGATAGCTTTGAAGGTGAGGGTGAAGTACATGCTGTTTAGCAAATTTAAGAATAGAAAAAAATTAAATGAAACACAAGATATGGAGCTAAATGATATAAAGCAAAATGTAGATAAGAACTCAAAGAATGATGTAGTAAAACGAGAGACGTATATGGAAAAAATCGCATTAGAAGGCTTTACGATTCCTGTAGATGTTCGTGATCGTGGTTATCAAATCGAACAACGTGCTGGAAATGAATATCCTTTCCGTTCATATCTTATGCATTTAGGAAATACAAGTTTATCAACAGGTGAGCTGGATACGTTATACAGAGCAGGGGCATTAAATATTAACTTTCATCTTTCTAAGCTGACAAAGAGCCAAGCTGTTAACAAATACAAACGTGCAGTAACGGATGAAGGGGCACGTGCGTTACAAGCAGAAAAGGCAGGAAATGATTTAGAAGCAAAGGAAGCCTATAAAGCAAGAGAAAAAGCAGATCAACTATTACAAGAGATCTCAGACGGATATAATGATGGATTCTTAGGTACAATGGTTGTTACTCTTTTCGGTGAGAATGATAAAACGCTTGATAATATGGGGATGCTTATTCAGGACTCAGTCTTACACAATGAACACAGTTTGCGTCCTTTATATGACAGACAACGTTCCGGGTGGTTATCTAGTTTACCATTATCTCCAAACAGCTTACAGTCAACTGTAGACAAGAGATTCTTAGACCGTACAGCAATTGTCGCCGCTTCTCCATTTTACAGCTCCAAGATTCCTTTTTCAGGCGGTGTACCCTTAGGAGAAAACTTGCACAATCGAAACATGGAATTCTTAAATGTATTTGCTCCGTATCTAGAAAACTATTCATCTATTATTGCAGGGGCTTCCGGAAGTGGTAAATCATTCTCTAATAAATATATATCTTCTTCTCAAGTTCTACTTGGCTATCGTATTTTCTCTATTGATCCAGATGGTGAAAATGGGCCAATTTGTGTACTGATGGGTGGTAAGGAAGTAGAGGTTCGAGAGGGTGGAGATAACACCATCAACCCATGTGCTTTAACAGAGGAGGAAATCGAAACTACATTACCAAATGGTAAGCGCGTTTCAAAAGTAATTGTACCTATTGGTTCTAAAATTGGTCGTCTTGTTTCGTTCTACAATAAACTTTTACAAGGAATGAACACACAAGAAAAAGAGGAAATCAAAAAGGCGATCATGGATGTTATCACTGAATGGGGAATAACGGATGATCCTGAATCACTTTACGAAAAAGAAAAGAGACCAGTACGTGTAAACGGACAAATAGTATACAAGAAACAACGAAAACCGGAGTTTACTTTGTCAGATATTTACAAGCAACTATTAAAAAATACGACAAAGGGATATGATTTAGAAAAATTAAGCTATGAAGAAATTATAGAGCCGGATGCTGCTAGATTATTAAAAGTTTTACGAGGTTATTTACGAGATCGTCCAGATGGTGTTATTTTCGATGGACAAACTCAATTCGGCGGAGAAAAGATTGATAATCTACTAGATGATATTCCTTGGGTAAACTTTAATATTAAAGCAATTGAGGGTTCTGATATTTACGATACGGTATTCTATGTTTTAACCGTATTAGGTTGGGAGTACTTTATTAAACGTCCATCTCTTCGTAAGTACCGTAAACGTTTAAAGATAGAAGAAGCATGGAAAATGAAGCATATTGTTGGAGCGATGCTATTCGTCGAAGAGTTAGCTCGTCGTTCAAGAAAATACAATGCTGGTGTTGATATTATTACACAGGATTTAAAACCATTTTTAGACGATCCGAACGGACAAGCAGTTGTTAAACAAGCGACTTCTGCATTGTTTTTACGTATCGGTGCTATGAATGCACAAGAAAAATTAGAATTACAGTCTATCTTCAATTTATCTGAAGGGGAATTAGAAATCATTTGTCGTAAACCATCTGAATCTGAAAACGACCAAACAAAAGGAGAAGGAATTGTTCGTGTTGGTGGTTCTAGTGCCTATATTAAGGTCAATGTTTCAGATGAAATGCGAGGGTTTATTGATACTGACCCTGAGTATTTAATGCAAAATGGCCTAATGCCTACCCTTGAAGAAAACGAAGTACCAATGGAGATTGAAATAATAGACGAGGAAGAAGAGGTTACAGAACAAGAAGGTGTTTCTGTATGAAATTAGTGTCGTTTGCTGAATCGAAGCAACAAATGAGAAAAATTTACATTCTACTCACATTTGTGATTCTATTAATTGTTCCAACACCTGCTTTCGCGGCTGAAAGTGAAAAATGGTACATGAAGCCTTTTGAATGGATGCTCGGTGCATTTTTCGAATACATTTTAGCGCCAGTAGCAGGAATACATGAACCTGCTCACTATATCTTTTATCAAGGTGACGGGTTAATTTGGGGAATGTACAACGAAGAGCAATTTAATAATGCTGTACAAGCGGGTTACAACATGATGCTTGTTGTAGTTAGTTTTATGTTAGTTGGGGCAATTATTAAGATGGCCATACAAAACTCATATGGAAAATTCTCTTCAAGTATGCAAGTCGATATGATGGATAATGGATTTAAGATATTAATTGCCTTGGTACTAATTTTTCAGTTCTTCACTATTGTAAATATCTTCTTTACGCTTAATGTTTACGGCGTGAATATGTTTGAGAAACATATTCAAGACCCGACAAGTTTAGTAGATATGGGAGCTGATGCTTTAACTAAGGCAGGGGAAGAACAAGATAAAGACAAAGAACTTTCGTTTACTGACCTTGATGGAAATGAAGGAAATCCTATAAAAACAGCGATTGTATCATTCTTTTCTTTTGGGGTTGCTTTATGGTTCAAGGCTTATTACATTCAACGGATGTTTTTCATCACTGGATTGATCATACTTGCGCCTATATGGTTATCAACATTGTTCTTTCCAAAATTACAAGGGATTACTTCTACAGCTTTTAAAGAATTATGGGCTCAAATTATTTCACAAACGATACACGCAGCTGTATTTTTCGTCTATTATTGGTTGTTTGATGGTATGAGTGATTTTAATGATTGGTTAACTTATATCCTTGCTTTATCTATTTTTATTCCAGTGTCAGAATCAATCCGCTTTGCAATGGGAGCTACAAGCGACAATGCAGGGAAGATGGCTACGATTGGCACACTTGCTGGCGCTGGTTCACTCATGCATATGATGAAAGCTGGCGGTGAAATAAAGAATGGCTTTAAAAATGCATTCATGGAGAGAAAAGGGGTATTTGACGGACAAAATGCAGGTGGTAATGGAAATGGAAGTTCGATTCCTGGTATGGGTTTTGCTAAAGAAAACGCAGACCGCCAGTATGGAGGAAGTGCTAATCTAAATGGATCCCCTAATAAGTTTGCTCGTAATATGAGAAGTTTTGGTCATGTGGCAGCGGGATTCGGTTCTGCTATGATGCGTACGGGTGGATTTACAGCTGGTATGGGTATAAATCCTTTAACCGGACACTTAGCTGCAGAAGGTGGAGCGCAGGTTGGTAAAGAAGGTGGATACGGTGCAGGGGTCCTTTCTTATGCCGGTGGTAAGGGAATTGTTGGGAAAGGTAAAAATGCCTTAGAAGGATTTAAGTCAAGTTATGATTCATCAAGAGAAAATGGTGGAAATGCATTCCAAGCTACTATGTCTGGTTTAGGTGGTGGAATGAAGGAGGGTGCTATTTCCACTGATGCACGCACAAACCCTGTTCGTAGAAATGAATTGGCTCAAAAAATTGGTGGTGCACTTGGAGAGGCTTCTTACGGTAGAGGTGTAGGTTATCAGATGGGTTCAGAGATGGCAACGAATTTCGCCTTTAAAGGGAATGATAATGTAGACGTCGCTCGATTGGATGATAAACAAAAGTATGCAGTTGTTACTTCTAATAGAGGAAGCTATCTTGCACAAATGGGACCTAATAATAAAATGATACCTATTACCAATATGAAACCAGGAGATGCGAATCTAGCAAATGGGCAGATGGTAATCCAGGAATATCAAGTCTCAACAAGTGAAACTGGTATTAGAAGTTTCCAACCTCAGCAACAGCAATACTCAATCAGACAAGTTAATCAAGGTTCTAATCAAGGTTCTCAATTTGCTAGACAAAAGGTTGCTACTCCCGCTAAACAACCGAATATTCAAGAGTTTATTACTCAAAAGCCAAATTAATAATATGGAACTAGGTATTACTTGAAATGGATTTTAATGAAAAACTAAAAGCGGGCAAGGAAAAGCTTAAAAGATTTGCTAAGAAACAAATAAAACAGGCGATTAAGAAATTCATAAAGAAAATCTTAAAAGCCTTACTGAAGAAGTTGATATTGGCAATCGCAAAAGCGATTGCTGCAGCAGTAGCTTGGCTTGTTGGAATACTTGGTGTTCCAATAGCAATTATCTTAGGGATTGTGTTAATCATCGGGGGAGCAATGTTTATTCTTGCTCCCAACCTAGGGTTAGTTGATGATCAAGCTAAACAGCAAGAAATGAGACAAGAGTTACAAACGCTAATAAAAGAATCGAGTAAAGAACCTAATTATCGACCTCCTTTCGAGTTGGTTGCCTCTATTGATATGATGAGAATTATTCAAGAGGACAAAGAGCCGGAAGATGTTAATTATAAGCCTATAGTCGATACTTTGACTCCTGAGTTTACTTATGAATCTTACGATGATACGTACGAAATAAAAACAGTAACAACTACAACAACCGAAGTGACAAAAGAAGAAACTAAAACAGAAACCTACACCGTAAGAGAGCAGGTAGGAACTAAGAGGGAATTCATTTGTGATGAAGAAGAAGCTTCCGTTATGCCCTGGAACTTAGTGGAGATTCGTTGTTGGAAACAAGTACCCGTTTATGAAGATGTGGTTAAAACAAAAACAGGACTTCACCCAGTCACCGAGACTGTTACGGAAGTAGATGAAGAAGTTAAAGAAGAAAAGAAAGAAGTTTCACATCTCAAAACGGCTCATGCGTGGAATAAATTTGAAACTTTTTATTATAAGGAAGTTGAATTAAAGACTGAATTTGAATTAGTTAGTACCAAGCAAGAAGGAAATAAAAAGATAGAAATTTACAAACGTAAAACTAAAGAGTGGGTATTTGATCATAAAGACTTTGAATATAACTACACCAAGTTTGATCAAGTTTTAACTGATTTAGCTTTAGAGGAATCGGCTATACAATTACTTGTTGAATCACTAAAAGAAAATAATATTCCACTAGATGGATATATGGGGACGTTCTTTGATACCTTCCTTGAAGGTGGAGCGGGAATGATGGTTCCTGCTGAATACCTCAAATATTATCAAGCAGCAGAAAAAAAATACGGAGTGAAATGGAACTATCTTGCTGCTATTCACTATGTTGAAACCAAGTTCTCTTCTATTGAAATTATGGTCTCAACGGTCGGTGCTGTCGGTCATATGCAATTTATGCCTTGTACGTGGCTTGGATGGGCCCACGATTCTTGTTCAGGAAAAGGAAAAGGGAATATTCCTATGAGTGATTTAACCAATCCTTCACTTATAAAGAAGTACCGTGGTCTGGGACAAGATGCGCAAGGCGACGGAAAAAGTGATCCTTGGGACTTAGAGGATGCGATATATTCCGCAGCTAACTTATTAAGTCGAAATGGTTTTGCTTCAGACCCTAAAGGTGCAATCTATTCTTATAACAAGTCACAAAAATATGTTGCCGATGTTGTTCATTATGCAGAGTTATTTAGTGCAACAGCGGGAGGGATTCCACCTATCACAGATGGAACATTTATGCGCCCTACACTTGGACCTATCACTTCAAACTTTGGTTACCGAATTCATCCAATAACCAAAAAACGCAAACTACACCAAGGCGTAGATATAGGAAAAAGCGGATCGGTTACACCTATTGTTGCTGCCGCCACTGGAGTTGTTTCTCGTTCAGAGGTTTCCTCTTCTTTTGGTGAAGTAGTCTATATTAAACATACAATTGACGGAGAAGTATGGGAGACGGTATATGCACATATGGTTACAGGTTCAAGACGTGTCAAAAAAGGAGATTTGGTAGAAAAAGGACAAGTGCTTGGGTTAATGGGTATGACTGGGGGAGCGACGGGAGTTCATCTTCATTTTGAAGTTTGGCCAGGAGGTAGAGGTTCCGGAAAGCCGATTGATCCCGTAGCATCCGGTATTATTAAATGGTAAGTATTTTATTTACTATATGAAATCCGTGGTTACTTACTACGGATTTCAGTTTATTACCTTATAAGCGAGGTGATTTGAATGAGGAAAATTATTATCGGGAGTCTCGTATATGGTGTATTAATAATTGCGGGATTTGTTGCTTATAAACTTCTATATGACGGTAAGGATGTTAACATTGATGAAGGAAATGCACTCATAAGTAAAATTGAAAATTCATCTTCAACTGAAGACGATTTTAGTCAAGAACAAGAGCACTCTCACGAACATGAATATGGATATGAACAAGAAATGGTGACAACATTCCAGAATATAGAAAACAATGTAGAATTTTTTGTTGCTTCTTTAAAAGAAGAAAATCAGCAAGCCTTTACAGATATGTTTGTTCCTGAACAGTATTCAAAAGATATGTGGGAGTATTCAGACGATCCTTTCATTGAAAATGTGAATATCAAGTTTATCCACGCTTTAAATCGAAATGGCACGCTAGTTTCAGCTCGATACGATACAAGTACTATGGACGGCTACAAGACCACTAGAGAAGATTCGGCCGTTTCCTTAACACTGGTCTACTCGGATGAAAAAGAGGCCACAATCAAGCTCAAATTGGTTCTGATGGGGTCTGAACATAGCAATAAAGATAATATCTATTATATTGAGAACAGTGTCCTGGATATGATAAAAGAAATTAAAGAGCAAACTAAATAATAGTATCTCATTTACGCTGGCAATATCTATTGCTAGTGTTTTTTTTAGTAGAATAAAAGAATTATAAGATAGATTAAAAAATACATATTACGGGATAAATTAGAACATTTTTCCAAAATGAGACAAAAGTACTATTTACAGAAAAATCTATATTTTCTTAATATAAAAGAGTAATAGAAAATTTTAGGAGGTTTTATTTTTGAAAAAAAATCATCGTATTAATTCTAGTATTAGCATTGTTTATACCAACAAGCAATGTTTTTGCAGCTGAGAATACTCACGTAGAAGCGCATTCTGTAGAGAAAGACTTCAAATATATTAAGTACGATTTAGGTTCACAAACCAAATCCTTGATAAAAAATGAGAATCCTACTAAATTAGGAGATAAACCATTCATTTCACAAGGGAAAATTGGATATGGAGAATTAGAAAAGGTGAACCTTGAAGATTTTAAAAGTCCTAATAAGACTTGGGTAGATCCATTAACGGGTGAGGAACTAAATAATCAAATTAAGCCATTTGAAGTAATAGGATCTGATGGTAGACAGAAAGTGATTAGTACGGCTTCTATGCCTTATCGTGCATTAACCTATATTCAATTTGAAAATTTATTTAATGCGTGGAGCTGTTCGGGTGGAGTTATAGCACAAGATTTGGTTGTAACAAACGCACATTGTGTAACCGAAGCAGATATATTAGTGGGAACTGTTTTCCCAGGCTTAAATGACTCTACTTATTCCTACGGATACTACACTATAACAGAAATTATTTATCCCGAACAATGGACATCGACTAATGGTTCATCTGACTATGACTATGCTATTTTAAGAGTTTCAACGGACTCTTCTGGAAACCATATAGGAAATAGAGCGGGGATCTTATCCTGGCAGGAAGCTGGAACAATTAATGCAAATAGTATTTTAAGTACTTATGGATACCCAGGAGATAAAATGGAGGAAACTGGTTTAGTGTCAATGTGGGGGATGGAAGGACGGTCAGACTCGTATATTCATTCTAATTTATTATTCCACAATATGGACACTTTTGGGGGGCAATCTGGTTCACCTATATTAAATATGTATCATCGTATGATTGCTGTTCATAATGGTAGTTATACACTTACAGCTAATAATACAAGTAGACTTGTTAATGGAGGACCTAAGATAAGGAGAGATTTTACTAATCTTTATAATTTGATGTTGAACAATTAACCTGTTTCTAGTAAATACGTCTAAAGTTGATAAAGGGGTGTCATAAGTTGAATACAACCACACCTTATGTTCGATTGATGATTGCCTCTCTCCTGACTCTATTTTTTTCATTAATATTTAACCATGAAGATAAAGGAAGACACTTTTCTAATGTAGACCATGAAAATACAATGGTCATAGAGGGTTATGTGATTTCTAAACGGGTGGGAAAGATATTAATTTCAGAAGAGCCCTTACAATTCTGGAAAATAGCAACAGGATATATCACTTCGAATTATGAAAATCGATATATTATCGTAAAAAAGCATAATAAAGCTGCAAATCCAAATCTCTTAAAGAACCTTAAATACAATCAAAAATTAAGAATTTATGTGGACTTTATTCGAGAATCAAATCCTCCAATTACTTATGCCTACTATATTGAAGTAATAGAATAAAGTGGCTGAGACAAAAACCAGTAGAAATCATAAAAAAGCATGAAATCAAATTTAAAAAATCTTGATTTCATGCTTTTTTGCTTTCATGCCTTAAACCAGTTTCAAAGATTTTTTCACCTATGTCCCCGTCTCACTTAAATAACGAAAATAAAAAGAACATCTAAAAATTTATGGATGTATAAAAAAAGGAATAGTAGAAGGCATTGGCGCAGTTTAGAGGATTTGCCGTTGACTTCCTTCACATTCCAAGTCACTTCAGAAACCCTAGTCTTTATCTAACAGTACGACTGCCTTTTCGATTCGGGAATTAAATCCAAGAGAACAATGCCTGGTACACTAAAAAAAGAACTTGAAATTCCATTTTTTTACTTTTTGATTTTCAATAATTAATTCGTATTTTAAATAGAGTACAACTTAGTTTCAATAAAACACTCAGGAGTATTTGTTTAAAACTAAGTTGTTCTCTGATACTGACCGAAAACCCTTTATTATCTTTAAAAGTAAGTATTACTCTAACTTTAAGAAACGATAATGATTTAAAACTAAGTTGTACTCTAGATATATTTTTTAACCCATTAATTAGCTTAGCTGATTTTTCAGAATACAACTTACTTTTAAAGAGGGAAGTACTTACTTTTAACAGAGTACAACTTACTTTTAAAACAACAAGAGAAATTACTTCTCTTAATTCAACAAACTTACATATGTTCACATAATGTTAATTTGATGAACATTAGATTAAGGAATGGTATAATATAAAACAACTTTAATAGTTGTCATCGAACAACTCAGTAGTGACCCAAACAATTCAATACTGACTATAACAACTTAATTATGACCTAAACAACTTGGTCGTGGCTTTACTAATCCTTATTAAATCAAGGCTCTCAATCATTTATACTCTTAATAAGTCATAGCAAGTTATCCCCAACAAGCGCCATTGACTAAATACCAGGTCAATCTTGAGTTAGATGTCTAATTAAGTCACTATACAATAGGCACTTGTGGGCCATCTAGGTCATGATTGAGTTGTCACACTACAATAGTTGAGTAAAAACTTAGGGGGATCGTTATAAATGAAATGCCGCGGTGAAGAAAGTAGAATTAAGCTTGTTAATGATTATCAATTGAAACCCGTAGCACACGTTAAGTTACTTAATGGACAAACAAAAAAAAGTTGTACCGGAGATATTCTAACTGATAGTTATTATTGTTTTACATATAAAAATAAAGTGACAAAATCCGAAGGCTCTCTACTTTGCGGAACACACGCAGCAACACATTTTTTATCTTTACTAGGTCATGCATCATTACGTCAATTTAACCCACTTTCAAGCATAGCAGCTGGTGGGAATAATGGAAATTCTCCTACCTCTACTAGTGTTAGTTGGAATCCAACTGCTAAAGAATTACATAATGCAATAAATTTATTGGTAATTTGTTGGAATACCACTATTAAAGGGTTTGTTGGTGATATAAAAAGAGAATTAGAGAAAAACCCAGATAAGGAGCCACACTTATCAAAGATAAAAACTATTAATACAATTATCAAACATGATAAAAAACAAAGAACTTTACAACAGATGATTTCAGAATTGAGACAAAACAATCAAACACTTAGAAACTTTAGTTTTAATAATTTAAATCAATTACTAAATAAAAAAGAAATAGACTCCTTCTTCGGATAATCCCCCCTATCCTATTAATGAATCTAATATTTAATAGGATTTTGAGATTGTTATATATTTTAAGGAGATTCTAGTTTTTGAGTAATTAATATTTGTTCATAGATACTTTTTTCTGTGAATTTTTGTTGAAAAATGTCGAAAGGGTGTTTTTATGAGAACTCAAAGGGAATACAGCCAAGGTATTCTTGATAAAAAAATTGAAGATTTCCCGTATTATATTATTAGATTTTTAGAATCACACAAAGGTGTCCTACAACCTACAACGTTACTTTCCTATTCAAGTGATATTAGGGAATTTCTTTATTGGATACAGCGGGAAGGCTATTCAAATACGACAGATATTAAGGACATAAAAGTATCTGTTTTGAATGACCTTTTCCTCGATGATGTTGAAGATTTTCGTAGCTATCTTATGGGTAAAAAGTTAGCAAACACTACAGTTAATAGAAAATTATCAGCCTTAAAGTCATTATTTGATTATCTCAATAAGACTATGATAAAGAAAACAAGGAAGCCATATATTGACCGAAATGTAATGACACAAGTTTCTCTTATAGCAGTAGAAAATTCCGACGATACGCGTATTGAGTATGTACAGAATAATATTCTTGTAGATGAGGAAATAAAGAACTTTCGAAAGTTTGTCGCTGAAGATTATGGGGAGAAAGATGAAATAAAAAATAATATTAGGATGCTAAATCGTTGGAAGAGTAACCGAGAGCGAGATACCGCAATAGTTAGTATGTTGCTCGGAACAGGGTTAAGAATCGCGGAATTAGCTGATATTGACATTGATAATATAGACACTCAATCTCGTAAAATCATGGTATCTAGAAAAAGTGGTTCAAAACGATCCGTTAGCTATTCA
This sequence comes from Robertmurraya kyonggiensis, assembly GCF_005116465.1. Lineage (GTDB taxonomy): Bacteria > Bacillota > Bacilli > Bacillales > Cytobacillaceae > Robertmurraya > Robertmurraya kyonggiensis. The sequence goes on from NZ_SWBM01000006.1 coordinate 163,325, forward strand.
AAAGCTGCTTCAAAGGACCTGATCAACTACCTTGAAATACGCAATTCAAGATACAAAGCAACAAAAGATGACAAAGCTTTGTTTTTGGGCATCTATAAAGGAAACGCACAGCCATTAACTAAAAGGGCTATGCAAAAATTAATTGAAAAGTATGCGGTTTATTTTGGAAAGCCTCAAATTTCAGCTCATAAACTTCGTCACACCTTTGCAACGAACCATATGAAAAAAGTAAACAGTATACCGATTTTACAAAAAATATTAGACCACGCAAGCCCAAGTACAACTATGTTATACAATAATTTATTCGATACAGATATCCAAGAAAGTATAGACCATGCTGATGAAGAATAAAGATGATTAAACAATTCATTGTAAAATTAAGAGGAAGACTCTCTTCCTCTTAATTTTCATTTATCAATTATATATTCAGCAAATATTGGGATTTTAAATAACGTCCATCCTGTATAGTTGCCTCTTGGAATGATCTATTATCAAACGTCTCTGATTTAATTGGGATCGTTTTTTAATATTGGCCAAATTATCAATAGACTCAGTAATTTACAATACAATATATTTTCAATATTGAAACCATTGCCGATACCAGTGAATCTTACCCTTACTTATCTTTTACTAAAACGGTTATACTTCCAAATAATTCTTCTCCAAAATATGCTTCTAATTTCCATAATCCTGGTTCAGGTAATTTTAATGTAGAAGGAAGCGAATGACTTGCTCCATTTACTGGTGCAAGTGAAGTTGATTTAGGCAATTCAAAGAGTGTAATTTTTGTATCACTATCTTTACTTATTCCAACTACCTTAAATGGCTTGAGTAATGTTTTTTCATTTCCCCAAAAATGCCACATATATTTTTGGGATTTTCCAGTTATAAATGGTCCATACTCACCGATTCCTAATTTACCATTATCCCCTATACGAAATACTGATTCTTCAGTATCACCATTTTCTGTTGTTGCGATCTTCCTTATTAAAGTAGCGCTCTCACTCCAACCAGAAATATCTTCAGCATAAACATTATTATTAGAATTTACACCTTTAGTATCCTTATTTGAACAAGCAGTACTTAAAATAATAAGACAAATGATAAACACTAAAAACTTTTTCACTTCATAACACTTCCCTTTATAAGTCCATTTTTTTCTATGACGTTGATATCTAAATTTTTTCATAACATGAAAGTTTTTCTTTGAGGTCTAATAAGAAAATAGTTTACTATCAGCTAAATATTGGAGGTGTGTCTCTTACACTACATATCATTTATATTAGGTTAATGATATATTGTTTGAAAAATACATACATCATAAAAACGAAAAATATTAACAAAGAAAAACCATTAAAATATTTGTATTTTTTTGTTTTATTTTGGTACAATTTTTTAATTTGTATCAGTTCTAATTCTTTATTTTTTAAAGCAACCAGAATAGTTGGAAGTGCTCTTGAAAAGGCATATATTATTCCAAATAATAAACCTATTACTGGGTTTAAAAACAATCCAATATAAATGTAAAGAATATAAAAAGTTGCATACGGCAAATATGTGAATATACCAGCACCTAATATTAGACCCCAGATCCACATATTGTGAACCGTTTTTCCCTTTACCCATTCCACAGGTATTTGCCACTTTCTTTCCGGAACTTTCACTTTTATTATATTAAAGTGGTCAAGAGTATATAAACCTAACATTAAGGTGAATATTGCCATCTTAATAAGATGCGGAATCCAAGAGAAAAAAACAAAGATAATTAAAGTGTAAAAAAAGCCAGAAATTGCACCTGAGATTATAGAAGCCAATAAATAGTGACAACAAACTTTTATCTTTTTCTTGAACGTCTCTTCACCTAAGAGACTGACCTCTAAGGTCACATTCATTCCTCAATTTGTACTAATCTTTGTAGTTCCTGCAACTATAGCTAGTAGGCCTAATAATACAACTGTAAGAAACATAAGAACACCTCCTTATATTTATTTCTACAATCATATTATGATAGATCATAAAAACAAATGTAGCCTATAAGAAGCTACGAAACCTAATAAAGTTTCGTAGCTTTAATTTACCTTAATATAGTGGCACAGCCACAGGCATTAGAATTACCAGATTTTCCATTTGGCATACAATCGCAACATGTCATTGCCCCCCAACTATAATTTACACACCAACAACCTGTAGTAGGATACCAATACTTATAGCTAGTATGACCTGTAGGACATTTAGTTGATTGAGATGAACTACATCCCGAACAAACTCTTCCACCATTAGGGAATGTACAACCAGTTTCTGGAGGATACCAAGTCTCACACCAACTAATATCTGCAGCAAAAACTGATTTAGTAGTGGCTAACCCCATTATAGAAAGAAATAATGTAGACATAGATGTTTTTATAAATGTAGATCGACTAACCTTTCTTTCTAAATTTTCGGCAATTGACTTTGTGAAATTATCAATTTTCTCTAACAACTTAAACATTAGTGAGCTACCTCCCCTATATTTTCAATGATTTCAACATTACTTTTAAGTGAAGAAATCAAGCCATTAATATGGCCCATATCATTACATAACCCCTTCCCTTTAACCTCACCCTCGTTATCTAATATAAAGGCGAAAGGTGTTACTCTAACTTTACATTTTTGAAGATTATTTCTGTCAGGATCTAATAATAACTCGCCTTTCAATTTTTTAATTTCTTTTACTTTTGAAAAACTTTCTTTATCTCCAACTCCAATTAAAACAAAATTTATTTCGTTGTTATATTTTTGATATGCTCTATTCCATTCAGGGATCAATTCCTTGCATGGAGCACACCCAGGTGATATGAAACCGAGCAAAGTAGGTTTACCCATAAAAGTTTCGTTTGTAATTAGCTCGTTTGAAAAATAGGATAAACCTTCAAGTTTGCCCATAAAATTACCTATTGGAATTCCATCTCTTTCGATTGCATCCGATTTGGCTAAGTATACAGTTCCGAATTGTCTAAAGATCAAGATAATCAAAAATACCATAAACACCTGAAACACCCATAGAAGAATGTTTGAATAAAGTAATATATCCTGCCCCAAAAAAAGCACTCCCTTAACTCAAATTTTTAATTACATCTTTATGATTGTTCCATATTTTTTCTGTAGAAATTAAGATTGTAGCTAAGAATAATCCAGCCAATAGAGAAAACAGTTCGATTTCAACTTGAATTTGATTATGAAAAAATGCCAACATTAAACTAATTGATGATAAAAATAGCAATTTTATCAATGTGAATTGAGAGACATCAGAATCTAAAAATTTACCATAACAACCACATGTTATAGTTTTGTTAGTTTTTAGCATATATACAACCCCTATGGTAATACTTAAGAATACTGTAAAGATTAGGATACTAGCGTATACTAACATTCCTTTGATAGGGAGAAGAAATGCTCCTGCTAATTCCGTGAAAGGCAAAATAGTTCCGTAGAGTTTTAGAATTGGCAAGGGAAGAAAATCATACTCTTTAACTAAATTAAGAAAATCTTTTAAATTTATTATTTTGGGAATAGAGGAGACTATTAGTACGATTAGAAGTAAATGTACCAAAATGTTATATAATAGTTGCACTACAATTCCTTCCTTTCTTCTGAAATTGCAGATCTTGTCTGTTGAGAGTTTTCATTTTCCTTTAATTGAATACCCTCCTTCAATCCGGATATCCCCCTTTTAAATTCTTGAAGAGATTCTCCTAAAGAACGACCAATGTTTGGTAAGTTCTTCGAACCAAAGGCTATAAGGCAAATGACTAATAAGATAATAATCCCTGGTATTCCTATCTGTCCCAGCAATTTAACACCTCCTCTATTTAGAAAATCTTTTTTTAGAGTAAATAAATTTACTCAACATGATACTGATTTCATATAAAAAGAAAAGTATGCATATGACGATTAAATCAGATACAAAATCTGGTGGAGTCACAACTACCGCAAATAAACTTAGAATGGGATAACAAAACTTTCTATATTTTTTTAACATTTGTGGTGTGACAATATTAATCATTGTTAAAAACAGTAAAATTGCAGGAAGTTCAAAAATTACGCCAAATATAACACAAATAGAAAATGTAAATAGAAAGAAATCCGAAAAACTATAAACTGTATTCATGCCAAGAGAGTCAGATGCGCTAAAAAAGAATGAAAATAAAAGAGGTAGAACTAATTTATAACTCAATAAAGCTCCAATAAAAAAAAGTGCTGACACAAATGGAATTGTCATTAGAACTATTCTTCGAGTTTGTCTATTTAATGTTGGTTTGATAAATAAATATAGTTGGAAAAATAACATAGGGAGTGTTATACAAATGGATTGAAAAAGCATTGTCTTTATATAGATTGAGACGGACTCGGTGACTTTGAAGATATTTAAGGTAACATTGTAACCTGTTGCGGATTTTTTTATGAGATCAATAAAATAAGGAGAAGTAAAATATGTAATAACGAAAAATGATATAAAGCAGCCTAGTACATAAAGCATTCTTTTTCGAAATTCTTGAGCATGTTCTAAAAAAGTCTGATTAGTATCCTCTACTTCCTTTTCAATTTCAAACTCAATCTCTATCACCTCCTATTAATTTACATATATTCTAATTTCACATTATAATAGAAACTATATTTAAATCAAACATATTTTTTGAATATTTAGAATTTAGTTCTTTTTTCCTATTTCATAAACTATCTATCGTTAAAGCTAATGGTGGAAATTATGGAAACTTCCGAGTGTGAGTGCATCTTCCCTTTCCTTATCTCCTTTTCCACTGACAACAGCTGATCGATTTGACCAATTAATGCTGTTTTTCTCTAAAGAAATTTCTCCAATACTACATCCAGTTAAAAACATAATTTCGAATTAGGCTTTTTCCATTGGCGTGAAGCAAGATTCGCGTAAGTATTCAATTTCTCCTTTTGTAAGAAACTTAGGTATTCATAAATCGTATACGATGAGCCAGACTTGAAGGTTATAAGATAAAGTATCTGTTTTTTTCATTATAAATTGAGTTATAGAAGGAAAATGATACGCACCATTTGGACTTTTCCAGTAGTGGTTATCTCACTTTTTGCTATATTTAAATTTGCCGGCTCGAATAGTAATGAAAATCTAATTATCTAATTTTTTTAAAAATTATTTTCTTAATACAGTTCAGTAAAAGTGAGTTTCCTTTAAGAAGGAACAGTTCCCTCTACATTAAATGAACTTTATACCAGGTCTACTAGTACCCTAACAACGGGCGTTCAATACAAATAAGGAAAGCCAGGAACAGATAAATCTGATCCTGGCTTTCACACACACTTAGGAAGAATGAATACGAGGATATTCATTCCCTGTAAAGATACTATCAATTTTTGAAAAAATTTGCAATGGAAAATGAAGTATATTGATTATATGCCTTCCCCTCCTCTTATTTAATCCATTCTGTTAGAAGTTCCCTTACTCTTGCATCTATAAATTCACTTCTATTTATTTTAAGCCTCTTAAGAAATCCTTTAGATTCAAACTCCATTTCCGCTTGCTGTCGAGCTTTCAAGGTTTCCTTTAATAATGTAAGTTGCTTTTCACTTTCTTGGATTTTTTCTCTATCTTTTTCGCTTACTTCTATTTTTTCTACTATACTATTAGTCTTCTTCTCTGTATTCTCAATGATTTCAGTCAACTTTCTGTTACTTTCAAAGAGTTGCTCTATTGTTTCCTCTTGATCTTCTAATTTTTGAAAAAGTGAGCTTTGGTCTTCGAGTAACTTTGTTTCAGAGTTTAACAAGGATTCAAGTGCCCCTTTTAATTGCAGCTGGTCCCCTTCTCCTTTTTCAATTAATAAATTGAATAGAAACTCATTCATCATTTCAAGCTTTTCCAGTCTTTCTTCCAGGCTCCCGTTTACCTCTGTTGATGGTATATTACTATTGTTACGAGATACTACTTGCTTTGGATTCCCTACTAACCCCAATTCTGCTCTTAAACCATTCAGTCTAAATTCATCTTTAAGTAGCAATACCATTTTCATTTTTAATAATGATAAGTAATTCAATCTAATATACTTATTTGATGGAGCATCTTCAGGAATTATATATTCTCTTAAGCTATCAATGTAATATGTCAAAGAACTTGGAGGAATTGGCTTGTCCCCGCCTAATACCTTCCCTGCTTCTGCAACACTATACCATCTATGAATGTCCTTCTCTAATATTGAAAGAAAGCTCTCAGAGAATAACTCCTTTTTTAATTGATCTCTTTCTACGATTAATTGATATAGACTATCAAACTTTAGATCTTCTTCTATTTTTAATATGAAATCTGATTCATTTTCGATTATTTTAATTTCATTTGCCATTACGATCCCCCTCCAATCTCCACGAATTTGTTCGAAACGAATCCAAACTAATATTTTCGTTCAAAATCACTCACAAATGTGACTAGTTACTAAAATAATAGCAAATTATTTTAAAAAAATATACCAAATCACGAAAATTAACGAAAAATACAATATATCCAAGAGCAACGAAATTTAACTTAGTTAAAAAACAAGTTAAATGAAGATTATCTAATTCTAACTAAATTATAATTCGTTACACTTCGTTAATGTTAGTTAAACGAACGAAGTGTAACGAAAAAATTCGTTGAAATTCATAAGAATCATTGAATATCTTGTGGATAGTAAGATTGGATGAATCTAGTTATTGCGAAAACTCACGAAAACTCACGAAAAACATCAAAAAAAAAAAACTTCGTAGCCCGGTAAATGGCCATTATAGATAGAATAGAATGTATAATAGATTAATATTTTGGGAATTATACTAGTGTATTCATGAAAAGAGGTTGATAATGTGGATGAAAATAAAATAACAAACATCAAGTATACGCAAATGGATAAAGATCCAGAAATCAAAAAAGTAACAAACAGCATGGAAAAACTAATCTTAGGAGAAAAGGGTGTCGGTTTAATGGATGCTCTTGGATTAACACCCGGTAGGATACAAAAATACTTAGATGAAAGCAGGGATGAGGAATTTGAACAGCTCCTCGATGAACATAAAGAGTTCATCTTTTGGGAATCGAGAAAACGGAGTGCTAAAGATTTAGAATCTTATATGAAAGAACATACATTTAAATCAATTGATGGTATGACTAACAAGTTAGAAGAGTTTCTAAAAAAATCCGAAATAGAGGTAATTCAAGAACTAGTAAATGAGCATTTAAAGTAGAATGACCTATCTTAGGATAGGCTTTTTTTGTTTATTCACTTCAATCACAACATAAGAACACAACACTCCAATTACTTACACAAAATTGAATAACAAGCTATAATTTGGAAAACTAGTAAAAGGGGAGTTTCATATGCTATACGAAAAAATGACATTAAAAGAGCAAATTTTAAGATTGTACAGTAAAGGTATGACACAGGCTGCAATTGCTCGTAAATTAAAAACCAGAACAAACTATGTATGGAAGGTCGTTAATGAACATAGAGAGAAGTAATGTATAAACAAAAAGAGGAGAGCTCTCCTTTGCTCTCCTTTGCTCTCCTTAAACAATTAATCTATATTATCAAAGTCTAATGCATCAATATCAACAAAATGTTCTTCATCTTTTTTTACTTCTTCCTTAGTTGACTCACCGTCTAAGACAATCCCTAAATCAGATAGATCAATATCCATATCAAAATCAAAATTATCATCTTCTTCAATAGTTGCTGCAATGGATTCGATTGAAGAGTTTTTAAAAGCGAATTTTTGTTGTTTTTCACGATATTCCTTATATTCCTCGACTAACCCTTTAACCAATCTTGATGGAAGTCCTTCTGTTTTGAAAAACGTATAAACAATAGCCTTACGATTATTTTTTTCTTCAAGGTAACCATTAAATACCGTACCACTTAAAGGAATCTCTTCAATAACAGCTTTCTTCGATTGATCCATAAACGAGCTAGGGATCTTTTTATCTGGCGAAATAACTGCAAGCAATCCTAAATGATGTACTTTTGAAGCCGCTAACTCTCCATTTTCTTGTTTTTCTACTAATTGAACAGGTTCATGAAGTAGGCTATCTTTGATAGAATCAGTAAACATTTTCTTTATATCATGTTCATTGTTAACACTCTGAATATCGGCCTCGATTCTATTAATAACCAGGCATCCTTGATGTTCTAAAATTACACGTTTGAAATCTTCTTTATCAAAAGTGACCGAAGTTCCACCACCAGTAGTAGCTGTGTTTAATTCATGAATAACATTACGTATTTGGATATTAGAATAATCTCTATAATTATCAATCTTTAAACCATGCTTAATATTATCGGGTAGACTATCAAATTCATCTGCAAACTTCTGATTGTCAGCAAAAATAACGAACGCAATCCCTTTTGACTTATCCTTTGCTAATTTCCAAATTGTTTGAGTAAAATCGTTTACTTGTCTTAATACATCCGGTCCATCTTCACGAACAGGTAAGGTAACAACAACACCTATTTTGACTGACTTTTCTTCTGCATTTTTAACCGCTTGTGCCATATACTTCTTAAGATTATTCTTAAATTCGGCTGGATCTGTTTTCTTTTGAATCTTAATTAACTCTTCTTTAATGATTGGCTTATTATGAAAATCGTTAAATTCTTCAATAGCTTTTATAATGGTCGATGTTCCAGTTCCTCCACCAAGTCCAGCAAAGAATAAAACTAGATCATCGCTTGGGCGAACTCTCTCTGTAATGAACTGCTTTAGTTTTTCCTTTGCATTTCCATTCTCATCTAGGATTCTCATAGCCTTTTCAGGATTTTTGCCTAGACCACCTAAATCCAAAGAAACTTGATTACTAGCAGGAATATTTTTTAATCCCTTTAAGTCACCATCATTACTATTTAAAGCTAAACAATTATAAACAGGTGTTCCATCATTTTTCTTAATACCTGCAAATACATCAGCCATTCTTGTTCCAGCTTGTCCAAAACCAACCATTGTCATATTTATTGCAGGGGAGTTATTTGTAAACAACATATCATTCTACCTCCGTGTGTTTTTATTTTTGCCTTCTTTTAACCAATTCTTCGATGACTTGCCAACCTCTACCCGTAAGAAATAGCAACTTATAAGGTTTGATTGATTCGTGGAAGAGTAGTGACATATCAGATAACTTATCAATTTGGTGTTCAGCTGTCTTTCTATGTAGGTTAGTTTTAGTCACTTCGTATTTGGAGTTTTGTTTCTTCCTGATTTTTGTTTTTCTTTCAACTTCAACGTTTTCAACGATCTCTTTGATAGTGATTCCTTTAAAGCTGCTATTATCTGTTTTTCTTTGTTTTTCCATTTTGCCGATAAAAAGAAGAATCTTTCTAGTGGATTCATCGGCTTCAACTATATCAGCAAACATTTGAATTACTTCAGGTTGAAAATGTATCGTGTTATGTTTCTTGTGAAGAGTAATATCCAATAATTATCCTCCTTTAGTATTTTTTTCTATCATACAATATATTAGAGTCTAATTCTAGACTCTATTTTAAATAATGTAAAATATTTTTGTTTTATAAATATCCATTATTTCATTGATAATATTAGCTTTAAATATAGACTCTATATTAAGATTCTATATAAGATTAAATGGTGATTACATTCAAAATTCAAATATAAAATCTGTTCATTTTCTAGCAAATTTCTCAAAAATGGGTATTTTTTTAGAAAACCGCTCTTATTCTAAGGAATTTATACATCTAAAAATCGATATAGACTCTACATTCAGATTCTATTGGTATACCCTTTATTATCAATGGTTTAACTTCATACTTGAAATATTTAATATTTCATTTTTCACTCATAGACTCTCATATAAGATTCTATGAGTTCGTTTCTACAATCCATATGCTGTTCTCTATTTTTCATTCCGTGTGACAGTCTACTCGCTTCAATTACTTACAGCTTTTCACAAGAAGCCTGGTGTTTATTATGAGACTTTGAGAGATTCCTATACATTCCTTGGTTTACATCGTTCTCTATCAATTCAACGAAGTTTTTCGTAGCATTTCGTTGTACTAGGTTGAAGTATCTACTTATTCCTTCTACGAACCTTATCTAATCATGATTAACCCATTTTGGACTCAGCGATCCAGCAACTTGCTCTTAATAACTTCCTTAAAATTGATATTCCCTTATACACTAATTACAACCAATTATTTCGAGATATTTTTCTATGTATTTGGATATGAACTTCTAACCCTTTTTATAATGAATCACCTTATGAATAGATATGTGATTTTATTATGAATTTGCCTATGAAACTTAATTATGAATTTTAATTATGAGTATTCTATCTGAATCATGCTACGAAATAGATAATGAATAAGTTCATAACCTTAATTTCCAACTAATAGTCACTTTCATATGGTAATTCATCAATGGAAATCTTCAGTGTATCTATTGGTACATCTAGTAATTTTTTATTCACTCTCAAGTATTCTATCGAAATTAGAATTCCCCTAAATTTTTATACGCGGAGCTAGACAATCTATGTTTCGTCGGTTGTCGATTTTCTTGGGGCTGTTTCTTCGCTAGTTGGCTTTACCTGTTTTCTTGTTCCTTTTTACTATTGGAGAACTTTCGTATATTTTGGTTGAACTTACTTGAACGAAAAGCGGGCGTACGATTCATTGACAAAATGGCTGTTTCCGTTGTACTGTATTGATACAATTGAATTAAACTAATTCATAGTTTCAGAGGCGGAAGACGCAATGAGGCATTCCTGGTACACAGGTTTGTTTCGTTGCGTCTTTTTGCGTAAAAGGAGGTCATACATGGAAACGATGGAGCCACAAGAAACACAAGAGCAACACGAAAACAAAGGAGTGGCAGCAACTTTGATCGAAACAACTATTGAGACAAAAGCTACCCATCGCAACAAAGCGTACGACGCGGCCGACGTTCGGCAATTTACCGAGCGGAACAGTGACATTGACTACAAGATTCTGTTAGCTCTTTATGAACATCGAGCACTCACGTCCGCTCAGCTGAAGAGGGGATGGTTCCCACACTTACATGAGAACTCCATTCGGAATCGCTTGAAAACACTTGCGGAAAGAAGAGTTCTTACAGTCAATGTGAAAGCGGGAATCAAAACAAGTCCCGTCAAACTCTATAGTTTGTCAGCCTTCGGCTTACGGATTTTAACAGAAAACGTACTGGAAGTAATGGAGTATGTCCCTCAGTATGATGAAAAGAAGGAGCATTACACCATTGATGATCTAAAGGTGCGTAGTCAACACAATCATCATTACGAACTACAAGAATGGGTGATGAACATTCGAGCCAAACGGCCCGAACTGTTTCATTGTGAGTGGAAAAGGTTTCCGTTCGTAGAAGAAGAGGAGGACACCGTTCGTGTTAAGCCCGATTGGTTATTCCTTGAAGCGGATGAGGCAACAAAGGAACGTACGAAACAAAATGTAGCTAACAATCCTCTACTGTACCCTTACTTCTACCGGAAGGATGCCTTTCCTGATATTAGCTTACAGCCGATATTGTGTGTGGAATGTGACCGTGGAAATATGAGCCGTACAGAGCTAGTGGATAAGTGGGAAGGGTACAAGAAGCTACCTGAATCTTACAAACCGAAAGCAATTTCCGTGTTTTATACACCGAAGAAAGCGGGAGATATGAGACATAGAATGATTCGTGATACGTTATCTCACGCGTTTGAGTTAGAGGTAATTCAGAATCATATTCAACTTTTTCAAGGTGATCCTCAACTGACACATGATATCAGCATGCTTTATTTTGAACGAGATAAAGAATTGTTACGTGGAGAAGAAATGATCGACGAAGAGCAGTTTACTACTTTGTTTAAAGGGTACGTGGAATCGTCTAATGTAGGGGAAGCCTCTATACTTGATGTTGATAAAACGATAGAACGGTTCAAATTACCGGTTCAACCAGACGCAATTATCATGAAGCAGCAGGAAAGTCCTATCTTACAGATCGTATTCTACGGTATGTACGGGTGGGTCAATCCTATTATTAAGATTCAAGCGATTAAGCGATGGTTAAAGGAAGGACATTTGTCTATGTTCTCCGAAATTCAATACATTCTAATATACCCAAATGATTCATTCTACCAAGATGTACGAACAATGGATGATGATATTTTCTATGTGTCCTATGAAGAAATTAAAGGGAGCGGGAAATGGGGCAAGGCTAGACATGAACAACGGAAACATCGACAAGTAAAATGGGTGGAGGTGTTGTTATAATGTCCAGTAATCCTGTTATTCGTTTTGTACTTGAAAATAAAAAGGTTCCGATGTGGGCGAGTATTGTCTTACATGTTATTAGCCTTAACATTCTAAATTCATATTTTCTGATGAGTTTGTCTGTTTTTCTTCTTCATCCTGAATGGACGGATAAGGCTGTACAGAAGACGCTACCGATTATCGGATATTTAGCCCCATTCTCCTTTTACACAACCCCTAATGAGCTTTCGTATATAGCGGGAGTAATAGCAATGGCGTGGGTGTGGGGTACTTGGTTATTCGGTACTCGTGTGAAAGTAACCAATGAGACAGTAAGAAGACGTGCTATAAGTTTTCTAGTAACGTGGATTAGTTTTTGTTTAATCATTATCTTATATTCAATGAGACAGATCCTGGATATCGGTTATGAAAAAGTGGTCGCATATCACTATACTATTGACGTTCAATATCAAGCCATGATGCACATTGGAGCTTTACAAATGGTGGGCTACTTACTCATGATTTTACCTATCGGAGTAATGATTAGTTTTTCTTCATGGTTATACGGCCAATACAAAGAGGACAAGCGTATTCAAGAATGGTTTAGAACATATAAATATGAATCCAGTTGGATTGGTCGTTTTGGAGAATCGGATGTTAACGAACTCCCCGACATTCAATTAGCTCGTAACGCAGAGACGAATGCTCCTGTTATTCTGGAAGGGGAAGCAAGGCAGACAGGTACAATGCTTATCGGTCCACCTGGTTCTGGTAAGACGTCTATAAAAATTAAAACGGCTTATCGAACAGATTTGGGGCATTTGCAACGGACGATTAATGCGTATCCTAGATATGTTAAGAAGTTTGGGTATGGTACTCCCGAATTTCAAAAGGCGATGGCTAATCATCTAATCGGCTCTATTATTATCGAGCCTGCAAAAGATTTATGTGATGATGCTTATGAATTGGCAATTGAACATGATATTCCAAAAGAGTTAATTGTTTATCTTGACCCTAGTAACAAAAATACACCAGGTTTTAATATGATGATCGGTCCAACAGCTGAAGTAGTGGAAACTATAACGGCGGTATTAGAATCGATAGCCGAAACAAAAGATGAATTCTTTAAACAAGCAGCTCGTGCGGTTTTAAAGCACTATGTCTATTTATTAAAGTTTGTTAAAGGTGATAATTGTACAATTCTTGACCTTGATGATTTATACCAAGACCCTCGTAAGGCAATGGATTTATTAGAAGAGTTGGAAAGTAAAATACCTTCAAAAGACACCATAGATTCATTAGACCAAGATGGTCGCATTCATTGGATTATTGTTCAAAAGGTCGTTCGTTGGTTTAGAAATGAAGGATTATCAGTACAATCCGATAGAGAAGGAATGGTTGAAAAGTATCCCGCTGGACACGAACATGCACATAAACCTAAAGTTATTGATTTACAGTTTGAATTTACTCGTCAAACCCGTAACTTACTATCCGATATTACAAAAAACCCATATCTAGCACGTATTCTTTATGCAGAAAATGGTGTTGATTTAACAAAACTATTTACTAAAGGCGGAATTTTATTAGTAAATACAGATTTAGCAAACTTAAAGGCTTTATCAGCTATTTTCGGTAAGTTGGTTTTACTTTGTGTGCAAAATGCTGTATTCCGTCGTCCGGGAACAGAAAAAACACGTTCATTGATATCTTTATATGCGGATGAATTCTATGATTACATGAATGAAGCTTTCTTACAGCTGACTTCACAAGGTCGTAAATTTAAGTTTGCTCCATTGGTAGCTTGTCAGTCCCTTACACAGTTCGGGGTTAAATTTGGTGACCGATTTACAGAGTCAATGCTAGGTACAATTCGTAATACTATCGTTTATGGTGGAACGAGTGTGTACGACACTGAACTTCTGTCAAAATACTTGGGTACTGAAATCGTAGAGGAATTACAAATTCGAGAAAGTTATACACCTACTTACATGGATTCACCATCATTCTCTGTATCTGAATCAATAGCATTAAAAGAAAAAGAAATTGCTACTTCAGATGATATTATGTTCCAAGAGTTCCGTTATTCTTACATCCGAATGGTAGATGAGAAATCACCGAAAAAGGCAATTCGTGCAGTAGGGGATTTTGTTGATCCTTCGAATGCGAAGAAATGGAAAAAGGCATTGGATAAGAGAGCGACGGAGCTTTTCTTGAAATATTGGAGAGAAGAGGACGAATCGAATGTAGTAGTGATGGAGTCTGATGATGAAGAAACTCCAATCGATAAGTTACGTAAGGAGCTTGCGAGTATCGACCAGGCGCAGGATGAAATCCGCAATATAGAAAAAGAAGTAAGTGCGGAAGAAGTGGGGAAAGTAAACCGATTCAAGCCCTTTACTCAGGAAGAAGGGAAACCCGCTCCTGACCGTAGTAAATACTTTATGGCAAGTACAAATGAAGAAGCGGCCGTTACGGTTGAAGACGCTCAATCTGTCCAAACGGAACAACCCGTAAAAGTGGATGTGCGACCAGTAGAGCCAATCAAAGTCGAAGCTGCTCCAAGTGCACCGACACCTCCACCTGTTGTTGAGTCACCTTTCCATGCACCAAAGGTTGAAGAAAAAGTACAACAAGCAACAATGAGCTTTTCTGCAGCGTTTGGAACGGCTGGTAAGGAGAAGATTAATCAAGTGATTGCTCCTAAAAAGGAACAACCCAAGCAGGAACAGTCTTTTACAAATTCATTCTCTACAAACAATGAGGACAAGAATGCACTACCACTTGCAGAAAGTGACTCTATTCCTATTAGAGAAGAAGAAGCGGGTCAGTTGAAAGAAGTGGAACTAGATAATAATGCTTTAAGCTTTTTCAATGATTTAAAGAAAAATGTTCACCAAGATAAATGAGTATAAAATAAGCCCTTTTCTCAACTGAGAGGAGGGCTTGTTTTTATTAATCGAGACCTGTAGGTTAAAACTTCATTAAACGTTTTAAGCATTTGTAGGATATTCTCTTTTTCTTTTAGCCATTTGCATTGGGAAGGATGTAAATTGCCTATTAATGGTTTAATAGTATGGTTTGATATAGTATTTCCTTCAAAGAACACCTTCAATTTTTCTTCTTTAATCCACTCCATTACCTCTTCATCGTTGTAATTGAAATACTTAGTAAAATTCCCATCCTTAAAGCATTCATACAGTGTTTTAGGCATTTGATCGAAGTATTTTATCCCACGCACCTGCATTCTTCTAGCTGGTAGTCTCATTACATTTGCCTTTGTTGAAGCTAATTCAGCAAATTTATATAACTCTTTGACCAGATCATCACTAGGCGGTAAATAGGTATCGATTTCTTCAATGATTTTTTTAAACCAATATTGGTTTTTGAGTGGTTTTCTCATAGGTCCACTTTTCTCAAAGATATCTGGATTTAAGCATTGTAAGCACATTTTAAGTGGCATCCATAAAGAAAAAATAGTATCAGCGTTCAAATCTCCTTCTAACCAAATAACATCTAAATCATATTTCTTTCTCCACTTGTCCTGGTTATATCTCTGTCTATTTTCTTTGCCTAGTATCCAGTAGTTCAAGTAATTAATTATGGGATTATCCGTATATTTGTCACCAATAAGAATTTTAATTTTAGATTCGTGCATTACATTTCCCCTGTTTCATTCTAAATAGCGGACTATTCCACATAATGTCTCGAATGTGGAACAAAAAAATCCTGTATCTAAACAGGATTTTTGAACAAACTTTGTTTTTAGTGAACGAACTTTTCTTAAAACCACATTAATAAGTTCTCTCTAGTTCAGGTAAAATCTTCTCTAACCATGCTAATATCTTTTCTTCTGTCGTAGGTCTTAAATTCGTTTCACTTATATCTTCAGCTGCTACAAAGCGGGAGATAGTAGCTTGTCCGACACCCGCTTCTTTCGAAATTTGACGGTCACTTAAATTGAGTTTGTCTTTTATGTTCCGTATAATATCCGGTCGTAGCTTTATCTCTTTCTTAACTACCATTTTCACTTCATTCGCAACCGATAAATAATTTTGTAAAGCTTCGAGTTCTTTTTCGCCTACCTTAAAGTAAGGGGCGTACTTATTAGGTGGAACAATAATGACTCGTTGTTTTAAGAAATAGTCTTCTAACCAACCGCGCTGTTCTAGCCTTTCCCAATCAAGTCCACCTTTAGCAGCATATCTCCATGAACCAATTACACCATCATTCGTTAGATCATCAAGTACCCGTGTAAATTCATCTAGTAAAAGGCTAGGTTTCTTCCTTACGTTTTCTGTAATTTTAAATCCCATTACATTTAGAAGGCCTTTTTCACCATTAATAGGGTAGGCGTATAGGGAAATTTGTTTTAGTTTTTCATTTAGTTCCCACACAAGATTCAAATACCTTGTAAGCCGTTTATGGTACTTTTGGTGTCGATAATGATATTTAAGGGCTTGTTGTGACATTAATCGCATATTCTCAGGATTTTCAATGCCTAGGTTTTCCATAAGAATGTTACCTGGTCTAACGTAAACTTGTTCAAATCCGATTGGTTCACCGTTTTCTCTCAGTAATGTGTAGTCCCCAATATAGAAAAGACTTCTGATCTCTTCTGTTTCATACACATTAAGAACAATTCCCGTTTTCTCGTCAACTTCAACATCGTCTAGTTTCTTTCCAAGACTTAATGTAAGACCAAAGAGCTTGGTTAATTCTTTTGCTGCTTTAATTCTCTTTTCTTTGTGGTAAACAGGGGACCCATCAGTTCTAAATTTTCTTGGTGTCTCCTCTCGAAATTGAAGAATATCATCAACGGTCAATGAAATCATATCTGAGCTATCTTTTTGTTTTTGCTCTGTCCATAAAATTCGTATAATATCGAATAGATCTCCAGTATACTCATCTAAATCCATGATAGTTTTACTCATGAGAAGATTCCATTCAAAATTCTTCTTCTCCACATTTTCGAGAAAAGGCGTTAATTTTCTCTTTTCAATCACATTAACCGTTCCTTCTTCTGGATTACTAATGGTCGATTGAGGGTAAGGGTACTCATCAGTTTCGATAAAACTATCTCTAGCAATCGCTTCTTGTAATCGATAATTAAATACATAGTTGTTATCTAAAATGAAATCTTCAGACAAGATCTCCTCGATTAACACTTTATTATTAGAACGAACTGCCATGCTTATATATCACCTCAATTTAACTACTCTCTCTTGTCTCTATTTTATCATGTTTTACATATGTATGTATGAATCATTCTATGAATTGGAGTGATTTCCCTCTACTAATCTAAAACAAATGATCGATATAAGTTTCGAAGGAACATTTGTGAATCACTTTGCGATTTGGGACAACTTAATGGATGCTCATTTTTTGTTATAACTCTTACAAACCCTGAAATACCAACGGTTTGAACGCTATTTTCAAGAAATAGTTATGAATCACTTTGAAACATAACTTATGAATCACTTTGCAATTTGGGACAACTTGATGGATGCATTTGATTTTTAAAAACCAGATATACACAGTAGTATCAAGGGTTTTCATCGTTTTATTAATTTTAGAAATGAATCAATTCTTATTTTCCAAGTCACATTTGTGAATCACTTTTTGATTTGGGACAAACTAATGGATGCTCATTTTTTATCAAAAACGACAAAAGTCCAATAACACCAATGGTTTCAACGCTATTTCCAAGAAATAGTTATGAATCACTTTGGATTATTAGTAATGAATCACTCTAAGATTTGGGACAACTTGATGGATGTTCATTTTTACTATAAGTTTGGTTTAAATCACGGAATATCCATGTATAGCAAGGATTTAAAGGGGAAAGTACAGTCTTTTTTCAATGACCTCTTATGAATCACTTCGCAATTTGGGACAACTTGATGGATGCTTTATGAATCATTTGGGACAACTTGATGGATGTAAGAACTTTCACTAATATTCGACAAGTCTATATATATCAAGTGCTTATAGGTATTTTTTTAATCTTTCGTTATGAATCATTTGGGACAACTTGATGGATGCTAAATTTTTTTCACTTTTTTTATATCCCTTGTCACTCATGGGATGTGGTGAATATTATGCGATTCAAAATTCTTTATGAATCATTTGGTTTGATATAATCCATTTGAAAATAAAAAATGTCGAAATTTAGTAATTGAGGAAAGAGTTATCTTTCCTAGTGACTATAAATCTTGTAATGAGGAGGTGAATGAGGAATGAAAAGAAGGAAAAAAAGACAGGAAATTAAAATCTACGGATTTCCATTTCCGCAACAGCTACTTGATGATCTAGAAGCTTACCAAACTAAACATAATGTGTTATTCCCAGCGAGTGCCTATGCAGCGCTTCTTTGTGTTTTAAAACAAATACATAAAGAGAAGACCAAGATAGGAGAAGTTCATGAGTTTAAAATTGCTGAATACAGTCAAGAGTTGGATATCCCATATTCAACCTTATATACAGGTTTGAAGTTTTTAGAAATGCACGGGTTCGTCTATGAATCAATCAATACATCTGGTAAGTCTGTTATTAAACTTCATAACTATTCTATCTATCATGGTGCGAATGCTGAAAAGTTTAACTATTTCACAATTCCTCATTCCCTTTTCACAACAAACATCATGCAACAGCTAGTTCGTACAGCGAACGCTAGAGTCTTTGAATTATTTTTCTTATTAATGAATCAATTCCGAAATGGGATTGCCAATGTAACTGACATGGGGAAAGTAGAAGAAGTTGTCTATTCTCGTACAATGAGTACGTTAAAAAAGGATCTTGGGAAGCGTTCAAAAGGGGTTCGTGATGCAATTTCATTACTAGAACCTTTATTTAATATTACATATGTGGGTTTAACGTATAGAAAAGAGCAAAAGTGGATTACAAAAATTGAGTTCAGTTTAAAACCGCATACGGTCATTGAGAATACTGACGCATTCGACGTTCACCCATTAATGAATGAGTTACAGGGAGAAACGGAAGTATTCTTTGATGAAAATGGAATCTCCTATAAACCTCGTGATCTATTCGATATTATGGTTTCCTTCAAGTATGAAGTTATCGAGGTTTTGAAGTACGTTTCTAAAGACGACGGAGAATATAGAGATTTTTCAGAGAGAGATGCGCATATCCAAAGTTTTTACTATCGTTGTTTAGGATGGTTTAATGACCATATCAATAAAATGAAGTACCAAAAACAAAAGTTCCACTTCAGTAAGAGTATTGGGGGATACTTTAGAACGATTTTCCGTAATCATATCCAAAACTTTATTGAAAAAAACATTTCTTCTGATGTGATCATTGAGGCCAATTGGAAAGAATACGTGGAAACCGGTAAGGTTCCAGTCATAATGAAAAGACTTCCAAATTTTAATACAGCTAAATAAGTTAGCCTTGCGAAAAAAATATATAATTCGCAGGGCTTTCAGTCGTGGATAAAAACGCAAATACACCCGCTTGGGGTGTATTTTTTTTGTCTATTTTTCGAGGCTAGCATGAAAATCATTCATATTTCTGTTCATCCAGGGTACTGAAAACATGATTTTTTAAATGTTTGCTTCTGTTTTTGCTAGATTTTCAAATGTTTGTAACTATATAGAGAATCATTTTAAATGTTTGTCACTTTACGAAAAATTAATCATATGTTTGCTTCTAGCAATATTTTTAATCAAATGTATGCCTCTTAGAGTTGTGAATTGTTGAAATCTTTACTTGTGGATAGTGTGAATTATGGATTATATAGCATGTAGTAAGGTGGGTTGAACACTAGAACTGTAAGGGATTGAGGTCGTTTTTCAAAAGTTGCTTATATAGTTGATTATTCTTTATTTAGTTGGGTTTTTTATTATTTTGAGGTTTTTATTACTTTGATATTTTTTATTGTAATGATTTTTTATGTTACTAATATATTTAACAAGTACTTGGAGTATCTAATGAGTTATTCTTTGTAAATTCCTAATTTCTATTATACTATTTATCCTTTTACCAATATATTCGTGAGAATCTAGAATTCAGTATTGAAATTATAGGAAAAATCGACTATTATTTTGTATAGAGATTTTTAAACCTTATAACTATTGTAAACATAAATGAACAAGAAGTATGGCGGAAGACGCATACCTCTCCTAATTAGGGGAAGTATGCGTTTTTTTTGTCTTTATAAAAAAGGGTGATTGATGAATAGATCCATTGCAAAAATGTAGGGAATTTCCTATATACGAATAACTCCTATGAATTGTTCATATGAGAGATTCTCTATAAATCCTCAGAAAAAGGAAAAAAGTAGGTGAGGTCTGCATGGTAAAAGATAGTATGATTTCAAATTTAACAGGCATCTTTTTTGCTCTTATAGTGTTTTTAATCCTCGTAGGAGCAATTCTGAATTAACCATGAGTTTTCGCAAGCGTTTGTATTGATCAAGACAACACTACTTTTAGGAGGTGATGGGGTAACTTAGTAGGCTCATAGTTTTAAATTATTTTTAGGAGGAAAGATTAATGAAAAACGGATTAAAAAAGAAGATTTTCACACTTACTTTAGGGATTGGGCTATTTTCAGCAATCTTAGTAAGTGGTTCTGCCTTAGCTGAAACTTCCATGACAACTAAAGCAACACAGGCGATTCAAGGGGGAGAGAAGGACGTATCGATTAATTCTACTACAACCTTTGACCCTATCGTATTGAATGGGGAAGTACAAACAACTAATGCTAATCCTGGACAGTTAAACGTCACAGATGCTTCAGGAACAGGTGAAGGATGGAGAATTCAAGTTTCTGCATCTCAATTTACCGAAAAAACACCAAGTGGTGGATTTGCGGCCGGAACAACTGCTAAGAAATTACCGCAAGGCTCATTAAGTTTATCTAATAGTGGAAGTACTATTTCAGCTGTTGGAACAACATCAGCTTCACCTACATGGGTTGCAAATGAATGGATTCTCGACAACGGAAGTGCTGTAAATATTTTATCTGCAGCTAAAAACGCAGGTATGGGAAAATATACGGTTGCATTTGGAGCTAATGGTTTGTCGTTAACATTAGCGCCTAACACTACGTTTATTGATTCTGTCAACTATCCTAATGGTTCTACACCATATGAATCTACTATCACATATACCATCGTGACAGGTCCATAAAACAAGAAAGGAGAGAGAGGGTGTAGGCTTAATGGTTACACCTTCTCTGCTTAATAATGAAAAAAATTGTAATTCTTATAGCTATGATATCAGCATTTATTATTCCTCAAAGTACATATGCCAACACGAATCCAGTAGAAGCTTTACCCTACAAAGTCATACTAGAACTACCCGATAACCAACAAAAAGGAATTAAAGGTTATTACAATCTTTCGCTGTCTGAAGGTGAAGAACAAACCTTAAATATGACTTTACAAAATATAAGCGATAACACCATTCATCTAACGATGAGGCCCGGGAATGCTTTAACGTCGACGCAAGGTGGAATTATCTATATTGAAAATCGCGGGAACGAGTACACCACTCTGACCGAAGAAAATTTTTACATGGATCAAAACATTACTGTTCCAGAAAAGGTTGAATTAGCTCCACATGAAGAAAAAGTCGTATCGGTTAAAGTGAAGGCCCTTGAAAAGGGAACTTCTCTAGGTTCTGTCCTTATTTCTCAAGACGAAGCCGATTTTGAAACGATTAAAGAAAATGAGAATGTGGAGTTATCAGCCAAAAATAGATTTATGTTTGCAGTTCCTATTCAAATTAATACCGAAGAAAAACCTAATTCTTCAGAGAACATCAAATTATTAGATATAAAAAATATCATCGCTCCTAATAAAAGCTTTATTGGCTTAGAATTAGAAAATCCTAATGCCGAAATTAAGGAGATTTCTTTTAAATACAAGGTTTTCAATAAAAAAGGAGAAGTCTTGTTTGACGGAGAAGCAACTCCGTTTAATGCAGCACCAAAATCTAAAGTATTATTTCATATACCGTGGCAAGCAGGAAACTACGAAGCTGGAAAGTATCAAATCAAATTAACAAGTGATCAAATTGGAGAAGAAGTAACAAAAGAGTTTTCCATTAAAAGAGACGATGTGAAATCGTTCATAACAGAATCTGGTTTGGAAGTTCCGAATCCCATTTTAAATATGCCACTCTTATTTTGGATAGTAATTGCAGTCATAATTGTAGGCTCTGTTTATGTTTCTTATCGAATTGGACGAAAGAAAAGCAAGAAAAGTGAGAAGGATGTGGCTTAATGAAGTCTACTATAAGGGTCCTCACAACGTTGGCCCTTCTTTTTTTCTTAATCGGAATTAATAAAGAATCGGCTTATGCTGCCTCAGACCTGAATTTTAATAACAATGCCTACTTTGAAATAGGTAACGGAAGTCAAATTGATTCGACTCCAAAGATTTCTGTACAAGCTTTAGTAAAATTCACCTCACTAGATGTACCTCAAGCGATCGCATGTAAAGCAGAGGGCGGAGGATTTTGTCTTGAATACGACGTTAATGATAAAACGGTTCAGCTTTCCCTTTATATTGATGGTGTATATCGAATTGCAAATGCTAACAGCTCACCAACGCTCAACACGTGGTATCACATTGTCGGTACATATGACGGTACCAATATTAGGCTCTATATTAATGGTGTGTTACAAGATGATGTACAAAGTGCACCAGGGCAAGCCACAAAGACACCTACTACCCCTTTTGCAATCGGACAAAATCCGAAAGCGGGCGGAGGGAGTACATATACTAAATTTCATGGTTATATAAGAGAAGTCAGCGTTTGGAATAAGGCATTAACACAAACAGAAGTAAACAGCATAAGAAGTAACGGGGTTAAAGGATACGAATCAGGCTTAGTAGGGGCATGGAAACCCAACAGTCTAACTACTGGAAAAGTCTATGATTTAACCACAAAAAACATGGATGGGATAGGGTACCGCTTTTCTCAAGCCTTCCCATTAATAGCATCGAGCATATCGGACTTAGGCATGAATTTAAGTTGGACTAAATCATCCGAAATATCCTCTTATAAACTTGTTCGCGGATCAAGTTCTCTATACTCTGGAACAGGTAATAGTTACTCGGAAAAAGCTTTAGTCTCAGATACCAATTATGATTACACCTTGACAGCCATAAGTACAAATGGAGAGTCTATTGACAGCAAGACATTTAAAACGGCGGTAGGAGAATTGGCTATTTTACAAGTCCCATCTGCAATTAACTTTAATCCCATCACATTAAATGGAGCTGATCAGAAGTCTTATGGTACTTTTAATCAAAAAATTATCGTTAAAGATACCAGGAAAAGTAGAAATGGTTGGAAGTTAGTTGTGAAAGCAGCTCCTTTGAAAAGTTCAAATGGTGTAAGAACCTTTCCATCTAACAAAATTGCTTTAAAACCTGTTTCTGCAATTACTCAAACAAGCGGAGCGGTTGCTACGAAGCCGAGTATTACGAATTCAACACAACTAATTGATACCTCTTCCGTAAAAAAAATTGTTAGTGCCGGTACGAATACGGGACAGGGGGTATACGAAATCACTTTACCATCACAAGCATTGGAATTAAGCGTCAATCCGTCAAATGCCTACGTAAACCCAAATGGTAGTTCACTAAATTATTATACGGATCTCACATGGACGGTTGAACCAGGAGCTTGATAATAGTTCTTATAAAGGAGGGGAGATTATTTGAGGAAATTCCTATTATTTATTCTTTTAATTGTAAGCTTAGCGGTATCACCTTCAGCAAGTAAGGCGGCGGTTAGTGGTCTAAATTTCAACGGTCAAAATAATTACATAAATCCAAAGTTGGCTTTTGACAACTCAAAACCATTTACTGTACAGGCCGAACTAAAACTCAATCAAATAAATACCGCTAATAACATGCATATTGTATCAAATTTGGATGCGCGAAAAGGGTTTGCGATATCTTATAGAACATCTGACAACCGATTAACATTTGTTTCTTATAACGGTGATAGTGCAACTCAATCCGCAAACTCTTCTAACAATATACAAGCAAATAAATGGTATCGAGTGACTGGAGTATATAACGGTACGGATTTAAAGCTGTACATAGATGGCGTTTTACAACAAACAGAAGTTTTAAGTGGTGTTTCTCAAAAAGGAATTCCTCCTGTTTTCTTTGGAGCTAGACCGATTGGAACTGGAACAAGCTACACAGAACCGTTTAAAGGGGAATTAGGCGAAGTAAAACTATGGAATAAGGCATTAACACAGGCAGAAGTCACCAATAACAATAATACAACTAATCTAGTTGGATATTGGGTGTTAGATGGACTGACAACAAGTACTGTTTATGACCAAAGTATAAATAATAATCATGGACAAGCATTTAATTTTTTATCAAATCTTGGGCTATCAGCAAGCAATCTTACTGATATGGCGATAGGCATGTCATGGGGAAATTTCACGAATGCGAATTATGAGCTTATTCAGAATGGGAGAACCATTTATAGCGGTCCCAATGCACAATACACTCACCAAAACTTGATCTCTGACACTTTATATAGTTACACGCTAAAGGGGAAGAGTGCAAACGGTGAAAGTATTCCTATTACCAAAACTTTCGCTACAAAACCAGGAGAATTGTCCATATTACAAGTTCCATCCGCTCTCAACTTTAATGCTATTACGCTTAATGGATTGGAACAAAAATCATATGGTTCTTTTAATCAAAAAATTATCGTAAAAGATACACGGAAAAATAGAAATGGTTGGAAACTTGTGGTCAAAGCAACTCCACTAAAAAGCACAAATAGCATGAGAACTTTTCCAACGAATAAAATTTCTTTAAAGCCTGTATCCTCCATAACACAGACAAGTGGATTGGTAGCTACTAAACCAACGATTACGAACTCTACACAGTTTATTGATGAAGAAAAGAAAAAACTCGTCAGCGCAGGTACAAATACGGGCTACGGGGTGTATGAAATAACTCTACCGTCTCAAGCGTTGGAATTAACTTTAAGCCCGGCAAATACCTATGTGAACTCAAATGGAAGTGCTTTATCTTACTTTACAGACCTTACATGGACTATTGAAGAGGGAGCATAAAAGGAGGAAAAAAACAAAGTGAAGAAACTCTCTGTTTTAGTTTTGCTATTTTCCATTCTCGTCCCTAATTTTCATATTGCCCAGGCTGCGGAGATAACACCACCAGCCTCTTCTTTGCAATTTAGCGGAAATGAAGGAGTAACGGTTAATAATATAAATAGCAATCAAACAACAGGCGCTAAATCAACAATTGAAGCATGGGTGAAATGGAATGGAGGGAATGCAACTTATCTTGTGTTCGGCTTTGACACGAGCTATGGAGTAATTTTTCATAAAACCGGATATTTTGGCATTAATACAGGGCAAGGAGAAATTATAGGTGTCCCTTCTAGTAATCTAGCTGGAAGATGGTTGCATATCGCAGTGGTATTACCTAACGCAAAACCAACCGCACAAAATGCAAAAATCTATATAAACGGAGTACTCCAAACTCTCAATTTATATAAAAGTGATGGTAGAGATTCTATTCAACGATCTGTATCAAAAAATCTCTTTATTGGAGAAAATCATAATCCCAATTATGCCTATCCCTTCAACGGTCAAATAAGTCAAGTAAGGTTTTGGAATGGGGAGAGAACCCAAAAAAAAATTACTGATTTAGCAAATTCTGTGTTAAATGGGAATGAAGCCAATTTATTAGGATATTGGATATTTGATAACCTCACGACCAAATATAGCTATGATCAAACCTCTTATCAAAATAATGCAGTAGTGAACGGGAATTATGCAACCCCTCTTTCTTTAACTGCAACAGCTATTACAGATATGGGAATGAATTTAAATTGGAATGCTGTAAGTAGGGCAACAAATTATGAATTAGTAAATGGGGAACAAAAAGTCTATGAGGGTCCAAACTTATCCTTCCATGATCAAAACCTTCAATCTGAAACCAATTATAGTTACAAAGTGATTGCTAAAAATGACAACGGAGAAAGTCTTCCCCTTACAAAATCTTTTACGACTGCAAAGGGAGAACTAGCGATATTGCAAGTTCCAACGAATATTTCCTTTAATCCAATCACATTAAATGGAGAGATTCAGAAATCATTCGGGACCTTTTCTCAATCTATCATCATTAAGGATACTAGGAAAACTCGTAATGGATGGAAGTTAATGGTGAGTGCAACTTCTTTAAAAAGTTCAGACGGGCTAAAGACTTTCCCAAAAGAAAAGATTGCCATGAAGCCTGTTGCTACTATTTCTCAAAAGAGTGGATTAGTTGCTACAAAACCGACAGTAATTAATAATACGCAGATAATCGATTCAACAGCAAAGAAACTTGTTAGCGCAAACACAAATACAGGTTATGGTGTATTTGAAATAAATTTACCATCACAAGCTCTAGAATTAACCCTTAATCCAGAGAATTCTTATGTGAATTCAAATGGTAGTGCGTTATCTTATTTTACCGATCTAACATGGTCGATAGAGGAAGGAGCTTAAAAAGGAGGTGATTAAATATGATTAAAAGAACTCTTTATTCACTACTTTGTATCATGGTGTTGTTTGGGGTTGTTAGTAATTTTGCCTACGCTGAAGAAGTTACTCAAACTATTAATTTAAACTTTCCTCAAAAGAATGAAATTACTCAATCTCAAACTATTCACGTTCCTAATCTATTAGAAGTAACGAATATAGATGTAGATAACGGGAATGTAAATTATGAGATTAATGGAGATAACGTAATAGTCACAGCCACTAATGGGACACCTGTTCAAGTACAAACAGGTGGCGAATATATTCCTGCAGAAACAAAGTATGTAGAAGGCCAAACAAACCAAATTATAATCAAAACGGTTATGTTGGAACTCTTGAAAAATACTTATACTCAGGAAGTTACACACCCTCCGATACCAAATATGTAGAAGGCCAAACAGCAGCATCTTACAATCAAGGTGGATATTCAGGAACACTAACACAATATGTATATAGCGGAAGTTACACACCAGCTCATACTAAATATGAATCCGGTGAAAAAAGAGCATCTGGATGGTGTGCGAACGGGGAAGCTTGTAAGACAAAAGCTGAAAGTGGTATGTACTCATCGTATTCCTATAATCAAGACGGATATACAGGAACGCTCAATGAAATAGATTATGTATATGATTCATGGGCTGATAATGGGGGGTTTAGTTGGACCCGTTACCAAAAATATGGTGGCAATGTAACAAAACCAGCAAGTGACACCCGTGTATATCGTTATAAGGGAAATGTAACAAAACCCGCCGTGGACACTCGCGTGTATCGATACAGGGGCAATGTTACTAAGCCAGCCGTTGACACCCGTACATATGAATCAGTCTATACTTACAATGTCACTCTTAAATATAAGGTATGGCAAGTTCCACCTAATCAAATTGAGTTAGATGGCTTAACTTTCAATGGCACATCACAATATTTTAGTATTCAGAATCTACAATCTTACAATGTTAGCAAAAATGTCACATGGGGCATTATGATTAGACCGAAAAGTTTAATCGATCAAACAATAGTTTCTAATGGGGACATTGAGTTTAAGATAGACAATCATAAGGTACAAGGATGGTTAAAGATAAATGGAGAACAGGTTGTTCTAGGATTTGAAGCTAGTAACCTACACTTAAACAAATGGACTCACCTTGCACTTTCTTATGATGGCGAACAGGCTAAATTCTACTACAATAATCAATTAGTGGATAGCAAAACAATTATAGGTTCTCTTCAGTATGAAAAGAATTTGAATATTGCTATAGGCAAAAACCCAGCCACTGACACTTCTTATTTTAATGGTGATGTAAGTCAATTCAGCATTTGGGATAAGGAATTATCTCAAGACGAGATTAATCTTGCATCTAATGGAAACTATCAAAATAGCGGGTTAGGGGAGTGGACATTCTCTACTTTAACGAATGCTTTAAGTTATGACCAGAGTTCAAATAAGAATCATGCTAAAGGCTATAATTTCTCACCGTTGAATGAGTTGACTGTTGAAGATATAAGCGATTTAGGAATGAAGATTAAATGGAATGCTTTAAACGAAGCTACTGGATACGAATTAAAAAGAGGAGAAGAAATAGTTTATGACGGAGAAGAATTAAACTATCGCGAAGAAGCTCTTCAATCTGAAACAGCTTATGAGTATGCGATTACAGCTAAAAATAGGAATGGTAAAAGTGTACCCGCTAAAGCTAGTTTTACTACAAATCCAGGAAGTCTAGAAATTCTTTCTGTACCTTCTGCTATTTCTTTTAACCCGATTACATTGAATGGGAAAATGCAAAGATCCTATGTATCTTCAATGGATAAAATTATTGTAAAAGATACTCGGAAAAATCGTGATGGATGGCGGTTAACGGTACAGGCATCAAATGTGAAAAGCAGTTCTTCTGATAAGTCTTTTCCAAATAAATCGCTCAAACTACAACCGCTCTTATCTGTAACACAAACCAAAGGTAAAATAGCTGATTCACCCAATATTAATACCCTCACACAATTCATTGATGAACCAGGAGAGCACATATTAGTAAATGCTTCTTCTTCAACAGGACAAGGGATATATGAGATTAATCTACCGAATAACGCTTTAGAACTAACCATAGACCCTAGTACTTATGCTAATGAGTACGAAACAGATTTAAACTGGATATTGCTGCCTGGTTATTAAAATATCTAATAAGGAGGTGAGAATTCTTAATGAAAAAAGGAGTTTCTATATTTCTTTTGTGTATATTATTCTTCGGCTCCACAGGTAACATTGGATATGGAAAAGAATTAGTGAAAACGAAGAATGTCATTTTTCCTGAAAGCACTCTTGCTAATCAAACTCAAACCATTAACATACCAAATTTACTCGGAATAGAGAGCATAAGTGTAGATAATGGGGAAGTCGATTACTCAGTAAATGGTGACAGTGTTGAAATAACGGTTTCGAACGGAACTCCAATTAAGGTTCAGACTGGCGGTGAATATATCCCTTCGGATACAAAGTACATAGAAGGGCATACCTCACCTTCCTATAATCAAGATGGATATGTAGCGAATAATCTAGAAAAATATGTTTATAGCGGGAGTTATACAACAGAACAGCGCAAAACACAAACGGAGTCAAGAACAAGCTCCACTAACAGCTTTCCTAATTCCATTACTTTTAATAGCGGTGGATTTACAGGACCACTAAACAAGAGTGGTAGCTCAACTGTTATAAGTGGTTCACCAGCTGCTAGTAAATTTGTGTCGGGAATCGGGAATACATCACAAGGAAAACAAGAAATTTATAAGTATAATTCGTCTACTAAGAAGTGGACGTACAGTCATTCTGTTACGATAGCACCGTGGATTACTCAAACTTATAACTATAATTTAGATGAATTCACAGGTCCTTTAGACGCAGTTTATACATCAAGAAGTGCAATCACTGAGTTTCCAGTACCAGCTAATCCAGTAAATGGGCAAACACATATATATAAACAATATATCAATTATTACAAGTACGAAGGGAATGTCAGCAAGCCTGACACAAGGGTATGGAAACAAATTTATTCGGGAACGGTTGTTAAACCGGCGGTAGATACGAGAGTTTATCGTTATCGTGGAAACGCGACTAAGCCAGCAATCGATACAAGAACGTACCAAACGGTTTATTCTTACCAAGTGACGTTTGAATATAAAGACTGGTCAGTAGACCCTAATTCTATTGTTTTGGAAGGTATACCTCTGGATGGAGTTACTCAATATTTTCAAATACCGAATTTGGCTCTCTATCAGAAAGATAAAAATGTGACTTGGGGGATATGGATCAAACCAAAAAGTTTATCCGACCAAACCTTAGTTTCGAATGGAGACATTGAATTAAAGATTGGTAATCAGAAAGTCTACGGTATCCTTGAAATTAATGGTGAAGAAGTCAATCTTGGATTTGAAGCCAGTAACCTACACTTAAATAAGTGGAATCTACTTGCATTATCTTATGACGGAAACAACGCAAAGCTCTTTTTTAACAATCAACTAGTAGCGGTTAAATCGATTACAGGTTCTCTTCAGTATGATGAGAATTTAGATATTGTAATCGGGAAAAGTCCATCCTCTAACGCTTCCTATTTTAATGGTGAAATCAGCCAATTTAGTATTTGGGATAAGGCTTTATCCAATGATGAGATCGCGCTTGTTTCTAGCGGAAATTTCCAAAATAGCGGGATCGGAACCTGGAAGTTTACTAGCGTTACGAATAGGGTAAGTTACGATCAAAGCGTAAATAAGAATCACGCAGAAGGTTTTTATTTTTCTCCACTCATTGTATTAAGTTCACAAGAAGTAAGCGACATAGGATTGACATTGAAATGGTCAAAACACTCTCAAGCTATATCATATGAATTAAAGAGAGGAAAAAATATACTCTACGAAGGAAACAGTGATACCTATTCGGACCGCCCGCTGGTTTCTGATACAGATTATAGGTATACCATAACTCCACTCAGCGAAAAAGGAGAAGGGGTTGCAACTTCTGAAACTTTCAAGACCGCTCCAGGTAGTCTTGAATTGTTACAAGTACCTAATAATCTGACTTTCGCTCCTATGAAATTAAGGGTCTTCGGAATATATAGTGGAATTACTATTTTAATAATTTAAAAACAGTTAGTGTTAAATCGGATTATTTAGTGGAATACTAAGGAAAATAATAGTTCCAATCAAACACAAACACAGGTGATTATAGGTTGAAAAAAATTTAAATAGTCAGTGCAAGGGAAATAAATTACTATATTGTAAAGGTGTCATAACGTACTGATAAAAAAGATGCTTATATTATGAATTTCACTGTATAAACGTCTTGACACAAAAACTATTACACTATATAATGTAATTGTGAAATGGAGGAGGAAATAATGGCTGAAAACTGGTGTACACCAAAACCAAAACTAACGGAACGCCCCTTGTTAGATACAGATAACGCTGAGGGTTTAAGTGAGACCTTTAAAATACTTTCTAATGGGACTCGACTCAGAATATTGCACACTTTAATTCGAACACCAAATTTATCTGTTAGTGAGGTAGCAGAACAGCTTGAAATGAAACCTCAAGCCATTTCCAACCAACTTCAACGATTGGTCGATAAAGGCATCGTTCGCAATAATCGTGAAGGCAATTTTATTCGGTACCGAATTGTTGATAATTGTGTCGTTAGTCTTTTAGACCAAGGTTGGTGTTTAACCGAGGATTTACCAAAATAATAAGGAGGAGTTTGGTATGGAAAAATGTGCGAGACCAAGCTGTAATTGTCTTCTTGGTGAAAACAAAGTAGAAGTAGAAGGAAAAGTTTATTGCAGTCAAGAATGTGTAGATAACTGTACTGATGAAGTCTGTGAGTGCAAAGATTGTAGCTGTGCTACTGCATAAATGAATAATGAAAAGGTTATCCCTGCATCAATGGGATAACCTTTTTTACGTAGGATATTCAATGAAAGATAATTAATATCGTAACACTACGAGTAGTAAAGGATGAACAGTATGTCAGACTTATTATTACTACCAGATCTTAAAACAACAGAACCACCACAAGAAAATGAAAGCGATATGATGTTTAAAGTGGAAGCAATCGAACCGCCTGAACGTTGTCCTGAATGTGGTTTTGATAAGTTGTATAGGCATGACTCACGAAAGCAACTAATTATGGACTTGCCCATTCGTTTGAAGCGAGTGGGCTTACAACTAAAGCGTAGACGTTATAAATGTCGTGAATGTGGTTCTACCTTTTGGGAACGTCTTATTTCTATTGACGAAAAACGTAGCATGACTAAAAGGTTGTTAAAGTCCATTGAAGAGCAGTCTATGTCCAAGACCTTTGTGGATGTCGCTGAAAGCGTCGGTGTAGACGAAAAGACCGTAAGAAACGTCTTTAAGGACTATGTAGCATTTAAAGAACAAGAATACCAATTTGAGACTCCTAAATGGCTTGGAATAGATGAAATACATATTATCCGTAAACCTCGTCTTGTATTGACTAATGTTGAACGTAAAACCATCTTTGATATTAAGCCTAATCGTAATAAGAATACTGTTATACAAAGGCTTTCAGAGATTGGTGATAGGCATTACATTGAATACGTCACAATGGATATGTGGAAGCCTTACAAAGATGCAGTAAATACTGTTTTGCCACACGCTAAAGTAGTTGTAGATAAGTTTCATGTAGTCCGAATGGCTAATCAAGCATTAGATAATGTTAGGAAGTCTCTCAGAGCCAATATGACAGCCAAAGAAAGGCGTACCCTTATGCGTGAAAGGTATATCCTTCTTAAACGAAAGCATGACTTGAATGAAAGAGACTCATTTCTTTTAGATACTTGGTTAAGTAATAGCTCTGACCTAAAAGAAGCCTATGAAATTAAAGAAGAGTTCTACATGATATGGGATACAGATGATTCTGACGAGGGGATGGATCGTTATAGATATTGGAGACAACGTTGTTTATCCAGTAACTCTAAAGACGCATATAAAGACCTTGTTAGAGCTGTAGACAACTGGCAGGATGAAATCTTCAACTACTTCGATAAAAGGCTCACTAACGCTTATACAGAGTCCATTAATAGTATTATTAGGCAAGTAGAACGAATGGGTAGAGGTTACTCCTTTGAAGCCTTACGAGCCAAAATACTTTTTAATGAAAAACTACATAAGAGACGTAAGCCACGTTTTAATTCGAGTGCGTTCAGCAAAGCTATATTATACGAAACTCTCAATTGGTATGAAGTGACAGACCACAACATAACAGACAACTATGGTGTTGATTTTTCCACACTAATTAAGAAATTGGAGAAGGGTGGAATATAAGCCCTTTTCCACCATAAAATCCGAATACCCGAAATTAAATGGAACTACACAGAAGGTGTCGGAATCATTTTTAAACAAAGTCATTATAAAAGATACCCGTAAGGAACGGAATGGGTGGAAACTTCAAGTAATTGCTTCACCATTAATAAGCGAAGATACCTTTCGGTTATTCCCGGAAAACACTATCAAACTAAAGTCTATTTCAGATGTGTCGCAGATAAGTGGCTTAAAAGGGATTGCTCCAACAATAGTAAATTCAGAACAATTTATTGATGGACAACAATTTATAACGCTCGTATCAGCTAGTGAAGAAACAGGATATGGAATATACGAAATGACGTTCCCTTCAAATGCGCTGCAACTAGAATTAAATCCAGCATTCGCCTATGTCCGTCAAGATGGAACTCCTTTAAAGTATCAAACAGATATAAATTGGAGAGTTATACCGAATTAGTAGCCCTCAAAAAAATAAATGGGTCTTTAGAATGTTTTTGTTGAAATCTAGTGAAAAATATACTATTATTTTTTTAGAACAATTGTGAACATAAATAAATAAGTATTTTTACATTTTGTAGAAATAGTGCGGAGCACGCATATTTCTTCCTTTGACGGGAGAGGTATGCGTGCTTTTTGTTTTGTTCTCAGAAATTCGTTCTATTACATTTAGGAGGGCATTATTAATGAATTCGATGTTACAAGAAATTCTACAGGAAAGTAGAGACCGGAAATGGGTACAATACGGTGTTGTGGAAACAATACGTAAGGTGGACGTAAAAGGAAAACAAGAAGAATTAGTTGTAATTGGATATCAAGGTGAGAGTGTATACGCTCGTAAAGAAGATTTTGTTGAGAGAAATATTTCGAGTCTAAATGGGTTTGTTTCTACAACAATTCCGTTCATCGTCAAAGAAATTAAAGATGGTATTGTTTCGGTCAGCCGAATCGAGGCCTTAGAAAAAGTAGCCAAGCAATTTGTGGATTCAGCAAAGATTGGTGACAAGGTAAAGGGTACGGTTACAGGTGTTAATGAAAATGGCTTAGTCTTTGTGGAAGTACAAGGCTATCCATGTATCGTCCCTCCAGAAGAATGGGATTTCAAACGAGTGCAGAATTTACGTGAATTATTACAACTCGGAACTGTAGTAGAAGCAAACATCATCTCCATTGATAAGTTGGAGAAGCCGGAAGAAAAAGTGGATTATCGTATCCGTTTAAGTCGTAAAGCTGTTCTTCAAGATGAAATAGATACTGTATGGGTCAATATTGAAGACCATTTTAGAGTAGGTGACTATGTTTCATTTAAAGTAACAGGTCAAGCGAAAGGGTTCAACTCTTATTATTGCGAATTTCCTAAAGGTGTTTCCTTAATTGGAAATCTAACAACTAACTTACGCAACAAGCATAACGATTATCTTCCTCTTGGTACTCTTTGTAAAGGGACAATTAAATTCCTAGATAAGAATAAGAAACGTGGAAAAGTTACGATTCAGCAAGTTGAGGCAAATTATGCGAATCTACTAAACCAACGTAGCTTTGGAATGTTCTAATAAACGATGAGTATATGGAGAACGTCTCAAGGAGTTGTCCCGCTTCTTGATGATCCAACTGCGAAAATTGAAATGTTTCGATGGAGTAGGCGTCCAGACCTTCATCTTGATGTTATTCAGCATCGGGTACAGACAGGTCAGATATCACAACTTGACCTTGATATTGCCGTAACATTGGCAAACGCAAAACTTCTAACTGAAAAGCAACTCCGCTTTTTATATAGTAAAGCGATGATTGGCCATAAGTTAGGAACGAGATTGCGAGTGTTACAGCAAAATGGTTGGTTGGAAGGATGGAAGATTAAGAGTGACTTTCACGATACGGAGTACGTATGGTCGATTGGGATTGCAGCGAAAAACTTTTTAAGTTTTTGCTTAGGTATTACTGAAGTACCTAATCCAATGCATATGGCTTCTGCGATTAAGGAACAGCTTTTTTATCCAACGCTTAATGAAATTAGAATTCAATTATTGATTAAGGGACTTGTTCAGAAAGAGAAGTTTGCGTTTCATCCATTCCTATCAAATGAAATTGAACCGCCTCACGCGGTATTCCAATTAGATACACCAGCGGGGAAGATGGACTTTATCGTAGAACGATTAACACAAGGTCAAAACCCTTTACGCTTTATGAAAAAGAAACAATCTTATTACCGTAAGTATATAGCTCAACATGGATCATTACCGAAAGTGTTTAATGATTCCGTTCAGAGTGTAGTCGTATGGAGTATTTCCACTGAGGAAGGTATTGATCAACTTGTTTCATCTTATCCGAAATATGAACAAGAGTTTATGCAATTGTTCTTGGTGGATGAGTTACTTGATAATCTACGTCATGCGTGGAGAGTTGCTAAACCAATTGAGGAGTATAAGGCGGAGATTCAAAAGTTTGATATGGACTTTATAAAAGAGTAATTCCAGGAAGAGTAAAGGTAAGGTATATGTTTTTAAAAGATTGAGAGTTCATAAGAAGGAAAATCGGACTCTCTTACGCTTGAAAAATTTGTAAATTTCCCTCTGAATTTGACCGAATTACCTTGATAGTTACAAGGAAAACAAGTATAATTAAAGTAGGTGGTAGTCATGACTACCGATTCGATAATATATCTTCTTTTCATTTATTTAGTTGTGAATATATGGACAGATATACGAACATTGAAAACAAAGAATGTGTGGCATCTAGTTTTTGGGTTATTGATTCTTATAGTTGGTATCTTTAACGATATGGCAACGTTTATGTTGGTAGCTCTTATTATCATCTTATTAGTAGGAATCTTACTAATGAATATACCGAATGTTCAACTAGGAGCAGGAGATATAAAAATGTTAATGGTGTTATCTATGTATTTGCAATTTATGAAACCAACAGTTGCCCCGTTCTTGATAGTTCTTATATTAGTAAGTGTGTATATGACACTTTCGTTCTTGATTCATACAATACTTCTTCTTATAAAGAAGAGGGTGAAAAGAGAAATATCGTTTTTATCTTACAGGGTTACGAAAAAAATGATTATCACTCCTGAAGCGATACCGATATCTCTTTCAGTATTTGTAGCAATTTTATTTACATAGGGGGAAATACAAATGAAGCTTTCTAGTAAAATCGTAAAATTTATAACAGCGGCAACATTCACCTTTGGTGTTATTGCATTGCCAACAGTTGCGGATGCGAATCACGATCCAACTCATGGAGAATGTTCAATGACTATCGTTTCTGATCAACATGTACCTGGTAGTCCAGCACAAGCTAGTGGTGCTTGTAACGGTTTAGTAACTGGATTCTATGCACAAACAACAGGACAATTTAATATTAGTGGTTTAGTTAGTGGTATCGTTTCTAATGGGCAACAATATACGATTTATCCACCGAGTGGTGAATTTATTTCGCTAACTCTAACGGTTAATACAGTGAAGAAAGATGCGCCGAAACCAGCTCCAACACCGAAGCCTGAACAATCAAAGCCAGTGGAAACTAAGCCTACACCATCAAAGCCAGTAGAAACTAAGCCTGCACCATCGCAGACTACACCGGCACCTTCTACAAAGCCTGCTGATTCAAAACAGTCTACAACGATTCCAAAGAAAAGCAATACAGGAAAAAATGATTCTTCTTCTGTGGCGGTAGTTGATAAACAAACGACGCAAGAAAAAGAGGAGCCTAAGGTTGAAGAAAACAAGGCTGAGTCAAATACTGAATTAAGTTCAGAGGAAGTAAAAAAAGAAGAGACACAAGAAAAACAAAATAAAGAAAAAGAGCAACCAAAAAAGGAAATAAAATCTCAAAAGGGTGAAAAGAGTTCTAATGTAATTTGGCATGTAATTTCTGTCATTCTAATTGTATTGATTGTAGGAGCTCTTGCTTATTGGAGGTTTTTAAGAAGAAAGAAGGTTTAGGTGTGAAAAGAGCAGTCATTTCTTGGTTAGGTCTAATTGTAGTCCTAACCAGTATTTTTTCACTTAATACAGATGAAGTTTACGCAGCCTACTCACCCAATAATGTTGAGTCTAATGTCCAGTCGAATTGGTCAAGTAAATTTGGTAATAAGTTACAGGAACAGAGAACAGGTCAAAAATTGGTATACGATGTGTATCATAATAAGTTTACACGGGGCGGTTTTAGTATTGCTTCTCGAAATTTTGGGAATGGACAACAAGGATATGCTAATTTTCAAGGTTGGGCTGTTCTTCAAGGTTATAAACGTCATACGAGTAGTAACAATGCAACCTATATAGTTGCTCGTAAAGTAATTGGAACGAGTGGATTAGGCACAGTAAAAATATACAGAGCTGATTCATATGGGAATTTGTCAGCGTCAGAAGACCTTGAATATAACAATCTTGGTAGTGGTATTTATAATGAATGTCCCGCTGATGCTGTTAAAAAGGACAATCAATTAGATTGTAATATGCGATATGACGATGTGGGCTTTAACGCATATTTGCCAGTAAATGAATTATTCCCTAATCCTAATGAGTCCGCTTCATGGGTATTATTCTTGGTTAAAAGAGTTGATAATCAAATTGTTTGGACTCCTTTAATTTTACCATTCCAATTCGATAATTCCCAATATTCGAAAGGATATATATCGCTCGATAGTGGAATTGATCCTTCTTGGCTAAAAATGATTGCTGATAGTGTAATTCGTAGATTGTATCCCCGACAACCAGTGGATACAATTGCTACCAAGTATTTTACTCCGTATCAGTTATATAGGTCTTTGACGGTTGATGAAAGTGAAACGGCTATATGGTATGGTGTACAAACTCCTGAGGATGGTAATGAAACAAGGTGGGGAAATACGGCATACTTTGATTTTACAGGAAAACAAGCCTTGCTTTCCTATAGAAGTAATTACCGACCACCAGCTAATAGTTCTTGCCCCGCTCCTGTTCTACCAGCTGATAGATATTCATATCAAGTTGATTTAGAAGTGACAAGAATTGATGGTAAAACAGTGGATAAAGGAGCACAAACCCAAACAAAGGTTGATGTAAGAAGAAATAGTTTTACAAATGAAAGACAGAAAGCAAGACAAGCTATTCAAAACGATATCAATACACGTTCTACCAAAAAAAATACCCTTATTTCTCAATTAGCAACGATGAGAAATCAAGAAACGCAAATTACTAAGGATTTAGAAAACGCACAGAATAATCATGACTTTGAAAGTGCTAATACGTTATTGAATGCGCTAACTGCTAAGAGACAGGAAATTGCCAATACAGAATGTCATATAAATACTCTCCAAACTGAGATTGATCATTACCAACGTGAATTAGACAGATTGAGTTCTCTTGAAGGAGTAAATTCAGATTTATCTACTACTGTTAATTTGAAGTTTGGTAATAAAGTGAAAGGGACTCAATCGGTTGTATTGTCTGAAGGACAATCACAATCTTTAACTTTTGATTGGATTTTGACAGATAGCGGAAATGTTGAGGCAGACATTAATCCAAATCGAACTCCATTTCATAATAAATCAGAGGTTACTTTCAGTAACAACGTAAGAGCAACACCTATTTATGTGAATTCGAAATATACACCTAATGCTTGTGCTCGTCCTGGGGAGAGTTCGTCAGCAGAAGGGATTGTAAGGACGGTTAATTCCAAAGAATCAGGGCAACAAATTTTTAGAGAATATGTTACTACCGATCTTATAATTCCCGATGAACATTTAAAGAGAAGGGCTGGCTTTGGTTTTGATTATACAATTTTGACACACTACATAAATCAAGACAGTGTATCGAATGGGCAGGGGCCGAGTAAAGTAGTAAGCTACATGCCTGATTTGGTGAATTACATGCCATATACAAAAAAAACATGGTCGAGTACAACGAATAATTTGAAACTAACGGGATATGAGGTGCCGATTGAAACGACCTCTACTAGCGGAAATACGAAGGATAGTTGGAAGACATGGAAGCAGCCGCAAAAGTATGTGGAAGAATTTAGTGGAAATGTATTCACTTCCCTTAGTCATCCTAAGCGAAATTCAAATGAAACGATATTAGACGGGGGACGCAAGTGGTATTTAAGTTTTGAACAGCCTGATGGTGATTACATTTTTAATTCACTGGTACCGAATGTGGGAGTGAATAAAATGAACACTTGTGTACAAGGAGTAATTGATGTAGAAGGTTCGATTGTCGGAGATCCGAACGGAAATGATGATTTTATAAAGCGTTCAGTTTCACCGGAAAATCCTTTCCCACAGGGAACAGGATGGAATTGGTTGAATCAAACTACTAAAATAACGAGTTTAGCAGATTGGTATAACAATTGGATAAGTGATCCAAAACAAGTAAGTGTAAACAACTATTTTAAAACGTTTTATCTAAGTCCTGAAAAGTTAGAGGAGATTCGTCAATTTAGTAAGGAACGAGATTATAAAATTATCCTTGGAGATTCATTATTCAAATCTGTACAAATACCAAGTAAGTAAAGAGGTGAAAGAATGTCAAAGCTTACATTAGGTGCATTCTTTTTCCTGGTGTTATTGTTCTTCGCTATTTTCACATCATCATTTGAATATATCAGTATTGCAGATAGCGATAATGAAACAAGCGTGGAAAATGCTACAAGAAATGCAATGACTCAGGCCATCAATTTAGGGAATGCAAGAGTGAATGAAGAAATTACAATCAATGAAGATATTGCTGTTGAAGCAATCGTAAGACAGTATGCAGACAGCTCAGATTTTTTTGAAGGAGAGCGTTACGTGAATATTTATCGAATATCTGAACGAGCTCCAATGATTGCGGTAGATTCATATACGGTTATTAATACTCCTTTTAATGATATGGCTTCAAGAATTACTAAAAAGCAAGCCCCTAATGAATCCATTACAAGAAGTAGAGAAATTGTCATTTATGAATCGAAAGCATTAACAAAATAATACGGAGGCTAATATGAAGAAAACTTTATGGAGAAAACGATTGGTATCAATGTTAATGGTTGCAGCTTTAATCGTCTCGATATTGGTTTATACAAATTTCACGATAAAAGCTGAAATCAATGAAGCGAATGTTGTTGTGACAAAAGTTGATATTCCACCAAGAACTGAAATTACAAAAGAAATGTTAGAAGTAATTACAGTTCCGACACAAGGAATACCGACGAATGCTGTAAGGAATATGAAAGATGTTGTAGGAAAGTGGACGGTAGCGGGGTATGGAACCCCAGCTAATAGTTTTATTTACGACAATAAGATTATTCCAAAAAGTGAAATGCCCGACGCTGGGGTCCTTTCACTAAAAGAAAATGAAGTTGCGTTTCCATTACTTGTTGATTTAGAAACGAGTTTAGGTAACAGCATTATTCCGAATTCGGAAGTTGATTTATATTTCCGTTCGCTCATTGAAACGGGAAGTCAGTCTAAAAAAGCGGTGTATGGAAAATTGGCGTCGCAAGTTCGAGTGTTATCGGTAAAGGACGCTGATGCTTCTAACGTTTTTGATCCAGAGGGTTACCAAAAAGGTGTAATCCAGGAGAATACAAATGAAAAGAAGAATGCCCTTGCTAAAATTTATATTTTTGCAATTCCTGTAGAGTTAAACGAATTAGTAAATAAGGCAAAGCTCTTGGGTGATGTAGTACCGATTGCGACAGGACAAGCAAATAATGAAGAAGTAACAGAGCAAAGTGATGTTATGACATTTATTAATGAATCGTCCTTTGAAAAAGAAACCAATCAAAATGAAGGTGAAGAATAATGGCTGAAATTTTAAGTTTTTACTCAGTAGCTCATTCACAAGGAAAACGAACATTGTCATTAGGGTTTGCTGAATTGCTCGCCATGAATGAACATAAGGTGTTGTACGTTGAATTAGATTATAAAAAGCCTTCAGTTGCGATTTCTACTCAAATTACAGACGTAACAAGAAATGCGCGTGAATTCTTTCAAGATACAATTCTTAAACGTTCATTTGACTTAGAGCCATACATTTTGACGAAAGAGATTCTCCTAAGTAGTGAGAATCGAGACTTAAGAAGAGTGTATGCCGAATTACCGGATAAATTAGACTATCTAACGCTTCCGATGAATTTCCAAGAAAGTAGTTTTCCCTCCCTAATAAATGAAGGGGAAGACAATGAAAAGGAAGCCCAAGAGTATATTGATAAGTTTTTGTACAGTTTGAAAACAACCAAATATACGTATATTATTTTGAATCTACCGATAGAACTTCATTCTATCTTTGGATTCGAAGTTATTGCAAACAGTGAACAAATTATCAATGTTGTTACACCGAATGCTACAAGATTATTTGAAAATAAGAACGCATATAAGTTCCTTTCTCCTAACATTTCACACTTAGAAGATAAATGGTCAACGATTTTAAATATGACAAGCCCAGAGTTAACCCCGAATGAGTATTTCCAGCTGATAAGTGAAGAAGCCATTTTAGTGCCTTATGATCCGGCGAGACAACAATCTGAATTTGCTCTTCAGTTAAGCTCCGTAGAAATTCGTGAACGTTTAGAGAAGTTAGCTGCTAGATTGAATATTCCGTTTGAATCAGCTATACCGAAAAAGCGCAGTGGTTTCTTTGGAAGGATGGGGTAAATCCTATGAAAAACAGCATTCGATATGATGGGTTGGTAACAGAGGAGCGAAACGTTATCAACCTGGAAAGGTTGTTATTCCAAAAGGTTCAACAAAACCAATTAAAACCTAAAATTAAAATGTCCAATAGCATTAACCAACAAATTACAGACCATATCAAAGAATATCTTTCACAAGAACAATACCGTGAATTACTAAGAGATTCCTTTGGTAATCGAAGAAAACAAGGGCAATTAAGAGAAGTTATTTATAGTTATGTTTCAAGTAAAGGTTTTTTAACTGATTATTCGACTCTTATTACTGAATATTCATTAGACCAAGTTACGGACTATCTTGTTGAAAAAATAGCAGGATTGGACGTATTGCAACCACTAACTGAATTAGATACCATTACGGACATTCAATGTATCGGGTGGGACAATATTTGGGTGGATGATATTTATAAAGGGCAGTATAAGACTAATTTTACGTTTGATAGTGAACAAGATTACTTAGATCTATGTAATAGATTTGCGTTTGCTTCTGGAAAACCTTATTCAATGGCAAAGCCTTCAGTAGATGCACAATTTCCATATATGCGTGTAAATATAGTAGGTCAAGATTTGGATACTAAAACGAGTATGAGTATTCGTATCATTTCAAAGAAATTGCGTCTATCTGAGGATTACATGATTAAATCCGGCTATGCCAATAAATCAATGATAGAGTTTTTGAAAGCAACATTTGCTTTTGAAAGCCATCTAATAAGTGGGGCAACTGGAACGGGAAAAACGGAGTTGTTACGTTACTTTTCTAAGTATACACGTGGAAATTCTAATATCATCATGATTGAAGATGTACCCGAAACTTATTTAGATGAACTGTACCCTGATAAGCCTATCAAAATGTGGAAGAATCGTGAAGCATCTGATGATGAAAAAAGAACATTTGGTTATAGATATCATATTCGAAATGCTATGAGACAAAATCCAATCTATATCATGTTGCAAGAGTCTCGTGGTGAGGAATCTTTTGATGTAATGAAGGCCGCTACAACAGGTCACATTGTTGATACTACTGTTCACTCTGATTCCACAGCTGACGCAATATTACGTTTTATTGATTTGTGTCAAGAAGCCTATAATCATCCTGCAGAATATTACGGAAGAAGGATTATAAGAGGTTTTGGTATTGGTGTTCACGTGAAAAGGTACGGGACAGTTCGTAGAATAAGTCAAATTACTGAATATGTGGATTATGTAGATGGAAACATCATAGAAAATGTTCTATTTCAATTTGATGAGCTTTCACAGGTCCATATTCAAGTAGACAAAATGTCTCCAAAATTATGGAATAAGATACGTGATTCGTATAAGGACTTTGAAGAACTTCAGCATTTGGCACCAGCTGAATCTTTATTAAGGTAGGTGATTGCTTGTGTCACAGGTCATTCCGATTATTGGTTTAATTGCCATTGGGGTGTTAGCGTATTTAGCGATTATGCAATTATCGCAAGTTTCTTTTTCAAGAAGGCGAAAAAGACTGTCCAGTATTCTACGTGTTGAAGATGAAGGAACATCAAATTTTCTTCTGGAATGGTTAGAGAAATCGAGAATTAGAGAATATGTTAGTCCCTCTTACATTATTGAAGAAGCGAAGTTGCATGGAGTAAATATGACAAAGCAATCGTTTATCTCAACATTCGTTGTAGGTACAGGATTGGGAGCAATCATTATATTAGTTTATTTCCAACCGTTGCTTTTTCTTATGCCATTGGCAGCAGGTGGGGGCGTTATTGCAACTAATATACGCTTGCATAAAATAAAAAAAGAGTATGTTCA
Organism: Robertmurraya kyonggiensis; assembly: GCF_005116465.1. Taxonomy (GTDB): domain Bacteria; phylum Bacillota; class Bacilli; order Bacillales; family Cytobacillaceae; genus Robertmurraya; species Robertmurraya kyonggiensis. The sequence goes on from NZ_SWBM01000006.1 coordinate 206,884, forward strand.
AGAGTTAGATTCTAAATTGGCCATTTATATGTCCGCTCTAACTACCTCGATTGGCACGTTCAATAATATTAAGGACGCTCTTCAATCCATTTTACCTTCATTGGAATATCCAATTAGAAATGATGTAGAAGAGGCTATTCTTAAATTGCAAGATGGTAAGAATGTAAAACAGGCATTTGAGAATATGAATAAACGTTATAAACATAAACACGTTAGATTATTTCATGACCAATTAGCAGTAGTAATGGAGAATGGTGCATCTGATAACAGTACCCTTCGTTCAGTTGCCATTAAGATGAAAGATAAAGAAAAATATCGTCGTCGTCTTCAGACAGCTCATAGACAAAATTACAAGATATGGCGTACCTTTGTTATTTTGATTTTGTCAGCACCTTTTCTTTTTATCTTCGTATCAATGGACAACTATAAACTAGTCATGAATCATATTGCATCAAGTATTGTATTTGCTATTACGTTTCTCTTAATTTTTGTTACATACAGACAACTAGAGAAATTGGAAATCTATGATCCAACTTCAGATGAACGAGTTGAGGTTTAGAGGAAAGGGGGAAGAAAAATGGGTATCTTTATTTATTTCACCCAAGGTGTACAAGTTCTCTTTCTACTCTCCATCGTCATTCTTGCTTATAAGACCATTCTTCTTATTATGGAAACCCGAACATCCAAGCGTTATGTTTTAAAAGGCTTTCTTAAAGAGGAGAAGGTACAAGTAAATAAAGGGGTCAGGGAACAAATTACATTCTTAGAAAGAATGACTTCCCTTACCAAGTATAAGGAGCATTTAGAAGGTGAATTGGCAGACGCTAGACTGGATGTAACAGTTACCAGGTTTATTGTAAGGAGATTTATACTTACCCTTTTAATGGTGGGTGCTGCTCTAGTTCTGTACAAGGTAAGTGATATGAATTTATATCTTTATTTAGCGATTCCGCTCGGAGTCCTTGCATATATCTTGCCAAAACGTAATTTAAAAAAACATAAATTACATTTTGAAAGACAAATGAAAATTGAGTTGCCTGAGTATCTATCGGCATTTGCGGTATTACTACAAAGTTACAATGCGTTTGATGCTACAAGAAGATCAGTGGAATACGCAGGTCCTTTATTACGGCCATTTGTCGATCACATGGTGACACAGATAGAGCTTTATCCATCTAGTCACAAACCGTATCAAGACTTTGCTGAAACAATAGGTATACGTGAAGCGAAGGAATTTGTTGTAGCGTTACAACAGATTATGAAAGTGGATGCCGCTGCAGGGAATCAAATTATTAGTTCGCAAATTAAAATTATGGACGATCTTCAAGAAGAGGCTTATAACGAAATGATAGAAGTTCGTCCAGATGAAGTTCAAAACTATATAACACCTATGCTCTTTCCGATGGTGGCGATTATCTTGACATTCTTATTTGTCATGATTAGCGATGCGTTTTCAAAAATTTAAATATAAAATCAAACAAAAAATTGGAGGAAATGAAAATGAAAACAACATTATTATTAAAAATGGGTGCAGTAGTAGAAGGAACAAAATCGAATGTAGTATCAAAGGTTAAAGGGTTTTTAAAAGAGGAAACTTCTGCGAAGGGTTCTTCAGAGGAAGGGTATTTAGTTTACGGTGGTATCGTAATCGGTATTATTGTCCTAGGGATTGCTGTAGTATTCATGAAAGATGGTTTTAGCGATATCGGTACTTTCTTTAATGATGGGGTAAACGGTACGAATACGAATCCAGCAGGCTGGGGAAGTAACTAATATTAAAGAGATTGGATAAGGACTGTTCTTATCCAATCTCTTTATCATATTAGACAGTGGTAGTATAGGAGGTTGAGAGTATGAGAGGTGCCGTGGGGATTGCCTTTTTCTTATTAATATCCTTTAGCATTATGGTTTTTATTCCAGATATAATTGTATACGGAACATGGACGTATAAAGCTAATTCAATCGTTGAGAAAGTAACGAAAGAGGCGGAAATTCAAGGTGGAGTGACCCCTAGCGTTGAAGCACATTATAATCAAATCATCAAAGACTATGGAATGGAAGATAAAGGGTTTACCGTTAAATATAGTCAGAAAGGTCAGATTCAACATCAGGGAAGATTTACGGTAGAATTTGAAGGAGCATACACCTTCCGTTCATTCAACTTATTAGGAACCGGTATCGGGAATTTTACATTACCAATTAAGGCAAATGATTCAGGAAGAAGTGAAGTTTGGTATCGGTAATCAAGAAATTAATCCAGGATAACTTATTGATAGAAGAGTAGGGGGCCAACTCTATAAGCTAAATGTTTCATTGGATAGTATAAAACATGTCTTGGTTAAAATACTACGAATTTGGATAGTTAATAGGAGGAACTTTGATGGGAGTGTTTTTATATTCATTTTGGGGTATTTGTATTGTTTTAATCATCGCAGGTCTTTTAGCTTATTACATAATTACTGGAGAAACACCATCGGAACTTTGGCAAGCAGCTAGTGATACTACTGCAGGAACGATGCTAACAATAATATTTGGAGCGGTCATTTTAATTGCAATGATAACTTTAGCCATTAAGGTTACTTCTCCTCCAAGAAGATAGTGTTTTCACTTGAACGAAAATTTAGTGAAACAAAATCACCTAAAAAAATATATTAGGAGCCTGTGATTATGAATCTAACAGATATTGAGCATAAGGGTTATAAACTATTATTTAAAATACCAAAATTTATCTCCAATTTGAAAATAAATTCACCTAAGATTAGAAGCTTCTTAGCAACCTCTTTGTGCAAGAATAAATCAGAAAAAATATATCTTAATTGGATACTTAATAAAACCTCTTCGCAATTTTTTCTAAAGTCAATGTCCTATGATGGAATTATTACTCTAGTAAAGCATGATTTTAATAGTTGGGTTGGATTAAGGTTTTGTGATAACTTAACACCGACAACGAGAAGGATCTTTAACGGAAAATATGTCCATGCAGTAGAAGTTGTATATTTGCATTCATATAAGAAAGGAGAAGGCTCCAACATTTTAAGGGAATTAGATAATCTTATGATTCAATTAGAAATTCCATTAGTTTTATATGCAGAAAAAGAAAAATTAGTGGGATATTACGAAAACCGTGGATTTGTGAACTATGGAATTGATGGAAATAAAAAAAATTATCTAATGATTAAGTTTCCCTTATAGGTTACATTCCCTTTAGTTAAGTGTGCAAAAGAAAGCAGCAACGAAGAGGAGGATGATTTAGGTGTTATTCAGTTATAATAATGTACTCCTTAGTGAGGTAATTTTATGAAAAATAAATAATTTAAACACACAAGGTTATCATCAGTATTAATGGCAGTGTTTTTTTTTACTGTATTTACCCTCATTTTCGGTCTGTTGTTTTCAAAGTTTTCTTTTGTAAGAACTATAGCGCCATTATTTATGATTCCTTGCTTACTAGCTATAACACTAGTTCTTATATTCGGTGACAATAAAGAGACTAATACAGACGTACATATGATTAACGATAAAAAATAATAAAATTTAATAGTGAAAAATGAGCCTTTTCGATAATAACGATTTTTTTGCAAGAATGATAACTATGGAGGGCATCTTACCAAATGGATCGTAAAAATTGGAATATTGGCTATACTAGCAATCAATAAACATTGAATCAAGATGATAGGGGTAATAACTATGTATCCATCTAAAACCTATAAAGTTCGCCCGTTGTATAGTGTACTTTATCAAGTGTGTTCTGAACTGCTAAGTGATAAGAAAAATATTTTATTAAAATCTCTACTGATTCAACAATTAGGTGTTGATCGTACACAAGAATTAAGTCTCTTTAGCTTTAATCAGCTTATCACTAAAATGGTGCATGACTTAAAAGGAAATCTCGACCGCTCCTCCTATCCGGAAGTAAAAGATAATGTCTTTAATCAAGACCGATTTAAAACGATCTTAAAGGAATTCACAGACCTTCACGGGCCTAGCTCAGTATTAACACATATCACTTTTCGGGTAGAAGAGGAAGTCGTTAATACGATAGCAGCTCTAAAGCATAAGACTCTTGGTGACGTAATTGAGCTTGCTATCGCTAATTATATTGTGTCTTGTGAGGACGATATATATAAGTTAATATTGCAAGCCTTGTATTCATATCATGAATAGTCTTTATCTCCTATTCAAGCCACACGAACATCATAAATACTATTCAAATTTATGGTGCATTATTGTATAATAATTACATTCAAAATTACATTTTATTGATTTTATAATAAGAAATTTGGCGGAAGACGCAATTCTCTTAATGACGGGAGAGTTGTGTCTTTTTTTCGTATTATCATAGAGGAGGAAACATCAACGTGGAGTTAGAAGGAATTTTATTAAATATGTTCCTACCAAGGACCAAGGGTGCGTGTATTGCACATTTTAGAAATATGCTCTGTTTAACACAAAGTGACATATCAGTTGAGATTGGGATTAATCGAAGCAGCATATCTAAAATGGAGAATGGCGATATTAATGTTTCAGAGAACGTTTGGAGCCACATATTGCGTTTAGTTTATGATGGGTTTGATCTAGAAAAAAGGGTACAATTTAAACAATTTCGAAGTACATTAGAAATCTTTATCGATGAGGAAAATGTGACGAATGGGGGGGTTGAAGAGTGGAAAGAAAGGAAGTTATCTTAGCAAGTGGTGACGAGCATTTAGATGAGTTTATTAAAGATGACCTCGAAAAAGGTGAACGCGCGAAAGTAGTTGCAAAGGTAACGACCAGGCGTACATTAATCAATAAAGTAAATGAATTGGCTCCCCAAATTGTAATAATTGGTGAGGATTTAATCGGAGAAAGTGAAAATAAAGAGGACTCAGATGAAGAATGGGAAGCGGTAATAGAGGAAATCAGACGTTTTAGTTATAACCTTCGCATCGTTTTCATATGTGATCGTCGTATTGATGATATTTTCTTAACCAAATTAACAACTTATAATATTACGGATATTTTTCATGAGGGGAAACTCCCAGAAGGTTATATAAATCAAATCTTAGGAGAACCCTCTTATAAGCATATTGAAAAGTTTAGAGGGAAAATTGAATCGGTTTCACAAACATTAAAAGAGAAAAAACGTGAAGAAGAAGAAAAGCAAGCAGAAACAATTATACAAAAAGGGGCTATCCCACAAGAAGGTAAAGTTGTTGAGGTAGAAGTTCCTGTTTATCAACAATTGATAGTAAAACCTAAACTTTTTGTATTCAGTAGCGGGATTAAAGGTAGTGGATCATCAACTATTGCTAAAATGTTTGCAGAATATCTGGCCAATCTTCAGCTACAAGTCGGAATATTGGAAAGTCCATATGCAGAATCTACATGGTTTGAACAAATTAATGGAGAAATGCATACCGATGAATCCTGGAAAAGTTGGCATGAACTTATTCATTCTGAACAAGAAATTGTAAAGGGGATGAGTATTAATCTTGAAGGGGTTACATATATCGTTCAGAACCCTAAAACAGAATTAAAAAAATGGGATTTAATGAAGTCGGCTTACCTTGTAGGATATGCTAGACAAATTCCTATTCTAATTTATGATTTATCGACTGGTATTACTGAAGAACATGAAAAGCTAATATTACGTCAAGCCGACCGAATATTTATCTCCACCCAATTTGATCCAGCTCGAATAAAAGCTAGTCAGCATAGAGTTGTTCGATATTTATTTGACCAAAAATTAAATGAAAAAGTTATCCTTCTTTGTAATCACTCTAATGATTCACTTGAGAAGAAGTATAACAAAGACTTAAAAGAGGCTTATCATGTAAGTGAATCTCCGTTTCATTTTCCTCACTTGGAGGAAGTGAAATTAGCGTTAATGGACGGTAAAAGTGTTTGGAAATACTTAGACGAAGAAGAAGTTGAAGGTTTATATGCTATCTTCTCCGAAATGGCAAAATTGGCTCTTGGTAAAGAATTATTTGAGAAGTTGCAGCCGAAACGTAAGCGTAAGCTCCTTTCTTTTTTGAAAAAATAAACTTTAAGAATCTTTGAAAGCAAGGGAAGAGTAGAGTAAAATAATAGAAAAAGAGGGAAAATAGCTTAAACGTTCGGTACGTTTGGGTAAAAGTTTTGAAATGTAAGTATGGTAAGGAGTAAAAGAAATTGGATTGTTCAAGTATTAGATCTGTAATAACCAAAGAGGATGTTGATAGATAAATTGAGGAGATGGATTTTCTATTAGGAGATTCACAAAAGAAAGTTAATGTAGAGGCCGTTTTATAGGATAATATTTAATACCTTGAACCGGATTACCATAATAAACTAAGTAATGGCCAAATAGACACAATAATAAATGATGATTTTTTTAAAGATAAAGATTTAAAGTATTTACAAAATGTAGGTTTAAATTTACTAGGAAGCTCCTTAACTAAGTTGAGGACATTTAGCCACAGCAATCTAAGTGAGATAAATCCAGTCTTACATAGAACTATTACTTTTAAAATCCTAGATGAGTTAGAAAACATTCCTAATCACTTACACAATGCTAGAGACTTATCATTTTATCTGGTTGGATTCTTTCGTTTTACATTAAACCTCGAAAAGCTTCTTAAAGAAGAAAAATTAATTGGTGAGTATCATGATCGTTCTATAATTCCATTGTTGGATCTTATTCATTTCAGAAAGGATATCATAGGATTTTAGGATTGTCATAAACTAACTTGACAAACGTGCACAACACTACATATAAAATTAGAAATAAGGAGAAAAATAGTCCATTAAGGGAAGAAGCATTCCTTTTGTAAAAACACTATTTTTCTTTTTTTATTCATATAGTATAATAGCCTTATATTGTTTTTTAATTGCTCTTTAGAGCCTGACGTTGAAATTTTAAACCCTATTGGGTGGCATTTATTTATCCTTGGAAGGATTATGCCCCTAATAGGGTTTTTTGCGTTCTATGAAGCTATTAAAAAACAATACTATTTTTTACACACACTTAGGAGGAATTTAAAATGACAAACATTAAAATTAAGGAAACACAAGCATTTATTGATTTAGTGGGAAGAGCTGCTAATGTCGCATCTAAAAAGCCTGATTCAATTAGGTCCGGTATAATGGTAAATGCAAAGGAAAATAAAATTGCGGTTCGTGCTATGAACGAATCGGTATCTGTTCAAGTAGACGCAATTGATATTACAGAAACCGAAGGAGAAATTGATTTTGTTGTACCCGCGAAACTTTTCTTAGATATGATAAAGAAACTTCCTAAAGGGGATGTTGAACTTGTCATTGAAGATAAGAAAATGGATATTGTAGTGGGGAAAAGTTCATATGGTATTAGCACTTATGCAGTGGACGAATTTCCACAAGCTGTTGCTTATGAAGAAGGAACAATTTTTCAAGTAGAGGGGCCGACTTTTGCTGAGTCACTTTCAGCTGTAGTATATGCTTGCTCGGAAAGCGAAGCACGTCCAATTTTAACAGGAGTACATATCCTATCAAATGGTAAGTACCTTACGTTAATTGCGACGGATTCCGTTCGTTTAGCTGCTAATGCAGTACCTATTATTGCTCCAACAGAGGAATTTAAAAATGTGGTGGTACCAAAAACTTCAGTTAATGAATTAGTTACATTGATCGCAGATCAAAAAAAAGTAGAATTCTCTATTTCTCAAAATCAACTATCTTTAAAAACTGAAGGAATCACGTTTACAACTCGTCTACTAGATGGTACCTTTCCTGATGTAACAAAACTGATTCCGTCAGAATTTGAGAGTGAGGTAGTTCTACATAAAGATGAACTATTAAAGGCTCTTGACCGTTCAAAAACGGCTCTAGGTCCTAAGGAAAAGATAGCTAGGTTTTCCGTAGTAGAAGGTACTTTACCTACCTTAACGATTGAAGGGAAAACGGACATTACAAAGATATTTGAGGAATTATTCGTTGATGAAGCGGGAGTTGGAATATCGCTCAAGCTAAATGTTCATTATCTAATGAACTCATTAAATTCAATGAGTAGTAAAAAGGTTAGATTGCAATTTGGTGGAGTAGCTAAGCCGATGCTGGTTCGTCCGGAAGTTGAGGGCGCAACACAATTTGGGTTACTTTTGCCAGTGCGATAAACCAGGGGGATTTGATATTCCATAAGAAAAAATCTCCATTTTACTTAATAAATAGTTTTGAAAGAGAAGGAAGCTTTAAGCTATCTTCTCTTTTTATTTCTTACTAACAAGGAGGAAAGATTATGTTTATTTCATTAATGAAAACAGTTGAAGCGGGTAGTGATATATCCGTGGAAGAATTACATGTCGAAAACGGTGGAGATGTGAAAATGATATGTGTTTCTCAGGAATCTATAGTCGGATATTCAACATCTTCATTTAAAGTTGCTGAAGAAAAACATGAATTATTTGTTTGCTATACGAAGAAAGAATTAGAGAAATATGTATCGCCAGTTGTTGCTACGATTGCATGGGGATTTTTTACTGACGGAGGAGAAAATGTATGCATTTGCTAAATGACATTAAGGTACAAAACGCATTAAAAAAAGGAGAATATCCATATCATGAAATGGTATCCTTAAAAAAGGCGATTGATTGGATTTGAATGGACGAGCCTAATTTGTCTGATGAAATACAATCTTTATTACGCTGCTATGAGATAGCAGGATGAATTTGTTTTTAAATTACACATTAAGGAGGTAAATTTTATGAGTGACAACAAACCTAATTATCATAGCTTCCTGTTCAGAGTTGCTCCTAGTATGGATAAAATTCTTGAAAAATTTAAGAATCAAGAATCTAGGGCAGACGTTTCACCTCATTGGATTGGACAAGCTATCATTCTTTTATTAAAAGATTTGAAGACTTTTTACAAACCTATTATGAAGGTAAATGAAGTTAATATTGTTAATTTATCAACATTTCCTCTAATTGGAGGAGTTGTTGCAAGTGCGGTGTCCTTTTTTCAAGGGATGGAATGGTATTGGTGCTTGTTAATACTAGTGGGAGCGGTTGTAATACTACTATCTCTTATGATTCCAATATCTTTAACTAGGATGCTAAACTTAACTCACCCTCATTTTTACTTAAAAGCGTATAAAGCTTTAAGGAAACATGAATTTGATTTGCTTAATCATTCAGTTCACGATAAAAACATTTCTTATCAAGGGTTAGCTGAATATGTGAATGGAGTATTGACCAAGCAAGAAAACGAACTAGAAATTGTTAATGTTATTACCACAGAGTACAAAGAGGAGAAAGAACGACTTCGAGATGAAATTAACGAGCTCCGATCTAAAGAGGAGTTAGCGATCGAGAAGTATAACGAACTTATTGAAGGTCTGGAAGATGAAATAAAATGGTACGAGGATGGAATTCAATATTTAGTTGAACTCTTTCATGACTTACATATCATTTTACATCGTATAGGTAGAGGTAAATGCAATTTTTCAGATTTGAAAATAATTGCTGGGTACTCACTCTATAAGAAAAATGGCAATGTATTAACTCGTATTGCAGATGAAGGAACTACGGGGCAGAACCCTCTGACAATTGACCTAACCAGAAATCATCACAACCCTTGGGTACAATCGACTGTCGCTGCTGCTACTAAGCAGAATAATCTATTTAAAATCGAGCCAAAAGAAGGATATCATATTGTTTCATACCGAATTAATGTAGGGTATAATAATAGTGAAACATGGATTATTTCTTTGCAAATTGTACCTTCTGTTAATAAAAAAGGTTATCTATTGGCGTTAACAGATGATATAATTGATCAAAGAGTAATATATAGTATGCTTCATGGCTTGTGCCAAATAGTTTATAATAATACTAGTCGTCTAGGGAAGGGAGATGGAACTCATGGCAAATAGCAGAGGTGCTGTAGCTGTACCAGTTAGGGAACAATCGGAGATATTTGAAAGCCGTCGTAAACGAAGGAGAGCTCAAATAAATTCTGTCCATGCAGAGGTAAGAACCATCTTAAAAGGTAGCGGATCCTATTATGGCACTACTCACCCACCGAGAGCTGGTCACATATCAAACAACGCAAGACAAAATTAAACAATTAATCTATAAAACCGTAATAAATATAGAGCATGATTAGTAATATCTACTAATTATGCTCTTTTTTTGTATTTTCTACTCAAAAAATGGGAAACCTATGTCTAACAAAACGTTGGAGTGGTGATCGAAATGAATCAGAACAACAAAATTGTGGAGTTAAAGAATCGAGCACAGCCAGTACGAGTGAGAGATCAGCAAGAAATATTTGCGGAAAGAAGAAAAAAACGGAAAACGAAAATTGAAGAAGTAAAACAGCTATTTAAAAAAAGATGATATCTATGAATAAAGAAATTATTTAACAAATAATATAGTCGTTTAAGCTTTGAAAACGACATACTTAATCCCTTTAGTTACTATTCAGCCAAAGGGTTTTTTTAATATTGTAACGAAAAAGAATCACTAGAATAAAGATTTGGGTAAGAGAGTGTCGAGGTACTTGTGTTGGTATTGTATATTTGAAATAATAATGTACTATTTGTAAAAAAAATCTTACCGTTTTGAAGAAAGTTATTACATTTTTTAAACAGTTGTACTATTCCCGAATGACGGCACCGATAATAGATATGGAATGAATATCTGAATGCTTTCTAGCAGCTCGGGCCTGAATTATATCGAAATAAGTCACATTGCATTAAAGAATTTATACCACTAGATATGCCGTGACATTAGGAGCGATAAAAATCAGGTGGTTTTAATCAATCTTTTTTCAAAATGCAGGGTTTTTATTCAGGACAACACTGATTAGTTAAATTTACCCCATAGTATATATGTAATACTAATGTTTAGTCTAGTAGCTCCAAACCTTACTTCAGCAGAAAATGCAGGTCTACTTTGGAAATCTAAGCGATTTGGAGATAATTTGGTAGTCTCCATAACTAATGTTCATAAAGGGTGGGCAGGGCCAAAATTCCCACGTAATAATACTCCCCATGTAAATGTGCACGTGGATAAACTAAATTCATATAATAATCGAGTTGCTAAAGAAATAGCAAATTATCATGTTGTAAAATATAAAAAACAGAATAAATCATGTATTTATATTTATGAGAGCAAGAAAAATAAGACTGTAATGGATCAATGTGCCACCTCATGGAACACCCTTGTTTCTAAAGCAACTAGTGCTATGAAATCATTTGCTCAGGCAATCTCACCTAATGATAACTTTACGTTGATTGCTGTTTTTTCTGCAGCTGCTGTAATGATCTATAAGCTCATCACTAGCTTTATACCTGTGTACCCAAGTGATGCGATACCAGATGGAGAAATAGTATATACCGAAGCTGACTATATAACGGAGGCTCAACCTAGTAATGATTTGACTGGGTATATTGAAGAGACAGCTGATGGGCTGTATGATTCAATTCAGGAAGACGTTCCGATTTCTGACCTACCAACTTTAACTGAAACCAGTATTGACAATGTAGAGAATATAAACACCCTATATGTTAGTCCTGCAAACGATACGCTTAAGGTAACATTAGATGTAGGTGGAAACAATAGTGATTTAGATTTGGACATTTTGAATGAAGTACCTCGATTTACTATTGAAAATAGTGTAGGTACCATTGTAAAAACAGGCACTATGGGAACCTTTATCAGAAGACTTTCAGTTAATAACATATATGAATATGAATATAGAAATACAGTGAACATTAGTACATCTGATCTACCAGCAGGTGATTATAGAATAAAAATTTATATGTTTAAAAGTATTTTTCCTGAGATATTTCCAGAATTAACACAACAGTTTTATATTAATACCAACCGAACTATTACAAATTTTTCTAGTTAAGGAGATAAAAAATGAAGGATGTTATAGTTATTCATGACATTACATCGGAGTCGGAATGGAAAAACATATTTGAAGTTTGTATAAATCATTGTAACAAGTTCGATATAATCTTTACGGAGGATAACTTGATGAAGATAATCGATTTATAACAGGAAAAAAGGAATTTAAGAATTTGAGAAATGTTACAATCAAACCTTGGGACGGAATGGATAACAGCATTATTATATCGGGCAGTCTAGATTCTGAAGCTAGGAAATTGATATATAAATACACTTCTCCCTCATTTGAGGGAGGGGTGAATGATCTCTGGCATTACAATATTTATAAAGATGATATTCTATTTTTAGGAATTCAGGACTTTTCCGTCTGTCTACTTGAGAATCATGCTGGTGTATTAGAATTATTAAAAAATATTGGTGTAGACCCTCAGACTTTGGAAGATTGAACTCTATAATTAAAAACATGTCTTCTGAAAAAAATCGGAAACAGGTAAGGAAAGCTGATCTATTTATAAAATAGTTTCATCAAACCATTTTATAAAGTGATTATTACTAGTTTAAATGATTGGATTAATAATGAAATGAATTGAATATCCTTGCGAAATCAATGGTTCTTTAGTAGAATAAAATTATATTATTTTTTATTTGCTCTATTGAGCCTGACCTTGAAGCTACAAGCCCTACGGGTGGAATTGATTACACGATACGTGTGTCTTTTTCTCCCGGGGGCTTTTTTGTTTTCTTTTAAACTATTTAGCACACACATTAGGAGGGATAAGATGGGAAGAATTTCGGATGTTACTATTCAAAAGGCAAAAGAAGTAGATCTTCTCTTTCTTGCAGAGCAGATAGGAGACTCACTTCAAAAAGTAGGGCAAACTCACTTTACTTATCGTAATGAGGGAGAAAATACACCTTCAGTCGGCATTAACCCAACTAAAGGAATTTGGAAGGACTTTGCTGGTGTTGCAGGTGGACGAGACGCTATTAGTTATTACCATTACCGTGTGAATCAATCAGACACTTACCCGAAAGGTGCAGAGTTTATTGAAACGGTGGAGAAAATTTGTGAACTTTGCGGAATTACCATTGAATATGATAATGGCAAATTGCGTGAATTTAACAATGTTGAGTACAAACCTCGTGAGGTTATTGTTCGAGCTGCAGAAAAAGCACCTACAGACCGTTTACATGAGGTTTACAGCAAAATGTTAAAAGAGTTGCCTCTTCAAGAGCAACACATTCTACATTTAAAAGAGGTTAGGAAAATATCTTCTCAGTATGCAAAGATAAGGTCTTACCGTACTTTTGTCCAGGACAAAAAGACACGTTATGAAAAAACCAAGGCCATTAAACGTTCTGTTGGAAGTTTGGAAGGTGTTCCAGGATTCGCAGAAATGAAGGGGCAATATGGTCTTTATTGGAGCATGGTTGGGAGAGCGGGTATGATGATCCCATTCCGAAATATCCATAATCAAATTGAAGGCTTTCAAGTCATGTACGATGAAAGACCAGAACTGATTAAGGCGGATGGAGATTTACGTATCCAAATGAAAGATTACAATAATTTCACCATCATTCAAAAGAGTACCGGGGAAGTACTTGGAGAGGCGAATCGGGAGCAATTGCCTTTAACCTCACCACTAGGAACTATTGAAATTCAATTAGGTCCGAAGTACGGTTGGTTTTCATCACCTATTAATCCCGAAAAAGGTATTTACAATGGTGCTGAAATAGGAAACCCTGTACCTTATCACACAGCTGTTCCAATCCAGGTATTGTTGAACTGGACGCTCCACAAGGGTGACATTCATCAACACATGGAAGTGGAGGAAGTATGGTGGGGAGAAGGTCCATTAAAGGGTGATATTGCTGCTGATTTTACGAAAAAGCTACATTTACAAGTAGCGGGAGTAGGTCAGTGGAAATATTTACTAGAACCGACGAAACATTTAAAGCCCAAACGAGTTATCTTTGCTTTTGATGCTGATGCACAAAATAAAGAAGATACGGTTGGTCTAAATGTGATGAATGCGGTGAAAGAGGCTAAAAACGAATTACAACCTTTAGGAATTCAAGTGGCGATTGCGATGTGGCCGTCAAATGTAGCAAAAGGTCTAGATGATCTTTTCCATTTGTCGTACAAACCGAAAATCATTGATATTCCCTAAAAGGTTTTAATTAATATGACAACAAGGAAGCTGCTTTTTATATGGCGGTTTTTTTGTTGTCTTTTTTACTATACGAGGAGGAAACATTATGTACCCATTAGAGACGATTGTATTAGGAGAAAACGTGAATTATTATGGCCAACTGGCTACGATAGTTCGCGAAGTGTATGAAACTTGTTGGAAATTTGTTGTTGTAATCAATGGTAACCGACATGTTTTAATGCACTACTAATAAAAATCTAATTTAATTCAATTACATACACACTTAGGAGGAAATTATTATGTTACAAATGACAACTACTTTAACAAGAAATGACACTGAAATGATTAGGGAAACTCAAGCTAGGTTATATGAGCTAGATGGGGGACTTAATGCTCTGAATGAAGGAGAGCTACTTCAACTTATCTTAGGAGCTGGAGCGAAAAATCATCCATTACAAGAAGTAGTGAATGAAATTTTGGAACTTAAAAGTAACTTCGGTTTAAAAGGATTAACTGTTGAAATTCTAACATCTAAAATAAGTGGTTTGACACAGAGGAAAGCTGAAATTCTTATTGCGGGCTTAGAGTTAGGGAAACGAGTTTATGCTCAAGAAACAGCTGTTAGGTCAGTAATAAGGAGTCCAGAGGATGCAGCAAACATTCTTATGGATATGAGATTTCATACACAAGAACATTTTGTGGCGTTATATTTAAACACGAAAAATCAGGTAATCGCTAGGAAAAGCATATTTATCGGAAGTTTAAATGCTTCGATTGTTCATCCTCGAGAAGTTGTGCGCCCATAAGGGCATTTAGGAAATCTGCTTTAGCAAAGCAGTAGGGAGATATCACAATCTTTACCCTATCATCAGCCAACTTATCCGTAAGGGAAACCGAGCGGGGAGTGTAGCATGT
>NZ_SWBM01000040.1 GCF_005116465.1 Robertmurraya kyonggiensis
TGAGTTCGTCCCTTATCCTAAAGGTTTCGTTCCTCCATCTTTTGCTCAATTTGATGGAACAGGCAATCCAAGACAACATCTTGCTCAGTATAGAGCACTTTGCTGCAATATCAGCAACAACAATGCTTTATTACTACGATTATTCGTTACCTCCTTATCTGGCTTTGCATTTGAATGGTATACTAACCTACCCAACGGATCTTTTAAAACTTTCAAAGAACTTGAAGAAGTCTTCGTAAAAAGGTTTGTTGGAGTCCAGAAAAAGATCACCATTCACGATCTTATGACTTTACAACAAAAGCCTACTGAGGCTGTGGTTGATTATATCCTGCGCTGGCGGACATTAGCTTTAAAATGTGAACCGCCTTTGCAAGAAAATCATGCTGTCAATCTTTTACTTGGACGCCTCACCGGGTCCATTTCTCTTCTGCTAAAATTATCTTCCATTTTCACCTTTGAAAAATTACTCTCCAAGGCAGCAAGTCTGCAAGGAGAAGCTTCTTCACTTATCCTAAAGGAGGAACCTTACGAGAAAGCTCGAAAGAAGCTCACCCCATCGAGCAAAAAGCCTGTTGACACTATTTCTCTCACTGACAAGCAAGTGAAGGGGTCAGAGGAAACTCTACAAGTCACTCCATCTCCCCAGAAGAAAAACCCTCTCACTTTCCAAGAAAGACTTGATCGAATTTATTCTTTTAAGAAAGATGCCGTTCCAAAGCTCTTCCAATTGCTCATTAAAGCAGGTATGCAACTACCTGAACCAAAGAAGCCTAAAGAGGTTTCTAAGACTGATGACCCAACATTCTGTCCTTATCACCGCTGTCTGGGTCATACTATCGAAAATTGTATCACTTTCAAAGATTGGCTTGAACGCTAATATAAAGCAGGAAAGGTCGAAATACCAAACAAATATTTAGAGACTCCAGCTTCTTCTGTAAAAACCATCCATACGAATGAAATAAATGCTTTTGTTTCTTCATACATTTATGCGTTATCTCATACTTCTGAATCTTCTGAGGAAGAAGAACCTCTTTTACAAGAGGATGTTTATCGTCTCTTCAAATCTTCGGAGGATGAACAAACTAACGAACAAGTTAGTATTGTCCCAACCGAAGAAGTAGACGATCTACAACTGAGAAGTGGACAATTACTTCGGCCTCAGGAAAAGCCAAAGCAAACACCACAAGAACCTATTGGTGAATATGAAAGCACAAATAAATCTATGCTTCCTAAAGTAGATTATAATGTGCTTTCTCACCTAAAGAAACTCCCTGCTTTATTAAGTGTTTATGACGCTCTAATGTTATCTATTGAAATGCATCAAACCTTAATTAAGGCTCTCCAAGAACCAGAAAACTTTCAAACTTACTTCGCTACAGATACTCTTCCTGAAGAACATCTACTAAATGTGACATTTACTGATAATGGTCTCTTATTAAAAACCACAGATCATAATCGTCCTTTATATGTCACTGCATTGATTTATGGTAACACTTTGAACCGGATTCTTGTTGATCCTGGATCTTCAGTGAA
>NZ_SWBM01000041.1 GCF_005116465.1 Robertmurraya kyonggiensis
AAGGGCGAACGAGGAGGGGAGTCATCGGTACGCTCACCCCGGCCTAACGGCAGGGCGCGAGCCCAGTCCCGCGGTGACTCCTGCCGTGACTCGGCGCGGCGCCACGCCAACGAACCACGTGCGCCCGAAGCACGAACGCTTCCAGCGAGGGTGCCCGCGAGGTCACGCCTCCGGGACACCCGAGGCGCGGTCGGCGATGGCGATGCTCGCAACACCCTGAATCATATAAGGCAGCGAGAGGGAGCCCGGACCCATCAGCGCGGGCGCACCGACGTAGGGTGGAACCGGGATGCGGCCCCGGAGCCAGCAGGCACGCGGGTGTTCAGCTACAACATCCGCACTGCCCCGATTCCCCCCCGCTTCAGGCAGCCTACCACCATCACCAAGTACTCTGGGGAAACGGACCCCAGGGTATGGCTCAACGACTACCGCCTAGCGTGCCAGCTCGGCGGCGCCACAGACGACGCCATGATCATCCGCAATCTGCCACTCCACCTGGCAGATTCCGCGCGGACATGGCTCGAGCACCTGCCCCCGAACCGGATCCGCGACTGGGACGACCTGGTCGAGACCTTCGTGGGAAATTTCCAGGGCACCTACGTGCGCCCTGGGAACACGTGGGACCTTCGAGGTTGCAGGCAAAAGCCCGGTGAATCCCTGAGGGACTTCATCCGGCGCTTCTCCAAGCGCTGCACCGAGCTGCCCAACATCACCGACACTCAGATCATCCACTTCTTCCTCGAGAGCACCACTAGCTATAACCTAATATGCAAGTTGGGGAGGGACCCTCCCCCCGACGCGAACCGGCTATTCGAGGTAGCCTCCAAGTACGCTTCGGGGGAGGAGGCGGCGAACGCCATCTTCAACGGCAAGAAGGGAAAGCGCCCCGAAGAGACGCCCGCGGAGGGCAGCAAGCCAAGGAAGCCCTCGAGGAAGTAAAATCAAGGCAATAAGGGGAAGAAGTATCGAACCCCTCGCGAGAAAGGCAACAGCGGCGAACGAAGTCCCCGTAGTGGACCCCAGCCACAGGGGGCCTCGAGGCCTTCCGTGTGGAGGAGAGTCTTTGATGCCGATGGCGTGTTCTTCAACGTGGGACGACCCACTGCCGACGGAAATCCTCGCGAACGCCTGCGACATCCAACAGCTAAGTTGCTTATACCCCTAGAGCGGCTTCAGCCCCTCGAACCCTTTTTGTACATACTTTCGATTGTACAAACTCTTGATTAAGTATTTGGCTTAGCTCTCGCAAGTTGTGAACGAATCAAGTGGACTCGAGTCCACTCATACTTGAGTGAGGGTTGGTCCTACCCTCGCTAGGACCATCCCTCCCTCGGGGGCTACAATGGGGACGAACCCCCGAAAAAGTCAATACTTTTACGAAATTCTTGTGATATCTCGAGCGTATCGCCAAGTGCTCTTTTGCAACCCTCGAAGGGAAGACACTAGGCGTGAAACGGACAAGGGCAGGGTCGCCTGAGCCGAATGCTCGCCTACGCCTCGAGGCTATGGCAGCACCTCACTTCCCTCCG
>NZ_SWBM01000042.1 GCF_005116465.1 Robertmurraya kyonggiensis
ATGCTAGTACCAGGTGTTGGATAAGGAGCTGAATAAACCTAAGTACACTTTGGACACATTTGGGAATCCATTTGTTGTAAAATTTAACTGGGCATGTATTAAGCACAGGTTGTCCAGCTGTGCAGGCCGTTTATTATTTTTGCCATCATAACACTTTGATGTCTTTAAATTTCATTTATTCTTTTTCTATTAAAATAAATTCTTTTATGCTTTCTTTCATTGATTGTGATTGTCTGGTTGTAAAATCAATCGATTAGGCTCATAGGATGTCTTCTTTTCAAAAATATAAAGAAATATTTATAAACCTAAATTGAAAGTAAATAATCCAAGATATAAGGTATAACAGTCTGGAAACCCGAGGGCGCAGGGCTACTGGTCCGAAGGAGGACTTGATCCTCGACCCACTGGTATAACAACGACACGTACCTAATGTCAAAGATTATGATAAATTCAATTTAATATGTTATAAATATTTCTTAAAGATTTTTACAAAGATAAAAATTGGTCAAAGACTAACAAAAGAAATAGGATATTCTCACATAAATATTAAGACCTTCGGGTCATAACATTTACAGGTTTTGAAATTCACAAACCATAAGGACTGTAGGGCCTACCCCAAAGACCTTAAAATTTAAAATAGTAACCAAAAAGGACAGATAACCTGCATACATCTTGCATATTTCTTTTAAGTAAGCATTCTTTTAAATATGCTACGCTTAAGGAGTCTAGTGAACATCTTTAAAGGCCGCCTAAACCAGATAGGCATAAGTCCAACCCTCGAACTTCTCTTTCTTTAAAGAGAGTTCATTTTCATTTCAATTTCCAAAGTCCAGACCACGATTTTGGAAAATTAGATCCTTTAAACTATCTTAGAAACCAAATCTCTAAGGACCACGAAGTTTTCATTCTATGGCTTCGAGATATGGATAAAATTTTCAAATGAAATGATCATGGTCATTGATGAAAATTTCTCATACTTTTCAGAAAGGTTGACTACTTTCTGAAAAGCATATCAAAGAGGTTTAATGACTTGAAAATGACCGATCCATGTAATCGGGATTCATGTCATATCTACCTTATAAAGCGTTCAACATACATACCCTGTCCCCTTTTGAGCTTATGTCTTTATTTGTCGAGTCTTTGATAATTTAAATGATATTGTTTTAGCAAATAGACCAATAAATTCAACTGTTAATTCATATGGTTACGGCAATATGCCCTCTGCCTTACGTCTTAATGGTTGATTTATAATTTATTTGTTACAACAAGCATCATTTAAATTATAGCCCTCCTTTGATAAAACTTATAAATTTCTCTTTTAAATAAGCATTGCTCTTGATCGAGAAGTGGCTTGTTGGAGGTGTCCACAAGCGTAATTAACCAAAAGAGATTCGTCTCTTTGGGAAAGAAGGTCCTGACAATTTCCTTTCCAAAACTTGATTAATAGTTGATGTAACGATCAAATTCTTCTCTATAAACCAAACTTTAATGGCTTGCACATT
>NZ_SWBM01000043.1 GCF_005116465.1 Robertmurraya kyonggiensis
TTTCGTTAAACTTCAAATTGTCTTGAGGATTGCCTCAATCCATAGATGGATTTCTTAAGATGACATCCCATGTGTTCTTTTCCTTTCACAGCAAAACCCTTAGGTTGCGCCATGTAAATATTTTCTTCTAGATCCCCATTTAGGAATGCCGTCTTTACATCCATTTGATGTAGTTCTAGATTATAATGAGCTACTACAGCCATTATAACTCTAAAAGAATCTTTACAAGAGACTGGTGAAAACGTCTCATTGTAGTCTATACCTTCCTTTTGTGTATATCCTTTAGCCACGAGTCGAGCTTTATATCTTTCTATATTCCCTTTGGAGTCACGTTTAGTCTTGTAGACCCATTTACAGCCTACTGTTTTGGCTCCTTCAGGAATTTCTACTAAGTCCCAAACTCCATTGGAACTCATCGATTGCATTTCATCTTCCATGGCCTTAAGCCACTTGGATGAATGCTCACTTCTCATGGCAGCTTCGAATGTGGTGGGATCATCCTCCATCCAAAACTCTTCTATTTCATACACTGCATAATCATCTGGGATTGTTGTCCTTCTGATTCTTTGAGACCTTCTAAGGGCCTCATTATTTGGTACGTTTTCTATTGGAGGCTGATGCTGCTCCCCCTGATCTGCGGCGATATTATCTATAGGATCCTGAAGGACAGGTTCCATGTTATCATTCTGTATTGCCACAGGAGGGAACAACTCAGGGACTGACACTGAGGGTGCAGCCACAGTAGGTAGTGAGAAAAATGGCTCCTGGATCATCGGAGTGGGTGCACACACCCGCTTCTCCTCAAGATTAATCTTTCGAACTACCGTGCTCCCCCGAATCATTTCTTCTTCTAGGAAGGCAGCATGTCTTGTTTCCACAAACCTTGTGAATCTATCTGGACAGTAGAAACAATATCCTTTTGACTTCTCTGTGTAGCCAATAAAATGGCAACTCACTGTCTTAGGATCTAGTTTTCCAATGTTTGGGTTAAATATCTTTGCTTCAGCAGGACTCCCCCACACCCTTAGGTGATTCAATGAGGGTTTTCTGCCTGTCCACAGTTCATACGGTGTTTTAGGCACCGCTTTACTGGGAACTCTGTTGAGAATGTAGATGGCGGTTTTTAAGGCCTCCATCCATAGACTCTCTGGCAGTGTGGAATAGCCTATCATACTTCGTACCATGTCCATCAAGGTACGATTTCTTCTTTCAGCTACTCCATTCTGTTGTGGGTCACCCGGCATTGAATACTGGGCAACAATTCCTTGTTCCTGTAGGAACCTTGCAAAAGGTCCTGGAACTTGTCCGTATGGGGTATGCCGACCATAGTATTCCCCTCCACGGTCGGATCGTACTATCTTAATCTTTAAATTGTGTTGATTTTCTACTTCAGCCTTGAATATTTTAAATTTATCCAACGCTTCTGATTTTTCTTTAATCGGATAGATATATCCATAACGGGAATAATCGTCTGTAAAAGTTAT
>NZ_SWBM01000044.1 GCF_005116465.1 Robertmurraya kyonggiensis
TGCTTTATATCGATTTTATATGCTCGTGTCTTGCACGTTTTCTCTTAACGGTTGCTAAAGTACTCGGGTAGCACACGCCTTAATCCGTGAAACCTCGACTCTTGCGTGCCGCCTACATGTAAGCCTCCCTGCTGAGCAATGTAGTCTGTGGTAAGCCGTCCTCTCCATGAGCAGTGGTTAGCAAGATAGGTGCTTAAACGTAACAGGCTAACTACCCGGAGAAAATATGCGGCCTAACAAGATCAAGACGCCCAAGAACTTTTTGTCTTTGCGCAATGCGCAATATCTTGTCGATTCGTCGACAAGACTGAATAAATTTCAGTTTTTCAAATATTCTTCAACATTTGCTACATAATATTTTTATTTTTGCAGACCAAGCTTCGGCACACCATCGCAGTTCCGCGCACTTTTGTGCTAGGGGGCTGATGCAAGCCGGGTTCTTTTTTCAACAAAGAACTCGGACCACTACACCAGCTGAGTTCTTTTTCCATAAAGAACTCGGACCACCACGCCAGCCGGGTTCTTTTTTCAACAAAGAACTCGGACCATGATGCTCGCCGAGTACGTTTTCAGCAAAGTACTCGGACATCTTCGCTCCATCGGAGTTACATCAGATCTTCTACAAATCCTGGAGTTCAGATCCTTAATTCGATTTTTTTAAATCGGATCAAGGCTCGGGGGCTGCGGGTACGTCATCAAAGATTCTTCGGAATTTTTCGGTTAATACCGAATCTCGGAGGCAACGCTAGGGTTCAAAAGAACTCGGATTCTTCGGAAATTGAAGCTCTTAGGGAAATATTCATTGAAGACCCTCGAATTCCTTCTTCAAAGTAAAACGAGGCTTGGGGGCTGCCCAATTGGGCGCACCTTTACGGTGCGCACCAATGAAATTCTCCAAGAAGTTTTTGAGCACCTCAAAGTCTTCATACAACCAAGCTGAGAGAACTCGGATGACTTCAGAAGAACTCGGATGACTTCAAAACAACTTGGCATTCTCCAAGACTCACAATTAGGTTGTACTTCAGGCAATGAAGCGCTCGGGGGCTTGTTGGGTATAGAAACCCCAGGTTCCCTAATCAAGCTAGACTCCTACTAGGACACCTTGTCCTACTAGGACTCTTCAATTGTAACTGACTAGGAGACTTACCATGTAAACCTCGCCCCCTGGGATATATAAAGGAGGGCAGGGGTCCCTAGATTAGACCATGGGGCAACGCCGCCAGGCATTGCAACATCTCATCAATACAAGATACACCATACAGGACGTAGGGTATTACGCTCCGGCGACCCGAACCTGTCTAAACCGTCTCTTGTCACCTTCGGCTCTAGATTCTCGACGACTTCTCCCTAAACCCTTCTCTCGGGGCACCCCCTCGAGAACCTAGTCAGCATAAATCGCCGACACTTTGGCGCCGTCCGTGGGGATCTACTCGTCGAGTCTTCGCTAGAGAGTCGATGGCCTCCTTCAGCGCCA
>NZ_SWBM01000046.1 GCF_005116465.1 Robertmurraya kyonggiensis
AATATGGTTAATTCACAACTTGAATAAGTTTTTAATATAACTTGTTTAGTCCAACACGATACATGAAGTTATTCGTCTAAATGTTCTCTCATGTTTTATTGCAAATTAAAATATTTAATTGGTATAATCATTATATAAATATTTGCAAATAAAATTAATTAGGCTTTACCCGTCTTTTCATATCAAAGTATAATTTGAATTAATTTAAATACTGAATATTTCTCTGAAGTATTCATTACATATCTTTTCATAATTAAAATCAATAAACCTTATAGTATTCTCTTTCTTTTTATAATATATAAATCTTCCGATAGTTATACCTTTCCAACCATAGCTTCGTTTTCAACGTTCTTTACGCCCTTGTGATCGTAGTATCGAGCCCCATCGTTTAGTGCGTTCTTTTAAAAGCTTTTCTTTTGATTGGTGTATTGTTCTTAGTTGTATCTATTTCTTTGCTTGCATGTTTGTGCTTGTGCTCGATGTTTGCTACGATTAGAGGAGCATCGTTCCGAAGCTGTCAAGAACAAGAGTTGAAGACTGAGCAGTGGTATTCTTTTGCGGAAAGGCAAGTGTCCCTAACCATCTTTCTACCTATGCTTTATGAGATCATATGTGTTAATTGGAAACCATGGAGAACCACCCAGGATTAACCGTACAACCACAATACTACATGGCTCTGGTCTTGGCTAATTAATTAGAAACCTTGGTTAGGAATGATCTTACCGAAAGGGCATGGGGGGTGGCGGTTGACGGTGTATAGCCCGGTTCTCTCGGGAAGTGGGCTTGGCTAAGACACTATACCCGTTAGGGAGGGTTATGCCTGCTTCCGATCCGGAAACCTTAGCGGATTGTTTCTAACTAGGGAATCTTTGTAAAGGCCTCGTAGCGTCCCTATGCAGTCACACCTCGGAAGTGTGGTACGTGCCTGGCCCGCACTGCATGGTTGGGTCCAAAGTTCTTCGGAGCTTTTACGCGAATTGTGGTGAAAGTGTACAACCTCTGCAGAGTGTAAAACTGTTATAACAGCCGTGTTCGCGGTCATGAACGGCCTGGACCCTCACGTGATTAATCTATCGAAACATGAAATCAAATCATTGCATGCATATGTTATTGGTTATGTTTATGATTTACTTTATGCTTACTTATTGTTAATATGGGGTGGTATATACTTATATCTTAGTAAATAGTTGCTTGTTAATAAAACTTGACCAACTAAAATGCTAACCGCTGCAAACCAAGCCTTTCCTTGATAGCTTGCATATTTCCCCCACTTGTTGAGTACCAACCATAAGTGTACTCACCCTTGCTTATATTGGATCAGAAGGTAATAATGGAGCGGAGTACCTCAGCGATCTTGATGAGTTCTAGGCGTGTGTTCCACCAGTCAGTTGCCTGTGGAGTGCTTTTGGAGATATCGTCCTAGTTATCGTGTGAACCAGTTTATTTTGGCCTTTGTGC
>NZ_SWBM01000047.1 GCF_005116465.1 Robertmurraya kyonggiensis
TGCTGGCCTCGGTGTCCCTGTGCCTGCTGCTGATTTCCATTCTGAGTTTGTTGTGGCCCTGCCTTCTGGTTGTTGTTCTGACCGGTGGAATTCTGGACCCTCCGGGGACAAAAGTTAGCATAATGTCCCTGTTCACCACAGTGATAGCATACCCTTGGGCCGACAGGAGTGGTGTTAGCCTGGGTAGTGCGTGAAGCCTGAGTGTTCTGCTGCACGTTCTGGTAGCGCTGCTGTTGCTGCTGGGGTGGTGCATACTGGGGACGTTGCTGGTTCTGGCTGCGGTTCTGAAGGCTTGATTGTCCCTGAGTGCGCTGCTGATTCACCTGCTGGGGGTTGTAGCGGGGGCGGACGTTGCTGCCAGATTGCTGGTTCATGAACTTTCTCTTCTTGTCCTCAATCTCACGGCGCTTGTGCTCCACCATCAGGGCACCATCAACCAATGCACCGAAGGTTGGGAAGGTGATGCACATCAACTGTAGCTGCAAAACATCCTGGAGTCCATTCCGGAAGCGAGTTTGCCTCTTCTCATCTGTCGACACCTCATCTGGTGCATAGCGGGCCAGCTCGAGGAACTTGTCACGGTAGGCAGTGACACTCATTCCTTCCTGCGTCAGGGCTAGGAACTCCCTCTTCTTTAGGACCGTCAGTCCCTCAGGCACATGGTGAGCACGGAAGGCATCACTGAACTGCTGCCAGGTGATCTGGTTGCGATCGGGTTGCGCATATTGGTATGCCACCCACCAGTCGAGAGCGGCTCCTTCAAACTGTCCAGAGGCGTAGAGCACCTTCTCCCTGTCATCACACTGAGCAATGTCGAGCTGTCTCTCCACTGCCTTGATCCAGTCTTCTGCTTCCATCGGGTCCTTGGCGCGGGAGAACTTTGGCGGGCGCCCCTTCAAGAACTCTCCCCTCTTGTCCCGGATGGGCTGGGGATGTGGCTGAACAGGTGGATTCTGCAGGTTCTGCTGCATCAAAGCTATGGCCTGAGTCAACTGTTGCATCGTCTGTGTCTGCAAGCGGACTAGATCCTCCATGGTGGGCGGCGGGTTCTGGTTCTGGTTCTGGTTCTGGTTCTGGTTCTGATTCTGATTGCCACCACCCGTCGATCCTCTTGTCCCAACCATCTGTCACAAATCAAAATCCCAACATTCACAATCACAGTCATGTCTGAACCAGTGTCAAGAACAGAAGCAATCCACTGACAAGATAAGGTACTCAGGCGATAGGAAAGATAATAGATGATGTGCAAAGGAGAGGTTAGGAACCCAACTATCTACCCATTAAATACCTTATACCTTAATCCAATACTAGATGATTGCAGACTTTCATCCACGCTCATCACAATCATTACAAAGATCCAAATCACACATAAGCATAATGACAATTCATTCAAGCATTCAAAGACATAGTTCACACGAGACTCGACCCTCTTGGACTAGT
>NZ_SWBM01000007.1 GCF_005116465.1 Robertmurraya kyonggiensis
TAGCGGTAAATTTAAAGAGGATAGCAGGCATACTATCCTCTAAAGCAGCTATATAATCTCTCATTTTCGATTTCCGATCAAAGTATCTAAAAAAATACCCCACTTTTTCAGTGGTCTCGAACGCTCCATGAAGACAACTATTGGAGGAATCCTGTGGATAGTGTCCCCATGAACGCTCCATAAAGACAACTATTGCGAGAATCCTGCGGATAGTGTCCGCATGAACGCTCCATAAAGACAACTATTGGGGGAATCCTGTGGATAGTGTCCCCATGAACGCTCCATAAAGACAACTATTGCGAGAATCCTGCGGATAGTGTCCGCATGAACATTTCATGAAGACACTATCTCCAGAAACAACATAAACATTGTGCGCATGAGCTCGCCACAAAAAAAGACCGCACCCGAAGGTACAGCCTTTCTTATATAAAAACTTATTTCGCAGAATTTGTTCTTGGTTTACCACTGTTGTTGTAGCGTTTTCCGCCTTCGCTACCACCACGGCTTTGACCTTGTCTTGGCTTGTAAGAACCTCTCTTACGGTCACGAGAATCAAACTTACCGCCGCCTCGACGGTCGCCTCCTCCGCCAGAGCGTCTTTCTCTCTTGTTCGGAAGTGGCTTTTCTTCAGTTAATTTAACTGGAGTTGTATCTGGCTCTTTTGTAAGCATTTTTAGGACAGCAGCAACTACAGTTGTTGCATCTTGTTGTTCTAACAATTCTTCAGCTGCTTGCTTGTAAAATTGTAGATTGTTTGAATCGATAGATTGAAGAATTTTTTCAAGTACAGCTTTTTGCTGACCTTCTAATGCCTCATCTAAAGTTGGTGGCTTCATCTTCTCCATTTTTCTCTTCGTTGTTCTTTCAACAACACCCAAGTATGACTTTTCTCGTGGTGTAATGAATGTCATCGCTACGCCTTCTTTACCCGCACGACCTGTACGTCCAATACGGTGAACATAACTTTCAGGGTCTTGAGGAATATCAAAGTTATAGACATGTGTTACACCAGAAATGTCCAATCCACGTGCTGCAACATCAGTAGCAACAAGGACATCAATTGAACCTTCTTTAAACTTACGTAAAACAGACAGACGTTTTGCTTGGCTTAAATCTCCGTGAATTCCTTCAGCCATATAACCACGTAGGTTTAGTGCCTCAGCAAGCTCATCTACTCTTCGCTTAGTACGACCAAATACGATAGCAAGCTCAGGGGTTTGGATATCAAGAAGTCTTGTAAGAACGTCAAACTTGCTCTTTTCTTGAACTTCTACATAATACTGTTCGATTAAAGGAACTGTCATTTCTTTCGTTTTTACACGAACGATTTGAGGATCCTTCATGAACTTTTCAGCCATTCTTTGAATTGGAGCTGGCATCGTTGCAGAGAATAGCAACGTTTGGCGCTCAGTTGGTGTTTTCGCTAAGATTGACTCGATATCTTCAATAAAGCCCATGTTTAACATTTCATCCGCTTCATCTAGAACAACTGTATGGATATTTTCTAATTTAATCGTTTTACGGTTAATATGATCCAAAATACGACCAGGAGTTCCGACAATGATTTGCGGATTATTTTTTAATGCGCGGATTTGACGGTTAATGTCTTGTCCTCCGTAGATTGCAAGGACTCTTGCTCTTTTACCATAACCGATTTTATATAGTTCTTCTGAAACCTGTACTGCTAACTCACGAGTTGGGGCGATAACTATCCCTTGAATAACATTGGATTCATTATCGATTTTATCGATCAAAGGGATACCAAATGCAGCTGTTTTACCTGTACCTGTTTGTGCTTGCCCGATCAAGTCCTTGTTTTGTAAGCTTAATGGAATTGTTTCAGTCTGAACTGGAGTTGCCTCCTCAAATCCCATTTTCTTTAAAGATTTCATCGTAGCTGAGCTAATGCCTAAGTCTTCAAACTTTGTCAATGTTTTTCATTCTCCTTCTTGTTTAGAAAACTGCTCCTGTGCCTTTACGAACAATGATTGTTCAAGCTATCTAACCGCTGCAACATACGATCAGAAAAAGCAATCGTTGACCAAGGTCATCGTGTAAGTGAGAGAAAGAAGAGGTTCGCGAACGGAATGACAAACAAAAGATTCCTTAAGTGTATCGTCTTAAGTTATCTTCAACTATCCTAGAGGTTAAAGAAACCTCGAGTAAAACTTCCTAGCGCTCCTCAAAAAATCTATCGAATATTCCATCATGTCAATCTAATTAGCAAATTAGATACAAATGTGGAGCAAACAGTTTTCTTTATTTAAATTTATTTTTTAAAAATAACATCCCGATCTTATCTTTCACCAATAGAAAAAATCTTATTTCAGCAAATAAGCCATTTGAGTATGAATGCTGTAACTGAGGTTTTAATAATTGATTCAGTTAGAATCTCTCTAATGTGGGGGTTAGAAATGGTTCCATCTATAAAGTGAAAAAGACATTCCCCTCACAGGAGTATGTCCGAAATGAAATTCTTCGTTGACACTTTGAACCAATTTTAACACTTTAAAGAACTGAATGCAATTATCTGGAACGCTAGACCTGCAATATTTTTGCTTCCAATTTTTCTCTTATATTATTTTTGTAGAAAATCAACGACTTCTTGAAACAGCTTTTCTCTTTCATTACAATGACAGATCAAATGCTTTGATTCCTTTAAATAGATAAGTTTCTTATCAGGTGTACTAATATGCTCATATAAATATTGAGCACTTCTTGGCGGAACCACTCCATCACTCTCACCTTGTGCAATCAATGTTGGAATTGTCACCTTTGGAAGCAGTGGCTTAATGCTATTAACAAGCTTCCGAAATTGCACAGTTGCCGCGATCGGAGTTTCTTTAATTTTTCGCGAATACCTTATAAATAATTCGTTTTCTTTCAAAGTTCCCTTAAAGGTATCTTTCATCATGCCTACAACGTCAACCGCCAGTTGCCTTGGATTCACATAATAAGCCGCCGCACTTAGTAAAATAAGTTTTTTAATCGGGTAATGAACGGCCAAATAGCTAGCAATTAGCCCACCCATGGAAAATCCCACAACATAAACCGTATCACAGGTTTTCAGAAGCTCCTGAAGCTCTTTTTCAGCATGTTCAATCCACTGATTATAGCTAATCCCTTTTAAAGCACGTGATTCACCATGACCAGGAAGTGTCGGTACAGCAAATTGCCAGTCAGTGGTTGTTCTTAAATGTTCAACTAAAGGCTCTACCTCAGTAGGATCGCCTGTAAATCCGTGTATACATAAACATCCGATCAAAGCCAAACACCACCTGTCCAAGTAAATCCATTTTTAGAATGACCCATTTATCTAGACATATACCTATTTTACACCGTATTCAAACCTCGATTCCAATGATACATACTGAAAAAATTGGAAAAACGACTGATAATAAGCACTATCAATCGTCTCAAAAATTTAATCATGAAATTTCTCGGTCAGTTCATTATTTAAATTGCTTAATTGCTCTGCCATCGAGGCAATTTGATAGGAGGCATGGGAGATTTCATCAAATGTCTTTTTAAATTCCTGTATGAATCCGTTAAAATGACGAACTCTTCCATCATTGGCTCGCACATTTTCAAGTGAGCCCTCTAATATTTCGATAATATGTCGATTTGTTTCTCGAAAAAGGCTCGTTTCTTCAACGATTTGTTTAAAACTACTTTCGAATTTGACTATCGTCTCCTGCACGGTACTGATCTGACCTTGAATATGATCAAGTGCTTGTTCTGTTTGATTGGCAAGCTTTCGTACTTCTTGTGCGACAACGGAAAAACCTTTCCCATGTTCGCCTGCACGAGCCGCTTCAATCGCTGCATTCAAGGATAAGATATTCGTTTGGTTCGATATTCCGCGAATGGCCTTAACCACTTGCCCAATCTTTGCAGAACTGTCACTTAATTCATGTATTAAGGCTTTCGTTGACTCGATCAAGTCTACAACATTATTGACTTTTATTAATGCTGACGACACATCCTGCTTGCCAAGGTCCACTGAAGCGATCATTTCCATTGAGGATTCTGACATCTTCTCTACCTCTACAAGCATTTCTCGTACTAGCCCTTCTTTATCTGCGATAGACGATGTCGTTTCCTCTGCACTTGCCGCTAATGTCGTCGCAGAATCATTGAGGCGACGTTGTACCTCTTCAATTTCATTCAGTTTCATCATCGAAGAGGTGTATGACTCAATATAGGTTGAAATGCCAATTTGCATATCAAAGGAACATAATTTTTGGAAGGATAAATAATACTTCAATCCTTCTTCCCCAGTCGTAAATTCCTTTGTTAAAAGCTTAAGCATTTCATTTTGAATGAGGGCATAAGCCCCGATATACCATTCTGGAAATAAGCCGATACGATTATGTACATTTCCAATCACTCTTCTTCGCGTCACATATTCATCATCAATTTTCCCAGTAACCATATCCATTAAATATTGGGTAAAAGTTTTCTTTAGCTTAACAATGGTCGAATGCTTATTGATAATCTCCATTAAATTTGGCATCACTTCGAGCTTTTTGTAGAAAGCATCAACGATTGTAGGAGCATTTTTCTCCATAAACGGTCGCATGTCTGCTAGATTTCTTAAGTCTTCTTCTGACAGCCCAACAAACATCAATTGTCTTCCGAAATCTTTCTTTTTGAGTTCATGAAAATCATGAGTATGTATGCCAGTCCCCACTCCAGCATCTTTTGAATCATTTCTCCGAAACGCTCTCTCTATAATCTTCAATAAATCGCCCTCCATCTCTAATGCTTTAGAACTATACGTATTAGTATAATGGAGTAAGCTGAGCGGTTTTTATAAACAATCTAACAAAATTATGAATTCTTCCACAAATAAAAAAAAAGAAACCTTACTAGTTAGCAAGATTTCTTCTTTGTTTTATCCCTGTAGTCCTTGAACAACTTCTTCAAGCTTCATACCACGAGAGCCTTTGACTAAAATCAGCGTCTTTGGATTTGTGTATTTCTTTAATTCCTCGAGCAACAAAGTTTTATCTTGGAAAGCAAAGATACGTTCTTCCGGAAAAACTTCCTTCGCCCCATTCGCGATAAACTCTCCTAATTGACCATATGTAAAGACATAATTTATTTGATTACTGTCAATTTCTTTTCCTACTTCAAAATGGAAAGACTGTTCCTCAGGTCCCAATTCGAGCATATCTCCTAGAACTAGAATTTTCTTTTCGTATCCACTTAAGCTGGTCACTAATTCAATTGCAGCTTTCATCGAAGTGGGGCTGGCATTATAAGCATCATTAATGATCTTTTCTCCATTGCTTCCTTCAACAAGCTCCATGCGCATATTCGTGACCTTTAATGTGGAAAAACCGCTGTTCATCTGTTCAAACGATACACCAAAGTGATCAGCAACTAGCATGGCAGCTAATGCATTTAAAATATTGTGGGTTCCCAAAACAGGAAGTTCAAATTCTTTCTCAAACCCATTTACCTTAAAATAGCTTCCATTATCTGTTGGCTGGATCGATGTCGGATGCATTGTGTTAAATTCAAAGCGACCAAAGGTTTTCAGTTGCGCTACGCTTTCGAATTGTGCCATACGTTCTCGAAGAAGTGGTTCATCCCCATGATAAACTATCAGGCCATTCTCACATAAACCTTTAACGATTTCCGACTTTGCATCTGCAATTCGCTCGCGTGAGCCTAAATCCTGGAGATGAGCCTCTCCAACATTCGTAATAATGACGGCATCCGGACAAGCGATTAATGTTAATAATTCAATTTCTCCGATACTACTCATGCCCATTTCTAAGACAGCAATTTCCGTATCCGTTTCTAAGCCCAAAATCGTTAATGGTAATCCGATGTGATTATTAAAGTTGCCTTCTGTTTTCTGAACCTTATATTTCAGGTTTAGGAGATTGGCAGTCATGTCCTTGGTCGTTGTTTTGCCATTACTTCCTGTGATGCCGACAACCTTAATGTCTAACTCCGAACGATAGCTTCTAGCCAATTCCTGCAAGGCAATGAGCGTGTCCTCGACCACGATAATCGGAAGGCCCTCTGGAGGATTCGGTACATCTTTTTGCCAAAGAGCTGCCGCAGCACCCTTATTCAATGCGTCCTCGACATAACGATGTCCATCTACCTGTTCCCCTTTAAAAGGGACAAACAAATTTCCTTGATTAATTTTTCTTGAATCAATTGTTACACCACGAATCTCTACATGTCCAAAGGAGTCGATGTTGTTTTCCACTTGAATCATGCTTTTGATTTGCTCTAAAGTTTTCTTAATCACCAGAGTAACCCCCAATGTAATATGAAGAGACACGGCCTTTGCCGTGCCCTTTTATGAAAATTTTTCTTAAGCTCTAATCCTAAAATTTAGATTGTGTACTTAATCTTTTGCTTTTCCTCATAGCGTTCCATCCCAAGCTTCACTAGACGCTCAATTAATTGTGGATATTCCACACCAGTGTGCTTCCACAATAACGGGAACATACTAAATGGGGTAAACCCAGGCATCGTGTTCACTTCATTAATGTACGCTTTGCCGTCCTTTGTTAAGAAAAAGTCCGCTCTAACCAAACCAGAACAATCTAAGGACTTGAATGCTTTAATCGCCAAGCCGTAAAGAAGCTCGTATTCATCCTTCGTAATTTCCGCTGGGATCACCAATGCTGTATCCCCATCTTCATACTTCGCCTTGTAGTCATAGAATTCTACTTTCGGAATGATTTCTCCTGTTACTGAGCATTCTGGATTGTCATTTCCAAGCACGCCAAGCTCTACTTCTCTAGCGATGACACCTTCTTCAATGATAATTTTGCGGTCAAATTGGAAGGCTTCTTTAAATGCTTCTACTAGTTCTTCACGATTAGAGCATTTGCTAATCCCTACGCTTGAACCAAGGTTCGCTGGTTTCACAAAGCAAGGATAGCCGATTTCCGCTTCCACTTTTTCATACGCACTATTATTATCTTGCTCCCATTCGCTACGGATAAACCATACATAGTTCACCTGTGGTAGTCCTGCTTGAGCAAAAATATTTTTCATAATTACTTTGTCCATTCCTGCTGATGAAGCTAGGACGCCATTTCCTACATAAGGAAGGTTCAATAGTTCTAATAGACCCTGTACCGTTCCGTCTTCACCATTTGGTCCATGAAGAAGTGGGAAAATGATATCAAAGGATTCGTTCTTGTTTTCTGCTTGGAATAGAGTAGGTGCTAATGCTGTTGGTGGCAGTGCTTCCCCACGCGAAAATTGCAAAGCAGCAACCGTTTCAACTGGGCCATCTAAAAGAGGTCCTTTGATCCATTCGCCCGTTTCCATAATAAAGATTGGATGAATCTCGAATTTTTCATGGTCTAATGCATTTATAACAGCGAGTGCCGTCTGCAATGAAACTTTATGTTCAGCAGATTTTCCCCCGTACAATAAGCCTAATTTTGTTTTCATATAACGTACCTCCATTTTTTAGGGCAGTTTTCCATTACGTAAGTATTATAAATCCTCCAAAAACACTTCTTTATTTTATCACTTTATTAAAAAAGGACGAGGATAAGATAAACATTTTTTAAGATTTTTGCGTCAGTAAAATATTTATGATTTATTGTTGGCGCGAAAAATAGGCTTTTCTCCTAAACGAAAATCTCTTTCCTAATATGTTTATGAAAATTACCACTTGATTAACACCTTACAAACCTGCCTATAATTTGTCAATATCCCTTAAACATTTGTTGTATTTGTAATGATAAGGATAAGTATTTGAATAATTTTAATTGTTCTACAAAAAAGAAAATCCCTTAGAATTTCTAAGGGATAGATTCAAACAAGTTTACTCTCCTTATGAGAAATATCTCCCTCAAGGAGCAATTCTCTTTTTCCGTCCTCCATTTTGACTATCGTCAAGCTCGTTCCTTCAATATATGGAGGTTCCCAAACAAGATCTAACGAACGGTTCTTAAAAATGGTCTGCAACACCTTAATGACAACGCCATGAGTAACAATTAATAGATTACCAGATGGATGGGCTCCCACTAATTCAGCTAACACAGCCTCTACGCGGTTTTTCACATCCTGAAAGTTTTCACCTGTTCCTTTAAACTGACTCGGGCTTTCTTGATAAAGATAGTACAGTTCGGGCTCTGACTGTTGAATTTCACCCACAGTTCGCCCTTCCCATTCACCTAAATCAATTTCCATCAACCGTTCATCCGTTTTAAAAGGAAGTGTGCGTTCACCCATAATCAGCTTTGCTGTCTCAACTGTACGCTTACTTGGGCTTGCATAGACTGCGTCAAAATCTGTCGTGGCAAGCCGTACTCCTAAAAGTTCAGCATCCCGAACACCATTCTCCGTTAACTCCGAATTCCTGCGTCCTTGTAATCTTTTTTCTATATTCCATTCGGTCTCTCCATGTCTGACGAAAAAAAATTGTAGCATCCACTTTGCTCCTCACTGTAAAGAATGAAAGTATGTTCCGGCTATTTCAGCTATTTCTTTTTCACGTTCCTTCGGATACATGATTAAGAAGCTCGTCGCAGGACCTCCAGATTTCTTAAAATTAATTTCATAAGAATCTATCATCAGATCAAGTCTTTGAAGCTCGTGCTCAACTCCTTTAGAGCCGACTGGCCAGAGCAATACATCCTCGCGCAAACTCAATTGATAAAAAAGAGATAACGGGGCAACCTTTTCTGCTTGTTCCAACACCTCATGTCCCACTAACGGCAGACCGATTAAGGCGACTGCCGAAGAATCTATCACTTTGGTACTATTTGATTTTAGCCCAATGACATTCAATCCCACTGCTGATTGAACAAACGGAAAATTACTTTCCGTGCTTCCAGTGATCTGAATATTTTCTATGCCAAGCTCAAGCACGCCCTTTTGAACACCAGCAACAAGCTCTTTCCATTCCGATTCTCCGCAAAAATTTTGAATGACTACCGCAAGTGGCCTTGCTCCTGCCGCTAAGCACTCCATCATCGCGACCCGAAAAGAGAAATAACCAACCGTGTCATAAGGAACTTGCACTAGGTCCTGTTCCTTCATGCCAATTCCACCGCTATTATCAGTTGTGATGACAAGAGATTCCCGCACACTAATCGGAATTAACAAAGCATCTCTCATCCTTTTACGACTCCCCTAGTAAAGATATGTTGAATTCTCGAGATCAATAAAAGGGCAACTGCCGTATTCACAATCGAACCGATTAGTAGAGATGGCACAAGCGCTACATAAAAAGCCCAATCATATATATAAATAAACGGAATCGGTGCAAGGATTGCATTCCCGAAAATAAATAGGACACTCGCCAGCCATTTTCTTTTCCAAGTATAAGCGAACAGTAAGGCAAGCAGGGCCATTTCAACCGCTACGACAAAATGAAGTGGCCCCATCGGCATTCCACCCAAAAGAGCGGAAATCATGTGGCCAACGCCAGCGACAATTGCGCCTGCTCCTCCACCGAAAAAAGTAGCTGCCAGCAATGCTGGAAAGGCATCTAACGCCACACTTCCAATAATCGCAGGAATTTTCAAGCTCGCCCCAACAACGGAAATGCCAATAAACAAAGCTAAGAGGCTAATCTTCTTTCCGTTCATCTTTTCGTTTTCCTCCTCGGAATACATTGGCGCTCCTAATGTATTCGACGTCCTTCACATTGAGACGGAAATTGATGACTCTCGCTAAGGCAAAAAAGTAGTCTGATAGTCGATTCAAATACTGAAGACAAACGACTGGAGTGGTATCATCTGCTTTCATCAGACTTACGACAAGGCGCTCTGCTCTTCTTGTTACGGTGCGCGCAATATGGATGGAAGCGGAAGCCTTTGCCCCACCTGGCAAAATAAATCGCTCTAGCTCTGGAGCCTCGACAATTAGCTCATCAATTTTACTTTCCAAATAAGTGATCGCTTCCTCTGTTAGCTTTGGTTCCCGTTTTTTCGTCACATTCGCTAAGTCTCCGCCACAATCAAACAGCTCATGCTGAATTTTTTCCAAATCAGAAAGAACATCTTTAAACAAGCTTTCGTCCAATTCCGTAACCGCCTGCCCGACAAAACAGTTTACCTCATCAACAGTTCCATATGCTTCAACACGAATATCGTCCTTATCCACTCTTCCACCAATAATACTTGTTTGTCCCTTATCACCAGTTCTTGTGTACAATCTCATTCCTCGTCACCCCTTAATTGTTTGATTTACTCCATACCAAATTAGATCAACCCGCTTACTAACAGCTGCCACATCTTGATAAACCCAGCCCGTCAGATCACGCCATCCACGATGTTCCTTCTCCATCGGCACAATCCCTTTGGATATATCTGTACCAATAAGAACGACCCGTTGAAAACTGGACTCGTTCTCCCAATTTAGCCATTTTTCTATCTGCCTTTTCCACTCTTCTCGCGTGTAAGAATTTTCTCTCACCCACTTCTCCAAACCTTCAAGGACCACAACCGGGGCATCTAATTCTGCTAAAATGGGCGACCCATTATATGCAGAGATCCATTTAGCCTCTGGATACCTATCTCTTACCCATTGGCGTTTTCCGTTATAGGCACCTCCCGTAACGAAATGCAAGGTTCATTCCTCCTTAGTTGCTCCAAATCAAAAACAAGCTCATAGCCGTTTCCATGAACGACTTTCCAATCCCAGAATTCCTTTTTCTCAGGACCATACTGACTTAACAAATATTTTATTACGCCTCCATGAGTCACAATGAGTGGTCTACGGATGCCTTTTTCAAACACATATTGCTGGACTTGCTTCCAACCTTTATCAACTCGATTAGCAAATTGCTCGTACGTTTCACCTTCAGGAGGAGCGTAGGCAATTGGGTCCTCAAGCCACTTTTGATAGCTCTCTTCTTCCTGCAATTCCTCATAGGTCTTCCCTTGAAATGTTCCAAAGTGCATCTCTCTAAATTCTCCAACCATTTCTGGTACAACAACTGGAAACAAAAGCTTCATCGTGTGTAAACAACGATTTAAATCACTGCTTATGAACAAATCATAGGATTTAGGCTTTAATTGGTAGCTAGAAATCTTCGTAACTGCCTCTTCACATAAAGGGGAATCATTCCACCCCATATACGCCTTTCTTTTATTTCCTTCTGTTAAACCATGACGAAATAGTGTAATAACCACAGTGTTAGCCATAAAATGATTTCAGTCCCTTCTACTGATGCTCCTACTACGTCTCCTGTAATGCCATTAAACCATTTTATAGATTTTACACGAATGAAGCTATAGCAAGCGAGTGCCACCACTAATAAAATGAAATAAGGAATAATCAAACCTATCCATTGTGCAAAAAAAGCGACGATCGCTAGATAAATTGGATATACGACTATTGAGCTGCGATCTCCTGCTTCTTGATACATAGCGGCCAAGCCTTCTTTTTTCGCTGCCGGAATCGATACCAGCACTTCGCCCATCACACTTTTTCCCAAAAAGGGAATGAACACCATCATAATGTAACTGACGAAGGTCATCGAACCCACAATCTCATAAATAAATAAAAAGCGGCTGCCCAATAAAACAATGACCGACAGAACACCGAAAGCTCCAATTCTAGGATCCTTCATAATTTCTAATCTTTTTTCCCTGTCCTGATAAGAGAAGTAAGCATCGCTCACATCCATCCAACCATCTAAATGAATTCCACCCGTAATGATGATGGTCGCTAGCCATAATAGAAAAGCGATCGCCACAGATGAAAAAGGAGTCCATTCGATTAGAACATAGGCCAATCCGCTATACAGAATACCTTGCAGCAAACCAACTAATGGAAATGACTTTATACTGCTCTGTAGATGCTTTTTATCCATCGGGAGTGCCGATCGAATAGGAATCGATGTGAAAAATTGTAGATTTAATAGAAATCCTTTTAAAAATTTCATGATCCCTGACCCCAACTATCTATAATTTCCTTTATTCTTTCCCAGTCCATATGCTTTTTCATAGTGAGACTAAGTTCATCGAATTTCTGCTCTTTCAAGTCCTGGCGATATACGGCTTCTCGCAAAGGAAGTTGCTTGTTTTGACGAATCTGATTTAACCAATGATTTCTCCATTCATCATTATGAAAAAGGTGATGGACATATGTGCCGATAATCTTTCCATCGAATCCGTAGTACCCCTCTGACGACCCATCCTCTAAAGATAAAAAGGACTTTTCTTTTTCAAGTAATTCTGTCACACCAAGATGAATTTCATAGCCTTCAATCAAGTTCTTCCCTGTAAGTCCAGTTGCATGCGAATAGTGCCCCTTGAAGCGGACTGTCTTCTTTTCCTTAACAAAAATGGTCACTCCGGGAATTATATTTAATCCCTTCAGTCGAGTTCCAACTACTCCTGAATCAGACCCTGTTGCATCGATAATGTCTTGCCCGAGCATTTGATAGCCACCGCATAGACCAACGACACGGCCACCTTTTTTCACATAATCAACGATCGCATCTGCAAGCCCAGTTTCCTTCAAGGATGTTAAATCATTAATTGTACTCTTTGTACCAGGAATGATCACTGCATCAGGCTGACCAAATTGTGATGGATTTTTAACAAAACGGATGCTGACATCTTCCTCATCATAAAACGGTTCAATGTCACTATAATTTGATATAAATGGTAAATGAATAACAGCAATATCGATCTCTCCATTTCCTGTACGGTTTGGCTGTATCGATAAGGAATCTTCACCATCAATCATATGGTTCTCCACGAATGGTAAAACACCTAAAACCGGTATTCCCGTTTTCTCTTCTAGCCACTTGATTCCATTTTCGAAAAGAGTGACGTCTCCTCGAAATTTATTGATGAGAATCCCTTTTACTCTTTTTCTTTCATCTGGCTCAAGCAGTTCTAAAGTTCCTACTACACTAGCAAAAACACCACCGCGGTCAATATCAGCAACGAGCACAACTGGAACATCAGCGATTTCCGCAACCTTCATATTGACAAGCTCACGGTCCCTTAGATTAATTTCTACAGGGCTTCCCGCTCCTTCAATAACGACAATCTCATAGCTTTCTTGTAAATGTTGAAGTGATTCTTCAATCACTTTTAATCCTTTTTCGTAAAAATGTTCCCGATAGCCTCGGCCTGATAAGGTTTCAATTGCCTTGCCAAATAATACAACCTCCGACTGCATGTCAGATCGCGGCTTTAACAAAATCGGATTCATCCACACAGTCGCTTCTGTCTTAGCAGCCTCTGCTTGAATCCCTTGGGCTCGACCAATTTCTTTCCCATCCATGGTCACATAAGAATTATTGGACATATTTTGAGATTTAAAAGGTGTAACTTTTTTTCCTTCAAGGGCAAAAAGACGACAAAGAGCCGTGACAATCAGGCTTTTCCCGACATCGGATGCTGTACCTTGAATCATGACTCCTTTCATTGCCTCTCCCCCTTCATTAATATTGGGATTCCCGACTCTACTAAATAAGCGTGATCAGACCTGGCTACAAGTGCTTGATGAAGATGGCCTAGAATTCGACTATATTGAAGTACAAGCTCATTTCCACTAATTCCTTCCCAAAGCACCTCATTACTAACTAGAATTAACTCAGCACAATTTTCTTGAATTGTTTCAAACCCACGAACCAATCTCCCTAAAATTTCTGTGTCCCATTCTTTTTGAGAAAACAGTTCATTGTTTAATAGAGTCGTCACACAGTCTAGAAGAACAACATCCTTTTTCGAAAAAGAAGAAGCAATGGTTTCAATTTTTGTTGATTGCTCCCATGTCGTCCAATTCAAATGACTAACTTGCCTCTCCTGCTGATGCCTTTCTATTCGCTTTTCCATTTCCTCATCACTCGGTACTCCAGTAGCAAGATAATGAAGATCACCCTCGAGTTCTATCGCTTTTTGAGTGGCCAGTTTTTCCGCAAAAGTGCTTTTTCCACTTCTGACTCCACCAGTAATAAAAATCATTTTTTCCATTCCTTTAACGCTTCGAGTAATTGATTATTCTCATTCGAACTCTTTATCGCAAAACGGAGCCATTGTCCCTCTATACCTGGAAAATTCATCGTATGTCTAGGTACGATTCCACGACGTAGGAGAAATTCGAATAATGGCAACTGATCTTTTATATTTGGATCCTTAAGTAAATAGAAATCCGTTTTCGAAGGCGATACGATAAACCCTTCTAGGTTAAAAAATGCAAAGAGTTTTTCTCGTTCCTTCTTTATGTATGTTCGTGTTTCTTGGACAAAATCCACTTCCCGTAAGCATAGTTCTCCAGCAAGCATCGCTACAGCATTGACACTCCAATGGGACTGAAAGTTTGCCAGTTTCTGAATCACTTTTTCGTCTGCTAACAAATACCCCAGCCTTAATCCAGGAATGGCAAACATTTTCGTCATCGAGCGGATCATAATGACATTCGCGAAATTTCCCACGATCGGAATAAGAGATTGATAGTCTTCGCAAAAATCATAGAAAGCCTCATCAATAATTAGATAAATATCTCGTTCCTTACATAATTCAGAGAGGGCTAGCATTTGTTCATACGGAGAAGACATACCAGTCGGGTTATTGGGGTTGCATAAGAAGATGGCATCAATGTCTTCAATCGGCAAGTGCTCAATCCTGAGTTGCCAATTTTCATCGAGTGAATGATGTATTACTTCACAACCGTTTATCTGACAGGCTTTTTCATACTCGGAAAAGGTTGGTTGGATAATCAGAACCTTCTTCTCAGCGAACATTCTTCCTAATAGTGAGATAAGCTCTGCCCCGCCATTTCCGATCATGATCATTTCTTTATCGAGATCTTCTTTTTTCGCAACCGTCTCCCTCAACCTATTTGCAGCAGGATCTGGATACTCTACGATAGAGTCATAAAACGATGGCCAATTTTCTTTTAAAATCTTCGGTGGACCTAACGGGTTAATATTGGCGCTTAAGTCAATGATTTCATCCGGCATGAGAATATTCATAGTTTCATAGATGTATTGAGGATTCGCTCCATGTGACGGCCAATTCAATTAGCATTCCTCCAATCCAAAGTAGAAGGATAAAAAGTAGTGTGGTATTTGTTAAAATTTGATTTGTCATGAGGATGTGATGTTTTTCTAAGTTTGTGATAGGCTCTCCCATTTTTGCACGATTGGAGACAATTCCTTTGTAGTAGTTCACTCCACCTAGTTGAACACCTAATAGGACAGCAACTGCCGCCTCGAGCCAACCGCTATTCGGACTTGGATGTTTTTTAGAATCACGGAAGAAGATCTTCCAAGCTTTCTTGCGCTTCACAAAAGGTGGCTTATGAGTGAGTAACATCAACATTCCGGTGATGCGGCTTGGGAACCAATTCGCAATGTCATCCAGTCGTGCCGAAGCCCAACCAAATGACTTATAGCGATCATTTTTGTACCCGACCATCGAATCGCATGTGTTGATCGCCCTATACACCATAGCCAGTGGAGCACCACCAATCAACGCCCAAAATAACGGTGCTGTTACGCCATCACTCGTATTCTCAGCTACTGTCTCAACAGTCCCTCTGACGATTTCACTTTCATCAAGCCGTTCCGTGTCCCTTCCGACGATATAGGAAAGCTTTAAACGAGCTTGAGGTAAATCTTCATTTTCTAACGGTGCATAAACTTCAAGAGCCGCTTCTTCCAGACTTTTGCGAGCAATGGTCGTAGCAATTATGATGCTCTCTATTAGGATTCCTACAATGACATGAATCTCATAACTCAGCCACACAATTGCGGTTGTCACAGCAAATGCCATTACTACAATTACAAGGACCATTCCAACCCCTTTTACTCGACGAAAATGGTTCGTATTTAATCGTTTCTCGAAATATGAAATCGTAGAACCAATCCATTTTACTGGGTGCGGCCAACGAGGAGGGTCCCCAATTATAGAGTCGATGATAACTGCTATCGTGATCGCAAATAAATGGTAGATCATTTCGCTTTCAACCTTTTACGACTTTTTCGTATAGCTTCAGTTGTGCACTCAAAGACACCTTGACTGATTAGCTTTCCGAGTGGTGTAATCGTACCGGCGAATTCTAATTTTTTGCCCATTTGCGTAGCAGCAATAAGAATGCTATCGGTTGATGTTCCAGTAGCCGTCGTTCCGGTTACCAAATCCAATACTTTCTCTGAATCCATTACCTTCACCTTTGCCTCTGTTGCAGTCATGATGCTTTGAATAAAAGCCTCCTCCGTCAGCTGCCCATTGACAAAAATCCAAGTATTGATGGTACCTGGTACCATTTCAAAGGAATGTTGATCACTTTTCGAAGCATCGACCGCATTACTAACTCCCGCTGTGACGATGACGAATATGGAAAAATTGTCCCCTTTTATCAGCTTGTAAGAAACATCATCGAGCCAAACAGCCGTCATCATTCCAATCGTTGGCGAAGGTTCAAAGCCATGTTCTTTTAGATAATGATGCATCTCGTTTCGATGGTCAGAACAATCATACGTTTTATCTACATGACGATTAACAAATGTTTGATGCCAGCCAACACCAGACCCGATAACCCCAGATGACATGGTTCGAAGTGGAAGTGGTGCATGAAGCGAGATATGTTCCTTCGAAAAGCGCATGAACTCCGGTCCGATTTCTACTATGTTTTCCTCGCCATTAAAATTAGGTAAAAGAACCATTTGCGGAACTGGAATAGACGGATGCGGATGCTTTTCCACATCGGTATCGTACACCTCTTTAATTTTATCCACCTTCACCACTTCGTTTGGTACAGCATTCGTATGAACCGAGCCATTTTCAAGAAGCAAAAGCCGGTCACAATAGAGACTCGCTAAGTTTAGATCATGAAAAATCGAGATGACCGTCAATCCTTTTTCTCGAGTCCACTGCTTTAATAAATCAAGCAATTCCTTTTGATAGGAAAGGTCGAGATGGTTCGTCGGTTCATCTAATAAAAGGATTTCAGGCTCCTGAACTAATGATTGCGCCAAAAAGACACGCTGTCTTTCTCCCCCTGAAAGCTCTTGAATACTCTTGTTTTGAAACGCGTGAATTCCTGTTTGCTCCATCGCCTCTTGCACGATTCGTTCATCTTCTTCACTCCATGAACGAAACCATCCGGTTTGATGTGCATAGCGTCCTAGGGATACCGTTTCCTTAACCGTATATGAAAAAGCTTGGGAGGAATGTTGTGATAAAACCGCCATCATTTTAGCTAACTCTTTCATCGAAAAGCTTTTAATCGATTGCCCTTTGATCGAAATCGTTCCAGACTGAAAAGGCAAAATCCCACTGATCATTTTTAGTAAAGTTGTTTTGCCACTTCCGTTCGGGCCTAAAATGCCAAAAAGCTCCCCTTTCTGAACTTGAAAGGAGACATTCTTGACGATCGGCTCATTTGAATATCCGCCTGAAAGCTGTTCTACCTTAAGCATCTGTTCCACTTCTTTCTATACTTCTTCTCTTCATTAAACTCTTTTCTCAAACTTAGTTGCTTTTGAGACTAAAATTGAATGCACTACAAGTTATTTCAACGGGATGAACTATTCAATCAATGAGAAAAGAGCTTGCAAAAACTTGACAATTAGCACAAACTAACTTTTACTACGTTAAAATCGGGTTTAAGATTTTAACATTAAACTTTACGAGAGCGACCCTTCATCAATATGAGGCCGAATGCTGGTGCACCAATTAATGCAGTAATAACACCGATCGGAAGCTCAATTGGAGAAATTATTGTTCGCGACACTAAGTCCGCCAATATTAAAAATCCACTTCCTGTTAGGATCGACAATGGGAGTAAATGTCGATGGTCTGGTCCCCATAGAAGTCTTGTTAAATGAGGAATCACTAAACCGACAAAGCCAATTGTACCTGAGACTGCAACAGCCGCTCCTGTTAAAATGGACCCGGCAATTAGAATCACCATTTTTCTTCTCTGGACATTAACCCCTAAGTGCTGAGCACGTTCCTCGCCGAAAGACATTGCATTCAGCTCTTTGCTATTAGCCAAAATAATGATGGAGCCAATCAAAAAGAATGGCAGAATGATATTAATATAGGTCCATCCACGCATCGAAACACTACCAAGAAGCCAACCAATAATCTGTCTTAATTCCTCTCCCGTTAAAGCAATGACAAGGGATATAAACGCTCCTAAGAATGAACTAAATATAATTCCAGTTAAAATAATCGTTTCAACTTTCATTCCTTTATCAATTTTACGCGCAAATCCTAAAACGAGAAAAATAGTTAAAAAAGCAGATAAAATACTTAATAATGGTAAAGTAAAAGCGCCCACAAATGGGATTGAAAGCTGGAAAAACAACGTCATGACCGCTCCGACCGAAGCACCAGACGATACCCCTAATGTGTAAGGGTCAGCTAATGGATTTCGCAAAAGACCTTGGAAAGCCGCACCCGCAATCGCGAGTGCCGCTCCAACTAGTCCTGCCAAAAGAACCCTAGGCAAACGAATGTTTAAAACAATATTCGTTTGCATCGGATCGATTTGGTCGATAGACATAAAACGGAAAATTTCAGCCCCGATAATTTGAAGGATATTGAAGATTGGAACATGAACCGTCCCGATTGAAATACCCAACAACATCGCAACAACTAAAAACACTGCCGAGATCACATAAGCAAAAGCTTTATTCTTCATAGGTTTCTCTCCAAACCAATTTTACTTGAATAATTCAGGATAGACGGCCTTTGCCAGTTCCTCTAGCCCCTCAGCAAGTCTAGGACCAGATCGAGTAACCAGATCAGAGTGAACATCAATGACTTGTTTATTTTTCACTGCTGAAACATCCTGCCAGCCTTCTCTTGCTAACACAGAATCGACAGCTCCCTCTGTATAGTATCCATAAGTCGTGATAATTACTTCCGGATTTCGTTCAATATAGGA
Source organism: Robertmurraya kyonggiensis (assembly GCF_005116465.1). Lineage (GTDB taxonomy): Bacteria > Bacillota > Bacilli > Bacillales > Cytobacillaceae > Robertmurraya > Robertmurraya kyonggiensis. The sequence goes on from NZ_SWBM01000007.1 coordinate 18,865, forward strand.
TTCCTGGTCAAGATTCAACCAACCCTCTTGATCCCCTACACCATTTTTCGCATGAATAAGCGTCAGCATTTCATCCATAAAAGTATTTTTTCCGACTACGTAAAGATCTGGTGCCGGACTAACCTCGACAATTACAGATTTTGGTTCTGTAATCTCAGCTGTTTTCTCTTCGATTTCAGCTATCTTTGTTTTCATATCAGCGATAATTTTTTCTGCATTCTCTGCTTCGCCTGTTGCTTTACCAATCATTTCGATCGAACTGTAAACGTCGTTAAAGCTAGCTGCATCATTGACAACGACTACAGCAATGCCAGAGTCTTTTAATTGTTGTAGCCCTTCTGAAGAATTATGCGCACTAGAAGCATGAGCAAGCACTAAATCTGGAGCGAGAGAAATAATCTTCTCCACATTCATCTCCATGCCACCGATTTTTTCTTTTTCATTTACTTCTTCAGGATAATTATCATGATCGGATACTCCGACAATTTCGTCACCAAGGCCTAGAGCAAAAGCGATTTCCGTGTTACTTGGGATCAGCGAAACGATCTTTTCCGGTTTTTCTTCAATAACCACTTCGTTATCGCTTGCATCTGTAATGGTTACTGGAAATGACTGCTCCTCTTTCTGTTCAACCTGTTCACCTGCTTGATTTGTTTTTTCAGGTGCTTGTTCCTCTCCACAACCTGCTAGAATTCCTACTGACATAAGTAGCAGTAATAAAAATGAGTACCATTTCTTCATCTGTTTCTCCTCCAAATGTTATGAATGAAGCGGAGCTATGGCTTTTTTTTTTCAAAAAAGCCCAATAAAAAACATCTCCACTTGAAGAAATGGAGATGTTGGAATGATCAATATGTAAAAAGGTCTTCCAAACACCTCCCTATCCTCGTAGGTTTGTTGGTGTAGCTGAAATAGGCAGGTCTCCTGGCTCATGGTCATAGCAATCCTGCGCCTTCCCATACTTTCGTACAGTGACATTTTGCAGCATGCTCCCATTTACAGTGGCGGGACCGCGTTGGAATTACACCAACTTCCCTTTTAAGTCTTGATAGAAAAGCGGAAGCGCCTTGTTTAGCTCCGACAAGCATAAGACGAGCTGGCAAGAAGGTTGTTCTTTAACCTTCTGGACAGTTTGGCTTATGACCTCGAGGGGCTAGGCGCTGAAGCTAGACAGTCATCTAACTTCAAAAATATACTTTTCTCATAAAGACACCTAAATCTATAAATTCCATATGAAATTTTCCGTTACCGATAATTATACACCATGATCTGGCAAAAAAAGCAATAAATTTTACTTAGCTAGGTCGACTGAGATGGAATCTACTACTCGAATTTCTTCGACAGTCATTTGGCATCTTCGAGCAAAAAGCCTTACTCCCGCAGCTTCAGCCTCTCTTAACGCTTGGTCAAAAGCAGGATCGATATGAGAAGCCGTTGTTATGTATTGGACATCCTCTCGCTGGGCAACAAAAAGTATCGCCGTTTCAAAGTCAGAATTTCTTGCGAGCTCTGTTAGTTCCTTTACATGCTTTGTTCCTCGTGCAGTGACTGCATCGGGAAACATACCTTTTTCACCATCCGCCAATGTTACACTTTTAACCTCAAGCAGCAGTTGATTTCCGTCCTCTTTTTCTAATAAAAAATCCCAACGAGAATTTCCATGCTTGTATTCGGATTTCTTGTACTTCCAGTCATTGAATTCTTCGAAAAATCCAGCCTTCAACCCTTTTTCCACAAGCATATTCGGATAAGTCGTATTAATTGAAACAAGACAAGTCTGGTCAGGATTCTCACAAAGGACAGCCGTCCATTTTGTATTGCGGTTTGGATTATCGTTATCCATCAACCAGACCCTTCTGCCAGGAATCAAAAGTTCAATCAGTCTACCAGGATCAGGTAAGTGCGCTATGACAACTTCATCTGAATCAAGCAGTCGACAATGAATGATAAAGCGATTTGGTCTTTCAAGAAAAATAGCTTCCGTTAACTGACGTGGGAATGCCATCCGTAATTCTGTGGTCATTCTTTAATGAGCCTCCTCAAGTTAGTTGGAATACATCTTCCACTCTCTCGTTTTTTTATCAAAAAGAAGCTTCGCGTCATACTTCCCTCTTGCCACGTTCTCATATTCTTCATACATGTCGTCCATATTATCAAAATCACCGAGAACCCAGATTGGAATCTCAATGCTTGTCCGAGTTTGTACCGTATCGTGGAAGGAGATAAGAATACCTTCCTTCATCATCTGTTTCATATTAAGTAAAAGTTCCATACTTATCGATGGAAATTCACGCTTCTTTTTCAAGCCTAAAAGGTTTTTCTCTAATCCCGCTTCCTTCATCTTCCCCGCTAAAACATCACCGAGCATGCGGTAGAAGTCTCGGATGTTTCGATAATACACTTTGTTCCACCAGCCATCATCATGAGCCAAATAGACGAAGCGATTTCGTAAACGGTGGTAAAACGGTGGCTTTAAATGGTCTTTCATATGACCTAAATAGAGCAGCTCTGCTAGTTCCTGACCAGTAAGCTCGTTTAACCCCTCTTCTTCTTCAAAATCAATCCAGCAAAAATCACCGTAACCATACACATCATCCTTTGCTAGATTGTTCAATCGTTCATTTGGAACGATTTCTAGTAATGTGTGCATATTAAAGTCGCCATCATCAAAATGATGCTTCAGTAGAAGTACATTGTTCATGAGGTCTGAGAGTGACCCGGCAAATTCCGCGTATTCAATCCCATAAGAAAGAACATATTGTTTGGTTTCGTTTAAGTGTACGTATACAAGGTCACGCTGATTGCTATTGTTTTTTTTCAAGAGAATAACCTCCGACCCTTTTGATAAGACTTATGAAGACGTAACAAACCTTCAGTCACAATGTCATCTTTTTTATCATCTTTTTATATGATATTCTAACAAATTTTTATCGTAAAATCTTAGTCTGAACTTTTTTGTCAAGAGATTTTAATAAACACCATCGAGACTATATTAAGACAAGCCATTGTTGGTATTACAAACACAATTGATTGCCCACTAAAATCGAGTTCCTAGAGCAACATTTTTAAAATTAGAAATATATTAACAAGTTAAAAATATTGCCGTTTCTTATTTATTCATATCAATTCTGCCTTTCTTTACTTATAATAATCACGTGAAGAAATTTCAATTATTATTTTTCCGGTAAAGGAGCGTGAGCGCATGATTCATAACATGACAGAAGATCAAATCACCCTTTATGTCATCAAAGCGTTAAAAGAAAATAAGCGAAAAGAATTTGAAGCGATCATCGATGAGCTACAACCATACGATATTGCCCAAATTTATGCGGACTTGCCGGAAAAACACCGAACACGCTTTTTATTTTTCCTTAATATAGACGCTCTTGCAGATTTAATTCAAGAGTTAGACAGTGAAGAGCAAATTGATGTGTTGAACCGGCTCGGAATTGAAAAATCAGGGAAAGTCTTAGACATGATGGACAACGATGACCTTGCCTCCTTGCTTGAGGATTTATCTCCTGAAAAAATAGCTTCCTTACTATCAGGAATGAAAAAGGGAGAGGCAAAAATTGTTCAGGACATCATGAACTATCCTGCAGAAACTGCAGGACGTTTGATGACCAACCGTTTCGTGTGGATCCGCGATTACTACACGGTTAGAGAAGCCGTTGATAAGTTAAAATCATTTGCTGAACTAGCAGAGACGATTAACTACTTATATGTTGTCGACCAACATAGACGTCTTGTGGGGGTAGTATCTTATCGGGATTTATTAATTGCCGATACACAAGAGAAAATACGAGATATTATGTACGAACGGGTTATCTCTGTATTAGAAGACACGGACCAAGAAGAAGTAGCAAGATTAATTGAACGGTATGACTTCCTCGCGATTCCTGTTGTGAATGCGGAACATGTTCTAATCGGAATTATCACGGTCGATGATATCATCGACGTCGTCATTCGTGAGGCTAACGAGGATATCGAAAAACTTTCTGCTTCCGGTAAATCGATCGACTTCGATACTAAGTCCTTTGTTGCTGCTTATCGTCGACTACCATGGTTGGTTTTACTCCTTTTTATCGGGTTGATTTCAGGTAGTATTATTGATACCTATTCGACTACATTAAAACAAGTCGTTGCCCTCGCATTCTTTATGCCGATGATCTCTGGGATGACTGGTAACACTGGAACTCAATCACTCGCAGTTGTCGTTCGCGGTCTTGCTTCCAATGATATTGATAAAAGAGTCATCACGAAGCTAATTTTCAGAGAGCTCTTTGTTGGAGTCATTATAGGTGTCACTTGTGGCGTACTCATTTCCGTCATTGCTCTCGTTTGGCAAGGAAACTTTATCCTTGGACTTGTCGTTGGTAGCTCGTTGTTATTAACTTTAATTATCGGAACGTTAGCAGGTACAGTCATTCCACTGATCTTATATCGTTTAAATATTGACCCTGCCATCGCATCTGGTCCACTAATCACAACCCTAAACGACATTTTTTCGCTCGTAACCTATTTTGGGATTGCTACGATGTTTATCGAATATTTACTGTAGAAACTCACGATAGAGCCCCTTCGTGGGTTTTTCTTTTGAAACTATCTAATTCTATATTACGTCTTAATACATGTGGCTATTTTAATTGGTAATTTGTTAAGATAGAGGAAGATTATAGGAGACTAGGTGTTGCAGGATGGAGAAAAAGACTAGGGTTGCCGAAAAGTTCGACTGGACATTATGCTTTATACTATTTGTGTTCTTTCTAACTAGCTGCGCTACGATCTATAGCGCTCAAACAACTGGACAATATGGAGACACGAATTATTTTATACGACAAGCTCTAAATTATGCGATCGGGGTTGTAATTGTTGCAGTTGTCATGCTCTTTGATAATGAGCAATATCGAAAATTAAGTTGGTATTTATATGGATTTGGGATCTTTCTTTTGGTTTTCCTTATTTTTGCACCAGAATCCATCGCACCGGAAACCAAAGGGGCAAAAGCCTGGTTCGTTATCCCAGGACTTGGCTCAGTACAGCCTTCTGAATTTATGAAGATTTTTTTAATTCTGACCCTCAGCAAATTAATTGCAGATCATCATGAAAAAATTGATTATAAAACATTAAAGACAGATTTTTACTTATTAATGAAGCTAGGACTAGCAACGATCGTCCCTCTCGGTTTAATAGCACCGGAAGACATGGGAACAGGATTAGTTATTATCGCTATTTTAGTCGGCATGATTCTTGTATCCGGCATCTCTTGGAAAATTATCACGCCGATTTTTCTCATAGGAGCATCCTTTGCAGCTGCGATTCTTTATGTGGTCATAAAAGTACCAGAACTATTGAAAAGGTTCTTTAATATTGATGAGTACAAGCTAAACCGCATTTATTCCTGGCTTGATCCGGAGAGCTTTCAAAGCGGGATCGGCTATCAGCTTTATAAGTCGCTCCAAGCGATTGGTTCTGGACTCATTACTGGAAAGGGCTTTGGTGAAAGAGTTGTTTATATCCCTGATAACCATACCGACTTTGTCTTTAGCGTTATCGGTGAGGAATACGGATTTATTGGCGCAAGTATGGTCATTGGTATGTTTTTTATTTTAATCTATCATTTAACAAAAACCGCCCTTGATACAACCGATCCGTTTAATACTTATATTTGTGTCGGTATCATTAGCATGATTACCTTCCATGTTTTTCAAAACATCGGGATGACAATTCAGTTATTGCCGATTACAGGGATTCCTCTTCCTTTTATCAGTTATGGAGGAAGTGCTATGATGGGAAATATGTTCGCAATGGGACTCATCTTTAGTATTCGATATCATCATAAAACTTATATGTTCAGTTCAAACGCATAAAAACCCTTAAGTTTTCACTTAAGGGTTTTTATTTATAATTATTATTAATTAATATTTATTTTAAATAAGTATTGATTTTAATTTAATATTTGTTATAATAAATATATAAATTGTTTGAGGAGGAATTTAAATGAATCTACAAACTGCATTAAACGTACAAATTTCTAACTGGAGTATTCTATACACGAAACTACATCGTTTTCACTGGTATGTAAAAGGACCACTTTTCTTCACCCTTCATGAAAAATTTGAAGAATTATATAATGAAGCAGCCGAGACTGTTGACGAAATTGCTGAGCGCCTACTTGCAATCGGTGGACAACCAGTTGCTACAATGAAAGAATACTTAGAAACTGCTACTCTAGCAGAAACAAATAACGAAACAAAGGCAAGCGAAATGGTTGCTGCTCTAGTTTCTGATTACAAAGCAATTAAAGAACAACTTGTTGAACTTGCAAAATTAGCAGAAGAGCAAGATGACGTGATTACAAACGATTTAGCTACTGGCTTAATCGAGAAAATTGACACCCATGTATGGATGTTAACTGCTTATCTAGGTGAATAATAACGTAAATGGTAAAAAGAGTCAGTGAACTAAATCACTGACTCTTTTTTTACACAGCTAATATAATTTGTGTTCCTGACGGGTCCTTAACATGCAAACCTTTTTTCACAACCTCTACAGAAATATTCAATTTTTCTAGCCGTTCCACTGCTTTCTGTCTTTCATCATCACTTGGGAACACCAATGTATAATGCTCTAACCCTGCACTTTTTTCAGATGGTGCTGGAGCTCCTAACCCATTCCACGTATTTAACCCAATATGATGATGATATCGGCCGGTTGAAATAAAGAGAGCCTGCCCGCCATACCGAGTCACAATTTCAAAACCGAGACCTTCACAGTAAAATTGTTCAGCCTCATGCAAATTAGCAACATGCAGATGAATATGCCCCATGATTGTTCCTGCAGGCAACCCTTGCCACTTTTCGCCATTCCACTGCGAGAATAAATCTTCTACATCCAAAGCAACTGTACCCATCTCGATTGAATCATTCATCCATTCCCATTTTTCAGCCGGACGATCAGCATAAATTTCAATCCCGTTTCCGTCAGGGTCTCCTAAATAAATCGCCTCACTCACGAGATGATCGGAAGCCCCTTGAAGAGGATAACCACTTTCAACAAGATGCTTTAAACAAGCTGCCAAATCTGCTCGACTTGGAAGAAGTAAAGCAAAATGATACAAACCCGTGCGACGTGGCTCTTTAGGTGTGACATTGTCTGGTTCAATAATGGTCACCAACGGCGTTTTTCCATCTGCTGTTAGAATCGCCGATTCTTCCGTCTGAGACAAAACCTTCAGTCCAATAATTTCTTTGTAAAAAGTTAATGAACGCTCCAATTCAGTTACCTTTAGCTGCACTTGATTGACATATACATTTGGCTCGTTATGAAAAGTCATGTATAAGTCCCCCCTTTTCCTGTTTCCATTCTTTATTATATTCTGTTCCAAAAATCATTTTAATTAAGTATACTAAATATAACCTAAATACAAGGAGTGATTTGTTTTGGCTAAGTCTCGAGCAAGAAAACACCGTGAAAAATTAGCACGTGAAGGTAGACGAAATCCTGAATGCAACCGTAGCCCCTTTGCCGCAATGGATATGACAACAAGGAAAACAAAAACGAAAAAAGATTATATGTATCAATACAAACACAAGAACCATTCATTCGATCGCGGATATGATGGTTCTTTTTATTTGTTCTCTCCTCTATCTGCATAAGAGAAGTTTTCAAAATGCTCACATGAGACTACTTTTTTGACCACAACCACCCTTGTATATATGCTAAAATAAAGTTAGACAGAAAATCTCATTTGTACTGGAGGAAACATCGACAACGATGGAAAATATAAATAACTTCTTAAACAAGAATGGCTTAAAAAGATTTATAATTTTCGCAATTATCATGATTGCATTATTTGCTGTAAGAAGCATGCTAAATGTAATCCTGTTAACATTTATTTTTTCATTTCTGATGGACCGGCTTGTAGAACTGGTCACAAAAAAAACGAACATCAATCGAAAATTTACGGTTCTGTTTTCATACTTAACCATCATTGGGTTATTAACCTACGGGCTTGTAAAGTACCTCCCAGTCATAACAATTGAAATTACGCAATTATTTAAGCAGCTCCAGGCTTTCTATCTTCAGCCTCGGGATAATGTTCTATTTAATTACATTGTAGAGATCATTGAAAAGAACGGCATTAATAACTATCTTGAACAAGGTGTGAATTTCATCCTGAAATCCTTTACGGATATAAGCGCAATTGGTGTTCAAGTGTTTATTTCGCTTATTTTGAGTTTATTCTTCTTGTTAGAAAAACAAAAACTCATTGAATTTACTACTAAATTTAAATATAGCAAGGTTGCTCCATTTTATAAGGAGATTGAATTTTTCGCTAGAAAATTTGTCCTCACATTCGGAAAAGTAATCGAAGCACAATTTGTGATTGCCATCGTGAACTGCGCGATTACGACGATCGCCTTATGGATCATGGACTTCCCGCAAATCTTAGGGTTATCGATCATGGTATTCGCACTTGGACTCATCCCTGTTGCTGGTGTCATGATTTCTCTAGTTCCATTATGTACAATTGCTTATACAATCGGCGGATACATGTATGTGGTCTACATCTTAATCGTAATCATGATTATCCATGCGATTGAGGCTTACATTTTGAATCCAAAATTGATGTCTTCTAAAACTCACTTACCTGTATTCTATACATTTATCGTCCTTATTTTCGGCGAGCACTACTTTGGTGTATGGGGACTTATTGTGGGGATTCCAGTATTTGTTTTCATCCTTGATATTTTAGGCGTAAAAAGCGTTGGTCAAGAGAATAAAGACGAACTAATCGACACAGCAACTACGGATAAACCAATAGACTAATGCCTCAGGACTAATTGTGAGATATTCTCGGAAGATTTTGTTAATATAATTGTGTATCTCACAAAAAAGGAGGCCGTTACATATGTATGATGTAGTTATTATTGGAGCTGGTCCAGCTGGAGCAAGTGCAGGTATTTTTACATCCAAGGCTGGGAAGAAAACGTTAATTTTAGATAACGACAAAAGCGTGACAAAGCGTGCATGGTTAGATAACCATTACGGCGCACCTGCTATTTCTGGTCCTGATCTAGTTGAGACAGGTAAAAATCAAGCGAAAAAGTTTGGTGCTGAAATCGTTCAAGCAGACGCAACTGCGATTATCAAAACTGAAGATCACTTAGTGGTTGTGACTGAAAGTGGCGAATACGAAGCAAAGCATGTCATCCTTGCGACAGGAATGGGTGTTGACCTTGGAGAAAAATCCGGAGTGAACACAAAGCCTGGTACGGAACCTCGTATTAAAACAATCTTTGACGTTGACCAAGCTGGAAAAACAAATGTAGAAGGCATTTGGGCTGCAGGTACTTGCGCAGGCGTGAGCATGCATACCATTATCACTGCTGGAGATGGCGCTAAGGTTGCGATTAACATCGTGAGTGAATTAAACGGCGAGCGTTATGTTGACCACGATATAATAAAATAATTCAATTCAAAAAGGAGAGGCTCAAGGCAACCTCTCCTTTTGTTATTTAAAGTTTACTAGATTGATTATTTCACGGCTGTTTTTACTGTCTTCACTTCATATTTGCTTCCTTCTACATTGACAATGTAATCAGGCTTTGGTTGCCCAAGTTTAGCTTTATGGCCTGCAATATGCTCCGGACTCTTCTCCCAATTTTTCCAATCCTCTTCCGATTCCCAGCGAATAAGTACAACCACTTCTTCATCGCCTTTACGCACTTGCTTAACCATCACTGTTAAATCAACAAATCCAGGCTGCTTCTCAATAATCCCTTCACCACTAAACCGCGCCACTACCTTCTCAGAACTTCCCTCTGTAACAACCGTCTTTCTCATTTGAACGAACATATTTCCACTCCTATCCCGTATAAGAAGTTTTCTTCAGCTAAACTCATTATAAATGATAATCATTTTCAATTACAAATTTTAATCTCGTATTCCTCTGATCTAGTCGCTGAATTTAGGTCCGATAATCTATCTCACAAAAATAATCCAAAAATATAACTTTCAGGTTGAGAGTGCCAGCCCTTACGTGACGTGGCATTTTTGAACAATCGTTTGATTGGGAGATACTCTTTTGCTTTTTTAAAATAACAAGGTTTCCACAACACAGACTAAATTGTGATCACAGCTTCTGATTAACAAATTCGGAACCCCCACTAATCTTGTCTCCCCCATTTACGAGGAAAACTCGTGTTTGAACCTATTTCCCTATGTAAAACGACCTAAAGTCTATTTTGCAAAAACAACTCGAAAAATTAACTTTGGACTTGAACACACCAGCCCATATGCGGCGTGGCATTTTTGATCAATCGTTTGATTGACAGGTTTCTTTTTACTTTCTTACGATAATGTGATGTCTGTAATGATATTTCCCATTCAAATCAGGCATTTTTCCTATCTCACAAAAACAACTCTAAAAATTAACTTTCGACTTGAACTCACCAGCCCATATACGGCGTGGCGTTTTTGATCAATCGTTTGATTGACAGGTCCATTTTTGCTTTTTCACGATAAGGAGACAGCAAAAATCGCTATTTTTGCTCAATTTTACGCCTGTTCCTATCTCACAAAAACAACTTAATAAATTAACTTTCAACTCGTACGCACGAGCTCATATGCGGCGTGGTGTTTTTGATCAATCGTTTGATTGACAGATCCCTTTTTGCTTTCTCACGATACTATGAGGGTTGAAACAATCTTTTCGACCTAGTCCTTATCTCACAAAAATAATCCAAAAAATTAACTTTCAACTTGAACTCACCAGCCTATATATGACGTGGCGTTTTTGATCAATCGTTTGATTGAGGGTAAGATTTTTGCTTTCCTAAAATAAAGTGGTTCCGAATAAGGATTCTGAATGCGTTCCGAACGAAAAAGAGTGCCCCTAAGGACACCCTCTCCAAAATCTTATTCTCCTTTTTCCGAAAATCGCTTAATTCGCTCACCAATTTCATCTCTTACTCGGGTAAAGAACGCCCATTTCTCTTCATCCGTTCCTTCTGCCTTTGCTGGATCGTCAAATCCCCAATGCACGCGTTTTATATGTGGTGGAGTTACAGGACAATGATCAGCTGCATGTCCACATAATGTAACAACCAAGTCAGCGTTGTTTAAAATCTCCGGATCAATCACATCAGAAGTTTGGTTAGATATATCTATTCCAGCTTCCTTCATCGCTTTTACAGCATTGGGATTTAATCCATGAGCCTCTAGACCCGCACTTTTCACGTCCCATTCTTCACTTAAATATTCTTTCCCCCACCCTTCAGCCATTTGGCTGCGGCAAGAATTCCCTGTGCATAAGAAATAGATTGTTTTTTTATCCATGATGTAAACTCGCTCCTTTTAAATAATGACTAACCATAAATATAAGCCTAAAAGTGTAATAAATAGCGTTGGGATTGTTAAGATAATACCTGTCTTAAAATAGGTACCCCATGATATCTTTACCCCCTTTAGGGATAATACATGCAACCATAGCAACGTCGCTAGTGAACCAATCGGTGTAATTTTTGGCCCTAAATCAGAACCAATTACATTGGCATAAATAAGTGCTTCACGAATAGCACCTGACGTATTGGTCTCTGCGATTGCCAACGCATCCACCATTACCGTTGGCATATTGTTCATGACGGATGAAAGAATCGCTGCAATAAAGCCCATTGCCATTGTAGCTACAAAAAGTCCCTGATCAGCTGCCTGTTGAATCAAATCAGCCAGAAGGCTCGTTAATCCCACATTTCGTAGACCGTACACAACCACATACATCCCTATCGAAAAGAAAACAATACTCCAAGGGGCACCTTTTATCACCATTTTCGTGTGAACTGCAGGACTACTCTTCGCCATCATTAAAAAGAAAATGGCAATGATACCAGCAATAAATGAAACTGGAATCCCTACGAATTCACTAATGAAATAGCCAATCAATAAGATCGCCAAGACGAACCAAGATAAACGGAACATTCTTAAATCCTTAATCGCTTCTTCAGGTTTTTTCAAATTGTCGAGATCATACTTTTTGGGAATGCTTTTTCGAAAATATAAAAATAAGACAAGTATACTTGCTCCTAAGGAGAAAAAGTTTGGAATAACCATGCGTGATGCATATTCAGCAAACCCCACTCCAAAAAAGTCAGCCGATACAATATTAACAAGATTACTTACGACAAGAGGCAAGGACGTTGTATCGGCAATAAAACCACTCGCCATGATGAATGGAAAGACCATTTTTTCGTTGAACTGTAAATTACGTACCATCGCTAATACAATCGGTGTTAAAATAAGCGCCGCTCCATCATTGGCAAAGAGCGCAGCCACTCCAGCACCAAGCAAGGTAACGAAAATAAACATTTTCACCCCGTTGCCACCTGCCGCACGAGCCATATGTAACGCGGACCATTCAAAAAATCCGATTTCATCTAAGATAAGAGAAATAATAATAATGGCAATAAACGCTAACGTTGCATTCCATACGATACCTGTTACATCAATAACATCTTCAAAGGAAACAACTGAAAATAATAATGCTAAAATAGCTCCCCCACATGCCGTCCAGCCAATTCCTAAGCCTTTCGGCTGCCAAATAACAAGGGTCAGTGTTACAAGAAAAATGATAATAGCCATCACGATTGCTAAAGACAAAACATATACCTCCATACATTGTTAATCACAAGAAATTCTTTTTCCTAGTTTCTCTGCCTGACTTGGCAGTTCTTTCAAAAGAAGGTGAACATAATCTGCGTACTCGTACTGTTGATTAAATGAATAGAACATCCATTGCCCTCTACGATTTTCTTTCACAAGGCCAGCATCTCTTAATTTACGTAAATGCTGACTGATGGCCGGTTGGCTTGCCTCAAACATTTCAACAAATTCGCATACACAACAGCAATCCTGCTCAATTAATATCCGTAGCATGGTTAATCGCGTCTTATCACCTAACAACTTCAATAAGCCCGCTGCCTGTTCTATCTCTATACTTTGACCCATCCGAATCACCTCCATGTATCAATATATAACAATATGCTTATATACGCAATCCTTTACTTTTTTCCATGGAGATTCTATAATAATCATGAAATTTAAAGGAGGAATATTAAAAAATGACACATTACATGAGACTTCGATTCCCAGCTTTGAACCAGTAATTTCATACGTTCAAAGGCTCTGTTTGTGAAGACAGAGTAAATGGGATCAGTCTGTCCTTTTTTAATAGTCAATTGCTCATATGACATTTGTGGAAAGGCGGCTCGATCTGCCTTTCTTTATTTATGCATTCTTTTACCTTCTACAAAAACGAAGGTTTATTTGGCGTAGTGTCTTTCCTAAATAAAGTAGGGCTCCTTCCCTTTACTCTGAAATCACAGGCAGATCCCTGTGATTTTTTTATTGCGAAAGGAAGAGACCTCATGAACAAAAAGGAACAAAGAGTAAATCAATTTCAAAAGTACGTGGAGGCTTTCAGATGCCCCTTATGTAAAAATACAATGGCGATCGTAGGTCAACAAAGTCTTGTCTGTTCAAAAAATCATACCTTCGATTTTTCAAAAAATGGCTATGTGAACTTATTAAGCAATGGCTCTAACAGTCACTATAATAAAACATTATTTGAATCAAGGCATCAGATTATTTCTGATAGTCAGTTATATCAACCCTTGCATGATATCCTTGCGAAGATCATCAGGGAGAATATGAACAGCTCTATCCATCAGTATTTGGTTTTAGATGCAGGCTGCGGGGAAGGCTCGCACTTACTGAAAATAATGGAGAAACAAGTATTTATCGGTGTCGGTCTTGATATTTCAAAGGAAGGCATTCAAATGGCAGCAAAACGATATAGGCACCCCCTGTGGATTGTTGGCGACTTAGCAAATCTACCCATTGAGGATAGCAAGTTTCATACCATTCTCAACGTCTTATCACCATCCAATTACAAGGAGTTCAAGCGAATTTTGTTCCCAGGTGGCCTCCTTATTAAAGTGGTACCTCGTTCAAATTATTTACGTGAGCTACGAGAGTTACTTTTTGAACGTACAGAAAAAGAAAGATATAAAAATGATGCAACGGTGACATTGTTTGCAAAGCATTTTCAACTCCTAGATATTCAGCGTTTGAGCTATACAACAAAGCTGACAGCTTATGAAATGAGAAATTTGATTCAAATGACTCCACTTGCTTGGTCAGCTAAGGAATCTAGAATAAATACATTTCTAAACCAGGAGTCTACCGAAATTACCATAGATTTTGATATTTTAATCGGAAAAAATTGATCAGTTAAGAGCAGAGAATAATGTCTCTGCTCTTTTTGATTGTCTAGCATATTTCACACGGACGAGCATATGCATTTTCTTAGGACTAGCAATGATAAAGAATAGCGAGGTAAACCAACATGACTGGATTAATCTTTATTTTACTCTTAGTTTTATTTCTACCTTTTTCCGTAAAAATCGTCGAACGACATCTTGAAGTATTTCTTTTTATCATGGGGATTTGCGCTGCCTATGTAGGAGGGATGCTGGATTACAACTTAATCATGAAGGCTCTCAAGGATCCGATCAAAATCACGTTGGCTGTCTTAGTTGCAGGTGTTCTCTTTAAATGGTTAAAGGTTCCACTGGAAAAATTGATCCGACGGATAAGTGAAGCTGTGCCTTATCCAGTATTTTTCGCACTCGTAGTCATCATCCTTGGTCTACTCTCAAGCATCATCACAGCCATTATCGCTGCACTCGTTCTCGTCATTATTGTTTCCGTTCTGCGACTAGAAAGGGCCTCAGAAGTCAAGCTCGTCATTCTTGCTTGTTTTTCAATCGGCTTAGGGGCAGCTTTGACTCCCATCGGTGAGCCACTGTCGACCATTATCACAAGCAAACTAAACGAGGATACCTTTTTTCTTTTTAATCTAATCGGGCGTGAAGTCACTCTTGGCATTTTAATGATGGGAATTGTCGCAGCGCTATTTGTCCAACCTCGCTTTAAAAGAACAAAATTATCATTGGTAAACGAAAGAGAGCCTTATTCAGAAATCATCCTTCGCACTGGAAAAATCTATTTATTTGTCATGGGACTTACACTATTAGGCGCAGGATTTGAACCGCTTATCAATGCTTATATTCTTGGATTAGACGCAAATCTTCTCTATTGGATCAATATGATTTCTGCTGTATTAGATAACGCGACATTAGCCGCTGCAGAAATCAGCCCATCCATGACGAACGAAACAATTAAAGCCATTTTACTGGGGCTCATCATTAGTGGTGGTATGCTTGTTCCAGGGAACATCCCAAATATTATTTCTTCTGGGAAGCTGAACATCACAAGCTCTGAATGGGCAAAGTTCGGTGTACCTTTCGGACTGATTACCATGATCATTTATTTTTTTGCCATGTACGGAGACAAGTTCTTTTAAGTCAAGTGCCAGGTATCTTTCCTGAGATAGACTTGTTCTCCATTCGGATCACCCATTTAAAATATCCAAGTAGGCTTAAAAATAAAAACGGGTCGATCATAGCCGAATGATACAGCTTCCACCAGCCGGTATGAAAATATCCCCATGGTGCTGGTAGAAGTGAGATGGCTTCATAGATCAAAATAGCGATTGTCCAAACGAGAATATAGAAAATTTGCTTTACTTTCTCTTTCTGAAAAGGGAAAAAGCTTAGAAACAAGATGTTTACTGGTGGTAGCAAAAAAATATGCGCCACCATTCCCTTCCAATCAATATCCTTTGAGAAGTACCAATAACCATGAAACTTAAATTCAATGACGATATCAAAAAGAGCTTGAAAGGCGATTGTAAACATCCAAATATGTAGCGTTTGATTCGGTGTTAATTGATTTTTCCGTAAAGCAACTACATTAAAGATGATTAATGCAAAGAGTAGTCCGATCAAGATATACAACCTCGACTTTTTTGTTTTTAGATTACCCTTACGTCAACAAAATATTAGTTAGAACGAAAAAGCGGAAGTGTACAGCAACGAAAGGATCCGCCAAATTTCAAAATCTCGGTCAAATCGACTTCAATGACCTCATAACCACGGCTACCCAACTCAAGATTCAGCGATTTGTTGTTCGGAATACTAATCACTCTTTTATCACCAATGGATAATACATTCGTTGCCAAACAAGCTTGCTCTTCCTTCGTGACTTCAATAAAATCGTATCTTTTTTTCAAGGCTTGAACCCTTTCACCGTGAATTTCCTCTGAATAAATGATCGCTTCTGTCGGAGAAAGAATATTAAATACACAGTCGAGATGAAGAAAGTGATCGGTAAAGGGAACCTCCATAACGTCCATGTGAGGAAGCAATTTTTGAATGGCTTGTGCTGCCTCTCGATTCGTACGATTACTTAACCCTACATAGACCGTGTCTCCATCAATTAGGACATCCCCGCCTTCCACAGTTCCTTCCATAACTGGAAAAAACGGAATCCCTTCTTTTTGAAGCCAAGATTTAAATTCGTCCTCTTCTCCTTGTCTTCGGTAATTCGACACTTTCGATACAAGTACTTCCCTTCCAAGTACAAAACCAATATCACGCGTAAACACTTGCTCCGGAAATTGAGGAACAGCAGAAATCTCAAGAACCTCTACTCCATAATCTTTTAGAGTCGATACCAAATGGTGATGCTGTTTGATCGCTGTATCAATACTTACTTGAAGGGATTCCTCCTTCATCAAATGACAAGGCTCACAAACAAGGACTGTTTTTAACGGATCATATTCATTAAAGCATTGGACTGATCGCAAAAGAAAAACTCCTTTTTCTGTTAGTGATACTAATTTAACCTAACAAAAAAGGAGTTATGAGTTTAGCTTAAACCTTCGTGTGAAACTTCGCTAAAATTTTTATCGAAATAAAGAACTCTACTTGGAATCGCCATTTTCACATTTTCTTGTTCAAGAATATCGAGAATTGCAAAATTGATTTCTTCTTTTACTTTTAGAAATTCAGCCCATACTGTTGTTTTCGTGAAAAAGTAGAGGAAAACGCCGAATCCATTATCGGTGAACTGATCGAAGCGAACATGAATCGTTTCCTGATGAATCTCTGGGTGATTCCGCAAGACCTCCTCAATTTTCTGGACCACATTTTTCAATTGCCCCTTAGGCGTATCATGCGCCACTCGTAGTTGAAAAGTGATTTGCCTTTTTCCCATCCAGCTCCAATTGGTAATCGATTCATTTGCCAGCGTCGCATTTGGAACCGTAACGACCGCTTGGGCGAATGTGCGAATTCTTGTGCTACGAAATGTAATATCCTCAACTGTTCCTTCTACACTCGGCGTCAAAATCCAGTCCCCAATCGAAAAAGGTTTCTCCGTAATAATAACTATGCCACCAAATAGATTAGCAATGGCATCTTTGGCTGCAAGAGAGATAGCTAATCCTCCTATCCCTAATCCAGCAACTAATCCACTTATTTCATAGCCAAATACCTGAGCAATAACACTTACACTAATAACTACAACTAATACCCGTAACGCTTTGGATAGGAACGGGATAAGAATCTCATCAATCTCAAAATTAAATTTATGATTTAATTTTGTCAGCAGTAAAGATGAAGTCGATGATAGATTATATAATCCCCAGCTGATTACAAAAACAATGGATGCTCGTATAAGGTTTTGAAAGAGCTTCCCCTGTTCATTAAAATAAGGAAAATAATCAGCCGCAATATAGATTCCAATGATGAAAAAAAGCAATTGGATCGGTTTTTCATAAGAAAGAAACACATTCGATAAAAATGAAGTCGGTGCTTTTTTGCTCATCTTCAGCAATAGGGCAAACACATACTTCGAGAAAATTTTTCTAAATATAAGGAAAATCAGAATGATCCCCAGTGATATCCCAAGATTTTTGAGAAACTCAAGTTGTAAAAACACTTCCCAATTCATAAACAGACCAACTTTCCTAGCCAACTTATACATTTATTAGCTTATCCTAAAAAGGATATGCTTAAAGAATTGGGATGTTTTCATTCGAACTTCATTATTTCCCTACTTCTTGCAATGAAAGTTCTGAACCTGCCTTTACTTCTAAACTTTGTGGGATTCGAAGATACACGATGGGCCCATCAATCGTGACCCCATTAACCATTTTATCCCCGGTAATTTGATTAACGGCAAAGACATTTTTCATGAGAGCTAACTTGATTACCTGACTTCCAGGATAGATGATCGACATGTATTGTTCACTAATTTTCACTCTCGGCGGGACAATTTTCTCAGAAAAGTCCATCCCGTTCATATGCGAGAAACTCCCATAGATATGTGCTTCAATCATATTGTCATCTACGGATTTTCTTTCAATAAAAATAGTAGTACCCACTTCTGCATTGGCGGAAGTAATGGACAAGCTCTCTCCCGAGTAGTCAAAACTATTTTTATCTAACAAGTAAGGCGTGTCGATTTTACTAATCTCGCCACTATAAATTGCCTCATATAAATCCGTTTTCTGCTTTTCCTCGACCATCTCTGCCGGTTCTTCACTCTTCATAAAAAAGCTAATACATAAAGAGAGGAGGAGTACACCTACATAGACAATAAGTAACCAGTGCGTTATTTTTACATTCATTTTCAACCTGAATTTTAGAGATAAAATAAGGACTGCAATCATGATGACTATTGGAATAACGGAAACAAGCAATGTTGTCATCGCCTTACCTCCATTCGATTTAGAATACTGATGGAAGCAAGAAAAAACAGGGCTGTCGTGATGAGTATTTTTATCAAAAAGAATACGAAATTCGGCTCCATCACATAAAACTGAAACAATTGCACGAGGATGGATTCACCCAAAAATATTGAACCAATAATCAAAACAGGAACAAGCAGGACAAAGGATTTATTCACTTGCACAAGAGCTCCTATTAAGTATCCAATAGAGCAAACACAGAAAATGTAGAGTGCGCTCATAACAATCCCAAGAATAAACACTGGAAAATCAAATGGACCTGAATACACTTGTTGGTCACGAAATAAAAAAGCAATTAACTGTAACAAGTATCTTGAAAGATTTGCTGTAACCGCCCCAAGCAAGCTTCCAGTCAGTAAAAAGAGTATGTTTGATAGACTGCTACTAAGTCGATTCGTAACAAAAGTGAAATCATGATTCCGATACGGCTTTGTCGTAATCGTGATGGCCGTTACGAGCGCCCAAAACATTGTAAAGACAAGAACCACATCTGCCGAGTAATAATTGAAGTTAATTTGAAGACCTTCCGATGATGACAAAGATCCGCCAATTCCACCTAAAGAAAAAAGGATGGCGACAAGTTGTATTCCCACAAGTGAACTAATAGCATCAATATTTGCTTTTAGCTTAAATGAATATTGCTTCTTTACCGTTTCCATTAAGTTAGCGGTTGATAAAGACATCATCAATGCCTCCTTTCGTGTCACTCGTTAAGTAGATACATAGATCGCTGGCATGAACAGGGGTGATTTTCACACCATTTAGTCTAGCCTGTGCTAGCTCGGCTTCGGACAAATCATTTTTAATCACCACATATGTTGCGTTTAGTCCAATCTGATTCTGGTAAAGGACTTCTTTTCCTTCCGTCCATGGCAAAACAGACGATGCCTGGCCTTGTAATCCGATCGCCCATTCCTTAAGGTCTGAAATTGGGATATGAAGATGTACTTTTCCGTTTTTTAAAAGAAGTACGTCTTCAAGTAAATCCTCCATTTCCTCTAGGTGATGACTAGAAATCAAAATTGTTCTTGGGTGGTCTATATAATCTTTCAAAAGCGCACGGTAAAAGTCTTTTCTGACTGCTTCATCCATCCCCGTGGTCGGTTCATCAAAAATGGTAATCGGACATCTAGCTGCTATTCCCACAATCGCATTAAATGTACTCGTTCTTCCTTTCGAAAGAGTGTTATGGTAGTGTTTCGGATCAAAGTTGAAGTACTTAAACAAGCGCTGAGCAAAATCCATATCCCAATTTGGATAAAAGGTTTGTGCTGCTTCTAAGAGCTCTTGTAATTGAAGGGCTGGTGGAAAACTCATTTGGTCATCCACAAAAATAGAGTTTACAGAGGTGTATAGATTATTAAATGGTCGCTGTTCGAGTACTCTGATCTCTCCAGACGTTTCTTTAGTAAATCCAGCCATTATTTTAAGAAGCGTTGTTTTTCCAACACCGTTTCGACCGATGACTCCCGTAATTTTGTTCTCTTCTATCGTAAAAGAAATTTGATTTAACACCTTTTTCCGCAAATAAGCTTTAGATAATTCCCTACATTCGATCACACTCATTTTCTCCCCTCCTTATAAAGTGCGGCTTTAATCATGTCCATTAACTCTTGTTCCGTTATTTGCAATCGCTCGGACTCTAAAACAAGCTCTTGCACGAGTTGCTTTAAAGTACCGCTCTTTCGTTTGTTCGCAATATTTTCCTTGGCATCTTCCGCTACGAACATTCCTAATCCTCGCTTTTTATAAAGAATGCCTTCATCCGCTAATATATTGAGTCCTTTTGCTGCTGTCGCTGGATTGATCGTGAACATTTCTGCCAACTGATATTGAGAATAAACTTTTTGGTTGCTTTCAAAATTCCCATTCAATATTTCTGTTTCAATCCATTCGGCAATCTGTACATATATCGGCTTCGTACCATCTTGATTTAATATTTTCGCCGCCTCCTTTCTTTGTTAGTTAGTGCATTACTGATGTAATGTACTATATAACATATTGGAAACTTTTTCAAGTGGTGTTTTGTAAATTTTCTCCTTTTCTATTTTAGTAACAAATAGAACTTCCCATTTCTTTACCGCCTTTGATGTATTATTCTAGATTTATATATTTTCAACTTGTGAGGTAAAAACATGAACTCAGGTAATTTAGCAGTCTCATATTCAAGAACAAAGGGCTTTATTTTTGTTATACTAGCTGCACTATTATGGGGTGTTTCCGGTACGGTAGCCCAATATTTATTCCACCAGCAAGGTTTTAGTCCTGAATGGTTAGTCGTTGTACGATTACTCGTTTCTGGGTTGCTCTTATTAGGGATCGCTTATCGAAAAGAAAAACAAAAGGTATGGGCCGTTTGGAAAAATAAAAAGGATTCTTTGAGTCTTATCCTTTTTGGCATTTTTGGAATGCTGGCTGTTCAGTATACTTATTTTGCTGCCATTTCTTATGGGAACGCGGCAACAGCAACGGTCTTGCAATACATAGCCCCCATTCTGGTCACTTGCTTTTTAGCATTTCGAGCAAAGAGACTGCCAACGATGAAGGAGTTTGCGGCAGTTATTTTAGCCGTGTTAGGAACATTTTTTCTTGTGACGAAAGGGAATGTTAGCAGTCTCTCGATTTCGGGCTGGGCTCTTTTTTGGGGACTAAGCTCTGCTTTTGCACTTGCCTTTTATACGCTACAGCCAGGAAAACTCCTAGCTAGCTGGGGCTCATTGATTGTTGTTGGGTGGGGCATGTTCATTGGTGGCATTGGCTTCACTTTCGTTCATCCACCGTGGAGATTTGAAGGAGACTGGTCTCTTTATGCCTATCTGGCGCTTATTTTTGTCATTATTCTTGGCACAATCGTTCCGTTTTATCTTTATTTAGAAAGTTTAAAATATATTGGCGCATCCGAAACAAGTCTACTTGCCTGCGTCGAACCGCTGGCTGCTGTTATTTGCTCCGTACTTTGGCTTGGTGTCACGTTTGGATTGACCGAATGGCTTGGGACCCTTTGTATTTTAAGCACGGTGGCCATTTTATCTGTGTTAAAGAAGAGTTGACATCTGCGCGTAGATCTTTTATCGTTAAATTACAAATATCGGAAAGGGTGAGTCTATTACAATGAAGTTCTAATCCTATTTTTTTCGAAAACATCAAATTGAACACACATTTTTTACAGCGGCATTGACTGCTTATTTTGTGTTGCAATTTGGTTTTCAGAATAGGATTGGACTTTGTTGTTGGCTCTTTACACCCGCCAGCTTATTTGCTGTATGATCAGCGCCTCCTATTCTGAATGTAGAACTGGAGGCATTTTTTTGTCTCCAAAAACAGAGGAGATGATGTCATGTTGTTATTAGAAGCAAATGAACTTAAGCTTTATATAAAAGACAGATTATTGCTGGATGTAGATAAATTAGAAATTCATAAAGGAGAACGAATCGGTCTCGTCGGAAAAAACGGGACTGGGAAGACCACACTATTAGAGGTCTTAGCTGAAAAAAGAGCAAGTGATAGCGGACGCGTTCATGCGTATGGAACGTATGAACTTTTACCACAGCTCAAACGTACAGATACGACAAAAAGCGGTGGTGAGGTTACACAAGAATATATCACGGGGGCTTTGAACAGAAATCCAGAAATTTTACTAGCCGATGAACCGACCACCCACTTAGACACAGACCATATTGAATGGCTTGAAAAGAAACTGAGCCATTGGCAAGGTGCACTTCTTATTGTTTCCCATGACCGTGCCTTTTTGGATGCACTTTGCACTACCATTTGGGAACTAGCCGATGGCCATATCCGCATATACAAAGGCAATTATTCTGATTATGTGGCGCAAAAAGAGTTGGAACATAAAACGCATGAGGTCGCCTATGAAAAATATGAGAAAAAGAAACGGCAATTGGAAGAGGCGATTATTTTAAAAGAAAAGAAGGCAGCCAGGGCAACGAAAAAGCCTAAGAATGTAAGCACTTCTGAAGCAAGCATTACTGGGGCAAAACCATATTTCGCAAAGAAACAGAAGAAACTTCAAACCGTCGCAAAAGCTCTAGAAACTAGACTTGAAAAGCTTGAAAAGGTGGAAAAAATCAGAGAGACACCTGCCATTCAGATGGATTTGCCCAATGAAGAAGCATTTAGAGGGCGTATTGTGCTTCGTATTGAGAAAGTCTCCGGAGGATTCGATGGACGGTCACTTTGGAATACAGCTAGTTTCGAGGTACGCGGAGGCGATAAACTTGCGATTATTGGCGCAAATGGGAGCGGGAAAACAACGCTTTTAAAGAAAATGATTAATAAGGCTGACGGCATTTCTCTCTCCCCTGCGATGAAATTTGGCTATTTCAGTCAAACGATTGATTTATTGGATACGGAGAAAACGATTTTGGAAAACGTTCAGTCGACCTCTAAACAGACAGAGACTTTTATTCGCATTGTTTTAGCGCGACTGCATTTTTTCCGTGATGATGTGTATAAAAAGGTTTCTGTACTAAGCGGTGGTGAACGAGTTAAAGTGGCTCTAGCGAAATTATTTGTGAGCGACATTAACACATTAATTCTTGATGAGCCTACGAATTTTCTCGATATCGAAGCAGTTGAGGCATTGGAGTCACTTTTACAGGAATACACAGGTACGATTATTTTTGTTTCCCATGACCGACGCTTTGTTAGTAAAATCGCGACGCGAATTTTAGTTATTGAGGATAAGCGATTGCGAGTTTTTGAAGGAACTTATGAGGAATTTCGTAATTTTGTGCCTCAGGTCGAGCGTGATTCTAGAGAAGATCATAGGCTTTTACTAGAGACGAAGATTACAGAAGTGCTGAGTCGACTAAGTATTGATCCGACTCCAGAATTGGAGAAAGAATTTCAGTTACTTCTTGCAGAGAAAAGAAAATTGAATTAGAACGGCAGGGGTTGTCCCCCTGCTGTTTTTATATACTTAGGCAGTCTCTTCTTCTTGCAGCTCTTCTTCCCATTCCTTACACACATCAATCCAATTCTTAGCATAAGAGTATTCCTCTAGTTCTTCACATGTAAGCTCAATCGCCGAATTGGTACTGCCACAGGCTGGGAACAGCGTTTCAAATCGTTTCATCGACACATCAAGATAGACATCTAAGTCGTTCGCGAGCCCAAACGGACAAACGCCACCAATCACATGTCCAGTCTGTTCGACTACCTCCTCCGCTGTCAGCATCCGTGCTTTGTATCCGAAGGTATGACGAAACTTTTTATTATCGATTTTCGCATCCCCTGCTGCCACAACGAGGATCGCCTTGTCATCTTCCCCTCTAAAGGATAAAGTCTTTGCAATACGAGCAGGAATAACGCCAATGGTTTCAGCCGCCATATCCACGGTTGCACTGGATTGTTCAAACACCTGTACATCATTCTCACGATTCCATTTTTTAAAATGAGCCTTCACGCTTTCTAATGACATGTAGAACCCTCCTTTTTGGAAAATAGTAACATCTTTTGCGAAAATGTCAAAAAATTGTTTCTTGTTAAAGCGAGGGTGGTTTCCTAAGATAGAGATATATAGAAAGGAAGTTTGCCTATGAAACCTCGTTTGGAATCGACGGAATTAAAGGTTTACCGAAGTGTAAATGCTCGCATGGAATTAGAAGGAAAGGAGAAACTGCATTATTCATTTTTAGAAAAATGGTTGGAGGGTGAGTTAAAGTTCGATAGTTTACTAGAAAGGCTAGAAGGTGAATACCTTATTTTGAAGGATATCTTACTGGACTATCAGGGCAATTTGTTCCAGATTGACACCTTGATTATTTCAAAGAATACGATTCATATGTTTGAAGTGAAAAATTACGAGGGAGATTATTATGTGGACGCTGACAACTGGTTCTCCACTTCTGGCACCGAAATCAAAAATCCGTTGAGTCAGTTAAAACGTACCGAATCCCTCTTCCGCCGGTATCTTCAATTTTTTCGTTCCCCTTTAAAACTCGAATGCTACCTCGTATTTGTTAATCCAGAATTTACTCTTTTACAGGCGCCACTTAATGAACTGATTATTCTTCCCACCCAGCTAAATCGCTTTTTACGAAATCTCGAATTCCCACGAGCCCCCTTAACCAATACCCCCATTAATCTCGCTAAAAAAATCCTAGCCGACCCTATCGTTGATTCTCCATACAAACGTCTTCCTACCTATGAATATAAGCAATTGGAAAAAGGAATCTGGTGCTGCAGGTGTCGGTCTTTGCGGACGCATGTGGAAGGAAGAAAACTTCTCATTTGTGAATCCTGTGGGGTACAAGAAGAACTTGAGTCTGCTATTTTACGTAGTGTCGAGGAATTCCAGGTTTTGTTCCTAAACAGGAAAATTACAACGAATGCGGTGCAGGATTGGTGTCTTGTGGTGGAATCGCGAAAGGGAATTAGAAGAGTGCTAGATAAGCACTATACTAAGATCGGAAGTAAAAAACATACCTATTTTATTGCGAAGTAAGTCTAATCTACCCGGTCGAGTTTCTATAATATGAAACTCGGCTATTTTTAATTACCTTTTTTGGGTTCTCTAGTACTCTACGGGACATTAGCACCTCTTTTATTTACCTCTTTATTTTTTCTACTGCATTAAGGGCTTTTAGAACCTCTCTTATTTACCTTTTTTAGTCTTTCCACTTCACTAAGGTCCTTTAGAACCTTTTTTATTTACCTTTTTCAGTCTTTCCTCTTCACTAAGGTCCTTTAAAACCTCTCTTATTTACCTTTTTTAGTCTTTCCTCTTCACTAAGGTCCTTTAGTACTTCTCTTATTTACCTTTTATAGTCTTTCCACTGCAATAAGGGCTATTAGATCAATTTGAGAATAAGATTATTTATCAATGTTGTGTATAAAACAAAAAACGCCCTAAATCCACTCTCGGATTCACGACGCTCATCAAATATCCTACATCCAACTCTCCGGTCTCAAAAACACTTCTGTGACAACTGCGATAAAGACGATTACCAGAACAACCGACAATCTTAAGATACCTTTTTTGGATAACCCCTTGTTTGCGGCTGTATCCTTTCTAGTAATAATCGCTGCAGCGATAAATCCCACAATAACTACCGCTAAAGAAAAATAGCCTTCCATCTTCTATTCCCCCCTAAAATATATCTACTGTGATAATAGTTAAAACATCATATAGAACACCATGATTGCAAATTCAAATAGAGCAGACACAACCACTCCCAAATTAACTATCTTTATTATAAACTCCTGCATGCTAAAAAAGAGTGAACTCTATGTGAACAATGAAACATGTCGATTGAGCGAAAGCCCTACCTGTGTGCTATAATTTTCCTCATTAACATCCATACTAAATCTCGAGGTGAAATTGATGTATAAACTGTTGTCCCATAATGATTTGGATGGAGTTGGATGCGGGATTCTAGCGAAGCTAGCTTTCGGTAAAGACGTCCATGTGCGCTACAATTCCATCGCAGGACTAAATCGGGAAGTGGAAAACTTTTTCGAACAAGAAGAGCAAGAAACTTTCCTGTTCATTACGGATCTTTCT
This sequence comes from Robertmurraya kyonggiensis, assembly GCF_005116465.1. GTDB lineage: Bacteria > Bacillota > Bacilli > Bacillales > Cytobacillaceae > Robertmurraya > Robertmurraya kyonggiensis. The sequence goes on from NZ_SWBM01000007.1 coordinate 45,108, forward strand.
GTAAACGAAGAAAATGAAAAAAGAATCGAGGAGTTCCATCGAGCTGGCGGTAAGGTTCAGCTGATTGATCACCATAAGACTTCACTCGCATACAACAATTACGACTGGGGCCATGTTGTTGTCGAGGATACAGCAGGAAAACTGACTTCGGCGACATCTTTGCTCTACGAATATTTGATCGCGCAAGGATTGCTTCATCAGTCTGAAGCAGTAGATGAATTTGTGGAACTCGTTCGCCAATACGATACGTGGGAATGGGAGAAAAACAATAACCAGCACGCACAAAGATTGAATGCCCTTTTTTACCTAATCTCAATTGAAGAGTTTGAGGAAAAAATGCTAGAGCGTCTCAGAACAGATGACCATTTTTATTTTGATGAATTTGAGAAAAGAATTCTCGATATGGAAGAAGAAAAGATTGAACGATACATACGCAGGAAAAGAAGAGAACTTGTTCAAGCTCAAATTAAAGGTCATTTTGCTGGAGTCGTTTACGCCGAATCGTATCATTCCGAGCTTGGTAACGAATTAGGGAAGGAGTATCCGCATCTCGACTATATCGCCATCCTCAATATAGGTGGAAAAAGAATCGGATTTCGCACCATTCATGATCACGTAGATGTGTCTGAAGTGGCAGGTCATTTTGGCGGAGGTGGACACGCAAAAGCTTCTGGTTGCTCGATGACTGAGAAAGCTTACAAGCTTTTTGTGACCGATACCTTTCCTTTGGAAACACTTCATGAGGATGCTAAAAATAATCGCTACAACGTCAAAGATTCTTCCTTCGGGACATTGTATCGAAACCACTCAGACGACCGTTTTCTCATTCGCCCAATTAACCAATCGGAATGGGTCATTGATAAAAACAAACGCAAGCTCGACAAGACCTTTACTAGCTTTGCCGAAGCTGAGAAATTCTTAAAACGAACAGAAGCAGCCTGGCTAGTAAGAGACGACCAATTTGTTAATTACTTAATCGACGAAGTTAAAAAATCAAAATAAGCGACCCTCATCTGAAGGTCGCTCTTTCTATGCTTTTTTCAGCAATAAATACATAAAATAAGGTGCACCAATTAACGCGACCATGATCCCAGCTGGAATTCCATCTGGATCAAGGACATTGCGTCCAATCGTATCTGCCACTAAAAGCAGCAAGCCCCCTAATAAAACCGCAACCGGAACAAAGAGTTGATTTCGCGGACCGACCAAAGATTTTGCAATATGCGGAGCCATTAAACCGATAAACGCAATCGCACCCGTTACAGATACAGCAGCAGCCGCTAATGCCACAGCCGCTATTAGTAATGAGATCCGCTCACGTTCAATTCGAACACCGACCCCAATCGCAACTGGTTCGCTCATCCCTAAGAGATTCAGGCGATTTGCTTTATACAGAGTAAAAGGAATCAAAATCACGAGCCACGGAAGAATTGCCCAGATAAATGGCCAATCGGTCCCCCATATATTCCCGTTCAACCATTTCGCAATAAAATCAACTTTAAATGGATCAACCGATGAAAAGATGATAATCATTACACCTGCAAGAGCCATGGAGAATCCAACACCGATCAACACTAATCGAACGGGCTGAAGTCCATTTTTTCGACTATAGGAAAAGGCGTAAATTGCAACCATCGTTAATAAAGCACTAGCAAAGGCGACTAGTGGAAGAACATAGACAAAGGTGTTGGCATCCACAGGGAAACTCAAGTAAAAAATCGCAACACCTACTCCTGCTCCTGAGTTAATTCCGATGATGCCAGGATCCGCTAAATCGTTACGGGTAATTCCTTGTAAAATGGCGCCCGATAATGCAAGAGCCATTCCCCCTAATAAAGTCACAACAACTCTCGGTAAGCGAATCGAAAACAAAACAAATTCTTCTTTAAATGATCCTTGACCAATAATCGTTGGAATCAGGCGATCATAGGAAAGAGAAGAATATCCTAATCCAATTCCAATCACGATCGTTGCCAAAATTAACAATGCTAAAGCCAACATGATAATCCGTTGTTTTTTTACAAGACTTGGATGAATCATGAGAATGCTCGACCTCCTTTTCGAACGATGAAAAGGAAGAATGGCAAGCCAAGAATGGAAACAATCGCTGCCACAGGCGTTTCATATGGAGCGCTAATAGTCCGACCAAGTGTATCCGCTAAAAGCATGAAGCTTCCGCCCATAATGACGGACATCGGGATAATGAAACGATAATCCGTCCCTACCACCGCTCGCACAATGTGTGGAACCATTAAGCCGATGAAGGCCATGTTTCCAACTAGAGCAACAGCTGCCCCAGCTAATATGACAATGACGATAAACAGAATTGCTTTAATTTGCGTCGTCTTTTGTCCTAACCCAACAGCTACTTCTTCACTTAAACTCAAAATCGTTAATTGTTTCGATAAAATGATAGAAATCAAAACTCCAATAATAATGAATGGAATAATGACTTGAAGCTGTCCCCATGTTGTTCCGACTAATCCACCTGCAGTCCACATAGAAACATCCTTGGATATTTTAAAATAAAGGCCAATGCCTTCAGCAATCGCTGTTAAAAAAGCAGACACAGCTGCTCCAGCTAAGACAATACGGAATGGTGAGAAGCCCCCTTTTTTCATCGAACCAAGGCCTAGCACCATGAGTGTACCAACTCCCGCTCCTACAAAACAGGCAATCATAATCCAAAAGTAGTTCGCTCTAGGGATGAATGCCATCGTAATCGCTAATGCCACATTGGCTCCAGCTGATAATCCTAGCAAGCCAGGGTCAGCTAATGGATTTCGCGTGAGGCCTTGCATAATTGCACCAGCAACTGCCAAAGCGGCTCCTACAAAAATCGCAGCTACTTCACGTGGAAAACGTATTTCACGTAAAATAGAAAGCTTCTCTCCTGATTGATTAGTAGTCAGCGCTAGCCAGACATCCTTTACAGTCGTATCAGCTGCTCCGAACACCACAGATGCAAGGAAAATTCCAATGAAAACGAGGAGCCCTATTAATAACTTATAGGTAAATTGCATGGAAGATTGTTTTTCTTTCGTCATGATCATTTTTCTCCTTAAACATGGGAAAAGGAATTCTTATTTCTAAGAATCCCTTCATTTTTTTCTTACTTACTGTTCATAAAACTATCAATAAAGAAATCTAGCTGGAAGTCTAAAGTAATCGGGTCGTTAAAATAGAATTCTGACGCATCCACTTCAAATACGCGATTATTTTTCACAGCGGGGATATTTTTATAGCTTTCAGTATCCTTGAATGAACTATCTGCTGCTGCATCTGAACTTAAGATTATGTAGTCTCCAGCATATTCTGGGATTACCTCAGCTGATAGAGCATAATAGCCTTCTTTAAGAGCCATTTCTTTTACCTTTTCAGGCATTTTCAGCTTCATTTCTTGATAGAGAATTTCCGTTCCACGACCCCAGTTATCGCCAAAGACATATAGCTCTTTAGCATAGCTTTCCATAACTGAAACGGTAGCGTCTTCACCAATTTTCGCTTTAATTTCTTCTCCTGCCTTCTTAGAGCGCTCTTTGAAATCGTCTACCCAAGCACGAGCTTCATCTTCCTTATTTAATAGTTTCCCAATTTCAATGTACTGCGTTAAGTAATCTACATTTCCATAAGTATATGAAACGGTTGGTGCAATTTCACCTAATTTATCTAAATTCTTGGTTGTAGATGCAGCAATAATTAAATCTGGTTCAAGCTCAATAATTTTTTCTAAGCTTTCATCTGTTACTTCTACTGCATCCTTTATATAAGACTCATAACGTTTATTTGCTTTTGACCATGAATCAACACCAACAATATTTACATCGAGTGCCATTACAAATCCAGAATTAGCTAATGCAACAACTCTTTGTGGATTAGCTGGAACCTCAATTGGTCCATTTTCCGATTCATACGTAATCGTAGTAGGAGCCTTGTCTTCCTCTTTAGCAGTTTCTTTCTCACCATTTGATGCTGATTGATTGCCACAGGCACTAATAACTAGCACTACTAGTAGCATAAAGGGTACTAACAGCTTCTTCATCTTGTTCTTCTCCTCTTAATAAGTTGTAAGTGACACACATTGGTTTGTTTGTGCGTGGATCTCTTCCAATTTCAGCATCTATATGAAAAACTTTTTTCAATACTTCATGGTTAATCACTTCTTCGCAGTTCCCTGCTTTTACAACTTCCCCATCCTTCAAGGCAATCAGATAATCAGCAAATCGAGCTGCTTGATTTAAATCATGAAGAACCATAACGATTGTACGTCCTTGTTCCCTGTTAAGCTTTTGTAACAATTCTAATACTTCTAGTTGATGAGCCATATCAAGATAAGTGGTAGGTTCATCTAGAAAAATAATGTCGGTTTCTTGAGCAAGGGCCATCGCTATCCAGACACGTTGTCTTTGCCCTCCTGATAAAGCATCAACAGGACGATATTTGAAATCGATTGTTCCAGTCACCTCAAGGGCCCAGTCAATCGCCTCATAGTCCTTCTTCGATAACCGACCAAATCCTTTTTGATATGGGAAACGTCCGTAGGATACGAGTTCTCCAACCGTTAAACCGCTTGCACTTTCCGGTGTTTGTGGCAAAATTGCCATTTTCTTGGCAAGTTCTTTTGTATTTTCTTTTGCTATATTTTCTCCATCTAATAAGACGGCTCCAGATTGATGAGGAATGATTCGAGTAATGGCTTTCAAAAGTGTAGATTTTCCACAGCCATTCGGTCCAATAATAGTCGTAATTTTATGATCTGGAATGGCAACACTTAGTTCCTTCACAATAAAACGCTCACCGTATCCGATACTCACATCATTTGTATATAGGCGAACCATCGTCCAACCCCCGTTTTATAAAATCGTAATTGATAATGATTTTCAATGTCATGTGGTAAATATAATTCGATTCAACATTCTTGTCAATATATAATGTTATAAAATTCTCACTAATACTTCATTTTTTTAGTATTGTTCAATTTATGTTCAAAAAATGCCTTCAATTTTATATTGCAGATATATATAATTCCGTTTATAGTTAAATGAGAATGATAATCAATATCTGAGGTGAACGGCATGGATAAACAAGAATTATTTGATGTAACCATTGTTGGAGGCGGACCCGCTGGTCTTTATTCCGCATTTTATAGTGGTCTTCGCGAAATGAAAACAAAGATCATTGAGTTTCAGCCACAGCTTGGTGGAAAGCTTCATGTTTATCCTGAAAAAATGATTTGGGATGTTGGCGGAATGACACCTGCTCCTTGTGCTCAGTTAATTGAGAATCTAGTCAAGCAAGGTCTTACATTTAATCCAACTGTTGTTCTCAATGAAAAAGTAGAATCGGTTACACGCAACGAAGAAGGAATCTTTGTTATCCAAGGTTCTTCTGGTCAAATTCATTACTCTAAAACAATCATCATGGCAGTAGGTAGCGGCATTTTAAACCCTCAAAAGATTAATATTGCGGGTGCAGAGCGTTTCGAAGTCTCTAACTTACATTACACGGTAAAAGCGTTGCAACAATTCAAAGATAAAACCATTATGATCTCAGGTGGCGGAAATACAGCGATCGATTGGGCTAATGAATTAGAGCCAATCGCGAAAAAGGTTTATTTAACTTATCGAAAAGATAATTTATCTGCCCATGAAGCACAAGTAACACAATTATTAAATAGTACTGTGACGTGTCACTTTAATTCAGGTATCACTCAGCTTATTGCCGGTGAAAATCATGAAGAAATTGAGCAGGTTGAACTTACAAACCACGAAACCGGTGAAGTATCTTACATATCCGTTGATGATGTCATTATCAACCACGGCTATGAGCGCGAGTCTTCCTTATTAAATAACAGTGAATTGAATTTTGAGTTGGTCGATGATTTCTATATTTCAACAACACCAACTGGTGATTCTTCAATTCCAGGACTTTACGCTGCAGGAGACATTGTTTCTTATGAAGGTAAAGTTCAGTTAATCGCAGGTGCGTTCCAGGATGCCGTCAATGCCGTTAACAAAGCTAAGCAATTTATCCAGCCTGATGCTACTAAAAGTGCAATGGTTTCCTCTCATAATGATCTATTTAAAAAGAAGAATCGTGAGCTTGTTAAGCAAATGGTCGGTCGTTAATATGAATAGTAGAAATGCGTTAGCCAAAAGGTTAACGCATTTTTTTATGGGCTAGAAGTGTTAGGCTTTTTGACAACTTTTCTTTGAAACGAAAGCGTTCGATCGAGAAAACACTTATGTACTGATGGTATAATGGAAAATATTAATACATATAGGGGGGAATGTCATCTTGAATGATGTAACAATGCAACAACATCTCGATAATCAATTTGCTCATCGACGACTAACAAAAGCACAGGTTGCCAAAAGAACATTTTTTATCATCCTTGGTGCCGTCTTAATGGCCGTTGGGATTGAAATTTTCTTGGTGCCAAATACCATTATGGATGGTGGCATCGTAGGGATATCCATTATCCTCTCTCATTTGACAGGCGTTAAGCTTGGACTATTCTTATTCTTCTTAAACGTTCCTTTTTTCTACATAGGCTACAAACAAATAGGGAAAACATTTGCCCTATCCACGATTTTAGGAATTACCGTCATGTCCATCACCACTGCTTACTTACATCACGTTCCAGCTTTCACAGAAGATATGCTACTCGCCACTGTATTTGGTGGAATCATTTTAGGAGCGGGAGTCGGTTTAGTCATCCGCTATGGCGGAAGCTTAGATGGAACTGAGATTCTTGCTATCCTTCTTAACAAAAAAATGCCCTTCTCTGTTGGCGAATTCATCATGTTCGTTAATATTTTTATTTTTGCTTGGGGCGGATTTGTCTTCGGATGGGATAGAGCAATGTATTCAGTCCTTGCTTATGCCATTACCTTTAAAACGATCGACATCGTCATCGAAGGGCTCGACCAATCGAAATCAGCGTGGATTATTAGTGATCAATATACCGAAATTGGCGACGCCATCCTTGCCCGTCTTGGTCGTGGTGTAACTTATCTTACTGGAGAAGGCGCATACACAGGTGATGATAAAAAGGTCATCTTTTGTGTCATCACAAGACTTGAAGAGGCAAAATTAAAATTGATTGTTGAAGCCGTCGATCCTTCCGCCTTTTTAGCAGTTGCAGATATTGCTGAGGTGCGTGGAGGCAGATTTAAGAAAAAAGATATCCATTAGAATTTTCAGTCAAAATTTTAGCGTTTTTTTACATTCCTGTGCATAATAGAATTTGTACGATAAAAACACACAGGAGGGACATACCATGCCAATAAGTTTACAGGATACTACTACACTACATAACGGAGTAAAGATGCCATGGTTTGGCCTTGGCGTATTCAAGGTAAAAGAAGGCTCTGAGGTAGTCGAGTCTGTTAAAGCCGCCATCAAAAATGGTTATAAAAGCATTGATACGGCTGCCATCTATCAAAACGAAGAGGGCGTTGGCCAAGGGATTCGTGAGTCTGGTGTACCAAGAGAAGAATTGTTTGTAACCTCTAAGGTTTGGAATTCGGATCAAGGCTATGAATCCACTCTTCAAGCATTTGAAACAAGCCTTCAAAAATTAGGTTTAGACTATTTGGATCTTTATTTAATTCATTGGCCAGGCCAAGACAAAGAGCGTTTCAAGGCAACTTGGAAAGCACTTGAAAAGCTTTATAAGGATGGACGTGTGCGTGCAATTGGCGTAAGTAATTTTCATGTCCACCATTTAGAAGATTTACTTGAAGATGCAGAGGTTAAACCAATGGTAAATCAGGTGGAATACCATCCTCATTTAGCTCAACTAGAACTGAGAAGCTTCTGTAAGAAGGAAGGTATCCAGCTTGAAGCATGGTCACCACTAAAGCAAGGTGAATTATTGGACGACCCAACCATCAATGAAATCGCACAAAAATATGGAAAGTCCGCTGCTCAAGTGATCTTACGATGGGATTTACAAAACGAAGTCGTGACCATTCCAAAATCCATTAAGGAGCAACGCATTATTGAAAATGCAGATATCTTTGATTTCGAGCTCTCTCACGAGGATATGGAAAAAATCAACGCTCTCAATAAAGATGAACGAGTTGGATCTGACCCTGAAATAATGAATGCTGGGTTTTAAATATTTTGATTGAATCATAAGACGAAGCCATCCAAAAACGTTAGGTTACTACGCTTTTTGGATGGCTTTATCTTTGGTTTTTTAGAGAAGATGTGCTTGTTGTAATGTCATACGAACATAGTTCGTGTTTTATAGGAATAGTTGTCTTCATGAGGGTGGCATGCGGACTCTATTTTCGGGGCTGCTATAATCAGTGTCTTCATGCACGCTTCATGCGGACTCTATTCTCCGGGTTGCTATAATCAGTGTCTTCATGAGCGCTTCATGCGGACTCTATTCTCCGGGTTGCTATAATCAGTGTCTTCATGAGCGCTTCATGCGGACTCTATTCTCGGGGCTGCTATAATCAGTGTCTTCATGAGCGCTTCATGCGGACTCTATTCTCCGGGTTGCTATAATCAGTGTCTTCATGAGCGCTTCATGCGGACTCTATTCTCGGGGCTGCTATAATCAGTATCTTCATGCACGCTTCATGCGGACTCTATTCTCCGGGTTGCTATAATCAGTGTCTTCATGAGCGCTTCATGCGGACTCTATTCTCCGGGTTGCTATAATCAGTGTCTTCATGAGCGCTTCATGCGGACTCTATTCTCCGGGTTGCTATAATCAGTGTCTTCATGCACTCTCAATGTGGACTTTGTTCAACAGATTTCCCCAATTAGTGTCTTCATAAACGGCTCACATTCGAAAATCGTTCTAAAAAATCTACTATTTCATCCGCATTCAAAAAGAAAACCATTTAGATGTCATTCATCCAAATGGTTTTCTCATTTCAGCTAAACTACTTAATAAATTTTTACACCCATTGCACGATATCTTCCATCTTCTTTCGCGTTTTTGGACGAGGGTCTCTTGCACGATAGCCAAATGCAGCCATTACCGAAATGGCTAAATGACCATCTTCAGTTAGTCCTTCTTCCTCCAAAATCGCTTGAACTTTTTTAACATCAAAACCTTCAATCGGACAAGAATCAATTCCGATTTGAGCCGCTACCATCATCATATTTGCAAGCGGGATGTATGTTTGCTTACTCGCCCAGTCGAACATCGTTCTTTCGCTTTCAAGCAAATTCAGATCATCCTCCTGAAAGGCTTTGTAACGAACAAGCACTTGTTCAAAAATCTCTTTCGGAAACTGCTTCACATTCAGCATTTGATTCTTAACATATTCACTATCGTATTTGGTATCCTTGATTGTTCTTGCAAGGATAAGTACAAAATGACTTGCAGTTGGTAATTGTCCTCGAGCACCCCACGAAACCTCTCGAAGCTTTTCTCTTAACTCCATATTTTGTACAATCAAAAACTTCCATGGCTCATAGCCAACAGAGCTCGGAGACAGTCGAGCCGCTTCTAATATAAACTGAAAATCCTCATCAGATATCTTCTTATTTGGATCAAATTCTTTCGTTGCATGTCTAAACTGTAATGCTTCTAAAATCGATTGCTTTGTCATTTCAATATTGCTCAATTTTTGACACTCCTTCTAGCTGATTCATACTCAGAAGTTTGGATTATTACGCTTAAAGTTATACCGCGCTTTTTTGGTTCCTTCATCTAACTCGTCTCTAGAAGCTCGAAGCCTATTTTTCGAACCACCATATCCGATTTCTTCATTACCGTTCTCTAATCCCTTGAAAATTTCATCGGTAAAATCATTCACATGTATTAGCCACCTCAATATAGGTTTACTTTTACCATCCACAGATATCCTAAATTCCTGCTAGCAGCTGCTATCTTTTTGCTATCATTTTGCTAGCAGTTTGCTATCAAGTTGCTAGCGTCTGCTAGCATTGTTTTTCTCAATGTACTCCCACAGCATATACAACATTTCACGATATGGAGCTAAGGGTTCATGAGATTGCGATAACGTCCTCCAGACACTTTCAATTAGTTGTAATCGTGGAGACTCATTCTTCATTTCTGCTAAAAGAAACTCTAGTAATTCAACCTTATCTTTCATCTTCGGATTCTGAATGAGCTTTTCGATTAGTTTCTTCAATTGAGGAGACAGTTCATTCTCCCCTCTTTCCAACCGCTCAAACGGGAATAAAACGGTACTCGATTGTTCTTGGTGCTGTATGATTAACCTTACTTGCTGCAAGGCATAGCGAATAATATCTTCGAGCGAATGGTTTTTTTGTGAAGTAAGTTTGGTAACTTGGAAAGAGTGTTGAAGAATTCCCAAAAAGATGACAGCCTGATCAAAAGCAATCTCTCTTAAGTCATCTCCGTATAAATCCATCAAACGGCCTGCGACCCATTGAACCTCGCTCAAGTGTTGTTGGAACATAAATTCCCTCAGCTCTGGATCACTCATAAAGGAAGTCGTTGAAAAAAGAGCCATCAAATTATGTTTTTTATCTGTTTTTAACCGAATGGTAACTTGCTCAATAAAGAGCTCTTCATCGTCTGCCCTTCTCCCAAGAGACATTTCCTTTCGTTGCTGCTCACTTTCTTCCTTTGCATACTCCAAAATCGCGATCAAGCACTCATTTTTCGAAATGAAATAATTGTAAAAAGTACCCTTTGCAATTTTCACTTCATCTAAAATATCTTGAATGGAGGTATGGACAAAGCCTTTTTCAATAAAAAGACGATGGGCTCCCTCAATGATTTGCTTCTTCTTTTTATTCATAATTCCTCCAGCTAGACCACTAGTATAAAAATTGATTACAGATTTAAATTATTGTTAATAATCTCAATTATAGACTAGTAGGAAAAAGATTGTATATTGTAGACTTCAAGTATAATATGGAAAAGTGATTCTAATATAAAGAAAGTAGGAATGATATAGATGGTAGAAAAACAAGAACAAAAACCACCTTATGGCATGATTGCCATCCTTTTTATCGGTGCCTTTGTTGCCATTCTCAATGAAACGTTATTGAATATTGCTCTTCCAACGATCATGGTAGAGTTTGAGGTGGACGCAACTTCCGTACAATGGTTAACAAACGGATACATGCTTATCAACGGAATTCTAATTCCCGCAAGTGCCTTCTTTATTCAAAGATTTAAGAATAAGAGTCTTTTCTTAACAGCTATGGCCTTATTTACAGTTGGTACATTGTTGGCAAGTCTTGCTCCAAACTTTAATGTTTTACTTCTTGCTCGCTTGATTCAAGCGGCTGGGTCAGCCGTTATGATGCCATTATTAATGAATGTCATGCTTACAGCATTTCCGATTGAAAAAAGAGGAGCTGCAATGGGGATATTTGGCCTTGTAATGGTCGTTGCCCCTGCAATAGGACCAACACTTTCAGGTTGGATCATAGAGCATTACAGCTGGAGAACACTTTTTACTATCGTTCTTCCATTTGCCGTTCTTACATTATTACTCGGTATTTTCAAATTAAAAAATCTTACACCTCAGCGTGCCATCAAATTAGATATACTGTCTCTAATATTATCTAGCTTAGCTTTCGGAGGATTGCTCTATGGGTTTAGTTCAGCAGGAGACAAAGGCTGGGATAGTCCAGAGGTTTATGGCACGATTTTTGTTGGTGTCATTAGTTTAGTGGCATTAATCTTACGCCAGTTGCGTATGGATGACCCGATGCTAGAGTTTCGCATTTTCAAATACCCCATGTTTGCTTTATCTTCTGCGATTTCGATCGTGATTTCGATCGCGATGTTTTCATCGATGATCTTAATTCCAATCTACATCCAAACGATTCGAGGAATTTCACCGTTTGAATCTGGATTGCTAATGCTACCGGGAGCGCTTGTAATGGGAATCATGTCTCCCATTACCGGAAAGCTATTTGATAAATACGGTGCAAGAATCTTAGCTGTTATTGGACTGACAATTGTTGTTGCAACAACTTTCTATTTTACGCAACTTGATATGGAAACTTCTTATACAACGATTATGATCTTATTCGCTATCCGCTTCTTCGGTATGTCGATGACAATGATGCCTGTTATGACAAACGGATTAAATCAGTTACCGATGAAGGATAATCCTCATGGAACTGCATTGAATAATACGTTACAACAAGTATCTGGAGCAATCGGTTCTGCCCTTCTGATTACGATTATGAATAATCGTACGGAGTCGAAAGCGAAGGAATTAGCAGCTGATGCTATGGCTAAGATGGATCCGTCAGCCGTCCCTAATGAGCATGCAGCGGCTCAAATGCAAACAGAGATCTTAAATCAAGCAATGCTAAACGGAATTAATTACTCTTTCTTAATCTCAGCATTCATCGCTCTCTTAGCTTTAGTATTAGCTTTTTTCATCAAGCGTGCTCTACCTGCAAAGGAAGAAACGAAATCAGAAGCATAAAAAATAGGAGCACATCCAAATGGGTGTGCTCCTATTTTCATACTTAAGCATTTAATAAACTTTCAGCCTTATACTCTTCCATCTTTTCGCTTAACCATGTTGAATATTCTGTCTGAGCTTTCGTATCGAAAATAGCATCTTTAACTTCATCTTTTACATCTTCGTAGACAGCATCTTTTGCTTCCTTCTTATCGACTACTTTAATAATGTGATAGCCATGTTCACTTTTTACCGGTTCACTAATCTCACCAATTTCCATAGAGAATGCAGCCTCTTCAAATTCAGCTACCATTTCTCCTTTACCAAAATAGCCAAGGTCTCCACCTGATTCACTTGAAGAATCTGTTGAATACTCCTTCGCTAAGTCAGCAAAATCTTCGCCCGCATCAAGCTTTTCTTTGACTTCCTTAGCAGTTTCCTCATCTTCTACTAAAATGTGACTAGCTTGTACCTGCTCAGCTTGAGCATATTGTGCCTTATTTTCTTCAAAATAAGTTTTCATTTCTTCGTCTGTAATTTCAATTCTATCTTCTAACAATTTGTTTGTCGCGACATTTCTCTTAATATCTTCTTTAACATCTGCCAATTTCACACCACTAGACTCAAGAACACTATTAAACGCTTCTTCCCCACCGTAGTATTCTTGGTACTCTGCTAATTCTTTTTCAATTTCTTTATCCGTTACCTTGATGTCGTTCTTTTTAATTTCTTTTTCCACAATCTTTTGAGCAAGTAATGAATTCACACCATCCGCGCCATATTGAGTAACGAGTAATTCATGAAGCTCGTCCATCCCAATTTTTTCTCCATCGATAGTTGCCGCATATCCTTCTTTATTTAAAGAAAAGACTAAAGCTCCTATTAAAAGAATAATGACGAGCCCCATCGATCCTATAATCCAAAACAGTTTATTTTTTGCCATATCAATTCCCCTTTATCGATAATCTAGGTTATTTCTTAACTATACAGCGTAAATATGACAAAAGTATGTCTAACTACAATTTTTTATAAAAAAGGACTGTCTTTTTCACCTTATTGTTAAAATCCTAAGGCCGATTTTAACGTAGAAATAGCTAATTTGTGCCTATTAATTAGATTTGCAGGCTCTTTTCTACTTGGCTTTATAGCTTTCGTTACAATCTTTATTTTAAACGTTACAAAGTTTGAGAAAAGAGCTTTAAAAAAACGCTTTGTCCGTAGACAAAGCGCTCACTAAAATTTATAGATTCTCGCTTCATAAGGTCCTAATTCCAACGTGTCCACGTCGCTATGGTCGGTCACTTCAAGATTTGCTAATAGCAAGTTCTCTCTTCGGTAAGTAACACCCTTTACCTTGCCCACCACAACAGCCTCTTCCGTTAAATTGCTCAGAACAATAATCTTCTCCGCACCATACGTACGTGTATATGCATAAAGAGACGGATGATTTTTTAACACCAAATCATAAGTTCCATATACAAGCGTCTCATGATTTTTTCGCAAACGAATCATATTCTTATAATAGCTAAGGATTGATTTCGGATCCTTTTGTTGCTGCTCTACATTAATTTCTTTGTAGTTCGGATTGATTCCTAACCACGCTTCACCTGTAGTAAATCCAGCGTTTTCTTCAGCAGACCATTGCATCGGTGTGCGGGAATTATCACGGCTCGTTGCCCAAATCACTTCCATAATCTCATCATGAGACTTTCCTTGAGCTAATAAATCAACGTATAACCCTTTCGTCGAAACATCATTATAATCCTCAAGCGTTGGAAACTTCACATTGGTCATGCCGATTTCCTGCCCTTGGTAAATAAACGGTGTTCCTTGCATGAAAAAGTACATGGTTGCTAAGGTAGTCGCACTTTCGCGCCAATACGGACCATCATTTCCCCAAGTCGATACACTACGTGCCTTATCATGATTTTCGATAAACAACGCGTTCCAACCACTTTTTTCTAGTGTTTTTTGCCAGCGAGTCAATACTTTTTTCAGCTTTAGAATGTCGAGTTGTTTCGTTTCAGAATCCCATAAGCCTAGATGCTCAAATTGAAAAATCATATTGAATTTGCCCTGTTTTTCATCAACCCACTCGTGAATTCCATCGGTCCCTACACCATTTGCTTCAGCAACCGTCATAATATCATATTTCGCAAAGGTTTCATTTTTCAATTCTTCTAAGAATGGAAGAATCCCAGGAACATTCATATACTTTTTCCAGGCTGGCTCAAAAATTTCACCCTTTTTCTTACGCATATTGGTAAAAGTTTGATCCTTTTTTATATGGCTAATGGCATCCACGCGGAATCCATCGACACCTTTGTCGAGCCACCAGTTTACCATTTGATAAAGAGCATCTCTTACTTCTTTATTCTCCCAGTTGAGATCTGGTTGTTTTTTCGAAAAAATGTGAAGGTAGTATTGGCCCGTCTTTACATCTAACTGCCAAGCAGATCCTCCGAAAATACTTCCCCAATTATTTGGTTCTTGGCCGTTTTTCCCATCTCGCCAAATATACCAATCTCTTTTTTCACTCTCTTTTTCAGAGCGCGATTCAATAAACCATTGATGCTCATCACTTGTATGATTAATGACCAAATCAATAATCAGCTTCATCCCGCGATTGTGAACCTCTTGTAAAAGTTCATCAAAGTCTGCCATCGTTCCGAAGTCTTCCATAATGTCTTGATAATCACTAATATCATAGCCATTATCATCATTCGGAGACTTGTACATCGGACAAATCCAAATAACATCAATTCCAAGATCTTGAATATAATCTAATTTCGAAAGCAGCCCTCTTAAATCCCCAATTCCATCACCATTTGAATCCTGAAAACTGCGGGGATAGACCTGATAAGCAACAGCCTCTTTCCACCATATTTTCTGCATATTTTCCCTCTTTTTCTATCTGGTGTTCATCTCCAGATGTCTTATTTTTCTGCATGATTCCCATTTTATGAGAGGCGTTGGCACAAAATGATACTTCCGCTACCACTGTATTTCTAATTAAAAGTTCGTAGCTTCTATAGACTGAAGTTAAAGATGTTTTTACATATTCCGATAATTTTTTGAAGAATCCGCATCGGAAAACACCTCTAAACAAGCTTTGAAATAATCACTGCAGGGCTTCCGTTTGAATCCATGAATGAAACTTCTCGAAAAAAATTGAAATACTACACTATGTGGCCGACAACTTTTTAAAAGCCAGTGAGCCCCTCTTACCTCTATTCTAATTTTTCTTTATCATTTATGCAAGCGTTTGCACTAATCTTTTCTTATACAAAAAAGGCACCCCCGTTATTTTGGAAGCGCCTCAACAAAATTATAAATCTAATTCTCCTAACCTTTCATTTGCACGGCTTCTTGTTAGGTTTTGTGATTGCCATGTATCGCCTTTTAAATACTCTCTATCCATTTTGCGTTGTTGTAGTTTTGACTCTAATCCAGGAATATTAGGATGTTTCTCATAAAGTTCAATTAGAGCTAGTGTTCCGGTAGTGGATAGACTTTCAAAATAGTAAATATCGATTTTCCCCGTCTCCTCGTAGCGGGCGATATTTTTATCAGCGACAACCTTATTGAGATTGACCATATTGATGCCCGCATAATAAATCAGGGTGGCAATGAAATAGAAATGGAACAATGAAAGCTTCTCGAGCCAGATCTTTACGAGCGTATAAGCAAGAATAACCATAAGAAATATCATGAAAGAAACGACGAGAACCCGGGTAAATGTATATCCGTACGCCTCTTCATACAAATTCATTCTCATAAAAGCTGATACAAGAAGAACACCACTAGCCAAAACGAGAATCGAAAGAGCAAACTTGATTACGTTTTTCAAAGCACCGACTAGATTCTTCGTAAACGTAATGACAATGGTTGTGACAGTCAAATTGATGAGCGTAACAAACAGCAATTCAAAAAATCCACGACGAGCATATTCTGCATACGTATAACCATCCGCCAATGCTCCATTAAAGAAATATTTGAACTGAACTACAATAAATAACAAGTACACCAAATTAAGCAGAACTAGGACCGTTAGTGTGATAATTCCATCTAAGGTTACTGTAGATACTTCCCTTGGATGGATTTGAATTTTTCGTTGTAAAAGTACTTGTAAATAACCAAAGAATCCAAAAGTACAGAACAAGATAATGATAAAACGAATCACATATTCAGGACTAAGATTAATCAACTCAGGCAACATCCCGATTAGTCTTTCAAATTGAGCATCAGCTGAGATTAAAAGCTGCAAAACAACAAATAAAACGGGAATGGAAATCGCAATTCCAATTAAAATCTTTTTCCATGCCTCATGTTGAGCTGATTTATTACTGTTGGAGAAAAGCTTAGTAGCATGACTCGCGAATTTCGCATTAAAAACGATACTGTCAATTAGACGCTTCAGCATATAACCGATGAAAAATAGACGATTCCACTCGATATTTTTTGGCGCTGTAATGAGGGCCAGGTGGAATATTACGAGAGCAGGAATCACAAGAATATTTAGTGCGTAAAAAGGCATGACATCGTATAAATAATACCCAGCAGACAACAGCCAGATTACAATCAACACAAAGTAGCCTAGCCTTTGATGTGAGAAAGAAAAGGCTCTAAATCGCCAAAATACCAACATGTAAAATGCAACGATGAAGACAAAGAAAGAGAGACCTATTTGACCCCTAAAAAACGATTCTTCTGCCACAATCCCAACAATTAAACACAACAATAAGAAAATCCAATCTAGCTTTCCAATTTTTATTTCCATGATGAATCCTCCATTTATTTCGTAATTCTATATACATAGAATTACTATGTATCAGGTCAAAAAAAAGCTTAGATCGAAGCTTTTTTCCCCCATTTATAACTAATAAGACATACTGGGTATAAAATTATCGTGAACAGGATGCACAGCATGATAAAGGTTTCCGTTAATAATGGACGGAACCACTCATGCGGAATGATCTTGAACACGGTTAAAATCATTAAAGATAAATTCGGTATTAACGCTAATAAAAACGTATTTCGCAATAACCTTTTCCCTTTATGGCCGAAACCCTTGCCGATTTCATAGCCGAGCAATGCCCAAAAAAACATATAAATAAGAGCAATTAAAATCGGAACGGATGTTAGCTGATTCCACAGACTCGTAAGCCAGCTCCAATCTAGTAGATTATGAGCTAAAGTTAGAGCCCCACCACCACCGAAAAAAAGAATATTTACAGCAATAAATAGCCATTTCATATTGCTCGGTGTGACAGATAACTCTTCCTTCCACATAGCTGAGATTTCTTCAGGTGCGCCAAACCGCGAATAGACTTGTTCGCGTACATCTGATTCCTCTATTTGTCCATAAAAGCTGATGAGAAGTTCATCCAGATGAGCATCATATTCCATTAAAATCGATTCTTTTTCTGGATGATTACCAAGATGACTTGCAAGTTCATTTAGAAATTCATTCTTCAGCAGTTCCATGTTTTTTTCTCCCCATCACCTTGTTCATTACTGAAACAAAGTCGTTCCATTCACGGGTTTTCTCTAGCAGCATTTCTTTTCCTGCGTCTGTGATGCGATAATATTTTCTAGCTGGACCCTTCTCTTGTTCCTGCCAATAGCATTCAATGTATTCTTGCTTTTCAAGCTTATGCAGGGCTGGATACAAGGTCCCTTCTTTAAAGGAAAACTCATTGCTGCTTCGCTTTTCCAACTCTTTTACAAGCTCGTAGCCGTACATATCCCGCTCTTCAAGCAACTGGAGTAACAAAAGGGCTGTGCTGCCTTTTACCAATTCACGATTAAACATTTTCTCACCTACCTAGAATTTTTAGGTATATAGAAATCCTACACCGTTACAAAGTAAATGTAAAGTGTAGAAAAAAATTTTTTATGTATTTCCTCAAAAGTTTAGAGGTGTCTACAGTATTCTGTTGATTTCCGCTCCAGGCGGACGCATTCCGCGGGCGGGGCCGAGCTGCTTCCCTCTCTCGCTCAGTCCAGGGTCTCGACTGTCGACAGTGTAACCATTTAACAGAAAAAATTCCGTTTATTTTGAATAATTAATGGATATTAGGTGACATAGGCGGAGATTTTCCGCTAATTGACCTAAAAAGCCTTAAAATCATGAAAAATGTATAGCTTAACCGGAAAAATCCCGCTTATTTATAGGAAAATAGATGAAATTCTTAATATAACCGTAACTTTTCCGCCTATTTTTCAATGTAAAAAGTCAAACTCCATCTTTAATATAGCTTTTATTTTAAAAGTAATAAGGTCTTAGAAAAGAGCCTTTGGTAAAAATATCTATTCAAGGCAACAATCCAATTATTTTATTCGTTTTCTGCTTCCCATTTAGCAACTTCTTCACGAACACGCGGTGCTACTTCCGTTCCTAAGAGCTCGATTGCTTTCATGACATCTTCATGCGGCATCGTTCCAACTGGAAGGTGAAGCATAAAACGCGTGATGCCGACATTCTTGCGAAGGTGGATGATTTTTTGCGCTACTGTTTCTGGATCCCCTACATACAAAGCTCCCTCAAAGCTTCTCGCTGCATCAAAGGCAGCGCGATCGTAATGCCCCCAACCTCGCTCACGTCCAAGAACATTCATTACTTGCTGAGTTGGTGGGAAGAATTTTTCGCAGGCCGTATCAGTATCCTCTGCAATAAATCCATGAGAATGAGAAGCAACAGGTAGCTTGGACACATCATGGCCTGCCTGAGCTGCCGCCCGCTTATATAGCTGGACAAGGGCCGCAAATTGTAACGGTCTTCCGCCAATAATCGCTAAGACTAGAGGTAAACCCAACTGACCTGCACGCACCACTGACTGAGGAGTACCACCGCTTCCAATCCACACTGGTAAAGGATCCTGAACCGGACGTGGATACACTCCTAAATTATTTATTGCCGGACGATGGTTTCCACGCCATGTGACTTTTTCAGATTCTCTTATTTTTAAAAGTAAGTCTAGCTTCTCATCAAATAATTCATTGTAATCATCTAAGTCGTAGCCGAAGAGAGGAAAAGACTCGATAAAAGAACCTCGTCCTGCCATAATTTCTGCCCGTCCATTCGAAATGCCATCAAGCATCGCAAAATCTTGGAATACGCGTACTGGATCATCAGAAGAAAGAACGGATACAGCACTCGTTAGTCTGATTTTTTTCGTTTGAGGTGCCGCAGCAGCAAGTAAAATGGCTGGAGATGATGCCGCAAAATCTTCGCGGTGGTGCTCTCCCACCCCAAAGACGTCCAGTCCGACCTGATCAGCAAGAATGATTTCCTCTACTACTTCCCGTAGGCGTTGTGCATGGCTTATGACCTCACCAGTTTTGACATCTGGCGTTGTTTCTACAAATGTACTAATTCCTATTTCCACTATGTAATGCCTCCTATACTTTTTATCTTCATTTTGAGACTTTTTTACTTGAATCGCAAGAAATTAGTCGAAAGAAGACTTCGGCTTAAAAATTAGGTAATATTTGGTACAATATAGTTGGTGGTGATAGTAAATGGAACCGAAATGGCTTGAATGGGCAAAACAACTACAATCCATTGCCCAAGCAGGATTAACTTACTCGAAAGATATTTACGACATAGAAAGATTTGAACAAATAAGAGACATGAGCATCGATATTCTTTCGAAGTATACAGAAATGGATCAAACGATTATTAAGGATCTATTTGCGAATGAAACAGGCTATGCAACTCCAAAAGTAGATGTTAGAGCAGTTGTATTTAGAGAAAATAAGATGTTGATGGTCAAAGAAAATATGGATAACGCTTGGGCTTTGCCGGGCGGTTGGGGTGACATCGGACTTACTCCAGGTGAAGTTGTGGTGAAAGAAGTAAAGGAAGAAGCCGGTTTTGATGTGAAAGCCACTAAACTATTGGGTATCCTTGATAAAAAGTGTCACCCGCACCCGCCTTCACCCTATCATGTGTATAAAATATTTATCCAATGCGAAATTGTTGGTGGACAAGCAGAAGAGGGAATGGAAACAAGCGCAGTCGGGTTCTTTTCTGAAAATGATCTACCTCCGCTATCCATCGCTCGAAATACCGAATCCCAAATTAAATGGGCGTTTAAGTATTTGCATAATCCAGAGGAACCTGTTCGATTTGATTGAAGGCATTTGACAAAACTCGAATACTTTTAGCCCTAAAAATTGCGACAAGCATATTCCTTGATAAAAAACATGCGGTTCATGTTAAAATATGTTAATAACTTACAAATGGTTTTTTGATATAGTTTTACATGACTACGTGTGATTAAGAGGGGATATTATGGAAAATACAGGTCTAGTATTAGAAGGCGGTGGCAGTAGAGGCGTTTATACTGGAGGCGTCCTTCGCTATCTAATGGAAGAGGAAATTTACTTTCCTTATATAGTAGGTGTATCTGCTGGTGCATGTAATGGTACCTCCTACGTTTCTCGTCAAATTGACCGCAATAAAATCGTAACGATTGATTATGCAAATCATCCTGAGTTTTTGTCACTCCGGAACTTAATTAAAAAGGGACAGCTTTTTGGTATGGACTTTTTGTTCGATACTTTACCAAATGATTTGGTTCCCTTCGATTTTGACACTTATTATAAAGCAAAAGAAGAGTTTGTCGTTGGCGTAACCGATTGTCTATCTGGAGAACCTGTATTTTATAAAAAGGATGCTTACACTAATAAAGAAGTGCTAACTTTGCTTCGTGCATCGAGTTCTTTGCCATTAGTTGCGCCTGTAGTCCATTTTGATAATCGCATCCTTATGGACGGCGGTATCTCGGATCCGATCCCAATCAAGCAATCTGTCACAGATGGGAATCCAAAAAACGTTGTTATTTTAACGCAAACTAGAGGATATGTGAAAAAGCCTCAATCGATGGGCTGGTATCTTCGAAAAAAATACAGTCAGTACCCTGGCTTATTGAAAGCTATTGAAAATCGTCATAATGTGTATAACGAAACGCTTCAATATATTTTTGACGAAGAGAAAAAAGGAAATATTTTTGTAGTCGCCCCAACTGACAAATTAGAAGTGGGACGTTACGAAAGAAATATAGGGAAACTAGATGCTTTATTTCAAAAGGGTATCGAGGATATTAAAAAAATTGCAGAACCCTTAAAAGAATTTTTGTCATAGAATGACGAAACCGCTTGGAATTGATTTTCCAAGCGGTTTCTTGTTATATCGGTCTCTCAATCGAAAAAACCTCACCAATTTTTGCATAATTAGACCCAGCCAAGCGGCTTACAGCAGCAAGTCCTCTTGGGTCAATTCTTCCTTTTTCATAGAGTTCCTCACTTACGTGGAATCGAACAATCTTCCCGATAATGAGATCATTAGTATTCCCCAATTCCAATGAATGTTCTAACGTACATTCCATGCGGATTTTCGCTTCTTTTATCCCTGGAACAGAAATCTTTTCACTATCAATCGGCGTCAAACCTGCTAAGGCAACCTCACTTTGATCAGGCGCAAAACTTGCAGCTGTTTGATTAATTAGCGCTACATTGTCTTCATCAACGATATGAATGACAAATTCTTTTAATTCTAGGATGTTTCTTGACGTGTCTTTACGTTGCCCATCTCTACGACCGATGGAAATAGAAATCATCGGCGGATCTGAAGACACGATATTGAAATAGCTAAATGGTGCACCATTTAAAACGTCGTATTTAGATATTGATGTCACGAAGGCAATCGGTCTCGGAATGATACTCCCAATCAATAATTTATAGTTTTCTCTTTCAGTATTGCTAGTCGGATCAATGGATATCAAAGGATCACCCCCTTAATCAAGTTCTCTAACTTCAAACGGAATAACAGTCTGCTCAATTTGCTCACGATGCGGTTCATATTGCTCCGGTAACATGAAATACTGTCCCATTGTTTCATAAGATTCATCATGGGCAAAGCCTGGAGGATCAGTGGCAATTTCAAATAGAATTTCGCCATGCTCTCTAAAGTATATTGCGTTAAAATAGTTTCTATCTTGAACTGGAGTTACGCCATAACCAAAGCTTTCAACATATTTCTTCCAATCTAATTGGTCAGCATCATCGTTGGCTCTCCAAGCAATATGATGGACTGTTCCTACTCCCATACGGCCACGTCCAACTGAAGTTGCTTTTAAGTCTACTACATTTCCAATTTCTGCAGAAGAACGGAAACGAATCATATCTCCTTCTTGGCCAACACGTTCAAGGCCTAAGATATTTTCTAAAAGTTCAGCTGTTTTTTCAGGCTGTGCAGATAATAATGTTGCTCCACCAAATCCTTTAATCGCTACCTCTGGTGTTACGCCACCAAAAGTCCAGGTGTTAAGCTCGCCTTCTTCGCGCTCAACCATTTCCAAATGAAGTCCATGTGGATCATCGAATTGAATGTATTGCTCACCAAAGCGTTCAACTTTTGTAAATGGAACCTCAAACTTTTCTAATCGTTTTTCCCAAAACTCTAGTGCTCCTACCGGCACAGCATAAGATGTGATTCCAACCTGCCCATCGCCAATTTTTCCTTGATAAGCATTTGCCCATGGGAAGAATGTAATGATCGTACCTGGCTTTCCACCGTCATTTCCAAAATAGAAATGGTACGTACCTGGATCGTCAAAATTCACGGTTTGCTTCACTAAACGTAATCCTAAGACACCTGCATAAAAATCAACATTTTCTTGAGGATGACCCACAATCGCTGTAATGTGATGAATTCCTGTAGTTTGTTTGCTCATGATGTTCTCTCCTTTTTCTTTAGTTTTTCCACAAGATGAATTATCATTTATCTCGAATTCGAGATAAATATTTAAAAAAATATAAACTTAATTAAAATATCTTGAATCTGAGATAATTTTAGAATGGATTTTGCTCAATGTCAATGGAAAAAGGACGCTTTTATAGCGCCCTTTAAAAAGTTCTTATTTTACTAAGCTTTTTAGAATATCATCAATGATTTGTCCGTTTGCAATTGCGCCGGTATATAACCAGCTTGTATCTGGAGAAAACTCATAGACATTGCCAGCTTTTACAGCAGGAACACTTTCCCAAAGCTTGTTGCTTAATGGGCTTGAATCAGAAGCCGTATCGCTGTTGATTAAGAAAAGATGTTCTGCATCTAATTCTGCTAATTTTTCTAAAGAAATTTCACTCCAGTTTCCTGTTGCGCTAGCAGAGATTTCTTTTACTACATCTGGAACCTTTAATCCGAGATCGCCGTACATAACCGCTCCACTTGAAAGAGTTTCGCTTACCATAAAGAATTTTCCACCAACTAACCAAACGGCTGCAACTGAAGGCGTACCGACTTTCTCTTCAATTGTGGCTTTTGCTTCTTTTGCTTTTGCATCGTAATCGGCAAGAACCTGCTTCGCTTTGTCTTCTTTCCCTAGCACTTGTCCAACACGCACAAGCTCGTCTCTCCAGTCATTGTTCACTTCAGTTCCAATAACATAGGTTGGAGCAATTTGATTGTACTGCTCGTACTTTCCACCTTCAACCATGCTAGCAGAATCCATAATAATTAAATCCGGAGTCATTTCTTGAACGGCTTCAAATGGAAGATCGTAAGGAATTGTAGGAATTCCTTCAAGGTCACCTTGTAAATAACCTTGGATGCTTTGTCCATCATTTACGCTCCATTGCGCGACAGGCTTAACACCAAGAGCGACTAAATTGTCTTCTAAATAACTCGCAAGCACACGTTCAGGATTCGCAGGAATCGTCACTTCATTTCCCATTGCATCGGTTACCGTTCTAGTTGTTGCCTCTTCTTCATTAGTTCCTTTTGTTTCATCAGGTGTATTCTCTTCCTTATTTCCGCAAGCGGCTAAAAATAACGCTAATAGACCAATAATAACAATATGTAACATTTTTTTCGTATTCATTCTTGATCCCCCTTAAGGATGTGATAAAATTAGATTAAATTCATTTTATTGATAATGATTATCACTATCGATTAAAATACATAATTCTATAAATGTCAATGAACATTTTTCGAAAATTATTATTACTTTAGAGGGACGTTCTATTATGAATTTGAAAAAACACGAAAATAATAGAGTACTCAGCTTAACGATTCTTGTAATTGGTATTTTTGTATTATTTCTGTCCGTGGTCATATCCATTCGTTTTGGCGCAGCCAATTTAACCTACCATGATGTGATAAAAGCCATATTTGAATACGATCAAGAAAATTCAGCACATGTGATCGTACGTGAATTAAGATTACCTAGAGCCATCGCCGCCATCTGTGTTGGAGCCGCTTTAGCGATCTCAGGTGCCATTATGCAGGGAATGACCCGAAATCCCCTTGCTTCTCCATCGATCATGGGTGTGACTTCTGGAGCATCATTCACTATTGCTATTGCACTTGCATTGGTCCCAGGCATTTCTTATTTAGGCATGATGACTTTTTCCTTTATCGGAGCAGGATTTGGCGCGATATTAGTGTTCGGGATTTCTTCTTTTTCTAAAGGAGGGATTACCCCAGTTAAATTAGCGTTGGCAGGATCCGCCATTACTTCTTTACTTAGTTCTTTATCAACCGCAATCGGACTTAAATTCGATATTGCAAAGGACATTAGTTTTTGGTTTTCAGGTGGCGTCTCAAGTGTACAGCCACAGCATGTTTATTTTGCCTTACCCTTTATTTTAATTGGACTTATATTAGCTATCCTTTTATCTCGTTCCATCTCTATCTTAAGTTTGGGTGAAGATGTAGCAAAAGGACTTGGGCAAAATATCGGATTAGTTAAGTTTATGGGAACAATTGTCGTGCTGCTATTAACAGGAGCTGCCGTATCAATCGCTGGCATGATTGGGTTTGTTGGACTCGTCATCCCGCATATCACAAGATTTTTAGTCGGAACCGATTATCGCTGGATTATTCCTTATTCTGCTGTTTTAGGTGGAATTTTATTAATTGTCGCTGACATCATTGGACGTATGGTTAATGCTCCATTTGAAACACCGGTTGGTGCGATTACAGCTATTATCGGTGTTCCCTTTTTCCTCTACTTAGCTCGAAAGGAAGGTAGGGGGTTATGATGAAAAAAGACAAGCGTTTTAAACCATTGCTCATCACGATAATCATTTTGACTCTTTTAATGATTGTCGTTAGTATCAACGCAGGTCAAATCAAAATTCCTTTTAGTACTGTATTTGAAACCTTGATTGGAAACGGAACTCCCCAAAATGAGCTAACCATTTTTCAATTTCGACTCCCTCGGATTCTGTTGGCGATTCTTGTTGGAATAGGGATATCGATCTCGGGTGCTATTTTACAAGGTCTATCACAAAACCCATTGGCTGACCCAGGTATTTTAGGAATCAATTCAGGAGCTGGATTTACCGTTGTCCTTTATATGTTCTTCTTTCAAGGCACAACCTTTTTCACTGGGTGGCTAGCAACCTTTATCATGCCGCTCACAGCTTTATTAGGAGCATTTCTTGCAGCATTTTTGATCTATTCTTTATCCTGGAAAAAAGGTCAAGTGACCCCTGTAAGACTTCTGTTAGTAGGTATCGGGATCAACGCTGCATTCGGGGCGGGATTAATCATTTTCCAAATGAAAATGGAACCGATTGATTTTACGAAGGCTATTATTTGGTTATCAGGAACAATTTGGGGTACGAATTGGACATTTGTGTGGGCACTTCTCCCGTGGTTATTGATTCTTTTACCGATTGCTTTGTATAAATCAAAGGAACTGGATGTCTTAAGTTTAAGTGCACCAATCGCAATTGGTGTTGGTGTTCCAATCGAAAAAGAACGTCGCTGGCTGTTAGTTTTATCCGTTGCATTAGCTGGGGCTTGCGTCTCGGTCGGTGGAGGAATTACTTTCTTAGGATTAATCGCACCTCATATCGCACGGAGATTAGTTGGGGCTCGGCACGCTCGACTTTTACCATTAACCGCAGCATTAGGAGGGCTTCTTCTATTGTCGGCAGATACCCTAGGTCGTGTTATCATGGCACCAATGGAGTTACCCGTTGGGATTGTGGTATCTATCTTAGGTGCACCATATTTCATTTATTTATTGATGCGGAATGTTTAGAAGCAATTTTATACAACTTGAAAAGGGCAACCCGATATGGTTGCCCTCCTCTTTTACAATTCTGGTTCAAATGTTTTACAATCGGTCTCTTCGCTTTTGGAAGCTTCTTTCCCTTTGTGACTCACCACGTAAATCGCATCTGCGTGACATCTATTGCCTTGCCCCCAATAGGTACAGTTCGCTACTTCACAAAGTACATCCTGTGCCAAAGTATCTCACCTCCCTGTATTTTAGGATTTGCCGTAATGGTCGGTTCATACTGGGTAAGATTTGCCGTCAGAGCGAGATAACGTTGTATGAATAATCCACTGGTCTTATATGATGAACAAGGTCACCTTGATATTCTAATTGGAAATGTTCGATTTGTTGGAGGTCGTGCGGCGAAATTAAGGAAAGTGGCTTGTTGAACTGAACGACTCCACCTTGGTTTAGAGTCGTAGCGACAAATTCTGAACAAAAATAGGCACGCTCTCGTTTCAGTTGTTTGTTTAAAATAAATGCAAATAATCCTATAAAATTGTATCTGTACCTGTGCTTCTGAGATTCGATATCTTTGACGAAATCCTTCATAAGTTGATATTGACTCTCCGTAACCGTGAAGCTATATATTCTACACCTAGCATTTTTGAATAAACCTTCGTCTACGCTCTCATTAACAAAACCACCGATGAATGGGTTTCTCGGATCCTTTCGCCCAAAGCTATATACTTCTTTGAGTTCCTCGTCAAACGCGATAGAAGCGTGGTTATATGGCTTTTTCGTGTACAGCTTAATCATCCGTGTAAATAATGTCCCCGTATCAGTTAAAAGCACGTATACCTTTCTCTCTCCCATAATGATCCCCTCGTGTGTTTATTTACTCTCTCATCTTAAAGGAGATCGGACGGAGTCATAATGGACTAGAGAAATATTTTGGAGTCAGACTTGAGACGTATTTCCGACTTAGCCTCATCCTGTGCTTCGAGCCATTTGTCGGTCATCTTCGGCCCCTCCTTGACTCATCCTGTCGTACAAATTCAATTTATCGGTCAGCTCGTCCTCTCCTGCCCTTATCTTGGCGTACAAATCTGATTTGCCGGTCAACTCATCCTCTTCTAGCCTTATCTTGGCGTACAAATTCAATTTGTCGGTCAACTCATCCCCTTCCAGCCTTATCTTGGCGTACAAATCCGATTTGCCGGTCAACTCATCCTCTTCTAGCCTCATCTTGGCGTACAAATTCAATTTGTCGGTCAACTTCATCCCCTTCTACACATATCTTGGCGTGCATCCCCCCCCAAAACAACAAAAAACCGGAGGAATACAATTAGTATCCCTCCGGCCGAAACCAAACCTATAAATTAATCTTCTTCAATTTCCTTACGGTTTTTCTTGAACATCTTAGACAGTATTTCGTATACGATTGGCACAACAATTAACGTTAATAACGTAGAACTTGTTAAACCACCGATAACGGTAATAGCTAGACCCTTCGAGATTAAACCACCGCCTCCACCAGCTCCCATAGCTAATGGAATTAATGCACCAATTGTTGCAATTGCTGTCATTAAGATTGGACGAAGACGTGTTGCTCCTGCTTCAAGGATGGCTTCACGCATACTCATTCCATCGCGTTCCATATGGATAATGCGGTCTACTAAAACAATCGCATTCGTAACAACGATACCGATTAACATCAAGAGACCCATCATAACTGATACGGAAATCGTTTCTCCAGCCAGGTATAAGCCAGCAAACGAACCAATTACCGCAAACGGTAATGAGAACAGGATCGCAAATGGCGCTAAACCTTCACCAAATGTCACAACAAGAATGAAGTACACGATAGCGATTGCTGCAGCCATCGCTACACCTAGTTGTGTAAATGTCTCTGTCATATCTGCTTGAACCCCAGCAACACCGACAGTTACACCTTTTGGTAAATCTAACTTATCGATATCTTTTTCAACTTCTGCTGAAGTTTTAGAAATATCTTTATCCAAAATCGTACCAGACACCGTAGCATAGTATTCCCCTTTACTACGAGCTAGTGTATTCAACGTTGTACCTTCTTCAACAGTTACCAGCTCGGAAAGAGGCATTGTAGTCCCAAGAGCTGTTGGTACTTGAGTAGCTAAAATATCATCAATGGACTTCGGCTGCTCTGTTTGCTCTTTTTGAACAATGACTTCTAATTCATCACCATCTTTTTCAACTGTTGTTAAAATATCTTCTGTTTTCATTGGATTTAACATCATGACAATTTGACCTGCTGTTAAACCATATTGTAACAATTCATCTTGATCCACTTTGAAGGTGTACTCTACGTATGCTTCTTCTGCACTTGAAGAAACATCCTCTAAGCCATCATTTTTCTTCATGACATCTTCAACTTGTTTTACAGCGTCATTTAGTTTGTCTAAATCTTCACTGTAGAACGTATAGCTTACCTCATTAGTCGCCATCGACATTGAGGTGAAGTTCTGGCTCTTCCATTCTCCGCTTTGTCCGATATTGAAGACATACTCTTCAATTTCATCACGAACCTCTGAGAAGTTCTCCATGTCTGGGTCAAAGATAAGGTACATTAACGCACCGCCGGCTCCTCCACCCATCATGGCTGTCATCGGATCAGCACTATCATTATCGGTTATAGATACCTGAACAATGTCAATATCTTTACGATCAAGCATTTTCTCTTCTACTTTTTCAACATTCGCTAATGTATCCTCCATTAGCTCACCAGCTTCTGGTGTGTACGTTAAATACATTACCTTCTCTTCTTCACTACCCATGAAGCTAAAGCCGATTAGTGGTGTTAATGCCAAGCTTCCCGCTAATAATACGATAGCGATTATAGAAGTAATGATTTTATGGTTAAGGGCCTTTGCAAGAACGCCTTTGTACCAATTCGCTAATTTTCCTACCTCTTTATGATTGCTTTCCGCTTTTTCACCATATAACTTCTTTCTAAATAAGAAGTGAGAAAGTGCTGGTACAATCGTAATCGCTACTAATAGTGAAGCTCCGAGTGCAAATGTCATCGTTAAAGCAAACGGCATGAATAGTTCTCCAACCATTCCGCCTACAAAAATAAGTGGTGCGAATACGGCAACTGTTACTAATGTTGACGATAAAATTGGTTTGAACATTTCAATCGTTGCTTCACGAATCAAGCCACGACCTGTGAATTTTTCTCCTTTTAAGTGGAGACGGCGATAAATGTTTTCCACGACGACAATCGAGTCATCGATTACACGACCAATGGCAACTGTAATTGCACCAAGGGTCATAATATTAAGCGTAATATCTAACCAGTTTAGAATCATTAATGCCATAAAGATTGAAACTGGAATCGACACGATTGAAATAATCGTTGATTTAAAATCACGTAGGAAGAGAAGGATGATTAGAACCGCGATTAAACCACCGA
The DNA here is from genome assembly GCF_005116465.1 of Robertmurraya kyonggiensis. Taxonomy (GTDB): domain Bacteria; phylum Bacillota; class Bacilli; order Bacillales; family Cytobacillaceae; genus Robertmurraya; species Robertmurraya kyonggiensis. The sequence continues at coordinate 74,978 of NZ_SWBM01000007.1, forward strand.
ATACGGCTTTTTCAACCATCGTTGTAACCGATTGTTTAATTGGTTCACCTTGGTCTAGTGAAACATCAACAACAAGACCATCGATTCTTTCTTGCTCATCTTCCATTAAATCCTTCACAGCATCTACAACGTCAACTGTGTTAGCTTGTTGCCCTTTAACAATTTGGATCGCAATCGCATTTTCACCATTCGTACGTGAAACGGATTGTTCACGACCAACTACTTCAATTTTTGCAATGTCTCCTAATTTTACGAATGGAGATGGCTGCGCTTGGGAAGGTGTGACCGGAATGAGCATTCCCTTTAACTCATCAGCTGTCATGAATTTACCATCAACAGAGACCGCTTGTTCTCCTTCTTCAAACTCATAAAGACCTAATGAAACAGCAAGGTCACTCGCCTGTATCATTTCTTTTACTTTATCTTCAGTTAAGCCAAGCTCCTTCATTTTAGCCTCATCATAAGTAAGCTCGACTTCTTCGATATGCTGACCAGTAATCGTTGCCGAAGCAACGCCATCGATTTTTTCAATTTTTGGAAGTAAAACATCTTCTACAGTTGAAGTTAATTCAACAATATCCTCTGTTTCACTACTTACACTAAGTGCCACAACTGGCATCATATTCATACTAAGCGCCGTAATAGTAGGCTCTTGTGCCCCTTCTGGCATCGTTACTGTATCTAACGCTGATTCTAATGCACGTTTCGCCTCATCCATATCAATGCCATATTCATATTCAACTTGAATATTGGCCATATTGGAATAAGAATTGGAGTAAACGGCTTTTACATCTTCTAGATTTTCGACTGCTTTTTCAATTGGCATCGATATTTCTTCCATAACTTTTTCAGGAGTGGCTCCTGGATATACACCCATAACCATTAAGTATGGGATCGAAATATCTGGCATAGTTTCCATTTTCATTCTAGTTCCGGAATATATCCCTGAAACTGTAATTATGATCGTTAGAAGCCATACTGCTAATTTATTTCTTACAACAAAATTAACTAACCCTTTCACTGTTACACCTACCCTTAATTGACTTTACAAACTCATTTTCTTATAATAATGACTAACTGGTCATTTGTCAATGAATTACTTAGGAGCGATATGAAGATATGGTAAAGAAATTATTAATTATGGAAAAAGCATTAGAACTCTTTGCAAATCAAGGTTTTGAGGCAACCTCCGTCCAGCAAATAACCGATTATTGCGGAATCTCAAAAGGAGCTTTTTATCTTTCCTTCAAATCAAAAGAAGAATTAATTATAGAGTTAATTGACTATTTTATGAAACAGTTCATTTCTGATGTTGACTACGTGGTCAAAAATAGTAAAAAAGAAGAGCTACTGTCGGAATTTTTCTATGCCACTTATCGCAATTTCCATGAACATTCCAACTTTGCCAAGGTACTTATTAAGGAACAAGCCCAATCCTTAAGTGAAGCGTTTCTTCTTAGAATGCGCAATTATGATCATATGTTGGACAAAACAATTTTAACAATGATCGAACACTTATATAGCGATGCGGTTGAACATACCAAGTATGATTTAGTTTATAGTATCAAAGGATTAGTAAACAATTATTCCGGATTAATCCTTTTCAATAACCTACCAGTAGATGTTGACTTGCTCGTTCGATCTTTGGTGGAAAAGGCCAATATTTTGGCTCAGCATGTAACCATTCCATTTGTTTCTACAGAAATTTCGACACTGTTATTACGGCCGACAGACGAAAAAGTTTCAAAAGAGCATCTAATCGAATTACTCGATCAAAAACTAAACGAATTTGATGAGTCAATCGAAAAAGAATCGTTGAGCTTACTCAAACAACAGCTCCTTGAACCTTCTTTCAGTTCAGCAATCGTAAAAGGACTATTAGAAAACATCCGAAATCATCCCCACTGTAAGTGGATTTCCTATTTGCTTCGAAATTATTTTGAATTATAAAGAGCCGTATCTTTCCATTTTGTCCTTGCCGATCTCATCTTACCTAGATTGCAGCATTCTCATAACGAACCTAAGCTTTATTTTTAGATCGGTCTTAAGACTTAGAAAAAGTCCTAGCTATTCTAAATAATATTGCCTGTGAGCGAAAGGAAAAATTTATGGTTGAAGCTAAACATATTCACATTGATGATGGAGTGAAACTTGAATATTCAGTCGTTGGGAATGGAATTCCTATTCTTGTTTTTCATGGTGGGCATTCGAATTGTAACGAGGAGTTTGGATACGAAAAACTAATTGCAGAGGGGTTTTCGGTCATTACTCCTTCCAGGGCGGGATACGGAGATACCTCTCCTATTATCGGGGGAAATTTAAATCTAGCATGTAAAGCTTATGTAAAATTATTGGACTATCTTAGTATTGAAAAAGTGGATGTGATCGCCATATCAGCTGGGGGTCCAAGTGGTATCTATTTTGCCTCACATTATCCTGAGCGTGTTAAAAGTCTTATTCTACAATCAGCAGTATCAAAAGAATGGCTTACTTCTGCAGACAACACGTATAAAGCAGCGCAAATTATGTTCAGGCCATCGGTAGAAAAATACACCTGGAGGCTAGTTGGTCTGATGAGTAACTTATTCCCTAGATTTATTTTCAAACAAATGGCACCGTCCTTTAGTAGGCTAAGTATTTCTCAAATTCTAACACAATTAAGCGATGATGATTATGACACTTTTCGTAAAATGAATAACCGTCAACGGTCTGGTAGTGGCTTCCTCATCGACCTTTCCCAAACAAGCTCGATTTCTGTTTCTGATTTACAAGCAATTAAATGTCCTACTCTAATCATTCACAGCGAACATGATAATGCCGTCCTGATTGAACACGCCTATCATGCTCATAAACATATTCCTAATTCCAAGCTTTCCATTCTTGATAGTTGGGGACATTTAATTTGGCTTGGAAAAGGTTTTGACGAATGGCATAAAGAAATGATTCAGTTCCTAAAATAACAATCACAACAATTAAAATCAGGTTATCCAAAAGGGCACCCGATTTTTTTTTACATCAAAAAACAAAAACAGACAATAGAAATCGTACTTGAATATTCGACTCTCTCATAATATCAAATTTTGGCAGAATACTTTGAGGGATCAAGCATTAAGATACCAGAGGACTATTCTTTCTCCTCTGACGGTTCCACCGTATTCCAGCCATATAGTTGATTAATCTCTTTTTCCAATTCATCTAAAAATTCATCAGATAGCAATGGTTCATTGTCTTTCAACATGTCGAATCCTCCTTATATGTAGACAAAATCGCAAAGGATTTTTTACTAACATCTCCTTTTTGTAAAGTTTTAATCTTGATGAAAATTTTTATTTACTTTTTAAAATCACAGGAGTATTATTATCACAGTTTCAAATTTCTAAATCGCTGAAACCGAAAGGTACGGGGGAACCATTTTTGTGGATTTCATAGTAAATCCAAGGGGTGAATCCTTTTAAAGGTAGGGCTACTCAATGGTCCGAATCCGACAGCTAACCTCGTAAGCGTTATATGAGAAGGAAGGTGGAACTTGTGAGACAAAAATTATAATGTCTACAAGTCTATTTCGTGATGACTTGTAGACATTTTTTATTTGACCAAAAAATGTTTCTACGCTTTAGGACATCTTTTTCGGGGTAAATTAAGTTTATAAAAATTTTGGTGGTGTAGTAAGTCATGATGTTTCCATTGAAGAGACTATTAATAGGAAGACCATTAAAGTCAACAGAACTCGGAGAACAAAAGCTTAACAAAACGAAAGCTTTAGCCATTCTTTCTTCCGATGCTTTATCTTCTGTTGCTTATGGTCCTGAACAAATATTGATTGTTCTCATTACAATAAGTGCGGCAGCTTTTTGGTACTCCATTCCAATTGCAATCGGAGTATTAATACTATTAACAGCACTTATTCTATCTTATCGACAAATTATTTTTGCGTATCCGCATGGTGGTGGAGCCTATGTGGTGTCAAAGAATAACCTAGGTGTGAATTCAGGGCTCATTGCAGGAGGGTCTTTACTCGTTGATTATATATTAACAGTGGCCGTTAGCGTATCAGCAGGAACGGATGCAATCACTTCCGCATTCCCGGCACTACATTCTCACAATGTCATGATTGCGATCATTTTTGTTATCTTCCTTACAATCTTGAACTTAAGAGGCGTAACAGAATCTGCTTCTATTTTAGCATATCCTGTTTATTTATTCGTGTTAGCACTCTTTATTTTGATTGGTGTTGGCTTGTGGAATATCGCCACTGGTACTGTTCCTCCAGAATTGCATACACCAATCGGAACTCCAGTTGCAGGCATTAGTTTATTTTTACTATTAAAAGCATTCGCATCAGGAAGCTCAGCCTTAACCGGGGTTGAGGCAATTTCTAATGCGATTCCAAACTTTAAAGATCCAGCTCCAAAAAATGCTGCAAAGACTCTTACATTTATGGGTGGATTACTAGCCATATTATTATCAGGTATTGTCTTTCTATCTTATTATTACGGTGTTGTGCCAAGTGTAGAAGTAACCGTAGTATCACAAATCGCCGAAGAAACGTTTGGCCGAAATTTTATGTATTTCTTCATTCAAGGTACAACGGCATTAATCTTAATTTTGGCTGCGAACACAGGCTATACGGCGTTCCCATTGTTGGCCGTAAACTTGGCAAAAGATAAGTTTATCCCAAGAATGTTTACCATTCGTGGAGACCGACTTGGATACTCCAACGGAATTATCTTTCTTGCGATTAGCTCCATTTTCCTGATTATCATTTTTAAAGGGCAAACCGAGCATCTTATTCCACTTTATGCAGTCGGGGTATTCATTCCGTTTACTTTGTCCCAAACTGGAATGGTCGTAAAATGGGTCCGCGAGAAACCTAAAGGCTGGGTTGGAAAGCTAATTATTAATGCATTGGGAGCTATTATTTGTCTAGTAGTTACCTTGATGTTCTTTATTACTAAGTTTACACAAGTTTGGTCCGTGTTAATTTTCGTACCAGTGATTATGTTCGTTTTTCAACGTATTAAAAATCATTATGAAGCAGTAGGGGACCAACTTCGAATTACAGAGGATAACCATGCTGTACCAATCGAAGGGAATGTCATCATAGTCCCAGTTGCAGGCATTACTCGAGTGGTCGAGAATTCCTTAAACTACGCAAAATCTCTTAATGCAAATCAGATTATTGCGGTATACATTTCTTTTGAAAGAGATGAAGAGAAAAAGTTCGAGGAAAAGTGGAATAAGTGGCAGCCTGACATTCGTCTTGTGACTTTGCATTCACAATACCGAAGTATTATCCAGCCACTTACGAAATTTGTTGATATTGTTCAACACAAGGCAAGTGAAGCAAATTATGGAGTAACCGTGGTTATTCCGCAATTTCTACCGAAGAAGGGCTGGCAGAACATCCTGCATAACCAATCAAGCTTACTCATTCGTGCGTTCTTGCTCTACCGAAGAGATGTTATGATTACAACGGTACCATTTCATTTGAAAAAATGACAATTTACTCCTCAAAATATTTTGAGGAGTTTTCTTGTATGAAGAAAACATGTACTACTGGAATACACTTCCCCATGCGATCTATTCAGGCATTCTTTAATTTATCAAATTTCTTTAACAAGCCAATCATTCCTCTAATCAGAAACAAAGTAAAATTCACACTTGCAAACGTGTGGAAGATTGTCCATTCTTTCCACTTAAACAATCCAGAATTTCTTTCTAGAAACCATTGACCGATACTCATCGGAACACTAAATAATAAGCTTTTTAATAGGATTTTTCCTAAACAATTATTGTAAGATGCTTTCACCCACACAACACTTAAGAGGGGAAAAAATAATAAATCATAGATAATATTTGTTTTAAAAATCCTTGGTAAAGGGCGTACTGGATATGCAATTTTTTTAGTCCCTACAACATAAGCATCGATGAGAGTCGATATGACTCCCTTCGAGAAGAAAATCACGAGATTTTCTCTCATTTTAGAACCTTTAAATAGAAACGGAACAGAAATCAGACAAACAACGGTAAGTAAATTTAACAATTTTTTCTCCATAATGAACGCCCTTCCCAAAAGATTTAATCCACCCAAACTAAATTTTCCTATTAATTTATAAATTCCCGTTATTTGCCTATTTTACAAAGTTAATTGTTTCCATTTAAATTAAACAGATAAAAAAAACAGCACTAAAACGTTTAGTAACGGTTTGTAATGATTATGTAAAGGATTTCTCCTAGCTCAATCGTGGTAATCATTTAATGGTATAATGATTTCAGCGAGATAAATTTTCAACCCTCCATTACTTCTTCGAGTCTGTTAAATTACAGATACTCAATCTAAATAAGGGAGAGAATGCAATGAAGCTGATTGCTCTTGATATGGACGGTACCACTTTAAATTCAAAAAAAGAAATGAGCGAAGAAAACATTCAGGCGATTAAAAAAGCTCAGCAGGAAGGTCATATCGTCATGATTTTATCTGGACGTCCATTTAATTTGATTAATGACCAACTAGCAAAACACGATCTTGATTGTCCGATCGGAGGCAATAACGGTACAGAGCTGTTTGCAGGGGGAAAATTACTTGAGCGCACCTCTTTAACTTTACCTCAAAGTCTCCAAGTCGCATCCACACTTGAAAAAGAATGTATGCCATTTAAAATCGGTACAGACAAGGGTACCTTTGTGCATAAAGATTGGTTTGAGCGCTTTGATCAAGTATTAGAATCAGGACGCGTACCAGATGAATACTTCACTCATAAGGATTACAAAATGTTCACTGCCTCTCCGAAGGTTTACGGACAAGGATTTTTTAATCACTACGAGGACATCATTCACGAGGAATCTGCTGTTCAAAAGTTTCTTACCTTGACACTTGATCCAGAACAGAGACAACGATTACAAACAAGCCTAGAATCCATAGAAGAAATTTGTGTGACCTCTTCTTCACCTTTTAATCTTGAGATCATGCATATCAATGGAAATAAAGGGAATGGGCTTAAAATAATGGCACGTCATTTTAATATCCCGATTGAAGATACAATCGTGATCGGGGATGAGAAAAATGATTTACCGATGTTTCATGCAGCTGGGTTATCCATTGCGATGGGAAATGCCGACGAAGAAATAAAGAAACATACTGACCTTGTAACATTAACGAATGATGAAAACGGAGTGGCCTACGCCATTGAACAATATGTTTTAAAAGGTTCCTATATATCGTAAAAAGAAAGAGATACCGCTTCTAAAACGGTATCTCTTTCTTTTACTTTAGGCTTCTTTTCAAAAAGGCTTTAGTTCGATCAAATTGAGGATACTCAAATAGCGCTTTTGCGTTTCCTGACTCGACAACTTCCCCATTGTCCATAAAAATTGCTTTCGTAGCTACCTCTAGAGCAAATCCCATTTCATGAGTAACGACAACCATCGTCATCTTTTCCTTGGCGAGATTCTTCATTACCTCCAGAACTTCACCCGTTAACTCTGGATCGAGAGCGGAAGTAGGTTCATCAAACAACAAAATTTCCGGTTCCATCATGAGTGCTCTCGCAATGGCTACACGTTGCTTTTGACCGCCAGAGAGATTAGCAGGATAGGCATTTTTCCAATTCGTCAAACCAACCTTTTCTAGCAATTCCTCAGAGCGTGCCTTAATTTTGTCCATTGGTTCTTTTTTCGCTAGTTTAGGAGCAATTTCCAAATTACCACTGACCGTTAAATGTGGAAACAAATCAAAATGCTGAAATACCATGCCCATTTTTGATGTGATTTGTCTAATTTCTTGTGGCTTGGCATAGCTTCCTTGTTCCACAAGGTATTCATCATTTATTTGGATCGATCCTCCATCAATTTCTTCAAGATGAATTAAGCTGCGTAAAAGAGTACTTTTTCCCGAACCAGAAGGACCAATAATCGCCACCACATCGTTTTTATTAATATCGAGTGAAATCCCTTTAAGGACATCGAGCTCACCATATGATTTCTTCAGATTTGAAACACTGATAATTGGCATATCCATACTCCTTATTATTCAAACTTAAATTTACGTTCAAGATATTTAAAGAACAACGATAACACGAGTGTCATGACCAAATAAATAATGGCCGCGATGAAAAATGGCATAATCGTGAAATCACGATTCACGGCTGTTTGGGCAAAGTGCAATAATTCTGGTACTGCAACTGCGTAAAGCAAGGCAGTATCCTTCACTAATGTAATCGATTCATTCGCCACTGCTGGCAGGGCGATACGGATCATTTGTGGGATAATAATCCTTGTTAGGGACTGCCACTTCGTCATTCCAAGAACTTTTGATGCTTCATATTGACCCTTATCAATGGATAAAAGACCACCCCTAAAGATTTCTGCAAAATAGGCAGCATAATTTAAAACAAATCCTAAAGTTGCGGCAACAAATCGATCGAGTACGAGATACTCTCCCACACCAGGAATCATTGGTAATCCAAAACAAATAAATAATAACTGAAGCAATAACGGCGTCCCACGCATGACATAGATATATCCATGCGACAAATAGGAAAGAACTTTTACTTTGCTGTTTACAGCAAGTGTTAAGAGAAATCCTAATGGGATCGACAACACTATCGCAATAATAAATAAAAGAATCGTCGTTTGTGCCCCTTCAAGCATTGGCTTAAGCAGGCTAATGATATATTCTGATGACATTTTTTCTTGTCCCTCCGAAAAATAAAACAGGCTTTCCAGCGGAAATCCTGTTTTAACAACTATTTGTTACTTAAATGCTCGCTTACTTCAATAATCGATCTTCATCAAACCAGTTTTTTGAAATTTCACCAGCAGTACCGTCTGCGATTAATTCATCAAGTGCCGATTGCACCTGGTTAAGTAATTCATCGTTTCCTTTCTTGACTCCAATTCCATATTCCTCAGGAGCAAGAGACTCTTCAAGCACTTTAAACGTATCATTTTGTATTGTCATATAATAATCAATAACAATTTTATCAATAATGACAGCATCTAAACGACCGCTTTTTAAATCATTTAATGCTGTTACATTATCAGAGAACTCGGTAACCTCTTTGACTTTAGAGCGTATTTCACTTGCATTCAACGCATCTGCTGCAGAAGATAGTGCTTGTAAACCGACCACTTTACCATCTAAATCATCTAGTTTCTCGAGCTTTGAATCTTCTAATGTAACAACCACTTGCGCGTTGCTTAAATATGGTTTTGTAAACAACACTTTTTCTTTGCGTTCATCGGTAATAGTGTAGCCATTCCAAATCAGGTCAATACGACCACTGCTTAATTCAGATTCTTTCGTTTTCCAATCAATCGGCTGAAATTTGGCTGTTTTACCCATCTTCTCCACGACAGCCTTTGCTAAATCAATATCGAATCCAACAATTTCATTGTTTTCATCACGAAAACCCATTGGAGCAAATTTATCATCGATTCCAATTACAATCGTCTGTTCATCTTCTTTTGCGGATGAATTTGAACACGCTGTAAAAAGAGTTAACGTAACGATTGAAGCCAACATATATAATACAAATCTCTTTTTCATTTTTATAACACCCTTTATTTATATTTTTCTCAAATACTTTAGTTCGCTAATATACTAATGAGTTAACGTATATAAATTTACCATACCGGAAAAATATTTGTCAACAATAATATTTTAATATATTAGCAGGCTAAAGGATTTTTCGTTGATCACCTATAAACAAAAAATGAGCAGGACTTTTTCAGCCCTACCCATTGTTCTTATAATTTTTTTTGAACCTCTAAATAATGAATTTGTGGTCCATCATTTTTTTGAACCTTAAAGATGTATCCGCCGTATTCTACTTCGGTACCAGCCGTGGCATCAAATTCTTGAGTTAAGAACCAGCCACCAATCGTATCCATCTCTTCCTCCGAAATATCTGTGCCTAACAGATTGTTGACGTCCTCAATTCGTAATTTGGCGTCGATAATATAATGTTCCTCCTTCAATTTGCGAATCTCAGGGACTTCATCCTCATCGAACTCATCCCGAATTTCACCAACAATTTCTTCCAGAATATCTTCCACCGTCACTAAGCCTGAAGTTCCACCGTATTCATCCATGAGAATGGCCATGTGAATACGTTCTTTTTGCATTTTCACCAATAGATCATGAATCGGAACATTTTCAATCACACGAATAACGGGATTAATGAACTTATTTAAATCGAAGTCATCTTGAGCCACATGTAGATACAAATGTGCCGTTAAAAACTCTTTCATATTAATAAAACCACGAATATTATCCTTATCCCCATCTACAACTGGATAACGAGTATAATTTTCGGTTTTAATGATGTTCAAAATGTCATCAAAGGTATCATCAACAGAAATGGTGACCATTTCTGTTCGGGGTACCATGATTTCTTTCGCAATTCTTTCATCAAATTCAAAGATATTATTCATATATTTCAATTCGTTTTTATTAATTTCCCCACTCTTATAGCTCTCTGACAATAAAATACGGAGCTCCTCCTCTGAGTGAGCGACTTCATGTTCTGAAGCAGGTTTTAAGCCAAATAGCCCGACTAGTACACGCGCCGATCCATTTAAGAACCAAATGAATGGATACATGATTTTATAAAACCCGATAATTGGTTTTGCAAATAAAAGTGTAACCTCTTCTGCTTTTTGAATCGCTGCCGTTTTTGGAGCGAGTTCCCCGACCACTACATGTAAAAATGTGACTAATGCAAAGGCAATCGCAAAAGAGAATATATGAGTAAGTGATTCATTTAATTGGAAATAATCAAACAAAGGATGGAGTAGTTTTTCAACAGTAGGCTCCCCCAACCAACCTAATCCTAATGCCGTAATCGTTATCCCTAGCTGACACGCGGATAGGTATTCATCTAAATGTGTAACAACTTTTTTAGCAGCTATGGCACTTTTATTTCCTTCTGAAATAAGTTGATCAATTCTTGAAACACGAACTTTTACAATCGCAAATTCTGTCGCTACGAAAAAGGCTGTTAATGCTATTAATAGTACAATCAAAATTAAGTTAATCGTTGTCAAAAAGTAGCCTTACCTAAGTAGGGCTTACACCTCCTAATAGATTTCGTTTATTTTTCTTAGTATGCCTTTTAACTGAGAAACAAAAGCAATGTCTGGATTAAAGACAGGCTCTCAGGTGAAATTTTTTTCTTTATTTCATCAAATCTATTTTGATCCGCCTTATCAAGTTGGGCCAATACCGCGGAAACTTCCTTTTCAAGCCCTTTCATTTTTAACCTTAATTCCAATACATCAATTTCTTCCGCAAATCTTTCAATAACCTCATGTTTGATTTGCTCGAGTGACATCCCTTCCGCTTTCCGCTGTTCAATTAAGCGGATCCTTTCGATGGAAGAAAAATCATAGTATCGATAATTCGAAGAAGAACGTTCTGCTTTCAATAAACCAAGGTTGGTATAATAATCGATCGTTCTCTTTGTAACATGTGTTATTTCAGCTAATTCACCAATCTTTAGTTTTTCTGCCCCAAGAATGTCACCCCGAACTATAACGTTATGGTTTTGCGATGAATAATCCATCTATCAACTTATACGTAATACTTCAAAAATAGTTTCATTTTTTGTACGAGTAAATTAAACTTGAACCATCTTCGTATTTTCCAATTGCATAACCATATCCCTTTTACGGATTGATTCAAAGAATTGATATCTCACTTAAAGAATATGAAAATGATATCATTGGGGACAATACAAGAGGGATTTAATTTTATCCAACGTCTATAGGATAGCAAAGAACACGAAGAAATCCTCTTCGTGTTCTTTGCTATCCTATTATACTAATAATTGCTTTCTACTCGTTTTATCCTTATACATATTCTTATCCGCTTGAGAAAATAGCTCCGTCATTTTCCCTATTGAATTTGAAGTGAATGCATATCCAATGGACAATTTGATCTTCATATTCAAAGGATTTTCATTGTGCCTATGTATTCCTATTGAAATATCCTGCACAAGCTGCTCGATCTCTCTTTCTGTTTTTTCCACAGCAAGTAAAGCAAACTCATCTCCACCGATTCTCGCAACCATTGTGTCCTCGGCACTAAATTGATTCAAGACCTTTGCTGTCTCTTTAAGTAAAGCATCTCCCGATTTATGGCCGAAGTGATCATTCATAACCTTCAGTTCATCCAAATCACACAATACGATGCCAACGGTTGTATCGATGTGTCCATCTAAATCAGAAAAAATTGTTTCAAAGTAACCGCGATTATAAATGTCTGTTAAGGCATCATGATTGATCTGATACTCCAAATCTTGCCGTAATTTTATCTTTTCATCCATATTTCTCATAATCCCTTGAATCGCTACAAGCTCACCATTTTCATAAATTGGCGTCGTATACTCCTCAAACCACCTATAATTGCCTTCTTTATCTTTCCATCGCTGGATGATTGGTTTGCTATAATCGAGCGTACCATTTAATTTTTGTGTAAGATGATCAAAATCTTCAGGATGGATCAGTTCAAACGGTACAAAAGGATTTTCAAAAGCCTCTTTAATGACTCCCTCTCCTAAAAACTTATCCAAAGCAGGACTTATATATCTATGTCCCATTTCTGGCTTTATATCGAAGTGATAGATAACATCCGTGGACTCCTCTAGTAACTGGAGGATTGTTTCTATCTCGTTAAAGCTTGATTTCCACTTTTTCTTAACAAACTTGATACGTACCTGACAAATAATGATTCCCACAAATAATCCAAAAGTAAAATACATGACCCCCATAATAGATTCTCCCACTTTTCTATTAGTTTCGGTCCCAGTTGTAAATTAATTTCTTCAAAATAAATAGACCAACCGAATCCCGATTAGTCCCTTTTTCTCTATAAGAACATTTCGGTAACTGGCAGACATAATCTTTCGATCTTAGTCCCTATAGTTTTGCGTCTTCACCTTTCGATGAATTTGCCTTTATCGGTGCTATATTTAGTTAAAACAATCCCCAATTGTTATACTTAAATTTTACAGTAGAAAAATAACGAACACAAGCAAAATCTAGAACTTTTTACCTATATTCCTAGGAGGTTATTCCCTGAGATCTGTTGCTGTAAAGAGAAAAACACGAAGAGAATTGAAGTGCAGGAGCAATTCGACTTCGTGCATCAAAATAGGTTCTATTACCTACTTTTCTTTTTTCGGGAAAATAGTATAGGAGAACGACCAAATGAAATCAACGATTAAAATTTTCGTCCAGATATTGCTGATACTAGCAATTGGATTATGATTGCTTGTTTTAGAAATTCCCTCTATCCCTTGCGGCAACGGAATGTTGAAGAAGGATTCAGGGACATAACCGAAAAGGATGGCAAAGATGATATGAAGCATGATAAAAGTAAGAAAGTGCCCATAAAAATTTCTTCTTTCTTGTTTGGCATGTTCCTTTCCGTATGCATCCCCTCTTATATCTTCTTCGTCTATCGGTAGAGTTTCCCCTTTTATGTGTGCAACCTTTTTCTTAATCCACCTGTCCAATTTTTTAAAATCACTTTTCCCAAAAATAATACCGTATAGAATAAAGATGACAATGATGACTTGAAATGAGGAAAAGGTTCCAACGTAGATATAATCCAATACGCCGAAGAAAAAGACTGCTAATTCTTCTAGAATAAGGATAATAAAAGCCAAAAAGCTTGCTTTCTTCATACGGAACCAATAACGAAAGAGAAGTGCTAACACAACAAAGACCCAGAATATGACCTCTGAGACGATTAAAAATGCTATCTTATGCTCGAGGAAAAATGTGATCATGAGATCCTCCGATCGCTTTATAAAATACACCCTAGAAAAATCTACTACTTCAACTAGGGAAATATTCCATAGGTTCTTCCTTTCTACTTCAAAGAATTTCTGTAGAAGCAGTTATAACTTTTCTAACAACATACGTGATCGCATTTGTTCTTAGTAACACAGTTTTGGCATCTCTAGTAATTTGATATTCTAGTGGTTTAACCACTTGTTCTAGTATATCCCAATCTCTATATACCCTATTTAATTTCTCGATTACTTCATTTGTCGGGATATTTATTTCCATTAAAGCAGCTAGTTTTTCATTCGTTTCCATATCAGTTTCTTGTACATCAGAATTAACAATAAGGCAATTAATTCCGCCGCTTTTTGTACCAGCTGCCATTCGTTCCACTACACTTTCAAAAATTGTTTCCGAAGATACATGCTCCAAGCTAGATACAGCCACAATCAAATCATATTTATTTTTCTGAATCTGATAATCTCCTATATCCGATTTATATAACTCGATAATATTTTCGACGTGAAATTCTTTGCGATATTGATCCAGTTTTTCTAGTGCCGAATCCAATATATCCACACAATGAACTTTACCATTTTTATTTTTGATCGCTTCCGCAATTGGAATACTATTTCGACCGACTCCAGAACCTAAGTCCAATACACTCAAAATTTCATTTTCTAATAATAGGAGCAGACTCATAACTGTTTGGACAGGTTTGTATAACCACGAACCCTTTTCAAACAACCTATAATTCTCATAACAAAAATCATGGTACTCTTTCTCTTTTTTTCTTATGTGTTCTAAACTATTCACTCTGGTAACCTCCGACGAGTACATTTTTCCATATCTCATAAGATTTTTTCTCCATATCTATCTATAAGCTTCTCTATAGAAGCAAAAAGTCCTTCCACTTACACAACAGAAAAGGGATTGCCTCCGCAATCCCCTAACTTCGTACAATTAATTATTCGACTTTCCTTTCCACGAATCCTTTAAGGAAACAATTCTATTGAATCTTAGCTTTTCATCAGCTTTGTCTAAAATAAAGTATCCATGTCGAAAGAATTGGAATCGATCTCCGGTGTTTGCATTTGTGATACTAGATTCTATTCTACAATCTCTCATTGTAATCTTGGATAACGGGTTTATTTTTTCATCCCAGCTTTTATTTTTGTCTTTCACAATCTCATCATTTTCAAAAAGAGGTTCATAAAGATTTACTTCAACGGTCTCACTATTCTTAGCTGAGACCCAATGAATAATCCCCTTGACCTTTCTACCTATAAAACCAGTTCCACTCTTCGTTTCCGGATCATACGTACACTTTAGTTCAATGATTTCTCCCGAGTCATCCTTAACCACTTCATGACACTTTATGATATAAGCCCCTTTTAAGCGAACTTCTGTATCCAATGACAATCTTTTAAACCCTTTTACCGGCACTTCCATAAAGTCTTCTTTTTCGATATAAATTTCCTTCGAGAACAGTACCTCCCTGCTGCCTAAATCCGAATTTTCCTTATTATTTTCAATTGGTAAAAGTTCCGTTTGGTGTTCATCATAGTTCGTAATCGTCACCTTTAAAGGATTAAGCACCGCCATTACACTATTAACTTTCGTTTTTAATTCATCGCGTAATACTTGCTCCAACATCCTAAAATCGACAACACTTTGATGCCGCACAAAGCCCATTTCATTCACAAAGGTTCGGATACTTTCCGGAGTAAAACCTTTTCTTCTGAGTCCACCTAGTGTAGGCAATCTTGGGTCATCCCATCCGTCTACGAATTTACCCTCCACCAATTCCCGCAAATATCGTTTACTTGTGACAACGCCAGTAATGTTCACTCGACCGAACTCCCGTTGTTTCGGTGGCTCCTTTATTTCTAATTCACTCAGTACCCATTCATACAATGGACGGTGGTCTTTAAATTCGATTGAGCATAAGGAATGTGTAATTCCTTCCAATGCATCTTGAATCGGATGCGCAAAATCATATATCGGGTAAATACACCATTCGTTCCCCGTTCGATAATGCTCTGCGTGAATAATCCGATATAAGATCGGGTCCCTTAAATTGATATTGGGTGAGGCCATATCAATTTTTGCCCGTAATACCATGGAACCAGCGGCAAACTCACCTTGCTTCATTTTTAAAAACAATTCTATGTTTTCCTCAATGGATCGATCTCGGTAAGGACTATTCTTACCGGGCTCCGTTAAAGTCCCTCGATATTTGGTCGTGTCCTCAGGAGATAACTCGCACACATACGCTTTACCTTTTTTAATCAACTTAACGGCAGCCTCAAAGATTTCATCGGAATAATCTGACCCATAAAAGATTCTCTCACCAGGGTCATACCCAAGCCACTTCATATCTTTAATAATGGAATTTACATATTCAATATTTTCTTTTAACGGATTGGTATCATCAAAACGAAGATTGAAACGTCCGTTGAATTTTTGCGCAACCATATAATTCATATTAATGGCATAGGCACTTCCTATATGAAGATGGCCATTCGGTTCTGGGGGAAACCTTGTACACACTTCACGATTGAATACACCATTCTCCATATCTTCTTCAATAATTCGCTCGATCGTATTACTTTTTTCCTTAATATCATCCATTTTTATTCCTCCTTACTTTTTTATAAAAATAAAAAAATCCCACCCCCAAGACTTCTGTATAAGTCTTGGGGACGAGATTTGAAATCGCGGTGCCACCCCAGTTTGTTAATATGTCACCATATTAACCTCTTCAAGTACGGTATTATTCAATAATACTTATACCCTAGCTCTATAACAGGAGCTCCTGTCACACTATCCCCAAAGTCGGTTCCAATGTGATACTCAGAGACTTGTTTCAACAAAACATTCTTACTCCTTTTCAGCAACTGGAGCTCTCTTTGAAGAATTCATTTCATCTACTCTTCTCGTCATCGTAATTACAATTTTTGGATTTTTATAAATAATATCAATGCCTTCATCTTTTGTAAAGATGTGTTGTTAAGATTGTGCTTTTCCCGTTGACTTCTTACTCGGTGCAAACCACCCGATAAGAGCAATGGCAACTAACACTCCATAGAAAATTAATGTCCAAAGCGTACTGTGCGGGAAATGATGATCTAAGATTCCAATATCCTCATGCGCAAGGGTAATAACTGCTAGCTTAACACCGACCCAAGCAACAATGGCATAAGCTGTCGTTTCCAATGCTGGCCGTTTGGCCAAAAGTTGAACAAACCATGTTGCTGCAAACTTGATTAGGATAAGGCCTGCAATTCCTCCAAGAACAACTACTATAAACTGACCACCATCCATGCCGCCGAAGTTACCTAACGGGGAATCTGGAAGACCTAGCGCAAGAGCCACTGCCGCAAGAATTGAGTCAATTGCAAAAGCCAGGTCGGCCAGTGCAATTTTTCCTACTGTTGGCCAGAAGCCTTTTCCTGCAGCTTCCTTTTCATCATCTTTATGAATATCCTCATTCTTTTTCCCAAATTGTGCTTGAATCACGTGCTTTAACCCTAAGTAAAGCAGATAGGCCGCTCCTATCGCTTGTATTTGCCAGACATTCGCAATAAAGGAAATGCCAAAAAGGGCAAGAAATCGAAAAACGAAGGCCATGATGATTCCGTAATTGATCGCTTTACTTTTTTCATTATCAGGTAAATGTTTGGCGATAACTGCGAGCACAAGGGCATTATCAGCTGATAGCAATCCTTCTAACCCAATTAGTATTAGTAACGCCCAAGCATACTCAAGCCATATGGACTCCATCTTGTTCACTCCTTTCAAAAACTTATAAATTTGCTCCTAAAGGGTGCTAATTATAGATTTTCCCAAGTATCCAAAGGTATCCTCACCAATATGAATTAATCGACTCAGACTGTGAATTCTCTTTATTAATTAATATCATTTTTTACAAAAATAAAGAACTGATTGGCTCACGTCTCTTCTCCACTGAAAAACAGGACAGAATCTACCACCCATTTCTTAGTATTATTAATTTTTATTTATTTGGCAACCTTATCCTCTTAGAAATCCACTCTCTGAATGGATGATTTTGAAAGTCAATCCATTATTATCCAAAACTAATTACATCTCCTCAGGTGCCGCCATTCCCAATAACCGCAACCCTTCTTTCAACACAACTTTAACTGAATACACGAGTGTTAATCTCGCCTGTTTTTGAACTTCATTGTCCAAGATACGGACAGAGGCATAATATTTATTAAATGCTTTCGAAAGCTCAATGAGGAACTTAGCAATTTGAGAAGGGTCATATCCTTCAAATGCGCGCTTAATCACATCAGGGAAAGACATTAAAGCCGTAATGACAGGCCAAGCCTCATCATCAATCATCAAATCCCCTTCACTTTCATGATAATCCCCCTTCCTTAACAGTGAAGCAGCACGAGCATGTGTATATTGAACATATGGGCCCGTTTCTCCTTCAAAGCGCAGCATATCTTTTAAGGAAAACTCGATGTCATTTAATCGGTAGTTTTTCAAGTCGTGGAAAATGACTGCACCCGTCCCAACCTGATGGGCAACTTCATCCTTTGCAGCTAATCTAGGGTTCTTTTCTAAAATATCGTTCAGGGCTAGTTGAATGGCTTCATCAATCACTTCCTCTAATAAAACCACTTTGCCTTTTCGAGTCGACATTTTCTTCCCATCTTTTAAAATCATTCCAAATGGGATATGAACCATCCCTGCATACCACGAATAGCCCATTTTATCTAACACAGAAAATAATTGCTTAAAATGAAGAGTCTGTTCATTTCCAACCACATATAACGACTGTGCAAAATGATACGTTTCTTGGCGATAAATGGCTGCAGCCAAATCGCGTGTAGCATAAAGCGTCGTTCCATCACTTTTTTTAATGAGGCACGGAGGTAAGTCTTCGTGTAACTGTACCACCTGAGCTCCCTTCGATTCTTCCAATAAATCCTTCTCTTCAAGAATTTCCACAACGCGATCCATCTTATCATTATAAAAAGCTTCGCCATTAAAGGAATCGAAGGTTATCCCGAGCATTTGATAGAGCTTCGAAAACTCTTGTAACGATTCTTCCTTGAACCATTCCCACAGACTCAATGCCTCTACGTCACCATCTTCTAAATTTTTGAACCATTCTCTTCCTTTATCATTCAACTCAGGATTTTGTTCCGCTTCTTCATGAAATTGAACATACAATTTTAACAGCTCTTTAATCGGATTTTCTTTTACCGTTTCTTCATTTCCCCACATTTTATAAGCGACGATTAATTTCCCGAACTGTGTTCCCCAATCCCCTAAATGATTGATTCTAACTGGTCTGAAACCATACTTTTCAGCAATTAAAGCTAACGAATTTCCGATCACAGTAGAGCGTAAATGCCCCATCGAAAAAGGCTTGGCAATATTAGGAGAGGAAAAATCGATCGTAACAATCTGTTCATTTCCCAAGTCCAATGTCCCGTATTCTTCTTTTTGTAAAAGAACTTCTTTTACCACCCCTTGAGAAACCTCTCTCTTATTTAAAAAGACATTCACATAACCACCGACAGCCTCCACTTTTTCAAAAATGGGCGCTTCAATTTTTTCAGCCATTTCAAGGGCAATGCTCTGTGGTGACTTTCGATAAAGCTTCGCCAATTCAAAACACGGAAACGCCATATCTCCCATATCTTGAAATCTCGGTTTTTCAATCATCATCAGCAATTGATTTCTTTCAAGATGACCTTCTAAAAATTGGAATAAAGCATCGACAAAATCATTTTTGAAATTCATTGTTTTCCCTCCATTAAAAAAACTCCCGCCTCTTTTATAAAAAAAGAGACGAGAGTTCTGCTATCCCGTGGTACCACTCTAATTGTTTTTGTCCAAAACAAAAACCGCTTCAATTTGATAACGAGGCCGTCCTCGCCTTTCCCTACTCATTTTCAGGAAAGAATCTCTAAAGTGCGCTTCATTATTTGCTCCATGTTAGGCTCACACCCTCCCTAACTCGCTATAATTTCACAAATAACTACTCTCTTTATCTTCGATTTTTAAGTATTTTACACTATTATAGCCACTTACTGTAGATTTACAATATATTCAGGAAACTTTTTTTAAAAGAATATATTTAAATTTCAAAAAGGAGCTAATTGGAATCTTTGAGTATCTAAGTACCGTTCCTTTATATGTTTATCTCACCTTACATCTTCTAATTCCGATCTTGTTTCATTCATCGCACCATGCTCACTCAGAATTTCAGCTAACTTCTCTTTCATTTCTTTTGAAGTTACAATACAACTTATTGAAAAGTACTTTACCCTTATTCTTAATTCATAACCTCCGTTGACCTCTTTTGAATACCCATAAAATCTGTGATTTACATCAATAGGAGCAAAATGAAAGGATTTTATTTTTTTCCAAGAAACAAAACGGTTTCCACTAATCAAGCCATCGTCCACTACTGCGAATAAGTTTAAGAGATTATCTGAATGAACTAAAGGTAGAAAAAATAGGAAGAAATACCACCAATCAATAGTTTTATCTAATGCTCCTATCACGAAAATGACAATTACGAAAATAAGCATAAGAATATATAGAATGATACCCACCTTTTGGTTAAAGTACGAGGGACAATCAACTGGTTTCTGAGGAAAATTTCGAAGACTCTTCATTTCCTCAGCCGTTTTCGGAATAATCGCCTGTTGATTCATTTTTGTCAGGAGTTGAACAAATCTAAAGCTCAAGTACACAATAATAATGAAAAAGAATATAATCATGAATAGCTTCAACCTAATCACCCTTTCCTCCACTCTTATCCCCAAAGTTACTCCACTATTTAATGTAAAATTCCACTTTCAAAAAGGTACCTTCATCTCTTGGAATTTAGATTTTTTTCCCATTTATATTTTTACGATTGAGACCATCTTTAAGTTTCAACCTTCTAGACTAATAAAACAACAAAAAACCCGAATAAGGGGATCTTTTATTCCTTTATTCGGGTTAGATTTCATAAGAAAATCGGGCCAAGTTTGAAATTTTCTCTGACTGAAACTAGAAATTATTCTCTTTAACAGCATTCTTTTTGGAAGTCATCCCACCAGAGAGCACGAACTTCATCGCATCTTCAGGCTTTACATCTATGACTTCCACTTGATCCTTTGGAATCAAAAAAGTAAAACCAGCAATTTGAAACGACTGTTGCACATAGACGGCTACATAATCTTTTAACGGACTATGCAAGCTCTCAACATCCTCGGAAGTAATAAAGCCAATCGCTTTCGCTTCAGTTCCAGGAACAGTTACCAACGCAACCTTGGAAAAGGACTTCTTCTCTCCAAAAAATGAATTAATCGTGTCTTTAATTACCGAATAAATGGATTTGATAATCGGAATATTTTCAAGCAGTCGATCAAGTAATCGGACGATCGTTCCTGTGAAAAATTTCGTAGACATCCATCCTAAAATGGTTATAACAACAATCGTAAATAGTAACCCGATCCCAGGAATATAATCTTCCTTCAAATAAGGCTTTAGAAAGCTT
Source organism: Robertmurraya kyonggiensis (assembly GCF_005116465.1). Lineage (GTDB taxonomy): Bacteria > Bacillota > Bacilli > Bacillales > Cytobacillaceae > Robertmurraya > Robertmurraya kyonggiensis. Next base: position 96,306 of record NZ_SWBM01000007.1, read on the forward strand.
CCCAGTACACCGTCTAAAAACATAAATGTTTTGTAGACCACGAATATGACGAGAATGATCGGCACAATCGTTAAAATTCCATTCACAAAATTACGTAATATATGCTTCATATTCACTTCTCCTTAATATTGCTCATTCTTCCTTGTATTTTAAAAGATACCAGCAGAATTCACATCCGTCTATTTTACTTACATTCTATCTAGATCACCATTCGACAAAAATATCCTAACTCTAGGAAAATTCTCATTTAAAAAGATAATTCCAAACTCGAAATATGTTGTAACAATGGTCATTCTACACTATTAACGAATCTATTAAACTGTCTTATGATTTACTGGAACAAATTAATTAAAAATTCACACTATTAAAGGAGGTATTTTTATCATGAAAAAGATTTTAACCGTATGCTTTTCAGGAATCTTGACTATCGGGGCATTTACGGCTGTGATTCCATCTGTCAGTGCTGTTGGGAATGGTCCAAATTACGGTGGGAATGAATCGGTAAAAACCTCCATTCTCCAAACTTATTCAAGCATGGTAGATTACTTAAAAGTACAGGATGAAAAGCAAGAAGCTCTTGAGCTAGAAGTTGTCGGTAAAACCGTTAAGGGCCGCGATATCTACATGGCAAAATACATAAAGAATCCTGAAAATCCAACCATTCTATTCCTAACTCAGCAACATGGGAATGAGCAGCTCACAACAGAAGGTGCGTTAGAGTTCATTAAACATTTAGGTACAAATAAAACAAAAGATGTCCTGGATAATGTTAATGTGCTCATCATTCCAATGCTGAATGCGGATGGTTCAATGGGCGATGTGAACTTCTCACTCGAGAATTATGTAGCAGATGGTGGTAGACATTTAACGCGCTACAATGCCAATGAGGTCGACTTGAATCGCGAACATGATAAATCGACAGTGGATATGGAACCAGAAGTTCGGGCCTTACACGAAAATGTATTTCAAAAGTACAACATTGATTATATGATCGACCTTCATCACCAAGGCTCACAAAGTGCCATTAATGATGAGTATGTTTCGGGCTCCATCCTTTATCCTACTAATGAAAATGTAAAAGCCGAGGTACTCGCAAAATCCAAGAAGCTCGGTGCGGTTGTCTATCATTCTATTAGCTCAAAAGGATGGGGATTGATCGGAAAATACAATGGAGGCAGTGGAGAAAATATTGGACGGAACGGTGCTGCGGTAAGATATGACATTGCCACTCTATTGTTTGAAATGCGTGGAATGTCCGACCATGAATATGAATCTTATGTCCTCGGTCAAAAGAGTAACGGTTATCTAATCAAACAGACGATCACTACACTTGATTCAACTGTGAGAGCGATCGCTGATGGTTCAATCGAAACAGCTGATACAAGTTTTTGGGATACACTGCCAACTCAAAGCTCTAAGACTTCTGAAGAAGAAGACGAGTAATATCAGCACGAACACAAGTCCCCCTTTGGTCTTAATTAACCTTAGAGGGACTTTTCTTATCTAATGGTGGCTACTCGTTTAATCGTTTCCTCTAGCTTTTCATCGACTTTGCTCGCGTCTTCGATATGCTGCATGATCACGACATTGGCTTCGTCAAAAAGTGTTTTCGTATCCTGCATTTCGTTCATCACATCTTGTGAAAACTCTTTTTGCTCAACAATCGTTTCAAGGACTTCGCTTACTTCCATTTCAACATGTTTTATGACAGAAGTGATGGAATCAATTTTATTTGAGGTAGTTTTACTTAAATTGATTCCTTCTCTAATTAACTTTGTGCTAGCAGTCGTTGATTGTAGCGTGATATTAATATCCTTTTGAATATTATCTGTTAAGACACTTATGTTATTTGTACTCTCCGCTGTACTTTCCGCTAGCTTCCGTACTTCCTCCGCCACAACAGCAAACCCTTTTCCTTGCTCTCCTGCTCTTGCAGCTTCAATCGAGGCATTTAGAGCTAACAAATTGGTTTGATCCGCAATTTCTTTAATCACTTTGACGATCATTTCGATCTCTTTGGAACTATCGTTTAAGAGACTCATTTTATGATAGGTTTCTTCAAGCTCTTCTCCAAGTTGAGTGATGAGCTCCTCAACGTGATTAACTAAGTCTCTTCCTTCTTCTGTGTTCACAACCATCTCTTTTGCAGATTCTATTAACCCTTTTCCTTTTTGAAAAAGCTGTAGGAATTGTCTAGTGAAGCCTGGCTTATTTGATTGACGGTATCAAAACGTTTCTTAATCTCCGCCACTAAATCCTTCATAACATGATGCTGATTGTTGACGATTTCGTGTTGCTCGATTGTTTCTGATAGCTCCGTTTTAAACTTTTCCAAAAAAACCTCAAAAAACTTCTCTTTTTCCTGACATTCCGAATAGATTTTCTCTAGTTTTTCTTGAAGTTCCTTTTTCTCTTCTTCTATCAATCTAAAATGTTTTTTTGAAGTAAACATGTCCATATGCTCCTATCTTCTAAAATAACCTCATTATGTATGATTTCACTTTATAACAGTTTACATCGTACATAAGTGATTAATTTCACTGAAACGACAGAGGGACCTTCAAAAGATAACAATTTTCGTATTTTAGAAGTATGGAAAATCAATAGACTGGCAATACTTTTACTAGAATACGAGAAAACAAGGAGGGGAAGAAATGGATTATACAAATAGCATTCCTGAACAATTACCTGAAACGCTAGAGGAATTCTTAGAGGTATTGAAAAATCTCATATTGAGTTGAAGGAGGGGCATATGCTCTCCTTTTTTTATCGAAATTTATCAACACTAGCGAGAAGACTCCTTCCTCAACGACGTAGGGTGGAGATGAATCGCTTTTTTGTGTTATTTTCAAAATTCAATGAAAACAAAAGGACAAGGTTATGAATATTTGGTAAAATAAAATTAAGAACGAATGTTCTTTGGGAGGTGGATGAGAAATGGTGAAAACCTATTTTTCTAATCGTGTATACAAAAATACATTGCCTAAAAAATATATCGAATCTTTTTCCCATGCTCTTCTGTGTTTTGGTCGTTCAAAACATTTCGCACTTCAAACACAAGTGCTAGAAAAACGTTCGAATGAATCGAGAAGAAAAAAGTCTCTTCACCTTACCATAAAGGAACGTTTTCAATTGAATGATCATTATGCCAATAGTGCAATTCAAGAAGCGAACGCCATGATCAAATCTCAAAATGAACTTCAAAAAATGTATATCGAAAACAAAGAAGTTCAAATGACTTCCGTTAAAAAGAAAATCAAATCGACCAAGAGCCATTTAACAACTCTTTCAAAAATAAAACAATCCTTTATGAAAGGTCAACCGATTTTAAACAAAACATCCAGAGAAAAACAATTTGGACATTTTTTTGTGGTGCAATTCAATGAAAAAACAGACATTTACTATCACGCTTATCAATTTGAGCATGACTATTTAGATGTTCAAATCGCTTTTTTAAAAAGTAAATTAGGTCGTTTGGAATTCAAATTAGATCGGTTTCAAAAACAAATAAAGAGCTTAAAAAATAATACAAAAAGTATAGTTTTTGGTACGAAAAAATTATTCAAGGCTCAAAGCACTATAGAAAACTATCAAAATGATCATCAACAATGGCGAAAAGACTGGGAACAAGCGCGTTACAATCAAATGACCATTAGTGAACGAAAAGATGCCAAAGTTGGCAACTTTGTTTTTCATTATCTTACAGATGAACAAGAACTCCACTTCAAAACACCAAATGGTGTTGCGATAAAGATTGAGAATCTTGTCTTTCCGTATGGTCTAGAACAGGTTAACCAGGCAATTGAAACTCAAATGAACTGCAAAAATAAAAAGAAAAACGGGAAACCCATTGCGTGGTCTGTTGAAGACCATGGGGACTATTATATTTTCAAGTGTATAATTGATGTGCCAGAGAAGCCAAATATAAATTATTGCCGAGCTGAGGGCGTATTAGGTCTAGATTTAAATGTAGACCATATCGCATGGTCTAATATTAATTCAAAAGGTCAACTGATAAAATCAGGTTTGTTTTCTTTCGATTTAGATGGGAAAACCTCTGGTCAAAATACGAAAATCATCGAAAACAAGGCGGTCGTTATTGTCGATTTAGCGATGAAGTTACATAAACCCATCGCTTTAGAAAAATTAGATACCACTAAATCAAAAGTTTCTCATACATACGGCAGTAAAAAAGCCAATAAAGCGATGAGTCAATTTGCGTATAATAAAATGATTTCTACCATTAAAAATCGTGCATCGAAGATGGGGGTAGCTGTGTTTGAAATCAATCCAGCTTACACCTCTCAAATTGGCAAAATCAAATATATGAAGCGTTTTGGAATCTCCATTCACCAGTCTGCTTCATATGTCATTGCGCGTCGCGCAATGAGATTCAAAGAAACACTTCCACCAGTGTTGCATTCTCTGTTACCAGAGAAGATAGCAGGTCTACATCACTGGGCGCAGTGGAAGTGGGTTTCATCATGCCTATCCGAAGTTCGTAAACACGCGTTCTACCGGATAGAACTTTTTGCCTGCAACAAGATTGGTTCAATGAATCAATTCTTTCCTCCAGGAGCTCTTTCAGACCTGGAGGAAAAAGGTTTGTTAAAGGTGAAAGGTAGAAAATCCATAGCCTAGTTGAACGGGCAATGGTCTACTGAAATCTTTAGTAGTCTTTTTTAGGAATCCCCTTCCTCAAAAATCCATTTGGATTTTAGGTGGGGGTAGTTCAATGGGTACAGGACAATATCTTGTATATTGGATCACCATTAGAAAATTGAATCGTTTTTAGTAAAATAAGAAATCTAATATAAGGAGAACATACATGATCTTAGAATATTTACAAGAATGGTCTTACTTTGCCGTATTCTTTCTATCCGCAATTCCTTGGGTAGAATCAGCCGCAGTTGTTGTGTTGGCCATCGCTTTTGGCTTAAGCCCCATTCCATCTACCATCTTGGCTTTTGCAGGAAATTGGTTGGTCGTAGTTATTGTCGTCTTGCTTTTCGACCGTTGGCAAGAATGGAGAAATAGGAAAAGAGCTGAAAAAGGAATACAAAAGGAAGATAATAAAAAGAGAGCACGTGCACATGGGATTTTTGTAAAATACGGTTTGCCAGGGCTCGCATTCCTAGGCCCTTTACTAATCGGAACAGAGATAGCAGCTGCATTCGCCATGATTTTCAAAGCGCCCCGTAAGAACGTCCTAATTTGGATGACAATCAGTCTCGCAGTGTGGACAATACTGTTTGCAACAGCCACCTATTATGGTTTTAACATCCTCGGATGAATAACAAAAGCCAGTCAATTATAGTTGACTGGCTTTTTGTACGGGGAAATCATATTACAAATGCATTCCTGTATTTGCTTTAACAGTGACTTCGGCAAAGCGTTTTGCATCCTGTTTCTTAGATACAGCCGTTCCAATAACCGCTCCGATAAAACCTAGAGGAACAGAAATAATCGCAGGATTTGTTAGATTAATAAGAGGATCCCCTACAAATATAGCTGCTCCCTCAACTGGAGAAAATACATTTGGGCTGACAATTACAAGAATAATAGAGGATAAAAGACCACTAAGCATACCTGTAATCGCGCCTGCTGTGTTGAATTTTTTCCAATAAATTGTAAAGATAATGACTGGTAAGTTGGCACTTGCCGCTACACAAAATGCTAATGATACAAGGAAAGCCACATTCATTTTTTGAGCAAATAATGCTAGAAGGATTGAAAGGATCGCAACCCCAATGGAAGCATACTTCGCAGCTAACATCTGTTGTTTTTCTGTCGCTTTTCCCTTCTTAATGATTTGACCATAGATATCGTGTGCAAAGGCTGATGCACCTGATAACACTAGACCTGCCACAACGGCCAAAATAGTAGCAAAGGCAACCGCTGATACAAATGACATTAAGAAATCTCCCCCAAGGGCTTCAGCCAATAGTGGGGCCGCCATATTCCCTGCAGCATTTGCAGCAAGAATATTATCAAAGCCCACATAATGTGCTGCACCAAAGCCAAGAAAAATCGTCATGACATAAAAAATTCCGATCACCCAAGTTGCTGTAATAACAGAACTTCTTGCTGTTTTTGCATTTTTAACTGTAAAAAAGCGCATCAGGATATGAGGCAGTCCCGCAGTTCCGAGAACAAGTGCAATCATCAAGGAAATCGTATCAAGTGGAACTTTATATTTTACCCCAGGATTTAAGTAGTCCGCACCAAGAGGGGTAACCGTTTTCATTTCGGAGAACATTTGAAAAATATTAAAGTTGAACTTAGCAAGTACCATGACGGAAATAATGACTGTTCCGATCATTAAGAGTACAGCTTTTATGATTTGCACCCAGCTGGTAGCAGTCATTCCACCAAACAATACATAAATGGTCATCATGACACCAACAATTAAAACAGCAATCCAATAGTCTATACCAAATAGCAACTGAATGAGCGCACCTGCTCCGACTAGCTGAGCAATCATATAGAAAATAACAATGGTAATCGTATTTAGTGCGGCGACCGCACGAACCTTTTTCGCATCAAATCTTGAATTAATCATGTCTGCCAATGTGTATTTTCCTAGATTCCGAAGTGGCTCTGCAACAATAAATAGGACAACTAAATAAGCAACAAGGTAACCAATACTATAGAAAAATCCGTCAAAGCCGCTAAGCGCAATCATTCCTGCAATTCCTAAGAAGGATGCCGCAGATAAATAATCGCCTGCAATCGCTAACCCATTTTGCCAGCCTGTCAAGCCTCCACCTGCAGTATAGAACTCACTAGCTGTCTTTGTCCGCTTGGCTGCATAATACGTAATGACCAAAGTCATCGCAACAATGATAAGGAATAAGATAACAACGGTTGAATTCATGCACCTTTTTCTCCTTTTTTAAATTCTTCTTCGACTATTTCATTTGCTAAATTGTCAAAGAGATTGGCTTTTTTCACATAAACGGTACAAAGCACCCAAGTCATAATAAATTGCGCAAAAGCAAAGACCCATGCCCATGAAATATCACCAACTGCTTTGTAGTTAAGAACGGTTGAGTAAGAAGTTAACAAAGGTAATGCGAAGTAGAAGACTAAGAAGAAAATAGTAAGCGGAACGATGAATTTTTTCTTTGAAGAAAGTAGCTCTTTGAATTTTTTACTCGAGGCAATTTGCACATAGTCAATTTGCTTGCCTTCAAATTTTCCCATTTTGACCACTCCTTTTTTGATTTTCCCCCACTACATAATAGTAATAATGTATAATACTGTTTGTCAACTGAATATTTATATAATTCAGAATATACATTAAATGGACTTTTGGGTTAAAATTCAAGGAATGGAGTGCTTCATTATGCTCCTATTTAATGCTCCCACACATTTTTTTCTACATAAATCACTTCATCAGCGCTTTTGATCACGATATCAAAATGCTCACTGTACGGATGCATAAACAATTCGTACTGAATCCGGCGTTCTTCATGAGACTGCCTTAAGTAATTGATATCAGCTCCTCTTTCAGCAATATCTCGGCCCGACCTTCTCATTAATTCCGTTTCACCCTCTGTGTAAAAATAGATTCTTAGATCAAATAGCTTCGGATCAATAAAAGCAACGCTCATTCCCTCTACAATCGTCACTTTCTTATTCGAGGATATTAGCTCGCTCTTCTGATAATGGGTACCGATTGTTTGGAAATCCAATCCCGATTTTGCCATCTGTACATCTCGTTCTAATGATGGTAAATGATGTGCCGATGGATGGCAGGCTGTCATTTTATATCGATGAATTTCTCCATGATAGGAATAGTCGATAATAGCATGCTTACGTATATCGGAACTCACAATATACGGATCAGTATTGATATAGTTGACTTCATTTTGATTTAGAAGGCTCATAAGCCTATTGGCAAAGGTTGTTTTGCCAGCAGCCCCATGGCCTGATATGCCAATCACTATCTCACCATCCGTTGCCCTAATCCAATTTGTGATTTTTTCCAGCAATCTGTCCATCTTCACTCCTCCTTTCGCCATTTATTAATACCCGTACTCTTCAAATTTCTTCTCATTCCCATAAAACACATTCACATCTATGAACTTTTCTTTCCCACTATAACCGTCCAACTGCTCTCGATCGGTATACTGCCAAAACGTCCAATCTCGCTCATCAGATAATGTAGGAACTTTGAATACATCCCGAATCCAAATATCGCATTGTTCAAAACTGTCTTTGATATATAAGTCATATGCTTCATTGGTTGTGTATAATAGGACACGTTTTCCATAGGCTTCTTCTAGCATTTTTACCATTGTTTGAAGCTCTTTCTCTACTTGTTGACGATTAGGCGGAGTTTTCTTTTTATCCCCATAAAATTCAACATCAATTACAGGTGGCAATGACCTTTCATTTACAGGTACCGTCTTGATAAAGTTCTGTGCTTGAGTTTTCCCCTCACTATCATAGCTGAAAAAGTGGTATGCACCCACTCGTAAGTCTGTTTTATCTGCTTCATCCCAATTTTTCTCAAAGTACTTGTCGACAAAGCTACTTCCTTCCGTTGCCTTGATAAAAGCAAATTGTAAGCCTTGTTCCTGAAGCTTTGACCATTCAATATCTCCCTGATATGCTGAAACATCCACACCTTTTATAAGGTAGTTTTTTGCAGAAAAATGGTTAGGTATTAAGATACCTTGATACCAAAATACAGCCGTTATAACCAATCCAAGAAAAAGAATAGATACTATCCAAAATAGATTCTTCATTTTTGCACTACTCATCTCGCGCACATCATTTCATTTTTTTGTCATAGCTATACATTAGCATATTTTTACAAACCCTTCTCTATAAAACTAGTAGCGATTCGTATTTCCTACTCTTATTTTATGCTCAAAAACGTCATTCTGAATTCTCCCATTTTCCTTCTGTAGGAGGAGAATAAATTGTGTATCCTTCGTTTCAAAAGAATAGGTTGTTCCGCTGATCGGCCTAATGTTTTTAATGTCTTTTTCTGCACCAAATATCTCTTCTATGACAACTGGATCAGAGAGTAACCTTTCCACTTCACGCCTTCCACCCATCTCATTAATCCGTTCAATCGGATCAATACATAGTAGAAAGAACATGCCTAGTAAAATTAGCAGCACTTTTAGTCCTTTTCTCAATCGACTGCCTCCCTTCATAAATTGATCTAAGTTAAATCTTCATAAGAGATCCAATGTATGCGATAATTAAGATATATTTCAATTGTTCTTAATATTAATTTCTGGCGGAGTCTGTCATTACGGGACGAATATGTCCTTAATTGATGGACTCTTTATTTCATATTTAGTGAAAAAAACTCAAAGGGGCAATTGTTCGATGAACATTCACTTTGTAGTGGCAGTGATTGCATATTTCATCCTTTTAGTCTTAACCTACGGAGCTATTATTTTAAAAGATAGGGATGATGAAGAAGGTGAGGAGATCATCGTTTTAGCTTTTAATAAGGCCTATGTCATCCTTGCATTCGGACTTCTTGTTGTTTATAGTCTGTTCCTGCTTCCTCACATTACCTTAGATTATCAAACTACTTCCTATCTCATCCTAGTCAGCAAATTTATTCCGTATGTACCCTTGGAGTCAGTCTATATGTTTTAAATAAGAAAAAGTATCATTTATGAATCTCAGTTACGTGAGGATTGTAAAAATGCGCAGTGGAGACTCATATGATCCACTGCGCATTTTAATCAGACATAAGATACCTTTTACGACCATGATGCAAAAGGGGCCACCATTCTCAAATTACCTACGGGTGTATCCGCCCTATATGAGCCATTTGTTATAGGTTCATATGTATTTCACGTATTACGCTCATATATTCTTGAACTATCTCCCCAAGGATGGTACCCCTCACCTATATAAGTGAATCCGTATTTTTCATAGTAGCCAATATGATCTGTACATAAGTATACTTTATTAAATCCAGCTATTTTCGCATCTGCTTTGGCACGCAAAAGCAGTTCCTTCCCTAAAGACTTACCACGATATTTTTCTTCTACGTAAATCGCACATATCCAGGGCCACAAATCCATGCGGCTAATAAAATCATTGCTAATTAAACCTGCACATCCAATAATCTCTCCTGCATCCTCCAGTAAGTACCAATTAGGCAGAGGACTTTCGGTTGAAATGCTATGAGTAATGCAGTTCTCATACACTTTCATGCTACCCTCACTTGCCCATTTGCTTTGAAAATATTGAATTGCAGCATCCTTGTACTCAGGATATTCTCTCACGTTGATAATTCTCATAATAGTTTCCTTTCTTCTTAATTCATTCTTAAGTACTTCGACTACGCTAATTTATCTCATCTTATCCAATCACCTAGTTACTCCAATTCTATTATGGAAAAACCTCCATTAAATAGAAAGTCATTTCTTTCACTAGAACATAACTTTTTAATAATTGGAAATAATTTGTTTGAGGTGTTCTAAATGAGGCTTAACGAATTGAAGAAAAATGATGACTTTATTAAAAGAGAAGTTAAATATGGGGAACGGAAGATCACTCTTTACTATCTCAAATCAATTTGTGATGAAGAAAAAATCACAGACACGATCATCTCGCCTTTTTATGAAATCTTCAAAATGGATACGTTCGTCGATTATATTCAGTCGTTTGAAGAATGGGCGATCATTGATAAAGAAAAAGTTGCAATCGATAAAATATTCGGCGGAAATGTAGTTATCTCACTAGAAGATAAAATATATGCTGTTAAAATGGACAAGTTTGAGTCCCGTTCTATTAGCGAATCATCTGAGGAAAGTGTCTTACAAGGACCAAAAGATAGTTTAAGTGAAAAAATAAGTACCTCTCTAAACATTATTCGTAACCGTTATCGGAAAGACACTTTGATAGTGAAAAATCACAAATTAGGACAGAACTCTAAAACTAATCTAATTGTCCTGTACGACAATACCCTTTGTGATCACGAAAACCTCCTGTACCTAAATAATAAACTTAAAAATATCGAAGTGGATTTATTGCAATCTGCCGGCCAATTACAGAAATTTTTGATGGATAGAAAATGGTGTCCATTTCCTTTATTCCTGACAACTGAACGACCCGACAGAGTTGTTACGAACTTATCTCAAGGAAAAATTGTTTTTCTTATCGAAGGTTCCTCATGGGCATTAATTGGACCAGCCCGTTTCTATGATTTTTTTAAATCCATGGATGATCCCGTAGAATTACCAATAGTAGGGAAATTCTTTATTCTCATTCGGTATATCGCAGTGATTATTACCCTTTTCTTTCCAGCACTATATGTAGCAGTCATTTCCTATACTCCAGAGATTTTAAAGATTCAATTTGCTCTCTTAATTGCAGGGAGTAGAATATCCGTTCCATTTCCTTCCTATGCGGAGATTATTTTCATGATGATTATGGCGGAATTTTTAAGTGAAGCGAGTATTCGTTTACCCAGAACCATTAGTTCTTCTGCCACAACGGTTGGTGGTCTAATTCTTGGCCAAGCCGCCTCTGAGGCTGGCTTAATAGGCGATGTTATGATTGTCGTGATCGCAACTGTAGCACTCTCCATATTTGTTATTCCTATAAATTCCATGCATCAAGCAATCAGAGTTCTCCGATATCCCTTCATTATTCTGGGGAGTTTATTTGGAGCTATAGGAGTTCTAATAGGCGCGTTTGCTCTTTTAACTTACCTATGTAATTTACGTAGTTTAGGGAAGCCGTATATGCAACTATTAACCAATAAGACACTGTAGGTGGATACAAATGTTAGGACAACGTTATTACATATATTTGTTTTATATCAATGCACTTGTAAGTGTAACAGCTTGTATTCCACAACTTTTATACAAAAATCGTTATAATGGAAGCTTAACAAGCCTTGCCTTGTCCGTCATAATAGGGGCTATTTTCATTTTCTTATTTCAATCCCGAATCAAAAAATTTCCAAGACAAAATATTTTGGAAATTTTAGATAGAGATTTACCAAATATACTCATAAAAGCTTATCATTCCTTAAGCTTCCTCTTAAGCGTTTTTGCAGGTGTATTATTCCTTAATTCCATCATGCAAATCATAAGGGAATTTGCCCCTCTAAACTCATCTATGATCTTTTATTGTTTTCTCCTTTTAATTGTATTTTCCATATTAATTGAAACCAATTCAATCTTATTCATGCTAGAGATCGTTATTCTATTTGTTACACCCTTATTACTCCTTATACTATTACGTTTTTTTACAGACCACTTAGTATTAATGGATTCTATTAAGGAGTCTTTCACTTATATCGTGCATTTCCCCAAAGCTCATTCAGTTGTATCGGGCTTATTTATATTTACAGGATATACAAATTTATTAGTCTATTGTGAACATATAGTCTCTATTAATAAGAAACACCTATTGATTATCTGGTTCATTTTGTGTTGTGTTCTTTTTTCCACCTATTTCATTCCCATTGGATACTTCGGGCTCAAAGGAGTAGGATTAGAAAACTATGTTTGGGTTACCACTATTGATAGTATGCATATTAATTATTTTTTCTTAGAAAGAATGGTTTTGGTTTTTATTCTGATCCTAATTGGCATAACTTTAATGTATTTAATCATTAATTATCATTCGGCAATTAGGATGCTGCAGATGATGACAGATGATATTGGAGGAAAAATAAAGTGGTTTGGAATAGTTATCGTGGTTATTTCAGCTTTAGTCACACAGTATTACGCAGACGAAATAAATCTATTAACGTTTTTCATCTATTACTTCGTTTTCCGATTTATTTTGGATCTCATTTTAATATTCCTTCTATTTTATGTTACCAAAAAGGCAAGTTAAAGAACTTATTCACACTTTCATCTTTCCTGCTCGTTCTTACTTTGCTTAACGGTTGCTCTTTTATGGACATTGATAAGCGTTCCTTTGTGACTGCGATTGGCATTGATGAATCTGACAATCTTGAAAAAAAATATAAAATCACCCTCAAAATCTCTCTTTCAAAGGGAGATCCCGCTACCACTGGTGCAGAATTTACGTTACTATCTTTTGATGCCAATTCGATATCAGAAGCTCTAAAAAACATGCAATCAATGACAGATAAGGAGCTATTCTACGGACATACAAAGACCATTCTCATTGGTGAAAATGTTGCAACAAAAGAGATTCGTCCGATTATTGATTATTTCGTAAGAAAGGCAGATATACAAAGAACTGCCTATTTAGGTGTTGCAGTGCCAAATGCATTACAGGTATTAGAGTTTAAACCAAAAGTGGAACAGGTCGCAGGTAGTTATTTATTTTCTATGTTCGAAGAAAACAGCAACGAATCTCCTTACGCAAAAGCACTAACATTATTTGATGCATATAGGCGAGAGACAGAATCCGGAATAAATTTGGCCATGCCCATTATTGAAGTTCAACACAAAAAAATTCAAGTTAACACCATTGCTTTATTCAGCAAAAAGGGGCTGGAATCCAAGCTTAACGCCAAAGAGTCTGAACTATTTAAACTGCTGACTGTCGGGATTAAGAATGGAAGTACAATCATTAATACAAATGATGGTACGTATACAATTAAAATTCTGAAAGGGAAAACCAATTGCAAAATTATAAATGCCGATAACAATACGAAAACAGCTTTTTTCCATATTAAATTACAAACTTCTGTAGAAGAGAAAGTGGACAATCATTTAGATCTTACATATGAGAAAGTACAAAAAATCCAAGACGAAACGGAGAAAAAAATCAAAAAAGATGTCCATTTACTTTTAGATACGATACAGAAATCAAAGCTTGATCCAATGGGACTTGGCCTGAAACTTAGAGCAAGTAGCTTACTCCATCGCGATATCCCTGATATCTATTCAAACCTCAACTTTAAAGTAAAAGTGGATTGCCGGATAAAAGAAGCTGGGATAGTAGGATGAAACTTCGACGTTCATATAAAAATAACCTCTTCCGGCCATCAGCGAAGAGGTTATTTTTGTTCATAGCGATCTATTAACTTTTATTTATTATACAATACTACCGTTCTTAATTCGTTCTGGACAAGTATAGATGTTCAAAGATTGATTTCGGATAAAACCTACCGTCGTGATTCTGAGTTCTTCTGCCAGCTGTAGTGCCAATTCCGTTGGAGCTGACTTTGAAAGAACGACCTCACATCCTATTTTGGATACTTTTAATAAAATTTCTGAAGAGATGCGTCCACTAAAAACAATAACTTTATCACTCATCGTGATGCCATTTTTTAAGCAATACCCATATATTTTATCTAAAGCATTATGCCGTCCGATATCCATTCGACTTAAAATTATGCCCTTTCTATCGCAAAGTGCTGCATTATGAACTCCTCCAGTAGCTTGAAAAGTCGTAGCAGAACTTTGCAACTCTTCCATTAAACGAAAGCACTGCTCTGTAGAAAGAGTCACTCGATTTTCATGCATTTTTTTAGCGATCAATGCATCATTTACAAAAACAAATCCCTGTCTACTCATTCCACAGCATGACGTGATATAGCGTTTGTTTTGGAAATTTTGAAAGTAGGGATTCAATTTATCTGTTTTAACATGTACATAACCTTCTTTTTCTTGAACCCATAACTCTTTAATATCCTCATAACGCTTTATAATTCCTTCAGATGCTAAATACCCTATGACCATATCTTCAATATGCTCCGGTGTACAAACCATCGTTACAAGCTCTTCCCCATTAATTTTTACGGTAACAGGGAACTCTGTCACAATCGCATCTTCAGTTGACTCCGTATACCCATTTGTACACCTTATAATTTTTCGTTTTCTTACGATTGGTTTCATCAAAAGATCCCTACTTTTTTAAGAATGCTGATGTAGTTGAAAATTAACAATAAGGACTGTTTCTGTATGATTCAATTTTTCATATCGCTATTTTCTTTAATCGATTTATCAAATACAAAAACCGTCATGGCTGTGTCGAGATCGATATTGATATCAGTAAAAAGACTGACAAACTTCGCCTCAACTAATTCTTCAAGTTTGTTTACCACGGTTGGTTCCTTATAAATATTTTTCACTAGTTCAGTTCGTGCTTCATGTACCATCAACTGGCCTTCGTTGGATTTAATCATGAATTTTTCAACATTTGATAAGTTACCTTTCATCTCGCAAATGACCCATGGACCTACAATTCGGGTATTAATTTCCCTTGGTCCATTTCCGATGTGTTCCTTGCGAATTTCACGAATCAGCATGCTGAAATGATGCTCCAAATTTTTGGTCATAAAATTCCCCTCATTTACATTTTGATTTTCTTCAAATTCTAATCGGTAACCATTCATAAATTTTTGTTTTCAAATCGATTGCAAGGAAGTTTTATTCTCCATTTATTATGGAACGATAGCATACGAATACATACAACGAAAATAACGATAATCGTCAATTCAATAGGACTGCTCCAGCCGAACCAAATACAAATCGCACACAAAAATGTAAGAATTGCATGGGTTTCTTCCTTTAAAGCAAGAGGGGTTCTGCCCGCTAACAAATCTCGAATCATCCCTCCACCAACACCAGTAAACATAGAAGCGATAATAATAATCCCTAGATCATGCTCGAGACTTTTTGCTAACAACCCTCCTTGTATCGCAAAGGAAGCAAGACCAATAGAGTCAAAGAAATATCCCCATCGTTTCCAATGATTAACCCATTTTCTTTCTAAAAATATAATGATCGTTAGCGTTATGAGCACAATCAGTAATGATTGACGATCCCATATATCAGAAATCGGGACATCAAGCACGATGTTTCTGATTACGGCTCCGCCATAAGACGTTGTAAGTCCAAGAACAAAGATTCCAATAAAGGAATATTTGACCTGCAGAGCAACAAAAGCTCCACTAGCTGCGTAAGCAATAATTCCGACGATGTGTAAAACTGACCAAGTCAATTGTTCCTTTCCTCCTTATTTCATAGATCTAAAGGCAGGAAAAAATGAGTCTTATAATGACAACATGATAAAATTATTTATTTTCTTGAGATGGCTCCTTTAATCCCGCTCCAATTCCTTGCAGTAAATACAAAGAAAAGGTCAAAGCTCTATTAACATCCGTATCTTTCATGAGTTTCATCAAATCAAAAATACCTATTTTTTTGTTCGTTTGAAGTTCCTGCTCTGCTTTTTGAATTCCCCTCATCATTCCGTTTACGAGCTTCTTTGTCATTTCAGGATCGAGTTCAGTCAATGCTCCAGCCGCAGCCATTCCATTATTAATCGCATTCGTTACAGGAGGTCGTAACAATTGTCCTACCGCAATTTTTGCTACTTTTTCTTTCGCTTCAATAAGACTATTGAGAGCCTCAAGAACACCACTTTCGTGAAGTTCTTGAAGAAGCTTAATCGTTTCTGTAATTCCATCTGCGTTTTCTGCTAAATTTTGTATTACACCTTGAAGTTTCTCAGCTTGTTTTTCCTCTTCCTTCAAAATCGGTTCCTTTATTTTCGTAATCGGTTTCGCCATTAGTTCGTCACCCCAGTTCTATTCACATCTGCAATCGGTTCATAATCCTCTCGTGCCCATTTACGTTCCACCTGTACACCGAGCTGTGGGTTGCGTATTGCATAGCGAGGATTGTACAACGGAAGTGGTCTATTCCCTTTTACTTTTATTACCTCCATTTTTACCTTTGTCTGTTTATAAGCTGGTGTTTGTGTCCGCACATCTCCGACACTTCCAGTTAATAGATTAATAGCATTTTCATGACTGACAGAATGCATAGGAACATACAGCTCTTTTCCTTGTACTCGATCGGTTACAACTGTACGAAGCTTGATTGCCCCATAAGGAGATTCCAGGCGAACGAGCGAACCATCTTTCACACCACGTTCTTGTGCAAGTTCTGGCGAAACTTCTACAAATACTTCAGGCAACTTATACAGGATGCCTTTCGATTTATTCGTCATATTTCCCTCATGGAAATGTTCTAAAAGGCGTCCGTTATTCAACGTTAAGTCAAATTCATGTGAAAACTCAATTGGCGGAACATATTCTACAAGAGAAAAATTAGCCTTCCCATCTGCAAAATTAAAACGTTCAGTATAAAGAAGTGGCTCATCCGTGCCATCCTTTTGAACTGGCCATACTAAGCTATCCCAGCCTTCTAATCGGTCATAAGAAACTCCTGCAAAAATCGGAGCTAGGCTTGCAATCTCATCCATAATTTCACTTGGATGTTCATAGTTCCAATTCACACCCATGTATTTCGCGATTTGTTGAATAATCCACCAATCTGGTTTCGATTCACCTAGTGGATCAAGTGCACGGTATAGACGTTGAATACGTCGTTCTGTATTTGTGAATGTTCCATCCTTCTCAAGAGATGGTGCCGCTGGTAAAACAACATCTGCAAATTGCGCTGTCTTTGTCAAAAACACATCCTGTACCACAAAGAAGTCTAGTTTGCTAAGTGTCTCATGCACATGATTGGAGTTTGAATCCACCCATGCCATATCTTCACCCATTAGATACATGGCTTTTAACTCGCCTTTCTCTACCGCTTGTAACATTTCAATGTTGGTTAATCCTGGTTGACTCGCAATTTCCACGCCATACGCCTGCTCAAATTTCTCTCGTAACTTGTCATCTGTTATCCGTTGATTTCCTGGAAGCCATTGTGGCAGGGTACCCATGTCACATGAGCCTTGCACATTATTATGACCACGAAGAGGATATGCCCCAGCACCCGTACGACCAAAGTTTCCTGTTACGAGCAGAAGATTAGCGATAGCCGCTGATGTATGGGAGCCAGCCACATTTTGAGTGACACCCATTCCCCATAAGACAGATGTTCCATCTGCTTCGTGAATCATTCTAGCCGTTTCAATTAGCTGTTCCTTTGGAAGACCTGTTACTTCCTCTGCATACTCAAGTGTGTATTTTTCTAATAGATTAAGATACTCGCTATATTGATTTACTCGTTGTTCAATATATTTTTCATCATGCCAGCCCTGATCGATGATATATTTCGCAATCGCTGTTATCCAAACAAAGTCCGTCCCTTGCTTAGGATGTAAAAATAAATCGGAACGCTCAGCCATTTCATGTTTTCGCAGGTCAGAAACGATTAATTTTTGTCCGAATAATTTCTTTGCACGCTTTACTCGCGTTGCAAGCACAGGATGCCCTTCGGTTGGATTTGCACCGACAATGATAACAAGACCACTCTTCTCAATATCTTTAATCGTACCGGAGTCACCGCCGTATCCAACAGTGGCAAGCAATCCATCTGTAGCAGGAGACTGACAATAGCGTGAACAGTTGTCAATGTTGTTTGATTCAAATACTTGGCGTGCTAATTTTTGCATAAGATAAGAATCTTCGTTTGTTGTTTTAGAAGAACTTACGAATCCTAGTGCAGAGCCTCCATAGGTTTGTTTAATCGTACCCATTTTGTCAGCAATCAATGTTAAAGCCTCACCCCAAGTTGAAGGGACAAACTCATCTCCTTTACGAATTAATGGAGTAGTAAGACGCTGATCACTATTCACAAAATCCCAGCCGAACTTTCCTTTAACACAAGTGGAAACACTGTTTACAGGACTGTTTTCAGTTGGTTCGATCTTTAATATTTCACGGCCCTTTGTCCATACTTCAAATGAACATCCAACTCCACAGAATGTACAAACCGTTTTGGTTTTCTCAATACGATTTTCCCGCATCGCTGCTTCTACTTCGGATACAGCGAAGATTGTTTTATAGTCTGGCTCGACTGCTTTAATTAGATCCACCATAGGTGTTAACAAATCATCTGGCATGGAAGTCATGAATCCCGCTTCACCTAGCATGGATTTTTCCATCAATGCATTACATGGACAAACTGTTGCACACTGTCCGCAAGATACACAGGAAGATTCATTAATGGACTTCCCATTGTCCCACAAGACACGTGGCATCTGTCGTTCCCAATCAATCGTTAACGTTTCATTCACTTGCAGATCTTGGCACACTTCTACACAACGCCCACAAAGAATACATTGATTCGGATCGTATCGGTAAAAAGGATGCGACATATCTACTTCATATCCTTTTTCACGGAAAGGACGAGTTTGATGTTCTATTTCTAAAAGTTCCGCTGTGTTGTGCACACGGCAATTTCCGTTATTGTTGTCGCAAACCGTACAATAAAGTAAGTGGTTCTCTAAAATGCGGTCCATTGCTTCTGTTTGTGAAGCTTTGGCCCGTTCTGAGGAAGTTAATATATTCATTCCTTCCTCTATTTCTGTCGAACAAGCTCTCATGATTTTTCCATCGATCTCACACATACATGTATCACATGTTTGTATTGGACCTAATACCTCTGAATAACAAACATGTGGGTGCTCCATCTCTTGTTGCAAAAGATAATCGAGAATTCGAGTTCCTTTTTCTACCTCATGCTCCGCTCCATTAATCTTTACTTTCACTAATTCCGACAATGTAGACTCTCCCTTTTTCCAAAATAAAAAAGCCCACCATAAAATAGTGTGTGTAGAACTTTACACACTATTTTATGGTGGGCTAATATCTAAGCAGTGTTCCTACTCGTTATCCATCTCACCTATAATCATTAAAAAAGACATAGAAGCAAGCAATTTAGCATTACTTAACATCCATGAAGTTTACACTATAATTATAGTACTTATGGTTTTTAATCTCAATAACAAATTTTCTTTAAGGCAAATTCTCAATACCCATAAAAGGCATCTTTTTTGATGTTCCGTTTTGGGATATTGTTGTTTTTCAGGAGAGTCGAAATAGAGTCTACCATCGCTTTCGGTCCGGCGATAAAGTAATTACCATTGTCCTTATAGGAGCTCGCGAACTTTTCGGTCTCCCAATGTAAATCATCTCTCGAATCGAGGTAAGTAACAGTTACGTTAGCAATTGCATCTAGTTCATCTTTAAATAGGTATGTCTTATTACTATCCATATAGAGTAGATGTATTTGCTCCGTTACTCTATTTCCTTCAGCCTCATTCTGTTTTAAGATTGAGCGAAATGGTGTAATGCCAATGCCACCTGCAATCAGAAGTGTCGGCTTATTATCGGTTAGATTAAATGAGCCTAGCGGACCGGCAATAGTCATTTTCGTTCCAGGTTTTAATTCTAGTAATGCCTTTTTAAAATCACTTGGGTTATCCGTAATGCTCGTTGTTATTTTGACGACATTCTCTGATGGCGAAGATGCCAAGGTAAACGGTTTAGTCGGGGTTTTTATTTTCTTATGAGTAACCGTAAGCAGTCCATGTTGTCCTGCTTTCCATGTCCAATCATCCCCTTTTTCAAAAACAAATGTATACACATCCTTTGATTCTTTGCTGTATTCTAAGAAAACTAGTGCTCGCTTCTTAAATACTGCCACCATATCTTGAAAAAATCCCATTGTTCCATCTCCTTTATATACTTGTAAGCTAAAACTGGCCCAGTTTAACACTGAGCCACGCTTTTAAAAACATGTTCTGCGTTACATTTCTCCCAACACTTTTTTGAGGTCTTCAACCTTGCTTGCCCAACCGTATTTCGCACCATTGAAAGCTTGATCTTCTTTTTCAAACCCTGTTTGTTCCAGATGTACGTATGTTACTCCATCCTCTTCCTTCAATGTCCATGTGACTACAGTGTTTATTGGACCGCCTACCCACGTGTAGGATAACTTATTAGGCTCGTCCACTACTAAAACTTCACAATCTACAATTAAGTTCCATTCTGGATTTCTGAATTGACTTTTATGCCCCACAATTGGTTGAAAGTCATTTGCCATAATCCATTTTGAAAGAATGTCGGAATCAATTAACCCATTCCACACCTTATTGATTGGATTTTCAAATTCAAAGTCTAACGAAATATCTGCCATTATTTATCCTCCGATAATAAATTTTGTAAAAGTGCCACTCTTTCTTTCCAAAACTCCTCGTAAAAGGACAGCCAATCCTTCACTTCCTGTAGGGGTGCCGCATTTAGTCGGTACCTTGTCTCTCTCCCCACTTTACGATCTATCACTAGGCTTGCTTCTCTAAGAATAGTTAAATGCTTAGATACAGCCGTTCGTCCCATTTGAAATTGATCGGTTAATTCATGAAGTGGTAGTTCATCTGCATTTGCCAATAAACGTATTAATTTACGCCTTGTCGGATCAGCGATGGCTACAAACACATCACGTTTTTGCTCTGTTTTCGTAAAAGATCACTCCTTTTAAATACGACACCAAATAGTGTCTTAATTATAGGACACCATTTGGTGTCGTGTCAATCGTATTTTCGACATAGCGATATTTGTTTTTATATCTGAATGTATCTATCCTCGCAATTATGCGTACATGCTGACTCGCTATCTATACTATTTTTCTCTTATAAAAAGAAAAAAAACCGCTCACTAAAGTGAACGATTCCAATTCTCGGCTGATATTTCCTGCACAAAATGTACGGCTAGCAAATTAGTTCACGTCTTCAAAGATCGCTAAAATCTCATCTGCTGATTCTGCTGCCACAAGCTTATCAATATTCTCTTCTTCCGAGCAAACAATGGCAATTTTTGAAAGAATGTCGAGATGCTCGTTATCTTTTCCTGCAATCCCAATCAGAAGCTTCACGATATTTCCACCGCCAAAGTCTACTCCTTCTGGAACTTGAACAAATGAAATTCCTGATTGTTTGACAAAGCACTTTGAATCCTCTGTTCCATGCGGAATTGCGACGAAGTTCCCCATATATGTAGAAGTCAATTGTTCACGTTCAAGCATTTTCTCAATATAATCAGCATCTACATAACCCTTTTCAACAAGAATGCTTCCCGTTAAACGAATAGCTTCCTCTTTTGTTTCCACTGCTGTATTTAATAGGATATTTTCCTTCGCAAAAATTGACATCAACTAAACACTCCTTAATTCTTTTAATTTCTCATCAAAAAATTGGTCAAATCTACCTGATAGTAATGCTTCTATACGGTTTTGATCGCTAGATTGAAACACCGAAATATTTTCTTCACTCTCAATGAAGAGTGTGCTCAGATAACTCAGCACTTCTAACACTCTTTCCGACGCATCTTCTGGAGAAAGCATTAAAATAAACGACTTCATCTCCATGCTGCTTCCATCCATACCCGCTACCTCAATAGGTGTAGCTACAGTATAGATTGAAAAGCAAGGTTCCAGAACATGTCGGGTCCTCGTATGAAATAGCGCCATCTTTGTTTCTGGGATACCTAGTCCACCGAGTTTCTCCCTTTCGATAACGGCTTCAATCACGGATTCGATATTCGTAATCTTATTTCTTTCAAATAATTCATTTACGGCGTAGTCTAAAATTTCCTTTGTTGTTTGGACCGAATGGAGTTCTTCTAGTTTAAAGTCTTTTAGAATCGTCTCAATGGCATGAGCGTATTCTTGTATAATAGAAAGTTCCTTAATCAGCGTAGCTGCCGGTTTCTTGCTCTCTCTGTCACGAAAAGCGACTTTGAAGTCCTTTTCTGAACTTTTTACCATGATTTGCTCATTTATGTAGGAGCGAACTCTTTCAATCTCTTCTTTATTTAAAATGGGACTCACTAAAATATAATCCAACTCAGAATCTACTATTGGAATCGTTGAAATAATGAGCGAATACTCGTCTGTCTCCATTTTCTTAAATTCCATTACGGAGACATTTTTTACCTGCTTCAGCTCAGGAAATTCTTTCTGCAACCGCGTGACAAGCATTTTCGATGTGCCAATTCCACTTGAGCAAATCACCAATGCTTTGACGTTCCCAATGTCCTTAACTCCTAAAAGTACAGCACCAAAATGCATCACAAGATAGCCGATTTCTTCATCTGGCACATCAAATTCATGAAAGGTCTGCCGCACAGCTTCCTTCACCATCGAAAAAAGCTCAGGATAATCCTGCTTGATTTTATCTAATAGCGGATTGCTGATTCCCATCTTCTGTTTGATGCGATAGATAGCCGGTTTCAGATGTACAACTAATCCTTCAAATAAAGAGCGATTGCCCGATAAGTCCAAGCCGATTTGTTTTCCCACAAACTCAATCAAGCTTCGTGTCTTAATGGCTACCTGATAGCTTGAATCTTCCGCAATATACTCATTGTCATGACGCAACTTCGCCCCCTTCAAGTGCATCGTTATGTACGCAACCTCTGCTTGCGGAATTTGAATTTTGAATACCTGTTCTAATTCAGCGACGATTTTCTCTGCAAACTTGTATTCCTTTGAATCAAACTGATTATCCAAATAAGCTTGGTTAATGGTGATGCCTTCCCCTTTTTGAATTCGCTCAACTGCCAGTGCAAGGTGAACAACCAAGCCAATATAGGCACTATCTGCGATCGCAAAGGGTAATTCTTGGATAATAGACTCGACAATTTTTTCAACTGTGACAAGCTTTTGTTTCTCAACCAGCCCTAACAGCCTTTCCGAAATGGAATTGATATGCTGGGTGGAGCGTTTTTGAATATTTTCTCTTGCGAAGGAGAGGATATCGGATTCATCGAGATACTCTGATATTAAGTGCCTCATCGCCCTTCTCTTTGCCCCTTCTTCCCCTTCAATTTCAACCCCATACCCTCTTTTTCGGATAAGAGAAAGTCCAGAAGTATGCAGTCTCTCTTCTAATTTGGTTAAGTCTGCACTGACGGTTGCAATCGTTACATTTAAATCATTGGCTAATCCAACCAGTTTAACTGGTCCCTTTGATTCTAACAGCTCACACAAAATAATCGTTTGCCGTTCATCCGGTGTATACTCCGTTCGAAAGAGATTAATTAAGAACATCTCTAGTTCATGTACCTTATTTGGTTCCCCTGCTATTTGAACACCAACGCCTGACTTTTTTTGCAACCAAAGTTCATATTCTTTTAAAATATCTTCCACATTTTTCAGATCCCGATGTACCGTCCTGGCACTGACACCAAGTTGGTCAGCAAGATCTTTGACAGTCATCTCATCGTTTTTCGTTAATAGAATTTCAAGAATCTGTCGTTCTCTTGCGGAAATATACATTTACTTCACTCCCTGGAAGGATCATACCTCCATTAAAAGATGTTGCCAAAGTACTTACAGTTTCATTTTATCTTATTACACTAAATTTAATAAACCTGGCACATTTCTGTGCCAGGCGTATAATCTATTCTTTCTTTAAAGAATCGACTAATTCATCATATTTTGGGCTATTTAGGAAGTTCTCCACTGAAATATGAACAACATCCGGAAGTTTTGCTTTGGCACGATCGGTTAGGTCCTTATGGGTAATAACAATATCTGCATCAGCAGGTAAATTGCTAATCGCTGTATTCGTAACGGCTATGCCCAAACCAGCTTTTTGCACTTTATTTCGTAAAATTGATGCGCCCATAGCACTTGAACCCATACCTGCATCACAAGCAAATACAATTTTGTTTACTACATCTGGATTAATGGCAGTTTGTGTTGTTAATACAGAAGACACAGAGCTTTTCTTCCCTTTCATTTCTTCCATTTTAGCTGTTGCAGAAGTTAAATCTTCTTCGGTTGCTTTGCTAGTTTTTAAGATTAAAGAAGCGACTGCAAATGAAACGGCTGTTGCAACTATTACCCCCGCTAATACACCAAGGTAATTTCCTTTTGGTGTCATGGCAATTAAGGCGAAAATACTACCTGGTGATGGAGCTGCTACAAGACCTGCATTGAAAAGATTAAACGTGAATACTCCACTTACGCCCCCAGCCATAGCTGCAAGAATTAATGTAGGCTTCATTAAGATATATGGGAAGTAAATTTCATGAATACCACCCAAGAAGTGGATAATGACTGCACCTGGTGCTGTTTGTTTTGCAGTACCTTTCCCAAATAACCAGAACGCAAGTAGAATACCTAATCCTGGTCCAGGATTTGTTTCTAATAAGAATAGAATAGATTTCCCTGCATCTGCAGCCTGTTCAATTCCTAATGGACTTAAAATCCCATGGTTAATCGCATTATTTAAGAATAAAACCTTTGCTGGTTCAATAAAAATGTTTGCTAAAGGTAATAAATTCGCATTAATAATCGCTTCAACTCCGGAAGCTAATACATTACTTAAGCCTTCTACTACTGGCCCAATTCCCCAAAAAGCAATGATCGTTAACAATCCACCGATAATTCCAGCAGAGAAATTATTCACAAGCATTTCGAATCCAGCTTTGATTTTTCCATGAATCGCTTGGTCGAACTTCTTAATCACATATCCACCAATCGGTCCCATGATCATAGCACCTAAAAACATCGGAATATCGGTTCCCACGATAACCCCCATAGTTGCTGTAGCACCCACAACCCCACCGCGGATATCGTGAACCATTCGACCACCAGTAAAACCGATTAATAATGGCAATAAGTATGTGATCATTGGTGAAACTAATTTAGCCAAATCCTCATTTGGCCACCAGCCTGTGTCGATAAATAATGCTGTAATAAGTCCCCATGCAATAAAGGCCCCGATATTCGGTAGTACCATATTACTTAAGTTACTTCCGAATTTTTGTATTTTTACTTTTACATTTGATTTATCTTGTGTTGTTTCAGTCATCTTATTTCCCCCTTTGTTGATTCTGATAACCCTTACATTTTTCATATTAAAGCGTTTTCAAATGGGTTTCAATTTAATCAAAAATGCATTTTGTCATTTTGATTGTTGCCATTATTAAAATAGGGCATAAGACCCTCGATATTTCCACTCAGCCCTACTTTTGCATCCCTCGTTTGCTAGTAATCTTAATCTCTCCTTAAATGGCAAAAGTCCTGCAAAAAAACTTATCATCTTTCAGGGCTTTCCATTCGCTTTTTGTTTCCTTCACTCAACTAATTTGCCTGTCCCTTAGTATCCTAAAACAGCGCAAAAAGATTGCTCTAGACCCACTAGTCTCCTTGTTGTTATCATAATCAAGTGCTTAACGGGAGGGACTAGAATGGAAAATGAAAAATATAAAGATCTTAAATTAGGGGAACGTGGAGCAATTGTTAGTATACTTGCTTACATGTATCTCTCAATCATAAAATTATTTGTTGGTTATATCACTGATTCTGCTGCATTAAAAGCTGATGGCCTTAATAATACAACTGACATAATTGCCTCGATTGCTGTACTTATCGGTCTTAAACTTTCACGAAGACCTCCAGACAAAGACCATGGTTATGGACATTGGAAAAGTGAAACCATTGCCTCTATGGTCGCCTCTTTTATTATGGTAGTGGTCGGTCTTCAAGTAATAATAGAAGCAGGCACATCTATCTTCCAAGGAGAAAAACAGTCTCCAGATATACTTGCAGCCTACGTGGGCATAATGTCTGCATTAGTGATGTATTCTGTTTATCGTTACAACAAGAAATTGGCGCAAAAAATTAATAGTAAAGCCGTAATGGCAGCAGCAAAAGATAATATTTCAGATGCTTGGGTGAGTATAGGTACAGCAATAGGGATATTTGGTTCTCAATTCAATTTGCCATGGCTTGATACTGTGACTGCCTTTATTGTAGGAATCTTAATATGTAAAACAGCTTGGGATATATTTAGAGAAGCCTCACATGAGCTTTCAGATGGATTTGATGAAAATAAAGTACGGCTATATCGGGAAGTAATTACAAATGTGGCCGGTGTTAAAGGAGTAAAAGAAATTAAAGGTAGAAACTACGGAAACAATGAAGTGTTAGATGTGGTGATCCTTGTTAATTCAACATTGGATATTAAAGAGGCACATGACATTTCTACTCATGTTGAAATGGTAATGATAAAAGACTTTGGCGTGTATGATGTTCATGTACATGTTGAGCCGAACTAACCCTAAATTCATGAGGTAGTTCACAGGGGTTCCTTCTTGTCTCAAACTTCAATAAAATGCATGATGTAATGGAAAAAATGGAATATGAGACCCTCTTAAATCGGCAGTTTAAGAGGGTCTCATTTCATAAAACAATATTATTGTGGTTAAGTAAAATCAGGAATTCAGCATTTTCCCCGATAATGAATTAGATAGGAAAAATAAATGTAGCCCTATTCATGACTTAATATTTATCAATTGTAGCCCCAAGGACAGAAGCACGGATGAAATCAAGATTTTGAAATTTTTCAAGTTCAGCCGGTGTACCTGAAACAACAGCACCATTAAGACGTATATTTCCATTGGTAGCCTGAGTGTTTTCTTTCATTCCTTTCAATGCTTCCTTCACTGTACTTCTGTTTTCTTTCAGTTGTTCTAAGGTCTGGATAAACAACGGACCAAATTCTTCAGAATAGGGAACCTCAGGTCTGACTGCAAATCCAAAGGCGCCACCCCCACCCTTCGTCTTCACACTGTCACTATCTAATGTTTGCTCCATTTTTTCCATTTGAGCCACATTCGTTGTATCCACCCACAGCCAATTGACATGATCATGCCCCAACTTTTCAGCCGCTTCCGTTAGAGTCATAGGCTCCTTAAAGGAAAGAGCTACCTCAATCAATTTGTTCTCATCGAGAGTAACAGCAATATCCAGTTCATGCGGTAAATAGTCATAAGACAAGGTTGGATAATAGAAATCTATTTTCCTTTCATTATTAAAATTATTATAACGAACATACCTTTTTAGCTCATCATCTATGCTATTCACTTCGACCATCCCGCTGCCTTTTTCAAGAATCTCACTTCTTCCAAAAAGCGGAATTTTTTCAGTTTGCTTATCCCAAACAATTGATTGGTCGCCAACATTCTTCGTGTATGTGGTCTCTGCTTCAACACTGAAAAGATTGTAGCTATAGGAAGTATCGCTCAACATGATATTTGCTCCATGAATGCTATGGTATAGATGATCCTGATTATTGATTCGTTTCGTTAAAATATAATGACTTCCTATAAAAAGAATAGCCAGTAAAACAGACGTCGTTAAAATGGCAATAAGCATATATTTAATCGTTTGTATCCTTTTCGATTTTTTGACAGCCCTCTGTAAAGAAAGACTACTCATAAAATCGATCTCGTTCTCATTCTTTGTTTTGTTATTGTCGCTCATAAGTTGCCTCCTTATAAATTTCTTCTAACTTTTTTCTAGCCCTGAATAAATTAGTTTTAATTGAACTAACACTTATCTCTAACAATTTCGATATTTCTTCGTATGTAAGACCTGATTGATATTTTAAAAGTAACAGCTCCTGAAAATGAGGTTTTAACTGTGAGAGTGCTTTTCCAAGCTCACTGTTTCTTTCCTTCTGTAGAAAAATGTTTTCAGGAAGTTCCTGTATATCTACCTTTAGAACACTCTCATTTAAGTCCAATACGTATCGTCCTTGTTTGCGGCATTGATCATAATAAGCATTTAGCGCCACTCGTATCAGCCAACCACGAATTTTTGCATTCTTGATAGAATCATAGTAAAGAAGATATTTATAAGCTGCCTCCTGAACAGCGTCCTCTGCATCTAACTTTGAAATGCCTAACTTTAGCAAATATCTATAAACAATATTAAGTTCTTCATTGAGTTCATCATTCTGTCTTAAAACATCCATCATCGTCCTCCTACAAACAAGACGTATAACCTTGAAAAAAGTTTACAAATTCATTAGGTTTAATGTTATTTCTTGAAAATGAATATTAGGTAGAAATGTAAATTACAAAGGATAAATTAATAATCGGAAAAATTGGATAATAATGCTATTATATTATTAAATTACCAAATTTTAGCGATAAGAGGGGGATTTTATGAGAAAAAGATTAATCATTAGTAGCATGTTAGTAGGAGTGTTAGCTGCAGGTATTGGTTTTGGAGGTCATACATATGCTTCAGAGGCACCTGATCAATCAGAGCAAATTGTTAAAATGCACGAAGGCGACACTCCCATTTCCATTAGTGTAGATGAAAAAACTGGCATAACAGTTGAAATCTACGAGGTTAAAGAAGCACCTTTTCAAACATTTGCCTCTGGTTGGCAAACAATTGGATCTGACTCTTTCACTTTGTATAATGACAATAAATTCCGTACAAATGGGACCATTGTTAAATCAGGTGGTGGAGACTTTGGCATAAGAGTGAGTGCACATACTTCTTCTTCAATTACTGGTACATCACCTTTAATGACGTTTCAGTTGTTTGAGGACGATCCGTCAGGTGATGCATTCGTAGGACAGGCTAGTTTCTCCAATAAATCAGGTTCCAGTTACGATGTCGTTTTCAGAAGCATCGGGAGTTATGTCGATGGGACAGATGGCAAAGCCGAATTTTACGTGAAACACGCGGAGAACTATAAATTGAGCAGCGGTTCCCTTCGCGTTACGTATATTGATTAATGAAAAAAGGCATTTCGGAATTTTATTCCTGAATGCCTTGCAATCATAACTAAAAACAGGTGCTAACCACCTGTTTTAGTTTTAAACTATTAATCTTTTATTCAATCTAATAACTAAGATCTTCTCCGTTCGTTGCAATCACTTTCTTGTACCATTCAAATGACTTTTTCTTTGTTCTTTTTAATGTTCCATTTCCTTCATCATCCATATCTACATAAATGAAACCATATCGTTTTTTCATCTCTCCAGTTCCTGCTGAAACTAAATCAATGCACCCCCATGGTGTATAGCCCATTAAGTCCACACCATCTAAGGTAACCGACTTTTTCATTTCTGCAATATGATCTCGGAAGTAGTCGATTCGATAGTCATCTTCCACATATCCATTTTCATCCGGTTGATCAATGGTTCCCATACCATTTTCAACAATAAAGAGAGGTTTTTGATAACGGTCATAAAGTTCAGATAGAGTGTATCTTAGCCCAACTGGATCAATTGCCCAACCCCACTCCGTTTTTTCTACGAAAGGATTTACATCTCCCATTTGTCCACCGGTATCCGTATTCTGAACGATTTCAGTATGGTAAACACTGCTACGGTAATAGCTGAATGCTAAGAAATCCGAAGGGTAACCCTTGAGTATTTCGTCATCCCCTGGTTCTTTATTTATCGTTACTCCCATCTCTTCAAAAAAGCGGTCGGCGTAAGATGGATAATATCCCCTCATCATGACATCCGAATATATCAAAGCTCCTCTCCGATAATCTAAAGCTCCAAATACATTTTCCGGCCTACAATCTTTCGGGTATATACAACTTAATGCAACCATACAGCCAATCTTTGCATCTGGAATGATCTCGTGACAAAGTTTATTTGTCAAGGCACTCGCAACAAACATATGATGCTAGGCTTGATAACGCACCTGTGCGGTAGCCTCTCTTGTTCCCATAAAGGCGTACCCATTTAATACGTTAATTTCGTTGATCGTGATCCAATGCTTCACTAAATCTTTATATCTTGTAAAAACTACTTCGCACATTCTTAAAAAACAATCTATCGTCTCTCGACTTCCTCAACCATTAAAATGCTCTGCCAAATAAGCAGGCGTTTCAAAATGATAAAGAGTAACTAGAGGTTCGATATTATATTTCTTACACTCTTTAAATACATCTTCGTAATACCGGATCTTCAGAAATTAATGAATCTAAATAGTCGCTTGAAGCTTCGGTTTCTTCTATATTTGCTAACTCTGCTGTTTCATCTTCGGTTAATTCATTATGATCAATTTCAAGTGGAATAGTAGAAATGAAGGCTTCAGACATTTCAGTTTCCCAATCATTATTATAAGCACTTACTCTAAACCAATATTCTTGTCTATCTGCATAATATATACCAGCATTTGAATAAACCGACGATGGGTCTATAGGCAAATCACTACCTAATTTATCTTTATGCAAAATAAATCGACCCTGAGAAATTTCTTGTTCAGTTGGCCAAATATTTTTTCCAATGTACTCCAATTTGTTGAATTTCCAACATCAAAAGATTCATATTCTAACCCATTAAAAATCCAAACCTTATATCCAGTAGCACCAGACATCGGGGGCCAAGATAATTCGACAAACCCTGTACCTGTACCATCACCGTTAGAGTACGATTCACCTGATGGTGTACTAGGACCAGGAACAGAATATGTCACTTTTAACAAAGGTTTATATTTATTATCTACAGTATATTCACTAGATATAAATTTTTTATAAATATTCGTTGTTTCCGTATCACTCATTATAATTACTCCGAAATTTGTACTCATATCATTTCGCCAATTTTGAATGATATGAATCGGAATATTCCACTGCTTTATATCGGCATCAAGATTAGTAGGTGATGTTAAACCACTAACAGTGGCTAATTTATTACTAGTAACATAATCTCCACCTTTGTATGTCCATGCTGTAGATGGGTATATTTTGGCATAATTCCAAGAAGCCTCATTTTCATTCCAATCTCTCGAAACTTTAAATAGACTTATATTAACCGGTGAACTGTTATTAGTAGATGAAAAACCATAAATTAAGACTTGATGATTCAATAGATGCATTAACTGGTATCGCAGATAAATCAAATTTTAGAAGTGAACGTATTACATTACCACTAGATGCACCACCACCTATTTCCAAATCATTTCCACCTGTTTGTGTCGGGAAACCCCTTCTTATATTTGGATCTTCAACGTCATCGGATGATTGAATTCTAACGATAGTTGGATCAATCGTGATGGGATATACACGGTTTGAATCTTCTAGCCATTTTTTATTTGGTGCTAAGTGTAAAAACAATTCATTATCAATTATCTGATAAGTGAGCGAAACGTCATATGAAATGGCTTCTTCAGGTACTGAAGTGATCCCCTCTGCCGTCTTGAATCCTTCAGGGACATAAGAATCATACATATAAGGCTTCAAAGTAATATAGTCGCTCATTCGTTTTTGAATCGTACAGGTAGATAGTTCCTGCTTCCTCTTTCACCTTCAAACCTTCTAAGTTCATTTTATATGAGAATCTTGAAGGAAACCCTTCCTCCGGTTTTTCTGTATAAATGATATCTTCTTTGATACGGTCGGAACCCACGGTATATTTCAAATCAATATTTGAATAAACCTCTTTATAAGTGATGGTTTCACCTTCAACTTTCCCTTCAATATTAGCAGGGGATTCTCCTGTATGTTCAAGAAGCTCTAATTGGAGTTGAGTCGACCGATCTTGGTCCTCCACCTTCATGATAGGGGCTTTCTCATCAAAAAAATTAGATTCCAAAGCCCCTCCTCCTCTCCATCCCACTCAATCCCTTACCCCACAAGGGCTCACGTCCTATTCACCCGTTCACTCAGAATTCCTCCATGAAATAATTACGTTCCAGCTTTTCCCCTATTTTCACTCGAATTTGTAACGATTTTTCACTGATTTTGAGAAAAAAATTACGTTCCATAGTAGATGAAGGAGAGTGGATTTCGAATGAATCCTGATCTACTCCTACGATTGAAAAACTAACGAAAAAACCAGATAAAACGCTGAAAATCATTTGACTCTATTATGTGAGGAAACCAACTGAAAAGGAATAGGAGATGGCCTGAATCCTTATTGGACAAGGATTGGAGAGGTCCAGAATTGAGAGAAACGAATGGATTAGATTTGGAAACTGATTGAAATGAAGATTGGACTGACATTGAACTGGGGTGGGATTTTTTCCGATTTTGGAAATAAAAAAACCGAAGGTCAACCGGGAAAAGTACCGGAAAAACCTTCGGAATTGGAACGTAATTATTATCTAAGAACCCTTATTTTTATCTAAGGAACCTTATTTTTATTTGAGGACAATTGAGTCTTACTTAAGCAACTACCTTATTCCACCGTAACTGATTTCGCTAAGTTACGTGGCTTATCTACGTCACAGCCGCGGTGTAGGGCTGCGTAGTAAGAAATTAATTGTAATGGTACGACAGAGATAAGAGGTGTTAAAAGTTCATGCACTTCTGGGATGACAAATGTGTCTCCGTTCATTTCTAAGCCTTTCATAGAAATGATGCATGGGTTTGCTCCACGGGCAACGACCTCTTTGACGTTTCCGCGGATGCTTAGGTTTACGCTTTCCTGTGTAGCTAAAGCAATGATTGGTGTACCGTCCTCGATAAGAGCGATCGTACCGTGCTTTAATTCTCCACCAGCGAAACCTTCAGCTTGAATATAAGAAATTTCTTTTAGTTTCAATGAACCTTCAAGACCTACGTAGTAGTCAATTCCACGTCCGATGAAGAATGCGTTGCGTGTATCAGCTAAGAAATCACGAGCAATTTGTTCGAATTCGTCCTTTTCATCACAAAGAGCTTCCATTGCATTTGCAATAATTCCAAGCTCTTTTGTTAGATCAAATTCAAGAGCAAAGCCACGAGCTTCTGCTGTTACAGCTGCTAAAATAGATAGTACGGCAATTTGCGCTGTATAAGCTTTTGTAGAAGCAACGGCAATCTCAGGTCCAGCATGTAATAACAATGTGTAATCCGCTTCACGAGAAAGAGTAGAACCAGGAACATTTGTTACTGTTAATGCTTTATAGCCCATCGCTTTTACATTTACAAGAACTGCACGGCTATCTGCAGTTTCTCCACTTTGAGAGATGAAAATAAACAATGGCTTTTCAGACAATAATGGCATATTGTAGCCAAACTCACTTGCGATATGAACTTCTACAGGAATCTTCGCCATTTTTTCAATAAGCTGCTTACCCACAAGTCCTGCATGATAAGAGGTACCTGCTGCAACAATGTACACGCGGTCTGATTCTTTCATAGCAGCAACGATCTCTTCATCAACATGTAAAGAACCGTCTTCTGCACGGTACTCTTGAATGATTTTACGAGTCACTAATGGCTGCTCATCGATTTCTTTTAGCATGTAATGAGCGTAAGTTCCCTTTTCAATGTCACTAGCATCAATTTCTGCTGTAAATGGAGCACGGTTCATTGTTTCTCCTTCAAGCGTCACGATTGTTACTTCGTTCTGCTTAACAATAACCATTTCCTTATCCATTAATTCAACAAATTGATTTGTCACTTGAAGCATTGCCATCGCATCACTTGCAACAACGTTAAAGCCTTCCCCAAGACCTACAAGAAGTGGACTTTTGTTTTTCGCAACAAAAATAGTATCCGGAGTTTCAGTATCTAAAAGAGCAAACGCATAAGAACCATGCACAAGCTTTAATGTCTTGCGGAACGCTTCTTCAACTTCTAAGCCCTCTTTCATGAATACTTCAATCAACTGGACAACGACTTCCGTATCCGTTTCACTCTTTAACGCAACGTCCATTAAATACTCATCTTTTAAAAGCTCATAGTTTTCAATAACACCATTATGAACAAGTGTTAAACGTTCAGTTGTGCTTTGATGTGGATGGGCATTCACAACACTTGGCACTCCATGAGTCGCCCAACGCGTATGACCGATCCCCATATTAGCTGAAACATCTGCATCGACAACCATACGTAAATCAGCAATTCTGCCTTTTTCTTTAAAAACATGTACGCCATCTGCATTCATTACAGCGATTCCAGCTGAGTCATAGCCTCTATATTCTAGCTTCTCTAAGCCTTTAACTAAAATTTCCTTTGAGTCATTATTTCCAATATAACCAACGATTCCGCACATATTTTTCTTCCTCCCAAATAAGGGGGCAAGAAACCATTCTTTTAAAAGGGGCACTTGCCCCCTTATCTCTGTTTTTTAGTATATTATTTGTATGCTTTTTCTCTTCATTGTCCACTAAGTCGCCTTCAGTGATTTAGAAAAAGAAATAACGATTTGCATACGAAACCGGGAGGCACCCGCCGAATATCGATTAACCTCCACCTCGTCAACTAACAACCCTTCCGTTCGGTCATTAGTTCAGGCGCTTTTAAAACTTTTAAAATCCTGCCCACCTTTCTATTTTGAGTGAAATCTTTGTAAAAAATTCTCTTACGCCCATTAGACGTGCTGGTCATCCAGAAAGTTACAACCAGCATGAGAGCTATTTACAAAAACAGGATTATCATACCCCACATTCTTATAGTTCGTCAACTAAAATCCAATTAAATAAGGGGATACTCCCAATTACAAAATATGCATAAGGGGTTGTATGAGTCCCCTTATGCACAGAAGTTCCATTATTTACTTAGGCCTATTACTATTCTTCTAAGCCCATTTCCTCTTTTACAACCGCAGCAATTCGCTCTACATAAGAAGCACATTGCTCCTCTGTTGGCGCTTCTGCCATTACACGGACAAGTGGCTCAGTTCCAGATGGACGGACAAGAATGCGTCCATTTCCATTCATTTCTGCTTCCACTTCCGTAATAATCGCTTTTACTTTTTCATTATCCGTAACATGATACTTATCTGTCACACGAATATTAACGAGCTTCTGTGGGAATTTTTCCATTTCATTCGCTAATTCAGATAATGGCTTCTTCGTCATTTTCATGATATTCACAAGCTGTAATCCTGTTAAAAGTCCATCACCCGTCGTATTGTAGTCTAAGAAAATGATGTGACCAGATTGCTCTCCACCTAGGTTATAGCCACTTTTCTTCATTTCTTCAACAACATAGCGATCGCCAACTGCTGTTTGGGCACTCTTAATTTCATGTGCTTCTAAGCCTTTGTAGAACCCAAGATTACTCATAACCGTTGAAACTACCGTATTATGCTTTAATCTTCCGTTCGCATTCATGTATTTCGCACAAATATACATGATTTGATCTCCGTCAACAATGTCCCCATTTTCGTCGATCGCAATCAGGCGGTCTCCGTCTCCATCAAATGCTAAACCAACATCTGCTTCTCTTTCCTTCAAGAATGCTGCTAAAGCTTCTGGGTGTGTTGAACCTACGCCATCATTGATGTTTAATCCATTAGGTGAAGCACCCATCGTAGATAGGTCTGCTTCAAGGTCTGCAAATAAATGAGCTGCTAATGATGATGTTGCTCCATGTGCACAATCAAGTGCAATATGTATGCCAGAGAAGTCTTCATCAACAGTCTGCTTCAAGAATTGGATATATTTTTGTCCACCTTCAAAATAGTCATTTACTTGTCCAAGATGTTCCCCAACAGGTCTTGGTAACTCGTCGATCTCTAAATCTAATAATTGTTCAATCTCAAGCTCTTGCTCATCTGAAAGCTTAAAGCCATCTGAACCGAAAAATTTAATTCCGTTATCCGCAACTGGATTATGTGATGCAGAAATCATGACACCCGCTTGAGCTCCCAGCACTTTTGTAAGGTAAGATACTCCTGGCGTAGAAATCACACCCAAACGCATAACCTCTGCTCCGATTGATAACAACCCAGCAACAAGGGCTCCTTCAAGCATATGTCCAGAGATTCGAGTATCGCGACCAATTAATACCTTTGGTCTTGGTTGGTTCTTTGTTAATACATATCCTCCAAAACGTCCTAATTTAAAGGCAAGCTCTGGTGTTAATTCACTATTCGCAACACCGCGAACTCCGTCCGTACCAAAATATTTACCCATCTATTCTCGCTCCTTTTTATCCTTCGTTAAGCTTCTTTCTGCGTTATGGATATTCTTCCTGTATCTTTAGCTAACTTCCAAGTTACATTATCTGGACCATCGACAAAAAATTTCACATCGTGATCCCCTGCATCAAGTCCTGATACATCCACATAAACCTGAAAGTTCGATGCATCTATAGAAGAAATCTCCTCATTTGTTCCAGTTATCGTTACATTCAACGAGCCATTCGAAGGGTCACGAAAGGCTGCTTTATATTGGTCGGATAGACCTTGAATCGAAATCGGTAGATTGCTTAAGGTCTTACTCTCCGATTTTTTCGCTTTGATGGTCACCTTGACCAATTCTGGATCAACAGCCACAATCCCATCAGATATAATGACAGGTAATGTTATCTCTGTATCCCCTGTAATTTCACTGACATCTACTTCAACACGAACAGATTCAGTTTTATCTAAAATATCTTTTTCCGCAATAATTGTTGCTTCGTCTTTTTCTAAAGTAATCGAGTCAATGTTGACCCCTTCTGGTAGCGTCCCATTTTCCACGATACGAATCGGCACCGTTTTACTAGATGCCTTAATTGGAATAGTTACTTCTACCGTTCTCGGTTCGACCACGACGTCCAATTTATTAAGTTCTTGGTCAAGGACTAAGATCTCTGCTTCTTGCTTCAATGTATCTTGAATCGGGCCCTTCACATCCAAAGTTGCCTTCACATATGAAATTTTCTCTAGAACATCCTTGGCACCGGTAATTTTCACTTTTTTAGGATTGATTTCTGCAGCATCAGAAATGTATCCATCTGCTAAAACACCTGAATTGAATTCCGCTTCTACGCTGAATTCTTTTGTTACTTTTTCTTGAACAGATACCTCTACTGTTTCCGGTTCGATCTTCACCGTTAATCGTTCTGAGATATCCCGAATTTGAATTGGTACTTCTTGCGTACCAATTTCTGCTTCTGTCAAATCGACATATACCTCAAACCCTCTTTGGGTCACAGCTTGTTGTAGATTCGATTTTGGACCAGAGAGTGTAATTGTAACTGTTTCTGGTACTCCTGAAACCACTAAATTCTCCGTGTCATAATAGCTTGTAACTGGTACATTTTTAATGATCTCTGCATCTTGGTCCTGAGGGACATTTATGACAGACTGATTCTCCTGGTTCACATTCTCAAAGAGTAGCAATGCCAAGATAAGCGCAATTACCCGAATGAACCAAGGATTTTCGATGAGTCTATTGATAAACTTATCCATTTGCTTTCCCCCTCCAGTTCCAGAGACCTGAAGAAGCAGGTTTAGATTTTACATCTGAAATTAATTCTGCAGATAATAATTCTCTAAACTTATCTAACTTTAAATCGCGATGCAATTCTCCATTTTTCGTTAAAGAAATGGCACCTGTTTCCTCTGATACAATAACTGTCAAGCTATCGGTAACCTCACTAATCCCTAATGCCGCCCGATGTCTTGTCCCTAATTCTTTCGAAATAAAAGGACTTTCTGACAATGGTAAATAACACGCCGCCGCAGCTACCATATTCTTCTGTAAAATGACGGCTCCATCATGTAAAGGCGTATTCGGAATAAAAATATTTATGAGTAGCTCAGATGAAATATTGGAGTTAAGCGGGATACCCGTCTCTATATAGTCAGCTAAACCCGTCTCTCTTTCAATCGAAATAAGAGCTCCAATTCGACGTTTTGCCATATAATCTGTTGCCTTAACGATGGCTTCTACCATTCGTTCCTGTTCCTCTTCTTCCTGATAACCACTTCGAGAGAAAAATTTACCACGGCCTAATTGCTCGAGCCCTCTTCTTAACTCTGGTTGGAAGATGATTACAAAGGCGACTACTCCCCATATGAGTACTTGCTGCATCATCCAGTTCAAGGTTTGTAAATGGAACTTATCACTAATTAAGGTGACAATTAATATCACAAAAATCCCTTTTAATAATTGAACCGCTTTGGTTCCCTTAATCATCATGATGAGCTTGTATATCACGTATGTAACAAGGAGAATGTCAATGGCATTAATCAATAAATCCAATAGATCAAAATTTCCAATCGACATGGGTCTTCCTCCAATTAAATATTTCAAAAGCACAAAGGCTTTATTATCGACTCATTCCCCTATAGTATATCATAATCTAAAAAAACTCCACTTCTGAAAGTAAAGCTTAAAGCACCTCGTTAAGCCCCAACAAGGAGTGGAGGCCTAGCAGGGAGTTGCGTACTTTGCCCTCTCTGGTCTGAAGTTACTTGAGGAGCTAGATGCTGTAGCTAGACACTCATCTAAATTTATGGACGTGTTCCTATACACAACGCTCATAGAAAAACAGCCACTCCAAGTGACTGTTCTTCAGCGTTCTCTTTATCTTCAAAAAAGTTAACGACTTCTTTAGCAGTGTTTTTCATATGATACCATATCCACTCAAAAATCGCATTGATTTCTTCCACATCACCAGTCACTTGACCGGCAGAGGCCATATAATTCTCTCCGTTAATGACTGTTGCATTTCCATCGATTTGTCCTTCGACGCGAAGGCTACCATTCCGGACCACTACGTCTCCTTTGACTACTTCGCCCTCTGGCACAATAACTGTGTCATGGTCAATGACAAGATTCGGCTGTTTCGAAACCGATAGAGCCTTCTCTGTATTCCATGTGGACAACAAGCTACCCATCATCAATACAATGAAAAGGGAAGCTGCCGTTAGCATCGGATGTTGTCTAAACCATCTTTGAACCCCGACTTTTTTCTTTTCCTTCGGCAATGCATTCATGACTCGCATCGTAAAATCATCTGGTGCCGATATATGGGCAACACTTTTAACCAAAGCAAGTGATTTTTCTAATTCTTGAAAATGCCTATGACAATCTCCGCATTTTATGAGATGTGCCTTTAGCTCTAATGCATCCTCCTTAGAAATTTCTTCATCCAAGTATTCATGCATATAAGCGATATATTTTTCAGGACACTTCAACGTTTTTCACCTCTCATTAAACATTCCTTAATTGATGTCTCAACGCTTCTCTTCCTCGGTGAATCCGTGTCTTCACGGTCCCCAAAGGCATATCCAGTATCTCACTGATTTCATTTAATGAAAGTTCTTCAATATACTTGAGCACAATCACTGAGCGATACTTTTCTGGTAGGTTCGAGATCTCTCTCTGAATGATGTCTTGCAGTTCCATATTCTCTACCTCATCTTCAGGTAGTCTCGTGTCTGATGGAATTTGCGAGTACATAGTAAGCCCATCTGTTCCAGAAACCTCAGCATCTAAGTAGTAATCAGGTTTTTTCTTCCGTATTCGGTCGATACATAAATTCGTTGCAATGCGATAGAGCCACGTAGAGAATTTTAGTTCGATATTAAAGCTTGCTATATTAACATATGCACGAATGAATGCTTCCTGTGCCATATCTTCGGCTTCATGTCGATTGCCTAGCATACGATAACAAAGCTGATACACCTTGTCCTTGTATAGTTCAACAATCTCTGCATAGGCGTTTTGATCACCTTTTAAAACTTGTTTAATCCTTTTCTTAATTATTGCGTCCATGGTTTCTATTTACCTCCGCTCTACTGCGGCTATTCGATATACGAATCGATAGCAGAAAAGGTTTCATTTTTTAATAAAACTTTTTTCACACCTACTATTCTAACAAAAAAATCCAATTATTGTTAAAGAATTTATGGGTAAGGGGAACTATACGTCTGTGGTCTTATATGAGGATGTTTGTGATTGCGCTGATCTATTCAAAAAAATAAGAGCCCAGTAATACGAATAGGACTCTTAAATAGTATTAATCAATTGTAACTATATTATCATTGATGATCTTTTATAACAATTTTTCACCAAAAAGAGAACCCATTAATGCTACAGCTAATGATGCTGTTTTGTTCTTATCATCTAAAATCGGATTAACCTCAACAAACTCGGCTGAAGTAACTAGATTTGCTTCTGCAAGCATCTCCATGGCCAAGTGACTCTCCCGATAGCTGATGCCTCCATTGACCGGTGTTCCCACCCCTGGTGCTTCTGCTGGGTCTAAGCCATCTAAATCTAAGGATAGATGAACACCATCGGTCTTATGCTTTAAGTACTGAATGCTTTCCTCTATTACTTTCGTCATTCCGAGTCGATCGATTTCATGCATGGTGTAAACCTTAATGCCTTTTTCCTTGATTAATGCTCGTTCGCCTTCATCCAAAGAGCGCGCTCCAATAATAACAATATTCTCTGGTTTTACTTTTGGCTGATAACCGCCAATATTCGTGAGCAGCGGGTGACCAAGTCCCAAACTAACAGCTAGCGGCATTCCATGAATATTCCCAGATGGGGAGGTTTCCGCGGTATTCAAATCACCATGGGCATCATACCATATTACACCGAGATTTTGATAATGTTTTGACACGCCCGCTAACGTTCCAATTGCAATACTATGATCTCCCCCTAAAACCAATGGAAATGAACCAGATTCAATGACTTCATCTACTTTCGCAGCTAACTTAGCCGTTTTCTCTGCTATTAGTTCTAGATTTCTCAAATTAGACTCCTGATCAATACTGACCTCTGGTCGCCCAATGGGGATATCACCCAAATCCTGAACTTCATCAAATAAGTTTTTCAGTCTTTCGTTTATTCCAGCATATCGAATCGCACTTGGGCCCATATCTACTCCACGTCGCATTTGTCCAAGATCCATCGGCATACCAATAATCGCTAATCTCTTCATTTCTTTCCCCTCCCTCTTCTATATCTACCTCCATTCTAAACGCTTACATTCCTTTGACTCAACTCGACACATTTATGTATATATATGCAAAAAAGCACACAAATCCATGGATTCAAGTGCTTTCATTAGATTGTATATGGATTTCGCTAAACTACTTTGTGGCAAAATAAAAATCCTTAAGATATTATCTTAAGGAATAATGAGCCATGAAGGACTCGAACCTTCGACCCTCTGATTAAAAGTCAGATGCTCTACCGACTGAGCTAATGGCTCGTAAAATGGCTGGGCTAGCAGGATTCGAACCTACGAGTGACGGAGTCAAAGTCCGTTGCCTTACCGCTTGGCTATAGCCCAATATTGTTATGTAAAGTTCAAAATAAAAAGGACTCTTTTTAGCTTGTCCCATTTTTTTGTTTTTATAGCTTCCTTTTACGTTTCGTAAAAAACACTGGTGGAGGGGGACGGATTCGAACCGCCGAACCCGAAGGAGCGGATTTACAGTCCGCCGCGTTTAGCCACTTCGCTACCCCTCCGCAGTAAAAGACAAAAAAAATAATGGTGCCGGCCAGAGGACTTGAACCCCCAACCTACTGATTACAAGTCAGTTGCTCTACCAATTGAGCTAGGCCGGCAAATATTAGATGTTTTTTTACTACGTAAAAAAACATGAGTGGAGGATGACGGGATCGAACCGCCGACCCCCTGCTTGTAAGGCAGGTGCTCTCCCAGCTGAGCTAATCCTCCATGTTGTTCCTTATTTTCACTTTTGTGAAAAATTAGTGGAAAGCTATTTTACTCCGCTACGCTTCGTAAAAAGCATTGGTGACCCCTACGGGATTCGAACCCGTGTTACCGCCGTGAAAGGGCGGTGTCTTAACCGCTTGACCAAGGGGCCATGATAATATTGTTACGAAAGCTTCCAACCGGGCTCGAACCGGTGACCTCTTCCTTACCATGGAAGTGCTCTACCTGCTGAGCTATGGAAGCATAAAATCTAGCTCACTTCTATTATTTAGAAATGGCTCCGCGGGTAGGACTCGAACCTACGACCGATCGGTTAACAGCCGATTGCTCTACCACTGAGCTACCGCGGAATAACAATAGAATTTTTTATTTGCCCGGCAACGTCCTACTCTCACAAGGGGACAGCCCCTAACTACCATCGGCGCTGAGAAGCTTAACTTCCGTGTTCGGTATGGGAACGGGTGTGACCTTCTCGCCATCGTCACCGGACCTATAAATTATCAAGACAAATTCTATTATACTGATTTTATTCGTTTTTTCAAGAGTATTTTTAAAAGAATTTCACTTTTTTTGTACCCTCAAAACTAGATAATGCTGAAGAAGAAGAATTACGAAAGTAATCTATTTGGTTAAGTCCTCGAACGATTAGTATCAGTCAGCTCCACACGTCACCGCGCTTCCACCTCTGAC
>NZ_SWBM01000048.1 GCF_005116465.1 Robertmurraya kyonggiensis
TGCAAATGGTTGACATCGTCCTGCCAAATTTGAGATGAACCGTCTTAGGAAGCTTAACTTCCCTTGGAGAGATCGGAGTTGTGTCAGACTTTGCGTTGCATTTCAACAATTGCTTTAATTTTTATTGGGTCAATTTCAATACCCCTTTGACGGACAATGAATCCTAGGAATTTTACTGAAGAAACCCCGAAGGGACATTTCAGTGGATTCATTTTTAGGTTATACTTGCGTAATCTTTGGAAGACAGTTCGCAAGTCTTGTTCATGTTCGTGAGATAGGGTACTTTTGATGACAATATCGTCAATGTAACATCCCACCTCCTTCTGGAATTCATCAAAAATTTGGGTCATGGCCCTTTGATATGTAGCTCCTGCATTCTTTAATCCAAATGGCATTACTTTGTAGCAAAAGATGCCAAGTGGGGTTCGGAATGAGGTATGCTTTTCATCTTCAGAGGCCATTTTGATTTGATTATATCCGGATAATCCATCCATAAAAGAAAACATAGCATTGGTGGATGCTATATCAATCATAAGTTCAGGGATGGGTAATGGAAATTCATCTTTGGGACATGCTTTATTGAGGTCCCAAAAATCAATGCAAATGCGTAGCTGTCCGTTCTTCTTTCGAACTGGGACAATGCTAGCTATCCATGTAGGATATTGTTCTTCTCGAATGAAACCAACATCAATTAACTTTTTGGTTTCATTGATAACCGCCATCTCGAGATCATGTCTCATACGGTGAGGAGCTTGTTTGATAGGAGGTATTGTAGGGTTGAGAGAAAGTTTATGGGCGACAATTTCAGATGATAGCCCGGGCATTTCGGTATAATTCCAAGCAAAACAGTCTCGGAATTCCGTTAGGACTTTGGTAATTTGTGAGGCTTGTTGCTCAGATAAATTTTTGCTAATGAAAGTTGGTCGGGGATCAACTTCAGTTCCCAAATTTATTTCAAGCAAATCATCAAAGGCTGAGGTTAGAATTAATTCTGGTTCGGGAAATATGAAGGATGAAGGTTCATGATCTTCTGTCATAATGGTAGAAGATATCATGTAACAACTTCTTTTGGGATGATATCCCAAGCCTTGTTGGTTTGCATATGTAATGGGTCGCCATAGCCGTTTACATTTTAAGGCAAACTGTTTGGACCAAGATTTAGGCAAGCTACCTTTTTGCAACAAAGATGTTACTAGAGGAGAAGTGTAGTAGGAAATAGGAATTTCTTCTTCATTATCAGAATAATTTAAAGTTAATTCTACTACACGTTCCGTACATAGATCAAGAACAGAATAGAAAATAAGAGGTGTATTTGCATATCCTGATAAAAGAGGGATATTTTGACAACAAATGGCAATACTTGCTCTACAGCTCGTGGTTGTAGATTTTTTTGAGAAAAACTAAGTTTTGTTATGATTTGTAGAACATGCCAAGATAAT
>NZ_SWBM01000049.1 GCF_005116465.1 Robertmurraya kyonggiensis
GCGTTGACTACGTCCCTGCCCTTTGTACACACCGCCCGTCGCTCCTACCGATTGAATGGTCCGGTGAAGTGTTCGGATCGATCTAATTTGTAAGCATTATCATTAAGTCTCTCCAAAATCTGAAATGGACCATCTCCACGTGGCATGAGTTTAGACTTTCTTTGGGCGGGAAATCTCTCCTTTCTCAAATGCAACCAAACCCAATCGCCAGGCTAAAAAACAACTTGTTGGCGCCCTTTGTTTGCTTGCTTCATGTATTGTTCGGTTCTCCTTTCAATGTTAGCTTTAGCCTTCTCATATAGTTGCCTAACAAAATCAGCTTTCCTTTTTCCATCTAAATTAGCACGCTCATGCAAAGGTAAAGGTGTTAAATCCAATGGAGTTAAAGGATTAAAACCATATACAATTTCAAAAGGTGAAAACTTAGTGGCTGAATGTATAGATCGATCTAGGCAAACCAAGAATGAAGTCCATAGACAAATCTACCCAAGGATAGGTAGGAATCGGCAATGGCATGTACAAACCATGCGGCTTCAAAGTGGATTTGGTCTTTCGGCACTTCAAGCATCTTTC
Organism: Robertmurraya kyonggiensis; assembly: GCF_005116465.1. GTDB lineage: Bacteria > Bacillota > Bacilli > Bacillales > Cytobacillaceae > Robertmurraya > Robertmurraya kyonggiensis. Next base: position 574 of record NZ_SWBM01000049.1, read on the forward strand.
ACAAATTTTCTCAACATCTCTCCTCATGTTAGGCCAATAAAAATGTTCTTGTAGTAAGGATAAAGTTTTAAAAACTCCAAAATGACCCATTAAACCACCCCCATGACCTTCCCGAACCAATAATTCCCTTATGCTACAATTAGGCACACAAAGTTTGTTTTCCTTAAACAAATATCCCTCAAATATATAAAATTTATTAAAACCATGTTTCAAACAGGTTCTAAATATTTCCCCAAAGTCACTATCATGCTCATAAAGTTCTTTTAATTGTTCAAACCCAAGCAATCTAGCATCTAAAGTAGAAAAGAGTACATACCTTCGGGATAATGCATCGGCAACCACATTTTCCTTACCTTTTTTGTAGCGGATCGATCCAAAATTATACATTCAAGCCATGGTGGGAGAACTCCAAAGAGCATTAAGGTTGGAGATGGGGCAGATTCATGATAGGTTGGATAGAATGGAGTCATCAATCCAAACACCGCAGCAACGACTACCACAAAGGTTTCCTCATGGTCGTGGTAGAGGAAGACATGCTCCAAGAGGGGAAGATTTGGAACGATTTGGAGATGAGTATGTGGAAGAAGAAGAAGATGTTGATTCGGGAACCAACCAATTCCGTGGGAGAGAGAGATTTGACCGAGGGAATGACTATGGAGGAATCAAGATGAAAATACCATCATTCCAAGGTAAGAGTGATCGATCCTAAACCTTCTAGAACTCATGACATTGTGTGTTTTAAGTGCCAAGGAAGAGGACACATTGCCAATCAATGCCCAAATAGGAGGATCGATCATTGTCGGTATAATGGTAGACGCTCGGGACCAAGTGACTATTATTTCTTTTTCTGCTTTTG
>NZ_SWBM01000050.1 GCF_005116465.1 Robertmurraya kyonggiensis
TCAGTTCAAAACAGGGATTTACCCCTTTTTGAATTACAGCCAAGATTTCAACTTTTTCTCCAAATTTCCAGTGCAGTAACGTGTCTAATGAAATTCTAAACAACTTTCATATTGGAAGATTTTTGAGTCATGTTCAAAATTTTGGATTTTGAGCCATGCCAATCAGTTGACCTTTGCACCGCTCACGGCGCGCTCACAGGTCGCTCACGCCGCGCCCGCGCGTGCCGCGCTCGCCGCCGGCCAGCGCCTGCCGCCGTCCGGCCTCGCCTGAGCCGACAAGTGACATGGCCGGGTGTCCCCGCACGCGGTGCACGCCTCTGGCAAGGTCTCATAGCCGGAGACGCACTGTAGCGCTGACTCCACGCTCGCCGTCGCGTCGCCGCCGCGGACCGCCGGATTTTGCCGTCGCCGCCGTTGCCCGCCGGTCCAAAGCGCGACTTTTGCGCCGCGCGTGCTCTCTTTTTCCTTCCCCGCGCTGTCTTCTCGCTCGCCCACGCGCGCCTGCCGCCTGCAGCACGCCTGCGCGCGCGCGTTGACGCCGCGCACGGCGCCAACACGGCCGCGACAAGCCTCTGTCGCCGCGAGACGTCACCGAGCTGCCTCAGTCTCTATCTCGTGCTTCACGAGCAGCCCCTTGCTTCACTCTCGCTCCTACTTAAGCCCTCAACAGTTCCCCTCTCTTCCTCGCCGGAAAAACACTCGCCGGAGCTCGCAGAGCCGCCGCCGAGCTCGCTCTCGTGGGCAGCCCTCTCCACTGCTCCTCCGGCCGAACCGAGGCTCTCTCGAGCTTCCCCATCACCCACTGCCACTCCTCGACCCATTCCCGACCCTATTCCTCCACCGCAGCCGCCGGCGTAGATCACCGGAGAAGACCGAGCTCTCCGCCGCCGCCCGCGCACGTGCACAGCTCGCTACGCTCCTCCTCCGGCCGAGCCAAGGGCACCATTAGCCTCCTCGTGTCGTGCTGGTGCTCACCGACCACGTCCCCGAGCTTCTCCGACCCCGACGTCGCCGGTAGCCGCTCGCCGGAGCAAGCCGAGCCGCCACCGCCGTCGTTGACCTTGTTCCCGGCCATCCCCGACCTCGAGACCTAGCTCAAACGAATCACGGTGAGCCCCTCTCCATTTCCCCCCACTTCCCCGGCCCGGTCTCGCCGCCGTTTGGCCGGCGTAACCACGCCGGCGAACTCGAGGGCACGGTTGTGTCTTCAACCTCTTTCCAGGGGGCTGCGTGCAAAATGCAGGGGCCTGTTCGTAAGGGTTTCAAAAACTCTAGGGTCAGCCGCGTAAAATAGATTCTATATTTTAGGTTTAATTCGCTGAGATCTTCAAAAATTCGTAGAAAATCGTAGAAAAATCAGAAAAATGCCAAACCAATTTTGTAGTGACCAGTGAATCTAGAAGAACAACTTCTTCCTTTGCATCTCACC
>NZ_SWBM01000051.1 GCF_005116465.1 Robertmurraya kyonggiensis
TGATTGAGCTCTCGGCCGACCCTTTTATAGCCATGGAAGCTTGTCTTCTTCCATGGCCAGGTGGCCTGAGCTCAGGGGAGTGATGGGAGAGGTCAAGGGAGCTCAGTGATTCAGGTGAGCTAGGTCCTTGAGTCCTTTGAAGGCTTGGTATTGGATCCATGGTGAATTACATGGATTTTGGATTTTTTTGAATTTCTAATTAGGTGTACCATGGGTAACAACCTAATCTAAACCCTAGGGGGAGCTGAGGGGGATCAATAATGTCACCCTTTGATTTTTCAGGAATTTAATTTGAATTAATTTCCATGAAAAATGAAGTTTTGGCCAATTTTGCATTATTGGTCAAATGGGCTTGGTTGACCCATTTGGGTGGGTCAACTCAAGTTGGGGTCAACTAGGATTTTGATCCTAAGACCCAATCCTACAATCACTTTCAATCATTTGGTTTGATTCAATATGATTGTAGAGATTTGAATTTTGGAATTGGATTTAATCAAAAGGTGTTTTCATTTGAGTGAGTTTAGCCCTTTGACTTTTTGACCAACTTAGAGTGGTCAAATTGGGTTGGGGTCAACTAATGAAATGTTCATAACATCAATACCTAAAATGACTTTCAAGGGTTTGGCATAATGTCATGTCCATCATAGTCAATTCCATGCCCAAAGTTGGTTTAAAGGCTTGATTTAAGGAGGTTTGACTTTTGGTCAAATCCATATGAAATTATGATTAAGACTTGGAATTTTGGCTCCAAATTTTCCTAAATCACTTTAAATAATGATTTGGAGGATTTTGGATACTTTGGACCATGTCCCAAAGTCTTGGTCAAAATGTTGACCAAGCTTTGACTTTCTTAATAAAGAGAGCCAAAGTGGTTTGACCAAGCTTGAAATGAGCTTGGATTGACTCCAAATTGGTTTGGGGAGGTCTAGGTATGGGTTAGACACATTCCCTAAAGTTTGGGCTGATTTGGAGAGAGTTGACTTTTGAAGGGTATTTTGGTCATTTTGGAAAATCAAGGGTAATTTAACCCATTTCCCAAGACCAAGGAACATCAATTCATTTCATTCACATGAATGAGATGAATGATAGATGAAGTCTACCCTAGGGCTTTCTAAGGTTGACCTAATTAGTGAGAGAAGAATACAAGTGATCCTCCTATAGGTGGGTTTGACCTAGGTTTGACTAGGGTTCAAGGGTACCTAGACCAAGGTCAACTTCATCACCCTGATTGTTTCAGATTGATGAAGTGAACTTAATTTTTTGAGTTACAACAGGGCTATCTAAGGCTGACCTAATGAGTGGGAGAAGAATACAAGTGATCCTCCTATAGGTGGGTTTGACCTAGGTTTGACTAGGGTTCAAGGGTACCTAGACCAAGGTC
>NZ_SWBM01000052.1 GCF_005116465.1 Robertmurraya kyonggiensis
ATTGATTTTCGGCCTTGATTAGCCACCTTGGCATATTGCTCGGTCCTCCTCTCAATGTTTGCCCGTGTCTTCTCATGAATCTGTTTTACAAAATCAGCTTTTTGTTTTCCATCTAAATTAGCACGCTCACTCAAAGGTAAAGGTGTTAGATCGATCGAAATATATGTGACAGTATAATAGACAATTATAATGTTTCCAGCAAAACTTGTAAAATATGCAATTGCAACATAAGGTCCATAAACGCATTTATAAAATAAACATGAATTGTCAAAATTTATCACGATACATGAAAACCAAACAATTCTCAAATGTACATACATATATATTCATATAACCAAATACCACCTGATGTACCAATATATAAACCGTGGGGTACACCCACCTCACGATCGATCTCGTTGTCAATGCAGATATATGTTAAGCTTGATAGTTGCAACAAGGCAAGATGGGTTGGTGTGATCGATCCTGGCTAATATAATACGGGTTTAGGAGCAAGTCGACCTAGGTTCGTATCATTTGGTATCAGAGCCAAAATTTTGTTCAGGTTTGATCGATCCAATGGAGTCAAAGGATTAAAACCATAAACAATTTCAAATGGAGTATATTTAGTAGCTGAATGTAAAGACCTATTATAAGCAAATTCAACATGTGGCAAACATTCTTCCCAAGTTCTCAAATTTCTACTAATTAAAGCACGTAACAAAGCGGACAAGGTTCTATTCACAACTTTGGTTTGCCCATCTATTTGTGGGTGACAAGTAGTTGAAAATAAAAGCTTAGTACCTAATTTAGCCCACAAAGTTTTCCAAAAATAACTTAAGAACTTGGCATCCCTATCCGACACAATAGTTTTTGGCATTCCATACAATCTCACAATTTCTTTGAAAAACAAATTTGCAATATTGGATGCATAATCAGTTTTAGTACATGCAATGAAATGTGCCATCTTAGAAAACCTATCTACAACAACAAATATTGAATCCTTACCTGTCCTTGATCTCAATAATATTATTATTATTGTATACTAGATTGGGCCACTCACTTACATGATTAGCATATCACGTTTTTAAATTCCGTTCCCCTAGGTACAAGGATTAGTAGATGTTGATCGATCAAGCTTGAACAAAGTTCGGCTCTAATACCAGATGATATGAACCTAGGATGACCTGCTCCTAAACCCATATTATATTAGCCCATATCTAATTATGTTCAAGTTCTAATGGTCACCTTGACCCCTATATGTTGTTAGAAAAATTGGTATATGATGAAGACGCCACAGTAGGGGATGGATGTCCTATTAATAAGTCAAAACTAAAACACTCATTCACTAATGATGTTTTAGGTGTTCAAAAGAACAAAGAGAATTCTTTTTTC
>NZ_SWBM01000008.1 GCF_005116465.1 Robertmurraya kyonggiensis
TCATTAGAAACTCTCAAATAGTGTCTTCATGGAGCTCCCATGCGGACATTTTTCACCAGAAATTCTCAAATAGTGTCTTCATGAAGCTCCCATGCGGTCACTATTCATTAGAAATTCTCAACTAGTGTCTTCATGGAGCTCCCATGCGGACATTTTTCACCAGAAATTCTCAAATAGTGTCTTCATGAAGCTCCCATGCGGTCACTATTCATTAGAAATTCTCAAATAGTGTCTTCATGAAACGCTCATGTGGACATTCTTCATTAGAAATTCTCAAATAGTGTCTTCATATGAAGCGCCCATGCGGACATTTTTCACCAGAAATTCTTAAATAGTGTCTTCATGAAACGCCCATGCGGACATTCTTCGTTAGAAATTCTCAAATAACGTCTTCATGAAATGCCAATGAGGACGAACTTCTCCAGCACCTAACGAAAGCTGTCCTCATGACCGTTCAAAATCAAATCACTCAATGATCCAATCCTTAATCTCGAAATCTTTTTGGGCTAGTTTTTCTTCCACTAGAAAATCCTTCGTTCCATCAAGTAACGCTAACCCATCATCCGTAAATGGTTCTTCTTCGATCCACTCGATTGGAGCAGTCTCCTTGATTAACTCTGGCGTCGTTTGGGAGATTTCCGCCATCAGCTCATAATACTCATCTTCATGTTGCTTCAAATCATCTAATGATTTCTTAATCGCTTCATTCCAAACCTTCGGGAAGTCCGGGAATTTTTTCAAAAATTCTCCGGAAGCAACCGTTACACTTGTACCAAGTAAGTCAGGATGAGATAAAGCATCATCTAAATGAGTGAAGCCTTGTTCAATTTGAGCAAGAGCATTCACACCGCTATTCGTCATCGCATCAACCTCTCCACGTGTCAAAGCAGCTTCCCCATCTGGACGAAGCATGTGCACCAAGTTATAGTTTTTCACGCCCTCCTGCTGCAACAACCCAATCACATAACGGTGCATAAAAGAACCCTTTTGAATCGCAATTGTTTTCCCTTCTAACTCTTTAATCGTTTTCGGGCCATCCTTTTTCCCAATTAAATATCCAACATTGTTCTTTGATGGCTGCGCAATTAATCGCGTATCTGCACCAGAAGATTTTGCTAAAATTGCAGGCGTGTCTCCCAAACTACCAAAATGCAATCTTCCACTAATAAGCGACTCATTTAAATCTGGACCGTTTGGAAAAGCAGTTAGTGTAATTTCAGTGATGCCATGCTTTTTTAACTCTTCTTGAATAATTCCTTTATGAAAGCCCCAACCTGCAGCCCCTGATGGAAGATTGAGTTCATTTAAGCCAATATAGCCATAGTTCAAAACGCTCGGAATCCCGTTTTCACTTGATTCTCCCAACGTTTTCTCACCATTGCTCGTTTCCGAAGAACAAGCTTGAAGAAGAACCAAGAATACAAATACGGTTATGATTTTATAAGCAATTGCTGGATGTTTTTTTATAGACATGACCCTCTTCTCCCACCATCAAAATTTAGCTCGTTTATATAATTCATAAATATACCCATGACTTGCCACTGGCGTTCTCTTTGGTCCCCAACCCACTTTCTCGCGGTAGCTTCCAATTAATCCTTTGTTTTCCACAACCGCTTCGGTGATTGACACATTCCAATCAGCTTGCGGAGCCACATATAGAGCATCTACGGGGCAATATAGCTCGCACATAAAGCATGTTTGGCAATCATCCTGTCTGGCGATTACTGGGATATCATTATCGACTTTATCAAAGACATTCGTTGGACAAACTTTGACGCATAGATTGCATTTCACACACTTTGACTCGCTGACTAGTTCAATCATTTTAAAATAGCCTCCTGTTCCACAGGCTTGGGTCTTACGGAAATTTCGTCTAGTCCACTGCTGATTAAGCGATAATGCTGATTCGCATCAATTTGTGGAAAATCGATTCGTTTATGCATCCCTCTTGTTTCCTTACGATTGATGGCTGCATTGAACATATGGCGAGCTGTTAACGTCATTGCCACCGATTCACGCGCTTTAATCGCGTTACCTTCTATCGAAATCGAACCGTTTCGAATATCCTTCCAAAGATCATCCAGACGGTTAATTGAACCTGCTAACTTATGCTCAGTACGGAATAAATTACGGTCATACGGCATGACTTCTTCCTGAACAGCACGAACATATTCCGCCGTCTTAAATGTAGAATTTCCTACTGTTATTGGGACAGACGACAGGCCTTTCAAATCACGGTTCCCTACACCTGTTCTTTGCGCATATTCGGAAGCCCCTTTTCCAGCCAATGTACCTGAAGACATCGCCCATGCTGCGTTATGGCTTCCTCCTCCAGTAAAACCTCCGCAAATCAATTCACGAGTGGCAGCATCCCCAGCTGCATATAGCCCTTGTACCAATGTTTTCATTGTTTCATCAACAATTTGAATGCCTCCTGTTCCACGAACCGTTCCTTCTAAGCGCAGAGTAATTTGGAATTTATCTTTAAAAGGATCAATACCCAATCGATCGAAAGGTAAGAAAAAGTTCGTTTGGCTTATGCGCAAGAAAGGACGAATTTCTTCTGGTGCTTGGTCTAATACCGCAAAAACTTTGATTCCTTCCGATATTTTTTTCGCAATCACGGAGCGACCTCGTTTCGAACCAGCACCTTCCACAATTGAACCATCCTCATAATAGAAGCTGGCGTAGCTATAATAAGCTGTCTTCGTAACCGAAGAGAAAATCGGTGAAATCGCATAAGCATTGGAGAATTCCATTCCGGAAAAATCCGCCCCTGCTTCAGCCGCCATTAAATAGCCATCTCCCGTTAACACGTTGCATCCAAGTGCCTTACTTAAAAACGCGCATCCGCCACTGGCAATAATGACAGCACCCGCTTCAACCTTCCACGTTTCACCGGTTTGCTGGCGAACCCCAACAGCTCCTCCAACTCCATGTTCATCAGCCAATAGCTCTAATGCTGGGGAGTGATCTAGAATCTTAACTCCTGCTTTATGGACAATCTTTCTCATCAAACGCATATACTCCGGACCCTGCAAACCAGTTTTATGAGGATTTCCTTCTTCGTTTAATGGAAAAGGATAGCCCCAAGCTGATAGTTGATTCATATTTTCATAGGTTTGATCTAATACCCGGTTCATCCATGTATCTTCTGCCAACCTACCCCCTAACTCGAATCGGCCAAGTTTTGCTTTCGTTCTAGATTCTTCATCAGGATTCACATACCAGACACCAGTTCCAGACGGAGCAGTCGCTCCACTTGTTCCGCAATATCCCTTATCAACCAAGACCACCTTTGAACCTTTTGAAGCAGCAGTTAGTGCTGCCCATGTTCCAGCTGGACCACCACCAATAACGAGCACATCCGCTACTAGCTCAATATCTTTTTTCATAAAAATATCCTCCTCGGAAACTTTATTTATATGGATACCCTCTTCAGTGGTCTGGTCAAGAGTGATCAATTAACCTTGATAACTATCACGCCAGCTTAATAGCTTTCTTTCTAAAATGCGTACAAACGAATCAACCAATTTTCCAAAAACAGCAAAGATAATGATGCCGACAAAAATGTATTCCGTCACCGAATTTTGTTTTCCTAGATTAATAAGAAAACCAATTCCAGCCGTGGAACCAAGTAATTCTGCAACAACTAGCCCTAACCACGAAATCGCTAAGGATAAACGAAGTCCGAGTAAAATATTTGGTAAGGCAGATGGTAAAATCAGATTGAAGATTGTTTTAGCACGATTAAATTCTAAGACCTTTGATACCTCGATTAACTTGTTATCCACATTGCGAATCCCCATAAATGTGTTGAGATAGAGTGGATAGAAAGCTCCTTCGGCAATAATGACGATTTTCGATACTTCCCCAAAGCCAAACCAGAGAATAATTAAGGGTGCCAATGCTAAACCAGGCATCATCCTCAGCAACTGAACCGTCGGATCCAAGACGTATTGCGCTTTATAAGAGAATCCTGTTAATAGACCAAATAATAATCCCAAACTTCCACCAACAAGAAAACCAATCAATGCCCGCCGAATGCTAACCCCCAAATGCACACCAAGTTCATTTGAAGCAATAAGGTCTCCAAAGGTTTGTAAAATGGCTGTTGGCGTCGGTAAAAAAATCGGGGACACGATATTCAGTTGCCCAACGATTTGCCAGATTGCCAGAATGATAATTGGAATGGCTGCTCCTATGACAAAATCATTTCCTTTCGTGAATTTCCATCTAAACTTTGTCCTGTTCCGCCCAATCTCGAGCGAATTGACTTGTGTTTTTACCTGCTCACTCACTGAATTCCCCTCCTTTATCCTTGGTAGCTATCCTTCCAACGCAGCAACCATTTTTCTAATAAACGAACAACCGTATCCGTAAACACACCGACTACAGCAAAAATGGCAATGCCTACAAACACGACCGGCGTATTGTTAAACTGTCTTGCATCTGACATTAAATACCCGATTCCTGAAGTGGCAGCCATTAACTCTGCTACGACCAACCCCACCCATGAAACACCCAGTGACAACCGTAACCCCAACAAGAGATTTGGTACGGCAGACGGAATGACTAGTAATCTCACAAGCTTCCAGCGATTAAATCCAAGTGTTCTTGCCACTTCGAAAAGTTTATTATCAACGCTACGAATACCTAAATAAGTGTTGATATATAAGGGAAAGAAGGCTCCCTTGGCTATCAAAAGGACCTTCGATTCTTCGCCAATTCCTAGCCATAAAATGAATAACGGCGCCACTGCTAAATGGGGAATCATCCGAATCATTTGTACGGTTGGATCAAGTGCTTTTTCGACTGGTTTGGATAACCCCACCACGATGCCAAATAGCAACCCTAGCCCACCCCCAATGAGAAAGCCAATCACCATTCGCGTTACACTGATTTGGAAATGCTCCATTAACAACCCCGAGGTCGTTAGCTGAATGAACGCTCCAAAGATTGTAGCCGGAGTTGGAAATAACATCGTCGAGATATATCCGAGCTGACCGAACACTTGCCATAGGAGTAAGGCTCCTACTGGTAAAACCGCTCCAAGTAAATAGATAACGAGCTTACTATTCTTTCTTGGGCTTAACTCCACTGATGATCCATCCATCGAACGTCCCCTCCCTTCTTTTTAAAAAGCCGATTGTAAGGCTTCAATTTTTTCAAACTCATTGACGACTTGAAGACGAATCTCTTGGAAACTTTCAGATGTCTTTTTACGCGGAATCGGTAAGACGACTGGGACAATATCCTGAATGCTTCCCGGTCGCGGCTTCAAAATCACTATGCGATTTCCAAGAAAGACCGCTTCATCAATATCATGGGTCACAAAAATCATTGTCGTTTTATTCTTTTTCCAAATATCCAATAGAACCTCTTGCATATGAGCACGAGTAAAAGCGTCCAATGCACCAAACGGTTCATCTAGCAACAAGACTTTCGGATTTCTCAGCAATGCTCTTGCGATGGCAACACGTTGTGCCATTCCTCCGGAAAGCTCCCTTGGATACGATTTTTCGAAACCAGTCAGCTTAACAAGATTGATTAATTCATCCACTTTTTCACGTACTTTTGGGTCACGGATATTTAAGTCGGCTGCAATGTTTCGCTCGACATTTAGCCAAGGGAACAATCTTGGTTCTTGAAAAATATAGCCTTTATCAATTCCTGGTCCCTTCACATTTTTCCCCTCTAACAAGAACTCACCCTGATAATCCAAATCTAACCCCGCAATAATCTTAAGCAGTGTGCTTTTTCCACAACCACTCGGTCCAATCACGGTAATAAATTCACCTTCCTGAATGTCCAGATTGATATTTCGAAGAGCCTGAACTTGATCCTTGTTCGTGTGAAACGTCTTACTTAATTGATTGATAGACACAATTGAATTCGACATACAATTCTCCTCTTCATTTGTCATTAAAAAAAGACTTTAATTCAGCGTTAAAAAAGCACTGAACTAAAGTCTCTAGTAGTCTAGTCGACATAAGATAACTTCCCACGGTCCGAAAAACAAAAAGGAAACACATCAAAATTGCTGTGCTTCCAGTTGACTGGTAAACGATATTAAATTCTTCACCACTTAAATCCGATAATTCCAATCAGATTAATTTATAAAAAGAATATTAACACATTGGAAATGGGAAGTAAACTCCCAAAAATTTAAATTTTCAAAATAAGATAAAAGTCTGTGCTGGGCTTATGATAAAGGGCTTAGGCATCTCTTAAAACAAAAAACAGGCAAAGAAATTTCTCCACCTGTTCCAAAAAATTTAAGCTTCTACTATTTGGGCCCCTTGCTCATTCAACACCACTTTTTCATTCTCAGCGAGATTCGTCATAACAACAATCGTAATGATGGAAGGCACTTTATCTCTAATCCCCGCAAAGTCGACCTCCAATAGCTTTTGGCCCTTTTTCACGGATTGGCCATCGGTTACGTACGAAGTAAATCCTTCACCCTGGAGATTGACCGTGTCCAACCCAACATGGATAAGAATTTCTTTGCCATTCGTATCCTTAATTCCAATAGCATGCTTCGTTGGAAACACATTAACGATTTCCCCATCGACCGGCGAAACAACTGTGCCGTTGGTCGGAGCAACCGCAAAACCATCTCCAAGCATTTTTTGAGAGAATACCTCATCTGGAACACGTTCTAACGGAAGGATTTCTCCTTCAAGCGGACTCTGAATCAGTATCTCTTTCTTTTTTCTCTTAAAAAACATATCTATCCACGCCTTTCTATCATTCTAGCTACACTTTCTGCAGCAAACGTTAAATTTTCTTCACCTTGCTTAAGTGCATCTTCTAAAGAACATACTCCTCTTAAAATCCCAACAATGGATGTAAATCCATGCTCATATAGCTTTTCAGCACCTTCGCCAATTCTTCCAGCAAACGCCACTACAGGAATCCCGTGTTTTTGAGCAAGCTTCGCCACCCCATAGGGCGTCTTTCCAAACAAGGTTTGACCATCAATGCTTCCTTCGCCGGTAAATACATAATCAGCCCCTATGATTCGATCCTCTAGACTAATATAGTCAATGACTAAGTCGACCCCTTTTTTCAATTCCGCATTTAGAAAAGCCAACAATCCTGCACCGAGTCCACCGGCAGCACCAGCTCCCTCGATATCGGAAATGTTTTTCGCTAAAAGGGTTTCGATTACTTTAGCATAATGAGCTAGGTTTTGATCCAATTGCTCAACCATTTCAGGAGTAGCACCCTTTTGTGGTCCAAATATTACAGATACACCATTTTCTCCTACAAGTGGATTGCTAACATCACAAGCAACATCAATTTTTACCGTTGCTAATCTTGGATCTAACTCACTCACATCAAACGTATGCAAACGACCTAATGCTCCACCACCACGCGGAAGATCCACACCTTCTTTGTCTTTAAAGGACACACCTAACGCCTGAAGCATACCGGAACCACCATCGTTCGTTGCACTACCCCCGATCCCTAGAAGAATTCGGCTCACGCCTAAATCTAGCGCATGTTTGATCATTTCGCCTGTACCATAGGTTGTTGTCAACAGTGGATTACGGTCTTCTGGCTTCACCAATGGTAAGCCGCTGGCACTAGCCATTTCCATCACGGCGACTAGTCCATCGCCAAGCAGACCATAATGTGCCAACACTTTATCTCCAAGTGGCCCAGTCACTTCAGCCTCGATCATCTTTCCCTTCGTCAAACTGACTAGTGACTCAACTGTACCTTCACCACCGTCCGCCATGGGAACGATTTCACAAATCGCGTCAGGAAACACCTTGCGAATGCCTGCTTCCATCGCAAGCGCTGCCTTCTCCGCGCTCATACTTTCTTTAAAAGAATCCGGTGCTAATACAAATTTCATTGCTACACCTCCTCGTTGTTTATTTATTCAAAAAAACTTGTTCATATCCTAAAGCTAGTTTTTGAAAAATACCTTTTCTAGAATTCTAACAAACTTTATCCTCATCGGTCTTGCATGAAGACAACTATTTCAAGAATTCTACTAATTATGTCCGCATGAACGCTTCATGAAGACAACTTTTGCAAAAATCTCGTAAATCTTGTCTTCATGAGCAATCATTCATCAAGATACCTATTTTTTAGAATCCTATAAAGAATGGGAAGACATCTCTGCCGTCCCATACGCCAAACTATACTAATTTACTTTACCGTTTCTAATTCTCTTTCAGCTTTCTTTAACTCAGGGAAAAGGTCGCCGTTTGCTTCAATTAACGCATCAAGAACCTGGCGTGCTTGTTGAGCAGATACAACTGTGCGGTTCAAGGTTAACGCTTGAAGTGCCTTTTCATATGAATTTTCAAGATACGCTTCAACTGTTAGTTGTTCGTATGCATTTTGACCTTCGATTAAGCCTTTATGGAATGTTGGAATTTTACCAACAGCAAATGGCTTTGGACCATGAATCGTTAATGCAGCCGGTACTTCAACCATCGCATCATTAGGAAGGTTTTCGATAATGCCATTGTTTTCTAAAATAACAATGAATGTCTGACCCTGGTTGTAAGCAATAGACTCAGCTACGATAATGATAAACTCACCATGAGCATCATTCGCTACAACATTAGAATCCTGTGAAGTTCCCGCTTCCGCTACGCGTTGGCACTCTTCGAACACTCGCTTTTCTCTTCCAGCCATAACTTCGTTCGCACGAGTAAATTCAGGGTTTAATTTCTTTAGTACTTTATCTGGATATAAATAGTATTGTAGGTACGTGTTCGGTAAGTAACCAGGGAAATCACGAACCATTTGCTCTACCATTGCATATGTTTCGAGCCATGATTTGTCACGTTGCTCGTAGTCAGCTGGACGGAAACCGCCAGAAAGAATCATTTGCTCTAGTTCTGGTAAGTAATCTTTACCGTCTTTATCATATAGGTGAGTGAACCAGCCAAAGTGGTTTAGTCCGTAATACTTCGGTTCGAAATCACGTGGGCTCATCCCACCAAGAAGTCTTCCATAAGAACGAAGTAAGTTCTCTGGTTGGTCACAGATATTTAGAATGCGCTTGTCTTCTGGGAATAATTTTTGAATCGCAATCGCGACAATCGCTGCTGGATTTGTATAATTTAAGATCCAAGCCTTGTCCGTCTTCGCACGAACATTTTCAACAATTTCAGCCATGTCCTTAATAGAACGCATTCCGTAAGAGAATCCACCAGGTCCACATGTTTCTTGACCGATTAGCCCTAAGCTTAATGGAATTTTCTCGTCTTGCTCACGCATTGCATAGCCGCCTGTACGAATTTGACAGAAGACAAAATCTAAATCATCGCGGTATGCCTCTTCTTTATCTGTAGTATAATGAAAATCAAGTTCAGGATATTCTTCTTTAAATAGCACCTTTGCATATTCGCCGATTACACTTTGGCGCTCTGCATTTGTGTCTAACATCACAAGGCGGTTAATAGGAAATTGTGTTTTGCGATTTGCTAAGCTCTTTAATAAGCCTGGTGTCCAAGTGCTTCCGCCGCCAACGATTAATACATTAAATTTTTTCATTTATCATAACCTCCACTGGTGAAATAGAAATTTTGAAACGCTTTCTTGTCATCATCATAAACCCGTTTTTCGTGGATATTGAAAAAGTTTCAAAATGTGAAATAAGTTTGCTTTTCATTCAGATAGGAGTAAAATAAGAGAATTTTGAGGTGTCATGGATGTATCGATTTTGGATTAGACTTCTTAGTTTTATTGAACATTGCGAGGACCGCTCCTCAACTGAGGCCAATATTGCCGACTTCATTTTGAAAAATGCCAAGGTTTTTCCGGACATGTCTATCTATGATGTGGCCGAGCAATGCCATACCTCACCAGCGTCCATTAGCCGATTTTGTAAAAGGATTGGCGATATTAGTTTCAAGGATTTGAAAAATGCCTGCATTGATTACAATGAAATGATCGAGCATGAAATGAATATAGAGGTTAGTGCTGAGACAGCGAATATTTTCTCCATTCCCGTTTACTTTGACCACATTATTAAGTCATTGAAAGAAACGGAACAGCTAGTCGACCAGGCTGCGATCGAAAAAACGTTGAATTTAATCAAACAATCCAATAAGATCGCTTTTTTTGGCGCAACCTATTCACAAATTGTAGCGAAAAATGCACAAATCAAATTCACGAGATTGCAAAAATACTGTTCATCTTTTAGTACAGAGGAAAGTCAGTTAATCGAGGCAAAATCTTTGTCCAAAAATGATCTGGCCTTCATCATCTCTTTCTCTGGTTCTACTAAGCATATTCAACGAGTGAGCAAGGTGTTGAATCAAAAGAAGATTAAGACAGTCATCTTAACATCGGACCCAAAAGCAGAAATATGTAAGCATGCAGAGGTTGTTTTACAGGTTAGTAAGATTAAGAGTGAACATTTCAATTCACCTGTTATTCAGGAATATGCGATGCACAGTGTCATTAATGTGTTGTACTTAACCTATGCCCAACAGCTCCTGAATAAAGAGAGCTAATGATTATACAAAAATTAACCCAAATAGGAAATCATCTTTTAAAAAGTTTCAGAAATTGAAACTTTTTCTGTTTCTTTCAGAGTGCATGGTACTATGCATTCAGAAAGCGTTTCAAGAAAGCGATTACAGATACCCGGGACTTTCGACAATCGCAAATATATCAGAGGTGATAAGGATGAGCAAAAATCAATTGTTTTCTTCCTTCCAGCAGCTAGGTAAAGTATTAATGACACCAGTCATGATTTTGCCTATTGCCGGAATTTTAATGGGGATTGGCTCCGCTTTTACCAGTGTGTCCGTTCAACAAGCAATGCCGTTTTTAACGAATGAATTCGTTGTGATAATCCTGAAATTATTGAAGGATGCCGGAAGTGTCGTATTTGATAACTTGCCAGTTATTTTCGCGATATCCATTGCAATCGGTTACGCCAAGAAGGAAAAAGGTGTCGCAGCACTATCTGCTTTCCTAGGCTTCATGGCTTTTAACAAAATCATGAGTAGCTTACTCATCAGCCTTGAAAAATTAGATCCAGCAGCACTTTTAACTGGGCAAAAATTGATTCTCGGAATCCCTGCCCTTGATACTGGGGTATTCGGCGGAATCATTATTGGTTTCGTCGTGGTAGCACTGCATAATCGCTATTATAATATTATTTTACCACCGATTTTCTCAATCTTTAACGGAACAAGATTCATTCCAGTTGTATCTATTCTTGCAGCAATTGTACTTGGAGTTATCACTGCCTTCATTTGGCCAAGCTTCCAAGCAGTATTAATTCATCTTTCAGACTTAATCAAGTCAACTGGAGCAGCAGGAAGCTTCATTTACGGTTTCACAGAACGTTCCTTGCTTCCATTCGGATTGCACCATTTCGTATATCTACCGTTCTTCTTTACAAGTCTTGGCGGATCAATGGTTATCGATGGGCAAACGGTCGAAGGTTCTGTAAATATCTATCAAGCAATTCTTGCCTCAAAAGATGCAATGTTTGATATTGATGTGACTCGCTTTGCGATGAACGGAAAAGTACTATTTGCCATGTTTGGTTTACCTGCAGCAGCTTTAGCAATGTACCATATGGCGAAGCATGAAAATAAAAAACGTGTAGGAACATTAATGATTGCTTCCATCATTCCATGTATCTTCATGGGAATTACAGAACCAATCGAATTTGCTTTCCTATTTGCAGCTCCACTATTATTCGGAATTCATGCAATATTTGCAGGTCTCGCTTACCTACTAGCGTATGTATTTGAAATTAATATTCCAGGTTCCAGCGCGTTTGGCGGACCTTTTATCAGCTTTATCTTTAACGGTGTGATGCAAGGAGCAAAAGGCTCTAACTTCATCTGGGTACCTATCTTAGGGATTCCATATTTCGTAGCTTACTATTTCTCATTCCGCTTTGCGATTAAGAAGTTCAAGCTTAAAACACCTGGGCGTGAAGATGAAACAGTTAAAGAAACAATCGACGGTCAGTTATCACAAAATGATTTAATTTTTGATATTATCGAGGCATTAGGCGGCAAGGAAAACATCATCAACGTTGATGCTTGCTTCACCCGCTTACGTGTAAAAGTAGTCGACAAAACAAAAGTGGCTAATCTAGCCCATTGGAAAACACTCGGTGCAAACGGGTTTATCATGGTAAGTGACGGCGTTCAAGTCATTTACGGACCAAAGGCCGACGTCTACAAAACAAGCATTCGCGAAGTGCTTGGCGTGGCTTAAGAGATTCAACCTCATAAATAAAATGGAGAGGATATCAATTACATGATATCCCCTCCATTTTTTTGTTTTAAAATCAGGTAATCGTAACACCGTTTGACAAAATCATAATTTTAGGCAAAGATTTGAATGAAATAGGGCTACTTGCCAAAGACCAAGGAGAAGATCAATATGTCCGTTCCATTAACCAATAAAACAACAGAAAGAAAAAAACGTGCTGTTTCATTAGATCTAGCCCGAGGTGCTATGTTACTGCTCATTGTCCTCGCACATGCCCCACTATATTTGTACAATTCTGAACCTGGGATCATGCAAAGGGCGGAAAGTCTAAACTTTTTTGATCAAGTCGTAAATTTGTTCGGCATGTTCTTTATCGATAACCGAGCAAGACCAATGTTTGCCATATTATTAGGCTATGGTTTGGTACTAGCATTTAATAGTCAAATCTCTAAAGGAAAAAGTGAAAGAGAGGCCGTAAAAACGATACGACGACGTTCCTGGTATTTGATTCTATTTGGGATCCTGTTAGCAGTCTTCATTGGCGGTCAAGATATTCTAATGGCTTACGGTTTAGCTGGACTTCTCGTTAGCTGGGTATTAAAACGTCAGATTAAGACACTAATACGAACTTTTACTATTATTACTTTCATTTATTGTGTTACCACCCCTATAATATGGGGCTTCAACATGCTAGAAATCGGAAATTATGGTTTTCCTCCAGAGGTTTCAGCTACAGACACATACCTAGTTACACTGATGGGAACGCTGTTTTCTTTACCGATCATTCCGCTTATGATTCATCTGATGTTCCCCATTATTCCTTCCGTATTAATAGGAATGTGGATGGCTAGATATCAGTTATTAACTAAACCTGAACAACATATTAGAACACTTTCACTCATATCCCTAATAGGATTGACAGTCTCCTTAATTGGAGCATTCCCTTTATCCTTTTTAGGAAGTGTGTGGCACCCTAGTTTCTTTATCGCAGGTTTAACCTATGGCCTCCACATGTTAACAGGAATTGCTGGAGGATTAGCCTATGCTGCGATATTCGGAATAATCGGAGCCATGCTAAAAAAGCCTGCACTCTTTAGCTATTCTTTAATGGCTTTAGGAAAACGTTCATTAACATTCTATGTTTGGAATGAGGCCATGCTTGTTCTATTCTTATCACCCGTCGCACTAGATATAGGAGGGCAAGTGAGTAACGGTATAGCTGCTATGATTGCCGTTGGGATTTGGTTCCTTTCTGTCGTTATAGCAACTTTATTAGAAAAAAATAATCTGAATGGTCCACTGGAGATATTATTAAGACGATTGGTATATAAGAAAAAGGGGATTCGAAATATCTTGTAGAATCCCCTTCTTTTTGCTTTTCGATTATACGATTTGAATAATATCTTGATCTAAGCTTTCTACGCCTTCAGTAAAGGTCAATCTTGTTTTAAAACGATATGAAATATCTTCTGTCGAGATTTGCAATGATGTTGGAAGTATGAATGAGAATGGTATTTTATTTGATGCTTCTGATTCAAGTGATCGCGAAGTCAAAATTGAAGTTGAATCAACTATATGTTCTGTTCCGTTCTCAACCTTTACCAAATCGCAATCAATTCTCTTCAATTGCTGATCAATTAATCCACCCTTGAGTAGAAAGTATCCAGTGATTTGTTCACCAGGTGTATACGTTTCTTTCTCTAAAATTAAATCGATTTTTGCTGAGCCTATGCCCACAAGAGACATGAATTTTCTTAATAACAATTTTTTGTCCTCCAATTATTTTATAAGGCTCTTTTCTCAAACTTTGTTGCTTTTGGTGCAAATAATCAATGAATTAATCTTTGTTTTCAGTGATAACTGATTGCAAATCAATGAGAAAAGAGCTGGCAAACTAGTTACGATGTACCAAATGGCTATTTCTACGTTAAAATCGGCTGATAGCCAGCGGCCGCTGGCCAACGGCAGTAGGATTTTAACAACAGTTTTTTTTCGTAAGAAAATAAAACAATCTTTACGAAAACAGCCTTTTATAAAAATAGAACCTCTACCAGTTCATTTGGTAGAGGTTCTTTAAGATCCAAAAAGACCTCTACCAATAGGTAAAGGTCTTGCTAACAACCTGTGTGTAACAAGTTACACACTTGCTGCCAACAAAGCCGAGAGTACAAATACTCCGTAATGACGACTTTGCTGTAAAAGCTACTCCCCTTTAGGGAAAAATAATTTATCAATTAAATTAAGATTACTATACAAGCATATTAGTAAAGCTGTCAACAGAAAATTTCACGTTTACTGGGTAATTTAACTCCCCAGCGCAAGCGCCTCAAGCTTTTCTTTGACACGGCGTTTCTTATACAGCATTTTCCCCGTTTCCCCAATATCATGAATCATCGATTTATTAATAAAGGAACCAAAAATAATCCCTGCAATTGGAATCATCTGAAACAACTTTTTCCAGCCAAAATTGTCTCGGTAGGTCATGATGACCTCTCTCCAGCCTTGAACCTGAGATAGTGTTTCGTCTCTCGTTTCCACATCGGGGTCTGAATAGGCTGACAACTCCTTTAAAATCGCTTGCTTCCCAACAATGTCTGAAGAAGCAAATTGTAGACATTTGACGATGAAAATACGCTCCTTTTTATCATTTGGGTCGTATCCATAGGCGACGGCAATTTCCTGAAGTGTTTTAAGGGATATCCCAAGAAGGAGTGGAATATCAATCGATAAGGTGAAAATTCCCCCTATTCCTGTAGTGGCACCTTGTGTCATCGCGATGTTTTTTCGCGAACGAATTAATTCATCACTGACTTCATCCATCATCTGTATCGGTAATGCAGAAATGGACCCTAATGTAGCATCCTCAGCTCCCGTTTTACGATTGTATCTTTTTAGAACGTCCTTTTCATTTGACAAATATCGTCCACCCGTTTGCAAATAACTCCCCAATTCATCAAGGGCCTGCCCGATCTTGTTATGAATGAACTGCGGTGTAAGGCGATCCAGGATTTTAAAGGGAAGACGACCAAGCTTTTCCCAAATCCATAGACCCTTTTGTTCATTCTCCCAAATGTGGATGGCCTCTAATTCTTTTTGCAGCTGTTCTTTTGTTTCATTTCTCTCCACAGGAACTCTCCTTCTAACCTATTCTTCGAAATAACTTTATAAGCTTATGAACAAACTCTTGAAAATCCAATTGTCCATTCGGCGTGAGGTTATACCACTTTCTCACCGTTTCGATGAGCCATAAAGGCACTTCTCTGCCGTCTATTAATTCATAGTAATCTTCATAGCCTTTCTTTAAATAAGTCCAGCGATGATCATTTCCTTCTTTTAAGTATTCGGAAACATCAAGAAGCTTCCCTCTTCCTTCATGTAAAAGAATGTTTTTTAAATGAATATCTCTTGGGTTCAAGCCTTTTGATATGGCGTATTCACGCGCTTCTTCCACATCCCATATCACTTGTTTGGGGATATGTACCCCCTTTAACAAACAATCATAAAGAGTAATCCCTTTCTCATAGCTCAAAATAAGAAAATTACTCCCTGCTCCATAGTAAATGGGAAAAAAGGGAGATTCACCCAGATGTTCATAAACCTGCTTCTCCCTTTCCATTGTTTCTAGCTTATCATCACTAAAAACCTTATACACATAGCGTGTGTCATCTTCTATTTGAAAAACTGCAGCATCTGTACCAATTCCGACACATTTTAATACTTCGGAAAAACCTTTAACAATTACAGGGTCATTATCTTTGGTAGAAAGGACTTGAATATCTTTTAAAACTTCCTCAATAGTATGATGCTTCAATTCTTCACCCCTATATGATCAGTCGAATAGTTAATATTTTTCCCAATTAATCCTTTGGTTAAATACGTATTACTTTCGAAAATGTTTCAACTTTTCACGAACTGGAGCCTTTTTCCTATTGAATTGACATTGAACTACCCCTACCTAAAATCCATTTGGATTTTTGAGGAAGGGGATTCCTAAAAAGGCTACTAAAGAAATTAGTAGACCATCGACCTGATGAGAAAGTATTCAGATAGTCCTCATGGCACAATGGATGTCTTGTTCATTCATATCTTGAACTGGGCAAAAAATGACGGGTACCAGACGTGTAGCTTGGGCATGACACCTTTATCCAATGTAGGAAGCTGCAAGCATTCCTTTACAGGTGAAAAAATAATCCGTTTTGCGTATCTATACGGCAATTCCATGTACAATTTTAAGGGGTTAAAAGAGTTTAAAAGAAATTCACGTCCAATTGGGAACCGAAGTATTTAGCGTACAAAAAAACGTCATTGCCGCTAACGCTGTTCCAATTACTCGTTTTAATTAACTATAAAGGTCGTCCAAACAAGGAAGTTGGCGTTTTGAAGGGCTTGACTAAGAAGCTATCATGAAGGATCTATCACTTAGATTTGTAAAATATAGTTTAGTAGGTTGCATTAGCACACTCATCTATTTTCTTTCCGTTTTTCTTTTCGTAGAGATTTTTGACAATGAGCCTGTTCTTGCATCAGCTATTTCCTTTATTATCATGACAGTCATTTCTTTTTTCTTGAATAAAAGGTTTACCTTTGGCAGCGATTTTTCTTATGATAAATTGCTGCGCTTCCTAGTAGTTTCGGCTATTGGCTTCACATTAAATTTTGTGATTATGTATTTGATTGTGAATGTCTTTTCTCTTCATTATGCAATCGGAGAATTGGCCACAACCTTGGTGATTCCCATTATAAATTTTATTTTGAATAACTATTGGACCTTTAAAAAGACAAAGCAAGGAGCATAATTGTTCCTTGCTTTGTCTTGCTGAATATTAAATGTGCATTACAGTAATTCTGCAGAACAGAGTTAAATTGAACGATATCTATTTGGCAGATGTATCGTTTCAATGATGAAATTCCCTCTTTCACCGATCAGGAACTCCCCATTTAACAATAAGTCCGGTATATGTCAGTCCACCTCCAAAACCAAATAAAACCATCGTATCTCCATAATGTAATTTTTCTTCTTTGATTCCCAAGTGAAGTGCTAATGGGATCGATGCTGATGAGGTATTTCCCATTTTTTCAACACTATATAATGTATGATCCATACTAATATTTGATTTTTCACAAATAGATTCAATCATTCTTAAATTTGCACTATGAGGTACAAACCAGTTAATGTCTTCCGTCCTTAAATTGGCTTTCGCTAATAAAGATTGTATGCCGTTGGGAATCGTTCTTACTGCCCACTTATATACTTCACGCCCATTTTGAACCAAATTTCCATCACCAATCAACTTCATACCATGCATTTCTTTTGAAAAGCCAGAACGATAAAGATGAATTCCACCTTTCCCATTTGTACCTAGAACATTAGAGATAAAACTTGGATTTTCCTCATCGTATTCAACTAAAACTGCACCAGCTCCATCACCGAACAGAATACAAGTTGAACGATCCGTGTAATCTAAAGCTTTTGATAAAGTTTCCCCTCCGATAACCAATATTTTTTTGTGGAGACCGGAAGAGATTAAACCGTTGGCCACATGCAATCCATATGTAAATCCAGCACATGCAGCGTTCAGATCAAAGGCACCGGCACTCTTCATCTTGAATACTTCTTGTAATTGACAAGCTACACTTGGAAATGCAAAATCCGATGTAGTTGTGGCAACAATAATTAAATCTACATCGTCAACGGTTTTATCGTAGTTTTGCATTAAATTTTTCACCGCTTTAATACATAAATCCGATGTGAATTCATTTTCCCTCGTGATACGCCTTTCCTTAATCCCTGATCTTTGAACAATCCACTCATTATTTGTATCAACCATTTTTTCTAAATCATCATTTGTTAAAACACGTTCAGGAATATAAGTGCCGATCGCAGTAATACGAGCTCTGGATTGACTCATTCAATTCACTCCCTCAATACACGTTTTTACGCACTATCAACTTGTACAAATGA
The DNA here is from genome assembly GCF_005116465.1 of Robertmurraya kyonggiensis. Classification (GTDB taxonomy): domain Bacteria; phylum Bacillota; class Bacilli; order Bacillales; family Cytobacillaceae; genus Robertmurraya; species Robertmurraya kyonggiensis. The sequence continues at coordinate 18,185 of NZ_SWBM01000008.1, forward strand.
ATTTCTCGTTCATTCTAAAAAATCCATTTTGACCTCTATTCATACTATTCTTCATACATATATTTGCACTGTGGAGATGTCCCAATAAATCAAAAAGGCAGTTCCCCATAAAATGGAGAACTGCCTTCGATTTTTATATCACACTCTTAAACTTAAGCTTCAACGACTTCGTCTAAGCCAGCTTTTTCGTTGTATACATTTTGGTCGAACTCACCAGTAATTTTACCAGTTAAGATACCAGAAGTCATACTTCCACTAACGTTTAGTGCTGTACGACCCATATCAATAAGAGGTTCAACAGAGATTAATAGACCAACGATTGCTACAGGTAAGTTAAGTACAGAAAGTACGATTAGAGAAGCGAATGTTGCTCCACCACCTACACCTGCAACGCCGAATGAGCTAATGATAACGACTAGGATTAATGTGAAGATGAAACCAGGATCTAATGGATTAATACCAGCAGCTGGTGCAACCATTACCGCTAACATTGCTGGGTAAATACCAGCACATCCATTTTGTCCGATTGTTAAACTGAATGGTCCAACAAAGTTTGCTACCGCTTGAGAAACACCAAATCCGTCAGTTTGTGTTTTGATGTTAAGTGGTAATGTACCTGCACTTGAACGAGATGTAAATGCAAATGTTAAAGCTGGTAATCCTTTTTTAACATAAGTTGCAGGGCTTAATTTTGCTAGACTAATAATGATTAAGTGTACGATAAACATCGCAATCAATGCCACATAAGAAGCAATTACGAATTTACCTAAGTTAACGATCGCATCAAAGTTACTTGTTGCGACTACTTTTGTCATCAACGCTAACACACCATAAGGAGTGATGCGTAGAATTAATGTCACAATGCGCATTGTGATTGCATATAAACTATCCACGATTTTCGCGAATAATTCAGCTTGTTCTGGTTGCTTACGTTTGATTCCTAAGAACGCAATTCCGATCAACGCTGCAAAAATAACAACTGCGATTGTAGATGTTGAACGTGTTCCAGCTAAATCAGCAAATGGATTTGTTGGAATGAAAGAAAGAATTTGTTGAGGAATAGTTAATCCTGCAACTTGTGCAATTGGCTCTGCAAGTGCTTCATTACGTGCATTTTCAGCATCTCCAGCTTGAAGTTCGATACCATCTAGGCCAAAGCCAAGTGTAGCAGCGATCCCGATTGCAGCAGCAATCCCTGTTGTTACTAATAGAATTCCAATTCCGTAAAAACTAATTTTACCAAGATTCTTAGAAAGACTTACTTTCGTAAACGCTCCAACAATCGAGATAAATACTAATGGCATAACAACCATTTGTAACAATTTCACATAACCAGACCCGACAATGCTAAACCAGTCAATTGTCTTTGCTGTTACATCATGTGTTGTACCATAAACAAGGTTAAGAATTAACCCAAATAAAATACCAAGACCAAGTCCGATGAAAACTCGTTTTGAGAATTTCACGTGTTTCTTTTGAAGAATATATAATCCGATAATGAGTGCTAAAAGAATAGCGATATTAACGATAATTAGAAACGTATTCAAAATGGTCTCCTCCTTTTATGTAAAATAATTTAACAAACATAACTATAATATAATAAATCCTATTGGTAAAGTATGAAATACTTTTTGGTGAATTTTTCGGAAGGTCGGCGAGGAATTTCTTAATAAAATGACATTTTGCCCCTTTTGGGTCTATTTGTGGTGAAAAATCTATTTCACAAAAATGTTTCGAAAAATTAACTTTGGAGTTGAACGCGCCAGCCCATATGCCACGTGGCGATTTCAATCAAACGTTTGATTGGTAGGTGTATTTTTGCTTTCTTCCTATAGTTTAGGTGGTTTTCTACCCTTTTTGGCCAATTACCTATTTCAGAATAACATTACGAAAAATTAACTTTGGAGTTGAACGTGGCAGCCCATATGCGGCGTGGCAATTTCAATCAAACGTTTGATTGGTAGTAGTAATTATGCTTTCTTACTATAACTTGGTTCCGAAGAGGGTTCTGAGTCGTTCGGAAGGCACTTTCCAAAACAACTCATATATCCAACTAGCTATTCATCTTCATACCTTACAGGTTCATGAAGACATTACTTACGGGATTTTTGTAATTATTGTCTTTATGCCGAGTTCATGTGGACATTGTTTACACGCTCCAGACAATTAGTGTCTTTATGCCAAGTTCTTGCGGACATTGTTCATACGCTCCACCCAATTAGTGTCTTCATGACGCTCTCTTGCGGACATTGTTCATACGCTCCACCCAATTAGTGTCTTCATGACGCTCCCATACGGACATTGTTCATACGCTCCACCCAATTAGTGTCTTCATGAAGCTTCCATGCGAACATTGTTTACACCCTCCAGCCAATTAATGTCTTTATGCCAAGTTCATGCGAACACAATTCACCGAAACTCTATCCGTAGTGTCTTCATGCCACTCATCGCAAAGCACCAGCAAGATATCCAGCACAAAACCAACCAAAATAACCCCCAGGCATTCAACCTGGGGGTTACATGTATTCAAAAAACTATAAATCTCTCAAGCTGATCTTCCAATATGACTGTCATCTCTCTGTTTGCGTCGATAGAAGGCTGCTGGAAGAGCCATTAATGCCGGTAAGAACAGCGGCAACAACACAAAACAAAGAATGATTAAGCCTACGATTACCGCGATTGCTAGCTCGACTAACAGGATGATCCCTGCAGGCATTAGCGTAGCGAACGTTCCGCCAAGAATAATCACAGCTGAGATAATAACTCCACCAATATGCCTTGAAGCCTCTACAATTGCCTCTCTGGCTGGCAAATGCGGATATTCCTTGAATCGCATCATCAAGAAAATACTATAGTCTACACCTAACGATACGATGATGATGAACGAGAAGAATGGTACAAACGAAGATATTCCTTCTAGCCCCATCATATTGATGAAAATGAAATTGATCGTGAACATCGCGGCATAATACGCTCCAAGAAGAGACGCCGTAATGAACACTGGTATCCAGAACGAACGAATAACAACAAACAACACCAGCAACACCCCGATAATAACAATCGTTGTAGCTTTCGTTAAGTCACTCGATAAGATATGGTTCATATCATTGGTAGTTGCACTTGGACCAGATGTTCCACTATCTGCACCTGCAAGATAAGAACCTTCCAAACCATCCGAAACAGTCTTATTCATCTCTTCAATCGTATCTAAAGCCTGTTCAGAGTAAGGGTCATCGGTTAAAACAACCGTCATTTTCGTAATCGTTTTGTCCTCTGACATGAACATCTCGAAAGACTGCTTAAAGTCTTCGTTCGTCAACACTTCTTCAGGCATAAAGAACGTCTTCGTGTTCAACTGTTCTAGATAACCATTCGTTTGACCCAATCCATCAGAGATTTGTTCTAAACCATTGTTGACCTCAGACAATTGTTCACCGAATTCACTGAATCCATTCAGACCATCAGCAAGTTGCTGCTGACCTGATTTCATTTGGCCTAATCCATCCGTCACGCTGTTCATATTCGTCACAATCGTGCCGATTCCTGCAGATGCTTGCTCAAGTCCAGATTCTAGCTTTTTCAATCCAGCTGCCATTTGTGCTAAACCACTGCTCATTGCAGTTAGATTTTGATTGGCTGTTTTAAAACCAGCTGTGGTCGCATTGTAATTGGCATTCAAAGTCTGAATTCCTTCAGGTGTAATGTCACTTAATCCAGCCAATACCGTGTCGATCGTTTGCTTCAATCCTAGATAGCTCGGGTCAGTCGCTGAATTTTCATAACTACTACCTAAAGCAGTCACCATACCTTGCATTTGTGCAAGTGCACCCTTAACCCCAAGAAGTCCCTCGGCTGCCTTCTGGTAATGAGTACCCATCTCCGCATAACCAGCCTGCATTTTTCCATAGTTATCAGCAAGCATACCAACGCCCGTACTCATCGACGCAAGATTCTTCTGAATCTCCGCGATTCCGTTGGATATGGATTGTGAATTACTTGAACCATCATCGATTCCCATTTGGATTTGCTTTAGACCATCCGTCAAAGCACTCATTCCAGTTTCAAGCTTAGCTGTACCATCAACCATTTCGCCAACTTTTGAAAAATCAGCTGAGGCGAGTCCCTCTTGTGCTTGTTTCAAGCCATCATTGATCTCATCGACGCCACCCTGTGTTTGTGATAACCCATCTGTGACGGATCCCATTTGACTATCAACATAAAATTCTTCAATCGCTTCCCCTTGAGGCTGTGTAACAGAAGAAACCATCTTCACGCCCTTAAGAGCTTTAAGTCTTTCCGTTATATCATCAATCACAGCAAGTGATTCATTATTATCCATTGCTTTGTCTGCTTCAATCACTACTGTTGCAGGCATCGCCTGACCTTTTCCAAAATGATCGGCTACTAAATTAATCGCTTTTGAGGATGGATAACTATCCCCTAGCTCTCCAACCGTGTCAAAGTTCAGCTTTTCCTGATTAAAGAGCACCATTGGCCCGATGATCAGGATAATGAGTGCTGTAGTAATAATCGGATGCTTCACACCAAAGGAAGAAGTTTTTCCCCAGAACTTATTCTCTTTATGACCCGCTGCTTTTTTAGAAGGCCAGAACAATTTTTGACCTAACACCTTCATCATAAACGGCGTTAAGGTAACAATTTCTAGCAGTAAGATACTTACCCCAATCACCACAACTACACCAGAACGGTAAATTGGTGATTCGGCAAAAATTAGAGCCAAGAAGGCAATAAATACCGTTAAAATACTGTAAGCAATTGTTTTACCAGCTGTCTTATACGTATTAACGATAGCTTCGTCCACTGAATGCCCATGAGACAGTTCTTCTTTAAAACGGTTAAACAAGAGAATGTTGTAATCCGTCCCAATTCCGAAAAGGATCAGAACCAAGAGCATCTGCGTCAAACTCGTAATTGGAAATCCTGCTTTATCAATTAATTGCGCTGCAATCCCCTTGAAACAAGGTAAGAAATCGCAACCGTGATTAACGAAATCACTGGTGTCACAACGGATCTAAATGCCAAAATCAGTACGACTAGGATAAAAATAACTGTTAACGCCGCACTCTTTTCAACGCCTGATTGTGAAGCCTTCAAATAATCATTGTTGATAAACTCTTCCCCGCTCAAATAATATTCAACGGGTACACTATCTATCTTACTTTCAATTTGTTCTTTGATATCATCGACTTCTCTGCCCTGTTTATCGAGCTTATAGCTGACCATCAGAGTCGTTCCATCTTCAGATACTAAGGAACTCTTTGCCTCAGGCATACTGAAAGGATCAATAAAGTCTGCAATCCCAAGCTCTTTGCCGCTATCACGAAGCTCATCAACAGCCATACCGATTTCTTTCATTTCTTTATCAGAAATCTTATCTTTATCGTAAAAAACGATTAAGCTGTTAACCCCTTCTGTTGTGTCCATCTTTTTCAAAATGTTGTCCGCCATAACAGAGGGACTATCACTGCTGGTTCCCTGTTGACCCTTTGAGCGTAAGATGGCATTGATATCTGGTTGTATCACGGTTAGCACAATCGTGGCAACTAGCCAGATTGCGAGTATAGCCCAACGGCCTTTTATAATCTGTCTCACCTTACATCCTCCGATTTCTTATTTGTTTTTATCAGGAAAGTAGACGACATCAAAGAAGTCATAATGGTCCATCCCATCAAGCTTCATCTTTTCCTTCACAGCAGAAACCAATAGTTCCATCCCCGCTGTTACCTTCTCCTGCTCTTCTGGTTTTAAGAGACTTAAAACCTCTGATAATGCTAGAGTACTAATTTCCGAAATGTTCGCCGTGATTCCTTCTGATAGTTCACTAGAAAGCGAAATAACCACGGAACGTTTATCTTTCGGGTTCTGAGTTTTCATGAGTAGCCCTTTAGAGGTAAGCCGCTCGACAATATCGGAAACAGTACTTTGTGTCATTTTCAATTTTTCCGAAAGCACTTTGATGCTGACAGACTTGTTCGCAAACACTTCAGCAATTACTCTCGCTTGGGGGAGCGTCACACCATTCTCCTCCGCATATTTTTGCAGGCTCTTCATTAAATATTGTTGTAAAAAGTCAATTGATTCTCGTATAAAAACTGCCTTTTCCATCCCTTTGTTTCATCCCCCTCTTAAATAAATCGTATACGATACATCGCATACGATTTATTTTAAAACCACCGGGCTTCTAAGTCAATTTATAAAGCACTATTGCTCTAGTAAAAATGACAAATTGGTGAATGAAAAAGACCCGACAATCCGTAAAGATAATCGGGCCAAAAATTCTATATTTTAAATCGATTCAACAACTCTCTCAGTTCTTCTGCAAAATGAGCCGTTTCTTCAATCGAAGCAGTAATATCTTGAATCGATGTTAGCTGCTCTTCGGAAGAGGCTGCCACTTCACGAATATATTGAGTAGACTCGGTGAATTTCCCTAAATTATCATGGATGACACGTTCCACATCTTTAACCTTCGAAAGGAGATTTTCAATTTTTACAAAAATGATATCTACTTCATTTGAAGACTCTTCTGTCGAGCGATAGACATTCTGTAGACTTTCATTGACATCTCTTAACCTCTCCATGCCTGTTCCGAATCGATTTGTTCCAGATTCAATCTCCGTCACAGCATTCGATGTCTCTGACTGAATTTCGTTCACTAGCTCTGAAATTTGTTTTGCCGATCCCGCCGATTGTTCTGCAAGCTTTTTCACCTCATTAGCCACAACTGCGAATCCTTTTCCATGTTCTCCAGCTCGTGCTGCCTCAATCGAAGCATTTAAGGCAAGTAAATTTGTTTGTTCTGTGATCCCTGTAATCATTTCAACAATCTTGCCAATCTCAGACGAACGATTTCCTAATTTCCTTACAATCTCCGATGAACTTCTAACCGATTCCTGAATTTCAGACATTTGGCTAATGAATGACTTAATCGCTTCATTCGCTTCTTCAACCTCTTTATACGCATGTTTTGTTTTCTCAGACACAAGTAAAGAGTGGTCCTTAATTTCAGCTACACTTTGCGTAATGACATGCATCGATTCTAGATTCTTTTTGTTTCCTTGTTCTTGTTCCGTTGTGATGTCTGCTGATTTTTGAACATTCTTCGTCACAACACTAGATAGCTGTGCCATTTCCTCTGCTCTTTCGGATAAGGCAGTCGTGTTCTCGGACACCACTTCTCCTTTTTGCAGAATCCCACCCATTAAATCTTGTAAACTATCTAGCAAGGAATTAAAGTTGGTTGCTAGTTTCCCTACTTCATCTTTTCGATTAATCGATAATCTTTGTGTTAGATCGCCTTTGTTGTTTGCTAGTTCTTCGATTCGATCGTTGATTTCATTAATCGGTTTGATCAATCTACGGTTAATCGCATAACTAATAATCCCACCTAACACAATGAAGGCAATGGTGATGATAATAAAATAATTCAATAAGGAAGTCGCATCCGCATAGGCTTCATTTTTAGGAACCGAAGCCATAATTCCCCAGTCCATTTCACCTGCTTTGCTGTAAAAAATCAGACTATCTTCGCCATTAAAATTCGTTTCAATGACACCTGTTTCCCCATTCATACTTTTTTCCACTAATTTATCCAAATCACTATTTTCATAGTCTGCTATTTTCTTATTCAGCGTATCTTCTTTATTTTGACCAGCAACGATCGTTCCATCATTCGTAAAGACTGTCACGTATCCACTTTTACCTAACGTGATATTCGAAATAATGTTGATGAGGCTTTCGATTGGCGATCCACCAGAAGCAACCCCAACAAGCTCTCCATTGTGCCCGTATACAGGTGTAGACGTTAATACAATCGGAGCTCCATTTAAACTTGGCGTTTCTGAAGGAACCGGATCATAAGCCGTTGTCTGCTCCTTCATTCCCCCGATATAATGTGGAAAGTCAATCGCTGGAATCTTCGCTCCACCTAGATATAAAAAACCTGCTGCATCGATAAAGGCAAATCCATCCGGATTTTTCATTCTCTCTGCAATTCGAATCCCTAAAGCATCCACCTTGGCTACATCACTATCTTTTAACTCATCCGCTTCGGCCATATACTGTAGCGTTTCTTCTTTTCCCTGTATCCATATATCGATGTTCGCTTTTACAGACTCTAGTTGATCATAAGCCTGATCCTGGAACCTATCATACAGAAATGATTTAGCTTTCAGATAACCAAAAGCAGAAATACTGATCATCGATATCGTAATTAATAAGCTAATTACGAATGTATTTTTAAATACTAGCTTCAACCCCGCCACTCCCCTTTTTTAGCACTAAAAAAAACCCACCCCAAATAGAGTGGATTTAAACGATATAAACCACTTATTCGGTAACCCAGCCGCCATCACATTTCTGCTTTAGGCCTGTGGCTTTGCGTCCTTACCTTTCAATAAGTTTGCCTTTATCGTTAGTTCATTTTGAATAACTAATTCTAGCATAGGGCAGGTAGAAGGTTCTAGTAGAGTTGGCCTACATTATTATTTACTAAAAGAGGAATAAATTTCCTCATTTTCTCTGTTTCAACAAGTACTCACACACTTTACTTGAATTCAATCTCGCCGCCACATAAGGAGGGCGAATTCCTTTGGCACCTTCAAGTGGCAGCCCTAACCACAATACCTTCTCGTCAATCATGACAAACGGAAACGGGAAACAGTTGTCCAGCCAAGTATCAGGTTTGCCCCACATTTCCTCTGAAATCAGGGTCCATTTCACCCGATCTCCTCTGTCAACTAGCTGCTTCATCCATTCTTCAGACAACACCGTACCCTCTGGTAATGAGAGCGTAATCGATGACCTTGCCGATTTTAGGTCCTGAAAAACAGCATCCAGTTTCAAAGCATGCATCCATCTTAATTTTGTGTGTTGATGCTGTATCCATGTCCCAATTTCTCTTGTCGTGACGACTTGTTTGTTCAGGACCTGGTGATCAACGAGTTTCCGTAATGTTTTCCCCCGAAAAACACGCTTTTCAATAAAATTTCTGTTGCTGACGTGGACAAATTTCCCTCTTGTTCGGGTAATAGCTACATTCAATAGACGTTCACTGTCCTTGCTGGTTAGAAGCATACCTGCCCGTTCTTGTGGTTCACCATCAACCGTATCAAAGATCATCACATCCCGTTCACTCCCCTGGAACCGGTGAGCAGTAGCCGCAATAATATCCGCCTGCATGCGTTCATCCTCATAGACTTCTTCAAGCAGCAGTTCCATCAAGTTTGCCTGAGCCCGGTATGGTGTCACGTACCCAATCGATTTCGTTCCACCCATATATGCTTCATGAATCAATTGAAACGATAAGAGCAGCTGCCAAAGGTTGAATCTTGAATTGGTTGATTGATCGGGAATACAATGCAAACCAGTGAAACTGGAATCTAATAGCACTGCCGCTTTGTTTTTAAAAGGAGCCCTGCTTACAATTTCATTTCTACTTTTATATACACTTTCGTGATCTCCTACCAGTGAATGATAGATGTACTGATTGGTAAAAGCCGAGATATCAGGATGCATTCTTCGCTGTTCGTTTAATAATAAAAGCTGTGGATGAAGCCCTCCCTCATTCACCGATTCCACCACTCCTGCATGATGAAACACATCCTCTTTTAGCCATTTTTCCACAAGCGGAGCCCTGCTTGATGCAATTGGAGGCAATTGCTTAAAGTCCCCGCAAATAATGACCCGCTTTCCCATGGTAGCTGCAAATGCTGCCTGTGGAACATAGGCCATGCTGGCTTCATCGAGAATGACCAGATCATATTCTTGTTCGTATATCGCGCTGTCACTTGCTGCCTTTGCAAGTGTTGTTCCAACAATAAAAGCCTCTTTTATGAACTCGACTTCTTTCCTCCGTACTTTTTCCAACACTCTTGCAATCTGTATTTCAAGTTCCAGAAGCTGATCTGAATCTCGCTTGTTAAAAGAGCTTGCTAAATCTTTCTTTAAATTGCGCCGTTCTTCTATTAGTCTCTCTCGATCTTGAGCAAGGAGTGGATCCTTTTTTTCCATAAGCTGACCAGTCGTTATTTCTAAATGAGCGGTTAGCATATCTTGAGCGTTCCCGCCGAAACGGAGCACATCTCCTTCTCGGAACTGGTCTTTCTTTTTGATAAAATCAGTCAGCTCACCCATCAACACATCAACAGCTTGGTTGCTATGTGAGAGAATCAACACTTTTTTCTGCTGAAGATATTTGTTGGCTGCTGTTCTAGCTAAGGTATAGGTTTTTCCCGTGCCAGGAGGTCCCCAGACAAATGTGACTGGATTGTATTTTGAGCGTAAGATCAATTCATGGACATTACTCTTAATCTTTTGTTTCGGATGCTTGATTTCTGAAGAAGGATTCATTAATCTTTTTACCCTAAGCCGCTTTTGCTTACTTTTCTTGATTTCATCTAATCTCTCAATTAATTGCTCCAGTAGCTCCCAAGGATCGTGAAGTAAATAGGCATCTGAGATAAGGTCTCCAAAGCTTTTCTCCAATAAAAGAATGACTCCTCTTCCCTCAGAGGAAAGCACTTTTCCACCGCTTTTCATCGTGCCCCATTCCAATTTAATCGTGGAACCAACAGGGATTCTTAATGAGATGGCTGTATCAAAATAATAGCTATACCCGCTATCACTTGATAACATCCTTCCATTTGTAACCATATAGCGGCTCCCGCCAAACTTTTTCAAGTAATTTATCTCTTGTTGCAGCGCTTGCTGCCACTCTTTGATATATGTTTTCGTAGTTGTAATTTGACTCACCTGTCTTTTCCCTTTAAAGATTCCATTAGGGACGTGTTTCATGTATCTGGATACCTATAATACCATACACATTTAGGCAAAAGGAAAAGACATAAGTTCAGTGCGAAACTGACTCATGTCCTTTAATCTACTTTATTATAATAGGATAGAACTGACTTCCTATAGTAGGAAGCAGATTCCATCATCCGCACTAACCTTTTCAGCTTTTCTTTTAAAGTTCTATAGACCTACATTATTTACTTCTCTCTATGACTGCATCACATTTTACGATCATGACATTAAGCAATTCCATTAAATCTATATCATAAAACTCTTCTTTACTTAGCTTTTGCCCATTGCTATTTTTAAAGATTCTTACCTTGGGCCGTTGTGGATGAAGCTTGTTATGACCTACCACTACCCCTGTCTCTCCAGAATTAAGGATAACAGTAACCCCTATTGGATAAATCGCTACAGAGTTTTTAAAGGCATCTACCACGGTGTTATCATAACGAGTAAATGTTCTGGCTAAAATTACTTCCATCGCTTCATGGGGAAGTAAGAACTTTTTTGTAACTAGATGATCGAAGGCTTCAGCTACACTGATAATTTTAGCAAAACGGTGAATTTCACTCCCTCTTATGCCTCTTGGAAAACCAGTTCCATCAACGTTTTCATGATGTTGATAGGCACAGTGAGCAATAAGTAGGTTGAACTCTGGCTCTCTTCGAAGTAAATTAAAGCCGATCTCCGGATGCATCTCCCATGAACCTTCACTCTCTGTCTTTTGTGTTTTTCCAATGTCATGAAAAAGTGCACCAATCCCTAATACTTCTATTTCATCTTGTTTTAACCCTAAATATTTCCCCATGCAAATCGAATAAAGACTGGTATTGATACTATGCTCAAAAAATTCATCACTTGTTGTTTGCATATGGCTGAGCATATTTAATAAATATTTTGAATCCATCAATTCTTTCATGATTCTATCAAAGACATCGGTAAGATTTCTAATGGTCGTCGCTCGAGCAATACTTGTTTTCTTTCCTGTCTTATTTTCTTTTATTGCAGAAAAAACATCGTTCAGTTTTTTGGTTGTTTCAAAACGAAGTTGAGGTGAAATATTATCATTTACCTCTCCGATATCTTCGGTAATCTCAGATATAACATAAAGATGATTGATTTTTTTCTCTTTCAGCCTTCGAATAAAGGCATCGGAAAGAATACTTCCTTCATTAAGCAAAACCCGATTATTTTCATCAAAAATAGGCCTAGCAAGAATTAGGCCTTCTTCACAACTATTAAGAGAAACAAGCCGCATGTTATCCTCCACAATTGGTAATGGAATCGCCAATATTCAAATACCTTATAATTCCAGTATAGTTCTTTAGTCATGTGAATAAAAGAATAAAATTATATTAATATTAAAAAATATTAAATAACTATAACTAGTGAGAGACTTTTGAGATTTATCTAGTTAAACGGGCACAATCGCAAAATTTGAAAATAAAAAAACGTTAGGTTGGGAAATTTAGAAATGGGTGATTTTATGGAAACGAAACCATTGCTTGAAGTTGAAAAGCTAGCAATGAAAAAACTAAAAATCTTCGAACAAAGCCGAGCCCGTTATATTTCTAGAGCCGTGCTTGCCAGTATGTTCATTGGATTTGGTGTTATAGTAGCTTTTAAAACAGGGAATTTATTTTATTTGATTAAGTCACCTCTTGCATACCCTATGGCTGCTTTGACTTTTGGTGCAGCGATTATCTTGATTGCATTTGGTGGCGGTGATTTATTTACAGGGAATACTTTTTACTATACCTTTAGTGCCTTAAGGAACCGAATGAAATGGCAGCAAGTATTTCATTTATTACTTTATAGCTACATCGGAAATATTATCGGTGCAATTGTTTTCGCTTTTTTGATCTATGTAACAGGGTTATTCGAAACGACGGAATCGACTACCTTCCTCATGAGCGTTGTGGAACACAAACTTCATGCGTCTCTACCTCAATTATTCTTCAGGGGTATCCTTTGTAATTGGTTGGTTTGTTTAGCGTTCTTTATTCCGATGTCCTTTGTGGAGAACGGAGCGAAAATGTTCTCCATGATGCTATTTGTCTTTTGTTTCTTCATCTCGGGATATGAACATAGTATCGCAAATATGTGTACCTTTGCTATCGCTCTTGTTCATCAACATCCTGAAACGATTTCTGTCGCTGGAATGATTCGAAATTTAATTCCTGTTACGATCGGAAACCTAATAGGCGGCGAGTTGATGATGGCAACCATGTATTACTATGCCAATAAGCCCTTTTTTACAGATTAAAAAGCAATAAAAAATAAAGAGCATCCCCAATGGAGGTGCTCTAAAATACGAATATTAAGATGTATAGGTGCTTAACTAATTTTGAACTGTTTTTCAGTTTTCGTTTCTCTTTTATTTTGTTTTGTAAATATGCCAAATGGTTTACCTACTGGTAAAACCACTTGCCCAAAATGTGTATTTAAAACTGCTGCTGCAGAACCATAAAATGATAGTAAAGCAATGAACAATTCAGAGATTGCTGCAAGCATATGTGAAAATTCATACATAATATCAAATGAGCTTAGGGACAATCCGATGAATAAGAAATCAAATAGTACAAAAATAAAAAACAGTACTTTATGGGTTTCCATTGCACCGACCGTCATAAATAAGCTGAAAATTAAATAACCGATAAATGCAACACCTAACTGTTTCGAATCCGCGTTAGCAAGGACCTTTTCACCTAAAGCACCCATTTGAATCAACCATGTTGTTCCGACACCAAACCAAAATAAGCCAAAAGCTCCAAATGCCGTTGTTCCAAATACATTATTCTTTTTTGAATCTAAGATACTTGCAATCAATTGTGCAAGACCACCTAAAAAGAAAGCCCACGGCAGGATCAATGCAGTGCCTTCTGTCAGTCCTAATTTTTGTGATGATGCTACAAGTGTAACAATTGCTAAACCAAACAGCCCAAGTGCAGATGGATCAGCTGTAACGATTTTTACTGAGGTATGATTTTGAGTATTCAATGATGTCTAATTCCTCCTTAGAAATATGCCTTACTTAAGATACAGAAAATCATACGTTTTGTCTATATAATCTACTATTTCCATTCCGAAGTTTTAGGGAAAATTCACAAAGTCTTTTTTAGTATAGCCTCTGTTATTGTTTATTCTTGATTTTTTGATTTTCGACAGGTGTCCCCACTCAACCGGAGAAATTCCGTTTAATTTGAAAAATGAATGAATATTAGCTAAATTCGGCGGACATTTTCCGCTTAAATGACCTAAAGAGCCTTAAAATCATAAAAATGTATAGCTAAACCGGAAAAATTCCTCCTATTTGTAAGGGGAATAGGTGAATTTCTTGATTTAGCCGGAATTTTTCCGCCTATTTTTCAATGGTAAAAAACGCCAGCGTCCTCCAAATCAGAAACATAAGATGCTTCGTCTGCGTAGTCTCTTAGTTAAGAATCCAACCAATTCTTTCATTTTTTGTACAACTATTCCCACATAGGAAAACCTCATATCTTACATCCTGGTTCGGTTGTATAATAGACTCTGGACTATTGTGACTCACCGGTTAATTAACAAGGGGCAGACTTCAATTACCCTTAAAAACCAAATAACATTTTTACAAAAATATAACTTCAAGATAGAAAAAACATTCTAAATTTAGTAAGATATCCACATGTGACAATAGATAAGGGGTTAAGAAAATGAGCGTATTAAATGTACAAAATTTAAGTCACGGTTTCGGTGACCGTGCAATTTTTAATAATGTGTCTTTTCGACTTTTAAAAGGCGAGCACGTCGGACTAGTTGGTGCAAATGGTGAAGGTAAGTCTACTTTCATGAATATCGTTACCGGGAATCTACAACCTGACGAGGGAAAAGTGGAGTGGTCACGAAAAGTTCGTGTTGGTTATTTAGATCAGCATGCTGTACTTCAAAAAGGTACTACGATGCGTGATGCTTTGAGTTCTGCTTTTCAATATCTTTTTGATGCTGAAACAGAGATCAATGAACTTTATGGAAAAATGGGTGATGAAGGCGCTGATATCGATGCCTTACTTGCCGAAGTTGGAGAGCTACAAGAAACGCTAGATAGTAATGATTTTTATCAAATTAATTCAAAAGTTGAGGAAGTTGCTCGCGGACTAGGATTAGACGATGTTGGGCTCGACCGAGATGTAGATGATCTTAGTGGTGGTCAACGTACGAAAGTTTTGCTAGCTAAGCTTTTGCTAGAAAAGCCCGAAATTCTATTACTAGATGAGCCTACGAACTATTTGGATGAACAGCATATCGAATGGCTGAAGCGCTATTTACAGGAATATGAGAATGCATTTATCTTGATTTCACATGATATTCCATTCTTGAATAATGTAGTTAATTTAATTTATCACATGGAAAACCAAGAATTGAATCGTTATGCTGGTGACTATGATAACTTCGTAAAAATACATGAAATGAAGAAACAACAGCTAGAATCTGCTTACAAGCGTCAACAACAAGAAATTGCTGATTTGAAAGATTTCGTTGCTCGTAACAAGGCAAGTGTTGCGACTCGTAATATGGCGATGTCCCGTCAGAAGAAGCTCGACAAAATGGAAGTTATTGAATTAGGGAAAGAGAAGCCGAAACCAGAGTTTAACTTCAAAGAAGCTCGTGCTGCTAGTCGTTATATTTTCACGGCTGAAGATCTGGTTATTGGTTACAATGAACCACTTTCTCGCCCACTGAATTTGAAAATGGAACGTGGACAAAAGATTGCATTCGTAGGTGCAAACGGTATTGGTAAGTCTACTCTTTTAAAAAGTATTCTTGGGTTGATTAAACCGATTTCAGGAAAAGTGGAACGCGGTGAATATCAATACATCGGTTACTTCGAGCAGGAAGTGAAAGAGAACAACTCCAACACCTGTATAGAAGAGATTTGGAGCGAGTTCCCAAGTATGAATCAAGCTGAAGTTCGTGCTGCTCTTGCAAAATGTGGATTAACGACGAAACATATTGAAAGTAAAGTCCAAGTCCTTTCTGGTGGCGAAAAAGCCAAAGTTCGTTTGTGTAAAATTATTAACACAGAAACAAATTTATTAATTCTAGATGAGCCTACCAACCACTTAGATGTGGACGCAAAAGAAGAATTGAAGCGTGCTCTAAAGGCATATCGCGGAAGTATCTTAATGGTATCCCACGAACCTGATTTCTATCGTGAAATTGCGACAGATATTTGGAACTGTGAAGACTGGACAACGAAAGTATTTTAAACGAGACAAGGCGGCGGCCACGGGGACAGGTCCCTCGTCCCGTTCTAAAAATGAATTTCAGCAAACTCAAAAGGCATTTAGGAATACGCTTATTCCCAAATGCCTTTTTCAAATTTCCCTATTTAAAACTCTTTCCTTCATAAACTTCCCTAATATTTCAGGACCTGGATAGGAAGCTTGTGTTCCACGTTTTGTGACGCTTAATGCAGCAAAAACAGTGGTCTTTCTTATCGCTTCAAGGATATAACCGCTATGTACAAAATAGTGAAATTAAGGAAGGAATTTACTTATTATTTGTCGAATATTGTAAATATAATCCATTTTCACTCGATTGAAATGAGATCAATAGCTCCTTACACACCTTACACCAAATGATTTAGGCCCATCGAAATAACATCCAATTAATTATCCACATCACCAGTGTATCTCTTGAAATGAAAAAATAACTGAGGTGAGAAAATGAGAGAAGCAATCCACGTCATCGACGAAGAAATTGTTCAACTCCCATATTCAACATCTAGAGACGCAGTAGAAAATTATAAAAAACTAGCAAATAAGAGTTTGTATAAGTGTCCGTATTGTGAAGCAAAGTTAATTGTTAAATTTGGCGATATAAAAGGGCTATATTTTTCCCATCAGCATTCTGAGGCTTGTGAAGAATCAAGGAAAATTGATAGAGCAGAAAAAAGATATGAAAAACAAAATGAACGAGAAACAAAAATTCATAAAGTTCTAGTAGATATCATTTATGATGAGTTATCCATTAAAGCAAAGATTAATCCTAACGTTATTGTGAATTACGGTTACAAAGCGAATCCTAGTTATAAATATTATCCAGATATTTCGGTGAAGGTTAATGACAGAGCATATTCAATCTCAGTCATTACAAATGTAAGTCCTTCTCAAGATAGCAAACTAGCACAGGACATAATAAATAGACATGAATATTTTGTAGAACAAGGACTAGAACCTATATGGTTTATTGAAATGAAGGAGCAATCAATTGAATTAGAAAAGAATAGTATGGTTTTATGGGATGCAGAACTCGCAATATCGGCAAAAACAAAAGAAGATGAACGTTGGGATAGACTGATTGAGGAAAATATGAAAGATTCTATGTTCTTTAAATACTTTAACTACCCTTCTACTACGCTTAACAAAGAGATAGATGTAAGAAGCCTTTACTACATTTTTTCAACTGAAGATAAACTAATTGTAAAGGTCCAACGTTTTCTAAAAGATCGAATTGTAAGACCTTATCGTGCATTCCTACTAAATCGAGGCTACGAAATATCTTTTTCTGAAGCTCTTGTTATAGACGATGGATTTAAATTAAGT
This sequence comes from Robertmurraya kyonggiensis, assembly GCF_005116465.1. Taxonomy (GTDB): domain Bacteria; phylum Bacillota; class Bacilli; order Bacillales; family Cytobacillaceae; genus Robertmurraya; species Robertmurraya kyonggiensis. The sequence continues at coordinate 35,581 of NZ_SWBM01000008.1, forward strand.
AATCCAGATATAGACCTTCAACTAAGGAATCATTTTAATGAGATCCTTATTCAAAAGAAAAAAGAACACGAGGAACAATTGAGGCAAGAAAATGAAAGAAAGCAAATACACTTAAAAGAATTGGAAGAACGAAGAACTTCTTTTACCCCTTCAGAGGAGAATTTCACTTATAGTGATCTAAAAGTTCTTCTAAAACACAGAATTGGATTAACGCAGAAAGAGCAAATGGAATTATGGAGTAAATACATGCTCTCTAGCGTCGGTCCTAAGAATTCAAAATTGGTTTGGGAACTAGTACTTGAACATGATTGCCATTCGTTTAATGAACTGAAAGCGATTTTAGACAAGAGGAAGATTTGATTACTGTACTAAACTAACAAGTATCCTAAAACAGTAGTGTATAAATCTATCAATTAACTAAATGTATTAAAGTTCTTATTTTATGAATAGGATAGTATCAATAATCATCATCCAAAAGAGGTGTTATATGAAACCAATTATAGGTATTACTTCAGATTTAGAAGGTCGCCATCTCTCCGTTTCCATGGACAATATCAATTCAGTAGTAGGAGCTGGAGCAATTCCTATTGTTCTTCCCAATCTATTAGATGGAGAAAATATTGATTTATTAGTAGAAAAAATGGATGGGTTACTGGTTACAGGAGGAAATGATGTGGACCCAACCTTATTTGGTGAAGAGCCTCATCCTAATCTCGGAAGTGTCTATCCAGAAAGGGATGCCTTTGAAATAAGCATGATCAAGAAAGCCCTAGCCCTTGATAAGCCCATTCTAGCTATTTGCAGGGGGTGCCAAGTCCTAAGTATTGTAGCTGGTGGAGATATTTATCAGGATATCCATGCGCAGTATCCTGGAACCCTTTTACAACACTCGCAAAAAGCTCCAATCTGGCATGCATCCCATTATGTTGATGTAAACAAAGATTCTTTACTGTACAGGATCACTCAAGCAGAAAAATTCAAGGTGAATAGCTTTCATCACCAGGCAGTCCGAAAAGTTCCGGAAAACTTTGAAGTGTGCGCAAGGTCATCGGATGGGGCTATTGAGGCTTTTGAAAGTAGAAAGCATTCCTTTGTCCTAGGAGTACAATGGCATCCTGAATGTATGACCGTAAAAAAGGATGGGCCGTCCATATCCATTTTTGATGATTTTGTTAAAGCTTGTAAGAAAAAGGCTCAAGTACTCGGTATTTAAATATTAATAGAAAAACCGACTGTGAAATGCTCATCCAGTCGGTTTTGTTGCGATATTAATAGCTTCTTTCTTCAACCAAGTCTTTGTTACTCGATTCTTCCACCATGTTTCTTAAATCAGCCCCAGATGGATTCTGGAATACTCTTAGTCCAAACTCAGGCGCCACTGCAAAAAGATGGTCGAAGATATCAGATTGCACAGATTCATACACTGCCCACTCAACAGATTTTGTAAATGCATAGATTTCCAAAGGTAACCCATGTTCACTATGTTCCAGCTGTCTAACGATTAAGCCCATATTCTGGTTGATTCCATCGTGATTTTTGAGATAATGGCTGATATACGCTCTAAATACACCGATATTGGTAAGGGCCCTACCGTTCACAGGATTGTCCCGATTGATTTGATTTTTGGCATTGTACTCGGTAATTTCTCTTTCCTTCTGAATAATGTAGTCAGAAAGGTAATGAACTTTTAAAAACTTCTCAATCATTTCCTCGTTGCAAAACGTGATACTACTGGTATCTATATACAAAGCTCGCTTGATTCGTCGACCGCCTGAGCTTTGCATCCCTCTCCAGTTCTTAAAGGAATCGGAAATAAGAGCATAACTCGGGAGCATCGTAATCGTTTTATCGAAATTTTGAACCTTTACAGTGTTCAAAGAAATATCAATAACATCCCCATCTGCTCCATATTTCGGCATTTCAATCCAGTCACCAACCCGAACCATATCATTCGCCGTCAACTGTATTCCTGCCACTAGTCCTAATAACGAATCTTTAAACACTAACATCACAACAGCTGAGAGAGCACCAATCCCACTTAATAGAATAAGAGGACTCTTTCCTATTAGGTTCGAGATGACTAAAATGAACCCAATCGTCATGATAATAATGTTAACCACCTGAATATACCCTTTAATCGGCTTAACCTTGGAGATTTCAAAGGTTTGATATATATCATTTAGCGCATTTAGTAAGCTCTGTAAAAACACCAATCCGACAATAATTGTATAGGCAATAGCCAACTTCTCAATGGTTGTTTCATAGGTTGGAAAAGTTGAAGCAAACGAATAAATAATAATCGAAGGAACAATATGGGATAACTTTCGGAATACTTGTCTTTCCAAAATGATTGGACCCCACTTGACTTTGGACCTTGTCACGATACGTGTGATGATCCTGATCACGATTTTCTTTGAAATAAAATTCGCCACAATACAGATTAGCCCAATCAACAGAATCTTGATGATAATCGCAAGATATTCTACTAATCTAGGATCTAATTCCATATCCAGCAGCATATTATTAATGAATTGCATTTGTTCTCCTCCGTAATAATTTGCATTATAAGCAACTTTACGAGGAAAGTGGTTAACCTGTCAATTCCTACGTCATCGATTACGAAAAAATGAGGCCTTAGCCCCTGAGGTGTAACGTTTCCCTTCGCTCCGGTTAGTCAAAAAGAAGTGTTCCGACGTGGCAGGAATCGCCAAAAAGGCAGCTTCCCCTAATAAAGGTTAGTTGCCTTCTTTTAACACGAGATACGCCACATACGCCACATCGGTTAAATGCTTATTGCAGATTCTAATTTTTTGGCACTAACTTCGAGGCGTTTCGACGTGCGTGAAGTGCATGTGGCAATAAATGAGAGATTGGTTTTTTTGCCCTCTTCCTAACTTAGTGGAATCGGGCCTATGTTCCATCACCTAAAAATATTATGCAGCATTCCAAGATTATCCCTTATTGTTCAGCAATAAATCATTCATATCTTTCCAATGATATACCTTTACTTTCTCAAATCGATTTTTTGCTGCGTAGATCATTGCTCTTGCAATGTTTTTTGCTTCCATCCCTTTATAGCGGCTCATTCCTCCTATGAAAAATGGGTTAAGAATTCTCCATAAGGCCATCATGATTTTTTCTACCAGATGAAACTCCCCTCGGTTCCCCATAATCATGGATGGACGGAAGATATGGGTATGTTCAAAATCCAATGTAATCAAATCTCGCTCAATTTCACCTTTAATTTTCACATAGGACATACGTGAATGTACGCTGGCACCTACTGCGGTAACCACGAAAACGGATTTCGCTCCCTTTTCTTTGGCAACTTGTGCGGCAAAAATCGGATAATCATGATCAATCTGTGGTGTTGTACCACCAAGAGTAATGAATACTTCATCCGCCTCAATCTGATTCTACAAGTCAAGCAAAGTATTAAAATCCCCGATTAGTATCTTTAACTTCGGATGGTTGACCGGCAAGCTTCTTCGAACAATGGCCGTTACTTGTACATATTCATCATTGATCAGCAATTGTTCCAGAAGATTAGATCCTACGAACCCACTCGCTCCAAAAATGACAGCTTTTTTCATCTTAACAATGTTCTCCTCCTCTCACAATGCTCCTTACTTGCTCGATGGCTTGCCTAGCCTCAGGGATGGGAAAAATGGGCCAGGCATGAAACATACCCGGATATTCAAAATATCCGATCTTCGATTCGCTCGCGTTTGCAAGCTGATTCAAGCGCCTTGCATCAGGCAACATAATCTCATCTGTCCCAGCAAAAACGGTCAACTGCCCTAACCCTTCTAGGGACCCATAAATCGGGCTCACCTGCGGATTATGGGGGGCTGCCCCACCTGCATACATTTTCCCTGCTTCCACGATTGGGCAAACAATTAGGGAAGATCGCTATCTCTTAAGAGATAAATTCTAATAACAGTTTTTTCATCTCATCACCATGATCCATGATTTCCTTTACATTCCAATCGTCATTCTGTTTAGCCAGTTTTTCCATTAACTCAAATTTCAAACTCTGACTCGTTGAGCTGAATTCTTTGATTTTTGCTGCTGGCATTAGGTTTGAACGAAGTGAGTTATGTCTCCTTGCCATGATACAAAGGTTGCCAAAATTATCAAGATGGTCTTTGTCTAGTCGTTCATGATTTTCAGCCTGATTAGGATTTTGTGGATAAAAGTGTTCGACTGAATTTCGATACTTAAATTCAAAGTCACTCGCTTTAATACGATGTTTCTTTCCCTCAATTACTTGTTGATACCAAAGTACAAAATCTAAGAAATTAAAAACATAGTTTGGTGTATGAACACCTTTATCAAAAAATGTACCCTCAACAGTCACAGCTCTAAACCGCTCTTTTGCGAAATCAAGCAATTGATTTACAAGCAGTTTCTCATCTTCTTTATTATCGACCCATGCGTTCAAAATGTTTAAAATACCAAAAAGGAAGCTCTTATAGATTTGACGCGGGTCTGTCACTTGAAACATGGACTCAATTTTGACTACAATTTCTTGCGTATTCTCATCTCTAAAAGTATTACGCGGTGATAATTTATTACCACTTTTGCTTGTCAATTTATACGGTTTATGCAAACTCCAATTGGAGTCATCATCTGTCGCATCATTTAAATTATCCGTTTTGATGACATAACTATCAAAAACATACCGGGTTTTCAACAGCGAGTACATAAAACCTTCTGCATCTTTTGCGCTCGTGATGTGAACTTCGAACTGTTCGACTAATTTCTTGTCATCCAGAGAGAGCCCCTTAGACTCATATCTCCAGTCAAACCTCTCACCAATAAACAGTTTCAATGCATGCAACAGGAAGTTAGGAAAATTAATAATGGAATGGTATCTTCCAGTATCATCGTCCTCTTTATGGGACTTCTTATTTTGTTCTTTATCTGAATCTCCCCACTGAATAATCTCATCAATTGTTATAGATCCAGAAAACGATTCGTCATTTTCGTTACCTTCTTCGAATACTTTTTTCATGGAAGCATATTCCTTTGGCATAAATTCATCCCATTTTTCGCCAAAAATCTTCTCACGAATAACCGGGTTAAACCCTATTTGTACATATTTATCTAATCGCTGGCAGGCATTCCAAACTTCTGTAAAAACCTTTCGACCAATTTCATCTGATTCATCTAGTCGTCCCAACAAATGAGCCTTCACAATTTCATGCTTTTCAAGTTGCTCCCCACGGTTATTCATGATCTCAAAATAATGGTTAAGATCCGTATCTTTTGGCAATACATTTTTGATCAGGATCACATGACCAATCAAGTACTGGAAATATTCTTCGTCATATTGCTCGCTGTTTAATTTCTTTTTTAAAATTCGATAGCCATCGACTAATTCGTTTGATTCATCGAATACTTTCTCATTATTCTTTTTTAACTGCTTAAAAATATCAGTTGAGCGTTTCCGACTTTCAAAATGAAGATTAACGTGAATGTCCTTCACTAAATCTTTATAGTTAGATTCATTTTTTAGATAACAGATGAGTAACGACAATGTTGTTAATCGTTGCTGCCCATCAATGACATTCTCCAAATCATCATGATCTTTGTGCACGACAAGCGAACCGATATAATAATTTTGATTAGTTTTAAGAGAATAATAATCATAGATGTCATCAACAAGCGTTTCGATTTCCTTATCGCTCCAAGCGTACGCTCTTTGATATATCGGAATGCTGTAGTTCCCGGTAAATATATCCCTAATACTAAAATCTTTCATTCGTTACCACCTTTAAAGTATAAGCTATGTACTTCTTCATATTTTTCTTGCATTTTATTTGCATTCCTGAGTTTTTCATGACTTGTCGTTATTTCAAAATGAAGGACATCGCTAATGGAATACGATTCATTTATGTGATTAAAGAAGTTAGCAACTCCCCACTCACTATCAAGCACAAATTTATTAATCGTTTTCTTTTGCACTTGCTCGAAATTGTAACGGGGATAAAACGCATATTTAAAACATATTTTTTCGATCGACTCTAGTTCTTTATAAGAAAATTTATCTACTACATATAACAAAGTGGTCTTAAACAAAGAATTTACATATCGGAAATACTTATTTTTTTCCAAATGGTTGATCAACTGAACAATCTCAGTTGCTTCTGTTGCACTTTGTTTTTCCCCTTCTAGACATCCTAAACGTTTAGCTAACGAATAATAATAGTCTACAAATTTAAAGAAGTACTCCCCATTAATCATTGGTTGATCAATCTGGAAAGGATAGTTTAAAGGGGGCATCGCATTAAATTCAATCATCGTTTGATTTTGCCTATTATACGTATCTACAAAATTTTTAGCCATTAATAGCGATTTTGACCAATTGTTATGTTTGTTATCATCTGCTTCACTTACGCCCTTGAACAAATCAATATGATTGTTCGTGAAGCCTGCATCTTTAACAGGTTTATTCCTGGACCACTGTTTGATCCTAAAGAAATAATCAGAGAATAGGATGTAAATGTGCTCGGGTTTAATCTTTTCCCATAACTCAACCATCTCTAATTTTTTCTCTTCGTTTCCTGTTAACTCTCGTAAATGATAAGCCTTTAATAAATCAGTAGGATACAAGGCTTTCCCTCGGTTATTGGAGGAATCAAATAATTGAAATGCCTCGTCTAATTTATTCAATTCTAAAACTAAAACCGTACAATTTTCTAAAAAATAGTCTTCAAGAATATCTTTTGCTTTAGGATTTCGCTCGAAATATTCGGCAATGATTTTGAAATTATTTTTGACATTTTCAATTGTTTTTTCATGATTAGGAATGTCTAGTATAGTTAGTTTTTGTGTATCCTTAGATTTTAAAAATCTAGAGATAAGCAAACTCGTAATAATGCGTTGTTGCCCATCGACAATATCTAATTTCTCATTCTTATGTAAAATGATGGTTCCTATTCGATATTCAGGATACTTAGAGAACTTTACGACATCATCTAGAAGCTGGACAACATTCTTTGTGCTCCATGTATATGGTCTTTGATATTCTGGAATAAACAAATTAAGTTCTAACAATTCCTTTATGTTTATTACGGAAGTTTTTACTTGTTGGCTCATTCAGCTACCTTCCTTTAAAGCAAATTATATATTTCAGATTATATCAAATTCAAAATAGTTTGAGCCGTTGTATTTAATTCAAGATAAACATTCTTCACGGATGCTCCCCTAAAGTATACAAACCCCTAAAAAACACTGATTATTCAGTGTTTTTTAGGGGTTATATTTCCATTTCTCCGACATTTGAATAAAATTATCATTTTTATATTGACTTCTCTACTTATAGGCATTGATCTGATTAGCTTTTAAACCCTTGCCTAATAAGCATCCTTTTTAGATACTTTGGAAAACCATTTTCCTTTAACAACATGCTCACACCTCTATGTAATGTTTTGCTAGAGAAAAAATAGTAATATTCGCACGAATTTTTATAGTATAATATTACCATATTTTCCTAGAAGAAAGGTGAGTAATAATGTCTAAAACAAAATCTTTAACACACGATGCAATAATGAAGGCATTAGATTGGTCTTATGATAAAGCGATTAATGGTGGTGTTCCTGGAATGGACACAGCCATAGAATTAGCTGATAGTTACTTACAAAAGAGTGGGACATTAGATGAAAAAGTTAAGAATTTAATACTATGGCAAAACACTAAAAGTGCTACTAGTGGATTTTTAACGGGATTGGGGGGACTAATTACATTACCTGTTGCTGTTCCCGCCAATATAACTAGCGTTATTTTAGTTCAAATGAGAATGGTTGCAGCTATTGCATATATGGGTGGTTATGACGTGAAAGATGACCAGGTTAAATCTTTTGTTTATGCATGTTTGGCTGGAAATGGTGCTAAAGATATTCTTAAAAATGCAGGCGTTCAGATAGGAAAAAAACTTGTAGTAACCAGTATTAAAAAAATTCCTTTCGAAGTAGTTAAAAAAATCAACCAAACTGTAGGATTTCGATTACTAACAAAGTTTGGAGAAAAAGGAGTCATAAATTTAGGTAAGATGGTGCCTTTAGCAGGAGGAATTATTGGTGGTACCGTAGATGCAGTTGCTACAAATACCATAGGGAATGTTGCCTACAAGCTATTTATTCAAGATCAAAACACAGAAAGTAATGATGAACCTGAAATTATTGATATGGTATAGAGAATTAGAGGGTCTGTTTAAATCATAGATAAATTAGAGGATTAATACTACAAAATTGTTTTTTTTAACTCTTAGGAATTTTATCACTAACAATCACTATGCTATATTCAGGTAACTTTCAACTTTTTAGAATTTTGCTATAGTTTTTAGGGGGAACATTATTTTGAATGAGGATTTTAAGCTGGTTGAAGAAAAAGTACATACTGCATTAAACCTTCTTTTCTCGAGAGACATTTATCTTCTAATGAAGAACTCGAACGAAAGATCCATTTCACATAGGTTAGCCGTCTATTTAGAACAACAATTTAAAGAATGGTGTGTTGATTGTGAGTATAATAGGAATTTGGGAGATAAAAAAATATTAGAGGATCTCAAATCTCAATCCGGCAATGAAAATAGACTTGTAAATCCCGATATAATAGTGCATCAAAGGGGCACAAAAAATAATCTATTAGTTATTGAAATGAAAAAGAATTTACACGCTGATGAATTTGACATGAAGAAACTACAATATTACAAATCACAACAAAACTTAAATTATAAGTACGCATTATTTTTAGGACTTGGTACTGGTGAAAAATCCGGGCAATTTTATAAGCAATGGATCTACTAAATATAAAAAAAAATATTAAATGTAACAAAGCTTTCCTTTTTTAGATTTTGAAACTGTTACGAACATAACAATCTACTTTGGGACAATATACGGGGTGTTTTGGTGGAACAATTTATGTCATTAATTATTTTTTCCTTACCTGGATTAATTACTTACTTTTGGCTTCAAATGTTCGGGATCAATCCAGTAGTAAAACACACAACTACCGAAATGGTCGGATTAACAGCACTATTATGGGCTCCTACCACTCTTTTTACAGTTCTTGTTTATGATGGTTTGTTTTTACTTCTCAACCTTATTTTTAGAGCGTTAAAAGTGAATCTATCTTTTTTAAATCTAGATCTTATCCTAAGTCTAAAAGACTTAACCTATTTATCTAATAACCTCTTATTTCTTTTTTATTATCTAATCCTTAGCTTGATATTTAGCTTTACTGTTGCATATATCTGGTCTAAGTATTTATATATTAGAGTTCTAGAAATCATAAATAAAGTACGAATTCAAAGAAAAATTATTAAACTTTCTGAAGATCCGACTGTTTGGGAAAGTTTCTTCTATAGGTTAGAGGAACAAAAAGAGGCTCAACTTATTGTAGAGATTTATAAGATAGATAATCCTGTAGAGAAGATCTGTGGTCCTGTTATTAGAATGTCCCGCCCTTTTGAAACAGAGAAGTCACTAATAATCGATACTTCAAAAGGGTGGGATATAGCACACGCTTTTTACAACTATGAAATCACAAGATCATATGTAGACACAAAATCTGGCCTAATAATTAATGAATTAAATCCCAAAAAAACTTCATTAAAAATAATTACTTAGTTTTAGGTGGCACAGGAGCTTGAAATGATGGTCTTTCTCCAGCTCTTGTTTCCCTTCTAGGAGTTACTCCAATTGGTTTAGGTGTTGATTGAGTATTAACATTATTACTATTAGCATTATTGCTGCTCATTCTTTTTCTCCTTTTTTATATAATATTTAAATTATTATACCAAATTATCCTATTGGGATAGATTTTTCTAGACTCGTATTTTTTACTTCGTAGGGACTTTTTTATAATTCCCTAGTTTCAATCACACCAAAACTTGATGTATCTATGGATTTTATTCTTTCTGCTATTCTTCCTCTTTCTTTCCCCTACACTCATACTTCCCCATCTCTTCCACAATGGTCCAGCGTTCCGTTGGGACATCCGAATACTTCAACTCCCCCTTCGTGTTTCGTAAAATTATATCCCTCAAATCCTCAGCACTTCCACGTTTGTTGCGGAAGGAAGTCTCTCGCATTTCAATATTAATCTCATGTCCGTAATCTAAAAACACCTTTGTGTCTTTAATACCTAATAGTTTCGTATTTTCCACATGATTCAACGCAAACCAAACACAATTCTCTTTTTTATATGACTTTGAAGGAAATATCCAAATGTCCAGGGAGGCATCAATTTTGAGAGGGTACATTTTTCTATTTTCACCTAATAGCTTCCGCGAACTTTCCAGTGCTCCTTTAAAGCTTGATCCATAACTAATCAGCGTCTTATCAATAAGTTTAAGCGGTGCCATTGCGACAAGAAATTTATCATTACCTTCAATTACAAGTGTGAATAGTGCTCCATTTTCATAATAGATTCCGTAAAATAGAACTGTCTTTGCATTAATTAAATAGTTCTTCCGAATAATCATTTCATATCCCTCTTTCATTTCGTTGATTTTTCTTCACATCTTAGATCTGTGATTTTTTTACGAAAAAGGGTATACTAACTTAAGGTTGGTATACCCAACTTACGAATCCCATAGGTACTGTCTGCCAGGACTGTGCTACCTATGGGGTTTTTATTTTATTGCTCACATTCCACTCACCTCCCTTGCCCTTCTAGCCAACGCACAAGTTTTACTAGACTTGCTTTGTCATTGGCCAAATAATAGTAACCTGCTCTATTCGTTCCCTTAAACTCTTTCCAAACCGGGTTCTCTCTATTAAAATTGACATCTTTCAATCTACGCATTCGCTTGACCATTTCTTTTTTTCGCACTTCAAACGGAAACTTTTCCAAGCCTTTATTCGCAAAAAAAGCAACACTGATCAGCAAAGGATGATTCGCCAACATCGATCCCTGAAAATCTCCAATTCGTTCAGGTGGATACAGTCGAAATAATTCATCAAACCAAGCATTAATTAATTGAACATAGTCCTCAGCCTCTAAGAACGTTTCAAAATTTTCATTCTCGATCGTACTATTCGTCATATTTCCAGTTATAAAAGTCGCCACAATTTGGCGCAGATGTGACAAAGAAAGGAGCTTTTTGTTCTTTGGCCGTACGACTGAAACTTTTTCAATTTCAACCCCTGCTAATTTTAATTGTGTATTAGCTTTCAAAACGGAGTTTGTGATAATATTCAATGGGCTTCTCGAATCAAAGGAAATCCGTTTGGACAGCGCCACCTTTTTACCCTTTGTATTCAAATCAATATATAATTGATCCGTTTCTTCTTCTGATAGTCCTTCAAAAATTTGAATGGCCACTTCCGTATGTTGGATAAAATGAAGCAACTTGTAACCTTTTTTCATTTCCTCAGGATCGTCACTTTTCGCTGCCCTATAACCTAATTCTTCAATTTGACAAAGAGCTGCTAGTCTTTGATTTCCATCAACTATCGTGAGTTCCAATGGTTTCTCTGTCCCAATTCCAGCCACATTCGCGACCATAGGCGGAAAATAAATTTGCTCAGTTACTACATTTTCCAATATATATTTCTTTATAGCTCTTACATGCAGTTTGTTTAGATGGCGTAATTTCACTTGCCCATCATGAACTAAGCCTGATAGCTCAGTTATCGAATACGTTGCAATCAATTGTCTTTTTGTAAAAACATCGTTGAGGATCACATTCATCCAATCCTTTCTTTAGTTATATTGGCTAAAAATCTCACAACTGTTCTTTGGATTGAAGTCGACGATGAGTGATGTGTGATTCTTCTTTTTGCTGGATCGTAAATATGGGAAAAGAGTGGATCATCATGTTGCCACTTGCAGTACGGCTTAAGAAACTGAAGCTGCTGAATGGCTTCTAGGTGAGGTATTCCATGTTTCTTGTTGAGTTCATGGACTGTAAGGGCCAATGCAACCTGAATTCCGGTCAAGCCCGTTACATATTTTTTGCGGTTGGCCATTTGTTTTGGGAATAACTTCACCCACGATTCAAAGAATGCCAGAGATATGTCCATGACTTCATCCTGTTTATAGTTACCAAAATTCGGTTCGCCCTTTTTGACACTTATATATCCTTCAAACAATGCGAGCAAGCATCTTTTCATAATTGTAAGTGAAGTGACTGCGGAGTTCTGATGCGTTAGTCTAGATAATTCTTGTTCAATTTCAAAATGTTCTTCCAATTGATTGGCTACTTTTCTCGTCAATTCCGTATAGCTATCGCGATGATCGTATTTCATAATGAGTCCACTATGCGCTTCTTTTCGCTCAGTATTAATGTCCGTAAACATCTGCTTCTCATTTTGCGTAGTGAGGTCCAAATACACCTGCATCGCTACAGGATAGTCCTTTAGTTTTTCTATGTACTCTTGAATAGTCTGGGCTTCTATTACGTCCCCAACTTCTTCTGCTGCTTCCTTTTGTGATTGCAAATGGCTTAATGCAGACGTTAGGGCAGCCGCACGATGCTGGCCATCGAGGATGTACAGCTTACTTCCCGGTTCCAGCTCCCAGCCATGTTCAGTTTGTTTAATCGCTCCTCTAGCTGAAAAGATAAAAGGTGAAAAATAAAACTCCATAGATTTCAGTGAATCTAGTATAAATTGTCTTATTTCCCCCCTTCGTATCGGGTCCAAGTTTCGTTGTACTTCAGGATCTACCTCAAACAGGGCCTCAAGTGTAGAGAAACGGAGTTGGGTCGCCAAAACGCTTTTTCCAAATTGATTGTATCCGACGCCGTCAATAATTGTTTTAAAGTCAAGATTCGACACGATTTTCACCTCAAGAACATTATAATTTTTTCCAAATATGAATGTAAATGCTATTCTTTTGTGTTGCGTACACGCAACACTAATCACTGACTTGTTTTTTCATCCTGTTTCTGCAGAACATTGACATATCCAAATTGCAAGGGTTATAGTATATAATTTCTCTTCAGAAAAACTCTCATTTAATTTGATTTCCCTTTAAAGTTCAATAAAAAATAGCCATTTCTCCCTATCAACGCAGGGATAAATGGCTATTTTCGAATATTTCGTGAACTAAGTTCTTTATCGATCACAAAACTTTCATAATAATGTTCAGTTGAATTTTTCTGGTACCGTTATTAACAAGTTTTGACGGAGAAGTCCTGCATTTCTTACTAGAAAAAAAGTAACTCTCCAATTAGGAGACCCTCTCTATACAGGAAAATGTAATGGTTCCTTGTTTATGATGGCGGCTTGTATCTTTCTTTTAAGGTACTCATTTAAATCTCCCTCTTGATCGAGGACCTTGTATATTTCCTCCAAATTTACTAGAACAATCAATGCCTTTGAAAGTGATTCCTTACATACTGTAACAGCAGGCTGTGTAAATGGTGACGTTGAAATAAAAATTCCACAGGCATGACCCCTATTAAAAATACGGACTAAATGATGAGATACTTCACCCACTCCTACCGGTTTATCCCACCATTTCATCTCCACTAGAAATATTCTGTTATCTAACTCTATTACTCCATCAATTTGTTCAATGATACCTTCTCCATCTGTTCCATTCAAAGCGAATGATTCCCTTATGAGGACTCCATAATTTTTAAACAGATTATTTAGAACATTCTCTAACGCCTTACCCCTTTTGTGGGGATTTGTCATTGAAAATAGATGATTAAAATCTTCTTTAATTTTACTTCTTTCTAATCGACGATTTTGAGCCTCTTCAACCCTCAAATGATACTCTTTTCAGTTCTTCTCAACTTCTTTTTCACGAGCAATTTTCATCCTTGTAAAAGCATCTTTGGTATTAATAACTTTTTGAATTTCAGCTACCAGCCCTCTGGCCTTTAACTGATCATCCGGCCAGCAGGTCGAAAAACTCTCAAATTCTACTATCCTCTTTAAAATTTCACGGCGCTCCCGTAATGCCTTTTCACCAGCTTCATTAAGCCTACTGAGTACAACTCTAACAATTTCATACTTTGTTACACTTTGACGATCCACTCTTACTCTGTTTTCTATATCCAATGTGTACTGCTTCGATACCCCAGAGCCTTTAAAAAAGACCAGAACATCTTTTTTAGATCTAAAAAGTAATGGAATCGTATCTACTAACAAGTTAGACAATTCAGGAGGATAATGATAAATTTCATCCATATTCAGCCCTCCTTAACTTTACTGAGGTTTAACGATAATTAATTCATTAGGGTTTATTTCATCTTTTACGTACAATTGTGGAGTATCTTCTTCTGGAATTCCCTCAAGCATTAGTGCTGCTTTACCTTGTTCAAATGCTTTTTTTACAGATAATCCAAAACCTATAGCAGAATAAAACTGTGCAGCAAATACCCTTGCTGCATCATCACCAATTGTTGTTGTCATCCCGATGGCAGCATCTACATGTTGTACCACCGCCTCTGCTTGTCCGTAGGAAAAACAGGTATTAAAAAATACCAATTTAATGTCAGCTGATGCACTCATCATTGTTTGAACTATTGCCTCCTTAGAGACAAATTTTGCATTTCCCTGATTGTCTTGGAAGACTATTTCATCTGTATCAGAGCCGTGACCACTAAAATGAATGATTGTAGGTTCTTCTTCATTAATTGCTTGTATTACATCAAGTGCTCTAGTCGCCCATCGAGTTTCAAAGGATACAGAATCTCTATGTTCTGATTTTCTGATCATTTCTTGTATTGCTCTCGCTTCTTCATCTAATCTTAGAGGTTGAGCATCTAATGGATTAGAAGCCATGAATAAGACTTTAATCTTTTCTGGGAGGTTTTTCAATTCTTCCAACGTCTTATTGGTCTCTTGGTGCATTTTACCGTGTTTATCCAACATCCCACTTACCTCCTTCATACGTTTCTCGTTAGCAGCTATTCTCTTCTTTTCAGCAGTATCTCTTTTTTTTTGCTCTCGTTCTACTTCACGACCTAGCTTTTTTTCTTCAGAGATTATGTCTCCTTCAATTTTTGCTATCTTCTTGTCAATTTCAGCAACCTTTTTATCAATATCAGCTAGTTTCTTTTCTTCCCTTTCAATTTCTCTAGATTTAGAACCCATTGTGGTAGCAGATTTTGTTCTACCGATAGTTGCTTGTGCTGAGAGAATTTTCTTCTTATGGGATGGTACTTTTCCTACCACTATAGCTTTTGAAGTCCTCAGTTTACTTAACTCTTCTTTTTTTCTCTTAATGGTCCTTCTATAAGTTTCAATGAGCGACAAATTATCCGACCTCCAATAATTCGACTTTTTTATTTTAATTATACAGAATATTCCTCATATAACAACATTTTATCTCCGAACATAAGTTCTTTTTCTTTCAATAAGAAAAACTCCTCTCACATACGGGAACTTAAGTATTGTCTTCTTAATGTATTCACTTCTACACAACAACAATTTCTGGAAACCACCACAAAAAACGAAACTTCACCCATTAATTTGCAGTATAATAAGGGAAGATGAAACTGGTATCAAGGGGGGCTACAACATGGCATACCAGCCTGAGGCAGAGCTTGAGAGAAAATTACATAAACAGCTTGTTGATCTAGGCTACAAGGCAGTGAAGATTGCTGACTATAACGCATTATTAGCGAATTTGAAGCAGCAACTCAATGCATTTAATGAACACAAACTAAATGGACAACCATTAACAGATATAGAATTCAATCGGATTCTTACACTCATAGAGGGCAAAAGTATTTACGATTCCGCGAAAATCTTGCGTGACAAATTATTAATAGAACGCGAAGACGGTTCACAGTTATACGTAGAACTCATGAATACGAAAGACTGGTGCAAAAACCTATTCCAGGTAACGACGCAAACTACTGTTAAAGGAACATATATAAACCGTTACGATGTAACGATCCTAATTAACGGTTTGCCACTCGTCCAAATTGAACTGAAACGACGTGGATTAGATTTTAAAGAAGCATTCAATCAGATTCAGCGTTACCGTCGTCATACCTTCCATGGTCTGTATCGATTCCTGCAAATCTTTGTAGTGAGTAATGGTGTCGATACAAAGTATTTTTCTAACTCTGACTATGACATTCAGTTTGGCTTTACGTTCTTCTGGACAGATGAAGCCAATGAACTGATTACGAACTTACAGGACTTTTCAAGTGCATTCCTTAAGCCATGCCATTTAGCAAAGATGATAAGTCGTTATATGGTCATTAATGATACAGACAAAGCATTAATGGTTATGCGGCCCTATCAGGTGTACGCTGTTGAAGCGTTGGTACAACGAGCAACAGAAACCAATAATAATGGCTTTATTTGGCATACAACGGGTTCTGGTAAAACCTTAACCTCTTTTAAAGCTGGTCAAATCTTAGCAGATGAAGAAAGCATTAAGAAGGTATTCTTTCTTGTTGACCGCCAAGACCTAGACACTCAAACAATTTCGGAATTCAACAAGTTCCAAAAAGGAGCGGTTGATCGTACGGATAAAACCGAAATACTTATCGAGCAAATCCAAAATCCAATGAAACGATTTATTGTGACAACCATCCAGAAAATGAACAATGCTGTGAAAAATCAACGATATGCTCAGATCATGGAACCGTACAAACAAGAGCACGTCGTCTTTATCGTTGACGAATGCCATCGCAGCCAATTTGGGGACATGCGAAAAGAGATTGATCACCATTTCAAAAATGCTCAATACTTCGGCTTTACGGGAACACCACGTTTTGTCGAAAATAAGAGCCAAGACGGTCGTACTACTGCTGACCTATTTGAGAAGTGTCTACATCATTACCTCATCAAAGATGCCATTCGCGATGGAAATGTACTCGGATTCTCTGTGGAATATATTCGTACATTCAACGCTAGGATTAATGAAGATGATAAAACAAAAGTACAGGCCATTGATACAGATGAAGTATGGCATGATGAGAGACGTCTTAACCTAGTGGCAGACCATATTTTAAATAACCATGTTCGTCGTTCAAATAGTAAAGGCTATTGTGCTATGTTTGCGGTTGATTCCATTCCGACACTAATTAAGTACTACGATATTCTAAAATCGAAAAATCACAATTTAAAAATTGCTGGAATCTACTCATACGGACAAAATGAGGAAAGTGTTGGTACTGTTGAGCATTCTCGTGAAGCTCTAGACCGGATGATTACAGACTATAACAAAATGTACGACACAGACTATTCGACAGAGACCTGGGAACGTTACTTCTCCGATGTTTCTAAGAAAGTAAAGAATGCGCAAATTGATATTTTATTGGTTGTAAAAATGTTCTTAACCGGGTTTGATAGTAAGCCACTGAATACGTTATATGTTGATAAAAACATGGTTTATCATGACCTTCTACAAGCGTATAGTCGTACAAATCGTGTAGAGAAACCTACAAAGCCATATGGAAATATCGTCTGCTATCGCAATTTAAAATCCAATACAGATGAAGCGATAAAGCTATTCTCTAGAACAGATAATGTTGATACGGTATTAATGGGTAGCTATGAGGAATACCTAAAAGCTTTTCGAGAAGCAGTGAAAAAATTAAGGGAAATTGCTGTCATTCCAGAAGAAGTAGATGCACTGGAAAGAGAAGAAGAAAAACGACAGTTTATTATCGCCTTCAAAAATGTCACGAAATTGCTTCAACGGTTACAGTCCTTTTCTGATTTTAAGTTTGATGAAAAAGAGCTAACCATTTCACAGCAATCATATGAAGATTATAAGAGCAAATATTTTAAGCTATATGAAGACTTCAAGCGTAGCGAAGTACCAAGAGAATCGATTTTGCATGATATTGACTTCGAATTAGAGCTAATGCATACAGATCGAATTAATGTAAGCTACATTTTGAGTCTGATTGCTAACTTGAACACGAAAGACGAAAAAGAACGTGAGAAAGAAATTCGTTTTATCAAACAGGAACTAGATCATGCATCTGATCCAAAGCTTCGTCTAAAAATTGAACTGATTAAAGGCTTCTTAGATAAAGTTGCACCAACTTTATCACCTAATGAATCAGTCATGGATGCATACAATCGTTATGAAGAAGAAATGAGTGAAAAAGAATTAACAGAATTTGCTCAACAAGTTGAAATAGAAGATACTATACTACGTGAACAAGTCACAACCTATGAATACTCGAACCTAATAGAAAAAGGTACAATAATGGACTCTTTATCTGGTACTTTCTTGAAGAAGAATAAGGCAATAAAGGCTATTACGACTTTTATTCGTGAATTCACTGAAAAATATAGTGCTTAGTATTTACTACTAGTGCAAACTGAGCTTTTTTAAATACACAGCAATAGGAGAATTACACATGACAACAAGTGAAAAACAACGTCAGCAACAAGCTGAGTTACACAAAAAATTATGGGCAATGGCAAATGACTTACGTGGTCAAATGGATGCTAGCGAATTTAAAGATTATATTTTAGGGTTAATCTTCTACCGCTACCTTTCGGAAAAAGTAGAAACCCGCGCAAACA
Source organism: Robertmurraya kyonggiensis (assembly GCF_005116465.1). GTDB lineage: Bacteria > Bacillota > Bacilli > Bacillales > Cytobacillaceae > Robertmurraya > Robertmurraya kyonggiensis. The sequence goes on from NZ_SWBM01000008.1 coordinate 54,051, forward strand.
TATTATTGAAAGAGGATAACATCTCGTACGCAGATGCTTGGAAAAATGAAGAGTATCGTGAAGAATTAGCAGATTACTTGATTAGTGAATTAGGCTATGTTGTAGAGCCACAGTTCCTATTTTCACATTTCCTTGATGAAATTGAAAAAGGAGCAAATGGAAACTTTGATGTGGAAATGCTTCAAAATGGTGTCAAAGCAATTGAGACATCCACATTAGGTACAGAGAGTCAAGATGACTTCCAAAACTTATTTGATGACATGGACCTGGCTTCATCTCGTCTAGGACGTACAGTAAAAGACCGTTCAACTCTTATTAGCAAAGTAATCGTGAATATTGCAGATATACCATTTGAACAAAACAATGCAGAAATAGATGTTCTAGGTGATGCTTATGAGTATATGATTTCTCAATTCGCGGCTAACGCTGGGAAAAAAGCTGGAGAATTCTATACACCACAACAAGTATCAAAAATTTTAGCGAAAATCGTAACAGCTGGAAAAACCGAAATTCGTGATGTTTATGACGGTGCTTGTGGCTCAGGATCTTTATTATTACGTGTTGGTAAAGAAGCACGAGTACACAAATACTACGGTCAAGAAAAAGTATCTACGACATACAACTTGGCTCGAATGAACATGTTACTACATGATGTTCCATACCAACGCTTTGATATTCGTAATGCGGATACACTAGAAGAGCCTCAACATTTAGGAAAACGCTTTGAAGCAATCGTAGCGAATCCTCCATATAGTGCAAAATGGAGTGCTGATGATGACAAGTTTAAAGATGATGAACGTTTTAGTGCCTATGCAAAGCTTGCACCTAAATCAAAAGCGGACTTTGCCTTTATTCAACATTTAATACATCAGTTAGACGATAACGGTACAATGGCAGTCGTATTACCACATGGCGTTCTTTTCCGTGGTGCTGCAGAGGAAGTTATTCGAAAGTATTTGATTGAAGAAAAAAATTACTTGGATGCGGTTATTGGATTACCCGCGAACATATTCTACGGCACGAGCATTCCTACTTGTATTTTGGTATTCAAAAAATGCAGGAAAAATGGTGAGAATATATTATTTATTGATGCATCGAATGAATTTGAAAAAAGAAAAAATCAAAATCTTTTATCAGATAAGCACGTTGAGAAGATAATTGATACATTCTTAAGACGTGAAACTATCGATAAGTATTCATATGCAGCTACTTTAGAGGAAATCAAAAAAAATGAATATAACTTAAACATCCCTCGCTATGTCGACACATTTGAATTGGAAGAACCCATTGATTTACAATCCGTAGCTCAACGACTAAAAGAAATTGAGAAAGAAATTACAGAAGTGGATTGTGAGTTAGAGAAGTACTTTAAAGAATTGGGGCTGTAAGATATGAATGCGCCTAAATTGAGATTTAGAGGTTTTAATGACGAGTGGAAAAAGACTCTTCTTAGCAATTTAATGTCATTTAACAATGGTATCAACGCTGATAAAGACAGTTATGGTTATGGTCGCAAATTTATTAATGTATTAGACATCCTAAATAATAATTCAATAAAATATGATGATATTATTGGTTCTGTATCTGTTTCCCAAAAGGTCGAGGATTCTAATAAAGTTGAATATGGAGATCTATTATTTTTACGTAGCTCAGAAACTAGAGAAGATGTAGGTAAAAGTTCTGTTTACTTAGATAAAATTAAGTTTGCTTTATTCGGTGGATTTGTAATTCGTGGTAAAAAGCAAGGAGAATACCATCCATACTTTTTAAAACTCAATCTTGAATCACCAAGAATACGTCATGAAATTGGCTCTAAAGCAGGAGGAAGTACACGGTTTAATGTGAGTCAGTCTATTTTAGGCTCAATTGAAGTTGCTATGCCTTCTCAAAATGAACAATTTAAAATAGCAGAGTTCATGAATTATTTCGATCGAAAAATCAAACTTCAACAAGAAAAGCTCGAGTTGCTGAAAGAACAAAAAAAAGGATTTATGCAGAAAATTTTCAGCCAGGAATTACGGTTTAAGGATAGAAATGGACAAGTATTTTCTAATTGGGAATTAAAACCTTTAGGAGAAATCATTAAAGTCCATTCTGGTAGAGATTATAAACATTTAGATATAGGCAGTATACCGGTTTATGGAACGGGAGGCTATATGCTAAGTGTTAATAAAGCACTGTCTGATAAAGACGCGATCGGTATTGGAAGAAAAGGGAGTATCAATCAACCTCAAAAATTAAAAGCACCCTTTTGGACTGTAGATACACTTTTTTATTGTATACCTAGGGAATCTTACGACCTCAATTTTATTTATCTTATGTTTCAGTATATAAACTGGAACAAATATGATGAGTCTACTGGTGTTCCTAGTTTATCAAAAAAAACAATTGCAGCTATTTTTTGTAACATTCCCTGTTATGAAGAACAAAAGATGCTGGGATCCTTTTTTAATAAAATTGATGAAAGAATTATATTAGAGTCGAATAAATTGACAGAATTGCAAAACCAAAAACAAGCTTTCGCCAAACAAATGTTCATCTAAAGAAGACAAGCACCATTCCACTTATTCTAGAATGGTGCTTTAACTATTAAAAAAGCCATTTATTTATGATACTGTTCATCGTGAAATTCTTTCTAATTTAGTACAAAACCAAAAGAAAGATGTCTATTTAAAACGTGACTTCTTTTACAAGAGTATTTGCAAACCGATCACTTTCCAACATAAAAACCTTGATATCATTAACTCTATGCTCATTTTTTTTAATAAACAGTTTTAAAAAATCATAGTCATGGGTAGATAAAATTAATTGTTTTCTTATATTTGAAAAAACATCACAAATAGAAAATTGATTAACATCATCCATATTTTGTATTGGATCATCTATTCCAATTAAATCTAGTTTACTTAATGTTTGCCCCTCATTAATAGCTAAAAATAAAGAAATGGCTAAAACATTAAGTTGCCCAGAACTCATTGAATATTGGACATTAGACAAATCAGTATAATCTCCATCTTCTCCCTCAACAGACATTATTAATTCAAGTTCATCTTTATTTTCTGATTTAAATATTACCTTATTACTTGTGGGCATCGGATTCAAATATCTAAAATATTTTTGAATACTAGAATCCTGTTGATTAAAATACTCAAGGGCTTGTGATCCTATTTTATTGTATGCATTGTCAATGAACTTGGTTATTTCATTTTGTTTATTAATCAATTTTGAGATATTACTCCTTAAAATTTTCATATCTGATTTATATTGATTAATCAAATTATTCTTGTCCTCATTTTCTTGTACAGTTTTCAGAAAGTTTTCTAGACGGTAAACTTCTTCAAGCTTATTATCTAAATTGGTAATAGTATTGTTCCTATGATTATAAACTTCTATTAGCTTAATTGAGTTATTACTTTCCCCTATTAAGTTTTTCCATAATGATAAGTCATTCATTTTGGAAGCATGTTCAGTACTTAGAGTTTCTATACTCTCATTAATCTTTTTGATAACATCGCTTATCCACCTCAAGTACTTATCTAATTTAAATATTTCTTTATTTAAACTATCACTATCCTCTATATCTATATTTTTTATGTGCTCAAATTGCATATATTGTACATTCAACTTTTCTAATTCAAATATTTGAAATTTTTTCTGATTTAGTTTACTAATTTCATCTCCAATTTTTTCACTTTTTTCTCTTAGAAATTCCTTTTCAGATTCAAATAGTACTTCTGAATACAGTTCGTTTTCTTGTAATTCAGATATCATTTTTTCTGAATATCTCAACTCTTCCCTATTTCTTTCCAATTTTTTCAAGAGATTTCTCACTAATCCTGATTTTTTTTCATATGAGCCCTTCAGTTCATTTCTCCTATTAACAGCTTTATTTAATGTAGAAGAATCCTTTACAATTAACTCTAAATTATTTTTAATATTACTATAAATATGGCTTTGTAGATTACCGCTATTATTAGTAGAGCATACTGGGCATGTATCCTCAATTTCATTTTCTAAAACATAATTATATATTTCTTGAATAGAGTTATTCAATTTATTTAATTGACTATTAGCTTGTTTACTGTTTATTATATCGTCAAATTTGTTTATTTTTTTTTCAATTAATTTTAGCTCTTTTGTGATTTTATGTATTTCAAATTCTTGGCCAACTATAATCAATGGAATCTTCTTAATGGTATCTTTATGTACAATATAATTGTTATATTCTCCTGCAGCCAATCTGACTTTGCTTAATTCATTTTCAAATCTTTTTATTTCTAACTCAATTTTATCTATATTATCTTGATAATAAGTTAAGTCTTCTCCAACTTCTTGAATTATGAGTTTTATGTCCTCTTCGATTTTTTTCTTCTCATTTAGTATCTTTACTTCTCTCTTAACAGAACTTAATACTTTAGTTACATCTTCCTTCTTATTCATTATTTTAGAACTTAATCCAAGACCTTTTTCTCTTAGACTATATGCGTTATTTAACGATGATTTAATACTATTTGCTTCAACTTCTATGTCAAAGTAATTTGAATTACGTAAATGCAAAAGTCTAGAAAGCTCATTTAAGTTTTTTCCATACAATACTAATTCTTTTTTTATACTATCTTTTAATTCAGTAATCTGGGAAGGTGTCTCTTTATTCAAAGTTAAGTTATATTTCCTTAAAAGTTCATTCACAATATATATATCTACTTCTTGTTTCTCTTTTTCCTTTTCAGACATCAATTTTTCATATGTATTAATTTGAGATTGATCATCCCTTATTTTTACTTTAATTTTATCATTAACCTTCTTTAGATTATTGATAATCATTGTCCATTTTTTATAACCCATAATATCTACCAGAGCATTAAATCTCTCATTAGGGTCATCTCTTAAAATAAAATCTGTTACCTGATCTTGTGATAAGATCAGTGCTTGTTTTACAAGTGAAGTCGTTTCTACGAATTCTTTTTTATTGTTTTTCCCATCAATATTAGTATCAATAAAGTCTTCTAGACAGCTTTGTCCAGTTTTAATTACTCCACCTTTAGAAGAAATTAATTTAATTGTTTCTCTCATATTTTCCTGAATTTTAAAGCTTCTAATCAATGTATTTCCATTATCAAATTCTATTGATACTGAACAATTGTCCCCTAATTTGGAATAAAAATTATATAATATTTTTTTATCAGTACTAATAAACCTATTTATAGCACCCGTTAAACACCATTCAATTGCATCAAAGAACGAACTTTTTCCAAATCCATTTTCCCCAAAAAGTACAATTATTCCATTATCCAGTGTAAAAGAATGTTTTCCATAATAACACCTGAAATTTTCTAATACAACACTTTTAATTCTCATTGATTTGATCCTCCGCATCAAACAATATATTAAACGCAGAATTAATTTCTTCACTTTTAAGAGTTCTCGAATTCCCACCACTTTTAATTATATACTCAAGTAGGTATTGAAGTTTTTTATCTCTATTGATATTCAATAAGGAGACTTGGTCGATCTTTTTTTCAACTTCATGAATACTAAGAAAATCAAGAAATGGTATTCTTTTGAAACTTTGATAATCCTTTATTACATACTTTCTTACACCTCTTGGGTCTTTTTCAATTATATAAGGGCTTATCTCACTTTTAGATGACAAAAGTATTAGAAAATAGCAATTCCAAGAATTCCTATTCATTTTTTTCAATTTTATCCTAATGTCAACAGAATCATTTATAATCATGCCCTCATCAATTTCTTCTTTATATTCCTTTACAACAACACATAAATGCTCTTTCTCTAAAAATATGTCAGGGTAAAATTGTTCAGAATTTTGAACAACAAAACCATGTTTTAGTAGCCAATTTAAAACTAGTTGCTTATCCATAATTCCTCCTACTTTGGTTGGATTTTTTTCCATAAATCCACTAAACCAGTTCTATAATCATCAATGCTAGTGTATGATTTTGCCTTTTTAATGCCAGACAATAATTTTAGTCCTGGTAATACAATCCATTCATTTTCAACATCTCCTACACCCGATTGAGTTTCCAGCGCGGAAACTTCCGGTTCAAAAAAATCTTTTATCTGTAAAAATTCCCCTTCTTCAAAATCATCGTCATGGTCTCCTTGTAAAATAGTAAAATGTTTTTTCACAATCATTTGTAATTGCTGTTCTCTTGGCAATTTAATAATTATTGAAATTAACTTTTCTATCCCCGCCTCTTTAGTTTCTCCAATATCGATTCCTAATGTAGATATGAAAAATTTGTCTATTTCTTTAATCAATAGATTTTTAAATTTCATTGAAAGATTAATTTCATCATTAAAAGTCATTTTTAGCAAAAGAATTGTTTTAAAGAGTTCCTTATAACGTTCCTTTTTTACAATTTCATCAAGGTCAATAACCGAAAGTGAGTATTCTTTAGCTTCCATGTATCGGTTTAACAATTCTAAAGCGTAAATTTCATCACTAACCCATTCTTTAAGTTGATTATGCAAATATTCTAGTTCACTCATCAGTTGATCTTTAAGCATATTGTTTAACTTCATTTGTTTTAATTCACTATGAATAGAAGCTATTACATCATCAATAATTTGGTTACTGTTGATATTTTTTATAAATGGTTGAAGTTTATCACTTACACGTTTCGCAAGAATACTTAAATATTCTTCTGCTTTTTCGCGATCTATGAATAAGGTCCCATTTTCATTATTATGTGTGCATAAATAAAATAAATCTCCAATCAAATAATTTATATCTTCAAAAGTTATGCGCGCTGATTCAGTTACTAATTTTCCTAGTTTTGAAGATACGTTGTGAACAAAGTTTTGAATATCAGCATCAATAGCAATTGGTGTTATAGAAAACCTTGATAATAAACTTTTTTCAGTCTCTCCACATCTTTTTCTGTAATCAAATTCTTTTCTTTCTACTTCACTTGGATATTCTTTCAATTTTTTTAATAAATCGTCTTTTTCATCTATCTGTAAATCGAAATTTTTATTAAATAAATAGTGTTCCATTTTAACACTTTTCGAACTATTGATTAAATAATTGGTAATTAGTTCAAATTGAGTAATTTTATCTGTACTTTTTGGATAAAAACGTGCCAGCGGTAATAATTTTTGCAACCAACCATTATATAATTTGGTATCTGTTACTGATTCAACATATTTTCTTTCTTTTTTAACCTTTGACTTTACTTGAATAAACCTAATTACTTTACTATTGCCAACAATAATATCCTGATGGAGCTCTAATGCAATAAAGTCCCATTTGCCCTCCAAAAGTTCAGCAAGATAATAAAGCGATGATAGAAATTGAAAATAATAACCAGTAAGTGCGTTTTGCCCACCTGTTTCCTCCGGTTCTTCACTATATAACTTATTGAACATTGAAGTAATTTCTGCTTTATTATATTCTTTTAACTCTTTCAAAGTTTCGATATTATTCTTTTCATATTCAGATTTGTCTTTTTGCAAGATGTCCAAAATAAAGTCTTTTTCCATTTTAATCTTCCTTTTATTAATTTATGAAATAAACAAGAATGATAAGTACAAAAAAATCAAATTTATATAAATCCTGTTACCTATACTCTCTCATAAATTTGACTAGATTCTCCACGTGTCTTTTCGATTCATTATTCTCTTCTACTTTATAATTTATTTCAATCCCTCTCCTAATCTATTTCCACTATACAGAATATGTTATTCTACCGATTTATCAATTTCACATTTCTATTATAAATTATTTCAGAATTATACCTGAGGACTCCATTTCAACATCTTTAAGAATATCAATCTATCCTTTGATAATTTCACTTAATGTATCTACTAATTCTAATAATAACTTTGAATTCTATAATCATGTTAGACAGTAAATTCCCTAACATACAAATTATACTAAAATTTTACCGATTAGATAGTAAATATTCCCATAAAACATTAGTCAGATAATCTAAACTTCTTTTTTGGTTTACACTGCTTAATTACAATCTTCAAATATTCATCGGAGCATACAGAAAAAAACAGAAACCCCCTCAGGTTTCTGCTTCTCCCTTCAACTGTATCCTCGCCACAGCCTCACAATGCGTAGTATGCGGAAACATATCCACTGGCTGGACTTCTACTGTCTTGTATCCCCCATCTTCCAAGATGCGTAAATCGCGTGCCAATGTAGCCGGATTACACGAAACGTAAACTACTTTCCGAGGTTTCATGTCGATAATGGTGCGTAGCAGTGCTTCATCACAGCCTTTGCGCGGAGGATCTACTACCAACACATCAGCCTTATTCCCTTCCTCATACCATTTCGGAATCACAACTTCCGCCTCTCCAGCTTCAAATTCCGCGTTCTCTATCCCATTCAACGCTGCATTCTTCTTCGCGTCTTCGATTGCTTCTGGAACAATCTCTACACCGAATACCTTCTGTGCTTTCTGTGCCAAGAACAATGAAATCGTCCCAATTCCACAATAAGCATCGATCACTGACTCTGAACCAGTCAAATCCGCATACTCCAACGCTTTATCATACAACACCTTCGTCTGTACAGGGTTCACCTGATAGAACGACAATGCCGAGATTGCGAACCGAACATCTCCAATATAGTCATAAATCACTTCGGAGCCCCAAAGCACCTTTGTTTTATCCCCCAGGATCACATTCGTGCGCTTTGAGTTGACGTTGTGGACAATTGATTTGACCTTTGGCAATCGAGCCACAATCTCCTCAACAATCTTCTCCACAAATGGAATCTCTCCTGTTCGCGTGACGATTACGACCATTAGCTCGCCTGTTTGCTGACCGTAGCGGGCCATGATGTGTCGTAAGACACCTTTGTGAGTTTCTTCATTATAAGCAGGGATTCCAAGTTTTCCGCAGATTTCTTTGACAGCTTGAACCGCTTCGTTGATCTCAGGAATCTGAATTAGGCTTTCATCGGTGTCGACGATTTCGTGGCTTCTTGGTTTGAAGAAGCCAGCGATGAGCTTGCCGTCTTTTTCGCCAACAGGTACTTGGGCTTTGTTGCGGTAATGCCATGGGTTGTCCATGCCTAGGATTGGATGCACAACCACATCCTCAAGCTTTCCAATGCGCATCAACACTTGGCGAACCTGGTTCTCTTTATACTTCAGTTGTCCTTCGTAGCTAATGTGTTCAAGTTGGCAGCCTCCGTATTTAGGCAATTCCTCTCGCGGGATCTCGATACGGTAAGGGCTCTTTTCATAGAGCTCGTCTAGACGGCCGAAGCCGTACCCTTTGTTCACCTTAATGACCTTGACCTTTGCCTTTTCTCCTGGTAAGCCGTTGGGTACAAAAATGGGGTAGCCATCGACTTTGGCAACGCCTGCTCCGTCATGGGTTAAATCTTCAAATATTACATCTATGTAGTCATTCTTTTGAACGGGTAATGTACGTTTCATTCATTAATTCCTCTTTCTGATCCTTCATATACAGGTGATTGTATCATACCTTGAGTGCAAAGAACAAAAGCGCAAGCGCCTTCAGAACAATCAAAAGACAGATTGTTCCTGCGAAGAAGATTCTTAGGAGCTTTCCTTAGTGCTCAGCCCCGACAAGCGCTGGAGGACCAAATGAGGAAGTTTGTTCTTCAACTTCATCATCTGGTCTGAAGCGACCTCGAGGGGCTAGGCGCTGGAGCTAAACGTAGATACACTTTATAACAAACTTATCCACAACAGCGAAATCTATAATTTCCTAAACAAATAAAAAGCTAGCGCAGGGCTAGCTTCATCAAACAGGTTCGTTATCCTCTCGATCCAAAACTTCCTTCAAATCATCCTGCACTGATTCTTTCGCTAGTGGTGCTTTCGAGCGATAAGCCGAGCGGATGAGCACATGGGAAGCGACTGGTGCTGTGAGGAATACGAAGAAGATTCCTAGAAATAACCGAATGCTGAAGTAATGCTCTTCTAATAGAAAGAAGAAAAATGTTCCGACAAGGATAAATAAGACGCCGATTGTTGTACTTTTTGAGGCGGCATGGGAGCGTGTGTAGACATCAGGGAGCCTCATTAACCCAATCGCACTCAGGAAACTAAAGATCGTGCCAATTAAGATTAATAGCACAGGAACGACTTCATTTGGGATGCTTGCGCTCAATGACGACACCCCTTTCTAGATATCTGGCAAACGCGATCGTGCCGATAAAGGATAGGATTCCAATCAAAAGAATGACTTCGAAAAAACCTGTACTTCTGATTAAGACGGAGAATATCGCCACGCCTGATATGATATTGATGCCTAATGCATCCAATGCCTGAACACGGTCAGAGGCCGTTGGTCCTTTTACCAGCCGATACATGATTGCGAGTATCGATAGGGTGAGAAATATAAGAGAGCCGATTAACATTCCTTTGATCATGGTCGCGTCACCTTCTTTATCGCCATTTCAAAACGTTCTTTCGATTTGGAGAGAGACTTATTTGCTTCTGGAATATCCATGGCGTGTATATAAAACTTTTTACTATCAGGAGATACCTCGACTACCACTGAGCCAGGTGTCAGATTCAATAAGAGGGCCAGTAACGTGACCTCCAAGTCTCCTTCTAAATCGGTTTCTAACGTGCAGATGCCTGGTTGAATCTTGATTCTTGGTCTGATCACGTGCCGAATCACGATAACGCTTGAGGTAAAAAGCTCATAGATAAAGACGATAATTAGCTTGATGATGGCCAACAACGTAATCGGATAGAATTTCGTATTAAGAAATCGACGTAATATATATAGGACAAGCAAGCCAAATAAATAGCCGCTAAAAAATGTGAGGACGCTCCAATGATCCTGGAGAAACATCCATAGCACCCCAATAATTAAGTTGATCAGAACTTGCATGGGCATCATGACCACCCCTTTCCACACCTTTGATTTATGGCTTTGGATTCAATCCGAGCACCGCTTCAATGTAAAAAGACGGATTCATCAACACTTCGACCGCTAAATCGACATACTCATGAATTGCTTGCGTTCCGATTCCAAGGGCGATCGTGAGGGCCGTTAGAATGCCAATCGGTAGCAACAAGCCAGCTGTTGTGCCCTGCTCCTCTTCTTCCTTAATGACCGTATATCCCCAGAAAGCATTCATGAACACTTTCATAATCGAGTACAGGACCATTAAGCTTGTAAAAAGCCCAATTGCTCCTAGCCAAAAGTAGCCCGCTTCGAACGTTCCTTCTGAAATAAAGAGCTTCCCGAGAAAGCCACTTAATGGTGGGATTCCAGACAACGACAAGGCAGCGATGAAAAACATCCAGCCTAATTGAGGATGCAAGCGAATCAAACCACTTAGGTCTCTTAGATTGCTTGTGCCGGTTAAATAAATGACCGTGCCTCCTAATAGAAAAATGAGTGCTTTTACAATCATGTCGTGGATTAAATAATAGAGTGCACCTGTCATTCCGACGGTTGTAAAAGAAGCGACACCAGCGAGAATAAATCCGACGCCGACAATCACGTTGTAGGTCAGAATTCTTTTAATATCCCAAAAAGCGACGGCACCTACGGCTCCTAATACCATCGTAATTGCCGCAAGGATACCAATGAATAAGTGCGTAACCTCTGGTTCATGGTAGAACACTAGCGTAAACATTCGTACAATCGCATAAATGCCCACCTTTGTGAGAAGGGCTGCGAAAATCGCCGAAATCGCTGTAGGAGGTGCGCTGTATGCCCCTGGGAGCCAGAAGAACAAGAACAATCCCGCTTTTAAACTGAAGACGATTAAGAAAAGAATCGCGACTGTCGTCATCAGTCCGTCTTGCCCAACCTCTGCTACCCTTAAGGAAAGATGGGCGAAGTTCAGTGTTCCTGTCATCGCATAAAGGAATGCGATTGCGACCAAGAAAAGAAAGGACGACAAAATATTGATTAAGATATATTTAATCGACTCTCTCAGTTGAATTTTCGTGCCTCCCAAAGAGATGAGGACATAAGAGGCTACAAGCATGACTTCAAAACAAACGAATAGATTGAAGACGTCCCCGGTCATGAACGAGCCAATGACACCCGTAATTAAGAATAAGAACAGTGGGTAAAAGTAAAAGTTCTCTCGCTCTGTTCCAATTGTTCGAAATGCGTACAGCAAGCAGCAAAAGGCTACGATACTTGTGGTGGTGATCAATAGGGCCGCGAGCATGTCAACGACCATTGTGACGCCAAACGGTGCTACCCAGCCACCAAGATGCAAGGTTTGGATTCCCTCACTCTTTACTTGAAGCATCAAATAAACAGTGACGATTCCAACAGCCGCCATGGAGATAAGACTAAGGTAGCGCTGTAACTTCAGTCTTTTTCTAAAAATAATCATAATCATCCCGAAGATGACTGGAATGATGATCGGGAATATCACGATATTATTCATCTTCTTTACCTCTCAATTGCTCGGTATCATCGGTACCTAACACGATGTAAGCACGGTAGCTCAATACTAAAAAGAGAGCGGTGGTAGCGAAATTAATCACGATTGCTGTTAATAAAAGAGCCTGCGGGAGCGAATCGGTATAGGTTAAATTTTTCAGGCCTAAAAGCGGTGGACCACCTTTTTTTAACCCACCCATCGTGATAATGAGTAGATTCACACCATGTCCGATAATTGAAGTACCGAGAATGATCCGCAACAGACTTTTCGTCAAAATCAAATAGGTGCCAATCGAGAACAACACACCGACAAGGAGACACATTAACGTTTCCATTAGCGATCATCTCCTATGCTCATAATAATCGTCAAAGCCGTTCCAATAACGGCAAGGGCCACCCCAATATCGAAGAGCACGGCTGTCGCAAGCTCGGTCTTCCCGAAGATTGGCAGATAGAAGTAGCCAAAGGCTTGTGATAAGAACGGTACATCAAAGAGCAAGCTTCCTAGCCCCGTTAATACAGCGATTAAGACGCCGATGGCTGCGACCATTTTGAAATCCAACGGGATATTTTTTCGAACGGTTTCAATATCAAAGGTTAGGAAGAGAAGGATGACTGCCGAAGCAAATGCCAATCCTCCGATAAATCCCCCACCTGGATAGTGGTGTCCTGAAATAAACAAGTTGATTGCAAATGTGAAAATAATGACAACCGCAACCTTTGCGACGCTGCGGATGATGATATCATTCGGCTCCTTCATCCTTATCCCTCCCTTCTGATTTCAGTTTGATTAACGTGTAGACGCCAAGTCCCGCCATCGTTAAAACAAGAATTTCGAGCATCGTATCAACGCCACGGAAGTCCACTAGAATGGCGTTAACAATATTTTTCGCCCCAGCCAACTTATACGAGTTCTCATAGTAGGTCGAAATGGAGTCAAACAGACGTGTGCCATTTGCCGATAAAGCAACAATCGTGACAATGACACCTACTCCAATGGAAATGAGGGCATTTGTGACTTTGAAGGGAATCCGGGACATTTCTTTTCGTAGTTCAGGCAAATGATAGAAACATAATAGGAACAACACCGTCGTGACCGTTTCAACGACCAGTTGGGTAAGAGCCAAGTCTGGCGCTCGGAATAGAACAAATAAGAAGGATACTAAGAAACCTAGGGCCCCAACGGCAATTACCGATGTCATGCGGGACTTTGAGAATAGGACAGTCACCGCTGAAATGACCATCGCCACAATGATTCCAGCTTCGTAAACATTGACATGGGCATCCGTAGAATGATTAATCACCACACCACCAAACTTCCATAGAGCACCACCGACTACGACAATGATGAAGGCAAAGATATAGACGAGGTAATCCCTTATAAAACCTGTCATATAGCGGTTCGTTGTTTTTTCAGAGATGGCTTCAAGTGATTGTAAGCCGAGATTATAAAAATGATTGATGGTTAATGAATCCGGGTAGTAATCATAAAGACCGTACCATTTTTTCAAAAAGCGATACATGATGGTTCCGAATACAACGACGCCCATCGTCATCATTAATTCCGTATTGAATCCGTGCCACGGACTAATTTTAATACTCAGATCCCCTGCTAAAGTTGGCAGGACACTTTCCCATGCTGGTGTTAATAAATACTTGGATGCCACATTTGGGAAAAAGAAGAGTGCAACCACAAGTGTGCCTAGTATCATTGGCGAGAGTAACATGCCAATTGGCGCCTCATGCACCTGCTTATCGACGCGCACAAACGTAGGCTTCCTTCTAAACGTTTTAAACACAAGAATCATGCTGTAGATAAACGTAAAGACACTTGCGACCCAAGCAATAATCGGGAATAGGAATCCAAGTGTATCTAGGTTAAAAATGGACTTCTCTGCTGTATTGAGTACAGCTGTGAAGAACATTTCTTTGCTTAGGAAACCATTAAACGGTGGTAGCCCAGCCATCGCAAAGCCACCAATGACGGTTAAGGTAAAAGAGATTGGCATTAAATGCATTAAGCCGCCGAGCTTTCGAATATCCCGTGTTCCCGTTTCATGGTCAATGATTCCCACTACCATGAACAAGGAACCTTTGAAGGTCGCGTGGTTGAGCAGGTGAAAAATCGCGGCAAAGATGGCGACTGCGTAGACAAAGGATTCATCTCCATATCCGAAATATAACGCACCAGAACCCATGCCAAGAAGACTCATGATTAAGCCGAGCTGGCTAATGGTCGAATAGGCGAGTAAAGCCTTTAAGTCGGTTTGTCGGACGGCGTTGATCGAGCCGTAAAGTAAGGTTATGAGTCCAATTCCAGAAACAAGCCAAAACCATACAGCCTCCCCACCAAATACGGGAGTTAGTCTCGCGACTAAGTAGATCCCCGCTTTTACCATGGTTGCAGAATGAAGATACGCACTAATCGGTGTTGGTGCTTCCATTGCATCTGGTAGCCAAATGCTGAATGGAAATTGCGCCGATTTTGTAAAAGCACCGATTAAAATGAGAATCATCGCTGGGATAAATAACGTGTTTGTGTTAAGTGTTTCGCTGCTTATTAGAGTGCGGATGCTATACGTATCTGCGATCATCGAAAGCATGATGAACCCTGCTAGCATGGAGAGACCGCCAAAAATCGTAATAAGCATCGACTTTTGCGCCCCGTATCTCGATTTTTCACGTTGATACCAATAGGCGATTAACAAGAACGAGGATACGCTTGTCAGCTCCCAAAAGACATAGAGAACGAAGATGTTGTCAGAGAAGACAAGACCAAGCATGGCCCCCATGAACATTAATAAATAGACGTAAAAGTTATGCAACGCTTCACGGTGCTTTGACATATAGTAAATAGAATAAAGGACGACGAGCGCTCCAATTCCAGCAATGATAAGGGCAAACAGCAGACTCAACCCATCCACATAGATCGTAAAGTTAATGTCATAGGCTGGAAGCCAAGGTAATGTCGCCGTGCGGGTATTCCCACTCGAGATTTCGGGGATAAAGGTAAACAGATAGAAAAATAGGATGAGTGGAATCAATAATACGAACCAGCCTGTATGAATTCTCTGATTCATTTTTTTATAAAGAAATGGCACAAATATCGCGAAAATAAAAGGGGCCAAGATTAGTAAGTGCAACCAAGACATGTGTTGTCCCTCCTCTACTTGTGTTTACTTTGGTTTGATATCGGAATATCCATTGACTGACAATGAGAGCATGGGTTATAGTCATACATAGTTTATTAGGACGTGAATCTACTACGTTCCATTTCTATTTTGAGGTGAACCACTATGAAAATAATGAAAGAGCGGATGGATGAAGGCATCCTTGTCTGCGTTTATTATGGTCCAAACGGTGAACGTCTCATTCAACGAGGCTGTAAACTAGCCAAGATGCTCGATTGCCCCCTTTATATCCTTACCGTAGACCCGAAACGATTTGATGATTTAGATGCTGAAAAAACAAATTATATTGCCAGATGGAAAGAAATCGCTGAACAACATGGTGCTGATGCATTTATTTTAAAAGACGATGAAAAACGTCCTGTTCATAAGGTGATTGCCGAGGTTGCGCGCGAGAAAAAGGTGACTCAAATCGTGATTGGCCAAACTGCGCAAAGTCTTTGGGAACAAATTGCCAAAGGGTCCATCATTAACTCCTTACTGAAAGAAATCCCATTTGTTGATCTCCATATTATTTCGATTGCCCGTTATCTTAAAAATCCAGATAGACATTATGAAAAAGGGATTCGTGCTTATTTAGTTAAGGAAGATGATCACTATCGGATTATCTTCAATCATACGAAGGATGTTGAGTTTGAAGGAATTTTCTTCAAAGAGCTTGGTACGGACTTTAATAACGGTGTTTTCAAGTTCATCTCTGGTACCGAAACGGTGCAAGTACAAGTGAACGAGGACATTGTTCATTCATTAACCAATGTTGAAATGGATACTAGCGTTGATGATAAGGATGATTTCTTGTAATTGTTGATTCGGAAGCTGTCTCAGGAAGGTTTTGATACCTTTTTTGGGACGGCTTCTTTTTTTATGATGTGGTGTGTGTGCTTTGGTGATTGGTGATTGCGATTGGATTGGGTTAGGGCGTTTGGGATTGTGTCTTTGCATGATTGCGGCTTCATGTGGACACTATCCTCCAAAAACCCTAGTAACAGTGTCTTCATGAACACTTCACGCGGACACTATCCTCCAAAACCCTAGTAACAGTGCCTTTATGAAAACTTCATGTGGACACTATCCCCCAAAACCTTAGCAACAGTGTCTTCATGAACACTTCATGTGGACACTATCCTCTAAAACCCTAGTAACAGTGCCTTTATGAACACTTCATGTGGACACTATCCTCCAAAATCTTAGTAACAGTGCCTTTATGAACACTTCATGCGGACACTATCCCCCAAAACCTTAGCAACAGTGTCTTCATATACACTTCTCAAAGATTCACGTCCACCTTCACTAGTCTTTTCTCGCTTTTATCGATTCCCAAATAACGCAGGGTTTCGGATGAGGAATGGTGATGATAGATTTCCATGAGTAGCGAGATGGCAATGCCTTTGCGATAGGCATGATAGCCAAATGTCTTCCTCAACGTGTGGGTCCCGATTTTTTCTGTGATGCCCACTTCTTTTGCTGCGGAATTAATGATTCGGTATGCTTGCTGACGCGTGATCGGCTGGTCATTTTTCTTTGACTTAAACAGGTAATCAGATTCCTTAAAATCGATTTGGCTTAAGTAATTCTTTAATTCCCGCTGGATTCGGTCGTTAAGGTAATATGCCTTTTCTTCCTCACGATCAGCATCCTTTAAATAAAGGAACTCCTTGACTCTCTCTCCACCCCACACATCGGAGATCTTCAAAAAGAGTAATTCATGTACCCTGATGCCTGTGTTAATTCCAAATACAAATAGAAGCAAATCTCTTTGCGAACTCTTTTTCAAAATGCGCTTAATGGCATTAATCTTTTCAATGTCTCTTATAGGTTCGACGTATTCCACCGAATAACCCTCCACTAATGTTACATAATTTAATGCTAACATATACTAAGTAACATGACAACCAATCTGCTAATATGGTTCAAACCCTAGATAGGGTGGACAATCTACGTTCATTTTTCCCCTAATAACAAAAAAAATCAGCCACGTAGTGACTGATTTTCTTATTTTATTCAGGTCTATCCTCATCCCGAATCTGATCGATCGGAACAAACACTTCGATATGGCGATACAGGTTCACAAATTCAGCTGGTAAAAGTCCGCCGAATTCCCCGTCAAGATTGAGTTGGACTGTGTCTTGTGAATAAACCTTAATTCTATTTGCTTGTGTGTAAATCACATTCGGGTCGTTTACATGCTCGCCACGTAAAGCAAGTGTTGCGACACGAATGAAATCAGCAAGGCTTGTTTTTTTCAAAATCAAAAGGGAGAATAGTCCGTCATTGATCGAAGCATTCGGTGCAAGCTTCTCGAAGCCTCCAACAGAGTTCGTTAGACCGACTAAGAAGAGCATGACTTCCCCTTCAAACAGCTTCCCATCGTATTCAATGCTAACTTCTGTTGCTTTGAAAGACGGTAGCATTTCAATGCCCTTTAAATAGTAGGCAAGTTGCCCCAGCATTGTCTTCAGTTTGCTTGGGACCTCATATGTAAGCTCTGTTAAACGGCCACCGCCGCCAATATTCACAAAATATTTATCATTGATCCGGCCGATATCGACTGGAATCGTGTCACCTTGGACAATAATATCTGTTGCTGCCATGACATCACGCGGGATATGAACGGCTCTTGCGAAATCGTTCGTGGTCCCTGCAGGAATAATCCCTAGCTTTGGTCGATATTCCTGTTCAGCTAAACCGTTCACGACTTCATTGATGGTTCCATCGCCACCAACCGCGACAACGAGATCATACCTTCTTTCAACCGCTACTCTTGCAGCTACAGTTGCATCTCCAGCACCCGTTGTTGCATGACATGACGTCTCATAGCCTGCTTCTTCAAGCTTTTGCAGTACGTCTGCTAAATGCTTTTTAAACATCTCACGACCAGAAGTTGGATTATAAATAATTCTTGCTCTTTTCATACCATCCATCCTACTTTTCAAATTGCTAGAAAATAATTCCATACACTATCATACTCCAAACAAAAAAGAACTGCCACTATCACAGCTCGTCGGACAAAATATAAGATTTTAGTCCCACGGTAATAGAAAAGCGGAAGCGCCTTGTCCATCGCTGTACAAACTGGAGGGACCTCGACTGAGATAAAGGAAATCCGATGAGCGTTAGCGAATCGTGATTGACTTATCGTAGGGAGGGGGCCTGAAGTTTGCTAGGCGATAGGCGCTGGAGCTAGACATTTTCCATAGTTCATTATAAATATTTTACTCCCAAAAAGAAATATCCTCGCAAGAATCGAGAATATCCCTTTAACCCCTTATTCATTCAACAAACTTACATCCACGTGAAAGACATTCACAATATCTATACTATGTGTACCTGAACCTATTTTAAACATACCATTTTGTTCTGAGACCCCATCTGATTCCCATTGCCCATGATCATTTACTAGTTCGTCCACATTTTTCGCATGAACCGTCACATCACTATTTTTGCCAAGCATTAGCTCAACATTACTTGCATTTTCGATGTGCCAGTTACTCTTTTGCGCTCTTGGTTTTAACGTTAGATTACTGTGTCCCACAATTTCGAGCTTCACATTTTCAGGCACTAATAAAGTGGCGTCAATTTCAGCATAATCATAATTAAATGGACTAAAGTCCGTAGGCAGCTTTTTCACCTGTAAAAATAGTGTATCCCCTTTTTGGTGGACCGAAACATAATCCTCTACACTTTTCACCAGGCTTTGCCCTTTTTGTACAGATGCTCGATACGTTCCAAACATAGAAACCTCACTACTAGGCGTTGTTTCCACCTGGAACGGATAATCCGCTGTATCAACTACGACTCTATGAATATCTGACTTTAAAACTTGTGATAGCTCTGGCAATTCGATAGTCTGTTCCTCTTGAGAAATCGCATCACTGACGAGATCATTTAAGCCAACAGAGCTCATAATCGCAAAACCAATGCCCACCATTCCAAGCAAACCAACAAAGATAATACTTAGAAAATCATATTTTAATAATGGCTTTTCTGAGCGAGAAAAGAATAAATACAAAAGAATTTCTACCCCTAGCACAACCAAAATAATGGGCCACCAAGACATCAAGATATTCGATAAGCTCAGGGCCAGAAATTCAGATAGTAAAAGGAAAATCCCCAGAAAGAGGAGGGAAATTCCCATCGAAACGGTACCTACACGCCATGTTCTCATTCCGCTGTCCCCTCCACTTTCTTTTTCTTACTTCCCATTAACAGCTTAATTCCGCCACCAATCAAGAGGATGCATACGATCGCTGTCTGGAAATATTGTTCAAACCAAAATCTTAAGTCAAAATCGAGAAACTCTCGAAGGATTGGTGATAGTGCTGGGAGTGCAATATTCGTTAACAAATAATAGAATCCTAACACGATAAGTCCAATTCCAACCCACTTTTGATGGTTAATCAAATAAGAAATAATCGGTGTGTCTTCAAGTTCCTCTTTTCCAAATCGAGACGCCTTTTGCAATCCATCAAAAAAGCTATAGAACCAGATGATTGGAATTAAGAAGAGGAAGATTCCTAATCGTAAAACATCTAAAATATAGATGGAGAATAGAAAGGCCGCCATTAATTGTAGGCCACGGCTTTGCAATCCAAGGTACAAATGCCCTGCCCCTGGGAAAATCGATAAGAAAGTGGCAATCGACTTGCTCTTCTTTCCATCTTCTCGTCTCATTTCTAAGTCCTCTAAAATCGAACGGTCTACGAGCTCTTCTCCACGTTGTTTCTTGTTCAGCTGTTGAATCGCATCAAAGAATCCATACACCCAAATCACAGGTACTAATGCTAAAAAGATCAGGAGCACATCATTCGATGTCAGCACGGTCACGAAAAACACCATGATGATTGTACCGAGAAATGCTGTTAATAGCGTCATCCCTCTGTTCATAAGCCCAAGCTGGAAATGTCCGACTCCTGGTAAAAATGATAGAACAATCGTATAAAAACGTTCCTTCTCCAATGTATCACCCTTTGGTGAATCACCTTCAGCCATAAACGGTTCCTTTTTATACACCGTTTTCGACGCGGTCATTGCAGTGTCAATTATGCTTACAATATAGAGGATGATCCCTAAGAACACAATAAAAACGGCGATGTCGCCTTCGTACATTGACATAAAAATGGCGAAAAGAGCAATTAATCCAAACTCCCCGACCATATAGGCTAGGCCGCGAAGTGTTTTTTGTAAATAAAGCATGCCCAATCCTGGGAAAAAAGCTAATATAAATGCCAATACTGGATTTTTATTCATTATTATTCGCCTCCCTGTTTTTCATATTGTCCATAAACGCAAATGTTTTGTTAACCAGACCTTCTGTAACGGAAGGCTTCCGTTCTTCGATCGTCGGCTCCTGCACCGCGTCCACATATTTTGTAATCGACTGAAACACGCCTGACGACATAAATAAAAACGTCATCGCTGCTGCAATCGTGTAGTGAAAGGCTGTCTTTTGATAAAAAGCAACCTTTGTATTCGACTTCTTTGTTTTCGCCACTTGGGCCATAATGCTATTGGTAAAATCATCTGCATTGGTGAGAATCGGAAGCTGAGTTTCAACCTCGTCCACCGCTTGAAGGTACAGTTCCAAACAATCGTCACAGCTGTACAAATGGTCATCATACTCCATTCGGACTTGTTCAGGTAATTCATTTTTCACATACAACATCCATTGTTCATAAGCTACGTGATTCATGAAAAATCGTCCTCCTTCCAATGCTTCTTCATCCAAATTCTTGCTCGATAAAGCTTTGTTTCAATCGTTTTGACTTGAACCTGTTGTTCCTCAGCCATTTGCTGATAGCTTTTTTCCGCTATATAAAAGTCGTGTACGACCTCCCGATAATTTTCCGGGAGCTCCGCCAACCTTTCTCTCACTAGCCTTCGTTGCTCGAGTTTGATCACCTTGTTTTCAAGATGATCTCTTGTCGATACGAGCGCATCATACTCGAGCGCCTCGACGATTTCTTCTCGCCGTCGTTCGTGCTTTCTTTTTATATCAATCGCATGATTAACAGCAATGCGTTTCATCCAAGTTTTAAAGCCTTGATTCTCATACTGGGGGAGAGCATGATAAATCTTGATAAAAACTTCCTGCGTCGCATCTTCAGCGTCTTTTTGATTCCGAAGCACCGCGTAAACCGTTCGGAAAATTTCTGTCCGATACGTTTCCACGAGTACTCTGAACGCATGATCATTGCCGCTTAGTATCTTTTTAATAAGAACCTGATCGTTAATCACTCTCTCCCCCTTTCGAGCAGCTTCCACAACAATAGACGAAAGCTTTGATTTATACCCCTACACTATTTTTAAAAAAATTTAGGTCTTTCGACAAAATTCGCTATTAGTTTGTCTAAAACCCTCTATTTCTTCAATATTATTATCATGTTACCATGAATTTTAAAGGGGGGATAAAATGAATGTGATTCTCTTAATCTCGGCATATTTGATCGGGTCCATTCCAACTGCGTTAATCATTGGAAAACTATTTTTCAAAATTGATATACGAGAGCATGGGAGCAACAATCCAGGGGCGACGAATACGATTCGGGTGCTTGGAAAAAGAGCTGGCGTTGTCGTATTGATTGTCGATATTGGCAAAGGCGCACTTGCTGCATCACTTCCGATTCTTTTTGGCGTGGATTTAGATCCTTTGACGACAGGACTAGTAGCTGTCGTTGGTCACTGCTTTCCGATTTTTGCTCACTTTCGTGGTGGAAAGGCGATTGCTACAACAGCTGGTACACTTTTGGTCGCCAATCCATTGATGTTTCTCGTTGCCTATCTGGCCTTTTTTGGCGTGATTTTTTGGACAAAGTATGTATTCCTAGGATCTATTTCTGTCGGCGTTGCCTTATTTGTTTTTGCGTTTTTTGAACCGGGCTATAAACACGAACTTATTTTTTTCATATTTATTCTTTTCCTGATTTTTTTACACCGGTCCAATATGCGAAACTTCAGGGCGCATAAGGAACCAAAGGTAAACGATAAGAATTTGAAAAACGATCGGGTTCCTCCGATTAAAAAATTGTAATTTTCGGGTGTTCTAGGATTAAAAGACGTATGCATTTTGCATACGTCTTTTCTTTATTTACTGATTCGGACCGCACTTAAGTAACGCACCGAGCTGATGATATAGACGGAAAAGTTCCGTTTATTTTGGGATTTTTATTAAAAAAGACTTATATAAACGGAGGAATTCCGCTTATCGACTCGAAAAACGTGAATATGAGGGGTTTTGTTTTGTATAGTCGGAAAAACTCCGCTTATATATCCCTAAACGACTTTCATTCTGAATATAACCGAAAAAAATCCGTTTATTACTTTTGCCCTTTACTATAACCTTAAATAGGGTTGGTTTTTTTATTGACTTTCCGTATACAAATGTATACATTTGAAATATAACAATATGTATACAAACGTATACAACGAAAGGAGCTTTTTTATGAAAAATAGAGGTCATGGTGAAAACAGACACCACCAGGGCGCTAGTCATCATCATAAGGGCCATCATGGTGCAAAGACATTTCGCCGAGGAAGAGCCATTTCATTTTTAGAAACTCTGAATCTTAAACGTTCTACACTAAAAAAGCAATTAGAGACACCGGAGTTACAGTCCATTAATCCCATCTTAGTCGGCGAGCTAAAGGCCATTGATATGGTCATTGATGAATTTGTACAGTTGTTTGAACTCCATGAAATGGAAGGTAAAGAAGAGGAAGTTTCCGTATTAGATTCTGAGGACAAAAACAAGGAGTAGATGTAATTTGAATGTTCCGGAATAAGTGGCTGTTATTCCGGAATTAATTTTATTTTTCCGGAATTGTTGGCAAAAGTTCCGGAATTCCTTTCAATAGAGGCACTTTTAAAATAATACAGGTGCAAAATCAACATCTTTTATCCATATGTTTGCTTCTTTTTGCTTGTCATGCTTTATCCACACATCACCTTTGCCTATTTCGTCTGTCCTACGTACCCAAGTGAGATAAGAACCAACAACCTGTGGATCTTCATCTAACTCCTTTTCTTTTGGAAATGTAATTTGTGTTTGTGTGCCAGAGTCCAAATTGATTTCGAATAGCGAGGTGTACATAGTAGGAACTGGTCCCTCTTCCCACTCTTTGTTTTCATGGGCCCTCGCTACGACTACTTCTGAGGGTGACAGCCACTCCAAATCGAGATCTACATATCCTTTTGGTGTATATTCTTTCTGCTTGGTGGATGCTTCAATTTCAGCAATTTTTGTGATTTTATTTTCAACAAAAAATCTTCCTTCCCCTGAAATATAAGCTAATTGGTTCGCTTGTGGTGCCCATTTAATCCAGTCACGATATCCTAGCATCCTGCCGATGTCCCTGAATACTTTTCCATCTGAAGATAAGACACATAACGGATTACTGTCCATCGCCCAAGATGGTGTTGGAGTACCAAGAAAGCTAACCCATTTGCCGTCATGACTCCACTTAAAGTCCCCAACGGTAACTGCAAATAATCGATTTTCATCGATTGGGATTGAGTACAATAATTTCGATTTGTTCTCATCAAGATTCCTATCTTTTGGTAGACGATACAACTTAATGGGCTCCCAACCTGTAGGAAGGCGATTTGAACTAGCAGACACAATAAACTCTTTCCCATTTGGATACCATTCAAAGCCACTAACACCTAAGGCCACATTTTCAAATCCATCTGGCCTTCCATCCTTTGTTTTTGTTACATTAAGGACCCATCCAGATATATAAGCTAGCTCATTTGCAACAGGTGACCATGAAAAATAAGACGTCTGTATACTAGAGTATGGCTCATAGTTTTCTTTCCTCTTTGTATCATAAACCCAGAGGTTAGACTTCTCTCCCTTTTCATCACCGTCTATGTAAGCAATAAATCTACCATCATAGGACCATTCCGGTGAATGAACATATTTATCTTTGGTAAGCTGAATTTCTTTGCCTCCCTCTTTCATCCATAACTGGTGATCACGAACAAAGGCAGCCTTGGGCGGTGCTTCCGCCTTTGTCACAGGAACGAATTGAAAAAGGAAAAGTATCATAAGTAATAAGATTTTTATTGGCACTGCACTCCCTCCTACTCATTAGATTTGCCTTGTGGAGTCAAAAGTATTATGGGAAAAGTACTTCAGTTCCAATTGCGGTTTTTTAGGTTCCGGAAATGCTAGAAAAAACGCATCGAATTAACTCGATGCGTTTTCCTATCCTTACCTTTCATCATCCATCTGACCAATCAAATAATGATGTACTTACCCTAACTGCCGCTTAAATACTTTACTTGCGATGAAGTAAGTGATTACCATGATGCTAACGCACCAAGCAAGTGCGATCCAGATATCGTTGCCAACTGTTCCATCATACAAGAGGGCACGAATGGCATTCACGATTGAAGTCACGGGCTGGTTCTCAGCGAACGCACGGACAATTTTAGGCATCGATTCGGTAGGGACGAAGGCTGAACTAATAAACGGCAAGAATATCAACGGATATGAGAAGGCGGTCGCCCCTTCCATAGACTTTGCTGTCAATCCTGGAATGATAGCTAGCCATGTCAGTGCTAGTGTAAACAGTCCGAGTATCCCAGCAGCAGCAAGCCATTCCAAGATACTAGCGCTTGAGCGGAAGCCCATCAAAAGAGCGACAAGTATCACCACTACGACAGTAATCGCATTGGAAACAAGCGATGTCAACACATGAGCCCACAATATTGACGAGCGCTTGATCGGCATGGTAATGAATCGCGCCATCAGTCCGCTTTTTATATCCCCAAATAATCGGAAGGCAGTGTAAGAGACCCCAGATGCGATCGCCATCAGTAAGATTCCCGGCAATAAATAATTGACATAGTTGTCCGTACCAGTTTCTATGGCGCCGCCAAATACGTAGACAAACAACAGCATCATCGCAATCGGCGTAATCGCCACCGTAATAATCGTATCCGGGCTGCGCATGATGTTTCTCATTAAACGTCCTAGTAATACACCTGTTTTGCTTTTCATTTACATCTCCTCCTTTTTGCCGATGATCGCGAGGAAGATTTCCTCTAACGTCGGCTGCTTCTCTACATACTCCACTTTTGCCGGCGGGAACATTTCTTTAAGTTCGGCAAGGGTACCGGTCGTGATGATTTTTCCGTCATGTAGAATGGCAATACGATCTGCCAGTTGTTCGGCTTCCTCCAAGTACTGGGTCGTTAGCAAGATCGTAGTGCCACCACCTGCAAGCTCCTTGACGGTGTTCCAGACTTCAATCCGCGCTTCAGGGTCAAGTCCTGTCGTTGGTTCGTCGAGAAAAATGACCTCTGGACTCCCGATAAGACTCATTGCGATGTCCAGACGGCGCTTCATCCCACCGGAATACTGGTCTGCCCGGCGATTAGCCGCGTCAGTTAGGCTGAATTTTGCAAGTAATTTATCGGCTACTTGAGCAGGATTGGAAACTCCCCTCAACTTTGCAATCATGATTAGGTTTTCTCTTCCTGTGTGCATCCCGTCTATTGCTGCGAACTGCCCTGTTAGGCTAATGTTCTGGCGAATCATATCTGGTTGTCGTAAGACGTCTGAGCCGCAAATACTTGCTTCACCGCCATCAGGCTTCATTAGCGTTGAGAGGATGTTAACCGTCGTCGTCTTGCCCGCTCCATTTGAACCTAAAAGTGCAAAAATTTCGCCACGCCTTACCTCAAAATCCACACCCTTTAAGACTTCCTTGTCTTTAAATGATTTCTTCAACCCTTTTACTGATATTGCTGCATTACTCATCCTTTTTTCCTCCCTTATAAAAAATGCATTCCTTAGCTATTTAGTAAGACTGATAATCTGTATTACTTATTACCAAGGTAAAAAAAACAACTGAATAACGAAAGTGGCATTTCACATTTGTAGCCAGCTATTCAGTCGGGTAGTTCAACAATTATTTATCCTTACCCACACGATTCAAAATGCTTTTGTTCAAATTATTACGTAACTTATCATCCCATCTTTTCGCTTGGTCGATAAGTCCATTAGCGAATGTTGTCACGTCTTCACCTGTCACTTCCAATACGTCTTTTCCATCTGCAGCACCAGCTTCAAACAAATCGATGAGATCGTACTGGATTCTGAGCATATCCATCCCGCTGCCCGATGCGAACTTCCACATATAGTTGCAGATTTCTTTATAGACTTTTGGGTAGTCACCTGGCAATGCTTCCACACGCGCCATCATCTCTTTGTATTCTTTCTTATCGTCAAGAATCTTTTTGATGAAATTTACCATGGTATTTAACCTCCTAGTTTACTTTTTGTTTGTCCATATTTTTACTTGTTGTTCAACTCTACTCTCAATTTCTTTTTTTAAATCACCTGATACACTCGCCGATTCTCCATCTAAGTTTGAGGCAGCCATCAATTCGTCGGCAAATGCTGCCACGTCTTCACCAGTAACATCCAGCACATGCTTGCCTTCTGCTGCACTAGCTTCAAACAGTTCATACAAATTGATGATTTCTTCACCAAATCCATATCCGAAATTCCACATGTACTTTTGAATCTTTTTGAACACAAATGCGTAATCTTTCGGCAAAGCATTTACTTTTTTCATAAATGCTTTGTATTCCTTCTTGCTTTCTAGATCGCCAATGATTAGCTCTATAAATTTCTTCATATTATTTCTCCCCCTTTAGAATATTAATTTTTGATGATAAAAAATCCCACTTTTCCCAAAACAATTCAAGTTCCTGACGACCAGCATCATTTAGTGTGTAAAATTTGCGTGGTGGCCCCATATCTGACGCTTTCTTTTCGATGTTCACCAGATTCTTCTTTTCTAATCGTACGAGGATCGTGTAGACCGTCCCTTCCACGACTTCGGTAAAACCAAGATCGTTCAGCCGGCGTGTAATCTCATAACCATAGGTTTCATGACGGCTGATGATTTCTAGTACACAGCCTTCGAGCGAACCCTTCAGCATTTCCGTTAAATTTTCCATGTTCAGTACCTCCTCTATTTTGTCTGACTTATATTCAGTATCACTTAGTACCAAGGTGATTTTTACTGAATAGCTTTCTTCGAACTTCAGCTATTCAGAAGTTTTAGTATTTAGTGTGACTTACTACAAGTACATCGTAACACGCAGTAGTAAGATCGTCAACTGGATCTTCTCATTTTTTTTAAAAAGCAGCTATCGCCTACTAAAGAAGCCTGGATTTAAAATGGAGTTCCATTTTTTATCAAAAATTGTTAGTGGAATATCTGTTGCAAGGATATAATGTTGATAAAGTTCAATTGTGAACATTGAGAAAGGAGAATACATAATGACGACCCTGAATGAAATATCAATTTCAAAAGTAGAAATGCTGATTAGAAAACCTGTTAACGAGGTATTCGAGGCTTTTATCGATCCTTCCATTACGACCAAATTCTGGTTTACCAAAAGTAGCGGAAGATTAGAAGTCGGAAAACGTATCCGTTGGGATTGGGAAATGTACGGAGTTTCTGCTGAACTTGATGTAGAAGAATTGGAACAAAACAATAGAATTTTCATCAAATTTGATGATGACACTACTGTGGAGTGGATTTTTACACCAAGGACAGAAGGAACTTTTGTCACAATTATTAACGCAGGATTTAAAGGAAGTCCAAATGAAATCGTTAATCAAGTGATCGATTCAACTGGAGGTTTTACGATTGTTCTGTGTGGTTTAAAGGCACTTCTTGAACATAACATCATTTTAAATCTTGTTTCAGATAAGTTTCCTGACGCTCACGTATGAGACCAGGCAGGAAGGGCGTCCTTGGCCATTCCTTATGTCTAAAATTGTGTTATCGAATAAATAGTTATGACAGCTAATTTACTGATTTTGGTTTTGTAAATACCTTCCCATTGTTTAACTCACACCAATCTTCTAATTCATCATAAGATTCTTTGCTTCCGTATTTTGCAAAAAAGGATTCCTTCGTTTGGAATACTTCTACTGAACCTTCTTCTATGGAGGTTATCATTTGGAAAGGATTTAGATGAAAAACCTTAGAGACAGCTATTAATTCACCTATATGAACAATGTCGGCAATATTTTCCATTTTGTCTCCTCCTATTGCAGTTAGGGTTCACCTTCGTATTATTTTCAGTTTTCTTGATAGTATGTATGGCTGTTTCTAGCATCGCTACACTAAGTTTTAAGGAGTGAATATTATTGAATGCTGAAAAAAATTTACGCGTTTGTGAAAAAGGACATAAGTATTACAAAAGCAGTGATTGTACAAGCTGTCCTACTTGCGAAAAAGAAAATAAACCCGAAAGTGGCTTTCTATCGAAGCTAAGCTCACCAGCTAGAAGAGCCTTAATTCATGAAGGAATTGATACTTTTCAAAAACTATCACAGTACACTGAAAAAGAAATTCTAAAACTCCATGGTATCGGGCCATCCTCCTTACCAATTCTAAGAAAATCGTTAGAAGAAGAAGGTATGTCATTCAAAGTTTAATAAGGATTCGAGAGCCGTATTCTTTTCCTTCCTAAAATGAAATATACATGTAATAGGCATTTCAAAAAAGGAGGATGAATATGGCGACCATCACTTTTTGCTACAAAACGGATGTACCTTTTAATGAAAAGTACTATCGAGATAAACACTTGGCTTGGTGTAATGAGGCTCTTAAGCCTCTGGGAATGCAGCGATACGAAGTGAAGAAATTCTATCAAGCATTGGACGGATCAAAACCGCCATACCAGCTAACAACTACTCTCTATTTTGAATCTACCGAGGCATTGCAAGCTGTTCTAGCCAGTGAAACGAGTCAAGAAGGATTAAGAGATGTCGTAAATTTTTATGAAGGCTTTCCTGATATGTTTGTTGGTGAAGTTGCTTATCAGTAAGATTGAAGATATGAAAGAGAAAGGTACTAATCTAAACCGGATTAGTACCTTTCTTTATGAATCATACATGCAGAATAGTGGAATAAAAAGGAAAATAGATATATTTATCGAATATGTTTATATAGATATTTTTTTATAAAGACGTTTTATAGAACTATCGGGAGATGAGTTAATCATGGCAAAGTATGAAAAGACGATTACGGGTCAGTTTGAGGAAGTGGTTAGTCATTTGCAAAATGATATCGCCAATAGTGGAATAAGCATGAAATTAGTGGATGAAAGTAACTACACCCTTGGAGATACAAAAATAGCCGTTCGAGTTTATGATAAATATTTTATGAGAAATGGAAATAGAGCTAGCTTGAGCCTTACAGTTGTTGGCTCCGACAGTAATATTTATATTTCTGCCATTGGTGCTGGTGGAGGAAGTGGTGTTTTTATTAACTTTAGTCTGGGTGCCGAAAATGATATGGTGGCAATCGTAGAGAGAAGTGTGGAACAACTGGTTTAAAGAAGGAGATGAACATCATAAAGCTGATAAACAAGCTACTTTTAGGTTTTTCCCTTGTATTTATTCTATTATCTTTTATATTGGGTACTCTATTTACCCAGATTGGCCTTATTCTATTAGCAATTCATTGGATTTTAACGGTATATCAAAATTTGCGAGATGAAAAAATAACGAAAAAGACTTATCTTCGTTACGCTGTAGCTTGGGGAGTAGTTATTTTAATTTGTACGTTTCATATCGCCAACAAGTATTTATTCTAAAACTAGTAGCATTAAAAGGACACAACATCTTAAAATGCTATGTCCTTTTACAGATGCCCTTATTTCTGCGTTTCTAATTTCGTAATAATGCTATTCGCTACAGCATTCCATAATTTTGTATCTTCGACGTATGTTTGCTTTATTTTTCTATACATCGCCTTTTGCTTCTCCTCGAAATCTTCAGCTTCTTTAGCTGGCAGTTCGGCACGCCAATTGTCTACCAAATTTTGTGCTTCAGCTGCTCTTGGTCCCCAAACTGCTTTTTCATTGCCTTCATCATCGATAAAAATGAAGATTGGAATCGAGCGAGCTGTGCCATTCGTTAAGTATTGGTCCATTAGCTCGAGGTTGCTATCTCTTAGAACAAAACGAACATCAAGACCTAGCTTCTCCGCGATTTTCATGAGAATCGGGTTGTTCATGAGTGCATCTCCGCACCAATCTTCGGTTAGAACAATGACCTTAGTTGCAACACCAGACAAAGCAGAAAGTCTTTCATCATTCACTTCAAATTTCTCATAAATCGCGTTCATTTCCGTGAGATTTACCTTCAATTGCCCTTTGTACTCTTCATACGTTAAGCCTTTTTGAAACCAATCAAGTAAACTCATTACAAATCCCCCTCAAAATAAAAATACTGGTAAGCCCATTATAGCCTACCAGCATTTCCAACCAAAATTTAACGCTTTTGAATTTCTTCTAATAAAAGCTTATTCACGATTTGCGGATTAGCTTGTCCTTTTGTCGCCTTCATTAACTGACCAACAAGGAATCCAATTGCTTTATTTTTACCATTCTTGTAATCTTCAATCGATTGAGGGTTATTGTCTAAAACTTCCGTAACGACTTTTAGCAACGCACCTTCGTCAGAGATTTGGACAAGTCCCTTATCCTTAACAATTTGCTCAGCATCTCCACCGTTTTCAATCATTTCTTTGAAAACTGTTTTCGCGATCTTAGATGAGATGGTGCCATTTTCGATTAGCTCAATCATGCCTGCTAATCCTTCTGGCGTTAATGCCACATCTTCAAGCTCTTTTTGCTCCGCATTCAAGTAACCGGACAATTCACCCATTATCCAGTTCGATGCTTGCTTCGCATCTGCACCAGCCGCTACCGTAGCTTCAAAGAAATCTGCCATTTCCTTTGTCACTGTTAAAACAGCTGCATCGTAAGCAGGTAATCCAAGGTCTTCGATGTAGCGTTTTTGACGAGCATCTGGCAGCTCAGGGATTTCAGCGCGTACTCTTTCTTTCCACGCTTCATCAATGTAGATATCCAATAAATCCGGCTCTGGGAAGTAACGATAATCATCAGAACCTTCTTTTACACGCATAAGGAGCGTCTTCCCTGTTGCTTCATCAAAACGACGTGTTTCCTGATCAATCGTTCCACCTGCTAAAATCACTTCTTCTTGACGCTTTTCTTCGTATTCCAAACCTTTACGAACAAAGTTGAAAGAGTTTAAGTTTTTCAACTCTGTCTTAGTACCGAACTCTTCTTGTCCGACTGGACGAATAGAGATATTGGCATCACAACGTAATGAGCCCTCTTCCATTTTACAATCAGAAACACCTGTATATTGGATGATAGACTTTAGCTTCTCTAAGTAAGCGTAAGCTTCGTTAGGCGTTCTAATGTCTGGCTCAGATACGATTTCAATCAATGGTGTCCCTTGGCGATTGTAGTCACATAGGGAATACCCTTTTTCATGATTCAGCTTACCTGCATCCTCTTCCATATGGATACGAGTAATACCAATTTTCTTTTTATAGCCGTCAACTTCAATCTCAATCCAGCCATGTTCCCCAATCGGCTTATCAAATTGAGAGATTTGGTAAGCCTTCGGATTATCTGGGTAAAAATAGTTTTTGCGGTCGAATTTCGTTTCCGTCGCAACCTCACAATTTAGAGCCATCGCAGCCTTCATCGCGTAGTCGACTACCTTTTTATTCAACACCGGTAAAACACCTGGATAACCGAGGTCAATTACACTTGTATTTGTGTTTGGCTCCGCTCCAAAATGGTTCGGGCTCGCCGAGAAAATCTTAGAATCTGTTTTTAATTCGACATGGACTTCAAGTCCGATCACCGTTTCAAATTTCACTTGTCTCACCTCTCTTACAATTGTGGTTTTTGTTTATGAAAATCAGTTGCTTGCTCGAACGCATGGGCAACGCGATAAACCGTACTTTCATCAAAATGCTTTCCGATGATTTGTAATCCTAGTGGTAAGCCATTTGAGAATCCACATGGAACGGAGATTCCTGGCACGCCTGCAAGGTTTACTGGGATTGTTAAAATATCGTTTAAGTACATTGTCATTGGATCCGCTGTATTTTCACCAATTTTGAAAGCAGGTGTTGGCGTTGTTGGTCCGACAATCACATCATATTTTGCAAAAATATTTTCAAAATCTTGCTTAATGAGCGTACGAACTTTTTGTGCCTTTTTATAATAAGCATCATAATAACCAGAGCTTAGTGCAAAGGTTCCAAGCATAATACGACGCTTAACCTCTTCCCCAAAGCCTTCTGCTCTCGTATTTTTATATAAGTCCATTAGGTTGTCCGCATTTGGTGAACGGTAACCGTATCTAACACCGTCAAAGCGTGCTAGATTAGCAGATGCTTCTGAAGAAGACAGCAAGTAATACGTTGCTAAAGCATACTTCGAATGTGGTAGAGATACCTCTTCCCAAGTTGCTCCTAATTTTTCAAGAGTTTTCAAGGCATCTAAAACAGATTGCTTCACTTCTTCCTTCACGCCTTCACCAAGGTATTCCTTTGGCACCGCGATTTTAAGTCCCTTTACATCACCTGTTAAAGATTGCACAAAATTAGGTACGTCCACATTTGCTGAAGTCGAATCCATTGGATCTAGTCCAGAAATCGCTTGTAAAAGATATGCGTTATCTTCAACGTTTCTTGTAATTGGCCCAATTTGGTCTAGCGATGAAGCGAATGCAATTAGTCCAAAACGGGAAACACGTCCATATGTAGGTTTTAATCCGACTACTCCACAGAAGGATGCTGGCTGACGAATCGAACCACCCGTATCAGAGCCTAATGAAAAAAGGACTTCCCCTGCTGCCACAGCCGCTGCTGAACCACCTGAAGATCCACCTGGTACTGTTTCTAAGTTCCACGGGTTCTTTGTCTTTTGGAAGCCAGAGTTCTCAGTGGAAGAGCCCATCGCAAACTCATCCATATTAAGCTTACCGATGGTAATACTGTTTGCAGTTTGAAGCTTTTGCACAACAGTTGCATCATAAATTGGATCAAAGTTTTCAAGTATTTTACTAGCAGCTGTTGTACGTAGATTACGAGTGACAATATTGTCCTTAATTCCGATCGGCATTCCAAATAGAAGCCCTTTTGCATCATCCGTACCAAGCTTTTTGTCTAATTCGATTGCTTTTTGGCGCGCGCTTTCTTCGTCTAATGTAAGGAAAGCTTGAACCTTATCTTCGACCTGGTCAATTCTTTTATAAGACTCGTCCACAAGGTCGGTTACAGAAATTTCTTTTTTATGTAATGATTCTTGAAGCGAACTCAGCTTCTGATCAAATAAACTCATCTCTTCCCCTCCTTACTCAATAATTGACGGTACTTTAATTTGTCCATTTTCGTGTTCTGGTGCGTTCTTGAGCACCTCTTCACGTGGAAGTCCTTTTACAGGAACATCTTCTCTCATCACATTTTTCATATCTAAAACGTGTGAGGTTGGTTCTACGTTCTCTGTATCTAATTCGTTTAATTGTTCTGCGAATGAAATAATTTTATCGAGCTGCTGCGTGAATTTCTGAACTTCTTCTTCTGTCACAGCAAGTCTCGCTAGATTAGCCACGTGCTTAACTTCTTCAGCTGAAATTCTAGACATATGAGTCCACCTCCAAAAGCCTGTATTTGAATAGTCAACAATAACTTGATGATAACAAAATTCAGTGCTATAAAGCAACAGAGAGTCCGCTTAAATCCTTGATTCGACGTAAAAAAGGTGACAGTTTTATCACCTTTTCCACTACTTCTTAAACAATTTTGTAAAACCACTTAATAACCCTTTTTTCTCTTTGCTTTCCACGTACTCAATCTTTTTCTGCGTGACATAGATGTCCTCTTTATCTACCGCGTATTCTTGGGCAATAACTAATCCGATTTCGGAGTTGTGTTCGTTGTTAGTGACAATTGTGTATTCCACGTTGTATTTGCTAGCGAGTTTGATGTATTTGGAGAGGTATGCGTAATCGATGTTCCCATTCAGTAATAACGTCGCTTCTCGATTTGATTTTAACGAGTCCTCTACCTCTGTAAAAACGTTCTCTTCTCTCACTTGCGCTTGTGTGAGTGCGATAACCACTCTTTCCCTCAGTGTTCCTAAGAATTTTCTCCTTTCGTCTGGATTAATCTCTTTTTGTCCATAAATTCCTTGCTGTAAATAATCATCCAAATTAGGGCCAGACAATGTAAATCCTCCTTACTTTGAAGCTATTATTTTTCTATGATTCAAATCTATTGTGCGTGCTTAGTATTTCCACATTTTATCATAACGATTGACTTAGGAGAAATCCGAAATGAGCGCAGAATTTGACCCGTAAGAGCCCCAAATATCCGCAATCACCATAAAATCATATGCAGATATCTCTGATTTAAGCGCAATCCAATCTCTACTCGTGAGTATTGTATTTGCACTTTTGAAATACTAACGATAAAAAGGAGTGACACCAGTGAAAACTATTCATTTTTTCCTCTTATTCATAATACTAGCTGTATTCATTTGGTCAGGAATAGAACCTGCTTCATATACCGATTGGGCATTAGAAGTTGGACCTGCCTTAATTGGAATCATTATCCTTGCTTTGACATTCAAAAGATTTCGTTTGACAACCCTGTCTTATGTCATTATAACCATGCTTTGTATCTTGATGTTTATAGGCGGGCACTATACCTATTCGAAAGTTCCCCTTTTTAATTGGATGAAAGATTATTTCGATTTAGAAAGGAATCACTATGATCGATTTGGGCATTTTTTTAAGGGCTTTTTTATCATTATCATTAGAGAAATCATCATAAGGAAGACGTTGATAAAAAACGGTGGTTGGTTAATCATTTTTGCTTTGAGTATTTCATTATCCATAGCAGCCCTATATGAGATTATTGAATGGTTAGTTTCGAAAATGACACATGGAGGTAAGGCTGCAAAAGACTTCTTAGGTACTCAAGGTGATATATGGGATGCTCAATGGGATATGCTTTTAACCCTATTAGGATCCATTTTTGCATTACTTATCCTGACAAAATTGCATGATCGCTTCATGAAGAATACCTAAAAAATCCTCCTCTTCTGATGAAGAGAAGGATTTTTCGAATTTACTTTGTGTTCGTTGTAAATTGCTCTTCTTCTGTCGAACCTTTTAATGCTGTTGTAGAAGAAGTTCCGCCAGTTACAACCATTGAAACTTGGTCGAAGTAGCCTGTTCCTACCTCTCTTTGATGACGAGTTGCTGTGTAGCCATCCTTTTCACAATCAAACTCAGCCTGTTGTAATTCTGAGTAAGCGGCCATACCGCGGTCTTTGTAGCCAAGAGCTAAGTTGAACATGCTGTGGTTTAGGGCATGGAATCCAGCAAGAGTAACGAATTGGAACTTGTAGCCCATTTTACCAAGTTCGATTTGGAAGTTAGCAATCTCCTCATCTGAAAGCCTAGCTTTCCAGTTGAAGGATGGCGAGCAGTTGTATGCTAAAAGTTTGCCAGGGAACTGTTCATGAATCGCTTCTGCAAAACGTCGAGCTTCTTCAATATTTGGCTCGGAAGTTTCACACCAGATTAAGTCAGCATATGGAGCATAAGCAAGACCGCGAGCAATTGCTTGGTCGAGACCTGCTTCTGTTCGATAGAAGCCTTCTGCTGTTCTTTCGCCCGTGATGTATGGTGCATCATATGGATCAACATCACTTGTGATCAAATCAGCTGCGTTTGCATCCGTTCGAGCAACTAATACAGTTGGAACACCCATAACATCAGCAGCAAGTCGGGCTGCAATCAAGTTACGGACGGCTGTTTGCGTTGGAAGCAATACCTTTCCACCCAAGTGGCCACATTTTTTTTCAGAAGATAATTGATCCTCGAAGTGCACCCCAGCAGCTCCAGCTTCAATCATCCCTTTCATCAGTTCGAATACGTTCAACTGCCCACCAAAGCCAGCTTCGGCATCTGCCACAATTGGCGCAAACCAGTCGATGGAATCGTCACCTTCAAGATAAGTAATTTGGTCCGCACGTTGTAGTGCCTGGTTAATCCGTTTGACCACACTTGGCACTGAGTTCGCTGGATACAAGCTTTGGTCTGGATACATATGTCCAGAAAGGTTTGCATCTGCTGCAACCTGCCAGCCACTTAAGTATATTGCTTTAAGCCCTGCCTTCACCTGTTGCACCGCTTGGTTTCCTGTCAAAGCCCCCAAGGCATTGACGAAATCCTCTGTATTTACAAGCTTCCATAGTTTTTCGGCGCCGCGTCGTGCAAGTGTATGCTCCACATCCAATGAACCACGTAATTTGATTACCTCTTCTGCCGAATATGGACGTTCAATTCCTTTCCACCGTGCATCATTTTCCCAGCTTTCTAGTAATTGCTGTACCCGTTCGTTTGTCATTTTTCCATTCTCCTCTCATTGTTATAATACAGTTTTAATGATTACGTTTTGTATTCTATAACAGATTAAGAAAAAATGGAACTGTTTTAATGTGATTTTTCTGAAAATATTTTCGACAATTATTTCCTACACGAAAAAAACACCCCCTAAAGGAGGTATTCTTTCTTAGGATGTTTTCGTGTAGATTGTGTTTTTTCGCAAAAGTCCAAGAGCCGATTTTTGCCCTGTAAATAATATTTAGAAATACTTTTTGAGATTCCATTGCCCTTTTCTCAAATTTAGTATCTGAATATCCATGATAAAACACATCTTTCTTTGTTATTTTGTTTCAACAGCATCAATGATTGAGAAAAGAGCCTTACTTAATACGGATCCGCTTCATGCCCCATTTGTTCAGCCTTTTTAGTGGCTGCATCCGCGTCTGCACTTCCTGTATTCTTTTTGTCATTTACAGTTGCGTTCGCTAATCCTTCTCGAACACGTCTACCGTATTCTTCGTCCGCTTTCGTAAAATACTCAATCATTTGATCCTGAATCTCTTTTCTACACACTTTTAAATTTTCTACTAAGTTGCTGATGAGCTCATCCTTCTCCCAATCCTCAAATGCACGATACGTCTCTCCAGCCTGCGCAAAATCATTCGTGCGGTCAATTTTTTCACGAACGAGATTGGCATCATAGTGTGGCTCATGAACTTCACCTACTTGTTCAGCTTCCTTCAAGCCGCCGATCACAGATGGCTCGTAATTGATATGTGGATTTTCACCTGCATCCACATGGTACGACATTTGCCCGCCTCGCTGATTAGTCGCAACACGCTTTTTCGGTGAGTTAATTGGCAGTTGTAAATAGTTCGTTCCGACACGATAACGCTGCGTATCAGAATAAGAGAAAGTTCGACCTTGCAACATTTTATCATCGGAAAAATCTAGCCCGTCAACGAGTACGCCGGTTCCGAATGCAGACTGTTCCACTTCGTTATGATAGTTTTCAGGATTTTTGTTTAACACCATTTTTCCAACCTTCAAAAATGGAAACTTATCTGTCGGCCACAGCTTCGTATCATCGAGGGGATCGAAGTCTAGTTCTTCATGGTAATCATCACTCATTATTTGAACGCAGAACTCCCACTCAGGGTAATCGCCATTTTCAATCGACTCATACAAATCTTGTGTCGCATGGCTTGTATTTTGTGCCTGAATCTCGGCTGCTTCTTTTGATGTTAAATTCTTAATCCCTTGTTTCAACGGCTCCCAATGGTATTTTACCAAAACAGCCTTTCCTTCTGCGTTGACCCATTTGTATGTATTCACACCCGAGCCTTGCATCTGACGATAATTCGCCGGAATCCCCCAAGGCGAGAAAACAAATGTTACCATATGCGTCGCCTCTGGCGTGCGAGAGAGAAAATCAAACATTCTTTCTGGATTCGTGACGTTTGATACAGGGTCTGGCTTGAAGGAGTGAATCATATCCGGAAACTTCATTGCATCACGGATAAAGAAGATTTTTAGATTATTCCCGACCAAATCCCAGTTTCCATCTTCCGTGTAAAATTTGACGGCGAATCCTCTTGGGTCACGTGCTGTTTCAGGTGAATCCATCCCTCCAACCACGGTTGAAAAACGGACAAAGACAGGCGTTTGCTTTCCTGCTTCTTGAAAAAGCTTTGCCCTTGTGTATTTTGAGATTGGCTCATCACCTACTTTTCCGTAAGCCTCAAAGTAACCATGTGCTGCTGCTCCCCGTGCATGAACGACACGTTCCGGCACTCTTTCACGGTCAAAGTGGGTTATTTTTTCAATAAAATCATAGTTCTCTAATGTTGACGGGCCTCGGTTTCCAACCGTCCTGATATTCTGATTGTCGGTGACGGGATGGCCCTGGCGATTCGTTAAGGAATCAGCACTCTCACCAGTACCTGTACGTTCTTGTTCTGCCATTGTTGCATCCTCCATTATATTGAAATAATATCAATTTATTTATTTCCAAATGGAGGGTTATTATGTATTTTTTGTTGGTCCTCAAAATTGAGCTCCGAATTACTGAATTGGCTTTTATCTACATCAACAAAAAACCTCTTCTCCCGAAGGAAAAGAGGTTTTCCAAAAACAATTAATACATTTCTGATGTCGTTTTTGCTTGCATATGAAGAAGTAAGTAGTCTGGGCCACCTGCTTTTGAGTCTGTTCCAGACATGTTGAAGCCACCAAATGGTTGGTAACCAACAATCGCGCCTGTACAGCCACGGTTGAAATACAAGTTTCCAACGTGGAAGTCTTCACGTGCTTTTTCCATATTCACACGGTTTGTCGTAATAACAGCACCTGTTAATCCGTATTCCGTATTGTTCGCAATTTCTATAGCTTCATCAAAATCTTTTGCCTTTGTAAAACCTACAACTGGACCAAAGATTTCTTCCTTCATTAAACGAGCTTCTGGGTCTAAATCAGCAAATACAGTTGGCTTAACGAAGAAACCTTTAGAGTTATCTCCTTCGCCACCAGTCATGAGACGACCTTCCTGCTTACCGATTTCCACATAGCTCAAGATTTTATCGAAAGCTGCTTGGTCGATTACTGGACCCATGTAATTGTTTTGATCAACTGGATCTCCTTGTGTTAACGCGTTTGTTAATTCAACGACACGATTTAACACTTGATCATACACGTCTTCAACGATTACTGCACGAGAACATGCAGAACATTTTTGACCAGAGAATCCGAAAGATGATGCCACGATCGATTGAGCCGCAAGCTCTAAATCAGCTTCCTTATCAACAACAATCGTGTCCTTACCACCCATTTCAGCAATTACACGCTTCAGCCAAATTTGACCTTCGTTGAGCTTAGACGCTCTTTCATAGATTCGTAGACCAACATCACGAGAACCTGTGAAGCTGATAAAACGAGTATCCTTATGATCAACTAAATAGTCGCCCACCTCTGCACCACTTCCTGGAACAAAGTTTAGAACGCCCGCAGGTAATCCTGCTTCTTCCATGACTTCTACAAATTTCGCTGCCACGATTGGTGTCGTAGAAGCTGGCTTAAGAAGTACTGTGTTTCCAGAAACGATTGCTGCAACGGTTGTTCCAGCCATAATCGCTAACGGGAAGTTCCAAGGTGAAATAATGACTCCCACTCCAAGCGGAATGTAGTTATAACGGTTATCTTCATTCGGACGGCTTTGTACGGGTACACCGTCTTTGATTTTTAGCATTTGACGAGCATAGAATTCTAAGAAATCAATCGCTTCTGCTGTATCCGCATCCGCTTCACTCCATGGCTTTCCTGCTTCTTTTGTTAAAAGGGCAGAAAACTCATGCTTGCGACGACGAAGAATGGCAGCTGCTTTGAATAAAACGTCTGCACGGCTTTCAGGTTTTACCTTTTTCCATGTTTTGAACGCTTCTACAGCAGCTTGCATTGCTTTTTCAGCAAGGTCTTTGCTAGCCTTTGAAACACGTCCAATCACTTCTTCTTTATTCGATGGATTGATAGAAACGATCTTTTCTTCAGTTGAAATACGTTCTCCTCCGATAACAAGGTCGTAATCCTTACCTAAATAACTTTCAACTGTTTTTAACCCTAGTAAATAGCCTTCACGTTCCTTTTCTACCGAAAAATCTGTAAATGGCTCATGCTTGTATGCCTGTACCAATAAAACCGCCTCCTTAACCCTGACTATTAACGTAACACACTCACATTCTATCAGTTTTAGGCGTGTCCTTCAATTGATAATCTAGAATAGTAATTAAATTGAGACTAGTTCGATGGTTGTAAAGATTGTTATTTATGGTAGGGTTTACAATTTGTAGTTTGGATTGGCGGAATGATTCTAGTGGTGAACTTATCAGAATACATTTTTAGATTTGCCGGTCAGGTCTGAGGGCTATCCGCATAACTTGGCGGGCATTTCTGATATATTCGCCACATTCGGGGGATTTCTCCATTTCTTGGCGTACAATTCCTGTTTGTCGGTCACGTTCGGGTGATTTCTCCATTTCTTGGCGGGCATCTCTGATTTGTCCGCCACGTTCATGGGATTTCTCCATTTCTTGGCGTGCATTTCTGATTTGTCCGCCACGTTCGGGGGATTTCTCCATTTCTTGGCGTGCATTTCTGATTTGTCCGCCACGTTCAAGGGATTTCTCCATTTCTTGGCGTGCATCTCTGATTTGTCCGCCACGTTCAAGGGATTTCTCCATTTCTTGGCGTGCATTTCTGATTTGTCCGCCACGTTCATGGGATTTCTCCATTTCTTGGCGTGCATTTCTGATTTGTCCGCCACGTTCATGGGATTTCTCCATTTCTTGGCGGGCATTTCTAATTTGTCCGCCACGTTCGGGGGATTTCTCCATTTCTTAGCGTACAATTCCTGTTTGTCGGTCACGTTCAGCGCCACGGCCCTGATCTTGACGTACAACCTAAGTTTGTCCGCCACAATTAACGATACCGCCTAATTCTTGGCGTACAAGCCATATTTGGCAGCTAAAATCAAAATCAACACCTCACAAAACCCGGTCATTCTAGCTCCCACATGAACGCCCACATTCCCAAACAAACAAACAAACAAACAAAAAAACAGACAGAGAATAATCTCTGCCTGCCCATTTACTCATAAATATGCACAAACGGTTCTTTTTGATCGACTTCTCTCACAATTAATGCCTCTGGGCCATTAACGGAGGAAACATTCACTTGAACCGAAATATAGTCAGGGAAGTGCTCCAAAATCAGCCCGGTCACATACTGTGTAAACCCAACAGCCTCAGCTTTGCCGTAAAACTGAATCGGAATATCAATACTTAGCTTCTGTAATTCCTTTTCAATGTAGAAGGCTCTTCCGATAACCCCGTTAAAGTTCGGGAAGTATTCCTCTACATCCTGCTTGAAGTTCAAGAAAGTCGTCAAATCGTCACGATGCTCATCTTCCGCATTATCCGACGGAAATAACACATAGTCTTCGTTCACATTTTCCCAGCCACCGATTTTCGAGCTACCCTCTCCAACCTTTGCATAGGCAAAGAAATTCCCTGGTACAACTGCAGACTGGCTTTCTTGTTCAAACAAAGCAATCGTAATTGGAACCTTAGATAAACCTTTGATTTGACGAAGTCGGCTAACTACCTGCTCCGCAATTTTCTTACCTTCCTTATCGAGCGTTGCGTGCTCAATTTTCGTCTCATAAGTTGGACCGTACTGAATCTCTTGGAAATAGTGAACGGAGTTTAACGCCAGTCCAATGACAATTCCGCCAAGATGCGCCGTACCATCTTCCCCTTTTACCAAATAATCATGCTCCAAAATATGAGCTAGATAAATAGGATTCTCTTTATTTCTTGTTTTCACATCGCCAGTTCCAGGATCTAAAGGATTCAGACCGATATTCTGTTCTGCCTTTAATCCAACTTCCTTCAGCTGAGCATCTGTGTATTCTCGGTTTAACCATAAGCCAACCGTTTTTCGGTCTAAATATTGGCCCTCTTGAAATAAATACTTATCAGGGCTAAATGTATTTTGGGCAATGCGCATTAACCCTGTTTCAAACTCGTCAATATCGTATCGCGTATTCAACTTGCTGACCGTTAACCCACGGGCCTCTGAAGGCTCGAATGGTAAAATTGTTTGGTAGTACTGATCCGAAATCTTATATTTAGGAATAATCGCTTTCTCTTTTGTATCTTCCGTCTCTTGCACAATCTCCTGGTCCTTTTGAAAATTCGGAGCACATCCGACTAACAAAAGAACTAAAGCGAAAACGACCAATGAGATTTTTCTCATGGTACTGACACCTCTTATTTCTATTAATTCTTTTTCATCTCTTCAATCAGCTGTTCTTCTGTCCAAACCTCGACGCCTAATTCCTGCGCCTTTGCTAGCTTCGAACCAGCATCCTCTCCTGCAATAACCAAATGCGTCTTTTTGCTGACACTACCAGCAACTTTTCCACCAAGGCGCTCAATTTCATCCTTCGCTTCATTGCGGGATAATTGCTCGAGCTTTCCAGTTAAGACGACTGTTTTTCCGGCAAAAATAGATGTGGAATCCTCAATCGAAACCGGCTTTGGACCTTTGTATTCCATATTCACGCCGATTTCCTTTAACTCTTGCAGGAGTTCCTGCACTTCTTCAAGCTCGAAATAGGAAACGATGGAATCAGCCATTTTATCCCCGATTTCATTAATGGCTGTCAATTGCTCATAAGTAGCGCTAGCTAATTGGTCCATTGTGTTAAATTCAATCGCCAATGTTTTCGCCGCTTTCGCTCCAACATGACGAACCCCAAGTCCAAATAAAAGCTTTTCTAAAGAGTTCTCTTTAGACGCTTCGATCGCTTGTAGCAGATTGCTAACTGATTTTTCACCCATACGTTCTAAAGCAATAAGCTGTTCATACGTAAGCTTATAAATGTCTGCCACATCATGAATGAGCTGTTCAGCAAACAACTGGCTAATCACTTTTTCTCCTAATCCATCAATGTTCATCGCATCTCTAGAAACAAAGTGAATTAGTCCCTCACGAATTTGAGCCGGACACTTTGGATTGATACATCGAAGAGCGACCTCACCCTCTAATCGAACAAGTTCACTTTCGCATTCTGGACAATGATTTGGCATTTTGAAATCAATTTCTGCGCCAGTTCGTCGGTCTGCTAAAACATTCACCACTTCTGGAATGATGTCTCCAGCTTTTTTAATAACGACCTGATCGCCAATTTTGATATCTTTTTCACGGATTAAATCCTCGTTGTGTAAAGAAGCACGTTGTACCGTTGAGCCTGCAACGCGAACTGGTTCTAAAATCGCTGTCGGTGTGACCACGCCTGTACGCCCTACGCTTAACTCAATTTCTTTTAGCGTCGTAATAACTTCCTCAGCTGGGAATTTATACGCAATCGCCCAACGTGGACTCTTCGCTGTAAAGCCTAATTGCTGCTGTTGCTCATAGGAATCTACTTTAATAACAAGGCCATCAATCTCATATGGCAAATGCGGTCTTTTCTCTGTCCAGCTTTCCACAAACGCAAGCACTTCGTCAATGGTCTTGCACTTCTTACGCTCTTGGTTTGTCTTAAAACCAAGGCTGTCTAAGTAATCAAGACCTTCACTATGGGAATCGACATCTACCTCATCCGTACTCGCAATATTATATAGGAATACATCTAGGTTACGAGAAGCCGCAATTTTTGTATCAAGCTGTCTAAGTGAGCCCGCTGCCGCATTACGCGGATTCGCAAATGGCTCTTCTTCTCTTTCCTTTTTCACCTGATTTAAAGCCTCAAAGGAACGTTTTGGCATGAAGACTTCTCCGCGAACTTCAATTGTCACAGGTTCATTCAAACGCAACGGAATCGAACGAACCGTACGTAGGTTAGCCGTAATGTCTTCTCCAATCGTACCGTCCCCACGAGTCGCACCTCGTACGAATAAGCCATTTTCATAACGAAGAGACACGGCTAAGCCGTCGATTTTCAACTCGCACACATAGGAATGGTCCTCGCCAACCGCTTGTGTGACACGACGGTCAAAATCTCTTAGGTCCTGCTCACCAAAGGCATTCCCAAGACTAAGCATCGGGATTTCATGCTGTACTTTTTCAAACATGTCCAGTACATGTCCACCCACACGCTGAGTTGGCGAATCCGATGTCTTAAACTGTGGAAACTGTTCTTCAAGCTGGATTAATTGTTGCATCAACTTGTCGTACTCCGCATCTTGCACAGATGGCTGGTCGAGTACATGATATTCATAATTATATTTGTTTAATAGTTGATGTAGCTGTTGTATTTCTTTTTCAGCCGCTAAAAGGTCCATAACCCCACACCTTTCTTTGTGACATTTCATATTCACATTCCTTGAGAATTATTGAAATTCACATCTTACACTTTCTGTATTGGAGCAAACTTCGCTAACAGGCGCTTAATGCCAGTTGGGCTTGGGAAGGCAATATCTAGCTCCATGCTTTCTCCATCACCTTTCACACTTACCACGGTTCCAACGCCCCACTTACCATGCTGAGCCTTGTCCCCTACCTTCCAGCCAAGTGCATCCCCGCCAGTC
Organism: Robertmurraya kyonggiensis; assembly: GCF_005116465.1. Taxonomy (GTDB): domain Bacteria; phylum Bacillota; class Bacilli; order Bacillales; family Cytobacillaceae; genus Robertmurraya; species Robertmurraya kyonggiensis. The sequence goes on from NZ_SWBM01000008.1 coordinate 98,963, forward strand.
GAATTTGCCACAGGTCTAGTAACTGCTGGACGAGTGACTCCAGGTGCTGAGACTCCAGCTCTCGTAGCTGGTCTTGAAGGCGATCCCCCAAACGGTGAAGCTGACTTCGCCTTTGGTTTAGGTCTAGCATCTTCTAATAGCTCTTCCGGAATTTCTCGAATAAAGCGAGATGCTGGGTTCATACTCGTGCGTCCAAATAACGTACGCATTTGCGCATTTGAAATATACAGTTCTTCCTCCGCACGGGTGATCCCTACATAAGCAAGGCGGCGCTCTTCTTCCATTTCCGCTTCTTCCATTAACGAACGGCTATGTGGGAAGACTCCTTCCTCTAATCCTAAAAGGAACACGACAGGGAATTCCAATCCTTTTGCCGAATGAAGAGTCATTAGCACAACTGAGTCAGTCTTTTCTCCATCGTCATCTAATTTATCAATGTCCGCAACAAGCGCTAAGTCTGTTAAAAAGCCAACTAAACTCTTATCTTCGTTGTTTTCTTCGAATGCTTTTGTTACGGATAAAAATTCGTCAATGTTCTCGAGGCGGCTTTCTGCCTCAATCGATTTTTCCGCTTTTAACGTTTCACGGTAGCCTGTTTTTTCAAGTACTTCTTCGACTAACTCTGTTACTGATAAGTACTCCTGCATGTTTGTGTAGCCTTTAATTAAATCACGGAACTCAGCTACAGCCTTCGTCGTTTTCGGACTTAAGCCCATTAACTCAACTGTTTCAAGCGCATCATAGATAGACATATCATGCAACGCTGCAAAGTTCGCCATTTTATCCAATGAGGTTGAACCAATTCCACGCTTTGGCACATTAATAACCCTTTGTAGACTGATATCATCATCTGGATTCGCAATTAAACGCAAGTAAGCTAGGATATCCTTGATCTCTTTACGGTCGTAGAACTTGATACCGCCGACAATGGAGTATTCAATGTTCGACTTTAGCAATACTTCCTCCATTACACGGGACTGAGCATTCGTACGGTACAGAATCGCGAAATCAGAATACTTTCTTTTCCCACTATCCACTGCTTCTTTAATTTTTCCTGTAACAAACTGAGCTTCTGTTTGCTCACTATCTGCACGGTAATAAAAGATTTTGTTTCCTTCTGCATTTTCCGTCCAAAGATTTTTCGGTTTACGGTTCGAGTTATTTTTAATCACTTGGTTCGCTGCATCAAGGATTGTTTTCGTTGAACGATAGTTTTGTTCTAAAAGAATCACTTGTGCACGTGGGTAATCTTTTTCAAAGGAAAGGATGTTGGCAATATCCGCACCCCTCCAACGATAAATCGACTGATCCGAGTCCCCTACAACACATAGGTTTTGGAAACGACTCGCGAGCAATTTCACGAGCATATATTGGGCACGGTTCGTATCCTGATACTCATCCACGTGAATGTATTGGAACTTACGCTGATAAAATTCAAGCACTTCCGGTACACGTTGGAAAAGCTGAATCGTCACCATGATTAAATCATCAAAATCAAGGGCGTTATTTTTACGCAGTCTTTTTTGATAAAGATCATACACATCTGCAACAACTTGATCGAAGTAGCCTCCTGCTAATTTCGCAAAATCATCCGGCGTTTTCAATTCATTTTTCGCGCTACTGATTGAACCTAAAATCGCACGCGGATCAAATTTCTTCGGATCAATGTTCTTTTCCTTAATAATCCCTTTGATCACGGTTAGTTGATCCGTCGAATCTAAAATCGTGAAATTACGATTATAGCCAAGTCGGTCGATGTCTCTTCGTAAAATTCGAACGCACATCGAGTGGAATGTCGAGATCCAAATCTCGTCTGCGACGCCACCCATCATATTGTAGATACGATCCTTCATTTCTCTTGCCGCTTTATTTGTAAAAGTAATGGCAAGAATGTTGTATGGGTTGACTCTTTTTTCCACCATGAGGTAGGCGATTCGATGGGTCAACACGCGTGTCTTACCACTTCCCGCACCTGCCATAAGGAGCAATGGCCCTTCTGTTGTCTTGACGGCTCTTTGCTGTTCCGGGTTCAAGCCATTAATTAATTTATCTGTTAAGTATTGCATCCTTTTCACCACCAAACACTTGTTCTATTTCTATTGTATATGACTTGCTTGAGTCATTCAAATTTTTACTGTTTCGAGCGCTTTGTTGAAATCGGTATAAATCGAGTTGCCAACAACAATAACATCCGCGTATTTTGCCATTTCTTTGGCTTGTTCTAATGTTTCAATACCGCCACCATAGAAAAGCTTCGTCTTGTCGAGAACTCTTTTTGCAGCTTGGACCATTTCTAGGTCCCCGTAAGTGCCGCTATATTCTAGATAAAAGATTGGTAGCTGCATCATTTTTTCCGCTAATCGCGCATAGGCCGCGACATCATCTGGTGTCAGGTCGGTCTTCGCTTTCGTCAGCTTTGCTGCCTTACACTCTTTGTTGAGGATACAATAGCCTTGAAAGTGAATCTCGTCCCAATTCATGATATCCCCGTATTCTTTAATTGCTTCATGATGAAAGTCGATGATCCATCTGGGGTCCGTACTATTTAATACAGAGGGAATGAAAAATAGGTCAAAACCAGGGGTAATAGAATCGATATTGGATATTTCTAAAACACATGGTACTGTGTATCTGCGAACTCTCGCCATTAAATCTAGTACTTTTTCAAGCGTGACATCATCTGTTCCCCCAATGATGATGGCATCTGTGCCTGATTCACAAAGTTGGTCAAGTTGGTCTTCCGAAATTTCTTTATTAGGGTCCAGCTTAAATGCATGGCGCCATTCACGAATATCGTACACGTACTACTTCCTCCAAGCGACTATATTGATCGTTTTGTTCCTTTGTGAACACAAGCGATCATTTCATATTCCATTCCACCATTATAGCATTTGTTTGGATGAATAAAAAATGGTCCGTGGGGTGGATTTCGGAAAGTTTTTGAGGGTGGAGTGCGGGAATTTATGATATTTATCTAGATTTTAGAGTAACTTTTTTTTTCGAATGATGAGTTTTTTTGAACTTAACTATTGTTAAGCTAAAGAAGATAGTTAATAAATACAAAACACCGGTGGTCGGTGTTTTTGTTGTGGCTATTTTAATGTTTATATCTTTGTTAGATATTCATCTAATTGTGCATATGTTCCGGAATATCCTTCTTGAGCCATCTCTTTTGAATCTACGAAGGTTTTGTATTCTTCCTCAGTTGGAGATACAGGATTCACAATCATTGTCAGAGTTGTTTTTCCTTCGTCCTCGGTCAACGTAATCGTATTTAGGATTTCTATTGGCCAATTGGGAGCAAAGGGTGCACGTACTGCGTTACCTTCTTCATCAGAAAAGAAACTGCTGTAAACAATTTTCTCTGGTGCAATAATCTCACTGTATACAAATTTAACCCACATTACCTCCCCATCAGCAGGTTTCTGGCTGTAGTGAAAGATACCGCCCGGACGGAAATCCGCTTTAGAAACCTCGAATGTCCATCCTTTTGGACCCCACCAATTCTTTAGGTGTTCCGATTCAGTTAGTGCCTTAAACACAAGTTCACGTGGAAAATTGAAAGTATGAGTAGTTTTGATATGAGATGTCATTATAATTCCTCCAATAATTTTAGTTATCATTCTCTTTATTTTCTCTTATTTGTAAATCCTGCAAATAACGATCCAAGTTGTCGAATTTTTCCTCCCAAATGTCACGGTATTCTTTCAACCATAAATCTAAGGATGTAAAGGGCTCTGACCTTAGCATGTAGATTCGACGATTCGCATCTACGGTAAACTCCACCACTCCTGCTTTATTCAATACACGGAGATGTTTGGATGCTTGAGGCTGGCGAATATGAAGTTGGTCTGATATTTCACCCACTGTTAATGGGCCCTTACGAAGTAATTCAACAATCTTCAACCTATTGGGTTCAGCAAGTGCACTTAAGATTGTTGTAAAATCCATTTCTTATTTTATCAACTCCTATTTAACAATATTCTTTCTCAATATAACCAAAAAGGAATATTCTTGTCAAGGAATATATCAAAAAGTCTACCTCAACATATCAGACTTTAATTGGTTATTTGTTAAAACACAAATGGTACTACGTGAAGTAAACCAACCTCTTCCGACATTATCCCACTCCATAAAAACCAAAAAACCGAGGTACAATCCACCCCGGTTCCAAAAATCACTATTCTTGTTCTTTTATACGCTCTAGCGCCAATTCGTACGCATCGTTCCCATAATTTAAACAACGCTTTACACGAGAGATCGTTGCTGTACTAGCTCCAGTTTCAGTTTCAATCTTATGATACGTCTTGCCTTCGCGTAGCATACGGGCAACCTCGAGTCGTTGCGCCAATGATTGGATCTCATTCACTGTGCACAGATCATCGAAAAATCGATAGCACTCCTCTAAATCTTTTAAAGACAACACCGCATTAAATAACTGGTCTAATTCTTTCCCTCTTAATTTTTCAATTTGCATATGTTTACCCCTCTTAGAAATTACTCATTTTCGAATGTTACCACATTTTCAAGTCCATCTTTTGAAGGAACGAAGTTAATCCATGTCTTTCCTGGAACAAAGCCAACCTCTTGCCCATTGGCAAACGGAAGGATTTTTCCATCAACATTTTTCCATTCGACTTCCTGCCACTGACCTCGTTGCAGCAAATATCCTCTGCCACCAGACGTAATGTCAATGTCTCTTCTGCCCGCATCATCTGAAACGTGATGCTCAGCTTCCACAATCAAAATATTATCTAATAAAACAGGTTCATTTGAGTCTAAATCCGCTGTCAGTTCATCATTGCTATAACGTTGATATTTCTTCGTTGCTTCATCATATTTAAAATTCACATCGAACAACTTGCTAGAGAAGTATGATACGAGAACAGAATTGGCTTTTTCCCCATTAAGCTGTTCTGCTTCCTCCTCCGTCAAAAACGGCAAGGACGCTGGAGCTTCATCCATATCGTAGCCGATTCTTTCGGCACCTTTTAGAATATCTTCAGAAGTAATATAGGAGTTATGTGGCGCCACTCTGCTCTTGTCTCTCTTAAACAATGTGCCATCATACTGCATCCCATTGATGTTGTCCACGTATCCACTATCCAGCATTTCCTTTGCTTCCGGGCTATAACCATGCGCAATGTACAACGCGTCATATCCTTTCGCAAGCTCGATATAGTAATCTCGTGAACTTCTTACCGGACCAATCCGATCCGTATCTTCACTTTGAAAAATCGCAAGGAAACGCGTGACGTTGCCCTCTGCTAATAATTCATACACAATATCCGCTTTGTGCAAGCCTGATTGCGGCCTTGCCTTTGGATCATTGTTAATCATGACCGCGTAAGCACGATTCGTAGATTCCTCTTTTACCCCCATCCCTGTTAAAGGATATTGGTAATCATATTCCTCTACCTGCTCTTCCTTACTGATGTCAGTTACTTCTTTTTCCTGATGTTCCTTCACAACTTCTTCTTTTTTACTACAGCCTGCTACGAAAAGAATGGCTGCAGTAGTGAGAATCATCCATTTTAGTTTCATGTTATGCTCCTTACCATATAAGAGTTGAAAACGAACACATGTCTCTTTTATATTTTAACGCATTATCGTTGGAAAGAGTACCATTTTATTCATCACATCGTACATTCCTTGCTGTGTGACGCGAATATACGGCAAATGCGTCGATGTGAAAAATAATAGCGAATAGATCGGATCATTGAATCGATAGCCTCTTTCGACTAAATAGGAAGATAGCTTTTTTTCATCCTCAATTAAGTCTTCCACAGGCTTATTCGACATCACGCCCTTTAGTGGTAGCGGAATTTCAAGAACGATATTCTCGTCCTCGCTAATCACAATTCCTCCGCCAAGCTCCTTCATTCGGTTAAAAGCGCTTACCATATCTGATTTGTTTTTACCGATAAGAATGATGTCACCGGTATTCGTGTACGAGCTCGCAAGTCCCGGGAGATTATTCGCAAATCCTTTTACGACCGTATTGATCCGCCACTTGCCTTCTTTATCCATTAGCATAAAAAAGCATTCATCATGATTAGGGGATAGCTCTTCATAGTTCACATCAATCGAGATTGAATACGGCTTTGTAATAACCGAGCTTTCCATTTGAATTCCGAATGGCATCGAGAATTGCAGGTCATCCGATGTTAGCTCCCAATCAATATTTAACGGTTCTAATCCTTGGGCTTCCCAATCCATTTTTTCAAAAGCATCGAGACTGACGCCATCCTTTTTCACCCATTGCCCTTTGGCCAGAACGGAAACTGGTGTCGGATTTTTCTCGTCTGTTAAAAAGTTAATGTTCGCGACCCGACCTGTCGCAATGTTCCCGTGCAAATACTCGAGATTATAATAGCGCGCCACATTAATCGTCGCCATATTGTAAGCATCAATAACCGGAACCCCTTTTTCAATGGCAATCCGAATCAAATTATCGATAATTCCTTGTTCATAGAAGGAAGCCGATGCCCCGTCTGTATTGAACATAAAGTGGTCGTATTGATCAATTCCTAATGCATGAATTTCGTCGAGTAAAACTGGTAAGTCAGGGCGAATCGAGGAATGCCTCAGAGAAACCATATAGCCTTGCATGAGTCGGTTGTATACCTCTTGTCCAGAGATCGCCTCGTGATCACAATCGGTCCCAAACAACATCATTTTGGCTAACGTTTTTTCAGAAGCCCCCGGAAAATGTCCTTCAATTTTCTTTCTCATTCGCTTTGCCTCTTGAATCCAGTGAAGCATCATATCGTCTCCGTCTAAAAGCTTTGGCCAGCCAGTCAACTCTCCACCTTGCAGGACTGCATCATGCTCCAACCAAGCCTTCACATCAGCATGTGAGAAAGTATCCACCTCATCGAGTATTTCAGTCTGCGCATCAAAACGACACCACCAGTACATCGTCGTTGGAATGCTCCTTAGCTCTCTTAATAAAGAAAACGCTTTCTTTTTATCTAATTGCAAAATAAGCGCCATATTATCATTGATGAGTGTTGTTGTACCAAACTGTGATGCATACCGCGCTAACGAATGGGGATTATATAAGTGAAATGGATGAGCATGAGGCTCTATATAACCAGGCACTAGAAATTGTCCTGAACAATCAACAATTTCACAATCCGTTGTGTTTTCCGGTAATTTTTCCCCAACATAGACAATCCGATCTTCATGTACCCAAATATTCGCCGTCATCCATTTACGGAATACTTGGTTCAGGTAGCGAGCATTTTTTAATAAAATCGTGGGTGCTTGTTTGCCGTCGAGAACGGAAACCTGTTCACGAATATGCTTGTTTTTCCAGCGATAACGTTGTTCTAGCACAATGCTTCCCTCCCTTTGAAGTAATTTCTAGTCTTAACATTGGCTCTATATAAATTCATTGTATGTTCCAAATTCAAAAGAAAACCCTTTAATTACATATACTACCATAATTCATTGTTTAACGCATTAAAGAAATAATAAAAATTGTGAAAATACTGTGAAGGAGAATTTACAATGAAAATTCAACAAAATATCGGCATTTTAAACGCTTTAATTCGGATTACTTGTGGGTTAACCCTTTTGTCCTGGACTACTGCAAAAATGGCCAAAAAGCCATGGCGGGAATCCTATCTGTTACTGGCATTGACCGGTGCAATGAAGGTCGCTGAAGGTATCGTTCGCTACTGCCCTGTAACTTCGGTCGTTAAGAGTCAAATGGATAGCAGGAAGAATGGCGAAGACAGTGGGAATGAGCAGCAGGATGAGATGCTGCCTTATAATCCGACTTAGAAAAATAAGGGTCAAGCTCGTGGGCTTGACCCTTTATTTGTTGCCTTAATTCCATTAATGATAATGTGTAAGCCTTCTAAAAAGCTATGTTCATCATTTATCTTTCCTTCTGGCAATAACATATGGCGATGAACATAAGGGGCATCCTCTTTTGGAATATTCATAATTGCATCGGTAAATTTTTTTACAACTTCTTCAATACCGATTTCCTCAAGCATTCTCTGCTGCTTTTGCTCATCCAATACAAAAGAAGTCACATAGCTATTGATAAGCGTAACTGAAGAAAATATTTTTTCTTCCGGGAAGTTCGCACGGTGAAAGATTTCAAATGTTCGATTAATCACATGTAATCTCTTTGTTGTAGTTGGTAAAGTATCCATCATGATTTCAGCTCCATCAGGAATGGACAACATTGCATTTCTCGTTGCATGGGATAGTAAGGTAATTTCCTCTTCCCAGTCCGCCCTTGGCTCTGGAAACTGAATGAGGGATGATATATGTTCCGCAATCAACTGTAGGAGTTCTTGCTTGTTTTTAATATACCAATAAAGAGCAGGCGCTTTTACTTTCAGCTTCGCCGCCACATTTCTCATGGTTAAGTTGGATATCCCTTTTTCATGTAAAATTTCTAGTGCAGCTTCTGTAATAATCTCTTTATTAATCTTGTTTGCCACGACCTTCACCTCAATAATTCTATTGTATAACTTTTACATGAAATTTTCTTTACTTTTTAATTTAACGGTGTTAAACTACAAAAGTCAATTTAACATTGTTAAAGAAAAGGGGAACAGTCATGACGAAAGAAACAAAGCTTATTCCTGTTATGGCCGCTTTAATTTTAGGGATATTTGTAGCATCACTTGATAACACCATTGTGGCAACGAGTATGGGTTCAATTATCGGTGAATTAGGTGGAATGGACAAATATGTTTGGGTCACCTCAGCCTATTTAGTAGCGGAGATGGCGGGTATGCCGATTTTCGGAAAATTATCCGATATGTACGGACGCAAGAAATTTTATGTGTTCGGGATACTCGTATTCTTAATTGGTTCGATTTTATGCGGGACCGCTCAAACAATGGTCCAGCTTTGTATTTTCCGTGCGATACAAGGGATTGGCGGAAGTGCATTAATGCCAATTGCTTTCACAATTATCTGGGATGTCGTCCCAATGGAAAAGCGCGGTAAAATGAGTGGAATGTTTGGCGCGATTTTCGGACTTTCAAGCATTGCCGGTCCTTTGCTCGGTTCATTTATAACAGATACTTTTCATTGGAGATGGATATTCTATATCAACATTCCAATCGGCCTGATTGCGTTAGCATTGATTGTAGTCTTTTACAATGAATCCAAAGTACACACTCGCCAAGTGATTGACTGGGCAGGTGCCATTCTCCTCGTCAGTTTTTCAGTAGCGCTTATGTTCGCGCTCGAATTAGGTGGAGATACTTATGAATGGGGTTCATGGCAGATTATTGGATTGTTTATCTTAGCACTTGTAAGTTTTATCGCTTTTCTTTTTGTTGAAAAAGTGGTGAAGGATCCCATTTTGCCTTACAGCTTATTCAAAGAGCGTCTCTACACCAATAGTGTATTATCAGGAATGTTCTACGGTGGTGTATTTATGGTATCAACCATTTACATTCCACTTTACATCCAAGGGGTAACTGGCGGTACAGCAACAAACTCTGGCTTATTACTATTGCCGATGATGGTGGCTTGTAGTGTTACTGCTGCAACCGGTGGTTCTCTAGCAAATAAATTTAGTTACAAATCCATCATGATTGTATCAGGGATTATTTTAGGAATTGGAACAGTGTTACTAGGAACTCTTGAGGCTTCGACACCAAGGTGGGTCGTAACCATCTATATGGTGATTGTTGGGCTTGGAGTTGGTCCTTCGTTTTCAATCCTAGGGATGGCCGTACTTCAAAAAGCACTGCCTCAACAAAGAGGAATCGCAAGCTCGACCAGCAACTTTCTACGCTCTTTAGGAATGACGCTTGGAATCACAATATTTGGCGTTATTCAAAAGAATAGATTTATGGACGGACTACCAGAAGCTATTAAGGAGCATGGAACCGGGGAAGATAGTAGTGCTATTCTGTCTCCTGAATTGCGTGCCCAAATTCCTGCTGACATTTTAGAAAAAATTACGGATACGTTAACAAGCTCCATTACGACAACCTTTTTGTGGACACTCATTCCATTAGGACTGGCATTTGTTTTCATCTTGATGATGAGTAAGGAAAAATTGACAGATTCTCAGATGCAAATGGAAGACCAAGTGTAAGTAGATACTAGAAGCTGCCTTTATTGGCGGCTTTTTTTCGTTTTGAAAGGGATTCATAAATTACCTTTTTTTTGGGGAAGTTAGTTGGAAAGAGCTGGTGTTGTTTCAATGATGTTTGATTGACAGAAATTACTCTGTCACAGCAATAGTTGTCACACATTCTTGATTTGGTTGACAGAATTCACCCGCTAACCGCAATAGTTGTCAGGCAAATACAAGATTCACTCAATCCCAATATAGCTAGCATTCAAAACAAAGACCGTCCCCCCAAAAAGGGTATTTTACCTCTTTTGGTGAGACGGCCTTCCATTCATGAAAGGAGGCTAGAAGAAATGATACTCGAATACCTCACTGACATGGCTTTTGTACTCATTATTCTCATTGGTAGTATCGTGGCCCTATTATATACTTTTATTAGGAGAAAGAGGCGACATGTGCGATAGCACGATGGCCGATATCTTTGCGGTAAAATACGCCGTCACATTGAACGTGCACGAGTTCTTTGTAAACAGCTGCTTGTGCTTCGGCCAAGGTCGAAGCCTTCGCACCAACCAGCAACACTCGACCGCCATTCGTCACAAATTCACCTGCAGCATTTTTCTTTGTGCCTGCATGAAAGACATATGAATCTACTGACTCTACTCCTGCTAAAACAGCACCCTTCTCGTAAGCTTCCGGGTATCCGTTTGAGGCAACCACTACGCCAATCATTGCCTCAAGGTCCCACTCGATTTCTGGCGTTTCACCAGCAATCACACCAAGCATGACCTGAACCAAATCCGACTTCATCCGTGGTAAAACGACTTGCGTCTCCGGATCGCCAAAGCGAGCATTGAATTCAATCACCTTTGGTCCAGCCTCCGTTTTAATCAAACCAGCATACAAAATCCCGCAAAAGCTTCTGCCCTCTTCAACAAGCGCCTTAGCAGTCGGCTTCAAAATGGTTTCAACCGCAACCTGCACAACATCTTCCCCGATTTGCGGAACTGGAGAATATGCCCCCATGCCCCCAGTGTTCGGGCCTTGGTCTCCATCGTATGCCCGTTTATGGTCTTGAGCAATTTCAAGAGGAATCACGTTTTCTCCATTAACGAAGGCCATTAACGAAAATTCTTCTCCCGCTAAAAACTCTTCTACGACAACAGTAGACGATGCTTCTCCAAACTTCGCTTCCTGCATCATTTCCTTTAGACTCTCGAGCGCCTCATCTAATGTCATCGCGACGGTAACACCTTTACCAGCCGCTAATCCATCCGCCTTGATCACAATCGGAGCACCTTTTGCCAATACGTAATCTCGAGCTTCTTCGTAATTAGTAAAAACCGCGTACTCAGCAGTCGGAATGGCGTATTTTTTCATTAAGTTTTTGGCAAAGGACTTGCTTCCTTCGATTTCAGCTGCCAATTGGTTTGGTCCAAAAACAGCTAGACCCGCTTCACGGAAACGGTCAGCCAGACCACCGAGCAAAGGAACCTCTGGACCGATAATCGTTAACCCGATGTGTTCACCAACGGCAAAATCAATTAACTTGTCTTGTTCATGTTCCTCAATCGCCACAAGCTTTGCAACGTCCTCCATGCCTTCGATGCCAGGTGCAACGAACACTTTTTCGACCTGCGGACTTTCACTAGCCTTTCGACAAATCGCATGTTCACGACCGCCGCGACCAATCACCAATACCTTCATCCGTTTGACCTCCGTTCTAGGGTGTTCCAAACGAAACACCCTACCCAATCTTAATGTTTAAAATGTCTTACGCCTGTAAAGACCATAGTGATGCCGTACTCGTCTGCCTTTTTAATCGAATCTTCGTCACGAATCGAGCCGCCCGGTTGAATAATTGCTGCAATTCCAGCTTTTGCAGCCGCTTCAACCGTATCATCCATTGGGAAAAAGGCATCTGATGCTAACGCTGCTCCCTTTGCCTTCTCACCAGCTTGCTCCAAAGCGATATTTGCTGCACCCACACGATTCATTTGTCCAGCACCGATTCCAAGAGTCATATCCGAATCATTCACAATGATTGCGTTCGATTTCACATGCTTCACAATCTTCCAGCCAAGCTCTAATGCCTTCCACTCTTCTTCTGTTGGCTGACGTTTTGTTGGAACAGAAACGGTTGCATCCGCTAATGAATAACGGTCTTGGTCCTGAACAAGTAATCCGCCTTCAATAGAAGTGAGTTTAGTCTCAGCCTTCACATCCGCATCAAAAGGAATCGTCATGAGGCGCAGGTTCTTTTTGCCTGTTAAAATTTCCAATGCTTCCTCCGAAAAAGAAGGAGCGATAACAATTTCTAAGAAAATTTCATGTAGTTTTTCTGCAGTTGCTTTATCCACTTCACGATTCAATGCAATAATGCCTCCAAAAATCGAAACTGGGTCAGCAGCAAAAGCTTTTGTAAAAGCAGCATAAACATCTTCACCTGTACCAACTCCGCAAGGATTCATATGCTTCACTGCAACAGCAGCTGGCTCTGAAAATTCTTTTACAATTTGTAGAGCTGCATCCGCATCGTTGATGTTGTTGTACGATAACTCTTTTCCGTGCAATTGAGTCGCATTAGCAATCGAGAACACAGAACCAAAAGGCTTACGATAAAAAGATGCCTTTTGATGAGGGTTTTCCCCATAACGTAAAGTCTGCTTCAACTCGTAGGTCACCGTTAAAGACTCAGGTGTCTCTTCTCCAGCTAAATCAGTCATGTACTCAGCAATCATTGCATCGTAAGAAGCAGTATGTCTGAACACTTTTGCCGCAAGACGACGACGGGTTTCTTTTTGAACCTCACCAGAAGCTTGAAGCTCTTCAACTACCACGCCATAATCCGCTGGGTCCACAACAACTGTTACATATTCATGGTTTTTTGCTGCCGCACGAAGCATCGTCGGTCCACCGATATCGATGTTTTCGATCGCATCCTCAACTGTTACATCTGGCTTGGCAATCGTTTGTTGGAACGGATATAAATTCACGCAAACGACCTGAATCGGGTCAATTTTATGCTCAGCAAGCTGTTCTTGATGGCTCGGCTCTGAAAATTTCGCCAGTAACCCGCCATGAATCAATGGATTTAATGTTTTCACGCGTCCTTCTAAAATTTCAGGGAAGCCCGTTACATCGCTCACACCGATGACAGGAATACCACTTTCTGAAATGGCCTTTTTTGTTCCTCCTGTACTAACAAGCTCAAAGCCAAGCTCATGTAATTGCTTTGCGAATTCTACAATGCCCGTTTTGTCTGATACGCTGATTAATGCTCGCTTTTTCACTACATAATCCCCCTATTGTAAAAGTCCTTGGATCACCTTTGGATATAATTCATGCTCGATCCGATGTATTTTCGTTTGTAAGCTTACCTTCGTTTCATTCTCACTCAATTCAATCGCTTTCTGTGCAATGATGGGACCAGTATCCATTCCTGCATCAACAAAGTGAACTGTCACACCACTTACCTTCACCTTCGCTTCTAACGCTTGGCCAATGGCATCCTTGCCAGGAAAAGCTGGAAGCAAAGATGGATGGATATTGACAATTTTCCCTTCAAACGCCTGCAGGAGAGTTGGACCAATCAAACGCATATAGCCCGCGAGAACAATCAATTCTACTCCGTACTTTTTAAGAGAATGTAAGATTTCTAGTTCATAAGCTTCTTTGTCGGCATAATCCTTTGCCTGAAAAACAAAGGTTGGAACGTCCGCTTTCTTCGCGCGTTCAACGCAAAAGGCTTGAGGCTTATCGCAAACAAGTAAACTAATTTCTGCATCGAGCTGAGTGTCTAATATTGCTTGAAAATTACTCCCGCTCCCTGACGCAAATACGGCAATCTTTTTCATCCAATTACCACCTCTGCTTGATTTGAAACAATACCCATTTGGTACGCTGTTTCTCCAAGCTCATTGAAAAATTGGACAACCTCTTCAGCAATCTCTGGTCGAACTGCAACAACCATGCCTGTTCCCATATTAAAAATGTTGTACATTTCTTGTCTATCGAGGCCGCCTAACTTTTCCATCATGGTAAACACAGGTGGGATTGTCCAACTATTTTCTACAAGCTCTGCTCCAAGTCCTTCTGGCAGCATCCGTGGAATATTTTCGATAAAGCCACCACCCGTAATATGGGCCATTCCTTTGATCTCAAATTTCTTCAACGCCTCTAATATCGATTTCACATATATTTTCGTTGGCCGTAAAAGCTCTTCTCCAACCGTGCACCCAAACTCCTCAACATACACATCTAAAGCCGTCTCGGCGAAAATTTTTCGCACAAGGGAATAACCGTTACTGTGTATACCGCTGGAAGCTAAGCCGATTAGTACATCGCCCGCTTCAATTGTCTCGCCCGTAATGATAGCTGACTTTTCACAAACACCAACGGAAAATCCTGCAAGATCGTATTCATTTTCATCGTACATTCCTGGCATCTCGGCTGTTTCACCGCCAACTAAGGCACAGCCTGCTTGTTCACAGCCATCGGCAATCCCTTTGACAATCGCTTCGATTTTTTCAGGAGCCGCTTTGCCACAAGCGATATAATCTAAAAAGTATAGAGGCTCTGCCCCCTGGACGACAATATCATTGACGCACATGGCAACGGCATCGATACCAATTGTGTCGTGCTTATCCATCATGAAAGCGAGCATTAGCTTCGTGCCGACACCGTCAGTCCCAGACACAAGCACCGGTTCCTTCAGGTTCAACGAAGATAAATCGAACATACCACCAAAGCCACCGAGTCCGCCAAGAACTCCGGGACGAATCGTTCTGTTCACATGCTTTTTCATTCTCGATACGGCTTCATAGCCTGCCTCAATGTTCACACCTGCTTGCCTATATGCGTTGGCCATGCTTAGTCCTCCTCTTCTTAAAAAGAAGCCATCCCAAAAGCATTAGATACCTATTTGGGAGAGCTTCGCTAATTTCATAAATTTTTGGTGATGTGGACACTATTTATCTAATCTCTTGGAATAGTGTCTTTATGAAATGCCCATGCGGACACTATCCAGCTGTTCTCTTAGATTAGTGTCTTCATGAACGACTCATTCGGACACTATTCATTTGGTCTCTTAGATTAGTGTCTTTATGAACGACTCATGCAGACATTTTCCAGCTACTCTCTATGATTTGTGTCTTCATGAACAACTCATGCAGACATTTTCCAGCTACTCTCTATGATTTGTGTCTTTATGAACCTCCCATGTGGTCACTATTCAGTTGTTCTCTTAGATTAGTGTCTTCATGAACGGTTCATGCGGACACTATCCAGCTGATATCCTAAATTAGTGTCTTCATGAACAAAATTCTTCTGATAACAGGGGTTACCTGACCATCCTTATACCGTTTCATAAGTTCTTACAGTACTCGGATAAATCTCCGTTGGGTATTTACCTGTGAAGCAGGCTAAGCATTGCCCACAGTTTTCGTCTGGGCTGATCTTGCCGATTCCTTCAAGCAAGCCTTCCACACTTAAAAACGTTAACGTATCGGCGCCAATAATTTCGCGCATTTCTTCTACTGAATGGCTCGCGGCCATTAATTCTTCTTTTGTCGACGTATCAATTCCGTAGAAGCATGGATTCTTAATCGGAGGCGAACTGATCACAACATGGACCTCAGTTGCTCCCGCTTCCTTAAGCATCGTCACAATTCGTCGGCTTGTTGTCCCACGAACGATCGAATCATCGACCATGATCACTCGTTTGCCTTCAACGACTCCACGGACTGGGGACAGCTTCATTTTTACCCCTTGCTCCCGTAATGATTGAGAAGGCTGGATGAAAGTTCGACCGACATATTTATTTTTAATTAAGCCCATTTCATAAGGAATGCCAGATTCCTCCGCATAGCCGATTGCTGCAGAAATACTAGAGTCAGGTACACCTGTGACAACATCAGCCTCGATATGAACTTCCTTCGCAAGGCGACGACCGAGGTTTTTGCGCGCTGTATGAACATTGATCCCTTGAATATTGCTATCTGGTCGGGAAAAATAAACGTACTCCATTGAACACATCGCTTGGTTCGCTGGCAGGGCATAAGTTTCAGAATGAATTCCATTTGTATCGATAATCACTAATTCGCCAGCTTCCACATCACGAACAAACTCGGCTCCTACTACATCAAGCGCACATGTTTCAGAAGCAACAACATAGGCATCTCCTAATCGACCAATCGATAATGGACGCATTCCGTTTGGATCAAGAGCAATCATCAACTGATTTTCTGTCATGATTAAAAACGCATAAGCTCCTTTTAGCATTGTCAGTGCGTTTTTCACTTGTTCTACTAGTGGCATGTTTCCGCCACGGCGAATTAAGTGAGCTAATACTTCTGTATCGGAGCTTGTTTGAAAAATACTTCCTTGCGCTTCAAGCTGGCGTTTCAGTGCATTCGCATTAACGAGATTGCCGTTATGAGCTAATGCTAGACTTCCAGATTGAGAGTGGAACAACAATGGTTGCACATTCTCATAGCCCCCTCCACCAGCAGTCGCATAGCGGACATGGCCAATAGCGCCGAATCCATCGAGCTGCCCAATCGCATCAGCCGTGAAAATCTCAGCGACAAGTCCTTCTCCTTTTACCCCTTTAAGCTTTCGACCGTCTGTGACCACCATTCCGGTTCCTTCCTGCCCACGGTGTTGTAGGGTGTGTAAACCGTAATAGGTAATTTGCGCAGCATCGGGATGTCCCCAGACGCCAAAGATGCCACATTCTTCGTTCAATCCCCTTATTTCAGCAAGCATGGGATAGCTCCTCTCCAAGCACCCTCTAAATCTACGACTTCTTGCTCAAGCACAAGCTTGTCGTTTGAATAGATTTCGAGGTTTGGTGTATTCGTCGTTTCCCCAATCAAGACTGCATCTACTAAGCTTTCAAACTTCCCTTGATGTTCTTTTTTCACCGAAACTAAGAAACGTGATTGGCTCTCACTAAATAGAGCCGATGTAGTATTGCCAGACACTTCGATTTGAGCGCCTAATTTGGTACCAAATAAGCTTTCAGCTACTGCAACACCTAATCCGCCTTCTGCAATATCATGGGCAGAAGCAACGAACCCTGCACGAATGGCTGCAAGCACTTGTTTCTGAATCTTCGCTTCAAGTTCAAGGTCAAGCTCTGGTGCTTTCCCAAAAATACGTCCGTATGTCAGCTTTTGCAGCTCACTGCCACCGAACTCATCCTTCGTTTCGCCGATGACATAAATTAGGTCGCCAGCTCCCTTAAAGGCTTGCGTAGTAATATGATTTAAATTCTCCACAAGTCCAACCATTCCCACAACTGGTGTTGGATAGATAGCTGTACCGTTTGTTTCATTGTAAAGTGACACGTTTCCGCCGATAACCGGAGCGTTTAACTTCAAGCAAGCTTCACTCATGCCGTCGACTGCTTTTTCAAACTGCCAGAAGATTTCTGGCTTTTCCGGATTTCCGAAGTTTAAGCAATCGGTAATCGCTAATGGTTCTCCTCCGGAAGCAACGATGTTACGAGCCGCTTCTGCGACAGCAATTTTCCCACCTGTTTCTGGATCCAAATAGATATATCTTGAATTACAATCCGTCGTCATCGCAAGCGCTTTTTCCGTGCCACGAATTCTTACGATTGCTGCATCTGAGCCTGGTGCCACTACCGTATTCGTCCGAACCATATAGTCATACTGATCATAGACCCACTCTTTGCTTGCGATCGTTGATTGTTTTAATAGATTAATCAATGTTTCGTTGTAATCGTCAACCTCTGGAATATCGTTTTCCATTGCTTGGAACTCGCGGAAATATTCTGGCTCAATCGAAGGCTTATGATAAACTGGCGCATCCTCTGCTAAGCTATCTGCCGGAACATCGGCAACGACTTCTCCTTTGTGTACAAGGCGAAGCATTTTATCATCTGTTACCGTTCCAATCGCGACGCATTCCAAATCATATTTTGAAAATAACTCGACGATTTCTTGTTCGCGACCTTTTTTCACGACAATAAGCATGCGCTCTTGCGATTCAGACAACATCATTTCATAAGCTGTCATGCCAGTTTCACGCTGTGGCACAAGGTCCAGATTCATTTCGATTCCCGAGCCTGCTTTACTTGCCATCTCTGCAGATGAGCTTGTTAAGCCAGCAGCTCCCATGTCTTGAATCCCAACAAGAGCATCCGAATGAATCAGTTCGAGACAAGCTTCAATCAGTAATTTTTCCATAAACGGATCGCCCACTTGAACTGCTGGACGCTTCTCATCTGATGCTTCAGATAGCTCTTCGGATGCGAACGTTGCCCCGTGAATGCCGTCTCGACCTGTTTTGGCACCGACATACATCACGGTATTGCCGACTCCGTGTGCCTGACCTTTTTTAATATCCTTATGATCGATTAACCCTACGCACATTGCGTTTACAAGAGGATTTCCTTCATAACAAGGGTCGAATTGCACCTCTCCACCAACCGTCGGAATCCCAATACAGTTTCCGTAACCTGCAATACCTGCCACGACTTCTTTAAAAAGGTAGCGCACACGGGCGGAAGGCTCTAGTTCGCCAAAGCGAAGCGAGTTTAATAGGGCAATCGGTCTTGCCCCCATCGAAAAGACGTCACGAATGATCCCGCCAACACCTGTAGCTGCACCTTGGTACGGCTCGATTGCTGATGGATGGTTATGACTTTCGATCTTGAACACAACCGCTTGCTCATCACCGATATCGACGATTCCTGCACCTTCTCCAGGACCTTGCAATACGCGCTCGCCTTTTGTCGGGAACTTTCTTAAGACAGGCTTTGAGTTTTTATAGCTGCAGTGCTCTGACCACATCACTGAAAAGAGTCCTGTTTCCGTATAGTTTGGCGTTCTTCCAAGGATTTTCTCCACACTTGCAAATTCCTCGTCGGTCAAACCCATTTCTCTGTAGACTTTTTCTAGTTTAATCTGCTCTGGACTTGGCTCAAGCTTTAACGACATTTGCTTCCCTCCATTGTTTCACGATCGATTGGAACAGCTTCAATCCGTCTGCTCCTCCTAAAATTTTCTCGACGGCTCTTTCAGGGTGTGGCATCATACCGAGGACATTTCCTTGTTCATTGATAATCCCTGCAATATTTTCAAGCGACCCATTCGGATTGTTTTCGTAAGTGAACACGATTTGGTTATTCGCCTTTAATTTTTCTAGTGTCTCTTCATCGCAATAGTAGTTTCCTTCTCCGTGCGCGATCGGAATTTGGATCCGCTCTCCGTCCCCATACACAGAAGAAAACATCGTTTCGTTATTGACTACTTTTAACTGAGTCGGGCGACAAATGAACTTCAAGCTTTCATTTCGTCTCATCGCTCCTGGGAGAAGGCCGCTCTCGAGCAAGATTTGGAATCCATTACATACACCAAGGACCGGCTTTCCAGTATTCGCAGCTTTGACAACCTCCTGCATCACCTTACTAAAACGAGCGATCGCTCCGGTTCGCAAGTAATCCCCGTAAGAGAATCCTCCAGGTAAAAGAATTCCATCATACTGGTCTAAGTTTTCCGTGTCGTGCCAAACATACTCCACTTCTTCGCCTAGCTCATCCTTGATTGCATGATACATGTCGACATCACAGTTGGAACCAGGAAAAACAATGACTGCAAACTTCATTTGGCCATAGCCTCCTCGATCTCATAGCGGTAGTCTTCAATAACCGGATTTGCAAGCAGGCGATCACATACTTCTTTTACCACCTCTTCAACATCGCGGTCCGATTTTTCAATCGTTAACTCCATATACTTTCCGATTCTAACGTCCGTTACTTCGTGATAGCTTAATGACTGCAATGAATGCGTAACTGCTGCTCCTTGTGGATCAAGTACACTTTCTCTTAACGTTACATACACTTTTACTTTGAACATGCTGTTGTTCCTCCCAGTCTTGTTAAAATCGTTTCGTAAGCGTCCGTCAAATTTCCTAAATCGCGACGAAAGACGTCCTTATCAAGCTTTTCATTCGTTTGTTGGTCCCATAGGCGACAAGTGTCTGGCGAAATTTCATCAGCCAACACGATTTCCCCTTCAGCATCCTTCCCAAACTCAAGCTTGAAATCAATTAAGCGAATATCGATATCTTGGAATAGCTTTGTTAAAAGAGCATCCACTTCAAGAGCTTTTTCTTTTAAAATGGCGACCTCTTCCTTTGTGGCTAGCTTTAACTCCTCGATATGGTCTTCAGTCAGTAATGGATCTCCTAACTCATCGTCCTTATAGTAAAACTCGACAATCGGTTTAGACAGTGACTTTCCTTCTTCAACTCCCAAACGCTTGGAAAAGCTTCCCGCTGCAATATTGCGAACGACCGTTTCAAGGGGAATGATTTGGACTTTTTTCACCAATTGCTCCGTTTCCGAGAGCTTCTCAACAAAGTGAGAGGCCATCCCCGCTTCCTTTAGCTTTGAAAATATCAAACTCGTAATCTCGTTATTTAATCTGCCCTTGCCCGTGATTTGCGCCTTTTTTTCACCGTTAAAAGCAGTGGCTGAATCCTTATATTCAAGCCATACCAACTGGTCATCATTTGTCTGATACACTCGTTTTGCTTTTCCTTCGTATAGCAATGCTTGCTTTTCCATGGGGAAGCCTCCTATTATGCTTTTTCGCGATCGCGAAAATAGCTTTCATCTTTTGGAATATTCCGAACAAGACACGTATCACAGCCCGTCGAGGCACAAGTAAAGTGCCTCGAAGGTCAATTTTTTTATAATCCGACTCTGTCAAAAATCGTATCAACATGCTTCAGGTGATAGTTGTAATCGAAGCAGTCATCAATTTCGGCTGGAGAAAGTTTAGAAGTGATTTTTTCATCCGCTTCAATTAAGCTTCTGAAATGCACTTGCTTTTCCCACGCTTCCATCGTTCTTGGTTGAACCGTATCATACGCCTCTTCACGTGTTAAGCCTTTGTCAATAAGAGCAAGTAGAACACGCTGAGAGTAAATCAAACCAAGCGTACGGTCCATGTTGCGCTTCATATTTTCAGGATAAACCGTTAAGTTTTTAACGATGTTACCAAAACGATTTAGCATATAGTTCAAGGCAATCGTTGCATCTGGAAGGATGATTCTCTCTGCAGAAGAATGAGAGATATCGCGTTCATGCCATAGTGGCACATTTTCATAAGCTGTAAGCATATGACCACGAATCACGCGAGCAAGACCCGTCATATTCTCAGAACCAATTGGGTTACGCTTATGAGGCATGGCAGAAGATCCTTTTTGCCCCTTCGCGAAAAATTCCTCAACCTCACGCGTTTCACTCTTCTGAAGTCCGCGAACTTCTGTCGCAAATTTTTCAATCGATGTCGCGATTAGAGCGATTGTGGACATATAGTGGGCATGACGGTCACGCTGTAATGTTTGTGTTGAAACCGGTGCTGGTGTGATGCCAAGCTTTTCACATACATATTTTTCTACAAACGGCTCAATATTCGCATACGTACCAACAGCCCCAGAAATTTTCCCGAACTCAACGCCAGCTGCTGCTTGCTTGAAACGTTCCAAGTTACGCTTCATCTCTTCATACCAAAGCGCAAGCTTCAATCCGAATGTTGTCGGCTCCGCATGAACCCCGTGCGTACGCCCCATCATGACTGTGTATTTGTGCTCCTTTGCTTTGTTCTTTAATATTTCAACAAAGTTTTCTAGGTCTGTTAAAAGAATTTGATTCGCCTGCTTCAGAACGTAAGATAAAGCCGTATCAACCACGTCGGTTGAAGTAAGTCCGTAATGAACCCACTTTCTTTCTTCTCCAAGTGTTTCAGATACAGCACGTGTAAAAGCTACTACATCATGTCGAGTTTCTTCTTCGATTTCTTTAATACGGTCGATATCAAAAGATGCCTTTTCACGAATCTTTTGTACGTCCTCTTTCGGTATATCTCCAAGCTCTGCCCAAGCTTCACATGCTAAAATTTCAACTTCTAACCATGATTTAAAACGGTTCTCCTCCGTCCAAATCGCACCCATTTCAGGTCTTGTATAACGATCAATCATCTCTTATCCTCCGATTCTTTCTTTCGCCTGTTCCCAAATGCCACTGTTCTCTATTTCAGAAAGTGCATCCCCGACAGAATTCCTTAATATCGTGACATGCCCCATCTTACGCTTCACTTTTGCTTCTTTCTTTCCATATAAGTGAATCTTCCAATTTGGGTAGGCTTCAATTTTTTCAATAACTTTCTCTTGGTGCTCGCCTAGGATATTCACCATGACGGCTGGCTTTAGTAAGCTCGTGCTTCCTAGTGGCCAGTTGCAAACGGCGCGAATATGCTGCTCAAATTGCGAAGTTTCGCACGCTTCAATCGTGTAATGTCCAGAGTTATGCGGCCTCGGTGCAAGCTCATTTATGTATATCTGCCCCGTGGCTGTTAAAAACATTTCTACTGCTAACGTTCCGACAAGCTTTAAGGATTCGGCTAATTGTTCGGCTAACTCTATTGCATCCTTTTGAGCTTTTCGCTCGATTCTTGCAGGAACGATTGTTTCGTGTAAAATATTTTCCTTATGAATATTCTCTCCTACTGGAAAAACGGCAGTCTCTCCTTTAGGATTTCTCACTACAATCACAGAGATTTCTTTTTCAAAAGGAATCCACTTTTCGAGGACACACACTCCCGAATCGACGATTTCCTGAGCCTTTTCGATATCTTCGATTGTTCGGATCACGAGCTGACCTTTCCCATCGTAGCCACCCGTTGCCGTCTTTAAGACAGCTGGATAGCTGATTTCGTTGATGTTGGACTCTAAATCAGCCATTGATCCGACCACAGCATATGGCGCCACCTCTAACCCTGCCGCGACAATCGCTTCTTTTTCTGTCACGCGATTTTGTGTCTTTTCAAGAAGCTCTTTTCCCTGCGGTACATAGGCATTGGCACAAAGCCATTGTAATGCATCTGCATCAATGTTTTCAAATTCATAAGTAACAACATCACTGACTGAAGCTAATTCTTGAATGGCACTTAGATCATCGTAAGCTGCTAGGATTTTGATATCCGCTACTTGATGAGCAGGACAATCCTCTGTCGGATCTAATACGGCAAGACGAAACCCTTGTACTTTGGCGGCTAGTGCCATCATTCGTCCCAGCTGTCCGCCTCCGATTATTCCAATGGTTTGCCCTGGTAAAATCAGTTTAGACAAGCTCATCACTACTTTCTATAACAGCGTTCTTTTTTGCCACCCGCATATCTTCAAGCTGTTCAGCAATCCGTTCATTCGTAGTTCCGAGAATCTGTGCTGCAAGTAGGCCTGCATTTGTTGCTCCTGCTTTACCGATTGCGACCGTTGCAACAGGAACTCCACCTGGCATTTGTACAATAGACAATAACGAGTCCAATCCATTCAATGCCCTTGATTGAACAGGTACGCCAATGACTGGAAGGGTTGTTTTCGCAGCGACCATCCCTGGCAAATGTGCTGCACCACCTGCACCTGCAATAATGACTCTTATGCCACGAGCTCGTGCTTCCTCTGCATACTGAAACATTAAATCAGGTGTCCGGTGTGCGGATATGACTTTCTTTTCGTAGGCTATCTCTAATTGTTCTAGCACCTCACACGCATGCTGCATTGTATCCCAATCCGATGTACTCCCCATGATTACCGCTACTTGTGCGTTCATGATTCCCCTCCAAAATCGAAATGAGCTCTAAAATCGAACTAAATAATAAAAGCCCGGAACAAACTGCCATCTCCTTTTTACAAGGAAAGCAATCTGTCCGGGCACTGAATGATTGGGTGATAGAAGCGCACAAATAAGAGGACTTCACAAATAGCACTCGTCCGCTATGCCCTTCCAATTAGAGACCAATCCATGATCCGGTCATATTCACTTTCCTCATAGTCCGTCAATTTAAGGTTGTCGGGTAGAAACTTATGGGCCATATTCCCATTATATATGAGGTAAATTATTAGTCATTTCATTTTCATTTGCACTATCATCTTAACAACTCATACGTGTCGTGTCAATAAAAAATCGAACAATAATATAACACAATTCTACTATTGTTCGGCTTTTGGTTGATATATTTAGTTTTGTAGCTTTGCTTCGAAAATAATTTGTCTTCCTACCGGTTCATATGTACCTTTCTCTTTCTCTTGAAAAATTGGTTTCTCAATTCTTTTGATCGGTACATACCCTTCTTTTTGAATACGCGCTAGACATTCATCAATCGTTTCATTCTCCAGCACTTCATATTTTTTCTTAGAACTCACGAAAACAATCTTCCTTTCCTTACTGACTTGACCCAGAATCCACCGTAAATCGCTTTTGGCTCATATGCAATGATAAAAGCTTTTGGGTCTAGCTCTTTTATGGTCGCATATAGCTTTAGCTCATACTTTCGCGGTGTTAGGATTTGCAATGCCATCCGATCACCCTCAAGCCCATTTGCAGCCCAACTCGTTACTCCATACCCTTTTTCTCTGAGATTTTTCGGTAAATCCTTATCATATTCTCTTGTAATCACATTAACCGTGATATAGCCAAGAGCAAGCTTCTCTTCTATTTTCATCCCGACAATGACTCCAATTCCGTATCCGACCGCGTACGCAATTAGATTCTGGATTTCATTCAGGTTGTCGAGCACTAGTCCTAATCCAATCACATAGATAACCACTTCAATCATACTAATAAATGCCGCTAAATATCTCTGACCTTTTAAGGTTAAGATCATTCTTATGGTAAAAAAAGATACGTACACAATATTGATGACTAGAATGATTAAGACCATCACAAAACCATTTTGCAACAAGGAAAAAGCCCCCTTAGAGTGAGATCATGTAAGCCTCATTTTACTAGAAATTATTGTGAATTGCGATCGTAATTTTTGAAATATTTATTAAGGAACTGTGTATTTGCTAATATTTATTAGCTTAACCTGGATTGTGGGGAAAAAATCTTGAAAGGGAAGATACCTTGTTTTTGGGGAAGTTGTTTCTTAATTACCATTTTGACTCTTGCTTCGGTATTAAGGTTCTTTAGAGGTGTTCTTATTTACCATTTTAGTGTTTTCCCCTTTGAAAAGGGCCCTTAGAAACGCTCTTTTTTACCTTTTTGATTCTTGTTTCTACACTAAAGTTCTTTAGAAGCTTCCTTATTTACCTTTATGGCAATCTCATCAATATTAAGGGCTATTAGAACCCTGCTAATTTACCTTTTTAGTGGTTCTCTCCTTAAAAAGGGCCTTTAGAAGCTCTCTAATCTACCTTTTCAACACACTCCTCCAGACTAAGGGCATTTAATCTTTTCTTAGATCAAAGATCTGCTAGTGATCATTGTTCATTTTATTGATTTTCTACAGGTGTATCCACTTAACCGGACAAATTCCGTCTGTTTTGGAGAAATAATGGATATCAAGTGAAATAGGCGGAGATTTTCCGCTAATCGACCTATTAAGCCTTAAAATCATGAAAAATGTATTGCTTAACCGGAAAAAATCAGCTTATTTATAGAGAAATAGGTGAAATTCTTGAATTAGCCGAATTTTGTTCGCCTATTTTTCAAGGTAATAAATTCAACACTCATCTTTAATAGAGCTTAGATCAAAAAAAAGAGTATCTCTTGGATACTCTTTCACTTTGCCCGGCAACGTCCTACTCTCACAAGGGGACAGCCCCTAACTACCATCGGCGCTGAGAAGCTTAACTTCCGTGTTCGGTATGGGAACGGGTGTGACCTTCTCGCT
>NZ_SWBM01000053.1 GCF_005116465.1 Robertmurraya kyonggiensis
TAAATGTGCTCTAGGTTTTCTCTATGTGTTGCTATCTCTACCGCTACAAAGTTTTGCACCCTAGGTCCAATCCTATACTAGCATGGCAAGTCTAGGAAAGGTAAATGCGGAAAGTAGTGCGAGTATGAAATGCGGAAGGTAAAGGGTAGAGAAGAGCAAACTCCCGGCACGGCGATTTTTACCGAGGTATCGGAAAGCTCACGAGCTTTCCACTAATCCTCGTTGTTGGAGCCCCTCTCAAAGGGAATGCCCGCGCAAGGGCATAAACTCCCCGGTCGAGTAACTCCGTGGGTGACCACGGGACTTCCCCACGCGCAAGTGGGTCTCCGCTCGTCCCTCCCCGGATGCTCCTCGCCGCCTTCACTTGGTAGAGCTTCGGCCAAACGCCAAGGGCCTCTCCTCCCTTGCACAAGCACCGGCGGCCTCTCCACAAACTCGGTTGGAGGGTCTCGCAAGACTACAAGCCCCGGATTACAACACTTGGTGCGTGCAAGCACCGGTAAGCAAAGAGGTATGCAAACCTCGCTAAACTCTAGGCTAAACACCTAAGAGATGCGCTAAAGGGTCTAGACTAGCACTAAGCACTTTGCTAATCACCTAGATCTTCTATTTAGCACTTTGGTGGATTGAGCACTTAAGAATGTGTAGAACACTTGCCAATAGCTTCTCCCAGCTCAAGCACACTTCAAATGGCCGGGCCACCTCTTATTTATAGCCCCAACCAAAGAAACTAGCCGTTGCTAGCCGTTGCCAGTTTTCTGCGTACCGTCGACTAATTCGATGGGTGCAGATGAGGGACCATCGATTTAGTCATCGCCCCCTTTTTCCTTTGAATCTTTGAACTCCAACGGCTACTTGCACCATCGACTAATTCGACGGGCACCCCGTCGAAATAGTTGTCGCCCACCAGAGACGAACGCACGCTGGTCTTCAGTCACCATCGACTAATTCGATGGACCATCGACTAATTCGACGGGCACACCATCGATTTAGTCGACGCATCTGCGTTTTGCAATTCTTCATTGCTTCTTCGCGGGTCTTTTCTTCTATCTTCATTGCCATCTTTTGGATGTCCTTGAATATGACTAAGGACACTTTTCTACGTGAATTGGATGGCTTCAATTTGGATAACCATCATTTGGATATTGATTATATAAGCATTTGGATGGCTTCCAAAGTATTCTTGGGACCTAGAAATATCTACAAATATCATAGACAAATTTTTAGTCCCAATGATTATGTTGTCAATCAATCGCCAAAATCACAAACTATGGCCTAGGGCCATTTTCCTTACAGCTAGACCAGATGATACGTCATGCTAAGCCTGAATTTCTGGATGCAAGAAACCTGA
>NZ_SWBM01000054.1 GCF_005116465.1 Robertmurraya kyonggiensis
GTTAGTGGCTCCATCAGGGGAGAAGATTGAGTATCAGGCAACCAAAACCACAGAGCCCGGTCAGGTCAATCATGCTGAAGGCACAGAGTTGAAGGACATTCGAGTGGTGAACGAGTATCCAGATGTGTTCCCAGATGAATTGCCAGGTATGCCTCCGGAACGTGAAGTTGAATTTGTTATTGAACTTATGCCTGGCACAGCACCCATAGCTAAAAGACCATATAGAATGGGGGTAAAAGAATTAAAGAAACTTAAAGAAGAATTGAGGGCCTTACTAGCTAAGGGGTATATTCGTCCTAGTTGTTCGCCTTGGGGAGCTCCAGTGTTGTTTGTTGATAAGAAAGACGGGACACAGAGGATGTGCATAGACTACCGAGCCCTCAATGAGGTCACCATCAAGAATAAGTATCCACTGCCAAGGATCGATGATCTCTTTGACCAATTGAGGGGAGCTTGTGTGTTCTCGAAGATCGATCTCAGATCAGGCTATCATCAGATGAGAATCCGGGTGACAGATATCCCCAAGACAGCTTTCACTACCCGGTATGGTTTGTATGAGTTCACAGTTATGTCCTTTGGATTGACTAATGCACCGGCCTACTTCATGTATTTGATGAACAGCGTGTTCATGGATTATCTTGACAAGTTCGTCGTGGTGTTCATCGATGATATTCTGGTTTTCTCCAAGAATGAGGAAGAGCATGAGGAACATTTGAGGTTAGTGATGCAGAGACTCCGAGAACATCAGTTGTATGCTAAGTTGAGCAAATGTGAATTCTGGCTGAAGGAGGTATCATTCTTGGGCCATGTGTTGTCAAATGGAGGTGTCGCAGTTGATCCGAAGAAGGTCAGGGATGTTCTCAACTGGATTCCACCGCAGAATGTCAGTGAGATCAGGAGTTTTCTCGGAATGGCAGGCTACTATCGGCGTTTTATTGAGGGATTCTCCAAGATTGCCAAGCCCTTGACATCCTTGCTAGAGAAGAATGCCAAGTTCGTGTGGACACCGCAGTGCCAAGCTAGCTTTGAGGAGTTGAAGAAAAGGCTGACCACTGCACCAGTATTGGTACTGCCAGATGTTACTAAGAGTTTCTCAGTGTATTGCGATGCGTCTCGTCAAGGATTGGGATGTGTACTCATGCAGGAGGGCAGAGTTGTGGCATATGCATCCAGACAGTTGAGGAGACATGAGCTGAATTATCCGACACATGATCTGGAATTGGCAGCCGTAGTACACGCGTTGAAGATCTGGAGGCATTATTTGATTGGACACAAGTGCGACATCTATACCGACCACAAGAGCCTTAAGTATGTGTTC
>NZ_SWBM01000055.1 GCF_005116465.1 Robertmurraya kyonggiensis
AGAGCGAAGGCGGTGGCCAGAGGCGCCAGGTGGAGGCCGATCGGCCTCCCCTCGGCTCCAATGGCCCACCTCCTTCTCTCAAGGGACGGTTATGACGGTTAGGAGGTGGGGCCAGCTGCAACCGACGTCCAAAGGCTATATAAAGGCCCCTCCTCTTCACTCCAAGACACACACTACACACCACTACACATTACTCCACTTGAAGTTTAGGAGCTCTTTCATTTTTCCCTTTTCTTAGTCTAGGATTAGAGTTGGGAGTAGAGTCGAGTCGAGCTAGTTTCGGAGTTCCTCGGAGTTCTGGTAAAGCTCTTGTATCCTTTCCTTCATTTGAAGAGATTAATATATATATATCTTCTATCTTCAGAGCATTTATAAGCTTATCTTTAGTTACCTTCCCTTTTTGGGTTGTTTCCTATAGTTTTAGGTCTAGAGTGTAGTTTAGCTCTATCGGGATTTATCTTGCGGGTTTTCTAGTCTCGACCAAGGCCGTAAGACGCCTTGGAAGGACGGGGTTTTCTTCTGAAGGTACCCAGAGGAAATCCTAACATTAAGTGCAGACGTGGTGTCTGACTTAGTGTTAGCTAGGAAGTGTGTTGCACCCCACGGAACTGATGTGGTAGGCGGCAGGTGGTGACAGCCCTGTCCGTCCTTTGTAGTCCACCACGTTCGGGTGTATTCATAACAGTAGTTGCTGGGCCTGGGGGAACCCCTCTCTCATCCCAGTCTGAGTTCCCCCGCTGCAGTCATCGAAGCAAGCTCTGTTCCCGATATCTAAGCTAGGTTCTGGGTTTAAGGTTATAGTGGCCTAGCTCTGAGTAGAAAGCCTAGTAAGTCCGGTCTCTCCCAGCGTCTTTCCTTTTCTATAGATTTGAGGCTCCTGTGTGTGTGTCGCTGGTCGTTCAGACCTTCTATTTGGTCATTCATTTGACCATTATCCTACACGTAGGTGTATTTATCCCCCTGAGATTAGTGAGTGTTTATTTCTGGAAAGATCTATCTCATTATTCATCAATTCTCTTTAACCAAGGCTTCCCTGCGGAAATATAAATACGATACCCTAGGTTTCCCCAAGGTGAAATGCTACACCGATATATTCTGTGCGCTTGCAGAATCTCTTTCTAAGAGCGACATTATAAATCGAGTACCTTCTTACGTTGATTTAAGAATTGACGTTAAGAAGTGCCAACAAGCATTTCTGGCGCCGTTGCCGGGGAAGCAATTGGCTAAAGACATTGTTGAATTATTTGATAATCTTTACAGATTTATCACCACTAACCTTAGAGAACTTACCCCTGCAAACTCTCGT
>NZ_SWBM01000056.1 GCF_005116465.1 Robertmurraya kyonggiensis
ATGTTTGTCATCAAAGCAGTCAAGTGGGTAATCTGCTCTTGCAATTGCTTGATTAGCAAATCTTTATCGGTCTCAAGGATGAGAGTTTGTTCAGGTTCAAGGCCTTCCTCGGCCTCTTGACCTTCTTCTTGAGTGGTGATTCCTTCAGTGGAATCTCTTAGAGTAGGATCCCTGGACAGAGGTCTCCCTCGACATCCAGTTACCATAACATGTGCAACTTTGAGGTGACGTTCATAACGATAAAATTCCTCATCTGACATATCGTCCCAATCATCAGGTGGTAGATCTACAGGGTAGATTACCTTGGGAGACTTGTTAGAGGTAGAAACTGTCCTTACTTTTTTATTCATACCTTTGGAAGATACGGACGTTGGATATGAAATTTTCATTGGCTTTTTGTACAGAGTAGAAGAAAAATAAGAAAGTATTTCTTTTTATTTATTGGAGCATGTACAGCAAATTTGAGAGTAGGATAGTAAATAGTCTCATCATCAGAATTTTCCAAATTCGTACTAGAGATAAGACATATAGTGGCAGAATTTGGAGAAGTTTTGTCGGATTCAGTAACTTCTTTTGAAGAAATGTCTGGAAGTAGAGTCAATGTAGCTTGATGTTTCTCAGTAGTGAATGGCCGATATTCTTCAGTAGTGGGTGTTTGATATTTCTTTCGGTTATGGGTATGATGAGCTCGTCTACCCAAACGAGGAGTAGGTGTATCAAGTTGAATAGAAGAAAGGCGAGAAAAGACAGATGGCTTTGGGGGAGCCAATCTATCAAAAACAGATATGTTGGGTTTTGAAGGACTTTTGGTAGGAGTTTTTGGTGGAGGATTTTTGGAAGGTTTGATTGTGATAGTGGTTTGTTGAGTTTTGTCAGAGAACTGGTAGATACCATTCTTGACATTGAAAGCTGTCTGGGTCAAAGTGATTCTTGCCCCAGTAGAAGATTTGATAGTCACATTCCGTTCTGTCATTGCTGCAGAAGGAATGATAGAAACTTTTTAGAAAAATAAGTGATACAAAGAAAAGAGCAAATATAAAGGATTTGAATATTTATTTAGGGATTTTCATACTTTATTTGGAAAGTTTCTAAGGCATACTTTTGAAAATGAATCAAATAAACTTAAAGGCTGAATTTGCGGGAAGTGTAAATAACTCAAGTGAATAAGCATTACTCTTAAGGAAAAGAGAAAGAAGGTCCCAGCGTGGTCGCCAGTTTGTTGTGGGGGAAAATATCATGATTGACAGTTATTATGACGATCATGCTTTTCTCTATAGACAAACATAAGAGGCAATGT
>NZ_SWBM01000057.1 GCF_005116465.1 Robertmurraya kyonggiensis
GAACATCACACGTCCCTCACCAGCGGCTCCGCCGCCACCCCCTCGACGCCCCACATCGCGTAAGCCCAAAAAGGCCGCCCGCGCGGCCGGCTTTGGGCGGGCCCCGCAAGATCCTCCTCTCCCCCAGTCGCTGGCAAAAACGCCAAGCACACCATTCGCCCCTGCGATGTTGAATCCGAGACGACGTGAGCCCGTTGCGTTGGCGGTCGGGGGTGGCGGGGCGTGTAGATGCGCCCGAGGGAATCCGAAGGCCGCCGCCGCAGGCGGCAACGAGATTCTATGGTCCGGATCAAGCTGTTTTCAGGTTCAACCTCCCGGGATCGAAGGCTTGCCCGGTGCGCCAGACCCCGTAAGCAATACGCAACAACTTGCGCGCGATCACCACCAGCGCTGCCGTCGAGGCCAGCCCACGGGCCCTGAGCATGGCGTAGTAATCCTTGAAGTGAGCCGTACGCGCTGCCGAGCTGGCCGCGTTGTACAGCAACGTCCTGGCGGCCTTGTCGCCCTGTTTGCTCAAGCGTCGCCGGCCAACTTTGCGGCCAGATTCGTTGGGCCGCGGATCCAGCCCGCAGAACGCCACCGCCGCATCGCTGCTGGCGAAGTGGATACGGTTGAACAACGCCGTCAGGGCGGCCCCATTGATCGGCCCGATGCCGCAGATGCTGGTCAACAGCCCGTACGTCTTGGCCCACTCGCTCTGGGCCTTGATCTTGGCGATCAACTCGCGTTCGAGCTGCTCGGCCCAGGCGCTCAAGCTGGCCAGGGCCCGCTTCTGATGCTTGCTGGCGCAGCCATGGCGCTGCGCCGACAGTCTCAAGGACGTGCCGACCCGCACGACCGTTGACCTCAGTGCCTGAAGCGCCCGAACCTGTTGCAGCTCGGGCGAGATCGGCTCGTAGCGGTGCAACTTGGTGTGGCGCTGCGCGATGTACTGGGCAATGACTTGGGCATCCAGCCGGTCGGTCTTGCCTCGGTTGCCCAGCGAGATCGCGTAGTGGTGCACGTGCGTCGGGTTCAAGACGTACACCACGAAGCCGCGCTCGTGCGCCAGGCGGGCCAACAACTCCTGGTACCCCCCCGTCGCCTCCATCGCGATCACGCTGCTGGCCGGCAGACGCTTGAGCCAACCGACGATGCCCGATCGGTTGTTGGGCACGATCCCGGACACGATTGCGCCCTCGTGGCCGGCCACTTGCAACTCGAACTTACCGACATCGACCCCAATAAAGCAGCCAGATATTTGCATGATGGCTCTCCCTGCGATACGTTTAGTCCGCTGGGG
>NZ_SWBM01000009.1 GCF_005116465.1 Robertmurraya kyonggiensis
ACATGAGTTCAAAAGCATTATCCGGTATTAGCTCCGGTTTCCCGAAGTTATCCCAGTCTTACAGGCAGGTTGCCCACGTGTTACTCACCCGTCCGCCGCTAATCTTTGGGAGCAAGCTCCCTCAGATTCGCTCGACTTGCATGTATTAGGCACGCCGCCAGCGTTCGTCCTGAGCCAGGATCAAACTCTCCAATAAAGAGTAAGAATTAGCTCTAAAATTTTTCGCGTTAGCGAAAATATTTTTCATTAAAATAAAACTAACGTTGACGTATGATTTGTTTAGTTTTCAAAGTACAATAGTGATTTTTCTCAAAGAGAAAATATCATTCATTTGATTTCCTTATTTAGAAATTCTTCGTTATCGCTTCAGCAGCAACTATATTAGAATAACATTCTGTTGAAACAATGTCAACAACTATTTTTGAAAATCTTTTTTCTAAAACGTTGTTGGCTTATCTTGTCATCTGCTCGAGACGACTTCCTTATAGTATCACCTATACAACCGAAGATCAACACCTTTTATGCAGGTAAAATTATACAATTGCACACAAAAAGAAATCGACCTCCAAAATACATGGAGGTCGACCGAGTTTCTTCTTATATATATTACGCTTTTGTAATAGCTACGATATTTTCTTCACCTTTATCTACATTTCCCTGTTTTTGAATCACAACTTGCTCACCTTCAGCAAGATTTGTGAAAACAACCGGAGTCATAATAGAAGGAACTTTTGTTTTGATTGCTTCAAGATCCACTTTTAATAAAGGTTGTCCCTTTTTAACAGTGTCGTTCTCACTTACAAGAGCTTCAAAACCTTCACCCTTAAGGTTAACTGTATCGATACCTACGTGAATTAGAATTTCACGACCAGAGTCAGATAAAATACCTACAGCGTGCTTAGTTGGGAAGAAGTTTACGATTTTACCATCAACAGGAGATACAATTGTTCCATCAACAGGAAGAATCGCAAAACCGTCACCCATCATTTTTCCAGAGAACACTGCATCTGGAACTTCAGTAATTGGCTTGATTTCCCCTTTAATAGGAGAAACAAAATCATCTGCACCTTGAACTGCAGTTGGTTGTGCTACAGCTTTTTCAGCTACAACACGTGGTCTTTTACCTTCCATAATATCCTTCATTTGACCCTTAATTGTTTCTGAACGAGGACCAAAGATCGCTTGGATACTATTCCCTACTTCAAGAACACCTGATGCACCAAGCTTTTTCAAGCGGTTTTTGTCGACGTTTTTCGCATCATTTACCGATACACGTAGACGAGTAATACAAGCATCTAAATGAGAGATGTTTTCTTTTCCGCCCATTGCTTCAAGAATTTCGTATGGAAGGTCAGAAGTTTTACCTTGAACAGCACCTTCTTCTTCGTCCACTTCAACTTCACGACCGGGAGTTTTAAGATTGAACTTACGGATTGCAAAACGGAATCCGAAGTAGTAAATAACCGCAAATACTAGACCAACCGGAATGACTAACCAAGCATTTGTTTGTGGGTTAATTAGACCGAAAAGAATGTAGTCAATTAGACCACCAGAGAATGTCATACCGATTTTTACATTTAAAATATGCATTGTCATAAATGAAAGACCTGCGAAAATCGCATGAATTCCGAATAACACTGGAGCTACGAATAAGAATGAGAATTCGATTGGCTCAGTGATACCTGTTAAGAAAGAAGTAAGGGCAGCAGATGCCATTAATCCCCCAACGAAAACTTTTCTTTCAGGACGAGCTTCATGATAAATCGCTAATGCCGCAGCCGGTAAACCGAACATCATGAATGGGAATTTACCAGTCATGAACGTACCTGCAGTTAAGTTCTGTACGTTATCTAAAATTTGTGCCATGAAAATACGTTGGTCACCACGAACTGTATCTCCAGCAGCAGTTACATATTCTCCAAACTCATACCAGAATGGAGAGTAGAAAATGTGATGTAAACCGAAAGGAATTAATGCACGTTCAATTACACCGAAAATGAACGCTGAAACTGTTAAGTTTGCATGTACCATGTTTTGAGAGAAGGCATTCAATCCATCTTGAATTGGAGGCCAGATGATTAACATTAATAGACCTAAAAGAACTGAAACACCTGCTGTAATGATTGGAACGAAACGCTTACCTGCAAAGAATCCTAAGTAAGAAGGTAATTCAATTTCATAAAACTTGTTATAAAGAGCAGAAGCAATAATACCGACGATAATACCACCAAATACCCCTGTTTGAAGCGTTGGAACACCTAAAATGCTAGCGTAGTTTAAGCCGTTAACATCTTCTGCTGTAATTCCAAGAGCTGTACCCATTGTTACATTCATGATTAAGTAACCGATGATAGCAGCCAGTCCAGCAACTCCATCTCCACCTGCTAATCCAACTGCAACACCAACCGCAAAGAGAACCGGCAAGTTCCCGAAGACAATGTCTCCAGCTTTTTGCATAATGGATGCAACCATTTCAACACCAGAATTGTCTAAGAACGGAGCAATTTCTAGTAATGTTGGGTTAAGAAGCGCAGCACCCAATGCTAATAGAATCCCCGCGGCTGGTAATAAAGCAACCGGTAACATTAAAGCTTTACCGACTTTTTGTAAAACACCAAATGCTTTTTTAAACATAAGGAAAACCTCCTGAAAATATTATTGAACTCATTAAGCGTTTTCAAAAGAACAACAAAAAAGGCATGAGGAAAATAACTGAATAGAGCTATTTGGGTATAGACTACCCCTAATAGGTCATTTCAATTAATTTTTCACTCATGCCTGATCGAATCAGTAACACGTGAACGCTTCAAAGAATTCGTTTTCATTTGAAGCAAAAAATATATTATAATAACTTTTTTATTTAACTTTATTTTGAAGTCTTTGTAAATGCATCGTTAGATAAACGGCTTCTGCATTGTACACAGGCTTCTTTAATTCTTGTTGCATAACCTTAATGAGTTTCCACGACAAATTGTAGCATACAGGATATTCTTCTTTCAAGAGTAAAGTTATTTTTTTTGGTTCTTCTACTTTTTCCCCTGTACGCACGCGCTCAATTGTAAATCGAATATGACGAACAAGCCTCATGTAGTCAATACTTTCTTTGTCTAGAATAATTTCTAATCGTTCTTCAATCATATTGACTAGCTTTGTAACGAGTTGGGAATGCTGATTTACCTCAGATAAGCTTTTATTCATAACCGCACTATGAATGTGAAGTGCAACAAATCCTACTTCCCCTTCCGGAAGTTCGATATCCGTTTTTTCTTTTATCAGCCCTACAACCTCGCGTGCAATTTCGTATTCAAATGGATAAAGCGCCTTTGTTTCGATCAAAAAAGGATTTCTCATTTCCATTCCTTTTGAAAGACGTGTGATCGCAAACATCAAGTGATCGGTCAAAGCCACATGAATATGTTCATTCAACACGGCATTGCTTCTTGTTTTGATTAGCTCAATGCAAGAAATGATTAATTCTTGAAGATCATTGTCCAAAAAGGGAAGAAGCTTCAAATAGTTCTCTTTCTCCTTATTGTCTTTTAGCACGAAAAATTTTTCCGCTAATGAAGGATCAACCACTTCCCCTTGTTTTCGATTGAAGCTAATCCCTTTCCCAATCAAGACTACTTCCCCGTACTCGTCATGCTCCCCAATTAAAACATTATTATTAAGCGTTTTCTTTATCTGCAATTGCCCCATAACTTGCTCCTCTTTCAACAAACCCTAATATTGTCTTATCATATAAATTCTTTTATGAGAAGTCAAAAGAAAAAGGAGCCACACCTAAGTGTGACTCTTCGAAAATGATTAGTTTAAGAAAATGAAATAGAGAACAAAGATGGCGAATAGAACATACATGATTGGGTGTATTTCTTTTGCACGACCCTTTGTCATCATGGAGATTGGATAGAAAATGAAGCCAATCGCAATCCCTGTTGCAATGCTATATGTGAGTGGCATCATAAGTACTGTGAAAAATGCTGGTACTGCCACTTCGAATTTATCCCACTCAATAAATTTAAGCTGAACCGCCATTAATACCCCAACAATAATTAACGCAGGTGCTGTTACTTGGTTTGTTACAATCGCAAGTAACGGCGAGAAGAAAAGAGCTAACAAGAAACAAATTGATGTTACAACTGCTGTAAAACCAGAGCGTCCACCTGCTCCAACCCCTGCGGAAGATTCCACATAAGAAGTTGTGCTTGATGTTCCAAGAATCGCACCAATGACTGTACCTGATGAATCCGATGCTAATGCTCTTCCTGCACGTGGTAACTTACCATCCTTCATGATTCCAGCTTGAGAAGCAACAGCCACAAGTGTACCTGCTGTATCAAAGAAATCGACAAACATGAATGTAAGAATAACAACAAGCATATCAAGAGTAAAGATATCCCCTAAGTGAAGGAATGCTTTTCCGAAAGTCGGTTCAATGCTCGGTACTGAACCTACGATATCGCTAAGACCAGTCGGTACTGGAACTTGGTTAAAAATCATTCCCACAACTGCTGTAATAATCATTCCGTAGAAAACGCCCGCTTTTACACCGCGAGTTAGTAAAATAACTGTTACAATCAAACCAAAAATCGCTAATAATACAGGACCTGATAAGATATCACCGATTGCTACAGTCGTAGCTTCGCTTGGCACTACAATACCAGCATTAATTAGGCCGATAAAAGCAATGAATAATCCGATACCAGCACCAACTGCATTTTTCAAGTTTGCTGGAATCGCGTTAATGATGATTTCGCGAATACCTGTTAATGTTAATAAAACAAGGATTAGACCTGAAACTAATACACCTGCTAAAGCTGTTTCCCATGCAATTCCATAACCAAGAACTACAGTATAGGTAAAGAATGCGTTCAATCCCATACCCGGCGCAAGTGCTACTGGATATTTTGCGATAACACCCATAACCATTGTTCCAAGAGCAGCTGCTAGAGCAGTAGCTGTAAAGACAGCACCCTTGTCCATTCCAGCTCCTTCTAAAACTGTTGGATTGACGAATAGGATGTAAGCCATCGCTAAGAAAGTTGTAACACCTGCAATAATTTCCGTTCTGAAGTTAGTCTTTAATTCTGCGAACTGAAAATAATTCTTCATTCTTTTTTCCCCCTAAAAAAATTTTCTATTCGTAAGACGACTTTTGCCGAGAAAAATAAAAAACACTCCTGCATGCATACCAGGAGCGTTGACAACAAGTTCGTGAAATAAACGAGGAAAGAGAATGAAAAATGATAGCAAGATCCGTTCGTTTATCACTTACTTCGTAGTCAAGCTATTTACGGTAGCCTGGTAGAAACTTTTGGGCCCTATTCCCAACGTTATACGACGTAATACGACAATATTTAATTCCTTTCTCATTTTAACAAGCACATAGTGGTTCGTCAATAAAAAACGAACATTTTTTTAATTATACATTTTATTGTTCGTATATTGTATGTTTTTAGAACATAAAAAGATGGCTATTAAGCAAGCCACCTTTAAATAATGAACTCTTCAAATTGGAGGTCTTATAGGGTCAGGCGTTCCTGTTACACCCTCTGCAGTACTAATTTCTTTCGTCTCATAAAAGCTAACCACAGACCCAAATGATAAAAACGAGACAACAGTAAAGAGAACAAATAATTTTTTCACAGAAATCTTTCCTCCTTCTTATTAAGTAATCCGTAAAAAAATAATGCCTTTTCTTTATTTTTATCAGAGTAATACTCTGCTAAATACCTAACATATTTAATAAAATCTTTCATAAGATTTTTCTTCTCTAAATAGGGTATCACCTGATTCTCTAACCATTTAATTGCCTTCTTTTCTTTTTGCTCCAATTTAAGGAGATGGAATGTGAAAATTAAATTATATTTCTTTAAAGGTTCAGTTCCTGTATTGCTAATGATCTCTCTGATATGATTCAACGCTTCTCGTTTCTCATCTAAAATTAAAAGAATTTCAGTATAACTAGACAAGCTTACATAATATTTCTCACTAGATTGAAATCCTTCCATCGCCATACGAAAATAGTTCATAGCCTGATCATATTCCTTCATATTGGATAGAAGAATGGCGTAATTATGGTAAATAGTTGGAAGAAGTTGTACTTCGCCTATAAGAGGCGCATTCCTTAACATATGTTCAAAATGTTGCTCTGCATCTGAATACAATCCTATCTCAGTTTTATGTATCGATAACAAAAGCTGTGTATGTATTTGTCTTATATAGTTACATGCTTTGCTATATTCCTGGAATGCTTTCTCTGCATAAACTACACACATACTACTGTTCTCTAGATAGCTATAGGTGAGAGAAAGATAATAAAATACTTCTCCTTGCATTTTTATCGACAGAGAATTGTCTTCAGCATAACACGTTAATATTTCTAAAGAATCAGAATATTTAGCTTGATATAAATATAATAGCGCATTCAAATATTTAAATAAATTACTTTCATGTTGGGAAAAAACACTTGTAAATTGACTTAAAAAGGTCTTTATTTGCTGCGCTCTCTCTAAATCTTCGATAAGTAGGTAATATCGATATTTATATAAATGATAAGAAAATGTTAAATCCGTACTAGTAAGTAATGGCTCAAGCTCTAATAATTCAGTATAAATTCGATTAGCTTTATTCTTTTCATAATAAATCATTGATTGTAAAAACTTTTCAAGTAATTTCAAGTAAGAATCATAGGATTCCTCTATGTATAATTTACTCAGTTCCAATCTTTCAAGTAGTAATTCTAGTGTATGTCCGTCCACTTCTTTATTATTATTCTCGATCTTACTTAAATGAGAAACTGAGCAGATGCCATTACATAACTCTGACTGGGTCATTGATCGTAGTGTTCTATGGTATTTAATAATGCTGCCAATATTCAAATTATTACCCCCAAAACAATAGCACCATTAATATATATTAGGTTCCTAAGTAGCCTAAGCTAGAGTATTTATTGTAAGCATTCCATCTTGCTAATCCTAAGTAGAAAAATTGATCAAATAAGAGGCTGTCGAAAAGGTTTTCGACAGCCTAAACGGCAGATAAAACCGGTCTCTCTCAATCTATTTATCTATTAATTTAGTATCTAACAGCGTCATTTGAATTAATTCTTCCATATCGTGAATAACTTCCAGTTCCTTGGACTGAATCAGCCGTTAGTTCGATCGCTTGGCGAACCTGTGCATTGGTGCGCCCTTGACCTTTTAAAAGAGCCGCGAGTCCTGCCACATAAGGAGAGGCCATCGAAGTCCCATCCATATAAACGTATTGGTTACCTGGATAAGTAGATGCAATGCTCACTCCTGGAGCTACCACATCTACCCACGTACCATAATTAGAGAAACTAGCTTTTCGATCACTATTGTTCACT
The DNA here is from genome assembly GCF_005116465.1 of Robertmurraya kyonggiensis. GTDB lineage: Bacteria > Bacillota > Bacilli > Bacillales > Cytobacillaceae > Robertmurraya > Robertmurraya kyonggiensis. The sequence continues at coordinate 7,370 of NZ_SWBM01000009.1, forward strand.
GCTCCAACAGCAATGACATTTGTATAGGAAGCAGGTTCGAATGTAACACTCGTATTATCATTTCCTGCAGCAGCAACTACAACTACACCCTTGTTCCATGCATAATTAACAGCGTTCTCAAGTGCAACAGTATTACAATCACAACCAAGAGACATATTAATTACCTCTGCACCAGAGTCAGCAGCATATCTTATACCTGCAGCAATATCGTCTAAAGTACCGCTTCCCTCTGCATCAAGAACACGAACAGCTAAAACCTTTGTATTAGGAGCAGTACCAGAAATTCCAGCTCCATTATTTGTTTCCGCGGCAGCAATACCGGCTACATGAGTACCATGACCATTTGCATCCATTGGAGCATTATCATTATCAACAAAATCGTAGCCTAAAATGACTTTCCCATCTAAATCAGGATGTGTATAATCAACACCCGTATCAAGAACCGCAATCTCCTGGCTACTGCTGCCTCTTGCGACATCCCAGGCTAAGTTGGTTTGGGTCGTTTGCAGACCATATTGATAACCACTATAATACGTATCGTTTGGTGTCCATTGGGCAGTAAATATATAATTCGGTTCAGCATATTCTATGTTTGAGTTATTTTCTAACTTTTGAATAGCCTTTTCTACATCCTTAACCTTCAATACCTTAAATTCAGATTTCACATGACCTTCAGGCTGAACGGCAGCACCAATACTATTTAATGTTTGTTCTTCTACAGATGAATCTACACTATCTTTAAATTTAATGATAAGTTCCCCACTTTTATACTTGTTTTTTTCCATTTTCACCTTCTCAATAGAAACTGTTTTAGGTTTCTCGAACGGAGCTGCAGATACATTAAATACCGGCAGGAACATAAGAGATAAGGCAATTGCGATTGCGAGAATTTTTTTAACCTTCATGAAAGAACCCTCCTTATTTTTTATCACCTTAATATATCAGTGAAATAGAATTAAAATGATTGGGAAAATTCGCAGAAACAACGGTGGTTAAACAGGAGTTATAAAACAAAAAGATTAAGGTTAAAACGAAGTGGATATTCATTTGAATGTTGGGAAAAAAATGATAAAAGGTATTCATAAACTTCATGAAAGTTTATAAAAATCTAATTGAAATGAGCAGAACCTTCAGTAATCCAGGATATCTTTAACAACAAAAAAATCCTAGAAACCTTATTATCTAAAGGTTTCTAGGATTAAAATATCTATTCCCATTCAATCGTAGCAGGTGGCTTGCTTGTAATATCATACACCACGCGATTGACATGGCTTACTTCGTTCACGATACGTGTTGAAATGACTTCTAATACATCCCAAGGGATTCTTGCCCAGTCAGATGTCATCCCGTCAATGGATGTTACCGCACGGATTCCGATCGTGTAATCATACGTACGAGCATCTCCCATTACCCCAACACTGCGAATGTCAGGTAATACCGTGAAATACTGCCAAATGTCGCGATCCAATCCAGCATTTTTGATTTCTTCTCGTAAAATCCAATCTGATTCACGAACGATCTCTAGCTTGTCCTCAGAAATTTCACCAAGTACGCGGATTCCTAGTCCAGGACCTGGGAATGGCTGTCTCCAAACGATCTCATCCGGAATGCCAAGCTCCGTTCCTACTGCACGAACCTCATCCTTGAATAAAGTATTTAACGGTTCAATCAGTTGGAATTGCATATCCTCTGGTAATCCACCAACATTGTGGTGAGATTTGATGGTTTGCGCTGTCGCTGTACCACTCTCGATAATATCTGTGTAAAGCGTTCCTTGAGCTAGATAGTCAATACCCTTAAGCTTCGTTGCTTCATCATCGAACACATAGATAAACTCATTCCCGATGATTTTACGTTTTTGTTCAGGGTCACTCACCCCTTTTAGCTTGCTTAAGAAACGTTCCTTCGCATCCACTTTGATAACATTCATGTTGAAGCCGTCAGCAAAGGTCTTCATAACACTGTCCGCTTCCCCTTTGCGCAATAGACCGTGATCAACGAAAATACATGTTAATTGATCGCCAATCGCTTTATGGATAAGAACCGCAACAACGGATGAATCCACTCCACCACTTAGCGCACAAAGCACTTGTTTATCGCCAACAGTCTGACGGATTTTTTCCATTTCAATTTCAATGAAGTTCTCCATCGACCAACTATTTTCACATTCACAAACGTTGAAAACAAAGTTCTTCAATAGGTCATTCCCGTATTCAGAATGACGAACCTCTGGATGGAATTGAACAGCATAAAGATTACGAGACTCATCGCTCATCGCGGAAATCGGACAAGACGGACTTGTTGCATCAATCGTGAAGCCTTCAGGCGCCTCAACAACTAAGTCACCATGGCTCATCCACACGATTTGCTCTTGTGGAAGCTGACCAAACAATCTTGTCTCATTTTGAACATTTAGAGCTGCTTTTCCATACTCACGGTGTGTAGCAGGCTCTACTTTTCCTTTAAAATGAGTCGTCATCAGCTGCATGCCGTAGCAAATTCCTAAAATCGGAAGGCCCAATTCAAAAATCGCTTCGTCTGCACGGAAAGAATTTTCATCGTAAACACTATTTGGGCCACCAGAAAAAATGATCCCTTTCGCATTCATATTTTTAATTTCTTCAGCTGTAATCGTATGTGGATGAAGTTCACTATAAACCCCGAACTCACGAATTCTTCTTGTAATTAATTGATTATATTGACTCCCAAAATCCAAAACAACAATCTTTTCTTGACCTTGTAAACCTTCGCTCGTCATTGCCTTCACCTCGTCAAAGTAGTGGATAAAAATAGTTTGTGTATTAAATACTGGAAATATAAGAAAAGCGTACTAAAGCTAACAAAAAAACTAGAACTCCCCTTCAAAAAAATCTTTGAAGGCAGAATTCTAGTTTCATAGATAGAAAGATAGACTGATCCTGCCTTCATAGTCAGGTCGTTTAAGGTGACCCGGTAGAGACTCTCGGTCCATATTACCGAGGATATATGAAGGTTCATGTATGTAATTGTCTAAGCTTATTTAATTTACTCAAGCTAGACATATTGTAACAACATGATGATCAACCGGTCAAGATGTAGTCTTTTTGATTAAATTTTCCCACAATTCCCTTGTCTGCTCCCAGCTACCTTCTTCCAGCTTTCCTTTATATAAAAATCGTTCGTAATTCGCTGTTAAGGCACCCATTTCTTTTGAAGAGAAGTACTCGTCGATATATTCGGAGTAATCTCTCAGCGTCTGCGCTTCCTTTCTCTTTAATCCATAGCGATTCAACTGATTCAACAAGGCAAAGTACGCGTCAGGAAAATCTTCGTCCTTCTTCCTCCATCTAAATCGGAACACAAGGTAATGCGGTAACCATTTGATCCGCGTTTCATATAACAAATAAGCAATTGCCACAAGACTTAAAAACGCCCCGAGAATCCAACCCCAATGCTTATTAAAGAAATCCTTCGTTCCTTCCCAAAGCTTTTTCCAAGTGAACTCCGATTTCTTCGGTTGCGTTGTAGCTTCTTTTGCTTCTGGTTTTTCAGGTTTTGGTGCTACCGGTGCTTCCAACTCATCCTTTTTATCAGTTTCCGTTGAAACATCATCATACGTGAATTGAGCATTATTCGAATAACCCTTTGTCGGCTCAAATGGTACCCAACCTACCTCTGGGAAAAATACTTCGACCCAAGAGTGAGCATTGTTATTTGTAATCACATAAGTACGTTGGTCATTCTCGCTCAAACCACGAAAGGCTCCTTCTGTATAACCCTTAACCCATCTCGCCGGGATGCCTAATGAACGCATCAGCACAACCATCGAAGTTGAGAAGTTATCACAATACCCTCTTTGCGTATCAAACAAAAACTGATCGACATAATCTTCTGTACGTCCTGGAGTCGCAACATTTTTTTGATCATACTGAAAATCGGTCCGGTCGAAGTAATTTTCAACAGCTTTCGCTTTGTCGTACCAATTCGTTTGATCCTTTGTAATTTCTACCGCTAAATCTTTTACACGTTGCGGCAATGACTCTGGCAGTTGCGTGTACTGCGCCAGAAATTCTTCAGTCAATACTGGATTCGAGGTATCCACAGTGTTCTTCATCGCTTGCACGCTAAACTTCGGTGTATCGTACTCAACAACGTACTCTCCCATTCCAGAAGCAGCGTTATCCACAAGGTAAATTTTTTCTAAATTCTCTTCAATCTCAAACGTACTAGCTGAATTATCTTTCACGGAAGTTAATCCTAATGGGTAAATCAAATGAGGATAATCAACCTGTGGTTTGATAATGCCCGTACGTTTGGTCACTTCCATTTCAGGATCCAAATAATTTGTAAACGGGTACGTATCTTCTTGCGTGAAAGGAGTCCGTAAACCATTCTCGACTGAAGCAACCCAGCCTTTTCCCGTATACTCATCCTTCGTTTCAACCTTCCAGTATTGTCGCGCGTCCACTTCCGTCTCGTAGACAACTGTGTCATCTGGATTGAAAGGTCCGCCAAGCTTCGTATCATCCGTTCCATAACCGACTGTACTCCGCCCACCAGGTCCATTGTTATCCACTTTTTCCGAATAGGAAGTGATGTACGGAACCGGGTCCGGCCAGATTGGGCTTGCTTTTGGGGCAGCATATCCAATCAACACACTGGCGCAGACCATAACCACTAAAGGCGTGAGCCATTTTCGCACAAATCCAGGTTGCCTTTGCCATTTTTCCCGATCCATAATCCGATAGAATGTCAAAATCCCCATCAAGGCAAAGCCAAGGATAATGATTCGAACAATCGCATAGGTCGCATCATATGGTGTAAATGTATCTAACACCGTGATATAGACAAGGGTCATGAAAAAGAATATAAAAATCTGTTTTCGATGAACGAGCCAGTACCGCAGCAAATACGTCATCAGCACAAGTAATAAGTAGAAAAGAAGACTTCTGAACGAATCCGATAAAGCCGTCCACTCTCCACCAAATACTAGTTTCATATTTTCAACTAAATCACTAGTCAAAATGCCCATCCATTTGAATTGAAAAAACGGTCCCACGTAATACAAGAAATTAATCGTATATATCACATATAACAAGCGAATCCCTGAGCGTGCGAGGATGTGCACTTGAAAATAGCTCAAAACAAGTGAAAGGACCAAAAAACCAATAAAGACACCAACATTGTTTGTATCTGTGAGCTGTTTTAACGGCCTCAACCATTCCCACAAAAGAAGGAATCCACATAAATATAACCATAGTGTTAACGCGTCTGACTTCATTTTTTCCTTTCTCGTCATCTCGTCACCCCCGAGAAGGCTTCTGAAAAGCGGCCATCATGAACCATAACTACTTGTATTCCTCGTGCTTGCGCCTCTGCTTTTAAGGCTAATTCCTCTGCACTTGCAGCCTCTTTTTCTTCTTTTATGAGAAAAATGGTGATGACTCCTTTTTTAGAAGAATAATAGCCTGCTTTTTCCACTAATTTTTTCGTTAACTGGGCGGTCACGAGCATCAACGTCGCATTCTGCCAAGCCGCAAAACCTTCTCCCTCTAACACCAAATCCAATTTAACCGGACATTTATCCTTCACCTTTACTAGGTGATAAAAGATTTGCTGCTGGTGGGTCTCCCCACTCCGAATTGGAATCGCTATCCGATCATCGCTTGCAGAAAGAAAACCGACTTGGGCTCCTTTTCGCAGAATCGCTCTGACTAATGAAGCAGAAAAGGAGACGACTGCCTCAAATCGTTTTTCCGGCGCACAGTCCATACAAATGAATACATCATGCGATTTGCGTTGTTCGAATTCCTTCGTCATAATGTCATTTCTTTTCGCCGTAGCTTTCCAGTTAATCCAAGAAAAACGGTCCCCTGGCTGATATTCTCTAATCCCAATGGCCATCGAAGTATCACGTTGGACCCGCTCTTTCGATGCCGTCATCCCTTGTTCGTAATGATTATCCATCGTTCGATAAATGATATCTTCATAGGCAGGATATACAACGATTTTGTCGTCTACCGTTGGAAAATGAAATTGCTTTTCGATCAGGCCTAGTGGGTCCCCGAGACGAATTTCAATCCCGCTAAAATGATGCTCTCCACGAGGGAGTTTCTCAATTTCATATTCGAATTCTAGGGTCTTGCGAAAATGAGGATAGACAAACGTTTTCGCGATATTTTTTTGCGTTGACTGGCCTAATTCGTCGCCAATCCGGTCTTCCATAATCATATAAAAAAGTGGAAAGGAAGAAGGTCTAGTCAATCGGATCTTCACTTTGAGCTTTTCTCCAGCATTGAATTCAGTTTTAGCGAACTCCCGCTGTAGCTCTATGTCTTTTACTTTATATAGCCCTAACGCCAGGCTGTATAAGGCAAACGGAAGGAAACTATAAAACAAGAACCAGCTTACAAAGCCACCTTGGAACATGGCATAGGAAAAGGTCAATAGAATCAAAAAGATGAGTACGACCAGCTTCCATATTGGTTTGATTCGAGCAAAAAAACGTCTCATCTTACTTCACTAACCTTTGAACAGGAACAGGCACCCGATCTAATACGCGAAGCACGACATCTTCTGCGGTAATCCCCTCAAATTTCGCCTCAGATTTTAAAATAATTCGATGAGCAAACACATTTGGAGCCAAGTATTTCACGTCATCTGGCAACACATAATCTCTTCCATACATGTAAGCATAGGCTTGAGCTGCTTTCATGAGAGCAATTGATCCACGTGGACTAGCACCAAGATAGACACTTGTGCTAGTTCTCGTCCAGTTGGCAATGTCGACGATATAACGTTTAATTGTGTCGTCTACAGTTACCCTTTTGATTGCCTGCTGTAATTCTCGAAGTTCCGCAAGGTCAATGACTGCTTCAAGTTCTTCAATCGGCGCAAGTACTTGAGCACGGTTTAAAACTTCCATTTCTTCTTCAATTTCAGGGTAGCCCATTTTCATTTTTAAAAGGAAACGGTCTAACTGAGCTTCAGGTAGAGGATAGGTTCCTTCATATTCAATTGGGTTTTGTGTTGCCATAACGAAAAATGGTTTTTCTAATTTGTGTGTGACACCATCAATCGTGACGCTGCTTTCTTCCATACCTTCTAGTAGAGCAGATTGAGTTTTCGGAGAAGTACGATTGATTTCGTCTGCTAAAATAATGTTGCCCATGATTGGTCCTGGTCTGAATTGGAATTCCATTTCTCTTGGATTGTAGATGGAAACGCCTGTTACGTCAGATGGTAGGAGATCTGGGGTAAATTGAATGCGGCGGAAGTTGGCATTGACGGATTTCGCGAGTGCTCTAACCATCATGGTTTTTCCGACGCCAGGTACGTCTTCAAGAAGAACATGTCCTTCTGCTAATAGTGCGACTAGGCTTAATTCGGCAACATTTCGTTTGCCGATCATAACTCTTTCTATATTTTGTAGAATTTTTTCAATGGTTGGATTCATTTTTTCTTGTACCATGTTTTCCCTCCCGGTTTTTACGTTCGAAGTTTTTCTGTTTCTTTATATTTCGATACTTTTCAGCAATATTCCTGTTATTAGGATAAATTTTACACAGAAATTAAAATCTGGCGATTCTTTACCTTTTGGTGTCTCTACCCTTAAAAAGTGTCCTAATAACATGGATAAGGGTTGGAGCTTTGATTGTTGATTTCCGCTCCAGGCCAATCATCAATCTGGATCAGGGCTATCCTTGGTAATAAAATGAATGTAGTTTCTCCCAAAAGAATTCTCTAACTTCCACAATCTCACTTATTTTTGGAATTTATCCTTTTTAAAAGCAAAAAATCTCCCTCTCAAATGGACGTTTCACTTTGGGAAAAGTTTCATTTGAGAGGGAGATTTCAGGAATGTTATCATAGAACCTGTAATACTTGAATTTTTTCGAGAATAAACTATAATAATGTATGCTTGTATTCTGGTGGGATTTACTAATTTAAAATCATGTCCCAGTAGCTCAGCAGGATAGAGCAACAGTTTCCTAAACTGTAGGTCGGGGGTTCGAATCCCTTCTGGGACGCTTAAAGAAATCCTTTATATCAAGGGTTTCTTTTTATTTTTCAAATTATTGTTTTTGTGATTGTTTGGACCTATGGGGCAGGATTGGGGCAGAATTGAATTTTATCCTATTCTTATCTTTATTTTTTTGCTATTTTCCTGTGTACTTTCTAATCTTTTGATAGAATTTAGAAATTTAGTAAAGGACTCAGATTGAAAAACTTGTGCTCTGACAAAATTAATACATGCGGAAATGGTTTACTCATTATCTCGCTCTCATATAATTCCACATACCTATCCATCTTCTCTTTCATCTGCTTCTCAGAATAAATGCTTTTCTGGACCTCTAGATAAAAATTGTGGTTCTAAGCTTCTAATACGCATCAGGTTCAGCCACTCCCTTCTTCCCGTATTTAGGCTTAACTTTGAAAGTTTCAATATGGCCGTGTTTTCTTATTTCTCTATATGTGCTGAGAATCGCAAGGAAATGATTTATTTTTTGTGACTTCTTATTTAATTGAGATTCTGCCCCAAAATATACATATGGAACAAATGAAGTAGACCTTTGGATAAAAGAAAAAAGCACCCAAAAGTATGGTGCTTTCTTAAACCTATTAATTAATAATGAACTCTACCTTGCTAATTCTAATGGATTATTTTGTTATAAAAGCATTCCCTAAGGAATGCCATATAACATTAATAATTGGCCGTTGCATTCTTACTTCCCTTAGCTGCATCCACCATGAGAATAATTGCAGATATAATATGTAGTATCATACCAACGAAAGGAATCCATGCAATTAGTGACGTCACTAAACCAAGGATACTTCCATGTTTGTTCTCATTCTCTTTAGCTGAAAAAACAATAGTAACAATATGTAAGATTGCCATTATAATTAAAGGTGTCCAAGCAAGACCAAGTACAATTGTTCCGCCCAAAACCGGAATACCAAGAAGTGCTTCAAGTCCACCGGATACCCATTTTAGTATAGTTGATACTTTCATAATAACCCCTCCTTTCATTTTTATAAGTCTATAATACTACAAATATCGATATTTTTTTACAATTTTTCATGATAATGTAAATTTATCAGATTTTAATATATTTGAAGCACTCCCGAAGGAATACTTTCTTTATTAGTTAACTCGTAATAAAGCCTATATTCTTTTTTGGTTCTTCTGGGTTCTCTCTAGGCAATGAAATCAACAAGAAATTTAATTGACTGACATGTTGTAGTAATTCAACAGGAGATCCACCATCAACTAGAAATCCTGTAAACTTTATTAGTTTACTTCCCTGATACCCAATTCCAGTAATATTTACAGTGATTGTTTGCCCAAATGAAGCCAACATTACACCAACTTCATGATTATCATCCAATTCTAAATTGAATTTGGTAACCGCAATAATTAAATCTTCTGCAATTGTATTTGCATCGTCTTTAAATTTAATGTTTGCAAGTTGCTTACCTACATCCATATACATAACTTCATCCCTCCTTTTATCTACTAATTTCGACAAAAGGAGATAATTTCCTGCAGAGAAAAGAGCACCTCATATGGGATGCCCTTCAAAGGAGGGAATGCTAGTGCTTACCAATTCACCGCATACTATCATATTAACTTCAATAATCGATTATGCTCTGCCAAAATTCTCCCGTCTTTTTAAAGTATTGATACAGGGTTCATATTATAATCTATGCCTTCTATATTGAATAAAAACGATTCTACGAAATCTATATTATATTGATTAAATAAAACCATGTTATTTCCTGTACTCATGGAACTTTTATATCTAATACCCGCAAAAGCATTATTCCTGATAAATTCACTAAGATATTGTGTTGGTAGATATTCTAAATCTGATTCATTTGGATCAATAGGTTTTGAAAGTTCATAACTTAACCACTTTCCTAATTCATTCATACCAATTCTTGTCTCAAAATTTATAATGGAATCAAAAAAAGAATGGAATATTGAACTATTAAGATCAACAACTCTTATCGGATCATTAATTTTAAACTTACCTACACTTACTTTTGCACCCACCCAAGGGCGAACCTCAGCAACTGCTGTATCATATTTATCTGCCAAATAGAGATATGGTATCCCTCGTGGATTAGCTCTACCAATACTAGCTATTTTATGCGGTGGCATTCCAAGGTTTTCTATATTTTTGAATGGTGCGATCACATTATTATACTTATCTGTTTCCCCACCTATTCTTGCTCTATAAAAGACGGCATCTCTATTTATTAATGTTGACCTATTTGAAATTAGTTGTTCCATTATTGCTTTAAGCTCATCTTGCATTTCTAAATTGAATCTTCTTTTATACGATATTTCAAAACTAAAATCCCAAAACATTTGCCTAAATTTTTCATATTTTGGTTGTAAAGTATAGTACGCATCAACATCTAATCCTGGAGTATTTTTGATTATGTCTTGAGCTAAATCCAAAACTTTTGGACTCTCCTTTGAAAAGATAGACCATTCAATTAGTAATAAATCTAATATTTTTGCACTATGTCTGACTGGATTCACTGAGTAGATTTCATTAAAGAATGAAAAAATAGTTTTAAATTCATCGTGATTCACTTCTATGCATTTTAATTCCCTACTACCGCAATAGTCACAGTTATTAACTTCCCCTAAATCTTCAAATAGAAATTTGATAATTGAATCCTCAAAGCAGTTAGAACAACACTTTTTCAAGCCCAAGACCTCCGATTCATATAAATTTAACAGTATTACTTTTATTTTAAATTAAGAAAATTAAGATTTAAATATCAATTACACATATCTTGTAGTGCGTACATCAATCCATTCAAAACAAAAAGAGCACCTCATAAGAGATGTCCTTTCAATCTTCTGGAACTTCATTTATTGAATCAACATCTTCGAGACCCGCAACAGAAGCATTGTATGCCAATTTCGCGTCTTCCTTGTCCTCTGCTTTTATCGGTGAGATTTTAAAAACTCCCTTGTACTCTAATCTAAAGTAAATAGTATAGACAATGTTAAAACCTTAAAAATAAACTGAGTTTTGGCGGGTTCTGCAACTTTTGAAGGATGCAGGGCTCGCTAAAATAAATTAAGTTAATGTAGTGTAAGCGCAGTATCTCTGAGAAGAGAACTGCATTTTTTATTATTGTATCAACGCTTTGTGACATAATAAAAATTAATCAAATACTAGAACAGTGACTCTTGATAAAAACCTGTTTCAGCTGTCATCGGGTTAATCCAAAGAACTTCTTGCCGTTTTGCTCCTACTTCTGCTGCTACATCCATCGTTTCCCTACGCCAGTGCTTTAGTAAATCGTCATATATTGGATGTGCATATCTGGAAAGAAGCACTGGGCCCGAGTGCTGTTCTAAGGCTTCGAGCAATTCCACATGGTCATCAATTGTCATTTCGTGCTTGTAATGTCTTTTAGTCCGTGAAACTCGATGATATAAGGTGGATCAGCATATACAAGAACCTCTTTTCTTTTGTACCGTTCCAAAAGTTTCACAGCTGGTTGATGTTCTATCTGTGCTTCTTATAAGCGTTCTGCATCCTTCATAATTTTTCTAGGAAGCGTACCCCATTCCTTTGCTTTATCAGGATCACTTGAAGTTATTAAGCTTCTCCATCCAGTTCTATCACTTGTTTTTGCTCCAATTGCTTACCAACATCGAGCTAAATATCTGAGAGCGTCTCAATTTCATTTCCTGTCTCAAATTCATAGGAAGTGTAATATTCTTCTCTGGATAAGGGAGTCCAATGAATACCAGCTGCCAGTTCTGTTGGGTTATCTCTAATTACCTTGAATAAATTAACTACGCTACTATCCAAATCATTTATAGTCTCAATTTGGGAAGGCCCTTTATTGAAAAAGACTGCTCCGGATCCAAAGAATGGTTCAAGATATGTTTTATGTTCTGGTATATGGCCGATAATCCAACTGGCCATGCTCCATTTACTACCGGGATAATGTAAAATTCGTGGTATTGCCAGTTCGGGATCCTCCAATCTAGTAAACTTAATAATTCTTTTATTAACCCTATACTTTCTAAATCCGAAATTGTAAAATATTACAAAAGGGGTGAATTATTTGAGTAAAATACTTGGTTTTTCTTTATTAGCTCTTATGGCTATTTTTTTCTTCATTGGTAAAAAAGATCTAGGATTAATAATTTGCTATGCTGCCATTTTTATTTATAACGCTGACAAGGCTGTTATTTATTTTAAAGATAAAAAACGGTTATTTACTGTAATGCACCTGGTGTTGTCTATTGGATTTCTTGATTTATTTGTTACAGCATTTTAAGAAACATATTAATAATTTTTTCATATACAATCTTATCCTCAAATTTCAAATAATAGATATGCCTTAATTTTTTCTATCCTATATTTGAGATTCTATTCTTTTTTTAACTTTTTTCAAAAAACAGGAGTTATTTCTTTTTTCTCGTATAATGTAAGTGCAAGTGCGGGAGGCTACTCCCTTTTTAACTTCGATACTCCAATTAGCTCTCATAGTTCAAAGCCAATAATTTACCTCTTGTATCAACTTTAATAAGAATTCTTCTAAGAGCTCTTTTTCAACAAAGCTGTTATCATTTTTACTTTGTATGAAATAAATAATAGAGGAGTGTTTCTAGATGAATCTCAAAGAGACTTTGGAGATGTTGAATAAAGTTCTCGGTGATAATGCTGATCTGATCAGAAATGAAGAGTCTACTAAACAATTTTTGATTTTGCCGCTGCTAAGAGGACTTGGATATGATACATACAGCCCCCAAGAAGTTACCCCTGAATTTACTGCCGATTTCCACAAAAAGAATGAAAAAGTCGATTACGCTATTTCGATTAATGGAGATCCTAAAATCTTTGTTGAAGCAAAAACGATGAACAAACCAATCAATAAGAGTGCTCCTCAATTAAGTCGATATTTTAGTACATTCCCAAGTGTTAGATTAGGAATTTTAACAAATGGTATTGAGTATCATTTCTTTACTGATTTAAAAGATGCCAACATCATGGACTCAAAACCCTTTTTCATTTTTAACATAACCAATTACAATGAAGAAGATTTTAACTATTTGATAAAATTCTCTAAAAATCTATATGACTACGATAGTATCAAAGCTCTTGCAGAATCATTAATGTACTACCAATCATTTAAAACAGTTATTAAAGAAATATTTGAAAACCCTAGCGATGACTTCATTAGATTCGTTGTAAAAGAACGTTTCAAATTCAAAGTCACCCAACAGTTTATCAATACATCCCGGCCACTCATTCAAAAAAGCATCCAAGAAGCTTTAACTGATATCATCAGCGAAAATTTCGACATCTCCATGCGAGATCAACCTATTCAAGAAGCAGCTCCAACTGTTGAAAAACAACCAGAAGAGAAAAAGGTTTATTACACTCAAGCAGAAATCGATTCATTAGGTACATTTGAAGAGTTTGAAGGCGTCAAAGTAGTCCTTCCTAAGGCAGAATCCTATCAGAAATTACTAAAGTGTTCCTCTGACGATTACTCTGTAGAAAAAGGAAATCCATTAAGTGATTTCTTTGTTTCATCCGTTCTTATGCAAGGAAGTTCCATCGTTGGATATTTGATTGGACAATATTACAACAATCAAAACGACACGACACTATACACAGTAAAAGCTAATGAAATAGCCGAATTCTTAAAAAAGAATCCAATTGTTGAGACAACTGGTTTCATCAATGCCCGTCTCGGATACCGTTCTAATAAGACATCAAACGAAAAGATATTTTACTTAAAAAGCTGCATCCCAAATCTTTCATTCAAAGACATTCCGAACCTTGTGTCTAAAATTAATGATGTGGATGAATTTTTTAAGAGCATCCAGTGATATCCCGAAGAAATAACCTTACCTTTTTTATAAGAGTGAGTGATTTTTTCTCTCATATGAATATTTATCTCCACCCCAGGTTATCTTATTTAGCCCGAGCAACCTCCTCCATTTTGCACACCACGCCCCTTGCTCGGGGAGCATTGCTCATTGTATTGCTCAATTTACACGATTAAAATGACTTGCCTGAATCTTATTTCAGCCTGTGGCGTATATATATAAAAGGCGCTGAGAGCTGGGGTGGTCCAAATGAATGAAAAAGAGGATAAACCATTCAAAGAAGAACCAATTGGTACAAAAATATTTATCATAACCACGATATCTTTACTTTTAATTGGCGCAATTGCCTTCGCTATAGCCATTTATTACTTTGGCATCCTCGGTTTATTCAACCTTTTAGGTGTTAGATACGACTCGTTTGGCTCATTATTATGGTTCGTTCTTTTATATTTTCTGGTAGGAATTATTTTTGAGATCATTGTAAAAGCGATGCATAAGCTGATGATCCTTGCCAAAATATTTCGCAAAGATCAATTAAAGATAGGAATTTTCGCTTTATCCTTCTTAGGCAACTGGGCAGTCATCTCTTTATTAAGTAACCTCATGCATACAATCGAAATCAAAGCATTAACCCAAATTGTTATCTCCGTAATTTTGGCGATAATAGAAATAGCGATTGATGACGATCCAAAAGGCAATTCAACTGACTGATTTTTCCTTATAGTTAATACATTCATAACTACTCTACCCCCGCCATTCGCAAAGCAGTACTTCATAACAATTTGTAATAATATGTCATAAACAATTTATTTTACAACATATGAAACTGGTTTATAATTGTATCTATACTCAAAAAGGAGGCGGTCAATCTTTGAATAGGCTCTTTGCGTTCTTTTTGATATTACTAATCTCGATTTTTTCGTATTATCAATTTGACGGTCATATCGACGGCTTGAAAGTCTATACTGAACAAGAAAAGGTTACGTTTAAGTTCTCCTCTGAAAATAATGAGTTGCCTCTTGATGATTCAGACAAACAGACCTCCTATGATACTTTCTCATATGTTCCATTTGTCGCATCTTTAGTCATTACCATCGCATGTTTAAGTTACATGTTCATAGTATTTTTAAGGTGCTTAGCGTTACTTACACCTGTTCGTTTCAAATCGAATTATGTGGATTTCCCTCTTTTGAATAATTAGCAATACATTCAAAGGAGGAAAATAGTTATGTGGATTCGTTTTTTATTGATAGGCTTTTTCTCGTTAACATCATTAACATTGATTGCTTATCAAGGAATTGAAATTTTCCAAGCTTATATGGAATATTTCAAAGAAAAGTAGTCTTTAGCCCATCCTTTTTAAGGATGGGTTTTTTTAGGGTATGAAATCTGCTCTAGGCTTTTTTCAGTTTTACCAAATTCAAACCTATGCATATAGAAAAATCCATTGCTCTTGATACGTTTACACTTCAAATTGCTACCTCATTAAGAATATTAAGAACTAGGTTGGATAATCTAAAAACAGCTTAAGCGAAATGAGGATGAAAAATGTATTTTTACAAAGAAGATCTAATAAACATGATCGTTCCTGATAAACCCGATCCAGTAGCAGCCAAAGTTCTTCAAGAAGCACTTGGAGGGCAATTCGGAGAAATGCGTACACTAATGCAATTTTCTTTCCAAAGTGCTAATTTCAGAGGAAAAGCTAAAAAGTACCGAGACTTAATTAGAGGTGTATTCATTGAAGAACTTAGTCATGTAGAACTCGTTCAAACAACAATTAACCAACTTTTAAATGGATCTGGTGGTGACATGCCTGGCAACCAAGCAAGTGACAGTGCACCTTTAAATGATGTGATCGAAAACGGTGTAAATCCTCATCATTACATCATGGGAGCAAAGGCTTCTCTACCTGTTGACGCTGCAGGAAATCCGTGGAATGGCTCATGGGTATACGACCATGGGAATTTGGCTGCTAATTTACTAAATAACGTTATTTTAGAATCAACCGGGGTCCTTCAAAAATCAAGGATCTATGAAATGAGTAACAATAAGACCCTTCGCGAAACCATTGCCTTTCTAATTGTAAGAGATAACGCTCATCAAAATGCATTTGCAAAAGCACTTGAGACATTAGGGGTAGATTGGGGAAAGATTTTTCCTATTCCTAACTATGATTTAAATAAGTACCCTGAATGTCGAAAATATGTTGATATGGGATTCCACAATGCACAATTCAATTTTAGACTTGACGAAACTTTAATAGGGGAAGTATTTACAGGTACAACTCCTAGTCGTAATGGTGGAGAGCTTTCTGTAATCGAACCACCTAAAGGATATCCAGTACCAGAAATGCCAGATATGCCAAATGAACATGCACCTGGACTATATGATTTAAACAATTAAGCCTACAATGGATCTTTTCATTTGAATAGGAATCAAATACGCGTGATATAAAATAATAAGAGTGAACGCTATGTATGAATAGAAGTTTTTATCAATCCCACATTATGCAAAAAACCGCCAAATGAATCTAACATCTGGCGGTCTATTTTAGTTAGTGAGCAATTGTTTAGAGGAAATGTAAGGAGGATATTTATTGTGCAACTAGTTTTTCCATTGTATTCTTACCAACAATGCCATCTTGCGTGAGTTTTCTGTCCTTTTGAAAAGCAAGCACAGCATCTCTTGTGTTTTCTCCAAAAATCCCATCAAGACCATCAGGACTATATCCAAAACCGTACAGCAATCCTTGAATGATATAGGGAAGATTTCCTCGGTCACCTTTATCTACCGACCGGAAAGCTGCTTCCGTTTTCGGCCCCCATTCTCCATCCACAGCTAAACCAGCTTTATATTGCTTGTTAAGTTCAGTTTGAATTCCCTTTACAGCCGCAGCTCTTGTTTTAGGTCCCGCAAGTCCATCCACTGCTAAACCTGTTCTGTAGGTGTCATTTAGCCATTGCTGGAAAGTAGCAATTGGATTTGTTGGTCTGGAAGCTGATTTAGGCGGAGTTGGCTGTGTTGCTGTTTTTTTCTTCAATCCAAACGCCTTAACAAGACCGTCAACGTGTCCCTTTGCCACATTATTTAAAAAGGCATCTGACTTTAGTCTACTTGCATCTGATGCATTATCTATAAACCCGTTTTCTGTTAAAATTGCAGGCATCGTAGTTTCTCGTAAAACTGCATAGTTTGCACTCTTCTGACCCCGATCTCTTAGGTCAATGGAGCTTACAATAGCAGGATGAATGACGTCTTGATAGCTAACGGATGCACTGCTGGCACGGGTATGAATATATGTTTCAAAGCCCGTTCCCCCACTCGCATTAATGTGGATAGACATAAAGTAATCGGCTCCCCAATCATTTGCCATCTCCGCACGTCCATTGAGTGATATAAATATATCTGTATCGCGACTTAATCGTACTTGAGTATTTTCATAGTTTGCTAACAGGTCGCGTACTTTCTTAGCAATCGTCAAGGTAAGGTCCTTCTCCCTTAAGCCATTACCCACAGCACCAGAGTCTGAACCGCCATGACCTGGATCAATAAATAATTTCACCATTTTAAATTCACCTCTGATCATTTTATGCCTATAACCGCCAATCGCATGGGCATGTTATTATTTACCAATATCATTCATGAGTCACAGCTGAAGATCAACCATTCATGAGACTATACACGATTTGACGCTGAATTATACCTCCAATATAGAAAAAATCCGCCATAATCCCTTTGAACATTGCAGAGCATAAAGAGAGCTTTGCTAATTTTCCCAGAACAAAGCGTCTATGATTCTTTCAAAAACAATTGTAAAATAATTGGAAAACACTATTTCTATTGTTACAATCTATGTTAGAGCTTTTTTCAAATAGAGGGGGAAATTAGAAGTGAAAAAGATCGGATTGTTTCTCATAATCCTTATAACGATTGCACTAATATTCAATATTATAACTACACAAGTTGCATGGATTGGAATTCTAATCACCCTATACGGTGTCTTTCAATTACGTCAGCAAAAAAGAGGAAAAGGTTCCTTCATAAAACCAAAAACTACTATTACCATCGGTATTATCTTAAGCATCTTTTTAGGAATAGCTTTTTCCGAGCCCACTGAAACGGCTACTCCAGATGAAAAGGTTGCCTCTGAAAAGGAAGAAACAGCTGCTGAAAAAGAGAAGGCTGAAGCAGAGCAAAAGAAAAAAGAAGAAGCTGAAAGAAAGGCGCAGGAAGAAGCTACAGCCGCAGCAAAATTAAAAGCCGAAGAAGAAGCGGCGGCACAAAAGGCAGCTGAAGAAGCCGCACAAAAAGCGGAGGAAGAAAAACAAGCTACCGCTCAAACACTAGGGTTAATCGCCGCTACTGTTTCTCGAGTCGTTGACGGGTTATCACCATAAATATGCATATAATAATATTGTACATAATTAAATAAGGGTTTTGTTGATATAGAGCTATCAGGCTCTTTTTTTTATTGGAAATACTTGTACATAATTATTCACAATAGTAATATAGAACTTAGTTATATCAGAAAATTTAAAATTATTTTTTTGTACATATTTACTGATTTAAGGGGGAGATAACGATTAATCATTCTAACAAAAATAATATTGTAAATATCAATGCGAAAAACAACTATGAGTTCATCACTGTCCCCATATGGATTGATTGGGGAAAAACAAAGGACAATAAGATATTGAAAAAGCAAACAATGGCTATTGGACTTCGTGATAAGAATACAGGAATACATATTATACATCCAATCAGTAGCTTTATTCTTAGCTGGAGATGGAGGGCAAGTGAATATAATACAAAAAGAAAACATGCCACCAACATCGTTAAGTTTCTTAATTATTTGTCGCAAGAGAAAATGCATAAAATAAAAAGTCTGGCTGATCTTGATATAGAAACAGGAACTGATTACCTCAATAGTCTAACAAATGATTATAGAAAAAGAGACACCATTACAGATGCTGCAAGAACCTTAACTTCCTTTTATGTATGGCTTAGTCAAAATGACTGTTTGCCCAATGTAGGTGATAACTATATTGAGAGTAAAAAGAAAAAGAATCCTCACAATGATCGTACATATTATGAGTCTCTCTTTAATCCAACACTACCTCAGCGTACTAGATCAAATCGTAAGCATTTATTCCCAATTAAATATATTCCTTTATTAATAGAAATTAGTATATTAGTTGCTCACCCAATAGCATTAGGCCTTTATTTGCAAATTTTCGGGGGGGTGCGGGCCGGAGAAGTCGTTAATTTAAAACGAACTCAATTTAGAAAAAGACTTAATAGTGCTGACTTCTTGTTAAACATAAAAGAGCAACAGCTCAGGACTGATATAAAAGATAGCTCTGGTTCTAACTATGTTAAAAAAATCAGAAAACAACAAATCCTTCAAATTAAGGATTGGGGAAATATCATGTTTAAAGACCATGTTGAGTTTTATAAAGACAAAGACATAAATGGTACAGGAGCGTTGTTTATTAATAGAGATGGATTGCCTATGTCAGGGAAAAGCTATAGTCAGTATTTTTTTAAAGTTAAAGATAAATTCCTAAAATTTTTAATAGATTATGGAACTGTAGAAGATAAAGTCATAGCTACTGATTTACGTCTTGCTGATTGGGGGACGCATATTGGGCGTGGAACTTTTACAAATTTAATAGCGGAGGAAATCGAAAATCCCGCTGAATTGATGTTTCTTCGTGGTGATAGTCATTTATTATCCTGTCTCCCCTACTTAGAAAAAACAGAACGTGTTCGAAAGAAAGTTGAAGAAAGAATGAATCATATGCATACGGATTATATCCCCCGTCTTATCAATCGACAAAATGAAATTGAAGAGTAGGTGAAACAATTGCCTGAGAATCAAGATCAAGAAAAAATGTTATCGATTAAGGAAACTGCAGAATTTTTAGGAATGGGAGAAAGTACCTTATCAAAAAAACTACATTCATTTTCGGCAAAAGGAATTGTGAATGATAATAAGAGAGTTTGGATTCCTTTATCTTCAATACCAGAATTAAAAAAATCACTTAATTATAATGACGAATTTGACAAAGGAACATATTATTCTACTGCCGAAGTTGCAATAAAATTTAACGAAAATGGTCTTAAGGTAAAAAGAACTGATGTCAGTAATTGGATAAAAAAAAGAAAAGTAAAAACAATTATGCATATGGGTTACCGATATATTAATGAAAATGATTTAGACCAATTCATCGAAAATATTATAAGTGAACGAACTATTCCAGAAGGATTTTGTACTCTTGAAGAAGCAGCAAACATTTTAGAAATGCATCCTCAAACTATCAGAGATTGGGCTTTAAATGGAGACATTGAATCTATGCGTGTTATTGTAAATGATTACTGGCAAACACTTGTCAAAAGAGATTCATTGCAAGCAATTAAAAAGAAAAAGCGTATCAGTAGTCTTAAGAATTTTGCCCATGTTGATATTGCTTCATTATCCAAAAAAAATGAGACAAAAAATAACAATAAAAACCATAACCCCAATAATATAGAATCTTTAGAGGGATATCTTGATGTTAAGTTTGCATCCACAATACTTGGGATTAAAGCTAATTCTTTGGCAGTTTTCTTAAGAAATGGAAAATTCCCATCTGCTATTAAAGTAAAAAACAGATGGTATATCCCAATAGAAGATATTCAATCATATGAAAAAAAGATAAAAAACAGGAATAAAACCCCCTCAAAAGACACCAAAGAAATACCCCCACTTGATGGACATTTTACAACATCAGAAGTTTCTAATCGAATTAATTTAAGTATCTCTAGAGTTATCGGACTTATTAATCAAGGACTATTTCCTAATGCTATAAAAGCTAATAATAAGTGGTTTATTCCCAAAGAAGACATCTTAACTTTTCTATTAAATAAAAAGGTTGACCCGGGAATCTATTATTCATTGGATGGGTATCTAACGATAGCTGATGTGGTTAATCGATATAGTTTAAGCCATTCCCAAATTTTAATTCTAATAAAAAAAAATCTACTTCCAAATGCTATGAAAATTAATCAAGAATGGTTTATTCCTATAAAAGATATTTTATTTTACCAAGAAGAAATAACTCGACAAACGAAGCAAGATATTATGAAGAATCTATCATTAGACGGTCATTTGTCAGTTTCAGAAATAGTTAATCGCTTCAATTTAGGTCGTAACATAATCTACTATGATATTCATAATGGAGTATTTCCAAATGCTAAAAAAACTGGCGGGGAATGGTATATACCTGAAGAAGAACTCAACTATTATTTTGATAGGAAAAATAACCAGGCGCATGACAGTAATTTCATACCTCCTCAAGGATATTTAACTACGAAAGAAGTAGCAAAAAAGTTAGGTATTTCTGTTTCAAATGTTTTCGCTTTAAAAAACACAGGAAAATTTGATGGTATAAAAAAAATTAATAAATATTGGCTAATTCCAGAACCAAGTGTAGAAGATTATAAAAACCAAAAAGAAAAAAATCAAATTAGTATAACAAAGCCCGATATGATTAATGAACTAAAACAATATATCAATAACGTTCAAGATAAAAAACACCTTAAAGAAACAATTAGACTTTACTCTGATTTTTCAACAACGAGATTAAATGCAACAAATGGCAGAATCAATAATATCCGAAGAGTATTTAATCATCTTAAAAATCTCTTTTCTGAAATTATAAGCAATTTAGATACTGAAATTTACAAATTGCCAAATAAAGACATTGAAGCAGTAATGAAAAATAGATCCTATTCTAGTCCCATTAGAGAGTTATTCTTAAAATTTTTGAAAGATACGTTCTTAATTAAGGAGAAAAAGTTAGATATAGAATATGTTCTATCCAGGAAGGCTGTGAAAACTGATAAAGATATAGATTCAGAGAGATATTCTCCTGATGTTTATTATTTATTTGAGCTGCATTCCAAAGATATAGAAAAACATTTAGTCCCCGCTATTAACAGTAGACACTATGCAAATATGTGGGTCTTGACAGCAATGTTACTGACAAACGCTTGGAGGCCAAGCGATATAATCTTTGAAATGCCCCATATTGATATTGAGATTATCAATATATCGGAGCTTGATTGGTTTATAAAGAACCGATTATCTTTAGAGCAATGTCAGTTAGTAGTAAACCAGCTATATCTAAAACTTAATAATGCTGAGGTCAGTAAAACTAATGCTGATCTTCATTTCTTAGTGGCCCCTGATATGGTTAAATGCCTTGCTTATGCTTGCGTCATTTCTGAGCTGCATTGTCGAAAATTACATGATGATGAATTAAGTTTCGAAAAAGAAAGTTTATTATTAGGTTCATTTATTACCGGAATAACAGAAAATGCAGCAACTTCAGGTTCTAACACGCACAAAAAATTTTTTAAAGATGAGCCTAAATTAACCCCTTTTAGCAGCAAAAAGCTACACAACAGTACTATGACTTATTTATTTCTTGATATTTCAGAGGACGAAGATGAATCTGAATTAGCCCTTGAAGTAATAAAGTGGGCAAGATCTCATGAAGATATAAATGTTACCGCTGGATATATAAAACTTACGAATAGAGACGGTACTTTAGAGCGTGTTTCAATAAACTTATTTAAAAGGGGTCATTTTGGTTGGCTATATAACTTTATGGTACAACTTGCTCTTTCAGATACAGGCTCTCCCCAATCCCTTGAGGAAAGGACCCAAACTATAGAAGAATTAAAAAAGGAATATACACCGATACAACTTGAGGCGTGGGCTAAAACTTTATTAGATTACAAGAACCGGAAAGAGTCCATTGTTACGACACTATATAAAATGAGTACGGAACAATTAAAAAAAATTCTTATAAAAGTATACAAAGGGCAAATGCCATCCCGCGATGGGTGTGGTCAATGCTTGAGCTTTCCCAACTGCCACTTTCCAAACAGGAAACCCTGCATCGGATGTATTAATTTTATCCCTCAACTTCAACAGGTCTTGATTGAAGCCAAAGAAGAGTTTTATAGACTTATTGATTCTATTAAAAATTGCTATACCGATACAATTCTCAAAAGAGATTCAGTATTTCTATTTAATGTTTTGCTATTATTTAACGAGGCTGCGGAGACATTCGGAAACGATATTGTTGATGGATTTCTGTCATCCAAAGATAGAAAAAATGCGATATATAGTGTTGCAGATAAATTACAATTACCCGCAGTTAACAATTAGCATTTGGAGTTGAAAAAATTTGGAGTTAATAAGAAATATAGATAGCCGTGGAATAAGTAAAGTATACGTAAAAGAAAAGGTATTTTTTAATGAAAATGATTTGGAAAAATACATTGATATCTTCGAAGAACTAAAGGATGATGGATTCATTATTGCTTCATCATATGAAGATATAAAGTGGAGGCTTCCATGCACTTCAACCAATCAATATATCCCTTTAAAATTCGATATCGATATGTATAAAGAAATAAAACAAGCTTTAAAAATTTATTCTCTTATATTAATAGCAAAAGGAAAATCTGCTAGTTGGGTAAGAAATATTATAGAAATACTAAAAAAAGCTGTTTTAGTAACAAATGGCTTAAAACAAACCTTACAACTAGATAATTTTCTCCACAGCGAAAATAGATCGTATTTTGCCGCAAGAGCAGTACTAGGTTTTACTGATTTCTATTTTATTCCAAATGCAAATGAAATTAGAACAATATGTGAGGCTGTACAGTCAGAGGAACGTAGAAACAGAGAACTTCCACCATTCTTAGATATTTTCATTTTTGATGAAATCGTCAATGATTTCTTTAGAAAAGCGAGTACGGGAGAACTCCTTCGATATAAAGCGATTCAATTATGGTGGGCAATAACAAACATAATCCCTATGCGTCCGACTGATTTTTTAAAGTTGAAGAGTAATTGTGTTTGGAATGACGACAATGGTCGATATTGGATTACTCTTTCTCGTTCTAAAAAAGTAAAACAATCCGTTAGGGATACCCCTCCCCTGCAGACTATTCAGATTAATAAAGATATTTTCAATTTAGTTAATAACTTTAAACTACACTTATTTCAGATTGGGATAAAATCAGATTATCTTCTACCACAATCTTTATACCAAATTATTAACTGGGGAAAAGGTAGAAAAAAAAATGTAGTAGAAGATCGTTGGAGTATTGAACAGTTTAGTTCTCTTTTAAAGCACTTTCACCAAAAAATCATCAAAGATTTATATCAAGAAGATTATACCATGGAGCTCTTACCTTCACATACAAGACACTTGGCAATAACAAATTTATTCTTGCAAGGATTCAATATGCTATCAATTGCAAAAATGGCTGGTCATGATGAACTAAACTCACAAAGCAATTATTATAGTCACGCAGAAAACTTTATTGATTCATATGTATATACTCTCGTAAAATCCGGCCTTTCTAATAGAATCGGAAGTAAAATGGGCGATGGATTTATTGGTTGGAGACGTGAAACCATAGATAAAGGTAAAAGGTATTCATATGAGGAGGCTAAAGAACAATTCCTCAATGCTAAATATGGTTTTTGTAAAGATAAAGATAACTTTCCAATCAACTGTGGAAAAGATTGCCGACCTTGTTCCTTCTACATTTTTAAACCAAGCATAAACGAGTATGATAAAGGTATTAAATGGCTTGAAATGTATTCAGAAGATATTGGAACTGAAATTAAAAATGTAGTTCAAATAATGATTTCAACAAGTAAAGCATTATCTAGTTCATATCGCCCCGATTTAGATGAATCCTTAAAGTCAAGATCCCATCAATTACAACAATTAATGGATCATAAATCTATGGTGGAATATAAATTATTGGAGGATCATTTTAATGAGTAATAGAACTAATATGACACCAGTAGGCAAAAAACGTGGTCCAAAAGTAAAAGTTAGCGATGAGCAAATGAAAGAGCTTGCTTTAAAAGTCAAAAAAAAGTACAAACAACAACAACTAACTTATTTAATGCTCGAAAAAGATACAGGTATTGGACGTAATACTTGGAAAAGGAGAATAGAAGACTTTATTCATGAGTTAAATCGGCCAATATTAAGAGACTTTGGTTATACTGATAGTGATGAAATTTACTTCCCAAATATCGAAAGTATCTTTGAAGCATACGGAGATGATACACAAAAAATTATAAATGAACTGCATCATTTTGAGTTACTTTTTCAAGAATTATATGAGGAAAGAACCAACCTTAAAGAAAAGCTGGCCAGGCTAGAAAGTTTCAAGGATAAAATTGAAGAGTATACAATGGCAATATCTAATTTACAAAAAGAAGTCAAACACTATAAAACTTTATACGAGCAAATAGTCGTTTCAAGTACAGAAACTCATCTTAGGGATGAAATTGGTTTAAAAGATAATCTACTAGATTTCAATACCAATTTTAATAAAAACATTTCATTAAATAATCTTCAACATCATTTTCCTGAAATTCTGGAAGATGTTGTGGATAATGATGAAACTATTAGAGTTAAAAATATGGAAAAGTTAAAGAATCAATTTAATAACTTATTTAAAGAGTAAGAGGATTTAACTATTTGATAGAAATAAAATATTGCCCTTAATGATGTGTCATTATCCTTAGATTTTTTAATAAAAAAATGCTATTTTAAACCTAAATAAAAACATGTCTATGTTTCTATTTAGGTTTCTTTAATAAAATCAAAACTTTTTTCATAATCGTCCCACCAATTCAATATTTTTAAGAAAAGCGAGCGAAATATAACACCAAACCTAACAACTCTATATAAGGTTTCTCTATCATTTCTTATCAATCTTATAAGTCTCAAATATCTCCTTAGTTAATTTATATATAAGTTTGGTCTCTTCAATATTCCTTTCAACTAATAAATTCATTAACAACTCTATTACTTCTTTTTTACTAAAATGTTCTTCCGGATCTACATTATTAAAACTAAATACAGTTCGCGCATCTACTTCTAATCCTGATAAAATTTTCTCTAATGTCTCCAGAGTAATGTTTCTTTCACCTCGTTCAACACCTGCCAAATAGGAGGTTTGCAATCCAGACTTTTCTGATAATTCCTCTTGAGTTAATTTATGCATTTTTCTTATTTCACGAATGTTTATACCAACTAATTTTACTAAGTTTCCCATTTTCTCACCTCTACTTAAGAGTAGGTGAGAAAATAACCCTCATAAAGATACATATGATATAACTTCCATTGATTTTTGTACTTATAAGTACTATTATTTATTTTTAAATACTAATAATAAATTCATTCAAGAGGTGTATAGATATGCGGGATTTTTTACCATCAAATATAGTAATTGAAAATGTTCTTCAATTCAAAATGAGAGGGCGAGTTGCCTACCAAGGTTTCGTATCTTCTCAAGTTGCAATTAATTTTTCTTATTCAAAGCCATATAATGATCCTTCAGGAAAAGGGTATCAAAGACCAATCAATAAACGGAGAAGCATTGAGTTCGCAGATTACTTGTCTCAAGGAGAAGACTCTCTATATACTCCAATATTGTTAAACGCTGCAGGTAATTGGGAATTCCATGCTTACAATAAAGAACGCCCTTTGTTTGGTAGGCTAATATTAAAGAAAAAAGCTTCTCTTATGGATGGTCAACATAGATTGTCAGGAATAGAAGAATATGTAAAAAAAACTGATACAACCTTAAATGTTCCATTCTTGACTTTCCATTACTTAGATGAGGATGAAGAAATTAAGTTATTTGACATTATTAATACGAAAGCTAAAGGTATCGGTACCTCTCTGAGTAGATATCTTAATCGAAATAATGATGACATAAGTTGGGTTGCCACTAATTTAATCCTTAGACCTGAAAGTCCTTTTTTTAGCAAAGGAACGCTCATTGGTAAAAGAAATAAGGAAAAACATATAACCTTACAAAACCTTTATAACATTATACTTTTGCTCATAAAAAAATCCGACCTAGAAGACCTTTCTAAAGAAAAAATTCTGAGTATTGCTTTATTCTATTTTAATACTATAAAAGAAACACTCCCTAATGAATGGGAAGACTTTAAGTCTTATAGATTAACTCATATTATATCTTTAAATGCATTAGCAATTGCAGGTAATGAAATTATTAACGAAAATTTCTTATGCAAAAGCCAACAACCAAATTCAAGCAAAATACAATCCCTCCTCAAAAATTTAAAACAAATTGATTGGTCTTCTAATGGTGATTTAAGATATTTAAAAGGGGTCAGTGGTTCTAGATTTCTGGCACAAGATATTATCAATTGTATGAGTTAGTATTGAAGGAATGACATGTTAAAACTGTCGAATTAAGAATACTTTTCCCAATTATTGAATCTTAATTAAAGCATCTGTGATATTGTCACAGTTTGTTCAAAAGGAAATACCATTTTTAAATCGAATTATTATACCAAACGATAATAGGGGTTGATATAGATGAAATACTTTGTATTATATTACTCCACAGGCGATTGCGTTAAAGGTGAAATTTATTTAAAGGGGAAATCAAAAAGACATATGGAGGAGCGTATTGAACATTACTCAAACGGTGCCTTAAGTACAAGTAAGAATTCTTTAATAACTTCCAATCTTAGTTCAGCTTTTCTTAGAGAAATAGATTTAATAGAATATCCTCATCTAAAGAAGACAGATTTTGCTCAAATAAATGAATTCCGAAGTTGGAGCACTACTGATATTATAACTAAATGACTTATCTTAATTAAACTTTGGACTCTGATAATGTGGAGAAAACATAAAATCACAGCCCAAATAACATACGTTTTCGTAACATAAATAACAATTGAATTAACAACATAATTCAATAACAAGAAACTCGAGATATCCCAAGCTTCTTGTTATTGAATATGTTGTTCTTATTGAATTAAAGTACATCTTTTAGTTGAAGAAAACTCTGTAATTATACTAAGACAATTGCTTTTTTTTGTTATTCAATGCATCAATGAGTTTAGTCATGAATTCTGGATTATTTACAATAAGCAACATGATTTGTTTTCTTGCACGGGTAACAGATTGATAAAACATGCGTTCTGGATCATAGTGATTTTTTCCTCTCACAGCAAGACCTCCATCTTCACCATAGTAAAAAGTAGAGCCTACTAAAACAAGAACCTTATCAAACTCTTGCCCCAGAACACCATGCGCATTTAATCCTCTGTATAGTCTCATCTTTTCGATTAAATGCCCATTCCAATTTTCTCCTGTATAGTCGATAACTTGCCATCCTTCTATTTCCAAGCCTTCTGCAAATCCTCTAGCTCGATTAATATCATTAAAGTAGTGAATAGATATATTATCGGTATTATTGCAATACTTCATATGATTTAAGTTAAATAAACCTTTAATAAAAGCACCAAGCTCTTTATTTGTTCTAATCTTTTTACTTAATTTATATACTTCAATGTCTTCCAAGGTCATGAGTTTACGTTTATTATCGTAATTCCATTCTTGAAGAGAGAGAATTTGCCTTGGATCAATCGAGAAAATACAGAAGATATCATTTTCTATTACATATCTAATAAGATAATCAAGTTGTGAAGGTCTCATTCTTTGAGTCTCATCAACAAAAATAAGTTGTGGTTTTATTTGCTCAATCCTTTTACACTCTTTAATAGGAATGATGTTCCATTTATATTGTTGATTCAATATCAAATGCCCCGTATTCAAGGTTCCTGTGTGAATAATTACAATATCATGACTCTTATTGAATTCTTTTGCTAAATCGTAGAGCAATAATGTCTTTCCGGTTCCAGGCAGACCCTCTATAATTGTAAATGTTGCGGAACTACTTATTATAGCATCCTTAAACTCCTGTTGTTGCTTAGTCAAAAAGTAAGAACCACTATTGAACCTTTCACTGTCATTGAAGGGGGAGACTAGATAATCAGATGGATTAAATAAGTCATCTAAATTCGAATGGTGCTCCAACTTTTGACTAGTCAAAAGTTTTTCAAATACATCAAATTCTATTTGTTCAAAGTTTTCATCATCATCTAGTTGATAAAGACTGTTATGTTCTGCGACATAGGTAAATGACTTTATTTTCTTGCCTAATGAAGCTAAATAATATCTATTCTTAATAAGTTGTTCCTTTGCAGTATCTACTTTTAAGATAGATTTTATTTCGACGTTTAAGATATAGTTTTTTCCAAATCTAAGTAAATCAAATTCTTTGTCTATTTGAGGTATCTTGTAACCCAAATAAAAGTACCCAAAATATTTATTATCAATTGTTAAATTATCTATAAACTTTGAAATCTGTTCAATTTCATCTTTTCTTAAATCAAAATCGAAAAATCTCAGAAGTTCATTAAAAGTCTCTTTTGATAAAAAGTTATAACTGCTTACTAAAGAGTTTAAATCCATTGGTTTTTTCAAAAATCTCACCCGCACATTTTTTAATTTAATAAGTAAATATTACCATATAACTATATAATTAATAGTGCGGCTTATGTAATTTATACTAAAGTGTTGGAGAAGTACACTTTGTAGAACTCACTCTTGTGGATAATAAAAAAAGCTTTCCTGAAAGAGAAAGCTTTTCTTCAACTAAATAATTGATTTTCTTGCTCCTTGTTCAACTAAAGCCCCCGTTAAAATTGTAAAAAATATACAAGACAAATAAAAAAGAAAGTTGGTTTTGTTCCTTAACCAACTTTCTACTTTTTAGAGCGTTTCAATCGAAGTATGTGTGGTAGCACATGTTCTTCAAGAACATCGTCAATGGTGTAGCCTACCTTGCCTGGTACTCGTTGACCATCTTTCTCTTTTTCATCTTTAGGCACATGCCAATGCCAAGGATCAAACTTTTTTACTTCCTCGGGTGTATCATTTGGATGATAATGTGCGTGAAATTTTTGAAGTATGGTATCGTTGCCGGCATACCAATCATAATAATATTCCACCAAATCATTTTTATCGAAGATTTCTCTACATTGTAGATAACAAGTATCATCAAAAAATTTAATCTTTGCTAGTACTTCTCTACCCTTTTTATGATCTAATTGTCCTTGCGGTGTTTCAGAAAATGATACGCTATAAATTTGTTCATAACGTACTTCAAGGTTGCTAAAGATTGTTTTAGTTATTCCTAGCATTTTTGGCACTTTCCAACCTCACTTTATACGACAACCAAACCGAAGCATCTGTATCTTCTTCGGTTAATTCCAAAATAGTTTTATCGCCAAAAACTTCTTCGAAAGTTTTACCATCGTATTTTTCTTCTAATTCTTTTATTGAGTGCTCTAAATAAGTTATTTCATTTACTTCAGGTTCTTGGTTTTCAGCTTCCCAATTAGCTTTTAAAGTAGCAATTGTAAATCGTTTTCCGTTCGATAGAATAACTTCAGCATCTTCAGGTATTTTAGACCACTTACTTCCATCCTTTTCAACACCTTTAATTTTCCCATCACGTATCCAAGCATTAATTGTTTGTTGTGATACACCAATAAACTTAGCAACTTCACTTGTTGAGTATGTTACTGTACTTTCTTCTATAGACTCCGTTGAAATGTGTACTAATAACTGATTTAAATATTCAACAAGCTTCTCCCTATTAGATAAGTTAGCCTCATTCCATTCGTTTCGATACTGCTCAGCACCTTTTACTGTGAATAATAAGTGCTTAACCAATGTAGCAGTAACTATTAGGTCTGTCTCGACCATCTTTTTCGTATAATCGTGAGCAGCAGATCCAGTTAAAATCTCTCTTTCAATTACTGTAGGACGCATAATCATCTCACCTCTCACCTCCATTATACCGTTGGACTTTCAGTTCGTCAATAAACTGAAAGTAAACTGAAAGTACTTTTAAAGTTTATTGTTGACATTTTTCTATACAAATTATACAAGTCAACGCAAAAAAAGAACCTTCCTAGTACAGGAAGGTTCTTTTTCTTTTATTTTTCATTTTCACTGTTACTTATCATATTTAAATCAGAGCCATCCTGAGGTCCTTCTGGCTCGTCTAGGAAAGTGATCTCACTTTCCGTACTTTTGAATAGGAAGAGCTATCTTCTATCGTACTCTAGTGCATTCTTAACTTAAACTGCTCCATTAGTACAATAACTTCAACAAAATAGGGCACTTCTCCTTCTTAAAGGATAGCCCCGTTAGCCATCCATGAAGCAGAACTTCACCACAGAAAATGTAAGAAAATTGCGTTCTTACATGGTAGTTTAAGTAATAACATTCAAAATTTTTCAAAGAAATTCCATTCCATAGCTTACTCATCTTACTAACGCTACAAAACAAGCATATGTATTCTAGAAAATTTATTTTATATATTTATAAATCAGAGAGCCTAAAGAAAGAAACTTTGTGATCAGAGATTGAGCATTTTTCTAGATTCCTTCTATGACTTGCTATCTCACCTGCACTATAGTAACTCACATACCAGCGTGTATTTTTATGACACAGATTTGTCGTTATCTGTTGAAAATATGGTAAATCAACATCCGACAAGCTATGTCCCATAATAATAATCTCATTGTATTTATCAGGTGAGTTAAAAAAAGACTGATTTTTTGCAATCACAGAAGCTGTTGACTTGTGTGTAGTTGCATAATACTGCCTAATCAAATCATACGCCTCGTCAAGCCTAACATCTCCATAACCCAAATCCAAATCACTTGGTGGCTTTCCTACAGCATGACCAAGAATGATTTCAGAACCTTCATGAACAACTCTATTGTGTATATGAAGAACCTTCTCATCATCAATTCCATACAAGCTTTGTAAAGTTGCTGTATAGTTGAAATTCAAGTAATGAGAATCCTTAATCTCGGAAAAACATTTAGCAATCCCTTCACTCATTTTAGTTGGCATATCAATACTGCATATCCAATTAACAAATTGCGATATTAACTCATAGCTCATATTTGAAGTATCTTGTTCGATAAAATACTGAAATTCATGATGATACATGTCGCTCCAATTGTCATCTGCATACGAGACTAAACTGTCAGAGTAATAATCATACATTAATTGAACATCGATATTTGCCAGATTTGCTTCAAAATCCGACCATAAATCCTCTTGGAACATATTGAACATCTCCATCGTACTTAATATTTCTGTCCCAGTTTCCAAGAGGTAATTCCTGAAATTCCAGTAACTTGTTTTCATACCATGGTGAAGATCAAACCCATTTCCAATTATAAAAAGTCTTTTCATAATATACCTACTTTTCACACGTTAGTGGTACTTCTATTAACCACATGCTTAAAGCTCATTTCAATATAAATACATACTTATTTTAATTTCACTTAAGGTTTAACATTTGGTTTTTAAAAGTAGAATGGTCACTCCATTGTAAAACCTTAAAAACAACAGTTTCCCCTTGGTTTTTTGTTAAGTCAAAGGTAATAGAAAGGTCTTTCTCCAATAATTGAAAACACTTTTTTATCTGCTCACTTGGTTTTCCATCTTCATAGTGCAATGATTGATTCCTAGCTATGCGTATAACTTTACTTAGTGCCTGGGTCCCAACTAACTGAGAAGATGGCCATACTGAAGGATCCCCATAAGCATATGACAGTCCTTGTTTCGCTACTTGTAAAATCGATCCAGATAATTGATTGACACTTTCTTTTTGGATATCTAATTTTTCCTTAATGGCTTTAGTTTCTAGGCTGTCACTGTACCCCTTTGCTTTCATTCCATGGAAATGGTCGATATAACCATAAGGTAAGTTATCATATGGATCCCAATCTCCTAGAGATAGGTGCTGTTCGGCAACCAATACCTTACGAATTGCCTCACTTAACTGTTGATTGGTTTTTGTAATTTCTAATTTATAGTGTTGTATACTGTCGTAATAACTTCGTAATGCGAAATCAACACTTTCTAAGTAATCAATCATTTTCATAACCAGTTTCCCCTTAGCTTAAATAGTTATAATTACCATTTAGTTTTGATTATATTACTTATCCAATTATCCTTCTTACACTAAACTCCTCGTTAGTTTAATAACTTCAACAATAATAAGCGATAATCCTTCTTGGACTATCGCCCCCGTTAGTTAAACAAACTTTAGATTAAAAATTGAAGCCACTTATGTTTTGGTTCGTGTATTTCTAAAGCATTTCGAAGCCATTTTTTCTTCCTTTTATCAAGATAATCCTTTATGGCGATAAAGTCTTGATGGTCTTTTTCTCTCGTGGTTTTCGCCTTATATAAAAGTACAATTTCTGGATTTAGGTATGGAATACCTGTTTTAGTAATACTCCAAATAGAATTGAGTGGATAAGAAATCCTTAAATCTCTTCTAAATATCCAATCATTTTCTTTCGTTTCATTAAGAAGAATTTCTATTTTGTCACCGTTTAACATATTCGAAGCGTGTATTTCGTGAATTGGTAACTCTAAAAACTCATTTCCCCAAATATGGAACTTACCTTTAATAACCTTTTTAAACTCCCATTCTTTGAGATAATCCTTTAGATATAATTGGTCTTTTCGAAAAACAGCAAGCTCTATATCTTTATGCTCCCTTGTTTCTTTACCAATAAAAAGGTCAATTGCCCATCCTCCAGCAAAAAACCACGTTCTATCAAAGCCTGACATTAATGAATTAATACTCTGACATTCTTCAAATGACATATAAATCCCCCGAAGAAAAAATTTTCTAATATCTATTCTCTTTTTGAACTCTAATTTCCTTTGCATTCTTCAACTCTCCTGCTCCGTTAGTACAATATCTTCAACAAATATAAGCGATAATCCTTCTTGGATTATCGCTACCCGTTAGTAAAAAATAATATATTTTCACCATACAAATTTAATGATATGACCATTAACTTCAGTTGTTCCTATACAGACAACATTTTTCCTAATTTTTATCAATCGTCCAACGAAGTAAATGTTCTTTCATTTATTTATTTTGCCTCAAAGTCTAGGCGATTACTCACCTACCATACCGTCATTATCATTATCGCGCATATAGGGGTATAACCAATGATCGCTCGTTATTGGCATACTGAAACCTGCTTCTTTTGCTTCTTTAATCGTCACCTCTCCATTACCGTTTGTATCAACACTAGAAATGTCACCGTTAGAGTTTGAACTAGTCGAATAGGAAGACTCGCTGCCTGTTAAACCGATTGATGCGTTTACTTCATCAGGGTTCACATTGTCAAATGTATCAACTACCTCGCTACCCATTAAAGTATAGGTATATTGATAACTTGAAGGAATCTGAGTTTCCGTATTCGGATATGTGATAATTGCTTCAAAATTAGTAGCTCCACCTGCCTTGCGGATCACTTCCTCCATGTAAGCTTGATCACCATGTCGGTTGAGCGTACTATCTTGTGGGGTAATATTATAAGCATTCGATACCCCTCCGAGAGAATCAGCAATGATATGTCCTTCATCTAAAACGTCACTTTCAACACCAGGAACCTTTGCCTCATCAGAGTAGTATCTGCCAGATGATAATACAGGTTCATTAAGGTCATCTTGTATAATGATTTCGTCAGCAATAACACGTACTAGTTGCCCGTATTCATTAGTAAATGCCCAATATTCACGGTCCCCATAACCAATGTCAACGACGACGTTAGGTTCACGATATCCAGACAAATCACCACCATCAACTTTAATAAGTTTGTATCCTAAGAACAGTTCATTATTTGGTTGAGTTGATGTTTCCTCTACTACTGTTTCATCAACAACCTCAGTAATTGTTGCCTCTTTTTCACTATTTTTATTTGTATTAATTGTGGTTTCTTCTTGTGAATCTGTTTCTCCATCTGTAATGGATACATCTTCTACGTTGGTACAACCAACTATAAAGATGGTCGTTAAAAGTAAGATAAAATAGTTCATTTTCTTTTTCACTTTAGGACGCTCCTATAATAGTTTCATATTGTTTATTCTAATTTTATAAAGTACTTTGATACAAGTTCATAAGCCGTCAATTCTGTTAGTAAATTTATATCATAGGCACGAAGATCAAGTACTAATGAGGCTTCTTTTTAATTCCCTTTTGATAAATACTTGTTTTCAAATCCCTTTACGATTTCTTTTACTTTATCAATTATTATTGGTTCTACTGATATTGTAATAACATTATCTCCACACGCTATTTTATTACTTATTCAATTCTATCACTTAAATGATCCTTCCTGAAATATTATTTCCAAAAAATAGATAACGCTTTTCTTTTGATTTTCTTCTGAGATTCAAAAATTGCGGGAAATTGAGCATACATTATGTAATCTAACTTCAAACAAATCCAGTTAGAAGGTTTGAGATAAATCTATCAATTTCTACTTTGTTTGGATATTTTGCTTAGTATGGATTTAAGAAATTCACTCCGCAAAAATATGAAAATAAAAACAATTCAATCTATTTATCACGAGAATGTAATATAATAGAAGAAAAACAAAGTCCTATAGGGGTGAAAAAATTGAGTTGGGAAATAAAGGAGCATACAAAAGCAAAACACAAAATTTTAAAAAATTATTTAGGGGCATGGTTTCCAATAATGGCTTTTACGAATCCAAAAATTATATATATTGATGGTTTTGCAGGTCCTGGCCGTTATAAAAATGGAGAAGATGGATCACCAATATATGCTCTAAAAATAGCAAAAGAAATATATGAAGCTCATTTAAATAGACTTGAAAATAAAGAGTTCGTATTTTTCTTTATTGAGGCAAATAAATCTAACTATAAATCCCTCCAACATGAAATTAGCCAATTAAGTCTCCCCAAAAACTTTAAAATCATCACAAAAAACGAAGAATTTAGTGAAACAATGGAAAAACTTTTCTCTTTCTTTGACACAACAGGGAAAGGCTTAGCACCTACTTTTGCATTTATAGATCCATTCGGAACCAAGTACGTTCCTTTCGAGATAGTTAAAAAAATAATGTCATATACCAAATGTGAAGTTTTCTTTAATCATATGTACTCAGGAGTTTTAAGATCAAAAGATGTAACTGACCACACTCAACTTTATGGTACAGATAAGTGGAAATATTGCTTAAACAAACCTGAAAAGTTAACAGAACTATATGCTTTTCAACTTCAAGATCAAGCGGGCGTTTTATATACAAGGAGCTTTAACGTTAGGAATAGAAAGAATGCCCATATTTTCGATCTTATATATGCTACAAACAATACATTAGGTTTGGAAAAAATGAAAGAAGCCATGTGGAAAGCCGATCCATTAGGAAACTTTCAATTTAGAGATATCACAATACCTGGTCAAATAGTGTTATTTGAATTAGAACCCGATCTTTCATTATTAAAAAAGTTTTTATTAAATGAATTTAAAGGGAAACAAGTATCTATTTCAGAAATAGAAAATTTCGTCTTACTAAAAACTCCCTATTTAAAAGGTCACATAAAAAATAAAACTTTAGTTCCTATGCTTAAAGATGATTTGATTTCTGTGCTTAGACCAACTGGTAGCAAGTCTGGATTTAAGGAAGGTACATTAATAACTTTCCATTAAAAAGGAACATTTGTTCCATTCGGGTTATTATGGTATAATTTGGTGAAAAAGGTGGTGAAACTATAATGACTGGTAATTCAAGTATTGAGTGGACAGAAATTACTTGGAACCCTGTAACTGGTTGCAATAAAGTGTCCGATGGCTGCAAACACTGTTATGCTGAAAGAATGGCTAAACGATTGAAAGCGATGGGAAATCCTAGATACGAAAATGGATTTGAAGTTACTTTACATCCAGATTTAATAAATGCACCAAAAAAATGGAAATCTCCAAGAAAGATTTTTGTGAATTCTATGTCAGATTTATTTCACGAAAAAGTTCCTCTCGATTTTATTAAATCTGTATTTGAAACCATGAATGAAACACCTCATCATACATACCAAATTTTGACCAAAAGGCCCGAAAGAGTAGCACAATTATCTGAAAGCTTAAATTTCACTCCAAATATATGGATGGGGACCAGTATTGAAAGTATTAAAGTAATTAATAGACTTGATTCTTTAAAAAAGATACCTGCTCAAATAAGATTTTTATCTTGTGAGCCTTTACTTGGACCTCTTCAAAATCTTGAGTTAGATGATATACATTGGGTAATTGTTGGTGGTGAGTCAGGACCAGGAGCAAGACCCATGGATCCTAATTGGGTCCGTTCAATAAGAGACCAATGTCATAATCAAAATGTAGCCTTTTTCTTTAAACAATGGGGCGGAGTTCAAAAACATCGCTTTGGAAGAGAGTTAGACAATAAAACTTATGATGAATATCCAAATAAAGCCTTTGCAAAAATGTAAAGGTTTTCTGTTTTTTTCCGACAGGAGTCTATATAAAATATCGTAAAATATACAAATTTCTTTGAATTATGTACATAGGGTTACTCCAGGTTACATAAATATGTACAGTAATTTAAATGTGTACAACATTAAATCAACCCTTTTTCTATAATTATCAACTAATATGATAATTTTATTAAATATGTACACCATAATTTATAGCGATAAGACGGTGATACCATCGAATTATCAGATGGTAGCAAAGTTCGTCTAATCGGGGTCAACACGCCCGAATCTACAACTAGAACCGAGGAATATGGGAAGCAAGCAAGTAGTTACACTAAATCCATTTTAGAAGGAAAAAACGTTTGGCTTCAAAAAGATGTATCCGAGGCCGATCGATATGGACGCTTACTTAGAATTGTTTGGTTAGACATCCCGACAAATGATATGGATGACAAAGAAATCAGAACAAAAATGTTTAATGCTCACCTTGTCCTAAATGGTTATGCTGAGCCTTCAACTTACAATCCGGACGTGAAATACAGCGAGTACTTTGTGAAATATGCTCGTGAAGCTAGAGAAGCAAACACTGGATTATGGGCTTATGGAGAAAATGGAACTACAAAGGGTGACTTAGATCCGAAAACGACTGCCTCCATCAACTCAAGCTCTAGCACGTCAAAATCTAGTACCAGTTCCAGCAGCAATAGCAATTCGAATAACGAAAGCTCTAATAACACTTCCTCTTCTGGCACAAGTGAATTTTTCCAGAATTGTACGGAGTTACGTACGAAATATCCAAATGGCGTACCATCCGATCATCCAGCTTATCAAGCCAAGATGGACAGAGACAAAGACAACTACGCTTGCGAACGATAAAAAATGGTCTGCAAAACTTGATTTCCATAAGGCAAAAAGAAAGGCTGTTAGTATGTTCACCCATACTAACAGCCTTCTTTTTTATAGGTTCTTTTCTCAAATAAAAAAATAAATTAACCTGTTTTTTCAATGAGAAAAGAGCAAGTCTTTCTCAAATCCTCTATTAATCATCCTTTTCCAATCATCTTGATTACTACCTCACGCCAACCGTGAGCATGATGTTTGCAAAAGTCCGAGTTTCTCCTGTATTAATACCAAGAATAATATTTTTAGCTTGAGCAGCTTCATAAAACTCATAACGACCTAACTTTTGCAATTCATTAATATCTAGTATACGAAGGAATTCTTTATATATCTCAGGTTCTGCTCCACTCTCTGGATCCATTACTTCCGCCTTTTCGAAATTCATCGCACTGTTTAACGATTTTAGAACGTCCGTTACAGTCGGTAAATCCGGGCTCAAACCTAGAAAAACCTTCGCTGTATTCTCGTTTGTTGCTGAATTTAGAGGGTAATTCCCATCTGCTATTAAAATCTTGTCTCCATGTCCACATGAAGCAATTACTTCTAATATTTTTGGATGTATGCAATCGATGGTTAACACGACAATATTCCTCCTCTTAAATGAAAATCGCGCTTATAGTAATCATTTACTATTAGACGATAAAACGTTTTTACACTGGTGTCAATCAAACTTTTTAAAATATACTGAAAAAAGTAATCGTTTGCTTTTTCCTTATTAAAAAAACAAAAAGAGCCCTAATAGGACTCCTTACCTTTCTGCATTCGAAGAAAAATATTCGTAATCACCTTCGAAACGATGAATAGGCCCACATAAAATAAGAATAGATAAAAATAATTCCATCCCTTATACATATGAAAAAGGTCATTTGCGACGAGAATAGGTTTCATGATAAAAGCAAGGACCGCTGACAACAGAAATGAATAGAGATAGTAGTTCCTGTTCCTATTAAGAGTCCATTGATATACCAAAATATAGCAGACTGGAACTAATGATGCATCTAAGGCGAAGCTAGGAAGGACGGGCAAAATTTCATAAGGATATTCGCAATACCCCATGCGAATGGCAATGGAATTCGTGTATGCAAACCAAATATGATAATTTAATCCGTAAAAGCCTAATAGCAACATTTTATCCCGATCAATTTTCCACCACAATATAATTAACGGAATGACCAACATTAAGATCACTACCCAAAATTTCAGGTCATTAAAACTTGAAAATTCCTTCCAATATTCCGTGCTTAATTTTGAAAGACTTGCATTCATATCCCGCATTTTTTCTAATAGTTCTAGTTGTTTTTCACTCACTAAACTCACACCTTTTGTTTAATCCTGTACCCCCTATTTTGTCTTTAATTGAAAAGTTTATCCAAATTAAAAAAAGCCAACACGAATGTTGACTTTTTTCTAAACTATTCTATTCATAAAAAGTAGTGAAAGCTTCAATCGGCAAACGTGATGTACCGAATGCTGGAGCAAGCGCTTTTCCTAGTGCAATTAATGTAATAGGGAAAACATTTTCTGGGAGCTCAAAACGTTCTGCAAATTTCTCCTTGTCAAAGCCACCCATTGTAACCGTATCGTAGCCACGGTCTTTTGCAAGCAACGCGAATTGCATCGCAAATGCACCAGCATCATAAGCAGCACCTTGTTTACGTTTTTCAATTGGCATAGATGGGTAATAGGATAATGTTCTTTCAATCGAGAGGTTCGCAATTTCTTGTGAAACATGGCCTTCCTCTACATTTTGATTGAAGATTCTCTCGACATTTTTGTGTGCTTCAGTATCACCTAAAATGGCAATAATAGCAGACGATTCTTCAATTTGTGCTTGATTGTTTCCGATTGCACGTAGTTCTTTTTGCAACTCTTTATTTTGAATCACGATTACACGCCATGGTTGTAAATTATTTCCTGATGGAGCTCTTGAAGCAAGGCTTAATAAATTTTCAATTTCCTCTTTTGGAATCGTAAAGTTCGGGTCATAAACACGAACAGCTTTACGTTGTTGTACAATTTGCTCAAGATGTGACATAGAGATTCCTCCTAAACTTACTAAAAGTTAGTTTCTTACGATAACTTATCATTCGTAAGTTAATTAGTCAAGAAAAATGGTATAATGGGATTATCATGTCGATGGGAGGATGATGGATGACAACATCTCCAAACAGTGGTCAACCGCAACCTCGTTGTGGAGCCCCTAACAGTATCTGTATCAATTACCAAAAAACAATTGAATTTATTGGCCAAAAATGGGTTGGGATTATCATCTTTTCTTTGCTCGATGGACCAAAAAGATATTACGAATTGATGGAAATGATTGAAGGAATTTCAGACAGGCTCCTTGCTGAGAGATTAAATGAGTTAGTAAAAGAAGGACTTGTAAAAAAGATCTACTTAGAAGGTTCCTTAAAAAAAGTACAATATGAATTAACACCACGAGGAGAAGGTTTGAAGGATATTATTTTTGCTATCCGCAATTGGGTCGAGCAGAAAGCTCAGGTAGAGAAAGAGTGAGGTTAGTGGCTGCCGAATGTGGCAGCCGTTTTTTTGAATTCCTATTAATTAGGACTCTTCTCT
This sequence comes from Robertmurraya kyonggiensis, assembly GCF_005116465.1. GTDB lineage: Bacteria > Bacillota > Bacilli > Bacillales > Cytobacillaceae > Robertmurraya > Robertmurraya kyonggiensis. The sequence goes on from NZ_SWBM01000009.1 coordinate 47,978, forward strand.
ATTAACCATTGATCACTTTCATACCAGACAAAATCGTTTTCGCATCACTATTCAGATAGGCAACAGCTTCTTCTTTTAAAAATAACTGCGCATGATCTCTTAATACAACTTTGATTCCTCGTAAATCAAATTGATATGCGTATGCATTGATTGAATTGATGACGGCTAAATCTGCTCTGGAAATGGGCAGTACTCCAGACTTTACTTGCTCCGATAAAAACTTAAGGATTTCGCGGGCATTACTCTTTAAATAAAGCCTTTTTGCCTCTAAAACCTCTAGATTTTCTTCAATAAACTTACTAGCTCTAACATAATCGAATTCGTCTACACTACGATTAATTTTTTCAATCAGATCTTCGACCTTCATCCGTTCTTCACATCCTACCTTCATCTGAACTCTCATAATTCTATAAATAACTATAAACAATTGTGAAGAAACTTGTAAACAGCATTCGTCGATTTTTGTCGAAAAAAGAGAGCATAGTTTTCGACGCAATGGGTAATTTGGCGTAGTTTTGACCATAATAGGTGATGCTAATTTAATTCAACACCTAAGGAGGACAAAAAATGACGCATGAACGGGTGAAGAAACCTTTTTATAAAAGATGGTGGGTTTGGCTACTAGCTCTTATTGTCATTATTGCTTTAACACAATGTGGCGATGACGAAACGATTGAACCGGCTAATGAAACGAAAACAGAAGATACAACCTTGAGCAATCAGACCGAGGAACAAGACGAGGCAACAAATGAGACCTCCGATGAAGAGGAACAGCAAGTTGAGGAAGAGGACGAAGACACACAAATCAAGGCTGGTACTTATAAAATAGGAACGGACCTTCCGGCTGGGGAGTACCTCGTATTTGCCGATTCGACTGCGTATATCGAAAGTGCTTCCGATAGCACCGGAGAATTAGATAGCATCCTATTTAATGATAATTTACCGAATGGGGCTCATTCCTATGTGACCTTAAATGAAGGAGAATATTTCAAATTACAGGGTGGCCATATGTATCCAGTGGATTCTGCTCCATCTGTCGTTCCTGATGATGGCTTATATGAGAATGGCATGTACAAGGTAGGACAGGATATTCCTGCAGGTGAATACAAGGTTATTTTAGACAGCACGGTAGGAATGGGTTATTTAGAAGTGGCAAAAGACAGCCGCCATCAAATCGATAGCATCGTCACCAATGAAAATGTCCAAGCAGACATGTACATCACCATCAGCGAAGGGCAATACATCAAACTCCAAGATGTTAAGATTCAAAAATGAACAAGTCCCAAAAGCATTTGCTTTTGGGACTCCGTTTTGTATTAGATCTTAAATTTCGCAATTTCTTTTTGTAACGCTTCAGACACTTCGCTTAGAGACTTAGCAGAAGCAGAAATCTCTTCCATAGAAGCAAGCTGCTCATGAGAAGCCGTAGCAATCGTGTTAGCTCCCTCAGAACTTTCCGTTGAAATCGTTTGAACCTCTTGAACGGATGCCGAAACTTCTTCAGAGTTCGCAGACATTTGCTCAGAAATAGCAGATACCTCATGAATTTGTTCTGCAACGCGAATTTCAGCTTCTAAAATCTGTTTAAATGCTTCACCCGCTTCGTTTACATCGAGCGTACCCGCTTGTACTTCAGCCACTACATTGACCATAGCTTGAATAGAATGCTCAGTATCAGCCTGAATGTTGCGGATAATTTCAGAAATTTTACCTGCAGAGTTCTGTGACTGTTCAGCTAGTTTTCTAACTTCATCTGCCACAACCGCAAATCCTTTTCCATGCTCACCAGCTCTAGCTGCTTCGATCGCTGCATTGAGCGCTAATAAGTTCGTTTGGCTTGAAATCTCCGTAATCGCTGTAACAATCGCACCGATTTCTTTTGATCTTTCGCCTAATTGCTTGATTACCGTAGATGTTGATTCCACAGATTCAGAAATCTTATTCATTTGCCCTACAGCTCTCTCAATCTTTTCATTACCACTTTTCGCAATTTCAGTAGATTGTTGTGCCATACTCGCTACTTCCGATGAAGATTCGGCAATGCGCTGAACACCAACGCTCACTTCATCCATCGCTTGAGCACTATGAGTGGCAACCTCTGCAGAAACCTCTGCACCCTTCGCCACTTCATTAATAAGATTGACGACATGCTCGGTTGCTTCCGTCGTTTGTTCAGCACTAGCAGATAATTCTTCAGAAGAAGCCGCTACCTGCTCTGCCACATGTTGAACACTTTCAACCAAGCCTTTTAGACTTGATGTCATGGCGTTAACGGAATTGCTCAATTGACCAATTTCGTCCTTGGACTTCGTCGTTAACTCTTCTCCTGTAAAATCACCCTCAGCGATTTTGTCCATTTTTGCCACAACTCTGTGTACAGGCTTGACGATATAATTCGCTAGTATAAATGCAACCACAACACCAATCGCTATCGCCGCAATCGTTAAAATGATAACGATACTGTTAACTGCCATTCCTCGTTTCACCAGTTCGCTGCCACTTTGCTCAACCATTTTTTCCTTCTCGTCTACCCGTTTATTAAAGGATTCCATCAATTGTTCGCCGATAGGACCTACTTGATCATTGACAATTTTTAAAGCTAGCTCCTTGTCCCCTTTATCATAGGAACCAAAAACGCGTTCTTGAATGAGTTTTCCCCAGTTCTTACTAGCAAAAATCATTTGTTCAAGCTCGTTCGAATTATCCAACTTCACAAGCTTCTCTTCAATTTCTTTGCTACTCTTTGTATATTCATCAAAACGTTCCTTCTGTGCTGCATCGCCGAATAATAAATATGCGCGCGTAGCTGAGATTCTTTCAGCTAGGCTAAAGCTCAATTCAGATTCATATGTAAGCTGTTCCACATCTTTTTGAATCGTTTTTTCAATTTGATTATTCAGACTTTGGATGTTAAAAATAACACTGATCCCTAAAATGATAAGCAGTAATAGTACTACTCCATAACCCATTAAGATCTTCGTGCGCAGGCTTTGCATATTTAGGCCCTTTTTATCAGACCCCTTTAATTTAAACCCTTTTAGTTTAAATCCTTTGAAATTAAAACTTTTCAAACGAAAGTTTTTGACCCTGGAATTCTGTTTATTTACATCTTTTAGATTCAAGCGTAAACGTTTCTTCATTAGGCATCCTCCTCTTAGTTAGTCCTATGTTTACTTTATCGGCAAGCTAATTCTAATTTTTCAATTAGTTTGCTTTTTCACAATAATGAAGCATATGAGTAAATTCTACCGTTTAATAAGAACTATTTCCATAAAATATTTCGCTCTCCTTAAATTCGGAATATTTTAATTTTATTTCGAGCAGCTATTCGCATAAAATAAGATCAAATAAAAATATTTTTAACCAGTATCTTTTTCCTCCCCTATTTCCGTTATAGAGGGTGAGAGGTATAAAGGAGTTGAACACAGATGTCATCAAACAGTAGGCCAAAAGAGGAGACGCTTGAAAAATTAGAGGAGTTTTATCACGGCTTGCAGCAATATTGCCGATTCCTAGCTCGAAACCAATGGGATGGTGATGATCTAGCACAGGAATCATTTTTTCGGGCTGTTCAGCGTTATCCTGAATCCGATATTAGTCCTGCCTTGCTTAAAAAAATCGCCTACCACTATTGGATTGATACGTTGCGCAAGAAGAAGGATGAATGCACCGGCATGCCATTCGAATTGCTTTCAGCAGAAAAGCAATTGTCACCTGATGAATTGATGAATACTGTTCAAAAATTAATGGAGTTGACGCCGAAACAAGCAGTAATCTTTTTACTAAAAGAAGCATTTTCATATCGTTCAAAGGAAATTGCGGAAGTGCTTGGTACGACGGAAATGGCTGTGAAAGCCACTCTACACAGAGCAAGAAAACGACTCGATAAGGGGGATTCTTTTACTATAGAAGATACTTGGACGGAAGAAAGCGATCATGAGTTGCTTTCCCAACTGATGTATCAATCGGTGCAGGAAGAAGACCCGAAGGTACTGATTGATCGGCTCACAGAAATTTTCTCCAAAACTCCTGGTACACCTCTCAACATGTACAGCATAGCAGCTTAAAAAAGGGAGGAAATAAGATGGCCACTATACCTTACGTCATTGAACAATCAAGTCGCGGAGAACGTTCCTATGATATTTATTCGAGATTATTGAAGGACCGAATCATTATGATTGGTGATGAAATTGACGACCAGCTCGCCAATAGTGTTATTGCTCAGTTACTTTTTTTAGAATCGGAAAATCCAGATAAGGATATTTCCATTTATATTAACAGTCCGGGAGGTTCGATCACAGCAGGCTTCGCCATATTTGATACAATGCAGTTGATTAAGCCTGATATCAGCACGATTTGCATTGGGATGGCGGCATCTTTTGGTGCGATGCTCCTTCTCGCTGGGACAAAAGGAAAACGCTATGCACTGCCGAACAGCGAAGTGATGATTCATCAACCACTTGGCGGGGCAAAAGGGCAAGCCACAGAACTCGAAATTTCCGCTCGTAGAATTCTAAAACTTCGAGAACACATCAATTCGATTGTCGCTGAACGCACAGGCCAGCCAATTGAAAAAGTAGCAAAGGATTCCGACCGGGATTATTTCATGAATGCCCAGGAGGCTCTGGATTACGGGATTATAGATAAAATCATTAGCAAGAAGTAGTGAATTGAATTTACTCCCTGAATAGGGAGTTTTTTTGTGATTTCGTCTTCATGAAGACAATCTTTCTTTGTTTCTTGTGAATAGTGTCTTTATGAATGGGACATGCGGACACTGTTTGCGGAATCCTTGCAATAGTTGTCTTCATGAGCCTTTCATGCGGACACTATTCGTAAGATCCTAGCAATAGTTGTCTTCATGGGCACTCCATGCGGACACTATTCGTGGGCTCCTTGCAATAGTTGTCTTCATGAGCCTTTCATGCGGACACTATTCGTTGAATCCTTGCAATAGTCGTCTTCATGAGCCTTTCATGCGGACACTATTCGTGGGATCCTTGCAATAGTTGTCTTCATGAGCCTTTCATGCGGACACTATTCGTGGGATCCTTGCAATAGTTGTCTTCATGAGCCTTTCATGCGGACACTATGACCTTCTTTCCCTAAAATAATGTCTTCATGCACTCCTCAAAAAAGAAAAAAGCCCTCCCAAGTGCGTAAAATACACGCTCTTGGAACAGCTCCCTTAACTTACTCTTTCATCCCCAACCCTTAACTCGATTTTGCCCGAATAAAGGTCGAGGAGGAGTAGTCCTTTACTAATTTTTGTAGACTTCGATGGCTTTCTCGAAGCTTAATAGACTCTTCAAGGATTCTTTGAAATCCTTCAATATCCTTATCATTGGCATTGAGAATCGACTTCGTAATATTTTCGGCAATTTGCTGCAAGGTTATCTCGGAACTCATCAACGATCACACCTTTCACTATTGTCTACTAATACTATTTTAGATAGAGATGTTGATTTCCTGCCCCGAGCGAGAAAAACAAATCTACAATTCTCCCCACGATCCTCAAAGAATGGGAAAAATCCTTCCCAATCAAACAAGAGCCGACAGCTTTATTTGCGGATTCCCGTCGTTTCCGCTAATTTTGTATATCGTTCCGTTTCTTCTTTTACGGCCTGTGTAAAATCTTCAGAATTTAAATAGGATGGTTCTAGTTTAATTTTCTCCAACTCTTTTATAAAAGCTTTATCCTGCTCCATTTCGGCGATAGCCTCATCCCATTTTTCCACAATCTCATCGGGAACATCTGCGGCAAAGGATAATCCAGTCCACCACTTCACCGTTAAGCCCGTAAAACCTTCCTCTTCAACTGTTGGCACATCTGGATATAGCGGGCTCCGTTCGGATGATTGCACTGCAAGGATTTTGATTTTTCCAGACTCCGCTAAAGAATACACTTCTCCAACATTGTGTACAGCGAGAATAACATGGCCTCCCGCAACCTTGGCCGTCGAATCACTCGCTCCTTCTGATGAAACCATACTCGTATTTTTATAATCGACTCCAATGGAATCAAGCCATTCAGCAACACCAAAGGAAGAAAATCCCGCTGGTCCAACACTGGCCCATGTCAGTTCTTCAGGGTTTGCCTTGACCCAATCACTGAACTCTTTGAAGCTCTCCCACTCCGCATCTTCTTTAACAGCATAAGTCAAAGATGCTTCTGCAATTCGAGAAACGAATTTATTGTCTTTTGACGTAATGGTAGGATTCGACGTACCTGCTTCATACATTGTTGTCGAGGAGTTATTATTTACTAAAACGGTGTAGCCATCTGGCTTCGCTTCCTTTAAAGCATACTGAGCCCCAACAATTCCGCCTCCACCCGTTTTGTTCGTGACAACGATGGATTGCCCCCATTCCTTGCTCAAATATTCAGCCACTGCTCGCGCGGCCAAATCAACTCCACCACCAGCCGCAAAGGGAACGACGAGTTCAATTTGCCTTTCCGGATAAGAAGCATTGTCCGACGAACCTGAATCATTCGAACAGCCGGCAATCAGCATCCCCAAGAGAATCAACACAGCTAAACAGAACTTTTTCACCTGAATACCCCCAATTTAAGTTGTCAAAATTCCATGTGCTCCCCTGTCTCCTGTTTGATTCTTTTTTTCGTTCGATTAGTTAGAAAGATAGAAACGATGATTAAGACAGCAGCTAATAGGAGAAGGGTTAACGAAATCGGCCTTTGGAAAAAAATCAACCAGTTACCTGACGATATTTCTAACGATTGAATAAAGGAGCTTTCCATTTTAGGACCAAGAACGAGACACAAGACAAAAGGAATAATCGGCCATTGATATTTATGAAAAAAATAACCGAATATACCAAAAATAATCGCAACAACGACATCGAACATACTGTTACGGACCGAATAGGCACCTAATATACTCACCATTAAAATGATTGGTCCTAGAATTCCAAACGGCACTTCCGTCAGCTTTGCCCATAGTCCGATTAAAGGAAGATTTAAGATTAGGAGAATAATATTGCCTATAAACATACTCGCAATGACGGTCCACACCATTTGGCTATTTTGTTCAAATAGAACTGGCCCTGGAGTTAATCCATAAATCATTAAAGCCGCTAGTAAAATAGCGAGTGGCGGTGATGCCGGTATTCCTAAGGCCAATAAAGGAATGAAACCGCCTGAGCTTGTTGCGTTATTTGCCGACTCTGGACCTGCCACCCCTTCAATAGCTCCTTTCCCAAATTGCTCAGGGGTCTTTGAGATCTTTTTTTCCACATCATAGGAAAGGAATGACGTAATCGTGGCCGATACGCCTGGTAAAATGCCGAGAAAAAAACCAAGTAGGCTTCCTCTTAAAATCGGAAACATACTTTTTTTCATATCTTTTTTATCGGGATAGACATTTTTAATTTTCTCATGCTTGATACGAACCCGATTTTCTTCGAGTCCTTTTAATACTTCGGTGATGGCAAATAAACCGATAATGATGCTGATCATTTCAAATCCACCAAGTAGCGCATCAAATCCAAAATGAAACCTCGGAGATCCACTTGAAATCCCAATTCCCACAAGCGAAATTAGGAATCCAAACAAGCCCATAATAATCGACTTTGCCAGCGAGTAGCCGGTTAAATTGAATAATATCAGCAAGGCAATCAGCATTAACGTAAAGTATTCGGGTGGCCCGAACTTCAATGCTTGGTCAGCGAGAATCGGTGCGAAGAGAACAAGGCCAATCAATCCAATAATTCCTGCGAGAAAGGATCCAATCGCTGCAACGCCAAGAGCCGCTCCACCCTTCCCCATTTTGGCCAATGGATAACCATCTAATGTCGTCGGCACAGACGAGGACTCACCAGGAATATTCATTAATATTGCTGTCGTGGAGCCTCCATACATCGAGCCATAATAGATGCCCGCCATCATCATAATCCCTTGAGTTGGATCGAGAATCGTCGTCATTGGTAAAAGAATTGCTATCGCGGAAGTTGGACCAAGCCCTGGAAGTACTCCAACAACAGTTCCAAGAAGCGAGCCCAATAGGACAATTAATAGATTGAAAGGGGTCAGAACTTCACTAAAACCCTGTAAAAGGTAGAGGATTGATTCCATTTGTTTGCTTCCCCCTTTTAAAATAGTAGACTGGGAAACGGTGTTTTCAGTAGGACAATGAATAATAAATAGAGAGCTGTTGTGAGGACGGTCGCTATCACGATAGAAAAAATCCAGCTATAGTTTCCAATAATCTTAATTAAGAAGAGAAATGCAAGGACGGTACTGAAAAAATAACCGATATATTTGATTGAAAGGCTATAGATTATGAGACTCCCGATAGAAGCAATCATCATAAAAGCTGTTCTACCCTTGGGGAGGACCACCTCATCCTTTTTTCGCTCGAATAAAAGCATGCCGCCTGCAAGGATTAAAAGGACTCCGATCATTCCCGGAAACGTGTGGTCTCCAGTCAGGAGGTTATTGCCATAAGGATAAAGTCTAATCGCTTCAAAAATGGACAACCCACCTAAAATAATCGCAACGAACGCGCCGATACGGTTAGGAGAAATAACCTTGATCCCCAATTAGTCCTCTCCTTTCTTAATGCTCGATTTGCCAGGGATGCCCCTTCGTGTTGAGTAGATATAATCTGTAATTACTGCACTGTTTCGGTGGAACATGAATCCCTATTTCTAATCTTTCTTAGAACGCCCCAGTTACCTAGGAAAAAAACTACGACTCATTTGTTCGGCTACCCTTGATTTCTGATAGCAAAAGCCTTGCACGCTTAAAAGCAGAGCAAGGCCTATGATTATCAGTTAAGAAGAATCTTATGAAATCAATTATTGGGTTATGTTTGAACAAGGTAATACATTTATAAGTATATGATCACGCGATGCAAAAAATGAAAAAAGGTCTCCTGACGAATCGGAGACCAAATTATATATAAGTGGAATGGACGTGCTGTGGAACTAGCCTTTTTCGACATAAGGAGAAAATAGGCAAGCCTTTTTCGACATAAGGAGAAAATAGGCAAGGCTTTTTCGACATAAGGAGAAAATAGGCAAGGCTTTTTCGACATAAGGAGAAAATAGGCAAGGCTTTTTCGACGTAAGGCGAAAAAGACAATGGTTAACGCAAGAAGCTTATTGTTTAATGTGACATCTATGCTACTTCGGATCATGCCTCATCGACATTAGGAGGAAAATTATTCACTATTAAAGACTAAATAAACCTCCTCCACCGCCATTTCTTCGGCAGTTTGGATTGTTCAAATCACTACCACAATCAAAGTTTTCTTCGACTGTTTCATTCACGGTCCTTTGTGTTACCGGATAAAAGTTTTCATTTCTGACAACCGTTCTGTTTACATTAATCACTTCAACTGGATGAATGCGTCTGACTGTGCGTGTTTTTGTTCTTGTATTCACGACTGTTCGAGTAGGGCTTACAATTTCTTCAACTCGATTGTTTTTGCAGCAACGGCCCCTATTATTGTTGCTCACTCCCATTACATCGTTATTGCTAGATCTATTTGAATTTCTTGCACCCATGACATTGTTACAGTCGTGGTTATCACTCACACCCATGACGTTGTTGTTATTACCCTTGTTATAACCAGCTCCCCTCACTTCGTTATTATTTCTATATCCCATTAAGCTCACCCCCTTATCATGAGATGATATATTTTATGCAAAGGGACATTGCTTGTCCTAGACCAAGCCACCAGTTCGACAAAAACGATCGCATAACTACGAAAAGCACCCCGAAGGATGCTTTTCTTTAGTACCATTGATAGCTTCGTTCTGCAGTCAGAGCGTCTTTTTTCGTTTTATGCACTGTACCAAATGGATGATGGGGAGGTGCATATATGGAGTAAAGCCTCAATGGCATTCTCCCTGTATTCGTTACATTATGCCAAGTACCCGCTGGGATCATAATAGCAGAATCTTCATGAACTCTAGCTGCAAAGGTCAAATTATTTCTGCTATTCCCCATTTGCACAATGCCATCGCCTTGTTCCACACGTAGAAATTGGTCTGTGTCTGGATGAATTTCTAATCCAATATCCTCACCTGGCCGAATACTCATCAAAGTCACCTGCAAATGGTTTCCTGTCCATAAAGCAGTACGATAAGTAGTATTTTGTTCCGTTGCCTCTTCTATATCCACAACATATGGATACGGTCCATAATCTTTTATTTCAATCCTTCTTTGTAGTTGGCGATTTTCATTTGGTCCATAATATGGATGTATTCCATAAGGATACATTGGGACATTCGTATAATATGGAAATTGCGGGTACATCTTAGGAAACTGATACATTGGCTCAACACCTTCCTATATTTGCTAAATTATCCTATGCTCTTAGCAAGGTGGATGTACTCGGTTCTCCTATAAAATCCCATTCCAAAAATCTATGTTCAACTTATTCATACAGACTTTAGCTTAGTAAAAATTATTCTGTGCGAACATTTGAATACGTGCAAAATAAAAAACCTACCACAAGTCACAGCGAACTTGCGAGAGGCTCTAACAATTTTCCACAGCAACTAACCATTCAAGATTTCTTGCCCAGGTTGAAGAATATCTACATTTTCAATTTCAACTGTTTCAGGATACTTAATCCCTGCTCCTGTATTAAGACACACAACATGCTCATTTTCTTGAATCCAACCTTGCTCTCGCAGGATTCTAGCCGCTGCAAAGGTTGCTGCTCCTTCTGGACAAATGAAGTTTCCTTCGAAGGTAGCTACCTGCTTTTGCGCCTGTAATAAATCCTCTTCGGAAATAGCAATTGCACAGCCATCTGTTGCATAAAGGCTTTCTAAAACCAAGAAATCACCCAAAGCTTTCGGGACATTAATCCCAAACGCAGATGTCGTAGAATTTTCAAAGAATGTTGATTCCTTGTCACCCTTTTTCCAAGCTTCAACAATCGGCGCACACCCTTCTGCTTGTACGGCTACTAATCGTGGGAGCTTTCCTTCCTCAATCCAGCCTAATTGCTGCAGTTCAAGTAATGCTTTATAAATCCCGATGATTCCTACACCGCCACCGGTTGGATACAAGATTACATCCGGAACCTTCCATCCGAATTGCTCGACAATCTCGTAGCCCATGGTTTTTTTACCCTCAATCCGATAAGGTTCTTTCAGCGTAGAGGCATCGTATACACCATGGTTTTGAACTAGACTAGCCACGACCTTTCCTGCATCACTAATCAAGCCGTTAATTAAATGCAAATCTCCTCCAGCGACACAGACTTCTTTTCGAGTAATTTTCGGAGCATCCAAAGGCATTACAATCGTCGCTTTAATTTTTGCCTTTGCTGCATAGAGCGCCCAAGCAGCTCCAGCATTCCCGTTCGTCGGCATCGCTAACTGCTGCACACCTAGCTCTTTTGCCTTTGAAATTCCTACACTCGCTCCTCTTGTTTTAAAAGAACCAGTTGGAATAATCCCCTCATCTTTCATATATAAATGTTGCAGTCCATATTCCGCTCCGAGCGATGGAAGTTTTTCCAACGGTGTCATTCCTTCCCCCAGCGTTACAACATTTTCCTCTTTTTGCACAGGAAGTAATTCATGATAGCGCCATAAACTATTTGTTCGATTAGAAATATCCTCACGTGATACATTTTCTTTTACTTTCTTTAAATCATATCGAACCAATAACGGAGAGCCACATTTACATAATTGCTGCACATTATTCTCTTCATATTTTTCACTGCACTTCGGACACTCTAAATGTGAGATATAACTGTAATTTGTCATTTTACTCCCCCTAAAAAAATGAAGACCACAATTAAACTCGTTACGAAACATGAGCAAAATCGTAGTCTTTGGTTGTCCAATCGACTGATACGCTATTAAGCTATTAATATGGTAATCTTATTTTTCAGATTATTCAACTATGAACTAAAGGTATTGAAATAACAATTGATTGGAAGATCCTTTTTTATAAGGTAAAATTCTTTGTGATGTCCAATAGAAATCTGCCGTCTTTTTGTTTGGACTGTACCTCGACCAAAATCGTACCCATTGTGCCTAAGAACGTACTATCCAATCCTTCAAAAATAACTTGTCTCTCTGTAATTCTTAATTTTTCATTATAATATTTCATATACACATCTCTTTTACCAACGAATTTATTGTATAAAGACATCGAGACTCTATCCCCACTCTTTATTTTTTTGAAAGTTGGTTCTTTCGCCTCGTATCCATCAAATGTGATTGTAATATTCTCTAACGTCACTCCTGAATTATTATCCACATAAACAGTTGGTAAAGTTTGTATCATCACTTTTACTTCCCCCTTTTTTATGTAACAGGTTTACTTCTTATTACCACCTTATCATTTTCTACCAAAATGTTCCATATATACAATTATGAATAAACCAAACCTTATTCAACTAAGCTGCCAATTAATTAAAAAAAAGAAGCCTCCCAAATTCATAGACTTGTAGAAAGCTTCTTAGTATATTTCAGTTATTATTTGTGTTAGCGCTTAGCAAGATTCCTTAATGTATTATCGTATCTTTCAATTAAGTCCTCTATTCCCTTTATAAAGTCCGGGTCTAATTCTTTTCCTACCAGCTCGCCAAAATCAATCTCATCATGACGATTTTCAGGTGTTATCCTTTTTAATAATTCCTCTAAAGTTGGCTTTTTAACTTGGGAGTCTTTACTATCCATGTGATGCACCACCGATGTGTTTTCTTCATCATACCAAGGAACCGATCTAGTTTCAAAGATATATTTCGTGTCACTCAGCATAAATCCACTCAAGTAATATGGTACATCCCCATTCGAACCCTTCAGAACCCCTATTCGGAACCGAATTATTTTAGAAAAGGATAAATAGTTACGTCAATCAAACGTTTGATCTAATTTACTACGCCAGTTATGGGCTCGCTCGTTCAACTCCAAAGTTAATTTTTCTAATTATTATCGTAAGATAGGATCTTGGTAAAAATAGCTGTTACAGCATCCTTGTTATTGTAAGAAAGCAAAATTGCTCCTGCCAATCAAACGTTTGATCTAATACGGCACGTCACTTATGGGCTGGCTCGTTCAACTCTAAAGTTAATTTTTTGAGTTACTTTCGTGAGATAGAAATTAAGGGAGAAATGACCAAAATCAGCCCTTTTAGCTATCTCATTATTGCAGGAAAACAAAAACTGACCTGTCAATCAAACGTTTGATCTAATTTGTCACGCCACTTATGGGCCCACTCGTTCAACTCCAAAGTTAATTTTTTGAGTTGTTATTGCGAGATAGGAATAATAGCGAATTTGAGGAAAAACACCTTAAATAACGTCACATTATCCTAGGAAAGCAAAAATCGATCTGCCAATCAAACGTTTGATCTAATTTGCCACGCCACTTATGGGCTGGCTAGTTCAACTCCAAAGTTAATTTTTTGAGTTGTTTTCGTGAGATAGGTTTTCGGGTGTTTTTCGTAGAAAAATCGGACAATATGCAAAAAATCCACAATTTTTAAAGCGAAATTCCTTGTAGGGGGTTCCGAAAGAATTATCATTCTCGTGTATGTTTGCCCCATTCATGATTCCTTACAAAAAGCAAAAGCCATCCCATTGCGCAGTTAAACGCTTCTGGGACAGCTCCTCTAATAAACTCTATTTTCCTTGCACTAATTCACCTTTAAAAAACTGTGGCAAATATTCTTTGTGGGCTTCCATCATTTCATCCACAATTTCTTTTGCCAATTTATCTGATGCAACCAACGGATTAATCGTTAATGCTAGTACAGCTAAGTCGTAGTCACCGGTGACAGCCGCTTCAGCAGCAACTCGTTCAAATGATTTGATTTGCTGCACAAGTCCTCTCACAGCTACAGGCAGGTCTCCAATCGCGATTGGCTTTGGACCCTCTTTAGTAATCACACAGCTGATTTCAACGGCCGAATCATTAGGAATGCTTGCAATAGCGCCATTATTAATGGTGTTTACCGGTTGAATATCTCGCTTATCATTATGAATACTTGAGATTAAACGGACAGCAGCATCAGAGTAATAAGCCCCTCCCCTTTTCTCTAGTTGTGGAGGCTTAATATCCAATTCTGGAGCCTTGTAGAGCTCGAATAAATCTGTTTCTAATGCTTTTACTACTTCTGCACGAGTACCTTTTGTTTCCGCATCATGCTTTGTCTTTTCAAACAATTCTCGTGTTTTGTAATAGTAATTATGGTAAGGACATGGAATCGCATTTAAGGCTTTCAAAAATGCCGGTTCCCATGCAATCCCTTGAATGTTTTTAACAAAGCTACTGTCATCAAGCTCTGTAACCATTTTAATGACTTTGTCCTTGACACTCTTACCATCTAAATACACTTCTAAACCATAGACCATATGATTTAGACCTGCAAAGTCGATACGAATGCGAGAGTGTTCAACTTCTAATAAATGAGCAACAGCCATTTCCATTCCAATTGGTACATTACAGAGCCCAACCACTTTTTTGATATTGGAATAACGGAGCACAGCTTCTGTAATCATACCAGCAGGATTTGCAAAGTTAATGAGCCAAGCATCTGGGCATAACTCCTCCATGTCTTTACAAATATCTAGAATCACTGGTATTGTTCTTAAGCCTTTGAATAATCCCCCTGGTCCATTTGTTTCCTGACCTAATACGCCATATTTCAATGGAATGCTTTCATCTTTTGCTCGTGCATCGAGCAAACCAACACGGAATTGTGTTGTGACAAAATCAGCATCCTTTAACGCTTCTTTTCGATCTAACGTTAAACGAACCTCAATTGGAAGACCTGCTTTTTCGACCATCCGTTTCGCAAGATTCCCGACAATTTCTAGCTTTTCTTTTCCTGCTTCAACATCTACTAGCCAAATTTCCGATACAGGCAATTCTTCATACCGTTTAATAAATCCTTCAATCAATTCTGGAGTATAGCTTGAACCTCCACCAATCGTTGCAATTTTTAATCCCATTACAAACGCCTCCTCGATATTTTAAAATAGGTATTACACATTGCCATTCTTACTAATTAAATCCTGATACCAATAGAAACTTTTCTTCTTCATTCTACGTAAATCCTTATCTCCATCTTCATCCTGATTCACGTAGACTAGGCCATAGCGTTTTTGGAATCCATTAAGCCAGCTAAGCAGATCAGTAAATGACCAGACACAGTACCCTACAACATCCACACCATCCGTTACAGCTTCTCTGATTGCTCGAATATGAGCATGAATATACTCGATTCGGTAATCGTCGTTAATCTCGCCATCTTCTACGGTGTCGTATTCCCCTAAACCATTCTCTGAGATTAAAATCGGCAAGCGATATCTGCTTTCAATTCTGCGCAGAGCAACTCTTAATCCAGTTGGATCAATCGCCCAGTCCCAATTCGTCGTTTCTACATATGGGTTTTTAATAGATTTATAGAGACCTGGAATGCCTCGAGCTTCCGTCGTTCCTTTTTTACCCGTAGTATTAAAATGACCTGACTCGGTAACGCCATCCAACGGGTTATGCTCCACTGCACCTGTTTGATAGTAGTTCAAGCCCATAAAATCTGGCTTACCCTCTTTTAACAAATCCAGATCTCCAGCTTCTAACTTTGGCGCGAGGCCTTTTCCCTCAAGATAGTTCCAGGCAGCCTTTGGATATTCTCCCCAAGCATATACATCCATCCACCAATGCGCATTAAACGCTTCGATGTTTTCAAATGCCAATATATCCTCGGGCTTGGACGAATACGGATAGGCAGGACCATACGCGAAACTTGGACCGATTTTTCCATCAGGAACATAATTGCGGAAGGCTTTAATCGCACTTGCATTCGCTAAATTAGCATGATGGTTCACCTGATAGAATAATTTATCATCCTTCACACCTGGTGGATGGGACGCCAGCTTGTAGCCATGTGAAGTAAACACGTTTTGCTCATTTAAGGAGACCCAATATTTCACCCGATCGCCAAACCTTTTGTATAAAAGTACACCGTAATTTGTAAAGTCTTCGACGATTTGACGTGATTCCCAACCGCCATATTCATCCTGTAGTGCTTGTGGCAAATCCCAATGGTAGATTGTTAAAATCGGCTCAATTTGATTCTTAATGAGTTCATTGATGAGCTTGTCGTAAAACTCTAGACCCGCTTCATTGACTTCTCCTTTGCCATTTGGCAAAACACGAGCCCACGCAACCGAAAAACGATAAGCTTTCAGGCCCATTTCTTTCATTAATTGAACGTCTTCTTCAAATCGGTGATAATGGTCAACCGCTACATCCCCATTTGTGCCTTTGAAGGTTTTCCCTGGAATGCGAACAAATTGATCCCAGTTGGATAATCCCTTTCCATCTTCATTCCATGCCCCTTCAACTTGATAGGCTGCGGATGCTGCTCCCCATAAAAAATCATTCGAGAAATTTGCTAGTTTCGTATGAATCATCTTTTTCAACTCCTTCTATTCGCTGGATCTTCTGCATGTATGTTTATGAAATGATAAAATGCTCCTAACATCCCCGCGTCATTACGAAACTTACATGGTTCAACAGGAATCTTGAAATACGGCCAAAGAGCATGCTCTTCTAGCTGTCGATGAATTTCTTCAAATAAGTAGCTTTGAGTACTAACGCCACCGCCAATTACGATTTTTTCCGGATTAAAGGTGGTCGCAAGATTATAGATCCCTCTACTAATCTGGTTAATCCAATCGTCTAAGATTTCCTTAACAGCTGGGTCCGACTCTGCTTCTGTAAAAATGTCTTTCCCATCTATTTGGCCGTCTAACTTTTTATAATCCTCGTATGCCTTAATAAGGGCAGACATTGAAGCTGTTTCATGCATATCCTTACGCTCACCATTCTCAAAGACAGTGAACATCCCACCATACTCTCCGGCACGATAGCTATGGCCACGATAAATATCACCGTTTAAAAAAATGCCACCACCTACACCAGTACCAATCGTCATACAGATAAAATGCTCACACCCTTGGGCATTCCCACTAACACGTTCAGCTAGCGCCGCACAATTTCCGTCATTTTCTATTTCAACCGGAAGACCAATACTCTCTTCCAATAGGATTTTTAAATTCTGTCCATGAAGTGCCGATATTGCCCCTGCCAACTCTGAATATCCGGTCATAACATCGATATAACCAGGCAAACTTATCGCAATCCCGCTTACTTCACCGTTTTCTCTATAATCGTTTATTGTGTCTAACATATCTTTTAGAAAAATATCTAAAGAATTTCTTTCGGTTGGATATTCGGACTTTGTAACAAACTCTCCATTCTTTTTGATGAGAGCATGCTTCACTTTCATGCCACCTACGTCGAAGGTAATATATTTTTCCATACGATTCTCCTTCTCAAACGATTAATCGAGATGATAAGAAAAGCGCAAGGCGCCCGACTATCGGCGACAAGCACAAGACGAGCCGGCAGAAAGGTTGCTTTTTAACCTTTTGGACGGATTGGCTTGTGACCAAGGAAAAAGTGTATTGTCTTTTTCACTCGAGCCGATGGCGCCTGGAGCTAGACAATTCTCAAAGTAGAAAGCGATGCTTTCTTATTTTTTAACAAGGATGGGAGGCCTGATAATCAGGACTCCCATTCTCCAAAATCATTATTGTAATTTCACGGAAAAATGCAGTGCACTTCCCATTGGAGAATTTTTCAACAGATCTTTCAAATACTTGACCGTTTCTTCTCCCGATAATTCTGTTTCTACAGTGACGTTCATGTCAATTTTATTCAATTGCTCAACATTTACTTTCACTGTTTCATCACTAAAATTGTCGATAAATTCATGTAAAAATTTGATTTGCCCACAAAAAACGTTTACTCTATGTTGATTCATTGTAAATCATCCCTTTCAGGCGTTTAGCTCTGAACTTTTTGTAGTCGTAATATTATCAGATTCAATTGCAGCAGCTTTATTTGCCGCCATAACAAATGGCATATAGATGATTGTAGAGACAGCTAAACAAACAAACCCAAGAATCAAGGCCCACCAGTTCCCACCTGTTCCTAAGAAGGCTAATATTGGTCCAGGTGTTGTCCATGGTACAGAATAAGCAATTGGTGGAATCCACTCAAAGTGAATCGCTGTCCATCCAATGATAATGTTTATTGCTGGAACTAAGATAAATGGAATAATCAAGATTGGATTTAATACAACCGGCAAGCCGAAAATGATTGGTTCATTGATATTGAATAAACCTGGTGCGATTGATAGTTTACCGATATCTCGGTAATCCTTTCTTTTTGAAACTAGGAAAATCGCGATTAGCAAACCTAATGTCATCCCTGATCCACCATAGTTCGCAAATGCATCGTTGATTGCCCATGTTGTTGGATAAGGAGCTCCCCAAGCTGTACCATTCGCTGCAACAAAGTTTAAGTTTTCAATACCAGCTTCAGCAAACATCCCTTCACGAATCGCAGCAATTGTGTTTGGACCATGGATACCGAAGATCCATAATAAGTTTGAAACAACGGCTAAAATGACTAATGAAATAACACTATCACCTATGTTTTTCAACGGAGTCTGTAACACCGTATAAATGAATTGGTGCAAACCATCTTCATAAAGTGCATTGATGATCGCGTTACCAATCGCAAAAATCAAAGTAATGATAATGATCGGGAATAATACCTTAAATGTTCTTGCTACTGCCGGCGGTACAGATGCAGGCATTTTAACTTGAAGTTTTTCAGATTTGGATAGTCTACTAAAGAGCTCTCCAACTAATAAACCGACGATAATGGCAACGAATAACCCTTGTGCGCCTACCCATTGTGTAGAAAGATAGTTTGCACCTTCCACGTTTAAATATTGAGGATAGATAATAAAGAAAGTAGATAGACCGGTAATCCCACTCAATAATTCATCCGCTTTTAATGCAATGGCTATATTCCTGGCAATCAGGAACACGATAAACATCGAGAGAATATTTGTCGAACCATTTAGTACTGGAGTGAATACTTGTTGATAATCAGCTAAATTAGGAAACAGTTTATGCAAGAATAATATTTTTGCAAGGAAACCGTCTGGTGCTAAAATCGCAAAGTTTAATAGTAAAACTAATGAACCCGCCATAGTGATTGGAAATGCTAAAATGAATGCATCACGAATGGCAACAACATGTCTTTGTGAATTTAATTTTGCTGCAATAGGAACAAGAACTTTTTCCATTCCTCTTTCAAAGCCAGCCATAAACCCCATAGTTTTTCGCTCCTTTTTATCTAGGTTTTTACCTAATTATTCTCCAATGAGTTCAAATGCTCTGTTTAGAACCTTTTCTCCATCCATCGTTCCATAGGCACGCATTTCGATTACTTCTACAGGAACACGTCCTTTTACCATAGAATCAACCTGTGCTTTTTGAAATCTCACTTGTGGTCCTAATAGTACGACATCTACTTCGTCAATCACTGAGCTTGATTCTGAAATTGGAAGTGCAAAAATATCGATTTCTTCTCCTCGTTTGTTTGCAGCATCCTTCATTTTGTTAACCAGTAGGCTCGTTGACATTCCTGCAGCACATACTAATAGAATTTTTTTCATCGTTAACTCCCCCTTGATAATTTCTACGGCGTAAGAAAGCGGTTACAAAACAGATAAATTTTTTTCACTTTTTTTTAGGTGAACCACTCCTTTCAAAAGTTTTCTTTAATACTCTATCAACCTTGTTTCGAAATAGCTTTATACATATCTACAAATTCTCGAGCTAAGTCTTTTACTGTAATTGAAGTCATCAAATGATCTTGTGCATGCACCATCAGTAGGGATACTGTCGCATTGTTCCCCCTAACTTCTTCCTGGATAAGAGAAGTTTGAATGTGATGTGCCTGGTTAATGGCTGCTTCAGCGTCTTTTAATTTGGCTTCAGCACCTTCAATATCTCCGCTTTTGGCTAACGCAATTGCTTCCATGGCATGACTCTTTCCATCGCCACCGTGAAGAATGATTTGGAAAATAGTCTCTTCAGAAATTGTTGTCATTTTATTCATTCCTTCCACTCTTAATCTGATTTGCGAAATCTTTGTAGTTGATGAGCTGAATGTTTTTTTCTTCAAAAAATGAAGCAATTGACGGGTCTGTTAATATATCTAGTTCATTAAGGCGTTCCTTACTATACGAACTACCCGCTGATAAAGCATTATCAATAAATGCCGGATGACTCATAATTTCGACAGTCTCAAAATCTAATAAACTTTCAAAAAGAGTTAAAGTGTTTTCTACAGTTAAATGACTTCCATAGAAATCTGCACACATATACTCAATTGGATGTAACTTCCGATCTGCATTCCCTGCACTTCTAATCGGCAGTTGATATTTTTCGGCTAACTCTTTCACAATTGGATAAAATGATTTCATTGTATGAATATGATGATGTGAATCAAGATGAGTAGGTGTCAAACCAAGAGAATAAAATAATTCGATTTGACTGGTCAGTTCTTTTTTCACATCCTCAAGAGATGCATGCTTCTCGATATCCGATAAATTGTGGAAGGTTCCTTCACTATTCACCAAAGATGGGACATCATCTCTTACTGGACTTCCGCAGGTTAATACTAAATGAATACCCACACCTAGCTCTTTACACTCTTTTGCAAGTTGAGCTGCGTGAAAGGCTCCCGGCATATTTGCCATTAAAGTCGCTGATGTAACGATTCCGTATTTATGGGCATCCAGAATTCCATAATTAACTGCCTTTGAATAACCAAAATCATCAGCGTTTACTACCCATTTTCTCAAGCGTATCATCCCCGGTTCGTGAACTGTAGTTGCGATTTGAACTGAAATATTATAAAGGATCCTATAATATTAGTTTAACATGTAAGCGCTTCACTTTAAGTTTTTGTTTTTCCGTTGCTCAACGGAAAAACTTAGGACAATTTTCTCATTATTTATTTTATTCAGAACACAAGTGTGGAAGAACTCACTTCTATTTCTCTTTTAACAAGCTTATTACTTCGTTCTGGTTTTTGCTTTCGATCAGTCTTTGAATCAGCATTCGATTGTCTAAAATGGCAATCATGTTTTGATACATTTGATCAAGGTCACTGTTTGGACCTTTTCTAATATTAAGTAAGCAAACAAATTGGACCATTTGATCGTCGTGCCATTGAATTGGCTTTTTTAATGTACAAATTGTCCAGAATGTTTCCTCTGTGACAGGCGTCATAGGATGTGGAATGGCTACTAGATCCCCAAAACAAGTTGGTGCCAAAGATTCCCTTTCTAACACAAGGTTTACGTAATCAGCGGGAACAAGCCCCTGGTTATATAGCTCATTACATAGAAACTCGATAACACTTTCCTTATCCTGCAAATCCTGCTGTAAAAAGATTCTTGATGAATTCAAATAAGATTCGACTTGATATGAACTCTTCTTTAAAAAACCATTGATTTTTTGTATATCCTTATCGTCTAAAAATGGATTTACGACTAGTACTGGAATCCGCAAAGTTTCTAGAATTGGAATGGTGCTAATGATTAAATCAACGGATGCAAGATTATAGGAAACTAAATTATAGTAATTAATCGTATCCACGATTTCGATACAATGATCAAAATGGTTTTTCAAACGATAGTAAAGAAGCCTTGCGCTTCCTACGCCAGAAGCGCAAACCACAAGCACTTTTTTCAGCTCGCTTTTTCTTGTTTTCATTCTTTCTAGGGCAACACCGATATGAAGGGCAATATAAGCAATCTCATGCTCAACAATTTCTAGCTTTAAGTACTCTTCAATACACTTACTGGCAATTACTGCCCCGTCAAAAGCAATCGGATATTTTGTTTTAATATCATTGAGCAATGGATTTCTAATATTCATTTTGTATTTCAAGCGATTCATAGCAGGGCGAATATGAAGCGTTAGGGCTTGAATAAACTCGATATCATCCCTAAAATCCCAATTCAATTCTACTTTGAGCCTTTCGAGAATGAGATTGACAATTTTTCCAACCTCATCGTGATCATTGATCTCCTGTAATTCTTTTTCATTAAGTAATTTCGTTCCTAATAAATGAATAATGATGTAGTCTATCTCTGATGTAGGAAACGTAAGTCCAGTAAAACGCTCCACCTCCGCAATGATTTCCTTTGCTACCATCTGTTCAAATGGATATTGTTGAATAATCCAATCTTCAAGATGCTCAATGATCCAGCCTTCCTCAATCCTTTTACAAGCAATCGTGATATGGGTAACCAAATTGGTTAAGGAAATATCCGAAATATCAATTTTGTAGGTGATCAGTTTATCTATCAAAATCTTTTTTACGTTTTCATATACTTCTTGATCCAGTAGTTGAAAAGAATCACTGTCCACAAAAGGGTCTTGCTTACGATTCAAGACAGAATTGGACAGGCATTGCCTTTTCATATACTCGTCACCTTCTACTTTTGTTCCATAGTAAGGTCGAGTCGTCAATGTTAAATTGTATTTCTTTAAAATCGAGCGCACGATTTTCAGATCGTTTTGAACGGTTGAAATCGATACAAACAGTTCATCGGAGAACTTTTCAATCTTTATAAAATCTTTTACTAACAATAACCTCGTCAGCATATAGAGAACACGGTTTTCCTGATCAGCATAGTTCACTGTGACCGTATCCGTTTCATCTGACACTTGGCCAACGGCTGATGCAAACAGCTGTTGGTCCAATACTTTCATCGAGTACCCCTTACCCCTATAGGATTCTATTATGATCCCAAATGAGGCAGATTTTTGCTGGATTAGCTTAATCTCATTTCGAACAGTCCGATCACTGACACCTATTTCTTTTGCAATCCATTCTGAGGTAATCGATTCATTTACCTTCGATAATACTGAAAATATATCCTTTTGACGTTTGGAAAACATAGAATGTATTCCTCCTTCTTCGGATGCCCTTCAAAATAAACTGAAAGACTGTCGACACGCATTTATTTCAGTAATTTATTAACGAGAAAAGACTTTGTCTTTTAAGACATAATTCTTTGCCATTGGTTGCAATTACCTGTTTGTACCATTCAAATGATTTTTTCCTTTTTCTCTCTAAGCTCCCATGTCCATTGTTATCTTTATCCACATAGATGAAACCATAGCGCTTTTCCATTTCACCTGTTCCAAAGCTGACGATATCTATACATCCCCAAGGGGTGTACCCGAGTAACTCTACACCATCAATATTTATCGCCTTTTCCATCTCTACAATATGCTGTTTTAAATATTGGATACGATAGTCATCTTGAATCGAACCGTCTGCTTCAATCACATCTCTTGCCCCAAAACCATTTTCAACGATGAATAATGGTTTTTGATATCTTTCATAGACGACACTTAATGTGTATCTGAGCCCAACCGGATCGATTTGCCAGCCCCATTCACTAGCCTGAACATGTGGATTTCGAACGAGATGCTTGAACTCACCCGAACGACTGCCCTCGATTTTTCGAGAACTGACAACACCCGACATATAATAACTAAAGCCAATATAATCAACAGTTCCTTCTTTTAGAGCAGCTTCATCTGCCTCTGTATATTCGATATCGTAGCCATTACGCTCCCAATATTTCTTAATATACGAAGGGATTTCTCCTCGTGCATGAATATCACTAAAGAACCATCTGTTTCGCATCGCGATCACCGATTCCATCATATCTTCAGGATGACAAGAATAAGGGTATATCGGAACGTAAGCCATCATGCAGCCAATTTGAAAATCCGGGTTAATTTCGTGACCAAGCTTCACTACTTTTGCACTTGCGATTAACTCATATAGTGCTGCTTGATACATCGTTTCTTCCCTGTTCTCCCCTTCTTGAAAAAGAATTCCGGAGTTCGTGAAAATATGTAAATCATGTGTTGTATCCGATTGATTATTAATTTCGTTAAACGTCATCCAATACTTCACTTTATGTTTGTATCGTTTCATCACTGTTTCAGCATATGTAACAAAGAAATCGATTAACTTTCGATTTCTGAACCCGCCATATTTTTTTACAAGATGATACGGCATTTCAAAATGAGAAAGCGTAATAACGGGTTCGATATCATATTTTAATAGTTCATCAAATAAGTCATCATAGAATTGCAAGCCCGCTTCATTCGGCTGGTCATCATCCCCATTCGGGAAAATTCTTGACCAAGCTATGGAAGTACGAAAACTCTTAAATCCCATTTCTGCAAATAGTTTAATATCTTCTTTATATCTAGAATAAAAGTCGATTGCTTCATGATTGGGATAATTGTAGCCTTCCACTACTCCATCTGTGATTTGGCGTGGAACACCATGTCTACCTGCAGTCATCACATCCGCAATACTTGCACCTTTTCCATCCTTATTCCAACCGCCTTCAAGTTGATGAGCTGCTACCGCTCCACCCCATAAGAAATCTTTTGGAAAACCTACCATTTATGTTTCCTCCTACATGCTCGATTGCGAAACCGCTTTCGTATATTGTAGAAAGAAAAAATACAAGAGTCACTAGGCTGTATGGCGAAAAAAACTTGTTACGGCGTTTAAAAAATGTTACATAAAAAAAACAAGCGTTATTTGGTGCTTCCTTGTTCTAATAACCTTTGAACCTTTCTTCCGATCATTTCTAAAATGAACACTACCGGGACCTGGGAAGTAATATTGTATTCATTTTTCACTTTCATAAATTGCATATAATAGGCAATGTTCAAATCAGATAGCTTTGCTAATGTACATGTTTCATAATTGGTAATGCTAATAATGGCTGAAGACATACTTTTAAAGCGACTTACTTGCTTTAACGTCTCCTCGGTTTCTCCGGATACAGACAGGACAATTGTAACGGAGGAATCATAATAACCATCAGGTACTGGATAAAAAGGGTCATCCAAATGCTGGGCAAACTTGCCGACGTTGGATAGAAATCTTGCCCCGTATTTGCCGAGGGCTCCACTCGAACCGATCCCTAAAAAAATCACTTTGTTATTTTTGACGATCATTTCAGCAGCCTGATTTAACAGACTGTCGAATTCTTCATTGTTAATCTTCTTAAAGAAATCGATCATGTGGGAAGCATCTTCAGTCGGAAAAGATTGCTCTTGGCTTTCTTTATACATTTTGAGTTTGAATTTAAATTCCGTAAATCCATCCGTATTCATCTTTTTACAAAAACGGAGAATCGTCGTAGTCGAGACATGCGTTGCCTCGGATAATTCACGAATGCTCATATGATTGACTTTTTCAATATTGGAGATGACGTAATTATAAACAGCCAGTTCAAGCTCATTTAAACTACGAATTTCTTGTAGAGAAAACATGCGATCAATCCCTTTTCGTTTTTTGCTTTTAAGGTATTATCTCATTTTTTTGACGACTTGTAATTTCCTAGCTAATTACACTAGAATTTGTCATGGAATGTCGGAGAAATGAGAGGTGGTTTTATGATGAAATTGGGGCTTGTGGACAATAATCGTGGGATTTTAAGAAAGATGTCCTCATGCATCGAGCATGAGGACATAGATTACAGGGTTCATATAATAATGTCTCTATGAACTGGTCATGAAGACATTGATTAGTGGATTAATAGGAATAGTGTCCGCATGAAGTAGGCATGAAGACACTATTCCTTGGATTCTTAGTCATAGCGTTCTCATGAAGCGTCCATGAAGACACTATTCTCCGGATTCCAGTCAATAACATCCTCATGAAGCAATCATGAAGACACTATTCACCGGATTCTTATAAATAGCGTCCTCATGAAGCAGTCATGAAGACACTATTCACTGGATCCATATAAATAGTGTCCCCATGAAACAACCATAGGGACACCAAGTCCTAGATTCATAATAAAGTCGTCTCTATGAACCAGTCTGCCAAAATATTAAGCTTTAAATCTCGTCACCATTGACTGTAGCTCGTTTGCTAGTTTGTTTAACTCTTGAGCTGCATCAGACAATTGGCTAATGGATTCCATTTGTTCCTGCGTGCTTGCTTCAATCTCTAGTGTGAACTCAGAGTTGTTGCTTGCAATCGCCGTTAATTCCTTAGAAGTCGCAGAAACTTCTTCTGCCCCAGCTGAGATTTCCTGTGAAGAAGCAGAAATACTTTCGATTTTAGAAGAGATTTGGTCCGTGTACGCTTTAATCTTCTCAAAAAGTTGACCAGTAGCATGTGCGTACTCTGTTCCTTTTTGTGTTTCCTTCGTACCGACTACCATTGCGGATACCGCTTTGCTTGTCTCTACTTGAATCTCCTCAATAATCTTAGAAATTCTTTCCGTTGATTTGGATGATTCCTCAGCCAACTTTCGAACCTCTTGCGCGACAACTGCAAATCCTTTTCCATGCTCACCTGCGCGAGCTGCTTCAATCGCTGCATTTAGAGCAAGTAGGTTGGTCTGAGCTGAAATTCCTGTAATAACATCTAGAATGCTACTAATTTCATCAGAACGCTCTTGTAATGAGCTTACAACCTGACTTGATTTTTCAACCGTCTCGTTAATCGTGTCCATTTGCGTAACTACATTGCGAATGGACGATAAACCATCATAAGCAAATGATTCCATATCCTTTGATACTTGAGCAATATCTTGAGAGAAACTTGCGATTTCACCAATTCCAATTGCCATTTGTTCAATCGCTGCAGATGATTCCATGACAGACGTTTCAAGGACCTGAGTTTCATTTGTCATTTGCTTAATGTTATCACTCACTTGAGTGGATGCATCCATCGATTGATCTGTTACTTGTTTTACAAGACCTGATGATTGTAAAACAGTTGTAGATGTTTCACTAATTTTGCTAATCATTCTTTTCAAATCTAAAGCCATATCGTTGAAGGCTTGATTCATTTTACCAAGATCATCTTCACGAGTTGGCAATTGGATATCCAAGTTTCCATTGCTCATTTCCGTAATCCCAGCACTCAAATGCTTTAGCGGCTGTGCATTTTTACGAATCACAAAAATTTGCACTAACACAAACACAATCAGTAAAGGAATCAAGATTAAAAGGGAATTCATTAAGAATCGACTTGTTCCTTCCGTTACCATGCTTGCATCCACATCAACACCAAAATAAGCATACACTTCACCTGATTTATTGGTAATCGGATAAAGTACGGTAATCCACGTTCCAAAATCATCCTCATATACTTCTGTTGATGTTGGTTTCTTTGTTTCAATAAGCTTTTGGATTTCATCCACAATTAACGGTGGCTGTTCATAAAGATCCCCAATATGTATATCGAATTCAGCTAACGCATCAATCATATGACGCGGTGTTGAAATAATGACCGATTGGTTGCCTTCTTGAAGATCAGTTCCAAGGACATACCCTTGTGCAACCATTGGGTTATTTTCAGAAATAGAATCAAAAAACTCGATTAGTTTCTTCTGATCAGGGCCATTCGTATTCGGGTTTGCAGCTGATTTTTCGACTAGATCAAACTTAATCTTTTCTCCCCATTGATTCGCGATAGTCATCGCTTGCTTTTCCATTTCATTCTCTAATACGCTTTTTTGAATCTCGATACTGCTAACAAGTAGAATCACGCCAATAAGTAGCATTAATATGGACGTTAAAAGAATCGTTTTTAGCGTAAAAGATAGCTGTTTTAACTTTTTCATCACTTATCCCTCTTCCCTTTCTAGTCTTTAGTCCTTATACAAGCACTTGTTCTCGAGTTTTCAGGAAAAATTCTAGATGTTCTCTTAAGAAACCAACGTAGCGGTCGACTTCTTCCATTGTTGTGTATGGCGAAATCGAGAAAAATTTGTGCGCATAAACAGATATTTGTTGGCTCGAATTTGCTGCTGCGACAATACGTTGTTTTTTTGTATTTCCAAAAAAGACAGTATCGCGCTCAGCACCAATGACTTCTGCAAAGTCATCATTAAATTGGTTAATCTCCATTATTTCTTCAGCTGTTATAAGGCCATTCAATTCGTCATTCCATTTCACCGTTTCCGGATAAAAACGGAATGTGGTAATCGGAGAAACTTCGTTCGTGATGGCTACACTCGGCACAGCTTCAGTTAACTTCTCTCTAAAGGCCATATTAACGCGAATGTAGTTCGCTAAAAGTTCTTGATAACCTTCCACACCAAATGCCAATAGTGAAGCATAAATCGACATAGCACTACCCATTCGAGAACACTCAAGTGTGTAGCCCGTATGATAGCTACCATAGCCACGATTTCCAACATACGGCGTTTCATCCGCATCTAAATCCACATACTTCAGGTTTTCTCTATTTTTGATTAAAAATAGACTTGTAATATAAGGAGTCTGTCCAAGCTTATGGAAATCGAATACCATACTATCTGCAAGATTTATATATTTGAACTTCTGCTGATACGTTTTTAATACGTCGAAAACGCTGCCCTCTAGACTTAAAGGATTTCTTTCAAAATCATACTCATTAAAGAAGGTATACATCCCACCCATAGCCGTGTCAGCATGGATATAGACTGGATCTAAGCCGTGTTTTCGTTCCAGTTCCTCCGTTAAGTGCTTGATACCCGCAAGATCATCAATTCCAAAGGTATCAGTTGTCCCCATTGTCGCAAGGACATAGAGTGGCACACCGCCTTTAGCAATAACAAGCTCCATTTTTTCCTTCAAATCTTCTAGATTCATCGAATGATCGTCATTGACCTTGACGCGAATCATATGGTCGACACCAATTCCAGTCGCCTCAACAGATTTATACAGACTGTAGTGTGAAAGCTCTGAGCAGAAGCAATAGAGATTTTCAGGCACACCCGTTTGATTAGAAGATGGCGCATATCGAGCAATCGCAAGGCGTAAAGAGTTAAAGACAGCCCCTTGTCCACCCCAAGTTGTGTAACCTGTGCTGATATTCTCGTCGTAGCCGATCATTTTAGAAAGCATACTTGTTACTTCGACTTCTGCTGTTGCAGCAGCTGGGCCTTCTACATCCCATAGTCCATTCCCGTTAACGAGCACCATTACTAGATTTCCAATAATACTTGCAATATTCGGTAGTGGAGCTGCATTCGCTACATAGTTTCGATTGACATAACGATGTCCTTCTACTAATTTAAGAAGCTCTTCAATGACTTCCTCCATTGGCACGCCCATTTTCGGGACATTCGCTTTTTGAATCACACGATCATAGTAATCTTCCGTGTACTCCGGCATTTTTCCTAACGTTAATTTATTCGGATCCTTCAATTCATCGATTTTCGTTAAAATCGTTTTAAAGTGGGACAATACGTCCGCTCTTTGATCGTCATTTCCGTCCATGCTAGGAAACAATTTTTGTATATCATTCATTGATGTCATGTTTATTCCCTCCTAGATGTTAAATAGAGCTAAAATCCAATCGGATACTCCTGCTGCGTCGATAAAGACAACGATGATCGCAATTGGTACGATGTATTTTAAGGAAAAGTAACAGATTGAAAAGAACGCGTATCCGACGTTCGAGCCTTTTTTTAATTCTGCAAATAGTTCTGCTTTTGGTATTTTTCTTGATACAAAAATTGAAATTAATAATGCACCTAATGGCATTAGAATATTACTTACTGCATAATCCATTAGATCAAATATCGTCTTATCAAATAGTTTGGCATCTGATAACAGACCATAAGATAGACATGACGGGATTCCGACGATGAAAATAAGAATTCCAATTATCCAAGTTGTTTTTTTACGCTTACTCACATCATTTTTCGTAACAGCTGCCACTATGATTTCGATCATCGAGAATGCCGATGTTAAGGCAGCAAATAAGAATAAGATTAAGAATGCTAAGAAGAACAGCATCCCAAAAGGCATTTGGCTAAATACTGCTGGTAAAACTGAGAAAATTAACACAGGTCCTGCATTTGGTTCGAGTCCAAACGAGAATACACCTGGAAAAATGGCCAAACCTGCTAATAAAGCAATAACAACATTTAAGATAATGATAGAAATACCAGATTGAGGTAGGTTTTGCGTCTTTGGTAAGTAAGATGCATATGTAAGCATGACCGAAACCCCTAGTGATAAGGTAAAAAATGCTTGTCCTAGAGCAAATAAAATACTCTCAGATGTCAGTTTTGAAAAATCAGGCACAAGCAGGAATTTCACACCCTCCATCGCACCATCTAAGCTTAACGAGCGAATCACTAATGCAATAAAGAGAATAAGTAATGCTGGCATCATCACTTTGCTTGCAAGCTCGATTCCTTTTTGAACCCCTTGGGCAACGACAAAAATCGTAATAAGCATGAATGCAAGCTGTGCAAGAATCGTTGAATATGGTTCAGAAATTATTTCACCAAATAGCTGTCCATACTGGTCTTGCGATAATCCCGCTAACCCACCGCTCAAAATTTTGATGATATAGAGAATAATCCAACCGCCGACGACACTATAAAATGATAAGAGCACAAAGCTAGTAAACACACCGATTTTACCGATAAAGTTCCATTTCGGATTCGATGCTAGTTTGCTATAGGTTTGAATCGGATCGCTTTGACCCATTCTTCCAATCATGAATTCTCCTAATAATAAAGGCATCCCTAAAACGAGAGTAAATACTAAGAAAATAAGGAAGAAAGCTCCTCCTCCACCCGTTCCAGCTACATAAGGGAATTTCCAGATGGCTCCTAAGCCAATTGCTGACCCCGCTGCTGCTAACACGAAGCCGATTTTTGATTTCCATTGTTCTTGCTGTGACATTTCTACTTCCTTTCCTTTTGAATACCGCTCCTTCTAGTTGCTAGACAATTTTCGACAAAAAAAGCCCACACTAGGTGGACATAAAAAGGCAAAAAACAGCCTCATCAAGTAACTATCCAACCTTTTCGGCAACCCGGCTGCCATAGAATGGTCTCTTTAGGCCCGCAGCTTTGCGTCCCCATCTTTCAATGGGTTTGCTATTATCGAAGGAGTATTACAAAAATATAATTATTATTCGATTTTCATCCCTACAGAATTCACCTATCCGGGTAAAACATAGGAATAAAGTGTTATAAAAAGATGTTTACTTTTTCTACAACAGTATTATTTTACCATTATTATTATACTAATAAAAGAGTGAATATTTTCCTATATAATTTTTGATGGTTTCAATTAATTGTTTTTATGCTTTCACGCTACAGAACAAAAGCGCAAGCGCCTTGCTCAGCCCCGACAAGCGCTGGAGGACCAGATGATGAAGTTTGTTCTTCAACTTCATCATCTGGTCTGAAGCGACCTCGAGGGGCTAGGCGCTGGAGCTAAACGTAGATACACTTTATAACAAACTTATCCACAACAGCGAAATCCTAATTTACTATAAAAAAAAAACTTGGAGGGTATCCAAGTCTTAATTCGAATTTATTTTATAGAGAATCCAATTGTTTACCCTTAAATAACTTGAGGCACTTCTTAGTTTTGATTCCAAACAACGAGCTTTGTTTCGGTCATTTCATGGATCGCATATTTAAGTCCTTCTTTACCTGTTCCGCTCTCTTTCACGCCGCCATATGGCATTTGGTCGACTCGATAAGTTGGAATATCATTAATCATGACACCGCCGACTTCTAACTCTTTTGAAGCTTTGAAGGCTGTTTGAATATCATTCGTGAAGATCCCTGCTTGGAGGCCATAATTGGAATCATTAATGGCTGCAATTCCTTCTTCTACAGAAGAAATTCTGTTGACGACTACAATCGGAGCAAAAACTTCCTGACATGAAACCTTTAACGTCGCATCTACATTTGTTAAAATCGTTGGCATAAAGACGCCAGCGGCGATATTGCCACCTGCTACAACCTCAGCACCATTTTCAATTGCCTCTTGGACCCAGCTAAGCGCTCGATCTTGTTCATCACGATTAATCATCGCTGAGATATCTGTAGCTTCATCAAGTGGACTACCAACGACTAACTGCTTAGTGGCAGCGGTAAATTGTTCAACGAATGCATCAAAAAGTTCGTCCATGACATAGGTACGTTGTAACGAAATGCAGACTTGCCCTTGATTTGAAAAAGCCCCTGTCACACATTTCGGAACGATTTGTGCTAAATCTACATTTTTATCAATAATTAAGCCAGCGTTTGATCCAAGCTCAAGAGCCACTTTTTTCAAACCAGCCTTGTTGCGAATATCAATTCCTACACCAGGGCTACCTGTAAATGTAATCATTTTGACTTTGTCACTTGTCACCAACGCATCCCCAACTATTCGACCACTACCTGTAACGACGTTAAAAGCTCCTTTCGGCAAGGCAGTTTGGTCAATTAATTCAGCTAAAAATAGAGCTGAAAGTGGCGTTTGGGAAGCAGGCTTCAGAACGATAGTATTCCCAGCTGCAATAGCAGGTCCTACTTTATGCGCTACTAAGTTTTGCGGGAAATTAAATGGCGTAATCGCTCCAATCACTCCGAGTGGTTGCTCAATTGTGTATCCAAAGCGATTTGCTCCGTTTTTCGCAGCGTCCATCGGAATCATTTCACCGGTTAAACGTTTTGCTTCTTCCGCAGCAAATTTATACGTTTCAATTGTACGATCGATTTCTCCTAATGCGAATTTCATTGGTTTCGCTGCTTCTAACGAGATAATTTCAGCTGCTTTTTGACGGTTTTCCATGAATAGTTGTGCAATATTTTCTAAAATCGCAGCACGTTCATAGGCAGTCAGTTCTGCCATTTGCTTTCTTGCCTTGTAGGCAATGTCAATTACTTGGCCAACTTCTTCAAGAGTTGCTTGTGGAATTTGAGCGATGACTTCTTTAGAATAAGGGGAGTAGAGATCTGCATATTTCTCCGCAGCCTTCCATTCACCATTTACATAATATTGCTTTTTCATATTCATACCCTCTTTTGCATTTTAGGTGGTTTCTTTTCATCTATATTTTAACAAAGTATTCTTAATCAATAAAATCTTTCGACTTTTATTCCTTATGCACGGTGCAGGTCCAGTATTTCCGTTCAAGATAACTCACTTAACTCTTCATTAATAATAAAGGCTTTCCACAAGTTTTTGAATAACTCATGAGAAGCCTCTTTAATTAATCTATTTCACTTTCACCTGTAGCAAAACGGATTTGCCGAATGTTACTAGGTTTGCTTCTGTTTTGGTTAAGGATTCTACCGATTCAGAGTTGGTGATGACAATTGGTGATATTGTGCTTTCTGCTTTTTCTTTCACAAGGTCCAAATCAAAGGTAACAAGTGTGTCGCCTGCTTTCACTATGTCACCTTGTTTCACATGGCCTGTGAATCCTTCTCCACCCATGGCGACCGTTTCCATCCCAATATGAATTAAGACTTCTAACCCATCTTTGGTGCGAATCCCAACAGCATGATTCGTCGGAAAGATTTGTGCAATCTCTCCATCTACAGGAGCAACGACTACCCCTTCAACAGGTTCAATCGCGATGCCATCCCCAATCATTTTTTGACTAAACACTTGGTCTGGAACATCTTCAATTTTAACTACATTTCCCGTAATAGGTGCAACCAGATCCACTAAAATCTCTTTTTTTCCAAACAGTTTCTTAAACATACTATTATTCTCCCTTTGATTAAGGCTGTTTCCTTATATTTATTTTTTTCGTAAAAACCCAACTGCCGGTTTTTACTTCTAAAATACGAGATAGCGATACTTATATCGTATACAAGGACCCTTTTTTCTTTCTATTTAGGGTGCCTTCCATGCGACAATTATTTAGTTATGTTTAGTTCTATTCAAAAGAAAATACTTTGAAAAAAGAGCCTTGAAAAAGGCGAAAAAGCACTATGCATTTTTCGCCCTTTCTCTCTATCTACTATTATTTTAATTCTGGCCAGTACCCTTTGTTTGCTTCGATTAAATCATCTAATAGATCTTTCGCCACTTTTGCACTTGACACTGTTTTAGATAATGTTAATGCCTGCCATAGCTTTTGGTAACTGCCTTCAATATACGCTTGAACAACTAGTTTCTCAACCGTAACCTGCTGGTACATGAGGGCACGTTGGAATTCAGGAATCTTGCCTTGACTTAATGGTTCTGGACCGTCAGTACCAACGATACAAGGAACTTCTACCATTGCATCATCATCAAAGTTCGCAATCGCTCCATTGTTTTCAACAATCAACAGCATTCTTTCATGTGTGTTAAAAGCAATCGCGCGTGCTAGGTCGACAACAAAGGTAGCATGTGCGCCCATTTCGAATTCAGAGCCTTCTGCTGTTCCTTTTTCCACAATCGCTTTTGCAGTTGAGAAAACTGTTTTTTCACGACCATCGATGACCTCATTAGCTCTTGAATAGCTCGGATTTGAATGTTCAACTACATAATCAGGATACAAATAGTATTTTAAATACGTATTTGGTAAGAATCTTGGATCAACTGCAAGTAAATCCTTCGCCTTTTTATGCGTTTCTTGCCAGCTAGCATCCATATGCTGCGTATCTACTTCTTTTTGTGTTAGGTAGCCATTTTCTGCTACATAGTCACGAATTTGTGGAAGATATTCGTTTCCTTCCTTGTCCTTAACACTTGTCCACCAACCAAAATGGTTTAATCCGAAGTATCGTACTTCTAAATCCTTTGGCTCTTTACCAATGATATGAGACATTCTGCGTAATGTTCCAACAGGCATATCACAAATGTTCAATACCTTTGAATTTGGACGAAGAACGCGGCATGCTTCAGCAACGATTGCTGCAGGGTTTGAATAGTTCAACATCCAGCAGTCCGGTGAATATTTTTCCATTAGGTCAATCATTTCAATCATGTCACCGATGCTTCGCATTCCATACGCGATTCCGCCAGGTCCACAAGTTTCTTGGCCAACTACTCCATATTTCAAAGGAATCTTTTCATCCTTCTCACGCATTTCATATTTTCCAGTACGGATATGAGCGAAACAGAAATCAACGTCTGTGAACGCTTCCTCTGGATTTGTTGTAAAAGTGTACTCAATATCTGGTGCTTTTTCTTTTAAAACGATATCAAGTGCTTCACCTAATACAGCTTGTCTTTGTTCGTCATTATCATATAATTTTAATTTGCGAAGTGGAAAACGATCCAAGTTATCCAGTAACATCATCACGATTCCTGGTGTGTAAGTACTTCCTCCGCCTGCAATAACTACTGAGAATTTTTTCATGTTCTCCATTCCCTTCTACTATTTTATATTTTCTATTCGTTTGCTGAAAATCCTAAATAACTGTCTACTGCTTTTCGAATGCTTGTTACTTGTAATCCGTATACAACCTGAACATTTTTATCTCGAATGATGACTCCACTAGCACCTGTTTGTTGCTTCAACACATCTTCATCAACAGCCTCTGGGTTATCTAGGGTTAATCGAAGTCTTGTGTAGCAGTTTGTGACTGTATTAATATTGCTTGCTCCACCTAGTGCGCCAACAATAACTCCAGCAATGTCATCTTCTGCTTCTGGATTTGCTGATGCACCAGCTTTTTTCTCGTTGTAATCTTTCTTTGAATATAATTTTGTTTCTTCGCCCGCATCTTCTCTTCCGACTGTTTTAAAGTTGAACTTCGTAATTAAGAAACGGAATACGAGATAGTAGATAGCGAAGTACATTAATCCTACTAAGATGTACATTGGCCAATGTGTTTTTTCGATTCCTAACGGTAAGTTGAATAATAGGAAGTCAATCATTCCGTTTGGACCAATCGCTCTAACATCTAATAAATTCAATGTCACCATACTCAAACCACTTAAAGCAGCGTGAACTACGAATAACAATGGAGCGACGAACATGAATGAGAATTCGATTGGTTCTGTTACACCTGCAATCATAGAAGTAACTGCAGCTGGAATTAAAATCGCTTTTACCTTACGCTTGTTCTCTGGCTTCGCACAATGGTACATGGCCAAACATGCTCCGATTAGACCGAACATTTTTGAAATACCACGAGCATCCCAGATAACACTTTCAGAAAGAACCTTTACTGCTGGGTCTGCGATTTCCGCATAGTAAATGTTTCTTGCACCTTCATACACTTGCCCGCCAACATCTACAACACCACCCAATGATGTGTATAAGAACGGTGTATAAACTAAGTGATGTAGTCCAGTTGGAATTAACAGACGCTCTAATGCACCATATAAGAAAACTCCAAAGTTTCCACTGTGATTAATTAGTGTTCCTAGTTGATTGATTCCACTCTGGAAGAATGGCCAAATATAAGTAAGTGCAATTGATAGTAAAACCACGACCGGAATCAGTACGATGAAAACGAATCGTGAGCCGCCATAAATTTGAAAAGCACCTTTGAATTCTTTATCAATGAACTTGTTATGAACCATGGCTGTGATTGCTCCAAGAATCAGCCCTAGAAACACACCCATGTCAAGAATTTGTACACCTAATACTAGAGTTTGTCCGGTACCCTGCAAGGATTCTCCTTCAAAAAGCACCCCGCTGAGACCCATGAATTTATTCATTGCATTTACAAACACTAAATATCCTAATAAGGCAGTGAATCCAGCAAACGCTTTCTCTTTATTCGCCAAACCAACCGCGATACCAACACAGAATATAAGTCCTAAGTTACCAAGAATAGATACGAGTGATCCGGTTAAAATGGTTCCGAATCCTGTCGTAATCGGATTATCTAAAAATGGCATGACTTCCATTAATCTTGCGTTCGTTAATAAATTTCCTAAGGCAATTAATATACCAGCAATTGGTAGAATAAGTACTGGAATGAACATTGCTTTTGAAAAGCGCTGCATGCCATCCATGATTTTTGTTTTCATATTGCCTTCCCCCTATGCATTTTTTCTAACACGTTTAGATTACAATGTAACCGCTTTACTGTCGATAGATTCAGCAAGTTAAAAAACGTGTTTCACTCATAGAAACACGTTTCATGTATCGCTATTCTTTTTTCGAAAGAAACCCTTCAATATACTGTTTGAAAATGAATTCAAACATAAGAAGTAGACTTGGAAAGAAGCTATTGGGTAACATATTTCGGTCGTCGAGCTTATTATGGTCAATTATTTTAAAGTTTAAATCAGAAATCTGAGCAACCCGATTATCCGTTTCTTTTGTAAAAGAAACCGTAAAAATTCGATGTTCCTTAGCTGCGAGTAATTTATCAATGACCACTTGTGTTTCCCCTGATTTTGAGATGACAACGAGTGCACCAATATCTTCAAGATTATTTTCGAATACGCCAATCGAATCGGTTCCACTGGCAAAAATCGTTTTTCTCCCTAGAACCAATAGCTTTTTGTATAGATATTCTGCTGCAATCGCTGAAAAGCCAGTTGCATACACAAAAATATACTTTTGGTTAAGCTTCAGAACTTTTTCAATAAACATTTCGATTTCTGCCATCGTATTATGGGTCAAGAGGTCTTGTTGGCTGCTTCCTAAAAAGTCCTCGTTCATCTCGTTGTTCGGAGTATCCACTTGTTTCACGAGTGGCAAAAGCTGATAATACATATCGACAAATCCGCTATAGCCCAATTTTTTAGACAGACGAATTACAGTCGCTGGGGAAGTGAAATTCTCCTTCGCGATCGTACGCACTCCTTTTTGCAGAACATTATCAATATTCGTGACAATATATTGGACAAGTTGGACGTCTAGTTCCGTTAAATTTTTCCCTTGAATCAATTTGCTAATATCAATCATCTAATCACCCTCAATCTCGGGAGCATACTCCTGTTACTATTCAATTTATATTATCGGATTCACAATTTATCTACAATGCTTTTATGAATATTATGTACAAAGAACAAATAAGACTGAACAGCCATCTGTTCAGTCTTTCTATCATTATTTGGTACCCGCGACACTCTCAGGTGAACTTTCCTTTTTATGTTGTATAAAGGTCCTCCAAATGGCTACTAATGAATAGCCGAACAGTAGTAAGCCAGGGATTAAAAAAAGTAGCAAGCTTCCACCCTTTGACTTTGTAAATTCAATGAAATACCCGATGTATGGAATGGTGATATTCGTATATTCTCCGATGACATTCTGTGGCAAAACAAGGTTCATATCTTTCGTTTTATTACTATCACCCTTCATCCGATACATTGTTCTTCCGTTTTTTTGCACCACATCAACGATACGATGTGTAACAATTCTGTTTTCAGTTGCTTTAAAAGTGATGATGTCGTTTTCTTTAAGAGTTGTCGGGTCTCCACCTGTCTTTACGATAATAATGGAGCCCGTTTTAATATTTGGCTCCATGGAACCAGAAAGAACTGTTTTGATTTGATAGCCAAATAGGTTTGGTTCTCCACCTGAAAAAATGGCTGAACCAATGACAAAAAACGTAAACAGAAGGGCAACATAAAATAGAAAAGCTAAGCTTTTGCTAAGAAACCTAGTTATAGATTTAAGAATCATTAATATTCTCTCCTATTCCCTATCTAATCTGGCTATAAAACAGACCTACTCTTCTAGTTCATCCTACTCCTCATGAATATGCTGTCCGTGATCACCTACCTGTTCCTCTTGTACTACTTCAGCTTCTTGTACTTCTTGTACTTCTTCTGCTTCTTGTTCTTCTACTATTTCTTGTTGTTCTTGGGCAATCTCTTCAACTTCTTGTTCTTTTTGTTCTTCATTTGTAGGAGTCTGTTGTTCAGTACCTTTTTGCACCTCTTTTTCTGGTGTTGCCTCTTCCTCAGTTGATTTATCAATACAAGTAACTTGAATTTTTTCACTCCAAACGACTGAGCGTGATTCATAGTTTTCTTGATAGCCAGGTCTCTGAATAATTTTGAAGGTGTAAAATCCAGGTTTATCAGCTTGATAGGTTAGATTCAATGTACTGTTTGACTTCATTTTCTCAATTATGCCCTCAGCTATTTTTTGATTTGGCTGCAAGGAATCAGCGTAGTGTACTTCATATTCTGTGGTTCCTATCATAGAAAATCCTTTATTCACGATTCCAGCTGTGATGGTAACAGGAGTACATGAAACCACACTTTTTTGGTAATTCGTTGTGAATTGCAAATCGCTTTTATCCCACCAGGTGCCCACTTGGATGACAGAGTCCCATTGCTCACTATCACTATAGTAAGCTTTAGTGCTAGAGGTAACCAATGAACTAGTTAATAGAAAGACATACACAAATACAAATATGGTGAGTAAAAATCTTTTACGAGCAGTAAATAAGGATTTCATTCGTACCTCCCTTTCTTTAATTGTTATCTTAAATGTACACATAGGTGTTGTAGACTTAAGATAGCAATCAAAAATTAGTAAACGAGATTGAGAATCTGATCAATCTCGTTTACTCGATATCTCATATTACTCTTTATGTTCCCCTTCACCTTGTTTCGCTTCTAATGCAAAAGTTAGATTTAAGGAATCACCTTGGAATTGATTTTGATCCTCGCCATTGTCGACAAATTCAAATTGGACAAACATCAAGTCGCTAGTACCTGCTTCAAGCCCGCTTTGCTCGAATCCTTCAAGAATTTTCAACTCTACTAGGTCTGGAGTCAAATTTTGCAGATCGTACAAAGTAGTTGAATAAACAATGTCGTTATATTCAAATGGGCTTTGCTTGTCCACATTCTCAAGGAAATTCACACGGATGTGCTTTCCGAAGTCATCCACGTTATTTCCATTTGCATCATTCACTGTATATGAGGTGTTCAGCACAACTTCAGAAATATCGATAGAACCCAAGTTATCAAGATAAAATACTCGATTCATCCAATCTCCTGGTTTGATTCCGTCCACATCAATGACGACTTCAGGGTCAACAGCTAAATCTAGCGTTCCTGCTACAAACGAACCAGATGCTTCTGCCGTATCACTAAAATATGAATAAGTACCTCCGGCCAATAGTGCCAATCCTAGTGCAGCTGATGCTAGACTTAGTCCAATTCTCTTTTTTGCATTCATTCGTCCATCCTCCTTTTTTTCCTTTAAAATAATGGATTCAACCCTCTAAATTTCATACTCTAGTATTCCAAGTTCGTTCTTATTAGAGAATTGTTACTGATATATATGACAAGCTTTCTCGTAAAATACTAAAATATTTTAATATTATTCAAAAATTTACTAGAAAATAGAATTACTTATTTTCCGCTTGAGTGAACCCTTTTTAACTTCCCTTGAAAGCCTGATACTTTTTCTAGTTCAGGTCTACCTAGGGCAGGTCTTTCAGGTCTCTCTTTTTGTTGTAGGATTGGCCTATTTTCGACAATAGGAGCCGTGCTACCTACAGCTTCTTTTCTAGGAGATACCGTCTTCTCTATTTCCTTTGCTTCACGCTCATAGGCTTGTCCTCTGGATGTGTTTTCTTTTGAAAAAGCTGAGATCGAAAAATAAGTTAGGGTAGAAACAAAAGTGACCGATATGATAATTGAAAGTAGAGTAGTCTTTCCTTTTCGTTTCAATTACTTCTCTTCCTTTCGGGAAAAAACAATTATTTTAGGAAGGATGTAAGTTGCCTTACATCCTCCCCACACTCATTTTTATCTTGGTAAATTTGGAAGATCTGGTCTGCCAGGTCTAGGTGCTACCGGTCTATCTTTATCACCAGGGCTCCAAACGTTAATATAAAGTTTACCTGCAGCTGTTGCGCGAGATACGTTACCATATGCATCTCTTGCAATGACTTCGATTTCTACTCCAGATGCACTAATGCTAGCAGGTGCAGTCCAAGTCGCTTCATAGTGACCTGGCTCCACTTCTGTGAATGGAAGCTCTGTTTCACTACTTTGAGTAGCGTTGTTTGCAACTGGCAAACGTAGCGCAAAGCTTGCATCTAAATCTTCTTCACTTGTGAAAGAAATAGTGACCGTATCATTTTCACCAGTTCTTAGCGTTACGTCTTGAGCTGGTTGAATATTCGCAATCTCAATTTCATCATATTTAGCATCAATGACTACTTCTTGAGTTGTCGAGTTGCCAGCCTTATCCGTTGCAACGACGGCAATTGTATTCTCCCCATTATCAAGGATAATTCGTTTAGAGTATGAACCATCAGTTACAATCGCATTTTGTCCATTAACCGTTACTTTATCGATATTAGCATCCGCAACTGTACCTTCTACTGTGACTGTTTCTTTATTTGTTTTCGTTCCATTTGCTGGACTTGTAATTGTTAGTTCAGGCGCAGCTTGATCCAGTACAACAGTAACAGCTTCCGATGCATCCGTCATACCAGTGTCTGTTGCAGCCTTAGCTGTAAGGCTATTAGCTCCATCACTTAGTGTGATAGGAAGAGAATACGTACCGTCATCTGATGTAGCAACCGAGCCAGCTTCTTCACCACTATTGAAAACATGAACTGTAGTTGAAGGAGCAGCGCTACCTTCTACCGTTACTTCTGCGTCATTTGTAAATAAACCATCTACTGGAGAAGTAATTGTTGGTGCAGTAACTTCATAATTTACCGTAGCACGAATCATGTAGTTTCCTTCTTCTTCAGGAGCTGGATCCCACACTCCACCTACTAATTGGTAGCTACGTCCTGCATACTCACCATCTTCGTCTGTAGCAAGACCTGGAGTATTTGGATTAGCATGATTTTGAATATATACCATGTAGAAGTCACCTTCAACGATGATACCTTCTTCACTTAAGTCTACATTCGTCCAGTTTCCATCCCGAAGTGTCGTTGCATTAAACGGACCTGCAAGCTTCGTACCAGGTTTTCCATCCGCTCCATCTGCTGCATATACAGCTACCTGGAACTCATTTCCACCAGGAACTGGCCATTCAGTATCCCATGTACGGAATAATCCACCTGTAACTAATGCTTTTTCATGACCTTCAGCAAGTGACATCTTCACTGCCCAGCCATTACCCGCATCATAGAACGCTCTTGCATTTTCAGCAGTGCCATCATCATAACCGATTTCGCCAGGGAAACCGATGAATGGCTTTAATTCGAAGTTCTGCTCAACATTTCCTTCTAAGGAAATAGAAACTTCTTGGCTATAATAACTTGGTGCAACAATTTTAAGTGTATAGTCGCCTTCATATCCAGTTAAGGAATACTGACCGTCAGCACCCGTTGTTACTGGGGTAACTGCAGCATCCTCTAGTAAATAAAGGGTAGCACCTTCAACTGGATCGCCTGTTTGTTCGTTAACGACTGTTCCAGTTACAGTACCTTCAGGTAATTCTTCTAAATTAAAGTTTGCAGTTGTTTCACTGTCTTGTGAAATCGATACAGTTTGTGCCTGCGAAGCATATCCATAGCTTTCAGCGATGACTGTATACTCACCAGCTGCATGTGACAATACGTAGCTTCCAGTTGAAGGATCTGTATTAACAGATCTTCCTGTTTCCACTACAGAAACCTTTGCTTGTAATGGCAATGCCATCGGAACAGCAGCTTCATCTTTGACTGACTCTGTTTCTTTTGAAGCTTGAGCCATTTTTTGTTTCAATTGAGCAATATCAATTTTCTCGCCTTTCTTTGTCGTTGCACTCTCTTTTTCTGGCTTAGCTGTTTGAAGCTGGTCTAGCTGAGTGCCTGAGATTCTGACATCATCAATGTACCAGCCATCACGCACAACACTTCCATCTGTTGCAATGTCAAATGAGAAGATAACTGTTTCGCCTGCATAGGCACTTAAATCAAACTCAGCATCGACCCAACCACCGGTCGTGTTAGTATATTCAGCAAGTTGATCCCACGTGGAGCCGCCATCTGCAGTAACAAACACGCCACCGAAGTCCCAGTTATTTTCGAGGTTATACCATTGTTTAAATTGTAGATAAGCATTTCCATCTTCAGGGATGCTAATTGGTGGTGTCTCTAAAGATTCATACGCATTGTTTGTATATGTTCCATCTAGATTTGTAGCAACAACTTTTTCACCAGAGAACGCTGCACCTGGACCACTTGTCGGAACGCCCCATTCCCAAGCTTCTCCCATAGCAACTCTCCAGCCGCTAAAATTGCTTTCAAAGTCTTGGAAATACCCAACTGTTGGTGATGCATTCACAGTAATGCTGAATTCGTCCGTTACTGTTTCATTTCCACCAAAGTCTACAGCTTTCCAACGATATTGGAACGAACCTTCAGTAAGCTCTTCGCCAGGAATCGCTGCAGAATAGGTTCCGTTTTTGTAATCACCCGAAGTTCTTTGAGCGGCTACTGTTGCCCAAGAACCATCCTCTTTTTGATATTCTAAGGAAACACTTGTTACACTGATGTTGTCAGTTACTGAAGCTTCTAGTGTTACATCCAATCCAGCATAGACTTCAGCAGGTCCGGCATGTTCGATTGCTGCTGCTTCAGTGTCTTCACCATCAATCGTAACTTGACCTTTGAGAACTCCTAACCCAGAAACAACAGAAGAAACAGCATCAAACACGTTAATAATGCCGTGACCGAAACCGTTGTTTGGAGCCGTAGGATATTGAGCGTTTGTTCTCGGTGTTGCTGTATCTTTCAAAATTTGTTCAACTTCATCAACTGTTAAACTGCTGTCTGCTTGAAGGATCAAGGCAGCCGCTCCTGCCACGTGCGGAGCAGACATCGAAGTTCCACTATTTCCACCATATGAACTTCCTGGCATGGACGAACGAACTCCCACACCTGGAGCTGATACTTCGGGTTTCATTTCACCAGTTGGTGATGGACCTTGTAGTGAGAAGCTTGCTAATGCATCATTAATATCAGTTGCACCTACTGCAATAGCCTCAGGGTAATTCCCTGGTGAGGATACAGAACCTGGTCCACCT
This sequence comes from Robertmurraya kyonggiensis, assembly GCF_005116465.1. Classification (GTDB taxonomy): domain Bacteria; phylum Bacillota; class Bacilli; order Bacillales; family Cytobacillaceae; genus Robertmurraya; species Robertmurraya kyonggiensis. The sequence continues at coordinate 91,559 of NZ_SWBM01000009.1, forward strand.
GGATTTGTATCACGAACATTCCCTGCAGAGAAAATAGGTACAATACCTGCATTTCTCCACGCTGTAACAGCTGGACGATACCATTCATCTAATCCTGCCACAGTTGAGCCCCAAGAATTGTTAATGACATCTGGTGCCATTTCTGGATGTGGATTACCTGCTTCATCCGTTGGAGCTAACATCCACTCTGCGATTTCTAAGAAGATAGCATCAGTTGCTCCTAAAGGACCAAACGCTCTTGCTGCGATCCACTGCGCACCTGGTGCAACACCCACTTGGTTATTACCACTCGGGTCAGAACCTACCATTGTACCCATCGTATGAGTACCATGACCATCTGTATCAACCGGAGTAGAAGAGCCATGAGGATCAAACCAACTAAAGGTATGATCGACTTCTCCAGTTGCCGCGTTATAACCACGGTATTTTGCCATTAATGCTGGATGGTCCCATTGAACGCCTGTGTCGATATTGGCCACAACGACACCAGCACCATCAATTCCTAAGTTCCAAGTTGCAGGAGCACCGACACGGTCCACGCCCCACTCAATCGCGTTTAGGACTTGTTCTTCAGTAGCTGTATCTGTATGAAGTTCATTTCTAACTTCATTCAGATTAATAGATTCTACTTCTGGAAAAGAAGCTAGTTTTTCCATGACCTCTTTCGTAGCAGTCACAGCAAGACCGTTAACAATATAGAAAGATTTAATATCCTTCGCATTTTCTTCATTTTCCAAATAAGATAGGACATTTGCTTGTGTTTCTTTTGCAGTTGCTCTTAATTCATTGACGATTGTAGAACGTTTTGCAATTTCTGTTTTAGCAGCTGTAAGTTTTTGAGAAGCTGCCTTCTTTTCAGCTTGCTTTGCTACACTTGCAGTATCCACTTGCTCTTTAAATTTGACGAGGAATGACACCGTGTCACTTTTATCAAATTTCTCTATTACTTTTTTGTTAATCTTGTTTGCTGCTACTTCTTTGCTCCCATTGTAAGAAACTGAAGTACCCTTCTCTGCTGCAAAAGCAGAATTAATTGTAAAACTTGGGATCACTAAGAGCGCGCACATGATCATGCTGAAAACTCTAGTAAATTTTCTTTTTCCTTTCAATTAAGCTTCCCCCTCTACATTTTTTATAACGAACATTGACCTCCTTTCTTAGATTCCTATATTCCATAGAAATTGAGCCACTAGGTGCTACTTTTTCGCCGATAAAGTAGCAAATTAGTAAACTATCTATGTAGGCATGTAGGAATACAGGTATAATTAATATTTATTACGCACATGGGAAAAAGATAATAAAAAGTGGACAGATTTTCCAAAGAAGGTGAAAAAGGGTAGATTAGACCCATACTATTCACCGATTTTTTGATAATAGCTAGGTCAATTAGCCAGATTTGTTGTAAGGAAATCTACTCTTAAAATGGGAAAAAAGCTATCCCAAGATACTTGGAATAGCTTCGCAATATTATTTCAATCCTCTTTAAAGTTTTTTAATACAAAAAAACTTACTATTTTCTCATTTGATTTAAAACTAGATATTTTGAAACGCAGATTAATTCCTTGATTTTCCATTCCAAAATCAACAAAATTTGAGAAAAAAGCCTTATCCTTTTACCGACCCAGCAAGTAACCCGCGCACGAAGAACTTACCTAGAATAATATAAACTAGCAATGTCGGGAGAGCTGCTAATAACGCACCTGCCATTTGCACGTTCCACTGGACAATTTGACTACCCGATAAGTTTTGTAAAGCTACCATAATCGGGTGATTATCTGAATTCGTAATCGTCACGGCAAACAAAAATTCATTCCAGATGTTCGTAAACTGCCAGATGGCTACGACCACAAATCCTGATATCGACAACGGCAACATGATATGCCGAAAAACACCTAAGAAATTCGCACCATCAATCTGTGCCGACTCGATCATGGAATCTGGAATATTGGCATAAAAGTTTCGAAACATCAGTGTCGTGATCGGCAAACCATACACCACATGAGTTATGATGAGCCCCCAAATTGTATTGTAGAGTCCGACCTTACTCAAAAACTGGATTAAAGGTATCAGAATGCTTTGATAAGGAATAAACATGCCGAATAGCATAACTGTAAAAATGAATTCTGACCCTTTAAAACGCCATTTAGATAGTACATAGCCGTTCATCGCACCTAATACCGCTGATAGCAAGGTTGCCGGAACAACTAAGTAAATACTATTCATAAAATTTGGTGCCAGCTCTTGAAAAGCATGTGTATAGCTACTAAAGTCGAGAGAAGTTGGGAGGGACCACATTGTATTTAGTGATACTTCATCTAAAGGCTTTAAGCTCGTCACTAACATGACATAGACAGGTGTTAAAAAGAAGATTGCTAACACCACTAAAATGAAATATTTTGCTATTGTACTAAATCTGAGCTGTGCCATCTATTGGTCCCCCCTTCTGCTCGAAATTAAATATGGAACGATAAACACCGCTACTAACAACAACATGATAATGGCAATGGCTGCACCGTTGGCATAATAGTTCCCTCTAAATGTCGTTTCAAACATATACACACCAGGAACATCCGTCACAAAATTCGCACCCGAGCCTGTCATAGCATAAATCAAGTCAAAGATTTTCAATGATATATGCGCCATAATGATGACGACACTTACGGTAATCGGCATGAGTATTGGCAAAATTACCTTTCGATAAATCTGAAACTCACTGGCCCCATCGATTCTCGCTGCTTCTCGCAATTCCTCTGGAATTCCACGTAATCCAGCAAGGTACATTGCTAACGAAAATCCTGTCATTTGCCAGACAGCTGCAATCACAACAGCAAATATAGCTACAGGTAATCCAAATTCAATTTGGCCCCATTCAAAACCAGCTAAAATTTTTGTATCGGTATACCATTTCGGTTGGATATTGAAGACTTGAAGAAATTTGTTATATCCAGTGGATGGATTTAATAACCATTGCCACACCACACCTGTAACAACAAATGATAAGGCCATCGGAAATAAGAAGATGTTCCTAAAAATCGATTCACCCTTTAGCTTTTGGTCAATCAAAATCGACAATCCTAATCCTAAAATAATAACTAATCCAATAAACAAAATGGTAAAAAACACAGTATTACGCAAATCTGCTTGAAAACGATAATCTCCAAATAAGTAAATATAATTTTTTAGCCCTGCAAATGAAAAATCTGGTACAAGCGTATTCCAATTACTAACTGAAACCCATCCTGTCCAGCCAATAAACCCATAAATAAAAATAAGGATCAGAATAAAAGAAGGCGCAAGAAAAGCAACTGCCATCGCTCGATCCTTACTTAACCGAGTCTTCCTTTTTAGCTCCGTCTGTTGTTTCACCTCTAATTGCGGCTCCATTGCCATGTCCTCCTAACGAAAGAGGGAGTTCCTCTAAAACTTTTTAACAATTTAGCCCCGTATCCAATGAAAGATACGGGGCATAATCTTGTTCACACCCCTGTTAGTTGAACAACTTACAGGTCAGATGCAGCATTTTTCAAAGCATTGATGAAATTGTCTACATCTTGTTGGGTAACAAAAATATTAACCGCTTGATTCACTTTTGTTAAAAAGCCTTCGGCTGCTGCTGAACCGTGAGCTAAGCTTGCAGATAATTTTGCTGCCTTAAAGTCTTCCATCGTGTCTTTTCCATACTGATCATATTTTGATACATCTGCATCAACACGAGCAGGAATAGAACCTTTTAATGGGTTAAACGCATCTTGACCCTCAACAGAACCTAGTACTGCTAAAAATTCTTTTACATCATCTGGATTTTCAATTCCTTTTGGTAAACCAAATGTATCGGTAATAACCATGAAATGTCCATTGGTTTCAGGAGTTGTCGTATAACCGAAGTCCACATTTGTTTCTAATTTCATGTCATTAGAGAAGTATCCCTTTGCCCAGTCACCCATAATCGTCATGGCTGCCTCACCATTCCCAACTAGTTGAGCTGCATCCTGCCAGTTACGAGAAGCATGATCCTCATTGACATAGCCTAAAGTCTTTTTAAACAACTCAGCTGCTTCAATCACACGTTCATCATCGAAAGCAACATCTCCACTAAATAAGCCTTTATAATCGTCTTGCCCTAATACACCTAGAAGAATATTTTCAAAAATTTGTGTAGCTGTCCAAGCTTCTTTATCTCCAAGTGCTAGAGGTGTAACACCAGCAGCTTTGAGTTTATCTGCTGCAGCAAAAAATTCATCAAACGTCACTGGAACCTCAACACCGTTTTCTTCAAATACATGCTTGTTGTAGAAGATTACATTTCCACGGTGGATGTTCACAGGAACAGAGTAAATATTCCCGTCTTTACTAACCATATCGATTAAATCCTGCGGAAACTTATCCATCCATCCTTGTTCTTCGTAAAAATCATTTAAAGTATCCATTTTGTCCGCTGCAACCCAGCCTTCATTCAACTCTGCACCGCCATGTACTTGGAATGTAGATGGTGGTTCATTACCTTGCATGCGAGTTGCTAGAACCGCTTTTGCATTTGTACCCGCTCCACCAGCTACTGCTGCATTTTCTACTTTAATATCTGGATGCTTATTCTCAAATAAATCAATTAACGCAAGTAATCCATCCTCTTCACCAGCACCCGTCCACCAGCTGAAAATCTCGACAGCTCCACCGTTCTTTTCACCTGAAGTACCCTCATCAGAATCAGATGGCGTATCATTTGCAGAATCTGATGAGCATGCTCCAAGAAAAATGGCTAAAAACAGTACAAAAATTAGACTGAACAATTTCTTCACTTGCCAAAACCCCCTTTTATTCGCTATCTAATGATAACGCTTTCATATCAATTGTATGGGATTCTTATACCTATTCCGATCATGAATATCTTCATTTTTTTACTAATTTCTTCACTATTTTACGATCGACTGTTTATATTGCTTAGGAGAGACTTGAAACTGCTTTTTAAATACACGACTAAAATAATTCGGATCCTTATACCCAACGAGAAAGCATATCTCTTTTAAACTAATATTTTGATCGACCAACAATTCCTTTGCCTTATTCATTCGAATCGTCGTTAGGTAATCGATAAATGTTTCCCCACAGCTTTCTTTAAATAGTGCCGAAAAATAGTTGGGACTTAGCTGAACCATTTGTGCAACTTCCTCTAATGCAATCGGTTCTTGATAATGCACATGGATATATCTCTTTGCCCGCTCAATCTTATCTTTTGATTTATAGTAAAGCTGGATGTTAAAACAACATAATTTGATAAAATCAGTCCACTCTTGCTCTGAGTGCATATGCACAAATGATCGGGACGGCATATTCACTTGCTTGTCATCCATCAGATGTTTCACTCTATAAAATAGCTCGTGTAAAAAGTGTTCCTGTGGTTCCGTTTTAAAAAGTTCACTCAAAGCGTGTATCGCCTTTTCCTCGTTTCCTTCAGCGACACCTTGGAAGATTTGTTCCATACTTCGCTCCCATTCGCGGTCCACTTCTCCCTCGAATCCATACTGTCGATGAACGACATGCTTTAAATCCTGAATCGCTGTTAAGGCTTCATGAAACGAACGGGGCAAATCTGTGATTTTCAAATAGGGCTGACCAATTCCAATGAGTGTACGACTATCTAAAAGGTTATGAATATTTCTAGCAACCTTTAATAATTCTGTTTTCCTCCGTTTCACCTTTGCTATAAATAATAGAACAAGATGATGGTCATCTTCCTTTGTGATAACCGTATCCCCAGAAAAATGGCTCGCTTTTTCCACAAGGAACTCCACATCCTCTACTTTTTCACTCAAAATGAAAAAGTAACCAGACTGCATCTCTGGATATAATGTTCTTTGCAGTGCTGCTAAACTCTCGCTAGATTCATGCTTCATCAACTTGGTCATCCATAGTTCACTTGCGATTGAATGGGAACTTCTCTTATTCTCCTGTTCTGTCCGTATCTCACTCATAATCCTCGTAAAAACTTCGAGCATCTCTGCCTTTTTACTTGGTTTAAGAATATAGTCTTTCACCCCTAGCCCTATCGCCTGCTTGGCATAATGAAAAGAATCATAGGCTGAAATAATAATAAACTTACTATCTGGGTGGTTCTTTTTAATGATTTCGATGGCCTCTAAACCATTAATCCCTGGCATCTTAATATCCATCAAAATAATATCTGGCTCGATTTTTGCGGTGAGTTCAATCGCTTCACGGCCATTCACCGCTTCACCAATAACAGAGGTGTCTTCAAAATTCTCCTCAATAAATTTCTTCATAGCTTTCCGTTCTAAAAATTCATCTTCGGCAATCAAGACTCTCATTCTCTGCCCTCCTCGTAGGTAACAGTAAGCGAATCACTGTTCCTACCTCAATCTCTGATTCTATTTCAACGATTTCATTTTCATGATAAAAAAGTTGTAACCGACGAATGACATTGTTTAATCCTAGACCAGTAGAGTGACCGATATGTGTTTTTGTGTCGGAAGACGATAAAACTTGCTTTACTTGTTCATCTGACATTCCGACCCCGTCGTCTGCAACTTCAACTACAATATGTTGTTCAGAAGCATACACCGATAGTCGAACCGTACCACCTTTTTCATTCGACTCGATCCCATGGATAAAGACATTCTCGATGAGTGGCTGTAAGGTTAATCTAGGAATAGGGATATCTAAGCATCGCTCATCCAAATCGATCACAAACTTAATCCGCTCAAAAAAACGGCTTCTCTGGATATTCAAATATTCACAGGCTATTTTCACCTCATCTCTTAATAACACTTCTTTATCAATATCACCTAAACTATGTCGCAAAATCGCCCCAACAGAATCTATCAAATCGGATGTAGACTTCGCGTCTTCTAAATACGCCATTTTTGAGACTGTATTCAAGGTATTGAATAGAAAGTGTGGATTGATTTGATTCTGTAAATGCTTTAATTCTAGCTCCTTCATCAATCGTTCCTGCTCAGACTTCTCTTTCATTTCCTCAATCAATTCGCGAATACTAAACTTCATTTTATTAAAAGAATCCCCTAATAGCTTTAGCTCATCATTGGTCTTAATGTTAATAGGCTCACTATGAAAATTCCCCAGCGACACTTCCTTCGCTTCTTTAGAGAGAATCTGAATCGGCTTATTTATCCCTTGGGCAAAACGAATGGCCATAAAGGCTCCTAAAATAACGGTGGTCAAAAATAAAAATAAGATAAATAACTGAAACGAGCTATTCCGATGCTGTAGATCATTATAAAAAGATTGATAGTCTGATAACTTCGTATTTATCAATTGAAGTGTGGTTTCTTGTATGTATGCAGCCATGCGCTGTTCTTCTTTCAAGTGCGCAGTAGAGCTTTGAATATCATCTAGTAGAACAAAACCGACAGCTAACTCCGTTTCCATCACAAACGCATCGATTAGGTTCAAATAATTTTTTGTTTGAATTTGCTCTCTTTCTCTACTATTTTCCTCCAGCTCTACTTTTTGTTTTCTTAATTCAGCTAAGTGCTGAAAGTATAGCTCTAAGTCTTCGTCTTTTCTTTCGACCACATAATCTCTCGTTGACTCAGAGAGACTCGTTGTTGTCTGTGATACTTCATTTAAAACAAGGAAATGGTTGAAACTGTTGTGATATTCATTCATTAGTCTACTAGAACTGAAATAGATCGAAATGGTCACAATCGTGAATAGGGCAGCGAATACGAAAAAGTATACAATTAACTTATCTCTTATCGACTTCATGATTCTCCTCTACTGGAATAATTTCTCCGTTTTTAATATCACCCTTATGAACCACACTCATATCCGTATAATGTAAGCGGTTAACTTTCTCCTTATTCAAAACCCTAATTAGACTAGACACCGCTTGTCTCCCCATTTCAGTTGGATTTTGCGCAATCGTTGCATGTATTTTTCCTTGTTCGATTAAATCTAGTGTTTGTGGAAGTGTATCAAATGCGATTATATAGGGAGCATTTTTCGGCATCATTTCCTCGATTCCTTGAACAATCCCAACTCCATCTAATGCAGTAGCCCCAAAGAAAGCATTCATTTGCGGGTATTTCTTCATTAAAGAATAGGTCGCGTCAATCGCACCGATTTCGGTAATATTGGATTCAACGACTTCTACCAAGTGAATCCTCGTCTCTTTTTCGATAGCATCCTTAAAGCCCTCTAAGCGGAGTTTCTGATTAGGTGCATCAAATGTCCCCACAACCACTCCTACATATTGCTCTCCCTTTGTTTCCGCCACTAAGGTTTGCCCTGCTAGAACGCCTGCCAAATAATTATCTGTACCAACATAGACATCTCGTTCACTAGTAGGTGAATCCCCATCAATCGTAATGATTGGTATGCCAATATCAACCGCTTTTTTCACCAATTTATTAAATTGATCACCAGGTATTCCAGGTACAATAATGCCATCTACATGTGCCGAGATCATGCGGTCTAATATTTCTATCTTTTCTTCATTATTCGATCTAGTTGGTCCTACGTATTCTAAGTATACATTTTGTAATTCGGCTTCTTCCTGTGCTCCATTTTCAATGAGATGCCAATAATCATTCCCAACCTCTTCGGTTATGAGGACAAAATGATATTGATACGAAAATGTAGATTCCATTTCACTTTTTACATAGAAGGTCTCTTTCCCGTAATAAATCATGACTGAAAAACAAAGTAGAAATGTTATGATGGAAAACCCGTAAATAACGGCTCTTTTTATATCTGTTCCCCCTTTATCTGGAAATACCTAATATTTATTATATAATAAAAAAATTTGTTATATATTTTATTTTTAGAATTTTTCATATAGAAGGGTTGAGGAGTGTCATTTATAGATATGAAAAAGAACGCTTAAGAATAAGCGCCCTCGGAATCATTTATATTAATTTAGAATAGAAATTTTAACGACTTTACGTCCCCATTGTTTGGCTTGAGCAGCATTTGGCATTAATACATCGATTTTGTGACCTTTAATGGCACTTCCTGTATCACCCGCGATTGCTTCACCATAACCTTCTACCCATACCTTGGAACCTAATGGAATAACGGAAGGGTCTACCGCAATGATCTTCATGTTTGGATTCTTCTTGATATTATAACCCATATAAGTTAATCCAGTTTTTGAAGTCTCATGGCTATAAGCAGTGGCTGTTACATACATTTCTTGTTTAACACTGCTGTTTTCTTTCGCCACCGTAGTGGCTTGTTGTGTTTTGTTCTCATTGACGACATTGCGTGTCTTAGCCGCATTTTCTTGCTCTTGTTTTAATTTTACTTGAGCTTGATTTAACTGATTCTGAATAGATGCCTTTTCTTTTTCAGCTAAATTTATTTCCTTACTAATCGAATCATATTTTGCTTGAACTGTAGCTAACTCTTCTTGTCTTTTATGTAGACTATTTTCCAAGTTTGCTTGATTCGTTGCTAATTCAGTATATTGAACTTGTAATGCTTGCTCTTGCTCATCAATAAGTCTTTTTTCTTCTTCAATCTGTGCTAAATCGGCTTTCTGCTGTTCAAGTAAATCTTTATCTGCTCCTAGAATTGTAGAAACAGCTGTTACTCGTTCAAATAAATCGGTAATACTGTCCGAATTAATTAGAATGGATACGATTAAGTTCACTTGATCGTTATGCTGTAAAGAAACCAAACGTTCCTCCATCACACTTTTTCGGTTATAGACCTTATCTTCAAGGATGACGATTTCTTCTTTTTTATCTTCTATTATTTGTTTTGTTTCATTTATCTTTGCTTGAATCGCATTTATCGTTTCAGTCGTTGCAACGATTTCGTTTTCAATTGCCGCTAAATCCTTTTGTACATTTTGAAGTTCAGCCGCTACTTGTTGTTTCTCGGCTGTTTTCTCCTGAAGGATTTCAGCTTTTTGCTGAAGCTTATTTTGACTTGAATTGATAATTTCTTGACTTGTTTCTGCATTTGCCACGATACTTGTTGAAAGTAAAAATATACTCGTAAAAGCGATGGCTACCCTTTTGAAGGAATGCATAAGACAACCCCTTTCTTATAGTACATTTATAACATAGGAAGGAGTCACCCTGATTACATTTATATTAAAATAGTAATACAAAACATTTCATTTGTTACAATTGGGGAAATAAGCCAATAAAAAAGCTATCTCAAATCATTTCATACACTACATTTACAAGTCCATAAAAATAGACTCTGTTATTGTTCATTATCGATTTTTTGATTTTCGACAGAGCTCCAACTTAACCGGAGAAATTCCTTTTATATTGAAAAATGAATAAATCTTAGGTGAAATAGGCGGAATTTTTCCGCTTCAATTACCTAAAAATCCTTAAAATCATGAAAATATATAGCTTAACCGGAAAAATTCCGTTTATTTGTTGAGGAAATAAGTGAATTTCTTGAGTTAGACGGAATTTTTTCTCCTATTTTTCAATGTAATAAAATCAATGCTCGCCTTTAACAGAACTCATAAATAAAAAAGCTATCTCGGGAGAAAATCCCCCTAAGATAGCTTATTAACAGAATCCCGATAAACAATTTGATACGGAATAATAATCCGTTTGGCGGGTTCGTTTTTATTCTTTGTTTTTTCAATCAGAACTTTAGCAGATTGTGCACCAAGTTCATAGATTTGAATATCAACCGTTGTCAGTGCTGGTTTAGTAATCTCAGAAAGATAGACATTGTTAAAGCTTACTAAAGAAATATCCTGTGGCACCCGAATGCCATAGCTCTCTAACATACTTAAAATCCCGAGGCTAATTAGGTCATCACTGACTACTAAGCCGGTTGGTTTTGTATCTAAAGACATGAGATGTTCTACAGCCTCTCGCCCACCTGATTTGAGAAATTCCGTATGAATTCTGTACGCATCGCACTCTTCTATGCCTGCCTCGTTTAACGCAGCCACATAACCACTTTCACGATCACGTGTAACAAACAATTCCCTTGAGCCACCAATAAAAGCAATTTTCTCATGTCCCATATCAATTAAATGCTTCGTTATTTCTTTCCCAGCTCTGAAGTTATCATTATCTACATGATTGATTTCTGTATCAAAATCATAGGGCTTCCCAACAATGACAAATGGAAAACCTTGTTCTCTCAAGAAATTGGTAACCTTATCATTTATTCGTGAATAAAGAAGAATGACACCATCCACATAGCTTCCATATACGATGCGTTGCACTTCACTTAAAATCTCTTTTTCCGTTTCCCCTGTTGATAGATACATGGAATACTCAGCATCATGTAGAACCGAACCGATTCCTCGTAAAATTTCTGGAAAGAATGGATTTTGTAAAGCCACATTCGTAGATGATGGCATAATGACACCAATTGCTTTTGTCGACTTGGCAACAAGATTACGGGCATTAATATTCGGATGGTACCCTAAATCTTTCATTGCTTTCCTTACTTTCTTCTTCGTATCTTCACTTATTCTTGGGTTATCAGCAATAACACGAGAAACAGTAGAGGGGGAAACCCCACTGATTTTTGCTACATCTTTAATTGTTACCATCTTCCCACCTCTACCTTTTTTCTCCAATATTTATAGACTAATTATACTACTATTTTTTCCATTGACTAGAACATCTTTGTTTAAACAAATTAGTTCAATCTTAATTTCCTTATATGCAGGCTGATAGTTTCCTTCTTTTGATACGACATTGATTTCTACTTGATCAGCAGAAGATTGTATATCAAAAACCATTTTGAGATATTCCCCGTTCTCATAAGCAAAGGTTTCTCCATCATCATCGTAGAACGTAAATGAGTAGTTCGCATCGTCAGAAGCAAAAACTTTCATCGTAAGACTTTTTGTTTCTTTATCTTGATTGGATTGCCACTCGGTTTGCATAAGCGCTGTGCCTTTGCGAACAAAAATTGGTAAATCTTCTAATTCCGCATGGATAAGATGCACTTTTTCTCCTTCATAGCTTGCACCCGTTGTATATTCCACCCAATCTCCTTTAGGTAAATACACCGCTCGATCAGTAACAGAAGGATTCAAAATTGGCGCGAAGATGACGTTATCTCCAAGCATAAATTGATCATTTAAGTTATACGTTTTAGCATCATCTGGATACTCCATTAGTAATGGACGCATAACTGGCAGACCTTGTTCACTAGCTTGATAAAATAGTGAATAAAGCTGAGGCATCCATTGATAACGCATTTGGATATATTTTTTCATAATCGCTTCATATTTTTCACCAAACTGCCATGGCTCTTGGTAACGGAAACCAATCGCAGAATGGTTTCGGAAAAATGGTGTAAAAGCTCCGACCTGAATCCAACGTGTTAATAGTTCTGCATTTGTATCATGCGCAAAACCACCCACATCTGGACCGGTAAAAGGAACGCCCGATAAACCTAAGTTCATCACCATTGGCAGAGACATTTGCAAATGCTCCCAGAAGCTACGGTTATCCCCTGTCCATACTGATCCATAACGTTGCACACCGGCATAACCCGCTCTTGTCAGTAAAAATGGACGTTTCCCTTGAAGGTTTTCTTTCATTCCTTCATAAGTGGCTTTTCCCATTAATAAACCGTACACATTATGCAATTCGCGATGCGTCGCCCGATTGCCATCATTTCGGTGGATGACATCTAAATCCATTGTTTTCGATTCATTGAATACAGCTGGCTCATTCATATCATTCCAGATTCCTTCAATTCCCATCGAAGTATAGAATTCATGTTTTTTGCCCCACCATTTGCGAACCTTTTCCTCTGTAAAATCAGGGAAAGCACTCACACCCGGCCAAACTTCTCCGTAGTAAATATTCCCCTCAATATATTTACAGAAATGATCCTCAAGGACACCTTCTTGATAAATCGGATATTCCGCATCCTTTTTCACACCAGGATCTACAATCGGTACAACACGGATGCCCATTTCTTTCAAATCAGCAATTAGCTGTTCTGGATTCGGGAATCGTTCTTTATCAAAAGTAAATACACGATAGCCATTCATATAGTGAATATCTAAATGAATCACATCAACTGGGATATCTTTTTTGATAAAATTCTTTGCTAACTCTCTTACTTCCGCTTCCGTCTCATAGCTATAACGAGATTGATGGTAGCCTATCGACCATTTTGGCGGGAGTGGCATTCTACCAGTTAGATATGTGTATTGCTCTAACACCAATTTCGGATGAGGTCCAGCCAATACATAATAATCTAACTGTCCGCCCTCTGCCGAAAAGGAATAATACTCTTCGGATGATTGCAGATCAAAGTACGTTTTATACGTATTATCGAAAAAGATTCCGTGCACTTTGCCATCACGCAATGTCATGAAATAAGGAATTGACTCATACAGCGCTTTTGTTTCTGGGTTATGGGGCGCATACACATCGGTATTCCACATTTCTAATTTCTCGCCACGTTTATCTAAATGACCAGATTTTTCACCAAAGCCATAGAAGTGATCCTGAGCGTCCATCTGTTTGAATGCAATGACCTCGCCGTTTTCACGGTAAGCCATTCCGCGCGAGTCCTCATTTACAAGGACTCTCCCATGCGTATCTGCAACCGTCACACGGAATGGTGCTTTTTGCAAAGTCACAACAAGCTCCTTCGTTTTTAGGGTTAGCTCATGCTCTGTGTTAATTTCTTCTATCTCTACATGCTCCGGACGAACCATCACTGCTTGAGAGTTATCCAACAACGGTTTTTTCGTCGCATTCATTGTTACTCGAACGATCGAATCTGTAAATACCTGTAAGGTAACAAATCCGTTTGTACAGTTAAACGTATAACCAGCTGCATCCTTTTCATAGCCAACTAGATTACCAATATCAGTATAAGAAAAAGCTCCATCCTTTTTTTCTTTTCCTGGGTGTATAGCAAAGCTTGTATCTTCAAGCATTGGTGTACCTCCTGTTAAACAAAAAATGTACAACTGTGCGTACCAAATTCCATTTATTTTTTATTATTGTTAATTTGATTAACCACATCATCGCTAAAACGAGTTTTTGTAAATACCAACAGAAGTAAGATAACGAAACCAAACGTTTGTGTCATGAGCATCGTAATAATATCAAATTGAATAAAACCTAATACACTAGCGATAATCGTTGGTAACCCAAGTGTATTAACAACTAAATTGACCGATTCCTTATACGTACGAATCGTTGATAGTTGTCCCTTCTTGCTCAAGTATACAAATAGAGATGAACCCAAAGTTATCAAAACAATACTAACGAGCAATAATATAAATAGAGATACTAGTAAACTTCCTACAATGAAAGTTTTATTTTGGATAAACCATTGTCTAGATAGCTCCGACTTCAGTTCCTCTATAGACGATACACCTTCTATTGAAAAATCTTTCGTATAGGTGACTGAAGTGACCGGATTTTCGCCATCTTTAATAATCAATTCATTTTCTTGAAATAAAAGTGTATTAGGAGCTTCTAAAGCTTTTTCCTCTTGTGCTGTGGATACATTTCCCCCAACAATTCCATTATCATATTCTTCAAAAAAGGGCTCTGATAATGTCAGAGTCCCTTCTGAAAACTCCGCGCCATCCAAGAATTCAATTACGGATTCATCTAGCAAGTCAAACGCATTGGGATACGTTTCTTCTACCGGATAAGAATCCATTTTTGCCATACTCAAAGATAATGGAATCATCATTAATCCATTTATAAATAACAGCACAATAACAATTTGAAACCAATTTAATTGTTTTCTACCTGTAAACACACGTTTTGGTGTTATTATGCTCTTGAAAAAATTGAGTGGAAATATATCCGTTTTCATGTTGTTCACTTCATTTCTTTAAGAATAAGAATTCATGTATTAGCCTTTAGTACCACCAGAAGTTAAGCCTGCAACAAAGTGTTTTTGAAGCATAAAGAATAACAACGTGATTGGTATTGCGATTAAAATGGCACCCGCAGAGAATAATGCCACCTTTTGGTTTTGTGGGTTATTGATAAATGTTTGTAATCCTATGGCAACCGTATATTTTTCCGGTGTACGTAATAGGAATTTTGCTAGCATATACTCGCCGAATGGTGTCATAAATGCCCATAAGGATTGTACGGCAATCATAGGCTTTACTAATGGTAGTACAATCTGAATAAAAATTCGGAAATGGCCAGCACCATCAAGTTTAGCCGATTCATCCAAATCATATGGCACTGTATCGAAATATCCCTTCATTAGCCATGTATTCATAGGAATACCACCACCAATGTATAGGAACATTAGGAACCAAGTTTGATTTAGAGCTCCCATTAATAATGCCATAACATAGAATGCTGTTAATGCAGCAGTAGTGGGTACCATTTGGACAATTAGGAAAAACATTAAGCTTTTCTTACGACCAACAAAACGATAACGACTATACGTATAACCCGCTAGTGTAATAACTGTTACTTGGACAACCATCGTAACTAAAGCAATAATAAGTGTATTCCAATACCACTCCCCAAATAAGGTTTCGGAAAATAGTCTCTTAAAATTATCTAAAGTCCACTCTGTATCGAAGCTCAAGTCAAACGCTGCTACGTTTCCTGCTTTAAATGCCGAACTCGCTGTAATCAGCAGCGGGTAGATGATGATAACTGCCAATATCAATAGATAGAAATACGTAAAAAATTTGCCAACGAACTGGGAGGTCTTTTGGGATTTCATTATTCTGTTCATCATTAATCCTCCATTTCAAATGCTTTCGTTTTCTTAAAGACAATCAACGAAATGCCTATGATAAATAAGGAAATAAATAATGTCACGGCAGATGCTACTGAATACTGTGGTGACGTTCCTGTTGTCAATTTATAAATCCATGAGATTAGGATATCAGTTGAACCTGCTCCTGCCCCAATACTTCCTGGACCACCTTCATTAAATAGGTAAATCATCGAGAAGTTATTGAAGTTCCCCGTATATTGTGTAATGAAAATTGGTGCAGCAATCGTGAAGATTGCAGGCATCGTCACGTGTCTAAAACGTTGTAAGACCCCAGCACCATCAATGCGCGCAGCTTCATATTGTTCCTCTGGAATAGATTGCAGGATACCCGATACAAGGACATAAATGAACGGAAATCCTAACCATCCTTGAATTAAAATAATCGCTATCTTTGTAAATGTCGGATCTGTCTTCCACGGCAGACTTCCAATATCAACGAACGGTATTAACGCATCAATTAACGGAATGACCTGTGTGTTAATCGCACCAATACTATCATTAAACATATTAGAGAAACTCATAATCGTAATAAAAGCTGGTACTGCCCATGGTAAAAGGAAGATAATACCGAATACTCGCTTAAACTTAATAAACTTTTGGTTTAATACGATAGCAGTAAAAATACCAATTGTAATTTGAAGTGTTGTTGCTGCTACAGTCCAAATCACCGTCCAACCAAAAACAGCTAAGAACGTATCACGATAAGAACTTAAGAAAAATATATTTGTAAAGTTTTCAAATCCTACCCAGTCAATAAGCTTTGCTGGTGGAATATGATAAAAATCATAGTTGGTGAATGCAATAAATATGGTTACTAATACTGGGAATACAATTGCAAAGACCATTGCTACATATGCTGGAATTGTAAACAAATATGGGAATCCATTATCAACCATATTCAATAGAATGGACTTGATAGAGGTATTTACTTTTTTACCTTCCGCCCATAATTTAGCAACTTTTCTAGCGTCATTAAAATTAATCGCGTAAAAAAGTATAAATAATAGAAGAATTAGTAGTTGTAAGGAACCTTCAATTAGAATGAAAAGTGAATGGTCCATACCAGGGGTACTTCCAAGTGTGATTAAACCAATCAATGCTTCCGCTCCAAAGTTAATCATTTCGATTACAAATAAAGCGAAAATAATTAGAAATGCAATACCCTTAAATAGTTGCTTATTATAAATTTGACCTAAACCCGGAACTATAGAGAGCAATGTTGCTGTTCTCATACGTTTTTTGTCTGTTTCTATATATTCCACATTATCTCACTCCCTTATAAGAAAAGCTGAAGGCGCCCGACTATCGGCGACAAGCATAAGACAAGCCAGCGTGAAGGTTGTTTTTTAACCTTCTCGATGGATTGGCTTATGACCAAGGAAAAAGTGTACTATCTTTTTCACTCGAGCCGATGGCGCCTGAAGCTGGACAATTCTCAAAATCAAAAATTATGCTTTCTTATCTATAAACAAACTGAGGCAGAGAAAAAATCTCTGCCAAAGTCTATTATCCCATTATTAGTATTTTTGATCGATATTTTCACTAATAACGACAACTGCATCATTTGCTGATTGTTCTGGAGTTTTATTTCCAGAAGCCGCATCAAACATTAATGTAGCAGCACCTGTCCAAACTTCAGCCATTTGAGGAATATTTGGCATAGGAATTGCATTATTATATTGGTTGATAACCGCAGTTGTTAACTCGTCACCCGCTTCAGCAACTGTTACTCTTGTCATTTGGTTAGCAGGTACTTCTCCTTTTGCTTCATACAATTTTTGTTGGTTTGCTTCGTTTGTTACAAAGTCTAACCATTTGTTTGCAGCTTCTTTATCTTTTGCATAGTTACTGGCAATCCAAGCTTTACCACCAGCAAATGGTTGATATTCTTCACCATTTGGTAGTGTAGGAATCATTGCTACGCCATAGTTAATGCCAGCTTCTTTGTAATTAGAAGCAGACCATGGTCCACCAATGATAGCTGCTGCTTTACCAGATGTAAATTGCTCATCAATGAAGCTTCCAGCAGTAGTTGAATCTAACATACCTTGTGGCCATTTACCAAACCATTCAGTAGCATATTTAATACCTTCAATAGCACCTTCAGTATTTAAACCGATTTCTGATGGGTTCGTACCATTTTCACCAAATACATAACCACCGTAAGCAGATAGTAATCCATATGTGCTATAGAAATCTAACCAGTTAGCAAGGAATGCTGTGCTTCTTCCTTTTTCTGATTCAAATGCAAAACGCTCATCTTTTGTTAACGCATCTAAATCTGCGAAAGTAGCAGGAGCTTGATCAATTAAATCTTTATTATAGTAAAGAATTAGAGATTCAATAACAAATGGAGCACCATAAATTTTGCCATCAATTGTTACTTGTTGTTTATCTAAATCATCATAACGACCATCATCTGGTAAAGCATATTCAGCAAGATGTCCTTGTTGACCTAAGTTACCAACTCTGTCATAAGGAGCAATCATAACGTCTGGAGCAATTCCAGCAGGTCCATCTAATGGAAGTGCTTCTAAAGTTTCGAATAAGTCTCTTTCCGTTACTGTTACGTCAATGCCTGTTTCTTCTTCAAAAGCAGGTACAATAGAATTTACATAATCAATATAACCAGCTTCAACACCGATTTCTAAAGTTCCAGCATTTTTTGCTCCATCTTCAGTGGATTTTCCGCCTTCTTCTTTGTCTCCGCATGCTGTTAATGCTAGTAAGCTAGTTACCATTGCTACTGAAGCGAATTTTTTCCAAGTAAATTTCATACTTGTTTTTCCCCTCTTTCTTTTTTTGGTTATTACCTAACAAAAAACTTTTTATTTTGTAAGGCTTCATCAAATAGCTTCATGCTTAATGACAATCTTATACATTCGAAAATGTCTCTTTCTATTTCTCGACTGTATTTTAATGTTTGTCACAAACCATTTGGCCCTCATTTAGTTTCCTCACAATTTCTGCGAAAACGTTTGCGCAACCTTACAAAATCATTGTACCTTGTTTTATTTTTTTGTGCAACCGTTTTCATTATTTTTTATCTATAAAAATATTTGGTTGTTGAATAGTTGACAACTTAAAACGCTTACAGTAGATTAAGATTATAAAAATTTGAGGGCAATGCATTGTTTAACAACAACCCCGTTTACATTTGTAAACGGGGTTGTTTTCATTTAAAGGCGGGTTCTTTTAAGGTAACAATTACCCCTACTAAAGCTTGCATTCCCTTTCTATAAGACAAAATAAAAGGAGAATTTCTATGATAAAAGAAGCAATTTTTCACCGACCAAAAAATAACTTTGCCTATGCCTATGACAAAGACACCTTGCACATTATGTTACAAACGAAGAAAGACGACGTTGTTGATGTTCAGCTTATTGCTGGGGATCCCTATGATTGGGTTGGCAGCACTTGGCAAACGACAGCAAGTCCTATGAGGAAATCTGGTACTACGTCACTTTATGATTATTGGTTTATTGAAGTAGAACCCACATTCCATCGTATGCGCTATGGCTTTAAATGCTCAGATGGAGAGGAAACATTCTATTATACGGAGGGCGGTTTCTTCCCCACAAAACCAACTGAAATTGCAAACTATTTTTGCTTCCCATATCTCAATAATATCGATGTTTTTCAAGCACCAGATTGGGTAAAGGACACAGTTTGGTATCAAATTTTCCCAGAGCGTTTTGGGAATGGAGATCCTTCTATTAATCCAGAGGGTACGCTTGAATGGGGAAGCACTGATCCTACTCCTAGTAACTTTTTCGGTGGGGATTTTCAAGGTGTCATCGATCACTTAGATCACCTTGTTGAATTAGGAATAAGCGGGATCTATTTCACTCCTATTTTTAAAGCTTATTCGAATCACAAATATGACACGATTGACTATATGGAAATCGACCCACAGTTTGGGGATAAAGAAACATTTCGCCGACTAGTCCAAGAATGTCATAAACGTGGAATTCGTGTCATGCTAGATGCAGTGTTTAACCATAGTGGCTTTTATTTCCCTGCATTTCAGGATGTATTAGAAAACCAGGAAAAATCAACGTACAAGGATTGGTTCCATTTATGGGAGTTTCCTGTCGTCACAGAGCCAAAGCCTAATTTTGATACATTTGCCTTTACTTCACAAATGCCGAAGCTCAATACAGAGAATCCGGAAGTTAAGGAATATTTATTAAATGTGGCTCGTTATTGGGTAGAGGAATTTGATATTGATGGCTGGCGTTTGGATGTTGCCAATGAAGTTGATCATGCGTTTTGGAGAGATTTTCGTAAAGTAGTTAAAGCTGCTAAATCTGATGCCTATATATTGGGAGAAATTTGGCATGACTCCATGCCTTGGTTACAAGGAGATCAATTTGATGCTGTCATGAACTATCCATTTACCAATAGTGCAATCGATTTCCTTGCAAAAGACACGATCACAGCACAAGATTTCACTGATTCCATTGTTAAGGTCCTTCATATGTATCCGAAAAATGTGAATGAAGTTGCCTTTAACCTATTGGATAGTCATGATACACCTCGTATCTTAACACTCGCTAACGATAATCCTGAACGAGTTAAGCTGTTATATCTTTTCCAATTAAGCTTTATTGGGTCACCTTGTATTTACTATGGCGATGAAATTGGAATGGCAGGCGGTCAGGATCCGGGTTGCCGAGCTTGTATGGAATGGGATGAAAGTAAGCAGGACCGAGAGCTATTTAACTATGTGAAGACACTTATCGCATGGCGTAAGGAAGATCCACTCGTAGGGAATGGTGGAGATTTCCGCTTTATCCATGCGGATGTGGAAAAGAGCTATGTCGTCTATGAAAAAGCAGATGGGCAACGTAGATTATTGTTCGTGCTGAATAATAGCGAGGAACTGGTAGAAGTGACGAAAGAGCAGCTATCTTGCGGGGAAACGATTCATGAGTTAGCGATGGAAGATGGTTCGGTTAAAAAGACATCTATAAATCTAGATAACCCTATTCAAGTGGATGGATTGAGATTCCGGGTGTTTGAGGAAATAATAGGATAAATGGGAAAGGGACTGAGAAAGCACATAGAAAGTGCTGAATCAGTCCCTTTTGTTTGCCGCTTCCTAGTGAGCACTTTTAAAATATCATAAGAAAATTATAAAACTAGTGAACATAGAAAAAGCAAATGCTCTGGAATGCACTTAAATTCCAGAACCAGTTGCTTTTTCTTTTATACGTTTTTTCCGCTTTAGATACAGATATATCAAAGAAGCTTCGATTAGAACCCTTAAGAACTACTCTATAACTGAATATTTTTAACCATTATCAATATCTTTGACACAAATTAAATTTTCACCCGTCTAATAAGGTGAATTCAAATATCGGGGGACCCTAACTTTATGACAAATGTTAGAGAGATCATTTCAGAGTGGTTTTACCTATATAGCAATGACGTTTACAACTTTTTGGTTTACTACACAGGTACAACAGATGTGGAGGATTTAGTACAAGAGGTTTTTATTAAAGCTGGGCGTGGCCTTAACTCATATAAAAATCTGGCCCCACCCAAGACTTGGCTCTTCACCATTGCACGAAATACAGCCATAGACGAAGCGAGAAAGATAGAAACAAAGACTAGCAAAAAGAGTGCACCACTCTATGAGCGATTGTTGAAGCAGCAAACAACAGCTAATCCAGAACATATCCTCCTAAAAAAGGAAGAACAGAGAGAACTTTACCTCTCAATCTCTAAACTGAAAAAGAAATTTCGAGAAGTGTTAATCCTGAGGGGAATTCAAGGATTATCCGTAAGGGAAACTGCCCAAATATTAAATTGGAGGGAAACCGAGGTACGCACAAATTACCATCGTGCGCTAAAGGCGTTGCGGCTGCATTTAAGTCAGGAGGATCGCAAGTGAAAGATAATCAAAATCATTTAGAAGAAAAGCTTAGTGAATTACCAAGACATAGTTTGAGTAAGTCAACACAAGACCATATGCATCAACAGGTGATGAATGCCCTAAACGATGTAGAGGTACAACAAAAAGGGAGCAGAATATTAATGAAAAAAATACAAATAGGAATTGCGTCATCAGCTGCAATTGTTTTATTTGGTATATTGAGTGTAAACTTTATCCTTAATAATGAAAATCACTCTGGAGAACAAGAAATAAAAGAACCAGAAGTAGAAGTAGAGCAAACTCCAACACCTAACAAGGATATACAGCAAGATTATCAGGAGCAAGACCAGAAGGATATAGAGACTACTGACGAAGAACAAGTAAGTGTGGAACAAAAAGCAACAGCAATATATAATGCCCTTCGTAACCGAGATATGGATTTACTATCAAGCTACGTACATTCGGAGAAAGGTCTATTTTTATCACTATCGTCTTACCTACAAGATTATGGAGTTGTTTTTGAAAAAAGTGAAGTCTCTTCACTACTGGAAGATGACAAGGAGTATACATGGGGCATCGGAGAAGCAAATATGGAACTAATCTATACTCCAAAGGATTACATGGATAGGTTCTTAAAACCAGATACTTTCCTCCACCCTGATAATGCATTTTTTGACTCTCAAACACCACGGAGCGACTTGCACAAACCAATAGAGGCAGCCTTCCCAGGGTCCAAAATCGTCGAGTTTTATAAAGAAACTAAATATGAAGATTGGAAAAGCGTCTACCTTGTATTTGAACCAAACGAACATTCAATCTGGGAGCTAGTCGCGATTATAAGTAACGAGTGGACACCTTAAATCATAAAACTTGTTCAAAACGTATTATGAAACTAAATAAAAAACCTCTCGAAATATGATCGAGAGGTTTTTTTGACACTTTAAATGGCAGATTACATCATGCCGCCCATTCCACCCATGCCGCTCATGTCAGGCATTGAAGCGGAACCAGCTGGTTCTGGCTTGTCAGCAACTACTGCTTCAGTTGTTAAGAACATAGCCGCTACAGATGCTGCGTTTTGAAGAGCTGAACGTGTAACCTTAGTTGGGTCCACGATACCAGCTTCGATCATGTTTACCCATTGGTTCGTTGCAGCGTTGAAGCCCATTCCGATTTCTTCGTGCTTTAAGCGCTCAACAACGACAGATCCTTCAAGACCAGCGTTTGCAGCGATTGTACGAACTGGCTCTTCGATTGCACGAAGTACGATGTTGATACCAGTTTGCTCGTCGCCTTCAGCTTGAAGAGCAGCCACTTTGTTATAAACGTTAAGTAGGGCAACTCCCCCACCAGAAACGATTCCTTCCTCAACAGCAGCGCGAGTTGAGTTAAGAGCGTCTTCGATACGAAGCTTGCGTTCTTTAAGTTCAGTTTCAGTAGCAGCACCAACTTTAACAACTGCCACACCACCAGCTAATTTAGCAAGGCGTTCTTGTAATTTTTCACGGTCAAATTCAGAAGAAGTCTCTTCCATTTGGCCACGGATTTGATTTACACGAGCTGCGATTTGATCAGCATCTCCAGCACCTTCAACGATTGTTGTATTTTCTTTTGTTACAACAATTTTTGCAGCGCGACCAAGATGTGATACGTTCGCAGACTTAAGCTCTAGACCTAGGTCTTCAGTGATTACTGTACCACCAGTAAGAACTGCGATATCTTCAAGCATTGCTTTACGACGGTCACCAAATCCAGGAGCTTTAACAGCAACTGCATTGAATGTTCCACGTAATTTGTTTAATACTAATGTTGGAAGAGCTTCCCCTTCAACATCTTCAGCAATGATTAATAGTGGCTTACCTTGTTGTACCACTTGCTCAAGAACTGGAAGAATTTCTTGAACACTGCTGATCTTCTTGTCAGTGATTAACACGTATGGGTTATCAAGGACAGCTTCCATTTTATCAGAATCCGTTACCATGTAAGGAGATGCATATCCACGGTCGAATTGCATACCTTCTACTACATCAAGTTCTGTAGTGAAGCCTTTAGATTCTTCAATTGTGATAACGCCATCGTTTCCAACGCGCTCCATAGCTTCAGCGATTAATTGACCAACTTCTTCGTCAGCAGAAGAGATTGCAGCAACTTGTGCAATTGATTCTTTGCTTTCAACTGGCTTAGAAATTGCTTGTAATTCTTCAATAGCAGTAATAACCGCTTTTTCGATACCTTTACGGATAACCATTGGATTAGCGCCAGCAGTTACGTTCTTTAAGCCTTCGCGAATCATCGCTTGTGCAAGAACTGTAGCAGTCGTTGTTCCGTCCCCAGCTACATCGTTTGTTTTGCTAGCAACTTCAGCAACTAGCTTTGCACCCATGTTTTCGAAAGCATCTTCTAATTCGATTTCTTTTGCGATAGTTACACCATCATTTGTAATTAATGGAGAACCGAATTTCTTCTCAAGAACCACGTTACGACCCTTTGGTCCAAGAGTTACTTTTACTGCATCTGCAAGAGCATCTACACCGCGAAGCATCGCGCGACGAGCATCTTCACTGAATTTAATCTCTTTTGCCATTTGTAAAAACCTCCTTGAATTGATTATCTTTTAAAAATTGATTCACAAGCGACTAGACGTGTCCTTATGAAATGAATTCAACTCTACTTTATTTATTCGCCAACAATAGCTAAGATGTCATTTTCACGTAAAATTAAGTATTCTGCACCTTGGTACTTCACTTCTGTACCAGAGTATTTTGAGAAGATAATTCTTTCGCCTACTGCAACTTCTAGAGCTACACGCTCACCGTTGTCTAGTACGCGACCAGTACCTACAGCTACAACTTTTCCTTCTTGAGGCTTTTCTTTAGCTGAGTCAGGTAACACGATTCCGCTAGCAGTTTTTTCTTCAGTTTCAACAAGCTCGATAACAATGCGATCACCTAGTGGCTTTAACAAGTGAAACAACCTCCTCATTTTACATATGTTTTATTTATTAGCACTCTATCTACTCGAGTGCTAACACAATTATTATATTAATGAATTCAAATAATTTTTGCAAGCGTCAAAGAGCATTTTTTACATAAAATTTAACAACCATTTCAAAATACAACCTTTAAAGTATATACAAGTTTTCTTAAATTATCCGAACTTTTTCCTACTTCTAATTGTATCTTTCTCCTTTTTCTTAGTAGAATGGTTTATAGTGTAGGATAAGTCGTGAATTTGGGCTCTTAACGAAAGAATAGAGATTCTTTACATATATGTTTTAAAAGCCTAAATTAAAAGGGGAATCATAATGTGAAAAAAGAATATTGGTATGTTCTAATTGCTTATATAGGAATGCAGCTTTCAACCTTTGTTGGGGTACCTGCTATTACCTTCGGAGGTATTTTACTGGGGCAAAATGTAGAAGATATGGCTGTCTTAGCCGGCGTAATCTGGATTGTGTTCAGCTTTGCCTTAGCGCTTCTGATCGTTCTATTACTACTCCGAAATGAAATGAAAAGTAATCAACTCGATCGAAATGCTTCATCAGTAGGAGCATCCGTCGTTTGGGGTGTATGTGGAATTTTTCTTGCCTTAATCGCACAAAGCTTAGCTGCCACAGTGGAAAGCTGGCTCGGAATTGAAATGGGGTCAGAAAATACGCAGCAAATCATCTCACTGATCGAATCTTTTCCGATTGTGATTATTGTTAGTTCCATTATTGGACCTATTTTAGAAGAAATCGTCTTTCGAAAAATCATTTTCGGTACATTCTATAAACGATTCAACTTTTTCCTATCAGCTCTTTTTAGCTCGGTCATTTTCGCCTTAGCCCATATGGAAATTGAACATGTCTTACTATATTCCGCGATGGGATTCACATTTGCTTATCTTTATGTAAAAACAAAACGAATTCTCGTACCGATTTTCGCACACGTCGCGATGAATACATTCGTTGTCTTAGTTCAATCTGTTTTTAAAGAGGATCTCGAAAAAATTATCGAGCAATCAGAAAAAATTCAAAGCTTCATCGGAGGTCTTTTCATATGAGACAAACACCATTGTTTTCAGGCATTCTCTATATAATTCTCGGATTATTTTTCACCTATTTTGCAGTCCAGGACTTACAACAAAATGGCGAATGGGGAATCTTTACATACTTGCTTGTGATCCTAGCTACTTTTGATTTCGGAAACGGCATTCGGATGATCCTCTTCCATTTTAAAATCCGAACGCTACAGAAAAACAAAAAATGAGTGGGTCTATTGGGACCCACTCATTTTCTATTCTTCGATTTCTTCAACTTCGTTGACTCCATAATGCTTTAAGAAATACACCAAAGATTGAAGCTCTACAGCAAGGTCAATATGGTGAACACGCATTGTCGCAGGAACGGTTAGTCGAGCTGGTGTGAAGTTTAAGATCCCTTTTACATTTGCTTTTGCCAAGCGATCAGTAATCGACTGTGCATAAGGAGCTGGAACCGTCAGAATTGCAATTGATATTCCTAGTTCCTCTAATACCTTTTCCATATCATCCATATGATAAATTGTCACGCCGCTCATTGTTGAGCCGATTTTTGCCTCATCAATATCGAAAGCAACAGAAATTTTGGTATTGTTATTCTTTAAAAAATTATAATTTAACAGTGCTGTCCCAAGATTTCCGACCCCAACTAAAGCAACCTTCGTTAGCTCATCCTGGTCAAGCGTCTTACGGAAAAAGGACAATAAATAATCAACATTGTAACCATACCCTTTTTTCCCAAGGGCTCCAAAATAAGAGAAATCTCTGCGAATTGTAGCCGAATCTACCTTTACCGCCTCACTCAATTCAGCTGAGGATACTCTTAGCTTCCCTGCGGAATGTAGATTTTTTAAAAAACGATAATATAAAGGCAATCTTTTTGCTGTTGCTTGAGGAATCTTTAACGTTTCGCTGCTCATTTTATTTCCTCCACCCCTGTAAAATATGTCCGTATTAGATTGTAAATCTTATCGCACTTTATTTTCTCTTTTAAAATCCCCGTTCTTTCCACCTGTCTTCTCGACAAGATACGTCTTTCCAATAACCATGCCTTTGTCCACAGCCTTACACATATCATAGACGGTTAAAGCCGTAACAGAAGCCGCTGTTAACGCTTCCATTTCTACACCTGTATTTCCTTTTGTTTTGGCAGATGCAGTGATCATCAGTCGATAGTCATCATTCTCGATTTCCCATTCGAATGAAATATTCACACCTGTTAGTGGAATCGGATGACACATTGGAATAATGTCAGCTGTTTTTTTGCAAGCCATGATGCCAGCGACCTGAGCTACTGCCAATACATCGCCTTTTTTGTTGTGATTGTTCGTAATTTGATCGTATATTGCTTTGTTCACTGTTATACTTGAGTTAGCAACAGCTGTCCGTACGGTTTCCTGCTTGTCACTAACGTCCACCATTTTGGCTCTGCCTTCTTCATTAAAATGTGTAAATTCTGCCATTAAGAAAACACCTCATTCCAAATATACACCATTTCGACAAATTTGTGAAAACATTGTTATCCATTTCACATAAAACTATTCGAGTTTATTCGAGAAACTCCTCTTTTATTGCCCTTACCCATTGATTAGGATACACTATTTTTAGACATATAGAGGTGAATATAAATGATTTTATTACAGGTGAATCAACTCTCGAAATCGTTTGGGGCTGACCCCATTTTAACGAATATAAAGCTTGAAATTCAAACACGCGATCGAATTGCCCTTGTTGGCCGTAATGGAGCTGGAAAATCGACGCTTCTTAAAATTATTGCCGGACAGCTTTCATATGAATCTGGTGAAATTGTGAAGCCAAAGGGTGTTGATATTGGCTATTTAGCCCAAAACACTGGATTGGAATCCGATTCTTCGATTTGGGATGAAATGCTGACTGTCTTTGAAGATTTGCAAAAACAAGAGAAGCTCCTTCGTAAGCTTGAAAAGCAAATGTCTGATCCTGCAATCTTCAACGATACTCGTGAGTATGAGCGGATTTTAAAAGAATATGACCATCTCCAGGTTTCTTTCAAAGAAAATGGCGGATACCAATACGAATCGGATATTCGTTCCGTATTACACGGCTTGAACTTTCATTCCTTTGATTACTCTACAAAAATTTCGAGCTTAAGCGGAGGGCAAAAGACTAGACTTGCCCTGGCAAAGCTACTTTTAACGAAACCAGATATTCTGATATTGGATGAGCCGACGAACCACTTAGACATTGATACTCTATCTTGGTTAGAAGGCTATCTTCAAGGCTATGATGGAGCGATTTTAATCGTTTCCCATGACCGTTACTTTTTAGATAAGGTCGTTAATCAGGTGTACGAAATCTCAAGACTGCATATTAGCAAGTACACCGGCAACTACAGTGCGTATTTGGATCAAAAAGCGGCCAATTATGAGCGTGAAATGAAGCAATATGAGAAGCAACAAGAGGAAATTGCGAAGCTCCAGGATTTTATCCAACGAAATTTGGCGCGCGCCTCCACGACGAAAAGAGCACAAAGTCGTAGAAAACAACTTGATCGCATTCAAGTGATGGACAGGCCACTTGGAGATGAAAAGTCAGCTTCCTTTGGCTTTGACATCGAGCGTCAAAGTGGAAACGATGTCTTGAAAATCGATTCTTTAGCAGTCGGATATAATGGGGAAAAGGTTAGTGAAAATCTCTCTTTCCGTATTACTCGAGGAGATAGTATTGCCCTCGTTGGTCCGAACGGAATTGGTAAATCGACGCTATTAAAAACACTGATTGACCAGCTATCCCCAATCGCTGGAGAGATCCACTTCGGTTCAAACGTCACGATAGGATACTATGATCAGGAGCAAACTCAGCTCTCGTCTAATAAAAGGGTATTAAACGAACTGTGGGACGAATATCCTCTTAAAAATGAAAAGGATATCCGCACGGTACTAGGAAACTTCTTATTTTCTGGAGACGATGTCCTAAAGACTGTTTCAACCCTTTCAGGTGGGGAAAAGGCTCGACTTGTTTTAGCGAAACTGATGATGAAAAAAGCGAACTTTTTAATCCTGGATGAGCCAACGAACCATCTTGATTTAGACAGCAAGGAAGTGCTAGAGAACTCTCTCATCGATTATCCAGGAACGATTCTGTTCGTATCCCACGATCGATACTTCATCAATCGAATCGCAACGAAAGTCATCGAGCTGGAACCTCAAAAAGCAAATGAGTTCCTTGGCGACTATGATTACTATATTGAGAAGAAATTAGAAATTGAGGAAATAAAGGCTTTAGAGGCGGCAACGAAAATATCCACAGCTCCTAAGGCAGAGCAACAAGAGAAAACGAGTTATCAACAGGATAAAGAAGCGAAGAAACTTGAAAGACAACGGAAAAGAAGATTAGAAGAAATCGAAGAACTCATTGAAAAGCTTGAAGCCACGATCGAAACGAATGAACAATTGCTTTGTGAGCCTGAAGTTTTTCAGGACCATGAACGCGTTTTGGCCATTACAAGAGACAATGATCAAGCAAAAGAAGAGCTTGAAAATCTGTTGGAAGAATGGTCTGAATTAGCTGAATAATTCGTTACTGAAGAACCGGGATAGAAGATCTATGCCCGGTTCTTTTTTTCCACAAAATTATTCACATTAGGGACTCCATAATATAAGCCTTCCACAGACTTTTCCACATTATCCACAAAATAAGTGGTTTTTATCCACATTATCAACAGTATATCAACATTTATCCACAAAAAAATCCCCTTCTAAGCGGGGATTTTGTCATAGTTCAAATTATTGGTTGTGGATGGTGATATCCAATCCAGGATTAGCGTTTAAATTAAGGCCAGCTCTCTGTCCTTTTTCAAAGAAAATGCTCCCTGCTGCGGCAATCATAGCCGCATTATCGGTACATAGAGACAATGGTGGTATAACTAGCTCCACATTGATCTCTCCAAAAGCTTCTTCTAATCGATTGCGAAGTCCTTTATTCGCAGCTACGCCTCCAGCAAGCAATACTTGGTTTACCTTATATTCTTCCGTAGCCTTTAGTGTTTTTGTTACGAGAACGTCAATGACACTTTCTTGGAAGCTTGCAGCAAGATCTTCTGGCTTAATGGTTTCTCCTCTTTGCTCTGCATTGTGGACTGTGTTAATAACAGCTGATTTCAAACCACTAAAACTAAAATCATAAGAGCCTTCTTCTAGCCATGCTCTTGGTAAATTAATGATCGGCTCTCCAACCTGTGCTAAGCGGTCAATATGAGGACCACCGGGGTAAGGCATATTCAACGTCCGTGCTACCTTATCATAAGCCTCACCGGCAGCATCGTCTCTCGTCTCCCCGATCACTTCAAAATGACCATGCTCTTTCATATACACAAGCTCCGTATGTCCACCTGATACAACGAGAGAAAGAAGAGGAAACTTCATTTCTGTCACCAAACGATTCGCATAAATATGACCTGCAATATGATGTACCGGCACTAACGGAATTTGATGGGCAAAAGACAGAGCTTTCGCAGCATTTACACCAATTAATAACGCCCCTACTAGGCCAGGTCCTTCCGTCACAGCAATTCCATCTATATCCTTAAATTCAAGTGTGGCCTGGCTCATTGCTTCTTCTAACACAATCGTAAGCTGTTCAACATGATGGCGAGAAGCAATTTCCGGAACAACTCCACCAAATCGTTTATGGCTTTCAATTTGAGATGCAACAACATTGGCAACAATTTCACGTCCATTTTTAATAATTGCCACAGCTGTTTCGTCACAGCTTGTCTCAATCCCGAGTATATATTGATCTTTTTCCATTATAAATTCACCCACATTACTAAAGCATCCTCTTGATTATCCGTATAATAATTCTTTCTTATGCCACCATCTCGGAAACCCAATTTACGATAAAGAGATTGAGCAACTTGATTGGACACTCTAACCTCTAACGTCATCGATTTCGCTCCCTTTTCTTTAGCAACCTTCATAATCTCAGTTAATAAGGTCTCTCC
The DNA here is from genome assembly GCF_005116465.1 of Robertmurraya kyonggiensis. Lineage (GTDB taxonomy): Bacteria > Bacillota > Bacilli > Bacillales > Cytobacillaceae > Robertmurraya > Robertmurraya kyonggiensis. The sequence goes on from NZ_SWBM01000009.1 coordinate 122,155, forward strand.
AAGTTTCTTACCTCGATAGTTTGGCAAAAGGGCAATATTTGTGACATGGGCCTCATCGACAATAATCCACACACCACAATAGCCAAAAATAACTTCTTCATCCTCTAAAACTAAGTATAGAGCAAAGCGATTCTTCGTTAATTCATTTTCAAAAGATTCTCTGCTCCAAGGAGTTGCAAAAGATTCATTCTCGATAATGAGAATTTGATCAATATCTGCTTCTACCATTTTTCGAAGTGTTATTTGTTTATTCATATCCTGGTTCGTCCTTAATTAGAGTCTTTTGCTTGATTCGCCTCAATCCATTTGGTTTCGGCTTCAGCTAATCGAATATAGTTTGGAACAAAGGTATGTACCTCTTCTCCTTCTCTATGCATACCTAAAAATGCTAATTCTGATGGTCGAGGATTCAGCTCAGTTAACTCAGCAAACTTCGCTTGCTCTCCCATTTCTTCTACAATAATCTCTTTGTGTAATGGAATATCGTTTCCGACAAATAGAACTGGCTGTGAAAGATTAGTCAGTTGCTTTGCCCAATCCTTTGATTGTAAAATTTGATCCTTCTCTACTGTCTTGATCTTTCCATTTTCATATTGGTACAAACCTGTATAGATTTGCCCTCTTCTCGCATCAAAAAGAGGTGACACTCCACCTGGGAAGTATCTTCCGACTGCTGCTGCCAAAATCTCTAGACTCGATACACCAACAAGTGGAATCTTTAAGGTCCAAGATAATGTTTTTGCGATCGTTACACCAATTCTAACCCCTGTGTAAGAGCCTGGTCCTTGAGCTACAACAATCTTTGTTAAATCATTGGGCGTTAAATCACAATCCTTAAGTAGCATCTCGATGGCTGGCATAACACGAATCGAATGGTTTTTCTTAACGTTTGTTACGTACTCGCCAATGACCTTCTCCTCATCAATGATCGCTATCCCTAATGGATAATTTGATGTATCAATTGCTAATACCTTCATGAAAATAACTCCTTACATAGTTCCTCATATCGAGCACCCTTAGGCTCTAAGCTAATCGTCCTCGTATCATTCTCTCCGTGCTTCAACTGAATCGTCAACAGCTCGTCAGGTAGTTGATCCTCAATTAAATGAGCCCACTCCACGACTGTAACGCCACTTCCTTCAAAATATTCATCAAAGCCTAAATCCTCGTATGAATCCTCTACGCGATAGACATCCATATGATAAAGAGGCAATCTTCCATGATACTCCTTAATAATCGTAAAGGTTGGACTGTTGACCGTTTTCTTTATTTCTAATCCTTCAGCCAATCCCTTTGTAAAAGTAGTCTTTCCTGCTCCTAAATCCCCTTCTAATGCAATCACATCCGAAGGTTTTAAAAGTTGGCCAAGACGTTTCGCAAAATTCATCGTCTCTGAAGGCTGAGTTGAGGTAAATGTATATTCACTCATATATAACTATCCTTTATCATTTTGACGTAAGATAAAAACTCCTCATTAGATATGAAAAAACCTTAGGACTTCTCCTAAGGAATCTATCTCTTCTATATGTAGTTTACCTTAATTTGCTTAGATGAGCAAAAGGCAAAATTGGGCATAAAAAAAACGAAACATCGTTTCGCTTACTTTTTTTAAAATGGCGGTCCGGACGGGACTCGAACCCGCGACCTCCTGCGTGACAGGCAGGCATTCTAACCAACTGAACTACCGGACCAAAGTTTTTTCGACGTAAGGAGAAAATAACTTACCTCTATTTTTTGCGATAGCAAAAATATCTTTCCTTATCTTTTCGACAAAGGAGAAAAGATGATTGCGGAGGCAGGATTTGAACCTGCGACCTTCGGGTTATGAGCCCGACGAGCTACCAGACTGCTCCACCCCGCGATAATATTAAATGAACGTATTTCAGTTCATGCTTCTATCTAGTAGAAGACTATAAAAATTGTTCGCCCGGCAACGTCCTACTCTCACAAGGGGACAGCCCCTAACTACCATCGGCGCTGAGAAGCTTAACTTCCGTGTTCGGTATGGGAACGGGTGTGACCTTCTCGCTATCGCCACCGGACTATTTGATTAAAGGAAACCTATTTTCGCTTGCGCGAAAAATTAAGGACACTTATTTTGCTGACGCAAAAAAGTTTATTCCCTCAAAACTAGATAATGTTGAAGAAGAAGAATTACTGAGAAACCTATTTGGTTAAGTCCTCGAACGATTAGTATCAGTCAGCTCCACACGTCACCGCGCTTCCACCTCTGACCT